>NZ_CP173611.1:0-4910000 GCF_045037865.1 Pseudomonas sp. M20
GTTGACGGCAGATTTCAGATGTCTATAATTCGCCCCACTTCCGGCGCAGTCGAAACGGAAAACTCCTTGAGATTCAATGAGTTATGCAGGTTTCGGCGGCGGGTTGCTTCAGTTCATCGAAGCCAAAAGGAAGTTGAAAAAGAGGTGTTGACAGCAGCGTGTAACGCTGTAGAATTCGCCTCCCGCTGACGAGAGATCGGAGGCGCAAGTGGTTGAAGTTGTTGAAGAAATCTTCGAAAACTTCTGAAAATAATCACTTGACAGCAAATGAGGCTGCTGTAGAATGCGCGCCTCGGTTGATACGAAAGATCTCAACCAACCGCTCTTTAACAACTGAATCAAGCAATTCGTGTGGGTGCTTGTGGAATCAGACTGATAGTCAACAAGATTATCAGCATCACAAGTTGCTCCGCGAGAAATCAAAGATGTAACCAACGATTGCTGAGCCAAGTTTAGGGTTTCTTAAAAACCCAAAGATGTTTGAACTGAAGAGTTTGATCATGGCTCAGATTGAACGCTGGCGGCAGGCCTAACACATGCAAGTCGAGCGGATGAGAGGAGCTTGCTCCTGGATTCAGCGGCGGACGGGTGAGTAATGCCTAGGAATCTGCCTGGTAGTGGGGGACAACGTTTCGAAAGGAACGCTAATACCGCATACGTCCTACGGGAGAAAGCAGGGGACCTTCGGGCCTTGCGCTATCAGATGAGCCTAGGTCGGATTAGCTAGTTGGTGAGGTAATGGCTCACCAAGGCGACGATCCGTAACTGGTCTGAGAGGATGATCAGTCACACTGGAACTGAGACACGGTCCAGACTCCTACGGGAGGCAGCAGTGGGGAATATTGGACAATGGGCGAAAGCCTGATCCAGCCATGCCGCGTGTGTGAAGAAGGTCTTCGGATTGTAAAGCACTTTAAGTTGGGAGGAAGGGTTGTAGATTAATACTCTGCAATTTTGACGTTACCGACAGAATAAGCACCGGCTAACTCTGTGCCAGCAGCCGCGGTAATACAGAGGGTGCAAGCGTTAATCGGAATTACTGGGCGTAAAGCGCGCGTAGGTGGTTCGTTAAGTTGGATGTGAAATCCCCGGGCTCAACCTGGGAACTGCATTCAAAACTGTCGAGCTAGAGTATGGTAGAGGGTGGTGGAATTTCCTGTGTAGCGGTGAAATGCGTAGATATAGGAAGGAACACCAGTGGCGAAGGCGACCACCTGGACTGATACTGACACTGAGGTGCGAAAGCGTGGGGAGCAAACAGGATTAGATACCCTGGTAGTCCACGCCGTAAACGATGTCAACTAGCCGTTGGGAGCCTTGAGCTCTTAGTGGCGCAGCTAACGCATTAAGTTGACCGCCTGGGGAGTACGGCCGCAAGGTTAAAACTCAAATGAATTGACGGGGGCCCGCACAAGCGGTGGAGCATGTGGTTTAATTCGAAGCAACGCGAAGAACCTTACCAGGCCTTGACATCCAATGAACTTTCCAGAGATGGATTGGTGCCTTCGGGAACATTGAGACAGGTGCTGCATGGCTGTCGTCAGCTCGTGTCGTGAGATGTTGGGTTAAGTCCCGTAACGAGCGCAACCCTTGTCCTTAGTTACCAGCACGTTATGGTGGGCACTCTAAGGAGACTGCCGGTGACAAACCGGAGGAAGGTGGGGATGACGTCAAGTCATCATGGCCCTTACGGCCTGGGCTACACACGTGCTACAATGGTCGGTACAAAGGGTTGCCAAGCCGCGAGGTGGAGCTAATCCCATAAAACCGATCGTAGTCCGGATCGCAGTCTGCAACTCGACTGCGTGAAGTCGGAATCGCTAGTAATCGTGAATCAGAATGTCACGGTGAATACGTTCCCGGGCCTTGTACACACCGCCCGTCACACCATGGGAGTGGGTTGCACCAGAAGTAGCTAGTCTAACCTTCGGGAGGACGGTTACCACGGTGTGATTCATGACTGGGGTGAAGTCGTAACAAGGTAGCCGTAGGGGAACCTGCGGCTGGATCACCTCCTTAATCGACGACATCAGCTGCTCCATAAGTTCCCACACGAATTGCTTGATTCATTGAAGAAGACGAAAGAAGCAGCCCGAAATTGGGTCTGTAGCTCAGTTGGTTAGAGCGCACCCCTGATAAGGGTGAGGTCGGCAGTTCGAATCTGCCCAGACCCACCAATTTTGTGTGGGAAACGCCTGTAGAAATACGGGGCCATAGCTCAGCTGGGAGAGCGCCTGCCTTGCACGCAGGAGGTCAACGGTTCGATCCCGTTTGGCTCCACCACTACTGCTTCTAAAGTTTGAAAGCTTAGAAATGAGCATTCCATCGTTGTGATGATGAATGTTGATTTCTAGTCTTTGACTAGTTCGTTCTTTAAAAATTTGGGTATGTGATAGAAAGATAGACTGAACGTTACTTTCACTGGTAACGGATCAGGCTAAGGTAAAATTTGTGAGTTCTCTTAGTTGAGAAATTCGAATTTTCGGCGAATGTCGTCTTCACAGTATAACCAGATTGCTTGGGGTTATATGGTCAAGTGAAGAAGCGCATACGGTGGATGCCTTGGCAGTCAGAGGCGATGAAAGACGTGGTAGCCTGCGAAAAGCTTCGGGGAGTCGGCAAACAGACTTTGATCCGGAGATGTCTGAATGGGGGAACCCAGCCATCATAAGATGGTTATCTTGTACTGAATACATAGGTGCAAGAGGCGAACCAGGGGAACTGAAACATCTAAGTACCCTGAGGAAAAGAAATCAACCGAGATTCCCTTAGTAGTGGCGAGCGAACGGGGACTAGCCCTTAAGTGGCTTTGAGATTAGCGGAACGCTCTGGAAAGTGCGGCCATAGTGGGTGATAGCCCTGTACGCGAAAATCTCTTGGTCATGAAATCGAGTAGGACGGAGCACGAGAAACTTTGTCTGAATATGGGGGGACCATCCTCCAAGGCTAAATACTACTGACTGACCGATAGTGAACTAGTACCGTGAGGGAAAGGCGAAAAGAACCCCGGAGAGGGGAGTGAAATAGATCCTGAAACCGTATGCGTACAAGCAGTGGGAGCCCACTTTGTTGGGTGACTGCGTACCTTTTGTATAATGGGTCAGCGACTTATTTTCAGTGGCGAGCTTAACCGAATAGGGGAGGCGTAGCGAAAGCGAGTCTTAATAGGGCGTCTAGTCGCTGGGAATAGACCCGAAACCGGGCGATCTATCCATGGGCAGGTTGAAGGTTGGGTAACACTAACTGGAGGACCGAACCGACTACCGTTGAAAAGTTAGCGGATGACCTGTGGATCGGAGTGAAAGGCTAATCAAGCTCGGAGATAGCTGGTTCTCCTCGAAAGCTATTTAGGTAGCGCCTCATGTATCACTGTAGGGGGTAGAGCACTGTTTCGGCTAGGGGGTCATCCCGACTTACCAAACCGATGCAAACTCCGAATACCTACAAGTGCCGAGCATGGGAGACACACGGCGGGTGCTAACGTCCGTCGTGAAAAGGGAAACAACCCAGACCGTCAGCTAAGGTCCCAAAGTTATGGTTAAGTGGGAAACGATGTGGGAAGGCTTAGACAGCTAGGAGGTTGGCTTAGAAGCAGCCACCCTTTAAAGAAAGCGTAATAGCTCACTAGTCGAGTCGGCCTGCGCGGAAGATGTAACGGGGCTCAAACCATACACCGAAGCTACGGGTATCATCTTCGGATGATGCGGTAGAGGAGCGTTCTGTAAGCCTGTGAAGGTGAGTTGAGAAGCTTGCTGGAGGTATCAGAAGTGCGAATGCTGACATGAGTAACGACAATGGGTGTGAAAAACACCCACGCCGAAAGACCAAGGTTTCCTGCGCAACGTTAATCGACGCAGGGTTAGTCGGTCCCTAAGGCGAGGCTGAAAAGCGTAGTCGATGGAAAACAGGTTAATATTCCTGTACTTCTGGTTATTGCGATGGAGGGACGGAGAAGGCTAGGCCAGCTTGGCGTTGGTTGTCCAAGTTTAAGGTGGTAGGCTGAGATCTTAGGTAAATCCGGGATCTTAAGGCCGAGAGCTGATGACGAGTGTTCTTTTAGAACACGAAGTGGTTGATGCCATGCTTCCAAGAAAAGCTTCTAAGCTTCAGGTAACCAGGAACCGTACCCCAAACCGACACAGGTGGTTGGGTAGAGAATACCAAGGCGCTTGAGAGAACTCGGGTGAAGGAACTAGGCAAAATGGCACCGTAACTTCGGGAGAAGGTGCGCCGGTGAGGGTGAAGGACTTGCTCCGTAAGCTCATGCCGGTCGAAGATACCAGGCCGCTGCGACTGTTTATTAAAAACACAGCACTCTGCAAACACGAAAGTGGACGTATAGGGTGTGACGCCTGCCCGGTGCCGGAAGGTTAATTGATGGGGTTAGCTAACGCGAAGCTCTTGATCGAAGCCCCGGTAAACGGCGGCCGTAACTATAACGGTCCTAAGGTAGCGAAATTCCTTGTCGGGTAAGTTCCGACCTGCACGAATGGCGTAACGATGGCGGCGCTGTCTCCACCCGAGACTCAGTGAAATTGAAATCGCTGTGAAGATGCAGTGTATCCGCGGCTAGACGGAAAGACCCCGTGAACCTTTACTATAGCTTTGCACTGGACTTTGAATTTGCTTGTGTAGGATAGGTGGGAGGCTTTGAAGCGTGGACGCCAGTTCGCGTGGAGCCATCCTTGAAATACCACCCTGGCAACTTTGAGGTTCTAACTCAGGTCCGTTATCCGGATCGAGGACAGTGTATGGTGGGTAGTTTGACTGGGGCGGTCTCCTCCTAAAGAGTAACGGAGGAGTACGAAGGTGCGCTCAGACCGGTCGGAAATCGGTCGTAGAGTATAAAGGCAAAAGCGCGCTTGACTGCGAGACAGACACGTCGAGCAGGTACGAAAGTAGGTCTTAGTGATCCGGTGGTTCTGTATGGAAGGGCCATCGCTCAACGGATAAAAGGTACTCCGGGGATAACAGGCTGATACCGCCCAAGAGTTCATATCGACGGCGGTGTTTGGCACCTCGATGTCGGCTCATCACATCCTGGGGCTGAAGCCGGTCCCAAGGGTATGGCTGTTCGCCATTTAAAGTGGTACGCGAGCTGGGTTTAGAACGTCGTGAGACAGTTCGGTCCCTATCTGCCGTGGACGTTTGAGATTTGAGAGGGGCTGCTCCTAGTACGAGAGGACCGGAGTGGACGAACCTCTGGTGTTCCGGTTGTCACGCCAGTGGCATTGCCGGGTAGCTATGTTCGGGAAAGATAACCGCTGAAAGCATCTAAGCGGGAAACTTGCCTCAAGATGAGATCTCACTGGAACCTTGAGTTCCCTGAAGGGCCGTCGAAGACTACGACGTTGATAGGTTGGGTGTGTAAGCGCTGTGAGGCGTTGAGCTAACCAATACTAATTGCCCGTGAGGCTTGACCATATAACACCCAAGCAATTTGCGTCGAAAGGCCAAGTTGCGGTGTGTGAAGACGAAACGAACCGAAAGTTCGATGTTCACAAAACACCAGCTGTCACATACCCAATTTGCTGAAGCGAGGCCCTCTGGTCACGACTCAGTACCCGAATTTCTTGACGACTATAGAGCGTTGGAACCACCTGATCCCATCCCGAACTCAGCAGTGAAACGATGCATCGCCGATGGTAGTGTGGGGTTTCCCCATGTGAGAGTAGGTCATCGTCAAGATTAAATTCCGAAACCCCAATTGCGAAAGCAGTTGGGGTTTTGTTTTGCCCGCAGAAAAGTTTTTTACTCGTGACAGCGAACAAATTTGCACAGTTATTTTCGAATCAGAACACTAGAATAGCCCCACCTTATTCGGAGCCAGAGCCTTTATGCCAGAGTCGGTTGACGCCCCCGGGCTGTCAGATTTACCGCTGGAAGACTTGGTGGCCTGTCACGAGTGCGATCTGCTGATGCGCAAGCCAACGCTTGCTCACGGCGAGAAAGCGCTCTGTCCTCGTTGCGGTTACGAGTTATATGCCCACCGTCATAACGTGGTGCAGCGCAGCCTTGCCTTGGTGATCGCGGCATTATTGCTGTATATCCCGGCAAACTTTTTACCCATCATGCAACTCAATATCCTCGGACAATCTTCGCAGGACACGGTCTGGAGCGGCGTACTCGGCCTGTTCAACACGGACATGCAGGGTGTGTCGATCGTGGTGTTTCTGTGCAGCATGGCCATACCGTTGCTGAAGTTGCTATGCCAGTTATTCGTTCTACTGACTATTCGTTTCGATATCGGTCGCGGCTACGGCTTGCTGCTTTATCGCATTTACCACCACCTCAAAGACTGGGGAATGCTCGAGGTTTACCTCATGGGCGTACTGGTGGCGATCGTCAAACTGGCGGACATGGCCGCCATTACCGTAGGTCTGGGCCTGGCGTGTTTCATCGGTTTGTTGTTGGTGCAGGTCTGGCTGGAAGTGGTGATGTCACCGCACCAGATATGGCAGGCGTTATCAGGAGAGGACGCTCATGCGGGCGATTGATGCGGGCATTCTGGTGTGTACCGAATGTCATGAGTTGAACAAACAGGAAGCGGACGCCGACGAGCAAACCTGCACCCGCTGCGGTGCGCTGGTTCACGCTCGCCGTCCGAACAGCCTCGTACGCACCTGGGCACTGCTGATCACCGCCGCGATTATCTATATCCCGGCCAATGTCTTGCCGATCATGACTGTCAGTTCTTTGGGCCAGGGTGATCCGAGCACTATCATGTCCGGCGTGATTCAGTTAGTGCAGCACGGCATGATCCCGATTGCAGCCGTAGTGTTCATCGCCAGTATTCTGGTACCGACCTTCAAACTGGTCGGCATCGCGCTGTTGCTTTTCTCTGTGCAAAGACGCCAGCCGCTGTCCGCTCGTCAACGCATCTGGATGTACCGCTTCATTGAGTTCATTGGCCGCTGGTCGATGCTCGATATATTTGTGATCGCCATTCTGGTGGCGGTCGTCAACTTCGGCCGGCTTGCCAGTGTCGAAGCCAATCTTGGCGCCATCGCCTTCGCCAGTGTGGTGATTCTGACGATGCTCGCCGCAGTAACTTTCGATCCCCGACTGATTTGGGATAACACGGAGTCGGACGACGACCATGACTGATTTGCCCGTAGCGAAAACCCGACCGGCTTCGAACTGGTCTGCCATTTGGGTACTGCCTCTGATCGCGCTGATCATCGGTGGCTGGCTCGGCTGGCGCGCCTATTCCGAAACCGGTATCGAAATTCAGATCCGCTTCGAGAGTGGTGAAGGCATCCAGGCCAACAAGACCGAGGTCATGTACAAAGGCATGTCGGTCGGTAAGGTCAAGGCGCTCAAGCTCGACGATGAGGGCAATTCCAAAGGCGTGATTGCCACCGTCGAGATGAATAAAGACGTTGAGCAATACCTCAAGACCAGCACGCGTTTCTGGCTGGTCAAGCCAAGCGTGACCCTGGCCGGTATCACCGGTCTGGAAACCCTGGTTTCGGGTAATTACGTCGCCATCAGTCCCGGCGAAGGTGAACCGGTGCGCAAGTTCAAGGCGCTCTCCGAGGAGCCGCCGTTGTCCGACGCCAAGCCCGGTCTGCACCTGACCATCAAGGCTGATCGTCTCGGTTCACTGAGCCGAGGCAGCCCGGTGTTCTACAAGCAGATCAAGGTTGGCCAGATCAAAAGCTACGTGCTGTCGGAAGACCAAAGTACCGTTGAGCTCAAAGTCTTCATCGAACCGACCTACGCCAAACTGGTGCGCAAACACACGCGTTTCTGGAACGCTAGCGGCATCAGCATCGACGCCAACCTGTCCGGTGTGAAAGTACGCAGCGAATCGCTGGCCAGTATCGTCGCCGGCGGCATCGCTTTCGCCACACCAGAAAACCGCAAGGACAGCCCACCGACCGATCCAAGCCTGCCGTTCCGACTCTATGAAGACTTCGATGCTGCTGCTGCCGGGATTCGCGTAAAGGTCAAACTCAGCGACTTCGAAGGCCTGCAGGCTGGCCGTACGCCGGTGATGTACAAAGGCATCCAAGTCGGCAACCTGAAAGCGCTGAAGGTCGATCCAGATCTGAACAGTGCCACTGCCGAGTTGACCCTTGATCCGCTCGCTGAAGATTATCTGGTCGACGGCACGCAGTTCTGGGTGGTCAAACCGTCGATTTCTCTGGCCGGTATCACCGGGCTGGAGGCGCTGGTGAAAGGTAACTACATCGCCGTGCGCCCGGGCGACAAGGGCGCTGCGCCGAAGCGCGAGTTCGAGGCGCGGCCGAAAGCGCCGCCGCTGGATCTGCGCTCACCGGGCTTGCACCTGGTGCTGTTCACCGATGTCCTCGGCTCGATCGATGTCGGCAGTCCAATTCTGTACAAACAGGTCAAGGTCGGTTCGGTGCAGAGCTACCAGTTCTCCAAGACCAAGAAGCAATTGGTCATTGGCGTGCACATCGATAAGGAATACGAAAACCTGGTCAACGCCTCGACGCGTTTCTGGAATGTCAGTGGCATCACGTTGACCGGCGGACTGACCGGTGGCATTCAGGTCAAGAGTGAGTCGCTGCAGACCCTGATGGCCGGTGGTATCGCCTTTGAGACACCGCAAGCCAAGGCGCCGCTGCAGAAACGTATTCCGCGTTTCCGCCTGTTCGCCAACCATGATGAGGCGAATCAGAAAGGCGCGGTGGTGACAATCAAAGTCGATCGCGCTGATGGTCTGCGCAGTGGCACCCCGGTGCGCTTCAAGGGACTGGATGTCGGCAAGATCGAAAGTGTCGATCTGACTGACGATCTGCAATCGGTCATCCTCACGGCGCGCATCACCGAAGTGCCAGAGAAGATCGCCCGGGTCGGCAGTCAGTTCTGGGTGGTCAAACCGGAGCTCGGCCTGATCAAGACAGCGAATCTGGAAACCCTGGTGACCGGTCAGTACATCGAAGTACAACCGGCGGTTAAGAACCTCGGCCCGCAGAAGAACTTCGTTGCCCTGGCCAATGCGCCGGAAGTGACCAAGCAAGAGGCGGGTCTGAGCCTGGTACTGAGCGCTGCCCGTCGTGGATCGCTGAAACCGGGTGTGCCAGTCACCTACCGCGAAATTACTGTGGGTAAGGTCACCGGTTATGAACTGGGGCAGACCGCTGATCGCGTGTTGGTGCACATTTTGATCGAGCCGAAGTATGCGCCGTTGGTGCGCAGCGGTAGCCGGTTCTGGAACACCAGCGGTGTTGGTTTTGATATCGGTCTGTTCAACGGGCTGACGGTACGCACCGAGTCGTTGGAGACGGCGATTCAGGGTGGCATCGCCTTCGCCACGCCGGATGGCGAGCGCATGGGCAACCCGGCGCGTGCGGAGCAGACGTTCCCGCTGTTCGACAAGTTTGAGGATGAGTGGCTGACATGGGCGCCGAAGATTTCCCTCGGTAAATAACCTGAAGTTGATGTGGCGTCTACAAAGACGCCTTCGCGAGCAGGCTCGCTCCCACATTTGGAATGCGTTTCAATGTGGGAGCGAGCTTGCTCGCGAAGAGGCCTCAAAGCCCAGCACAAACCCCAAGCCATAAAAAAGGGCCGCGATCCAAACTGATCGCGGCCCTTTTTTTGCCTTCAGCTAAAGCCGATCAAACCGCATCCAGCTCCGGCTCATCCGCTTCAACATTCAGCGTGGCCTTGACCACATCATGGCGACGGATGTACTTCCAGTCCGCCTCATCGATGTAGATCCCCGCCGGGCCGCTACCGCCTTCCAGGTCGATCGCGACACTGGCGCAGACCTGCGGCTTCACACTCGCCAGAATCGGCACGAAGCCCAGTTGCAGACTGGTTTCCAGCAACGCGGCCTGGTTCTTCTCGTCGATGTCCGCCGCCTCGTCGAGGTAGTACGGCAGGCGCACGCGACCGGCCAGATCGCGATCCATCAAGTGCAGCAACAAGTACATGTTGGTCAGCGCCTTGATGGTCATCGTCGTACCGTTGGACGCCGCGCCATCGATGTCGGTGTGGATCACCGGTTGGCCGTTGACCTTGGTGATCTCGAACGCCAGCTCAAACAAGTCCTTGAGACCGAGCTGGTTGTGGTTGGCCGCCACCAGCCGTGCCAGGTATTCCTTGGCCTCTTCGTTCTTGTTGTCCTGCTCCGCGCTCTGGCTCAGATCGAACACCGACAGGGTTTCGCCTTCTTCGTACTGACCGGCGCTGTGGATGATCTGGTCGATGTGCTTGAGGGCTTCCTTGTTCGGCGCGAGGACGATGCGGAAGCTCTGCAGGTTGGAGACCTGACGCTTGTTGATCTCGCGGTTGAACAGCGCCAGTTGATGCTCGAGGCTGTCGTAGTCGCTACGGATATTGCGCAGGGTCCGGGCGATGTCGGTGACTGCCGCACGACGGGCCTTGCCCAGCGTCAGCGCTTCATCGGTACGGTGCGCGTACGCGTTGATCAGCAACGACAGGCGGCGCTCCATGTCGTCTTCGCTGTCGAACTTGGCCACGCCTTTGAGGCGCACTTGCGCATACAGCGCTTCGATCTGGCCGTCAGCGCGGAGCAAGCCTTGCCAGCTGTCCTGATAGTCGTTGAGCAGCGGCAGCAGGTTGTCCATCGAATCGTCGACCGGATCCATGAACGGCGTACCGAACGGCAGATCCGCCGGCAGCAACTGACGACGACGCAGCGCATCGTCAAGGGTGCGTTGCTTGGCTTCCATGTCGGCGATCTGGCGGCCGACCAGTTGCAGCTTGGCCGACAGTTGCTGGACGCGCTCGGTGAAGGCATCGCTGGAACGCTTGAGTTCGTCCTGTGCACCTTCCATCTGCGCCAGTTGTTCGAGCTTGTCGCCTTCTTCTGCGCTCAGGGTCTGGGTGCGGCGGAAATCTTCCAAGGCTTTCTGCGCGTCCAGCACTTGCTGGTACAGCGCTTCGGTCTGGGTCTTGCTCGCGGCGCGGTCGGCGGCCACGGCTTGCTGGGTTTTCAGTTGCTTGAGTTCTTTTTCCAGGCGCTCTTTCTGATCGCGCAGCGCAGCGCGGTCAGCCAAGGCCTGCAGCGCCGGCGGCTCAATGTGCGAGATGTCGATGGACAGGCCCGGCACTTCGAAGCGCTCGCCCTTGAAACCGTCGAGAATCAGCTCAACCGATTTGACCCACTCGCCATCGTCGTCGAGGGTGATGCCGTGTTCGCCCAGCGGCAGGCTGAACAGCGCGCTGTTGAACAGGCGCATCAGACGCTCGACGTCCTGTTGCGAGAATTCTTCACGCAGGCGGGCGTAGCTGTTGTTGTCGGCGTGATCGAGTTGCAGTTTCACCGACTTCAGGCGTTTTTCCAGATCGCGCAGACGCTCTTCGAGATCTTCTGCACTGAACTGACGCGATTGCGCCAAGGCACCGGCCAGTTCGTCGTGGGCGTCTTTGGCCGCGAGCAATTGTTGCTCGAGCACTTTGACGTCATCGACCAGTGCGAAGCGATTCTTCAACACCGACAGCTCGCCGAGCCAGCGCTGAATGCCGGAAATTTCCCGCTCCAGACGCATCAGTTCCTGGGTGCCGCCGCGTTGATCGTTTTGCAGGCTGTCCTGCTCACCACGGTAATGGTCGGCCTGGATGGTCAGTTCTTCTTTGCGCGCACTGGCGTAGTCCGACCAGGTGCCGAGCAACGAGTCGAGCAGCGGCGACAGGCGATGCAGTTTGCCGCGCAGCACGTCGCGCTGTTTTACACCGTTGGCCAAGGCTTCAACCAATGGGCCGGCAGCGACCAGCGAGTTGTAGTCCTGTTCCATCCGGCGCACATCGCGGAAAGCTTCTTCGCACGCGGCGATGTAATCGACGCTGCCGGAACGCAGGCTGTGCTCGAAGGCGTCGAGGAACAACTGCTTCAACTTGGCCGCGGTGATTTCGCGCATGTGCAGCAGGTTGATGAACAGCGCGCGGAAGGTCTTCAGGCTCTGCTCGCTGGTGGAGCGCAGCGGAATCAACGTCAGATCCAAAGGAATCGAGGTGTGACCGCCTACCAGCAAACGACGCAGTTCGTCCGGCTTGAGTTCGTAGGCTTTCAGGCCTTCTTTCTCAAGGTTGCTGAACAGCTCTTTCTGGCGCAGGCAGGTGTCGTTCTTCTGGTAATGCGCCAGATCGAGCTTGCCGGCATAGGCAAAGAACTGGTGACCGAAACCACCGCCCGGGCCGCGCCCGACCACCCCGATCACGTGTGGGCCGTGGGGCAGGCTCACTTCGACAAGGATGTAACTGGTGTCGGAAGCGAAGTAAAAACGCCGCGATTGTTCGAGGCTGTACTTGCCGAAACTCATGTCCGACATGCGCGCCAGAATCGGGAACTGCAAGGCGTTGATCGACGCCGATTTACCGAGGTTGTTCGCACCGTAAACCGACAACGGTTCTTCCAGCGGGAACAGGCCGAGGCTGTAACCGGCGGTGTTCAAAAGGGCAAAGCGGCGGATGCCGTAGCGTTCCTGGCTCATGCGTCGGACTCCTGTTCTTCGGCAATGGCGCGGGCCAGTGCGTCTTCTTCGCTCTCTTCTTCAAACTCTGAAAGATCGAGCGGGTCGTCGGTTTCGAGGAATTTGGCTTCGGCGGCTTCGTCGATCAGCACCGGGGCTGGCAGCGGCAATACGCTGTGCACGCTGGCCGCCAGATCGCGATCCTGCTGCACCGACAGGCACACATCGAGGAAGCGGTGCATCGGCGGCAGGAAGCGGTACACGCCGTTTTCTTCGCTGGCGAAACCGAGTTGAGTCATGCGGCGCATGATCTTTTCTTCGAGTTCTTCGACGGTCTGCACTTCGGCCTGAATGAACAGATCGCGGTATTTCTCCAGTAGCGATGGCAACTCTTCGCGGCCGAGGCTGCCGCCATCGAGCACGGCAATCGGGTCACGGCCCTGATCGGCCAGATGTTCGACGAGGATGAAGGTGAACAGCGCCAGACGTTGCGCGGTCTTGTTCACCGCTGCGGCGGCCATGTCCGGCACGAAGTAGTAGAAACCACGGGTGTCGCAGACCAGTTCAAAGCCCAGCGCCTTGAACAGCGTGCGGTATTGATCCTGGAAGTTCGACAGTTGCGCGTACAGCTCCGGGTCGCGGCGGCTGACGTGGTAACCCTTGAACAGCTCGCGGAAGATCGGCGCGAGTTGCGACAGTTCGGAAAGATCAAGATGCATTGGGGATGCTCGCAGAATTCTCGGCGGCGCTGTCGCTGGCCGAGAGCAGGGCGAAGGAGCGCAGGCTGACCTGGTGCTCGTGAGTGTGGTATTCGCGGCGTTCCAGACGCTCGCGCTTGAAGCGTTTTTCCCGCGACAGGCGCGAGAACCAGTAGAGCAATTCGTCAGTGGCGCCGTCCGGTTCCTGCTCCAGCAGCCAGGTCATCAGATCCGGCATCGGCAGGGCTTCTTCGCAGCGGTCGACCATCTCGCGCACGGTGCGGGGGGCGCGTGGGGCTTCGCCTTTCTGGGTCTTGTGCGCTTTCGGGAAGCGCGCCGGTTTCGGCTCGAACCGCGCCAAGGCGTACACGTAGGCTTCGACCTGACTCGCACTGCCAAGGAAAGTACTTTGCGGGCGGGTGAACAGCGGCATCGCCGCTTGCGGAACGGCGTCGATGCCTTTACGACGAATCGCGGCCAATGCGAGTGCGGCACCACGGGTCACGGCGTTGTGCCGACGCGCTTCTTCACGCAGCGGCAGCAGCAGTTCGCGGGCATGACGCAAAGTCAGCTGGGCACTGGTCTGCATTTCGAGGATGCGCGCGTGGGTGCGCAGCAGCATGTCGTCGTCGACCAGATGACCGAGGCGCTGCTGTTCGCTGAGCATCTTCAGCAACACGGTTTCGACCTTGCGCACGCCTTGTTCGAAGGCGCCGTCGGCGTTCACCAGATCGATCATCGGTTCGACGTATTCGTCCCACGTCGCCAGTACTTCAGCGTAACGCTGACGCAGCGGAATCTGCCGGTCGCTGGTCTTCGCGCGCTCGGCGACGGCGACCAGGGCCTGTTCGTCGTTGTCGAGCTTCTTCAGTACGTCGCGTACACGCATGTCGAGCAAGCGCAACTGGCGGGCAAGGTCGTGGCCATCGCGGACTTCGAACGCGTCCTGGATGTAACCGGCCAGACGCTCGAGGTGGCGCAGATAGGCTTCGATTTCCAGGCACAGGCCCAAGCGGTGTTCACGCCGCAAGTAGGCGAGGAAGTCGTGAATCTGCGCGTTCAGCTCGAAACGGTTCGGGCTTTTTGCCACCGGAATCAGAATATCGAGGCGAATCCACACGTCGAGCAGGCTGGTAATGTCCTGTGGCGTGCTGTCCAGTTGTTGGGCGGCGAGTTGCGTGCGCAGTTCGTTGAGGCTCAATGTGCCTTGGTCGAAGTGCTCACACAGTGGCTCAAGCAGTGCCCAGTGTTCAGCGAGGGCGCGCAAGACGCGCTTGGGTTCGATCATCGGAATGCCCGGCTGGTTGGCAATGAAAAGCGGCGATTGTACTGCATCACGAAGGATGCGATTCACTCTCGGGACGGGCTGTCGAATTTTCTAAGGGACAGAGCTTAGGTAAAGGCTATCGATCAACAGCAAGCGATCTTGAACGAAGGGCGGTAGAATCAGCGCACTTCAGTTATCCACAAGTGGCCGACCCTTGCTAATCGAGTCCCGCCGCCGCGCCTATTTGAACGCCATGCAGGTGGTCAACTGGCTGCCGCGCACCGAATTGCCCTTCGCCGCACCCTCGCGGCCCGAGCTGCTGGACATGCCCGAGCCCGAGGTAGAGGCGCCGGTCGTGCTTGCACCGCAGGCCGAAGCCCCGGTGCAAACGGCTGCCGCTCGTCCGGTCGAACGGCCGAAGATCGAAGTGCCGCGTCCGTCGTTGGCCAGCACCCGGACCAACGCCAAACCGGTGGAAGAGGCCGACGACACGCCAGTGGTCGCCAAACCGGCACCGGAGCCGCCACCGCGTTTCGCCCTGCAACTGCTGCGCGCCGGGCGTTGCCTGCTGCTGGTCGAGTTACCCACAGGCGAACCGTTCCAGAGCCGTGATCCCGCGTATTTGCTGCTCAAAGACATGCTGCGCGCTGCCGGTCTGCCGGATGCACCGCAAATTGTCGGCGAGCCGGTACGTTGGCCGTGGCTCAATCGCGGCACCATGGATCAGGGCCCGGAAGCGGCGCGTGACTTTGTACAGGGTTTCCTTTCCGTGCAAATGGAAGCCGCTCCGTGTGCCTGCCTGTGGCTGATCGGCCTGCCGGCGGTGCGTTTTGCCGGTGAGGCGGATGCCGAAGCGTTCAATCGTGAATTGCAGATCGAAGGCCTGGGCTCGGCCTGGGCCATTCCCGGTCTGGAATTGTTAATGGAAGAGCCACAGCGCAAGGCCGCTGTGTGGCAAGCCATGCGTCGGCTGATGGCGCTCTGGAAAGAATCGAATGAGTGACGCTGTATCGTTCCGCCCGATGACCGAGGCGGATCTGGAAACCGTGCTGAAAATCGAGTACGCCGCTTACAGCCATCCGTGGACTCGCGGGATTTTTCTCGACGGGCTGGGCAAGTACCAGATCTGGCTGATGTTCGAAGGTGAGCAGCAGGTTGGCCACGGCGTGGTGCAGATCATTCTGGATGAGGCGCATCTGCTCAATATCACTGTCAAACCTGAGAATCAGGGGCGCGGGCTGGGGCTGACGTTGCTTGAGCATCTGATGTCGCGGGCGTATGCGGCTTCGGCGCGGGAATGTTTTCTGGAAGTGCGTGACAGCAATACGGGCGCGTTCAAGTTGTACGAGCGTTATGGCTTCAACGAGATTGGCCGGCGCCGGGATTATTATCCGGCGGTGGGTGGGCGTGAAGATGCCGTGGTCATGGCCTGCACCTTGGTTGACTAATGACCTGTAGGAGCTGCCGAAGGCTGCGATCTTTTGATGTTGCGACCAAGATCAAAAGATCGCAGCATTCGGCAGCTCCTACAGGGCGGCGCGTCTATTAGCGGTTGCCATCCATCGGATCGCGCCGCGCCAGCTCCGCCTCATCCAGCCCATTGCCACCGCCAATGTCATCCTCATCGACAATGCTCAAATCCCAATCCGCCTGATTGCCTTCACCTGCCTCTTCGGCATCACGCGCACCGTCTTCATGAATCAGCGTTTCCGGGCTCAGGTCATCGTCAGTCGGCTCATGATCGGCGACTGAAGCCCCGGTCATCCCGGCCTCGCGCACCCGCTCACGCGGCATCAACTGCTCGCGTTCACGTTCAGGAATCTCATCACCGATTTTCGCGCTCGGTTGGTCTTCATCGAAATCCAGCTCATGCACCGAACCCATGCGGTCTTCGTTATCATCGATGGGCTCTGGTTGCTCCGCATCGTAAGGGCGTCGTGAATCAGTCATGGCAATTCCTCATACTGTGGGCCTTACTTAGGTGGACTCACCGGGCACACGAGAATTCCAATGAAATCACTTGCGCTGGCGGCGTGACCCCGACGGGTGGTCGTCTGTCATACCAGCGCATCTTTCTTGAGGCCTTACAGCATGCATGACTTACAAGACCTGATTGATAACAACGAGCGTTGGGCTGACGCGATCACCAAGGAAGACCCGGATTTCTTCGCCAAACTGGCGCGCCAGCAAACGCCGGAATATCTGTGGATCGGTTGTTCCGACGCACGCGTGCCGGCCAACGAAATCGTCGGCATGTTGCCAGGCGATCTGTTCGTTCACCGTAACGTCGCCAACGTGGTGCTGCACACCGATCTCAACTGCCTGTCGGTGATTCAGTACGCGGTCGATGTGCTCAAGGTTAAGCACATTCTTGTCACGGGCCACTACGGCTGCGGCGGTGTGCGCGCATCGATGCAGGATCGGCAGTTCGGTCTGATCGACGGCTGGCTGCGTTCGATCCGTGATCTGTATTACGAAAAACGTGAAGAACTGGCCAAGTTGCCGACGGAAGAAGAGCAGGTTGATCGCATGTGCGAACTCAACGTGGTCCAGCAAGTGGCTAACGTCGCCCACACCAGCATTATCCAGAACGCCTGGCATCGCGGGCAGAGCCTGTCGATCCACGGTTGCATCTACGGCATCAAGGATGGCCGCTGGAAAAGTCTCAACACCACCATCAGTGGTTTCGAGCAATTGCCGCCGCAGTATCGTTTGCGGCCGGTCGGCGCGTTGTAAGCCGCTTTTCAGCGCACCTTTCAGCGCAAACCGGAATGCCGCCAGCGCTGTAGAAAGTGGTGGCCTTCGAGGCTGGGTGGTTCGTCGAAACCGGTGATCCACCCGCGGCAACGTGAGGAACCGCAACCGCAGGCGAACTGGTGCAAGAGTTTGTCTTCGGTGGCGGCGTAGTCCATGGTCAACCGTTCCCCCCTGTGGATATCTTTCAGCGCCCACAGCCATAACTCGCTCATGTCGAGAAATACGTTGGGGTCGCAGGCGTGTTCGATCAATCCGCAGAAGCGCGGGTCGTAAATGTGGATCCCCGTCAGCAGTTGCCGGGTCTGGCGGCAGCGATACGGCAGTAATTGCCCGGACACCCGGCACATCCGGTGGGTGTGCAGAAACTCGCGCCGCGCCGCGACCGCCGTTGGGGTGCCGTGCTCATCCTTGATGATTTCGAAATCGACGCTCGATGGAAACCCCAGCCGTACGGGCAGACCGGCGAAAGGATAGATGCCTTCAGTATCGCGTGACGCCGATTGCGCCATGGCGTGGATATTCATATCAGTCCTTGTCGCAAAGCTTTTGCGACTTCCTTGGGTTGACGTCCTGTCAGTACTGCAACGCCACTGGTTGGATCCAATCGTGTCCTATTAGGTATAGCGGGTCTACTGTCAGATCTGACAGGCGATTTAGACGCTTTCCCGCGTCAGCATTGGCTGACACGGGAACGCTTCAAGCGGCTATAGGTGCGGGGCAGGGACGGCGGTGGTTGGCAACGGTGCTTGCAATTGCTTCAGTTGGGCCTTGATCGGGGTGGTAGCGCACTTGGCGGTGGCTTGTTCCGGGGTCAGATTACGGATCGAGGTGTAGAACAGCTCGCAGGTTTTGACTTTCTGCGTGACCTGCCATGTCTGTGTGCAACTGCTGAGGGTAGTCTGGGCATCGCTGCCAGGTTTGCTGCCCATCCCGGCCTGCCAGCAGGCGGCACTCAAATCCTGACCCATGACTTTCAGGCCTGCTGCATCAGCCTTGGCCTGTGCATCGTCGCCGGTGTAGCTCTTCGGGTCAGCGGCGTACCAGATGTAACTCGGGTGGTTGGAACCCAGCACCGGCACTTTCACGCCTTCGCTCGGGCTGATGGTCGCCAGCCCCAAGACATTCACAGTCGGCCCGTATTGCTGCTTGATCCAGTTACGCACCGGCGCACCGAACGCGACCATCGGCAGCGTCGTGCCGCTGGCGGTCTGGCTGAACTGTTTGACCAGCGTGGTCTGGTAGTCCTTGAAGTAGTCATACACGCCTTCCAGATCGCTGCCGGCATTGGACGGCGCGGCAATCGGGGCGATGTCGATGATGGTTTGATAGGCCGGCGTCTGCCCGGCAGGAATGCCATTGTCAGTCAGCAGCGTCGCCCAGCGGTCGGTGGTGTTCGACCGCAGATAATCCTGTGCCTGGGTCAGCGAGTAATCTGGCGGAAAGTGCAGCAACTCGACACTTTTACGGTTTTCCAGAGCCATGCCCAGCGGCAGGAACAGATACCAGCTGTAGGCCCATTTGCCGTCGGCGTTGAGTTTGCTGGCGCCGGTGTAGGCCAGATCCCCCGCATCCAGCAGCGCCGACAGCGGTTTGTCGTAATCCTTCGGCACGCCGGTGATTTCGGCATAGAGCTGGCCGTTGTCGGTTTTTACCAACACCTTGGCATCGGTATAACCATCGCGTTGTACGCTCTGGCTCAGGTAATGGGCGACGGTCTGTTCCAGCGTCCAGTTGCGGAAACAGATCACGCTGCAGTTGTTGGGATAAGCAAAGAGACGGGTGACGCGTTCGGTGCTGCCCAGTTTCAAGTCGACATCGGCGTGGGCGGCCGCGCTCAGCGTGAGTGCGGTGAGAGCCAGTGCAACGGGGGTAAGTCCTGCGAGTTTGAACATGCTCAGATCCTTTTCAGCGTCGGTTCCCCGCGTTTCGGGGGCGGCTCATAGTGGATCAGCCGCGTTTGACAGAGAAGCCGTCATCGGCAGAATTTTGCGCAAACTCGCAGGGCTGGTTTTCAGGCCTGAAAATGCAGAGCGTTGGTCAGATCGCCCATGGGTTTCTGGCCCCGGGCAATCATCGACTCGTCCCGTTGTTTGAGGCCGTCGAGGGTCTCCAACTGGAAGACACGAGTGATCAACCGCAGGATCGATGCCGTGTCGTAGACCGTGTGATCCACCGTGCTCTTGCGTGCAAACGGCGACACCACCAGCGCCGGTACTCGTGAGCCTGGCCCCCAACGGTCGCCCTTGGGCGGTGCGACGTGATCCCACCAGCCGCCGTTTTCATCGACCGTGACGATCACCACCATGTTTTTCCACTGCGGACTTTCGCGCAGCACTTTCAGCGCGCGCACGATGTGCCGATCCCCGGAAGCCACGTCGGCATAACCGGCGTGCATGTTCAGGTTGCCTTGGGGTTTGTAGAAACTCACCGCCGGCAACTTGCCCGCTTCGGCATCGGCGAAGAATTTGTTGCTGCTCGATTCATCACCCAAGCCAGCATCACGCAGACGCTTGTTGCGCTCGTCGGGATTCTCCGGACCTTGCTGCTTGAAGTAGTTGAACGGCTGATGGTGATACTGAAAATTCGGAATCTTCGGGATGCCGCCGGAGTCCTTGTACTGATCCAGCGTCGCCTGCCACGCACCGGCATACCACGCCCAATCGATGTTGTTTTTCGACAGCTTGTCGCCAATGTGTTCGTGGGTTTGCGGCACCATGACGTTGGGCAGATCCGCTTTGGAATACGCCGGGCGCTCCGGGTCGCGAATCCAGGTGGGCCAGTAGGGCGGGGCGAGGGTGTTGACGCCGAAGCCGTCCGGAGTCAGCGCACTCGGGCCGAACTGCGGCGGGCCGGTCATGGCGCTGGCCGGCGATGCGTCCAGCGGCTTGAGGCGCGGATCGGCCGGATCATCACTTTGCAACGCGGCGATCTGTGATTTGGCGACGGAGTTGGCCGCGTCCGGATAGAACGGCGCGGTGGCGCTGATCAGGTACTGATGGTTGAGGAACGAGCCACCGAAGGCGCCCTGGAAGAAGTTGTCACACAGCACAAACTCCTGCGCGACGTCCCACAGGCGCAGGAAATAACGGCTTTGGGCGTAGTGGCCCATGGTCAAGCCACCGGAGTCGGCCCAGGCGACGAAGCCGTCATTCTTGCCGCCGTTGATCTGCATCTGGTTCTGATAGAACACGTGCCACAAATCGCGGGTCACCAGACCGAATGGCAAATCTTCAGCATTCGGGCCTTTGAGGGCGAACGGTGCATTGGCCAGGTTTTGCTGAAACTGCGTGGCGTTGGGATAAGTCACGCCATCGAGGGTTTGCGGGCCGATCTGCAGCACACCGCCCCAGACCGGAGGCAGGGTTTGCAGCAGCGAGCCGTCGCGGTCACGTTGTTGATAGTCGCCGGGCTTGAGCGCTGCCAGCGGTTTTTCGACACCGGGGAAATCACCGAACAGGTTGTTGAAACTGCGGTTTTCGGCATAGATGACCACCACGGTTTTCACCTGATCGCGCAGGGCCTTGTCCAGTTCGGCGGGCGTCAGCGGGCGTTCGGTCGGTTTGCCCGGTTGATCGCTGGCGCTGCCACACCCCGCCAGCGTGGCACCGACACCCAGCACCGCGACGCCGCCGAGAAAGCGGCGGCGACTGGTGTCGGTGGGGTGATTGGATTCAGGTGCGTCAGTGCCGTCTGTGTCGTCTTTCATCTGTCAGCCCGTTCCTGCTTAATTGTTTCAGTATGTTTCGGGCGGACGCTAGCAAGTGAATGTGACGGTTGGATGACAAGCGGCACTGGCGCTGTTTGCCTAGCCGGGCATGAGTTGACTGAGCGAAAAGCCGAGTCTGCTGGCCGCCGTGATCGCGGTCATGACCACCAGAAACAGCAATTGCAGCGGACTGAAGTGCGCCCAGTGCAGTGCGGTCAGCCAAGGACGGCTGTGGCTCAGCTCCGGATCGAGCGAACCGATACGGCGTTTGTGCACCAGTCCTATCAGCAGCGTGCCGACATAAGTGAGCGCGCCCAGCGGCCCGAGCATCAGCGAAAACAGCAACAGCATGACCACCTGCGGGATCCCGTGACGTATCACCAGCCAGTGCGTGTCAGGGTTCCATTTGCGTGGAATCAGTCCTTCGGTGAGCCACAGGTCGGGGACTATCACATGGGCCGTGAGCACCACCCACCAACTCAGTGCAAAGCGGAAAAACCAGACCGGTACGCAGGCAAAGATCATCGGAATGAAGATCAGATTGGCGGTATCTCTTTTCTCAAGGCCCAGATAAAACAGGCAAAGAGCCAAGGCAATGGCCGCCCACACGCGTACCCAGGTTTCGGCAGCGATGGGCCGTGGAAAAAACCGCCGCCAGTAAAAAACGTCGGCGTAGGGCAAGCGCGCCAGCAGTTCCGGGAAGCGCCATTTGAGGTTTTCCGACAGATCGTGGCAGGCCTGCCATTCATTCTGGCCAAAGCCGTCGATGATCTTCTTCTGCTGCAGGGGCTTGAGCGGATTGATCAATAGATGCGCCGCTTGCACGTCGGCCGCCCACATCCGGTCGCTTTCAGCCTTGGCGCGCAGATTGTCGTAGAAGCTTTCCTGATCGCAGCGTTCGATCAAGGCGTCCCAGAGCCAGTCCGGTTGCGGGTGCAGGCCTTTGTTGTGATCCCAGCCGAACAGTTGGCCGATGCGGTCGAACAGCGGCACGCTCCACTCGGTGTCATTGAGCAAGTGCAGCAGGGTTTGCTGCCATTGTTCGCGGCGATCGAATACCTGCAGCCACGGTTGAGCGCTGTAGCGTTTGAGCACGTTGAGAAATTCGCGTTCGCTCTGGCTTTCGAGCAGCGCCTGCAAGGCGTTTCGGTAATCGGCCAGCAGGCTTTCGGCGAGCTGGTCGCGCTGATGATCATTCATCAGAACGTCCTGCCACGGCCCCAACCATCCAAGTTGCTCGACGGCCCAGTGCAGCACCGGGCTGCGCAGTTGCGGCTGTTCAAAACACAATTGCAGCAACAACCTTTCGAAGGCCTTGGCGCAGCCTTGCTGTTGCGCCTGATCCCAACGCTCGCCGAGGTTTTCGGGCGATAGCCCCTCAAGCAGTTGCCGTGCGGCCTGCGCTTCAAGCGCATACGCCTCTGTGTCCGGGGCCGCCGGCAGTGGCTCGACAGGCAAAACATCATCCTTCGCCGGCGGCGCAAAAGGCTCGGGGGCTGCCGGGTTGACGGGCGGAACGTCGAGATCGGCAAAATCCCACGACGGGTTTTGCCGGTGGCTGTGTTTGTTTGCCAGTGCAGCATCGACCGCCAGCGCGGCAAAGGCGCTGGAAGCCGTGGCCACGGCGACGTCGTCTTCGTCCGCAGGCTCAGCGTTTTCAAGGCGCCACCGGGCAATCGCCAGCGCTTGTTCGTAGGCTTCACGCAGGCGCTGGAAACCTTCGGCATCCTCATCGGGGCGGAAGGTTTTCAGCAGGCGCGCATAGGCGCGCTTGATGTCGCGTGTTTCAGCGTCATCGTGCAGGTGCAGCACCGACCAGCAATCCATGGCCAGGCTCCTTATTGCCACGGGGTGCGATCAAGTTCGCTCAGGCGGCGGCTCAAGTCGGTGCGCACTTCACGGATCTGGCGCTCGTCCTGAGAGTCGAGCGCGATCTGGAATTGCTTGGCCCAATCGCCCATGAGATCACGCAGATCGCCCAGGCTTTCCTGATAGAGGCGCTCCAGACGTGCAGTCAGCAGCGTGTTGACCTGCTGCTCGCGCGGATGAATCTTCAGCTGTGCGAGGTTCGCCAGGCGTTGCTGGATCTCCTCGGGGGACAGCACGCCCGGGTTGTTCTCGATGACCAGCGAATGCTGTTGTCCGGTCAGGGGGATTTTTACCTGGGCTTCGAGCAGACCGTTGTTGTCGTAGGTGAAGCGCACGTCGAGGGCAACTTCGCCGGCCTTGCGTTTGGGCACCTTGATGTCCAGTTCGCCGAGCGCCACGTTGTCTTTGACCAGGCGGCTTTCGCCCTGGAAGATCCGCACGACCACCTGTTCCTGATCGTCGTGCAGCGTGTACACGGTTTTCACTCGACTGACCGGCACGATGCTGTTGCGTTCGATGATCGGCAGGTAGTGGCCGCTCTCATAGTTGCGGCCGACCTGCGTGGAGGTCTCGATGCCCAGCGTATAGGAGCAGACATCGGTCAATACCACTTCTTCCAGCGCGGCGGCGCGGGCCTTGAGTGCCGCTTGAATCGCCGCGCCCTGTGCCACGACCTGATCCGGATCGAGGGTGATCGACGGGAACCGGCCGAACAGTCCGGCAGCGAGTTTGCGTACCAGCGGCATGCGCGTGGTGCCGCCGACCAGCAGAATTTCGTCGAGGTCGCTGACGCGGATGCGTGCATCGCGCAGCGCCCGTTCAATCGGCGCGCGCAGGCGTTCAAGCAGCGGCATGTACAGCGTCGCCAACTGTTGCTGGGTGATGGTTTGCGTCCACTGCCGCTCACCGAGCTGCAAGCGGAATTCGGCGCTGTCGTCCTGCCCCAGCGCCTTGCGCACGCGCTCGGCCTCGCGACGTAGCGGCTGGATGACGCTGCTGCGCTCCGGGAAGTCGGCGGCCGAACGGTGCTGGCTGATGAAGTGCTCAAGCAGCACGGTATCGAAGTCTTCGCCGCCGAGGAAGTTGTCACCGGCGCTGGCGCGTACCTCCATCACGCCTTCGAACAACTCCAGAATCGACACGTCGAACGTGCCGCCACCGAGGTCGAAAACCAGGAACGAAGTTTCCTTGTCCCGTTGGTGCAGTCCATAGGCGAGGGCGGCAGCGGTCGGTTCGTTGATCAACTTCTCGACCTTCAGCCCGGCCAGTTCGCCGGCGATCCGCGTAGCCTTGCGCTGGGCATCACTGAAGTAGGCCGGGACGCTGATCACGGCTTCGGTGACGGTTTCGCCAAACGCACGCTCGACGTCTTCTTTCAGACTCTTGAGCACCAGCGCGGACAACTCTTCCGGGCGAAACGCCTTGTCGGCCAGGTACGTTTGCGTGGCGCTGCCCATGTGGCGCTTGAACAGCGATGCGGTCAGGCGCGGATGCGTGTGCAGACGCTCACGCGCCGCCTGACCGACCAGAATCCGGCCTTGATCATCCAGGCCGACAACGCTCGGTGTCAGGAACTGGCCCAGGGCATTGGGCACCAACTCGGTGGCATCGCCCCGCCAGACGGCGACCAGGCTGTTGGTGGTTCCCAGGTCAATCCCTACGATCATTGCAACGAACTCCCTTTGCGCTTGGTAAAAAATGGAAACATTTATCGGTGCGCAGAATATTACCGAGGGTGCGATGCGGTAAAGCAGGATGATGGCTCTGAGCCATTATTTGCGACAGGCAGCCCGATACGCGGCTGTTTCAGAAGAAAAGTGCGGAGCGCGGCCAGCATGACTGCGCCCCGCTCGGGATTACGGCATGACTGGCGGCGTATACGCCAGCGTCGTCCCCAGCGCCCACAGCAAAACCAGCACCAGCGGCGTGTGCACCAACAACTGTACGAAGGAGAAACCGATCAGATCCCGCGCCTTCAGTCCGAGTACGCCGAGCAGCGGCAGCATGTAGAACGGGTTGATCAGGTTTGGCAGCGCTTCTGCAGCGTTATAAATCTGCACTGCCCAGCCGAGGTGATACTGCAGATCGTTGGCGACCTGCATCACGTACGGCGCTTCGATGATCCACTTGCCGCCACCCGACGGAATGAAGAAACCGAGAATCGCCGAATACACGCCCATCAACAGCGCATAGGTGTCGTGGGAGGCGATGCTGACGAAGAACGTCGAGATGTGATGCGCCAGGGTTTGCGCATCGGCGCCTTTGACCGTGGTCATCAGTGCGGCAATCGAGCCGTACAGCGGAAATTGAATCAGCACGCCGGTGGTCGTCGGTACTGCACGGGCCACCGCATCGAGGAAGCTGCGCGGGCGCCAGTGCAGTAAGGCGCCGAGCATGATGAACAGGAAGTTATAGGTATTGAGCCCGGAAATCGCGGTGATCGCCGGTTTGGTCGAAAACTCGTGGAACAGCCATCCCGCCGCCAGCAGCACCAGCACGATGATCAGCAGTGGACTGTGTTCCAGCCATTCACCCGGCCGCGTCCGCGGTTGCAGCGGTGGCAGGTTGAAGGCCGGGTCGATGCCGCAGGCCTTGGCGTCGCGCGCCGAATTCGGCCCGGGGGCGGTGGCGTAGGCGATGATGATCGAGATCACGATCAGCGCCAGCAACATGACGCCGGACTGCCAGAGGAAAATCGTTTCGGTGAACGGAATCACCCCGGTGATCGACAGGATCGACGGCGGCAGGCTGGCGGGGTTGGCTTGCAACTGCGCAGCCGATGACGACAGACCCAGTGCCCACACCGCGCCAAGGCCCAGATAGGCCGCGGCGCCGGCGGCGCGGTAATCCATTTTCAGATCAGTGCGGCGGGCGAGGGCGCGCACCAGCAAACCGCCGAACACCAGCGACAGGCCCCAGTTGAGCAAGGACGCGACCATCGAAATCAGCGCGACCCACGCCACAGCGGAGCGGCCGTTTTTCGGGATGCGTGCCAACCGGTCAATCAGTTTCACGGCGGGTGGCGAGCTGGCGACTACGTAGCCACCAATCACCACGAAGGCCATCTGCATGGTGAACGGGATCAGGCTCCAGAAGCCGTCTCCGAACGCCATCGCCGCAGCGGTGGGTTTGGCGCCCATGGCCAGTGTGGCCAGGGCGACGATGATCACGGCCAGCGCGGCGAACACCCAGGAATCGGGGAACCAGCGTTCGGCGAAACTTGAACAGCGCAGGGCAAAGCGTGCGGAGCGGCTATCTTCGATATCAACGGCCACAGGAAGTACCTCGGATTTTTTATGGTTATTGTGGTCCGCGGGAACGCTCGCCGATCTCGACAACACAGAGATCCCTGTGGGAGCGAGCCTGCTCGCGAAGAGGTCGGCACATTCAACATTGAAGTTGGCTGGGCTGGCGCTTTCGCGAGCAGGCTCGCTCCCACATGGGGTTCACGGCGGTTGGCCGGCGTTGGCGTGGTCCCGCTGGACAGGCTTTAACAGTAATTCAACAGCCGATGCTTTGTGAGCAGGTTTTGCAAAACCGGGACTATGGTCTAACGGGTTGTCCACCAGCCCATTTGCGTAGACCATGGGCGCCTTGGTTTTTTGCCTGTTTCCGAGTTCTTTGCCATGACAGCCCAATCCCCGGCCAAACCTGCGCCGTTCAGCCGTTCCGACTACAAGACCCTCGGTCTTGCGGCCCTTGGCGGCGCGCTGGAAATCTACGATTTCATCATCTTCGTCTTCTTCGCCCTGACCCTCAGCCAGTTGTTCTTTCCACCGGAAATGCCCGAGTGGCTGCGTCTGCTGCAAAGCTTCGGGATTTTCGTCACCGGTTACCTGGCGCGGCCGCTGGGTGGAATTCTGATGGCACATTTCGCCGACAAACTCGGGCGCAAGAAAGTCTTCAGCCTAAGCATTTTGATGATGGCGCTGCCGTGTCTGCTGATCGGGATCATGCCGACCTATGCGCAGATTGGTTACTTCGCGCCGCTGCTGTTGCTGGCGCTGCGCATCCTTCAAGGTGCGGCGGTGGGCGGTGAGGTGCCGAGCGCCTGGGTGTTTGTCGCCGAGCACGCGCCGGCCGGCCATCGCGGGTATGCCTTGGGCTTTTTGCAGGCCGGCCTGACCTTCGGTTACCTGATCGGCGCGCTGACCGCGACGTTTCTGGCACAAGTCTTCACTCCGGCGGAAATCCTTGATTACGCCTGGCGCTATCCGTTCCTGCTCGGTGGCGTCTTCGGTGTGATCGGCGTTTACCTGCGTCGCTGGTTGAGCGAAACCCCGGTGTTCATGGCCATGGAAGCGCAGCGTGAAGCGCGGGTCGAACTGCCGTTGCGCACGGTGCTGCGTGAGCATCGACTGGCCATGTGGCCGGCGATGCTGCTGACCTGTGTGCTGACCTCGGCGGTCGTGGTGTTCGTGGTGATCACCCCGACCATGATGCAGAAAACCTTCGGCATGACCGCCAGCCACACCTTTGCCCTCAGTGCCTTGGGCATCGTGTTTCTCAATATAGGCTGCGTGATTGCCGGATTGCTGGTCGACCGAATTGGCGCGTGGCGCACGGTCATGCTGTATAGCCTTCTACTGCCGTTGGGCATCGGCGTGCTGTATGGCTGTTTGATCATGGGCGGTAACTGGGTAGGCCTGGCTTACGCGGTGGCCGGTCTGGCTTGCGGTGTGGTCGGCGCGGTGCCGTCGGTGATGGTCGGGTTGTTCCCGGCACGTATTCGCGTGTCAGGCATTTCCTTTACCTACAACATTGCCTACGCCGCGTGGGCGAGCATCACACCGCTGCTGCTGATCGGTCTGATGCCGTGGAGTCCATGGATCTGCGTGATGTTCTGCGCGGTGATGGGCATGGTCGGCATCCTCAGTGCGGCGTATTTCGGCGCGCGTATGCCGCGAGTCGGCAGCCAATCCGTGGCGCCTTGTTCCTGAAGGCAAGTTAACCGCCTCAGCGAAAACCCGCCGAGGCCGTCACGTCAACCAGTGCCACCACAGCAACGTTCCCACCAGGCCCACCACCGAGACGATGGTTTGCAGGATCGACCAGACCCAGATGGTCTGTTTCAGCTGCAAGCCAAAGTACTCGCGAACCATCCAGAACCCGGCGTCGTTGACGTGGCAGAAGAACACCGAGCCGGCACCAATCGCCAACGCCACCAATGAACTTTGCGTCGCGGCGAGTCCCGCCATCATCGGCGCCAGAATTCCCGCCGTCGTCGTGGTCGCGACCGTCGCGGAGCCTGTGGCCTGACGCAAGGCCACGGCGATCAGCCAGGCCAGCAACAGGTATGGCATGTGCGCGCCCTCGGCGACTTTGCTGATGGTCTGACTGACGCCGGCGTCCAGCAAGGTCTGCTTCAAGCCGCCGCCGGCACCGATGGTCAGCAACAGCACGGCAATCGGCGCGAGGCTTTTGCGCAGGGTGCCACCGACGTCTTCACGAGGCATGCCGTTGGCCCAACCGAGGCAGATCACCGCCGCCATCACTGCAATGCTCAACGCCACCAACGGTTCGCCGAGGAACTTCAGGCTCAGGGCGACGCTGCTTTCCGGGCTCATCGCGACTTTCGCCAGGGTGCTGCCGAGCATCAGCAGCACCGGCAACAAAATGATCAGCAGCGATATGCCGAAACTCGGCTGGCGCGGCGCTTTCGGCGGCGCACTGAACAAAGCACCAAGCTCTGCCGGCTCATCGACGTGCATGCGTTTCGACAGCCAATTGCCGTACAGCGGCCCGGCCAGTATCACCGCCGGGATGGCGATGCTGAAGCCGAGCAACATGGTCAGCCCGAGGTCGGCATGCAACGCACTGACCGCAATCAGCGGCCCCGGATGCGGCGGCATCAGAGCGTGTAGCGTGGTCATCCCGGCTAGAGCCGGAATGGCGATTTTCAGCAGCGGCTGACCTGAACGGCGAGCCATGACGAAGATGATCGGCACCATCATCACCAGACCCACTTCAAAAAACAGCGGCAGGCCAATCACCATCGCCACCAACGCCATCACCCACGGCAGCGACTTGCCTTTGCCCAGCCCGAGCAAGGTCGAGGCAATGCGGTCGGCGGCGCCGGATTCGGCCATCAGCGCTCCGAGCATCGAACCCAGCGCAATGATGATCCCTGCTTCACCGAGAATCGCCCCGGCGCCTTTGCTGAACGCCTTGGCCACGTCTTCGGGCGGTAAACCGGCGCCGACACCCGCGATGAAAGTGCCAATCAGGATCGAGAGAAAGGGCGGAAGTCTGGTGGCGCTGATCAACACGATGATCGTCGCAATGGCCAGCAGGCAGCAGAGAATCAGGCGGGTATCGTGAACCATCCAGGCAGCGGTCGATAAATCCAAAACGGAACTCCTTATCGGGCGGATAGCTGCAACATGTTGTTGCAATTTATCTTGAGAATACCTGATATGGCCGGGCCAGAGCGCTGGGTTTTGTATCTGGCTTGCGCAGGGCTGAGAGGTCCAATGGCCTGTTGAGATTATTTTTGACTGACCGGTCGCGAGCGCTCTTCAGAAAAGATTTTCAAGGCCGATGGTTAGGCTGCATCCCGCTTTCTACCCTGCCCACCGGTACTTTCCCATGTTCAACAAACGCCTGAAGCAAGAGCTGGCCGCTCTTCGTGAAGAACTCTCCAGCCTCGTGCAGGTGAAGGAAAGCCTGGAAAGCGAGATGCTGGTGCTGAACCTTGAGCCCGACGGGCGCATTCAATCGGTCAACCAGAACTTCCTCACCGAGATGCTCTACAAGAGTCAGGACCTGATCGGTCGGGCGATTGAAGACATCGTCCCGGCGCATGTGAAGACTGACGAATTCCATCACCGCTTCAAAAACGCCATGACCCGCGGCGAGCACTTCGCCGGTGCCGTGCGCCTGCTGCGTGGCAATGGTGAAGAAGCGTGGTTGCGATCGATTGTGCAGCCGGTGCGTTCTTCGGATGGGCGGATCAAGCACATTTCGCTGTTTGCCAGCGACCTGACCCGCACCATCGAAGCCTCGCGTGAACACGAAAACCTGATCGGTGCGTTGGTGCGTTCGACTGCGGTGATCGAGTTCGACCTCAACGGCAATGTGCTCAACGCCAACGATCGCTTCCTCAGCGGCATGGGTTACAGCCTGGCGCAGATCAAGGGCAAACATCACCGCTTGTTCTGCACCCCGGAGGAATACAACAGCGCCGAGTACCAGAACTTCTGGCGGCGTCTGAACAACGGTGAGTTCGTGGCTGACCGCTTCAAGCGTGTCGACAGCCACGGTCGTACGGTGTGGCTGGAGGCGTCCTACAACCCGGTGGTCGATGCCAACAACAAACTGTACAAAGTGGTGAAGTTCGCCACCGTGATCACTGATCAGGTCAACCGCGAACAAGCCGTCGCCGACGCGGCGAGCATTGCCTACAGCACCTCGCAGCAAACCGACAGCACCGCCCAGCGCGGTACCACGGTGGTGACTGAAGCGGTCAACGTAATGCGAGATCTGTCGCGACACATGCAAGCCGCCGGTGAGGGTATCGAGGCACTGAACGAGCAGTCGCAGGTGATCGGCACGATCGTCAAAACCATCAGCGGGATTGCCGAGCAGACCAACCTTCTGGCGCTCAACGCTGCTATCGAGGCGGCGCGCGCCGGTGAGCAGGGTCGTGGCTTTGCGGTGGTGGCCGACGAAGTGCGGCAACTGGCTTCGCGCACCAGTCAGGCGACCGAAGAGATTGTCACCGTGGTGCGGCAGAACCAGGAAATGGCGCGCAACGCCGTAGCGCTGATGACCGACGGCAAGCTTCAGGCTGAACAGGGGCTGGCGCTGGCGGCAGAGGCGGGCACGGTGATTGTCGAGATTCAGGACGGTGCGCAGAAAGTCGTGAATGCCGTCGGACAATTCGCCAATCAACTCTCCAACTGACCTGCACACAACCCCTGTAGGAGCTGTCGAGTGAAACGAGGCTGCGATCTTTTGATCTTGATTCCGAGGATCAAGATCAAGATCAAGATCAAAAGATCGCAGCGTGCCGCAGCTCCTACAAAGTTTTCACCTGCCTGTATTTCGATGCTGGCGCTACAATCTGCTCCTTTTCCCCCGGAGCAGATTCCCATGAGCGATTCCCACCGCCGCCCGGTGCCCCTGAACAAAGCCTACCGTTTGCTCAACCACGGGCCGACCGTGCTGGTCAGCGCTGCCCACGACGGCCAGCGCAACATCATGGCTGCCGCTTGGGCCATGCCGCTGGATTTCGAGCCACCGAAAGTTGCCGTCGTCCTCGATAAATCCACCTGGACCCGCCAGTTGCTTGAGGCGTCCGGCACCTTCGTGCTCAACGTCCCTTGCGTCAATCAGGCCGACATCGTGCAAACCGTCGGCAATACCTCGGGCCTGGACATCACCCAAACCCAAGGGCAAGACAAGTTTCAGGCTTACGGCTTGCAGACGTTTGCCGGCGAAAAAGTCGAAGCACCGCTGCTCGACGGCTGCGTCGCTTGGCTGGAGTGTCGCTTGCTGCCAGAGCCGCGCAATCACGAGCAATACGACCTGTTCCTCGCCGAAGTCATCGCCGCCCATGCCGATGAGCGCGTGTTCAGCGACGGGCGCTGGCATTTCGAAGGCCACGATGGTTTACGCACCTTGCACCACGTGGCGGGCGGGCATTTTCTAACGATTGGTGATGCGGTGGATGGCAAGACGCTAGCGGTCTGAATGACGGCTGATGGCAAAACATTGCAGGATGTTGCAAGGTAGAGGGCATCGTCAAACCTATCAGGCGCATGCCCATGGATCTTTCCCTTTCAAGTTATCTGGCGCCGCTGCTGTCGTTGGCCCTGTTGTGGACGGTGGCCGTGGTCACGCCCGGCCCGAACTTCTTCAACATCGCGCAACTCGCGGTCAGCCGTTCCCGCCGACACGGTGTCGTCGCGGCGCTCGGCGTGGCCAGCGGAACCGTGTTGTGGGGGCTAGCGGGTGGCTTGGGCATTCAGTCGCTGTTCAGTGCCGCGCCGACGCTATACCTGAGTTTCAAAATCGCCGGTGGCTGCTACCTGATCTACCTCGGGCTCAAGCAGTTCAAGCGCAAGGCGCCGATCGTCCCTGGCACGCTCGATACCTCGGAGCAAACATTGCTCGGCGCTTACGGGCGGGGCTTTCTGGGCAACATGACCAATCCCAAGTCAGCATTGTTCGTCGCCACCATCTTCGCCACCGCCATGCCGGCTCACATCCCGCCACTGTTACTGGCGCTGGCAGTCATGACCATGGCGACGCTGTCGTTCAGTTGGTATTGCTGCGTGGCGCTGTTCTTCGCCAGTCGTCGGATCGCCGCTGTATATGAGCGTTCGCGGCAATGGCTGGATCGCTTGGCCGGTGGTTGTTATTTGCTGTTTGGGGCGCATCTGGTGGCTAATCGCTGATCGCTAAGCTGCAGTCAAAGACTGGGTTGCTGCAATTTTTATCAGATTTGCTTCATTGGTTTGATCAGGCTTTCGGCAGGAATTCCAAACAGCTCATGAAGTTTCCATATCATTGGCAAAGTGAGTGCCCGCTTGCCATTCAACACTTCATAGACCCTGTTTGTTCGACCAATAGCCGGAGCGAGATCCGCGGCTGACAGGCCTGACTGTTCCATTCGGAATTTGATGGCATCGATCGGATTGGGCAAATCCAGTGGAAACTGTTTGGCTTCATAGGCCTCAATGAGAGTGATCATGATGTCGAAGTAATCACCTTCAGGGGTACCCGGTTCTGGCTCGTTGTCGAAAAGTGCAGACACGTTTTTGAGCGCCGCACGGTAGTCTTCTTCGTTATGAATCGGACGTATGTTCATGGGTTACTCCATTTCGACGGTATCAGCGTCGATTGCATCGTACTGCTTGTGGGTGCCGACGAATTTTATGTATATGGCGCCGAAGCGGTAGGCCACGGCTACGATCAGGCGAAAGTCATTGCCCTTGATGTTGAACACCACTCTGCGGCTTTTCAGAATGCTCGCAGAAGCAAAATGTGCCTTGATGTCCGAGGGCGTTGACCAGCTTGCTTTCCTCGCTTCATCTATCCACGCCAACAGTGGTTGCTCTGAGTCCGGATACCGTTCCCAAAAATTTTTGAGCTGACTGACAGCGATAATTCTCATGACGCGATCCTAGTCCCACTATGGGACTGATGCAAGGCTGCTGGCTGTCGGTGGACGTACGGTTCTAATATTTGCGTGTTCATAAATGCCAGCAGATCCCGAAAGTGTTGTTTGCTGAACGGCCACTTACTCTATCCGTGGCAGCAAATTTTCGGTGTAGGAAAAGGCGACGGGATGCGAGTGAACACAATCTGTTAGCCACAAAAAAGGCCTACCTCACGGTAAGCCTTTTCTCTTTGCGTCCTAGCCTCAATCCCCCAACGCTTCCCCCTCACGCCGTGGATCCGCGCCACCCTCCAACGACGCTTTCTCCTGCGCATCCTTGACCCGCACGATGGCCTGGGTGCCGCTGGTCATGTCGATTTCGTTCACGGCATGCCCTTTGTCCTTCAGTGCCTGAATCAGCGCCGGGCTGAACTGGCCTTGTTCCAGTTCGGTCGGGCCATTGCGGCTGCCGAAGTTGGGCAGGCTGATGGCGCTTTGCGGGTCGAGGTTCCAGTCGAGCAGGCCGACGGTGGTTTTCGCCACGTATTCGATGATTTGCGAACCGCCGGGTGAGCCGACCGTGGCGACGAATTCGCCGCTGTTTCGATCGAAGATCAGCGTTGGCGCCATCGACGAGCGTGGGCGTTTGCCGGGCTCGACGCGGTTGGCGACTTTCTGGCCGTTTTCTTCGGGGATGAACGAGAAGTCGGTCATCTGGTTGTTGAGCAAGAAGCCCTGAACCATCAGGTGCGAACCGAACGCGGCTTCGATGGTGGTGGTCATCGACACGGCGCCGCCGAGGTCATCCACCGCGACCACTTGCGAGGTGGAGATGCGCAGCGGCGAGCGGTCCGGGGCGTAGGCCACTTGTACGCCCGGTGGCGTGCCCGGTTTGGCGCTGCCCATGCTGCGCTCGCCGATCAGGCTGGCGCGGCTGGCGAGATAACCCGGGTCGACCAGGCCTTTGACCGGCACCGGCACAAAGTCGGTATCAGCGACGTATTGCGCGCGGTCGGCGTAGGCCAAACGTTCGGCTTCGGCAATCAAATGCACTGCCAGTGGCACCGGTTCGATGCCCGCCGGTGTGTCGGTTTTTACTGGTTTGAGCGGTGTCACGGAAAGGCGTGGATCGCGGGTTTCCAGTGCCTGCAATGTGCCGAGAATCTGCGCCACGGCGATCCCGCCCGACGACGGTGGTGGCATGCCGCAGACCTGCCAGCGTTTGTAATCGGTGCACAGCGGCGCGCGTTCCTTGGCCTGATAGCGCTGCAGATCGTTCATCGACAGGCTGCCGGGGTTGGCGTGGCCCTGCACCTTGGCGACGATTTCTTCGGCGATCGGGCCTTTGTACAGCGCGTCCGCGCCTTCGCTGGCGATGCGTTTGAGCACCGCAGCCAGCGCCGGATTTTGCAGACGTGTGCCGACGGCTTTGACGCTGCCATCGGCATTGAGGAAGTACTTCGCCATATCAGGCGACTTGCGGATAACCGGGTCGGATTCCAGCAGCGAATGCAAACGTTGGGATATCGCAAAGCCTTGCTCGGACAGTTTGATCGCCGGTGCAAACAGCTTCGCCCATGGCAGGCGACCGTGTTGTTTGTGTGCCATCTCCAGCGCGCGCAACACGCCCGGCGTGCCGACCGAACGACCGCCAATCTGCGCCTGCGGGAACGACATCGGCTGGCCATCAGCACGCAAGAACAGCTTATCGGTCGCCTCGGCCGGTGCGGTTTCGCGACCGTCATACGTGCGCACCTGTTTGCCGTCCCACAACACGATCATCGCGCCGCCGCCGATCCCGGAAGACTGCGGCTCAACCAGGGTCAGCACTGCTTGCATCGCAATCGCCGCATCAATCGCCGAACCGCCCTGACGCAGCATCTCGCGCCCGGCCTCAGCAGCCAAGGGATTGGCTGCGGCGGCCATGTGTTTGCTGGCGTGACGGGTTTGTAGATCGGTGCGGAAACCGGAAGCAGCTTCCGGTGCCAGCGGCAGGGTCGAAGAGGGCGGGGCGTTGCACGCGGTGAGGGTCAGGGCGCTGATGATCAGTGTCAGGGCTGGCAGGCGAAAGCGGCTCAAGGGCAAGGCTGAAAACACGCGGGCTCTCCGTCCGTGGGATAAAAGTCTTCGGGACTTTATCGACCGCTCGGTCGCGACGCAAACCGATGGGCATTTTTGTCTTTCTTTTCGGGGCGGATGTTCGCTAGGGTCAAGCTCAAATTTATGGAGCACCAACATCCCCTGTAGGAGTGAGCCTGCTCGCGATAGCGTCATTACGGCCAACATCAGTGTTGACTGAACCACCGCTATTGCGAGCAGGCTCACTCCTACAGGTAAAGGCATAAAAATCACAAGAGGCCACGCATGCACAGCGAGTTCCCCACCGAATCCAGCTACCGCGATCAACGCGAACAGTTCATCACTGCCGCCACTGCCGCCGGCGCCACGCTCACCTCCTACGCACATCCAAGTTGCGGCCCTTTTGGCGAACCGCTGAGCACAGACGTCGCCGTGCTCGGCGATCCACAGGCCAAACGCCGACTGGTAGCGCTCAGCGGCACTCACGGCGTCGAGGGCTATTACGGCTCGGATTGTCAGATCGATTGGCTGAAAACCTTCGAACCGGGTTCGCTGCCCAAGGATGTTGCGGTGGTCATGGTTCACCTGATCAACCCATGGGGCACGGCGTGGTGGCGCCGGGTCAACGAAGACAACATCGACCTCAACCGCAACCACCTCGATTTTACCGGGCCGCTGCCGGATAACCGCGCGTACGCCGCACTGCATGAAATCTACGCCTGCACTGATCTGAATGGCGCCGAGCGTCAGCGTGCCGACGCCTTGCTCGATGCGCAGATCAAAGAGCACGGCTGGCCAGCGGTGATGTCGATTGTCGAGGGCGGTCAACACAGCCATCCCGACGGCCTGTTTTACGGCGGCCGCGCGCCGAGTTGGTCGAATCGCACGTTGCATCAAATCATCGAAGCGCACCTGGCCGGCGCTGAAACCGTGATGTGTTTCGATCTGCACACCGGCGCTGGTGAATACGGTCATCCGATGTTGCTGACTATCACCCAGGCGCCTTACCCGGCACTCGCGCAGGCCCAGGCAATTTATGGCCCATGGCTTTACACGCTGCACACGGGCGCCGACACCTTGAGCGAAACCGGAGTGGCAGCGACGGCTACCGGGTACACCTCGCAGGCGTTGCTCAATGCCTTGCCGGACGTGCAGTTGATGCCGTTCGTGATCGAGTGCGGAACGTATCCGGGGCCGGATGTGCATCGGCGTTTGCGCGATGACCATTGGTTGCATTTGCATGGCGATCCGCTGGATGCGACGGGGCGGGGGATCAAAGTGAATCTGCTCGAGCAGTTCTATCCGGCTGATCCGGATTGGCGGGCGATGGTCGGTTTGCGCACGCGGCAAATCTGGGCGAAAGGGTTGGTGGCGTTGGCTTGCTGAAAAGGCATTTCGCGCCTGTAGTACCTCGCCGCAACTTGGCGGTTGCTCCACATTTCTCCTACAGATTTTTCAGGTCGACAACTTACGCGCCCTTACCTGAGGATGGTTTCTATCGTTTTTTCCAGGATGGATTTCAGATGAAAGGGATAAGTCCGTTGCCATTCAACTCTATTTTCAGTCGGCCATTGTCATGAGTGTTTCCAATGAGGATCGCGATTTTCTGGTGGCGATGGGCAGTCGCATTGTTCACTTACGCACAGTTCACGAGATCACACAGACTCGGTTTGCACGGGCTTTAGGTCTTTCCCGGCAGACCTTTCAGGGTTACGAGGAGGGCACGCGCAGCATGCCGGTCACGACGCTGGTGAAGATGGCATTTGCGCTGCGCGTGCCTGTTGAAGACCTGCTCGGGGTTCCCTCGTACACCGAGACGCCCAGGCGCAGCTTGACCTCGACGTGGTATCGACGGTTGCAGTCCATCAATGAGCTTTCGAAGGTCCAACAGAAGGTCATTGCGCAGATGCTTGATGCACTGATCGCACAGGCAGCGACCAAAGCGAGCGACGAAGAGAAGGATGTTTTGAAGTAACCGATTACCGAGACTTTTCTCGAGGCATAAAAAAACGGCCTACCTTTCGGTAAGCCGTTTTTAGTACTTGGTGGCTACACAGGGACTTGAACCCCGGACCCCAGCATTATGAATGCTATGCTCTAACCAACTGAGCTATGTAGCCAAGTGGCGCGCATTATTCCCCTGAAATGGAAAAGCGTCAAGCGTAAATTTAAAATATTTCTTCTTATTTTCAACCGCTTATCCTCCAGCCCGGAAAATCCGGGCCGGGCAGGGCTTCAACGCAGCTGAAATCTTGCAGTATTGGCGCTCAAGGCATGGCTGCCCTGACTCAGGGTGTCCGCCGCGAGGTTCACCGCCCGCGCGCCTTCGAGCAAACGCACGGCCGCCTGATCTACCTGCTGGATATTGCCGCTGACTTCGTCGGCGGTACTCGCTTGCTCCTCAACCGCTGTGGCGATCTGCGCCAACGTGTCGGTGACGCTCTGCACGGCGCTGGCGATTTCTCCTAAACGCTCACCGAGACCAGTGACCGAATCGGCATCGGTTTGCGCCTGGCCGCACGCGGCTTCCATCAAACTCACGGCTTCGTTGACCGTCGCGCGCAGGCTGTCGACGGTGCCGGCGATCTGCGCGGTGGACGACTGCGTGCGTTGCGACAGACTGCGCACTTCGTCGGCGACCACGGCAAAGCCGCGACCTTGTTCACCAGCACGCGCAGCTTCGATGGCCGCGTTGAGCGCGAGCAGATTGGTCTGTTCGGCGACGCCGCGAATGGTGTCGACGACCAATTGAATCTGCTGGCCTTGCTCGCTGACCCGGCCCAGCGCTGCAGCGGTGTCGTTCAAGCGTTGATTGAGCTGCTGAATACTCGCCGTGGTGCGCTGGCTGTCACGGCTGCTGTCGGCCGCGATGCGCCGGGTGTGCTGTGCGCTGCCGGAGGCCTGTTCGCAACTTTGCGCCACGCCTTGCGAGGTCGCGGCCAGTTGCGTGGCAGCTGCGGCGATCTGGCTGATCTGCAACTGCTGTGCTTCGACTTCACTGAGAGCGCCGCTGGAGTGTTCGTTGAGGCTGCGCACCGCGTTGCTCAGTTGCGAGGTCTCGTGATCGACACCGAGCATGCTGCTGCGCAGTTGCACTACGGCAACGTTGAGCGCGGTGCTGATCGCGGCCAGCTCATCGCGCCCCTCCACCGGCACTTGCAGACTGAGGTTGCCGTCACGCAGGGCTTCGGCGAGCAGGGTGATGCCGCTGGCGCTGCGACGGATAGAGGCTTGCAGGCAGACAAACAGGTACAGCGCCGCGAGCAGCAGGCAGCCGAAGATCGCCGCGACGATGATGAACTGACGGATCGCCGAGCCGTGATAGGCGTCGAGTCGCTGATCCAGCGATACCAATGACTGTTGGCGCAGGGCGGCGAGATCGGTCAGTAAAGCGTCGAGGCTGCGTTCGAAATCTTCCGGTTTGAGGTTGATGCTGCCGCCGAACACGCCGTCATCCAGCACCTTCAGGCCGCTGTCGAGGTGTTTGAGGCTGTCGTGATATTGGCTGGCCCAGCTCTGCTGATCCTTCGGCAGGCGTGCTTCGAGCAGCGTGGCGGTTTTCACCAGTTGCTCGCGGGCATCGCCGATGCGGCTGCGCAGGTCGCGCAATTGCAGACGGCTTTGCAGGGTGAATTGGCCGGAGACCACCGAGGCCTGCCCGACCGCAGCGAGGCGGCCGACCCGTTCGATCAGGTCCGGTGCGTGTTGCGTGGAAATTTGCGTCAACAGGTAGGTTTCCAGCCACGGCGCGAGGGTCAGGCGATTGTCCATGACTATCTGCTCGCGCAACGCTTGCAGGGCGCTGAGGGCGTTGGTGAAGCGGTCGTAACCGTCCGGCCACCAGCCGACGCTGCTCAGACTTTTCGAATCCAGACCATTGAGCGCGGTTTGCAGCGCCTGATAGCGGGTGAGGGTTTCGCCTTCGGCGCCTTCGTTTTTCAGCGCGTTGCCCAAGTCCGTGGTGGCTTGCAGAACCGCCGGTTGCACCGCGTCAAACGCGCCCATGGCGGCGAGGGTGGCCGGCGTCGGTTGGCGATTGGTTTCGGTGGCGCGCCAGCGGGCGGCGCGGTCGCGTTGGGCGGCGAGCAGGTTGTCCAGCGCATCCAGCGCGAGCAACTGGCGTACGCCGGCGCGTTCGCCGGAAATCAGATTGAGCTTGTCGCGATAGTCCTGGCCGATCATCAACAGGCTGCCGGCCAACGGCAGAATGAACAGCAGAAACAACAACTGGAATTTACCTGCGAAGCCAAACCGCCCCAGCAATTTGATCCCCGGTGAAAGGAAAGCCTGCATGCCCCATGACTCCTCTGGACACCACGCACCATCGGCGTGCATCGCGCTCGTTTCGATCGCGACCTGTGCCCTGCTAAAAGGCCTCGAAAGTTCACTCTCGCCCGCTCTGTAGGCCGGCTCTGTAGCGAAACTTCCCATTGTCGGTGCCCTTTGTAAGGGCGCCGCGTTCAAGGCAAGTAGCAAGGCAAGATTCAGACCATGGCGTTGCGCTATCACCTATCCCTTGTAGGAGCTGCCGAAGGCTGCGATCTTTTGATCTGTGTTTTTAACGGCAAGATCAAAAGATCGCAGCCTGCGGCAGTTCCTACATGATTCGGTCAGGTCAGTTAGTTAGCTGGCTAAGGGGATGGCGCTGGCGCACCGAAAAATGGCACATTGACGCACCTGCCTGTGTGCACCCATCTGCTGTCCGGAAACTTTCATGGCTATCAGCAACGTTCAGACCGCCGCTGCCTCGGCGCCCGCTGTTCCGCAAAGCAGTCCTTTGGTGATGCGTATCATCGGCGCGGTGGCGCTGGCGCATTTGATCAACGACCTGATTCAGTCAGTGTTGCCCTCGATCTACCCGATGCTCAAGGCCAATTACGGCCTGACCTTTACTCAGGTCGGCCTGATCACTTTGACCTTTCAACTGACCGCCTCGCTGTTGCAACCTTGGGTCGGTTATCACACCGATCGGCATCCGAAGCCGTGGCTGTTGCCGGCGGGTTCGATCTGCACGCTGATCGGCATCGTGATGATGTCGATGGTTGGCAGTTTTCCGTTGATTTTGCTGGCGGCGGCGCTGATTGGTATCGGCTCTTCGACGTTTCACCCTGAGGCCTCGCGGATTGCGCGACTGGCCTCCGGTGGACGCTTTGGCCTGGCGCAATCGACCTTCCAGGTTGGCGGTAACGCCGGTTCCGCGTTCGGTCCGTTGCTGGCGGCGGCGATCATCATTCCGTTCGGTCAGGCCAATGTGGCGTGGTTCGGTCTGTTCGCGGTATTTGCACTGTTCGTGCTGTACCGCATCAGTCGCTGGTACGCCCATCACCTCAATCTGTTCAAGCTCAAGGCTGGCCAAGCGGCGACTCACGGGCTGTCGAAGGGCCGGGTGATCAGTGCTTTGGTGGTGCTGGGGCTGTTGGTGTTCTCCAAGTATTTCTACATGGCCAGCCTCACGAGCTATTTCACGTTCTACCTGATCGAGAAGTTCGACCTGTCGGTGGCCAGTTCGCAGTTGCATCTGTTCCTGTTTCTCGGTGCGGTAGCAGCGGGGACGTTCTTCGGCGGGCCGATCGGCGACAAGATCGGGCGTAAGGCGGTGATCTGGTTCTCGATCCTCGGCGTGGCACCGTTCACGCTGCTCATGCCTCACGTTGATCTGTTCTGGACCAGTGTTCTTAGCGTGGTGATCGGCTTCATTCTGGCTTCGGCGTTCTCGGCGATTGTGGTGTACGCGCAAGAACTGGTGCCGGGCAATGTCGGGATGATTGCCGGGGTGTTTTTTGGTCTGATGTTTGGTTTTGGCGGAATTGGCGCGGCGTTGCTCGGGCATCTGGCGGATATTCACGGGATTGAGTACGTGTATTTCCTGTGCTCGTTCCTGCCGTTGTTTGGCGTGTTGGCGATCTTCCTGCCGCGCACCCAAAAAGCCTGAAGCACCGACAGGAGCGGGCAATCCGCTCCTGTCGACTGCCGTCACTCTAAAGTTCGCGCACCACTCTGAAGCCAATGTTGCTGGTGCGGCCCTCGACCTTGTAACCCGCTCGGCTGGCCGAGCGGATGAAGGCGGGAATATTGCCCCACGCGCCACCGCGAATGACCCGTTGACCGCACTGCGCGTCCTGCCAGGCACTGCCATCCTCGGGCGCACCGGTGTAGTCGTGGTGCCAGCAGTCAGCGGTCCATTGCCAGACGTTGCCGAGCATGTCGTACAGGCCAAAGCCGTTGGCGGCGAAGCTGGCCGTGGGGGCGGTGTTCAGCCAGGCGTCCTGGCCCGATACAAATCCCCCGCAGCGGATCTGTGCCGGACAATCGTCGGGACCGTAATTGGCGTGATCACGTCTGGCCGCTTCCCCCCACCAGCGCGCCGTGCTCGTCCCTGCACGGGCGGCGTATTCCCATTGTGCTTCGCTGGGCAGGCTATAGCGATGGCCAGTCTTGGCGCTAAGCCATTGCAGGTAGGCGCGGGCATCCCCCGGGCTGACGTTGATGACCGGCCGATTGCCGCGGCCCCAGCCTTCATCACTGGGCGTGTAGCCTGCGCAGCCACCGTCATCCACGCAGGCCTGCCATTGATCGAAGGTGACGCTGGTGACCCCCATGGCGAACGCCTTGGGGATGTTCACCGGATGTTGCTGTTCATTGCCGAAACGCTGTTCCTCGGAGGCGGGTGAACCCATGGTGAAGTCTCCGGCCGGGATCGGCACCAGAGGCGGACAAGCCCTGTCGCAATCGCTGAACGGCTCGCCGATCACCCGATCGTTCTCGCGTAGTCGGGTTTGCAGGGCTTCGGTTCTGAGGCGATTGGCTTCGGTGAGCGGGGGGCGTGTCGCCAGATAGTAGGACAGCTCGGTAATGTCCTTATCCGACAATGATTTCGCCGCCACCGCCATGACCGAAGAAGGCCGTGAGCCGTCGCGAAAGGCCTGTAACTGGCCATCGAGATAATCGGCGAATTGCCCGGTCAGTTTCGGGTAAGCACTGTTTTGCGAGTTACCCTGCGGGCCATGGCAAGCGACACAGGCTGGAATGGTACGGGCCGGATCGCCTCGGGCGTACAAGGCCGCGCCGGCCTGCAGATCCGTGGACGGGGCGATGGTGGCCGTGTGTGCCGAGCAGGCCTGGGGCTGGGCATGCGGCACACCGCCCAGTTGCGTGCAGGTGCCTTTGGGCACCATGGTCCATTCGCCAGGGTCATTGTCGACACTGCTCATGCCTGAGCAGGAGTGGAAGCAACTGGTATCGGCACAATCGTTATGGCCGGCTTTGGCCACGCCGTAACAGACTTCGGTGGCGGCAGAATCGGCGGCGTCCGCCCTTTCGCTCACGCCTGCGGCATTGAGGGAGGCCAGGGCAGTGGCAACCAAAAGATCTTTCAGGTTCATCAAATCACCCGGGCTCAGGAAACACGCAGCAGTGAAGGACGGTCTTGCGGCTTGCGCTCGCCGGCGTGGGCCATCCACAGGGTGCCCGTTTGCGCTTTGCTGGCATGGGTCAGGTGGCCGAACAACTTGCTGGCCGCCGGTGACAGCAGCCGTGGATTGCGCACCACCACCATCAGATTGCGGGTGGCCCAGGGTTCGTGCAGATCCAGCGACACCAGATTCTTCGGTGGCCCAAGGCTGGTGAACACCTGATACGGAATCAGGCCGACGCCCACACCGGCCTGCACCATGCGGCAGAGCACTTCAAAGCTTGGCACTTGGGTCTGAATGTTCAGCGGTTTGCCGGCGGCGAGGGAGGCCTGCAGAGTGTGTTGGCTGATCCAGTCATTGCCATGCAGGCCAATGTGGTGATTGTCCAGGGACTCTTCGAAGCTGATGCGTCCGCGTGTGGCGAGCGGGTGCTTGTCATGCACGACCATGACCAGCCGATCCTGTCGGTAGGGCTCGCTGTACAACCCGTGAGCGCTGCCGTTGTCGGCGAAAACACCAATGTCGGCGCTGCCATTCTCCACGGACTGCAAGACATTCAGGCTCGATTCTTCGGTAAGGTCGACGCAGATATTCTTGTGCGTCTTGAGAAACTGGCTGACGTCGTCCGGCACGAATTGCGCGATGGAGGAGGGGTTGGCCGCCACCCGCACACAGTCCTGCGCCTGGCGGGCGTGCTCGAGCAGTTGCAGGTGAATGCGTTGCACTCCTTGCAACATTTGCCGCGCGTGGTCGAGCAGGGTCTCGCCGGCGGCGGTGAGCGTCATGCCTTTGGATTCACGGATAAACAGGGGCAGGCCAATGGCTTGCTCAAGGCCGAGCAGTCTTTTGCTGGCTGCGGAGATAGCGATGGATTCTCGACGGGCGCCGCGGGTCAGATTGCCTTCCTCACTGATCGACAGCAGCAGCTTCAGCGTGGTCAGGTCCAAATGATGCAACAAACTGATCGGATACATGTACTCACTCCGTTAAACCTCGGCGGCCCTGGACAGGGCAACCGGCATCCATTCCAGCCCCGCAGGCAATCGGCGATATCACGCGCCGGTGCTGTGGGGCGTCGATTCCGCAGGGATTGTGTCGAAGGTACGGTGACAGTCCCGTGCGGCAACGCGGTCAGCGGATGGCGCTTACAAAGTGTTCAGCAGCCAGGGAAAACGCTTTAGATGAGTCTGCTCGAACGCCTGAATACGTGCTTCACGTTGCAGGGTCAGGGCGATGTCGTCCTGGCCATTGAGCAGACAGGACTTGCGGAAGGGATCGATGTCGAAAGGGATATCCAGCGAGTGCTGGTCGTCGCGGATCCGTTGCGCTTCAAGATCAACGGTCAACTGCAGCGGTGTGGCGCCGGTGGCAGCGTCGAACAGGCGGTCTACTTGCGCTTCGCTGAGGACGATCGGGAGCATGCCGTTCTTGAAGCTGTTGTGAAAGAAGATGTCGGCAAAGCTGGGCGCGATCATGATCCGGAATCCGTATTGCTCCAACGCCCAGGGTGCATGCTCGCGTGACGATCCGCAGCCGAAGTTGGCGCGAGTCAGCAGAATCGAACCGCCCGCGTACTTCGGCTGATTGAGCACGAAATCCGGGTTCAATGGCCGCTGTGCACAGTCCTGGCCCGGCTCGCCGAGGTCCAGGTAACGCCATTCGTCAAACAGGTTCTGACCGAACCCGGTGCGCCGGATGGACTTGAGAAATTGCTTGGGAATGATTGCGTCGGTGTCGACGTTCACTCGATCGAGGGGAACGACCAAGCCTCGATGTTGGGTTAATGGCTTCACGGTAACGTCCTTATTATGGTGATGGATTCTGCAGGGTGCGGATGTCGATAAAGCGTCCAGCGATCGCGGCGGCTGCGGCCATCGCCGGGCTGACCAGATGCGTGCGCCCACCGGCACCCTGGCGTCCTTCGAAGTTGCGATTGGAAGTAGAAGCGCAGCGCTCGCCGACACTCAGGCGATCGTCGTTCATGGCCATGCACATCGAGCAGCCGGGCTCGCGCCACTGGAAGCCGGCATTGATGAACACCTGATCCAGACCTTCGAGTTCGGCCTGGCTTTTCACCAGACCAGAGCCCGGCACCACCATGGCCAGTTTGATGTTGTGCGCCAGCGAATGACCCCGTACGACGTCGGCGGCGGCGCGCAGATCCTCGATGCGGGAGTTGGTGCAGGAGCCGATGAAGACCTTGTCGATGACGATATCGTTGATCGCCGTTCCGGCTTGCAGGCCCATGTAGGCCAAGGCTTTGCGCATGCCGTCACGTTTGACCGGATCGGCCTCCTGGGCGGGGTCGGGAATCGAGCCGCCAATGGGCGCGACCATTTCCGGCGACGTGCCCCAGGTCACTTGCGGCTCGATGGTGCTGGCGTCCAGATTGACCACGACGTCGAAGTGCGCCTCGGCATCGGAGTGCAGCGTGTGCCAGTACTCGACAGCCTGATCCCACTGCTCACCCACCGGAGCCAAGGGACGTCCCTTGACGTAGTTGAGCGTCGTCTCGTCGAAGGCGATCAGCCCTGCACGTGCCCCGGCTTCGATGGACATGTTGCAGATGGTCATGCGGCCTTCCATCGACAGCGCGGCAATGGTCGAGCCGGCGTATTCGATGGCGCATCCGGTGCCACCGGCGGTACCGATCTTGCCGATGATCGCCAGGACAATGTCCTTGGCCGTCACGCCGGGCGGAAGTTCACCATCGACCTGGACTTTCATCGACTTCATCTTTTTCGTCAGCAAAGTCTGGGTGACCAGCACATGTTCGACTTCGGATGTGCCGATGCCGTGCGCCAGGCAGGCGAAGGCGCCGTGGGTCGAGGTGTGCGAGTCGCCGCAGACCACCGTCATGCCTGGCAGCGTCGCGCCTTGCTCCGGGCCGATGACGTGCTCGATGCCTTGGCGCGGATCGTTCATGCCGAAGTACGTGAAGCCGTAGGTCTGGGCGTTGGCGTCAAGGGTTTGCACCTGCATGCGCGAGAACGGGTCGCGAATCTTGCCGCCGGCACGATCACTGGTGGGCACGTTGTGGTCGGCCACGGCGAGATTGGAGGCCACTCGCCAAGGCTTGCGCTGGCTGAGCTTCAGGCCCTCGAAGGCTTGCGGACTGGAGACTTCGTTGATCAGGTGACGGTCGATGTAGAGCAGCGTCGTACCGTCGGCATCGGTGTCAACGGCATGGGCGTCCCAGATCTTTTCGTACAGAGTCCTGGGGCGGGCAGTGATGGTCATGGCAGCGGTCCCGGTGGAAGTGTTTCCAAATATTACTTCGTCGATCCACTTCCAGACGTGACATGTCGAGATGGCTACCGTGCCGATTGGCGAGCGTCAGCACCTCAGTGCTTGTTGGTCAGATAGTTGACCAGCGCCGCCGCCGTGGCGGTCAGGCGATCGCGGTGGCGGAACACCACCACCAGTTTGCGCGTCGACCACGGCTCCACGATCGGGATGACCCGCAGGTCGAGGGCATTCACATTCAGCTCCGCGACCAATTGCGGGACCACCGCCACACCCAGTTTGACGTGGACCATGCGGCACAGCACGTCGAGGCTGCGGACGCGGATCTTGACGTCGAGTTCTCCGCCAATGTCCCGCGCGCGCTGGGCGAGCAAGGTCATCAGCGAGGTTTCTTCACCCAGCCCGACGAAACTTTCATTGACGATGTCGGCAAACGTCACCGCGTTGGCTTCGGCCAGCGGATGGCCGAGCGGCACCACCAACACCAGACGATCGGTGCGATAGGGCAAGTGTTCCAGTTCGCCGGTGCCGTAGTTGGCATTGCAGATACCGACTTCGGCGCTGCCTTCGCTGACGCTGCGAATCACGTGCGCGCTGTTGTGTTCGTCGACGAGGATTTCGACGTCCGGAAACAGCCGTTTGAAGGCGGCCAGGTCTTCAGGCAGAAACTGCACGATGGCTGACAGGTTGGCGGCAATCTGCACGCTGCCCTTGGCACCGGAGGTGAATTGCGAGAGTTCGGCGTTGAGACTTTCCAGGCTGGCGATCATGGCCTTGGCGTGGCGAATGATCATCTCGCCCACCGGCGTAACGGAAATACCCCGCGATTCGCGATGGATGATCGGCAGCCCGACGATCGCTTCGATTTCCGTGATACGACGGCTGACGGCGGAAGGGGTGATGCACTCGCGCTCGGCGGCCCGGGCGATGTTCTTCTCTTGGCACACTGTCACGAACAGACGCAAGGAAGTGAAGTCCAGCTTTCTGACTAAGTGATTCATGACAATCCCTTGGGTACGACAGACTTTTAACTATCTCCATACCGCGACAATAAGAATCGTTATTGTTTATGCCGCCCGAAAAAGCAACTGCCGGGCGCTCGCGGCTTTCTTCTTTGGTATTACGAATACACGGTTTTGCACGGTATTAGAAGTGCGCCGTGACGACCCGTTCATCCATGAGCGGGAAAAAAAGCCGCTGCCCGCGACATGAACAGAACGACATTTTGCGCCTTCGTTCTCGATAAGTTGAAAGCGTTCGAAAATTCGAGAATTGATTTTAGAACAACCTGAATGGACTATAGAACGCAACTGAATAGCAACCTACTGAATGGCTCTAAGTGCAACTGATACGGTGTGCTTAGTGTGAGTTGGTTTGGCTGTTATTTGCGGATGAAAGTCAGGCTTTTCGTCAAAAGGAGTATTTGATGCAAACTCAAGATTTCAATTTGATTTCATTTATCAGCGACTACTGCAGCCAAGGGGCGAGTGGCGTTCAGCCGTATGCGCTTAATAATGAATTGCGTCAGCGTGTCCTCGACGAATGCCTGCGCCTCAAGCGTCTGGCCGCCTCTGGCCAAGCGCAGGCCCGCGAAGAACTGCATCGAGTGCTGGCCGTCATTTATGACTACCGGTTTTCCGTTCCGGCCATGGAAACAGTAGAGGTCGATGTCTCTTGTGTATTTGCAGATATCACCACATTGCTTGAGCCGGCTATCCTGCAAAAAGAAATAGATGGTATTCCTGCCGATATATTCGATGTCATGCCCACCGGTGGCGCTGCATTCGTTACTTGGTTCAAACAATTGATTTCGCAACATCCGGCGGGCGCGCATCCGTTCTTTCAAAACTATCTTCGCGATCAGGCGAGTGTCGAAGGGTTCAGAACTTTCCTGGCTCAGGAAACCACACTTGATCCGCGCTTCGACGACATCCTCGCCCTGATGCAAGTGGGCACGGTCGGCGCCGAGAAAATGGAGATCGCCAAGAACTATTTCGATGAAATGGGTAACGGCGATGAGCGTGAAGTCCACACACTGTTATTCAGCAAAGCCTTGAAAGCGCTGGAGGTCGATGCACGCTACATCGAACAGTCATTGCTGCCTGAAGCGCGAGTGTGCGGCAATCTTTCGGCGTGCCTGGCGCTGAGCCCGCGGCATCACTACAAAGCCATCGGCTATTTCGGCGTGACCGAATATCTCGCGCCCCGGCGCTTCAAGAAACTGGTCGCCGGCTGGCGGCGCCTGGGCCTGCCGGAATTCGGTCTGGCCTATCACGACCTGCATATCCGCATTGACGCCATCCATGGCAAAGGTTGGTTCGACAACGTCATCGAACCCGCGGTCGAGCACGATCCTCGCGTGATCAAGGAAATCGTGTATGGCGCCCTTATCCGCCTCAATTCCTCCAACACGTTCCTCGATGCATTGCTCGGGCATCTGCAGCGCCAGGATCGAATCCTTCAACCGCAGAACGTGCGTTCGATTGCCTGAACCGGCCGAGGATGGCGTCCATGGTTACCCTGAATAACTACAAGCGCTCAGACGACGCGGCGGCCTCGGCGTTCGAACACGTGGCGGCATTCGATCTGGATCACATTGCCGGTTCGCAATTGGTCGGCGTTGCACGTGAAGCGTTTCGCTTGGGCGATGTGGATTTTCTCTGCTTCGGCGAAAGCGATCACCCGAGTCCTGTCAGCGCCCAAGTGGCGCTCAAGCAGGCGATTGACGCCGGGTTGACGCGTTACCCGGACATTCGCGGGATGCCGGTTTTGCGTCAGGGCCTGGCGGATTATCTGAGTGATCTCTACCAGACCGATGTCGATGAAAGCCGGATTGCCGTGACCGCGTCGGGCATGGCTGCCATCAACGTTGCCTTTGCCGCGTTGCTGCGCGAGGGCGACAGCGCGGTGTTGATCTCTCCTGCCTGGCCCAACCCGGGCAATCTTGCCGCGCTGAAAGGTGTCAACGTCCGGGAGGTGGCGCTGGACGCGGGAGAACACGGTTTCACGCTCGACCTGCACGCGCTGGAAGTTGCGTTGCCCGGCGCGCGGGTGCTGTTTCTCAACTCACCGAACAACCCCACCGGCTGGACGGCCAGTCGCGAGCAGATGCAAGCGATCCTGACGCTGTGTCGGCGTTACGGGGTGTGGATCATCAGTGACGAAGTGTATTCACATCTGACTTACGACGGCAGTCGCTCAGCCCCTTCGATGCTCGAATTCGCCACTGACCAGGATCGCCTCGTGGTGTGCAACAGCTTCAGTAAGGCCTGGGCCATGACCGGTTATCGCGTCGGCTGGCTGGTGGTGCCCACCGGGCAGCGGGAAAAGCTCGGTGAACTGATCGAGCTGACCCATTCCGGTGTCGCGCCGTTCGTACAGATGGCGGCACTGGCGGCGTTGCAGGACAGCGTTTTTGTCGACAGCTTTCGCGACTACTGCCGCACCGGTCGGGAGATCGTCTGCAGCGCTTTGGCCGATGTACCGGGCGTGACGTGTCATGTCCCCGACGCGGCGTTGTACGCGTTCATTCGGCTGGAAGGTGTGACCGACAGCCTTGCGCTGGCCATGGCGCTGGTGCAACGACATGGCGTCGCCATTGCGCCTGGCAGTGCCTTCGGTTCGGCTGGCGAAGGCTTTATCCGTATCTGCTTCGCCCAGAAACCCGAATTGCTGCGCCGCGCAATGACGCGGCTGGCGCGAGGTCTTGAGGCGCAATTGAGCCTTTGCAGCACCACCCCGGACATCCAGCCCACTGCCATGAGGAGCGCCGCATGCCTTACGTAAATATCAAGATCACCGATGAGGGTGTGACCCGCGAGCAGAAGCGCGAATTGATCGCGCAAGTCACTGAAGTATTGGAGCGCGTACTGCAGAAGAACCCCCGCAGTACCACGGTGGTGATCGACGAAATCAATGTCGACAACTGGGGCATGGCCGGGCTGCAAGTGCCCGAGTACCGGGAAATGTTCATGAAGAAGCCGGCCGAGTAGGGCCATTGACAACAGCAATGCCAATCAACCAATAAAATTGAACGAGGGATCAGTCATGTTGACAGTTTGGGGCAGAGAGCGCGGTTTGTGTGTCAAAAAGGTGCTGTGGTGCCTGGAAGACCTGAAGCTGGATTTCGAACGCATTGATGCCGGTCGCCAGTACGGTCGCACCAACGACGAGGAGTACCTGCGGCTCAATCGCAACGGTCTGGTGCCGACGCTGATCGATGACGAGTTTGTGCTCTGGGAGTCCAACGCGATCATGCGTTATCTGGCGCTGCGCTATGGTCCGGCCAGCCTGTATCCGTCCGAGCCGAAGCTGCATGCCGATTGCAACCGCTGGCTGGACTGGTCGGTGGGCGCACTGTGGCCAGACATCGTGCCATTGTTCACCTCATTGATCCGCACGGCGCCGGACCGTCGCGACATGACCTCCGTGCGCACCCAGTCAGCGCGCCTGGCGAAGAATTGGGCCATTGCCGATGAGTACCTGGCGGGCAAGCAGTACATCACGGGCGACTACTTCACCATCGCCGACATCGCTTTGGGCGTCCTCGCGCAAACCTACGAAACCTTCGAGCTCGACAACAAACCGGTGACGCCGCATCTGGATGCCTGGTACCAGCGCATCAGCCAGCGCCCGGGCTTCAAGCGCTTTGCCGTGCTGCCACCGGAGCCGGATCCGACTGAGCACAACTGAGTCAGCCGTGCTGAAGATGTTCATCTGAGTTGAAACGGGCAGCCTGCGGGCTGCCCACTTGTCTGAGGGAGTGACACATGCGCTACAAACAACGGCCGGCGGGTTCGAACTGGGGAGATTTCGGCCCCGACGATCAACTGGGGCGACTGAATTTGCTGACCGCTGAAAAGATCCGCCAGGGCGCTGCTGAAGTGGTCGCCGGCAAGTCGTTTTGCCTGAGCCTGCCATTGGATCTGCCCGGTGGCTCGAAATGGAATTCGCGCCGCCAGCCGCCCGTTCTGAAACCGGTGCTGCGTAACAATCGCTCGAACATCGACTATGAATTGAGCCAGGACGACCCGCACCTGACTGATGTTTTGTGCGATCACACCGTGACCTTGTGCACCCAGTATTCGACCCAGTGGGACAGCCTCGCCCAAGTCGGCAGCCTGTTCGATGCCGATGGCGACGGACGCCTGCAAAGCTGTTTCTACAACGGCTACCGCGCCGAACGCGATATTTTCGGCGAGATTGTCCGCGAGCCGGATGCTCATGGCGACTTTCCGCCGGCACCGGCAAAGTTTCTCGGTATTGAGCACATGGCGGCTACCGGCATGCAGGGGCGGGCGGTGCTGATCGATCTGCATGCGCATTTCGGCCGGGAAAAACGCCGCGTCGGTTATGACGATATCCGCCGGATCATGGATATCGACAATATTGTCGTCGAACCTGGAGATATCGTGCTGTTCCACACCGGGTTTGCGCAGATGCTCGTCGACATGCAAGGCGACCCGGACGTGCACCTGCTGGAACATTCTTGTGTTGACCTCAACGGTCGCGATGAAGCACTTTTACGCTGGATTGATGAAGCACAGATCAGTGCCATTGCTGCCGACAACCATGCGGTGGAGGCGTTTCCGTCGGAAAAACTCGACTTGCCGCATTACCCGATTTTGCCTTTACACGAACTGTGTCTGTTCAAACTGGGTATCCATCTGGGAGAGCTGTGGTATCTGACGCCGCTGGCCCAATGGCTGCGTGAACAAGGGCGTAGCCGTTGCCTGTTGACCGCTCCGCCCCTGCGCCTGACCGGTGCGGTGGCATCGCCGGTAACGCCGGTGGCGACTGTCTGAGCATCGCACCAAGGACGCGCGGGATGCTGTCAACGCCCCGCGCGTGCGGTCAATTTTCCAGGAATCCATTCCATGAACAGCCTGTATTGGCAGCGTAATCTGGCCATCTGCTTTTTTGGCTCCTTCATCAACATTGTTGCCATGACCTTGCTGCTGCCGTTTCTGCCCCTCTACATCGAGCAACTGGGCGTGGAGGGGCACGCGCAAATCGTGCAATGGTCAGGTATCGCCTACGGCGCCACTTTTCTCTCCGCAGCGCTGGTCGCACCGCTGTGGGGGCGTCTTGCCGATCGGTATGGCAGCAAGCCGAACCTGATTCGCGCCAGTCTCGGCATGGTCGTGACCATGGGCCTGATCGGTCTGGCGGAAAACGTCTGGCAGTTGGTGATCCTGCGCTTTCTGGTCGGACTGGCCGGAGGGTATACCTCTGGATCGTATGTGATCATCGCCGCGCAGACGCCCAAGGATCGCTCGGCGTGGGCCTTGGGCATGCTGGCGTCGGGGATCATGGCGGGCAGTCTGGTGGGGCCCTTGATTGGCGGGGTGCTGCCAACGGTGCTGGATATCCGCAGCATCTTCTTCATTGCCAGCGGCTGCATCTTCCTCAATTTTCTGGCGACGTGCCTGTTTGTGCGCGAAGAGCGTGTCGCGCCGCGCACGAAAGCTGCGCAGGATAAAACGGCGGCAGCGACCACACTCTCTTCCAGCCAGCGCACGCTGGTGCTGACCATGCTGGCAACGGCCTCGTTGCTGATGGTCGCCAACATGTCGATCGAACCGATCATCACCGTGTACGTGCAGCAGTTGGTGGACGCCGTTGATAGCGTCACGTTTTATTCGGGCCTGACCATGTCGGTCGCCGCGCTCGGCAGCATCATTTCCGGGCCGCGTCTGGGCAAGATCGCCGACCGCATCGGTGGCCTGAAAGTGGTCGCCGCCAGCCTTGCACTGGCCGGTCTGCTGCTAATCCCGCAGGCGTTCGTCACGAACATCTGGCAACTGATCGTCTTGCGCTTTTTCATGGGATTGGCGCTCGGTGGCCTGTTGCCCTGCGTGACGGCACTGATCCGGCACAATGTCGATGACCGTTCGGTGGGGCGGATGCTCGGCTACTCGACCTCAGCACAGTATGCCGGACAGGTGCTGGGCCCGGTGGCGGGCGGTTTTTTTGCCGGGCACATCGGCATCCGTTCTGTGTTCATGGCTACCTGCGTGCTGCTGCTGTGTTGCGCCTTGTGGATCGCTCGTTTGTGCCTGCAACATCGGCGCACGGCGCTTGCCGGGAAGCTCGCCGACTAAGCCGCGTCGGGTGTTTGCCCATTCGTCTCCGATGGGCATCGCTGGGTTCTCCAACCGTCAGCACGAGCGTCGGTGGCCGCTGATAGAGTGGTTTTCAGGAGACCACATCTATGAACAATGCCATACGCTTTTCCGGACGCGTCCTGTACCTCTCGCAGAATCCTCAAGCCATTCGCCGCCAACTCGACGGTGAGGACCTGACACTGGCCGAGGCCGGGCCGCTGCGAGACAACATCTCAACCGACGAAATCACCCCCGTCACCGTCATGATGGTGTACGACGAACGCCTGGGCGAATTCCCCTATGTCGGATTCAAGGCCGGTGAACAATTGCCGATCGCCCGCAATGCGGTGAAGAACGCCGGGTTTGAAATCACTGTTGCTGGCAAGCGCTACGGCAAAGGATCTTCGCGGGAGTCCTCACCGGTGGCCGAGTTGTCGGCGGGGATTCGACTGATTGTTGCCGAGAGTTTTGAACGTATCTACCAACAGAACTGCGACAACATCGGCATCCTGACCACCACCGACTTTTCCGTGCTTGAGCGAATTGCGGCCGGTGAAGCCATCGAGTTTTCGACCTTTCTGGAGGGACGTGACGAGCTGACCCAAGCGATCATTCGCAGCGGCGGCTTGCTCAAATACAGTCGCTCGGCGCGTTGGCCGTTACCGGACGCAAGCCCGGTCGCGCAGGGGCCGCAGACGCTGGTGGAAAAAATCATCAGCCGCCATGTGCATCCCGATACGCGAGGGGTAGTGCGCGGCGAGGGTGTGTTTATCGCTGCGGATTTCCGTTTCAGCCATGACTATTTCACCGGAATGAGCGCGCACCTGATGCATCAGGCATTCGGGCAGCCAGCGCAGCTGATCGATCCGGCGCGGATCATTGCCTTCGAAGATCACCTGGTGCTGGCGCCGCAAAGCATTCCGCATATCCAGCAGGGTTTATTGGACGGTGTCGCCGATCTGGCTCGCGGACATGAACATTTTTCCCGGCAATATCCCGTGCAGTCCCACGGCGCATTGCACGACAAAAGCGGTTCCGAGGGGATTTGTCATGCCCTGATGATCGAACGCTACGCCTTACCTGGGCAGGTGATTGCCGGCACCGACTCGCACACCCCGCACTCCGGCGCACTGGGCTGTCTGGCCTTCGGCGTCGGGGCCACCGAAATGGCCAACAGCTGGGTCACCGGTTACGTGCGCTGCAAGGTCCCCGACACCTTGCGCATCGAAGTCAGCGGGCCGCTGGCGCCAGGCGTGATGGCCAAGGATCTGGTCCTGTATCTGCTGCAGATGGAGTCAATCAAGGCCGGCGGTGCCATTGGCGCAGTGTTCGAGTATGCCGGCTCGGCGATCGAAGCCATGAGTCTTGATGAGCGCGCGACCCTGACCAACATGGTTGCCGAACTGGGTGGCATGACCGGCATTGTCGCCCCGGATAAAAAAACCGTGGCGTTTCTCAAGGAGCGGCGGGGCATCGATTTCCAACTGCAAGACTGGATGCGCAGTGATCCCGATGCGCATTACCGGGAAACCATTCGCATCGACGGCGCGCAGCTGCAACCGATGCTGGCGCGACCTGGCGATCCGGGCAACGGCGTGGCGGTTGGCGATCTGCCAGAGTCGGTGAAGGTCGACATCGCCTATGGAGGTTCCTGCACCGCTGGCAAGCGTAGCGACTTCGACTGCTATCACGAGGTCTTGCAGTGGGCGCTGGATAACCAGTACCCACTTACCGCCGACACTCGGCTGTTTCTGCAATTCGGCACGATGGATGTCCACGATTACTGTGAGCAGAGCGGTTATCTGGAGACCTTCGCACGGGCGGGAGCGGTGCTGATCAAGCCAGGATGCGGTGCTTGCGCCAACTGCGGCCCGGGGCAGTCAGTGTCGGCAGATCAGGTCACCATCAGTGCCATCAATCGCAACTTTCCCGGGCGTTCCGGACCGGGAAGCGTGTGGCTTGCCAGTCCGTACACGGTGGCGGCCAGCGCGATTGCCGGACGTATTGTGACCTTTGATGAGCTGCAACAGGCGAGCGCCGGCTAATCTTCGGTGGCGATGAGTAACGCCTCGCCCAACCAACGACTGAGCAGTGCGGCACTGTCGATCAGTGCCGTGGCCGCAGCGGGTCTGGTGGTGGCCCATTGTGCTTGTGCCGCCAGCAACGCTTCGCCCAGCGTGGCGCCCGCGATGAAAAGGCTCAATGCCGCCGCCTCCCATGGAGAAACCGGGCGCACCCTGGCGTGCCAGCCCTGCCGATAGACCAGCGTGACATAACTTCCCGATTGCAGAGCCGGCAGCACTTGCGCGTGCTCGACATGGGCCTGCCACAAGGCCGCTATCGGCCACTCGCTGTGCAACAGCGCGCAACCAGCATGCAGGGACAATCGCCGCCCATCGATCTGCTCGGGCTTCAGCACGGCGAGATCCAGCGCGCTCAAGGCGACGATCTCTTCGGTGCGTGCGCTGCAGTGGACAGCCCACTCCAGTGCGGCTATCTCGGCAAAATATGGATAATCGCGGGCGGCCGGGTAATGGGTGAGAAATCCCGGAAGGTGTTCACCAAACAGGCTCAAGTCGGGGTGTCGTGAAGGGTGCACGCGCCCGAAGTCATAGGCGAGCGTGCGGAGAAAATCTTCACCCACCAATGCGGTGAGCACCGGAAACGTCAGTCCCAACGATTGCACCTGATGTTGCCAAAGCCCTTTTCGATAACGGGAAAAACGTTGCCAGTCATCCCCATGACCGTTGCACCAGCCGTCGGGCAACACCGAGGCTGCCGAGTCAGCATCGAGCGCTCGGACGAAACGCTCCTGCAAGGTCGCTAGCTGGTCAAGCGTCATGCAATACCTCCCGGGCGATATCGCGTGCCGTCGCGACCTGTTTCAACAATTCGCCCAGAGGCGGCAGACAGGCATCCCATTCGACCAGCACCGGAACATCGCCGAAGCGTTTCAATGCCTCGCGGTACAACGCCCAGACGGGTTCGGACACAGCGCTGGCATGGTCGTCAACAAGCAGACCTTCTTCTTCGCTGTGCCCGGCCAGGTGCAACTCGCCCACGCAGCCGCGCGCGAGTTTGTGCATGGCCGGCAGCGCAGGCTCAGCATGGTTGTATTGATTGACGTAGAGGTTGTTGATGTCCAGAAGTACACCACAGCCCGTTCGCGTGACGACCTCGGCAAGAAACTGACTTTCGCCCAAGGTGTCGTCTTTGAAGCGCAGACTGGTGGAGACGTTCTCCAGCAACAATTGGCGACCCAACACCGTTTGCACTTGGTCGACCCGTTCGCACACCAGGCTCAGGGATGTCTCGTTCAGCGGCAGGGGCAGCAGATCATTCAGGCATCGGCCTTCGACCGCGCCCCAGCTCAAGTGCTCGGACACCAGAAACGGTTCAACGCGTGCGGCCAGTTGGCGAATACGCTCGACGTGCGCCATGGAAAACCCGCGCACCGAGCCGATGCCCAGCCCAACCCCGTGCAGGCTGATCGGGTAGTGCCGGGCCAGACGTTCAAGGATTTGCAGATCGCGACCGCCCGCGCTCAGATAATTTTCGCTGTGAACTTCCAGCCAGTCGACGGCGGGTAGATCCTTGAGGAAATCGTGGTAGTGGAAGGCTCGCAGGCCAACGCCAATGGGTGGCAGTGGAGGCACGTCAGGTCTCGCGGTTGCTGGGCTCGCGACTGATCATAACGTAGGTGCCGCGCGCTGCCTGCGATGAAATTGATGAAATCCACAAACGAAAAATCCCCGCATCACTCAGTGATGCGGGGATTTTTCAGGCGCGATAGCGTGTTGCCACGGCCCGGATCAGACGTTGAAGCGGAAGTGCATCACGTCGCCGTCCTTGACGATGTAATCCTTGCCTTCCAGACGCCATTTACCGGCTTCTTTGGTACCGGCTTCGCCCTTGTACTGGATGAAGTCGTTGTAGGCGATCACTTCGGCGCGGATGAAGCCTTTCTCGAAGTCGGTGTGGATCACGCCGGCAGCCTGAGGTGCGGTGGCACCGACTTTGACGGTCCATGCGCGGACTTCTTCGACACCGGCGGTGAAGTAGGTCTGCAGGTGCAGCATCTCGTAGCCAGCGCGGATCACGCGGTTCAGGCCAGGCTCTTCCAGGCCCAGGGCCTCGAGGAACATGTCCTTCTCTTCGCCGTCATCGAGCTCGGCGATTTCCGCTTCGATCTTGTTGCAGACCGGAACGACCATCGCGCCTTCTTCTTCGGCAATGGCGCGAACCACGTCCAGGTGCGGGTTGTTCTCGAAACCGTCTTCAGCAACGTTGGCGATGTACATGACCGGTTTGGTGGTCAGCAGGTGGAAGCCCTTGATTACCGCTTTTTCGTCGGTGCTCATGTTCTTCATCAGGCTGCGTGCCGGCTTGGCTTCGGTGAAATGCGCGATCAGTTGCTCCAGCAGAGCCTTCTGAACCACCGCGTCCTTGTCACCACCCTTGGCGTTGCGCGCGACTTTCTGCAGTTGCTTCTCGCAGCTGTCGAGGTCGGCGAAGATCAGTTCCAGGTCGATGATTTCGATGTCGCGCTTGGGGTCAACGCTGTTGGAAACGTGGATCACGTTTTCGTCTTCGAAGCAGCGTACGACGTGAGCGATCGCGTCGGTTTCGCGGATGTTGGCGAGGAACTTGTTGCCCAGACCTTCACCTTTCGAGGCGCCGGCCACCAGGCCTGCGATGTCGACGAATTCCATGGTGGTCGGCAGGATGCGCTTCGGATTGACGATGGCCGCCAAGGCTTCCAGGCGCGGATCCGGCATCGGCACGATGCCGCTGTTCGGCTCGATGGTGCAGAAGGGGAAGTTCTCGGCCGCAATACCGGATTTGGTCAGGGCGTTGAACAGGGTGGACTTGCCGACGTTAGGCAGGCCGACGATGCCGCAATTGAATCCCATGGTGTTTCCCCTCGGAGTAGAGTCAGGCCTTCTGGCTGTGCAGGTTTTTCATCGCGCGGTTCCATTCACCGGCGAGGATATCCGGCAGCACGCCGAGGGCAAAGTCGATGCTGGCATCGAGTTTTTCCTGTTCGGCGCGTGGCGCACGACCCAGGACGAAATTTGAAACCATACTGGCAACGCCTGGGTGGCCGATGCCAAGCCGCAGACGGTAGAACGTATTCTGATTGCCCAGTTGCGCAATGATGTCGCGCAACCCGTTGTGACCGCCATGGCCGCCACCCTGCTTGAGCTTGGCAACGCCCGGAGGCAAGTCGAGTTCGTCATGCGCCACCAGAATTTCTTCAGGCTTGATGCGGAAGAAACCGGCGAGTGCCGCCACGGCCTGGCCGCTGCGGTTCATGTAAGTGGTGGGAATCAGCAGACGAACATCCTGACCCTGATGCGAATAGCGCCCGGTCAGGCCGAAATATTTGCGATCGGCGACAAGGTTGACACCTTGTGCGTCAGCGATGCGCTCAACAAAAAGGGCCCCTGCGTTATGCCGGGTCTGGTCGTATTCAGCGCCTGGATTTCCCAGGCCAACGATCAGTTTGATGGCAGTCACGATAGGGGCCCTTCCTTTGAGTGGTGAATAACATCGCCGCGATCAGGAAAGGCGGCGAAAGTGGACGAAAAATGCTCATTTACCATGGATGTAAACTCCGCGTTCTCGCCCGCTTTCTCGCTACGTTCCAGTCCGCGATGTTACTTGCTCACTCAGGCACGACAGAGTGAATTACTCTGCTGCGCCTTCTTCAGCTTCTGGAGCAACGCGTGGAGCGTGTACGTTTGCAACAGCTTTGTCGTCACCGTGAGCCAGTGCAACGAACTCAACGCCTTTAGGGGCTTTGAGGTCGGACAGGTGAACGATTGCGCCGATTTCCAGAGCCGACAGGTCGACTTCGATGAACTCAGGCAGATCTTTCGGCAGGCAAGTTACTTCGATTTCGTTCAGGACGTGCGAGATCTCGCCGCCTTTCTTGATCGGAGCTTCTTCACCAACAAAGTGCACAGGCACGATAGCAGTCAGTTTCTGGCCGGCTACGACGCGTACGAAGTCAGCGTGCAGAACGTGACCCTTGGACGGGTGACGTTGCAGAGCTTTGATGATGACGTTCTGCTTTTTGCCGCCAACGTTCAGTTCGATAACGTGGCTGTAGGCAGCATCGTTTTCGAGCAGTTTGGCAACTTCTTTGGCCAGCATGCTGATGGATTCAGGGGCTTTTTCGCCACCGTAAACAACAGCTGGAACCAGAGCGGCGAGACGACGCAGGCGGCGGCTCGCACCTTTCCCCAGGTCGGAACGCACTTCAGCATTCAGAGTAAAATCGTTCATTTTGTATCTCCAAAATAGCCATGACCGAGTGGCGTTTGCGACCAGCGCCGAACACGGTATGGGCAAAAAAGCCCCGCCCCGACAGGAATGCCGGGGCGGGGCGCTTTTCGTCAACGAGACATTTCGAGAAGGGCAGGGCCCTTAACGGAACATCGCGCTGATCGATTCTTCATTGCTGATGCGGCGAACCGCTTCGGCAACAACCGGTGCGATATCCAGTTGACGGATACGTGCACAGGCTTGTGCTGCAGCGGACAGCGGGATGGTGTTAGTCACCACCAACTCGTCCAGCACGGAATTTTCGATATTCTCGATGGCCCGACCCGACAGCACAGGATGTGTGCAGTAGGCAAAGACCTTGGCTGCGCCATGCTCTTTCAAGGCCTTGGCCGCGTGGCACAGAGTGCCGGCGGTATCGACCATGTCATCGACCAGAATGCAGGTACGCCCTTCGACATCACCGATGATATGCATCACTTCAGAGTGATTGGCTTTCTCACGGCGTTTGTCGATGATCCCGAGATCCACGCCCAGGGATTTGGCAACAGCACGTGCACGCACGACGCCACCAATGTCCGGGGACACAATCATCAGGTTTTCGAAGCGCTGATCTTCAATGTCATCCACCAGAACCGGGGAGCCGTAGATGTTATCTACCGGAATATCGAAGAAACCCTGAATCTGGTCAGCATGCAGATCAACCGTGAGAACACGGTCGATGCCGACTACGGTAAGCATGTCAGCGACGACTTTCGCGCTGATAGCCACACGTGCGGAACGCGGACGGCGATCCTGACGGGCATAACCAAAATAAGGAATAACAGCAGTGATACGAGTAGCCGAGGAGCGGCGGAAGGCATCAGCCATCACTACCAGTTCCATCAGGTTATCGTTGGTCGGAGCGCAAGTCGGCTGAATAATGAAAACGTCTTTACCGCGAACGTTTTCATTGATCTCGGCAGTAATTTCGCCGTCGGAGAATTTACCGACAGAGATGTCACCGAGAGGGATATGCAGCTGACGTACGACACGTCGAGCCAGATCGGGGTTAGCGTTCCCCGTAAAGACCATCATCTTGGACACGCGCAGTACCTAGAGGCTGAGGGTAACCTGGATGAGTATAGAAAATGGCAGGGGCGGCTGGATTCGAACCAACGCATGGCAGGATCAAAACCTGCTGCCTTACCGCTTGGCGACGCCCCTGTATCTGTTGCATCAAGTGCCGTGCACTTGGTTCCTTTAGAGCAGACTTTGCAGCTTGCGGTGCAACATCGAAACGTTGCTTCCTTTCGCTACAAACCCTGTAAGGGTCTCTGTCAGAAGGGCCGAGACTTTATCAGCTTCAGCTTTGCTTGGGAAGCCCCCAAACACACAACTTCCAGTTCCGGTGAGCTTTGCTTCGGTAAATTTACCTAACAAATCCAATGCGTTACGTACCTCTGGATAACGCCTTGCAACCACCGGCAAGCAGTCATTTCGACTGTTTCCCTCGGGAACGGGGCGCACTTTAATGGGCGGCGTGTTACGTGTCAACAAAGGATCGGAAAAAATTTCTGCCGTACTAACAGAGACTTGCGGTACGAGCACCAGATACCAAGGTTCTTCGGGATCGACCGGGGTCAGTTTCTCACCCACACCCTCGGCAAATGCCGCATGGCCACGGACGAAAACCGGCACGTCGGCACCCAGCGTCAGGCCCAGAGTAGCCAGGCGATCTTCATCCCAACCCAGTTGCCAGAGATGATTGAGGCCGAGCAACGTGGTCGCCGCATTTGAACTGCCCCCACCAATGCCACCGCCCATGGGCAGCACTTTGTCGATCCAGATGTCGATACCCAGCGTACAGCCCGATTGTTGCTGGAGCATTTTTGCCGCGCGCACGATCAGGTTGCTGTCATGCGGCACGCCAGCGAATTCGGTGTGCAACTGAATCACGCCGTCATCACGCACGGCAAACGTGATTTCATCGCCGTAATCGACAAACTGGAACAGCGTCTGCAACTCGTGATACCCGTCGTCGCGGCGCCCGAGAATATGCAGCATCAGGTTGAGTTTGGCCGGCGAGGGCAAAGTCAGGCGTGCAGCGGTCATGGGTTATTGCCCCAACTTGCGCGGCTGCCAGGTCTTGATCACCAGCGTCACGTCGAGGTCAGTGCCGTGCAGCTTGATGCGCTCCGGCAACCAGTAACCGTTTTGTTCGGTGTAGGCGGTGTATTCGACTTTCCAGCCATCCTGTTCAAGGCTGGCCAAACGACTGTCGGCGTCCAGATTCAAACGGCTTTTAGTGTCCGGAGCCGGCAGGCCACGCACCCACCAGGCCAGATTCGACACCGGCAGTTTCCAGCCCAACTGCTCTTCAAGCAGGGCTTCCGGGGATTGCGATTCGTAGCGGCCCTGGTTGGCGACTTCCAGCGAGACCTTGCCCGGACGCCCGGTCAGGCGTGCCGCGCCACGACCCAGCGGGCCGGACAGGCGAATGTCGTAATAATCCTGACGTTGCAGCCAGAACAGCGTGCCGCTACCGGAATCTTTCGGTGCGCGGATGCCGATCTTGCCGTCGATCTGCCAGCCGTCGAGGCCGGTCAGCTGTTGTTTGTTCGCGGCCCATTGAGCTGGACTGCCGTGGCCCTCGACCGATTCGCGAGTGCCAAAACCGGAGCAACCGGCGAGCAGGGCGATGAAGCTGAAAACAATAACGTGGCGCAAAAACATGAGTTAAAGAGTCTCGGATCCGGTCAGGCGCTTGATGGTGCTGCGCAGAATGGTGCTGTCGGGCTGATCTTTGAGGAATTTGCCCCAGATTTGTTTGGCTTCACGCTGGTTGCCCTTGGTCCACAACACTTCACCGAGGTGCGCGGCGACTTCGTGATCCGGGAAACGCTCCAGCGCCTGACGCAGATATTTCTCGGCGTCATCCAGATTGCCCAAGCGGTAATTCACCCAGCCGAGGCTGTCGAGTACGGCGGGGTCTTCCGGGTTGATCTGGTGCGCCTGCTCGATCAGCACTTTGGCTTCAGCGTAGCGGGTGGTGCGGTCGGACAACGTGTAGCCCAGCGCGTTAAGCGCCATGGCGTTGTCCGGATCACGCTTGATGATCAGGCGCAGGTCTTTTTCCATTTGCGCCAGGTCATTGCGTTTTTCCGCGAGCATGGCCCGGGTGTACAGCAGATTCAGATCGTCCGGATACTGCTGCAAGGCTGTCTGCAAGACTTTCCAGGCCTTGTCGTCCTGCTTGTTGGCAGACAGGGTTTCCGATTCGATCAGGTACAACTGAATCGCGTAGTCCGGTTGCTCGTCGCGCTGGGCGGCGAGTTTGCTTTGCGCTTCAGCGGTTTTGCCGTTGTTCATCAAAATATCGGCCTGACGCAATTGCGCAGGCAGATAGTCGTTGCCCGGGCCGACCTGGGCGTACTCGATGAGGGCGCCTTGCGGGTCGTTGCGCTCTTCTGCGATGCGACCGAGGTTCAGATGCGCCGAATCGACGTGGCTTTCACGAGCGATCAGGTCTTCCAGATAACCCTTGGCTTCGTCCCAGGCTTTGGCTTCCAGGCAGACCAGGGCCAGCGAGTAACGCAGTTCGTCATCTTCCGGGTATTGCTGCACAAGGCTGGAGAACTCGGCTTTGGCGTCGTCCATGCGGTCTTGTTCGACCAGCATGCGTGCGTAAGTCAGGCGCAGGCGTTTGTCGTCCGGGTATTTCTTGATGCTTTTTTGCAGCAGGGGCAGCGCTTCATCGCCACGGTTCAGCAACTGAAGCAGGCGCGCGCGCAGCAGAATCGGAGCGATTTCGCCATCTTCCGGCGGATTGTCTTCCAGTAGTGCCAGTGCCGCTTTGTTGTCGCCATCCTGCTGCAACAGCAGGGCCTTGCCGAAAATCAGCTGACTGTTGTTCGGATGACGCTGCAACAAACGGTCAAAACTTTTCATCAGGCCGTTGCGGGTTTCCTGATCGGTATCGGCGGCCGACAGCGCGAGGAAGTCGAAATGGGTATCGCCCTTGCCCTGCAGGACTTTCTCCATATAGACCATCGAGTCGTCATAGCGCCCGGCGCGTGCCAGTTGCACGGCGGCGGCGCGTTGCGCTTCGAGGTCGTCCGGCGCATTTTTCGCCCAGATCAGCGCGGTATCGAGGGCCGGTTGATCGGCGCCCAGATATTCGGCGATACGGAATGCACGTTCGGAGACGCCCGGATCCTGCGTATTGATGGCCTGGGTCACGTAGTTATCCAGGGCAATGTCGAAACGATTGCGCTGGCCGGCGAGTTCGGCGCTCAACAGGCTGAAAACGGTTTCCTCGCTGAACGAGCTGTAAACCTTGGGCTTTTCAGGCGCGGGCGTGGTGTCTTCAACCGACGGCGTACCGTCCGTCGACACGGGAGCCAAAGCCTGGCAGCCGCTGAGGAAGACAAAAGCGAGGAGCAACGCGGAAGATCTATTCATATAGGAAGAGGACGACTAACCTGCGGTCGGATCATCATGACACAAGCCTTCGGCCAAACATAACCGAGTCTCAGTTGTGCCCATTATAGGGGCTGACGATTGGGACAATAGTCAGCGGTAGTTGTTCTGAATCTTTCGAAGTAGGACAATTGCCGGCTTCACGTCACCATCAGCGACTTTGAATGGCCTTCCTTGCACTCGGTATCAACCACAAGACTGCTTCAGTAGACGTCCGCGAGCGCGTGGCCTTTACCCCTGAGCAACTGGTGGAAGCTTTGCAGCAGCTTTGCCGACTGACCGACAGCCGCGAAGCTGCGATCCTCTCGACCTGCAATCGCAGTGAGCTTTATATAGAACAGGATCAGCTTTCTGCCGATATCGTGCTGCGCTGGCTGGCCGACTATCACCATTTAAGTCTCGATGAGCTGCGCGCGAGTGCTTATGTGCATGAAGATGATGCGGCAGTTCGTCACATGATGCGCGTCGCCTCCGGGCTCGACTCGCTGGTGTTGGGCGAACCGCAGATTCTCGGTCAGATGAAATCGGCCTACGCCGTGGCCCGCGAGGCCGGCACCATCGGTCCGCTGCTGGGACGACTGTTTCAAGCGACATTCAACGCGGCCAAGCAGGTGCGCACCGACACCGCCATCGGTGAAAATCCGGTATCGGTGGCGTTTGCCGCCGTCAGCCTGGCCAAACAGATTTTCAGTGATTTGCAGCGCAGCCAGGCCCTGCTGATTGGCGCCGGCGAGACCATTACTTTGGTCGCCCGCCATTTGCACGAGCTGGGGGTCAAGCGCATCGTCGTTGCCAATCGCACGCTGGAACGCGCCAGTCTGCTGGCCGAGCAGTTCGGCGCCCACGCGGTGTTGCTGTCGGACATCCCGGCAGAACTGGTGCGCAGCGATATCGTCATCAGTTCGACTGCCAGTCAGTTGCCGATCCTCGGCAAAGGCGCGGTGGAAAGCGCATTGAAGCTGCGCAAGCACAAACCGATCTTTATGGTCGACATCGCCGTTCCCCGCGATATCGAGCCGGAAGTCGGCGAGTTGGACGACGTTTACCTTTATAGCGTCGATGATCTCCACGAAGTGGTCGCCGAGAATCTCAAGAGTCGTCAGGGTGCAGCGCAAGCCGCTGAAGAGATGGTTTCGGTCGGCGCCGATGATTTCATGGTGCGCCTGCGTGAGCTGGCGGCGGTCGATGTGCTCAAGGCCTATCGTCAACAGAGCGAACGCCTGCGCGACGAAGAACTGCAAAAGGCCCTGCGTCTGCTCGCCAACGGTGGCAACGCCGAAGACGTGCTCGGGCAACTGGCCCGTGGCCTGACCAATAAACTGTTGCACGCGCCCAGCGTGCAACTGAAAAAGCTTTCTGCCGAAGGCCGCCTCGATGCGCTGGCCATGGCTCAGGAACTCTTTGCCCTTGAGGGCTCACCGGATAGCTTTTCGGATAAAAAACCGCAATGAAAGCGTCACTGCTCAATAAGCTGGATGTTCTCCAGGACCGTTTCGAGGAACTGACCGCGCTGCTCGGCGACGGCGAAGTCATTGCCGACCAGGCCAAATTCCGCGCTTATTCCAAGGAATACGCTGAACTCGAGCCGGTCGTGCAAGGCTATAAAAAGTTGCTCAGCGTACAAAGCGATCTTGAAGGCGCCCAGGCGCTGCTCAAGGACAACGACCCGGACATGCGTGAAATGGCCGTGGAAGAAGTCCGCGAAGCCAAGGAGTTGCTGATCACCCTGGAAGCCGACCTGCAACGCATGTTGCTGCCCAAGGATCCGAATGACGGCCGCAACGTCTTTCTCGAAATCCGCGCCGGCACCGGTGGCGACGAGGCGGCGATTTTCTCCGGCGACCTGTTCCGCATGTACTCGCGTTACGCCGAGCGTCGCGGCTGGCGCGTGGAGATCCTCTCGGAAAACGAAGGCGAACACGGCGGCTATAAAGAAGTCATCGCGCGCATCGAAGGCGACAACGTTTACGGCAAGCTGAAATTCGAATCCGGCGCGCACCGCGTTCAGCGTGTACCCGCCACCGAATCCCAGGGCCGTATCCACACTTCGGCCTGTACCGTGGCGGTATTGCCCGAGCCGGATGAGCGTGAAGCCATCGAGATCAACCCGGCGGATTTGCGCGTCGACACCTTCCGCTCGTCCGGGGCCGGTGGTCAGCACGTCAACACCACCGACTCGGCGATCCGCATCACACACATCCCGACCGGCACCGTCGTCGAGTGTCAGGAAGAACGTTCCCAGCACAAGAACCGTGCGCGGGCGATGGCCTGGCTGTCGGCGAAACTCAACGATCAGCAGACCGCAGCGGCGGCCAATGCGATCGCCAGCGAGCGTAAATTGCTGGTCGGTTCCGGCGACCGTTCCGAGCGCATCCGCACCTACAACTTTGCTCAGGGCCGGGTCACTGACCATCGCGTCAACCTGACCCTGTATTCCCTCGATGAAATCCTTGCCGGTGGCGTTGAAGCGGTGATCGAACCGTTGCTGGCCGAGTACCAGGCTGACCAACTCGCAGCGATAGGTGAATAAATGACCATCATTGCCAGCCTGTTGCGTGCCGCTGAATTGCCGGATTCACCGACTGCGCGTCTGGATGCCGAGTTGCTGCTTGCCGCCGCACTGGGCAAGTCGCGCAGCTTTCTGCACACCTGGCCCGAGCGCATCGTGCCGAGTGAAGCGGCGCTGACCTTTGCCGAATACCTGCAACGGCGTCGTGGCGGTGAGCCGGTGGCCTACATTCTCGGTCAGCAGGGGTTCTGGAAACTCGATCTGGAAGTCGCACCGCACACGCTGATTCCGCGTCCGGACACTGAATTGCTGGTGGAAGCGGCGCTGGAATTGCTGCCCGCGACGCCGGCCAAAGTGCTCGACCTCGGCACCGGCAGCGGCGCGATTGCTTTGGCCTTGGCCAGCGAGCGTTCTGCATGGAAAGTTACTGCAGTGGATCGCGTGCTCGAAGCCGTGGCCCTCGCTGAACGCAATCGCCAGCGTCTGCATTTGAACAACGCCACGGTGCTGAGCAGTCATTGGTTCAGCGCGCTGGAAGGTCAGCGTTTTCAGTTGATCATCAGCAACCCGCCGTACATTGCCGCCGCCGATCCGCATCTGGTTGAAGGCGATGTGCGTTTCGAACCGGCCAGCGCATTGGTCGCCGGTGAAGACGGGCTCGACGATCTGCGTCTGATCGTTGCGCAGGCCCCGGAGCATCTGCAGGCCGCTGGCTGGCTGATGCTCGAACACGGCTATGATCAAGCCGAAGCCGTGCGTGATCTGTTGCTGACGCGCGGTTTTGAAGACGTCCACAGCCGCACCGATCTGGGCGGCCATCAACGCATCAGTCTGGGGCGCCTGCCGTGCTGAATGATCAGGAATTGCTGCGCTACAGCCGGCAGATTCTGCTGCAACACATCGACATCGACGGGCAATTGAAGCTCAAGGACAGTCGCGTGCTGATCGTTGGTCTCGGCGGTCTCGGTGCGCCGGTTGCGCTGTATCTGGCCGCGGCCGGTGTCGGCGAGTTGCATTTGGCGGATTTCGATACCGTCGACCTGACCAACCTGCAACGCCAGATCATCCATGACACCGACAGCGTCGGCATGAGCAAGGTCGACTCGGCGCTCAAGCGTCTGACCGCGATCAATCCAGAAATCCAACTGATCCCTCATCGTCAGGCGCTCGACGAGGATTCTCTCGCGGCTGCCGTGGCGGCGGTGGATCTGGTGCTCGATTGCTCCGATAACTTTTCCACGCGCGAAGCGGTCAACGCTGCGTGTGTAGCTGCGTGTAAACCGTTGGTCAGCGGCGCGGCGATTCGACTCGAAGGGCAGTTGTCGGTGTTCGACCCGCGTCGTGCCGAGAGCCCGTGCTACCACTGTTTATACGGGCACGGCAGCGAAGCCGAACTGACTTGCAGCGAGGCCGGTGTGGTCGGGCCGCTGGTCGGCCTGGTCGGTAGTCTTCAGGCGCTGGAAGCGTTGAAAGTACTGGTCGGTTTCGGTGAGCCGCTGGTGGGCCGTTTGCTGTTGATCGATGCTTTGGGTTCGCGTTTCCGCGAGTTGCGCGTCAAGCGCGATCCGGGTTGCAGCGTCTGTGGTTCGCGACATGCGTGAAGCGCCGATCGGCGTGTTCGACTCCGGCGTCGGCGGCCTGTCGGTGCTGGCGGAAGTCCAGCGTTTGCTGCCCAACGAATCGCTACTCTATGTCGCCGATTGCGGGCACATTCCCTACGGTGAGAAAACCCCGGAATTCATCCGTCAGCGTTGCAGCGTGATGGCCGGTTTTTTCCGTGAGCAAGGCGCCAAGGCCTTGGTGCTGGCCTGCAACACGGCGACGGTCGCAGGCGTTGCCGATTTACGACGTGATTTTCCCGACTGGCCGATTGTCGGCATGGAGCCTGCGGTCAAACCTGCCGCCGCCGCGACCCGCAGCGGTGTTGTCGGCGTGCTTGCCACCACCGGCACGTTGCAGAGCGCCAAGTTTGCCGCGTTACTGGATCGCTTTGCCGCTGACGTACGCGTGATCACCCAGCCATGCCCCGGCCTGGTCGAGTTGATTGAATGCGGCGATCTGCACAGCGCCGAGTTGCGCGCATTGCTGCAAAGTTATGTCGACCCGCTGTTGGCCAGCGGTTGCGACACGATCATTCTGGGCTGCACCCACTACCCCTTTCTCAAGCCGATGCTCAAGTCGATGATCCCTGTGGAGATCAGCCTGATCGATACCGGTGCTGCTGTAGCGCGGCAACTTCAGCGCCTTTTGGCGGAGCGCGATTTGCTCGCTGCCGGCCCGAACCAGCCGGTCAGATTCTGGACCAGCGCTGATCCTGCGTACTTCACAAACATCCTGCCGCTACTGGGTCAGAGTGCCGGCGAAGTGCAAAACTTTGACTTGTAAAAAAATTGTGAAATAACTAAAAAATCAGCTGAACTTCTAAGCAGGCGCTAGCTTCTATAGCGAAGAGTTATCTAGAAAACCAAACGATCGTTCCGGAAAAGGAAGTTTCAACGTGAAGCGACTATTCTGCTTGGCCGCGATTGCGGCCGCACTGATGGGGCAAAGTTTTACTGCACAAGCGGCAGGTGTTGAGTTCGCAGTGGGGGCCACCAGCGACTCGACCATGACGTACCGCCTGGGCATGAATTTCGACTGGGACAAGAGCTGGCTGCAAAGTGATGTCGGTCGTCTGACCGGTTACTGGAGCGGCGCCTATACCTACTGGGAAGGTGACAAGACGTCGAGCAACAACAGCCTGTCGTTCTCGCCGGTGTTTGTTTACGAGTTTGCCGGTCAGTCGGTCAAACCGTATATCGAGGCGGGGATTGGCGTCGCGGCGTTCTCCAACACCAAGTACGAGTCGAATAACCTCGGCGGCTCTTTCCAGTTCGAAGACCGTTTCGGGTTTGGCCTGCGTTTCAATGGCGGGCATGAAGTCGGGATTCGTGCGACACACTATTCCAACGCCGGCCTGGCCAGTGACAACGACGGTGTAGAAAGTTACTCGCTGCATTACACGATGCCGCTCTAAAAAAGATCAAAAGATCGCAGCCTTCGGCAGCTCCTACATGGGAATGATTTCTCCTGTAGGAGCTGCCGAAGGCTGCGATCTTTTGCTTTAAATCAGCGGTAGGCAGTCGTGATGCCTTTGCGCTCTTCAATGCACTCTGGCGCGCCCATCTCGAACTCGCGGCAAATCAGCGGACGCTTTTCGTAAATCGTGCACATCATCGTGTCGCGATCCAGCGCCGCGCACCAGCCGTCGTCAAGACGCAGCATCACTTCGCCGCCCCATTCATCGGTATCGATAAAGCGATCAGGCACGCCGGTGTCGGTGATCAGCATCACTTCGAGCTGGCAGCAGCACGCCGCGCAGGTCGAGCAGGTGACTGCAGGCTCGGTGATTTGCTGGTGGGGAATGGTTTTCATGGCGGCAGTGTAAGGCAGTCGCCGCCGTGCGTGTGAAAGCTCTGACAGACGCTCAGTGCGCCAGCCGCCGCGCCATTGCATGCAGCAGCGGAAACAGCAGCGCCCAGAGCAGGGCGATGCCGATCAGTGTCGGCAGTTCACCATAGGGAAATTGCACCCCGGCCAGTCGCCCGCCAGCGTAATACGACAACGCGCCGCCGACCGCGCCCAGCACGCTGGCCAGCCACCACGGCCGGGCGCTCCATTGCAGGCAATGGCGCAATGTGGTCGCTAGCAGCGCCCAGAGCAGCATCAGCCACAGCGGAATCAGCGGCGACTGATCCTCAAACTCGAACACCCCGACACCACGCAACACACTGTCCACGGCTGTGCCGACAATCACCACGCTCAAAATCAAACGGCCTTCAGCCGCCCAACTGCTGATCCAGCGCAGATGAATCATCAGCACCGCCAACGCGACCAGCAACCACAAACTGTTGCCGCCGAGCACGCAGGTCAGCCAGCCGATCTGGAACAACAAGGCATTGGCGACACGCTCAAGCATCGAAGCGTCCGAGCAGCGGTGCGGTCATTGCAGCCGGTTTGGCCAGCAGCAACTGCGCGGTGCCGATGGTGCGTTCGAGGAAACCGCCCTCGCAGTAACACAGGTAAAACTCCCACAGACGCAGGAAGTAATCGTCATAACCCAACTCGCTCAAACGGCCGTGGGCGCGGCGGAAGTTCTCGTGCCACAGGCGTAGGGTTTTTGCGTAATGCAGGCCAAAATCTTCCATGTGCAGCAGGTTCATGTCGGTGTCGCGGCTGACCACTTCGAGCATTTTCTGCACGCAGGGCAGGGCGCCGCCGGGGAAGATGTAACGCTGGATAAAGTCGACGCCACGCTTGGCTTGTTCATAGCGTTGTTCGCGAATGGTGATCGCCTGGATCAGCATCAAACCGTTGCTCTTAAGCAGGTGCGCGCATTGTTTGAAGTAGGTCGGCAGGAACCGGTGACCGACCGCCTCGATCATCTCGATCGACACCAGTTTGTCGTATTCGCCAGTGAGGTCGCGGTAGTCCTTGAGTAGCAGCGTGACCTGATCCTGCAAGCCCAGTTGTTCGATGCGTTGCGCGGTAAACGCATACTGCTCTTTTGACAGCGTCGTGGTAGTGACGCGGCAACCGTAGTTCTGCGCCGCGTAGAGCGCCATGCTGCCCCAACCTGTGCCGATTTCCAGCAAATGGTCGCTGTCCTTGAGCGCGAGCTTTTGACAGATCCGCTCCAGCTTATTCAACTGCGCCTGCTCCAGGCTGTCTTCGGGCGTAAGGAACTGCGCCGCCGAATACATCATGGTCGGGTCGAGAAACTGCTCGAACAGATCGTTGCCCAGGTCGTAGTGCGCAGCAATGTTCTTCTGCGAACCCTTACGCGTATTGCGGTTGAGCCAATGCAGGCCTTGCACCAACGGCCGACCGAGTCGGGCCAGACCACCCTCCATGGCATCGAGCACGTCGAGATTGCTGACGAATACGCGTACCACGGCCGTCAGATCCGGTGAACTCCAATAGCCGTGAATAAACGCCTCGCCGGCACCAATCGAACCGTTGCCGGCAACCATGCCCCAGACGGCCGGATCCAACACATGGATTTCCCCGAGCAAGGCACTGCCCGGAGTACCGAACATCAGCCGTTCGCCATCCTCGATCACCAGCAGTTGCCCGTGTTTGAGTTGCGCCAATTGGCGCAACACGCCACGGCGCAGCAGCGATCCGGTCAGACCGTTGGCGCTGAACCGAATGACCGACAGACTAGAGGATTTCATGGCGGTGCTCCTTGGGAGGCACAGTGGCGGTTTGAAAGCTGCCGTCGGCAGTCTGATGAGCAAAGATCGGTGCGCGTTTGAGCAGCAGTCGCAGCGCTTGCCAGTAAATCGCCAACGCGGTTTTTGCGGTCATCCACGGAAAGCGCCGCAAGTAGCGGTGCAGGCTGCGACGGTCGAGACTTTCGCGTTGCAGATTGAGCGTGGCGTCGAACAGTTTGTGCTCGCCTTGCCAGTCGGCCATGTGCACACCGAGGTTTTGCGCGGCGGGACTGAAGCTCATGCGGTATTCGAGATCGCGGGGCAAAAACGGCGAAACGTGAAAGGCCTTGGTCACGGCGAAGTGCTGGTGAAAATCCTGCAGATTGGCGGGCGCACGCGCCGGCAGCACGTAGTGATAGCGCTCGCGCCACGGCGTGTTGGTGACTTCGCAGACAATCGCCGCCAGTTGCCCGTCGGCCTCATGGCAATAAAAAAAACTCACCGGGTTGAACGACAACCCCCAACTGCGCGCTTGGGTCAGCAGGCAGATCGAGCCTTGCGGTTCATGGCCGATGGCGATGCCGACCTGCTGCCGTACGGCGTCGATCAGGCGCATGCCTCGGCCGGTAAAGGTCTTCAGGTAGTCGGTCTCGCGAAATGAAAAGGGCGCAAAGCGACTGCGCCCGGCCAGCGGCGACAGTCCAAGTACGGCGTCCTGTTCGCTGAGGTCGAGGTAGAGCAAACCGATCCGGTAGCGGAATTCATGGCGGCGCGGCGAGAAGCGCCGATGGCCGATCCAGCCGCTGTACAGGGCGCTGTTCATAAGGTTTCCCCGAACGCGGCGGCCACGCGCAAGGCGCTGACCACACCGTCTTCATGAAAACCGTTGGCCCAATAGGCGCCGCAATAATGGGTGTGCTGCGCACCATCCAGTTCGCCCCAGCGATTCTGTGCCGCCACCGCCGCGAGGCTGAATTGCGGGTGGGCGTAGGTGTAACGGGCAAGCACTTTCTCCGGGCTGATGCCGGCGCTTTGATTGAGGCTGACGCAGAACGTGGTATCGCTCTGAATGCCCTGCAGAATGTTCATGTCGTAGGTGACGGCGGCGTGGGTGTGGCCGGCGCCGCTCAGCCGATAGTTCCAGCTCGCCCAGGCCAGTTTGCGTGTCGGCAACAGGCGCGTGTCGGTGTGCAGCACCACTTCGTTGTCGGCGTAGGGCAGGGCGCCGAGGATCGCGCGTTCGGCATCGCTCGGCACCGCCAGCAGTTGCAACGCTTGATCGCTGTGGCAGGCGAACACCACCTGGTCGAAGTGTTCGAGGCCTGCCGGGCTGTGGATAACCACGCCATGCACGTCACGATCAACCCGTGTCACCGGGCAATTGAGACGAATCCTGTCCTTGAACCCAGCTGTCAGCGGCGTGATATAGGCGCTGGAACCGCCTTCGATGACTTGCCATTGCGGCCGATCACTGACCGACAACAAGCCATGATTCTTGAAGAACCGCACAAAAAACTGCAGCGGGAAATTGAGCATTTCCGCCATCGGCATCGACCAGATCGCCGAGCCCATCGGCACGATGTAATGCAGGATGAAGCGTTCACCGTAACCGCCGGCCTTGAGGTATTCGTCGAGGGTGGTGTCGGCGGCGATGCGCAGCTCGACGAGGTCGCGCTGGGCTTCTTTATTGAAACGCAGAATATCGCGCAACATGCCCCAGAACCCGGGCGAAAACAGGTTGCTGCGCTGGGCGAAGAGGCTGTTGAGGTTGTTGCCGTTGTATTCCAGGCCGGTGTCCGGGTCGGTCACCGAGAAACTCATTTCCGTCGGTTTGAACGCTACGCCAAGCTGGCCAAGCAGACGGATGAAATTCGGGTAGGTCCAGTCGTTGAACACGATGAAACCGGTGTCCACGGCGTACTGGCGGCCATCGACGGTCACTGGCACGGTGTGCGTGTGGCCGCCGACCCAGTCGCCCGCCTCGAACACCGTCACGTCATGGCGGCGATTGAGCAGGTAGGCGCAGGTCAGCCCGGCGATCCCGCTGCCGACGATGGCGATTTTCATGTCGGATCCGTCAACGGAGGGGACTTGCGCACCATGCGCTTGCCGATCGCCAGTTGCACCCGCGCCGGCAGTTTCGACAGCGGCCACAACGCTGCCATGAACAGCGCCGGGAAGGCGATCTCCAGCGGCCGTTCCTTGAGCTTGGCGAAGATGTGCCGCGCGGCTTTATCCACCGGCCAGCTCAACGGCATGGGGAAATCATTCTTGGCGGTCAGCGGTGTTTCCACGAACCCCGGGCTGACCACGGTGACTTCAATGCCTTCATCGGCCAGGTCTATACGCAGCGATTCGAACAGGTAACGCAAACCGGCTTTCGACGCGCCATAGGCTTCGGCCCGTGGCAGCGGCAGGTAGGTCACCGAACTGGCTACACCGATCAGATGTGGCGCGGTGCCTTTGCGCAGCAGCGGCAGCGCGGCCTCGATGCAATAACTGCTGGCGAGCAGGTTGGTGCGCACCACATGTTCGATGATCGATGAGTCGAACTGCTTGGCATCGACGTATTCGCAGGTGCCAGCGTTGAGAATCACCGAGTCCAGCGAACCCCAGTCCGCCGCGATCTGCTCGCCGATTTCGCGCACAGTCTGGCTGTTGGTCAGATCTCCGGGCACCACCAAAACCTGCCCCGGATAGCGTTGCGACAAGACCTTGAGCGGGGCGATCTGGCGGGAACTGACCGCCAAGTGTGCGCCGGTTTTCAGAATTTCCTCAGCCAGTGCCGCGCCGATGCCACTGCTGGCCCCGGTCAACCAATAACGCCTTGGAGGTGTACGACTCATCCCATTCTCCTTTTCAGCCAGGCGATGACCCGGCCCAATACTGGCAAGTGTTCATACAGCAGCGCCCCGGCATCGAAATAATCCCGGTGGCGATAAACCTTGTCGTGCCACAACAGATGCGAGCAGCCGCTGACGCGAATGACGCGGCCACCCGCCAGGCGCGGGTGGCGATAACTCATGACCCAGCGCAGGTAGCCTTCGCAGTCGCCGATCTGGTCGAAACCATGAAAGTCGAACCGCAGTTCACTAACGTTGGCGTACAACTCGCCGAAATAGTCGCGTAGCTGCGCCAGCCCCTGCACCTCGTGCAGCGGGTCGGTAAAGTGAATGTCATCGCTGTACAGCTCGCCCAGGCTTTGCAGGTTGTCTTTGTTCAACGCTGAAAATTGCCGGGCGAAGCGGCGCAGGAATTCACTCATCATCACCTCCTGAAGACGTACGCGATGGCAGATTCTTGAACGCGGCCAGTGCCCGTTGGCGTGAGTCGCTGAGGTTGACGATCGGCGACGGATAATCCACCGCGCCGAACAATCCACCGAGGTTGGCCGGGTTGTGCACCTCTTTTTTGTTGAGATCGGCCAGTTCCGGCAGCCAGTGCTTGATGAACAGGCCTTCGCTGTCGAATTTTTCCGACTGGCTCAACGGGTTGAAGATGCGGAAGTACGGCGCCGAATCGGTGCCCGTCGACGAACTCCATTGCCAGCCACCGTTGTTCGCCGCCAGATCGCCATCAATCAGGTGACGCATGAAAAAGCGTTCGCCTTCGCGCCAGTCGATCAACAGGTTTTTGGTCAGGAACATCGCCACGACCATGCGCAGGCGGTTGTGCATCCAGCCGGTTTCGAGCAATTGGCGCATGGCCGCGTCGATGATCGGCAGACCGGTGCGCGCCTCTTGCCACGCGGCGAGATCGTCCGGCGCGTCACGCCAGGCCAGCGCCTCGGTTTCCGGGCGGAAAGCGCGATGGCGGGAAACGCGGGGATAACCGACCAGAATGTGTTTGTAGAACTCGCGCCACAACAGCTCGTTGATCCAGGTGACCGCACCGACCTTGCCGCTTTCGAATTCGCCCTGATTGCTTTGCAGGGCGGCGTGCAGGCATTGCCGCGGCGAAATTACACCGGAAGCGAGATACGCCGAAAGCTGACTGGTGCCAGGCTTGGCCGGGAAGTCGCGTTCGCTCTGGTAGTAATCGATCTGCGCGTCGGTGAAGGTGTCGAGGCGGCGTCGGGCTTCCTGTTCACCGGCCGGCCACAGATCGCGCAAGGTCTGGCTCGGCGTCGAGAAGCCCGTGACCGAGTCGGGAATCGGGTCGCTGTCGACCTCAAGTTTTTCCTGTTTGCCGGGGGCTTTGACCAGGGCAGGCATCGAGCGGTGCAGGCGTTCGTAGCAAACCTTTCTGAACTGGCTGAATACCTTGAAGTAACTGTCGGTCTTGGTCAGCACCGTGCCGGGTTTGAACAACAGTTGATCAAGATAGCTGTGGAAATCGATGTCCTCGGCCTTCAGGGCTGCGCCTACCGCTGCATCGCGACGACTTTCATGGACGCCATATTCTTCATTGACGTGCACCGCCGCTATCTTCAGCTGCCGGCAGAGCTTGAGCAGTTCCGCCGGCGCCTGATCCCAATGGGTTGCAGTGCGAATCAGCAAAGGGATGTTGAGTTTGCCAAGGCTTGCGCTCAGCTCACGCAGGTTGCGCAGCCAGAAATCGACCTTGCAGGCGGCATCGTCATGCTCAAGCCATTGCTGCGGACTCAACAGATACACGGCGACCGTCGGGCCGCGCGCTGCGGCGGCCGCGAGAGCGGTGTTGTCATGTTGGCGCAAATCGCTGCGCAGCCAGATCAATTGCATGTCGGAACTCACTGCGTCCATCAGATCAGCCCACGCTGAACGAGCACCTGGTGCGCTACAAGCGCGTCTTCAGCCAGGAACACATCAGCCATCTCGGAAGTTCTTACGGACAACTCGGCGTGGTGGATGCATACCGTTGGTCCGACCAGCATTTTCGGGCAACTGACTCCGTTCAATAGTTTCGGCAACTGCGCAAGGTTCATGGCTTTGCTGGAATACAGCAGTAAGCCACGGGCTTGCAGATGTTCGACCGCCAGCGCCAGTTCAGCGGCCGGCAGCGGCCAGTCAAACACTTGCACCGGACAATCAGCGCTACTGATCAGCCACGCGCACAGCCACAGATGAGGTTCCAGTGGCAGGTCGGAATGATTGATCAATAACAGCGGGGCGCCATGTAACTGACGATTGTTATGGTAGATGCGTGTGCCGAATTTGCTGCGTAACCACGAATAAAAGAACACCCGCTCCATCTGCGCGCCGAACTGGCCTTGCCAGCGCTGCTCCAGTTCCGCCAGCAGCGGCATCAGCAATTGCTCGCACAAGGTGCGTGGCGGGTAGAGCGCCATGGCCTGATTGACGCTGTCATCCAGGCTGCGTTCATTGAGTTGGGTGACGGCGGCAAGCAGGGTTTGGCGCAAGCGCTGCCAGTCGTTTTCCACCGATTCGCTGAACGCCTGTGGTGCGTCGAGCAGCGGTTTGACTTGGCTGACTGCGACGCCACGGTTGAGCCAGGTAAGGATGGTCAGAATTTGCTGCACATGCTCGGCCGAATACAGCCGGTGCCCCTTGGGCGTGCGTTGCGGGACGACCAGCCCGTAGCGGCGTTCCCACGCACGCAGGGTGATTGCATTGACGCCGGTCTGCCGGGCGACTTCGCGGATCGGCAGCCAGCCCTCGTCGAGGGCTTTTTTAAAATCCGCGCCGAGGTCTTCCTGGGCGCTGGTATCCATTTTCTCGTTCATTAGATTGCGTTTCGCAGGCTGAGGTTTTCCGGGTGCGGCTGCAGGTAAACCTGTTGCGCGATGTACGAATCCGGATGGAGGCGAAAGTGATGCTTGAGCAGCGTCAACGGCACCACCAGCGGCACGATGCCTTGGCGGTACTGGCCGATGACGTGTTGCATTTCCTGTTTGTCTTCAGCGCTGATTACCTGTTTCAGATAACCGCTGATGTGCAGCAGCACGTTGCAGTGCGTGCCACGGGTGGCGCATTTTTTCAGCGCCGCCATCAGTTCGCTGAAGTAGCGTGGGCCGAGTTCGACGGGATCGGTGTCGGCCATGTTGCCGAGCAGTTTGCCCAGCGCTTTGTATTGCGGCGGGTTGTGCGCCATCAGCAAATATTTGTAGCGCGAATGAAATTCGGTGAGGGCGCGACGGCTCAGGCCGCCAGCGAGGACTTGTTGCCATTCGCTGTAGGCGAACACACGGGTGATGAAGTTTTCTCGCAGCACCGGGTCGTTGAGACGCCCGGCTTCTTCCACGGGTAGATCCGGGTGCTGTGCGCAAAACGCCTGGGCGTAAATCCCGCGACCACCGCCGTTCACCGGGGCGCCGTTGGCGTGGTAGACCTTGACCCTTTCCAGGCCGCAGGACGGTGATTGCTGCATGAAAATGTAGCCGCAGAGGTCATCGAGTTCGGCAGCCATTTTCTCGCCGTATTCAGCCAATGGCTGAGTGACATTGATCGCCCGGTTCACCGTACCGACCGCTTGTGGATGCTCGGCATCGCCGACGAGGCGGATCGGTTCGCGCGGGATGCCCAGGCCGATGGCGACCTCCGGGCAAACCGGGACGAAATCGAAATGCTCGGTGAGGGTGCGGCTGCACAGGCGTGATTCCTTGTGCCCACCGTTGTAGCGCACCTCGGCACCCAGCAGGCAGGCGCTGATGGCGATTTTTGGCTTGGCTAGGCAAGGATCTGACATGGGCACCTCGAATCTATACCTGTACAGAGGTAGATCTCTGTACAACTTTCTTCAGCATAGATTCGTGGGTGTACAAGTCAAATTATTTGTATAACTTTTTCGGTTGATGCGATTCCTGTAGGAGTGAGCCTGCTCGCGATAGCGGTATGTCATTCAATAAAAAATGTTGAATGGTCCACCGCCATCGCGAGCAGGCTCACTCCTACAGGGGCTTTATTGCCAACCCAATAACCAGTGATCGTCGTTCTTGAGGGCTTGCCAATCGAGGCGTTCGGCACGCTTGGTCAGCACCGCCTGCAATTCAACTTCCAGCACCGTGCCTTCCTCATCACGGAACAACTCGGTCACCAGAAAGTGTTTTTCACGGTTTTGCGGGTGAGCTGCTGTCCATTTCGACAGCAGCAATTTACGCGGATTGAGGCGGTTCATTGCAGATGTTCGTGCAAGCGGCGCGCGGCTTCCTGGCCACTGAGCCAGGCGCCTTCGACACGCCCGGACAAGCACCAGTCGCCGCAGGCATAAAGGCCCAGATCGGCATCGGCCAATGTGCCCCACTCGTGGCCCGTCGCCGGGCGCGCGTAGAGCCAGCGATGGGCGAGGCTGAAGCTCGGCGCCGGCATGGCGCTGTGCAGCAACTCGGCAAAGGCGCCGTGCAGTTGCTCGATCACCGCTTCCTTGGACAGGTCGATGTGCTGCCGGCTCCACGCGCTGGTGGCATGCAACACCCAAGTGTCGAGAGTGTTGTCGCGCCCCGGTTTACTGCGGTTACGCGCCAGCCAGTCGAGCGGGCTGTCCTGCACAAAGCAACCTTCGATGGGCGTGTCCAGCGGGGTGTCGAAGGCGAGGGCGACGGCCCAGGTCGGTTCCATTTTCACCCCGGCAGCCGCCCCGGCAAGCTTCGGTGCGGCGGCCAGCAAGGCAGTCGCTTGCGGTGCCGGGGTGGCGATCACGACATGGCTGAACGGCCCGTGAGTGAAACCTTCGGCGTCCTGCAAATGCCAATGTTCTTCACCGCGATAGACCTCGGTGATGCGGCAGGCAAAGTGCACTTCCAGACCGTCAAGCAGGCCACGGGTGATGGCGCTCATGCGCGGCGCACCGACCCAGCGAGTCTGCTCGTCCGGCGACAGATTCAGCTGCCCGCCCTGATAGGTGTAGAGCTGCGGCGTCCACTCGGCGACCCAGCCCAAGCTTTGCCAACGCTGCACTTCGGTGACGAAGCGGCGGTCGCGCGCGGTGAAATATTGCGCGCCCATGTCCAGTGAACCGGCGTCGCTGCGCTTGCTCGACATGCGCCCGCCGCTACCGCGACTCTTGTCGAACAACTGGACGGTGTGCCCGCTCTCTGTCAGAGCCTGGGCGGCGGAGAGTCCGGCGATGCCGGTGCCGATGATTGCGATAGGTACAGTCATAGGGGCCTCGTTTACCTTTCTGTACAGACTACGCCGTGGATGAAACCTGTACAATTTTGTTTTTTGGTATAACTTCTAGCATTCTCGTTCTGACAGCTTGGCCTATGGTTAAACAATAGAGCCTGCCCGATAGAAAAGATCCCTGTTTATAAAAATAGACTAGTGATCCGGGTTAAACGCCACGCGAGGAAGATGTCATGCACATATTGCTGACCGGCGGTACTGGTTTGATAGGACGTCAGCTCTGCCGACACTGGTTGGGGCAGGGACATCGCTTGACGGTGTGGAGCCGCAAACCGGAGAAAGTCGCGAAAATCTGTGGTGCGCAGGTGCGTGGTATTGCGCGTCTGGAAGATCTTGGCGAAGAGCCTGTGGAGGCGATCATCAATCTGGCTGGCGCGCCGATTGCCGATCGGCCGTGGACCCATCGCCGCAAAGCGTTGCTGTGGAGCAGCCGTATCACCCTGACGGAAACCCTGTTGGCCTGGCTGGAAACGCGATCAAAAAAACCGGCGCTACTGATCTCCGGATCGGCGATCGGCTGGTACGGCGACGGTGGTGAGCGCGAATTGACCGAAGATTCGCCGCCGGTGATCGACGACTTCGCCAGTCAGTTGTGCATCGCTTGGGAAGAGACCGCACTGCGCGCCGAAGCGCAGGGCATTCGTGTAGTGCTGGTGCGCACCGGGCTGGTGCTGTCGGCTGAGGGCGGCTTTTTGTCGCGCTTGCTGTTGCCATTCAAACTCGGATTGGGCGGGCCTTTGGGCAATGGTCGGCAGTGGATGCCGTGGATTCATATCAACGATCAAATCGCCCTGATTGATTTTCTTCTGCACCGCGAGCAGGCCACTGGTCCTTATAATGCCTGCGCGCCGCAACCGGTGCGCAATCGCGAATTTGCCAAGACGCTGGGCAGCGTTTTACACCGCCCGGCGTTCATGCCGATGCCGACGCTGGCGCTAAAGGTCGGCCTCGGCGAGATGTCTTTATTGTTGCTCGGCGGCCAGAAGGCCATACCGACACGCTTGCTGGAAGCGGGTTTCACTTTCCAGTTCACGGATTTACGCGCGGCCCTGGATGATCTCTCCAGCCGCCTTTGAAATAGGACGTTGCATGACCGATCACGCCTTGCTTCTGGTCAACCTGGGTTCCCCGGCTTCCACCTCGGTGGCCGATGTACGCAGCTACCTCAATCAATTCCTGATGGACCCGTATGTGATCGACCTGCCATGGCCGGTGCGGCGTTTGCTGGTGTCGCTGATCCTGGTCAAACGCCCCGAGCAATCGGCTCATGCCTATGCCTCGATCTGGTGGGACGAGGGTTCGCCGCTGGTGGTGCTCAGCCGTCGTCTGCAGCAGCAGATGACCACGCAATGGACCCACGGCCCGGTAGAACTGGCCATGCGTTACGGCGAACCGTCAATTGAAACCTGTTTGCTCAAGCTGGTCGCGGCGGGGCACAAGCGCATCACGCTGGCGCCGCTATACCCGCAGTTCGCCGACAGCACGACCACCACGGTGATCGAAGAAGCGAAACGGGTGATCCGGCAGAAGAAACTCGACGTGCAATTGTCGGTGCTGCAACCGTTCTACGATCAGCCGGAATACCTCGAGGCGCTGGTCGAAAGCGCCCGGCCGCATCTGCAGCAGGACTACGATCATTTGCTGCTGAGCTTCCACGGTTTGCCTGAGCGGCACCTGACCAAACTCGATCCGACCGGCAATCACTGCTTCAAGAATGATGACTGCTGCAAAAACGCTTCGCCTGCGGTATTGGCGACCTGTTATCGCGCGCAATGCCTGCGGACAGCGGCGTTGTTCGCCGAGCGCATGGGCCTGCCGGAGGGCAAATGGTCGGTGTCGTTTCAGTCGCGTCTGGGCCGGGCCAAGTGGATCGAACCCTACACCGAGGCACGGCTGGATGAGCTGGCGAAAAGCGGCGTGAAGAAGATTCTGGTGATGTGCCCGGCGTTTGTCGCCGATTGCATCGAGACGCTGGAGGAGATTGGTGATCGCGGCAAGGAGCAGTTCCGCGAAGCGGGGGGCGAGGAGTTGGTGCTGGTGCCATGCCTGAATGATGACCCGCAATGGGCCAAGGCCTTGGCGACCCTCTGCGAAAGAGCACCGCTGGCGCTCTAAAAGCAAATCGCGAGCAGGCTCACTCCCACATTTGAATGCATTCCAATATGGGAGCGAGCCTGCTCGCGAAAGCTATTTTTCAGGCAGCGACGATCTAAAGGCTTAGATCAGCGGCTCATCCGCCTTCTTGTTCTTCCAGCCATCATTGCCCGGCAGAATCAGGTTCAGCGCAATCGCCACCACCGCGCACAGCGCGATGCCTTTGAGGCCGAAATCATCCGGGCCAGTCCCGGTGCCGACCAGCACACCGCCAATCCCGAACACCAGCGTTACCGACACGATCACCAGATTGCGCGCCTCGCCCAGATCGATCTTGTGCCGGATCAGGGTGTTCATGCCCACCGCCGCGATCGAACCGAACAACAGGCACAGAATCCCGCCCATCACCGGCACCGGAATGCTCTGCAGCAGCGCGCCGAACTTGCCGATGAACGCCAGGCTGATGGCGAAGATCGCCGCCCAGGTCATGATTTTCGGGTTGTAGTTCTTGGTCAGCATCACTGCGCCAGTCACTTCGGCGTAAGTAGTGTTTGGCGGACCACCGAACAGACCGGCTGCGGTGGTGGCAATGCCGTCACCGAGCAGGGTGCGATGCAGGCCCGGCTTCTTCAAATAGTCGCGACCGGTCACGCTGCCGACGGCAATCACGCCACCGATGTGCTCAATGGCCGGCGCCAGTGCCACCGGAACGATGAACAGAATCGCCTGCCAGTTGAACTCCGGCGCGGTGAAATGCGGGATGGCAAACCATGGCGCTGCGGCAATCTTCGCCGTGTCGACCACGCCGAAATAGAACGCCATGGCAAAACCGACCAGCACACCGGAAATGATTGGCACCAGACGGAAGATGCCTTTACCGAACACCGCCACGATCAACGTGGTCAGCAGCGCCGGCATCGAGATCAGCATTGCGGTCTGGTAATGGATCAGTTCAGAACCGTCGCCAGCCTTGCCCATCGCCATGTTCGCGGCAATCGGCGCCATGGCCAGGCCGATGGAAATGATCACCGGACCAATCACCACCGGCGGCAGCAGACGGTCGATGAACCCGGTGCCTTTGATCTTCACGGCAAGGCCGAGGAAGGTGTAGACGAAACCGGCCGCCATCACACCGCCCATGGTCGCTGCGAGGCCGAACTGGCCCTTGGCGAGAATGATCGGGGTGATGAAAGCGAAGCTCGACGCCAGAAACACCGGCACCTGACGCCCGGTGACGATCTGGAACAGGATCGTCCCAAGACCTGCGGTAAACAGTGCCACGTTCGGGTCCAGGCCCGTGATCAGCGGCATCAGCACCAGGGCGCCGAAAGCCACGAACAGCATCTGGGCGCCGGACAGCACCGTGCGCCAGAGCGGATCGTTGAACTCTTGCTGCATGGTTACGCGTCCTTCTGCTTGGTGCCGAAGATCTTGTCACCGGCGTCGCCAAGTCCAGGGATGATGTAACCGTGCTCGTTCAAGCGCTCATCGATGGACGCGGTGTAGATGGTCACGTCCGGGTGAGCTTTTTCTACTGCAGCAATGCCTTCCGGCGCGGCAACCAGCACCATCGCACGGATGTCTTTGCAGCCGGCTTTTTTCAACAGGTCAATGGTCGCAACCATCGAGCTGCCGGTGGCGAGCATCGGGTCGATGATCATCGCCAACCGTTCGTCGATTTCCGGAACCAGTTTTTCCAGATAGGTGTGCGCTTGCAGGGTTTCTTCGTTACGGGCGACGCCCACAGCGGAAACCTTGGCACCCGGGATCAGGCTCAGTACGCCTTCAAGCATGCCGATACCGGCGCGCAGGATCGGCACGACGGTGATCTTCTTGCCGGCGATCTTCTCGACCGACACGGTGCCGCACCAGCCCGCAATATCGTAGGACTCCAGCGGCAAATCTTTTGTAGCTTCATAGGTCAACAGGGCGCCGACTTCCTGAGCGAGCTCACGGAAGTTCTTGGTGCTGATATCGGCGCGGCGCATCAGGCCGAGTTTATGACGGATCAGCGGATGGCGGATCTCGAGGATGGGCATGGAAAAACTCCGGCGGCGGGCAAAAAAACCGGCCTAGATTAATCTATCCGAGGGGGATGTCCTATAGGACATTCTGTACGTTAGTCCATAAAGGCTTGATTCGGCCTCAATGGATGCGTACCTTTGCCCGCTTTTCCAATTCCGCCACCCCTGGAGAGCGCCATGTCCGCTGATCTCGAGCATATCCGTCAAATCATGCGAGAGGCTGACTGCCTGTACACCGAAGCTGAAGTCGAAGCGGCCATCGCCCGTGTCGGTGCACAAATCAACGAACAACTGGCTGACAGCAACCCGGTGGTGTTCTGCGTGATGAACGGCGGCCTGATCTTCTCCGGCAAACTGCTGACCCATCTGCACTTCCCGCTGGAAGCGTCCTACCTGCACGCGACCCGTTATCGCAACGAAACCAGCGGCGGCGACCTGTTCTGGAAAGCCAAGCCGGAAGTCTCGTTCATCGACCGCGACGTGCTGATCATCGACGACATCCTCGACGAAGGTCACACCCTCGGCGCGATCATCGACTTCTGCAAACATGCCGGCGCACGCAAAGTGCACACCGCCGTGCTGATCGACAAGGACCACGACCGCAAGGCGCGTCCTGACCTGAAAGCCGATTTCGTCGGCCTGCCGTGCATCGACCGCTACATCTTCGGTTATGGCATGGACTACAAAGGCTACTGGCGCAATGCCAACGGGATCTTTGCCGTTAAAGGCATGTAAGCAAGATCAAAAGATCGCAGCCTTCGGCAGCTCCTACATGGGATTGATGTCCACCCTGGAGCTGCGGAACGCTGCGATCTTTTGCTTTTAATCCCATGCTAGAGTGCTCGGCCCCGCCCTCCGGAGCCTGTCATGCGCCTCTTGATCCGCAGCTTTGCCGCCCTGTTGCTGGCCCTCAGCCTGCCGCTGTCCGCCGCGCCGATGCACAGCCAGTTCCTGCCGCCGGATGATCTGACCGTGCGCGATGCCGAACCCGAGCAGCAGCAACTGCTGCAGGTCACCGATTACTCCGTGGTGGTCGGCGCGCAACGCCAGTCCAATCAGCAGCCGATCCCGGTCACCTCGCCGCTGATGATCCGCCTCAAAGGTAAATCCCTGAACAAGGGCGCGACGATCACCCAGGTGCTGGTCAATTTCGACGGCGAAAGCAAAAGCCTGAAAAAGCCGATCTACGACGACAAGAGCAAAACCCTGACGTTGTTTTATCCACAGGCCCAATACCGCGTGATCATCGATCTGCTGCGCAATGACACCGTGTATGTGCAGTTCCTCAGTTACGCCAACGGCCACATCTGGGCCGATTTGCACACCGGGGCGGTGCGATCGCGTTGAGCCGGGCGGCCGCGCAGGGGTAAACTGCCCGCCCCGTGTAATGTCTGCGAGCTGGAGTCGGCAATGCGTAAAGATAAGAAACAAGTGATTGGTGACGAGATCGGCGATGAGCAGATCAAGCTGTTCCTCGATTTTGAGCCGGTCGACGCCACTTCGCCGTCGCTGCACAAACTGATCAAGGCCTACCGTGGCCTGCGTATCGACGACTTCGAACGCTTTCTGGGTTTCTTCGTTGCAGCTGGTTATGACGTGGATGGCAAGGACGAGCAGGGCAAGACCTTCGTTGAGGTGATAGCCGATCAGCGCAACGCCCCGGAATACATTGAGCTGATCGAAAAGTCCCGCACCTGAGGCTTTTCCCAGGCATAAAAAAACGCCCCGCGCTCACTGAGTACGGGGCGTTTTTTATGCGGCAAGATCAAGCGTAGCTTGGGGTCTCGCTGCTTTCTTCAACCAGTTCCAGCGCGATGTTGTTCTGCGTGTTGATCTTGCGATACAGCGCAGCATCGGTTTCCAGGACCTTTTCACGGGCCGGGAAGATTTCCGCCAGTTTGCCGGCCCACTCACCCTTGGCCTTGGCCGGGAAGCACTTCTCGATCAGTTCGAGCATGATCGAAACGGTTACCGACGCGCCTGGCGAAGCACCGAGCAGGGCGGCGAGGGAACCGTCCTTGGCCGACACCAGTTCGGTACCGAACTGCAGGATGCCGCCCTTTTTCGGGTCTTTCTTGATGATCTGCACCCGTTGGCCGGCCACTTCCAGGCGCCAGTCTTCGGCTTTCGCCTCCGGGTAGAAACGGCGCAGGGAATCCAGACGCTGTTCCATCGATTGCATCACTTCGCTGACCAGGTACTTGGTCAGGTCCATGTTGTTTTTCGCCACGGCCAGCATCGGCCCGATGTTACCGGCGCGAACCGACAGCGGCAGGTCCATGAAGGAGCCGTGCTTGAGGAACTTGGTGGTGAAACCGGCGTATGGCCCGAACAGCAGGGATTTCTTGCCGTCGACCACGCGTGTGTCCAGGTGCGGCACCGACATCGGTGGCGAACCTACGGCAGCCTGGCTATAAACCTTGGCTTGGTGGTGCTTGACCACTTCCGGGTTGTCGCAACGCAGCCACTGGCCGCTGATCGGGAAGCCGCCGAAGCCTTTGCTTTCTTCGATGCCCGAGGCTTGCAGCAGCGGCAGCGCCGCACCGCCAGCGCCGAGGAAGACGAATTTGGCATCGACTTCACGGGTGTTGCCGTTGTTGACGTCCTTGATGCTGACGGTCCAGCCGGCGCCGTTACGCTTGAGGCCAGTGACGCGCTTGCAGTATTTGACTTGAGTGTCCGGGGCGCTGGTCAGGTGCTTGAGCAACTGATTGGTCAGGGCGCCGAAGTTGACGTCGGTGCCGTTCATCACGCGAGTGGCAGCGAGGACTTCGTCCGGCGAGCGGCCCGGCATCATCAGCGGCATCCACTCGGCCATCTTGGCCTTGTCTTCGGTGTACTCCATGTCCGCGAAGGCGTGGTGCTTGCTCAACACGTCGAAGCGCGATTTGAGGAAAGACACGCCGCTGTCGCCCTGGACGAAACTCAGGTGCGGCACCGGGCTGATGAAGGATTTGCACGAGCCGAAGGTGCCTTGCTTGGTCAGGTACGACCAGAACTGCTTCGACACCTCGAACTGGGTGTTGATGTGCACGGCTTTCTTGATGTCGACGGTGCCATCGGCGGCTTGCGGCGTGTAGTTCAGCTCGCACAGGCCGGCGTGACCGGTACCGGCGTTGTTCCATGGATTGGAACTCTCCGCAGCACCGGAATCCATCAGCTCGACGACTTCCAGCTTGATCGCGGGGTCGAGCTCTTTGAGCAGCACGGCCAGGGTGGCACTCATGATGCCCGCCCCAACCAGAACTACGTCGACTGCTTCGTTATGCGCCATTTAACGCGTCTCCAAAATCTGCAGCACCAAATTGTCGGCATGGCTGCCAGGCGTTCCGGGACAGATCAGTTATGCCCCAGCTATCCGTGGTCAGGTCGCCATGTCCGAATCTTCGCAATTTTTCGCAACTTCGACGGATGTATGCGGCTTGGCTTTCAAGAGCTCCATGAACTCATTTCAGCGCACAGCTGGCAATTCGACTTATGGTCGAGACATCCATTTTTGTGCAACCAAATCCGTAGCGGACAGGCTTCAGGCTCCGATATTCGAGGTATACCCGGTCCTGTGTCGTTGGGCTGTTTCAGACGCTAATGGTGCATGTTCAGACGCAAAACTTTTCATTTGCTCGCCACACTCTTGTGAAGTTGTGAAAACCCGTTTTTTTCACGCTCTTTTGAAGACGTGAACCTCAAAAAAGGGCTGTCCAGGCCTGGCACCTTGCCCGAGGGCAAAAACAACGCGGTGGCCGAGCGTCATGACAGCTCTGCAGATTCGCGAAAAGCGGGGTTTTTGCCGGAAGAACAGGCAAGCGCGCCAACTTCACTCGATCTGTGTGGGCGGCTCTCTGTGGGCGATTTTGATGTCAAATGCATGCGCATTGACGCTGTTGCGGGGCCCGATCAGGAGACGTCCTTATAATCGGGGGGAGATTGTATCGAAGAAATGCGGGCAGTTGCTCGTGTTTAATGACTTTTATTAGGCATCCGGTCAGATGCTCAACATCGCTTGCACCCGTGCACGGGGCTGCGACGCTATGACGCGGGCGCTGGCGGGCAGTGGCTGGAGCAACCAGTTGAGGCGGATTTCTTCGATTTCCACCCAACCGTCGCCCATTGGTTGCAGGCTGCACTGCTTGAATGCCTGGCAATGGCCGTTGCGATCGAGCAGGGCGAAGCTGCGGTGCAGCGGGCGCGGTGCGAACAACGAGATCAGATAACGCATGGTTGAGTACCTTGTGGGGGACTGATTGCAAGGTTGCCAAGGTGCCGTGACGTGAACGTGTATGGCGGGTGAATAATCTGTGACAGGAACCGCTTTCCCAAGGGTTTGTCAGACATTTCAGTATTCACTGCCGGGCGCTGGTTACCCGCAGTGGCCCACCGCTATACTGCCGGCCTGTTTGTGCCTGATTCTGGAGAGAAGAGCATGTTGCAACGCCTGTTGTTCGGTTTGATCACTGTGGCCGGTTTGACCCTGGCCGGCTGCGCCCACAGCCCGCAACAACTGAACCCGGAGCCGAAGCTGACCACCCAGCTGCCAGCGGTCGGCCGTGGCCAGCCAGTGGTCGTGCGTGTTGTCGACGGTCGGCCGTCGCCAACCCTCGGTACCCGCGGCGGCCTGTACCCGGAAACCAGCGCCATCACCGTGCAGCGCGAGCAGATCCTGCCCAAGCTGCAGGCTCAGGCCGAAGCTGCCGTGCGCCTCTTGGGTTTCACCCCGACCAGCAACGCACCGAATGCTCCGCAGCTGACCGTGACTCTGGCCGAGCTGAAGTATCAGTCGCCGAAAGAAGGCATGTACGTGACTGAAGCGACCATCGGCGCGACCTTCCGCTCCGACGTGCAGAACGCCAACCGTCGCTACAGCGGCCGTTATGGTGCGTCGCTGGACCAGCGTTTCGGCATGGCGCCGAATCAGGAAACCAACACCAAACTGGTCAGCGATGTATTGAGCGATGCGCTGACGCGTCTGTTCAAGGATCCTACTGTGGGTCAGGTTTTGGCTGAGTAGGTTTTCAGCGGATGTGAAAAAGCCCGGGACCAGTGATGGTTTCGGGCTTTTTTGTCGGGCATGAAATCGTACCCCCTCACCCCAGCCCTCTCCCCCAGGGGGGCGAGGGGGAAAGGGAGCCGATCGGCGGTTTTTCAGAACCGGAGTTCACTCGAGTTTTTCAGGTCGATGTACCTCGACAGAACAACCCGGTCAGTCCCCTCTTCCTCCGGGATAGGGCTAGGGTGAGGGGCTTTTTGCTCAGGCAGCCTGGGAGTAGAAGTCGAGAACGCTGACACCCGTCAGCAAATCCGTCTCTGGCAAATCCGCATGCTGATGCCCGCCCAGCGCGCAATACACCAGCCAATGGCGATCCTGAACATTGAAGGCAAGGCTGCCGACGAGGCTCTGTTGTTCGTCGTAAGGGGTGATGAGGTACAGACGATCCTGGTTTTCAGCGTGAAGCATGTCGCGTTCCATGTGTGTTTCGAGGCGCGCAGGGTGGCCTATCCATATGACGATGCCGTGACACAGGACAGCCATCGGTCGATTGTCAGGTAATTTGTCGCAAAGGCTGGGGTAGGGGAGCAAGGTTTGGGTAGAATCCGCGCCGCAGTCGTCGATCTGGCGTCTGCCATACCGGTTCAGATAGAGGTCTGTGATGTCGCTGCACTTGATGACGCTGTTTACCGCCCATCCCGCCAAGTTGATCAACCTGCTGGCGCTGTTGTTGGCGTTTCCGGGCAGTTGGCTGCTGCACGCCACTCGCCGCCGTGAGCAGCGCGCGATGGCTAGCATTGCCGCCCAGCGTCAGGCGCAGCCGAATGCCGAGCCGATACTGGATTGGGCGACTTTGCGCATGAACCGGTTTTTCTATCGCTTCGGTTTTGCTTGCCTCGCTCTGGCCCTGGTCGTTTCCTGGATCAGCACGCGCTTCTAAAAGCTTCAGGCATAAAAAACGGCGCCCGAAGGCGCCGTTTTTGCGTCAGGTGGAAACCGCTTACAGCGGCAACCCAGCCTTGACCCGGTACTGATTGCGCACCGGCGTCGCATATTGCAGCACCAGATACGGACGGTGCTCTGCAGGGCACGCATCCAGCCGGCTCTGCCATTCTTCCTGCGCCTTGGCCAATTCATCCGCCGGGAACACTTCGACAGCCTTAGGCACATTCAATTGCGGATCGGCATCGGCCCACTGCGCGTACGCCAGGTAATGCACCGGAAATAACCGGTAGCCGCCGAGAATCTGCTTGTCCATCTCGATCGCCAATTGCTTGGTGTCTTCGAACAGCTCGGTGATCGGCGCGGCAAAGTTCACGTGCACGCGGCCCTTGTAGCCGGTGATGCCCTTGGCGATGCTCACATCGTCCTCGCCCGGCGCTTTCGCGTAAGTGCCGGTGGTGGCGCGGATGTACAACTCGCGGGCCTTGGCCTGGTCGCACGGGTCGTATTCGTAGCTGATCGACACCGGGGTGACATTCAGCGAGCGGATCACTTCACCGAACGGCTCGTCCTTGCGGCTCATGTGGAACATCTTGAGAATCGCCGACTCGGTACGGTCATCGCCATCCTTCGCCCGACCTTCTGCCTGAGCGATCCAGATCGAGGCGCAATCGTTGCGGATCGAGTGGTTGATGTACGCCGACAACAGTTGATACGCGGCCATTTTTTCGCGACGGCCGGTGATCGAACGGTGGACGATGAAGCTCTTGTTCAAGCGCATGAGGTCGCTGACAAACGGTTTTTGCAGCAGGTTGTCGCCAATCGCGATGCGCGGCGTCGGCAGGCCGGCGTGGTACACGGCGTAGTTGACGAAGGCCGGGTCCATCACGATATCGCGATGGTTGGCGATGAACAGATAGGCGCTGCCGGACTTGAATTGCTCGACACCGGTGTAGGTCACGCCGTCGGTGGCGCGCTCGATGGTGTGGTCGACGTAGGACTCGACCTTGTCCTGCAACGTCGCCACCGACGTCACGTCGGCGAACTCACGACGCAGCCGATGGGCTATAAGTGGTTTGAGCATCCAGCCGAAGGCACCGGCAAAACGCGGGAAGCGGAAGTGGGTGAGGATATCTAGAAACGCCTTGTCGCCGAGCAGTCTTGCCAGTACCACAGGTACTTCGCTGTCGTCGTAAGGTCGGATGGCATCGAATTCGCCCATCATGCTCTCTTGTTGGAAACGGCTAGGGTAAGTAAAGGTTTTGATCGAAAACCCGCGGGGCACGGTCTGAAAAAGTAGCCAGACAAAAATAGCCCTGCAAATAGACCGGCGATTATACGCACAAGTCACTTGGGAGACCGCGATGCTGGAAACCGCTGAATACGAATGTCCTTATTGTGGGGAGCTTGTTGAGACGACGGTGGACTTATCCGGCGGCGATCAGACCTATATCGAAGACTGCCAGGTGTGTTGCCGGCCCATAACGTTCGTATTGCAGGTCCACGGAGAGGACTGGTTTCTGGAAGTCTTCAGCGAAAACGAGTGAGGCGCGCCCATGCAGCGAATCTACGAGCCGGAAAACCTGATGGAAGGCGAAATGCTCAAGGGCATGCTCGCCAGCGAAGGCATCGAGGCGCACTTGATTGGCTGCGATTTGCTCGGTGGCACCGGTGAATTGCCGATCTTCGGTCTGTTGGGCTTGTCTGTGGATAACGATCAGGCCGAGTACGCCCGCGAGCTGATCACCGCGTACAATGCCGCGCTGCCGCTGCCCGGCGATGAACCGGAGAGCTTCCCCGGGACGCTGGTCTGTTAGGCTGAGCTTCGTTTTACTTCAGAGTCGTGTTGCCCCATGTGTGGACGTTATGCCCTGTTTCGCTGGAACCGCGATTTCGCGGCCCTGCCAGGTTTTCCCGCCGATCAGCAGGCGCAGTGGAACATTTCCCCCAATGATTCGGTGTTGATGCTGCGTGCCGGTGAAGATGGCCAGCGCACCCTGGCTCGCGCTCGTTGGGGGCTGACACCGCCGTGGCTGACTGATCTGTCGAAGACGCCGGCGCATGCCCGTGCGGAAACCGTTGCGGAACAGCCGATGTTTCGTGAGGCGCTGCGTCAGCGTCGCTGCCTGTTGCCGGCCAATGGCTTTTACGAGTGGCGCGGGACCCAGCGCAAGCGGCCGTACTGGCTGACGCCGGGGGAGGGATCGTCACTGTTTTTTGCGGCGATCTGGGAGGCGTATCCGGTGCAGGAGCAGGTCTGGTTGAGCACGGCGGTGATTACTCAACCGGCGTCGAGTCAGCGGCGGCCGCTAATTCTTGATGAGGTGGGGCAGGCGGCGTGGCTGGATCCCGAAACGCCTTTGCATGTGTTGCAGGGGTTGCTGGCCAGTGAGCCGGGTGCGTTGCGCGAGCGGGTGTTGGCGAATCTGATCAATGATCCGAAACTCAATGGGCCGGAGTGTTTGACCCCGGGTTAAAGCCTGTAGATCAAAAGCCCCTCACCCTAGCCCTCTCCCTCTGGGAGAGGGCTAGGGTGAGGGGGCTCTTGGCTTTTCAGACCTTGAACTGATTGATCAACCGCCGCTGTTGCTCCGCCAGTTTGGTCAAATCCGCACTCGCCGAACTCGACTCATCCGCGCCGCCCGCCACTTCATTCGCTACTTGGCCGATATTGATCACGTTGCGGTTGATGTCATCGGCTACCGCGCTCTGCTCTTCCGCCGCACTGGCGATCTGCGTATTCATGTCGTTGATCACCGACACCGCCTGCGTAATGGTCTCCAGAGCCTCAGCCGCTTTCGCCGCGTGCTGCACGCTTTCATCAGTGCGGTTCTGGCTGTCTTCCATGACCCGCACCACATCGCGCGTGCCCTGCTGCAGCTGCTGGATCATGCTCTGGATTTCTTCGGTGGCTTTCTGGGTTTTCTGCGCCAGATTGCGCACCTCGTCGGCCACTACGGCAAAACCGCGACCTTGCTCACCGGCACGTGCCGCTTCAATCGCCGCGTTCAGCGCCAACAGGTTAGTCTGCTCGGCAATCCCGCGAATCGCCGTGAGAATCGCATTGATGTTCTCGCTGTCCTTGGCCAGCGTCTGCACCACGTCTACGGCCTTGCCGATTTCCACCGCCAGCATGCCAATCGAGTTCGAGGTGTCACGAACAATCTGCATGCCCTGACTCGCCGCCTGATCGGCATGGTTGGCCGCTTGCGCAGCCTGAGTCGCATTACGCGCGACATCCTGTGCGGTGGCGGTCATTTCCTGCACCGCCGTGGCCACCTGATCGATCTCGGCCATTTGTTTCTGGATACCGATGTTGGTGCGAATCGCGATGTCAGCGGTGTGCTCCGAGGAATCGCTGACGCTCTGCACCGACGTCACCACCTGCGTGATCATCGCCTGCAACTTGGCCAAAAAGGTGTTGAAGCCCTTGGCGATCGAGCCCAGTTCATCACTGCGATCGCTGCTCAGGCGTCGGGTCAGATCACCTTCGCCCTGCGCGATGTCATTGAGCATGGCTACCATCTGCTTCAGTGGTCGGGCGATGCCGTGGCCGACCAGCCAGATCACCAGCAGGCCGAGGCCGGCGATCAGTAGACCGACCATGGCCATGCCGAAGGTGTCGGATTTGCGTTGCGCATCGAGGTCGGCCTGCAGTTTTTGCAGATCCGCCATCACGGCGTTGAGCGGCAGTTGCAGCATCAGCGTCCAGCGCGCGTCGGTCTGACCGATGCCGAACGGCAGGTACAACTCGATGCGCCCCTTGTCCTTGTTGACCGAGTAAGTCACTTCACCGCGCTTGAGATTGGCCATGTTGGCAATCTGCTCGGCATCGAGGATATCGCTGACTTTTTCGCCGAATTTGCTGGTGTCTTTGGTGTAGGCAACTATGCGGCCATTGCCGCCGATCAGAGCCATTTGCCCGGCGCCGCTGTAGAGCTTCTGGTTGGCAGCGAGGAGCATTTCCTGGATGAAGTTCACCGACAGATCGGCGCCGACGATGCCCTGGAAGGCGCCGTTGAGCATGATCGGTTCAATAAAGGAGGCGAGCATGACGATCTTGTCGCCGACCTTGTAGGGCGCCGGATCGATCACGCAGGATTTTTTGCTCTCTTTCGAGCACAGGTAGTACTCGCTGGCGCGCACACCGGTGGACAGGGTTTTCTGGTCGTCGACGTCAACCAGTTTGTCCAGGCCGAGGGTGCCGTCATCGTTGCGGAACCACCACGGCAGGAAGCGCCCGTTGGCCGCGTCGATGCCAACCACGCTGGTGCCCACATAAGCTGCGTCATTGTGATCGAGGGCGTTCTTCTCCCAGCCGATGTAGGTGCCGAGAATTTTCGGGTTCTGCTCGACGTTCTCTTTGATCAGGCTGATCAGTTGCTCGCGGCTGACGCTCAGGCGCGGCTGGCCATCGGTGCCCGGCGTGCCGAGCAGGGCGTTGACCCGTACCAGTCCGCCGGCAATCAGCAGCGGTGCTTCGAGTTCGCGCTGGATCTGGCTGACCTGGGTTTGTGCCAGCGAAGTCAGGCGCTGTTCGATGACTTGCTCGAACTGCGCCTGGGTGCGCTGTTGCACCATCTCTTGAGTACGGGCGCCGGAAAACAGCGCATACAGCACCAGCGCGGCCACCACGCTAAGCACGATGGCGCCGGCCAGGGCGGCGACGGAAAACTGGATCGACTTGAACTTCATGGGAGCTCCGCACGCAAGAGGACGTCTGCGCTGATGTATCGGCAGGCGGGATTGGGCCATGAGTGCGAGCCGGTGCAATTGCAAGCCGATGTCGCAAATGGGTCCGTGCACGACGCAGTTGCTGCGGGCTTGGTGAACGCTGTGAATTTTTTACGACAGTTTTGGCGGGAAACGTCTGAAAGTCGCTGCAACACGTCCGTTGTATCTGGCGTCGATACAATTACCCGCCTAGGATACGCGCAGGTTTTCAGGGAGCTTTTGAATGAACAAGACATTGGTTGTAAGTGCACTGAGCGCAGCGCTGTTGCTGGCCGGTTGTCAGTCGGTCAACACCACCAGCGGCGGTGCCGTGGGTGTGGAGCGCAAGCAGTACATGTTCAGCATGCTGTCCTCGCAAGAGGTCGACCAGATGTATGCCCAGTCGTATCAGAAGACCGTCGGCGAGGCCTCCAGCAAAGGTGTGCTGGACAAGACCAGTCCCGAGGCCAAGCGGGTTCAGGCGATTGCCAACCGCCTGATCGCCCAGGCGCCGAACTTCCGTCCGGATGCGGCGCAATGGCAATGGGAAGTCAATCTGATCAAGAGCGATGAACTCAACGCCAATTGCGGGCCTGGCGGCAAGATCATTTTCTACACCGGGCTGATCGACAGCCTGAAACTCACCGACGATGAAATTGCCGCGGTCATGGGCCATGAAATCGCCCACGCCTTGCGCGAGCACGGTCGTGAAGCGATGTCCAAAGCCTACGGGATTGAAATGGCCAAGCAGGGTGCGGGTGCGTTGCTCGGTCTGGGTCAGGACAGCCTGGCGCTGGCCGACACCGTGGCCAACTACGGCATGACCCTGCCGAACAGTCGTGCCAACGAAAACGAAGCTGATCTGATTGGTCTGGAGCTGGCCGCTCGTGCGGGCTACAACCCGAATGCCGCGATCACTCTGTGGAACAAGATGAGCAAGGCGTCGGAAGGTTCGCCGCCGGAGTTCATGAGCACTCACCCGGCTTCGACCAGCCGGATCGCCTCGTTGCAGGCGGCGATTCCGAAGGTTATGCCGTTGTACGAACAGGCGCCGAAATCCTGAGTAAAAAAGGTGCTCTCACAGCGAGAGCGCCTTGACCCGTTTTATTTGCCGGGCTATGCATTTGGCAAAGTTGTCTCTTAGCACGGAGCCTGGTGAGGGCAGTAGATAATCGATGAAGATGTAGTTACCGCGCGGGTCGTAGTCATGATCTTTCCCAAACACGAGGAAGAACTCGCACTCGAACTTGAACTCTCGAGCGTTTTTCTTTGTGAAGTTGATCCTGAACGGGTTTCCCGCACCGTCTGAAATTGTGAAGTGGGTCGGCGTGCCTGCGGCAGGAAACGTCCAATAGTAACTGTCGGATGAGTCACTCCCGTATTCAGTAGCACGACTCCTGTAACCACCAAAGTTTTGAGCGAGCAGGTCAGCTCTCCCGTCCAGGAATGCCAATTCTTTCAGACCGTTTTCAGTGAGCCCTGTCAGCAGGAAATGCACCCGCTTCGGATCAAATTCATCGACGGTTATCTTGTACGCGCAAGAATGGCTGAAAGGCATGTAGGGAATGATGATGCCGGACTTGCTTAGTTTGGAGTAATGCTTGGGCTTGCTCATGATTACGATCCTTGTGAAGTTCAGTGAGATCAGAAGTCATGAATGTAGGCCCGTTAATACGGTGACGATAGCTGTCAACTCTGACAGCTATCGGTCGCCTTATATTGATAGGTAGTTTGTATCGTCGGTTAGCGTTATCCAACCCATCCGCTGCTCTGCATCGCCTTGTACACCGCAACGATTGCCAGAATCATGAACGCCGAAGCCGCAAGGCGACGGATCAAGGTCAGGGGCAATTTGTCCGCAGCAAAATTACCCGCCAGCACCACCGGCACGTTGGCAATCAACATGCCCGCAGTGGTACCGATAATTACCAGCCACAGATCCGGGTATTGCGCCGCGAGCATCACCGTCGCGACCTGAGTCTTGTCGCCCATCTCCGCCAGGAAGAACGCAATCAGCGTGGTCAGGAACGGCCCGAACTTGCGCGCGGTGCTGGTTTCATCGTCATCCATTTTGTCCGGGACCAGCGTCCACAACGCCGTGGCTGTGAAGCTCGCCGCGAGGATCCAGTGCAGTGTCGCATTCGAGAAGAAACTGCCGAACCAGGCGCCTACCGCACCGGCTGCTGCGTGGTTGGCCAGGGTCGCAGCGACAATGCCGGCAATGATCGGCCAGGGTTTGCGGAAGCGAGCGGCGAGAATCAGCGCGAGCAGTTGCGTCTTGTCGCCGATTTCGGCCAAGGCAACGATTGCGGTGGGAACGAGTAACGAGTCCAGCATCAGGATTTCCTAAGGGGCGGGTCGACACGGCTATGACACGTACAGCCTTCCCGCCCCGGGTAAGGTGTGCGTGTCATAGGTCTTGTCAAACCCTGCGATCCGTCTGCTGCGGACGCTTGGGTCGCATACGCCATGATCTGAGGATCAAGTATGTTGACGTATGCCGGACGAGCATGGCGCTCGTGGGAGACTACTCCCCTAGGACGGAGCGGATTCTGCCTAGGCAAATCCGATTGAGCAAGCCTCTTTTTTAAAAGAGGTTTCAGCCGCGCTTGGCTCGGTAAATCCGGAAACCATTGCCTTCGGCCTTGATTGCACAGACGCCCAGATGCTCTTCGATCAGCGGTTGATACTTGAGGAAGCTGTTCGCCACCAAGCGCAGTTCGCCGCCATTTTTCAGATGTTTGGCTGCTTTTCGCAGCAAGTTCTCGGTTGCGAAATAATCGGTGTGCACGCCGACATGGAACGGTGGATTGCTCAGAATCGCACTCAAACCCATCGGCGCGGCATCGATACCATCACCAGTCAGCACTTCAGCTTCCAAACCGTTGGCCGCCAATGTCAGGCGGCTGCTGGCGGCGGCGAAGGCATCGACATCGAGCAGGGTCACCTGATTGTGCGGGTAGCGACGTTTGACCGCAGCGCCCAGAACCCCTGCACCGCAGCCGAAGTCGAGCAGATGGCCGCTCGGCAGTTTGTCCAGATGCTCCAGCAGCAGGGCACTGCCGCGATCCAGTCGACCGTGGCTGAACACGCCCGGCAGACTGATGACTTTCAGCGGGCCTTCGGCCAGTGGCAATTCATAGATCTGCGCCAGGCTCTCCAGGGATTTCGCTTCCGGCGCGCTTGCCACGGTGACCTGCCAGAGCTGGCAGTGCCGCGCGCTGTCGAGTTTGCGCGGCTTGCCGAACGGGTTGAGCTGCTTGGATGCGCCTTCGATGCCGCTGCGCTTTTCCCCGACCAGAAATACTTCACGCCCGGCCAGACGCGAGGCCACGGCATTGAGGATGTAATCGGTCAGGTCTTTGGACTTGGGCAGGAACACCACGACGCTGTCGAACTCGCGCTCCGGCACGTTCACGCCGAAATGGCTGCGGCCTTCGAAACGGGCGTCCAGCGCGGCCTGGTCGCCGGCATGCCAGCACCAGCCGAATGCGTTGGGCAGGCGCCCAAGCAAATCGTCGGCGGGCAAACCGGCCAGCAACAGCGAACCTTGAAACAACTCGGGCTGACGAAGCAGTACTTCACTGCGCGGATCCATAACTGCTCCTCAAAAAAAAGTGCCGCAGTTTATCAACTGACGACCCGCAGCGCCTTACCGCTGAAGAACGCCTGAGCGTTTTCGGTCAATTGGCCGACGATGCGTTGCCGTGCTTCGCGACTACCCCAGGCGTTGTGGGGTGTAACGATCAGGCGTGGGATGTCCGCCGCGAGCAACGGATTGCCTTGGGTCGGCGGCTCGACACTCAACACATCGGTAGCCGCGCCGCCGAGGTGGCCATTGCGCAAGGCATCGGCCAGCGCCTGTTCATCGATCAGACCGCCACGGGCGGTGTTGACCACGAACGCGCCTGGCTTCATCGAAGCCAGTTCGCGGGCGCCGATGAAATGGCGAGTGTGTTCGTTGAGCGGACAGTGCAGGGTGAGGGCGTCGATTTGCGGTAGCAGTTCATTCAGCGGCAAACGATCCGGGCGAGCAGGGCGGCCCGGAATCTGCCCGAGCAACACGCGCATGCCGAACGCTTCGGCCAGTCGCGCCACAGCGCCGCCGAGTTCGCCATGGCCGAGCAAACCGAGGGTTTTGCCCTCCAGTTCGACAATCGGGTAGTCGAGCAGGCAGAACTGTTTGGCCTGCTGCCAACGACCTTCGCCGACAGCTTTCTGATAATCGGCCAGACGCGTGGCGAGGTTGAGCAGCAACATGATCGTGTGCTGCGCCACCGACGGCGTGCCGTAACCCTGACAGTTGCACACGGTGATGCCCTGAGCGCGGGCGGCAGCAAGGTCGACGTTGTTGGTGCCGGTGGCGGTGATCAGGATCAGTTTCAGATCGGGATTGGCGGCCATCGCGGCGGCGTCGATCAGGATCTTGTTGCTGATCGCCACGCTGGCACCTTGCAGGCGCTCGGCAACTTGCTCGGGCAAGGTCTGGGCGAATAGCTGCAGATCGCTGAAACACTCGCGCAACGGACTGAGGTCCAGATCGCCGAGATCCAGCGAAGGGTGATCAAGGAATACCGCGCGGCGCGTGTTCGTCATCAACTGTACCTTTTGTGCTGTGAGCGTTGGGCGTAATCTGCCGAGCCTACCAGATGAAACAAATTGATACGCTTGGCCGAAAGGAGCCCCCATGTACTGGACCGAGTTCTTGACCGTTGCACTGATCCACTTGCTGGCCGTCGCCAGCCCTGGCCCGGACTTTGCCGTGGTGGTGCGCGAGAGCGTGACCCATGGTCGTCGCGCCGGTACCTGGACCGCGCTGGGCGTAGGCACGGCGATTTTCCTGCACGTCGGTTATTCGCTGCTCGGCATCGGCCTGATCGTGTCGCAATCGATCGTGTTGTTCAACGCGTTGAAATGGGCAGCGGCGGCTTACTTGCTGTACATCGGTTTCAAAGCCTTGCGTGCGCAACCAGCAAAAACCGTGACCGATGATCTGCACAAGGAGGCCGGTGTGCGCACCGCTCGCGGCGCGTTCACCTCGGGCTTTGTGACCAACGGTCTGAATCCGAAAGCCACGCTGTTCTTCCTGTCGCTGTTCACGGTGGTGATCAACCCGCACACGCCGCTGGCGGTGCAGGCCGGTTATGGCGTTTATCTCGCCGTTGCGACGGCCATCTGGTTTTGCCTGGTGGCGATGCTGTTCAGCCAGCAACGCGTGCGTGCCGGTTTCGCCCGCATGGGTCACTGGTTCGATCGCACCATGGGCGCGGTGCTGATCGCTCTCGGCGTGAAAATCGCGTTTACCGAGATGCATTGATTGCCTTTTGTAGGAGTTGCCGAAGGCTGCGATCTTTTGATCTTGTCTTTTTACAACAAAATCAAAAGATCGCAGCCTTCGGCAGCTCCTACACGAGTTCGCTGAGCTTGCTCAGTGTGTTGAGGTAATCGCGGGGATTCTCCCCGAGCAAACGGCGGAACATCGCGCTGAACGCCCGCGCGCTGCCGTAACCCAGATCCCGCGCCACACGCTGCACGCTGTCCCCGGCGAGCAGACGTGGCAGGGCTTCCATCAAGCGCAGTTGCTGGCGCCAGGCGTTGAAACTCATCTGCACTTGTTGCTGAAACAGCCGCGCTAACGTCCGTGAGCTGGCGCCGACCTGCTGCGCCCAGTCTTCCAGCGTATTGGGGTGATCGGGCGTGTGCAGCAGCGCCAGACAGATGTTTTGCAGGCGCCGGTCGGTGGGCATCGGAATGTGCAGTGGCAGGTTTTCCAGGCTGGCGAGTTCTTCCAGCATCAATTGCTGAATCAGCGGATTGTCGGCATGCGGCGGCCCTTGCACCGCGCGCAGGATCAGCTCTCGCAGCAACGGCGTCACCGCCAGCACACAGCATTGTTGCAGGGCGGCCGGCGACAGCGCGGGCGAGATGAACAGCGAGCGCATCTGCACGTCGCCGCTCATGAAAATCTCGTGCGCCACCTCGGGCGGAATCCACACTGCACGACTCGGTGGAATCACCCAGGCACCCGATTCCGTGACCACGCGCATGATGCCACTGACGGCATACAACAACTGCGCCTCACGATGCAGATGCAACGGCTGGTGCGCGCCGTCCAGGTAATCCCGGGGGTAGGCGCTCACCGGACCGTATTCGAAATGGCTGATCAACATGTCTGATTGAGTGACTTATGTGGCAGGAATGCGCTTTTTCGCCAACTTAGCATAGGTGGTACACAACAACGTAAAGCGTGCCGCCATGAATCAATCCAGAAACGTCATTCGCTATATCAACGCCGCGCATGTGATCGATCACATGTTCATGCTGATTTTTCCCACCGCCGTGCTCGGCATGACTCAGGCCTTCGGTCTCGATTACGCCGCGCTGATCGGCTTGTCGCTGGGCGGCTTCATTGCCTTCGGCGCCTGTTCGCTACCCGCTGGTTGGCTCGGCGATCACTGGAGCCGGCGGCAGATGATGCTGGTGTTTTTCTTCGGTATCGGCGCTTCGGCGATCTTCACCGGGCTGAGCAACAGTCCGAGCATGCTGGTGATCGGCCTGACCCTGATCGGTATTTTTGCCGCGATTTACCATCCGGTCGGCACGGCGATGCTGGTGGCTTATGCGCAAAACCGTGGCCGTGAAATCGGCATCAACGGCATGTGGGGCAATCTGGGCGTGGCGTTTTCGGCGCTGATCACAGGCTTGCTGGTGGCGCAGTTCGGCTGGCGCTCGGCGTTTCTGATGCCGGGCGCAGTGGCGATTGTGCTGGGGGTTGGCTTCGCCTTGCAGGTGCGTGAAGAACCCATTCCGAAGCGCCTGCACACACCACTCAAAGGTGCCGCCGGCCAGCGCATTTCGATGGTCATGGTGTTCGGCGTGCTGGCGCTGGCCACCGCCACTGGCGGCGTGGTGTTCAACGCCACCACCATGACTTATCCGAAACTGTTTGAGGAACGTTTGCATGAGCTGTTCGCTTCGCCGCAAACCCTCGGCGTGGTGGTCAGTCTGGCCTATGCCTTTGGCGCGGTGGCGCAGTTGAGCATTGGCCGGGTGTTGCATCGTCTCAGCCTGAAATGGCCGTTCATTGTCCTGACGCTGTGCCAGGCACCGCTGTTATTTGCGCTGGCCTATGCCGATGGCTGGGCGGTGATCGCCCTTGGGGCAGCGTTCATGTTCGTGGTGTTTGGTCAGGTAACAGTGAACGATGCGATGGTCGCCAACTTCGTCGCCCCGCAATGGCAATCGCGAATCTTCGCCCTGCGTTATTGTTTATCGTTCGGCGCCAGTGCTACGGCGATTCCACTGATTTCCTATGTCGAACCGCGCCATGGTTTTGTAGGCCTGTACTTGATTCTTGCGGGTTTCGGAGCTTTGACCTTCCTCGCTGCGGTGGTTTTCCCACGCACGCCTTCTGAAGAGGCTGTGGGACAAACCGCCTGACCGAAGACGAAAACCGGCAAATGCTGGCGCAAAGCTAGCATTTGTACGGCTTTGCAAATCATTCCTTTGGCTGATTTGGCAGGCGTATAAGGGTTCTAGAGTACCAATCTCTACGCCAACACCGTGCAGTCAGAAAAGGGATTCTTATGTTGCAGACTCGCGTCATTCCCCCGGCCGATGGGGCCTACCAGTATCCATTGCTGATCAAACGGCTGCTGATGTCCGGGGCCCGTTACGAGAAAACCCGCGAGATCATTTACCGCGACCAGATTCGCTATAGCTACCCGACCCTGATCGAGCGCGTGGCGCGGTTAGCCAACGTGCTGACGACGGCCGGTGTGAAGGCCGGTGACACTGTGGCGGTGATGGACTGGGACAGCCATCGTTACCTGGAATGCATGTTTGCGATTCCGATGATTGGCGCGGTGATCCACACGATCAACGTGCGCCTGTCGCCGGAGCAGATCCTCTACACCATGAACCATGCCGAAGACCGCTTTGTGCTGGTCAACAGCGAGTTCGTCGGACTGTACCAGGCGATCGCACCGCACCTGACTACGGTCGAGAAAACCCTGCTGCTGACCGATCTGCCGGAGAAAACCGCCGATCTGCCGAATCTGGTCGGCGAGTACGAGCAACTGCTGGCGGCGGCGAGTCCGCAGTACGATTTCCAGGACTTCGACGAAAACTCCGTCGCCACCACGTTTTACACCACCGGCACCACCGGCAACCCGAAGGGCGTGTATTTCACCCATCGGCAACTGGTGCTGCACACCATGGGCGTGTCGACGATCATGGGCTCGATCGACAGCGTGCGCCTGCTTGGCACCAACGATGTGTACATGCCGATCACGCCGATGTTCCACGTCCACGCCTGGGGCCTGCCGTACGTGGCGACCATGCTTGGCCTTAAACAGGTTTATCCGGGGCGCTACGATCCCGAGTTTCTGGTGGAGCTGTGGCGCAAGGAAAAGGTCACCTTCTCCCATTGCGTGCCGACCATCCTGCAGATGCTGCTCAATGCCAAAGGGGCGCAAGGCACCGATTTCGGCGGCTGGAAAATTGTCATTGGCGGCAGTGCGCTCAACCGCACGCTGTATGAAACCGCGAAGGCGCGCGGCATTCAGCTGACTGCCGCGTATGGCATGTCGGAAACGGGTCCGCTGGTGTCCTGTGCGCACCTCAATGACGAGTTGATGGCCGGCACCGAAGACGAACGCACCACTTACCGGATCAAGGCCGGTGTACCGGGGCCGCTGGTGGAAGCGGCGATTGTCGACGGCGAGGGTAACTTTCTCCCGGCCGATGGCGAGACTCAAGGCGAATTGGTGCTGCGTGCGCCGTGGCTCACCGAAGGCTATTTCAACGAGCCGCAGAAGGGCGCCGAGCTCTGGGCCGGCGGCTGGTTGCACACCGGCGATGTCGCCACGCTCGACAGCATGGGCGTGATCGACATCCGCGACCGCATCAAGGACGTGATCAAGACCGGCGGCGAGTGGATCTCTTCGCTGGACCTCGAAGACCTGATCAGTCGTCACGTCGCGGTACGCGAAGTAGCAGTGGTGGGCATCGCCGACCCGCAGTGGGGCGAGCGCCCGTTTGCCTTGCTGGTGATCCGCGAAGGGCATGTGATCGGGGCACGTGAGCTCAAGGAGCACCTCAAGCCGTTCGTGGAATTGGGCCACTTGAGCAAGTGGGCGATTCCGAGTCAGATCGCCCTTGTTACCGAAATTCCCAAGACCAGTGTCGGCAAGCTCGACAAGAAGCGCATCCGCCTCGATATCACCGAATGGCAGGCCAACAACAGCACCTTCCTCTCGACACTTTAAGTGTCTGCTGGCGCGCCGAAAACGGCGCGCCAGACCCACCAAGCAAGCGCTTGGCTTGTGAAATCGAAAAAATCAGCCATCCTTGCCGTGCCGACATGCGTCGGTCTGGCGAAAGGACTGTTCCAGAGTGGCCGGCAGCTGCAAATCACACTTTAGAGGGATCAAGCGGTACCACCTGCTGGCTATAGTCCGCTCAAGGATTTTTAAGAACGGAGCACACGCACAAATCGGGGCGATGCATCTTTGAAGTGATTTCGGGTTGTCTCTGGCACCCGGTCCTTCAGGCGTTTTTAAAAGTACTCACTGCCATAACAATAATGCACATGGAGTAGCGTCGATGACCTCAGTAAACCAGTTCTGGCGCCGGGCGAAACTGCCTCTGGCAGTCAGTCTTGCCTCTTCGCTCGCCGGGCCCGCATTCGGCGTCAGTTTCAACGTCGGTGAAATCGAGGGCCAGTTCGACTCGTCCCTGTCGATCGGTGCCAGTTGGTCTACTCAGAGCCCGAACAAGAACCTCATTGGCGTCAACAACGGCGGCCACGGCCTGTCGCAGACGTCCGATGACGGTCACGCCAACTTCAAGAGCGGTGAAACCTTTTCGAAGATCTTCAAGGGCATCCATGACCTTGAACTGAAATACGGCGACACCGGTGTGTTCGTCCGTGGCAAGTACTGGTACGACTTCGAACTCAAGGATGAAAGTCGCGAGTTCAAGGACATCAGTGATTCGGGTCGCAAAGAGGGCGCCAAGTCGTCCGGCGGGCAGATCCTCGACGCCTTCGTCTACCACAACTACGCGATTGCCGATCAGCCGGGTTCCGTGCGTCTGGGCAAGCAGGTGGTGAGCTGGGGTGAAAGTACCTTCATCGGCGGCGGCATCAACTCGATCAACCCGATCGACGTTTCCGCGTTCCGTCGTCCGGGCGCCGAGATCAAGGAAGGCCTGATCCCGGTCAACATGTTCTACGTGTCCCAGAGCCTCACCGAAAACCTGTCGGCCGAAGCGTTCTATCAACTGGAATGGGACCAGACCGTCGTCGATAACTGCGGCACGTTCTTCTCGCAGCCGGACATCGTCGCCGACGGTTGCAACGACAACCTGCGCGTGCTGAACAAGCGTTCGCAAATCCCGGCCGTGGCCCTTGGCCCATTGGCCGCCAACGGCGTCAGCGTCAACGAAGAGGGCGTTCTGGTGCGCCGTGGCCCGGACCGCGATGCGCGTGACAGCGGCCAGTGGGGCGCGTCCTTCAAGTACATGTACGAGCCGCTCGATACCGAGTTCGGCGCCTACTTCATGAACTACCACAGCCGTGCGCCGATCTTCAGCGCCACCGGTGCGCCGCAATCGGTCTACAACACGGCGCGCGCGCTGCCGGGGCCGTTTGCGGCACTTGCACCGCTGCTGGTCGCGGGCAATTCGAACTACTTCATTGAATACCCTGAAGACATTCGCCTCTACGGTCTGAGCTTCTCCACCACCCTGCCTACCGGTACGGCGTGGAGCGGTGAGATCAGCTACCGTCCGAACGCGCCGGTGCAACTGAACTCCACCGACATCCTGTTCGCCGGTGTGCGTCCGATCGGCGGCGCACTGACCAACGCTTCGATACTCAATGGTGTGCCGGGTCAAGACCTGCACGGTTACGAGCGCAAGGAAATCACCCAGATCCAGACAACGTTCACGCACTTCTTCGATCAGGTCATGGGCGCCAGCCGTCTGACCCTCGTCGGTGAAGTCGGCGCGACCTACGTCGGCGGGCTGGAAAGCCGTTCCGACAAGCGTTATGGCCGCGATCCGGTGTATGGCCCGGGCGAGTTGCCGGCCACTGGCACCACCAACACCTGCGCCAACATTCTCAACGCCAGCACCATCAACGGTGCAGGACCGGGTTCGCCGCAGAACAACCGCAGCCGCAATTGCGATAACGACGGCTTCACCACCTCGATGTCGTGGGGCTACCGCGGTCGCGCCATCTGGGAATACAACGACGTCTTCGCCGGTGTGAACCTCAAGCCGAACGTGGCCTGGTCCCACGACGTCAGCGGTTACTCGCCAGGCCCTGGCGGCAACTTCGAGGAAGGTCGCAAAGCGGTCAGCCTGGGCGTCGATGCCGAATACCAGAACACCTACACCGCGAGCCTGGCTTACACCAACTTCTTCGACGGCAAGTACACCACTGTGGATGACCGCGACTTCGTTGCGCTCAGCTTCGGCGTGAACTTCTAAGCACTGCATTCAGGACGAACGAATTTATGAAAATAACAAAGAGTCTGTTCCACGCCGGTGTTCTGGGCCTGTCGCTGCTGGCGACAGGTGTCATGGCGGCGGTGCCAGCTGCCGAAGCGGACAAGCTGGGCAAGAGCCTGACGCCGATGGGCGCGGAAATGGCCGGCAATGCCGACAATTCGATCCCGGCGTGGAAGCCGCTGCCGAAAAATGCCGGCAGCGTCGATGCGCGGGGCTTCCTGTCCAACCCTTACGCCAGCGAACAACCGCTGTTCACCATCACCGCCAAGGATGTCGACAAGTACAAGGACAAACTGGCGCCGGGCCAATACGCGATGTTCAAGCGTTACCCGGAGACCTTCAAGATGCCGGTTTATCCGTCCCACCGTGGCGCAACCGTGCCGGATGACGTGTTCGCCGCGATCAAGAAAAACGCCACCACCACCAATCTGGTGTCCGGCGGCAACGGTCTGGAAAACTTCGATACGGCAGTGCCGTTCCCGATTCCGAAAAGCGGTGTGGAAGTCATCTGGAACCACATCACCCGCTATCGCGGTGGCAGCGTGACCCGTCTGGTGACCCAGGCCACGCCGCAACCGAACGGCTCGTACAGCCTGGTGTACTTCCAGGATCAGTTCGTGTTCCGCGACAAGATGAAGGACTACGACCCGAAAAATCCGGGCAACATCCTGTTCTACTTCAAGCAGAAAGTGACCGCGCCGGCGCGTCTGGCCGGTGGTGTGCTGCTGGTGCACGAGACTCTCGATCAGGTCAAAGAGCCACGTTCGGCGTGGGTCTACAACGCCGGCCAGCGTCGTGTGCGTCGTGCGCCACAAGTATCCTATGACGGTCCGGGTACTGCGGCGGATGGCCTGCGGACTTCCGACAACCTCGACATGTTCAACGGTGCGCCGGATCGCTACGACTGGAAGCTCGAAGGCAAGAAAGAGATGTACATCGCCTCCGATAGCTACAAGCTCGACGATCCGAAACTGAAGTACGCCGACATCATCAAGGCCGGCCACATCAATCAGGATCTGGCGCGTTACGAGCTGCGCCGCGTGTGGCATGTGGTAGCAACCCTGAAGGAAGGTCAGCGCCACATCTACGCCAAACGTGACTTCTACATCGACGAAGACACCTGGCAAGCCGCGGTGATCGATCACTACGACGGTCGTGGCCAACTGTGGCGCGTTGCCGAAGCGCATGCCGAGAACTACTACGACAAGCAAGTCCCGTGGTACGCCCTGGAAACCCTCTACGACCTGCAGTCCGGCCGCTATCTGGCACTGGGCATGAAGAACGAGGAAAAGAGTGCGTATGACTTCGGCTTCACTGCCACCACCAGCGACTTCACCCCGGCCGCACTGCGTCAGGATGGTGTTCGCTAACCCGCTGTAATTCGAGGCCGCATCCTCGTGAAAACGCCCCGACTGGTTCGGGGCGTTTTTTTTGCTTTTTCTGGCGCACTGTTGAACCGCTTTTGTAGGAGCTGCCGCAGGCTGCGATCGTTTGATCTTGCTTTGGATTTTGAAAGGTCAAAGTCAAAAGATCGCAGCCTGCGGCAGCTCCTACGGGGTTGGGTTCAAAGGTTCGTGTAGCCTTTTTGTAGCCATTTGTAGCAGCAACCTTCATAACCGGTTCGTTTAAGGCTAGTCTGCGGACATCTGCAACGCCGCCAACAGCAATTCGAACAAGAGCCGGCCATGACTGATCTGTCCCCACTTCCGGGTCCCGCAAGTGTTGCTGTCGCGGCATTGGACGGGCGTTTTTTTCGCCCGCCGTTGCCCGACGGTTACGTCTTGCGACCACGTCTTTGCGAGCGCCTGCAGGCCGGGCTCGGTGGGCGGCTGTTGCTGGTCAGCGCCCCTGCCGGGTTCGGCAAGAGTTCTCTGGCGGTGGAGTTCTGTCAGAGTCTGCCGCCGCAATGGCAAAGTCTCTGGCTCGGCCTGAGTCCTCGCGACAGTGACCCCGGCCGCTTTCTCGAGCGTTTGCTCGAAGGCTTGCAGGACTACTTTCCGCAACTGGGCAGTCGCGCACTCGGCCTGCTGAAAATGCGCCAACGCCATCAGCCATTTGCCTTCGAAGAGTGGCTCGACGGTTTGCTTGATGAGCTGGCGCTGCACCTCGATTCCGCTGCACCACTGCTGCTGGTGCTCGACGATTATCATCTCGCCCAAGGCCCGGTGCTTGACCGTTGCCTGCAATTTTTTCTCAATCACCTGCCTGATGGCTTGCTGGTGATGGTCACCAGTCGCCAGCGCCCGGACTGGCATCTGGCGCGCTTGCGTCTGTCCCGACAGTTGCTGGAGTTGCATGAACAGGATCTGCGCCTGACCCACGACGAAGCGCTGACCTTGCTTGATCGCCACAGCAGCTCACTGCGCGGTGAAGCGCTGGAAAACCTGATCCAGCGCAGCGAGGGCTGGGTCGCCGGTTTACGTTTCTGGCTGCTTGCGGTGTCTGAGGCCGGCAGCGATGCGGCGTTACCGCAAGCGCTGAACGGCGGTGAAGGGCTGATCCGCGACTATCTGCTGGAAGAGGTCATCGACTGTCTGCCAGCAGAAGTGCAAGCCTTTCTCTACGAGACGGCGCCACAGGAACGCTTCTGCAGTGAGCTGTGCGATGCCGTGCGCGAAGCTCATGACAGCGCCGAGATCCTGCGTTTCCTGTTGGCGCATCAGGTCTTTCTGGTGCCGCTGGACGAGCACGGTCACTGGTATCGCTATCACCATCTGTTCTCGGATCTGCTGCGCAGCCGGCCGATTGCGCAAGCGATGGTGCCGACTGCAACGCTGCATTTGCGTGCCTGTCGCTGGTTCAACGCACAGGGGCTGCTGGATGAAGCGGTTGAACAGGCGTTGCGCGCCGGTCACCTCGATGTCGCCGCGAACCTGGTGCAGAACCTCTCCGAGGAGCAACTGCTGGCCGAGCAAAACGTCGGCATGCTGCTGCGTTGGAAAATGGATTTGCCCGACAGCCTGCTGATCAGCACGCCGCGGCTGATCGTTCTCTACAGTTGGGCGCTGGGGCTGGCCTGCCAGCTCGATGCCGCCGAGGAGTTGTCCAGCCACTTGAGCCGCTTCCTGCCGGCACCTTCGGCCACCGCGCAAAAGTCGATGCTGGCGCAATGGCTGGCACTTAGCGGAATCATTGCCCGTGGTCGCGGCCATCGTGAGCTGACGCTCAGATACTGCAGTGAAGCTTTGGAAAGCCTGCCGGCGAAACGTTATGGCCAGCGGCTGATGTGTTTATCGACCCTGTCTAATCTGGCCATCGCCGACGGCGATCTGTGGCGTGCACGCGGTCTTAACCGTGAATCCCTTGAACTGGCGCAACGGGTCGGCAATCCGCTGTTCGAAGCTTTGGCCCATTACGACCGTGCACGGGTGTTGCAATCACGTGGTGAAATTCTGCGCGCACTGGATGAAGTCCATCAGGGTCTTGAGCGCCTGCGCGGTCTATCGCCGCAACGCCTGTACGCGGTGCGCGCACGGCTGACCCTGTACGAGGGCTTCCTGTTGGCCATGCGCTTGCAGCCTCAGGCCGCGCGCGCACGTTTGATGGCCGGGATCGGCGAGGCACGGGCCTGTCGCGATATCAGCGTGTTGATCGGCCACTGCGTCATCGCTCGACTGGACGGCAGCAGTGGCGAGTTCGCCAAGGCCTTTGCCGAACTCGCCGAAGCCGAACGCCTGATGCATATCTGGGACGTGCCGCCGATCTACTATCTGGCGATGATCACGCTGGTCAAATGTGAACTGTGGCTGGCGCAGGGGCGCACTGATCTGGCCGAGGCCTGGCTCGCACGGCTTGGTCAGACGTACACGGGTGAACGCGCCGCTGCGCCGCCAGAGTTTCATCCTCAGTTGCCGTTGCATGTTGAACTGCAACAGGCGTTGCTCGACATGATTCAAGGGCATCCGATGCTCGCCGAAGGGCGGCTGAATGTATTGCATGAAAACGGTCAGCAGACCGGGCGGCAGTTGCTCAGTGTGATGGCGTTGACGCAAAAAGTGGCGTTGCTGTTGGTGGGTGGACGAGAGACTGAGGCCCGCAAAGCATTGAGTCAGGCACTGGAAGCGGCGGCGGGGGGCGTGCTGCAACCGTTCGATACCTTGGTGAAGGGGCATGCGGACTGGTTGCGCGGGCAATTGCAGATGATACCGACATTATCAGGGCAGCAATTGCTGGAGCATTTTCCGCCTGCGGCGGGACGTCCAGTCGTTGAGTCTGGTGCCGCCGAACAGCTCAGTAGCAGGGAGCTTGCAGTGCTACGCCTGATCGCCCAAGGCTGTTCGAACCAGCAGATCAGCGAGCAATTGTTCATCTCGCTTCATACGGTGAAAACCCATGCCAGCCATATCAACAGCAAATTGGGGGTGGAGCGTCGAACTCAGGCGGTCGCGCGGGCCAAGGAGCTAGGTGTTCTTGATTAGCCGCCGTACCAGTCAATAAAAAAAACGCCCCGAACCAGTCGGGGCGTTTTTTGTGGCTGCGGTCTCTTCTACAGACCGGCCGGTACAAGCGCGACGAAGATCACGCCACCAGATCAGTGGCGTTGAAGTTGTTGACACCGACCAGCTGGATTTCAAAATCCGCACCGACGTTGCCGCTGACGTTGCCCGACAGCACTTGGTCGACGAAGCGCAACTGGCCTGCGCCGGTGAAGTCGTTGGCGCCAATGAAGGAAAAACCATTGAAGCCCGCGGTCAGCAGGTTGGCATCGAAGTGGGTCAGATCGATCTTGTCACCTTGGGCACTGCTAAAGTCCGTGATGACATCGCGCAGGCTGCCAAGGCCGCTCTCGTTCCAAGCGTTGAAAATGAACACGTCCGCACCAATGCCGCCGGTCAGCGAATCTGTCCCGAGTCCGCCGATCAGAAGGTCATTGCCCGCGCCGGCATTCAGCAAATTGTTACCGTCGTTGCCGGTCAGGCTGTTGTTCAATGCGTTACCCGAGCCATTGAGGTTGGTGCTGCCGGTGAGTACGAGGTTTTCCAGATTGTCGCCCAGGGCCCAGTCGATGGAGGCGCGTACAGTGTCGATTTCGCCCGCCAGGGTGCTGGTTTCAATCGTGCTGTCGTAGACGTTGTCGACGATATAGGTGTCGTTGCCCAGACCGCCAATCATGGTGTCGCCACCCAGGCGGCCGTCCAGCACGTTATCGCCGGCGTTACCGATGAGGGTGTTGTTGGTCCAGTTGCCGGTGCCGTTGATGGCGTTGCCGATCAGGATCAGTTGCTCGACGTTGGCCCCCAGGGTGTAGTCGATGGAGGAGTACACCTGGTCGATGGCGGTCAGCGAGGTATCGGTTTCGATGACGACATCGCCGATGTTGTCGACGTAGTAGGTGTCGATGCCGTCGCCACCGATCATGGTGTCAGCGCCGAGGCCACCGTTGAGCACGTTGTTCAGTGCATTACCGGTCAGCGTGTTGTTCAGTGCGTTGCCGTTGCCATTGATGGCCGAGCCGGTCAGCACCAGGTTTTCCAGATTGGCCCCCAGGGTCCAGTTGACGGAAGAACGTACGGTATCGATCTCACTGATCAGGGTGCTGTTTTCCCTTACGATGTCGGAGACGTTGTCGACGATGTAAGTGTCGTTGCCCAGACCGCCGACCAGCACGTCGGCACCCACGCCACCGTCAAGGACGTTATCGCCATCATTGCCGATGATGCCGTTGTTCACCGAGTTGCCCGTGCCGTTGAGGTTGGCATTGCCGGTCAGTATGAGGTTTTCCAGGTTGGCGCCCAGGGTCCAGTCAATCGAGGCGCGTACAGTGTCGATTTCGCCCGCCAGGGTGCTGGTTTCAATCGTGCTGTCGTAGACGTTGTCGACGATATAGGTGTCGTTGCCCAGACCGCCAATCATGGTGTCGCCACCCAGGCGTCCGTCCAGCACGTTGTCGCCGGCGTTACCGATGAGGGTGTTGTTGGTCCAGTTGCCGGTGCCGTTGATGGCGTTGCCGATCAGGATCAGTTGCTCGACGTTGGCCCCCAGGGTGTAGTCGATGGAGGAGTACACCTGGTCGATGGCGGTCAGCGAGGTATCGGTTTCGATGACGACATCGCCGATGTTGTCGACGTAGTAGGTGTCGATGCCGTCGCCACCGATCATGGTGTCAGCGCCGAGGCCACCGTTGAGCACGTTGTTCAGTGCGTTACCGGTCAGCGTGTTGTTCAGTGCATTGCCGTTGCCATTGATGGCCGAGCCGGTCAGCACCAGGTTTTCCAGATTGGCCCCCAGGGTCCAGTTGACGGAAGAACGCACGGTATCGATTTCGTTCGCCAGAGTGCTGGTTTCAATCGTGCTGTCGTAGACGTTGTCGACGATGTAGGTGTCGTTGCCCAGACCGCCAATCATGGTGTCGCCACCCATGCGGCCGTCCAGCACGTTGTCGCCAGCGTTACCGATGAGGGTGTTGTTGGTCCAGTTGCCGGTGCCGTTGATGGCGTTGCCGATCAGGACCAGTTGCTCGACGTTGGCCCCCAGGGTGTAGTCGATGGAGGAGTACACCTGGTCGATGGCGGTCAGCGAGGTATCGGTTTCGATGACGACATCGCCGATGTTGTCGACGTAGTAGGTGTCGATGCCGTCGCCACCGATCATGGTGTCAGCGCCGAGGCCGCCGTTGAGCACGTTGTTCAGTGCGTTACCGGTCAGCGTGTTGTTCAGTGCGTTGCCGTTGCCGTTGATGGCCGAGCCGGTCAGCACCAGGTTTTCCAGGTTGGCGCCCAGGGTCCAGTCCAGCGAAGAGCGCACGGTATCGATCTCACTGATCAGGGTGCTGTTTTCCCTTACGATGTCGGAGACGTTGTCGACGATGTAGGTGTCGTTGCCCAGACCACCGACCAGGACGTCGGCACCCGCGCCACCGTCGAGGATGTTATCGCCATCGTTGCCTGCGATGTCGTTGTTCGCCGAGTTGCCCGTGCCGTTGAGGTTGGCATTGCCGGTCAGTACGAGGTTTTCCAGGTTGGCGCCCAGGGTCCAGTTGACCGAAGAGCGCACGGTATCGATTTCGCCCGCCAGAGTGCTGGTTTCAATCGTGCTGTCGTAGATGTTGTCGACGATGTAGGTGTCGTTGCCCAGACCGCCAATCATGGTGTCGCCACCCATGCGGCCGTCCAGCACGTTGTCGCCGGCGTTACCGATGAGGGTGTTGTTGGTCCAGTTGCCGGTACCGTTGATAGCGTTGCCGATCAGGACCAGTTGCTCGACGTTGGCCCCCAGGGTGTAGTCGATGGAGGAGTACACTTGGTCGATGGCGGTCAGCGAGGTATCGGTTTCGATGACGACATCGCCGATGTTGTCGACGTAGTAGGTGTCGATGCCGTCGCCACCGATCATGGTGTCAGCGCCGAGGCCGCCGTTGAGCACGTTGTTCAGTGCATTACCGGTCAGCGTGTTGTTCAGTGCGTTGCCGTTGCCATTGATGGCCGAGCCGGTCAACACCAGGTTTTCCAGATTGGCACCCAGGGTCCAGTCCACCGAAGAACGTACGGTATCGATCTCACTGATCAGGGTGCTGTTTTCCCTTACGATGTCGGAGACGTTGTCGACGATGTAAGTGTCGTTGCTCAGACCGCCGACCAGCACATCGGCACCCACGCCACCGTCAAGGACGTTATCGCCATCATTGCCGATGATGCCGTTGTTCACCGAGTTGCCCGTGCCATTGAGGTTGGCATTGCCGGTCAGTATGAGGTTTTCCAGGTTGGCGCCCAGGGTCCAGTTGACCGAAGAGCGCACGGTATCGATTTCGCCCGCCAGGGTGCTGGTTTCAATCGTGCTGTCGTAGATGTTGTCGACGATGTAGGTGTCGTTGCCCAGACCGCCAATCATGGTGTCGCCACCCATGCGTCCGTCCAGCACGTTATCACCGGCGTTACCGATGAGGGTGTTGTTGGTCCAGTTGCCGGTGCCGTTGATGGCGTTGCCGATCAGGATCAGTTGCTCGACGTTGGCCCCCAGGGTGTAGTCGATGGAGGAGTACACCTGGTCGATGGCGGTCAGCGAGGTATCGGTTTCGATGACAACATCGCCGATGTTGTCGACGTAGTAGGTGTCGATGCCGTCGCCACCGATCATGGTGTCAGCGCCAAGATTGCCATTGAGCGTATTGTTCAGTGCGTTACCGGTCAGGATGTCATCGAAGACAGAGCCGACCGCGTTCTCGATCTTGGCACCATAGGCAATCGCCAGGCCGTCGTTGATCGCTGTCAGAGTGTTGTAATCGACGAACGCCTTTCCGATTTGGCTATAGGCGCCTTCATTCAAGTTGATGCTGACGGGCGCAAGTTGATTGCTGCCATCGATCGTGTCGTTGCCACCGGCATCCCAGATGGTTTCGAAAATCGACTGGTCCGCCGCCCATTTGTACAGGTTGTCACCGGCCTGCCACGTCATATTGGCGCCGTACAGGCTCTGGATCGCCAAGATGTCCAGAACCATCGGTGTGGTCGGTTGATAGGAATAGTTACTGTTGTAACTCATCACCGTGAAGTGCACATCGTCGAGCGAAGGGTCCAGCAGAGTCTTGTTGGTAGCACTGGTGTCGAACGGATGCTTGAGGCCCAGCGCATGACCGATTTCATGCACGAACGTCATGAAGTCGTAACTGCCTTTGACGGGATTCGGGTCATTGGTTGCCTCGCCGACCCAGACATCGCCACCCGCAGGCAGATTCTCAGGAAAATAGGCCCAGGCCGCTGTTTTGTCATCCATCAACCGATAGCCGCCAAAACGCAGGTCGCCAACGTTGGTCAGGGTGTCGCTGGTCAACGTGAAGTTGAGGTTGGCAACCGCGCTCCAGGCACCCAACGCACCGGTTATTGCGGTTTTCTGTGCCGCCGTCAGCTCATACAGAGCGTTGTATTCATTTTTTGGGCTGTAGTCGGTGACGAAGTAAGAAGTTACCGGCGCCATGAAGCTGTAGCTCAAATTAGTCGCCCCGGATGGACTCCAGCCGGATCCCAGCCAGAATTTTCCGGAAATAAGGCTGTCGACGATAGCGTTGCCAGTCAATGAGGCAGGGAAGGCGAAGGAGTAAGTCTTGGGCGTTGGCATGCGGAATTTCCTGAGTACTATGCGGCCCTTCCTGAATGCGACCGCTACAAAAAATGCGATTTTGCACCAGATTTTGTGCGCTTGATATCATTGAGCCATTATTTTCTGATTAATGGCGCCAAATATCTGGCCTGGCGTTCTTTATCGGCCCTTGCAGTAGAATCCTGAGCAAACGCTAATTACCGTCTGTCGAGGATGTTTATGTCTGTTGCCACAACCGCGCTGATTCGCGAAACCTTCCCCGTCGGTCCCCTTCAGTGCAATTGCACGATCATCGGCGATCCCGTTACCAGGAAAGCCATCGTTGTCGACCCGGGCGGCAACCCCGACCTGATCATGGCGCGTCTCGATGCGCATGGCCTGAAAGTCGTCAGCATCATTCACACCCACGCGCATCTCGATCACTTCCTCGCCTCCGGGCAGATGAAGGAAAAAACCGGTGCGACCTTGCACTTGCACAAGGAAGACCAGTTCCTCTGGGACAACCTCGAAATGCAATGCCAGATGTTCGGTGTGCCATATGTTCCGGTGCCATCGCCGGATCGCTGGCTGAGCGACGATGAAGAACTGGCCTGCGGCTGCGGCGTCGCATTGCACACGCCGGGGCATACACCTGGATCCATGAGCTTTTGGTTTTCCGAGGCTAAGCTGTTGATAGCCGGCGACACGTTGTTTCGTCGCGGCGTAGGGCGCACGGATTTGTGGGGCGGCGATCAGGCGACCATCGTGCGTTCGATCAAGCAGCGGCTATACACCTTGGACGAGGACGCGACCGTGGTGACCGGACATGGGCCGGATACGCGTCTGGGGGATGAGATGCGCGAAAACCCGTTTGTGCGCGCCTAAATATTTTGTCACGAGTGCCCGGCGGAATTTTTGTGCATTGTCATGATCAAACGCCCGCGCAGGTCCATTAACCCAGTGGCCGCTGCACCACAGAATGCGAAAAACCAGGAGCTCTCCATGTTCACCAAGCGTCGTTTGATTATTGTCGCTACTGCCGTGGCCTTGCTGTCCGGCTGCGCCTCGCCTAACCCGTATGACAATCAAGGCCAGGCCGAGGGTGGCTCGCAAGGCATGAGCAAAACCGCCAAGTATGGTGGCCTCGGTGCACTCGCCGGCGCACTGGCCGGTGCCGCCATCGGTCACGACAACCGCGGCAAAGGCGCATTGATCGGCGCCGCTGTGGTCGGTGCTTCCGCTGCCGGTTACGGTTATTACGCCGACCAGCAGGAAAAGAAACTGCGCGCGAGCATGGCCAACACTGGCGTTGAAGTGCAGCGCCAGGGCGATCAGATCAAGCTGATCATGCCGGGCAACATCACATTCGCTACCGATTCGGCGAACATCGCCTCCAGCTTCTATCAGCCGTTGAACAATCTCGCGGGCTCGTTGAAAGAGTTCAGCCAGAACCAGATCGAAATCGTTGGCTATACCGACAGCACCGGCGCCCGCCAGCACAACATGGACCTGTCCCAGCGTCGTGCGCAGAGCGTGGCAACCTACCTGACTTCGCAAGGTGTCAGCGGTGCCAATCTGTCGGCCCGTGGCGCCGGTCCGGATAACCCGATTGCCAGCAACGGTGACGTCAATGGCCGGGCGCAGAACCGTCGCGTTGAAGTCAACCTGAAAGCGATTCCGGGTCAGCAGTATGGTGGTCAGCAGCAACAGCAGCCGGGTACGGTTCAGCAGTATCCGTAACTGAATGCCTGAATGAAAAAATGCCCGGTCCTGTGATCGGGCATTTTTATGTCTGGCCTGTGTCGGCCCCTTCGCGAGCAAGCTCGCTCCCACATTTGAAATGCATTCCCCTGTGGGAGCGAGCCTGCTCGCGAAGGGGCCGCTACAAACACCGAAGATTACAGACACAAAAAAGCCCCAGGACACATCACTGTCCGGGGGCTTTTTGTTTGTCAGCGAAGACTGATTATTTCTTCAACCCGTAATGCTCATCGAGCATGCCCGGCGAGTTCGGGGTCTTCGGTGCGTAGTCGCGCGGTGGCTCCTGATCGCGCGGAGGCGTCAGGCGTTCGCGTGGCGCCGCTGCAGCGTCAGCGTGCAGGGCAGCGATCAGGCGCTGGCGGGTCTGCTCGTCCAGGGCCAGACGATTGGCGCCCTCGGCGAGATGATCCTGCACTTCCTGATAGCTCTGGGTCAGTTTCTTGACCAGCATCGCGGTGCTGTTGAAGTGGGTGACCACCTCGTTTTGATAACTGTCGAAACGCTCCTGGATATCATCCAGTTGACGCTGCGTACGGCTCGGCGCGGCGTTCGGCGCAACGCGCGCGATCAGGAATCCAATGGCGACACCCACAACCAGGGCAAGAGTCGGTAACAACCAAACTAAGAGCGAGTGTTCCACGAGTCCTTCCTCTATAAACGGCTTTGCTTTACGTTAACGGCTCGAACCTGCGCTGTATACCGCGATTCACTCGCAATAGATTGGCACAGACAATTTGCTAGACGAGTCGACCCGATTCGAGGTCACGGAGTTCCTTCCTTGCTGATGCGTGAAACCCCTGTAGTGATTGACGGCCCGGTGGGTCAACTTGAGTCTCTGTACCTGGATAACGAGCAGCCAATCGGCATCGCGCTGATCTGCCATCCGAACCCCGTGCAGGGCGGCACCATGCTCAACAAGGTCGTCTCGACCCTGCAGCGCACCGCGCGCGACGCAGGCCTGATCACCCTGCGTTTCAACTATCGCGGCGTTGGCGCCAGCGAAGGTTCGCACGACATGGGTACCGGTGAAGTCGACGATGCCCAGGCTGCCGCCGCATGGCTGCGGGAAAAACACCCGGATCTGCCGCTGACCCTGTTCGGTTTCTCCTTCGGCGGATTTGTTGCAGCAAGTCTCGGCGGTCGTCTCGAAGCCCAAGGCGTGCAGCTCAAGCACCTGTTCATGGTCGCGCCGGCGGTCATGCGCCTGGGCGAGCAGGATCAACTGCCACAGCACGGCGAACTCACGGTGATCCAGCCAGAAACCGACGAAGTCATCGATCCGCAGCTGGTTTACGACTGGTCGGAAAAACTCCAGCGCCCCCATGAGCTGCTGAAAGTGGCAGAATGCGGACACTTTTTTCATGGCAAGCTGACCGATCTCAAGGATCTGATCCTGCCGCGTCTCTCGAATTGATTGCAGTCTGACAAGCGATTACCCATGACGAACCGTACCCGTATCCTCACCGGCATCACCACCACCGGCACGCCGCACCTGGGCAACTACGCCGGCGCCATCCGCCCGGCGATCCTCGCCAGCCGCGACAGCAATGCCGATTCGTTCTATTTCCTGGCCGACTACCACGCCTTGATCAAATGCGATGACCCGCTGCGCATCCAGCGCTCGCGTCTGGAAATCGCTGCGACCTGGCTGGCCGGTGGCCTCGATGTCGACCGTGTGACCTTTTACCGCCAGTCCGACATCCCGGAAATCCCTGAGCTGACCTGGCTGCTGACCTGCGTTGCCGCCAAGGGCCTGCTCAACCGTGCGCACGCTTACAAGGCCTCGGTGGACAAGAACGTCGAAACCGGTGAAGACCCGGATGCCGGCATCACCATGGGCCTCTACAGCTACCCGGTGCTGATGGCCGCGGACATCCTGATGTTCAACGCGCACAAGGTGCCGGTCGGTCGCGACCAGATCCAGCACGTGGAAATGGCCCGCGATATCGGCCAGCGCTTCAACCACCTGTTCGGTCAGGGCAAAGAATTCTTCACCATGCCCGAAGCGCTGATTGAAGAGAGCGTGGCGACGTTGCCGGGCCTCGACGGTCGCAAGATGTCGAAGAGCTACGACAACACCATCCCGTTATTCTCCAGCGCCAAAGAGATGAAGGACGCGATTTCGCGGATCGTCACTGACTCCAAAGCGCCAGGCGAAGCGAAAGATCCGGACAACTCGCACTTGTTTACGCTGTTCCAGGCTTTCGCCACACCGGCGCAGGCTGACGAATTCCGTAGCGAATTGCTCGGCGGTCTGGGTTGGGGCGAGGCGAAGAACCGTCTGTTCCAGTTGCTCGACAACGATCTCGGCGAAGCGCGCGACAAGTATCACCAGTTGATCGAACGTCCGGCAGATCTGGAAGACATCCTGCAGATCGGCGCCAGGAAGGCCCGCGCCGTGGCAACGCCGTTCCTCAACGAACTGCGCGAAGCCGTTGGCCTGCGCTCTTTCGTCAATCAGGTTCAGGTTGCTGCGACCACCAAGAAGAAAGCCGCGAAAGCCGCGCGTTTCGTCAGCTTCCGCGAAGACGATGGCAGCTTCCGTTTCCGTCTGTTGGCGGCCGATGGCGAGCAGCTGCTGTTGTCGCGCAACTTCGCCGACGGCAAAACCGCCGGGCAGGTGACCAAGCAACTGCAATCCGGCCAGCCGCTGGACGTGCGCAGCGAAGACCTGAGCTTCAGCGTGTGGCTGGAAGGCGAGTGCGTTGGCGACAGCCCGGCATTCGCCGACGATGCTGCGCGGGATGCGGCCATCGAGGCTCTGCGCGTCGCGCTGACCCCGGTTCAGGACTAATCGGCGGCACGGTCCGACCAAGGGCCGATTGCCATTCCCACGGGCCATCGCTACAGTGACGGCCCGTTTTTGTTGCCTTGCTAACGAATTATGACGCCCCTAGAACGATACCAAGCTGATCTGAAACGCCCGGATTTCTTCCATGACGCCGCGCAGGAAACCGCTGTGCGTCATTTGCAGCGCCTGTACGACGATCTGATCGCCGCCGATCAGAGCAAGCCGGGTCTGCTGAGCAAACTGTTCGGCAAAAAAGATCAGACGCCGGTCAAAGGTCTGTATTTCTGGGGCGGCGTAGGTCGCGGCAAAACTTACCTGGTCGACACCTTCTTTGAAGCGCTGCCGTTCAAGGAAAAGACCCGCACCCACTTCCACCGCTTCATGAAGCGCGTGCACGAAGAGATGAAAACCCTCGGCGGCGAGAAAAACCCGCTGACCATCATCGCCAAGCGCTTCGCGACCGAGTCGCGGGTGATCTGCTTCGATGAATTCTTCGTCTCCGACATCACCGACGCGATGATCCTCGGCACGCTGATGGAAGAACTGTTCAAGAACGGCGTGACCCTGGTCGCGACCTCGAACATCGTTCCGGACGGTCTGTACAAGGACGGCCTGCAACGCGCGCGTTTCTTGCCGGCGATTGCGCTGATCAAACAGAACACCGAGATCGTCAACGTCGACAGTGGCGTCGACTACCGTCTGCGCCACCTCGAACAAGCGGAACTGTTCCACTATCCGCTCGACGAAGCCGCTCACGAAAGTCTGCGCAAGAGCTTCAAGGCACTGACGCCAGAGTGCACCGCAGCGGTCGAGAACGACGTGCTGATGATCGAAAACCGCGAGATCCGTGCCCTGCGCACCTGCGATGACGTGGCCTGGTTCGACTTCCGCGAACTGTGCGACGGCCCGCGTAGCCAGAACGACTACATCGAACTGGGCAAGATCTTCCACGCCGTGCTGCTCAGCGGTGTCGAGCAGATGAGCGTCACCACCGACGACATCGCCCGCCGCTTCATCAACATGGTCGACGAGTTCTACGACCGTAACGTGAAACTGATCATTTCCGCTGAAGTCGAGCTGAAGGATCTGTACACCGGCGGCCGTTTGAACTTCGAGTTCCAGCGCACGCTGAGCCGACTGTTGGAAATGCAGTCCCACGAATTCCTGTCGCGGGCGCACAAGCCTTAAACAATTTTGCGAGACAAAAAAAGGGCCTGCAATTGCAGGCCCTTTTTTTATATCCAGAATTCACCGCAATACCCTGTAGGAGTGAGCCTGCTCGCGATAGCGGTGGATCAGTCACATAAGTACTGCATGGACGGACGCAATCGCGAGCAGGCTCACTCCTACATGGGTTTGTGTATGGGCAGAGGGCTACGCAGCCTGCTGAAACTGCTGCCGATACTGATTCGGCGACAGCTCCGTGTGCTGGCGGAACAACCGCGCAAAGAAGCTCGCATCGTCGTAGCCGACCTCATAACTGATGGTCTTGATGCTTTTGCGGCTGCCGGACAGCAAGCCTTTCGCGGTCTCGATACGCAGCCGTTGCAAGTAATGCAGTGGCTTGTCGCCGGTAGCGGTCTGGAAGCGCCGCATGAAGTTGCGGATGCTCATGCCGTGCTCGCGAGCGACGTCTTCGAAGCGGAACTTGTCGGCGAAATGCTCTTCGAGCCAGTGCTGGATCTGCAGGATGATCACATCCTGGTGCAGCTTCTGCCCACCAAAACCGATGCGTCCCGGCGAATAGCTGCGCTGCACTTCATAGAGAATGTCGCGCGCCACCGCTTGGGCGACGTTGGCCCCGCAGAAGCGCTCGATCAAGTAGATGTACAGGTCGCAGGCTGACGTGGTGCCGCCGGCGCAGTACAGGTTGTCGGCGTCGGTCAGGTGCTTGTCCTGGTTGAGGTAGACCCTGGGGAAACGCTCGGCAAATGCGTTGAAGAAACGCCAGTAGGTGGTCGCTTCCTTGCCGTTGAGCAGACCGGCCTCGGCCAGCCAGAACACCCCGGTGGCTTCGCCGCACAACACCGCGCCACGGGCGTGCTGTTCACGCAGCCACGGCAGGACCTGTGGATAACGGCTGCACAGCGTGTCGAAATCGTCCCAGAACGCCGGGAGGATAATGACGTCGGCGTTTTCCAGGCCGCCGTCGACCGGCATCACAACGTCACTGAAACTGTTCACCGGTTTGCCGTCGGGGCTGACCAGGCGTGTTTCGAATGCCGGTGTCAGGCCGTGGCCCAGTTGTTTGCCATACCGCAGGCTGGCCAGATGGAAGAAATCCTTGGCTTGCATGAGAGTGGAGGCGAAAACCCGGTCGATTGCCAGGATGCTGACGCGCCGCAAGGGCGTGGAGACTTGCTTGGACATAATTCAACTTTTGTTTTGTTTTTATAAGGGAAAGTGGTCACCAGACGGCTGGATCGTCTTATTTTTTGTCGGATGTGTCCAGTGTCCTGTGTCAGAGGGGAGGCTTAGTCTCTGAAGGTCATCTACTCCAACAACAAAGAAAGGTGCCGCATGATCCCCAGAACCTTGTTCAGCTCCGAGCACGAATTGTTTCGCGACAGCGTACGAACCTTCCTTGAGAAAGAGGCGGTGCCGTTCCATGCGCAATGGGAGAAACAAGGCTATATCGACCGCAAACTGTGGAACAAGGCAGGCGAGGCGGGGATGCTCTGCTCGCACCTGCCGGAAGAGTACGGCGGGTTGGGGGCGGACTTTCTTTACAGCGCTGTGGTGATCGAGGAGGTCGGTAGATTGGGTTTGACCGGGATCGGCTTTTCGCTGCACTCGGACATTGTCGCGCCGTACATCCTGCATTACGGCAGTGAAGCGCTGAAGCACAAATACCTGCCGAAACTGGTCTCCGGCGAGATGGTCACGGCCATTGCCATGACCGAACCGGGCGCCGGTTCCGACCTGCAAGGCGTGAAGACCACCGCTGTGCTGGACGGTGATGAATATGTGATCAACGGTTCGAAAACCTTTATCACCAATGGCTTTCTCGCGGATCTGGTGATCGTCGTCGCCAAGACCGATCCGAAGGCCGGCGCCAAGGGCACCAGCCTGTTTCTGGTGGAAGCGAATACGCCGGGCTTCGACAAGGGCAAGCGTCTGGAGAAGGTCGGCATGAAGGCCCAGGACACCTCCGAGTTGTTCTTTCAGGATGTGCGTGTGCCCAAGGAGAACCTTCTGGGACAAGCTGGGGCAGGCTTCGCTTATCTGATGCAGGAGTTGCCACAGGAACGTCTGACAGTGGCGATCGGTGGCCTGGCCTCGGCCGAAGCAGCGTTGCAGTGGACGCTTGATTACACCCGTGATCGCAAGGCCTTCGGCAAGGCGATTGCCGACTTCCAGAACACTCGCTTCAAGCTCGCAGAGATGGCCACGGAAATTCAGATCGGCCGGGTGTTCGTCGATAAATGTCTGGAGCTGCACCTGCAAGGCAAGCTGGATGTGCCGACAGCGGCGATGGCCAAATACTGGGGTACGGATCTGCAATGCAAGGTGCTCGACGAGTGCGTGCAGTTGCATGGCGGCTACGGCTTCATGTGGGAATACCCGGTGGCCCGGGCGTGGGCGGATGCGCGGGTGCAACGGATCTATGCCGGCACCAATGAAATCATGAAGGAGATCATTGCGCGGTCGCTTTGATCTTCGCTGCATTGGCAGGCCTCTTCGCGAGTAGGCTCGCTCCCACAGTGGATCACCGTACCTGTGGGAGCGAGCCTGCTCGCGAAGCTTTTAGCGTTGAATCAAGGCGCAGGATTCGGATGATCCTTGTGAATCGCCTCAATCCCTTCCAGTACTTCATCCGACAGCTTCAGATCAAAACTGGCAATGTTGCTGTCCAGTTGCTCAAGCGTCGTCGCCCCAATGATGTTGCTGGTGACAAACGGTTGCTGCGTCACGAACGCCAGCGCCATTTGCGCCGGATCCAGGCCATGTTCACGGGCCAGTGCAACATAGCGGCTGCATGCTGCTTCCGACTGCGCATTGAAATAGCGGCTGAAGCGACTGTAGAGGCTCAGGCGTCCTTTCGGCGGACGCGCGCCACCCTCGTACTTGCCTGAGAGGAAACCAAACGCCAGCGGCGAATAGGCCAGTAGGCCGCACTGTTCGCGGATGGCGATCTCCGCCAGGCCCACTTCAAAGCTGCGGTTGAGCAGGTTGTACGGGTTCTGGATCGACACCGCGCGCGGCCAGCCACGGGCTTCTGCCAGTGCGAGAAAACGCATGGTGCCCCACGGCGTTTCGTTAGACAGGCCGATGTGGCGGATTTTGCCGGCTTTTACTTGTTCGTCGAGTGCTTCGAGGGTGTCTTCGAGCGGCGTCAGGTTGGATTCGATCTTGTGCTTGTAGCCCAGTTGTCCGAAAAAGTTGGTGCTGCGCTCCGGCCAGTGCAATTGATACAGATCGATGTAGTCGGTTTGCAGGCGCTCGAGGCTGGCATCCACCGCTGCGGTGATGTGTTGACGGTTATGGCGCAGGTTTTTGTCGCGGATGTAGTCGATGGTGTTGCCGGGACCGGCAATCTTGCTGGCGAGTATCCAGTCGGCGCGATCGCCGCGACTTTTGAAGTAATTGCCGATATAGCGCTCGGTGGTGGCATAGGTTTCGGCTTTCGGCGGCACCGGGTACATCTCGGCGGTGTCGATAAAATTGATCCCGGCTTCCTTGGCCCGTTCGATCTGCGCGAAGGCTTCAGCTTCAGTGTTTTGCTCGCCCCAGGTCATGGTGCCGAGGCAGATTGCACTCACGTTCAGGTCGGTACGGCCTAGCTGGCGATAGTCCATCAGGTGCTCCTTGGGCAAAACAATCATAAAAGCAGGTTGAAATATTTTTCGCAATCTGCATAATTGCCGACCTCTTTCTGCAGTGGAAGTGATGCGCCGCCGCCGAAGAATCTTGCCGTTGAACGGACGCGCCGACCCGAGCCCCCGAAAGCGTCTGTATCCGGCTGCCTTTGACTTGTCAAAGTACGCACTATTCAGTAAGATCCGCCGTCTAATTTACAGGGCGGCCCCTGAGGCTATAAAGAATGAAAACTTTTACTGCTAAACCGGAAACAGTAAAGCGCGACTGGTTTGTCGTCGACGCTGCTGGTCAGACCCTGGGTCGTCTGGCCACCGAAATCGCGAGCCGTCTGCGTGGCAAGCACAAGCCTGAGTACACTCCTCACGTTGATACCGGCGACTACATCGTCGTAATCAATGCTGAGCAGATTCGTGTTACCGGTGCTAAAACCACTGACAAAATGTACTACTCCCACTCCGGTTTTCCGGGCGGCATCAAGTCGATCAACTTTGAAAAGCTGATCGCTAAAGCCCCTGAGCGCGTGATCGAGACCGCGGTTAAAGGCATGCTGCCTAAAAACCCACTGGGTCGCGACATGTACCGTAAGCTGAAAGTCTATGCGGGCGCTGCACACCCACATACTGCTCAGCAGCCCCAAGAACTGAAGTTTTAACGGAATAGTACATTATGTCGGCGACTCAAAATTACGGCACTGGCCGTCGCAAGACCGCAACCGCACGCGTTTTCCTGCGTCCGGGTACTGGTAACATCTCCATCAACAACCGTTCGCTGGAAAACTTCTTCGGCCGTGAAACTGCCCGCATGGTAGTTCGCCAGCCGCTGGAGCTGACTGAGACTGTCGAGAAGTTCGACATCTACGTCACCGTGATCGGTGGTGGTGTAAGTGGTCAAGCTGGCGCAATCCGCCACGGCATCACTCGCGCTCTGATGGACTACGACGAAACCCTGCGTGGCGCTCTGCGCAAAGCTGGCTTCGTTACTCGCGATGCCCGTGAAGTTGAACGTAAGAAAGTTGGTCTGCGTAAAGCGCGTAAGCGTCCGCAGTACTCGAAGCGTTAATTCCGCTTCCGCGTTCAAAAAGAACGCCCGCCTCCTCACGGAAGCGGGCGTTTTTTTATGCCTGCGATTTATCAAAGAATTGCGCTGCGACAACTTGCCACTTCCGTAGACCCCCTATACTGCAAGGCTTGAGGGTAAGAGCTCCGGGTAATTCCCTTGTCAGAATTGGGGCTTTTCATTACCATTCGGCAAAATTTTTATAAGTAGCATTTGATTTATTTAGTAGATGCCTGATTTAACAGGCCACAAAAGCTGATGGGAGAGGACTGAATGAGCAATGACGGCGTGAATGCAGGCCGGCGTCGCTTCTTGGTAGCAGCCACATCCGTGGTGGGTGCTGCAGGAGCGGTGGGGGCTGCGGTCCCGTTCGTGGGGTCATGGTTTCCCAGTGCCAAGGCGAAAGCCGCCGGTGCACCGGTGAAAGTGAATATCAGCAAAATCGAACCAGGACAGCAGATGATTGCTGAGTGGCGCGGCCAGCCGGTGTTCATTGTCCGCCGTACTGCGGAAATCCTGGGGAATCTCAAGAAGATCGAGGGCCAGCTCTCCGATCCAACCTCCAAAAACTCCACGCAACCCACCTATGTCGACCCTGAAGTGCGCTCGATCAAGCCGGAAATTCTGCTGCTGATCGGAATCTGCACACACCTGGGTTGCTCACCAACCTTCCGTCCCGAAGTGGCACCTGCGGATCTCGGTAAAGACTGGGTCGGTGGCTATTTCTGCCCTTGCCACGGTTCCCACTACGATCTGGCTGGCCGCGTCTACAAGTCGCAACCTGCGCCTTTGAACCTGCCAGTTCCCCCGCATTCCTATGAGACCGATGACCTGATTGTCATTGGCGTCGATACGGAGAAAGCGTGATGAGCAAGTTCATGGATTGGGTTGATGCGCGCTTTCCTGCGACCAAAATGTGGGAAGACCATCTCAGCAAGTATTACGCTCCGAAAAACTTCAACTTCTTCTATTTCTTTGGCTCTCTGGCGCTGCTGGTGCTGGTGAATCAGATCGTCACCGGTGTCTGGCTGACGATGAGTTACACGCCGTCGGCAGAAGAAGCCTTCGCCTCCGTTGAATACATCATGCGTGACGTCGAGTACGGCTCGATCCTGCGTCTGCTGCACTCGACCGGCGCTTCAGCGTTCTTCATCGTGGTTTATCTGCACATGTTCCGGGGCTTGCTTTACGGCTCGTACCAGAAGCCGCGCGAGCTGGTCTGGGTGTTCGGCATGCTGATCTACCTGGCGCTGATGGCTGAAGCGTTCATGGGTTACCTGCTGCCATGGGGTCAGATGTCCTATTGGGGCGCCCAGGTGATCATTTCGTTGTTCGGTGCGATTCCGGTCATCGGCAACGACCTGACCCAGTGGATTCGTGGTGACTATCTGATCTCCGGAATCACCCTGAACCGCTTCTTTGCCTTGCACGTTGTCGCGCTGCCGATTGTGATTCTCGGCTTGGTGGTGCTGCATATTCTGGCGTTGCACGAAGTGGGTTCGAACAACCCTGACGGCGTCGACATCAAGAAGCACAAGGACGAAAACGGCATCCCGCTGGACGGCATTGCCTTCCATCCGTACTACACCGTGAAAGACATTGTCGGTGTCGTGGTGTTCCTGTTTATCTTCTGCTTTATTGTGTTCTTCTTCCCGGAAATGGGCGGCTACTTCCTCGAAAAACCAAACTTCGAGCAAGCTAACCCGTTCAAGACACCAGAGCATATTGCGCCGGTTTGGTACTTCACACCGTTCTACGCAATCCTGCGTGCGATCCCTGACAAACTCATGGGCGTTATCGCCATGGGGGCGGCGATTGCGGTGCTGTTCGTGCTGCCGTGGCTTGACCGCAGCCCGGTCAAGTCGATGCGCTACAAAGGCTGGCTGAGCAAAATCTGGCTGCTGGTGTTCTGCATTTCGTTCGTGATTCTCGGTGTTCTCGGTGTTCTCGCTCCGACACCGGAGCGAACCTTGCTCTCGCAGGTCTGCACCTTCCTGTACTTCGCCTACTTCATTCTGATGCCGTTCTACACCAGGCTCGAGAAGACCAAACCGGTTCCGGAAAGGGTGACTGGCTGATGAAAAAGTTATTTTTTGCTCTGATTTTTGCTGCGTTGCCTGTGCTGTCGTTCGCTGCTGAACACGGTGGTCCGGAGCTGGAAAAAGTAGACATTGATGTCTCCGATAAAGCTGCCCTGCAGGACGGTGCGCGCACCTTCGCCAACTATTGCATGGGCTGCCACAGCGCCAAGTTCCAGCGTTATGAGCGCGTCGCCGATGACCTCGGTGTGCCGCACGAACTGATGCTGGAGAAGCTGGTGTTCACGGGTGCCAAGATCGGCGATCACATGACCATTGGCATGCAGCCGGCTGACGCCAAGACCTGGTTCGGCGCGGCACCACCGGATTTGACCCTGGTGGCGCGAGTGCGTGGCACCGACTGGCTTTACGGTTACCTGAAGTCGTTCTACGAAGATCCGGCACGTCCGTGGGGCGTAAACAACAAGGTTTTCCCGAACGTCGGCATGCCTAACGTACTGGTCGGTCTGCAAGGTCGTCAGATCATAGACTGCAAGCAGGTGCCGATCGTCGAGGACGGCAAGAAGCAATATGACCCACTGACCGGTACGCCGTTGACGCATGAGGCGTGTGATCAACTGGTCATCGTGCCGAAGACTGGCGCTCTGAACGAAGAGCAGTTCGATGAGAAGGTCAAGAATCTGGTAACCTTCCTGGCTTACTCGGCTAACCCGGTTAAGCTGCAACATCAGCGCATCGGTACTTATGTCTTGCTGTACCTGGCGTTCTTCTTTGTGTTCGCCTATCTGCTCAAGCGTGAATACTGGAAAGACGTGCACTGATACGCTTCAAGCATTGCTGTTAATCGCGCGCGCCCAAGGGCGCCTCCGATAGCGCAACTCTGGTCAGCCAGACGTTGCGGGAGGCGCCCTCTGGGCGCGCGCGTTTTTCCGGTTCCGATAATTTCAACAAGCGAGGAGGATCGCCATGGGCGTGACCAATCGGTTGGCCTGTTACTCCGACCCCGCCGACCACTATTCCCACCGAGTGCGCATTGTGCTTGCAGAGAAGGGTGTCAGCGCCGAGATCATTTATGTGGAAGCTGGTCGCCAGCCGCCTAAACTGATTGAGGTAAACCCTTACGGCAGTCTGCCAACGCTGGTGGATCGTGACCTGGCGTTGTGGGAGTCGACCGTGGTGATGGAATATCTGGATGAGCGTTACCCGCACCCGCCGTTGATGCCGGTTTACCCGGTGGCGCGTGCCAACAGCCGTCTGCTGATTCATCGTATTCAGCGCGACTGGTGTGGTCTGGTGGATCTGATTCTGGATCCCAAGTCCAAGGAGGCCGCGCGAGTCGTGGCGCGCAAGGAATTGCGTGAAAGCCTGACGGGCGTGTCGCCATTGTTTGCCGACAAGCCGTTTTTCCTCAGTGAGGAACAAAGTCTGGTGGATTGCTGCCTATTGCCAATACTCTGGCGTTTGCCGATTCTGGGTATTGAACTGCCGCGGCCAGCCAAGCCGCTGCTTGATTATATGGAGCGCTCGTTTGCGCGTGAGGCTTTCCAGGCGAGTCTGTCTGGTGTCGAACGCGATATGCGCTAAGGCTTAAGGAGCCGCTATGAACTCCAGTCGACCTTATCTGGTCCGCGCGCTCTACGAGTGGATTGTTGATAACGATTGCACCCCGCACATGCTGGTCAATTCCGAGTACCCGGCAGTGCAGGTACCGCAAGGTTTCGCCAGTGACGGGCAGATTGTCCTGAACATCTCGCCGAGTGCTGTGCGTCATCTGCACATGGACAACGACGTGGTGACCTTCGAAGGTCGCTTCGGTGGTGTCCCGCACAGCTTGTACGTGCCGATCAGCGCGATCCTGGGGATCTACGCCCGGGAGAACGGTCAGGGTATGGTGTTTGATCTCGAGTCGCCGATGGATGACGAAGAAGAGATCGAGTCGGACGACGACTTGCCACCACCGGACAGTGAGCCACCGCGTCCTAGCGGCCGGCCTAGTTTGAAAGTGGTGAAGTAATAAAAAAGGCGATCCGGATGGATCGCCTTTTTTATTACGTAGGAGCTGCCGAAGGCTGCGATCTTTTGATCCTGATCTTTTAAAAGCAAGATCAAAGGATCGCAGCCTTCGGCAGCTCCTACAGAGATCGTGTATCAGTCGATGTATTCGAACAGCTTGACGATTTTCTGCACGCCGGAAACACCCTGAACCAGATTGGTTGCCTGAGTGGCTTCCTGTTTGGTCAGCAGACCCAGCAGGTAGACGATACCGTTCTCGGTCACGACCTTGATGCGCGAGCCAGGGATGCTGGCGTCGGTGAGCATTTGCGTCTTGATCTTGGAGGTCAGCCAGGTGTCGTTCTGGCGAGCCAGGAAACCGGATGGCGGTATGACTTGCAGTTCGTTATGAACGGTTTTTACCCGTTGGACCGCGGCTGCTGCCTGTTCGGCTTTGGCTTTCAGGTCTGCTCGAGGTGTTTGGCCGGCCAGCAGTACGACGCCGTTGAAGCTGGTGACGACGATGTGCGAATCGTTGTCCAGGGCCGGGTCGGCTTTGGCTACGTTCACGCCCACTTTGGTTTCAATCAACGAGTCGTCGATCTTGCTGCCGAAGGTGCGGGTGCCACGATCGTCGTCGATCGGTGCTTCACGGCTGGCGTTCACCACCGAGGTGCAGCCGCTGATGCCGAGGCACAGGGTCAAGGCCAGAAGGCCAAGGCGATTAGGGGTCATTCTTCACTCCCGAACAGTTGGCTGTCGATCAGATCGCAAAGGCAATGGATCGCCAGCAAGTGGACTTCTTGAATACGTGCAGTGACATTGGCCGGTACGCGAATCTCGACGTCCTCGGGCAACAGCAGCGACGCCATGCCGCCGCCATCGCGTCCGGTCATAGCTACGACAATCATTTCGCGATCATGTGCGGCCTGGATCGCTTGAATAATGTTCGCCGAGTTGCCGCTGGTCGAAATCGCCAGCAAGACATCGCCTGGCTGACCGAGCGCACGGATCTGTTTGGAGAATACTTCGTTGTAGCTGTAGTCGTTGGCGATCGAAGTAATCGTCGAGGTGTCGGTGGTCAGGGCGATCGCCGGCAGACTCGGACGCTCGCGCTCGAAGCGGTTGAGCAGCTCGGAGGAGAAGTGCTGGGCATCGCCGGCCGAGCCGCCATTGCCGCACGAAAGCATTTTGCCTTCGTTGAGCAGGGCGTTGACCATGATCTGGCTGGCTTGCTCGATGTGCGGTGCAAGTACGTCCATCGCCTGTTGCTTGGTGTCGATACTGGCCTGGAAAAGCTGGCGAATTCGGGATTGCATGTCCATCTGTGTGACCTTAAGTAGCGCGGCTGTCCGGCACATGAATGTGCAGCCCGCAAAGCAAAGAGCAAAATTTGTCGGTGGGATTGTCCGGGTCGCAACGCCGCCGATCAACTGTCGAAAGCATTCTGCAACCAGTTCAGCTGATCCGGATGGCTGTCGATGGCCACCACGTCGAAGCGGCAGGGGGAATTGGCCCAACGCGACTCGCGCTGAAGAAAATACTGTGCAGCGAAAATCAGTTTCTGCTGCTTGCGCCCATCGATGCTAGCGAGCGCGCCACCCCATTGAGTGTTTTTTCTGTAGCGAACTTCAACGAATACTACTGTATCGCCATCAAGCATGACCAGATCAAGCTCGCCGCGTTTACAAAACCAGTTCTGCGCCAGCAGGCGCAGACCTTGTTGTTGCAGATGCTCGAGCGCCAGGCGCTCGGCATCCTTGCCGCTTTGCGAGCGTGACCTGTCGGGCATCAGCGCGGAGTGTCCGGCAGGCGCTGTACCTGGCCGCTGACGAACTGCGCCCAAGGCAACTGACGCACAACACGCTGGGTCTGGGTCATGCCGAGGCTGCCCGACTCACCATCGATGCGGCTGTCCGGCAGGGCTTTGAGTTGACCCAGGCGCGGTGCCAGACGATAGGCATCCACACCCATCGCGTACAGGCGGCCGAGGCTGCCGGCGGCTTGCGGCCACTGTGCAACCACTTGCTGACGCAGTGGATCGCTGTTGTCGAGCAGCCACGGCGTTTCGCAGAAGCGAATGCCGTTCATGTCGTTGTACTGGTTGACGTCGCCACTGGCGCTGTAAACGTGCGAAGTCGCGTAAACGGGAACGTCACCGGCGTACTGGAAGTTCAGGGTCGGCTTGATCTGCTGTGCCTGTTGCGGCGTGGCAGCGAGGAAGATGAACTCGATGTCCTGACGACGCGAAGGCTGCGCGGCTACGTTGGTGCCAGCGGCATTTTGCAGGCTCTTGGCGCGGGCTTCGCTTTGACGCAGCTGGAACATGTCGGCGATTTGCTGGGCCAGTTGCACCGGCTGATCAACACGCTCGGTCGCTACGATGCTGCCACCGTTAGCCTGCCAGTCCTGGCTGAAGGCACGCAGGACGCGGTCGCCCCATTCGCCTTTCGGTACCATGATGGCGGCGCGATGCAGGCCATCGGCACGGGCGCGGCGCGAGACTTCGCGGGCTTCGTCTTCAGCGGCCAGACCGAACTGGAACAGTTGCGCCGGGCCTTGATCACCTTCGCTGTAGTTCAGCGCGAGGGTGGTGATCGGCAGTTGCGGGCGAGTGCTCAGTTGTTTGACCAGTGGTTTTTCCAGCGGGCCAACGACCAGTTGCACGCCGTCAGCCTGAGCCTTGCGGTAGAACTCGTCCATCGAGGTCAGCTTGGAGCTGTCGTAGAACTCGATCGCTGGCGGCTTTTGTCCGGCCTGCTGAGCCTGGTAGTGCGCAGCCATGAAGCCTTCGCGCAGTGCTTTACCGACCGCTGCCAACTGACCATCTTGCGGCAGCAGCAGGGCGATTTTGCTCAGGGGCTGGCTGGCCAGTTCCTTGAGTTTGGTCAGCGGCAGCGGCAGGTTGATTGCGGCCGGGTGCTTTGGATTCTGTGCACGCCAGGTGTCGATCGCGGCTTGCTGCTGTTCCAGTGTGCCGGCAGATTTCACAGCCAGTGCCAGACCCATCCAGCCGCCGAGGTCGTCGGTGGTGTTGGGTTGCAGTTGATCAGTTGGCAGCGAGCCGATCAGGGTCCAGATGGCTTCGTGGTTCTTGCTCGCGGCTTCGCCTTGCAGCATCGGTGCGATGAATACGCGCTCGCGAGCAGCAGCCAGGGTCTGGCCGTCGGCCTCAAGGGCGCGGGCGTGGACGGTGCCGGTGCGCACTTGCTGCTCTTCTGGCATTTCGCCCAGGTGTTGCAGGCTTGGATGGCTCAGGGCAGTCAGCGCGGCTTTCGGCTGATTGCGAGTCATCGCCAGTTCAGCGTTCAAGGTGCTGGCGAAAATCTGCTGGCCTGGCTTCAGTTGCTCCATCGGCACTTGTTGCAGGATTTGCGCGGACTGTCCGGCATTGCCCTGGCGGTAAGCCAGATCTGCAGCGCTGAGGCGCAACAGAGCGGCTTTTTCCGGGGTTTTCGCCTGGGTCGCCTGTTCGAGCAGTTGCTCGATGCTGGCATCCGGGGTCCGTGGAAGTTCGCCAAGGCTGGAGGAAGGGGAGCTGGCGCAAGCCGCCAACAGGGCAGCGAGGCAGAGGGCAGTGAACAGCCGCAGGCAAGCGATCATGTAAGTGTTCCTGATACTCGATCAAATTAGCGTCGAATTGTACCCAAGCACTGGCCGGGGCGCGATGTTAGTGGCGTGAAACGGACAATTTAGCTGGAGTAAATGTTGCGGCGGCGCACAACGGCGTGCAAAACCGGGTTCGGCTTGAGCGCATCGCAAGCCTCGTGACGCGCTACAATGGCCGCTTTTACCGATCACGAGGTGTGCGCTTTGACTGCTCCAGGTTCCCTGAATTCCGCTGCTGGCTCGCTTTATGTGGTGGCGACGCCCATCGGCAACCTGGACGACATCAGCGCCCGGGCCCTGAAGATCCTCCGCGAAGTGGCATTGATCGCCGCCGAAGACACCCGCCACTCGGCGCGGCTGATGCAGCACTTCGGGATTGGCACGCCGCTGGCTGCCTGTCACGAACATAACGAAAGAGATGAGGGTAGCCGCTTTATTACCCGTCTGCTGGCGGGCGATAACGTCGCGCTGATTTCCGATGCGGGGACACCGCTGATTTCCGATCCGGGTTATCACCTGGTGCGGCAGGCTCGTGCGGCTGGAATCAATGTGGTGCCGGTGCCGGGTGCCTGCGCCCTTATCGCCGCACTGTCGGCGGCCGGTCTGCCGTCCGACCGCTTCATCTTCGAAGGTTTTCTGCCGGCCAAATCGGTCGGGCGCAAGGCGCGACTGGAAGCCGTCAGGGAAGAGCCGCGTACATTGATCTTCTATGAAGCACCGCACCGCATTCTTGAATGCCTGCAGGATATGGAAGCAGTGTTCGGCGGTGAGCGTCAGGCATTGCTCGCCCGGGAAATCACCAAAACCTTCGAGACGCTAAAAGGTCTGCCGCTGGCTGAGCTACGCGCGTTCGTCGAGTCGGACAGCAATCAGCAGCGCGGCGAATGCGTCGTGTTGGTGGCTGGCTGGACGGCGCCGGAGTCCGAAGACGCCGTCAGCAGCGAAGCGATGCGCATCCTCGATCTGTTGCTTGAAGAGATGCCGCTCAAGCGTGCTGCCGCGCTGGCAGCGCAGATCACTGGCGAACGCAAAAACGTCCTGTATCAGGTTGCGCTGGATAAACAGAAAGGCGTGTAAGCCGTCGCCCATAGCGGTCTTGAGGCTTTTAGCGCTTGTTCTTCGGGCGCTCTGCCGTTAACCTTCGCGGCGGAGAGTCGATCGGACAGTCGCTGCCCTCTATGAAAATTAGGGGGGGGAGGAAAGTCCGGGCTCCATAGGGCGAAGTGCCAGGTAATGCCTGGGAGGCGTGAGCCTACGGAAAGTGCCACAGAAAATAACCGCCTAAGCGCTTCGGTGCCGGTAAGGGTGAAAAGGTGCGGTAAGAGCGCACCGCACGTCTGGCAACAGTTCGTGGCTAGGTAAACCCCACTTGGAGCAAGACCAAATAGGGTCCCAAGGCGTGGCCCGCGCTGGGACCGGGTAGGTTGCTAAAGATGTCCAGTGATGGCCATCGTAGACGAATGACTGTTCAAGACAGAACCCGGCTTACAGATCGACTCTCCACCTTTTTCTTTCCCTGCTTGAATCATTGGCAACAGGGCTGTGTAATATCAGCAGGCCTGCTCTGAAAGTTCGGCAGCGGCACACGCAGTAATAGCCATTTCCCACCTTGCTTCAATCAACAGCAGAAGCGCTTTCGTAATACCGAAAAAATCTTACTCTTAACAAATTACTTTAACTTTCGAGCGCAGCTATCAGTGCTGCATCAAGTTATGGGTCGAAAGTCTCCGCCAAATTGTCGTTACTCCTCCTTTTATGCTCCTAAATCTCCGTTCTGTAAGGGTTTTCCTTTAATCCGCGCCTTGACGGTGTGGTGGGCGCATTCCTATAGTGTGCGCAAGTGGCGGAAAGTGGCATGAAGTGGGTTTTTTGAGCTCAAAACGATAAAAATTGGAGAAACGCAGACGTGTTTCGCGGAGCTAACGCTATCAGTCTCGACGCAAAGGGCCGTCTCGCTATGCCGAGCCGGTACCGTGACGAGCTCGATTCGCGCAGTTCCGGCCAATTGATCGTGACCATTGATGCCGTTGATCCGTGTCTGTGTGTCTATCCGCTCGACGAGTGGGAAATTATTGAAACCAAGTTGCGCGCACTCCCTTCGCTTCGCGAAGAGAACCGCCGCTTGCAGCGTTTATTGATCGGCAACGCCGTCGACCTCGAGCTCGATGGCAGTGGCCGTTTTCTGGTTCCACCGCGTTTGCGCGAATACGCCAGGCTCGATAAGCGCGCGATGCTGGTAGGCCAACTGAACAAGTTCCAATTGTGGGACGAGGATGCATGGAATGCGGTATCTGCCGCTGACCTTGCTGCCATTCAACAACCGGGCGCGATGCCTGATGAACTGCGTGATTTGATCCTGTGACTATTGATAGCGGCTTTAACCACATCACCGTACTGCTTGACGAAGCCGTCGAGGCTCTCGCCGTACGTCCTGATGGCTGCTATCTGGACGGCACGTTCGGGCGCGGCGGACACAGCCGGTTGATCCTCAGCCAGCTTGGCACGGACGGTCGGCTCATCGGATTCGACAAAGATCCACAAGCGATTGCCACCGGGCAAACGCTAGCGGCCGAAGACGGCCGCTTTGTCGTTGTGCAGCGCAGCTTTGCCGAGCTCGGTTCCGTCGTCGCTGAACAAGGTCTGAGCGGCAAGGTCAGCGGTATTCTGCTCGACCTCGGCGTGTCTTCGCCGCAGCTCGATGACGCTGAGCGCGGCTTCAGTTTCCTTAACGACGGCCCGCTGGACATGCGCATGGATCCGTCCCGCGGCATCAGCGCTGCCGAGTTCGTCAACACTGCGCCGGCTGAAGAAATCGCCCGGGTGTTCAAGGAATACGGCGAAGAGCGTTTCTCCGGTCGCATGGCCCGTGCCGTCGCCGAGCGTCGCGATATCAAGCCGTTCGAGCGCACTGCCGATCTGGCTGAAGTGTTGAAAGTCGCCAACCCGGCATGGGAAAAGGGCAAGAACCCGGCCACCCGTGCCTTCCAGGGTTTGCGCATTCACGTCAACAACGAACTGGGTGATCTGGAAGCCGGCCTCGAAGCCGCACTGGATGCTCTGGAAGTTGGCGGCCGTCTGGTGGTGATCAGCTTCCACTCGCTGGAAGACCGTATCGTCAAACTGTTCATGCGCAAGCTAGTGAAAGGCGAAGCCGACAACCTGCCGCGCAACCTGCCCGTTCGCCACGTCGCGTTCGAACCGAAAATCAAAGTCCATGGCAAAGCGCAGACGGCCTCCGACGCCGAACTCAAAGCCAACCCACGTTCCCGTAGCGCCGTCATGCGCGTCGCGGAGAAGCTGCGGTGAGCAAGCTTTTCGCCAAGCCACTGCCCGGCGGCAGCTTTCTGATGCTGCTGCTGTTCATCGGCGTGCTCGTCTCGGCCATCGCCGTGTCGTACAGCGCGCACTGGAACCGACAGTTGCTCAATACCCTTTATAACGAACTCAGCGTGCGCGACAAGGCGCAGGCCGAGTGGGGCCGTCTGATTCTTGAGCAGAGCACCTGGACCGCACACAGCCGCATCGAAGTGCTGGCCACCGAACAACTGAAAATGCACATTCCCGGCGCGGCTGACGTGAAGATGGTGGCGCCATGATGAAACTCGAAGGCGCACTGTTCCCATGGCGCTTCCGCCTGATGGTGGCGCTGCTCGGCGTGATGGTCGCGGCGATCTGCTGGCGCATCATCGACCTGCAAGTGGTTGACCGTGACTTCCTCAAAGGTCAGGGCGATGCGCGCAGCCTGCGTCACATTCCGATTCCGGCTCACCGTGGTCTGATCACCGACCGTAACGGCGAACCGTTGGCCGTGAGTACCCCGGTGACCACGCTGTGGGCCAACGCCAAGGAAATGCAAACGGCGAAAGAGAAGTGGCCGGCACTCGCTGCCGCGCTGGGGCAGGACCCGAAAGCCCTGACCGAACGCCTCGAAGCCCAGGCCAACAAAGAATTCATTTATCTGGTGCGCGGGCTGACCCCCGAGCAGGGCCAGTCTGTGCTCGATCTGAAAGTGCCGGGCGTTTATGGCATCGAAGAATTCCGCCGGTTCTATCCGGCCGGTGAAGTCACCGCACACATGGTCGGGTTTACCGACATCGACGACCACGGTCGCGAAGGTGTCGAACTGGCTTATGACGAATGGCTCGCCGGGGTGCCGGGCAAACGACAGGTCATCAAGGATCGGCGCGGACGGCTGATCAAGGATGTCCAGGTCACCAAAAACGCCAAGGCCGGCAAGCCCTTGGCGTTGTCCATTGACCTGCGTCTGCAATATCTGGCCAACCGCGAACTGCGTAACGCGATCATCGAGAACGGCGCCAAGGCCGGCAGTCTGGTGATCATGGATGTCAAGACCGGCGAGATTCTGGCCATGGTCAACCAGCCGACCTACAACCCGAACAACCGTCGCAACCTGCAACCGGCGATGATGCGTAACCGCGCGATGATCGACGTGTTCGAGCCGGGTTCGACCATGAAAGCCATCTCGATGGCCGCTGCAATCGAAACCGGCCGCTGGAAACCGAGCGACACCGTCGAGGTGTATCCGGGCTCCCTGCAGATCGGCAAGTACACGATCAAGGACGTTTCCAAGAGTGAAGGGCCGGTGCTCGACCTGACCGGCATCCTGATCAATTCCAGTAACGTTGGCATGAGTAAGGTCGCGTTCGATATCGGCGGCGAAACCATTTTCCGCCTCGCGCAGAAAGTCGGTCTTGGCCAGGACACCGGCCTTGGCTTCCCGGGCGAACGTGTCGGCAACCTGCCGAACTACCGCGATTGGCGCAAGGCTGAAACCGCAACGCTTTCTTACGGCTACGGTATTTCCGTAACCGCGATTCAACTCGTCCACGCGTTCTCGGCGCTGGCCAACAACGGTCGTCTCGCGCCGCTGACCCTGATCAAAACCGACAAGCCACCGCAGACCACGCAAGTGCTGCCGGAAGCCGTCGCGAAAACCTTGCAAGGCATGCTTACCCAGGTGATCGAAGCGCCACGCGGCGTGTTCCGTGCGCAGGTGCCGGCGTATCACGTGGCGGGCAAGTCGGGTACTGCGCGCAAGACTTCGGTGGGCACCAAGGGCTACGCGGAAAATTCTTACCGCTCGTTGTTCGCCGGTTTCGGCCCGATGAGCGATCCGCGTTACGCGATCGTTGTGGTGATCGATGAACCAAGCAAGGCCGGTTACTTCGGTGGTCTGGTTTCCGCGCCGGTGTTCAGCCGTGTGATGTCCGGCACCCTGCGTCTGATGAACGTGACGCCGGACAACTTGCCGACGACGCAACAAGCCAACGCTACCCCGGTCATTCCGCTGAAAGCCAATGGAGGGCGCGGCTGATGTCATTAAGTCTGAACAAGATATTCCCCCACGCCGGCCACGATCTGTTGATCCGTGAATTGGCGCTGGACAGCCGCAACGTGCGCGCGGGCGATTTGTTCCTCGCCGTGCCTGGCGGCAAATTCGATGGCCGTGCACACATTGCCGATGCCCTGCAACGTGGCGCAGCTGCGGTTGCTTATGAAGTGGAAGGCGCCACCGTGCTGCCGATCACTGACGTGCCGCTGATTCCGGTCAAAGGCCTGGCAGCGCAGCTGTCGGACATCGCCGGGCGTTTTTACGGTGAGCCAAGCCATCATCTGAACCTGATCGGTGTGACCGGCACCAACGGCAAGACCAGCGTGACCCAATTGGTTGCGCAGGCGCTGGACCTACTCGGTCAGCATTGCGGCATCGTCGGCACCTTGGGTTCCGGCTTCTATGGCGCACTGCAAAGCGGTCTGCACACCACGCCGAATCCGATCGCTGTGCAAGCGACCTTGGGCGACCTGAAAAAGGCCGGCGCCAAAGCCGTGGCCATGGAAGTATCGTCCCACGGTCTGGATCAGGGCCGCGTCACTGCGCTGGCGTTCGACGTCGCAGTGATGACCAACCTGTCCCGCGACCACCTTGACTATCACGGCACCATGCAGGCGTACGCAGAGGCCAAGGCCAAGCTGTTCGCCTGGAATGATCTGAAGTGCCGTGTGGTCAACCTCGACGACGATTTTGGCCGGCAACTGGCCGCTGAAAAACGCGAATCGCGCTTGATCACCTACAGCCTGCTCGACAGCAGCGCTTACCTGTTCTGCCGTGAAGCGCAGTTCGACGACCACGGTGTGCGCGCCACATTGGTGACGCCGCAGGGCGAGCATCATCTGCGCAGCACGCTGCTCGGCCGCTTCAATCTGAGCAACGTACTGGCAGCCGTCGGTGCCTTGCTCGGTCTGGATTACGCGCTCGACGAAATTCTCAAAGTACTGCCGAAACTCGAAGGCCCGGCCGGGCGCATGCAGCGTCTTGGCGGTGGCAATCAGCCTTTGGTGGTGGTCGATTACGCCCACACCCCGGATGCGCTGGAAAAAGTCCTGAGCGCATTGCGCCCGCACGTCAAAGGTCAACTGCTGTGCCTGTTTGGCTGCGGCGGTGATCGTGATCGCGGCAAACGTCCGTTGATGGCCGAAGTGGTCGAGCGTCTGGCTGATCAAGTGCTGGTTACCGACGACAACCCGCGTACTGAAGACCCTGCAGTGATTTTCGACGACATCCGCGCCGGTTTCACGGCTGTGGATAAAGTCACCTTCGTCGCCGGCCGTGGTCAGGCGATTGCACAACTGATTGCCGGCGCCTCGGCTGATGACGTGATTGTCCTGGCCGGTAAAGGTCATGAGGACTACCAGGAAATCAACGGCGAGCGCCATGCCTTCTCCGATCTGGTCGAGGCTGATCACGCCCTGACCGCGTGGGAGGTGGCCCATGCTTAAGGCCCTCAAACTCAGCGAACTGACCAACGCGCTCGACGCACGTTTGATCGCCGCCGATGCCAGCTTCGACGGCGTCAGCATCGACAGCCGCGCGATTCAGCCCGGCCAACTGTTTATTGCGTTGACCGGTCCGCGTTTCGACGGTCATGACTATTTGAATGACGTCGCTGCAAAAGGCGCCGTGGCTGCGCTGGTCGAGCGCGAAGTCGCCGACAGCACCTTGCCGCAACTGCTGGTCAAAGACACCCGTCAGGCCCTCGGCCAATTGGGTGCGCTGAACCGTGCTGCCTTCACTCAACCAGTCGCCGCGATCACCGGTTCCAGCGGCAAGACCACGGTCAAGGAGATGCTCGCGAGCATCCTGCGCACCCGCGGTCCGGTACTGGCGACCCGTGGCAATCTGAACAACGACCTCGGCGCGCCGCTGACCCTGCTCGAACTGGCCCCGGAGCACACCTCGGCGGTGATCGAACTGGGCGCCTCGCGTCTCGGCGAAATCGCTTACACCGTTGGCCTGACCAAGCCTCACGTGGCGATCCTCAACAATGCCGGCACCGCGCACGTCGGTGAGTTTGGCGGCCCGGAAAAAATCGTCGAAGCCAAAGGCGAAATCATCGACGGGCTGGCGGCTGATGGTGTCGCCGTGCTCAACCTCGATGACAAAGCCTTAGGTATCTGGAAGACCCGTGCGGGCGCTCGCAAGGTGCTGACTTTCGCCCTGAACAACGTTCAGGCTGACTTCTACGCCAGCGACCTGAGCACCGATGCACGCGGTTGCCCGGCCTTCAATCTGCACACACCTGAAGGTGTCGAGCGCGTTCAACTGAACCTGCTCGGCACCCACAACGTCGCCAATTCCATGGCCGCCGCCGCTGCCGCTCACGCCCTGGGTGTGTCGCTGTTCGGCATCGCCACCGGGCTTGGCGCCGTGCAATCGGTCAAGGGTCGCACCGTCGCGCAACTGGCGAAGAACGGTATGCGCGTGATCGATGACACTTACAACGCAAACCCCACCTCGATGTGCGCGGCCGTTGATATACTCGCCGGCTTTTCCGGCCGCACCGTCCTGGTGCTCGGAGATATCGGCGAGTTGGGCGATTGGGCGGAGCAGGGGCACCGCGACGTGGGCGAGTACGCCCGGGGCAAGGTTTCCGCGCTTTATGCCGTTGGGCCAAACATGGTTCACGCCGTAAACGCTTTCGGTGAACAGGCGTATCACTTCGGCACGCAAGCCGAACTGATTCAGGCCCTCGACGCCGAGCAGGACACAAACACCACCATTTTGATCAAGGGTTCGCGCAGTGCAGCGATGGAAAACATCGTTGCGGCTCTGTGCGGGTCCAGTCTGGAGAAACATTAATGCTGCTGCTGCTAGCGGAGTATCTGCAACAGTTCTACAAAGGCTTCGCGGTCTTTCAGTACCTGACCCTGCGCGGGATTCTCGGTGTGCTGACCGCGCTGGTTTTGTCGCTGTGCTATGGCCCGTGGATGATCCGCACTTTGCAGAACCGTCAGATCGGCCAGTCCGTTCGTAACGACGGTCCGCAATCGCACCTGTCCAAGTCGGGTACACCGACCATGGGCGGCGCACTGATTCTGTCGTCGATCGGCGTCAGCACCTTGCTTTGGGCTGACCTGAGCAACCGCTACGTCTGGACTGTTTTGCTGGTGACCTTGCTGTTCGGCGCCATCGGCTGGGTCGACGATTACCGCAAAGTCATCGAGAAGAACTCCCGTGGCTTGCCGAGCCGCTGGAAGTATTTCTGGCAGTCGGTGTTCGGCCTCGGCGCGGCGATCTTCCTTTATATGACCGCTTCCACGCCGGTGGAAACCACGCTGATTCTGCCGATGCTCAAGGACTACAGCATTCCGCTGGGCTTGGGCTTCATCGTGCTGACTTACTTTGTGATCGTCGGCTCGAGCAACGCGGTCAACCTGACTGACGGCCTTGATGGCCTGGCAATCATGCCGACCGTGATGGTCGGCGGTGGCCTCGGCATCTTCTGCTACCTGTCGGGTAACGTGAAATTCGCTGAATACCTGTTGATCCCTTACGTGCCGGGCGCGGGCGAACTGATCGTGTTCTGCGGCGCGCTGATCGGTGCCGGCCTCGGCTTCCTCTGGTTCAACACCTATCCGGCGCAAGTGTTCATGGGTGACGTCGGTGCACTGGCACTCGGCGCGGCACTGGGCACCATCGCGGTGATCGTCCGTCAGGAAATCGTCCTGTTCATCATGGGCGGCGTGTTCGTGATGGAAACCCTGTCAGTCGTCATTCAGGTTGCGTCCTTTAAGCTGACCGGTCGCCGTGTGTTCCGCATGGCACCGATACACCACCACTTTGAACTCAAGGGCTGGCCCGAGCCGCGCGTGATCGTCCGTTTCTGGATCATCACCGTGATTCTCGTGTTGGTCGGCCTTGCCACCCTGAAGCTGAGGTAGAACGAGTGTCTCTGATCGCTTCTGACCACTTCCGCATCGTTGTCGGCCTCGGCAAGAGCGGCATGTCCCTGGTTCGCTTCCTGGCGAACCGGGGCACGTCGTTTGCCGTGGCGGACACGCGGGAAAATCCACCGGAACTGGCCACGCTCAAGCGTGACTATCCGCACGTGGAAGTGCGTTGTGGCGAGCTGGACGTCGAATTCCTCTGCCGTGCCGACGAGCTCTACGTGAGCCCCGGCCTGGCGCTGGCGACCCCGGCCCTGCAAGCCGCCGCGGCCCGTGGCGTGAAACTGTCCGGCGACATCGAGCTGTTCGCGCGTAACGCGCGGGCGCCGATCGTGGCCATCAGCGGTTCCAACGCGAAGAGCACCGTCACCACCCTGGTTGGCGAGATGGCGGCTGCGGCCGGCAAACGCGTCGCCGTCGGCGGTAACCTCGGCACCCCGGCGCTGGATCTACTCAGCGACGACGTCGAGCTGTACGTGATGGAACTGTCGAGTTTCCAACTGGAAACCACCGACCAGCTCAACGCTGAAGTGGCCACCGTGCTGAACATCAGCGAAGACCACATGGATCGCTACAGCGGTCTGCCGGCGTACCACCTGGCCAAGCATCGGATTTTCCGTGGCGCGAAGCAGTTCGTGGTCAACCGTCAGGATGCGCTGACCCGTCCGTTGATGGGCGAGGGCCAGCCGTGCTGGACCTTCGGTCTGACCAAACCGGATTTCAAAGCCTTCGGTATCCGCGAAGAAGACGGCGAGAAATACCTGGCCTTCGAATTCCAGAACCTGATGCCCGTGCGTGAACTGAAGATTCGTGGCGCACACAACCAGTCCAACGCCCTCGCGGCATTGGCGCTTGGGCATGCCGTGGGCCTGCCGTTCGACGCCATGCTCTCGGCCCTGCGCACTTTCGCCGGTCTCGAACATCGCTGCCAGTGGGTACGTGATCTCGACGGTGTGGCGTATTACAACGATTCCAAAGCCACCAACGTTGGTGCCGCTCTGGCCGCCATCGAAGGCCTGGGTGCGGACATCGACGGCAAGGTCATCCTGATTGCCGGTGGCGATGGCAAGGGTGCCGAATTCAACGATCTGCGTGATCCGGTGGCGGCCAACTGTCGCGCCGTGATCCTGATGGGCCGTGACTCCGACAAGATCGGCGATGCCATCGGTGATGCCGTGCCATTGATTCGCGCGACCTCACTGGTTGACGCCGTTGCGCAATGCCGCTCTGCCGCCCAACCGGGTGACGTCGTGCTGCTGTCGCCGGCCTGCGCCAGTTTCGACATGTTCAAGAATTATGAAGACCGTGGTCACCAGTTCGTCCGCGCTGTGGAGGAACTGGCATGAGTCTGTTCAATATCATCAAGCCGTACCCGTCGCCGATCATCACCGGGCGCGGCATCGACCTCGATTTCCCGATGCTCGCCGGTTGCCTGGCACTGCTCGGTCTTGGCCTGATCATGATTGCCTCGGCGTCCACCGAAGTGGCGGCGGCGCAGTCGGGCAGCCCGCTGTATTACATGATTCGCCACCTTATTTATGTGGTACTCGGACTGGGCGCGTGCATCGTCACCATGATGATTCCGATCGCCACCTGGCAACGTCTCGGCTGGCTGATGCTGATCGGTGCGTTCGGCTTGTTGGTGATGGTGATCATCCCCGGCATCGGCCGCGAAGTGAACGGTTCGATGCGCTGGATCGGTTTCAGCTTCTTCAACGTGCAGCCGTCGGAAATCGCCAAAGTGTTCGTGGTGATCTACCTCGCCGGTTATCTGGTGCGGCGTCAGAAGGAAGTGCGCGAGAGCTGGATGGGCTTCTTCAAACCATTCATCGTGCTGCTGCCGATGGCCGGCCTGTTGCTGATGGAGCCGGACTTCGGTGCCACCGTGGTGATGATGGGCGCTGCGGCGGCCATGCTATTCCTCGGCGGGGTCGGGTTGTTCCGCTTCTCGCTGATGGTGGTGTTGGCGGTCGGGGCCGTGGTCTTGCTGATTCAAATGCAGCCTTACCGTATGGCGCGTCTGACCAACTTCGCTGACCCCTGGGCTGACCAGTTCGGCGCCGGTTATCAGTTGTCGCAAGCCTTGATCGCTTTCGGTCGTGGCGAATGGCTGGGTGTGGGCCTGGGCAACAGCGTGCAGAAGCAGTTCTACCTGCCGGAAGCGCACACCGACTTCGTGTTCTCGGTATTGGCTGAAGAACTCGGCGCGGTGGGTTCGCTGTGCACCGTCGCGTTGTTCGTGTTCGTGTGTATTCGCGGCATGTACATCGGCTTGTGGGCGGAGAAAGCCAAACAGTTCTTCGCCGCTTATGTGGCTTACGGTTTGTCGTTCCTGTGGATTGGTCAGTTCCTGATCAACATCGGTGTGAACGTCGGCCTGCTGCCCACCAAAGGTCTTACCTTGCCGTTCCTCAGTTACGGCGGCAGTTCGTTGGTGATCTGCTGTGCATGTCTTGGCTTGTTATTGAGGATCGAGTGGGAGAGTCGAACCCACTTGGGCAGTGAAGAGATGGAATTCCATGAGAGCGACTTCGCCGAGGAGCCGAATCATGGGCGCTAACGTATTGATCATGGCCGGCGGAACCGGCGGCCACGTGTTCCCGGCGCTGGCTTGTGCCCGCGAGTTTCAGGCGCGCGGCTACACCGTGCACTGGCTCGGCACGCCACGCGGAATTGAAAACGAACTGGTGCCGGCCGCAGGTCTTGAACTGCACCGCATCAACGCTACGGGCCTGCGTGGCAAGGGCAAGCTGTCGCTGCTCAAGGCGCCGTTCATGCTGCTGAAATCGGTATGGCAGGCGCGTGCGATCATTCGTCGCTTGAAGCCAGTGTGTGTGGTCGGCTTCGGTGGCTATGTGACTGGTCCTGGTGGTCTTGCCGCGAAACTGGCCGGCGTGCCGGTGATCGTTCATGAGCAGAACGCTGTGGCCGGCACCGCCAATCGGTTGCTGGTGCCGTTCGCCGCCCGGGTGTGTGAAGCGTTCCCCGACACCTTTACTCTGTCGGACACCCGCCGTACCACCGGAAACCCGGTGCGCAGCGAGCTGTTCCTCGACACATCGCGACCTGCTCTGGCCGGTCGCAAAGCGCGTTTGCTGATCCTCGGCGGAAGCCTTGGTGCAGAACCGTTGAACAAGTTGCTGCCTGAAGCCCTGGCCCAAGTCGCTGCCGATTTGCGCCCGGAAGTGTTTCATCAGGCCGGCAAAAACCACGATGAAGTGACTGCAGAGCGCTACCGCGCCGCCGGCGTCGATGCGCAGGTGCAGCCGTTCATCAAAGACATGGCCCAGGCCTATGGCTGGGCTGACCTGGTGGTGTGCCGCGCAGGCGCGTTGACCATCAGTGAGCTGGCTGCCGCCGGTCTGCCCTCGATGCTGGTGCCTTTGCCCCACGCGATCGACGATCACCAGACCCGCAACGCCGATTATTTGGCCCGTGAAGGCGCAGCCTTCCTGATGCCGCAAAGAACGACTGGTGCCGCGGACCTTGCCGCGCGCCTGACAGAGGTCTTGATGCAACCGCAACGACTCGAAGATATGGCCCAAGCGGCCCGCCGTCTGGCGAAACCCGATGCCACCCGTAGCGTGGTCGATACCTGTCTGGAGGTGGCCCATGGTTGAGAATCAGAAAGCCATGCCGCAACCGGAAATGCGCCGCATCCGTCGCATCCACTTCGTCGGCATCGGCGGCGTGGGCATGTGCGGTATTGCCGAAGTGTTGTTGAACCTGGGCTATGAAGTGTCCGGTTCCGACCTGAAAGCCTCGCCGGTGACCGAGCGTCTGGAATCGTTCGGCGCGCATATTTTCATCGGCCACCGTGCCGAGAACGCTGCGACCGCCGATGTGCTGGTGGTGTCGAGCGCTGTGAACACCTCCAACCCGGAAGTGGCGACTGCGCTTGAGCGTCGTATCCCGGTGGTGCCGCGCGCAGAAATGCTCGCTGAGCTGATGCGCTATCGCCACGGCATCGCCGTCGCCGGTACGCACGGCAAAACCACCACCACCAGCCTGATCGCTTCGGTGTTTGCCGCCGGTGGTCTGGACCCGACGTTCGTGATTGGTGGCCGTCTGAATGCGGCGGGCACCAATGCCCAGCTCGGCACCAGCCGTTACCTGATCGCCGAAGCCGACGAAAGCGATGCGAGTTTCCTGCATCTGCAACCGCTGGTGGCCGTGGTCACCAACATCGACGCCGATCACATGGCGACCTACGACGGTGACTTCAACAAACTGAAGAAAACCTTCGTCGAGTTCCTGCACAACCTGCCGTTCTACGGTTTGGCGGTGATGTGCCTGGACGATCCGGTGGTGCGCGAAATCCTGCCGCTGGTGAAACGTCCGACCGTGACCTACGGCTTCAGCGAAGACGCTGACGTGCGCGCGATCAATATCCGCCAGCAAGGCATGCAGACCTTCTTCACCGTGCTGCGCCCTGATCGCGAGCCGCTGGACGTGTCGGTGAACATGCCCGGCAACCACAACGTACTCAACTCGCTGGCGACCATCTGTATTGCCACCGACGAAGGCGTCAGCGATGAAGCCATCGTCCAGGGCCTGTCGGGCTTTCAGGGTGTCGGTCGACGCTTCCAGGTCTACGGCGAACTGCCGGTGGACGGCGGCAACGTGATGCTGGTCGATGACTATGGTCACCACCCGACCGAAGTCGCGGCGGTGATCAAAGCCGTGCGCGGTGGCTGGCCGGAGCGCCGTCTGGTGATGGTGTATCAGCCGCACCGTTACAGCCGCACCCGCGACCTGTACGACGACTTCGTCAATGTATTGGCCGACGCCAACGTGCTGCTGCTGATGGAAGTCTATCCGGCCGGCGAAGAGCCGATCCCGGGCGCCGATAGCCGCAAGCTGTGCAACAGCATCCGCCAGCGCGGCCAGCTCGACCCGATCTACATCGAGCGCGGCGTCGATCTGGCGCCGCTGGTCAAGCCGCTGCTGCGTGCCGGCGACATCCTGCTGTGCCAGGGCGCCGGTGATATCGGCGGTCTCGCGCCGAAGCTGTTGAAAAGTGAATTGTTCGCTGGCGCCGTGGCGGCGTCGGTCGAGGGGAAGTTGAAATGACTGCTGCCTACGCCAACCTGTTCTCCACCATCGCGCCGAAAGACTTCGGTCGTGTCGCCGTGCTCTTTGGCGGGCTGAGTGCCGAGCGTGAGGTTTCGCTGAAATCCGGTAACGCCGTACTTGAAGCGCTGCAAAGTGCTGGCGTGGACGCATTCGGCATCGACGTTGGCGACGACATTCTGCAACGTCTGCTCAGCGAAAAGATCGACCGCGCGTTCATCATTCTTCACGGCCGTGGCGGTGAAGACGGCTCCATGCAGGGCCTGCTCGAAGTGGCGGGCATTCCGTACACCGGCAGTGGCATTCTGGCCTCGGCACTGGCGATGGACAAACTGCGCACCAAGCAGGTCTGGCACAGCCTCGGGATTCCGACGCCGCGTCACGCCGTGCTGTGCAGCGAAGCCGATTGTATTTCGGCGGCGACGGAACTGGGCTTCCCTTTGATCGTCAAACCGGCGCATGAAGGTTCAAGTATCGGGATGGCCAAAGTGAGTTCTGCGTCCGAGTTGATCGACGCATGGAAAGCGGCCAGTACCTACGATTCGCAAGTCTTGGTTGAGCAATGGATTCAAGGTCCGGAGTTCACCATCGCCACCCTGCGTGACCAGGTGTTGCCTCCTATCGCCCTGGGTACACCGCACACGTTCTACGACTACGACGCCAAGTACATCGCCAACGATACCCAGTACCGCATTCCGTGCGGGCTGGATGCCGCCAAGGAACAGCAACTCATGGATCTCACGGCCAAGGCCTGTGAGGCGCTGGGTATTGCCGGTTGGGGCAGGGCGGACGTGATGCAGGACGCCGATGGGCAGTTCTGGTTTCTGGAAGTCAACACCGCACCGGGCATGACCGATCACAGTCTGGTGCCAATGGCGGCCCGTGCGGCTGGCCTGGATTTCCAGCAACTGGTTCTGGCCATTCTGGCCGCCAGTGTTGAAGACGCTCGAGGTTAAGACGATGCAAGGCGCTCAGCTCCGACATCAGCCTCCCGCACCCGGCCGCAAGCCGGTGCCACGGGGTGCCAGCCGAATGGTGGCGAAAGAGCCGATGTCCGCGCGCCTGCCGAAAGCCAATTTCAGCTTTCTGAAAAGTCTGTTCTGGCCGGTGCTATTGGTGGTGCTGGGCTTTGGTACTTACGAAGGCGCAACGCGTTTGCTGCCGTACGCCGACCGGCCGATCACCAAGATCGCCGTGCAGGGCGACCTCAGCTACATCAGCCAGCAAGCGGTGCAGCAGCGAATCGCCCCGTTTGTGGCGTCGAGCTTCTTCACCATCGATTTGGCCGGTATGCGTACCGAGCTTGAGCAGATGCCGTGGATCGCCCACGCCGAAGTCCGTCGCGTGTGGCCGGACCAAGTGGTGATCCGCCTCGAAGAGCAACTGCCAGTGGCACGTTGGGGCGACGAGTCGTTATTGAACAACCAAGGCCAGGCGTTTACGCCAAAGGAGTTGGCGAATTACGAACACCTGCCACAGCTGTTCGGCCCACAACGGGCCCAGCAGCAAGTGATGCAGCAGTATCAGGTGCTGAGCCAGATGCTGCGGCCATTGGGCTTCTCGATTGCGCGCCTGGAATTGCGTGAACGCGGGAGTTGGTTCCTGACTACCGGTGCCGGCAGTTCCGGCCCCGGCATCGAGTTGTTGCTGGGACGCGGCAACCTGGTGGAAAAGATGCGCCGCTTCATCGCCATCTATGACAAGACACTTAAAGACCAGATTACGAACATTGCGCGCATCGATCTGCGCTACGCCAACGGCCTCGCTGTTGGCTGGCGGGAACCAGTAGCGCCGACGACAGCCCAACCCGCTGTCGCAAAGAATTAAGAAGAGGCAGGACCCATGGCAAACGTGCAAAGCGGCAAAATGATCGTCGGTCTCGATATCGGCACCTCCAAGGTGGTGGCGCTGGTCGGCGAGGTCTCCGACGACGGCTCGCTGGAAATCGTCGGGATCGGTACCCACCCGTCCCGTGGCCTGAAGAAGGGCGTGGTGGTCAACATCGAGTCCACCGTGCAGTCGATCCAGCGCGCGATCGAAGAAGCCCAACTGATGGCGGGCTGCCGCATTCACTCGGCGTTCGTCGGCGTGGCGGGCAATCACATCCGCAGCCTGAACTCCCACGGCATCGTCGCGATCCGTGATCGCGAAGTCAGCTCGGCCGACCTTGAGCGCGTCCTCGACGCCGCTCAAGCCGTGGCGATTCCGGCTGACCAGCGCGTGCTGCACACCTTGCCGCAGGATTATGTGATCGATAACCAGGAAGGCGTTCGTGAGCCGCTGGGCATGTCCGGCGTGCGTCTGGAAGCCAAGGTTCACGTGGTCACCTGTGCCGTCAACGCCGCACAGAACATTGAAAAGTGCGTGCGTCGCTGTGGCCTGGAAATCGACGACATCATTCTCGAGCAACTGGCCTCGGCCTACTCGGTACTGACCGACGACGAGAAAGAACTGGGCGTGTGCCTGGTCGACATCGGTGGCGGCACCACCGACATCGCGATCTTCACCGAAGGCGCGATCCGTCACACCGCAGTGATCCCGATTGCCGGTGATCAGGTGACCAACGACATCGCCATGGCGTTGCGCACCCCGACCCAGTACGCCGAAGAAATCAAGATCCGCTACGCCTGCGCCCTGGCGAAACTGGCCGGTGCCGGTGAAACCATCAAGGTGCCAAGCGTCGGCGACCGTCCACCGCGCGAACTGTCGCGTCAGGCCCTGGCCGAAGTGGTCGAGCCGCGTTACGACGAACTGTTCACGCTGATTCAGGCCGAGCTGCGTCGCAGCGGCTACGAAGACCTGATCCCGGCCGGCATCGTCCTGACCGGCGGTACTTCGAAGATGGAAGGCGCCACTGAACTGGCCGAGGAAATCTTCCATATGCCGGTACGCCTGGGCGTGCCGCATGGCGTGAAGGGCCTGGATGACGTGGTGCGCAACCCGATTTACTCCACTGGCGTTGGCTTGTTGATGTACGGCCTGCAAAAGCAGTCCGACGGAGTTTCGTTCTCCGGCATCGGCAGCCGCGACAGCTACAGCAACGAAGAGCCACAGGCGCCGTTGCTGGACCGATTGAAGAAGTGGGTCCAAGGCAACTTTTAAAAGCAGCTGGAAGCGTCAAGCTTCGGGCGGCAAGCAGTAGCAGTAGATGCACCGCGACAAAAATGCAGTAGGCGAAAAAACTAGAGAATGTAAGGAGAGGGAAAATGTTCGAACTCGTAGACAACATCCCCGCAAGCCCGGTAATCAAAGTTATCGGTGTTGGCGGTGGCGGCGGCAACGCTGTCAATCATATGGTCAAGAGCAACATCGAAGGCGTTGAATTCATCTGCGCCAACACTGATGCTCAGGCGCTGAAAAACATCGGCGCGCGTACCATTCTGCAACTGGGCACCGGCGTGACCAAAGGTCTGGGCGCCGGCGCCAACCCTGAAGTAGGTCGTCAGGCCGCTCTCGAAGACCGTGAGCGCATTGCCGAAGTCCTGCAGGGCACCAACATGGTGTTCATCACCACTGGCATGGGCGGCGGTACCGGTACCGGTGCTGCGCCGATCATCGCCGAAGTGGCCAAGGAAATGGGCATTCTGACCGTTGCTGTCGTAACGCGTCCGTTCCCGTTCGAAGGCCGCAAGCGTATGCAGATCGCCGATGAAGGCATCCGTATGCTCTCGGAAAGCGTCGACTCGTTGATCACTATTCCCAACGAGAAGCTGCTGACCATCCTCGGTAAAGACGCCAGCCTGCTGTCGGCTTTCGCCAAGGCAGACGATGTACTGGCCGGTGCCGTTCGCGGTATCTCCGACATCATCAAGCGTCCGGGCATGATCAACGTCGACTTCGCCGACGTACGTACCGTGATGAGCGAAATGGGCATGGCGATGATGGGCACTGGCTGCGCCAGTGGTCCGAACCGTGCACGTGAAGCCACTGAAGCGGCCATCCGCAACCCGCTGCTGGAAGACGTGAACCTGCAAGGCGCACGCGGCATCCTGGTGAACATCACCGCCGGTCCTGACCTGTCTCTGGGTGAGTACTCCGACGTGGGTAGCATCATCGAAGCCTTCGCTTCCGAGCACGCGATGGTCAAGGTCGGTACCGTTATCGATCCGGACATGCGCGACGAGCTGCACGTCACCGTGGTTGCCACCGGTCTGGGCGCGAAAATCGAGAAGCCTGTAAAGGTCATCGACAACACCGTTCACACTTCCATGGCTTCCGCCCAGGTGCAACAACCGGCTCCGGCCCGTCAGGAAGCGCCAGCGGTGAATTACCGTGACCTGGACCGTCCGACCGTCATGCGCAACCAGGCTCAGGCTGGTGCTGCGGCTGCCGCGAAGATGAATCCGCAAGATGATCTGGACTACCTGGACATCCCGGCTTTCCTGCGTCGTCAGGCCGATTGATGGAATGTATCAGGGCTATGAAGGTGATTGGTGTTCAGCAAAGGCATGGTCTGCTATCATCGCCAGCCTTTGTTGATACCAGTTCGCAATTTGCGCTGAAGCGGCCCAAGCCATGATTAAACAACGCACACTGAAAAATATTATCCGTGCCACAGGTGTAGGCCTGCACTCCGGTGAGAAGGTCTATCTGACCCTCAAGCCTGCGCCTGTCGACACTGGCATTGTGTTTTGTCGCGCTGACCTCGACCCTGTGGTGCAGATTCCTGCCCGCGCGGAAAACGTCGGTGAAACCACTATGTCGACGACGCTGATTAATGGCGACGTCAAAGTGGACACGGTAGAGCACTTGCTCTCGGCCATGGCTGGCCTGGGCATCGATAACGCCTACGTCGAGCTCTCCGCGTCCGAAGTCCCGATCATGGATGGCAGCGCTGGACCCTTCGTATTCCTGATTCAATCGGCAGGCCTGGAAGAACAGGACGCCGCCAAGAAATTCATCCGCATCCTGCGTGAAGTGACAGTGGAAGACGGCGACAAGCGCGCCACTTTCGTCCCTTTCGAAGGGTTCAAGGTGAGCTTCGAGATCGATTTCGATCACCCGGTATTCCGGGACCGCACCCAAAGTGCAAGCGTGGATTTTTCCAGCACTTCGTTCGTAAAAGAAGTCAGCCGCGCCCGTACCTTTGGTTTCATGAGTGATATCGAGTACCTGCGCAAGCACAACCTCGCACTCGGCGGCAGCGTTGAAAACGCAATCGTGGTCGATGCCGATGGCGTGTTGAACGAAGACGGCCTTCGCTATGAAGACGAATTCGTGAAGCACAAGATCCTCGATGCCATTGGCGACCTGTACCTGCTGGGTAACAGCCTGATTGGTGAGTTCAAGGGCTTCAAGTCCGGCCACGCACTGAACAACCAGCTGCTGCGCAAGTTGATTGAGCAGACAGATGCTTGGGAAGTGGTGACGTTCGAAGACGCCAGCACCGCACCAATCTCTTACATGCGCCCGGTTGCGGCGGTGTAAGTAAAAAACCTCTCTAGTTTTTTGAAGGCCATCCTTGGATGGCCTTTTTTTATGCCTGCAATTGCTCTAGTGCCTGATCTGGCCTCTTCGCGAGCAGGCTCGCTCCCACAGGGGAATGCATTTCAAATGTGGGAGCGAGCCTGCTCGCGAAGGCGTCGGTGCGATCGCCTCAGAACGTTCAGGCAGCCACCACCACCCGATTGCGCCCACTTTCCTTGGCCTGATAAAGCGCCTTGTCCGCCGCAAACAACAACTGCTCCAGCGTCATCTCACTCGCCGCCGTCCAGCTCGCGATGCCAATACTCACCGTCATCGGCCGCTCGGCCCCGTCGACCAATGGCAACTGCTCCACAGCCTGACGAATATGCTCGGCAATCTGCTGCGCGCCATGACCATCGGTCTCGGCGAGAATCACCGAAAACTCCTCACCCCCATAACGCGCTACCAGATCCGCTGGTCGCCGCACACTTTCAGTAATGACCCTAGCCAGCGTTTTCAACGCCTGATCCCCGGCCTGATGCCCATGCCGGTCATTGAAGGCCTTGAAGTGATCGGCATCGATCATCATCACCGACATCGGCTTGCCCGAGCGTTGGGCGCGGAACCACTCATGACGCAACGCTTGATCGAGCATCCGCCGATTGGCCACCCCCGTCAGTGCATCGGTGGCGGCCAGTTGCGCCAGCTCGCGCTCGGCCCGCTGGCGCAAGCGCAACTCGCGGGCCAGCAGCCAGGTCAGCCATAGCAAACCCACGCACAACACCCCCGTGGCGCCGCTGATCAACAGGGCGGTCCGACGCCATGTGCCGAACACCTCGTCGCTGGACAGCGCAACCATCACGATCAACGGCAGATTGCCGACCCGCGAATAGGTATAGAGGCGTTGTTGATGGTCGATGCTGGAAACGCTGTTGAAACTGCCATTGCCACTTTTGTCGCGCAGAATCCGTATGACGTTGGGCCGGTTGCCGAAGCTTTTGCCGATGGAATCACTTTGCAGATAAGGCTTTTGCGCCAGCAGGACGCCGTCGTTGTCGATGATGTTCAACGTGCTGTCTTTGCCAATGTCGAGGCTGTTGAACAACTGGTCGAAGTAATCGAGTTTCATCGACGCCACGGCCACACCGGCGAACTCACCGTTTTCCGAGGAGATCCGTCGACTGAAGCTGATTCGCCACTGGTTGGCTTCGTCGCAGTCGCAACGTGTCTTGAACGGGCGGCTGATAAACATGCCGACATCACGGTTGAATGCGTGGGCGAGGAAATAATCGCGGTCGGCAAAGTTGCCCGGTTTCGGCTCGACCCGCGAAGAGTCGGCAATGACGTTGCCGTGTTTGTCGAGCAGCAGAATGTCGCCCTTGAAGCGCGCGGTGGTGGAGCGGTCGAACAGCGCCAGATGACGGATCTGCGGTGAGACATCCTGCAGGTCATCACGCTGGGCTGCGGCGATCAGGCCTTGCAGCGTCAAGTCGTACAACTCGACGGTGCGCAGCACATCGGCGTCGATCAGTTGCGCGATGGTGGTGGCGCTGCGGGTGGCTGATTCCTGAGCGTTGGCGTGCTCGCGGATCAGCAGGAACGTGACGATGCACAGAATCGCGATCACGGTCAGCGAACTGCCGCAGATCAGCAGCAACTCGGGGCGTCCGGTCTTGCCCGCAACGGGTGGGGTACGGCTCGCGATCATGATTGGGCTGTCGGTTGGGGGGAGTCTTATAAGCGTAGTAGGCCAAACACCACAGCCGAAGCCAGAAACCATGCCCAATGTGGGAGCGAGCCTGCTCGCGAAAGCGCCATGTCATTCAACCTGGATGTCGAATGGTAGACCGCTTTCGCGAGCAGGCTCGCTCCCACAGGGTGCATCGCTGAATTCAAGACGCTGTTATGGCGCCGATCTTAGAAGACGTTGATCGGGTAGTCGATGATGACGCGGTATTCATCTGTATCCGAATCAATCACGCCGTAGCCGTTGCCGCCTCGGTTGGTCGCCCATTGCAGATGCAGCGCCAGATCCTTGGCCTGACCGCTCTGCACCACGTACTGCAAGTCGAGATCGCGTTCCCAGAGTTTGGCGTTGCGGCCATCGGCGCTGTACCAGTTGGAATAGCCTTTGCTGTCAGGGTCGACCTTGGTCAGATCCACCGTGCCGCGCGAGTAGGAGACCGACGAGGTCAGCCCCGGCATGCCGACACCGGCAAAGTCATAGGCGTATTTAAGCTTCCACGAGCGTTCGTTCGGGCCGTTGAAGTCGGAGTACTGCTGCGAGTTATCCAGATAAACGCTGTCGCCCTGGCTGATGTAATCGAACGGCGTATTACCGTTGACCCGCTGATACGCGGCGGTAACGCTGTGATTACCGACGCCAACGGTGAAATGCAGGCTGTAGGTGTTGTTGTCGATGTTGCCCAGCAGTGCATCGCCGGTGTCCTGCGTGTGATAGAAGTGCAGGCCCGGGTTGAGGCTGACCAGGTCGTTCAACTGCCAGGTGTAGTCGAGGTCGTAGTAGTACTGGTTCCAGATGTTCTTCAGCTCGGACGCGTAGAGGCTGCTGGTCAGACCTTCGACACCGCTCCAGGCCACGCCGGCCCAGTTCAGGTGCTGACTCTCGTCGCCCTCGGCCAATGTCCCGTAGGAAGTGCCGATGCGGGTGTGGCCGCTCTGGTTGTAAGGCTTGGTGAAACTGGCCTGGCCACCTTCAATCAACCAGCCATCGAAGCTGTGGTTGGTCAGGCTCACACCACGGAAGGTCTGCGGCAGCATGCGCGTGTCACCGCCGGCAATCACCGGGTTGGTGAGGAACAGGTCACCGGCCTTCAACTCGGTATCGAACGCGCGCATTTTCAGCGTGCCCCCTGCGGTGGAAAATGCCCCCGGTGCTTTGCCGCCATTCTCTCTGACCGGCAGGATGCTCGAACCGTCGGTGCCGCCACCGCCATCCAGTTTCAGCCCGAGCATGGCGTGGGCGTCAATGCCGAAACCGACCGTGCCTTCGGTGTATCCCGACTGGAAAACCCCGAGAAAGCCCTGACCCCACTCGATGTTGTCGTCCGCTTTCTGCAAGCGGTTGCGATTCATGTAGTAGTTGCGGGCGTTGAGGTTGAGGCTCGAACCCTCGACAAAACCTTCTTTGGCAGGCTCGTCGGCGTGAGCGGCAGGGGCAATCGTTGCGGCAATTGCAATGAACAGCGGGGTGAAGCGGACTGGGTAACGCACGTGCAATGGAGCTCCTTGGGTCAACTGGCGCCTCTATATTTTGAGGCGCTCGATGTTTCTTGTTGTTACAGACGAACCAAACGGCTTTCAGACCACAACGAAAAAAGGCCGCTGAAAGGCAGCGGCCTGGAATGACGACGGTTGAACGGGAAGAGCCAAACAACCGCGTCGAGGGAAACGGTGCGGTGCGCGACTCAGCTGTCTTTTTCCAGCGATTGAGCCTGGGAAGTTGCAGCCTGAGGGGCCTGCGTGGCGTCTTTGGCCTTGGCCATCATTTCTGCCTGATGCTGGTCATACGCTTGAGCGCGGGCAGAATTCTGCGCCACGAACGCGTGGGATTCTTCAGCCATCGCCATCGGCGACAGGATCAATGAGGACAAAACGAAAGCGCTGGCAATACCCATACTGTTGGACATCTTGAAAACCTTCTCGCTTGGTGAGTGCTGTTTGGTGCGGGCAAAGATAAGGTTGCCGGGCGTTGGGAAACAGCGTGATTTTCATAAATGACTGTTACAGCAGAAGCAAAAGTCACCCCCTCACCCCAGCCCTCTCCCCCAGGAGGGCGAGGGGGAAAGGGAGCAGATCTTCGTGCTTTTCAAAGCCTGAGTTCGACTGGATATTTCAGGTCGGTGTAACTCGAGAGAACAACTCGGTCAGTCCCCTCTCCCTCCGGGCGGTCCGACGTTTCGGGAGGGCTAGGGTGAGGGGCTTTTCAGACCGGCAAATAAATCCCGAAGGTATTCATCCCCCGATCACTGCGCACAAACACATCCCCGCCATGCATCAGCGCAATCGCCTTGACGATCGCCAGCCCCAAGCCATGGTTATTACCGCTGTTACTACGAGACGCATCGACCCGATAAAAGCGCTCGAACAACCGTGGCAAATGCTCGCTGGCAATCGGCGATCCGGGGTTGGCCACTCCAATACTCACCTGATGTTCTTCAACCTCAATGTGAACCTCAATCACCTGACCCGGCCCGGTATGCTGCACCGCATTGCTCAGTAAGTTGATCAACGCCCGACGCAAATGCGCGACCTCGATCTGCACCAGTGCATCACCGCTGACCTGCACTTCAACCTGTGCGTCTTCAAGAATGAAATCCAGATATTCCAGCGTCGTCGCCACCTCATCCGCCAGCGAAGTGGAGGTGAGTTTGGTCGCCTTGTTGCCCTGATCGGCACTGGCCAGAAACAGCATGTCATTGATGATCGAGCGCAGCCGTTCCAGTTCTTCCAGATTGGACTGCAGCACTTCGAAGTAGTGTTCTGCAGAGCGTCCACGGGTCAGCGCCACTTGCGTCTGGCCAATCAGATTGGTCAGCGGCGAACGCAGCTCATGGGCGACGTCGGCGTTGAACGATTCCAGCCGCGAGTAGGCGACTTCAACCCGTTCCAGCGTCGAGTTGAACGAGTCGACAAATTGCTCAAGCTCCGGTGGCAGCGGTGACAAACGCAAACGCCCGGCGCGTAGTGGTGGCGCCAATCGCTGAGCCTCGTGGGACAGTTTGATCAACGGCTTCAAACCAATCCGGGCGGCCCAATAACCTAGCGCCGAGGCCATCAGCACACCGACAATCGCCAGCCCGATCAGGGCGATCAACAGATTGTGCTGAGTCTCATGAAAGGTCTCGGTATCGATGCCGATCATGAAGCGCAGCGGCGGGCGCTGATCTTTGGCCGGCAGCTCGGTCAGCAGTACTTTCAACGGATAAGGATGGTTGGGCAACTGCAGGTCATGCATGCCCAGCGGGCCTTGGGCGAAGGCCCGAATCGCGGCGTCCGGCTGACCGTATTCGTAACCCGGATCGCCGCTCACCGCCCAGAACCGAATGCGTTTGTCCTCTTCGCCGAGCAGCTTCAACTTGGCGTTTATCTTCAGCCAATGCTCTGGCGTGCCAAAGCGATTGAGCGCCGATTCGAGCACGCTATAACGCGCATCCAGCTCGGCTTCCGGGAGCAATCCCAGGCCTTTGTCGACCTGCTGATACAACGCGCCGCCGATCAATAGAAACACCAGCAGCGCCACCAGCGTGAACATTCCACTGAGGCGCAGGGCAATCGAATTACTGGACACCACGGCTCTCCAGCACATAACCCATGCCGCGAATGGTGTGCAGCAACTTCTCGTCGAACGGTCCGTCGAGTTTGGCGCGCAAGCGTTTGATCGCCACTTCGACGACGTTCGCATCGCTGTCGAAATTGATGTCCCAGACCATCTCGGCAATCGCGGTTTTCGAAAGGATTTCACCTTGCCGACGGGCCAGTACGCTAAGCAGCGAAAACTCTTTGGCCGTCAGATCCAGTCGGGTGCCGGCGCGAGTGGCCTTGCGGCTGATCAGATCTATCCACAGGTCGGCGATGCTCACCTGCACCGGTTCATGCCCGCCACTGCGCCGGGTCAGCGCTTGCAGGCGCGCGACCAGTTCAAGGAAGGAAAACGGTTTGCCGAGGTAATCGTCGGCACCGTCGCGCAGGCCTTTGATGCGGTCTTCGACGCGCTCGCGGGCGGTGAGCATGATCACCGGGGTCTGCTTGCGTGCACGCAATGCGCGCAGCACGCCGAAGCCGTCGAGGCCCGGCAACATGACGTCGAGGACGATCACCGCGTAGTCGCTTTCCAGCGCCAGATGCAGACCCTCGACGCCGTCGCGGGCCAGATCCACGGTGTAACCCTGTTCCGTCAGACCGCGGTGTAGATAGTCCGCGGTTTTTTCCTCGTCTTCGATAATCAGAACGCGCATGACCCTGCCTCAGTCTGTGGTCGCCAATGCCGGTGCGGGCGATGGGGCTGGTGGGTGTGAGTGCCGGTGAAACAGCCGCTCGAGCCACAAGTATATGACTGGAGTGGTAAACAACGTCAGCATCTGGCTGACCAGCAAACCGCCCACCACCGCGATCCCCAGCGGCTGGCGCAACTCGGCGCCGGTGCCGTAACCGAGCATCAGCGGCAGGGCGCCGAGCAGGGCGGCGAGGGTGGTCATGATGATCGGCCGGAATCGCGTGATGCACGCCTCGAAAATCGCATCCTGCGGCGACAGGCCTCGGTGTCGTTGGGCTTCGAGGGCGAAGTCGATCATCAGGATGCCGTTCTTCTTGACGATACCGATCAGCAACACCAGACCGATCAGCGCCATGATCGAAAAGTCCTGGCCGCAGATCCACAGCATGATCACCGCGCCCAAACCCGCCGCCGGCAGCGTCGAGATGATCGTCAGCGGGTGCACGAAGCTTTCATAAAGCACACCGAGAATGATGTACACCGCCACCAGCGCCGCGAGAATCAGCCACGGCTGACTGGCCAGCGAACTCTGGAACGCCTGCGCCGCGCCCTGGAAATTGCCGCTGATCGCGGTGGGCATGCCGATCTCGGCCTTGGCCTGATTGAGCAGAATTACCGCATCACCCAACGCCACGCCGGGCGCCAGATTGAACGACAGGTTGGCGGCCGGGAACATGCCATCGTGGGCAATCGACAACGGGCCAATAGTCGGCGCATCGAACTTGGCCAGCGCCGACAGCGGCACCATCTCGCCACTCAGCGGCGAGCGCAGGTAAAAGTAGTTGAGGCTTTCGGCCTTGCCGCGTTGTTTGGTGTCCAGCTCCAGAATCACGTTGTACTGGTTGACCTGGGTCTGGAATTCATTGATCTGCCGTTGACCGAAGGCGTCGTACAGCGCCTCGTCGACATCGCTGGCGGTCAGGCCAAAACGCGCGGCGGCGCTGCGGTCGATGCTGATGTGGGTGATGCTGCCGCCCAGTTGCAGGTCGTTGGAAATGTCGCGGAACGCTGGGTTGCTGCGCAGTTTTTCGGTGAGGCGTTGCGTCCATGTCGCGAGGGTTGCGCCGTCGTTACTCTTGAGCACGTATTGATACTGCGCGCGGCTCGGGCCGGAGCTGAGGTTGATGTCCTGGCCGGCGCGCAGATAGAGGACGATGCCGGGGACTTTCATCAGTTGCGGACGGATGCGGTCGATGAACTGGCTGGCGCTGACATCACGGTCGCCGCGTTTTTTCAGGGCGATCCAGAAGCGGCCGTTGGCGATGGTCTGGTTGCTGCCGGAGACACCGACCGAATGGGAGAACGCCTGCACGGCCGGATCGGCAGCGACGATTTCGGCCATGGCCAAGTGTTTTTTCACCATGTCGCCGTAGGAAATATCCGCAGCGGCTTCGGTGGTGCCGAGGACGAAACCGGTGTCCTGCACCGGGAAGAAGCCCTTGGGGATAAAGATGTAACCGCCGATGGCCATGGCCAGCGATAAACCGAACACGCCGATCATCAGTTTCTGATGGGCGAGGGCGCGGCGCAGTCCTCGTTCGTACCAGCCGAGCAGGCGTTCGCTGAAACCCGGTTTGTCGTGGGCGTGGTGCACCGGTTTACGCATGAACAATGCAGCGAGAGTCGGCGCCAGGGTCAGCGACACCACCACGGAAATCATGATGGTCGAGGTCGCGGTCAGGGCGAACTCCTTGAACAGCCGCCCGACCACACCGCCCATGAACAGCAGCGGAATAAACGCCGCCACCAGCGAGAAACTGATCGAAACCACCGTGAAGCCGATCTCGCCGGCGCCCTTGATCGCCGCTTCGCGCATATCGTCGCCGGCCTCCAGATGCCGGTGGATGTTTTCCACCACCACAATTGCATCGTCGACGACGAAGCCGACCGCGACGACGATCGCCACCAGCGTCAGGTTGTTCAGGCTGAAACCGAGGATGTACATCAAGGCGAAACTGGCGATCAACGACACGCCGAGTACCGCCGAAACAATCAGGGTCGCCGACAACTGACGCAGGAACAGCGCCATCACCGCGACCACCAGCAGGATCGCGATCAACAGGGTGATCTCGACCTCATGCAGCGAGGCACGAATGGTCTGGGTGCGGTCGATCAGGGTTTTCACCTGCACCGAGGCCGGCAGCATCGCTTCGAGGCCGGGCAGGGCGGCTTGAATGCGGTCGACGGTTTCAACGATGTTGGCGCCGGGCTGGCGCGAGATCACCAGGTTCACCCCCGGTTGATCACCGGCCCACGCTTGCACGTAGGCATCTTCCGAACCGTTGACGACTTTGGCGACATCACGCAGGTGAACCGGGGCGCCATCCTTGTAGGAAACGATGAGCTGGCTGTAGTCCTCGGGGTGGAACAACTGGTCGTTGGTCGACAGTGTGGAAATGCTCGATTCGCCGTACAGCGCCCCTTTGGCGAGGTTGAGGCTGGTCTGCTGAATCGCCAGTCGGATGTCGGCGAGGGTCAGGCCGATCGCCGCGAGTTTGTCGGCCGAGGCTTGTACGCGAATCGCCGGACGTTGCTGACCGGTGATGTTGATTTGTCCCACGCCGTCGATCTGACTGATCTGACGCGAGAGCAGGGTTTCCACCAGATCGCTGAGTTCGGTGCCGGGCATTTGCGTCGAGCTGACGCTGAGGATCAGCACCGGGCTGTCGGCCGGGTTGACCTTCTTCCAGGTCGGTAGCGTCGGCATGTCCTTGGGCAGTTTGCCGGCGGCGGTGTTGATCGCCGCTTGGACTTCCTGCGCGGCGGTGTCGATGCTTTTATCGAGGGTGAATTGCAGGGTCAAAAGGCTGGAGCCCAAGGCACTGCTGGAGGTCATCTGGGTCATGCCGGGGATGGCACTGAATTGCACCTCCAGCGGCGTGGCCACGGACGAGGCCATGGTGTCGGGGCTGGCGCCGGGCAACTGCGCGGACACCTGAATCGTCGGAAATTCCGCTTCCGGCAGTGGCGCGATTGGCAAGCGCGGGAAGGCAATCAAGCCGACCAGCACCAAAGCGATGGTCAGCAGAATCGTCGCGACCGGGTGATCGATGCACCACGTCGAAACACCTTTATGCGCCTTCATGGCTTCGGCTCCGCCTGCACCACTTGCGGCGGCTCGCTCATGACTTGCACGGTCGAACCGGGTTTAAGCCGCGACTGGCCATCGGTGACTAGCACGTCACCGGCCTTCACACCTTTGATGATGTCCTGGCCGCTGCCTTGGTAAACCATCTGCACTTGCACGGCTTCGACCTTGTCGCCGTTCACGCGGTAAACGAAGTGTTGGTCGAGGCCACGTTGTACGACGGTGGGCGGAACCACCAGCGCATCTTTGTCGAGGGCTGTCTGAATTTTTACCGTGACCAGCAGGCCGGGCCAGAGCTTCTGGCTGGCGTTGGCGAATTCGGCTTTGGCACGGATGGTGCCGGTGTTGGCGTTGATCTGGTTGTCGATCAGGGTCAGGTGACCTTCGCCGAGCAGGTTGCCGGTTTCACCGTCGGTGTCGGCGCCGATGTACGCCTTGACCTGTGCGCGCTGTGGATCGTTGATCAGGCCTTGCAGGGTCGGCAGCATTTGCTGGGGCAGGGAAAATTCGACGGCAATCGGGTCGATCTGGGTGACGGTGAACAGGCCGGCGGTGTCGGTCATGCGCAGGAAGTTGCCTTCGTCGACGGTGCGAATACCGACGCGGCCGGTGACCGGGGAGCGGATCTGCGTGTAGGAAAGTTGTACTTGTGCGGAATCGATGGAGGCCTGGTTGCCTTGGGCGGTGGCCTTCAATTGGTTGACCAGGGCTTGTTGCTGGTCGTAGGTCTGTTTCGAGATGCCGTCGTCGACGGTGAGCAGTTTGTAGCGTTTGAGGTTGACCAGGGCGACTTGCAGTTGCGCCTGGCTTTCGCCCAGTTGCGCGCGGGCCTGGTCGAGGCTGGCGCGGATTGAGCGGTCGTCGATGGTGGCCAGCAGGTCGCCGGCTTTGACGAGCTGGCCTTCTTTGACGAGGATTTTGGTGAGGATGCCGTCTATTTGTGGGCGCACTACGACGCTGTGTAATGAGAGTACGGAGCCGATGCCGCTGGTGTAGCGGGGGACGTCTTTTGCGCTGACCGCTATGACTCGCACGGGGATTGCGGTGGGGGTGGCGAGTTTGGTTGGGGCGGGTTTCAGGGCGTACCACAGACCTGCGCCTGCGAGGACGATCAATAGGGTGGCGAGCAGGGCTTTGTTCTTTTGGATTCGCATGCGGGGTGGGCGCCGGACGGAGTTTGGGCAGGGTTAGGGTCTTTATAAACTTGTTTGGGGGTCAGGAGGGTGACGGCTAGCTGTCGGCGCTGTCAGTTTCGCTGTGTACATATCCGTTGCTGCGGTAACGGCGGCTTAGGGTTTCGCCCTTACGGCGACTCACTTTTTTACAAGCGCCTAAAAAAGTAAGCAAAAAACGCTTGCTCCTACGTACGGCCCGCTCGCTGGGGCTCGGGGTTCCTTCGCTCCGGGATCAATCCGGGCGCAGCGCCTACGGTTTGCTTCGCTGCACCTCCTCTCGCTGTGTTTGGCTGCGCCAAACGGTCGCTGCGCTCCCACGCCCGGATCAATCCCTCCACTCAGCCTTCCGACGTCGCCCCTGGATCAAGATCAAGAGCAGGCGAGCTGACACTCGGCCTATTGAGTGGTGAAGAGCATGGCGCGCACGGCTTTGGTTTTTGTGGTGCTCTTGCCCCTCACCCCAGCCCTCTCCCGAGGGAGAGGGGGCCGATTTGTGTGCTTTTCAAAGCCTGAGTTCAACGCGGTATTGCACGTCGGCGTATCTCACGCAAACACCACGGTCAGTTCCCTCTCCCTCTGGGAGAGGGCTAGGGTGAGGGGCTTTTGATCTGTTTCAGAATCTGGGTTCGACTCGGTATTTCAAGTCGGCGTAGCTCTCCCAAACACCTCGGTCAGTCCCCTCTCCCTACGGGCGGTCCGACGTTTCGGGAGGGCCAGGGTGAGGGGCTTTTGATCTGTTTCAGAATCTGAGCTCGACTCGGTATTTCACGTCGGCGTACTTCTCGCAAACTACTCGGTCAGTCCCCTCTCCCTCTGGGAGAGGGCTAGGGTGAGGGTTGGCTTTTGGCTGTTTAAATTTGTGTCAAATAACCAGAACCTTCCCACAAGGTTTTCAGGTTGTCCGTCGGACGTGCGCTCTCTAGTCTTTGGTTGTCGCCGAAAACTCGGCGATCGGGTGTGAGAACCCTGAAAAATTAGTGATTCAGTCCATCAGTCCGCATAATTGCTGGCGGCTTGTCCGCTGCTTGCAAGTGCTTCATGGCGGCTATGTGCGGGCAGACTTCGGTCTGGCCGGTTTCCTATTTTTCCGGTTTCTCACCCCGCACATAGCTGCCACCCACTTCGCCGCGTGAGAAACGGCAAGGGATGGCTCCCATTTGCAAAATAGGGTTTCCAATGACTAAGCCAGTTCCAGATCCACCCATCGATCCCACAACCCCACTCGAAGACGCCATCCGCGCCGACGACCAGATCAAAACCCGCGAAGCCATCAAACGCGCGCTCGATTTCTACCTCTGCCCCGAACCGGTCAAACCGCGTCAGCCCAGTACGATGTTCCTCATCCATCCGAACATCGACACCGAAAGCCTGCTGGCCCACGCCTGCGAATCGCTGGCTTCAGCCAATGTCATGGCCGGTGATCTGGCTGATCAGCTCAGTCGCCCGCAGCGCAGCACGGCGCTGGCGATCCAGCAGATTGTCATGCTTGCCGAGCTGGCGGTGAACCGGGCGCTGGATCGGGTTGATCCTCAGGGTTGAACACCGCTTCATCGTTCATCGCCAGCAGGCTGGCTCCCACAGTTAAAACGCATTCCAATTGTAGGAGTGAGCCTGCTCGCGATGGCGGTATAACGGTCCCAAAAAGGGACCGATCAGTCCCAATCAGGGACTTATTTACCCACTACGCTTCTCAAGATCCGTCCCTGCACGCGGATAAACATTGTGTAGCCCGGGTTCTCTGGGCCGCTCACCCCGGGAGTGTCTTGAAATGAAGCTGAAAACCGCTCTGCCATCTGTGCTCCTCTTGCTTCCACTCACTACGTTTGCAGCGCCTGCCAGTCAATCCGGCGAGATCCGCTTCACCGGGCAAATCGTTGACTCGAGCTGTCAGGTCGGACCGATCGGGGCGTTTGCGTCTCGTGAGTCTCGCCAGATCGAAATCAAGCCGGTGTGAAAGTCGATGTCGACACCGATCGCAACGCTTGCAGTCATCAGTCGCTGCCGATTTCCATGCGCTACGAAGCACTCAAGACCTCGACTGACAAAGGCATCGTCACCATCACCTACCTGTAAACCGTTCGGCGTGCGCTGCAAATCTTCAGGTGCCCAACCTTGGCGCACAGGTATACTGCGCGCCTTCGCGGCTCACTGATCGGGCCCGACTTTTTGCTTTCCGGAGCTTTTATGACTTCCCCGACCCTGCCGCCGGTTGACGACGCTGCTAGCGATGTCCCGGCTGAACTGGCCGACACCAGCGATACCAAAGCCGATATCCCGGCGTTCAAATTTCCGTTCAAACCGGGCGAACTGGCTTCTGCCAAAGGCTCGAACCAGCCGTGGTACAAGAACGGCGCCAAGAACGGCCACACCAAGACCCCGGGCATGGCGCCGCCGGGCACCCGTCGTTCGATGGGTAAGCGCTGAGTTTTAATCCTGCCTGCGCTCAACGCGGCGATTGATACTGCCTGTGCCGGACCTTTCGCTGGCTTGCCAGCGATGAGGCCCGGGCGGACGCTGAAGAAACTGGATCAAGCCGCCCGCAGCGAAATAAACGCATACGTCTGCGCGGGTTCAGTCACCACCTGCGCTCCGGCCGCCAACACTTGCCCGGCCACATCATCTCCGGACACATGAAACACCCACTCACTCGGAGCAGTTGCCAGCGGTTGCGCGGTAACCTGATCAATCACCGCAGCAAACGCCTCCATGTTCGGCAAGTACGCAGTAAACCCGTCTCCTTTCAGCGCTGTGGTACGAATCCCCAGCATCGCGCAGATCGCGTCCTTGATGCCGATATCATCTCGATCCGCCTGACGCGAGCGCTGAATCAACTCCACCAGTTCCTGATCCACCAACTCACCGCCAGCAATCAACACCGGCCCCTGTTGCCAGGACTCCGGCGGACAATCCTTGGCGGCCGGGTTGAGCGGTATATGCGGATTGATTTCCGCCGGATAGATGCGACACACCAACGGCCGCCGCTCGTAGATCCGGCACAGTTTGTCTTCGTCAAGATTCCGGCAGGGGCCGACGTTGTAAGCGGCGAAGGTGATCGCCACATGGGCGTCCGTTGCGCCGCTGCGAACGACCACTGAGCGCCGTTCGGCATGTTCACGCTGCTGCGCCGGTAAACCCAGGCCATTACCAAGAAAGGCCTCGACCAACACGATCACCTGACCGCCATCCGCCGCCCACATGCGGGCTTCGGCCAGGGTCAGCGGGACATGGTGATCGGTGCAGCATTTGCCGCAGCCTACGCAGGAAAACGTCGTATTCATTGAGCGATCTGTCTTCAATCAGGGTGTGAAACGGTGGCGGAAAACCACCGCACAGGCGCGGATCGAAGCAAGTTATGCGCCATTCACTGGGTTTTGCCGGTCGGACGGATCGAGTCCCACTCGGTGACGAAAGCAGTTTTCGATTTTTTGTTGTACAGGCACAGCTCGGCGCCTTGCTGGCCTTTCATGTGTTTTTGCGGGTATTGGCCTTGCAGCAGAACGGCGGTGTAGCCGACACGGTCATCGAATTGTGCGGGCGTGCCGACGGGTTTGGCGTTTTTCAGGCCGCTGGCTTTGGTGCAACTGGCGAGCACGGTTTTGTCGTAGGCGGCCCAGGCGTCGGGGCTGGAGGCGTGGGCTTGAGAGGCTAGGGCGGTGAGGCAGAGCAGGCTTGCGGTGAGGGTTTTCATGGTGGGCGTCCTTGGTCGTGGGTGGCCAAGGTTGGAGTGTGCCGGGGGTGAAAAGTTGTCTGGGGTGGCCCCATCGCGAGCAGGCTCACTCCTACATTTTGGAATGCATTCCCCTGTAGGAGTGAGCCTGCTCGCGATGACGGACTTTCAGTCCGGCACCAACTCTCGCCGGACCACATACATCCCGGTACTTTCATACAAGCGCTGCGCCCGCTGGTTGTCTTCCAGCACCTTCAGATCAACAAACCCTTCACGGCGTTGCTGAAACACCTTGAATGCATTGAGCAACAACGCCCGGCCCAATCCGCGGCCCTGCATGCGCGGATGCACCACCAGATTCTTGATATAGGCGCTGGTCCAGCATTGCGCCACACCGACCACGCCTTCGCCATCACGGGCAATTAAACACAGCGTCGGATCATATTCAGGATCGGTCTCGAACTGTTGCTGCCAAGCGTCCAGTGCTGGTACCCGGCCGCCGCCTTCGTGATAACCGAGTTGCATCAAATGATGCACGTCCGCCGCCATTCCGACGGAGTACGTGCAAAGTTCAATGTCTTGTGGCCAAGGTGCATCCAGCGCGTCCTTACCGAGGTCGCGCCGCATCAAAAAACAGTACGTCTCAGCCAAGACTCAGTGCCCGTGTGCCGCGACGTGTTTGGCCGCTTCGATCAGGCAGTGGGTCAGTTCCGGCGAGGAGAACTTGGTCAGTACGCCATTCGCCCCGGCCAGACGCGCTTTCTCGCTGTTCATCGCGCTGTCGAGCGAGGTGTGCAGCAGCACGTACAGATGGGCGAAGTCCGGGGTCTCGCGCAAAGTGCGGGTGAAGGCGTAGCCGTCCATCTCGGACATTTCGATGTCGGAGACAATCAGGTTGATTTGTTGCGCCGTGCCTTGCAGGTCGAGCAGGCAGTCGATGGCTTCCTTGGCACTGCGTGCGGTGTGGCATTGCAGGCCGAGGTTGCGCAGTGTGTGCACCGATTGCTGCAGCGCCACCTGGCTGTCGTCGACCACCAGAATCCGCGCGTTGCCGAGCACATCAGCGTCTTCCATGCTCAGGTCGGTCGGGGCCATTTCGATCTGCGCCGGGGCGATGCTGTGGATAACTTTTTCGATGTCGAGCACCTGCACCAGTGTGCCGTCCACCGAGGTTACGCCGGTGATGTAGGCGCGCGAACCGCCGGAACCGAACGGCGGCGGTTTGATGTCGGTGGTCAGGCAATGAACGATTTTGCTCACCGCCTGCACGTGCAGACCCTGCTTGGAGCGGCTGACGTCGGTGACGATCAGGCAGCCGCCGTTCGGGTCCTCCAGCGGACGTTCACCGATAGCGCGGCTGAGGTCGATGACCGACAGCGAGGCGCCGCGCAACGTGGCGATACCTTTCACGTGCGGGTGCGATTCCGGCAGCTTGGTCAGCGGCGGGCAGGGGATGATTTCACTGACTTTCAGCAGGTTGATCGCCATCAACTTGCCGCTGCGCAAGGTAAACAGCAGAAGCGAAAGTGAGTCTGCGCGGGCTTTGGTGGAGGACATATGAACCTTCTGTGGAAAGGTGGTGGGCGAGGGTGCAAATCGCCAGAAACTATTGATGCCGGGTTATCGGCGTTAAAGGGGTGGGCTTTAGGTTAGTTGTCGGGTGGCGTGCAGATCAAAAGCCAAAGCCCCTCATCGGAACGCCGCCCGCCCAGCCCTCTCCCGGAGGGAGAGGGGGCCGATTGGGGGATATTGTAGTAATTCACCGATCTGAACCTGCTCTGCTGAATCCATAATCGACTCGATGTTTCAGGTCGGCGTATTACGCAAAACACCTCGGTCAGTCCCCTCTTCCTCAGGGAGAGGGCTAGGGTGAGGGTGTGCTTTTAGCTCTTCATCCCGAGCCGTTTGGCCATCCGCCCAAGATTCGCCCGATCCAGCCCCAACTCCCGCGCCGCACTCGCCCAGTTATCCTGATTACGCTCCAGCGCCGCACTGATCAAACGTCGCTGATACTGCTCGGTCGCACTGCGCAAATCCCCACTGATCAGCGGCATCTCAGCCACGACACCGGCAACAGCCTCAACCGAGTTATCCACAACCTCGCGCGGCAAATCCAGATCCGCCGCGCTCAAACTGAGAATCTTCGGCCGCACCTTGCAGTTGCCCAGCGCCTTCAGCGCACTGCGGCCGATCAAGTGTTCCAGCTCACGCACGTTGCCTGGCCAAGTGTAGGCGAGCAGTGCTTCCTGGGCGTCGCTGTTCAGGCGCAGGCTGTTGAGGCCCATGCGCGAGCGATTTTGTTCGAGGAAGAAACCACTGAGCAGCAACACATCGCGGCCGCGATCACGCAGCGCCGGCACGCGCAACGGGTAGACGCTGAGGCGATGGTAGAAGTCGGCACGATAGCGACCGCTGCGCACTTCTTCGGCGAGGTCGCGGTTGGTCGCGGCAATCAGGCGCACATCGACCTGATGCTCCTTGTCCGACCCCAACCGTTGCAACTGGCCGCTCTGCAAGACGCGCAGCAATTTCGCCTGCACGGTTAGCGACAACTCACCAACCTCATCGAGAAACAGCGTGCCGCCATTGGCCAGTTCGAACTTGCCGCGACGGTCGCTGGTGGCGCCGGTGAAGGCGCCGCGCACGTGGCCGAACAGTTCGCTTTCGACCAGCGTATCCGGCAGCGCGGCGCAGTTGAGGCTGATGATCGGTTTATCGGCGCGCGGAGAGGCGGCGTGAATGGCTTGGGCGACCAGCTCTTTGCCGACGCCGGTTTCGCCGGTGATCAACACGGTCAAATCGCTGCCGCCGACCAGATTGATTTCTTCGACCAGTTTTTTCAGCGCTTTGCTCTGGCCGATCATCTCGCGGTTCTGCTGGCCGCTGGCCTGACGATAAACCTCGGCGCGCTGGTGTTCGTCTTCTGCGCGATTGGCCAAGCGTTGGATGCGTTCGGCGGCGTTGACCGTGGCCGAGGCGAGGCTGGCGAAAGCTTGCAAGGCATCGAGCTCGATCGGCTCGAACCGCTCGGGATCGAGAGCGTCGAGGGTAATCAGGCCCCAGAGTTTTTCATCGACGAATAAAGGACAGCCGAGGCAATCGTGGACTTCGAGGTGTTCGTCGAGGCCATCGACCAAGCCGTCATAAGGATCGGGCAAGTCGCTGTCGGCGGCGAATCGCGTGGGTCCGGCACCGCTCAAGAGTATTTCAAAGCGCGGGTGTTCGCTGACCTTGAAGCGCCGGCCGAGGGTGTCGGTGCTTAAACCGTCCACCGCCAGCGGCACCAGCGCTTCGCCGTCGAGGCGCAACAATGCAGCGGCATCGCAGGGCAGCAGCGCGCGCATGGCTTCAAGCAAGCGTCGATAACGCTCGCCCTCGGGCAATTCGCGGGACAGGTCGGAGACGAGTGGCAGTAGGGCGGTGAGCAGGGATTTGGCGGTCATGGTCTTGTAGTCAAAGAGACAAGGTGTAGTCCGGATGACTATAAGGGGCTTTGAGTCTTTATGACTACGATATTTTCAAGCTATTGATTTATATGGATAAATAAGTTGGCACGGAACCTGATAACCCCAAGGTAACTTTTCAAGAAAGCTCAGGAGTCATTCTTATGCTTAGCGTCCAGGATCGTGCCATCGTCAAATCAACCGTGCCTCTGCTGGAAAGCGGCGGCGAAGCGTTGATCACTCACTTCTACCGCATGATGCTCTCTGAATACCCTGAGGTCCGCCCGCTGTTCAACCAGGCGCACCAGGCCAGCGGCGATCAGCCTCGCGCCTTGGCCAACGGCGTATTGATGTATGCGCGGCACATCGATCAGCTCGACCAGTTGGGCGATCTGGTGGCGAAGATCATCAACAAGCACGTGGCCCTGCAGATCCTCCCGGAACACTACCCGATTGTCGGCGCCTGTTTGCTGCGCGCCATCTCCGAAGTGCTCGGCGAAGAGATCGCCACGCCAGAAGTGATGAGCGCCTGGGGCGCGGCGTACGGCCAATTGGCGGACATTCTGATCGGCGCCGAAACCGCCATCTACGACCAGAAAGAACAAGCCGTCGGCGGCTGGCGCGGGGCGCGTGAGTTCATCGTTGCGGCCAAGGTCGAGGAGAGTGCAGAAATCATCTCCTTCTACTTCGAGCCTGCTGACAAAGGCCCGATCCTCGCGGCCGAACCGGGTCAGTACATCGGCATGAAGCTGATCCTCGACGGCGAAGAAATCCGCCGCAACTACTCGCTGTCGGCCCTGGCGAACAACGGTCAGTACCGCATCAGCGTCAAACGCGAACCGGGTGGTCGTGCGTCCAATCACTTGCACGATCAACTGCAGGTCGGCGCGAGCATCCAGCTGTTTCCACCATCGGGCGAGTTCACCTTGACCGCGAGCGATAAGCCGTTGGTGTTGATCAGCGGCGGCGTCGGCATCACGCCAACTCTGGCGATGCTTGAAGCCGCGCTGGAAACCAAGCGTCCGGTGCACTTTATCCACTGCGCGCGTAACGGCAGCGTGCATGCGTTCCGTGACTGGATTGATGATCTGGCTGAGCGTAATCCGCAACTCAAGCGTTTTTACTGCTACGCCGAAGATGACGGTGTCAGCCCGGCGGCGGACAAGGTCGGGATGCTGGATCAGGCACTGCTGGGCGAGTGGTTGCCGGCTCAGCGTGATGTCGACGCTTACTTCCTTGGACCGAAGGGTTTCATGGGTGCGATCAAGCGTCATCTGAAGGCGCTGGGTGTGCCGGAGAAGCAGAGTCGTTATGAGTTCTTCGGGCCGGCTTCGGCTCTGGAATAATCCTTAAGACTGAGTCGCCTTCATCGCGAGCAGGCTCACTCCTACAGGGGCTGTGGCGTACATGAGAATGGTGTACGACGCAGATCCCTTGTAGGAGTGAGCCTGCTCGCGATGGCCGTTACAGGATTCAGATTCTTGAAAAGTGTTTAAAGGTTAATCGTTTCTTAACCGCTTTATCGTTTATTCCCCCGGTGTAGACTTGCGACAACCTTCAGCCGCGAGCCGGTTGAACCATGGACATTAAAGGGAAACGCGATGAGCGAGGAAACGATTCGGTTGGGCCGTGAGCGGCGCTTTCTGGTGCTGTTGGGCATCATCTGCCTTGCACTGATCGGCGGTGCGCTGTACATGCAGATCGTGCTCGGCGAAGCACCGTGCCCACTGTGCATTTTGCAGCGCTATGCGTTGCTGCTGATCGCGCTTTTCGCGTTTATCGGCGCGGCCATGCGCAGCCGTCGCAGCATCACCGTGTTTGAAGTACTGGTGGTGATTTGCGCGCTTGCCGGGGCGGCTGTGGCTGGGCATCACGTGTACACCCAGTTCTATCCGGCCGTTAGCTGCGGCATCGATGTGCTGCAGCCGATTGTCGATGATCTGCCGCTGGCGAAGATCTTCCCGCTGGGCTTCCAGGTCGACGGTTTCTGCTCGACGCCGTACCCGCCGATCCTCGGTCTGTCGCTGGCGCAATGGGCACTGGTGGCGTTCGTGCTGGTGGTGATTTTGGTGCCGCTGCTGACCTCGCGTAACCGAAAAGCACTGCGCTGAGTCAACTATTCGGCTGTCTGGCCGATACAGAAAACGCCTCGATTTGCGTATCAGCATATCGGGGCGTTTTGCATTTCAGAGTGTTTGTGAAAACACCGTGACGGACGGCAAGGGAGGGTGTGGCAAGTGTGCGACATGTTGTCACACGCGCCGCGTCGCAGGGCTCTTGGGGGACGCGGAATCGGCCGCTGTTACAAAAAAGGATTGGTCTGTTTCGGGGTTTTTCGGCTTTAGCACGCGAGTGCCAGAGCAGGCAGTTTTAACAAGCGCTGGCATGTGGCCAAAAGCCTTGGGTTATCGGGGCTTGCGCTGTTCGAGCCTTCGGAAAAAGCCTTCAGAGCTGTCTGAACTGACGCGGGTACACCTACAATTTTTGGCGTTTTTGTTGAGAATTGATTTCGATAAGATGCGGAACTTTTGCAAAAATGGCGATGGATTGTTGCTCGAACGGATAAAAATTATTTCGGGATAAGACATGGTGTATAGGGCGCTACCTATCTACAATCGCCCGCACTGAATTCCCGGCACTGTTCAGCCTTTATTAAGGAACGCTTTTTTAAGGCGCTGCGCAGAAAGTCGGGTGTCGAGTGAGTCGCAAGGCTTTCAAGACACCCAGGTGTCGGTGCCTTCCAACTTTCCGCACCAAATGGAATTGGTCTGTAACAAGGCCTTTGACCACGAATTCGAATAAGAACTGACCGCTGTCCCAGGTTTTGTCGAGCGTCTGACGCGCGACGGGCGGCCCTTATTCAATCCAAAGAAAATGCCAACCCTTGGCAGGGTGAAGTGTTGGCGATCAAAACCCAACTGCATTGCGCAAGCTGCTTTAGAGGTCGTGAGATGAGTAAAAACAGGTACCCCAGATTACTAGGCCTAGTGCCGCTGCTCGGCACGTTGTTGCTGGGAGGCTGCAACATGACCTTGCTCAATCCAACGGGCCAGGTTGGCCTGGAACAGCGAAACCTGATCATCACCGCGACCCTGCTGATGCTGTTGGTCGTCGTGCCGGTTATCGTCATGACCTTCCTGTTCGCCTGGAAGTACCGCGCGTCGAACAAGAATGCCGTCTACACCCCGAAATGGTCGCACTCGACCAAGATCGAAGTGGCAGTCTGGACCATCCCGGTCCTGATCATCATTGCCCTGGGTTACATCACCTACATTTCGACCCACGAACTGGACCCGTATCGTCCGATCCAGTCCGACGTCAAGCCAGTGACCATCGAAGTGGTCGCGCTGGACTGGAAGTGGCTGTTCATCTACCCGGAACAAGGCATTGCCACGGTCAACAAGATCGTGTTCCCGGCACACACGCCAATCAACTTCAAGATCACCTCTGACGCTGTGATGAACTCGTTCTTCATCCCGGGTCTGGGCGGCCAGATCTACGCGATGGCGGGCATGCAGACCAAGCTGCACCTGATCGCTGACCGCAACGCTGAGATGGACGGTATCTCCGCCAACTACAGCGGCGCGGGTTTCACCGGTATGAAATTCAAGGCTATCTCCACCACTCAGGAAGATTTCGACGCCTGGGTAAGTGAAGTCAAGAAGTCACCTAAACAGCTTGATCAAGCTGAATACGCGGCCCTTGCCAAACCGAGCCAGAACAACCCAGTCGAGCTCTACTCCTCGGTCACGCCGAACCAGTTCCAGATCATCGTCGACAAGTACGAAGGTATGAAGCCGGGCAAGCCGCTGAAGCACGAGAAGAAAGAGAAAGAAGTGGCGGCCACGGAAATTGACTCGAGTTCGCATTCAGCTGCCGGGGCAGAGGAGTAAACGATGTTTGGTAAATTAAGTTGGGAAGCAGTCCCATTCCACGAGCCGATCGTGATGGTGACCATCGCCATGATCGCCCTCGGTGGTCTGGCGCTGTTCGCTGCAATCACCTACTTCAAGAAGTGGACCTACTTGTGGACCGAGTGGTTGACCTCGGTCGACCACAAGAAAATCGGCGTGATGTACATCATCGTCGCCATGGTCATGCTGCTGCGCGGTTTTGCCGACGCCATCATGATGCGTACCCAGTTGGCCATGGCCACCGAGGGTTCGCCTGGCTACCTGCCACCTGAACACTATGACCAGATCTTCACCGCTCACGGTGTGATCATGATCATCTTCATGGCGATGCCATTCTTCACCGGCCTGATGAACCTTGCAGTGCCGCTGCAGATCGGCGCGCGTGACGTTGCGTTCCCGTTCCTGAACTCCCTGAGCTTCTGGCTGCTGGTATCCGGCGTAGTGCTGATCAACCTGTCCCTGGGCGTCGGCGAATTCGCCAAGACCGGTTGGGTTGCCTATCCACCATTGTCGGGTCTGCAATACAGCCCTGGCGTGGGCATGGACTACTACATCTGGGCGCTACAGCTATCCGGGTTAGGTACGACGCTGACGGGGGTTAACTTCCTCGCGACCGTACTGAAAATGCGTACCCCTGGCATGAAACTGATGGACATGCCGATCTTCACCTGGACCTGCACCTGGGCAAACGTTCTGATCGTGGCTTCGTTCCCGATCCTGACCGCTACCCTGGCACTGCTGACCCTTGACCGTTACATGGATTTCCACATTTTCACCAATGAACTTGGTGGCAATCCAATGATGTACGTCAACCTGTTCTGGGCGTGGGGCCACCCTGAGGTTTACATCCTGATCCTGCCGGCATTCGGCATCTTCTCGGAAGTGATCTCGGCGTTCACCGGCAAGAAACTGTTCGGCCACCACTCGATGATCTACGCTTCGGGCGCGATCTCGGTACTGGGCTTCATGGTTTGGCTGCACCACTTCTTCACCATGGGTTCGGGTGCCAGCGTCAACGCCTTCTTCGGTCTGGCGACGATGCTGATTTCCATCCCGACGGGTGTGAAGCTATTCAACTGGCTGTTCACCATCTACCAGGGCCGTCTGCGCTTCACCAGCCAGGTTCTGTGGACCCTGGGCTTCATGGTGACCTTCGCCATCGGCGGCATGACCGGCGTACTGCTGGCCATCCCGGGTGCTGACTTCGTTCTGCACAACAGCCTGTTCGTGATCGCGCACTTCCACAACGTGATCATCGGCGGTGCGGTATTCGGTTACATCGCTGGTTTCGCGTTCTACTTCCCGAAAGCGTTCGGCTTCAAGCTGCACGAAGGCTGGGGTAAAGCAGCGTTCTGGTTCTGGATCTCGGGCTTCTTCGTCGCGTTCATGCCGCTCTATGCACTGGGCTTCATGGGCATGACCCGTCGTCTGAACGCCACCACCAACCCTGAGTGGGTACCGTACCTGTACGTTGCCATGTTCGGTGCGGTGATGATCGCTGTAGGTATTGCCTGCCAGCTGATCCAGCTCTATGTGAGCGTGCGTGACCGTAACAAGCCAGAGAACGTTTGCGATCACGGTGACCCGTGGAATGCACACACTCTGGAATGGTCGACCTCGTCGCCACCGCCGTTCTACAACTTTGCCGTGCTGCCTAAGGCTGACTGCATCGACCCGTTCACTGAAGCCAAGGAAAACGGTACTGCGTACCAGCGTCCGGCCAAGTACGAGCCGATCCACATGCCGAACAACACCGCCACTGGCGTGGTGATGGGCGCACTGTTGACCGTCTTCGGTTTCGCGATGATCTGGCACATCTGGTGGTTGGCGATCGCCAGCCTGGCCGGCACCGTCATCTACTTCGTGATCCACGCTGCACGTGACGACCAGGGCTATATGGTTCCGGTTGAAACGATCGAGCGTATCGAAGCCGAGCAGCACAAGCGTCTGGTTGCGGCAGGGAAAATCCCGGCCGGTGCCACCCGTGTTGAAACCTCGTTGGAACAGGCTTAAACCATGTCGAACTTAGTGACCAATGTTGGACACGCCCATGGTGACCATGGGCACGATGACCATCACCACGACTCGGGCGAGATGACCGTATACGGTTTCTGGCTCTACCTGATGACCGACTGCATTCTGTTTGCGTCGATCTTCGCGGTGTACGCAGTACTGGTAAACAACGTTGCCGGTGGCCCAGCGGGCCACGACATCTTCGAACTGCCATACGTGCTGGGCGAAACCGCTCTGCTGTTGTTCAGTTCGATCACCTACGGCTTCGCCATGCTGGCGTTGTTCAAAGGCAAGAAGCAGCAGGTTCTGGGTTGGTTGTTCATGACCTTCCTGCTCGGCGCAGGCTTTATCGCCATGGAGATCAACGAGTTCCACCTGCTGATCTCCGAGGGCTTCGGTCCTAGCCGTTCGGGCTTCCTGTCCGCGTTCTTCACCCTGGTTGGTACCCACGGTCTGCACGTTTCGGCGGGTCTGATCTGGATGGGCATCATGATGTACCAGGTCAACAAGCACGGCCTGACGGCGACCAACAAGACCCGTCTGAGCTGCCTGAGCCTGTTCTGGCACTTCCTGGACGTGGTGTGGATCTGCGTATTCACCGTTGTTTACCTGATGGGGACTCTGTAATGGCTAATGCACACTCCCATGACAGCCATGATGCTGGCCACGGCAGCGTAAAGTCGTACGCCATTGGCTTCATCCTGTCGGTGATCCTGACCGTCATCCCATTCGGTCTGGTGATGTATCCGAGCCTGCCGAAAGCCACCACGCTGGCAATCGTTCTGCTGTTCGCAGTGATCCAGGTGATTGTTCACCTGTATTACTTCCTGCACCTGGACCGTTCCATTGCTCAGCGTAACAACGTGATTGCATTCGTCTTTACGGCGATCGTGATCGTGCTGCTGGTTGGCCTGTCGTTGTGGATCATGTTCAGCATCCACACCTACATGATGGCGAAGTGAGGTAAGACCCGATGTCGCTCAAGCACTTTATCCAAATCACCAAACCGGGGATCATTTTCGGTAACGTGCTTTCTGTGGCAGGCGGGTTTTTCCTGGCCTCGAAAGGGCATGTGGATCTGGCGGTGTTTCTGGCTGCCATGATCGGTACATCCCTGGTTGTCGCCTCCGGTTGCGTGTTCAACAACTGCATCGACCGCGACATCGACCTGAAGATGGAACGCACCAAGAACCGGGTGCTGGTGCAGGGCTTGATCTCCCTGAAACTGGCCCTGGTCTACGCGACCATCCTTGGTGTTCTCGGCGTTGCATTGTTGTACAAGGTGGCCAACCCATTGGCCGCTTTGTTCGCGGTGATCGGCTTCATCATCTACGTCGGCTTCTACAGCCTGTACCTAAAGCGCAAGTCGGTTCACGGCACGCTGGTGGGCAGTCTGTCGGGCGCCATGCCGCCAGTGATCGGTTACGTTGCCGTAACCAACAGCTTCGACATGGCCGCGCTGACGTTGCTGGTGATGTTCAGCCTGTGGCAGATGCCGCATTCCTACGCCATCGCGATCTTCCGCTTCAACGATTACCTGGCCGCATCGATTCCGGTGTTGCCAGTGAAGCGCGGGATTCAAGTGGCCAAGAAGCACATCCTGCTCTACATCCTGGCGTTCCTTGTAGCGACCTTGATGTTGACCTTCAGCGGTTACGCCGGCATGAGCTACCTCGCCGTCGCCGCGGCCATGGGCATGTACTGGTTGTACATGGCCTGGACCGGCTACAAAGCGGTGGATGATACGGTCTGGGCACGCAAGCTGTTCGTGTTCTCGATCTTCACCATCACTGCGTTGAGCGTCATGATGTCCCTGGACTTCAAGGTGCCCGCAGAGCTGCTGCTGACGTACGCGCCGTAAGGCTCAAAGGCTTGAAGAAAAACCCCGCACATTGAGAGATGTGCGGGGTTTTTTGTTGCCTGGCGTAAAGCCCCTCATCGGAACGCCGCCCGCCCAGCCCTCTCCCAGAGGGAGAGGGGGCCGACCGAGTTGTCTGGAGTCCACCGCCGACCTGCAAAGTCGTGGCGATTATGGATTCGGTAAAGTGCGTTCAGGTCGGTGTACGTCGTCAATATACTGCGTTCGGTTCCCTCTCCCTATGGGAGAGGGCTAGGGTGAGGGTTGCGAGTGGAGTTCAAAACCCCTAGATTTGGATCCAACCCCGACAGTGATAGCACCAAGCCATTTTTTCGGTGTTTTACTGCCGTGATTCGAGCTTCTTCATGCACTGATCATAAGGCTGGGCGAAATGACTGAGAGGATGACCTGCGACGAGCGTTTTATTGCCCTGGCCCAAGAGCTGAACTACGACATTTATGGTGAGAACACTGCTGGCGGCAATTACGCGCCGCTGATCCGTCATCATGATGAGCTGTACATCAGCGGTATGGTGCCACGCACTCACGGCAAGATTCAGTACCCCGGTCGGGTTGGGTTGGAGTTGACCCTCAAGGATGCCCAAGCCGCTGCGAGCATCAGTGCGATGCGTTGTCTGGCGCTGATCGTCGATGCTGTGGGTTCGCTGGACAAGATCAAGGCGTTGTTGCGGGTGACTGTGTATGTGAAGTCGACGCCGGACTTCGTTGACCTGAGTGAAGTGGCCAACGGTGCGTCGGACGTGTTCAGTCATGTGCTTGGCGATGCCGGTCGGCACACGCGCACCACAGTGGGGGTGTATCAGTTGCCGAAGAATGCGGCGATTGAGGTGGACATGATTGTAGCGTTGCACCCTTCGGCTTAAGTGTGGTTTAGCGGCTTGCCCTCACCCTAGCCCTCTCCCGGAAGGAGAGGGGACTGACCGAGGTGTCTTCCGCTATACGTCGACCTGACAGAGCGAGGCGATTGTGGATTCGGCACAGCACTTTCATTTCGGTGTACTTCTACAATATCCCCAAATCGGCTCCCTCTCCCTCGGGAGAGGGCTGGGGTGAGGGGCCTCGGTTTAGGCCATCTCACCCATCTCAAGCCGAAAACCAAAAAGCCCCGCCTGAATCCCAGTGCGGGGCTTTTTAATTTAGCGGCTGCGCTATTACTGCGCGGCGATGCTATATCCATCAAACGCAGTCTGCTGTTGCAGCGCGGTGATGATGTTCTTGCGGTTCACTGCCTGCTCGGTACCAGCGTTGTCGACGAAGACTTCGCTTTCCAGTTCCGCTTCCTCGCCTTCTCCGACGAAGGTGAAACCGAGGAACTCCAGCGCTGCACGGTCAACGTTCAGGCGCGAGCGGGGCGTGCGCAGAGGCAAGGTCACGCTGATGCCGTCTTTGCTGATGGTGAAGATTTCGACTTCTTTCTTCTTCGCAGCCTTGCTCTTGCCGCCGCTCGGATTGCTGATCGCCTGATGGGTCTGGTTCAGCACTTTCAGCGCGAGGCCGTAAACGATTTCCTGGAACGCCGGATCGTCCTTGAAGCTGGACAGGATGCGGCCGATCGAGAACTTGCTGCTGAGGTCGTCAAGCGCAGCGAGGTCGGCGGCTTCGGCATCTTTCAGCGCCTTGAGTTCGCCCATCAGTTCGTAGGCCTTGTCATCATCGAAGCTGTCGTGAGCCTGACGGATCGCCGCGCGCAGCTCGCGGATCTGGTCGCTTTCGCGGGTCGACTGGAACGCGTCCAGGACCATCTCGCTGATGATTTTGGCTTGTGGCAGGTGTTGTGAAAGATTGATGGAGTTTTCGTATTCCGCTTTGGACGATTCGGTGACTACGGATTCAGCGGTGTTGAAATCGGACATTGAAATTTCACTACTTTTTAACTTGAGTGGAGATGAGAAAACCAAGGGCTTTTTCAGGTCGACTAATTTAGGCGAGCGGGGCGGCGTTGTCACGGAGCAACGGGCCGGCGGTCTCAACTATTTGCCTGGGCTGTGCAAATTCATTGAACGCATCATCCATTGTTCGGCGCTTTGCTGATCTGTTGATAGCGAGAAGCGGAACGTCGCGCCACGCCCGCTCATGTCCAGTGACTGTATATCGCGCCCATGTAATTGCAGGATACGGTGCACGATACGCAGCCCCTCAGGAAAAACCGGTGTTGGTGAAAAGCGGTTCCTGAATCATTGGGCGCCCAATGGCGGGCGTTGAGCCTGAAGGGTGCGCAGCAAACGGTAATATTTCAGTGAGCGAGCGCTAATCAGACCACTGATAAAGCCTGATGCTGCGGCTTTGAACAGCAACATATCCGGGGCGGCAGCGCGCTCTGGGTGCACGTCATCCTGATAACCGAAGTAGTAGTTCACTGCAAAAAAAAGCAGGAGCAGAATCAGCGCTTTCCAAGTGCCCGGCACGATCAACCCGGTTTCCGGATCATCAAGATTTATCCCCTTGTTGGGGAAAATCAGCCATGCCGACAGAGCGCCCAGTAACAAAGCAATGAGCCAGCCGCTGAGGCTCAAGCCTGGATCAACCGTCAGGTTCAACGACAACAGCGACCAGCCCAACAACACCAGCGGGGTCGACAGCAGGGAAAACCGGCTTTCATGTTGGGGTTTGCGGGCCTTGAGGCCGAAATACACCAGAACCAGAAAAACCACATAAACCCACAAGGGAGTATTTTGAAGAGTGACGAGCATCGCACAGCATCCGTGCTGGAAAGAGAAGCTGATCATAGCCGTTGCCAGAGCGCATACCTGTTATTTCAATCGAGGTCGCTCCATGGCGATCACCGACGTCTCAAAACCCAGGCGGGCAAAAAAGGCTTCGGCGCCTTCTCTTCCTGCGCGCAGTACCCAGGTGATATCGGGGTTATCGCCCATGACATGCTCAACCAGTCTGCGGCCAATGCCTGTGCGTCGATACTCGCCATCGACTACGACCATCGACAGGTAACCGTTGGACAAGCCATCGGTTATGCCTCGGGCAAAGCCAACGATCTGCGCGCCGAGCAGGGCAATCGCCGTGCGTTGCGAGTGTTCGATGAGTTGTGCGAAATGTTCGCTGGAACCGGTACGGTGCCCCCAGCCATGTTGGCCGAGGAACAGCCGTACCGACTCCACTTCGTCAGATAGCAGGTCGCGTACGGTCAGGTTGTTGTTCATCTTCGCTTCGACTCCTTGTCAGTAATTCTTCGAGACATTGTCCATGTCGCTCGTTTTCAGGATCTGCCCCACGTCTGCATCGCGAATTCGACGAAGCGGCGCAGCTTCGGTAAACGATAGCGATCCGGAGCATAAAGCAAATGCAAGGGACGGCTTGGAGGTTGATAGTCGGGAACGACGGTCACCAGTTTGCCATCGCGCAGATCCTGTTCCACCAGCGCATCGGGCAGCATCACTATGCCCATGCCGGTGCGTGCGGCCTGATGCAATCCGGCGGAAGTGTTCATCAGCATCGGCCCGCTGACGTCGACGAGAATTTCTCCCTCTGGGCCGCTGAGACGCCAGCGTTTTTCCACCGATTGCCAATCGTCACCGGCAGGGTAGGCGAACGACAGGCAGTCGTGTTGTTGCAAATCTTCAGGGGTGTGCGGCATGCCGCGCCGGGCCACGTATTGCGGGGACGCGCACACAGTCAGTGTGTAATCGATCAGGGGGCGGGCGATCAGATTCGACTCCTCGAAATGCCCCAGCCGAAACGCCACGTCCAGACCACTTTCCAGCAGGTCGGGGCGGCTGTTGGTCAGCACCACGTCCATTTTGACCTGGGGATATTGCAGGGAAAATTCGCTGAGCGCCGGTGCCAGGCGCTCTACGCCGAAGGTCAGTGGAGCGGTAATCCGCAGCAGGCCACGCGGCTCATCCAGTGCTTGTTCCGCCAGCCGTTCGGAGTCGGCCACCAGTCCCAAGACATCCAGACAACGCAGGTAGTAAACGCTGCCGAATTCGGTGAGGCGTTGACGTCGAGTCGTGCGCTGCAACAGTTGGACACCGAGCCGCTGCTCCAGCGCGCGCAGATGATTGCCGACCATGGTCGTTGACATATCGCACTGCAACGCGGCCGCCGTCATGCTCCCGGCTTCGACTACTTTGACGTACACGCTCATCGCCTGGAACAAGTCCATTATCAAGCTCAGCTTTTAAATGAATGAAGTTTTACCGAGTTTATCCAGTTTCGCTGGCTAACCATACTGGCAGCACACCGACCTTCGCTGGAGTTTGAAGTCATGACCGCCGCCCTGATGAACACCTACCAACCACTGGCCTTGAGCTTTACCAAAGGCCTCGGCACCCGCCTGTGGGATCAGACCGGCCGTGAGTATCTCGACGCGGTGGCCGGTGTCGCGGTGACCAATGTCGGCCACTCGCACCCGCGGATTGTTTCGGCGATCAGCGAGCAGGCGGGATTACTGCTGCACACCTCGAATCTGTACAGCATCGACTGGCAGCAACAACTCGCCAAACGGCTAACCGAGCTGTCGGGGATGGAGCGGGCGTTCTTCAATAACTCTGGCGCCGAGGCCAATGAAACGGCGCTGAAACTCGCGCGTTTGTACGGCTGGCGCAAGGGTATCGAACAGCCGCTGGTGGTGGTTATGGCCAACGCGTTCCATGGCCGCACACTCGGCACTTTATCGGCCAGCGATGGCCCGGCGGTGCGCCTGGGTTTCAACGAATTGCCGGGGGATTTCCTCAAAGTGCCGTTCGGTGATCTCGCAGCGCTGGAGCAGCTGCAGCAAAAGCACGGCGAGCGGATCGTGGCGATTCTGGTCGAGCCAATCCAGGGCGAAAGCGGCGTACAGCTCGCGCCCTCTGGTTATTTGAAAGCCCTGCGGGAACTGTGCAATCGCCATGCGTGGTTACTGATGCTCGATGAAATCCAGACCGGCATCGGCCGCACCGGGCGTTGGTTCGCGTTTCAACATGAAGGCATCGTCCCGGATGTCATGACATTGGCCAAAGGACTGGGCAACGGCGTGCCGATCGGTGCGTGTCTGGCCCGGGGCAGGGCGGCGGATCTGTTCACCCCCGGCAGCCATGGCAGCACCTTCGGCGGCAATCCACTGGCGTGTCGGGTCGGTTGTACGGTGCTGGATATCATCGAAGAACAGGGCCTGCTGGAAAACGCCCGGGTTCAGGGGGAACGGCTATTAACTCGCCTGCGCGCAGAGCTGGCGGACAATCCCAACGTGCTGGCGATTCGTGGTCAGGGTTTGATGATCGGTATCGAGCTGAAACAACCGGTGCGTGATCTGACCCTGATCGCGGCGCGGGATCATGGACTGTTGATCAACGTCACGCGTGGCAAAACGATACGTCTGCTGCCACCGTTGACGATTGATGAGCGTGAGGTGGAGATGATTGTCAGAGGTGTGGGGCGAGCACTGATCGCGCATTGATGGCTTGTAAGTAGCACTGTGGGAGCGAGCCTGCTCGCGAAGGCGGACTATCGGTAGACATCTCTGCTGGATGATCGACCGCTTTCGCGAGCAGGCTCGCTCCCACATGTTCGGTGTAGACCTTAGTCCGGATAATCCGCCAGATCCGGCGCCAGCATCCGCGTCTTCGCCGCGCCATTGGAATTGTGCTGAATGATCTCGCGCGGCTGTCCCTGTTCATTGAAAAACACCTGACCGATCCCCGCCGAATTCCACAGCCGTTCGCCCGCCTCAGCATGCTCCGGCGTATACGGCACGATGCGCATGCGTCGGCGTTTGGTAAACCAGTTCAGCGGTGACCGTGGCGAATAGAGCCAGCGGTTGAGACGGTCGAACCATTCCAGCAGGGTTTTCGGAAACTCGTTCTTGATCCCGCTGCTGGTGATCTGCCAGATTCGCGGGCCGGCCTTGCGGTGGCGGATAAGTACTTCGTAGACGAAGGAATAATGCACATCGCCGGACAGCACCACGTAGTTACCCGGTGTGCGCGAGTGGCGGAAAATATTCAGGATCACTTGCGCGGCGCCGCGATGGGCCATCCAGTTTTCCGCGTCGACCAGCAGCGGATAACCGCACCAACTGAAGACTTTTTGCACCGTTTCGATCAGCTTCACGCCGAAGATCGGCGCCGGGGACACGATGATCGCTGACGGGTGATCGAGCAGCTCCTGTTGCAGTTCGCTCAACGCCTCCCAATCGAGCAGGCCCGAGGGTTGCTTGAGCGCCATCTCACTGCGCCAGCGTCGGGTGCGCGTGTCGATGACCACCAGCGCAGGACTGGTCGGCAATACAAAATGCCAATGCTGAAAGCGCAGCAGGTCATCGATCAAATCGTCCTGCACCGGGCTGTCGAGATACTGATCATCACCGCTGGCGCTAAGGCTCTGGGTTTTCTCCAATACCTCTTTGAACGCATCGGGATTGTTGCCCCAGCCCTGACACAACATATAGGCGATCAACGCATTGCCGATGATGCGTTTGGAGAACGGATGGCCGTAGGCCGTTTCCTCCCATTGCGCGGACAGGTTCCAGTCATCGGTGATGTCGTGATCATCGAAAATCATCAGGCTCGGCAGATGCGCCAGCGCACGGGCGACCTTGTCCAATCCGGCCTTGAAGGCATCGATGCGAGTCTGTTCGAGGGTGTAGCGCTTGAAGCGTTCTGGCGTCAGTTCGGGAGCTTGCGGATCGATCAGCAACCAGGGCGTCGGCGACCACACCAGCAGGTACATCGCCATGACTTCGGCGAACGTCACCAAGTGATTGTCAGCGCTGCTGCTGGTGAAAATCGGCTTACGTGCTCCGCCGAAAAATCGCTCGCGCAATGTCTCGTTGCTCTCCAGTGCCGGTAACAAATCCGCACGGTGGTAGTAACTGGCCGGATGTTCGTAGAGCCTGGCGCTGTCGCTGACCACGGCGCCTTCGAGGTGTTCATCGAACAGGCCGAGTCTTGCGATCAGGGCATGAATCGCCCGCAACATCGGCCCGGCCACATCGTCGGCGTAGACCTGATCGCCGCTCATCATCAACAGGGCGGGGCGTTGTTTCGGATCGGTTTCCGTGGCCAGTAACTGGTCGACGCACAGCAAACCATCCGTCGCCGGGTGATGCGGCTTGCGGCAGGAGCCATGCAGCAGTTGATCGATCCGCGAGCGCAGGACGAAGTTCGGACTGCTTGCATCGCCGTACAGCAAATGCGCCGCCCAGTCGGCGATGCCCGTCGCGTTGTCGATCAGCAGGTCATAGTCGATCTGCGTATCGCAGGGCAGGGCGCTGTCGAGAGAAACATCGATGAGATGAACAAACGCCTGACGACCTACGGGAATGACCGTGCATTTCCCAGCGTCGAGAGGAATGTCTCCTACACCTTGCAGGCGCAATGTCAGCGACAGCTGGCGCGTACCGATCAACCACAGCACCAACCGCTTCGGCTCCAGCCTGCGCAGCAGTGGGCCGGCCAGCACGGCAGGCAACAAAGAGGGATCAGCGAAGTGTCGGGACATCGGAGGGCAAAGCTCAAGGCGCACAGGCCGGCGATGATAGCGCAGCCGGCGCCTTGAACCCTTAAATCAGCCTTAAGAGTCGGCTTTTTGCACTTTCAGCGCCAACAAACGCCATTGCGCAGGCAGCGCGTCAACTCGCGGCTGCTCTTGTACCGAGCAATCGAAACGGTAGGTGACATCGTCGCCGTTCATGTTGCGCGCGGTGACGGTGTTGTTGAAGGTGTAGACCTGATCCTTGAAGCGGTGGCTGACCAGCGCTTTGCTGTCAGCAAAACGCGCTGAAGCGGGAAAGCGCAACGTGCTGGTCACAAACGGGCTGCACATGACATACGCAATCATCGACTTGTCGGCCTGGGCGTCACCACGCAATTTCTTGTTCAGCGCTGCCAGGGCCATGCGACCGTCATAGTCGCTTTGATCCAGCACGGTCTGTAGTCCGATTGATTTCGGCGCCCGGCCGGCATAGTTCGGCAACAGTGCGGAGTCGGCGGGAGAGGGCTTGTCGTCCGGCTCGATGGCAGCAAAAGCCGGCGCATCCTTCAGATCGGCTGCGGGTGTGACTGCCTCGGCTTCAGGCAATAGAGAGGTCGGCTCGGTGACTTGCGTGTTTTCAGCCTGCGCCGGTTCGTAGTCATGCGACGAAGGAAACAGCGACAACGTGATCGACAGCACCACCATCGCCACAATGAAACCACCCGTTGCGCCAACGATATTGCCGTAGAAAATATTCCAGCTGCCACGGTTCTGCACCACCCAGCGCCACATGAACCCCCAAACCGCAACAATCGCCAGAAAACGCAGAAACTCCATTTGATCCTTTCCTTAAACCTTCAAAACCCTGAAATCAACGCACGCCCACAGTGAACGCTGACGATGGGCGGCAAGATAACAAAACACACGTGTAATACCAGTGACGAGAGCGCTGCTCAGTGAAAGTTGAGCGCGAAAAACACCAACGTCGTCACACCAGCAGCCAACCCACAGATGCCGGCGAACAGTTGGCGAGCCAGTGGATGCTCGGGCTGAGGGCGCCGGACCAGCCACATCCATACACACGCCAGCACGCCGAACGTTGTCATCACTTGCAGCACGCTACTCGCCAGTTTCTCGGGTGAGGGAGGTACGTGCGCCGGGAAAAGGCCCGAACAGACCACTGAAAAAATCATTGCGACGATGAAACCGCTGGCGGCACCCGCCAGGTTGGCGAGGATCAGGTTCCAGGCACCACGGGTCTGCACGACCCAAGCCCAAACGGCTGCCCAAACGAAAAAGTACAACACGGCCATCAAGGTGTTTCTCCCTCTGAAAATTGACTCCATCGAGGCGTTGGCGACCTCGTTACTGGCAGTGGACGGCAAGATAGCAAAATAGTAGCGTCGCGCCACTGCCCATCTCCGTAACGGACTACCCAATGCCAGTCAGTACCCATTGTTTGCGCCTGCTCTGCGCAATCACACTCGCCGTTGCAATGACCCCGGCATTCGCCGCTGTGCAAGAACACCCGGAAAACAGCTGGAAGTATTACGCCGGCAACTGCCAGCGCGTGCTGGAGAAAATGGCCGACGTGCAAAGCGGCCGCACCACCGCCTACGACGTGATGTTTGCCCTGGAAAGCAACCTGCGAACCATGAATGAACACCGCTCGAACCTGACGCCCGATCACCTCGGCTCCCGGGAATTTGCGCAATGCGAAGAGTTCGCGGGCCAGGCCGACGCGATGATCGCCCAAGGCAAAGCCGAGTTCGCCGCGAAAATGCAAGGTGCTGCAGAGGAAGGTCGCATCGCCCACCAGAACTCCCCCGAATACCAACGCGCCCGCGCCCTCGGCTACAGCGACGTCGGTGACATCTCCTTCCTCAAACTGCACGAAGACACCGACGGCGAAGCACGCTTGAAAACCATGCTGATCACCGTCGACGAAATCTGCGGCCAATACTTCCGCGCCACGCAATACGTGAAGCCGTATGTGATCTACACCGTCAGGCCTTCGGATGGCGGTTGCGGTGAGGTAAAGCGCGTGGCGATCATGGGCGGCCGAGCGGTGGAGAAGGGCGATTACATTGATGAGAAGGGCGAGTTTCAGTATCTGGGCTGGAAAAAACTTGTCGGCGCCGACGGGTTCCCAACCGATATCCGCGTGCTGAAAGCCCGTCGTTGAAACAAAGAAATACCGGGATGTTTTCTTGAAGATGAGGATGGACAGATGATCGACTTCAACAACAAAGGCTTCTTCAAACTCAAGCAGAACGATGAGTACGCCGAACGCGTAAGCGCACTGTTGCTGGACGGCGAAGAAGTGATCGACTCTTACAAGGCCATGCGTGACGGCGTGGTGTTTACCAACAAACGCATCATCGCGGTCAACGTTCAGGGGATTACCGGTAGCAAGAAGGATTTCACCTCCTTGCCGTACAAGAACATCGTCGCCTACTCAGTGGAAACCTCTGGCACCTTCGATCTGGATTCAGAGCTGGAGATTTACTTCTCGTCACTGGGGAAAGTGAAGTTCGAATTCACCGGGATTACAACCGGTAATTTTTCATACTATCTAGACCCTCCCCACAGCCCCCCCCAAAAAACCACCAATCCTCTGATCAACCCGGGTTTGCGACCGAGGATGTCACCTAGGGCCTTGACCCGATCTGGACAAACTTAGTACTAAGTACTAAGTCCAGAAATCCCTACAAGGAGCTACCCCGAATGGAATCATCCAGCACCCCTCCGGCCCTGTTGCCAAAGCAGAACCTGAATCCCCTAGAGCCAATGCCAGCCTCCACAGAGCTCAGCCCAACCCCACCAGAGCTTCAACAGGCTCTGGATCCCCACCAGACTCCAAAGCCCCACCAAGCTCCGCACCCTCAGCCTGAAGGCGCGTCAGCTCTGTCACTGGCTCTTCACGAAGGTCTCATGTACCAGCGCACTCTTCCGCGAGAAGAACGCACCACCCACTTGGGCGTGTTTGCTTACGAAAGACTCGATGCCATTACGCGAGTGACAGAACAGCATTTGCCATCCTTCAAGCAAGACCTAAGCGCGCTACTCAATCTTCTAACTGTCGCGTCCCAAACAACTCTCACACCTGAGCAAGCGACTGAGTTAAGAGAAACTTATAATCGAACCCATGAAAAGGTCTTTCCCGTAAACGAGATGTATCTCTACTGGTGCCACCAGTTCCATGGGCTTTCGGAAGATCACAGCCTGAGATCTATTTCTTGGGATCATCTGAAAAGGCTGGAAGAAGAATCATATGCGGATGATGAGCTAAAGGCCCTTGTCCACGAACTGAAGTTGTCCTTTGGACGTGTGAAGGATGTGTCTGATAGCCAGGGCTTCAGGCAGGTGTTTGAGTACTACGGTGAGGCGCTTGTATATTCAAAGCTCAGCAAGCACTTCAAGACTAAACGGATCGTGGCAAAAAAAGATTCGATGCCTGACTTCGTTTGCGCTCTGCCGAACGGGAAGGAGTTCTATGTTGAATTGAAGTCCTTGGATCTCGTACAGGCTCCGCTTCGATCAGATCAGATGCATGAAGACGCTCTGAATCAGAATATCGCAATCGAAGACCAACTTCGGCAGGGTAATAAAGTCGCAATGGCGGAAAGGGAAATTGCTCCGTTTAAGCCTCCGTTTGATGATGGATCATACGACCCGCGTTCTTTGTTGCTAGTGATTAATACGCTGATGAAGAAGGCGAGGTCTGCCTTCAAGGAGTCTCAGTTTGCCCAGGGGCCTACTTTCGCTTTCATGCTCTGTGATCGATTGATGATTCCTGGTGGCAACCATAGCGTTGCCCCTCAGTATTTCGAGCGAGGAGGTAATGCCGTAGTGTCTGGTGCACTCTGGAACGCTTGTTTTGCCAAGATGGGCTGGCCAATTTTCAGGATGCCAGACTTTGAGGGTGTTTCGGGGCTTGAGGGCCATATGTCAGAACATGGGTTGTTTGTGGATGAGTACGTCAATTTTCCAACTGGTGCGGTGGTATTTTCTAAGTTTGGATGGCAAGAGGATACCTTGATGGGGCTCTATGACTCCAAATGGCAGCCGAATCCAGAGTGGAGTGTGGATGACACTGCTGAAGTGATTCACGTGCTATGCACCGCGTACAACGATGAACGAAACTCGTACGGTCAGTCCGTCGCCATGACCTGATGTTACTGAATGCCTTAAAAGCCAACTGGCCAGCGCCAGGAAATGGAGCGGGATGCCACACATAGCATCCCGCACCCAATTCATGGGTAGAGCTTGAACGCACTGTCGGGATAGCGCTGGTCAGCCCGTAGCTCCCGGGTTTCCAGTCCATAGGTACGCAGCAGCCACCGTGAGTCGCCACCGGCCTCGCCGCCCACTACGCCGCGCCCATGTAGTCCCACGCGATTGTTCACGAGCAGGATATCGCCGGGTGCAATGACCACCGACGCGGAGCATTCCTGACAGGCCTGCTCGAAGCGCGTTATCGCTTGGCTCGCAAGCTCAGAGTCAAAATCGGTTTCCGACGCACTGTGGCTGTAGCGAATCCAATACCCATCCTCGGTTTCGAACAGCAGTTGGATGCCGACCATTACCTCCAGCAGCGGACTGTCCTTGCCGAAGATTTTGCGCAGCCCACGCTTGAAGGTTTTTTGAGGGCGGAGGATGTACTGAGGCTTCGTCAGCTCATTGATCTCCTCGCTGGTCAGCTTCTGCAGGACTCCAGAGAGTGGCATGACCGTGGTGGTAGTGCCGTCAGGATTACGAAGACCACTCAGACAGACAAAGTCAGGGGAAGGGGCTACGCGCTCGTCAAACTCATGCGGCAGACCGCGAACCGGGAACGAAACCCCGTCGGTATGGCCGCGCATATCGCCCTTGGACTTTTCCGCAAAGTCATCATCGCCCGGAAGCACCACCAGGTTCACGAACAGGTGGCCGTCATTCTCGGAGCCATAGGAAATGGTGTCCGAATTGAGCACGGCGAGGCAGACCACCGCGCTTGCCCTGGCGGCGACTGTAGTGGCAACGTCAGGCACGGGGATGAAAGCGGTTGGCGTTTCTGGCAGATCGAGAATGTCAAATACACCGCGCAGATGAATCAACGGATTCGCCCAAGCGCTGCGCTGGAGGTCGTAGAGATCGACGTTGACCTCCGCGAGAGCAGCAACGACCTGGGGTAACAGATACGCACCAAGCTCCACCGGATTGTCGAGCGCTGCGAGGCAGGATTCGAGCGAGTTATCGTGCATCCATTGGCTCACTGAACCTCGGATAGCCTTGGAAAAATGATCATCGATCAATTGTGTCCCTACCATTGAGAGTGATATAAAGATGATATACAAGCGCCTTTTGGCGCACCACTGCTTCCGTCTAGGTGCCCCGAGTCTACCATGAAACGTAATGTCAATTTGCCGTCTCAAGCCCTCAACGCTCCGCTTAGGGCGTGGTCGGATTACCTGGGATGGGTGTCTGCGACGGCGGATTTTCAGATGGTAGGGGGCGCTTGCCTGTGTAAGGTTGCTATGCCGGAGGGACAGATCCTACAGGTGCAGGCGGCGACCCCAGATCTTCTCGCCAAGCAGGTCATGGCCGACCTGACTGCCAACATGGTGGTTCCACCGATCATTGATGGCTCAGCACTATCATCCCTTCAGGATGCACCGAAGCAGCCGAAGCAGCCGAAGCAGCCGAAGCAGCCGAAGCAGCCGAAGCAGCCGAAGCAGCCGAAGCAGCCGAAGCAGCCGAAGCAGCACCAGAAGCAACAGCAACTGCAGCAAGGTGAGCCAGGGCAGGACGAACCCAAGCCCGTGATTCCCGAAGGTCTACAAACCCAAGCGTCGCCACAGGAGGTGTCTATGCGCAGTCATTACGAACCCGCTTTGCCTCGTGCATCGCAGGCGCCGCGATCTGCACCCGTGACCAGCACTAAGGGCACGTTGCAGACGGTAGGCGTGTATGTGCCGGTAGCTATGCATAAAGCGCTTAAGGCCGTTGCGGAGGAGCAGAGCAAGAAATTTTCTGTGCTCGTTCGAGAGATGGTCGAGAGTGGCTACGAGCGTTTTGAAGATGCGATCGAAGAGCATAGCGGGAGAAAGGTACTCGACGGCTATGAGCAGAAGGTGGCGAGCTATGACGGCCAGCCCGAACAATGGATGGCCCGACTTGATCGCAAGCTCAGTCTGGAACTCAAGTTGACCGCGAAGGAATACGGGCGGTCGGCTTCTCAAATCGTGGGTGGGCTATTGGCTGAGGAGCTTTCTCATTGCCCAGAAGCCCAGACGGCTGCTTCACCCATCTCTGCCGCGACTGCCCGGGCGATTACTGCCACTGCTGCCCAAGTAATCGCTGATCCAGCTGAAGTGGCACGTGCTCAAGCCGCTATTGCAGGTTTTTTAGGCCCTAAAGCCAACGAGCTGGCAAATCACCTGGGCCTTCCCGGCAAGCGCAGATTGGTCAACGAGGTGCTTGTCGGGATAGTTCGTGCACCTGGCGTCTTGATGAGAAATGTCGCCGAGTATTTCCAGGTTTCGCCAGAAGCGATGAATGAAGCGGTGAGTCTGAATTTTCGTCAGCTAGCGGCACCTTCATTCAAAGCGCCCAACGGTCAACCAAGGGTGCTAACAGAGCCTGTTTCTTGGGAAGAGGCGGTAAAAGCGCTCAAGTTACCTCATGACGAAGAGGCTCAACTGTTGGTATTAGGGGACTGATATGAATCCTTTCGACCGTGCACGAATCCAGGCCATCAATGCACGGGCGAGACTTATCGCTGCGTGCGGTGAACAGTATCCGACCAGCACGCAATTGCTTGATGTTGCTGAAGCGACTCTAGGCATTGCGATCGAGTGGGTGTCACCCGATGACTATGCGTTGGGCGGGGCAGATGCGCTCCTGCAGCGGTCGATGCACACAATCCTGATTCGTGATGACGTTCGACAGGAGTCGAAGGCTTACCTGTTGGCTCACGAACTGGGTCATTGGTATCTCGACTCACCCCAACCTGCCCCTGGTACCTCTACCGTGTCATTCATCGCCGACCCCGACGATGCAGCTGATACCACTACTGCTGCTAGCAACCCCAGCACTACCAGCCCTGGAAGTGCGGTGGTGGAGGGGTATGGCGCATGGGAGCGCAACGAGCTCCAGGCAAACGTCTTTGCGCGAGAGCTTTTGCTACCGAGGACGACGGCCAGGGCGTTGTGGTCAGCTAGATGGCGTTCTCGGTTGATAGCGTCGCATTTTCTGCTGCCGCTAGAAGTAGTAAGACAGCAATTGGCTGACGCGCTGCTACTCCCAGATGTCCCCCCAGTTCCTCCGGCTCCTGCACATCCACCAAGCGATGCCCAGCGCCTTGCGGCTGAGGCCCCAGAGAAGTTCGTCAATGTGGTTGCGGGCCCAGGAACCGGTAAGACCACGACGTTGGTACACCGAGTGGCCCATTTGATCGCCAGTGGGGTTCCCGCCAATAGAATTTTGGTGATGACCTTTACCAACCGCGCCGCCCAGGAGCTTGTCGAGCGGCTGGCGGCAGCCAATGTTCCGAATGCTTCACAGGTATGGGCTGGCACCTTCCATTCGTTCGGACTCGAGCTCCTGCGAAAGCACCATCTTCTCTTCGGTCTCACACCTCAAATCAAGATCGCTGACACGCTGCAGCAAGTCAGGATGATGGTCGAAGAGCTGCCCACCCTGCAGCTCGAATATTTCTTCAGGTTGAGCAACCCCTACGACTGGTTGCCGGATGTGTTGAGGATCATCCACCGTCTGAAAGAAGAATTGGTCACCCCGGACGAATACGCTGCGATCGTTCGAGCACTGCCGGCGGTCGAGCCCGATGTTGAGCGAGAGCGGAACGACATAGTGACCCTCTACAGTGCCTACGAAGCCGTACTACGGCGAGAAGGGTGGGTGGACTATCCAGACCTCCTGGTTCGACCCACTGTGCAGGCTCGTGATGATCGCCCGTCCCTGGCTGCTTTCCTAGAACAGTACGATCACGTCTTGGTGGATGAGTACCAAGACGTCAACCACGTGATGATCGAGTTCGTCAAAAAGATCGGATCGCCGCAACGTTGCCTGTGGGTGGTCGGTGATATTCGTCAGGCTATTCATCACTGGCGTGGTGCGTCGATCCAAAGTCTGCTCAAGTTTGACGATGCGTACGTTGCCAGAGGACAGGCTGCCTCTATCAGGCGTTACAGCTTGGACATCAATCGACGCTGCTCTCCAGAGATTCTTCGCTTGGTCGAACGTGCTGGAACCGACCATGTTTTGCAATCATTCGTGCCCCTGGATCCTGTATCACCCTCTCGCTCCGTGAGCGGTGTTATGCCAGCTCTACTCCACACCCAAAGGGATGCTCAGAGTAGTGTCATCGTCACCGAGATTACTCAGTGTCGAGCGGCAGGGCACTCGTACGGCAGTCAGGGCATCATCAGCTCTACGAATGCCCAAGTAGACAAGCTTGCCCAAGACATCGAGGCAGCTGGCATTCCTGTATTGCACCTGGGAGAGTTGAACCAGAGGGCTGAAGTCAAAGAATTCATGTGCCTGATGCAACTGCTGACGCAGCGTTCGCCTGGGGCGCTGCTGGGCTTGTTCAGACGCGCAAACTTGAGGATGCCGGCGGCAGACATCGAGGCGCTGACGAACCAGTCCAAGCTAGGTTTCAACCACCAGCGTGGTCGTTGGCTGAGCCGCCCCGCTCCAGGGCTGTCGACGCAAGGTCAGCAGGTTGTCCATGTGTTGAGTGACTTGTTGGAAGGGGCCACGCGAAGCTCCCGCCCTTGGGTGTTTGTCTGTGACCTGCTGTTTGAGAAAGGCTTTGGGTTGGAGTCGCTGGCAGACCAATCTGCAGCTGCGCAGATCAATCGTCTGGCGTTGTGGCAATTCCTCTACGGGGTTCGCAACAGTGATGGCGTTGGTAGCCAAGCGACGTTATCGAAGTTTTTGGTCAGAGAAGATTTTCGGCGGTATATCGGGCAGCGATCAGCAGAGCGCGCGCTTCCACCCGAGGCGGCTGCGATCGACGCTGTGCGGCTCATGACCGTCCATGGCAGCAAAGGGCTTGAGTTCGACGTCGTGCACATGGCCAACGTCGAGAAGACCAAGTTTGGAGCAGAGGCTCCGCCACGTTTTGATGAGCGCCAGGCGTTGCTACTGCCCGCTGAAGCGCTGCACAGCACGCAAGCCATGCGACTCCAAGGTGAAGCCATCGAGCGGAACAATCTGTTGTACGTTGGCCTGTCCAGGGCGAAAGATCGGTTGAAGGTCTACGGCGGCACAGATGCAGAGACGATTCCCGATCCCTTGCGTGATCCTTCAGTCATTCCAGCTAGCGTCGCGAGGGCCTCAGCTCCGGTAGCGGCGACTGTCTCCCGCGTACCCACGACACCGCCCGTGACGATGACCTTCGCCGCCATGGATGGCTTCATGACCTGCTCCCTGCAATATCACTACGCCCACGAGTTGAGTCTCCCGATTGAGCAGGAGTTGGATGTCTCAATTCGGGCTCGTCGAGCAGTGTTGGCAGGGCTTGAATACTTCTACCGGGATGGAATGAAGACCGATGAAGCGTTCCTGCAAGCCTGGGGCGAGAAGCCGTTGCCGACATGGGAGGAGGACAAGATGCTGATGGAGCACGCTTGGATCGCCTTCAATCGAGGTGCTTCATGGCAGCCGGGTAGCGCGTCTTACGTTCCCGAAATGACTGCCAGCGTGAATGGCCAGGCCATTACCATGCCCTGGATGCTTCGCGAGGCGAGTGGTGATGTGATTTGGCTGCGCACGGGAGTTGGCGTCAGTGCAGTAGCGCGAAATGTTCGACCCATCCTGGAGAACTTGGGAGGCAGACGTTGTAATCGAATTTCAATTCATTCGCTCGTCACGGGGCTTTCTGAAGACGCAGTTCCGTCTGCCAGAGCGAGTTCTACCAATGTGTTTAAGGCGATCGGCGCATTGCGTGCTGGTGAGCGCAAAGCAACCCGAGGCAAACACTGCAATCGATGCGCCTATTCGACGATTTGTGCTCAGAGGCATTGATCGTCTTGATCCATCCCCATCATTGGAGTTGACCCAGGCTGAAAACGGGGATACGGTCGTCACCGAGGACTTGGCGGCGATGGAAGAACAGCACGGCTATTCAATTGCAGTCACCGCCGCTGGCGATCGATACGTCATCGTGAGCTTTCTTATGTTCATGATTGAGGAGGTCGACGGGGTTGAGCAGACCGTGGTGATGTCCATGACCCGAGAAGCATCCGCGCGTTCCTAAGCCTTCGAAGTAGGCTCATTAGGCGAAGCAATGGATGGGCAGGAGTACCATGTCATATTGAATCGCCCCGGATTCTCTAGACACCTTGCAAACTCATTGCGTAACGCTTTTCAAACTCTACCGGCGACAGCTGATTGTTGAAGCCATGCCGACGTTTTACGTTGTAGAACATCTCGATGTAATCGAACACATCACTACGAGCATATTCCCACGTTGTGTAGATTTTCCGCCTGGTCCGTTCCCGTTTCAGAAGCTGGAAAAAGCTCTCGGCCACGGCATTGTCATGACAGTAGCCTCGGCGACTCATGCTGGCAATCAAATTGTTTGCTTTCAAAAAGCTGCGCCAATCGGAGCTGCTGTACTGGCTACCTTGGTCGGAATGAACCATCACCTCTTGCTTCGGTTTACGCCTCCAAACCGCCATCAACAACGCATCAATAGCCAGATCACTGGTCATCTGCGACTTCATTAACCAGCCAACGACCTGACGAGAAAACAGATCCAGCACCACCGCCAAATACAACCAGCCTTCATACGTACGAGTGTAGGTGATGTCGGTGACCCAAACCTTGTTAGGTTCCACGACATTGAACTGGCACTTCAGCAAATTGGGCGAGGCGACCGCTGGCTTACCGTCGTACTTACCAGGGCGACGCCGATACCCTGTCTGAGAGCGCAGACCTTCAAGACGCATGAGCCTCGCTACACGATGGCGACCACAATCTTCACCAACCTCGCGCAGATCGTCATGGATTTTGCGATAGCCATAAACGCCGCCGCTCTCCAGCCAGGAATGCTTGATCAAACCCACCAATCGCTGGTCGTCTTTGGCGCGTATAGATTGCGGCTCAGACAGCCAGGCGTAATAACCGCTGGGATGGACTTTCAGCGTCAGGCAAAGCCGTCGAATCGAATAGTCACCCGCGCGCTGCTTGATAAAGGCGTACTTCAGCCGCACTCCTTGGCAAAGTACGCGGAGGCCTTTTTTAATATGTCTCGCTCTTCAGTGGCGCGATTGAGTTCTGCTCGCAGACGACGCAGTTCAGTGTGCTGATCATCATCCTGCTGCCGTTCTTCTTGAGGTTTGCTGTAGCGCTTTATCCAGGCATAGAGGCTATGCGTCGACACGCCAAGACGGGCCGCTACCTCAGCGACAGGCAGCTTCTTTTCGGTCACTTGATTGACTGCTTGGATTTTGAATTTTTCGGGATAACGTGGGTTGCTCATGGCACCTCCTGATTGGCCTCAGTTTAAGGCAAAGAGGTGTCTACGAAACCCGGGGCGATTCACCCTGCGGAAGTAAACTCAAGTACAAAAAATGCTGCCTGTGAGGGCATCTGAATCGATGCTTGGTTGCAAGCAGTATGTGATGCTTGGATGAAGGCCGGCTTCATAAAGCCTCAAATGGGCTCTAGGGGCTGGGTTAAAAGTCTTGAGACGAAGGCCTGGCAAGGCAAAAGCAGCCTAGGAAGCGGAGTTTAGAGGTTGTAAAGGAGCATCCGAGCCCGTTTTCAATGCAGCGTGGGCGAGCTCGGATGCATCTCGTACAGAGTCTAAGGCTAAGCGTAAGTTTTCAGTAGACGAGTCGTTCGTTGAGGAAAACCTATCAAGGGATCAGATTCAGCAGTTATGATTCTGCAGCATCCACCTGTGAAAATCTTACTTTCAAGCTATATAGGGAGTCTTGCAGGCCCAGCTCTTTGTAGAGCTGTTCGGCCTGCTCATAATGCTCTTGGGCATCTGAGTGCTCTCCTAGCGTCTTATGGACAAGCGCGGAACTGGCCAGTAGATTGGCTCGAATTTTTGGGTATACGTTGTTCTCTAGTTTTAGGGCGAGTTCGAAGTTGGATTTTGCGGAGAGTAGGTCTCCTTCGTCCTTGTCAACTAGGCCGATGTTTAAAAGCGATGCTATTTGCGATCTTTTGTCTTCTTCTTGAATTGATAGTTTGTAGGCCTTAACGTTGTACTCGCGCGATTTCTCCAGATTCTTGAGTCCCTGGTAGATGTTGGCGATATTCCCGTAGTGCCGTAACAGGCTTTTTGAATCGTCCATCATCTCCGCCAAGTCAACGGCCTGATCCAAGAACCCCAGTGCCTGGTGGAACAAGCTTTCGTCGCCTGAGATTTCAGCCATGTGCTTCAAGCGAATGGCGATGTTTGTCAGTAAATTTGACTTGATTGAGCGCAGCTCTTTCTTTTCGCTATCGTCCTTTGAGGTTTTCAGCGTGTCGTCAAGCAATGATTTGGCTTGACTAAAGTACTGGTCGGATAGCTCCAGGTTTTCTAGGTTTAGATAGCAACTCCCCAGGCCGTTGAGGTGCTTTATTCTACCTATCTTGTGATCCATGCTGTCGGATATTACTAATGCTTTTTCAAAGGCGTCTATGGAGTCAGAGAAACGCCCGTTGTTTTTATAAAGAAACCCCAGATTACCAAGGACTGCCTCTCGTTCTCTGGGAGTGATATCTTCTTTTTCGAGACACGCTTTAAAGATCTTCTCAGCCTCCGGTAGTTTGCCTCTAAGCATAAGCCCTATCGCATAGAGGTTGGCTTCTTTTACACTGTCGGGATCCAGGCTTGCAGCGTGAGAATAATAGATATCTGCTTGGTCGGAGCCCAATAATGTATAGAGGTTGGCTATATCAATAAAGTCCTGCGCCGCCATCGTTCTACTGGTGTTAGCCAAGTTGTCTAGCAACTCCTTGGCTTGGTTTAGTTCGTTCTTTTCGATTAGGAGAATGACTTGCGCTTTAAGTGTTTCTCCTGTTTGAAAAGATCGCCCTAGGAGTTCTTCCAGCTTTTTGTCAACAATCGAGTCGTCGAAATGTGATAGCCAGTTGCTTATGGCGGTCGCCGTTTGAATTATGCGTCTAGGGATTTCGGAGAAGTTTTTTATCACGATGTCACGCATCAGACTAAGGTCATCAATCCCGGTTGACAGAGCTTTTGTCTTGCGTATGACTTGGTTGAAGTCCAGCACGTTTTTAGTGGTGAATTTTATGCCTGGACACTCGGCGTCTACTTTGTATCTGGTTTGCTTTTGTTTTAGTGAAAAAAAGAACAGCTCATCTATTTTTGTACGATGCTCATTCTCGATCATGCCGTTGATCGTTGAGTTGATTTTTTTCGAGTCGACTCGTGAGCTTACTTGAACGCCTATTCGATTTGATTCGTCCAGTAAATCAATGGATTTGGCGTTCGTGGTCGTGTGGTTGGTATTGGCTAGATTCCACTTGTGCGAGACATTCAATATGCTAGCGACAAAATCTTCACTTACTATATTGGTGTCAACAAACCCAGAGGCGGTATTCGTCTCAATAAAGAATTTTAGTACAGCAAAGTGAGTGGCGATCTCATCAAGCAAAGCTTTTCGTTCCAGCATTTTTCTATCCTTGAGTAGTGGTTTCACTGGGTATGCCAAGAACAGAGATCCTACAATCAAGTGATGCCATAACGCCACCCTCTTTCCAGCGTCATACGCTTGCTCAATTCATAGCAGTGCAGATGCTCGTTTTTGGGGTACACGGCGTTCACCATGCCTAGGGCCCCATGCTAAGGCTGCGCTGGTACATCTCGAAGCATCTGCTGTAACGGCTCAGACCATTACAAGATGTCTTTCAAGTAACCCTTGAGCGCAAGGAGCGGCTGATCCAGCTGCTCCAGCGAACGCGCTTCGCTGAACTCGGCAGACAATTTGTACAACTCGCGCCCCAGCGGTTTCTCGACACCGCCCAAGGCATCCATCGCCAAGCCAAGGCATTCATTCATCTTGAACTGAATGGTCTCGACATCCCCGCGCCGCACCAATAGTTCGAAAATGTCTTTCTGGTAATCACTCATGACCATATCGTCCCGCAGAATCGGGCTCAGACCTTCTTCCTCGTAAGCGAGCTTGAGGGAGAAAAGGGCGACTGTTTCCAGTGACGTTTCCATGAAGTGACCTTTGTGGGATCTCGCCGGGCGGCCAGCAGCCACTTTCCAGTAGACGAAAAAAAAGGCCTTGCTAAGCAAGACCTTTCTTAATTTTGGTGCCCGAGGGAGACTGTAGTGTTCCAGTAAACTCAAGGCCTCCAGAGAGGTTTGCTGTTTCGGGATACATGCAGGGATACATGATCACGTTTGCTGCCCTAGTATGAATCGTCTCGACAGCACCATTCAAACCTTTCTTCAAGCTCTACCCAGCATCATTCCACTGGATTGCTAGGGGATATGCAGGCGACGACGCTTGTTAAGTATCCGCAATCAAGGCGGCATTCAGTGCCTGTCCAAGACTTATGATCAAACGCGCTTGTCGGGTGTATTCGGCCTCTAACGTAGGCCGAACCCACCGCTCGGTAAAATTTTCACCGTCATACTCAAAAGCAGAAAACTTCAAACCATGTGATAAGGCGGCTTCGCCCGTGAGATCCAGTGAGTAGGGGGTAGTGACGATGCTGCGGTGCTTCGAGTGATTTGTTAGTGCCGACAGGTAGACGAAAGACTCGTGTTCAACCAGCTTTTTTAGTTGCTCCTTGACCGTCCCTTCTGGCAGCCGTTGGGAGACGCTCCGGATCCCAATACGATGTGCGTCCAGAGCTTTTCCCTGATCTAGATTCATGCCGTATGCGTAGTACAGGGTGTGGGCAAGGATATCGGCAACGCTGTGCATGCTCTGAACACAGGCGGTGACGTGAGCAGCAGCTTGAAAACTCGCCCACCTGAACTCGCTGCTTGCATCTGCATCCGCCCCCATAATGAGGAGCATGATTGCCAGGTCACCATCATGTGCGCTTGTGGCTTCCCTCATTACGCGAAGGGCTTCGTGATAGTGGTAACTGGCAAAGTTTCTTCGCTGCTCAATTGAGTCAACTGAGGGCGATATCGCTTTGCGTTGATCGCGTCCATGACGGCTTTCAACCGCTGCCCTCAGTTGATTCAGATCCCATTTAGGCATGTGGCAAATCCTTGCGGTGTGATGTGTTATCCATATTGCCTGTTGATGATGACAGATCCCAAATATCTGCCGGGGCCCCTGGAGGATAACGTTGCACACGGGGTCGGAAACCCGCGGGACTGCGTTAGTGGAAGGATTTCAAAGTTACTGAAATTTCAGTCATTGAAATCGAAAGAATTCTGCTGAAAAAAGGCCATCGTTACCGCACCGGTAACGATGGCCTTTTGTGTTGATGATTTTGGACACCTCGGGCCGTCAACCGAGTCAACCTGTCAACCAATGTAAAAAAAACAGCCACTACCAAGATCCCGCGGATTTTGTGCCCCGTGTCATTCAGAAACGCTCAGGGTACCCGGCGACCTCCCAACATCTGTGCAACTGCACTGGTGAACTGTGTGTTCACCCGGTTCACCTGTTCACTAAGCTGGGTACCTGTCCGCTAACAAAGTCCCGCGGGTTTCCGACCCCGTATATGTCTCTTATCCTCAGGGGCCCCCTGCTCCCGCTGGAATTTCTCCGCTGGTGGAACTTATTGCTGATGGGGGGTGGGGTAGGCATGGGAAAAAGCGTGTAGCTGGTGTTACAGGTGTAGCATGATCAACCAACCTGTTGATTTTATTGAATAAATTTCGCGTTACACGGGCTGATATCTTCGAAGGTATGAGGTGTAGCACCTACGAAAGGTGTAACGTTTCGGTCGTTCTGCTGAATCAAACAGGTCGTACTGTCCGGCGGACAGATCGGTTCATCTAAGACCATTAGAGCCATAGCAGACATTGATCCTGCTTGGTTACCTCGCTCCACGATGGGGCGACCAATTCGGCTTAAAGTAATCGGAATTGATCGTCCATATGGTTTGGACTATCAAGATGTGTTGCTGATACCTACTTCTGAACGTAATACCTGAGAATACTCAGCTCTACTAATCCGACCTCGTCATAAAGTGGCAGAGGCACCCTCCAGATAAGCGTGCAGTTGCGACAAGAACCGGCAGTGATCCTTGATTTTAGTCAACTCAGCCATCAGTAGGTCGATCTGAAAAACCATCAGCTTCGCCTTGCCCCCTTCCAGCGTAATACCATCGCGTCTTTTTGCATCAGGCGCGCTTTTCGAGAGGGCAACCAAATGCTTCCCATTTGAGTGCCGTTTAACGACCCAGTGGGAGAATGTGTTTCGGAACACTCTGTGAATCTCAAGCGCCTCCACCGCGGTGATGATGCCTGTCTTGTCAATATTCAGGGTGGTTCCACGAGCTTCTATTTTTGTGTGGATCAAGACGTCAGCATCATTCAGCGAATATGCCGAATTGGTTGAAGCACCAAGCCGACGGTCTTGAAGCATGGCGATGAGCCCACGGCACAATACGTCTGCCATGCAGTACATTTGGATAAGCTCGCCGATTAGGGCGAAATCCTTTTTATCTATGCCCAATAGGAGTCGTGACAACTCAGGAGTGCCTTCCGCCGCCTCCAGCTGGCGAATAATCTTGTGAGTCTCTTCTTCGGCTGATCCGATCATCGAGCTTTTAGCTTCCATGTTGTCGACCTCACGATGTCTAAGTTAGCGGGTGGCTAGGGCTGCGGATGCGCAAAATTCTTACGGACTCAGGTGTTTCGACCGCCAGCTCACTTCAACAGAATCTCTCTGTTACTCTAAATTACGATACTGATCCGATCCATTCTTAATGACTCTATTAAATATCTATCAAGGTGTAAATTTTTTATAGGCTTAGGTGTTTAAAACATAATTGGCAATTATGGCCGAGTTTATGGTATGTAGAATCCATTAAACAGCTCTCGGAGGGAATCGAATGCAATTTGTCATCAATGGGCCAGAGATCCCAAGCGAATTACTCCAAGCTCATGAAGAAGGGCGAGTAGTTTTTTTCTGCGGTGCAGGTATCTCTTATCCAGCAGACCTGCCTGGTTTTGATGGGCTGGTAACTAAAATATACGAAAATACAGGAACATCATTTTCGGATATAGAAAAACTTGCTTTCCAAAAAAAGCAGTTTGATGCCACTTTAGATTTACTAGAGCGGCGTCTCCCCGGACAGCGATTGGCTTTAAGAGAGGCTTTGGCGCAGTCTCTGAAGCCAAATCTTCGCCTTAGAGGAGCGACCCGGACTCATGAGGCTCTGCTGCGACTGGCGAGAAACCGTCAAGGTGTTTTGCGGCTTGTTACTACAAACTTCGATAGGATTTTTGATGCAGCAGGCAAAAGAAGCAACCAGAAATTCATTGAGCATTCGGCACCAATGTTGCCAATTCCAAAATCAAGTCGTTGGGACGGACTTGTTTATCTACATGGAGTCCTACCTAAACGAGCCGATACAGCTGCCTTAAATAGGCTAGTGGTCACCAGCGGTGATTTCGGACTTGCCTATTTGACCGAGCGATGGGCTGCACGCTTTGTTAGTGAACTTTTTCGAAACTATGTAGTGTGTTTTGTAGGTTACAGTATTAACGACCCGGTATTGCGATACATGATGGATGCGCTTGCGGCGGATCGAATGTTGGGTGAAGCGACTCCCACCGCGTGGGCGTTCGCAGACTACAATCCCGGTAGGGAAAATGAAAAGACCATTGAATGGGAATCCAAGGGTGTTTCCCCAATACTTTACGAGGTGCCCACCGATTCATTCGATCATTCAGCACTACACGAAACGTTACATGCTTGGGGTAATACTTACCGAGATGGTGTGACAGGCAAGGAACGAATAATAGTTAGTCACGCTCTCGCACGACCTTCCGCAAGCACTCGTGAAGATAATTTTGTAGGTCGGATGCTTTGGGCGCTATCAGATATGTCGGGATTGCCAGCTCGACAGTTCGCAGAATTCAATCCCGTACCTTCTCTTGATTGGCTTCTGGATGCATATTCTCCAGCGAATTTCAAATATAAAGACCTTAAGCAATTTGGAGTATCTCCTAATGATAAGCCTGACGAAAAGCTAAAATTTAGTATTGTCGCTCGCCCGACTCCTTATACACTTGCGCCATTAATGACTTTCGCGACTGGTGGGTCTGAAAGTTTGCGGCTTGATCCTGTCATGTTTCAGCTAGGAAGATGGCTGGTCAGGCACTTAGATGATCCTGTTTTAGTGATTTGGATTGCTCAGCAAGGTGGGCAGCTGCACTCCCAAATGGTTAGTCTAGTTGAAGATCAGCTAGGCCTGATTGCACGCCTTGAACGTGAAAGGAAAATGGTTGAGCTGGATGAGATCCGTAGCGGTGCGCCGAAAGCCATACCTCGTCCTGTCATGCGTGTTTTGTGGCGTTTAATCCTAGGCGGCTGGGTGAAGGGATCACAACACCAGCTAGATCTATATTTATGGGTTGACCGCTTAAAGCGCGATGGGCTAACTGCAACAGCACGGATCGAACTCAGAAAATTGCTTGCTCCTCGCTTGGCAATACGAAAATCATGGCGATGGGATTCGGAAGAGGATCTTGAGTTGAATTCCGAGGAAGTTCGCCTAACAGATTTGGTTAGTTGTGAAGTGGTTCTAGTTAGCGATCATGTTCAATCAACGCTTGGTGATCTGGCTAGTGAGCAATGGATGACAAGCTTGCCGCTTTTGTTTTATGACCTTCAACAAAATCTTCGCGATACGTTGGATTTATATTCTGAGTTGGGAGAGGCCAGTGAGCAATACGATCGATCACATTGGGATATGCCTTCGATCACTCCTCATTGGCAGAATCGAAATCACCATGAATGGACTGTAGTTATAGAACTGTTGCGGGACTCCTGGATTGCGGTAAGTAATGCTGATAAGTCGGCTGCTGCAAAGCTTGCTCTACTATGGTTTGAGTTACCATATCCCACGTTTAAACGCTTAGCTCTCTTTGCCGCAAGTAACAGTACAGCAATTCCCCCAAGCGTATGGATAAGCTGGTTGAGTAGAGATGAGGGGTACTGGTTGTGGAGCGAGCAGACTAAGCGCGAGTCTCTTAGGCTTTTGGTGCTGCAAGCTAAACAGCTTAATCGATCCGAGAGAACAATTCTGGAAAATATTATTTTATCCGGTCCGCCTCGCTTAATGTTTAGAAGTGAGTTAAGCGCTGTTAGCTGGGGTGAGGTAGTTGATGAGTGCGTCTGGCTATATCTTTCTAAGCTTAAAGAATCAGGTTTGGCTTTGAGCAAGGTTGCAAAAAAACGACTAAATGATCTTTGTTCCGCTAATGTGGAATGGAGGATAGCACCGCATGAGCGGGACGAGTTTTCTCATTGGATGAGTGGAACTGGAGATCCAGACTATGAGTTCAGTAGGGAAGTAGACATAGCTCCGGTTAAGCGTAAAGAGCTAGTAATTTGGTTGAGACAAAAACCTGCCGCAGACCGTACCCGTGGCGAAGATACTTGGCGTGAGGTATGTAGTAAACATCTTCTTAATGCATTATTTTCGCTGGAAGATTTGGCTGCGGAAGATTTCTGGCCTGTTCAACGATGGCGAGAGGCTTTTCAAGTCTGGAGTGAAGGCCGGAAAGTATCAAGGTCTTGGCATCATGGTGCCGTTTTAGTTTCTCGTATGCCTGGCAATATCTTAAAAGAAGTTGCGATACCGTTGTGTCGATGGCTAGACGCCGTTTCTAAAACAAACATCCGGGATGACCGGGTATTAATAGTTCTGTGTAATCGCCTGATAGAGATATTTAATACTTCGGAAGCAAACAAAGACCAAGCCGAAGGGCATAACCACGAATCGGTCGTCGAGGCCATTAATAATCCACTGGGAAATGTCGCGCAAATTATCATAAACATTTGGTTTAAGCGTCAGCCTGGAGATAATGACAATCTGCCGCTCGACCTTTTGCCAATATTTAGTGAACTTTGCAATCCCAAAAGTCATCAATGCCGCCATGCCAGGGTTATCTTGGCGGCTAATCTAATCGCTCTTTTCCGAGTCGATCGTTCTTGGACTGAAATCTACCTTATCCCGTTTCTAGATTGGGAACGTTACCCAGATGAAGCAAAAGGTACATGGGAGGGGTTTCTATGGTCGCCACGTCTTCATCAAAATTTATTAATAGCAATCAAGCCATATTTTCTCGACACGGCGAAACACTACAGCTCTCTAGAGTCACATGCTCAGCAATTTGCGATATTTTTAACTTATGCCGCACTCGGGCCGATAGAGGGATACACAAAAACAGAATTTCGATCTGCTATAGCAGAACTACCTGTTTCTGGACTTGAACAGTCCGCCCAAGCATTGTATCAAGCGCTAGAGGGAGCGGGTAATCAGCGAGAGGACTATTGGAAGAACAGAATCCAGCCCTTTTGGCAGGGGATTTGGCCAAAATCAAGGGACTTAGCAACTTTAGCTATAGCTGGATCACTTGCGCGAATGAGCTTGGCTGCGGGGACGGAGTTCCCGGCAGCATTGGCGGCCGTACGGGATTGGTTACGTCCTTTGCCTCACGCACACTACTTGATAAAGAAGCTTTCGGAGTCGGGGCTTTGCTCAACATTCCCAGACTCTGCCTTGAGCATTTTGGGGTTAGTGATCGATAGTGAATCTTGGCCTCCATTGGAATTAGGCGCTTGCTTGGATCAAATTGTAAACTCCGATGAATCATTACGCTCAGACCAGTGTTATCGACGCTTACATGAAATCTTTCGCCGCCAAAGGGGATGATTTCTGATACTCATCGACGCCTGAATCCGGAACTCGGTGGGATACTTTTTGATTATTCGCGAATGGCCGTTAGCGGTCACTTGCGAATATCGCGTATGGCCGAAAGCGGCTCTCAAATTTGGCTGTGAAAAACTCATGATTGTTCAGCTCTTTCGTCACTCCTGCTCAGGGATGTCCGATGATTTTGTGGGCTGGAGGCCAGCAGCAAAAAGGGCCCCGACTGGGCCCTTTTTCAGGTGAAGCTGTTTTTACTTCTTCAGCCATCCCTCGACGACGTCAGCGCCATGCTTTCCTTTCCACTCTTTTAAAGCTTTGTGGTTCCCACCTTTGGTTTCGATCACTTCACCGGTATTCGGGTTTTTATAGACCTTGAGTTCGCGTGGTTTGCGTGTGCTGGTGGCCGGAGCCGCAGATTGGCGCCGCGCATTCGTTTGCGGATCAAGCAGGTTAATGATGTGCTTCAAGCTGAAACCATAGTGTTCAAGCAGCTTACGCAGCTTCGTTTCGAACTCGATTTCTTTCTTAAGTCCGTCATCACCTTTCAGTGCTTCCAGTGCCTGGAGCTGCTCGGCGAGGTGTTTTTCGAGCTGACGGTATTCTGCGAGTTTGGACATGTTGTTTCCCTTGTTAGTGAGGTGATGCTTGCTCATTTGGATAGTAACGATGGTTTCAAGTTCAGCACTATTTACGGCGACTCAGTTGGCTTTCAATATGCGCCATTTCCGATTTAATCGCGTTGATAGTCAGCGTTTGTATCGGACTGGTTTTGCCCGGCCCTGCGTTGATGGTCTTCAGCAGCGCATTGAGATGAGCCTTTCGAGTTTTGAGCGTGTCAGACCAACTGGCACTGTTCTGTATCGGTTTGTTCATTACGTTCATCCTTGCGTTGTTCCAGATTGCTCATATCTTCGGGCTGCTGCTGCTGCTGCACCGGCAGGCTGTCGACCTGGATTAAGTCCCGCGCGCGGTATTGGCGTGAGCGACCTGACAGCTCTTCCCACGTCCACTTCCCAAAGTTTTCACCTTGTTCAGGAACGGCAAGCTTCATCAGCCCGATCTGGTCTCGGCCAAGCAGGTTGTAACTCGCCCATAGCTTTCCGCCCACCTCGAACAACGCTTTAGCGGCCTCATTCCATTTCTCTTCGAGTACCGTGTGCGAAAGCAACAGAGCGGTGCGCTCAATGTCTTTATGCTTTACCTGTGCTTCTGAGATGTATTTATCTACGGTGAGCAACTCCTGCTCCAACGCGGCTATGATCAAGAGTTGCCGACGGTTATGTTCGGCGGCGGTTGTCAGGTTCTTCGCGGCCTTTTGTGCATCGGCGTTGGCAGTCTTCTCGCCTTCGGTGTCACCCCACGCAACGGCCTGCGCGTACGCAGTGGCAGCGTCCGTTTCGGCCTGACGGGCTTTGGCCATATCCTCTACCGCCTGTTGTTGGATCTGTTCCAGGCGGGTACTCAGGCTGTTGCGCTTTTCGTGAAGCTCCAGCTCATCAGCCTTCCAGTTATTCATAGCCTCGATGTAACCCGCCATCAGGGAATCGCAATTGGCGAGGTTTTCTCGGCGATTGATTCGCCGGTCCAACAGATCGGCATTGAGATTGCGCGAGTCGAATTTGCCTTTCAATTCGTTGTACTTGTCCCGCAGTTCGCGCTTGCGATCCGGTTCGATGGCGTCGTCGCTTTCCAGCACCGTTTCGAGTGGCAGCATTTCGGCATGCAGCATTTCAGCCTCGTTGCGCAATTGGTCGCGTTGGTCTTTCAGGTCTTGAAGCTCGTTCATCTGTTTAGTCTCTGTTCAATTCGATTGGGGGTTGGTTGAGTGGCTGGCGAGGCCGGGAATAAGCCGGCGCTACCTCAATCAGCAGAGATGCCCTCAGGCAGCCCGAGCCTCGCTCTCATCCATTCCCGGAATCGTCTTCACGACGTAGCAGCGTTGCGTGCCTAGACCGGGCAACCGGATCGAACTGGATGCCTTGCCATCACCTCCCGGCTCAAGAACGCCGCGCTGTAGCAGCTCCTTGTTCACGGCGTTGATGTTCATGCCCCGGAAGATCTCCGAGCGCCATGCTTCGGGCAACACGTAATAGGTGTTGGTGGTGTGCAACGAGTCGCCCAAGCCGTGCTCCAGCGTTTTGCGAAAACCGAGACGGTCGATGGTGCGCGGGCCGTGTTCGTCGATCTTTGCCGCTGCCGATTCCCAGCGGGTGAACCTGCTTTCGCCGAAGCGCTCGATGACCTGGCGCAGCCGCGCCAAGATCGCATCGCCCTCGAAGTTACCGGCACCGCCACGCTCATTCATCCATGCGTTCAGGCACACGCGAGCGGCGGTGGTGGCTGTCCCGTCCGGCCAGCCGGTGATCCCCATCGCGGTGGCCAGCTCACCCGCTGCGGCCGCGAGGCCGAAGCGAGCGGCTGCACGGTGTGCCTGTCCGCTGGCCGAGGCCGGTAGCGACTGGGTGATAAACCCTTCAAGCGTGCGGCGCAGGATGGCGGACCAACCGTGGCGCTTGCCCGGTTCGCACAGCGCCGTGAGAAAGGCGGTAAGCGGTGTGCCGTAATACTTCGCTACCCGAGCCTTGAGCGCGTCGGCGAGTGCCGCCGCATCTTCAAAGCCGTTGAGCGTGTCGAACATGCCGAGGCCTTTGCTCGCATCGGCCGGGACCGCGAGCATGCGCACCTCCATACCCGCTTTCAGCTCCTTGTTGGCTTCTGCCATGTGCTGGGCCAGTGTCTTCTCGCCAGTGGAGAGAAACAACAAACGCCACTCTTGTACCTGTCGGCCTGCTTGGCCTCGGTCATTGGCGCGTGCCTTGCCGGTGCCGTTACCGAGCATGTAAACCGTCTCGCCGATGATGCGTGGATCGCACATGCCGATTTCATCCAACACCAAAAGGCCGTCGGAATGCGCGGCTGCGATGGATTCCAGCGCGTTGTCGGTGGAGCGCCACGAACGCACCAGACGCGGGCCGCCGTAGATCGAGGCGGCAACTTGCAGGTGCGTGGTCTTGCCGCCGGAGCTGTCGCCGTACAAGTGAAAGCCACCGGATTCATGGCCCAGCATGTGCAGCAGCGGGCCAGCAAAGGCCACGCCGACGACGAACGCCAAGCGATGATTGCCAACGCACAGTGCGCCTATCTGCTCTTGCCATTGCTCGAGCGTACCCGCTTCGCTGATCGGCGGAAGCTGAGAGCCGGCTTCGTAGAAGTGCAGGTGTTCGCTGTGTGCGCCGACCTGCTGCTCGGGCAGAAGAAAGGCGCTTTCGTGCCAACCCAAACGCGTGACCAGTCGTGCCCGTTGCGCGCTGTCGAAGCCGCCGAGGTAACTTTGCAGGTCGTTGCGTGCATTGCGTCCGGACCGACTACCGGCCAGACGCAGCCCCATGTCTACCAATGGTCCAAGTACGTCCTTGCCGAAGTCGCCTGTCATGGTGCGCGCCGGAATGTTCCAGCGTTTTTTGGCGCCGTCGGGATCGTCGAACTCGACCAGCAGGCCCCAGTTCTGGCCTTTGTCGTCGCGAGTGCGGGCAAGGATTTCCAGAGGCGAACACACTGGCCGCGCTTCGCCGTCGTCACCCGCATAAAAGACCCCTTCGGACGTGAGGCGAAAACCACCGGGCATCAGGTCATTCTTTGGTTTCGCTGGACGCTTAGCTGGTGCTTTTGCCTTCGGTTCCGGATTAGCCTTGGCCTGCTCAGGCTCCGACTTTTCCACAACCAAACCGAACAGTTCACCGCTGATTTCCAGCTTGGTGAAGTGGGGCGCTGTCCAGCCTTTGGCAAGGGCATCGGCGGCATCGTCACCGTCGTCCCATTGACCACCTTTGGCGAAGTCAGCGGCGCCGTTCTTCAGCGTGGGCTTGCGCTTGAACACCTCCAGCGCGATGACTCGCACCGACGCGGCGCCGATCTTGCGCAGCTTGTCGGCAACGGTTTCCATGCAGGCTGTGCCGCTGACGTCATTGTCTGGCCACAACAACACGTCGCGACCTTTGAGCGGTGTCAGGTCGGCTTTGTGCCAGGAGTTGGAGCCGTTCGGCCAGCAGGTGGCCACGTGGTCCGGCATTAGTTCTGCGGCGGCATCGGCAGCTTTCTCGCCTTCGCACAGAACCACCGGTGCGTCAGCGCGTTGAACGAGCTCATCAAGGCGCAGCAGTGGTCGTGGATCGGGCAGACCCTGCCAGCGCCACTGGGTGGTTTGTCCATCGGCGCGCTGACACCATGTCAGGGGTGCAAAGACCTTCTTCGGTTTGCCGTCCTCGTCAGGGGCGAGGTCGAAGCGGTAGAGCGCCATAAGAGGCTGGCCGTGTGCATCACGGTAGATCCACACCTTGGACGGCGCGCCGTGCTGCCGATGCTTGGCCGGGCACTTGTTCATGGCCTCGGCTGGGATCGGCGAAATGGCAATCCACTCAGGCGCTTTTGCCTTGGCAGGGGCTGGCTTCGCGTTGGCGGCGCCGGGTGAAACGTTCAGCAGGTCTGCCAGTTTATTGCAGGCTTCGACGTCAGTGCCGCCGTCCAGATAGCGCACCAGATCGATCAGGTCACCGCCTTTATCACCGGTAGCGAAGTCGGCCCATGTGCCCTTGCTTAAATTGATCTTGAGCGAACCTGCGCGCTTATCGCTGCGGGTCGGATTCGGGGCGGTGTATTCCTTGCCGCCATCGACGCGCTTGCCGTTGGGCAGCCAGTGCGACAGGACACGATCAATGTCTTTCAGTGCGGCGGCTTTCACGTCGGCGAAGCTCGGACGTTTTGTGTTGCTGTTCGGGCGCTGGCTCATGTGTCAGCCCTCGGCAGAAACAGTGCGTCGTTGATGTCATCGATCAGGGCTTTGGCCATCTCGCCAAGGTACAGAGCAGGCCAGCTGAAGCGCTCACCGCTGTCGCTCATGGCGGCGTCGAAGTTGAGCTGGTTAGCGTGATGCTGCAGGAGGGAAACCATCTCCAGTGCATCCTCGACCGGTACTCCGGCATTGACCCGGAACAACTTCAAGTCGGTGGCGTTCACGCGAGTAAAGGTGGCGTGCCCCAGCGTGGTGGAGGTGGTCATAGCGCACCGCCTTTCTGCGCGGCCGGAACGGAGGTGTTGTCGCCGTGCAAGGTGAGGGTCTTGATCAGGCCGAGGGTGCCGCGCACGTCCCAGAGGACAGCGGCGATCACATGATTGGCGAGGCGCGAGGACTCTCCGTCGAAGTGATCTTCAAGCAACGTCAGCACCGAGTCGGCACGATCAATGGCGCAAGTGATAGCGTCAATCGGCACTCCGGCGCTTGCTGCGGGATTAACGCAAAGCAGGTCTTCCGGCAGGGCACAACTCAGAGTGTTGTTCATCGGGCACCGCCTGCGGTTTCGAGTGCGCGGGCTTTGGCCATGTGAGCGTTGTAACGGGAGAGACGTGTAGCGAGGCTGGAGTTGGCGTGTAAAGCGGCGAGAGCCATTGCACGGTGTGCAGCGGCGCGATTTTTGAACGGATTGAGGGCGTGCATCTGGCGAAGCTCCTATTGTTGAGGAGCTGCCACGTTCGTTACCAAGCGAATGGGTGGCAGCTGTGCGCAGGTTGGTAAACCGGGACAATAGGAACCCGGCAGACCCGAAGGTCTCCCACGCACAGCCGCCATAAAACGAAATTGCGGGCGTAAAAAAAGCGCCTGCAAAAGAGATATGGGCGCTGTTGCGCCTATTGTTCAACGGGTTACCAAGCCCGGTCGCTGAGTTTGCAGCGACGGCCGAAGAGTAACGTCCGTTTTTGGAAAGTGCAACTGCGTTGATGACTTGCGGTTTTTTCAAGTGCGGCATAAATTGTTTGTGCATGTAGATTGACCTCAACGCCTCCGGATCGCCCCCGGAGGCGTTTTCATTTCAGGCATGGGCTTCCCAGCGCAGGCAAAGGAGGGGGAGGAAGCCACCGCTGAGCATCGAGCAAGCGTCTTCGTAGGCCTGCGTTTGCTGGCCCTCATCGACAATCACGGTTCCGATTTTTTCGCAGTGCAGGGAGAGGGCGCACCAGGTGCCGTCGGCCCAGCTCAATACGCTGACCACGCGACCTTGCTTGTCCTGTTGGCTGCGGTAACGCTCGAGGCGCTGCATGAGGCGGGGCGAAAAACCAATCTGGCGCAGCACCGAAAACGGATGCATCAAAGCGTTATCAGCGATCTTCCGGTTCATGCTGCCTCCTGCGCGAAGGCAAACAGCGGCGGCGGTGTTTCGCCTTTGAGCCAAGCCAAGATCTTGCTGTCTTCGGCGCAACGTCGGCGGTATTCGACGGCCATCACATCGCGACGTTGTGCCAGGCACTCATCCACGTACTCGGTTAGATCCGAGGTCAAGCGCATGCTTTTGTGAAGGTTCTCGGTAGCGGTCTTTTCCACGGCGAGATCCTCATCCGTGATGCGCTGCCATACCGCCGGATCGTTCGCGTACCCGGCCGATTGATCCACCAGCCAGTAGGTGACCCAGTCGTTCATGCCTCGCGTTTTCAGTGAAGCGAGACGGCTATGGCTCATCGCGAAATAACCGGTGCCATGGACGCTCGAAAATTGTCTGCGCACCGCATTTTTGCGGATCAGTTCGGGCAATTCCCAAGGATTGGCTTTGAGTGGGAGAACGAGGCCGTCAGGGCTGAAAAAGAACGCTTCTTGCTCTTCGCCGTTCCAGCTCACGCCCGCGATAGTGCGGTGTCGCCAGTTGATTGCACCAGGTTGGTAGAGGCAGAATCCGATGCTGTAGGAGTCGAGAAATGGCCCTTTGAATGGGCTGTAGTTGCGCTTCATGCGGCCACCTGATCACGCGCTTCAATACGGCTTTTGACCCAGCTCTGCACTTCAGAAAATACCCAGGCAACCGGTGCGCCACGTGCGTTGCTGTTGCTCAGTTTGACCGGTCGTGGAAAACCACTTTCAGGGCACTGCATCAACTTGTAGAGAGTCGAGCGCTTGAGTCCCGTAGCGATCTCAAGACGCGGCATTCTGATGAGGGTGGTGGTGGGGTCAAACGGAGTGGCTAAGTCGGGTACGGCGCAAGCGGAGTCGAAAGGACTGGCAAGATTCGAGAAGGTTGGAGCGGTGAATTGGGCGATGTTCTTTGTCATTGGTATTGCTCTCGATTGGTTTGGACTGACGAGAGCAATGGTCTAGCGATTGAGCGGCGGTGAGCAGTTCACTTCCATTTGAAATTTCAGGTTTACACCACGAAGTTGCGCTTGAGAATCGCCTCTACGCTTTTGCGCGACAACGCCTTTTCAGTTTCAAGGGCGATCCACTCTGGGCGCTGTGCGGGTGGTTTTGCGACCTCCGTTCTCAGCCATGAAAGCACCTTCGTGGTGATGTCCCTCTTTGACATACCGCTCGCCGAGTAGTGGTGGCCCTGTTTAGTGATTGCCGCGTCGCGTGCACTCATTTCTTGAGCGCGCTCTATCCCGCTGACGATGCCGCCTTTCGTGCGAATGACGGTCTTGATCGCCCGATCAGCGACGGGAGTCAGCTCATCATCGATTAGGCAGGGCAGTGACGTAATCGGTTGCAGATAAAGTGCATATTGATCGAGCGCCTCAATGCGCTCTTCGGGATCAATCTGGGTCTCCACAAAATTGCAGTAGAAATCCCACGGCCAGTCGGTCGGAAGCTTCGACACATATGACCAGATCTTCTGATCGGCTTCGCGCATCCAATCGGCCAAGACTCCGAGTGCCTTCACAGCGCAGGCCATGATGTAGGCCGCGTGCGCCTCTCGCTCTGAAGCGGCGTAACAGTTGCTGTATTGGCGAACCCAGTGTGCAAGGCGCGCTTTGTGGTCGGTAGAGGCGTACTGGAAAATGGTTTCTTCATGCACGGTAGTCTTGATGCACATGCTGCTGAGATCGCTATCGATGCCGCCAGTCTGGATACGCAGACAGCACTGATCGATCAAATAACACACGTCAGTAAGTTGTTCGCGGCACAGTGCGTAAAGCGATTGATCTGACAGGTAGCCCCTGAGGCCAGACGTTAATGCTGAGTGAGCAATGATCTGATCATGAGTCATTGTCCAGCATCTCCAGGAACGTGCAACGCTTGATCCCGCGCCCTATGTTTTGCAAGCGTAACCAGCGAAAGCCCCTTTTCAGGCGAGCGCTGGAGGTCGGCCCGCAGCGGACGAGGGATTGTTCTGGCGTTACACGTTTGGGTTGCGTTACACCGGGTGCAGGGGCGACCGCTCATTCGTGTAACTGACGTGAAAGCCAATGAATTCAGGCGTTTCGTATAGGTCGTTACACGCGTAACACCTGTAACACCGCTTTTGGAGGGGGTACGGATGTACGCGCTCATACCACCTCATCAAGGGGGGCGTGAGTGACATTCCGAGCAGCCAACTGATCTAGGTAATCCGCATACCATTGCATCATCTTCACTCTGTGATCGAGATATTGAGCCTTGTTGTAGATCCCAGAGATTCCCTCTTCTTTGTGAGCTAGCTGCGCTTCTACGTGCTCTTTTGGCCACCCGTGTTCCCTCAGCAAAGTACTAGCGGTGTGGCGAGTTCCATGGCCGACCAAGCGACCTTTATAGCCAACCGTCGCAAAGACTTTGTTAATGGTGTTTTCACTGATTGTCGGGTTCTTGGCTCCGACGCCGGGAAACAACCACCGACCGCGCCCTGTTAGACATTGGAGTTCTTTTAGAGCGGATAGCGCCTGCTTAGGAAGTGGGCACACGAAATCCCTGCGCATCTTCATTTTGGCGGCCGGTGTCGTCCAGATGGCTTTATCAAGGTCGAACTCTTTCCATTCGGCCAAGCGGACCATTCCCGGTCTCGATGCCGTCCATATGCAGAGCCATGCTGCGGTTCGGGCTGTTAGTCTGCTGGGTGTATGTTTTAGCGCGATCAGAAAGTCGCCAAGTTCAGGTTCCAGCAAATGAGGATGCTGTTGGGTTTTCGGTGCTTGAGCGGCGATATCGCGAAGTCGGCTTCCCGGGTCGTTCTCGGTCAAGCCTAATCCAATAGCTCGACCGAAGATTTGATTAATCCAGGTGCGACACTTTTCCGCAACGTTGTGAGCGTCTCTCGCTTCTATGGATGCCTGCAGATCTGCGCAATCTGTCCGGGTGATTTCGTCGAGAGGTTTGTCCCCGAGCGCTGGGAGAATGTCCTTGTCGAGGTATGTGCGAATCTTATTTAGGGTGGACGGGGCCAGGCCCTTTTCTTCTTTCGCTTTTAGCCAAGCGTCGGCAGCCGCTCGGAAGGTTCGAGTTTTAGCTGCATCGATTGCCGCTTTTGCTGATCGCTTTTGTTCGAGGGGATCAGCGCCACTACTCACTACTTTGCGCAGCTCGGCAGCTTTGTCTCTTGCTAGCGCGCCGCTTACTTCTGGGTAACCCCCCAGCCCCATCCACGCCCAATTACCCGCCGGGCGTTTATAGCGGAGCTGCCAGGATTTGCCTCCATCAGGCTTGACCCTGAAGTAGAGGCCATTTCCATCCAGCTCTCTATATTCCTTTGATTCCGGCTCCAATCCAGCGAGTGTGGTATCTGCGAGAGGCCGACGCTTGATATCTGCGCGCTTCATCCTTGTATCCCAAAGTTCGGTACTTTTCTCAGGATACAAGCAGGGATACAGGGATACAACGGATAAGGATGGACAGGGATAGACAGACAGACACAAAAAAACCGGCCAAGTGGCCGGTTTCTTTGGGTCTGAGAGACTGGTAGAGACTCTCAGATACAGCTATATGGTGCCCCGAGGGAGACTCGAACTCCCACTCCTTTCGAAAACGGATTTTGAATCCGCCGCGTCTACCAATTCCGCCATCAGGGCTCAATGGCGGCGAAGTATAGAGATGAGATTACCGTCGGTCAATCAGGTACATAGAGAATTTTCGATATTTCCGCTAGACTTTCCGGCCCTGCTAGACGAACCCCATCATGCGCGTTGCTGACTTTACTTTCGAGCTCCCTGATTCGCTGATCGCTCGCCACCCTTTGGCCGAGCGTCGCGGTAGTCGCCTGCTGACCCTTGACGGGCCGAGCGGCGCCCTCGCACACCGTCAATTCACTGATTTGCTCGAGCATTTGCACCCGGGCGATTTGATGGTGTTCAACAATACCCGGGTGATTCCGGCGCGGCTGTTCGGGCAGAAAGCGTCCGGCGGCAAGCTGGAAATCCTCGTTGAGCGGGTGCTCGATACGCATCGCGTGCTGGCCCATGTGCGTTCCAGCAAGTCGCCGAAGCCGGGTTCGAAGATCCTGATCGACGGTGGTGGCGAGGCAGAAATGCTCGCGCGTCACGATGCGTTGTTCGAGCTGGGCTTCGCTGAAGAAGTGCTGCCGCTGCTCGACCGCGTCGGGCACATGCCATTGCCTCCTTATATAGACCGCCCGGACGAAGGCTCGGATCGCGAGCGTTATCAGACCGTGTACGCCGAGAAACTCGGTGCGGTGGCGGCGCCGACGGCGGGGCTGCATTTTGATCAGTCGCTGATGGAAGCGATTGCGGACAAGGGCGTCGAGACCACATTCGTTACGCTGCATGTGGGCGCGGGGACGTTCCAGCCGGTGCGCGTCGAGAAGCTTGAAGATCACCACATGCACACCGAGTGGCTGGAAGTCGGCCAGGACGTGGTCGATGCGGTCGCAGCGTGCCGTGCGCGCGGTGGTCGAGTAATTGCCGTAGGCACCACCAGCGTGCGTTCGCTGGAAAGTGCCGCGCGTGATGGCGTGCTCAAGCCGTTCAGTGGCGACACCGATATCTTTATCTTCCCGGGCCGGCCGTTCCATGTGGTCGACGCCCTGGTGACCAATTTCCATTTGCCGGAATCGACGCTGTTGATGCTGGTTTCGGCATTTGCCGGTTATCCGGAAACCATGGCCGCCTACAAGGCTGCCGTCGACAACGGTTACCGCTTTTTCAGCTACGGTGATGCGATGTTCATCACTCGTAATCCCGCACCGACTGCCCCTGAACAAACAGGCCCAGAGGAAACAGAATGAGTCGCGAATGTCGCATGTCCTTTGAACTTCTGGCCACCGATGGCAAGGCCCGGCGTGGTCGCCTGACCTTCCCGCGTGGCACCGTCGAGACCCCGGCGTTCATGCCGGTGGGCACTTACGGCACGGTCAAGGGCATGTTGCCGCGTGACATCGTTGCCACCGGCGCAGAAATCATTCTCGGCAACACCTTCCACCTGTGGCTGCGCCCTGGCACTCAAGTGATCAAGGAACACGGCGACCTGCACGATTTCATGCAGTGGAAAGGCCCGATCCTCACTGACTCCGGTGGTTTCCAGGTGTTCAGCCTCGGCGCGATGCGCAAGATCAAGGAGGAGGGCGTGACCTTCGCCTCTCCGGTCGACGGTGCCAAAGTGTTCATGGGCCCGGAAGAATCGATGCAGGTGCAGCGCGATCTCGGCTCCGACATCGTGATGATCTTCGACGAATGCACGCCGTACCCGGCTGACGAAGACGTCGCTCGCGTATCGATGGAACTGTCGCTGCGCTGGGCGCAGCGCTCGAAAAATGCCCACGGTGAAAACACCGCGGCGCTGTTCGGCATCGTTCAGGGTGGCATGCACCAGGATCTGCGCATGCGCTCGCTCGAAGGCCTCGACAAGATCGGTTTCCATGGCTTGGCCATTGGCGGTCTGTCGGTGGGTGAGCCGAAGCACGAAATGATCAAAGTATTGGATTATCTGCCGGGCATGATGCCGGCTGACAAACCTCGTTACCTTATGGGCGTTGGCAAACCGGAAGATCTGGTTGAGGGTGTGCGCCGCGGTGTGGACATGTTCGATTGCGTGATGCCAACCCGTAATGCCCGCAATGGGCATCTGTTCATTGATACCGGCGTGCTGAAGATCCGTAACGCGTTTCATCGCCATGATGAATCGCCGCTGGATCCGACCTGCGATTGCTATACCTGCCAGAACTTCTCCCGCGCTTATCTGCATCACCTGGACAAGTGCGGCGAAATGCTGGGAAGCATGCTCAATACCATCCATAACTTGCGCCATTATCAGGTGCTGATGGCTGGTTTGCGCGAGGCTATTCAACAGGGTACATTGGCCGCCTTTGTCGATGCCTTCTACGCCAAACGCGGGCTCCCCGTTCCGCCTTTGGACTGAGTTTTCTGACCCCAAGATTCAACATTTGCAACTGGAGTGCTAAATGAGCTTTTTTATCTCTAACGCCATGGCTGACGCGGCTGCACCGGCTGCTGCCGGCCCAATGGGCGGCGGTTTCGAGTGGATTTTCCTGGTCGGCTTCCTGGTCATCTTCTACCTGATGATCTGGCGTCCACAGGCCAAGCGCGCCAAAGAGCAGAAGAACCTGCTGAGCAGCCTGCAAAAAGGTGACGAAGTTGTGACCACTGGCGGCATCGCCGGCAAGATCACCAAAGTGGCCGATGACTTCGTGGTTCTGGAAGTTTCCGACACCGTGGAAATGAAGTTCCAGAAAGGCGCCATCGCCGCCACGCTGCCAAAAGGCACGCTGAAAGCGATCTGAAGCAACAACTTCTACTCAATCGACGGGGCGCGCAAGGCGCCCCGCGTTCATAACGGGCGGCGTGATGCTGAACAAATATCCTCTGTGGAAATACATTCTGATCCTGGCGGTGCTGGCGATCGGTCTGATTTATTCCGCTCCGAATCTATACCCCGATGACCCGGCCATTCAGGTCAGCGGTGCAAGCACTGCGCTGCAAGTCAATCAGGCTGATCTGGATCGTGTGAGCACTGCGCTCAAGGAGTCCGGGATCAACGTCAAGGCAGCCACGCTGGCCGCCAACGGCAAGGGCGGTCTGATCCGTCTGAGCAAGGCTGAAGACCAGTTGCCGGCCAAAGACGTTGTGCGCAAGGCGTTGGGTGATGACTACGTCGTCGCGCTGAACCTGGCACAGACCACCCCGCAATGGCTGCGCAATCTGGGCGCGCACCCGATGAAGCTGGGTCTGGACTTGTCCGGTGGTGTGCACTTCCTGCTGGAAGTGGACATGGACAAAGCCCTCGATGCCCGCCTGAAAGTCTACGAAGGCGACGTCAAGAGCCTGCTGCGTAAAGAGAAGCTGCGCTATCGCAGTCTGCCGCAACTGGGCGGTGCCATTCAGTTGGGCTTCAGCGATGAAGATTCCCGCGAACAGGCCCGTGCACTGATCCGCAAGAACTTCAACGATTTCGACATTGTTCCGGCCGACCTCAACGGTCAACCGGTGCTGCGTCTGGCGATGACCCCGGCGAAGCTGGCGGAAATCCGTGAATACTCCATCAAGCAGAACTTGACCACGGTACGTAACCGCGTCAACGAGCTGGGTGTTGCCGAACCGATCGTTCAGCGTCAGGGCGCCAACCGCATTGTGGTTGAGCTGCCGGGCGTGCAGGACACTGCCGAAGCCAAGCGTATTCTCGGCAAGACGGCCAACCTTGAGTTCCGTCTGGCTGCTGAGCCGGGTGCTTCGAAAGCCACCTCCGAATCCTTTGAATTCCGTGAAGGCAATCGTCCGCCAGCGCAGATCGAGCGTGGCCTGATCATCACCGGTGACCAGGTTACCGATGCCAAGGCTGGTTTTGGCGAGCACGGCACACCAGAAGTGAACATCCGTCTGGATGGTCATGGTGGCGAGCTGATGAGTCGCGCTACTCGTTCGAACGTCGGTCGCAGCATGGCGGTGATCTTCATCGAACAGCGTCCGATCACCACTTACACCAAGCAAGTGGTCGATGGCGTCGAGAAAGACGTTGCGGTGCAAACGTTCAAAGAAGAGAAGAAGATCATCAGCCTGGCGACCATCCAGTCGCCGCTGGGTGCTCAGTTCCGCATCACTGGTCTGAACGGTCAGGGCGAATCGTCCGAACTGGCGCTGCTGCTGCGCGCCGGTGGTCTGGCTGCACCGATGTACTTTGCTGAAGAGCGCACCATCGGCCCGAGCCTGGGTGCTGACAACATCACCAAAGGTATCGATGCGTCGCTGTGGGGCATGCTGTTCGTGTCGCTGTTCATCATCGCCATCTACCGCTTCTTCGGCATCATCGCCACCGTCGCGCTGGCGGTGAACATGGTGTTGCTGCTGGCCTTGATGTCGCTGCTGGGTGCAACACTGACCCTGCCGGGTATCGCCGGTATCGTATTGACCATGGGTATGGCGGTCGACGCCAACGTGCTGATCTTCTCGCGGATTCGTGAAGAGATCGCCGCCGGCATGACCGTGCAGCGTGCAATCAACGAAGGCTTCGGCCGGGCATTCACCGCGATTCTCGACGCCAACCTGACAACGTTGTTGGTCGGCGGGATTCTCTTTGCCATGGGCACCGGCCCGGTCAAAGGTTTCGCAGTGACCATGTCCCTCGGGATCTTTACCTCGATGTTCACGGCCATCATGGTGACCCGCGCAATGGTCAACCTGATCTTTGGCGGACGTGACTTCAAGAAGTTGTGGATTTAAGGGGCTGCCATGTTACGTACAATCAACTTCATGGGCGTTCGCAACTTCGCGTTCGGCGTCACAGTATTCCTCACCTTGCTGGCTATGTTCAGTGTCGCTACCAAGGGCATGAACTGGGGGCTGGACTTCACCGGCGGTACGCTCATCGAGCTGACCTACGAGCGTCCGGCCGACGTTACCAAGGTGCGTGAGCAGCTGGCTACGTCGGGTTACCACGAAGCAATCGTGCAGAGCTTCGGCGCGACTACCGATCTGCTGGTGCGGATGCCAGGTGAAGACCCGCAACTGGGCCATCAGGTCGCGGAAGCGCTGCTGAAGGTCGGCGGCGACAACCCGGCAACGGTCAAGCGTGTCGAGTTCGTCGGCCCGCAGGTCGGTGAAGAGCTGCGCGACCAGGGCGGCCTCGGCATGCTGCTGGCGCTCGGCGGTATCCTGATCTACTTGGCTTTCCGCTTTCAGTGGAAGTTCGCGGTCGGCGCCATTGTTTCGCTGATTCACGACGTGATCGTCACCATCGGCATCCTGTCGTACTTCCAGATCACTTTCGATCTGACCGTACTGGCGGCGGTGCTGGCGATCATCGGTTACTCGCTAAACGACACCATCGTGGTATTCGACCGGGTTCGTGAGAACTTCCGTGTGCTGCGCAAGGCAACGCTGATCGAGAACATCAACATCTCGACCACGCAGACCCTGCTGCGCACCATGGCGACGTCGATCTCCACCTTGCTGGCGATCGCCGCCCTGCTGTTCTTTGGCGGTGACAACCTGTTCGGCTTCTCGATCGCGCTGTTTATCGGTGTTCTGGCGGGTACTTACTCGTCGATCTACATCGCTAACGTGGTGCTGATCTGGCTGAACCTGACCACCGAGGATCTGATTCCTCCGGCCAACACCGAGAAGGAAGTCGACGACCGTCCATAACGGCCATCGTTTTCCCGGCTGTCAGCCCAAGAAAGGCGCGAGTTGAACTCGCGCCTTTTTTTATGCTCCAAGGCTGGGAGAAGCGCGGGCGCGTCCCGCATGTGATGGTCAGGAGGTTCATGTGAACAAGTCGTTGCTGGTTGGTGCGGTATTGGGTGCTGTCGGTGTGACTGCCGGGGGTGCTGTTGCCACCTACAGCCTGGTTAAAAGCGGCCCTGAGTATGCGCAAGTATTGGCCGTTGAACCGGTTAAAACACAGATCAAGACTCCACGTGAAGTGTGCAAGGACGTGACAGTGACTCGTCAGGCACCGGTAAAGGATCAGCATCAGATTGCCGGTACCGTCGTCGGTGCGCTGGCAGGTGGTTTGCTGGGTAATCAGATTGGCGGCGGCACCGGCAAGAAGATTGCCACGGTCGCCGGTGCGGTCGGTGGCGGTTATGCGGGCAACAAGGTGCAGGAAGGCATGCAGGAGCGTGACACCTACACCACCACGCAAACCCGCTGCAACACGGTCAATGACATCAGTGACAAGGTCGTCGGTTACGACGTGCGTTACTCGCTCGATGGCAAGGAAGGCAAGGTGCGGATGGATCGTGATCCGGGCAACCAGATTCCGGTCGACAAGGAAGGCAAGCTGATTCTGTCGCAGAATGAGCCGGCTCAGTAAAGGCCGACTGTTTTAACAAGAAGCACCCTGCGGGGTGCTTTTTTTGTGCCCGCCATTTAAGCAGCACAGCAAATCCCCTGTAGGGGTGAGCCTGCTCGCGATAGCTATTTATCATTCAAAACAGATGGTGACTGGTACACCGCTATCGCGAGCAGGCTCACTCCTACATTGGTCTCGTGGTGTGGCGGGTGACGAATTCCAGGCATAAAAAAAGCACCCCAAAGGATGCTTTTTTCCTTTCGCGTGAAGCTTAGCGCTTCAGCGAAGCCGGCAGGTGCGGCTGGATCGCCGTCAGAACTGCCTTGAAGCATTTGGTGTTGCCGGCAACGATGTGGCCTTTTTCAAGGAAGTCGTGACCGCCGGTGAAGTCGCTCACCAGGCCGCCAGCTTCTTGAATCAGCAGGGCGCCTGCAGCCATGTCCCACTCGGACAGGCCCGATTCCCAGAACGCATCGAAACGACCGGCAGCTACATAAGCCAGGTCCAGGCTGGCGGAACCGGCGCGGCGGATGCCGGCAGTCTGGCCAACCAGAGCGCGGAACATGCCCAGGTAGTTGTCGAGGTTGTCCATCTGGTCGTCACGGAACGGGAAGCCGGTACCCAGCAGGGCGCCGTCGAGGCTGGTGCGACCGCTGACGCGCAGGCGACGACCGTTCAGTTGGGCGCCGCGACCACGGCTGGCGGTGAATTCTTCCTGGCGAACCGGGTCCAGAACCACTGCGTGTTCCAGGCGACCGCGGTATTTGCAGGCGATGCTGACAGCGAAGTGAGGAATGCCGCGCAGGAAGTTGGTGGTGCCGTCCAGTGGATCGATGATCCACAGGTACTCTTCGCCTTCGATGCCGGTACCGGCGTGCAGGCCAGTCTCTTCACCGCGGATGGAGTGGTTCGGGTAAGCCTTGCGCAGCGCGTCGATGATTTTCTGTTCAGCGGCGCGATCGACCTCGGATACATAATCCTTGGCGTCTTTTTCGTCGACCTTGATGGTATCCAGGCGCTCGATGGAGCGGAAGATCAGTTCACTGGCGCTGCGGGCGGCGCGCAGCGCGATATTCAGCATGGGCTGCATGGATGTGTCACCTAAGGTTGTTAAAGAAAGCCGCGCATTCTATCAGAACTTTTCTTCAGGTGAAGGACGCTGTTCGCTTTCATAGCTTAACGGTAGGCTGTTCTGTAAGATTTGCACCCCTTTCCTGTGTCCGAGAGCGCCTCCCTTGCTGCAGAACATTCGTGTTGTCCTGGTCAATACCAGCCACCCCGGCAATATCGGCGGGGCCGCGCGCGCCATGAAAAACATGGGTCTGTCGCGACTGGTGCTGGTCGAACCGCGCCTGTTTCCGCATCACGAGGCCGATGCTCGCGCCTCCGGTGCCGGTGACATCCTTGAAAACGCGCAAGTCGTCGCCACCTTGGAAGACGCCTTGGTCGGCTGCAATCTGGTGCTTGGCACCAGCGCCCGTGACCGGCGTATCCCGTGGCCATTGTTGGATCCGCGCGAGTGCGGCACCAAAGTGGTCGAGGAGGCCGGGCAGGGCGCCGAGATCGCGCTGGTGTTCGGTCGTGAGGATTCCGGCCTGACCAATGACGAGTTGCAGCGATGTCACTTTCACGTGCACATCCCCTCCGACCCGGAGTTCAGTTCGCTGAACCTTGGCGCGGCGGTGCAGGTGTTGAGCTACGAAGTGCGTATGGCCTGGCTGGCCGCACAAGGTCAGCCGAGCAAGATCGAGAAAGAAGAAGTGGCCTCGGTGAAAAGCGCCGAGCTGGCGACCATGGATGAGCTGGAGCGCTTTTATGAGCATCTGGAACAGACGCTGGTCGCCATCGAATTCCTCGATCCGGAAAAACCACGGCACCTGATGGCGCGCCTGCGCCGGTTGTACGGACGCAGCTCGGTCAGTCGGGCGGAAATGAATATTTTGCGTGGCATCCTCACGGAAACCCAGAAAGCGGCCCGTGGTGAGCTTCTTAAGCGGAAGGACTAAATGATGTTTGAGCGTTTGCGTGAAGATATCCAGAGCGTATTCCATCGAGATCCGGCGGCGCGTAACGCTTTTGAAGTCCTGACTTGCTACCCCGGTATGCATGCAATCTGGATTCATCGATTGGCCGGCATGCTCTGGCGCAACGAGCTGAAATGGCTGGCGCGGCTGGTATCAAACTTCGGTCGCTGGTTGACCGGGATCGAAATTCATCCGGGCGCCAAGGTCGGTCGTCGTTTCTTTATCGACCACGGCATGGGCATCGTCATCGGTGAAACCGCTGAGATTGGCGATGACGTGACGATATATCAGGGCGTGACTCTCGGTGGTACCAGCTGGAACAAAGGCAAGCGTCACCCGACGCTGGGTGATGGTGTGGTCGTGGGCGCGGGCGCCAAGGTGCTCGGTCCTTTCACGGTCGGCGCCGGTGCCAAGGTCGGTTCCAATGCCGTGGTGACCAAAGAAGTGCCGCCAGGCGCCACGGTTGTCGGTATTCCTGGGCGAATCATCGTCAAATCCGATGAGGAGCAGGATGCCAAGCGCAAGGCCATGGCCGAGAAGATCGGTTTCGATGCCTACGGCGTCAGTGAAGACATGCCCGACCCGGTGGCGCGCGCCATCGGTCAGTTGCTCGATCACCTGCAGGCGGTGGACGGGCGGCTGGAGGGGATGTGCGGCGCGCTGAAGGATCTGGGCAGCAATTACTGTGCGAAAGATCTGCCTGAGCTGCGTGAAGAAGACTTCGCCTGCGTCAAAGGCAAAGACGAATCCAAAGCCGGCTAGCGCCCCTGTAGGAGCTGCCGAAGGCTGCGATCTTTTGATCTTGTGGAAGGCAAAGTCAAAAGATCGCAGCCTGCGGCAGCTCCTACACAGGCTTACGCCAGTCGGTGTGCCATTAGGCCGCAGACCCTGCTATCATTCGCGCGCTCTTTTGCGGGTAATCCTGACTAAAGTACTAGGTCTTAAAGTTGACTTAAATACTCGGGAATTGCATACTCGCCCCATTCTGAACTCCGTGGTAACTGTCCATGCGACTGACTACAAAAGGCCGATACGCCGTGACCGCCATGCTTGACCTGGCGTTGCACGCGCAGCACGGGCCGGTGTCCCTGGCCGATATCTCCGAGCGCCAAGGCATCTCCCTGTCCTACCTCGAACAGCTGTTCGCCAAGCTGCGCCGCAGTAACCTGGTTTCCAGCGTTCGCGGCCCGGGTGGTGGCTACCAGTTGTCCCGCGACATGCAGGGCATTCAGGTCGCTCAGGTGATCGATGCGGTAAACGAATCGGTCGATGCCACCAAATGCCAAGGCCAAGGCGATTGCCATTCCGGCGACACCTGCCTGACCCATCATCTGTGGTGCGATTTGAGCCTGCAGATTCACGAATTTCTAAGTGGTATCAGCTTGGCTGATCTTGTGACTCGCCGTGAGGTGCAAGAAGTAGCCCAGCGTCAGGACCAGCGTCGTTGCAACAGCAAGGCGCCACGCCTGGACAAGATTGAAGCGTCCGCCGTCGAATGACAGCCAAAGAGCTAGCGGCACGCCAGCCCTGATTTAGGAGATAGTCCATGAAATTGCCGATTTACCTTGATTACTCTGCGACCACCCCGGTTGATCCGCGTGTTGCGCAAAAGATGAGTGAATGCCTGCTGGTCGACGGAAACTTCGGTAACCCGGCGTCCCGTTCCCACGTATTCGGCTGGAAGGCTGAAGAGTCCGTCGAAAACGCCCGTCGTCAGGTGGCCGATCTGGTCAATGCCGACCCGCGCGAAATCGTCTGGACCTCGGGCGCGACCGAATCCGATAACCTGGCAATCAAGGGTGCGGCGCATTTCTACGGTTCCAAGGGCAAGCACCTGATCACCTCCAAGATTGAGCACAAGGCTGTCCTTGACACCATGCGCCAACTTGAGCGTGAAGGTTTCGAGGTCACTTACCTCGAGCCGACCGAAGACGGTCTGATCACCCCGGCCATGATTGAAGCTGCACTGCGCGAAGACACCATCCTGGTCTCCGTGATGCACGTGAACAACGAAATCGGCACCGTCAACGACATCGCCGCTATTGGCGAAATGCTCCGCGCCAAGGGCGTTCTGTTCCACGTCGACGCCGCTCAGTCCACTGGCAAGGTCGACATCGACCTGCAGAAACTGAAAGTCGACATGATGTCGTTCTCCGCTCACAAAACCTACGGCCCTAAAGGCATCGGCGCGCTGTACGTCAGCCGCAAGCCGCGTGTGCGCATCGAAGCGACCATGCACGGCGGCGGTCACGAGCGCGGCATGCGTTCCGGCACTCTGGCGACCCATCAGATCGTCGGCATGGGTGAAGCGTTCCGTGTAGCCAAAGAAGACATGGCTGCCGAAAACGTCCGTATCAAAGCCTTGAGCGACCGTTTTTACAAGCAGGTCGAGCATCTGGAAGAGCTGTACGTCAACGGCAGCCTGACCGCCCGCGTTCCGCACAACCTGAACCTGAGCTTCAACTACGTTGAAGGCGAGTCGCTGATCATGGCGCTCAAGGATCTCGCGGTATCGTCCGGTTCGGCTTGCACCTCGGCGTCGCTGGAGCCTTCGTACGTACTGCGCGCCCTGGGCCGCAACGACGAACTGGCACACAGCTCGATCCGCTTCACCTTCGGGCGTTTCACCACCGAAGAAGAAATCGACTACGCCGCGCAGAAAGTCTGCGAGGCCGTTACCAAGCTGCGCGCTTTGTCGCCGCTGTGGGACATGTACAAAGACGGCGTCGATATCTCGAAAATCGAGTGGGCGGCACACTAAATATAGAAGCCGCCAGATACAGATCCTGTAGCGACGTGGCGGTTTACGCAGCGCAGTTGCAGGGTCTCAAGAGCGGCCCTGATGAGTGAGGATTGAGAATCATGGCTTACAGCGAAAAGGTCATCGACCACTACGAAAACCCGCGCAACGTCGGCAAGATGAACGCGGAAGATCCTGATGTCGGCACCGGCATGGTCGGCGCTCCGGCGTGCGGCGACGTGATGCGTCTGCAAATCAAGGTCAACGACGCTGGCATCATCGAAGATGCCAAGTTCAAGACCTACGGCTGCGGTTCGGCTATCGCTTCCAGCTCCCTCGCCACCGAGTGGATGAAGGGCAAGACCCTGGACGAAGCAGAAACCATCAAGAACACTCAGCTGGCCGAAGAACTGGCCCTGCCGCCAGTGAAAATTCACTGCTCGGTACTGGCTGAAGACGCTATCAAAGCGGCTGTTCGCGATTACAAGCAGAAGAAAGGCTTGATCTGACTTTCTGGATTTGGCGACGAGTAAGGAGTCACCGATGGCTATCAGCATGACAGAAGCGGCTGCTCGACACGTGCGGCGCTCCCTCGACGGGCGCGGCAAAGGTGAAGGGATTCGTCTGGGTGTTCGCACCACAGGCTGTTCCGGCCTTGCCTACGTGCTGGAGTTTGTCGACGAGGTGGTTGCAGAGGATCAGGTGTTCGAGAGTCACGGCGAAAAAGTGATCATCGACCCGAAAAGCCTCGCCTACCTGGACGGCACCGAGCTCGATTTCGTCAAGGAAGGGTTGAACGAAGGCTTCAAGTTCAACAACCCCAACGTACGCGGTGAATGTGGCTGCGGCGAAAGCTTCAACATCTGAGGCTTGTCGTGGGTATTCCTTGTCATTTCGCTTTATTCGAGCTGCAACCGGGTTTCCGTCTGGATCTCGAGCAGTTGGCCACGCGCTATCGTGAGTTGGCGCGCGTCGTTCATCCTGACCGCTTTGCCGACGCTTCCGAGCGTGAGCAGCGGTCGGCACTCGAGCAATCTGCACGGCTCAACGACGCCTATCAGACGCTCAAGAGTCCGGCCCAGCGCGCACGCTACCTGCTGACCATCAGCGGGCATGAAGTGCCGATGGAAGTCACCGTCCATGATCCCGAGTTTCTTCTGCAGCAGATGCAATGGCGCGAAGAGCTCGAAGACCTCCAGGACAGTGCCGACCTCGACGGTGTCGCGGTGTTCAAGCGGCGCTTGAAAGTGGCTCAGGAAGAACTCAATGAAAGCTTCGCAGCCTGTTGGGATGATGCGGCGCAACGCGAACAGGCCGAACGCCTGATGCGGCGCATGCAGTTCCTCGACAAGCTCACCTACGAAGTGCGCCAGTTAGAAGAGCGCCTCGACGATTAACCCAGTGCCGCTCCGGTCGCACGCCTGATATACAGATAAGTCCTGATCACGATGGCCCTACTGCAGATCGCCGAACCCGGCCAAAGTCCTCAACCGCACCAGCGTCGTCTGGCTGTGGGGATCGACTTGGGCACTACCAATTCGCTGGTCGCTGCGTTGCGCAGTGGTCTTTCCGAGCCGTTGGCCGACGCAAACGGGCAGGTCATCCTGCCGTCCGCTGTGCGTTACCACGCTGATCACGTCGAAGTCGGCGAGTCGGCCAAGCTGGCTGCCGCTTCCGATCCTTTGAACACTGTGCTGTCGGTCAAGCGCTTGATGGGTCGTGGTCTGTCCGACGTCAAGCAATTGGGCGAGCAACTGCCCTACCGCTTTGTCGGTGGCGAGTCGCACATGCCGTTCATCGACACCGTGCAGGGCCCGAAAAGCCCGGTCGAAGTCTCCGCCGATATCCTCAAGGTCCTGCGTCAGCGCGCTGAAGCGACCTTGGGTGGCGAACTGGTGGGTGCGGTGATTACCGTTCCGGCGTATTTCGACGATGCTCAGCGTCAAGCCACTAAAGATGCCGCGAAACTCGCCGGTCTGAACGTGCTGCGTTTGCTCAATGAGCCGACCGCAGCGGCTGTGGCATACGGTCTGGATCAGCACGCTGAAGGCCTGGTCGCCATTTATGACCTCGGCGGCGGTACTTTCGATATTTCCATTCTGCGTCTGACCGGCGGTGTTTTCGAAGTTTTGGCCACTGGCGGCGACAGCGCGCTGGGCGGCGATGACTTCGATCACGCGATTGCCGGCTGGATCATCGAGAGCGCCGGCCTGTCCGCCGATCTCGATCCGGGCGCACAACGCAATCTGCTGCAAACCGCTTGTGCGGCCAAAGAAGCCCTGACCGACTCGGCCAGCGTTGAAGTGGCCTATGGCGACTGGAAAGCACCGCTGACCCGCGAAGCCTTCGATGCGCTGATCGAGCCAATGGTCGCGCGCAGCCTGAAAGCCTGCCGCCGTGCCGTTCGCGACTCCGGCATCGAGCTGGAAGATGTGCACGCCGTGGTCATGGTCGGCGGTTCGACTCGGGTTCCGCGTGTTCGCGAAGCCGTTGCCGAAGCTTTTGGTCGTCAGCCTCTGACTGAAATCGACCCGGATCAAGTGGTGGCCATCGGTGCCGCGATCCAGGCCGATACCCTGGCGGGCAACAAGCGCGATGGCGGCGAACTGCTGCTGCTCGACGTGATTCCGCTGTCCCTGGGGCTGGAAACCATGGGCGGCCTGATGGAGAAGGTGATTCCGCGCAACACCACCATCCCTGTCGCTCGCGCACAAGATTTCACTACGTATAAAGACGGCCAGTCGGCCATGGCGATCCACGTCCTGCAGGGTGAGCGCGAGCTGATCAGCGACTGTCGCTCCCTGGCGCGCTTCGAATTGCGCGGCATTCCAGCGATGGTGGCTGGTGCAGCGAAGATTCGCGTGACCTTCCAGGTCGATGCCGACGGTCTGCTCAGCGTTTCCGCTCGTGAGCTGGGTTCGGGCGTTGAGGCGAGCATTCAGGTCAAGCCGTCCTACGGTCTGACCGACGGCGAAATCGCCAAAATGCTCAAGGATTCGTTCCAGCACGCCAATGACGACAAGGTCGCCCGCGTTCTGCGCGAGCAGCAAGTCGATGCCCAACGCTTGATCGAAGCGGTGCAGGGTGCTCTGGAGGCCGATGGCGAGCGTTTGCTCGACGCCGAAGAGCGCATGGTCATCGACCTGCAGCTGCAGGAATTGGCCGAACTGATGAAAGGTACTGATGGTTACGCCATCGAGCAGCAGACCAAGCGTCTGTCGCAAGTGACCGATGCTTTTGCTGCCCGCCGCATGGATCTGACGGTGAAAGCCGCTCTGTCGGGGCGCAATCTGAATGAAATCGAGGATATCTGATGCCGCAGGTCATTTTTCTGCCCCACGAGAAGTTCTGCCCTGAAGGCATGGTGGTCGAGGCTGCGCCCGGCACATCGATTCTCGAACTGGCCCACGAACACCACATCGAGATGGAAAGCGCCTGCGGCGGCGTCTGTGCTTGCACCACTTGCCACTGCATCATCCGCGAGGGTTTCGACTCGATGGAAGAGGCTGACGAGCTGGAAGAAGACTTCCTCGATCGCGCCTGGGGCCTGGAAGCGCAATCGCGTCTGGCTTGCCAGGCGATCGTCGGTGAAGAAGACATCACCGTCGAAATTCCGAAATATTCGCTTAACCATGCGGCTGAAGCGCCGCACTGACTGGTAAGACTGTCATGAGCTACGGTTGGAACGATGTTCAACGTATTGCAGAAGAACTGGCCGCGGCCAAGCCGGGTGTAGATCCGTTTTCTGTCAATTTCGTCGACTTGCAGCAATGGATCAAAGAACTGCCGGATTTTGACAACACCTCTGGTCGCGTAGGCGAGAAGGTGTTGGAAGCGGTTCAGACGCTCTGGGCTGAAGAATTGGACTGATCGTCCTCGCAGGTTAGGCAATACCCAAGAACCCGCGTATAATTCGCGGGTTTAATTTTTCGCAAATTACCGTTTCTGGAGTTACACCATGGCTGTTCAACGCACTTTCTCCATCATCAAGCCTGACGCTGTTGCAAAAAACGTCATCGGCGAAATCACCACCCGTTTCGAAAAAGCCGGCCTGCGCGTTGTAGCTTCGAAACTGAAGCAACTGTCCAAAGCTGAAGCTGAAGGCTTCTACGCTGAGCACAGCGCTCGTGGTTTCTTCGGCGACCTGGTTGCTTTCATGATCTCCGGTCCTGTTGTTGTTCAGGTTCTGGAAGGCGAAAACGCTATCGCTCTGAACCGTGAGCTGATGGGCGCTACCAACCCTAAAGAAGCTGCTGCCGGCACCATCCGCGCTGACTTCGCTGATTCCATCGACGCCAACGCTGTTCACGGTTCGGACTCCGAAGCCGCAGCTGCTCGTGAAATCTCGTACTTCTTCGCAGCTACTGAAGTAACCACTCGCTAAGCATTGGCTTAAGAGTGAAGGTGAATCCATGACTACATCGACTGTAAAAACCAACCTGCTGGGTCTGACTCAACAGGAAATGGAAAAATTCTTCGACTCAATCGGGGAGAAGCGTTTCCGTGCCGGTCAGGTAATGAAATGGATTCACCACTTTGGCGTCGATGATTTCGACGCCATGACGAACGTCAGCAAGGCCTTGCGCGACAAGCTCAAGGCTATTGCTGAGGTCCGTGGTCCGGAAGTGGTCAGCGAGGACATCTCCAGCGACGGCACCCGTAAGTGGGTGGTGCGCGTGGCGTCCGGCAGCTGCGTCGAGACCGTGTACATTCCCCAGGGCAAGCGCGGCACATTGTGCGTTTCGTCCCAGGCAGGCTGTGCCCTGGATTGCAGTTTCTGCTCCACCGGCAAGCAAGGCTTCAATAGCAACCTCACCGCCGCCGAAGTCATCGGTCAGGTGTGGATTGCCAACAAATCTTTCGGCAGCGTCCCGGCAACCGTCGACCGTGCCATCACCAACGTGGTGATGATGGGCATGGGTGAGCCGCTGCTGAACTTCGACAACGTCGTCGCCGCCATGCATCTGATGATGGATGACCTCGGCTACGGGATTTCCAAGCGCCGCGTAACCCTGTCCACTTCGGGCGTGGTGCCGATGATCGATGAGCTGGCCAAGCACATCGACGTCTCCCTGGCGTTGTCGCTGCACGCACCGAATGACGCATTGCGTAACCAATTGGTGCCGATCAACAAGAAATATCCGCTTAAGATGTTGCTCGAGTCGTGCCAGCGCTACATGTCGTCCCTGGGCGAAAAACGCGTGCTGACCATCGAGTACACCTTGCTCAAGGACATCAACGACAAGGTCGAGCACGCCGTCGAGATGATCGAGCTACTGAAGAATATTCCGTGCAAGATCAACCTGATTCCGTTCAACCCGTTCCCGCATTCCGGGTACGAGCGGCCAAGCAACAACGCGATCCGTCGTTTCCAGGATCAGTTGCATCAGGCCGGTTTCAACGTCACCGTCCGCACCACCCGTGGTGAAGACATCGACGCTGCATGTGGTCAATTGGTAGGGCAGGTGCTGGATCGCACCCGTCGCAGCGAACGTTACATCGCCGTGCGCGAGTTGAGCGCCGACAGCGATCTGGCACAGAACGCCGCGAACACAAATTAAGAGAGGATCTCTATGTCCCTGCGCTTTGCGCTGCTGTTGCTGTTGGCCAGCCTGTGTGCTGGTTGTGTCCTGTCGGGTGACTACAACCCGATGAAGACCAGCAAGGGCCGCGATGAAGCGCGGGCTGCCTACGTGCAGTTGGGGCTGGGATACTTGCAGCAAGGCATGACCGAGCGGGCCAAGGTGCCGCTGAAGAAGGCGCTGGAAATCGATGGTTCCGATCCTGACGCCAACGCTGCTCTCGGCTTGGTGTTCCAGTCCGAAATGGAGCCTGAGCTGGCCGACGAACACTTCCGCAAGGCTTTGTCCTCCCGTCCTGCCGATGCGCGCATCCTCAACAACTACGGCAGTTTTCTCTACGAAGAACAGCGTTATAAAGAAGCCTACGAGCGTTTTGAACAGGCCGCTGCCGATACCCTGTATCCTGAGCGTTCGCGTGTGTTCGAGAACCTCGGCATGACGGCCGCGAAGCTCGGTCAGCGTGATCTGGCGCAGCAACAGCTGGAAAAGGCACTGCGTCTGAATCGTCAACAACCGCGTGCATTGCTGGAAATGGCTGAGTTGTCCTTCGAAGACAGGCATTATGTGCCCGCGCGTGACTATTACGACCGTTTCAGCCTGCTGACCGAACAAAATGCACGTAGTCTATTGCTCGGCGTTCGGCTGGCAAAAGTGTTTGAAGATCGCGACAAGGCCGCCAGTTATGGCCTGCAATTAAAACGACTCTATCCCGGTACGCCGGAATATCAGCAATACCTGTCGGAGCAATGATGAAAGCGGCGCATCCCGAAGTTGTAGCAGCGAATCGCGTTAACCCCGGTGAGACCCTGCGCCAGGCCCGCGAAAGCAATGGCTGGTCGCTGGCCGAAGTGGCCCTCAAGCTCAACCTCACCGTGACTTCCCTGAGCAATCTTGAAGCCGGCGCTTTCGACAAGCTGCCGGGGCATACCTTCGCTCGCGGTTACATTCGCGCCTATGCCAAATTGCTCGGCATGGACCAGACCGTTCTGGTCCAGCAATTCGACCAGTCCACTGGCACCGATTCCCAGGGCAGCAACGTTCATGCCCTTGGCCGTATCGAAGAGCCGGTGCGGGTTTCCCACACCATTCTGCGTATTGTCAGCCTGCTGTTGCTGATCGCGGTCATCGGCGGCGGTTTCGTCTGGTGGCAGGATCAGACCTCGCTGCGCAGCAAGGACTTGACGTCGCTGGCGCCTGAGCACGTTGAAGTCGAAGGTGCTGACGGTACGACCCAGATTCACCCGATTGACGAGCCGGAAGACCAGGCTGTCGAGGAGAATCAGGCTGATACTTCCACAGCGCTGGCGCTGCCTCAGTCTGAAACCACCGCTGAATCGACCGGTGCCGAAGCTACCACCCCGGCAACCACTCCGGCCGCACCGGTTGCGCCGGCGGCAACGACGACCGCCCCGGCTCATACGCCAGCGCCAGTTGTCGCTACCCCGGCAACCCCGGCACCAAACGCTCCCGCGACTCCAGCACCGACCACCACTGCGCCGGTTGCTCCTGCTACCGCCGCGCCAATCGCAGAAGCAACCGCGCCGGTTGCAGGCGACGGTCAGGTCCAGTTGCAGTTCAGCGCCGATTGCTGGGCACAAGTGACCGATGGCCGTGGCAAAGTGATTTTCAGTGGTCTGAAGCATAAAGGCGATAGCGTCACCGTTTCCGGCAAGCCGCCGCTTAACGTACGTCTGGGTGTTGCCCGTGCCGCGCAGGTCAGCTACAACGGCCAGCCGGTCGATATCGCTCCGTTCACCAGTGGCGAGACTGCTCGCCTGAAGTTGGGTCAATAAGTCATGCACGGCGAATCTCCAATCAAACGTCGCGTTTCGCGCAAGATCTGGGTCGGCAACGTACCGGTGGGCGGCGATGCGCCGATCGCGGTGCAGAGCATGACCAACAGCGACACCAATGACGTTGCCGCCACTGTTGCGCAAATCAATCGTCTGGAAGCCGCCGGCGTCGACATCGTTCGCGTTTCGGTGCCGGACATGGACGCCGCCGAGGCGTTCGGCAAGATCAAGCAACTGGTCAAGGTACCGCTGGTTGCCGACATCCACTTCGACTACAAGATCGCCCTGCGCGTAGCCGAATTGGGTGTGGACTGCCTGCGCATCAACCCGGGCAACATCGGTCGCGAAGATCGTGTTCGTGCGGTGGTCGATGCGGCACGTGATCGCGCGATTCCGATCCGCATCGGCGTCAACGCCGGTTCGCTGGAAAAAGACCTGCAAAAGAAATACGGCGAGCCGACTCCAGCCGCGCTGGTTGAGTCCGCTCTGCGCCACGTTGAACACCTCGAGCGCCTGAATTTCCAGGACTTCAAGGTCAGCGTGAAGGCTTCCGACGTGTTCATGGCCGTCGAAGCGTACCGCTTGCTGGCGAAAGAAATCGTCCAGCCGCTGCACCTGGGCATCACCGAAGCCGGTGGATTGCGTTCGGGCACAGTGAAATCCGCCGTGGGCCTAGGTATGCTGCTCGCCGAGGGGATTGGCGATACTATCCGCATCTCGCTGGCGGCCGACCCGGTCGAGGAAGTGAAGGTCGGTTACGACATTCTCAAGTCTTTGCATCTGCGTTCCCGTGGCATCAACTTCATCGCCTGCCCGAGCTGCTCGCGGCAGAACTTCGATGTGGTGAAAACCATGAACGAGCTGGAAGGGCGCCTTGAAGACCTGCTGGTGCCGCTGGATGTCGCGGTGATCGGTTGCGTGGTCAACGGCCCCGGCGAAGCCAAGGAAGCCCATATCGGCTTGACCGGCGGTACGCCAAACCTGATTTACATCGACGGCAAGCCGTCGCAGAAACTGACGAATGACAATCTGGTGGACGAGCTGGAAAAGCTGATCCGCCAGAAAGCGGCCGAAAAGGTCGAAGCTGACGCTGCGGTTATTGCGCGCGGCTGAGCCTGACTGAAGAGCCGAACGAATTTAAGGATTTAAAGTGAGCAAGTCATTGCAAGCCATTCGTGGCATGAACGACATCCTGCCCGAACAGACCCCGCTGTGGCGTTATTTCGAGGGCACCGTAGCGCGTTTGCTGGATAACTACGGTTACAAGCAGATCCGCATGCCGATCGTCGAGTTCACCGAGCTGTTCAAGCGCTCGATCGGTGAAGTGACCGACATCGTCGAAAAAGAGATGTACACCTTCGAAGATCGCAACGGCGACTCCCTGACCCTGCGTCCGGAAGGCACCGCGGCGTGCGTGCGTGCTGTGCTTGAGCACGGCATCACCGGTGGCGGCCAAGTGCAGAAACTCTGGTACATCGGCCCGATGTTCCGCCACGAGCGTCCGCAGAAAGGTCGTTATCGTCAGTTCCACCAGATCGGTCTGGAAGTGTTCAACCTCGACGGTCCGGACATCGACGCCGAGCTGATCATCATGACCTGGCGCCTGTGGGGCGAGTTGGGTATCCGTGATGCGGTCAAGCTCGAGCTCAACAGTCTGGGCACCAGCGAGTCCCGTGGGCGTTATCGTGAAGCGCTGGTCGAGTACCTCTCGGCGCACCACGACAAGCTCGACGAAGACAGCCAGCGTCGCCTGAAAACCAACCCGCTGCGCGTGCTCGACACGAAAAATGCCGACACTCAAGCGGTGCTGGTCGATGCGCCGAAAATGGCCGACTACCTCGACGACGAATCCCGTGCGCACTTCGAAGGTTTGAAAGCGCGTCTGGATGCCGTTGGCATTCCGTACGTGCTCAACCCGAAGCTGGTGCGCGGCCTCGATTACTACAGCAAAACCGTATTCGAATGGGTTACCGACAAGCTCGGCGCCCAGGGCACTGTTTGCGCGGGTGGCCGTTACGACGGTCTGGTCGAGCAGATGGGCGGCAAGCCAACCACCGGCGTCGGTTTCGCCATGGGCATCGAGCGTCTGGTACTGATGCTGGAAACCCTGGAACAGATCCCGGAAGAAATCTCCCGTCAGGTTGATGTCTATCTGTGCGCCTTCGGTGAAGAAGCCGAGCTGGCCGGTCTGGCTCTGGCTGAACGGGTTCGCGATCAACTTCCAAACCTGCGTCTGCAAGTCAATGCCGGCGCCGGCAGCTTCAAAAGCCAGTTCAAGAAGGCCGACAAGAGCGGTGCGCTGTACGCACTGATCCTCGGTGACGACGAAATGGCCCAGCAAGTGGTAGGTTTCAAACCCCTGCGTGGCCAGGGCGAACAACAAAGCATTGCCTGGGATGCGCTCGCCGCTCACCTGGCCACCTGCGTCGTGCAGGGTTGAAGCTGTCCAAACAGCCGATTTAGCGATTAAGGAGTATTGGGGTGTCGAGTACCGAAGACGAACAGTTGGCGGATTTGAAGGACTGGTGGACACGCAACGGCAAACCTCTGGTCACCGGCGGCCTGTTGGCGCTGGTCATCGTGTTCGGCTGGCAGGCTTATCACAAGTATCAGAGCAACCAGTCGCAAGGCGCCTCGGTGCTCTATCAGCAATTGCTGGAAACCACGCTGACGCCTGATGGCAAGCCTGACGCGGCCCGCGTTGCGGACCTGGCCGGCAAGCTCAACAGCGAATTCGGCGGTTCTGCCTACGCGCAGTACGGCAGCCTGTTCGTGGCCAAAGTGGCGGTCGACAGCGGCAAGCTGGATGACGCCGCGACCGAACTGAAAGCCATTGTCGACAAACCGGCCAACCCGGCGCTGGGCGAAATCGCCCGTCAGCGTCTGGCGCAGGTGCTTGGCGCGCAGAACAAGGCTGAAGACGGCCTGAAACTGCTCGACGGCGACGCCGACAAAGCGTTCCTGGCCACTCGCGAAGAACTCAAGGGCGACCTGCTGGTGCAGCTGGGCCGTACCGATGACGCGAACAAGGCGTATCAAAAAGCCAAGGCGGCACTGTCGGATGAAGCGGCGGTCGGTGGCCTTCAAATCAAGCTCGACGACCTGGCCAAAGGGGATGCGTGACGTGATCCGTTGGAAGCATGCAGCATTGCTGGCTCTGGCCCTTCTGGCCGCGGGTTGCAGCAGCAACAGCAAGAAAGAATTGCCACCGGCTGAACTGACCGACTTCAAAGAAGAAGTGGTTCTGCAAAAGCAGTGGAGTCGTTCGATCGGTGACGGTCAGGGCGAAACCTACAACATGCTGGTGCCGGCGATCGACGGTGACACCATCTACGCCGCTGATGTAACCGGCGTGGTGATGGCCATGGATCGCGGCAACGGCGACGTGAAATGGAAGCAGGATCTTGACCTGCCTGTCTCCGGCGCTGTCGGCGTTGGTTATGGTCTGGTGCTGATCGGCACCCTGCGCGGTGAAGTCGTTGCTCTCGACACCAGCAACGGTGAAGAGAAGTGGCGCGCTCGCGTCAACAGCGAAGTCTTGGCGCCACCGGCCAACAACGGTGACGTGGTAGTGGTGCAGACTCAGGACGATCGTCTGATCGGTCTGGATGCTTCCACCGGTACCCAGCGTTGGGTGTATGACAGCACCCCGGCCGTACTGACCCTGCGTGGCACCAGTGCGCCGCTGGTGACCAACCGCCTCGCGGTGGCTGGCCTGTCGACCGGTAAAGTGGTCGCTCTGGACATTTCCAACGGCGTGCCGGTCTGGGAACAACGGATCGCGATTCCACAGGGTCGTTCGGAACTGGAGCGCGTGGTCGATATCGACGGCGGTCTGCTGTTGTCCGGCGGTACGCTGTACGTTGCCAGCTACCAGGGGCGCGTTGCGGCACTGGATCTGGAAAGCGGTCGTCAACTCTGGCAGCGCGATGCGTCGAGCTATGCCGGTATCGCTCAGGGTTTCGGCAGCGTTTACGTGAGCCTGTCCTCGGGCACCGTTGAAGGCGTCGACGAGCGTTCCACCACAGCATTGTGGAGCAACGATTCGTTGGCTCGCCGTCAACTGTCGGCTCCGGAAGTGTTCTCCAGCTATGTTGCAGTGGGTGACCTGGAAGGTTATCTGCACCTGTTGAGTCAGGTTGACGGTCGTTTCGTCGGCCGTGAGCGCATCGACAGCGACGGCCTGCGTGCCCGTCCGCTGGTGGTGGGTGACACGATTTATGTCTATGGCAACAGCGGCAAACTGGAAGCCCTGACCATCAAGTAACAACTATGCTTGGGGTTAAACCCCCAGGCGGCCCCGGATTCATGGGGCTTGCAGCGCTAACAGGCGTTGCCCCGAGCACCAGCCGCTGCCTCGCAGCGGCTTTTGTATTTTCTGAAATAACGAAGTGGAGAGCCGCATGGTTCCCGTAATCGCCCTGGTGGGCCGACCGAACGTCGGCAAGTCCACCTTGTTCAACCGCCTGACCAGGACTCGCGACGCCATCGTCGGCGACTTGTCCGGTCTGACCCGTGATCGCCAGTACGGTGAGGCCAAGTGGCAAGGGCGTTCCTACATTCTGGTCGACACCGGTGGTATCTCCGGTGACGAGCACGGTATGGACGAAAAAATGGCCGAGCAGTCGCTGCTAGCCATTGAAGAAGCAGACGTTGTGCTGTTCCTGGTAGATGCCAAGGCCGGTTTTACCGCCGCCGACCAGATGATCGCCGAACACCTGCGCAAACGTAACAAGCGTTCCTACGTGGTCGCCAACAAGGTCGACAACATCGACCCGGAAATGGCCCGCGCTGAGTTCGCTCCGTTGGGCATGGGCCACGCGATCCCGATCGCCGGTGCTCACGGCCGTGGCATCACGCAGATGCTGGAAATCGCCCTGGGTGATTTCCCCAAAGACGAAGAAGAGCCGGAAGACGGCGAAGAAGAGATCGTTGCCGAAGGCGAGGAAGCCAAGCGCATTCCTGGCCCGAGCGAAAAAGACGGGATCAAGATCGCCATCATCGGCCGGCCGAACGTCGGCAAATCGACGCTGGTCAACCGCATGCTCGGTGAAGACCGGGTAATCGTCTATGACCAGCCCGGCACCACGCGCGACAGTATCTACATTCCGTTCGAACGCAATGAAGAGAAGTACACGCTGATCGACACCGCCGGTGTGCGCAAGCGCGGCAAGATCCACGAGGAAGTCGAAAAATTCTCCGTGGTCAAAACCCTGCAAGCGATCAAAGACGCCAACGTAGTGATCTTCGTGATGGACGCCCGCGAAGGTGTGGTCGATCACGACCTCAACCTGCTCGGTTTCGCCATCGAGTCCGGTCGTGCGCTGGTCATCGCGATCAACAAGTGGGACGGCATGACGCCGAGCGAGCGCGACTATGTGAAGGTCGAGCTGCAGCGTCGTCTGTTCTTCGTTGATTACGCCGACATTCACTTCATCTCGGCCCTGCACGGCACGGGCGTGGGTAACCTCTACGCGTCCGTACAGAACTCCTTCAAGTCGGCGGTCACCCGCTGGCCGACCAACCGTCTGACCCAGATTCTCGAAGACGCGGTTGGCGAGCACGCGCCACCGATGGTCAACAACCGCCGGATCAAGCTGCGTTATGCCCACTTGGGTGGTGCTAACCCGCCGATCATCGTGATCCACGGTAACCAGATCGAGAAAGTGCCGAAGTCGTACGTGCGCTACCTGGAGAACACTTACCGCCGTGTGCTGAAGCTGGTCGGTACGCCGATCCGCATCGAGTTCAAGGGCGGCGAGAACCCGTACGAAGGCAACAAGACCACGCTGACCGACCGCCAGGTCAACAAGAAGCGTCGCTTGATGTCGCACCACAAGAAAGCCGACAAGAAGCGCCGCGACAAGAAATAAGGTCGCGGGTCGTTGATCGTTCCCATGCTCCGCGTGGGAATGTATACGGTGACGCTCTGCGTCACAAAAGCGGTGGACGCAGAGCGTCCAAGGCTGCATTCCCACGCAGAGCGTGGGAACGATCAACATGAGAGAAGGGTGCCATCCGGCGCCCTTTTTTTATGGGCGCCGGATGGGCTATCCTCGGGCTCTCCCGCGCCGTCGTCAGAGCCGGGTGTTGAGCAGGGAACCCCCGATGATCACCAGTAAGCTGCCGAATGTCGGCATCACTATTTTCACGCAGATGTCTCAGCTCGCCGCGCAAACCGGCGCGATCAACCTGTCCCAGGGTTTTCCTGATTTTGACGGCCCGCAGTCACTGCGTGACGCGGTTGGTCGGCACATCGCCAATGGCCATAACCAGTATTCACCGATGACCGGTTTGCCGGCGCTACGCGAGCAGATTGCGGCGAAAATCGCTCGCAGCTATGGCGTGCAGGTCAATGCCGACAGCGAAGTGACGGTCACGCCGGGCGCGACCCAGGCGATCTTCTGTGCGATTCAGGCGGTTATCCACAGCGGCGATGAAGTCATTGTGTTCGATCCTTGCTACGACAGTTACGAACCGGCGACTGAGCTGGCAGGCGGTCGTTGCGTGCATGTGCAACTGAACCCGGACGACTTCTCCATTGATTTCGATCAGCTCGCCGCGGCCCTGAGCCCGCGCACGAAGATGATCGTCATCAACACCCCGCACAACCCGAGCGGCGCACTGATCAGTCGTGCCGAACTCGATCAACTGGCGGCGCTGATCCGCGATCGCGACATCTATCTGATCAGCGACGAAGTCTACGAACATCTGGTGTTCGACGGCGTGCCGCACGTCAGCGTGCTCGCCCATGAGGAGCTGTATCAGCGCGCCTTCGTGGTCAGCTCGTTCGGCAAGACCTATCACGTCACTGGCTGGAAAACCGGTTACGTCGTTGCTCCACCAGCGCTTACGGCCGAATTGCGCAAAGTTCATCAGTACGTCAGCTTCTGCGGTGTCACTCCGCTGCAATATGCGCTGGCCGATTACATGGCCGAGCACCCGGAACACGTTGAAGAACTGCCGGGCTTCTATCAGGCCAAGCGCGATCTGTTCTGCGATCTGCTGGCGCCGTCGCGCTTCACCTTCACCCGTGTCGCTGGCACCTATTTTCAGTTGGTCGATTACTCGCAGATCCGTCCTGACCTGAATGACGTCGAGATGGCCATGTGGATGACCCGCGAACACGGCGTGGCGAGTATTCCGGTGTCGGTGTTCTACCAGAATCCACCGCAAGGTCAGCGCCTGGTGCGCCTGTGCTTTGCCAAACGCGAGGAGACGCTGCGTGAAGCGGCGGCAAAACTATGCGTGATCTGAGTGCGTTACCCGATCTCAACCTGGCGCTCATCCAGACCAGCCTGGCTTGGCACGACCGTCAGGCCAACTTCGAGCATTTCGAGCAGTTGCTGGAGCAGGCGCAGGGCGCTGATCTGATCATCCTGCCGGAAATGTTCACCACCGGATTCTCCATGGAGTCCGAGACCCTTGCCGAAGCCGAGAACGGCCCGACCAGCAAATGGCTGCGCGTTCAGGCGGCGAAACTCGATGCGGTGATTACCGGCAGCGTGATTATTCAGGCGTCTGACGGTAGCCATCGTAATCGCCTGTTGTGGGCGCGACCGGACGGCGAAGTGTTGCATTACGACAAGCGCCATCTGTTTCGCATGGCGGGCGAGCATAACCACTACACCCCCGGCGAACGTCAGGTGCAGTTCGAACTCAAGGGCTGGCGGATTCGGCCATTGATTTGTTATGACCTGCGTTTCCCGGTGTGGAGCCGCGATGCCCAGGACACCGATCTATTGCTGTACACCGCCAACTGGCCAGGCGCGCGGCGTCTGCACTGGAATCGCCTGTTGCCAGCGCGAGCGATCGAAAACCTTTGTTATGTGGCGGCGGTGAATCGCGTTGGCACCGACGGCAAGGGCTTCGCGTATACCGGAGACAGTCAGGTGCTGGATTTCCAGGGTGAAACCTTGCTGGCGGCGGGGGAGGCGGATGGTGTGTTCAAGGCTGTGCTGGAAGCGGCTCCGCTCGCGGCGTATCGCGAGCGTTTCCCGGCGAATCTGGATGCCGACACCTTCGAGTTCACCTGAAAAGCAAAAGATCGCAGCCTTGGGCAGCTCCACATGGCGTACGACATCACAATGTAGGAGCTGCCGAAGGCTGCGATCTTTTGATCTTCAACAAAAAGGCCCCGGAGTTCAAACGCCGGGGCCTTTTGCATTTCAGCGGTCGATTACGCCGCTTTCGCCTCAGGCTGGCTCAGCGAGCGGTTCAGCGCGCTGAACAGGGCCTTGAAGCTGGCCGTGGTGATGTTTTCATCGATACCCACGCCGTGCACCGCACGTTCGCCATTCACACGCAGCTCGATGTACGCCGCTGCCTTGGCATTGGTGCCCGCGCCGATCGCGTGTTCGTTGTAGTCCATGATCTCCACCGGAACCGGCAGGCCGGCGACCAGTGCTTCCAGCGCACCGTTGCCTTTGCCGCGCCAGTGCAGGTTGGTTTCGCCCTGACCTTTGCTCGCCACTTCCACTTCGACGGCGCTGTTGCCGTTTTCTTCCTGCAGGCGATGGCTGACCAGCGCGTACGGGGTGTTGGCTTGCAGGTATTCGCTGATCAACAGCGAGTGGATCTGCTTGGCGGTCATCTCCAGGCCGAGACGATCGGTTTCACGCTGCACCACCTGGCTGAATTCGATCTGCATGCGACGTGGCAGGCTGATGCCGTATTCCTGCTCCAGCAAGTAAGCGATGCCGCCCTTGCCCGACTGGCTGTTGACGCGAATAACTGCCTCGTAGCTGCGGCCAATGTCGGCCGGGTCGATCGGCAAGTACGGCACTTCCCAAAGCGCGTCTGGTTTCTGCTGGGAGAAGCCCTTGCGGATTGCATCCTGGTGCGAGCCGGAGAACGCGGTGTGCACCAGGTCGCCAACGTACGGGTGACGCGGGTGAACCTGAATCTGGTTGCACTCTTCGACGACTTTGCGCACGCCGTCGATGTCGGAGAAGTCCAGCTGCGGGTCGAGACCCTGGGTGTACATGTTCAACGCGACGGTGACGAGGTCGACGTTACCGGTACGCTCGCCGTTGCCGAACAGGCAGCCTTCGACGCGATCGGCGCCAGCCATCAGGCCCAGTTCGGTAGCCGCAACGCCAGTGCCACGGTCGTTGTGGGTGTGCAGGCTGATGATCACGCTGTCACGACGGTTGATATTGCGGCCGAACCACTCGATCTGATCGGCGTAGATGTTCGGTGTCGCGCACTCAACGGTGGCGGGCAGGTTGAGGATCATCTTGTGCTCAGGCGTCGGGTTCCACACCTCGATCACCGCGTCACAGACTTCCTTGGCGAATTCCAGCTCGGTAGCGCTGAAGGTTTCCGGCGAGTATTCGAAGGTCCACTCGGTGTCCGGCTGCATCGCCGCGTATTTGACGAACAGCTTGGCCGCGTTCACGGCGATGGCCTTGATACCGTCCTTGTCCTGGTTGAAGACGATGCGACGGAAAGAAGGCGAGGTGGCGTTGTACAAGTGAACGATGGCTTTTTTCGCACCGCGCAGGGATTCGAAAGTACGCTCGATCAAATCTTCACGGCCCTGGGTCAGCACCTGAATGGTGGTGTCGTCCGGGATGTGGCCTTCTTCGATCAGGGTACGCACGAAGTCGAAGTCGGTTTGCGAAGCGGCCGGGAACGAGGCTTCGATTTCCTTTACACCGACCTGCACCAGGGTTTTCCAGAAGCGCAGCTTTTTCACCGCGTCCATCGGTTCGATCAGCGACTGGTTGCCGTCACGCAGGTCGGAACTGCACCAGATCGGCGCGGTGTCGATGGTTTTCGACGGCCAGGTGCGATCCGGCAGGTTGATGACAGGAAACGCGCGGTATTTCGAAGACGGATCTTTGAGCATGCTCATCGGGAAATTCCTTATTGTCTGGGCCGAAAAGAGGCGGCCTGCCGGTGTTACGAATGTTCTGGGAAAAGCGTGGGACGAGGTGCCGCGATTCAGCCTGGCAGTCGTGCACTGACGAGGCACAGGCTGCGGTGCTGGCGAAGCTGAATGAGGGTGTGAGAGGTTTTCATGCCTTCAACCCTAACCGCGGGGGGAGAGGTTGGCAAGCAGTCGGAAAAAATTGAGAGGAATACTCGGAAAGCGGGTTTTTGCAGGATTTTATTGCGCTGGAGGTCGCTGATTATTGTGATATTTGCGCGAGGTTAGATTGGGGCGCAATTGAGTTTTTGAAGATTTATTGAGTGTGGCGGTGTTTGATAGGCCGCCTTCGCGAGCAGGCTCGTTCCCACAGGGGATCTTTGTTGTGATTAAGATCCCCTGTGGGAACGAGCCTGCTCGCGAAGAGGCCGGTCGCCTCAACACATATTCAAGGTTGAAATGCGCCAATGAAAATCGCCGGATCCACCCGCGCATCATTCAGGCTGACATTCCAGTGCATGTGCGGGCCGGTCGCGCGGCCGGTCATGCCAACCTTGCCGACCACCGCGCCGCGCGCCAGTTGATCGCCGACTTTCACATCAATCTTCGACATGTGGCAGAACATGCTGATAAAGCCCTGCCCATGGTCGACAAACACGGTGTTGCCGTTGAAGAAGTAATTGCCGGTGAGGATCACCTTGCCCGCCGCCGGGGTCTTGATCGGCGTACCCGCCGGCACCGCGAAGTCGAGGCCCGCATGCGGGTTGCGCTCTTCATCGTTAAAGAAGCGACGCACACCAAATTTGCTCGACAGCGGCCCATTGACCGGTTTGTCCAGCAGCAAATTGCTCGGTGTGTTCGGGCTGAAGCTGCGATACGCCTTGATCTGCTCGGCCAGTTCACCCTCGATGCGTTTGAGGTTCGACTGATCCGGGTTGACTTGCTGTTTGTTCTTCAGGGTAATGCGCTGTTCCGGGTATTTCTTGTTGCCCACGGTGAATGGCAGATTGCGCCCACCGCTGCTGATCTGCTGCGCGCCCGGCTTCACCGTCAACGGCACGCCGACAATCGCCAGCCAGTTGTTCTGTTCTTTCACCACCAGCACCGGTTTGCCCTGATACGTGGCTTTCGGTGCCTGCGCGGCCGCGCCCAGATCAACCACCGCCACGCCACCCGGCACCGGTTTGTTCAGCAGCCGGGTGATGTAACTGTCTGCGTGGGCATTGAAGGTCAGGCAGAGCAAAAACAATGGAGCGAGAAAACGCGGCATGGATCAGTCCAGTAAAGAGAGGGTGACAGGCGTCAGGTGATTGTCCTCGACGCGCACTTGCAGTTCGCCTTCGCCGAGTTTGGCTTTCAGGCGCTGGCCGGTGTGGGTCTGGGCGGCGTTGCGGATTGCGTGGCCACGCTCATCGAGCAGAATGCTGTAGCCACGACCGAGCGTTGCCAACGGGCTGACAACATGCAGCGTCTGCATCTGGCTGTGCAGTTGCAGACGGCGATTTTTCAGGCCTTCGCGCATGGCGCGGGGCAAGCGTTCGGCGAGGCTGTCGAGTCGCTGGCGCAGCATCGCCAATTGCCGTCCCGGATGTTGCCCGGCGAGACGGGTTTCCAGGCGGATCAAGCGTTCGCGGCGAGTATTGAGGTGACGCTCGAACGCCCGGCGCATGCGCATGTCCAGATCGTCCAGACGCTGCGCTTGCTGGCGCAGACGTTCACCGGGATGGCGCAGGCGACGGGCCATGCCTTCCAGGCGCAGGCGATCACGCATCAAGCGGTCGCGCATGCGCATCACCAAGCGGCGATGCAGGCTTTCGACCTGACGGATCAGATGACTGGAATCCGGAGCGAGCAACTCGGCAGCTGCAGATGGCGTCGGTGCGCGCACGTCGGCAACAAAGTCGCTGATCGACACATCGGTTTCATGGCCGACGGCGCTGACAATCGGCGTCACGCACGCATCAACGGCACGGGCCACGGCTTCTTCGTTGAAGCACCAAAGGTCTTCCAGCGAACCGCCGCCACGGGCGAGGATCAACGCATCGAAGCCACGGGCATCGGCCATTTTCAGCGCACGAACGATTTGTGCGGTGGCTTCGCGGCCCTGCACGGCGGTCGGAATCAGCGTCAGTTGCACTTGCGGCGCACGGCGGCGGAACACGCTGATGATGTCGCGAATCACCGCGCCGGTCGGCGAACTGATGATGCCGATGCGTTGCGGATGCGCGGGCAGCGGCACTTTGCGTTCGGCACTGAACAGGCCTTCGGCGCTGAGCTTTTCTTTGAGTGCATCGAAAGCCAGACGCAGCGCGCCGTCACCGGCAGGCTCCACAGTGTCGAGGATCAGCTGATAGTCGCCACGGCCCTCGAACAGCGAGACCTTGCCGCGCACCTTCACCGCCAAGCCGTCCTTCAACGCCTGGCGCACTCGCGCGGCGTTCTGCCGGAACAGCGCGCAACGCACCTGCGCGCCGCTGTCTTTGAGGGTGAAATAGATGTGGCCGGACGCCGGGCGGGCGAGGTTGGAGATTTCGCCTTCGACCCAAATGTTGCTGAACACGTCTTCAAGCAACACCCGCGCGCGGCCGTTGAGCTGGCTGACGGTCAGGACTTCACGGTCCAGGCCAAGTCTTGCAAAGGGATCTTTAATCATGGGGCGCAGTTTAAAGGCATTTGCCGTTGAATCACCACAAGTCCCCTGTAGGAGTGAGCCTGCTCGCGATAGCGGTGTGTCAGTCGCAGGATAGGTTGAATGTTCAACCGCTATCGCGAGCAGGCTCACTCCTACAAGGGGGTTGTGAAGTTTTCGATGAAGTGGTGAATCAGCGGAGTGGGATTCTGGCGATAGGCGAGGGCGACGGTGCTTTGGCAATCGGGATCGGCCAGCGGTACAAAACGCACGCCGCTCGGGGCGATGTCCTGCATCGATTCCGGCAGCAGTGCAATGCCGAAGCCGGCCCGAATCAACTGTAGCTGCGTGGTCTTGCGCGACATCACCCGCGCCGCTTTCGGGAAGAAACCCTGGCGCATGCACAAGTCGGCACACAGGTAGCTCAGTCCGCCGCGTTGCGGGTGTGGAATGGAGATGAACGCTTCGTCCTTCAATTGCGCCAGATCGACTCGCTCAGCCTCCGCCAATCGATGATCCATCGGCACCGCCAGCAGCAACCGCTCAGTAAACAGCGGCACAATCTGAAGCCCTTCACGCTGGCGCAACACCGGCAGGCGCAGCAAGCCAATATCGAGTCGGCCCTCGGCCAACTCTTCCAGTTGCGCCTCGGAAGACAACTTGCCGATGTCCAGCGATACACCGGGTTGTCGCTGCAGATACGCGCCGATGTCTCTGAGCAAACGGCCGCTGATCGACACTGTGCTGGAATGGCTGAGGCGCAAGGTGCCGAGCTGACCATTGCCGACCTCAGTGGCCATGGCGCTGGCCTTGCTCAGCTCATTGAGCACATTTCTTGCCCGCGGCAAAAACGCTTCGCCCGCCGCCGTCAGTCGGGGCTGGCGTGCCGTGCGTTCGAACAGCGGTGTTTGCAGACGCGTTTCCATGTCCTTGATTTGCCGGCTCAGCGCCGATTGCGCGATAAACAGGCGCTCGGCCGCCGCACTGAAACTGCCGCATTCGGCGATTTCCACGAAGTAACGCAATTGACGGGTTGAAAGCACAGCAATGCCTTTTTGAGATGGGTCGGTGGCTTTGAAGATATTAGTCGCAACGCTCGACGCTGGCTAAAGTCATTGCAGGCTTATTAAGGACGCGAATCGATGAGCGTGGCGGGATTGTTGAGTGACTGGGCGTGGGGCGCCGGCGGCTGGGCGGTGATTGGGCTGGGGATCGCCCTGGCCTATATCGTTTTCGGCATTGCCGGGTTCGGCACGGCGTTAGTGGCCGGGCCGATCCTGATTCTGTTCATGCCGTTGTCGAAGATCGTACCGTTGCTGGTGCTGCTGGATTTTGTCGCGGCGTTCGGCAACCTGCTGCCGTCGCGGCGGGATGTGGCGAAACCGGAGTTGTTGCGGCTACTGCCATGCATGGCGGTGGGCTGTACGCTTGGGGTTATTTTCCTGCTCAACCTCAAATCCGATGTGTTGCTGTTATTGATGGGATTGTTTATCAGCGCTTACGCGATTTACAGCCTGTGGGTGAAAGCGCGGCCGACGCAATTGTCGGCGGGGTGGGCGGTGCCGATGGGCACGGTGGGCGGGTTGTTTGGGGCGCTGTTTGGCAGTGGCGGCTTTTTATATGCGATTTATCTCAACAGCCGACTGCCGAAAGACTCAGCGCGGGCCACGCAAAGTGCGCTGATCAGTTGCAGCACGGTGGTGCGTTTAAGTCTTTTTGCCATCGCCGGCGTGTATGCCGAGCTACCCTTGTTGATGTTGGCGCTGTGTTTGTTACCGGCCATGGCGTTGGGATTGTGGATCGGGCGGCGGTTGACCATGAAGTTGTCGCGCGAAGCGTTTGTGCGGCTGGTGACATGGCTGGTGCTAGCGAGCGGGCTGGCGTTGATCGGGCGCTACCTCAGCACTTGACCGGATTTCGTCAGGGATTAAGCTGCCGGCCTTTAGGGCCTCTTCGCGAGCAGGCTCGCTCCCACAGGGAACTGCATTCCATTGTGGGAGCGAGCCTGCTCGCGAAGGCGTCAGAAGCCATACCGCAGGACTTTCCATGAATTCGCAAAGCATCATCGTCCCGAAAATCTCCACCCTGCCGGTCCACGAGCCCCGGGCGCGGGCGATCGTGCGCTGGCTGGTACGCAAGAACATCATCAAAGAAGAGCTGAGCACCTGTGGCCGCACCGGCAATCGCATGGCTTACGCGATCGCTGACGGCGCGCGCGCCGTGGTGCTGCACCCGCAAGCGTTGCCGTTTGGTGAGCCGATCAACGGCTTGGAGATCGTCACCAAACGCTGCATCTACACCCCGGCCAAAGGTTTTCTCGAAGAAGCCGGTTGCGCCGAGTGCCGTCGCGAGGTCGGCGAAGCGCTGTTCGAAAGCCTTGAAGACTGGTTTCCAGGTCGCACCGACAACTTCACTTGCCCGGAATGCGGGCATGAAGATGACATCAACGGTTTTCTGTTTTTGCAGGAATGTGCGTTTTCCAACCTCGGTTTCATCTTCAACAACTGGCTGGAGGCGGGCTTCAAGCAGAGCTTTATCGATGAGTTCGCCGATTGGCTCGATCAACCTGTCTCTTGGGTCAAGGTGGAGCTGTAGGGCCGGGGATCTCCGTACATCAGCAACATTGATATTAAGCTGAGTTTTACATTGAACAGCAGGGGGTGGATGACTATAATGGCGCGCTTCCATTTTCCCGCTCGGGAGCCCCCGCGATGCTGCGTATCAGCCAAGAAGCTCTGACATTCGACGACATTCTCTTAGTGCCTGGTTATTCCGAGGTGCTTCCTAACGAAGTCAGTCTCAAGACCCGCCTTACCCGTGGCATCGAGCTGAACATTCCTCTGGTTTCTGCTGCAATGGACACCGTCACTGAAGCCCGTTTGGCAATCGCCATGGCTCAGGAAGGTGGCATCGGCATTATCCACAAGAACATGACCATCGAGCAGCAAGCTGCCGAAGTGCGTAAGGTCAAGAAGTTCGAAGCCGGCGTCGTCAAGGATCCGATCACCATCGAGGCTGATGCCACGGTTCGTGATCTGTTTGAATTGACCCGCATGCACAACATTTCCGGCGTTCCGGTGCTGCACGATGGCGACCTGGTCGGCATCGTCACCTCCCGTGACGTGCGTTTCGAAAGCCGTCTGGAAGCCACCGTCCGTGAAGTGATGACGCCCAAAGAGCGTTTGGTCACGATCAAGGAAGGCGCGAGCAAGGACGAAGCACGCGAACTGCTGCACAAGCACCGCATCGAGCGCGTGCTGATCGTCGACGACAAATTCGCCCTCAAAGGCATGATGACCGTCAACGATATCGAAAAAGCCAAAGCCTACCCGCTGGCCAGCAAGGACGATCAAGGTCGTCTGCGCGTTGGCGCCGCTGTCGGCACCGGTAAAGACACCGGTGACCGCGTTGCCGCTCTGGTCAATGCTGGCGTGGACGTCGTGGTAGTCGATACCGCGCACGGTCACTCCAAAGGCGTGATCGACCGCGTTCGTTGGGTCAAAGAGAATTTCCCTGAAGTGCAGGTGATCGGCGGCAACATCGCCACCGGCGCCGCTGCCAAGGCTCTGGCCGAAGCAGGCGCTGACGCAGTCAAGGTCGGTATCGGCCCTGGCTCGATCTGCACCACCCGTATCGTCGCCGGTGTCGGCGTCCCGCAAATCAGTGCCATCGCCAATGTCGCCGCTGCCCTTGAAGGCACTGGCGTTCCGTTGATCGCCGACGGCGGCATCCGTTTCTCCGGTGACCTGTCCAAGGCCATCGTAGCCGGTGCTTCCTGCGTGATGATGGGCTCGATGTTCGCCGGTACTGAAGAAGCGCCGGGCGAAATCGAACTGTTCCAGGGCCGTTCGTACAAGGCGTATCGCGGCATGGGTTCGCTGGGCGCCATGTCCCAGGCACAAGGCTCTTCCGACCGTTACTTCCAGGACTCCTCGGCAGGCGCCGAGAAACTCGTTCCGGAAGGCATCGAAGGCCGTGTTCCTTACAAAGGCACCCTGAGCGCGATCATTCACCAGTTGATGGGCGGTCTGCGTTCCTCGATGGGCTACACCGGTAGCGCCAACATCGAAGAAATGCGCACCAAGCCTGAGTTCGTGCGGATCACCGGCGCTGGCATGGCCGAATCCCACGTTCACGACGTGCAGATCACCAAAGAAGCGCCAAACTACCGCGTAGGTTGAGCCTTCAAGCAACAAGCAAAGCAACCGGGGCTGTTTGATTCAGCCCCGAGTTGTTTCTGAATCACGACTGTTTCTGAACGACTTAGACGAGACTGAATCATGGCCCTCGATATTCACGCTCACCGCATCCTGATCCTCGACTTCGGCTCGCAATACACCCAACTGATCGCCCGCCGTGTGCGCGAGATCGGTGTGTACTGCGAACTGCACCCGTTCGACATGGACGAAGATGCGATCCGCGAATTCGCTCCTAAAGGCGTCATCCTCGCCGGCGGCCCCGAGTCCGTGCACGTCGCCGACAGCCCGCGTTGCCCACAGGCAGTGTTCGATCTGGGCGTACCGGTCTTCGGTATCTGCTACGGCATGCAGACCATGGCCGAGCAACTGGGCGGCAAGGTTGAAGGTTCCGAACTGCGTGAGTTCGGTTACGCCCGCGTTGACGTGGTCGGCAAGAGCCGCCTGCTCGACGGCATCGAAGACCATATCGACGCTGACGGCCTGTTCGGCCTCGACGTATGGATGAGCCACGGTGACAAGGTCACCAGGATGCCGGAAGACTTCCACATTCTGGCCAGCACCCCGAGCTGCCCGATCGCCGGTATGTTCAACGACGACCGTGGTTACTACGGCGTGCAGTTCCACCCGGAAGTGACCCACACCAAGCAGGGCGGTCGCATCCTGTCGCGTTTTGTCCTCGACATCTGCGGCTGTGAAGCCCTGTGGACCCCGTCGAAGATCGCTGAAGACGCCATTGCCAACATCCGCGCACAAGTCGGCACCGACAACGTGCTGCTGGGTCTGTCCGGTGGTGTTGACTCCTCGGTGGTTGCCGCGCTGCTGCACAAAGCCATCGGCGACCAACTGACCTGCGTCTTCGTCGACAATGGCCTGCTGCGTCTGCACGAAGGCGAGCAAGTGATGGCCATGTTCGCCGAGAACATGGGCGTCAAAGTCATTCGCGCCAACGCTGAAGATCAGTTCCTCAACAACCTGGCCGGCGAAGCCGATCCGGAGAAGAAGCGCAAGATCATCGGTCGTACCTTCATCGACGTCTTCGATGCCCAGTCCAATAAACTGGAAAACATCAAGTACCTCGCGCAGGGCACCATCTACCCGGACGTGATCGAGTCGGCTGGCGCGAAAAGCGGCAAGGCTCACGTAATCAAGTCGCACCACAACGTGGGCGGCCTGCCGGAAGAAATGAACCTGAAACTGGTCGAGCCACTGCGCGAACTGTTCAAGGACGAAGTCCGTCGTCTGGGCCTGGAACTGGGTCTGCCGTACGACATGGTCTACCGTCACCCGTTCCCGGGCCCGGGCCTGGGCGTGCGCATCCTCGGTGAAGTGAAAAAGGAATACGCCGACCTGCTGCGTCGTGCCGACCACATCTTCATCGAAGAACTGCGCAAAGCCGACTGGTACCACAAGGTCAGCCAGGCCTTCGTCGTGTTTCAGCCAGTGAAGTCGGTTGGTGTTGTTGGCGATGGCCGTCGTTACGCTTGGGTTGTCGCCCTGCGTGCCGTAGAGACCATCGACTTCATGACCGCGCGTTGGGCACACCTGCCTTACGAATTGCTGGAAACCGTCTCCGGCCGCATCATCAATGAAATCGAAGGCATCTCCCGCGTCACTTACGACGTGTCGAGCAAGCCGCCGGCGACGATTGAGTGGGAATGATCTCACTACTCGTTGATTAACGAAAAACCCTTGGCCTGAAGCCAAGGGTTTTTTCGTTTCATGCCCGGAAAACGGGTTAGCTGGGTAAGCGACTTTGCAGGGTCAAGCCGATCTCTATCAGGCGCTGGGATAACGCGCCGATGTCACGGAACATGATGCCGCTGATTCGGGGCATCGACTGTGCCCAGATGTAAACCTGACCATCCCCTCGGCGATTCACCATTGTTCGAACAATATTGCCGTCGCTGTTGCGACGCACAAGCGTGTATGCATTCTGGGTTTTTTCGAGCATGAACATGCCGTTGCGATTCAGCAGGGTATTCACTGTTGCCTCAGTCCAACGCGGCACAGGCGTTTCGATCTGCAAGCGCAGATCAGCGAATAGAAAGTCGGATGAGTTGCGCGTCGATGCCCCGTTATCAAACGGGCCCCGAGCGACTTCCAGTCCCGGGTCTATCCTGACGCCGGCCACTTCGGTGGATGTCGCTTCTTCAATCCGTAACCCGATGCCACCCCTGAGTTCGCTGATGCCGGGCAGATTTCTGAAGGTATTGGTGCTCGTTGCCTCGACCAGGGCAACCCATTTGCCTGGTCTGTTGAGGAGCTCGTCCCCCCACATGATTTGAGAGGCGAGCCGGGCGTGGATCATCTGCTCTTCGATCGAGGTCAGCGGTACCTTCAGTTTGTAACTGTGCGCGACTTCAAGACCTTGGGCCCGGATGCCATTGGCCTGGGCTGTCTTGACCAGTTCAAGGATGTTGAATCGGTCATCAGGGTCGGTGCCCAGGCTGGACAAGTAGCCTCGAAGATCCTCTGACATCTCTCCCGACAGGAAAAAGTCGTTGAGATCTGCCTGAGCAAAATCACTCAGCAAACCCCGTACGTACAGCGTGTTGATATGCCGTGCGAACGCCGGCATGTTTTCGATCATGAAGCGTGTGCTGGCGATGCGATCAAGGGTTTCGCCGACGACCAGTCCATCGGTATTGGCAAAGATGCGATCAATCAACTCAGCCGTCTGCATCGCGGCATCGATTGGCGGGATGACGGGCCGTGCGGGCAAGTTGGTCCAGTTCAGCTCGGAGTAATACTCTTTGGCTTCGTTTAGCAAGGACGAGCGTCTGTCGCGAAAATAGGCCGCATACGTATCGACACTTGATGGTTTACCGCGGTTTGCACTGGAGAGCTCGGCGAACGTCTCGGGCAAGTTCATTGCCCATCTTTTCATTCTCGCCATGTCCACGCCTTCGATGTCGTTGAGGGGCGTCACCAGGCGCAGTGGTCGCGCGACCGGTGAAACCGGTTCGACGAGGGGAAGCTCCGCTGACGGCGTTGATGAAGCCTGGGCCGAGGACGAGGAAAGGTCGGAGTCCAGGAAACAGGCCTTGCCCACGCATTGGCCGCCTCCCCTGAGACGCAAGGCGGGTATGCGTTGCCACTTGCCGCTACTGCCGAAGCGTACTGGCAACGAGTAAGCGAACTGATTGGGTCGCTCGGGATTGACGATGGCCCAGTTGCCGGCGTCTTCGGAGTCGGCGAAGTAGCGCACGTAGTACGCGCTACCCTCCATTTCGATGGCATGGCCCGGATCCTTGTCCAGGCGGTAAATACCTTCATATTTGCCCGGCGCTGCCTCTACAGAGCGGTGGGCCAGTAATTCGTTGCATCGATATCGGGCAGGAATCTTTGGCAAGGGCGAACCTTGGCGCGCAGCAGCCGTGGCCAACGGCCGGATGGATGCGATGGGAGTCTCGGTGGGGATTTCGTTTGTCAGCTCAACGGCTACCTCTGGATCAACCACCGGGACTGGCGGTTGATCCAGAGGCGGCAAGAAGGGTGAGTCTGGCGAAGTGAACTCGATCAACCCGAGCATTTCTTCAGCTTCGGCAAAATCCACCTGCGGGCCCACTTCAAGTTGCGCGCCCGTGCTGATCAGAAACGGAATGCTGAACACAATGTCGATGGCATTGAGCACTGCACCAGTAACACCGGCCTTGCGTTCGGTGGGCGTAATGCCGTTGATGGCCTGATCGATGTTCAATCCCATGTTCGCGATGCTGGCGCCAATCAAAGGCAACGCCAAGGGCCAGCCCACCGCTGCCATCGGGCCGAATACTTTCAGCCCGGCACTCAAATAACCGATCCAGAGTTTTTTGCGCAGGTCGTTGTTGGACGTGAGCGCCAAGTGCGCCTCGGCAACCATGCCTGAACGTGTCGACTCGCTCAACCAAGTGAATGCGTCACCGCTGATCGCGACGTTGCTGCGATTGATCATGCGGTGATCGCTGTGACCCCAGGTGCTCACCAGGCGGTTCATCAGATCGGTGAGGTTTTCGTTGATGTGATTACGGTCAGCCAGCGGGAAATGCTGGAGAAATGCCGTGCGCTTGTCGTCTGAATTCATCTGCTCAAGTATCCACCAATGCAGATCCGCTTCATTGTCCTTAAAGAGGAATGACCGGGCCTCGCCTGGCAAGTAAAGGGTCTGGCGGCCACTGCTTTCCACCAGACGCAGAGCATTGAAGGCGACGTGGTCATCGAGATCCAGCGCCCGCACTTCAGCACCGACCGGGTGTAGCGCTTGCAGCATTTGCAAGGTAACGGGCCAAGTGACGGGCCCGATGACCGAGCCGACGATGCGCTGAAAATCAGCGCCATCTAGGTCACACTGCTGCAGCGCCTGCACAGCCAGACTGAGAAAGTTGCACTTTGCCAGGGCGCGGAAGTTATCCGCCGAGGTTTGCCAGAATCTCGTCAGTTGACCTGTGTAGCGCGCGCTGAAGTCGACATCCCAGAATGCCCTCAGCACATCGCTGCCGAGCAATCGCACTTCATTGCTCTGATTGAAGTTCTCTGCCTCCGGGCCATCCGAGTAGAAGCCGCAGTAGAGGCCAAGCAGATCTGCGTTGTCTTGATCGGTCGCGCGAAAGCGATGGATCACCAACTGCGTGAGGGTGAGCGTTTCGTAAGGTTTTTCCAGCGCATGTTCCCAACCAGTGAAGGTCAACGCACTGCTCTGCGCCGTTTTGAAACGGTGGAAGTAAATCCGGTCGGGATCGAGGCCGGACAGTCCTTTTTCCGCCAGGATTTCGTTGGCGACTTGCCGGGCTGCGTCGAGCAAACTCGGGCAGGTCTGCACGATAGTCGCGGCAATGGCTTTGAGGGCAGTTTTATCCGCTGCGTTTGGCAGGAGACGTCGTTCGGGTGAGGTCATGCGTTCTTCATCCTTGAGAAACAAAGATCGAGCATGACTGATTCGCGCAAGGGCAGTGCATTACCGGGCTACCGCATTGCCCTTGTTGATAATAGGGTGGGAGTGCTGGAGGAGGGCAGATTGCAGGACGTCCTGCAGGCGCTAGCTGGCTTCACAAGTGCGGAGGAAGCTTGATGAAAAATGCCCGTCAGTTTTGCTGACGGGCATTTTTTGTTGTCGGGTTTCCCCTGCTCATGTTTAACCGGAGAGCCTCAATCAGGGATCCGGCTACGCAATATCAGTCCGGTATCGGACAGCCGCTGAGACATGTCCTTCAGGTTGGCGTACGCGATGTCATTCACCCGCTGCCACGCAGGTCGGTGAAGGGAGACTTTGCCGTCGCTCAATCGAGTTATCGGCGTGCGCTGGAGCATGCCTTGTTTGCTGCGGTGGATCAGCGTGTAGCTGTCCCCCGCTTTTTCAAACAGATACATGCCACGCCTGTACAAAAGATTCTCCAGCGTCTCCTCGCTCCAGGCCTGCTCAGGTGCCTGAACTTTCAATCGCAAGTCGGCGCGCAGAAGGTCCGGATTACCTTGCCTGACAGCGCCGCCGGGCGAGCTGCCGCGTGGTACTTCAATACCCGGATCGACATCAACGCCCAGGTCTTCACCGGGGCCGACTTCAGCGATTCTCAGGCCGATTGCTCCCTTCAACTCACTGACACCCAGTAGTCCTCTGAAGGTGTTGGTATTTTGAGCATCCGTCACGACAATCCATTTCTGCGGGCTGTTGAGGTAGACGTCGCCGGTCATGATGTTGTTTGTCAGGTAGGTGCTCATCATTTGCTCGTCGACGGAGGGCAGAGGTGTTTTCATTTTGTAGCTCGCGGCGCAGTCGAGCGCCTGGACTCGAACCCCGTTCGCTCCTGCTATCTGAACCAGTTTCAGTGGGTTGAAACGACCGCCCGGATCGGTGCCGAGACTGATCAAATAACTGCGCAGGTCCGCGGACATAATGCCACTGGTGAAGTAGCGGTTCAGTTCAACCTGAGCGAAGTCACTGAGCAGCCCGCGCAGGTAGAGGGTTTTCGCGTGGCGGGCCAATGCCGGCATGCTTTCAATCAGAAAACGCATGCTGGCGATGCGATCAAGGGTTTCTCCTACCACCAGACCTGATGCGTTTTCAAAAATGCCATCGACAAGTTCGGCCAGTGGCATCGAGCCGCTGAGCTCGGGGAGCGTTGGCCGCGCGGGCTGGATCATCCACGGCAGATTCTTGAAAAAGCTTCTGGCTGAACTCTGCAGTAGCAGGCGTTTACCAACGGCATGCAGCTCGAACGGGTCGTCCATGCCAAAGCCACCGGCCCCGTCGGGCTGTAACTGGGCATGGGTTTCGTTGAGGTTCAACGCCCAGCCTCTTATCGAACGGCGCACGAGCGGATCGATGTCGTAGGCGCTGTTCACCGGACGTGGAGGGCGCGATGTCGAGGGCTGCGGTTCTGCCGCCTCTTCTGCGGGTATCTCGGGCGGTACGGGTTCGAAGGTATCGAGTTCGATATCCGGGGTGCATTTTTTGCCCATGCATTGACCGCCTCCTTTGAGTCCCAGTGCAGGCATCCGCTCCCACTCGCCTGCGCCATTGAGGCGCACCGGTAAGGCGTGGACAAACTGATTGGGTCGCTCCGGGTCAACGATTGCCCAATCACCACTGCCGCGAGAATTGGCGAAGTAGCGCACATAGTAGGGAGTGTCATTCATCAGAATGGCGTAGGGCGGATCGGAGTCGAGACGGTAAACACCATGGTATTTCCCGGACTCTTCGTCGAGTGCTGTGCCGTCGAGCAACTCGTTGCATTGATAGCGTTCGGGCACCGGCGGCGGTGCGGTTTTTTGCGCCGGGATCAGCACGGTCTCGTGAAGATTCGGCAGGGTGATATCGACATCGTCCGGCACCATGATTGGCGATGGGTTGTCGCTCTCGACAGCAGGACTCAAGGCTTCGTTGTACTCGGCCATTTCTGCGGCCTCCGCCGCCTCGACTTCTGCGCCAACCTCCAGCATCGACCCGGTGTCGATGAGTAATGGGAGGTTGAATAACAGGTTGATGCCACTCAAGACTGCGCCCAGCAAGCCGGCCTTGCGCTCGGCCCTTGTCTTGCCGTTTTGTGCCTGATCGATATTCAGACCCATGCTGGCGAGGGTGGCGCCAATCACTGGCAATGCCAGTGGCCAACCGACAGTGGCCATCGGCCCGAACACCTTGAGGCCCACACTCAGGTATCCGATCCACAGCTTTTTGCGCAGATCGCCATTGGATGTCAGCGACAGTTGGGCTTCTGCAAACATCGCCTGGCGAGTCGAGTCGCGCAGCCAACTGAATGCATCATCGGTCAGCACCAGGTTTGTACGGTTGATCAGGTGATGATCGGACCGGCCCCAAGTGCCCACCAGGCGATTCATCAGATCGGTCACGTTCTCGCTCATGTGTTGACGGTCGGCGAGGGCGAAGTGATCTAGGAAGGACGCGCGGCGTTTCGCGTCGTTCATCTGCTCCAGCACCCACCAATGCAGATCCGCCGCCGTGTCCTTGATCACGAATGCTTCGGCCTCACCGGGCAGATAGATAATCTGCCGACCCGCAGAGTCAACAATGCGCAGCAACCGAGTGGCGACATGCCCGTCGACGTCAAAGGCATAAACATCCCCCGTTGCAGTTCGACTCGCTTGCAGCATGTTCAGGGTGACCGGCCAACTGACAGGCCCCACCACTGAATTTACCAGCCATTGAAAGTCATGACTGGTGAGCTGCCCAAGATCCAGAGCCTGCACCGCCCTGTTGAGAAAATTGCATTTGGCCAAGGTGCGGAAATCGTCGGCGTGAGTGTTCCAGAAGTCCGTCAGGATGGCGGTGTAGTGACCACTGAAATCGAGGCTCCAGAACGCTTTCAAAACCTCGTTGCCATGCAGTCGCACCTGATTTTTTTCGTCGAAATTCCCGGTTTGCGGACCTTTTGTATAAAAACCGCCGTACAGGTCGAGAAGATCGGCGTTGTCCTGGTCGGTGGCGCGAAAACGATGAATAACCAGCTGTGTCAGGGTCATCGATTCGTAGGGCTTTTCATCGATGTGCTCCCAACCGGTAAACGTGTGGACGCTGCTCTGGGCAGTCTTGAAACGATGGAAGTAAACCTGATCCGGATCGAGGCTCGACAAGCCGTTTGCTTCCAGTAGATCACGGGCAGCTTGCTGTGCTGCTTCCTGCAGGCCGGGGCAGTTTTGCACGACAGTAAAGGCGATCTTCTTCAGAGCCGCTTTGTCCGCGGCGTTAGGCAGGGGCGGTGGTAGGTGGGCGTTCATGCTTTCTCCATCCTTGAGAAAATGAAGGCCAAGCATGGCCTGTTCACTCAAGTGGAGTGCACTACATATGTACCGCACATTGTTGTTCGAAACGTGCGGGGGTCAGCGTCGGGCTACGTCGGAAAAGTAGAACTTGTCGAGGGTGTGCCGTGATTCGGTGTACTCGAACTGACGACCGTCCTGAAGGAAGGTCTGGTTGCTGACCACGATCACATGGCTCTGGCCGTCGAGGTCCAGGTGCAGTTGATCGTCCTTGCTGCGCGGCACGGCTTCGATGGTGCGTTGGGCGTAGGCAATCTGTAACTGCAGAGTCTGTTCGATATGGGCGTAGATCGACTGTTCGGCGATATCGAGAGACAGGCCGGGAATCACTTCGCTGACAAAATGGTTGATGTCGAGGATGACCCGTTTGCCGTCAATCCGCCGCACACGCTTGATCCGCGTGATGAGGCTGCCCGGTTCGGCATGGATGTGCTCAAGCAGGGCGCCTTCGAGCGGGATCTGGCTCATTTCGACCACTTCGGTGCTGACGTCGTTGCCCAGGCGTGGGTAGGTCTCTTGAAAGCTGACGATGCCACCGAGCTGAAACTCGATCGGGTTGGTCGAAAGCACGAAGGTGCCCTTGCCGTGGATCTTCTGCGCAAAGCCGCGCTCCTGAAGCAGTTCGATAGCCTTGCGCACCGTGCCACGGCTGGCCTGATAGCTGTCCATCAGTTCGGTTTCAGAGGGCAAGCGGGCGCCGCGCTCCAGGCGTTCAGTCGTGATGCTGGCCAGCAGATCGCTATAGATCTGGTTGTATTTGCTCATGGGGAGGCTCGGTGCCGACGGTGCTCAAAGCTTCGAACCTTACGGCCAGGGTAGGGCTTTGTCCATGTGGACGATGGAAATCGCCTTAGGGACGAGTAGGAAAATTCGTCTTCGGTCTGGCGGGAACATACATAAACAAACTCGTCTGTACGAGTTGTTGCATTAACTCGTACAGACGAGTATTTTTCGCTTCGGCGTGCTGCCAATAACAACAATCCCAGCGGAAGAACAAGCATGAGCCACGACTACCCGAACATCGCCGCGCAATTGCTGCAGAGCCTCGGTGGCAGCGACAACCTCGAACAGGGCGCCCATTGCGTCACGCGGTTGCGACTTGCCCTGAAGGACCCGAGCCTGGTCGACAGCGCCACGCTCAACCAGATCGATCTGGTCAAAGGCTCGTTCTTCACCGGTGGCCTCTATCAGGTGGTGATCGGTCCGGGTGACGTGGAAAAGGTCTATGCCGAATTGCGTCGGCAGACCGGTCTCGCGGCGTCGACCATCGCTGACGTCAAACAGAAAAGCGCCGAAAAGATCAACGCCATGCAGCGTCTGGTGCGAGTGTTTTCCGACGTGTTCATGCCCATCCTGCCGGCGCTGATCATTGCCGGCCTGTTGATGGGCATCAACAATCTGCTCGGCGCCAAAGGTATGTTCATCGAAGGGCAAACCCTGCTCGATGCCTACCCGAAACTCGACGGGCTGTGGAGCCTGATCAACCTGATGGCCAACACCTCGTTCGTGTTTTTGCCGGCGCTGGTGGGCTGGTCGGCGGCCAAACGCTTTGGCGGCAGCGAGATCCTCGGCATCGTGCTCGGTCTGATGCTGGTGCATCCCGATCTGCTCAACGCCTGGAACTACGGCAAGGCCGTGGCCGGGCTGGACGGGCAGCAACTGCCGTACTTCGACATTCTCGGGTTGTTCCAGGTGGAAAAGGTCGGTTACCAGGGGCAGATCCTGCCGATTCTGCTGGCCGCCTACGTGATGAGCGTCATCGAAAAATGGCTGCGCGCACGCGTGCCCAACGCCATTCAGTTACTCGTTGTACCGATCACCACCATCGTTGTCACCGGCGTGCTGGCGCTGGCGGTAATCGGCCCGGTGACTCGCCACATCGGAATCTTTATCACCGAAGGGCTGGTCATGCTGTTTGACCTGGCGCCGATGGTGGGTGGCGCGATTTTCGGTCTGCTGTATGCGCCGCTGGTGATCACCGGCATGCACCACATGTTTCTCGCGGTCGATCTGCAATTGATCTCGACCCAGGGCGGCACCTTCATCTGGCCGATGATCGTCATGTCCAATCTCGCTCAGGGCAGTGCCGCCCTGGCGGTGTTCTGGATGACCCGTAATGCGCGGGACAAGAGCATGGCGTCGACCTCGGCGATTTCCGCCTACTTCGGTATCACCGAGCCGGCGATGTTCGGGGTCAACCTGCGTTACAAATTTCCGTTCTATGCCGCGCTCACCGGCTCGGCGCTGGGCTGCGTATTCCTTTCGCTGAACAAGGTTCAGGCCTCGGCCATCGGCGTCGGTGGCCTGCCGGGATTCATCTCGATCATTCCGCAGTACATCCCGATGTTTGTGCTGGGGATGCTGATTGCCATGCTCGTGCCGTTTGTTCTGACCTGTGCATTGAGCATGAAGATTGTCCGGCCCGGTTATCGGGTTGCCTGAATCGATCTGTAGGAGCTCGTAAAATTCAAGAGGGAAATGAGCCATGCAAGACTGGCAGCGTTCGGTGATCTACCAGATCTACCCGAAGAGTTTTCATAGCCACGCCGGCAACCCGACAGGTGATTTGCTCGGTATCGTCGCCAAGCTCGACTACCTGCACTGGCTGGGTGTCGATTGCTTGTGGATCACGCCGTTTCTGCGTTCGCCGCAGCGTGATAATGGCTACGACATCAGCGATTACTACGCCATCGATCCGAGCTACGGAAGCATGGCCGACTGCGAGCTGTTGATCGCCGAAGCGGGCAAGCGCGGGATCAAGCTGATGCTCGACATCGTGGTCAATCACACCTCGATCGAACACGTCTGGTTCCAGCAGGCGCGCAGCAGCCTCGACAATCCTTACCGTGACTTCTATATCTGGCGTGATCAGCCGAACAACTGGGAATCCAAGTTCGGCGGTTCCGCCTGGGAGTACGAGGCCCAGACCGGTCAGTACTACCTGCACCTGTTCGACCACACCCAGGCCGACCTGAATTGGGACAACCCTCAGGTGCGTGCCGAAGTGTTCCGGATGATGCAGTTCTGGCGAGACAAGGGTGTGGGTGGTTTTCGGCTGGACGTGATCAATCTGATCTCCAAGCCCGAGGACTTTCCCGAAGACAGCAGCGATGGCCGCCGCTTTTATACCGACGGGCCGAATGTCCACGAGTACTTGCAGCAGATGCACCGCGAAGTCTTCGCAGGGCACGAGCTGATCAATGTCGGCGAGATGTCATCGACCAGCCTCGAACACTGCATTCGTTATTCCAATCCGCAGTCTAAAGAACTGTCGATGACCTTCAACTTTCACCACTTGAAAGTCGATTATCCGAACCTGCAGAAGTGGGTACGCGCCGACTTCGATTTCCTTCAGCTCAAGGGGATTCTGTCCGACTGGCAGACCGGCATGCAGGCCGGCGGTGGCTGGAACGCGCTGTTCTGGTGTAACCACGATCAACCGCGAGTGGTTTCGCGCTTTGGCGATGACGGCGAACACCGCGAGCTCTCGGCGAAGATGCTCGGCACTGCATTGCATTTTCTCCAAGGCACGCCTTTCGTGTATCAGGGCGAAGAGTTGGGCATGACCAATCCGGGGTTCGAATCGATCGAGCATTATCGCGATGTCGAGACGCTGAACATCTTTCGCCTCAAGCGCGAAGCCGGCAGCAGCGATGCCGACAACATGGCGGCGATCATGCAGAAGTCCCGTGATAACGGCCGTACACCGATGCACTGGGACGCCGGCCCGAACGCCGGTTTCAGTAGCGTCGAACCGTGGATCGGCGTGCCGGCGAATGCCGCGCAGATCAACGTTGCCCACCAGATCGATGATCCGGAATCGGTGTTGCATCACTACCGCCGTCTGATCGCGTTACGTCGCCACGAGCCGTTGATCACCGAAGGGCTGTACCGACAATTGCTGGCGGAACATCCGCAAGTCTGGGCGTATGTGCGTGAAGGTGATGCCGAGCGCCTGTTGGTGGTGAACAACTTCTACGGGACAACCTGTGAAGTGGAATTACCGGCGACGGTCATCAGTGAATCGATGAGCCAGCGCCAGTTGATCAGCAATTATCCAGAGGGCGCGTTGCGCAAGCGCCAGGTGACGTTGCGACCTTACGAGTCCTTCGTCCTGCACCTGATCGATCCCTGACCTTTAACTAAAAAAACAACGTTCAAAAAACACGCAGAGCACTGCGCGGGGGATTTCTGCGCGCCGAATTCATGCAACCAGACAATAAAAACAATGGGGTGGCTTATGAAAACAACAATAAATCGCAGCCTTGCAGTCGCAGGTTTTTGCCTGGCCTTACCGCCGAATTCACAAGCGCTGGAGTTCGGCGGTTACTTGCGTAGTGGTGTCGGTACGTCGGTCAACAGCAGCGGTCAGTCGTGCTTCCAGTTACCCGGTGCGCAAACGAAATATCGTTTGGGTAATGAATGCGAGCAGTACGGAGAGCTGGAGTTGCGTCAGGATCTGTACACCCTCGACGACGGTTCGGTCCTGAGCGTCGATGGCATGGCCTCACTGTATAACCGCTACGACCGCAGCCCCACCTTCAAAGAAGACAATGGTTCGATACGCTTGCCGCAGGCCTACGCACAGTGGTCGGCGGTGCCTGCGCTCAATGGCGGTTCGCTGTGGGCGGGGCGCCGTTACTACAAGCGCAATGACATTCACATTTCCGACTTCTATTACTGGAACCAGAGCGCCACGGGAGGCGGGGTTGAAGACGTGCTGATCGGCGACCTGAAATACAGCTATGCCTTCTCGCGCAAGGACAACCTGTACCAGAAGGACTACATCAATCGGCACGACTTCAACGTGGCCGGTTTCAAGACCAACCCGGGCGGTGAGCTGGAGTTCGGCTTGAGTTATATCGACAAACCCGACAGCCGCGATGCCCACCGAGGCTGGGCAATCACCACGCAACATGTGCAAAAGGATTTTCTCGGCGGCAAGAACAAACTGGCCCTGCAATACGGTGAAGGGCCGGGCACCGGGCTGGGTTATACCGGCAACGTCAAACTGGATGACGGCAACAAGAGTTACCGGATCGTCGAGTTTTTCGACTGGCAGGTGACCCCGCGTTTTGGCGGACAAATCGCGGCGGTGTATCAGAAAGACATTCGCCCGGACGGTGCCGATCAGAACTGGATCTCGTTGGGGGTACGGCCTGCCTACGCGCTCAGCGAACACTTCAAACTGGTGAGCGAACTGGGTCACGATCAAGTCGAAGCGCCGGGCGGCACGCGCAAGCTGAGCAAGTTCACGTTTGCCCCGACCTGGTCGCCCAAAGGGCCGGAGTTCTGGGCGCGTCCCGAGGTGCGTTTGTATTACACGTACGCCACCTGGAACGAGGCTGCCAAGCGTGCGGCCAACCAACTGGCGAAAGGTTCTGCGTTGTCCGATACCGGCGCCTTCGGTAATGCCCGCCACGGCGCGAATGTCGGATTGCAGGTCGAATACTGGTGGAAATAAGCGATGCTGATGGCGCGTCGCGCTCCATCGGCACTTCAAAGAATAAAACTGCAGGTGACGTCATGGCCACACCCCAACCCTTGCAACTGCTGGCTCCCTTGTCCGGTGTCCTGATGGCGCTTGAGCAAGTGCCCGATCCGGTATTTTCCGGACGCGTGATCGGCGATGGTCTATGCATCGACCCGACCTCGTCGACGCTGTGTGCACCCTTGGCCGGGGTCATTAGCAACGTCCAGGCCAGCGGGCATGCCGTGAGCATCACTGATGACAACGGCGTGCAGGTATTGATGCACATCGGCCTGGATACGGTGAACCTCGCCGGGCAAGGTTTCACCCGTCTGGTCGAAGAGGGGCAACGGGTTGCTGCCGGGCAGGCCCTGATCGAGTTCGACGCCGATTACATTGCCCGACATGCGCGCAGCCTGATGACGTTGATGCTGGTGGTCAGCGGTGAGCCGTTTACCTGGCTCGTCGCGTCGAGCGGACAGGTCGAAAGCGGTCAGCCGTTGCTTGAAATAGCCAGCACGCAGGCACTCAGCGAGGAAGCCGGGGCGTCAGAGGGGCAGGTTGTTTTCTCGCAACCATTGAAACTGCCCAATCCCAATGGTTTGCACGCGCGCCCGGCGGCGGTGTTCGCGCAAGCGGCGAAGGGCTTCACGGCAAAGATTTACCTGCATAAGCAGCAGGCTCAAGCCAACGCCAAATCGCTGGTGGCGATCATGGCGTTGCAAACTGCTTTTGGCGATAGCGTGCGGCTCAGTGCGGTGGGCGATGACGCTGACGCGGCAATCAATACGCTGACCCGGTTACTGACCGAGGGCTGCGGTGAAACGGTGACGTCGGTGGCGCCTGTCGATGTCGTCGCCACCGAGACGCTGACGCTGCTGCGGGGCATCTGCGCGTCACCCGGTTCGGCGTTGGGCCAAGTGCTGCAGATCAGCGAGCCGGTCTTCGACGTCAGCGAGTTCGGCGGCGGAGCAGAGGTCGAGTGTGCAGCCCTCGCCAATGCCCTGATCGAAGCCGATCTGGCCTTGCAGCATCTGCGTGATACCGCTGCTGGTGAAGCCGAAGCCGAGATCTTCAAGGCCCATCAGGAACTGCTCGAAGATCCGGGTCTGCTCGATCAGGCGCAAGTGTTGATCGACGAGGGCAAAAGCGCGGCCTTCGCCTGGCGCGCCGCCACTGAAGAAACCGCGATCATGTTTCGCCAACTCGGCAGTGCACTGCTGGCCGAACGGGCGGCGGACCTGACCGATGTCGGGCGCCGCGTGCTCAAGCTGCTTCTAGGGATTGGTGATCAGGTGCTGGAGCTGCCGCAAGGGTGCATTCTGATTGCCGATCAACTGACGCCTTCGCAGACCGCCGGCATCGATACCAGCAAGGTACTGGGTTTCGCTACGGTCGGGGGCGGCGCGACCAGCCACGTGGCGATTCTTGCCCGCGCCTGTGGTCTGCCATCGATCTGCGGGGTGCAGGTGCAAATGCTCGCGCTGAGCAATGGCACTCAAGTACTGCTTGAGGCCGACAAGGGCGAACTGCATGTGCATCCGGACCCGTCGGCGATCAAACAATGGCAGGCGCGACACGCGCAACAGCGCCAACGCCATGAGCATGAACTGGCCAACGCGACCCTCGCCGCGCGAACCCGTGACGGGCATCACGTCGAGGTGTCGGCCAACGTCGCCTCATTGGCTGAAACCGAGCAGGCCATGGCTTTGGGAGGCGCGGGCGTCGGTCTGCTGCGTTCGGAATTTCTCTATCTGGGGCGCAATCACGCGCCGAGCCATGACGAACAGGTCGCTACTTACAGCGCCATCGCCCGCTGCGTGGGACCTGCGCACAATCTGGTGGTGCGCACCCTTGATGTCGGCGGCGACAAACCGCTGGCCTATGTGCCGATGGACAGCGAAACCAACCCGTTCCTCGGCGTGCGCGGCATTCGTTTGTGTCTGGAGCGCCCGCAGTTATTGCGTGAACAGTTCCGCGCCATGCTCGGCTGCGGCGAGCTGACGCGTTTGCACATCATGTTGCCGATGGTCACGCAACTCTCGGAGCTGCGTCTGGCACGGCAGATGCTCGACGAGGAAATCCTTGCGTTAGGGCTAACGCAACGACCGAAGCTGGGAATCATGATCGAAGTGCCGGCGGCGGCGCTGATGGCGGATCTGTTTGCGCCGCTGGTGGATTTCTTCTCGATCGGTACCAACGACCTGACGCAATACACCTTGGCGATGGATCGCGATCATCCGCGTCTGGCCAGTCAGGCGGACAGTTTTCATCCCTCGGTATTGCGTCTGATCGCCATGACTGTGAAGGCTGCGCACACCCATGGCAAATGGGTCGGTGTGTGCGGGGCGATGGCCTCTGAACGTCTGGCGGTGCCGCTGTTGCTGGGGTTGGGCGTGGATGAGTTGTCGGTGAGCGTGCCGATGATCGCCCCGGTCAAGGCAGCAGTGCGCGAACTGGCGCTGGCGGATTGTCAGATCATCGCGCAACAGGTGCTCGGTCTGGAAAGTGCCGGGCAAGTGCGCGAGGCGTTGCAGCTGTTTCACGAGGCAACCGTCGATACTTTACGGGCTCTGGAGAACTGAACATGTTCGATCAATTGCAGAAGGCATTCTGGAAAGCCCTGACCCCGGATCTGGTCGCGGACACACCGACAGCAGCGGCCGAGCCAAGCGATGGGTTGAGCGCCGATATCGTCGCGGCGCTGGGGGGTGTGGATAACCTGAAGTCGCAGCAACCGCTGGCGTTGACGCGGGTGCGGGTGGTGTTGCGTGATGTGTCGCATATCGACCAACACGCATTGAGCGCCGCCGGTGTCGCGGGCGTGATGCCCTTGGCGGACGGTGTGGTGCACCTGATTACCGGGCTGCGGCCTTAAGCCGGCAGGTGATGTGCGGCCTCAGGTCGCCCTTACTGTTTCTCAACCGCAGGTGTATCGTATTCGCCTTTTGCAGGCTTCAGGGCCTGTCGCTGATACGTGAGGTAGTTGAGTTCATGTCCTTTACCCGTCGCCAAATCCTCGGTGGCCTGGCCGGTCTTATTGTCGTTGGTGTCGGTGCGGGGGGCGCGTCGCGTTATTGGCTCGGCAAAATGGCCGACGCCGAGGCGGGCCACGATTATGAACTGATCGCCGCACCGCTCGACGTCGAGCTGGTGCCGGGGCACAAGACCGAAGCCTGGGCATTCGGCCCGTCGGCGCCGGGCACCGAGTTGCGAGTGCGTCAGGGTGAATGGCTGCGGGTGCGCTTCATCAACCATCTGCCGGTGGCGACGACCATTCACTGGCACGGCATTCGTCTGCCGCTGGAAATGGACGGCGTGCCGTACGTCTCGCAACTGCCGGTGCTGCCGGGTGAATACTTCGATTACAAATTCCGCGTGCCGGATGCCGGCAGCTATTGGTATCACCCGCACGTCAGCAGCAGCGAAGAACTCGGGCGCGGGTTGGTCGGGCCGCTGATCATCGAAGAGCGCGAGCCCACCGGTTTCAAGTACGAAAAAACCTTGAGCCTGAAAAACTGGCACATCGATGAGGAAGGCAATTTCGTCGAGTTCAGTATTCCCCGTGAAGCGGCTCGTGGCGGTACGGCGGGGCGGTTGTCGACCATCAACGGCGTGCCGAACCCGGTGATCGAACTGCCGGCCGGGCAGATCACCCGGGTGCGCTTGCTCAACCTCGACAACACCCTGACTTACCGCATCAACATTCCCGGTGTTGAAGCGCAGATCTATGCGCTGGACGGCAATCCGGTCGCGCCGCGCCCGTTGGGCAAGGAATACTGGCTCGGCCCGGGCATGCGTATCTGTCTGGCGATCAAGGCTCCGGCGGCCGGCGAAGAGTTGTCGCTGCGCAATGGCCCGGTACGTCTCGGCACCCTGCGTTCGGTGGCCAATAACGAGGCGCCGACCGACTGGCCGAAAGCGCTACCGGCCAACCCGGTGGCTGAGCCGGACCTGGCCAACGCCGAGAAACTCAACTTCAATTTCGAATGGGTCGGCTCGGTGTCGGTCAACGTCGACAATGGCCGGCCGCCGAGCCTGTGGCAGATCAACGGCAAGGCCTGGGACATCACCGACAAGACTTGCGCCGACCGGCCGATCGCCAGCCTGAAACTGGGGCAGAGTTATATCTTCGAATTGAAGAACATGACCCAATATCAGCACCCGATCCACCTGCACGGCATGAGTTTCAAGGTGATCGCGTCGAACCGGCACAAGATCATTCCGTATTTCACCGACACCTATCTGCTGGGCAAGAACGAGCGCGCGCAAGTGGCGCTGGTGGCCGATAATCCGGGGGTGTGGATGTTCCACTGCCACGTGATCGATCACATGGAAACCGGCCTGATGGCCGCCATCGAGGTGAAGTGATGCGCCAGATTCGCCCTGCCGCGATCATCGACCGCAGCCGAGACCGTGACTTCATGCGTGAAGCCCTGACCCTCGCCGCACAAGGCGCCGCGCTGGGTGAAGTGCCGGTGGGCGCGGTGCTGGTGCAGGACGGCGAGATCATCGGGCGCGGTTTCAACTGCCCAATCAGCACCAGCGACCCGAGTGCCCATGCGGAAATGGTCGCCATTCGTGCGGCCGCGCAGGCAGTGGATAACTATCGGCTGCCGGGCAGCACGCTGTATGTGACGCTGGAACCGTGCAGCATGTGCGCCGGTTTGATCGTGCATTCGCGGGTGGCGCGGGTGGTGTATGGCGCGCTAGAGCCGAAGGCGGGGATTGTGCAGAGTCAGGGACAGTTTTTCACCCAGGGATTTTTGAATCACCGGGTGTTGTATGAAGGCGGGGTGTTGGCGGAGGAATGTGGCGCGGTGTTGACCGAATTCTTTCGCGCCCGAAGAGCAAAAAGCCCCTCACCCTAACCCTCCCGAAACGTCGGACCGCCCGTAGGGAGAGGGGACTGACCGAATTGGATGGGCGAGGTCCGCCGACCTGAGATACCGAGTCGAACTCAAGTTTAGAAAAGCCCAAAGATCGGCCCCCTCTCCTTGGGGAGAGGGCTGGGGTGAGGGGGGGGCTCACCTCGGTGATTGGTCGGATTACTTCTTCGCGACAATCACCGCGCGCATCGGTGCCGGCAATCCTTCAATCGTTTTGCTGTGATCTTCCGGATCAAGGAAATCACTCAGCGACTGATACTTCATCCACTCGGTACCACGCTGTTCTTCGACCGTTGTCGTGCTCACATCCACACACTTCACATCAGTGAACCCGGCACGACGCAACCACAACTCCAGCGCCGGCACCGACGGCAGGAACCACACGTTACGCATTTGCGCATAACGGTCTTCCGGCACCAGTACCTGATGTTTGTCGCCTTCCACCACCAGCGTTTCCAGAACCAGTTCGCCGCCCTTGACCAGGCAATCCTTCAGCGCCAGCAAATGTTCGATCGGTGAGCGGCGGTGATAGAACACACCCATGGAAAACACCGTGTCGAAACCTTCCAGATTCGGCGGCAGGTCTTCGAACGGAAAGGGCAGGTGCCAGGCATTCGGTTCTGACAGATAACGCTGCACCGCCTGGAACTGGCAGAAGAACAGCCAGTTCGGGTCAACACCGATCACACTGTTCGCGCCGGCACCGAGCATGCGCCACATGTAATACCCGTTGCCGCAACCGACATCGAGGATGCGTTTACCCTTCAAGTCGAGGTGCGGAGAGACACGCGACCACTTCCAGTCCGAACGCCATTCGGTGTCGACGTGCACACCAAACAAGTCGAACGGCCCTTTGCGCCACGGCGACAGGCCCATCAACGCGGTGTGCATCTGCGCGCGGGTTTCGTCGTCGCAATCGGTGTCGAGTTTCAGACCGTGGAGCAGATCGATTTCGCTCGGCTGAATCTTCGGCAAGGCATCCAGCGCACTTTGCCAGCGCTCCAGATCGCCGTGACCTTTCTCCATTTTCTTGTCGAGTTGCGCTTGCAGGGTGTTAGCCCATTCGGCCAGCGGTGTGCCGGCCAGACGGCGGGCGAGGGGGGACAGATCAATCATGGCAAGGCAATCAACGAGGCAAAGTTAAGACACTGGAACCACGGCACGACTTTCGAGAACCCGGCGGCCAGCAGGCGTTCGCGGTGTTCTTCGAGGCTGTCGGGCTTCATGACGTTTTCGATGGCGCTGCGCTTCTGGGCGATTTCCAGTTCGCTGTAGCCGTTGGCGCGTTTGAAGGCGACGTGCAGATCAGTCAGCAATGCGTGTTCTTCGGCATCGTTGAAGCGCAGCTTCTCCGACAGAATCAGCGCGCCGCCGGGCAGCAACGATTGGCGAATGCGCGAGAGCAACGCGGTGCGCTGATCGGGGGCGATGAATTGCAGGGTGAAGTTCAGCGCCACCACCGAAGCAGGTTGAAAGTCGAGGGCGAGGATGTCGCCTTCGATGACTTCCACCGGCAGCAACTCTTGGAACATCGAATCCTGACCGTTGAGGTATTCGCGACAGCGCTCGACCATCGCTGCAGAGTTATCCACAGCGATCACCCGGCAACCGTCGGTACGCACGTGGCGGCGCAGGGCTTGAGTGACAGCGCCCAGCGATGAGCCGAGGTCGTAGAGCACGCTGTTCGGCTGGGCGAACTGCGCGGCGAGCACGCCGAGGTTTTCGACGATGGTCGGGTAACCCGGCACCGAGCGCTTGATCATGTCCGGGAACACCCGCACGACGTCTTCGTTGAAGGCGAAGTCAGGTACCTGGGCCAAAGGCTTGGCGAAAATGCGATCGGGTTCTTTGCTCACGGCGGTTCCGGCGGTGTCGGTGGAAAGGCCGGCATTTTAGCCAAAGTGGCGTCGGGATGCTTGGGTTGTCTGATAAAGCGGCAAATCAAAAGATCGCAGCCTGCGGCAGCTCCTACAGGGGAATGCGGTTTTCTGTAGGAGCTGCCGCAGGCTACGATCTTTTAAAGGCTGGCGCGTTTACTTTGAGAGAACGCCGAGGCGGCGATGCCCCATTGGCCAAGCCAGTAGCTGAGGATGATGACGTAAGGTGCGGCGTGGAAAGGGGCGACGAAACGGTCGATACCAATCACGCTGTCTGAGAACACAAACGCTAGCGCACCACCCGCCGCCAGTAGCGCCGAACGTTTCGGCACATCGGTGCCGAGGCGAGCGAGGGCGCGCCAGAGCATTGCGCTGATCGCAGTGCCGTAGACAATCACCGGCGCCAGCAACGGCCCAAGCCCGCTGGAAATGAGCATCCCCAGCAACACCGCGCCGACACCGAGTGCAAGCACCAGCGGCAGAATTGCCAGACGCTTGCAGTCACTCAGATATGCCTTCAGATACGCCAGATGCGCGACCAGAAACGCGCCAAGTCCGAATACAAACAAATCCCCCGGCCAAGCGAGCAACACATCTCCCAGCAGCGAGAAAATCAGACCAAGACTGATCCAGCGCCGATAGTCGCTGGGCGGCGCATCATGTAGCCAGCCGAGCAGCGCCAGCACCGGCAGCGGCTTCACCAGCAAGCACAGCAGCGCCGCATGGGTGCTGACGCCGTAGAGAAACGTCACCGCGCCCATCAGCGCCAGAATCAGCCAACCCACGATCAGTTCACCGAAATGGCGCAGTCAAAGGTTTCCACCGGCAACACTTCCGGTGCCCATGGCTGTTGCGAGGTCAGACGCAGACGTCCGGTGCCGGGGGCGAATGCCTGGAAACGCCAGGTCGACAAACCCGCAGCACCGACCACACCGGCATCTTCCGGATTGCTGTAGACCTCGGGGCTGAGCGCGCGCAATACCCCGCCAGCGGAGTCCTGAATGGCCCAGCGGTAACCGGTGGTCGGGTTGCTTGGCAGCATGATGATGAGGTTTTGCCCGTTGGTCAGCCGTACCGGGCATTCGCTTTGTTTTTCCACGGTCACGTTGTGTTTCGGTTGCGTGGCGCAAGCGGCCAGCAGCGAGAGGGCGAGGGGGAGAAACAGGCGATTGGGGGACATAGGGTCAGCGGCTCCGGGCGTTCACGACGAACGGCGAGCATAACTGAAGATGAGACAAAGTGTGACAACACCAAGCCCTCACCCTAGCCCTCTCCCAGGGGGAGAGGGCTGAGCGGGGGATATTCCAGAAGTCCACCGACCTGAAATAAGATCATTGAATCCATAATCGACTCGGTGTTTCAGGTCGATGTATAGCGCAAGACAACTCGGTCGGCTCCCTCTCCCTCAGGGAGAGGGCTGGGCGGGCGGCGTTCCGATGAGGGGCTGTCTGTCAGAACAGGATCTTCGCCACATCCGCAAACTTCTTCGCGAAGTGCACGGTAATCCCTTCCTTCAGATAATCCGGCAATTCCTCAAAGTTACCCCGGTTCGGCTCCGGCAAAATCAGCTCAAAAATCTTCTGCCGTCTTGCCGCAATCACCTTCTCGCGCACCCCACCAATCGGCAGCACATGCCCGGTCAGGGTCAGTTCGCCGGTCATCGCCACGCCTTTTTTCGGTGGCTGATTACGCGCGAGCGAGAGCAGGGCGCTGGCCATGGTCACGCCGGCGCTCGGACCGTCCTTGGGTGTCGCGCCTTCCGGTACGTGCAGGTGGACGAAGGCTTCGTCGAAGAACTTCGCGTCGCCGCCGAATTGTTTCAGGTGCGAGCTGACGTAGCTGTAGGCGATCTCCGCCGATTCCTTCATCACGTCACCGAGTTGCCCGGTGAGTTTGAAACCGCGATTGAGCGTGTGGATCCGCGTCGCTTCGATCGGCAAAGTCGCGCCGCCCATGCTGGTCCAGGCCAGACCGGTAATCACGCCAGTACCAGACAGCACTTGTTCGTTGCGGAACACCGGATGACCCAGTGACGCTTCGAGATCTTTCGGCCCGAGTTTGATCACCGCTTTCGGCTCGTCGATCAGCTTCATCACCGCTTTGCGCACCAGTTTGCCCATTTGCTTTTCCAGCTGGCGCACGCCGGCTTCACGGGCATAACCGTCGATCAAGGCTTTGAGCGCGCTGTCGCTGATGCTCAGGCTGCCCTTGGACACGCCTGCCTTTTCCAGCAGTTTTGGCCACAGGTGACGCTTGGCGATGGCAACTTTTTCTTCGGTGATGTAGCCCGACAGGCGAATCACTTCCATGCGGTCGAGCAACGGGCCCGGAATCGAGTCGAGGGTGTTGGCGGTGCAGACGAACAGGACTTTCGACAGGTCCATGCGCAGGTCGAGGTAGTGATCGAGGAATTCGACGTTCTGTTCCGGGTCGAGGGTTTCCAGCAGCGCCGAGGCCGGGTCGCCCTGGTAGCTCTGGCCCATCTTGTCGATCTCGTCGAGCATGATCACCGGGTTCATCACTTCGACGTCTTTCAACGCCTGCACCAGTTTGCCCGGCTGCGCGCCGATGTAGGTGCGGCGGTGGCCCTTGATCTCGGCTTCGTCGCGCATGCCGCCGAGGCTGAAGCGGTAGAACGGCCGGCCGAGGGATTCGGCGATGGATTTGCCGACACTGGTTTTACCCACGCCCGGCGGGCCGACCAGCAGCACGATGGAGCCGCTGATCTCACCTTTATAAGCACCGACGGCGAGGAATTCGAGGATGCGATCCTTGATGTCGTCGAGGCCCGCATGGTGTTTGTCGAGGACTTTGCGCGCGTGCTTGAGGTCGAGTTTGTCGTCGCCGTAGACGCCCCATGGCACCGAGGTCGCCCAGTCGAGGTAGTTGCGGGTCACCGCGTATTCCGGCGAGCCGGTCTCGAGGATCGACAGTTTGTTCATTTCCTCTTCGAGGCGCTTTTGCACCTGCGCCGGCAGGACTTTGCCTTCCAGGCGTTGTTCGAACTGTTCAAGGTCGGCGCTGCGGTCGTCCTTGGTCAGGCCGAGTTCCTGCTGAATGACCTTGAGTTGTTCTTTGAGGAAGAATTCGCGCTGATGCTCGCCGATCTTGCGGTTAACTTCCGCCGAGATCTCTTTTTGCAGACGCGCGACTTCGACTTCCTTGCGCAGCATCGGCAAGACTTTTTCCATGCGCTTGAGCATCGGCACGCAGTCGAGCACGCCTTGCAGCTCGGGGCCGGTGGCGGAGGTCAGGGCGGCGGCGAAGTCGGTCAGTGGCGACGGATCGTTGGGGCTGAAGCGGTTGAGGTAGTTCTTCAGCTCTTCGCTGTACAGCGGGTTGAGCGGCAGCAGTTCCTTGATCGCGTTGATCAGCGCCATGCCGTAGGCCTTGACCTCGTCGGTCGGTTCGGTGGGCTGGTGCGGGTATTCGACTTCGACCAGATACGGTGGGCGGTGGTGTTTGAGCCAGGTTTTGATGCGTACGCGGCTCAGGCCTTGAGCAACGAATTGCAGTTTGCCGTTCTCGCGGCTGGCGTGGTGGACTTTGACCAGGGTGCCGTATTCGGGGAGGGCGCCGGTGTCGAAGTGGCGCGGGTCTTCCTGGGGCGTGTCCATGAAGAACAGGGCCAGGGAGTGGTGTTCGGATTTGCTGACCAGTTCGAGGGTTTCGGCCCAGGGTTCTTCGTTGACGATGACCGGCAGGACTTGGGCCGGGAAGAACGGGCGGTTGTGGATCGGGATGATGTAGACCTTGTCCGGCAGGTTCTGGCCGGGCAGGGCGAGGCCTTTGCCGGAGGAGGTGTGTTCGATGTTTTCGGCTTGGCTGTAGTCGTCGGGGTTTTCCGGAAATTCTTGCTGGTCGCTCATGGGGCACCTGCGCAATGGGATATGGGTCTTAGATGGGGCAGGGTTTGGGTGGTTTCAATGGGGGGGATGTTTCTGCTTGTGTGTTCAGGGTTTTGACAGGGTTCACGCTTTGGACTTGGCGGCCTCTGGGCCGACCATGTTGGGGGTGTGTTGGGTGTGTATATCCGTTTTTTCGGTAATGGCGGCTTAGGGTTTCGCCCTGACGGCGACTCACTTTTTTGACAAACGCCTCAAAAAAGTAAGCAAAAAAACGCTTGCTCCTACGTGCGGCCCGCTCGCTGGGGATCGGGGTTCCTTCGCTGCGGGATCGATCCGGGCGCAGCGCCTACGGTTTGCTTCGCTGCACCTCCTCTCGCTGTGTTTGGCTTCGCCAAACGGTCGCTGCGCTCCCACGCCCGGATCAATCCCTCCACTCAGCCTTCCGACGTCGCCCGTGGATCAGGATCAAAAGCAGGCGAGCTGACACTCGGCCTATTGAGTGGTGAAGAGCGCGGCGCGCACGGCTTTTGTTTTTGCGGTGCTCTTGCCCCTCATCGGAACTCCGCCCGCCCAGCCCTCTCCCGAGAGAGAGGGGGCCGATTTTTTGCTTTTCAAAGCCTGAGTTCCACGCGGTATCGCACGTCGGCGTAACTCTCCCAAACACCACGGTCAGTCCCCTCTCCCTCCGGGAGAGGGCTAGGGTGAGGGGCTTTTCAGAATGTGAATTCGACGCGTCTTTTGCACGTCGCTGCATATCCCCCCAAAGGTCGTTACAAAGGCCACGGCAGTTCCTGGACCACTGCGAAACCATTAATGGTGAGTTCACGCCTGTCATCGTTATGGCGTGCCTTGCCGGAAGTTTTGAAATCTTTGAACTCATATCGGTATAGATTTTGACTGGGTTTGGCGAAGGCGATAGTTGAAGTGGGCTTCATTGCAAACTCATAAATCTGGAGACCACTACGTTCTCAAACGACATGTTCAGAGTAGCCAGGGCCGGTTGGATTCAGCGGGTCGCTTAGCCCGATAGACAGGGCTCGTCTGCTCGATAATTCGTCGTTGTGGCGGAAATAAAAAATGTAACCCGTGAGCGGGCTGAAAGAGATAGAAGTGGATGATGTCTTGTAACTGATCAGGTCCAAATAAATACCGTCAATGACGCCTTTCACATCAATCTCAAGAGAACCGAATGCGAAGACTGCTTTGTACTCCTTTGGCGTTTTCATGGGATGCTTCCTTTCAATGTTTTTGGAAAAAGGAAGTCTGAGGGGAGAAGTCATAAACGGTGAACTGACATAACTGACAGTTTTTTATACTTGTTCGCGATGTCTCATCTCAAGATCGGCTATATAAATGGCTTTATGTTGAGCTGTGAGATGGGATTAAGAGATTTCGTGGTTATCCAGCACGCGGTTCGCCACCAGTTCAGCCAGCATGATGATTTACTGGATCGACAGGATCGTAGGGTGTGGTGTCGTCGATTTCGGGTGGAGTGAGTGTTGGCTTTTTTTCCGCTATACGTTCGAGCCCAATGGGCCGCACTATTCGGTATGGCGTAAAACTTTGGCATCCGTCCATAAACAACCACCGGGCCGTGAAGCCCGGTGGTTGTTGGCAATGCGCAGGTGACGGCTGATGTTTATTTCACCTCGGTCAATTTCACATCATCGACCAGCATATCGATCAAGCTCTGCAGGTATTTGAAACCCTCATCTTTCTTCCCCCAGCGATCAATGAAAAACAAGCCGTGGTCATTGACCTGGATCGGTGTCACAACGATGTCGCCGGTCTTGGATTTATGCACCAGTCGGGGCCCGTCCGTGCCCGTACGTTCGATCATGAACATCCCGGAATGGGTTAATTGGGTGCGGCTGACAGACGGCGTCGGGTCCGGCTGCTTCGTTCCGGCGACGGCCACTTCCATCAGGAAATCGCTGCGCAAGGCCCGGCTATTGGTGCCGCGTTTGCTGTCCACCACTTCCCACGCCCCGCGGTGGATATCTCTGGCCAGTTCCGGAGCAGTGTCGCGTACCTGGAGACTGACCGCCGAGAGGGTATCCGCCAGACCCGGCACACCCAGGTTGTAGTTGGTGTGGGCGTTGCCGATAAGGGCTACCCATTTATGCGGTCCGTGTGCCAGTTGGTCGGCTTCGATCACTTGGGTGGCAAAATAGCTGAACATCTCGTTTCGCGAGATATCTTCGTCGTACACACCCTTGAGGTGGTAAGACGCGGTGCAATCGAGTGCCCTGATACGGATGTTGTATTTGGCCGCCGCCTGACAGACCTCTGTGTACGTATCGTTACCGTCGTAGGTGGGCATGTGGCCACGGTCCTGGACGCTTAGATAAGCCTTCAGTCGGTCCGGCATGCGCTGTGTCCGATAGAAAATATCCAGATCGGCCTGGTGCAAATCGGTGAACAGATGTTCCACGTATAGCGTGTCATAGCCGGCTTGCTTAAGCGCTTTCATGTGCTTTTTCAGCAGCGCTTTGCTCGCTATGTGGGAATGGGCCTCGCCGATCAGCAGGTTCAAGCGTCCGTCGGCCATCAGCCGCAAAAACTCCTCGAACGTTGTGTCGGAGGTGAGCGTCGGGAGCGTGGCCGCTTCGGGGGGCGTGTAGTGAGCAAAAGCATCACTGGCCTTTTTCTCCAGGCGCCCGCGGTTGGCGATGAACGCCTCGAACGCCCGTTTTTCACGCGGTACGGTCGGGGTGTAGCTTGAATCCATGGCGTAGGGCTGATGCAGCATTTGCGCAATATCATCGCGCATGGAGGGCGCAATATCGTATTCGCTGAAATGCTCGACAGCAGGGGCAATCGGTGCGGGCCGGGAGACGGGCTGAGGCGCCCTGTACGCCGTCGGCCATTGCACCCGATAATCGCCCCTGGCGGCCGTATCCCCGGCAATGGCACCGGCCGAATCGAGGGCGATGCGTGCCGGTTGATCGAGTGCGACATCTTCCACGCGCACGGCAACGGCCGCGTGCAGGTCGGCCAGGCCGGGAGTCTTGTCGAAAGTGCTCATGCGTGATTGTTCGGTGAGGACCACCCAGCGTTCCTCGGGCGCATTGGCGCTATCGGCAGCCAGCGTCTTGTGTGAATAGAAATTCCTGATGCGGTTACTGCGTGGGGTTAATGGCGAGACGTCGTTGAGTACCATCGCTCCTTCCAGTTGGTAGCTGGTCGAAGCATCCAGCGCATGGATTTTCAGACCCTTTTCGCGCGCTGTACGCACCAGTGCCAGATAAGAGAATGGCGCGTTTTTCTCATGGCCCAGCGCACGGTCGACGGCTTCAAGATGGGTTTTGATGTGTCTCCAGGTTCCGCCCTTGTTCATTTTTTCCAGCTTGATATTGAAGACATCTCCTGCCAGATATTCCACGTAAAGTCGCTTGAAGCCGTTTTTGACGAGGTCATCCAGATGATCGATCAGCAGTTGTTTGCTAGCGATCGAAGCGGGCAGGGCGCCGATCACCAGATTTTTCCCTTTGACGGCGTCGCTGGCGATCAGCCGGGCAAATGACAGGTCGTCGCTGACTGTCGGGACTTCGGCGCGGGCTGGTAGCGGGGCAAGTTCGGCGAAATGCGCGGTGGCGTCTGTGCTGAGCTTTTCGACCTGCTTCAGGTAGGCGGTGCGTGTCGAGGCGAGTTCATCGACTACGCCGGCAATTATCAGGTAGGGACTGTTGGCTATATCGTCCTGCCCGCGCATGAGGATGTCCTCGCGGGTTTGCGGATTCATCACCGTTTCGATGCGTTGCCGGTATTTGCGCTCCACGCCATAGATCTTGTAGGGGCCGGGTGTCTCCGGCACGGCCTGGTACTTGGGCGCGCCGCCGACCACGCCGCTGCGCACCATCATCCCGTCGGCGTTGCGCACGGTCAGGATGCCGGTAGAAACAAGGTCGGGGGAATCCGGCTTGCTCCGATAGAGCAAATAACGCCCGAGTGCGTCAGGACTGTTCGCGGTAAAGAACAGCTGATTTCTGAAAACCACCACGCGCATGTCATCCCATTCCGGTTTGGGCGCCACTTGATCGATCACGGTCATGACACTCTGTTGTTCGCTGCTGGCACTGGCACTGGCGATGCTCTGACGCAAAGGCCGGCGCGCCGGCTTGAGCGAACGCAGCGCCGGACGCAGGTCGGTCAGCACCGCGCCGGCACTGTTGAACAAATAACCGAGCAAATGCTGGAAAGCTTCGCCGTGGTCACCCTGGCGGTACGCGTGCAGGGCGAGCATGGCGTCCTTGAACGCCAGGAGCAGACCGGTGCTCAAGCTCAGCAGCGGGAACGGCGCAGTGGCAATGGCGCTGATCCATTCGACACTGGTCCAGACCAGACTGGCAATCATCTCGGCACGGTTGGTGGTGGTGGCGTTAACGTCGTCGATGCGCCGTTGCAGTTTCATGTCGTAAAGGGCCGTGCGCAGATCACTGACCGCCGCGACTGCGCGGGTCGAGTCGTAACGTGCAGGGCTGGGTGTGGTTTTATTGAGGTCTTTGGGCAGCCCTTTCCTGATGTTTTCAAGGTGCGTGCGAACCCGGGTCCGGGCGCTGACGCCGACGCGCAACATCAGATATTCGAGCATGCCCGACTGCTGTTGAAGCAGGTAATTGAACAACCGCGCTTCGCGAAAAGCGACGCCGTCGGGCGCTTCGGGTGTGTAAAGCAGGGCCGGGTTGTCGCCATGGCTGAACAGCCACGCATCGAGCACCCATTCGCCGTCGATCATCAACCGCTGGAGCGGATATTTCGTGCGCATCGACCCGGACGTCTCAGCCATGCTGTCGATACTCTGCTCCAACCATTGCAGATCATGACTGGCGATATGGCCCTGCAGCTGGCATTCCAGCGCGGCGCTTTTCATCTGGCGCTGGGTAATGGCCAGGGTCGCGTTGCGCCTGAAGTCGTAACCTTCGCTCGTCGAACTTTGCAGTTCAGCCTTGACCTTGGCGATGTAGCGCTGGCCGATCCACACACCGGTGACCGAGCGCGCGACATTCTGTGCGGTCAGGTTGCTGATATCGATGCCCTGCGGCCCTCTGAAGCGCGCCGAGCGGGAAAATTTCTCATCGAGAAAACCGATGCCGTCGGCGTAGCCGTCGCGATAAAGCGCTGTGTAGGTCAAAGGTTTTGGCGTCCACGAGCGCACGAGGGAGGTCGGCGAGTAAGCCCACACGGTATCCGGATCGACGTCGTTGGTGGTGCGCCTGAGCAAGCGGTTCAAGCTGATTTTTGCTTGTTCGTGCACATAGTCATCAAAGACCGCAAAGCGACTGCCCGACAAGGCGTGGCTGTTGAACGCACGCAAGGCGCCTTCGGCGTCTTCGCTCAGGGTCGTCAGCTTCCTGCGGTTGGCGGCAGTGGTGGCGCGATACCACAGCGGTGTACAGAAATCGTAGTCGTCTATCCGTTTGGCCAGCAAAAGTTCAGCCATCGTACGCAGGCAATCGGCATGACTGTCGGTGTAATCGAACGTGACCTTTTGATGCTCCAGCGCCTCAGGCTTGAAGCTCAGCCCAGCCAACACGTGGCGCAGCTTCGCGCGAAAGCGCATGGGCGCGCGGCTGATCAGGTAGCCGGCCATGCTCTCGGCGACATCACTGTGCCTGGCCCAGCCGAGCAGGTGGGTCTGGCATTCGCGCTCACTGTCGAAGGCCTGGAATTGTTGCGCTCGCGGCGCCTGTGGCGTGCACAGCAACAGCCGTTTGAGCGCACCGCCGTCATCGTTCTGGCGCAGTACCCACAAGTCCTGCAACTGGGCGCCGTGCAGCGACAGGGTGGCGGCGCGCAGGCGCGGATCGCTGCCGTCACGCAGGCGCTGGATCAGTTGCAGGTCACTGTCGAGCAAGTGTCCTTGCAGCACCGCCGTGTGAGCGAGGGCGACGATACGTTGATCGAGCATCTGCCTGATGGCGGGTTTGATCGCGGGCTTGGTCTGTAGCGCTTTTTGCAAATGATTGAAGTCAATTCGAGGCTGTAGCTCCACGGCTTGCTTGATCAGCCATGCCGGCGTCACGTCAACGTAGGCTGGCGGCAAAGGCGCGTCATCGTAGGTGAGGGTGGTTTGCTTCAAAAACGCCGAACCCGGTAACTCATCGCCGGTGTGCGGGCCGCGCAAGGACAGCTCGAGCAGACTGGATTGATGTTCATAAACGCCGTAGCCCGGCACTCGACGTTCGGTCGAAAGGTTTAACTTTTCCGGCTCTAGATCGTCGATTTCCAGGTCTTCGCTCAAGCGTTCCAGCCATTGCTGGCGGGCCAGTGCCGTCAGGCTGAAGACCGGCTCCATCAGGTCGAGCAGGTGTTGCCGCGCCTGCTGGTAATTGCCTAGATGCTGCGCCAGCGCGTCTTTTTGCGCGGTGCTGGCGCTTCGAAACCAGTCCGGCGCGCTATAGCGCAGGTGGCGTTCGAACAAGGTTTGCGCGCGTAATGCCAGACGCGGAGTGATATCCGGCAGGGCGGCAGCAATTGCGCGCTCCAGCGCTGTAAGCAATGGCTTGGGGTCTTGCTGCGGGTTATCGGCGAAGCTCAAGGCGCGCTCGATATCCTGCGTGCGTTTTTCGATCAGCGCGTCGTAGGTGTGTTCGAACAAGGGTGTGCTGTCGATCGGCGCGAGCAGCAGCGGCCAGATCCCTGCTGCGCCCACGGCGTGAAAGCGTGTCGGCAGCATGGACATGAACGCCTCGCGACCGCTGGCCCGGTTCAGCGATGTACGCAGGTGACTGTCGAGATCAGCCAGGGAGTTGAAGAACTCGATGCCTCTTGCGGGGGTGAACAGCAGGGCGAACCCCATGCTCTGGTCGGTCTGCAAGTCCTTGACTCGGCGAGTGTTCTTTTCCGTGACAACAAAGGCGCCGGCCAGCTCAACGGTGGTGTCTTGATAGTTGAACTGCAGCGCGTACATGGCCGGACGCAGCATCGGGGCCAAATCGAGCTTTTGCAGCAGTTCACCGGCTTGCGGGTGCAACAGGCGGTCGGTGACAGCCTGCCTGGCTTCGTGGCCGATGGCGGTGAAGCCGGCGTCATGTTTAAGAAAGGTTTTAGCTGGCTTGTCGTCGATCCGGTCGCTCTGATCCATGTTGATCAGTTGGGTGGCCAGTCTGACTTTCAGCGTGGCGATCAGCTGTTTGCCTGCATCGCTTTGCAGATCGCTGTTATCCAACGCCTGATACAGCGCGCGGCTGCGTTGCAGGTAGCTTGTGCGGTAGGTGTTCAATTGCTGGTCGAGGCGTTTCAGAAAGGCCTGTTCGGTGGTCGGTGGCTGCTCGGGAAGCAATGGGGTTGGTGTATCAAACAGGTGATGGCCGATCGCGTTGAGATCGTTTTTGATCTCTTCGGACGTGGGAGCTGTGGCGGGGTTCATGGGCGCTTTTTCATGCTGAGGGTGAGCGGGCAGCATGGCGAGCGGCAGTGGGGGACGGGTGGTATCTATGTATGGGGGGAGTGATTTTTCGATGTGTTCGATTTCGTCACCCCCCAGACCTGCTCGCGAAAGCACTGTGTCAGTCACTCAAACGGCTGAATGGGCTGACGCCTTCGCGAGCAGGCTCGCTCCCACAGGGGGTTAGCTGTGTGTTGGGGGTTGCGGGATTTCGTGGTTATCCAGCACGCGGTTCACCGCCAGTTCGGCGAGCATGATGATCTGCTGAATCGCCAGAATCGTCCGCCGTTGCGGCAGGTCGATGTAGGCGGCGATGTCGCTTGTCATCAGGCTGGCCTGGGCCAGGGATTCGCAGGCGTGGACCAGCAGGCTTTCGCTGTCCTGTTCGGGGGCGACCTGGAACATGGTGCTGGGTTTGTGGAAACGCAGGGTCAAGGCGTTGGGTTTGAGGTAGTGGTCGAGGGCGCGTTCGGCGGCTTCGTGGAATTTCTTGGAATCGGGGGATTCGTAGGGCGAGGTGTCGTTGGTTTCGGGGGGATTGGGTGTTGGCTTTTTCATAGTGAAACTCCGAATGATAAGTGGGGCTATCACTCTCAATCACCGCGACGCGACGGAGGGTGGCAGCTGTACGCGGGTTCGCGGACCGAGCCATTCGGCAATCTCGGCATACCCGAAGGTATCCCGCGCACAGCCACCATCAAACCAAACAACAAGCACCTGAGCGCTTCAGTTTGGGCTGGCGATTATGCATCAAATCGAATGAACTGCTCGGGCCGCGACGCCCGTTCGCTGAATTTGCAGCGACCCCCAGAGCCTATCCAGCCGATTTCCGAGGCACAACCGACGCGACTTGTCGGAAAACTCCGCGCCACTTTCAACGTCTGTAGGACGAGTACCTTTCCCACAGATAAACACTTTTCAACCTGTGGGAGCGAGCCTGCTCGCGAAAGCGGTGTGTCAGGCACCGTAGATGTTGAATGTGCTGACGCCTTCGCGAGCAGGCTCGCTCCCACAGGGTCCTCAGGTGTATGCAGAAATGGCGTGCACAAAAAAGGCGATGTCCCTCACGAGACATCGCCTTCATTTTTACCGCCGCTAAAACTTATTCCGGCAGTTTGTACGCAATCACGTAGTCACCCATTTTGGTGCCCAGCGAGCCGTGACCGCCGACAACCAGCAGCACGTATTGCTTGCCGTCCTTGCCGGTGTAGGTCATCGGAGTCGCTTGGCCACCTGCCGGCAGACGCGATTTCCACAGCTCTTTACCGCTGTTCACGTCGTACGCGCGCAGGTACTGGTCGAGGGTGCCGCTGAGGAAGCCGACGCCGCCAGCCGTGACCATCGAGCCGCCCATGCTAGGCACGCCCAAAGTGAAGCCGATCGGGATTGGCGAGCTGTCGCGGCTGGTGCCGTTTTTGCGTTTCCACACGACTTTGCTGGTGGTCAGGTCGATACCGGCAACGTAACCCCAGGCCGGGGCCTGGCACGGTACGCCGAATGGCGACATGAACGGGTGCATGATCACCGCGTATGGCGCGCCGGTGTTCGGTTGCACGCCAGCGGTTTCGCTTTCGCGTTTGCTGCCGGCGGCGACTTGCTCGCGTGGCACCATTTTCGAAACGAAAGCCATGTAGTTCGGGCTGGTGAACAGCATTTGGCGAACCGGGTCGACCGAGACGCCGCCCCAGTTGAACACACCAACGTTACCCGGATAGATCAGGCTGCCCTGTTCCGACGGTGGGGTGTACTGGCCTTCGTAACGCAGTTCTTTGAACTGGATGCGGCACAGCATCTGGTCGAACGGGCTCGCGCCCCACATGGCTTTTTCGGTCAGTTCCGGGGCCAGCAGGTTGAGGTCCGAACGGGCCTGGGTCGGTGCGGTGTGGTCGCCTTTCACGGCGCCTTGCGGTACCGGGATTTCCTTGATCGGAATGATCGGCGTGCCGTCACGACGGTCGAGGACGTACAGGCTGCCCTGCTTGGTCGGGGCGATCAGCGCAGGTTTCACGCCATCGGCGGTTTTCATGTCGAGCAGGGTTGGCTGGCTGCCAACGTCCATGTCCCACAGGTCGTGGTGAGTGAACTGGTAGTTCCAGCGCACTTTACCGGTGGCCAGGTCCAGAGCAACTACACCGGCGCTGAATTTCTCGGCGCCCGGGGTGCGGTCGGCGCCCCACTGGTCTGGCGTCTGGTTGCCCAATGGCAGGTACACCATGCCGAGTTTTTCGTCGACGCTGGCCAGCGACCACATGTTCGCCGAGTTGCGGCTGTAGGTTTCGCCCGGTGCCAAAGGCTCGGTGGCGTCTGGCTTGTCGCTGTCCCAGTTCCATACGAGGTGGCCGTCGCGCACGTCGAAAGCGCGGATCACGCCCGATGGCTCGTTGGTCGATTCGTTGTCGGTGACGTGACCGCCCATGATCACCAGATCACGGGTAATCGCCGCTGGCGAGGTGGAGTAGTAGCCACCAGCGGTGAACGGGCCGATGCCTTGGGTCAGGTCAACCACGCCTTTGTTGCCGAAGCCTTCGCAGATCTTGCCGGTGTCGGCGTTCAGGGCGATCAGGCGAGCATCAGCGGTTGGCAGGTACAGACGACGCGGGCAGGCCTGAGCAACGGCTTTGCCGGCTTCGGAAATCACCGCCGAGGCAGCGTTTTCAGTTTTCGCGTAAGCGGCTTCGTCGTAGTACGACACGCCACGGCAAGTCATGTGCGCGAAGCCTTTGAAGCCGACCGGGCTCTTGATCTGCGGGTCGAAGCGCCACAGTTCTTTGCCGGTGTCCGGATCCAGTGCCAACACTTTGCTGTGCGCGGTGCAGGCGTAGATCATGCCGTTGGCTTTCAGCGGGGTGTTTTCGTTGGTCAGCTCAACCGGGTCATCAGCGGTCGGCAGGTCGCCGGTCTGGATGCGCCAGGCTTCTTGCAGCTTGCCGACGTTGGCCGGGGTGATCTGCTTCAGCGGCGAGTAACGGTCACCGAACTCGGTGCGGCCATAGGCCTGCCAGTCGCCATCGGGCATGGCTGGCGCGGTGCTGGTGGTGTCCGCGGTGTCGCGGCCCAGTTCACCGAAGGTTTCACCCGGGTGGGTGAACAGGCTGGCCAAAGCGGTGACGCCGGCCAGCACCACAGCGACGGTCAGACCGCCAGTGCCCATCGGCGCCGGGCCGTTAAGCAGCAGCGGACGACGGAACCACGGCAGCAACATCACGAAGCCGAGGACAAACCACAGGGCCAGACGTGGCACCAGTTGCCACCAGTCCAGACCGACTTCCCACAGCGCCCAAACGGTGCTGGCAAACAGGACGATGGCGTACAGGCCCAGCGCCGCGCGACGGCGCATCAGCAGCAGAATGCCGCTCAGTGCAATGCCGATACCGGCCAGCAGGTAGTACAGCGAGCCGCCGAGCATGCTCAGCTTGACCCCTCCGGCCAACATGGCCAGGCCCATCAGTAGAAGCAGAATGCCGAGCAGGCTCGGTAGCAAACGGCCCCGACTCGAAGCACTTTCGGTGCTCATAGTGTGATTCTCCGTGACGTTTTATGTAGTCCCGCGCTGTAGTCACTTTAGATGACGATTTGGCACAGGCATGGTTCAGATAAAAACTTGTCTAGCTAACGAAATTTATCTGTAGGAGTGAGCCTGCTCGCGATGGCGGTGTGTCAGGCAATATCTGTGGTGGCTGACTTACCGCTATCGCGAGCAGGCTCACTCCTACATTTGATCCGTGGTGTGCTTTAGAACGAGGACTGGATCTTGATCCCGCCGATCAGGGCGTCGTCGACGTTGTTCACGCCACCGGGGTGGCGGATGTATTGCAGGTTCGGGCGTACGGTCAGCCAGTTGGTCACGTGCACGCCGTAATACAGCTCGGCGCTGTATTCGGTGTCTTGCGGCGGCAGGAACGACGGATCGTCATAGTCGTAAACGGCGTTGGCGCGGTTACTGGCTTCGGCGTTTTTGCGGAAGGCCGGGTTGACGTGCACGCGGGCGAGGGCGAAACCGATGTCATCCTTGGCGCGCGCGTCGAACGGGCCTTTGTAGGTGATACCGGCCTGCACGTAGTTGTCGATCGCGTTGGTTTTCTTGTCGTGCATGGTGCCGTTGGCGAACACGCTGAGGCCGCGCGAGTTATCGCTGGCGATGCTGGTGATCTGCTGCTGAATACCCAGCCACACGCCGTGTTTGCTCGACGCGCTGCGATAGGCTTCGCCACTGAGAGCCGCCGGTTGGCCGTGGCTGTCTTTATAGACGTCGCTGGCCTTCGCATTGCTGTAGTAATAACCAGCGCGGTATTCGCCCGCCAGGCCGTTGAGCTTCGGCGTCCACACCAGTTCGATCGGCAAGATCGCGCCCTGCGTGCCGCTACCGCTGAGTTTGAAGCCATTGCCGCGATCGAGGTTCGACGGGTTCTGCTCGTAGGCGCCGACCTGTGCATACAGCTCCGGGGTCAGGTGATATTTGACGCGCAGCGCCCATTGGCTGACCGGCCAGTTGTACCAGATGCCGCCGACCCAGTTGCCGACCTGCGAACCGCAGAACGCGAGGTTCTGGAAGTCGCACGGGAAGCTGTTGAAGTCTTCGCCTTCGCCGAAGCGTCCGACCTTGATGTCGAGTTTCTGATCGAAGAATTTCTGCTGGTACCACATCTGCGTCAGGCGCGTGGTCTGGCCACGGCCCCAGACTTCCTGGGCCGAGGTGAAGCCGCCAACGCGCGGATCGTTGATGCGGTCGTTGCTGATGTTGTTGCCGCTGCGTTTGGTGATGGTCAGTTGAAACTCGGCGTCTTCCCAGCCGAGGATCTTTTGCAGGTCGAGGTGCGTGCCCAAGCCGAACTGATCGCTGTAACGCGCGGTGCGGTCGTGATCGTAGCCACCGTGCAGGTTGCTGCCCATTTCGCCGGTGTAATCGAGCTTGAAGTCGTAGCCTTTTTCCGAGAGTTCGGTGCGCGTGCCGTTCCAGTCACCGAGCATGTACGGTGATTCACTGTCGAACGCGGGCGCCGCTTGGACGCTGGTGGCGAGGCCGAGAGCGGTGCAGCCGCCAATCAGGCGCAGGGTTGAGATAGCGCTGTCTCGGGAGAAGGAAAAATCGGGCATGGCTAAGTCTTTTTTTGGTGTTTTCGGGGTGCGGGCTGAGTGCTTCAATAAGTCGCAGGCAGTGAAGCGATTCAGCGGAAGGGCGGCAGGATAATGATCTGTTACAAAAAGACAAAGGCCTTTTGTGAACATGCAGCGTTTCGGATTCGGTAACAGTGCGGCAAACGGGCGCATTGTCGGCCGCTTCGATGCCTGCGATCTTTTCAGGTTGGCCTACATTTGAAGGTAGGCCTTCCACCCGAACACCCCCTCGGCTAAGGTGCGCGGCTTCTGCATTTTCACTTCGCCCAAAGGCCTGGCATGAACGAACAAACCCCCGATCCGCTGCACGGCGTCACCCTTGAACAGATCCTCAATGCCTTGGTGAGCCATTACGAATGGTCGGGGCTGGCCGAGCGCATCGATATTCGCTGCTTCAAGAGCGATCCGAGCATCAAGTCGAGCCTGACGTTTCTGCGCAAAACCCCGTGGGCGCGCGAGAAGGTCGAGCGTCTGTACGTGAAATTGATGCGCACCAAGCGACCGCTCTGAAATGCATACCGGTTGTTGGCGCCGCCGCCTGATCACCTGCGCAGCCATATTGGGCTGGGCGGGGTTGGGCATTCAGCTTTATCTGATTTTCTTTGCGCGTTTAAGCGTCGGCGCCAGCCTGTTGGGCGGGCTGGTGAGCTTTTTCAGCTACTTCACGATTCTGACCAACACGCTGGTGGCGACGGTGCTGACCTGTGCCGTGACCGCTCGCGAATCAGCTCCACGCCGCTGGTTTTTACAGCCGTGGGTCAGCAGCGGGATTACCGTGAGCATTGCTGTGGTCGGGCTGGCCTACAGCATTTTGCTGCGGCATTTGTGGCACCCGGAAGGTTGGCAATTTATTGCCGATGAACTGCTGCACGACGTGATGCCGTTGCTGTTTCTGGGTTATTGGTGGTTGTGCGTGCCCAAGGGCACCTTGCGCTGGTGGCATCTGCCGGTGTGGCTGATTTATCCGCTGGTGTATTTCATTTACGCCTTGCTGCGCGGGCATTTGCTTGGCGCGTATGCGTATCCGTTCATTGATGTGGCGGTGTTGGGTTATCCACAGGTGCTGGTCAATGCCGGGGGGATATTGCTGGGGTTTGTGGGGATTGGCTTGGTGGTCATCGGCCTCGACCGCTGGCAAGCCGTACGAAGTTAAAGCACCTGTAGGAGTGAGCCTGCTCGCGATGGCGGTGGAACAGTTGCAAATTTATTGACTGACACTCCGCTATCGCGAGCAGGCTCACTCCTACAAGGGATATCACTCTTCTTCGGATCCCTCGGCGCGCCAGTAGCCGACGGCTTTGATGAGTTGCTCATCCAGCCCATGCTCATCGATCAGCACCCGGCGAATCTGCCGTGAAACTTTCGTTTCGGTCGCGACCCACGCATACAGATTGCCCGTGGGCACCTGCAATTGCTTCACCGTCGCCAGCAGGTTGTCCTTGCTCCCTTCGCGCAACACCCAGATCACATTGACCTGCGCCGCGCTCTCCAGCACTTGCTGTTCGGCGCCGTTCTCCACTTCTATCACCACCAGCGCCTTGCGATTGGCCGCGAGGCCTTCGAGGCGGCGGGCGATGGCGGGCAGGGCGGTTTCGTCGCCGATCAGCAGGTAGCTGTCGAAAATGTCCGGGACGATCATCGAGCCGCGCGGGCCGCCGATGTGCAGGAATTGTCCTGGCTTGGCTTGCTCAGCCCAGGTCGACGCAGGACCGTCACCGTGCAGGACGAAATCGATGTCCAGTTCCAGGGCATCAAGGTCGTAACGACGCGGGGTGTAGTCGCGCATTTCCGGTTTCGGCCCATCGTCCTTGCCGGCGCCGAGCACCATGGTTTCGAGGGCTGCAGCCTGTTCGGCATTCTGCGGGAACAACAGTTTGACGTGGTCGTCGGTGCCGAGGCTGATGAACCCGGCCAACTCCGGCCCGCCGAGGGTGATGCGGCGCATGCGCGGGGTAAGGTCGACCACGCGCAGGACTTCCAGTTTGCGGCGTTTGATTTCGTGCATCACGCGATGAATGGTTTGGCTATCGACTGCAGTCATTGGCTTTTCTCCGAAACAGGTTGCACGGCAGGGCCGTCGACGATGGCTTTGGCGGTGTCGTTGAGCAGGTCACGCACGCGCAGGATTTCTGCCTCGCTCCAACGGCCGTGATGCATCTGCAAGGCGTGGCGCAGGTTATGCACAGCCTCATGGATTTCCGGCGGACGATCATGGCCGCGCAGTGAGCGTTTGCTCACATCGATACGCATGCGCACGCCATCCAGCGCCACGGCTTGTTCGCTTAAAGACAAACGACCGGCGTCGGTGACGCTGTAACGTTTCTTGCCGCCCTCGGCGTCGCCGGTGATCAGCTCGCTTTCTTCGAGAAAGGTCAGGGTCGGGTAGATCACGCCCGGGCTTGGGCTGTAGGCGCCGTCGAACATGCCCTCGATCTGGCGGATCAGGTCGTAGCCGTGGCACGGCTGCTCGGCGACCAGCGCCAGCAGCAGCAATTTCAGGTCACCGGGGGCAAACACCCGTGGGCCACGGCCGCCGCGCTCGCGTCCAGGGCGTTTTTCGAAGCCGTCACGGCCGTCGCCGTGTTCGCGGTGGGGGGAATGATGGTCTCTCATTTTGTCTTCTCTCGTCGTGTTTAGATACAACTTAAGATATATCTTAATGAGCTTGCAAGACGTTTTTTCCCGAGAAAGGGCCTCGGCTGACGAGCGGCAAAAGCGCTTCAGGCGCAAGCAGCGAATTTCGCCCGGTTGTCGGAAACGATAACTTGAAAGTTAAAGTCATCGCTCTATTCGCTGTAGAGTATATGTTCTAAATAGCAATAAGTTGCCGTACTGGAAGGGCAAAGTTGCTGTATGGTTTTTTAGCTGAAACTGTCTGTAGGGTGGAACTTACAGTCACTGTTTCGAATGGCTGTTTTTTGTTCTTTTTTCTTGCGGGTCATAGGGTTGATTAACTACGAGGTTGTCGGAAGTTGCCTGCTTACATTCCAGAGACAACAGCCGATGATGCCCCGGCATTGAAAGTTCAAGTTGATCTGACGCAACTCGGGCAGAGATTCGGGCACTCAACTTCTTGAACTTTTAATGCTCATCCCCCTATCAAGAAAACAGGTACATAACGATGTTCAAGAAACTCGCAATCGCCGCTCCACTGGCTCTTCTGGCACTGGGTTCCACTGGCGCATTCGCCGCTGGTGAAGCGTCGCACTCGATCAGCCTTGTCGCGCATGTGCCGACCAACGGTTTCTATGTCGTGCCGACCGATCCGGATCTGGTCAACAAGGATCAGGACATGAGCTATCAGCCGACCACTGGCAAGATGCGCGACGTCAACGGCTTCTTCGATGTGCGCAACAACAACGGTTCGGTACACGCCAGCCTTGAGAGTCAGCCGAAACTGGTGGCCGGCAACACTTCCATCGACCTGCAAGTCCTGCTCAACAACAAGGAACTGACCCTGACCCCGCAAATGGTCGTGGGTGAATCCGAGTCGGACGTCAACTATCGCGCCCCGCTGAAAATCAGCGCCCGTGGCAGCAACTTCCAGCCGGGTGATTACACCGGTTCCGTGGCGATGATTTTTGATGCAGTGCCACCGGTCAACTGATCGCGTGAACACGCATTAAGCGCCCGACCCTACAGCGGCGTTAACCGACGGGGCAGGCACAAGTGTTTGCCCCGTCGGACTTCCATTGTTTGTAATCAGAGTACGAGTTCATGTTCCCGATGACACCCATCGCGGCTGCGCTTGCGCTGTTGTTTTGTGCCAGCGCAGCCGTGGCTTCCAGCAACGCCGGTACGACACCTCGCAGTCTGTTGGCGCAGGCCAAAGGTTTGCCGGCGGATTTCGAGGAGCATTTCTTTGATGTGCCTCTGGCGGTGCGGGTCGAAGTCGACCAACAACCGCTGGGCGAGGCCATGGTGGTGTTGTCCCGCGATGATCGCATCACCCTGCTCGAATTCACCGACACCAGCGAAAACCGTTTCGGCCCTGCCGAACGGGAAAAGTGGGCGAGCTTTCTCAAACCCGGCGTGCCCTTGGGGGCGTGCAGCGGTTCGTGCCCGGATCAGTTTCTGGCGGTGCACTACAACCTGGAAAACTCGCTGGTATCGATCGCCACCGAAAACGCTGAGCGCGATGTGGCCGCCAAGCGCTACTACGAGCAGCCCGAAGGCGGCAGCAGTGGTTTGATGGTGCGTAACCAGCTCAATCTCAATGGCGGTCAGGATCAGGATCTTGGTGGGCGCTTCGGTCTTGAAGCCAGCTCAAGCCTGGGCAACTGGAGCCAGACGCTCAACCTGCAAATGGCCCGTCTCGGTGGCCCGGACGACAAGCTTTATCACGCAATCCACGAGTTACACACCCAGCGCGAACTGCAAGGCAGTTTTTTCCGTCTGGGCTATTTCACCCCTAATTCCGAAGGGCTGACCCGCCAGCCGCGCACGTTCGGCACCAGCCCCGACACCGCCGTCGGCGTCATGTATGGCAGCTCCGACAGTCTGGCCATCAACAGTCCGATGCCCAGCGTTTATCCGATCTATGTCACCGCCAACCGCCAGGGTTCGGTGGAAATCTGGCGCGATGGGCTGCTGATCAACACGCAATCAGTGCCCGCCGGTTTGCAGACCCTCGATACCCGGCCATTGCCCGGTGGCATCTACGAAGTGGAAGTGCGCCTGATCGAAGACGGCCAGATCACTTCCACCACCCAGGAGTTGGTGTACAAGCCCAACAACTGGCGCAACCTCGACGAGCGCTGGCGCTACAACCTGTTCGCCGGCGAAGAAAAGAAGTTGCTGAGCAACTGGGACACCCAGTCCAGCGGAAGCCCCACGGCCGGCGCCTCGGTGAACTATCTGCTGCATCCTCGGGTGATTCTCGGTCTGTCGGCGCGGCAGATTCGTGAAAAGCTGCAGTACGGCACCTCGGTCGACTGGACCCTGGCCAATCACATCAGCCTCTATGCCAACGTCTATAAAACCGAGGACTACGGCACCGGTCTCGACCTGCAAAGCCTCTATAACTACGGCTCGGGCAGCGTGGTGGTCAGCCACACCCGCAGTTGGCTCGACACCACGTACACCTACGACACCTTGCCCGACGGCACCCGCGTTCGCCCGCGCAATGTATTTGTCGGCCAGACCAGCAACTCCTCGCTGGCGCTCAACCATCGGCTCACCAGCAAAAGTTCGGTCAATGCGCGGATTGCCCACAGCGAAGGCAACGTCGAAGGCATGGGCGTGGACCTGGGCTGGACCCAGCGCACCGAGCTGTTTGGCAGCGATGCCAGTTGGCGCCTGTCGCTGTTCGATCGGCCGGGCAGCTACAGCAGTGGCGATGCGCGCAATCGCGGGGTCGACCTGAGCGTCAACCTCGCACTCGGCGCCCCGGGTCAGCAGATCACCGGCAGCATCGGCTCACGTACGGCCCGCGACGGCGCGCGTGACAACAATGCCTCGCTCGGCTGGCGCAAGGATTTCAAGGATCACGTGCTGCAAAGCGTGTCAGTCACCGCACTCACCGACACCTATGGCCTGGGCATGTCCAGCCTGACCAATTTCCGCACCGATGCGGTCAATGGCGATGCGTTTGTCCAGCGTTCGTCCTACAACGGCAATTTCACCGGCGGCCTCAACGTCGACAGCACGCTGGTGGTCGGCGGCCAGCAAATGCTCATGACCAGCCAGAGCGAGGTGCGCGGCGCCGGGTTGATCGTCGACGTTGAGTCGGACATCGAGGACATCGTCCTGCGGGCCGACGATTACAGCGGCGGCGGGGCGGCCTTGAAACCGGGGCGCAATTTCATCCCGATCACGGCGTATCAGAACAGCTCGGTGAGCTTCGACTTCGAAGGCAACAACGTACCGGCGGCCACCATCGAGCCGGCGCGCAGCCGTTATCACCTGAACAAGGGCGGCGTGGAGTATCGCAAGGTGCGCGTGATGAAAACCCTGACCGTGCTCGGCCGGCTGATTGACGAGCAAGGACGACCGCTCAAGGGCCATCACGTGATCAACCACGCCAGCCGAGGCGTGACCGAAGTCGACGGCTTCTTCTCGATGGAAATGAATGCCGGCTCACCGACTCTGGAAGTGCGTCAGGGCAATCAGTTGCTCTGTCAGTTCCGCCTCGATGCCGACAGCCACCGCAGCGAAAACAATGTGTTGATGATCGGCGACCTGCGATGCACGCCGGACACGCTGGCCGACGTGACGACCACAGAACAGAAGGCGGGTTGAAGGGATGAAATTATTAGCAGGAAGCTTGGGATTGGCGCTGACGCTGGCTGTTGCCACGGCGCAGGCGGCCAGTCATGAAATTCGCGCGATGTTCCAGCCGGATCCTTCGCAGCCGAACAAGAACGTGTTCGTCAACAAGACCCCGAACAGCGGGTACTGCGCCACTTTTCCGAATCAGTGTGTAGAAAACGGCATGTTCAGCATTCAATTGCCGGTTCGTTTCAGTGCCAATCATATTGGCGCCAATTGGGGCGTCGGGATCAAAGCCCCTGCCAATTGGCGGCGACTGACGGTGACAAACACGGAAACGCAGGAGACGGAAACCGTTGAAGTGCGTATTAGCGGTATCGGTTCTAAATATGTGCTGACTCGCCCGGCACACGAACTGGTCGGCGTGGATGACGAACTGCTGGGCCACCAGCGACTCTGGGAAAGCAGCAGTTGGGTCTACGCCGCTGCGCCCTGCCGGTACAGCGGCGTCGGTGTGCCCTATCCTGCCAGCTACCGGTTTTTCTGGAAAACCCCTGAGGAGGCGCACTGCGTCAAGAAGTCTACGGCGGTCATCGGGCCGATGTACTTCGACACCCTCGACTTTGCTTATGAACTGCGCACGCCCAATCCGCTGAGCATGTCGTCGGGGCTGTATACCGGCTCAATGACCTACAGCCTTGGCAGCGGTGGCGATTTCAGTATGGGCGCCGATTTTCAACCGGACGACGACAGCCTGACCCTGGACTTCGTGCTCGACGTGCAGCACACCCTCAAGATCGATCTGCCACCGGGTGGCAATCAGGTGTCACTGGAACCCGAAGGCGGGTGGGCCGGCTGGATCGACAGCGGGCGCAAGCCGAAAAGAATCTTCCGCGATCAACCGTTTTTCATTTCGGCTTCATCACGGTTCAAAGTGATGCTGCTGTGCAACTCGCAGGGAGGCAACGCTTGCAGCCTTGGCAGCCCGAAAGGCGATACCGCCGAGGTTGAAGTTTTCATGACTCTGCCAGCAGGCATCACCCATTCCGGCGGCAACACCGCCACCCGACTGCCCTTGAGGTTCAACAATTGGATCGGGCCTTTCCAGCCTGGGCTGTATATCGATCGCAAGCCGGGCACGTTGCATTTCGACATGACCCCGTTCGCGATCAATTTCCTGCTTCAACCCGGCAAGAACGACCGGCTGCGCGGCAACATCACCATTATCTGGGACTCGGAAGCGTGACTGCTCCCGCCGGGCCATTTTCACTATTCAGGAGTTGAAGACGATGAACCGTGGTTTTCTGCTGAGCCTGCTCAGCGTGTTTTGCCTGACAGCGCAGGCTGGACCGCAGATCAATGTCGGCACTGTGTACGACTATCTCGATGCCGACAAAAGTACCTACCTCAAACGGGTATTCAACAGCGGTGACGCCACCGCGTTCGTCAAGATCAATGTGCTGGAAATCGTTTACGGCGCCGATGGCACCCCACAGGAAATTGCCGTCGAAAATGCCGCCGACGGTGCCTCGCGCAATGGCCTGATGGCCAGTCCGGCGCGATTGATCGTGCCGGCCCAAGGCATGCAGGGCACGCGGCTGTTGTACATGGGCGCGCGTGATCGCGAGCGCTATTTCCGTGTGCGTTTCGTTCCGGTGGTGCCGGAACAGGAAGACGATTTTGTCGTCAGCAGCGAAGAGCGCGACGACTACAAGAAGTCCCTCACGGCGGGCGTCAACGTCATGACCGGTTTCGGCACGATCTTCTTTGTGCGGCCCAAGGATGCCCGCTTCGCCACGGTCGTCAACGACACCGACAGCCGTTACGAACTGCGCAACGACGGCAACACCGTGATCATCGTCGACGAGTTCAAAAGCTGTTCGCTGACCAAGGAAGCCGACTGCGGCGCCACCACCAAACACCATGTGCTGGCCGGCAAAACCTTTGCCTTCGATAAAGAGAAAGGTCGCGAATACCGCTTCTTCCTGATCGAAGGCAGCGAGAAAAAAACCATGAAGATCGCCAGTCGCTAGGCAGTTTTTCCAATGACGCATCGGGTAACCCACATGATCAAGCAAACCATCGCCGGCGCGCTGTTGGCCGCCACCGCGCTGACTGGCGCGGGGGCGTGGGCCGCGCGCGAAGAACATACCTTCGAAGTGTCCCTGACCATTCCCAGTCGCCCGTTCTACATCATTCCGGTCGAGCCGGACTGGATTCATCGCCCGCAACGTCTGGCTTGGGATTACCCGCGCGCCAGGCTCGGCGGCCTTGAGAAAAATTTCGATGTGCGCCATGACAGCAGCGCGATCGAGGCACGCCTGGGGGCCGAGCCGTTCCTGGAAAACGGCCGCCCCGGCGAAATCATCGAGCTGCAGGTCACCTTCAATGGCGTCGAATTGAGCTCGCACATCATCCCTCGCCAAGTGCTCTCGCAGGAGGAAGCCGCCACCGGCAAACGCGTGGCGTTGAAAATCGAACCGATCGAACCCGTCGGCGGTTATCGCTCCGGGGATTACAACGGCAACGTGGTGTTGCTGTTCAACGCGCGGGCGCCGGATGCGCAATGAAAGCAACACAGATCAGGCTCATCAGAGGCAGGACGAATAATGAAAAGGTACATTTGGCTGGGGGTGCTGGCCGTGTTGAGCAGCCCGCAGGCGCAGGCGATCAATCAGGAAATCCGCGCCTTGTTTCAACCGGATTCTTCCAGGCCGGACAAGAATACGTTCGTCAACAAAACGCCGAACAGCGGTTATTGCGCGACCTATCCAGGTCAGTGTGAAAGTCACGGAATGTTCAGCATCGAATTGCCCGTACGGTTCCGCTCAACTCGCTATCTGGATCTCTTTGACTGGGCGGCGGTAAAAGCGCCCGCCAATTTGCGGCGTCTGACCGTGACAAACAGCCAGACGCAGGAAACGCAATCCCTGGAAATACGCATCACTGGCATGGGCTCCAAATATGTACTGAGTCATCCGGCGGTGCGGCTGGCTGGTGGCAACAATGCACTTGAAGGCCATTCCAGATTATGGGTCACGGGGAATTGGGTACAAGGCATACCGGCCCCTTGCTGGCACAGCGGCGTTGGTGCCTACGAGGCAGACAGCTGGCGGTTCTTCTGGAAAACCACACAGGAAGCCCACTGTTTCAAAGTGCCGGCCTACCATATTCCGTCGATGTACTTCGACAAGCTGGACATCACCTACGAGCTGCGCACCCCCAACCCACTGACGATGTCTACGGGCCGCTACACCGGTTCATTGACTTACAGTCTGGGACCAGGACGTGATTTCGACATGGGCAAACTGTTCCAGCCGGACGACAGCAGCCTGACCCTGGATTTCGTCCTGGATGTGCAGCACACCCTGAAGGTGGATATCCCACCCGGCGGCAATCACATCGCACTGGAGCCCCAAGGCGGCTGGCAGCGCTGGCTCGACAGTGGACGCAAGCCTGTGCGGCTTTTTCGTGATCAGATCTTCCATATCTCGGCGTCGTCGAAATTCACCATGAAGCTTGAGTGCGAGCACTCTTTGGGCTCAGGCTCGGGCTGCGCCATCATGGACCGTCAATCGGGTTTCGCCGGCCCGGTCGCCGTCAGCGTCAGTCTGCCCAATGGCCTGACCGACAGCGCCGGCCAACCGGTACGGCGCAAACTGTTGGGGCGTGAAACTTCCGGCACCTTCCAGCCCGAGCATTACATCGAGCGCAAGCCGGGCACCCTGCACTTCGAGATCGGCGAGCAGGACACCGACTGGCTGATCAAACATGCCACGGACAAACCCTATCGCGGCAATATCACGGTGATCTGGGATTCCGAAGTCGGTTAGACGCGGTGCCGCTCGGTCAGCCTTGCGGGTTGGCCGAGTGACGCCCCGTTGCCTTCAGAGCCCTGCGCTGATCATCGCTTCTAGGGTCAGGCGTCGTGACAGTTCTTTGCGTTCGTAGCCGATGTCATCGAGCAGTTTGTTGTAGCGCGCCTCGCTCATGACCTCGCCACTGAAGACATCGGCCTGGGGAATGCCCAGTTGTTTCGCCAGACCCTCCATTTTCCGTGCGAGCTGATTGAGCGGCGTTTGGGGCGTGGCATTGGCCCATTGCGCCTGGGCCTCGCGCAACTCATCAAGCAGCCCGGGCTTTTCCTCGAACAGACGGTCATTGGTTTCGTATTGCGTCGGATGGGTCTTGCGCAGGTGTTCCTCCCAGAAGTTATCGGGGGCCAGATCGATCATGGCACTGACCAGGCCGTCGCCTTTCTCCCGGTTCATGATCATGTCGTGGGCGCGGTCGATTTGTTTGGCCTTCACGCCAGAGCGCAGGTCATAAAGCATGCCCTGAGATTGCCAGGGCAGTTCCAGCTTTTCTGCCAGCCCGGTCTCGAACGCAAGATAGATTTCCACTTCATCGGGGGCCGGATTGCCGGGGTCGATCAGGTGTTGTTGCTCTTGCCTGCTGAATTCGGCCTTGGCTTCTTCACCGACATTTTTCAACCGGGCGGCGCTGCGTGCCAAACCCACGAGTGTCTCGTCCAGTACTTTGCTGGAGGTTGGCGCAGCGTAGGCTTTTGACACCAGAACCTTGATGCCCAGCGAGTTGAACAGTTGCGCGCCGAGGTCCCCGCAATCTTCCGGCGAGACGACTTGCTTGAACAGTTTTTCACGCAGTTGCGCATCCAGTGACGCGGCTTCGATCATGTCCCAGACGCGCTGGGTCAGTTGTCGGCGTCCATCGCCGGTGAGGTAGTCCCGGCTCTCGCGCTGTTTGCGAATCACGCTGAAAAAGCCCTCGGAATCAGGCTCATCCATCAGGTCGTGCCAGGACTCTTCGCGATACTGCCTGAGTGCCTGCGACGGGCTGTAAATCTGCGCGTCGTTATCGAATTCCTGCCAATGACGAAGCTCGTCGGCGACGTCCCGCGAATAGTCTTGCAGAAAGGCAAAACCGGTGGACTCGCGGTAGTTGCCAAACCGCACGCGGTCTTCATTCGAAAGCCTCGCTGTATCGAAACGCGTGCGGCTGAGCACGAAGGCTTGATCGGAACCCGGTTTGACCTCGGGCAACGTTCTGATTGGCGTCGAACGCATATCGAGCATAAAACCGCGCGGCCTGTGTTTATCGACATTGCCGACTTTGAACAAGCCTTCGGGCCATGTCTCTATGCCGGTCTTGGCGAGGCTCAGCGAGCGCAAGCGGTACATGCCAGCGACATTGGGCGGTTCGTGCAATGGATTGCCATTGAGGTTGAGCGACTGGAGGCGGATCAGGCCACCCAGACGTTCGCTCGCTTCTGCCGTCATGCGGATGCGGTTGTCCGTCAGGTCCAGTTCCTCCAGATGACGCATTTGCCCGAGGCTGGCAGGAATATCGGTCAATCCGCATTGGCGAGCGCTCAACTGGCGTAATTTGGGAAAGCTGCCGAGCAGTTCATCGGCGTTGGTAGGCAGATGCCGGTTGTCCAGTCGTAGCGCGGTGATTTGATCGAGGTGTTGCTGCATGCCGGGTTGCTTGCGCAAATCGCGCCACCAGCGCAGTAGATCGCCGTTCACAAACTCCGAAGACAGATCCAGGGTGTAGCCCTGTCCGGGGAACGGGCCGCGTTCGCCAGGCATTTCGCTACGGCGTTCGAAGCACGCGATCAATTGGTCTCTGACGCGCTGTCCGCCGTTCAGCGTGAAATCCATATTGACGCCCGGCGCAAATTCTCCGGAAGGTTGCAACTCATCAGGGTAAGTGTGGCGCCAATTCTGTAGCGTTTCCTGAAAGTGCTGGCGTTCTTTCTCCAGACGCTCGATGCCTTCGGCGGGATCGCCATCAATGCGCAGCTTTTCGATGAATCGCTGCACTTCATTTGCGCGCATTCGCGGGTAGAGGTCACTGACGCGCTCCGCTGGAGTCGAGCCGCGTAGCCAACGCGGCCAGCCGCGCACCAGCGTTTCGGTTTCGATACTCGCCACCGCGCGAATCGGCGGCTCGGCCAGCACCGCTCGACGCTCGGCAGGCGCGGCTGATTGTTCCATGAGCCAGAGTTTGAGCGGGCGGCCCTGACCGCGTTGATAGCCCACACTCGACAACGTTTCGGCCGGCACGGCCTGCAGAATCGATTGGTAAAAATCGTCGGCGGCGTGCAGCGAACGGTTGTCGGCATTGAGCACTTCGTAGCGGCCATGTTCGTCGCGGATCAGCCGCCTGACGGTGGTCGCCTCTTCGGGGCCGACGCTGCAACGCAATGGCCCGTCATAGCTGCCATCGCGGACTTCGATACGCAGATCGGCAAAGGTGTCGGTCTGCACGCGCAAGGTGTTCAGCGCGAGCCGCTCGGTGTCGGCGGTCAGCCATTCGTCGCGGTAGAATCCGTCGTAGGCGCGCACGGCAGAGGCTTCGAAATTCAGTTCGCGGGCCTGAGTCTTGAGGCGCAGCGGCAGACGGTTTTCGTCGGCGATACGCTGCAGCTCAGCGGGTGAGGCCTGCGCTACGAGTTTTTCCGCCAGCGGCAGTGGCAGTTCCGGGAAGGTCCGCCTGACCACGCGCAAATCGACTTTGCCGGATTGTTCGGTGGCCTGGTACATGCGGTCGGCCACGGCACTGCGGCGCTCATCGACAGCGTCGGCGAGGCGACTGCGCAGTGCGCTGACGCGTTCGTTACGGGCGACCTCGCTGCCGAGCAACTGCTTGAGATCGTCCTCGGCGAGAAAATCCACCACGCGCTCCGGCAGCCGGCCCGCGTTGAGGTCACCTAGGCTGATGCTCAAGGTCTCGGCGACTGGTGCCTGCGGGTTGCCATACTTGTGCGAATAGCCGGTCAGGCTGGCATCCGCGTAAACCTCCAGCGCTTTGCCGGTCGGCCAACCCGGCAAGCCAGTCAGCATCGGTTCCAGCCACACCGCTTGCGGGTCGATCGGCCGGCCTGCACGGATATCGCTGGTGGCCGCACGCACATCGTCGTAAGCGCTGGCGCGTTTGAGGGTGTCGGCCAGCAGCGGTGGTGGCGGGCTGTTTTGCACATGCATCTGGCGCAGCATGTCGTGATCGGTGCCGCTGCTGATGCGGATCTGCTCCAGCTCCGAAGGTGAGAACCGTTCGGCACGGTGGCCCAGTCGGCGCATCAATGTGGCATCGGTCCAGTCTTGCGGAGTCTCCGCTTCATGCAGCCAGGCGCCGTGGCCGTTGTGTTCGATCTTCGGGCGGTAAGCGTTGCTGCGTTTCGGGTGTTTGATGTGGTGGGTTTTGGAGTACGCGTCGGAGTAGGCTTTTTCGACGCTGTACAACTGGCCCTCCAGCGACACCAGCTTCTCCTTGCCATAGTCATGCAGGCCCTGGGGATCGGGTTTCGAGTCGGCGGAGAGGGTCAGTTCCTGTCGCGCATAAGGGGCCAGATCCGGGTGCCACAGACTGGGTTGGCCATCGGGTAGCCTGACCGCTTTCATGTTGTCGACCAGCTTCGACAGCTTGACCTTGAACACCTCGCCAATCTGCGCGCCCGCCGCGAACGCGGCCAGTTGAATGACGTCAGTGACCACGCTGATCACGTGGCCGGCGGCTTCCTGCCACAGACCTTCGGCCAGATCGACCACGCCTTCGATGACATCCGTGGTCAGTTGATAAGCGGTGTACGCCATCATCACTTCGCCCAGCCCCGGCACGAACGGTGTGGCGATCAGCAGCGCCGCATTGAAAATGTCCGAGACGATCTTCTTGAAATTGTCCCACCAGGCCCAGCGTGCCTTGCTGTCGGTGTCGGCGGTGGAGACGGCGATTTCCCGGGCATCATTGAGGATCTTGTTGAGTTTCTGCTGGTAGGCATGGCGCCAGTAATCGCCTTGCAAGGGTTGGTTCTTGAACTCCAGGTTGGGGTTCTCCACAGGAACCTCGCGCCACGTTGGGCGTTGATCGGTCGGATCCTGGCGCGGGTTGTACCGGACGATGAACAAACGTTGCTTGAGTTCGGCAAAAAAATGCCCGCGCTGCTGCTGATCGACAAACTGGCTGAAGAACTGCCGATAGGTCTGGCCGGTCGAGGCGCAAAGTTTGTCCTCGCGCAACTGGCGCGTCAGTTCATCCTTGAACGCCTTGAGCGAAGCGTATTCCTTGAGCGGATGATCGGGATCATGCGGGATGTAGACGATCAGGCGCCGCACGCCACGGCTGTCCCGTGTGCCGTGCAATAACAGCAGCACGCCGGTCAGGCGGGTACCGAGCAGTTTCAGATCGCTGCAGCGGATCGAGTGGCCGTTGAGCAGCAACGGCGATTTGTCCTCGGCGAGGTTGAGCACCATTTTGTAGGCGTCGTATGGGATCTCTTCCTTGATCAGAGCCAGATGCGCGGCCACGGCAAGGGCGTCTTTCTGACTGCTGTTGACCTTGTATTGCAGGACGCTTTCGGCGACGGGTTCGCCGGGCAACAGGTAGCTTTCCAGGTGTTTTTTGTATTGCTCGCCAATGTCCAGATCACGGCACAGCGCCTGGAACTGGCTGATGGGCATGTGCTGTTTGATGGCCAGTACATCGAACAAACCACGCTCATCGGGTTTGCTGATGTAATCCGAACCATGACCGTCCGTTTCACTGCTGGCGAAGTTATGCAATGCGGCGTCCAGCAGCGACACCGTGCGTGTAACGACACCCTGGGAAACGTTGATGTTGTACCAGGGTTTTTCGGCGGGAATGTACAGGCGCAAATAGGTGGTTTTGACGTCGGGTTCGATGCCATGACGTTCCTTGATCTTCGCCTTGAGCAAAGGCTCGGCGAAGGCATAAAGATCGGTTCTGGCGAGCAGATGATCCACCTGATTCTGCGAGTTCCATGCCTTCAGATTGGCGGCAGAGAGCTTGGCCAGATAAGCCGGGGGGGCCGTGCTGTACCAAGGCTGAATCGTCAATGGCGTGGCGGCCAGTGCGATACCTCGATTGAGGGTGGCGCCCTTGAACGCGTCGTTGACGGTTGCCTTGATGAAGTCGTAATGCTGCCCTTTTTCCGTGATTGCGATGGGCAGGGGAGGGAGGGTCATGGCCAATCATCCTTGATTGTTGAGGAATGATCAGCCTACTCACGGCAGGGCAAAACAAAAGTTCAAAGATCGGGAGGCAAACAGCGCTACTGCTGGCGAACCCGACGAAAATTCGAATCTGAAAAATACATAAGTACCACCCGCTACAGCGAAAAAACGTCACCCTGATGCAGAAATACCTGACACGAATTGTTACCTCGCTGTAGGGAGTTGCGGTTCAAGCATCGCCACGCTGGCGGTTTGCGTCGGCTTGCATTGCGAGTCGCTGCCCGGTTGCAGATACGGCGTGAGAATCGGTGCCATGCCCTTGAGCACCTGCACGGGCAGGGCCGAGGTGAACTTGAAGTTCTCTGCCGAGCGCCCTGGAACGAACGCGGTGAGGGTGCCGAAATGGTGATCGCCGATGTAGAACACGAAGGTCGCCGTGCGGTTGATCGACTTCGAACTGAGGATGCGTCCGCCCGAACCGATGGCCTCGATGCGGTTGTCACCGGTGCCGGTCTTGCCACCCATGGCCAGTGGGCTGCCATCAGCCAGTTTGAAACTGCCGGAAACACGTTTTGCCGTACCGGCGTCGACCACTTGCGACAACGCTTCGCGCATGGCTGTGGCGACCTCGGATGGCATCACTCGTTTGCCGACGTGCGGGTCGTTGACCAGTTGCGTTTCGTAGGGTGTACCGGCGGCGAAATGCAGGCTGTCGATGCGCAGGGTCGGCATGCGCACGCCATCATTGAGGATGGTCCCGATCAATTCGGCGAGTGCGGCGGGGCGATCGCCGGAGCTGCCAATCGCGGTGGCCAGCGACGGCACCAGATGGTCGAACGGATAACCGACTTTCTGCCAGCGCTGGTGAATATCGAGAAACGCCTCGATCTCGAGCATGGTGCGAATACGGCTGTCGCGGGCGCCCTTGTGCTTGCTTTTGAACAGCCAGCTGTAGACTTCCTGACGTTCGAAATGGCTGGCCTTGACGATCTCGCTGAAGGTCGCGTCCGGGTGGTTCAGCAGATAACCCATCATCCACAGGTCCAGCGGATGCACCTTGGCGATGAAGCCTTGATCGGGCAAATCGTAACTGCCGGGACCGTAGGAGTCGTAGAGGCGGATCAGGCGATCATCGGTGAGTTTTTCGTTGAGCCTGGCGCCTTTCAGGTGGGAACGGACGAACGTGTTGAAGTCTGCCTGACTGGCATCGGGCAGCAGGTAGCGATGCACGGCGGCCATGCGGATCGGCGTCGGGCGCATGCTGTCGAGGAATGTGTCGAGACGCGCCTGAGTGTCTTTGTTTTTGTACTTTTTCCAGAACTTGAGCTGGAACGAGGTGCCTTCGCGGTCGGCGAAACTGGCCAGGTATTCCTGGCGACGCGGGTCACGATCATCCTTGAGTAATTCGGCACTGCTGTTGGGCCCCGAATAAGTGACATAACGCACCACATCGCGCATCAGCCGAATGAACGGCAGGTTGATCGATTCGCGCAGGGCATCGCGCAGGGTCGGCAGGCGGCCGTTGTCTTCCTTGCGGAAGTTGTGGAACGTGTGCAAGCCGCCGCCAGTGAAAAACGCCTCGCCGGGGCTGGCTGAATATTTGCGATCGAGGGCTGCGCCGAGCAGCTTCGACAGGTCGTGATCCTTGTTCTGGATCAGGTAATCGATGACCCACTGGCTCAAGCGGTCCTGATCGGGGACTTCGACTTTTTTCAGTTCCGGCACGCTCATCGCGCCGTACTTATCGTGCAGTTCGGCGATGATTTGCAGGTACGTGGTCAGCACACGCATTTTCGCGGTTGAACCGAGTTCGAGCTTGCTGCCTTCGTTGATGTCGAACGGCTGGTCGGTACTGTCGGTCTGCACCCGCACGCGGGAACCGTCCGGGGTCAGTTCAAAGAGGGTGAAGCTGTAGCGCACTTGCGTAGTGCTGGTCGGCGTCAACAAGCGTTCGCCGAGCAGGCCGATTTCAGCGGCGTAGGCCGGGTCGGCAAGTTTTTTCAGGTACGCGGTGGCTTGGGTTTGCAGCTCGCCCTGCAGGGTGCTGGTGGCCGAAAGGTCGAGGCGGTCGAGATCGTACAGCGGCCGGTTGAGCATGCTTGCCAGACGACTGCGGGCGGCGCTGATGCCCTTGTTGGTTTCGATCGGTTGCATGGTCGGCTGGGTCTGCCAGTCGCGGTAGCTGACCTTGCTGGCGAGGGCGGCATCGGCCAATGCGCCATCGATCACCGCGTTCTGTTTGAGCAGACGCAAGTGGCTGTCGGTAAGGTCGGCGAGTTCCTCGCGGCCCTTGGTCAGATAATACGAAGGGCGGCGCTGGGCGATCATCAACGAGAGCATCTCGCGCAGAGCCAGGCCTTTGGCAGCCATGGTTTTCGGATCCGTGGCCGGGCTGTTCAACTGTGCGTTGGCCTGGTTGAAGTCACTGCCGTACCAGACGCGCAAACCTTCCGCCATGCCATGCACTTCGCCATGCCCCGGCACCGCCGACAGCGGCACGCTGTTGAGGTAATCGCGCACGATGTTCTGCCGTGCCCCCAAGGTTTGCGGCCCAGGCTGATAGGCGCGCACGCTGGCCGACATCATCTGGCGCAGTTTCTCGGCACCGGACACCGTCAGACCTTCCGGTGAATGCCGGTACTTTTCCAATTGCGTCGCCAACGTACTGCCGCCCGCCGATTGTCCCGGCAGACGCAGCAATTTGGCGACTTGCGACCACGCCGCCATGCCGAAGCGCGGCCAGTCCACCGCCGGGTTGGCCAGCGGTTGTTTCGGGTCGAGCAGAAAACGGTTTTCGATGAACAACAGGCTGCTGACCACCACCGGCGGAATGGCTGCGAAGTCGGCGTACAGCTGTTGTGGATAGTTGTACTTGTACAGTGGCGCAGCCCGGCAGTCGGTGATCGACAGCCCGGCCTGGATCTTTTCCGAGTAAGGCACGAACAGGCCTTTATCGGTGTAGCTGAGCAATGCCGGAGAAAAACGCGTCTGCTCGGTAACGACATAGTTGCGTTTGAGCAGGCGCGGCAGGAATTCATCGAGGGAGCTGTAACCCAGGCGCAGATCGAACGGCCCGTTGCCCGGATAACGAATCGCTTCGCTGGGTCCGGGTTCGAGATGGTAAGTCAGCGAAGCGGCGTATTGGCTGAGTTCGCGCGACTGAAAGCGCGAGGTGCGCATTTCTTTGGATGCGGCCAGCCCTACCACGATCGCGATAATCACCAGCAACAACCAGAAAGCCTTCCACCCGTGCCGATTGCGGCGGGGTTTTTCAGGGACAGGCGCTTCATCCACACGGTCAGTCGGAACCACGGCTTTACTCGAATCGGTTTGCCACAAAGCGCCCATAGTCGATTGATCCATTCACGCAGATTGATCGGACTTGTCTGAAGCTTAGACGGTGGTTGGGGCTGGTGAAAAAAATGTGCAGTCGGGGCAGGCGTGGAGGTACGGCACGGAAAATGCGGTGTGATATGGCGGGTTGAGCGACTGCGAATCAAAAAAACACAGTTGTAACTTTTCAGTAGCGGTTATTTGTATGAATGTAAGTTGCCAAAGTCTGGTAGCACTCGTCGGCTTCGCCTGTTGAATGTTTTGATGTTAACTCGGGCTTCAATTTTATTTGTCTGGGATGAAGTTATGTTTGAATCTCGTGGTCAGGTTTTCAGTATTGCCGAACATGTTGATGTTGTTACGGCCGCAACGCCGTCGCCATTGTTGAATATGTCAAAAGAAAATCTGGAGATGTTGAAAAGTTTTGATGCCGATGCACCACAATGGCTAAAGACTGCGTCGCCCAAACAACGCGACGAAGCTCGAAGGCTGATAGAAGAAAGTATAGCGGCGCACACGTTGCTGAATAACGCCATGGCATCGGTGAAAAGTCCTCATGAATTCGCCGCACCATTGCTGGCGAAGGCCATCAAGGAAAGGACCGGGCTGGATCTGGACGTCAATCGGGTGCAAGTGGATTTGTCCGGTAAAAGTGATTTTCACACCTCGCAGATTCCACCCGCTTCGCTGGTGGACGCCGCCCTGCATAACCACCCGGCTGAAAAAAAGGCGATGTTCTTTTTCAAGCCGCATTGCTATATGACCGCTTCAGGAAGAGCGGAAGTCGAAGTTGGACTGGATGTTCATGAATTTATCGCGTTATGCCGGCTACTCGATATCGGGAAACACTATCAGGCCTACTTGCATACTGAACTTCACTGGGATGACGGCGGTGCTCGGGACAAGCTGAATAAGCTGTTCGTCAACTACCAGAAAGCAGCACTGAAAGCTGCGAGTTATATTGCATTATGTAAAGGTGATATTCGTCGCGAACATTTTGAAGCATTGATGTCGAGTATAGAAGGGAAGGAGCCTGTTCACGTCGACGGTAAGACACTGTGGTATCGCAGCTTGAGTTTCAATGAGTTGCCCGTGCACAGCTGTATCATTTTCGAGATCGCCGACCCGGACGATGAAAGCATTCTGGACGACCTGCTGCCGACCGTTGACGGTTATGCCAATAACGCTTTCATCGCCTACATTCCCGACGATCCCGATCATCCCGTTAAACACTACGCGACAGTGACGGAACTCAAGGCCCGATTGATTGAACAGTTCGTGCGTCGCTCTGAAAGCGACTCGCCCAAGGCGCCAACGGCCTATCAACAATTCTTCAGCCGGTTCATGCGTTACAAGGATCGTTCGACGTTCTACTACAGCTTTACCGAAGAGGTTCCTACGGCGTCAGGCAAACCGCGGTTGTGGGATCACGAAACCCGTCGGCAGAAGCATGAGCCCGATTTTCTTCTGCAACTCAGGGTGCTGGATCCCTCGGGCGATCCCTGGGTTCAGCACTACGACATCTGGACAACATTGCAGCGGGAGTTCAACCAGCGGATTTTCAGCGATGCCCGCGATGCTGCTGTGTCCAATGCCGATGCCGATGTGCGGGATGAGCAATCCTTGCTCGCGATATTTCTCGAAGTCGGCCTGGCCGCATTGAATGTGCTGTCTTTTGCAGTGCCTCCATTGGGGTTGGTCATGCTCGGGGTGTCGGCCGTACAACTGATGGACGAAGTGCTGGAGGGGCTTGATGAACTCAGCAAGGGCGACAAGGAAGCCGGCTGGGAACACATCACCGACGTGCTGGAAAATATCGGCATTGGCGTGGCGACTCTGCCGTTGCTGGCCGGTATTCATTCAGAGTTCAAGCCGATTGAAATGCCCGCAGGACAGAAGCGTTTGTGGAAGCCTGACCTTGCACCTTATCGAAGCGACGTTTCGTTGGCAGACGTGAAGCCTGATCCACAGAATCAATTTGTGGTCGGCGCCAGACACTATGTAAAGGTCGAGGACGGTGTCTTCGAGACAGTCATTGAACCGGCCACCGGGCAATCAAGAATTCTTCATCCGAACAATCCGCAGGCTTACCAGCCGCTCGTTGAGCAAGACGGGGCTGGCGAATGGCAACCTGCGTTGCCACCTCCTTCGACAAAAGTTGAACCGACACCTGCCGGGTTCAATAACAGGCAGTTTCGTCGCTATGCCGTCAGGCCATCCGAAGTGGCCCGCCTCAGCCCGGCAGGCAAAGGGATCTTGCAAAGTGCTGACGGGCAGCGCCGCTATATTCGCAATATGGATGAGCGGGGCAAGGTCGCGGTGTATCGCGTCAAGAATGATTTCACCCTTAACGCGGAAGTAGTCGACGTCATCCTTGTTGATTCCGGTTTCAACGAACTGGCGGCTCGCAGGTATCGGCAAGTGGCGCCGGATCAATGGCAACCGCAGTCGCTGTTCGGCGGCAATATCACCGATGAACTGCATGACTCGGACGCCGTCAGCGGGCCGCAGCCAGGTACCTCTGGCAGGCCGGTATGGGGGCGCCCGTCTTTCCACCGCGAGCGTTTGCCCAACGGTCTGTGGGAACCGCGGATCGAAGTGGTCACGCTCAACGATGTTCGCCATCTTTCCTACGATTGGGGACCCTTTGAATATGTCCCTTTCACCGCCAGGCCCACGAATATTCGTGAGGCCCTGGCGGCTCCGCAATTCGATAATCTTTCTATCTGCACTGATCTTTTCAAGCCCCAGTTTTGGTCGGATATCCGCAAGGTAGATCCGCAAATGGCCAATACCGAAGGCGGAGGGCAGATGATTTTTTCCATGCAAAGGATGACAACTTCCGGCGTGATCGAAGGCGAATTCAACGCTATCAGCGTGTGGAGCGATCTTGACAAACTGCCACACCAGACCAACGCGGTATTGGGATATTGGGCTCCTCAGGGAGGCTATGTGGACATTCCCGTTCACCCTGGACTGGGCGAACCCGATCATGTGTTTACGCCTGGGTTCAGCGGCTGTTCTTTTACCGTGGATCAGATGGGGAAAGATGTCCTGCGCGTGAGGCACGTGGAGGCTGGCAAGGAAGCTGCGCAATACAACGATCTGCCTGCGCACGAACATGGTTGGGGGTTGAGTACCGCCATGGAGTTTCCGGATTACGGGTTGCGTAATGATGAAAACGGCAACGCGTACATGATTCTGACGGGGTTTGCTTACATGAAATATGAGCGTTTGACGAAGGAATGGATGCTTCACTACCAAGCCCAGTATGGTGCGCCGACCATTGCCAAATACTCCGTAAAAGATCCTGGTTATTTTGAACCGCCAACCCGTGTGGCCAAAGCTTTTGCTCAGGACAAGATCATCAGAACCGGTTCCAGAGTCGTGAAAACCGTGGTCACCCCGACACAGCAAAGTAACGCGGCTTGAGGGCGGATTCCTGAGGATAAAAACCGCACGTTGAAAAGACGACGCACCAAGGTTGTGCAATACTCGCCGCCGTTTTTAGTGGCGAGTTTTCCTACCTCTGCCAGTTGATCTACTCGACCAGCTCGTGCATTGGCGGCAACTCCCGCTGAATCTTGTGATTTATAGAGTGAAAAGACCTGCACCAAGGTTTTTATACTGCACGCCCCGCTGATCTTTCAGGTTGCCCTGCAAGACGCGTCTGCCCACAAAGCAGGCGCGGTTTCATTTCCAGCCAAGGCTTATCGGCCGACGCTTCGATACTCGGTGGTCATATCCAATAACAAGACGAGGTTGCACCCTATGCCAGTCGGCAATCAACTGCCTCACGGCGACACCGCTCAGGGCGGACCGCTCAAACGTGAACTCGGCGAACGGCATATTCGCCTGATGGCGCTCGGAGCCTGTATCGGCGTCGGTCTGTTTTTAGGTTCGGCCAAGGCCATCGAGATGGCCGGCCCGGCGATCATGCTGTCTTATATTCTCGGTGGGCTGGCAATCCTGGTGATCATGCGTGCCCTCGGCGAAATGGCCGTGCACAACCCGGTCGCTGGCTCGTTCAGCCGCTACGCACAAGACTACCTCGGCCCGTTGGCAGGCTTCCTCACTGGCTGGAACTACTGGTTTCTGTGGCTGGTGACCTGCGTCGCGGAAATCACCGCAGTGGCGGTGTACATGGGCATCTGGTTTCCCGATGTACCGCGCTGGATCTGGGCGTTGGCCGCGCTGATCAGCATGGGGTCGATCAACCTGATCGCGGTGAAGGCCTTCGGTGAATTCGAGTTCTGGTTCGCGCTGATCAAGATCGTCACGATCATCGCCATGGTCATCGGCGGCGTCGGCATTATCGCCTTCGGTTTCGGCAATGACGGTGTGGCACTGGGGATTTCCAACCTCTGGGCGCACGGCGGCTTCATGCCCAACGGCGTGACCGGCGTGCTGATGTCGCTGCAAATGGTCATGTTCGCCTACTTGGGCGTCGAGATGATCGGCCTGACCGCCGGTGAGGCGAAGAACCCGCAGAAGACCATTCCCGATGCAATCGGATCGGTGTTCTGGCGGATTCTGCTGTTCTACGTCGGCGCACTGTTCGTGATTCTGTCGATCTACCCGTGGAACGAAATTGGCACGCAGGGCAGTCCGTTCGTGATGACCTTTGAGCGTCTGGGCATCAAGACCGCCGCCGGCATCATCAACTTCGTGGTGATTACCGCAGCATTGTCGTCGTGCAACGGCGGCATCTTCAGCACCGGGCGCATGCTCTACAGCCTGGCGCAGAACGGCCAGGCGCCGGCCGGTTTTGCCAAGACCTCGAATAATGGTGTGCCACGTCGTGCGCTGTTGCTGTCGATCGGGGTGTTGCTCTTGGGCGTAATGCTCAACTATCTGGTGCCGGAAAAAGTCTTTGTCTGGGTGACCTCGATTGCCACCTTCGGCGCGATCTGGACCTGGGTGATGATCCTGCTGGCCCAGCTGAAATTCCGCAAAGGCCTGAGCGCCAGCGAACGTGCCGGCCTCAAGTACAAGATGTGGCTGTACCCGGTCAGTTCGTACTTTGCCTTGGCGTTTCTGGTGCTGGTGGTCGGCCTGATGGCGTACTTCCCCGACACCCGCGTGGCGCTGTATGTGGGACCTGCGTTCCTGGTGCTGCTGACCGTTTTGTTCTACGTGTTCAAGTTGCAGCCGAGAAGTGCATCGTCCGTGGCAGTGCGTTCGGTCTCGTAATTGCCGAAACGCGACGGGTCAAAGTAAAAGATCGCTTCCAGTAACAGTATCTACATGGTTTTAATTGTGTAGGTCTTGTTGCGGGATGTGATCTTTTTCTGTTTTAACAGTGTTGCGTGTTTTCTCTCCCGTATTTTTTCAATGCATATGTTCGGATGTATAGTGTAATAAAGCTCGATGACTATTGCTCTGAGTGTAATGAATAGTGGACTGGTCAAGGTTTGTTAGAGTCGGCTATGGCATGCTGTGCGCGGCTACTAATATGTAATCGGTAACAAGTTGGTGTGTTGTGTATTTAATTGTCGTATATGCAGCTTGTTACTTCTGTAGTTTGTAATGGTTTCTGGCTTGGTGTTTTGGCGTTTTTCATTATTTACTTTTCATTCAATTTAATCCGTCAAGGAAGATCGAATGTACGAATATAATGAGTCCGTTATTGATACAGCTTCGTCCGCTGTCGATAATCAGTCTGAAGTAATTACAACCTACCTGGAAGTTGGAAAAATCTTGCCGCACAAGTTTGGCGATTTTGGTGGAGCAATGTCTTGGCCAATTCCATTGACGACTGCTGAACAAAAAGAAGTCTTGCAAGTCACCAGCCTGTATCTGGACAGCCTCGATCACATTTCGACACCCGGGGCAGGAGTGCTGGATTATTTGAACAGTGAAAATCCTCTTTCAGATACGGCACTCCGGGATCCGTCCTCGGCATTGGCAACACTGATTACCGGTTCCCGTGGGCAAGCGCTGGGGCAAGCGATACAAACCCGTCTGAACGCAATAGCTACGGATGTCAGCATCAGTGAATACACCATGGCCGGCATTCATTTGAGCCTGCATCAGGGTGAGATTGATCGTCCGACGCGCACCACCACTGCGGGTTTTGATCTGCTGGATGAAAAGCTCTGGGGCAAACCTGCTTCGGCGGTATTCGATCGTCTTGTTGATTACTTGACCAACGCAGGCTTGAGCAGCTCCAGGTTGGCCGGATTGGCCGCCAACTTGTTACTCGCGCGCAAGGCGCCCGAATGCCTTATCGAGAAGCTGCCCGACAGTTTGAAATACGGCAGCGCGGCATGGGTCAACCTGACTGTTGCAGCGCGGACGATTGAAGTTCACACGCCCGGCAAAGTCCCGCAAATGACATTTGCCCAAGTCATGGCCAGCGCGGACAGCGCTGCAATGATCGACCCACAAGTCGCTCCGCCGGTCCATGCCGCCGCTTTGGCGGACTGGGGTGTGATCAAGGGTGTGATCAAAAAAAACCACGAGGAGCATTACACTCTCGACGAACTGGACAAAGTCAAAACGCAGTTCAATCAGCAACTGACCGACCGCCTCAATATTTCGATCCTGTTGAACAGCGAACTCCCAAACCGCAAAGCAATCGCGCTGACCAGGCTCAAGGCGACGTTCAAGGGTGACGTCCCTTTTGAAGAGCGGCTTCTGGAGCAGCCAGCGGCAGATCCGAGCGGTTTGTACCCGACGCTCAATGGCAGATATTCCCTGCTGGACATCGTGATGATGGGAGGACCTCCTTACTACCGATGGACTACTCGTGATCCACGCTTGCGTCCGCTTCTTGACGAAATCAACACGCCCCTCGAACTGGGCGTAAAAGATATCTTTCAAACGCAGTTCGACAGTGCACTCCGCAACATCAAGGAAGGCGCTCGCCTGAGCGTAAAACATCTGGTAGCCGAGTTACCGCTGAAGGACAGAAAAAGTCTCGAATATGGCAATGTCTCGTTCTATCAGCATAAGACTTATAGGCTCAATCTGGATTTCTTTGGCAAAAAACTGGAATCCACACGTAGCGCCCTGACAATGAAAGTCGAGTGGGACGGTGACACAAAACTCTATGAAATTGATTTGAAGCGCAGCGTTATCGAGAGCAAACCTTATGACCCGGCGGAGCCCGTAAAGCGCGTCAATCCCTTGGTCCCGAGCCTCATATACACGATCGAACCCATGGATCTGACTGACAAATCGAAAGCCGGGAAGCTGTCTCCACAACCCGTCAATGATTCGTTACCGCTCAACAGTTATTCCAGCGAGAGAACCGAACTGATCGCCCAGGCCTTCGTTCAACATCTGGACCTGGATAACGAGGACATTCTGCAGGCAGCCAAAGGCCAGACGACTCAAGAGCGGGAAGACGCGGTCACGCAGAAGGTAATCGATTTCGTGGTTGACTTGGTTCCCTTCAAGTCAGCCATTACCAACTTTATAAAAGGAAACTATTTCGACGGTGCGGTGGATCTGTTCTTCGATGCCTTGGGATTCATTACCGCCGGAGCGTCGACCGCAGCCAAACTGACTCAGGTCGTGGGCAGGACCGCTTCGGCAATCAGCCGGGGACTCCGGGCCGCGAGGATAATCGGAGCATTCGTCATTGGCGAACTCAATCCGTTCAGTGGTTTGCCCGCTCTGGCGGTGGCAGGAAGTAAGCTGTTAGGAAAAGGGCTCGGCTTGGTAGGTGCCTTCGCCGTACGACAACTCGACAAATTGCGCAATGCGCCGGATGGCTTCAAGTTTCTCCACGCAGTGGGCCAACAGCATGGGCCTACCCTGATAGGTACCTTCAAGGTAGGTGAACAAACTATCGACAGTGTGGGCGTGCTGAAAAATGACAATTGGTATCAGTACAACATTGATACCAGTCAACTTTATGGCCCTCCGAGAGAGTTCACGGCGCGTGGGGTCAGTTGGGGAGGGACGCTGGGCAGTGAGGCCAACTCCCGTGTCTACGTTGGCTTTTATCACAACATTGAATTTGCGAAAAACCCGAGAAATATTGCTGATTTCAATCATGGCTACCTCGAAGGTCGGTTATTGGATATCAGTGGCTATCGACCGAGAATGAAGTTTGATGATCTGATTGATCTGGCATCGGAACCCGGGCTCACGCCAACAGAGATAGGCGCTCTGACAAAAGAACTGAAAACAAGAATGATTCAGGACGCCAAGTATTCTTCCGCGCTGCTTGTTCAGGATGTGAAGGGCGTAAATGTCAAAGTCACTGCCTATTCGCAAGGGCATTATCTGGCGCACGTCAATATGGTTTCCAAAGGTCAGTGCGCAGGGCTTTCAAACGCGATGGCACTGGCCATTCTCAAAGGCAATGAAGACAAGCTGATGGAGAACCTGTCCAAGGCGGCCAAGATGCCCTACAGTCCTGACGCCACAAAATTTATCTCCAACCTGGAGCAGTTCCACAATACGGTGAATAACAAATACACCTTTCATATGGGCGCACCCCGCACAAAAATGGATGCTGACGATATTATCGAAGCACTGGAAACTTCTCCGAATTCGAAAATTCTACGACTGACCAGTAAAGACCATGCAATGCTTGCAGCAATAAGAGTCAGGAACGGTAAACCCGAGTGGCTTTTTTACGAACCCAATTCCGGATTAGTGAAGTTTGCCACTCCAGAAGCCATGAAGGAGGGTTTGCATAAAGCATTGGAAAGCGGAGCGTTGAGCGTTACGTTCAATACCTATGGGAGCAAGCGTGCTGGTCGTGATTTCAATGTCAGCGAGTTTCATCCCGCCGACATCGACAATGGTTTCATCAGTCGCAACCATGTTGAAGATCTCTCATCCTTCGAGTTGCCTGATCCTGACGTACTGATTGCGGTTAACGTCGTCGCCTGAAACATTAGTTGCAACCGGGCAATGCAATGCAAAGTGCGAGCGTTTGGCGTTGCAGGTCGGAAAACCCGATAGCAAAAAAGATCGCAGCCTCGGGCAGCGCTTCAACGTCTTTGTGGGCTTGGTGAAGTGCTGACCGTTGGTCGCAATCAGCCCTGTACCTGTAATTTCTGACAGTAGACCACCAGCGTGTAATGACCTAGGTTGGCTGTTCGCCAAAAACGGCTTTGGCAAGGAACCGAGATGAAAGGATTCTCTGCATTGACTGTGATCGGCCTCGCCGATGGACTGATTCACTGGCAGATATTTTTTGTCCTGTTCACCGCCGCGGGGCTGACGCAGGCTGCCAGTAATTTCACCGCGTTTTGCGTGGCCGCGGCGTTCTCGTTTTACGTGAATGTGCTGTATACCTTCGAGCGCAATACGTCGCTGCTCCGCTACCTGTTGTTTATCGGCGGCATGGGCGGAGTGAGTTTTGCCATCGGCGCTATTGCCGATGCGCAGCATTGGCATGGATTGGCCACAGTGGTGTCTTTCACACTGTTCAATCTGTCGTCGGGCTACCTTTTTTTCCGGTTTGTCTTGTTGCGCCAAAATCAGCAGTAACGCGCCGGTCCGTTGCGCAGACCGGCGCATTGGCCGTTACGCGGCCGCGACTTCCTGCGGCTCAAAACTGTCCGCCCGCGCCATCTGCCACATCCGCGAATAGAACTCGCCGTTGACTTCCCCGGTGAGCAATTCCCCCGGTTTCAGGAACACGTGCAACTGCGAAAACAGTTTGATCTCGGTCGCCGACATGCGCCGTACCAGATGCTTGGCCGACAGTTGTGATGGATGTTCAAGCCCGGCCGCTGCGAGCATTTCCGCCAGAGCCTTCAAGGTATTGCGGTGGAAGTTGAACACGCGCTGCGCTTTGTCCGGCACCACCAGCGCACGTTGGCGCAAAGCGTCCTGAGTGGCCACGCCGGTCGGGCATTTGTTGGTGTGGCAGCTTTGCGACTGGATGCAGCCGATGGCAAACATGAAGCCGCGTGCGGAGTTGGCCCAGTCGGCGCCGATGGCCAGCACGCTGGCGATGTCGAAGGCGCTGACGATCTTGCCGCTGGCGCCGAGTTTGATCTTGTCGCGCAGGTTCAGGCCGACCAGGGTGTTGTGGACAAACAGCAGGCCTTCGCGCATCGGCACGCCGATGTGGTCGGTGAATTCGACCGGGGCGGCGCCGGTGCCACCTTCCTTGCCGTCGACAACGATGAAGTCCGGGAGGATGCCGGTTTCCAGCATGGCTTTGGCGATGCCCATGAATTCCCACGGATGGCCAAGGCAGAACTTGAAACCCACCGGTTTGCCGCCGGACAGCTCACGCAATTGCTGAATGAACTGCATCATTTCCAGCGGTGTGGAAAACGCGCTATGGCGCGACGGCGAGACGCAGTCTTCGCCCATCAGGATCCCACGGGTTTCGGCGATTTCCTTGGTGACTTTGTGCTTGGGCAGGATGCCGCCGTGGCCGGGTTTGGCGCCCTGGCTCATCTTGATTTCAATCATCCGCACCTGCGGATTCTGCGCCTGGGTAGCGAAGCGTTCCGGGTCGAAACGGCCGTCGCTGGTGCGGCAACCGAAGTAGCCGCTACCCAGTTCCCAGGTCAGGTCACCGCCATGTTCGCGGTGATACGGGCTGATGCTGCCTTCACCGGTGTCGTGGGCAAAGTTGCCGAGTTTTGCGCCTTGGTTGAGTGCGCGAATAGCGTTGGCACTGAGCGAGCCGAAGCTCATCGCCGAGATGTTGAACACCGAGGCCGAGTACGGCTGGCTGCACTGCGGGCCGCCGACGGTGACGCGGAAACTGCTCGGGTCGCTCAGCGGCGCTGGGCGCATCGAGTGGCCGATGAATTCGAAACCGGATTGATAGACATCGATCAGCGTGCCGAACGGCTTGTCAGCGGTTTCGTTTTTCGCTCGTGAATACACCAGCGAACGTTGCGCGCGGGAGAAGGGCAGGGCATCGCTGTCGGACTCCAGCAAATACTGGCGAATTTCCGGGCGAATGCCTTCGACCAAATAACGAATGTTGCCGAGGATCGGGTAATTGCGGCGCACGGCGTGCGGGCTTTGCAGCAGGTCGAACAGACCGATCAGGCTCAGCACGCCGGTGACCGCAGTGATTGGCCACAGCCAGTCATGTTCGAGGAAAGGCAGGCTGGCGAGGGTAAATATCACGCAGACGGCAAAGAAGGCGTAGCGGCTCAGGAGTGACAGGCTCATACGGTTTCCTTGGTTCGGACTCGGAATAATCAGCGAAGATTCAGGGATAAACACATTCCCCTGTAGGAGTGAGCCTGCTCGCGATAGCGGTATATCAGCTACAAATGATTTGACTGACCCGACGCCATCGCGAGCAGGCTCACTCCTACATGAGGCAACTTCACCAAACGATCAGGCGTTTTGCGCCTGAAGAAAAATCGAAAACAGCTCGGACTGGGATTTGATCCCCAGCTTGCTGTACATGTGTTTCTTATGGACTTTCACGGTTTCTACGGAGATTTCCAGCTTACGGGCGATTTCTTTACTGGAGCAACCGCTGAGCATCAAACGCCCTACATCCAGCTCGCGGGCGGTCAGTTGCGCACCTTTGAGTTGTCGCACCGACGCCTCCAGTTGCACCCGCCAGTCTGCCCGGACAGGGGCGGCGGCGAGGGCCACGGTTTCGTTGATCTCATAGGGTAGTCGTTGGCGCAGCAGGCCCAGCACCCAAGGCTGGATCAATGACAGCAAGGCGATGTGTTCGCCAGTGAAACGTTTTTCACTGCCTAGCGACAGACACAGCGTGCGATCACCTTCGAGCTGACAATTGAACTGGATTTCGTCGGCCACGACATTCAGACGAAAGTATCGCTGGTAATACTCGGTCAGTTCGAAATGCTCCGGCGCCACCTCGGACAAGCGATACAGACCGGTGCGCGTTTGCTCGCGACAGGCGATGTAGAACGGGTCGAGCAGGTACAGGCCGCGCAGATAATCCTGAAACAACGGGTCAGGGCTGCCGTCTGCGCCCGGGCATTCGGCGAAGACCTGCGGGTGTTGATCGGCGCTGAACAGCAGCACCACCCAGCTATCGAACGGCACGTACTGATCGAGCAGTCGCACCAGTTGCGCCCAGAAGTTCGGCTTGTCCAGCGCGTCGATCAATTGCCCGACGGCGCGGTGCCAGGTGATGTCGTCAAACGAAAGTGTCATCGATCTACCCCTATCGGGTTACCCCGGCCGCGTAATTCCCTGGCCGCTCGCTTGCTGCGCATACTGGCCCACAGACAGCCACCGGGCAATCTTTCAGCGCCCGACGCTCATAACAAGGAACTCCCATGAAAGTCGAACTCGCCCAACTGGCGGGCCGTGACAATGCCACGGCATATAACCTCGAACGCGCACTGGCAGCGATCGCCGCGTGCGCTGCCGACACGCAATTGATCGTGTTCCCGGAAACCCACCTGATGGGCTTCCCGACGGCCGAGACCGTGGCGCAAACCGCCGAATCCGTCGACGGCCCGACTGTCAGCGCCGTGTTGGCCGCAGCGCGCAAACGCAATATCGCTGTGGTGATCGGCATGGCCGAGAACGACCACGGTCGCTTCTACAACACCACGCTGCTGATTACTCCTGAAGGCATCGCCCTGAAATACCGCAAGACGCATTTGTGGGCGTCGGATCGCGGCGTGTTCGAGGCCGGCGACCGCTACGTCACCTGCGAGTGGAACGGTGTGCGCGTTGGCCTGCTGATCTGCTACGACATCGAGTTTCCGGAGTCGGCCCGTGCCCTCGCGCAACTCGGTGCCGAGTTGCTGATCGTGACCAACGGCAACATGGACCCGTACGCGCCGACTCACCGCACCGCGATCATGGCCCGTGCCCAGGAGAATCAGGCCTTTGCGTTGATGGTCAATCGCGTGGAGGCGGGGGATGACGGTTTGATGTTTGCCGGCGGCAGTGCGCTGGTCGATCCGCTGGGCGCGCTGTTGTTCGAGGCCGGACGGGAAGAAGGGACGTTCTGCGTTGAGCTGGATTTCGCGCGGTTAGAGATTGCGCGCAGGGATTACCGCTATCTGGATGATCAGCGCTTGAAGTTGCCGGGGGAAGTGGTGGAGCACGGCGATGGTGTTCGCGAGTTGCTGATTCCACGCCGTTGACCGATGCCCTCACCCTAGCCCTCTCCCGGGGGGAGAGGGGACTGACCGAGTTGATTGTTCGAGGTACGCCGACCTGACGGATCCAGTCGCACTCAGGGTTTGAAACTGCGAGTTCAAGTTCTACTCAGGAGTTGAAACCCATGGATATCGGCTCCCTTCCCCCACTACCCCCTGGGGGAGAGGGCTGGGGTGAGGGGGAAAAGATTTCAAGCCGAACAAAAAACTCAAACAACACCAGAACAACAAAGCCACACCCGAAAACATTCGCCGAACCCGGCTCTGCCATAAATCCAATAAAATTCGGAGTAAGTCGCCCATGGCTCGTTTGCAACGCACCCTTTCATTAGGGTCGGTGGTGCTGTTCGGCATCGCCTACATGACGCCGATCATTGTCCTCGGCACCTTCGGCATCCTCGCCCAATCGACCGCCGGCATGGTGCCCGCCGCGTATCTGGCGGCACTGATCGCGATGTTCTTCACCGCCATGAGCTACGGCCGCATGGCTGCCGCATTCCCGGTCGCCGGTTCCGCTTACAGCTACGTACGCAAGGCGATCAGCCCGAAACTCGGCTTTATCGCCGGTTGGGCAGTCTTGCTCGATTACCTGTTTCTGCCGATGGCGATCTGGCTGATCGGCGCGGCGTATCTGGCCTCGGCATTCCCGTCGATCCCGCAATGGATCTGGGTGCTGGCGTTCATCGGCATCACCAGCGCAATCAACATCATTGGCCTGAAACTGGCCAACGGCATCAATGCCTTGTTGATGCTGGTGCAATTCCTCGTGCTGATCGCTTTCGTCGCGCTGTGCGTGCACTACATCGGGGGCGATGCGAGCACGCCATTGTGGTCGATCAAACCGTTCTTCAGCGGCGACATGCACATGCCGCTGATCATGAGCGGCGCGGCGATTGCCTGCTATTCGTTCCTCGGTTTCGATGCGGTCAGTACCTTGACCGAAGAAACCCGCGACCCACGCCGCACCATCCCGCGGGCGATCATGTTGATCACCTTGATCGGCGGGCTGATCTTCGTCGGCGTTTCGTACTTTGTGCAGATAGCGCACCCGTCGTTCCAGTTCGACAGCGTCGATTCGGCGGCCTATGAAATTGCCCGCAACATCGGTGGCGACCTGTTTGTGTCGATCTTCCTGATTGGTCTGATTGTCGGCCAGTTCGCTTCAGGGCTGTCGGCACAGGCCAGCGGTTCGCGACTGTTGTTCGCCATGGGCCGTGACGGCGTTCTGCCGAAGTCGTTCTTCGGCACCTTGCACACGCGCTTCGGCACGCCGGTCAACAGCATCCTGCTCTGCGCCGTGGTGGCGTTGCTGGCGCTGAAACTTGACGTGACCACTTCGACCTCCTTCATCAACTTCGGCGCGTTCCTGGCTTTCAGCCTGGTCAACCTGTCGGTGATTTTCCATTACTGGATCGGCGGCGAGAAAAAAGGCCTGCGTGAGCTGGTGCTGTTTTTGCTCTTCCCGTTCATTGGTCTGGTCGCGGATCTGTGGCTGATGGTCAGCCTCGATCATCTGGCGGTGTATCTAGGCCTGAGCTGGCTGGTGATCGGCGTGGTGTATCTGGCGGTGCTCACTGGTGGTTTCCGCCGGCAGCCGCCGGAGATGGATTTCCAGGAAGCGAGCTGAACCTTGCGGCTTGGCATACCGTTGACCGACATGTGATCCTTGGCGCTTTTGCGCCAAGGATTTTTCGTATGTCGACTGCTTCCACGATTCGTATTGCCGCCGCATTGTTGCTCAACACTCAAGGGCAGACCCTGCTGGTGCGCAAACGCGGGACCACGGCGTTCATGCAACCGGGCGGCAAGATCGAAGCGCACGAGTTGCCGGTGCACGCACTGGCGCGTGAGCTGGAAGAGGAGCTGGGTTTGCAGATCGATCCTGCGCAGGCGGCATTTCTCGGGCAGTTTTCCGCTCCCGCCGCCAATGAGCCGGGGTGCGTTGTGCAAGCGCAAATCTTTCAACTGACGATCGACACTGACGTCATGCCGGCGGCGGAAATCGAAGAGGTGATCTGGGTCGATCCGGCCACTGATCCTGAAGTCGATCTGGCACCATTGACACGCGACCTGATCCTGCCGTTTTATCGCAACTCGCTAAGCGCAATCGCCTGATCATCCACGCAAAGGACTTTGCCATGATCCCGTTGCAAGACCTGCTGATTTTCGCCGCTGCTGCACTGCTGATGGTGCTGACGCCGGGGCCGAACATGATCTACCTGATCTCGCGTTCGATCTGTCAGGGACGCAAGGCCGGGGTCACGTCGTTGCTCGGCGTGGTGGCGGGGTTCTTTGTGCATCTGTTTGCGGCGGCGGCTGGTTTGACGGCGGTGTTCCTCGCGGTGCCGATGGCCTACGAAGTGCTCAAGTGGGCCGGCGCGCTGTACCTGCTGTGGCTGGCCTGGCAAGCGCTGAAACCGGGGGCGCGCTCGCCGTTCGAAGCGCAGCAGTTGCCGGCGGACTCGTCGCGCAAGCTGATCACCATGGGCTTTCTCACCAGTGCGCTGAACCCGAAAATCGCCGTGTTCTACCTTTCGGTATTCCCGCAATTCATCACGCCAGAACACGGCTCGGTGTTCACCCAAAGCATCATTCTCGGCCTCACCCAGATCAGCGTCAGTTTCTGCGTGAATTTGCTGATCGCACTGTTCGCGGCGGGCATTGCTTCGTGGTTTGTGCGCAACCCGACATGGCTGGTACTGCAGCGTTATTTCATGGGCTTCGTGTTGGCTGGTCTGGCCGTGCGCCTGATGTTTGAGCAACGCAGGACGGCGTGAGCATGTGGATCGAACGGCTGGACGCCAGCCATGCCCTGGCATACCGGGAACTGATGCTCGAAGCCTATGACCGTCATCCGCAGGCCTTCACCTCAAGCGTGCGCGAACGCGCGGTGATGCCATTGAGCTGGTGGGAAGGGCGCCTGACCAGCAAACTCGATGTGGTGCTTGGCGCGTTTGAAGCCGGTACGTTGGCCGGCATAGTCGGCCTGGCGTTGGAGCCTCGGGAAAAGGCTCGTCACAAGGCCACGTTGTTCGGCATGTACGTGTCGGCGGATTTTCGCCAGCATGGCCTGGGCCATGAACTGGTGCAGGCGGCCATTGCCGAAGCGCAAAACCATCCGGCGCTGAAACTGCTCCAGCTCACCGTCACCGCCGGCAATGACGCCGCGTTCAACCTCTACCAGCGCTGCGGCTTCATCCAGTTCGGCCTCGAACCATTGGCGGTGCGGGTGGGTGAAGACTACTTCGACAAGATCCATATGTGGCGTGAATTACCTTGAGAGGGGGGCTAGATCAAAAGATCGCAGCCTTCGGCAGCTCCTACACTGATCTCTGTAGGAGCTGCCGAAGGCTGCGATCTTTTGATTTTTAGCGTCAGCGCACGGCGCTGACACCATCAAGGGTCGAGAACGACGTGTCCTTCGCCGTCAGCAGAAAATCACGCATGTACGGTGCATCGAGCATGTCGGTACGAATCGCCGCATACAACGTTGCAAACAAACCCTTTTCCCCCAGCCGTTTACCCTTCACATATCCGCGCGAGCTGTACTCGTGCAGCGCCCAGTGCGGCATGCCGCAGACGCCACGGCCGCTGGCGACCAGTTGCATCATCATCACCGTCAGTTCCGAGGTGCGTACTTGGGCCGGCTCAATGTCGGCCGGTTCCAGGAAGCGCGTGAAGATGTCGAGGCGGTCGCGTTCCACCGGGTAGGTGATCAGCGTTTCCGTGAGCAAATCTTCGGGGACGATGTACGGTTTGCTCGCCAGTGCATGCTGATTGGCCACGGCCAGCATGGCTTCATAAGTGAACAGCGGCACATAGGTGATGCCAGCGATTTCCAGTGGATCAGACGTCACTACCAGATCCAGATCGCCACGGGCCAAGGCCGGCAGCGGCGCGAAGGCGAAGCCCGAGGCGAGGTCGAGTTCGACTTCCGGCCAGGCATCGCGGAACTGGTCGATGGTCGGCATCAGCCACTGGAAGCAGCTGTGGCATTCGATGGCCATGTGCAAGCGCCCGGCGGTGCCACCGGCCAGACGACCGATATCCCGTTCGGCGGCTCGCAGCAGCGGCAGGGTTGCGTCGGCCAGTTGCAGCAGGCGCAAACCGGCGCTGGTGAAACGCACCGGTTTGGTCTTGCGCACGAACAACGCCATGCCCAGACGTTCCTCCAATTCCTTGAACTGATGGGACAAAGCCGATTGCGTCAGGTGCAGCCGGTCGGCGGCATCGACCAGGCTGTCGGCTTCGCGCAGGGCATGCAGGGTTTTCAGGTGGCGGATTTCAAGCACCGATGGCTCCATGAGTAAAACTTGTGGTAAGCACTAAAAGGTTGAGTTTGTCTCATGATTGCCTGGCTGTCGACAAAAGGGTTTATAGAACCTGAAGCGCCATGAGGGGCTGCGAATGCTGAGGCTTACCGCAAAAAAAACGCGCTGAGGCAACGTCTCAGCGCGTTTTTACTGTGCATTGCGAGTTCCCGTTTTCGCTGGTTTCACGCCGACGGTGGGTTAGTCAGCTGTTGCACCAGCAAATTGAAGATCAGGAAATCGTTTCCGTCTGGAGTGCCTTGATGGCTGACTATCTCAAACAATGCTGTGGCGGAATTGGCGGTGAAGTCGCCCTGCAAGGTGTAATTCTGTTGTCTGCCAAGCGTGAACAACGGTGTATTTAGCATATTGCCCGCGCGCAAATTTATTACGGGCAAATGCCGCCCTCCCGACCCCGTAAAATCGCCTACTTGCGCTACGAAGCGATAGCTTGCTCCGACAACAAGCTGCAAATATTTGTACAGAATGGCTCCGGCATAGTTACGGCCCGCAGGTGTGATGTTCCAGAACGCCTGTGTATAGGTATGGGCCGCGAGGTATCCAGTTGCGCCACCTGGCCCAATACTCCAGCCGTTGAAGCCGCCGACGAAGCTGGTGTCGTCATAAAGATCCGGGCGAATGGTGACAACCCAGGGAGCGGATATCAGTTGCCCATCGGGAGTTTTCGCCGTTAATACATGGCGACCCAATCCGATATTGACGTTCGTACGCCAAAGTCCTGAAGACTCCACATCAAAAATACCTAACAGGTTGTCGCCGTTGAACAAATGAACTTTGCTTGCGGGCGTTGCCGTGCCGACCAATTGTGGTGACGTGGCATCGCAGGCACCACCGTTCGCAACGGGCCCGGTAATGGCGCCCTGATTGTCTATTAATTGTGTGATCGCCGGTCTCGCCAGTATTTGCGTTTTGATCGTCAATTCACGCACAGGGAAAAAGGTATCGACGCCGCCCCGATCACTGTAGTTGGCGACTGACAGGCCGAAGACCTGTGTGCCGTCTTTATATTTTTTCAGTTCTTCCCGACTGATCGTTCCCTTCAAGCCTTCTCGCTCATGGGTGGCGTTGATCACGGCATCGAAAAGCATGATGACGTGCTCGTCATCGCTCATGGCAACGCGCATACGGGTACCGATGGCTTGAAACAGGTACGGCGGCAATATCCAGTGTGCGTCGCCGCTGAAGTTATTGAGGTCGAGTACGCCTCCCTTGGCTTCCTCGATGCTCATTTGCGGGAAGTTGATTTGCGGGTTGGCGACGGGGAGTACCTCATAGCGGCTGACACCGGAAGGCTGGTCGGGTTTGCCACTCTCGGTTTTCACACAACTGATTTTGATGTAACTGCCAATATTGGCGGGGATAGCCGTCGGCGGCAGGTCGAATAGCAGTTCACCACTGTTGTTACCCGGTTTTGACGTAATGACCGGGCTGCCGAAACCTGCACGCCCTCTGATCGTCAGGGTGTAGGTTTTTCTCGGATTCATGGCCGGGTCGCTGACCCGCACGGTCGCGGTGTTGCGAGTGTCCAGTGGCTGAACCCGATTTCCGGGCAGTGCTTGTACCAGGAGTGGAGCCGGTAATTCGGCTGCGGCGCCGATAGTGATTTTCAGCGATCCGGACTGCACCACGGTTTTGCCGGGATTTTCGATCTTGTAAAGCACGGTCAGCGGGCAGCTCTCGAACCGGTCGATGTATTCGCCGGTTACGGTAAAGATCACAGGTTGCGTGATGTCATTGATGATCTGGCTAAAGATGTACAGGTTCTCGACACCATTGGACAAGGTGACTTGCCAATACAGGCTTACGGTCGCTCCCTCGAGCAGCGGCCAGTAGGTGGGGATGTGCACATGGGCCGGCGAGGTGTCAGCGGGCAGTTCGTTACCTTGCTGTTCCTCAATGGTGGGAGCCGCGGCGGGGAGGGACGTGCCGCTGATGGTGACTGTGGTGCATTTTGAATGCTGCGTGATGCCACCGCTCAACTTGGTGTAACTGAGTACCATCGACGCACGGATGCCGTTCTGAATGAACGAATTCTCAAGAGGAATTCGCAGCGAACGTGATGTGCCTTTCACGTCCTCTTTGATAATGCGCTCCAGCCGATCACCCACCGAGGTAAACAGGACAACGGTAAGGTTGATAATGTCACCGGACTTGAACTGACCCGTGATCACTACGGTTGCCGACCCGCCGTCCAGTGCGTCGTGATCGAGATTGTCTTCGGCATCCGATTCATCAACCAATGGTGCTGCGAGCAACACCGTGTTCGGCTTCAAGGCAAGCGAAACGGCCGATGACCAGCCGCTGCCGTTTTCCACGATATCGACAATCTCGTAAGTGATCGCCACCTTGTCGGTGTCGGGCAATGTTTTTAGAAATCCCGGTGTCAGTTCAAACAGCACATCACCCAATGCAGTCACTTCCAGGCTCAGTTCGCGCGGGCCTATCGCCAGGTAGATCAAATCGCCGATGGCTTGGTACAAATACTGCGGAATCGTGACGAACATGCCGTTTTCAATAACGGTTTTGTCGATGACGGTTTCCGAGGGCACTGGCAGAGCCAGTCCCTGGTTGTTCGGCAGGTCGTGTCGGGTATCGAGTTCGCCGGGATCAAAAGGTTTGTACAGGAGCGGCAGGGGAGGGAAGTTTCGCTCGTTCTCGCTAACCCGCTGAATGCTGCAGAAGAGCTCAAGCGTTTCGGGAATCGGCACAGGCGTCGCATACATCTGTTCGAGAAACGCGACTGGAATATAAAACGGTACCAGTTGGTTTATATACGCGCCAACGGGAAAAGGTCCGGCAACCAGCGTTGGACGGGTCCCAAGGTACACACGCAACTGGTCGGTGCTGTCCATGTTCAGGTACGGAAAAATATAGCCGAGCAAACCTCGGCGGTCGCTGTTGACCATGTTTCGGTTAACGCCAGCGATATCCCCGGACAGCGACTTGTAACCTGGAATGAATGGAGGGTAATCCGTCAGAATTCTTACCGGATCCGGGTCGGTGGAGAAAATCAGCACTTGCGTCAGGTTATTGCTATTGGTTGACAAGTCGTTCATTTCCGGTGACTCCCTGTGGGATTGAAGCGCTCAATATTCAGCTACGGCTCTGAACCCTGATATTGAGCACTGCGGAAATTGTCTTGCCTACTGTCATACCTGACAGGTTGGACACATTGCCCGATGAGCGGTCATTCGCTAGGTGGCTGTCATTTTGAGTATTGTTGTGCGCTAGGTAATCCGCGTCGTCGTGGTAGGTTTGCGTATCACTGACTCCAGCGTGTTGTATGAATCGACCCTGGCGAATCGAGCGAATAGCTGACGTTATCGATGTAGAGCGAGCCCTTGACCTGAAGAGGGTCAGAGGGAAAGGACACTTGCAACTCGACTTCTACGACACCGGTCAGCATGACGCCCGAATAGATGAAGGACTTCTGCTTGGGTTTCAACCACCAGTTCCCCACGTCGAATTGAACAAGTTTGCCGTCTGCGTTATAGCCTGAGATGAAAAAAAACAGAATCGGGTGGGTATCGATGTTCGGCGGATCCTGATGATATTCGGCCCCGGGCGCGGAGGCATCGACCTTGATCGTAAAAGCACCGGGCGGGGCGGTGAATTTGTTCAACAGTACGACGCCGGTGTCCACACCGGGCAGCACCTTCGCTTGAGCACTGAGATTATGCTGAACGACACTCGCCTTGCCTTGGAATACGTGGACCTCCCAAGGCGCAAACTTGCCAGTGCTGAAGTTGCCGTTTTGAAGAAAGTTTTTACTCATGTCGGTCATCCCGTGCTCGTATCGACGGTTCACCATGATTTCCGTCGCCGAACCATTGGCTACGCAAACACCCGACTGCGCTACTGTCAGATCTGACAGTAGCGACGGACGGTCGATGGATTTTCGTTCAAACGTCTTCAAAAAAACTCAAAACCGCCGATTGCTTGCCAATCTTCGAATACGGCAGGGTGGCATCGTCGGCGTGGGTCAGGAAGCGGTGCTCGCGCAGTTTCAGGTGCGCGGTTTCGAACCGGCGAAACGGAGCTGTTGCACTGCGGTAATGAAAATGCGCGTACCACAACGGAGCGGCAGGCTGCGCGAAGAGATTCCATATCTCGTATTCCTGCATGTAGTCCGGATGGCCTTGGTGCCTGCCCAAGTGTTTGATCGCTTGGGTGCGGCGTATCTCCACGGCATGCTGGCCGATGAGGTCGTAGAGCATGCCGTCGGTAGGCTGCTGGCTGGTCAGTGAGCGTTCGGTACGCAGGGTGCGCCCGGCCACTTTCAGTTCAGCGGCCTGATCGCGCAACGTCTGGATGATCGGGTGCTGCGCAGACTTGGCGGCGATGCGCTCGGCACGGGTGCTGAGTTCGGCGGCCTGACTGTCCAGCATGTGTTGCAGGTCGACGGGGAGCATGCCCGTGTCGGCGTTTCTCAAAACCGTTGAGCGGTAGCTCGGGACGTTATCCAGACGCTGCCGGGCTTCGTCCACCAAGCTTGCCAGGCTCAATGTGGCGGGCGAACGGGCGGCTATGATCTGCGGGTTGAGCAGAATGATGGTGCCGTCACCCCGGTGTTCCCAGATTTCCTCATGGCCACCAGGCCCTGTGCATTTGTAGCGGCGGGTCTGGGTCACGTTATCCCACTGTTCGAAGCCATGGCGCAGTTGATTGTCTGCGGTCATGAATACGCGCTGCAGAGGTTGCTCCGCGACCCTTGGTACCGGCGCCGGCGGCTTGTTGATCCCGGCGCGCGCACGATCGGCCAAACGGTCAATGCCGTCGAGCAAGGGCGCGACCACTTCCTGATGGAAGAATTGCGGGTAACTGGCAGTCCACACGCCCATCTCGCGACGAAAGCGCTCGCTCAGGTCCACACATTCCTGAAGCATCTGGTTGCGTTGGGCGGTGGTGGCAGCGATATTCGGCAGATCGTACTGGCGGTACAGGACGCGATCGATGTCCAGTCGAAGCGGATCGGCAAGCCCGAGAAAATACAGCCACGACGCATCGTCGGGATCGCCGGCCTTCTTGACGATTTCCAGGCGTTGCGAGGTCTTCAGGTAGAGCAGGACGGCATCGCTGTGACGGGTGTTGATGTCCTCGATGTACGCCGAGATCTTCGGTCGGTCTTTGGCCAGCATGCGCTCATACCAGTGATTGACCTGCGCCTTGAACGCCTCCATCTCGTCGAGCTTTTTCACGATCTCGATACGCAGTCCGCGTATTTCTTCCATGATGCTCAAACGTTGCGCCAGGGTACCGAGAGGCAAGGCCTTGCGGGTCTCCTTCAGCTCCTTGATTTTCAGGGTCATCGCATGAACATTGTGCGAGGCGTGAAGAGCGCGGCGCCGATAGCGATCGGTTAAAAGCCATGCGCTCTTGCCTTGCATGCCGACGACTTCCTTGAGTTTTCTGCCGTGGGTCAGCTCGGTCAGTTCGGTCAACGTTTGATAGCGCCGCTCGGCCAGGCGGATATCGTTAACGCAAACGGCTTCGAGTTCCGGCCACAGGGCCGGGCGGTCTTCTATTGCGGTGACGCGGTAGGCGTTGAGCACCCGATCGCTGTTGGTTCCGGCGACCTGCATCTGATCGGCCAGATCATCCGCGGCGGCGGTCAATTGATGCTGGCGGCGGAAGTTGCGATCCGCCAGCCAGCGCGGCAGGCGTTGGCGAATCACCGGCGGCCAGTAGGGATCCAGCGTATCGGCCACGCGCCCGACGACGTTGCCGCCACCGGCCAGACCGCCGTCAAAGGTTGTGCCGTAGACGCCGAACCACGTATCCCAATGCCCGGTTTCATCCAGCACGATCGGTTGCTTGTAGGTTTTTCGCGAGTTGCCGAACAGGCGCCACTGGCGCGAGTCCTTGCTCAGCTCAACCTGGTAAAGGCGGCCCTGACGCTCGATGAAGTCGCCGTCGGCATGCCGGTAGACACCACGGTAGACACCATGACTGGACGGCTCTGTGCCAGCGAGGGAAATCGGTTTTTCATATTCGTAATCCTTGAAGCGTGCCAGCACATGCCGGGCCTGACGCTGCGTCCTGCCATGCAGCGCCGCCACGTTGCCGGTTAGCGTGTGAAGTTGACGAGCGCGGGTCAATGCGCGCGTGGTTCGGGACAGGGTCGAGGCCACCGCTTCGCCCGGGAGCAGGTCCATCAGTGCGTCAACCAGCGACAGCAGCATGGACTCGATTTCCGCCAGACCGTCAGCCACTTCGCCGCGCAAGAATGCTGTGACCGCCTGATTGGCGGCGGTCCAGGCCTGAAACAGAGCCAGCACACTGCCGACAAAGGGCACCATGCCCAGCGCCATTTTTATGTAATTGAAGGCACGCGGGCCTTTCAAGGCGTAACGCTCGAAGAACAGTTCATCGTTGGAGCGCGAAGTGCCGCGATGGGCTTCGACCAGGCGTCCCATGTGCGCATCCAGCAGGTGCGCGGCCAGCGAAGTACTCGCCGGCCAGCGCGCGCCGACTTCGATAATGGCATCGAAGTTTTTCTCTACGGCCTGGCCGATTCGGCTGACATGTGCTCTGACGTTGCCCTGCAAGGCTTTGCCGGCGAAGTAGGCGATCCACTTGTCGCCGCTGCACAACCTGAACAGCCCTGTGCGCGCCGCTTCGAGGTTGTCGTAGCGACGGAAAAACTGTTCGTCATGGCTGTCGGGCAAGTACAGCAAGGTGACGCCGCTGATCTGTTCTTCGATGAAGCTGACGCCGGACAGGGTCACCGGGCCTTCGCCGGGGGTGTCCTTGCCACCGACTTTCAGCGACACCGGCAGCAGGACAATGCGCTTGCCGTCGGCTTGCCACGCTTCTGGGGTGCTGGCGTCGATGGCAATGTTGAGCAGCGCAGCTTCATCGCGGCTGAGGTGTTTTTGCAGCCGCGCATTTTCACTCTGAATCCTGAGCATCAGACGCCATGGCTCGATCAGGCTTTCGCGGCGATGCTGTTTGACGAACGCGGACTCACGGGCCGCGCCGTGGAACGCGTCGCGGATCTTCTGTTCGTAGGCCTTGGGCAGGTCCAGTTCCGGCAGGACTTTGCGCAGATAGGTCAGGTTGATGCCATTGAGCAGGCGCGTGCGATCGTTTTTCAGCGTCGCGCTCACTTTCGGGCGCAGGAATACCAGACGTTGCGACAGCGCGTCATTGAGTACCGATTGCACATTATCGATATTGAGCTGTGCCAGATCCTCCAGGGACATTTTGCTGCTGGTTTTGCTGGGTACAATCACTGTTTCCGAACTGACACCCCCCGGTCCGGACTGGCGGACCTGTTCGGTTTTGGTCGAGTCGGGCAGTTCGATCTGTACGGAAAAATGCCCCTCAAGCGCAAAGTCCTTGCGCAGTCGCGCGTGCAGATGTCGGCGGGTGAAGTCATCCCGGGGTTCCAGCGCGAGGGTCATCAGGGTGTGGCTGTGATGCATCGCCGCGATGTACGCCTTGATGTTCTGTTTGAGCCCGCTACGTTCGACGTTCTTGAGTTTGATCAGCCAGTCCGGCAACTGGCGGGCAAGGGTGGCGCTGCGTTCCTGTTCATGCAAGTGGGCAAAAGACAGGCTTCTGGCCGCGTGAACCGGCACCTGAAGATTGGCCAGACAACCTTGGCGCAGCGTTTCCAATGCATCAGCCTGTTCAGGTTTGGCGCGCAGGTCTTTGGCTTTGGTTTCGAAGCCGGCAATCAGCTCATTGAGGCAGTGGTGCAGCGGATCCGTGGTCAGCAGATTCAGCTGCAAGGTCAGTTCGCTGTCCGGGTGGTGAATCTTGAACAGCTCGCGCTCCAGTGCGCGGCGGTCTGCAAAGCGTTGCAGGCCACCGCCGGTGCCGGGCCAGTAGAGCAACAGGCTGGCGCTCGATGCGTGGTCCGCGAGGGCCGCCTGGCGTGTGATCACCAGCGCGCCTCTCAGCGTTTCACTTTGCGTGGTGGTGACCTCGTCCTTTGTTGCGGTCAGCGACAAGGTCAGGCTGGCAGCGCAAAAATCAGCGTCACGTTCGGCGGCGACGGGTGTTTCCAGCACGGCTTTGAGCAGGTCGTGCTCGGCGCTGTCGAGTTGCCCGAGCGCCGTTTGCAATTGAGCTTCAGCGTGCAAGCCGTCCTCATGCGCCTGCTGGAGGGTTTTCAATGCCGTATTGAACGCGGTCATGTCCGAGGTGCTTTCGTGGTAAAGCACGGATGTGGCCGCAGTCTCGCCGGCCAGTTCGGCAGCCTCCAGCGCTTTGAGCAGGTCGTTGCACTGCCGGTAGCGGGAGCCGTCGCTGTCATTGGCGAGCAAGCGTTCGAACGCCTCGCGCTCGCGCTTGAGCGCTGCCTGCCGTACGGCCAGCGGAATACTGGCCGACAGACTGCCGAACAGGGGGGGTTCGTCCACCTCGATATCGCTGGCGGCCAGCACCGGCTTGGGCGGCGCAGCCACAATGACAGCGCTGCTGCGCTGATGATCGATCAGGTCGACATGGGCCAGCGATTGCGCACCGTGCTGGCTTATCCCGGGTTTGCCTTTGTTGGTGTTGCGCAAGGCATCCAGTTGGGCGTGTTGTCGGTCGGCGAACAGATCGCTCGCCCCTGTGACCATCGGGTCTTGCGCAGCGCTGTAATCAAAGCGCTGGATGTCCTTGGGCAGACCGGTGGGGATCTGCACCTGGCCAGTCAGCCAGGTTTGCAGGTCTGCGCGGTTCTTGAAGGCCTGGATCGCTACCGGCCTGCCCGGCAGATACAGCAACGGTCCCGCCGTGGCCGGATCGCCCGCGCTGATGACCCACGCTCCCGGTAGTTTGACTTTGCTGCCGTTGCTCAGCACCAGTGCCGGTTTTTCCGTGTGGATGGATTGACCGTCGATGGTCAGTGCACCGGCACCTGAATCGATGATCTGTTGCAGAAGTTTGAATTGCGCAGCGGTAATGGCTTTGTGGGCGAGGGCGGTGTGCGCAGTGGCTTCGAAATGCGCACGGTATAGCTGCGTGGCGCGGGTGCTGCGTGATATCGGCGTGTGTGGTGCGCGTGCTTCCCAGAATGATCGCCAGCGCGTGGCGTGGCTCTGTTTGGGGTCGAGCGATTTGAGCTGTTCAAGGAGTTGCAGCGGTTTCAACGCGTACAACGGGTGATTTTTGCTGATGCCGGTAACGTGACAACGCTGATCCAGATCTGATTCCAGCGTCGGGTGCTGAACGACAAAGGCACAGGCATCGGTGAGCCTGACGATGCATTCCGCTTGCCCATCGGTGGCAGTAAAGTGCAGCGTGGTTTTCTCACCGTCCAGTTGCAGGTGTTGTCGCAGTAGCTCATTGACCGTGTCGCGCAAGGCAGGACTGGTGCTAAACAACTCGCGCAACCCTTCGCTGCTGGCGCGCCAGCGCTGGCTGGCCTGCAATAACAGGCTGACATCGGTCACTGCCGGCAAATGCTCGGCTACCGTCGGCAGCGGGGAGGGGGCGGAGGGGTCATCCAGAATAATTCGATCGGGCATGTGGCGGACTCGCAGTGGAGCGGGAAATCCGCTCCGTGAACGCGTCATTCAAGAGAAATCGCGCAAGGCGATGGCGGTACATAGATATTGTTTGCAACGTGCCTGCATGACCGCTCGGCAGTCTTCATCAAACTGTCATCGAACTGTGGCAGCGCGCTTGTACAAACTTCATCAGACTCGCGCTCTACTGGGGTTCTGCGTTTCGGTGTTTTTCATGGCTAAGGGTTTATTTTCTGTCGCGGCTTTGTTGGCCGCGATTTTTTTCGCTCCGTCGTCGTTTGCGGCGGCGCGCTGCGATGTGAATGTGCCGACCGAGCATGTCGATCTGCAGCAGGTGAGCCTTGCTTACCAGAGTATTGGCCGCGCGTCGGACCCGGCGTTGTTGCTGGTCATGGGCCTGGGTGGACAGTTGATCCACTGGCCGGATGAAGTGGTGGTCGCGCTGTGTCAGCAGGGCTTTCGGGTGATTCGCTATGACAACCGCGATGTCGGCCTGTCGACCTGGCGTCGGGCGCCGGCTGAAGCCAATCTGACCTTTGAAGTGCTGCGTTACAAGCTCGGTCTGCCAGTGGCAGCGCCGTACAGCCTGACCGACATGGCTGACGACGCGCTGGGTTTGATGGACGCGTTGCACGTCGAGCAGTTTCACGTTCTGGGCGCGAGCATGGGCGGGATGATCGCCCAGCACATGGCGGCGATGGCGCCGCAAAGGGTCGAAAGCCTGACGTTGATCATGACCAGTTCCGGTGCCGAAGGTTTGCCAGCACCGAGTGCAGCGCTGGTGCAACTTCTATCGCGACGCGGCGCACCGAATCGTCAGGTGGCACTGGAGCAACAGGCGGATTTGCTCGCGGCACTGGGCAGCCCGGCGGTCACCGATGATCGGCAGGTCTTGTTGCATCAGGCGGCGCTGTCGTACGACCGTGCGTTCAACCCCGAGGGCGTGAAACGGCAGATCATGGCGATCCTCGCCGAGCCGAGTCGGGTGGCATTACTCAACCAGTTGCGTGTGCCGACGCTGGTGGTGCATGGCACGGCGGATCCGTTGCTGCCGGTGATGCACGGCGTGCATCTGGCGGCGCATATTCGCGGCAGCCAGTTGAAGCTGATTCCGGGGTTGGCCCATCGTTTTCAGGAGGCATTCAAGGAACCGTTACTGGCGGCGGTGCTGCCGTATTTGCAGGCGCATCGTGAAGACACCTCGCATTGGGCGCAGATCGAGCCGGTGGTGGGCGCGAATCTGCTGTAGCCGAGGTATTTGTGTTGTCTGAGCGGGCCTCTTCGCGAGCAGGCTCGCTCCCACTGGGGAACGCACTCCAAGGGTGGGAGCGAGCCTGCTCGCGAAGGGGCCGCTATGGTCACCAAAAATCTGAAGCAGGTGTATCGTGCAAACTTTCCCGCACGATTTCCCCCCCGCGAGGTGTGTGATGAGTTCCGCTTTGAAAATCGATTTTGTCAGCGACGTCTCCTGCCCGTGGTGCGTCGTCGGTTTGCGTGGTCTGTTACAGGCGCTGGAGATCCTGCGCAACGAAGTGCAGGCCGAGATCCGCTTCCAGCCCTTCGAACTGAACCCGAAAATGGGCGCTGATGGGCAGAACATTGCCGAGCATATTCAAGAGAAGTACGGTTCAACCCCGGAGCAGTCGCAGAAGAATCGCGAAGCGATCCGGGCTCGTGGTGCTGAACTGGGGTTTGCTTTTCGTACTGATGGCAATAGCCGTATTTACAACACCTTTGATGCGCACCGTTTGCTGCATTGGGCGGGGCTTGAGGGTTTGCAGTTGCCGTTGAAGGAGGCGCTGTTCAAGGCGTATTTCAGTGATGGCGGCAATCCGTCGGATCCTCGGCAACTGGTACAGATTGCGGAAAGTGTCGGGCTGGATCGCCAGCGGGCTGAGGCCGTTCTTGCGTCGGACGAGTTTGCCGATGAGGTGCGTGAAGAAGAGCAGTTGTGGTTGCAGCGCGGGGTGAGTTCGGTGCCGACCGTGGTGTTCAACGGGCAATACGCGGTGACGGGCGGGCAGCCGGTGGAAACGTTTGTCGGAGCGATTCGGCAGATTATGGCTGAGTCCAAGGGCGGCACTGTCAACTGATATCGGCAGGAGCCAAAAAAGCCCCTCACCCTAGCCCTCTCCCAGAGGGAGAGGGGACTGATCGAGTTGTATTTGGCTATCCGCCGACCTGATGCAATGAGTCGATTATGGATTCGGTACAGCACTTTCACGTCGACGGAGATTTTCAATATTCAGCGGTCGGCCCCCTCTCCCTCTGGGCGGTCCGACGTTTCGGGAGGGCTGGGGTGAGGGTCAGCTGTGCAACCGTACCCAAACCGTCACCAACACGGTGGCGGCTATCAACCAGGCCACTGCCGCGACGGCCAGCGACGCCTCCAGCCGCAATCGATCAACCATCACATACAACGTCGCCAGATAGACGAAGTACGGAATGATCGACCACATCCCGAACACGATCGTGGTCTTCAAATCCTCGATCGAACGTCCCTTGCCGACGATGTAATGCGCAATCAGCGCAAACGTCGGAAACAACGGCACCAAGCCTGCGATGTAATAGTTTTTGGTCTTCGACAGCGCCGCGATGATCAGCACCACCGCAGCGCCCAACAGGGCTTTGAAAAACAGGTCCACGTCGTTCTCGCTTAATGGCTCAGACCGTATTTTTTCACTTTGTCGAACAGCGTGGTCTTGGCCATACCCAGTTCCAGGCTGGCCTGAGTCAGGTTACCGCCACTGCGTTGCAGGGCATCGCTGAGCAGGTTGCGTTCGAACGCTTCCACTGCTTCGGCGAACGCCAGCCCTTGTCCGCCACTGTTGGCCCCCGACTTCTTGAACGCCGGCAGACCGAGGGCGAAGCGTTCGGCGACGTTGCGCAGTTCGCGCACGTTGCCCGGCCAGTCGTGGCTCATCAGGTTCGACAGGGTCTGGTTATCCAGCTCCGGCAGCGCGCGATCAAAGCGCAGCGCCGACTGCTGGGTGAAGTGTTCGAACAGTTGCAGGATGTCTTCGCGGCGTTCGCGCAGGGGCGGCAATTCCAGCGTTACCACGTTGAGGCGGTAGTACAAGTCGCTGCGGAACTCGCCGGCCTTGCTTGATGCGTCGAGGTCGGATTTGGTCGCCGCGATCACCCGGCAATCGACCGCCACGCTCTGGTTCGAGCCGAGGCGCTCGAGGGTACGTTCCTGCAACACGCGCAGTAGTTTGATCTGCAACGGCAGCGGCATGCTTTCCACTTCGTCGAGGAACAGCGTGCCGCCGTCGGCGTGTTCGATCTTGCCGATCCGGCGTTTGCCGGCGCCGGTAAACGCGTTGGCCTCGTGGCCGAAAATCTCGCTTTCGAAGAGGTTTTCCGGCAGACCGCCGCAGTTCAGCGCGACGAATTGTTTGCCGTGGCGACGACTGAAATCGTGCAGGCAACGCGCGACCAGTTCTTTACCGGTGCCGGTCTCGCCCTCGATCAACACGTTGGCCGAGGTGTCGGCGACGTTGGCGATCAGTTCGCGCAGGTTCTGCATGGCTGGCGAGCGGCCGATGATCCGTCCTTCCAGGGAGTCACGCTCGGCCAATTGCCGACGCAGCGAAGACACTTCCCGAGCCAGACTGCGTTGCTCCAGCGCCCGTCGCGCAACGTCGACCAGACGCTCCGGCGAGAACGGTTTTTCCATGAAGTCGTAGGCGCCTTTCTGCATCGCGCCGACGGCCATGGAAATGTCGCCGTGGCCGGTGATCAACACCACCGGCAGGCTGCGATCGCGCTGCTTGAGGCGGGTCAGCAGTTCCAGGCCATCGATGCCCGGCAGGCGGATATCGCTGATGACGATACCGGCAAAGTTGTCGCCGACACGTTCCAGCGCTTCCTCGGCACTGCCGACGCCGACGCAGGGAATGTCTTCCAGGGTCAGCGCCTGCTGGCAGCCGAGCAGCACATGGGGGTCGTCTTCGACGATCAGCACACTAAGGTCGTGGTTCATATTGGCTCGGCAGGAGTAGGGCTTACCAACGGTAAACTGAGGACGAAGGTGGTGCCACCGCTGGCCGGGTGTTCAACACCCAGGTGTCCGCCGGTGGCGGCCGCGAGGCTGGCGGAAAGGGTCAGGCCCAGGCCCAGGCCTTGTTCGCCGGGCTTGGTGGTGAAGAAAGGCTCGAACAGATGCTTGCGTGCTTCGGCGTCGATGCCGTGGCCGTTGTCGCGCACGCGCAGGCGATACTTGGCGTTGAACTCTTCGCCCTCCAGCCACAGTTCGGGCTGTGGTTGCGCCTGCATGGCGTCGAGGGCGTTGCCGATCAGGTTGACCAGAATCTGTTCGAGGCGGGTCTGGTCGATCTGCACTTGCACGTCGATGAACTGGCGGTGAATGTTCACCGCCGAACTCTCCAGGCGTGCACCGAGCAATTGCAGCGCTGCCTCTACGGCTTTGCCGAGGCTGGCCTGGCCCTGGTTGTCGCCGCGCCGGGCGAACGAACGCAGGCTGGCGGTGATCCGGCCCATGCGGTCGATCAGGTCATTGATGGTCTTGAGGTTGGTGCTGGCCACATCCAGCTGACCGCGCTCGAGAAAGCGTACGGTGTTGCCCGACAGCGTGCGCATCGCTGCCAGCGGCTGGTTCAGTTCGTGGGCAATGCTGGTCGACATCTGGCCGATGGCGGCGAGTTTGCCGGCCTGGACCAATTCATCCTGAGCGCGGCGCAAAGTCTCTTCGGCCTGACGACGTTCGCGGATCTGGCTCTTCAAACGTTCGTTGCTGGCGCGCAGGTCGGTGGTGCGTTCGGTAATCCGACGCTCCAGCTGATTGTTGGCTTCCTGCAAGGCTTCACGGGCCGCTAGGCGGGTGGCGATGACCTTGCGCCGCTCGTTCCAGGCGATCAGCAGAAAGGCCACCAACGCGAAGGCGACCGCGACCAGAATCCCTTGATTGATCGCTTCACGGCGCAGGTCCTGCAACGGCGTGAGCAGGGTGAAATTCCACGGTGTGTCGCTCAATTGCCGGGTTTGCGCGAGATAGCTGATGTTGTCTGCATCGGACTGCACTTCGCTGTTGGCCGGGAAGGTGAGTTTTTCCACGCCTTCCGACAATGTTTCCCGAGCCAGCGGTTGCAGTTCATTGAGCGGGAACCAGTAGTACTGCAGGCTGCGCGCGAGTTTTTCCTTGATTTCGTCGGTGAGCGGAATCACTGACTTGAGGCGTCGCGCCGGGTCACTGGAAAGAATGATGATGCCGTTTTCATCGCTGACGAACGCTTCGAGACGCGCGCGTTGCCAGCGTTCCTCCATGGCTTCCATGCGCACTTTGACCACCGCGACACCGATGATCTTGCCGTGCTCTTCGAGGCCGTGGGCGAGGTAGTAACCCGGTTCGCCGTTGGTGCTGCCGATGCCGTAGAACCGCCCGGGTTCGCCACGGATGGCTCTCTGGAAGTAGGCACGAAAGGACAGATCTTCACCGAGGTAACTGTCGACATCGCGCCAGTTGCTGGTGGCCATGACGCGGCCGGTAGTGTCCATGACGTAGATGGCCCGACTGCGGCTGCGCCGGTTCAGGCCTTCAAGGTAATCGTTGACCTTTTGCCGGTGCTCCGGGCTCGGGTCGGCTAGCAGCTGCGACACACTGGTTTCGAGTTCCAGCAGGCTGGGCAGGTAGGTGTATTTACTGATCTCGCTTTCGACCGCGCGGGCGTGCAGTTCGAGCTGGCGCTGGCCATTTTCGCCGAGGCTGCGAATGCCGAAATGCTCACTGGTCCAGAAGCCGATAAAACCCAACCCGATCATCAGGGCGATGATCAGTGGCGGCAGGAACAAATGACGAATCAGACGGGGCTTCACGGCAAGTGATGGCGGCGCGGCGCGATAGAGATTGGGGTCGCATTTCATCACAGTTGCCTTGGGTCAACCACCACAACAAACTTCACCTATCCCCTGTAGGAGCTGCCGCAGGCTGCGATCTTTTGATCTTTAAAAACAAAGTCAAAAGATCGCAGCCTGCGGCAGCTCCTACAGGGGGAGGCGGTGTTGCTTTTAGTGCTGCAGGATTTTCTCGAGGAAGTGCTGCGCGCGTTCCGAGCGGGCACTGATATCGCCGAAGAATTCCTCTTTCGGGCAGTCCTCGATGATCTTGCCGGCGTCCATGAAGATCACCCGATCAGCCACTTTACGGGCGAAGCCCATTTCGTGGGTCACGCACATCATGGTCATGCCTTCGTGGGCCAGTTGCACCATCACGTCGAGCACTTCGTTGACCATCTCCGGGTCGAGCGCTGAGGTCGGTTCGTCGAACAGCATGACGATCGGGTCCATTGCCAGCGCACGGGCGATCGCCACACGCTGTTGCTGGCCACCGGACAGTTGCCCCGGATGCTTGTGGGCGTGCGCCGACAGGCCTACGCGTTCGAGCAGTTGCAGACCTTTCTTGGTCGCCTCTTCCTTGCTGCGGCCCAATACCTTGATCTGCGCGATGGTCAGGTTCTCGGTGATGGTCAGGTGCGGGAACAGTTCGAAATGCTGGAACACCATGCCCACGCGCGAGCGCAGTTTCGGCAGGTTGGTCTTCGGGTCCGCAATCGACGTGCCGTCGACGACGATGTCGCCTTTCTGGAACGGCTCGAGCGCGTTGACGCATTTGATCAGGGTCGATTTGCCGGAACCCGACGGGCCGCAGACCACGATCACTTCGCCTTTTTTGACCTCGGTGCTGCAATCAGTCAGCACCTGGAAGTCGCCATACCACTTGTTGATGTTTTTGATAGAGATCATACGGCGAACCTTTTTTGCAGACGCTTGACCAGCAGCGAGGCGGCAAAGCTGATGATGAAGTAGACGACACCGGCGAAGATCAGGAACTCGTTGGAACGACCGATGATGTCGCCACTGGCGCGGGACGCGTTAAGGAAGTCAACCAGACCCACGGTGTAAACCAGCGAAGTGTCCTGGAACAGAATGATGCTCTGTTGCAGTAACAGCGGGGTCATTTTGCGGAAGGCCTGCGGCAGGATGATCAGACGCATCATCTGGCCGTAGCTCATGCCCAGCGCTTGCGCTGCGCCCATCTGGCCTTTGGGGATCGATTGCACGCCTGCCCGGACGATTTCGCAAAAATACGCCGCTTCGAACATCATGAACGCCACGATGCACGAGGTGAATGCGCCGATCGGTGTATCTTCGCCAGTGATCCAGCGCAGCACGAACGGCACCGCCAGATAGAACCAGGTGATCACCAGCAGCAGCGGGATCGAGCGGAAATAGTTGACGTACGCGCCGGCAACATTCGACAGCAGCTTGTTGTGCGACAGACGGCAGAGCGCGAGGATCGTGCCGAGAATGATCCCGCCGACCACACCCATGGCCATCAGCTTGAGGGTCATCACCATGCCGTTCCACAAACCGGGAATGGCCGGGACGATGCCACTGAAATCGAATTCCATTATTTACCCCCCACGGAAATCAGGCCGGGCACTGAGACTTTCTTCTCGACCATGCGCATCAGTAGCATCAGGCTCATGTTCAGGGTGAAGTAGATCAGGGTCGCCAGGGTGAACGCTTCAAACAGGTTGGCCGAGAACTCGGCAGTCTGTTTGGTTTGCGCGAGCAGCTCCATCAGGCCGATCAGCGAGGCCACGGAGGAGTTCTTGAAGACGTTGAGGAATTCCGAGGTAAGCGGCGGAATGATGATCCGGTAAGCCTGGGGCAGCAGCACATTCCAGTAGATCTGTGGCAGCTTGAAGCCCATGGCGCGGGCGGCGGATTCCTGGCCACGCGGCAGCGCCTGGATACCGGTGCGCACTTGTTCGCAGACACGGGCGGCGGTGAACAGACCCAGGCAAACGACTACGCTGAGGTAAGCCGAAGTGGTCGGGTTGAGGTCTTGCTTGTACCACTCCTGCAGATCCGGCGGCAGCAGGTCGGGCACCAGAAAGTACCAGATGAACAGCTGAACCAGCAGCGGCACGTTACGGAACAGCTCGACGTAGCACGTCGCGATACCCGACACGATACGGTTCGGCACGGTGCGCATGACGCCCAGTATCGAGCCCAGCAGCAGGGCGATGATCCAGGCCACGATGGCGATGGCGATGGTCCAGCCCAGACCGGAGATGAACCAGTCGAGATAGGTCTCGCTGCCCACGCCGGTGGACTTGAAGAACACGCCCCAGTCCCAGTTGTAATTCATTAGGGTCTCCCCTCGATTCGATCGATGTACAAGTGCCCGCTTGGGGAAACTCCGTTCCCTCCCTGACCTTGACGGTCAGGCACACGCGATCGGCTCGACAGCCACCGGTTCGAGTGTTTCCAGAAAATGCCAGCAGGGAGTGACCATCCCCTGAAAAAGCAGAAGCCTCCTCAGGGGATAAGGTTAGTCAGAAATCAGGATTTCTTGTCGTCAGCCGCTTTGTCGGTCGGATTGGCGATCAGGGCCTTGAGCTCGTCGCTCATCGGGAAGTTCAGATTCAGGCCTTTTGGCGGAATCGGCTGCATGAACCACTTCTCGTAGATCTTGTTGATCGCGCCCGAAGCGTAAGTGGCCTTGATGGCGTCATCCACAGCCTTTTTGAACGGCTCGTCGCCTTTGCGCATCATGCAGCCGTAGATTTCGTACGACTGTGGAGTGCCGGTCACGGCCCAGTCGGTGGCTTTCTTGGCCTTGGCGGCTTCACCGGCCAGCAGCGCGTCGTCCATCATGAACGCAACGGCACGACCCGATTCCAGCATCTGGAAGGATTCACCGTGGTCTTTGGCGGAGATAACGTTCATGCCCATCTGTTTGTCGGCGTTCATCGCTTTCAGGATGCGCTCGGATGTGGTGCCCGCGGTGGTCACGACGTTCTTGCCTTTGAGGTCGTCGAAATCCTTGTACTTGGAGTCAGCCTTGGACAGCAGACGAGTACCGATTTCGAAGATGCCGACGGAGAAATCAACTTGCTGCTGACGCTCGACGTTGTTGGTGGTGGAGCCACACTCGACGTCCACGGTGCCGTTCTGCACCAGCGGGATACGGGTCTGCGAGGTCACCAGATTGTATTTGACTTGCAGGTTTGGCAGGTCGAGGTCTTTCTTGATCGCTTCGACGATGGCCAGCTGGATATCGTGGGAGTAGCCAACCGGCTTGCCGGAAGCGTCAGCGATGTAGGAAAACGGGATGGAGGCGTCGCGGTGGCCCAGTGTGATCACACCGGACTCTTTGATCTTCTTCAGGGTGCCGGTGAGTTCGGCGGCGAAAACTGGCGTGCTGATCAGAGCGGCCGCAATGGCTGCGCCCAGGATATGGGGAACGATGCGCATCAAATTTTCCTCGAATTGTTTTTTTTATGGAGCCAGTTCGTCGGCCCTTTTGTGCTTCGAATGCCTGACGGCTCCTGAAGTGTTGGCGCAACAGGCATTCGTCGAGAGAGTGTAGAGCATGACTCGTGCCAGACCAGTCGCCGATAGCTAAGCTGATGATTTATAACGTTATTAAAGTTTTGTGGCGGTATTTTTTACCTTGGCTGATCCGGTTAGCCGAATCGACCGTGAAGTCGCGTTCGGAAAACCGAACGCAGTGCCTCAGCGCCACACTGGCAGACAATCCAGCACGAACAGCACATGGGAGGTCGCGCAAATTACCCCGAAAAACAGCACCAGCGCGATCATCGGCGTGCCGCCCCACACGCGATAACGCGGGCTGCCAAAGCGTTTTCGCGAAGCCCGCGCCAGCAGCGCCGGGGTGATCACCGCCCACAACGTTGCCGCCAACCCGGCGAAGCCGATGGCATGCAGAAAACCTTCCGGCCAGAGAAAACCACCGAGCATCGGCGGCCCGAACGTCACGGCTGCGGTCTGCAGGCGACCGAGGGGGCTGTCGTCGAACTTCAGCACATCGGCCAGGTAATCGAACAGACCCAGGGTTACCCCGAGAAACGAACAGGCTACGGCGAAGTTGGAAAAAAACGTCAGCAGCAAATCGACATTGGCGCTGTTGAGCCGTGCACCCAGGGCGCTGATCAGCACATCGATGTTGCCGCCGCGCTGGGCGATGTCCTTGAACGTGTCGCGGGGAATGTTGCCCATGCTGCAGAGCATCCACACCAGATACAGCGCGAGTGCGATCAAGGTGCCGCCAACCAGACAGGCGCGAATCCGCTGTGGATCCTTGCCGTAGTGCTTCATCAGGCTCGGCACATTGCCGTGAAAACCGAATGAAGTCAGGCAAAAGGGCAGGGTCACCAGCAAATAGGGCCAGTAGTGGCTGTCGCCGCTGTTCAGATCAAGCAGCGTGGTGCTTTGCACATGGCCCAGCAAACCGCCGAAGGTCAGAAAGAACGCGAGGATTTTTGCCCCGAACACCAGCGTGGTTATGCGACTGACCGCTGTGGTGCTGAGCCAGACAATGAACGCCACCAGCAGCGTGAACCCCAAACCGCCGGCGCGCGATGACAACTCAAGCCCGAAGGTTTGCGCGGTGTGGTGAATCACTGAGCCGCTGGCGGAAATGTAGGCGTACGTCAGGGTGTACAGGACAAAGACAATGCTCAAGCCGTTCAAACGGCTCCAGCTACTGCCGAGCAGATCGCGGGTGATCGTGGAGAAACTCGCCCCTTCACGGTAGTTGAGATTGGCTTCAAGAATCATCAGGCCCGAGTGCAACGTGCAGAACCAGGCAAACAGCAGCACGGCAACCGAGCCGTAGAACCACAGCCCGGACATGATCACCGGCAGCGAAAACATGCCGGCACCGACGATGGTGCCGCCGATGATCATGGCACCGCCGAGGATCGACGGCGAACGTTCGACAGCGGGAACGGAAGATATTGAGGTGACGCGCATGGCAAGGCCCGCAATTTGAATTGTTATAGGTGCATCGACGCAGAGCCCCTGTAGGGGCGAGCCTGCTCGCGAATGCGGTCTGGCAGACGAAGTTGATGTCGACTGACACGACGCCTTCGCGAGCAGGGATCGTGGGTTAACCGATGTCGAGCAGGTGCGTCAGATGCTGCACATTCGCCAACAAAAAGCCGTCCTGCCCCGGCAACGCATCAAACGACAGGCCCACCGGCAACTCACCCGCCGCAGCCACCGGAACGCTGATACTCGGCGCCGCCAGGTTGCTCGCCGGGTCGGTGTTGCGCACGAAGGTTTCGAAGTTGCTCTCATCCGCGCAAGCGCTGAGCAGTGGCGCGCTGCAAGTGACGGTCGGGTAAGCCAGCAGATCCAGTTGATGGCGGCTGAAGAGGGCGCGGTATTCCTTTTCCAGACGCAGTTTGCTCATCAATGCCTGCACGTAGTCGGTGTAGGAAATCGCCGGGCTTCCCAATTGGGCAGTGAGGATTTTCTTGATCGCCGGGTCGCGAATCTGCGCGAGGATGTCGAGGAACTGTTCGCCGCGGCCTGCTTTCATCAGGAAGCGTGGAAAGTCGATGAAGAACTCATAGATCGGCAGGGGAAACTGGATGCTCTCGTTGATCTCGCCAATCACGGAATCGTCGACCGGCACGATGATCACGCCACGCGCGGCCAGGTTATCGATGGCCGCGCGGCAAGCGCGTTGCACATTGTCAGCGAGGTCGGTCCAGAGAAAACACTCGGGAATGCCAATGCGCAACGGCCGGGTTTCTGCCTGTTGCAGGCTGCCGGTCAGTTGTGCGTGAACGAACTGGCAGTCTTCCACGGTGCGGGTCAGCAGGCCCGGGGTGTCTTTGGTTTGTGACACCGGGACGATGCCATCGGCGGGGTACACGCCCGTAGTCGGACGAAACCCGACGATGCCGCAGAACGCCGCCGGTATCCGCACCGAGCCACCGGTGTCGGTGCCGACCGCGCACGGGACCAGCCCGGCGGCGACTGCCGCCGCGCAACCGCCGCTGCTGCCACCGGCACTGTGGCGTTCGTTGGCGGGATTGATCACAGCACCATGGGAATGGTTGGCCGAGGTCACGCCGAACGACAATTCGTGCATGTTGTTCTTGCCGACGATCTGCGCACCCAATTGCCGAAAGCGCTCGACGATGCCGGCATCGGCCTGCGGCACATAGTCGGCCAGCCCGGGCGTGCCGGCGGTGGTCGGCAGGCCGCTGACATTGATGTTGTCCTTGAACGACACCGGCAGGCCATACAGTGCGCTGTCGCGCGCGGCAGCATTTGCCTTGAATGCTGACGGGTCGAAGGTGATGAAACTGTTCAGGTGTTGCATCTGCACGTGGCGCTCGCGCAGGGCGTGCTGCCAGGTGTCCGGGCAGTGTTGACCACTGCGAAAGCCGTTGACGAGCTGTTCAATTGAAAGCTGGCTGTACATGGATGATTCTCGGCGTGGAAAGGGACTGGGTCAGCAGTAGCGGTACTGCGAGTGCAAGTCGTCGAGCGGGTTGCCGGCAATCAGGTCGCCGCCCAGGCTGCTGATCACCGCGCACGCGCCATTCAGCGCGGTCTGGATGGCGCCTTCGGCCCAGCCGCCAGTGAACGAGGCGCCGCAACCGGCCAGGTACAAACCGGTGTCCTGTTTCGGGTCGAGTGCGGTGCGGAACTGATAGAACAGGCGCTCGGAGTAAATATCGTCACCGGGGAAATTCAGCTTGAAAGCGCCCAGCGCGTGTTTGTCGGTCAGCCAGTCGTACTCCAGAACGTAGCGCTGGTAGTCACCGTCCAGCGGGAGCAGATGGCTGGCAAATTCCGGTGCACTCATCGCCAATTCATCGACCAGACGCAGGCAGCGCTGCACTTTGTCGGTCATCGAAACCATCTTGTGCGAGTCGTCTTCCCAGGTGTAGCTGATCAGCACCACGCCCCAGGAATCCGGATCGTGCGGCGCGTAGTCGAGGCAATACACGCCCTTGACCAGGGTGTCGGTCTGGATGTTGTGCGCCAGGCCATGTTTGAGCCAGAACTTGTCCTTGGTCAGGATGAACAACTTGGATGAACCGACCATGTGCGTTTCGTTGATCGCCCGCGCGACGTCGCGATTGACGAAGGCCTGGTTCTGCGTGAGCTTGAGGTTCACTTGCAGGGCGCGGGTCGTGGTGGTGGTGATCACCCGGTCGCAGGCGTAGGTTTCGCCATTGCTGCCGGCCAGCAGAATCTCGCCGTGTGCTCCCTTGTTGATCGACTCGATGCGCGTGCGGCAAATCATGTCGCGCACCTGAATTCCGTTGAATTCGGTGTCGGCAATCCGCTCGGCCAGCGAGGAAATACCGTTGGGCACCAGACGCTGATTGACCTCCAGCGCATTCACGACCAGCCGCAGGATTTCGGTGAACGAGGCGCGGTACACCGACTGGAAACCGCCGGAGCCAATGCCCAGCGAGCCGAACAGATGGAAGTCTTCAGGCTTGCGCCACGGCTTGCCGCCCGGCGGTTTTTTGCTGGTGAAGATGCGCACCATCGCCGAGTAAAACGAGCTGTCGCCGAAACAGTCCAGATAGCGTTGCCACTCGGGCTGCACTTCGCAGTAATTGTGCTGCTTGAGCAATTCGGTGATCAGCAGTGGCGGTGCCAGGCACGTGCCGTCATCGAGGATGACGCCTTCGCTGAGAAACGCGATCCAGCCTTGGTGCACAGTGCTGAACAGCGCCGGCGGCGGCTGCATGGCCGCCCAGTGATGAGCTTCGCCGCGGTAGTGAATTTCAGTGTCGACAACGCCCGGGTCAGGAAACGCTTCGGTGGTCTGGATGCCGAAACGATTAAGGTAATGAAACAGACCGACTTCACTCGGCGGAAAGCGCATGGCGCCCATTTCCGCGATGAATTGCGGCTTTTCCTCATCAAAACACTGCGTCAGCAGACGCCCGCCGACATGCTCAGGTTCCGCTTCAAACAACGTCACGCGACGCGCACCGGCGCGCAGCAATTCGTAAGCGGCGACCAGCCCGCTGAGGCCGGCGCCGACGATGCCGATGTGTTTTTCGGCAGTTTCCGCTGGCAGATAACCAATCGCCTCATCGGCACTGCGCAGGAACTGGCCATAGTCATACAGCAGATCGACGTAGGGAAAAGACAGGCACGCGGACGCCTGACTGCAATCATGGGGAATAGGCTTCACAGGGGACTTCTCGATCAATCAGATAATTAACTGCAGGCTTTCAAGGGCGCGTGCGGGGTTGAGCAACAGGATCTTCTTGCCGTGAATCTTCCACGTGCCATCGATGTTGATCAGTTGATGTTCGACGGTTACCGGGTAGTGCCATTCGTTGTCGCCGCGGGCTTCGCAATAGAGCATGTTGGAACTGGCGAAGGCGCTGAACGTGGCTGCGTCGAGGGTGATGCGCGGGCGCTGGGCGATGTGCAGGCTGCGACTCTTCGGTTGCTGGGAAAAGTTGCGCGCATTGGCCAGCCGGTTGATCCGCAGCGTGGTCAGAAAACGGTCTTCGTACACCAGCGATGATTCGTGCAACGGGCTGACCTGCTCACGGGTCATGGGAATCCAGTAGTGGTAGTCATCGCTGAGCAGTTGCTGCCAGGCGGCGAAATCCTGCTGGTCGAGCAAGAGCAGTTCGGTTTCGATCAGTTGCTCGATGGCGTGGTGATTAGATTGATCGTGTTGCATGGTCGTCCCGCATCAAGTGCTGCCAACTGTTATAGAAATTACGCATGGCCATTTCGCTGGTGCCGGACACCACTTGGGTCTGCGCATAGGATTCGTTCGGGCTGAACAGGCGGGCGACGTTGACCCATTCGTTGGCGTCGCTGCCCAGGCCTTCCATGGCCCGTTCGTACATTTCCACGTCGTCGTGGGCGACCATCGAGCACGGCGAGTTGATCAGGTTGTTGTACTGCACGGTTCTTTCCAGCAACTGCACGGGGGCGCCTTGCAGTTCGAAGATCCACGACTCGACGATGGTTTCGCGGGCGCTGACCGGTTTGATCACGCGCAAGGTCTGGATCGGTCCCTTGACCATCAGGTTGGGGAAATACACGGTGTTGTGGCGGGTGTCGTCGAGGATCGCCCGGGCCTGCTCTTCACCGTAGCTTTCGACCATCAAGTCCCAGTAACCGGGGATGTCGGTGTACGCCTTGTGGATCGAATTGCTGACCCCGGTGTGCCCGTGGCCGTTGGGCCAGACCCGAATGCCCATGCCGGCGAAAAACTCGTAGGAGGCCATGAACGGCGAGAACAGTTCGACCGCCATCGGTGGCTTGCCCTGATCACCGGTTTCCTGCCACAGGCGGATGGCTTCGCCGGCCGAAGATTCGTGGGCGATCATCGGGTGGCAGGTGTCGGTCTGGTTGTCGACGACCATTTTCCAGTTGCAGCGATGGCGGTGCAGCAGTGGCTGGCCGATCACTTTCAACTCGCCTTGCGGCGAGCGCATGACCATGTTGTCGAGCGTCGACAGCGACTCACCAAAAAACTCCTCGAAGCCGAGGCCTTCTTCCGTCAAACGGACAAAGACGAAGCCGCGATAGTTGTGCACCGCGTTCACCGGGCGCATGCCTTTGTGCGCAGAACAACTGCTGAGGTCGCAGTCGTCGTATTCCTTTTTCACTGGAATGCTCAGCAGCTCGCCGTCAGTCTTGAACGTCCACGCGTGGTACGGGCAACGCATGAAGCGGCCGACATTACCGCGGGCTTCGGCCAGCACTTTCACGCCTTTGTGCGGGCAGCGGTTGTGCAGCACGACGATGCCGCCGTTCTTCTGCCGAACCATCGCCAGCGGCTGTTGCGCGAGGGTGGTGGTGAAGTAATCGCCGGTCTCGGGGATCAGGCTGTCGTGACCCAGGTAGCACCAGCTCGCGGCAAACACGCGCTGTTGTTCCTGTTCGAAAAGCGCCTGATCAAGGAACAGAGATTTATGCACTTCTCTGCCATTGAAATAGTTGTCCAACGGGGTGTCCTCTCTCAGATCGCCAGTTTCAGGCGCGGGCTTTTGGCGCGGGAGACGCAGGGGTAGATTCGCGCACTGCACGCCGCTTCCTGTTCGCTCATGATGAAGTCGCGGTGATCGACATCGCCCTCCAGTACATCCAGCGCACAGACGCCGCATTCACCACGACGGCAGTCGTACAGCGGATCGAGTCCGGCCGCCTCCAAGGCTTCGAGCAACGACTGTTGCGGGCCGACATTGACGCTGATGCCGGAGTCGGCCGCCTCGATGACAAAGCCTTGCGCGGCGTCATCGCGGGCAACGTTGAACACTTCCAGATGGATCTGCTCACGCGCCAGGCCAACGCTTTCGGCATGGCTGAGCACTGCGCTGAGCATCGCCGCCGGGCCGCAGACATACAGACGGTCATCGGCGCTCAAGTCGGCAAGCACCTCGCTGATTGCCGGGCGACTGCCGGAGAGGTGCAGTTGCAGGCGTTCTTGTAGCTGTTCTTGCAGGTGCCGGGCGTAGACCGCGTCGTCGGCGCTCTTGGCGAAGTAGTGCAGGTGCGCAGGGCGGTTCAACGCGTCCAGGTGGCGCAGGATGCCGGTCAGCGGCGTGATGCCGATGCCGCCGGCAATCGCGATATCGCGCCCGCTGTCAGCATTGAGCGGGTAGTTGAAGGTGTTCAGCGGACCTTCAAGTTCCACGCTGTCATTGACCGCCAAGGTGCGGATGTACTGGCTGCTGGCGGAGTCCGGCGAGAGGCGGATGGCGAAGGTGAACTGACCATCCGCAACCTCGTCCACATGCACAGTCGAGTAATGCCGACAGTCGTCCAGCCCCGGGATCAGCCATCTGAAGTGCGCACCGGCATGAGTCATGTCTGACAAGGAGGCTGGACCGCTGACGGTGACTTCCTTGATCGACGCCGAGAGCATCCGGCAGTGGGTGACGGTGTATTTCATGCAGGCTTTTCCTGGCTGATCGGTGTTTCGTGCAGGTACAACCACTGGACGTCGTGGTGCTGGACGCGAAGGATCGCCAGCGAAATACGCGAGGTTTCGCTTTGATTCAGACGATGGGTTTCCTTGTAACGCAGGGCTACGGTCGAGCCTTCGTGCCAGACCGTGTGCAGGTCGCTGATCAGAATCTCCAGACCTTTGCGGGCCCCGACAGCGCCGCTGAACAGTTGCTCGACTTGCGCCCGACCGACCACGGCGGCCGACGTGGTGACCATGCTGAAGTGCTCGGCGAACACCGCCATCAGCGGGGCGATGGCGTCTGCGCCGGCCCCGTCGGCGTCGGTAAAGACGCGGTGAATCAGTTCGTGCACGTGATGAATACTGTGTTGCGCTCGTTCAACCAGGTTGTTGTTCATGGCATTCCTTTGGAGGGTTCAATTGACTCATCTGAAACAGCGGGAACAGCCCGACCAGTGCCGCAATCGCGAACGTCGCGTGATAGGCCTGTGTGGTGTCGAACTGCTTGAGCAGCACATTGAAGATCATCAGAAACAACGCGGCACCGAGGCTGAACGACATCTGCCGATTGATGTTCCAGATCACGCTGGCCTTGTGCGTATCGCCACCGGCGAAATCCATCAGCGAGGTGGTTTGCGCGGTGTTGGCGCCGATACCGCCACCGATGCCCATCAGGCTGTAAGCGATGACGATCACCCACAGGTCCGTCGGCGCGTTGACCAGCATCAGCGTGGCGATGCCGGCGCTGTGCAGCAGCATGCCGAGGGTGAACAGGCGTTTCGCGCCGACGCGGTTGTAGACCCGGCCGCAAATCGTCATCGCAATGAACGCGCCGATGGCATAAAGGATCATGAACATCCCGGTCAGTCGGGCGCTGAAGTGCAGGGTGTTCTGCAGGAAGAAAATGCTCATCAGGTTGACCCCGGTGAACACGCCGGGAATCGCGTAATAGATGAAGATCGAGGTGCTGAGTTTTTTGCTTTTGAGCAGGCTCAATTCGATGATCGCGTTGCTGCAGCGGCGGTAGTGCCGCAGGTACAGCGCGATGAACAGCAAACCCGCCGCGACACAGCTCAACGCGGCCAGCGCCGGGTAGTCGCCGCCGTACAGCGACATGCCCATCAGCAGGCTGGCGAGTGCTGCGCTGACCAATAGCAGGCCTTTGATGTCCGGACGAGGCAGGTCCGCTGGTTTGCTTTCCTTGATCCACAACCACGACAGCCCGGCGGCGATCAGCGAGAACGGAATGTTGCTGTAGAACACCCAACGCCAGGAACTGCTGTCGACGATGATGCCGCCGACTGTCGGCGAAATGGCCGGGGCAATCAGCGCGACGGCCATCACCAGTGTGGAGATCTTGGCCCGCTGCTCGCCCTGAAACAGATTGAAGGTCAGTGCCTGACCGACCGGAATCAGCAAGCCACCACCGACGCCCTGAACGAACCGCCAGATCACCATTTCATGGAAACTGTCGGCCATGCCGCACATCCACACAGAACCGGTGAACACCAGCATCGAAGCGGTGAGCATCTCGCGGCTGCCAAAACGCCCGGCCAGCCAAGTGCTGACCGGAATAATCAGGGTCAGGCCCAGAATATAAGCATTGGCGACCCATGCCACCGATGAAGTACTGACCTGTAAAGTTGCCGATATACTCGGCAATGCCACAGCCGACATAAATATGTTTATACAGTCAATAAAAAAGCCGATCAAAAAGATCAGCGCAATCTTGTAGCGATAGTTCATGTTGTATCCCCTTTGCCGCGCAGCATAGGGGCGATGGACTTGAAGTGTCGATACGACTATGCTTAAAACAATGTTTGACAGGATTTAACAGTGAGCCATAGCGCCATGCATTCTCATCTTAATCGGGTCCAGACGTTTCTCGCGGTGGTGGATTTTGGTTCTTATACCAAAGCCGCAAATTATCTGAGTATCAGCAAAGCCATGGCCAGCCTGCATGTCAAGGCGCTGGAAGAAGTTTTGTCGGCAACGCTGTTGATCCGCAATACCCGCAATATATCGCTGACCGAAATAGGTCAGGAGTTTTATGAGGAGTTCAAGGGGATTGTCGCGGACATCGACAATGCCTTCGATAATGTTCTGAAAGGTAATAATCGGGTCTCCGGAAAGTTGCGGATTAGTTCAACCAGTGAATACGGTGAAAAGTATATTTTGCCGTTGATCCCACTGTTCTCCGAGCGTTATCCGGAAATTCGCCTGTGCTACAACTTCAACTCTTCGTTGAATGATCTGGTGGCGGAAAAGCTTGATCTGGTGATTCGTCTGGGCAACTTGGCGGATTCTGCATTCAAGAGTCGCAAGTTGGCCGATTATGAAATCGTGCTGGTGGCCACCGAGGCATTTCTCGCCCGGTATCCGGTGCGGGAACCGCAGGATCTGAACAGCGTGCCGTGGATCGCCAACAGCAATTTGCAGGCGCCGACCCAGTGGACATTACGTCATGGGTCAGGGCAGGGCGTCGAGGTTGGCGGTACCAGCCACTTCGAATCGAACTCGTCGACGGCGATTCGCTCGATGACGTTGTCGTCGCTGGGCGTGTCGGTTCTGCCGGCTTGGGTGGTGGCAGATGACATTGCCGCCGGACGTCTGGTGCGCTTGTTGCCGGAGTATTCGCTGCCTTCGCAGTCGATCAATGTGGTATTTCCCAACACCCCGCATCTGCCGCACAAGTCGCGGGCGTTCATTGATTTTCTGTTGTTGCATTTGGCGCAGTGATGCAGGCTTAAAAGCCCCTCACCCTAGCCCTCTCCCAGAGGGAGAGGGGACTGACCGCGTCGTCCTTGCGACTTACGCCGACCTGAAATATCGAGCCGACCTCAGAGTTTGAAAAGCCCCGATCGGCTCTTCCCTTTCCCTGCGCGGTATTTGAACGCCCCCCAATCTGCTCCCTTTCCCCCTCGCCCCCCTTGGGGGGAGAGGGCTGGGGTGAGGGGGGCTGGATCTCATTGGCACAACAAAAAGCCCCTGAATCTCTCAATTCAGGGGCTTTCGTTTAAGCGACGACCTAAAATCAGGCCGCTTCGATCTTGCGGTTCTGTTCAACCTTGCCCAGATACGCCGCCAGTTTTTCCTGCTCTGCCGGTGTGGTGAACAAACCGAGTTTGCTGCGCCGCCACAGAATGTCGTGCGCCGTGGTTGCCCACTCTTCGCTGCACAGGTAATCGACTTCACGGGTGTAGAGCCCGCCGCCCAGGTGCTCGCCCATGTCCGCCAGGGTTTCCACACCTTCAAGCATGCGCCAGGTGCGGCTGCCGTAGGTGGTGGACCAGCGACGAGCGATCTCGGTCGGCACGAAGTCGAACTTGTCGCGAATCTGCGCGCACAAAGCCTGTGGCGTGGTCATGTCTTCGCCGCCGGGCAGGGTAGCGGTGGCTGTCCAGCTCGGGCGCATCTGGGTGAAGAACGGCAGCAACTGCGCCATCGCCGACTCAGCGAGTTTGCGGTAGGTGGTCAGCTTGCCGCCGAATACCGACAGTAGTGGCGCTTCTTCGCCGCCAGCCGACAAGGCCAGGGTGTAATCGCGGGTGACAGCCGACGGGTTGTCGGATTCGTCGTTGCACAGTGGGCGTACACCCGAGTAACTGTGCTGGATGTCGTCACGGCTGATCTGCTTTTTGAAGTGCGCGTTGACCACTTTCAACAGGTAGTCGGTTTCGGCGTCGGTGATTGCCACTTTCGCCGGATCACCGGTGTATTCACGATCGGTGGTGCCGATCAGGGTGAAGTGGTTGTTCAGGTACGGAATGGTGAAAACGATGCGCTGATCTTCGTTTTGCAGAATGTGCGCGTGATCGCCTTCATACAGCTTCGGCACGATGATGTGGCTGCCCTGAATCAGGCGGATGCCGTACGGCGACTCCATCTTCAGGTCATCACGAATGAACTTGGCGACCCACGGGCCGGCGGCGTTCACCAGCGCTTTGGCGGTGATCGAAAACAGGCTGCCATCGACACGTTCCAGGTTCAGGTGCCACAGGCCCTTGGCACGGCGGGCGCTGACGCAACGGGTCTGAGTGTGCACGTGGGCGCCTTTTTCGCGGGCGGCCATGGCGTTCAGAACGACCAAACGAGCATCATCGACCCAGCAGTCGGAGTATTCGAAGCCTTTCTTGATTTCGCTTTTCAGCGCGCTGTCGGCGCCGAACTTCAGGCTTTTCGAACCTGGCAGTTTTTCGCGCTTGCCAAGGTTGTCGTAGAGGAACAGGCCGGCACGGATCATCCACGCCGGGCGCAGGTGCGGACGGTGCGGCAGCACGAAGCGCATCGGTTTGACGATGTGCGGCGCCTTGGCCAGCAGCACTTCGCGTTCGGCCAGCGCTTCACGCACCAGACGGAATTCATAATGTTCGAGGTAGCGCAGGCCACCGTGGATCAGCTTGCTGCTGGCCGACGAGGTGTGGCTGGCCAGATCGTCTTTCTCACAAAGGAACACCGAAAGCCCGCGACCGGCGGCATCCGCTGCGATCCCCACGCCATTGATCCCGCCGCCGATAACGGCGATATCGTAGATCTCGGAGATTGGGGGCGTACGCAAGGTAGAGGTGGACATCGGCTGGCCTCGGGTTCTTTTGATTTTCTATATTGGAAATCGAACATGAATGTTCATTTGCGAAAATGGTAGCCCATAAACACGCGCGCAGCCAGTCACGTTCGATTGAAAAAACTCATCGAAGGGCGGTTAAAAGAAAATTTTCGAACATTTACGGGCAGATCGTTCCCATGCGCAGCAAAGGAATGCATCCATCGACGCTCTGCGTCGGCTTTTGAGGTGGGACGCAGAGCGTCCCGGGCTGCGTTCCCACGCGGAGCGTGGGAACGAGTAACTAGACGACTTCCAGGCGAATCTTGTGCTGACTCAACAACTGCGCCAGCGCCGGTACCGGCTGCTGATCCGTGACCAAGCAATCAATCAGACTGATTGGCCCCAACCGGATCATCGCATTACGCCCGAACTTGCTCGAATCCGCCGCCAGAATCACCTGTCGTGCATTGGCAATGATCGCCTGCGAAACCCGCACTTCCTGATAATCGAAATCCAGCAAGCTGCCATCTTCATCAATACCGCTGATCCCGACCAGGGCGAAATCAACCTTGAACTGATTGATGAAATCCACACTGGCCTGGCCGACCACGCCGCCATCACGACGAACATTACCGCCGGTCAGCAGTACATCGAAATCATCCTTGGCACTGAGCATTGACGCTACGTGCAGGTTGTTGGTGATGATCTTCAGGTGATTGTGATTGAGCAGGGCGCGGGCAATCGATTCGGTGGTCGTGCCGATGTTGATGAACAGCGAGGCGTGATCGGGTATCTGTGCGGCGATGGCTTCACCGATGCGTTGTTTTTCATCGCGCATCTGATCGGCGCGCATCGCATAGGCAGTGTTTTCGACGCTGGAATCGTAGGCAGCACCGCCATGGTAGCGACGCAGCAGATTGGCTTCCGCGAGCTGATTGATATCGCGGCGGATGGTTTGCGGGGTTACAACGAACAGCGTGGCCATTTCCTCGATGCTCACATAGCCGCGTTCGCGGACCAGCTCGAGGATTTGCTGCTGACGGGGAGGCAGATTCATGGGGCTTCCTTTGGGCTGCCGTGCAAAATTTGCCCATGATGCCGCAGGAATCCGCTCCCTACCAGTTACATACAGATACGAGTACTCAGGTTGGCTTATTCAGCGTCTTCACGCGCCCAGTCACGGGTACGGCTGACGGCTTTTTTCCAGCCTTTGTACAACTTCTCTTTTTCGACTTCGTCCAGGCTCGGTTCGAACTCGCGCTCGATTACCGCTTTGCCGCGCAGTTCTTCCAGGCTGCCCCAGAAACCGCACGCCAGACCGGCCAGATATGCCGCACCGAGTGCCGTGGTTTCGCGCATTTGCGGGCGCTCAACCTGCGTGCCGAGGATGTCGGCCTGGAACTGCATGAGGAAGTTGTTCGCTACCGCACCGCCGTCCACACGCAGGGCCTTGAGGCGTTCGCCGGAGTCCTGTTGCATGGCGTCGAGCACGTCGCGGGTCTGATAGGCGATCGATTCCAGCGCGGCGCGGATGATGTGATCGACGCGAACACCGCGCGTCAGGCCGAACAGCGCGCCACGGGCATACGGGTCCCAGTATGGAGCGCCTAAACCTGTGAACGCCGGCACCAGGTACACGCCGTTGCTGTCCTTCACTTTATTGGCGAAGTATTCGGTGTCGTGGGCGTCGTTGATGATCTTCAGTTCATCGCGCAGCCACTGTACGGTCGAACCGCCGTTGAACACCGCGCCTTCAAGCGCGTAAGCGACTTCGCCACGCGGACCGCAGGCGATGGTGGTGAGCATGCCGTGCTGGGATTTCACCGCTTTGTCGCCGGTGTTCATCAGCAGGAAGCAGCCAGTGCCGTAGGTGTTTTTCGCCTGGCCCGGCTCGACGCACATCTGACCGAACAGAGCAGCCTGCTGGTCGCCAGCGATACCACCGATGGCGATGCCGCTCTTGGTGCGACCGTAGATTTCCGAAGAAGCCTTCACTTCAGGGAGCATTTCACGCGGAATGTCGAGGATTTCCAGCATCTTCGAATCCCACTCCAGCGAGTGAATGTTGAAGAGCATGGTGCGCGAGGCGTTGGTGTAGTCGGTGACGTGTACCTTGCCGCCGGTGAATTTCCAGATCAGCCAGCTATCGACGGTGCCGAACAGCAGTTCGCCGTTGCGCGCACGCTCGCGGCTGCCTTCGACGTTGTCGAGGATCCACTTCAGTTTGGTGCCGGAAAAGTACGGGTCGGTGACCAGGCCGGTGTTGTCGCGGATGTACTCTTCGTGACCGTCGCGCTTGAGCTGCTGGCAGATCTCGGTGCTGCGGCGGCACTGCCAGACAATGGCGTTGTACACCGGGCGGCCGGTGGTCTTGTCCCAGACCACGGTGGTTTCGCGCTGGTTGGTGATGCCGATGGCGGCGACCTGGTCGTGGTGCAGACCGGCCTGGGCCAGCGCTTCAACCATCACCGCGCTTTGTGTTGCGAATATTTCCATCGGATCGTGTTCGACCCAGCCGGCCTGAGGGTAATGCTGAGCGAACTCGCGCTGCGCGGTGCAGACCACGTTCGCATCGCGGTCGAAAATGATCGCGCGAGAGCTGGTCGTACCCTGATCGAGGGCAATGATGTAGTTCTTATTCTGAATGTCGGTCATGTCGATTGCCTTGGACGAAATAAGGGAGAGTGGGCCGTGGCACAGGCTCTATTGGGCAGGAGCCTGCGCCGACTGTTTCAAGAAGTTCTTGGTTTGCCGTCAATGGCCGGTTCTGCATCCTTTGTAGCAGGTGTGGCGCCGGTCAGGTGACGGGCGATGAGCCCGCGATACCCGGCAGCGCCGAGGCAGGCACCGACAATCGGTGCAAAAATCGGAATCAGGAAGTACGGAATATCGCGGCCGCCAGTGAAGGAAATTTCACCCCAGCCAGTAAAGAAAGTCATCAGTTTCGGACCGAAGTCACGTGCCGGGTTCATCGCAAAACCGGTCAGCGGGCCCATCGAACTGCCGATCACCGCGATCAGCAAGCCGATCAGCAGCGGCGCCATCGGGCCTCTTGGCAGGCCATTATTGTCATCGGTCAGGGCCATGATCACGCCCATCAGGATTGCGGTGATGATCATCTCGACGAGGAATGCCTGCGCGGTCGACAGTACCGGATTCGGGAAGGTTGAGAACACCGAGGCCAACTCGAGGCTGGCGGCCGAGCCGCGAACCATTTGGTGAGTTTGTTCGTAATCGAAGAAAAGATTGCTGTACAGCGTGTAAACCAGCAGCGCTCCGCAGAAGGCGCCGGCGATCTGGGCAAGAATGTAGAACGGCAGTTTGCGCTTTTCGAAGTCGGCGAAAATGGCGAGTGCGATGCTCACGGCCGGGTTCAGGTGCGCGCCGGAAACGCCGGCAGTGAGGTAGATCGCCATGCTCACGCCGACGCCCCAGATGATGCTGATTTCCCACAAGCCGAAGCTGGCGCCCGCGACTTTGAGCGCGGCAACACAGCCGGTGCCGAAAAAGATCAGTAGTGCAGTACCCAGAAACTCGGCCATGCATTGGCTCGAGAGCGTTGGTTGCTGTAAAGCAGTTGTCATTGAAAACCTCGGTTTTTGTTGTTGTCTGGCGTCTTGCCGATAGGGCAGGGCGCGATTTTCACCAGGTAGGAATCCCCATTCCGTTCCCGGTTTACTGCTGGGTGCTGCGGTGACGATAATTCTTACATTATTCAGATTCGAAAAAATATAGACAAGAAACAAACCTGTCAAAGGTCGAAAGTGAACCGTCGGTCACAATAAAACTATTCGTTGCGTGAATGATCCTGTGTCGTCCACGCGCGATGGTGTTTGCAGAATGTCTGCAAGCCACGGGAATCGTGGCTTGGGATAGAGCCTTTTGGGGGCTGATCGCCTAGAATCCGACGCAGCATTTTTCTGTCACTGCCGAGCCTGGAGCTGCCATGACCCCTGCGTTGGACTTGTTGAAAAAAGTTCGTGCCGAACATCGCGTGCACAGTTACGAACATGACCCCAAAGCCGCGTCCTATGGGCTGGAGGCCGCAGAGAAACTGGCACTGGAACCGGCGCAGGTGTTTAAAACCTTGCTGGCGGCCAGCGAAAAAGGCGAGTTGCTGGTGGCGGTGGTGCCGGTCGTCGGAAGCCTCGATCTCAAAGGTCTGGCGCATGCGGCGGGGGTGAAAAAAGTCGAGATGGCTGACCCTGCGGCGGCCCAGCGCTCCACCGGTTATCTGTTGGGAGGCATCAGTCCGTTGGGGCAGAAAAAGCGCCTGCGCACCTTCATCGATAGCTCGGCTCAGGGTTTTGCGACTGTTTATGTCAGCGCCGGTCGGCGTGGTCTGGAGGTCGAATTGGCGCCGGCCGTGCTCGCCGAACACACCCAGGCAAAATTTGCCGACATTGGCCGCGCGTAACCGTTATCGCTGTATGCAGAAAATTGCCCGGTTCTGTCACTGGCGCCGAGCGCATCGTGGTTGCATGCTCTGGCGACTGACTTAGGGAGAAGGTTATGCAGCTCGAGTTTCATCACGTCGACGCGTTCAGTGATCGGCCGTTCAGTGGCAATCCCGCGATGATTTACCGGTTGGATGCATGGCTTGCGGATGAGCTGATGCAAAACATCGCAGCGGAACACAATCTGGCGGAAACCGCGTTTCTGGTCCGCGAAGGTCAGGCGTGGCACATTCGTTGGTTCACCCCGACCACTGAAGTGCCGTTGTGCGGGCATGCTACGCTGGCCAGTGCTTATGTGCTGTTCGAGATCTACAAAGAAACCGCCGAGCGTATCGACTTCACCAGCAAGTCCGGGCCATTGAGCGTCAGCCGTGAAGATGGCCGCTTGTGGCTGGATTTCCCTTCGATTGTGCCGTCAGAGATTGGTGTGACGCTGGATGTCGAACGCGCATTGGGCGTTGAAGCCGTTGATGTGCTCGGCTCCAACGAATTGTTTGTGGTGTTGGAATCGGAGCAGGCGGTGCTTGATTGCAAACCGGACATGGTTGCACTCGCCAAGCTGCCGTGGCTGGGCGCGATCGTCACGGCGCGGGGTAATCAGCACGACTTCGTCTCGCGCTATTTCGCACCGGCGATCGGCATCAATGAGGATCCGGTGACCGGGTCGACGCATTGCAGCCTGATTCCGTATTGGTCGAAGCGACTGGGTAAGTCGAGCCTGACCGCCTGTCAGCGTTCGGCGCGGGGTGGGGAGCTGTTCTGTCGGCTAGAGGGCGAACGGGTGAAGATTGGCGGCAATGCGACGCTGGTTGCGAGCGGTACATTGTTGTTGGACTAGCCCAAAAACACTGTGGGAGCGAGCCTGCTCGCGAATACGGTCGGTCAGTCAAATCATCTGTGACTGATACATTGCATTCGCGAGCAGGCTCGCTCCCACAGTTTTGATCCAGAGCAGATCAGAGGGCGGTGCTGTAGCGGCGGACGCCGTTTTCCGCAGCCGGGATTTGTGCGGCGGTGCTGCCCGATGCCTGGAACAACACCAGGTGTTCGGCGGCAACACGAATTCCCACTTCCGCGCCAACCTGATGATCCGCATGGCTTGGGAAGATCGATTCCAGCTGCGCGCCCGTCGGCAATTGCAGACGATACAGCGTCGACGCGCCAAGGAACGTCTTGCCGACAATCCGCGCTTTCAGCGCACTGTCCGGCGCATACACAATGTCATCCGGACGCAACAGCACATCCACCGCGCCGCCAATCGGCCATGTATAAGCGCGATTGCCGCGCAACTCACCCAGTTCGGTCTGCACCGATTCCGGGCTGCCGAGCTGGCCGCGAATAAAGTAACCCTGACCGATGAAGCTGGCCACGTAAGGCGTTGCCGGCTCGTGATAGAGGTTGTACGGCGTATCCCACTGTTCCAGTCGACCTTCCTTGAACACGCCAACGTGGTCGCTGACGGCAAAGGCTTCTTCCTGGTCGTGAGTCACCAGAATCGCACTGGTGCCACGAGCCTTGAGGATGTCGCGCACTTCATGGCTGAGCTTGCGCCGCAGTTCGCCATCGAGGTTGGAGAACGGCTCATCGAGCAGCAGCAGTTGCGGTTCCGGCGCCAAGGCTCGGGCGAGGGCGACGCGCTGTTGCTGGCCGCCGGACAACTCGTGCGGGAAGCGCTTTCCAAGGTTCTTCAGGTTGACCAGTTCGAGCAGCTCTTCGGTGACGCGCTCCTTGTTCGGATGCTTGCGAATACCGAAGGCGATGTTGTCGGCGACGCTCAGGTGCGGGAACAGCGCGTAATCCTGGAACACCATGCCGATCCGGCGTTTCTCCGGCGCCAGGGTGAAACCGGCGCTGGAAATGGTTTCGCCACCGAGGGTGATCTCACCTTCGTGCACCGGTTCGAAACCGGCGATGGCGCGCAGGGTGGTGGTCTTTCCGCAGCCGGACGAGCCGAGCAGGCAGCCGATGTCGCCGGCGTTGAGGTGCAGATTGAGGTTCTGCACCACACGTTGATCTTGATAACCGCAAGCGAGGTTGCGCAGGTTCAGCAGTAATTCATGGCTCATGCGTGGTGATATGCCGGTTCGACGAGGAACTCGAGCAGGGCCTTCTGTGCGTGGAGACGGTTTTCTGCCTGATCCCAGGCGACGGAGCGCGGGTCATCAAGCAGGTCGAGACTGATTTCTTCGCCACGGTGCGCTGGCAGGCAATGCATGAACAGCACGTCCTCGGCAGCGAGGTCGAGCAGGGCACGGTTGACCTGGAACGGCGCGAACAGCTTGAGGCGCTTGGCAGTTTCCTCTTCCTGACCCATCGAAGTCCAGACATCGGTGCTCACCAGGTGCGCGCCGCGCACGGCGTCGGCCGGATCGCGAACGATGGTCACGCGATCGCCGGCCTTGGCGACGAACTCAGGATTTGGTTCGTAGCCTTCCGGGCAGGCGACGCGCAACTGGAAGTCGAACTGGATCGCCGCTTCTATATAGCTGTTGCACATGTTGTTGCCGTCGCCGATCCAGGCCACGGTTTTGCCCTGGATCGAGCCACGATGCTCAAGGAACGTCTGCATGTCGGCCAGCAACTGACACGGATGCAGGTCATCGGACAGGCCGTTGATCACTGGTACGCGCGAGTTGGCGGCGAATTCGGTCAAGGTGCTGTGGGCAAAGGTACGGATCATCACCGCATCGAGCATGCTCGACATGACGATGGCGCAGTCGCCGATCGGCTCGCCACGGCCCAGTTGAGTGTCGCGCGGCGACAGGAAGATCGCCTGGCCGCCGAGCTGGATCATGCCGGCCTCGAACGAGATCCGGGTGCGGGTCGAGGATTTCTCGAAGATCATGCCCAGCACGCGGTTTTTCAGAGGCTCGAACAGTACGCCGCGGTTACGCAGGTCCTTGAGCTCAACGCCTCGACGGATCACGCTGACCAGCTCTTCGGGCGTGCAATCCATCAGGGAGAGAAAGTGCCTTGCGCTCATCATTGACTACCTTTTTGCTACAAACCGCAGATGCTCAAAGCCTTGTTTAACTGAACAACGGGCGAGACCTGCGGCGTAAGCCGCACGGGGCGACGAAATAGGGGGAGGCGCGATATTGACACTAAATGTCGCGTTTTTCCAATAGGCTACGGTTTTTGCGGGAATCGAAGGGTGCACTGGATGTTGCAGTCGCGTATTTTCAGCCTGGTTCAGAGGCGCCGCGAGACTCTTTGTACACTGGCCTCGCAGGGCTTGGCAATGCGGCGTGGCGGGGATTGTATCGCTTGGGTCGGTTTACGACCGTGGCGCCATGCCATCATTTGGTCGGATGCTCTGGCTGAAACATTTGCTAAAGCAAAGTGCTGGGTTATAAATAAGTTTCGAGCGACGCAGGAAGCCTCCGCATGGAATCGAAAGAAAAACTGTTAATGGAATTGCTGGGCCACACGGCTCGCTCACTGACTCATCTCACCGCGTCGGTCACCTCAATGTCTTTCGAACTGCTGCGCAGCGAAGACGAAGTGGTGAAGAGCGCCGGTCGCCATATGATCGATCGCATGGCGACCATCAGCGCCGGCCTCGACGAACACTGGCGATTGATCGGCGAACTCACCGGCGTGCACGTCGCCCACGAGCAGATCGAAACCATCCAGGAAATTCAGCTGACCGCGCCGCCGCAGTTGCCGTCGAACTGATCATGGCGGTTTATCGGCTCACCTGATAGGCGTCGATTCACAAGACGAACGTCGCTGGCGCCTGAACGGCCCCGGGGCCATAGTTTTGTTCCCGCGGGCGTGATTACCCGCCCAGAACAAGACAGAGACTGGCCATGACCAAGACTCTCCATCACCGTGCCTGCCACCTGTGTGAAGCCATTTGTGGTCTGACCATAGAGACCACCGAAACCGACGGCAACGTCGCGATCACCTCGATCAAAGGCGATTCGCTCGACACCTTCAGCCGTGGCCATATCTGCCCCAAAGCCGTGGCGCTGCAAGATATCCAGAACGATCCGGATCGTCTGCGTCAGCCGATGCGCCGGGTGGGCAGTGAGTGGCTGCCGATCGAGTGGGACGAGGCGTTTACGCTGGTGGCCGAGAAACTGGCTGCAATTCAGGAGCGTCATGGGCAGAATGCAGTGGCGGTCTATCAGGGCAACCCGAGCGTGCACAATTACGGGTTGATGACCCACAGCAACTATTTCCTTGGGTTGTTGAAGACGCGTAATCGCTTCTCCGCGACGTCGGTCGATCAGTTGCCGCATCACCTGAGCAGCTATTTGATGTACGGCCACGGCTTGTTGCTGCCGATTCCGGACATCGATCACACCGATTTCATGCTGATCCTCGGCGGCAATCCGCTGGCGTCCAACGGCAGCATTATGACCGTGCCGGATGTTGAGAAACGTTTAAAGGCAATCCAGGCGCGCGGCGGTAAAGTCGTTGTGGTCGATCCACGGCGCAGCGAGACGGCGGCCATGGCTGATCAGCACTTGTTTGTGCGCCCGGGCGGCGATGCGGCGTTGTTGTTTGGCGTGCTCAACACGCTGTTCAGTGAAGGCCTGACCCGCGACAGTCATCTGCCGGTTGATGGTATGGACGAAGTGCGTGCAGCCGTCGCAGGTTTCACTGCTGAAGCCATGAGCCCGCTGTGCGCCGTGCCTGCTGAGCAGATCCGCCAACTGGCCCGCGACTTCGCCGCAGCGCCGAGTGCGGTGTGTTACGGACGGATGGGCGTCTCGACCCAAGCCTTCGGCACCCTGTGCCACTGGGTGGTGCAATTGATCAACCTGGTCACCGGTAATCTTGATCGCGTCGGCGGCGCACTGTGCACCGAACCTGCGGTGGATCTGGTGGCGTCGACTTCTGGCGGGCATTTCAACAAATGGCAGAGTCGCGTTTCCGGGCGTCCCGAGTATGGCGGCGAGTTACCGGTCTCGGCGCTGGCCGAAGAGATGCTTACCGAAGGCGAGGGCCAGATTCGTGCGCTGATCACCGTCGCTGGCAACCCGGTGTTGTCGACGCCGAACGGGCGGCAACTGGAGCAGGCGCTGGACGGTCTGGAGTTCATGGTCAGCATCGATCTCTACATCAACGAAACCACGCGCTATGCCGACCTGATTCTGCCGTCGACCTCGGCGCTGGAAAACGATCACTACGACACGACGTTCAATCTGTTCGCGGTGCGTAACGTCACCCGCTTCAACCGCGCGATCCTCGCCAAGCCAGAGGGCGCTTTACATGACTGGGAGATCTTCGTCGGCCTGGCCAAGGCATTCGCCGAGAAAACCGGTAAAGAGCTGAAGCCGACCATGCCACCGGCGAAGATGATCGACATGGGCCTGCGTATGGGGATGTACGGCGACGCGTCTGAGCAAAAGCTGTCACTGGCGACGTTGTTCGATCATCCGCACGGGATTGATCTGGGTGCGCTGAAAGCGAATCTGGCGTCGCGCTTGAAAACGCCGAATCAGCGCGTGCAGGCCGCTCCGCCAGAGATTCTCGCTGACCTTGCACGTTTCGCTGCCTTGCAGGCGCCGGCCGTCGATGAACTGTTGATGATTGGCCGTCGCCACGTACGCAGCAACAATTCGTGGATGCACAACTATCACCGTCTGGTGAAGGGCAAGCCGCGTCATCAGTTGCTGATGCACCCGGATGATCTCGCCAGTCGTGGGCTCAACGATGGTCAGCTTGTGCGTGTCAGTTCGCGGGTCGGCCAGATCGAGGTGGAAGTGCTCGGCAGTCTGGACATGATGAAAGGCGTGGTCAGTTTGCCGCACGGCTGGGGCCATGCGCGCCCAGGTGTGAAAATGGCGATTGCCAGTGGCCAGCCCGGATCGAGTGCCAATGACCTGACCGATGAATGCCAGCTTGATGAGTTGTCGGGTAACGCGGCGCTTAATGGCGTGCCAGTCACGGTGGCAGCGGCCTGAACGTGACTGTCGGGGAGACCGAGCATGGCGCTCGGGATTCCGTTACAATGCGTCACCGTGCCGACCCATGAGTCGGAAAGTTCAGCCGAGGTGCTCCATGGATATCATCGAAACGATTAAAGAGCAGATTGCCAACAACACCATTCTGCTTTACATGAAAGGCTCGCCGAATGCCCCACAGTGTGGCTTTTCCGCGAAAGCTGCACAGGCTGTGATGGCGTGTGGCGAAAAGTTTGCGTACGTGGACATCCTGCAGAACCCGGAAATCCGCGCCAACCTGCCTAAGTACGCCAACTGGCCGACTTTCCCGCAACTGTGGGTTGGCGGTGAGCTGGTCGGCGGTAGCGACATCATGACCGAGATGGCTGCAGATGGTTCGTTGCAAACCACCATCAAGTCGGCTGTTGAAGCGGCAGCGGCGAACAAGTCCGAAGCCTGATAAGGCTGGGTCTCACCCGACACTTCCTGCTTGTGTAGGAGCTGTCGAGTGAAACGAGGCTGCGATCTTCTGATCTTCAGCCAATAAAAAGCCCCGCCACTCGAAAGAGGGCGGGGCTTTTTAGTGCGTTCGAAAAGTTACTGCAAGTTGCCGGTGCAATCTGAAGCGATCGCAGCCGGCGGCAGCGCTTACTCTTCGCCCATCTGCGATTGCAGATAGTTCTCAAGACCTACTTTATCGATCAGGCCCAGTTGGGTTTCCAGCCAGTCGATATGTTCTTCTTCGGATTCGAGAATGTCTTCAAGCAGTTCACGGCTACCGAAGTCACCGACGGTTTCGCAATGCGCGATCGCGGTCTTCAGGTCAGCGTGGCCGGTCTTCTCGATACGCAGGTCGCACTCAAGCATTTCCTTGGTGTGCTCGCCGATGTGCAGCTTGCCCAGATCCTGCACGTTCGGCAGGCCTTCGAGGAACAGGATGCGCTTGATCAGCTTGTCCGCGTGTTTCATCTCGTCGATGGATTCTTTGTATTCGTGCTTGCCGAGCTTGTTCAGACCCCAATCTTCATACATGCGCGCATGCAGGAAGTACTGATTGATCGCGACCAGCTCATTGGCAAGGATCTTGTTGAGATGCTGGATGACTGTAATGTCGCCTTTCATGATCGGAGTCCTGCCCTGTATTCGCTGTATATACGGCAGAGTTTGAGCTTCGTACTTATAAGTGTCAAACCTAAGTTATTGAATAATATATGAAAATTAATCGGAATAAGAATGTTTGTGTTCCGCGTCTGGACGCTAAGCAATTGATTTTCAGGCATAAAAAAACCGGAAATAAGTCCGGTTCTTTGAAATAGGGGGTATTACGCGGCAGTAAATTCTACGGGATAGGGGATCGCAGCCTGGGACGTTTGCAGCTTGGTCAGGGTTTCGCGGACCACTTCCTTGGCAAGGCAGGCACATTTGCCGCATTGGCTGGCGACGCCGGTGGCCTGGCGGACTTCTTTATAGCTGCAGCAACCTTCATAGATCGCTTCGCGGATCTGTCCGTCGGTGACGCCAGTGCAGAGACAAACATACATAAGTGAGAACCGTCGCTGGTTGTGACTCAATTGCGATGGATCTTAATGTTAACGAGAATGATTGTCAAAGTGCTTTCGGAACGCTTCTGCTGATTCACAGCCATCACTGACGAACGGTATTTGCTGGCGATTTGCCTGGCCCCGTAAATGCAGCACCGTTATGCGTCTGCTTTGAAAAACCGTTAAGGACAGGCCAAATTCGCAGTGTATGATGGTCGGCCCTTGCGAAGGGGGTTCGTGTCACAGGGCTGTCGCCTGAGGGTGGCAGGCTGGCGCGGACCCTGAACTTCAAGTTTTTACACCAGGAGATATCAATGAGCGTACTCGTAGGCAAACAAGCCCCTGACTTCACCGTCCCGGCCGTACTCGGCAATGGCGAGATCGTTGACAGCTTCACCCTGTCCTCGGCCATCAAAGGCAAATACGGCCTGGTGTTCTTCTACCCACTGGACTTCACCTTCGTCTGCCCGTCCGAGCTGATCGCTCTGGACAACCGCATGGCCGACTTCAAGGCACGCAACGTTGAAGTGATCGCTGTGTCGATCGACTCGCACTTCACTCACAACGCATGGCGCAACACCCCAGTGAACAATGGCGGCATCGGCCAGGTGAAATACACCATGGCTGCCGACATGAAGCACGACATCGCCAAAGCCTACGACGTTGAATCCGAAGGCGGCGTGGCTTTCCGTGGCGCGTTCCTGATCGACGACAAAGGCGTTGTTCGCTCGCAGATCATCAACGACCTGCCACTGGGCCGTAACATGGAAGAGCTGATCCGTCTGGTCGACGCTCTGCAATTCCACGAAGAGCACGGCGAAGTCTGCCCTGCCAACTGGAAAAAAGGCGACAAAGGCATGAACGCTTCGCCAGAAGGCGTTGCGGCTTACCTGACCGAGAACGCTGCTGCCCTGTAAGGCGCAACGTCGAGGTACAAAAAAACCGGCTCATTGAGCCGGTTTTTTTATGCGCGGGATTTATCCGACGACCATCAATCAGTCGTCGAAATCTTCCCAGCCACCCATCTGTTTCCAGCGATTGACGATGCCGCAGAACAGCTCAGCGGTTTTTTCGGTGTCGTAACGCGCCGAGTGCGCTTCACGGCCGTCGAAATCGATGTCGGCGGCTTGGCAGGCTTTTGCCAGTACGGTTTGACCGTAGGCAAGACCGGCCAGCGTAGCGGTGTCAAAGCTGGAGAACGGGTGGAACGGGTTGCGCTTCATGTCCAGACGTGCGACCGCCGCGTTCAGGAAGCCGAGGTCGAAGCTGCTGTTGTGGCCGACCAGAATCGCGCGCTTGCAGCCGTTGGCCTTCAGCGCCTTGCGGATGCCACGGAAGATGTCGGTCAGTGCGGTTTCTTCGCTGACGGCCATGCGCAGCGGGTGATCGAGCTTGATCCCGGTGAACTCCAGCGCCGCTGCTTCGATGTTGGCGCCTTCGAATGGCTCAACGCGGAAGAAGTAGGTGTGATCCGGGTAAACGAAACCCTTTTCATCCATGGCGATGGTGGTCGCGGCAATCTCCAGCAACGCATCGGTGGCCGAGTTGAAGCCGCCGGTTTCTACGTCGACGACAACCGGCAGGTAGCCGCGAAAGCGTGCTGCCATCGGGTGACGGGAACCGCCACCACCACTTTGACCGTCCAGTTCGTCGTCGAAATGGTCTTCACTCACGCGTGTTCCTCCAGCAGGCGCCAGCGCAGTTTTTCACCGGCGCGCAGCGGGATAACGGTCAGCTCGCCGAAAGGCAGGCTGGTCGGGGCGGTCCATTCTTCACGAACCAGGGTGATGCGGTCGGTGTTCGCCGGCAGGCCGTAGAAACGCGGGCCGTTGAGGCTGGCGAAGGCTTCGAGCTTGTCCAGCGCGTTCCGCTGTTCGAAGGCTTCGGCATACATCTCGATGGCGGCGTACGCGGTGTAGCAGCCGGCGCAACCGCAAGCGGCTTCTTTGGCGTGCTGCGCATGTGGCGCCGAATCGGTGCCGAGGAAGAACTTGGCGCTGCCACTGGTGGCGGCGTCGAGCAGGGCTTCCTGATGTGTATTGCGCTTGAGAATCGGCAGGCAGTAGAAATGCGGCCGAATCCCGCCAACCAACATGTGGTTGCGGTTGTACAGCAGGTGATGCGCAGTGATGGTCGCGCCGACGTTGGCCGAAGCCTCGTTGACGAACTGCACGGCGTCGCCGGTGGTGATGTGTTCGAACACCACTTTCAGCGTCGGGAAGCGCTCGACGACTCGACGCATGTGCTCATCGATGAAAATCTTTTCGCGGTCGAACACATCGACGTCGCCACGGGTGACTTCACCGTGGATCAGCAGCGGCATGCCGACTTCGGCCATGGCTTCGATCGCCGGCAGAATCTTGTCGATGCTGGTCACGCCGGAGTCGGAGTTGGTGGTCGCGCCGGCCGGGTACAGCTTGGCGGCGTAGACAAAACCACTGGCCTTGGCTTCACGAATTTCTTCGGGCTGGGTGCGGTCGGTGAGGTACAGCACCATCAGCGGCTCAAAGCGACTGCCGGCCGGGCGGGCAGCGAGAATCCGCTGGCGATAGCCGTCGGCTTCAGCGGCGTTGCGCACCGGAGGTACCAGGTTGGGCATGATGATCGCGCGGCCAAAAGTGCGCGCAACATCGGCAACAGTATTGGTCAACACGGCACCATCGCGAAGATGAATGTGCCAGTCGTCGGGACGCAGCAGGGTCAGGCGGTCGGACATGAGGGGATTCCAGGCGGGTCAAACTGAGGCGAATGCTACCGGAAAAGACTCTTGCAGGCACTCGCTATCAAGTTTTGCGGGAACCTTCCGATATCCCGTAGGTATGCCGTAAACATAGTGTGAATCGGTCTTTGTGTTTCAGAAGCCAATGGAGCCTCCCGTGCGCCAGCGTTATTTAGCCTTGCTCAGTGTGTTTGCCAGCCTTCCCGCGATGGCGCTCACGTACCAGACCCGTCTGGAGAACATTGAGTGGACGGTTGCCGGCGACAAGTTCGAATGTCGTCTGACCCAACCGATCACTGATTTCGGCTCTGGTGAGTTCGTGCGCAAGGCCGGCGAACAGGCGATCTTCCGTCTGAATGCCTACAACGCCATGCTTGGCGGTGGTTCGGCGACGTTGCTGGCGGCGGCGGCACCGTGGCAGCCGGGTCGTGGTGACATCAATCTGGGCAACGTCCGGCTCGGCAGTGGCAACGTGCTGTTCAGCAGTTCGCAATCCCAGGCCGGTGGCCTGATCAGCGGTCTGCTGGACGGGCGCAGCCCGGTTGTACGTCGAGCGTCTGGCGATGGCCGTGTCTCGGAAGTGCGTTTATTGCCGGTGAAATTCAGCAAGGCGTTTAACGACTATCAGACCTGTGTAGCGAAATTGCTGCCGCAGAATTTCGACCAGATCAAGCAATCGCAGATCGGCTTCCCCGGCGAGGGCGTTGACCTCGATGCCGCCGCCAAGGCCAAGCTGCAAGTGATGCTCGAATTCATGAAGGCCGATCCGACGGTCAATCACATCGAGCTCGATGGCCATTCCGACAACAGCGGTAATCGTCTGACCAACCGTGAACTGTCGCGCCGCCGAGCGCTGGCAGTGGTCGACTTCTTCAAGGCCAATGGCATCGCCGAATCGCAGATCACAGTACGTTTCCACGGTGAACAATACCCATTGGTTCCGAACACCAATGCGGCCAACCGGGCGAAGAACCGTCGGGTTGCGGTGAAGCTTGCACGCGTGGCGCCAACCACCGCTCCAGCGCCTCAGGCGAGCACCCCAGCCAGCACTGCAGCGACTTCCTGACCCGCCGGTCATCGTCGCGCTGTCGACAGATTCTGTCGCTTTGTCGTCTTAAGCTGTCGCGCCTCTGTAAATTATCGCGTTTGAGCGGTAGACTCCTCGGCTTTCCGTAGAACCCCGTGGAGTGATGGCATGGCGGACGTAAACAAGGTCGTTCTGGCGTATTCCGGCGGCCTGGACACTTCGGTGATCCTCAAGTGGCTGCAGGATACTTATAACTGTGAAGTGGTGACCTTCACCGCTGATCTCGGTCAAGGCGAAGAGGTCGAGCCGGCCCGCGCCAAGGCTCAGGCCATGGGCGTCAAAGAAATCTACATCGACGATCTGCGCGAAGAGTTCGTGCGTGATTTCGTGTTCCCGATGTTCCGCGCCAACACCGTTTACGAAGGCGAGTACCTGCTGGGTACTTCCATCGCACGTCCGCTGATCGCCAAACGTCTGATCGAAATCGCCAACGAAACCGGCGCTGACGCCATTTCCCATGGCGCTACCGGCAAGGGCAACGACCAGGTGCGCTTCGAACTGGGTGCCTACGCACTCAAGCCTGGCGTAAAAGTCATTGCGCCATGGCGTGAGTGGGACCTGCTGTCCCGCGAGAAGCTGATGGACTACGCCGAGAAGCACGCGATCCCGATCGAGCGTCACGGCAAGAAGAAGTCCCCGTACTCGATGGACGCCAACCTGCTGCACATCTCCTATGAAGGCGGCGTGCTGGAAGATACCTGGACCGAGCACGAAGAAGACATGTGGAAATGGACCGTCTCCCCGGAGAACGCTCCTGATAAAGCGCAATACCTGGAACTGACCTACCGCAACGGCGACATCGTTGCACTGGACGGCGTCGAAATGACTCCGGCCACCGTGCTGGCAACGCTGAACAAGATCGGTGGTGCTCATGGTATCGGCCGTCTCGACATCGTCGAAAACCGTTACGTCGGCATGAAGTCCCGTGGCTGCTATGAAACCCCGGGCGGCACCATCATGCTGCGCGCTCACCGCGCCATCGAATCGATCACCCTGGACCGCGAAGTCGCTCACCTCAAAGACGAGCTGATGCCGAAATATGCCAGCCTGATCTACACCGGTTACTGGTGGAGCCCTGAGCGTCTAATGCTGCAACAGATGATCGATGCTTCCCAGGTTAACGTGAACGGTGTCGTTCGCCTGAAGCTGTACAAAGGCAACGTGATCGTCACTGGCCGCAAGTCCGACGATTCGCTGTTCGACGCCAACATCGCGACCTTCGAAGAAGATGGCGGTGCTTACAACCAGGCCGACGCGGCGGGCTTCATCAAGCTCAACGCGCTGCGCATGCGCATTGCTGCCAACAAGGGCCGCAAGCTGTTCTGAGTGTTACAGACTGACGCGCAATGAAAAGGGCGGCCTTGTCATCGAGACAACGCCGCCCTTTTTACGTAAATTCTTTGGTTGTTTCTGTTCGAGTCATGTTCAGGGTTTCGCGCGTGGGGCAATGACTCCTCCTTCAGGCCCGCCCCAGTAGTGTCACCGCTTGTGAGCACAGGTTATAAACAATGCACAGTGTGTTGCCAGAGCCTTTCTTTATGTGCCTTATTTGCAGTAGTGCATTTTGCGTCAGTAAAACATCCGACACATGATTGGAAAGAAAGACGACCACACGGGCCGTTTTCCTGTCCAGGTTGCGGATATTTTCCACCATTGTGGCTAACTCTCTCGATGCATCGACATCTCTGGCATCTATGAGATGCAAATTACTGATCGATGCGGGCAACTGAATGTTGTGCTGAACAATCAGGCTCGGTTTTACGTTGCTGTCCGCAGGCGGGTCAGGTGCGTTGTGTACTTTGCACGAGTCTTTGCATTCGACAGTGCCAGTTTCGCTCGGCACTATACAACTGGAGAACCCGAATGTACCTGGTGTGCCAGGTTCTTGCGTCGAGGTGTGTCGTTTGTTCTCGCGATCATTGGTATCGATTACCTTCAGGAAGTTCTTGTCTTTACCGAAATCGGAAGGTGAATAGAGGGAGCGGTAGTTGAAATTCAAGGTAATAAAGAAAAGAAATAGCAAGTAAAATGGAAAGCTGATCAGGAACCACACATAGATTTCCCTGTCCTTGTTGTCAAGGAAAGGCAGAGATACAGCGGCTGATGTTTCAGAGATGGCCGCAAATATGGCAATGACGGTCATTGGGTTGCTGATCTTTTTTTTTATTTTTAGCATGTTTGTACTCTTTTGCCTGGTCTTTCTCATGGTTAATAAGTTCGTATTGGTTGGGCATAGATAGTTTGGATTCAGTGTTTGTTTTTATAGCAAAAGTATAGTGCTTGGTATAAATATCTTGTTTCAAGTGTTTATGTTTTTCCCAGCGTTATAGTGCCGGTGCCACCGCTGTTGCTTTGTGTTTCCGATATTCCGATATTCCGATATTTTTCAGGCGCGCACATAGGCCCGGGCGCCAGCGCCGTTCGGGCGCAATGAGCTGCAGCGGCGAGGTGTGGGTTTTGCACCGGTGATCGTAGTCTGTAACAGGTTGAAAAGAGAATTTTTGCCTCCGGCGAAAGAGTCTGCGGTGTCGGATGTTTAGATGGACGGAGGTTTTTTGTAGGATTAATCCGCGATGGATGTAGGGCATGTCTCTCGATGCAAGTGCGTGTTAACACTGGCATGCCATAGAGCAAGTGACTGGGCTATTGTGCGTGTTCTAAAAATTCGAACAGCGAAACTGGACTTGCCCATGAATAAAGTGCTGATCGTGGATGATCACCCTGTCATTCGTCTTGCGGTACGTATGCTGATGGAACGTCATGGCTACGAAGTCATCGCAGAAACTGATAACGGTGTGGATGCATTACAACTTGCTCGAGAACAAATGCCGGATATTGTCATTCTGGACATTGGAATACCAAAACTTGATGGTCTGGAAGTTATCGCACGCCTGACTTCAACGGCCATGCCGATTAAGGTACTGGTTCTGACTTCCCAGGCTCCCGGGCACTTTTCCATGCGCTGCATGCAGTCGGGGGCGGCCGGCTATGTGTGCAAACAGCAGGACTTGACCGAGTTGCTCAGCGCAATCAAGGCCGTATTGTCCGGCTACAGTTATTTTCCCAATCAGGCTTTGCATACCGTGCGTACAAGTCTGGGCAATGCGAGTGAAGCCGATATGGTGGATCGTCTGTCCGGTCGGGAAATGATGGTGCTGCAGCAGTTGGCGCGGGGCAAAACCAACAAGGAAATTGCAGATGGCATGTTTTTGAGCAACAAAACCGTGAGCACTTACAAGACGCGCTTGTTGTTGAAGCTCAATGCGCGTTCTCTGGTTGATCTGATCGAATTGGCGCAGCGCAATGGTCTGGTCTGAATCTATCGATGGCTGACGGGGTCATGGGCCGATCAAGCTCAGCTAGCCGTACAAAGAGAAAAGCCTCCGGTTCGGGAGGCTTTCAAGTATCAGAGATCAAAATCGTAATCGGCCAATTGCCTTTGCAGTCGGCGCTCCTCAAGCAGGTTATCGATCGTACGGCGCTTGCTGAGATTGGTCTTGGCGACTTCGACCACAGGTTCGGCATCATCAGTTTCCGCAGTGAGATCGTCATCTACATCCAGTGTCTCTTTGTCGCTACTCATCAGCTAACTCCCGGCTAAGAATGCCTCTGGCGCTCCTTATATCGACATTCCTGCAGCGGGTAAAAAAGATTTTTTCAATCGACTTATCAATTATTCCAATAGCCGGTCAATCGTCAGAAGTTTTGTCTTTGTACTCGCACAAGTCTTCGATCCGACAACTCCCACACCGTGGCTTGCGGGCCAGACACACGTAGCGACCGTGAAGAATCAGCCAGTGATGAGAGTCGAGCAGGAATTCCTTGGGTACAAATTTCATCAGCTTGTTTTCCACTTCGACCACATTTTTGCCCGGTGCGATGCCGGTGCGGTTGCTGACGCGAAAGATGTGGGTGTCGACGGCCATGGTCAGTTGGCGGAATGCCGTGTTGAGTACGACGTTGGCGGTCTTGCGGCCCACTCCCGGCAAGGATTCGAGCTCTTCACGGGTTTGCGGAACTACACTGCCATGGCGTTCGACCAGCAGGCGGCAGGTTTCGATGACGTTCCTGGCCTTGCTGTTGTAGAGACCGATCGTCTTGATGTATTCCGATAGACCTTCGACCCCTAAAGCGTGGATCGCCGCCGGCGTATTGGCGACCGGAAACAGCTTCGCCGTGGCTTTGTTGACACCGACGTCAGTCGACTGCGCCGAAAGAATCACGGCGATCAACAGCTCGAACGGTGAGGAGTAGGCCAGTTCGGTCTTCGGCTCCGGATTGTCTTCGTGCAGGCGGCGGAAAATCTCCAGACGTTTTGCGGCATTCATGGGCGATGCGTTTCCTTGGATATCGAGTTCGGGCGAATCAACGCCTGGCGCGCCGCCAACAGCAGCGCCAACAAAATAAAAGCACCGGGGATCAAGGTGATCAGGTGCAGGCCTTCGCTAAACACAACTAGACCTGGCCAGTCTTCGGACAGCCCCCGGCCGAGACTACCGTGACCGATGAGTTCACGCAGCCCGGCGAGCAGCAACATCAATCCGCCGAACATGCCGCAGAGTTTCAAGCGCTCGACCAGCGATGAGCGCCAGAAGCCATTGTGCTCCAGTGCCACGCATTGCAAGGCTATCAGGCCGGCATAGAGGCCGAATGTTTGCTGCCAGGGCAGAAACCAGCGTTGCGCCAACAGGTCTGCACAACTGGTGAAAGTCGCGGCGAGCAGCAGGCTGGCCAGCAATGCGCTTGTGCCAGTGAGGCGAGACCGTAAAACAGGCATGCACGGGCCATACAGACCCACGACACTGGCGAACATCAATAATGCCCCCAGTGCGCCTGCCAAGGAGTCACTGGTGCCAAGCAGCAGTGTCAGCATCAAAGCATTCGAAAGGGCTGCCGAGCGGTTCATGTTCCGCTCCCCAGCAGTGCCGCCCGATGTTCATCGAAGTAGCGCAGGGCATCATGGATAGCGCTGATCGCCGCGCGAGAGGTGATGGTCGCACCGGCGATTTGATCGAACTGCCCCTGATCTTTTTTCAATGCCCAGCCAGCGTCATTCGGTTCACCGCGTGATTTGCCGTTGAAAACCTGAAGCCAGCGGTTCGGCCAGTCGCCAATGGGCCCACCGAGTGCCGGGGTTTCGTTTTGCTTGAGGGTTTTCACGCCGAGCAACTTGCCGTTGGCATCGATAGCAATCAGCAATTCAATGGCACCGGCGTAGCCCTCGGTCTGGTTACGCAGCAACACTGCAACGGTTTGACCATTCTTGGTTACACGGTAACCAGCCGCGAGCGTGCTATGGCTCAGACCGGTATCGGTCAGTGTAATTGGCCGTTCCAGCGGTTGGTTGTCGTAGCTGTCAGGGGGAAGCATGTCGAGCAGTTTGCGACTGTCGACCAGGCGCTGCTCAGCAGCGATCTGCGGTGCGCTGCTGCGTTGCAGCAGGTACGTCGCACCAATGCCGACCACCGCCCACAAGAATAACGTCAGTGCGCTGGCCGTGCGGTTCATGAACTCACCTGTGGCTGACGACTCGCGGAAAATCGTTCCAGCGCCGGCACGCAAAGGTTCATCAGTAGCACTGCAAACGCGACGCCATCCGGGTAACCGCCCCAACTGCGAATCAGGTAAGTCAGTAAGCCGACACCGATGCCAAACAGCAATCGGGCAAGCGCCGTTCTGGCGCCGGAGACCGGTTCAGTGATGATGAAGAACGCGCCCAGCATGGTCGCGCCACTGAGCAGGTGGAACAGCGGCGAACCCTGAGAGTCCGACCCGGAGCCATTCCAGAACAGCAGGCTGACAACAAACAGGCTGCCGAGCATGCCTGCTGGTGCGTGCCAACCGAAGATCCGGCGCTGCAGCAAAACCAGCCCGCCGGCGAGAAACGCCAGATTCACCCATTCCACACCGTGGCCGCCAAAGCGACCGAACGCCGGATTGCTGGCGAACAATTCGTCCATGGTCAGGCTTTTGTTGATGCGCAGGCTGTCCAGCACGGTAGCTTGCGCCCAGGCGTCCGGCGCCTGGCCTGCGCCGAATACCTGTTGAAACGTTGCCGTCAGATCCAGGCCATGGGCCGGCCAATGGGTCATCGGCTGCGGGAACATCACCATGGCCAAGGCAAACCCGAGCATCGCCGGATTGAATGGATTTCTACCGACGCCGCCGTACAAGTGCTTGCCAAACAACAGACCCGAGGCAATCGCCGTCACCGTCAGCCACCACGGGCAATAAGGCGGCAGGGCGGCGGCCAGCAATGTCGCGCTGACCAGCGCACTGCCGTCACTTAGTGTCGGCTGCAATGGCTGTCGACGCAGTCGGAGGACAGTTGCCTCGACTACCAGCGCGGTGACGATCGCCAACAGCAGATTGATTAACACGCCCCAGCCATACAACCAGAACAGCGTCAGCAGCCCCGGCAAGGCGGCGAGCAGCACCAGTTTCATCGCCTGTGGCAGGCGATCGTCCGGTGCCTCAAGGGGCGACATGATCTTGCACCTGGCGCTCGGCGTCTTGCAGGCGGGCGCGGGCCTTGTCGAGGGTTTCGATGGGCGTGTCGGCGCGACGTTCGAGTTTGTTGAGGTCCGCGCGGGCGTAGGCCAATTCGGTTTTCAACTGGCGAAGCTGGCTGTCGATCGGGCGTTTTTCGACGCGCACCAGGTCAGGCAACGGCTGATCGCTTGTGGCTTCGGCGGCGTGCAGGGCCTGTTCGGCGTCGCGCAATGCTTGTTCCCGCGCGGCGATCTGCTCGGGCGCCGCTTCGGCGGTTTGTGCCTTTTTCAGTTCAGCGCGGCGCATGGCCAACTGAATCTTCGCCCGTTTCAGATCAGCGTCTTTGGCTGGGGCAGGCACTACGGGCGCTGGCGTAGCGCTGCTTTCAACGGCCGCCAGAGCTTGTTCGGCGGCTTCGAACTGCTGCTGCAATACGATCAGTTGCGCCTGCTGCTCGAACGTCGGCGGGTGGCCGAAGGCCTTCAGCGATTTGTGCAGTTGCGCACGGCTCATTGCCACATCAATCTTGGCTTTCTTCAGCGCCGCATCAGCGGTCGCCGCTTTCTGCGCACGCACCCGTTCCAGTGCTGCCTGTACCGGATCGGTTGCAGTCACTTCAGGTTGCGCCGCCCGTTTTGCCCGCGCTTCACGCTCTGCCTGCTTTTGTTGTTCTTCGCGTTGCAAGCGCTCGTTTCGACGCTCGAAACGTTGACGCGCGTGATCGCGTTTGGCCGCCCGTGCGCGCTGTTCTTCAAGACTGAATGCCAGACCGCCAACCACCGGCAACGTGCTCGGTGGCAATGGATGCATTTCGATGCAATCCACCGGGCACGGCGCAACACACAGGTCGCAACCGGTGCATTCGTCAATGATCACCGTGTGCATCAGTTTCGCCGCGCCGACGATCGCGTCGATCGGGCAGGCCTGAATGCATTTGGTGCAGCCAATGCATTCGGCTTCACGGATGAACGCCACCTGCGCCGGCGCTGCGCCGCGACTGATGTCCAGTTCCAGCACCGGTACTTTCAACAGTTCAGCCAGCGCGGCGATGGTTTCGTCACCACCCGGCGGACACTTGTTGATCGGCTCGCCTGCGACGATGCCTTGCGCATACGGCTTGCATCCGGGATGGCCGCACTTGCCGCACTGGGTCTGCGGCAGAAGGGCATCGATGCGTTGAATCAGACTCATGTTTTGATCAGTCCACTGAATCCGAGAAAAATCACTGCGATCAATCCGGCGCTGATCAAATCGATCGGCAAGCCACGAAAGGGCAGGGGAATATCGTTGTCGGCCGTACGTTCACGCAAATCCTGGAACAGGCTCAGTACCAGCCAGAAACCCAGCCCGGCACCGAGGCTCAAAGTGGTCGCCTGCAGCAGACCTCGATCGTTTTGCGCATTGATCAGTGCCAGCCCGAGCACGCCGGCATTGCCCAGCAACAATGGCCACAAACCTTCGAAAGGCAGATTCGGCAGCCTGCGCGCCAGCAGCTTCAACAGTGGCGCAATCAGCAACACACTCAACGGCAGAAACACGAACAGGCGCAGGGCTTCAAGTTGCAGCGGCCTCAGCAGCCAATGCCAGACCGCGTAACTGGTAACGCCAACGATCAGCATCAGACACAACGTCGCCAGCCCCAGCGCATGCACCTGTCGACGACTGGCCGCGAGCAGCGGATCGACGCCCAGCGGCCAGTGCAACACGAAGTTGTTGAGCAGCGCAGCACTGATAAGCGTAAGCACGAGTTCGGTCATGGTTCTGCCAGCGAAACGGGCGGATGTCTCTTAAGGTTAGGCATTATCCGGCCAGATATGAAAAATCCCACAGGCATGCGGTGCACGCCTGTGGGATCGGTCTGCCGCCGAGTGTTACTTGATGCGCTGACCCGGCTTGGCGCCGCTGTCCGGGCTCAGCAGGTAGATCTCTTCACCGCCAGGGCCTGCTGCCATCACCATGCCTTCGGAGATACCGAACTTCATTTTCCGTGGCTTGAGGTTGGCGATCATCATGGTCAGGCGACCATCGAGCTTGGACGGGTCCGGGTATGCGCTCTTGATGCCCGAGAACACGTTGCGTTGCTCGTCACCGATGTCGAGGGTCAAACGCAGCAGCTTGTCAGCACCTTCCACGTGTTCGGCCTTGACGATCAGTGCGACGCGCAGGTCGATCGCGGCAAAGGCATCGAAGTCGATTTCCGGCGACAGCGGGTCCTTGGCCAGTTCGCCATTGCCGGCCGGGGCGGCGGCGCCGGTGTCGGTCTGGCTGGCGGTGAGGTCTTCTTTCGAGGCGTCGCTCATGGCTTGTACTTTTACCGGGTCGATGCGGGTCATCAACGGTTTGAATTCGTTGAGCTGGTGGTTGGCCAGCAGCGTGGTGTGGTCGTTCCAGGTCAGCGGGGCGACATTGAGGAACGCCTCGGCATCGGCGGCCAGCAGCGGCAGCACCGGCTTGAGGAAGATCACCAGTTGGCGGAACAGATTGATGGCGGTGGCGCAGATCGCCTGGACTTCATCCTGTTTGCCTTCCTGCTTGTTCAACGACCACGGTGCCTTGTCGGCGATCCAGGCGTTGGCGCGGTCGGCGAGGGCCATGGTTTCACGCATGGCGCGGGCGAAGTCGCGAGCTTCATAGGCATCCGCAATGCTTGGCGCTGCGGCGAGGAAAGCCTCAGTCAGCTCCGGCGCAGCATTGGTGTCGACCAGCAGGCCGCCGTTACCTTTCTGGATGAAACCGGCGCAACGGCTGGCGATGTTGACCACTTTGCCGACCAGGTCGGAGTTGACCTTCTGCACGAAATCTTCGAGGTTCAGGTCAAGGTCATCGACGCCACGGCCCAGTTTGGCTGCGTAGTAGTAGCGCAGGTATTCCGGCGACAGGTGATCCAGATACGTACGGGCCTTGATGAAGGTGCCGCGCGACTTGGACATTTTCTGGCCGTTGACGGTCAGGTAGCCGTGTACGTTGATGCCGGTCGGCTTGCGGTAACCGGCGCCTTCAAGCATCGCCGGCCAGAACAGTGCGTGGAAATTGACGATGTCCTTGCCGATGAAGTGGTACAGCTCGGCGGTGGAATCCTTGGCCCAGAACGCGTCGAAATCCAGATCCGGCGTGCGGTCGCAAAGGTTCTTGAAGCTGGCCATGTAGCCGATTGGCGCGTCGAGCCACACATAGAAATACTTGCCCGGCTCGCCCGGGATCTCGAAACCGAAGTACGGCGCATCGCGGGAGATGTCCCACTGTTGCAGGCCTGCGTCCAGCCATTCGGCGATCTTGTTGGCGACGGCGTCCTGCAGGGTGCCGCTGCGGGTCCAGGTCTGCAGCATTTGCTGGAAGTCCGGCAGCTTGAAGAAGAAGTGCTGGGAATCCTTGAGCACCGGAGTGGCGCCAGAGATCGCAGATTTCGGATCCTTCAAATCAGTTGGTGCATAGGTCGCGCCGCATTTTTCGCAGTTGTCGCCGTACTGGTCTTCGGTGCCGCATTTCGGGCAGGTGCCCTTGATGAAGCGGTCGGCCAGGAACATTTTCTTTTCCGGGTCGAAATACTGGGTGATCGAGCGTTGGGCGATGTGCCCGGCGTCACGCAGCTTGATGTAGATCTGGCTCGACAGCTCACGGTTTTCTTCGGCGTGAGTGGAGTGGAAGTTGTCGAAATCAACCAGGAACTCGGCAAAGTCGGCGCTGTGTTCAGCCTGCACATTGGCGATCAGTTGTTCCGGGGTGATGCCTTCCTTTTCCGCGCGCAGCATGATCGCCGAACCGTGGGCGTCGTCGGCGCAGACGTAAATGCATTGATTGCCGCGATGCTTCTGGAAGCGCACCCACATATCGGTCTGGATGTATTCCAGCATATGGCCAAGGTGAATCGAACCGTTGGCGTAGGGCAGGGCGCTGGTGACGAGGATCTTGCGTGGTTCGGACATGTGGGGCTTCGCTACTTGATGAAACGGAGGTCGGCCACTATAAAGCGCCGGGAAAGATATTTCACCCCTGCAAATCGTTGCCGGGCGTGCCGTCCGGAGGACAGAAGGGGTAGGATACCCGCCATCTTTTCCCAGTCTTGTTATCGGAGTTGCCCATGAGCGCCGTCACTCGCGCAGCGGTGGAAGCCGTCCTCAGCCAATACACCGACCCTTACCTGAACCAGGATCCGGTCAGCGCCGGTTGCGTGAAGCACATCGAGATCGTCGGTGACCGCGTCAACGTGCAGCTGGAAATCGGTTACGCCGCCGGTCTGTTCAAGAGCGGCTGGGCGCAATTGTTGCAACTGGCCATCGAAAACCTCGACGGCGTGGTTGTCGCCAAGGTCGAGGTCAACACAGTGATTGCCGCGCACAAGGCGCAAGCGCAGATCCCGGGGCTGGCCAACGTCAAGAACGTGGTCGCCGTGGCGTCGGGCAAGGGCGGTGTGGGCAAGTCGACCACCGCCGCCAACCTCGCGCTGGCCCTGGCCCGTGAAGGCGCCAAAGTGGGGATTCTCGACGCCGACATCTACGGCCCGAGCCAAGGCATCATGTTCGGCATCCCCGAGCGCACCCGCCCTGAGGTCAAGGATCAGAAGTGGTTCGTGCCGCTCAAGGCCCATGGCGTTGAAGTCATGTCGATGGCCTTTCTGACCGACGACAACACGCCGATGGTCTGGCGCGGGCCGATGGTGTCCGGCGCGCTGCTGCAACTGGTCACGCAAACCGCGTGGGGCGATCTGGATTATCTGGTCATCGACATGCCGCCAGGCACCGGCGACATCCAGTTGACCCTGGCACAGAAAGTCCCGGTGGCCGGTGCGGTGATCGTCACCACGCCACAGGATCTGGCCTTGCTCGACGCGCGCAAAGGCGTGGAAATGTTCCGCAAGGTCAACATTCCGGTGCTGGGCGTGGTGGAAAACATGGCCGTGCACATCTGCTCGAACTGCGGGCATGCCGAGCATCTGTTCGGTGAGGGCGGTGGTGAGAAACTGGCGACCCAGTACGGTGTGGAGCTGTTGGCTTCGCTGCCTCTGTCGATGCTGATCCGTGAGCAGGCCGATGGCGGCAAGCCAACGGTGATCGCCGAGCCGGACAGCCAGATCGCCATGGTCTATCAGGAACTGGCCCGCCACGTCGGCGCACGGATCGTGTTGCAGGAAGCGGCAACGCCGGCGATGCCGAATATCACCATCAGCGACGATTGATGCATCCGCAACACTGAATAAACCTGTAGGAGTGAGCCTGCTCGCGATAGCGGAATACCATTCAACAGATTTGTTGAATGAATGACTGCAATCGCGAGCAGGCTCACTCCTACACGGGTTTTGTGGTGGGGGTTAGATCCGCAACCCGCCATCCATCTCCAGAATCCGCCCGGTGTAATAGTCGTTTTCGAAAATGTACGCCGCCGAATGGGCGATCTCTTCCGGCTTGCCCATGCGCTTGAGCGGAATCCCCGAAGTCATCTTCTCCAGCGCTTCCGGTTTCATGCCCAGGGTCATCTCGGTTTCGATGAAGCCCGGTGCAATCCCCGCGACACGAATGCCGTAACGCGCCAGCTCTTTGGCCCAGGTCACTGTCGCTGCAGCAACACCGGCCTTGGCCGCCGAGTAGTTGGTCTGGCCAACGTTGCCCGCCCGCGAGATCGACGAGATGTTGATGATCGCGCCGCTGGTCTTCAGCTCGACCATTTTCGCCGCCACTTCACGGGTGCAGAGGAACACGCCGGTCAGGTTGACGTCGATCACCGCCTGCCACTGTGCCAGGCTCATCTTGGTCATTTCGCCGTCCTTGACCTTGAGCAGCAGGCCATCACGGAGGATCCCTGCGTTGTTGATCAGGCCGTGAATCGCGCCGAAATCGGCGGCGACCTGAGCGACCATGTGCTCGACCTGCTCTTCATTGGCCACGTTGCACAGATAGCTGCGCGCCTCGACGCCTTTGGCCTTGCAAGCCGCGACCGCATCGTCGAGCTTTTCCTGATTGAGGTCGATCAACGCCAGCTTCGCGCCTTTGCCGGCGAAATACTCGGCCATCGAACGGCCCAAACCCTGGCATCCGCCAGTGATAATGATTACTTTGTCGTTGAGTTGCATTCGCATGCCCCGATAGCAGGTCTGAGTAGTTTTTGTTTTCAGCGACTCCCGATCTGCACCGGCCTTGGCAGGGTGCACATGAGAATTGCCCGCTGGCGTGACGGGGACTTGATCCCGGGCGCCCGTCCGTTTTTTCGACGGATACTATTTAAGGAGTCATAAATTGAGCGTTGAAGTGGCGAAGAATGCCCGAGAATTGCTTCTCAAGGAATACCGGGGAGTGCTGTCGACCCACTCCAAATCGATGCCCGGTTTTCCCTTTGGCTCCGTGGTGCCTTACTGCCTGGATGAGCAGGGTCGGCCGCTGATCCTGATCAGTCGCATCGCCCAGCACACCCACAACCTGCAAAAAGACCCTAAATGCTCGATGTTGGTGGGGGAGCGCGAAGCCGATGACGTGCAAGCCGTTGGTCGCCTGACTTATCTGGCCGAAGCGCAGAAGCTCGAAGATGCCGCTGCCATCGATGCCGCCGCCGAGCGGTACTACCGTTTTTTCCCGGATTCGCAGAACTACCACAAGGCCCACGATTTCGATTTCTGGGTGCTGACTCCGGTGCGTCATCGCTACATCGGCGGTTTCGGCGCGATCCACTGGGTCGATCAACTGACCCTGGCCAATCCGTTCGCCGGCAAGGCTGAAATCAGCATGGTCGAACACATGAACAGCGACCACGCCAAAGCCATCGCGCACTACGTCGACCTTGCCGGTCTGCCGAAAACCGTGCCGGCGCAACTGGCCGGAATCGACATCGAAGGCATGCACCTGCGCATCGGTCAGGCGCTGTACTGGTTGCCGTTTCAAGCCCCTTGTCATACGCCGACACAAGTGCGCGAAGCCTTGGTTTCATTGGCTCACGCACAGGTCTGGCCAAAAAATGCAGTGGTCGACGCTTGAATTCACGAAAGGGCGACGTCATCTAAGGCTTACTGCAAGGCATTTCTTGCGTTGAGGAAACTTTGATGCGCCCTTTTCTGTTGCTCTTTCTGCTGTTTCCAGTGCTGGAGCTGTTCGTATTCGTCAAAGTGGCAGGGGCTATCGGGTTTTTCCCGGCCCTGCTGCTGATCATTGTCGGCTCGATGTTCGGTGTTTTTGTGCTGCGCGTCGCCGGTCTGGCCACTGCACTGCGTGCCCGTGAAAGCCTGAACCGCGGCGAACTGCCCGCGCAAACCATGCTCGAAGGGCTGAGGCTGGCTTTGGCCGGTGGCCTGCTGATCCTGCCGGGCTTCATCAGCGACGTGGTCGGTCTGGTGATGTTGCTGCCATTCAGCCGCCGGTTGCTGGCGAACAAAATGCGTCAGCGCGCCGAAGAACAGGCCATGCGTCAGCGTGCGTTCGCCGACGATCTGCAACCCCGTGGCGGTCCTGCACCGCGTCAGCCACTGGGCCGCGAGGGTGATGTGATCGAAGGCGAGTTCGAACACCGCGACAGCAAGTAACTGCGTTAGCCACACGGCACCTTCGGGTGCCGTGTTCATTTACGGGCCTCCAGAGTGAAAAATTTTCTCAGCTCGCCCTTGTAATAAGCTTATGCGCCCTTATGTATCGGTCACCGAAAGGTTTCTGGCATTTGAGCCAGTCAGTCTTCCGCGGCTCGCTTGACGAACCGCAACCGGCGCAGGCCGGATTTGTTAAACCCGCCGGGACTACACCGGCCGATGAAAACCACAATTAGGAGAGATCGACAATGAAGCTTCGTCCTCTGCATGACCGCGTCGTAATCCGTCGCAGCGAAGAAGAAAAGAAAACCGCTGGCGGTATCGTCCTGCCAGGTTCGGCTGCTGAAAAAGCCAACCACGGTGAAATCCTCGCTGTAGGCCCAGGCAAACGCGAGCGCGGTGAAGTTCATGCATTGTCCGTGAAAGTGGGCGACAAGGTTGTATTCGGTCCTTACTCCGGCAGCAACACTGTGAAAGTCGACGGCGAAGACCTGCTGGTAATGAGCGAGAACGAAATCCTCGCTGTTATCGAAGGCTGATACCCCCGTTCATTTTCCCGCTACTACAAAGTATTTAAGGAATATCGATCATGGCTGCTAAAGAAGTTCTGTTTGGCGATTCCGCCCGTAAAAAAATGCTCAAGGGCGTCAACGTCCTGGCTGACGCAGTAAAAGCGACCCTGGGCCCGAAAGGCCGTAACGTGATCATCGAGAAGAGCTTCGGCGCTCCGACCATCACCAAGGACGGCGTTTCCGTCGCCAAAGAAATCGAACTCGAAGATCGCTTCGAAAACATGGGCGCGCAGCTGGTCAAAGACGTTGCCTCCCGTGCCAATGATGACGCTGGTGACGGTACTACCACCGCTACCGTTCTGGCTCAGTCGATCGTCAACGAAGGCCTGAAAGCCGTCGCTGCCGGCATGAACCCGATGGACCTGAAGCGCGGCATCGACAAGGCGACCATCGCCATCGTCAAAGAGCTGAAAAACCTGTCCAAGCCATGCGCTGACACCAAGGCAATCGCTCAGGTAGGCACCATCTCCGCCAACTCCGACAGCTCCATCGGCGACATCATTGCCGAAGCCATGGAAAAAGTCGGCAAAGAAGGCGTGATCACCGTTGAAGAAGGCACTGGCCTGGAAAACGAACTGTCGGTTGTCGAAGGCATGCAGTTCGACCGTGGCTACCTGTCCCCGTACTTCGTCAACAAGCCAGAGACCATGGTTGCCGAGCTGGACAGCCCGCTGATCCTGCTGGTCGACAAAAAGATCTCGAACATCCGCGAAATGCTGCCAGTGCTGGAAGCCGTTGCCAAAGCCGGCCGTCCACTGCTGATCGTTTCCGAAGACGTTGAAGGCGAAGCCCTGGCGACCCTGGTTGTGAACAACATGCGTGGCATCGTTAAAGTCGCAGCCGTCAAGGCGCCAGGCTTCGGCGACCGTCGCAAGGCCATGCTGCAGGACATCGCTGTTCTGACCGGCGGTACCGTTATCTCCGAAGAGATCGGCCTGAGCCTGGAAGCCGCTACCCTGGAAAACCTTGGTAGCGCCAAGCGTGTGACCATCTCCAAGGAAAACACCATCATCGTTGACGGTGCTGGCGTAGAAGCTGATATCCAGGCGCGAATCACTCAGATCCGTGCCCAGGCAGCTGAAACTTCCTCGGACTACGACCGTGAAAAACTGCAAGAGCGTCTGGCCAAGCTGTCCGGCGGCGTTGCAGTGATCAAGGTTGGCGCTGGTTCCGAAGTTGAAATGAAAGAGAAGAAAGCCCGCGTTGAAGACGCCCTGCACGCAACTCGTGCAGCCGTTGAAGAAGGCGTGGTACCTGGCGGTGGCGTTGCGCTGATCCGCGCTCTGCAAACCCTGAACGACCTGAAAGGCGACAACGCTGACCAGGACGTTGGTATCGCTGTTCTGCGCCGCGCTGTTGAAGCTCCGCTGCGTCAGATCGCTGCCAACAGCGGCGACGAGCCAAGCGTTGTGGTCAACGAAGTCAAGAACGGCAAAGGTAACTTCGGTTACAACGCTGCGACTGGCGAATACGGCGACATGATCGAAATGGGCATCCTGGATCCAACCAAGGTGACTCGTTCCGCTCTGCAAGCGGCATCGTCGATCGGCGGTCTGATCCTGACCACCGAAGCGGCAGTAGCTGATGCGCCGAAGAAAGACGGCGGTGCTGGCGGCGGCATGCCAGACATGGGCGGCATGGGTGGCATGGGCGGCATGATGTAAGCCAGCCTTGTCCCTGTAACGCAAAACCCCGCTGGCGAAAGTCAGCGGGGTTTTTTATTGCCCAAATTTCAGCTTCACACATAACCCCTGTAGGAGTGAGCCTGCTCGCGATAGCGGTATTTCATTCAACATGATTGCGACTGACACACCGCTATCGCGAGCAGGCTCACTCCTACATTGGATTTGTGTTTCAGGCGCTGACGGGGTGTGCTTTGGCGACGACTTCAGCCTTCACCGCCGGGCGATACAGCACCCAGTAATACGACCCCAGACAAATCAGCCAGCAGAAAATCGCCGTCCACACGTTGTGCGAAAAGAAGTGCGCGCCCTGCATCATCCGGCTGATCGAAAACACCGAACCCAATGCAAAGGCAAAGATGAATGCTTGACGGGCCAGACGCGGACGGCGATCGCGCAAGACAAAAAACAGCGCAAAAAGAGTGAACCCCGTTGCCGCATGACCACCCGGCCAGCAACGGCCTGGCTTATCGGTCTGCGGGCGATGCTCCATCAACTTGCTATAGGTTTCATGACCACCGAATTGTTCCAGACTCCACGGGCATTGCACCGCAGTTACCGCTTTCACCGGGGTAACGAACGAAGTGGCAAGGCCCAGCGACAGTACCAGACAGCCCAGTTCGCGCTTGAACGGTTTCAGTCTGCCGACGAAGAACGATCCGATGAAACCGAGGATGGCAAACACCGAGAAAACAATGACCACCTGTTTGGCGCGGTCATGCAGGATGTCCTCGAGGAAGTAACTGTGCCGCCCGATAAAATCGCCGGCAACTGGGTCGTAGAACAGGCGGGCCAGATCCATGTCCAGGTCGGTCAGTTCCAGCACTACCAGAATGATCGCCGCGAAGGTGGGGATTCCCAGGCATAACCAAAAATTCAGTGGCCTGGAAACGGGGCGGGCAGAAGTCGACGCCATGGGCAATTCCTTGGTCGGTAAGTATGTTCTGAGGAGCGCAACCGCGCGGAGTCTGCGCGTGCTGGCGTCGCCGATTTGTTAACCGAAAGTGAAAAAATCGTTGGCATGCGCAATGAGCGTTTTTATCGCTAAACAACCCGACACACGCCTAGCCCTGAGCCACACTTGGCCGTAAGCTGCGCGGGCCAAGACGGCCGTTACCCCGTACGGAGGAGGTGCCCATGCGAATTCTGCTGGTCGAAGACAACCGCGACATCCTGGCCAATCTGGCCGATTATCTGGGCCTCAAAGGCTATACCGTCGATTGCGCCCAAGACGGTCTGTCAGGCCTGCATCTGGCCGCCACCGAACATTACGACCTGATCGTCCTCGATATCATGCTGCCCGGGATCGACGGCTACACCCTGTGCAAACGCCTGCGTGAAGATGCCCGCCGCGACACGCCGGTGATCATGCTCACCGCTCGTGATCAGCTCGATGATCGTCTGCAGGGGTTCAAGTCCGGGGCTGATGATTATCTGATTAAGCCATTTGCCTTGTCCGAACTTGCCGCGCGGGTCGAAGCGGTAATGCGCCGCGCCCAAGGCGGTGGCCGTCGGGCGCTGCAGGTCGCCGATCTGAGCTACGACCTCGACACGCTGGAAGTGACCCGAGAAGGCAAATTGCTCAAGCTCAACCCGGTCGGCCTCAAGTTGCTGGCAGTGTTGATGCAGAAGAGCCCGCACGTGCTGCGTCGGGAAATTCTCGAAGAGGCGTTGTGGGGCGATGATTGCCCGGACAGCGACAGCCTGCGCAGCCACGTCCACCAATTGCGTCAGGTAATCGACAAACCGTTCACCAAACCATTGCTGCACACCGTGCACGGCGTGGGTTACCGGCTGGCCGATGTGTAATGGAGTTTAAGCAAAGCCTATCCCAGCGGATCATTATTGCCTTTGCCTTGATGAGCGCATTGGTGGCCGGAGCCTTTGCGATGGGTATTGTCGCGACCGTGCACTTGGTAGAAGAAAAACTGATTTCAGCGGGGCTGGGTGGCGATTTACAGCGCCTGCTGCTGATGGACAACGTTTCTGATTGGAGCCATCGTCCGGAACCGGATCAGTTGTTCTATTTCAGCGGTGGGCCGGGCGATTTCGAGTTGCCCAAAGACCTGCGCCACCTCGATTCAGGTTTCCATGAAGTGTTTCGCGAGCAGCTGTCGTATCACGCGATGGTCGAAATCGTTGACGGTCGACGTTACGTATTGCTGCAGGATCAAAGCGATTTTGAAGAGCGCGAGCGCGTGCTGTTTGCCGTGGTGCTGGTGGGGTTCGTGCTCAGCCTGGCACTGGCGGTGTTCCTCGGCTGGGTGCTCGCGCGCAAAGTGATGGCACCGGTTGTGAGACTGGCAAGGCAGGTGCGTCACCGCGATCAGTTACTCGGCCTGGCACCACCGCTGGCACCGGATTATGCGGCTGACGAAGTGGGTGAGCTGGCGGTGGCATTCGACGCCACGTTGGGGCGCCTGCGTCAGGCGCTGACGCGTGAAAGATTATTTACCAGCGATGTCAGTCACGAGTTGCGAACGCCATTGATGGTGCTGGCCAGCTCCTGCGAACTGCTGATGGAAAACCCTGGGATCGACCAGCGCGGTCGTTCGCAGGTCGAGCGTATTGCCCGCGCCAGTGAAGAAATGCGTGAGTTGGTGCAGACCTTCCTGATGCTGGCGCGTGCCCAGCACGAAGATGCCGGCATGGCGCTGCAGCAGGACCTTTCGCAAGTTGCCGAGAGTCTGTTGTGTCTGTGGCGCGGGCCGATCGAGAGCAAGGGCCTGAAACTGATCTTCGAACCTGGCAGTCCATCAGACATTCGCTACAACGCGACCCTGTTGAATGCCGTGATGGGCAACCTGTTGCGCAACGCGCTGCATTACACCGAAAGCGGCTTCATTCGTCTGACACTCACTACCAATGGCTTCGCGGTGGAAGACTCCGGCGTCGGCATTCCGGAAGAAAAGCGCGAAGCCATGTTCGAGCCCTTCGTACGTGGCAGCGAAAAGCGCGGCGAGGGCCTGGGGCTGGGGTTATCGCTGGTGCAGCGGATCTGTGAGAACCAGGGCTGGACCGTCAGTTTGAGCACGATGGAACCCAATGGCTGCCGCTTCGAGGTGGATCTGGGCAAAATCTGACGCAGGGGGTGGCGCAAGGCTACTCCCTCTTACCTGTCTGAATCCTGTATAACGCTGTAATAATTTGTCTATTTACCGGACATTTTTTTCACAAATGGATGACCTGACGCTGACACGCCGCTCCTTAAGGTGGTGACATCAGCAATTCAGGAGTCCAGGTGATGGCCGGTCCGATCAAACTCGATTTTTCCGAAAAGTACGACGATCAACATGCGCAGAAATACCTGCGCAAGCACAAAGAAAGCCTTGGACGTCGTCTCTCCCACTGGCGTGACGAACAGATGGCCCGCAAGGCGCTGACGTCGGTGGGTGAGCCGGGACTGGTGCTGGATCTGCCTTGCGGTGCCGGGCGTTTCTGGCCCCTGTTGGGCGAAAAGGCCAATCGGGTGATTATCGGCGCGGACAATTCCGAGTCGATGATCAAGACGGCCATGCAGTCGCAACCGGCCGATGTGGTGAAACGGGTACAACCCTTGCACACATCTGCCTTCGACATTGCCTTGCCTGACAACGCCGTCGACAGCATTTTCTGCATGCGTCTGCTCCACCATATCGGTGAAGCCGAGCATCGCCGGGCGATTCTGCGCGAATTCGAGCGTGTCACCCGTGACAGTGTGATCGTTTCGCTGTGGGTTGATGGCAATTTCAAAGCCTGGAAACGCCAGCGAGCCGAGCGCAACCGTGACAAACGCGAGTATCAGAATCGCTTTGTGTTACCGGCCGCTACGGTGGAAAAGGAATTCGAGGAAGCAGGTTTTCGGATTCAGGAACAACTGGACTTTATTCCGCTCTACGCCATGTGGCGGGTTTACGTATTACGCAAGAGGTAAGAGGATGGCAGTGCAATTGGCAGCAGAAACGGAAGTCGCTTCGCAAGATCGCTTTGACTATTACTGGAACCAGCGCGGTGAGTGGGTGGAAGAACCCAATGTTCGACGCGGTGGCGAAAGTGGTGTGCAAAGGGTCGTGGGGCGCGATGGTCAACTGCTGTACGCCAAGCGCCAGACGGGTCATATCTATCGCAGCTGGTTGCACCCTTTCGGCCGGCCTACGGTTTTGCGCGAGCTGGATGCGCTGACCGGCGTCAGCAAGCTCGGTGTGCGCGTGCCAGAAATCGTTTTCTGCGGCGCCCAGCCTGATCCTCAACACAAATGGCGCGCGCTGCTGGTGACCAAGTCCCTGGACGGTTTCCAGGAACTGGAACACTGGCTGGCGGCTGCCGGCGGTCGCGATCAATGTGGCGATGTGGTTTATGAGCGCGTGCTCAAGGACCTCGCCGAGAACCTGGCGCGCATGCACAAGGGTCGTTGGCAGCACAGCTGCATCTACATCAAACACGTGTTTGTGCGCGTGACGGGCGAAGGTGAGTCGGCCAATGTCGAAGTCGCTTTGATCGATCTGGAGAAGTGCCGCCAGCGTCTGACCGCCTATCGTGCAGCCTCCCACGATATGAAGCAATTGCGCCGCCATTCGTCGTTCCGCGACGCGGACTGGAAAAAACTCGTCTACTTTTATGAGACGGCGTTTGGCAGCGCTATCAAAGGTTTATAGCGATGAAACTAGAAATTGCACGAGGTTTGTTTTTGGTTGGAGCCTTGGCAGTTGCGTCATTGGCGGTGGCTGCCTGGGAGCAGCCTCGCATGCAGGTGGTTGGCGCGTCCGTAGACGACGCCCACTGCGCCGTCCCACGGGTGGCGAAAGCCGCCGTGGCGACCAAACCCGATCATGATTTATTGCTGTTCATGTTCGGACTTTCTCAAGGGATGAGGCCGCAGAGTTGAAACGATTGAAGCCCACATAAAAGGCCTCGCAGATGCGAGGCCTTTTTTTATGCCTGGAGCAACACACATCCCTTGTAGGAGTGAGCCTGCTCGCGATAGCGGTGTGTCATTCAAATCATTATTAACTGACATACCGCTATCGCGAGCAGGCTCACTCCTACAGGGGTTACGCGGTTGGTTTAGGCTCGGGTTTCGCCAGCAGGGTGTAAACACACGGCAGGACGAACAGCGTAAACAATGTGCCAATCGACATCCCCGTGGCAATCACCATGCCGATATCGAAGCGGCTGACCGCACCGGCACCCGTGGCCAGAATTAACGGCACCATGCCAAACACCATCGCCGCCGTGGTCATCAGCACCGGCCGCAAGCGAATCGCCGCCGCTTCCTCAACGGCTTCACGCGCCGTCAGGCCTTTGTCCTTGCGCAACTGGTTGGCGAACTCGACGATCAGGATTCCGTGTTTACTGATCAGGCCGATCAGCGTAACCAACCCGACCTGGGTGTAGATGTTCATGCTCGACCAGCCGAGAAACAACGGAATCAGCGCCCCGCAGATCGACAACGGCACCGTCACCAGAATCACCAGCGGATCGCGGAAGCTCTCGAACTGCGCCGCCAGCACCAGAAAGATAATCGCCAGGGCCAAGGCAAACGTCACCCACAACGCGCTGCCTTCCTGAACGAACTGGCGTGAGGCGCCGCCATAGTCGAAGGCAAACCCGGCCGGTGCTTCTTCGCGGGCAATCTGCAACACCGTGTCGATGGCTTCGCCCATGCTGACCAACGGGAAACCGGAAATCTTCGCCGCGTTGAGCTGCTGAAACTGATTGAGCTGACGCGGTCGCGCGCGGTCGCTGACCTTGATCAGCGTCGACAGTGGCAGCAGCTCACCCTGGGTGTTCTTCACGTAGTAATTGTTCAGCCAGTCCGGGTTATCACGATACGGCCGTTCGACCTGAGCAATCACCTTGTAGCTGCGGCCTTCGATGGTGAAACGGTTGATTTCCGCCTCGCCCAACAGCGTCGCCAGCGTGCCACCGAGGTCCAGCATCGACACGCCCATCTGCGCCGCTTTGGCGCGGTCGATATCGACCACAACCTCGGGTTTGTCGAACGCCAGATCGAGGTCGACGAAGGCGAACTTGCCCGATTCCATCGCGCGTTTCTTGATCCGGTCGGCGACTTGCAACAACAGCTCGTAATCGTTGGCGGTATTGACCACAAACTCGAACGGCAAGCCTTCACCGGTGCCGGGCAAGGAGGGCAGGTTGAAACCGAAGATCTGCAAACCCGGGATACGTTCGAGTTTGCCTTGCACCTCGGGGAGGATTTGCATCTGTGTGCGGCTGCGTTCGTTCCACGGCTTGAGCAGGAAGCCGCCGATGCCCGCCTGCACGCCGTTGTAGCCGTTGATCTGGAACGAGGAGTAGTACTCCGGGAATTCCTTGAAGATCTTGATGAACTCGTCGGTGTAGGTGCTCAGATAATCAAGGTTGGTCGGCTGCGGCGCAGTGGCCATCATGAAAATGATGCCCTGATCTTCGTCCGGGGCCAGCTCCGATTTGGTGAACTTGAGGAACACCGGGATCAGGCACAACACGATCACGGCGAATACCAGCACCACCGGCCGTGTGTTCAGCGTTCCATGCAGCATGCTTTGATAGCGGCGCTTGAGGCCTTCGAAGATACGGTCGAGGCGGTGTGCCAAGCCACTGGGGTTTTCCTCGTGACGCAGCAAAAACGCGCACATCATTGGCGACAGGGTCAGGGCGACGATGCCGGAAATTACCACCGCGCCGGCCAGGGTCAGGGCAAACTCCTTGAACAGCGCCCCGGTCAACCCGGTGAGGAAACCGATCGGCGCATACACCGCCGCCAGGGTGATGGTCATCGAGACCACCGGCATGGCGATTTCCCGTGCGCCTTCCAGCGCTGCATCGAACGGTGTCTTGCCTTCCTCGATGTGCCGGTGGATGTTCTCCACCACGACAATCGCATCGTCGACCACCAGACCGATGGCCAGCACCATCGCCAGCAGCGTCAGCAGGTTCATCGAGTAGCCCATCATCTGCATGAAGAACATCACGCCGATCATCGACAGCGGAATGGTCACCACGGGGATTACTACCGAGCGCAGTGCGCCGAGGAACAGGAACACCACAACAATCACTATCAGCACCGCTTCGAACAGGGTTTTCACCACTTCGTCGATCGAGGCCTGAATAAACAATGTGGCGTCGTAAGCGATCTCGCTCTTGAGGTTCGGCGGCAGTTGCGCTTCCAGCTCGGGCATCAGCTTGCGCACTTCCTTTATCACGTCCAGCGGGTTGGCGCCCGGGGTGGCCTTGATGCCGATATACACCGACGGCGTGCCACCGAACGAGCTGATCGAATCGTAGTTTTCCGCGCCCATTTCCACCCGCGCGACATCGCTGAGCAGCACGCGGCTGTCACCACTGACCTTGAGCGGAATCGCCGCAAAAGCTTCGGCGGATTTAAGCTCGGTGTTGGCATTGATGCTGGTGACCACGTACTGGCCTTTCACTTCGCCGGCGGCGGAGAGGAAGTTGTACTGGCGCACGGCGTTGGTCACGTCGGCGGCGCTGAGGCCAAAACCGGCGAGCTTCACCGGGTCGAGCCACAGGCGCATGGCGAACACCTGATTGCCGAGAATCTCCGCCTCGGCCATGCCCGGCAGGGTGGCCAGTTTTGGCTGGATCACCCGTGACAGGTAATCGGTGATCTGCGGGTTGCTCAAATCCTTGCTGAAGAAGCTGATGTACATCAGCGCCGAAGCGTCGGCCGATTCCTTGCTCAGCACCGGGTCTTCGGCGTCCTGCGGCAGCTTGTTTTTCACCTCGTTGGCCTTGGCCAGCAGTTCGGTGAACAAGCGGTCGGTATTGGAGCCGATGCGTGCGTAGATCGAGATCACCGAGAAGTTCTGCCGGCTGACCGAGGTCATGTAGTCGATGCCCTCGGCGCTCGCCAGACTTTGCTGCATTGGCTGGGTGATGTAGCCCTGAATGGTTTCGGCGTTGGCCCCGGGGTAAGCGGTGGTCACCGTGATCAGGGCGTTTTCCATTTGCGGGTATTGGCGCAGCGGCAACTTGCTCCAGGCCTGAAAGCCGAGCAACACAATCAATAGACTGACCACGGTGGCGAGCACCGGGCGGCGGATGAACGGATCAGTAAAAGCCATGGGGATTCCTTGATCAGTCGGCGCGAGGCGGACTGTTCTGCTCGCCGAGGGTCTTGTCGTCGCTGATGGCAATTTGTGCGCCGTTGTCCAGTTTGATCTGGCCGGCCGTCACCACTTGTTCGCCGCTCTGCACGCCCTTGTTGATCATTACCAGGCCATCACGGCGTTCACCGGTTTCGATGAAGCGGCGTTCGGCGATCAGCACCGGTTGGCCCTTGTCATCCTTTTCGACGCTGCCGTCCTCGGCTTTCTTCTGCCCGACCACGTAGATCGAGTTGCCGTAGAGGGTGTAGGTGATCGCGCTTTCCGGCACGACGATGTGTTTTTGCGGATCGGGCAGCAGCACTTCAAGGCTGGCAAACATGCCCGGCAGCAGTTTGCCATCGGGGTTGGCCAGGGTGGCGCGCACCAGAATATTGCGTGTGCTGCTTTCGACGATCGGGTTGATCGCGCTGATCTTGCCCGGGTAGGTCTGGCCGGGGTAGGCGGCAGCCGAGATATTCACCGGTTGGCCGATGGCCAGCTTCGGGATCGATTGCTCGGGCACGTAGAAGTCGGCGTAGAGGCTGCTCAAATCCTGCAGGGTAGCGATTTTGGTGCCGCTGGCGAGGTAGTCGCCAATGTCGACCTGGCGGATGCCGATGGTGCCGCTGAACGGCGCGAGAATGCGCTTTTTCGCCAGCGCTGCGTTGAGCTGATTGACCGTGGCTCGCTCCTTTTGCAGAACAGCCGAGAGCCGGTCGTATTCACCTTTGGAAATGGCGCGACTGTCGATCAGTTGGCTGCCACGACCGAAGTCCAGTTGCGCCAGGCCCAGGTCGGCCTTGGCGGTCTCCAGCAGTGCTGCTTCGACGGCGCTGTCGAGTTGCAGCAGCGGTTGCCCGGCCTTGACCTTTTGTCCTGATTCGAATTTGAGTTCGGTGACAGTGCCGGCGACCTCAAGACTCAGGTCGACGCCTTGCAGCGCCTTGAGGCTGCCGACGGTGGGCAGGCGCATCTGCCACGGGCGTTCGGAGGCGTTGGCCACGGCGACGCTGATCGGCGGTTTCGGCTTGGAAAAGCCCTGGATCATGGTGTAGATCGAAAAGGCCTTGTACCCGCCCAGCACCAGGACGATCAACAAAACAACACCCAACATGATCAGCATGCGGCGACGCAGCATATTTCCAGTTCCTTGGATAAATCAGGTGAGACAGGCGGGCACATTACTCCGAGTACAGGGGGGATTCCAACTGGCAGTTCTTACAGGGTGGCGCAAAAAGATCGCAGCCTGCGGCAGCTCCTACAGGGGAGTGCATTCCAATGTAGGAGCTGCCGCAGGCTGCGATCTTTTAAGGCTGTTTTATGCCATCAGATGAAGATGGTTGTCCCAGAGCCCCGCCGGCAATTCCAGCGGCTTGGCCAACAGCTCATCCTGACGGCAATCGTAGTACCGGCAACGTCCTTGCCCGGAGGTCACGACAAAACCGTCCTTCACCGCACCGACACCGGCGCAATCGGGCAACGGCGCATCGAGGCGCACTTCGCCGCTGTCCAGATCCCAGATAAAGAAGCGATTGCCACGCGGAGCTGTCAGTGCGACCAGACGCAAATCGCTGTGCACCGCAACACTGGCGGTGTAATGCCCCATCGACTGCAACTGATGCTCCGGCACCGGGAACGCCACGAACGGCTGCCCCGGACGCTTGATCGCCAGCAGCTCCGAACGCTCATGCGAGGCGCCCATGAACTGCTGACCGGCAACGATGGTGCCATCGCTGGCGATGCCCAGATGGCGCACGCTGTTCATCTGCTGGGCGAGGGTTTCCTTGCTCAGCAGAGTGCCGTCACGTTGCATCAAGACCAGGCTCGGCTCCATGGCGTTGAGGTTCATGTCGACGCGGCTTTCCGCCTCAGTACGAATCCCGCCGTTGGCCACCACCAGCGTCTCCCCATCGGGCATCCATGACACCTGATGCGGGCCGAGGCCGTGGGTGGAAATCTCGCCGCTATGCACCAGCCGTTCGCCTTCGAACTTGTACACACCGAGCAAACCACGGCCAGGATCGGTCGTGTCGTTCTCGGTGGCGTACAGGTATTCGCCGTCCTTGTGCACCACGGCGTGGCCGTAGAAGTGCCGGTTCGGCTGCGACGTCACCGTCTGCAGCAACGTGCCGTCGCGCAGATCGATCAGGTAACTTTCGGTGCCCGGGCGACGTGCGACGAACAGCGCGATCGGCTGCGTCGGGTGGTTGATGATGTCGTGGCAACGCTGGCCGACTTCGGTGGCGAACACCCGCGTGCCATCCAGACGATAGCCGACGGCGTAATGCTTGCCGTCGGTGTCGTCGCGCGCCGACAGCAACAGCGGGCTCTGATCCTTGCGTTTGAACAGCGTCCAGCCGCCCAGCGTCACTGCTCCCAGCAGTGCACTACCTAAAGTCAGAACCTGACGTCGCAGCATGGCCGTTGCCCTCATCAGTCACCGTCGTTGGCGTTGAAGCCCAGTTGGATGCCCAGCGCCTTGGCCAGTTCACCTTCGTGCAGGCGATGGACGACGTTGAGGCTGTCGTAGATGTCGTTGAGTTGCTGACGACCGGCGTCGTCTTCGAGCATTTCGCCGAGCGAACGCTGAGTGCTGTCGAACAGTTTCAGCGAAGCGGCGTAGGCAGCGTCGATCTTGTCCGCCAGTGGCTTCTGCTCAGCCGGCAACAGACCGCGCAGGCCTTTGTTGTCGACGCCTTCCCACACGGCTTTGGCGGCGGCGAGGCTGGCTTCCAGCGCGGTCAGGGACGACTGGCTACGCCATGCATCGGCCTGGAACGGCTGTGGCACGCCCTTGCTCTGGCGGCCCATTGGCGTGCCGAGTTTTTTCTTCAGGGTGTCCAGCGCGGTGACCTGCACGCGCAGCAGATCGGCGATCGCTTCGTGGGAGTCGGCGTAGCGCTGGTTGGGGAACTTGGTCATCTGCGCGAGCATGCCGTCGGTGTTGTTCCAGTTCTGCAGAATCTCTTCGGCCAGTTGCTTCTGACGCTCGCCGATGGCGATCAGCAGCGGGCAGTACTTGGCTTTCTGCTCGGCGTTGGCCACGTCAGGCTTGGCGTCGAACAGGATGTATTCGTAAGCCGACAGGCCTTGAACGACGACGCTCGATTTGGCCAGTGCGGCGGCATCAATCTGCGGCTGCGCGACGACCAACTGCTCGACCTGACGGCCGACGAGGTTTTTCTTGTCCGGCCAGAACTGCACCTGCCACGAACGGTTGCCCTCGGCCAGCGGACCGATCAGCAGCGGTTGCAGCTCGGCCCAGGCTTTCTGTGCGTGGAGGAAGTCGGCGCGGGCGGTTTCCAGGGTTTCTTTGCCCTGACAGTAGGCGAGGGCGCTGACGGCCAGTTGCTTGTCGGCCTCGACCCAACGGGTGTAGGTCGGCAGGATCACCGATTTGGCGATGGCTGCCGAGGTGACCGCTTGCGGATCCTGTGGCGAGCAGGCGCCGAGGGCGAGTGCGGCAAGGCTGGTGAACAGTAGCTTGGGACGGAACATGTCGGGCTCCCGATTCTTTATCAGTGTTTAAAGTGAGTTCAAAAACGCCAGCAACGCAGCGCGCTGCTCGGCATTGAAAGACAAAACCTGTTGCTGCGCGGCTTGCGCTTCGCCGCCGTGCCAGAGCACCGCTTCAAGCAGATTGCGCGCGCGACCGTCATGCAAAAACTGTGTGTGGCCACTGACCGCTTGCGTCAGGCCAATCCCCCACAACGGCGGCGTGCGCCAGTCGCGGCCGGAGGCCTGGAATTCCGTGCGGTGGTCGGCCAGACCGTCGCCCATGTCATGCAGCAGCAGATCGCTGTACGGGCGAATAACCTGATTGGCCAGTTCAGGTTCGGCGGCGTTGGCGGCGGTGGTGTATTTCGGCGTGTGGCAGGAATCGCAGCCAGCCTGGAAAAACAGGTTTTTGCCAGCGATGACGTCTGCATCGTTAACGCCACGGCGTGCCGGCACGGCGAGGTTGCGGCTATAGAACAACACCAGACGCAGGATGTTGTCGCTGACTTCCGGTTCGCCGTCCGGGCCATTGCCGTTTGGCGCCTGTTTGCAGGCGGTTTGCGCGTCGGTGCAGTCATCAAAGGGTCTCAAGCTCGTCGTAAGACCCATATCACCCGAAAACGCGTGAACATTTTGTTGATTGAGGTTCGGTTGCCCGGCTTTCCAGCCAAATCGGCCCATGACGGTTTTCTGCAAGGCGTCATCCCAGACCTGATTGGGGCGGCCATTGATGCCGTTTTTCGCTTTGGCCTGTGCGGCGGCATTGGCAAGGATGGCTTCTTCGGGGATCGCTTCGAGCAGGCCCAGGCCAATCATCGGCGGCGCGACGCGGGCGGAAAAACGCGTGTCCGGGTGCATCGGGCCGTAGCCGAGCTGGGTGATCTGCAAGACCGGTTTGCGTAGTTCGATTTCGGTGCCGTCCTTGAAACGAATCGGCACTGGCGTGTAGTCAACGCGGACTTTGCCTTCCGGCACGACACCGGGCACCGCCATGTCCTGGAACTGGCCGCCATAGACCGGCTCCGGCACTACGCCGACTTGCTCAATGAGCTTGGCGAATTTCGGCGCATCAGGGATCGACAGGCGCACCAGCATCGATACCGCGTTGGCGGCATCCGGCGTTGGCGGATGGCCGCGACCGTCCTTGATGTGGCAGTTCTGGCAGGCGTTGGTGTTGAACAGCGGGCCGAGACCATCGCGCGCAGTGGTGGTCGACGGTGCGATCACCCATGGGCTGCGGAAGAAACTGTTGCCGACACTGAAATCCACCCGCCGCGACGGTGGCAGATTCGCCGAAGGCAACGAGAACGCATTCTGATCAGTCTTGCGCACGGTCGCTGCACCGCCCGAACGGGCTTCACCGGGCTCGGCCTTGGTGAAACGCGGGGCGTCATCGCAGGCACTCAGGCCCAGGGCCAGCAACAGTGCGGACAAGCGAAGAGGCAGCGAGGGCATCAGACATCCTGCGGACGGGCAAAAATAAAGGCGCAAAGTCTAACAGGGCCGGGATGATTGAATAAGAGGAATTATCGTTTGCTTGATACAGCGCAAATCTGAAGAGCAATGCAAAACCCCTGTAGGAGTGAGCCTGCTCGCGATAGCGGAGTGTCAGTCGACTAACTTCTGGCTGACACTCCGCTATCGCGAGCAGGCTCACTCCTACAAAGGTTTGTGTACGGCAGGTATGAAAAAGGCGACCCGAAGGTCGCCTTTTTTGACGCAGACGCGGTTGATCAGAACTCGTGATCAGCGTTGTCCGGGTTCAGATCACTGATGCCCAGTTTGCCGGCAGCGGCTTCGATCGAACCGGTCTGCTTGACCAGCGAGGCGATGGCGTCGCGAACGATCTGGTTGCCAGCGGTGTTGCCCGCCGCGATCAACTGGTCGTAGTGCTCACCCTTGTTGGCGTGATCAACCATGACCTGGATCTTGGCTTCAGTTGCAGCCAGATCGGCTTTCAGTGCGGTGTCGGCAGCCGGGTCAGCCTTGGCCACCAGCGACGACAGGCTGGCGCCGGTCATTTTGCTGCCGTCAACACGGGTGTACTCGCCCAGGTAAACGTTTCGAATGCCTTTGGCATCGTAGAAGTGCGAGTTGTGCGTGTTGTCGCTGAAGCAGTCCTGCTCGTCTTCAGGGGAGTTGGCTTCCAGGGAAACCTTCATGCGCTCGCCCGCCAGTTCGCCCAGCGACAGGCTGCCCATGCCGAAGAGCATTTTGCGCAGACCGGTTTCGCCCGGCTCGGCTTCCAGAGTGGCGCGGTAGTTGTCAGCCACGTTCGGCTTCCAGTTGCCGACCATTTCTTCGAGGTCGCTGACCAGCAGTTGGGTCACGGATTTCAGGTAGGCACGACGACGATCGTTGTGACCGCCAGTGGCGCCGGCGCCTTCCAGGTAGTCGGAGGCCGGACGGTTGCCAGCGCCAGGGCCGGTGCCGTTCAGATCCTGGCCCCAGAGCAGGAATTCGATCGCGTGGTAGCCGGTGGCGACGTTGGCTTCGGAACCGCCCAGCTCGTTGAGGCTGGCGAGTTTTTCCGCGGTGATGTCTTTGACGTCGACCTTGTCTTCGCCGACCTGGACTTCGCTGTTGGCGATGATGTTGGCGGTGGCGCCCGGGTTACCCAGTGCGTGCTCGTAGGATTTGTCGACGTAGTCGATCAGACCCTCGTCCAGTGGCCAGGCGTTAACCTGACCTTCCCAATCGTCGATGATGGTGTTGCCGAAGCGGAACACTTCACTCTGCAGGTACGGAACGCGCGCGGCGACCCAGGCGGCCTTGGCGGCTTTCAGGGTGTCGGCGTTCGGCTTGGCGAGGAAAGCGTCGACGGCGGTCTGCAGGGTTTTCGCGGTGGATTCGGCATCGCTGTAAACGGCGAAGACCATGTCGGCGTAGTGCGCGACCACAGCCTTGGCGGCGGCTTCGTCGACTTTACCGGCAGCGGCAGGAGCAGCCGCAGGTGCGGCGGTGCTGGCGGCTGGCGTCGGTGCGGCCGGAGCGGCGGCCTTGTCTTTGCCTTCGCCGCAACCGGCGAGGGAAATAGCGATGGCCAGCAGACTGGCGGTAGCCAGAGGCATACGAATCATGGCGAACATCCTGCTTCGATAGTTGAGTGGACTCGCGCTGGGGGTGCGCAAAACTGCGACATAATGCAAATCTTTCGCATTATGTGTAAAGGGTTGTGGCTGGAAATATTTCTTATTTACGTCGGTGTGATGGCACAGATCAAAAGATCGCAGCCACGTTGCACTCGACAGGTCCTACAGGGGAATGCGATTCATGTAGGAGCTGCCGCAGGCTGCGATCTTTTGACTTTTAGAGAATGGCCGCGTTAGTGCGTTGTGCCTGTTTGAGATAGGCGCCCAGTTCCCGGGCCGGCAGCGGCTTGCTGTAGTGGTAGCCCTGACCTTCGTGGCAGCCTTCGGAAATGATGTAGCTTTCCTGCTCGGCGGTTTCCACGCCCTCGGCGATCACCTGCATGCCGAGGCTCTTGCCCAGTTGAATGATCGCGCGAACGATGGTCGCATCGTCGTCGTCATCGAGCAGATCCTGGACGAAGCTCTTGTCGATCTTGATCTTGTCCAGCGGCAGGCTTTTCAGATAGCTCAGTGACGAATACCCGGTGCCGAAGTCATCGATGGCGATCAGCGCGCCGGAGCGGCGCAGGCTGAGCAAGTGCTGCGCGGCGGTGCTGATGTCCTCCATCAGGCCGGTTTCGGTGACTTCCAGTTCCAGGCTGCGCGGCGGCAGGCGGTACATCTGCAGCAGGTTATTGACCACGCGCGGCAATTCGGCGTGGTGCAACTGCACCGTTGACAGGTTGACCGCCATACGCAGGTCGGCGAAACCCATATCGTGCCATTCGCGCAATTGCTTGCAGGCCTGATCGAGCACCCATTCGCCAATGGCGATGATCGTGCCGTTCTGCTCGGCCAGCGGAATGAACAGGTCCGGCGGCACCAGACCGTGTTCCGGATGCTGCCAGCGAATCAGCGCTTCGACGCCGACCACGCGGTGATCGCGATAGCTGATCTGCGGTTGATAGACGAGATAGAACTGATCGCGCAACAGCGCATCACGCAGGTCTTTTTCCAGTTCACGACGACGGCGCATCTCGCTGTCGACACTGGCGATGTAGAACTGATAACGGTTGCGCGAGCGGGTCTTGGCCAGGGTCATGGTCTGCTCGGCTTTTTGCAACAGCTTTTCGGTGCTGTCGCCGTCCTCCGGGAACAGGGTGATGCCGATGGTCGCGCGCAGGCGGATTTCCTGATGGTCGAGGGCGAACGCCGCCTCCAGATCATCAAGGATGCTTTGTGCCAGTTCCGCCGCTTCGTAAGGTTGTTCGATGTCGGCTTGCACCAGCGCAAACTGGTCGCCGCCCAAGCGGGCGAGGGCGCCGAGGCGGCCGCTGTGGGCACGCAAGCGATCGGCCAGAGCCAGCAACAATTGGTCGCCGGTCTGGTAGCTGAATTGCTCGTTGATGCCTTTGAAATCATCCAGTCCCACGCACAACACCGCGACCCGACGTTGCAGCTTGCCGGCGTCGACCAGAATCTTGTCCAGTTGCTGCTGTAATTGCTGGCGGTTCGGCAGGCCGGTGAGGAAGTCGTACTGGGCCATTCGCAACAAGCTGTTTTCGGCTTCGTGGCGCAGATGGGTGTTGCGCTCGATCGACTCAAGTAACTGATTGGCGGTGTTGATCCAGATTCCCAGTTCGTTTTTTTCGTGGCCCTTGAGCTGCGGAATCTTGTGCTCGCTGGGGCGATCCGGGTTGATCTCGGTGAGGTGTTCGATGATCCGCGACAACGGTTTGGTCAGCAGCCAGTGATAAACCAGATACAGCACCAGACCCATGGCCAGTGCGCGCAAAACCCCGGAAATGAAGATGATCACCGAACTGACGATAAAGCCCTCGCCATAAGTGGCGGTATCGAGGGTGATGCTCAGATCGCCGTAATACTCGCTGTACGGCCCACGTCCCACCAATTGCGTGGTGAAGGTGCGTTCCTGGCCGAGGATCAGGTCAGTCAGCCAGCGGCTGTTGGACTGCTGCAGGTCGCGGGATTTCTGCGCGAGCATGGCTTCGTTGGGATGGCCGATTGAGGCCTGGCGCACGGCATCGTCCTGGAACAGGCCTTCGATCACCTGCATGCCCATCTCCCTGTCGAGGCTGTAGACAGCCTGGGTCGAGGGATCGCGGAACATGTCGAGGATTCGTTCGGCGTCGCCGGCAACAGCCTGGCGGGTTTTGTAGGCATCGAAAACGATCTGCGCGCAGCTCAAGACTACGCCTACGATCAATGCCGACAGGAGCACGACCCGGAGCAACTTCACCGACAAGCTGTTCTTGAGTTCCAGCTTCAAAGGTTTATTCCTTGTTCCGTGCGGGTAGCGTCAAGTTGCCATGAGTATTGGCAATCCCGTGTTGGCAGTCAAAGGGACAATCAGACCGGGGATGATTTGCCCGTGGCCTTGGCCGAAATGCTGCTGATTGGAGTATTAGCCCTATTTGTACTGTGTCGGTAGTTTCGGCCTTCAACTTGAGCGGTTCGCAGCATTTTTTCGTCTTTTTGATGGTAGCCCGCTGTGGCACGGCAGCAAGCAGCGGTAGACGGCTTTCAGGGTGAGAAAAACGCTATTTAAACGCAGGCATAAAAAACCCGGCAAAAGCCGGGTTTTTTGACTGGCGCGCAGCTTAAGCGGTGAAGGTTTTGCCTTCGAACTGCTCAGCAACGAACTTCCAGTTGACCAGGTTCCAGAACGCTTCGACATACTTAGGACGAACGTTGCGGTAGTCGATGTAGTAAGCGTGTTCCCAGACGTCGCAGGTCAGCAGCGGGGTGTCGCCGCTGGTCAGCGGGTTGCCGGCGCCGATGGTGCTGGCCAGGGCCAGGGAACCGTCAGCCTTTTTCACCAGCCAGCCCCAGCCGGAACCGAAGGTGCCGATCGAGGTTTTGCTGAACTCTTCCTTGAACTTGTCGAACGAACCGAAGGCTGCGTTGATGGCTTCAGCCAGCGCGCCGGTTGGTTGACCGCCGGCGTTTGGCGCCAGGCAGTTCCAGTAGAAAGTGTGGTTCCAGACCTGAGCGGCGTTGTTGAAGATACCGCCCGAGGAAGTCTTGACGATTTCTTCCAGGGTCTTGCCTTCGAACTCGGTGCCTGGCACCAGGTTGTTCAGGTTCACGACATAGGTGTTGTGGTGCTTGTCGTGGTGGTATTCCAGGGTTTCCTTGGAAATGTGCGGCTGCAGGGCATCGTGTGCGTAAGGCAGCGGCGGCAATTCGAAAGCCATGATGATTCTCCTAATCAGGTCTGTTGCGGTGAGCGCAAGGCCGATCACGGGCGGCCAGAAATGCACCGGCGAGTTTTTACTCTTTGCGGCGCAGGGTTTCGATCATAGCACCGGGGTTGCGGCATAACCACGCAACAACTGTGTGGGATAGAGGTTCAAGGGGATGCCCTCACTAAATGACGGATCGCGTTGGAGCTGTGATCGTGCCAAGCAAGGCGCGGGACGAAGAGGATGCTTTTTGCCTCTTGGAGTCCCGCAACGCCGCTTGGCACGATCACAGCTCCAACCCGAAGGGCCGCCGCCCCGTCATTTAGTGAGGGCATCCCCTTAGCTGTTTGGAATAAATCAGCTGGCGAAAATCAATTGCCCGGCCACGGTAAACATCATCAACGCCACCACCAGATCGAGAATCCGCCAAGTGCTCGGACGCGCCAGCCATGGCGCCAACCACGCAGCGCCCAATGCCAACGTGAAAAACCACAGCAACGAAGCGCTCGCCGCGCCCACTACATAAGCGCCCGGCACCGATTGCTGCGCGCCGAGAGAGCCGATCAGCAACACCGTATCCAGATAAACGTGCGGATTGAGCAGCGTCACGGCCAAAGCGCTGAGCATCACCGCCCGCAGTGAGCGCACAGTCTGGTTCTCGCCCTGACCCAGGCTCTGTTTCGAACAGGCCCGGCGCAGCGCCTGGCTGCCGTACCAGATCAGAAACGTCGCGCCGCCCCAACGGGCAATCGCCAGCAGCGTCGGGTTCTGCGCCAGAATCGTCGCCAGCCCGAATACCCCGGCCGCCACCAGCAGGGCATCGCACACCACGCACAGCGCCGCCACCGGCAGGTGATGTTCACGACGCAGGCTCTGCGCCAATACAAACGCGTTCTGCGTGCCGATCGCCATGATCAGTCCGAACGCCACCAGCAGGCCGTTCACATAGCTTTGCCACATAAGATTCACTCCCCGTTGGCTGCGAGATCGCGCAGCACTTGCATGGCGTGTTCGGCGTCGGCCTGACCGACGAACAAATGGTCGTGGTAATAGCCGGCAATCACGTTGCAACTGATCCCGGCTTTACCCAATGCCGTGGCAAACGCGGCGGTGAGGCCCACCGCTTCCAGCGCCGAATGCACATTCAGAGTTATCCACGCCGCGACATAGTCGAAGCTGAAACCGGCCTGTTCGGCGTCGGTACGTTCGACAATCACGGTCAGGCCTTCCTGCTCGCGGAAGCTACCGACAACCTCCAGACCGCTCGGCAACACACCGTCGCGCAGGGTACAGAACACGTATTCACCAGCGTTGAGTTGCGGACTCATGCTGCGCAATAGAGTCGAGAGTGAAGTTTCGCCAGCCATAAGTGTGTTCCTTGATAAAGAGTGCTTGCTGGCTATTCTCCGGGCGAAACCTGTATAAGAAAAACCAATAGTGCTGATCGCTCATTAGGAAAACTGATGTTCGACTATAAATTGCTTTCTGCTTTGGCCGCCGTGGTCGAGCAGGCCGGATTCGAACGGGCCGCGCAGGTGCTTGGGTTGTCACAGTCGGCGATTTCGCAGCGGATCAAACTGCTGGAGGCGCGGGTCGGGCAACCGGTGCTGGTGCGCGGTACGCCGCCATCGCCGACCGAGATTGGCCGGCGACTGCTCAACCATGTGCAGCAGGTGCGTTTGCTTGAGCGCGACTTGCAGACGCTGGTGCCCGCGCTGGACGAAGAGGGCCTGCCGGAACGTCTGCGCATCGCCTTGAATGCCGACAGCCTCGCCACCTGGTGGGCTGAAGCTGTAGGCGATTTCTGTGCTGAACAACATTTGCTGCTCGATCTGATTGTCGAAGATCAGACGGTCGGCCTCAAACGCATGCGCGCCGGCGAAGTGGCCGCGTGCCTTTGCGCCAGCGAACGACCGGTGGCCGGCGCGCGCAGTGTGTTGCTCGGGGCGATGCGTTATCGCGCGCTGGCCAGCCCGGCGTTCATTGATCGGCATTTCCCCGACGGCGTACGCGCAGAGCAATTGCCGCGCACCCCGGCGCTAGTGTTCGGCCCGGATGATTTCCTCCAGCATCGCTATCTCGCCTCGCTGGGTGTCGATGGTGGATTCGAACACCACTTATGCCCGTCCTCGGAGGGTTTTATCCGCCTCACCGAAGCCGGACTCGGCTGGGGCCTGGTGCCGGAACTGCAAGTGCGCGATCAACTGCAACGCGGGTTATTGCGGGAACTGTTGCCAGATAAACCGATCGACGTGCCGTTGTACTGGCATCATTGGCGCAATGGCGGTCAGTTGCTGGGCTTGCTGACCGAGCAATTGGTGCGTTCATCGGCGCAATGGCTGGTGCCTTTAAAACAGCCATGAGCGTCAAGCTGCAAGCGGCAAGTCAAGCGCTGCGCACCGTTTTAAACTTGCAGCTAGAGGCTTGATGCTCGCAGCTGCTTTTTTGTTGGAGTTTTGCATGAAAATTCTGGTCACCGGCGCAAGCGGCTTCATTGGCGGGCGCTTTGCGCGTTTCGCCCTGGAGCAGGGCCTGGACGTGCGGGTCAACGGTCGCCGGGCCGAGAGCGTCGAACATCTGGTGCGCCGTGGTGCCGAGTTTGTCCCCGGCGATCTGACCGATCCCGACCTGGTACGCGAACTGTGTTCCGACGTCGAAGCCGTGGTGCACTGCGCTGGGGCTGTCGGGCTGTGGGGCCGATATCAGGACTTTCACCAAGGCAACGTACAGGTCACCGAAAACGTCGTCGAAGCCTGCCTGAAGCAGCGCGTCCGGCGATTGGTGCATCTGTCGTCGCCGTCGATCTACTTCGATGGCCGTGATCACCTCAATCTGACCGAAGAGCAAGTGCCCAAGCGCTTCAAACATCACTACGCCGCGACCAAGTACCTGGCCGAGCAAAAGGTCTTCGGCGCGCAGGAATTCGGCCTCGAAACCATCGCCCTGCGCCCGCGTTTCGTCACCGGCGCCGGCGACATGAGCATCTTCCCGCGCCTGCTTAACATGCAGCGCAAGGGCCGGCTGGCGATCATCGGCAATGGCCTGAACAAGGTCGATTTCACCAGTGTGCAGAACCTCAACGAAGCAATGCTCAGCAGCTTGCTGGCCGCCGGTTCCGCGCTGGGCAAGGCCTACAACATCAGCAATGGCACACCGGTACCGTTGTGGGATGTGGTCAATTACGTGATGCGCAAGATGGAAGTGCCGCAGGTCACCAAGTACCGTTCGTATGGTCTGGCCTATAGCGTTGCGGCGCTCAACGAAGGGGCGTGCAAGCTCTGGCCCGGGCGTCCGGAGCCAACCCTGTCGCGCCTGGGCATGCAGGTAATGAAAAAAAATTTCACCCTCGACATCAGCCGCGCCCGGCATTATCTGGACTACGATCCGAAAGTCAGCCTGTGGTCGGCGCTGGATGAGTTCTGCGCGTGGTGGAAAGCTCAGGACATCCGTTGAAACGATTCGGCCGGGCGGCAATGAACCGTGTAGCCGCTTGGGGGTCAATCCCTGCGGCTGCGGCGGTTATACTTCGCAGCATTTAGCCATCACCGCGTTTCACAAAGGTTGCCTCAATGTCCATGCGTAATGATGCCCACGACGATTTCGATGATGTCCCGAGCTTGCGTGCCGACACCTTCGACGACGATGACATTCCGACCACCGCCCGCACCTCCGTACACTCGCGCACGCCGCCGGTGGTCAAGGTCAAAGCCGCGAGCACCGGGCCATTGTGGGCCTTGGTCGGTGCGCTGTTCTTCGCCTTCGTCGGTCTGGCCTGGTGGAGTTTCCAGCAGATCTCGTTGATGGAGCAGCAACTGGTCGCGACTCAGGAAAGCTTCGCGCGAATCAGCGAAGAAGCGGCCGGACGCCTGCAGGACATTTCCGGCAAGGTCGTCGCCAGTCAGTCCAACGTCACCAGTGACAGCGAGGCCCTGAAGCTGCAAATCAAACAGCTCGAAGGCAAGCTGCTCGATCAGAGCAAACAGCAGCAAGGCGTAGCAGGGCAGGCCAGTGATCTGGACAAGCGACTGGCGCAGATGACTGCGCAGACCACCGAACAGCAGAACGCCAATACCCAGTTGCAGGCGCAGGTCAAAGCCTTGACTGCGGAATTGGCGACGGTGAAAAGCACGCCGGCCGACACCAGCAAGGTCGACGCGCAGTTGAAAGCATTCGATGCGCAGTTCAAAAGCCTCGGCGCTGATATTGCTGCACTGAAAAAGCAGGGCAATCCGAGCGCGGCGATCGATCGTCTCGAACAGGAAATCGTTGTACTCAAAAGCGAGCAGGACAACCGCCCGGCGGCTCCTCAGGGTGGCGGCAATACCGCTGAGTTCGATGCCTTCCGTGGGCAGATGACCCGCAACATCAACACCCTTCAGGCGCAGATTCAGAATTTGCAGCAGCAGATCAATTCCCGCCCATAAGCTTTGTTGATCAGTGCAGGGGATTCTGTAATCCCCTGCATCATTCTGAATACTCGTACATCACCCCAAGCCGTCTACGCTCTTGAAACACCAACAAGAACGAGGGATGCGCTATGGGGTTTTTGCATAAAGTGGCCTGGCTCGGCGTGATGTTACTGGCCGGTTTCGGCCAGGCCAGCGCCGCCACGACCGCCAAGGATGACAGCCAGGCCGCCATCGCCTTGCTGGAAAAAGCCTTGGCCTATTACCACGACAACGGTGACAAGGCGTTCGCCGCGTTCAGCCGCCAGGGCGAGTTCGTCGACAAGGATCGCTATGTGTTCGTGGTCGATACCAAAGGCGTGATGCTCGCCAGCGGCGGGCCTTCCTCGGCTTTGATCGGCCGTGATGTCAGTGAGGTGCTCGGCCCTGATTTGCAGAAAACCTTCAAGGACGCTTTGAAAGTGCCGGAAGGCAATGGCATCCAGCAGGCTGAATACCGTTGGCAGAACTGGTCCGATGGCAAGGTCGAGCGCAAGCATGTGTTTTATCAACGCATCGGCCAGCGAATTCTGGCGGTCGGTTATTACTTGCCGCGAGCCTCGGCCGAACAGGCCAAGGCATTGCTCGACAAAGCGGCGACTGATCTGGGCAAAGACGAGAAGGGCACGTTGACGGCGATCAATTCGCTCAAGGGCGGTTACTTACAGGATGACTTGTACGTGTTTGTGGTCGACCTGAACACCCAGCGTTACGTTGCCCACGGCACCAATCTGCGCTTGATCAACACCGACTTCGGTAAGGTCAAGGATCCGGAAGGCAAACCGGTGGGCGAGCCGATTCTGGCGCTGATCGGCAAGCAGGATGAGGGCGAATATGAATATCGCTGGAAAAACCCGGTGACCGGCAAGGTCGAGGACAAGCATGCTTACCTGAAGAAGGCCGGGCATTTCCTCGTTGCGGTGGGTTACTACAGCCCATGAAGATCAAAAGATCGCAGCCTTCGGCAGCTCCTACAGGGTTATGCATGCGCATGTAGGAGTTGCCGAAGGCTGCGATCTTTTGCGGTTATTTGGCGCCGTGCTCGCGCCCGCGCAGCAGGTTGTTAGGCATCGCAATCGCCGCTGCCAACCCGAGCAACGATACCGCCGCACTCACCCACAACAGATGCCGGAACGTCACCAGCAACTCCGCACGCAAGGCGTTCTGCGCATCACCCGGCGCGGCGTTCAGACCATCCAGCAAGACGTTACCCGAATGACCTTCGCTCATCAGCGAACTGCTGGCCAGATGGGCGAAACTTGAATCCTGCAGCAACGCCAGTAACAGCGCCGACATCAACGCCACACCCACTGCGCCGCCCAGAGAGCGAAACAGGTTGGTAGTGCTGGTCGCTACACCGATGTCGCGTTGTTCCACCGAATTCTGGGTGCCGACCAACGAGGTTGGAAACTGCATGCCGCTGGAAATACCGCAGAGCAGCATGAACAGACCACTGACCAGCGTCGCCTCGGGCGGGCTGGACGCCATACCGAGAATCGCGATCGGCATCAGCAGAGCGCCGGTCAGAATCTGTGGTTTGTAACGCCCGGTGATCGACGTACGTCGGCCAGCGAAAAATGCACCAATCGGCAGTCCCATCGCCAACGGCAGCAAGTGCAGGGCGGCGCTGTCAGCACCGGCACCGGTGACGGTCTGAAAGCGCAGCGGCATCAGCACAATCAGCGAAATCGCCTGGAAACTGGTGAAGAAAATCGTGCACCAGCACAGCAGGGCGTTGCGGTTGGCGAACAGGTGCATCGGCAGCAATGGCTCACGGGCACGCCGCTCGTGCCAGACAAACAGCGCCAGCACCACCACCGCACAAGCGAACAAACCGAGGACTTCAGCGCTGCGCCACGAATGACCCTGGCCGACCTGAGTAATGCCCAATAGCAGCGCGGTCAGGCCGATGATCATCAACATTGTGCCGAGGTAGTCGATGACCGGTTTGCGTTGCGGAATCGGCAAGCCGCGCAGATTGCGTCGCGCCACCCAATACGCGCCAAGTCCCAGCGGCAGGTTGATCAGAAATACCCAGCGCCAAGACAGATATTCGGTCATGTACCCGCCAAGCACCGGACCGGCAACGCTGGCCACCGCGTACATGCTGCTGAAGTAACCCTGATAACGCCCGCGTTCACGCGGCGGCACGATGTCGCCGATGATCGCCTGACTTACCGAAATCATCCCGCCGGCGCCGATGCCCTGAAGGATCCGCGCCAGCACCAGTTGCTCCATGCTTTGTGCCATGCCGCAAAACAGGGAGGCGAGGGTGAACACGCCCATGCCGAACAGCATCAATTTGCGCCGCCCGTACAAGTCGCCGAGCTTGCCGTAGATCGGCACCGCCACGGTCATCGCGACCATGTACCCGGAAATTACCCAGGCCAGCAGGCTTACGTCCTTGAACTGCGCAGAAATGGCCGGCATCGACACGGCGACGATGGTCTGGTCGAGCGCGCCGAGAAAGATCGCCATCATCAGCGCGACCAGCACGCTGCGAATGGCCGGTTTGGGCGTTTCAGGCTGATTGAGATTGGTCACGGGCAAAACCTGCGGGCAGTGAGAGTCCCGCAGATCGTCAGGCGAGCGGGGATGCTCGCCAGTGTAAGTCGGTAGCAGGCTATTCGATAGCCTCGTACGGAAGTCCGACGTAATTTTCTGCAATGGTTTTTCGCCCTGCTTCTGAACTGACAAAGTAGTCCAGTTCCGAAGCGCTGATGCGCTGGCTGAAGTCATCGTGATCATCGAAGCGGTGCAGCATGGAAGTCATCCACCAGGAAAAGCGCTCGGCCTTCCATACTCGGCGCAGGCAGATTTCCGAGTATTTCTCCAGCAGATCGGTGCGATCGTCGCGGTAAACCTTCAGCAGAATATTGAACAGCGTGCTGACGTCACTTGCCGCCAGGTTCAAACCCTTGGCGCCAGTGGGCGGGACGATATGTGCCGCGTCGCCGATCAGAAACATCCGCCCGTACTGCATCGGCTCAACGACAAAACTGCGCAGCGGCGCGATGCTTTTTTCAATCGACGGGCCGGTGACCAGTTTTTCGGCAAGCTCCACTGGCAGGCGTTTTTTCAATTCATCCCAAAAGCGCTGATCGCTCCAGGCATCGACGTTTTCATCCGCCGGCACTTGCAGGTAATAACGTGTGCGGGTGGCCGAGCGCATGCTGCACAAGGCAAAGCCGCGTTCATGACGGGCGTAGACCAGCTCCTCATGCACCGGCGGCGTGTCGGCGAGAATTCCCAGCCAGCCAAACGGATAAACCCGCTCGAACACTTTCAGGCTATCGGCCGGAATCGATTGGCGAGCGACGCCGTGGAAACCGTCGCAACCGGCGATGTAATCGCAATCGACGCGAAAGGTTTCGCCGTCCTTTTCGAAGGTGACAAAAGCTTCGTCGCTTTTCATGCCATGAGGAACGACATCGCGTGCCTGGTAAATCGTCAGCGCGCCAGTCTCCCGACGAGCGGCCATCAGGTCACGAGTCACTTCAGTCTGACCGTAGATCATCACCGTCTTGCCGCCAGTCAGCGCGTGCAGATCGATGTGCACCTGACGCCCGTCCAGGGCCAGATCGAAACCGCCATGCACCAGCCCTTCGGCGTCCATGCGCCGACTCACGCCAGCCTGACGCAACAGCTCTACCATGCCTTGTTCAAGCACACCGGCGCGGATACGGCCGAGTACATAATCGGGAGTCTGGCGTTCGAGGATGAGGGTATCGATGCCGGCGTTGTGCAACAACTGGCCGAGGAGCAATCCGGACGGACCGGCGCCAATAATGGCGACTTGGGTTTTCAGCGTTTTCATTGTTTTTATGACTCGCAAGCTTCACGCGGCCAAGACCGGTGAATGATTTTTATGGATCGAGTGCTTGCATTTTTCCCTTGCGGGTCTGTCAATTGAAGGTGAAAACTGAGCCGATACCTGTACATTCTGCCAATCGGTGCGATTATCGCCCACAACCCCGAGGCCTGGATTGAAGTGATGAACAAGCCTGAGCTGCCTTCGATTCCAGTGTTCAAGCTCTACGGTGAAAGCCTGGACTGGCCGACCCCTGACTTGCTGCACTGTGAAACCATTTCCTCCCGCAGTCGCGAACATGAGTGGGAAATCAAACCCCACCGCCATGCTGATTTGTGCCAATTACTCTTCGTCTTCAAAGGTCAGGCAGAGCTTGAGATCGAAGGGCAACGCACGCAACTCCAGACCCCGGCGATTCAGGTGCTGCCACCGTTGTCGGTGCACGGCTTTCGTTTTTCCGAAGACGTCGAAGGGTTCATCGTTACCCTCGCCACACCACTGATCAACCACTTGCAGGCGCAACTGGGCGATTCGGTACATGCGCTGGCCAGCGCGGAAAACTACCCGGCAGGCAACGACGGCGATTACCTCAACAGCCTTTTTTCGGCGTTGCAGGCTGAATATAACGGTCATCAACCGGCGCGGGAAATGCTCATGCATTCGCTGGTCAGCGTGATCATGGTCTGGGTCAGTCGGCAGGCGATCGTGCGGCACAAAGCCAGTCAGCGGCCGCAACGTCAGCGCGAATACCTCAATGGCTTTATTCAGTTGGTCGAGGAGACTTATCGCCAGCACGTGAAGGTCGAAGACCTGGCCCATCGATTGGGCATTTCGGTGTCGCACCTCAATGGCACCTGCCGTGAGCTGGCCGGGCAACCAGCGTTGCAGATCATGCATGAACGGCAGTTGCTGGAGGCCAAGCGCTTGCTGACCTACACCAGCATGACGATTTACGAGATGTCGGAGTTGTTGGGGTTTTCCGATCCGACCAACTTCACGCGCCTGTTTCGGCGCCGGGTGGGGATATCGCCAAAGGCTTTCCGCGACAGCCTGAAGGCCGAGCAATAACCCTCTAAGCGCTGCGGTCTACTGTGGGAGCGAGCAGGCTCGCTCCCACACAGAATCGCATTCCAGCCCAGATGATTCAGCGCAATGCGTTCAGCGTGGCATTGTGCGGAATGCACCGCTCGAAGTTGCAGCTCGCATACTCGCGCGGCAGCTGTCGCAGCTGTTCGACCCGCCAGGCAGCGGTGCCGTACAGCGCCAGCGTGGCGGCGCAGGTAATGAAAATCGCGAAGTACCTTCTTGTTTTGATGTTCATGGCGTAGACCTCTGAACGACATACCCTGCGGTATTACTTTCAGCATAGGTCAGGTAAGGGCAGCTGCAAGCTTGGAGCGGCAAGCGTCAAGATGAATTACGGTGCAGCTAGCTCGCAGCTTGTGGCTTGACGCTTGACGCTGCTTCATCCCATTCGGGATTTTCGGGAAATCTGAGCACCAGGAAATCCAGCATGCTGCGCAGCGCTGCCGGCATGTGTTTGCGCGAGGCGTACACCGCGTAGATGTTCATTTGTCGTGGTTCGGCATGCGGCAGCAGGCGGACCAGTTCACCGCTGTGAATATGCACACCGGCCTGATAGGTCGGCAGCATCGCCACCCCGGCGCCGGCCAGCGTCGCGCGCAATAATGTGCTGGCCTCGTTGGCGCTGATATTGCCCTGCACCGGTACTGAAACCGGTTCGCCATCCTCCTCGAAATGCCACAGGCTCTTGCCGAAATACGAGTGCGTAAGGCAGTTGTGTCGGCTCAGTTCCTCGACCCGCAACGGCGCCGCTTGCTCCTGCAGATAAGCCGGTGCGGCGCAGACTACCGAACGACAAACTGTCAGGCGTCGGGCGATCAGATTCGGGTCGAGATCGTTACTGGTGCGAATTGCCAAGTCGATGCGCTCATCCACCAGATTCACCGTGCGATCGAGCATTTGCAGATCGATGCTCACACCGGGATAGCGTTTGACGTAAGCGGCCATCGCGTCGGCCAGTTGCGCCTGCCCGAACGAGGTGCTGACGCTGATTCGCAGCAAGCCGCGCGGTGCATCGTGGGGTTCGCTGACCGCCGCCTGCATGTCCGTCGACAGTTCGAGCATCTGCCGACAGCGCGGCAGGATTTCGCTGCCGGCGGCGGTCAGGCTCAATTTGCGCGTGGTGCGGTGCATCAGGCGGGCGCCGACCCAATCCTCCAGCTCCGCCAGATAACGTGAAACCACCGGTCGCGAAAGGTCCAGATGATCAGCCGCAGCCGACTGACTGCCCAGATCCACCACCGTGACAAACACCCGCATTGCTTGGAGACGATCCATTATTTGCCCGCTTTCAGAAACAAACTATGTTCAAGCATCGCATTTTTTGTACTGAGTCAGGCAACTAAGCTCTGTCCCATCGCCAAACACGGCATTCGGACACCGGAGCAACAGATGATCGGCTTCACCACACTCAAACGCTTTCTGCTCGCCACCGCTTCCCTGGGTTTCGCCGCGCATGCAGCGGCGGCCAACCTCACCCTCGACGTCTATAACCCAGGGACAAAGGCGATTTTCCCGGTGACCTCGGTGCTGATCAGCGGCGAGAAAGACGCGATCCTCGTTGATGCGCAATTCGGCAAATCCCAGGCTGAACAAGTCGTGGAAAAGATCCGCGCCAGCGGCAAGCACCTGACCACCATTTACATCAGCCACGGTGACCCGGATTACTACTTCGGCCTCGACACCCTGACTCAGGCGTTCCCCGACGCCAAGGTGCTGGCTTCGCAACCGACCGTCGATCACATCAACAAAACCTTCGCCGGCAAACTGGCCTTCTGGGGCCCGAAAATGGGCGCTGACGTTCCGGCGAAAACCATCGTGCCGGGTGTGCTCAAGGGCGACAACCTGATGCTCGAAGGGCAGAAATTGCAGGTTGTCGGCCTGGACGGCAAACAACCGGATCGCAGTTTTGTGTGGATTCCGTCGCTCAAGGCCGTGGTCGGTGGTGTGGTTGTCGCCGAGAACATCCATGTGTGGATGGCTGACACCCAGACCGCACAATCTCATGCCGACTGGCTGGAAACCCTGCACTCGATCGAAACCCTCAAGCCGAACACCGTGGTGCCAGGTCACTACTTGGGCGACAGCAGCCGTTCGCTGGCCAGCGTGAAATTCACCGCCGACTACATTAAGGCTTTCGACGCGGAAACCGCCAGGGCCAAAGACTCCACCGCACTGATCGCCGCGATGAAAAAGCGCTACCCGAAGCTCGGCGAAGAAAGCTCGCTGGAGCTGAGCGCGAAAGTCGCCAAGGGCGAAATGCAGTGGTAAGCCGATTTACGAAACCGCAGCACTCTCAAGCCAACTGGAGAATGTCATGAGCAAGATCGCAATCATTGGTGCCACCGGCCGTGCCGGTAGCCAACTGCTGGAAGAAGCCCTGCGTCGCGGCCATAGCGTTACCGCTATCGCCCGCGACACCTCGAAGATCGGCGCCCGTGCTGGTGTGCTCAGCAAGAATGTCGATGTGCTGGATTCGGCTGCGCTGCAAGACGCAGTGGCCGGTCACGATGTGGTGATCACCGCCGCGCATTTCGCCACAGTGCCAGCGGCGGCGATTGTCGGGCCAGTGAAGCAGGCGGGTGTGAAGCGTTTGCTGGTGGTCGGCGGTGCCGGTTCGTTGTTGCTGCCGGACGATACGCGAGTGATCGACAGCGCGGGTTTCCCGGCAGAGTACAAAGCTGAAGCCAGTGCCGGTGCGGCGTTTCTTGAGGCGTTGCGTCAGGAGCAGGATCTGGACTGGACCTTCCTGTCCCCGTCGGCAGAGTTTGTTGAAGGTGAGCGCACGGGTAGTTTCCGTGTCGGCCAGGATCATTTGCTGGTGAGTGCCGAGGGGCGTAGCTGGATTACCTTTGCTGACTACGCGATTGCGCTGATCGACGAAGTGGAAACTCCGAAGCATTCGCGTCAGCGGTTTACTGTCGGGTATTGAGTGAAACCTCGCCCCTCACCCCAGCCCTCTCCCGAAGGAGAGGGAGCCGACCGAGTTGTCTGGCGTTGTACATCGACCTGAGTGATCGAGTCGATTATGGATTCGGTACAGCATTTTCAGGTCGGTGTATTTCTTCAGCAACCCACAATCAGTCCCCTCTCCCTCTGGGAGAGGGTTAGGGTGAGGGAAAAAAGCCTCACCGCCAATGCGCCTGCTCAACCAACCAGATCATCAATTCTTCCAGCTGCGGCGAAGGCTCGGTTCCCGTAGGCACCACCATGTAATACGCCAGCCCCGTCTTCACCTTCAAATCAAACGGCATCACCAGCCGCCCCGCGCGCAAGTCATCACCAATCAACGACCAATCGCCGATCGCCACCCCCGTCCCGTGCGACGCCATCGACATCGCCTGATCCAGCGTTTCGAAATGCTGGCCGCTGCCGATGTTGTTCAGCCGCAGCTCAGCCGCGTTCAGCCACACCGACCAATCCTGAATATCGTGAGTGGGGTGCAGCAGCAGATGCTGTTGCAGATCCGCTGGTGAATTCAACGCAGGCGAACCTTTGAGCAAAGCCGGTGAACAGACCGGCGTCAGTTGCTCATCAAACAGGTGCAAGGCGCCCGGGGAGTTATCCGGTGGCGGGCCGTAGATCACCGCTGCATCAAATTGCTCGCGCTGAAAGTCCACGCCGTGTTGCAGCGAGGCGGTGAGTTTTACCGGCACGTCCGGACGTTCTTTCTGCCATTGCAGCAAGCGCGGCAGCAGCCAGCGCATCACGCAGCTCGGCGCTTTGAGTTGCAGGGTTTCGCGCTGCAGGCCGATTTGCTCGGTGGCTTCGCTGATCAGGCCGAAGACTTTTTCCACACGCGGTAGCCATTCACGTCCTTCGGCGGTCAGCGCCAGGCCACGGGCCAGGCGGATGAACAGCGGATAACCGAGATGCGCTTCCAGCCCGGCGATCTGTCTGCTCACTGCGCCCTGGGTGATGTGCAACTGCTCGGCGGCGCGGGTGAAGTTGCAGCACTGCGCGGTAATCAGAAACGTGTGCAGGGCGGGCAGGGGAGGCAGGCGTTTCATGGGGATCCAAGGTATGACGTGAGGACATGGCTAGTATGACTTTTAATCGATTGTTGCCGCTACCTGCCGACCGTTCCAATGAAGCCATGAAGGGCTCTTTGTAGGAGTGAGCCTGCTCGCGATAGCGGTGAGTCAGTCACCGCAATGTTGAATGTACAGACGCCATCGCGAGCAGGCTCACTCCTACAGAAAGGCTCTGTGTCTTCAGCGAACAAGAAGGGCAATCGACATGGCGACGTGTGGCGAAGTACTGGTCAAGTTACTCGAAGGTTACGGGGTCGAGCTGGTGTTCGGCATTCCCGGGGTGCACACCGTGGAGCTGTATCGCGGGCTGGCGCGTTCGAGCATTCGTCACGTCACCCCGCGGCATGAGCAGGGCGCCGGGTTCATGGCCGACGGCTACGCGCGCACCGCTGGCAAACCGGGCGTGTGCTTCATCATCACCGGCCCGGGCATGACCAACATCACCACCGCCATGGGCCAGGCCTACGCCGATTCGATCCCGATGCTGGTGATCTCCAGTGTGCAATCGCGCAGTCAGTTGGGCGGTGGGCGCGGCAAGCTGCATGAATTGCCGAATCAGAGCGCACTGGTCGCAGGTGTTGCGGCGTTCTCGCATACCTTGATGTCCGCCGCCGAATTACCAGTGGTGCTGGCGCGTGCGTTTGCTTTGTTTCAGGCCGGTCGTCCACGTCCGGTGCACATCGAAATACCGTTGGACGTGCTGGTCGAAAACACCGATGAATTGCTCGCCAGTGTGCCGGTCAATATCGACCGCGCCGGCGCTGCGCCAGCGGCCGTCAAACGCATGAGCGAGCTGTTGGCTGAAGCCAAACGTCCGCTGATTCTGGCCGGTGGCGGTGCCATCGACGCAGCGCCCGAGCTGACCAGACTTGCCGAGTTGCTCGACTCTCCGGTGGCGCTGACGATCAATGCCAAAGGCATGCTGCCGGGCAGCCATCCGCTGCTGATCGGTTCGACTCAGACGCTGGTTGCCACCCGCGCGCTGGTGGCTGATGCCGATGTGGTGTTGGCCATCGGCACTGAACTGGCTGAGACCGATTACGACGTCACTTTCGCTGGCGGTTTCGAGATTCCCGGCAAACTGCTGCGCATCGATATCGACGCCGATCAAACCGTGCGCAACTACCCGCCGCATCTGGCGCTGGTGGCCGATGCGCGCAACGCCGCGCAAGCTTTGTTGAACATGCTGTCGCAGCAAAAGCTCGGCGAGCGCAGCAGCGATTGGGGGCAGGCCCGCGCCGGCAAACTGCGCGCCGAACTGGCCGCAAGCTGGGATGCACCGACCCTCGCGCAAACCCGTTTCCTCGACACCGTACTCGATGAGTTGCCCACCGTATTCGTCGGCGACTCGACGCAACCGGTGTACACCGGCAATCTGACGTTCAACCCGGATCATCCGCGTCGCTGGTTCAATGCCTCGACCGGTTACGGCACGCTTGGTTACGCCTTGCCGGCAGCGATTGGTGCCTGGCTCGGCGGCCAAACCGACCAAGGCGCACGCCCTCCGGTGGTGTGCCTGATCGGCGACGGCGGCCTGCAATTCACCCTGCCGGAACTGGCCAGCGCCGTCGAAGCGCGGGTGCCGGTGATCGTCCTGTTGTGGAATAACCAGGGCTACGAAGAGATCAAGAAATACATGCTCAACCGCGCCATCAAGCCGGTCGGCGTGGACATCTACACCCCGGATTTCGTCGCTGTGGCGAAGGGCCTCGGCTGCGCGGCTGAAGCGATCAGCAGCATCGAACAACTGCGCACCGCGTTGCGCAGTGCAAGCGATCGTCAGGGCCCGACCCTGATTGAAATCGACCAGAGCCAATGGATGAAGGCGGTGGCGCAATGAGCAGTTTCCCAACCACACTCGACGGCCTCTACATCAACGGCCAATGGTCGGCCGGCCGCGAACATCTGCGGGTGATCAACCCGGCCACCGAAGCACTGCTGACCACGGTCAATGGCGGTGACGAGCACGCCGTCGACCAAGCCGTTGCGGCCGCCAGCGAAGCCTTCAAGAGCTGGTCGAAAACCAGCGGTGCCGAGCGCGGCGCAATCCTGCGCAACATCGCCAATGGCGTGCGCAACGGTCGCGAGCACTTGATGAAATTGCAGTCGAGCAACAATGGCAAACCGCAGTTCGAAGCGGCTATCGATGTCGATGACGTGATCGCCACATTCGAGTACTACGCCGAACTCGCTGAAGGCCTCGACGCCCAACAGGACAGCAACGTGCCGCTGCCCAGCGATGATTTCAGCGCACGCCTGCGCCGCGAACCGTGCGGAGTGGTCGGGCTGATCGTGCCGTGGAATTTCCCGATGGTCACCACGGCGTGGAAACTCGCGCCGGCCCTCGCCGCCGGTTGCTGCGTGGTGCTGAAACCGTCGGAAGTCACGCCGCTACCGGAGCTGGAGCTGGCGGCGATCATCGCGGAATCGGGTCTGCCGAACGGCGTGTTCAATCTGGTCTGCGGTACCGGTTTGGCGGTCGGTGCGCCGTTGTCGGCAGATCCGCGTATTGCCAAGATTTCCTTTACCGGCAGCAACGCAGTCGGCGTGCAAGTGATGCAGCGCGCAGCGGAAACGGTTAAGGGTGTCAGCCTGGAGTTGGGCGGTAAATCTTCGCTGCTGGTGTTGGTGGATGCAGATCTCGATCTGGCGGTTGAGCTGGCCTGTGGCGGCGCATTTTTCAACGCCGGGCAGATGTGTTCGGCCACCAGTCGTGTGCTGGTGGCTGATGAGCTGGAAGAGGAATTCCTCCGCCGTTTGCACAAGCGTGCACAAGCGATTCGGGTTGCCGATCCGTTTGACCCGAACGTGGAAATGGGCGCGCTGGTTAATCAGGCGCAGTATCAGCGAGTGCTTGGGCACATCGATCGTGGCTTGAGCGCGGGTGCGCGATTGATCTGTGGCGGCAATCGCCCGGCGGATCTGCCGCGCGGCTATTTCTTGCAGCCGACAGTGTTTACCGATGTGCCGCTGGACAGCGCGCTGTGGTGTGAAGAAATTTTCGGGCCGGTGTTGTGTGTGCGCGGTTTCGCCACTGAAGCGCAGGCGATTGCCTTGGCCAATGACACGCCGTTTGGCTTGGTAGCCAGTGTTGTGACGAGCGATGCCGCTGCGGCGGATCGCGTGGCCAATGCCTTGCAGGCGGGGATGGTTTGGATCAATGCGCCGCAAGTGATTTTCCCGCAGGCGGCGTGGGGCGGGTACAAGCAGAGCAGTATTGGTCGTGAGCTGGGGCCTTGGGGCCTGGCCGCGTTTCAGGAAATCAAACACGTAATCCGGGCGGTGTAAAAGCCGACCCTCACCCCAGCCCTCTCCCGGAGGGAGAGGGGGCCGACCGAGGTGTCTGGCGCTGTCCATCGACCTGAAAAATCCGGTCGATTATGGATTCGTCAAAGCACTTGGAAAGCCGACCCTCACCCCAGCCCTCTCCCAGAGGGAGAGGGGGCCGACCGAAGTGTCTGGCGCTGTCCATCGACCTGAGAGATCGAGTCGATTATGGATTCGGTGAAGCATTTTCAGGTCGGTGTATTTCCTGAATATCCCCCAATCAGTTCCCTCTCCCTCCGGGAGAGGGTTAGGGTGAGGGGCTTCTAACGGTCACACCGAAAGTCGCAACCGCGCCAGATCCCTTAACGGCGGCGCACCAAACAGCCGGCTGTATTCGCGGCTGAATTGCGACGGACTCTCATACCCCACCCGATACCCCGCCGCCGACGCTTCCAGCCCCTCCGCCAACATCAACCGCCGCGCTTCCTGCAAGCGCAACTGCTTCTGATACTGCAGCGGACTCATCGCCGTCATCGCTTTGAAGCGGTGATGCAAGGTCGACACACTCAGATTCACTTCTTTCGCCAGATCATCAATACGCAATGGCTGTTCAAAGTTGCCGTTGAGCCATTTGATCGCCTGGCTGATGCGATGACTCTGGCTGTTGGCAATCGCGATTTCATACAAGCGATGCCCCTGCGGACTGCGCAGCAGGCGATAAAGAATCTCCCGGCGAATCAGCGGCGCGAGCATGGCGATGTCTTTCGGCGCATCGAGCAGACGGGCCAGACGCAACACCGCATCGAGCATGGAGCTGTCGATTTGCTCGACATACAAACCACGCCCGGTTGGCCGGGTTGGTACACCCATGGGACCTGCGTCGGCGATCAGTGCGGTGATTTCTGTCGGGTCGATATCCAGGCGCACGGCGAGGATCGGATCCTCCGGCGATACGTTGACCACGCGCCCACTCAGCGGCATTGAAACCGACACCACCAGATAATTCAGCGGGTCGTAATTGAAGTACTCGTCGGCCAGCCGCACCTCTTTGCGTCCCTGCGCCATGATGCACAGCGCCGGTTGCGCGAGCACCGGGGCAAAGTCGTGGGATTTTGTGTGGCGCGACATGAACAGCGAGCCAATGGCGGTCTCGTAGCTGCCATCGTCAGTGGTGTTGCGGCGGATGATCGCCGCCAGTTCCGCACGCTGTTTTTCCATGTCAGCGCTGGGTTCGGCTTGAAAACGATCGAATGACGTCATGCACGGCATCCTCGGCAGGAGAGGTGGAATGGAGCAGAGCATATGTTTGTGCAAGCGCGAGCGGTAGACACATCCTGCGAAATGCTTGCCTGATTCTGCCCCGGGGTGTCTCCGCGCCTGTCGCGATCCAACCCTGTAGGAGCTGCCGAAGGCTGCGATCTGTTGATCTTTAAAGCAAAATCAAAAGATCGCAGCCTTCGGCAACTCCTACACAAAACGCGTATGACAGACGTGTTGCACAGGTTTACAGGTTGTTACAGGTTCTGCATGCAGTCTCGCAGGATTGTGCAACGCGGCGGCAGGAATCGACTAACGGCGGCGGGCGTGCGGCCCTTAACCTTTGATCCTGTCGCAGCCCGTCCCCCGGCTGCCACGCGACTCCCTGGGAGGGTTGAACATGTCCAAGCAGATTCCCGTCAGTCATATGGCCTTCGTTCGAGCGCGCGCCGGGCGTTCGGCGGAACTCGGTGTACGCCTCAGTGCGTTGATCGAGCCGTCCCGCGCCGCCCCCGGTTGCCTGAGCTTTGCCTTGCAGCATTCGCAGTGTGATCCCGAGTTGTGGCTGGTCTCCGGCTTCTGGAGCAGTCAGCAAATGATGACCAACTATTTCAACAGCCCGTCGATGGAAATCTTCGCCGAGTTGGTGCAGGAACTGGTGGTCAACAGCCTCGACTTCCACACCTTCAAGGACGTGTCGGCGGCACAAGCCCTCGGTCAGTGCCCGGCGCCGGTACACAAACTCGTCGGTTGAGGGTTTAATGTCCGGCTTAATTTGTCTGAGCCGGGATGTGTGACATGGCACGTAAAGAGTTCGAACACTTCGAAGCAGTTTCCGCAGTCGTCCCCGTCGAGTTGGGCGGCAACAAGGGCTATCACGCGGCAATCGCGGTCAAGGCCCTGGTCGATGGCGGCGCACCACGCTTTCACAAACTGCTGAATGATCAGATCTTCCCCGGCGCCATTGCCGCCGATGAAGCGGCGATCAATGAGCTGGATAACCTCAAGGGCGTCACTGAAGACGCCGAGTTGATCTGGTAACGCGTTACTTGTTGGCGCCCGGCCGCCACATCTTGAACAGGGCCTCAGGCCCCAGTTGGAAATAATCGGCCGGCCCGCCGCCGCGCAGAATCGGTTCTGCCGCGGCGGTGTCGTAGATGCCGTCCTTCAACAGCCACTTGGCAATGTGCACGGCGACCACTTCGCCGAGGACCAGCCAGCTCGGCACCGTCTCGCCATCGGCACGCTGCAACTGAATGATCTGGGTGACCTTGCACTCGAAGGACACCGGACTTTCGGCTACGCGCGGCACCGAGATCACCTTTGACGCGACCGTCGTCAATCCTGCCAATTCGAATTCATTGACCTCAGGCGCGACCATCGCGCAGCTCTGGTTCATCTGCTCGGCCAGCGGCCGGGTGGCGAGGTTCCAGGCAAATTCGCCGGTCTGCTCGATGTTGTTCAGGCTGTCTTTGCGCCCGACGCTGGAGAAACCAATGATCGGCGGAATGTAGTTGAAGGCGTTGAAGAAGCTGTACGGCGCCAGGTTGAGCTGACCATTGGCATCCTGCGAGGAAATCCAGCCGATCGGGCGCGGACCGACGATAGCGTTGAACGGATCGTGGGGCAGACCGTGGCCGTTGGCGGGTTCGTAGAAGTGGATGTCATCGGGCATGGTGGGTGAATTCCTGAGGCTGCGTTTCGGATGCAGCCATAGTGCAAGGACGCCCCGCATATTTCCAGCCAGACGCAAAACCCCGTGTAGGAGTGAGCCTGCTCGCGATAGCGGTGTGTCAGTTGATAGATGTTTGACTGACCCGCCGCTATCGCGAGCAGGCTCACTCCTACAAGGGTTTGTGTGGAATTCAGAAATCTTCATCCCCCAGAAATGACTAAGCCCGGCCAAGGCCGGGCTGTGGAGGAACTGCGCTGTGTTAGCTGATGGCAGCAGCAGTGCCGGTTTTATCGAAGCCGTCAGCCGCGACCGTTTTACCCAGGTTGGTTTTGTCGAAACCATCGGCAGCAACAGCTTTGCCAATATTGGTTTTATCAAAACCGTCAGCGGCATAAGTACCGGTGTGGCTGGTTTCGATGGCGGCGCTGGCGCCGTTGATGAAATCGGCGGATTTGGTGCGATCCGAGCCGTCGGCAGCAAAGGTATTAGCGGCCAGTACGGAAAGGGTCAGGGCGAGGATCAGTTGGGTTTTCATGTCGGTTACTCCAGATTCGTTGGCGGGTGTGTCTTGCATGGGTCTAATGCTACGCCAACTAAATTGATTAAAAAGCGCAAATTGATGCTAAAAACAATCGATTAAATTGATGTTAAGGGCGGCGCAAAATATTCGCTTTCGTCGTCGGAGCGAGCGTCGCGCAGGTCATCGATCAGGTGATTGCACAATGAACGGGCAGCATTAATTAGCGATTAATCGCTCTGCGGCGTGTGTAAGGGATTTTTCATGCAGGTTTGGATAACGCGTTGACCCAATCGCGAGCAGGCTCGCTCCCACAGGGAAATGCCTTCCAGATGTGGGAGCGAGCCTGCTCGCGAAGAGTCCATCACAGCCACCATTGCAGTGGCTGTGAAAACCCGATCAGTCAGTAACGATGCGCGAATGCTTCTGGGTGTCCTTCATGGTGATATACACCAGCAACGATACGGCGATGCACGCCGTCACGTACCAGTAGTAACCGGTTTCCATGCCGATGCTCTTGAACCACAGCGCGATGTATTCGGCGGTGCCGCCGAAGATCGATACGGTCAGTGCGTACGGCAGGCCGACGCCCAGGGCGCGGATTTCAGTCGGGAACAATTCAGCTTTGACCACCGCGTTGATCGAGGTGTAGCCGCTGACGATGATCAGCGCCGCCATGATCAGGAAGAACGCGCCCCACCAGGTCTGAATGGTGTGCAGGGTCATCAGGATTGGCACGGTGAAGATCGTCCCCAGCACGCCGAAGGCAATCAGGATCGGACGACGACCGATCTTGTCCGACAGGCCGCCGATGATCGGCTGCAGGCACATGAACAGGAACAGCGTGGCGGCAGAAATGGTGGTCGAGTCGGAGATGCTCATGCCGACCGTGTTCACCAGGTATTTCTGCATGTAAGTGGTGTAGGTGTAGAACGCCAGGGTGCCGCCCATGGTCAGGCCGACCACGGTCAGCAGCTCTTTGGGGTGGCGCATCAAGGTGCGCATGGCGCTTTCCTTGGACTTTTCTTTCTTGGTGAACGACTCGGTTTCTTCCATGCCGCGACGCAGGTAAAGCGCCACGACTGCACACAGCGCGCCGATGGCGAACGGAATACGCCAGCCCCACGCGTACAGCTGTTCAGTGGTCAGCACGTTCTGCAGCACGATCAGTACGCCCAGCGCGATGAGCTGGCCGGAGATCAGTGTTACGTACTGGAAGCTGGAGAAGAAGCCGCGACGTTCCTTGGTCGCCATCTCCGAGAGATAGGTCGCCGAGGTGCCATATTCACCACCGACTGACAGGCCTTGCAGCAAACGCGCGAACACCAGCAGGATCGGCGCGCCGATGCCGATGGTTTCGTAGTTCGGGCTGAGGGCGATCAGCAGCGAGCCGAAGCACATCAGGTAGACCGAGGCCATCAAGGCTTTTTTACGGCCGACCTTGTCGGCGTACATGCCCATCAGCCAGCCACCGATCGGACGCATCAGAAAGCCGACGGCGAAAATCGCGGCGGTGTTCATCAGTTGGGCGGTGGTGGAACCGGCAGGGAAGAAGGTTTTCGCGAAGTACAGGGAGAAGGCGGCATACACGTACCAGTCGTACCACTCGACCATGTTGCCGACGGAACCGCTGAAGATCGATTTGATCCGGCTGGCGGTGGTTCTTTCTTTGGCGGGCGCGGCAGCCGACCCAAGTGGCAGGGCGTTGGAGTTATCCATTGAAGGATCCTTCGTTTAATTGTTTTTGTGGAGCGCGTTGGAACGCAGCCTGCGAGGGCTATAGCAGGAGGTGTGCCAACGGGGGGAGGGCCGGTTTAGAGGGGGGGGGCGGGATTGGGTGAGCGGATTTGTGCCGATGGATCTGATTGTGTGAGCGGATTTCCGCTTATTGGAGCTGAGATCAAAAGCCCCTCACCCTAGCCCTCTCCCGGGGGGAGAGGGGACTGACCGCGGTGTTCTTGAGGGTTACGCCGACCTGGAATATCGAGTCGAACTCAGGTTTGAAAAGCATGAAGATCGGCTCCCTTTCCCCCCTCTCCCCCTTGAGGGAGAGGGCTGGGGTGAGGGGGATGGATTCCAGCCACACAGAAAGTCCCAAGCCCGACTCACTCGCTCAGAAACATCTCCCGACTCAACCCATGCCGCTGCAGTTTTTCATTGAACGTGCGGCGCGGCAGTTGCAACTCTTCAAGCACCGCTTTCACATCGCCCTTGTGCCGGGTCAGCGCTGCACGCAAACACTGCGCCTCAAACGCCTCCTGTTGCGCCGCCAGCGATTGCCCCGGATCAATTCCCGGCGCAGGCTCATCCAGCCCCAACACCTGGCGTTCGGCAACGTTGGCCAGTTCGCGCACGTTGCCCGGCCAGTCGTGGCTGAGCAGATGACTCAACTGCGCGCCACTCAAGGGTGGAAAGGTCCGCCCCAAGCGTTCAGCGGCATTGTGGGCGAAGGTTTCGAACAGCAACGGGATGTCTTCGCGGCGATCGCGCAACGGCGGCAAGCGCAGTTCGGCGACGTTCAGGCGATAGGCCAGATCCTCGCGAAAACGCCCGGCCCGAGCCTCGTCGAGCAGATCCGGTTTGGTCGCCGCGACAATCCGCAGATCGACACGAATGCTCTGGTTCGATCCCAGCCGTTCAAGCTTCTGCTCCTGCAATACGCGCAGCAGTTTGACCTGTTGCGCCAGCGGCATGCTTTCGATCTCATCGAGAAACAAGGTGCCGCCATCGGCGTATTCGAGTTTGCCGATGCGCTTGCCCGAAGCTCCGGTAAACGCGCCGCTTTCATGACCGAACAACTCGGCCTCGAACAGTTGCTCAGGAATCGCCGCGCAGTTCAGCGCCACGAACGGCTTGGCCGCGCGCGGGCCGAAATCATGCAGGCAACGTGCAACCAGTTCCTTGCCGCTGCCGGTTTCACCACGGATCAATACGTTGACCGGCAACGCCGCCAGGTCCAGCACTTGCCGACGCAGGGTCTGCAAACCACGCGACACGCCGAGCAATGTCGAATCAAGTTTCGCGCGGTTGTCGGCCTGTTCGTGCAGCGCACGGTTTTCCAGAATCAGACGACGTTTGTCCAGCGCCCGGCGCAAGCTGCCAAGCAGGGTTTCCGGACTGAACGGTTTTTCCAGAAAGTCATAGGCACCGTCGCGCATCGCCTCGACGGCCATCGGTACATCGCCATGACCGGTGAGCAGAATCACCGGCAGATCAGCGTCGCGTTTTTGCACCTCGGCCAATAACGCCAGCCCGCCCATGCCGGGCATACGGACGTCGCTGAGGATCACCCCGGCAAAATGTGCGGGCAGGGCGGCGAGGCAGTCTTCGGCGCGGCTGAACAACTGCACCTCGAACCCCGACAGGCTCAGCCACTGCTCGACGGCGCTGCGAATGCTGCTTTCGTCATCGACCACCATTACCGAATTGAGCATCAGATACGCGCCTCCAGATCGATCGGCAAAGTCAGGCTGAACACCGCGCCACTGTCGCCATTCTCGGCGCTCAGACGACCGCCGGATTCATGCACGATGGCGAAGGATACCGCCAAACCGAGGCCCAGGCCGTCACCCACCGGTTTGGTGGTGAAAAACGGATCGAAGACCTGGCCCAAATGGTCTTCGGCAATGCCACCGCCATTGTCGCTGACGCTCAGGCGCCACAGTTGTTCATCGGCTTCCAGACGGATCTGCAGACGCTTGCAGGGTTTGCCCTGCATCGCATCGAGGGCGTTGCGCAGCAGGTTGATCAGCACCTGTTCGAGACGAATCGCATCACCGCGCACCCACGCCGGACGCGTCAGGTGCAACACCAGACTGACCTGTTCGTCGCGCAGCCGCGCATCGAGCAACTGCAATGATTGATCGACCACCGTCGCCAGATCCAGCCGTTCGCGCAAGCCGCTGGGACTTTTGCGTGCGAAGGTTTTCAGGTGGCCGGTGAGGGCGGCCATGCGCGTGAGCATCTCGTCCACCGGTTTCAGCGCCTTATAGGCATCGTCGACCCGGCCATGGTCGAGCAGCAGGCGCAAGGTCGCCAGTTGCATGCGCTGAGCGGTCAGCGGCTGATTGATTTCATGGGCCAGCGCGGCGGACATTTGGCCGAGCGCGGCGAGTTTGGCCGATTGCACCAGACCGTCCTGCGCGGTACGCAAGTCGCGGGTGCGTTCTTCCACCAATTGTTCAAGCTCTTCGCGGTTACGCTGGCGAATCTTCGACAGGCGCCAGCGCTGGTTGAGAAACAGCAACAGAAACACCAGCGCCAGCCACACCCCGGCGGCGGCCAGTCCGGCGTTGCGCAGATCTTCGAACGCTACTTGCGGATGACGCAGCAGATGCAGGGTCCAGCCTTCGGCGCTCAGGGGCAGTGATTCCCATAGATAATCCGCTGTGCCCTCGGGGCCTTCGACACGGCGCAGATCACTGTTGTCATCGAAGCGACGCAGCGATAAATGAGTCAAGGGCTGCAGCGATTGCTTGTCGTACTGCCGGGTGGCTTTGATCTCATCCATGTCGCGGGCGCTCAACGGCCGTAACGCGCGATAACGCCAGCCGGGCTGATTGGCGATGAAGATGATCCCGCGCGCATCGCTGACCAGCAGCGTGTCATTGCCCTGGCTCCACTCGCGTTCCAGCTCGGGGAATTCCAGCTTGACCACCATCGCGCCGAGGAACTCGTCGTTATCGCCAAGTACCGCGCTGGAGAGGAAGTAGCCGGGAATTCCGCTGGTCACGCCCACCGCGTAAAAACGCCCGGTGCCTTGGGTACGGGTCTGACTGAAGTAGGGGCGGAAACCGTAATTGTGGCCGACGTAACTGCTCGGCAGACGCCAGTTGCTCGCCGCCACGGCCAGACCGGTGTGATCGAGCAGTTCAAGAGTCGAGGACTGCGCCGCGCCGTTGATCTTTTCCAGCTTGAGATTCAGCGCCGCCTGTTCGTCGGCATCGACCGGCCCAGCCAGCGCCGAACGCAATTGCGGGTCCAGCGCCAGTACGGCGGGCAGGGCGCGGTAGCGGTCGATCAGGGTGTGCAGGGAGTTGGCGTACAACGCCAGTTGCTGGTTGGCGCGTGCGGCGTCTTCTTCCAGCGCCTGACGTTCGGCGTGGCGGATAGCAAGCGTGGCGGCAAGCGCCGCGCCGGCGATGATCAGCAGGGTATACAACGACAGACGCAGGGTACGGGAAGTCGGCAGCATGCTGGGCGAAGGGTCGGCAGGACGGGCGGGCACGATAGCATGGGCCGGGATTGTCTCCCATGAATGCGTGCCACCCTGAAAAAACCGGCGACGGGCGCTCGAGCTGACGTTACGCGTACGTCTCATTTTTGGCTTGTGTAAACGACTCGCTCCTGCTGCGCCGATATGAGCTGGATCTGCGCGCACTTGTCGCTCCTGTGGCACCAGGAGGCACGAAGGTACCCTCCGAATCGAGAACAAGCACCACTGGGGATCCCGCGCTGGCGACCGGATTGCCCCCCGTATCTTCCGCTACTTTCCTTACCTCAGTGATTGACTCAAACGGATCCATCCCTTCTCTCATCAGTTTCAATACACGGCGTTGTAGCTCGGGGGAGAGTGAATCAAACTGACTATAGAATGTTGTCTGAATACGGTCCGGATAGGCTTCGAGGGTGTCGGCGAAGTTTTTGATGCTGTCGATCAGGGCTTTGCCACCTTTGATAAAATCCTCTGCGCCTTCCGCCAGGTTTGAAACCGTCTGGCCTAGTGTATTCAAGCCATCTTTGAGTTCCTGCGTGTGCAGCGTCTCCGCCAGCTTCAAACCCTTCTTGAAAAAGTGGTAGCGAAGTACCGGGAAAACGATTGCACCCGCAATCGTTCCTGCGACTGAACCTATGACGTTGCCAATGCCCGGTACTGCGGTGCCAATAAAGCCGCCAATGACCATACCTTTCCCGGCGCCATAAAAGACTGATTTGATGCCGTGCCTGGATTTGATGAATTCGCCAAACGTCATACGTTCGCGAAGTTCTTCGATGTTCGCGCCCTCCGGGACCAAACCATCGAATTCGGTGGTTAAATTGTGCAACTGTTCTGTCGCTGTTTTTGCGCTATTGAATATACCGACGGCTTGTTTGATCAAGTCGAAAACAACTTTTGAAGTCCCCGTCTGGTCGACATGGAGCACTGGGTTGTTGCCGACAAAACCATAGAGATTCAACCCGTCCACATCTCCCGCCGGATCCGCACTGATCCAGCGCTGTAGCCACGGTGCGTAATATCTGGCGCCGTAGTAATACAGCCCACTGATATCCATCTCCTTGCCCGAATAACGGATGAATCTGTAACTCACCTCTACTTCGTTGCGACAAGCCATCCACGCCGTTTCGCCGAAGGGGTAATAGCCTTCCTGGCTGATCACTTGTGCCTGTTGATCGAGTTCCATGACACAGGAGCCAAGGTGGTCTTCGAGGCTGTAACGCAGTTGCTCGTTGTCGATGCCTTCGGGTTTTTTCGCCACCCAATGCAGGCAGCGCGCGTTACCGAGATTGATGACGTGCAGTTCTTCGCCGTTATCCCGCGTACGGATTTCCAGACCTGGCAGGTAGCGCACCTGCTGGAAATGTTCGGTGCTGGCGGTGAAGGTTTCGTAGTGTTTGAGGACACGTGTGCCTTGACTGTAGTCGTAGTGCTCGGCATCACTGCGCTCGTTTGCGCGCACTATCAGGGTCACCTTTTGCACTTCGTTGCGGGCGTTCCAGGTGATCGGTTGTCCCGGTTGCACCGTTTGCTGATTGCCGTGTCGATCAAACAGGACATCGAACACCGGTTCTGCATCACCCGGTTTCCAGCGCACTCCGCGATTGCTGTTCGGGTCGATGCGCATCTGCCGAGTAGAATTGTTGCCGGCGCGCACGTGGCGAAGTTCGATCAGGTTGCCGCCACGATCGTACTTATACGTCCGGGTGTAGTTGAGGCGATTGTTCGGGTCGCCCGGTTGCGGCAGGCCGGGTATGTCGGAGGGCGGGGCGTCGTCGTAACCCGTGGCACTGGTCACGCGGGAAAGTGAGTCGTAAATGAAATCGCGATGGCCGTCGATGAACTGATTGGCGAAATATCGTGGCTGGAAGACGTGGTCTTCGATGCGGGTGATATTGCCGACGCGGTCGTAAAAGTATTCGAAGTCTTGCAGGACATCGCCGCCGCTCTTGCGGCTGGACTGGGTGTGCAGGCGACCGTCCGCCGGGTCATAGCTCCATTGGCTGAGGACCTTGTTGCCGGCCAGTTGCTCGGTGATCTGCTCGGCCGCGTTGTACTGCGCGTCCAGTATCACCGGTTGCCAATCGGTCTTGCCGTTGATCAGCAACTGCGTGTGTTTGAGTTGCCCGGCGAGACCATAGCGCGACTGTTGCCGATGGCCGCCGGCATCGGTCTGCTCCAGCAGCGCGCCCAATGGGCTGAAAACCTGATGACGGGTGAACGCTGCGTCATCGTGGAAGGTGCGCGTCTCTTGCCGCGGCTGGCCGGTGAGGGCGAAGCTGTCGGCGCGCAGCGAACCCGAGCGGTCCTGCTGTTCCAGCAACTGGCCGCGCTGGTTGTGCCCGGCATCGGCCGAGGCATCGGCGTAGGTGAACACATCGACATCGGCCTCGGCGTTTTCCTCGACGGCCACGATGTGCAATTGCTCATCGAAGCGCGTACGCCAATGGCTGCCACGTTCATCCCAGCGCTGTAAAGGTTCACCGGCCAGGCCTGGCAGAGTGAGGCGCCAGCCAGCGTCGACGCTGTCGATTTTCAGTGCCTCGCCGGCGAAGTTGTAGATCCTGCTCAGATTGGGGCAGGACGTAATATCGAACAGCCGTGGATCGCATTGTTCTACCAAGTGTCCGGCAGGGTTGTGGCGGTGGCGGGTGATTAGTGGCTCAACTTCTCCATCCCACGTTGCACGTAGATATGCGATATGTCTGACCGCGACTAACCGAGGATCCTTAGCCTGCACGGTAGGTGTACGGAAATGCGTTGATCTATTCATGGAGAGGGCGCTCGCCATTCATCCAGCCGCGAAACCACAAATTAAAAAGTGTCGAACAGAAAAAACTCACTAGGCCGCTTTTTGGTTGTATTGGCTATATTTGCCAATCAGTTCGATACCCCGCCTTGCTTCTGCCAGCCGCACCGAAATGCCATTCATGATCCGGTCGCGACTGATTGACATAGCGTCCTGGGTTCCGACGTTACCCGTCGCAAGGTCGACGATAAAACCGACTGAGCCCATGACTCCCTCGTCATAAAACTCGTTGACCCCTAGATTGCTGAAAGCAGCATTAACATCGCTTCGATCCTGTTCCAGCATCTCGGTAATTAAAACCAGCGCTGTTCTGAGATCATTGATTTCGATATCCCTGAGACCAACCAGCGCTTTCGTTGAGTCTATGCTTGAGTGGGCAATAGCCATCATCTCACTCGCAGCAGGTATCTCCGCGACTTTGGTAAGGACTTTCTCAGTGATTGTTTCTGCCAGTTTTTGTTGTCCCGCGGAGGTTTTCGGATTAAATGACTTCACCCATTTGTTTGCATATTTCAGGGGCGTGAAAAAGCCGACAGTCGCGTTACTGTGAATGCTCTTCGGATCCAGTTTTTCGGTGCTGGGCAAGATCGGTGTCGAAGTGGTTGTATATTCGCCCAGCTTGTCTATTGCCGCGCCGGCAGCTTTGGATGCGAGTATCCCCCCGACCATCGTCCCGACTACAGGTACTACAGTTCCGAGTGCTGCACCCGCTGCCCCTGCTGCAGAGGTGACCGCACCTTTTACGATGTTGAAGCCTGTATTTATGGCAAAGCGTTTGCCAATGTCGGCAGAGTTGAACATTCCATTCAACTGACGATTGACCATTTGGAGTTCACTGCCCAGGTTTTCCAGGACTTTTGTGTAGTCAACGATGTCCCTCTTGTCATCCGAGGGGAGGTCTTTTTTGGTGCCGCCGTTATCGATGAACAGGATCGGGTTGTTCGACACCATCGCGTACAGATTCAACCCGTCCACATCCCCCGCCGGATCCGCACTGATCCAGCGCTGCAACCACGGTGCGTAATAGCGCGCACCGTAGTAATACAACCCACTGACATCCATTTCCTTGCCCGAATAACGGATGAATCTGTAACTCACCTCTACTTCGTTGCGACAAGCCATCCACGCCGTTTCGCCGAAGGGGTAATAGCCTTCCTGGCTGATCACTTGTGCCTGTTGATCGAGTTCCATGACACAGGAGCCAAGGTGGTCTTCGAGGCTGTAACGCAGTTGCTCGTTGTCGATGCCTTCGGGTTTTTTCGCCACCCAATGCAGGCAGCGCGCGTTACCGAGATTGATAACGTGCAGTTCTTCGCCGTTATCCCGCGTACGGATTTCCAGACCTGGCAGGTAGCGCACCTGCTGGAAATGTTCGGTGCTGGCGGTGAAGGTTTCGTAGTGTTTGAGGACACGCGTGCCTTGACTGTAGTCGTAGTGCTCGGCATCACTGCGCTCGTTTGCGCGCACTATCAGGGTCACCTTTTGCACTTCGTTGCGGGCGTTCCAGGTGATCGGTTGTCCCGGTTGCACCGTTTGCTGATTGCCGTGTCGATCAAACAGGACATCGAACACCGGTTCTGCATCACCCGGTTTCCAGCGCACTCCGCGATTGCTGTTCGGGTCGATGCGCATCTGCCGAGTAGAATTGTTGCCGGCGCGCACGTGGCGAAGTTCGATCAGGTTGCCGCCACGATCGTACTTATACGTCCGGGTGTAGTTGAGGCGATTGTTCGGGTCGCCCGGTTGCGGCAGGCCGGGTATGTCGGAGGGCGGGGCGTCGTCGTAACCCGTGGCACTGGTCACGCGGGAAAGCGAGTCGTAAATGAAATCGCGATGGCCGTCGATGAACTGGTTGGCGAAATATCGTGGCTGGAAGACGTGGTCTTCGATGCGGGTGATATTGCCGACGCGGTCGTAAAAGTATTCGAAGTCTTGCAGGACATCGCCGCCGCTCTTGCGGCTGGACTGGGTGTGCAGGCGACCGTCCGCCGGGTCATAGCTCCATTGGCTGAGGACCTTGTTGCCGGCCAGTTGCTCGGTGATCTGCTCGGCCGCGTTGTACTGCGCGTCCAGTATCACCGGTTGCCAATCGGTCTTGCCGTTGATCAGCAACTGCGTGTGTTTGAGTTGCCCGGCGAGACCATAGCGCGACTGTTGCCGATGGCCGCCGGCATCGGTCTGCTCCAGCAGCGCGCCCAATGGGCTGAAAACCTGATGACGGGTGAACGCTGCGTCATCGTGGAAGGTGCGCGTCTCTTGCCGCGGCTGGCCGGTGAGGGCGAAGCTGTCGGCGCGCAGCGAACCCGAGCGGTCCTGCTGTTCCAGCAACTGGCCGCGCTGGTTGTGCGCGGCATCGGCCGAGGCATCGGCGTAGGTGAACACATCGACATCGGCCTCGGCGTTTTCCTCGACGGCCACGACGCGCAATTGCTCATCGAAGCGCGTGCGCCAATGGCTGCCACGTTCATCCCAGCGCTGTAAAGGTTCACCGGCCAGGCCCGGCAAGTTCAGGCGCCAGCCGGCGTCGACACTGGCGGATTTCAACACGGCACTGTTCAGGCTGTAGACCGTGACCAGACACGGGGCCGGCAGGCGTGGGTCATATTGCGCGACCGGATGTCCAGCGTGGTCGTGTGTCTGACGGGTTAGCAGGGTTTCGGCCACGTCACCGACGGCGCTGCGCAGGTAGGCAATTTGGCGCACCGGCAGGCCCCGAGCGTCGCTCACGGCCAGTGCCGGGGTACGTCGATGCACGTTGGCGGTCATGGCCGTGAAGTCCTGGCGGACGCAGGCGACTCTGCGGTGTCATTGAAGTCTTCGCTGGCGTGATACCAGGGATGGTACATCTCGCGGGAGAAGTCGCCTTTGGCGTTGACCACTTTGATCTGGCGCCCCAGAGCGTCATAGAACAACTGATCGAAAAAGCCCGATTCGCGCAGGGATCCATCGTTGACGTAACGGTGGGTGTCGGCGAAAAACGCTCGGAACTGCCGCACCGGCAAGCCCTTGTTGTTGTATTCGACCCGCGCGCTGATGCGCCAGCGCGGGTCTGCCTGAACCGTTACCAACTGGCCGTTTTCTACGATCAACCAGCCTTTGGCGTCCACGGCATAGGCGATCCCCGGATCGACCAATTGTTGGGTCTGCAGTTCTCGGCCAAATCCGTCGACACAGGCTTTGATGATCTGGATCAGCGCTGACACTGGATCGTAGGGATAACGGTCGGCAGTGAGCATGACGCTGTGCACCGGTTCGCGCCAGGCGGCAACGATCGCCTCGTACAGTGCCTGCTCGGCAGCCGTCAGGTTGCCGTGACGCTGGGCCAGTCGACGGCGCGCGCTGGCCCTGATGTGGCCGCTGGGCAGCAAATAACCGCTGGCAATCCATTCGTTGGCAGCGCTGGTGTCATTCGCAATCTGGCCCATCCAGCTGAACAGGTCCTTGCGCAGAGTGCTCGCTGCTTTCTGTACGGCAGCGGCCGGGTCGGCAATGGCCGTCTCCGGGCGCCGGTCTTCTGGAATGCTGTACTTGTCCAGCGGGCAGAAGCCGGCAGGCTGGCCGTTTTCTGTGCCGAAAAAGCTGCTGGCGATCGGCTGGCCGGATGGCTCGTAGATCGCTTCCTGAACGTTGTCATTGGCATCGAAGATCTTCAGCGGTTGCAGCGCGTGGTAATCGTACTCAATGCGGGTGGTGCAGCCGTCCGGCAGCACCACCCGCGTCACGGCCAGTGCGTGCGCGTCGTATTCGGCGCGGGTGTAGCCATGGCTGAGGGTTTCGCGATAACGCTGTACTTTGTAGAAACCGTCGAGGCCAGCGTATTCGGCATAGCCGAAACTGGCCGACCACAGGTCGTGCTCCGTACCGCCCAATGGACTCACCCAGAACAGGAAAGGCATCGGCAGATAACCGATCTTTTGCAGTTCGTCCCGCACGTTGAATGGCGGGGGCAGTACGCTGTAAGCGTCCAGTGCAGTTTTGTCCAGTTGCGCCAGCTCCAGCGGGCCGACCAGAGCTTCGAATCCGGCCACGCCGTCGTCCAGCAGCGTTCCGTCGGTATCCAGATAGCGTTGCACCGACTGCGTGGTCAATACCCGCTCGGTATTCCAGCTCGGCGAATCTTCATGCGCCATCAGGCTTTCATAGCAAACTTGCGCTGGTGTAAGCCCGCCGGGCAGGGTGCCCTTGGGCAAGACCAGCGCATTGCTGCGCTGCAGATAGGGCAAGTTCAGTCGCCAATGCTGCAAGTCAGTGAGCAGATCAATGAACGCTGATCGGATCTCACTCAGGTAAAACGATTGCTGGGCTTCGTCGTGAGCGTCGTACCACCATTGCCGCTCATCGAGATCGACAAACGGCGGTTGGTCCATTTCGGTGAGGCGCCGGGCGAAGCTGATGACCAGTGAATGCGTTGACTGACCATGGATATTCCAGCGCAGATTTACCTCTTGGCGGCATTGCGGGTCGTCGACGAACCGGTCGTACTGATAGCTGATTTTCTCCAGCAGCAGCGGTAACACGATCAAGCCGGCATAGCGGCCTTGGGCGGTCACTTCGCGCACCAGATAACGTGACTCTTGGACCGCGTAGGGTGTGGCGATTCCGGGGGCATCCACCTCGGTATCGGCCCAGGTTTCAGTGCGAATGACTGAGCCGACCAGCGCCCGGGCGATCTGATAGCGGGTGTCCTCGTCCGGCGCAGCTATCAGTTCTTCGCAGTCATCCTCGGCGTGATAACGACTGAACAGCGTGTTGCCCAGCGGCACAGCCTCGGGGTCGTGATTGAAATAGCCATCGCGCGACCGGTCCATCGACTGTCCGGTATGAAACCAGGTGCACACCCGCACCGGTTCGCTGAAGCCGACGTCGTCGTCACCGCTGGCACTCTCGCTGTCGGTTTGTTGCAGCAGGCCGAAACCGCGGAATTCGCGCTCACGACTGTCGTAGACGCCTTCGCGCCAAGTGAAGGTCTGGGTCAGGCAATTGCCGGTGATTTCATCCAGCTGTTGCTGTTTTTTGACCACCGCCACGGGGAACGGCAAGTGTGAAACCGGCAGGCGCTTGAGACTGAGCAAGCGCTGTTTTTCATCCAGCCATTCCTGCGCTGAACTGCGGTAGACCACCTCGGCGCTGCAACCCATGTTGTTATTGCTGCCGGTCAGCAGGTAGGGCTTCGCGTCGACGAAATCGTAGCGCCAATGCTGCGGTTTCAAGTACGGCACGGTCAGAATCAGGCTGGCACACCCCAAGCCCTGCAGGTCGGCAAAACTGACCTGGCTGAGGCGGTCGTAGCGCACGCCCTCGGGCCACGGCACCAGAACAGGAATCTGCTCCACACCGTTGCCGCCGCGATTCAGGTAGATCTCGAAAAAGTCGGCTTTCAGATAAATCAATGCCGCCGTGCCGGAGCCGTCAAGGTCAGCCAGACGTACGCGAGACGCATCGAATTGCTCGTAGGTGAACGGCAACTCGCAGATCTTGCGACCTTTGCCAAAACGTCCATGACCGAGGTTCGGCCAGCAGCGGATTTCATCGTGACGAATGCGGCATAGCTCAGGCATGTCGCTGCCCAGCAGATTGCCCAGCAGCACCAGTTCGGTGGGGGAGTCGCTGAACACTGGCAAGCGATCGTCGATTGGCTGGTGCGCGACCTCTTCGGCGGCAGCGAAACCGTGTTCGCGTCGGTTGGCGTAGACCTTGACCGAGTGAGGGCTGATCAAGCCAATGGAGAGCAGGCCGTCGCCGCTGAAATCACCCCGCACCGAGCGTGCGTTGAAAAACTCCAGCGGGAATTTTTCAAAGGGAACGAAATCGGCGAATACGTGCTGTGCGGTCAGCGTGCGGAAACCGCTGCTGCCCGGTTGCGCACTGATCCAGTCGAGGCGGCCGTCGCCGGTCATGTCGGTGAGCAGTTGGAGCACGGCGCGGATGCGATCGGCCACCGGAATCTTGTCCAGTGCGGTCCATGGCCCGTAGGTGATTTCATCCGTTGCGGGCTTGCCTCGCAGCGGTTCGCGGTAGTACCAGCATTGGTCATGGCGGCAGAGAAACCCCGGCAGACTTTCGCCGAAAAGATCGACGCAAAGGAAAGAGTCAGCGTCTTCGATTCCGGGTTGCACACTCGCTTCCAACAAACGAGACGGCGTTTTCCGGAGGTCGAAAGGGGCGCACTCAAACTCGATCGGTGGTGTGTTTTCGACAACACCGCTGGCATCGAAGGCCTGATAATGCGCCGCGCTGATCTGGCTGTAAGCCCACTGCGTAACGTTCTGCGGCGTGTGGTATTCCAGCAGCAGCCGGCGCACCAGTTTCGGTCGGTCAGTTGGGGACTTTGGAAAGTGATGGAACATCAACGTTTGCCGGCAAAGCCTGCGTGTGCCCAGTTCAAAACCCTGGCCGTGGGTCAAGAAACGGTCCGGCCTGACATTCCAGGGTTTCAATGGGGCCCCGTCATACGCCGGGATTTCGGTCAGTGACGGGCTGCGCTCGCCGTAATCGAACAGCAGATGAAAGTGCCAGTCCAGGTCGGCGGGATTGTCTATTGTCCAGCTGTAAAGGTCGCTGCTGGCGGTGAAGTTGCCGTAGCACACGCGGCGCAGATAGCGCTGAGCTCGATAGTCATGCAGGGGGGCGGGATCCTCGTCATCGGCCTTGTACTCATAGCAGATATGTTCGCCGCGAGCGTTCAGACTTTCGCAGAGCAACCAGGTGGCGACTCGCTGCGGTGCATCGGGATCGGCAATGCGCGACGCGGCCGTTTTTCCGTAGAGGTGCAGCGAGCCGTCGGCACCGTGGATCAGCCAGAACACGCCGGCGTCTGCTTTTTCCGTTTGCGGCTGCCAGCGCTCGCGCAGGGCAAAATCGCTTTCGATCTTCGGCGAGTAACGCACCACGTCGTGCGGGCCGGTCTCGACACCGTTGTAGTGCGATTCCACGCGCGATTTGATCGAGCCATCGGCCTCAAGCTCCGGCATCCACACTTCGCCATCGGTGCCGATGATCTCGTCGTGGTCGGTGTAACGCGGTACACCTTTGTTGGTGCGGCGGCTGATCTGTCCTACGCCGCTGAGGTTCCACGAGAGGCCGAAAGGACCGTTGCCGCTCTGGCTGCTGTAGACCAGTGCAAATTGCGGATCCCAGCCGCGCCCGGCTGAAACGGGAATCGGCAGATCGAACGACGCCGCGCCGGTCGGCCCCACGGCGCCCCAGCTTTTGCCGATGGTGGCGATCGATGCGCTTTTGGCGATGGAAGGCGTGGTGATGCTCAGCTCTTGTTGCTCGGCCATGGTCGAATCCATTGCGCACAGGTTGGGCGTGAATGGGTTGACGCTAACAAGAATGGCGCTGAAATGAACCTGTCAGATCTGACAGGTGCGCAAGATCATTTTGTGTGCTTCGGCAGGTTTTTTATCGCGAGAGTGTTACACATACAAAAAACGGCCGGCTCATCCCTGCGGATGAACCGGCCGTTTTTTATTGGAGCGAAGGGCTTACTGCACTTCTACCGCCAGGCTTTCGCTGATCTTCTGTTGCCAGATCGCCGGGCCGGTGATGTGTACCGATTCACCTTTGCTGTCCACCGCGACGGTGACCGGCATGTCCTTGACCTCGAACTCGTAGATCGCTTCCATGCCCAGTTCGGCGAATGCCAGCACCTTCGACTTCTTGATCGCCTGAGCAACCAGATAAGCCGCGCCGCCAACGGCCATCAGGTACACGGCTTTGTTGTCCTTGATCGCTTCGATCGCGGTAGGGCCGCGCTCGGATTTGCCGATCATGCCCAGCAAGCCGGTTTGCTCAAGGATCTGCCGGGTGAACTTGTCCATCCGCGTTGCGGTGGTCGGGCCCGCCGGGCCAACCACTTCGTCACCGACCGGATCAACCGGACCGACGTAGTAGATGAAGCGACCTTTGAGGTCGACCGGCAGGGTTTCACCCTTGTTGAGCATCTCGACCATGCGCTTGTGCGCGGCGTCGCGACCGGTGAGCATTTTGCCGTTGAGCAGGACGGTTTCGCCCGGCTTCCAGCTCTGCACGTCTTCCGGAGTCAAGGTGTCGAGGTTGACACGACGGGCCGACGGGCCGGCTTCCCAGACGATTTCCGGGTAGGCGTCCAGCGGAGGCGCTTCCAGCGAGGCCGGGCCGGAACCGTCGAGCACAAAGTGCGCGTGACGGGTGGCGGCGCAGTTCGGGATCATGCACACCGGCAGCGAGGCGGCGTGGGTCGGGTAGTCCATGATTTTCACGTCGAGCACGGTGGTCAGGCCACCGAGGCCCTGGGCGCCGATGCCCAACTGGTTGACCTTCTCGAACAGCTCCAGACGCATTTCTTCGATGCGGTTCTGTGGGCCACGGGCCTTCAGCTCGTGAATGTCGATGGATTCCATCAACACTTCTTTGGCCATGACTGCGGCTTTCTCGGCGGTGCCGCCGATGCCGATGCCGAGCATGCCCGGTGGGCACCAGCCGGCGCCCATGGTCGGAACGGTCTTCAGCACCCAGTCAACGATCGAGTCGGACGGGTTGAGCATGGCCATTTTCGACTTGTTCTCGGAACCGCCGCCTTTGGCCGCCACGTCCACTTCCACGGTGTTGCCCGGGACGATGGAGTAGTGAATCACGGCAGGGGTGTTGTCCTTGGTGTTTTTGCGAGCGCCCGCCGGGTCGGCGAGGATCGAGGCGCGCAGGACGTTTTCCGGCAGGTTATAGGCGCGACGCACGCCTTCGTTGATCATGTCGTCCAGGCCCATGGTGGCGCCATCCCAACGCACGTCCATGCCGACGCGCACGAACACGGTAACGATACCGGTGTCCTGGCAAATCGGGCGATGGCCGGTGGCGCACATGCGCGAGTTGATCAGGATCTGCGCCATCGAGTCACGGGCCGCTGGCGATTCTTCGCGCAGGTAGGCTTCGTGCATCGCCTGGATGAAATCCACGGGGTGGTAATAGGAAATGAACTGCAGGGCGTCGGCAACGCTCTGAATCAGGTCGTCTTGCTTGATCACGGTCATGAGTCGCGCTCCTCTAAAAGACGGGAACATTCTATGGGGCAGCTACAAGCTTCAAGCTTTCAGCGGCAAGTTGGAGCAGTACGCGGACTGCTTGAGCTAGCGGCTTGAAGCTTGCAACTTGAAGCTGGCCCTTGGGGCCGGGCACGCCGGGGCTGCTGGCGCGACGCTAAAAAGGCGCGGCAGTATACCGCGCCTCGGTGGGGCATACACGCGCCGGCAGTCATTCGTTGGTCGCATGGGTGGGCGAATATCGGACATCGGGTTTGCACTTCAGCATCTACCCCCTCACCCCAGCCCTCTCCCCCAAGGGGGCGAGGGGGAAAGGGAGCCGATCTTCATGTAGTTCAGACCTGAGTTCGACTCGGGAAAGGAAGCTGATCTTCATGTTGTTCAAGCCTGAGTTCGGCTTGGTATTTCAGGTCGGTGTAACTCGGAAAAACAACTCGGTCAGTCCCCTCTCCCTCTGGGAGAGGGCTAGGGTGAGGGGCTTTTGACGGTAGACGCAGGCCACACTTTTGACGTCAAATTTCGAGCCCGAAAATCGGTGGTCATTTATCGACTACGCCTCTAAAGTGGCAGCCGGTCTGTAGAGTAGGACACTCGGTCAGCCTCTTTTCGCACGGTGAGTCAACGATTGACCCATAACGCCATTCAACGTCTTTTGCTCAAACGCTTTGCCCTCGCTGCAGCCACCTATGGATTGGCTTTGCTGCTGCTGTGGCTGGCGTTTTTTACCGGACATTACGCCCAGTCCCTGAGCTCCGTGACCATTGGCAGTGCGCTGGTGGTGATCAGCCAGTCGGTGCTGTTCGCGCTGTTCTGGAGCGGGCGCAACCTGCGCTTTGCCGATCCCAGCCTGACCGAAGCGCAGGTGTTGGTCGGTCTCGGCTGGCAGACCTGGCTGATCGCCCATCTGGATGAAGCCCGTGGCGCCTTTCTGGTGTTCTACGTGCTGATCCTGCTGTTCGGCCTGTTCCATCTCAGTCGACGGGCGTTCATCCGCTGCGCACTGCTGGTGTTCTTCAGTTTCTGCGCGATCACCCTGTGGGACGGCTACCACTTCCGCTTGCGCGAACCGGCGCTTGCTGCCCTGCAGGTGTGCATTCTGGCGATGGTGCTGGCGTGGCTGGTGCTTTACGCACGGTTCGTCCAGGTTTCGCGGCAACGCCAGCGCCAGCGCCGGTTTGCCTTGCAGGCGCATCAGGACACCCTGCGCGGGATGATGCGTCAGCTCGAAGATCTGGTTGCCACCGACGAATTGACCGGCCTGTTCAATCGTCGGCACTTTCTGCGTCTGGCCACACGTGAACTCAATGCAATGGACGATGATGTCGTGCACGGTCTGGCACTGATCGACCTCGACCACTTCAAACGCATCAATGACCTGCACGGCCATGCCGCCGGCGATCAGGTGTTGCAGGCCTTCGCCTGCGTTGCCCAAGCCTGTCTGCGCGACGGCGATGTGCTGGCGCGCTATGGTGGTGAGGAATTCGTCCTGTTGCTGCCCGATTGCGATGCCGAACGGCTGACCGCGTGTTGCGAGCGTCTGCGCATCGCCTTCACCGACGTCGAATTGGTCGGACTGAATGTGCGCAACCTCAGCCTGTCGGCCGGCATGACCCTGCTGGCGTTGGGCGATGATCTGGACGACGCCTTGCAGCGTGCCGATCAGGCGTTGTATCGGGCCAAGCGTGACGGGCGCAATCGTTGTGCGGCCGCGTGGGAGAGCGTCGATGCCTGAACTTCGCGTCGGTGAACGACAATGGTCAGTGGCGGCGGGCAGCAATCTGCTCGATGCCCTCAATCAGAACGGCGTCGCTGTGCCTTACAGCTGCCGCGCCGGCAGTTGTCATGCCTGTCTGGTGCAATGCGTGCAAGGCCTGCCCACCGACAATCGCCCGGACGCCTTGAGCGCCGAACAGCGTCAGCAAGGCTGGCGTCTGGCGTGCCAGTGTCAGGTCGTCGAAGACTTGCAGGTGCACACCTTCGACCCGGTCACCGACGGTCGCCCGGCGGTGGTCGAGGCGCTGGACTGGCTCAGCGACAGCGTCCTGCGCTTGCGTCTGACCCCGCAACGGCCGTTGCGCTACAGCGCCGGGCAACATCTGGTGTTGTGGATCGATCACATCGCTCGGCCATATTCGCTGGCGAGCCTGCCGGAAGAAGACCGTTTTCTCGAATTCCACCTTGATTGCCGTCAGCCAGGCGAATTCAGTGATGCGGCGCGACGTTTGCAGATCGGCGACGCGATTCGCCTTGGCGAATTGCGCGGCGGCGCCTTGCATTACGACCCCGACTGGCACAGCCGGCCGCTATGGCTGCTCGCCGCCGGCACCGGTCTTGGCCCGTTGTTCGGCGTGCTGCGCGAAGCCTTGCGTCAGGATCACCAAGGCGCGATCCGCGTCATTCATGTGGCTCATGACGCTGATGAACACTATCTGGCCAAACCCCTTGCCGCACTGGCCGCACAGCGCGAAAACCTCACTGTCGAACTGTGGGCGGCGGCCGACTCAGCCGCCGCTTTGGCGCAACTGCGCCTTGTTTCCCGGCAAACCCTGGCCTTAGTCTGCGGCTCGACGACCAGTGTCGACGCTTTCGCAAGGCGTCTGTACCTGGCCGGATTGCCGCGCAACCAACTGCTGGCCGACGTATTTTTGAGCCGTGGTTGAGCGCTGAATTTCAGACGCGAGACACGCCATGACTGATGCCATCCTGCTGGAGCGCGAACGCGGTTTGCTGACCCTGCGGCTCAATCGCCCGGACAAGAAAAACGCCCTGACCCGCGCCATGTACAGCCGTCTCGCCGAAGCGCTGAAGCAGGCCGATGGCGATCCTGAGATCAACGCCGTGCTGATCACCGGCAGCGCCGCGTGCTTCACCGCCGGCAACGACATCGCCGACTTTATCCAGCAACCGCCGAGCGACCTCGACAGCCCGGTGTTTCATTTCATGCTCAATCTGCTCGAATGCCGCAAGCCGGTGATTGCCGCTGTAGCCGGCGCGGCGGTGGGCATCGGCACCACGCTGTTGTTGCATTGCGATCTGGTTTACGTCAGCGGCGATGCGCGGTTGCGCATGCCGTTCGTCAATCTTGGGTTGTGCCCGGAATTCGGCTCGAGCCTGATCCTGCCGCGTTTGCTTGGGCAGGCCAAAGCGGCGGAGTTGTTGTTGCTCGGCGAAGGATTTAGCGGTGAACAGGCTGCGCAGTGGGGGATTGCCACTGAGGCGTTGGGCAGTGGTGAAGCGGCGTTGCGCAAGGCACGGGAAGTGGCATTGCGTTTTGAAGAATTGCCGGCGGAAGCGGTGCGCATCAGCAAACAATTGATGAAAGCCCCGGATCGCGAGTTGATTCGCAAGGTGATCGAGGAGGAGGGCGTGTTGTTCACCCAGCGCCTTCGTTCGCCGGAAGCAATGGCGGCGTTGACCGGGTTTATCAAACGGCATTGAAAAGCCAACCCTCATTGGAACGCCGCCCGCCCAGCCCTCTCCCAGAGGGAGCCGACCGAGGTGTAATGCGTTATACATCGACTTGAAAGAACCGGTCGGATTCAACGCAGACAACAAAAAGCCCCGCCATTCACATGGCGGGGCTTTGGTTTTTCAGCGCATCACTCAGACCTGCGGGTCGCCCACGTGCAGGATCTTCATGCCGTTGGTGCCGCCGGTGGTGTGGTAGCTGTCGCCCTTGGTCAGGATGACCCAGTCGCCTTTTTCCACAACGCCGCGCTTGACCAGTTCGTCGATCGCCTTCTGGCTGACTTCGTGCGGTTCCAGCGAGGCCGGATCGAACGGTACGGTGTACACGCCACGGAACATGGCTGCGCGCGCCTGAGTCTCGCGGTGCGGCGAGAACGCATAGATCGGCACCGAAGAACGGATACGCGACATGATCAGCGGGGTGTAGCCACTTTCGGTCAGGGCGATGATCGCTTTGACGCCCGGGAAGTGGTTGGCGGTGTACATGGTCGCCAGTGCGATGCTTTCGTCGCAGCGGGTGAATTCCTTGCCGATGCGGTGGCTGGACGTTTTACCGGTCGGGTGCTTTTCAGCGCCAACGCAGATGCGCGCCATCGCTTGCACAGCTTCCAGTGGGTACAGACCGGCAGCGGATTCAGCAGACAGCATCACGGCGTCGGTGTAGTCGAGCACGGCGTTGGCCACGTCGGACACTTCGGCGCGGGTCGGCATCGGGTTCTGGATCATCGACTCCATCATCTGGGTCGCGACGATCACAGCCTTGTTGTGGCGGCGTGCGTGCAGAATGATTTTCTTCTGAATGCCCACCAGTTCGGCGTCGCCGATTTCCACACCGAGGTCACCACGGGCAACCATCACTGCGTCGGACGCCTTGATCAGGCCGTCGAGGGTTTCGTCATCGGCCACGGCTTCAGCACGTTCGATCTTCGCCACCAGCCAGGCAGTGCCGCCGGCTTCGTCGCGCAGTTGACGGGCGTATTCCATGTCGGCAGCGTCACGCGGGAAGGACACTGCGAGGTAGTCGACTTCCATTTCAGCGGCGAGCTTGATGTCGGCCTTGTCTTTTTCAGTCAGGGCCGGCGCGGTCAGGCCGCCACCGCGACGGTTGATGCCTTTGTGGTCGGACAGCGGGCCGCCGATGGTCACGGTGCAATGCAATGCGTCGTCAGTTTGGGTATCAACGCGCATCACCACACGGCCGTCGTCGAGCAGCAGCTCGTCGCCCACGCCGCAGTCCTTGACCAGATCCGGGTAGTCGATGCCGACCACTTGCTGGTTGCCTTCGGTCAACGGATGGCTGGTGGAGAAGGTGAACTTGTCACCGATCTTCAGCTCGATCTTCTTGTTGGCGAATTTGGCGATACGGATTTTCGGGCCTTGCAGGTCACCGAGCAGGGCGACGAAGCGGCCGTGCTTGGCAGCGAGGTCACGCACCAGCTTCGCGCGAGCCTTGTGCTCGTCGGGGGTGCCGTGGGAGAAGTTCAGACGGGCAACGTCCAGACCAGCCAGAATCAGCTGTTCGAGAACTTCCGGCGAGTTACTGGCCGGGCCAAGGGTAGCGACGATTTTGGTACGACGGACGGACATGCAAAGACTCCTGAGTTCAAGCGCTAGCGAAGGCTACTATGCTCGAAGGGTGTAGTCATTGTTCGTTTGCACTACTTAATGGTTTCTTTATTGAACAAGGCAACTTTGGGACAAACGCGCCTGAAGATTTCCGACCGTGGGTCGATACAGAGCACAAGACAGGAGAACCCCCATGCGATTGTTGCCCATTGCCGCCCTTGCCCTCAGCGTCCTCGCCGTGACGGGCTGCACCCGTTGGTCGATGAACCATCATTTGAACAACGCTTACAGCGCCTATGACCGCGGCAATTGCGAGCAGGTCATGCTCGAACTGTCCAAGGTCGAACGCGCCAGCCGTGCCCGCCCGTACGTGTGGCCGGAAGTGTCGATGATGCGCGGCCAGTGTCTGGAACGGCAGAAGATGTTTGTCGACGCGGCGCAGACCTACCAGTTCATCATTGCGTCTTACCCGAACAGCGAATACGCCTTCCGCGCCCGCGCGCGTCTGGAAACCTTGCAGAGCCTGGGCCATTACCCGACGCGCAGTGCCGCTGCCGTGGTGCGCCCGACCCGCTTCTGATGACAGTTGTCATACAAAATCTGGCCGTGTGTACAAGCTGAGCTATAGTCGAATAACCCGGGTTTAGAGCCGAATCTGTAAACCCGGAGCAACACCTGCGACTGGCAAGTGGTCAAGTGACGGCGACGTAGCGACCGTCACACCGGAAGCGGGGAGAGCGGGCCTGCAATGCAGGAACGTTCCGAAGCAAAGGTGCGGCTCTGTGACGGAGCCTTGCATGGCGAACTGCGCATGTTTACCGACCGCCGGATCGAACGGCATCAATTGCCGTATTTCCTCAGAGTGTTCAATACCGTTACCGACAAACAGATCGGTTTTCTCGGCAATGTCTCCGCAGACGGGCTGATGCTGATCAGCCAGTTGCCGATGATGGTGGGCGTGGACTTCCAGCTACGCCTGAAAATCCCCGCCAGCGATGGCTGCCAACAGGTCATGGACTTCACCGCGTGTTGCGTCTGGTGCCATGAAGACGCCACACCACTGCATTACGACGCCGGGTTCATTCTCCTGCAGCCGCCGGTGGAGTTTGGCCAGTTGGTGCAGGCGTTGCGGCAGTATTTCAGTTTTCAGCCGTTGCCGGCTTCGGCTTGATTTCGGCGGCGCTTGCTGTTGCCATTGCTGGTAAGCCGCCGCCTGTAAGTTTGGCACTGTGCATGAGAGCTGCTGTCGACGCAGACCCTGTCGGAGCGGGCTTGCGAACGATGGAGTCTTCACAGGTTCCCCTGATCCAAAACCAGACCACAGCGATCACTCGCTCCTGATCCAGCGCCTTCTCCACCTGTAATAACTCCCATCTCTCTCAATTGATAGATCGCCATCGTCAGATGCCTTGGCTTGTCTTCGGGGCTGTCACGGGGTCGAGCAGCAGAATGCTGACCGAAGAAAAGGTTTAGTAGGTTTGAATGGCCATCGCTTCGGGGTTAACGTCAGGCGCGACCATGAGTATCTGCATGCCACGATTCACGTAATTGCGCGACGGCGCAGTAGCGGCTTTTTTGAGTAGTGATCGATGTAGCCCGCTGTCACTCCCCTTGCAGGACGCAGTCAGAGTAGGTTGTGGGAAGTGTTGCCGTTGGTCGGGACTGTCAGAAGTATCAGGTGCGCAAGTGCACGAGTTCGCCCTAGGATTTTTTGCACTCAGCATCGCCATTCTTGAACAGTCCAGGAGACAGTTATGTCCATATCTAATGACGGTACAAATGAGGACACGCCTGGCGAGTCCCTGGAAGTCCCACAAGGGGGTGGCGAAGTTGAAAGTGGATCCGAACAGGTTGACTTCCCTGTCGAGAGTTCTGACGTCTCTCTTGATTCCATACCTCCTCCCCCCCCGACCATCAATCTGATCAAAAACATTTCCGGTTCACCTTATCCCGGCGCAGGCACAGGTATTTCCGGAGCGTATGTCTTTATTTATGTCGCGGGTACGCCGACTGGAGTAATTGGGGGGGCGCCTGTTACATCCGGAAAATGGAGTGGGGCGATCACTTTCCCCGTTAACGTAAACAAAAGCAGAATCGAAGTACTTCAGAGACTCGACGGACAGTATTCTGAACGTACAGCGCCAATGGAGATCTATCGAGCAATCTTGACTTTTCCGAGACCCAACACTCCTGAACTCGCTAACGGCCTGATTTTCCGTGGCATCGGTGCTCCGAACTCGAAGGTGCTCATCGTCAAGTCTCCTCCCCATCATGGTGAAGTTCTGAGCGCTGAAACTACCATTGATGGCCAAGGAAACTGGCAAGCGCCTCTTACAGCGAATACGCTCAATGGTCCCGTGTCGGTCAGTGCTTTGGTTTCTCATGTCGGTACGACCAGCATATATACATTACCTGTGCTCTTCACGGTGCTGGCCCCACCTGTGGTCCTCAAACCACTACCGTCTTCCTTGAACGATCAGTCTTTCCTGTTGGAAGGTAACAACGGTACGCCCGGCGCCCGGCTGGAGGTGCTGCCCCCTGTGGGTGACACTCCGCTTTATGGCTCGGGCACCGTGCCAGCGGGCGATGGTGCCTGGAGTATTCCGCTCACTGGAGTACCGTCGGGTAAGCTCAATCTCGTCGTCGAACAGATTTCGAATAACGTCCGCTCAGGCCGTAGCCAAACGTTGTCACTGCAAATCCGGCCTCCCGTGCTTCTGATCGCCGGTCCTCCTGCAGCAAGCATACAAAACACATCGTTCACCCTCACTGGGAAAGGCGCGGTGGCAAATGCGACCATCAAGGTTTTCAAGGATCTGTCCGGCAATCCGCCGTTGATCAGTATTCCCGGTGCGACGGCCGGAGATTGGACCGCATCACTTTCAGGCCTCGCCCCAGGAGTGCTGTCCCTTGTAGCAGTGCAGGAAGTGGATGGCGTTCCATCGACGCCCAGCGCTGCCCGCGCCTTCAAAATCCGCCCTCCAAAGTTGGCCGACCCTGTCGTCACCTATCCCACTGACACCACAGTGAAATTCTCTGGAGCGGGCCATGACCGCGCCACAGTGCAGTTCACTATCGACAGTGACCCGAGTGCAACACCTCCGCCCCCTGTTGTCGTGGCGAATGGCAAATGGGAAACCATCGCAACGAACTGGCCGGTTGGTACATACAAGCTGACAATTGTTCAGAAACTTACCGACGGTGCTGGCGGCTGGATCGAATCGCTGCCCCTGGAATTCACTCTGAACAAAGCGCTGCCTGATGTCAGCGATTTGAAGCACACCGTGGAATACCGGCCAACCTTCAGTGGCAAAGGTTTCAATGGCGCCACGGTGCACGTTCGTCATCCCAACAGTGCCAACCTGGCCGCGCCAGCGAAAGATGTTGTCGGTAATGAATGGTCAACCACAGCTTCGGCAGAGTGGGGACCCACAAACAATCGGGAAGTCCACATCAAACAAGTTTTGAATGGTCAATGGTCACCCACCTGGTGCGTCCTCAACGTCACTATTCCGCCATTGGCGCCCGAACTCAACGTACCTTCCGAAGAGGGCCTTTCCCCGGTATTCAGCGGCAGCGGTTGGTCGGGAGCGGAGGTGTACATCAACTTCAGCGATGATCCACAGACGTATAAAGTGAACGTCGTTGCAAAGGTCTGGACGTTCCAGCGACCCACCCCCTTTAGCGTGAATACCCCTCACAAGATCGAAGTGCATCAGGTTGCCCAAGGGCTTGATTCACCGAAAGTGGACAGGACTTTCACGGTTTATCCTGTGATAGCCCAACCGGTCATCACTTATCCGCTGCAAGGCAGTGAAGTACCCCGTGACATATCCGTCACCGGCTCGGGCGGCATGGAGGGCGCCACGATGCGATTGTGGGATGCCCGATTCGGGAAGTATCTGACTTTGCCGCAGAGGCTCACCAACAATGATAAATGGTCAATCGACCTCACCGGTCTGGCTTTTGACGAGCATGTCATTCAGGCGGAGCAAACGATCTACGAGCGACCTTTCAAGCGAAGTGAGCAATGCAAATTCAAGGCAGTTGTACTCCCTCCGGAGATTACTTGTCCGAACGGCGGAGAAAAGTTGTCACGCACCTCGACGCTCTCCGGGAAGGGGATGCCGTACGCACAGGTCGAAGTGTGGATGCTCGGCGATACTTCTGCGCCACTCACCGAAGCGGAGGTAAATAGCGAAGGCGAATGGAGTGTTGTGGTGACCTTGCCGGTGGGTCATAAAACCATCTGGGCCCTGCAAATTTACGACAATGACGGTGACCCGCAAACTTCGAGGGATAGTGATCGGGTGACCTATCAGGTCGTCCCGAAAGCACCTGATATCGAATCCCCGACGACAGATGATCATGCCGGGCGGGTATTGGTTGTGTCCGGTTTCGGCGTGTCGGGCGACACAGTCACGGTCAAGGTGGGCAGTGCACATCAAAGTGCCCCTGTGAGGGCCGATCGCACTTGGTGGGTGAGGCTGGAACTCGACCAGCCTGGTGGCGATTCTTTGCTGGAGGTGGTCTCGGCGCTCGGTGAATTCGAATCGGCGCCGGCAACGCGGCCGATTGTCTTGAACACTTACGAGCCCACCATTGAGGTGCCGGCACCAGGTAGTTGGGTGGCTAACCCGGTGTCCCTGGCAGGCAACGGTCGCCAAGGCGTCGGAGCAGTCGTGAGCTGGTTCAACCCGGATCTGGTATTGACCGCGAACATTCCCGTCGATCCCTTGAACGGCTGGCAAGCGCAGTCCGGACCGTTGCTGATGGCGGGAGGGCAATGGTTTCGATTCAGGCAGAGCCTCACCGATGCTGAAAAAGGCTCTGACTGGATTGATAGCGAGCGCTTTGAGGTCGAACCGGGTTCTTCGAAATTTTCATAAGTCAATTTTCCGATGAGTGGTCATAAATACTGTCAGATCTGACAGTAGGCGAATGCCACTCAAAAGCGCTAAATCCTTATGCACCCACCGGCAATCTGATGGTGAAGCCAGGTTGCCGGCACCCGCTATCGTCTCAAGGATATTGATCATGACTGTTGCGTCCCGCCCCGTTGTGCAGATGTTCGAGCAAATATTTGGTGAAGCACAAATCACAGAAAACGCCGGGCTGGAGAAGCTGAGGTCTTATCTCGAGCAGGGCGGTTCGATTTTTCCGCTGGTGGAAAAAGGCGCTCAGGCCTTGGTCAGTGAGCACCAACTCAGTGTGGGCGACGCCCGCCAGCTCATCCGGCGGGCCAACAGTTACGTCACGTATATCCGGCGTGAGTTTATCGAACACACTTTAAAGGGCGATAAAACCATACAGACCGGTCCGTCGAGCGGGCTGCTGTCGATGGTTGATGGCCCGAAATACGAGATTATCTTCCCTACCCGATTCGATAGCATGTGCCCCCCCGAGGCGTTGGAATCATGCATCTCGCCCGTGGCATACCTGATCGATCTGTTGCGCTGGGTTCTACTGCGTATCGAACCTAATGGTGACGCGAAAGAAAAGCTCCTGCTGCATGACCGCCGTACCGACTTGAAGTTGCTGTCTGTCGACGGGCCAGCGGTGCATCAGGCGGTGTCGTCGGTCGACATTATCATCGCGGTGCTGGAGAAATTCATCACGGCAGAGCAACCAGGGTCAATCGAAGATGCCTTGATCACCGCGCGCTATCCCAACGGCCTGCCTTACTATCAGCATTGGGTCACGATTGACGGTGTGGCGCGCTCCAAAGGGCTTTCGGTGGGCGATTTCGACCGCACCATTGATCTGTCCTATCCCTATTTTCTAACGTCGGTTGTCGGTGCTGCCCGTAACACTCGGGCGTTGGCGCATGCCTCGCGGCTGGGCCCATATCAGCGAAATCTGCTGACTGAACCTATGTACGATTTATCGCATGCCGAGACGTTTTACCGAGACAACTTCGATACTGACAAGTCTGATTGGAAGACCTTCAACCAGGTCAAGTATTTCGGTGAAGCAACCAAACTCGGAGCGGTGGAGATCGAACGATTGTTATCGGTGGGTGATTTTGCACCGGTGCGCTCGAGGAACATCGACTATGTCGACAATACGGACTCATTTGCGGAAAGTGCGCGTTCTGGCTCCGTTTATATCAATGCCAATGTGCACCCCGGTATCCATATCGACTACGCAGAATTCAACACGCTGACGGTTAAACCCGAGACCTTGGCAGGTCTGACTGCAATCGACCGGATGAACCGCAAACTGCGCCTGGACATCTGGCTTGATTTGCCGAGCGACCAGGTGGATGCCCTGTTGACGGCGGCAATCAGAGCTGAAGCTCGTAGCACTACAAGTGAGCCGACATGGGTGATATCGGACAGCGTCGTGCATGCGTTGGGGTTGTTCCAGCATTTGCGCGAACGCTATCGCTGCACGGCGGCGGATTTCGCTGTCATTGTTGACCAATTATCGATCTATGGTCGTGGCGAAACCCTTTCGCAATTCGATCAGATCTTCAATGGTCAGGGGGCATATCGCGAACCCTTGAAACTCGGTGATGGATTGTTCCCGGTGACGCCGGTACCCGGTGTAGCCGATCTGACGATCAGCCAGCTGTGCAATGGCTTGGGTATCGATCTGCAGACCTATCATTATCTGGCTCTGGCGGTCGCCGGCGCACACAAGTGTGAAGAAACCTTGCGTCTCACCCCCGCGATCGTTTCCAGTTTTTGTCGCCTGGTCATACTGCCGCGGCTGTTTAACATGACACCGGTCGAAGGTGTATTGATGCTGACGTTGTTGGGCGGGCAGCAATGGGTCGATGGCCTGGCAGGCGTGCCGGTGATCAACGCCTCGGCGAGCACCAAACCGGATGTGCTGAGTCTGGTCGAAGCCATGGACACCTGTGTGCAATGGTGCGAGCAAAGTAATCTGTCGGTGCTCTGGATGTTGCGACACATTGCCGTACCGCAGCGGGTCAGCATGGCGAGCGAGTCGGACCTGCAATTCTTCGATCAAATCACCAACCTCCTGCCAGCTGCGCGGCTGTCCAATAATGCCTTTTTGACGGCAGGCGTTACTTCTGTTGGCGTGGTCGACTGGATGGACTTCCTGTCGACCAGTAGGGGGGGGGGAGCTCTCGTCGATCATTACGGACTGGTGTTGCCCTTCGCTGGAACGCCAGAGGCATACGAGGCTGTCGTGCGCACGAAACTCCTGTGGGTTGTGGAAAATGCTTTTGGTGGGTTCGACAAGTTTGTGCATGACACCCTCGTCAACACAATGCTCACAGTGCTTTTGCAGGCCCGGGATGCTCAATTATCACTGTTGAAGGAGACGTTGGCCGTCTATGCCGGGATCCCGGCCGGGCACGCCATACCGATATTGAGTTGGGCGAATTCAACCGCTCACTCTTTTCTGGATCAGGTGGTTGCGCATATTGAGCAGGGACGTCGTGACGCTGGCGGTCCATTGTTCGATTTATTGGCCGAAGTGCGGCGGCGCAGTGAAGTGGCCATGACACTGAACCTCAGTGCTGAATTATTGCAGGACTACGTGGATTACGGCCACAAGGTCTGGTTTGGCAAGAACCCGAACGCTGAGCCTGAACTCTCGGTGCGCACTCTGTACTACTTGAGCACGCTGACGCGCGCCTTCGATCTTGGCCAGCAACCGCCACAAAAGCTGCTGGATTACCTGCGCGAGGTCAATGCCCTGCCTGAGATCTCAGGGAATGCATTGTGGCTGGCGCAACAGGCCTCGGCAATCAGACTGGCTGAGTTTTTCGGCTGGAGCGCGCAGGAAGCGCGCGACTGTCTGAAACACATCGACCAGTCTGGAAATCTGGTGCTCGGAGGTCTCATCGAACTCGATCTGTTGATGCGTGTACGCGTGCTGTCAAGCAAAACCGGCATGGACGCATCGACGATTTTCCAGATCGGCAATCTGCCTGAGACGGTGGACAAGGTGGCCTACGCCAAGGCCGCTGAGCTTGCCTTGCTGAACGAGTCCCGACGCCAGGTACCACTGGTGCATGCACCGGGAGACCTCAAGGCATTGGTCAAAACCAGGTCTGAAATCATTGACAGCAACTATTTGATTGCAAAAAAAGCTGATGAAAAAGCTACCTATAAAGTGACTGTCACAGATGCTGCAGACACCCCCCTTTCGGGTGTCAACGTTAACTGGCAAACCACATTAGGGACCATGCGAAACATAGCAACCGATATAAACGGTGAGGTCGAGGTTGAATACAGGCCTGGCGAGGTCATGGGAGTAGACCAGATCCTTTACTGGCTGGACTTGTTCGCGCCCGAGCCTGTCGCCCCCGTCTATATCAACTTTGATGGCAGCACCATGGGGTTTCCCAGTGAGTTCAAATCCCCGATACCGCTGGGGATAGTTCCCCGAGGGCAGGAAATCGAGCTTTACGCAACGGCGGAAGACAGATACGGCAACCTCGGGAAAGACGTGCTTGTGAAATGGTTCGTGGAAAGCGTGCCGCCATCGAAAATCAATGAAGCGATCATCCGACCGGCTGATGGATTCACCAATCAGGAAGGGGTGACGCGCGTGGTCGTCTCCAGCCCCACCGGCGGGACATTCGTATTCAGCGTGCGTACCGATGGTGGCGAAATAGAAGCCTATTTCGAGCCCATCACCTTTGCCGGCATGAAGCCGAGCAATGAGCAGCGTGGCCTCACGGCCATTTGACCCAGGATTTTGTCTCAGGGAGCACGGATCATGGATTTGAACAGCACTGGTGATTTGCTGGAAAAACGTCGTTCGGCGTTGCTCGATTACTGCATTGGAAAGGTCAACAGGCAAAAGTACCCGTTCCTGAAAACGCCGGAAGATCTGTTTGAATTGCTGCGCATGGATCCACTGGACACTTATGCCAGGCAAAGCTCATGGGTCGCTGAAGCGATCAGTTGCGTGCAGCAGTACATAAATGCGGTGCATCGCAAACTGGAACCGGGCTTCACCAATTACCAAGTGCCCGCAGAGCATCTGGCGCAGTGGGACCTCTACAGCAACTATCCGGACTGGGCAGCAGTACAACTGATCAGCCTCTACCCGGAAAACTACATCACTCCGTTTGTCCGCCAGCGCAAGACCAGCCTGTTCAAAAACCTTGAAAACGACCTCAATCAAACGCGCTTGAGTGTGGATTCGGTTCAGGCAGCGATGCGCGGATATTTGCAAACGTTCGAGCAAACCTGCGATCTGGATGTTCTCAGTTGCTACATGGACGGAGATACGCCTGAACGTGCCGATTATTACTTCATCGGGCGCCAGCGTGTGCAACCGTGCCAGTACTTCTGGCGCAGGGCACAGATTGAGCTGACGCCGACCTGTACGGCGGTCAACCCGGCGGCGTGGAGCGAATGGCAAGCCATTGAGGTTCAGCCAGCCAATCGGGTTGTGGATATACGCCCGGTGTTCTGGAATGGCCGATTGTGTCTGGTCTGGGCGGAGTGGCGCGAGCCGGTCGCCGGTAAAGACAAGGAAGAGTCCATAGACGGCAAGCTGGATATCAATCTGGCTTTCATGACGCAGAACGGGCAATGGTCGGCACCCTTGATTGTGCACAGTTCCGCGTATTCAAGGAGTACTGATGAAGGGGACAGGTTTTCCTTTACTGCCATGGTGGCGACGGTGCGCACCGATTCTGTGGAACCCAAAGGGACGCTGGGCATCCTGTTCGAAGGGGTATATGGCCCTCATGAAGTGTCGGCGCGTACGGTTCACGACGTACTGATGCGCCCCGTGACATATGACGATGGCGCGTGGCTGGACAAGGCGAGGGAGACGCGCTTCAAGACTCCCGAGACCGTTCAGCATCGACTGCCCAGCCAAGTAGAAATTGTCAGCCGGGTAGAAGCAGGCGGTACGATGGCCGCGTTTCTGGGGTTGCACGTCACGGCACGACGTGAAGGTGAAGGTGCGGCGGGTCAAGATGTACTGGTGGTGCGGGGATTTTGTATGCCCACGGGCCAATCGGGTGACGCTAAGACGACCGTTAAATTGCAGTTGTTGAATAGAACAGATGATGATCCGCTGGACGTCGAGGCGTCTCTTGCTATTGCTGGTAACTGGTGCGTGGACGCCTCGAAGGAGTTCACTCGAGCGAAAGGAACCTGGTCGAAGGAAACCACGTTCGCTCTTGACGCCGGAGCGTACGGCATCAAGAAATTCACACTGAATGTTGCCAATCTGCTGGATTTCATCCCGCCCACTCTGGTGAAGAACACCGTCGATGCCGCCCAGTTTCTCTCATTCAACCAATCGTCGCTAAAGCTGCAATACACCCGCTTGAATTCGCAGATTGGTCCGGAACTGGTCTGGCGCGCCAATATCTCGGTGGAGGCGGTGTTGCACTGGGACACCCAGTTCATGCATGAACCGCCGCCGACAGGCAGTGATTTCATCGAGCCAAACGGTGCTTTTGATGGTGCCAACGGGCTGTTTTTCTGGGAATTGTTTGTTCATTTGCCGCACCTTGTGGCGACACGCCTGCGTGATGAGGAACGTTATCTTGAGGCGCAACAGTGGCTGCATTACATTTTTGACCCGCAGGCGATCAAAGAGGACGCCTCGCTGCCGGCTAAACCGCGCTATTGGCGCAGCCGACCCTTGGGGATGGATGAAGGCAATGCCGGCTGCGAAGCGCTGGCTCCGGCCGACCCGGATGCCATCGGCTATTCGAAGCCAGTGCACTTCAGAATACTGATGTTTACCGAGTACGTTAAAAATCTGATGGCGTGGGGGGATTGGTATTACCGCCAACTGACACGAGACAGCCTGGTGGCGGCCAAACTGTGTTACGTGCAGGCTGGCTTTCTGATGGGCAAGGCGCCCAATGCTCGGGCGGTGAGTCATTGGCAAACCGATACGGTCGGCAACCTGCTGTTGCAGTGTGGCACGCGTCCGGCTCTGGAAACATTCGAACAGACATTCAACTTCAGTCTGGCCGATGTTCCGTCCGGCTCAGATACTGCGCCGATGCTTGGGCTATTGGCCTGCAAGCCATTCAAAATTCCCATCAATCAATCGTTGCTCGACCTGTTTGCCGCGCCGCAGCAGCGCATTTTCAACATGCGTAACAACCTCTCGCTGGACGGCAAGCCTCTGGACATTCCCTTGTTCAGCCCTGCGACTGATCCGAATCAATTGCTGCGCGATCTCGCGGCGGCCGGTGCCGCCGGCCCGAGGCCTTTGGGAGGGCGGTTGGTGGTCAACGCATTCCGTTGGCGCGTGACATTCGAGGTTGCATTGCGAGCCGTGCAAGCACTGCAGGATTACGGTAGTCAGGTACTCAATCTGCTTGAGCGTCGCGACCGCGCCGAGCAGGAAGAACTGCAGCAAAACCATCTGGTGGAACTGGGCAGCTACGCACAGACAGTACAAGAGCAATCCATCGCCCAGTTGGAGGCGAGCGTAACGGCTCTCGAGCAGAGTCGTACGGTGGCACAGGAGCGTGCTGATGTGTATGCACAGCGCTTTGTCGAACACGTGTCGCCAGTTGAATATGAGGTCATGGCCAGCCTGAATCAGTCGAAGGTATTGGCGTTGACCGCAAAGGTCATCAAGCCTGTAGGGGCAGTTCTGGCGTCGTTTCCAAACGTTTTTGGCCTGGCCAACGGCGGCCATCGTGTTGAAAAAATCACCGATGCCGTGTGTTTCGGGCTGGAAATCGCCTCGTCGCTGTTGCAAATCGATGCCGATAAACAGTCAACCACTGAAGGCTATCGCCGTCGCCGAGATGAATGGAGGTTGCAACGCGATCAGGCGCTGGCGGAGGTCAGTGCGATCAACGCACAAATCGAGGCGCAACGGCATGCGGTGGCGGCTGCCCTCGCCAACCTGGCGCAAACGCTGCGGGCCAACGGCCAGGCATTGGAGGTGTACAACTTTCTGCAAAAACGTGCGACCAATGCTGAGCTGTACGGCTGGATGATCGGTCAGCTCAAGGCGTTGCATTACCAGGCCTACGATGCGGTGCTCAGTTTGTGCTTCAGTGCCCAGGCGTCTTTGAGTGCCGAAACCGGCGATTACGAAACACAGTTGCCGTTGCAGCAGTTCTGGCTGGATCAGCGTCATGGGTTGACGGCTGGCGAGCATTTGCGTGCGTACCTCCTGCGTATGGAAAGAGAGTACCTGCAACGCAATGAGCGACGGTTGGAACTTGTCAAGACCGTTTCGTTGCGCCAATTGTTCGATGATGAAATTGACCCTCAGCCGGGTATTGGTAGCTGGACGGATGCGTTGACGGATCTGCAAACCAATGGCTCGCTGGAATTCAAACTCACACAGTTGCTGTTCGACCGCGATCACCCTGGACATTACTGCCGACAGATCAGCGCGGTGGAGATTGATCTGCCGGTTCTTACCGGGCCTCACGAGGATGTGCACGCCTCTGTGGTTCAGCTCGGTAGCATGACGGCCACCAAGGCAACGTCGCAGTCGGTCAAGTACTTGCATAACGTTGAGGGGGGTGGGGCTCCTGTCGAGGTGCAATTCAACCTGCGCAGCGGTCAACAGATCGTCCTTTCCAAGGGCATTGCCGACAATGGTCTGACGGCGATGAAGCCTGATGAGGGCTTGCTCAATCCGTTCGAAAATACTGGTGCGGTTTCCAACTGGAGATTGAGTTTCCCTTGGGCCGCGCAAGATTCCCAGGCGGCAATGCTGCGCTCTCTGTCGGACGTCGTGGTGCGCGTCTACTACACGGCCAAGGCGGGTGACCCGGCCTTCGGGCGGCACGTGGAAGACTTGGTCACCACGGCTAAAAAAGCGCGTGCAAAGCGTCAACGTCAAGGAGCGAGCCGCCATGAGTAAACCAGGGATTTACGCCAACGAAAGTCTGATTCGAAACGGTGAGTTTCTTCAAGGACTGACTCATTGGAATACGTCGGGGGCAGCTGCCAAAGAGGCAGAGTTGTGGCAAGGGTTCCTGACCCCCTTTTTGTCGATCAAGAATGGTGGCCGGGCAAGTCAGCAATTGCGGATACCGCAGAATCCCGGTGAAGACGCGCGTTATACGTTGAGTTTCATGTGCGAAACGAGACACGAAAAATCGGGCTGGGTGCGCATCTGCAAGGGTGAGGAGGAATTGCACCGGGTCGAACTCAAACCACACAGCCCGCTTGGTCACGCACAAGGTCAGACCCATTGCGAAGCCGGGCAACCATTGGCGCTGGACCTGAAACCATACAATTTGCCTCTGGGGGGGGCGTTCGCTCGTGATGACACGCTGCGTATCGAGATTCACAGCCCGCTAAATGACGCGAATGATCGTTACTCAAAAATCTGCATCACCCAACTGGACATCCAACTGCAACTGGATGATTTGAAGCTGCAAGCGGTGCAACTGGATCAAGAACGCCTGACGTCAGAGCAAAAGGTGTATCTGTGTGTGGGGGCATCGTCGGCAATGGATCAAAACCAATTGCCGATGCTCATGCCTCACCAGTTGTCGTTTGAGCCCGAGCCAGGCAATGCATGGCTAGGTACCAAGGCTGCCTTGATCAGCACAGGCAATCCGCAGGAGGCGGTCGTCGTGAAGCCCGATTGGGGCGTCGATCAACTTTTGACATCAGCGTGGTCGATTGATGTTCCGATGATCAATGTTCCACTGCCCTACGAGTTTTCGCTGAGCTTGCAGAACCAGTACCGCGCAGAAGCCTTTCCGATCTGCCTATCACTGGGGCATCACCGTTTGGTCTTCAGGGAGAAACTCGAAGCGGCGTATTACCCGGTGCTGGAATTTGAACAACGTGTGCGACTGGGCGTGCAGGTTATTTCTTACTACACCTCCCAGTCCATCGAGGGCTGCACGGTGAACTGGTCGCTGGCGGGGGGCAGAGTGACAGCTGCGTCCAATACCGATGAACAGGGCTGGGCTTACTACGACTTCGAGCCGAAGGAGGCGGGGGAGGCGGTTATCGAAGCGTCGGTCGAAAGCCTTTATTACGCCAGTGGAGTATGGACTGAAAATTTCAATGTGCCGGTATTGGCCCACGACCCATGGAAAGATCTGCGCGCCGTGGTCGAAGGTAAAGAGACGGCCTGGGATGCGCAAGGTTATCCGAATCGTGGAAGCTCTCATGAGCTGCGGGTGCGCCTGCCGCTACCGTCTGACAGTCCATTGTCGGAAAGCGGGTTTTCTTTGCGCTGGATTGGCGAAAGCCCTGAGCAACTGGGTGTCGATGTCACGCCTGCGCTTGAGGTTCCGGTAGAACGCACTGGCGCTGATATGGTCTGGACCCTGAGCAGTGAAGATAAGCGCGACGGTTCCTTCAAGCTGTTTCTGGTCTGTTCGAAACTGTTGTTGCCGTCACCCGCCAAACCGATGTCGCTGGCGCGTAATCGGGTCAGGGTGGGCGAGGTGCGCGAAGCCAACAAGTTCCCGGTCGTGGACGAAGCCGAAAGTGTGTTGCTACGGCTGCAGGCCGTGCATGAGACGGTCAGTGGTGACGGTGATCCGGTCAGCAACGCCTTGGTCGAATGGAGCATTCCGGATGGTGAACCGGTACGCGATGTAACCGGATCCGGTGGTTGGGCGAGTTTGCTGTATACGCCAAAGACCGCTGGCGAACTGACTGTCAAAGCTGTTCTCAGGGCCCATGATGATGATGCGGCATCGATTGAGCACTACTTCAGCGTCTCGGCCATCGCCACGAGCCCTTGGAAAAGCCAGGTCAGCATCTGGATCGACGACACCGATGTTCAAGGCAATCCACTTGGTGTGCTTTGTCTGCGTGGAAAGACCCACACGCTGAAGGTCGTGCCCATTGCCGGCAGTGAGTGGCTTGACCAAAAAATAAGCCTGCACTGGCGGGGTGACAAGGATCCCGGTATCGGATTGAAACCCGCAGAGCTGACAGTGCCCAAACCGTTGATAGAGAGCGGAGTGCAGTGGGAGCTTGTTTCAGACAAAACCGATAGTCACAGCAGTTTGTTTGAGCTTGAACTGCGACTTGAAAATCTGTCGAGCGTACGCGAGTTGTCAGGACGCCTGCTCGCCGAGGACCTGAAGGAGGAAATAGCGCTGATGCTCGATCAGGTGCAGTCCTCGTTGGACGAGCGCAGTCTGTATCCCTGTCTCAAGGCTGTTCACCGCTTCAGGGTTTTACCCCATGCGCTGAGTCCTTTGGTCGGGCTCAAGGCATCGTTGATCTGGACGGGCGCATCCGCTGACTCATTGAATGCGAAGGTTGATCCGCGCTGGGATTATCCACAGACATTGAGCGACGGCGGTGCGACCTGGAAGCTGGACTTTGAAGGGAGCGAGAGGCCGGACGAATTTGCCCTCGCGCTGGTCTTGCCGCAGCTCCAATTCGAAGCGGTCGCCAAGCCGATGGTGCTGGACCACAACAAACTCAGGATTGAGGCGTGGCGTGAATCGGCGGTGGATCCGGTCATGAACCAGGATGCGGCGTGGATGTGGGTGCAGGTCTACTCGCATCACACTGAAAAGCCCGTTGATCAAGCGCCCGTAAGCTGGACAATCGATGCCGAACCGCGAGAAATCCACACCACGGTGGATGGCTGGAGCGGTTTCGAATTCAAGCCGCAAAAAGCCGGCGAACAGTTGGTGATCGCGACCGTACTCAGTCGCTTTGACGGCTTTGAAGAGCGTCGTCCGATGACGGTCAACGCGCTGGCAAGCGATCCCTGGGATGGGCTGATGGTGAGTTTCGACCTTCAGGACGAACAGCCAGTGGGTACGCAAACGTTCTTCCCCCGGCACAATCTCCAGCATGTATTGAACGTCACCGCGCCGAGCAACAGTGCCTTGGTGGACAAGTATCTGACGTTGGCAATGACGGGCCCCGGGCCGGCAGCACTGGGCTTGCAGTTTGAGGAACCAAGGCTGGGTGATCCCCGACTTTTTTCAGAGCTTGGACAGACCTATGCGTTCAAGGCGAACGGCTCCACGGACGGAAGTTTTGGCTTGCGCTTTGCGTCCACTCGGCTGGCCCGCCTGTCCCCCATCATTGCAATGTCGCTGGGGCCGGGTGAACGCGTGCTGAAAATCGCTGAGCGCCAGCGCGTCAACCAGACATTGCTCTGGGGGGATGAGGTGTCGGAGCAAGTCGAAGTGGTATCGGTGATCAGCGGCAGGCCGATGGCCGGGGTGCCCGTGACGTGGCGCAGCCTGGATCTTGGCGAAGTGACAACCACCACCAATCGCTACGGTAGGGCGCGCGTGCGGTTTGTACCGACGACACCTGGTGCAGTGCAGTTGACGGCCACAGTGGGCGACAGCCTGTATTCAGAGTCAATTGCGTTGCCTTATTTCCTGCATCAACCACGGGAAATACAGTCACTGCAAAGTGCGGAACCCAGTGGGCATCCGGGACAGGAAGTTTCAGCATATGTGGTTGTGGTTTCCACGCAGACGGGTGAAGCGTTGCTTGGTGTCGAGGTGGAATATGAGTATCCGGGCATCAAGATTGCCTCGACGAAAACGGACGCTACCGGCAAAGCCGAAGTCAAGTTCAGGCTTCCTCCGGTCAGGGAGGGGTGGTTGCTCGCCACTGTCAAAGGTGGTTATGCCGGATGGGAGGTCAAATCGATAATGTTTACCGCGATTCCAAACTCGGATACCTGGCAGCAGGAGTTCACGCTTTGGCTTAATGACGAAGAGGTGGATCTTGTTGATGGAAAGTTGGTTCTGTCACGCGCCTTGGCCTATGACCTGGAATTAAGGGTCAGGAAGCATAGCTGGTTGATTGGTTGGGCGAGTGTGGCTCTGGAAGACTTCACCGGAGCAGAGGCGCTGGGGTTGAAGTTTGATCCTGAACTGGAAACCCTATATCCGGTGGATGGCAAACCTGTTCATTGGTCCGTATCTGCTGCCACTAGCGGGCCGAATGGCGAATTTACGTTGAAATTGTGCAGCCCCGATATACCTGATCGATTGTTGCCCGCTAAGTTGTTTGATGAATTCGACGTACAGTTCGACAGCTTCCCGAAATTTTTTGGTCACGGCACTTCGTACCCCTGCCTTGGAGCGTTACACGTCTTCAAACTGCGGGCCAAACCTGACAGTTCTTTGTTGGGTGGCTTTGTCAAGTTGGAGTGGGAAGGAGAAAGTCTTGGTGTTCAAGTAATGCCCGCGCTTGATGAGGAGCAACAAGTTGATCTCGAATGGTTGTCTTGGACGCTGATCTGTCGTGGTATCACGGAGAGCGGAACAATTTCATTGAAGCTTAAAACCACACGCGGCGGCGATTGGGAATCTTTGCCATTCGCTATGTCACTGGGACATAACCTGGTAACTGCTGAGCGGTGGATGACGAGGCACAGTGAGACAAGGTTTGAGTGGGGAATTCGCGCGACCTCTCCGTTCTCGAGTAACCCCGCTCCAAACGTTGTGGTTATGGTGAGCGGAGTGGGGGTAACGCCTTACCCTGTTAAAACGAATGAAGCGGGGGAGTTCGTTATTTTTAACTCCGGCGCGTCGCTCGGTCTGACAATCCAGAATCCTTATGATGGGAGCGTTGTTCCATAGCACCTTCTCTTACAGGCATTTACGCCCTTTTTAAAAAAAGGGCGTTTTTCCATCAATAGCAGCCAGCCTTCTTCCAGCTCAAATATTGCGTCACCAGTTCGGCCCCCAACTCCGCCGGCCGAACATCCACCACCGGAACCCCATGAACACTCAAGCGCTCATGGAGTTCTGCCCGTTCGTTCAGGTAATTCACCGTCCCGCAATAAGCTAGCGCTTCGGGCAAGTTTTGCACCGCTCTTTGGCGTATCGAATCCAGCGCCTCTTCGCGCAGGCTCGCCACCAGCACCCGGTGTTGCGCGCTCAGGCGTTTGACCGCATTCAGCAGCTCATCGTCGTCTTCATCACGTAGATTGGTCACCAGCACCACCAGCGCCCGGCGCTTTTGTCTGGCCAGCAGTTGATTGACGGCCGCCTGGTAATCGGCGGGGCGCTGGGTACTGCCCAGGTCATAAACGGCGTTGAGCAATACGTTCAGTTGCCCGCTTCCTTTGACCGGCGCCAGATAACGCGGCTGATCACCTGCAAATGTACTCAAACCCACCGCATCACCTTGGCGCAGAGCCACGTAACTGAGCAGCAGACAGGCATTGAGTGCGTGGTCGAAGTGCGACAGTTCATCATCCTGGCTGCGCATGCGGCGGCCGCAGTCGAGCATGAAAATGATCTGCTGATCGCGCTCGTCCTGATACTCGCGGGCAATCGGTGTGCGCTGGCGCGCGGTGGCTTTCCAGTCGATCTGGCGCAGGCTGTCGCCTTCACGGAATTCGCGCAGTTGATGGAATTCCAGACCCTGACCGCGACGTTGCCGTTGGCGTACGCCGAGTTGACTGAGCCAGTTGTCCACTGCCAAGAGTTCACCGCCGTAGAGACGGGCGAAGTCGGGATAAACGCGGGTCTGGTCGCTGACATTGAGCCGGCGTCTGCCAGACCATAATCCCAAAGGGCTAGGCAGGCTGACTTCGCAATATTCGAAGCTGAAATGACCGCGCTTGAGCGGGCGCAGCCGATAACCGAGCAGGCTGCGCTGGCCCGGTTGCAATTCAGTCGACAGCGGCAGGTTTTCGAAGCTCAACCCTTCTGGCGGGTGGTCGAACAGTTCAATGTGCATCGGCTCGCTCAAGTCATGTTCGACTTCCAGACGCACTTCACCCCAACGGCCGAGTGCCAGACTGCCGGGCATCTGTCGAGTGACGCGTGGCGTCGGCAGACGTTTGAGGCGCAGCGCATCCAGTATCGCCAGGGCCAACAGTGCCAGCAGCAAACCCCAGTTGATCGAGATCAGGCTCGCCGGGATCTCGATCTCCAGTGCGCGCAACGTGCCCAGCACAATGCCGATGGCCAGCAACAAGGCCAGCCAGATCAACAGCAGTTTCGACGGCTTCATGCCTTCACTCCGTGTAGGAGCTGCCGAAGGCTGCGATCTTTTTGGCTCATCCCGAATTTCACAGACGCGGCGCCGGAATCTGCTCAAGCAGTTGCTGGAGCACTTGATCGACCTGCAGGCCTTCGATATCCAGCTCCGGGGCAATGCGCACCCGATGACGCAGCACCGCCAGTGCGCAACCCTTGATGTCGTCGGGAATCACGAACTCACCGCCACGCAGCAAGGCGCGTGCACGGGCACAGCGTACCAACGCAATCGAGGCGCGTGGCCCGGCGCCAAGGATCAGGCCTGGCCAGGTGCGCGTGCTGCGCGCCAGGCGCACGGCGTAATCGAGCACCTGGTCGTCCAGTGGCAAATCACTGGCGATGCGTTGCAAGGCTTGCACATCCTTGGCTTGCAATACGGTGCGCAGCGGTTGCACATCGAGCATGTCGGCACGGGTCGAGCGACACACCTGACGCACCATGTGCAGCTCTTGTTCGGCATCGGGATAGTCCATGCGCACCTTGAGCATGAAGCGATCGAGCTCGGCTTCCGGCAGGGGATAGGTGCCTTCCTGTTCGATCGGGTTCTGTGTGGCCAAAACCATGAACGGTTGCGCGATCGGCAGGGCGCGACCTTCGAGCGTGACCTGACGCTCCTGCATCGCTTCGAGCAGGGCGGCCTGGGTTTTCGCCGGGGCGCGGTTGATCTCGTCGGCCAGCAACAGGTTGGTGAACAGCGGGCCTTTGCGCAGCTTGAACTGCTCGGTTTGCAGGTCGTAAACCGCGTGACCGGTGACGTCGCTGGGCATCAGGTCCGGGGTGAATTGAATCCGCGCGAATTCGCCACCGAAGCAACGGGCCAGTGCCCGCACCAGCAGGGTTTTGCCCAGCCCTGGCACGCCTTCGAGCAGCACGTGGCCACCGGCGATGAGCGCTGTCAGCACATCATCAATCACCTGATTCTGGCCGATCAGGGCCTTCTGCAATTCTCCGCGCACCGCTTGCGCCAACTGGCTGGCACGCTGGCGTTGCTGGGCGGCGTGGCTGGCGCTGCCGGGCTCGATCTGTTCAGTCATAGCGTGTTCCTCAGGGTTTGCAGGTGGGCGACCTGGCGGCAGAATTCGGCGCTGGATAGCTGCCGGTTCGGCACCGGGCTCAGGGCCTGGCTGATTGAGCGGGTGGGTTGCCGGGTCAGGCGCGACAATGCCAGCCATTGTTCGGCAACGTTCAATCGATCAAAGCCAGGGTGCCGGCGACGGGCGCGGCGCAGCACATCTTGTTGCAGGGCTTGCAGCAGGGCTTGCTGGCCGTTGTGGCGCAACAGGAAATCGGCGCTGGCGCGCAGGTGTTCCTGCAACTGTCGCCGCCCGCTCGGGGCCGGCGTCTGAAGCGGACCGTGACGCAGACTGATATGCCACAGCCACAGGCCGATCAATGCGAGCAGGGCGACGATGGCTTGCGGGAAGTAGCGCCAGAGCAAGGTCAGCAGGCCGTCGTGCTCGGTGTTGTAGATCAACGTGACGTCGGTGTCGGCGCTCAGGTACCAGAGCAGCCAGGCGTTGTCGTATTGGCTGATGGTCTTGTTTTTCCACAACTCGGCGTCGGTGACCACGGTGATCGTGCCCGGGCTGTAGGGCAGCTGCATCATGTGCGTGGCCTTGGCACTGTTGGCCCAGGCTTGCGCCAGATTTTTCGGGTCTTCGAGGTGGAAGTCGGTGTCGAAGCCGGCGTAGGCCGGTGCGTCTTCGTCTTCCAGATAAAGTTTGGTCAGTTTCGGGAAGCGCTCTGGTTCAGCGTCTGCGGGTAAGTCTTTCAGATCCTTGCTCAGGGATTGATGCAGTTGCACCCGGTCGAGCAAAAGGTCATTGCTCTGTTTCGTCTGCTCATCCCACAGCGATTCGGCGACGAACACCAGTCGCCCGCCGGCGCGTGCCCAGTTCAACACCTGATCGACCTGACGCGGGGTCATGCGTGAGCGGTCGTTGAACAGCAGAAGTGTGTGGCGGCGCGGGTCGATATCGGGGAGCACCGCGAGGCTTTCGGCATGGCTGACGTTGAGACCGCGCTCACGTAAAAACAGCTCGGCCGCCAGATAAGGATTGGCTTGCGCGGCGGGCGAGGGGCCGTGATCGATTTCCTCCTGATAAGGCTTGGCTTTGACGTAGAGGAAAACGCTCAACGTGCCTAGCAACAGGGCGATCAACGCCGCGACCCAGCACATTGTGCGGCGACTCAACGGGCAGCTCCCTGGCCGAACAAGCCGCGCCAGCCATCGCACAACTCTTGTTGCACAACCGCCGCCGGTACGTGATGCCCGTAGGCCATGTTTTGCCAGTGTGCGGTCAGACTGCGGCTGAAGGCGAGCAGTTCGGGACGCTGTAATTTCTCGATGTGCGCCAGCACCTGAAGTTCGGTGTCGGCGGGTTTCAGGGGTAGATCGAAATCGTGGAGCAGATGGCTGAGCAATCCTCGATACAGCAAGCCCAGCGCTGCACGGGGCTGGCTTTGCCAGAGTTGTTCGGCGCTGCTGGCGATGTCTTCAGGCAAGGTGTCGCGGTTCAAATCCAGACCGAAGGCCTGCTGCGGCAACGCGCCTTTCGCCTTGGCAGGGAGTTTCGGACGGCGGCTGACGAAGGTTTGCAGAAACTCGCGATAGCGCCAGATCACCCAGCCGAGCGTAGCGACAAGCGCGCCCCACAACAGGACTTCAATGATCTTCGCCAGTACGTTCAAGTGTTGTCCGTCGAGCCAGCCCAAAAGGGTTTTCAGCCACTGCGGAGCTTCGCCGGGCTGCTGCGCTTTGGCGGCTGCTGCGGGGTCTTCACCAAAGCGATAGCGGGTGACGGATTCCTTGTTCTTGAACGGCGGCTGTTCGAGTAACGCCTTGATGCTGTCTCGAGATGCCTGACTGGTGAGCGGCTGATTCAACAATCGCGGTGCCTGTGGACTGTCATCAGGCTCGGCTGCCCACGCCGAAGGTACATGCGGCAGCAGCAGACAGACCGCCAGCAGCAATCCCAATACACCGTTGTTCAGGCGCTGTCGCAAGCGGCGGAACACCAACTCGATGTCCCACGCTTCCAGTTGTGTGCGGCGGTTCAGATAAAGGCTGAAACCGCAGGCGACATAGATCGGCTCCCACACCACCAGCACCAGCGCATAGAAAACATTGGTCAGGTGTTCGAGCCAGCGCCAATCGTGATCCGCCGCGAAAATCAGCGACTGCCAGTCCCAGTCCGTCTCGATCTGTTGTGGCAGCAACATATAGAACAGCACCATCAGACCGATCCACAACGCGGTCTCCAGATGCACGCCGATGAGGGTCAGCCATTGCGCAGAGCCGGCGTTGCGCTGCAGCAGCACTTGCAGGCGTTGTTGCCGGGCATTGCCGTCGAGACCTTCGAGTTGCACCACCGGCAATAGAAAGCTGCGGCTCAAACTCAGGCGGCGCCAGGTCAGGCTGGCCAGCAGTTGCGGTTTGAGCAGGCGCGGCCATTGGCGCAAGGCTTGTTCAAGGGGCGGCGTTTCGCCGAACAGCGCTTTCGACAGGATGTACAACGGCAGGCGTTCGTACGCCGGTTTCAGCCACCAGAAGATAAACACCGCCAGTGACGGTGAATCCCAGAACAACAGGCTGAGCAAAGCGAACAGCGGCAGCGTGACGATCGCCCAACTGGTCATCAGCAGGCGCCGATGTTGCTGGCTCATCAGCACGCCGAGGTCCATGGCTTCCCAGGTCGTGCGCGGACGGATCACCACGGTGGCGTCACTCAGGCGCATGGCGGGTCCTTCCGGCGAACAACAGATAGAGCGCGACCAATGCCCATAGCCCGGCGCCGACCAGGTATTTGGTCAGCGGCGTGACGCTGGTTTTCGATGACCAATAGGCTTCGATGAACGCGGCAATCAGCAGGAACAACATCACGCCGCACACCAGCAACACGCTTTTGCGCGCCGCCCTTTGTAGTGCTTCGCTGCGGGTCAGCCGTCCGGGGGCAACCAGGGCCCAGCCGAGCTCCAGGCCGGCCGCCCCGGCGAGGGCGATGGCGGTGAGTTCAAAGGCGCCATGGGCGATAACGAATGACCAGAAGGTCTGGCCGAAACCGATCTCGCTCAGGTGCCCGGCGACCGCGCCGATGACCATGCCGTTGTAGAACAGAAAGAACGCACTGCCCACGCCCATCAGCAAACCGCTGGCAAAGGTCTGAAAGGCGATGCCGATGTTGTGCATCACGTAGTAACCGAACATCACCCAGTCTTCGCTGGCCGCACGTTCGGCGGGGCGCCCGAGGTGGCCGGTGACCGGGTCGTACATGCCTTGCATCTCACGCACCTGATCGGCGGGGATCAGGTTGTAGACCAGTTCGGGAAACACAAACACCAACACGGCGACGCTGATCAGGCTGCCGAAGAACAGCAAACTTGCCACCAGCACAAACGGCCACTCTGCGCGTACCAGACGCGGAAAGTCGGCAAGGATGAAACTCAACAGGTTGGCGCCGAGGCGGCTGCGATGGCGATACAACTGCTGATGCCCGCGCAGCACGTGTTGTTGCAACGAATCAATGAGGAAACTGCTGTAGCCGCGCTCCTGGGCCAGTGCCAGATGTTGACAAAGACGTCGATAGGCCTTTGGGAAACCGGCGACCTGCGAGGTGTCCTTGCCGCGTTCAAGCCGTTCGAGGGCCAGCGCAAAACGCTCCCATTCGGCCTTGTGGCGACTTTCGAAAAGGCTTTGCTTCATGGCGGGCCCAACAAGCCGCGAGCGATGCCGTTGAGTTCAACGACTGCTTTGGGCGCGGAAATACGCAGTGGTTGGGCGAGCAGGGCTGCCAGCTCATTGACCCGAGCAGGCGATAATTCCCCTTGGCGCTCGGCAAAGCCAAGGACGGCGCGTTGTTCGTTGAGGGTGAGGGGCACGGGTGAGCGCCGCGGTTCGGCGTCAGGTAACTGTGGACGGCTGAGTGGGCGTTCGCTGTAGACCACCAGCGTACCGGCAGCGATGTCACCGAGGCGTTTGAATGTCGGGTGTTGCAGACAACTGAGGGTACCGAGAAAGTAGCCGAACGGCAGCAGATCGACAAAGCGCAGCAAGTTGCGCAACAGCGAGGCCGACCAGCCGATAGGTGTGCCGTCGTCGTGCACCACCCGCAGCCCCATCCATTGTTTGCCCGGCGAGCGGCCCTGACGCAGCACTTCGAACAGCACCATGTACCACCAACTGATGACAAACAGCAGCAGCGAACCAAGGCCCATGCCAAGCTTGCCGAGAAACGCCAGCGCGATGAACAGTACGCCCATGATCACGCCGCGAATGCCCAGATCAATCGCAAACGCAACGGCCCTGACCATCAGCCCGGCCGGTCGCAAGGGCAGGTCAATGCCTTCCGGCGTTTCGACCTGATGCCGCGTATCCAGCGGCGGGGCCAGCGGTGCTTTCCTTGGCGGTGCTGTGGGCTCGAGCATGGGCTACCTGATGTTCGCCTGTTCGGGGTGCAAGTGAGACCGATGCTAGCAGCCTCTCGGGGGAAAACGACATAACTATGTATTGCACAGCGATTGCCGCAAGGTGTTTGAATGTTTCCAGGCTGGCCGCGACGGCGGTCGAGCGCCTAGACTTCGCCGATCTTCAGTTCAGGAACCGCCCGTGACTTCAATCTTCTGGTACGACTACGAAACCACTGGGATCAATCCGCGCAACGACCGCCCGTTGCAGGTGGCCGGAATTCGCACCGACCATGCGCTCAACGAAATCGACGAGCCGGTCAATCTCTACTGCCAGCCCAGCGAAGACATCCTGCCGCACCCGGCGGCCTGCGCGATCACCGGCATTACTCCAAGCCAGCTCGCCGAAAAGGGTTTGAGCGAGGCGGATTTCATGACCCGGGTTCACGCTCAGTTGGCCGCCCCCGGCACCTGCGGCGCCGGTTACAACACCCTGCGTTTCGACGACGAGATGACCCGTTACAGCCTGTATCGCAACTTCTTCGACCCCTACGCCCGGGAGTGGCAGGGTGGCAACAGTCGCTGGGATCTGATCGATGTGGTACGCGCCGCCTATGCGTTGCGTCCTGACGGCCTGATCTGGCCGACCGATGACGAAGGCCGCGTGACGCTCAAGCTCGAACGCCTGACGGCGGCGAACAATATCGATCACGGGCATGCCCACGAAGCGCTGTCGGATGTGCGCGCGACCATCGCCCTGGCTCGGCTGATCCGCGAAAAACAGCCCAAACTGTATGACTGGCTGTTCCAGTTGCGCAGCAAGCAAAAGGTCATGGATCAGATTCGTCTGCTGCAGCCACTGGTGCATATTTCCGGACGTTTCTCGGCCGCGCGCAGTTATGTCGGTGTGGTGCTGCCATTAGCCTGGCATCCAAAAAACCGTAACGCCTTGATCGTCTGCGATCTGCACCTCGACCCGCAGGGGTTGCTGGATCTGGACGCGCAGACCCTGCGCCAGCGGTTGTACACGCGTCGTGATGATTTACTGGAAGGCGAGTTGCCGGTGCCGCTCAAGCTGATTCACATCAACCGTTGCCCGGTGGTGGCGCCGCTTGCGGTTTTGCGCACGCAAGATCAGCAACGGCTGGGGCTGGACATGTCGCTGTATCAACAGCGCGCACTGCGGCTAACTGACGCACAGCAAGTTTGGAAAGATAAAGTTGCAGAGATTTATGTCAGCGAAGATTTCATTCCGAGCGAGGATCCGGAACAACAGTTGTACGACGGATTTATCGGTGACCGCGACCGGCGTCTATGTGAGCAAGTGAGGAGCGCTGACCCGGCACAACTAGCGCAAGAGCAATGGCCTTTCGATGACGAACGTTTGCCAGAATTACTCTTTCGATATCGCGCACGTAACTTTCCCGAGACGTTGAATTTCGAAGAGCAAGAGCGCTGGAGAATATTTTGTCAGCAGCGCTTGTCCGCCCCTGAATACGGCGCACCGAATACCTTGAAATCTTTTAGCGAGGCGGCCGAGCAATGGTCGCTTAATGCCACGCCGATGCAGAGTGAAGTGCTCAATGAATGGAAGAATTATGTCCAGGCATTGCGCAAACGTTTGAATCTTTGAAATCGAACATGACCGGGCTTAAATGCCGGGCATAAAAAAACGCCAGCATTCGCTGGCGTTTGTTTTTTCGCGGATCGCTCTGCGAAGGCGTTGCGGCTTAGCCCAGCAGGGTAGCCCAGCCTTCAACCACGTCACCGCCCCACTTGGCTTTCCACTCTTTCAGAGTTTTGTGGTTGCCACCTTTGGTTTCGATGACTTCGCCGTTGTGCGGGTTTTTGTATTGTTTAACTTTGCGAGCACGCTTGGTGCCGGTAGTTTTTACAGCGCCGCCACGTGGAGCTTTGGTTTTTGCTTCCGGGTCCAGCAGCGCGATGATGTCACGCAGCGACTTGGAGTATTCGCCCATCAGGGTGCGCAGTTTGCCTTCGAATTCCAGCTCGGTTTGCAGTTTGTCGTCTTGGGACAGGTTCTTCAAACGGGCTTGCAGCTCTTTGATAGCTTCTTCGGTGGCGCGGTATTCGTTGATCAAGGACATGATTACTACCTTAGTAAAGTGCGGGATGGCAGGGGGACAGTGCCGCAATAATAGTCAGGCTGTTTCATCAAGTAAACATTTAACCGGGGTTTTTATTTAAATTAGTTTCGAGAAACTGCCCTCTATTGAATATTCAGTTAAATAGTGTGATCCAGTCATCACAGATATTCACAGTTGTCTGATCAAGCGCTGCCGCAGGATCACCATCACGTTGACGGTTACTCCATCGAAAGCCGTAGCGCCGGGCCTGACGCGGGCCGTGCTGATCGATACTGCAGTTTTCCCGCGTAGCCGCTAGAATGGCGGCCTTTGCGAAGTTCTGGAGTTTCCCCCTCATGCGCACTTTTCGGCTGGTGATATCTTGCCCGGACCGCGTTGGCATTGTTGCCAAAGTCAGTAATTTTCTGGCAGCCCACAACGGCTGGATCACCGAAGCGAGCCACCACTCGGACAATCAGGTGGGCTGGTTCTTCATGCGTCACGAAATTCGTGCCGATTCGCTGCCTTTCGGTATTGAAGTGCTGCGCGAGAAGTTTGCGCCGATCGCCGAAGAGTTCTCGATGGACTGGCGCATCACCGACACCGAGCAGAAAAAGCGCGTTGTGCTGATGGCCAGCCGCGAATCCCACTGTCTCGCGGACTTGCTGCACCGCTGGCACAGCGATGAACTGGACTGCGAAATTTCCTGCGTGATTTCCAACCACGACGACCTGCGCAGCATGGTCGAATGGCATGGCATTCCTTACTACCATGTCCCGGTCAATCCGCAGGACAAGCAACCGGCCTTCGACGAAGTGTCGCGTCTGGTCAAACAGCACGACGCTGAAGTGGTGGTGCTGGCGCGCTACATGCAAATTCTGCCGCCGGACATGTGCCGCGAATACGCACACAAGGTCATCAATATTCACCACAGCTTCCTGCCGTCGTTCGTCGGCGCCAAACCGTATCACCAGGCGTCGATGCGTGGCGTGAAGCTGATCGGCGCGACTTGCCACTATGTGACCGAAGAGCTCGACGCCGGTCCGATCATCGAGCAGGACGTGGTGCGCGTCAGCCACAGTGACAGCATCGAAGACATGGTGCGTTTCGGCCGTGACGTCGAGAAAATGGTGTTGGCTCGTGGCCTGCGCTATCACCTCGAAGACCGCGTGCTGGTGCACGGCAACAAGACTGTGGTGTTCTGATCGAACCCATGCAGGCTTGAAAAACCAAGGGTCTGGGCGTTCAATCGCCCAGACCCTTGTTCATTTATGCCCCGAGGAACCTTCATGAGTGATCCACTGGACAAAGTCACCTCCAAAGCACCGGCGACTTTGGGTGAGGGTTGTTTGAGTCGATATGATCCCGAGGACATGAGCCCGGAGGATGGTACCGAGTTTCCCGGCGCTGCCGAGTTGTGGGAACAACTCAAAGAGCAGGAGCAGGACGACGTCAAGAAGCCTGTCTGACGTTCATCAGCTTCTTCAACAGCGGCCGCCCCAACATCAACAGAAACACCGGGCCCCCCACCACCAGATAGAAGTAATACGTCACCACCCGCCAAATCAGAATCGCCGCCGCTGCGGTGGATTTCCCTACCATCGGCGCCAGCAGCGCTGCCGACGTCAATTCCGCCGCCCCGGCACCGCCCGGCAGCAGACTGAATTGCCCGGCTCCGAGCGAAAGCATCTGCACCAGAAAACTCCACGCCCACTGCAAGTCGGCGCCCAACCCGCGCAGCGCCAGATACAGCACGCTGTAACGCAGCAACCAATGCACGCACGTCAGCGCGAAGACCTTGATCAGTGTCTGCCAGGGCAACTTCAGCGTGTCGGAAAATGCGGCGAGAAAGTGCAACAACTTGCGCGCCCAGCGACGGCGGGTGCTGGCCTTGACGTTCATCCTTGCCAGCAAACGACCGCTCAGGCGAATCAAGGCGCGGTGATAACGCGCAACCAGCACGCAACTGAGCAAACCGCCGAACAATGACACCGCACTGACGCTCAGCAACCACTCCAGTCGATCACTGAGGTGCTGAAACAGTGCATAAATCAGAATCCCGCTGAGGGCGCAGAGAAAGAACAGCAAATCACTCAGTTGATCCATGGCAAACACCGCGCTACCCCGCGCCGGCCGCACACCCGATCGGGCCAGCAGGGCCATGATCGTCAGCGGTCCGCCGCTGCCACCGGGCGTTGCGCAGTAGGCGAACTCGGCGGCCATCACCACGCCAAGGCTCTTCAGTGGGCTGACGCGGTCGCGTTGATCACCGAGCAACAAACGCAAACGCAGGGTATTGATGCCCCAGCAGAGCAGGATCATGCCGAACATGATCAGCAGCCAGTGCAAAGGGAAACTTTGCAGACGCGCCCAGGTTTCGCCGCCGCCCAGCACAACCGGAATCAGCACCGCGGCGAGCAGGCCGATGAGCAACAGAACGCCGCGACTCATGCGGCGCGCTCCAATTGACTTCGCTGTTGCGCCAGCCAGTCGATTTTAGTCATCGGTACGCGTCCTTCCGCCAGCAGTCGTTCAAGGGTTTTCAACCAGTAATCACGGGAGAAACGGTGGCGCATGTCCACCGGGTGCAAGCCTAGCCGAATCACCGGCGCCTGGCACCAGCGCTGTTCCCGCTGCTCGCAGACCAACTTTGACAGGCCCCGGCGCCAGGCACTGCGGGCGCTCCAGACCAGACCGGGGGCGTCGATAGCGCTGAAATCCGGCAACCGATAAAGATGCTGCGGATCGCTGGTGTAGCTAAACGGCAATTCACGCAGGGCCTGGCGCGTCCCATCGCTCATCAACCACGCCGGGGCGACGAAACCGTGCAGCGGCCAGCCATGGCGCTGGAAAACATCGATGCCATCGCGCAGGCGGGCGAGGGCGGTTTCGCGGGACAAACGATAGAACTCGCCTTCATGGGTGTAGACCCGGCGCATGAACCAGTCGCGCGGTGTTGTCGGGCGGGGCTCCTGGTCATCGTGAAAATAACCGTGCAGCGCCAACTCATCGCCGCGGGCGACGCGCCTGTCGAGCATTCGACAGAATGCCGGGTGAGCGTCGAGGGTGGCGTGCCGGTGGAAGTTCGGTACGATCAGCCACGTCATTGGCACGTTGCCCAAGGCGTCGACCGCCTCGACAAACGGTTGGTAATCCGCCCACGTCGACGGTGCCACGTCGTGCAGTACCAGCAACACGGCGGGATCGTTCATCGATTCAACCATTGGCCACCCGTGGCAGCGTATGGCCGAGAACCGCGTGATAGTGGCCCAGCAAACTGTCGACCACCGTGTCCCAAGCGTAGTGGGTTTCGACATGCTGGCGGGCCTGGGCGCCAAGTTTGCCGCAGCCGCGACTGAACAGTTCGCGCACGGCATTGGCCATCGCCTGCGGGTTGTTTGGCGCGCACAGCAGGCCGCAGGACTCCGTGACAATCTCTTCGAACGCGCCGGCAGCCACCGCCACCACGGGAATGCCGCAAGCCATGGCTTCAAGGATCACCAGGCCAAAGGTTTCCTGATCGCCGGCATGAATTAGCGCATCGGCACTGGCCATCAACTGCGCGACGCGTGGTGCGGGGCAGAATTCGTCGATCACACTGACGTTGTCCGGCACTGCCGCCGGCATCGAAGAACCGACCAGCAACAAGTGATAACGCGGGCCGAGGCGTTGCAGGCATTTGAGCAGCACTGGCAGGTTTTTCTCTTTCGAGCCGCGCCCGGCAAAAATCAGCAACCGGGTGTCTTCGGCGATGCCCAGTTCTGCGCGCAGTTGCGGGTCGCGGGCACTGGGGTGAAAGGTCTGCAGATCGACGCCCAACGGTTGCACGAAGACATTGCGTACGCCGAGGCCGCTGAGCTTGTCAGCCATGACCTGACTGGGCGCCAGGACCCGGTCGAAATTGCCATAAAGCCGGGTGACATACGCCTCGATATTCGGCGTGACCCAATGGCCCATGCGATTGCTGATCAGCAGCGGCAGGTCCGAATGATAAAAACCGATCACTGGCACATCCAGTTGCCGTCGGGCATCCAGAGCTGCCCACGCAGTCAGGTAAGGGTCACCGACTTCGATCAAATCCGGCTGCAAATCCTGCAGGACATTTCGCCAAGGCGCGAGGCGTAGAGGGAAACGATAACCCTTGCCGAAGGGCAGGGCGGGGGCTGGAACCGTGTAAATACCGTCGTGCTCGCCGAAATGCGCACCTGGAATCAACAGGCTGTGGCGAATGCCGGGTTTGACGCCCAGCCGGCGGTGTTTGGCATCCAGATAAGTGCGCACGCCCCCGCTGGCCGGGGCGTAGAACATGGTGATGTCGGCGATATGCACGGTGATCAACCCTCCGCTACGTAGTTCTCCCTTGGTTGACCTTTATCAAGAATAGATGTTCGGTCGGGATTGCGCGGTAGAGCTGAAGAGCACCCTCTCCCAGAGGGAGAGGGGACTGACCGTGGTGGATGTTGGAGGTACGCCGACTTGAGAGACTTGAGCCGAACTCAGGTTTTGAAAGGCTTAAAGATCGGCTCCCTTTCCCCCTCGCCCCCCTGGGGGAGAGGGCTGGGGTAGGCTTTTGATCTTAAATCCGGAAACTACCCACAAGCTGTTTCAGACGCGAAGCCTGCTGCTCCAGATCCGAGCAAGCCCGCAACGTTGCCTGCAAGTTCTCCACGCCTTCCTGGTTCAGCGTATTGATCTCGGTGATATCGACGTTGATCGACTCGACAACAGCAGTCTGTTCCTCGGTCGCCGTGGCCACCGACTGGTTCATCCCGTCGATCTCACCGATACGCTGCGTCACGCTGTTCAGGCGCTCCCCGGCAAGGTTGGCAATCTCGACGCTGTCCTGACTGTGGCGCTGGCTGTCGCTCATGGTGCTCACCGATTCACGGGCGCCGACCTGCAGCTCCTCGATCATGGTCTGCACTTGCTGCGCCGATTCCTGGGTGCGATGCGCCAGATTGCGCACTTCATCGGCCACCACGGCAAAACCACGACCGGCCTCCCCAGCACGCGCCGCTTCAATCGCGGCGTTGAGCGCTAGCAGGTTGGTCTGCTGGGAAATGCTGGTGATCACTTCGAGAATCTGGCCGATGTTCACGGTTTTGCTGTTCAGCGACTCGATGTTGCTGCTCGACGCGCTGAGCATGCTCGACAGCTGGTTCATCGCCTTGATGCTGCGATCTACCACTTGCTGGCCGTCTTCAGCCAGACCGCGCGCGTCGCTGGCCTGGTTCGAGGCCTGTGCAGCATTGCGGGCGATTTCCTGCGCGGCGGCGCCGAGTTGGTTGATCGCGGCGGCAACGCTGCTGGTGCGCGAAGCTTGCTGATCGGAGTTGTACATCGACGAGTTCGACGCGGCGACCACGCGCAGGGCGACTTCGTTGACTTGCCCGGTCGCCGACGACACTTCGCGGATCGAACCGTGAATGCGCTCGACGAAACGGTTGAATGCGGTACCGAGCACACCGAATTCATCGTTATTGACGATGGTCAGGCGTTTGGTCAGGTCGCCTTCGCCGTCAGCGATGTCTTCCATGGCGCGGGTCATCACGTGCAGCGGCTGGATCAGCAGGCGGATCAGCATGCCAAGCAGGGCAATGATGATCGCCACGGCAATCACGGTCGCGATCACTGCGGAGGTGCGGAATTCGCTGAGCATGGCGAAGGCCTGATCCTTGTCCACCGACAGGCCGATGTACCAGTTCACCGACGGCAGACCTTTGATCGGGGCGAAGGTGACAATGCGCGTCTTGCCATCGACGGTGACTTCGCTGAAGTCGCTGCTGATGCGCGGGGTGTCCTGCGGATAGGCTTCTTTCAGAGACTTCATCACCAGAGCCTTGTCCGGGTGGACGAGGATCTTGCCGTCGGCGCTGACCAGGAACACATAACCCATGCCGTCGAAATCCCGCGCTGCGAGGGTGTCGACCAGCGATTGCAGGCTCAGGTCACCGCCAACCACACCGACGCTCTGGCCGGCCTTTTTCGAGGCTGTGGCGATGGAGATGATCAGTTGGCCGGTAGCAGCGTCGATGTAGGGTTCGGTCAGGGTCGAGGTGCTGCTGCTCTCGGCACCTTTATACCAAGGGCGCACGCGCGGATCGAAACCGTCCGGCATCTTCGTGTCCGGGCGGATGGTGAAGTGCCCGGTGGCATCGCCCAGATAGGAAGCCATGAACGTCGAGGTCAGGGTTTTCTGTTCCAGCAGGCTGGCGACGTTGGCAGGTTCGGGGTTGATGGCAATGTTCTGGGCGGCGTTTTCGACCAGCAGAATGCGACCGCCGAGCCAGGTCTGAATATTGCCGGCGGTGACCTCGCCCATCTCGTTGAGATAGTTGTTCAGGTCATCGCGGATCGCATTACGCTGCAACCAGTCGTTGTACGCCGTAAACGAGGCGAAGGCGGCGATGACGATGAGGGCGGCGGCAAGCAAGATTTTATGGCTGAAGCGCAGATTTTTGTTCATGGCTTGGGGTTCCGCTAAGGTCTTAATGTCCAGGGCGTGCTTTTATAGAAGCGCGCAAAATGGGCAAGGGTGAAAGCAAGCTGATATTTCCGTCTCTCCTTAGGGAAATGTCCGGCCTGACTTGTGGTCGGGTCTCTCACTCTTCTGTATCGGCCATGCGTAATCAAAGATTAACCATTGGGTGACAAAATGCCTGACTCCTCGCAACTCGTAATCGGCGCCGATCTCGCAGGCCAGCAGATTGCTCAGGCCATGCGCCTGGCGAACCGCCACGGACTGGTCGCCGGCGCCACCGGTACCGGTAAAACCGTCACTTTGCAGCGTTTGGCCGAGGCGTTCAGTGACGCCGGCGTCGCAGTATTTGCCGCTGACATCAAGGGCGATCTGTGCGGCCTGGGTGCCGCCGGCAACCCGCAGGGCAAGGTTGCCGAGCGTATCGCCGGGATGCCGTGGCTCAATTACAAGGCGCAGGCTTATCCGGTGACGCTTTGGGATATCCACGGTGAGTCCGGTCATCCGCTGCGCACCACGCTGAGCGAAATGGGCCCGTTGCTGATTGGCAGCCTGCTGGAGCTGACCGACAGTCAACAGTCGGCGCTCTACGCAGCCTTTAAGGTCGCCGACCGTGAAGGCCTGTTGCTGCTGGATCTAAAAGATCTGAAAGCACTGCTCAATCACCTCAAGGACAATCCGCAACTGCTGGGCGAAGACGCGGCGCTGATGACCACCGGCTCCAGTCAGGCGCTGCTGCGTCGCCTGGCGATCCTCGAGCAGCAGGGCGCCGAAGCCTTGTTCGGCGAACCGGCACTGCAACTCGAAGACATTCTGCAACCGACCGCCGATGGTCGCGGGCGCATTCATTTGCTCGATGCCAGCCGTCTGGTACACGAGGCGCCGAAGGTCTACGCGACCTTCCTGTTATGGTTGCTGGCTGAGCTGTTCGAGCAGTTGCCGGAGCGCGGCGATGCCGACAAACCGCTGCTGGCGCTGTTTTTCGATGAGGCGCATTTGCTCTTTGGCGACACACCCAAGGCATTGCAGGAGCGGCTGGAACAAGTGGTGCGCTTGATCCGTTCCAAAGGGGTTGGCGTGTATTTCGTCACGCAGTCGCCGACGGACTTGCCGGATGACGTGCTGGCGCAACTCGGCCTGCGCATCCAGCATGGCTTGCGCGCCTTCACTGCCAAAGAGCAGAAATCCTTGCGCGCAGTGGCGGACGGCTTCCGGCCGAATCCGGCGTTCGACAGTTTGTCGGTGCTGACCGAGTTGGGGATTGGCGAGGCGTTGGTCGGCACGCTGACCGAGAAAGGCACGCCGGAAATGGTGCAGCGCGTGCTGGTGGCGCCACCGCAATCGCGAATAGGGCCGTTGACCGAAACCGAGCGCACGGTGTTGATCGCGGGTTCGCCATTCAAGGGGCGCTATGACAAACCGATTGATCGGGAGTCGGCGTATGAAATTCTGATGGGGCGCAAAGGCCTGGCGCCTGAAGCCGAGGCACCCGCCGGCAAGCCTGCGCCTGAAGAGCCTAGCCTGGCCGACAGAGCAGGAGAGTTCCTCGGCACCGCCGCCGGCCAAGCGCTGAAATCGGCGATGCGCCAGGCTGCCAATAACCTTGGCAAACAACTGGTGCGCGGTTTGATGGGCTCTTTACTCGGTGGCAGCAAACGCCGCTAAAAGCAAAGATCGCAGCCTGCGGCAGCTCCTACAGGAAAATTGCGTTTCATCTGTAGGAGCTGCGGCAGGCTGCGATCCTTTGATTTTTCTTCAGGTTTTGGCCTTGGCGTGCGCCGCCAGGCGCTCCAGCGCCGCGCGCAAACCCGGATCACTGATCCCGTCCGCCGTCGCCTGAATCGTCGCCGCCGCATCCGTGGACAAATCCATGGTGTGCCCGGCTGCCCCGCGTTGAACCGTCGGCGGCTGCACCTTGAACAGAATCCGCGTCAGACTGGCGAACTCATCAAACATCTGCAATTGCCGCTGCAGGCGTTTTTGCTGGTAGCGCAGTCGCGTGGCCCAGTGGCCGTCGGTGACGATCAGCAACAAACTGCCCTCGCGCCACGACGCCACATGGCAATGTTCGCGGGCGGCGGGCTGCAACTGGCTTTCGAGCAGGCGTTGTAAATGGCCCAGGCGCTGGGCATGGCCGAGGATGGCTTTGAGCGGCTTGGCTTCGCGCAAGAGAACGGCGGGTGCTTTGGCCGTAAGAGGGCGAAATGCCATGATCGAACACCTGAAGTAACAGAGTCGCCATGGTAGCAGAAAGGCCAAACTCACTCGCCCATTGCTTTTGCCCCCCCTTTACCCATTAAATCAACGACTAACTTCTGCCTCGTATGACTTGAAGTTGAGCAAAACGCCCCTATTTTAAGTGAGCCCCGTCAAAGCGCAGTGCCAGCATCGTGGAACATCGCCACTTTCCTCACTTCCGTTTCCGGGTAGAATGCTCGTTCGCATGCGGCCATGAGGGCTGCACGGGCGACGCTCACGGGGCCGCCCTCCATCCCTTTAGTGTGGAAGATCCTGCCGATATGTTTGCGCCTTTGTTAAAGAAACTTTTTGGAAGCAAGAACGAGCGTGAAGTCAAACGCATGCTCAAGACGGTGCAGCTCGTCAATGCCTTCGAAGAGCAAATGGTGGCCCTTTCGGACGATCAGTTGCGCGCCAAGACCGAAGAGTTCAAGGCCCGCATCGCCAAAGGGGAAACCCTCGACAAGCTGCTGCCAGAAGCCTTTGCGGTCGCCCGCGAAGCCGGCAAGCGCATCATGGGTATGCGCCACTTCGACGTGCAGCTCGTCGGTGGCATGACCTTGCACGAAGGCAAGATCGCCGAAATGCGCACCGGTGAGGGTAAAACCCTCGTAGCGACCCTGGGTGTTTACCTCAACGCGCTGTCCGGCAAGGGCGTGCACGTTGTGACGGTGAACGACTACCTGGCGCGTCGTGACGCCAACTGGATGCGCCCGCTGTATGAATTCCTCGGCCTGACCGTCGGCGTCGTGACGCCGTTCCAGCCGCCGGAAGAGAAACGTCTGGCCTACGCCGCCGACATCACCTACGGCACCAACAACGAATTCGGTTTCGACTACCTGCGCGACAACATGGCGTTCAGCATGGAAGAAAAATTCCAGCGCGAACTCAACTTTGCCGTGATCGACGAAGTTGACTCCATTCTCATCGACGAAGCGCGTACCCCGCTGATCATTTCCGGTCAGGCCGAGGACAGCTCCAAGCTGTACATGGAGATCAATAAACTGATCCCGCAGCTGGAACTGCACGTCGAAGAAGTCGAAGGCGAAGTCACCAAGGCTGGCCATTACACCGTTGACGAGAAGACCCGTCAGGTCGAACTCAACGAAGCCGGTCACCAGTTCATCGAAGACATGCTCACCCGCGTCGGCCTGCTGGCTGAAGGCGAGAGCCTGTACTCGGCGCATAACCTGGGCCTGCTGACCCACGTATATGCCGGTCTGCGTGCGCACAAGCTGTTCAATCGCAACATCGAATACATCGTGCAAGACGGTCAGGTCGTACTGGTCGACGAACACACCGGCCGTACCATGCCGGGCCGCCGTCTGTCCGAAGGCCTGCACCAGGCCATCGAAGCCAAGGAAGGCCTGAATATTCAGGCTGAGAGCCAGACCCTGGCATCGACCACGTTCCAGAACTACTTCCGTCTGTACACCAAGCTGTCCGGCATGACCGGTACCGCTGACACCGAAGCGTTCGAATTCCACCAGATCTATGGTCTGGAAGTCATGGTCATTCCGCCGAACAAACCGTTGGCGCGTAAAGACTTCAACGATCTGGTGTTCCTCACCGCTGAAGAGAAATACGCGGCGATCGTTGCGGACATCAAGGAAAGCATGGCGGCCGGTCGTCCGGTGCTGGTGGGTACTGCGACTATCGAAACCTCCGAGCACATGTCCGCATTGCTCGTGAAGGAAGGCATCGAACACAAGGTTCTCAACGCCAAGTTCCACGAAAAAGAAGCCGAGATCATCGCACAGGCCGGTCGTCCGGGCGCCCTGACCATCGCCACCAACATGGCCGGTCGTGGTACCGACATCCTGTTGGGCGGTAATTGGGAGGTTGAAGTCGCGTCGCTGGAAAATCCGACCCCTGAGCAGATTGCCCAGATCAAGGCCGACTGGCAGAAGCGTCACCAGCAAGTGCTCGAATCGGGCGGTTTGCAGGTGATCGCTTCCGAGCGTCACGAATCGCGCCGTATCGACAACCAGCTGCGTGGCCGTGCCGGTCGTCAGGGCGATGCCGGTTCCAGCCGCTTCTACCTGTCGCTGGAAGACAGCCTGATGCGCATCTTCGCTTCTGATCGAGTGAAGAACTTCATGAAAGCCCTGGGCATGCAGCCGGGCGAAGCGATCGAGCACCGCATGGTGACCAACGCGATCGAGAAGGCACAGCGCAAGGTTGAAGGCCGTAACTTCGATATTCGCAAGCAACTGCTTGAGTTTGACGACGTCAACAACGAACAGCGTAAAGTGATCTATCACATGCGTAACACGTTGCTGGCCGCTGACAACATCGGTGAAACCATCGCCGATTTCCGTCAGGACGTGCTCAACGCGACCGTCAGTGCGCACATTCCGCCGCAATCGTTGCCAGAGCAGTGGGACGTGGCCGGTCTGGAAGCTTCGATTGCCAGCGACTTCGGCGTGACACTGCCGATCCAGCAGTGGCTCGACGAAGACGATCACCTGTACGAAGAAACCCTGCGCGAGAAGCTCATGACCGAGCTGATGGCGGCGTACAACGAGAAAGAAGACCAGGCCGGTGCCGACGCACTGCGCTCGTTCGAGAAACAAATCGTACTGCGTGTTCTGGATGACCTGTGGAAAGACCACCTGTCGACCATGGATCACCTGCGTCACGGTATCCACCTGCGTGGCTACGCTCAGAAGAACCCGAAGCAGGAATACAAGCGCGAGTCGTTCACGCTGTTCTCCGAGCTGCTCGATTCGATCAAGCGCGACTCGATCCGTGTGCTGTCGCACGTTCAGGTGCGCCGCGAAGATCCGGAAGCCGAAGAGCAACGTCTGCGTCAGGAAGCCGAAGCACTGGCCGCCCGCATGCAGTTCGAACACGCCGAAGCGCCAGGTCTGGAGCAACCGGAAGTATTGGGTGAGGAGGTCGATGTGGCCCTCGCTACCGCGCCGGTGCGCAACGAGCAGAAGCTGGGCCGCAACGAACTGTGCTACTGCGGTTCGGGCAAGAAATTCAAGCATTGCCACGGGCAGATCCAGTAAAACCCGTTTCAATCGCTGAAATACCCGCGCCGCGACCGGCTCCTGCCGTCGCGGCGTTTTGCCATTTAAACCACCGTCACTGCGCGTGGCGGTGCTGACATCATTGAGTAAGGAGCGCATTCATGGCTGTTGGTCTTGGTCCTTTGCCAACGTTGCACCCGGTTGCCGGTTTTGAACTCGGTATCGCCTCGGCCGGCATCAAGCGCCCGGGGCGCAAAGATGTCGTTGTGATGCGCTGCGCCGAAGGCTCGACCGTGGCGGGCGTGTTCACCTTGAACGCCTTTTGCGCCGCGCCGGTGATCCTGGCGAAGAAGCGCGTCCAGAACGCCGTGCGTTATTTGCTGACCAACACTGGCAATGCCAACGCCGGTACCGGCGAGCCGGGTCTGGCCGCTGCCGAGCGCACCACCGCGAAACTGGCTGAGCTGACCGGTGTCGATGCCAGCCAGATTCTGCCGTACTCCACCGGCGTGATCGGCGAGCCACTGCCGGTCGAGAAGATCGAAGGCGCCCTGCAAGCCGCGCTGGATGATCTGTCGGAAAACAACTGGGAAGCGGCCGCCACCGGCATCATGACCACCGATACTCTGCCGAAGGGCGCCAGCCGCCAGTTCGCGCATGACGGCGTGACGATCACCGTTACCGGCATCAGCAAAGGCGCGGGCATGATCCGCCCGAACATGGCGACCATGCTCGGTTACATCGCTACCGACGCCAAAGTCTCCCGCGATGTCCTGCACAACTTGATGCTCGATGGCGCGAACAAGTCGTTCAACCGCATCACCATCGACGGCGATACCTCGACCAACGATTGCTGCATGCTGATTGCCACCGGCAAAGCTGCACTGCCGGAAATCAACCGTGCCGAAGGCGAGCTGTTCGCCAAACTGAAGCAAGCGGTGTTCGAAGTGTGCATGGACGTGGCCCAAGCCATCGTGCGCGACGGCGAAGGCGCGACCAAGTTCGTGACGGTTGAAGTGAATGGTGGTGGCAATCATCAGGAATGCCTCGACGTCGGCTATACCGTGGCGCACTCGCCGCTGATCAAGACCGCGCTGTTCGCCTCCGACCCGAACTGGGGCCGTATCCTCGCTGCCGTTGGCCGTGCCGGTGTGCCGGATCTGGACGTGAGCAAGATCGACGTGTTCCTCGGTGACGTGTGCATCGCCAGCCGTGGCGCCCGTGCGGCGACCTACACTGAAGCGCAGGGTTCGGCAGTGATGCAGCAGGAAGAGATCACCATCCGTATCGAACTGGGTCGCGGCGATTGCAGCGAAACCATCTGGACCACTGACCTGTCGCATGAATACGTGAAGATCAACGCTGAATACCGCACTTGATCTAACCTGAGACCGAGTCGATGCCATCGCGAGCAGGCTCACTCCTACAGTGGTTTGTGAACGCCACAGATCACCTGTAGGAGTGAGCCTGCTCGCGATGGCGACCCATCAGCCACCAAAAATTCTGGCCTGATTCTCCTGACGAAAAGGCGCCACACCCATGTCCCTGCACCTGATCATCGGCGACAAACTGCTGTCCTCCTGGTCCCTGCGCGCCGCCCTGGCGCTCGAACTGACCGGCGCACCCTACAGCGAAGAACTGATCAAACTCGGCAAGCCCGACACCCGCGCGCTGCTGCTCAAGCATTCGCCGACCGCTAAAGTCCCGCTGCTGCAAACAGCGCGCGGCACCATTGCCGACTCGCTGGCAATCGCCGAATACCTCGCCGAGCAGTTCCCGTCCGAGCAACTATGGCCCACCGACATTTTTGCTCGTGCTCAGGCGCGATCCGCCTGCGCACAAATGCACAGCGGCTTCTTCGCCATGCGCAATCACATGCCGTTCAACCTCAACCATGACGCACCGCTGAACCCGGTACCGCCAGAAGTGAAGGTCGACATCGAACGCATGCTCGCGCTGTGGGCCGAGTGCCGTGCCGCCGCCACCGAGAGCGGGCCGTATCTGTTTGGTCGCGTCAGTCTGGCCGATGCGTTCTTCGCACCGATTGCCGTGCGTCTGCGCACTTATCAAGTGCAGCTGCCGGCCGCCGACGAAGCCTATGTTGAAACCGTCTACCAATGGCCCGCTTTCAAAGCGTGGCAAAAGGCTGGACTGGAGGAGTTGAATCCGTGAAACGTGTACACGTCGCCGCTGCGGTCATTCGTGACGACAGCGGCAAAATCCTCATCGCCCGCCGCGCCGACACCCAGCATCAGGGTGGTCTGTGGGAGTTTCCCGGCGGCAAGGTCGAGGCCGACGAGTCGGTCGAAAGTGCACTGGCCCGTGAGCTGCACGAAGAGTTGGGCATCGTCGTTGGCGCCGCCCGACCGCTGATCAAAGTGCGTCACGATTACCCCGACAAACAGGTATTGCTGGATGTCTGGGAAGTCTCGGCCTTCACCGGCGAGCCGCACGGCGCAGAGGGGCAGCCTTTGGCCTGGGTGACCGCGAAGGAGCTGGCGAACTACGAGTTCCCGGCGGCCAACCAGCCGATCGTTGCTGCCGCGCGTTTGCCGGCGGAGTACCTGATTACCCCTGAAGACCTGGAAACCCCGGCACTCCTGCGCGGTATCCAGAAGGCAATTGCTGGTGGGATCAAATTGATCCAGCTGCGCGCGCCGAACGGCTATGACCCCAAGTACCGCGATCTGGCGGTCGATGCCGCCGGTCTGTGTGCCGGTAAAGCGCAGTTGATGATCAAAGGGCCGTTCGAGTGGCTTGGCGATTTCCCGTCTGCCGGTTGGCACATCACTTCTGCGCAGCTGCGCAAATACGCCGCGGCGGGGCGTCCATTGCCGGCGGAGCGCTGGTTGGCGGCGTCGTGCCACAACGCTGAGGAATTGGCGTTGGCGGAACAGATAGGCGTGGATTTTGTGACCCTGTCGCCGGTGCAGCCGACGCTGACTCACCCGGATGCGCAGCCGCTGGGCTGGCAGCAGGCTGGGGCGTTGATTGAAAGCTTCAGCAAACCGGTGTTTCTGTTGGGCGGGGTTGGTCCGGCGGAGCGGGAGAAAGCCTGGGGCGTTGGTGCGCAAGGCGTGGCAGGGATTCGCGCGTTCTGGCCTGATTCTGTTTAACGGCTACTGACCTCATCGCGAGCAGGCTCACTCCTACAGTTGACCGCGTTCTACCTGAAGTAGCGCGGTCAATTGTGGGAGCGAGCTTGCTCGCGAAGGCGATCTGTCAGGCGCTAGATTTCTGCAGGTTTTGCCGCTGGCTGCCAGAGAATCTCCGCAATCCCCTGCCTCCGCGCAATCAACCGCGCCGCCACAAACAGCAAATCCGACAACCGATTGATATACGCCAGCCCGACCCCGGCCAACGGCTCCAGCGCATTCAAATGCTGACAGCGGCGCTCGGCACTCCTTGCCAGACTCCGGCAGACATGGGCTTGGGCAATCAACATCGAGCCACCCGGCAGAATGAAATTCTCCAGCGGGCCCAACTCCTCATTCCACACATCGATCGCCGCTTCCAGGCGCTCGATTTCCGCCGCGTTCAACGCCTGATACGCCGGCATCGCCAACTCGCCACCCAGATCAAACAAGCGATGCTGACAAGGCGCTAACACTTCAATCAGTTCATCCAGCCTTGGACAAGCCTCGCGCTCGGCAACCAACCCGGCCAGCAACACGCCGACCTGACTGTTCAGCGTATCGACCTCACCAATCGCCTCGATGCGCGGGTGATCCTTGGGCACGCGGCGGCCGTCACCCAGGCCGGTTTCACCGTTGTCGCCGGTGCGGGTGTAGATTTTCGACAGGCGAAAGCCCATGGGTTACCTCGATAATTGATTGGTTTCGGCAGCGATGGGCAGCGGTTGCGTCAGCGGCAGGCGCAAGGTGAAACAGGTGCCCTGGCCCGGTGCTGACTGCACCTCCATCTGCCCTTTGTGATTGTTGGTAATAATGAAGTACGACACCGATAAGCCAAGCCCTGTGCCTTGACCGATTTCCTTGGTGGTGAAGAACGGCTCGAAGGTGCGTTTGCGCACGTTCTCGCTCATGCCGATGCCATTGTCTTCAACCTGAATCTCGGCCCACGGCGGATTGAGTTTGGTGCGCAGGATGATCCGCCCCGGCTCACTGTCGTCTTCGCGCTGGTGAATCGCCTGCGCGGCGTTTTTCAGCAGATTGAGCAGCACCTGTTCCAGTTCGTTGGCAGTGCCCGGCACCGGGCCGAGCGCCGGGTCGAACTGGCGGATGATCGCCTGGCCCTTGAAGTCGAAACCGATGGCCAGATCGAAGTCGTTGCCGGCAATTTCCACGGCTTGATCGATCAGCGCCGGCAGATCGCATGGCGCCATCTGCCGGGTACTGCGACGGCTGAAGCTGAGCATGTGCGTGACGATTTTCGCCGCGCGAGCGCCGGCCTGTTGAATGCCATCGAGCAATTGCGGCACTTCGCGGCCCTGCAGGTAGCGGTTCACGGTGTCCAGCTCGATGCCCAGTTGCTCGGCGGTTTCGAGGTTTTTTGGCAGATCGGCGGACAGGCGCCGCCGGATGTTCTGCACGTTGTGCAGGATTGCGCCCAGAGGGTTGTTGATCTCGTGGGCCATGCCGGCGGCGAGACCACCGACGGAGAGCATTTTTTCCGACTGCACCATCATTTCTTCCAGCGACAGACGCTGGGTGATGTCATCGATGCGGATCACCACGCCACGCCCGGCACCGCCCATCAATGGATAGAACGTCAACGCGTAATGCTTGGGCTCGTCGTCCTTGAACCAGGTTACCCGCTCGATTTTCGCCACGGTGTGCTGCTCGACCGTCTGTTTGAGCTGCGGCAGAAACGGCTTGAGCGGTTCGAAGGCAAGGAAAATTGGCTGGTTCAGTGCCTCGTCCAGTCGTGTGCCGGAGAGGGCACTGGCTTCCTGGTTCCACTGGGTGACGTAGAGCTGCTCGTCGAGGGCGATCAGTGCCGAGGGCATCGAGTCGATGATGCTGTTGAGGTAATTCTGGAAACCGGTGAGCTTCTTTTCGATCTTGCTGCGTACCTGGACTTCCAGCTCCAGCTTGCGGTTGGTGTGGCGGGTTTCCTCGGCCAGCCCCTGGGCCTGATCGTAGGCGGCTTGCGAGTCATCGCGGGCACGCTTGAGTTGCTGCTCGCGGGCTTCGATGCGCGACAGCATGGTGTTGAACGCTTCGGCGAGGCTGCCGATTTCGTCATGATTGCCGCGTGAAGCGCGCAGGGCATAGTTCTCTTCGCGGGTGACCTGACGCGACAACTCTTCGAGCTGGTGAATCGGTCGGGTGATCAGGCGTTTGATCTGCCGGGCAATCACCAGCCACAACAACACGCTGAAAATCAGAATGCCAAGGCTGGCGGTCAGGGTGCCGGTGTAGAAGGCCATCGGCAGTTCGCTGCTGGCCACCAGCAACAGATGGCCCGGCGCAGTGCCGGGGCGGGGCAGGGTGATCAACTGGTTACTGCGAAACTCGGTCAGTTGCCACGCTTCGATGTGTCGATAGCGTTCCGGCAGGCTGAGTTTGTCGCCGCGCTGGACTTGCGCCAGCCGTTCGCCCTTGCCGTCATACAGGGCAGCGGCGCGCAGCGGCGAATAGCTGTCGAGTTCTTTGAGCAGGCGCTCGGCGCTTTGCGGGGATTGCAGGGCTTCACTGACCAGACTCGGGTTGGCAATCAGCCGGCCGATGGTCTGCAAGGCCTGCGGTGCCATGCTTTCCTGAGAGATGTAATAGGCGGCGCTGATAAAGGTCAGGTTGGCGACCAGCAGGACCGTGGTCAACAGTACCAGCAGGGCGGCCAGCAGTTTCTGGCCGACCGGCAGGTTTTCGAGGCGCTGGCGCAATGGCATCAGGTTTTTCGCAGCAAAGGAACAAGTGGCCAGCGTAGCCGCTGCTCAGTCGCTGGGCAATCCAAGGCTGAGCAGATGAGCGACCAGGCGCTGCTGCAATTGATTGAGGTGCGGCAGGTTCAACTGGTGGCGCGCGGCGACTTTGCAGGCATGGCCCAACAGATAGCTGATTTCGGTGCGGCGCTGGTTGGCGACGTCCTGATACATCGACGAGTAATTGGCCGCCGTGGCGTGGATGACTCGCTCGACTTCCTGTTGCAGGTTGTCGGCGGCAGCCGGCTGGCCGCAACGCTCCAGCAGCTCGGCCAGTTCGCCGCACAGCGTGGCGACTTCGCAGTGATGTTCCTGCAATCCGCCGTTACGGCAATGGTGCAGCACGGTCAACGGATTGATCGCGCAGTTGAGCGCCAGTTTGCGCCACAACCGCGTGAGGATATCGGTGCTCCATTCATGGGGAATTTTCGCCGCCTCCAGATCGTCCAGCCAGATTGGCGCGACCGGATGGCCAGCGTCGCCCAGCCAGGTGAAGCCGTGGCCGGCAAACACGACACGCCAGGCGCCATCGCGAAAAGCACCTTCGGTGCTTGAAGCGCTGATGCAGCGGGCCAGTGGCACACGGTTGGCGACAGCGTCCTGGCTGCCGAGGCCGTTTTGCAGAAGGATCAGTTCGGCGTCCGCTGTCAGTCGTGGGGCGAGGCGGGCGACGGCGTTTTCTGCGTCGTAGGCTTTGCAGGCGACAAGCAAACGGCTGATCGGCTCAGGGCTGTCGGGTGTTTCGCCGGGAACCGTATAGGTGCTCGCCACACCGCGCTCCACCAGCGTCAAGCCGCCCGCAGCCTGATAGCTTTGCAAGCGTTCGGTGTCACGCACGATCAGTCTGACCGGCAAACCGGCCCGGGCCAGACGTGTGGCCCAAAGCGTGCCGAGGCTGCCGGCGCCCAATACATGCCAGGGGGTGGACATCAGTTTTTTGCTCGATTGCGTACAGGCATGTGCGGCTCGCCGTGTCGGTGGGAAAAGACCCGTTATAATGAGCCCGATTTTAACCGCAAGCCAAGCGCGCTCCATCCACATCGAGCGCGCCTTTTTATTGGAGAGATTACATGCCGTCGTTCGACGTGGTATCCGAACTGGACAAACACGAACTCACCAACGCGGTCGAGAACGCCGTGAAGGAACTCGATCGTCGTTATGACCTGAAAGGCAAAGGCAGCTTCGAGTTCAAGGAAAAAGACCTGACCGTCAGCCTCACCGCTGAAGCCGGGTTCCAGCTGGAAGCGATGATCGAAATCCTCAAGCTGGCACTGGTCAAGCGCAAGATCGACGTACAGTGCCTTGAAGTCAAAGACGCGTACGCTTCGGGCAAGCTGATGAAGCAGGACGCCGTGCTCAAGGAAGGCATCGACAAGGAGCTGGCGAAGAAGATCGTCGGCCACATCAAGGACGCCAAGCTTAAAGTGCAGGCCGCCATTCAGGGCGAGCAAGTGCGTGTGACCGGCAAGAAGCGTGATGACCTGCAAGAGGCCATCGCTGCACTGCGGGCCAAAGAGTTCGGCATGCCACTGCAGTTCAACAACTTCCGCGACTAAGCTCGGTCAGATGATCTGTGGGAGCGAGCCTGCTCGCGAAGGCTGTATGTCATTCAATAGTGAGTTGACTGACACACCGTCTTCGCGAGCAGGCTCGCTCCCACATTGTTTTGTGTACACCCGGCGGTTTTCTGCCGCTTATTTTTCGCGTGCCGAATGGCCGGAAATCAGGAGATAGAACATGGATTTGAATGCTGAGGTGGACAACCTGGTCAAGGCATCCCAGGCGTGGATCCCGATGATCATGGAATACGGCAGTCGTGTGCTGCTGGCGGTCATTACCCTGGCGATCGGCTGGTGGCTGATCAACAAGGTCACGCAGAAACTCGGTGGCCTTCTGGCCCTGCGCAATGCCGATCTGGCGCTGCAAGGTTTTATCAGCAGCCTGGCGAACATCATTCTCAAGGTCTTGCTGATTGTCAGCGTCGCTTCGATGATCGGTGTGGAAACCACCTCGTTCGTTGCTGCGATCGGTGCTGCCGGTCTGGCGATCGGTCTGGCCTTGCAGGGCAGCCTGGCGAACTTCGCTGGTGGCGTGCTGATTCTGTTGTTCCGTCCGTTCCGTATCGGTGACTGGATCGAAGCGCAAGGCGTATCCGGTACAGTCGACAGCATCCAGATTTTCCACACGGTGTTGCGTACCGGTGACAACAAAACCATCATCGTGCCAAACGGCAACCTGTCGAACGGCATCATCACCAACACCAACCGTCAGCCGACTCGCAAAGTTGTGTTTGATGTCGGCGTGGATTACGAAGCCGATCTGCAAAAGGCCCGTCAAGTGCTGCTGGATCTGGCCAAGGATGAGCGCGTGTTGCAGGATCCTGCCCCGCAGGCAGTGATTTCGACCTTGGGCGACAGTTCGATCACTGTTTCCCTGCGTGTGTGGGTCAAAACTGCAGACTACTGGGACGTGATGTTCATGTTTAACGAACAGTCGCGTGATCGTTTAAAGACTGCCGGCATTGATATTCCTTTTCCGCAGCGCGTGATTCGCGTGGTGCAGGAATCGGCAACACAATGATAGGTTGCTAATTAATTGCCTGACTTATCGGTCAGGCAACTATTGCAAGTGGCAGGCAATAAAAAAGGCCCATCGCAAGATGGGCCTTTTTTTATGCTTCCAAACTAACCACTGACGATTACAAGATGTTCAGTGGGTATTCGGTGATCAGACGGAACTCTTTGACATCGCCTTCGCCTTGGTCAGCGTTGGCAACGTGCCAGGCTTGACGAATGCGGAAGGACAGGTCTTTAGCCGGGCCAGACTGAACAACATACTTGGCTTCGAAGTTGGTTTCGTGGTGTTCGCCGTCTTCACCGTACAGCGGAGCGCCAGTGCTGGTGCGGTATTGGCTGTTTGCAGACAGACCGGTACCGTCGATATCCCAACCTTTAACGTAACGAACCATAAAGCTCAGGCCTGGAACGCCGTACTCGGCCATTTTCAGGTCGTAACGGGCTTGCACGGATTTCTCGCCTGGACCGTTGAAGTCAGAGTACTGGATGGAGTTGGCGAGGAAGATCGAGTCGCCACCACGGTTGTTTTTACCCACGCCGATGTAGTCGAACGGGGTATCGCCGTTGACCTTCTGGAAGGCCAGAGTGAAGGTATGAGCCTTCAGGAACGACAGTGCAGTTGCCAGGGAGAAGGTCGTGTTGCTGATGTCACCTGCCTGTTTGTCACCGGTGTCGGTAGTGCGGTAGATGTTGAAGTCAGTGTTCAGCGAAGTGTCACCGCCGAACGGGGTGGTCAGGTTCACGTTCGCGTAGTACTGGTTCCAGATATCTTCCAGCTTGGCACCGTAGAGCGAAGCGCTCAGGTTGTCGGTGATGCCGTACTTGCCGCCGAAGTAGTCGATCTTGTTGGCTTCTACACCCGAATAGTTGGAGTACAGACCGCCGTCACGGGCGTTCTTGTCCTGACTGGAAGACGAGTAGAAGTGACCGGCTTCAAGGTCAAGGTCTTTGATTTCGCTGCTCTGCAACTGGAAACCAGTGGCAGTTTGCGGAAGGATGCGGGAACCGCCAACAGCGAACACTGGAGAAGTGCTTGGCTGCATGTCACCGAATTTCAGCTCGGTTTTGGAAACGCGGAACTTGATGGAAGCGCCAGCCTTGCCTTGACTGTCGTTGACGTCGTGTGCATAGCCGTTGGCCTTGAGGGTATCGCTACGGCTCATGTTGCCAGTACCGGAAGTACCGTCACCACCATCCAGTTTCAAGGCCAGATAGCCGTAAGCATCAATACCTACACCAACGGTACCTTGGGTATAACCGGAGGTGAAGTTACCAAGGAAACCCTGGGTCCAGTCTTTCTGGTCGCGGCCGCCGTTCTTGTTGTCGCGGTTGAAGTAGTAGTTCTTCAACGTCTCGGTGAGTTTCGCGTCTTCAACAAAACCTTTGGCTTCAGCCTGGTCACTTACAAACGGGGCGGCCGTAGCCACTTGAGTACTGGCGGCTGCAGCAACTGCCAGTGCGATCATGCTCCACTTCATCACGCGCATCGTGATTTGCTCCTTTGGTTTTAGAAGAGTACTGCCGTCCCACCTGTTTTATTATCTGGGCGGCTCTTTCTTTTTGTGTCGGCGCAAACTTATATCACGCCGACAATGTTGGCGATACTTGCTGATCCAACCTTTCAGCATCTTTACGACGTTGTCGCAAATGGCGTGGTGGATGTCGCAAATTCACAGTACCGACGCAGCCGGACTGACAACTTTCTCGCTGTTTATGGGCCTTTTTGCATCGGTAAAAAAGAGTCCCTGGCAAAACACTTGAATCTCCATCGGGCAACCCTGCCACTGTTCTTATGGGGCTTAAGGCATCCACTTCCAGTGGTGCGCTTATAGTCCATATGAGTACGAATGCAACAAGCGTGCACAAACCGCAATTTGGTTGCGGTTATTTTTCTGAACACCCGCCTGTGCTTGTGAAAACCTTGTGAAAACGGGGCTTCAAGCCTGATTTTTTCAATGCTTGACGCCATTTCTCCTTTGGTGTTGCCACGCCGAAAAGCGCGCGTGACAACCAAAAACGTTACCGGTTCACCCCTCAGTGAGTATTTGGCGGATGCCCGACGCAGTGAGCGTAGACGCACTGTGCGGTTTTGGTGCAAAAAAATTTACAGCTGTTCTGAATTCATACAGCGTGCGCGGGCGATGACACTGAGCGTCTCTGCGGTTTTCGGTCATTTTTTCGGGTTGAGCGTCGATGCTGGTTTCATGCTGGTGCGTTGTGCTCGCAAATGTCACATGTCGGGGCGTTGGCAGAGCGGCGCAGTACACCGTCGTCGTGAAGGCTGGCGCATTCGCAGGTATGCTGCCGTCCTGTCGCTTGGTGCGCTGTCCGTATGGATCGCCGCTAAGCTGAATAATGAAGATCAGCCGGGAGTGCGCGCAGTGTTTGCTTTAGATTCACGACTTCAACAGGACACGCTGACCATCGGTGATTTCCCTCTCTGCCGACTGCTGCTGTCCAATGACGCCAATTACCCTTGGTTCATCCTGGTGCCTCGTCGCGACGATATCAGTGAGTTGTTTCAGTTGGATGTCGCCGATCAACAGCAGTTGTGGCAGGAAACCACCGCGCTGGCTGAGCTGCTCAAGGATTTGTTTGACGCCGACAAGCTGAACGTTGCAACGCTGGGCAACGTTGTCGCTCAATTGCACATGCATGTGATTGTGCGCAAACGCGATGATGCAGCCTGGCCCGCGCCGGTCTGGGGCAAACACCCGGCCAAGCCATACAGTGCCGAGCAGGTCGCCGCCATTCGCGAACGGTTGCGTCTGGTCCTGACCGAGCATTTCACCTTTGTGGAGGGCTGAGTCATGAGCCTGGAAGATCGCGTTACCGATCTGGAAAGCCGACTGGCGTTTCAGGATGACACCATTCAGGCGTTGAACGACGTGCTGGTGGCTCAGCAGCGCGTGGTCGAGCGCCTGCAATTGCAGATGGCGGCCCTGCTCAAGCGCCAGGAAGAGATGGTCGGCCAGTTCGAGTCCTTCGAGGATGAGGCGCCACCACCGCACTACTGATTCAGATACTTTTCATCAGGCGTAAAAAAACCGCGAACAGCACGCTGCTCGCGGTTTTTTAATGCCTTGGATCAGCGTCGCGGCAGAGCGGCGATCACGTCCTCGGCTTGCAGGCCCTTGTCCCGGTTCATTACCGAGAACTCCACACGCTGGCCTTCGACCAGGACGCGGTGACCTTCGCCACGGATCGCGCGAAAATGCACGAAAATATCATCTCCGGAATCCCGGGAGATAAAACCGAAGCCTTTGGAGGTGTTGAACCACTTGACGGTACCGGTATCACGATTGGTCATGTCATAGCTGGTCGGAGCGGCAGCCGGTGAAGAACGATAGAAGCTGACGGCCAGGTGCAGGACCACCGCAACCAGTGCAATCACCAAGGTGAACAGCACGGCTGGCTGACCGGCGATGACGGGCATCGGGGCGATCAGGGTCAGGGTTTGCAGGACAACGGTCAGTACCAGAAGAGCGCTGACCAGGTTTTGCAGATGCTGACGAGGGCCTTTGTTCCAAAAAGGAATCACTGGGGCAATCACCAGGTTCAGCAGGCCGAAAAAGGCCAGGTAAAGTGCATCGGGTTGTTGCAGGTAGGGAACGGCTTCGGATTTCAAGCTGGGTATGAACGACAGCAGCAATGCCGCTGCGCCCATTAGCAGGTGGACGATTTTCAACATTTTGATTGGCTCACGTTTATGACGGCTCACAAGGAAGAGCTGAAGGCGCACGGTTCGCTTCGGAACAAAATAAGAGGCGGTGGACACGTTCACGGCATCAGCCTATGCGCAACGCCCCGAAAAATGGGGCATGGCGACACACTGCCTATTTAACAGCAAAGCCTGCGGCTACTCAAATCAGCCCGGCCAGCGGCATCGCCTCGGTCGATTTGTCGCAGTGTGTGCACCTGATCGGGGCTGCGGGGTATCGACAGCCTTGCTAGAGTGGGTCTGCACCTGTTGGATGAATTCAATCGCCGTTAGGGGGTAAACATGGCAATCGATATCGGTATCAGTGAAGAAGACCGCAAGTCCATCGTCGAAGGCTTATCGCGTCTGCTGTCGGACACCTACGTGCTGTATCTGAAAACCCACAACTTCCACTGGAACGTCACCGGTCCGATGTTTCGGACGCTGCACTTGATGTTCGAAGAGCAATACAACGAACTCGCGCTGGCTGTTGATTTGATTGCCGAGCGTATTCGCGCCTTGGGCTTTCCGGCGCCAGGCGCCTACGCCACCTACGCACGCCTTTCTTCTATCAAGGAAGAGGTGGGCGTGCCGAGTGCCGAAGACATGATCAAGCAACTGGTCGATGGCCAGGAAGCCGTGACCCGCACGGCGCGTGGCATCTTCCCGTTGCTCGACAAGGTCAGCGATGAGCCGACAGCAGACCTGTTGACCCAGCGCATGCAGGTTCACGAGAAAACTGCGTGGATGCTGCGCGCGTTGCTGGAAGCATAATCCTGCGGACGCGCAGGCCAGCATTCGAAGGACTGCGCGCTGTCCGGAATCTTACCTGTATCGTTGGCTTATCCTACGGAGATGGTCAATAAGTCGTCTGGCTATAACTTTGTGTCTGCGCTTTTATGAAAGCCACAGGATGTGACTTTTCAAACAAGCAGAGATGGCAAAGGAGTGTCACCGATATGGTAGAGGGAGACAGGCGAGGCGACAGGATTGTCGGCTTGCCACATGAATTGAAAGTCGATCCGTTCGTCAACGAATTCGACATGGCACTGGTTCAGCCATCGTCACGATCCGTGCGTCTGAACGGTTATGCGACCTGCCTGCGGCTGGAGCGGGTCTACTGGGACATCCTCGGCGATATGGCCGCAGACAACTGCTGTTCGATCAGCTCGCTGTTGTCCCATGTCGACCGTGAAGTGCATTTGCGTCACGGCGGGGTGAGAAATTTCAGCGCGCTGGTGCGGGTGGTGTGTGTCATGAACGGCGTCAAGCAAGCTACACCTGCCGAATCGCGCTGAAGCGGCGGTTGCAAACGAGGTCGCGGCCTGTGCAGTCTTACGGCTGCACAGGCCGCATTTAATCGATATAATCCCGCTCTTTCGCCGCAAAGCCCTGCGCGCGGTGGCAATCTGATCGCCGAGACACCCCCATGCCGATGTACGATTATCAATGTGCTTCCTGTGGTCATCAGTTGGAAGCCATTCAAAAGATCAGCGAGGCCCCGCTGGTCGACTGCCCTGCCTGTCAGGCGCCAGAGCTCAAGAAGCAACTGTCGATGCCAGGCTTTCGCCTCAGTGGCGGCGGTTGGTACGAAACCGATTTCAAGACCGGAGCCAAGAAGAACCTGGCCGGTGGCGACAAATCTGACTAGGGTTCAACCCCAGGTTGAACGACACGCGTGAGTTTCCGCATTGCTTGAAAAGCAACGGGAGCTCCACCGAATTTTTCGAATTACGAGAAGCGAACCACGACCATGATGCGCAGCCACTATTGCGGCCAACTGAACGAAAGCCTGGAAGGCCAGGAAATTACCCTTTGCGGATGGGTTCACCGTCGTCGCGACCACGGCGGGGTGATTTTCCTCGATATCCGTGATCGTGATGGTCTGGCCCAAGTGGTATTCGATCCGGATCGCGCCGAGAGCTTCGCCGCTGCCGATCGCGTGCGCAGCGAATACGTCGTGAAGATCACCGGTAAGGTGCGTCTGCGTCCGGCCGGTGCCACCAACGCCAACATGGCGTCGGGCATGATCGAAGTGCTGGGTTACGAACTGGAAGTGCTGAACGAGTCGGAAACCCCGCCGTTCCCGCTGAACGAGTTCTCCGACGTTGGCGAAGAAACCCGTCTGCGTTATCGCTTCCTCGACCTGCGTCGTCCGGAAATGGCCGAGAAGCTGCGTCTGCGTTCGCGCATGACCACCAGCATCCGTCGCTTCCTCGACGAGAACGGCTTCCTCGACGTTGAAACGCCGATCCTGACCCGTGCCACCCCTGAAGGTGCGCGTGACTATCTGGTGCCAAGCCGCACTCACGCCGGTTCGTTCTTCGCGTTGCCGCAATCGCCGCAGCTGTTCAAGCAACTGCTGATGGTTGCCGGTTTCGACCGTTACTACCAGATCGCCAAGTGCTTCCGCGACGAAGACCTGCGCGCTGACCGTCAGCCAGAATTCACCCAGATCGACATCGAGACCAGCTTCCTCGATGAAAAAGAGATCATGGGCCTGACCGAAGAAATGATCCGCAACCTGTTCAAGGAAGTGCTGGGTCTGGAATTCGGCGACTTCCCGCACATGACTTTCGAAGAAGCCATGCGCCGCTACGGTTCCGACAAGCCAGACCTGCGTAACCCGCTGGAACTGGTCGACGTTGCCGACCAGCTCAAAGAAGTCGACTTCAAAGTGTTCAGCGGCCCGGCCAATGATCCGAAGTGCCGTATCGCCGCACTGCGCGTTCCAGGCGGGGCGAGCATGCCACGCAAGCAGATCGACGATTACACCAAGTTCGTCGGCATCTACGGTGCCAAGGGCCTGGCGTACATCAAGGTCAACGAGCGCGCTGCCGGTGTTGACGGTCTGCAATCGCCGATCGTGAAAAACATCCCGCTGGAAAACCTCAACGCCATCCTCGATCGCGTTGGCGCAGTTGACGGCGACATCGTGTTCTTCGGCGCCGACAAGGCCAAGATCGTCAGCGAAGCCCTGGGCGCGCTGCGTATCAAGCTCGGTCACGACCTCAAGCTGCTGACCTGCGAGTGGGCGCCAATGTGGGTCGTCGACTTCCCGATGTTCGAAGAAAACGACGACGGCAGCTTCTCCGCGCTGCACCACCCGTTCACCGCACCGAAGTGCACGCCGCAAGAACTCGAAGCCAACCCGGCTGGCGCTCTGTCCCGCGCGTACGACATGGTGCTGAACGGTACCGAACTGGGTGGCGGTTCGATCCGTATCCACCGTAAAGAGATGCAACAGTCGGTATTCCGCCTGCTGGGTATCAATGAAGCGGAACAGGAAGAGAAGTTCGGCTTCCTGCTCGACGCCCTGAAGTACGGTGCACCGCCACACGGTGGTCTGGCTTTCGGTCTCGACCGTCTGGTGATGCTGATGACCGGCGCCCAGTCGATCCGTGAAGTGATCGCTTTCCCGAAAACCCAGAGTGCTGCCGACGTGATGACGCAAGCGCCGGGTGTGGTGGATGCCAAGGCACTGCGCGAATTGCACATTCGTTTGCGCGAAACGCCAAAGGCTGAGTAAGACGGGCCTGAAGGCGCATCTTCGGATGCGCCTTTTTTCTATCTATAGAGAGCAGGTCGAGATTTTTTGTGTGCTTGCCGCTGCATGAGCAGGGCGGGCAACGTTTCAAAGAGAATTCGGAGCGAGTTATGGCAGGTCATTCCAAGTGGGCGAACATCAAGCACCGCAAAGAACGTCAGGATGCCAAGAGAGGCAAGATTTTCACCAAGTGGATCCGCGAACTGACCGTTGCGGCCCGTCAGGGCGGCGGTGATCCCGGCTCCAACCCGCGTCTGCGTCTGGCGCTGGACAAGGCGCTGAGCGCCAACATGAGCCGCGACATCATTGACCGTGCCGTCGCGCGCGGCGCCGGTGCCACCGAAGCGGACAACGTTGAAGAGCTGACTTACGAAGGTTATGGCCCCGGCGGCGTGGCGGTGATGGTCGAGTGCATGACCGACAACCGCAACCGTACTGCGGCAGCCGTTCGTCATGCGTTCAGCAAGTGCGGTGGCAACCTCGGCACCGACGGTTCGGTAGCTTACTTGTTCGAGCGCAAAGGCCAGATCAGCTTCGCGCCGGGCGTTGATGAGGACGCACTGACCGAAGCGGCGCTGGAAGCCGATGCCGATGACGTGGTCAGCCACGAAGACGGCTCGATCGATGTGTTCACCTCGTTCACCAGTTTCTATGCCGTGCGTAACGCGCTGGAAGCCGCCGGTTTCAAGGGTGATGACGCGGAAATCGTCATGCAGCCGACCACCAGCGCCGAACTGGATCTGGAAGGCGCGGAAAAGGTGCTCAAGCTGATTGACATGCTTGAGGATCTGGATGATGTGCAGAACGTCTACTCCAACGCGGACATTCCGGAAGACGTGGCCGCTCAGCTCGGTTGATGCAAATAGAAAGGTCGCAGTTTTTGCTGGCTCTACACTTCACCTGTAGGAGCTGCCGAAGGCTGCGATCTTTCTGTTTTTGAAAGATCAAAAGATCGCAGCCTTCGGCAGCTCCTACATGTACCCTCAGCTTTCGCATCAATTTCTGCAGGCGTTATGACTTTAATTCTTGGTATCGACCCCGGTTCGCGCATTACCGGTTACGGCATTGTTCGAGATACCGGGCGTGGTGGCTGCATCTATGTGGCCTCGGGCTGTATCCGCACCGGCGCCGGCGAACTGCACGAGCGCCTGCAAATCGTCTATCGCGGCGTGCGCGAAATCATCCAGACGTACGGCCCGGTCACCATGGGTATCGAAAAAGTCTTCATGGCGAAAAACGCCGATTCGGCGCTGAAACTCGGTCAGGCTCGCGGCGCTGCAATCGTGGCTGGCGCTGAAGAGAGCCTGGAGATCGCCGAGTACACGGCCACTCAGGTCAAGCAGGCTGTAGTCGGCACTGGCGCCGCCAATAAAGAACAGGTGCAGATGATGGTCATGCACATGCTCAAGCTCACCAGCAAACCGCAAATCGACGCCTCGGACGCTCTGGCCATTGCCATTTGCCATGCGCACACCCGTTCCAGTCTGCTGCCGCACGGCTTGGGAACGGCACGCAGTCGTGGCGGGCGCCTGCGTCTCTGATAGCATCAGCATCAATTTTCCTGAAAGCGGATTTCTTGCGCCTGGGTCGTCGGCCCGGAATTCGTCTTTCGACAGTCGCCAGCCCACGGCTGGCCAACGCTCAAGGATCTGAAACGTGATTGGACGCTTGCGCGGCACCCTGGCTGAGAAACAGCCGCCGCACCTGATTCTGGATGTAAACGGCCTCGGGTATGAGCTGGAAGTGCCCATGACCACGCTTTATCGCCTGCCGTCGGTCGGTGAACCGCTGACCTTGCACACGCATTTGGTCGTACGCGAAGACGCGCAATTACTCTATGGTTTTGCCGGCAAGCGTGAGCGAGACTTTTTTCGCGAGTTGATCCGTCTCAATGGTGTCGGGCCAAAATTGGCCCTGGCCTTGATGTCGAGTCTGGAAGTCGACGAGCTGGTTCGCTGTGTGCAGTCGCAGGACACCTCGGCGCTGACCAAGGTGCCGGGCGTCGGCAAGAAAACCGCAGAACGTCTCCTGGTCGAACTGAAAGACCGCTTCAAGGCCTGGGAAACGTCGCCGGCCATGTTCGCGCTGGTACCGAATCAACCGGACGGCCCGGCGCCGGTCAACACCGCCGAGAACGATGCGGTCAGCGCGCTGATTTCCCTGGGCTACAAGCCGCAGGAAGCGAGCAAGGCGATTACCGCCATCAAGGACAAGAATTTGAGCAGTGAAGACCTGATCCGCCGCGCCCTGAAGGGAATGATTTAAGTGATTGAAGCTGATCGTCTGATCACCGCCGCGCACAGCCCGCGCGAGCGCGAAGAAGTCCAGGACCGCGCGATTCGCCCGGTCAGCCTGGCCGACTACATCGGCCAGCCGACCGTGCGCGAGCAGATGGAGCTGTTCATCCAGGCCGCCCGTGGCCGTAGCGAATCCCTCGATCACACGCTGATCTTCGGCCCGCCGGGTCTGGGCAAGACCACGCTGGCCAATATCATCGCCCAGGAAATGGGCGTGTCGATCAAGAGCACTTCCGGTCCGGTACTGGAGCGTCCGGGCGATCTGGCGGCGTTGCTGACCAATCTTGAGCCGCACGACGTACTGTTTATCGACGAAATCCATCGTCTGTCGCCGATCGTTGAAGAAGTGCTGTACCCGGCGATGGAAGATTTCCAGCTCGACATCATGATTGGCGAAGGGCCTGCAGCGCGTTCGATCAAACTCGATCTGCCGCCGTTTACCCTGGTTGGCGCAACCACTCGCGCCGGCATGCTGACCAACCCGTTGCGTGACCGCTTCGGTATCGTCCAGCGTCTGGAGTTCTACAGCACGGCTGATCTGGCGACGATTGTCAGCCGTTCCGCAGCCATCCTCGGTCTGCCGCTGGATCCGGATGGCTCGTTCGAAATCGCGCGTCGGGCCCGTGGTACGCCGCGAATTGCCAACCGTTTGCTGCGCCGGGTGCGCGATTTCGCCGAAGTCCGTGCTAAAGGTCATATCACCAAAGCGGTGGCAGACCTGGCGTTGAACCTGCTGGATGTCGACGAACATGGTTTCGATCATCAGGATCGGCGTCTGCTGCTGACCATGATCGAGAAGTTCGATGGTGGCCCGGTCGGCATCGACAGTCTCGCCGCTGCGATCAGCGAAGAGCGCCACACGATTGAAGATGTGCTGGAGCCGTATCTGATCCAGCAGGGTTACATCATGCGCACTCCACGGGGCAGGGTGGTGACGCGCCATGCGTACCTGCACTTTGGTTTAAACATTCCGTCACGAATGGGTGAAATGCCCGTGGCAGACGAGTTTCTCGATGCCGTGGACGATTGATACACATTTTTTGTCGATTTATTCAGGGTTTGTACGGTCATAGGACGGTACTTTTGCGGTAAAGCCCTGAAACCATGAAAAACAGTTGCCTGGCCGGATTGGCAACCTGAGGAGTAAGCACTAGAGTATGCGCGCGCAAAACGGGCTTGAGTCGTTCGCACATCGTTGTCGCGTTTATTACGAGGACACCGATGCGGGCGGCATCGTGTATTACGTTAATTACCTCAAGTTTATGGAACGGGCTCGAACCGAGCGGCTTCGCGAGCTGGGCTTTGCCCAATCGCAGCTGGCAGGGGAGGACCTGTTGTTTGTCGTGCACTCCAGCGAAGCGCGCTACCACGCGCCGGCGCGACTGGATGACGAACTGCTGGTAAGCGCTGATGTAATCGAATTGAACCGGGTCAGCCTGCGCTTCAAACAGCAGGTCAGGCGGGCAACGGATAATGTGCTGCTCTGTGAGGGGCAGTTTTTGGTGGCCTGTGTGCGCACTAACAGTTTGAAACCCCGGGCCCTTCCCGAAGACTTGCGTGCGGCCTTTGCCGACGCGGTCGGCCCGGGTACACACTCAAAGCAGGAGATAAAGCGTGGAAGCTAACGTCGTCGACCATTCCTCCATGTGGAGCCTGGTCAGCAATGCCAGCATCGTGGTGCAGTTGGTAATGTTGACCCTGGTGGCCGCATCGGTGACCTCATGGATCATGATCTTTCAGCGCAGCAATCTGCTGCGCGCCGGTCGACGTGCCCTGGAGAGCTTCGAAGAGCGCTTCTGGTCGGGTATCGACCTGTCCAAGCTGTACCGTCAGGCGGGCAGCAACCCTGACCCTGATTCGGGTGTGGAGCAGATCTTCCGCGCCGGTTTCAAGGAATTCTCCCGTCTGCGTCAGCAGCCAGGTGTCGATCCTGAAGCAGTGATGGAAGGCGTGGCCCGTGCCATGCGCGTCGCCATCTCCCGTGAAGAAGAGAAACTGGAGCAGAGCCTGCCGTTCCTCGCCACCGTCGGTTCGGTCAGCCCGTACATCGGTCTCTTCGGTACCGTGTGGGGCATCATGAACTCCTTCCGCGGTCTGGCCAGCGCCCAGCAAGCAACCCTGGCCACTGTGGCCCCGGGTATCGCCGAAGCCCTGATCGCCACCGCGATCGGTCTGTTCGCGGCGATCCCTGCGGTTATCGCTTACAACCGTTTCGCCGCTCGCAGCGAAACCTTGTTGGGCCGCTACTACACCTTCGCCGATGAATTCCAGGCGATCCTGCACCGCAAAGTGCACACCAGCGAAGAATAAGCAGGTAATTTCCAATGGCTTTAATCGCTCGAGCTCGCAAAAAGCGCAAGCCGGTTGCCGAGATGAACGTGGTGCCTTACATCGACGTGATGTTGGTACTGCTGGTCATCTTCATGGTGACCGCGCCGATGCTCAATCAGGGCGTGAAAGTTGATCTGCCCAAGGTTTCCAGCGAAGCCTTGCCGCAGGACAACAACACTCAGGTCCTGACCATTTCGATCAAGGCTGACAAGACCTACTACTGGAACCTTGGCAGCGAAGTCGATACCGAAAAGCAACAGGACAGGGCCATGACCCTGCCGCAAATGACCGACGCAGTGACCAAGATCATTCGTGCCGGCACTGAAGGCGGCAAGCGTACCCAAGTCTTCATCCGCGGTGACAAGACCGTCGATTATGGTTCCGTCATGGGCGCCATGGGCGGGTTGCAGAAAGCCGGGGTCGGTAATGTTGGTTTGATTACCGAGGCCCCCTGATGCAGCAACAGCGAGAGCCGTCCGCCTCGGAAAGCTACTTCTGGCCTAGTGTTCTGGCGATTGTCCTGCACGTGCTGGTGTTCGGCATGCTGTTCGTCAGTTTTGCCTTTACACCGGAACTGCCGCCGGCCAAACCGATCGTCCAGGCGACCCTGTACCAACTGAAATCGAAAAGTCAGGCAACCACCCAGACCAATCAGAAGATTGCGGGTGAGGCGAAGAAATCCGCCGCGCGCCAGACCGAAGTCGAGCAGATGGAGCAGAAGAAGGTCGAGCAGGAAGAGATCAAGGCCGCTGCGGAACAAAAGAAAGAAGAAGCGGCTCAAAAAGCCGAGGAAGCCAAGAAGGCCGACGAGTCGAAGAAAGCAGACGAGGCGAAAAAGGCTGACGAAGCCAAAAAAGCCGACGAAGCCAAGAAGACCGCCGAAGCCAAGAAGGCTGAAGAGAAACAATTGGCTGATATAGCCAAGAAGAAATCTGAAGAAGAAGCGAAAAAGGCTGCTGAAGAAGAGGCCAAGAAAGCCGCTGCTGAAGAAGCCAAGAAGAAGATTGTCGAAGACGCGAAGAAGAAAGCCGCCGAAGACGCCAAGAAGAAAGCTGAAGCTGAAGAGGCGAAGAAGAAAATCGCCGACGAAGCGAAGAAGAAAGCTGCTGCCGATGCTGCGAAGAAGAAAGCGCAGGATGCGGCACGTAAATCGACCGAAGACAAAAAGGCTCAGGCCTTGGCCGATTTGCTTTCCGACACGCCGCAGCGCCAGCAGGCCTTGGCCGATGAGCAGGGCGACGAAGTCGCGGGCAGTTTCGATGACCTGATTCGTGCGCGAGCTGCGGAAGGCTGGGCTCGTCCACCTTCGGCACGCAAAGGCATGACGGTGGTGTTGCAGATCGGCATGTTGCCGGACGGTACGGTGACTTCGGTCAGCGTGGCCAAGTCCAGTGGCGATGGTCCGTTCGATGCTTCGGCAGTGGCAGCGGTCAAAAATATTGGACGTTTGACAGAAATGCAGGGAATGAAGCCGAGCGATTTCGCTCCGTATCGTTCATTCAAGATGACATTCACACCTGAGGATCTAGCCTTGTGAGAAACCTTCTTCGAGGAATGCTGGTCGTGATCTGCTGCATGGCAGGGATCGCGATGGCGGATGAAAAGAACATTCTGGTCACCAGCGGCAGCGATCGGGCAACCCCGATCGCCGTTGTACCGTTCGGTATGCAAGGCGGTGCCGTGCTGCCTGATGATATGGCTGAAATCATTGGTAACGATTTGCGCAACTCGGGCTACTACTCGCCGATTCCAAAGCAAAACATGATCAGCCAGCCAAGCCAGCCGAGCGAAATCATCTTCCGTGACTGGAAGGCGGTAGGTGCTCAATACATGATGGTCGGCAGCATTGCTCCAGCCGGCGGTCGCCTGCAGGTGCAGTGGGCACTGTTCAACGTGGCCACCGAACAGAAAGTGGCTGACGGCAGTGTTTCCGGCACCACCGAGCAACTGCGCGACATGGCGCACTTCATCTCCGACCAGTCGTTCCAGAAGCTGACCGGTATTGAAGGTGCGTTTTCGACTCGCCTGCTGTACGTGACGGCTGAGCGCTTCTCCGAGAAGAACACCCGTTACACCCTGCAGCGTTCGGACTACGACGGTGCTCGCGCCGTGACCTTGCTGCAATCGCGTGAGCCAATCCTGTCGCCGCGTTTTGCACCGGATGGCAAGCGCATCGCCTATGTGTCGTTCGAGCAGAAGCGCCCACGCATCTTCATGCAGAACATCGACACCGGTCGCCGTGAGCAGATCACCAACTTCGAAGGTCTGAACGGCGCGCCAGCCTGGTCGCCGAACGGTGATCGCCTGGCGTTCGTGCTGTCGAAGGACGGTAACCCGGATATCTACGTGATGAATCTGGCTTCGCGCCAGATCAGTCGCGTAACGAATGGCCAGGGCATCAATACCGAACCGTTCTGGGGCAAGGATGGCTCGACTATCTACTTCACCTCCGACCGTGGCGGCAAGCCGCAGATCTATAAAACCAGCGTCGGTGGCGGTGGTGCCGAGCGTGTTACGTTCATTGGCAACTACAACGCCAACCCGAAACTGTCGGCAGATGAAAAGACTTTGGTGATGATTCATCGTCAGGATGGCTTCACCAATTTCAAGGTGGCAGCTCAGGATCTGCAGCGAGGTAGTGTAAAGATCCTCACTGATAGCACTCTGGACGAGTCACCTACTGTTGCGCCCAACGGCACCATGGTAATCTACGCCACCCGCCAACAGGGCCGGGGAGTCTTGATGCTCGTGTCCATTAATGGACGCGTTAGGCTCCCGCTTCCTACCGCTCAAGGCGAAGTCAGAGAACCGTCCTGGTCCCCTTACCTGAAGTGAGCGGGCGCTACACGTTTTACTTAACACACTGGGGTTCATTAGGAGTTTCACGATGGAAATGCTGAAGTTTGGTAAATTTGCTGCGCTGGCTCTGGCCATGGCTGTAGCTGTAGGTTGCTCGTCCAAAGGCGGCGACAACGCCGGTGAAGGCGCTGTTGATCCAAACGCTGGTTACGGCGCAAACACTGGTGCCGTTGACGGTTCCCTGAGTGAAGAAGCTGCTCTGCGCGCAATCACCACCTTCTACTTCGAATACGACAGCTCGGACCTGAAGCCAGAAGCCATGCGCGCTCTGGACGTTCACGCCAAAGACCTGAAAGCAAACGGCGCTCGCGTTGTTCTGGAAGGCAACACCGACGAACGTGGTACTCGTGAGTACAACATGGCACTGGGCGAGCGTCGTGCGAAAGCCGTTCAACGCTACCTGGTACTGCAAGGTGTTTCCCCAGCTCAGCTGGAACTGGTTTCCTACGGCGAAGAGCGTCCAGTTGCTACCGGCAACGACGAGCAGTCCTGGGCTCAAAACCGTCGCGTCGAACTGCGTAAGTAATTCGATATGCGAACGTGCCGTCGTGCTGTAACTGTTCTGGCTCTCAGCCTCGCGCCGCTTGCGGCGTGGGCTGCGGTTCCTGTGGTCGATGACAACTCCGGTTATAACAATAGCGGGAGCAGTTATCCGCCTGCAGGTTACGGTACGAACGGCGCCTATGCCGGGGGAGCGGCTTCGGCCCCTACCTCGGCACAAGGCATGCTGTTCAACCAATTGCAACAGATGCAGGATCAGATATCGCGCCAGCAAGGTGTGATTGAAGAACTGCAGAATCAGGTTGCGCGCATGAAGCAGGAATCCCTGGAGCGATACCAGGATCTTGATCGGCGCATAGGATCCGGTGCTGCACCTGCCGCGACTCCTGAGAATTCTTCTGCCGGTGGCGATGCAAGTGCTGCTGCCGGTGCTGCCGCTGGCGCCGGGGCTGCTGCCCAGGCACCTGCTGCAAGCAGTGAACCGGGTGATCCGGCCAAGGAAAAGCTGTATTACGATGCCGCTTTCGACCTGATCAAAGCCAAGGATTTCGACAAGGCCAGCCAGGCTTTTGCCGCTTTCCTGCGCAAATACCCGAACAGCCAATACGCGGGCAACGCCCAGTACTGGTTGGGTGAAGTGAATCTGGCCAAAGGCGATCTGCAAGGTGCAGGTCAGGCTTTCGCCAAGGTTTCGCAGCTCTATCCCAAGCACGCCAAAGTGCCGGATTCGCTGTACAAGCTGGCTGATGTAGAGCGTCGCCTCGGTCATACCGACAAGGTCAAAGGCATTCTGCAGCAGGTGGTCGCCCAATATCCGGGTACCTCGGCTGCGCAGTTGGCCCAGCGCGATCTGCAACGCATGTAAGCAGGCTTGACCCGTTTGGAAGAAACCCGCGCTTGTCGCGGGTTTTTTCGTTAGAATTCACGCCCTTTTTCTGAAACACGCTTCTTGCGGTCTACGCGTTGGCGGGATTGCCTGAAGTGCCTGACGGAGGCGGACAGCCTGTTTAGCTGTTACGCCCGTGGCGACTATGCAAGACACATTGAGAATCACCGAAGTTTTCTACTCGTTGCAGGGGGAAACGCGGACTGCCGGGCTGCCCACGGTTTTTGTGCGCCTGACCGGTTGCCCTTTGCGTTGCCAATACTGCGACAGCGCCTATGCCTTCAGTGGCGGTACCGTGCGCACCCTCGACGACATCCTTGAGCAGGTGGCCGGATTTCGCCCGCGCTACGTTTGCGTCACCGGCGGTGAGCCGCTGGCACAGCCGAACGCCATTCCTTTGCTCAAACAGTTGTGTGATGCCGGTTATGAGGTTTCGCTGGAAACCAGCGGCGCCCTCGACGTCTCGGCGGTCGATCCGCGCGTCAGTCGCGTTGTCGACCTGAAGACGCCGGATTCGAAAGAAGCCCATCGCAACCGTTACGAGAACATCGAACTGCTGACGCCCAACGATCAGGTGAAGTTTGTCATCTGCTCGCGGGACGACTATGACTGGGCCGTCTCCAAACTGATTCAGTACGGTCTCGATCGGCGTGCCGGTGAAGTGCTGTTTTCCCCAAGCCACCATGACCTCAATGCTAGGGATCTGGCGGACTGGGTGGTGGCGGACAACCTGCCGGTGCGGTTGCAATTGCAGTTGCATAAATATCTATGGAATGACGAGCCGGGGCGCTGATATGACCGAACAACTGAACACCACTGAAAAACGTGCGGTCATCCTGCTGTCCGGTGGCCTGGATTCGGCGACTGTTGTAGCCATGGCTCGCGCGCAAGGCTACAGCTGCTACACCATGAGCTTCGATTACGGCCAGCGTTCCCATGCCGAATTGCACGCCGCCGCACGCGTCGCCCGCGACTTGGGTGTGGTCGAGCACAAGGTGATTGGCCTGAACCTCAATGGCATGGGCGGCTCAGCCCTGACCGACAGCAGCATCGACATCCCCGAAGAGCTGGGTGAAGGCATTCCAGTGACGTACGTGCCGGCGCGTAACACGGTGTTCCTGTCGCTGGCATTGGGTTGGGCGGAAGTACTCGGTGCCCGCGAGATCTTCATTGGTGTCAACGCGGTGGACTATTCCGGTTACCCGGATTGCCGTCCCGAGTTCATTGAGTCGTTCGAGCGCATGGCCAATCTGGCGACCAAGGCTGGCGTTGAAGGCAATGGCTTCCGCATCCAGGCGCCCCTGCAGAACCTGAGCAAGGCGCAGATCGTCCAGGCGGGCGTGAAGCTTGGCGTTGATTATGGCCTCACCGTTTCCTGCTATCAGGCTGACGATGAAGGCCGCGCGTGCGGCAAATGCGACAGCTGCCGCCTGCGCGCAGAAGGCTTCGCGGCGGCTGGTGTGGACGACCCGACAACTTATTTTTGATTTTTTTCAAAAAGGTGTTGAATAGTCCTTAAAAATCAGTATTATACGCGCCACCACACAGCGGGTCGTTAGCTCAGTTGGTAGAGCAGTTGGCTTTTAACCAATTGGTCGTAGGTTCGAATCCCACACGACCCACCATATTTGGCGGTTTAGAAAATCCGGAAGGCCCACGAAAGTGAGGATTTCCGGGTTTTTTTTTGCCTGCAATTTCGCTATGCGCTATTTCAATACCCGCAGCGCTGACGCAGGTCAGAATCATCTTTTGTATCAACGGGATATTCTGTAGCCTTGCGCAGCTTCAACGCTGTCCGTGCCTGATAATACTCACTCTCCCGGCGGTACCCTCAAGCGGTCCGGAGCCGGGTGTATACTCGACTTTCGCGCGAACGCGCCTGCAGGTCTTGCGAACATGACGCAGATTTCCGAACGCCTTCTGGTTCAAGCCCATCTCGATGCCAAACAGCCCAAACCGCTGACGGCCGAGGAAGAGGCTTATTACCGTTCTGCCATCGCCGCCGAGCTCAAGGCTCAGGACGCGGTGCTGGTGGCCCACTTTTATTGCGACCCGGTGATTCAGGCTTTGGCCGAAGAAACCGGTGGCTGTGTCTCTGACTCCCTGGAAATGGCTCGCTTCGGTAACGCTCACCCGGCGAAGACCGTGGTGGTCGCCGGCGTGAAGTTCATGGGCGAGACCGCGAAGATTCTCAACCCGGAAAAACGCGTGCTGATGCCAACCCTGGAGGCGACTTGCTCGCTGGATCTGGGTTGCCCGGTCGACGAGTTCTCGGCGTTCTGTGATCAGCACCCGGAGCGCACGGTGGTGGTCTATGCCAACACCTCTGCGGCGGTCAAAGCCCGGGCTGACTGGGTAGTGACGTCGAGTTGCGCGCTGGAAATCGTCGAAAGTCTGATGGACAACGGCGAGACCATCATCTGGGGGCCGGACAAGCACCTCGGCACCTATATTCAGCGCAAGACCGGCGCCGACATGCTGCTGTGGGACGGTGCCTGCATCGTTCACGAGGAGTTCAAGTCCAAGCAGCTCGAAGACATGAAAGCGTTGTACCCGGATGCTGCGATCCTCGTGCACCCGGAATCGCCAACGTCGGTGATCGAGTTGGCGGACGCCGTCGGTTCTACGAGTCAGTTGATCGCTGCCGCGCAGAGCCTGCCGAACAAGACGCTGATCGTCGCGACCGACCGTGGCATCTTCTACAAGATGCAGCAGTTGTGCCCGGACAAGGTCTTTATCGAGGCGCCAACTGCCGGTAACGGCGCAGCCTGCCGCAGTTGCGCGCATTGCCCGTGGATGGCCATGAACACCCTTGAGCGCACGCTCAAGAGCTTGAAGGAAGGCACGAACGAGATCTTTGTTGATCCGGCGTTGATTCCGCAGGCGATTCGGCCGTTGAAGCGCATGCTCGACTTTACCCAGGCAGCGCGGATGAAGCTGGCCGGTAACGCCTGAAAGCAAAAGATCGCAGCCTGCGGCAGCTCCTACATAGTTCGGTGTAGGAGCTGCCGCAGGCTACGATCTTTTTTTATGGGCGCTTACTTTTGTTTCTTCGGGACTCGCACCACGCGAGTATCGGAATAGATGTCATGCCACGTGCGCTTCTGCTTGTCATACAGCGACCAGAAGAACCCCAGCCCCACGCACAACCACGACGCAATCGACACCATGAAGCGCAGCAGCGCCTGCCACAGGCTGATTGCCGTGCCGTTGGCGTTCTGCACGCGGATCCCCCACACCTGCATGCCCAATGTCTGCCCGCCATGGGTCCAGAACTTGGCGAAAAATCCAAACAGCACCAGCAGCAGCACTGTCGAATACAGAGGATCGCCATCGAGCTTGCCGGCGTCGGTCATGATCCGCAGTCGCTCTTCGCCGATGATTGCCGCCTGGATCATCTTGTAGATGCCACCGGTCACGATCAACAGGGCAGTGCACAACAGGAAGTCATAGAACATCGCTGCCAGACGACGACCAAGGCCAACGGGAGGAAAGTCCCCTTGGGGCGTGAGCAGGTTTTTCGACATGGCAGCCTCTGGACGCAAAATGAAGCGCCATTTTACGGATTCGCGCGCACAAAAAAGCCCCTGATATCAATAACAGGGGCTTTTTCGTAACAGAAAATCAGGCTTCTGCTTGTACTTCGTCAGCCTGCATGCCTTTCTGGCCCTGCACAGCAACGAAGGTCACTTTCTGGCCTTCTTTCAGGCTTTTGAAGCCGTTGCCCTGAATGGCGCGGAAATGCACGAACAGATCCGGACCGCTTTCTGGAGTGATAAAACCAAAACCTTTCTCGTCGTTAAACCACTTGACGGTACCGCTCTGACGTGTGGACATTTCTTATTTCCTTTGACGCAAAAATTAATGACAGTCTCCTTCACATGAAAGAGTACTGGGGCTGGTTGCAGGAGAGTAAGAAGACGTCGAACGGGATGTAGCTAACTTATAGGCTACTGCCCAGGTCACGATTCCAAGCTGACCCATGCAAACACAGTGGAGAAACTCTACGCCAACTACGGGAGAAAAAACAAGCCCCGTGAAGGCCCCGGATTTGCTGTGCTTGCTGGCAGTTAGTCATTCCACTAGTGCGGCTTAGACGATTCGCTTGTTCAAGTGTTTTCGAACGTTATAAGCAAAGTTCATATTCGAATCGGATGTTAGAAAATGCACTTTTTTGTGGCGATTGCGTTACACATTAGTGCATGCATTACGCAATCGCGTTACTTATAGAAACAGTCAATCAACCGCGATAGTAGCGTTGTGGAACAAATGGCATTTTGCTTACAAGCATTTGCACCTTTTTCCCACGCACGATGGCCCAGACCGCTGTATCGAGCGTGACATAAGCACTGTCGAGGTAACCCATTGCCAACGGCCCGCCCAGTGTCGGACCGAAACCGCCGCTGCACACGCTGCCGATGATCTCGCCGGCTTCGTTGACGATTTCTGCGCCTTCACGCACGGGTGTACGTTCTTGTGGCAGCAGGCCGACACGTTTGCGTGCGACACCATTCTGTTGCTGGGCGAAAATATTTTCCGCACCCGGGAAACCGCCTGCCCGCGCGCCATCAGCGCGGCGTGGCTTGGAGATCGCCCATAACAGGCTGGCTTCGATCGGCGTGGTCTCGGTGTTCATGTCGTGGCCATACAGGCACAGGCCGGCTTCCAGGCGCAGCGAATCGCGGGCACCGAGGCCGATGGCCTGGACTTCCGGTTCAGCGAGCAGGGCGCGGGCGAGTTTTTCCGCGTCGGCGGCCGGAACGGAGATTTCGAAACCGTCTTCACCGGTGTAGCCCGAACGGCTGACGAAGCAGTCGACACCCAGCAGACTCACACGGGTGAACTGCATAAAAGTCATTTTTTCAACCGAAGGTGCCAGTCGCGCCAGCACGGTGACCGCCGCCGGACCTTGCAATGCCAGCAGTGCACGCTCTTCGAACAGCTCCGTAATGGTGCACTGATCCCCGATGTGTTTTTGCAAATGTGCAAGATCCTGATCCTTGCACGCGGCGTTAACCACCAGGAACAGTTCGTCGTTGCCGAGATTGGCGACCATCAGGTCGTCGAGAATGCCACCGGTCTCGTTGGTGAACATCGCGTAACGCTGCATACCCACCGGCAGGTCGATGATGTCCACCGGCACCAGGGTTTCCAGGGCTTTGGCGGCGTTGGCGCCGGTCAGGCGAATCTGGCCCATGTGCGAGACATCGAACAGCCCGGCCTGCTCACGGGTGTGCTGGTGTTCTTTCATCACGCCGAGCGGGTATTGCACCGGCATGTCGTAGCCGGCGAACGGCACCATGCGGGCGCCGAGTTCGAGGTGCAGAGCGTGCAGCGGGGTTTTCGACAGTTGTTCGGTGGACATGCGTGGCTCCTTGAAAATGTGGTTCGAGGGTCGGGGCTAGATCAAGATCAAAGGCCCCTCACCCCAGCCCTCTCCCGGAGGGAGAGGGAGCTAGTTACGTTTCTCTCCCGGGGGGAGAGGGGGCTAAGTACGATCGTCTCCCTGAGGGAGGCCGAGTTGAATAAGGCTCAGCATTCGATAATGTTGACCGCCAGACCGCCGCGGGCGGTCTCTTTGTATTTGCTTTTCATGTCGGCGCCGGTCTGGCGCATGGTGCGGATGACTTTGTCGAGGGAGACGAAATGCTGACCGTCGCCTCTCATGGCCATGCGTACCGCGTTGATGGCTTTCACCGAACCCATGGCATTGCGCTCGATGCACGGCACCTGCACCAGTCCGCCAATCGGGTCGCAGGTCAGTCCGAGGTTGTGTTCCATGCCGATTTCCGCGGCGTTCTCGACTTGCTGCACGCTGCCGCCGAGCACTTCGCACAATGCCCCGGCCGCCATCGAACAGGCCACGCCGACTTCACCCTGGCAACCGACTTCGGCGCCGGAGATCGAGGCGTTTTCCTTGTAGAGAATGCCGATGGCCGCCGCCGTCAGCAGAAACCGTACGACGCCGTCGTCATTCGCGCCGGGGATAAAACGCATGTAGTAATGCAATACCGCCGGAATAATCCCCGCCGCACCGTTGGTCGGTGCGGTAACCACACGCCCGCCGTTAGCGTTTTCTTCGTTGACTGCCAAGGCGTAGAGGTTGACCCAGTCGAGCACCGACAACGGATCGCGCAACGCTGATTCCGGGTTTTTGCACAGTTGCCGATGCAGCGCTGCCGCACGACGTTTGACCTTCAAGCCGCCCGGCAAAATACCTTCGTTACGGCAACCTGCAGCCACGCAGTCCTGCATCACCTGCCAGATGTTCAGCAGTCCAGCGCGGGTTTCCGCTTCCGGGCGCCAAGCGCTTTCGTTGGTCAGCATCACCTGGCTGATCGACAGACCGTAGGTGGCGCAATGACCGAGCAAGTCTTTGGCACTTTTGAACGGGAAGGTCAGCGGTGTGGCGTCTTCGACGATGCGGTCGGCACCGGCGGCATCCTCGTCGACGACGAAACCACCACCCACCGAGTAGTACTCGCGGCTGCGAATCTGCAGGCCCGCCGCATCGAAGGCGCGGAAGATCATGCCGTTGGGGTGATAGGCCAACGGCTTGCGGATCATTGCCAGGTGTTCTTTCTCGTTGAACGCAATGCTGTGCTCACCGAGCAGATTCAGTCGGCCGTTGCCGCGAATCTCTTGCAGGCGTGCGGCGACGGTTTCGGTATCGACGGTGTCGGGGTGTTCGCCTTCGAGGCCGAGCAACACGGCTTTGTCGCTGCCGTGACCTTTGCCGGTGGCGCCGAGGGAACCGTAGAGCTCGATGCGAACGCTGGCGGTGGTGGTCAGCAGATTTTCACGTCGCAGGCCTTCGGCGAAACGCGCAGCAGCACGCATCGGGCCGACGGTGTGGGAACTGGAGGGGCCGATGCCAATCTTGAACAGGTCGAACACGCTTAACGACATGAGTGGTTCTCCGGTTTCTTGTTATAGGAATTGGCGGAAATATCAGGCTTGATGCGTTCCTTGTGGGAGCTGGCTTGCCAGCGATGGCGGTGGGTCAGGCAACAAAGATGTAGGCTGATCCACCCTCATCGCTGGCAAGCCAGCTCCCACAGGGATTTGTGGTGTTCTGGAGAAAGAGGCAGGTATTCCTGCCCCTCATTCCATTAAGCGTAGCTTTCGATCGACGGGCAGGCGCACACCAGGTTGCGATCACCGAAGACGTTGTCGACGCGACCGACCGGTGGCCAGTATTTGCCTTCAATCAGCGATGCTACCGGATAAACGGCCTGCTCGCGGCTGTACGGGTGAGTCCACTCGCCAACCAGCTCAGCCGCTGTGTGCGGGGCGTTTTTCAGCGGGTTGTCGTCCTTGTCCAGCGTACCGTTTTCCACCGCGCGGATTTCTTCGCGGATGCGGATCATGGCGTCGCAGAAGCGGTCCAGTTCTTCCTTGGATTCGCTTTCGGTCGGCTCGATCATCAGCGTGCCAGCAACCGGGAATGACATGGTCGGGGCGTGGAAGCCGAAGTCGATCAGGCGCTTGGCGACGTCATCGACGCTGATGCCGCTGCTGTCTTTCAACGGACGCAGATCGAGGATGCATTCGTGCGCCACCAGACCGTTGCTGCCGGTGTACAGCACTGGATAGTGCTCTTCGAGGCGACGGGAAATGTAGTTGGCGTTGAGGATCGCCAGTTGCGAAGCGCGTTTCAGGCCTGCGCCGCCCATCATGCGAATGTACATCCAAGTGATCGGCAGAATGCTTGCGCTGCCGAACGGTGCCGCGCAGACCGCGCCTTCCTTGCGTTCCATCTGGCCGTGGCCGGGCAGGAACGGGGTCAAGTGCGATTTGACGCCAATCGGGCCGACGCCCGGGCCGCCACCGCCGTGGGGGATGCAGAAAGTTTTGTGCAGGTTCAGGTGCGAGACGTCGCCGCCGAACTTGCCCGGTGCGCAGAGGCCGACCATCGCGTTCATGTTGGCGCCGTCGATGTACACCTGGCCGCCGTTGTCATGAATGATCCCGCAGATTTCGCGGATGCCTTCTTCGAACACGCCGTGGGTCGACGGGTACGTGATCATCAGCGCGGCGAGGTGTTCGCGGTGCTCGATGGCTTTGGCGCGCAGGTCTTCGATGTCGACGTTGCCACGGGTATCGCACGCGGTCACGACCACGCGCATGCCAGCCATGTTGGCGGTGGCCGGGTTGGTGCCGTGGGCGGACGAGGGGATCAGGCAGATGTCGCGGCGCTCATCGCCGCGGCTCTGGTGATAGGCGCGGATCGCCAGCAGGCCAGCGTATTCACCTTGCGAACCGGCGTTCGGTTGCAGCGAGATCGCGTCGTAACCGGTGGCGGCGCAAAGCATCGCTTCCAGCTCATCGGTCAGTTGCTGGTAACCGGCACTTTGTGCGGCCGGGGCGAACGGGTGCAGCGCACCGAATTCAGCCCAGGTCACCGGGATCATTTCGCTGGCGGCGTTGAGTTTCATAGTGCACGAGCCCAGCGGGATCATGGTGCGATCCAGCGCCAGATCCTTGTCCGCCAGTTTGCGCAGGTAGCGCATCAGCTCGGTTTCCGAGTGATAACGGTTGAACACCGGGTGGCTGAGGATTGGCGACTGGCGTACCAGCGATGCAGGGATGGTGCTCTGTACCGAAGCGGCCAGCGCAGCGAAGTCCGGCAGAGTCTTGCCGTCGGCGAACAGGCCCCACAGGGTTTCGATGTCAGCCTGCGTGGTGGTTTCGTCGACCGACAGGCCCAGACGCTGAGCGTCGATCACGCGCAGGTTGATCTGCGCCGTGTGCGCCTTGTCGTGCAGTGCGGCGGTTTGCGCACCGGTGGCCACGGTCAGGGTGTCGAAGAAGCTGGCTTGTTCGACGTTTGCGCCCAGCACGGTCAAGCCCTTGGCCAGAATCGCGGTCAGGTGATGCACGCGATTGGCGATCTGCGTCAGGCCTTTCGGGCCGTGGTAGACGGCGTACATGCTGGCGATGTTGGCCAGCAGCACTTGTGCGGTGCAGATGTTCGACGTGGCCTTCTCGCGGCGGATGTGTTGCTCGCGGGTCTGCATCGCCAGGCGCAGCGCCGGCTTGCCGAAACGGTCAACGGAGACACCGACCAGACGGCCCGGCATGTCGCGTTTGAACGCATCTTTGGTGGAGAAGTAAGCGGCGTGCGGGCCACCGAAGCCCAGCGGCACGCCGAAGCGTTGCGCGGAACCGATGGCAACGTCAGCGCCGAACTCGCCCGGGGCGGTCAGCAAGGTCAGGGCCAGCAGGTCAGCGGCCACGGCTACCAGCGCGTTGGCGGCGTGGAAGCGTTCGGTCAGTTCGCGGTAGTCGAAGACATCACCGTTGCTCGCCGGGTATTGCAGCAGTGCGCCGAAGAACGGCGTCACGTCGGTCAGTTCACGCTCATCGCCGACCACAACTTCAATGCCCAGTGGCTCGGCACGGGTGCGCAGCACGTCGAGGGTTTGCGGGTGGCTGTGGATCGAGGCGAAGAATTGGTGGCTGCCCTTGTTCTTGCTCAGGCGTTTGCAGAAGGTCATGGCTTCGGCAGCGGCGGTGGCTTCGTCGAGCAGGGAGGCGTTGGCGATCGGCAGGCCGGTGAGGTCGCTGATCATGGTCTGGAAGTTCAGCAGCGCTTCGAGACGGCCCTGGGAAATTTCTGGTTGGTACGGGGTGTAAGCGGTATACCAGGCCGGATTTTCCAGGAGGTTGCGCAGGATTGGCGACGGCGTGTGGCAGTTGTAGTAGCCCTGGCCGATGTAGGTCTTGAACAGCTGGTTTTTGTCGGCGATGGATTTGATCATCGCCAGGGCATCGGCTTCGCTGAGGCCGTCGTCCATGCCGAGCACGCTGGTGCCCTTGATGCTTTCCGGGATGACGCTGGCGCTCAGGGCTTCGAGCGAGTCGAAGCCGAGGCTGTTGAGCATGGCTTGCTCGTCACCGGCGCGCGGGCCGATGTGACGGGCGATGAATTCGTTGGCAGTGCCGAGGTTGATTTGGCTCATGTCGGTATTCCTCAGGCTTCGGCTTGGGCTTTGATCAGACGGTCGTACGCGTCCTGGTCGAGCAGTTCGGCCACGGCCGATGCATCGCTTGGCTTGAAGCGGAAGAACCAGCCTTGCCCCAGCGGATCTTCGTTGACCAGTTCCGGGCTGTCTTCCAGTGCCGGGTTGGTCGCCAGTACTTCACCGTCGAGAGGCATGTACACGCCGCTGGCGGCTTTCACCGATTCCACGGTGGCGGCTTCGGCGCCTTTTTCGTAAGCCTGCAGCTCAGGCAGTTGCACGAACACCACGTCGCCGAGGGCGTTCTGCGCGAAAGCGGTGATGCCGACAGTAACGCTGCCGTCAGCTTCGGTGCGCAGCCATTCGTGATCTTCAGTAAAACGCAACTCGCTCATGGAAACTCCTCAGGGGGCCAGACTCGTCTGGTGGACGCGGTGGAATAGTCGGGCGCGAAGGCCCTTATTTATGAGGGGTTGATTAGCAAGAATGCGGCCAAATTTAATTTTTTGTTATAAATCAAGTGGTTGTGTGTTTTTGTAAGCTCACTTGATTAGATGCGTGTAGCGAAATCGCTACAGGCGGGCGCGAGGAAAAAAGCTGAACGGGATCAAAGCCTTGCACAGCCGTGATTGAAGGAGGATGTATCGATATCGTTCCGCTGTAGCGCTTTCAGTACAGGTCGAGGTCGTTTTCGAGCAGATTTTGAATCCGCCACAATCATTGTAGGAGTGAGCCTGCTCGCGATAGCGGTGTGTCAGACGTCGCAAATGTTGAATATCAGACCGCTATCGCGAGCAGGCTCACTCCTACAGGGGATTCGTGGTGGGTTCAGGGCTTGTTGGGGATGCCGTATTTGCGCAGGCGATGGGCGATGGCGGTGTGCGAAGTTTGCAGGCGGCTGGCCAATTGGCGGGTCGAGGGATAGCTGACGTAGAGTTTTTCCAGCAGCGCTCGCTCGAACGACTCGACCGCTTGCTCGAGGCTGTCGACTTCGCTGTCAGCCTGACGCGCGACCGAGGTGCCCGCAATATCGAGATCGCCAATATCCACCAGGCTGCTCTCGCAGATCGCTGCCGCGCGGAAGATCACGTTCTGCAATTGCCGCACGTTACCCGGCCAGCGATTGCCGAGCAGCGCCGGGTAAGTGCCTGGTGCCAGACGGCAGACCGGGCGCTGGATCTGCGCGCAGGCCTGCTGCATGAAATAACGCGCCAACAGCAGAATGTCCTGGCCGCGCTCACGCAGCGGCGGCACTTCAACGTTGAGTACGTTGAGCCGATAGAACAGGTCTTCGCGAAACAGCCCTTCGCTGACCATTTTCTCCAGATCACGGTGAGTGGCGCTAAGGATGCGCACGTTGACCTTCACTTCGCGATCGCCACCGACGCGACGGAAACTGCCGTCGTTCAAGAAACGCAGCAATTTGGCCTGCAAGTACGGCGACATCTCGCCGATCTCATCGAGAAACACCGTGCCCTGGTTGGCCAGTTCCATCAGCCCCGGTTTGCCGCCACGCGCTGCGCCGGTGAAGGCGCCGGGGGCGTAGCCGAACAGTTCGCTTTCGGCGAGGTTCTCTGGCAACGCTGCGCAGTTCAACGCCAGAAACGGCGCACTGTGTCGCGTGCTGATCGCGTGGCAGGCACGGGCGACCAGTTCTTTACCGGTGCCGGTTTCGCCTTGAATCAACAGCGGCGCATCGAGGGCGGCCACTCGTTGTGCGCGGGCCTTGAGGGTGCGGATCGCTGGGGATTCGCCGAGCAGCGCGTCAAAACCTTCGGCATGGTCGTGGTGCAGTGCCGAGAGTTGTTCGCCGATGCGGTTTGGTTGGTAGAGCGTCAGCAGCGCGCCGGCGTCGGTGATCGGCGTGGCATCGAGCAGCAAGGTCTGACCGTTGACGGTGATTTCGCGCAGCGGCAGGCGGAAGCCGTGTTCGAGCAAGGTGTCGAGCAGGGCCGGATCGTTGAACAGTTCAGAGACGCTTTCACCCGCCGGCTCACGACCGTACAACGCGATCAACGCCGGGTTGGCCAGCAGCACCTTGCCGGCGCTGTCGAGCGCGAGTACCGGGTCGGTCATCGCCGCCAGCAATGCGTCGAGCTGCAAGTGCCGACGCTGGCCAGGGAGGATGTCGACCACGGTTACCGCCTCGACGCCGAGCACGCGAAACAAAGCATCTTTCAGCTCTTCGAGCACTTGCGGGCTCAACGTTGGCGCGTCGATGTAGACGTTTGGCGGGATCATCTCCACCGCATCCAGATTGAGATTGCGCCCACCGAGGATAGCCAGGACTTCCTGGGTGATGCCGACGCGGTCGATGAAACTGACGTGGATACGCATGGGGCGGTTCAGTGATCTGCAGAGCGGAGGGTGGCAAGTATGCCTTGGGCTTGGAGAGAGGTGAAAGCAAAAGCACCCTCACCCCAGCCCTCTCCCAGGGGGAGAGGGGGCCGATAGTGGAATGCTCACGAGGTACGCCGACCTGAAAATACGGCTGTGAATCCATAATCGACTCGGTCTTTCAGGTCGATGTCTGCCATCAGACACTTCGGTCAGTCCCCTCTCCCTTTGGGAGAGGGCTAGGGTGAGGGGCTTTTGAAGTTTATTCGAAGTGCTCAAGATTGACCGGATCCCCGGATTTCATATCGAGTTGCTTGCGGATGTCTTCAAACATCATGTCGTAATGCTTGTGAACCGAGCCGATCTGGCTGTGCGTCTTGGGAATGCCGTACTTCTCGGCGATTTTCGTCACATTGTTGGCAAAGTTGTAGGCCTCCTCTTTGGGCAGGAAGAAGGTCTCTTTCATGTCCTTGCCCTGAAGGTTGCCATGCATCGTGAACTGGATGCCTTTGCCTTTCTGCGGATCGGTGAACACTTCATAGTCGAGGTGCACGTTGTAACTGACGTCATCCGGCGTCAACGCATGCCGCTCAATGTGCAAATGACCGGGTTCAAACTGGGCCATGGGTTTCTCCTTTCAAGGCATGGGAGAAGGGCAGACCTCGGGCCTGCCCCCGGAGTTTCTAATTATCGGTAAGTGATGCCCGGCTTCGCCGTGGTCACGCGAGTACCGGCAGTACCCTGGACAATCGCTTCGATATCCGCCAGCGAACCGATCACCGCGACCTTGCCAGTATGGCGTGCGAATTCGCAGGCTGCCTGCACCTTCGGCCCCATGGAACCGGCAGCGAAGCCGAGGCGTTCGAGTTCGTCCGGGTGCGCTTCGGCAATGGCTTTCTGCGTCGCTTTACCGTAGTCGATGAACGCCGCGTTGACGTCCGTGGCAATCACCAGCAGATCGGCTTCCAGTTGCTCGGCGAGCAGCGACGAGCACAGGTCCTTGTCGATCACCGCTTCGATACCTTTGAGATTGCGGTTCTCGTCATACATGGTCGGAATCCCGCCGCCGCCGGCGCAAATCACGATGCTGCCCTTGTCCAGCAGCCACTTGATCGGGCGGATTTCGAAGATGCGTTTTGGCCGTGGGCTGGCGACCACGCGGCGGAATTTGTCGCCATCCGGAGCAATCGCCCAGCCTTTTTCAGCAGCGAGCTTTTCTGCTTCAGCCTTGTCATAAACCGGGCCGATCGGTTTGGTCGGGTTCTGGAAGGCCGGATCCTTGGCGTCGACTTCAACCTGGGTCAGCAGGGTGGCGAACGGCACTTCGAAGTCGAGCAGGTTGCCCAGTTCCTGTTCGATGATGTAGCCGATCATGCCTTCGGTTTCGGCACCGAGCACGTCCAGCGGGTAAGGGGTGACGGAGGTGTAGGCCGCCGCTTGCAGCGACAGCAGGCCGACTTGCGGGCCATTGCCGTGGGCGATGACCAGTTGGTTGCCGGGATGGATCTTGGCGATTTGCTCGGTGGCGATGCGGATGTTGGCGCGCTGATTGTCAGCGGTCATCGGTTCACCACGGCGGAGCAGGGCGTTACCGCCCAACGCTACGACGATACGCATGGTGCATGTCCTTCTAATCAGAGGAGAGGCGAACGACTCGATCTTCCTGCCGGAACCGGGATCCCCTGTGGGAGCGAGCCTGCTCGCGAAGGCGTCAGATCAGTCGACATCTCTGTTGAATGACCCACCGCTTTCGCGAGCAGGCTCGCTCCCACCTTTGGAACCGGTTCCTTCAGTGGGAGCTATTTCAGTTACAGATCAGCGAGGGTCGAGACCAGAATCGCCTTGATCGTGTGCATGCGGTTTTCCGCTTGCTCGAAGGCGATACAGGCAGGCGACTCGAACACGTCGTCGGTCACTTCGATGCCGTTTTTCAGGTGCGGATACTGCTCGGCAATCTGTTTGCCGACCTTGGTATCACTGTTGTGGAACGCCGGCAGGCAGTGCATGAACTTGGTGCGCGGGTTGCCGCTGGCTTTCATCAATTCAGCGTTGACCTGATACGGCAGCAGTTGCTGGATGCGCTCGGCCCAGGCTTCCACCGGCTCGCCCATCGACACCCAAACGTCGGTGTGGATGAAGTCGACGCCTTTGACCGCCGCTTTCGGGTCTTCAGTCAGGGTGATACGTGCGCCACTTTCTTCTGCATATTTGTGGCAACGCTCGACCAGATCATCCAGTGGCCACAGGGCTTTCGGTGCACAGATACGCACGTCCATGCCGAGCTTGGCGCCGACCAGCAGCAGCGAGTTGCCCATGTTGTTGCGCGCATCGCCGAGGTAGGCGTAGCTGATTTCATGGATCGGCTTGTCGGCGTGTTCACGCATGGTCAGTACGTCGGCGATCATTTGCGTCGGGTGATATTCGTCGGTCAGGCCGTTGAACACCGGCACACCGGCGAACTTGGCCAGCTCTTCGACGATTTCCTGTTTGAAGCCACGGTACTCGATAGCGTCGTACATGCGCCCCAGCACGCGGGCGGTGTCCTTCATACTTTCTTTGTGACCGATCTGCGACGAGTTCGGGTCGATGTAGGTGACGTTGGCGCCTTGGTCGTAGGCCGCGACTTCAAAAGCGCAACGGGTACGGGTCGAGGTTTTTTCGAAGATCAGGGCGATGTTGTTGCCCTTCAGGTGTTGTTGCTCGGTGCCGGTGTATTTCGCGCGTTTGAGGTCGCGGGACAGGTCGAGCAGGTAACGCAGCTCACGTGGGGTGTGGTGTTCCAGGCTGAGCAGGTTACGGTTGTGAATGTTAAAAGCCATGATGGATCTCCTTCGGTGTCGGTTATCCCCCCGGCCGCGCTGGGTAAGCTGCGGCCAGGGCTCAGAGGTTTAGTAATCGATCGGATCGCGGATGATCGGGCAGGTCATGCAGTGGCCACCGCCACGGCCGCGGCCCAGTTCACCGGCGCTGATGGTGATGACTTCCACGCCGGCCTTGCGCAGCAGGGTGTTGGTGTAGGTGTTGCGGTCGTAGCCGATGACCACGCCCGGCTCCACGGCCACCACGTTGTTGCCGTCGTCCCATTGCTCGCGCTCGGCGGCGAAGCTGTTGCCGCCGGTTTCCACCACGCGCAGTTTCGGCAGGTTGAGGGCTGCGGCGACGGTGTCGAGGAAGTTGGTTTCTTCGCGGCGAATGTCGATGCCGCCCTGTTTGCTTTCGTCAGGGCGCAGGGTGAACGCGACAATCTGGTTCACCACTTCCGGGAAAATCGTCACCAGGTCGCGATCGCAGAAGCTGAACACGGTGTCGAGGTGCATCGCCGCGCGGGACTTCGGCAGACCGGCGACGATGACTTTTTCCACGGCTTTGTTCTTGAACAGGTTCAGCGCCAGTTGGCCGATGGCCTGACGCGATGAGCGTTCGCCCATACCGATCAGCACCACGCCGTTGCCGATTGGCATGACGTCGCCGCCCTCGAGGGTGGAGCTGCCGTGTTCCTTGTCCGGGTCGCCGTACCAGATCTCGAATTCGGCGTTGGTGAACTGTGGGTGGAATTTGTAGATAGCGGCGGCCAGCAGGGTTTCCTGACGGCGCGCTGGCCAGTACATCGGGTTCAGTGTCACGCCACCGTAGATCCAGCAGGTGGTGTCGCGGGTGAACTGGGTGTTCGGCAGCGGCGGCAGAATGAAGCTCGAATGGCCGAGGAAGTCGCGGAACATCTGGATGGTCTTGCCACCAAAGCTGTCCGGCAGATCATCGGCAGACACGCCACCAATCAGGAATTCGGCGATGTGCCGTGGCTCGAGGCTTTTCAGCCAGGATTTGACTTCGTTGATCAGGCCCAGGCCCACCGAGTCGGCGGTGACCTTGCGCTCGAGAATCCAGTCCAGTGCCTCAGGGTTAGCGACGATGTCGGTCAGCAGGTTGTGCATTTCCAGCACGTCGATGCCGCGCTCACGCATTTTGGTGACGAAGTCGAAGTGGTCGCGCTTGGCCTGAGCCACCCAGAGCACGTCGTCGAACAGCAGTTCATCGCAGTTGTTCGGGGTCAGCCGCTGATGGGCCAGACCTGGGGAGCACACCATGACTTTGCGCAGTTTGCCGGCTTCGGAATGGACGCCGTACTTAACTTTTTCCGTGGTCATTTCAGATCCTCCAGATAACAAAACAATCAGGGATTACAGAGTCAGGAAGCCGTCGTAGAGACCGTAGGCAGCCACCAGGGCACCCACGACCACTGCGGCGAAAATCAGCTTCTCGACGTTAGTGAAAATCGGTTGTTTGAGTTCCAGCTTGGCCTTGGCGAACAGGATCGCGCCGGGTGCGTAGAGCAGGGCCGAGAGCAGCAGATACTTGACCCCGCCGGCATACAGCAGCCACACCGCATAGATCAGCGCGATGCCGCCGATAATCAGATCCTTGCGCCGTTCGGCCGCGAAGCCTTCGTAACTTTCACCGCGCACCGCCAGCAGCAGGGCATAGGCCGCTGACCACAGGTACGGCACCAGAATCATCGAAGTGGCGAGGTAGATCAGCGACAGGTAAGTACTCGCCGAGAACAGCGTGATGATCAGGAAAATCTGCACCATCGCGTTGGTCAGCCACAGCGCGTTGACCGGTACGTGGTTGGCGTTTTCCTTGCGCAGGAACTCCGGCATGGTGTGGTCTTTGGCGGCGGCGAACATGATCTCCGCACACAGCAGCACCCACGACAGCAACGCCCCCAGCAAGGAGATGATCAGACCGACGCTGATCAGCACCGCGCCCCAGTGACCGACCACATGTTCCAGCACGGCCGCCATCGACGGGTTCTGCAGTTTCGCCAGTTCCGGTTGGGTCATGATGCCCAGCGACAGCACGTTCACCAGCACCAGGAACAACAGCACGGTGATGAAACCGATCACGGTGGCTTTACCAACGTCCGAGCGTTTTTCGGCGCGGGCCGAGAAGATGCTCGCGCCCTCGATACCGATGAACACCCAGACGGTGACCAGCATCATGTTGCGCACCTGGTTCATCACACTGCCCAGATCCGGATTTTTGATGCCCCAGATGTCGGCGGTGAAGATGTCCAGTTTGAAAGCGAACACCGCGATCAACACGAACAGCAGCAGCGGTACGACTTTGGCGACCGTGGTCACCAGGTTGATGAACGCCGCTTCCTTGATCCCGCGCAGCACCAGAAAGTGCACCGCCCACAACAGCACCGAGGCGCCAATCACCGCAGCAACGGTGTTGCCCTCACCGAAAACCGGAAAGAAATAGCCGAGAGTGCTGAACAGCAGAACGAAGTAACCGACGTTACCCAGCCAGGCACTGATCCAGTAACCCCACGCGGACGAGAAACCCATGTAATCGCCAAATCCGGCCTTGGCGTAGGCGTAGACGCCGCCGTCCAGGTCAGGCTTGCGATTGGCGAGGGTTTGGAAGACAAAAGCGAGGGTGAGCATGCCGACAGCGGTGATGGCCCAACCGATAAGTACCGCACCGACGTCGGCGCTGGCGGCCATGTTTTGCGGCAAGGAGAATATCCCGCCACCGATCATTGAGCCGACTACCAATGCAACCAGTGCACCTAGTCGTAGTTTTCCGGGAGCTTCAGACATTTGCATGACTCCATTGCAGGAGAGAAGAGATCACAGCGTAGTTCTGTTGTCTGTTCAAACAGCTGACTTAGATCAGTGCATGGTCACATTCCATTGTTAATGAATGACTTAGGCTTCGACTGAAGGCATAAATATCCTGCCCGCAAGGCCCGTCCTAGAGGCGTTGTGGCTACATTGTTGGGAATGGCTATTATTACTTTCGAATTATGACGCTAGTTCTTTTTCAGCTTTTGGCAAATTTTCAGCCTCTGTTTTCAGTACAGAATTGATTTATCAGGATCAGCGCACAAAACTGTCTTAACGTGCTAGGCGTTAGCGTCATCCGCTATATATAAACAGGCGTTAACTGGCGTTACCTGATAAACGTCATCTACCTTTATCCGTTTAGTTAATAGTTGTTACAAATGCACGCTCACCACACTTCAAAGGGAAACTGAAATGTCGCAACCGACGCAAAAGCTGCGATTAGGCGCGTTGATCGCCCTGGTGGTGGGTTCGATGATTGGCGGGGGGATTTTCTCGCTGCCGCAGAACATGGCGGCACGCGCCGATGCCGGGGCGATCCTGATCGGTTGGGGGATTACCGCGATCGGCATGCTGACTCTGGCGTTCGTCTTTCAGACCCTGGCCAATCGCAAACCCGAACTGGATTCCGGCGTGTATGCCTACGCCAAGGCCGGATTTGGCGACTACATGGGGTTCTCGTCGGCGTGGGGTTACTGGATCAGTGCGTGGCTGGGCAACGTCGGTTATTTCGTACTGCTGTTCAGCACCCTCGGCTACTTTTTTCCGGTGTTTGGCCAGGGCAATACGCCGATCGCCATCGGCTGCGCCTCGGTGCTGCTGTGGGCCGTGCATTTTCTGGTGATGCGCGGGATCAAGGAGGCGGCGCTGATCAACCAGCTGACCACGGTGGCCAAAGTCGTGCCGCTGATCATGTTCATCGTCATCGCGGCGGTGGCATTCAAGGCTGACATTTTCACTCGTGATATCTGGGGCACCAGCAACCCGAATTTCGGCGGGGTGATGGATCAGGTGCGCAACATGATGCTGGTCACGGTGTTCGTGTTCATCGGCATCGAAGGCGCCAGCGTGTACTCGGCGCGGGCGGAAAAACGCAGCGACGTCGGCCGCGCCACGGTCATCGGTTTTGTCGGCGTGCTGGCGTTGCTGGTGCTGGTCAACGTGCTGTCGCTGGGGATCATGAGCCAGCCGGAGCTGGCGAATCTGCAGAATCCGTCGCTGGCGGCGGTACTCGAACACATTGTCGGGCCGTGGGGCGCGCTGTTGATCAGCATCGGTCTGGCGATTTCCCTGCTCGGTGCGTTGTTGTCGTGGGCATTGCTCTGCGCGGAGATTCTCTTCGCCACGGCCAAGGACAAGACCATGCCGGCGTTCCTGAAAAAGGAAAACAAGAACCACGTGCCGGTCAATGCGTTGTGGCTGACCAACGCGATGATCCAGATTTTCCTGTTGATCACGCTGTTTTCGGCCGGGACTTACACCAGTCTGATTTATCTGGCTTCGTCGATGATTCTGGTGCCGTACCTGTGGTCGGCGGCGTACGCGGTGTTGCTCAGCGGGCGCGGCGAAACCTACGAACATGCCTCGGCTGAGCGCACCAAGGATCTGCTGATCGGCGGCATTGCCCTCGGTTACGCGGTGTGGTTGTTGTATGCCGGCGGAGTGAAGTATTTGCTGTTGTCGGCGCTGTTGTATGCGCCGGGGGTGATTTTGTTTGCCCAGGCCAAACATGAGGCGGGCGAGCCACTGTTCACCCATGTCGAGAAGGGCATTTTTACCTGCGTGGTCATCGGTGCGGGGCTGGCGGCTTATGGTTTGTACAGCGGGGTGCTGTCGTTGTGAGGTTGTCGCTTGAGTATCAGCCGCCGTATGACTGGGACGCAATGCTGGGGTTTCTCGCGGCGCGGGCGGTGGTCGGGATGGAGGTTATGGTCGAGGATGTGTACTCGCGCAGCATCGGGTGAACGGGCTTCATGGCACGGTTTCAATTTGGCCTGAGGCAGGGAATGCCTTGGCGGTTGAGCTGGATTTTCCTGATCCGTTGATGGTGCCCGAGATCGTTATCAGGTTGCGGCGGATGTTTGATCTGGATGCGGATCTGGCGCTGATGCAAGGGCATTTGGCGAGTGATCCGTTGCTGGCGCAGTTGATTGCCGAGCGTCCGGGGCTGCGGATTCCCGGTGCGTGGGATGGCTTGGAATTGGCGTTTCGCGCGGTGCTTGGGCAGCAGATTACAGTGGTCGCGGCGATTCGTCTGGCGGGGAAACTGGTTGCGCAATATGGCGCGCCGCTGGATTCGAGTGTGCCTGGATTGACCCATGTGTTTCCCGAGGCGCAGGTGCTGGTAGCGGCAGATCTGGCGGCGTTGGGCATGCCGAAAAGTCGCGGGCGGACGTTATCTGGGGTGGCGCAGGCGTTGCTGGATGAGCCTTCATTGTTCAAGCCGAATCGTGAATGTGGCGTGGCGCGGTTGTTGGCGTTGCACGGGATTGGCGAGTGGACGGCGCAGTACATTGCGCTGCGCCAGTTGCGGGATATGGATGGGTTTCCGACCGGAGATGTCGGGTTGTTGCGAGCGCTGGAGGTGCTGGAAGGCGAGCGGCCGACAGCGCGGGAATTGGCTTTGCGCGCTGAGACCTGGCGGCCTTATCGAGGGTATGCGGCGCAGCTTTTGTGGACATCTTTGAGCCGGGCAGATTGAAACATCATCGCTCGGCCTGAAATTGCAGCCCTCACCCCAGCCCTCTCCCGGAGGGAGAGGGGGCCGACCGAGGTGTCTTGCGCGATCCACCGACCTGAAAGCCCGAGTCGATTATGGATTCAGCGCCAATCGTACAAGTCGGTGAATCTCTCGAATATCCCCCAATCAGTCCCCTCTCCCTCTGGGAGAGGGTTAGGGTGAGGGGCTTTTTTAAGCCCACCGTGGTTGGTGAGAACCCAATTCCGTAGCCGGCAAAGCCCATTGAATAGATGTGCCGCTGATCTTCACCGGCACCTGCAAGCGATGCGCCGGGCCCCATGGGGTCTGTTCCAGAAATGAACCCTGATCCTGCTCATCTTCCGCCCGCATTGCCTCATTCGTCCCCGGCCCATGCTCGACCAATAACTTCGCCGTCCGCGCCAGTGACAATCGCGCCGAGCCACCGCGACCCGTCTTAAAACGCTCGGCCAACAGTCGGAGCACACTTGCCGCCATCAAATACCCGGTCGCATGATCCAGCGCCTGTACCGGCAACGGCGTAGGTTTGTCGGCCTGCATCCATTGCTGCCCGGCATCGGCGATGCCGCTGCTCATCTGCACCAGACTGTCGAAGCCCCGGCGGTTCTGCCACGGGCCACTCCAGCCGTAGGCATTGAGGCCGACATCGATCAGGTCCGGCGCGAGCTGGCGGCGACGCTCAACGCCGAACCCGAGATTTTCCAGTGCGTCGGCACGGTAGCCATGCAGCAGAATGTCGGCGTCTTTCAGCAAACCTTCAAACACCGCGCGATCCACTGGATCCTGCAAGTTCAGCCGCGCGCAGCGTTTACCGAGGGTCATTTCCGGGACGACACCGGGCTCGTTCCAGGTCGGTGAATCGATGCGCAATACGCCGGCGCCAAGGCCCGCGAGAAAACGGCTGGCGGTGGGGCCTGCGAGCACGCGGGTCAGGTCCAGTACCTTGATCCCGGCCAACGGTTGCGCCACCGAGCCTCGCCAGGTTTGGCTGCTTTCATCTTGCGAATCGATGAAATGCACCAACGGCTCGGCATTCACCGCCAGCCCCTGCGGATGCGTCTGCCACTGTGCCCAGCTGCGCATTTCGGCGGCGCAGCCCTTGGCGTCTACCACCGCTTGCTCCAGATCCGTGCTCGTCCATTGCGCGACTTTCGCCGCCATCGCGGCACGATCGGCGCAGGCACCCAGCACGCGTTCAGCGGCGGCGCGGTGATGCGGGGCGTTGGTGTGCAGGCGGATCCAGCCATCCTGTGTGGCGTAGTCGCCTGCGATCGGGTCCCACAGTGGTGGCACTTGCCAGCCGAGGGGGCGGATCGAGGTCGAGAACCAGAACGAGGCCAGGCGTCGGTCGACTTCTACAGCGGGCAAATGACCGGTCTGTTGCTCGATCAATTGGCTGACAGCCTGACCGGCCGCGGCCATGCTGGCGCAGGCAAGGTCAGTGACGGCGAACGCCGAGGGCAGGGCGCCGCGCTCGGTGAACGGAACCGGCGTGTGTAGCAAGCCGAGCGCGGCTTGAATGGACGTGAGTAAATCAGTCATCGAAGGCCCTCCGGAGCGAGAGGGCGATGATAGTGCAAAACATCATCGGATTAGATGAAAGCTCCTGTAGGAGTGAGCCTGCTCGCGATCGCGGTGTGTCAGTCGACACATGCTCCACTGATCCACCGCGATCGCGAGCAGGCTCACTCCTACAAGGGAAATGCAGTGTGGCTTAGACGCGGAACTGATCCATCAATTTCATCTGCTGGCTGGCCAGGGCATTGAGCTGGCTGCTGATCGCCGCCGATTCGGTGGCTTGCTCAGTCAGCGTTTCGGTGACGGTACGAATCGCCGAGACGTTGCGGCTCACTTCTTCCGCCACCGCACTCTGCTGCTCAGCCGCACTGGCAATCTGCAGGTTCATATCGCTGATCACCGTCACCGCATCGCTGATCTTGCCCAGCGCATCCACGGCCTGACGAATCTGTCCGGCGTTGTTATGCGCCTGAGTCTGGCTCGAATGCATGGTCGCGACCACACCCCGCGTACCGGTCTGAATCCGCTCGATCACAATGCGGATTTCCTCCACCGAATCCTGCGTGCGCTTGGCGAGGTTGCGCACTTCGTCGGCAACCACCGCAAAACCACGGCCGCTCTCACCGGCGCGGGCCGCTTCAATCGCCGCGTTGAGGGCGAGCAGGTTGGTCTGTTCGGCGATGCTGCGGATCACCTCCAGTACCGAGCCGATCTGCTCGCTGTTGACCGCCAGCGCTTCAACCTCGGTCACCGCTTTGCTGACTTCATCGGCCAGTTGGTTGATGTCGCGGGTGCTGCGCTCGATGATCGACATGCCGTCCCTCGCCGACTGATCGGCACCTTTGGCGGCATTGGCTGCGTTGGATGCGCTGTTGGCGACGTCGTGGGCGGTGGCGCTCATTTCGTTGGAGGCGGTGGCGACCTGATCGATCTCGCGGAACTGCACCTGCATGCCTTCGCTGGTCTGGCGGGCGATTTCCGAGGACTGGTCGGCGGTGCCGCGTGCTTCGGTGATGCTCTGTTTGATCTGCGCGATGGTCGGTTGCAGCTTGTCGAGGAAGCGATTGAACCAGTTCACCAGTTCGCCCAGTTCATCCTGCTTGCTGTAGTTCAGACGTTGGGTCAGATCGCCTTCGCCGCTGGCGATGTTCTTCAGCATTTCGGCGACGCTGTTGATCGGTCGGGTGACGCCGGACGCGGTCAGCCAGATCAGCAACAGGCCAACCAGACCGGCAACCACGGCGACCAGCAGTGCAGTGATTACGCCGGTTTCCTGAGCATCGTCGAGTACCGCTTGCAGTTTTACCGAATCGGCTAGCAGCACTTGTTTCGGCAGGTCGATGACCACGCCCCAAGCGCGCGAGTTGCCGATTGGGTCGACCGGGTAAACGGCGCGAATCAAATCACCTTGTTCGAGAATCTTCGGTGTGCCGGAGCTCAGCAGTTGCAGCACATCTTTGCCATCGGCGCCGAGGGTGTCGCTGATCTTTTTGCCGACCTTGCTCGCGTCGGAACTGTCGGCCGCGAGCACGCCGCTGCCGGAGACAATCAGCATATGCCCGGCGTTGTTGAACAGGCTGCGCTGGGAATCCACGGCCGCCGCTTGCAGGGCGTCGAGAGCAATGTCGACACCGACCACGCCGATGGCTTTACCGTCGACGATCAACGGCACAGAAATGGTCGTCATGAGCATTTCCTTGCCCCCGACAGTGTCGGCATACGGGTCGAGCAGGCAGGTGCGTTTGTTGTCGCGAGGGCAGGTGTACCAGCTGTTGTAGGGCGTGCCGCTGACGCTGAGGGTGGTTTTGGTCAGGTCTTCTTCGACCATGATGGTGTTCAGCGAGGCACCGGCGGCGCGGCTCCAGTACGTGGCAAAACGCCCGGCTTCGTTGGACTGACGCGCGGCGTCGTTGGCGAACTCGCTGTCCTTACCGTCGAGAGCGTTCGGTTCGAAGGCGAGCCAGATGCCGAGCACCTTATCGTTGCGTTCAAAAGCGCTTTTCAGGCTCAGGTTCAACTCTTCGCGCAAGGCGCCGGCGTCCAGCGAACGCTTGGCGGCCATTACCCGCATGTCCTTGATCTGATCCGCTACGGCAGTGATCACCGTCAGGCTTTCGCCGAAGGTTTTCTGCACCCGCACGGCTTGCTCGGCGGCTTTGGCTTGCAACAGGTTCTGCACGCTGGCGGTGAGCAACTGGTTGCTGGAGTTACTGACCAGTTCGTCGTTCTGGTTGGTCTGGTAGATGTTCATGCCGACGATCAGCGCAACCACACCGAGCAGGCACAGACCGGAGAGCAGAACGATTTTCAGGCGAATGGACAGAGCGTCGAACATGGGGCGATCTCGCGAATGAATATACGGGTGGCAGGCGGATATGAACTATCCGGTTCGCCAAATCCATTCAGCGCCATTCAATGCTCATCGGCGTGGAAGCAGAGGTCATGAGGCGTGTGCCGACGGACGGTCAGCGCTAAACGTTTGCGCAGGGGAAAGTGCTGAAAAAGCGATTAATTACAGGGATGTTTCAGGACGGTGACGGCGCTTGTCACGGGCGGGAGAGACTTTTCGCGAGCGTGATCAGACAGTTTTAGCCAGAGATTCCGGGCGCGACCAGATCCACAGATTGCCCACGCTCATCCCGGCAATCGCCAGATAAACCGGCCAGCCGTGATCGAGCATCACCAGCATCAACGTGGCGCACAGCAACATGCTTACCGTGGCGCTGACCTTGGCCTTGCGCGCGATGATCTTGCCGTTGCGCCAGTTACTGAGGATCGGCCCGAACAGCCGATGGTTTTCCAGCCAGGCACTCAGGCGCGGCGAGCTGCGGGTCGCGGCCCAGGCGGCAAGAAGGATGAACTCGGTAGTCGGCAGGCCGGGCACGACAATGGCGATCAGGCCGACGCCAAGGCTAACGTAGGCCAGCAGGCCGAACAGCACACGGGCGAGTTTCGAGGAGGCGGGTTGCGGCATGGGCTCAGCGGTGGCTTCTGAAGCGGAGTGGAGATCTTACAGGCTTACGCAGTTCCCCTGTAGGAGTGAGCCTGCTCGCGATAGCGGTGTATCAGTCGACATTCATATTGAATGACAGGACGCCATCGCGAGCAGGCTCACTCCTACAGGGGATGTGTGTTGTGTCAGGCCGGTTCGGCTTCGGTGGCGTAAGCCTGTTCCAGCAGCACGGTGAAGCGGTTGAACGCGTCGATCGCGCCTTGCTCCACTTCAGCCTCTTCTTCAGCACTGAACTGCAGCAAATCAAGGGTGCGCACGAAGCTTTTCCAGCCTTCGGCACGGCCACCTTCTGGCTCACCGAGGTGACGGGCACCAAAGGTTTCGCTCAGCTCCAGCGCCACCGCGCGTTTGATCAGGAACGCAGCACCGAGCTTCGAACCTTCGGAGACAAAGATCCAGCCCAGCGCGCGAGCCTTGCTCGGGTTCTTCACCGCGCCTGCGACCGGAGCCGGTACTTCCGTGTCGAGATCCGCCAGGTCAGCCTTGGCCGCTTCGGCGCGGCAACGGGCCGGCAGATCCGGGACCATGGCGGTCAGTTCGGCGTCGTTATACAGATCGACCAGTTCCGACTGGAACAGGTACTGCGCGACGACAAAACGGGCGAAATTGGCGCGGGTCTCGAACGGCGCGTGGGCTTTGACCAGGGCGTCGAGCTTGCTGTGCGGCTCGTGGGTGATCTGGTTCAGGCGTTGTGAACGCAGGGCTTTTTCCGAAGTGGTCATGACATGTCCTTGATAAAAGAGGCGCTTGATAACGAGACGAACAAGAAGACGTGCAAGCGTAAAAAAACCTCACGGCGCGGTGTGTGAACAAGCGCCGTGAGGTTGGTTGGATCAAATGTCCCAGATCAGATTGATCGCAAAGTTGCGGCCCGGTTGGGTCAGGCGATCGAGGTTGGCCGGTTGCGTCACCGAAGCTTCGCCGACGCTGTCGTAACCGCGCACGTCATCCCACAGCCAGTATTTCTTGTCGGTCAGGTTGTAGATGCCGCCGCTGACGGTGACGTCGTCGGTGACTTTGTAATAACCGGCCAGATCCAGAATGCCGAAGCCCGGCGTCTTGAACTGACTGCTGACGCCATCCGGCGACTTGAAGTTGCTGTCGTCGACGCGATCCTTTTTCTTCACCACGGTCCAGCTCAGCAGGCCGCCGTAGTTGTCCTGGTCGTAACCCAGTCCGAACACGCCGGTCAGCGGGTTGACGCTGTTGATCGGTTCGCCGTTGTCGTTGTTGCGACCGTAGGCGTAGGCGATCGAGCCCTGGGTATAGAGGCCTTGCGGCGCGCCAAACGCATCCAGGTTCAGGCGACCTTTGACTTCCGCACCCTTGATGGTGGCGTGCTTGATGTTGGCCGACTGGAAGGTCAGCTCGTTGCGGCCCGGGGTCACAGCATCTTCGTTAATGAAATCGCGGTACTTGTTGTAGAACACCGCGACGTCGAACGAACCTTGTTCGAAATTGCCGCGCAGACCGGTTTCATAGCTTTTGCTTTTCTCCGGTTCGAGGTCCGGGTTCGGCGCCACGCTGTAACCGGTGGTGGTGTTTTCGAAGCGGCCGTACAGGGCTTTCGCGGTCGGGGTGCGGAAACCTTCGGCGTACTGACCGTACCAGGTGTAATTCTCGGTCAGGGCGTAGGTCAGGCCGAACTTGGGCGAAATTTTGTGCCAGGTCTTGTTCTTGTCGCTGACCGTGCCTTGGCCGTCGGCGGCCACGGTGTTGAGGAATTCCTGAGTGATGTGCGGCTTGAGCTGGGTGTAGTCGTAGCGCAGGCCCGGCAGGAAGGTCCAGTTGTTCCAGCTGATCTGATCCTGAGCGAACACGCTGTAGGTGTTGATGGTCGGGTCCGGGAAGTCGGTGGCTTTGGCCAATACGTCAGCGGTACTGGTTGCGCCGATGGCGGTGCAGCCTCGACCGACGGCCAGGCAGGTGCCGTCGCCGCTGCGCGAGCCGGTGACTTTCTGTTGCTTGAGGGTGGTGCCGTAAGTCAGCACGTGATCGGTGTCGCCGATGGCGAAGGCTTTGTCCAGTTGCGCATCGAAGACCCACTGCTTTTCTTCGTAAATGGTGTCACGGGTGCGCAGCACTTTACGGGTGATCGGATAGTAGAACTCGGTGGTGCTCTGGTCGGTCTTGGCGATCTGGTGGTTGAGGCTCCACTTCACGTTGTCGACCAGCAGGCTGTCGAGGGCGAACGAGTGCTCGATGCCGAAACGCTCACGGGTGATCGTATCGTTACCGGTGCGCCACTGGTACATGCCGCCGGGCAGCACGCTGTTCGGAATGGTCGGGGCGCCGTTGAAGTACGGGCCGCCGTAAGCACTTTTCTGATCGGTGTCGCGATCATCCTTGTACTTTTCGTAGGTCAGGCCCAGGCGCGAATCTTCGTTGTAGTTCCAGCCGATCTTGGCCAGCACGTTGTAGGCGCTGACGTCTTCCGGGTTGGCGGCGGTGCGCTCAAGGCCAGTGCCATTGTTGCTGCCATAGGAATCGGTTTCGTGACCGTCACGCTGGCTGTAATGCAGCAAACCGTCGAACTGGTCGGCGCGGCCGGCCACGGTGGCGGACTTCAACCAGCTGTCATCGGCCGAGCTGTAACCGGTTTTCAGACGCGCACCGACGTCTTTGCCCGGCTTGATGATGTCGTCGGCATCGAGGGTGTAGTAGCTGACCGCGCCGCCAATGGCGTTGCTGCCGTACAGCACCGAGGCCGGACCACGGAGGATTTCCACGCGTTTGACGATTTCCGGATCGACGTAATTGCGCTGAGTCTTGGCGTACGGGCCGTTGAAGAAACCGTCCGGGACTTCCACACCGTCGACTTGCGTCAGGATGCGGTCGCCGTCGATACCGCGGATGTTGTAGCCGCTGATGCCGCCACGGGTGCCGGCGCCGCCGACGGATACGCCCGGCTCATAACGCACCAGATCCTTGATGGTGTTGACGTTGTTGCGGTCCAGGTCCTGGCGGGTCTGCACGGTGACGGTGGCCGGCACGCTGTTGACCGACTGCTCCTGACGGGTGGCGCTGATGGTCACCTGATCGAGATTGAGCGTGCCGCTGGCGTTGCGCTTTTCCAGCACAACGTTGTTGTTGCTGATTTTGCGGAAGCTCAGGTTGGTCCCCACCAACAGGCGCTCCAGGGCTTTTTCCGGGGGTAGCGAGCCACGCACGCCCGGCGAAGCCACGCCCTGACCCAGTTCTGCCGGCAAACCGACCTGCCAACCGGTCACGGCGGTGAAGGCATTGAGTGCCGACACCAGCGGCTGCTGACCGATGGCGAACGAGTAATCGCCCATGTTGCGCGAAGGTTGCTCGGTGGCAGCCATCAGCGGTGCAGCACCGGCCATCAGGATGGCAGCGGTCAGCAGCGACAATACGCGAGAAGGGGAGGAAGTCTGGCGGGTAAGGCGTGAGGACATCGATAGCGCTCCGTGTCGCACGAATCTTTATAGGGGCTGATTGGCTTCGCGTGTTGCGAATCAATTGCATTGGCTATAACGAGACGTACTGACGTTGGCTATCGAGTAAAAATAATTCTCATTTAGTTCAAGATCACCAGCGCGGGGAATTCCTGCAGGCGCGCCGAGGTGATGTGTGCGAGGGAGCGAACCACGTCGAGCGGCTGGTCGAGACGGTAATTGCCGGTCACGGCGACGTCCGCCAACTGTTCGTTATTGTTGATGATCCAGCCCGGGTAGTAGCGGCGCAATTCGGCCAGCACCTGATTCAGCGGGCAGTTCTCGAACACCAGTCGGCCCTGCACCCACGCCAGATCCGTGTTGGCGTCGAGTTTGGCCGGGCGGTCGAAGCCGTTGGGACCGATACGGATGCTCTCACCGGCAGTCAGGCGCACACGAGCATCGTTATGCGTGGCGCGCAGATCGACATCGCCACGTTGCACATTGACCTGCGCGACGCCATCGAGATAACGCACGGCGAAAGCGGTATCGCGCACGCTGGCGGTGACCGGGCCGGCATCGATTTCCAGCGGTTGACTGCGGCCGCTGGCGATCTCGAAAAACGCCTCGCCCTGAAACAACCGGGCAACGCGCTGCTGATCGTTGATGGTGCTGGAGAATGCCGAGTTGGTATTGAGCAGGACTTTCGAGCCGTCCTCCAATTGCAGACGCTGGCGCTCGCCCACCACGGTCAGATGATCGGCCTGAATGCGCATCGGCAGATTACTGAAACTGAACAATCCGAGGATCAGCACCGCAGCAGTCGCCAGCGGTTTCCAGTGTGGGCGCAGACGCTTGAGGAAGGTGACTTTCGCAGGTTTGGCCGCCAGGCTTTGCGCGCACTGGGCGACTTGCGGGCCGTCCCAGATCGCCTGGGCCTTGGCGAACGCTTCGGCATTCAACGGATCGGCCGCCAGCCAGGCGTGAAATTGCCGGGTCTGTTCCTCGTCCGGGCTGCCGAGCACGATGAGCCAGTCCAGTGCCTGGTCCATTGCGTTTGCAGCGTCCTGCACCGAATCCGGCGAAGGCGAGCGGTGGGTGTCCGTCACGGTGTTTCCTCGGCAGTGTCTGCGCACGGCTGTTTTTTCAAGTGAAGCGTAAAAGTCGGGCAAGGGTAACAAAGCCCGATGATCCGTGCAGGCGATCCGAGCACTTACAGAAAAGCCCTACAGCCTCAGTCGCCATTCAGACGTTCGGCGACGCCGATGCAGATGGTCATGATCAGCTTCAGTTCTTTTTGCACGGTGCTGAGAGAAACATTCAGCTCATCAGCGATTTCCTGATAACTGTTCCCGTGCAAACGGCTGAGGATGAAAATCTGCTGCTGGCGGGGGCTGAGTTGACTGAGGCTCACATTCAGGCGCTCCAGCATCTGTTCGGCGTGTGCGGCATCTTCGGCGCTGCTGGCGGGGGCGGCGACGCTGTGCACGATATCTTGCGGCACATCATCGACCATGGTTCGCGAGTGGATCTTGCGCGCGCGCAGATGATCCAGCGCCAGATTGCGCGCGGTCTGGAAGACAAAAGGTTCGAGGTGATCGATGGCCCGCTCGCTCAACGCCCGCGTCACGCGCAGGTAGGTCTCCTGCAACAGGTCTTCTGCGGTGCTGTGATTGTTGACCATCCGTTCCAGCGTGCGCAGCAAGGACGTGCGCTGGGTGAGGAAGACGTGGTTGAAGCGCGATTGACTCACGGGAGGACCTGAACGATTTCAAGCGAATGATAATGCTTATCATCTGCCTGTATGGTCAAGCCCTGATTTCAAATACAGCACAAAACCCCTGTAGGAGTGAGCCTGCTCGCGATAGCGGTCGATCAGCCACAACATCTGTGACTGACAGATAGCAATCGCGAGCAGGCTCACTCCTACAAAAAGCAGGGAGTTATTCGGCGTTACACAACGCCAGGCAGTTATCCAGCATGCGGTTCGAGAAGCCCCACTCGTTGTCATACCAGGCCAGCACCTTCAGCAGTTTGCCGCTGGATTTGGTGTGGTTGGCGTCGAAGATCGACGACAACGGATTGTGGTTGAAGTCGCTGGAAACCAGCGGCAACGTGTTGTAACCCAATATCTTCGAATGCTGGCTCGCAGCCTTGAGCAGCGCGTTGACTTCCTCGGCGCTGGCTTCTTTTTTCAGTTGCACGGTCAGGTCCACCAGCGACACATTGATCACCGGCACCCGCACGGCCATGCCGGTCAGTTTGCCGGCCAGTTCCGGGAGCACCAGGCCTACCGCTTCAGCGGCGCCGGTCTTGCTTGGGATCATGTTCTGCGTGGCCGAACGCGCGCGGTACGGGTCGGTGTGATAGACGTCAGTCAGGTTCTGATCGTTGGTGTAGGCATGAATTGTAGTCATCAGACCACTTTCGATCCCCAGCTCACGGTGCAGCACTTGTGCCACCGGTGCTAGGCAGTTGGTGGTGCACGAAGCGTTGGAGATGATCTGGTGCGACTGGCGCAGAATGTCGTGGTTCACACCATAAACCACGGTGGCGTCGGCGCCTTTTGCCGGGGCCGAGATGATCACTTTGCGTGCGCCGGCAGTAATATGCGCGGCCGCTTTGGCGCGGTCGGTAAAGAGACCGGTGCATTCGAACACCACATCAATCTTTTCCGCCGCCCATGGCAGCTCGGCCGGGTTGCGAATGGCGCTGACCGCAATGCGGTCGCCGTTGACGGTCAGACTTTCATTGTCATGCTCGACCTGAGCGTCGAACGTGCCGTGAACGGTGTCGTATTTGAGCAGATGAGCATTGATCGAGCTGTCGCCGAGATCGTTGATGGCGACGATCTGCAAATCCTGTCGATAGCCTTGGGTATACAGTGCGCGCAGGACATTACGGCCGATGCGGCCAAAACCATTGATTGCGATTCGAAGAGTCATGGAACAGCGCCGCCGTCGTTTTGTTGTTGGAATTACAAGATTATTCGCATAAAAATAGAAAACAAGCCTTTTTAGTGGCAATATTTTGTTTTATCTACAACGAGTGACCTGAATCAACTGGTCCGAATGGTCAAAAAAGCCGTCTGTCATTCCAATAACAACGGCGTTTGATCAGCATAGACAATCAGGTCGCCACATCCGTTAGCCTGGAGTTCTACACATGCATCCCCGCGTCCTTGAGGTCACCGAACGGCTTATCGCCCGCAGCCGCGCCACGCGTCAGGCTTACCTTGCACTGATTCGCGGCGCCGCCACTGACGGGCCGATGCGCGGCAAGCTGCAATGCGCCAACTTCGCCCACGGCGTGGCCGGTTGCGGCAGCGAAGACAAGCACAGCCTGCGGATGATGAACTCGGCGAACATCGCCATTGTTTCTTCGTATAACGACATGCTCTCGGCGCATCAGCCGTATGAAGTGTTCCCGGAACAGATCAAGAACGCCCTGCGCGAAATCGGCTCGGTCGGCCAGTTTGCTGGCGGCACGCCGGCGATGTGCGACGGCGTGACCCAAGGCGAGCCGGGCATGGAACTGAGCCTGCCGAGCCGCGAAGTGATCGCCATGTCGACCGCTGTGGCGCTGTCGCACAACATGTTCGACGGCGCGCTGATGCTCGGCATCTGCGACAAGATCGTCCCAGGCCTGATGATGGGCTCGCTGCGCTTCGGTCACCTGCCGACGATTTTCGTCCCGGGCGGGCCGATGGTCTCGGGGATTTCCAACAAGGAAAAAGCCGACGTGCGCCAGAAGTACGCCGAAGGCAAAGCCACCCGTGAAGAGCTGCTGGAATCGGAGATGAAGTCCTACCACAGCCCGGGCACCTGCACCTTCTACGGCACCGCCAACACCAACCAGTTGCTGATGGAAGTCATGGGCCTGCACTTGCCGGGCGCCTCTTTCGTTAACCCGAACACGCCGCTGCGTGACGCGCTGACCCGCGAAGCCGCGCATCAAGTGACGCGCCTGACCAAACAGAATGGCAACTTCATGCCGATCGGTGAAATCGTCGACGAGAAATCGCTGGTCAACTCGATTGTGGCGCTGCACGCCACCGGCGGTTCGACCAACCACACTCTGCACATGCCGGCCATCGCCATGGCCGCGGGCATTCAATTGACCTGGCAGGACATGGCCGACCTCTCCGAAGTCGTGCCAACCCTGAGCCACGTCTACCCGAACGGCAAAGCCGACATCAACCACTTCCAGGCCGCCGGCGGTATGTCGTTCCTGATCCGCGAACTGCTCGGCGCCGGCCTGCTGCACGAAGACGTCAACACTGTGCTCGGCCACGGCTTGAGCAAATACACCAAAGAACCGTTCCTTGATAACGGCGAACTGGTCTGGCGCGAAGGCCCGGTCGACAGCCTCGACGAAAACATCCTGCGCCCGGTCGCCCGTGCATTCTCGGCAGAGGGTGGTTTGCGCGTGATGGAAGGTAACCTCGGTCGCGGTGTGATGAAGGTCTCCGCTGTCGCGTTGGAAAATCAGATCGTTGAAGCGCCAGCAATGGTGTTCCAGGATCAACAAGACCTGGCCGACGCGTTCAAGGCCGGTCTGCTGGAAAAAGATTTCGTTGCCGTGATGCGCTTCCAGGGCCCGCGTTCCAACGGCATGCCGGAGCTGCACAAGATGACGCCGTTCCTCGGCGTGCTGCAGGATCGCGGCTTCAAAGTCGCCCTGGTGACTGACGGGCGGATGTCCGGCGCTTCGGGGAAAATCCCCGCAGCGATTCACGTCAGCCCCGAAGCTTATGTCGGTGGTGCTTTGGCGCGCGTGCAAGAGGGCGATATCATCCGCGTCGATGGCGTCAAAGGCACTTTGGAACTCAAGGTCGACGCCGCAGAATTTGCAGCGCGCGAACCCGCCAAAGGCCTGTTGGGCAACAACATCGGCAGCGGTCGCGAACTGTTCGGCTTTATGCGCATGGCCTTCAGCTCGGCGGAGCAGGGCGCCAGCGCCTTCACTTCTGCCCTGGAGACGCTTAATTGAAACTGGCTTTGGTCGGTGACATCGGAGGCACCAACGCGCGGTTTGCGTTGTGGAAAAACCAGCAACTGCAATCGGTTCAGGTGCTGGCCACGGCCGACCACGCCAGCCCGGAAGAGGCGATCAGCCTCTACCTGAGCGGGCTCGGTCTGGCGCCGGGTTCGATCGGTTCGGTGTGCCTGTCGGTGGCCGGCCCGGTCAGTGGTGATGAATTCAAATTCACCAACAACCACTGGCGCCTGAGCCGCACCGCGTTCTGCAAAACCTTGCAGGTCGAGCAGTTGTTGCTGGTCAACGACTTCTCGGCGATGGCGCTGGGCATGACCCGTTTGCAGCCGGGCGAATTCCGCGTGGTCTGCGAGGGTGCGCCGGAGCCATTGCGTCCGGCGGTGGTGATCGGCCCGGGCACAGGTCTTGGCGTCGGTACTTTGCTTGATCTCGGTGAAGGTCGTTTTGCGGCATTGCCGGGCGAGGGCGGTCACGTCGATCTGCCGCTGAGCAGTCCGCGTGAAACCCAGTTGTGGCAGCACATCCACAACGAGATCGGCCATGTCAGCGCGGAAACCGCGTTGAGCGGTGGTGGCTTGCCACGGGTTTACCGGGCGATCTGCGCGGTCGATGGGCATGAGCCGACACTCGATACGCCGGAAGCGATCACCGCAGCTGGTCTGGCGGGTGATCCAATTGCACTGGAAGTGCTCGAGCAGTTCTGCTGCTGGCTCGGCCGTGTCGCCGGCAACAACGTGCTGACCACGGGCGGACGTGGCGGGGTGTATATCGTTGGTGGTGTAATTCCACGCTTTGCCGATTTCTTCCTCGAAAGCGGTTTTGCCCGCAGCTTTGCTGACAAAGGGTGCATGAGCGATTACTTCAAAGGCATTCCGGTGTGGCTGGTGACAGCGCCGTATTCCGGCCTTGTCGGTGCCGGTGTGGCCCTGGACCAATCAACCCCAACCTGAAATGCAATCAAACTGTAGGAGTGAGCCTGCTCGCGATAGCGGTATGTCAGTCAACGAATGTGTTGAATGTAAGACCGCTATCGCGAGCAGGCTCACTCCTACAGTTGTTTTGTGGTGTTTGTAAAATCAGTGCTTAAGGCATAATCCGCCCCAATTCCAACAACAAGGATGCCTTCGAAGTGAGCTCAGTCAACAAGTCGATATTGTTGGTCGATGACGACCAGGAAATACGCGAGTTGCTGGAAACCTACCTGACCCGCGCCGGGTTTCAGGTACGGGCCACCGCCGACGGTGCCAGTTTCCGTCAGGCCCTCAACGAGGCGCCGAGCGATCTGGTGATCCTCGATGTCATGCTGCCCGACGAAGACGGCTTCAGCCTTTGCCGTTGGGTGCGTCAGCATCCGCGTCAGGCGCAGGTGCCGATCATCATGCTTACCGCCAGTTCCGACGAAGCCGACCGCGTGATCGGTCTGGAACTCGGCGCCGACGATTACCTCGGTAAACCCTTCAGCCCCCGCGAGCTGCAAGCACGCATCAAGGCATTGCTGCGTCGTGCGCAATTCGGTCAGGAGCGCAGCGGCAGTGACGTACTGGCCTTCGACGAGTGGCGGCTGGACATGGTCAGTCATCGACTGTTTCACACCGATGGCGAGGAAGTGATTCTTTCTGGCGCCGACTTTGCCCTGCTGAAACTCTTCCTCGATCACCCGCAGGAAATCCTCGACCGCGACACCATCGGCAACGCCACCCGGGGCCGCGACCTGATGCCGCTCGATCGGATCGTCGACATGGCCGTCAGCCGTTTGCGCCAGCGTCTGCGCGACACCGAGAAACCGCCACGGCTGATTCGCACCGTGCGCGGCAGCGGTTACCAATTGGCAGCCAATGTGGTTGCCGGCAATGGTCACTGAGTCGCTGCGCAAGCTCGCCGCCCGGGTGCCGGTGCCGCGTTCGTTGCTCGGGCGGATGCTGCTGCTGACTTTGCTGGCGGTGTTGTTTGCGCAGACATTATCGAGCGTGATCTGGGTCTCGCAATTGCGTGCCACCCAGCTCGAAGGTCTGGTCACCAGCGCCCGCAGCCTTGCGCATTCGATGACCGCCAGCGTCAGTTACTTCCGCTCATTGCCGGTGGCTTATCGACCGTTGGTGCTCGATCAATTGCGCAGCATGGGCGGTACCCGCTTCGTCGTGACCCTCAACGACAAACCATTGGGTATGGACGTGCTGCCGGTCACGCCGCGTAAAGCAGCGGTGATGAAAGCGGTCGACGAAGTGCTGCGCCAGACCTTGGGTCATGACACCGATATCTCGGTGACCTTCGTCAGTCCTGAAGATCTGCGGATTTTCAATGCCGGGCTTAAACTCGATGAGCTGCCGCGCTCGTGGGCGCATTACGCGCTGACTCTGGAACCGGTGAATCCGCCCGTGCTGGTCACGCAGATTCAAATGGCCCCGGGCGAATGGCTGTACATCGCCTCGCTGTTGCCGGAGCCGTACACCAGTCTTGAAGAGCAAGGCCTGCCCTCGCAACAGGTGTGGTTCATCGTTCTCACTAGCGGATTCCTGCTGCTGTTCATCGGCGTGCTGGTGCACTGGCAGAGCCGCCCGCTCAAGCGTCTGGCGCGTTCTGCTCGGGATTTGTCGCTGGGCGCTGACGTCGAGCCAGTGGCCGAGGGCGGCGGCAGTGAGGTGGTCGAAGTGGGGCGCGCCTTCAACACTATGCGCGAGCGCATCAGCCGCTACCTGACCGAGCGCAGCCAGTTGTTCAGCGCGATCTCCCATGACCTGCGTACGCCAATCACGCGTTTGCGTTTGCGCGTCGAATTGCTCGAAGACGAGAAGCTGCAGGCCAAATTCGGTCGCGATCTGGATGAGCTGGAACTGCTGGTCAAAGGCGCGCTGCAATGCGTGAAAGACACTGACATCCACGAGAACATCGAACCGGTGGATCTCAATCATGTGCTCGATTGTCTGGTCGAGCCGTACCTGGCGCCGAACGGCAACGGTCGCGTGACGCAGCATGGTCGCGCGCTGGCGGCGTATCCGGGCAAGCCTTTGGCGTTGAAGCGCTGTATTGGCAACCTGATCGACAACGCCTTGAAGTATGGGCAGAACGCGCACTTGCATATCGATGACGATGACAGCGCGTTTGTCTTGCACGTTGATGATGAAGGGCCGGGTGTGCCGGAGCAGCGCCTGGAGCAGGTGTTTGAGCCGCACTTCAGATTGGCGGGGCAGCAGCAGGGGTATGGGCTTGGGTTAGGCATCGCGCGCAATATTGCCCACAGCCATGGTGGTGAGGTGACGTTGCAGAATTTGCGTGAGGGTGGGTTGCGGGTGACCCTGCAATTGCCGCGTTCGGCGGATTGAGTCAAAAGCTTTCCCTCACCCTAGCCCTCTTCCAGAGGGAGAGGGGACTGACCGGGGGATGCTGCAGAGATACGCCGACCTGGAAGTCCGGTAGCGAATCCATAATCGACTCGATGTGTCAGGTCGGCGGATAACTCAGCACCACTCGGTCGGCCCCCTCTCCCTCCGGGAGAGGGCTGGGGTGAGGGCCGCTCTTTGTCACGATCTGGTGACAAACCCCGCCCCCTTCGTTACAAGCCCACCCCGACCCGTTGTTTAGACTGCCCGCAGTCATAACAACAAAAAAGGCCACCCATGGATCTCTTCCAACCCGGCTTCAGCAGTTGGCTGAACGCCCCTGCCCACCAGCAATGGCTCGCCGCCGAAGGCCTGCGTCTGCTGGATTTCGCCAAGGCAGCAAAACTCCCACAAGGCTTCGGCAACCTCGATGAACGCGGCCGTCTGCCAGCGAACGCGCAAGCCGAAACCATGAACACCGCGCGCATGACCCACAGCTTCGCCATGGCCCATATTCAGGGCCTGCCGGGTTTTGCCGATCTGGTCGATCACGGCATCGCCGCCCTGCGCGGGCCGTTGCGTGATGCACTGCACGGCGGCTGGTTCGCCGTTGCCGAACACCGCGATGACAACACCGGCAAGAACGCCTATCTGCATGCCTTTGTCGCACTGGCAGCCAGCTCCGCCGTGGTTGCACAGCGTCCCGGCGCCCAAGCGTTGCTGGATGACGCCATCGACATCATCGACACGTATTTCTGGAGCGAAGAAGAGGGCGCCATGCGCGAATTCTTCAACCGCGATTGGAGCGAAGAAGAAGCCTATCGCGGCGCCAACAGCAACATGCACGCGACCGAGGCGTTCCTCGCGCTGGCCGATGTCACTGAAGATCCGCGCTGGCTGGTGCGTGCGCAACGCATCGTCGAGCGGGTGATCCACGGTCATGCTGCCGGCAACGGTTACATGGTCATCGAACATTTCGACCGCGACTGGCAGCCGCTGCGTGAATACAACCACGACAATCCTGCCGACGGTTTCCGCCCCTACGGCACCACACCGGGCCATGGTTTCGAGTGGGCGCGGCTGTTGCTGCACCTCGAAGCGGCGCGGGTTCAGGCCGGCATGCTCACGCCCGGTTGGCTCGCCACCGATGCGCAAAAACTGTTCGAGAACAACTGCCGCAACGGTTGGGACGTCGATGGTCTGCCGGGCATCGTCTACACCCTCGACTGGAGCAACAAGGCCGTCGTCCGCCATCGCCTGCACTGGACGCACGCTGAAGCCAGCGCTGCTGCGAGCGCGTTGCTAAAGCGCACCGGCGATGCGCAATACGAAACCTGGTACCGGCTGTTCTGGGAATTCTGCGAGATGAATTTCATCGACCGCTGCGACGGCAGCTGGCACCACGAACTCAATCCGCAAAACCTGCCAAGTGCCGATATCTGGCCGGGCAAACCCGATCTGTATCACGCCTGGCAGGCCGTGCTGATCCCTCGTCTACCCTTGTCACCCAGTATGGCGACTGCGCTGGCACAGTTATCCCAGAGCAGTCCTGTGTAACCATGTGGTGACATTCGCGCGTCCCTTCGTTACCTGCGAAGGGAAACGTCCTGTTTAAACTCCTGTGCAGCGCAAGCACCAGACTTGCATGCATAACAACAAGAAAGGTACATCTCAGATGAATGCGATTTCTCGCCTCGCTACTGTCATTTCTGTCGCCTCCCTGTTCCCGCTCGCAATTCTGCCTCTCAGTGTTTCCGCTGCCGAATCCAAAGGTTCGGTCGAAGTCGTGCACTGGTGGACGTCCGGTGGCGAAAAAGCCGCTGTTGATGTGCTCAAGGCCCAAGTTGAAAAAGACGGTTTCACCTGGAAAGACGGCGCTGTCGCCGGTGGTGGCGGTGCGACTGCCATGACCGTGCTGAAAAGCCGTGCAGTCGCCGGCAACCCGCCTGGCGTCGCTCAGATCAAAGGCCCGGACATCCAGGAATGGGCGTCGACCGGTCTGCTCGACACTGACGTTTTGAAAGACGTCGCCAAGTCGGAAAAGTGGGACAGCCTGCTCGACAAGAAAGTCTCCGATACCGTGAAATACGACGGTGATTACGTGGCCGTGCCGGTGAACATTCACCGCGTGAACTGGCTGTGGATCAACCCGCAAGTGTTCAAGAAAGCCGGTATCACCAAGAACCCGACCACCCTCGAAGAATTCTACGCCGCTGGCGACAAGCTCAAGGCTGCGGGCTTCATTCCGCTGGCTCACGGCGGTCAGCCTTGGCAGGACAGCACCGTGTTCGAAGCCGTGGTGCTTTCGGTCATGGGTGTCGATGGTTACAAGAAAGCCCTGGTTGACCTGGACAACGCCGCGCTGACCGGCCCGGAAATGGTCAAGGCGTTGACCGAGCTGAAGAAAGTCGCGACCTACATGGACGCCGACGGCAAAGGTCAGGACTGGAACCTCGAAGCGGCCAAGGTCATCAACGGCAAGGCCGGCATGCAGATCATGGGTGATTGGGCCAAGTCCGAATGGACCGCGGCCAAGAAAGTCGCTGGCAAGGACTACGAGTGCGTAGCCTTCCCGGGCACCGACAAGGCGTTCACCTACAACATCGACTCGCTGGCCGTATTCAAGCAGAAGGACGCAGGCACTGCGGCCGGTCAGCAGGACATCGCCAAAGTCGTGCTGGGTGAAAACTTCCAGAAAGTCTTCAGCATCAACAAAGGTTCGATCCCGGTGCGCAACGACATGTTGAACAACATGGACAAGCTCGGCTTCGACTCTTGCGCACAAACCGCTGCCAAGGACTTCCTGGCAGACGCCAAGTCCGGCGGCCTGCAACCGAGCATGGCGCACAACATGGCGACCACGCTGGCCGTGCAAGGCGCGTTCTTTGATGTCGTGACCAACTACATCAACGACCCGAAAGCCGACCCGGCCGACACCGCCAAGAAACTTGGTGCTGCGATCAAGTCGTCCAAATAAGCCGTAACGGCAAGCTGCGAGCTGCGAGCCGCAAGCTACAAGCTTGAGCTCTAGCGGTCTTGCAGCTTGCAGCTTGTAGCTGCTCTTCTCTTTTTATGATGGATTTCCCCATGAGTTCTGTTGCTGTGTTCAGCAAGGCCTCGCCGTTCGATGCATTGCAACGCTGGCTGCCCAAACTGGTGCTGGCGCCGAGCATGTTCATCGTGCTGGTGGGCTTCTATGGCTACATCCTGTGGACGTTCATTCTGTCGTTCACCACCTCGACGTTCCTGCCCAACTACAAGTGGGCCGGTCTGGCGCAATACGCGCGGTTGTTCGACAACGATCGCTGGTGGGTCGCGAGCAAAAACCTCGCGGTGTTCGGCGGCATGTTCATCGGTATCACTCTGGTGATCGGCGTGTTGCTGGCGGTGTTCCTTGACCAGCGCATCCGTCGCGAAGGCTTTATCCGCACCATTTACCTGTACCCGATGGCGCTCTCGATGATCGTCACCGGTACTGCGTGGAAGTGGCTGCTCAACCCGGGCATGGGCCTGGACAAACTGTTGCGGGACTGGGGCTGGGAAGGCTTCCGTCTCGACTGGCTGATCGACCCTGATCGCGTGGTCTACTGCCTGGTGATCGCCGCTGTCTGGCAAGCCTCGGGCTTTATCATGGCGATGTTCCTCGCCGGCCTGCGTGGCGTTGATCAATCGATCATCCGTGCCGCCCAGATCGATGGCGCGAGCATGCCGACGATCTACTGGAAAGTGGTGCTGCCAAGCCTGCGTCCGGTGTTTTTCAGTGCCGTGATGATTCTGGCGCACATCGCGATCAAGAGCTTCGACCTGGTCGCGGCGATGACTGCCGGTGGTCCGGGTTATTCCTCCGATCTGCCGGCGATGTTCATGTATTCCTTCACCTTCAGTCGCGGCCAGATGGGCATGGGCTCGGCCAGTGCGATTCTGATGCTCGGTGCGATCCTCGCGATCATCGTGCCTTACCTGTATTCCGAGCTGAGGACCAAGCGCAATGACTAGTCTCGCTGCCAAACCTGCTATCAGCCTGAGTCGCATCGCGATCTACGCAGTGCTGATCCTCGCCGTACTGCTTTATCTGGTGCCGCTGGTGGTGATGTTGCTGACCAGCTTCAAGACCCCGGAAGACATCAGCACCGGCAACCTGCTGAGCTGGCCGACCGTGGTCAGCGGCATCGGCTGGGTCAAAGCCTGGGCCACGGTTGACGGTTACTTCTGGAACTCGATCAAGATCACCGTTCCGGCCGTGATCATCTCCACCGCCATCGGTGCGTTGAACGGTTACGTGCTGTCGTTCTGGCGCTTCCGCGGTTCGCAGTTGTTCTTCGGCCTGCTGTTGTTCGGCTGCTTCCTGCCGTTCCAGACCGTACTGCTGCCTGCCTCGTTCACCCTCGGCAAGATGGGCCTGGCGAGCACCACCACCGGTCTGGTGTTTATCCATGTGGTTTACGGTCTCGCGTTCACCACGCTGTTTTTCCGGAACTACTACGTGAGCATTCCGGATGCGCTGGTGAAAGCTGCACGTCTGGATGGCGCGGGTTTCTTCACGATTTTCCGGCGGATCATTCTGCCGATGTCGACGCCGATCATCATGGTCTGCCTGATCTGGCAGTTCACCCAGATCTGGAACGACTTCCTGTTCGGTGTGGTGTTCTCCAGCGGTGATTCGCAACCGATCACGGTGGCGCTGAACAACCTGGTCAACACCAGCACTGGCGCCAAGGAATACAACGTTGATATGGCAGCGGCGATGATCGCCGGCCTGCCGACCCTGCTGGTCTATGTGGTCGCAGGCAAGTATTTCGTGCGCGGGCTGACGGCCGGCGCAGTCAAGGGGTAATCATGGCAACGCTCGAACTTCGCAACGTAAACAAGACCTACGGTGCCGGCCTGCCGGACACCCTGAAGAACATCGAACTGTCGATCAAGGAAGGCGAATTCCTGATCCTCGTTGGCCCGTCGGGCTGCGGCAAATCGACGTTGATGAACTGCATCGCCGGTCTGGAAACCATCACCGGCGGCGCGATCATGATCGGTGATCAAGACGTCAGCGGCATGAGCCCGAAAGATCGCGACATCGCCATGGTGTTCCAGTCCTACGCGCTGTACCCGACCATGAGCGTGCGCGAGAACATCGAATTCGGCCTGAAAATTCGCAAGATGCCTCAAGCTGCGATCGATGAAGAAGTCGCGCGCGTCGCCAAGCTGCTGCAGATCGAACATTTGCTCAATCGCAAACCGGGTCAGCTTTCCGGTGGTCAGCAACAGCGTGTGGCGATGGGCCGTGCACTGGCGCGTCGGCCGAAGATCTATCTGTTCGACGAACCGCTGTCCAACCTCGACGCCAAACTGCGCGTCGAGATGCGCACCGAAATGAAACTGATGCATCAGCGCCTGAAAACCACCACGGTCTACGTGACCCACGACCAGATCGAAGCGATGACCCTGGGCGACAAGGTTGCGGTGATGAAGGACGGCATCATTCAGCAGTTCGGCACGCCAAAAGAGATCTATAACGACCCGGCCAACCTCTTTGTGGCGAGCTTCATCGGTTCGCCGCCGATGAACTTCATCCCGCTGCGTCTGCAACGCAAGGACGGCCGTCTGCTGGCGCTGCTCGACAGCGGCCAGGCGCGTTGCGAGCTGCCGATGAGCATGCAGGACGCCGGTCTGGAAGATCGCGAAGTGATCCTTGGTCTGCGCCCTGAACAGATCGTTCTGGCGAACGGCGAGGGCAATGGTCTGCCGAGCATTCGTGCCGAAGTGCAGGTCACCGAGCCAACCGGTCCGGACACCCTTGTATTCGTCAATCTCAATGAAACCAAAGTCTGCTGCCGTCTGGCGCCGGACGTGGCACCGCAGGTGGGCGAGAACCTGACGCTGCAATTCGATCCGTCGAAAGTGTTGTTGTTTGATGCCAAGACTGGCGAACGCCTCGGCACTGCCGGGCAACCACAGACCGATGCGCGGTCTGCGAACGTGGCGCAATTCAAAGGCCGCTGAAGATCAATGTAGGAGTGAGCCTGCTCGCGATTGCGTCCTGTCAGTTGATGTAGTTGTTACCTGACACACCGCTATCGCGAGCAGGCGAAGGCCTACAAAGGAGCACGCGGTGCCCGGCCTGTCGAGCATCGCAATTTATGTAAACCGCGTTAGATAAAAACAGTTAATAACAATAAAGACGAGGATGTAGGGATGAAAAAGAAACACGTCAATGCCCGGTTGATCTGCCAAGTGTCGGCTGCGGCGGCCTTGGTGCTGGCCGGTAACGCCATGGCGGCGGATGCCTTCAGTTCCGATTCGAAATGGATGACCGGCGACTGGGGTGGCGAGCGTACCAAGCTGATCGAGCAGGGTATCGACATCAAGGCCGACTACGTTGGGGAAGTCGGTGGCAACCTGAACGGTGGCTACAACGACGACAAGACCGCGCGTTACGCTGACCAGTTCGGTCTGGGCGTGGCACTCGATCTGCAAAAGTTGTGGGGCTGGGATAACACCCAGGCGAAGATCCAGCTGACCAACCGTAACGGCTACAACATCTCCAACGACCGCGTTGGCGATCCGCGTGCCGGCACCCTCAGTTCCTCGCAAGAAGTTTACGGTCGTGGCCACATGGTGCGTCTGACCCAGTTGTGGATTCAGCACCAGTTCTTCGACAACAAACTCGACGTCAAGGCCGGTTACTTCGGTGAAGGCGAAGACTTCAACACCTTCCCGTGCGACTTCCAGAACCTCGCGTTCTGCGGCTCCCAAGTGGGTAACTGGGCGACCAACATCTGGTACAACTGGCCCGTCAGCCAGGCCGCGATCCGTGTGAAGTACAACATCAACGACGAGCTCTACGCGCAAATCGGTGCGTACAACCAGAACCCGTCGCAGCTGGAACACGGCAACGGCTTCAAGCTCAGCGGCAGCGGCACCAAAGGTACTGTGTTGCCGGTTGAGTTGGTCTGGTCGCCGAAGGTCAACAGCCTGCCGGGCGAATACCGCGTCGGTTACTACAAGAGCACGGCCGATGCCGACGACGTTCGTGAAGACGTCAACGGTTTCGACGCCGCCACCACTGGCGACGCCTACAAAACCCACAGCAGCAAAAGCGGCTACTGGTTCGTGGCGCAACAGCAACTCACCAGCCACAACGGTGATGCTTCTCGCGGTCTGAACATCGCGGCCAACGCCACGTTCCACGACAAGGACACCAACTTCATCGACAACTATCAGTCGGTGATGTTTGTCTACAAAGGCCCGTTCGACGCGCGTCCGAAGGATGACGTCGGTATCGGCGCGGCGCGTATCCACGTCAACGATGACGTGAAGAAAAACGCCGAGCTGCTGAACGCTTCCAACGGTGTTTCGGACTACGACAATCCGGTGTTTTCGCCGATTCGTGAAACCGAATACAACTACGAGATCAACTACGGCTTCCACGTCACCAACTGGCTGACCGTACGTCCGAACCTGCAGTACATCACTCACCCGGGTGGTGTGGATGAAGTGGACAACGCATTGGTCGCTGGCCTGAAAATTCAGTCTACGTTCTAACGCGTCTGCGATAAGCTCCTCTCTATGTGCGCATATTTGCGGACAGCCCAGGCTGTCCGCTTTTTTTTGAGGGGCAGTAATCCCCGTAACAGATGAATTCGGAACCGTGGCAAATGCATGAGCATCCGCTACAACGCTTCTTCAAATCCCTGCGTGAACAACCGGTGTTCGCCTGGGAGCGCTATCAGATGCGCGACGTGTTGGTGATCGATCATCCACTGTGTCAGGCGGTGTTCAGTCGTCAGGGCGCGCAGTTGCTGCACTTTCAGCCGCGTGGGCAAAAGCCGTGGTTGTGGTGTGCGGCGAAGTGGCCGCACGTGGGTGCCATTCGCGGTGGCGTGCCGGTGTGCTGGCCTTGGTATGGTCGTCATCCGAGTGAAAACGCCTGGCCATCGCATGGTTGGGCGCGCTTGCTCGACTGGAAGTTGCTCGACAGCAGCAGCGCCGAAGATGGCGTACGCCTGCACTGGCAATTGCAGCTGTGCGACTGGCAGGTTGACCTGCACGCACATCTGGGTGAACGCATGGAACTGCGCCTGAGCACCGAGCATCAGGACGACATGCCGTGCCAGTTGAGCCAGGCTTTGCACGCGTACTGGCGTATTGGCGATGTCGGCGAGATAGCGCTGTCTGGGCTCGAAGGGGCGCAGGGTTATGACCAGTTGAATCGCCAGGTTTGCCAGCAGGAAGGCGAGTTGCGGGTGGATGGCGGCTGTCAGCGAGTGTTCCAGCATGATGGTGAATTGCAGCTCAAGGATCATGCCTGGCAGCGTGAGTTGTGCATTGATACCGGGGACAGTGCCGACACGGTTGTGTGGCATCCGGGTGCGCGGCCATTGTTGGGCGTGACGTGGGATGAGATTTCCGAGTTTGTCTGTGTTGAAGCGGCGGCGGGCGGGACGGACAGTCTGCATCTGGCGCCGGGGGAGAAGGCGCATTTGAGCTTGCAGGCGTGGGCGGCGGCTTGAGTGTGTCAAGTACACCGCTACCCTCACCCTAGCCCTCTCCCGGAGGGAGAGGGGACTGATTGCGGGATGCTCAAGAGTTACGCCGACGTGAAAGTGCAGTGCTGAATCCATAATCGACTCTATTTTTTAGGTCGATGTGCAGCGCAAGACTCCTCGGTCGGCCCCCTCTCCCTCCGGGAGAGGGCTGGGGTGAGGGGCTTTTGATCTTCAGTTGAATTCATCCCCCACCGGATACCGGCTGGCATTCAAACTCTCTTTGATCTTGCGCAAATGCGGCTGGAAATCCACCCCGCGACGCAAGGTCATCCCCGTCGCCAACACATCCAGCACCGTCAACTGAATGATCCGCGACGTCATCGGCATATAAATGTCGGTGTCTTCCGGCAACGGAATATTCAGGCTCAAGGTACTCGCCTTGGCCAGCGGCGAATTCTCTGCCGTCAAACCCAGCACCGAAGCGCCGTTCTCGCGAGCAATGCGCGCCACTTCGACCAGTTCACGGGTGCGCCCAGTATAGGAAATGATCACGAACAACTCACCGGTGTGCGCCACCGAGGCAATCATCCGCTGCATCAGCACATCGGCATGCGCAGTGACCGCCAGGTTGAAACGGAAGAACTTGTGCTGCGCATCCAGCGCCACCGGTGCCGAAGCCCCGAGGCCGAAGAAGTGGATCTGCCGCGCCTGAATCAACAGGTCGACGGCACGGCTGATCAGATTCGGGTCCAGCGCCTGACAAGCGCTGTCCAGCGAGGCGATGGCGCTGCCGAAAATCTTCTGCGTATAAGCCTCAGGATTATCGTCTGCCTCGACCGCGCGACTGACATACGCCGCGCCGCTAGCCAGGCTCTGCGCCAGTTGCAGTTTCAGCTCGGGATAGCCGCTGACGCCGAACGAACGGCAGAAACGGTTGACCGTCGGTTCGCTCACCGAGGCGGCCTGGGCGAGGGCGGCGATGCTGAAGCGGGTGGCCTGCTGCGGGTTGAGCAGGATCACCTCGGCGACTTTGCGTTCGGCCTTGTTCAGGTCTTCAAGGCGACTCTGGATCTGTTCCAGTAAATTTCGCACGCGGTCCATATGGAATTCCTAATTCACCTGCGCAAAGGTGCGCCGGGCTATGCAAATTGGGCCTTTGATATGGCCCGTAACGGTGGCCTATCCTACTGATGGCTCCGACCGACCACCACTCGGAATCTGTATTTTGCGAAAATGTTGTGGTTATTACTACATTTTCCCTTGAGTGATGCCTTGAAAAAAGGTATTTGTAGCTTAACTTGATAAAAGAACAAACATCATGCCTTCGATTACGGTTGAACCGTGCACCTTTGCCTTGTTCGGCGCGCTTGGCGATCTGGCCCTGCGCAAGCTGTTTCCTGCCCTTTATCACCTCGATGGCGCCGACTTGCTGCACGAGGACACGCGCATCATCGCGTTGGCCCGTGAAGAAGGTTCCGAGCAGCAGCACATGGCGTTCATCGCCGCCGAACTGCGTCGTTATGTGGGCAAAGAGCTGGACGAGGCCGTCGCCGAGCGTTTTCTCGCACGCCTGACCTACCTGCATGTCGACTTCCTCAGATCTGAAGATTATGTGGCGCTGGCCGAACTGGCCGGCAGCACGCAACGCATGATTGCCTACTTCGCCACGCCGGCCGCGGTGTACGGCGCGATCTGCGAGAACCTGGCGAAAGTCGGTCTGGCAGAAAATACCCGCGTGGTGCTGGAAAAGCCGATCGGCTCCGACCTCGAATCCTCGCGCAAGGTCAACGACGCCGTCGCGCAGTTCTTCCCGGAGAACCGCACCTACCGCATCGACCACTATCTGGGCAAAGAAACCGTTCAGAACCTGATCGCCCTGCGTTTCGCCAACAGCCTGTTCGAAACCCAGTGGAACCAGAATTACATCTCCCACGTGGAAATCACCGTGGCCGAGAAGGTTGGCATCGAAGGCCGCTGGGGCTACTTCGACAAGGCCGGCCAGCTGCGCGACATGATCCAGAATCACCTGTTGCAGTTGCTCTGCCTTATCGCCATGGACCCGCCGGCCGATTTGTCCGCCGACAGCATCCGTGACGAGAAAGTAAAAGTGCTCAAGGCGCTGGCACCGATCAGCCCGGAAGGCCTCACCACTCAGGTGGTGCGCGGCCAGTACATCGCCGGCCACAGCGAAGGCAAATCCGTACCGGGCTACCTCGAAGAACCGAATTCCAACACCCAGAGCGATACCGAAACCTTCGTCGCTTTGCGTGCCGATATCCGTAACTGGCGCTGGGCCGGCGTGCCGTTCTACCTGCGTACCGGCAAGCGTATGCCGCAAAAACTGTCGCAAATCGTCATCCATTTCAAGGAACCGTCGCACTACATCTTCGCCCCTGAGCAGCGCCTGCAGATCAGCAACAAACTGATCATCCGCCTGCAACCGGACGAAGGTATTTCCTTGCGCGTGATGACCAAAGAGCAAGGCCTGGACAAAGGCATGCAACTGCGCAGCGGCCCGCTGCAACTGAATTTCTCCGACACCTGGCGTAGCGCGCGGATCCCCGATGCCTACGAGCGGTTGTTGCTGGAAGTGATGAACGGCAATCAGAACCTGTTTGTCCGTAAAGATGAAATCGAAGCCGCGTGGAAGTGGTGTGACCAGCTGATCGCCGGGTGGAAAAAATCCGGTGACGCGCCCAAGCCGTATGCGGCCGGGTCGTGGGGGCCGATGAGCTCCATTGCATTGATCACGCGGGACGGGAGGTCGTGGTATGGCGATATCTGATGTGCAACTGCCTGCGGGCGTGAACGCTCACGAATTCAAGAGCCCGGTGCTGTTGGCCGAAGGTCAGGCGCTGAACGTCGCGAAGCAATTGAGCGAGGCCATTGCGGCGCGCGGCAACGCGGTGCTGGTGGTGTCTGGCGGTCGTAGCCCGGTGGCGTTTTTCCAGCACCTGGCCAAGCAGGATCTGGACTGGTCGAAGGTCGTTGTGACCCTCGCCGACGAGCGCTGGGTACCGGTTGAACACGCTGACAGCAATGCCGGCCTGCTCAAGCAACACCTGCTCAAAGGCCCGGCTGCGAAAGCCCAGTTCCTCAGTCTTTATAGCGCTGCAGCGAACGTCGAGCAGGCAGCCGAGCAGGCTGACCGCTTGCTCGCCGAATTGCCGCCGATTGACGTGCTGGTGCTGGGCATGGGCGATGACGGCCACACCGCGTCGCTGTTCCCCGACAGCCCGAACCTTGCCGAAGCTCTGCAAGCTGATGGCACACGCCGTTGCTGGCCGATGCTGGCGCCAAGCGTGCCGCGTCAGCGTCTGACCATGAGCCGTGCGCTGCTGGCCTCGGCCCGTCACAAGATTCTGTCGATTTCCGGTCAGTCGAAACTGACCACCCTGAATGCCGCACTGGCATCCGACGACGTCGCCGCCATGCCGGTGCGCGCGTTTCTGCAACCTACGTTAGAGATTTACTGGTGCCCATGAGCCAAGGAACAGCCGCTATGACAACCCCATCCCCGACCGTTTCCATGGCGGACAAAGTTGCCCTGATCGACAGCCTCTGCGCCAAGGCGCGGATCCTGCCGGTGATCACCATCGCTCGCGAACAGGACGTGCTGCCATTGGCTGACGCTCTGGCTGCCGGTGGCCTGACCGCGCTGGAAGTGACCCTGCGTTCGCAGTTCGGCCTCAAGGCTATTCAGATCCTGCGCGACCAGCGCCCGGAACTGATGACCGGTGCCGGCACCGTGCTCGATCGCAACATGCTCGCGGCGGCCGAAGCCGCTGGCTCGCAATTCATCGTCACCCCGGGCATCACCCGTGACCTGCTGGAAGCCAGCGTCGACAGCCCGATTCCGCTGTTGCCGGGCATCAGCAACGCTTCCGGCATCATGGAAGGCTACGGTCTGGGTTATCGCCGCTTCAAGCTGTTCCCGGCTGAAGTCAGCGGTGGCGTGGCGGCAATCAAGGCCCTTGGCGGCCCGTTCGGCGAAGTGAAATTCTGCCCGACTGGCGGCGTCGGCCCGGCCAACATCAAAAGCTACATGGCGCTGAAAAACGTCATGTGCGTGGGCGGTAGCTGGATGCTTGATCCGGAGTGGATCAAGAACGGCGACTGGGCCCGTATTCAGGAATGCACCGCCGAGGCGTTGGCGCTGCTGGACTGATTGTTACCAGACACTTCGTTGTGTGTTCTACGGCTTTACGGTGCGCTTGGTCGGTGCACCGTTTTTTTTTGCCTGAAAATTGCTGTGTAGAAGCCATGTAGGAGCTGTCGAGTGAAACGAGGCTGCGATCTTTTGACCTTGCTCTTGAGCGCCAACATCAAAAGATCGCAGCCTTCGGCAGCTCCTACATCGACACCGTTACGACGCGATACATAGTTACCGCACAACTGCGTTTGCGTGGCGCTAATCTGCGTTCATCTTACGGAAGAGAGAACGCCTCATGGACGACCATCAATCTGTAGCCTTCAAACACCCACCTTTGCATCAACGGCAACCGCCAATCGTTGGTAGCATCGATTGGCGCGAAACCGAAGAAAAGGTGCGCAACATCAGCCGCGGCGTCGAAGGCCTGCCCCTGGTTTTGCGTCTGGCCCTGGTCGACGCCATGACCGGTGAGCCAGTGGTTGGCGCCCAGGTCCGGATCGAACAGAACATTGGCGCCGACAGTCTGTGCGGCGCCCAGTCGACCGACAGCCAAGGCATCGTGCGGTTTACCAGTATTTACCCGGATCAGCACTCTGGCGGGGCCTCGTGCATCGCCATGACCGTGTGCATCGCTAGTGATGATCAACACCCGCAGTCACATCAGGAGGCCTGGGCAGGACGGCTGCATCTTCCGGATGTCTGTAGCTGTGAAACGGCGGGGGATGATGCTTCGCGACTGGTGTTGCGACCGATTGGTGGGGAAGGTCTTGAGGACGGCTACTTCGGCAGCCTGACGATCGGCGTCGACACCTTTGCGGTGTCGTCGCAGATCGGCCTTGCTGGCTACGAGAAGTCCACAGGCGCGGTGTTTTAGCGCAGTTCGTTCAGCGCCCGCACCAATAACTGCATGTCGGCAGCGGTGGTGGTCAGTCCCGGTGTAATGCGGATGCTCGGCCCGCTGGCTGCGCCGTTGCGCACCACGGTGAACAGGTTGTAGTCGTTGAGCAGACGCTCGGCCATCGCCTGTTGATCATCGTGGCGGGTGAAACGCAGCGAGGTGATGCCGCAATACAGCCGTGGATCATCTGGCGTCATTACCTCGATGCCCGGCAAGTGCCGCACCGCGCTGACCCAAAGATTGCGCAGATAATCGACGCGAGCGCCTTTGGCCGGCGCACCGCCGAGGGAACGATGCTCCTCGAATACCAGCGGCAAGGTCATCAGCGCCGGAATGTTGGGCGTGCTGTACGAGGTGCGCGCACGGATGTCATTCACCGGGTAATGCATTTCGCCCATATCCGGATCGATATCGGCCAAGCGTTGCGGCGCGATATAGAGGAAGCCGAGGGTGAGTGGCGCGCCGATCCATTTGTGCAAGTTGAATCCGGCGAAAGCGATGCCGAGGGCATCAAGATCGAACTCGATCTGACCGAGTGCATGGGCGCCATCGAGGATGACATCGACGCCATGCTCTTTGGCCAGCGCGGCGATGGCTTGCACCGGCATGACCAGACCGGTGCGGTGAGTGACGTGAGTCAGGGCCATCAGCTTGATTTGCGGATGACCGACGAAGGCTTCGCGGTAAGTCTCCAGCAGGCTGTCGTAGCTCGCCGGGTGCGCGTGGGCAATCTCGATCACTTCTGCACCGCGATGTCTGGCCAGCCAGCGCATGGCGCCTTTGACCGTGTCGTATTCCAGATCACTGATCAGCACCTGATCGCCCGGCTGCAAGCGGTTGTAATTGCGGATCAGCGATTGCAAGCCTTCGGTGGCGTTGCGGGTGAACGCGACGCTTTGTGCATGTACGCCGATCAGCTCGGCCAGTTGCGCGCGGATATCGAGGTTGTCGTGCTGCTCGAAACGCTGGCGCACGTACACCGAATTGCTCGTATTGATCAGCTCGATATTGCGCTGGTACTCCTCGATCACCGTGCGCGACATGCGCCCGAAGTAACCGTTTTCCAGATTCACGGGGCCGGGTTGAACGTCGTAACGATCGGCGAACGTTTGCCAAAAGGCTTCGTCACGGGCGCGTCGGGTGTTATCGGGCATGGTCGGCTGACTCTGAGAGAGGAGGGCGCTTCAGTGGCGCGGGGCAGGTTTGCCATGTTTGGCGCGCAGCGGTTCGAGCAAGTCCGAGAGGCCGTTATGGTCGATCTCCTGCATCAGCGCGAGCAAGCCACCGAGTTCGCCGTGCGGGAAACCTTCTCGGGCAAACCAGTTCAGGTACGGCCCTGGCAGGTCGGCAATGATCCGGCCCTTGTACTTGCCGAAGGGCATTTCGCGGGTGATCAGCAGTTCGAGTTTTTCGGGATTCATCAGGGTTTTCGTCTGGCTTCAAAACAATCAGGAAAATACAGGCATTCTGCATGCAGGCCAAATGACAGATCATGCAAATAACCGTGATACAGATAGTTCACTTATCTTTAAGTTATTGATTTAAAACATTTTATTAGAAATAAAAAAGCTGGCACGCACGCTGCAATATCCCTTGCATCTTCAACCAATCGCAAGGAATTGAAAAATGACCGACATGAATAAAGAAGCCATCTCTGTACTCAATGACCTGATTGAAACCAGCAAGGACGGTCAGGAAGGGTTCAAGACTTGCGCCGAAGACATCAAGCATCCAGAACTGAAAACCCTGTTTGTGACGCGCTCTAACGATTGCGCCACCGCTGCAGCAGAACTGCAAGCGGAGGTTCGCAAGCTGGGCGGCGATCCGGAAACCTCTACCAGCGTCAGCGGTGACCTGCACCGTCGTTGGGTCGACGTCAAAGCCATGTTCACCGGCAAAGACGAAGAGGCTGTGCTGAACGAAGCCGAGCGTGGTGAAGACCATGCGCTGAAGGCCTATCGTGAAGCCATCGAGAAGATCAACAAGCATAACCTGGTAGGTATTCGTGACCTGGTTGAACGCCAGTACCACGGTGTGCAACGTAACCACGATCAGGTGAAAGCCCTGCGTAACCAGGCTCGTGCTCGTTCGTAAGCGTTTGCCGGTTACAAAAAACGCCAGCTAGTCTGGCGTTTTTTTATGTCTGGGGGAAAGCCAAAGCAAGAGCCCCTCACCCTAGCCCTCTCCCGGAGGGAGAGGGGACTGATCCAGGTGTTCTGTCGAGGTACGCCGACCTGAAATATCCAGTCGAACTCAAGATCTGAAAACCACGGAGATCGGCTCACTTTCCCCCTCGCCCCCATGGGGGAGAGGGCTGGGGTGAGGGGGAAAAGCTTTACCTGACACCCCGCCAATCAATCACCCAATGCTGATCGCCGGCAAAGTCGGCAACGTCACCGTCTGCTGCTTGCGCGGCGCCAGAATCTCAGCCTCGCCATCCACCACCAGCTCATCCTTCTGGTTGAACACCCGAGTGGCAATGCGCACACGAAATTTCGGCAACTTCTCGAGAATTTCCAGACGCACTGTCAGCGTGTCACCGATCTTCACCGGCTTCTGAAAACTCATCTGCTGGCCGATATAAATAGTGCCCGGCCCAGGCAACTCGCACGCTACTGCAGCACTGATCAGCGCACCGCTGAACATGCCGTGAGCGATACGCTCCTTGAACATGCTCGCGGCGGCAAACTCGGCGTCCAGGTGCACCGGATTGTGGTCGCCCGACATCGCGGCAAACAGTTGAATGTCGCGCTCTTCGACGGTCTTGCTGTAGCTGGCGGTCTGGCCGACTTCGAGGGCTTCGTAAGGGATGTTGGTAACCTGGGTCATCGGTCTCGATTCCTGTGACGGATTCAGTGAATCCACAAAAAATTATTCGCTGCGATGAGGGCGTGGATGGCTCAGGGCCTGATCGATCCAGGCCAGCACATCAGCGATCACTTCGTCGCGGTTGGTTTCGTTGAACAATTCGTGCCGCGCCTGCGGGTAGATCTTCAGTTGCAGGTGCTGGCTGCCGGCCGTGCGCAACGCATTGGCCAGATCTGTCAGACGCTTGCCTTCACTCACCGGATCACATTCGCCGCCGATTACCAGCAGCGGCAGGCCCGGATCGATCTGCGCGAGATTGGACGCTTTGCTGATTTGCTGCAAGCCGCCGAGCAGGTCGATCCACAGTTGATTGGTGCAGCGAAAGCCACACAGCGGGTCGTTGGCGTACAGGTCGACTTCGGCGGGATCACGACTCAGCCAGTCGAAGCGTGTGCGCGCCGGTTTGAATTTGTTATTGAACGAGCCGAACGACAGCCATTCGATCAGCGCACTGCGGCCCTTGCCACCCTGACGCAGTTTTTCCAGACGGGCGATTTGCCGCGCAGCGCGATACAGCGCAACAGGCTGAAAGTTGGAACCACTGAGAATCGCCCCGTGCAGACTGGCGCTGTGGTGCAGTAAATAGCCTTGGGCAAGATAGCTGCCCATGCTGTGCCCCAGCAGGATGATCGGCACGCCGGGGTGCTGCTGGCCGAGGTGCTGATTGAGACTGGCCAGATCGCCGAGCACTTTGCACCAGCCGTCGTCATCGGCGAAGTGGCCGAGGGTTCCGTGATTGGCGGTTTTGCCATGTCCGCGTAAATCCGCGGCGTACACGCCATATCCTTTGTCGCAAAACGTGTCGGCCAGTCGCGCGTAGCGACCACTGTGTTCAGCCATGCCGTGGGCTAGCAGGATCACCGCTTTCAACGGCGCCGTAGGCAGCCATTGATTGACGAACAGGCGGCTGCGGTCACTCGCGTCCAGCCATAGGGTGTCGTGGATCATGGCGATTCCTTTGCTCAGAGTCGGAACATTGTATAGCGCGTCTGATCAGCCCACGCCACGGCAGGAAGATTCACACGATCAATGACGGCTTTGCCCATATTTGCCTCAATGGCCATAACTGCTAGTGTCCGTGAAGCTCCGCTTTTTCAGAAATGACAGAAAGCGGCCCGCATCGGCTCAGGTAAAGAGGACAAGAACAATGCAACCTGATTTCTGGAACGACAAGCGCCCGGCCGGCGTACCGCTGGACATCGACATGGGTGAGTTCAGGTCGGTGATCGAGGTGTTCGAGCGTTCCTGCAAGAAGTTCGCTGATCGCCCGGCGTTCAGCAATATGGGCATCACCCTGACCTACGCCGAACTTGAGCGTCAGAGCGCTGCCTTCGCCGGTTACCTGCAGGCGCATACCGATCTGGTCCCGGGGGATCGCATCGCCGTGCAGATGCCCAACATCCTGCATTACCCGATTGCCGTGTTCGGTGCATTGCGCGCCGGGCTGATCGTGGTCAACACCAACCCGCTGTACACCGCGCGCGAGATGCGCCATCAGTTCAAGGACTCCGGCGCACGGGCACTGGTGTACCTGAACATGTTCGGCCAGAAAGTCCAGGAAGTGCTGCCCGACACCGACATTCAATACCTGATCGAAGCGAAGATGGGCGACCTGATGCCCGCCGCCAAGGGCTGGCTGGTCAACACCGTGGTCAGCAAAGTGAAGAAAATGGTCCCGGCGTATTCGCTGCCGCAGGCGATTTCCTTCAAGAGCGCGCTGCGCATGGGCCGAGGTCTGGGCATCAAGCCGCTGAAGGTCAGCCTCGACGACATCGCCGTGCTGCAATACACCGGCGGCACAACCGGGCTGGCGAAAGGCGCGATGCTCACTCATGGCAATCTGGTGGCGAACATGCAGCAAGTGCGCGCCTGTCTCGCCCAACTCGGCCCGGACGGCCAGCCGCTGCTGCGCGAAGGCCAGGAAGTGATGATCGCGCCGCTGCCGCTGTATCACATCTATGCGTTCACGGCGAACTGCATGTGCATGATGGTTTCCGGCAACCACAACGTGCTGATCACCAACCCGCGCGACATTGCCGGCTTCATCAAAGAGCTGAAGAACTGGCGGTTCTCGGCGCTGCTGGGGCTGAACACTTTGTTCGTGGCGCTGATGGAACACGCGGATTTCAAGACCCTCGATTTCTCCAGCCTGAAGCTCACCAACTCTGGCGGCACCGCGCTGGTCAAGGCCACCGCCGAGCGTTGGGAGCAGATGACCGGGTGCCGCATCACTGAAGGTTACGGCCTCACAGAAACCTCGCCGGTGGCCTGCACCAACCCGTACGGCGATCAGTCGCGTCTAGGCACCGTCGGTTTGCCGGTACCGGGCACGCTGCTCAAAGTCATCAACGATGACGGCGTCGAGCAGCCGATGGGCGAGCGCGGCGAGTTGTGCATCAAGGGCCCGCAGATCATGAAGGGCTATTGGCACAAGCCTGAGGCCACGGCTGAAGTGTTGGATGCCGAGGGCTGGTTCAAATCCGGCGATATTGCGGTGATCGATCCGGACGGTTTCGTGCGCATCGTCGATCGCAAGAAAGACATGATCATCGTCTCCGGTTTCAACGTGTACCCGAACGAGATCGAAGATGTGGTGATGGCGCACCCGAAAGTCGCCAACTGCGCGGTGATCGGGGTGCCGGACGAGCGTTCGGGCGAGGCGGTGAAGCTGTTTGTGGTGGCGCGGGAAACCGGGGTCAGTCTCGAAGAGCTCAAGGCCTACTGCAAAGAGAATTTCACTGCGTATAAGGTGCCGAAACACATCGTGTTGCGTGAGTCATTGCCGATGACGCCTGTCGGGAAAATTCTGCGGCGTGAGTTGCGCGATATCGCCTGACGGTTAAAAGCAAAAAGATCGCAGCCATCGGCAGCTCCTACCTTGGAATGCATTTCCTGTAGGCGCTGCCGAAGGCTGCGATCTTTTGCTTTGAGTCCCCGAAAACCGGGGCTTTCAAGGTGTTCTAGGATTTTTGCTCTAAAATGACTGCTAGATGGTCTTGAGTCATCATAGTGACTGTAGGGGCTGCTTTTGGCTCTAGTCGACCCTTGGCAAAGCTGCTACTCTCGGCGCGCTTTGTGACTTCTCGGCCTATATAAAAGCCAGATTCACCAATACCAAACACACACCAATAATAATCGCATCAAATGCGGTGAAGAATTCGCGTTGCTGAGGAGTGGGCTTCCATGATCGAAGACTTTTGGAAGGATAAATACCCGGCTGGAATTGCTGCCGACATCAATCCGGACGAGTATCCGAACATTCAGGCAGTGTTGAAGCAATCCTGCCAACGCTTCGCCAACAAACCGGCTTTCAGCAACCTGGGCAAGACAATCACTTACGGTGAATTGTATGAATTGTCCGGTGCGTTTGCCGCGTATCTGCAACAGCATACCGATTTGCAGCCCGGCGATCGAATCGCCGTGCAACTGCCCAACGTTCTGCAGTACCCGGTGGCCGTCTTCGGTGCGATTCGCGCCGGGCTGATCGTGGTCAACACCAACCCGCTGTACACCGCGCGGGAAATGGAACATCAATTCAACGACTCCGGTGCCAAGGCGCTGGTGTGCCTGGCAAACATGGCGCACCTGGCCGAAGCCGTGGTGCCGAAAACCGGCGTCAAACACGTCATCGTCACTGAAGTTGCCGACCTGCTACCGCCGATCAAGCGCCTGCTGATCAATAGCGTCATCAAGTACGTGAAGAAAATGGTCCCGGCCTATCACCTGCCGAAAGCCGTCAAGTTCAACGACGTGCTGAGCAAGGGCCAGGGCCAACCGGTGGCCGAAGCCAATCCCGACAGCGGCGATGTGGCGGTGCTGCAATACACCGGCGGCACCACTGGTGTGGCCAAGGGCGCGATGCTGACTCATCGCAACCTCGTCGCCAACATGCTCCAGTGCAAAGCGCTGATGGGTTCCAACCTCAACGAAGGTTGCGAGATCCTGATCACGCCGCTACCGCTGTACCACATCTATGCGTTCACCTTTCATTGCATGGCGATGATGCTGATCGGCAACCACAACATCCTGATCAGCAACCCGCGCGACCTGCCGGCGATGGTCAAGGAACTGTCGAAGTGGAAGTTCAGCGGTTTCGTTGGCCTCAACACGCTGTTCGTGGCGCTGTGCAACAACGAAGGGTTCCGCAAGCTGGATTTCTCGGCGCTGAAAGTCACCTTGTCCGGCGGCATGGCCCTGCAACTGGCCGCTGCCGAGCGCTGGAAAGCGGTTACCGGTTGCGCCATCTGCGAAGGTTACGGCATGACCGAAACCAGCCCGGTGGCCACGGTCAACCCGATCCAGCACATCCAGATCGGCACCATCGGTATTCCGGTGCCATCGACCTTGTGCAAAGTCATCGACGATGCCGGTGTCGAGCAGCCGCTGGGTGAAATCGGCGAGCTGTGCGTCAAGGGCCCGCAAGTGATGAAGGGCTACTGGCAGCGTCAGGAAGCTACTGATGAAATGCTCGACAGCGAAGGCTGGTTGAAAACCGGTGACATCGCGCTGATCCAGCCGGACGGCTACATGCGCATTGTCGATCGCAAGAAAGACATGATCCTGGTCTCCGGTTTCAACGTTTATCCGAACGAACTGGAAGACGTACTGGCAACTCTGCCGGGCGTGTTGCAGTGCGCGGCCATCGGCGTGCCGGACGAGAAGTCGGGCGAGGCGATCAAGATTTTCATTGTCGCCAAGCCGGGCGTCACCCTGACCAAAGAGCAAGTGATGGATCACATGCGTGCCAACGTCACTGGCTACAAGGTGCCGCGCACGGTGGAGTTCCGCGATGCGCTGCCGACCACTAACGTCGGCAAGATTTTGCGTCGTGAGTTGCGTGATGAAGAGCTGAAGAAGATCAAGGCCAAGTCCGCCGCTTAAAAACACCAAGCCCCGCAGATGCGGGGCTTTTTGTTGGTGTATGCGAGGGAGTTTGCAGTGTCCGGTAAATCCTACCCCCTCACCCCAGCCCTCTCCCCCAGGGGGGCGAGGGGGAAGGGAGCCGATCGGGGGGCTGTTTAGAATCTGAGTTCAACTCGGAATCTCAGGTCGGCGTAGCTCGCCCAAACAACTCAGTCGGTCCCCTCTCCCTTTGGGAGAGGGCTAGGGTGAGGGGAAAAGGGGACAGCACAAATCCTACTGACGAAACGGCGCAAAATTCACGTTAGTCCCCGCCGGACGCATGTCCTGCAGATACGAATCCTTGTCCGCACTCAATTCCAGGCTCAATGCCGCTTTACGCTTGCCTTCATTGCGAATCACCAGCCCTTCAAGCTTTTCACGCAGAAACACCGTCGGCACTTTCAGGTGCAGCAGTTCATCGGTGGCCGGGGTGTGCATCAGCAGGTGAATCCACTCGTACTGACCGATGGCCAGACGCGACACCGGCAGGTCGAACCACCAGATGTTGCGGTTACGGTTCAGTTCGGCGAAGTGGCAGTTGTTGGTGCCGAGCACGGCGCCGCCCAGTTCCTTGTTGCGTCGGGCGATGGCCTGCGTTTTATCGAGTTTCATAACATTCCTGCGGGATCGGTTCCTGGCGCGTGGCGCCCATATGGTGGGCATTCTCGTGGGTTGGGCAGCAAACATAAAGCCCAACCTGCACGCCGCGACGAAATGAACCCCCGAAAATAAATGAAACTTGGCGCAAACCCGGCCAGTCAATCATTACGTACTGACTTTTCCCCCTAAATGCACCAAGGAGAAACACCATGAGTAGCACAGGCGATAAAGTAAAAGGCATGGCCAACGAAGCCGTCGGCAACGTCAAGCAAGGCGTCGGTAAAGCCACCGACAACACCAAGTTGCAGGCCGAAGGCAAGATTCAAGAGAAAAAAGGTGAGGCCCAGCAAGCGGTCGGCACAGCCAAGGACGCCGTCAAAAAAGGTGTCGACAAGGCGTAACTCAGCCTTGAACGAAATACACGAGCGGCCATCCAAGGATGGCCGTTTTTGTGTCAAAAGCCTGTTGCGACCCGACGAGGTTCGCCAAACAGGCTAACGTGATGTAAAAAACGGCCCCTGAGTCGCCACGACTTCAACCTGTATTGCGGCGAAAGGAGACGCGAATGATTTTTCCGGACATGAAAGGTCTGCCCCTGCACCGGGTGATGGTGCGCACAGTCACTGAATTCGTCGACGACGAGATGTCGACCTACGCTTCGGCACTGGCCTACCAGATGCTGTTCTCGCTGTTCCCGTTCATTCTGTTTCTGATCGCCCTGATCGGTTTCCTGCACTTGCCGGACTTCTTTTCGTGGCTGCGTCTGCAATCGGAACTGGTCCTGCCACCGCAGGCGCTGGAGCAGGTCAATCCGGTGATTGACCAGTTGCAGCAGTCCAAGGGCGGCCTGCTTTCCGTCGGTATCGTTATCGCCCTGTACACCGCCTCCGCAGGCGTGCGCTTGATGATGAGTGCGATGAACGCGGCGTACGACGTGGTCGAAGGCCGACCGGTCTGGAAGCGCTTCCCATTGTCGATTGTCTACACCGTCGGCATCGCCGGCATGCTGCTGGTGGCCGCCGCGCTGATGGTGCTCGGGCCGCAGGTGATGGGCTGGATCGCCGCGCAAGTGGGACTGGAAGACTTCATCGTCACCGTTTGGACCATCGCACGCTGGCCGGTGATCGTGATTCTGATGATGGTCGCCGTGGCACTGATTTACTACGTGATGCCCGACGTCAAACAGGAATTCCGCTTTATCACCCCAGGTTCGGTATTGGCGGTGGTGGTGTGGATCATCGCTTCGTTGGGTTTCGCCTTCTACGTGAAAACCTTCGCCAACTACAACGCGATGTATGGCAGCATCGGCGCAATCATCGTGCTCTTGCTGTATTTCTACATCTCCGCCGCGGTGTTGCTGCTGGGAGCGGAAATGAACGCGGTGATCGAGCACATGTCCAGCGAGGGCAAGGATGCGGGTGAGAAAGTCCCCGGCGAACTCGATGAACATCCCAAACAACACGTCTCGGGCCTGGGCCGCGATCATTCGCTCAAGCCGGACACTGACGAAGTCTGATCATGATTCGTGAAATTCTGAAAATGGGCGACGAGCGCCTGCTGCGCATTGCTCCGCCCGTGCCGGCGGAAATGTTCGACAGCCCTGAGCTGTGGCAACTGATCGACGATATGTTCCAGACCATGGAAAGCGTCGGTGGCGTTGGCCTGGCTGCGCCGCAGATCGGTGTCGATCTGCAATTGGTGATCTTTGGTTTCGAGCACAGCGAGCGTTATCCGGACGCTGAAGCGGTGCCGCAGACGATCCTGATCAATCCGTTGATCACCCCGCTGAGTCCGCTGACGGAAGAGGGCTTTGAAGGCTGTCTGTCGGTCCCGGGTTTGCGCGGTGCCGTGGATCGTTATCAGCAGATTCGCTACGAAGGGTTTGATCCGAAAGGTGAACCGGTTGTGCGCATCGCTTCAGGTTTTCACGCACGCGTTGTGCAGCACGAATGTGATCACCTGATCGGCCGGCTGTACCCGTCGCGCATCACCGATTTCAGCAAGTTCGGTTTTACCGAAGTGATGTTCCCCGACCTCGATCCCGCAGCAGACGACTAATCCCCGAGAACACCACAATCCCCTTGTAGGAGTGAGCCTGCTCGCGATAGCGGTATGTCAGTCACCGAAAATGTCACTGACATACCGCTATCGCGAGCAGGCTCACTCCTACAGGGTTTTGCATCAGATTGACGGTCTCAGTTCCATCGCAATCATCGGCTTGCTCCGCGCATACCGGCTCAAGCGCTCCGCCATCGCCTGGGGCAGCGCCGGGTCGAACGTGAACCCGCGTCTCTCGTAAAACTCACGCAAATCCGGATGACAGAACAGCCACACCGGCTCGCTCACATCCTGCACTGCCGCTGCGATCAGCTGTGCGGCAACGCCCTGTTCACGACACCCCGGATCCACAAACAGCCCGGTCAACCATTGCCCGCCGGACACCGGCCGCAAGCACAACGCGCCCACAATCTCTCCGCGCCGCGCGACCCACAATTGCGCATCGCGAACGGCTTTCATAGAGGACTGGTGGCTGCGGTAAAACTTGTTCATCAACGGCCAAAGCGACTCGTCGAGCAGGCTGTATCGGGTGTCGGGCATGGGATCGGACTGTCGGTGGGCAAAGCGCCGATTATAAAAGAACGCACGGCTCTGGATAGGTGTATACCTGACCTCACATCCCCTGTGAGTGGAGTAGGCATCATGTCCAAAGGTATGGATTCAAAGAAAGCCGCGAAGAAGAAACCGGCCAAGACCGCGATTGAAAAACGCGCAGAGAAGAAAGCCAAAAAGGTCGACATCTTCGGTCACTGATAACGCCTTTCCGGAGCCCGGTTCTCGGGCTCCCGCCTGCATCCAAAAATAATCTGCAAGATTGCACCGCGTCGTTGCACAGAAGGGGATGAATCCCGTTCCGAGCAATGCCATGTCCCATTACTTCGACGCCGCCCATCGTAAGCAGATCGAAACCCTGCGCCAACGCGTCACCGCCCGTACCGAGTGGCCGACCTGGCTGTTGCTGATCGGCGTCTATGCTGGCTGGTTCGCCATTGTGCTCAACAGTCACTGGCTGGGCCGTGCCTTGAGCACGCTGTTGCTGATCCCGCTGGTGGTGTTGTGGCTGTCGGTGCAGCACGAGTTGCTGCACGGCCATCCGACACGCTGGGTGCGCTTCAACAAGATCCTTGGCTATGCGCCTTTTGCCGTGTGGTATCCGTACACGCTGTATCGCGACAGCCATTTGCTGCATCACCGCGATGAGGATCTGACCGTGCCCGGCGTCGATCCGGAAAGCCGTTACCTCACCCGCGCCGGCTGGCAGGGCAGTTCGCTGTTCGAACGCTGCCTGCACTGGTTGAACAAAACCGTGCTCGGACGCTTCGTGATCGGCGCACCGCTGGCGCTGATGGCGCTGGCCAAAGAAGAGTTGCTCCGGCTGAAGAATGGCGAACGCCAAGCCTGGTTGATGTGGCTGACCCACGGCCTGTTCACGTTACTGATGCTGTGGTTCATCGCCCGTTTCAGCGCGCTGCCGGTCTGGCATTACCTGCTGCTGATCAGCGTGCCGGCGCTGTCGATCGCGATGATCCGCTCCTATTATGAACATCGCCCACACGCGCAGCCTGAGCAGCGCACGGTGTTGAACGAAGCGGGTTGGCCGTGGCGCTGGTTGTTCCTGAATCTGAATTTTCATCTGGTGCATCACGACTTGCCCAAGCTTGCGTGGTACGACTTGCCCACGGTTTACCGGATGCATCGCGAGCAATGGATTGCGCGCAGTGGCGGGTTTCTGGTCCAAGGGTATGGCGAGTTCTGGCGACGCAATGGCTTCAAGCCGATCGACAGTCCAGAGCATCCTTACCACTGACCCAAGAACACCGCAACCCCTGTAGGAGTGAGCCTGCTCGCGATAGCGGTGTGTCAGGCACTGAAGATGTCACTGATGCACCGCTATCGCGAGCAGGCTCACTCCTACATTGGATTTGTGTTTACCGGGAAAAATGTATGACCCAACACCACGCCGAACTCCTGATGTACATCGCCCCCGAGCCAATCCGCGCGGCGAATGAGCGCTGGATTGCGCGCATTCTCGAGCAACTTGGCCACACTCGCCTGAGTGCTGAAGGCCTGTCACTGCGAGAACTCTGGTTATCCCCCGATCTGCTGCTCACGCAGACCTGCGGTTACCCGCTGATGACTGCATTGCGCGGACAAGTGCGCATCGTCGGCCGCCCACGCTACGAACTGCCCGACGCCAGCGCTGGCAATCATTGCAGCCTGATCCTTAACCGGGTTCATGACCCACGCAAAACCTTGGCGGAGTTCCGCGACAGGCGCGGGGTGATCAACAGTGAGGACTCCAACAGTGGCATGAACCTGCTGCGTCAGCGCTTGGCGCCACTGAATCAGGACGGACAATTCTTTGCCTCGGTCGGCATCAGCGGTGGCCATCGCGAGAGCCTGCGCTGGTTGCGCGAAAACCGCGCCGATCTTGCTGCCATCGACAGCGTCACCTGCGCCTATCTGGCGCAACATGCGCCGGAAGAAGTCAGTGCCTTGCGGGTGATAGCGCGCAGTGCGTGGAGTCCGACCTTGCCGTTCATTACGGTAGGTAGCGCTACGGATGAGCAGGTCGAGCAGCTCCGACAGGTAATGAATGAAACCTTGCGCGAACTCCCTGATGTCGCACAGACCTTGGGATTGCCTGAGGTGATTGCGGCCAGTGAGCGCGATTATCAAATCCTGCTCGATTATCAGCGCGAGGCTGAAGAACTTGGCTATGGCCGCTTGCGCTAAAGATCGCAGCCTCCGGCAGCTCCTACAGGGGATCAGTGTAGGAGCTGCCGAAGGCTGCGATCTTTTGTTTTTATATTTCAGAATAGAATATAAAAATGAAATATAAGTATTTTTAAAGAATAAGGCGCCTTGCTACGATCGCGCCACCGGAACACCGGACATTCAGCGACCCCTCATCAAGGAGCCCCTATGTCCGGCGCCGAGCTTTCCCATCGTCACACCGTGGACAGTCTGTTTCGCGCCCACTATCGCTGGCTCTGTGCTTATCTGCGCGGTCATCTGCACGACGCGGCCGGCAGCGAAGACATCGCCGCCGAAACCTTCGCCCAATTGCTTGAAGCCCCGGCACTGAGGGCCATCCGCGAACCTCGCGCCTTGCTGACGACTATCGCCCAGCGTCTGCTCTATCAACGCTGGCGGCGCGGTGATCTGGAGCGTCGTCATCGCCAGCAACTCGATGTCGATTACGCCGTCTCGCCTGAAGACCTGGTCACGCTATCGCAAACCCTCAACTGCCTCGATCACAGCTTGCAGCGCCTGCCCGACAAAGTCCGCACGACGTTTCTACTCGCGCGCATCGACGGCCTGACCTACCCGCAAATCGCCGCCGAACTGGGCATCTCCCAGCGGTCGGTCAGCGAGTACATGAACCGTTCCCAAGCGCTGTGCGATCGCCACAGCGCCAACCAATCCCTGCAAGACAAGAGGTCCGCATGAGATCGATCAAAACCCTGCTCGGCACTTCGTTGCTGGCGTTGAGCCTGAGTGTCGGCGCTGTTTCGGCGACGGAAAAAAACGCGCCGATCCACTTCGGCGATATCACTTGGGAAAGCGGCAGTTTCATCACCGAAGTGCTGCGTCTGATCGTAGAAAAAGGCTACGGCTACTCGACCGACACTTTGCCCGGCAGCACGGTCAGCCTTGAGGCCGCGCTGGCGAAAAACGATATTCAGGTGATCGGAGAAGAATGGGCCGGGCGCAGTCCAGCGTGGGTCAAAGCGGCCGCCGAAGGCAAGGTGTTCGGTTTGGGCGACACGGTCAAAGGCGCAACCGAAGGCTGGTGGGTGCCGGAGTATGTGATCAAGGGCGACCCCGAGCGGGGCATCAAAGCGTTGGCGCCGGAGTTGAAATCGGTGGCGGACCTGCCGCGCTACAAAGACGTATTCCGCGACCTGGAAGATCCAACTCGCGGACGCTTCCTTAACAGCCCGACCGGTTGGACCTCGGAGATCGTCAACAGCCAGAAGCTCAAGGCCTATGCGCTGAACGACAGCTTCGTGAATTTCCGCACCGGTTCCGGCGCGGCACTGGATGCCGAGGTGGCATCGTCGATCAAACGCGGTAAACCGGTGTTGTTCTACTACTGGTCACCGACGCCGCTGCTGGGGCGATTCAAACTGGTGAAACTGGAAGAACCGCCGTTCGATGCCGAGGCCTGGAAGACGTTGGCCGATGCCAATAACCCAAACCCCAAAGGCACCCGCTCGATGCCGGCGAGCCTGGCGATTGGCGTATCGGCGCCGTTCAAGGCGCAGTATCCGGAGTTGGTGGCGTTCTTCGAGAAAGTCGATTTGCCGATTGATCTGTTGAACCAGACTTTGGCGGGGATGAGTGAAAAACGTTTGCAGCCGAGGTTGGTGGCGGAAGCGTTTTTGCGTGATCAGCCGCAGGTCTGGAAGCCTTGGGTGCCTGCGGAGGTGGCGACCAAGGTGACTGGAAGTTTGTAAGTCGTTTCTGTCGTTTTTGTAGCGCTATAACTTTTGCCTTCGCGAGCAGGCTCGCTCCCACAGGGGGAATGCGTTCCAAAGGTGGGAGCGAGCCTGCTCGCGAAAGCGTCCGCCTCGCCGACGATTCTCCCCGCGCTGAACCGTTTCTTGTGCAAAAAGTGCCAGATACTGGCCGACTAATGGCCTTGCGCAGGTCTTTGCACTGGCTATGCTTCTCGTAACTAACTATGTCGACCGTCATGTCAAAACATGGCTGAAACACATCGTTGGTCCGTGAATTCATGCTGCCAGAGTGCGCAACCCAAGGCACCGACACTGAACCAACAAGGAGCGTCGCTTACATGGAAGTTCTTCAACGCGTTAGGGCTGGCCCGCGTGCGGGCTATCAAGAGAAGGATGTCTTGATTAGAGCGTCGCTGCATGGACTCTCCGATTGATCATCATTTATCACCTGACAACTTCCTCCCGTGGAGGAATGCGTGTGCCTGTTCTGTGGAACGTAGTGGTGGATCTTGAAAGAACTGAACTTTCATCAAATCAAAAGTCCGCGCGGAAGGTGATACAACCATGTTCAACCTACATCACAAGGCTGACCTGCAGCAGATCGAGCGATTCAGCTGCGCCTTGACCGAGGCCAACGCCAAGCTGGAAGCGATCAGCCGTTCGATGGCAATGATCGAGTTCACCCCTGACGGCATTGTTCTGGATGCCAACGAAAACTTCTGCAAGACCATGGGCTACAGCGCCGATGAAGTGCGTGGTAAACATCATCGGGTGTTTTGTGAAGAGGTGTTCTACCGCAGTGAGGAATACGCAAAGCTGTGGCGTGACCTGGCCCGTGGTGAACCGATCAGCGGGACTTTCCTGCGTTTGAACAAGGCCGGCAGGGAAGTCTGGCTCGAAGCCAGTTACATGCCGGTATATGGCCCGGACAAGCAAGTCAGAAGTGTGATCAAAGTGGCGGCGGACATCACCGCGCGGATCAACAAGGAACACGAAGAAGAAAGCATGCTGGCCGCGATTGGTCGCTCGATGGCGGTGATCGAGTTCACCCCGGAAGGCAATGTCATTACCGCCAACGACAACTTCCTCAAGACCATGCAGTACTCGCTCAACGAAATCGTCGGCCATCATCACAGCCTGTTCTGCCATCGCGCCGAAGCCGAGTCCTCGCAATACAAGGCATTCTGGGCCTCGCTCAATCGCGGCGAATATCACTCGCATCGTTTCGAGCGCAAGAACAAGTCCGGGCACATGGTCTATCTGGAAGCGTCGTACAACCCACTGTTCGACGCTAAGGGCCGCCTGTACAAAGTGGTGAAATTCGCCAGCGACATCACCCATCAGATGACTACGTTGCAGAACGCTGCCGAATCGGCCCACAGCACTTCGGTACAAAATGACGCCTGCGCGCAAAAAGGCTCACAGGTCGTGCAGCAAACGGTGCAGATCATTCAGGACATTTCCCGCGACCTCAACGAAGCTGCGTCCAGTATTGATGCGGTCAGCAAACAATCGGACATCATCGGCACCATCGTGCAGACCATTCGCGGGATTGCCGATCAGACCAACTTGTTGGCACTTAACGCTGCAATTGAAGCGGCGCGGGCCGGTGAACATGGGCGTGGCTTTGCGGTGGTCGCGGATGAGGTGCGTAGCCTCGCGGCGCGGACCAGTCAGGCGACGCTGGAAATTGTCGAGGTGGTGCGCAAGAACCATGACCTGTCGTTGAGTGCGGTGTCGAGCATGCAGTCGAGTTTGAGCCGTACCGGGATCGGGGTTGAGTTGGCGAATGAGGCGGGGGAGGTGATTCTGGAGATCCAGCAAGGATCGCGGCATGTGGTGGATGCGATCAGCCAGTTCAATGAAACCCTGCAACTGAACTGACGCCGATCAACCAAAACATTGTGGGAGCGAGCCTGCTCGCGAAGGCGATGGAACATTCAACATCCACGTTGATTGGTTCACCGCCTTCGCGAGCGGGCTCGCTCCCACATTTGATTTCAGGCGACCTGGAAATCAGAGCGCAGCAAGAAACTTGTCCGCCTGCTTGTCGCTGTCCTTCACATCGTTGTCTTTCTCAGCCTGCGCCAACTTCATCTTGTCCTGCAAACGCTCGGCGATCTCCTTGCCGACGGCCAGTTGTTTCTCCGGCGGCATGGCTTTGATGTCATCTTCGGTCAGCCCCATCGACTGCAGGATACTGTCGCGCAGACGCTGTTCCGGCGTCTTGCTCATGTAGTCCTTGAATTCGTCGGTGGCGGATTTTGCCGAGGCGCTGGTGGCATCGGTCGATTGCAGGCCCACGCGCGTTTTGGCGAAAGCTTCGTCGACGTTGTCGCTGATGCGCGAGGCTTCGCTGACTTGCTGGGTGGCGATCTGCGTGGCCGAGTCCTGCACCTTGGCAGTGGCTTCAGCGGTTTGCGCCTGGGTCTGGTTTTGCAGGGTTTGCAGCATGGCGCCGTGCAGGCCACCTTGCAGACCGGCGGCTGCCGTGGTGGTGGCATCTTCATTCAGCGCTTTGGGCAGGTGAATGATTTGCTGTTGTTTGGCACTGATCAACATGATGTGCAGACCTGTAGGTAATTGCTGACTGGCTTAGCAGAGCAATTACTGTGCCTTCTGAATAAATCCTTTTATTTCAACGGATTGATCATTGATCAGGTCTTCGTAGCGGTCATCCCTTGCCGATAAGCGGCAGAGGATGACCGCTGCGCCGTCAGCGATGCGCAATATTCTCCAGTGCCAGATTGCGTGTGCGCGGGCCGAACCAGCCGATGGTCAGCATCACGATCAGCATGCTGCTGACGATGAATGCCAACACTCCCGGCGTGCCGAAATTATCCAGGAACATCCCGATCAGCAAACTGCTGAACACCGTCGACAAACGACTGAAGGAATAACAGAAGCCGACGGCGCGGGCGCGAATGTTGGTCGGAAACAGTTCGCTCTGGTACGAGTGATAGCTGAAGCTCAGCCAGGCGTTGCAGAACGTGATCATCACCCCGCAGAAGATCAGCCCGAAGGCACTGGTCTGCAGAGCGAACAAGGTGCCGAAGGTCATTGCGCCGAGGGCCGAGCCGACGATCTGCCATTTGTTCTCGAAACGGTTGGCGAACTTCACGAACAGCAGCGGCCCAAGCGGGTAGGCGAGTGTGATGATGAACGCATACATCAAACTATGGGTGACGCTGACACCTTGGCCGGACAGCAGCGCCGGCAACCAATTGCCGAAACCGAAGAAGCCGATCGCCTGAAAGATGTGGAATACGATCAGCATCAACGCGCGACGGCGATACGGTGGCTGCCAGATATCCGCGAAGCGACCCTTGCCTTCGACATCGACCGGGACCGTTTCGGGCACGTCCAGTGGCTTGCCGTGATCCTTCTCGCATCGTGCTTCAATGCCATCGAGAATCCGGTTGGCTTCCTCAAAGCGGCCTTGCTGCGCGAGCCAGCGCGGCGATTCCGGCAGACGTTTGCGCAGCCACCAGATAAACAGCGCAAACACCGCGCTGGCCAACACCACCCAACGCCAGCCGGATACCCCGAACGGCGCTTGCGGCACTAGCCACCACGACATCAGTGCCACCGCCGGCACCGAGAGGAACTGCACGAAAAACGCGAAGGCAAACGCCGAACTGCGCATGCGTTTGGGTACCAGCTCCGAGAGGTAGGCGTCGATGGTCACTAGCTCGATGCCCAGGCCGATGCCGACCAGAAAGCGCATGCAGATGATGCCCGGTGCCGAACTCTGAATCCCCATTAACACCGTCGCCACCGTGTACCAGACCAGGGCGAAGGTGAAGATCGCGCGACGACCGAAGCGGTCCGCCAACGGGCTCAGCAGGCTGGCGCCGAGGAACAGGCCGAGGAATGTTGCCGAGGCAAACGCCGCTTGATCGGAGAAACCGAACACACCCTGATTACCGGTGGCAAAGATGCCATCGCGAATCAGCCCGGGGCTGATGTAGGCGGTCTGGAACAGGTCGTAGAGTTCGAAAAAACCACCGATCGACAGCAGCGCCACCAAGCGCCAAATCGTCGCGACCGCCGGAAGGCGATCGATGCGGGCGGACACCTGAGCGGCGCGGATCGGGTCGATGCCGTCGCGTTGCGCGGCGGCGGGAGCAGGGGCGTGAGCAGTCATAGGCTGATCCTTTTTTTTTATTAATGGAAAAGCTTAGCCTGCTATCGGAGTTAACGTATTGTGAATATCGTTGATTTAATCAGCTAATCCGCTGATTTCTAGCAATACCTGCTTACAAATTAACGATTTATGCCGCAGCCGCCGAATCCGGTAGCGCCGAGGCTGGCAGCCCGAAGATCCTGTCGAATAGCCAGTTGAAGGCAAACGTGTAGCACGGAATGAAAATGATCAACGCCAGATCCAGCAGAAACGCCTGCACCAGGCTGATGTTCATCCACCAGGCAATCAACGGAATCAGGAACACGATCAACGTCAGTTGAAAACCGACGGCGTGCGCAATGCGTCGTTTGACTGTGCGGGTGCGCGATTGCTGGCGACTTTCCCAGTGCTCGAACAGCGAGGTGTAAATGAAGTTCCAGGTGACGGCGATGGTGGTGATGATCACCGCCAGCGGCCCGGTGCTGCCCGGCGACGTGCCGGACAACAACGCCAGACCGAGGGCGGAGAAGGTCATGCCGATCACTTCGTAGAGCGACACATAGACCAGTTTGCGTTTAACGCCTTGCATGGGGGATTTGCCTCTTTCTTGCCGTTTGTTGGCCAGTGGGACTGGCGAAGGCGGCGAAAGATAGCTTCAATAGGGCTGACAGAAAAAGTCAGCTACTTTCAGTTCTATTGATAGGTGTTTGATGTGAATTTCAACAGCGACAGCATCGAGCTGTTTCTTGCCGTGATCGAGCGTGGCTCGTTTTCGGCGGCGGCGCGTGCATTAGGTCGGGTGCCCTCCGCCGTCAGTATGGGTATTGGCAACCTCGAGGCCGAACTCGGTTATCTGCTGTTCGACCGCAGCCATCGCGAACCGCAGCCCACGGCGATGGCGCTGTCACTGGTGCCGCACGCGCGGCTGATTGCCGAGCAGCTTAAACAGTTGCAAGTGCATGCCGTGGAGCTGTCGCTTGGGCTGGAGAGCAAATTGTCGATTGGCGTGGTTGCGGACATCGACCGAGGTCGTTTGCTGGCGGCGATCAAAGTGATCGCCGAGCGCCATCCATTGCTCGATATCGAAGTGCTGACCGCGCCGCAGGATGACGTGCTGGCAATGCTGCACAGCGGCCGCGTCAGCGTGTGTCTGGCGTTCGCCGGGTTGAGCATGAATGTGCTGGAGCGCTTTCAGTTTGTCGGCAGCGAACGGATGATCGCGACGCTGGCGGCGGACAGTCCGCTGTTGCAGGGGCAGGATGTGTTTCTCGAAGACCTGGTGCATGTGCGGCAGATCATCGTTGCCAGTCGCGACTTGCCGATCAGTGAAACGCGGCCGTTGGTGGCGGAGTCGTATTGGCGCACCGACAGTCTTGAGACGGCGATGGAGATGGTTGAGGCGGGATTGGGTTGGGGTAATTTTCCGTTGTCGGTGGTGCAGGCACGGTTGGACAACGGACGGCTGAAACGGCTGAATTTCCGCAACATCGAAAACGGTCTGGTGATGCCGGTGCATGCGGTGTGGCTCAAAAGCCAGCCACTACAGAAAGGCGCACTGGCCCTCGTCGACCTGCTCAGCCACTGAACATTGCGCAGATCCCCTGTAGGAGTGAGCCTGCTCGCGATAGCGGAGTGTCATTCAACACATGCATCGCCTGACACACCGCTATCGCGAGCAGGCTCACTCCTACAAGGGTTGTGTTTCAACTCAGCATTTGTGAGCACCACATAAAACTGTGAGCTGCCGAAGGCAGCGATCTTTTGATCTTGTTTTCAAGAGCAAAATCAAAAGATCGCAGCCTTCGACAGCTCCTACAGGGGATTGCGACAGTTTCAGGTACTTTCGCGAATCTTCAGTTCGAAGCCCATGTCTTCAACCGGGCGCGCCACGCTGTTACCGGCCATCAACGTCAGCATCTGCTCTGCCGCTCGCCGACCAATCGCTTCTCGCGGGGTGTTGATGCTGCTCAGGCGCGGCACCATGTGCTCGGACATCGGCAAGTCGTTGAAACCGAGAATCGCCACTTGTTCGGGAATCTTGATGCCGCTGCGCAATGCTTCCAGCAACGCTCCCTGCGCCAGGTCGTCGTTACCAAAGAAGATCGCATCAACATCCGGATGCGCCGCCAGCAACTGCAAAAACAACTCGCCGCCCAAGCCCACCGATGAAGAGCGAGGCGTCAGCACTTCCAGATCCGGGTCATAACGGCCGGCCTTCTGCAGTGCTTTGCGGAAACCTTCACCGCGCAACAACGTGCGCTGATCAAGCTGCGCGCCAATGTAAGCCAGACGCTTGCGCCCACGAGAGAGCAAATGCTCGGCCGCCGTTTCACCGGCACTGAGCTGCGAGAAGCCGACGCAATTTACCCCGGCGGCGCTGTCCAGTTCCATCATGTACACGCACGGGATATTGCTCGCCTCGATCATCCGCCGCGAACTTTCCGTGCGATCAAACCCGGTCAACAAGAAACCGCGCGGCTGATAAGCCATGTAGTTGCGCAGCAGGTTTTCTTCTTCATCGCGCGAGTAGTGGAAGTTGCCGATCAGCACTTCAAAACCCTTGGGTGTGAGTACCCGATGAATGGCTTCCAGGGTGTCGATGAACAACAGATTGGACAGCGAAGGCACTAACACGACGACCGAATGGCTCTGCGCCGAGGCCAACGCCCGGGCAGCAGGATTGACTACATAGTTGAGTTCAAGCGCAGCTTTCTGGACTTTTTCCACCAGTTCGGTGGCGACCGTGCTGACCCCACGCAAGGCGCGGGAGGCGGTAATCGGGCTGACACCGGCCAGGCGGGCAACTTCATTCAGGGTGGGACGGCCGGTGGTGCGGGTATTTTTATCGTTTTTAGGGGTGGTCATCGACGGCTTGCCAAACAAAAATCAAGGCACTAAGGTAGCGCTGTCCTGATGCAGCTGTAAATGCGTAAGCGAGGTCCTGCCTGATCTTCGCTTTTTGGTGTCGGGAACAAACCTGCTGCAACCCAAAAAAACGACAAGAAGGCGTCGGCAACTTCTGCCTGTGCACTAGAGTCATAGCTAGCAAAGGTAGCGCTGTCTGCGCGCTGAGGTGTTATATGAGTCATCCCATCACCGCCCTGGTCATCATGGGCGTTGCCGGTTGCGGCAAGACGTGCGTCAGCGAGGCCCTGTGCCAATTGAGCGGCGCCACTGCCATTGAAGGCGATACTTTCCATCCGGCCGCGAACATCGACAAGATGAGCGCGGGGATCCCCCTGAACGACGACGACCGCGCCGGCTGGCTCGACAGCCTGTGCGATGAACTGCGTCGCGTCGATGCGTCGGGCAAACGCCCGGTGCTGACCTGCTCGGCCCTTAAACACAGTTATCGCGAAGTGTTGCGCAGTGCCTTGCCGGGCCTGGGCTTCGTGTTTCTTGAATTGACCCCTGAAGTTGCCGCTGAGCGTGTGTCCCATCGTCCGGGCCACTTCATGCCGGCCACGTTGATCGAAAGCCAGTTCGCCACCCTCGAATCGCCGAAGGGCGAGCCGTTGACCCTGGCCCTGAACGCTTCGATCCACAGCGTTGAAGAACTGGCGTCCCAGGCTCATGTCTGGTGGCAGGCCCACGGTCTGAAGCAGGCGGTATGAGTGTGTTGAAAGAGATAGCGCTGTCCTCCCGACTTCTGTTTAACCCGCTTTAATAACAACAACAATCCAGGAGACACCCCCAATGTTTGGCATGTCCCATGAGACGTTCCTGCTGCTCGATGCAGTGGTCACGGTAATCGGCCTGATTATCCTGATCACCAAATTCAAGATTCACCCGTTCATTTCCCTGACCATCGCCGCCGCGTTCCTCGGCCTGACGTCGGGCATGCCGATCGGCACCATCATCAAAGCGTTCCAGGACGGCTTCGGTGGCGTGCTCGGTTTCGTCGGCATCATCCTCGCGCTGGGCACCATGCTCGGCAAAATGATGGCCGAGTCGGGCGGGGCGGATCAGATCGCCCAGACCCTGATCCGTGCGTTCGGTAAAGACAAAGTCCAGTGGGCAATGATGTTCGCCGCGTTCCTGGTGGGCATTCCGCTGTTCTTCGAAATCGGCTTCGTATTGCTGATTCCGCTGGTGTTCATCGTTGCGCGTCGCACCGGTGTGTCGATCATCAAGATCGGTATCCCGCTGCTCGCCGGCCTGTCCGCTGTGCACGGTCTGGTGCCACCGCACCCGGGTCCGCTGCTGGCCATCGGTGTGTTCGGCGCTGACATCGGCAAGACCATTCTTTATGGTCTGATCGTTGCGCTGCCGACCGCCATCATTGCCGGCCCGATCTTCGGTACGTTCATCGCCAAGCACATTCCGGGTCACCCGAATCAGGAACTGGTCGATCAACTAGCCCGCGAAAATGACGACTCGACCACGCTGCCGAGCTTCAGCATCACCCTGATCACCGTGCTGCTGCCAGTGTTCCTGATGCTGCTGAAAACCTTCGCTGACGTCGCGCTGCCGGACGGTCACTTCTTCCGCACCTGGATGGACATGATCGGTCACCCGATCTCGGCGCTGCTGCTGGCATTGCTGCTGTCGCTGTACACCTTCGGCCACAAGCAGGGCATCGGTTCCCAGCAGATGCTCAAGTGGCTCGACGCGAGCCTGGCGCCAACCGCCGCGATCATTCTGATCATCGGTGCTGGTGGTGGCTTCAAGCAGATGCTGGTGACCAGCGGTGTGGGCGATGTGATCGGCCACATGGCGGTCAGCGCACAGATCTCGCCGATCCTGCTGGCGTGGCTGGTGGCAGCGGTGATCCGTATCGCGACCGGTTCGGCGACTGTGGCGACCATCACTGGCGCGGGCATTGTGGTGCCGGTGGTGGGGATGATTCCGGGCGTTAACCGTGAGCTGCTGGTACTGGCTACCGGTGCCGGTTCGTTGATTCTGTCGCACGTGAATGACGCCGGTTTCTGGCTGGTGAAGCAGTACTTCAACATGACCGTGGCCGAGACGTTCAAGACCTGGACGGCGATGGAAACCATCCTCTCGGTGGTTGCGTTGGGCTTTATCCTGCTGTTGTCGCTGTTCGTGTAAGCGCTTCTTGCAGACACAAAAAAACCGCAGCGATGCGGTTTTTTTGTGGGTGAAATTTCGAGGCCGGACACATTCCCTTGTAGGAGTGAGCCTGCTCGCGATAGCGGTGTGTCAGTGCCATTTACGGTGACTGACACACCGCTATCGCGAGCAGGCTCACTCCTACAGGTTTTGCGTTAGCCGCCAGTTTTTGCGACTAATCCATCGGCCCGGAACATCCCGCGAATCCCGCGCACCGCCTGACGAATCCGGTCCTGGTTTTCGATCAGCGCGAAGCGCACGTGATCGTCGCCGTACTCACCAAACCCCACTCCCGGCGAGACGCACACCTTGGCCTCGGCGAGCAGCTTCTTGGCGAATTCCAGCGAACCCAAATGCGCGTACTGCTCGGGAATCTTCGCCCAGACATACATCGACGCCTTCGGATTTTCGACCATCCAGCCCAGTTCATGCAGACCTTTGACCAGCACATTACGACGCTGACGATACTGCTCGGCGATGTCGCGCACACACTGCTGATCACCTTCCAGGGCGGCAATCGCCGCCACTTGCAGCGGGGTGAAGGTGCCGTAGTCGTGGTAGCTCTTGATCCGTGCGAGGGCGTTGACCAGTTCCGGATTACCGACCATGAAACCGATGCGCCAGCCGGCCATGTTGTAGCTCTTCGACAGGGTGAAAAACTCCACCGCGATGTCCTTGGCGCCCGGCACCTGCATGATCGATGGCGCTTTCCAGCCGTCGTAGACGATGTCGGCGTATGCCAGATCGTGAATCACCAGCACGTCGTACTGCTTGGCGAGGGCGATCACCCGTTCGAAGAAATCCAGTTCCACACACTGTGCAGTCGGGTTCGACGGGAAACCGAGGATCATCATTTTCGGCTTCGGAATCGAACCGCGAATGGCCCGTTCCAGTTCGTCGAAGAAGTCCACGCCCGGCACCAGCGGCACCGAACGCACCTGGGCGCCGGCAATCACCGCACCGTAGATGTGAATCGGGTAGCTCGGGTTTGGCACCAGCACGGTGTCGCCCTGATCGAGGGTCGCCAGCATCAAGTGCGCCAGGCCCTCCTTGGAACCGATGGTGACAATGGCTTCGCTTTCCGGGTCGATATCGACCTCGTAGCGCTGCTTGTACCAGTTGGAAATCGCCCGGCGCAGGCGCGGAATGCCCTTGGATGTGGAGTAGCCGTGGGTGTCTTCGCGTTGGGCAACTTGTACGAGTTTTTCGACAATGTGCGGCGGCGTAGCCCCGTCGGGGTTGCCCATGCTCAAGTCGATGATGTCTTCACCACGACGACGCGCGGCCATCTTCAGCTCGGCGGTGATGTTGAAAACGTAAGGGGGGAGTCGATCTATGCGCGCAAAGCGGCGCGGCGAACCTTGTTCAGCCATTGTTGCCTCGGATAACGTAAGCGCCCGGAACCGTCCGAGCGACGCTGGTCACTGCGGTGACCTGTGGCGGAAGATAAGGTCAGTGATGGCATACTGTCCAGCCCGTTTGTAAACAATTTTGTCCCAAGGAAATCGGTAGATGGAATTCACCAGCGGCTTCTTGCTGAGCCTTTCGCTGTGCCTGGATATCGGCGTGGCCAACATCGCAATGATCACGCTGGCGATGCAGCGCGGTTACTTTCAGGGCTTTGCGCTGGGCCTCGGCACTTGCGTCGGCGACCTGATCTACGCGGTGCTGGCGCTGGCCGGGATGACGGTTTTGCTGCAGTACGAAAGCGTGCGCTGGGTGCTGTGGATCGGTGGTTCGGCGCTGCTGATCTACTTTGCGGCGAAGATGATCTACTCGGCGATTCATCACGAAGCGCAACTGGCCGCGACCGCCGAGGTAGGGCAGAACTCCCATCGCAAGGAGTTCTTCCGGGGGATTTTTCTCGCGATGTCATCGCCAAGCGCGATTCTCTGGTTTGCCGCTGTTGGCGGAACGTTGATCGCGCGTTCCGGTGGCGGTGGGCCGCTGAGTTCGGCGCTGTTCCTTGGCGGTTTCCTTTGCGCCGGGCTGCTGTGGTCGGCGGGTTTATGCTTTGCCGCGAGCCACGGTGGCAAGCTGCTGGGCGACAAGCTATTGCGCTATTCCTACATGGCATCTGCAGCGATCTTCTGCTATTTCGCAGTTTACGTGATCGTATCCGGCTATAACGAGTTTGTCGGTTCGGGCGCCGTCGAGCAGTTGCACACGCTGTAAGCGTGCGAATTGGGTTTGGCTTTCTATACTCCCAGCCGAACCCCTTTTTTGTTCCAGGAGTCGAGTCATGGATGAGCAAACACGCGTCGAAGTGGCTGAACCTCGCTTCGAACATGGACACTTCCTGCTGATTGCAGGCTTTCGCGGTCGATTTACCCAAGACACAGCAAAAGACATCCCGGCACTGTGGGAAAAGTTCTTGCCGCACCTGGGAAAGATTCAGGGGCAAAAGAACGAAGTGACTTACGGCGTCTGCAGCAATTTCGACGGCAAGGGCGGCTTCGATTACATCGCCGGAGTGGAAATCAGCAAGCTCGATGACCTCGACCAGAAGGTCTTCCAATGGGTCGAAGTACTGCCTCGCCAGTACGCAGTGTTCGAGCACAAGGGACCGCTCGAACAATTGCCGCAAACCCTGCAATACATCTACAAGACCTGGTTGCCGACCTCTCATTACGTGGAGCTCAACGCCCCGGAGCTGGAGCGCTACAGCGCCGATTTCAATCCGAAGCTGCACACCGGCAAGCTGGAAATCTGCGTGCCGGTCGATACCAAGGCCTGAGCCGACAAACCTGCGGCGGATCAGTGATCCGCCTCATGGTTTTCAACCCCGCTTGCCTTTGCCGAACCGTCGCGCCCGCAACAGGTCGATGCCCAAGGTGATAAAGCCGAACGTACTGATGCCCAACACCAGCGACAGGCCGATTTCAACGCTGTTCATAAGCGGTTTCCCCCGAAGGTAGTCAAAGACACACCTCAGAAATAGCCCGCCGCCTGCACGAAGAAAAGCGCTTATACGCAGGCTTTACGCTGCCCGTGCGCATCGATATGCAGACCTTATTCCTTTATGCTTTCGGCACTTTCTTCTGCTGATTTCCGAGCCGCCATGAACACCGTCATCCGCAACGTCACCGCCGCCGATCTGGACCGCTGCTACGCCATCGAAACCGTCGCCTATGAAGGTGACGAAGCGGCCACTCGCGAGAAGATCGCTACGCGCATTGCTACTTGGCCGGAAGGTTTTATCGTCGCGGAGGTGGATGGCGTGGTCGCTGGTTTCGTCAATTCCGGTGCGGCGTTCGACGTGCAGATGTCGGACGAGGCGTTCAAGGAACTGATCGGCCATGACCCGAAAGGGCCGAACGTGGTGATCATGTCGGTGGTGGTGCACCCGGATTATCAGGGGCAGGGCTTGGCCAAGCGTTTGATGGGCGAGTTCATCGAGCGTATGCGCGGGATGGATAAAGCGACGATTCATTTGATGTGCAAAGAAATACACATCCCGCTGTATGCCGGGTTTGGCTTTGCCTATATCAAGCCGTCGGAGTCCGATCACGGCGGCATGGCGTGGCACGAGATGATCCTGACCCTATAACCCAACACTGATCAAAACCTGTAGGAGTGAGCCTGCTCGCGATAGCGGAGTGTCAGTCAACATTAATTTAACTGTCACACCGCTATCGCGAGCAGGCTCACTCCTACAATGGACCGCGTTGTGTCAGTAGAGAGTGTCGGTGACCCGTTTTGGGGCTTCACGGTCATAGGTGTCGGCATCGAACTCGCCATCGTTCAGGCGCTTGTGGAAGGCGCCGGCAGAGGGCAGGGCCGAGCGTGGCAGATGCGTTTCAGGATTCCATGCATCCGAGCGGACGAAGGCTTTTGAGCAATGAAAAAACGCCGCCTCCACCGTCACCAGCAACACCGTTTTCGCCGGTTTGCCATTCACCGCAAAGCTTTCCAGCAGTTGCGGATCTGCGCTGATCGTCGCCGTGCCATTGACCCGCAACGTCTCGCCAATTCCCGGAATGATGAACAGCAGCGACACCCGCGAATCCTGCAGCACATTGCGCAAGGTATCGATGCGGTTGTTGCCCGGGCGATCCGGCAGGGCCAAGGTGCGCTCATCAATAATCCGCACAAACCCGGCCTTGTCGCCACGCGGTGAATTGTCGAGGCCATCGGCGCCCACCGAGCTGACAATCACCAGCGGCGAAACCCGCACCATCGCCTGATAATCCTCGTTGAGAAAACCGATCTGCTTGCGCACCGCCCGCTCGTGGGGCAGTCCGTAAATCGCTTCCAGCGCTTCGATTGAATCGATCATCGTGCATCCCTCGATGACTTAGAAAACCAGGCCCATGCGCCGTTCGTAACCGATCCGGCCCTTGTACGCTTCACCGCTGTCGACGTAGCCGTGCTTGGCGTACAGCGCGATCGCCGCATCATTGTCAGCGTCCACCGACAATTCCAGCCCTTTGATCTCCGGCCACGCCTGACGCGCAACCTCGGGCAGCGCTTGCAGACAGGCCTTGCCGTAACCCTTGCCCTGCGCGCGGCGATCGACCTGCAACGCATGCAACGTGGCGCTGTGTTCATTGGCCCAGTCCGGCAACACTGGCGGGCGTTTGAGCAGCAGAAACGCCACCGGCACGTCATCTGCCAACAGCGCAAAACCTTTCACCCCGGGGCCGGGTTTCGACAGCAGCGTGTGCAAGGCACCATGAATGTCGCCGGAAAACTTGATCTGCTCGGCATGGATTTCAATCGCCTCGACTTGCTGACGCTGCAAGGCGTTCAGGTTGTCGTACGGCACGAGTTGGGCTGACACGGGAATTTCCTTTTTCCTACAAAGATAAGTCTCGGATTCTAGCGATTTTGGCCTCAGTGGAAATTTTTTGTTTCGACTGTCGATCTGCTTGTTTGCCGAACGACTAAAGGTGTCTTCACAACAAAAACCACGGAGAACACCATGAGCGAACAAGCTGAAATCCAGACCCTGATCAACACCTACCGCGAAGCCGTCATGACCAAGGACGTGGAGAAAGTCATGGCGTTGTACGCCGACGACATCGTCTCCTTCGATGCGATCAAAGCCCTGCAATTCAAGGGCAAACCCGCCTACCGCGCGCACTGGGTCGAATGCATGGGAATGTGCCCCGGCCCGCACATTTTCGAGTTCCACGAAATCGTTATCGAGAGCGCCGACAACATCGCTTTCGCCCACTGGGTCGCCAATTGCGGCGGCACCAATGACAAGGGCGAAACCCAGAGCTGCTGGATGCGCGTCACCGCCTGCTATCGGCAGGTCGGCGGCACGTGGAAAATCGTCCACGAACACTGGTCGGCACCGTTCGATCCGATGAGCGGCGCGACGCTGTTCGATGTGACGCCCTGATCTTCAGCCATAGTTGATCCGTCCGATTCAGGAGAACGCCATGAAGTATTTATGCCTGGTCTACAGCGATGAGCGCCTGCTGCATTTATCGCCCGACAGCCCGGAAGACGCCGAGTGCTGGGCTTATGCCGAGTCGATTCAAGGCAGCGGGCGAATGGTTGCCGCCGAGGCGCTGGAGTCGGTGCAGACCGCCACCACGGTGCGTATGCGCAACGGCAAACTGTCGATCACCGACGGCCCGTTCGCCGAAACCAAGGAGCAACTGGCCGGCTTCTACCTGATCGACGCCAAGGATCTCAACGAAGCGATTCAGGTCGCCGGCAACATTCCGGCGGCGCGGGTTGGCAGCGTTGAAGTGCGCCCGGTGCGGCAGTTGAATGTCTGAGGTTCGGGCGCGGGTCGAGCAGGTCTATCGCGAAGACTCGCGGCGGATTCTGGCGACGCTGATTCGCTTGCTGGGTGATTTCGACCTCGCCGAAGAGGCCTTGCATGAGGCGTTCTTCGTCGCGGTCGAGCGTTGGCAACGCGACGGCGTGCCGGACAATCCGCGCACCTGGCTGGTGTCCACCGGGCGGTTCAAGGCGATTGACGTGTTGCGTCGACGTGCACGCTTCAAAGCTTCACAGCCCTTGTTGTTGGCGCAGCTGGAAGAACTGGAACAGGCGGACTGGAGTGGCGAAGACGTGGAAGACGATCGCCTGCGGCTGATCTTCACCTGCTGCCACCCGGCACTGGCGGCCGATGCGCAAGTGCCGCTGACCTTGCGCGAAGTCTGCGACCTGACCACCGAGGAAATCGCCCGCGCGTTTCTCTCGGCACCGGCGGCGATTGCCCAACGCATCGTGCGCGCTAAAGCCAAGATCCGTGACGCAAAAATCCCCTATCAAGTACCGAGCCTGAGCGAATTGCCCGAACGCCTCGACAGTGTGTTGCGGGTGATTTATCTGGTGTTCAACGAAGGGTATTCGGCGTCGGGCGGGGCGGAGGTGACCCGTGAGGATTTGACTCGCGAGGCGATCAGATTGGGACGGTTGTTGATGGAGTTGTTGCCGGAGCCGGAAGTGATGGGGCTGTTGGCGATGATGCTGTTGCACGAATCGCGACGCTCGGCGCGCACTTCGCCGGACGGCGAATTGGTCTTGCTCGACGATCAGGATCGTACATTGTGGGACAGCGAGTTGATCGCTGAAGGTTGTGCTCTGGTCGAGCGTGCGCTGACGACGCGGCGGTTCGGGCCGTATTGTTTGCAGGCGGCGATTGCTGCGGTGCATGCCGAGGCGCCGACGGCGGCAGAAACTGATTGGGAGCAGATCGTTGGCTTGTATGACGTGCTGTTGCGGGCGGTGCCTTCTCCGGTGATCGAGTTGAACCGGGCGGTGGCGGTGGCCAAGCGTGATGGGGCGTTGGCGGGGTTGAATTTGATTGAGGGGATTTTGGCGCGAGGGGAGTTGCAGGATTACCACTTGGCGCATTCGGCGCGGGCGGAGTTTTGTCGGCAGTTGGGTAGGGTGGAAGAGGCGAGGGCGGCGTATTTGCGGGCGTTGGAGCTTACGCGGCAAGAGCCGGAGCGGCGGTTTATTCAAGGGCGGCTCATGGCGCTGGAATTGCCCTCACCCTAGCCCTCTCCCAGGGGGAGAGGGGACCGATTGGGGGATATTGGAGAGTTTCACCGACTTGAACGATCGGTATTGAATCCAGAATCGACTCAATCTGGTCGAGGTTTAAGGTCGCAATGAATCCATAATCGACTCAGTCTCTCAGGTCGATGTATGACGCAAGACACCTCGGTCGGCCCCCTCTCCCTCTGGGAGAGGGCTGGGGTGAGGGGCTTTTGACTTCAGGCTTGCCAGCGATCAGCAGCGCCGCTATTGCAGCATCTTGCTCAACAACCAGCTCCCCGCCGGCCCCGGCGGATACAGCCGCGACCACAACGCATCGACAAACACCGGTTTCGGCCAGCCGCGCACCTTCAACTCCACCAGCAAATCATTGCCAAAGCGCTGCGCCAGCCAGCGCGGCAACGGCGCCCAGCCAAAACCTTTCTCGGCCATCTCCAGCAACATCAGATAACTCGGCGCCGACCACACGCGACCTTTGCCACGACTGTCATACGGATTGACGATGGTCGCCAGACGCAATTCGCGATGCTGCTCGAGGATCTGCTGATCAATGTGGTCAAGCTTGGCCAGCGCATGGTCGCGATTGACGAACAAGGCGATTTCCGTGCGCTCGGCCACGGTCGAGGTGACCAGATCCGGCGGATAGCTCTCTTGCATTTCCGCGAACGCCAGATGCGCGCGACCGCGCTGTACCAGCTCGATCAGGTCATCGCACTCAGCGATCAAACATTCCAGCTCCAGATCCGGATAACGCTGCTCAAACCCCACCAACGCCGCTTCAAAACGGTCCGACTGATAGGTATCGGAAATCGCCACCGTAAGCTTCGCTTCGACGCCCTGGGACAACTGCCGTGCGGTCATTTCCAGGCGACTGCTGGCCGCCAGAATTGCCTCAGCACGTTGCAGCAGCACATGCCCGGCCGGGGTCAGGGTCGGTTTGCGGCTGCTGCGATCAAACAGCACCAGGTCCAGATCAATCTCAAGGCTGGCCACCGCCGCGCTGACGGTCGACTGACTCCGCCCCAGCTTGCGCGCCGCTGCGGAAAACGAACCTTGGGTTGCAGCCTGGACAAATGCCAGCAGCACTTCCTGCGAGATCATCAACTATCGCCTTGATCGATGGTTATTGATTATGAAGTATCGGTTTAGGGATGGATCATGGCAACCATCTTCACTCAAGGAGTCAGGCCATGACTGCCCACAAATCCATCACAGAACGTATTTACCAGGCGGTTGGTTTTGAGCTGTTGGCCATCCTGATCTGCACCCCGTTGCTGGCGTGGATCATGAAAAAGCCGATGCTTGAAATGGGCGCCGTGACGGTGTTGATCGCCCTGTTGGCGCTGGGTTGGAACGTGGTGTTCAACCGTTTCTTCGACCGTCTGCTGGAACGCATGAATGTTGCGCACAGCGCCTGGGTGCGGGTGGTGCATGCGCTGCTGTTCGAAGGGGGCTTGATCGTGATGGGCGTGCCGTTGATTGCCTGGTGGCTGTCGGTCAGCCTGTGGCAGGCGTTTTTGCTCGACGTCGGCGTGCTGCTGTTTTTCCTGCCGTACACCTATGTGTATCACTGGGGCTATGACGTGTTGCGCGAGCGCTTTATGACCCGCAACGCCTGTCAGAACTAACCTCGTTCCCCGTGTAGGAGCTGCCGAAGGCTGCGATCTTTTGATCTTGCCCTTAAAAATCAAGATCAAAAGATCGCAGCCTTCGGCAGCTCCTACATGTGAAGGTGTCTCAGCGTTAGTTAGAGAAACATGCCGCCGGAAGCCTCGACCCGTTGGCCATTGATCCACTGCGCCCCCGGTGACAGCAACAATGCCAATGCCCCGCCAATGTCATCCGGCTGCCCGGCGCGACCCAGTGCGGTGTTGTCGGCGACCATCGCGTTCACCGCGGCATTGTCGCGCACGGTACCGCCACCAAAGTCGGTTTCAATGGCGCCAGGCGCCAAGGTGTTCACGGCAATCTGCCGCGCGCCCAACTCTTTCGCCTGATAGCGGGTCAGTACTTCAATCGCGCCTTTCATCGCCGCATAAGCACTGGCGCCGGGGAGGGTGAAACGCGCGAGGCCGCTGGAGATGTTGATGATCCGACCGCCGTCGTTAATCAACGGCAGCAGTTGCTGAGTCAGAAAGAACGGCCCTTTGAAATGCACGTTCACCAACATGTCGAATTGCTCAACGCTGGTCTCGGCGAAGCTGACATGCAGGCCGACCCCGGCATTGTTGATCAGGAAATCAAAACGCTGACGGTCGAAAGTCTGCTGCAACGCCTGCACAACACGTGTACCGAAATCGGCAAAGGTTTCGCTGCGGCCAACATCGAGTTGCAGCATCACGGCTTTGCCGCCGAGTGCTTGCACTTCGCTCACCAGCGCCTGAGCTTCATCAGCACGGCTGTGGTAAGTGCCGATGATGTCGATGCCCTGAGCGGCGAGGTGCAGAGCTGCGTTTTTGCCCAGGCCACGGCTGGCGCCGGTGATCAATGCGATTTTACGATTCATGGAGGCTTCCTCGATTGCGGTGAGTGGTGATGGGCTCAGTTTATTTATCCGCCGTGAGGTGATAAACAGAGTGAAACCGGAATCACTGATCGGCTCAGTCGAACAATCGATAGGTGCCTAATGAACAAACTGGAACTGCTGCGCACCTTCGTCCGAGTCAGCGAACTGTCGAGTTTTACCCTCGCCGGGGAAAGTCTCGGACTGCCGCGATCAACCGTGTCGGAACATGTGCAGGCGCTGGAAGCGTTACTCGGCACTCGCTTGCTGCAACGCACCACACGCAAGGTGCAGGCGACGCAGGACGGACTGGTGCTGTACGAACGCAGCAAGGATCTGCTCTCGCACATGGACGAGATCGAAGGCTTGTTCCGCCAGGACGAGGCCTCGCTGACCGGGCGCATTCGTGTCGACCTGCCGAACATTCTCGCGCGGCGCCTGATCATGCCGCGCTTGCCGCAGTTCATGGATCGTCACCCGAATCTTGAGCTGGAAATCAGCAGCACCGATCGCCGCGTCGATCTGCTCAGCGAGGGCTTCGATTGCGTGGTGCGCATCGGCGCGCAGCCGGATCAATCGGTGGTCGCGCGACACCTCGGTGACTTTCCCATGGTCAACTGCGCCAGCCCTGCGTACCTCGAGCGCTACGGCGTGCCGCAAACGCTGGAAGACCTGGCGCAGCATCGGCTGGTGCATTACGTTGGCGTGCTCGGTTCGCGTTCGGAAGGTTTTGTGTACGAGGAGGGCGGTCAGGTTAAACGCCTGCCGATGGCTGGCAGCATTACGGTCAACAGCACTGACGCTTACGAGTCGGCGTGCCTCGGCGGTTTCGGTCTGACGCAGGTACCGCGAACCGGCATGCAGCCGCATCTGGAAAACGGCGAATTGGTCACCGTGTTGCCGCAATTCACCGCGCCGGCGATGGGGATTTCATTGCTGTATGCGCGACAGCGGCATTTGCCGTTGCGGGTGCGGGTGTTTATGGATTGGCTGGGCGATCTGATTCGCTCTGCGCTCTAACCCTGAACACCGGTCAAAACTGTAGGAGTGAGCCTGCTCGCGATAGCGGTGTGTCAGTTGAATCAATGTTGACTGATACACCGCTATCGCGAGCAGGCTCACTCCTACAGGGGATCTTCGTCCGTCAGAAGATCTGGGTGAACAGCCAGTACAGGCTGCCCGACAGCAGAATCGCAGCCGGCAGGGTCAGCACCCACGCCATCAACAGATTGCGGATGGTCTTCATCTGCAATCCGCCACCGTTGGCAACCATGGTCCCGGCCACGCCCGAGGACAACACGTGCGTCGTCGACACCGGCAAACCAAACATGTCCGCCGCACCGATGGTGAGCATGGCCACGGTTTCCGCCGAGGCACCTTGCGCATAGGTCAGATGGGTCTTGCCGATCTTCTCGCCGACCGTCACCACAATCCGCTTCCAGCCAACCATGGTGCCCAGTCCCAGCGCGATGGCCACGGCGATCTTCACCCACAGCGGAATAAACCGCGTGGCGTTGTCGATCTGCTGTTTGAACAACTGCAGTTTGCCGCTGGTGTCGGCGTCGAAATTGCCGACCTTGTTCTTGTCCATCAGGCGAATGCTCTCGCTGGCTAGGTACATGTCATTGCGCACGTTACCCATGGCTTCGGCCGGGACTTTCGCCAGCGAACCGTAGCCTTTGACTTCTTCGCCAATGTGCCCGGTGAGGGCGGCGAGGGCGGGGATCAGTTGCGGCGTGGCGTCCTTGCTGCGCACGTAATCGGAGAGCACCGCACGCGGATCGGCGGGCGTCGGCAGCGGTGCGCTTTTCACCAGCGCTTGCTGAGTGACTTGCGCCACAGCGGCAAACTGCAGCGATTGTTCTTCCGGCATCGTGCGGTTCAAGGCATAGGCCATTGGCAGTGTGCCGACCAGAATCAACATGATCAGGCCCATGCCTTTCTGCCCGTCGTTGGAGCCGTGGGCGAAGGACACACCGGTGCAGGTCAGAATCAGCAAACCGCGAATCCACCATGGCGGCGGCGTGTTGCCTTCCGGCGCCTTATACAGCGAGCGATTCTTCACGAACGCACGCAGCGCCAGCAGCAACAGCGCCGCACAGCCGAAACCCACCAGTGGCGACAGCAGCAGTGCGTAACCGATCTTGGTCGCCTGCGCCCAATCGACACCGCTGGTGCCGTCACGGCCGTGCATCAGGGCATTGGCCACACCGACGCCGATGATCGAACCGATCAAGGTGTGCGACGACGAGGCTGGCAAACCCAGCCACCAGGTGCCGAGGTTCCACAGGATCGCCGCGATCAGCAGGGCGAAAATCATCGAGAAGCCAGCGGACGAACCGACCTGCAGAATCAACTCCACCGGCAGCAACGCGATGATGCCGAACGCCACCGCGCCACTCGAAAGCAGCACGCCGAGAAAGTTGAAGAACCCCGACCAGACCACGGCGACATTGGGTGGCAGCGAATGGGTGTAGATCACCGTCGCCACGGCGTTGGCGGTGTCGTGGAAACCGTTGACGAACTCGAAGCCCAGTGCAATCAGCAGCGCGACGCCGAGCAGCAGAAACGGCGTCCAGGTGGTCACCACCGTGCCGAGTTCGTGCATGTCGTGCATCAGGCTGTAGGCGGTGAAGAGCATTCCCATCGCCAGCACGGCGAAAAAGATCACATAGGTGAATGGGCCGGTTTTCTTGTCGAGGGCAGGCCTGCCGCTGGCGGCGGACGCGGGGCTGGCGGTCAGGGAGGGAGTAGCCATGAGCGGACAATCCTGAGCGAGGAAAGGAATGTCGCCCATGATCGTTGCAGAATGTTACAGAGAGACTGCGCCATGTCAGTGTTTGGCTGATTAATCCAACCGTCGGTCTTAAGCCGTTGAGGTCCCCTGTGGGAGCGGTGCATTCCGTGGTCAATAATCCCCGCGCTTGCGAAATGCCCATCGCCCGGCAATCACGGTAAACGTCGCCACCAGCGCAACCAATATCCAGAACCCCTCCGGATCCTGCGACAACGGCACGCCACCCACATTCATCCCGAAAAAACCGGCAATGATGTTGATCGGCAGCGCCAGCACCGTCACCACGGTCAGAGTAAACAGCGTACGGTTGCTCTGTTCGTTGAGGTTGGCGGCGATCTCTTCCTGGAGCAATTTGATCCGCTCACCGAGGGCGGTGAGGTCGTTGATGATCAGCGCAAACTCCTCGGTGGATTTGCGCAGTTCCTTGACGTCCTCCTTCTGCAACCACGGCGGCGGCCGGTTGAGCAGACGCAGCAACGACCCCGGCTCCAGTGCCAACAATCGTTGCAGACGCACCAGCACCCGACGATTGGCACCGAGTTCGGCGCGGTTGGTCGACAGCCGCGAGGAGAGCAATTCGTCTTCGACCTGATCGACGCTCATGCTGGTCTTGCGCACGATCTGCGTGAGCACTTCGCCCTGATCGCGCAGCAGATGCACGAGCAGTTCCGAGGGCGAACGAAAGCGTTCGCCGGCCTTCACCGACGAGCGCAATTTGTCCACCGAGTGCAGCGGTTGCAGACGCGCGCTGACGATCAGTTTGCTGCGCACACAGACCCACAGCGTCGACACGTCCGAGGAGACCATGCTGCTGAGGTTGAACACCACATCGTTGACCACTGCCAGCAACGCCGAGTCGACATGCTCGATACGCGTCGAGCGCGAACCTTCGTGCAGCGCCTCGAAAAACTCTTCAGGCAATTGCAGATGACTTTTCATCCAGCGTTCGCACGCCGCATGCGCCAGATTGAGGTGCAGCCAAAGGAATTCGCCACTGTCGCTATCGTCCTGCAAGCAGCGCAGTGCCGTCGCCGAATCGACTTCGCGGCCCCGTTCGCCGGGCAGGAAACGAAAGCCGTAGAGCAGGCCAAACAGATCAGGATCGCGATGACTGATGTCGAGGCTGTGGTTCATGAAGGCTCGCTGCGAGGAGGGTGCGTCGGTCGCGCAAATGGCAGGTTCACTGAGCCGCATCATCGCAATGTCACATGACATTTAGATGACAGCAAAGTGACGTCAAATCAGCGACTTACCGGTGGTCTGGTTTTCTTCAAGAAGCGCTCTGGCGCGCCGATCACAGGTGCGTTAGGTTGCGCGCCATTGGCCATGAACCAAGGCTCGCCGACATGGATGTCCGGCACAATTTCACGCCTTACCGGGCGTACCTCATCCTTGTCCTGAGTATCTTTCGATGCTGCAAAAATCCCTGAGAGCGCAAATTCTCGCCCTGCTGAGCGGCAGCCTGCTGGCGGTGCTGTTGATTGCGCTGGCGTGTTTTCATTTCCTTTCCAACGGCGTGCAAAGCTACAGCCAGTTGATCGCCGGTCCCTTGCACACCTCGCAACTGATTGACGAAGCCAACCTGCAATTCAAGGTGCAGGTGCAGGAGTGGAAGAACGTCCTGCTGCGCGGCAAGCAACCGGCGGATCTGGCCAAGTACTGGAGCCAGTTCGAAGATCGTCAGCGCGATGTGCAGAACATCCTTGGTGAACTGGCCGGGCAGAAAGGCCTGGAGCCAAGCCTGAAAAATCGTATCGAGCGCCTGCGCGATGAGCATCGTCAGCTCGGTTCTGCGTATCAGAGGGGACGCGATGCCTACGTGGCTGCCGGTGGTGATCCGACGGCGGGTGACGCGGCGGTCAAAGGCGTTGACCGCGCCGCCAGCGATCAGATGAGCGAACTGGTCGCTGAGTTGCGCAAGCAAGGCACCGCACAGTCGGCGCTGATCAGTGCCGAGGCCGATCGCACCGTATGGCTGGGGCTGTTGGTGATGCTCGCGTCGGGTCTGCTGATCGGTTTGTTGAGCCTGTGGCTGGTCAACCGCAACCTGGTCGAGCCGATCCGCAAACTCATCGATTACGTCACGCAGTTGAGTCGCGGCAAACTCGCCGAACGTGTGGTCAGCAACCGTCAGGATGAACTGGGCAATCTCGCCGCAGCGGCCAACACCCTGCGTGATTTCCTCGCCGACACCTTCACCCGTTTGCAGCGCAGCGCCAGTGATCTGGACAGCGCCAGCGGTGAGTTGAATGCGATCGCCACGACCATGGCCGGCGGCACCAACGAGCAGTTCAACCGCACCGATCAGGTGGCCACGGCGATGAACGAAATGTCCGCCACTGCGCAGGAAGTGGCGCGTCACGCCGCCGATGCCGCGCGTGCGGCCGACGATGCCGACCAGTCTGCCCAGCAGGGTGAAAAGGTCATGCAGAGCACCATTCACTCGATCACCCAGATGCGCGGTGAAATCGCCAATACCGCTACGGTGATTCGTCGTCTGGAAGCCGACAGCGGCCGCATTGGCAAAGTGCTGGAAGTGATTCGTGGCATCGCCGAACAGACCAACCTGCTGGCGCTTAACGCTGCGATCGAAGCAGCGCGGGCCGGCGAGGCCGGGCGTGGTTTTGCGGTGGTCGCCGATGAAGTGCGTAACCTCGCGCAGCGTACGGCTGAGTCGATCATCGAGATCAACCAGATCATTCAGAGCGTGCAGACCGGTGCGGTGGATGCGGCGCAAGCCATCGACAGCGGCCAGACGCGCAGTGATGAAAGCGTTGAGCAAGTGACCCAGGCTGGCGCGATGCTGGAGCGCATCACTCACGCCGTGGAAGCGATCCGCGACATGAACCGTCAGATCGCTACTGCTGCCGAAGAGCAGACCTCGGTGGCCGAGGACATCTCGCGCAACCTCACCGAAATCACCTCGATCGCCAGCACCAACCTCGACAACGTCCAGCGCACTGAAAGCGCCAGCCAGAACCTGCATGGTCTGTCGGGGCAACTCAATGAAGTCACCGCTCGCCTGAGCGCCTGAGGTTATTGAGCGTGTACCGATTCGGATACCGAGTCGGTACACAGTCGATCTCAAATTGAGGCGGCCGTGGTCGATGACCGGTTATCTATAACCGGCATTGGAGCCTTTCCATGGTCAGCATCACTTCTGTTTCTATCAATCAGACCGTCAGCGCACCGACCAGCAAAACGTCGATCAGTGACGTTGGTGACGACACGTCTACCTCAGCAACCGCCAGCACGGGTGCGACTGCCGATACCGGTAAAGTCGCCGCCGGTGGAGGGGCCGCTCCGGCGGGTGAGAGCAGCTCCAGCAGCAGCGAAGAATCGGATTCGGTGAAAGAACTGCGCAAGCAGATTGCCGAGTTGCAGAAGCAATTGCAGGAAGAACAGCAGGCGTTGCAAGCGGCCCAGGCGACGCAGGAAAGTTCGGATGCCAAGGCTGCGGAAGTAGCCGCCGCACAAGCGCAGGTCACTGCCACCTCGGCTTCGCTGTCCACCGCGACTGCCTCGCTGTTGCAGGCGTTACAGGATTCCGACAGCAGCACTTCCGGTTCGCTGGTCAGCACCTCGGCGTGATGCCCTTTTCCCTCACCCTAGCCCTCTCCCAGGGGGAGAGGGGACTGACCGTGGTGACTATTAGAGGTAAGCCGATCTGAAATATCGAGTCGTACTCAGATCCTTGGTGTTTCCTTGTCGGCTGCAAGATTGCGAGTCGAACTCAGGTCTTGAATAACCCCCGATCGGCTCCCTTTCCCCCTCGCCCCCCTTGGGGGAGAGGGCTGGGGTGAGGGGGAGAAAATCTCACTGACAACCAATTAAAAAAGCCGAACACAAAAAAAGCCGCACGATCTCTCAATCGTGCGGCTTTTGATAGTGCGTTCAATCAAGTGTCTTGCTTGTTGCTCAACACCTTGCCAGTGGTCGCATCAAAGTCCACATCAAACTCTTTACCATCAGCCGTCTTCAGCTCAACTTCATACTCATAACCATTGAAGTGGTTATCCAGATCCGTGTCAGTAATAGTCGCACCCGGATGCAGTTTCAGCGCTTCGGCGTTCATCGACTCCAGCGACTTGATCTTGCCCGACTTAACCAGTTCAGGAATCTGGTCAACGCGAACATCAGCCTGGGCCAGGCCAGCGGTAAGAGTCAGGGCGGCAGCAGTAAACAGGGCAGTCAAAGTTTTCATCGGTTCGTTCCTTGGGGTGATTCGTTTAAGTGGCCTCAGGTTAACCAGCGCAACTTAACTCACCCTTAAAACCCCGCACCCAAACAAAACGGGCAAGCCATGCACCTGCACAGAACCTGTGGGAGCGTGGCTTGCCCGCGATGAAGGCGCCTCGATTTCAGATCAGAAACCGTTGTTCTTCAACACCTGATCAACGGTGCCGGCCGCCGGGCGTTTGTAGAACTTCAACAGCTCGCTGGCGCGGTTGGTGAAGATACCGTCGACACCGGCCGCCATGACTTTCTCGAAGTCCACCGGCTCGTCGACGGTATAGACATGCACCAGCAGGCCTTGATCGTGGGTGTACTGATTCATCCACGGTTGCACCAGATCCGAATAACTCTGATCGCCGCCCTTGGTCAGCTTCGCCGAAGGGCCGGTGCCGATGGCACCTTGGGCCTTGGCGTAATCCACCCACTGCTTGAACTCGGCTTCAGACTTCGGCTCTTGCTTGCCGTAGAAAACGTTTTTGTCTTTCTCGCCGGATTCGGCAAACGTCACTTTCGATTTTGGCTCGATGCTGCCTTCGCCAACCCACAGCAGGAGGATCTTCGGCACCTGCGGCATTTCTTTTTCCAGCAGGGCGAGGCTGTTCTTCTCGAACGTCTGCAGGATCACCTTGCCTTTACCCTGACCAACACCCAATGCACTTTTAGCCAGTTTCGAACCGGCCGGGCTCAGCCAGCCGCGATCCTGCAGTTTCTCTTTCAGGTCTTTCTCGATCCCGGGAAACAGTTGCGGCTCTTTGGTCTCGATGTACAGGCCCGGCTTGTGTTGCGGATTAGCCTGGGCGATGTCGATGATTTCATCGAGTGTCAGAATTTTCAGTCCGGCGTAAGTCGGGCGCGCGCGATCCGGGTACTTGGTGTTGAACCAGCTACCGGCGTCGAGGGTTTTCAGTTCGGCCATGGTGAACGCGGTAGCCGAGGCGTCCTTGCGCTCCGGGAACTTGGTGGCGACGTCAGTAGTACGTTGCAGATTGTCGTCGTGCAGGGCGAACAGCACGCCGTCCTTGCTGCGCTGCAGGTCCATTTCCAGGTAATCGGCGCCCAGGTCGCGAGCCAGTTTGTAGGACGCCGCCGTGGATTCCGGTGCATCGAAAGACGCGCCACGGTGAGCAATCACGGCCGGGTGCGGGATGCCGTTGGTGGCAGCGATCGCTTTCGGATCAGTCTGGCTGGCGGCGTGCGCCTGACCGAGGCCGAGCAGCAGGCTCAGGACCAGAGCGCTTTTGGTGAAAGTGGCGGGCATGTTCGAGTTCCTTTCGCAGGGCATTTTCAAAGACGTATCTTTTAACAACTGAATCGATTGCGTGCTATCGCCAGACCGACATAAACGTATTAAAAGCGATTTTTCCTGCACTTTTGTGGCGCGGTTTGCAGTACGCTTGCTCTCGGCAGACGTCCCGGCAGAGGGCGCGCCGCTCAGTTGCCCTGCGTGTAAACCATCGATCATCTTTCGTGAGGTTTACCATGCGCATCACCTCCCAACTCATCTGCCAGGCTGCCGACGACCTCAAGGGCTTTGTCGGCCTCAACCGCAAGACCGGTCAATACATCGTGCGCTTCAGCGAAGATTCGTTCGGTATGGACGTGGCCGATGACGGCATTATTCCTGTGAATGAATTCGTCTGGGCGCCGGTGACAGCGCAGACCATGACCCTTAAACGCGAGTTGATTCAGTTGCTGCTGGATCAGAATATCGATGAGCGGATCAACATCACCGAGCCGTTGCGCGTTTATATGAGCAAGGTTGAAGTGCCGGAGATTGAGGCGGTGCGCAGTCTGGTGCGCTGCTGAAGTTTTGCTGTGAGGGTGAGGGCCTCTTCGCGAGCAGGCTCGCTCCCACATTGGATCTGCGTCGATCACAAATCCCCTGTGGGAGCGAGCCTGCTCGCGAAGGCGGCCGCCAATGCGCCGCTATTTTATGGCCCGAACCGATACTCACGCTCCACCCGGCACACCCGCGTATGAAACGCCGAATACCATTCCGAGCGCCCACGCGCTTGAATCACCCGATGCTCAGGATGCTGCCGCCACGCCAGAATCGCTGCCTCGCTCTCCCAATACGACACCGTAATCCCTACGCCATCCGCCCCACGAACCGACTCGACACCCAGAAACCCCGGCTGCTCACTTACCAACGCGGCCATGCGCTCAGCCGCCTCGGTATACCCATTGTCACCCTCGGTTCGAGTCGAGGTAAAAATCACCGCAAAGCAGGAAGTCATCAACGTGACTCCCCACAAGCTTCAACAAATGCGCGCACCAGCGGCGGCATCTGCCCTTTGAGCGCGGCGCGTTCTGGTTGAAACAACGTCGCGACAAAGAAGCGGTGGTCCTTGAGTTCTATAGCGCGTAAATCCCCTGACGAATCATGACCGACCGCTCGTAGCCGATCATTTAACAGTTGCCGCTCGAACAGCGGATTCACACCGAAGCGGCAGCGATAGCCTTCACGAATCTGCGACGTTTCGTACGCCTTGGCGATCAACGACCCGGGAACCAAGTGAATACTGTCGACCGCTTCGACCAGCGAACAGGTCAACGGTGTGAGTACCGCGCGTTCAGAGTCGGGCGATGTTTCACCGTGTTCCGCATCGACCCAGCCCAGCACGTTGCGGGAAAATTCCAGCACGGCATGCTGAAAACCGCCGCAGGTGCCGAGGAAAGGGCGCTGCTGTTCACGGGCAAAGCGGATCGCCCACAGTGCGCCAGCTTCACTGTTGTAAGGACTGGCCGGTACACACCAGAAACCGTCGAACCGCTCAAGCGGCGTATCGGCGTGGATCTGCTCGGTGGGCAACCATTCGAACTGCACGTTGCGGCTGAGGTGTTCGGCGACCAGCCCGAGGGCGACGGGAATGGCTTGATGGGCGGTGACCTGCGGGTCGTAATCGCCAATCAGGGCGATACGGATGGCGCTGTTTTCCATGGGGATTCCCTGCGCTTGTTGATTGATGGCACTCACTATAGATTGGCGTTCACGCACTCGATATTGGCGTTTACCCAAGTGATTAATGCAGCGACGCACTATCAGCTCGACTACCCCGATCTGGCCCTGATTCTGGCCTTGGTGCGTGGCGGCTCTCTGGCCCGCGCTTCGCAGCTGTTGAAGGTCGACGTGTCGACGGTGTTTCGTGCCGTGCGCCGTCTCGAAGCTGCACTCGGCCAGCAATTGTTCGAAAAAAGCCGCGCCGGTTACCTGCCGACAACCCTCGCGCAGACGCTGGCCGAGCAAGCCGAACGCGCCGAACAGGCACTGGAAGCTGCGCGTATCGGCGTGGAGCAGGGCGGCGAAGTGGTCAGCGGCACGGTGCGACTGACCTGCACCGATTCGGTGTTGCACAGCTTGCTGCTGCCGGCGCTGGCGCAGTTCATGCCCAATTACCCGGCGCTGACCATCGAACTCAGCACCTCCAACGATTTCGCCAATCTCAGCCGCCGCGACGCCGACATTGCCCTGCGCCTGACGCGTACACCGCCGGAGCATCTGGTCGGACGGCAACTGGCGAAGATTTCCTACCGGGTCTGCGCCAGTGCGCGCTATCTGCAAAACGTCGATGCGTCGGATCTGACGGCACTGACGTGGATCGCTCCGGATGACTTTTTACCCGATCACCCGACCATCGCCTGGCGTCGTCAGCATCTACCCGGCGTCACCCCGGGTTATCGCTGCAACAGCATGTTGTCAGTCACGGAGCTGGTTCGCGCGGGCCTCGGCGTGGCGGCGTTGCCGGACTTTCTGATTGGCGATGAGTTGCAGGCGTTGGGCGAACCGCTGCACGGCTATGACACCGCGCTATGGCTGCTGACTCGCCCGGATTGCCGGGCGTTGCGCTCGGTGGTGACGTTGTTTGATGAGTTGGGGCGGGCGTTGCGTTTGCCGTGATCAGCGCTGCGGATTCTGGCGCATGTGATCGTGCAGCTCGCTGGTCAGGCTGGCGATGCGTTCGGTGAGGTTTTTGGTCATCTCGGTGAGGCGGGTGTTCTGCTCCAGCAGCTCAAGCAGCTGTGCGGTGTTTTTCGCGGCTTGGGCCTGACGCTCGGTATTGGCCTGTGCCAGCGCTTCACGGTGTAGCGCATCGGCATCGGCTTGTGCCTTGTCGCGCGCGGCCTGACGGGTTTGGGCCAGCAAAATCAGCGGCGCGGCATAAGCCGATTGCAGGCTGAAAGCGAGGTTCAACAGGATGAACGGGTAAACGTCGAAGGTGGTCACGCCAAACACGTTCAGACACACCCACAACAACACAATCAGGGTTTGCGCGCCGAGAAACATCGGCGTGCCGAAGAACCGTGCAAATGCCTCGGCGCGCAGGGCGAATTTGTCGTTACCGAAGGTGGTGCTGAGGTGGGCGTGGGGGCGGTGGAAGCGCAGGTGATCGACGGGAGCGGTGTTGGCGGCGTCGGGTTTATCTGTGGTCATGATGCTCTCGGCAGGACTTGGGACTGAAGGTCACTATAGTCCTGCATTGCAGCTCAAGGCCCTTTCGCGAGCAGGCTCGCTCCCACATTGGAATGCATTTTCCCTGTGGGAGCGAGCCTGCTCGCGAAGGCCGCGCCTCGGTCTAACGACTCTGCATCAATTACCCTGGCACCCGCTCATTGGCAAACATGCTCACGGCATCCACCGCCTCACTGGCGCCATCGCGAATCTGCAAGATCACTGTCCCCGCCTGATTCGCCAACTCGACCCCCTCAGCCGCACGACCCCGGGTGCCTTCCATGCTCTTGATGGCCTGGCGGGTTTCGCTCTGGATCAAGCCGATCATGGTGGATATCTCCGCCGTCGAGCCGCTGGTACGCCCCGCCAGCAGGCGTACCTCGTCGGCAACCACGGCAAATCCGCGCCCTTGTTCGCCGGCGCGCGCGGCCTCAATGGCGGCGTTGAGAGCCAGCAGATTGGTCTGGTCGGCAATCGAGCGGATAGTGTTGACGATGGCGGTGATCTGTTCGGAGCGTTCCCCCAGTTGCGCAATCAACGTCGACGATTGTGCAATGTCCTCGGCGATTTCGCGCATTTCGCTGGCGGCTTGCTGGATCACCTGAGTGCCTTGCTCGGCGACTTTTCGCGTCGCCACCGAGATGTGATAAGCCGCGCTGGCACTGCGTGCGTCCTGCTCGTGTTGCTCGACTCGCGTGGTCACATCGGAAGCGAACTTCACCACTTTGCACAAGCGCCCGGCAGCGTCGTAAACCGGGTTGTAGTTGGCTTCGAGCCACACCGTTTGCCCGCGTTTATCCACGCGTTCGAACTGACCCTGAAAAAGCTCTCCCAGGTTCAAGCGCCGCCAGAAATCCTCATAGGCGCTGCTGTTGACCAGTGCCGGCGTGCAGAACAAACGGTGATGTTTGCCTTTCAGCTCGGCGAGGGTGTAACCCATGCGCGCCAGAAAATTCTGATTGGCCGTAAGAATGCTGCCGTCGAGGTTGAATTCGATGACCGCCATGGCCCGGTCAATCGCTTGCAACTTGGCATTGGCCTCACTTTCCTGCTGCACCTTGGCGGTCACGTCCATGGCGTACTTGACCACTTTCACCACACGCCCCGAGGCATCCTTGATCGGGTTGTAACTGGCCTCAAGCCAGATCGGCTGACCCTTGCCGTCGACCCGTTCAAACGTACCGGACTGAAACTGGCCGTTTTTCAGGCGTGACCACAAATCAGTGTATTGAGTACTACGGCCGAACTCTGGTGTGCAAAAGCGCCGATGCGGTTGGCCGATCGCTTGTTCGGCGGTGTAACCCATGGTCTTGAGAAAGTTTTCATTGGCGCGCAGCACCACGCCATCGAGGTCGAACTCGATCACCGCCATCGAGCGATTGATCGCATCGAGCAGGCCGGCTTGTTCGGTGAGGGTGCGCTGAAGATCGTCGATGACGGATTTGTGGCGATTGAAGAACATGCTCGCAGTACTCTGGAAGAGGGGGAGGATCGAGGATTCAGTCCCTATTTCCGCGCTGGCAGACCGAATGCGCGGACGGCATTCGGTGGTGACTGCTCAATGCCAGCATTCCTTAACTGGCAGATGGCTACTTATACAAAACTTCATAAAGTTGTACAAGAAAGTAATTATTTGTAATTTTGTATAACTTTTTAGGCGCTAACGTTGTCCGCCACAGCATGGCTCAGGGCAGTGCTGATGGTGTTGCGGCCCTTATGTTTGGCGGTGTACAGCGCTTTGTCGGCATCGTCCAGCCAGTCGAGGGCATCCTTGTACAAGGGCTGATAACGCGCCAGACCGATACTCAGACCCACTCGCAAGTCTGGCACCTGTGGATGACAACATGAATTCAATGCTTCACCCATCGCTCCATCAAGCCTCCTTGCCTCGTACAGCGGCAACTGGCAGGGAGCGGGTTACAGGTGGAGGGCGATTTAGAGCTGATAGCAGGCCAAAAACATCTCCAGCGCCGATTCGGCGACGGTGTTCTGCATCTCGACATCAAGAGCGGCACGGCCCATCGACATCTGTGGCCAGAAGCCAAAGGTTTTGAGCAACCCTTGGACCTGATGCGCGGCGAACTCCGGATCGACCGCTTTCAGTCGACCGTCGGCCTGCGCGGCGCGAATCCATACGGTCAGAGCTTCTTCGCGCTCGCCCATGCGCTCGATCATGTTCTGCGCGCGCTCCGGCGAATGAATGGTCGCAGCAATTGCCACCCGTGCCAGGGTCAGAAAATTTTCGTCAGCCATCAGTTGCACCTTGGCCTGGAGCATCTGCCGTAATTGCTCGCGCAACGGTTGATCGCGGTTGTAGGTCACCGATTGCTCGGCGCTGATTCGTGCCCACAACTGGTTGAGAATTTCCGCGAAAAGTTCTTCTTTGCTGGGGAAATGGTTGTACACCGTGCGCTTCGACACAGCGGCCGTGGCCGCGATCTTGTCCATGCTGGTGACTTCAAAACCGTTGGCCCGGAATTCGGCAATCGCCGCCTGAATGATGGCTTCGCGTTTACGGTCGGTGAGTCGCAGTGGAGCTGTCATAAGTACGCTTCGGCAGAGAAAAGATGAAATTACACTTGGCAGTTTACTTGTCATCCGCTTTGATGCAACCTAGAAACTACACCGAGCAGTGTAATGTTGCGTTAATCCTCGCAGCCTAAAAACCAGACAGTTCGGCCTATTGCGTGCAGCTTTGGCCATTTATCGTCCCACCGTGGAAAAACCGCGAATTGCGCGGTTTTTCTGGAGTCATTCAGTCATGGCCAATCCAGTTTCGATCCCGGATAACACATCCACGCCTGAAGCCTCGCGGCAGCATCAGGGGCTGTTTCGCAATCATGCACCCGTGCAACGCGAAGGCCTGCGCAAAATGCTGCGGATCATGTGGAACATGATTTTCCACAAACCGCGCAACACCCGGCCTGCCGCGCCGATCCCGGTGCAGGCGTTGACTCGAGAAGAGCTGCTGGCAGCGCCCAATCACAGCGTCTATCGCCTTGGTCACTCGACTCTGTTGCTGAAGCTGCGCGACAAATTCTTTATCACCGACCCGGTCTTCGCCGAGCGCGCCTCGCCGGTGCAGTGGGCTGGGCCAAAACGTTTCCACCAGCCACCGATCAGCATCGATCAGTTGCCGCCGATTGAAGCGGTGATCCTGTCGCACAACCATTACGACCACCTCGATTATCAGGCCGTGCTCAGGCTGGCGGCCAAGACCAACCTGTTCCTCACGCCACTGGGCGTCGGCGACACCCTGATCAAATGGGGTATCGATGCCAGCAAAGTCCGCCAGTACGATTGGTGGCAGGGCGCCGAGATTGCCGGCATCCGCTTCGTCGCCACACCGTCGCAGCACTTTTCTGGCCGTGGCCTGTTCGATGGCAACAGTTCACTGTGGGCGTCATGGGTAATGATCGACGGCGACACGCGGATCTTCTTCAGCGGCGACAGCGGCTACTTCGACGGCTTCAAACGCATCGGCGAACAGTACGGCCCGTTCGACCTGACCCTGATGGAAACCGGCGCCTACAACGTCGAATGGCCGCATGTGCACATGCAGCCAGAAGAAACCTTACAAGCGCACATCGACCTCAAGGGCCGTTGGCTCTTCCCGATCCACAACGGCACCTTCGACCTGGCAATGCACGCCTGGCACGAACCATTTGACCGGATTCTGGCACTGGCGTGGGAACGCAGTATTTCCATTACCACGCCGCAGATGGGCGAGGCGTTTAACATCGCTCAACCGCAACGCGGGGAGGCGTGGTGGTTGGCGGTTGAAGGGGAGAGTGAGGCGGTGGTGCAGAGCGCCTGATCAGGTGGCTACGGTTCGCGCCTAAGGGGGCGAACCGGTTGCTCCAGAAACAAGCCCTGAAATCTTACGGCTGTAATCAGCCATAGTAGTAACCGACACTTCTCGAAATTTTCCACGAAGTAATTGCTGCAGGTTCTCCAGAGGTATCCCCAGTCTTTGTGCAGCCTCAGATTCGCTCACGTCGCTGGACTCGATGAGCGAGATCAATTTGGTCGCGTACTCGGACTTGAGCAGCATCTCGCCTGCATCCTCAAGCCCTAAATCTTGATAAACATTGCCTGTGCTTTCTTCGATCTCGCTCATGTTTTTATCCTTACTCAGCCATCGCAAAATCCCCACGCCCCATCGCTTCCGACGACACGCCCTGAACACTGGCACTACGCCCCGGCGCAAACCCGGGGAAAAACACCAATCCCTGCGCCTCGAACCGGTAAGCCAACGCCAGCCGCGCCGCATCCGCGACATCTTGCTGCGCTTCAAAGCGTTGAATGTCTTCAACCGAAACTTCAGCCTCCCGCGATAGCTGTTCCACGCTCCAGCCCAGCATCGCTCGGGCCTGGACGCTGTGCGTCGGGGTGAACTGGAAAAGGGCAATGCGTTCGAGGATGTGGTTCATCGCAAGAGAGGCCATGGTGTGCTCCGGGCTCAAGAGTGCTGATTGAAAATGTACTGTGTTTTTGTACAGTTGTTTTCGGCCGGGATCAAACGCATTTTTTGATTTGCGCTAATTCGCCGCCTCCAACCAGACGGACGGTGCCTGCCCGAGGATCCGCCGGAACATCGTCGAGAACGCCGCCGGGCTCTCATAACCGAAGTCCAGCGCGATGCGCGTCACCGCTTCACCCGAGGCTAGCCGCGCCAGCGCCAGGACCACGCACGCCTGCTGCCGCCATTGCCTGAAGCTCAGCCCGGTTTGTTGGCGAAACAGTCTGTTGAAGGTACGCAAGCTTATGTGTAATTGGTCAGCCCACTGCTGTGGTGATTGGTGGGCGTACGGCTGATGCAGAAAAGTCTGACACAGAGACAGGAGCTTTCCGTCAGTCGGTAGCGGAATGTGCAACGGCAGCGGCGCACTGCGCGTCAACTCATGCAGCAACAGATCAATCAACACACCATCGCGCCCGCTGAGGTCATAGGTAAGCGGTACTTCCACCGCCTCCATCAGCAAATGCCGCATCAACGGCGACACGCTGATCACCTGACAGCGCTCCCCCAAATCCACTGCACCCGGTTCGATGTACAAGCTGCGCGTGCTGACCCCAAGCATCAACACCTCGTGCGCCACCCCCGGCGGAATCCACACCGCTCGCTGCGGCGGCACCACCCAGTTGCCGTCATGGGTGCTGACTTGCATCACCCCGGTCGCGCCGTACAACAACTGCGCCCGCCGATGCGTGTGAAAAGGCAGCAAGTGACCGTGGGAATAATCCGTACCGATCGCCACCACCGCGCGCGGCGTGTCATCCAGCAGATTGATCGAAACATTGCGCATCAGGCGTTTTCCGGTGATTGGCGTAAACGCAAACATTATTGGCTGACTTGCTGAAGCAGGCCAAGCGATGCCGCTCTATCGTCGACCGCTCTCCCACCACGGACGCCTCGACATGTTCTATTTACTGCTGACCCTCTTCGGCTGCCTGACCGGCATCACCGCGGTCCTGTTCGGCTTCGGCGGCGGCTTCGTCGTGGTGCCGCTGCTGTATCGCCTCCTCACCGCGAGCCACGGCGCCGACGACCCGATCGGCCAGTCAGCAATGCACATCGCCGTCGCCACTTCGACCTGCGTGATGATCGTCAACGCCCTGATCGCCACCGACAAACACCGCCGCGCCGGCAATCTCATTCGTCATTACCTGTGGCCGTTGGGAGGGTTCATCGGGTTGGGTGCAATCGTGGGGGCAATGGCGGCGGTGTGGGTCAGCGGCGACGTGATTCGCTACGCATTCATCGGCTACCTCGGCGTGACCATCGTCGACTGCCTGCTGCGACGCGGCTTTCTCACTCAGAACCCAGATGTCATCCCACGCCGACTTGGCGCTACGGAAACTTCCGCAGGTGGTGTAGGCATCGGCGCCATCGCGACGTTTCTTGGTGTAGGAGGCAGCGTCATGACCGTGCCGCTGTTGCGCCGCTGTGGCTTGAGCATGTCGCAAGCGACGTCCATGGCCAATCCGCTGAGTGTGCCGGTGGCAGTGGCGGGGACGCTGACTTACATGGCATTGGCCGGGTTCAGTCAGGTTGACCTGGGCGCTTGGTTTGTCGGGTATGTGGATTTGCTGGCGTTTGCGGTGCTGACGGTTGGCTCGCTCATCGGGATTCGATTGGCCGCGCCATGGATTGGACGAATCCCGGATCGGGTGCATGCGCGTGTGTACATCGGGCTGTTGCTGATGGTGATGATCAGCATGTGCTTGAGTTGAAGGCGACAGCGCTCGATTCCCCCGCGCAACCTCGACATAATCCGCAGCTTCTTTTGGCGGGCAGTTGCTCGTTTATTCAAGGATGAAGTGATGTTCCGAGGATTGTTACGCCTTTTCGCTGTTCTTTTTCTGACGGGCTTGTTTGTCTCGACTGCAACGTCGGCCGACAACGGCGCGCAGGTGTACACCGGCACCTTGGGTAAAGCGGCCATCGTCCTCGAAATAAACACTCGCACTGGAGACGGTCGTTACTTCTATAAGAAGTATCGCAAGGATCTGCCACTCGACGGTGCCCTGGACGGGGAAACACTGATGCTGGAAGAAGGTTCGCGGATGGAAGATTCGCGCCCGACCCTTCGTCTGCAGCCGACAACTCATGGTTGGTATGGCGAGTGGACGAGTACCGCTGGGAAAATCCTGAAGGTCGAGTTAGAACCAGCCGTCATCCCCAATGTACCCGACGATGCCTTGCCCTTTTTCACCACTCTTCACGACAAGTACCCTTACGAATATCTGCGACTGCAGGGCGTCACCCTCAAAAAAGGCAAGACCGACACCTTCATGGGCTACACGCTGCAGTGGTGGACCGAGCCGAAGACAGACACTTCTCTGTTCGAAGTGGTGACCGGTTACTCCCTCGAAGAGCGTCGACGTATCAACCAACAATTGATGGCGCGTTTGTGGGGCGAAGTGTTGTCGTCTTATGGCTGTTCTGGAAGTTATGCGCAGTGGAGCCAGCCACTGTGGATGTCGCCCACAGTGATGAGTGTGCGGATTTCATCGGACTATTACTGTGGCGGTGCCTATCCGGATCAAAGCCACGACGCGCTCAACATCGATACCAAGACAGGCAAGCTTCTGACCCTTGATGATGTTTTGTGGGTGGGGCAGGGCAAGCCGTTGCACTACGAGGAATATGAAGATTTCGCCGCGGGCTCACCCGGCTCTTCGACAGCGTGGTCGAACTACCGCAACACTGAACTGGCACCTTGGTTGGTCGCACAGTTGCTGAAACTCTACCCAAACGAAATGACCGTCATCCCCGAGGGTGAAAACGATTGCGGCTACGACGAGGATTATCCCTGGCATTATCCGGGTTGGTACTTCACGGAACAGGGCATCAAGCTCGAGCCATCATTTGCCCACGTCGCGGCGGTCTGCGGATTCGTGGACTGGAGCGTTCTGCCGTACACAATCGTCAAACAACATCCGGGCGGGGTTGCACTGCAACTGCCTTGAGGTGGCGTTATCTTTCAAGCGCAGACTCTCGATTACCAGGCGTAACCCCGCCATAATCGCCGCGAATTTATCCGCGCCGGCCCTCCAATGCCGGCGCGGCCTCCGCCTCTTTCAAGGAACGATCAATGCTCAAGGGACTGATGCGCCTGGCAACCTGCGCCGCTGTGCTGTTCTCGCTGCAATCCACCGCACACGCTGAAGACAACCGGATGGTGTTCACCGGCACGTTGGGCAAAATGCCGATCGTCTTCGAAGTCGATATTAGTGACCCGGGGCAAGTCACCGGTCGCTACTTCTATGAGAAGTTTCACCGCGATCTAGAGCTTAACGGCACCTATCAAAATGACATATTGCTGCTCACAGAGGGCAGTGATCGTATGGAGCCGAGCAAGCCGTTACCCACGCTGAAACTGCAACAGATTGATGGCGGCTGGAAGGGCGAATGGCAAAACCCCAAGGGCAAAAAGTTGCCCGTACTCGTCACTGATACGCCACTTCCCGAAGTGCCGGCGAATGCATTGCCCTACATCGCCAAGTTGCCCAAGAGCGAGCCCTACGAATATCTACGGCTTCAGGGATTGAAACTCAAACCTGGTAAAAAGCAGGACTTCATGGGCTACTCCCTGCAATGGTGGGAAGAGCCTGATACCAAGATGTCCATGTTCAGCATCGAATCCGGGATGCCAAAAGAAGATCTGCAACGGGTTAACCAGCAGTTGCTCGGGCGCTTGTGGGACGAGGCCATCAGTTACTACGGTTGCCAGTTGCGAGGTCGCGGTTACGCCGAATTCCTACAGGACGTCACCCCGACATTTATCTCGCCCAGCGTCATCAGCCTGAACATATCCACCAGCTACGACTGCGGCGGTGCGCACCCGGACTTCGGCGATTCACCACTCAACATCGATGTGAAAACCGGCCATCCGTTGTCTCTCGAAGACGTGCTCTGGGTGGGCGAGGGGCAGCCAATCCTTCACGCTGATCGTTACCGAGGTGGTGACCAGCCATTGACCGAGGCCGAAGACGCCGCGCGCTCAAAGTACCAAAGCGAAGTCTTCAAGCCGTGGCTGATCAAACAACTCACCGCGCTGTACCCGGATGAAATGAAGAAACCGGCAGGCGGAGATGAAGACAGTTGCGACTTCACCAATGAAGATAACTGGAGCTATTCCAACTGGCACTTCACCGAAAAAGGTTTGTACATCGGAGCGTACTTCGCCCGCATAGAACGAGCCTGCGATTCACCCGACTGGTCGATCTTGCCGTACTCGTTGATCAAACAACACCCCGGCGCCGTCAACCTGCAACTGCCCAAGAGTTAACCGTCACTCCAGACCCGGCGCTTCACGAATAATGAAGTGATCCAGATTCTCGATATTGGCATTGAAGACCTCGAAAGGCTTTTCGGGGTTCTTCTTGCCGGGCACCTGCTTCAACTCCGGCGTCACCCCATAGAAGAAACAGAACAACGCCTTGTCGCTATCCACCGCGTGCTTGATCTCCTCCAGAAACGCCTTGCGCTTGCGGTAGTTGTCGATCAACTTCTTGTTCAGATAAACGCTGACCGAGTACGGCTTCTTCTTACTGTCCTCGGGCTTCTTGAACCAGACCTTGTCCTCGAAATCGATACGAAAACTGGCACTGTGGAAGTCCTCGATCTTCTTGATCCGCCCCCAGTAAATCAGCCCCTTGTTGTCCGTCAGATACTCGATCTTCTTGAAGAACGAACTGTACGGCGCCGAATGCTCACCGACCTTCAACGGCATCCGCTTGAGCAACTCCTTGTCCGCGAAGTTGGAAACAAAACACTCCACCGGATGCGCAAACACGCTGGTCTTGTCCGGCGCCGACTCACGACTCGCCGACTCTTTACCACCGTCCGCCGCCGCCCGCACCGGATCATCGCGCAACACATCCGCCGCCCCCGCTGGCGCGACAGGCTTGCGCACATACTCACGCCGGGTCAGCAACAACTCCGAAGGGAAGTGCTCCTCACGCCCGTCATCCACCTCGCCATCCGCCGTCTCAACGCCAGACGCTGAAGCCTTCAAACTCACATACGGACAACCCGCCACATGCTGCGTAGTGGGCAGATTCTTGAAGTGCGGCGTGCGCACGTAATTCACGTTCTTCGCGTTGAACGTTCCCAACTCGTTGGAAGCCTCGAACGCCGAACGACAAGCATCGTTGGGGCACTGGAAGTGTTCCTTCGCGGAGTCAAACGCCACCGTCTCATCGAAATTGAGATCGCGAACATCATAGATCGACAACTTGTCGTCGAGGCTGAGGCAGTAGGCGAGATCGAATTTCATGGTGGGGCTCGGATCCTTGAGTGGGGGAGGGGTATTAATAGCGGGAGGCGGCGCGGGTTGCACTGATTGTTTTCAGGATGATGCGGGTTTGTGGGAGCCGGCGTGCTGGCGATTGGTGGCATCATCCAGATTTCACGACCGAGCGAGCGCAAGCACCCTCGTCACATAGTTTTGCGGTTCGGGTACTCACGCTTCAACCGTTCGACCCTGGCATAAAGCGACTCGGTGAACTCTTTGCTGTCATTCGAGTGATGGCAGCGCCGATGACAGTTCGGACAAAGCGCGACAGCATTGCTGATTCGATCAGAACCCTTATTCGCCAAATGCTTCACGTGATGAACTTCAAGGTAAGGCGAGTCATTTTTAGTGAATGGCGCCGGTTCACCGCACCCTTCACATATCCCTTTGGCTTTCTGACGAACCCAGGCTCTAACCTTCGGGTCACGTATAAATGCAGTGCTCTGGGCGGGAGAGCGCTTCGGCTTCACAATCCCCGCAGGTTCATCTTCAAGAGGCAGTTTCTCTAGCGCCAGAGCTCTCTGCTCTAGTGCTTCTTCATCCGCAGTCGCAACCGTTGGATCCCCAAGCGTTACCCCTTTGGCAATCAACACCGCTCGGATGGCTGGCTCAACGTTGGCCCCAACGTTTCTGGCTGGCTTGTATCCTTTGATGTGTTCCCTATGCATTCTCAATAAAACGGCAGAGATGTTCTGCATGCGGAATTCAACTGAGCCTTCAGTGCGGTTGTGCAGGGCAGATGCACGCAGTACGCGATTCTCATGTGCCTTGTTGAATTTTTGGCCGATTCGCTCAAGCTCAAACATTTTCAGGTAGGCATCAACCGCTGCCTCAATCTCAGCAACAGTCCAGTCAGTGTCTTTTTTCTTGTCGCTCATAAAATCGCCGAGGGTTGAAAACCCTCGGACGATACTGAGTGGCCATTACTGCTGTCTACGAAAATTCCTACATAAAAAAGCGACGAATCTCGCGCAGTCCTACAAACCCATCCCTAGCCCATCGAGTGCTTCGAAGACTGAAACGCCTGCCTAACCCTTCGCCACCAGGGGTTCTCTAGAGAAGCTCGTCGTGACTTCTGACCGTTCAACAGGTAAGGCATATCCCGAAGCCGAATCCAGCCCTCATCCTGCCAATGCAGCAAACTCAAAGACATCTCCGGCCAATCCAACAAGCTCAACATTGGCCGATTCGAATCTCCTGAATCCTCCGCATCGCGCAAGGTTGGCACTACCTCATTGGTCAACCACTCACGCAATAACCGGTTACCCGGAACGTAGTGATAGACCAACAGCGCATACACCCCAGATTCACTGAGCATCAGTTGCTGTTCAGGTTCTCGAAAGTACTCAATCCACATGACGCGGCGTTGATCGATATCTAGCTTGTTGACCACTCGATCATTCAGATGGAAACCCATCAAACGGCCAACATCGCGGGCGGAAAACCATGGCTGGTTTTCGAGTAGAAGGGCATGCAGAGAAAGGTTGTGGCGAGAGAAGACGGTTACCGAGCATGCATCAGACATATCTATGACCTCTACGTTTTGGATTTTGGGAGGGCCTGACCCCAACGTAGAGCGGACTTAAGAAATCCCAACGAGCAGAGCCGTTGCCACCGACGAATTACACGTCTGTGTCACTGACCAAGCTTTCTACGTTGGGCGTTTCTTAGGCACCTGCGATAGAGCTTAGTAGTGCTCGCAGCACGCTTCAATGGGAAGCGACTGTAAGTGCTGTAGGAGATTGAACGCTGTGGCGTAGGCGAAAAAAGGTTTATCTATCGCCCATAAAAAAGCCCCGATCAGATCGGGGCTCTTTGCTTTCTAGACTCGCCGACTCAAACCGCAATCGTCAAATCGTGCCAAGCGAGACTATTAGTCCCAGCTCAACGCACCACCAGTTTGGTATTCGATCACTCTCGTCTCAAAGAAATTCTTCTCTTTCTTCAAGTCCATAATCTCGCTCATCCAAGGGAACGGGTTAGTCGTCCCTGGATATTCCTCTTTAAGGCCGATCTGCGACAAACGACGGTTAGCGATGAACTTCAGGTAGTCCTCCATCATCGCCGCGTTCATGCCCAGTACGCCGCGAGGCATGGTGTCACGGGCGTATTCGATCTCCAGCTGCGTACCCTGCAGAATCATCTGGGTCGCTTCTTCCTTCATTTCGACATCCCACAGGTGTGGGTTTTCGATTTTGATCTGGTTGATCACGTCGATGCCGAAGTTCAGGTGCATGGATTCGTCGCGCAGGATGTACTGGAACTGCTCGGCGACGCCGGTCATTTTGTTGCGACGGCCCATGGAGAGGATCTGGGTGAAGCCGCAGTAGAAGAAGATGCCTTCCAGAACGCAGTAGTAGGCGATCAGGTTGCGCAGCAGCTCTTTGTCGGTGTCCGGGGTGCCGGTTTCGAACTTCGGATCGGAGATCGAACGGGTGTACTTCAGGCCCCAGGCTGCTTTTTTCGCGACCGATGGGATCTCGTGGTACATGTTGAAGATTTCGCCTTCATCCATGGCCAGCGATTCGATGCAGTACTGGTAGGCGTGGGTGTGGATCGCCTCTTCGAAAGCCTGGCGCAGGATGTACTGGCGGCATTCCGGGTTGGTGATCAGGCGGTATACGGCCAGTACCAGGTTGTTGGCAACCAGGGAGTCGGCGGTGGAGAAGAAGCCGAGGTTGCGCATGACGATGCGGCGCTCGTCGTCGGTCAGGCCTTCCGGGTCTTTCCAGAGGGCGATGTCGGCGGTCATGTTGACTTCTTGCGGCATCCAGTGGTTTGCGCAACCGTCCAGATATTTCTGCCAGGCCCAGTCGTACTTGAATGGCACGAGTTGGTTGAGGTCGGCGCGGCAGTTGATCATGCGCTTTTCGTCAACGGCGACACGGGCGGAGGCGCCTTCGAGTTCGGCGAGGCCTTCGGCGACGTCGAGGGAGTTCAGTGCAGCCTTGGCGCGGGCGACAGCGGCCGAGTCGTCGGCGGTCACGGCGCGGGCTTCGATCGCGGCGGCACCGCCAGCGTTGTCGAGGCGGTCCATGTTGGCTTCAGTAGCGTGGCCGGCGTTGGCGCCTTTCACGGTTGCTACTTCACTGTCTTCTTTGTCGAATTCGTCCCAGCTCAGCATGACGTGTCGTCTCCTGCGTGAGGGCCTGTCGCCCGTGTGAAACCTGATTGGTTGGTTTTTCACACGGTCGTACAGACCGCGTTGGATGTCGTTTTTTGCAGCGATGCACGCAGGCAAATAAACAGAAATTTTGACGGGTTCCGAGAGCCTCTGATGGGCGCAATCAGCGTTGAACGCTGCTGCGGGGCTTCAGAATGGCTTTTGCTCCCTGTAAGGGAATATTGCTGACCCGTATGGGGCGGCATTATAGGGAAAAAAACACGGCTGTGCTGAGGCGAATCCGCGCATGGAGCGGTCGAGGAGGGTGGTTTTTCGACGAGAGTGAGGGTTTACAGGGCTTTGCCGGGGATAGATTTTTTTTCGTAAAAATCTCGCCATTGTGAATTTGCTCAAAAAACGAACAAAAAAATCGGTTTTTCACTACATCTAGTGTTTTGCAAGCATTTCTGACGGTTTCAAACACAACTGAGCCCGACCGAAGTCGGGCTGGAATCGACCCTCAATGAAGCGCTGAGAGATCCAATTCGGTGCAGTCTCGAATCATCAATTGGTGCAGCCGTTGCCCATGACGCTGTAACGCAGGATGTGGCGCTGGCCTTTGGAGTCGTCGTACTCCATTTTGGCCGGAACCACTTCGCAGACATTCGGAACTTCGCTCATGGAAACAACTTTGGCGATGTCCAGGTGCGTGGAGTAAGTGTATTCCTCGATCACCGGTTGTTGCTGTGCGACATCAGTCGGGACCTCATCTGCCATGGCGGTTGCGCACAGACTGCTGAGGGCCAGAACCAATAAAGCTTTCATTTCAAATTTACCTTTTTGAGGTCGAGTGGGGTCACGCAACCTTTATGGGGTTGCGTGTGTAACTTCATCGTTTGCAGTTATTACTTGAGAGCTGGATTAACGGCCTTCGTGGGGGCTGTATCGTTGTTAATCGCGTTTGCCTTGTTGGCGAGGTGAATTTTAGGGAGATGGGGCGGGGGTAAACAGAGCAGGTTTTGATAAACACCTTTGGCAGATTTGGTAACAATCCCTTGAGATGGGGATTGATAACCGGGTGTTTTGTCTGTGGGACCGAGTTGTCTGATTCGCTTGCAGGCAAGCTCCCACAGGGGTTCTGTGGTGTTTGGGGGATCGGCGTAGGGCTTCGGTGCGGGGTATCTGGATGTTTTGTAGGGGCTTGTTACTACCATCGTCGAATGGTTCTATGGCCCCCGCCCCGTTACAACAGGGTCATACAAAAACAACTATTACACCGAGGTAGGAAAGATGAGTGCGGCTTCTCTGTATCCCGTTCGTCCCGAGGTTCTGGCTAACACGCTGACTGACGAGGCGACCTACAAAGCCATGTACCAGCAGTCGGTCGTCAACCCTGACGGCTTCTGGCGCGAGCAAGCCAAGCGTCTCGACTGGATCAAACCTTTCACCACGGTGAAACAGACGTCGTTCGACGATCACCATGTCGACATCAAGTGGTTTGCCGACGGCACCCTCAACGTTTCCTACAACTGCCTCGACCGTCACCTGGCCGAGCGCGGCGATCAAGTCGCAATCATTTGGGAAGGCGACGATCCTTCCGAAAGCCGCAACATCACCTACCGCGAACTGCACGAACAAGTGTGCAAACTGGCCAACGCCCTGCGTGGTCAGGACGTGCACCGCGGCGACGTGGTGACCATTTATATGCCGATGATTCCCGAAGCCGTGGTCGCCATGCTGGCCTGCACCCGGATCGGCGCGATTCACTCGGTGGTGTTCGGCGGTTTCTCGCCGGAAGCCCTGGCCGGTCGCATCATCGACTGCAAATCGAAAGTGGTGATCACCGCTGACGAGGGCATCCGCGCCGGCAAGAAGATTTCCCTCAAGGCCAACGTTGACGACGCGCTGACCAACCCGGAAACCAGCAGCATCCAGAAAGTCATCGTCTGCAAGCGCACTGGTGGCGACATCAAGTGGAACCAGCATCGCGACATCTGGTACGAAGACCTGATGAAAGTGGCGGGCACTGTCTGCGCGCCGAAAGAGATGGGCGCCGAAGAAGCGCTGTTCATCCTTTATACCTCCGGTTCGACCGGCAAGCCGAAGGGCGTGCAACACACCACCGGCGGTTATCTGCTGTACGCGGCGATGACCCACGAGCGCGTTTTCGACTACCGTCCAGGCGAAGTCTACTGGTGCACCGCCGACGTCGGCTGGGTCACCGGCCACAGCTACATCGTCTACGGCCCGCTGGCCAATGGCGCGACCACGCTGTTGTTCGAAGGCGTGCCGAACTATCCGGACATCACCCGGGTGGCGAAGATCGTCGACAAGCACAAGGTCAACATCCTCTACACCGCACCGACCGCGATTCGCGCGATGATGGCCTCGGGTCAAGCCGCTGTTGAAGGCGCGGATGGCAGCAGCCTGCGTCTGCTCGGTTCGGTCGGCGAGCCGATCAACCCGGAAGCCTGGGATTGGTACTACAAGAATGTCGGCAAGTCGCGTTGCCCGATCGTTGATACCTGGTGGCAGACCGAAACCGGCGGCAACATGATGAGCCCGCTGCCGGGTGCGCACGCGCTGAAGCCGGGTTCGGCGGCGCGTCCGTTCTTTGGTGTGGTGCCGGCGCTGGTCGACAACCTCGGTAACATCATCGAGGGCGAGGCTGAAGGCAATCTGGTGATTCTCGATTCGTGGCCCGGTCAGGCGCGCACGCTGTATGGCGACCATGATCGTTTCGTCGATACCTACTTCAAGACTTTCCGTGGCATGTACTTCACCGGTGACGGCGCGCGCCGTGATGCCGATGGTTATTACTGGATCACCGGGCGTGTCGATGACGTGCTCAACGTGTCGGGCCACCGTATGGGCACGGCCGAGATCGAGAGCGCGATGGTTGCGCATCCGAAAGTTGCCGAGGCGGCTGTTGTGGGTGTGCCGCATGACATCAAGGGGCAGGGCATCTATGTCTATGTCACGTTGAAGAATGGCGAAGAGCCGACTGAGCAACTGCGTCTGGAGCTGAAGAACTGGGTGCGCAAGGAGATCGGGCCGATTGCTTCGCCGGACGTGATCCAGTGGGCACCGGGGCTGCCGAAGACGCGTTCGGGCAAGATCATGCGCCGGATTCTGCGCAAGATTGCCACGGCGGAATACGACGGGTTGGGGGATATCTCGACGCTGGCGGATCCGGGTGTGGTGCAGCATTTGATTGATACGCACAAGACCATGAATGTTGCTTAAGCGTTAGAAGCATAGGAGCCCTGTCCGGTTTTGCCGGGCGGGGCTTTTTTGTGTCTGGGTTTTGGGGTGGTTGGGCGGGCCTCATCGCGAGTAGGCTCACTCCTACAATTGACCGGGTTCCTTCAGATGGAATGCGATCCCTGTAGGAGCTAGCCTGCTCGCGAAGGCAATTTGTCAGGCGCTGGTGTAGTCCGCTGTCGGAACGCGGACTCACTCAACCAATAATTATCGATCTCCCCCGTAAGACATTTCCCGCTGTTACCCAACACCTTTCACGTAACCGAATGTGTAACCGCCCGCCCCGCGACGGGGCAAAGGGAAACGCATTGCCCCGTTTTAGAGCTTCTAAACCCCCAGTGAAAAATAAGACACAACGCTGCGCTTGCCGGATTAGAAGGGTTTGCGAATAATAGGCCCGCAATTTGCAACATGGATCGGTTCACTGTCTTTCGCTCTTGCATGAAATTGTAGGGCTGTCAATGTGCCAAAGTCGCTTTCTCTGTGCATCTGTAATTAGTTGTCGCATTGAAGAAATATCGGCTTCCGGCCTGTCGTTAGAATGCCGATCACTCGCTCATCGTGGCTGACGTTGAAACCTCCGACGGTTTTGACGGGAAATTTCCCACCGATGCAGCAACCGATTTCCCGATTCACCCATTCGCATATTGGGCTGTCGCTCACTCTGCCGTTTTTGCCCTTTACCGATGGAGTCCCAAGATGAAGAAACTTGTGCTGCTTGGCGCCCTGGCACTGTCCGTGCTGTCGATGAACGCCTTCGCTGACGAAAAACCTCTGAAGATCGGTATCGAAGCGGCTTACCCTCCGTTCGCCTCGAAAGCGCCGGATGGCAGCATCGTCGGTTTCGACTACGACATCGGCAACGCTCTGTGCGAGCAGATGCAGGTCAAGTGCGTGTGGGTCGAGCAAGAGTTCGACGGTCTGATCCCGGCACTGAAAGTGCGCAAGATCGACGCGATCCTGTCGTCGATGTCGATCACTGAAGACCGCAAGAAGTCTGTCGACTTCACCAACAAGTACTACAACACCCCGGCACGTCTGGTCATGAAGCAAGGCTCCGTTGTCAGCGACAACCTGTCTGAGCTCAAAGGCAAGAACATCGGCGTACAACGTGGTTCGATCCACGAGCGCTTCGCTCGCGAAGTCCTGGCCCCACTGGGCGCCGAGATCAAGCCGTACGGCTCGCAGAACGAAATCTACCTCGACGTGGCCGCTGGTCGCCTCGACGGCACTGTGGCTGACGCTACCCTGCTGCAAGATGGCTTCCTCAACACCGACGCCGGCAAAGGCTTCGCGTTTGCAGGTCCTGCGTTCACCGACGTCAAATACTTCGGCGACGGCGTAGGCATTGCCGTGCGTAAGGGCGACGCCCTGAAAGACAAGATCAACGCTGCCATCGCGGCCATCCGCGAAAACGGCAAATACAAAGCAATCCAGGACAAGTACTTCGCCTTCGATATCTACGGCAAGTAAGACGTCTCTGCGACAAGTCCGAAATGGCGCAAGCAACAGGATCTCTGCGGTTTGCGCCATTTTTTCATCCCAACTTTCGAGGACCTGAATCATGTTGAAAGGCTACGGGGCTGTCATCCTCGATGGCGCATGGCTGACGCTTCAGCTCGCCTTGTCGTCCATGGCTCTGGCCATCGTTCTCGGGCTGATCGGTGTCGCGTTGCGCCTGTCGCCGGTGCGCTGGCTGGCCTGGCTGGGCGATCTGTATTCCACGGTGATCCGCGGGATTCCCGATCTGGTGCTGATCCTGCTGATCTTCTACGGCGGCCAGGACTTGCTCAACCGCGTCGCACCGATGCTCGGCTATGACGACTACATCGATCTGAATCCGCTGGCCGCCGGTATAGGCACCCTCGGTTTCATCTTCGGTGCGTACCTGTCGGAAACCTTCCGTGGCGCGTTCATGGCCATTCCCAAAGGTCAGGCCGAAGCGGGCATGGCGTATGGCATGAGCAGTTTTCAGGTGTTCTTCCGGGTGATGGTGCCGCAGATGATTCGCCTGGCGATTCCGGGCTTCACCAACAACTGGCTGGTACTCACCAAGGCGACCGCGCTGATTTCCGTGGTCGGTCTGCAAGACATGATGTTCAAGGCCAAGCAGGCGGCAGATGCCACCCGCGAGCCTTTCACCTTCTTCCTCGCAGTGGCGGCGATGTACCTGGTGATCACCAGTGTTTCGTTGCTGATCCTGCGTCAACTTGAGAAGCGCTACTCGGTAGGCGTAAGGGCGGCTGATCTATGATCTTCGACTACAACGTCATTTGGGAGGCCATGCCGCTGTACGTCGGCGGCCTGCTGACCACCCTCAAACTGCTCGCGCTGTCGCTGTTTTTCGGTCTGCTCGCGGCCCTGCCGCTGGGGCTGATGCGCGTCTCGAAGAACCCGGTCGTCAACGGCGCCGCGTGGCTGTACACCTACGTGATCCGTGGCACGCCGATGCTGGTGCAGCTGTTCCTGATCTATTACGGTCTGGCGCAGTTCGAAGCCGTACGCGAAAGCTTCCTGTGGCCGTGGCTGTCCAGTGCAACGTTCTGTGCCTGCCTGGCGTTTGCGGTCAACACCAGCGCCTACACCGCGGAAATCATCGCCGGCAGCCTCAAGGCCACGCCGAACGGTGAGATCGAAGCGGCCAAGGCCATGGGCATGTCGCGCTTCAAACTGTACAAACGCATCCTGCTGCCATCGGCCCTGCGCCGTGCGCTGCCGCAGTACAGCAACGAAGTGATCATGATGCTGCAGACCACCAGTCTGGCCTCCATCGTCACCTTGATCGACATCACTGGCGCGGCGCGCACGGTCAACGCGCAGTTCTATCTGCCGTTCGAGGCGTACATCACCGCTGGCGTGTTCTACCTGTGCCTGACGTTCATTCTGGTCAAGCTGTTCAAACTGGCCGAGCGTCGCTGGTTGAGCTACCTGGCCCCGCGGAAGCACTGATATGGAACGCATCGACCACGTATTGCCGTGGAGCCACCTGGGCAGCGAGCGCAAGATTTCCGTGTTCCGTTTCGGACGCGGCGAGCGCAAGGCCTACATTCAGGCCAGCCTGCACGCTGACGAATTGCCGGGCATGCGCACCGCTTGGGAGCTGAAAAAGCGCCTTGGCGAACTCGAAGCCAAAGGCTTGCTCAACGGCGTCATCGAACTGGTGCCGGTCGCCAACCCGTTGGGTCTTGGGCAATTGCTGCAAGGCAATCACCAGGGCCGTTTCGAGGCCGGCAGCGGCAAGAATTTCAACCGTGATTTCGTCGAGCTGAGCGCGCCGGTTGCGGCAGCATTGGCCGAGCGTCTCGGTGATGATCCGCATGCCAATGTGCGTCTGATCCGTCAGGCCATGGCTGATCACTTGGCGGCATTGCCGGAGGCGAGTAGCCAGTTGCAAGGTATGCAGCGTGTGTTGCTCAGCCACGCTTGCACCGCTGATGTGGTGCTCGATCTGCATTGCGATGCCGAAGCCGCGCTGCACATGTATGCGTTGCCGCAGCACTGGCCGCAGTGGCGTTCGCTGGCCGCGCACCTGAATGTGAAGGTCGGATTGCTCGCGGAAGATTCCGGCGGCAGCTCGTTCGATGAAGCTTGCTCGCTGCCATGGTTGCGTCTGTCGCGTCAGTTCCCCGATGCGCAGGTTCCGTTGGCATGTCTGGCGACCACGATTGAGCTTGGCGGTCAGGCCGACACCGGTCGCGCCGAAGCCTGTGCGTATGCTGAAGGCATTCTTGCGTTCCTCGCCGAGCAAGGCTTGATCACCGGCGAGTGGCCGAACCCGGCGCACGAAGCCTGTGAAGGCATGCCGTTCGAGGGCACTGAGTTGCTGTTCGCGCCGCATCCGGGCGTCGTGAGTTTTCTGCGCAAGCCCGGCGAGTGGGTCGAGGCGGGTGATGAGATTTTTGAAGTGATTGATCCTCTGTCCGATCGGGTCAGCACGGTATGTGCTGGTACCTCCGGGGTGCTGTTTGCCATTGAACGGCTGCGTTATGCCCAACCCGGTTTCTGGCTGGCCAAGGTGGCGGGGCGCGAAGCGCTGCGTCACGGGCGCTTGCTCAACGACTGACTGACTGTTTTTGTGAGAACCGACCGCATGTACAAACTTGAAGTCCAAGACCTGCATAAACGCTATGGCAGTCACGAAGTGCTCAAGGGCGTGTCCCTGAAAGCGGCAGCCGGCGATGTGATCAGCATCATCGGCTCCAGTGGCTCCGGCAAAAGTACTTTCCTGCGCTGCATCAACCTGCTTGAGCAGCCGCACGCGGGCAAGATTCTGCTCAACAACGAAGAGCTGAAACTGGTGGCGAACAAGGACGGCGCGCTGAAAGCCGCTGATCCGAAGCAGCTGCAACGCATGCGTTCGCGCCTGTCGATGGTGTTCCAGCATTTCAACCTGTGGTCACACATGACTGCGCTGGAAAACATCATGGAAGCGCCGGTTCATGTACTCGGCGTGTCCAAGGCCGAAGCCCGCGAGAAAGCCGAGCACTACCTGAACAAGGTTGGCGTGGCCCATCGTAAAGACGCGTTCCCGGGGCACATGTCCGGTGGCGAGCAGCAGCGCGTGGCGATTGCTCGTGCGCTGGCGATGGAACCGGAAGTCATGCTGTTCGACGAACCGACTTCGGCGCTCGACCCGGAGCTGGTGGGCGACGTGCTGAAAGTCATGCAAGCGCTGGCTCAGGAAGGTCGCACCATGGTTGTGGTGACCCACGAGATGGGCTTTGCCCGTGAAGTGTCGAACCAGTTGGTGTTCCTGCACAAAGGCGTTGTTGAAGAAAGCGGCAACCCGCGTGAAGTGCTGGTGAATCCGCAGTCTGAACGTTTGCAACAATTCCTCTCGGGCAGCCTCAAGTAATCGCTGCCGTTATGCACCAGATTAGGTCATGCTTCTCGACCTAGAGACTGACCAAAATCCCTTGTAGGAGTGAGCCTGCTCGCGAAAGCGGTGGTTCAGACAGCAGTAATGTTGACTGTTACACCGCCATCGCGAGCAGGCTCACTCCTACATTTGATCTGCGCAGTTTCAAGATTTGTGTTCATTTTCGGGCTAGCATTGGCCCTTGCCTTCATCACTGTTCTTCGTTTCGGATTGCCCGCCCATGACTGCCCATCGAATTGGTTTCCTGATTTGGCCCAGCACTAAAGCGTTGACGCTGGCGCTGGCGGAGGAAGCCTTGCGTGTTGCTCAGCGTGTGCACCCGGACGTGGTTTACGAACTGTCGTTCCTGCAGGCCGAAGCCGTTACAGGAGCCGGGGCCGAAGGCGCCTGGCAACTGCCCGGTGAGGCCTGGACCGGCAAGCTCGAAAACTTCCAGAAACTTTTCCTGCTCGCTGACGAGCCGCCGACCACATTGGCCCCGGCGCTCAGCAGTGCGCTCAAGCAACTGGTGCGTGCGGGCACGGTCATCGGCGGTTTGTCCGCTGGCGTTTATCCATTGGCGCAACTCGGTTTGCTCGACGGTTATCGCGCGGCGGTGCACTGGCGCTGGCAGGACGATTTCGCCGAGCGCTTTCCGAAAGTCATCGCCACCAGTCACCTGTTCGACTGGGATCGCGATCGCTTGACCGCATGCGGCGGCATGTCCGTGCTCGATCTGTTGCTGGCGGTGCTGGCTCGCGATCACGGTGCAGAACTGGCCGGTGCAGTCTCGGAAGAACTGGTGGTTGAACGCATCCGCGAAGGTGGCGAGCGTCAGCGCATTCCGTTGCAGAACCGTCTCGGTTCCAGTCATCCGAAGCTCACCCAAGCGGTGTTGCTGATGGAAGCCAACATCGAAGAACCGCTGACCACCGACGAAATCGCCCAACACGTGTGCGTGTCCCGTCGACAGTTGGAGCGGATCTTCAAGCAATACCTCAACCGTGTGCCGAGCCAGTACTACCTGGAATTGCGCCTGAACAAGGCCCGGCAGATGTTGATGCAGACCAGCAAGTCGATCATTCAGATCGGCCTCTCGTGTGGCTTTTCTTCAGGGCCGCATTTCTCCAGCGCCTATCGCAATTTCTTCGGTGCCACGCCGCGGGAAGATCGCAACCAGCGGCGCAGCAGCAGCCCGTTCGAATTGTCTTCAGTGCCGCCCGAGCGCGGTTAGACCGCGTCGAGCGCCGGGGTCAATCGGAAAACGAGATAGCCCTGAAATTGTCCAGCGGATCGGCCTGGTTCCTGCGCCTTTCGTACTCCTCGAGCAAGTGGGCTTTTACCGCCTCGCTATACGTCGTCAGTCGTTGCTGGCTCTGTGCGTTCAAGGGATTGCCCGTGAACTCGTAGGTGGTTTTTGCGCCGGAGGTCGGCGAGGGCAGCGGGTCGGGGAGTTCGGTAATGGCGTTGCCGGACAGGTCCGCATAATTCAAACGGGGCAGTTCGAAAAGCCCGGGTGGCAGTTCGCTCAGCCCGGTATTTTCCAGATGCAACGAGTAGCACATGTGCAGGTTTCTCAGGTCCGGCGTCAGCCCTAACGGATTGTGGCTCAAGTCCAGTTTTTGCAGGTTCTCCATACGCGCCAGTGCGCTCGCGGTTTGCGCGTTCAGGACGATCCGGCAGTAGGGCAGTTCCAGGTCGGTCAGCTTGCTCATGCGGAACACCGCTGGCGGAATCTCGTTGAGCTGATAGGCCCGGATATCCAGGTTCTCAAGATTCGGAAACAGTTCGAGCAGGCGGTCAACCCGGGGGTGTACGCGGGCGGTGCTGGTCAGTGTCAGTTCGGTGATCTGCTCGAAACGCCCGCTCAGTGTCGGTAACTCACCGATGAACGACAGGTCACAGGCCAGCCCAGTCGGTGCAAAGCCTACCGGAGCCTCGCGCAAACGTCGCTCCAGGCCATCCTTGAACCAGGTTCTTCTGGCGTTTTCCTGTTGCAGCGCTTCGCCTTCCAGCGTGGCCCCCGTGAACGGATCGCGCGCAGCTTCCTTCGCCCATGTCCCGAGCTCGCCAAGCAATGTCGTCAGATCCCGCTGTCGGCGCAATAATTCGAGCCGCCCTTCGGCCATAGTGCCCGGCAGACTGTAGATCAGGTGGTTTGCATCGGCTTCGTTGATGCCTGGGTACAGAGCTTGCGTCAGGGCGATGTCCGCTTCGTCGGCCGTAACGCCCAAGTGCTTGCGAGTGATCCGGTATTCGGCTTTGATCCGGTCTCTGGCGGCAACGGACAGCGGGTTGGCTCGCAGATCAACGCCGTTTGAGGCAAATCCGGTCATGTCCTGCGGCAAGTCGACAATGGCGTTTTCACTCAGCAACGCGTAGCGCAGTTTCGTCAATTGCCCCAAGCCGGCGGGTATCTGGCTGATACCGGTACGGGTCAGGTCAAGTGTCTTCAGTGCCCGCAATGAGCTGATATCCGGTGCAGTGCCCAGTGGGTTGTTGTACAGGTCCAGCGCCTTCAGGCGGTTCATTCTGGACAGTGTGGTCTGCCCCATTGTGTCGAGGACAATACCGCAGCTGCTCATTGTCAGTGTTTCCATGGCCGGCATCAGCGACAGCGCTCGCGGCACCCGACCCAGGGCGAAACTGCGCAGTTCCAGGACTTGCAGTCCGCTGAAACACGACAGAAAACCTGTGGGTGCGTTCAGGGCTTCGTTGCCCCGTATGGATAAGCGGATGACGTGACTGAAGTCGGCCGTCAGTGGCGGCAACTCCCCGGCGAAGGACGCATCGAATTCCAGCGAGTTTAGCCTTAGTTCGGGTTTGTCCGGGTTTCTGCCGCGCCAGAACTCTTCCAGTTTCTGACTGAACTGTTTGCGGTGGCTCTGTTCAATCGCTCGATGGATGGCTCCCCAGTGCTCGCCTGTGGCGGGGTTGCGTACCGGCACGCGGTCGGACCAGGCACTCAGGTCGCTGATCATCTGGCTGATTTCCGCCTCCCAGCGCATCAGTTGCGCCGTACCGGCCTGCAATGTGCCGGGCAGGTGATAGATCAAGTGACTGGCATCGTCGACATCCATCCACGGATACAGGCGCTGTGCGCTGGCCAGGTCGCTGACGTCCGGCATCACGTCAAAGTGACGTCCTTGCTCGAGGTAATAGGTTTTGATGCGTTCGCGAGCGGCGAGGGACAGCGGGTTGTTACCCAGATTGAGTCCATCGGCGAGGTCCAGGTCGAGGCTGAAAAACTGCTCGGGGAGGTCGGTGATGCGGTTGCCGTTCAGCAGCGCGTTTTTCAGGTTCGGGTGACCGGCGATGCCATCGGGCAGGGCGGGAATGCCGGTATTGGTCAGCAAAATGTCACGCATGGCGGGGAAGAGCCGGAGGTCGGGTGCCATTGTCAGTGGGTTGTGGCTCAGGTCCAGCAGTTCAAGACTGCGCAGCGTCGAGAGGGTGCTTTGGTCGACTGCGTTGAAGGTAATGCCGCAGCGGGGCAGGGAGAGTTCCTTGAGCGTTGACAGTCGGGCCACTGCCTGGGGGATTTCATTCAGCGGGAATTGCTGCAGTTCCAGTTCCCGTGTGTTGACGAACAAATCGATGAATGCCTCGGGTGCACCGATGGCGTTGTTGCCTTTGAGCTTTACGCCCGACACATGGCTGAAATCTGCTGTCAGTCGGGGGAATTCACCAAAAAAGCGCAGGTCAGCCTCGAAGAAGTCGGCGCGCATACCCGACTCACCATAGCGGTGACGCCAGAACCGTTCCAGTTGTTGGCCGAACTCGGACCGGGCAGCGTACTGATCGAACAACTCGATGGCTGTGAGGATTTCGCCGGTGACAGGGTGGGTGCTCGGCACTTGGGGCGCCCACAAGGTCAGGTCGGTGGTCATCTGGTTAAGTTCGGCACGCCATTGCATGAGCTGAGTCCGGCCATCCGCCAAGGTGCCCGGCAAGTCATAGAACACATCGCTGGCCTCCTGCTCGTCCAGCGACGGAAACAGCTGACGCATAAGGGCGATATCGCCCTCATCAGCGCGCACGTCGAAGTCGAGTCCGGTGCGTCGGTAATAGGTCTTTATCTTGTTGTGCGTTTCACGGGTCAGCGGGTTGTCGGAGAAGTCCAGGCCATCGCTCTGATTGGCCGGCATATCAAACACGGCATCGGGTATTTCGCTGATACGGTTGCCGCTGAGGATAGCGGTACGCAAACTCGGGTGGCTGGTCAGCCCTTCGGGTACTACGTTGATGCCGGTATTGGACAGGTCGAGGTAGGTGAGTTCAGGCAACTGATTAAGGTCGGGGAAAGTCCCCAGCGGATTGTTGCTCAAGTCCAGCGTATGCAGGTTGTTGAGCGAGACCAGTGTCGCCTGATTTTCCGGGGTCAGCACCACACCGCAATCGTTGAGCTCCAGCACATTGAGCCGCGGCATTTTGATCGATGACAGCGCAATCGGTTCGAGGTCGAAGGCATGCAACTCCAATGTGTTCAGGTGCTTGAAGCGCTGCATGAACGGGAGCAAGGCCGAAATATTTTTGTTACCGGTGAGCCGCAAGCGGGAGACATGGTCGAAGTTGGCGCTGAGGATGGGCATGTCGCCCATAAAGTCCAGATTCGCTACCAGCTCGCTTTGCCGGACAGAGGCCGACCTGCTGCGCCAGAACTGTTCCAGTGTTTCCCGGAATGCGTTCCTGGCATTGCGCTCGGAGGCTTGTTCATCGACGGTCAACGGCCGCCTGAAAATGGGTTCGAGCGCCGGAATCCGCTCGGCCCAGGTACCCAGTTCGGTTCTCAGATGGCTGAGTTCGACCTCCCAGCGGGCGAGTTGAAATCGGCCTTCGAACAGGGTGCCGGGCAACCGATACAGCAGATCACTGGCCTGATCAGCGTTGAGTGCCGGAAACAATGCCACGGCGCGCTCGATGTCTGCAGACTCCGGTCGTACCCCGAAGTGTTTTCCGGTGTGGTTATAGAACGCTTTGACCTTCTCCCGAGTGGCTGTCGTCAGAGGGTTGTCGGCAAACCCGAAACCGTCACTGAGAGAGCTGGCCAGATTGAAAAAGGGCGGCGGTATTTCCGTGATGTTGTTGCCCTCGAAACTCGCGGTGATCAGGCGCGGATGATCGAGCATGTTGGCAGGCACTGTGGAAATGCCCGTTCTCGACAGATTGAGGTGACGCAGCGATGGCAGTGCGCTGATGTCCGGGGGCGTACCCAAGGCATTACCGCGCAGATCCAGCAGCGAGAGATGGGGCAATGCCGCCAGCAACGTCTGGTTGGCCGCCGAATGGCGGATGCCACAGTTGCGCAGGATCAACTGACGCAGATTGGGCATGGCACTCACGGATTGGGGCAGATTCGGCAGGTTGAGATTTTGCGCATCCAGATACAGCATGCTCGGGAAGCGTTGCAAAAACGCATCCACAGCCCTGGTGCTGGCGCTGCCGTTTATGGAGAGCATCGAGACGTGACCAAAATCCGCCTCCAGTACGGGCAAGTCACCGAGGATCGGTTCGGCGATCTGCAACATGTAGCCGGCGGGGCCACGGGTCTGTCTGCGCCAGCAACGCAACAGTGCGTCCCTGAGTCGGGCGCGATTCTGCAGGGCTGCCCGGCGCTCGATGTAGGTCAACGGCAGGCCACTGACCGGATCGTTGGCCGGGACATCAATTTCCCAGCGACGCAGATCATCGCTGAGCTTCATGTGTTCATTGCGACGCCTGGCCAGTTCAACGTTGAGTGCGGCCGGATCATTCTGAAAAGCAGCCACGTAATTTCGTGCTTCCTCAGCGGAGAAGCCTCGAAAAACTTCCTGCACACGCTCCTCGGGGCTGACGATGCGCTGGCCGGTGGTCATCAGGTTGTCCTGATGTTCGATGCCGACCGCACCGAGTTCGCCCGCTTCAAAAAAGTCGGCATCTTCAAGGCGCCTGGGGGTACTCAGTCGCTGATCGCCGAAGCCCTCAAGGCGTAGCGTGTCCACCGCAGGCTGAAGGATTGGCGTCTCGAACATTACGGTGCGCAGTTCATTGCGTGCCAGTGTTCGCTCGCGGATCGCCGACTGCAGCAGGTCGCTCTGACCGATCTGCATATTCAGACTTCGGCGCTCGCCATCGGGTAGCGCGTACAAAACGCTGGAGTAAAAATCCGTGGCCGAGTGCAGTTCCTGGTCGCGGTCGTCAAAGGGCTGATAGCGACCGTCCGATTGGCGCACCAGCACTTTCTGTGCGGGCGCATCTTCGCGTCCGATGCTGTCGAGTACGCGGCCTTCATAGCGACCGTCGCGGATTTCGATGCGCACATCGCCGCTCCAGCCCGGCAGTAACTTGAGGCTGTGCAGCGCCAGAGAGTCGGAATCGGCATTGCTCACGGACTTCAGCGCCAGCCCCTCGTAAGCGCGGGTAACGCGCACCTCCTGTTGCGCCCGTTGCAGGAGTGCCTGCTGGCGCGGTGGCAGTTCACCTTCGTTGATCTGCATCAGCTCGCTGCCAGTGGCAGTGTCGAGCAGTTCGCGAGTGATGCTCGCCGGCAGTGATGGATCGTGGCTGACAAGCGCTTGGGCCAGCGGGTCGTCAATGTGCTGCAGGGCCTGATAGCGCGATTCGAACATCGAGCTGCGATGGCGGCGGGCGAGATGGGCCAGTTGTTGGCGCAAGGTCTGACTACGGACATCGAGTGAAGGCATTGGCCCGCCGAAGGATTCTGCGAGCAGGGCTTTGGTTTGTTGCTCGTCGAGGGACGCAAGCAGGGTTTTGAGCAGGTCGCCATCGATCAGGCTGGCCTGGCGAAGCTCGATCAGTGGCAAGGATTCGTCCGCCGAAGATTGCCAGAGCAGTTCGCCCTGTTGATTAGCCAGACGCAGGCGCTGGCTGCTCGGCCAGCGACCGTGTTCCGTCAGCAGTTGCAGCTGCGTCACCGGATCGGCGCGCCGGTATTGTTCGGCCACGTTGCTGTCGAGTTGATCGATGAAGCGTTGCAGCTGTTGATCGATCTTGAAGCGCTGGATGCTGTCGGCCAGCAGCGGCGGCGGTGTTTGTTGATCGACATGCATCTTGCGCACGGCATCGTCATTGACGCCACTGACACGAAGAATGGTCTCGCGCTCGGTCGGCGAGAACGTATCGATGGCAGGGGAGACTCGTCGCAGCGCCGTGTCGGTGTCCCACGCCAGTGGTTGTTCCATTTCGGTGTGCCAGGCACCGGCGCCGTTGTGCCGCACCGTCGGTTGGTAGGCGTCGGGTCGAGTCGGGTGTTCGATGATGTATTGGCCGGGAATCGCACTTTCGCTCACGGCAAAATGGGCGTCTTCCAGTGGCAGCAGTTGTTTGCCTTGATGCGTGTGCAAACCCAGTTCGTTGGGCATTGAGCCGGCATCGGGCACCGCTGTGTGTTGGTAGCGGGTCAGATCGGGATCCCAGTAGCGGGTTGCGCCGTTGCTCAATTGCACAGGCTTGAAACGATCGATGAATGCGACCACCTCCTGGGGCAGGACCTTGCGAAATTCGCCGGCACCAATCGCACCGCCCACGCCGAAGATGCCGAGTTGGATCAGCGATTCGACGGTGTCCATCAAGTGCTCGAAGGCTTCTGTCGTGCGGCCCTGGCCCCACTCGATGATGCCCTCGAAGGCTTCGTCGAGCATTTGATAGGCCATGTACGCCATCATCGCTTCACCGAGTACCGGCACAAACGGCGCGACGATCAGCGCGGCGGTCTGAACAATGCTCGAGAGGATGTTGCTTACTGAATCCCAGAACGCCCAGCGCGCCTTTTGGTCCACTACGGAGGTGGGCACGGCGATCACCCGGGCGTCATTGAAGATCTTGTTCAGTTTCGCTTGATAAAGGTGTTGCCAGAGATTGTCAGGGAACGGCGTCAGGGTGGTTTGCAGGTCCGGCCGCTCGACCGGGGTTTCGCGCCACGCGGGCAGCGAACTGCCGGGCTCCGGCGGATGCCACGTCATCTGCGTCAAGCGGCTGTTGAGGGTGCTGAAGAAAAACCCGCGATGTTCGTGGTTCACAAAGCGGCTGAAAAACTGTTGATAGTCTTTCGAGCGCAACTGGCGCGTCAGTTCGACAAACAGTTCGTAGGTCGAGGCGTATTCCTTGAAGGGGTGTTCGGGGTCGTCCGGGACATAGGCAACCACCCGTGCCGGGTCTCGCGACACATACAGGTCGGGGGCAAAGACGACGATACCGGTGAGCGGCGCGCACAGCATTCCCATGTCATGGCTCTTTACCTGCGCGCCGCTGATATATAGCCCGGTCATGCCGTCGAGCACGGCGTCGATCAAGCGAAAATAACTTTCCGAGACATCGTGATTCATCCGCGCCCATTGCAGTGCGGCTTTCATCGCGGCTTTCTGACTGTCGTCTATTTTTCCGCGCAGTACGGAGGCCACCATCGGATCGGAATAACCAAGGTTGTCTTCCAGATGGGTTTTATAGCGGGCGCCGAGATCCAGACTGCGACACAACCGGGTGAAGGCTGGAATGCTCAGTGTGGATTTGAGCGCCGGCAAGGTCTCGAACTGACCGGTTGCCGAGGGACGGTTCGTATAGGTCGATTCGGCTTCGAAGGCGTTTTCGGAGGTTTCCTTTTCTTCGAAGTTATGCAGCGCGGCATCCAGCAGTGACACCGTCCAGACGCGGGCGCCCGTGGTGATCGGGAACCACGGTGTGGTCGCGGGAATGTAGAGGCGCACAAAGGTGTTGCGCACATCCAGGTCCAGGCCGAAACAGTCTTTCAGTTGTTGTTTGAGCAACGGTTCGGCAAAGGCGCTGGCGTCCTGCAGGTGTTCCAGGCTCTGGTCGACTTTGCTTTGCGCGACCCAGTGCGCGGCGTTGAGGGTCTTCATCTGTTGATGGCTTTCGGTCGGAGCAGCCTGAATCGAGGCGGACGCCTGCGGCCGGGTGTTTCCGAGTGCCTCGCGCCGGCCTGTGGAAATGTTACCGAGCCAGTCGGGCAGGGCTTTTTTCAGCGGCAGATAATGATCATCGTGATGCTGCGCGTCACTCGTCGCGGTCGAGGCTGCCGGTGGGTGTCGTTGAGACGGATGCATGGGCCATTCCTTGGCGTTGAGAAGAACGCGCAGCAAATCAGGAAATGGCCCCCCTTGTGCGGTACATATTTATATCTTTGTCGCGGGGTTGAATTGGTATTCTCAGCAACCTGCCGCAAATCGGCGGCGCCCGGTAAACTGCGCCTTTGCGACGCTATATGTCGCATTGCCGTAAACCCGGGAAAATCCGGGGTTTGCGCTATAAGAAGTTGTCGCTTGGCGACAAGGCCGGGCAGAAAACTGTCCTTACAATCCCCCCCATCGCTCGCCAGTTTCAGGCGGGTGGCCCTCATCAGGAGACTCCGATGTCCGTTGAGCACGCTGCGGTACAACGCGCTGATTTCGACCAGGTAATGGTTCCCAACTACGCGCCTGCCGCTTTCATTCCGGTGCGTGGCGCCGGTTCCCGTGTCTGGGATCAGGCCGGCCGCGAGCTGATCGACTTCGCCGGCGGGATTGCCGTTAACGTATTGGGCCATGCGCACCCGGCGCTGGTCGGTGCACTGACCGAGCAAGCGAACAAGCTGTGGCACGTGTCCAACGTGTTCACCAACGAGCCGGCCCTGCGCCTGGCGCACAAGCTGATCGACGCCACGTTCGCCGAGCGCGTGTTCTTCTGCAACTCCGGCGCTGAAGCCAACGAGGCCGCGTTCAAGCTGGCCCGTCGTGTGGCGTTTGACCGTTTCGGCACTGAGAAATACGAAATCATTGCCGCGCTGAACAGCTTCCACGGCCGTACCCTGTTCACCGTCAACGTTGGTGGCCAATCGAAGTACTCCGACGGTTTCGGCCCGAAAATCACCGGCATCACCCACGTGCCTTATAACGATCTGGCAGCGCTGAAAGCCGCCGTTTCCGACAAGACCTGTGCGGTCGTGCTGGAACCGATCCAGGGCGAGGGCGGCGTACTGCCAGCCGAGCTGGCTTACCTGCAAGGTGCCCGCGAACTGTGCGACGCGAACAACGCTCTGCTGGTGTTCGACGAAGTGCAGACGGGCATGGGCCGCAGCGGCAAGCTGTTCGCCTATCAGCATTACGGCGTGACCCCGGACATCCTCACCAGCGCCAAGAGCCTGGGCGGTGGTTTCCCGATCGCGGCGATGCTGACCACCGAAGCACTGGCCAAACACTTGGTCGTCGGCACTCACGGCACCACGTACGGCGGCAACCCGCTGGCGTGCGCGGTCGCTGAAGCGGTGATCGACGTAATCAACACCCCTGAAGTGCTGAGCGGCGTGAATGCCAAGCACGACAAGTTCAAGGCGCGCCTTGAGCAGATCGGCGAGAAATACGGCTTGTTCACTCAGGTGCGTGGCCTCGGTCTGCTGATCGGTTGCGTACTGAACGATGCCTGGAAAGGCAAAGCCAAAGACATCTTCAACGCTGCTGAAAAAGAAGGCCTGATGATTCTGCAGGCGGGCCCGGACGTGATCCGTTTCGCCCCGAGCCTGGTGGTGGAAGACGCCGATATTGATGCCGGTCTGGATCGTTTCGAGCGCGCGGCTGCAGCATTGACGCAAGTCTGATAGACCCTTCGACGCCTGGAGTTTTTCAGGCGTCGATCAAAATTTTATGCCGGACCAGATCAACTGTAGGAGTGAGCCTGCTCGCGATTGCGGTGTGTCAGTCGACTCATTGGTTTCTGACAGACCGCAATCGCGAGCAGGCTCACTCCTACATTGATCTCCATGTAGGCCCGGCTATTTTTCTGTGAATTGATAAGAGAAAAGGAGTGACACCATGCTGGTGATGCGCCCCGCGCAAATGGCTGATCTGGGCGAGGTACAGCGTCTGGCTGCGGACAGCCCGATTGGTGTCACTTCCTTGCCGGATGACGTGGAACGTCTGAGCGACAAGATTGCCGCGAGCGAAGCCTCGTTCGCTGCCGAAGTGAGTTTCAACGGTGAAGAGAGCTACTTCTTCGTCCTCGAAGATTCCACCACCGGAAAACTGGTCGGCTGCTCGGCCATCGTCGCTTCGGCCGGTTACTCGGAGCCGTTCTACAGCTTCCGCAACGAGACCTTCGTCCACGCTTCGCGCGAGCTGAAGATTCACAACAAGATCCACGTGCTTTCGCAGTGCCACGACCTGACCGGCAATAGCTTGCTGACCAGTTTCTACGTGCAGCGCGAGCTGGTCGGTTCGCCGTGGTCGGAACTCAACTCCCGTGGCCGTTTGCTGTTCGTTGCCAGCCACCCGGAGCGTTTCGCCGATTCGGTGGTCACCGAGATCGTCGGTTACAGCGACGAGAACGGCGACTCGCCATTCTGGGATGCGATCGGTCGCAACTTCTTCGACCTCAACTACGCCGAAGCCGAACGTCTGTGCGGGCTGAAAAGCCGTACGTTCCTCGCCGAGCTGATGCCGCATTACCCGATCTACGTACCGCTGCTGCCGGATTCCGCCCAAGAGGCGATGGGCCAGGTGCACCCGCGTGCGCAGATTACCTTCGACATCCTGATGCGCGAAGGCTTCGAGACCGATCACTACATCGACATTTTCGACGGTGGCCCGACCCTGCATGCGCGCGTTTCGGGGATCCGTTCGATCGCCCAGAGCCGCGTGGTGCCAGTGAAGATCGGCGAGCCGGTCAAAGGTGCCGGGCGTCAGTATCTGGTGGCCAACGCGCAGTTGCAGGATTACCGCGCGGTGCTGCTGGAACTGGATTACGCGCCGGGTAAACCGGTGACTCTGGATCTGGAAGCGGCCGAAGCCTTGGGCGTCGGTGAAGGTGCCAGCGTGCGCCTGGTGGCGGTTTAACGCCTTAGCGAGTTTCACGGGTGGCGAAAGCGGCCCGTTTGAGGAGATAGCATGATTGTTCGTCCCGTACGCAGCAGCGATTTAGCCGCGCTGATCGACCTGGCCCGCAGCACTGGCACCGGCCTGACCACATTGCCGGCTAACGAAGAACGTCTGGCCCATCGGGTCGGCTGGGCCGAGAAGACTTTTCGCGGTGAAGCTGGCCGTGGTGATGCGGACTACCTGTTCGTGCTCGAAGACGACGACGGCCGCGTGGTGGGGATTTCCGCCATTGCTGGCGCGGTCGGTATGCGTGAGCCCTGGTACAACTTCCGTGTCGGCCTGACCGTCAGCGCTTCGCAAGAGCTGAACATCTATCGCGAGATTCCGACGCTGTTCCTGGCCAACGACCTGACCGGTAATTCCGAGCTGTGCTCGCTGTTCCTGCACGCCGATTACCGCAGCGGTCTGAACGGTCGCATGCTGTCGAAGGCGCGGATGCTGTTCATCGCCGAATTCCCTGAACTGTTCGGCAACAAGATCATTGCCGAAATGCGCGGTGTGTCGGATGACGCCGGTCGTTCGCCGTTCTGGGAAAGCCTCGGTCGGCACTTCTTCAAAATGGAATTCAGCCAGGCCGATTACCTCACCGGTGTCGGCAACAAGGCGTTCATCGCTGAGCTGATGCCGAAATTCCCGCTGTACACCTGCTTCCTCTCCGAAGGCGCGCGCAGTGTCATCGGTCAGGTTCACCCGGACACCGAGCCAGCCCTGGCGATGCTCAAGGGCGAAGGGTTCAGCTATCAGGGTTACGTCGACATCTTCGACGCAGGTCCGGCCATCGAATGCGAAACCGGCAAGATCCGCGCCGTGCGTGACAGTGAAGCGCTGGTGCTGGCCGTTGGCACACCGGGCGACGACGCGACGCCGTTCATCATCCATAACCGCAAGCGCGAAGACTGCCGCATCACCGCTGCGCCGGCGCGTCTGGCTGCCGGCACGCTGGTGGTCGATCCGCAGACCGCCAAACGTCTTCAACTCAACGCTGGCGATCAAGTGCGCGCTGTGGCGTTGTCCGCTGCACGGGAGTCGAAATAATGAATTCGCTATACATCGCAGGTGAGTGGCTGGCCGGTCAGGGCGAAGCTTTTCAATCGCTGAACCCGGTGACCCAGCAAGTGCTGTGGTCGGGGGAGGGCGCCACGGCGGCTCAGGTTGAGTCGGCTGTGCAGGCTGCGCGTCAGGCATTCCCGGAGTGGGCTCGTCGCTCGCTGGATGAGCGCATCACGGTTCTGGAAGCGTTCGCCGCCGCGCTGAAAAACCACGCTGACGAACTGGCCCGCACCATTGGTGAAGAGACCGGCAAGCCGCTGTGGGAATCCGCGACTGAAGTCACCAGCATGGTCAACAAGATCGCGATCTCGGTGCAGAGCTATCGCGAGCGTACCGGCGAGAAGAGCGGCCCGTTGGGCGACGCCACCGCCGTGCTGCGCCACAAGCCACACGGTGTGGTTGCGGTGTTCGGCCCTTACAATTTCCCTGGCCATTTGCCGAACGGCCACATTGTTCCGGCGTTGCTGGCGGGTAACAGCGTGCTGTTCAAGCCGAGCGAACTGACCCCGAAAGTCGCCGAGCTGACGGTCAAGTGCTGGATCGAAGCCGGTCTGCCAGCGGGTGTTTTGAACCTGCTGCAAGGTGCTCGCGAAACCGGCATCGCGCTGGCGGCTAACCCTGGCATCGACGGTCTGTTCTTCACCGGTTCGAGCCGTACGGGCAATCATCTGCACCAGCAGTTCGCCGGTCGTCCGGACAAGATTCTGGCGCTGGAAATGGGCGGCAACAATCCGCTGGTGGTTGATCAGGTCGCAGATCTGGATGCAGCGGTTTACACGATCATTCAGTCAGCCTTCATCTCTGCCGGTCAGCGTTGCACCTGTGCACGGCGTCTGCTGGTGCCGCAAGGCGCGTGGGGCGACAGCCTGTTGAAGCGTCTGGTTGAAGTCAGCGCGACCATAGAAGTCGGCGCATTCGATCAACAACCGGCGCCGTTCATGGGCTCGGTGATTTCCCTTGGCGCAGCGAAAGCGCTGATGGACGCTCAAGAACATCTGCTGGCCAACGGCGCGGTTTCGCTGCTGAAAATGACTCAGCCGCAAGCACAAGCCGCGTTGCTGACGCCGGGCATCGTTGATGTGACGGCGGTTGCCGAGCGTCCGGACGAAGAGCTGTTCGGCCCGTTGCTGCAGGTGATCCGCTATGTTGATTTTGAAGCGGCGATCACTGAGGCGAACAACACGGCTTATGGCTTGGCCGCTGGTTTGTTGTCGGATTCCGAAGCGCGTTATCAGCAGTTCTGGCTGCAAAGCCGTGCCGGCATCGTCAACTGGAACAAGCAACTGACCGGTGCTGCGAGCAGCGCGCCATTCGGTGGTGTCGGTGCATCGGGCAACCATCGCGCCAGCGCCTATTACGCAGCGGATTACTGCGCGTATCCGGTGGCGTCGCTGGAAACACCGAGCCTGACTTTGCCTGCAGCCCTTACGCCTGGCGTGAAAATGGCGTAACGGCCATTCGCGAGCAGGCTCGCTCCCACATTGGACTGCATTTCCCTGTGGGAGCGAGCTTGCTCGCGAAGGCCGCGCCTCGGTCTAAAAGAATAGTTACTGAAGCCTATAACAACAGATTCTCGTGGAGCCTCGCTGATGAAATCCTATGAAGTCAATTTTGACGGTCTAGTGGGGCCGACCCATAACTACGGTGGTCTGTCCTACGGCAACGTTGCCTCCCAGAGCAACAGCCAGCAATCCTCGAACCCGAAGGAAGCGGCGCTGCAAGGTCTGGCGAAAATGAAAGCGCTGATGGAAATGGGCTTTCAGCAGGGCGTGCTGGCGCCACAGGAACGTCCGGACGTGGCCGCTCTGCGCCGTCTGGGTTTCAGCGGTACCGATGCGCAAGTGATCGAGCGCGCCGCCAAAGAAGCCATGCCGCTGCTGGTCGCCAGTTGCTCGGCATCGAGCATGTGGGTGGCCAACGCCGCCACGGTCAGCCCGAGTGCCGATACCGCTGATGGCCGCGTGCATTTGACCGCCGCCAACCTCAACTGCAAATACCACCGCAGCATCGAGCACCCGACCACCAGCCGTGTGCTCGGCGCGATGTTCGCCAATCAGCAGCACTTCGCCCATCACGCGGCATTGCCAGCGGTAGCGCAATTCGGTGACGAAGGCGCGGCCAACCACACACGTTTCTGCCGTGAATATGGCGAGGCGGGCGTCGAGTTCTTCGTGTTCGGTCGCAGTGCCTTCGACAACCGTTTCCCTGCGCCGCAAAAGTACCCGGCGCGCCAGACCCTCGAAGCGTCGCAAGCGGTAGTGCGTCTGCACGGTTTGCGTGAGGAGGGCGTGGTTTACGCCCAGCAAAACCCGAACGTGATCGATCAGGGCGTGTTCCACAACGACGTAATCGCCGTGGGCAATGGCGAGGTCTTGTTCTATCACGAGGACGCCTTCCTCGAGACCGATCAGATGCTGGCCGAGTTGCAAAGCAAGCTGGCCAAAGTCGGCGGCAACTTCCAGTCCGTGTGTGTGCCGCGTTCGGCAGTCACCGTGGATGACGCGGTACGTTCCTACCTGTTCAACAGCCAGTTGCTGTCGCGTCCTGATGGCTCGATGTTGCTGATCGTGCCGCAAGAGTGTCAGGCCAACGAACGCGTTTGGGCTTACCTGCAAAGCCTGACCAGCTCGGGCGGCCTGATCCGCGAAGTGAAAGTTTTCGATCTCAAGCAAAGCATGCAGAACGGCGGCGGCCCGGCGTGCCTGCGACTGCGCGTCGCGCTTAACGAAACTGAACTGGCAGCCGTCAACCCAGGGGTTATCATGACGCCACCGTTGTACGGTTCGTTGACCGCATGGGTTGAAAAGCACTACCGCGACCGCTTGAGCGAAACCGATCTGGCGGATCCGCAATTGCTGCTTGAATGCCGGACGGCACTGGATGAACTGACGCAAATCCTTAAACTGGGCGCGGTTTATCCATTCCAGATCAATTGATGGCCGGCGTGTTGCTTGAACGCGGCGCGCGGCTTGTCTCCCCAAGAGAGTAAAAACATGAGCGATTCCCTGCAGCTGATCCTTGAAGACACCGACGGCACGCAACTGGAGACTTCCTGCACCCGCGTCGCGGTCATGTGGCAAGGCAAAGAGCTGTGGATCCAGCAGGACGGCCGCGGCCAACTGCTGATCGGCGTGGACGTTGAAGAAGGTGATGCCGAGTACGCCAACCTGCTGCTGCGCCCATTGGCGACTAATCTGGTAAGTCTGCAACTGGAAATGGAACCGGCTGACATCGGCGACGACGAAGACCACGTGCACGGCCCGGATTGCAATCACGATCACTAAGGAAACCGCTCTATGCTCGCCCTCGGCAAACTGCTTGAACTGACCCTCGCCGGCCGCGAACCGGCGGAGAAGACTCAACTGACTGTCGAAGGCGTGCGCATGCGCTGGTTGAGCGAAGGTGCGCTGGAAGTCCGGCCACCGGAAGCGCGCGACAATGGCCTGGACCTGCTGCTGTCGGCAGGCATCCACGGCAACGAAACAGCGCCGATCGAGTTGCTCGATCGGTTGCTGCACGACATCGCTCGCGGCGATTTGAAACCGCGCGCACGTATTCTGTTCTTGTTCGGCAACCCGGAAGCGATTCGCAAAGGCGAGCGTTTCGTCGAGCAGGACGTCAATCGGCTGTTCAACGGCCGTCATGAACAAAGCAGTGGCTCAGAAGCGCTGCGTGCCTGTGAGCTGGAACGTTTGGCGGCGAGCTTCTTCAGCCTGCCGGATCGCCAGCGTCTGCACTACGACCTGCACACGGCGATTCGCGGCTCGAAGATCGAGCAATTCGCGCTGTATCCGTGGAAGGAAGGTCGCCAGCATTCGCGTCTTGAACTGGCACGTCTGCGCGCTGCCGGCATGGAAGCGGTGCTGTTGCAGAACAAACCGTCGATCGTGTTCAGCTCGTACACCTACGACAAGCTCGGTGCCGAGGCTTTCACGCTGGAACTGGGCAAGGCGCGGCCATTCGGGCAGAACGACGGGGTTAACGTTTCGCTGCTGGAAACCCGTCTGAAGCAGATCATCGAAGGTACTGAGCCAGAGATGGCTGAAGCGCAGCTGGATGGTTTGCAACTGTTCAGCGTCGCCCGGGAAATCATCAAGCACAGTGATGCGTTCCGCCTGAACCTGCCGCAGGACATCGAAAACTTTTCAGAGTTGGAGGTGGGTTACGTGCTGGCCGAGGATCTGGCCAATACCCGGTGGATCATCGAGGAAGAGGGCGCGAGGATCATTTTCCCCAATCCGAAGGTCAAGAACGGCCTGCGCGCGGGCATCCTGATCGTCCCGACCACCGACGAAAATCTCGCCTGACCCCAGTTTCGGTTTCGACATATAACCCTGCGGGAGCGAGCTTGCTCGCGAATGCAATCTGACATTCAACATTTGAGTTGGCTGTCAGTCCGCTTTCGCGAGCAAGCTCGCTCCCACAGTGGAAAGAGTGAGGCCCAAGGCCTCACCCATGGGCTATCAGACCGCTACAGCACGCGGCTCTGTACGACGCAACGTCCGAACTTTCTGCAGCGTATCCGCGCAAGTCCGCGCCGCTTCCTGACCCTTGTGCACAAAGTGCTCAAAGAAGAACTTCTGATGCTCGTCGCCAGCATGGAAGTGATGCGGCGTCAGGGATACCGAGAACACCGGCACTTCGGTTTCCAGTTGGACCTGCATCAGGCCGCTGACCACCGACTGAGCGACGAACTCGTGACGGTAGATGCCGCCGTCCACGACCAGGGCTGCGGCGACGATGCCGGCGTAACGACCGGTCTTGGCCAGCAACTTGGCGTGCAGGGGCATTTCAAAGGCGCCGCCGACTTCGAAGATATCGATGTCCGATTCCTGATAACCCAGTGCGATCATTTCGGCGACGAAGCCTTTACGGCTCTGGTCGACGATTTCCTTGTGCCAGCAGGCCTGGATGAACGCGACGCGCTCGCCATGAGGGTGTTTGCTTTTGCTGTCGATAGCGGTGGGTTGCATGTTCTGACTCCTGTTTGTGTGAAAAACAGGGCGTTATGAATCGAAAGGGATTCAAGGGTGCGCACACGCACAACATCGCGCGGACGGCCCTTTGGCGTTAATCCCGTTCTCTCTTCATCCGGACTATGACCGTCGGCCCCGGAATCACACCGGGTCTGCTGACCTTGCCGCCGCGCACAACCAAAGCCGTGTCAGCACCAAGCGCTCGCGGGCTATACGCATTGCGCGCAATTACCGCCGGTGGGGAATTGCACCCCGCCCTGAGAACGTTTTTGCCGCCCTTTCTCGGGCGGCGCAGCGTTTTTAACACATATTTTCCGGCCCTGCACAGAACCTGTGGGAGCGAGCCTGCTCGCGAAAGCAGTGTGTCAGTCAGCAGATGTGTCACTGACAGACTGCTTTCGCGAGCAGGCTCGCTCCCACATGGATGGTGTGTTCTCAAGAAGTAACCTGACCTTTTCGCGCTCAAGGGTTGATTAATCCACGCGATGCCCGCAGTAATTCCACTTCGTAAAGGGATTTCCCCTGCTAACTTGAGGCCAGGTTCATGAGCGTTATCGATCTTCGCAGCGACACCGTCACCCAACCGACTCCCGCCATGCTCGACGCAATGACTGCGGCGGACACTGGCGATGACGTGTACGGCGAAGATCCAACGGTCAATCGCCTGGAGGCCGAACTGGCCGAGCGCCTGGGTTTTGCCGCCGCTTTGTTCGTGCCGACCGGCACCATGAGCAACCTGCTGGGGTTGATGGCGCACTGCGAGCGCGGCGACGAATACGTCGTGGGTCAGCAGGCGCATACCTACAAGTACGAGGGCGGTGGCGCGGCAGTGCTCGGTTCGATCCAGCCGCAGCCGCTGGAAGTTCAGGCTGACGGCTCGCTGGATCTGGATCAGGTCGCCGCAGCGATCAAGCCTGATGACTTTCACTTCGCCCGAACCCGTCTGCTGGCGCTGGAAAACACCATGCAGGGCAAAGTCCTGCCGCTGGAATATCTGGCCCGGGCGCGCCGCTTCACTCAAGACAATGGCTTGCAACTGCACCTCGACGGCGCGCGCCTGTACAACGCGGCGGTCAAGTTGGGTGTCGATGCGCGGGAAATCACTCAGTACTTTGATTCGGTATCGGTGTGCCTGTCCAAAGGTCTTGGCGCGCCGGTTGGCTCGGTGTTGTGTGGTTCTGAGCAACTGATCGGCAAGGCTCGCCGTCTGCGCAAAATGGTCGGTGGTGGCATGCGTCAGGCCGGGCTGTTGGCGGCGGCGGGGCTTTATGCGCTGGATCACAACGTTGAGCGTCTGGCAGACGATCACGCCAATGCGCTATTGCTCGCCGAAGGTCTGCGTGAAGCAGGTTTCATCGTCGAACCCGTGCAAACCAACATGGTTTATGTGCAAATGGGCGACAAAGCCGAAGCGATCAAGGCGTTTGCCGCCGAACGCGGGATCAAATTGAGCGCCGCCGCGCGTCTGCGCATGGTCACGCACATGAACGTCAATCGCTCGCAAATCGAGCAAGTGATCGCGACATTCGTCGAGTTTTCGCGCAAGTGACAGCGTTAGCCGTCCAATTGACCGTTTCTATCGTATAAACACGCTGTACCCCGCGCGCAGGGCCGATATAATGCGGCCCTTTGCCGTCGCTTCGTCTGTTGACGTTTCGAACAGGCCTTTGGCCGCAGCCTCCGTGGAAGAACCTAATGAAAAGCGCAGAAATCCGTGAAGCCTTCCTTCGCTTCTTCGAAGAGCAAGGCCACACCCGTGTAGCCTCCAGCTCTTTGATTCCGGGCAACGACCCAACCCTGCTGTTCACTAACGCGGGGATGAACCAGTTCAAGGACTGCTTCCTGGGCCAGGAAAAACGTGCGTACACCCGTGCAACCAGCAGCCAGAAATGCGTGCGTGCCGGTGGCAAGAACAGCGACCTGGAAAACGTCGGTTATACCGCTCGTCACCACACGTTCTTCGAAATGCTCGGTAACTTCAGCTTCGGTGACTATTTCAAGAAGGACGCGATTACTTATGCGTGGACCTTCCTGACCGGCGTTCTGCAACTGCCGAAGGAAAAACTCTGGGTCACCGTCTACGCCTCGGATGACGAAGCGTATGACATCTGGACCAAAGAAATCGGTGTACCGGTCGAGCGCATGATCCGCATCGGCGACAACAAAGGTGCGCCATACGCCTCCGACAACTTCTGGACCATGGGCGATACCGGCCCGTGCGGTCCTTGCACCGAGATTTTCTACGATCACGGCGACCACATCTGGGGCGGCCCACCGGGCTCGCCGGAAGAAGATGGCGACCGTTACATCGAGATATGGAACAACGTGTTCATGCAGTTCAACCGCACCGCCGATGGCGTGTTGCATCCGTTGCCAGCGCCGTCGGTCGACACCGGCATGGGCCTGGAGCGGATCAGCGCGGTGATGCAGCACGTCAATTCCAACTACGACATCGACCTGTTCAAGAACCTGCTGAAAGCCTCGGCTGAAGCCATCGGTTGCGAAAACGGCGACCAGTCTTCGCTGAAAGTCGTGTCTGACCACATCCGTTCGTGCGGTTTCCTGATCGCCGACGGCGTGCTGCCGTCCAACGAAGGTCGCGGTTATGTGCTGCGCCGGATCATCCGTCGCGCCTGCCGTCACGGTAACAAGCTGGGCGCTACCGGCAGCTTCTTCTACAAGATCGTTGCTGCACTGGTTGCCGAGATGGGCGAAGCCTTCCCGGAACTGAAGAAGCAGCAGAGCAACATCGAACGCGTGCTCAAGGCTGAAGAAGAGCAATTCTCCAAAACCCTGGAGCACGGCCTGAAGATTCTTGAGCAGGATCTGCTGGAACTCAAAGGCACCGTGGTGCCGGGCGACGTGGTGTTCAAACTCTACGACACCTACGGTTTCCCGATGGACCTGACCGCCGACATCGCCCGCGAGCGCAGCCTGACGGTCGACGAAGCCGGTTTCGAACGTGAGATGGAAGCCCAACGTGTTCGTGCACGTTCGGCCAGCTCCTTCGGTCTGGACTACAACACCTTGGTCAAGGTTGATGTGGCCACCGAATTCACCGGCTACAAAGACACCAGCGGTTCGGCAAAAATCGTCGCTATCTATAAAGATGGCCAGTCGGTCGACGTCTTGAATGAAGGCGAAGAGGCGGTGATCGTTCTGAACCAGACGCCGTTCTACGCTGAATCCGGCGGCCAGATCGGCGACTGCGGTTATCTGCAGGCCGGCAGCAGCCGTTTCGACGTGCGCGATACCACCAAAACCGGCGGCGCCTTCCTGCATCACGGTGTGCTGGATTCGGGCAGCCTGACCATCGGCGCGCCAGTGGAAACCCACGTCGATGCCGAGGTGCGTCACGCGACTTCGCTGAACCACTCGGCCACGCACTTGCTGCACGCGGCACTGCGCCAGGTACTGGGTGAGCACGTTCAGCAGAAAGGTTCGTTGGTGGATAGCCAGCGTCTGCGCTTCGACTTCAGCCACTTTGAAGCGATCAAGCCTGAGCAGATCAAGGCGCTGGAAGACATCGTTAACGCTGAGATTCGCAAGAACTCCGCGGTTGAAACCGAAGAAACCGACATCGAAACCGCGAAGAACAAAGGCGCGATGGCGCTGTTCGGCGAGAAGTACGGCGACAATGTGCGCGTGCTGAGCATGGGTGGTGATTTCTCCGTCGAGCTGTGCGGCGGTATCCACGCCAACCGTACCGGCGACATCGGCCTGCTGAAAATCATCAGTGAAGGCGGTGTGGCTTCGGGCGTGCGTCGTATCGAGGCAGTCACTGGTGCTGCGGCACTGGCCTACTTGAACGCGGCAGAAGAACAACTCAAGGAAGCGGCCAGCCTGGTCAAGGGCAGCCGCGACAACCTGATCGACAAGCTGTCGGCTGTGCTGGAGCGCAACCGCCAACTGGAGAAGCAACTCGAGCAGTTGCAAGCCAAGGCTGCCAGTGCTGCGGGTGACGATCTGTCGTCCTCTGCGCTGGACGTCAAAGGCGTGAAGGTCTTGGCCGCACGTCTGGATGGTCAGGACGCCAAGGCGCTGCTGGCGCTGGTTGATCAACTGAAAAACAAACTCGGCCGCGCAGTGATCCTGCTCGGCAGTGTCCATGAGGAAAAGGTCGTACTGGTTGCAGGCGTAACCAAGGACCTGACTGGCCAACTCAAAGCCGGTGATTTGATGAAGCAGGCTGCTGCGGCAGTGGGCGGGAAGGGCGGTGGTCGTCCGGACATGGCGCAGGGCGGCGGTATTGACGCCGGCGCACTGGATGGCGCATTGGCGCTGACCGTTCCATTCGTCGAGCAGGGTTTATAAGACAGTCCGTGCGGCCCGCAGTCTAGTGGCGGGCCGCGCGGCTGTTCGAGTAATTATTGGGCGCCCTTCATGGGCAGAGGCGGCTTTGAAATGGCTTTGATCGTACAGAAATTTGGAGGCACCTCGGTCGGTACTGTCGAGAGAATCGAGCAGGTCGCCGACAAGGTTAAGAAATTCCGCGATGCCGGCGATGACCTGGTGGTTGTGCTGTCTGCAATGAGCGGCGAAACCAACCGTCTGATCGATCTGGCCAAGCAAATCAGTGGCGACACTCAACCGGTTCCGCGTGAACTGGACGTGATCGTTTCCACCGGTGAGCAGGTGACGATCGCCCTGTTGGCCATGGCGCTGATCAAGCGCGGTGTGCCGGCGGTGTCGTACACCGGTAATCAGGTGCGGATCCTGACCGACAGTGCGCACAATAAAGCGCGTATCTTGCAGATTGATGACCAGAAGATTCGTGGTGATCTGAAAGCGGGGCGCGTGGTGGTTGTCGCCGGTTTCCAGGGCGTCGACGAGCACGGCAATATCACCACCCTCGGTCGTGGCGGTTCCGACACTACCGGTGTGGCACTGGCTGCTGCGTTGAAGGCTGACGAGTGCCAGATCTACACCGACGTCGATGGTGTCTACACCACCGATCCGCGTGTGGTGCCGGTCGCTCAGCGCCTGGACAAGATTACCTTTGAAGAGATGCTGGAAATGGCCAGCCTCGGTTCCAAGGTGTTGCAGATCCGTGCGGTGGAATTCGCCGGCAAGTACAACGTTCCGCTGCGCGTACTGCACAGCTTCAAGGAGGGTCCGGGCACCCTCATTACTATTGATGAAGAGGAAACCATGGAACAGCCGATCATTTCCGGCATCGCTTTCAACCGCGATGAAGCCAAGCTGACCATCCGTGGCGTGCCAGACACCCCGGGCGTGGCGTTCAAGATTCTCGGCCCGATCAGTGCCGCGAACATCGAAGTCGACATGATCGTGCAGAACGTTGCGCACGATAACACCACCGACTTCACCTTCACCGTTCACCGCAACGACTACCAGGCCGCACAGACCGTGCTGGAAAACACCGCTCGTGAGATCGGTGCCCGTGAAGTGGTTGGCGATACCAAGATTGCCAAGGTCTCGATCGTTGGCGTCGGCATGCGTTCCCACGCCGGTGTGGCCAGCCGCATGTTCGAATCGCTGGCAAAAGAAAGCATCAACATCCAGATGATCTCTACTTCGGAAATCAAGGTTTCCGTAGTGATTGAAGAGAAGTACCTGGAACTCGCCGTGCGCGCCCTGCACACGGCTTTCGAACTGGATGCGCCGGCCCGTCAAGGCGAGTAATTCCGTTTCTTGAAGGGCGCGGTCTGACCGCGCCCTTTATTTTTTGAATGGCGCGGGCCCTGAACTGTTCTTTTGCCCGCGCTGGTCAATACTCAGGCATGTAGGGCTACGATCGCTCCGGTTGTAGGTCGGGTGCCTTTTTTTTGCAGACTGTTGTCCCTGAACTGAATTGCGTAAGGAGAAAGGTATGCTGATTCTGACTCGTCGGTGCGCAGAAAGCCTGATTATCGGTGATGGCGAAATCACCGTGACCGTGCTCGGCGTTAAAGGAAATCAAGTGCGTATCGGCGTCAACGCCCCGAAAGAGGTTGCTGTGCACCGTGAGGAAATTTACCTGCGTATAAAGAAAGAGAAGGACGAAGAACCAAGCCATTAATTTTTATCGATTTTTATGTTTGCAAACGGGGAAAAGGTTGGTTAAGATACGCCCCGTGTTGCGGAGAGCTGGCCGAGTGGCCGAAGGCGCTCCCCTGCTAAGGGAGTACACCTCAAAAGGGTGTCGGGGGTTCGAATCCCCCGTTCTCCGCCATTATTTGCTTAGTACGTCGTAATCTGGCTTTTTCTTTAAGTTGTTGAAATTAATAGAAAAAGTGGTTGGAATAGAGATTAGACGGGCTATAATGCGGCGCAACAAATGCACTCGTAGCTCAGCTGGATAGAGTACTCGGCTACGAACCGAGCGGTCACAGGTTCGAATCCTGTCGAGTGCACCATTTAAGAGTTAGTTACAGCAATGTAAATAGCTCGGCTTCAACCAGATGTGATCTGGTCTAAAAACACAAATGCACTCGTAGCTCAGCTGGATAGAGTACTCGGCTACGAACCGAGCGGTCACAGGTTCGAATCCTGTCGAGTGCACCATTTAAGAGTTAGTTGCAGCAATGCAGATAACTTGGCTTCATCCAGTTGTGGTCTGGACTAAAAACACAAATTGCACTCGTAGCTCAGCTGGATAGAGTACTCGGCTACGAACCGAGCGGTCACAGGTTCGAATCCTGTCGAGTGCACCATATACCGAAAAGCCCGCGTTTATCGCGGGCTTTTTGCTGTCCGGGATTTGGCTTTTGCCTTCACGCATCCCCTCTCGTCAAAATCTATGTGAGCACTACGGCCTCGCTTGAGGTCGTATCGATAGCTCGTCGTCGATGTTCGAATATTCACCTTGTCCGGTTTGCCTAGTGCGCTTTCGACGTCTTGCTGGCTCATGCCCGCAATCACGCGTCGATTGATGATCGCTGCGCGACGTTGTCTCGCGTCGATCAGGTTTCCGCATCGGTCTTCAATGTGACCAACAATGCCTGGTTCTCTATTTCGCGTTGTCATGCCAGGTGTTTCTTCATGTTTGTGCTCTGGCATTACGGCCACAACAGATCCGGGCGAGTAGGGGTGGACTTCCTGTGCGAAGCGCCGTTCACCTTGCGCACAGCTCATCGAGGTGAACGTGATGCTGCCGTCAGCGGCTTCGCAGCGATGGAGGGTGAGGGCAGCCCCGTTGGGTGGCAGGCAGAGTAGGCTGGCAAGTACAAGGTGAGATGTTTTCAGTGGCATTCGACGTCCTCCATGACGATCTACGCTAAAGGGTAGTCGCTACATTTTTCAGCGCTGGTGTGTTTTCTTTTCAGGATAAGTCGTCGCATGTGCAGGGATCAGGACAGTGCTCAGGTTTGTTTCGCAAGCGCTTGTTTCGACCGTGATTTTTTAACGTTTAAAACCGTCAGGCGGTGTATCATTGCGCCCGTCAGCCCCGCCGGGGCTTATGGAAAACCTCCATGGACTTACCCAGTAGTTACTCAGTAAACCGCTTTACCAATCATGAATTGACTGATTGATCCTTCCGGCGTGCCCCGCTGCTGGGAGTGGAGTTCGCCTATGTCTGAAATCGAAGTAAAGAAAACACAAGAAAGCCTGCAGGATCGCCTGGCTCAGGTTGTCGAGTTGCTGCAGCGTCAGCGCGTCATCGAAGACCTGACTCATCGCCAGGAAGGCGCGCATCACGATCGCGTCGAAAACCTGGTTCATCGACAAAATCTCGTCGAACTGCAACGCAAGCTCGATGATCTGCACTCTGCCGACGTCGCCTACATCCTTGAAGCCTTGCCGCTGGACGATCGTCTGACGCTCTGGCAATTGGTGAAGGCCGATCGCGACGGCGACATTCTTCTCGAAGTATCCGACTCCGTTCGTGAAACGCTGATCGCCGACATGGACGATCACGAGCTCCTGGCTGCGGCCAAGGACATGGACGCCGACGAACTTGCTGACCTGGCTTCCGAGCTGCCGCGAGACGTCGTCCATGAGCTGATGGAGAGTCTGGATAACCAACAGCGCGAGCGTGTGCGTTCGGCCCTGTCATACGACGAGGAGCAGGTTGGTGCGCTGATGGACTTCGAGATGGTGACTATTCGCGAGGATGTCAGTCTCGAAGTGGTTCTGCGCTATTTGCGTCGTCTCAAAGAGCTTCCTGGTCACACCGACAAACTGTTTGTGGTTGATTACGATGGTGTGCTCAAGGGTGTGCTGCCGATCAAGCGTCTGCTGGTCAATGACCCGGACAAGCAGGTTGCCGAAGTAATGGCCAGCGATCCGGTGAGTTTTCACCCGGACGAAGACGCTTACGACGCTGCGCAGGCGTTCGAGCGTTATGACTTGATCTCGGCCCCGGTGGTCGACAAGAACGGCAAGCTGATCGGCCGTCTGACCATTGACGAAATGGTCGACCTGATTCGTGAGGAGAGCGAAAGCGAAGTTCTCAACATGGCCGGTCTGCGTGAAGAGGAAGACATTTTTGCTTCCGTCTGGAAGTCACTGCGCAACCGTTGGGCCTGGCTGGCGATCAACCTGATTACCGCGTTCATCGCATCCCGTGTGATCGGCTTGTTCGAAGGTTCGATCGAGAAGCTGGTAGCGCTCGCGGCGCTGATGCCGATTGTGGCGGGTATTGGGGGTAACTCCGGCAATCAGACGATCACCATGATCGTTCGCGCGATGGCGCTGGACCAGGTGAGCACCGGCAACACTTCGCGACTGATGCGCAAGGAGCTGGCGGTAGGCTTGATCAATGGTTTGGTTTGGGGTGGTGTGATCGGAGTGGTTGCCTACCTGCTCTATGGCAGTTGGTCGTTGGGCGTGGTAATGACCGCGGCAATGACGCTCAACCTGCTGCTGGCCGCCCTGATGGGGGTATTGATCCCGATGACCCTGGCGAAAATGGGGCGCGACCCGGCGATGGGCGCGAGTGTGATGATTACCGCGATGACCGACAGCGGTGGCTTCTTCATTTTCCTGGGGTTGGCGACAATCTTCCTGCTCTAAATTGCTGCTTCGAAACAGCCCGCCAAATTGGCGGGCTTTTTTGTGTCTGCAAAAACTCAAATTTCGCGCAAAAAAAAGCCAGCAATTAAGCTGGCTTGAGATGTTCGGTATGGCTCAGGACGCGTCTGCTGCCATTTCTGCGTCGTGGGCAATCAAGGACACCAAGGCATTCTGCTGACGGTGAGACAGCTGGCGGAAACGCTGCAACAGCTCACGCTCATGCAACGACAGCTCCGGGCTATCCAGGCGCATGCTCAGCTCTTCGCCCAGCGCACCTTCCTGAATAAGACTCTGCTCAAGGCGCGCAATGATTTCGGAGTTCATGCTGCGATGATGATTGCGAGCCACCTCGGCAATGCGTTCCCGCATTCCGTCTGGCAGACGTACGACGAACTTGTCAGCCGTACGGCTGGAATAAATTGCCTGTTTCAATGGGCGCATATATTTAACCGGTTAGTTCAGGGGAGCGGTTCTCGGGATTGGCCGCAGGATGTGTGGTAGGACAAGCATCCGCGCCAAATGGTTCAACCTGAATTGTTAAGAGGCCCGCATCATGCCTCAAAATTGCCAGATCATTGGCGTCAATTCTGTGACAAATATTGAGCTGGGTAAAGGCGTAATGCCAGCACCAATTATCAGAAATGCGGACTGGTTTGAAATCTTCACCTCTGTCCGCAACCTGGTCCGCCTCCTGATACACATCTATTGATGTCCGAAGCCATCAGAACGTGCATCCTATGCGGGTTCTAAATCCTGGTTCCTTACCTGTACAGGATAGTGGCAAATTGCCGATTTACTAGTGGCAGACACCTGCCGGAGGACGTTTTCAGGATGGGTGGCAAGCTAATTTATTTGATGGGGCCGTCCGGTTCGGGAAAGGACAGTTTGATTGAGGCTGCGCGGGTGCCATTACGTGCGTTGAACTGCGAGGTGATGCGCCGGGTGATAACGCGATCCGCTGAATCGGTAGGGGAGGACGCCATTGGAGTGACACCGGAGGAGTTCGAGCGACGCGAGCGCGCTGGTGACTTCTCGTTGGCTTGGCGTGCCAATGGCCTTGCCTACGGGATTCCAGTCGAAATGGATCAACGGCTCAGTGCTGGACAGCATGTGCTGGTCAATGGCTCTCGGGCCAATCTGCGTCAAGCAATGGAATGCTATCCAGCGCTGTTACCGGTGTTGCTGACGGTCAGGGATGAAGTGCTGCGAGAGCGTCTGCTCAAGCGTGGTAGGGAAATGCTTGAGCAAATTGACGCAAGACTGGCTCGCAATGCGTTGTTCAAGGATAGGAGGTCAAGTGATGGGCCTGTACATCTTATCGACAATTCCGGGGAGTTGGCGGACGCTGTCAATGATCTCTTGCGTCTGATCAAGCTCAACGTAAAACCGGATCAAATTTGATCTTTCGTCCTGCTGCCAGTGCCAGCACAAATAGCACGGCAAAAACGGCGCAGCCAATCAGGGGCAGGGTGATTTCAGCGCCCTCGAACAGCGATAAATGCACAGCGCCACTCAAAAGGGCGAGGATCAGAAACCCCGCAGCTGACTTGGACATGTTGTACTCCTGAAGATATTTCAAAAAACCAGATGTTCGGAGCTCAGTGCTGGTCGCACCTGCTCAGAGATACTGACGGCCTGAGGGGTGGAGGTGCCCTGATCGCTCAGTACCGCCAGTTGTGGGGCTCTTTGTACCTGCAAGTAATGCGGCATGCGCTGGGCTAATGGCTCCGGCGACTCGCTTGCGGGTATAAAGTGGAAGCTCGCCAAGACTGCCAGAGCAATTGCGTTTGCAAGCAAAAGAGTGCTGTTCATGGGCGTAGCTCCGAATGTTCTTCTATAAGAACAGACAAAGCAGACGTCGTGCCAACAGTCTAACCTCTGTTAAGTCCTTTAAAAACAATCATTTGAGCGGTTTTTTCGAATTGTGCAGGTTGCAATCTGCACTGATGGCTTTTTAGGCAGCGTGCAAAATGCACGGTAATTTTTCCCGCAACATTGCAGGTCGCCTGCCTACACTTAAAAAGCCCTACGGACGACATGACAAATCGAGGTTCGGTGGTTAACATGCACGCCGTCCGTCATGCAGCGTCTGCTGCGACAAAACGTGTGTCTCAGTAGCTCAATTGGATAGAGCATCCCCCTCCTAAGGGGAAGGTTGGCAGTTCGAACCTGCCCTGGGACACCATCTATTGTTGAACCTCCTCTCCCTTGCTGTTCGCTAATCCAATGCCCAATGCCCTGGCTTTGTTATATGCGCCAACGGTCCTTGCCTACGCTTGCTGGTAGAGGGGCTGTCTCCTTGATTTTGAATCAGGCATGCGTAAGCGCCTCTATATAGAAGGCTTTTTCAACGGATCGATAGAAAAGCGCAATTAACAGTTGACGGCAGATTTCAGATGTCTATAATTCGCCCCACTTCCGGCGCAGTCGAAACGGAAAACTCCTTGAGAATCAATGAGTTATGTAGGTTTCGGCGGCAGGTTGCTTCAGTTAATCGAAGTCAAAAGGAAGTTGAAAAAGAGGTGTTGACAGCAGCGTGTAACGCTGTAGAATTCGCCTCCCGCTGACGAGAGATCGGAGGCGCAAGTGGTTGAAGTTGTTGAAGAAATCTTCGAAAACTTCTGAAAATAATCACTTGACAGCAAATGAGGCTGCTGTAGAATGCGCGCCTCGGTTGAGACGAAAGATCTTAACCAACCGCTCTTTAACAACTGAATCAAGCAATTCGTGTGGGTGCTTGTGGAGTCAGACTGATAGTCAACAAGATTATCAGCATCACAAGTTACTCCGCGAGAAATCAAAGATGTAACCAACGATTGCTGAGCCAAGTTTAGGGTTTCTTAAAAACCCAAAGATGTTTGAACTGAAGAGTTTGATCATGGCTCAGATTGAACGCTGGCGGCAGGCCTAACACATGCAAGTCGAGCGGATGAGAGGAGCTTGCTCCTGGATTCAGCGGCGGACGGGTGAGTAATGCCTAGGAATCTGCCTGGTAGTGGGGGACAACGTTTCGAAAGGAACGCTAATACCGCATACGTCCTACGGGAGAAAGCAGGGGACCTTCGGGCCTTGCGCTATCAGATGAGCCTAGGTCGGATTAGCTAGTTGGTGAGGTAATGGCTCACCAAGGCGACGATCCGTAACTGGTCTGAGAGGATGATCAGTCACACTGGAACTGAGACACGGTCCAGACTCCTACGGGAGGCAGCAGTGGGGAATATTGGACAATGGGCGAAAGCCTGATCCAGCCATGCCGCGTGTGTGAAGAAGGTCTTCGGATTGTAAAGCACTTTAAGTTGGGAGGAAGGGTTGTAGATTAATACTCTGCAATTTTGACGTTACCGACAGAATAAGCACCGGCTAACTCTGTGCCAGCAGCCGCGGTAATACAGAGGGTGCAAGCGTTAATCGGAATTACTGGGCGTAAAGCGCGCGTAGGTGGTTCGTTAAGTTGGATGTGAAATCCCCGGGCTCAACCTGGGAACTGCATTCAAAACTGTCGAGCTAGAGTATGGTAGAGGGTGGTGGAATTTCCTGTGTAGCGGTGAAATGCGTAGATATAGGAAGGAACACCAGTGGCGAAGGCGACCACCTGGACTGATACTGACACTGAGGTGCGAAAGCGTGGGGAGCAAACAGGATTAGATACCCTGGTAGTCCACGCCGTAAACGATGTCAACTAGCCGTTGGGAGCCTTGAGGTCTTAGTGGCGCAGCTAACGCATTAAGTTGACCGCCTGGGGAGTACGGCCGCAAGGTTAAAACTCAAATGAATTGACGGGGGCCCGCACAAGCGGTGGAGCATGTGGTTTAATTCGAAGCAACGCGAAGAACCTTACCAGGCCTTGACATCCAATGAACTTTCCAGAGATGGATTGGTGCCTTCGGGAGCATTGAGACAGGTGCTGCATGGCTGTCGTCAGCTCGTGTCGTGAGATGTTGGGTTAAGTCCCGTAACGAGCGCAACCCTTGTCCTTAGTTACCAGCACGTTATGGTGGGCACTCTAAGGAGACTGCCGGTGACAAACCGGAGGAAGGTGGGGATGACGTCAAGTCATCATGGCCCTTACGGCCTGGGCTACACACGTGCTACAATGGTCGGTACAAAGGGTTGCCAAGCCGCGAGGTGGAGCTAATCCCATAAAACCGATCGTAGTCCGGATCGCAGTCTGCAACTCGACTGCGTGAAGTCGGAATCGCTAGTAATCGTGAATCAGAATGTCACGGTGAATACGTTCCCGGGCCTTGTACACACCGCCCGTCACACCATGGGAGTGGGTTGCACCAGAAGTAGCTAGTCTAACCTTCGGGAGGACGGTTACCACGGTGTGATTCATGACTGGGGTGAAGTCGTAACAAGGTAGCCGTAGGGGAACCTGCGGCTGGATCACCTCCTTAATCGACGACATCAGCTGCTCCATAAGTTCCCACACGAATTGCTTGATTCATTGAAGAAGACGATAGAAGCAGCTTTAAGCTCCAAGCTGATAGCTCCAAGCTAACAGTTGCGCGCTCGAAATTGGGTCTGTAGCTCAGTTGGTTAGAGCGCACCCCTGATAAGGGTGAGGTCGGCAGTTCGAATCTGCCCAGACCCACCAATTTTGTTATGGGGCCATAGCTCAGCTGGGAGAGCGCCTGCCTTGCACGCAGGAGGTCAGCGGTTCGATCCCGCTTGGCTCCACCATATAACTGCTTCTGAAAGCTTAGAAATGAGTATTCCATTGAGAATATTGATTTCTAGTCTTTTGATTAGATCGTTCTTTAAAAATTTGGGTATGTGATAGAAAGATAGACTGAACGTTACTTTCACTGGTAACGGATCAGGCTAAGGTAAAATTTGTGAGTTCTCTTAGTTGAGAAATTCGAATTTTCGGCGAATGTCGTCTTCACAGTATAACCAGATTGCTTGGGGTTATATGGTCAAGTGAAGAAGCGCATACGGTGGATGCCTTGGCAGTCAGAGGCGATGAAAGACGTGGTAGCCTGCGAAAAGCTTCGGGGAGTCGGCAAACAGACTTTGATCCGGAGATGTCTGAATGGGGGAACCCAGCCATCATAAGATGGTTATCTTGTACTGAATACATAGGTGCAAGAAGCGAACCAGGGGAACTGAAACATCTAAGTACCCTGAGGAAAAGAAATCAACCGAGATTCCCTTAGTAGTGGCGAGCGAACGGGGACTAGCCCTTAAGTGGCTTTGAGATTAGCGGAACGCTCTGGAAAGTGCGGCCATAGTGGGTGATAGCCCTGTACGCGAAAATCTCTTAGTCATGAAATCGAGTAGGACGGAGCACGAGAAACTTTGTCTGAATATGGGGGGACCATCCTCCAAGGCTAAATACTACTGACTGACCGATAGTGAACTAGTACCGTGAGGGAAAGGCGAAAAGAACCCCGGAGAGGGGAGTGAAATAGATCCTGAAACCGTATGCGTACAAGCAGTGGGAGCCCACTTTGTTGGGTGACTGCGTACCTTTTGTATAATGGGTCAGCGACTTATTTTCAGTGGCGAGCTTAACCGAATAGGGGAGGCGTAGCGAAAGCGAGTCTTAATAGGGCGTCTAGTCGCTGGGAATAGACCCGAAACCGGGCGATCTATCCATGGGCAGGTTGAAGGTTGGGTAACACTAACTGGAGGACCGAACCGACTACCGTTGAAAAGTTAGCGGATGACCTGTGGATCGGAGTGAAAGGCTAATCAAGCTCGGAGATAGCTGGTTCTCCTCGAAAGCTATTTAGGTAGCGCCTCATGTATCACTGTAGGGGGTAGAGCACTGTTTCGGCTAGGGGGTCATCCCGACTTACCAAACCGATGCAAACTCCGAATACCTACAAGTGCCGAGCATGGGAGACACACGGCGGGTGCTAACGTCCGTCGTGAAAAGGGAAACAACCCAGACCGTCAGCTAAGGTCCCAAAGTTATGGTTAAGTGGGAAACGATGTGGGAAGGCTTAGACAGCTAGGAGGTTGGCTTAGAAGCAGCCACCCTTTAAAGAAAGCGTAATAGCTCACTAGTCGAGTCGGCCTGCGCGGAAGATGTAACGGGGCTCAAACCATACACCGAAGCTACGGGTATCATCTTCGGATGATGCGGTAGAGGAGCGTTCTGTAAGCCTGTGAAGGTGAGTTGAGAAGCTTGCTGGAGGTATCAGAAGTGCGAATGCTGACATGAGTAACGACAATGGGTGTGAAAAACACCCACGCCGAAAGACCAAGGTTTCCTGCGCAACGTTAATCGACGCAGGGTTAGTCGGTCCCTAAGGCGAGGCTGAAAAGCGTAGTCGATGGAAAACAGGTTAATATTCCTGTACTTCTGGTTATTGCGATGGAGGGACGGAGAAGGCTAGGCCAGCTTGGCGTTGGTTGTCCAAGTTTAAGGTGGTAGGCTGAGATCTTAGGTAAATCCGGGATCTTAAGGCCGAGAGCTGATGACGAGTGTTCTTTTAGAACACGAAGTGGTTGATGCCATGCTTCCAAGAAAAGCTTCTAAGCTTCAGGTAACCAGGAACCGTACCCCAAACCGACACAGGTGGTTGGGTAGAGAATACCAAGGCGCTTGAGAGAACTCGGGTGAAGGAACTAGGCAAAATGGCACCGTAACTTCGGGAGAAGGTGCGCCGGTGAGGGTGAAGGACTTGCTCCGTAAGCTCATGCCGGTCGAAGATACCAGGCCGCTGCGACTGTTTATTAAAAACACAGCACTCTGCAAACACGAAAGTGGACGTATAGGGTGTGACGCCTGCCCGGTGCCGGAAGGTTAATTGATGGGGTTAGCTAACGCGAAGCTCTTGATCGAAGCCCCGGTAAACGGCGGCCGTAACTATAACGGTCCTAAGGTAGCGAAATTCCTTGTCGGGTAAGTTCCGACCTGCACGAATGGCGTAACGATGGCGGCGCTGTCTCCACCCGAGACTCAGTGAAATTGAAATCGCTGTGAAGATGCAGTGTATCCGCGGCTAGACGGAAAGACCCCGTGAACCTTTACTATAGCTTTGCACTGGACTTTGAATTTGCTTGTGTAGGATAGGTGGGAGGCTTTGAAGCGTGGACGCCAGTTCGCGTGGAGCCATCCTTGAAATACCACCCTGGCAACTTTGAGGTTCTAACTCAGGTCCGTTATCCGGATCGAGGACAGTGTATGGTGGGTAGTTTGACTGGGGCGGTCTCCTCCTAAAGAGTAACGGAGGAGTACGAAGGTGCGCTCAGACCGGTCGGAAATCGGTCGTAGAGTATAAAGGCAAAAGCGCGCTTGACTGCGAGACAGACACGTCGAGCAGGTACGAAAGTAGGTCTTAGTGATCCGGTGGTTCTGTATGGAAGGGCCATCGCTCAACGGATAAAAGGTACTCCGGGGATAACAGGCTGATACCGCCCAAGAGTTCATATCGACGGCGGTGTTTGGCACCTCGATGTCGGCTCATCACATCCTGGGGCTGAAGCCGGTCCCAAGGGTATGGCTGTTCGCCATTTAAAGTGGTACGCGAGCTGGGTTTAGAACGTCGTGAGACAGTTCGGTCCCTATCTGCCGTGGACGTTTGAGATTTGAGAGGGGCTGCTCCTAGTACGAGAGGACCGGAGTGGACGAACCTCTGGTGTTCCGGTTGTCACGCCAGTGGCATTGCCGGGTAGCTATGTTCGGGAAAGATAACCGCTGAAAGCATCTAAGCGGGAAACTTGCCTCAAGATGAGATCTCACTGGAACCTTGAGTTCCCTGAAGGGCCGTCGAAGACTACGACGTTGATAGGTTGGGTGTGTAAGCGCTGTGAGGCGTTGAGCTAACCAATACTAATTGCCCGTGAGGCTTGACCATATAACACCCAAGCAATTTGCGAACTCGAGAGAGACCAGATCGCGGTGTGTGAAGACGAAACGAACCGAAAGTTCGATGTTCACAAAACACCGAAAGCTGTCACATACCCAATTTGCTGAAGCGAGGCCCTCTGGTCACGACTCAGTACCCGAATTTCTTGACGACCATAGAGCGTTGGAACCACCTGATCCCATCCCGAACTCAGCAGTGAAACGATGCATCGCCGATGGTAGTGTGGGGTTTCCCCATGTGAGAGTAGGTCATCGTCAAGATTAAATTCCAAAACCCCAATTGCGAAAGCAGTTGGGGTTTTGTTTTGCCCGCAGAAAAGTAATTCCGGGATAAAGCATGGGAAGACTATCCAGTTCAAATTCAAAGCCCCGTCGCAATGGAAATTGCGACGGGGCTTTTTGCATTCACGTCAGCCGACGAATTGCCACGGCGAGCCGCGACTGCACCATTGATTTTCAACATCAGACAGGATGCGCGGCTAACCTTCGTTCAGCTCAACTTCACCCATTGAAGTGCTGACGTCGGTTATGTGTCGGCGACCGTAGACTTCGTATATACGGCTGCCGTCATCGCTGTCCGGTTTACGCAATGCCAGTTGCGCGAACAAACCATACTTTTCGCGGTAACTGCCGAACCAGTCGATCAAGGCGCCGATGTAACAATCATTGCCAATGAAGACCGGCAGGTCGGCGACTTTTTCAATGCTGTAATGCGCCGGACCAAAGCTGTAGTAATCGTTTTCCACGGCACCGGTAGCCGGAATAGGGCAGAGCGGTTCTTTTGAAGGGATAACGGCGGTTTCATTTACCTTCGCCACTGCCAGATTGAGCGCTCGGTGCAGATCGGGTTCGAGTTCAAACGTGCTGTTGCCGTCATCTTTGTGTTGAAGAATGGGCACGTCGAGGTCATAGCGATAACGGATCGTCACCGTAGGCACCTGAACGTTGATTTTCAGCGGGTTCAGCAAGTAGACACGATCAACGCCGTACTCGCTGTTTCGATAAGCCGCATAAGTTTTGCCATGCAGGTTTATCCAATCCACTGACTGATTGGCTCCGCGATCGTTGGTGTAGAACAGCGAACTTTCAGGCTCAACAGAACGTTTAACGAACCGTTCTCCGTCGCGACGCCAGGTTTCCACGTAGGTGAACAGGCCGGTACCCCCGGCGTAAGTATTTACAATCAGATCGCGTTGCCCGTCGCCATCCAGATCCCGCAAGGTGTAAGAACTCAGGCCGGTTTCGGCAGCGTCAGAGATCAGGGAAGCGGTGAGCGCTCGCCATTCATTGGCGCTAACGCCTTTGGGCTGCGCTGTCGGAAAGTGCGTTATCGACGAATCCTCTTCACTTGCTTCACCGTCAAAACCGCCGGCAGTTGTTTTGACGGCGAGCGCGGCGAGCGCTCGATCCAGCGCGAACTCTGGATCATCTTTACTGGCGGCTTGAATGCGCTTTTGCAGATCGTCCAGCGCCTGTTTATCGAGGTCATCCGGTTGATAGGCAACCGCCGCCTGCCACTGCGCGTGCAGCGCTTGCAGGCGCTCGCGATACTGCTGACTCAGGCACGAAATATCTTCGGCGCATTCATTGCGGGTTTACAGCCACAGCCGTTGAGTGCGCTTGAGTTCAGCTTGTGCGCAAGCAGAGGCTTTGAATAAATCCCGATAAACCACGCCCATCTGCGCATCCAGTTCATACAGCGACTTGTTCGCGCAAACAGTGTTTTCGACGGCATTCGCCGCTTTTGTACAATCCATTCCAGCCGCCGTTGCCTGCTGTATAAACAGCAACGCGCAGACAGACGTGATGCAGCGTCCTTTGATGTGCACGATGTAAACCTTGTAGTGGGAAGTTATGCCGGCGCGCAGGGTAATCGCTAGGCAAGGAATCTTGAAGCGCCGGCTTCAGGGAACAGCACTTCTGGCCGATAACCCATTCGGTGACTTAAAAGTCGCGCGAAATCGCTTGATGGCATTTGGCCGCCAGCTATCATTTGCGCGCCTGAAATTGCCCTCACTTCAATTGCCTGGAAGTCTTCGATGCTGTCGTATCACCAAAAGAGTTTTCTGATCGTCGATGATTTCTCGGATTTCCGCAGTTCCGTGCGTTCGATGCTGCGTGAGCTTGGGGTCAAGGATGTCGATACGGCCGACACCGGTGAGCAGGCGCTGAAGATGTGCGCACAGAAGTCCTACGATTTCATCCTGCAGGATTTTCACCTCGGTGACGGCAAGAAGAACGGCCAGCAGGTTCTCGAAGACCTGATGCTGGAAAAGCTCATCAGCCATGAAGCAGTGTTTGTCATGGTCACCGCCGAGACCAGTCAGGCGATGGTGCTCAGTGCCCTAGAGCATGAGCCGGATGCGTACCTGACCAAGCCGTTCAACCGTTCCGGTCTGGCCCAGCGCCTGGAACGTCTGGAGCAGCGCAAGACGTTGCTCAAACCGATTCTGCAGGCCCTCGACCGTGGCAAACCGGTCGAGGTGCTCAACGCTTGCATCGCCCTGTGCAAGCAGGACATTCGCTATTCGCCGCTGTGCCTGCGCTACCGCGCTGATGCGCTGCGCGACATGAATCAGAACGAAGCGCTGGAACGCCTCTACGACAGCATCATTGCCGACCGGCCGTTGCCATGGGCATTTGCCGGATTGGGCAAGTTGCTCTTCAAGCGTGGTCAGGTTGCACAGGCCAAAGGCGTCTATGAGAAAGCGCTGAAGGTGTTCCCGATGATGCCGTCGCTGTACGACGGTATGGCCGATGTGCTGGTATCGGAGGGCGATACCAAAGGCGCGCAACAGGTGCTCGAAGAGGCCATTCGTCTTTCGCCGCTGGCGGTGCGCCGACAGGCCTTGCTTGGCAAACTGGCGATGGCCAACGAAGATTTCGACACCGCCTCGCGTGCTTACCGCCAAGCGGTGTCGCAAGGTGCACAGTCGCGCTTCAAGGACCCGGAAAGCAACCTCGGGCTGGCCCACGCGCTGATCAGCAAGGGCAGCGAACGCGGTCTCGACACGCGCACGCGGCTGGAAATCAACACCACCCTCAGCGCGGTGGCCAAAGAAAACCCGACCGACCCCGGCCTGCAGATTCGTGCACGTCTGATGAAAGCCACCAGTCTTCTGCTCAATGATGCCGAAACTGCCGACAAGCTCACCGAACAAGCGCTGATGCGCCTCGACGGCATGGAACAGTTCATGAGTCCGGAAGCGGCGCTGTTGGTCGCCAAGCAGTTGCAGATGCTCGGGCAGGCCGAGGCGGGCACCTCGATGCTCAAGAGCTGCGCGGAAATCTACGGTGATGATCCGGCGGTGATGAAAGACATCGCCAAGCTCACCGACGACCCGACTATCCTCAGCTCCAGCAACGCCGCTGCCGATCTCAACCGTCAGGGCGTGCGCGTGTACAAGACCGGCAACCTGGTGGAGGCCCGCGAGGTCTTCCGCAAGGCGCTGAAGATGCAACCGAAGAACATCAGTATCGCGCTGAACATGGCCCAGTCGCTGCTCCACGGCACTGACACCAGTGTGCCGTCGGCGGAGCTGGAAGAATGTCGGGCCTGCCTGAAAATGGTTGGCCTGATGCCCGACACCGACGCGCGTCATGCGCGTTATCAGAAGCTGAAAAGCAAGGCGTTTGGCGAATGAGCAACGACAAGCAGGCGCTGGATTTTTCTACGGTGATCGCCTCCACCGTCCACGACATGAAGAACTCGCTGGCCATGCTCATGCAGGCCCATAGCCAATGGCTGGCGCGCTTGCCGCAAGCGCAGCGCGAAGGTTCGGAGCGGGGCGTCATCGACTTCGAGTTCGCCCACCTCAATGGCATGCTGGTGCAGTTGCTCGGGCTGTACAAGCTCGGCGTCAACCAGATGCCGCTGCAACCGGCGTATCACGAACTTGATGACTTTATCGAGGCGCAACTGGCGGCGCATCAAGAGGTGTTTGCCAGTCGCGGGATCATCGCCACCTACGAGGTCGATCCGCTGAGTCCGTTGGGTTTCTTCGACCGTGAATTGATTGCCTCAGTGCTCGGTAACTGCATCAACAATGCGATTCGTTATGCCCGCGAATCATTGCTGATCACCGTCAGTGACGAAGCCGGGCAATTGGTGCTGAGCATCAACGACGACGGCGACGGTTACCCGGCCGAGATGCTCGAGCGCCAGGCCGATTACGTGCAGGGCATCAACCACAGCAGTGGCAGCACCGGGCTCGGTTTGTATTTCGCCAATCGCATCGCGGCGCTGCATCAGCGTAACGGTGTTGAAGGTCGCACCGAAATCCGCAATGGCGGGCCATTGGGCGGCGGCGTCTTCAACCTCTACCTACCCTGAACGCACATCCCCGTTGTCTGGTTTTTTGTTTGACGCTGCTTGATATTCCGAACAGCCGAAGCCTATTTTGTACGGGTCGCCGTTCGCGGCTCGCACAATAACAAGGATTGCGTCATGACAACCGATGGCCAGCGTTCACTCGCGCAGCGATTGACGGGCATTGATGAGATTGAATGTGTCACGCCGGATTTGAACGGCGTACCGCGGGGCAAAGTGATGACGTCCGAGGGTTTCCTCGAAGGACGGCGTTTGCAGTTGGCGCGGGGTGTGCTGCTGCAATGCATCATGGGCGGTTACCCGGCCGCGCGGTTTTATGGCGGCGATGACGGAGACCTGGCGCTGGTCGCCGAACCGACCCAGATCCATCGCCTGCCGTGGAGCAACGACGCGCGTGCCCTGGCCATTTGCGACGCCGATGAACTGACCGGCGAAAGCTCCAATCTGTCGACCCGTGGCCAGTTGAAAAAAGTCATTGCCCGTTATGCCGCGCGCGGCTTGGCGCCGGTGGTGGCGACCGAACTGGAATTCTTTGTCTTCGCGCCGAACACCGATCCGACCCAACCGTTCCGACCTCCCGTCGGTCTCGACGGTCGTCGCGAAGATGGCCAGTCGGCGTTCAGCATCAGCTCCAATAACGGTCTGCGACCTTTCTTCAACGAAGTCTATAAATGCATGGCGGCCCTCGGTCTGCCGCGCGATACCTTCATGCACGAGATGGGTGTCAGCCAGTTCGAGATCAATCTGCTGCACGGCGATCCGCTGTTGCTCGCCGACCAGACGTTCCTGTTCAAACACCTGCTCAAGGAAGTCGCGCTCAAGCATGGCCTGACCGTGGTGTGCATGGCTAAACCGCTGGCACACACGCCGGGCAGTTCGATGCACATTCACCAGAGCATCGTCGACATCGGCAGTGGCAAGAATGTCTTCAGCGACGAAAGCGGTCAGCCGACGGCGATGTTCCGCCATTTCATCGGTGGTCAGCAGGCGGGCATGGCTGATTTCACCGCACTGTTTGCACCCAATGTGAATTCCTATCAGCGCCTGTGCCATCCCTATGCATCGCCGAACAATGCGTGCTGGTCCCACGACAACCGTGCCGCCGGGCTGCGAATTCCGGCCAGTTCGCCGGTGGCTCGTCGGGTGGAAAATCGTTTGCCGGGCGCCGATGCCAATCCGTATCTGGCGATCGCTGCCAGTCTGGCTGCCGGTTTGCATGGTATCGAGCATGAGCTGGAGCCGAGCGAGGCGATTCAGGGCGAGTTCGAGGTGCCGGACAACCTCTCGCTGCCGTGTACCTTGCACGCCGCGCTCGAACGTCTGAAGCGTAGCCAGTTGGCGAGGGAACTGTTCGGGCAGGAGTTCATCGAAGGCTACATCGCTTCGAAGACCATGGAGTTGACCAGCTTCTTTGATGAAATCACTCCCTGGGAACGGCGTGTTCTAGCAGCCCAGGCCTGACGAACTGTCGCCACCGGGCTATCGTTTTGGTAGCCCGATATTTACTGCAAGGAGCCGCTCGGAACGCCGATGCGCCAAATCTGGAAATCCTTTCGAGCGCTGTATTTCGCCTCGCTGATGATGTTGATCGGCTCGGGCCTTCTATCCACTTATCTGGCCTTGCGTCTGGCCGCTGACAACGTCGACGGCCTCTGGGTCGGTGCGCTGATGGCCGCCAACTATTTCGGCTTGGTGTTGGGCGGCAAGATCGGTCACCGACTGATTGCCCGGGTCGGGCATATTCGTGCTTATTCTGCCTGTGCCGGGATTGTCGGGGCGGCAGTGCTTGGCCATGGTCTGGTCGATTGGCTGCCGGCATGGCTGGTGCTGCGGACCATCGTCGGTCTGGGCATGATGTGCCAATACATGGTGATCGAGAGCTGGCTCAACGAACAGGCGGACGCCAATCAGCGAGGTCTGGTATTCAGCGGTTACATGATCGCGTCATACCTTGGCCTGGTGCTGGGTCAATTGATTCTGGTCATGCACCCCGGGCTGGGTCTGGAACTGCTGATGCTGGTTGCCCTGTGTTTTGCCCTGTGCCTGGTGCCCGTGACGTTGACCCGGCGCATTCACCCGGCGCCACTGCATCCGGCGCCGATGGAGCCGCGCTTCTTCATCAAACGGGTGCCGCAGTCGCTGAGTACGGTGCTCGGTGCCGGTCTGATCATCGGTTCGTTCTATGGTCTGGCGCCGTTGTATGCCTCGCAACAAGGGCTGTCGACCGAGCAGGTCGGTCTGTTCATGGGGAGCTGCATCTTCGCCGGTTTGCTGGTGCAGTGGCCGCTGGGCTGGTTGTCCGATCGTTACGACCGGGCGCTGCTGATTCGCTGTTTTGCCGGGTTCCTGGCGGTGGCGGCGTTACCATTGGCGGTGCTGCCGCAGGTTCCGCTGGAAGTGTTGTTCGGGGTTGGTTTCCTGTGTTCACTGGTGCAGTTCTGTCTGTACCCGCTGGCGGTGGCATTCTCCAATGACCATGTGGAAGGTGATCGCCGTGTGTCGCTGACCGCCATGCTGTTGGTGACTTACGGGGTCGGCGCGAGCATTGGGCCGCTGCTCGCGGGTGTGCTGATGAAGCTGTTTGGCAGTCAGAGTCTGTATGCGTTCTTCAGCTTCTTCGCGCTGGTGCTGGTGTGGCGGATCCGGCCGAAAGCCGTGACCAATCTACATCAGGTCGACGATGCGCCGCTGCATCACGTGGCCATGCCCGACAGCATGTCCAGCTCGCCGCTCGTGGCCGCCCTCGACCCTCGGGTAGACGAGCAGGTGGTCCAGGAGCAGATGGTCCAGGATCCTGGGCAGGCCCCGGCAAATCCCGAGCCTGAACCTGATAGTCAGCCAGCGCCTGCGGCAGCGGTCGAACCGGATACCGACACCGACACCGACAAGCCCGCGCCCGATCTCAGTGGCGGCAGACCCTGAACTGAACAAAAACCACCGCGCATAAAAAAGGGCAGTCCCCTCAAGGACTGCCCTTTTTATTAGCCGGACGAATCACATATCGTCTTTATCGAAACGGCGTGCTTCACGCTGCAACTGATACACGAAGCGCTCAACGTTGCGCGCTGCCTGACCACTGATGTTGTGGAAGCGCAGGCCGGCGAAGGTGATGTTGAGTTTTTCTTCGAAGTGCAGATAGCGCAGTTCGACGGAGATCGGCTGGTTGCCGAACAGCGGCGGGGCGATCAAGCGGTCATAAACCTGGCCCAATTGCAGACGATCAGTGATATCGCCTTCGAAGCGCAGCTTGCAACCGGTCGCGGAGATATCCAGCAGTTTGCCGTTGATCGGCGCCTTGAGTTTTTCGCCGCCCAGTTCAACGCTGACCAGATCAGTCAGTTTCAGCGCGGCGCGGAAGGCATTGCGGCGCTGGTGGTAAACCACTTCAGTCGGCAGTTCGCCGGTGTAGAAACGATCACCTTCGGATTCTTCGATGTTCAGCGTGCCGGTGCATTCCCAGGCAATGCGCACACCGTCATGAAAACCTTCGACCTTGAACGGCTCGCCGGCCAGCAGGAAGCGTTCGCCATCACGCGGGATCATCTCATCCAGCGCGATCGAGGCGCTGTCGCGGTCGACTTTGATCAGGTAGCTCTGGAAGCGCTGGCTGCGCTCGTGAAAAGTGATGATCAGCGGATCGTGGCTTTCTTGCAGCTGGCGCAGGTTGCTGGAGATTTCCAGTGGCGTGGTGAGCACCTTAGGGGGCTGCGGAGCATCATCCGCGCTGAGGGCGTTGGACACGGTTTATCAATCTCCAGACAAAATATGACGACTAGCCAGCATTTTGCCAGCATGTTCCGCGGGTTGATAGAGCTGGCGCATCAACGGCTCATGCCTGGCTGAGCGGACGCGGTACGGCGGGTTTGGCAAATGTACCGCTGGCGTTATAAAGCGCTGGCGCTTCACCACCGGTAAGGATCTTCAGTTGATTGGCCGTGGCGGCCTGCTGGATCTGGATCGACTGGCCGTTCTTGACGTTGGCGGCCTGGCATTGAGCGATCAGATCGGTCAATGCATCGCCTTGCGTCAACAACTGGTCGCCAATGCTCGACTTGCCAGCCAGCTGCTCCAGACCGCTGCGGTCTGTCGACAAGTTGAGGCTGGCGAGGATTTCGCTGCGTTTGCGGCCATGCTGTTCAAGCAAAATGATCAATGCCTGTTTATGCGCCAGAATTTCTTCCAGCAGGGGCATGTCGCGACCGTGCAACGCGAGAGATTCGGTTTGCAGCAACTCCAGCAATTGTTGAGCTGGAGCAAAGTCGTCGTTGATCAGTTGCAATAAATTAGTGTCGTGCATGGCTGGCCTTGGGTGTTAAGCGTCCAAAAGCCTCGCGCCGGCAAAGGCCTAGCGCTGGGCTTCGAAGTTGAGCAGTTTGCTGGCTACACGGTTGCTGTCGACTTTATAGCTGCCATCGGCAATCGCGGCTTTCAACTCGGCCACACGGGCTTTGTCGACAGCAGGCTGATCGCGCAGCTTGTCAGTGACCTTCTGCAACTGTTGAGCCTCATTGCTGAGGTGTACCGATTCCCCGCTTTTTGCGGTACTGGCCGGTTCGGCCTGGGTATTCAGCGGCGCGGAGGTGCCGGTTTCGGCGGTTTCCTTGGCGTTGCTGGTACGTGTACTGCCCGTAAGTGACGAGGAGCTGTTCAAACGGCTGAAATCGATGACCATGATAAAAACCTCTGGGAATTTGGACGCTTGCCATGTTTTCGGCCATCCCCTGGAAAACTTTAGGCACATTTACAATGAGCCTTGCATGCGCCGGCGCGTGTCCTGCTGCGGCACAGTTTAGGGAACAGCCGGGGGCAGCGCCAGTTTTCTACATCGCGACTTCCACTTGGCCGGGCGCGGTGACTTGCGCCTTGATGACCCGTTGCGAGTTGAGGTTTTTCACGCGTATCTGTTCTTTCAAACCGCCATTGGCCAGCGCTTCACCTGGCATGCGCACGGCGAGCGTGCCGCTGCGCGCAGTGATGACCACTTGATCGCCCTTGCGAATGACTTCGGCCTGTTCCAGATGAACCAGGGTAATGACCTGATCGGCTACCGTTGGTCGGGTTAATTTCTGCCCGATCGCTTCGTCTACCGAGGTCAGAAAGCCTTGGTTGATCGTACTCACGTCGCGCTCACGCAGGGTCACGTCCTGCGGTTCGATAATCCCTGCACGTTTCAGCGGTCGGGTGGTGGTCACAATCTCGCGAAACAGGCGGACTTGAGCGGGCACGAACACGGTCCAGGGCGAGGCGCCTTCACAGCGCACCTTCACGGTAACCCGGCCCAACGGACGTGCCGGGCTCTCCAAAGTCGCTGTCAATTCCTTGTCGCACATAGGCATGCGCATACGGGGGTCGAGCTGGTTAACTTCGATTTCGTAGCGGCCTTCCGTTTGACTGGTAGCCAGATAGTCTTCTACGGTGAACTCAAGAAAGCCCTGAGTGACGCCGATAAGCATGTCAGGCAAGGTAACCGCATCAGCAATGGCAGGGTTGCCAGCGAAAAAGCAGCAGACGGCTGACATCGCGCAAAGGCTTTTGCGAGCGCGGGAGGTCAGGTGTCGGAAAAATGTCGTTTGAGCGTTCATACGAGTTAAAAAGCAAGCGCCGTGCCGTTTAGCAATGAATGTGCGTCGCAACAACACTTGGCGTTGGTGTAGGAGTCTGGGCATGGCTGGTGTAATGGATTCGGTGAACCAGCGCACGCAACTGGTAGGGCAGAATCGCCTGGAGCTGTTGTTGTTCCGTCTTGACGGTCAGCAGCTTTATGGAATCAACGTGTTCAAGGTGCGGGAAGTGTTGCAGTGCCCGTCGCTGACGTTGATGCCCAAGTCCAGTCCTGTCGTGTGCGGGGTGGCAAATATCCGGGGGGCGACCATTCCGATCCTTGATCTGGCAATGGCCACCGGTTCCGGAGCGTTGAAAGACAAGAACAACCCGTTCGTGATCATCACGGAGTACAACACCAAGACCCAGGGTTTCCTGGTCCGCTCGGTGGAGCGCATCGTCAACATGAACTGGGAAGAGATTCATCCACCACCCAAGGGCACGGGCCGCGATCATTACCTGACCGCTGTGACTCGGGTGGACAATCAGTTAGTCGAAATCATCGACGTCGAGAAAGTGCTGGCGGAAGTTGCGCCGACACCGGAAGCGATTTCGGTGGGCGTGGTCGATGTCGAGACCCAGACCAAGGCACTGTCGTTGCGTGTCTTGACGGTCGATGACTCATCGGTGGCGCGCAAGCAGGTCACGCGTTGTCTGCAAACGATCGGTGTCGAAGTGGTGGCGCTGAACGACGGCAAGCAAGCACTGGATTACCTGCGCAAGCTGGTCGATGAGGGCAAGAAGCCGGAAGAAGAGTTCCTGATGATGATTTCCGACATCGAGATGCCGGAGATGGACGGGTACACCCTGACGGCGGAAATCCGCGGCGACGCACGCATGCAAAAGCTTCATATCATCCTGCATACTTCGTTGTCGGGGGTATTCAATCAGGCGATGGTCAAGAAAGTCGGTGCTGATGACTTCTTGGCCAAATTCCGTCCTGATGACCTGGCATCCCGGGTAGTCGACCGGATCAAAGCAGCAGATATCAGCTAGGAGCGCTTTGCTCCTGGCGGTCAACACGATTTAAGAGGCGGCATCATTGTCTACGGGTAATTTGGATTTCGAACAGTTCCGGGTCTTCCTGGAAAAAGCCTGTGGCATTTTGCTCGGTGAAAACAAGCAGTACCTGGTCTCGAGCCGTCTCAACAAACTGATGGAGCAGCAAGGCATCAAGTCCCTGGGTGAGCTGGTTCAGCGCATCCAGACCCAGCCGCGCAGCGGTTTGCGCGAGCAGGTGGTCGATGCCATGACGACCAACGAAACCCTGTGGTTTCGTGACACCTATCCGTTTGAAGTCTTGAAGAACAAGGTGCTGCCTGAAGCGATCAAGGCCAGCCCCAACCAGCGTCTACGGATCTGGTCGGCCGCCTGCTCGTCGGGCCAGGAGCCGTACTCGCTGTCGATGTCGATCGACGAGTTCGAGCGCAGCAACCTGGGCCAGTTGAAGATGGGTGTGCAGATCGTTGCCACTGATCTTTCCGGCCTTATGCTGAACAACTGCAAGACGGGCGAATACGACAGCTTGGCGATCGGTCGCGGTTTGTCGCCGGAGCGTCTGCAGCGTTACTTCGACCCGAAAGGGCCGGGGCGCTGGGTGATCAAGGCGCCGATCAAGAACCGCGTGGAGTTTCGCTCGTTCAACCTGCTCGACAGCTACGCCGCGCTGGGCAAGTTCGACATCGTGTTCTGCCGCAACGTGTTGATCTACTTCTCTGCCGAAGTGAAGAAGGACATCCTGTTGCGCATTCACAGCACGTTGAAGCCGGGCGGTTATCTGTTCCTTGGCGCTTCCGAAGCGCTGAACGGTTTGCCGGACCATTACCAGATGGTGCAGTGCAGCCCGGGGATCATTTACCAGGCGAAATGATTACATCGGCAACACAAAAAACGGCAGGACCGCAAAGGCCTGCCGTTTTTTTGTGCCTGCGGAATTTCTCCCTGACACCACAAAACCCCTGTAGGAGTGAGCCTGCTCGCGATAGCGGTAGCCCATTCAACATCATCGGTGCGTGACACACCGCTATCGCGAGCAGGCTCACTCCTACAGGGGGCCGTGGTGCGTATGAGATGGACGGCAAGCGGCAGAAAAGCGGCATCCGGCGGAAACCGGTTGCCGCTTTTCTGGCATTGCCGCGTTGCCGACTCCCCGCAAAGCCGCGGTTTATGGGGGTTTTATAGTTTGGCACGGCGCTTGCTAAAGCTCAGTTACGAAAAACCGGTCACCTGAAGGTTCCCGACATGAGCATCAGCTTCGATAAAGCGCTCGGCATTCACGAAAAGGCATTGGGCTTCCGCGCCCAGCGTGCCGAAGTGCTGGCCAACAACATCGCCAACGCCGATACCCCGAACTACAAGGCTCGGGATCTGGATTTCTCCAAAGTGCTTGAAGCACAGACCCAGAAAAACGCGAACGGCACCATCGCCCTGAACATGACCAACAGCCGTCACATCGAAGCTGAAGGTCTGGGCAACGGCGACGAATCGCTGATGTATCGCACGCCGATGCAACCTTCGATCGACCAGAACACCGTGGACGCCCAGCTGGAACAGTCGAACTACGCGGAAAACGCCGTCGGCTTCCAGGCCAGCTTCACCCTGCTCAACAGCAAATTCAAAGGGCTGGTGTCAGCCCTGCGCGGAGAGTAATTCATGTCCCTGTCCAGCGTTTTCAACATTGCCGGCAGCGGCATGAGCGCACAGACCACGCGTCTGAACACCGTGGCGTCGAACATCGCCAACGCCGAAACCGTCTCCTCGAGCATCGACCAGACCTATCGCGCCCGTCACCCGGTATTCGCCACCATGTTCCAGGGCGGCCAGAACAGCGGCAGCAATTCGCTGTTCCAGAGCCAGGACGCCGCCGGTCAAGGCGTGCAGGTGCTCGGCGTGGTCGAAGACCAGAGCAACCTCGAAGCGCGCTACGAGCCGAACCATCCGGCGGCCGATGCCAAAGGCTACGTCTACTACCCGAACGTCAACGTGGTGGAAGAAATGGCTGACATGATTTCCGCGAGCCGGTCCTTCCAGACCAACGCCGAAATGATGAACACCGCCAAAACCATGATGCAGAAGGTACTGACCCTCGGTCAGTAATAAGGGGCGACTGCCATGAGTGTTTCCGATACCACCAGCAGCTTGAGCATGAATGACATCCTGTCGAACTCGTCGAAAAAGACCAGTTCGACCGCCGGTGGCATTGCTTCGGCCACTAACAGCGCCACCGGCGGCCAGGCCCTGGGCAAGGACGCGTTCCTGCAATTGCTGGTCACCCAGCTGAAAAACCAGAACCCGCTCGATCCGCAGGACAACAGCGCATTCGTTGCCCAGTTGGCACAGTTCAGTAGCCTGGAAGGCATCACCACGCTGAACAGCACAGTCAGTTCGCTGGCCGGCAACTACAACTCCTCGCAAGCCTTGCAGGCGTCGTCGCTGGTGGGCCGCAATGTGATCGTGCAGACCAACTCGGTTCAGCTCGACGATCCAAGCAAAGGCATGACCGGTTCGGTCACCGTTCCGTCGTCGATTGCCGGCGGCACCGTGAGCATCACCGACAGCAGCGGCGCGGTGGTTCGCACCATCGATCTGGGCAGCCGCGCTGCAGGCAACGCAAGCTTTACTTGGGACGGCAAGGACAAGGACGGCAATCTGGTGGCTACTGGCACCTATACCGTCAAAGCCAACGCATCGATCAATGGCACCTCGACCGATATGGCGACCTACCTGCCGGCTACCGTCACCAGCGTGACGATCAGCCAGACCGGCGGCGAGCTGATGCTCAACCTGTCCGGCAAGGGCACCGTTGCCCTGTCCAAAGTACAAACCATTGGTATATAGAGCCGACTAACCGGCACAAAGGAGTGGAATATGTCTTTCAATATCGGCCTTAGCGGTCTCTATGCAGCCAACAAACAACTGGACGTGACCGGCAACAACATCGCCAACGTCGCGACCGCCGGTTTCAAATCGTCCCGTGCAGAATTCGAAGACGTCTACTCGGCCACTCGCCTGGGCAGCGGCAGCAAAGTGATCGGCAACGGCGTGCGCCTGGCCAACGTTTCCCAGCAGTTCACCCAGGGTGACATCAACAACACCGGTAACGTGCTGGACATGGGCATCAACGGTTCGGGCTTCTTCACCATGAGCAACAACGGCTCGGTGTCCTACACCCGTGCCGGTACGTTCAAGGTCGACAACGCCGGTTACATCACCAACACCGACTACACCTCGCGCCTGCAGGGTTACGGTGTGGACGCCAACGGCAAGATCATCAACGGCGTGTTGACCGATCTGAAAATCGACACTTCGAACCTGGCGCCGAAATCGACTTCGTTGGTGACGTCGAGCATCAACTTGAACTCGACTGCGCCGGTGATCAACGACACAGTGGCGGCCGGCAAGTTTGATCCGACCAAACTCGAGACTTACACCAAGTCGTTCAGCACGCCGATCTATGACACGCAGGGCAACTCTCACGTCATGGATCAGTATATGGTGAAGACCGGCGAAAACACCTGGAAGGTCTACACTCTGGTTGATGGCCGAAACCCGGATGCGACCGGTAGCAATCCAAACGATCCGCTTACGCCTCCGGTTGCTTCGACACTCACCTTCGACAGTTCTGGCAACCTGTTGCAGGTCAGCACGCCTAGCACATTACCAGCTCCGGCGCCGAACCCGATCATCAGCAGCGACTTGAAGCTGACGACCTGGAAGCCGGGCACTGTGACCAACGGTACCTTTACGCCTAACGGTGCGGCTGCCAACCCGGCCGGTATTACCATTTCGATGGCCAAGACCACTCAGTACAACGCTGACACCGCGCGTTCGATTCCGACTCAGGACGGTTACGCCACTGGCCAGATCACCAACCTGACCATCGACGGCACCGGTACGCTGTTCGCCAACTTCAGCAACAACCAGAGCAAGGCCATCGGCCAGGTTGCGCTCGCCAGCTTCACCAACGAACAAGGCCTGCAGGCTATCGGTGGCACCAGCTGGAAAGAGACTTTTGCTTCGGGTATCCCGGGCTACGACGCACCGGAAACCGGTACTTTGGGTTCGATTGCTTCGAACTCTCTGGAAGAGTCCAACGTTAACCTGACTAACGAACTGGTAGACCTGATCAAGGGCCAGAGCAACTATCAGGCGAACGCCAAGACCATCTCCACTCAGAGCACGATTATGCAGACCATTATTCAGATGACCTGATTGCGGTTTGTGGTAGTTTTTTGGGCCCCTCGTTTTGAGGGGCTTTTTTTTTGGCCTTGGCGGCCTGTGGGTTCGCTCCGGGACTGATCCGGGCGCAGCGTCTACGGTTTGCTTCGCTGCACCTTGGGATTTGTGGTGTAGCTACCCCTCATCGGAACGCCGCCCGCCCAGCCCTCTCCCGAGGGAGAGGGGGCCGATTTGTGTTGGCTTTGAAATCGCATACGACTCGGTATTCAGCGTCGCCGTATCTCTCACATCCACGCAGTCAGTTCCCTCTCCCTCCGGGAGAGGGCCAGGGTGAGGGGCTTTTGATGTTGCCCCAAAAGAAAACCCCCGACAAACCAGAAGTCTGTCGGGGGGTTCTTTTGCCAGGAGAGTATCAGGCGTCTCGCAACGCCTGATTCAGCTCAGCTTATTGGCAAGCTTCGCAATCCGGCTCGTCGATGGCGCAAGCCTTTGGCACTGGAGCAGGACCGGCAGGAGCCGCCAGAACCGAATCGTCGCCGTGGTTGCCACCGCTGGAAACAGCGTTCAGCTTGCCGGTGTTGATGGTCGACTTCTCGGTGCTGGTCGCGGCCAGGGCGCGGAGGTAGTAAGTGGTTTTCAGACCACGGTACCAGGCCATGCGGTAGGTCACGTCGAGCTTCTTGCCCGATGCGCCGGCGATGTACAGGTTCAGCGACTGGGCCTGGTCGATCCACTTCTGACGACGGCTGGCGGCGTCAACGATCCACTTGGTGTCCACTTCGAACGCGGTCGCGTAGAGCTCTTTGAGTTCTTGCGGGATGCGCTCGATCTGCTGAACCGAACCGTCGTAGTACTTCAGGTCGTTGATCATGACCGAGTCCCACAGACCGCGAGCCTTGAGGTCGCGAACCAGGTACGGGTTGATCACGGTGAATTCGCCCGACAGGTTCGATTTCACATACAGGTTCTGGTAGGTCGGTTCGATCGACTGCGATACGCCGGTGATGTTGGCGATGGTCGCGGTCGGTGCGATGGCCATGATGTTGGAGTTACGAATACCTTTCTGAACACGGGCGCGAACCGGTGCCCAGTCAAGGGTTTCGTTCAGGTCGACATCGATGTACTTCTGGCCACGTTGCTCGATCAGGATCTGTTGCGAATCCAGCGGCAGGATGCCTTTGGACCACAGCGAACCCTGGAACGTCTCGTACGCGCCGCGCTCGTCAGCCAGGTCGCAGGACGCCTGGATCGCGTAGTAGCTGACGGCTTCCATCGACTTGTCGGCGAACTCGACGGCAGCGTCGGAACCGTAAGGAATGTGCTGCAGGTACAAAGCGTCCTGGAAGCCCATGATGCCCAGACCGACCGGACGGTGCTTGAAGTTGGAGTTCTTCGCTTGTGGCACCGAGTAGTAGTTGATGTCGATAACGTTATCGAGCATGCGCACGGCGGTGTTCACGGTGCGTTCCAGCTTGGCGGTGTCCAGCTTGCCGTTGACGATGTGGTTCGGCAGGTTGATCGAGCCCAGGTTGCAAACGGCGATCTCGTCCTTGTTGGTGTTCAAGGTGATCTCGGTGCACAGGTTCGAGCTGTGAACCACGCCGACGTGCTGCTGCGGGCTGCGCAGGTTGCACGGGTCTTTGAAGGTCAGCCAAGGGTGGCCGGTTTCAAACAGCATGGAGAGCATTTTGCGCCACAGGTCTTTGGCCTGGATGGTCTTGAACAGTTTGACCTTGCCTGGGTATTCGGTCAGGGCTTCGTAGTACTCGTAGCGCTCTTCGAAGGCTTTACCGGTCAGGTCGTGCAGATCCGGCACTTCGGATGGCGAGAACAGGGTCCACTTGCCGTCGTCGAAGACACGCTTCATGAACAGGTCAGGGATCCAGTTGGCTGTGTTCATGTCGTGGGTACGACGACGATCATCACCGGTGTTCTTGCGCAGTTCGATGAACTCTTCGATGTCCATGTGCCAGGTTTCCAGGTAGGCACAGACAGCGCCTTTGCGCTTGCCACCCTGGTTAACGGCTACCGCGGTGTCGTTCACCACTTTGAGGAACGGAACCACGCCTTGCGACTTGCCGTTGGTGCCTTTGATGTACGAACCCAGTGCACGCACCGGCGTCCAGTCGTTGCCCAGACCGCCAGCGAATTTCGACAACATGGCGTTGTCGTGGATCGCGTGGTAGATGCCCGACAGGTCATCCGGCACGGTGGTCAGGTAGCAGCTCGACAGCTGTGGACGCAGGGTACCGGCGTTGAACAGGGTCGGGGTCGACGACATGTAGTCGAAGGACGACAGCAGGTTGTAGAACTCGATCGCACGGTCTTCTTTCTGCTTCTCTTCGATCGCCAGGCCCATGGCCACGCGCATGAAGAAGATCTGCGGCAGTTCGAAACGAATACCATCCTTGTGGATGAAGTAACGGTCGTACAGGGTTTGCAGGCCCAGGTAGGTGAATTGCTGATCGCGCTCGTGGTTTATCGCCTTGCCCAGTTTTTCCAGGTCGAAGGTGGCCAGCACAGGGTTCAGCAGTTCGAACTCGATACCTTTGGCGATGTAGGCCGGCAATGCCTTGGCGTACAGGTCGACCATTTCGTGGTGAGTAGCGCTTTCGGCCACACCGAGGAAACCCAGGCCTTCGGCACGCAGGGTGTCCATCAGCAGGCGGGCGGTCACGAACGAGTAGTTCGGCTCACGCTCAACCAGCGTACGAGCGGTCATCACCAGGGCAGTGTTGACGTCGGTCAGGGCCACGCCGTCGTAGAGGTTTTTCAGGGTTTCGCGCTGGATCAGGTCGCCGTCGACTTCTTCCAGGCCTTCGCAGGCTTCGGTGACGATGGTGTTCAGGCGACCCATGTCCAGCGGCGCCAGGCTGCCGTCAGCACGGGTGATACGGATCGACGGGTGAGCGTTGACCGCTTCTTCGGCCGGGGCGTGGGCAGCGCGCTCTTTCGAACGACCGTCACGGTAGATCACGTAGTCGCGCGCGACTTTCTGCTCACCGGCACGCATCAGGGCCAGTTCGACCTGGTCCTGGATTTCTTCGATGTGGATGGTGCCACCCGACGGCATGCGACGCTTGAAGGTCGCGGTGACCTGTTCGGTCAGGCGCGCAACAGTGTCGTGGATTCGCGACGAAGCGGCAGCGGTGCCGCCTTCAACTGCGAGGAACGCTTTGGTGATAGCGACGGTGATCTTGTCATCGGTGTAAGGAACGACAGTGCCATTGCGCTTGATCACGCGCAGTTGACCAGGCGCGGTGGCTGCCAGATCCGAATTCGAATCAGCGGCCTGCGGCAAGGTGCCCTGCGGGTTCTCGCGAGTTGTGTCGGTTTGCATGGGGGGTGGTCTCCACATTCTCTATGTTTGTTTGGCACCGTCATGGTGCTCACCGTTCTGTACCGAAGCACTGCAACCGACAAGCGTCGGCGTAACAACTTCGGGACAGTAGGAAAAAGGCTTGTAGCGCCGCATCCTTGCCGAAGTTTTCGGCGCCGAGCCAAGGCTCGAGCCAAACACCTTCCAGGGTGACAGTAATGACTGCAACACCCGTACCGTTCCGGTCATTTCGGACCTAAAAAACGGTGCCATCCGCAAGTGCGGTTTGGGCTTTGAAAAACTTGCTTGGTTCAACCGGAAACTGGCAATAAAGCACTTGAGTTTCAGGCCCTAAATGTGGTTGGGCGTTTGAGCGGAAAACCCCATATGTAGGGTCTCTCTCCGCGCCGTGCTACAAGATAATGCGTTTTGAGGGGTGTTGCAACGTACTACCTGTGGATAAACCTGTGCGTAAATTGTGTAAGAAACAAGGAATTCCCGTGTAGGCCGCGGACCTGCTGAGCTAGACCGTTTGTCACCGTTTTATCCTCGGGAAAAACGCTTCAGCGGATTTTTAAGGGCGCGAACCCTATCACAAAAAACTGCCGTCTCCGAACGCATTTACCGACTTGTGTTCTGGCTGTACGCCGTTTATACAATCGGCCCATGCACAGACATTCTTATCCTCCTGAAACATGACAAAAGGACGGGAGAATCACGCTAAATATCGCGTACCCCTGTAGGAGCTGCCGAAGGCTGCGATCTTTTGATCCTGATCTTGAAAAGCAAGATCAAAAGATCGCAGCCTCGTTTCACTCGACAGCTCCTACAGGGGATTGTGTGTCTGGGCAATCGCCTTCCTTTTATCAATAACAATAGAAAGCAGAGGTCACCGGTGGAGCAACAAGCCTGGCAGGTATTGATCGTCGAGGATGACCAGCGACTGGCCGAACTGACGCGCGATTACCTGCAAGCCAATGGACTGCGCGTGGACATCGAAGGCAACGGTGCGCTGGCGGCGGCACGGATCATCAAGGAGCAGCCGGATCTGGTGATCCTTGACCTGATGCTGCCCGGCGAAGATGGCCTGAGCATTTGCCGTAAGGTGCGCAATCATTTCGATGGGCCGATTCTGATGCTCACCGCGCGCACCGACGATGCCGATCAGATCCAGGGGCTCGACCTCGGTGCCGACGATTACGTGTGCAAACCGGTGCGCCCGCGTCTGTTGCTGGCGCGCATTCAAGCGTTGCTGCGACGTAGCGACACACCTGAACCGGTCGCCGAAAAATCCCGTCGTCTGCAATTTGGTCCGTTGGTGGTCGACGACGCCTTGCGCGAGGCGTGGCTGAGTGACAATGGCATCGAACTGACCAGCGCCGAGTTCGATCTGTTATGGCTACTGGTGTCAAACGCCGGGCGCATTCTGTCCCGCGAAGAAATCTTCACCGCCCTGCGCGGCATCGGCTACGACGGTCAGGACCGCTCGATTGATGTGCGCATTTCGCGCATTCGCCCGAAAATCGGTGATGACCCCGACCATCCACGCCTGATCAAGACCATTCGTAGCAAAGGCTACCTGTTCGTCCCTGAAGCCTGCGTAGATCTGCCGCTGTGAACTCGATCTTCCTGCGCATCTACGGCGGCATGTGCGCAGCGATCATTCTGGTGGCGGTGCTCGGCGTGCTGGCGCTGAACCTGCTCAATCAGGTGCGCAGCGAGCAATACCGCGAACGTCTGGCCCACGGCACGTTCTCGCTGATGGCCGGCAACCTGCAGCCGATGAACGAAACCGAGCGCCATCGTGCGCTGCTGGTGTGGGAGCGTTTACTGGGGATTCCGCTGGCGCTGAAGAAATTTGCCGAAACCGACCTTGATCTGACCCAGCGCACCCGCGTGCAGCGTGGTCAGGCGCTGGTCGAGCAGACCGGACCGCACGCGGCGAAGGTCTATCGAATGGTCAGCGACAAAGAACAGTTGGTGCTGGTGGGGGAAGTGCAGCAAATCAGCGAGCAACTGGCCCGCGCGACCATTTACCTGCTCGCCGATGAACTGGTGCGCGTGCCGGTTGGCGAGCAGCCCAAACGTCTCGCGCAGATAAAGGAAGAGAAGGGTTTCGGTTTCGATCTGCGCCTGGTCACGGTGAATGACGCCGACATGGACGAAGACCAGAGCCGCCGCGTGGCCGAAGGCGACACGGTGATGGCGCTGGGCAAGGGCGGCGATTCGATTCGCGTGTTTGCCGGCATGGTCGGCACGCCGTGGGTGCTGGAGATCGGCCCGCTGTATCAGATGAACCCGTACCCGCCGGAATGGCTGGTGCTGATTGCGGCACTTGGTCTGAGCCTGATCGGTCTCATCGTTTATCTGTTGGTGCGTCAGCTCGAACGCCGTTTGCGCGGCCTTGAAGCGGCGGCCACGCGGATTGCCAAGGGCAGCCTGGAAACCCGTGTGCCGGCGCGCGGTGCCGACTCGGTGGGGCGTCTGGCGTCGGCGTTCAACGGCATGGCCGAGCACTTGCAACAGTTGCTGGCGATTCAGCGCGAACTGGTGCGCGCGGTGTCCCATGAATTGCGCACGCCGGTGGCGCGCCTGCGTTTCGGTCTGGAAATGATCGGCTCGGCGACCACGCCGCAAGCACTGGAGAAGTACCGCGAAGGCATGGATCACGACATCGAAGACCTCGATAAGCTGGTCGATGAGATGCTCACCTATGCTCGGCTGGAGCAGGGCTCGCCGGCGCTGACCTTCCAGCGCATCGATCTGGATGCGCTGGTCAATCAGGTGATTGAAGAGCTGGCGCCGTTACGCGCCGAGGTCACCGTGCAGCGGGGATTGTGCCTGTCTGCTGCTGATAACGATGATGCCTGGGTGGAAGCTGAGCCACGTTATCTGCATCGAGCGCTGCAGAATCTGGTAAGCAACGCGATGCGCCATGCACGTTCGAACGTGACGGTGAGTTATCAGGTCGGGCAATTGCGCTGTCGCGTCGACGTCGAGGATGACGGCCCGGGTGTACCGGAGGTCGCGTGGGAGCGGATTTTCACGCCGTTTCTACGTCTCGATGACAGCCGTACGCGGGCGTCGGGCGGGCATGGTTTGGGGCTGTCGATTGTGCGGCGGATCATTCACTGGCATGACGGCCGGGCGATCATTGGCAAGAGCAAGAGTCTGGGCGGGGCTTGTTTTAGCCTGAGTTGGCCGAGGAATCAGGAACGCCGGTAATTCTTGTGGTGGCCGCGATGCCGCCTTCGCGAGCAAGCTCGCTCCCACAGGGGAATGCATTTCAAAATGTGGGAGCGAGCCTGCTCGCGAAGAGGCCTGAACAGGCGCTGAAAGATTTCAGGCCTGAATGCTGACCAGACTCAACAACTGCCCATCCCGCACCCCGAACTGCGCCTCCAGTTCAGTACCGTTGCGCCATTCAGCGGACAAGTCCGTCAACAAGCGCAACCGGACTTCACCGGCTTCAGTCCACTCCAGCACTTCAGCGTGCTCGAAATAAAAGCGCTGCTGCACAATCGGGTACAGCGCCTTGAACAAACTCTCTTTCACCGAAAAGGTCAGCGTCACCCACAAGGCCAACTGATCGCGCGAGGCGGACGTCATGCGTTGCATTTCAGGTGGCGTCAGAATCTCCCCGGCCAGGCGCTCGGCACGTTCGGTGTTGAGCAGGTTTTCCAGATCCATGCCCAAACCGCGCCAATGCCTTTTGTTGGCGACAATCGCTGCCGCACGACCGGTGCTGTGGGTGATCGAGCCGCAGATATGCGCGGGCCATATCGGCGCGCGGTCTTCACCAATCGCTGGCACAACACTGCTGCCTTCCAGTTGCTCCAACGCCGCCCGGGCGCAAATTCGCCCGGCTAGAAACTCAGCCTGACGCTTGGCTACCGAACGTTGAATGCTCGGCGGCGCGACGACGGCACTGCGTTGAAAGTCATCGCCAAGCAGTCGGGCCGGGTCGAAATGGGTGCTAAGCAGCACGGTGTCGGCCAATACCGTCGGCAACGGCCAATGGCTGTCGAGCGCGGTGCAGCAGGCGGGAAGGGTAGGGGGGAGATTCATGGCGGGCATTTTGCCGGTTAGTCGAGACAAGGTCGAGATCGGCGGTGAAGCTTTCGCGAGCAGGCTCGCTCCCACAGGGGATCTACTGGGCGGCATAGATCCAGTGTGGGAGCGAGCCTGCTCGCGAAGGCCGCGCCGCGGTGTCGCTGATCAGCTAAAGATTTTCTGCAAGAACGCTTTCATGTCCGCCCAGGATTTTTCATCCGCGGCCTTGTTGTACCCGATGTCCGGGCCACCGTGCTCGCCATGGCTCAGGCGATCGGCATCCGGATTGGTGAAGCCATGCTTGGCGCCATCCAGACTGACAAATTTATAGTCAGCCCCGGCCTTGTCCATTTCTGCCTTGAACGCCGTGACGTTATCCGCCGTAACCATGCTGTCCAGCGCGCCGTGCTCGACCAGAATCTTCGCTTTCACACTGCCAAGCGTTGCCGGGGTCTTGGTCGCCAGCGCACCGTGGAAACTCACCACGCCCGCCAATGGCTCACCTTGCCGCGCGGCGTTGAGCACCACGCCACCGCCGAAGCAGTAACCGATGGCGGCGATTTTGTTGGCGTCGGTCTGCGGCTGTTTCTTCAGCAAGTTCAGCCCGGCCTCGAAGCGCTTGCTGGAAGCCGCCGCATCCTGGGTCGCCGCCTGCATGAACGCCATCGCATCTTTCGGGTGCTCGGTGTTCTTGCCTTCGCCGTACATATCAATGGCCAGGGCGCTGTAGCCGAGCCCGGCGAGATCGCGCGCGCGGCGCTTGGCGTAATCGTTCAGCCCCCACCATTCGTGCACAACGACGACGCCCGGACGCTTGCCTTTGATGGCGTCGTCGTAGGCGTAGTAGCCGATCAGTTTCGTGCCGTCGGCGCTCTGATAGGGGATTTCTTCAGTCTTGATCGCAGCCTGAGCAAGGCTGCTGACAGCCAGCAAGGTAAGGGCGAGGAACAGGCGCATGGTCGGGTCTCCTGACAGTAAAAGGTCAAAACAGCCTAGTTCATTTGGTTCAGGTCAGGTTCAGAGACGGTTCAGGGGCGGTACAGGGGGAGGTCAGTAACCTTGCGCCATACCCAAACAGCAACTGTGAAAGAGGAAATACCCATGACTCGTTTTAACAAACTGCTGCTGGCATTTACCCTGTTAGGCTCCAGCATCGCGGCCCAGGCCGACGACACCAGCAACTTTGCCGGCCTGACGTTCGGTCAGACCAGCAACAAGATCGACAAGTCCCACGCACTGAACAACAACCTCGACCACCCGAACGCCACCGGCGCGATCGACGGCAACAACACCTACGGCGTTCGCCTCGGTCAGCAAAACAGCCAGGGTCGCTACTACGCCACCTACGACAACGTGTCGGGCTCGCACAATGGCATTAAACTGCGTCAGGAAAATCTGCTGGGCAGCTACGATCTGTTCTATCCGGTGGGCGGCAGCACCAAGCTGTTTGGCGGTGCCACGGCTGGTTTGACCAAGCTGACTCAGGATTCGCCAGGCTACAGCCGCGACAGTGACATCGGTTACGCCGTCGGCGGCCAGTTCGGTGTGTTGCAGCAAGTCTCGCAAAACACCTCGGTCGAACTCGGTTACCGTTACCTGATGAGCAACGCCAGCACCGAGATGAAAGAGAGCGGTGGCAGCAAGCAAGGTTCGCTGGATTTGAACAGCAGCGCGCAGACTTACCTGTCGGCTAACTACAATTTCTAAGGAGTTGCCAGCAGGTTCAATGTGGGAGCGAGCCTGCTCGCGAAAGCGGTGAATCAGTCGATCAATTTATCGACTGACACACAGCCTTCGCGAGCAGGCTCGCTCCCACAGGTGTGTTTTTGGAGATTCTGGATTTACCCGGGAGAGCGTTATGAAACTGTTGGTCGTCGAAGATGAAGCGCTGTTGCGCCATCACCTGCAAACCCGCCTGACGGAAAGTGGTCACGTGGTCGAATCCGTGGCCAATGCCGAAGAGGCGTTGTACCAGACCGGACAGTTCAACTTTGACTTGGCGGTGATCGATCTCGGCCTGCCGGGCATGGGCGGTCTCGACCTGATTCGCCAGTTGCGCGCGGGCGGCAAAACCTTCCCGATCCTGATCCTCACCGCGCGCGGCAACTGGCAGGACAAGGTCGAAGGTCTCGCCGCCGGCGCCGACGATTACGTGGTCAAGCCGTTCCAGTTCGAAGAACTCGACGCGCGTCTGAATGCCTTGCTGCGCCGCTCCAGCGGTTTCACTCAGTCGACCATCGTCGCCGGGCCGCTGCTGCTCGACCTCAATCGCAAACAGGCGACCCTCGACGAGCAACCGCTGGCGCTGACCGCCTACGAGTACCGCATCCTCGAATACCTCATGCGCCACCATCAACAAGTAGTGCCCAAGGATCGCTTGATGGAGCAGCTCTACCCGGATGACGACGAGCGCGATCCGAATGTCATCGAAGTGCTGGTCGGCCGTCTGCGCCGCAAACTCGAAGGCCCGGCCGGGTTCAAGCCGATCGACACCGTGCGTGGCCTCGGTTACTTGTTCAATGAGCGCTGCACTTGATTCGTTCCCTTCGCGTTCGCTTGATGCTCGCCGCCACCACGTTGGCGGTGTTGTTCATGCTCGCCTTGCTCCCGGCCATGCAAGGCGCGTTCAGCCTCGCGTTGCAGGACTCGATCGAGCAGCGCCTGGCCTCCGATGTCACCACGCTGATCTCTGCCGCGCGCATCGAAAACGGGCGGCTGGTGATGCCCAATCAGTTGCCGGACGAGCGCTTCAACCTCACCGACTTCCGTTTGCTCGGCTACATCTACGATCGCGAAGGGCACCTGGTGTGGCGCTCGAAAGCCACCCAGGAAGAGCAGATCAACTACAAACCGCGTTATGACGGACTCGGTAACGAGTTCGCGCGGATCCGCGAAAGCAATGGTCAGGAATTCTTCGTCTATGACGTTGAAGTCAAACTGCTCGGCGGCAAAAGCGCGGCGTTCAGCATTGTTGCCCTGCAACCGGTGCGCGAGTACGAAACCACCCTCGAAGGCCTGCGCGAGAATCTCTATCTGGGCTTCGGTGCAGCGTTGCTGGTGCTGCTGGCACTGCTATGGATCGGCCTGACCTGGGGTCTCAAAGCCTTACGCCGGCTCAGTCAGGAACTCGACGAAATCGAAGGCGGCACCCGTGAAAGCCTCACCGAGCAGCATCCGCGCGAGTTGCTGCGCCTGACCGGCTCGCTCAACCGCTTGCTGCACAGCGAACGGCAGCAACGTAGTCGTTATCGCGATTCCCTCGATGATTTGGCGCACAGCCTGAAAACGCCATTGGCAGTGTTGCAGGGCGTCAGTGAAGACATGGCCCAGCGTCCGGAAGAACGCGATCAGGCGTGGGTGCTGCAAAGCCAGATCGAACGCATGAGCCAGCAGATCAGCTATCAACTGCAACGGGCCAGCTTGCGTAAAAGCGGACTGGTGCGACACCAGGTGCGCTTGCAACCGGTGCTCAAAAGCCTTTGCGACACGCTGGACAAGGTGTATCGCGACAAGCATGTGCGCGTGGCATTTGATTTGCCCGAGCATTGTTATGTGCCGATCGAGCAGGGCGCGCTGCTGGAAATGATGGGCAACTTGCTGGAGAACGCCTATCGACTGTGTCTGGGCGAAGTGCGCATCAGCGTGCGCGAGACCCTCGCCGGAATCGAACTGTGCGTCGAAGATGACGGCCCGGGCGTGCCGCCGGATCAGCGTGCGCGGATTCTGGAGCGTGGTGAACGACTGGATGCTCAGCATCCGGGGCAGGGGATCGGGTTGGCGGTGGTCAAGGACATTATTGAAAGCTACAACGCCAAACTGGCGCTGGGCGACTCGCCGATGGGCGGGGCGGCGTTCAGGATTCATTTTCCTGCGGTGTGATCGGGATTGCCGTCACCCCAGCCCTCCCGAAACGTCGGACCGCCCAGAGGGAGAGGGGGCCGACCGAGGTGTCTGGCGTTTTACATCGACCTGAAATAGCCAGTCGATTTTGGATTCAGTAGAGAACGTTCAGGTCGGCGTACATCTTGAGCATCCCCCAATCAGTCCCCTCTCCCTCCGGGAGAGGGTCAGGGTGAGGGGCTTTTGATTTATAGCCTCATTGCTCCTGCGCCCGATAAGCCCCCGGCGTCAGCCCCGTCCACTTCTTGAACGCCCGATGAAACGCCGACGGTTCGGAAAACCCCAACTGCTCGGCAATCTGCTGCAGCGACAGATCCGCCCGGCCCAAATGATAAATGGCGATATCCCGCCGCAACTGATCCTTCAACTCCTGAAAACTGGTGCCTTCCTCACGCAAATGCCGACGCAGGGTCTGCGGGCTGATGTGCAGATGCGCCGCGACCGCTTCCAGATCCGGCCAGCGCGCCGTGTCGCGGCTGAGCAAACGGCGCAGGCGGCTGCTCAGGCTGTCGCCGTCGTCCGGGCGAGAGAGCAGGTCGGCGGGGGAGCGTTCGAGGAAATGTTTGAGGGTGCGTTCGTCCTGCAACAGCGGCATGTGTAGATATCTGCTGTGGAACAACAGGCTGCTTTGATCGGTGCCGAAGGTCAGCGGGCAGGGGAACAGCAGGTCGTATTCGGCGCCGTGATCGGGACGCGGATAGCTGAAGGTTGCCTGTTCGAGGCGAATTCGCTGGCCAATCAGCCAACTGCCGAGGCGATGCCAGATCACCAGCAGGCTCTCGGTGAGAAAGTGATCCGGGTCCCGCATCTGCGAATCATCGAGGCTCAAACGCACCCATTCGTCTTCGCGACTGAGGCTCAGGCGCGGGGCTTCGGGGAATAGGCTATAAAACAATAAACCGCGTTGCAGTGCCTTCTCCAGATTGCGGCAGTGAATCGACGCATGGCACATCATCGCGAAACTGCCGGGCTTGCTCGGGGCGTTGCCGAAACCCAGGTATTCGTCGTCCAGCGCCAGCCACAGGCCCTGAATCAACCGGGTGAATTGTTCCGGGGCAATGCGCGCGCGTGGCTCATCGAGCAGTTCCGGGCTGATGCCCAGTTGCAACAGCAGGCCCGAGTAATCGAACCCTTGGCGGCGCGCGCCACCGAGGGCCGCACGGGCGAAATGACTGGCAATGGTGCGTTCGCGCATAAGTGGCAGATCCTTCCTCAGGCGTCGGATGGTAGCGGCGGGCTGGACGCATCTACAAGGCGGATTTCCGCCAAATTGTAGGACGAGAAGCGGTGAGTTGGCGGAAATCCGCCACACTTGAGTCACCGGATGGTGACACCCATGAACCTGTAATCCCTGATATCAAAAGGCTTGCAGGCAATCGCACCAAAGTGGCACGAGGTTTGCGATACAAGCCACAGAAGCGTGCGTTGCTCCTCATGGAAAACGCTGCTCCAACAACAAATCCCTCCAGTGCAGGAGGGTTCGCAATTCAGGTTTCGCGGTCAACAGATGGATGTTGCCACGCGAGGCTCTTGAGGAAATCTGCAATGACGACTCGTCAGCCACTGTACAAATCCCTGTATTTCCAGGTGATCGTTGCCATCGCCATCGGCATCCTGCTTGGTCACTTCTACCCTCAGACCGGTGTAGCCCTCAAGCCGCTGGGTGACGGGTTCATCAAACTGATCAAAATGGTCATCGCCCCGATCATCTTCTGTACCGTTGTCAGCGGCATCGCCGGCATGCAGAACATGAAATCCGTAGGCAAGACCGGCGGCTACGCGCTGCTGTACTTCGAAATCGTTTCCACCATTGCCCTGCTGATCGGTCTGATCGTGGTCAACGTTGTGCAACCGGGCGCCGGCATGCACATCGACGTCACCACCCTCGACGCCTCGAAAATCGCCACCTATGTGACGGCCAGTAAAGACCAGAGCATTGTCGGTTTCCTCCTCAATGTAATCCCGAACACCATCGTCGGCGCGTTCGCCACCGGTGACATCCTGCAAGTGCTGATGTTCTCGGTGATCTTCGGCTACGCCCTGCATCGCCTGGGTTCGTACGGTCGTCCGCTGCTGGACATGATCGATCGCTTCGCCCACGTAATGTTCAACATCATCAACATGATCATGAAACTGGCGCCGCTGGGTGCTTTCGGCGCGATGGCCTTCACCATCGGTGCTTACGGCGTCGGCTCGCTGGTGCAACTGGGCCAGTTGATGATCTGCTTCTACATCACCTGCATCCTGTTCGTGGTGGTGGTGCTGGGTGCGATCTGCCGTGCTCATGGTTTCAGCGTGTTTAAACTGGTGCGTTACATCCGTGAAGAGTTGTTGATCGTACTGGGCACGTCCTCGTCGGAATCGGCACTGCCACGCATGCTGATCAAGATGGAGCGTCTGGGCGCGAAGAAGTCCGTGGTGGGTCTGGTGATCCCGACCGGTTACTCGTTCAACCTCGACGGTACTTCGATCTACCTGACCATGGCGGCCGTGTTCATCGCTCAAGCGACTGACACCCACATGGACATCACCCACCAGATCACCCTGCTGCTGGTATTGCTGCTGTCCTCCAAAGGCGCCGCCGGTGTGACCGGTTCGGGCTTCATCGTGCTGGCCGCGACCCTGTCGGCGGTCGGTCACCTGCCGGTGGCCGGTCTGGCGCTGATCCTCGGTATCGACCGCTTCATGTCCGAAGCCCGCGCACTGACCAACCTGGTCGGTAACGCAGTAGCCACCATCGTGGTTGCCAAGTGGGTCAAGGAGCTGGATACCGATCAGCTGCAAACCGAGCTGGCCTCGGGCGGTCGCGGTATCTCCGACGAGCGTGAAGAAGATGACCTGGGTGTGGCTGAAGGCCCAACCCCAAGCAATGTGAAGTAAGCACTGCTGGCCTGGAAAAACCCGCTTCGGCGGGTTTTTTCTTGCCTGCGATTTGAGCGTAACGGTCACACCTGCTGACATTTCCGGTGATTGCTGTACGTGGCATCGCTGCCTAGGCTGAGTGCATCGCTTAAGGAGTTCGCCCATGTCTGCACCGCTGGCCTCACTGAAAATCCTCGATTTCTCGACCTTGCTGCCGGGGCCGTTCGCCTCGCTGTTGCTGGCGGACATGGGCGCCGAAGTGTTGCGCATCGAGTCGCCGACACGCATGGATCTACTACGGGTATTGCCGCCGCATGATGGCGGAGTATCGGCCAGCCACGCCTACCTCAATCGCAACAAGCGCAGCCTGGCGCTGGACCTGAAACAGCCCGCAGCGCTTGAAGTGGTCAAGCAACTGCTGGTCGATCACGACATTCTCCTCGAGCAGTTTCGCCCTGGAGTGATGGAACGTCTGGGCCTGGGCTATGAAGCGCTGAAGGCGATCAACCCGAAGCTGATCTACGTGTCGATCACCGGTTACGGCCAGACCGGGCCGTACAAGGATCGCGCCGGGCATGACATTAACTATCTGGCGCTGGCTGGGCTTTCCAGTTACACCGGCCGCGCCGACAGCGGGCCGTTGCCGCTGGGCATGCAAGTGGCGGATGTCGCCGGTGGTTCGTTGCACGGGGTGATCGGCCTGCTGGCGGCGGTGATTGCGCGGCAGCAGAGCGGGCAGGGCACGCATCTGGATGTGAGCATGACCGATTGCGCGTTCAGTCTGAATGCGATGGCCGGTGCCGGTTATCTGGCGTGCGGTGAAGAGCCTGAATGGGAAGACCAGATGCTCAATGGTGGTAGTTTTTACGACTACTACCGCTCTCGCGATGGGCGCTGGATGTCGGTGGGCAGTCTGGAACCCGGGTTCATGCAGCAACTGTGTACGGCGTTGGGGCGGCCGGAGTTGGCGGCGCAGGGCTTGTCGCCCAAGCCTGAACAGCAGCGGGCGTTGAAGTACGCACTGACGGTCGAGTTCGAAAAGCATGACTTTGCCGAACTGTGTGAGATGTTTGCCGGGATCGATGCGTGTGTCGAACCGGTATTGAGTCTGGGGGAGGCGGTGCGTCATCCGCAATTGCAGGCTCGGGAACTGGTGACGCAGGTGCCGCGTGGGGATGGCACGACGCAGACGCAGATGGCGTGTCCGTTGAAGTTTTCCGAAGCGTTGCCGGCACCGCGGCATGTTGGCGCGGTGTTGGGGCAGCATACGGATCAGGTGTTGGCCGAGTTGGGGATTAGTGCTGAGCGGATTGCTGAATTGCGGCGGGCCAAGGTAATTCTCTAGTGCTTGTACAGGCCCCATCGCGAGCAGGCTCACTCCTACAGGGGAACGCATTCCAAATGTAGGAGTGAGCCTGCTCGCGATGGCGCCAGTCAGGGCAACACAACACTGACTATTCCACCCGCATCTCACCACTGAACACCAAGGTACTCCGGCAGCGGCGACACAAATACCGCCGCCCCTGCCGCACCAGACCATGGCGCTGCGCCGAAAATGGAAAATCGCTGTCCGCGCACGGACATTTGTAGATATAGCGAGTCACGCTGCGGCGCTTGATTGCATAGGTGTGGCAGCGATCCGGCGGCAGTTCGTAAACGCCGCGCATGATCAGTTGCCATTCCTCGCCATGGGGCTGGATACGGTCGCCGAACAGCTGATGGGCGATCAGGTGCGCGACTTCGTGGGCCACGGTCTGCTTGAGGAAGTGTTCAGCGTTTTCCCGGTACAACTGCGGATTGAAGCGCAGCAGGTTCTCGTGCAGATGCGCGACACCGGCTTTTTGCCCGCGCAGCTTGAGGCTGACGACAGGGCGCGGGAAAGAACGTTTGAAAAAGGATTCAGCGAGTTGGTAACAGTCTTCGACGCGGGTATTGAGTTGCTCGGGCATGCTTGATGGATCTCCAGAGGCGTCGAGTATGCCGCAACCCTGTGGACTTGCGAATCGCCGAGCTGCCGAATGGTCATCCTTGAAACGACAAGGCCGCCTTGCGGCGGCCTGTGATCAGCCTGTCGAGTCAGTTCGTATACACAGGCCCGACGCCCAGCCCCCAGACAATCACGGTGAATGCCATGATGGCGACCAGCACTACCAGACCCACCGCCAGCACCGAGCTTGAGAATAGAAAACCTTCGTCCGACGGAATATTCATGAATGTCGGCAGCCCCACATACAACAGATAAACCGTGTAGCAGATGGCCGCCGTACCGACGATCATCCCCAGCCACATATGCGGATACAGCGCCGCTAGACCGCCGACGAACAGCGGTGTCGCAGTATAAGTGGCAAATGCGACACAACGGGCCAGACTCGGGTTGGCGTCGTAGGTACGCGCCATCCAGTGCACGAAGGCACCCATGACCGCGACCCCGCCGAGCATGGCCAGGTACGACATGATCGTCATCCACAGTGCGCTTTCAAAGGTCAGCATCACCGGTGCGCGGTTGCCGATCACCCAGCCAACCTGAGTGGTGCCGATAAACGCCGAGATGGCGGGGATCGCCGCCAGGATCAGCGTGTGGGTGAGGTACATGTGGCTGATGCTTTCCTCTTGGTCGCCACGGATTTCCTTCCATTCCTGATCGGGGTGGGTAAAAAGTCCCACTACGTGATGGATCATGCCAGTCACTCCTCTTGTTATTGCCATCGCCCCCCAACGGAGCGCCTACGGGCCAAGGTGGCCGAGCAAATACAGGTCTTCAGATTGTGTGCGACCTTATGTCGCAGTATAGAAAGGTCTTACCCGCACAGGTATTGGGGGCTTAGAGCAAATCGCGCTGTAAACAGGGCGGGTAATCGCCTCGGGGTCTGTTAACCCGTTGTCGGCTGACCGCGACAACCTGTGCCCACAACGCCGGGGTTTTTGCGTAAAATGCCGGCCTTTCGTCACACCTCACGGATTTCGCGTCATGGGCACTCTTACGGTCAACCAGAACAAACTGCAAAAGCGCCTGCGCCGCCTGGCCGGCGAAGCGGTCGCCGATTTCAACATGATTGAAGATGGCGACAAGGTCATGGTCTGCCTGTCCGGGGGCAAGGACAGCTACACCATGCTCGACGTGCTGCTGCACCTGCAGAAGGTTGCCCCGATCAAGTTCGAGATCGTCGCGGTGAACATGGACCAGAAGCAACCGGGCTTCCCCGAACACGTGCTGCCGGCCTACCTGAAAGAGCTGGGCGTCGAGTACCACATCGTCGAAAAAGACACCTACTCGGTGGTCAAGGAGCTGATCCCGGAAGGCAAGACCACTTGCTCGCTGTGCTCGCGCCTGCGTCGCGGCACGCTGTACACCTTTGCCGATGAAATCGGTGCGACCAAAATGGCCCTCGGTCATCACCGCGACGACATCGTCGAGACGTTCTTCCTCAACATGTTCTTCAACGGTTCGCTCAAAGCCATGCCGCCGAAGCTGCGCGCCGATGACGGCCGCAACGTGGTGATCCGCCCGCTGGCGTACTGCAACGAGAAAGACATTCAGGCGTACTCGGATTTGAAAGAATTCCCGATCATCCCGTGCAACCTCTGCGGTTCGCAGGAAAACCTGCAGCGTCAGGTGGTCAAGGAAATGCTGCAGGACTGGGAACGCAAAACCCCGGGCCGCACCGAAAGCATCTTCCGCAGTCTGCAGAACGTGATCCCGTCGCAACTGGCCGACCGCAACCTGTTCGACTTCACCAGCCTGAAAATCGACGAGACCGCGGCTTCGCGCTTCGTTAACGTCGTCAATTTGTAAACACCTTCAAATGTGGGAGCGAGCCTGCTCGCGAAAGCGGTGTTTCATTCAACTGATTTGTTGACTGAGACTCCCACTTCGCGAGCAGGCTCGCTCCCACATTGGTTTCTTCGCTTCATTCAATAGGAGAGGGCATGCGCGATTACAAGTGGCTGCACGAATACTGTCTGAACCGCTTCGGTTCGGCGGCTGAACTGGAAGCCCATCTGCCCGTTCCCAAGACCCCGGCGCAACTGCGCAAGATCAGCGACGACCGCTACCTCTCGACCATGGCCCTGCGTGTGTTCCGCGCCGGCCTCAAGCACAGTCTGGTCGACGCCAAGTGGCCGGCCTTCGAAGAAGTGTTCTTCAAGTTCGACCCGGAAAAAGTCGTGCTGATGAGTGCCGAACACCTTGAGCGGCTGATGCAGGACGCGCGGATCATTCGCCATCTAGGCAAACTGAAAAGCGTGCCGCGCAATGCGCAGTTCATTCTCGATGTCGAGAAAGAGAAGGGCAGTTTTGGCGCGCTGATCGCCGACTGGCCGGTGACCGATATCGTCGGCCTGTGGACCTATCTGAAAAAGCACGGTCATCAATTGGGTGGACTATCAGCGCCACGCTTTTTGCGCATGGTCGGCAAGGACACCTTCGTGCCGAGCTACGACGTGGTCGCGGCGCTGAATGCACAGAAGATCGTCGACAAGGCGCCGACCAGTTTGCGCGATCTGGCCATTGTGCAGGATGTGTTCAATCAGTGGCATGAGCAGAGCGGCGGGCGGCCGATGAGTCAGATTTCGATGATGCTGGCTTACACCGTCAATCATTGAATAGCTAAAAGATCGCAGCCGTCGGCAGCTCCTACAGGGAAACGCATTTCAAATGTAGGAGCTGCCGAAGGCTGCGATCTTTTCAATCAGGCGACGGAGATTTCGCCTTCGCCAGCCAATTTACGATTCAACTGATACCGCCACCGCACATACAACAGCGCCGAGCAGAACACCGCCAGGCTCGCGATCATCTCCAGCACACCAAACCACTGGCGGCTCGGGTCATACGCCGCCAGTGCGCCCTTGATGAAATACAGATTCACCACAAAACACATCCACGAATGCCCGCGGGCGCTGCCCATGATCATCGCCGGGGCAAGGACGACCCACGGGATCAGTTCGACCAGTAGAATCACCCACGGTCGCGCGCCGTGCAGGTCGGCGAACAGCAGGTAGTAGGCCGCGAGCAGACCGGCGAGGGCAAAAAAGCTCAGCAGGCTGAGCGCCCGCATCGCCTTCACTCGCGGCTCAAGCCATTCGACCGAGGGCAGGACTTTCGGCTTCTTCGCCACTGTCAGCCCTCCAGTTTCTGCGCAGTCCTGGCCAAGCGCAGACCCAGCGCACGGCACAGCGCCACTTCATGCTGATCGAGGCCTTTTTTGCCGTCAGCCCCAGCGTGATGACTGGCACCGTAAGGCGTACCGCCACCCTGAGTTTCCAGAAGCGCCGACTCGCTGTACGGCAGACCGGTGATCAGCATGCCGTGGTGCAACAGCGGCAACATCATCGACAGCAAGGTGGTTTCCTGACCTCCGTGCAGACTGGCGGTAGACGTGAACACACCGGCCGGTTTACCGACGAGAGCGCCGGTCAGCCACAGATTGCTGGTGCCATCGAGAAAGTACTTCAGCGGCGCGGCCATGTTGCCGAAACGCGTCGGGCTGCCGAGGGCCAGCCCGGCGCAGTTCTTCAGATCATCCAGGCTCGCGTACAGCGCGCCTTCGTCCGGGATATCCGAAGCCACGGCTTCACATTCGGTGGAAATCGCAGGCACCGTACGCAAACGGGCTTCAAGGCCGGCCTGTTCGACACCGCGCGCAATCTGCCGGGCCATCTCGTTGGTCGAGCCGTTGCGGCTGTAATACAGCACCAGAATGTACGGCGCGCTCACGGCAACAACTCCAGGATATTTTCCGGCGGACGACCGATGACGGCTTTGTTGCCGACTTCGAGAATCGGTCGCTCCATCAGTTTTGGATGCTGGGCGATGGCGTCGATCAATTGCGCTTCGCTGAGGCTTTCGTCAGCCAGTTGAAGCATTTTGTATTCATCTTCCCCGGTGCGCAGCAACTGACGGGCGCTGATCCCGAGCTTGCCGAGCAGGGCCTTGATTTGCGCCGCATTCAGCGGGGTTTCGAGGTAACGCACGACGTTCGGGGTCAGGCCGCGGGCTTCAAGAAGTTCCAGCGCGCCGCGGGATTTCGAGCAGCGCGGATTGTGATAAAGCGTCAGATCGGTCATGGCGGGTCGCTTCTGGCGTAAAGTGGTGGCTATTCTAACTGTGCAGCGCGCAATCCAGAACCTTCGGAGGCAATGGGTCGCAGGCGCCTTCAAATTTTCACAAGGAACACGACATGACACGGCGATTGGCAGCGGCATTGACGGTAATCGGGGCGTTGATGCTGGGGGGCTGCGGCAACGACTACGGCATTGACCAGAACGGTCAGAAGGTCGCGTCGGAGCGTCTGGACAAACAATGGGTGGTGCTGAACTACTGGGCCGAATGGTGCGGCCCGTGCCGGACCGAGATCCCGGAGCTCAACCATTTGGCTGATGAGCTGAAGAGCAAGAACGTCGGCGTGTTCGGGGTCAACTTCGACAATGTGCAGGGTGTGGAGCTGAAAGATGCCAGCGAAAAGCTGGGCATCAAGTTCACCGTGCTGGCGCAGGATCCGGCGGAACTGTTCGAGTTGCCGCGCAGTGAGGCATTGCCGGTGACGTACATCATCGACAACAAGGGCAAGGTGCGTGAGCAGTTGATGGGCGAGCAGACGGCGGCGGGGGTGATGGCCAAGCTGGAGGCGTTGCAGGCGACCAAGTAACGTCAAAAGCCCCTCACCCCAGCCCTCTCCCGGGGGGGGAGAGGGGGCTGACCGAGGTGTCTGGCATCCTCCATCGACCTGAAAAATCCAGTCGATTATGAATTCGCCACAGCGGAACTCGGTCGATTATGGATTCGGCATAGGCCGTTCAGGTCGGGTAGCTCTCCAATATCCCCCAATCAGTCCCCTCTCCCTCTGGGAGAGGGCTAGGGTGAGGGCTTTGGCGGCCTGAGGCTTAACCCTCTTCCAGCCACCAACGCAGAGGCTTGCCTTCAGCCGGCCAGAAACGCATCTGCTCGATCGGCGAGATGTCCCAGCGCTGGACATGCTCCAGCGCCTGCAGGAAGCGCTGCTCCTGCTCCATCAGCGCCGGCGCACACAGTTTGCGGGTCTTGCCGATCTTGCCGAAGGTCAGCTTGTCGCCGTCCAGCGTATATGGCGCGAACCAATGGTTGCAGCCACCGTTGCCGTAAGCACGGCCATCATCGCCCAGGGTCACGGTCAGATGGCTGTAATCCATCAGCGGCCGCTCACCGATCCACTCCAGAATGTAGCTGCGGTTCTGTTGCAGTTGCACAGGCTCTGCGGCGCAACCCACCAGGCCGGCACCGACGAGCGCGGTCAGGGCAAGGCGTTTGATCATGCCGACACCTGGCATTTCGGGCACACGTGCTTGTCGCCAACGGCTTTCCAGCCCAGTTCGGCGATGCGCGCGGTGGCTGCCGGTTTCTCTGCGGTTTTACCGAGTTTGGCATCCACGGCGAATTCGAAGCTCAGATCTTTGGCGCAGCTGTCGCAGTTGACCTGCCAGGTGTGGATCGCCAGTTCACCAAATACCGGACCTGTGGTCATCGCGGTCCATTGGCCCGGCGGATTGATCAGGTGGCGGACGGTTTCAACGGTCAGGCGCATGGACAAGTCCTTGCTGCCTTTGAGGGTGACCAACAAGGCGTCACCGATGCGAATCGAGCCACCATTGCCGGTGACCTGATAGCGGCCCGGAACGAGGGCGCGGCATTCGGTGAGGGTGTGTTGCGGGTTCATCAGGGTGTAGCGGAAATCGTGTTCGACCATGGGTCCTCCAAATATGCGCGACATGCTAGCACGGGCTTGATTGCAGAATGATGCGCGCGTGCGACCTTCGATCCGGTTCAAATGCCGCGACACTCATGGCAAACTGCCGGCCTCGAATCTGAAGGAACGGAACATGGCGCTGATCGAATGTTATGAATGCAAAAAGAGCATCAGCTCCGAAGCCGATGCGTGCATTCATTGTGGGGCTCCAATGGCGGAGCAAGCAGTACACGCGCAGACCGTAGTCGCGCCTGTTCAGGCTGCGACAATCTCGTTCGGCAGTCTGCCGCGTAACAAGGCTGTGCCCGAAGTCAGTGCTCCAGCGCCTGAGCCGCAACCTTTGCCGAAAGTCATGCCCGCCGCCGCGCGGCGTCGGCGCCAGCAGCCCACCGAGCAACCGGCCACTGAGCAGGCCAATGCCGACGGCAGTCGTCCGGTGGAAGGCTGGCTGAAGATCATGATCTTCCTGCTGCCGATGTTTTTCGTCTGGTTCCTGCTGCGCTACGGCCACTCGATGAAACAGCGCTTTTTTGGCTTCGGCTGGCTGGCATTGCTGATTCTGGCGTCCTCGCTTTCCCCGAAATAAGCTGAAAAGCGCTCAGTCTACGACCTGGTTCTGTGGCGTTCCCGCCGCCCAGGTCGCGATGTTGTGCAAGGTGGTTGCGGCAATCGCACCCAGCGCTTCATGCGTCAGAAAGGCTTGATGCGCTGTAATGATCACGTTGGGAAAGGTCAGCAATCGCGCCAGCACATCGTCCTGCAAGGGCAGGTCGGAACGATCCTCGAAAAACAGTTGCGCCTCTTCTTCATAGACATCCAGACCCAGATAACCGAGTTGGCCGTCCTTCAATGCGTCAATCAGGGCCGGGGTGTCGATCAGACCACCGCGACCGGTATTGATCAGCATGGCGCCGGTTTGCATGTGCGCCAGTGAATTGCGGTTGATCAAGTGTTTGCTCTGCTCGTTGAGCGGGCAGTGCAGGCTGATGATCCGCGACTGCGCGAGCAGTTCCGGCAGGCTCAGATAGCGCGCACCCAACGCCAGAACATCCGGGTTCGGAAAGGGATCGTAGGCCAGCAGTTCACAGCCGAAACCGTGCATGATTTTCGCGAAGGTCGCGCCGATCTGACCGGTGCCGACGATCCCCACGGTTTTACCGACCAGGTCGAAACCGGTCAGGCCATGCAGGCTGAAATCGCCCTCACGGGTGCGGTTATAGGCCCGGTGCAGACGGCGGTTGAGGGCGAGGATCAGCGCCACCGCGTGTTCGGCCACCGCGTGCGGCGAGTAGGCAGGTACGCGCACCACGGCCATTCCCAGGCGTTTCGCGGCGGGCAGATCGACATGGTTGTAACCCGCCGAGCGCAGGGCGATCAGGCGTGTGCCGCCAGCGGCCAGACGCTCGAGCACTGGAGCGCTGAGGTCGTCATTGATGAAGGCGCAGACCACTTCATGTGCGTCGGCCAGCGCCGCCGTATCGAGGCTGAGTCGGGTCGGTTGAAAGTGCAGTTCGACACCCGCCGGGCAATCGGCGGCGAGGAAGCTGTCGCGGTCGTAGGTCTGGCTACTGAAAACGAGCGTGCGCATGAAATCCTCCTGGAGCATCGACACGGATTGAATCACCCGAACTCACTTTAGCGCTGCCGGTGTTGGCCGGCATTGCCGTGGATCAGGCGCTGATCTTCGCTTGCGCCGCGAGGCGGTTGATCGCGAGCTCCAGTTCTTCCAGCGCTGCCACGGCTTTCGGGTCGTCCTGCTTGAGCAGGGTTTCGCTGCGCTGACAGGCCGCGCGCAATTGCGGTACGCCGCAATAACGGGTGGCACCGTGCAGACGATGGACGCGTTCGATCAAGGCATTCTGGTCGCGGTTTTCGCACGCCGTGCGAATGGCTTCGCGGTCGGCTTCAAGCGAGGCGAGCAACATGGCCAGCATGTCCGCCGCCAAGTCAGCCTTGCCGGCGGCCAGGCGCAAGCCTTCCTCATGATCAAGCACCGGTAGTTCATTATTGCCCGCCGCACTGTCGCTGATCCGCTCCGGCGCTTGATTGCGCAATGCCAGCCCGGTCCATTTCAGTACCACCTGGGCCAGTTGCCGCTCGCTGATCGGTTTGGTCAGGTAGTCGTCCATACCGCTTTGCAGCAGCGCGCGTTTTTCGTTGGCCATGGCGTGGGCGGTGAGGGCGACGATCGGCAGCGGCGTGCAATGCCGTTCGCTTTCCCATTGGCGAATGGTTTCGGTGCTTTGGCGGCCGTCCATGCCCGGCATCTGCACGTCCATCAGCACCAGATCGAAGGATTCGCTTTGCACGGCTTTGACCGCCGCGTAGCCGCTTTCCACGGCGAGCACCTTGGCGCCCATATCTTCGAGCAGGGTCTGCACCAGCAGCAGGTTGGCCGGGTTGTCGTCGACACAAAGCACTTTCGGCGCACGGCTCGACAGCGGTTCGCCCGGCTCATTGCGCGGCTGACGCGGGTTGACCAGATCGGCCAGCGCGCGACGCAATTTGCGCGTGCAGGCCGGTTTCGCTTGCAGTTGGCTGTGCGGGTTCGGCACCGATAGATGAAACAGTGTCTGTTCGGTGGTCGGGCACAGCACCAGTACTTTGCAGCCTAGGTGTTCGAGGTCCCAGATGTGCTGGTTCAAACGCTCGGGCAGCATGTCGTTGCTGGTGATGCCGATGACCGCCAGATCAATCGCCTGATCGGTCTGGTGCGCGCCGGTGACGCCGTTGGTCAAGGTTTCGAGGGTGTTGAATGGCGTGACATCGAGGCCACAGTCCTCCAGTTGATGCTGCAAGGCCTGGCGCGCCAGTTCGTGATTCTCCAGTACCGCCACACGGCGCCCGAGCAGCGGCGCCGAGGGCAAGTCTTCGGCATCATCACGGGTCTTGGGCAGGCTCAGACTGATCCAGAACTCCGAGCCTTCGCCCGGCGTGCTGTCGACGCCGATTTCACCGCCCATCTGTTCGATCAGGCGTTTGGAAATCACCAGCCCCAGACCGGTGCCCCCCGGTTGCCGCGACAGCGAGTTGTCCGCCTGACTGAATGCCTGGAACAGTGCACGCACGTCCTGAGTGGACAAGCCAATGCCAGTGTCCTGAATACTGATTCGCAACTGCACACTGTCTTCGTGTTCTTCTTCCAGCATCGCTCTGGCGACGATAGTGCCTTCGCGGGTGAACTTGATCGCGTTGCTCACCAGGTTGGTGAGGATCTGCTTCAGACGCAGCGGGTCACCGACCAGCGACAGCGGCGTGTCGCGATAGACCAGACTGACCAGCTCCAACTGCTTGGCGTGCGCGGCCGGGGCGAGGATGGTCAGGGTGTCCTGCAGCAGGTCGCGCAGATTGAACGGAATATGGTCGAGCACCAGCTTGCCGGCTTCGATTTTCGAGAAATCGAGGATTTCGTTGATGATCCCCAGCAAGCTGTCGGCGGATTTTTCGATGGTGCCCAGGTAATCGAGCTGGCGCGGGGTCAGTTCGCTTTTCTGCAACAGATGGGTGAAACCGAGAATGCCGTTGAGTGGCGTGCGGATCTCGTGACTCATGTTGGCGAGGAATTCGGATTTGATCCGGCTGGCTTCCAGCGCCTCTTTGCGCGCCAGATCCAGTTCGATGTTCTGGATTTCGATGGTTTCCAGATTCTGCCGGACGTCCTCGGTGGCCTGATCGACACTGTGTTGCAGTTCTTCGCGGGCGTTTTGCAGGGTGCCGGCCATGCGGTTGATGCCCGAGGCCAGCTCATCCAGCTCCTGACTGCCGAGCGGCGGCAAACGTGTTTCCAGATGGCCGTCTTTGAGTTGCGCGACGGCTTGTTTGATCTGGCTCAGCGGGCGATTGATGGTGCGGCCCATGCGCAACGCCAGCAGTGCCGCGCCGGCCAGACCGGCGGCAATCAGCAGCAGGCTGGCAAACAGGCTGCGATAACCGCGCAGCAGCATGCCGTTGTGCGATAGCTCCAGCTCGACCCAGCCGAGCAAGCGGTCAGACTCTTGCGGGATCAATTCGCCAGCGAGATTGCGATGCTTGCCGAATACCGGCATCAGGTAACGCGTCGCGTCATTGCCGCTGCGCCGTTGCAAATGCGCGCTGTCGCCGCTGGGCGCCTGATTGAGCATGGTTGGCCCGGCGTGAGCCAGTGGCGAGCGATCCGGGGCGAGGAAGGTCACCGCGCGCACGTCCGGTTGTTCAAGGGACTGCGTGGCAATGCGCTCCAGCAGATCGCTGTTGCCGTGACCCATGGCGGGGGCCACCAGCGGCGCCAGTTGCTCGGCGATCATCTCGCCGCGCTGCATCAATTGGCTCTGCAAGTCGGACTGCTGCGTCCAGGTGAAATAACCACCCAGCACCAGCGCCATCAGGCTGGTCGGCAACAAGGTCAGCAACAACACGCGACCTTTGATTCCCAGTTTCTTGAGCACGCCTATCTCCTGCATCCCGCTGATCTGTTGACTCATGCGTGCATCCGGCACGCGACATGGGCGCAGTGTAGCGATTTGCTCGCGGGCAATCTTCGGAAAAATGCGCTCGCGTCGGGGCAGGGCCGCCGCTGTTCGTTTGTCGGCTGGGCCAACCTTGAGTTGCCCGATCCCCGGCAATCTTGAATAATCACTCTCAACTGAGAATTACTTGCAGATACTCATGACTCCTGTTTCCGGCCAGCCACGCATTCTTTCCATCGAAGACGATCCGGTGCTCGGCGCCTATGTTCACGAACATCTGGGCCGCAGCGGCTTTCAGGTGACCTGGTGCCAGAATGGCCAGGAAGGCCTGAGCATCGCCAAACGCCAGCCGTTCGACGTGGTGCTGATGGATATTCTGTTGCCGGGCATGGATGGTTTGAATGTGCTGACGCAGTTGCGCCAGAGTCATTCGACGCCAGTGCTGTTGATGTCGGCCCTCGGTGCCGAGGCGGATCGCATCAGCGGTTTCCGTCTGGGCGCCGATGACTATTTGCCCAAACCCTTCAGCATGGCCGAGTTGCATGTGCGCATCGAAGCGATCCTGCGTCGGGTTGCGCTGGATCGGCGCCCGGCCGAGCCTGCGATGCCCGTAGCCGCCGGTACGCTGAGGTTCGATGACGAACAGTGCGATGTGTTTTTCCGCGAGCAACCCGCCGGGCTGACCCGCAGCGAATTCCGCTTGCTGGAAACCCTCAACCGCAATGATGAGGAAGTGCTGAGCAAAGCCTTCCTTTATCAGCACGTTCTGCAGCGCGGCTACGCGGCCCACGACCGCAGTCTCGACATGCACATCAGCCAGATCCGCCGCAAACTGAAAGCCATCGGTTACACCGAACGTGAAGTGCGCACCGTGTGGGGCAAGGGTTACGTCTTGAGCGCTGCTGATGAAGCGGTCTGAACTGCCGGGGCGGCATTCGCTGTTCTGGAAACTGGCGTTTTTGCTGGTGGCTTTCTGTTTGTTGATGATCTGGCTGAGCTGGTCGTGGGGCCGTTATATGGAGGAGCGCAACCAGTTCCTCTCCGACGAAGCGCGCGGCACCCTCAGCCGTTATGCCGCGCAAGCGGAACAGGCGTGGCAGCACGGCGGACGCAGCGGTGTCGATGACTGGTTGCAGAGCATGGAGTTGCGCGAAGCCAGTTGGGTCGGCGTCATCGGTGGCAATTTGCAGTCGCTGAGCAGTGATCCGCTGAATGAGCAGGAAATCCAGCACCTGACGTTCTTGCGCGGCCTCGACTGGCCGATTCACAAAAAGAACCGGCCGTGGCTGCGCATACCTTTCCCTAAAGAGCCGTCCGCCGGCAGCCTGGTGATCGAATTGCCCGAGCGATTTCTGCCGGGTAAATATCGGTTGTTCTGGCGCGTCATCACCAACGGCGTGATCCCGGGGTTGTTTACTTTGCTGCTGTGCGTCGGTCTCTATCGTCTTCTGGTAGTGCCGCTGAACAACTTGCGCGAACAGGCCAACGCCTGGCGCGCCGACCAGTTGAATGTGCGGTTGTCGAGCGGCATCACCCAGCGTCCGGATGAACTTGGAGAGCTGGCGCGAGCGTTCGACTCGATGTCCGAGCGCCTGCAATCGACCGTGGCTCTGCAACAGCAACTGCTGCGTGATCTGTCCCACGAATTGCGCACGCCGCTGAGCCGCTTGCGTGTCGCCAGTGAAAGCGAACAGGGTCTGGTGCAACTGCGCGAGCGCATCGGTCGCGAAGTCGACGGTATGCAAAGACTGGTCGAAGACACCTTGCAACTGGCCTGGCTCGATACCGACCGCACGCCGCTGCCCGAGGAAGCGATCCAGATTCAGGCCCTGTGGGAAATGCTCACGGATAACGCCTGTTATGAAAGCGGCTGGCCGAGTCTGCAATTGCAGTGTTCGGTCGAGGCGTCGTGTTGGGTGCGTGGCAACCTGAATACGCTGGCGCAGGCGCTGGAGAACATTTTGCGCAACGCCATTCGGCATTCGCCTGCGGGTGGGATTGTGCGTCTTGACGGACGGCGCGATGGCGATTTCTGGCACCTGTGGCTGGAAGATCAGGGTGGCGGCGTAGCGGAAGCTGATCTGGAACGGATCTTCTCGCCGTTCACCCGGCTGGATGGCTCGCGGCCCGGGGACGGTGGTTTTGGTTTGGGGCTGAGCATTGCGCGCAATGCCGTGCAGCGTCAGGGCGGAAGTATTTGGGCGAAGAATGGCGGGGCGGGATTGCGGCTGAATTTACGGTTGCTGGCGGATGATTGTGTTGCGCCGTCTGACGCTTTCGCGAGCAGGCTCGCTCCCACATTGGAACTCGGTTCGCCGCAGATTGTGTGATCAACAGTTAATAGTGTCATCACTGCTGACACTATTCTGCGAATGACACTACTCCCTGTGGGAGCGAGCCTGCTCGCGAAGAGTCTCTGCGCATCACCACCAATGAAAATGGCTCAACACAATAGTCTCACCAGTGGTGAGACTATTGTTCCTTATTCCCATAAGCCATAAGCACCGCACTTTGCGTGATATGGCCTGCGCGGGTTTGCCGGTATGATAGGCGCCCCCGCACGTCTGGATTGCGAATACGCCATGACCCTGCAGTACCCAACCATCGCCGATTGCGTCGGCAACACTCCGCTGGTGCGTTTGCAGCGCCTGCCCGGTGCTACCAGCAACACCCTATTGCTCAAGCTCGAAGGGAACAACCCGGCGGGTTCGGTCAAGGACCGTCCGGCGTTGTCGATGATCACTCGCGCCGAGTTGCGCGGGCAGATCCACGCCGGCGATACGCTGATCGAAGCGACCTCGGGCAACACCGGGATCGCGCTGGCCATGGCCGCCGCGATCAAGGGTTATAAAATGATCCTGATCATGCCGGACAACTCCAGCGCCGAGCGCAAAGCGGCAATGACCGCGTACGGTGCCGAGCTGATTCTGGTCAGCCAGGAAGAAGGCATGGAAGGCGCGCGCGACCTCGCCCAGCGGATGGAAGCCGAAGGCCGTGGCAAGGTGCTCGATCAGTTCGCCAATGGCGACAATCCTGAGGCGCACTACACCACCACCGGTCCGGAAATCTGGCGTCAGACCCAGGGCACCATCACCCATTTCGTCAGTTCGATGGGCACCACCGGCACCATCATGGGCGTGTCGCGCTACTTGAAAGAGCAGAGCGACAGCGTGCAGATCGTTGGTCTGCAACCGATGGAAGGCTCGGCCATTCCGGGTATCCGCCGCTGGCCGCAGGAATACCTGCCGAAGATTTATCAGGCTGATCGTGTTGATCGCATCGTCGACATGGCGCAAAGCGAGGCCGAAGACGTCACCCGGCGTCTGGCCCGTGAAGAAGGCATTTTCTGCGGCGTGTCCTCGGGTGGTGCGGTGGCAGCGATGCTGCGCCTGTCCAAAGAAGTTGAAAACGCGGTGATCGTTGCGATCATCTGCGACCGTGGCGACCGTTACCTGTCGACCGGCATTTTCGACGCGCCCAACTGATGGCCAAGCACGAGAGAGGCCTGCGCTTCCAGCCCACTGGCGGCAGCAAGGCCGTGCAAATCCCGACCGGCAAAAAGCAGCGCTTGAGCATCGAGCGCCTGGCCAATGACGGGCGCGGTATCGCGTTTTTCGAAGGCAAAACCTGGTTCGTCCTCGGCGCCCTTGCCGGTGAAGAGGTCGAAGCGCGTGTGCTCGGCGCCCACGGCAAAGTGGTCGAGGCGCGTACCGAGCGCGTGTTCAAGGCCAGCGAACTGCGCCGCCCGGCACCGTGTCAGCACGCCGGCCGTTGCGGCGGTTGCAGCGTCCAGCATTTGCCCCACGACGAACAGCTTGCCCTGAAACAGCGCATGCTCGCCGAGCAATTGTCGCGTGTGGCCGGTGTCGAACCTGAAGAGTGGGCAGCACCGCTGACCGGCCCGGAATTCGGCTATCGCCGTCGCGCCCGGATTGCAGTGCGCTGGGACATGAAGGCGAAGAAACTCGAAGTGGGTTTCCGTGCCGCCGGCAGTCAGGACATCGTCGCCATCAACGAATGCCCGGTGCTGGTACAGCCCTTGCAACCGATCATGACCCGTTTGCCGGAGATGCTCCGTCGGCTGAGCAAGCCGCAGGCGTTGGGGCATGTCGAGTTGTTCAGCGGCTCGTCACTGGCGGTATTGCTGCGGCATATGGCGCCGTTGTCCGAAGCGGATCTGACCATCCTCAAGGACTTCTGCCAGTTCCATCAGGCGCAATTGTGGCTGCATGGCGAAGGCGAGCCGCAACCGGTGGATGCCAGCCAGTCGCTGGGCTATCGCCTGGAACAGTGGGATCTGGATCTGGCGTACCGGCCGGGCGACTTTATCCAGGTCAACGCCGGCGTCAACGAAGCGATGGTGGCGCAGGCGCTGGACTGGTTGAAACCGGGCAGTGACGAGCGCGTGCTGGACCTGTTCTGCGGCTTGGGCAACTTCGCTTTGCCGTTGGCCAAGTCCGTGCGCGAAGTGGTGGCAGTCGAAGGCGTGCAGACCATGGTCGATCGTGCCGAAGCCAACGCCGCTGGTAACAATTTGCATAACACAAAGTTTTTTCAAGCCGATTTATCCCAGCCTTTGACCGATGCCCAGTGGATCGGAAACGGCTTTTCTGCGGTACTCTTGGACCCACCGCGTGACGGTGCTTTCGAGGTGGTTCGCAAGCTGGCGACCCTGGGTGCCAGACGGTTGGTGTATGTGTCGTGCAACCCTGCAACTCTGGCGCGCGACACGGTCGAATTGATCAAGCAGGGCTACCGGTTAAAACGTGCCGGGATTCTCGATATGTTTCCTCAGACGGCACATGTCGAGGCCATGGCGTTATTTGAAGCGAGCCAGGATGGCTCGTCTGAATCCGCCTGACCTGTCCGCGCAGCGCTCGCTTTAGCCCCGCGAGCGCGAATGGACACTGTAGGTCAGCGATTTGACGCATTGAATCTGCGTCGTAGGGAAGGTAAAGCAACATGGTACAGGTGAGAGCACACCAGCCGATCAACACTGACGGCAGTATCAATCTCGAGGCTTGGCTCGATCACGCGGTCAGTGTCGATCTGGCACTGGATCGCGAAGCCTTGAAAGAAGCCTGCGAGTTCGCTCGCGAGGCTGAACAACAGTCCAATGCCAAGAAGAATCTGTGGGCCGAAGGCTCTGGCAGTTTCAGTACTGGTTTGGAAATCGCCGAGATTCTCGCCGACCTCAAGCTCGATCAGGATTCGCTGGTCGCAGCGGTCCTGTATCGCGGCGTACGCGAGGGCCAGATCGAACTCGCGGCCGTCGGTCAGCGCTTCGGCCCGGTGGTGGCCAAACTGATCGACGGCGTGCAGCGCATGGCGGCCATCAGTGCCAGCCTCAGTCCGCGCCAGTCGATGGTCATGGGCACGCAAGGGCAGGTGGAGAACCTGCGCAAGATGCTCGTGGCGATGGTCGACGATGTGCGCGTCGCGCTGATCAAGCTCGCCGAACGTACCTGCGCCATCCGTGCGGTGAAAACCGCCGACGACGAGAAGCGTAATCGAGTCGCCCGGGAAGTCTTCGACATCTATGCGCCGCTCGCGCACCGCCTCGGCATCGGTCATATCAAATGGGAACTGGAGGATTTGTCCTTCCGTTATCTCGAGCCAGATCAATACAAGCAGATTGCCAAGTTGCTCCACGAGCGACGGCTTGATCGCGAGCGTTTCATCGCCGACGTGATGACCCAGCTCAAGGACGAATTGCAGGCCACCGGCGTCGACGCCGACATCAGCGGCCGGGCCAAACACATCTATTCGATCTGGCGCAAAATGCAGCGCAAGGGTCTGGAATTCAGCCAGATCTACGACGTGCGCGCCGTACGCGTGCTGGTGCCGGAAATGCGCGACTGCTACACCGCGCTGGGCATCGTGCACACCTTGTGGCGGCACATCCCGAAAGAATTCGACGACTACATCGCCAACCCGAAAGAGAACGGCTACCGCTCGCTGCACACGGCGGTGATCGGCCCTGAGGGTAAAGTGCTTGAGGTGCAGATCCGTACGCACTCGATGCACGAAGAAGCCGAACTCGGCGTCTGCGCGCACTGGCGCTACAAGGGCACTGACGTCAAATCCGGTTCGAACCACTACGAAGAGAAAATTTCCTGGCTGCGTCAGGTCCTCGAGTGGCATGAAGAACTGGGCGACATCGGTGGTCTGGCGGAACAGCTGCGCGTCGATATCGAGCCGGATCGGGTCTACATCTTCACTCCCGACGGTCACGCCATCGACTTGCCGAAAGGCGCGACGCCGCTGGACTTCGCTTACCGCGTGCACACCGAAATCGGTCACAACTGCCGTGGCGCGAAGATCAACGGGCGCATCGTGCCGCTCAACTACAGCCTGCAGACCGGTGAGCAGGTCGAGATCATTACCAGCAAGCACGGTACACCGAGCCGCGACTGGCTGAACTCCAACCTCGGTTACGTCACCACCTCGCGAGCGCGGGCGAAGATCGTCCACTGGTTCAAATTGCAGGCGCGCGACCAGAACGTTGCCGCCGGTAAAACCCTGATCGAGCGCGAACTGACGCGCCTCGGCCTGCCCGCGGTGGATTTCGACAAGCTGGCCGACAAGGCCAACATGAAAACCGCCGAAGACATGTTCGCCGCCCTCGGTGCCGGCGACCTGCGTCTGGCGCAACTGGTCAACCTCGCGCAGCAACTGGTCGAGCCGGAACGTGGCAACGAGCAACTGGAGCTGATTCCGCGCAAAGCCACCGGCTACAAACCGGGCAAGCGCGGCGATATTCAGATCCAGGGCGTCGGCAACCTGATGACGCAGATGGCCGGCTGCTGCCAGCCGTTGCCGGGCGATGCGATTGTCGGCTACATCACTCAGGGCCGTGGCGTGAGTATTCACCGTCAGGACTGCGCCTCGGTGCTGCAGCTGGGCGGGCGCGAGCCGGAGCGGATCATTCAGGTCAGCTGGGGCCCGGTGCCGGTGCTCACCTATCCGGTCGACATCGTCATCCGCGCCTACGACCGTTCCGGTCTGCTGCGTGACGTGTCGCAGGTGCTGCTCAACGAGCGGATCAACGTGCTGGCGGTCAACACCCGCTCGAACAAGGAAGACAACACCGCGCTGATGTCCCTGACGATCGAGATCCCGGGTCTGGATGCGCTGGGGCGGTTGCTCGGGCGGATTTCGCAGTTGCCGAACATCATTGAAACGCGGCGTAACCGTACCCCGTGAAGTGGTTTCTCTGTGGGAGCGAGCCTGCTCGCGAAGAGGGCGTGTCAGTCGACAACGTTGTTGCAGACATACCGCTTTCGCGAGCAGGCTCGCTCCCACAGTGGTTTTGTGGTGAGACAGCTAAATGATTTACAGCCTTGAAGACCTGCTCCATCTGATGAGCCGTCTGCGCGATCCGCAGTACGGTTGCCCTTGGGACATCAAGCAAACCTACGCAACCATCGTTCCGCACACCCTCGAGGAAGCCTACGAAGTGGCCGACGCCATCGAGCGTGGCGACTTCGATCATTTGCAGGGCGAGCTCGGCGATCTGCTGTTCCAGGTGGTGTATTACAGCCAACTGGCCAAGGAAGAAGGGCGCTTTGAATTCGCCGGCGTTATCGACAGCATTACCCGCAAGCTGATCCGCCGCCATCCCCACGTTTTTCCAACGGGTGATCTGTACGCACCGCTGGATGTGCCGCGCTTGAGCGAAAAACAGGTCAAGCAACGCTGGGAAGAGATCAAAGCCGAAGAACGTGCGGAGAAATCTACAGCGCCCGAGCAACTGTCGCTGCTCGATGACGTGCCGGCAACGCTGCCGGCCTTGTCGCGTTCGGCCAAGTTGCAGAAGCGCGCAGGTCAGGTCGGTTTCGACTGGCCGGACGCCTTGCCAGTGCTCGACAAAGTGCGCGAAGAGCTCGATGAAGTGCTCGAAGCCATGTCGGAAAATGACCCCGATGCCGTGGCGGACGAGATCGGTGACCTGCTGTTTTCCGTGGTCAATCTGGCCCGGCATCTGAAGGTCGATCCGGAAACCGCCCTGCGTGGCGCCAACGGCAAGTTCGAAAGACGTTTCCGATTTATCGAACAGGCATTGCGCGACACCCACCGTCCCATAGAAGATTGCACCCTCGAAGAGTTGGACGCCCTGTGGGGTGAAGCCAAACGTCAGGAAAAGAATGTGCCCGGCTGCGGCTGAGCAACTGCCCAAGTGAGTAAGTCCCATGAGTATTTCCCTTCGCGACCAGTTGCTCAAAGCAGGCCTGGTCAACCAAAAGCAGGCCAAGCAGGTCAGCAAGGACAAGCAGAAGCAGCAACGTCTGGCGCACAAAGGCCAGATCGAACTGGATGACTCGCAGCAGCGTGCTGCCCAGGAAGCCATGGCCGAGAAGGTCAAGCGCGACCAGGAGCTGAACCGTCAGCAGAAAGAGAAAGCCGAAGCCAAGGCGCGTGCGGCGCAGGTCAAGCAACTGATCGAAGTCTCGCGTCTGCCTAAGCTGACCACCGAGGACTACTACAACTTCGTCGACGACAAGAAGGTCAAGCGCATCTCGGTCAACACGCTGATGCGCAACAAGCTCAGCAGCGGTTCGCTGGCGATCGTCCACCATGCCGGCGGCTACGAAGTGATCCCGCGTGAAGCGGCCCTGAAGATCCAGGAGCGCGACCCGCAGCGCATCGTCCAGCTCAACGTGCAGACCGAAGAGGTCAGCACTGAGGACGATCCGTACGCGGCGTATCAGATCCCTGATGATCTGATGTGGTAAATCGATAAAGCTGTAACAACGACAAACCCCGCTCATGGCGGGGTTTGTCGTTTTCAATGCTGTGGTTGAATCAGGAGGAACGGACTTCGCGTTGTTGCTCTTGCACTTCGAGTTCAGCCTTGTAGTTGTGGGCATCGATCTCGTTGTGGAACATGCCGACCAGCAAGTCTTGTTGATGCACATCCCAGATGCGGATACCGGCGGCTACGCCTTCGTGGGACATGTGTGAATCGTCGCGTTCAGTTACTTTTACAGTCATCTGCTAGCTCCAAATCTCAAGTTATCTGCAGCAAGGCGTGTGCAGGACTCTGTTATAGAATTTGTTAGCCTGCTAAGTAAACGGCTGATTTGTGCAAGGTGTTGTTGCGTTTTTTGCAACAGTGCTGCAGCCCGCGTAATCCGCGACATTCGGTCGCAGGGCGGTAAGTTTCATGACAGAAGTTTCATCTCCAGAACACCGTAGCCCCCTGTAGGAGCTGCCGAAGGCTGCGATCTTTTGACTGTGATTTTTAAAGACAAGATCAAAAGATCGCAGCCTGCAGCAGCTCCTACACAGGGAGTTCGTGTCGGCCATGAGTTTTGCGCAGGCGAAAAAAAACGCCCCGAACCAGTCGGGGCGTTTTTATGTGTGGGCTCAAGCGGGGGAAATTACTTGCCTTCCCAGCGCTTCAGTACCAGCGTGGCGTTGGTGCCGCCGAAGCCGAAGCTGTTGCTCATCACGGTGTTGATGGTGGCGTTTTCGCGGGTCTTGGTCAGCACCGGCAGATCGGCCACTTCCGGGTCCAGCTCGTCGATGTTGGCGGAGCCGGCAATGAAGTTGCCTTCCATCATCAGCATGCAGTAGATCGCTTCGTGAACGCCGGCAGCGCCCAGGGAGTGACCGGACAGGCTCTTGGTCGAGCTGATTGCAGGTGCCTTGTCGCCGAACACTTCACGCACACCTTTCATTTCCGCGACGTCGCCGACCGGAGTCGAAGTACCGTGGGTGTTCAGGTAGTCGATTGGCGTATCAACGGTGGACATCGCCATCTGCATGCAGCGGATCGCGCCTTCGCCACTTGGGGCAACCATGTCGTAGCCGTCGGAGGTTGCGCCGTAGCCAACGATTTCGGCGTAGATTTTCGCGCCACGGGCCAGAGCGTGTTCCAGCTCTTCAACCACGACCATGCCGCCACCGCCAGCGATGACGAAACCGTCACGGTCCTTGTCGTAGGCACGGGAAGCCTGTTCCGGGGTGTCGTTACGCTTGCTGGACAGAGCGCCCATCGCGTCGAACAGGAACGACTGGCTCCAGTGCTCTTCTTCACCACCACCGGCGAAGACGATGTCCTGCTTGCCCATCTGGATCTGTTCCATGGCGGTACCGATGCAGTGAGCACTGGTGGCGCAGGCAGAAGCGATGGAGTAGTTCAGGCCCTTGATCTTGAATGGCGTGGCCAGGCAAGCGGAAACGGTACTGCTCATGGTCCGCGTTACACGGTATGGGCCAACGCGTTTAACGCCTTTCTCGCGCAGGATGTCCAGCGCTTCCATCTGGTTCAGCGTGGAAGCACCGCCCGAGCCAGCCACCAGGCCGGTACGCGGATTGGACACTTGCTCTTCGGTCAGGCCGGAGTCAGCAATGGCGTCTTTCATGGCCAGGTAGGCGTAAGCCGCTGCGTGGCCGACGAAGCGATAGATCTTGCGATCGATCAGCTCTTCAAGGTTGAGGTCGATGGAGCCGGAAACCTGGCTACGCAGACCCATTTCGGCATATTCCGGGTTGAACCGGATGCCAGGGCGGCTTGCACGCAGGTTAGCGGAGACGGTCTCTTTGTCATTGCCCAGGCACGAAACAATGCCCAGACCAGTGATAACGACGCGGCGCATGCGAATAACCCTTAGAAGTTGTCAGTGGAGGTGAACACGCCGACGCGAAGGCCTTCGGCGGTGTAGATTTCGCGACCGTCGACAGTCACCGAACCATCGGCAATGGCCAGGTTCAGCTTGCCCTTGAGGACGCGTTTGATATGAATGTTGTAGGTGACTTTCTTGGCGGTCGGCAGGACCTGACCGAAGAACTTCACTTCGCCCGAACCCAGCGCACGGCCACGGCCCGGCAGGCCTTGCCAGCCCAGGAAGAAACCGACCAGTTGCCACATGGCGTCCAGACCGAGGCAGCCCGGCATTACCGGATCGCCTTCGAAGTGGCACGCGAAGAACCACAGATCAGGGTTGATATCCAGCTCGGCGACCAATTCACCTTTGCCGTACTTGCCGCCTTCTTCGCTGATCAAAGTGATGCGATCAACCATCAGCATGTTCGGGGCGGGCAGTTGCGCGTTACCTGGGCCGAACAGCTCACCGCGACTGCAGCGCAGCAGATCTTCCCGAGTAAAGGCGTTTTGTTTGGTCATGCGAGCTCCTCAATAATCCCATGCGGCAGGTGGGGCAAATCTTCCCGACCGTTCGAAGCGTTCATGCCTCGAACCGGCAGCCTACTCATAGACTATTGCGTTGTGGTGAAAGTCACAGCACCAAGGACATGAATGTACACTTGTGCACTGAAATTTTTAATCAAGCCCCTTTTGAGGCTCGTTCGGGTGCCTAAGACTGCCGCACTTTCGCTTTTCACGCCAGTCGCAGATGGTCGAAAGGCCCACACTACGACACCCAGCGCTGCAGAATCTGCTGCAGATCATTACGTTTGAACGGCTTCGCCAGATAATCGTTCATGCCCGCCGACAGACAGGTTTCACGGTCGCCCTGCAACGCGTTGGCGGTCAGCGCGATGATCGGCACTTCACTTCGTCCGGGCAGCCGCCGGATCTGCCGGGTAGCCTCGTAGCCATCGATGATCGGCAAACGGCAATCCATCAGAATCACCTCAAAGTCGCTGCCCTCGGCACTGCGCACCGCTTGTGCTCCATCGGCGGCAACACTGACAGTAAAGCCCAAGCTGCGCAGCATCGCTTCAATAACTGTCTGGTTCACCGGATTGTCTTCGACCAGCAAGACATTGCGCCCTTCGCCCTGGCCCTTGCCGTTCAGTGCACGCGGCGCGGCCAGTGGCGGCAGCGCCTGCTTATAGAGTGCCAGCGGAATTTCCAGAGTGAATACCGAGCCGCGACCTTCCTCGCTCTGTGCGCGCAAGGTGCCGCCCATGCGTTCGGCCAGCGTACGGGCGATCGGCAGACCGAGGCCGGTGCCGCCGTAGCGCCGAGAAATCGAACTGTCGGCCTGCTGGAACGCGTTGAACATCAGCTCCAGGCTTTCGGACGAAATACCGATGCCGCTGTCGCGCACCGAGCAGGTGAACCACAGCAGTTCGTGATCCAGCGACTGCCACTGCGCCTCGATGCTGACGCGACCTTGCTCGGTGAATTTCAGTGCGTTGCCGACGAGGTTGACCAGAATCTGCCGGATCCGCGTCGGATCGCCCTGCACCTGCAAACCGCGCATGTCGTCCGGGATGCGCAAATTCAAAGCCAGGCCGCGTTGCACCGCGCTGTGCTGGAACGACTGCGCGCAGGCGCCGATCAGTTCGGCAAGGTTGAACGGGATGTGTTCCAGTTCCAGCTCGGAACGTTCGATGCGCGAGAAGTCGAGAATATCGTTGATCACTTTCAGCAGGTGTTCGGTGGACTCCGAGGCGAGGGCGGCGTACTCGACCTGCTCCTCGGTCATCTCGGTGGTTTCCAGCAATTGCAGCATGCCCAGCACGCCGTTCATGGGCGTGCGCAGCTCATGGCTCATCATCGCCAGAAAGTCGGACTTGGCGTTGTTGGCCTTTTCCGCTTCTTCGCGGGTCTGGATCAGTTGCGCCATGGCTTGATGCTGCTCGCGGCTGGCCTGCTCCAGCGCCTCGGCGAGGTTATTGATGTGTTGTGACAGGGCGCCCAGTTCCGTGTCATCGACAATGGGCAGTGGCGTTTTGTAGTCGCCTTCCTGAATCGCCTTGACTGCATCGCCGATGTCGCGGATCGGCTGAGAAAGACTGCCGGCCAGACGCCGCGCCAGGACGAAGGTAAACAGCAGTGCAAACAATGCGAGGATTGCGGCCTTGAACAGGATTTCCTGCTGGCGCTGGCTGAAGGCATCGTTGGACAGGCCGACGATCACCCGACCCAGATAATCTTCGCTGGCCCCGCCATTGTTGACCTTGCCGTCCTGGAAGAAATCGTTGTGCAGGGCGATGCGCTGCAAGCGCACCGGTGCCTGGAACACTTCGACCTGATGCGGTCGGCTGTGCGCTGCGGCGGGTTGCTCGACGTACACCAGAATCCGGTTGGCGCTGTCCTGCACTTCAAGAAAACGCACATTGGGCGTGGCCAGCGTGGCTTTGAGCAGACTTTCCAGCACTTCGTTGTTGCCGGAAATCACTCCGTATTCGGTGGCAGGCGCGAGTTGGTTGGCGATCAATTGGCCGGTGTGGTTCAGCTCCTGGCGCAAATCCTGAATGCGCACGAAGGTGAAGAAGCTGATCAACAGAAGGGTCAGCAACAGCGCCGGACCCAGGCTGATCAGCTGGGTGCGTGTATTGATGTCCCAACGGCGACGGAAACTCATGGGCGGTGTTCTCCTTCAGCCAGTGCGCTGGCGACAGACGCTTCATTCAGCGGTTCAATACCGAGTGAACGAGCGACTTGCGCATTACTTGAGACTTTAAAACGTGTGGGGTAGAGCGTCCGCGGCCAACTGGCCGAGGGGTGGTCGAGCAATTGATCAAGCATCGCCAGCCAGTCGTTCTGATCGCTGTACGTGCTGGCCAGGCTACCGGCGCGGACAAACGCAACGTTGGGGCCGACCAGTGCGACTTGCCGTGAGTAGCTGCTGAGCAGCAGGTTCTTCGCGGTTTTCGGGTTGTACAGATCGGGATCGTCGAGCCCCAGCAGTACGTCGCTGTTTTTCAGCACCGTTTGCAAAGGGCGGCTGTCGTGGGTGTTGTCCCAGCGCTCGCTGACGATTTGCAGATTCAGCGGCGCGGCGGCGAGATTCAGCTCCTTGAGGAGGAATTCGCTGTGCTCATCGAACAGCACGCCGATCCTTCGGGCTTGGGGCAGAATGCGCCGGATCAACTGCAACTGGCGGCTCAGCGGCGGGTCACTCCAGAGCAGACTCAGGTGCGCCGGTTGCGTATCGCCAAGACGCTGGCGAGCCTGCAGACGACTGATGCGCAGTACCAGCGTTGCCGGGCCCTGGGGTTCTTGCAGACGCCAGTCGAGGCTGGGTAGGTCGAGCAGAATCAGGCGCAGACTGGCGGGCAGTTTGCCCGGTGCCGGTAGACTGGCCAGTGGCTGGAAACGTACGTTGTCGGTCGGGCGCAATTCGCTGAGTGCCTGCACGAACGCTTGCACGCCAGGACTTTCCTCGGCTCCGGTCAACAGAATATCGGCGGCCTGCACCGCCACCCCGTGCAGCCACGCGGTCACAAACAGACAGACCCCGGCCAGCCAGTGGCCCAGGGTTGGCATCTTCCGTGACTGCCGGCAGCGCATACTAGAACTCCAGCTCGGCGCTGAAATACATCACCCGGCGTTCGTCGTAATTGTTGTCGACGAAAGTGCTCGGCTCATGGTCGAGGCGTTGCTGCAGCACGCCGGCCAATTGCAGCTGCGCTTTGCCCAGCGGGATGCGTTTGGCGATGCGCGTGTCGACCCGTTCGAAACGGTAGCCGTTGAGTGCGTTGTCGCCGTAATAGAAGAGGGCGCTGTTCCAGCCATGGCCCCAGTCGCGCAGCCAGCCGGCCGAACCGCTGTTGCGTGAAGTGAACTGCTGATCGAGCGGATTACTCGCCTCGGCATCGACGAAGGCATAGGTGAAACGCAAGCGGTCGGCCAGGCTCACGCGCCAATCGAGCTGGGTTTCCGTGCCGCGAAACCGTGAGCTGTTGGCGTTGCTGGCGATGTACTGGTTGTTACGCAGCGGCTCGCTGATCATCCCGGTGATCTCGTCATAGAACAGCTTCACATCCAAAGCCAGACCCAATTCGGCGAAATAGCCGTTGTAGCCCAGCTCGCGTGAGCGCATGTGTTCCTGATCGAGATCGCCTGGCCCCCGCGTCTTGACGAAGTAGCGCGCCGAAGACTGGCCGTAGGCGGAGGGGCGCAGGTTGCTGACCTGATAGCTCCAGTTCACATTGTTCTCGAACATGTCCGGCGAACGGATCGCCTCCGAATACACCGCACGCAGGCCGTGGCGCGGGTTGATCAGGTAATTGACGGCGAAACGCGGGGTCAGCGAACTGCCGATCAGTCGCGTGTTTTCGAACATCGCACCGCCCTGTAGCAGCCAGTGTTCGGTGGCGCGCCATTCCAGTTGGCCGAAGGCGCGCCAGGTGGTGTCGTCCAGTGTGCCGTTGAAGTAGGTCTCGGAGTCGGCGCGGTCGTAACGATAGTTCATGCCGCTGACCAGGCGCAGGCTATCGGACAGGCTGAGAGTGTCCTGCAATTCGAGGTCGTAGCGCGATTCCCGGGCACTCTGGTCGATGTCGCCGCACAGGGTTCGGCTGGCGCCGTTGCGCCATTGATCAAGCACCTGATTGGCCAGGGCCATTTCCTGCGGGGTACCGGGCTCAGCGCCGGGGCCGGTGAAACGGGTGATGTTGCGCGCCAGGCGTTCGGTGTAATTCGGGTTGAGTTGCCACAGTTGCGTCAACTCGGGGCTGAACGACACCTCGGCATCGCAGGCGCGCCAGGTCTGCTGACGATCCCAGTGTTGCGCCGAGCCTTGTATATAAAGGCTGTGTTCGGGGTTGATGTCGAGGTTCCAGCGCACCGAGCCGGCATAGTCCTTGGCGACCACGTCGGAATTGTTCCCGGCGGCGGTAATCCCGGAGAACACCGGGCGGTAGGTGTACGGCCGCTGGTTTGTCCCGTCCTTCGCGTTGACCTGCCAGTCGAGACTCTGGTTATCGCTGAGGGTTTGGCTGACCGCAAGACCGAAGCGATTCAAACGGCGGCTGTCGCGGTAATCGGCGCCGCTGCGATCGCTGTCGAAACCATCGTCTTCCTGGCCGGACAACGACAGGCGCAAATCACCGCCATTCCAGCCGATGCCCTGGCTGGCATAAAAGTCATTGATGCCGCGCTGGCCACGGGTGTACTTCAACCGCGTGCCGTGGCTGTCCGCCGGGTTCCGAGTGATGATGTTGACCACCGCCATCAGCGCGTTGGCGCCGTAGCTGACGGTGTTCGGCCCGCGAAAAACCTCGATGCGTTCGATGTCTTCCATGGCCACCGGAATATCGCTCCAGTCCACCGTCGACAAACCGGCGCGATACACCGAACGGCCGTCGATCAGCACCTGCATGCGCCGCGCTTCGCTGGCGTTGGTGCCGTGATAATTGACCGCCGCCTGATTGCCGCTGATGTTGCCGACCATCATCCCTGGCACCAGGCGCAGCAGTTCGCTGATGTCGCGGGCACCGCTGGCGTTGATCAATTCGCTGTCGAGTACGGTCATGCTCCCTGGCACTTCCGCCGGGGTTTGCTTCAGGCGCGTGGCCGTCAGCACTTGCGGCAGTGCTTCGTTGTCCGTGAACAGGTCGTCCGCCAGCACAAGCGGGCTGAACAACAGCGCCAGCAAAAGGGACGAACGGGGAGGGGGAGGAGCGAAAAACACGACGCAGCCTTGATCGCAAAGATTTGGCGCGCATGTTAACCGAGCACCGTGACTTTTCCATTCACGTTAGTAGCATTTTCCTAGGTTTTATTGGTCTTCTTCCTACAAGTGTCGGTAATTGTTGCTGGGGCTGGCCGCGACCGGGCCGCCCCGTATAATGCCGCCATCGCCACTGGTATGGATTAACGGATTGCATATGACTGAACAGCGCCCGATTGCGGTCCTGGGAGGCGGAAGTTTTGGTACCGCCGTGGCCAATCTTTTGGCCGAGAACGGCCATCAAGTCCGGCAGTGGATGCGTGACCCCGAGCAGGCCGAGGCCATCCGGGTCAATCGCGAAAATCCGCGCTATCTCAAAGGCATCAAGATTCTGCCGGGGGTGACCGCCGTCACCGACCTGCAGGAAACCCTCGACGCCTGTGATTTGTGCTTCGTCGCACTGCCGTCCAGCGCATTGCGCACGGTGCTCGCCGCCCACGCCGAGCGCCTGAGCGGCAAGATGCTGGTCAGCCTGACCAAGGGCATCGAAGCACAGACTTTCAAGCTGATGAGCCAGATTCTCGAAGAGATCGCTCCGAATGCGCGCATTGGCGTGTTGTCCGGGCCGAACCTGGCGCGGGAAATTGCCGAGCACGCACTGACGGCCACTGTGGTCGCCAGCGAAGACGAAGAACTGTGCAAAGCCGTGCAAGCCGCGCTGCACGGTCGCACTTTCCGCGTTTACGCCAGCGCCGATCGTTTTGGTGTCGAACTGGGCGGTGCGTTGAAGAACGTCTACGCGATCATCGCTGGCATGGCGGTGGCGCTGGAGATGGGCGAGAACACCAAGAGCATGCTGATCACTCGCGCCCTCGCCGAGATGACCCGCTTTGCGGTGAATCAGGGCGCTAATCCCATGACCTTCCTCGGTCTGGCTGGTGTCGGCGATCTGATCGTGACCTGTTCGTCGCCGAAGAGTCGCAACTATCAAGTCGGTTTCGCACTGGGTCAGGGCCTGAGCCTAGACGAAGCGGTGTCGCGTCTTGGCGAAGTTGCCGAAGGCGTCAACACGCTGAAAGTGCTTAAGGCCAAGTCGCAGGAAGTCGGCGTGTATATGCCGCTGGTCGCCGGGCTGCACGCGATCCTGTTCGAGGGACGCACGCTGGAGCAGGTGATCGGTCTACTGATGCGAGCCGAACCGAAAACCGACGTCGATTTTATTTCCACCAGCGGTTTCAACTGAATCCTGCTTTTATCTACGGACAGGGGAGCAAGCCATGAACGATCCGAAAACCGAAGCCAAGTACGAATCCATCCTCCTGCGCGTGTTGTGGATGATCGTCTACGTGCTGGTCTGGCAAGTGGCGCAGTTCATCCTCGGCGCGGTGGTGCTGGTGCAACTGATCTATCGTTTGATCTATGGCGCCCCGAGCGGCAGCCTGATGAACTTCGGCGACAGCCTGAGCCAGTTCCTGGCGCAGATCGGCCGCTTCGGCAGTTTCCACAGCGACCAGAAACCGTGGCCGTTCGCCGACTGGCCAACGCCGCGTACCCCGGAAGGTGAGGCGCCACACGCCATCGCGCCGGCACCGCATCCGGTTCGAGATGAGGAACCCAAGCTATGAAACTCTGGGTATTGCGTCACGGTGAAGCCGTGCCTTATGGCTCGTGCCCCGACTCCGAACGGGAACTGACCGAGCACGGTCGAAAAGAGGCCTTGAGCAGCGCCGCGCATTTGATCGGCCAGCCGCTGACGGCGATTTACGCCAGCCCTTATCTGCGCGCGCAGCAGACCGCGCAGATTGTCCGTGAGGCACTGGGGTTCGAACCGGAGATCCGCACGGTCGAGTGGTTGACGCCGGAGGTTGATCCGGACAAGGTCACCGATCAACTGGTGTCGGTGAGTAATGTGCTGCTGGTCAGCCACAACCCGCTGGTGGGCAATCTGCTCAGCTATCTGCAGCATGGCGCCGGTTATCCGCCGGAGAAGGTCAGCACCGCCGGGTTGGCTGAACTGGAAAGCCCAGAGTTGTTGATCGGCTCGATGACCCTCAACAGCCTCAAACATCCCTGAAGTTGTAAACACCGACCCCTGTAGGAGTGAGCCTGCTCGCGATGAGGCCATTTCAGTCGACATCAATGCTGACTGATACACCGCTATCGCGAGCAGGCTCACTCCTACAGGTACCGCGTACACCATGAAATTATTTGTGTGAATTTTCCAACCAAGCACTTGCTTGGTTGGCTACGCTTGCTCCAGACCCAAAAAACAGGAGCGAGTCGCATGTCTGCCGCCTTCCGTTTGCCGCTGGACGTGTTTTACGAACGTGAAGCCCGGCACCCACGTCAGCGCTTCCTCGTGCAGCCCAGCGGCGGCGGTCAGATCGAGACGCTGAGCTGGGCCGACGTTGGCCATCAGGCTCGCTGCGCCGCGCATTGGCTGCGCGCCCGTGAGTTGCCGCAAGGCAGCCACATCGCCCTGATCTCGAAGAACTGCGCACACTGGATCATTGCCGACCTGGCGATCTGGATGGCCGGGCACGTCTCCGTTCCGTTGTATCCCAACCTCACCGCCGACTCCGTCGCGCAAGTGCTCAATCACTCGGAAAGCGTCCTGGCCTTCATTGGCAAACTCGACGATTGGCCGGGCATGTCCAAAGGCGTGCCGGCGGATCTGCCGACCATCAGCCTGCCGCTGCACCCGTCTGGGGATTTCGATTTCAGCTGGGCGGACTTGCAGCGCAGCTCACCGATTCAGGACGACCCGCGTCCAGCGGCCGAGCAACTGGCAACGATCATCTACACCTCCGGCACCACTGGCCTGCCCAAAGGCGTGATGCACAGTTTTGCCAATCTCGGTTTCGCTACCACGCGCGGCACCCAACTGTTCGGGCTTAACGAGAACGACCGGCTGCTGTCGTACTTGCCGCTGTGCCACGTCGCCGAGCGGATGTTCGTGGAACTGGCGTCGATCTACACCGGGCAGACAGTGTTCTTCGCCGAGAGCCTCGACACGTTCATTACCGATCTGCAGCGTGCACGGCCAACCGCAATGTTCGGCGTGCCGCGCATCTGGACCAAATTCCAGATGGGCGTGTACAGCAAGATCCCGGCGCAGCGTCTGGATTTTCTCCTCGGTCTGCCGTTCATTGGCAAACGTGTCGGGCACAAAGTGCTGGCGGGGCTGGGTCTGGATGCCTTGCGTGTCGCGCTGTCCGGCGCCGCGCCGGTGCCGCAGACATTGCTCGCCTGGTATCAGAGACTCGGCCTCGATGTGCTGGAGGTCTACGGCATGACCGAGGGCTGCGGTTATTCGCACATCTGCCTGCCGGGGCAATACAAGCAGGGCTGGATCGGCAAGCCGTGCCCGGATGTGGAGGTGCGTATCGATGAGTTGGGCGAAGTGCAGGTGCGCAGTCAGGCAAACATGCTCGGCTATTTCAAGGAGCCGCAGAAGACCGCCGAGACCCTGACTGAGGACGGCTTTCTGCGCACCGGCGACAAGGGCGAACAGGATGCCGAAGGGCGCCTGCGCCTGACCGGTCGACTCAAGGAGATCTTCAAGACCAGCAAGGGCAAATACGTTGCTCCGGCACCGATCGAAAATCGCCTGGCGGTGCATTCACGCATCGAGCAGGTCTGCGTGGTCGGTGACGGCTTGAGCGCACCGCTGGGGTTGTGCGTGCTGTCGAGCGTCAATCAGGAGGAGGGCCGGGCGAGTCTGCATTCGAGCCTGGAAAAACTCCTGGAGGAGGTCAACGCCGTGCTCGACAAGCACGAACGCTTGCGTCGACTGGTGGTGGTCAAGGACAGTTGGGCGGTGGAAAACGGCTTTCTCACGCCGACGTTGAAGATCAAGCGCAACGTCATCGAAGACACCTATGGCGCGCGTTTTGAAGAATGGAGCGAGCATAGCGAGGCGGTGCTGTGGCAGGATTGAGCGACCACTAAAACAACAAAGGAAGTCTGCGATGAGCCTGTGGCGTACCACTCCCGACATCGAGCAGTTGAATGCAATCCAGAAGAACACCATCGGCGAAGTGCTGGACATCCGCTTCGAAGCGTTCGGCGAAGACTCGCTGACGGCGAGCATGGTCATCGACCATCGCACCCATCAGCCCTATGGTTTGCTGCACGGTGGCGCCTCGGTGGTGCTGGCGGAAAGCGTCGGTTCGATGGCCAGTTATCTGTGCATCGATGCCAGCAAGTTTTATTGCGTGGGGCTTGAGATCAACGCCAATCATTTGCGCGGCTTGCGCAGTGGCCGGGTGACGGCAGTGGCCAAGCCGATTCACATCGGCCGCACCACCCATGTGTGGGATATCCGTTTGACCAGCGATGAAGGCAAGGCCAGTTGTGTGTCGCGGTTGACCATGGCGGTCGTGCCGCTGGGTGAGCAGCCGCCCTCACCCTAACCCTCTCTCCGAGGGAGAGGGGACTGACCGGGCTGGATGTTCGAGTTGCGCCGACCTGAGTTATCGAGCCGAACTCAGGTTTTGAAACTCATGCAAATCTGCTCCCTTCCCCCTCGCCCCCTTGGAGGAGAGAGCTGGGGTGAGGGGGACGCGATCTCCCTGACACACCATCACGCTGACCAGACTGTCATCATTCCTGGCAGTTACGGTCATTGCTGTAAGGCGCGGTCTTACGGACAATCAACGCCACGTTTCCCGCTCATGGATTTGCCAGCATGTCGCAACCGATCTTTTTCGCCCACGCCAACGGCTTCCCTTCGGGTACCTATGGCAAGTTGTTCGCGGCGCTGGCGCCCGAGTACCGGGTTGCGCATCTGGAGCAGCATGCCCATGACCCGCGTTTTCCGGCGGACGACAACTGGTACAACCTGGTTGATGAGCTGATCCACCATTTGCAGCAGCAGGATCAACCGGTGTGGGGCGTCGGCCATTCTTTCGGCGGCGTGCTGCACCTGCATGCAGCTTTGCGTTGCCCGGAGCTGTATCGCGGCGTGGTGATGCTTGATTCGCCCGTGCTGACCCGCACCGATCAGTGGGTGATCCGTGCCGCCAAGCGTTTTGGTTTTATCGACAAGCTGACCCCGGCCGGCCGCACCCTCGGCCGGCGTGAAGAATTCGCCGATCTCGACAGTGCGCGCAGCTACTTTGCTGGCAAAACACTGTTTCGCGGTTTCGATCCGGAATGCTTCGACGCCTACCTGCAACACGGTTTGCATCGGGTCGGCGACAAACTGCGGCTGCGTTTCGATCCGGCCACCGAGATCAGTATCTATCGCGGCGTGCCGCACACCAGCCCTGGCCGCACCGGTCAATTGCAAGTGCCGCTGGCGGTGGTGCGCGGGCATACGAGTCGTGTGGTCATGCGTCATCACACCCGTTTCGTTTCGCGTCTGGCCCAGGGTGAGGCATTGAGCATGCCCGGCGGGCACATGTTCCCGCTTGAGCGCCCGCAGGACACCGCACGGTTGTTGAAGAATCTGTTTATCCGTTGGCAAAACCGTCAGGACAAGGATTGCGCATGAGCCCGACTTTCGAAGAAGTGCGCCTGAGCCTGCCGCATATCGAACTGGCCGCGCATTTGTTCGGGCCCGAGGACGGTGTGCCGGTAATCGCCCTGCACGGCTGGCTGGATAACGCCAACAGCTTTGCCCGTTTGGCGCCAAAGCTCAAAGGCTTGCGCATCATTGCTTTGGACATGGCCGGGCACGGGCATTCAGGGCATCGACCAAACGGCGCCGGGTATGCACTGTGGGACTACGCCCATGACGTGCTGCAAGTCGCCGAGCAATTGGGCTGGAAGCGGTTCGGCCTGCTCGGGCATTCGATGGGCGCCATTGTCTCGATGGTGTTGGCGGGTTCGTTACCGGAACGCATCAGCCATCTGGCGCTGATCGACGGCGTGATTCCTCCTACAGACAAAGGCGAAAACGCCGCTGAACGTATGGGCATGGCTCTGCAAGCGCAACTGGATCTGCGCGAGAAACGCAAACCGGTCTACAACACCCTCGACCGCGCCATTGAAGCGCGCATGAAAGGTCTGGTCGCAGTCAGTCGTGAGGCGGCTGAACTGCTGGCTCAGCGCGGATTGATGCCGGTGCCGGGCGGTTACACCTGGCGCACCGACAATCGCTTGACCCTGCCATCGCCGCTGCGCCTGACCCAGGAACAGGCGATGGCTTTCGCGCTGCGGGTCAGTTGCCCGGCGCATTTAGTGGTCGCGGCGGACGGCATGCTGGCCAAACATCCCGAGTTGCTGGAGCGTCTACCCTTTAGCCGGGAACAGTTGGCGGGCGGGCACCATTTGCACCTGAATGACGAGGCCGGAGCGAACCTTGTCGCAGACTGTTTCAATCGGTTCTTCGCCATTCCTTGACTTGCTGCGGGCAACTGTCGAGGCTGGTCGGGTTGAAATGGGAGACAACCACGATGGATTTCTACACCGCTGCGACCTCGAATTACCCAGTCATGCCGATCCGATGAGCCTGACTATGCGGTCACTCAGTCTGTTGGCACTGTGCTGTTTCAGTACCGTTTCGTTCGCCGCCGATGTGCCGGGCAGTCAGGATCTGCAGATCGTGCCGCGTCTGGCCGATGCACAGATCGTCGACTATCGCCCTCCGGTTGAACTGGAGCGGATCTATCCGCTGGGCTCGATCCGCAAGATCAGTGGCCAGCTGCGTTTCGACGGTCAGGTCACCGCACGTGGCCAGACGACCTCTGTCACTTACGAGCTACCGCCCGAACATTCCGCCACCGAAGCCTTCACCGCCGCCCGCGAAGCCTTGCAAAAGCAGGACGCCGAATTGCTGTTCTGGTGTCAGGCGCGTGATTGCGGCGAAAGCAGTCTGTGGGCCAATGAGGTGTTCGGTAACGCCAAACTGTATGGCGCCGACGAGCAACAGGCCTATCTGCTGTTGAGGCTGGCGGCACCGCGTGACAACACGCTGGTGGCGCTTTACAGCATCACCCGCGGCAATCGCAAAGCCTATCTGCATGTCGAACAGTTCGAGGCGGTAGCACCGCTGGGTGAGCTGCTGCCGACCTCGGCGACCCTGTTGCGTCAACTGAAAAGCACCGGTGAGCTGGATTTTCCGGATCGCGTGAATGAGCCGGATGACACCTGGCTTCGGCTGATTTCCCGTGGACTTAACCTCGACACGACGTTGCGCGTGACGGTGTCAGGGCCCAAGGCCGAAGCCTGGCGTCAGGCGCTGATCAATCAGGGCGTGCGGGCGGCACGCATGGAAACCGGCAGTGTCGAAGGCTCTGGCCTGCGCATCGATCTGTTGCGTTAAGCTGTTTCGGGCGAGCACGCGCGGCGTGTTCGCCTACTCTTTGCCTGACTGACTTTTTCGAGACCTTAAATGCTCAATAACGATCGCCTGCTGGTGCAGATCCTGTTGCTGGTGTTATTTGGCGCCAGTCTGTGGGTGATGGCGCCGTTCTGGTCGGCGCTGTTCTGGGGCGCGGTGCTGGCGTTTGCCAGCTGGCCGCTGATGCGCCTGTTGACCCGCTGGCTAAATGGTCGTGAATCGCTGGCTGCGGCGATTCTGACGCTGGGCTGGATGTTGCTGGTGGCCGCGCCGCTGGTCTGGTTGGGGTTCAACGTGGGGGATCATGTGCGTGATGCCACAGCGTTCATCAAGGATGTGCAGGTCGACGGTCTGCCGGAGGCACCGGTGTGGCTGGTGACTGTGCCGTTCGTGGGCGAGCGACTGGTCGGGCTGTGGAACAGCATCGATCAGCAGGGCGCCGCACTGATGGTGTCGATCAAACCTTATCTGGGGCAGGTCGGTAACTGGCTGCTGGCGCGCAGTGCGCAGATTGGCGGCGGGATTCTCGAGCTGACTCTGAGCATTGTCTTTGTGTTCTTTTTCTATCGTGACGGTCCGCGACTGGCGGCATTTGTGCACAGTCTGCTGGAGCGCTTGATTGGTGATCGTGCCGGGTATTACATCGAGTTGGTGGCGGGGACGGTGCAGCGGGTGGTCAACGGGGTGATCGGGACGGCGGCGGCGCAGGCGGTTCTGGCGTTGATCGGGTTTTTGATTGCCGGGGTGCCGGGGGCGTTGGTGCTCGGGATCGTGACCTTTCTGTTGAGTCTGATTCCGATGGGGCCGCCGTTGGTGTGGGTGCCGGCGACGGCCTGGCTGGCGTGGAAGGGTGAGTACGGGATGGCGGTGTTTCTCGGGATCTGGGGGACATTTGTCATCAGTGGCGTGGATAACGTGCTCAAGCCGTATCTGATCAGTCGCGGCGGGAATTTGCCGTTGGTGATTGTGTTGCTTGGGGTGTTTGGCGGGTTGATTGCGTTTGGGTTTATCGGGTTGTTTATCGGGCCTACGCTGTTGGCGGTGGCTTATAGTTTGCTGACGGATTGGAGCAAGAGTCAGGGGCGGGTTGAGGAACGGCGGTAGCAGGTTTGGGTTTGGGGTTGGGTGAATATCCGTTGCTGCGGTAACGGCGGCTTAGGGTTCCGCCCTTACGGCGGGTCACTTTTGGCAAACGCCCCAAAAGTAACCAAAAGGGCTTGCTCCTGCGTGCGGCTCGCTCGCTGGGGCTCGGGGTTCCTTCGCTTCGGGATCGATCCGGGCGCAGCGCCTACGGTTTGCTTCGCTGCACCTCCTCTCGCTGTGTTTGGCTGCGCCAAACGGTCGCTGCGCTCCCACGCCCGGATCAATCCCTCCACTCAGCCTTCCGACGTCGCCCGTGGATCAAGATCAAGATCAAGAGCAGGCGAGCTGACACTCGGCCTATTGAGTGGTGAAGAGCGGGGGGGGGGGGGGGGGGGGCGGCTTTTGATTTGCGTTGTTGCTGCCCCTCACCCCAGCCCTCTCCCGAGGGAGAGGGAGCCGATTTGTGGTCTTTTCAAGATTTTCGTTCAACTCGGTATTTCACGTCGGCGTATCTCGCCCAAACCCCTCACCCTAGCCCTCTCCCAGAGGGAGAGGGCTAGGGTGAGGGGCTGTTGATTTTCCGCGGCAAATAATGGTGTCGACTCAAGTCGCCACATTTAAATACTTGCCCACCGACGCCGTCTTCTCCAGCGAGTACTGCTTGCTCAAATTGGCAATCATGCGGTTCAGCGCTTCAGTGGTGCTCTGGGTCGAAGCGGTCTGTTCTTCATCCGGCCGTTCTCGCCCTGCCTGTAAAGCCGCTTTCAGCTCGTCGCTGCTGACACCGCCGCTGCTGTCGCTATCGAGAACCTTGAGCAGCGCGGCACTGGTGTCAGTGCTGGTGGTTGAAGTCGCGCTGTCGCTGGTTTGCAGTGCGCTGCTGAGTTCTGTCGCGAACACGCTGCCATCGCCATCCGCATCGAGCTGGCTGAACAGTTCGTCGCTGCTGATGTGTGGCGGCGGAGGGGGTGGGGTCAGGCTGGCGGCGAGTTCGTCCTGATCCACTGCGCCGTCGCCGTTGCTGTCGAGTTTGGCAAACAGTTCTTTTTGCAGTTGCTGGCTGCGCGCGTTTTGCGTGGAGGTGCTGCTGGTGCTGGTATAGCTCGTGTAGTTGCTGACGCTACCGATCATCGGACTCACTCCCTGGATTGGAAAACCGGTGGGTGTACCGGCTTATGCAGCGTCAGGGCGCAAGTTGTCGGGGGTATGTGGGGTTTGTACCGGTGGGTACACACGATGCAATGAACACCGCTGAACCCTGTGGGAGCGGTGGTGTTCTCAGAGGCGGGGCAGGCGAATGACGGCAGTGAGGCCGCCGCCGGGGGTTTCTTCGAGGTTAAGCTGTCCGCCCAGACGCTGCGCCGCCTCTCGGGCAATGGTCATGCCTAGACCCACGCCGCCGGAGTTGCGATTGCGCGAACCTTCCAGGCGATAAAACGGCTCAAACACTGCTTCCCGCTTGTCCTCGGCAATCCCCGGGCCGTGGTCGATCACGCGGATCAGCAGTTGCTCGCGCTGATCCTGCAACTCGATGCGTGCCTGACCGGCATAACGCAGGGCATTGTCCATGAGGTTGTTGATGCACGAACGCAGCGCCATCGGCTGCACCGGCAGCGGTGCGCAATGGCCGCTGACTTGCACGTCGGCGCCTTGGTCCTGAGCGTTTTCGCACAGTGACTCGACCAGCGCCTGCACATCCATCAACTGCAATGCTTCACTGGTGCGCTGTTCGTGCAGGTAGGTGAGGGTGGCGTCGAGCATGCCGATCATGTCGTCCAGATCCTGACGCATCTGCCCTTGCAGCTTTTCATCGCTGATGTTTTCCAGGCGCAGTTTCAGGCGTGACAACGGTGTGCGCAGGTCGTGGGACACGGCACCGAGCATCCGCGCGCGCTGTTGAACCTGTTCGCGAATGCGCCGTTGCATCAGGTTGAAGGTGTGCGCCGCTTGCCGTGCTTCCCGTGGGCCGGACTCGTCGAGCGGCGGGCTGTCGAGGTCTTCGCTGAGGCGTTCGGCGGCATCGCTCAGGCGCTGGATCGGGCGACTGAGCAGTTTGGCGCCGTACCACGCCGCGATCATCAGCGTGATGAACTGAAAGGTCAGCGGCACCACCGGCCCACCGAACCATGGGCGCGGGGGCCGTGGCGGGTAGCGCGGGTCCTGCGCCATCGGTTGGCCGTCGGCGCCCTGGGAGAACTCCGGAGGTGGCGGAGGCGGGGGCGGGCCGTAGAGGCGGAACCAGGTGAAAGCCAGCAGGTGCGCGAGGACGATCGCCACGAACAGCACACCAAACAGGCGCCCGAACAGCGTGTCGAAGCGCGCCCGCATCAGCCGATGTCTCGTGCGTCGAACAGGTAACCCTCACCGCGCACGGTTTTGATCAGCTGTGGCGCTTTCGGATCGTCACCAAGTTTCTGCCGCAGGCGCGACACCAGCAGATCGATGCTGCGGTCGAAGGCTTCGATCGAGCGACCCCGGGCCGCGTCGAGCAATTGTTCGCGGCTGAGCACCCGGCGCGGACGTTCGATAAACACCCACAGCAAGCGGAATTCGGCGTTGGACAGCGGCACCACCAAGCCATCGTCGGCGATCAACTGGCGCAGGACGCTGTTCAGGCGCCAGTTGTCGAAACGGATGTTCGCCCGTTGTTCGGTACGGTCGTCACGCACCCGACGCAGAATGGTCTGTATGCGCGCGACCAGTTCGCGCGGTTCAAACGGCTTGGCCATGTAGTCATCGGCGCCCAGTTCCAGGCCGATGATACGGTCGGTCGGCTCACAGCGGGCGGTGAGCATCAGGATCGGGATGTCCGATTCGGCGCGCAGCCAACGGCACAACGACAAGCCGTCCTCGCCGGGCAGCATCAGGTCCAGCACGACAACGTCGAAATGTTCGGCCTGCATCGCCAGACGCATTGCCGCACCGTCGGTCACGCCGCTGGCGTGGATATTGAAACGGGCGAGGTAATCGATCATCAGCTCGCGGATCGGCACATCATCGTCGACGATCAGCGCACGAATGCTCCAGCGCTTGTCGTCTTTAGGCTCATCCGTCGCGGTCATTTGGGTGTTGTGCATGAGGCTGTTCATCTGCCAGTAGGCCGCCAACCACAAAAGATGGGCTGCGAGGTTGTGGTTTCAGCATAGGCGTCCGGCCGTGAAGCGGGAAGTGCTGATGTAAGGACGTGTTGCGGCTGGCGAGGCTAGCGCGGGTGCTTGTTGCTGGCATGTCGGTTGTGTATCGGAGTCGACACAATAGCGGCGAGCGCTATGCTGATCACGGTCGGCGCGACGATTTACCGATCATCGGGTGCCGCGCCGCCGCCGGTTCCGCTACAATGCGCGCCGATTTCGACCTGCCTGAGAGCCCATTCATGTCCGCCTGCCAGACTCCTATCATCGTCGCCCTGGATTTTCCCACCCGTGACGCCGCACTGAAGCTGGCCGACCAGTTGGACCCGAAACTGTGCCGGGTCAAAGTGGGCAAGGAACTGTTCACCAGTTGCGCCGCAGAAATCGTTGGCACCCTGCGTGACAAGGGTTTTGAAGTATTCCTCGACCTGAAATTCCATGACATTCCCAACACCACAGCGATGGCCGTGAAAGCTGCTGCCGAGATGGGCGTGTGGATGGTCAACGTGCATTGCTCTGGTGGCCTGCGCATGATGGCTGCTTGCCGGGAAGAGCTGGACAAGCGCAGCGGCCCGCAACCGCTGCTGATCGGCGTGACCGTGCTGACCAGCATGGAGCGTGAAGACCTCGCCGGTATCGGTCTGGATATCGAACCGCAAGAGCAGGTTCTGCGTCTGGCGGCACTGGCCGAGAAGGCTGGCATGGACGGTCTGGTGTGCTCGGCGCTGGAAGCCACGGCACTGAAAACCGCACATCCGTCGCTGCAACTGGTGACTCCGGGCATTCGTCCGGCCGGCAGCGCGCAGGACGATCAGCGCCGCATTCTGACCCCGCGTCAGGCGCTGGATGCCGGTTCCGATTATCTGGTGATCGGCCGTCCGATCAGCCAGGCGGCGGATCCGGCCAAGGCGCTGGCTTCGGTTGTCGCCGAGATCGCCTAAGCAAACACTGCAAAACCCTGTAGGAGTGAGCCTGCTCGCGATAGCGGTGTGTCAAACAACGTTAATGTTGACTGACACACCGCTATCGCGAGCAGGCTCACTCCTACATTTGTTTTGTGGTGGCCTTAAACTTTCAACACCAACTTGCCGAAGTTCTCACCGCTGAACAATTTCATCAGCGTCTCCGGGAACGTCTCCAGGCCTTCGACGATATCTTCCTTGCTCTTGAGCTGCCCCTTGGCCATCCAGCCAGCCATTTCCTGCGCCGCGCTGGCGTATTGCGCGGCGTAATCCATCACCACAAAACCTTCCATCCGCGCACGATTGACCAGTAGCGAAAGGTAGTTGGCCGGGCCTTTGACCGCTTCCTTGTTGTTGTACTGGCTGATCGCACCGCAGATCACCACCCGCGCCTTCATGTTCAAACGGCTCAACACCGCATCGAGGATATCGCCGCCGACGTTGTCGAAATACACGTCCACGCCTTTCGGACATTCGCGTTTAAGCCCTGCCACGACATCTTCGGACTTGTAGTCGATGGCCCCGTCAAAGCCCAATTCGTCGATGAGGAATTTGCACTTGTCGGCGCCGCCGGCAATGCCGACCACACGGCAACCTTTGATCTTGGCGATCTGCCCGGCAATGCTGCCCACCGCTCCGGCTGCGCCGGACAACACCACGGTGTCACCGGCCTTCGGTGCACCGACATCCAGCAGGGCGAAGTAGGCGGTCATGCCTGTCATGCCCAGTGCCGACAAATACACCGGCAGCGGTGCCAGTTTCGGATCGACCTTGTAGAAACCTCTTGGCTCACCGAGGAAATAATCCTGCACGCCAATGGCTCCGTTGACGTAGTCCCCGACCGCGAAGCCCGGATTGTTCGACGCGATGACTTTACCCACGCCCAGCGCACGCATGACTTCGCCGATACCGACCGGCGGGATGTAGGACTTGCCTTCGTTCATCCAGCCACGCATGGCCGGGTCGAGGGACAGGTATTCGTTCTTGACCAGAATCTGGCCCGCCGCCGGTTCTCCGACCGGTACTTCCTGATAAGTGAAGGTCTCGCGGTTGGCCGCACCCACCGGGCGTTTGGCGAGCAGGAACTGACGATTGGTCTGGTTGGTCATGGCAGGCACTCGAACGGAATGAAGCCTTGTTGATAGACCCTAGGCGGCATTGGCGCAAGGTTGGCTGACGCGGCGAATGCACGCCGATCCAGTGCAGTGATAGTCACCAGCGCGGTTTTATCACTGCCATGCATGGGCGCATAAACAGCCATTGGATAGTGCTGACGCGCGGCAGATCTCAATGACTATGCTGCGAAGCTACAAATTCCCTGCAGCTATCCCTTCGAGGACATAACAATGAGCATGACGTTTTCCGGTCAGGTTGCCGTAGTCACTGGCGCGGCCAACGGCATCGGCCGTGCAACCGCGCAGGCGTTCGCCGCCGAAGGCCTGAAAGTGGTGGTCGCCGACCTGGACGCAGCAGGGGGCGAGGGCACCGTCGCGCTGATTCGTACCGCTGGCGGCGAAGCGACCTTCGTGCGTTGCAACGTGACCGTCGAAAGCGAAGTGAAGAATCTGATGGACGAGGTGATCAATGCCTACGGCCGTCTGGACTACGCCTTCAATAATGCCGGTATCGAAATCGAAAAAGGCAAACTGGCTGAAGGCTCGATGGATGAGTTCGACGCGATCATGGGGGTCAACGTCAAAGGCGTCTGGCTGTGCATGAAGTATCAACTGCCCTTGTTGCTGGCGCAGGGGGGCGGGGCAATCGTCAATACTGCCTCGGTGGCGGGGCTGGGCGCGGCGCCGAAGATGAGCATTTACGCGGCGTCGAAGCATGCGGTGATTGGCTTGACCAAATCGGCAGCCATTGAGTACGCGAAGAAGAAAATCCGCGTCAACGCTGTGTGTCCGGCGGTGATCGATACCGACATGTTCCGCCGCGCTTATGAGGCTGACCCGAAGAAAGGCGAATTCGCCAACGCGATGCACCCGGTGGGTCGCATCGGCAAGGTCGAGGAAATTGCCAGTGCCGTGTTGTACCTGTGCAGCGACGGTGCCGCCTTCACCACAGGCCACTCTCTGGCAGTGGATGGCGGCGTCACCGCATTCTGAGCAAAGCGCAATCAGAACAGCCCGCATTCGTTGCGGGCTTTTTTGTGGATCACGGTCAGTTCCGTGAAGCCCCTTAAACAATGTGTATCAAACGGTTAGAACGGTCGCTTTTGGCGGCGTTGTCGCACAGCCTGTCCGGCGCGGCTGTGATTTACTGCCGCCAGCAAAACGGACAGGAGTTTGCTTGCTCATGGAATTGAGAATTGATCGACAGGCAATGGTGCCGGTCGTGCAGCAGATTGTTGACGGACTGACGGAGTGGATCCTGCAAAATGACGTACCGCCGGCCACTCGTTTGCCCTCCGTGAGGCAAATCGCCCGGGGTAATCTGCTCAGCCAGTCGTGTGTGGTCGAGGCCTGTGAGCGGCTGGTATCGCAGGGCGTTCTAAGCACATGCCAAGGCACTGGGTTCATTGTCGCCGCCTCGCCGTCGACACTGGGCGCAGAGGATGAACTGGCGCTATTCGGAGGGCGGTATGCCTGGTGCGATGCAGTGTGCGAGACGGCTGGTGGTTTGAAGCTGGGTGCAGGTGGTCTGCCGCAAAGCTGGCGCGAGCCTGACGACCTCAGCTATGCGCTGCGCGAGGTGGCGCGCACCGATATGGCCAGTCTGTTCAACTACAGCACACCCTTTGGGCTTCCAGCGTTGCGCGAGCAGATCGTCAAGCGCCTGAAGCTGCTCAATATCGAGGCACGCAAAGCGCAGTTGCTGAGTACCTGCGGTGCCAGCCATGCGCTGGATCTGATCGTGCGTACATTGTTCAAGTCTGGAGACTGCGTGGTGGTCGAAACGCCCGGTTACGCGCCGCTGTTTGATCTACTGCGTCTGCATGGCGTGCACATGCTCGAGGTGCGTCGTACCCCGAACGGGCCGGATATCGAAGCGCTGGAGGCTGTGCTGCAACAGTTTCGCCCCGGCGCATTGTTCATCAACAGCCATCATCACAATCCTACCGGCACTTGCCTGTCGCCGAGCGTTGCGCAACGCATCCTGCAACTGAGCAAGACTTACGATTTGCGCGTGATTGAAGACGACGTCTATGCGGACTTGCATACGGACAACGGCACACGACTGGCGGCGCAGGACCATGAGGGGCGCGTCATTTACGTGGGCAGCTTTTCCAAGACGCTGAGCAGCTCGTTGCGGGTCGGGTTCGTCTGCGCCGACAGCGAAGTCGTCAGGCGTCTGGCGCAGGTCAAGATGATCAGTGGTTTGGGGGTGTCGAGGTTTTCCGAAGCGGTGCTGGCCAGTCTGATGGGCAGTGGCGCTTACCGCAAACTGGTGCAGCGTCAGCGCCAACGTTTGAATGCCGATCGCGCCGCCGCGCTGCAGGCGCTCGAGGACGCGGATTGGGAGGTGTTCGGCAAACCTGCGGGTGGGCTTTTCATTTGGGCGCGCTCGCGCATGACCGATCAGGTTCGAGTGCGTCGACACGCTCAACGCTGCGGCGTGTTGCTGTCAGCGCCTGACGCGTTCAGTCCCAGTGGTGAGTCGGGCGACTGGCTGCGCATCAACGTTGCCTATGCATGCGATCCACGCGCTCGGCAGTTTTTCCGCCACACCGGTTCGGATCGACCTCAAGTGTTCTGAAAACGACGCGGGCGTAGCTTTTTGCCATTATTCCGACGCCAGAGACTTGTGCGGGTGAGTGGCCGTTGCGACTCTTCGCTCTACTGACAATGGCAGGGGGACTACGCGCAATGATTTCGGCCATGCAAGGACGTTTTGCCAACCTCGGTATGGCGAAAAAACTGGGTATCGGGTTTGTGCTGGTTTTGCTCTTGACTGCGCTGGTGGCGGCCATTGGCGTCTGGTCCCTGCAAACCATCAGTCAGCGTTTCGACGGGCTGAAACAGATGTCCTCGCTCAACAGTGGCCTGCTCAAGGTGCGTCTGCTCGAGCAGGAATATGCCTTGCGAGGCGATCCGAAGACGGCCGATGCGTTACGTAAGGGCGTCGACGAACTGGTTGCGCTGGCTGATCAGCTCAAGGCGCAGTCGGCGGCGAATGGGCCGGTCATGAATGATGTGCAGCAGTCGCTGGGAGCCTATCGCAAGGCGTTCGATGAATTTGTGTCGTTGACTCAAGCCAAGGATCTGGCACTGGAAATGGCCAGTTGGTCGGTGTCCAGTGTGGCCAACAATCTCGACGTATTGCAAGCCGGGCTTGCCGACGACGGTGCATATACCTTGAAGGACACCGAGGGCAAGGACGGGGTGCAATTCATCGAGCAGGCCAGTCAGGTCAGCCAGGTTTCGCGCTTGATGCTGCAAGCGATGAACGAAGCACGGATTCGTTTGGATCAAAGCCGCAAGGGCGATGCCGACAGTGCCGGCAAGGGCAATATCGAACAGGCCGCACAGGCCCAGGCTCAGGCCGAAGAGCTGAAGACCACGGTCAAGGACGAGGGTTACCTCACCGTGCTCAATGAAGTGTCCGGGCATATTGCAGGTTTCAACGACAAGCTGGCCGAATACACCGGATTGCTCGCGCAGGAAAAAACCGTCTACGAGCAATTGCACCAGCGTGCCGACCAAGTGGTCGAGCGGGTGAATCAGGCTTATGTCGCTGAAGACGGCGCGATGCAGGCGGAACTGAAGGAAAACTCGCTGCTGATCATTGGTTCATCGGCGCTGGCGCTGTTGGTCGGCTTGCTCGCGGCGTGGTTGATTACCCGATTGATCGTGGCGCCATTGCGCAGCGTGATTCAAGTCGCGCAACAGATTGCCGCCGGCGACTTGAGTGCGACCGTGGAAGTGACCCGTCGTGACGAGATCGGTCAGTTGATGCTGGCGATGCAACAGATGGGGGCGGGGCTGAGTACGATTGTCAGCGGCTTGCAGGCTGGGATCGAACAATTGGCCAGTTCGGCGCAATCGTTGTCGGCGGTCACCGAGCAGACCAACCTTGAGGTCAGTAGCCAGAAGGAGGAAACCGAGCAGGTCGCCACGGCGATGAACCAGATGACCGCCACCGTGCATGACGTCGCGCGCAATGCCGAAGAGGCTGCGTTGGCCGCGCAGACGGCAGATGACAAGGTCGAGAGTGGTCAGCAAGTGGTGCGCCAGAGCATGGCGCGCATCGAGCAGTTGGCTGATTCGGCGACGTCGGCCAGTTCCAGCATCGAAAGCCTCAGTGCTGAAATCCAGAATATCGGCACGGTGCTGGGGGTGATCAAGAGTGTCGCTGAACAGACCAATCTATTGGCGCTGAATGCTGCGATCGAGGCAGCACGGGCCGGTGAGCAGGGCAGGGGCTTTGCGGTGGTGGCCGATGAGGTGCGTGCACTGGCTCGGCGTACGCAGCAATCGACTGAGGAAATTGAGCGGCTGGTGAGTGCGTTGCGCTCGGCGGCGCACGCGTCGGTGCAGCAGATTCAGAGCAGCGGCGAGTTGGTGAAGCTGGCGGTGAGTGATGCTTTGCAGACCGAGAGTGCGCTGGGGAGTATTGCGGTAGCGGTGTCGTTGATTCAGCAGATGAATCAGCAGATTGCGGCGGCGGCCGAGGAGCAGAGTTCGGTCGCGGAGGAGATCAATCGCAGTGTGACGAGTATTCGTGCGAGTGCGGATCAGTCGTCGATCGCGATGCGTGGGAATGCGGCTTCGAGTGTTGAGCTGGCGCAGTTGGGGAGTGAGTTGCGCGGGATGGTTGGGCATTTTCGGCTTTGACGCTTTGGGGTTGGCGGCCTTTGGGCCGGCCAGGCTCTTGGGGTTTTTGGGGGTATATCCGTTGCTGGGGGGGGGGCGGCTGGCGGTTCCGCCCTTACGGCGGGTCACTTTTGACAAACGCCTCAAAAGTAACCAAAAACGCTTGCTCCTACGTACGGCCCGCTCGCTGGGGCTCGGGGTTCCTTCGCTGCGGGATCGATCCGGGCGCAGCGCCTCCGGTTTGCTTCGCTGCACCTCCTCTCGCTGTGTTTGGCTGCGCCAAACGGTCGCTGCGCTCCCACGCCCGGATCAATCCCTCCACTCAGCCTTCCGACGTCGCCTTACAGATCAAAAGCTGCAGCCGAGCTAACGCTTATCCTGTTGAGTGGTGAGAAGCGACGCGGTGCGAGGTGGGCGCTGTTTTGCTTTTGCTTTTCTGTGGGAGCGAGCCTGCTCGCGAAGGCGGCCTGACAGCCGACCAATCCCTGTCAGATGTACTCAACTCCATTGTAGGAGTGAGCCTGCTCGCGATCGCGGTCTGACAGCCAACCCCATCTCTACCGGATGTACTCAAACCATGTGGGAGCGAGCCTGCTCGCGAAGGCTGCCTGACAGCCGACCCCATCTCTACCGGATGTACTCAAACCATGTGGGAGCGAGCCTGCTCGCGAAGGCTGCCTGACAGCCGACCCCATCTCTGCCGGATATACTCAAACCATGTGGGAGCGAGCTTGCTCGCGAAAGCGGCCTGACAGCCGACCAATCTCTGTCAGATGTACTCAACTCCATTGTAGGAGTGAGCCTGCTCGCGAAGGCTGCCTGACAGCCGACCCCATTTCTGCCGGATGTACTCAAACCATGTGGGAGCGAGCCTGCTCGCGAAAGCGGCCTCGCATCCATCGGGTGTCTATCGTGTTCACTCCCGCGAACCCACAAAAAAGCCACCTCTCGGTGGCTTCTCTCTCTACATCTGCGATCAGTCGTAGATCACTTTCTTCTTCCAGTCTGCATCGGCCTCTACATCTTTTAGGCCGGCAGTCAGTTGGTTCTCTTCACCTTCAACCGGTGCAATCTTGTCCATGACCTGGGCGTTGGCGCGGGCCAGCAGTTTTTCCAGGTATTGCAGTTGTTCTGCGTACATCTGCGGATCCTGCTGTTTGCGCAGGTATTGCACGCCGCGTTCGAAGGCGAGGCGGGCCTGGCCGGGCTGGTTTTGTTGCAGGGACTGTTGACCGAGGTTGTTGAAGAATTCGATGTGCAGCAACACCAGAATGTGGCGGACTTCGCGGATCCAGTGCTTGGCTTCGTTCGGCGGCAGGAAGCCGTCGTGGGCGGCGCGGGTGATCTGGCCGTGGAGGGCTTCAAGCAGGAAGCGCACGTCTTTGGCTTTGGCTTCGGTCAGGATCGGTGCCGGCGGGTTGTTGACCGGGATCGATTCGCCTTGGGCGACCAAGGCGCTTAGTTCGGTGATGCGCGCTTTTATGGTGGCGCTGGTTTTTTCCAGGTTCAGCAGGCGCTGGCAGACGTTCAATTCCAGGCGGGTCAGCAGCAGCTTGAGGGCCGGGGTCATGAACTGGCCCGGGAAGGTCTCGGTCAGTTCGCCGCAGCGGCGCAGGCGGTCGTTAAGCTCGACCTTGGTGCGGGCCTTCTCCAGTTTGTTGTTTTCCACCACATGGTTCATATAGCCAATGGCGATCAGAATTGCGATCCCGGCTATGACTAGCAGGGTGATCATGAGTGGTGTCACCGGTAAGACCTCTTTATAGGGTTCGCATGCGAGTGTAGTGGCTGGGCATTTAGCCGCCTAGCGCCGCTCGACGAGTTGGATCGGCAGGTTCAATCTGTATCGGCCGCACGCTGCTTATATGAATGCTGGCGCTGCGGGTGCAGATTGCCATCACTGTGCGGTGGACTATAACGTCTTGGCGAGTGGCAGAATATAGGCGTCAATCGTCGGGCGACGGAAAAGCCTGATTGCCGCCGTAAAGCAGGTCGAAGTCATTGATTTAAATAAATTTATATCAAGGGGTTGACGACCTCTCAATCCATCCATAGAATGCGCGCCACTTGCAGCGTAAAGCACACAGCGAAGCGCGGCAGGGAGTGAATGTTGTAGTGTGTCCCCTTCGTCTAGTGGCCTAGGACACCGCCCTTTCACGGCGGTAACAGGGGTTCGAGTCCCCTAGGGGACGCCAATGCGGGAATAGCTCAGTTGGTAGAGCACGACCTTGCCAAGGTCGGGGTCGCGAGTTCGAGTCTCGTTTCCCGCTCCAATTTTAAACAGCTCTGCTTTCGGGCGGTGCTGAGTGAAACCAGAACCCAGTCTTCGGATGCGGATCTGGACACCGAAACACACACCATGTGTTCCGGGTAGCGTGTCCCCTTCGTCTAGTGGCCTAGGACACCGCCCTTTCACGGCGGTAACAGGGGTTCGAGTCCCCTAGGGGACGCCATTTGCGGGAATAGCTCAGTTGGTAGAGCACGACCTTGCCAAGGTCGGGGTCGCGAGTTCGAGTCTCGTTTCCCGCTCCAAATTCTAAAGACGCCGCTCAGTGAGCGGCGTTTTTATTAGTGAAAGTTGTAGCCTGTGTCCCCTTCGTCTAGTGGCCTAGGACACCGCCCTTTCACGGCGGTAACAGGGGTTCGAGTCCCCTAGGGGACGCCATTGCGGGAATAGCTCAGTTGGTAGAGCACGACCTTGCCAAGGTCGGGGTCGCGAGTTCGAGTCTCGTTTCCCGCTCCATATTCACAAAAACGCCGCTCAACAGAGCGGCGTTTTTGTATGCGCGTGATTTGTGTTTGTGCCATCAGGTCATGAAGAAAAAGGCCCGTCGAAGCGATTCGACGGGCCTTTTTGCGTTTTCCGTCTGTTTACCAAGACAGCATCAAGCGCCCGGCAAACAGAATCAGCACCACGCCCATGGTGCGTTCGAACCAATGCCCCATGCGCATGAACAGCACTCGAACCCGACTGCTCGAGAAAAACAGCGCGACCACGACAAACCACAGCGCATTCACAAAACACATCCACAAACCATAGAACGCCTGGATTTGCAGAGGTGTTTCGGCGCTGATGATCGTTGTGAAAATGGCCAGGAAAAACAGCGTGGCCTTGGGGTTGGTCGCATTGGTCAGAAAACCGGTGCTGAACGCTTTGAACAGGGTTTGCTCAACCAGCGGTTCCTCGCTGGTTTTCTCACCTTCAATGGCTGACTTTGGCTTGCTGCGCAGCAGGCTGACACCCAGATACAGAATGTAAGCACCGCCAACCACTTTGGCCACGGTCAGCAACCACGGGGTGGTGTGCATCAATGCCCCTACACCCAACAGCGTGTAGAGCACGTGCACGGAAATCCCTGCGCCGATCCCCAGCGCCGTGCAGATTCCCACCAGTCGGCCGAAGCGTACGCTTTGGCGAATGGTGACCGCGAAGTCCGGGCCGGGAGCAACCACGGCCAGAAAGTGAATAGTAGCCAGCGCCAGAAACTCGCCCAGATAATTCGAATACATCTCAGCTCCAGTACGTCAGGGGTGAAGCATTGCCGCGATAGCCGACAAAAAAGGAAAGGCTCAAGCGCGGATCGGCCACGCCCGGGGTCACCGAGTGCATGCGCCGCGAATTGAACATGATGAAATCGCCGGGTTGTGGCCGGACTTCGAGGGCGGGAGGGCCGAGCAGCGCCGGTTCGATGCCATAGCTGTCACCACGCATTTCGTCGAATTGATCCGGGCTGATGTCGTCGTCCCACATCTGCAGCGCGCCGCCCTCGGTCGGCATGTTCAGATAGACGTTGCAGGCGAACTGCGCCTCCAGGCTGCGGGCCTGGAAACTGTCCGGGGCGTCTTTGGCGAAGATGTCGTGGTGGGCGAGGAAGCACACGCCTGGTTTCACCACTCGCGAAAGGCCGACATACATTTTGCGGCCGTAGAGGTTTTCCAGGTGTGCGCCAGCCGGCCAGGATTCGTCGAGCATGCAGCGCAAGGTATCGATCGGTGAGGGGTAGGGCGCGCAGCGATTGCGCAGTTCCGCGATGTTGCTGGTGGCGCGATCGAAGTAGTCCTCGATCAGCAGCGGCTGGTTTTCTGCCTCGTAAAACGCCATGCCGATGCGGCCGATGCTCGGTGCGTTGATGTAGCCCTCAAAGCCTGGAGCGAGAATCTTGTCGCCAATCTGAATGGCCAGTGGCTCAGGCAAAAAGCCTTTGACGCGGATGGCGAGGACTTCTTCGTTGGCCAGTTTTTTTATGCACGTCTCATCGAGACGCTCGACGTCTAGCATCATTTTTTTAGGTCCATCTATCGATAGTCAACGGAACCTGCGAATGCGGTTCCCCGGCGTCGGACGTTGCGTGAGGCAGCGTCCGAAATGCTCAATCCACGTGGTAGTGGACGGACAGCGTGCCCTTCTTCTGCGAAAGGGACGCGATCGTGACTGTGCCCAGATCCTTCAGGCTGCGTACATGGGTGCCGCCGCAGCCATAGGCGGGCAGGTCACCAAAACTGATTTCCCGCGCGCCTTCGCGCAGTGAGGTCAGGCGCGGCAGATCGTGCTCGATCCACTGGCCAATGCCGTATTGAACGGTCTCTGCGTCGACTTCCTGCGCGGCATCGCCGGGTTTGAATTGCACTCGGCCTTCATCCGGCCAGTGGTGCGCCTTGATCGGCGTCCAGCCCAGTGCTTGAACGAAATGCCCGATCAGGTGACCGGCTGAATGCATGCGCGTGTTGAAGTGGCGGCGCTGTTCGTCGATGCGGATACAGGTCATGCCGAGCGCCACCGGCCGGTCAACAAAATGAATGATCCGCTCTGGCTCCTGCACCACACGCATTACCTGGCTTTCGCCGATCCAGCCGGTATCACACGGCTGGCCACCGCCTTGCGGATGAAACAGTGTGGCGCGCAATACCACGGCGAATTCGTGCTCTTGGGGCGTGCAGTCGAGGACTTCCACATTGGCCTTGAGGTCATCACTATGGAAAAAGAGGCGAAGCGTCATATTCCATGCCCTTATTAAAGTTTCTTTTTTTATTATATGAATCGTGCAATAACGTGATAATCCGTTCAAACATCAAAGGACTTGTGCGCTGTGAGCATCAATCTGCCGCTACCGCTGCTCGGTGAAATGGCGATTTTCGTCAAGGTCGTGGAGACCGGCAGCTTCTCTGAAGCCGCTCGGCAACTGGGCTCATCGCCCTCAGCGGTGAGCCGCAGTATTTCGCGGCTGGAAAAAGCCTTGGCCACGCGGTTGTTGCAGCGCACCACGCGCAAGCTGCGTTTGAGTGACGGTGGCGAAGAGGTGTTCAAGCGCTGCCAGGAAATGGTCAGCGCGGCCAAATCGGTGATGGAAATCAGTGGTCAGTTTACCCATGAAGCGGAAGGTCTGGTGCGCGTCAGCGTGCCGAAAGCAGTGGGTCGCTTCGTGATCCATCCGCATATGCCTGAATTTTTGCGGCGCTACCCCAAGGTCGATGTCGAGTTGCTGCTGGAAGATCGTCAGGTCGATTTGATCGACGACCATGTCGATCTGGCGATTCGCATCACCGATCGCCCCCCGGCCGGGCTGGTTGGGCGGCAGTTACTGACCATCGACCACCTGCTCTGTGCCACGCCGCAATACCTGGCCGAACACGGCACGCCGACCCATCCCCATGATTTGCTCAATCACAGCTGTGTTTATCTGGGGGAAACTCCGAGCGATGCGCGCTGGAAATTCAAGAAAGGCAACAAAGCGGTGACGGTAGGGGTGCGTGGTCGCTATGCCGCCAATCATACGGGCGTGCGCTTGGGCGCGGTGTTGCAGCACATTGGCATCGGCAGCCTGCCGTATTTCACCGCCCGTTACGCACTTGAGCAGAAGTTGATTGTGCAGGTGCTGCCGGACTGGACTTTCCTGGCGTCCTACCATGGCGGACTGTGGTTGCTGCATTCGCCGACGCGCTATCTGCCTCCCAAGTTGCGGGTGTTTATCGACTATCTGGTGGAGTGTCTGCAGAAAGAGCCGACTTTGAGCAAGCCGGGCAAGTCTGGTAGTGCGAGTAACGCAGCCATGGCGTATGAATTACCGGAAAGCGAGGGATTGCTGTAACGCAGAAGCAAAAGATCGCAGCCTTCGGCAGCTCCTACAGGGGATTGCGTGATTCCACTGTAGGAGCTGCCGAAGGCTGCGATCTTTTGATTTTCAACCAAACAGTTAAATCAGTGCTTGCTGTCCTGAGCAGACATCGCCAGCAGCTGTTTTTCCTGATTCCAGTCGAACGGTTCGTCGTTCTGTTCAGCTTCGTAACGGCGCTCTTCCAGCGCCTGATACAGGTCGATCTCTTCATCGGACAGGTAGTGCAGGCAGTCACCGGCGAAGAACCACAGCAGATCGCGCGGGATCAGGTGGGCGATCTGCGGGTAACGGCTAATCACTTGAGTCAGGATGTCCTGGCCCAGGTACTGGCTTTCGATCGGATCGATCGGCAGCGATGCGAGCAGTTCGTCGAAGCGCTCCAGGAACAGGGCATGGCTTTCTTCGGGAACCTGTTCGGCCTCACCTACGGCGACCAGGATGCTGCGCAGGTGGTCGAGTAAAACAAGATGATCGGCAACGACGTTGGACACGAGATAAGTCCTCAAGAGCAAAACGGGCGCGGGAGTATAAAGCTCCTGCGCCCTCTTGGACATGGTTGTCAGGATCAGCGGACTTTGCCCTCTGCGAGCGCCAGCTCCTCTTTGTCGAAATCATCGACGTCGATCACCTTGCGTCGCGCTGCTTCGGCATCGCGCAGGCTCTGCGCTTCCACCGGTTGCAACACTCCGGCCTCCAGTGCTGCATCGATGGCGTGTTCGCCCGCCACCGGTTTGACCTGACCGCTTTTCAGCGAAGTGTGCAGTTTTTTGTGTAATGGCTGCGCAGCATTCAGCAGATCGCTGGCGTGTTGCAGCGCGCCGACCGCATCGTCTGCCGACTGTGGGCGATAGCAACCGGCAAGCAGTTCTTCCAGCGCCGGATCGCCCTTGGCGCGACCAATGACGCCAGCCACTTCCGCTCCGAGTTTGTCCGACGGGCCTTTGTGACGACGGCCAAACGGGAAGACGATGACGCGCAGCAGGCAGCCGAACACCTTGTTGGGGAAGTTGCGCAGCAACTCATCCATTGCTCGTTCCGCCTGGCCGAGACTTTCTTCCATTGCCCATCGGAACAGCGGCTCCATGTACGCCGGCGAATCCAGATCGTGATAGCGCTTGAGCGCGGCAGAGGCCAGATACAGGTTGCTCAGCACATCTCCCAAACGGGCCGACAGACGTTCGCGACGCTTCAGTTCGCCGCCGAGCAGCATCATGCTGAAGTCGGCGAGCATGGCAAACGCCGCTGCCTGACGGTTGAGTGCGCGGAAGTAACCCTGACTGATCTTGTCGCCCGGCGCATGCTCGAAGTGGCCGAAACCCAAGTTCAGTACCAGCGTGCTGGCAGCGTTGCTCACAGCGAAACCAATGTGTTTGAGCAGCAGGCCATCGAACTCTTTCAGCGCCTGATCCTTGTCCTCACGCCCCGCCAGCGCCATTTCCTTAAGCACAAATGGATGGCAACGAATCGCGCCCTGACCGAAGATCATCAGGTTGCGCGAGAGGATGTTCGCGCCTTCCACGGTGATGAAGATCGGCGCACCGTTCCAGCTGCGGCCGAGATAGTTGTTCGGGCCCATGATGATCGCCTTGCCACCGTGTACATCCATGGCGTGGCTGATGCACTCGCGGCCGCGCTCGGTGAGGTGGTACTTGAGGATCGCCGAAAGCACCGAGGGTTTCTCACCGAGATCCACTGCGTTGGCGGTGAGCATCCGTGCCGCGTCCATCATCCACGCGTTGCCGCCGATGCGCGCCATGGCTTCCTGAATACCTTCGAAGGCCGACAGCGGTACATTGAACTGTTCACGAATCTGCGCGTACTGACCAGTTACCAGACTGGTGAATTTGGCTGCCCCGGTACCGACTGCCGGCAACGAGATCGAACGGCCCACCGACAGACAGTTCATCAGCATCATCCAGCCCTTGCCGAGCATTTCCTGACCGCCGATGAGGAAGTCCAGCGGGATGAACACGTCCTTGCCCGAGTTCGGGCCGTTCATAAAAGCCGCGCCCAACGGTAGGTGACGGCGACCGATTTCGACGCCAGCGGTATCGGTCGGGATCAGTGCGAGACTGATGCCGAGGTCTTCCTTGTCACCGAGCAGGTGCTCCGGGTCATACGCCTTGAACGCCAGACCGAGCAGGGTGGCCACGGGGCCAAGAGTGATGTAACGCTTTTCCCAGTTCAGGCGCAGTCCGATGACTTCCTGACCTTTCCACTGACCTTTGCAGATGATGCCGGTGTCGGGCATCGCGCCGGCATCAGAACCCGCAAGCGGGCCGGTGAGGGCGAAGCACGGGATGTCATCGCCACGGGCCAGGCGTGGCAAGTAGTGATTGCGTTGTTCGTCGGTGCCGTAATGCAACAGCAGTTCGGCCGGGCCGAGTGAGTTCGGCACCATCACGGTGGAGGCGAGGTCACCGCTGCGTGTGGCCAGTTTCATTGCCACTTGCGAGTGAGCGTAAGCAGAGAACCCTTTACCACCGAATTCTTTCGGAATGATCAGGGCAAAAAAGCCGTGTTCCTTGATGTGCGCCCAGGCTTCCGGCGGCAAGTCCATCGACTGGCCGATCTGCCAGTCAGTGACCATCGCGCAGAGTTCTTCAGTCGGGCCATCAATGAAGGCCTGTTCTTCTTCGCTCAGTTGCACCTTGGGGTAGGCCAGCAGTTTGTCCCAGTCCGGACGGCCGCTGAACAGCTCGCCATCCCACCAGACAGTGCCGGCATCGATTGCGTCGCGTTCGGTCTGCGACATGGGCGGCAGGGTTTTCTGAAACCAGTTGAACAGCGGCGCCGTGAAATGCTTGCGGCGCAGGTCAGGCAGCAGCAACGGTGCAGCGACCACCGCCAGCAGGACCCAGAACACCAGCAACAGCCATCCCGGCGCATGACTGAAAATACCCATCGCCAGCAAGTAGGCGGCAACGATGCCCAACGCGGGCAGAGGCGAAATACGCCGGTGGGCGAGATATGCCACGCCAACGATCAAAACCAGTATCCACAACAACAGCATATTCAGTCCTCCGTGAACCAAGGCAAATCGACCCTCCAGAGCTTAGACGGCATCTGTAAAATCGGGCGGTCAGACCAAGGTGATTGAAATCGTGGGAAACCCCGGATGGTTTTCGTAGGTTCGGTGGGCAACACGTGTGGGAAATCGTTCGCCGATCCCGCGTCTTTGCGTCCAAGTTTGGCCGAAACGTCGTTATCTCTGTGCTGAAGCTGTCGCTAGACTCGGGACTCACCCAGGAGATTGTCGTCATGCACGAGTATCTGAGCCCCGGCCGCTTCATCGATAGTGACCACCCGGCGGTGGTGGAGTTCGCCGAACAGCATCGGGGCGCCAGCCGCGATCCGCTTGAGCAGGCGATCAATCTTTATTACGCAGTACGTGAGGCGGTGCGCTACAACCCTTACACCTTCAGCCGTGATCCGCAGACTTTGTGTGGCAGTTATGCATTGGCGACGGCGGAGAGTTATTGCGTACCGAAAGCCACGCTGCTGGCGGGCTGCGCGCGGCATTGCGGAATCGCGGCGCGGATCGGCCTGGCCGATGTGAAAAATCACCTGTCGACCCCGCGTCTGCTCCAGTTATTGAAAAGCGACATGTTCGCCATGCACGGCTACACCGAGTTTTTTCTCAATGATCGCTGGGTCAAAGCCACCCCGGCGTTCAACCAGAAGCTCTGCGAGCTGTTCAACGTCGCGCCACTGGAGTTCGACGGCATCAACGACAGCGTTTTCCACCCGTTCAACCGCGACGGTGCACAGTTGATGGAGTATCTGGTCGATCACGGACAATTCGCCGATGTACCGGAGACGTTCTTCTTCGAACATCTGCAAAAGTGCTATCCGCATCTGTTCACTGATGAGCAGCCGCAACTGCTGGGCGATATGCAGAGTGATTTGAGCCGCGTCTGATCCGGCGTATGCTGCCTGCCCACGCATTTGCAAAGAGGCGGTCATGCTGAAGATCTGGGGACGGAAAAACTCATCGAATGTCAGGAAGCCATTGTGGGCCGCCGAGGAGCTCGGTCTGGCTTACGAGGCGATCGATGCCGGTGGCGCATTCGGCGTAGTCGACACACCTGAGTACCGGGCGATGAACCCGAACGGTCGGGTGCCAGTGATCGAAGACGACGGTTTCTTGCTGTGGGAATCCAACGCCATCGTGCGTTATCTGCTGGCCAAGCATGCGCCTGATAGCGCTTGGTATCCGGCCGATCCGCAAGCCCGCGCCATCGCCGACAAGTGGATGGACTGGACCACGTCGAGTTTTGCCGGGCCATTCCGCACGGTGTTCTGGGGCGTCTTGCGCACCCCGGCGGACAAGCAGGACTGGCCAGCGATCAACGCCGCGATCAAGGAATGCAGCGAGTTGCTGAGCATGGCCGAAGAGGCGTTGGCCAGCCAACCGTATCTTTCCGGCCAAGACATCGGCATGGGCGATATCCCGCTCGGCAGTTTCATTTATGCCTGGTTCGAGATGCCCATCGAACGCGCCCCGCAAGCGCATGTGCAGGCTTGGTACGAGCGCCTGAAGCAGCGTCCGGCCTACCAGAAAGCAGTCATGACCGCGTTGACTTAATACCTACTATCGACACACTTGACTGTACTTGTACGGCGGTGGCAAGCACCATTGCGCACTTGCGCTGCGGTTCGATCTTTCGCCGCCGTCTCCTTTTTTCCTTCAATGGTGCGTAAATCAGATATGAGTTCCGCTCTGTCCATCCGGCAGCTAACCAAAACCTACGGCAACGGGTTCCAGGCCTTGAGTGGTATCGATCTGGACGTCGCCGAAGGTGACTTTTTCGCCTTGCTCGGCCCCAACGGTGCCGGCAAATCCACGACCATCGGCATTCTCTCGACCCTGGTCAACAAGACCAGCGGTACGGTGAATATCTTCGGTCATGACCTGGACAAGAATCCTGCGCAGCTCAAGCGCTCGATCGGCGTGGTGCCCCAGGAATTCAACTTCAATCAGTTCGAAAAGACTTTCGACATCGTCGTGACCCAGGCCGGTTACTACGGCATTCCGGCGAAAATCGCCAAGGAACGCGCCGAGCAGTACCTCACTCAATTGGGCCTGTGGGACAAGCGCGACGTGCCGTCGCGGTCGTTGTCCGGCGGCATGAAGCGCCGTTTGATGATCGCCCGTGCGCTGGTCCATGAACCACGTCTGCTGATCCTCGATGAACCGACCGCAGGCGTCGATATCGAGCTGCGCCGTTCGATGTGGACGTTCCTCACCGAGCTGAACCAGAAAGGCATCACCATTATCCTCACCACGCACTATCTGGAAGAGGCTGAGCAGCTGTGCCGCAACATCGGCATCATCGACCACGGCACCATCGTCGAAAACACCAGCATGAAACAATTGCTCGGCCAGTTGCACGTGGAAACCTTTTTGCTCGATCTGAAAAACGACTTGAGCGTCACGCCGCAATTGCTCGGCTATCCGGCGCGGTTGATCGACAGCCATACCCTGGAAGTCCAGGTCGACAAATCCATGGGCATCACGGCGTTGTTCACTCAGTTGGCGCAGCAGAACATCGAAGTATTGAGCCTGCGTAACAAAACCAATCGCCTCGAGGAGCTGTTCGTGTCCCTGGTGGAGAAAAATCTGTCGAAGGTGGCGGTATGAGTTCCGAATTCCGTCCCAACCTCGTCGCGCTGCAGACCATTGTTTACCGCGAGGTCAAACGTTTCACGCGGATCTGGCCGCAGACCCTGCTGCCGCCAGCGATCACTATGGTTCTGTACTTTGTGATCTTCGGTAACCTGATCGGCCGGCAGATCGGCGACATGGGTGGCTTCACCTACATGGAGTACATCGTGCCGGGGCTGATCATGATGTCGGTGATTACCAACTCCTACGGCAATGTCGTCTCGAGTTTCTTCGGCAGCAAGTTCCAGCGCTCCATCGAAGAGCTGATGGTCTCGCCGGTGTCGCCGCACACGATTCTGATCGGCTTCACCATTGGCGGTGTGTTGCGTGGCCTGATGGTCGGCGTGATCGTGACGATTCTGTCGCTGTTCTTCACCCATCTGCAGGTGCATCACCTCGGTGTGACTATTCTCGTGGTGGTGCTGACGGCGACGATCTTCTCGCTGCTGGGCTTCATCAACGCGGTGTTTGCGCGCAACTTCGATGATATTTCAATCATCCCGACCTTTGTGCTGACGCCGCTGACCTATCTGGGTGGGGTGTTCTATTCGATCACGCTGCTGCCGCCATTCTGGCAAACCGTGTCGCTGGCCAACCCGGTGTTGCACATGGTCAACGCCTTCCGTTACGGCATTCTCGGTGTGTCAGATATCAAGATCGGCATTGCGATCACCTTTATGCTGGTGGCGACGGTGGTGCTGTATCTCGGTTGTGCACGGTTGCTGGTGAGTGGGCGCGGGATGCGTACCTGACTCCAGACCGAGTCGTGGCCATCGCGAGCAGGCTCACTCCTACAGGGGAACGCATTCCAATGTAGGAGTGAGCCTGCTCGCGATAGGGCCAATCCAGACGCCACAAATCAAAACGGCCTCCCACTGCGGAGGCCGTTTTGCATTCAGCGCATGCGGCTTTTCTTGCGCCGCGCCCATTGCCGCGCGACCCACCAACGCCAATACATCATCACCAGGCAATAGGCGAGGGCGCCAAGCACCAGCCCTACCACTACCGAACCGAGCAAGAACGGCTGCCACAACGTCGACAACTCGCCGCTGATCCATTCCCAGGTCAGCTCATCCGGAAGATGCCGGGCAGGCACGTCCATCAAAAACGCCCCAGCCTGATACGTACAGAAGAACACCGCCGGCATGGTGATCGGATTGGTCAGCCACACCAGGCTGACCGCAATCGGCATGTTCCCCCGCACCATGACGGCGAGGGCGGCGGCCACCAGCATCTGCGCCGGAATCGGCAGGAACGCAGCAAACAGGCCGACCGCCATCGCCCGGGCGACCGAGTGGCGATTGAGGTGCCAGAGATTCGGGTCATGCAGCAACTTGCCGAGAAAGCGTAAGGATTTGTGTTCCCTGATGCTCGTCGGGTCGGGCATGTAACGTTTGAATAAGCGCCGGGGCATAAGGCTTCTCGGTCGGTTAAGGCGGCAAGTATGTCTGGATTCTACGAAGCGCCCATTCAGACTTTGTGACAATTGTTGACGACGCCTGTGCCCGACACCCGCTATGCCTAAGTGCGGGACTCTCAAGGACGGGCTTATGCGCACAGGGATGATGGCGCTGGCAGTTGGTCTGCTGGCCCCGGTTTTTATGCCGGCATTACCGCCGGTCTGGTTGATGCTGTTGCTGCCGGTGGCTGCTTTGATGCTGCTGCCGTTTCGCAGCTATCCGTTGGCGTTTTTGCTGTTGGGTTTTACGTGGTCCTGTGTCAGCGCGCAGTGGGCGTTGAATGATCGTTTGCCGACTGAAGTGGATGGCGAAACCCGCTGGCTCGAAGGACGGGTCACCGGCTTGCCGCAGAGCGCCGAGGGTGTGGTGCGTTTCGAGTTGGCGGATGCGCGCTCGCGTCATGAAAAGCTGCCATCGCTGATGCGCCTCGCCTGGTACGCCGGGCCGCCGGTCAACAGTGGCGAGCGCTGGCGATTGGCAGTCAAACTCAAGCGCCCCGCTGGTTTGCTCAATCCGGATGCGTTCGATTACGAGGCTTGGCTGCTGGCGCAACGCGTCGGTGCGACGGGCACGATCAAGGACGGTCAACGCCTGAGCGAAGCGCGTTGGGCCTGGCGCGACAGCATTCGTCAGCGCCTGCTTGCAGTGGATGCGCACGGTCGGACCGGTGCTCTGGCCGCGTTGGTGTTGGGCGATGGGTCCGGGCTCAGTCGTGAGGATTGGCAGATTTTGCAGGACACCGGCACCGTGCACTTGTTGGTGATTTCCGGTCAGCACATCGGCTTGCTGGCGGCGGTGATGTATTGGCTGGTCGCAGGGTTGGCGCGATTTGGCCTGTGGCCATTGCGTTGGCCGTGGCTGCCATGGGCCTGTGGGCTGGCGTTCGCGGCAGCGTTTGGTTATGGGCTGCTTGCCGGGTTCGATGTGCCGGTGCAGCGGGCCTGCGTGATGGTCGGGCTGGTGCTGTTGTGGCGCCTGCGCTTTCGCCATCTGGGGGCATGGTGGCCGTTGCTGCTGGCGTTCAATGGTGTGCTGTTGCTGGATCCGCTCGCCAGTTTGCGTCCGGGTTTGTGGCTGTCGTTTGCGGCGGTGGCGGTGTTGATTTTCACCTTTGGCGGTCGTTTGGGTCCGTGGCGCTGGTGGCAGACCTGGACGCGGGCGCAATGGTTGATTGCGATTGGTTTGTGCCCGGTTTTGCTGGCACTGAACCTGCCGGTCAGTCTCAGCGGGCCGCTGGCCAATCTGCTCGCAGTGCCCTGGGTCAGTCTGGTGGTGTTACCGCCAGCGCTACTGGGGACGGTGTTGTTGCCTGTCCCTTATGTTGGCGCCGGCCTGCTGTGGCTGGCCGGCGGTTTGATCGACGTACTGTTTCGCGCGCTGGCAATGATTGCCGGGCATTGGCCGGCGTGGATCGCACCCTCGGTACCCACTTGGGTCTGGGCCATTGGCGGCCTCGGCGCCGTGTTGTTGCTGTTGCCGCGCGGCGTGCCGATGCGTGCACTGGGCTGGCCATTGCTATTGCTGCTGGTCGTGCCACCCCGCGAGCGTCTGGATGAAGGGCTGGCCGAGATCTGGCAACTCGATGTCGGCCAAGGCCTGGCCATCCTGATCCGCACGCGTCATCACGCGCTGCTGTATGACGCGGGGCCACGCTTTGGCGATTTCGATCTCGGTGAGCGGGTGGTGCTGCCTGCATTGCGCAAACTCAGCGTGAGAAACCTTGATCTGATGCTGCTTAGCCATGCGGACGCCGATCACGCTGGCGGTGCTTTGGCGATCACTCGTGGTTTGACCGTCGATCAAGTGATCAGCGGCGACCCGGCGGGGCTGCCCGCGCAGTTGAGCGCCGAGGCCTGCGAAAGCGGCCGGCAATGGCAGTGGGACGGCGTGCGTTTTCAACTCTGGCAGTGGGCGGACGCCGGCGACAGCAATCAGCGTTCCTGCGTGTTGCAGATCGAGGCCAATGGCGAGCGCCTGTTGCTGACCGGCGATATCGACACCCACGCCGAACGCGTATTACTCGACAGTCCACTGGCGGTCCCGACGCAATGGCTGCAATCGCCTCACCATGGCAGCCGCAGTTCATCGTCAATGGCGCTGCTCAAGGTGCTGCAACCTGAAGCCGTGTTGATTTCTCGCGGACAGGGCAACTCTTTCGGCCATCCACATCCGACCGTACTGGCGCGTTATCGCAAACAAGGCCTGCGCATTTACGACAGCGCCGAACAGGGCGCCATTCATCTGCAACTGGGCCGCTTCAAACCGCCGTGGACGATGCGTCATCAGCGGCGTTTCTGGCGTGATACGCCTGCGCTCGCCCGTTGATCGGTGCCAGCATGGATGGCACATCACGGTCGTCGGGGCGGCGGGTCTTAATCGTGAATCGGTATGGTAAAGTGGCGCACTTTTTCGAGGGGACTGTCACTGTGTGGGAATTGGTCAAATCCGGCGGCTGGATGATGTTGCCGATCATTCTGAGCTCCATCGCGGCCATGGCGATCGTCGCCGAACGCCTGTGGACCCTGCGCGCCAGTCGCGTCACCCCCGAGCATCTGCTGGGCCAGGTCTGGGTCTGGATCAAGGACAAGCAGCTCAATAAAGAAAAACTCAAGGAATTGCGCGCCAATTCGCCGCTGGGGGAAATCCTCGCTGCCGGTCTGGCCAACTCCAAGCATGGTCGCGAGATCATGAAAGAGTGCATTGAAGAGGCCGCCGCCCGGGTCATTCACGAACTCGAGCGCTACGTTAATGCGCTGGGCACGATTGCCGCCATGTCGCCGTTGCTCGGTCTGCTGGGCACCGTGTTAGGCATGATCGACATTTTCAGTGCCTTCACTGGCTCAGGCATGACCACCAACGCCTCGGTATTGGCCGGTGGTATTTCCAAAGCATTGATCACCACTGCGGCAGGCCTGATGGTCGGTATTCCGGCGGTGTTCTTCCACCGGTTCCTGCAACGCCGTATCGATGAGCTGGTGGTGGGCATGGAACAGGAAGCGATCAAACTGGTTGAAGTGGTGCAGGGCGATCGTGACGTCGACCTGGCCGAGGGCCGCGCGTGAAATTCCGTCGCAAGCCTCGGGAAACCATCGATATCAACCTCGCGTCGCTGATCGACGTGGTGTTCATTCTGCTGCTGTTTTTCGTCGTGACCACCACGTTTACCCGTGAAACCCAGTTGCGCGTCGACCTGCCGGAAGCGGTCAGCGGGTCACCGGCCGAAGATCAGCAGCTCAAGCAGATCGACGTGGCTATCAGCGCCGAAGGCGTTTTTTCGGTGAACAACAAGATTCTGCCGAAAAATGATCTGGCGACCCTGATGGAAGCCATGCAGAAAGAGTCCAACGGCGACACCAACATGCCGTTGTCGATCAGTGCTGACGGCAAGACTCAGCATCAATCCGTGATCACCGCCATGGACGCGGCCGGCAAGCTCGGTTTCAGCCATCTGCGCATGACCACGGTCGAGGCGGCGCCCAAATCCTGATGAGCCTGTCCGATCGCTTTCTCGCCGCGTGGTATCAGGGGCACCCGGCCCTGGCGCTGCTGCGGCCGCTGGAAATGTTGTATCGCCGTGTGGTGATCAACAAGCGTCAGCGCTTTCTCAGCGGTGAGGGTGAGATCTATCAATCGCCCGTGCCGTTGATCGTGGTCGGCAACATCACCGTGGGTGGCACCGGCAAGACGCCGATGATTCTGTGGTTGATCGAACATTGCCGGCGTAGCGGTTTGCGCGTCGGCGTGGTCAGCCGTGGCTACGGTGCCAAACCGCCGCAACTGCCATGGCGCGTTGAGGCCGAGCAAACCGCGGACATTGCCGGTGATGAACCGTTGTTGATCGTCCAGCGCACAGGTGTGCCGCTGATGATCGACCCCGATCGCAGCGCCGCCGTCAAAGCCTTGCTCGCCAATGAGCCGCTGGATCTGATCCTCTCCGACGACGGCATGCAGCATTACCGCCTGGCGCGTGATCTGGAGCTGGTGCTGATCGACGCCGCTCGTGGCCTCGGCAACAAGCGTTGCCTGCCTGCCGGGCCGTTGCGCGAACCGATCGAACGTCTGCAAAGTGTTGATGGTGTGCTGTTCAATGGTGCGACTGAAGACCGTGACGACGGTTTCGCTTTCCGTCTGCAACCGACTGCACTGGTCAACCTGCGCAGCGGGGAGCGTAAACCCCTTGACCACTTTCCCGCTGGCCAGGCCGTGCACGCCGTCGCCGGGATCGGCAATCCGCAACGTTTCTTCAATACCCTCGAAGCGCTAGACTGGCGAGCAATCCCCCATGCGTTTGCCGACCACGCCGAATACAGCGTGCAGGCGTTGAATTTCACACCGTCATTGCCGTTGGTGATGACCGAAAAGGACGCGGTGAAGTGCCGTGCCTTCGCTGCTGCCGATTGGTGGTATCTGGCGGTCGATGCTGTGCCGTCGCCGGCCTTCATGGCCTGGTTCGACACTCAGCTGATGCGCCTGTTGCCCGATCGGCTTTTGCCTTAACTCATTTATCAGGGAATGTTCATGGACACCAAATTGCTCGACATCCTCGCGTGCCCGATCTGCAAAGGCCCGCTCAAGCTCAGCGCCGACAAGACCGAGTTGATCAGCAAGGGCGCCGGCCTGGCCTACCCGATCCGCGACGGCATCCCGGTGATGCTCGAAAGCGAAGCCCGTACCCTGACCACTGACGAGCGTCTGGATAAATGACCACCGCCTTCACCGTTGTCATCCCGTCGCGTTTCGCCTCGACCCGCTTGCCGGGCAAGCCGCTGCTGGACATCGCCGGCAAGCCGATGATCCAGCACGTCTGGGAACAGGCGAGCAAAAGCAGCGCCTCCCGCGTGGTGGTTGCGACTGACGATGCGCGCATCGTCGAGGCCTGCAAGGCCTTTGGCGCCGAAGTCGTGCTGACCCGTGAAGATCACAATTCCGGCACCGATCGTCTGGCCGAAGTCGCGGCGAAACTGGGCCTTGAACCCGACGCGATAGTGGTCAATGTGCAGGGTGACGAGCCGCTGATCCCGCCGAGCGTGATCGATCAGGTTGCCGCCAATCTGGCCGCCCACACTGAAGCGCGCATGGCCACGCTGGCCGAGCCGATTGAGGACGTGGAAACCTTGTTCAATCCGAACGTGGTCAAGGTCGTCAGCGACCTCAACGGTCTGGCGCTGACCTTCAGCCGCGCGACGCTGCCGTGGGCACGCGACGCGTTCGCCAAGAGCCGCGAGCAATTGCCTGAAGGCGTGCCATACCGTCGTCACATCGGCATTTACGCCTACCGCGCCGGTTTCCTTCATGACTTCGTGAGCTGGGGCCCGTGCTGGCTGGAAAACACTGAATCCCTCGAGCAACTGCGTGCCCTGTGGCACGGCGTGCGGATTCATGTCGCCGATGCGCTGATCGCGCCGCCAACCGGCGTCGACACGGTTGAAGACCTCGAGCGCGTTCGTCGCCTGCTGGGGGCCTGATGCGCGTTCTGTTTGTGTGCCTGGGCAACATTTGCCGTTCGCCCACGGCTGAAGGCGTGTTGCGGTACAAACTGCGTGAAGAAGGGCTGGCGGATCAGGTCGAAGTGGCCTCCGCCGGCACCGGTGACTGGCACGTCGGCAACCCGCCGGACAAACGCAGCCAGGCTGCGGCCAAAGTGCGCGGCTATGACCTGTCGGCGCAACGCGCGCAACAGGTCAGTCGTGCCGATTTCGCCAGTTACGATCTGATTCTGGCGATGGACAACAGCAACCTGCGCAACCTCAAGGCATTGCAACCGTCTACCGGTAAAGCAGAGCTGGATCTGTTTCTGCGTCGTTATGCCGGTGTGGTCGATGAAGTGCCGGATCCGTATTACGACGGCGATCAGGGTTTCGAGCAGGTGCTGGATCTGATCGAAGCCGCGTGTGACCAGTTGTTGATCGAAGTGAAGGGCCGGTTATGAGTTTGCAGGTGCAACCGCAGGTTTCCCTGAAGTCGTTCAACAGTTTTGGCGTGGATGTTCGTGCGCAACTGTTCGCCGAAGCCCGCAGCGATGCCGATGTCCGTGAAGCGCTGGCGTATGCCACGGCGCACGACGTGCCGTTGCTGGTGATTGGCGGTGGCAGTAACTTGCTGCTGACCGCTGATATTCCGGCGCTGGTGCTGCGCATGGCAACGCGCGGGATCCGCGTCATCAGTGATGACGGCAACCGCGTGGTGATTGAGGCTGAAGCGGGCGAGCCGTGGCATCCGTTTGTCCAACACACACTGGCGCTGGGCTTTTCCGGACTGGAAAACCTCAGTCTGATTCCCGGCACTGTCGGCGCTGCGCCGATGCAGAACATTGGCGCTTACGGTGTCGAGATCAAGGATGTGTTCGCCGGCCTCACCGCGCTGGATCGTCAGACCGGCGAGTTGCGCGACTTCACTCTAGAAGAATGCAACTTTGCCTACCGCGACAGTCTGTTTAAGCAGCAGCCGGGACGTTGGCTGATTTTGCGGGTGCGCTTCGCGCTCAATCGCGTTGCACATCTGCATCTGGAATACGGCCCGGTGCGCCAGCGCCTGACCGAGCAAGGTATCGAGCAGCCGACGCCGACCGATGTCAGCCGCGCGATTTGCAGCATCCGCAGTGAAAAACTGCCGGACCCGGCAGTGCTCGGCAATGCCGGCAGTTTCTTCAAGAATCCGCTGGTGTCGGCGGCCATCGTCGCGCAGATCAAAGCGCAGCATCCGGATGTGGTCGCCTACTCGCAACCGGACGGGCAGATGAAACTGGCCGCGGGCTGGTTGATCGAGCGCGCTGGCTGGAAAGGTTTCCGTGAGGCAGATGCCGGCGTGCATAAATTGCAGGCGTTGGTGCTGGTCAACTACGGCGCGGCAACCGGGCTGCAACTGCTCGATCTGGCGCAACGCATCCAGAAAGACATTGCCGAACGTTTCAATGTCGAGCTGGAAATGGAGCCCAATCGCTATTAGTGCAGCTGCGAGCTTCAAGTTTTTAGCGGCAAGCTACAATCTTGATGGTGAGCCAGCTACTGCTTTTACTTGCAGCTTGTAGCTAAAAGCTCGTAACTGAAAAGCCCTGTCTCAGCAGGGCTTTTTCGTTAATGTTGGGTTAACTTAGCGAGCTAACGATAACCGTCATTTGCTTCACAAAAGGCCCGGTGCAGACGTTCGCGTCGGCACAAGAGAGCCTGATTAGCCTGAGTCGATCTGCGTGAACCACCGCCGATTCAACGGCGGCAGATTGCTCGACCCGATAACCACTAAAAATATGCGGGCGTGCCCATGATTACCCTGAAACTCAATGGCCAAGACCATTCACTTGATGTCACGGAAGACATGCCGCTGCTCTGGGCTATTCGCGATGTTGCTGGTTACAACGGCACCAAATTCGGCTGCGGCATGGGCCTGTGTGGCGCCTGCACCATTCACATCGATGGCTTGCCGGCGCGCAGTTGCATCACGCCGATTGGCTCGGTGGTCGGGCAGAACGTTACTACCATCGATAATCTTCATGCTGACCCGGTCGGGCAGGTGGTCCAGCAAGCCTGGCTCGACAGTGCTGTGGCTCAATGCGGTTTCTGTCAGGGCGGGCAGATCATGTCGGCCACGGCGTTGCTCAAGACCAACCCGAATCCGAGCGACGAGCAGATCGAAGAAGCCATGGTCGGCAACATTTGCCGTTGCGGCACCTATAACCGGATCAAAACCGCTATTCGTCAGGCTTCCACTCACTTGAAGGAGGCCAAGGCATGAGTCGCCTTCCGAATGATTTCGCCCTGAGCAATCTCAGCCGTCGTGGTTTCCTCAAAGGCGTCGGCGCTACCGGTGCACTGGTGCTGGCCGCCAGCTGGGGCTGGCAGGATGCGTTGGCCGAGGACAAGCCGAAACAGTTCGGCGCCGATGGCATGCCCAATGGCTGGATCGATGATCCGAAGGTCTACGTCAGCATCGCCGCTGACGGCACGGTCACCGTGGTGTGCAACCGTTCGGAAATGGGCCAGGGCGTGCGTACCAGTCTGACTATGGTCGTCGCTGATGAGCTGGAAGCCGATTGGGCGCACGTCAAAGTGCAGCAGGCGCCGGGTGATGAGGTGCGCTTCGGCAACCAGGACACCGACGGTTCGCGCAGCATGCGTCACTGGTACGAACCGATGCGGCGTTGTGGCGCGGCGGCGCGGACCATGCTCGAGCAAGCTGCCGCTGCGCAGTGGAAAGTGCCGGTCGGCGAATGTCACGCGCAGTTGCATAAAATCATTCACAAACCGTCCGGCCGTGAGCTGGGCTATGGCGAACTCGCCGCCGCGGCCAGCGCATTGGCAGTACCGGCGCGTGACAGCCTGCGCCTCAAGCAGCCATCGGAATTTCGCTACATTGGCAAAGAAGGCACCAAGGCCATCGACGGTGACGACATCGTCAATGGTCGTGCGGTGTACGGTGCTGACGTGCATTTCGACGACATGTTGTACGCGACCATCGCGCGCCCGGCAGTTTACGGCGGCAAGGTCAAATCGCTGGACGACAGCGCGGCGCTGAAAGTCCCCGGCGTGCTCAAAGTGATGCAGATTGAAGGGCGTCCGCTGCCTTCGGAATTTCAGCCGTTAGGCGGCGTGGCTGTCGTGGCCAGCAATACCTGGGCAGCGATCAAGGGCCGCGAAGCTTTGAAAATCGAGTGGGACGATGGCCCGAATGCCAGTTACGACTCGATTGCCTATCGCAAGGAACTCGAAGCCGCCTCGCTGAAACCCGGCAAAGTGGTGCGCAACACTGGCGATATCGACAAGGCGTTGAGTGGCGCGGCCAGCACCCTTGAAGCTTCTTACTATCTGCCGCATCTGGCGCAGGCGCCGATGGAACCGATGGTCGCCATCGCCCGTTACCAGGACGGGGTTTGCGAGGCATGGGCGCCAAGTCAGGCGCCGCAAGTTACCCGCGAACGAATCGGCGAGCGCCTTGGTCTGCCGTTCGACAATGTCACCTTTAATGTCACACTGCTCGGCGGCGGTTTCGGGCGCAAATCCAAGCCGGACTTCGTTGTTGAGGCGGCGATCCTCGCCAAGGAGTTTCCCGGTAAAGCAGTGCGGGTGCAGTGGACGCGTGAAGATGACATCCACAACTCCTATTTCCACACCGTGTCCGCCGAGTATCTAAAGGCGGGCGTGGGCAAGGACGGCATGCCGTCCGGTTGGCTGCATCGCACCGTGGCACCGAGCATCACCGCGCTGTTCGCGCCGGGGATGAACCATGAAGCCGCGTTCGAACTGGGCATGGGTTTCACCAACATGGCCTACGCCATTCCTAACGTGCGCCTGGAAAACCCCGAAGCCACCGTGCACACGCGAGTCGGCTGGTATCGCTCGGTGTCGAACATTCCCCATGGTTTCGCAATTCAGAGCTTCGTCGATGAGTTGGCGCACAAGGCCGGCGAAGATCCGCTCAAGTACCAGATCAAACTGCTCGGTGCGGATCGGCAGATCGACCCGCGTACCTTGAGCGAAGAGTGGAACTACGGTGAGTCTCCCGAGCGTTATCCGATCGATACCGGACGCATGCGCGCCGTGCTGGAAACCGCCGCGAAAGCTGCCGGTTGGGGGCGCAAACTGCCGAAGGGGCGTGGTCTCGGTCTGGCGGTGCATTACAGCTTCGTCACCTATGTGGCGGCGGTGATCGAAGTCGAGGTCAAGGACGATGGCACGCTGATCGTGCATAAGGCTGATATTGCCGTGGATTGCGGGCCGCAGATCAACCCAGAACGTATTCGCTCGCAGTTCGAAGGCGCTTGCGTGATGGGCTTGGGCAACGCAGTACTGGGCGAAATCAGCTTCAAGGACGGCAAGGTCCAGCAGGACAACTTCCATATGTACGAAGTGGCGCGCATGTCGCTGGCGCCGAAGGAAGTTGCCGTGCATCTGGTAACGCCACCGGGCGACGTCCCGTTGGGCGGTGTCGGCGAACCGGGCGTACCGCCGATTGCCCCGGCGCTGTGCAACGCGATTTTCGCCGCCACCGGCAAGCGTATTCGCAACCTGCCGGTGCGCTATCAGTTGCAGGGCTGGCAGAAGGCAGAGGCGTAATGGACAGCGTCGACCTCAACGTCCTGCGCAGCGTCCTTGAGTGGCGCCGCGCGGGACAGCGGGTGGTGCTGTTCAGCGTGGTGCAGACCTGGGGCACGGCGCCTCGCGCTCCCGGCGCGATGTTGGCGTTGCGCGAGGATGGCGTGGTGATCGGTTCGGTGTCGGGCGGGTGCGTCGAGGATGACTTGATTGCCCGTTTGCACGACGGCCGCATCGCCAGCGATGGGCCGCCGGTGCAGTTGATCACTTATGGCGTCACGCGAGAGGAGGCGGCGCGCTTCGGATTGCCTTGTGGCGGTACGTTGCGCCTGACCGGAGAGCGGGTTGGCGATCCTGCGTGGGTTGCCGAATTGCTCGCGCGTTGTGAAGCGCACGAGATCGTCGCCCGTGAGCTGAACATTGAAACCGGTGAAGTGTTGCTGTCGGCGGCGAGCAAGTCTGATTCGCTGGCGTTCGACGGCAAAAACCTGCGAGCCATCTACGGCCCGCGTTGGCGATTGTTGTTGATCGGCGCCGGACAGTTGTCGCGCTACGTCGCGGACATGGCGCGGCTGCTGGATTTCGAGGTGCTGATTTGCGATCCGCGTACCGAGTTTGTCTACGGTTGGGAAGAGCACCACGGGCGTTTCGTCCCGGGCATGCCGGATGACGCGGTGCTGAGCATCCAGACCGATGAGCGCACGGCGATTGTCGCGCTGACTCATGATCCGCGTCTGGATGATATGGCGTTGCTCACGGCGCTGGATTCGCCAGCCTTCTATGTTGGCGCGCTCGGCTCTCGGGTCAACAGTCAGAAGCGTCGGGAGAATCTCGCTCAGCTAGGCTTGTCGGTACAGGCGATCGATCGACTGCACGGGCCGATCGGTCTGCACATCGGCAGTCATTCACCGGCGGAAATTGCCTTGTCCTTGTTGGCAGAAATCGTCGCGATCAAGAACGGTGTCGAGTTGAAGCAGAAGAAAACACTGGAGGGCGCATGAGTCGATCCATTGCAGTGATTGTGCTGGCAGCGGGCGAGGGCAGTCGCTTTCGCCAGGTGGCGGGTGCGGACAAGGACAAGTTGCTGGCGGACTGCACCGGGCGTGATGGTGCGGTGCGTTCGGTGATCGAGCAGGTGTTGGTGAATCTGCCGGCCGGTCTTGATAAGCGCGTCATGGTGACGACTGAGGCGCGGCCACAGGCGATGCGCATGGCGCAGGCTTATGGCTGTGACGTGGTCTCGATCGAGTCGACCGGGATGGGTGACAGCATTGCCGCTGGTGTCGCCGCTTGTACGGACGCCGATGGCTGGTTGATTGTGCTTGGAGACATGCCGTTTATCCTGTCGTCGACGATTGAGCGGGTGGTCGCGGCCATTGCAGATGATGCGGTGAGCGTGCCGGTGCAGGATGGCGAGTTTGGCCATCCGGTGGGGTTTGGGCGGTCGTTTGGTTTGGGGTTGCAGGGGTTGAGCGGCGATCGTGGGGCTCGGCCTTTGTTCAAGCAGGGTAGGGTGGTGGAGATTGCCGTCGATGACCCAGGTGTGCTGTGGGATATCGATGTGCCTGAGGCTTTGGTTTTTGCCTCGTCTTGAGATCTGTGTGAATCCTTAGAAGCCCTCACCCTAACCCTCTCCCAGAGGGAGAGGGGACTGACCGAGGTGTTCTTTCAAGGTACACCGACCTGAAACTTCGAGTCGAACTCCGGCCTTGAAGCACACGGAGATCGGCTCCCTTTCCCCCTCGCCCCGTGGGGAGAGGGCTGGGGTGAGGGGGTTGGATCTAGAGTCCACCACAAAAAATCGAGGCATAAAAAAGCCCCGCCAGGTTTTCACCGGGCGGGGCTCTTTATTGGCTTTGGAAATTACACGAGTGGTTTAGGCTCGTGTTCTTTTTCCTCGGCTTCCTGGTGCTGCTCGACCGCGTCCTGAACGGAGCGTGGTGCTTCAGCGATCACCGCTTCGACAACCGCTTCTTCAGCGACCGGGGCAGGCGCTGCCTCGACCACTTCAGCAACCGGAGCAGCAGCGGCAGCCAGTTCGGCTTCCTTCTGCAGACGCTCTTCTTCACGCTTGCGACGACGCACTTCACGTGGGTCGTTCGGCGCGCGGCCGCTTGGTGTCAGGGCGCTGACCGGAGCCGGTGCTTCAACCACTGGAGCTGGCGCTTCGGCAACGACAGGTGCTTCGACAACCGGTGCTGGTTCAGCAACGACCACTGGCTCGGCAACTTTGCTCTCTTCAACCACAGGAGCTTCAACCACCGGGGTTTCGAACACTGGCGCTTCAACAACCGGTGCCTCAACCACTGGCGCTGGTGTTTCAGCAACAGCCGGCTCGGCGACCCAGTTGAAAGCGGTCTGCTCTTCGCGAACTTCACGCACGGTTTCGGTCACGGTTTCAGCGACGGTTTCAACCACCGGCTCGGCAACCACGGCTGGAGCTGGCTCTACCTGAGGCAGGGTTTCCTGAACCGGTGCCACTTCGACTTCCGGAGCAGCAATCACTTCCACTGGCGTAGTCGCTTCAACAACTGGCGCTTCCACTGGAGCAGTTTCCTGCACAGTGGCGGTGGCGAGTTCAGCTTGCTCGTGGGCTTGGGCTTCCGCCGGAGCACTGATCACGGTGCTGGCAACGGCTGCGGTAACAGCCAGGCCTGCGGCCAGATCGGCGGTGCTTGGCTCTTCAGCGTTTTCGCCGGCTTCGGATTCTTCCGAACCTTCTATCACGTTACCGTTGGCATCACGCTGACGCTCACGACGGTTGCTGCGACGACGCTGACCGCGCGAACGACGACGTGGACGATCGCCTTCGGCGTTCTCCGAACCGTCTTCCGGCAGTTGCTCTTCGTTGCTGTTCACTTCTTCTTCAGCGACGGCAGCAGCGGCCTGTTCGGCGCGTGGCTGACGCTCTTCACGCGGCGGACGCGGTGCGCGTTCTTCACGTGGCTGACGGGCCGGACGCTCTTCAGCGACAACGGCTGCGGTAGCTTCAGCCACTGGAGTGGCGTCCAGAGGCTCGCGCAGTTCACGTACACGTTCTTCACGCTCGCCACGTGGCTTGCGGTCTTCACGCGGTGCACGTGGAGCACGTTCTTCACGCGGAGCACGAGGAGCGCGTTCTTCACGGGCAACTGGCGCTTCGGTACGGGCTTCACGAGGCTCGCGGACTTCACGGGCTTCACGTGGCGCGCGCTCTTCGCGTGGCGCACGTTCTTCACGTGGGGCACGTTCTTCACGTGGGGCACGTTCTTCGCGCGGCTTGCGTTCTTCATCGCGGCGACCGTTACGGTTGCGGCTCTGCTGACGACCGTTGCGACGCTCTTCGTTGCGGGCCGGACGTTCGGCGGCTGGTTTTTCAACCACAACCGGAGCGGCTGGCTCTTCTTTGGTGGCGAACAGGCTGACCAGCGATTTCACCAGGCCTTTGAACAGGCTTGGCTCTGGCGCGGTAACCGGGGCCGGTGCTGGAGCGGCAGGCGCGGCGGCTTCGGTCGGAACCGGAGCGTTGGCACGGGCCGGTGCAGTTTTAACGGCTGCTTCCTGGCGAACCAGGGTGCGGGTCGCAGCGGCTGGCTGAACTTCTTCGACTTCAGCAGCGGCAGCAGCGATTTCGTAGCTGGACTGGTTGGTCGCGGCTTCCGGGCTGTCGTCACGCAGACGCTGAACTTCGAAATGCGGGGTTTCGAGGTGGTCGTTCGGCAGAATGATGATGCGGGCACGGGTGCGCAGTTCGATCTTGGTGATCGAGTTGCGTTTTTCGTTGAGCAGGAACGCGGCGACCGGGATTGGCACCTGAGCGCGCACTTCGGCAGTGCGGTCTTTCAGAGCTTCTTCTTCGATCAGGCGCAGGATCGCCAGCGACAGCGATTCAACGTCGCGGATGATGCCGGTGCCGTTGCAACGCGGGCAGACGATGCCGCTGCTTTCGCCCAGCGACGGACGCAGGCGCTGACGGGACATTTCCAGCAGGCCGAAGCGCGAGATGCGGCCGATCTGCACGCGAGCACGGTCGGCTTCCAGGCATTCGCGGACTTTCTCTTCCACGGCGCGCTGGTTCTTGGCAGGGGTCATGTCGATGAAGTCGATGACGATCAGGCCGCCGATGTCGCGCAGGCGCAACTGACGGGCGATTTCTTCGGCGGCTTCAAGGTTGGTCTGCAGAGCGGTTTCTTCGATGTCGCTGCCTTTGGTGGCGCGCGCCGAGTTGATGTCGATGGACACCAGGGCTTCGGTCGGATCGATGACGATGGAGCCGCCGGAAGGCAGTTCAACGACGCGCTGGAAAGCGGTCTCGATCTGGCTTTCGATCTGGAAACGGTTGAACAGCGGCACGCTGTCTTCGTACAGCTTGATCTTGCTGGCGTACTGCGGCATCACCTGGCGGATGAAGGTCAGGGCTTCGTCCTGGGCTTCAACGCTGTCGATCAGCACTTCGCCGATGTCCTGGCGCAGGTAATCGCGGATCGCGCGGATGATCACGTTGCTTTCCTGGTAGATCAGGAAAGGCGCGGAGCGATCCAGCGAGGCTTCTTTGATGGCGGTCCACAGTTGCAGCAGGTAGTCGAGGTCCCACTGCATTTCTTCGCTGCTGCGGCCCAGGCCGGCAGTGCGCACGATCAGACCCATGTCGGCCGGTGCAACCAGGCCGTTCAGCGCTTCACGCAGTTCGTTGCGCTCTTCGCCTTCGATGCGACGGGAGATGCCGCCGGCACGCGGGTTGTTCGGCATCAGCACGAGGTAACGACCGGCCAGGCTGATGAAGGTGGTCAGGGCTGCGCCCTTGTTGCCACGTTCTTCTTTTTCGACCTGAACGATGACTTCCTGGCCTTCGCTCAGGACGTCCTTGATGTTGACGCGGCCTTCAGGAGCTTTCTTGAAGTATTCGCGGGAGATTTCTTTGAGGGGCAGGAAGCCGTGGCGCTCGGAGCCGAAATCGACAAAGGCAGCCTCAAGGCTTGGTTCGATGCGAGTGATGCGGCCTTTATAGATGTTGGCCTTCTTCTGCTCGCGTGCACCGGATTCGATGTCCAGGTCGTAGAGGCGTTGGCCATCTACCAGTGCAACACGCAACTCTTCGGGTTGAGTTGCGTTAATCAGCATTCTTTTCATGTAGTACCGTCGGTTTCCGGGCTGCCGGAAACGGCGTTCGGCACACACGACTTCTCACGGTCGGTGTCAGGTGCGTCGGGAGTGGTTGGCCATTCCCGTGTCCAGCGATATGCGGCCAATTGGGCCGATATAGCGACGTACGCGTCCTGCTTGCTGTGGCTACTTAAGCACTCAGTCAGGAGGAGGAATCAACCAGCGGCTGTGGACGAGATGAAGCGTCTTGATAAAGCCTATTGCTACACAGTCCAGCGGTTGTGCATCTCCACCCTACACGTATCCCTGATAATTCGGGTGCTGCCGCGCGCAGAATCCGCAGCGGGTTGGCATTTACCGTGAGCTCCGAAAGGGGAGGTCACGCATCATGGCTAATTCAGGCGTTGTTTCCGAAGCATTCGCTCGGGGTCATCTGCAGCTGACTGCACTTTGTGAACTGGCCTTGAATGTGTGCCTGCCAGGCGAGTAAAAACTCCGCTCGGCGGTGTAATTCAGGCCTCATGTCACCTGCGCTTGTTACAACTGCAAACTCCACCGTTACGTAGCGAAAGCCCCGTAGGACGGCCTCGCGTCCTGGTGAATTGCGTTGGTCAGGGCCGGTTTTTGACCGTGGTTCCTCTGTCCAGGCCGCTTTTGGCGGCGTTCGCGACTATAGCAGTAATGATTAAGTGCTTCAATTCCATAAAAATTGTTATCATCCGCGGCATGACAACTACTGCCCCTTCGACTCCAGGCGTTCAATTGCTTGAAGTCTCGCCGGAGTATGCCGGCCAACGAATCGACAATTTCCTCCTCGCTCGGCTCAAAGGCGTGCCCAAGACCTTGATTTACCGCATTTTGCGCAAAGGCGAAGTGCGTGTGAACAAAGGTCGGATCAAGCCCGAATACAAGCTGCAGGCTGGCGATATCGTGCGCGTGCCGCCGGTTCGCGTGCCTGAGCGCGATGAGCCGGTGCCGCTGGCACAGGGTCTGTTGCAGCGCCTGGAAGCTTCGATTGTCTTCGAAGACAAAGCCCTGATCGTGATCAATAAGCCCGCCGGCATTGCGGTTCACGGCGGTAGTGGCTTGAACTTCGGGGTGATCGAAGCCTTTCGTCAGTTGCGTCCCGATGCCAAAGAGCTGGAATTGGTACACCGTCTCGATCGTGATACCTCCGGCCTGCTGATGATCGCGAAAAAGCGCAGCATGTTGCGCCACTTGCACGAGCAATTGCGCGGCGATGGCGTCGACAAGCGCTACATGGCGCTGGTGCGTGGCAACTGGGCGACCTCGATCAAGAAAGTCAGTGCGCCGTTGCTCAAGAGCAATCTGCGTTCCGGCGAGCGCATGGTTGAAGTCAACGAAGAAGGCAAAGAAGCCCTGACCATGTTCAAGGTGCTGCGCCGTTTCGGTGATTTTGCCACCATGGTCGAGGCTAGACCGGTTACCGGTCGTACCCACCAGATTCGCGTGCACACCTTGCATGCTGGCCATTGCATCGCTGGCGACAGCAAGTACGGCGATGAGGATTTCACCAAGGAAATCCGTGATCTGGGCGGTAAGCGCCTGTTCCTGCACGCTTACATGCTGACCGTGCCGCTGCCCGATGGTGGCAAGCTGACCTTGCAGGCACCGGTCGATGAAATGTGGGCCAAGACCGTGGAGCGATTGAGTGCGCCCATCTGATTACAAGCTGCTGATTTTCGATTGGGACGGCACGCTGGCCGATTCCATCCATCGGATCGTCGAGGCGATGCACTCTGCATCCGGGCGCTCCGGTTTCGAGTTGCGTGATGATTTTGCCGTCAAAGGCATTATCGGTCTGGGCTTGCCCGAGGCGATTCGCACGTTGTACCCCGAGATCAGCGATGCCGAAATGACCTTGTTTCGCGAGTATTACGCCGATCACTACATCGCTGCAGAGGCCGTGCCTTCGCCGTTGTTCGAAGGGGTAGTCGAGTCGATGGCGTCGTTTCGTGAGCAGGGCTATCACCTCGCTGTCGCCACCGGCAAAAATCGTCGCGGCCTGGATCGGGTGCTCAAGGCCAATGGCTGGGAAGATTATTTCGATATCACCCGCGCTGCCGATGAAACTGCCAGCAAACCGCACCCTCTGATGCTGGAGCAGATCCTTGCGCATTGTGGTGTGCGTCCGCAGCAGGCGCTGATGGTTGGTGATTCGTCCTTCGATCTGCTGATGGCGCGTAACGCGGGGATGGATTCGGTCGCGGTCAGTTATGGCGCGCAATCGATCGAATCGCTGCAGCAGTTCGAGCCACGTCTGTCGATCGACCGTTTTTCTGAATTGCATGCCTGGCTGGGGCAGCAGGCTTAATACGTTTTTGCTGGGGTGGATGGCATGACCGACGAATGGAAAGCACCGGCCAAGGCAAGTGCCGACGGCGGTGACGAGAAAAGCTGGAAGCTGTTGGAAAAGACCCTGCTCGCCGGTGTGCAAGAGCAGCGTCGTTCGCGGCGTTGGGGGATCTTCTTCAAGCTGCTGACATTTGTTTATCTGTTTGTTGCGCTGATTTTGTTCACGCCGCTGATGGACATGGAAAAAAGCGCCGCGCGCGGACCGAACTACACCGCGCTGATCGACGTCACCGGCATGATCGCCGACAAAGAGCCGGCCAGCGCCGACAACATCGTCGGCAGCCTGCGCGCGGCGTTCGAGGACAAGAAGGTCAAGGGCGTGATCCTGCGGATCAACAGCCCGGGCGGCAGTCCGGTGCAGTCGGGTTATGTGTATGACGAGATCAAGCGTCTGCGCGGCCTGCACCCGGAGATCAAGGTGTATGCGGTGATTTCCGATCTGGGTGCGTCCGGTGCTTATTACATCGCCAGTGCGGCGGATCAGATTTACGCCGACAAGGCGAGTCTGGTCGGTTCGATTGGTGTGACGGCGGCCGGTTACGGTTTTGTCGGCACCATGGAGAAACTTGGCGTCGAGCGTCGTACGTACACCTCGGGCGAGCATAAGTCGTTCCTTGATCCGTTCCAGCCGCAAAAGCCTGAAGAGACAGCGTTCTGGCAGAGCGTGCTCGATACGACGCACAAGCAGTTCATCAACAGCGTCAAGCAGGGGCGTGGTGATCGTCTGAAAGACAAGGATCATCCAGAGCTGTTCTCTGGGTTGGTCTGGTCGGGCGAGCAGGCGCTGCCGCTGGGATTGATTGATGGTCTGGGCAATGCCAGTTCGGTGGCGCGGGATGTGATTGGCGAGAAGGAGCTGGTGGACTTCACCGTTCAGGAATCGCCGTTCGATCGCTTCTCGAAGAAGCTCGGTGCCAGTGTCGCTGAGCAGTTGGCGATGTGGATGGGGTTCCACGGGCCTTCGTTGCGCTGATTCGTTGTAAAGATCAAAGATCGCAGCCTGCGGCAGCTCCTACACAGATCGGTGTAGGGGGTGCCGCAGGCTGCGATCTTTTGCTTTACGGGATCTGCACGCCTTCGATCAGCAGCATGTCGATCAGGCGAATCAGTGGCAGGCCGATCAGGCTGGTGGCGTCAGGGCCTTGGGTGGACTGAAACAGGCTCACGCCAAGGCCTTCCGCCTTGAAGCTGCCTGCGCAGTCGTAAGGTTGTTCAATGCGCAAGTAACGTTCTATGCGCGCCTGATCCAGTGTGCGCATGTGTACGGTGAACGGCACGCAGTCGACCTGGCATTGCCCGGTTTTGCTGTTAAGCAGGGCCAGGCCGGTCAGGAAGGTCACGCTGGCGCCACTGGCGGCCATCAATTGTTCGCGAGCCTTTTCGAAAGTATGCGGCTTGCCGATAATCTGCTCGCCGAGCACGGCGACCTGGTCCGAACCGATAATCAGATGAGCGGGGTGGCTGTCGGCCAATGCCCGGGCTTTTTGTTCGGCGAGGCGTTTGACCAGTTCGATCGCTGATTCATCTGGGCGGTGGCTTTCATCGATATCCGGCGAGCTGCAGACGAACGGCAGGTGCAGGCGGGCGAGCAATTCGCGACGATATGTCGAGCTTGAAGCGAGTAATAAAGGCAGCATTCGCGTCTCCTGAGGCAGATGCGAATTCTAGCGGAGGCACGCAAGTGACGGACAGGGCACAATTTCCTTTGACATGGGTGGGTGCATCCCTATAATGCTGCGCCTATGTTGAATGACCCGATTCCACCTCACGTTGACCCGCGCAAATTGGCTGATCGTGGCACCACCCTTCAAGGTGAAATGCTGCTGGCCGATTTGGAGAGACTCTGCGACCCGCTTTCCGACAATGTCGGTACGGTGCAGGCGAAATTCGTTTTTGAACGAGATGAACGTAAATCTGTGGTAATTCACAGCTTTATCGACACCGAGGTCAAAATGGTTTGCCAGCGTTGTCTTGAGCTGGTCACCCTGCCGATCCACAGCGAATGCAGTTATGCTGTGGTGAAAGAGGGTGCGAATACCCAGTCGTTGCCGAAAGGTTATGACGTGCTGGAACTGGGCGAAGATCCATTGGATCTGCAGTCACTGGTCGAGGAGGAGCTTCTGCTCGCCTTGCCCATTGTGCCTGCTCATCATCCGGAAGAATGCCAGCAGCCGGCGGGTCTCGATGAGCCCGAACCGAGCGAGGACGAGTCAACGCGGTCCAACCCGTTCAGTGTATTGGCGCAGTTAAAGCGTGACCCAAACGTTTAGGAGTTAATCAATTATGGCTGTTCAGCAGAACAAAAAATCCCGCTCTGCCCGTGACATGCGCCGTTCGCACGACGCTCTCGAGGCTAGCACCCTGTCTGTAGAAAAAACCACTGGTGAAGTTCACCTGCGTCACCACGTATCGCCAGAAGGCGTATACCGTGGCCGTAAAGTGATCGACAAGGGCGCTGACGAGTAATCACTTGTCCGCTCAGGTCATCGCGATTGACGCAATGGGCGGGGACTTCGGTCCCCGCAGCATTGTTCAGGCCAGCCTTGCTTGCCTGTCTGCTACGCCCTCGCTGCACCTGACCCTCGTCGGTCAACCCTCCCTTCTTGAAGAATTGCTCAACGGCCAATCGGCTGCCGATCGCGCGCGCCTGACGATTGTTGCGGCCAGCGAAGTCATCACCATGGACGAAAAACCGACCCAGGCGTTGCGTGGCAAGCCGGATTCGTCGATGCGTGTCGCTCTCGAACTGGTGCGTGACGGCAAGGCTCAGGCGTGTGTCAGTGCCGGTAATACCGGTGCGCTGATGGCGCTGTCGCGTTTTGTGCTGAAGACGTTACCCGGTATTGATCGTCCGGCGATGGTTGCCGCGATTCCGACGCAGAAGGGTTATTGCCAGTTGCTCGATCTGGGCGCCAACGTCGATTGCAGTGCCGAGCATCTGCTGCAGTTTGCGGTAATGGGCTCGGTGGCGGCGCAGACGCTGGGTATTCATCGCCCACGCGTCGCGCTGTTGAACATCGGAACCGAAGACATCAAGGGCAATCAGCAGGTCAAACTCGCTGCGACGCTGTTGCAGGCTGCTCGCGGTATCAACTATATCGGCTTCATCGAAGGCGACGGTTTGTATCGTGGCGAGGCCGATGTCGTGGTGTGTGACGGTTTCGTTGGCAACATCCTGCTCAAGTCCAGCGAAGGTCTGGCGACGATGATCGCGGTGCGTATCGAGGCGTTGTTCAAAAAGAACGTCGCTTCCCGTGTGGTCGGTGCCTTGGCGCTGCCATTGATGAAGCGCTTGCAGGCGGATCTGGCGCCAGCGCGACATAACGGCGCGAGCTTTCTCGGTTTGCAGGGCATCGTCGTGAAAAGTCACGGTTCGGCCGGGGTGCAGGGCTTTCAGAGTGCGATTCAGCGGGCGCTGATCGAGATTCAGGAGAATCTGCCTGAGCGCCTCCACGGTCGTCTGGAGGATTTGTTGTCTTAGGCGTTTTCGTCGGACAATGCTTAAATGTGACCGCCCGGTTCAAAGGGCCATCCAACTGTCAGTTTCTTGCGTCCCCCAGCGGGGCGTCATTTTCCGACGACAAGATCATTAGGGGCTTGTTACATGTCTGCTTCCCTCGCATTCGTCTTTCCAGGACAGGGTTCGCAGTCCCTCGGCATGTTGGCCGAGCTGGGCGCGGAATATCCGTCGATCCTCGAAACGTTCAAAGAAGCTTCTGAGGCTCTGGGCTATGACCTGTGGGCGCTGACCCAGCAGGGCCCGGAAGAGCTGCTCAATCAAACCGATAAAACCCAACCTGCCATTCTGACCGCTTCGATCGCCCTGTGGCGTCTGTGGCTGTCTGAAGGTGGTGCGCGTCCGGCTTTCGTTGCCGGTCACAGCCTGGGTGAATACAGCGCGTTGGTCGCTGCTGGCAGCCTGACACTGGCTGACGCGGTGAAGCTCGTTGAGCGCCGTGGTCAACTGATGCAGGAAGCGGTTCCGGCCGGGCAGGGTGGTATGGCTGCCATCCTCGGTCTGGAAGACGCTGACGTGCTGGCGGCCTGCGCTGAAGCTGCGCAAGGTGACGTGGTCAGTGCCGTCAACTTCAACTCGCCAGGTCAGGTGGTGATTGCCGGTGCCAAGGCAGCCGTTGAGCGGGCCATTGAAGGCTGCAAGGCCCGTGGTGCCAAACGCGCCATGCCGTTGCCAGTGAGCGTGCCATCGCACTGCGAGCTGATGCGCCCGGCAGCCGAACGCTTCGCCGAATCCATTGCCGCCATCGACTGGCAGGCGCCGCAGATCCCGGTCGTACAGAACGTCAGCGCGCAAGTGCCGGCCGATCTGGAAACCCTCAAGCGTGACCTGCTCGAACAACTGTACAAGCCAGTGCGCTGGGTCGAGTCGGTACAGACTCTGGCCGCCAAGGGCGCGACCAATCTGGTCGAATGCGGCCCGGGCAAAGTCCTGGCCGGTCTGAACAAGCGTTGCGCCGAAGGCGTCGCGACATCCAACCTCAATACCCCAGACGCTTTCGCTGCCGCTCGTGCAGCGCAAGCCTGAATCAGGAGAAACTTGCATGAGTCTGCAAGGTAAAGTTGCACTGGTCACCGGTGCAAGCCGCGGTATCGGCCAGGCTATCGCACTGGAACTGGGTCGTCAGGGCGCCATCGTTGTTGGCACCGCGACTTCCGCTTCGGGCGCTGAGCGCATTGCGGCAACCCTGAAGGAAAACGGTATTCAGGGCACTGGCCTTGAGCTGAACGTTACCAGCGATGAATCGGTCAGCGCAGTACTGGCGAGCATTCAGGAGCAGTTCGGTGCGCCAGTGGCGATCCTGGTCAATAATGCCGGCATCACCCGCGATAACCTGATGATGCGCATGAAAGACGATGAGTGGTACGACGTGATCGATACCAATCTGAACAGTCTATTCCGCCTGTCCAAGGGCGTTCTGCGCGGCATGACCAAGGCGCGTTGGGGGCGAATTATCAGTATTGGCTCGGTGGTGGGTGCCATGGGCAACGCAGGCCAAGTAAACTATGCAGCCGCCAAGGCCGGTCTGGAAGGTTTCAGCCGTGCAATGGCGCGTGAAGTCGGTTCGCGTTCGATTACGGTCAACTCGGTAACTCCAGGGTTTATCGACACCGATATGACGCGCGAGCTGCCTGAAGCACAGCGTGAAGCCTTGCAGACGCAGATTCCGCTGGGTCGTCTGGGACAAGCTCAAGAGATCGCGTCTGTGGTCGCTTTTCTTGCATCCGACGGTGCGGCATACGTCACTGGGGCTACAATCCCGGTGAACGGTGGGATGTACATGTAAGTAAAATGTGACGGATTGCTTCAAAAAAATGTCATACGAGCTGTCTAAAATCCGTTATAAAGCTGCAATCTATTTATAGGCAGAGGGCTGCAGGGTTTGAGGAGTGAAGCTTTCAGTTGAAAAACTGAAAAGTCTTTCTATACACTTACCCACTGGCCAGCTGCCTGAATTTGTCCATTAGGAGTGAAAACAAGGTATGAGCACCATCGAAGAGCGCGTCAAGAAAATCGTTGCCGAGCAACTGGGTGTTAAAGAAGAAGAAGTGGTTAACACCGCTTCCTTCGTAGAAGACCTGGGTGCCGACTCCCTTGACACCGTTGAGCTGGTGATGGCTCTGGAAGAGGAATTCGAGACCGAAATCCCTGACGAAGAAGCTGAGAAGATCACTACTGTACAAGCTGCAATCGATTACGTTACCAACCATCAGGCGTAATAGCTTGTAATCGTTGTTTGCTGTCATGGAAAAACCGCACTGCCATCATGGCGTGCGGTTTTTTCTTTAGGCCTGATGCAAAGTCGTCGTCATTTGAAAAAGGAGAGTGCTGTGTCGCGTAGACGCGTCGTAGTCACCGGTATGGGTATGTTGTCGCCACTGGGCACGGATGTGCCGAGCAGTTGGCAGGGCATTCTGGCTGGCCGCAGTGGCATTGGTCTGATCGAACACACCGACCTTTCTGCCTATTCCACCCGCTTTGGCGGCTCGGTAAAGGGCTTCAATGTCGAGGAATACCTGTCGGTCAAGGAAGCGCGCAAGCTCGACCTGTTCATTCAGTACGGCCTCGCCGCAGGCTTTCAAGCCGTGCGCAACGCCGGTCTGGAAGTCACTGACGCCAACCGTGAACGCATTGGCGTGGCCATGGGTTCGGGGATCGGCGGTCTGACCAATATCGAAGAAACCAGCCGTACTCTGCATGAGACGGGCCCGCGTCGAATCTCGCCATTCTTCGTGCCAGGCTCGATCATCAATATGATTTCCGGTTTCCTGTCCATCCACCTGGGGGCACAGGGACCTAACTACGCCATCGCCACTGCATGTACCACCGGTACGCACTGCATCGGCATGGCGGCACGCAACATCATGTACGACGAAGCCGACGTGATGATTGCCGGCGGTGCCGAAATGGCCGCATGCGGTCTGGGCATGGGTGGCTTCGGCGCGTCCCGTGCGCTGTCGACCCGCAATGACGAACCGACCCGCGCCAGCCGTCCATGGGATAAGGGCCGTGATGGTTTCGTCCTGTCCGACGGTGCCGGTGCACTGGTTCTCGAAGAGCTGGAACACGCCAAGGCGCGCGGCGCGACCATCTATGCTGAACTCATCGGCTTTGGCACCAGTGGCGACGCGTTCCACATGACCTCGCCACCTGCCGACGGCGCCGGTGCAGCACGCTGCATCACCAACGCGCTGCGCGATGCGAAGATCAACGCCGATCAAGTGCAATACATCAACGCTCACGGTACTTCGACTTCGGCCGGCGACCTCGCCGAAGCCAATGCGATCAAGACCGTGTTCGGTGATCACGCCTACAAACTGGCAGTGAGCTCGACCAAATCGATGACCGGTCACCTGTTAGGTGCGGCGGGCGCGGTTGAAGCGATCTTCAGCGTTCTTGCGATCAACAGCCAAGTGGCACCGCCGACCATCAACCTCGATGAGCCGGATGAAGGCTGCGATCTCGATTTCGTGCCGCACACTGCGCGCAACATGGACATCGATGTCGTGCTGTCCAACTCCTTCGGTTTTGGCGGCACCAACGGCACCTTGGCGTTCCGCCGGTTCGCAGGCTGATGGACAGCTGGGTCGACGGTCAACCGGCTGACACTCTGTCGCTGAAAGATCGCGGCCTGGCTTACGGCGACGGTCTGTTCGAGACCATCGCCGTGCGTAGGGGCCAGCCGATCCTGCTGGATCGACACCTGACGCGCCTGGCCGATGGCTGCTCGCGTCTGGCCATTGCGGCGGATATCGAGCTGATCCGTCACGAGCTGCTGAGCTATGCGGCAGCGATGGGCGAGGGCGTGCTCAAGCTCATCCTCACCCGTGGCGACGGTTTGCGCGGTTATGCGCCCGACCCGACGGCGCCGGGCCGCCGCATTCTGCAAGGCAATCCTCCAGCGGCTTATCCTGCTGTGCATGCTGAACAAGGCGTTCGCCTGTTCCCGTGCAGCACCCGCCTGGCCAAGCAGCCGTTACTCGCCGGACTCAAACACCTCAATCGCCTTGAACAGGTTCTCGCCCGTGCCGAATGGCAGGACAGCGAGCACGCCGAGGGCTTGATGCTTGATCAGGTCGGTCGAGTGATCGAGGGTGTGTTCAGTAATCTGTTTCTGGTGCGTGACGGTGTGCTGATCACACCGGACCTGAAGCGCTGTGGCGTCGCCGGTGTGATGCGCGCCGAAATATTGTTTCAGGCCGAGTCACTGGCCATTCCCACGCAGATCGCCGACATCAGCCTCGAACAGCTGCAATGGGCCGATGAAGTGTTTGTCTGCAACAGCGTGTATGGCGTCTGGCCGGTACGCGCCTGTGCTGCACTGAGCTGGCCGGTTGGCCCGCTCACCCGTAAACTGCAAACCATTGCCCGCGCCCTACTGGATGCCTGATTTGTGAGACGTAAACTTTTGCTGCTGCTGGAAACCGGACTGGTTCTGGCAGGGCTGTTGATGGGCGCCAGCGCCTGGAAGATTCACTCTGCACTGGAACAGCCTCTGAACATCACGCAGGAAGAACTGCTGGATGTGCCGAAAGGCTCCACTCCGACCCGTACGTTCCTTTCCCTCGAAACCGATGGCGTCATCAAGGACGCGTTCTGGCTACGTGTCTATTGGCGCTTCAACCTCGCCGGTACACCGATCCACAGCGGCGAATACCGCATGCAGCCGGGTATGACCGTCAACGGTCTGATCGACTTGTGGAAGCGTGGCGAAGTGGTGCAGTACAGCCTGACGCTGGTCGAGGGCTGGAATTTCCATCAAGTGCGCGCCGCGTTGGCCAAGGATGACAAGGTCGAGCAGACCCTCAACGGTTTGAGTGACAGCGATGTCATGGCCAAAATCGGCCATAAAGGTCTGTTTCCGGAAGGCCGGTTCTTCCCCGATACCTACCGCTTCGTGCGTGGCATGTCTGATGCCGAGTTGCTGAAGAAAGCCTTTGATCGCCTCGATGAAGTGCTGGCGAAAGAGTGGGAAAGTCGTTCTGCCGATGTGCCGTACACCGAACCCTATCAAGCGCTGATCATGGCGTCGCTGGTCGAGAAGGAAACCGGCGTGCCGCAGGAGCGTGGGCAGATTGCCGGTGTCTTCGTGCGTCGCATGGCCCTGGGCATGCAGTTGCAGACCGATCCGACCGTCATCTATGGTCTGGGCGATCGCTACACCGGCAAGTTGACCCGTGCACATCTGAAAGAGCCGACGGCGTATAACACTTACGTGATCCCCGGCTTGCCGCCGACGCCGATCGCGATGGTTGGCCGCGAAGCGATTCACGCGGCACTGAACCCGGTGGACGGCACCAGCCTGTACTTTGTTGCGCGTGGTGACGGCAGTCATGTGTTCTCTGACGATCTCGATGCCCATAACAATGCGGTGCGTGAGTATCAGCTCAAGCGTCGTACGGATTACCGCTCCAGCCCTGCGCCGGCGACAACGCCTGAAGCAGCTCCCGCTGTCGAGGATGCGATTCCTGCAACATCTCCGGATACAGCGCCGGAGTCGTTGCCACAAGTTGCACCACAGGCGCCAGCGCCGACTCCAGAAGCCGAACCACAAAACACGCAATGACGTTGATTAAGGACTGCCTGTGACTGGCTTGTTTATTACCCTTGAAGGCCCTGAAGGCGCCGGCAAAAGCACCAACCGCGAATACCTTGCCGAGCGCCTGCGCGCCGCCGGTATCGAAGTGGTGCTGACCCGAGAGCCTGGTGGCACGCCGCTGGCCGAGCGGATCCGCGAAGTGCTGCTGGCGCCGGCCGACGAAGTCATGAATCCGGACGCCGAGCTGTTGCTGGTATTCGCCGCACGTGCCCAGCATCTGGCCGAAGTGATTCGCCCGGCCATGGCCCGAGGCGCGGTGGTCCTGTGCGATCGCTTTACCGATTCCACTTACGCCTATCAGGGCGGCGGTCGCGGCTTGTCGCTGGAGCGCATCGCCGCGCTGGAGACCTTTGTGCAAGGTGATCTGCGCCCGGACCTGACGCTGATTTTTGATCTGCCGGTGGAAATCGGTCTGGCCCGCGCCAGTGCCCGTGGTCGTCTGGATCGTTTTGAATTGGAAGGTCGGGCGTTTTTCGAGGCCGTGCGTAGCGCTTTCCTCAAACGTGCCGAAGCCGATCCTGCGCGCTATGTGCGCATCGATGCCGGTCAGCCATTGGCCAAGGTTCAACAATCGCTGGATACCCTGATTCCTAATCTGCTGGAGCTGGCCCGTGGCTGAGGCCTACCCGTGGCAGGACAGCCTCTGGCAACAATTGGCCGGGCGTAAGCAGCACGCGCACGCCTATCTGTTGCATGGTCCGGCCGGTATCGGTAAACGTGCGTTGGCCGAACGCCTGATGGCCAGCCTGTTGTGCCAGCGGCCGACGCCGGAAGCCTGCGGCGAGTGCAAATCCTGCCTGCTGCTCAAGGCTGGCAGCCACCCTGATAATTACATCCTCGAACCGGAAGAAGCCGATAAGGCAATCAAGGTCGATCAGGTGCGCGATCTGGTCAGCTTCGTGGTGCAGACTGCGCAGATGGGCGGGCGCAAAGTGGTGCTGATCGAGCCGGTCGAGTCGATGAACATCAACGCCGCCAACGCCTTGCTGAAAAGCCTTGAAGAGCCGTCCGGCGATACGGTTTTGCTGTTGGTCAGCCATCAGACCAGCCGTTTGCTGCCGACGATCAAGAGTCGTTGTGTGCAGCAGGCCTGCCCGTTGCCGGGCGAGGCGATGAGTCTGCAATGGCTGGCTCAGGCGTTGCCGGATTGCTCCGAAGAGGAACGTGTCGAACTGCTGACGCTGGCCGCCGGTTCGCCGCTGATGGCGGTCAGTCTGCAATCGCAGGGCGTGCGTGAACAACGCGCGCAAGTGGTCGAAGGCGTGAAGAAGCTGCTCAAGCAGCAGCAATCGCCGACGCAACTGGCGGAGGAATGGAAAAGCATTCCGATGCTGCGTCTGTTCGACTGGTTCTGCGATTGGTCGAGCCTGATCCTGCGTTATCAATTGACTCAGGATGAAGCCGGCCTCGGTCTGACCGACATGCGCAAAGTCGTGCAGTACCTGGCGCAGAAAAGTGCGCAAGGCAAAGTCCTGGAGATTCAGGACTGGATTCTCGCCCAGCGACAGAAAGTCCTGAGCAAGGCCAACCTCAATCCGGCCTTGCTGCTGGAAGCGTTGTTGGTGCAATGGGCGGGATTGCCTGGTCAAAGATAAGAATGTGTACCTAGACTCTGAACATCAGTAGTGGAGGTCAACATGAATGAACCTGTCAGCCCGGGGCCGCGCAACGGCATTTTGTCCCTGACCATCAAGGACAAGTCGGTGCTCTACGCCGCCTACATGCCATTCATCAAGAACGGTGGCCTGTTCATCCCGACCAACAAAAGTTACAAGTTGGGCGACGAGGTGTTCATGCTGCTCAACCTGATGGATGAGGCCGAGAAGATCCCGGTGGCCGGCAAGGTCGCGTGGATCACCCCGAAAGGGGCGCAAGGCAATCGCGCGGCCGGTGTCGGCGTGCAGTTCAACGACGGCGACAACACCGCGCGCAGTCGCATTGAAACCCATCTGGCCGGAGCGCTTAAATCCGACCGTCCCACTCATACGATGTAAGTAGCCGTCTTTTTATGCTCGTAGATTCCCATTGTCACCTTGATCGCCTCGACCTCGCCGCCCACGACGGCTCGCTGAGTGCTGCACTCGATGCGGCCCGTGAGCGCGGAGTAGGGCACTTCCTGTGCATCGGCGTGAGTGCTGACAACGCCGCCGACGTCAAAGCTCTGGCTGAGCGTTATGACGATGTCGATTGTTCGGTCGGCGTTCATCCGCTGGATGTGCAACCCGGCGCGGCGCCTGCGCTGGACTGGCTGCTGCACGAACTCAATCACCCGAAAGTGGTGGCGATCGGTGAGACCGGCCTCGACTATCACTACGAACCGGAAGCCGCTGAGCTGCAGCAGGCGTCGTTTCGTCTGCACCTGCAAGCGGCGCAGCAGACTGGCAAACCGGTGATCATCCACACCCGTGGCGCCCGCGCCGACACTCTTGAGCTGCTGCGTGAAGCAGCCTTGCCGCAGGCCGGTGTGCTGCATTGTTTTACCGAAGACTGGGACATGGCCAAAGCTGCACTGGACATGGGTTATTACATTTCCCTGTCGGGCATCGTCACCTTCCGTAATGCCGATGCGTTGCGCGATGTCGCGAGCAAGGTCCCGGCGGATCGTCTGCTGGTGGAAACCGATTCACCGTATCTGGCGCCGATTCCCTATCGCGGCAAGCCCAACCTGCCGCAATACGTGCGCGAGGTGGCGGAATTCCTGGCGATGTTGCGCGGTGAAAACTACGAGCGTTTTGCCGAGCAGACCACCGAGAACTTCAAGCGTCTGTTCCCGCTGGCGAGTGTTAAATCTGCCCTGTAGCCGATGGCCAAATCGCAGGCAAAAAAAACCCGGGTTCTGGGGGGTGAATCCGGGTTAAGACCATTAGGAGTAAAACAAAGGCACGCGGTCCCTTGGTACCTTTATCGGCGCGACACTTGGGGGAGATATCGCCCGACAGTTCAAGTATTGATCAGTCTGGCGTGCAGTCCAGTGAGCCGGTCGGGGTTTTTAAACAAATTTGGAATACGTTCGCTTCAGTTGAGTTCTCATTGCGCCCAAAACGTTCTCAAAATGAACAAGAAACACAGATATGGTCGGATGATCCGTGCATTTTTGCGCAAGTTAGGCATAATACGCGGCTTCGAATTTTGACCCTTCAGACCTTTTCTTATGCACAAAGAACCTCGTAAGGTCCGTGAGTTTCGTCGCCGCGAGCAAGAAATTCTCGATACCGCGCTCAAGCTGTTCCTCGACCAGGGTGAAGACAGTGTCACCGTCGAGATGATTGCTGATGCCGTGGGTATCGGCAAAGGCACGATCTACAAGCACTTCAAATCCAAGGCCGAGATCTATCTGCGCCTGATGCTTGATTACGAGCGCGATTTGAACGAGCTGCTGCATTCGGCCGATGTCGACAAGGACAAGGAAGCGCTGTCCCGCGCCTACTTCGAATTCCGCATGCGCGACCCGCAGCGCTATCGCCTGTTCGACCGCCTCGAAGAGAAGGTGGTCAAGGGCAATCAGGTGCCGGAGATGGTCGAGGAGCTGCACAAGATCCGTGCCTCGAACTTCGAACGCCTGACCTTGTTGATCAAGGGCCGCATCAGCGAAGGCAAACTCGAAGACGTGCCGCCGTACTTCCACTACTGCGCAGCCTGGGCGCTGGTGCACGGCGCTGTGGCGCTGTATCACTCGCCGTTCTGGAGCAATGTGCTGGAAGATCAGGAAGGTTTCTTCCAGTTCCTGATGGACATCGGCGTGCGCATGGGCAACAAGCGCAAGCGCGATCCGGAAATCCCAAGCAGCTGAACCATTCAGTTGCCTTATTGCGCCATGATTTCGCTACATGTCGCAGTACCGCAGGAATATACTCAGGCATAGGGCTTGCTAAAACTTGATTTGTGAGTCAAGTTTTAGCGGCTCGAAATTCTTTCGCCGGAGTGATCATGATCGTTGACCGACAAGGCAGGCGTTTTCGCAATTTGCGGATCAGTCTGACCTCAGCCTGCAATTACGCGTGTACCTACTGCGTGCCCAACGGCAAGCGGTTGGTGGCTGCGCAGGATGAACTGTCGGCCGAAGCCATGGCCCGCGGCGTGGCGTATCTGATCGAAGCCGCCGGCATCGAACGGCTGCGCATCACCGGCGGCGAGCCGCTGGTCAGCCCCAAACTCGAATCGTTCATGAGCGCCGTCGGCAAGATGGGCCTGGACGACATCAGCCTGACCACCAACGGTCAACTCCTGGCGAAAAAACTCCCACTGCTGGTGGATGCGGGTCTGCGCCGGATCAACGTGTCCCTCGATACCCTCGACGCCAGCGCCTTTCGCAGCATCGCCCGTGGCGGCGATCTGGCCACTGTGCTCGACGGCATGGATCAGGCGAAAGCGGCGGGGATGAAGATCAAGGTCAACATGGTGCCGTTGCGCGGGCAGAACCTTGATCAAGTCATGCCGCTGCTGGATTACTGCCTGGAACGCGGATACGAATTGCGCTTCATCGAGTTGATGCGCATGGGCCATCTGGCCAAGGACAATAATGCGTTCCTGCAACAGTTCGTCAGCCTGCAACAGCTGCTGGCGCTGATTGGCGAGCGTTATGAGTACGCGCAAACCGACGCACCAGTGGACGCTACGGCCGTGCGTTACGCAATTCCCGGTTTAGGCAACTTTGGTGTGATCGCCAACGAAAGCGTGCCGTTCTGCCGGACCTGCTCGCGCTTGCGCTTGTCGTCGACCGGTTGGCTGCATGGCTGCCTGTCGTCGAGTAACCGCCACTATGTCGGTGATCTGCTCGACAAGCCGCGCCATCAGGCGTTGCCGGCGCTCCAGCGTTTGCTGGTCAAGGCGTTGGGGGACAAGCAGGAAGTGGCGTTCTCTGGCGGCGCTACCGTCATGAAAATCATCGGCGGCTGAACAACCGCTTTCGCGAGCAGGCTCGCTCCCACCTTGGGATGTATTCCCCTGTGGGAGCGAGCCTGCTCGCGAATACGATTTAACCATCAACAAATTTCTTGAGCTGGCGCAAAAGCTGCATCCAACGGCCATTCGCCGGTTTTCCGTCACCGGCCTCTGGAGGAATAGGATGCGTAGCCTGGTTTTGCTGCTGGCCGTTTTGGCGCTTGGCGGCTGTATGACTGTCAGCGATATGGCCGAAGGCACTCGCTATCAGATGAGCGACGCGGGCTTGCTGGATCACAGCGACAGCCGCCGCGTGAATAACTTCCGCATTCAGCCGGACTCATTTATCTACATCGCCCAGGGTGCCTTCGCGCCGCCGGGTGGTTCCTACCCGCGCCCGAACGTAGTGGCTGAAGAGGCCTTCAAGGGCTTCGTCGAATACTTCCCGATGGTCCGCCGCGCGCGTGCGCCAGAAGGCCTTGATCAGGCGATGGGCGAAGCTCGCGATGCCGGTGCGCACTACCTGCTGTACACGCGTTTCGCCAAGGCTGACGACCGCATCGGCAATTCCGATGAGTGGCTGGATGAAGAAGCGGTCGATCGCCTCGGCATCGACGGCGGCGTGATTCAGATCATGTTGATCGAGACCAGCACCCAGTATTTGATTGATACTGCACGGATCAAGAGTCGTGGCGGTTTACTGACGTTCCACGACAGCAAGCCCGAAGACCTGATCGGCCCGCCGCTGGCGCAGTACGCGCGCAGTCTGTTGGGAGTCGGCGACCAATAATTCAAGGAGAACGCCATGAGTGGCCCGCAAAAAGCCAATGACCTGTTGGGACAGATCCCGAAAACCAAAGGCTTGCCGCCGGTGCACTTGTGGAACCCGGACTTCTGCGGCGACATCGACATGCGCATCGCCCGCGATGGCACCTGGTATTACCTGGGTACGCCGATCGGGCGCAAACCGATGGTCAAGCTGTTCTCGACGATCATGCGCCGCGATGGCGATGACTATTTTCTGATCACCCCGGTCGAGAAGGTCGGGATCAAAGTCGACGATGCGCCGTTTGTGGCAATTGCGGTCGAGGTTGAAGGCGAAGGGGAGGCGCAGCTGTTGCGCTTCACCACCAATGTCGAAGAAACCGCCGAGGCCGGGCTAGAGCATCCGATCCGCGTCGAAATTGATCCGGCGACCCAAGAGCCGGCGCCCTACGTGCATGTGCGTACCAACCTTGAAGCGCTGATCCACCGCAATGTGTTCTATCAACTGGTGGAGCTGGCGGTCAGCCGCGAAATCGACGGCCAGCGCTGGCTTGGTGTGTGGAGCGGCGGCGAGTTCTTCCGCATCGGCCTAGAACCTTGAAAGATCGCAGCCTTCGGCAGCTCCTACATGGCGTACACCTGTAGGAGCTGCCGGACGCTGCGATCTTTTTTGTCATTGACACCCAATCGTATGATGATTAGCTTGATCACCCATCGCGATCCGCTTTGAGGTGTCCATGTCCAGCAGCTTTCATGCGTCGACCGTTGACTGGCTGGGCAGCTGGATCGCCGCTGGCCAGGTCAAACCCGGGCAGACCATCAAGGTCGAGGCCGATCTGGGCGAACAGCTCGGGGTCAGCCGTACGGTCATCCGCGAAGCGATCAAAACCCTCGTCGCCAAAGGCATGCTCGAAGTCGGGCCGAAAGTCGGCACCCGCGTATTGCCGGTGCGGCGCTGGAACCTGTTCGATCCGCAAGTGGTCGGTTGGCTGTCGCGCAATGGCTTGCCGGAAAACTTCGTCGATGACTTGCTCGACCTGCGCCGCACCATCGAACCCATGGCCGTGCGCTGGGCTTGCGAGCGCGCGACCCTGGAACAGATCGAAGCGGTGCAACTGGCCTATAACGCCCTTGAGCGCGCGGTCGACAGCGGCATCGATTACAACCGCGCCGATCAGGTCTTCCACGAATGCATCCTCGCCGCCAGCCACAATCAATTCATTGAACAAATGGTCCCTGCGCTCGGCGCATTGCTCGCAGTGTCATTTGAAGTTTCTGCAGCCGACCCGGATGAACTGCGCCGCACGTTACCAATCCACAAAGATATGGCCGACGCCATTGCTGCCCGCGATTCTGCGCGCGGGGTGTGGGCATGCATGACCCTGATCGACAACGCGGATCTGGCAATAAAGCGCTTTTACCCGAAAGTCATGGCCGACAAAAAAGCCAGCTGAATACACCGAAATCCCCTGTAGGAGTGAGCCTGCTCGCGATAGCGGTAGATCAGTCGCATTGACGTCAACTGACACTACGCCATCGCGAGCAGGCTCACTCCTACAGTAAAAACAAGAACAATGGAGACCGTTATATGCCGTGGACCGCCCTGACCCAACACCGCGCCCAACTCGGTGAAGGCCCGTTCTGGGACGCGCCAACCCAGACGCTGTACTGGGTCGATATAGCCGGCAAACAGGCCCTGCGCCTGATCGGCCAGAACGTACAGATCTGGCAAATGCCCGAGCACATCTCCGCGTTCATCCCCTGCGCCAGCGGCGATGCCTTGGTGACCCTGAGCAGCGGCGTCTACCGTCTCGATCTCGACTCCCCGGGCCTCGAACCACGCCTGACGCTGTTCTGCGTTGCCGACCCGCAGCCCGGCAATCGTCCCAACGAAGCGCGTTGCGATGGCCAAGGTCGTCTGTGGCTCGGCACCATGCAAAACAACATCGGCGAACAGGGCGAAGATCTGCCGATCACCCGTCGTTCCGGTGGTCTGTTCCGGATCGATCCGGATAAACGTGTGACGCCGTTGTTGCGCGGCCTGGGTATTCCCAACACGCTGTTGTGGAGTGATGACGGCACCACGTTGCTGTTCGGTGACAGTCTCGACAGCACGCTGCACCGTTTTTTCATCCACACCGACGGCAATCTCGATGCTGCACAAGTCTGGTACGGCCCCGATCAGCAGGGTGGCCCGGACGGTTCAGCAATGGATGCCGAAGGCTACATCTGGAATGCCCGCTGGGATGGCAGTTGCCTGCTGCGGCTGACGCCCGATGGCAAAGTTGATCGCAGAATCGATCTGCCGGTCAGCCGCCCGACCAGTTGTGTATTCGGCGGTGAAGACCTGAAAACCTTGTTCATCACCAGCGCCCAGAGTCCGCACAACCATCCATTGGATGGCGCGGTACTGTCGATGCGCGTGGATGTCGCAGGAAAACTCTGTACGCGCTTTGCGGATTAAATCCCATAATATGGGATGCAAAATTATATATTGAGATTATTTGGCGGTCGGGTTTATAGTCGACTCCAGCAGTAACACGCACTCACACTTAAAAAGAACAAAACAGGTGAAGTGATGCAGCGAATGTCTATCGCACTCCCGCGTGGAGTCCGCGTCTCGCAACGGCTCGATGCCGTCGGCGGCGCCTGCCTGTTTCGTTCAAACCGCCTTCCAGACCGGACATCGGCAGATGCCCGGTTTTTTTGTGCCTGCGAAACAGGAGTCCTGATCCATGGCTGAACCCCTTTCCCTGCCGCCGGTGCCCGCGCCGCCGGAGGGCGAGCGTCTGAAAAACAAGGTCGTGCTGCTGACCGGTGCTGCGCAAGGCATCGGCGAAGCCATCGTCGCTGCCTTCGCCTCGCAGCAAGCGAAACTGGTGATCAGCGATATCCAGGCTGAGAAAGTCGAGCAGGTTGCCGCGCACTGGCGTGGGCAAGGCTATGACGTGCAGGCGCTGAAGGCCGATGTCTCGCATCAGTCTGATCTGCATGCCATGGCCAAACGCGCTGTTGAACTGCACGGACGCATCGACGTGCTGGTCAACTGCGCCGGGGTCAACGTGTTCCGCGATCCGCTGGAGATGACCGAAGAAGACTGGCGTCGTTGTTTCGCCATCGATCTGGACGGCGCCTGGTTCGGCTGCAAAGCGGTGCTGCCGCAGATGATCGAGCAGGGCGTTGGCAGCATCATCAACATCGCATCGACCCATTCCAGTCACATCATCCCTGGCTGCTTCCCGTACCCGGTGGCCAAGCACGGTTTGCTCGGCCTTACTCGCGCACTCGGCATCGAGTACGCCGCGAAGGGCATCCGCGTCAACGCCATCGCCCCGGGCTACATCGAAACCCAATTGAACGTCGATTACTGGAACGGTTTCGCCGATCCGCATGCCGAACGTCAGCGCGCCTTCGATCTGCACCCGCCGAAGCGCATCGGTCAGCCGCTTGAAGTGGCGATGACCGCCGTATTTCTGGCAAGTGATGAAGCGCCTTTCATCAATGCTTCATGCATCACCATCGATGGTGGGCGCTCGGTGATGTACCACGACTGAGCGCAGTGGCTTTCACGCGGATAAATCCGTTTGCAATCCAATCATCATACGATATGACTATTGTCAGAAGATTTTGCAGGAACACGCTTTAACGCTTTTCAAACATTGCTCAAAAAAAATAACAAGGAGTCAGCTTATGAAACGTCGTTTCGGGATTCGTACCCTGTGCAGTACCGCCCTGGCGGTTACCGCGTTCAGCCTGAGCAGTGCGCTGCTCGCTGCCGACACCGTGAAAATCGGCTTTCTGGTCAAGCAGGCTGAAGAACCGTGGTTCCAGACCGAGTGGGCCTTCGCCGAGAAAGCCGCCAAGGACAAGGGCTTCGAACTGATCAAGATCGCCGTGCCGGACGGCGAGAAAACCCTCTCGGCGATCGACAGCCTTGCCGCCAACGGCGCCAAGGGTTTCGTGATCTGCCCGCCGGATGTCTCGCTCGGTCCGGCGATCATGGCCAAAGCCAAGCTCAATGACCTGAAAGTGATTGCCGTCGACGACCGTTTCGTCGACGCCAACGGCAAGTTCATGGAAGACGTGCCGTACCTCGGCATGGCCGCGTTCGAAGTCGGCCAGAAGCAGGGCAACGCCATGGTCGCCGAAGCGAAGAAACGCAACTGGGACTGGAAAGACACCTACGCGGTGGTCAACACCTACAACGAACTCGACACCGGCAAGAAACGCACCGACGGCTCGGTGAAATCCCTCGAAGACGCCGGCATGCCGAAGGATCACATTCTGTTCGCCGCGCTGAAAACCCTCGACGTACCGGGCAGCATGGACGCGACCAACTCGGCGCTGGTGAAACTGCCGAGCGCGGCAAAAAACCTGATCATCGGCGGCATGAACGACAACACTGTGCTCGGCGGCGTACGCGCCACCGAAGCGGCCGGTTTTGCCGCAACCAACGTGATCGGCATCGGCATCAACGGCACCGACGCCATCGGCGAACTGAAAAAGCCGAACAGCGGCTTCTTCGGCTCGATGCTGCCAAGCCCGCACATCGAAGGCTACAAGACTGCCGAGATGATGTACGAGTGGGTGACCACCGGCAAAGAACCGCCGAAGTATACCGCGATGGACGACGTCACCCTGATCACCCGCGAGAACTTCAAGCAAGAGCTGGAAAAAATCGGCTTGTGGAACTGATGCCGCGACGGCCCGGGTTGCCGGGCCGTTTTTTGGTGTGAAGAGGTGGCTTTATGCACGCGCAAGTACAGACACAACAACACAGCGCCAGCGGCAGCCTGCGCTTCAGCGGGATTGGTAAAACCTTTCCCGGTGTGAAAGCGCTGGACGCGATCAGCTTCGTCGCGCATCCGGGCCAGGTTCATGCCTTGATGGGCGAGAACGGCGCCGGCAAATCTACTCTGTTGAAAATCCTCGGCGGCGCTTACATTCCGAGCAGCGGCGAGTTGCAGATCGGCGAGCAGACCATGGCGTTCAAGTCGACCGCCGACAGCATCGGTAGCGGAGTCGCGGTGATTCACCAGGAGCTGCATCTGGTGCCGGAAATGACCGTCGCTGAAAACCTGTTCCTCGGCCATCTGCCGGCCAGTTTCGGTTTGATCAATCGCGGTGCGCTACGCCAGCAAGCATTGAATTGCCTGAAAGGCCTGGCCGACGAAATCGACCCGCAAACCAAGGTAGGACGCCTGTCCCTCGGTCAGCGGCAACTGGTGGAAATCGCCAAAGCGCTGTCCCGTGGTGCTCACGTCATCGCTTTCGACGAACCGACCAGCAGCCTCTCGGCCCGCGAGATCGACCGCTTGATGGCGATCATCGGTCGCCTGCGCGACGAGGGCAAAGTCGTCCTCTATGTTTCCCATCGCATGGAAGAAGTGTTCCGCATCTGCGACGCGGTGACGGTGTTCAAGGACGGTCGCTATGTGCGCACCTTCGATGACATGAGCCAGTTGACCCACGATCAACTGGTGACCTGCATGGTCGGCCGCGACATTCAGGACATCTACGATTATCGCCATCGTCCACGCGGCGCCGTCGCGCTGAAGGTCACCGGCCTGCTCGGCCCGGGCCTGCGCGAGCCGATCAGTTTCGAAGCGCACAAAGGTGAAATCCTCGGTTTGTTCGGACTGGTCGGGGCAGGGCGCACCGAGCTGTTTCGCCTGCTCAGTGGTCTTGAGCGCAACACCGCCGGCCGCCTGGAACTGCGTGGTCACGAACTTAAATTGCGCTCACCGCGCGATGCGATTGCTGCCGGGATTCTGCTCTGTCCCGAGGATCGCAAGAAGGAAGGCATCATCCCGCTGGCCAGCGTTGCCGAGAACATCAACATCAGTGCGCGCGGGGCCAACTCCGGCCTCGGTTGCCTGATTCGCGGTCTGTGGGAAAAGGGTAATGCCGACAAACAGATCAAAGCGCTGAAAGTGAAAACCCCACACGCCGGCCAGCAGATCAAGTTCCTTTCCGGCGGCAATCAGCAGAAGGCCATTCTCGGTCGCTGGCTGTCGATGCCGATGAAAGTCCTGCTGCTCGACGAACCGACTCGCGGCATCGACATCGGCGCCAAGGCTGAGATCTACCAGATCATCCATAACCTCGCCGCCGAGGGTATTTCGGTGATCGTGGTGTCCAGCGACCTGATGGAAGTGATGGGCATTTCCGACCGCATTCTGGTGCTCTGCGAAGGCGCCCTGCGCGGCGAAATCGGCCGCGATCAGGCCAATGAATCCAACCTGCTGCAACTGGCTTTGCCGCGCCACCGCGCTGACGGCGTGGCGAACTGAGAGGTGACTATGATGACAACCCAAAACGAAACCCTGCCCAAAGAGCGCAAACCGTTGGACATGCGTCGCTTCCTTGATGACTGGGTCATGTTGCTGGCGGCTGTGGGCATCTTCGTTGCCTGTACGCTGCTGATCGACAACTTCCTTTCGCCGCTGAACATGCGTGGCCTGGGCTTGGCGATTTCCACCACCGGCATCGCGGCGTGCACGATGTTGTATTGCCTGGCGTCGGGTCATTTCGACCTGTCGGTCGGCTCGGTGATTGCCTGCGCCGGAGTGGTTGCGGCGGTGGTGATGCGCGACACCAACAGCGTGTTTCTCGGTGTCAGTGCAGCGTTGGTGATGGGTCTGATTGTCGGGCTGATCAACGGCATTGTGATCGCCAAGTTGCGCGTCAATGCCTTGATCACGACGTTGGCGACCATGCAGATCGTTCGTGGTCTGGCGTACATTTTTGCCAATGGCAAAGCGGTGGGTGTGTCGCAGGAATCGTTCTTCGTGTTTGGTAACGGCCAGTTGTTCGGCGTGCCGGTGCCGATTCTGATCACCATCGTCTGCTTTCTGTTTTTTGGCTGGCTGCTGAATTACACCACCTACGGGCGCAACACCATGGCCATCGGTGGCAACCAGGAAGCAGCATTGCTGGCAGGTGTGAACGTTGATCGGACCAAGATCATTATCTTTGCCGTGCATGGTGTGATTGGTGCGCTGGCCGGGGTGATTCTGGCTTCGCGGATGACCTCGGGGCAGCCGATGATTGGTCAGGGGTTTGAGCTGACGGTGATCTCTGCTTGTGTGTTGGGCGGGGTGTCGTTGAGCGGCGGGATCGGCATGATTCGGCATGTGATTGCCGGGGTGTTGATTCTGGCGATTATTGAGAATGCGATGAACTTGAAGAATATCGACACGTTCTACCAATACGTTATCCGTGGTTCGATCCTTCTGTTGGCCGTCGTGATTGACCGTCTGAAGCAACGCTAGAATCAAGAGCCCCTCACCCCAAGCCCTCTCCCAGAGGGAGAGGGGGAAAGGGAGCAGATCTCCTAGCTTTTCAAACCTGAGTTCGACTTGATATTTCAGGTCGATGTAATTCGAATAAACACCTCGATCAGTCCCCTCTCCCTCCGGGAGAGGGCTAGGGTGAGGGGCTTTTGATTCTCCCGCCTTTCGTCACTCTCCCTAAATATTCCTTGCCCGCCCACACCCGTTTCGGGTATCAATTTGTACATGATTAGACAGGTACGATTTGACAAGAAACAACGGGTGGTCGACGAGCTCGTCCGGCGCATCGAAAGCGGCCTCATGGAGGACGGCTTTCTGTTGCCCGGCGAGCATCAGTTGGCTCAAGAATTCAACGTCAGCCGAGGAACGCTGCGCGAAGCGCTGGCCGAATTGAAACGGCGCAATTACATCGCCACGCAAAGCGGCGTCGGCTCCATCGTCACCTTCGACGGTGTCGCCCTCGACCAGCGCAGCGGCTGGGCGCAGGCCTTGGCCGACAGCGGGGCGATGATCAATACCGAAGTGTTGCGTCTGGAAGCCGTGACCCGGCCCGATCTGCTGGCGCGTTTTGGTACCGATCAATTCATCACCCTCGACCGTCGCCGCCGTTCCAGCGAAGGCACGCTGGTGTCCCTCGAACGCTCTTTGATGCCGGCGACCGGCGGCCTGGAAAGCCTGCCGCGCGTCGGCCTGATCGACAATTCCCTGACCATCACCCTGGCCGCCTACGGCTACATCGGCGAGCGCGGCGATCAATGGATCGGCGCCGAACCGCTGAATGCCGAAGACGCCGCATTGCTTGGCCGGCCTGAAGGCACGGTATTCCTCAAAGCGCTGCGCACCACCTACGACCGGCAGAACCGCTTCATGGAACAGGTGGAAAGTTTGCTCGACCCGGTGCATTTCCGTCTGCACCTGCAATTTGGAGAATCGAAATGACCGCGTTCAACCGTGCCCTCGGCGCTTTCTATGGCCTGGCCCTCGGTGATGCGCTGGGCATGCCGACGCAATCGCTGAACCGCGAAACGATCAAGACCCGTTTCGGCACGATCACCGATTTGCAGGACGCCGGGCCGCTGCAACCAATCGCCGCGAACATGCCCAAAGGCTCGATTACCGACGACACCGAACAGGCGATTCTGGTCGGCGAGTTGTTGGTAGAAGGAAAGGGCCGCATCGAACCGGCAATCCTCGCGCAACGCCTGATCGAGTGGGAAGCCGAGATGCAGGCCAAAGGCTCGCAGGACTTGCTCGGGCCGTCGACCAAACGCGCGATCGAAATGATCCTTGCCGGGCATTCGCCGGAAGAGGCCGGACGCTATGGCACCACCAACGGTGCGGCGATGCGCATTACGCCGGTGGGAATCGCGGCAGATGTTGCCGATCCTCAACGCTTTATTGCGGCGGTGGTGCAGGCTTGCCAGGTCACGCACAACACCACGCTGGGGATTTCCAGTGCGGCAGCGGTGGCGGCGGTGGTGTCTGCCGGCATCAATGGCATGGACCTGGGCGAGGCACTGAACCTTGGTCAGCAAATCGCTCAACAAGCGGAAACGCATGGGCACTGGGTGGCCGGTGGGCGCATTGCCTCGCGCATCAGTTGGGCGCGCACCATCAGTGTCGATAGCGACAAGGCATTGCTGGCGGATCTGCTCTACGACGTGATCGGCACTTCGGTGGCCTCGCAGGAGTCGGTGGTGGTGTCGTTCGCGCTGGCGCAGCAAGTCGCGGTGGGTGAGATGAGCGCGTTTGATGCGTTGTGCATGGCCGCCGGTCTTGGCGGTGACACTGACACCATCGCGGCGATTCTTGGCGCAATGCTTGGGGCCTGCCTGGGTCTTGAGAGCTGGCCTGCCGAGATGGTCGAGACGGTTAAGGCCGTTAATCATCTGGAGCTTGAGCCGTTAGTGCAGGGGCTGTTGGCTTTGCGCTGATTGGGCTGACGTCTTCGCGAGCAGGCTCGCTCCCACAGGGATTACACGGTACCTGTGGGAGCGAGCCTGCTCGCGAAGGCCGCACCGCAAATTTCGAATTTTCAACCCGCAATGGATCGCGCAGACAGGCCGAGGACGGCCGGGAAGTCTTGTCGTTTTGCATCATTGCCACAACCACAAAAAAGGCAAACAGGAGCATCTTCATGAGTTCATCAAACGCCGGGCAGAGCGCCGGGCAACTGGAAACCCGCGGCATCGAACCGGTGCCGGAAGCCGAGTGCAACGGCCACCCGCTGCAACTGTTCTGGGTCTGGTTCGCCGCCAACATTTCCATCCTCGGCCTACCGCTGGGCGCCACACTGGTGGCGTTTCGCGGGCTGGCGATCTGGCAGGCGATCATCGTCGCGATCATTGGCGCTGCCGGCTCGTTTGCGGTGGTCGGGATCATCTCGATTGCCGGTCGCCGTGGCCGCGCGCCGAGCCTAACCTTGTCGCGGGCGATCTTCGGCGTGCGCGGTAACATCGGCCCGACACTGGTCTCGCTGATGTCGCGCCTGGGTTGGGAAACCGTCAACACCACCACTGCCGCATTCGTGCTGTTGTCGCTGTGCTCGATTCTGTTCGGCTCACCGGTCGAAGCGAAAAGTGCGCCGATACTGACGCTGATCTTCATCGCCATTTTCGTTCTGCTGACCCTGTCGGTATCCGGCCTCGGCCATGCGACCTTGCTGGTGATCCAGAAGTGGGCGACCTACGTGTTCGGCGCGCTGAACATTCTGGTCGGTGGCTTCCTCTGCGCGACCATCGACTGGAGCGCGGTATTCAACGCCACGCCCGCGCCGATGAGCGCAATGATCATCGGCATTGGCACCATGGCCGCCGGCACCGGCATCGGTTGGGCCAACGCTGGCGCAGACATGTCGCGCTATCAGCATCGCAGCGTCAAGGCTGTGCGTCTGGTTGCTTCGGCGGCGTTCGGTGCGGGTATTCCGCTGGTGCTGCTGATCACTCTTGGCGGGCTGCTGTCGGTGGGCAACAACGATCTGGCGTCGGCGACTGACCCGATCGTGGCAATTCGCGACATGCTACCAACCTGGATGGCGGTGCCGTATCTGATCACCGCGTTCGGTGGCTTGCTGCTGTCGAACAACCTGTCGGTGTACTCCGCCGGGCTGACCACGCTGACCCTCGGCCTGAAGGTCAAACGCGTCTACGCGGTGGTGGTCGATATCGTCGCGATCTTCGCCGGTTCGATCTACTTCATGCTGATCGCCGACAGCTTCTACGGCCCGTTCATTACCTTCATTTCCCTGCTGGCAGTGCCGATCACTGCGTGGGTCGGGATCTTCGTCGTCGACCTGATTCACCGTCATTACTACAGTCCAAAAGACTTGCTCGACGTCAGCCCGAGCAGTGCCTACTGGTATCGCGGCGGCATCGAGTGGCGCGCATTCGGCGCGTGGGCGATTGCCATCGTCCTCGGCTTCAGTTTCACCACCATCGGCACCACTGCCGAGAACGTCTGGTTCAAGGGCTTCCTGTCCGACTCGTGGCTGGGCCACAACGGCCTCGGCTGGATCGTGACCTTCGTCGTCGCTGGTGGGATTTACTTTGTACTGGGCGGAGCGAGAGATCGCCGCGCCGCGCAAACCGAGAATGCTCATGCCTAAGATGTTGCACACCGGCCAGGTCATCATCGACTTGGTCATGGCCGTGGATAAACTGCCGCAGATTGGCGGTGACGTGCTGGCGCAGTCGGCCGGTTTTGAAGCGGGCGGCGGTTTCAACGTGATGACGGCGGCGGTGCGCAATGGCCTGCCGGTGGTTTATCTCGGTCGCCATGGCACTGGGCGTTTCGGTGATCTGGCGCGTGAGGCGATGAAGACCGAGGGGATACACATCGGCATCACCGACCCCGCACTGAAAGACACCGGTTTATGTGTGGCGCTGACCGATGCGTCGGCGGAGCGCAGTTTCATTTCCTATATCGGCGCTGAAGGTGAGGTGACCGAAGAAGATCTGAACAGCGTCGCGGCCGAGGCGGGTGATTACGTTTATCTCAGCGGCTACAGCCTGCTCCACGAAGGCAAAGCGCAGGCATTGCTCGATTGGACATTGGCACTACCGAGCTCGATCAATGTTGTGTTCGATCCGGGCCCGTTGGTCGAGTCGCCGGACTCGCCGATGATGCAGGCGTTGCTGCCGCGCATCGATGTGTGGACCAGCAACAGTGTTGAAGCGTTGCGGTTTACCGGTGCTGAAGATATTGGCGTGGCGCTGGATCGACTCGCTGAATATCTGCCCAAAGAGGTGCTGATGGTGGTGCGTGACGGGCCGCAGGGCTGCTGGATTCATCAGCGCGATGAGCGTCGGCATGTGCCCGGGTTTGCGGTGAAAGCGGTAGACAGCAATGGCGCTGGTGATGCCCATGCTGGCGTGTTTGTTGCCGGACTGGCGCAGGGTTTGTCTGCCCATGAAGCGGCTCGCCGGGCGAATGCGGCAGCGGCTATCGCAGTGACGCGCTGGGGGCCGGCTACTTCGCCGGGGGCGGCAGAGGTGGATGCGTTTATCCGCGAGTCCGGCGGCGCTTGATCTACCGCTTTCGCGAGCAGGCTCGCTCCCACAGGTGATTTGTGATCGACATAAATTTAATGTGGGAGCGAGCCTGCTCGCGAAGGGGCCTTTAGCCTCATACAAACTTAGCCGGCCTTGCGCAATGCCTCGATCAATTCCTGCTTGCGCATCGAAGACCGCCCCGGAATCTGCTTCGCCCGGGCCTCCTTCATCAAGCTATCGACTGTCTGCGTATCCTTCGACGCTTTGCTATTACGCGAATGCCCCTCGCGACTGGCCACCGCCCGCCGCGATGACTCTTTACGATCCTCAGCCTTGGCACTCGCCGGTTTTATGCGCCCGGAACCGCCGGATTTTTCGCCACCGCCCGATTGCTTGTTCACCGTCGCCCAGGCCCGCGCCTCGGCGTCATCTTTCGACAGGCCTTTCTTTTCGTAGCTGTCTTCGATGTGCTCGGCTTTGCGCTTTTGCTCGGTGGTGTATTTGTCTTTGCTTCCACGAGGCATGGGGTTTCTCCTCTTGTGTGCAGATCCGGCCGCCCGCCGCATCGGCAGCGAGCGGCCCCTGGATTACTGCAGATCCAGCTTGCGCGCGGCCTCAACGCCAGCGGCACTGAGCTTGATCGGCAGGTTCAACGAATGTTCGCCAGCCTCGTTGCAGGTCACATGCCCGTGGTGAATCAGTCCACGATCCTGCAAAGCGGCGAGGGCGCTGGCCACGACCTTCTCGCCCCGGTAATTGTCCAGCACCTCCTTGCCCAGTCCACTCGGATGAGCGTGCAGCAGGCGGGTGAGGACTTCTTTTTCCAGGTTTTTATCGACGTTCATGGTTACCTCTTCATTGGGTTGAACAGGACGCTCGCGTCGGCGAACTACTGACCGGAGCCTTCGGAACCGGAGCCACCGGTGGTGGTTTTCGAGCCGACGCCGGGGCCCGCGTTGTCTGGCGTGGCGGGGGCGTCGGGGGAATTCATGCCGCCCTGCCTGCCCGGGTCACTGCCCTGCGTGCGCGGATCGGTGCCGGTGGCGGGAGGCTGATTGATCAAAGGCACGCCGGAGCCATCGGTATTCATGCCGGGGGCACTGTTGATGGCGGGGGCGCGTGGCGGGGTCGGATCGGTAGGGCCGGTGCCCGCAGCGGTGGCGGATGCGGCGAACACCGCAGGGCAGAGCAGGGCGCTGAATACGAAAGCGGTCAACCTTGACGGGATCATAGGGCTTCTCCAGTGATTGGAATCCTTACCTGTCGTTGGTCTGCCCTCTGATCGGATTGGTGCCTGATGAACGACGAACGGTCTAGATCACCGCTGCGGTTTTGATGACCAGTCGGCGCCAAAGCAAGCGGCCAAAGGTAATCAACCAGTTGGCCAACGCGACGATCAAAACCGTCAAAAGCAGCGTGCTCATGCCGTGTTCAACGATGATTTTTCCGGCCAGCAACGGGAAACCAAACACACCGATAAAGTACGCCAGACTGAACAGCAACAAGGCCTGTGACGTGGTGCCGGCCGGTGCTTCGTTGGCCGCCAAACCGTTGATCACCGAATAGGTCAGGCCATAACCGACGCCGAGCACCAACGCCGCCAGCAGATAGGTGAATCCACTGTGCACGCCGAACGCGAATAGCACGATCGAGCCGAGCATCAGCCCCGACAACAGGCAAGAAGCGCGCAGCGGATCACGCTTGACCACATAGCCAGCGATCAGCATGCGGCTGCTGATTGCCGCACTCATGAAGCCCAGAAAGAACAGCGAATAATCCAGCGATCGCGCAGCGGCGTAACTGGTCTGGAAACTCGACAGGCCACCGAACACGCAACCGCCGAGGCCGACCATGATGATCGGAAACAGGGCGCGCGAGCCAAGCACTTGAGTGGTCGCTTGCCAGCTGATTTTTGCCGCTGTCGGGGCCTGCGCACTTTTCAATCGAGAACCGAGCCGCCAGAACAGCAGCACCCCGATCAGGCTTGCGAGCGCCGCCAGATAAAACGCCGAGGTCACTGGCAAGCCCAGCGCAGTGGCTGCCCGTCCGAGCAACGGGCCGCTGCCGATCCCGGTCATCATGCTGCCCGACAGCAGCGCGAAGTACTTGGCGCGCTGCGCCGGGGTCACCAGACTCGCGACGATGATCGGCCCCAGGGTGTAGAAAACGCCCCAACCCAAGCCCAACAACAAACCGAAAAACAACAGCAGATGACCAAATCCTGGCGTCAGCGCAAAGCCCAGACTTGCCGCCACCAGCAACAGACCGAACAGGGCAATCGAACGCGCCGCGCCGAGCCAGTCCGACAGATGCCCGGACACCAGCACTGCGACAAACGTACTGAGCATCGCCGCCGAAATCACACTGCCGGCATCGTGTTCATTGCCGCCGCGAGAACTGATCAACAGCGACAATAAAAACGTCGAGCCGTAAGACAGCGACAGCAGATAACTGGCGAGGCAGAACAGGCCGAACAGCTTGCCTGAAACCTTGGGTATTGCTTGCGACATGACGCGAATCCTTGAGCGGAAAAATTCAGCGTCGTCTGTTTAACACGTCAGGCAGGCGACTTAGGTCTGAGCTTGGCGAAGTCAGGATCACTGCACGCCGGAGTAATGCTCAAGCGATACCGATCTCTTCCTTGAACTGCTCCATGAAACCCTTCAGACGATGATGACGGACCAGCGCCAGACGCTGGCCGGTGGCAGTCTGGAAACCGTCGGCGAGGTGCAGCAGTTTGGTCTGGAAGTGATCGAGGCAAAACCGCTTGTCGTCGTAGTCGCGCTGTTTCGCTTCGGGATCCTGCGGGTCGTACAACGCCGAGCCCATACGCCCGGCGATATAGAACGTACGGGCGACGCCGAGCATGCCCAGTGAGTCGAGGCGGTCGGCGTCCTGGACGATTTTCGCTTCGAGGGTGAGCGGGGTGATGTTGGCGGAAAAACTATGGGCTTCGATGGCGTGGGCGACGGCCTTGATTTTTTCTTCCGGCCAGTTCAGAACGGCCAGCACTGACGAAGCTTTATCTGCCGCCAGCCGCGAAGCCTGCGCGCGCAGTGGCGAATTCTTCTCGACAGCCACGCAATCGTGCAGCAGCACGGCGGCGAGCAACACCTCAAGATCGCCGCCTTCTTCTTTCCGTAGCGTGCGTACGTTGTGCCAGACCCGTTGCAGGTGGGCGAGGTCGTGAGCGCCGTCGTCGGACGGCTCCAGGGCGTGCGGCAGTAACTCTGCTGCCAGTGCCGCCACGGGTGTAAAAAACTCAAGGTTCATAAGCATCCTTTCAGATTGGCGAAGTCCCTGTGGGAGCGAGCTTGCTCGCGAAGAGGCGGTATCAGTCACCGCAATGTCACTGACAGTCCGCTTTCGCGAGCAGGCTCGCTCCAACAGGGAACTGCAGCGTTTGCAACATTGCGCAGGGTAGTGTGTGTTTTGCCATGTGACGAGCGCCGCCCACGGCCTTAGTATGGCGTTTTCCTTTTCCGACAAGGCCCGTCCATGACGATCGACATCCGCCCGGCGACCCCCAGCGATGCCCCGCAAATCCTCGCCTTCATCACTGAACTCGCTGATTTCGAAAAGGCCCGCCACGAGGTCATCGCCAGCGTCGCTGACATCGAGCGCAGCCTGTTCGGCGAAGGCGCCACCGCTCACGGTCTGATCTGCCTGCGCGACGGTCTGCCAATCGGTTTCGCGGTGTTCTTCTTCAGCTATTCGACCTGGCTCGGCAGCAACTGCCTGTACCTCGAAGACCTCTACATCACCCCCGAACAACGCGGCGGCGGTGCCGGCAAAACCTTGTTGCGTCACTTGGCGAAAATCGCCTGCGACAACGACTGCGGCCGCTTCGAATGGAGCGTGCTCGACTGGAACACGCCGGCGATCGAATTCTATAAATCCCTCGGCGCGCAACCTCAGGAAGAGTGGGTGCGCTACCGCATGGATGGCCAGGTTCTGCGTGAGTTTGCCGAGGGTTGAACACGATGATGGCAATCCGGCAGTAATTCGATTGTCGCCAGCGCTCTAGTCCGGCATTCTACGCGCCATTTTTGCGCGCTCACGGACGACACCTGCAATGCCTCTGGCACAACTTCTCCACGCCCGTGGAGCCTTCGCTGCGTCAACGGGTGACCGGCGATGAGCGGACTACGGGCGTCAATGCGTCTGTATGGCCTGGTGAAAAACTCAGGCTTGAGCGACAACCCCCAGCGCCAACCGGTCGACATTCTGTGCATGACAAATCGTACGGGCGGCAGCGCCATTCGTGCGTTCGTGTCACGCCTTGATGCCGAGTTGATGACCCGCAGCGCCGGGCTCGCCGAGTACCGCGTGATACCGCTGCGCACCTTCGATCCGACGGCGTTTATCGACGCCCATCAAGGCTGGCTGACGCTGCACATTTGCTGTGGTTTCGTCGCCCCTGCCGGGCATTCGCTGCTCAGGGGCGGCGGGTTGATGCCGATGGGCTGGCACGTCTATTCCGAGATCGGCCAGTGGACGGCCCAGCATTATCTCGATCTCGGCGCACAAATGGCCGAACTGCTGCAATCGACTTATGAGCGTAATCATCTGCGCCACTACAACGCCTGGCTCAACGAACTCGACGACGCCTCGCCGGCTGAACTGGCCTGGCAAACCGACGAAGCCTGGCAACACCTGCAAACCGCCGCATCACCCGACAGCCGTGAGCATTGCCACGCCCTGTTCGACCCCGTCGATAACCGCTGGCGCTTCGCCGCGACCGACATCGATATTCATCAGCCGCACCCGGAACCCCTGAAGCAAGGAGCTTTGAATTGAGTGGTAAACCCGCTGCACGCGTCACCGACCCGACCGCCTGCCCATTGCCAGGCCATGGCACCAACCCGATTGCCTCCGGCTCGCCGAACGTCTTCTTCGACGGCCTCGCCGCCGCGCGCATGACCGATAAGTCGGCGTGTGGCAGCCCGATTACCGGAGCGGTTTCCGGCACCGTATTCATCAACGGCCTGAACGCGGCCACGCTCGATAGCACCGGAGGCCACGGCAATGTCGTGGTCGGTGGGTCGGGGACGGTGATTATTGGCCAGAGCGGCGGTGGGGCAGCGTTTAGTGGGCTGTTGCCGATGCCGGTGCATTTTACGGACAGGTTGCAAGTGGTTAACGAGGCGACTGGCGAGCCTATCCCCGATCATCCGTATGCGATCCAGCGAGGTGATGGGCGCATAGAACATGGCATCACCAATGAGCAGGGCTTTACCCATATGGTGAGTTCTCACTTGGCTGAAACTATTAAATTGTTTGTAGAGTGATCGAAATGGAAGTCGAAAATCCTGCACTCAGAGACTGCAAAACTGAAGTGGCTGGCCATGAGTTGACCTGCAAGACTGACCAGAGCGTCAAGCAAGTTACTGTCAAAGTGAAAAAGGTAGCCGTTTTCTTTATTGGCGGTGCTGGGGATAAAGAGGAGTATTATCAGAATGAACCTCCTCATCATAATGTGCAAAATGCGTGGAATCAGTTGTCGAACAGACTGTCTCCGGAACAAAAGCTCGACGTTAATTTACCTTATATAAGCTATAAGGATGTTCGCGGTGAGAAGGATATCGAGAAGTATGTAATACGCCCGTTAAAAGGTGATAAGACGGTTTATCTTGTGATTGTTGGTCATAGCCTTGGGGGTTGGAATGGTGCACATTTGACCTCGATTTTGAAAGAACGAGGTTATACAGTCAAGATGTTGGTAACACTCGATCCTGTTGGCGGTGGTACAGGTGTATGGATGTTCTCTGATATCTATTTTACGACGCCAAAGCCCGTGGCAGATTACTGGATAAATATATTGGCATCCCCCAAGGAAAAAGACGATTCAGATACTGTTGCCAGTTTGGGAGAGCGCTGGATCATGACATCTGGACCGAATATGAATGAGGCGGTCAGTGCGAATCACCGGCAAGCAGGTATGCTGTTCGCCTCCAAACTTCAAAGTGGAAAGTCTGCGTGCGATATAGTTTATGAGCGAGTGACTCAATATTTGGAATCGAAAAAATGATACGACTATTTATTGTGCTGACGATGCTTCTATGTAGTTCTTGTGCCAAGCGGCCGATTCTTCCTGATACCGAGATTGAATTCATTTCTGTCGCTACAGGGGGCGATAGTTTGTCTTGGAGTGTTCGCTTTAGTTCGAAGACCGATGTGTTGAATTTTTTTAAGGATGCGACGGGAGAAACGCAGTTGGGTGAAACATTGTTTTGCTCTCTGGATAAAGAGCTTGAATTTGAAAGCTCCGATAAATTGACTAATTATTTTGTTGGTAATCTTGTTGAGGTTGACGCCGATAAGTCTGGTTTAGACCATATTTATACGTCTAGATTGTCCGCAGTGAGAAAGGAGGATGAGGGCGTTTCAAATGTTTTCATGAGCGCGGAAGAACTGCTGGCATTATTAAATGAACGTAACGCCGTCTCTTGCAGAGTGTTTACCTCAGCTTACTCATTCGGGGGATACTATTCGGAGTCAATGCTGATTCCAGCAACTGACCTCGTACACGTCATTGAACAGCAGCGCGTGCAATGATTGCTTTATCCCATAATGTGGGATGCAAAATTACATATTGAGATTTCACGTCTGAGAGGTCTATAGTCCGTCGCACTCACTGCCAAAAACAAAACAGGTGAAGCGATGCTGGCGCAATTGATCGCGCTCGACTGGGGGACGACCTCATTACGTGCTTACAAACTCGCGGCGGACGGTGTGGTGCTGGAGCAGCGCGCGCTGTCGTCCGGGATCATGCAGTTGCCCAAGACCCCGCGAAACATCAACGGTCGCGAATGCGCCGATGGTTTTGAACTGGCGTTCGACGAGGCGTGCGGCGACTGGCTCGAGGCGCAGCCGGATCTGCCGGTGATCGCTTGCGGCATGGTCGGCAGTGCGCAGGGCTGGCGTGAAGCGGCCTACTGCGAGACGCCGGCGAACGTCGCCAATCTCGGAAAATCCCTACAAACAGTGATCAGTCTGCGCGGCACCGTGGTGCATATCGTGCCAGGCGTGATTCAGCGTTCTCGTCTGCCGAACGTGATGCGCGGCGAAGAAACCCAGGTCCTTGGCGTCCTGCAGAATCTGCCGGTTGAGGCGGGCGCTGATCTGTTGATCGGCCTACCGGGCAGTCATTCGAAATGGGTCGACGTGGTCGATGGCTGCATCACTCATTTCGATACCTTCATGACCGGCGAAGTGTTCGCCGTGCTCAGTGAGCACAGCATTCTCGGCCGGACCCTGAAGCAAGGCGCGACGTTCGATGCTCTGGCGTTTGACCGGGGCGTGCAGGTTGCGCAGTCGGCGGACGGCGAGCTGGGCGTGCTGTCGACGTTGTTCAGTGCCCGCACCCTGGGCCTGACCGGTGAACTGAGCCCGACAGCGCAGGCGGATTATTTGTCCGGTCTGATGATCGGCCATGAATTGGCAGCACTGGCCAGCGCTCAACGCCGTCGCCGCGACAACCCGAATCTCCCTTCGATCATCCTCATCGGCAACGCGCAACTGTGTGCGCGCTACCGCCGTGCCCTCGACGCCTGTGGTTTCGCCAACGTGACGCTGGCCGAGCAGGCCACCGAGCGTGGCTTGTGGCAACTGGCGCTGGCTGCCGGACTGATTGATTCCTCATCCCGTTAACCCTGACTGGAGGCCTGACATGCTCAAGCAAGCATTGGCGCAAAACGGTCTGATCGCGATTCTGCGTGGCCTGCATCCGCAGGAAGCCGCCGCTGTCGGAGAAGTCCTGTATGCGGCCGGATTTCGCGTCATCGAAGTACCGCTCAATTCCCCTTCGCCTTACGAAAGTATCCGCATCCTGCGCAAGGCCCTGCCCGCCGATTGCCTGATCGGTGCCGGCACGGTGTTGACCCCGGAACAGGTCGCGTTGGTGAAAGAAGCCGGCGGCCAAGTGATCGTCATGCCGCACAGCGACGCCAAGGTCTTGCGCGCGGCAAAAGCGGCGGGGCTGTACTTATCGCCGGGTGTCGCCACGCCCACTGAAGCCTTCGCGGCGCTGGAGGAGGGCGCGGACATTCTCAAGTTGTTCCCGGCCGAGCAGATGGGCCCGGCGGTCGTCAAAGCCTGGCTTGCGGTGTTGCCGGCGGGGACGGTGCTGGCGCCGGTCGGCGGTATCACTCCGGACAACATGCAGGCGTTTATCGATGCCGGTGTAAAAGGTTTCGGCCTCGGTTCCGGCTTGTTCAAACCGGGCATGACACCAGAGCAAGTGGCGGTGAACGCCAAGGCCTACGTGGCTGCTTGGAAGGCCCTTCGCTAAGACTTTTTGGCGCTGTGTGCGCTGCATCTACAAGAGAGACAAAAAGATGAAAATCACCAAACTCACCACCTTCATCGTGCCGCCGCGCTGGTGTTTCCTCAAAGTCGAAACCGATGAAGGCGTGACCGGTTGGGGTGAACCCGTGGTCGAAGGCCGCGCGCACACCGTCGCGGCCGCCGTCGAAGAATTGTCCGACTACCTGATCGGCAAAGACCCACGCAACATCGAAGACATCTGGACCGTGCTCTATCGCGGTGGCTTCTACCGGGGCGGCGCGATTCACATGAGTGCGCTGGCCGGTATCGATCAGGCGCTGTGGGACATCAAGGGCAAGGCGCTCGGGGTGTCGGTCAGCGATCTGCTCGGCGGTCAGGTGCGTGACAAGATTCGCGTGTATTCGTGGATTGGCGGTGACCGTCCGGCCGACACCGCACGTGCGGCGAAAGAGGCGGTGAGCCGTGGTTTCACTGCGGTAAAGATGAACGGCACCGAAGAGTTGCAGTTCCTCGATACTTTCGAAAAAGTCGATCTGGCGCTGGCCAACGTTGCCGCTGTGCGTGATGCGGTCGGGCCGAACGTCGGCATCGGTGTCGACTTCCATGGCCGCGTGCACAAGCCGATGGCCAAGGTGCTGATGAAGGAGCTCGATCCGTACAAACTGATGTTTATCGAAGAGCCGGTGCTCAGCGAAAACTACGAGGCCTTGAAAGAACTGGCACCGCTGACCAGCACGCCGATTGCCCTCGGTGAGCGGCTGTTCTCGCGTTGGGACTTTAAACGCGTGTTGAGCGAAGGTTACGTCGACATCATCCAGCCGGATGCCTCCCACGCGGGCGGCATCACCGAAACCCGCAAGATCGCCAACATGGCCGAGGCCTACGATGTGGCACTGGCGCTGCACTGCCCGCTGGGGCCGATTGCGCTGGCGGCGTGTTTGCAACTGGACGCTGCTTGTTACAACGCGTTTATCCAGGAGCAGAGCCTGGGCATCCATTACAACGAGAGCAACGACTTGCTCGACTATGTGAAAGATCCACGGGTGTTCGATTACGACAAAGGTTTTGTGAAGATTCCGAACGGGCCGGGTCTGGGCATCGAGATCAACGAGGAATACGTGATCGAGCGCGCAGCAGTCGGGCATCGCTGGCGTAACCCGATCTGGCGCCATGCCGATGGCAGCTTTGCCGAGTGGTGAGTCGCTGAATCACCTGTGCCCCCTGTGGGAGCGAGCCTGCTCGCGAATGCTATGTCACATCCGACATCGATGTGACTGATCCGACGCCTTCGCGAGCAGGTCGAATCGTCGCACCGTCGCTCCCACAGGTTTTAATCTCCACATGGATGGGAGATTTGCGTCATGACCTCAATAAACATAAGAAGAGGCATCTCTCATGCAACCGCAAACCCTCACCGGGCAGGCGTCTTTAGTCACGCCTAGCCGCAAGCGGTTTTTCATCATGGTGTTGCTGTTTATCACCGTGGTCATCAACTACCTCGACCGCAGCAACCTGTCGATTGCCGCGCCGGCGCTGACCAGTGAGTTGGGCATCGATCCGATTCACGTCGGCCTGATCTTCTCTGCGTTCGGCTGGACCTACGCCGCCATGCAGATCCCCGGCGGCTGGCTGGTCGATCGTGTGCCGCCGCGCATTCTTTACAGCGTCGCGTTGCTGCTGTGGTCGCTGGCCACAGTGATGCTTGGTTTCGCCGCCAGTTTCATCGCGTTGTTTGTCTTGCGCATGGCGGTCGGTGCACTGGAAGCCCCGGCGTATCCAATCAACAGTCGCGTGGTCACTACTTGGTTCCCCGAGCGTGAACGCGCCACGGCCATCGGTTTCTACACCTCGGGTCAGTTCGTCGGCCTGGCATTTTTGACCCCGGTGCTGGCCTGGCTGCAACACGAATTCGGCTGGCACATGGTCTTTGTCGCGACCGGCGCGGTGGGCATCATTTGGGCAGCGATCTGGTACGCGGTGTATCGCGAGCCACGGGATTTCAAAGGCGCCAACGAAGCGGAAATCGACTTGATCCGCGAGGGCGGTGGTCTGGTCGATATTCAACAAGAGTCGGCCAAGGTCAAAGCCAAGTTCAGCTGGACCGACTTGGGCATCGTGCTGACCAAACGCAAGTTGTGGGGCATCTACCTTGGCCAGTTCTGCCTGAACTCGACGCTGTGGTTTTTCCTGACGTGGTTCCCGACTTATCTGGTGAAGTATCGCGGCATGGACTTCATCAAGTCCGGCCTGTTGGCGTCGCTGCCGTTTCTCGCAGCGTTCGTTGGCGTGTTGTGTTCGGGGTTCTTTTCCGACTTCTTGATCCGTCGCGGCTACACCGTTGGCTTTGCGCGCAAGTTGCCGATCATTGGCGGGCTGCTGATTTCCACCTCGATCATCGGTGCCAACTTCGTTGAGTCGACGCCCCTGGTGATTGCCTTTCTGGCGCTGGCGTTCTTCGGCAACGGTCTGGCCTCGATCACCTGGTCGCTGGTGTCGACGTTGGCGCCGGCGCGTTTGCTCGGGCTGACGGGCGGGGTGTTCAACTTCATCGGCAACCTGTCGGCGATTGCCACGCCGATCGTTATCGGCTTTCTTGCCAGCGGCGATTCCTTCGCGCCGGCGATCACCTATATCGCGGTTCTCGCACTGATCGGCGCTTTGTCCTACGTGCTGCTGGTCGGCAAGGTCGAGCGTATCGAGTTGTAGTGGTCTGCGTCGGGCGACCATAATGCCGCCCGTTCCTTCGCTCAACGGTAAAAGGCTGGATATGCAGGAAGACGCTCCGGAAAAAACCAAGGACGCCGCGCCCACCGGCACCCAGACGCTGTTACGTGGCTTGGGTGTGGTGCAAGCGGTGGCCAGCGGCGCCCGCGATCTCAAGGAGATTGCCCGGCTGATCGGCACCACGCGCAGCACCACCCATCGTCTGGCCAGTTGCCTGGTCGACGAGCGCTACCTGCGCGTGGTGCCGCAAGTCGGTTATCTGCTCGGGCCGAAGCTGATCGAACTGGGTTTCCAGGCGCGCGAAGAATTGCCGCTGGTGACCTTGGCCGCACCCTACCTGGACGAGTTGTCGGCATTGACCGGCGACACTGTGCACTTAGGCATTCGTGAAGGCGATGAGGTGCTGTATCTGCTGAAAAATCCGGGGCGCAACGGCCCGGAAATGCGCTCGCGGGTCGGCCATCGCATGCCGCTGGCACGCACCGGTATCGGTAAGGCGTTGATGCTCGATGACTCGCCGAAAGATTGGCAACGTCTGTACGACATCAGCCTGCCGGCAGGTGGGAAAAGTCAGTTCTGGCCGCAGCATCCCCAACAGTCGTGGGAACAGCTTGAGCAGCGCATGACCGAATACGTCGCCGGTGGCTACGCGTTCGATCTGGAGGACAACGAACCGTCGATCCGCTGCGTGGCGGCGCCGATTCGCGATGCGAGCAAGGGCATTGTGGCGGCAATCAGTATCGCCAGCACCGTGCCGTACATGCCGCTGGAAAAAATGGCCGAGCTGATTCCCCTGATCAAAGGGGTCACAGCCCGGCTATCGGCGGAACTCGGTCTAAAGATTTAAACCTTGAGGGTCGCCATGTCGATGACGAAACGGTACTTCACGTCGCCAGCGATCATGCGCGCATAAGCCTCATTGATCTGGCGGATGTCGAGCATTTCGATGTCGCAGGTGATGTTGTGTTCTGCGCAGAAATCCAGCACTTCCTGGGTTTCAGCAACGCCACCAATCAACGAGCCGGCCAATACGCGGCGGCTCATCACCAGTTTGCCAGCGTGGACCGGTGGATCGATCGGTTCGATCAGACCGACCAGAATGTGCACGCCGTCGAAGCGCAGGGTGTCGAGGTACGGGTTGAGATCGTGCTGCACCGGAATGGTGTCGAGCAGGAAGTCGAAGTAACCGGCAGCGGCTTTCATCTGCTCGCCGTCGGTGGAAACGATCACGTGATCGGCACCCTGACGGCGACCTTCTTCAGCCTTGCTCGCCGAGCGGGTGAATAGCGTGACTTCGGCGCCCATGGCCTTGGCGAATTTGATGCCCATGTGGCCGAGGCCGCCCATGCCGAGAATCCCGACTTTGTCGCCCGCTTTCACACCGTAGTGCTTGAGCGGCGAGTAGGTGGTGATACCGGCGCAGAGGATTGGCGCGGCGCTGGCTAACGCCAGTTTTTCCGGAATGCGTACGACGAAATGCTCGCTGACGACGATGCTGTCCGAATAACCGCCCATGGTGTTGCTACCATCGACACGATCCGGGGTGGCGTAGGTCATGGTCGGGCCTTCGAGGCAATATTGCTCAAGGTTCGACTGGCAGGCTTCGCAGGTGCGGCAGGAGTCGACCATGCAGCCGACGCCGACCAGATCGCCGACTTTGTGCTGGGTGACATTCGCACCGACCGCGGTGACTTTTCCGACGATCTCATGGCCGGGCATCAGCGGGTAAACGGCGATGCCCCATTCGTTGCGCGCCTGGTGGATGTCGGAGTGGCAAACGCCGCAGTAAAGAATTTCGATGGCGACGTCGTCGGCGCGCGGGCTGCGACGTTCGAACTTCATCGGGGCGAGGGGGGTGGTGGCCGATTGGGCGGCATAACCGATGGCTGTGTACATGTGAAACCTCGCAAAAGCAGGAACAAGTGAGGCGGCGCATTCTGGGCGCCGACTGTCGGTCCGACCATGACGATTCCTCCGGGTCTCATGCCTAATCCTCCGGCATACGGGGGTGATCGGTCGCATTGGCAAAAGGATCTGCGATGATGCTTTCATCCCTTGTTTTCGTGATTTTTTGTGAAGAGCAATTCGATGCAATTGACCCGTCATCTTGATGCCAATGCCCGGCTGGTTTCGCTGATCGAACCGCTGGCGCTACGCGATGGTTACAGTCGGACCGGGCTGCCCGGTGTGCAAGTGTTGCGCGCCAGTTGCGACGTCGCCCGTGGCCCGCACATTTATGAGCCGAGCCTGATGATCATCGCCCAGGGCAGCAAACTGGCGTTTCTCGGGCCGCGCACCATGGAATACGGTGCCGGGCATTACCTGATTCAGGCGCTGCCGGTGCCGTTCGAATGTGAGACCTTCGCCTTGCCGGATGCGCCGTTGCTCGGCGTGTCGGTGGCGATTGATCGGGTGTTGCTCGGTGAGCTGGTGCTGGCCATGGGGCTGGCGCCGGGGCGGCATATTCCGGCACAGACACCGGAGTCGATGACCTCGGTGGTGCTCGACGATGATATGCGTGGCTGTGTCGAACGTTTGCTCAGTTGCCTGCACGATCCGCTGGAATGCCAGATTCTCGGGCCGGCGCGGGTGCGCGAGTTGTTATTCGTCGCGTTGCGTGGGCCACAAGCGGATGTGTTGCGCGCGCTGGTTGAGCAGCAGGGGCAGTTCGCCCGGGTGGCGGCATCGATCAGTCATCTGCATGCGCATTACACCGAGCCGTTGAACGTGGAGACGCTGGCCGGTTGCGCGAATATGAGCGTGTCGACATTCCATGAACACTTCAAACGCAGCACGTTGTTGTCGCCGGTGCAGTATCTGAAGCGTTTGCGGTTATTGAAGGCGCAGACGTTGCTGGTGGCGGAAGGGCTGGGTGTGGCGCAGGTGGCGCATCGGGTGGGGTATCAGAGTACGTCGCAGTTCAGCCGCGAGTATAAGCGCTACTTCGAACGCAGCCCGGGTGACGAGCGCGCCGCCTGATTCGATGATAACTCCCACAGTAGTTTTGTGGTGTCAGAGGAATTTTGGGCAACAAAAAGGCCCCCGATTCGGGAGCCTTGATGTTCAGCGGTTCGACTTACATGTTCGGATAAGTCGGGCCGCCAGCGCCTTCCGGCGTGACCCAAGTGATGTTCTGCGAAGGGTCCTTGATGTCACAGGTCTTGCAGTGCACGCAGTTCTGGGCGTTGATCTGGAAGCGCTTCTCGCCGTCTTCCTTGGTGATCACTTCGTACACGCCGGCCGGGCAGTAGCGCTGTGCCGGTTCGTCGTACAGCGGCAGGTTCTTGCTGATCGGGATGCTCGGGTCGGTCAGCTTCAGGTGGCACGGCTGTTCTTCTTCGTGGTTGGTACCGGAGATGAACACCGAGCTGAGTTTGTCGAAGCTGAGTTTGCCGTCCGGCTTCGGATAGTCGATCTTCTTGCAGTCGGCCGCGAGCTTGAGGCAAGCGTAGTCCGGCTTGGTGTCGTGCAGGGTGAACGGCAGTTTGCCGCCGAAGATGTTCTGGTCCAGCCAGTTGAAACCGCCGCCGACGATGGCGCCGAACTTGTGGATCGCCGGGCCGAAGTTACGGCTGGCGAACAGTTCGTCGTAGAGCCAGCTCTTCTTGAACGCGTCCACATAAGTGGTCAGTTCTTCAGTGCCGTCCTTTTCCGCGAACAGTGCATCAGCCACCGATTCAGCGGCGAGCATGCCCGACTTCATCGCGGTGTGGCTGCCTTTGATCTTGGCGAAGTTCAGGGTGCCGAGGTCGCAACCGATCAGCGCGCCGCCCTTGAAGACCATTTTCGGCAGCGAGTTCAGGCCACCTTTGCAGATCGCACGGGCGCCGTAGCTGATGCGCTTGCCGCCTTCCAGATACTGAGCCAGCACCGGGTGATGCTTGAGGCGCTGGAACTCGTCGAACGGCGACAGGTAGGTGTTGCTGTAGGACAGGTCAACGATCAGACCGACCACCACCTGATTGTTTTCCAGGTGATAAAGGAACGAGCCGCCGGTGTTTTCGGTGCCCATGATGTCCAGCGGCCAGCCGGCGGTGTGCACCACCAGACCTGGCTGATGTTTGGCCGGATCGATTTCCCAGATTTCTTTCAGACCGATGCCGTAGTGCTGGGCGTCGGCATCGCTGTCGAGGTTGTAGCGCTTGATCAGTTGCTTGCCGATGTGGCCACGGCAGCCTTCGGCGAACAGCGTGTATTTGCCACGCAGTTCCATGCCCGGGGTGTACAGGCCTTCTTTCGGGTTGCCTTCGCGGTCGACGCCCAGATCACCGGTGATGATCCCGCGCACCACGCCTTGCTCGTCGATCAGCGCTTCCTGAGCAGCGAACCCCGGGTAGATTTCTACGCCAAGGTTCTCGGCCTGCTGAGCCAGCCAGCGGCACAGGTTGCCGAGGGAGATGATGTAGTTACCTTCGTTGTGCATGGTCTTGGGCACAAAGAAGTCTGGAATCTTCTGCGCGTTTTCGGCGTTTTTCAGCACGAAAATATCGTCGCGGGTGACTGGCGTGTTCAGCGGCGCGCCGAGTTCCTTCCAGTCCGGGAACAGTTCGTTCAGAGCGCGTGGTTCGAACACGGCACCGGACAGGATATGTGCGCCGACTTCGGAGCCTTTTTCGACCACGCAGACGCTGATTTCCTTACCGGCTTCGGCGGCCTTCTGCTTCAGACGGCAGGCGGCGGACAGGCCAGCGGGGCCGGCACCGACGATGACCACGTCGAATTCCATGTATTCGCGTTCCACAGGCTATCTCCTACTCAAGGCTCAACAGTTTTTTTTCTAATTTGGAGGTTTGATGTCGCATCCGCTATTCCTTTACGTTAACGTCAAGGGGAATATTGGAGAACAGACCTTTCTCTCTAGGCGGCGCATTATATCTACACCACTCCTAGCGTCCAATACAAACGTTTGTTTGAATTGGCTCCAGCCCAGAGAAATCAAAGAAGCGCGGCTTATGAATGGTCATTTTGCTGTATTGACCGGAATAGGCGTTCCGGTCAAGATACGGGCGGTTTTGCGCTCGTCGTAGGCAGACTGGTGGTTTCAAGAGCACGTCTAAAGACAGGGCACAGGCAAATAGAAGGTGATGCGCAGCGCAGTCTGGCGCGCAGTTTACACCGCGTGAGGATCAATGACTTGTCGGTCACCACTGACGAACGGTCGCACCCCTCAACGCCGTGCAATCACCTCGCACCCCGGTCGGCGTTTTTAGAGGTGCCCTTTTAGCCTGATGAGCATCAACCGCCAGGTTCGCCTAGGCGACTTTCTTTTCACCGGAGAGTAACGAGGAATCCATGAAGGTTCTTGTAGCTGTCAAACGCGTTGTGGATTACAACGTCAAGGTTCGCGTCAAGGCGGACAATTCCGGCGTCGATCTCGCCAACGTCAAGATGTCGATGAACCCGTTCTGCGAAATCGCAGTGGAAGAAGCCGTACGCCTGAAAGAGAAAGGTGTTGCGACTGAAATCGTCGTCGTCTCCATCGGCCCGACCACCGCTCAGGAGCAGCTGCGTACCGCACTGGCTCTGGGTGCTGACCGTGCGATCCTCGTCGAATCCGCTGAAGATCTGACCTCGCTCGCCGTGGCCAAGCTGCTCAAGGCTGTGGTCGACAAGGAACAGCCGCAGCTGGTGATCCTCGGCAAACAGGCCATCGACAGCGACAACAACCAGACCGGCCAGATGCTCGCGGCACTGAGCGGCTACGGTCAGGGCACGTTCGCCTCGAAAGTCGAAGTCTCTGGCGACAGCGTTGCCGTGACTCGCGAAATCGACGGCGGCGCGCAGACTGTTTCGCTGAAACTGCCGGCAATCGTCACCACTGACCTGCGTTTGAACGAGCCGCGCTATGCGTCTCTGCCAAACATCATGAAAGCCAAGAAGAAGCCTCTTGAAGTGCTGACTCCGGACGCTTTGGGCGTTTCCACCGCCTCCACCAACAAGACCCTGAAAGTCGAAGCGCCGGCGGCACGCAGCGCAGGCATCAAGGTCAAGTCGGTGGCTGAACTGGTCGAGAAACTGAAAAACGAAGCGAAGGTAATCTGACCATGACTATCTTGGTAATCGCTGAACACGACAATAAAGTGTTGGCCCCGGCCACACTGAACACCGTGGCTGCTGCTGCCAAAATCGGCGGCGACATCCACGTTCTGGTTGCAGGTCAGGGCGCTGGCGCCGTGGCGGAAGCCGCTGCGAAAATCGCTGGCGTGAGCAAAGTCCTCAACGCTGACAATGCCGCTTACGCGCATCAGTTGCCGGAAAACGTTGCTCCTCTGGTTGCAGAGCTGGGCGCTGGCTACAGCCACATCCTGGCTGCCGCTACCTCCAACGGCAAAAACATCCTGCCGCGCGTTGCTGCGCAGCTGGACGTTGACCAGATCTCCGAGATCATCTCGGTCGAAAGCGCTGACACTTTCAAGCGTCCGATCTACGCCGGTAACGCCATCGCTACCGTACAGTCGACCGCGCCAATCAAAGTGATCACCGTGCGTGCCACCGGTTTCGACCCGGTTGCTGCTGAAGGTGGTTCGGCTGCTGTTGAAGCCGTCGCTGCTGCGCACAACGCGGGCACTTCGAGCTTCGTTGGCGAGGAGCTGGCCAAGTCCGACCGTCCGGAACTGACCGCTGCCAAGATCGTCGTTTCCGGCGGCCGCGGCATGCAGAACGGCGACAACTTCAAACACCTGTACGCCCTGGCCGACAAGCTGGGCGCTGCCGTCGGTGCTTCGCGCGCCGCGGTCGACGCAGGTTTCGTACCGAACGACATGCAGGTCGGTCAGACCGGCAAGATCGTTGCGCCACAGCTGTACATCGCCGTCGGTATCTCCGGCGCGATCCAGCACTTGGCCGGCATGAAAGACTCCAAAGTGATCGTTGCGATCAACAAGGACGAAGAAGCGCCGATCTTCCAGGTGGCCGATTACGGTCTCGTGGCGGATCTGTTCGAAGCAGTACCTGAGCTGGAGAAGCTGGTCTAATCCAGCGGCTTCACTTATAAAGAGCCCGACCTTTTGGTCGGGCTTTTTTTTGTCTTGGATTTGAGTGGGAGCGTTTTGCCATGGATCTGCGTTGCGGATGGTTGTTGGGATTGGCCCTGTTGCCGGGGCTGGCGATGGCCGCCGGCAAATGCGAACGCCTCGTCGTCACCGGCAGCCCGGATGCACCGCCGTATCTGTGGCAGGACCCGCAGAATCCCAAGCAGTTGATCGGCGCCAGCGCCGACCTGTTGCAACAAGTCGCCAAAGATCTCGGCATCAAGGTCGAGTTGCTTTACGCCGGCAAACGCTCGCAAGCCCTCGACGAAGTACGTAGTGGGCGCATGGACATGCTCGCCGACGCGCCGCTGACATTCACTGAGCTGGAAAACCTCGATTACGTCTATCCGCCATTGCTGCAAAACGACTATCTGGTGTGGACACGCAAAGGCTCGACACTGGTCTACAGCGAAGCCAAAGACCTGCACGGCCACGCGGGCGCGTTGTCGGAAAAGTCTCGAATCACCCAGGCATTCGGCACTTTCGCCGAGCAGAATCTGACCCTGACCAAGACAGCCAACCTCACCCAGGCCCTGCAGAAATTGCTTCTCGGTGAAGTCGAATATGTACTCGCCGGGCGCTACTCGGGCATGGCCGGCGCGCAGGCGTTGGGTATGGCCAATGATCTGCTGGCGTTCGAGCAACCCATCGACCGCCCGGGCCTGTTCCTCGCGGTTTCGCATAACTCGGCGTGCAACGATCCGTGGTTGCGCGGACAGCTAGCCAAAAAGATGACAGAATTGCCCGCGTCCGGACTGACGGAAGCCGCGCTGCAACGCAATATCGAGCGCTGGAAGGCGCAGCAGCAACAGCCGCAACCACCTGTCAGTGCCCCAAAACAGTAGGGATTCTTAGTGAGTATTCGACCTCTTTTCGCGGCTGTGGCCGTTCTGGCTCTGGCCGGTTGCGCAACCGATCCGGCACCCAATGAACAAATGCGCCTGACCGAGCAAGCCATCACCCAGGCCAAAGCTGTTGGCGCCACCGCCGACGAAGTGCCGGAAATGAAACTGGCCGAAACCAAATACAACCGCGCCAAAGGCAACATGGCTGACGAGTCCTACCGCAACGCACGCATGCGTTCGGAACAGGCTGAACTGGATGCACGTCTGGCCGAAGCCAAAGTGCTGACGCAAAAAAGTCAAGAACAGCTGAATGTGCTGAACACCCGTATCGTCCGACTGCGCAAGCAACTGGGAGATGCCCAATGAGCCTCAAGTCGAAACTTCTCGGCGGCCTGATCCTCGCCGGGTGTGTCAGCCTGTACGGCTGCGCCGGCCAGCACAGCGAATCCGCGCTGCAAGAAGCCAGTGCCGATTTCCAGAAGGTCAAGGAAGACTCCAATGTGCTGCGCATCGCGCCGAAAGACGTGATCCGCGCCGGTGAGTCGCTGGCCCGTGCCGATCGCCTGTCGACCTATTGGGGCAGCGGTTCGGACGTGGTGCATTACGCCTACCTGAGCCAGCGCTACAGCGAAATCGCCCGCGAGCACACCAATCAGGTGCTCAACGAAGAGCGCGCGGCGAAACTGGAACTGGATCGCCAGCGCTTGCAACTGGCCTTGCGTGAATCGAAGTTGCTCAGCGTGCAGCAACAGGGCAAATGGCTGGAAGAACAGATCGTAGCACTGGCCACCACGCAGACTGACCGGGGTCTGGTTATGACGCTCGGCGACGTGCTGTTCGATACCGGTGAAGCGGAGCTGAAAAACTCGGCCAACCGTGTCGTCCTGAAAATCGTGCAGTTCCTGCAACTGAACCCGAAACGCGTGGTGCGCATCGAGGGCTACACCGACAGCACCGGCGGCAAACAGGAAAACCTCAAGCTGTCTCGTGACCGCGCGCAATCGGTCGCCGACGTGTTGATGGATCTGGGCATCGACGACAAACGCATTCAGGTCGAAGGTTACGGGGACGAATACCCGGTGGACGCCAACGCTTCCGAGCGCGGACGGGCACAGAATCGTCGGGTTGAGATTGTCTTCTCCGATGAAAAAGGCCAGCTCGGCGCCGCCCGTTAAGGGTAGCGTCTCTGGAAAGCCCGGGCTGTCATGCAGTGCCGGGCTTTTTTACGTCTGTCGAATGGCCCACAAATCAGTACAGTCAGGGGCAGACACCGCACTGTATGGTCGAGTAATGTAGCAACTGTCCCAGTACACTTCCAAACTGTTCCGGTATTGTTTCACACAAGAATAAAATGCCCGTGAAATCGAGTGCTGCGTCATGACCAATCTCTTGCTCTACCAACGTATTGCTCAGCAACTGGCCGAAGACATCCGCCGTGGTGTCTATCAACCGGGGGAGCGCGTGCCTTCGGTGCGCAAGATGAGTTCGCAGCTCAACGTCAGCCATGCGACGGTGTTGCAGGCTTACGCCAATCTCGAAGATCAGGGCTTGATTCGGGCGCGCCCGCAGTCCGGTTATTACGTGCATCAGACCCCCGCGCTGACTGCGCCGACGCCGGACATTGCCCGGGTCGAACGGCCAGGGCTGGTCACCCGCAGCAGCATCATTCAACAGGTTCTGGTCGAATCACGCCGCGAAGGCGTGTTCCCGCTGGGTGCGGCCGTGCCGAGTGTCGATTACCTGCCGGTGCGCGCACTGCATCAGCAACTGGCCAAGGTCACCCGCTTCCATAGTCCGCGTGCTTTCAGCTACATGTTCAGCCCCGGTTTTGAGCCGCTGCGCCGGCAAGTGGCGATCCGCATGCGCGACGCCGGTGTGGTGGTCGATCCGTCGGAAGTGGTGATCACCCACGGTTGTGTCGACGCCTTGCAGATGTCGTTGCGCGTACTGACCCGGCCTGGTGATCTGATCGCCGCCGAATCGCCAACCTATTACGGTTTGCTGCAACTGGCCGATCTGCTCGGCCTGAAAGTTATCGAGATTCCGAGCGATCCCGCCACCGGCATGAGCCTCGAGGCTCTGCAACTGGCTGCCAACCAATGGTCGATCAAAGCGCTGGTGCTGACCACGCGCCTGAGCAATCCGCTGGGCGGCACCATGCCCGAAGAGCGGCAGAAGCAGTTGCTGCGGTTGGCTTCGGATTTCGACATCCAGATTGTCGAAGATGATATCTACGGCGAACTGATGTTCGAGCAAGGCAAAACCAAAGCGCTCAAGGCTTATGACCGACTGGACCGGGTGATCTACTGTTCAAGCTTCTCCAAGACCCTGTCACCCGGTGTGCGCATCGGCTGGATGATCGCCGGCAAGTACCAGCAGGAAATCCAGCGCTTGCAGACCTTCAGCACCCACTCGGCGTGCAGCGTGACGCAAATGGCGATTGCCGCCTATCTGGAAAACGGCGGTTATGACCGGCATTTACGGTACATCCGCCAGGAATACCGGAAAAACCTCAGCGCCTTCCAGTTGGCGGTGCAGCAGTACTTCCCCGAAGGCACGCAAATGACCCGGCCCACGGGCGGTTTCATCCTTTGGGTGAGCTTGCCGGGGAGGGTCAATACGCAAGAATTGCATGTGCGTGCGTTGCAGCAGGGCATCAGCATTGCGCCGGGACTGATCTTCAGTAATACCGAGCAGTTCAACCACTGTATCCGCCTCAACTGCGGGATTCCGTGGAACCGCGAGGCGGAGCGGGCGCTGATGACCCTGGGGATGCTGGCGACGCAACTGTGTCAGGAAACTGCTGGCGGATTCTGAACGAGCGCTGGCTGATGCTTGTCTTGTGGCGCCCAACAAGCGAGCATATGGCCCTCTGCCGTTAGTGTCGTTGGGTCCATGAAAGCGATTTTTCCTGCTGCTTGGGTTTTGTTGGGTTTGCTGATGATCGGTCATGCGCCTGGCGCCGTGGCCGCTGCGGTTCAGGAAAAACCGGCTGCGACGAGCCCCGCGAAAAAAAATCCACCTGTGCAGAAAGCCGCTACGGCGAAGAAAACCCAGCAAAAAGTCATCAAGAAGCGTAAGCCGGTCGCCTCGAAATCAAAACCCGCCAGCGAAGTGGTGAAAACCAAATTGCCGCCGGCCAGACTCGATCTGAGCCTGCCCAAGGACATGGTTCAGGAGTTGAAGCCCAAAGGCACGGTTGAGTTGCCCAAGCGCGAGCCGATCCTGCCGCAGATGTTTGGCGAGAAAAACAACGGATTCCAGCTCAACGGCCGCTTGCTCAGCAATGAAATGCAGTTGCAGCTGCGTAACGAAGAGCGCCGCGAAGTCGAAGGCGCAGCACTGGATTTCGAATTCAAACAGTAAATCCAGACCATCTGTGACCCGCAGACCAGACGCTTTGTCGGAGACTGGTCAGTCACATTCAGTTATCGGTGAAAACCCCGGTTCCGGGAATTTGAAACAGCCGTTTTAGCGGTTACTCTGTTCCGCGTCCCTTTTACACATCGCCCGTCGCGAGGAATTGTTCGTCATGAAATGCCGTGAAGGCTGTGGCGCTTGCTGCATTGCCCCATCGATCAGTTCGCCGATTCCCGGCATGCCTGATGGCAAACCTGCCGGCGAACGTTGCGTGCAGCTCTCGGTCGAAAACCTGTGCAGCATTTTCGGCCGCCCTGAGCGCCCGGCAGTCTGTTCCGGCTTCGCAGCGGATGTCGAAGTCTGTGGCAGCAGCTCGGAAGAAGCGATCAGATTGATCGGCTGGTGGGAGCAGATGACGGCGGCGTGATGTGTCAAACGAACGGAACTTCAACAATAAGGAATAAGACTATGGGTTCGCTGCATCGTATCGCTGTGTTGTGTGGTTTGACCGCTGTGCTGGCCACGTCCGTCGCCCAGGCTGAAGACTGGAAAGTCGCCAAGAACGAGGACGGCATCAAGGTTTCCCTGAGTGAAGTGCCGGGCTCGGACTACAAGTCCTACCAAGGCGTTGCGCTGATGAAAACCACCGTTGCCAAACTGCGCGCACTGCAGGAAGACGTCTCCGGCGCCTGCGCCTGGATTCACGAGTGCAAAACCCAGAAACTGCTCAAGCACGAAGGCGACAAGAGCTGGACCTACACCCAGTTCAACACCCCTTGGCCAGTCACCCCGCGTGACTCGGTGATCGAAGTCACCACCGTCGAAGGCGCCGACGGCAGCTTGACCCGCAACCTCAAAGGTCTGCCGACGTACGCTCCTGAAGAAAAAGGCTTTGTCCGCGTGCAGCAGGTCAGAGGCTTCTGGAAGTTCGTACCGAAGGGCGACCAGGTTGAAGTCACTTATCAAGTGCACACCGAACCAGGTGGCAGCGTGCCAGCAATGGTTGCCAACAAATTTGTCGTCGATGCTCCGTTCAACACCCTCAAAGCTTTGAAAGAACGCGCCGAGAAGTAATCGGCCCGCGTTCAGCGAAACGCCCCGAACAAGTCGGGGCGTTTTGTTTTGTATCTATATTGTGTTTCCAGATATGCGTTGCACGAAATTTTCACAAAGTGTTCCTGACAATTCGCCCGCGCTGTTTGCCCGCTGCCATAAATGAAAGTGTCTGGCGGTGGGGCAGTAATCAATGGCAATGGTGCGGGTGATCGTGCAACATTTGCGCACCGCGCAAGCCCCGGGGTCTGGAATGACCAATAGAGGGCATGGCGCCGCTGTATTTTTGCAACTTCAACTTCCAATGGGTCCTAAAACGACATGGCAAACCCGGACGCCCTGAATCAGCAGCGATCTTCTGCTCGCCTGCTGCAACCGACCGTCAAATCGCATCTGGCCTACACGCTGCTTTGCGCGCTGGTCATGATGGTGATGTTTTCCGTGCTGCGCCTCGCGCTGCTGGTCTACAACCGCGAGATGATCCTCGACACCCCGGCTTCGACTTTCCTTGAAGCCTTCGCCAACGGCCTGCGTTTCGACCTGCGTCTGGTGGTTTACGTGTGCATTCCGCTGGTGCTGGCGCTGTTCAGTGCCCGCGCCATGGCCGCACGCGGCTTCTTCCGTCTGTGGCTGACGATCGCCTCGAGCATTGCGCTGTTTCTCGGCCTGATGGAGATGGATTTCTACCGCGAGTTCCACCAGCGCCTCAACGGTCTGGTGTTCCAGTATGTGAAAGAAGACCCGAAAACCGTGATGAGCATGCTCTGGTACGGCTTCCCGGTAGTTCGTTATCTGCTGGCTTGGGTCATCGGCACCGTCATCCTGACACTGGCGTTCAAAGGCGCCGACCGTGCCACGCGTCCGCGCGGTCCTTTCAGCGGCGGTAGCGTCAGCACCCGTCAGGTGGCGCCGTGGTACACCCGTCTTGCGGTATTTGTGGTCTGCCTGCTGATCTGCGTGGTTGCCGCCCGTGGCACTCTGCGTCAAGGCCCGCCAATGCGTTGGGGTGACGTGTACACCACCGATTCGAACTTCGCCAACCAGCTCGGCCTTAATGCCACGCTGTCACTGATCGAGGCCGCCAAGTCCCGCATGGGCGAGGATCGCGACAATATCTGGAAAGCCACGTTACCGCAGGAGCAAGCGCAGAAAGTCGTGCGCGACATGCTGCTGCTGCCGGATGACAAACTGGTCGATGCCGATATTGCCGCCGTGCGCCGTGATTACACGCCGCCGACCGACAAGACCCTGCCGATCAAGAACGTTGTGGTGATCCTGATGGAAAGCATGGCCGGTCACTCGGTCGGTGCATTGGGCGCGCCAGGCAACATCACGCCATACCTGGACAAACTGTCGAAGGAAGGCCTGTTGTTCGACCGCTTCTTCTCCAACGGTACGCACACTCACCAGGGCATGTTCGCGACCATGGCCTGCTTCCCCAACCTGCCAGGTTTCGAATACCTGATGCAGACCCCGGAAGGCAGCCACAAGTTGTCCGGCCTGCCGCAGGTGCTCAGCGCCCGTGATTACGACGACGTGTACGTCTACAACGGCGACTTCGCCTGGGACAACCAGTCTGGGTTCTTCAGCAACCAGGGCATGACCAACTTCGTTGGCCGTAATGACTTCGTCAACCCGGTGTTCTCCGATCCGACTTGGGGCGTGTCCGACCAGGACATGTTCGACCGTGGCCTGCAAGAGCTTAAAGCACGCGAAAACGGCAAGCCGTTCTATGCGCTGTTGCAAACCCTGTCCAACCACACGCCATACGCCTTGCCGACGCCATTGCCGGTCGAGCGCGTGACCGATCGTGGCAGCCTCAACGAACACTTGACCGCCATGCGCTACTCCGACTGGGCGCTGGGTCAGTTCTTCGAGAAGGCGCGCAAAGAGCCGTACTTCAAGGAAACGCTGTTCGTCATCGTCGGCGACCACGGTTTCGGCAACGAACGCCAGATCACCGAAATGGACCTGGGTCGCTTCAACGTGCCGATGCTGATGATTGCGCCGGGCATTCAGGAGAAGTTCGGTACCCGTGACCACACCGTGGGTACGCAGATCGACATCGTGCCGACCATCATGGGCCGTCTCGGTGGCGAAGTGCGTCACCAGTGCTGGGGCCGTGACTTGCTCAACCTGCCTGAAGGCGACACCGGTTTCGGTGTGATCAAGCCGTCGGGCAGCGAGCAGACCACTGCCATCGTCACCGCTGACCAGATTCTGGTGTTGCCGAGAGACAAGGACATGGGGCCGAAGATGTGGCAGTACCAACTGGGTGCCAATCCGCACGCCGAAGTGGTACCGAATGCACCGCGTACCGCCGAGTTGAAACTCAAACTCGAAGCGTTCCTGCAAACGGCAACCAAGAGCCTGATGGATAACACCGCCGGTGTCATCCACGGCAAGCCGGATTGATCGCTCGCCTACAGTAAAATCCGCGCAATAAAAAAGAGGCCCTGAACAGGGCCTCTTTTTTTACGCTTGCTTGAAGCGTTATATCCGACCGAGTAACAGCAGGACCAACAGCACCACCAACACCACGCCGATAATGCCCGAAGGACCATAACCCCAACTTCTGGAGTGCGGGAAGACCGGCAGACCACCGATCAGCAACAGGATCAGGATAATGATTAGAATTGTGCCCATGTCGATTTCCTTGTTGATAGTGTTCGAGAAGTCTTGGTATTCAAGGGCGACTGGAGACTAAGTAATTCCAGACGGCTTACAAATTCCGACCGGTGCGCGTGAAAGAAAATTCAATGTTTTTTTAATGTATTTGGATTGCTCGATTATTTCCTTTGCAGCGAAAAGATCGCAGCCTCGTTTCACTCGACAGCTCCTGCACGACTCCAAGTAGGAGCTGCCGAAGGCTGCGATCTTTTGATCTTGCATTCAGCAACTTGATGGAGCGTGGGCGCGCGCCGATCCTTCGCTACACTCCGCGCATCTTCCCCGGAACAACAAGGCTGTGTGCTATGCAAAATCGCATGATGATCACTGGTGCGGGCTCGGGCCTGGGTCGCGAAATCGCGCTGCGCTGGGCGCGTCAAGGCTGGCAACTGGCCTTGTCCGACGTCAGCGAGCCCGGCCTGCAGGAAACCTTGAAAATGGTCCGTGAGGCGGGTGGTGACGGTTTTGTTCAGCGCTGCGATGTGCGTGATTACAGCCAGCTCACTGCGTTCGCTCAGGCCTGCGAAGAGAAACTCGGCGGCATCGACATCATCGTCAACAACGCCGGTGTCGCCTCCGGCGGTTTCTTCAGCGAACTGTCGCTGGAAGACTGGGACTGGCAGATCGCGATCAACCTGATGGGCGTGGTCAAGGGCTGCAAAGCGTTTCTGCCGCTGCTCGAGCAAAGCAAAGGCAAGATCATCAACATCGCCTCCATGGCCGCATTGATGCAAGGCCCGGCGATGAGCAACTACAACGTGGCCAAGGCCGGCGTGGTTGCACTCTCGGAAAGCCTGTTGATTGAACTGGCGCAACAGGAAGTCGCCGTGCATGTCGTTTGCCCGTCATTCTTCCAGACCAACTTGCTCGACTCGTTCCGTGGCCCGACGCCGGCGATGAAGGCGCAGGTCGGCAAGTTGCTGGAAAGTTCGCCGATCACGGCGGCGGACATCGCCGACTACATTTATCAGCAAGTGGCGGCCGGCGAGTTCATGATCCTGCCCCACGAACAAGGGCGCATGGCGTGGGCTATCAAGCAGAAGAATCCGCAACTGCTCTACAACGAGATGACTTCCATGGCCGAAAAAATGCGCGCCAAAGCCAAACAGAATAACGGCTGACCTTGCCCGTTGCAGACGGCATCGTTAGGGTGGCCGCAATGGTCACCCTGTCGAGACGCGTCAATGCTCAATTACTTGTGGTTCTTCCTCGCGGCGTTGTTTGAAATCGCCGGTTGTTTCGCCTTCTTCATGTGGCTGCGCCAGGGCAAAAGTGCTCTGTGGGTGATTCCTGCGCTGCTCAGTCTGACCTTGTTCGCGTTGTTGTTGACTCGCGTCGAAGCCAATTATGCCGGACGCGCCTACGCCGCGTACGGCGGGATCTACATCGTCGCGTCGATTGGCTGGCTGATGCTGGTCGAGCGGGTGCGTCCATTGGGTTCGGACTGGATCGGCGTGGCACTGTGCGTGATCGGCGCCAGCGTGATTCTGTTCGGGCCGCGATTTTCTGCGGCGTGAGGGTTGGTTGTCGGAAACGTCTGACGGCTTGATGCGAGCATGGCTGTAAGGCAAAACTGATTTGCCCTCCATGCATTGTAGAGCCGCGGCAAGCCGCGCATCTTCAGGGTTCGCTAACCCTGAAGGACGAATCTCATGCTTGTACTCAGCCGTGTCGTTGGTGAGTTGATTTCAATCGGTGATGACATCACCTTGCGCGTTCTGTCAGTGAACGGCTCCAGCGTGCGTTTTGGCGTCGAGGCGCCACAAAAGGTCAACGTGCACCGCGCGGAGGTCTATGAGCGGATTCAGCGCAAGCAGGCCACGCAGAAAGTTCGCTGAGGATTTCAATCGAACAGATGCTTGGGCACATCGTGCTTGAGCATCAACTGGCACTGCTCGCTTTCCGGGTCGAAGACGATCAGCGCCTGGCCTTTGGTCAAGGCCTGACGCACGCGCAGCACGCGGGTTTCCAGTGGCGTGTCATCGCCATTGTCGGTGCCGTCGCGAGTGACGAAATCTTCGATGAGGCGGGTGAGGGTGTCGACTTCAAGTTGGTCGTGGGGAATGAGCATGGGCACCTCGGTCAAATCAATGTCGGGATGCTACGGCGATTGCGGGTTGGCTGCCAGTTTTGTGTTGCCTGTACTGACGCCATCGCGAGCAGGCTCACTCCTACAAGGGAACGCATTCCCAAGGTAGGCCTTCGCCTGCTCGCGATAGCGGTATTCCAAACAACGATGATTTAACTATCGGAACGCTGCCCCACCAGACTGTCCACCGACGGCACCCGCGTATCGCTCTCCATCTGCGTGTCATGTTCAATCTGATGACTGAAGCGATCCAGCGAAGCATTCGCCGGTGCCGCATCGCTGGCAAACACCGGCGGACTCAGAATGTAAGCCCCGAGCAGTCGGCTCAGAGCCGCCAGGCTGTCGATGTGCGTGCGCTCATAACCATGGGTCGCATCACAGCCAAAGGCGAGCAGGGCGGTGCGGATATCGTGGCCGGCCGTCACCGCCGAATGCGCATCGCTGAAGTAATAACGGAACAGGTCGCGGCGCACCGGCAGTTCGTTTTCACCGGCCAGACGCAGCAAATGTCGCGACAGGTGATAGTCGTACGGGCCGCCGGAATCCTGCATCGCCACACTCACTGCGTGTTCGCTGGAGTGCTGGCCGGGAGCGACCGGCGCGATGTCGATGCCGACGAATTCGCTGACGTCCCACGGCAATGCTGCCGCCGCGCCGCTGCCTGTTTCTTCGGTGATGGTAAACAGCGGATGGCAGTCGATCATCAGTTCCTGACCGCTGTCGACGATGGCTTTGAGTGCCGCCAGCAGTGCCGCAACCCCGGCCTTGTCATCGAGGTGGCGGGCGCTGATGTGGCCGCTTTCGGTAAACTCCGGCAGCGGATCGAACGCCACCACGTCGCCGATGCTGATACCCAGCGAATCGCAATCGGCCTTGGTCGCACAGTAGGCGTCCAGACGCAGTTCGACGTGATCCCAACTGATGGGCATCTCGTCCACTGCAGTGTTGAAGGCATGCCCGGAGGCCATCAGCGGCAAGACACTGCCGCGAATCACACCGTTGTCGGTAAACAGGCTGACGCGGCTGCCCTCGGCGAAACGGCTTGACCAGCAGCCGACCGGGGCGAGGGTCAGACGGCCGTTGTCTTTGATCGCACGGACGGCGGCGCCGATAGTATCGAGGTGCGCCGAGACGGCGCGGTCGGGGCTGTTTTTCTTGCCCTTGAGCGTGGCGCGAATGGTGCCGCGCCGGGTCATTTCGAACGGGATGCCGAGTTCCTCCAGACGCTCGGCTACGTAACGCACGATGGTGTCGGTGAACCCGGTGGGACTGGGAATGGCGAGCATTTCCAGAAGGACTTTTTGCAGGTAGTTGAGATCCGGTTCGGGGATTTGCGTGGTCATGGAAACTCCTGATGGGTTGAGCACACCGATGGTTTCGATGAGGAAATATGGGTGGTGGATTTAAGGGCCTCTTCGCGAGCAGGTCGAATCGTCGCACCGTCGCTCCCACAGGGGAATGCATTCCAAATGTGGGAGCGAGCTTGCTCGCGAAGGCGTCAGCCCAGACAAAGCGGATTCAAGAAACAACCGGCTGACTGTGCGGAAACAACAAATCGACAAACCGCTCCGCCGTCGGTTGCGGCTCATGGTTGGCCAACCCGGCGCGTTCGTTGGCCTCGATAAACACGTACTCCGGTTGATCCGCCGCTGGCACCATCAAGTCGAGGCCAACCATCGGAATATCCAGCGCTCGCGCCGCGCGCACGGCGGCATCGACCAGGGTCGGGTGCAGAATCGCCGTGACGTCTTCCAGAGTGCCGCCGGTGTGCAAATTTGCCGTGCGCCGCACAAACAAATGTTCACCGGCCGGCAGAATGCTGCTGTAGTCATACCCGGCCGCATGCAGGGTGCGCTGGGTTTCGTGGTCCAGCGGGATCTTGCTTTCGCCGCTGGTGGCCGCTTGCCGACGGCGGCTCTGCGCTTCGATCAACGCGCCCACCGAATGCTGACCATCGCCAACCACTTCCGCCGGTTTGCGAATCGCTGCAGCGACCACTTCAAAGCCAATCACCAGAATCCGCAGATCAAGCCCTTCGTGGAAGCTTTCCAGCAGCACGCGGCTATCAAATTGCTTCGCCGTTTCGATGGCCTGCTGCACCTCTTCGATGCTCTGCAGATCCACCGCCACGCCCTGGCCCTGTTCGCCGTCGAGCGGCTTGACCACCACTCGCTGATGCTCGTCGAGGAAGGCCAGGTTATCGTCGGCATTTCCGGCCAGTTGCTGCGAAGGCAGGTTCAGACCGGCGCCCTTCAGCACTTTGTGCGTGAGGCTTTTGTCCTGACACAAACTCATGCTGATCGCGCTGGTCAGGTCGCTCAGCGATTCGCGGCAACGCACGCGACGCCCGCCGTGGCTGAGGGTGAACAGCCCGGCATCGGCGTCATCCACCTGCACGTCGATGCCGCGTCGATGAGCTTCTTCAACGATGATCCGCGCATACGGATTGAACTGCGCCTCCGGCCCCGGGCCCAGAAACAACGGTTGGTTGATGCCGTTCTTGCGCTTGATGGCGAAGGTCGACAGGTTGCGAAAACCGAGCTTGGCATAAAGACTTTTCGCCTGGCGGTTGTCGTGCAACACCGACAGATCCAGATAGCTCAGGCCGCGACTCATGAAGTGTTCGATCAAGTGTCGCACCAGCACTTCACCGACTCCCGGGCGCGAGCACTGCGGATCAACCGCCAGGCACCACAGGCTGCTGCCGTTTTCCGGATCGTTGAAGGCTTTTTGATGGTTCAGGCCCATGACACTGCCGATCACCGCGCCGCTGTCTTCGTCCTCGGCCAGCCAATACACCGGGCCGCCCTGGTGATGCGGAGTCAGCCGTGTGGCATCGATCGGCAACATGCCGCGTGCCTGATACAACAGATTGATCGCCTGCCAGTCCGCCTCACTCTGTGCACGGCGGATACGAAAGCCGCGAAACACTCGGGTGGCCTGACGATAATCGCTGAACCACAGGCGCAAAGTGTCGGACGGGTCGAGAAACAATTGCGTCGGCTCCAGGCCGAGAATCTGCTGCGGTGCAGCGACGTACAGCGCGATATCGCGCTCGCCGGGCTGCTCTTTGAGCAGTTCCTGCGCCAGCGATGCCGGGTCAGGAAAGGTGTGGCCGATCAGTAACCGGCCCCAGCCGCAATGCAGCGCAATCGGCTCGGCGGCCAACGTGCTGCCGTCTTCGGCCAGACGTGCCTGCAAGCGTTCGTAGGACGGTGCCTGACCGCGAAGCAGCCGCTGGTTGATGGCCGTGGCGTGGGGTTTCATCGATCAGATTCCTTGTTCACTGAGCCACAGGTTCAGGGCCGCCAGTTGCCACAGTTTCGAACCGCGCAACGGCGTCAGTTGGCCTTGCGGATCGGTCAGCAATTTATCGAGCATGGCCGGGTTGAACAGGCCGCGATCCTGACTCGGATCAAGCAGCAGTTCGCGTACCCAGTTCAACGTGTCGCCCTGCAAGTGCTTGAGGCCGGGCACCGGGAAGTAGCCTTTTTTGCGGTCGATCACTTCACTCGGAATGACTCGGCGTGCAGCTTCTTTCAGCACTTGTTTACCGCCATCCGGCAGCTTGAATTGGCCCGGGACACGGGCCGACAGTTCAACCAGTCGATAGTCGAGAAACGGCGTACGCGCCTCCAGACCCCAGGCCATGGTCATGTTGTCGACGCGTTTGACCGGGTCGTCGACCAGCATCACCGTGCTGTCCAGACGCAGGGCTTTGTCGACGGCTGCGTCGGCGCCGGGCTGGGCGAAATGTTCTTTCACAAAATCACCGGCCGCGTCATGCGCAGTCAACCATTGCGGTTGCACGGTGGCGGCGTAGTCGTCATAGCTGCGATCGAAAAACGCATTGCGATACGCCGCATACGGATCGGCTGCGCCATCGACTTGCGGGTACCAGTGATAACCGGCAAACAGTTCGTCGGCACCTTGGCCGCTCTGTACCACCTTGCAGTGCTTGGCGACTTCGCGCGACAGCAGATAGAAAGCGATGCAGTCATGGCTGACCATCGGCTCGCTCATCGCACGGAACGCGGCGGGCAGCTGCTCGATGATCTCTTTTTCGTCGATGCGCAATTGGTGATGCTGAGTGCCGTAGTGTTTGGCGATCAGATCGGAATACTGAAACTCGTCACCGCGTTCGCCGCCGGCATCCTGGAAACCGATGGAGAAGGTCGACAGGTTCTCCACGCCGACTTCACGCAACAGGCCAACGAGCATGCTCGAATCGACGCCGCCGGACAGCAGCACACCAACATCCACCGCCGCACGTTGACGAATCGCCACCGCCTCGCGAGTGCTGTCGAGGACGCGGTCGACCCAGTCTTCCAGCTTCAGGTTTTTCTCGTCTTCGTGCGGGCCGTAAGGCAGGGTCCACCAGGTTTTCTGCTCGGTGCGGCCGTCGACTTCAACGCGCATCCAGGTCGCCGGTGGCAGCTTTTCAATGCCGGCCAGCAGGGTGCGTGGCGCCGGGACCACGGCATGGAAGTTCAGGTAGTGATTGAGCGCCACCGGATCGAGGATCGGGTTGATGTCGCCGCCCTTGAGCAGCGCCGGCAAGGCCGAAGCAAAACGCAAACGCTGACCAGTGCGCGACAGGTACAACGGCTTCACGCCGAGACGGTCGCGGGCGATGAACAGGCGTTGGGCGTCGCGTTCCCAAATGGCAAACGCGAACATGCCGTTGAGCTTCGGCAGCAGCGCTTCGCCCCAGGCGTGATAGCCCTTGAGCAGCACTTCGGTATCGCCACCGGAATAGAAGGCGTAACCCAGCGCTTCGAGTTCGGCGCGCAGTTCCGGGAAGTTGTAGATCGCGCCATTGAAGGCCAGGGACAGGCCCAGTTCACTATCGATCATCGGCTGCGCCGAGCCGTCCGACAGGTCCATAATTTTCAGGCGTCGATGGCCCAGGGCAATCGGCCCTTGGGCATGGAAGCCCCACGCGTCGGGGCCGCGAGGGGCCAGGTGATGGGTGATTCTCTCGATCGCTGCAAGGTCTGCAGGTTGTTGATCAAAACGTAACTCGCCAGCTAATCCGCACATAAAGTCCTTACCGGTTTTTCCGTTGGGGAGGGGTCAAGCCGTACCTCGCCAAAAGGGCGGGTACTCAGAAACTGACCCGCCGCGGTAAGTGGAGTTTTAGAACGATAAGTTATAAGGCGGATAGCACGACAAAGCGTGCTTGCAATCATTGCCGAGTGACGGCGAGTCAGGGCTGGGGCGCGGGGACAGCCTGTTGACTGTGCAAACGCCAGCCAGCACTGGGCGAATACACCACGGCTGGCTGATAGCTAGAGCGACTCAAAGGATGGCGAATACGCCAGGCCAAGGGGTTGGGTTCCACTTCGTACACTGTTGCGTCGATCTGGATGTAGTGACGCCCGTTGAAGTTCAGCACCCGGCGATCATCGTCGTCGGAGTACGCGTCATCCGTCACCCGGTTTGCAACGTGAGAAGGGACTTCATAGCCGGTCAATGCGCGTTTCCACAGCCGATACCCTTGCTGCAGGTGCGGATGCTCTTGCACTTCGAATGTCTTGAAGTATTCCCCTGCCGATTCGCCGCTGGCATCCGCACCGAGGCTTTGTGTATCGGTGGCTGCCAATGACTTTTGCAGGTCCAGCAGTTGCCCCAACGCGGTGTGCTTTTCTCTGCTCGTCCAGTTTTCGAGGCCGGTGAACACTGTGCCCAGCAAGGCATCGGCTGCGGTGGTGCGCCAGTGCCGGCTGAACTCATAAATCAAAGTGGCGGAAAGGGGCGGGCGCCTGTGTCGCAGATGATTTTCCCGGCGCTGGGCATGCACACTTTCATTGACATTGGCCACCGGTACGGCCACTTCTTTGACGTCGGATAACAGCTTGTCCAGGCGATGCATGAAAAGAGAGTGAAACATGCACTTGTCCAGCGGGGTGAAAGCAATATCGTCTTTTAACGACATGTTGGTGTGGTCGCGATTTTAAAAGTCATCTTGGTCGATGTTGTTCAGGTGCGAGGCAATCGAACTGCGCAAAGAAGGCATTGCTATGATGTGCGTTGCCAGTCTTGTTCTGATGTTGTCTTCGTCTTTTTCCTCATAAAAGCCTTGGCCTGGATCATTGGGGATATAAAGGATGTAGCTGTCTTGTGTCGCTGTCGGGTTTAGGCGACAGACGATCAGTGTTGCGTGAATCGTATACTTGCGAAAAAGTTTTACCGACATCAGACGGATTTTTTCCTGATTGAAAGTTGCACCGTTGTCGATATCGTTATTGTCGTTGGTAAAGTCCACCAAGGTAGACAGTAATTCATCGGATATGCGTTTGGTCAGGGATTTCTCGTAGGCTGCAAGTCTCATATTGAGTTTGCCCAGACTAACCGCACTCAGTCGAACACTCGACACTTCAAAAGTGAGGTTGAGATGTTTCTGATAGGCGCCGCCGAGGTCGAGGGTACGGCTCAACGCCGCAAAATCGTGGGCAGTGATGCTGGCCTGATCGGCCGGTTCGAACGGCGCATCCTGAGGGTCGGGTTGCGTTTTACTGTCGAGGGAAAAGTGATATTTACCCGTTTCGGTATCGGTGAAGTTGAGCATCGCCGCATGCAGCAGGCTCAGGCTGAGCGCCGCTGTGTGCTTGGTGGCCGCCGGTTTGAGCGTGATGGTGTCATGATTTCGGAATGCGTTGGCGTATTGCTTCTGCAACTCAATTCTGAGCATTCGGCCGCAGAATTTTTCCGGCGTTGCCAGTTCGCGAAGCATTTTCTCGAAATAGTTCTGATAAGGGATCGCCTTGACCAGGGTTGAGCGCAGCCCCGCCAGTTTCGCGGCATCAGCGTTGGGTAAGCCATGGGAGATGAAACGCTCGAGGATCTTGGCTTTGTCCCAGTCATTGATTTTGTCGAGTAGCGCCTTGACCGTTTCGTCGTTGGGTAATGTGTTTGGCTGTTTGTCCAGTAATGAAGTCATGCGGCAAATCTCGTCGTCGATCGGAGTTCTCATGTTATGGCGTCGCCGGAGTGTTGAATAACGCCATTAGTTGATTGATTGGCTTATTCAAACAACCATTTTTTGATTGAAGCATATAACTATGTACCACCCTGCGCGCGCGGGTGGTACATAGTTATACTGATGATGAGAGACGTTGTTGGTTTGCTGGGTTTTTGTCAGAACTTCGAGCTGTTGGTTATTGCTTGAAAGCGCTAAGGTTGATGTTCTAACCCGCAATAAAGGACTATTGCCAATGTCAGCCGAAGCAAAAAAAGAACAGCTATTGCAAAACACGATTTTGAGCGCGTTGCTGGACGCCACAGGGGATCTGGACAGCGCCGAAGCCTTGCAGAAAATCCTGCCGGCGCATTGGCTGAAAGCGACCCCGGCGACGTTATCTGCCCTTGATCAGACCGTCCGTGATCTGCACTCGGTTCAGCTTGTCGTGCAGAAGGATCTGGATGCGCTGAAACCCTTGCAGGCGTTCTGCATTGACGAACTGAGCAGTGCCTTGAAAAGCAAATGGTCGCTGACCTTTGATGTTGAAAAAGATCTGTTGAGCCTGCCCGGCGTCGACTGCGGGTGCCCGGCCACATCGACCGACAAGGATGGTATCCAGACGATCCCGCACGCGACGCAGACGCTGCTGCAAGCGGCCATGCAGAACTTCAGCGAAGATGAGGCGACAGACTCGTTTCCCGAGGGCAGTCTGGTGCGGATAAGCAGTGCGCCGGCGGGTGTGGAGGGGCTGACTCCAGTTGCCTTCGCCAGGTTTTGCCGGGAGCTGGATCTGGGCAAGCGCTATCAGGCGCATTTTCAGCAGGTCTTTGGTCTGCGCAGCAGCGACGACAAGGTGATCGCCACGCGTTCGATGACTCGCGATATCGCGAAAATGAAAAGGTTGTTGCTGCAACTGGACATGCACCTGGCGGTACTGAAAAACCACCTCACACCGGCAGGCCTGCAAATGCTGCAGACACTGATTGATGCTGACGGCGTGGTGTCAGCGAAAACGCTGTACTACAACAAGCGCCCGCTGATCATGCAAGGCATCGAGATCCTCGATAGCTGTGTCTGGGGCGTCGTGGTGTTTTCCGCCCGTTCCGTGGAGCTGTATCCGGATGAATGGTGCCTGGTGTACATGGCCGCAGAGCCAGAACGTCCGCTGTACGAATACTCCAGTTTCAATGCATTCAAGCAATACCTCACCCGGCAGTTGAAAGAGAAACGCTACAAGGATTATTTCGCCAACAGCATCGACGAGGATGACAAGGCGGATTTCTTCAAGACGTTCGCCGAGACCGCCGAGTTGGGGCACATCAAACAACTGCCGATCAGCGTGCCGCTCTTTGAATTCATGGTGCAAAGCCATGTCGGCAAGCTGCAACTGGATGCGCGCAAGCTGGCGGTACCGACCGAGGATATCGATGAGGATGTGCGCCAGAAACGCTTGCTGGATATGCTCCAGTTGGGGGTGAGTGTGGTTTCGGTAGCCGGTCTGGTCGTGCCGGTGCTCGGGCAATTGATGATGGGCGTTGCCGTCGGGCAGTTACTGGGCGAGGTCTACGAAGGTGTCGAGGACTGGCGCCGTGGCGATCACCAGCAAGCGCTTTCACACTTGCTCAGTGTGGTGGAGAACATCGCGCTGATGGCTGCGTTTGCCGGCGGGCAAAAAGTGCTCGGCACGCTCGGCCGCAAACTGGTGAAGTCACACCCCGATTTTTTCGGGCAATTCACCACCATTCTCAATCGGTCCGGCAAGCCACGGCTGTGGAAACCCGACATGGTCAGTTATGAGCATCAGCTTCCTTGGGGGGTGACCATGGCCGATAACTCGGAGGAGTTCTATCAGGTTGGCGCCAAGACCCTCGGTCGCGTCGACCATCGGATCTTCGCCGTTACCTACGATTCAGCATCTGAGGGCTGGCGCCTCGAACATCCGCAGCGCCCGCAGGCTTATGCGCCGCCGTTGGAGCGGCATGTCGAGGGTGGCTGGCGACTGGCGACCGACCATGCCGAGCAGTGGAACAGTGCCGCCTACACCCTCAAACGCATCGATCCGAATCTGAGTGAGTTCAGCGACACCGATCTGGATATGATCCGCCGGCTCAGTGGCACCTCGCACGAGCAGTTGCTGCGGATCTTCAATGACAATCTGCCGCTGCCGGGGCGGTTGCGCGATGCCGTGGAGCGTGTGCGCATCGAGCGCCAGTTGCGGCAACTGATCCGCGAGCTGGAGCACGGCGAAATCCATTCCGGCCAGCCAGTGGAGGCGCAGTTGCAGGGCTTGCCGAAGTTACCCGGCTGGCCGAACGACCGCTATCTTGAAGTCACCGATGCCGAGGGCGAAATCAAGGCGACCTATCCACTGACCCCAGTGCACGACGATTCGGCTTGTGTGTTGGTGACGGACGATCAATTGGCCAGCGGTCGATTGCTGCAAACGGTCATCGATGGCTTGTATCGCTCCGAAGTCGAAGCCTTGCTGGGGGAAAAGGTCGCCAGCAGCGCTGAAGCGCAACAGTTGGCAAAGACCCTGGGGGCGGCGCTGAAGGCTGATCGTCGCGCTGTGTTCGAGCGCCTGTACGAAGATTATGACCAGAGCGACGCCGACCACCTCAGGCCATTGCGCAGTGAGTTTTCCGAGGTTCCCAGCCGTGAGGCGCAAGCACTGATCGACCGGGCGTCCAGTGTCGAGCGTGTGCATCTGCACAGCGCCGGACGGATGCACCTGGGGCTGGCGCAGCGGGTGCGGGCGGCCAATAGCGAGGTACGCCTTGATCGCGCGCTGACAGGCTTTGATTTACCGGAGATCGCCAATGCCGATACCGAAAAACTGGCGATTCAACTGTTGCCACACTTGAGTGGCTGGGACGCGGAACTGCGTCTGGTGCTGCGAGACCGCACCCTCAAAGGACCGATTCTCGAAAGCATCGGTCCAGAAGCTGCGACGTCTTTGAAAACCTGCACGCTGGTCAAATCGGCGGCTGGGTATGAAGCATTGGGCGGCGACGGCAAATCCCTCGGCAAGATTGCCGCCGGGCCGGATGCTTTGTATGGCGCACTGCTCAAAGCGCTGCCGCCGCGTCAGCGAATGGCCATGGGTTTCCCCGATCCTGTAGCGGCGGACAGTGCGCGATTACGTCGTGTGCTGCTCAACAGTGGACTGGATGGGCGTGAGCCAGGCAAACGGATCCTGATCAGCGGCAAGGCTGAGCCGCTCGACTATGAACACGCTTGTCTTCAAGCCGATCCTTCATCCGCGACGAATCATCCGCGCGCCTTGTTGCGCAAGGTCAGAAGGCTTTACCCGAGTTTGACCGAAACCCAGGCGATTCAATTGATCGACACCTTCGGCGATGATCCGCTGAGTCGAGCGGTTCGAGTGAAAGCGCTAAGGCAGGACCTGAAAAAACTGCGAGCCACGTTGAAAACCTGGAGTGAGGACAACGCCGCCATGACAGCAGACGGGGGCGATCTGCGAGAACTGCGGCACAGTCGCAAGGCGGTGGCCGAGATGATCGAGGACAGCTTTCGCCGGCTGTTTTGGGCGAAGGACGAAAGCGGCCAGTCCGTCTGTGTGCTGAATCTGGACGGCATGCGCGTGGCCAGGTTGCCGACGTTGCCACCGGGGCTGAGCTTCGATCACATTCAGCAGTTGTCGCTCAAGAACATGGCGCAGGATGACGATGTCGCGTATTTCCTCAAGGCGTTCAAGCAGATCGAATCACTTGAACTCGACGAAAACAAACTGACACGGCTCCCGGAGATGTTGTCGCACATGCCCGGACTCACACGGTTGAATCTGGCAAACAATCAGATCCGGCTGACCGAACAGACGCTGGCGAAGCTCAGCCAATTGCGCACGCTGCAGCATCTGAATTTGAACGATAACTTGCTGGGCGCAACGCCGGATGTGAGCCGTATGTTTGATTTGCGGCGTTTGTTGCTGCGTGAAACCGGTCTTACCGAAATGCCCAAGGGCCTGGAGCGTCTACCGTCGCTGGATTGGGTGGATTTGCGCAGTAATCAGATTAAAGACCTGCCGGGCTGGCTGTTCAAGACGCCGAGACGCTTTAGTCAGGCGCTCAACCTGCGCGCCAATCCTCTGTCCGAAACCAGTAAGGCCTTTCTGGAAACTTACCGAGGCAACGTCGGTGTCGGCATGGGCTATCTGGAAAACGACATTGCCCGGCTCGACGAGCAACAGGCACGCCTGCTTTGGTTCAACGATGGTGTCGGCCATGACTGGCCTCGGCGTAACAGGGTCTGGACGGCTTTCAAAGAGGACTCGCGAGCCGAGGGCTTGTTTCACTTGCTCTCGGAACTGGGCAGTACGGCCGATTCGCAACGCGTGCGCAGTGAGATGCAACGGCGGGTCTGGGCTGTGCTGGAGGCGGCCGAAGCGGATGCGCCGTTGTGTGATCAGGTACTGAGCCTGGCCGCCAACCCGATCAACTGCACGGACAGCGCGGCAATGAACTTCAGTTATCTGGAAGTCGCCGTGGAAGTCGATCGGGTGACCAGCCTGGCCGGTGGCCGGATCACTACGGCCAAACCGCTGCTGAAACTGGGACGTGGCCTGTTCCGGCTGGATCAACTGGACCGGATTGCTCAGGAACACGCCGCCAGGGTGCCGACTGCCGACCCGCTGGAGGTGAACCTGGCCTATCGCGTGGGACTGGCCGACACGCTGGATTTGCCGGGCCAGCCACGGAACATGCGCTTTGCCATGCTGGCGGGAGTGACCGCTGAGGATCTGGAATTGGCGACGAACAAGGTGAAAACGGCTGAATTGTCTTCCGAGTGGTTGAAGTTCTTGCGGCGCCAGCCGTTCTGGAGTGATTACCTCAAGCGCACGTTTGGCCGACAGTTTGCGGGCATTGATGGCACGTTCTCGCCAAAACTCGATGCCGTGTTCGAACAGGCCGATGCGCTCAGTTCTGCGGACTACCTGAGCACAATGGAAGCGGTGAGACTTGAACGGGAGACGGCCGAAAACGCTCTGCTGACGCGTCTGACCGACGATGCCATCCGCCTGGAGAATCTGGGCATCTGTGCGATGTCCCTGGACTGAAGATCTACTTGCCGCGAATCAACCGACGTAGTGCGAAACGGTTGGGGTGGCAGGCTTCGGCCACGCTTCTGGGCAGCGGCAACGGTTCGTTGTCCAGCCACGCGGCGAGCAGCTCACCGGACAGTGGCGCGGTGATCAGGCCCCGCGAACCGTGGCCACTGTTGACGTACAGACCGTCGAGCCACGGGCAGACGATGTCCGGCACTTGCCGGGCATCCTTGCTCAGGACGGCATAGGCCTCGAGGAAGGCATCGCGATCGGTGAGGGGGCCGACAATCGGCAAATAGTCCGGGCTGGTGCAGCGGAAAGCCGCGCGGCCCTGAAGGTTTTCGACTGCCTGTTCGCGGATGTTCAGGCGCTCGACGAGGTCGCTGGAGATCTCTTCGAGCATCAGCAGATTGCCTTGGTGTTCGGCGGTGGTCGGCGTCAGGTCATCGCTGTTGAAATCGAAACTGGCACCGAGGGTGTGCTCGCCCAATCGGGCCGGGGCGACATAGCCTTCGGCACAGACCACGGTGGCCAGCGTCTGACTGCCGGCGGTTTCGGCGAGACGAGTGATTTGCCCGCGAATGCGCTTGAGTGGCAACTCGGCACTTTGCGCGAAGCGTTTGATTTCGGCCGCACCGGCCAGCACCACGACCGCTGCGCTGGCAATCAAACGGTCGCCGTCGAAGGCTTGCCATTGATCGTCAACCTTGTGCAGTTCCAGTACTTCACGGTGGCTGAGCAATTCGATGTTCGGTTGCGCCACTTGTGCCTGACACAGCGCCGGCGGATGCACCCAGCCACCTTCGGGATAGTACAAACCGCCATGGCTAACGCCGACCCCGGCGCGGGCTTGCGCCTCGGGCTGATCCAGCCATTGCAAAAGATCTTCGGGAAAGGCCTCAGCCAGTTGCGCGTGGCGCTCGGCTTCCTTGGCATTGAACGCCAGTTGCAGCACACCACAATCGTCCCAATCGGTGCCGCGTTGCAGGGTTTCCAGCAGACGGCGGGTGTAACCGAAACCGCTGACGATCAGTTGCGACAGCGCCGTGCCGTGGGCAGACAACTTCAGGTACAGCACACCTTGTGGATTGCCGGAAGCTTCTTGCGCCACGGCTTCATGGCGTTCCAGCAACGAGACCTGCCAGCCGCGTGCGGCCAGACTGGACGCCGTGGCACATCCCGCCAGACCGGCGCCGATCACCAGCGCACGACGCTCACCGACAATCGGGGCAGGGCGCGCGAACCACGGCTTTTGCGCAGCAGGCGGCGACACCTGCGCTGGCCAGCCGAGAAATTCGCCCCGGAGGATTTCCCACTTGTGGCCGATGCCCGGCGTGCGCTTCATTTTGAACCCGGCGGCATTCAGCAAACGCCGTACCCAACCGGTGCTGGTGAAGGTGCTGATAGTCGAGCCGGGCGCGGCCAGCCGTGCCAGTTCGACAAACAGTTCGGCGGTCCACATGTCAGGGTTTTTCGCCGGGGCGAAACCGTCGAGAAACCATGCGTCGATCTGCGCGTCGAGCTGCGGCAGCTGCTCCAGTGCATCGCCGATCAACAGCGTCAGCGTCACGCGGCCGTTGGCCAACGTGATGCGCTGAAAACCCTGATGGATTGCCACGTAGTGCGTCAGCAACTGATCGGCCAACGGCTTGAGTTCCGGCCACAAGGCCAAGGCCCGTTGCAGATCGGCCGGGCTCAGCGGGTATTTTTCGACGCTGACAAAATGCAGCCGCGCACCGGCCACTGCATGCTGCTCGAACAGCTGCCAGGCACAGAGAAAATTCAGCCCGGTGCCGAAGCCGGTTTCACCAATAACCAACCGACCGCTTGCCGGCAACGCCGCAAAGCGCTCGGCCAGACGGTTTTGTTCGAGGAACACATAACGGGTTTCATCCAGACCTGATTGGTCGGAAAAATACACGTCATCGAACACCCGCGAACGCGGGCGTCCCTGGTCATCCCAGTCGAGTTGGGCGTGGGGCAATACAGGTTTCATGGCAGGCTCGGCAACGACAAGGCGGCCATTCTAGCCGATCGCGCAGGGGCTGCTTGATCCATGGCAAGGCTTGCGGTCACTGACTCGCGGACAATCCGTCGCTCGCGGGAATTTCTGCGCCGTTGCTATGCCCAATCCGCTAGTCTTGCTGAATCCTGGAAGGAGCCGTCCCATGTTTGAATCCGCTGAAATCGGTCACGCCATCGACAAAGACACCTTTGATGCGGCCGTCCCGGCATTGCGTGAAGCCTTGCTCGAAGCGCAGTTCGAGTTGCAGCAGCAGAAGCGTTTCCCGGTGATCATCTTGATCAACGGTATTGAAGGTGCGGGCAAGGGCGAGACGGTCAAGTTGCTCAACGAGTGGATGGACCCGCGCCTGATCGAAGTGCGCACCTTCGATCAGCAGACTGATGAAGAGTTGTCGCGGCCTCCGGCGTGGCGCTACTGGCGGATGCTCCCGGCCAAGGGGCGCATGGGTATTTTCTTCGGCAATTGGTATAGCCAGATGCTGCAGGGGCGGGTGCATGGCTTGTTCAAGGATCCGCGTCTGGATCAGGCAATCGCCGGCGCCGAGCGTCTGGAAAAGATGCTCTGTGATGAAGGCGCGCTGATCTTCAAGTTCTGGTTTCACCTGTCCAAGAAACAGATGAAGGCCCGGCTCAAAGCACTGGCCGATGATCCGCTGCACAGCTGGCGCATCAGCCCGCTGGACTGGCAGCAATCAGAAACCTACGACAAGTTCGTCAAATACGGCGAGCGCGTGCTGCGCCGTACCAGCCGTGATTACGCGCCGTGGCACGTGATCGAAGGCGCTGACGCCAACTACCGTAGCCTGGCGGTCGGCAAGATTCTCCTCGAAGGTTTGCAAAATGCGCTGAAGCGTGCGGACGTGCATCCGCACGATGTCAGCGCCGCGCCGTTGGGTACACCGGTCGATCAGTTGAACCTGCTCGACAGTCTCGACCTGACCCAGCGCCTTGAGAAGAAAGACTACGAAGAACAACTGATCACCGAGCAGGCGCGCCTGTCCGGGCTGATGCGCGACAAACGCATGCGCCGCCACGCGTTGGTGGCGGTGTTCGAAGGCAACGACGCGGCGGGCAAGGGCGGGGCGATCCGCCGGGTGGCGGCGGCGCTCGATCCACGTCAATACAACATCGTGCCGATTGCCGCGCCGACTGAAGAGGAGCGTGCGCAGCCATACTTGTGGCGTTTCTGGCGGCACATTCCGGCGCGCGGCAAGTTCACCGTGTTCGACCGCTCCTGGTACGGGCGCGTGCTGGTCGAACGCGTCGAAGGCTTCTGCACGCCGGCCGACTGGTTGCGCGCCTATGGCGAGATCAACGATTTTGAAGAGCAACTGGCCGACGCAGGAGTCATCGTGGTCAAGTTCTGGCTGGCCATCGACAAGGACACGCAGATGGAGCGTTTCCAGGAACGCGAAGAGATCCCGTTCAAGCGCTTCAAGATCACCGAGGACGACTGGCGCAACCGCGACAAGTGGGATGAATACCGTGCCGCCGTCGGCGATATGGTCGATCGCACCAGCTCCGAGATCGCGCCGTGGACCTTGGTTGAAGCCAATGACAAGCGCTGGGCACGGGTCAAAGTGCTGCGTACGATCAACCGTGCCCTGGAAGAGGCTTTCGAGAAATCCGACAAGCACGCGAAGAAGCACAAGGACTGAGCCGATAGACGCGCATACGCGGGGTGAATGATTGTCGCGGTGGTTGATGCGGTGGACTTATGCTCGGTCCACTCTCAACTGACCAGAACAATGAGGTATGCCATGCGTGAAGTGGTGATCGTCGACAGTGTGCGGACTGGCCTGGCCAAATCCTTTCGCGGTAAGTTCAACCAGACCCGTCCCGATGACATGGCGGCTCATTGCGTCAACGCGCTGCTTGAGCGCAACGACATCGACCCGGCCAGCGTCGAGGATTGCATCGTCGGCGCCGGCTCCAACGAAGGCGCGCAGGGTTACAACATCGGCCGCAACGTCGCGGTGCTCTCGCGTCTGGGCACCGGCACCGCCGGCATGACCCTCAACCGTTTTTGTTCCTCAGGCTTGCAGGCGATCGCGATTGCCGCCAACCAGATTGCCTCGGGTTGCAGCGACATCATTGTCGCCGGCGGCGTCGAGTCGATCAGCCTGACGATGAAAAGCGTCAACACCGATCACCTGATCAACCCTGTGCTCAAGCAGCAGTCGCCGGGTATTTATTACACGATGGGCCAGACTGCCGAAGTGGTCGCGCGACGTTATGGCGTGAGCCGTGAAGCGCAGGATCGTTACTCCCTGCAAAGTCAGATTCGCACTGCGGCGGCGCAGGCCGCCGGGCTGTTCAACGATGAAATCGTGCCGATGGTGGTCAAGTATCGTGTCGAGGACAAGAACACCGGTGAAGTGCAGATTCTTGATGGCGTGGTGGATCGCGACGATTGCAACCGCCCGGACACCACTTACGAAAGCCTCGCTGGACTAAAACCGGTATTCGCCGAGGACGGTTCGGTGACGGCGGGCAACTCGTCTCAGCTGTCCGACGGTGCCTCGATGACACTGGTGATGAGCTTGGAAAAAGCCTTGCAACTGGGCCTCAAGCCGAAAGCGTTTTTCCGTGGTTTCACCGTGGCCGGTTGTGAACCGGACGAGATGGGCATTGGTCCAGTGTTCTCGGTGCCGAAACTGCTCAAGGCCAAGGGTTTGCAAGTGGCGGATATCGACTTGTGGGAGTTGAACGAGGCGTTTGCTTCGCAGTGCCTGTACAGCAGGGATCGGCTGGAGATCGACAACGACAAGTACAACGTCAACGGCGGCTCGATTTCCATTGGCCACCCGTTTGGCATGACCGGATCGCGGCAGGTCGGGCATCTGGTGCGCGAGTTGCAGCGGCGTAATCTGCGTTATGGGATTGTCACGATGTGCGTGGGCGGGGGGATGGGCGCTACCGGGTTGTTTGAGGCGGTTCGCTAAGCACTGACCTGTTTGGTGTCTGATCTACCGCTTTCGCGAGCAGGCTCGCTCCCACATGGGTTAAGGGTGTACATAGTTTTCATGTTCACCCCAATCCTGTGGGAGCGAGCCTGCTCGCGAAGGGATCGACCGGGTTTACCGGTTGTTATCCTGTAGCTGCATCCGCGCGATATAAGCCTTTATTTCCTGCTCAGCCTTCTCGGCATTCTCAAACGGCCCTTCAAGGGTATTTTCCCGAGTGCTGAAAAACAGTTCGCCATTGATCCGGCACACCCGGTCGCTGCGAAAGTGCATTTCGGGGGCGCCGTCGCGGGCGCGCATTCCTAACATGATCGGTCTCCTTGGCTGATGTGCTGGAAGGGATCCAATGAGCTTATGCCTGAAGCACTTGACGCGCCCGTCCAGCCGATCAACGGCGGCACGCCAATTTAATGCTGCGACCTGCACAGTTTTATTCGCGTCCTGGCCTTAACTGTCCCTGTGACCCGTCTGATCGCGCGCCTAGAATGGGCGCACTTGTCAGCAGGCTTTGAGGTTCGCATGCACATTTCATCCGGTCGCTGGGTCTACGGTCTGTTCCTGGCGCTGCTGACCGCGTTTCTGTGGGGCATCCTGCCGATCAAACTCAAACAAGTCTTGCTGGTGATGGACCCGGTGACGGTGACCTGGTTTCGTCTGTTGGTTTCCGGTGGTTGTCTGTTCATCTATCTGGCGGCAGTGAAGCGCCTGCCCAGCCGTAAAGTGCTCGGGCCCAAGGGTGGCTGGCTGGTGCTGATGGCGGTGCTCGGGCTGGTCGGCAACTATGTGTTGTACCTGATGGGTCTCAATTTGCTCAGCCCCGGCACCGCACAACTGGTGGTGCAGATGGGCCCGATCATGTTGCTGATCGCCAGTCTGTTTGTGTTCAAGGAACGCTTCAGTATCGGTCAGGGCATTGGTCTGGCGGCGCTATTGATCGGTTTTGTGTTGTTCTTCAATCAGCGCTTGGCCGAGCTGCTGACCTCGCTGTCGGATTACACCGCAGGGGTTTTGCTGGTGCTGCTGGCGTCGACGGTGTGGACCTTCTATGCGCTGGGCCAGAAGCAATTGCTGACGGTGTGGAATTCGCTGCAGGTGATGATGGTGATCTATCTGTTCTGTGCACTGTTGCTGACGCCGTGGGTGCATCCGCTCGAAGCGTTGAATCTGAGTCCGCTGCAGGGTTGGCTGCTGTTGGCATGCTGCATGAACACGCTGATTGCCTACGGCGCGTTCGCTGAGGCGCTGGCGCACTGGGAGGCGTCGCGGGTCAGTGCGACGTTGGCGATTACGCCGTTGGTAACGTTTGGTGCCGTGGCGATTGCGGCCGGGATCTGGCCCGAATATGTGCGTGCCGAGCAGATCAATGCGCTGGGCTATGGCGGGGCGGTGCTGGTGGTACTGGGGTCGGCACTGGTGGCGTTGGGGCCTTCGTTGATTGCCGGGTTGAAGGCGCGGCGGATGAAGATGGCAGCAGGCTAACCGCGTCAGGGCCATCGCGAGCAGGCTCACTCCTACATTTGGAACGCATTCCCCCTGTAGGAGTGAGCCTGCTCGCGATGACTTATTAAGAAACGCTACAAAACTCAGCCCTTGGCGCCAGCCTCGATCATATTCTCCGGCCGCACCCAGGCATCAAACTCTTCATCGGTCAGATACCCCAGCGCCAACGCCGCCTCACGCAAGGTCAGTCCTTCGCTATAGGCCTTCTTGGCAATCTCCGCAGACTTGTCATAGCCGATGTGCGGGTTCAACGCGGTCACGAGCATCAGCCCACGTTCCAGATGTCTGGCCATGACCTCGGCATCCGGCTCCAGCCCGGCGATGCAGTGCTGCTGGAAGTTGCTACAGCCATCGGCGAGCAGGCGGATTGATTGCAGCAGGTTGTGGATGATCACCGGTTTGAACACGTTCAACTGCAAGTGACCCTGACTGGCGGCAATGCCGATGGTCACGTCATTGCCCAGTACCTGACAGGCGAGCATCGACAGCGCTTCGCACTGGGTCGGGTTGACCTTGCCCGGCATGATCGAACTGCCCGGCTCATTCGCCGGCAGGCGTACTTCGGCAAAACCTGCGCGTGGCCCGGAGCCGAGCAGACGCAGGTCGTTGGCGATTTTCATCAGCGCCACGGCGAGGGTTTTCAGCGCGCCCGACAGGCTGGTCAGCGGTTCGTGGCCGGCGAGGGCGGCGAACTTGTTCGGCGCGGTGACGAAGGGCAGGCCGGACAGCGCCGCCAGTTCTGCGGCAATCGCCTCGCCAAAACCGTGTGGCGAATTCAGCCCGGTACCGACCGCGGTGCCGCCCTGAGCCAGTTCACACACCGCCGGCAGCGCGGCGCGGATTGCGCGCTCGGCGTAATCCAGCTGCGCGATGAAACCCGACAGCTCCTGACCGAAGGTGATCGGCGTCGCGTCCATCATGTGCGTGCGCCCGGTCTTCACCAGTTTCATGTGCCGCGCCGCCAGTTCGGCGAGGCCGCCGGACAGCTCGGCAATTGCCGGCAGCAGTTGTTCCTGCACCGCTTGCGCAGTGGCGATGCTCATCGCGGTAGGGAAACAGTCGTTGGAGCTTTGCGAGCGGTTGACGTGATCGTTCGGGTGCACCGGCGTCTTGCCGCCGCGCGGGTTGCCGGCCAGTTCGTTGGCGCGACCGGCAATCACCTCGTTGACGTTCATGTTGCTCTGGGTGCCGCTGCCGGTCTGCCACACCACCAGTGGAAACTGGTCGTCGTGCTGGCCGTCGAGGACTTCGTCGGCGGCCTGCTCAATCAGGCGGGCGATGTCGGCGGGCAGGTCGCCGTTGCGGTCGTTGACCCGGGCGGCGGCTTTCTTGATCAGGGCCAGGGCGTGCAGTACCGGCAGCGGCATGCGTTCCTGACCAATGGCGAAGTTGATCAGCGAGCGTTGCGTCTGAGCACCCCAGTAAGCGTCGTCCGGGACTTCGATCTGGCCCAGACTGTCGGTTTCGATACGGCTCATCGTGCACACTCCTGTTGGTTCGTTTGCGCAGTTTAGGCCCGGTCGGACCCAGGTGGTTCCCTCGATCCGATTGTTGACCGGTAAAACCCGGCCAATCAAGCGCGGCAAGGCTCGGGGGTTGAGCGACGAGGTTTTTTAGGCGCAGAATGGTCGCCCTTGGGGTTTTACCTCGCCTAGCTGAAAAGGAAACTCGATGACTCGTCTTCGTGCCATCTGCACCGCGGTTGCACTGGTTTGCGCCAGCGGCCAGGTGCTTGCCGATACCGCCAGCCACAACGCCAGTGCTGAAGCTTTCCTGACCCTGGCGCACGCTGACAAGCTGGGCACTCCGGTGTACATGCAAGTGCAGCAAATGTTCGCTCAGCGTTTCGAACAGACCAAAGCCCCGGAAGCCAAGAAAGCCGTGCTGGAAACCTACCAGGCCAAGGCCAACGCCGCTCTGGACCAGGCCATTGGCTGGAACAAGCTCAAGCCTGACATGGTCAAGCTCTATACCACTAACTTCAGCGAATCCGAGCTGAAAGACCTGGTCGCGTTCTACCAGTCGCCACTGGGCAAGAAAGTCCTGGAAAAAATGCCGCAGCTGACCCAGCAATCGGCCCAGATGACCCAAGCCAAACTGGAAAGCGCCGTGCCAGTCGTCAACAAGTTGCTCGACGACATGACCAAAGAGCTGGACCCGAAAGGCGCTGCTGCGCCGGCCAAGAAGAAGTAAGCGGAGTTCGTGATGACCATGCAACAACGCATCGAATCGACGCTGGGCCTGCTTCAGCCTGAGCACCTGCAAGTGCTGGATGAAAGCCACATGCACAGTCGCGGGTTACAGACGCACTTCAAGGCAGTGGTGGTCAGCGCGCAGTTCGACGGCCTGAACCGGGTCAAGCGTCACCAGAAAGTCTACGGCACGCTCGGCGAGTTGATGGGCGAATTCCATGCGTTGGCGCTGCACACCTACACCCCGCAGGAATGGGCAGAGACTGGCGCCGCCCCGGCGTCGCCAACCTGTGCCGGAGGACGGCAGCCGCAAGCTTGAAGCGGCAAGCTGCAAGTTAAAGGCGAGTGTTCTTGGCTTGTCGCTTGAAGCTCGCCGCTTGAAGCTGCTTTTTTGCTAGAATCCGCAACGCGCCGCTCACCCGGCGCGTTTTTTTTTGAATCCGGTTCACCCTTTGCGAGGGTAGCCACCTGGAGAAATACCCATGACACAACCGATTGTCGTGGCGGCACTGTATAAGTTCGTCACCCTCGAAGATTACGTCAACCTGCGCGAGCCGCTGCTGCAAGCGATGGTCGACAACCAGATCAAAGGCACCCTGCTGATCGCCGAAGAAGGCATCAACGGCACGGTGTCGGGCACGCGCGAAGGCATCGACGGCCTGCTCGCCTGGCTGAAGAACGACCCACGCATGATCGACATCGATCACAAAGAGTCGTACTGCGACGAGCAGCCGTTCTACCGCACCAAAGTCAAACTGAAGAAAGAGATCGTCACCCTCGGTGTCGAAGGCGTCGACCCGAACAAGAAGGTCGGTACTTATGTTGATCCGCAAGACTGGAACGCGCTGATCAGCGACCCCGAAGTGCTGTTGATCGACACGCGCAACGATTACGAAGTGTCGATCGGCACCTTCGAAGGCGCCATCGATCCGAAAACCACCAGTTTTCGTGAATTTCCTGACTACATCAAAGAACATTTCGACCCGGCCGTGCACAAGAAGGTCGCGATGTTCTGCACCGGTGGCATTCGCTGCGAGAAAGCCTCGAGCTACATGCTCGGCGAAGGCTATGAAGAGGTTTACCACCTCAAGGGTGGCATCCTGAAGTACCTTGAAGAGGTGCCGCAGGAAGAAACCAAGTGGCAGGGCGACTGCTTCGTGTTCGACAACCGCGTGACCGTGCGTCACGACCTCAGCGAAGGCGACTACGATCAATGTCATGCCTGCCGCACACCGGTCAGTGTTGAAGATCGCGCCTCCGAGCATTACGTCGCCGGCATCAGTTGCCCGCATTGCTGGGACAAGCTCAGCGAGAAAACTCGCCGCAGCGCCATCGATCGGCAGAAGCAGATCGAACTGGCCAAGGCACGCAACATGCCGCACCCGATCGGCTACAACTACAAGCAAGCATCCACCGAGGCTTAACCATGTCTGCGCGCCTGCTCTATGTGATGGATCCGATGTGTTCGTGGTGCTGGGGATTTGCTCCGGTGGCCAAGGCATTGGTCGAGCAGGCGCAAGCAGCCGGGGTCGAGTTGCATTTGGTGGTCGGCGGTTTGCGCACCGGCAGCGGTTCGGCGCTGGAGCCGACCACGCGTCGTTATATTCTTGAGCATTGGCAAGCGGTCACCGAGGCCACCGGCCAGCCGTTCAAGTTTGACGGCGCGTTGCCTGACGGGTTTGTCTACGACACCGAGCCGGCCTGCCGCGCAATCGTCACCGCGCGCAGTCTGGCGCCGGATTGCGCGTGGACACTGGTCGGACTGATTCAAAAGGCATTTTACGCTGAGGGTCGCGATGTCACCCAGGCCAGCGTGCTGGTCGAGTTGGCGGAGCAGGCCGGCGTGCCGCGTATCGAATTCGCTGCGTTGTTTGATCATGCCGATCAACACAAAGCGACTCAGGCCGATTTCAGTTGGGTACAGGATCTCGGTATCGCCGGTTTCCCGACCCTGCTGGCCGAGCGCAACGGTCAACTGGCGCTGCTGACCAACGGCTATCAACCGCTCAGTGAACTGTCGCCGTTACTGGGTCGATGGCTGGAGCGTGCGGCCTGTGTCTGATTCGGCCGATGACACGCCAGCCGTAAAGCGTGTCGACCGGCTGAGCTGGGCAGAAGTCCGGCGACTGGCACTCACTCACAAAAAATCCCTGTGGATCGCCAACGGTGTGGCTGTGCTGGCGACGTTGTGCAGCGTGCCGATCCCATTGCTGTTGCCATTGCTGGTGGACGAAGTCCTGCTCGGCCACGGCGACGCGGCACTGAAAGTGATGAACCATGTGCTGCCGACGATGTGGCAGCAGGCGGCGGGTTACATCGGTCTGATGCTGTTGGTCACCCTGACGTTGCGATGTGGCTCACTGAGCTTCGGCGTTTTGCAGTCACGGCTGTTCGCACGGCTGGCCAAAGACATCGTCTATCGCATTCGCGTGCGTCTGATCGAACGCCTCAAGCGTATTTCCCTCGGCGAATACGAAAGCCTGGGTAGCGGTACGGTGACCACGCACCTGGTCACGGACCTCGATACCCTCGACAAATTTGTCGGCGAAACCCTCAGCCGTTTTCTGGTGGCGATGCTCACACTGGTCGGCACCGCCAGCATCCTGATGTGGATGCACTGGAAGCTGGCGCTGCTGATTCTGCTGTTCAACCCGCTGGTGATCTACGCCACGGTGCAGTTGGGCAAACGCGTCAAACACCTGAAGAAACTCGAGAACGACAGTACCTCGCGCTTCACTCAGGCGTTGAGCGAAACCCTCGATGCGATTCAGGAAATCCGTGCTGGCAACCGTCAGGGTTTCTTCCTCGGGCGACTCGGCCTGCGTGCGCAGGAGGTGCGTAATTACGCGGTCAACTCGCAGTGGAAAACCGACGCCTCCAACCGCGCCAGTGGTCTGCTGTTTCAGTTCGGTATCGACATTTTCCGTGCGGCGGCGATGCTCACGGTGTTGTTCTCCGATCTGTCGATCGGCCAGATGCTCGCGGTGTTCAGCTACCTGTGGTTCATGATCGGCCCGGTCGAACAACTGCTCAATCTGCAATACGCCTATTACGCGGCGGGCGGGGCGCTGGCGCGGATCAACGAACTGCTGGCACGTGCCGATGAGCCGCAATATTCCGGCGGTGTCGATCCGTTCAAGGGGCGTGACACCGTCGGCATTCAGGTGCAAGGCCTGAGCTTCGGCTACGGTGATGAACTGGTGCTGGATCAACTGAATCTGTCGATTGCTCCCGGTGAAAAAGTCGCGATTGTTGGCGCCAGTGGCGGTGGCAAAAGTACCTTGGTGCAATTGCTCCTCGGGCTGTACACGCCGCTGGCCGGCACCATCCGTTTCGGCGGTTCGACCCAGCAGGAGATCGGCCTCGACACGGTTCGCGAAAACGTCGCGGTGGTGCTGCAACACCCGGCGCTGTTCAACGATAGCGTGCGCGCCAACCTGACCATGGGCCGCACTCGCAGTGATGAAGCGTGCTGGCAGGCACTGGAAATCGCTCAGCTCGAAGCGACCATCCGTGCTTTGCCCAATGGCCTGGACAGTATTGTCGGCCGTTCCGGCGTGCGCTTGTCGGGCGGGCAACGCCAACGCCTGGCCATCGCCCGGATGATCCTCGCCGAGCCGAAAGTCGTCATCCTCGACGAAGCCACTTCGGCCCTCGACGCCGCCACCGAGTACAACCTGCATCAGGCCATGGCGCGCTTCCTCAATGGCCGCACCACACTGATCATTGCTCATCGACTGTCGGCGGTGAAACAGGCTGATCGCGTGCTGGTGTTCGATGGCGGTCAGGTCGCTGAGGACGGCGATCACCAGCAGCTGATCGCCGATGGCGGTCTGTATGCCAAGCTCTATGGTCACCTGCAGCAGATCCAGCGCCCTTGAGTTTCGTTCCGGTTTCTGTGCTTAGTGCTTGAATTGCATTGAGTAAATTCAACCGGAACGCTCAAGCAGACCAGCCATGTGCACAATCGACCTAGAGGACGGCATAGCTGTCCCTTTGACTTGTCGAAAATTAGCCTAGGCTGAGCTGTCAGGAGCAGGATTTTCCGGTGTTCATCTGGCAGTGCTTGCGCAAGGGATCTCATGAAGCAAAAGCGGACTCTCGGAACGCCACGGTTGTTGGGCATCGTGTGGCCATTTATTGCCGTCGTGTTATTTCAAGCGTTATTGGGCGGCGTGAGTCTTTACGTGCTCTCGGCCGTTCGCGGTTACGTCGCCGGTGAAAGCCTCTGGTCCAAGGGTCAGAAAGACGCGATCTACTACCTCAATCTGTATGCCGATAGCCGCGACGAGGCCATTTTGCTCAAATACCGCAACGCGATTGCCGTGCCGCAAGGCGGGCATCAGTTGCGTCTGGCGCTGGATCATCAACCGCCGGATCTGGCCGCTGCGCGCGAAGGTATTCTCAAGGGCGGCAACCACCCGGACGACGTCTCCAGCCTGATCTGGCTATACCTCAACTTCCGCCATTTCAGTTATCTGGAAACCGCCATCGATCGCTGGACCGTCGGTGACGCCTATCTGGTCGAGCTGGATGACGTGGCGCAGGAGATGCACCGCAGCATTTCAGATAACACCGCCAGCAGCGCTGATATCCAGCGCTGGAAGGCACGGATTTTCGCCATCAATGACGGCGTCACCCCAGCAGCGAAGGCTTTCAGCGATGCCTTGGGCGAAGGCTCGCGAATGATCATGCGTCTGCTGCTGTTCACCAACCTGGCCACGGCGCTGGGGTTGATCGTTCTGGCCTTGTGGCGCACACACAAACTGCTCAAGCAGCGTCACGCCTTTGCCGAGGCGCTGCAACTGGAGAAAGATCGGGCGCACGTCACGCTGCATTCGATCGGTGATGGCGTCATCACCACCGATGTCAGCGGCGCCATCGATTACATGAACCCAGCTGCCGAAGCCATGACCCACTGGAAAGCCGAGCAGGCGGCCGGGCTGCCGCTGGCAGCGCTATTCAATTTGCTCGACGACAATGCCCAGGCCGAAGGCCTGACGCTGATCGAGCACATTCTCAGTGGCCAGCTCAGTGGCGGCAGCGAGCATTCGAAACTGATCCAGCGCCTGGATGGCACGACGTTGTCGGTGACGCTGGTCGGCGCACCGATCCGCAATGCCGGCAAGGTCAGCGGTACGGTGCTGGTGCTGCACGACATGACTCAGGAGCGGCAATACATCGCCAATCTGTCGTGGCAGGCCACCCATGATGCGCTGACCGGACTGGCCAACCGCCGCGAGTTCGAATATCGCCTGGAGCAGGCACTGCACAACCTCACGCGCCATTCCGGTCGGCATGCGCTGATGTTCCTCGATCTCGATCAATTCAAACTGGTCAACGACACCTGTGGTCACGCCGCCGGTGATGAGTTGTTGCGGCACATTTGCACGCTGCTGCAATCAGGGTTGCGCGAGGGGGACACGCTGGCACGACTCGGGGGTGATGAGTTCGGAATTTTGCTGGAGAACTGCGCACCGGACGCGGCGGAGAAGATTGCCGAGGCGCTGCGCCAGACTGTGCAGAATCTGCATTTTGTCTGGAAGGGGCGGCCGTTCCTGACCACTGTGAGCATTGGTCTGGTGCATATCGCACAAACCCCGACGACCCTCGAAGCCTCACTGCGTGCGGCCGATATGGCCTGTTACATGGCCAAGGAGAAAGGCCGCAACCGTGTGCAGGTCTATCACGCCGACGATTCCGAGCTGTCGCTGCGCTTTGGCGAAATGGCCTGGGTACAGCGTCTGCACATGGCGCTGGAGGAAAACCGTTTTTGTCTGTACGCCCAGGAAATCGCCCCGCTCAAACCGGGCGACAACAAGGGTGGGCACATCGAGATTCTGCTGCGTCTGCATGATGAAGCCGGACGGATGATCCTGCCGGACAGTTTCATTCCCGCTGCCGAGCGCTATGGTTTGATGAGTCAACTGGATCGTTGGGTAGTTCAGAACGTATTCAAGGTTATTGCTCAATGTATTGCGCAAGAACATCAAGAGCCATTAGCAATGTGTGCGATTAATCTGTCAGGCATTACTATAGGAGATGACGCGTTTTTGCACTTTCTGCGCGAGCAGTTTGTTAACTATGCAATACCGCCTGAAATGATTTGTTTTGAAATTACAGAAACCAGTGCAATTGCAAATCTGGGCAGCGCAATAAGATTTATTAATGAACTCAAAGGGTTAGGTTGCTACTTTTCGTTAGATGACTTTTGTGCCGGAATGTCTTCGTTCGCTTATCTGAAACATTTGCCTGTAGACTTCCTGAAGATCGACGGGAGTTTCGTAAAGGATATGCTGGACGACCCGATTAACCGCGCAATGGTCGAAGTGATCAATCACATCGGGCATGTCATGGGTAAGCAGACAATTGCCGAGTTTGTTGAAACAACCCAGATCGAGCAGGCGTTGCTTGAGATTGGTGTGGATTACGCTCAGGGTTATGTTATAGAACGCCCACAGTTGTTTACCTGTGACAGTTTGCAAAGTCGGCCCGCCAGACCGCAACCGCTGTTATTCAAAGCGCCTGGCACGTTCCGTTGAAGTCTCTCGCCGATCCTTACAATCACAAATCAAAAGGAGCCGAACAGTGATCGACACATTCAACCGAACCGGACCACTCATGGAAGCTGCAAGTTATCCAGAATGGGCACAACAGCTCATTGAGGATTGCAGCGAGAGCAAGCGCCGGGTTGTCGAACATGAACTTTACCTGCGCATGCGTGATAACAAACTCAGCGCCAGAACCATGCGTCAGTACCTGATCGGGGGCTGGCCGGTGGTTGAGCAGTTTGCGTTGTACATGGCGCAGAACCTCACCAAAACCAGATTTGCCCGTCACCCGGGCGAAGACATGGCGCGGCGCTGGCTGATGCGCAATATCCGCGTTGAACTCAATCACGCCGATTACTGGGTGCATTGGAGTCGTGCCCATGGCGTCAGTCTGGAAGACCTTCAGGCCCAGCAAGTGCCGCCGGAACTGCATGCCTTGAGTCATTGGTGCTGGCACACCAGTTCAGCCGACTCACTGATTGTGGCCATCGCCGCTACCAACTATGCCATCGAAGGCGCGACCGGGGAGTGGTCGGCGCTGGTCTGCTCCACCGGCGTGTACGCCGCAGCGTTTCCCGAAGAGGATCGCAAGCGCGCGATGAAGTGGTTGAAGATGCATGCCCAGTACGACGATGCTCACCCTTGGGAAGCGCTGGAAATCATCTGCACCCTGGCCGGGATGAACCCGAGCAAGGCATTGCAAACCGAACTGCGTCAGGCTGTGTGCAAGAGCTACGACTACATGTATCTGTTTCTGGAGCGTTGTATGCAGCTTGAGACGTCGGAACGCTTGTTGGTCAACCGAGAGCGCAGGGCCGTAGTCGAGAGCTGATTTCGGCTTAACGCAAAACCAATGTGGGAGCGAGCCTGCTCGCGAAAGCGGTCCGTCAGTCAACTCATGGTTGAATGTCAGATTGCATTCGCGAGCAGGCTCGCTCCCACACTGTTTTGTGTTGGTTGGAAAGCCTTAGCCCGCCATCGCCAACCGGTTGCGACCTTCACGCTTGGCCACATACAACGCACTGTCAGCGCGGCGCAGCAAGCTGTCGGCCGATTCGCCCGGCAACAACGTCGAACATCCCAGGCTCACAGTCAATTCGATCAACTGCCCGTCCGCATAATATTCAGCTGCCTGCGTCGCATAACGCAGACGTTCGCCGACCATTGCCGCCGCATCCCGGCTGGTATTGGACAGCAGCACCAAAAACTCTTCACCACCGTAACGAAACACCATGTCGACGTTGCGCAGTTGCGCCTTGATGGTCGCGGCGATGGCTTTTAGTACGTCATCGCCGGCGCTGTGACCATGGCTGTCGTTGACCCGTTTGAAGTGATCGATGTCGAGCATCAGCACCGAGAGCGGCTGCACATGCCGACGCGACATGTCGATCTCGCGCTGCAAGGTCTGCTCCATGGCGATACGGTTGCCGGCGCCGGTCAACGGATCACGCAGGGCGCTCTGTGTGGCGGCGCGGTAGAGCAAAGCATTGCGCATCGGGTACAGCAGCGACGACAACAGCGATTCAAGGTTGCCCTGGTCCTGTTCGTTGAAGCGCTGATTGCGGCGGAATATCAGTTCACCCATGTGCTCGCCTTCGTGACTGAGGCTATAGCTGATCGAATGGTGGCCGCGGGTGCCGAACTCCAGGCGCAAATCGCTGCCCTGGTGCACGTAACTGAGCGCGTCCAGCGGCACAAGGCGCTGAACTTCGCGGAAAAACAGACCGAGGATGCGTTGCGGCTCAAGGCTGGTCTGCAGTTGCAGGCTCATTTGCTGGCGCAATTGCGCCAGGCTGGCCGGTCGCTCCAGAAGGGGAGGCAGTTGACCAAAGCCCAGGCGTTGCAATTTGGCACTGTCAAAGTCAATTGCATTGGTCTGGGAGGGTGATTTCATATGGCGTGAACCCTTAGCGGTAAGTCCGTCTTACAGGCTGGGTGAGAGCGGCTATGGGCTGCGCGTCATACTGATCCATCAGTCCCGTAGGACGTTTGGCGTAAGTCTAGTCTGCCGGATGACGATTAGTCAGCTATCGAAATCGGCTTCGCCCCATTGCCTTCACGCGGCTTGCTTTGAGGGAAATTAGAGCGAAAGTCGTGCCATTCGGTTCGGTTTTATTTAAACCGTTTGCAATCAATGGGTTGGCTTTGAAGGTGGGAGGTGGGTGCTGGAAAATTGACTGGATTGTGACGCTCTCGGGCGGCAAATGCATGCCGCGACAGGAATCTGCCGCGGCAACAAATGCGACGTATGGCAGTTATTGCGCGTTGAACGCCTGACCGTTGATGCCGGTGCTGTCCGGGCCCATCAGGTACAGGTAGACCGGCATGATTTCTTCCGGTGTCGGATTGTTCAGCGGGTTTTCGCCCGGATAGGCTTGTGCGCGCATGCTGGTGCGGGTGCCGCCCGGGTTGATGCTGTTGGAGCGAACTGGCGCCACACCGTCAACTTCATCGGCCAGGGTTTGCATCAGGCCTTCGGTGGCGAACTTCGACACGCCATAGGCGCCCCAGTACGCCCGACCCTTGCGGCCGACGCTGCTGGAGGTGAACACCACCGAGGCGTCTTGTGACAGCTTGAGCAGCGGCAGCAGGGTGCTGGTCAGCATGAACATGGCGTTGACGTTGACCTGCATGACGCGCATGAAGTTTTCGCCGGACAACTGCTCGATCGGCGTGCGTGGGCCGATGATCGAAGCGTTGTGCAGCAAACCGTCGAGGTGGCCGAACTCGGTCTCGATCATCGCGGCCAGTTCATCGTACTGATGGGGCAGGGCGGTTTCCAGGTTGAACGGAATAACCGCCGGTTGCGGATGCCCGGCAGCTTCGATCTCGTCATACACCTGCGCCAGATTGGCCTCGGTCTTGCCCAGCAGCAATACCGTAGCGCCATGGGCGGCGTAGGTTTTCGCCGCAGCCGCGCCAATGCCACGACCGGCACCGGTGACCAGAATGACCCGATCCTTGAGCAATTCGGGACGAGCGGAATAATCAAACATAAAAACCTCACAATCCATTAATAGCTAAAAGATCGCAGCCTGCGGCAGCTCCTACAAATGATCACTGTTCTGGAGGAGCTGCCGCAGGCTGCGATCTTTTGACGTTGATCAGCAGCTGCAAAGCGCGCTATCGAGCACCTTGCGCAACTCCGACGGATGGTCCACCACCACGTCCGCGCCCCAATGCCGCGGGTTGTCGTCCGGGTGAATGTAGCCAAATGTCACCGCCGCCGTTTTCGTACCGGCATCGCGCCCCGATTCGATATCGCGCAGATCATCGCCGACAAACAGAACCGTCGCCGGATCCAGATCAAGCATTTTGCATGCAAGGATCAACGGCTCCGGATCCGGCTTGCTGTTTTTCACGTGATCCGGGCAGATCAGCAGCGCCGAACGCTCGGACAGTCCCAACTGTTGCATGATCGGCTCGGCAAAGCGCAACGGCTTGTTGGTCACCACGCCCCAGATCAGGTTGGCCTTCTCGATGTCGGCGAGCAGTTCGCCCATGCCGTCGAACAGCTTGCTGTGTACGGCGCAACCGACCAGATAGCGCTCGAGGAACTCCAGACGCAGTTCTTCGAAGCCCGGCGACTCCGGGTCCATCGAGAACGTCACCGCGACCATGGCCTTGGCGCCGCCGGAAATCTCGTCGCGGATGTGCTTGTCGTTGATCGGCGGCAAGCCGCGATCCGCGCGCATCGCCTGACAGATGGCGATGAAGTCCGGCGCCGTGTCGAGCAGGGTGCCGTCCATGTCGAAAAGAACTGCTCTGATGGCCATCGGCTTATTCCTCGCGCAGGGTCTGGATCATGTAGTTGACGTCAACGTCGTTGGCCAGTTTGTAGTGCTTGGTCAGCGGGTTGTAGGTCAGGCCGATGATGTCCTTGACGGTCAGGCCGGCCATGCGGCTCCAGGCGCCCAGCTCGGACGGGCGAATGAATTTCTTGAAGTCATGGGTGCCGCGCGGCAGCAGCTTCATGATGTATTCGGCGCCGATGATGGCGAACAGGTACGCCTTCGGGTTGCGGTTGATGGTCGAGAAGAACACCTGGCCGCCGGGCTTGACCATGCGGAAGCAGGCGCGGATCACCGACGATGGATCAGGTACGTGCTCAAGCATTTCCAGACAGGTCACCACGTCGAACTGCTCGGGCATTTCTTCGGCCAGGGCTTCGGCGGTGATCTGGCGGTATTCGACGCTGACGCCGGATTCCAGCTGATGCAGTTGCGCGACTGCCAGTGGCGCTTCGCCCATGTCGATGCCCATTACGGTGGCGCCACGCTGGGCCATGGCTTCGCTGAGGATGCCGCCGCCGCAACCGACGTCGAGGACTTTCTTGCCGGCCAGATTGACCCGCTCGTCAATCCAGTTGACCCGCAGCGGGTTGATGTCGTGCAGTGGTTTGAATTCGCTTTCGCGGTCCCACCAGCGATGGGCCAGGGCTTCGAATTTGGCGATTTCGGCGTGGTCGACGTTGCTCATGTTAAATCCTCTGAAACTTGAAAAAAGGCTGTAGCCCAGGCGTTTGCGCCCGGGCGTTTACGATTCGGTGTGGCCGCTGATGCGCTGGCCCCAGGCCCGGGCAGTGGCGCCCAGTTGCTCTTCGTCCAGTCGTGTCAGGCGGCGGTCGTCGAGCAGTTGTTTGCCGGCGACCCACAGGTGTTTCACGCAATCGCGACCGGTGGCATAGATAAGCTGCGAAACCGGGTCGTACACCGGTTGCTGCGCCAGGCCGGACAGGTCGAAAGCGACGATGTCGGCGGCTTTGCCTATTTCCAGTGAACCGACTTGCGTCTCGATCCCCAGTGCGCGCGCGCCATTCAGGGTGGCCATGCGCAGTGCCCGATGAGCGTCCAGCGCGGTGGCGGAGCCGGCGACGGCTTTGGCCAGCAGGGCGGCGGTGCGGGTTTCGCCGAGTAGATCCAGATCGTTATTGCTGGCGGCGCCATCGGTGCCGACCGCGACATTCACCCCAGCCTGCCACAAACGCTCGACCGGGCAGAAGCCGCTGGCGAGTTTCAGGTTGGATTCCGGGCAATGAATCACGTTGGTGTTGCTTTCTACCAGCAACGCCAGGTCATCCTCGCTGATCTGAGTCATGTGCACGGCCTGGAAGCGCGGGCCGAGCAGACCGAGGCGGCCGAGGCGCGCCAGCGGACGTTCGCCGCGCTGCTCCAGTGACTGCTGAACTTCGAACGCGGTTTCGTGAACGTGCATGTGGATCGAGGCGTCCAGTTCCTCGGCAATCACGCGGATTTTCTCCAGGTTCTCGTCGCCGACGGTGTACGGTGCATGAGGGCCAAAGGTGATCTTGATCCGTTCGTGATGCTTCAAGTCGCCGAACAACTCGACGCCCTGACGAATGGCTTCATCTGCACTGCTGGCGCCCGGAATCGGGAAATCAAGGATCGGAATCGCGATTTGCGCGCGAATGCCGCTGTTATGCACGCGTTCGCTGGCGACTTTCGGAAAGAAATACATGTCCGAGAAGCAAGTGATGCCGCCCTTGATCTGCTCGGCAATGGCCAGATCGGTGCCGTCACGGACGAAAGCTTCATCGACCCATTTGGCCTCGGCCGGCCAGATGTGGTTTTCCAGCCAGGTCATCAGCGGCAGATCATCGGCCAGGCCACGGAACAGTGTCATCGCCGCGTGACCATGAGCGTTGATCAGGCCGGGGGCGAGCAGCACATCCGGCAGTTCGCGGATTTCCGTGGCGTTACACTTCAATGCTTCGGCGCGCGGGCCGATAAACACGATGCGACCGTCGCGGATGCCCAGGCCATGCTCCTTGAGCACAATGCCAGCGGGTTCGACGGGTACCAGCCAGGTCGGCAGCAATAATAAGTCGAGCGCAATGGCAGGTTTCGGCATCGAGGGTCGGTTCCAGTGCTTTTGTAAAGGATGGCGAAGTATACCCGAGCGTCTTCGCGGGGGGATCGCTATAATCGGCGGCTTTTGTTCATGAGTGCGGGGTGTGGGATGCGCGATCGACTGTTGGCTGCGGAGAAAGTGAAGGCCATCGATTGGCGAGACGGCGCGCTGCACCTGCTGGATCAGCGTATTTTGCCGTTCGAAGAAACGTGGATTGCCTACACCAGCGCCGCCGGCGTGGCTGAGGCGATTCGCTCGATGGTGGTGCGTGGCGCACCGGCCATCGGCATCAGTGCGGCCTATGGCATCGTGCTCGCGGCGCGCACGCGGATTGCTGAAGGTGGTGACTGGTACGCGGCGTTGGAAGAGGATTTCGCCTTGCTGGCGGATTCTCGTCCGACAGCGGTCAATCTGTTCTGGGCCTTGGGTCGCATGCACGATCGCCTCGACCGCCTGAAGGAAAACGCCGATCCGCTGGCGGCGCTGGAGGCCGAAGCCGTCGCCATTCACGAAAGCGACCGCGAAGCCAACCTGACCATGGCGCAACTCGGCGTCGACCTGATTCGAAAGCACCAGGGCAATGCTCAGGCGATTCTGACCCACTGCAATACAGGCGCGCTGGCCACTGGCGGTTTCGGCACGGCGCTGGGGGTGATTCGTGCGGCTTATCTGGAAGGCATGGTCGAACGTGTTTACGCCGACGAAACCCGTCCATGGCTGCAGGGCTCGCGCCTGACTGCGTGGGAGCTCGCCAACGAAGGTATCCCGGTGACGCTGAATGCCGACTCCGCCGCTGCGCACATCATGAAAACCAAGGGTGTGACCTGGGTGATCGTCGGTGCGGATCGCATCACCGCCAACGGTGACGTGGCAAACAAGATCGGCACCTATCAACTGGCAGTCAACGCCATGCACCACGGCGTGCGTTTCATGGTGGTGGCGCCGAGTTCGACCATCGACATGAATCTGGCCAGCGGTGACGACATCCCGATCGAAGAACGTGATGGTGCCGAGTTGCTGGAAGTCGGCGGCAAGCGGGTCGGTGCGGACGTTGAAGCGTTCAACCCGGTGTTTGACGTGACGCCGGCGGATCTCATTGACGCGATCGTTACCGAAAAAGGCATTGTCGAGCGCCCGGACACCGCGAAAATGGCCCAGTTGATGTGCCGCAAACGCCTGCATTGATGCTGGCCTGCTCAATGTAGGAGCTGCCGAAGGCTGCGATCTTTTGATCTTGCTTTTTACAGGTCAGGATCAAAAGATCGCAGCCTTCGGCAGCTCCTACAGGTGTTTGTGCCCCTAAATGTCAATAAACATCGCTAAACCGAGCCCCATTTCTGCATTCAAAGAAGCTCTGAGCCTCTCTCGTCCCCGTTAAGCCTGTCACCGGTCAACTAACTATGCTCCATGCGCATCAGGGGGATAGGTGCGTGGCGGCCTTTGTGATAACATCCGGCGTTTTCCGAGGCAGCTCCACGGAGCTGTCTTTACTGCGCAAATCCACTCTTCAGATTGTTGATTTGTCGTAAGTCGGCGCATGGCACTCGGCCTGCCCCGACGAGCTTCGTTGCTCCCACATGGATATGACGAAGTTTCACCAGAAAAAGGAATCAGGCTTCTCATGGGCGAACTGGCCAAAGAAATCCTCCCGGTCAATATCGAAGACGAGCTGAAACAGTCCTACCTCGACTACGCGATGAGCGTGATCGTCGGCCGTGCACTGCCGGATGCGCGCGATGGCCTCAAGCCCGTGCACCGTCGCGTACTGTTCGCGATGAGCGAGCTGGGCAACGACTTCAACAAGCCGTACAAGAAATCTGCCCGTGTTGTCGGCGACGTGATCGGTAAGTATCACCCGCACGGTGACACTGCCGTGTACGACACCATCGTTCGTATGGCTCAGCCTTTCTCCCTGCGCTACCTGCTGGTAGACGGTCAGGGCAACTTCGGTTCGGTCGACGGCGACAACGCTGCGGCCATGCGATACACCGAAGTACGCATGACCAAGCTGGCGCACGAGCTGCTGGCTGACCTGCACAAGGAAACCGTGGACTGGGTGCCGAACTACGACGGCACCGAAATGATCCCGGCGGTCATGCCGACCCGTATTCCCAACCTGCTGGTCAACGGCTCCAGCGGTATCGCCGTGGGCATGGCGACCAACATTCCGCCGCACAACCTCGGTGAAGTCATCGACGGTTGCCTGGCGCTCATCGACAACCCTGAGCTGACCGTCGATGAGCTGATGCAATACATCCCCGGTCCGGACTTCCCGACCGCCGCGATCATCAACGGTCGCGCTGGCATCATCGAAGCCTACCGCACCGGCCGCGGGCGTATTTACATGCGTGCCCGCTCGATCATTGAAGACATCGACAAGGTCGGTGGCCGTCAGCAGATCGTCATCACCGAACTGCCGTACCAGCTGAACAAGGCACGTCTGATCGAGAAGATCGCCGAGCTGGTCAAAGAGAAGAAGCTCGAAGGCATCACCGAACTGCGCGACGAGTCCGACAAGGACGGTATGCGCGTCGTGATCGAACTGCGTCGCGGCGAGGTGCCTGAGGTGATCCTCAACAACCTCTACGCCCAGACCCAGCTGCAGTCGGTATTCGGCATCAACATCGTTGCGCTGATCGATGGCCGCCCACGCATCCTGAACCTCAAGGATCTGCTGGAAGCCTTCGTCCGTCACCGTCGCGAAGTCGTTACCCGCCGTACTGTGTTCGAACTGCGCAAGGCGCGTGAGCGTGGCCACATTCTCGAAGGCCAGGCCGTTGCCCTGTCGAACATCGACCCGGTTATTGCCCTGATCAAAGCCTCGCCGACCCCTTCGGAAGCGAAAGAAGCGCTGATCAGCACGCCGTGGGAATCCTCGGCAGTGGTCGCGATGGTTGAACGTGCCGGTGCCGATTCGTGCCGTCCGGAAAACCTCGACCCGCAATACGGTCTGCGCGAAGGCAAGTACTTCCTGTCGCCAGAGCAGGCGCAAGCCATTCTGGAACTGCGCCTGCACCGTCTGACCGGTCTGGAACACGAAAAACTGCTGGCTGAGTATCAAGAAATCCTCAATCAGATCGGCGAGCTGATCCGCATCCTCAACAGCGCTGTGCGCCTGATGGAAGTGATCCGCGAAGAGCTGGAAGTGATTCGTGCCGAATACGGCGACGTGCGTCGCACCGAAATTCTCGATGCCCGTCTCGACCTGACCCTGGGTGACATGATCCCGGAAGAAGAGCGCGTCGTGACCATCTCCCACGGTGGCTACGCCAAGACCCAGCCATTGGCTGCGTACCAGGCTCAGCGTCGTGGCGGTAAAGGCAAGTCGGCCACCGGCGTCAAGGATGAGGACTACATCGCTCACCTGCTGGTTGCCAACAGCCACACCACGCTGCTGCTGTTCTCCAGCAAGGGCAAGGTGTATTGGCTCAAGACCTACGAGATTCCGGAAGCGTCCCGCGCCGCCCGTGGTCGTCCGCTGGTCAATCTGTTGCCGTTGAGCGAAGGCGAATACATCACCACCATGCTGCCGGTCGATCTCGAAGCCATGAAGCGTCAGGCTGATGAAGAAGAAGCCGAAGGCGTTGAGGCTGATGTAGAAGACATCGAAAACAGCAACGAGACCGACGAAGAGCGTCGTGCGCGTATCAAGGCTGCTGACCGCAAGAAAGCCCCGTTCATCTTCATGTCGACCGCCAACGGTACCGTGAAGAAAACTCCGTTGGTGGCCTTCAGCCGTCAGCGTAGCGTCGGTCTGATCGCGCTGGAGCTGGACGAAGGTGACATCCTGATCTCCGCTGCCATTACCGATGGCGAGCAGGAAATCATGCTGTTCTCCGACGGCGGCAAAGTGACACGCTTCAAGGAATCCGAAGTTCGCGCCATGGGCCGTACTGCCCGCGGTGTACGTGGTATGCGTCTGCCGGAAGGGCAGAAGCTGATCTCCATGCTGATTCCGGAAGAAGGCAGCGAAATCCTCACCGCTTCCGAGCGCGGCTACGGCAAGCGCACGGCGATCACCGAGTTCCCTGAATACAAACGTGGCGGTCAGGGCGTAATCGCCATGGTCAGCAACGAACGTAATGGCCGTCTGGTCGGCGCGGTTCAGGTGCAGGATGGCGAAGAAATCATGCTGATCTCCGATCAGGGCACTCTGGTGCGTACCCGTGTCGACGAAGTGTCGAGCCTGGGTCGTAACACTCAGGGTGTGACGCTGATCAAGCTGGCCAAGGATGAAACCCTGGTCGGGCTGGAGCGGGTTCAGGAGCCTTCGGAAGTCGAAGGTGAAGAGCTTGAAGGTGAAGAGGGCGAGGAATTCGAAGGCACTGTCGTCAACGACGATGCCGGTGAAGACCAGCAACTCGACGCCGCAGCAGACGAAGAACCGCAAGAATAAGCGGACAAACGAGGGGGCGGATGAGAATTCGCCCCCTTGTTATTTGTCCGGTATGAAATTTCGACATCATGGAGATCCCCTGTGGGAGCGAGCCTGCTCGCGAATGCAGGCGCTGCGGTACCTCTGACACACCGCGGTGATGCATTCGCGAGCAGGCTCGCTCCCACAGGGCCGTGTTGATCGGTAGTGTGATTTATTGCGTGATACCACCAAATCAGAGCGAGATTGGATGTGAGCAAGCGAGCCTTTAACTTCTGCGCCGGTCCTGCGGCGCTTCCTGAAGCTGTCCTGCAACGTGCCCAGGGTGAACTCCTTGATTGGCACGGCAAGGGTCTGTCGGTCATGGAAATGAGCCATCGCAGCGATGAGTTCGTGTCCATTGCCACCCAGGCCGAGCAGGATCTGCGTGACCTGCTGAATATCCCGTCGAACTACAAAGTGCTGTTTCTGCAAGGTGGTGCCAGCCAGCAATTCGCGCAGATTCCACTGAACCTGTTGCCTGAAGGCGGCTCGGCCGACTACATCGATACGGGTATCTGGTCGCAGAAAGCCATTGAAGAAGCCTCGCGCTACGGTCACGTCAACGTTGCCGCCACCGCCAAGCCTTACGACTATTTCGCTATCCCGGGCCAGAACGAGTGGAACCTGTCGAAAGACGCTGCTTACGTTCACTACGCGCCGAACGAAACCATCGGCGGTCTGGAGTTCCAGTGGATCCCGGAAACCGGCGACGTGCCGCTGGTAGCTGACATGTCTTCGGACATTCTGTCGCGCCCGGTCGACATCTCGCGTTTCGGCATGATCTACGCCGGCGCGCAGAAGAACATCGGCCCGAGCGGCATCGTCGTCAACATCATCCGCGAAGACTTGCTGGGCAAGGCGCGTTCGCTGTGCCCGACCATGCTCGATTACAAAGTCGCGGCCGATAACGGCTCGATGTACAACACCCCGCCGACCCTGGCCTGGTACCTGTCCGGCCTGGTGTTCCAGTGGCTGAAAGAGCAGGGCGGCGTTGAAGCGATCGCCAAGCTGAATGACGTCAAGCAGCGCACGCTGTACGACTTCATCGACGCCAGCGGCCTCTACAGCAACCCGATCAACAAGTCGGACCGCTCGTGGATGAACGTGCCGTTCCGTCTGGCTGACGATCGTCTGGACAAGCCGTTCCTCGTCGGTGCCGAAGAGCGTGGCCTGCTCAATCTGAAGGGCCACCGCTCCGTGGGCGGTATGCGCGCCTCCATCTATAACGCCGTCGACATCACTGCGGTTAACGCGCTGGTGGCGTACATGGCTGAATTCGAGAAGGAACACGGCTGATGTCCGAGCAAGAACTCAAGGCACTGCGCGTTCGCATTGACGCTCTGGACACTAAAGTCATGGAGCTGATCAGTGAGCGTGCGCGTTGCGCCCAGGAAGTCGCGCGAGTAAAGATGGCCTCGCTGGCCGAAGGCGAAGTGCCGGTGTTCTATCGTCCTGAGCGCGAAGCTCAGGTGCTCAAACGCGTGATGGAGCGCAATCAGGGGCCGCTGGGCAACGAAGAGATGGCGCGTTTGTTCCGCGAAATCATGTCGTCGTGCCTGGCGCTGGAGCAGCCGCTGAAAGTGGCTTACCTCGGCCCTGAAGGCACCTTCACTCAAGCGGCGGCCATGAAGCACTTCGGCCACGCGGTGATCAGCAAGCCAATGGCGGCGATCGACGAAGTGTTCCGTGAAGTGGCGGCCGGTGCGGTGAATTTTGGCGTGGTGCCGGTGGAAAACTCCACCGAGGGCGCGGTCAACCACACGCTGGACAGCTTCCTCGAACACGACATGGTCATCTGTGGCGAAGTCGAGCTGCGTATTCACCATCACTTGTTGGTCGGTGAAAATACCAAGACCGACAGCATCAGCCGCATCTATTCCCACGCACAGTCGCTGGCTCAGTGCCGCAAGTGGCTGGACGCGCATTACCCGAATGTCGAGCGCGTGGCGGTTTCCAGCAACGCCGAAGCGGCCAAGCGGGTCAAAGGCGAATGGAACTCGGCGGCGATTGCCGGCGATATGGCCGCAGGGCTGTATGGCCTGACCCGTCTGGCCGAGAAGATCGAAGACCGTCCCGACAACTCGACGCGCTTCCTGATGATCGGTAACCAGGAAGTGCCGCCGACCGGCGACGACAAGACTTCGATCATCGTGTCGATGAGCAACAAGCCCGGCGCGCTCCACGAGCTGCTGGTGCCGTTCCACGACAACGGGATCGACCTGACCCGTATCGAAACGCGTCCTTCGCGCAGCGGCAAATGGACCTACGTGTTCTTCATCGACTTCGTCGGCCACCACCGTGATCCGTTGATCAAGGGTGTGCTGGAAAAGATCAGTCAGGAAGCAGTAGCACTCAAAGTGCTGGGTTCCTACCCGAAAGCAGTTCTCTAAGGGGTGGTAGCAAATGAGTGGCAACTTCCTCGCTCTGGCACAGCCGGGCGTGCAACAACTTTCGCCGTACGTTCCGGGCAAGCCTGTGGACGAACTGGCGCGCGAGCTGGATCTGGATCCGGCAAAAATCGTCAAGCTGGCGAGCAACGAAAACCCGTTGGGTGCCAGCCCGAAAGCCTTGGCGGCGATCCGCGAAGAGCTGGCCGAGCTGACTCGTTATCCGGACGGCAACGGTTTCGCATTGAAATCGCTGCTGGCCGAGCAATGCCGTGTCGAACTGAACCAGGTTACCTTGGGCAACGGCTCCAACGACATTCTTGAGTTGGTCGCGCGTGCCTATCTGGCGCCGGGCCTGAATGCGGTGTTCAGTGAGCACGCGTTCGCGGTGTATCCGATCGCCACTCAAGCGGTCGGCGCCCAGGCCAAAGTGGTCCCGGCGAAGGATTGGGGGCATGACCTGCCGGCGATGCTCGCGGCCATCGATGCCAACACCCGCGTGGTATTCATCGCCAACCCGAACAACCCGACCGGCACCTGGTTCGGCGCTGAAGCGCTGGACGAATTCCTTCAGGATGTTCCGGAGCACGTTCTGGTAGTGCTGGACGAGGCTTACATCGAATACGCCGAAGGCAGCGATCTGCCGGACGGTCTGGATTTCCTTGCCGCTTACCCGAATCTGCTGGTATCGCGCACGTTCTCCAAGGCCTATGGTCTGGCGGCATTGCGTGTTGGCTACGGTCTGTCGACTCCGGTTGTTGCTGATGTGCTGAACCGAGTTCGCCAGCCGTTCAACGTCAACAGTCTCGCCCTCGCGGCAGCCTGTGCGGCGCTGAAGGATGAGGAATATCTGGCGCAAAGCCGTCAACTCAACGAGGCGGGCATGCAGCAGTTGCAGGCCGGTTTCCGTGAGTTGGGCCTGAGCTGGATCGAATCCAAAGGCAACTTTATCTGCGTCGATCTCGCTCAGGTCGCGGCCCCGATTTTCCAGGGCTTGCTGCGCGAAGGCGTGATTGTGCGTCCGGTGGCTAACTACGGCATGCCGAACCACCTGCGGGTGACCATCGGTCTGCCGGCGGAAAACAGCCGCTTCCTCGAAGCGCTGCGCAAGGTTCTGGCTCGTGGGTGATGTCACTGCACTGCAATCTGCTGCACCTATGATCGGGCGCCTTGTGGTGGTCGGTCTGGGGTTGATCGGTGGTTCGTTTGCCAAAGGCTTGCGTGAAAGCGGCATCTGCCGCGAAGTGGTCGGGGTCGATCTCGATCCGCAATCGCGCAAGCTCGCGGTCGAGTTGGGTGTGGTCGATCGTTGTGAAGATGACTTGGCGGCTGCATGCCAGGGCGCTGACGTGATTCAACTGGCGGTGCCGATCCTGGCCATGGAAAAAGTGCTCGCACGGTTGGCGGGCATGGATCTGGGGCAGGCGATTCTGACTGATGTCGGCAGCGCCAAAGGCAATGTGGTGCGCGCAGCCACCGAAGCGTTTGGCGCGATGCCGCCGCGTTTCGTGCCGGGTCATCCGATTGCCGGTTCCGAACAGAGTGGGGTGGAAGCCTCCAACGCCGAACTGTTCCGTCGCCACAAGGTTATCCTCACGCCACTTGAGCAAACCGATCCGGCTGCGTTGGCGGTGGTTGATCGTCTGTGGCGCGAATTGGGTGCCGACGTCGAGCACATGCAGGTCGAGCGACACGATGAAGTGCTGGCTGCGACCAGCCATTTGCCGCATTTGCTGGCCTTCGGCCTGGTTGATTCGTTGGCCAAGCGCAATGAAAATCTTGAGATCTTCCGTTACGCTGCGGGCGGTTTCCGCGATTTCACAAGAATCGCCGGAAGCGACCCGGTGATGTGGCACGACATCTTCCTCGCTAACCGCGAGGCTGTTCTGCGCACACTCGATACATTTCGCAGCGACCTCGACGCCTTGCGCGACGCGGTCGATGCAGGGGATGGGCACCAATTGTTGGGCGTCTTTACGCGCGCCCGGGTTGCCCGCGAGCATTTCAGTAAAATCCTGGCCCGCAGGGCCTATGTGGACGCTATGAATTCCAACGATCTGATCTTCCTGGCTCAACCTGGTGGCCGCCTGTCCGGTCGGATTCGCGTACCAGGCGACAAATCCATTTCCCACCGTTCGATCATGCTCGGTTCGCTGGCCGAAGGCGTCACCGAAGTCGAAGGCTTCCTTGAGGGCGAAGACGCTCTGGCGACCTTGCAAGCGTTCCGCGACATGGGCGTCGTCATCGAAGGGCCGCACCACGGCCGCGTAACCATTCACGGTGTCGGCCTGCACGGTCTGAAACCGGCGCCGGGCCCGATCTATCTGGGTAACTCCGGTACCTCGATGCGTCTGCTGTCCGGCCTGTTGGCTGCGCAGAACTTCGACAGCACTTTGACCGGCGATGCCTCGCTGTCCAAGCGTCCGATGAATCGCGTGGCCAATCCACTGCGTGAAATGGGCGCCGTGATTGAAACCGCTGCTGAAGGTCGTCCACCGATGACCATTCGTGGCGGGCACAAACTCAAAGGCCTGACCTACACCATGCCGATGGCCAGTGCTCAGGTGAAATCCTGCCTGCTGCTCGCCGGTCTTTACGCTGAAGGCAAGACCACTGTGACCGAGCCGGCCCCGACTCGCGATCACACCGAGCGCATGCTGCGCGGCTTCGGCTACCCGGTGAGCGTTGACGGCGCTACGGCTTCGGTTGAATCCGGCGGAAAACTGACTGCCACTCACATCGAAGTCCCGGGTGACATCTCGTCGTCGGCGTTCTTCCTGGTCGCGGCCTCGATCGCTGAAGGCTCGGAGCTGGTGCTTGAGCACGTCGGCATCAACCCGACCCGTACCGGCGTGATCGACATCCTGCGCCTGATGGGCGCGGATATCACTCTGGAAAATCAGCGTGAAGTCGGCGGCGAGCCTGTGGCTGATCTGCGCGTGCGGGCAGCTAAACTCAAAGGTATCGAGATTCCGGAAGAGCTGGTCCCGTTGGCGATCGACGAATTCCCGGTGTTGTTCGTCGCCGCTGCCTGTGCCGAAGGGCGCACCGTGCTGACTGGCGCCGAAGAGCTGCGGGTCAAGGAATCGGATCGCATTCAGGTCATGGCAGACGGTTTATTGGCGCTGGGCGTCAAATGCCAGCCGACCCCGGACGGCATCATCATCGACGGCGGCCAGATTGGCGGCGGCGAAGTGCATGGTCATGGCGATCACCGTATCGCGATGGCATTCAGTGTGGCGTCGCTGCGCGCTACTGCACCGATCCGCATCCATGATTGCGCCAACGTCGCGACGTCGTTCCCCAACTTCCTCGCACTGTGCGGGCAGGTCGGTATTCGTGTGGCACAAGAGGCTCAGTCGTGAAAAACATTGCACCGGTCATCACCATTGATGGGCCAAGCGGCTCGGGCAAAGGCACCGTAGCCGGGATTCTGGCCAAGCGTCTGGGCTGGAATCTGCTGGACTCCGGTGCGCTTTATCGTCTGCTGGCGTTTGCGGCGCACAATCATGGTGTCGACCTGACCAATGAAGAGCTGCTGAAAAAACTCGCCGCTCATCTGGATGTGCAATTCATTGCGGCGACCGACGGTCAGTTGCAGCGGATCATTCTGGAAGGCGACGAAGTCAGCGACGTCATCCGCACTGAAAGCGTCGGTTCCGGCGCTTCGCAAGTGGCCGCACTGCCGGCCGTACGCGAGGCGCTGCTGCAGCGCCAGCGCGCTTTTCAGGAAGCGCCGGGCCTGGTTGCCGACGGTCGCGACATGGGTACGGTGGTTTTTCCTGATGCACCGCTGAAAATTTTCCTGACCGCCAGTGCCGAGGAGAGAGCGCGCCGTCGATATTTGCAGTTGAAGGGCAAAGTCGAGGGTGTTAGTCTGTCGAGTCTGCTAGATGAGATCCGTGCACGCGACGAGCGTGATACCCAGCGAGCGGTAGCCCCGCTTAAGCCGGCGGCTGACGCCATACAACTGGATTCCACGGAGTTGTCCATCGATCAGGTGCTTGAACGCATCATGAGCGAGATCGCCATTCGCGATATCGCCGGGTGACCAAGAAGGCCGCAGGGGACCAGTCATAGTCCTGCGACGCTTCTTCTATATGAAACTAACCCACACCGTCTGGGGTGTGGAGATGGGCGTATCCTTCGCCCTCATTTACAGGAATTAAAATGAGCGAAAGCTTTGCGGAACTCTTTGAAGAAAGCCTAAAAACCCTGAACCTTCAGGCAGGCTCCATCATCACCGGTGTTATCGTTGATATCGATTACCAAGCTCGCTGGGTAACCGTTCACGCTGGCCTGAAGTCTGAAGCACTCATCCCGCTTGAGCAGTTCTACAACGACGCTGGCGATCTGACTATCAATGTCGGTGACGAAGTTCACGTTGCTCTGGATTCGGTTGAAGACGGCTTCGGTGAAACCAAGCTGTCCCGTGAAAAAGCCAAGCGCGCTGAGTGCTGGATCGTTCTGGAAGCAGCCTTCGCAGCTGAGGAAGTGGTCAAGGGCGTTATCAACGGTAAGGTTAAAGGCGGCTTCACTGTCGACGTTAACGGCATCCGTGCGTTCCTGCCAGGTTCCCTGGTTGACGTCCGTCCAGTGCGCGACACCACGCACCTGGAAGGCAAAGAGCTGGAATTCAAGGTCATCAAGCTGGACCAGAAGCGCAACAACGTTGTCGTTTCCCGTCGCAGCGTCCTGGAAGCCGAGAACTCCGCCGAGCGTGAAGCTCTGCTGGAATCCCTGCAGGAAGGCCAGCAAGTCAAAGGTATCGTCAAAAACCTCACCGATTACGGCGCATTCGTCGATCTGGGTGGCGTGGACGGCCTGCTGCACATCACCGACATGGCTTGGAAGCGCATCAAGCATCCTTCCGAGATCGTCAACGTTGGTGACGAAATCGACGTTAAGGTTCTGAAATACGATCGCGAACGCAACCGTGTTTCCCTGGGCCTGAAGCAACTGGGCGAAGATCCATGGGTTGCTATCAAAGCTCGTTACCCAGAAAGCACTCGCGTTACCGCTCGTGTAACCAACCTGACCGACTACGGCTGCTTCGCTGAGCTGGAAGAAGGCGTTGAAGGTCTGGTACACGTTTCGGAAATGGACTGGACCAACAAGAACATCCACCCTTCGAAAGTCGTACAAGTCGGCGACGAAGTGGAAGTTATGGTTCTGGACATCGACGAAGAGCGTCGTCGTATCTCCCTGGGCATCAAACAGTGCAAATCTAACCCATGGGAAGATTTCTCTGGCCAGTTCAACAAGGGCGATAAAATCTCCGGCACCATCAAGTCGATCACCGATTTCGGTATCTTCATTGGTCTGGACGGCGGCATCGACGGTCTGGTTCACCTGTCCGACATCTCCTGGAACGAAGTGGGCGAAGAAGCCGTACGTCGTTTCAAGAAGGGCGACGAGCTGGACACCGTTATCCTGTCGGTTGACCCAGAGCGTGAGCGTATCTCCCTGGGTATCAAGCAACTGGAAAGCGATCCGTTCTCCGAGTACGTTCAAGAGAACGACAAAGGCGCAATCGTTAAAGGTACTGTGAAAGAAGTTGACGCCAAAGGCGCCATCATCGTTCTGGCCGACGATATCGAAGCGACTTTGAAAGCCTCCGAAATCAGCCGTGACCGCGTTGAAGACGCGCGCAACGTTCTGAAAGAAGGCCAGGAAGTAGAAGCCAAGATCATCAGCGTTGATCGCAAGAGCCGCGTAATCCAGCTCTCCATCAAGTCGAAAGACGATGCTGAAGAGAAAGAAGCTATCCAAAGCCTGAAGGCTGAAGAAGCTCCTGCTGGCGACACCACCATGGCGGCACTGCTGCGCCAGGCAATGGCCAAACAGAACTAAGTTCTGCTTGATCATTAAAAAGGGCGACTTCGGTCGCCCTTTTTTGTGCCTGTGATTTATAGAAATGCGGGTTCGCTTCTGTGAATCGGTTGCTGCGTGAAACCAAACCATTTCCGGGGTGGTCTGTTTCTTTAATCGGATCAATCGCCTATTCACGACTAAGCTTGGTCTTAAGCGTGTAGTCGTCGGGCAGCTGCCTGGCATAAGGAAGTGGATGAACAAGTTTATTGTCCTCATCGCTGTATTGCTTTTGGCGGGTTGTACCACCAGTGCCAAGACTCATGCCGTGCGCGGCGTCAGTGGTATAGAGGTCGACTGCTCTGGGTTGGGCTCTGGTTGGGAGAAGTGTCAAAAGCGCGCAGCTAAAGAGTGCAAGGGGGCAGGGTACAAAGTGATCACGCGATCAGATGATGCCAAGGATGAAGATGAGTTTCCTTTTGGCTTCAACCCGGCAGGCTATGTGACGCGAACCATGTTGGTGATATGTCGTTGAGCACGCGATGATCTGTCTGTTGGTTTTATGCCCTGAAAATGGGCGTTTCGATGCGGCGGAAGATATGTCAATCCCTGGGCTGTTCAAAATCTTCCGGGCGTGCTAAAACCTTTCAAGCGCTGATCTAGCTGCTTGAAAAAGAAGGGAAAAATATGACGAAGTCGGAGTTGATCGAACGAATTGTCACCCATCAAGGGCTGCTCTCATCCAAGGATGTGGAGCTGGCCATCAAGACCATGCTTGAGCAAATGTCCCAATGCCTTGCCACCGGTGATCGCATTGAGATCCGTGGGTTTGGCAGCTTCTCCCTGCATTACCGCGCGCCGCGCGTTGGTCGTAACCCGAAGACCGGTCAATCCGTCAGTCTTGACGGTAAATTCGTTCCGCATTTCAAGCCGGGCAAAGAGCTGCGTGATCGGGTGAATGAGGAAGAGGAGGAAGGGGTTTGACAGCTGCTATTTCTCAAGGGGTTACTCATGCGTAACCTTAAGCGCATATTTCTTGGTGTATTTATTTTTCTCCTGGTGTTGGCGATTCTGGCGTTTGTGCTAGAGAACCAGCAATCGGTGTCGTTATTGTTTTTAGGTTTGTCTGGGCCGCAGTTGCCGGTTTCGCTGGTCGTTGTATTGGCGTTGCTCATTGGCATGTTAATTGGTCCAGTGTTGGGCTGGTTCCTGGGACGCTCGTCCAGAGCCGCTCGCAAGCGACTGGTCTGAAGCAGCAGGGGCAGGGCGTCTGTCGAAATTGCGCCTCTGCCTGTCTTTATCCATTAGTAAAACCATCATTAAGCTGTAAAATGCGTCCCTTGTTTGATCGTGCCTTATTGCATGTCAATTCAGACTGACTCTGACGGATGCCAACTGCGAGTGGCTTCTGCATTCATGGATTAGACAGCGCTCATGGCAGCGCTGTCCGCAGCTCAAGGGTATCGTTTCGCGTGAAAATTCTAGTTACCGGCGGCGCCGGCTTTATTGGTTCGGCAGTCATCCGTCACATCATCTCCAACACGTCCGATGCTGTCGTTAACGTCGATAAGCTGACTTACGCCGGCAATCTGGAGTCCCTGGCAGAAGTCAGCCAGAATTCGCGCTACGTATTTGAACGAGTCGATATCTGTGATCGTGATCAGATCGACCGTGTCCTGCGTGAGCACCAGCCTGATGCAATCATGCATCTGGCCGCAGAATCCCACGTTGATCGCTCGATCTCCGGTCCTTCCGAGTTCATCCAGACCAATATCATCGGTACGTACACGCTGCTTGAAGCTGCCCGCCACTACTGGGCCGCTCTGGATGATGCGCGTAAAGCCAGTTTCCGCTTTCACCATATTTCGACTGACGAAGTTTACGGAGACCTCGAAGGTCCGGAAGACCTCTTCACCGAAACCACGCCTTACCAGCCAAGTTCGCCTTACTCGGCCAGCAAGGCCAGCTCCGATCACCTGGTTCGTGCCTGGGCCCGCACTTACGGCCTGCCTACCTTGGTGACTAACTGCTCGAACAACTACGGCCCATGCCATTTCCCTGAGAAACTGATCCCGCTGATCATTCTCAATGCGCTGGAAGGCAAGCCTCTGCCGGTTTATGGCAAAGGCAACCAGGTACGTGACTGGCTGTATGTCGAAGATCACGCGCGCGCGTTGTACAAAGTCGTCACCGAAGGCGTGATCGGTGAGACTTACAACATCGGCGGTCATAACGAAAAACAAAACATCGAAGTGGTGCACACCCTCTGTGCGTTGCTCGATGAGTTGCGTCCTGATTCAGCTCACCGCCCGCATGCCAGCCTGATTACTTATGTACAGGATCGTCCTGGTCACGACGTTCGCTATGCAATCGACGCTAGCAAGATTCAGCGAGAACTGGGCTGGACTCCGGAAGAGACTTTCGAGACTGGTATTCGCAAGACTGTTGAGTGGTATCTGAATAACACTGAATGGGTTGAGCACGTGAAGAGCGGTAGCTACCAGCAGTGGATTGATCAGAACTACGCGGATCGTTCGAGCAAAGCATGAAGATCCTCCTTTTAGGAAAGAACGGTCAGGTGGGCTGGGAGCTGCAACGCTCACTGGCGCCGCTTGGAGAACTGGTCGCTCTTGATCGGCATTCCGTTGATGGTCTGAGCGGTGATCTATCTAATCTTGAATCCTTGGGCGCAACGATTCGTCAGGTAAAGCCCGACGTGATCGTTAATGCTGCCGCCTATACGGCGGTTGACAAAGCTGAGTCGGATACTGAATTGGCAGATCGCGTAAACGGCCTCGCGAGTAGTGTTATGGCCAAAGAAGCCGCAGCATTGGGTGCCTGGCTGGTTCACTACTCAACGGATTACGTCTTCAGTGGCCAGGGCGTGACGCCATGGCAGGAGACGGATGCTGTTGCGCCGGTGAATCATTATGGCTCCAGCAAGTTAGCCGGCGAACAGGCAATTATCGCGTCGGGTTGCAAGTATCTGATCTTCCGCACTAGCTGGGTTTACGGTACGCGCGGCAACAACTTCGCAAAGACAATGCTACGGCTGGCGAAGGACCGCGAAACGTTGAGCGTGATTGCGGATCAGATCGGTGCTCCTACAGGTGCGGATCTGATCGCTGACGTTACGGCGTTGGCTATTCAGCAAATCATCAAGCGTCCAGAACTGGCTGGCCTCTATCATTTGGCCTCAGCTGGTGAAGTGTCTTGGCATGGATATGCCACTCACGTAATTGACTTCGCAAAACTCCAAGGCGAGGAGTTGGCTGTGGCGACGGTTAACGCCATCGAAACAACCGCTTATCCGACACCTGCGCGCCGCCCTCTGAATTCTCGATTGAATACTCAGAAGCTGCGTGACAATTTTTCTCTACACTTGCCGGATTGGCAAAGTGGTGTAACCCGAATGCTTAGGGAAGTTCTGAACAAATGACCACGACAAATCGTAAAGGCATCATTCTCGCTGGCGGTTCGGGCACTCGTCTTCACCCGCTTACGCTTGGTGTTTCCAAGCAAATGCTGCCGATCTATGACAAACCGATGATCTTTTATCCACTGTCGGTATTGATGCTGGCGGGGATGCGCGAAATTCTGATCATTTCCACACCTGAGGACTTGCCGCTGTTTCGCAAGTTATTGGGCGATGGCAGTCTGTATGGCATCCAGTTGACCTATGCAGAACAACCTACTCCGGATGGACTGGCTCAGGCTTTTATTATTGGAGAAGAGTTCATTGGTCAGGATCCTTGCTGCCTGATCCTCGGCGACAATATTTTCTATGGCCAACATTTCTCGGACAATTTGCGTTCGGCTACAGAACAGAAGAGCGGCGCGACCGTGTTTGGTTATCACGTTTCTGATCCCGAGCGTTTTGGTGTAGTCGAGTTCGACGCTTCAGGCCGAGCGCTCAGCATTGAAGAGAAGCCGCTGAAACCCAAATCCAACTACGCAGTAACGGGTCTTTATTTCTATGACAACGACGTTGTGGAAATAGCCAAGAACATCAAGCCTTCCGAGCGTGGTGAGCTGGAAATTACTGACGTGAATCGTGTTTATCTTGAGCGCAAGTCTCTCAGTGTCGAGATGCTTGGCCGTGGTTTCGCTTGGCTCGACACGGGCACTCACGATTCTTTGCTCGAGGCCAGTCACTTTGTGCACACCATCGAACAGCGTCAAGGTCTGAAAGTAGCTTGCCTGGAAGAGATCGCTTTCCACAACGGTTGGATTTCTGCCGAGCAGTTGGGTGAGCAAGCCGATGCGCTGAAGAAGACTGGCTACGGTCAGTATCTTCAGAAACTGCTGGACTCACCTTCTCACTGATTCGAACGCCAGATCCCGTCGAACATCAGCGTTTTTCAGTGCGAGCAGGAATGGCATGCCAGTAAAACATCCCAAGGTTGCAGTTTTGCTGGCTGCTTATAATGGCATGCAGTGGATCGAGGAGCAGTTGGCCTCGATTCTTCGCCAGTCAGCTGTTGATGTAACCGTTTATATAAGTATCGACCCCTCCACCGACGGTACAGAAGCGTGGTGTGCGGTTTACGCTTCCAGGCACCCTCAGGTTCGGATCTTGCCGCCAGCGGGTAGTTTTGGTGGAGCATCTCGTAATTTTTTCCGACTCATCCGCGATGTCGAGTTTGAAACATTCGATTTCGTAGCCTTTGCCGATCAGGATGATATTTGGCACGTAGACAAGCTTCAGCGTGCGACTCATGCCATCCATAGTCGTCAAGTCGACGCCTATTCCAGTAATGTCACGGCTTTTTGGCCAGATGGAAGAACCCATTTGCTGAATAAAGCGCAGCTTCAGGTTGAGTGGGACTTTCTGTTTGAGGCGGCGGGGCCTGGTTGTACTTACGTAATGAGCAAAAAGCTCGCGGATTCATTGAAGGTGTCAATGATACGTAATTGGCGTCTATTACAAGATGTCAGTCTGCACGATTGGTATTGCTATTCCTTCGCCCGTAGCCATGGTTTTCTCTGGTACATAGACCCTGAGCCTACGATGGACTATCGCCAGCATGAACGTAATCAGGTAGGCGCGAATAAGGGGCTGGCACCATTGATTGCCCGTTACAAAACTATTCATGACGGCTGGTGGTTCAATCAGGTGCAATTAATTGTGCAACTGATTGAGCAGGATAAAAACCCGTTTGTAATGACGTGGCTCAAACTGCGGCGCAGGCAGTTAATTAAACTTTCATTCAGTGCCTGGCGGTGTCGGCGTCGGGTTAGGGACAAGTTTTTTTTCTTTTGTATTTGTTGGGTTACTGCGTTGATTGGGAATAAGGTGCGATGAGTGCCCTGAAGGTATTGGTGACAGGGGCCAGCGGTTTTGTCGGAGAAGCTGTGGTTTTCAGGCTGCTGGTGGACAAGAAATTTTGTCCGATCGCAGCATCGCGTGGAGCCACACGGTTAAATGGATTGTGCTCCGTCCAGCCCTTCGATATGAATGCGGATTTTTTGCCTGCACTGGATGATGTTCACGTGGTCATTCATGCTGCAGCTCGAGTGCATGTCATGAATGAAACCGCAGAAGATGCTTTGACGGAATTCCGTAAGGTTAACGTTGAAGGAACCTTGAGGCTCGCGCGGCGGGCTGCGGAATCGGGAGTCAAACGCTTTATTTTTGTCAGTTCAATCAAAGTCAACGGTGAAGGCTCATTTGCTCCCAGCGTCTATGAAGCAGACAACCAGCCGCATCCCGTGGATCCTTACGGTATCTCCAAGTACGAAGCTGAAAAAGCGTTGCAGAAACTGCACTCCGAAACCGGGATGGAAGTTGTCATTATTCGGCCTCCCCTGGTTTATGGCCCTGGCGTGAAGGCCAACTTTCAGAACATGATGATGTGGCTTGATAAGGGCATTCCTCTGCCACTTGGATTGATCCGAAATCGGCGAAGTTTTGTAGCAATTGGCAATCTCGTGAATTTGATCATCGTATGCATTGATCACCCCCTCGCGGCCAATCAGACATTTTTAGTCAGTGATGGCGAAGACTTGTCGACAACGCAATTGCTCCGACGCCTTTCCCGCGCAATGGGTAGATCCGCACGACTTGTGCCCGTGCCGGCGTGGCTGTTGAAGCTGGCGGCGATGACATTAGGTAAGCAAGCTTTCGCCCAACGACTTTGCGGATCGCTGCAAATTGACATTGGTAAAAATCGAGAATTGCTGGGTTGGACGCCGCCCGTCAGTGTTGACGACGCTATGCGTCAGACTGCTGACCATTATCGGGAAAACGTAAAGAGATGAATGTTTGGTGGCTGTTAATTGCCGTATTCGTATTGTCTTGGATTTTGACATTGGTGCTGCGCCGATATGCTTTGGCGAAAAGCTTGATGGATATACCCAATGAACGCAGCTCCCACTCTGCGCCAACACCAAGAGGCGGGGGCGTTGCCATTGTTGCCGCCTTTCTACTTGCTGTACCAATCCTTGCCCACTTGAATTTGCTCAGTCCAGACGCACTCTGGGGGTTATCGGGTTCAGGCTTGCTGATCGCCATTCTCGGATTCGTTGATGACCACGGGCACGTGGCTGCCAGATGGCGGTTGATTGGCCATTTCGTCGCCGCGGCCTGGGCTTTGTACTGGCTGAATGGACTGCCTGCGATCCCACTCTGGGGCATAAGCATTGAACCCGGATGGGTCGGGTGCTTTCTCGCGCTGATTTACATGGTCTGGATGCTCAACCTCTATAACTTCATGGACGGCATAGATGGTCTGGCAAGTGCCGAAGCGATCAGCGCTTGCTTGGGGATGTGTCTGGTTTATTACGTCCTTGGGAGCGTTGAACTGATCTGGGCGCCACTGATGCTGGCGGCAGCGGTTGCAGGTTTTTTATGGTGGAATTTCCCCCCGGCGAAAATTTTCATGGGCGATGCGGGGAGTGGCTTTCTCGGTATCGTCCTCGCTGTATTGTCTCTTCAAGCAGCGTGGAGCAAGCCTGAGCTACTGTTCAGCTGGATTATCCTGTTGGGTGTTTTTATTGTGGACGCGACATGGACACTGGTGCGGCGCCTGCTTAAAGGTGACAAGGTTTATCAGGCACACAGTTCGCACGCATATCAGCATGCTGCTCGACGGTTAGGTCACATGAAAGTTACGCTCACAATTGTGATGATAAACGTGCTGTTCCTGCTACCTGTATCGATGCTCGTCGCGTTGGGCATGTTGAGCGTAATAAGCGCTCTGCTTATTGCATTTGCTCCGCTGATCTATATTGCCTACCGCTTGGGTGCAGGCAAGACCTGAATCGCAAGGTATCTGCATCAAGCGGAGCGTTTTACAATCTCGAAGCAGGCGACCCGGGCATCCCTTAGCGGGTCAGGTGCTGCACTCGAAAATGGTCAGACTTCAATATGACGAGAAATTATGCAAAATAATCTCACTTGCCAGCCTATTTCGACGACCAGTCGGGTGCGTGGCGAGCAAAAAAATCAGCGCCCCGTGGTGATCTGGCTGACCGGTCTTAGTGGTTCGGGTAAGTCTTCGCTGGCCGATGCGCTTGAACAAAAACTCATAGCGAATGGCTTCCATACTTATTTGCTTGATGGCGATAACGTACGAATGGGTCTGTGCAAAGACCTTGGATTCGGTGATCAGGATCGAACGGAAAATATCAGGCGAGTGGCGGAAGTAGCCAACCTGTTCCTGGATGCCGGGCTCATTGTCATCACGTCCTTCATCTCTCCATTCCATCGTGATCGTGCACTTGCCCGCAGTGTGATTGGTGACGAGTCTTTCATCGAAGTCTATCTTGATACGCCGCTGAGCGAATGCGAGCGACGAGATCCCAAGGGCCTCTACAGTAAAGCCCGACAGGGGCTGATCAAGAACTTCACTGGCATCGACTCGCCCTACGAAGTGCCGGATTCCCCACAGGTTAAAATCGATACCCTGACTCATTCAATAGATGAGGGGGTGGATACCATCATGGCTTACTTGAAACAATGGAATGCCAAGTGAAGCGATTAGTCATCATCGGTGCGGGTTTCAGCGGCGCAGTAACGGCTATTGAGTTTCTCAAGCATGCGCCCAAGGGATCCCAACTCACCATTATCAATCGTTCAGGCAAAATGGCGCGTGGGTTGGCCTATGGAACCAGCAGCCCTGATCACTTGCTGAATGTTCCCGCAGGCAATATGTCTGCACTGGTTGATGATCCCGATTCGTTCCTCGAGTTTTTTCGAAAGTTTGATCCAGAGGCGCATTCCGGAAGTTTTGTTTCGCGAAAAATGTACGGGGCATATCTGAGTGATTTACTCGCTCAAGCCGAAAAAGAGTCTGACGTCCAGTGTTCGCGTTTGACAGGTGAGGTGCTATCGATAGAACCCTCGGGCACCGGAGCCGTTTTAGAACTTCAGACGGGGGAGCGGATTGCTGCGGATCATGTCGTCTTGGCCTTTGGGAATTTTTCACCCGCCAAGCCTCAGGGTTTGCAAAAACTTGACGGCTGCGCAGCCTATGTCGGAGATCCCTGGTCTGCAGTCGCTGCTGATGTGAACCACGAGGCGCCCCGGGTTCTGCTGATCGGAAGTGGTTTGACCGCAGTCGATACGTTGATCTCTCTACGCAGGACGCATCCGGCAGCCAAAATCACCATGGTTTCGCGTCGTGGGTTACTGCCGACCGCACATAGAGAGCGGTTACCTGCGCAAGGATTCGCGACAACGATTTGTGATGATTTGCTTGGCGCTGCTCCCGCTGTTTCCGAATACACTCGGCTGATTCGGCGGGAAGTTGCCCGCTCCCCCGAACACTGGCGCGAAGTTGTCGCCGCGCTGAGGCCGATCACTTCCACTTTGTGGGAACGCCTGCCGACTAACGAGCGAAAACGCTTTTTACGCCACTTGCAACCGCATTGGGATGTCTACCGCCACCGAGTCGCCCCGCAGACTTTCGGCATCTTTCAGGAAGCGCTTGCGGCGTCCACTGCAAGCTTGATCGCCGGACGAATTGTCGCGATTGACCTCGAAGGAGAGAGCGTCTCGGTACATATCAAGCTAAGAGGCACTAATCAGATTGTCGAGCGTCGGTTCGATCAGGTCATTAACTGCACAGGGCCGTGCACGGACATCGGTAAAATTACCGATCCTTTCATTTCTTACTTGTTGAATGAGTCCGTGATCTGCGCTGACGATTTGCACCTCGGCATTAAGGTCGCTAGCAACTACGCGGTGATTGATCGGTCCGGGGAAAGTCTGGAGTGGTTAAGTTATGTCGGTCCCATGCTAAAGGCTCGTTTGTGGGAAGCCACGGCAGTTCCAGAGCTTCGTCAGCATGCCCGGGCTCTGGCAAGTAAAATCGCCAAAAGCTTTTTGACCAATGGAACCGAGGCTTCTTAATAAATTCCCTCTTTACACGTCTAAAGCCCCCAACCCTTGCACTGTTGGGGGCTTTTACATTGTGTAGGCTCCGTTTTCGAGTTTCCCAGGTTAAAAAAAAGCCAACAGCATTGTAGGCCATTGGCTTTTTTCAACATTGGCGGAGGCAGCTATGAGCGTGCGCCTTCAACTCAATGATTCAAGCAGGGGAGGGCCGGCAACCGCTTCACCGTGCTGCCATGCACCTCCTCTGTTCTCAGAGGGTCATTCCTGCACACCGAAACTTGGATTGCCGAGCGTGAAGCGAGTGCAATTTTTAAGCGCCTCAACATCCACACGAACACGCTTGATGTCATCTCCTTGCGGCCATTTTGGAATGGTTTTCAGATTAATCAACGACTGTCCGGTTCGTAGCAGAATACGAGTGCTATGCGCCTCATCGTAGTAGGCTTGCCCATTTTCCATCCAGAACAACTGCACCGGAACGGTCGGAGAGCCGTCAGTACACGTCAGATCGATGTTGAGGTACTGGGCGCTAATACGTGCATCCTTACTTGAAAATGAGAAGTCGACGTAGGCGTCGTCTCCTTTCATTTCAAATTCATTGGCTGAAGGGCCGGTTGTCAGCTGATTTATCTTGCTGGGCTTACCAATGCTGCCAATCTGGAAGTTTTCGTTTTTGGGGATAACGCTAATGACAGGCAGGTCGCTTTCCCAAAGCGTTTGCGCTTCACGCTCCACTACCGTGAAAAAAACATAATCCGGTTTCCATTCCTCGACCAGTTGGGCGAAATCTCCACCGGGCTCTGTAGCGACACTCCAGTGAAGTTGAAGAACGTCACTAAATGTGGCTGCCATCAACGGCGCCAAACTGGTTCCGAATGAGTCGCGGAGCCATAAAACCCTTTTGTTATTAAGTGCTCCTTCGGATTTTACAATAATCGGCTTTTTAGGCGCGTTAACTTCCGGGTTTCCGCCCTCGAACAGAATTTGATGAGTCGTGTAATCAATCCTTGTTGTTTTTATTGGAAGGTTGCCTGCATTGAGGAGCGGCTCTTTATCGGGAAGGCTAGTAGAGAGTCTTAGAAACTTCGCCAGATCTCCACCATTTATTTGTTTGATTCGAGCGATTCCGTAGGCTTCTTCCGATGGCCATTTCAATTCGGGGGCCGCTTTGCCAACCTCGTGGGCAAAAGCCTTAAATGCTATTCCAGCACCGAATGCGTTCCAGTGTGTATCTGTTTTAAAGTAAAGGTCTTCAGCGTGATTTTTCTTTCCAGCCAGCAAGGCTGGTCTTAGGTCAATGAAACGCTGCGGCTCGACTTCAGCGAGAAGGGCGTCTGTCGGGTTGAACGGTACTGGCTTGGCCCAGGAAGGTAATTGTTCTGGGTAAATGCTCCCCTTATCCGGCCCGATCATGATGCGGAATAACTTTACGCCTTTATCTTCAAGGAAGGTGTTCCAGTTCTTTGTGGAAGTTGCGATTTGCTTGCCAATAGCAACGTCCGCATCTGTTGCAGGGCGTCTGCCATTCGAAATGGTTTTGCGATATTGGTCACCAAGGAAAAGCCAATCATTTTTGCCAATAATAACCTGCTTTGAATCTATGCTGATGCCCAATGGGTAAAGTAACTTTGAAGTCCAGCTGGCCACAAAGTCCATATTGTAAAGGAAGGACTTTTGCGTGAGTTTTATTGCACTTTTGTCGGGTGCGGAAATGATGTTTATTGCTGGGATACAGAATAGTACGAGCAATATTGACAGCAAGAAGACGATTACACTACGTTTCATGTTGGCGCCATCAAAAATTAAAGTAAAGGAAGACGGAGCTGGTGGCTGCAAGCATGAAGCACATGGCGACCGAAAATAGGACTGCACCATAAGCCAGTCTCCATTTACCGATGATTCCGTTTGCCATTTCCAGCGAGTTTTTTTGCGCAACGATTATAAATGCAACAATAATTGCGAGGAAAATCGGCAGTTGACCAACAAGCGTTGCGGGCATGATGCTTAGTGCAACATCGGACAGCCGGCCTCCCCAAGCCAAATCGGATACCGGCACCGTAGCTGCGGTATTTCCAAATGCCGAACCCACATCTACCATTCCACTCAGTACGCGCATGGCGTCATCCATCGTCTTGGCGCGGAAAAATACCCACGTGACGTTTACGAACATAAAGGTCAGAAACCAGCCAAGTATCGGCGACATGGGGCGGCGTAATTGTGACCATAGACGATGAATGACCAAAGCAGCGCCATGCAGCGCTCCCCAGATTACAAACATCCATGTCGCACCGTGCCAGAGACCGCCGAGCAGGAATGTGGCAAAGAGATTGATGTAGGTACGAAACTCGCCAGAGCGATTACCTCCGAAGGGGATATAAAGATAATCACGCAGAAAGTGACTGAGCGTAATGTGCCAGCGCCGCCAGAAGTCCTGAATGCTCAGGGCCTTGTAAGGCGAGTTGAAGTTGATTGGCAACCAGATGTTGAAGAGTAGCGATGCCCCAATGGCCATGTCGCAATAGCCGCTGAAGTCAAAATATAGTTGGAACGTGTAGGCCAGGCTGGTTGCCCATGCTTCGAAGAATCCCAGGCTATGGTCGCCATCGAATCCAGCAGTGGCCCAGACGGCAAAACTGTCTGCGATAACGACCTTTTTGAATAGCCCGATCGCAAATATAAACAAACCCTTGAGGATGTTTGGGTACCTGCGCACCAAGGTCCAGCGTGAAGCAAACTGCGGCATGATCTGGCGGTGATGTACGATCGGGCCGGCAATCAGGTGTGGAAAGAATGTAACGAATAGCGAGTAATTGAGCAGGTCGTACTCTGCGGTTTCACCCCGATAGCTGTCCACCAGGTAAACGATCTGGGTAAAGGTAAAGAAGCTGATCGCCAACGGCAGCAGAATGTGCTGAATAGCGTAGTGAGTGCCGAAAACGGCATTGACGTTGTCGATAAGGAAATCGGTGTATTTGAAGTACCCCAAAAGCACGAGGTTAGCCACGATCCCTGTTGTAAGAACAACCTTTCGGTTAATCGCGTGATGGGATTTCTTGATGTCGTCAAGGGAGGCTTTATGTGCCTGGGCGAGGCCGGTACCTATCGCGAAGTTGAGGAAAATCGAACCCAATATGAGTGGGAGGTAATGAACATCCCAGTAAGCATAGAAAAACAGGCTGACGGCAACCAGCCAGACCTTTCCTGCCACGATTAAACGTCGGTCGTTTAACCAGAAATAGACGAAAAATGAAATGGGCAGAAAAAGCAGAATGAACTGCCACGAGCTGAAAATCATGTCGGTGTATGCCTAATGGAATGATAGGAAAGGTCCGGAAAAGGTTTTGTGGACCCCCGGACCTTTAAAAACAAGCCAATCGCGGTACCCGGATCATCTCTTTCATCGTAGTGAATAATGCCTCCACTGACGTCAGATGAAAGTCTGAACCAGGTACCGTGGTGCTCAAGCCCGCAAGATCTTGGAGATCTTCTCGATGACTTGCGGATTAAAAGAGTCTTCCCAGTCCCGAACCCAGTCGAACGATGTCCCTTTGATACGAGCTTCGCTATCACCAACACGTGCCACTGCGGTTTCCAATGCCTCAGCAACGGAGAATGGATCCGCTTCACACGGTTCTATGTTGGAGGATATCGCTCGCAACACTTCAGCTGTACGAGATTCATAGGTGTTGGTCACAACCACCTGGCCAGCAGAGGCCATTTCGAACGGCAGAATACTCGGATGCGGTGCCAGCATCAGACTCAAGCCAATATCAAACTCACCCAGCGCTTTACCATAATCGCTTTGTGGCAGCGTGCCGCTCAGCTTCATCACGCGGCCGTGACCCAGATCAACTTCGTAGTCCGGACCCAGCGTACCAACACCGTGAAACTCCCAATCGCTATCAAACGCGCCATTAGCAATGGCAGCCTTGAGACCGAGGATGCCAATCTCGAAGATGTTGCGACGAGCGTGCCCTTCTGGGCGTCCGTAGAACAACAGGCGCTTGGTTTCGCGTTTGGCCAATTGCTCGATCGATGGTGGCGTGGTCGGTGTCAGCGCGTGCTGGAAAGCGACATAACGATTTTCCAGTTCTTCACCTTGGTGGCGAGAGAACACCCCTAGTTGTTTGCTTCGGAAGTAGTCGGCCAGCAGATCAGTGTTGAAGATGACCTTGTGCGGCAAGCGGTACACATAGCTGCCAATCGCATAAAGAGAGTCGTGCGAGTGGAAAATCGGTTCAAACTCCTGCAGAAAGAAAATGAATTCCTTGTCGATGGCTTTTGCCAGATGATGCGCTTTGATACAGGTCCAGAACGAATAGCCCACGAATGCGTCATTGGGCGAGATTACTGTCGGGTGTATCCCCTGAGTGATGTCTTCAACCTCTGCGTCAGCAACGGCCCGCTGCAATGCCGGGTTTGAGGCGAGCTTTGCGTTTACCCCCTCACGGTCGAAGCGATCGGATTCCGTAAGCAGAATTCTGACCTTGAAACCTTCAGCCTGGATTTTGCAGATGAACTGTAAGCAGGCAATGTAGCCGCCGAACATGATCAACGGATCCAGTTGAGGCAGCAACACGTTCACTCGTGCGGGGGCCAACGGATCGATTTGATAAGGGGGCGCGGAAATCTTCTCTTCCAGCAACGGGATGTTCCCCAGGCCAACAGGTGCCGTGATTCCCGGGTAGCATTTTTCCAGTGCTTGCGCTTTGAGCAGGCCAGGATGAGATGTTTCATCTGCATGCTGGACGCGAGACAGCACTTTGTCTTGCTCAATCTTTTCTTTCGCTACGTTGATAACGGTATCCACGTTATGTCGTGGTACCGCCGCCATGAGTCGACGGACATTTGCCCAACTAAGATTTTTGATTACAAATGCCGGATTTGTAATGCTTAGTTTGATTAGTCTATATAGCAGACTAAGTTTGGCATTTTGATTCATTTCAATATTCCCGCTTTCATGCTTTTTTCGTCTTATCAAAAGAGTGCTGAGCCCGCGTAACGGCTTGGTAACGGACCAGCTTGTAGAGGCATAGATAGCTGCTATCTGCACGTTTTGATAGTTTATGGTGGATTCGCGATCGGCTATTTGTGTGTCACGTTCGGTGATCTGCGTATCACGTTCTATTAGCTGTGTATTTAGCTCTGCGACTTTCTCGTCCCGCTCAACGATCTGCCTGTCGCGCTCAGCCATCTGAGCGTTAAGTTCGTTTGCCTGTGCGTTAAGCGTTGTTATCTCAACAGAGTGATCGTGGATTTGTGCATCACGTTCCGACAGTTGTGCATCACGTTCCGACAGTTGTGCATCACGCTCAGACAGTTGTGCATCGCGTTTGGCCAGTTGCGTGTTAGTTTCAACTGCTGCTTGATTGAGCTTGTCAAAATAAACAACTTTCAATGGGTCCAGTTCGCTGGTCAGCTTTACGAATTGACTGGCATCGAACGATATGTGGTTTTTCTTGATCGGATCGTTCAGCAGTTCGAATATCAGGTTCAGCGCGAAGGGCACTACAAAATCGAACTTCCTGGTCTCGAGCATTGCCCGCGCCAATGCATAACGCACTGAATCATCGTGCTCATTAAAAAATATCTCAGCCTCAGGAAATACTTTGATGAGATCGTCTTTATCGTTGATCTCAAGGTAGTTAGGCAGGAGCATGCTGAATTCAAATAGAACACGGGCACGTGTTTCCGGGCGACTTCCGCTGGAGTTGGCTTCATTGTCTCTAACACGGAATTTTACGAGCTTTTCCCGCAAAACGTGAATTTCATGTTTCAGGCACAATCTGATCCACATGTCGAAATCGGCAATTTGCGCCAAACCAAACCGGTACAGTCCGCAGTCGCTGTAGCACTGGCGGCGAATGAGCACGCTCGGATGGCAAAGTACATTGCCAATCTCAAAAAACAAGCGTAACCATTGATGACGAGAGCGATTTTCTTGATCAAATATAGAGTAGTAGTAATGCGAGGTGTCAGAGTGAGGGGTGCCGATTTCATCAACCGCCTGTGCATTGGTGAACACCGCGCCGATGCTTTGGTGGGCATCTAGGAAGTCCACCTGCTTTTGCAGCTTGTCCGACGTCCATAGATCATCGGAGTGATGGATCGCAATATACTCACCCTTGGCAACTTCCGAAATTGCCTTGTTGATGCCGTAGACACCTCGTTTGGACTCACTGTTCTGAAATGCCCGGATGCGCTCGTCGGTGTAGCTGTTGATGATCTCCCACGAGTCATCCTGCGAGGCATCATCCCAAATGATAAGCTCGAAGTCTTTGAATGTTTGATTCAGGACGCTATCAATCGCTTCACGCAAATACTTTGAGTGATTGAAGGAGGTTAATATGACTGAGACTTTCGGCGCTTGTAGCATAATTTTTACCATCGTTGTCAGTGCGTTTGAGCGGGTCTGGGCGCTATTCGCCAGTCCTTAAAAACACAACAGAATTTTTATTGTGAATCTCTCACTCACCGCTTTCTTGTTACTTCAAATTTCTTGTCGCCGGTGTACTGTGCGCCTGTTATATTCAGTTTCGAAGTCAATTCTTCAAAATACTTTTCAGGTGCGTTGCAGAAGTCTTCGTACTGGACAACCATTTTTCTTGCGTCTGCAACATTTGACAGCCCAGCCTCAACGGCTTGATTGATTGCGCGAACTTGGCCCACCGCTTGCTCGAAAGGGCTCAGTTGCATCAGTTGTTCTTTTTCCGGAATATCAAACGAGTACCATTGGCGCTCATCTCCCAGTTGCCGCTTGCGCGCTTCCAGCACCGATTCCGCATTGGAAACTTCATTTCTGACGATATGCACAAACAGTACGTTCTTCAGTACTGAATCGAGGAAAGGGATGTTGTAGTTGAAAAGCATTCCCTTTGCTGCAAAGGGTTTCTGGAAAACTTCCGTCATTCCCGACAATTCGCTTAGCATGGTCTGCACGTCCATGCTCTGCCGCAATTCTTCATCACTCCAAATGTCACGACCCGGATCTGCAAGGAAGCGTCGCCAGAAATACCAGAATTCATTGGGGGCGAGGGCGCCCTTGGTCTTGCCGTTCTCGGAACGGTATTCAGCTTGCTGAGCGAACTCGGAGAGCTCACCGCGGAAGTCGAAACGCGGGTCAGTCAGCAATAGCTGAACTTTGGCACCAATAATAGGCGCTTGATAGAAGCGCGACAGGATATTGGTTGGATAGGCAACCAGACCGGTATTGGCGAGCCATTGAGTGAAGAGAGTGGTGCCGCTACGCAGAGGCCCCATTACCAGTATCAAAGGGTAAGGATTGCGATCAGGCGTTTGCTGCCTTACCAGTACCTTCTCGGATGGCTGCAGGTCTGTGTTCAATTCGCTGAGCAGGTTTTCCAGTAACTCGTTACGGCGAAACTTGCTCGTTCTATTGTCAACCAAGGTCATACTCCTGGAGCAATTTTGCGCATTGCTCTTTGTCATTGAACATCATCACGTCAATGATGGACAAATTTGGCAAAAAGCCGTTGCCGAACTGCTGGTAACTGACCGCTCGCGGCTCGATGAAGGAAAGCTTCAAGCCGTGTGAGGCAAAAGCTTGGGGGCCATAGAGTACCTTGCCTCCCGGCAGGTTGATATATTCTGTAGCTCCAAGCTCTTCGCAAATGGCAAGAACCTTGTCTTGCCCTCGTAGCTCACAGTTTTTCCCAAGTGCCGAAGAGGTGTGCCACTTCGGGCGTAGATCCAGTTGCGCACAAATGCTGCGTAGCTGGAAATCCAGGAAGTCAGCGAGATTGCGCGATTCGTACCTGAGGATGCTCTCAAGCAAGGGGTAAATGCTCTCGAAATGTGGCGCCTTACGGTAGTTTTGCTGGATGCTCTGCAAAATCTTGTGCTGGCTGCTGATCTCAATTTGATTGATCAGCTTGTTCGGGCTGGCCGCGAGCAATGGCAAGGTAATCAGTTGCCTGTTGCCATTGCAAAGGATGTTGTTCCGGTTGATCCAGCCACCCTTGATGAAGTTGACGTCGTCGTAAACTACGAACGAATCTACCGCGTGCATGAGCTGGAAATAGCCCAGGTATGGGAATAGATAAGGCTGCATGATCGCAAGTTTCAAACGGTCCACCTCAAGGCTCGAGCGTATGCTTGATACAGGCGCAGATAGTGTCTATTTCCTGCTCGGTCAACGTTGTATACAAGGGCAACGACAATACGCGTTGTGCAAGTGATTCGGATACAGGACAAGGCCGCTGCATGGACTCTTGCAGGAAAGGTAGCGTGTTGAGAGAGGGATGGAAGTAGCGGCGTGGAAAAATTTCCTGCTTCTGCAGGGCATCTCGCACTGCCATTGCCTCTTCATGGGTATCGAAAACTACCGGATAGTAGGCGTAATTGTATTCAAGCCCATCGACTACCTTGGGTCGTTGATGTCTGACGCCTGCAAGGCGCTCGTCGTACCAGGCCGAGCATTGCCGGCGAGCCTCGATAATGGCATCGACGTGCCCTAGCATGCTCAGGCCCATAGCCGCGTGCAGCTCGGACATTTTCGTATTGATGCCCAGACCGATATAGTCATCTTCGCCTAAATGACCAAACTTGCTCATAAGAAACGCGCGATGCGCCACGTCTGTGTCGCGAAAAACCACAGCTCCACCTTCCCCGGTATGGAAAAGCTTGGTGGCGTGAAAGCTCAGAGTACTGCAGTCACCGTGGTTCAATAGTGAGTCGTTGTTCAGGCGTACGCCATAGGCGTGCGCAGCGTCATAGATAACCTTCAGGTTATGACGGTCGGCAATTTGTTGAATGCGTACGACATCGCAAGGGTAACCATAAACGTGGGTTGCCAATATCGCCGTTGTGTCTTCCGTTATCGCGCTTTCGATCAAATCGGGATCAATGCAGAACGACTCGGCGTCAACGTCAACGAATACAGGTGTGCAACCTTCCCAGAGAATCGCACTCGTCGTGGCAACATAGCTGTAAGGCGTGGTGATGATTTCGCCTTGTAACGCAAGAGCCTTGATAGCCAACTGCAGCGCTAGTGTGCCGTTGGTGACGAGTTGCAGATTGGCAGCGCCCAGCGTATTGGACAGCTCGTCGCGCAACTGCCTAACCAACGGGCCGTTATTCGTTAGTTGTGCGGACTCCCAAATGCCTTGAAGGTATCCGGTATAGACATCCAGATCTGGAAGAAAAGTTCGGGTAACCGGGATCATGATTTTGATACAACATAAAGTATGCTGGAAGGTTTGAGGCCAAGCTTTTTAAAGAGCGAGGCTCCAAAGTAAGATTGATCATACTGCTGCAATTTGAAGCCGCTTTCTTTTATTCGTGAGACAAAGTCATTGTGCGAATAGAGGCGTACATGGTCATCTTGTCCAAATAAACGCCAGCGCTCACCTTCATCGGTAATGGACGGATCTTCAACTGTTGCGGGTAGCCCGACGATGATGGGAGCCATCAATATGCCGCAGCCAGTTTTCGTTAAGACTCTGAGAAGTTCGCGCATTGCAGCACGATCATCGTAGACATGTTCCAGGACATGGCTACAAATAAAGAAATCATACGTTTCTTCTGCAAACGGCAGGTGCAGTAGGTCAACCTTGTGGTCGACATGTTCCATCATCAAGTCTGCAGTTTGGTAGTCTGAGAAGACTCTGGATTCCTTCAGTCTGGCTGAAAGCACGGCTTCGGGAGCGAAGTGAATGGCCTTGCTCGCTAGATTTTTGCGTTGCTTCGAATAGTACTTCGCTACCCAGAATGCATATAGGCGCTCTCGGTCGGAGGCGCCACATTGGGTGCACGAATAGGTATCCAGCGCAGTCATTTCTCCCTTGCCGAAATGCACGTAGCCATACTGCTCTGCATGGGTGCGGTAGAAATCGGAAAGAGGATTGAAGCCGGCGTCTTTGGAGTCACACACCGGGCAGTATGTTTTGGTATTGAAGAGCTTTAGAGTCTCCAGAAACCTAGTCGCAGAAAAGCTCATAATTGTTGCACCTCGATAGTGTTTTCTACGTAGGCCTTCGTCCATATGCGCCCCGTGGACCGTCTTTGGACATTGAAAACGATAGCGTCATCGATCACATCCAGGAATTCTGCGCTCTGATCCAGTACCAAAGGTTTTGAGATCTGTATCTGGATACTATAATTGCCTTCCTGCAACGGCAGTAGAGTGCTATACGAAATCGCGTATCTTTCACCTGGTTTGCAGTGAAGCAGGGGTTTGCCGATTGTTCTGAATGCAGCACCCAGAATCAATATTTTTTTGTCATCTTGTATGTAGTAATTAACCGAGCAGTCCGTCTGCTCCTGAGCTTCAATATAAATTTTTATTGTAACTTTTTGATTGAACTCTGCTGTCACTACCGGCTGATCCGATGAATCTACCAGTTCGGCGTATGCGATTTTTACACCTCCGACACCATAACGGAATTCAGCGGCGCGGCGATCGAATTCAAGCGACTCCTTAAAACCCAGTGCTGCTGGTGAAGAAGATGAGTTTTCTGGCGCATTGAGCGCGGGAGGCTTGATCTCCGGGAGGTACTTGAGTACCTCGCTATTAAGCTCCTCGCGTGTAACCCGGATGTAATCTTCTGTAAGTGTGCTGGCTTTACCAAATCCCTTCAGGATGCCTTTTTCAAGATACGCGGCCTGAGAGCAAAGGCTCCTGATGCTGCCAATGTCATGACTGACAAAAAGGACTGTCGCCCCGTTGTCCTGAATACGGCGCAATGCAGTCATGCACTTTGCCTGGAAACTCATATCACCAACGGCCAGTGCTTCATCTACGATCATGATGTCTGGTTGGGAGACAATATTCACGGCGAAAGCGAGTCGCACGAACATGCCGCTGGAGTACGTCTTGACGGGTTGCTCGATAAAACTGCCGATATCTGCAAAACTTGCAACATCGTCAAACCGGGCGTCGGTTTCTTCTTTAGTAAGTCCTAGCAGGGCACAGCTCAGATATACGTTCTCACGACCAGTGAACTCGGGATTGAAGCCTGAGCCAAGTTCAAGTAGCGCGGCGATACGCCCATTGGTCTGAATTGTTCCACTGGTGGGGTTGAGCGTCCCACAGATAAGTTGCAGCAGTGTTGACTTGCCGCCCCCGTTCCGACCGATTACACCTACCGTTTCCCCTTTTTTGACTTCGAAAGATATATCTCTCAATGCCCAAAACTCTCGGTAGTACTGTTGGGGCTGCAATCCTGTGGCTCGCTGCAAGCTGGGCAGGATAAATTGCTTGAGGCGATCTCGCGGAGTGTTATAAATTTGGTAACACTTGCTTAGATTCTCTATTTTGATTGCAATATCAGAGGACATCTGCGAACCCCTTTCTAGTCTTCTGAAACCAAGCAAATCCTAACCAGGCTATCGTGGCGGCCGCTATCCAGTAAGTTGCCAGACTCGCAAGATCGGGAGTCTTGCCCCAATAGAGTACATCTCGAATCATTTCGATAATCGGTACCAGAGGATTGAAGTACAGCACATGCTGATATTCCTCGGGTAGAGCACTGGCCGGATAAAAAATCGGACTCAGAAACATCAGTACCGATGTCAGTACGGAGATCAACTGAGAGACATCGCGCAGGAATACACCCAACGAAGCGAGTGTCCAGCAGAGTCCCATGATAAATAACGCAAACGGTATCAGAATCAAGGGTACGTAAAGAGTTGTCAGTTGAGGTGTGCCGATGAGCAGGGTGTAGGCAACCAGCCACACTACCAGGCTGATAGCCGCATGGTAGAAAGCAGCAAGCAGACCTACGAAAGGTAATATTTCCAGTGGGAATATTACTTTTTTAACATAGTTTGCATTGGACAGGATCAGTCCTGGAGCCCGATTGACGCACTCGGCAAACAAGTTGAATACAATCAAACCGGCAAATAACACTAGAGCGAATTCTATTTTGGAGTCGCCACCTCCGCTGCCCCAGCGAGCTTTGAATACCACGCTAAAGACGAAGGTATAAACCACAAGCATGAACAGTGGGTTGAAGAATGACCACAGCAAGCCGAGCATGGAGCCGCGATAGCGACCCAATACCTCACGTTTTGCTGACGCGTGAATAAGTGCGCGATGGCGCCACAGACTTGCAACCATCTCAAGTGGCGTTGCGGGAAAAGTACGCATTAAGCGAAGACCTCGACATCAGGATATGCTCTGCCCGAAGCGTCGGTGCCAGAGTGGATGCAAAGTTTCTTTTTCAGACCGGGGTTGCGCGTTGACGAAAGAAGCAGGGACGCGGGATCAGATCTGGAGTCAAGGCTGGCAGCGAATGTGGCCGCTCGGTGGGTGACAGAAATGCGATTTTTGAATGGGTTCATCAATATACCTAATGCTTGGGAGCGCTACCCTGACGAGTAAGAACCGGCCGCCACCTACTGATCTTGGTTGAATCTGATTTTATTGGGAAAAATCCCTAGGGTATAGCTTAATAAGGGTAACAGGACATGGTGATTTAGAGCTATCAATCAATCAATCTGCAAGTGAGTTTTCACTGATTCCGGATGTAAAAACGCTTGTTGCTGGTGATGGCTGAGTCGGCGCTCAAATGTTGCTTTTTTCGGGTCTGCCGCCGTCGCGCGGGGTAGCCCTCGGCCCACCTCAATTTCGGGATTGCGAAGACCTCGTTGTCAGGCGGATGGGCAGCTTCAGTGCTATCAGTGGCGTCCCCTTGATGGACGTAATGCGCAGCACTCAACGACATGACGGGGCCGTAAATCTGGCGGCTGCACAATCGGTAATGATTAGAAACGGAATGACTGGATACCGTCGTCCTTAATTGCTCGCATCAGCGGCTTACTCAGATTCGTCTAAGAAGCACAGCCAATGCCAGGCCCAAATTACCCATTAAAGTCTGTCGATAAAAACGCCCGGAGATCATCAATCCGACTCTCTTGCCAAGCGAGACTCTACGAGCACTTTCGAAGCGCTCCAGTTTTTTCAGGTTGCGCGGGGTCAAATGCGCGGCGAGAAGTGTAAGTGCCGCTATGTTTTTCGCGTTCCATTCCTTCAAAGACCCCTGAAACATACGCTTCAGACGGTACAGGCGGTTTTTCATTGAAGTGTTGGCGCCTATCACATTGTGTGCGTGTTGACGGTAATCCAGGCTGGGGGTTGGATCGTAATAAACATGTCCGCCGCAACCGGTAATCAGCAGATACGCCCACCAGTCATGACATACCAACGGTGTATTGGCTGGAGTCACGTCAATTAAGGAACAGGCGCTCTGGTTAATGACCATGGTGTTACCACCGGCCAGACTCTGCATCAATGCGTTTTCGAAGCTTGGACGTTTGCTGAACAAGGGTGAAAGGCCAACGCAATCCCCGTTTTCATCAACAATTCGAGTGCGTGTGCAATACAGCGCAGGCACGGCGGCAGGCTGGTGATCCAGCCAGTCCAATGCTCGTTGCAGCTTTGTCGGATGCCAGTAGTCGTCTTGATCACAGAAGGCGTAATATCCGAAATGCCCAGACGCTTGGCCCAAAACAGACAGGAAATTGTTCGTAAAACCGCGCTGCGGCCCTTGGCTGATCAGCAGTCGATCGTGACCCCAAACTTCACGATAGTGTCGCAGGATTTCAAGCGTTTCATCCGTTGAGCCATCGTCCGATGCGCAGACAACCCATTGCTGGTGGCTCTGAGCGGCTATCGAGTCCAGTTGCTGTTTGAGAAAGCTCCCGCCATTGTAAGTGCAAAGCAAAATTGCCACGCACTTGGAGTCAGCCGCTGATTCGCTCATGGGCACGGAGTGGGAGGGGAGAGGATTGGGCACAGGTTTTTTACGCTCTTTCCATGGTGGCGAATTCGGCTATGAGATCACGGCTAAGCGAGTCAGTTTAACGGGTTTATCAGTGTTTTACACGGCGCAGTACACCGTAGCTGGCCTGGGTGTTGATCACTGTGACCGGAGGCCGACGGTGTGATTGTCGCTGTATCTCCCCCTGCTGGGATTTTTTCTACTAACGGAAGGTCGTTAATTACGTGCGCAGGAATGATCTCGCTTGGCACTCGCTTCCTATTCCACTCATTTTCCAGTGAATCGGCGATGTGGGCTGGAGTACGTTCTACCGGCGAATGGAAAAGCAGGATTGGATCATTCAGTTTTTTCAGGTCAATGCGTTATGCTTTGCAGTTCACCACGGTGATTTGGGGTTTAAGGGAGAGCTTGAGGTGAGTGAAGTATTTATGGATAGAATCAGAACCTATCTGGTGGGGTTGCCTCGGCGGCGAAAGCGCTTGATTCAGGTCGCCACGGACATCTTTCTGGTATGGGTCGCGTTGTGGCTTGCATTCATCGTTCGTCTGGGCATAGACGACATGTACAACCCGTTGAAGATCCATTTCTGGCTTTTTGCTTGCGCGCCACTCATCGCAATTCCCCTGTTCATCCGCTTTGGCATGTACCGCGCTGTAATGCGTTATTTTGGCAATGACGCGCTCATTGCAATTATTAAAGCCGTTAGTCTGTCTTCACTGATTCTCGCTCTGGTTGTTTATTGGTATAGCAATCATGAAGCAGTAGTACCGCGGTCCATTATCTTCAATTACTGGTGGCTTAGCCTGGTCATAATTGGTGGCCTGCGTCTTTGCATGCGGCAATATTTTATGGGGGACTGGTTCACTGCAGCCCAGCATGTACCGTTTACCAACCGCGATGATGGAATGACCAGAGTTGCCATCTACGGCGCAGGCGTCGCGGGTAACCAATTGGTCGCTGCGCTGCGGATGGGTCGGGTTATGCGGCCGGTGGCGTTTATCGATGACGATGCCAGTATCGCTGATCGATCCATTTCTGGTCTTCAGGTGTATAAACCCAAGCATATTCAACAGATGATTGATGTCACGGGCGCGCAGGAGATACTCCTGGCACTGCCCTCATCGACTCGAGCGCGACGCAGGGAAATCCTGAATTTTCTTGAAGGGTATCCGCTTCATATACGCAGTGTTCCCAATTTCGCTGATCTGGCGAGCGGCAGGGTAAAGGTCGAAGACATTCAAGAAGTTGATATCGCTGATTTGCTGGGACGCGATGCTGTCCCGGCTCAGCCGGACCTGCTGGAGCGCTGTATCAAGGGCAAGACAGTCATGGTTACTGGCGCTGGGGGTTCTATTGGATCAGAGTTGTGCCGGCAGATTTTTTCGCTGGGGCCGACTGCGCTGTTACTCTTCGAACACAGCGAATTCAATCTATACAGCATTCTCTCGGAGCTGGAACAGAGAGGGGCACGGGAGTCGGCTCCGGTTCGTCTTCTGCCGATTCTCGGTTCAATCCGGCATCAGGAAAAGTTGCTGGATGTAATGAACACCTGGAAGGTGGACACCGTTTACCATGCAGCCGCTTATAAGCATGTACCGATGGTCGAGCATAATATCGCCGAAGGTGTTCTGAATAACGCGATTGGAACGCTCAATACGGCTCAAGCTGCCTTGCAGTCTGGTGTATCGAACTTTGTTCTGATTTCAACTGACAAGGCGGTTCGTCCGACCAACGTGATGGGTAGCACCAAGCGTCTGGCAGAGATGACTCTCCAGGCGCTGAGTCGTGAAGTTGCCCCGGTGTTGTTTGGCGACAAAGCCAATGTTTCTCGGGTCAACAAGACTCGCTTCACTATGGTGCGCTTTGGCAACGTTTTGGGCTCGTCTGGCTCGGTTATCCCGCTATTCCACAGTCAGATCAAATCCGGCGGCCCATTGACGGTCACCCACCCGAAAATTACGCGCTATTTCATGACTATCCCGGAGGCCGCACAATTGGTCATCCAGGCTGGATCAATGGGGCAGGGTGGCGATGTGTTCGTATTGGACATGGGCGAGCCGGTCAAAATCGTTGAACTCGCAGAAAAAATGATTCATCTGTCTGGCCTGAGCATTCGATCAGATCGTAATCCTCAGGGTGACATTTCCATTGAGTTCACCGGTCTGCGCCCCGGTGAAAAGCTGTACGAGGAACTGCTGATTGGCGATAACGTGGCCGCCACGCCACACCCCATGATCATGACGGCCAATGAAGATCACTTGCCTTGGGATGTATTGAAGGGCAAGTTGAGCGAACTGCTGCACGCGGTAGAAAAAGATGACTATTCCCGAGTACGTCAGCTCCTGCGCGAAACCGTCTCGGGCTACACACCTGACGGCGAGATCGTCGACTGGATCTACCAGCAGCGTCGTCTCGAACCCTGATTGTTTCACATCCTGTAACGCACGCATTTTTGACATCGCTCCAGCATGACCTAAGTTTGGAGAGCAGCTTCGGAAAAGCTGCTTTCTCAAACGATGATGGAGCGTCACTAATGCGTACCGGTTACTTCTATTCTCTGATCTTTGCTTTCCTCACCAGCGCCTCGATCGCCGCTATTGCCGCGCCTGTTGCGCCAGCGGAGGCGCCAAAGGCGCCTTTGGTGATGGATACTGCGGCACCGTCCCAAAGTGCAAAAGTCGATCTCAATGATGCCGACGCGGCGACGCTGCAAAAGGAACTGGCTGGAGTCGGTGAGGCTAAGGCTAAAGCAATTGTTACGTATCGTGAAACAAACGGGCCTTTTGCATCGGTGGATGAATTGCTGGAAGTGAAGGGGATTGGCAAGGCGATCCTGGATCGCAACCGCGACAAGCTGGAAGTCAACTAAGCTGAGTGTTCTATGCCAAGAGGCCGGTCATTGACCGGCCTTTTTGTTTTGTCCAGTGCATGGCAAGCGGATAGCAGTGGAGAGGGCGCTCGTCGGACAATATAAAATTACGTCTATCATATTGCGTTTGAATTATGGCTATAATAATTTGCCGATCCGTCGAGCCAACACGTCTCATCGGCAACTACTTTCATCAAGCATTCCAGGAGCACTCTCATGAATTCCGCACAATCCCAAGGTACTGCTCTGGTTACTGGCGCATCGTCCGGTATTGGTGCGATTTACGCTCAGCGCCTCGCGGCGCGTGGCTTTGATCTGCTACTGGTTGCCCGTGACAAGGACCGTCTGGAAAGTGCTGCGACCCAGTTGCGTGATGCCCATGGCGTTCAGGTTGAAGTTCTCAAGGCAGATCTGACGCAGAAGGATGACGTGCTCAAACTCGAACAACGTCTGCGCAGCGATTCGAGCATTAGCCTGCTGGTCAATAACGCCGGTGTAGCGGCGGACGGATTACTGGCCAACGCCGATATGGACCAGTTGGAGCGGTTGATCCAGTTGAACATCACCGCCGTCACCCGCCTGGCATCGGCGGCTGCTGCCAGTTTCGCCAAGGCCGGTCGTGGCACGATCATCAATATCGCCTCGGTGGTGGCGCTGTTTCCGGAACGCTTCAACGCTACCTATAGCGCCAGCAAAGCTTATGTACTGAGCCTGACCCAGTCGTTGAACACTGAGCTCGAAGGCACCGGCGTGCAGATCCAGGCCGTGCTGCCGGGTGTGACCCGCACCGAAATCTGGGAGCGTTCCGGTATCGATGCCAGTGGCATTCCGGCAGAAATGGTCATGGAGGCGGGCGAGATGGTCGACGCGGCGCTGGCCGGCCTGGATCAGGGCGAGTTGATCACCATTCCTTCGCTGCCAGACGCAAGCGAATGGCACGCCTTTGTTGCTGCTCGCCATGTCATGGCGCCGAACCTTTCCCGCAGCTCGGCAGCCCAACGCTACAAGTCCGGCAATTGAATTGATCAGAGGTCAGCACAGTATGGATTCGCGTCGAATAGTCGTCACGGGCATGGGCCTGGTTTCACCCTTGGGCAGCGATCTCGAAGTCGTATGGCAGCGTTTGCTGGCCGGGCGTTCTGGTTTGCGTAACTTGCCTGAAGCAGTGGTTGCTGATTTGCCCACGCGAGTCGGCGGCGCGGTGCCGACGCTGGAAGAGGACGCCGAAGCCGGTTTCGATCCGGATCGCGCCACGCCACCCAAAGAACAGAAGAAAATGGACCGTTTCATTCTGTTCGCCATGGAGGCTGCGCGGCAGGCCCTGGAGCAGGCTGGCTGGCATCCCTCAGAGAGCAAAAGCCAGGAGCGTACCGCAACGATCATCGGCTCCGGTGTCGGCGGTTTCGGTGCGATTGCCGACGCCGTGCGCACCACCGACAGTCGCGGTCCTCGACGTTTGTCACCGTTCACCATTCCCTCCTTTCTGGTCAATCTCGCGGCAGGGCACGTGTCCATTCAACACAGCCTCAAGGGACCTTTGGGCGCACCCGTGACGGCGTGCGCTGCGGGCGTTCAGGCGATCGGCGATGCGGCGCGATTGATCCGCGCCGGCGAAGCGGATATTGCCGTCTGTGGCGGTGCGGAAGCTTGCATCGACCGCGTCAGTCTGGCCGGTTTCGCGGCAGCGCGGGCACTGTCGAGCGGTTACAACGACACCCCGCAGCGCGCCTCGCGGCCGTTCGACAGCGGGCGCGACGGCTTCGTGATGGGCGAGGGCGCGGGCCTGTTGGTGATTGAATCCCTCGAGCATGCCTTGGCTCGTGGCGCGACACCGCTGGCGGAACTGGTCGGATATGGCACGAGTGCCGACGCCTATCACCTGACCGCCGGGCCTGAAGATGGTAGTGGAGCGCGGCGGGCGATGACGCTGGCACTGGCGCAGGCAGGTATCGAGCCGGATCAGGTGCAGCACCTCAATGCCCACGCGACGTCGACCCCGGTGGGCGACCTCGGTGAACTGGCGGCGATCAAAGCGTTGTTCGGCACGCAAAATAAAATCGCCGTGACCTCGACCAAGTCCGCCACGGGGCATTTGCTCGGCGCTGCCGGTGGGCTTGAAGCGATCTTCACCCTGCTGGCAATTCGTGATCAGGTGGTGCCGCCGACGCTGAATTTCGACAACCCCGATCCAGCGAGCGCAGGGGTGGACATCGTCCATGGCCAAGCGCGACCAATGTCGATCGAATATGCGCTGTCCAACGGTTTCGGGTTTGGCGGGGTCAATGCCAGCGTTTTGTTCAAGCGCTGGCAGGTTTAGTCGCGATTCTTGAGGTGGTCGCGGGTGACATCGAGGATGCGTTGCGCAAACCCGGCATCCGCGACACTGCGTGACAGTAGCAGCGCGCCGACCAGTGTCGACATGATGACAATGGCGCGATCGGCGCTGTTCTCGCCTTCGAGGTTGTTCTCGATCTGCTCCAGGCGTGCCTTGAGTACCGTATCACTGGTGCTGCTCGGCTGTCCGCGCAAGCCCAATTCCGAAGAAATAGTCGGTAAAGGGCAGCCTTCATGCGGCGAGGTTTGATGCCATTCGGACAGATATGTCTCGATAAAGACATCGAGTGGATTGTCCTGCGAAAAGATTTCAGCACATAACCCGTCAACCTGGTTGCCGGCCTCTTGCAAGGCTTTCTCGACCAACTCGTCCTTGGACTTGAAATGTGAGTAGAAACCGCCATGGGTCAGACCCAGCGCTTTCATCAGGGGTTGCAGACCCGTAGCGCCGATTCCGTCCTTGCGAAAGCGTGCCGAAGCCTCCTTGATAATGCGCTGATGGGTTTGGGCTTTATGGTCCTGCGAGTAACGCATCTGGAACTCTCCGCAACAATGTCCCCATCTTAACCAAGGAAAATTAAATGGTGACTGTACTTCTACTTCTTAAAAGCGTGCAGATAGGTCCAAAAGCTATAGAAAGCACAAACCCCGCCGATCAGGCGGGGTTGTGTTCAGCGATCTTGTGCGTCCTTGGCGTCGGCTTCAGCATTGCGCTGAGCAACGCGTCGGCGTTCTTCATCGGTCAGATCGACCTTGTTGGCGGTGTCGCGCAACATCATTAATCCGCCGACGATCGAGCCGATTGCAACCACCAGAATCAACCAGGCATACCAGGGCATAACGGCTCTCCTTAAGGGCAGGTCGACGGGCGAGGATTTCGCCGTGCGACGCTGCATACCACATTTGAGCGAAGTGACTTCGCAGTGGTTCCATTCTAGGCCGCTTGCACCCGGTTCACCCGAAATCCCTCAATTGCCCGTCAGCATCGCATCGGCCGGTGCGTTGGCCCGCAGTTGCCCGGTGAGCAGGAAGTAGCCGAAACCGACTGCCATGAAACCGAGGAAGATCAACCCGATCAGCGCGTTGAACCACGCCATCGCCACCAGACACACCACCGCCAGCACCAATGCAATCATTGGAATCAATGGATAGCACGGCGCGCGGAAAGTGCGTTCCAGATTCGGTTCCGATTTACGCAGTTTGAACAGACTGAGCATGCTCATGATGTACATCACGATGGCGCCGAATACGGCCATGGTGATCATCGCGGCGGTGAGGGTCATGCCACCGAGGTTGATCAGGCCATCGCTGTAAATCGCCGCGATGCCGATGATGCCGCCGACAATGATTGCGCGATGCGGTGTCTGGAAACGCGAGAGTTTCGCCAGCGAAGCAGGCAGATAACCGGCGCGGGCCAGAGCGAAGAACTGACGCGAGTAGCCGAGGATGATCCCGTGGAAACTGGCGACCAGACCGAACAGGCCGATCCACACCAGCATGTGCAGCCAGCCCGAGTTGTCGCCGACCACGGTTTTCATCGCTTGCGGCAACGGGTCGTTGATGTTGGCCAGGGTGCGCCAGTCGCCGACACCGCCGGCAAAGAACATCACACCCATCGCCAGCAACACCAGGGTCAGAATACCGCTGATGTAGGCCTTGGGAATCGTGCGTTTCGGATCCTTGGCCTCTTCGGCAGCCATCGCCGCGCCCTCGATGGCGAGGAAGAACCAGATGGCAAACGGAATGGCCGCGAACATCCCGGCAATCGCTGGTGCACCAAACACATCCGACCCCGCCCAGCCATTGAGGGCGAAGTTGCTGAAACTGAAGGCGGGCGCGACCACCCCCATGAACACCAGCAACTCGGCGACGGCCAGCACGCAAACAATCAGCTCGAACGTGGCCGCCAGTTTCACGCCAAGAATGTTCAGGCCCATGAACACGATGTAGGCGCCGACCGCCGCGTGTTTCGGATCGAGTGCCGGAAACTGCACATTAAGGTAGGCGCCAATTGCCAGGGCAATGGCCGGTGGGGCGAAGACGAATTCGATCAGCGTCGCCAGGCCTGCAATCAATCCACCTTTTTCACCGAAGGCGCGACGGCTGTAGGCAAACGGCCCGCCGGCATGGGGAATCGCGGTGGTGAGTTCGGTGAAACTGAAGATAAAGCAGGTGTACATGGTCGCGACCATGAACGAGGTCACCAGAAAACCCAGCGTCCCGGCCACGCCCCAGCCGTAACTCCAGCCGAAATACTCCCCGGAAATCACCAGCCCTACGGCGATGCCCCACAGGTGCAAGGTGCCCAGTGTGGGTTTGAGTTGTGTGTTCATGCGTTTGCTCCCTGAACGGTTTGGAAAGCTCGGGGCAGGGCGTTTGCAGTGGGCGTGCCAGTACGCTGAAACAAGTCGTAATGAGTTGAAAGCTGTCGTATCGGGGATGTTCGCAGTGGGATAGCTGCTTTTTGTGCGCCAGTTGGGTGCGATGTTGTCGGTGATGCTGTCTTCGCGAGCAGGCTCGCTCCCACAAGGGAATGCATTTCAAATTGTGGGAGCGAGCCTGCTCGCGAAGAGGCCCGCCCATACAGCGCAAAACCCACCTGTAACGCCAGCATAAACCCACTCTTTACGCTTTCTTTATGCCCCGCAGCACCCCTCGCTCTCGTTCCTTTACAGCCTCCTTTCCGACAATGCCTGCACACACGGCAATACGCCGTAACTCGGAGATCTTCCATGAGCGTTCTGGACGGGGTGTCACTGCTATTGGCAGCGGGGCTGTTCATTTATCTGTTGGTTGCGCTGTTGCGCGCGGATCGGAACTAGGAGCGGCTATGCACAGTTATGACTATTGGCTGATCCTCGCTTTTTTTGCGCTGGTCTTGCTGCCGGCGCCGCTGCTCGGGCGCTTTTACTACAAGGTGATGGAAGGTCAGCGCACTTGGCTGACGCCGGTTCTCGGCCCGGTCGAGCGCGGTTGCTATCGCATCGCCGGGGTCGATCCGCAAGCTGAACAGAGCTGGCAGAAATACACGCTGGCGCTGCTCGCGTTCAACCTCGCCGGTTTTCTGCTGCTGTTCGCGATCCTGTTGTTTCAGGATCACTTGCCGCTGAACCCGCAGAACCTGCCGGGCCAGGAATGGACGCAAGCGTTCAACACCGCGGTCAGTTTCATGACCAACACCAACTGGCAGTCCTACAGCGGTGAAGCGACCCTCAGCTACCTGAGCCAGATGGTCGGCCTCACCGTGCAGAATTTCGTCAGCGCCGCCACCGGCCTCGCCGTGCTGGTTGCGCTGTGCCGTGGCATCGGCCGCAAATCGACGAAAACCCTCGGCAACTTCTGGGTCGACATGACCCGCGCCACCCTCTACGGCTTGCTGCCACTGTGCCTGTTGCTGGCGCTGTATCTGGTCTGGCAGGGCGTGCCGCAAACCTTCGCGCAATATGTGAATGCGGTGACGATGCAAGGCGTCGATCAAGTGATCCCGCTCGGCCCGGCCGCCAGTCAGATTGCGATCAAGCAATTGGGCACCAATGGTGGCGGCTTCTTCGGCGTCAACTCGGCGCATCCGTTCGAGAACCCGACGGCGTGGAGCAACCTGTTCGAAGTCGCTTCGATCATTCTGATTCCGGTGGCGCTGGTGTTCACTTTCGGCCACTACGTCAAGGACCTGCGTCAGAGCCGCGCGATCATCGCCTGCATGCTGGCGCTGTTCCTGATCGGCGGGACGACTTCGCTGTGGGCTGAGTATCAGCCAAACCCGACGCTGAACAACGCTGCGGTTGAACAGACCGCGCCGCTGGAAGGTAAGGAAGCACGCTTCGGCACCACCGCCACCGTGCTCTGGTCGGTGACCACCACGGCCGCCTCGAACGGCTCGGTCAATGGCATGCACGACAGCCTCAACCCGCTTAGCGGCATGGTCGCGCTGGTCAACATGATGGTTGGCGAAGTGATCTTCGGCGGCGTCGGCGCGGGGCTCTACGGCATGTTGCTCAACGTGCTGATCGCGGTGTTCCTCGCCGGTCTGATGATCGGGCGTACGCCGGAATACCTCGGCAAGAAACTGCAGGCGCGTGAGGTGCAATTGCTGGTGGTGACTTTGCTGGTCATGCCGGTTGGTGTGTTGGTGCTCGGTGCGATTGCCGCCGCGGTTCCCAGTGCTGCGGCGACCATCAGCAACCCTGGCCCGCACGGTTTCAGCCAGTTGCTTTACGCCTACACCTCGGCCAGTGCCAACAACGGCTCGGCGTTCGGTGGCCTGAGCGCGAACACGCCGTTCCACAACCTGATGCTCGGTCTGGGCATGTTGATCGGCCGCTTTGGTTACATCCTCCCGGTACTGGCGCTGGCCGGCAGCCTGGCGATGAAGAAAACCGCACCGATCGGCCAGAACAGCTTCCCGACCCACGGCCCGCTGTTCGTGACCCTGTTGACCGTGACCATTTTGCTGGTGGGTGGCCTGACCTTTCTGCCGACTCTGGCGCTTGGCCCGATTGCCGAACATTTAAGTATGGGCTTCTAAGGAATCCATCATGAATATGCACGTTCCTGCAAAACCTGCAGAGCCGATCAAGTCGGCAGACGCACCGAAAACCGCGATCTCGGCCCTGTGGCGGCCGGCGCTGCTGCAAGCTTTCGTCAAGCTCGACCCTCGGCAACTGAAACGTTCGCCAGTGATGCTGGTGGTTGAGCTGACGGCGATTTTCACCACCGTGCTGTGCTTCATTCCCGACGCCGACGTGCCGACCTTCGTCGCTGCGCAAATCGCCCTGTGGCTGTGGTTCACCGTGCTGTTCGCCAACTTCGCCGAAGCCTTGGCCGAAGGTCGTGGCAAGGCCCGCGCCGACAGCCTCAAGGCTGGCAGCGAAGGCCTCAGCGCCCGGCGCAAACTGGCCAACGGCAGCTTTCAAGTGGTGCCGGCGGCGAGCCTGCGCAAAGGCGATGTGGTGCGCGTCGAAGCCGGGGAGATGATCCCCGGTGACGGCGAAGTCATCGAAGGCATCGCGGCGGTCAACGAAGCGGCGATCACCGGTGAATCGGCGCCGGTGATTCGTGAGTCCGGCGGCGATCGTTCGGCCGTTACCGGCAACACACGACTGGTGTCTGACTGGTTGCTGGTGCAGATCACCGCCAACCCCGGTGAGTCCACTCTCGATCGCATGATCGCGCTGGTCGAAGGCGCCAAACGCCAGAAGACCCCGAACGAAGTGGCGCTGGATATCCTGCTGATCGGCCTGACCCTGATCTTCTTGCTCGTGGTCGTGACCCTGCAGCCGTTCGCCCATTTCGCCAACGGCAGCCTGCCGCTGGTGTTCCTCGTGGCGCTGCTGGTTACGCTGATCCCGACCACCATTGGCGGTTTGCTGTCGGCGATCGGTATCGCCGGGATGGATCGTCTGGTGCGTCTGAACGTGATCGCCAAGTCCGGTCGTGCGGTGGAAGCAGCGGGCGACGTGCATGTGTTGCTGCTGGACAAGACCGGCACCATCACCTTCGGTAACCGTCGTTGCAGCGCGGTGTATGCCGCGCCTGGTGTGAATGGTCGTGAGCTGGCTGAAGGTGCGTTGTTTGCCTCGCTGGCCGATGAAACCGCTGAAGGCAAGTCCATCGTTGAATACCTGCGCGGTCTGCATCCGCAACCTGAGCCGGCGCTGGAAACCCTGACCGCTGTGCCGTTCAGCGCTGAAACCCGTTTGTCCGGTGTCGACTATCAGGGTCGCGTCTACCGCAAAGGCGCGGTGGACTCGCTGCTGAGTTTCCTCGGCCAAAAACGTTCGGACCTGGCCCCGGCGCTGTCGCGGGAAATCGACAAGATCGCGCAGAGCGGCGGCACGCCATTGCTGGTCTGCGCCGACGGCAAATTGCTCGGCGCGATCCACCTCAAGGACGTGGTCAAACCAGGCATCCGCGAGCGTTTCGCCGAACTGCGCAAACTGGGGATTCGTACCGTGATGGTCACCGGTGATAACCCACTGACCGCCGCTGCCATCGCCGCTGAAGCGGGCGTCGATGATGTTCTTGCCGAAGCCACACCGGAGAAAAAACTCGCACGCATTCGTCACGAACAAAACGACGGTCGCCTGGTCGCGATGTGCGGCGATGGCGCCAACGACGCGCCGGCGCTGGCTCAGGCTGACGTCGGCATGGCGATGAACGACGGCACGCAAGCAGCACGCGAAGCGGCGAACATGGTCGACCTCGACAGCGACCCGACCAAGCTGCTCGACGTGGTGCAGATCGGCAAGGAATTGCTGGTGACCCGTGGCGCGCTGACGACCTTTTCCATCGCCAACGACGTGGCCAAATACTTCGCGATTCTGCCGGCGCTGTTCGCCTCGATTTATCCGCAACTGGGCGTGCTCAACATCATGCAGTTGACCAGTCCGCAGAGTGCGATTCTCTCGGCCATCGTCTTCAACGCCTTGATTATCGTCGTGCTGATTCCGCTGGCACTGCGCGGGGTTCGCGTGCAGGCGGCGAGTGCGGCGGCGTTGTTGCGTCGCAACCTGTTGATCTATGGATTGGGCGGGATCCTGGTGCCGTTTGTGGGGATCAAGGCGATCGACATGCTGCTCACGGCGCTGCATCTGGTGTGAGGCTGAAAAAAGCCCCTCACCCTAACTCTCCCAGAGGGAGAGGGGACTGAGCGAGGTGTTTACGGAAGCTGTACCGACCTGAAATCCCGAGTCGAACTCAGGTTTGAACTGCACAAATATCGGCTCCCTTTCCCCCTCGCCCCCTTGGGGGAGAGGGCTGGGGTGAGGGGGAAAAGATCTCCCTGACACTCCACCAAAGTTTGCCCAACGAATTCGAGGATTTTGAAATGTCCACAATGATACGTCCGGCCCTGAGCCTGCTGGTGCTGATGACCCTGGTCACCGGCGTCGCCTATCCACTGGTGGTGACCGGTGTCGCGCAAGTCGCATTCCCCGCTCAAGCCAACGGCAGCCTGATGCACGACGCCGACGGCAAAGTCCGTGGCTCGTCGTTGATCGCCCAGGATTTCGTCGGCGATGCGTGGTTCCATCCACGTCCCTCCGCTGGCGCGTTTGCGACGGTTTCCAGCAGCGCGAGCAACCTGGCACCGAGCAATCCGGCACTCGCCACGCGGGTGATCGACGATGCCAACAAATTGCAGGTTCCGGGGCAAGGCCCGGTGCCACTGGCCTTGCTGACCACCTCCGGCAGCGGCCTCGATCCACACTTGCCACCGGCGGCGATTGCCTATCAACTGGCGCGTGTCGCAGCGGCGCGAAATCTGCCGGTATCGACTGTGCAGCAACTGCTCGATGCGCACATCGAACAGCCGCTGGTGGGGCCGCCGGTGGTGAATGTGCTTGAGCTGAACATGGCATTGGAAAAATTGTAGATCGGCGGCGCGGCCATTCGCGAGCAGGCTCGCTCCCACAGGGATACGCGTTCCAAATGTGGGAGCGAGCCTGCTCGCGAAGAGGGCCGAAAGAACACTGCATAACTATCATGAAGAGAGAGCATCAAGCATGAGCGACTCCGGCCGCGCCGACGCACTGTTAGCAGACTTGCCCCGTGACGGCCGTGGCCGCCTGAAGGTTTTCCTCGGCGCCTCCCCCGGTGTCGGCAAAACCTACGCCATGCTCCAGGCCGCCCACACGCAACTGCGTCAAGGCGTGAAAGTCCTCGCCGGGGTGGTTGAAACCCACGGTCGCGCTGAGACCGAAGCACTGCTCGGCGGCTTGCCGCAGCAACCGCTGGTGCGCTCCGAATACCGTGGCGTAATGCTCGAAGAAATGGACCTCGACGGCTTGCTCGCAGCCAAACCGAAGCTTGTGCTGGTCGATGAACTGGCCCACAGCAACGCGCCCGGCAGCCGTCACGCCAAGCGCTGGCAAGACATTCAGGAACTGCTCGCCGCCGGCATCGACGTCTACACCACAGTCAACGTCCAGCACCTCGAAAGTCTGAATGACCAAGTGCGCGGCATCACCGGTGTGCAAGTGCGCGAAACCCTGCCGGACTGGGTGCTGCAAGAAGCCTATGAACTGCTGCTGATCGACCTGCCGCCGCGCGAATTGCTTGAGCGGCTGCGCGAAGGCAAGGTCTACGTACCCGAGCAGGCGCGCGCGGCGATCGATGCGTTTTTCACCCAGACCAACCTCACCGCGTTGCGTGAATTGGCGATGCAAACCGCCGCCGCGCAGGTCGATAATGATCTCGCCCAAGGCTATCGCCAACTCGGTCAGGCAGCCCCGGCGGTACGGGGCCGATTACTGGTCGGCGTCGATGGTGATGCGCAGGCCGAACGCCTCGTGCGCCACGCCAGTCGCGTCGCTCAGCGCCGGCATTTGCCGTGGAGTCTGGTGCACGTCGACAACGGCACCGTACGCGACGAGCAATCGCGTCTGCGCCTGCAAAGCGCTCAGCAACTGGCCGAGCGCCTGGGCGGCGAGGTGGTTCTACTACGTGCCGGTGAAGTGGCAAAAACCCTGATCCAGCATGCCACCGAACGCCGCGCGAGTCTGGTGCTGGTCGGGCAGTCCCGGCCACGTCTGCGCCGTCGTTTGTTCGGCGGCGGACTCGCGGCGCGTTTGTTGCGTCAAGCTCACGGGCTGGAAATCAACGTCCTCGACAGCGACCATGAACAGCATCAACCGCGCACGCGCAACGCGCTGACACTGGTGTGGTTCGACTATGCGCTGGCGCTGGTCGCCACGGTGTTGGCCAGTGCGCTGGCGTGGGCGGTGTCGAGCGTATTGCCGCTGCCGAACATCTCACTGGTGTTTCTCGCGGCGGTGTTGCTGGTGGCGGTGCGCAGCAGCCTCGGCCCGGCGCTGGCCTGTGCGGCGCTGTCGTTTCTGACCTACGATTTTCTGTTCATTCCGCCGAATTTTTCCTTCAGCATTCAGCGCGAAGAAGACGTGCTGACGTTGCTGTTTTTCCTGTTGATGGCGGCACTGACGGGCAATCTTGCGGCGCGTCAGCGTCGGCAGTTGCAGGCCTTGCGCGACACCCAGGAAGAGACCACCGAACTGCTCGACCTGTCGCGCAAACTCACTGCCGCGACCGACCGCCAGGCCGTCGTCAGCGCCGCCGCGCAACACCTCAATGGCTGGAGCGATCTGCAACTGTGCCTGCTTAATCGCGACGGTCAGGGCAGCTGGAAAGTCGAAACCGGCGGCCCGCTGCAATTCACCGAGGCCGAACGCGCCGCTGCCGATTGGGCCTGGCAACACGATCAACCGGCGGGCATGGGCACCGGCACGCTGCCGCTCGGGCGTTGGTGGTGGTGGCCGCTGTCGGTCGAGGACGGGCCGCTGGCGTTGCTCGGCGTGTGTGCCAAGGAAGGCCAGACTCTGAGCGGCCAGCGTCGGCGCTTGCTCACCGCGTTGAGCCAGCCGCTCGCCCAGGCGCTGGCGCGCGCGCAGTTGGCTGATGACCTGGAAGCCGCGCGCCTGCATGGTGAAACCGAACAACTGCGCAGTGCCTTGCTGGCCTCCGTGTCCCACGATTTGCGCACGCCGCTGACCGCCATGCGCGGCAGCATCGACAGCCTGTTGGCCCTCGGCGAAGCGATCCCGCTGGAGGATCGACATGAACTGCTCGAAGGCACTCGCGATGAAGCCGAGCGCCTTGATCGCTACATCCAGAATCTGCTCGACATGACCCGCCTCGGCCACGGTGCGCTTAAGCTGGCGCGGGACTGGGTGTCGCCGGCTGATATCATCGGCAGTTCGCTCAACCGCCTGCGCGCGGTACTCGCGCCGTTGCAGGTCAGCACCGATGTGCCGAGCGAGTTGCCGCTGTTGTTCGTGCATGCCGCGTTGATCGAACAGGCATTGGTCAATGTGATGGAAAACGCAGCGCGGTTCTCACCCGTTCACGGTCGTTTGCAACTCAGCGCGGGAGCGAATGACCAAGAGATTTTCTTCTCGGTCAGCGACGAGGGGCCGGGGATTCCCGAGGATGAACGGGCGAAGATTTTCGACATGTTCTACACCGCTGCCCGGGGTGATCGCGGGGGGCAAGGCACCGGCCTCGGGCTGGCGATCTGTCAGGGCATGGTCGGTGCGCACGGTGGGCGGATCAGTGTCGCCGACGGCATCGACGGGCGCGGCACCTGCATTACCTTGCACTTGCCGTTGCAGACGCAACCGGGGATGGACGATGAAGCCTGATTGCGACTGCGCTACTCTCTTGCCACTCTTTTGTGTTGATGTGAATTCATGAGCCAGACCGCGACCATTTTGGTCATCGACGACGAACCGCAGATTCGCAAGTTCCTGCGCATCAGCCTCGCTTCCCAAGGCTACAAAGTGCTCGAGGCTGGCACGGGGGCCGAGGGGCTGGCGCAGGCAGCCTTGAACAAGCCGGACTTGCTGGTGCTCGACCTCGGCTTGCCGGACATGGACGGCCAGCAAGTGCTGCGCGAGTTTCGCGAGTGGGCAACGACGCCGGTGCTGGTGCTGTCGGTACGCGCCAGCGAAGGGCAGAAAGTCCAGGCGCTGGACGGCGGCGCCAATGACTACGTGACCAAGCCGTTCGGCATTCAGGAGTTTCTCGCCCGGGTGCGTGCGTTGTTGCGTCAGGCACCGGCGGGGGAGGCCCAGCAAGCTGCGCTGAGCTTTGGCCCGTTGACGGTCGATCTGGCCTATCGGCGCGTGTTGCTCGATGGCGTCGAAGTGGCGCTGACTCGTAAGGAATACGCAGTGCTGGCGCAACTGGCGCGGCATCCGGGGCGAGTGATTACCCAGCAGCAATTGCTCAAGGATATCTGGGGGCCGACCCACACCGAGGACAGCCATTATCTGCGGATTGTGGTGGGGCATTTGCGCCAGAAGCTGGCGGATGATCCGACGCGGCCGCGGTTTATCGTGACAGAGGCAGGGGTAGGGTATCGGCTGTTGGAATCTGCGGGATAGCTAAAAGATCGCAGCCTTCGGCAGCTCCTACATAGGAATGCGTTCCCCTGTAGGAGCTGCCGAAGGCTGCGATCTTTTGATCTTTATTGCTGCTGCTCACTCTCATACCGATCCAGCGTATCCCGCGCAATCTCCCGCCCCAACGCGATCAGCTCTGGCGCCTTGTAAAACTCGAAAAACCGGCACACCCGCTTCGGCACGTTGATCAGGATATCCGGCGGATAACCGGCAATCTTGTACTGCGCCAGCGAGGTCTGCATCACCTCGAAACTCTGGTTGATCAAATCCAGCAACGACGCCGGCCCGACGTTATCGATGATGAACGAACCGGTCGCCGATTTTGGCGCGCCTTCACGCTCGGGCGCGGCTGCGGGTTGCTGGCTTTCCGGCTCGGCGCCTTCAAGCCAAGGATTGATGTCTGCCGCTTCGGCGCGCAGCGCTTCCTGTTCGAGCCGTAACAATTGCTCGGCCTGTGTTCGGCGGAACGGCATCTTCGACCCCAGCGATCTGATCAGGTTGTCGAAGCGTGAGCGGAACGCGGCGGGGCGCTGGATCACCGGCAGTTTGTAGTGACGCTGGTTGGTCGAGTTGAGATTGACCGCAATGATCAGATCACAGTGGCTCGACACCACCGGCACGATCGGCAACGGGTTGAGAATGCCGCCGTCGACCAGCATGCGATTGCCTTGCATCACTGGCGTGAACAGGCTGGGAATCGCCGCCGAGGCGCGCATCGCCTGATGCAGGCAGCCTTCCTGAAACCAGATCTCTTGCTGATTGGTGAGGTCGGCGGCAACGGCGGTGTAGGGGATGCGCAAGTCTTCGATGTTGATTTCGCCGACGATCTTGCGGATCTGCCCGAAGACCTTCTCGCCGCGAATCGCGCCGAGGCGGAAACTCACGTCCACCAGCCGCAGCACATCCAGATAGTCGAGACTTTCGATCCAGTTTTTGTAAACGTCGAGTTTTCCGGCGGCGTAGATCCCGCCGACTACCGCGCCCATCGAACACCCGGCAATGCAGGCGATGTCGTAACCGCGTCGTTCGATCTCTTCAATGACTCCGATATGGGCATAACCCCGGGCGCCACCGGAGCCCAGCACCAGTGCGACACGCTTTTTCATCAAACTTCCTCCCGACAAGGTTGCACAATGCACCCATCGCCGGGTCGGCTCAATCGCCGAAGTCGTTCAGTGCGCCAGTGACGTCGTTTTTTCGATACTGGATGACCCTTCGGCTATATCCTTCTCAGTTGCGCGGTTTCACCCGCCGGCGAGGCACTTTTTCGCAGCCAAGCCGTCTTACCTGCACGACTGTTGACCTATTTTGAGGTGTGAGTGATGAAAGCCTGGATCTGTGTGCCGTTGATGGCTTTGGCATTGGCCGGTTGCGCCGGTAAAACCGCTTACCGCGACAGCTGCGGCAGCCAGCTCGACGCGGCCTGGCATGAACTGGATCTGGCCAAGGCCGAAGGTTTTGCCGGCACCGTCAGTTATTCCAAAGCGTTGTCGCTGCTGACCGCCGCCAAGACCCAGCAACAATTCGAGGGCTTTGAAGGTTGCAGCAAGAAGGCCGAGAAGGCGCGTTTCTACATTCGCGAATCCCGCGCCGGCCGCTAAGCTGCTGACGTGAAGCAAGGACGCTGCATTCGCTAGGCAGCAGAATGATCGTCAGAGCCATTTGAATCAGGAGCAAGTGATGTCTGCGTTGGTTGATCGGTTGGTGGCTCATGTCCTGAGTCTGGAGGTGCGGCTGCTGGCCTGTCAGGCGCGATTGACGGCACGTACCGACCCCGAGGCGCTGCATGATCTGCGCACCACGGTGCGGCGCTTGCGCAGCCTGTTGCGGCCATTGCGCGGTTTGCCCGGTGTCGAACAACTGGAAGACGCCGCTTCGGCAGTCGGCCAATTGACCACGCCATGGCGTGATCGCGAGGTACTGGCGGCTTACCTGCTCGCGCATGATCAGCCCGAAGCTGCGCAACGGCGCATGGCGCAGATGGCCGAGGCTTATCCGGCGCTGGCGGCGAGTGCTGAAGTGGCCTCGCTGCTGATGATTCTCGACGCGTTCCCGCGTTTCCTGCGTGCTTCCCAGCGTCAGGGATTGCTCAAGGGCTTGGACAAGCGCATCGAAAAACGCCTCGTCAAGCAATGGCAGAAACTCGACGAGGCGCTGCACGATCCGGCTCACGACCGCCACCGCCTGCGCTTGCTGATCAAGCGCGTGCGCTACGGCATCGAAGCCTATCCCGAACTGGATCGCTTGCCCGAAGCGGCGCTGGCGCGATTGAAGTCCGCCCAGGGCGCGCTGGGTGACTGGCACGATTGCTGGCAGTGGCTGGCGAAAGCCGAGCTGGAGGCGGACCTTCAACCGTGCGTCGCCACTTGGCAGGCGACCATGATCAAAGCCGAAAGCAAGGCTGATCGCGTGCTGGAAAAACTCAGTTCAGCCTGCTTCAAATAACCTGAATCACCACAACCCCCTGTAGGAGTGAGCCTGCTCGCGATAGCGGTCTGACATTCAACAACTGTGTTGGCTGTCAGACCGCTATCGCGAGCAGGCTCACTCCTACAAGGGATCTTCAATGTGGCTGATATGGGTGTAAGGCCTTTCTGTCAGCCCATTTGACCGGAATAGACGCTGCGGCGCTCGGCAGGTCTGGTTAAGATCCCTGCATTCCTTTCTCGTTTTCTGAGGTTGCCCCATGCGCTTTAGCGATTTGCTCGATGCGGTCCGCCGCCAACCGGAACTGACGATTCCTGCCGAATGGGGTCAGGGCCGTGCCAGTTTCGGTGGTCTGGTTGCCGCGCTGCAATACGAAGCCATGCGCGCGAAAGTCCCGGCGGATCGCCCGGTGCGTTCGCTGGCGATCACCTTTGTCGGACCGGTCGAGCCTGAAGTCCCGGTGAGCTTCGAAGTGGAGGTGCTGCGCGAAGGCAAAGCCGTCAGCCAGGTCATGGGCCGGGCGATGCAGAATGGTCAGGTGGTAACAATCGTTCAAGGCAGCTTCGGTGCTTCACGGCCCTCGGAAGTCGCCGTGGAAGCGTATCCGGCGCCGGCAATGAAACACTGGGACGAATGCCAGGAGCTGCCTTACATCAAAGGCGTGACCCCGGAATTCATGCGTCATCTGGCGATGCGCTGGAGCGTCGGCGGCATGCCGTTCACCGGTAATCAATCGCGTTTGATGGGAGGCTGGGTGCGGTTACGCGGCGATGTCAAAGAAGAGCCGGTCAAAGAGGCGCATCTGCTGGCCCTGGTGGATGCATGGCCGCCCGCACTGCTGCCGTATCTGAAGAAGCCGGCACCGGGCAGCACCTTGACCTGGACCATCGAATTCGTTCAGCCGTTACACGACTTGAGCACGCTGGACTGGTGCCAATACTTGGCCGACATCGAGTACGCCGCCGACGGCTACGGCCATGTCGCCGCCAAGCTGTGGAGCGCGGAAGGTGAGCTGATTGCGATGAGTCGTCAGACGGTAACGATCTTCGCCTGACTCAGTGCCGGCGATGGCGCTCACGCCAGGCGCGCCACCAGCCGCCACTGAGAAAGAAGCGCGGAAAAGTCAGAAACTGCTCGACCAGTAACCGCGACATCGCATCTTTACGATCACTGAACGGCTCGGAGGCTTGCGTCTCCAGGCTGTGGCCGTGACGCTGCAAACCCAGCGCCGCGACGATTCCGATCACGCCGATGGCGACGCTGGCCAGGCTCAGGCTGAACACCCCGGAGACAATCAGCAGAAACGCGACGATGAACAACGGCACGGCAATCAGGTGTAACACCAGATTGGTCGGGTGCTGATGATTGCCCGGGTACGCGCGCCATTGCCACGCGGGAAGGTTGGGGTGACGTTTGCCCATGTTTTCTACTCCTCGATCCATGTTGAACTCATGGTTGAAGAATAGGCCCGGGCGTGGAGGGCGGCGAATCAAGGTTGGCTATTGGCATCATAGGGATGATGGACAAAAAAGATCTTCAGAGTTTCAACTGACCTATGGCCTTGCTCAGTTCCCCGGCCAACGTCGCCAATTCATTACTGGTCGTCGCCGAATCCACCGTTTGCTGCACGGTATTCTCGGTCACATCGCGAATACTCACCACCGCCCGGTTCATCTCTTCGGCGACCTGGCTTTGCTGCTCCGCCGCCACGGCAATCTGCGTGTTGCTCTCACGCATCTGCGCCACCGCACCGGTGATTTCCGCCAGCGCCGCCCCGGCCTCTTGCGCCTGCTGCACGCAATCGTCGGCCTTGTACGAACTCTCCTGCATGAAGTCCACCGCGTCGCGGGTGCCAGCCTGCAACGCCGAGACCATCGTAGTTATCTCGTCGGTCGAGGTCTGCACCCGCTTCGCCAGATTGCGCACCTCATCGGCGACCACGGCAAACCCTCGGCCCATTTCACCGGCGCGAGCGGCCTCGATGGCGGCGTTCAGGGCGAGCAGATTGGTCTGCTCGGCAATGCTGTGAATCACGCTGACCACGCCGTTGATCTTCTGGCTGTCCTCGGCCAGTCGTTGAATCATCTCGGCAGTCTGCTGCACGCCGCTGGACAGCCCGGCAATCGAGTGCTGCACCCGCGCGACCACTTGCTGACCGCTGCCGGCGAGGCCATCGGCGGTCTGCGACAGGTCGCGGGTGGCGCCGGCGTGTTGGGCGATGTGATAAACGGTGGCGGTCATTTCATTGATCGCCGTGGCCGCCTGATCGGTTTCGCTCTGCTGGCCGAGCATGCCGTGGCGCACTTCGTTCATGCTCGATGCCAGTCGCGCCGCGCCGACATCCAGTTGCCGCGCGGTGTTGGCGACGGTCGTCACAACGCGCTGGTAACCTGCCTGCATCGCGTTGAACGCGTTGGCCATCTGCCCGACTTCGTCTTTCCCGGCCAGCGGCACACGGGCCGAGAGATCGCCGCTTTTCTCAACGTGAAGCATTACGTCTTTCAACGTGTTGAGCTGGCTGAGCAGGAAGCGGATCAACAGTTGCGAGGCACAGAGCATGGCGAACATCAGGATGAACACCGCCACCGCGTAATTGGCGAAACGCTCGCTGAACACCTGACTCAGGCTCGGGCCATAGGCAATCACCGCGACCTGTTGACCGTCGGCGCGGCTGAACACTTCGGCGCCCATCAACGGATTGTCGCCGAACAGCGGCAGCTGATTGATCTCGTTCCAGCCGTTGCTTTCAGTGATTTCCAGCAAGGGTTGATCATTCAGGCGCGGCGCTTCGCCGCGTTTGAAGGTCAGCACCTGATCGGCTTTGGGCAATGGCTGCCCGGCCGGCCAGGCCTTAAGCAATTGCGCCTGGGCTTGCGCCGAGGCCTGAGACGCGTGACTGCGCGCCTGTTGTTCGAGCTGCACGGCGTACAGCACCAGCAACAGGGTGGTGACGAAGGCGACCGCATTGACCGCCCAGAATTTGTATTTCAGCGAGATATTGCTAAGCCAGGCACCCATGGAGGTCTTCTCTGATAGCGGAAACAGTTTTGGCAAGGTGCCAGCATTGTGCTGCTATGCAGAGGACTCGAATTGATGTGGGTCAAGAGATCAAAAGATCGCAGCCTTCGGCAGCTCCTACATTGGGATGGCGTATGCCCTGTAGGAGCTGCCGAAGGCTGCGATCTTTTGCGGCTTACGCCAATGCGGGAAGGTTGTAGAACGCGCGGGCACACGCGGTGGTGTGCGCCGCCAGATCTTCCTCGGTTTCACCGCGATGCAGCGCCACTTCGCGCAGCACTTCAGTCAGATACGCCGGCTCATTGCGGCCGTTCTTCGGTTTCGGACGTAGCGTGCGCGGCAGCAAATAAGGTGCATCGCTTTCCAGCATCAGGCGCCCGCGTTTGATCTCTTTGACCAGTGGATGCAAATGCGTGCCTCGGCGCTCATCACAGATCCAGCCGGTGATGCCGATGTGCAAGTCCAGATCGAGGTAACTGAACAACGCCTTTTGCTCGCCGGTGAAGCAATGCACCACAGCGGCGGGCAGTTGATCGCGGAAGCCTTTGAGGATTTCCAGCAGGCGCTGGCTGGCATCGCGCTCGTGCAGGAACACCGGCAGTTGCAGCTCGACGGCCATGGCCAGGTGTTCTTCGAGGACTTTTTCCTGCTGTGGGCGCGGCGAGAAATCACGGTTGAAATCCAGTCCGCATTCACCCACGGCGACTACATTTTTTTCTTGAAATAGGCTACGCAAACGACGGGCGCTGTCAGCGTTCCAGTCACTGGCCGAATGCGGGTGAATACCGGCGGTGGCGAACAGCCGTTGACCGCTCTCATCCAGTTGCTGGCACAGCTCCAGAGCCTGTTCGCTGCCCTCGACGCTGGTGCCGGTCAGCACCAATTGGCAGACCCCGGCGGCATAGGCGCGATCAAGCACGGCCTGATGTTTGTCGGCGAAACTGGGGTTGGTCAGGTTGACGCCGATATCGATGAGTTGCATGGTTGCTACCTCGGGCCGAAGGCCGGAAAGCATACCAGAGCTGTAGATTCATAAGAAAAGCCAAGAACTACAACGAGTTATGGCTGTCTGTTGATGCCGCGACGCAGACCGGTTTGGTAGAAGTGCCATTACTGTGCCAGTCTCTCGCACGTTGCCAGCGCTCATGGCGCTCTGTTTTCGACGGTGATTTCGATCTTTAACGATGAAGTCGCCCCGTATTCTTTCCGGAGAGTGGATGGTTCGTCCCTCGGTTTTGCTCTTGTTGTGTGGATCGCTGCTGCTGCCGATGACGGCGGTTGCGCGCCTGCCCGGGCCACTGCAAGCTGTACCAGCCGCCAAGGTGCGGGACTTGTCGGAGATTCGCAGCAGTCGTGTGTTGCGCGTGCTGGTCAACCAGAGCCGCAACAGCTCCGGCGAAGTCCAGGGCCAAGCCATCGGCGTCGAATACCATCGCCTGCGCGCCTTCGAGCAATACCTCAATGGCCATGCTCGCGATGGCCAGGAAATCACCCTCAAGATCATTCCCAAAGCCAAGGATCAATTGCTCGGCGCCTTGCAGCGCGGCGAAGGTGATCTGGTCGCACCGGGTGAATTGCTTGATTTGCAATCTGGCTATGCCGTGGCCAGTAGCGAACCGGTCGCCAGCAACGTGCCGCTGGTGTTGGTCGGTATCAAGGGCGAGCGGCGCTACACCAAGGTCGAGCAGCTCTCCGGCAAAACACTGGCGCTGCCCACCGGCAGTGCGGCGGGGGAGGCGGTCAGTCAGCTCAATCAGAAACTGGCGTTGCACAAACTGGCGCCGATCAAGATCGAATGGGTCGATCCGACCCTGGCGGTCGAAGATGTGCTGGAAATGGTTCAGGGCGGGATTTTTCACCTGACCATCGTCGAGCAACCCATAGCCGAGCGTTGGGGCAAGATCCTGCCGAAGCTGCGTTTTGACCGGCAACTGATCATCAGCGAGCCGGGCGAGGAGTACTGGTTCGTGCGCCGCGACGCCGCAATGTTGCGTGCAAGCATTGACCGCTTCCTCGGCGGTTACAAGAAACCCTCGAACGAAGATGCTGCGTTTTTGCGCATCTATCGACGGCTGTACCAAGTCCACAATCCGTTGGCTAAGGCCGATCGCCAGCGTCTCGAAAAACTGCGCCCGACTCTGCAAAAGCACGCTGCCGCGCAGAACATGGACTGGCTGAATCTGGCCGCGCTGGCGTTCAAGGAATCACGCCTGCAACCCAACGCCCGCAGCGGCAGTGGCCCGACCGGGCTGATGCAGATCACTCCGTCCGCTGCACAGCGCGTCGGCGTGAACAATATTCAGAATCTCGATGCGAATGTGCAGGCCGGAGCCAAGTACCTGGCGATGATTCGCCGCAAGTTTTTCAACAGCCCCAAACTCAATGAGCGCGAGCGCATGGCCTTCACGCTGGCGGCCTACAACATTGGCCCCGAGCGCGTGCAGGGCATGCGCGCCGAGGCCCGGCGGCGCGGGCTGAACCCTAATCAGTGGTTCTTTCAGGTCGAGCGCATCGCCATGGAGCAGGTAGGAATGGGGCCGGTCAGCTATGTTAATAGCGTGAACAAGTATTACTTGGCGTTCGACCGGGAACGGGAGTCGTTGGAGCCCGGGGCGCAAAAAGTCGTCTCACGGAAATGATCTAATAAGTTGATTGTTATGGCGGAATATTTGCGCTTTTAACATGAAATTTATTGATTAATATAGCGGCCAACCAACACACACAACTTCTCGCAAAAACAAGGAATGCCCCATGAGCTCTCTGATCAACAAAGTACTGTTCACTCGCGCCGGCTACGGTCTGACCATTCTGCGCATTGCGGTCGGCGTGATCTTCGCCGCTCACGGCTCGCAAAAACTCTTCGGTCTGTTCGGTGGGTATGGTCTGGCGGGCACGGCTCAGTACATGGACAGCATTGGCCTGCACCCGGGCTACCTGATGGCGACCCTGGCGGGCGGTACTGAGTTCTTCGCTGGCCTGGCTTTGATCATCGGCCTGCTGGTACGTCCGGCAGCATTGGGTCTGACCTTCCTGTCGCTGGTGGCGATCTTCACCGTACACATCAGCAACGGTCTGTTTATGGCTAACAACGGTTACGAGTTCGCTCTGGCCCTGCTCGGTGGCAGTCTCGCCGTGCTGATCGAAGGCGCCGGCAAGCTCTCGGTGGATCGCGCCATCGCCGGTTGAGCGCTCTGGCTCAAGGAAATAGGCCCGCATCGTGCGGGCCTTTTTTGTTGCGGCTGATTCTTGACACTGATCGGTCACGTTCTCTAGGATGTTGCCCATGCGCCGATTTAAACAGCTACTTGCGGGGCGCCAGGTGACTTCAACAGTTGCCGTCAGAAGCCGAAACAGGGCTTCGAAATACCGCTAAAGCGCTGGTTCGGTGTTGCCTCTCACCTGCCATGCAGACTTTTGAGGCAGAGACACGACACGATGAATGCACTACGCCCTCCAGCACGTCCCGCGCCGATCACGGCACATATCACCCAGCGCAACCCGAAAATTCTCCTTGGCGGCAAACATCAGCCGACGCTGTTGCGTTATCTCGATGGCTGGCCACGTCGCAGCGGCGGTCCTGCCGCGTTCCTCATCCAGTTTGTCGAAGACGGCGAGTCGCTGGCACGTTTTGCCACTGACAGTTTTGATCTTGCGGTGATTCAGGCCCCGACTGCCGAAGATGCGCCAGAGATGATCAAGCAACTGGTCCGCGTTGCGCGGCAGGGCCTGATCACTCGCCGCTAATACGCTTTACGGATAGTCGATAGCGACGATGTAAACGAACTGCTCACCGGTTGGCGTCTGCACCCTGACTTCCGCATCCAGCGCCTTGCCGATCAAGGCGCGGGCCAGTGGTGAGTCGATGCTGATCAGGCCAAGTTTCAGATCCAGTTCATCCGGACCGACGATGCGGTAGCGCGATTGCTTGCCGTCTTCGTCTTCGATGGTCACCCACGCGCCGAAGTAGACCTTGTTCGGATCACTGGGTTTTTCACTGACGACTTTCAACGCTTCCAGACGTTTGGTCAGAAAGCGCACGCGACTGTCGATCTCGCGCAGCATTTTCTTGCCGTAGGTGTATTCGGCGTTTTCCGAGCGATCACCCTGAGCCGCTGCCTCGCTGACCGATTGCGTCACCTGCGGGCGGCGCACATGCCACAGCTCATGAAATTCGGCACGCATCCGCGCTTCACCTTCAGGGGTGATCAGCGCGGTGCCGGCGGGGCGTGGAGGGCGATAACGGCTCATGGCAACTTCTTGTGATTAAGTCCGCTTGAGTCTATCAACCCTCACGCAACACTGTCAGTGGACTTGCGTTGAGCGCCCGACGCGTACCGAACACGCCGGCACCACCAATCAGCGCCGCGCCAATCAACGGCAGCACCAGCAACCACGGATGAGGGTGCCACGGTAGATCGAACGCGTAGCGATACAACACCAGACTCACCACTTCCGAACCGATCGCTGCAAGCAGGCCGCTGACCGCACCGAGCAAACCGAACTCGATGCGCCGTGCCTTGATCAGTAACTGCCGCTCTGCACCCAAGGCACGCAACAGCGCGCCTTGGCGGATACGTTCATCGAGCGTCGACTGCAAACCGGAGAACAGTACGGCCATGCCCGCCGCCAACACAAACAACAACACATATTCGACCGCCAGGGTGACTTGGGCGAGGATGCTGCGCAGTTGTTCGAGCAGCGCTTCGACCTGAAGAATGGTCACTGCCGGGAACGTGCGTGACAGTTCGACGATCTGCTGGTCATGACCTGGCGCCAGATAGAAGCTGGTCAGGTAAGTCGCCGGCAGATCCTTCAACGTACCGGGCTGGAAGATCATGAAGAAGTTCGGCTGGAAGTTGTCCCAGTTGATTTCGCGCAGGCTGGTGACCTTCGCCTCGCGATTGACCCCGCCGACGTTGAACACCATCTGATCGCCGAGTTTGAGTTTTAGGCTTTCGGCGACTTTGCCTTCCACCGAGACACCGGGAACACCGTCGGTTGGCTGATCTTTCCACCATTCACCCGCCGTGAGCTTGTTGCCCGCCGGTAAGTCAGCAGCCCAGGTCAGACTCAAATCTCTTTGAACCGCACGGTCGCCGGCCGAATCCTTGCTGACGATTTGCTGCACCGCTTCTCCGTTGATGCTGATCAATCGCCCCGGCACCACCGGATACAGTGGCGCAGCTTGTGCGGAGACCTTGATCAGGTGATCGGTGAAGGCTTGTTTGTCTGCCGGCAAAATGTTCAACGCGAAGTAGTTAGGCGCGTTTTTCGGTAGCTGGTTTTGCCAGGTGTCGAGCAGTTCACCGCGCAGCAACGCGATCAGGGCCATCGACAGCAGAATCAGACCGAACGCCAACGACTGGCCGGCCGCTGCCAGCGGATGGCGCAGCAACTGGCCCAGGCCCAGGCGCCATGGCAGCGAAGCGCGGGCGAGCATCCGCCGCAGGCTTTGCAACAGCAACAACAGCAAGCCGCCCAGTACCAGTGCGGCGACTACGCCACCGCCGAGCAGGGCGAATGTCAGCAGCAGATCAAGGCTCAGGCGCCACATGATCAGGCCGAGCGCACCCAGTGCGGCGCCGTAAACCATCCACGTACTCGACGGAATCGGCAGCATGTCCCGGCGCAGCACACGCAGCGGCGGCACGCGACCCAATGCGGCCAGCGGCGGCAAGGCGAAACCGGCCAATGCGACCAGCCCGGTGCCGATCCCGGCGATGGCTGGAAACAGACCGCCCGGTGGCACATCACTTGGCAGCAAATCATGCAGCAGCGCGAACAAGCCCAGTTGCGCCAGCCAGCCGAGCAATGCACCACTCAGTGCGGCGAGCAGGCCGAGCACGGTCAATTGCAAACTGAACAGCACCATGGTTTCCCGGCGCGATAGGCCGAGGCAGCGTAGCAAGGCGCTGGCATCGAAGCGGCGACTGGCGAAACGGTTGGCCGACAAGGCCACCGCCACGCCGGCCAACAACACCGCTACCAGACTGGCCATGTTCAGGTAACGTTCGGCCTTGCCCAGCGCACCGCCAATCTGCCGGTTGCCATCGCGGGCATCCTGTATCCGCTGGTTGGCGGCGAGCCCGGGTTTGATCAGTTGCCGATAGGTTTCCAGCGCCTGCGGTTCACCGCGCCACAGTTCGCGGTAACTCACGCGGCTGCCGGGTTGCACGACACCGGTGGCGGCGAGGTCATCGAGGTTGATCAGCACCCGGGGCGTCAGGCTGTAGAAGTTGCCGGCGCGATCCGGTTCGTAGGTCAGCACACGGGTCATTTTCAATGTCTTCATGCCGACATCAATGCTGTCGCCGATCTTCAGATCCAGTGCGGTCAGCAGGCGTGCCTCGACCCAGGCTTCGCCCGGTTGCGGTTCGCCGCCGGTTTCTTCGGTGGCGAAAGGCGCTGGCGCACTCTTCAGTTCGCCGCGCAACGGATAGGCGCGGTCGACGGCTTTGATGCTCGACAGCTGAATGCCGTTGTCGGTGGCGATGACACTGGAGAACTCCACCACTTGTGCGTGATTCAGGCGCAGCTCGGTACCACTCCTGATCTGTTCTTCACGGGCCGGGGAACTGCCTTCGAGAACCAGATCGGCGCCGAGAAATTCAGTCGCGCGCAGCATCATCGCGCCGTTCAGGCGGGCGCCGAAATAGCCGATGGCGGTACTCGCCGCTACTGCAACGACCAACGCGAAGAACAACACGCGCAATTCGCCGGCGCGGGCATCGCGCAGGAGCTGGCGTATAGCGAGACTGAACAGACGCAACAGCGGCAAACGTGCCATCAAGGCTCCAGAGGGGCGACCAGCAGCCCGGCTTCAAGACGGATCAGGCGCCGGCAACGATGGGCCAGACGTTCGTCGTGGGTGACCAGCACCAGGGTGGTGCCGCGCTCCTTGTTCAATTCGAAGAGCAAATCGCTGATGCGCTCACCGGTATGGCTGTCGAGGTTGCCGGTGGGTTCATCGGCAAACAGCACGTCAGGCTCGGCAGCAAACGCTCGGGCAATCGCCACGCGCTGCTGTTCGCCACCCGAGAGCTGGCGCGGCGAATGGGTCAGGCGCTGGCCGAGGCCGACGCGCTGGAGCAGTTCGGTCGCACGCTCACGCGCATCTTTGCGGCCGTCGAGCTCCAGCGGCAGCATGACGTTTTCCAGCGCATTGAGACTGTCGAGCAGTTGGAAGGACTGGAAGACGAAACCGACATGTTCGGCACGAATGCGTGCGCGCTGGTCTTCGTCGAGATTGCTCAGGCCTTGGCCGGCGAGAATGACTTCGCCACTGCTCGGCAGGTCGAGACCGGCGAGCAGGCCGAGGAGGGTGGATTTGCCCGAACCGGACGCGCCGACGATGGCGAGGCTGTCGCCCTTGTTCAGTTCCAGGCTGAGTTCGTGCAGGATAGTCAGTTCACCTTCCGCGCTGGGAACCACTTTGCTGAGGTTCTTCGCGGTGAGAATGCTTGCGCCCATGGAGAATCCGATGCGTGTGTGGTTTTTGAGTGCTGGCCTGGCCTTGATGTGCATGGCCCAGAACGCAGCGGCGGGTACTGTCCTGATCGTTGGCGATAGTATCAGCGCTGGTTTCGGACTGGATACCCGCTTGGGGTGGGTCTCGTTGCTTGAGCAACGGCTCAAACAGGAGGGTTTCGACGATAAAGTGGTCAATGCCTCGATCAGCGGCGACACCAGTGCCGGAGGCCAGGCGCGGCTGCCCGCGCTGCTTGCAGAGCATAAGCCGGAACTGGTGATCCTCGAACTGGGCGGCAACGATGGCTTGCGCGGAATGCCGCCAACTCAATTGCAACAAAATCTTGCCTCGATGATCGACAGTTCGCGTCAGAGCGGGGCCAAGGTGCTGTTGCTCGGCATGCAACTGCCGCCCAATTATGGCAAGCGTTACACCGATGCTTTTGCCGAGGTCTACGGCAAACTCGCCGACGACAAAAAGATCCCGCTGGTACCGTTTTTCCTCGACGGCGTCGGCGGTCATCCGGACTTGATGCAGGCCGATGGTCTGCACCCGGCAGTCGGGGCTCAGAGCAAGTTGCTGGAAAATGTCTGGCCGACGCTAAAACCGCTGTTATGAGGCTTTTCTAAGGGCAGGCTTTCGGCTAATGTGGCGCCCCCTTATTTGGAGCCCCCGATGTCGCGTTCTGCCTGGTCCCTGTTTGCCTACCAACTGATCGAGCCTGACGAGCAGCTGGATCTGTTCGCCTGCCAGGAAGTGCGGGTGCATCTGGTGACGCGGCAACTCGAACTCGGTGGCTCGGCCGATCGCACCCTGTGCGGCAGTCTGCTGCCGGCGCAGCCGCGCTGGTCGAGTGTGGATCGTCGGGTTTTTCAGGATCAGCGCCTGTGTTCGCTGTGCCGGGCTATTCTGGAGTCGCAAAAACGCGGCACCTCGCCGATCTGGCCGGAGCTGCGTTTCGAGCTTTAAGAGCAAAAGATCGCAGCCTACGGCAGCTCCTACATGGGTTCGCGTAATCCTGTAGGAGCTGCCGAAGGCTGCGATCTTTTCGCATTCAGCACGGTCCATCGGCGTGGCTCCCCGAATATTCAAAGTGCGGTGTACAATCGCGCTCTTATACCCTTGTTGATCATGCGAAGGATTTTCCGGATGTTGCCGCGCTTTCCTGCCGTCACCCGCTGCCTGTCACTTGCCGCCCTGTGTGTGGCCGGTCCCGTTGCTGCATTGGAGTTTCCCCTGCCACCACCCGGTGAAGACATCATCGGTCAGGTGCAGGTGATCAAAGCCAAGTACGAAGACACCTTCGCCGATCTCGGCACGAAGTACGATCTGGGTTACTCGGAGATGGTCGCGGCCAACCCGGGCGTCGATGCCTGGTTGCCGGGCGCCGGCACCGAAATCGTCTTGCCGACCCGTTTCATTCTGCCGCCGGGCCCGCGTGAAGGCATCGTCATCAACCTTGCCGAGTACCGCCTCTACTATTTCCCGAAAGGCCGCAACGTGGTGTACACGTTCCCGCTGGGTATTGGTCGTGAGGGTTGGGGTTCGCCGATCGCGCACACTTCGATCACCGCCAAAACGCCAAACCCGACCTGGACGCCTCCCGCATCGATCAAGGCGGAACACGCCGCTGATGGCGACCCGCTACCGAACGTAGTGCCGGCCGGTCCGGACAATCCGCTGGGCCCGTTCAAGTTCACTCTGGGCACGCCGGGTTATCTGATCCACGGTTCGAACAAGAAATTCGGTATCGGCATGCGCACCAGCCACGGCTGCTTCCGCATGTTCAACAACAACGTGCTGGAAATGGCCGGCATGGTCCCGGTCGGCACGTCGGTGCGCATCCTCAATGATGCCTACAAGTTCGGCAGCAGTGGCGGCAAGGTCTATCTGGAAGCGCACACGCCGATCGACGACAAGGGCAACCCTTCGGTGGTCGACAAGCACACCGCAGTGATCAACGCGATGCTCAAGCGTGAAGATGTCACCAGTAACCTGCGCGTGAACTGGGATGTGGTGCGGGATGTGGTCGCAGCCGAAGATGGCCTGCCAACGGAAATCGGTACACCGAATACTTCGGCACCGATTGTTGCCAATACACCGATCGACCTGCAGCAGTAAGTCGTACTCCGGAACCCGTCGATGCGTGAAGCGTCGGCGGGTTTTTTATTGCCTGAACAAAACGATGGGCAATAAAAAAGCCGACCCGATAAATCGGGTCGGCTCGATAACAATCCCGAGGGATTATTACTTGCGGCTAGCTTTGTCCAGCATGCGCAGAGCACGCTCGTTAGCTTCGTCAGCAGTCTGTTGTGCTTTTTGAGCAGCAGCCAGAGCTTCATCAGCTTTACGGTAAGCTTCGTCTGCACGAGCCTGGGAGCGAGCAGCTGCGTCTTCAGTAGCGGTCAGACGTGCTTCGGTTTCTTTCGATGCGCTGCTGCAACCGGTAGCCAGAACTGCGGCCAGAGCCAGAGCAGAGAATTTCAGAACGTTGTTCATCGTGTTCCCCTTCAAGGACTTTCAAATTAAGTGACTGTCTCCTCACGATTGAGGAAATAGCCGGCGTACATACTACCCATTACTTGTAGTAAGTAAACTGACGTAAGGCAAGAAGCAAAAAAAATTGTAGGCGTTGATTCTTTTTCGAGCAACTTTTAACTGCGCTGTTTAAAAAATACCCAGCCGCAAGCCCCGAGCTGAGCGAGTTAATGAGAAAAAGTTCCCGTAGCCACGTGCTGTTTTTGCAGTCTTGGCTAAAGTCTGTCTATATGAATTCGTCCACACTTTTGTTCCGATTTTGCGTGCTGCTTCGCTTATCTTTGTCCATGTTGAGGTGACTTTAAAAAAGGCTGCACGTCTTAAGTCTCAACATCCGGCAATGTTCAGGTGAGTGGCCCGGGAAGATCTTCTCCCCAATCACCTCTGCGTCCCTTGGAGCAAACCCCGTCAACCCGCTTGATGACGAGCGCACCTTGAGCATTTTTGCCAATGGTGCCTACTATTTATCAGGTGCCAGGTTGCGCGAGATCGGTGTGGCTCTTCTCGGTGTCCATCAGGCACGGGGTGGCGTAGATGTTCCTTCGCCGGAAAAACATCGGTAAGGTAGGGGTCAGAATTCGAGACCCGCGAGGAGTAGTGATGAGCGAGGCGTTGTCCATCCACCATGACCAGGCTGGTCATCAGTTCGAGACCAATGTGGACGGTCATCGTGCCTACCTGACGTATATGGATCTGGGGAAACAGACCCTGGATATCTATCGCACGTTTGTGCCCAATGCCCTGCGTGGCCGTGGCATTGCTGCAGCGCTGACCGAAAGCGCGTTGCAGTACGCCGAAGAAATGGGCTACACGGTGATCCCGTCCTGCTCCTACGTCGAGCGCTACATGGAACGTCATCAGCGCCGCGCCGCCAAGATCTGAATCGCACACACAAAAACGCCGGGCATTGCCCGGCGTTTTTTTATGCCTGTAAGACGCTGATCAGCCGCGCTGGCGTTTCGGCAAAACGTCCTTGAGCTTGGCGTGCATGCTGCGCAGGGTGTTCTCGGTGGCAGACCAGTCGATGCAGGCATCGGTGATCGACACGCCGTATTGCAGGTCGGCGAGGTCTTTCGGAATGGCCTGGCAACCCCAGTTCAGATGACTCTCGACCATCAGGCCGATGATCGACTGGTTGCCTTCGAGGATCTGGTTGGCGACGTTCTCCATCACCAGCGGTTGCAGCGCTGGATCCTTGTTGGAGTTGGCGTGACTGCAGTCGACCATGATGTTCGGCTTGATCCTGGCCTTGTCCAGTGCCTGTTCGCACAGGGCAACGCTGACCGAATCGTAGTTCGGCTTGCCGTTACCACCGCGCAGCACCACGTGACCGTAGGCGTTGCCTTTGGTGGTGACGATCGACACGCCACCTTCCTGGTTGATACCGAGGAAACGGTGCGGGCTGGACACCGACTGCAAGGCGTTGATTGCCACAGTCAGACCACCGTCAGTGCCGTTCTTGAAGCCGACGGCCGATGACAGGCCGGAAGCCATTTCGCGGTGAGTCTGCGATTCGGTAGTACGCGCGCCGATGGCCGACCAGCTGATCAGGTCCTGCAGATATTGCGGGGAGATCGGGTCGAGGGCTTCGGTCGCGGTCGGCAGGCCTTTTTCGGCCAGATCCAGCAGCAACTGACGACCGATGTGCAGACCGTCCTGAATCTTGAACGAGTCGTCCAGATACGGATCGTTGATCAGGCCTTTCCAGCCGACGGTGGTGCGTGGCTTCTCGAAATACACGCGCATGACCAGATACAGGGTGTCGGAGACTTCCTCCGCCAGCACCTTGAGGCGATCGGCGTATTCGTGGGCAGCCTTGATATCGTGGATCGAGCATGGGCCGATCACTACGAACAGACGGTGGTCAGTGCCATCAAGAATGTTGCGAATGACTTCGCGGCCCTTGGTGACGGTGCGCAGGGCAGCGTCGCTCAGAGGGATATCACGCTTGAGCTGATCGGGAGTGATCAGGGTCTCGTTAGAGGCGACGTTTAGGTCGTTGATCGGTAAATCAGCCATCGTTTACTCGTCAGGTCACGGGTGCCGGCCGCCAGCGATCCCCGCGCGGCGGAGCACAGCAGATTTAAGCGCGTCGGGGAGCGGAACCTTAGCGCGTAAAGCGCCTGTTCGACAATGGGCAAAAGGTGCTTTAGTCCAGCGCTGGCTGCGCAAAAGCCTTGCGCACGCTGTCGTGGGAGAACTCGTCGGCGTGTTGCTCGACCCATTGCAGGGCCACTGCCTGAATTTCTTGCAGGTCATCGTGGGTGTCGTGCATGCGGCAATAGCGCTCTATCTGACACACCTGCTCACCCATTCGCGCACTGAACAGCGTCTGCTCATCGGTAAACGCGATGCCCACCAGATAGCCTTTTTTGCGTCGCAGACACCACGCCACATAGCCCGGATAGCAGATGTCGGCATTGAGTGACGGCATGCGCACTTGCAGGGCCGTGCCATGGCGCCAGGCTCGGTGGTAATTGCAAGCGATGCCGCCGAGGCTGATAGTGTGCAGCTGTTGCCTGGAAATACACTCAGGCTTGAGCAAGGTTAATTCAACCGGCACCTCGTCCGGATGAGGAATGAAACGTCCCATGAGCACAGACTCCCTGTGTCGGCCATTTGACATTGTTTCCCCCAGTATAGTGGTCGAATCCGAACTGACCGATTTCGACGCCGACCAACGGCTATTGGCGATGAGCGGCGTTTCGCTGGTGATTTTCACCAGCGTCGGCTGCGCCAGTTGCCGCTATGCCCGCGAAGTGTTGCCGGATCTGACGTTGGACATCGATCGCCTGTGCTGGATCGATGCCGGCGACAACGGCGGGCTGGTGGAGCGCTATCAGGTCTTTCATTTGCCGGCGCTGTTTGTGGTGCGCGACGGCGAGTTCTTTGGGGCATTGCACACGCGCCTGACGGTCGATGCGTTGAACGCGGCGCTGGCGCAGGCACTGGGTCGAGTTGCAGAGGAGTTGCCATGATGGGGGCAGAGAATAAACCGGGCTCTGATAAACCGGTCGTAGGGATTATCGGCACCGGCGCAATTGGTGGTTTCTACGGCGTAATGCTGGCGCGTGCCGGTTTCGATGTGCACTTTCTGTTGCGCAGCGAGTTTTCGGCGGTGGCTGAACGCGGTTTGCAAATCAACAGCGCGGTGCATGGCCCGCTGACACTGAATCCGGTGCAAGCCTATTCGGCCGCCGAGGATATGCCCAAATGCGACTGGCTGTTGGTCGGGGCGAAAACCACCAGCAACACCGGCCTCGCGCCTTCTATCATTCAAGCGGCCAAACCGGATGCGAAAGTGCTGGTGCTGCAAAACGGCCTCGACGTCGAAGACAGCCTGCGTGAGCTGCTCCCCGACTCTTTGCATCTGCTGGGTGGTTTGTGCCTGAACTGCGTGCACCGCGAGAGACCAGGGCAAGTCACTCATCAAGCCTTGGGCGCAGTCAATGTTGGCTATCACAGCGGTCCGGCCATCGATGACGTTGCACGTATGGCCATTGTCGAAGAGGGCGCCGGCCTGTTCCGCAGCGCAGGTCTCGATTCCCAGGCGATGCCCAATCTGCAGCAGGCGCGCTGGCAGAAACTGATCTGGAATGTTCCCTACAACGGACTCTCGGTGTTGCTCGGCGCCAGCACCACGCCGCTGATGGCGGATGCCGACAGCCGTGCGTTGATCCAGGCGTTGATGGCCGAAGTGGTGCAGGGCGCCAAAGCCTGCGGCCACGACGTGCCGCCGGGATACGCCGACTATCTGTTTATGATGACCGAGAAAATGCCCGACTACTGGCCGAGCATGCACCACGACTTTTTACATAAGCGACCGCTGGAGCTGGAGGCGATCTACGCTCGTCCACTGGCAGTGGCGAAAGCGGCGGGCTGTGAACTGCCGCGCATCGAAGCGCTGTATCGCAATTTACGTTTTATCGACCGGCGCAACGTTTAGGCCGGTCGCTTTGGGGGAAGGCATGGCGAAGAACATCGATGACAAACTGGTGCTGGCGATTTCGTCACGCGCCTTGTTCGACCTGAGTGAGAGCCACAAGGTCTACTTGTCGAGCGGCGTCGAAGCCTATCGGCAATACCAGATCGAGCACGAAGACGAAATTCTTGCGCCCGGTGATGCCTTCCCGCTGGTGGAGAAACTCCTGAGCCTGAACAGTCGCCTTGGCCGTGCACGGGTCGAGGTGATTCTGGTCTCGCGCAACAGCGCCGACACCGGCCTGCGCGTGTTCAACTCGATTCACCATTACGGTCTGGCGATTTCCCGCGCGGCGTTTGTCGGCGGGCGCAGTCCGTATCCGTATCTGAAAGCCTTTGGCTGCGACCTGTTTCTTTCGACCCATGCCGAAGACGTGCGCGCGGCGCTGGATGCCGGATTTGCAGCGGCGACGATTCTGTCCGGTGGTGCCAGTCGCGCGGCCAGTGACGAATTGCGCATCGCCTTTGACGGTGACGCGGTGATTTTTTCCGATGAGTCGGAGCGCGTTTATCAGTCCGGCGGGCTCGAGGCGTTCCAGGCCAAGGAGCGCGAGTCGGCGCGCGAACCGTTGCGTGGTGGTCCGTTCAAAGGTTTTCTCGCGGCGCTCAATTTGCTCCAGCGGGAATTCCCCGACGATGATTGCCCGATCCGTACGGCGCTGGTCACCGCGCGTTCGGCACCGGCCCATGAACGGGTGATCCGCACCTTGCGCGAGTGGGACATTCGTCTCGACGAGTCACTGTTCCTCGGTGGCCTGACCAAATCGGCGTTTCTCGAAGCGTTTGCTGCCGACGTGTTTTTCGACGACCAGGCGGGCCACTGCGAACTCGCCCGCGAAGTCGTTGCCACCGGCCACGTGCCGCACGGCATCAGCAACGAACCGTCGGTCTAAAGCCCTTTGGTTCAAGACGTTGCGTCGCCCGTCGTAGTCGCCAAGGCACTGCTAAGCTGAATCAAATCTCCGCCATGTTGGCACGCGAGGAGGTCATATGATTCGTTCGATGCTGTATGCCACTGACCTCGGTCTGTACGCACCGTTAGTGATGCAGCATGCCCTGGCGTTGGCGCGAACGTTCAATGCCGATCTGTACGTGGTGCACGCGGTGGAGCCGATGGGGCTGTTTGCCGAATCGGTGTTGCAGAGCTATCTCGACGAGCAGGCATTGAACGAATTTCACAGCCAGGGTCTGAAAACTGTCATCGCCAATATCGAGCAGCGGGTGCTCGACAGTTTTCGCGAAGAACTGGGAGATGAAGGCGCGCAGGATCTGCAGCGCATTCGCGCGGTGCGCGTGCTGCAGGGCGATCCGTCGCAGGTGATTCTCGACCAGGTGCAGAAACTCTCTGTCGATCTGCTGATCGTCGGCAGTCACAGCCACGGCGTGGGCGCGGAAACGCCGTTGGGGCGCACGGCGGCGCGGGTCCTGCAATTGGCCAAGGTGCCGGTTTATCTGGTGCCGTTGGTGGAGCGTCGGCGGCGGGAGGATCGCTGACGCAGGAATAATGGCGCTTTGATAAAAAAGTTCTAGATTTATTCTTCAAACCATTAATATAGTTATATACCGTCGCTGATGCCCGTGGCGTCTACCTGCTTTGAGGGATTCATATGAAGCTTCAACAACTGCGCTACATCTGGGAAGTGGCGCACCACGACCTCAACGTTTCCGCTACAGCCCAAAGCCTTTACACCTCGCAACCGGGCATCAGTAAACAAATCCGCCTGCTGGAAGACGAACTTGGCGTCGAAGTGTTTGCCCGCAGCGGCAAGCACCTGACCCGAGTGACCCCGGCCGGCGAGCGCATCATCACCACCGCCGGTGAGATTCTGCGCAAGGTCGAAAGCATCAAACAGATCGCTCAGGAATTTTCCAACGAGAAGAAAGGCACCCTGTCGATCGCTACCACCCATACCCAGGCACGTTATGCGCTGCCACCGGTGATCAGCAATTTCATCAAGCAATACCCGGACGTGGCGCTGCACATGCATCAGGGTTCGCCGATGCAGATCGCCGAAATGGCCGCTGACGGCACTGTTGATTTTGCCATTGCCACCGAAGCGCTGGAGCTGTTCGGCGACCTGGTGATGATGCCGTGCTATCGCTGGAACCGTTGCGTAGTCGTGCCGCAGGGCCACCCGCTGACCAAGCTGCCGAAGCTGACCCTGGAAGCACTGGCCGAATACCCGATCGTGACTTACGTATTTGGTTTTACCGGTCGCTCGAAACTCGACGAAGCCTTCAGTCATCGCGGTCTGACACCGAAAGTGGTGTTCACCGCTGCCGACGCCGACGTGATTAAAACCTACGTACGCCTGGGGCTGGGTGTGGGCATCGTCGCTAAAATGGCGGTCGACACCAAACTCGACAACGACCTGGTGGTGCTGGATGCCAGCGAGCTGTTCGAATCGAGCATCACCAAGATCGGTTTCCGTCGCGGCACCTTCCTGCGTGGTTTCATGTGCGACTTCATCGAGAAGTTCGCTCCGCACCTGACCCGCGAAGTCATGGCCAAAGCCATTCAGTGCCACAACAAGCAGGAACTGGAAGAACTGTTCGACGGCGTCGAACTGCCGGTTCACTGATCAACTACCTTAAAGCACCTCGGTGACAGCAAATTGTTGCCGGGTGCCCGCCACCAGAATCTCCACCTCATCGCCTTCGCACCTGCCCAGCAGACCTTTGCCCAGCGGCGAGCGCGGGGTGATCACGGTAATCGGCTGTCCGACCACATCGACTTTCAGCCCTGCCGCATCCGGTGCCAGAAACAGCCATTGTTCGCGACCCTTTTCGTCCTCCAGACCGAGCAGGGCGCCGACCTCGATTCCACGATTTTCATCGTAGGCACGCAGCGTCAGGTTCTGACACAACGCCAGTGACTGACGAATTTCCTCGACACGTTTCGCCTGTCCGGCCGCCAGATACGACGCCTCAAGGCCCAGCGTGTCGTACTTGTTTTCGGCGATGTTTTCTTCGTGGGTCGCGGTTTCGTAAGCGGTTTGCGCAGCGCGTTCGGCGATGTCGAGGTCGATGCGCAGTTTGTCGAGAATCAGTTGGTGAACCGTGTGTTTGTTCATGATCAATCGCAGAATTGCAAAACGTTGGCGCGGCTTTTCTCGCTCGGAGCCGTCTGATCCTGTTGCAGCCAGAACTGACACTTTGGATTCGACAGATTACGCGTGCTGCCACGCGCCTGATCCAGCCGTGCCTGCTGCTCGTTCTTGCGCAGGTTTTCTTCGTACTGCTGGAACAACGGGCTCTGCGGTGGAATATCCGGCTGGACTTGAACAGCCGCCGGCGGATTGGCCAGTTGCTGCACAGCTTGAGCAACCGGTGCCAGTTGTTCTTTGAACACGAAATGCGACAGTAGCCAGCAGGTCAGCGCAATGGCGACGAAGCCCAGCCACATGCCCAAGGCAATGCTGCCGATCAGATGCAGCGCACTAAGCTGAACAGGCAAAGGACGGCGCGGGTTGGGACGGTAGGGCATGGCTGCCTCCTGGCGGGTGATTGCGGGCAAGTGGCGATTGTCGCACGAAGATTAATCGCCGTCGGGACTTCTGCGCGAGGTCATTTATGCGGACAATCGCTGCTTTTGCCAACGGGAGTCTTGAATGCCGGAATTGAAACCCCGCTGGGATATTTTCTGCACGGTGGTCGACAACTTTGGCGACATCGGCGTGACTTGGCGTCTGGCCCGGCAATTGGTGGCTGAGCATGGTTTGGCAGTGCGATTGTGGGTCGATGATCTGCGCGCATTCGAACGCATTTGCCCGGTGATTGATATCAACGCCGCACAGCAATCGCAACAAGGCGTCGAAGTGCGGCACTGGCCGGCTGAGTGGGTGCACACAGATGCGGCGGATGTGGTGATCGCCGCGTTTGCCTGCCAGTTGCCCAGTGACTACATGGATGCTATGGCCGAGCGTGAAAAGCCGCCGTTGTGGATGAACCTCGACTACCTCAGCGCCGAGGACTGGGTTGTCGGTTGCCACGGTCTGCCGTCGGTGAAATACAAATCGGTGCAAAAAATCTTCTTTTTCCCCGGTTTCCAGCCCGGTACTGGCGGTTTGCTGCGTGAGCGTGGATTGCTTGGGCAGCGTCGCCAGTTTCAACAGGATCCCGAGGCGCAGCGACAATTCCTGCAAGGCCTGGGCATCGATCGCGCGCCTGAGGCGCAGCTGATTTCGTTATTTGCCTACGAGAATGCCGGGCTGGCCAGTTGGTTGGACGTGTTGGCAGCGGACGCCGCGCCGACCCATCTGCTAGTGCCGGAAGGGCGGGTTCTTGGCGATGTGGCGCGCTGGCTGGGTGTGGAAACGCTGACCGTTGGTGCGATCCATGTGCGTCAATCCCTGATCGTGCAAGTGCTGCCGTTCGTCCGACAGGATCAATATGATCACTTGCTCTGGTGCTGCGATTTCAATGCGGTGCGCGGTGAAGATTCGTTTGTCCGCGCGCAATGGGCGGGGCGGCCGATGCTCTGGCACATCTATCAGCAGGACGAAGACATCCATCTGGACAAGCTCGACGCCTTCCTCGCGCTCTACACAAAAGGCCTGTCACCGGCCGCTGCCGAGGCGGTGAACGGTCTCTGGCGAGCGTGGAGCGCCGGTCAACCCATCGGCGAACACTGGCTCGCCGCCCGTAATCATTGGCCAGAACTGCAGAAAAATGCCGAAGCGTGGTGTCTGGAACAAGGCTTGCAGGCCGATCTTGCCGCAGCGCTGGTACAGTTTTACCTAAATTGGATATGATACGCGGCCTAGATTTTTGTAAATCCCATCCAAATTCGGATATTCGCAATGAAAACTGGTAAAGAACTGAAACCCGGTACCGTGATCCGTCTCGAGAACGATCCTTGGCTGGTTCAGAAAGCTGAATTCACCAAATCGGGCCGTAACAGCGCGATCATGAAGACCAAGCTGAAAAACCTGCTGACCGGTTACAAGACCGAGATCGTTTACAGCGCTGATGACAAACTGGACGACGTAATCCTCGACCGCAAAGAAGCGACCCTGTCCTTCATCAGCGGCGACACCTACACGTTCATGGACACCACTGACTACACCATGTACGAGCTGAACGCTGAAGACATCGAAGCTGTTCTGCCTTTCGTTGAAGAAGGCATGACCGATGTTTGCGAAGCGATCTTCTTCGAAGAGCGTCTGGTTTCCGTAGAGCTGCCGACCACCATCGTGCGCGTAGTTGACTACACCGAAGGTTCGGCTCGCGGCGACACTTCCGGCAAAGTCATGAAGCCAGCCAAGCTGGCTAACGGTACTGAGCTGCAAGTTGCTGACTTCATCGAAATCGGTGACAAGATCGAAATCGACACCCGCGAAGGCGGTTCCTACAAAGGCCGTGCCAAATAAGCATCGGTTTTTGCGGAAAGAAAAAGCCCGACCATTGAGTCGGGCTTTTTTGTGCCTGCAGTTTTGAACTGCACACCTATCCCCCGTGGGAGCGAGCCTGCTCGCGAATGCGTTCTGTCCGCCAGCACATCACCGGATGACACACCGCTTTCGCGAGCAGGCTCGCTCCCACAATGGGCTCGTAGTTACTTCAAGTGTTGCTTGAGTTCTTCAGATGCCTGCAGCATTGCCGAACGCACTGCCGGCACCTGACTGACCACGTTAAGCAAGCCGTAATCGTGAATCATGCCGTTGTAACGCACCGACGTCACCGCTACACCAGCCTCGTCGAGTTTGCGAGCGTAAGCTTCACCCTCATCACGCAGCACATCGGCGCCGGCGGTCTGCACCAGAGCGGGCGGCAGGCCCTTCAGTTGTGCAGTGGTGGCCCGCAGCGGCGAGGCGTAGATCTCGTTTCGCTGCTTGGCGTCAGTGGTGTAGTTGTCCCAGAACCATTTCATCATGTTGCGCGTGAGGAAGTGCCCTTCGGCGTACTGATTGTAGGAGCCAGTATCGAAATTGGCGTCCGTCACTGGCCACAGCAGCACCTGGAATTTGATCGCCGGAGTGCCTTTTTCTTTGGCCATCAGTGCAACCACGGCCGCCATGTTGCCGCCGACGCTGTTGCCCGCCACAGCCAGACGCTTGCCGTCGACATTGATCTCTTTACCGTGCTCAGCGACCCACTTCGTCGCTGCGTAGGCCTGATTGATTGCTACCGGGTAATGCACTTCCGGGGAAGGCGTGTAATTGACGAATACCGCCGCCGCTCCCGAACCAACCACCAGATCCCGCACCAGCCGCTCGTGCGTCGGGAAATCGCCCAGCACCCAGCCACCGCCGTGGAAGAACATGAACACTGGCAGCTCGCCCTTGACCCCGGCCGGCCGGACGATGATCAGGCTCAACGGTTGGCCATCGACCTGGATGGTCTTCTCGCTGACGTCCGCTTTGGGCAGCGTCAACTTGACCCCGGACTGCGCACCGACCAGCACGGCGCGGGCATCTTTGGGCGTCAGCTGTTCCATCGGTTTGCCGGTGCCGGCATTCAGCACATCGAGAAATGCCTGAGTGTTGTGTTCGACATCACCGGCGAAAGCGCTGTGGATAGACAGGGCGAGAAGGGTACCGGTCAAGACTTTGCTGAAAGTGTGCATGTTCATTTCCTGTTCGGGCCTGGGGCGTCAGTGATCAGACGGTAACGTGCAGACGCACATCGACGTTGCCACGGGTGGCGTTGGAGTACGGGCAGACCTGGTGCGCTGCGTCGACCAGCGCTTGCGCATCGGCTTGTTCCAGACCTGGCAGGCTGATGTGCAGATCGATGTCGAGACCGAAGCCGCCGGGGATCTGGCCGATACCGACGTGGGCGGTGATCGAGGCGTCGTCAGGGATTTTGCGTTTGGTCTGGCTGGCGACGAATTTCAGAGCGCCGATGAAGCAGGCCGAGTAGCCAGCAGCGAACAGTTGCTCTGGGTTGGTCGCCGCGCCGCCGGCACCGCCGAGTTCTTTCGGGGTAGCCAGTTTGACGTCGAGAATGTTGTCGCTGGAGATCGCACGACCATCACGGCCGCCAGTGGAGGTTGCGATTGCGGTGTAGAGAGTTTGCATGGTGTGAGCCTCATTGGGTGTGGTTGTACGCGCTAATTATTTGCGCGCTAAGTAAGTGCGAAGTGAATGTATCGCGCTAATATATTGTGCGCAAGATAAATTTCTGAAGAATTTGCGTTTCGGCAAAAACGGCGAATCGCTGGTCAGCCTGAAAAGTGCGATTTAGAGGGGATAGCGGGGAGATCGGGCGTTGAAAAATATTCTTCAGACGACGAGATCAAATGTAGGAGTGAGCCTGCTCGCGATAGCGGTGGTTCAGTCGACTTCTGAGTTGACTGGCACTCCGCTATCGCGAGCAGGCTCACTCCTACAGGGATTGGTGGGCCTTAGATAAGGCTTTCTTGTAGATGACTACGCAGTGCCTGCAACTCTGCTTGCAGCTTCTGCAGGCGTTCCAGAGAGAAGCCGCTGGCGCCGAGGATGCATTGCGGGACCGTCTGGGCTTTTTCTTTCAGCGCGCGGCCTTGCTCGGTCAACTCGACAATCACCACGCGCTCATCCTCACGGCTGCGCGTGCGACTCAGTAAGCCTTCGCCTTCCAGGCGCTTGAGCAGCGGAGTCAGCGAGCCGGGATCGGTCAGCAGTCGCGTGCTGATTTCTCCGACGGTCAAGCCATCCTTTTCCCACAGCACCATCATTGCCAGGTATTGCGGATAGGTCAGGTTCAAGGCTTGCAGCAGTGGCTTGTAGACCTTGGTCATCATCAGCGAAGTGGAGTGCAGGGCGAAGCACGCCTGATTGTCGAGGAGCAGGTCGTCGCAGTTGTCGCGTTCGGAAGTCATGTCAAAGCCTTGTTCGGTAATGGCCATGAATCTAGCGCTCGAATCTTTAATGCGCCAGATAATTCTCCAGTGCTAGTGTCGGTCCAGGTCCCTCTGTAGGGCCAGATCCCACGGAGGCACCGGGCTGAAACGGGTCTTGAGATATTCCAGAAGCAGGCGGCTGCGCGAGTTGGTTTGTTGCTCCATGCGCAGCGCGTAAATGCCGGTGGATTCCGGGCTTGGCAGGCCGTTTTCGCAGAACAGCGGTACCAGTTCCCCGCGTAGCAGGTATTCGCTCGCCAGCCAGGTCGGCAAATGCGCGATGCCCAAGCCAGCCAAGGCGCCGCAGACCAAGGCCTCGGCATTGTTGGCACTCATGCGGATGCGTGCCGGGCGGTGTAAGTGCATCTGGCCGTCGTGCTCGAAGCGCCAAGCGAAGGGCGGGGCGAGGCCTTCCCAATCCAGACCATCATGCTCACCAAGTTGTGCCGGACTGCCGGGCACGCCCCGGCGTTTGAGATAGTCAGGACTGGCGCAGGCAATGCGCACCATGTTCGCCAAGGGCGTGGCTACCAATCGCGTGTCAGCCATTTGCCCGGCACGCAGCACCAGATCAACCTTGCCCAGGTTTGAGCCGCCCATGTCGACGAAACTGTCGATCAAGTGCAACTGCACATCCAATCCCGGGTAGAGCACGAGAAAGTCGGCAATCACCGGCGCCAGATGCCGGCGTCCGAACGCAGCGGGGGCGTCGATGCGAATCAAGCCTTCCGGCGCGCTGCTCAGCGACACAGCTTCGGCCCGCGCCAGTTGCAACTCGGCGACTATGCGTCGGGCACGTTCGGCGAACGCCAGACCGGCGGGCGTCGCGCGTACGGCATGGGTGCTGCGTACAAATAACTGGCTGCCGACGGCGCTTTCCAAGCTGTCGATCCGTCGCGCGACGGCGGAAGGTGTCAGCGGATGACGGCGCGAGGCGGCGGAAAAACTGCCACTCTCCAGCACGTCGAGAAACAGCCCGAGTTGATCGGTCAATTGATTGGGATTCATATCTGCTCAGCGCTTGTGCGAATTCGGCATAGCCATTGTGCGTTGCTGTGCGTTTCCCCGCCAGCCATGGCTGCGTAGGATGAATCGCCTGACGTAAGAGGAATTCGGTTGTGATTGAGTTTTTGTTGTACCTGCTGTTCGGTGCCGCCCTCGGCACGCTCGGCGGAATATTCGGTATTGGCGGCGGCTTGATCGCCATTCCTTTGCTCGGCGTGTGGTTTGGTCTCGATCAGCAGATCGCCCAAGGCACGGCGCTGGTCATGGTCGTACCGAACGTGATGCTGGCGCTGTGGCGTTACCACCAGCGCAATCGCATCGAACTGCGGCACGCGTTGCCCCTGGCGATCATGGGTTTCTGCTTTGCCTGGATCGGTTCGATCTGGGCAGTGGGCATAGATGCGCAAACCATGCGCATCGGCTTTGTCGCGTTCCTGGTGGTGCTCTCGGCGTACAACCTGCTGAAGATGTTCGGCAAGCCACCCGCTGCGACGTCTGAAATGCGCTATTCCTGGCCTTGGCTCGGCGTGCTTGGCGCGGCGTCCGGAACCATGGGCGGTTTGTTCGGTGTCGGCGGCGCGGTGGTGGCAACGCCGGTGCTGACCAGCCTGTTCGGCACCACGCAAGTGGTTGCTCAAGGCTTGTCGCTGGCCTTGGCCTTGCCAAGCACCGGCGTGACTCTGGTGACTTACGCGGTACACCACGAAGTCGACTGGATGATCGGTCTGCCACTGGCGATCGGCGGTCTGGCGAGCATCAGTTGGGGAGTGAAAGTCGCCCACGCCATGCCGGAAAAACTCCTGCGCGGGCTGTTCTGCGGTTTCCTGGTGCTGTGCGCGGTGATGCTCGCGTTTAAAGTTTAAAACCTTCGACGATGTGCTCAGCCAGGCATTCAGTGATCGGCGACGGATTGTTCAGGTTGCGGATCAGCATGATGCTGGCCTCGGGCAACAGCGGCAGATCTTCGGCGGCGCCAAGGATGCGCATGTCCGGGGTGATCAGGCTTTCCAGTTGCGCGGTGATCGCCAGACCCGCGCTCACCACCGCCATCAGCGCCGAGAGGCTGGTGCTGTTGTAAGCGATGCGGTATTCACGGCCCATCGCGTCCAGCGCGTTACACGCCCACAAACGGCAGAAACAATCACTGTTGAACATCGCCAGCGGCAACGGCGTCTGTTCGTGGGCGCTGAAATTCTGCGCCTCGGCCCAGACAAACCGTTCTTTGCGCAGTAACTGGCCGATCTCGTTACCCGGCTCGCGGGTAACGATCGACAAATCCAGGTCAGTGCGCTGCAACAGCTGTTTGGTCGACTCGCAATGCACTTCGATCTGGATCAGTGGATAGAACTGCGCAAACCGCGACAGAATCCCCGGCAGAAACCTCATCACGTAATCATCGGGCGTGCCGATGCGCACGGTGCCGACCATGTGCGGCTCGCGCAGCGTGTTGAACACTTCGCTGTGCAACTTGAGGATGCGCCGCGCGTAACCGAGCAGCACCTGGCCCTCGGCGGTCAGGCGCACCTGGCGGCCGTCGCGCTCGAACAACTGCCGCTGCAAGACGTCTTCTTCCAGGCGCTTCATCTGCATGCTCACCGCCGACTGCGTGCGGTTGACCATTTCACCGGCGCGGGTGAAACCGCCCTGATCAGCGATGGCGACGAAGGTGCGCAGGACATCGGTATCGATACTGGGGTAGGCCGACAATTGATGAATCTCCGTGATGCATGCCATCAGAAACATTCGTTGGATTGATCTTAGCGCTGGCGCGAGACTTGAGCCATCCACAAAAGGAGGCAACACGATGAAAGGTCAAAGAGAGTATGTAGACGAATCAAAATTTTCCGGCCATGGCCATATCGTTTCCGACCTGCTGCACAAGTTTAGCCGCTGGTACGAACTGCACCGTGAACGTGAGTTGCTCGCCAGTCTGAGTGATGAAGCGTTGAAAGACATCGGCGTCAGTCGTGCCGACGTTGAACACGAAGCCGTGCGGCCGTTCTGGGATGACCCGATGCATAAATGACCCGCTGCATAAATGATCAGCAGAGCCCTACACAAACCAACTTCCAGTGAGGTAGGTTGCGAGCAGACAAGGAGATGCTCATGCCCGCAACAGTATCCTTTTCCCTCAAACAGGCGCGACGACTGGCGCTGGCGGCCCAAGGCTTCAACGGGCGCCAGCCGCCGACTGTCAAGGCCGCCCACGTCAACCGGCTGATCGAACGGCTGGGCTTGTTGCAAATCGACTCCGTCAACGCCGTGGTGCGTTCGCACTACCTGCCGCTGTTTTCCCGTCTCGGTTCCTATTCCTCCGACTTGCTCGACCAGGCTGCCTGGAGTTCGGGGCGACGTCGCACGTTGTTCGAATACTGGGGCCATGAAGCGTCGCTGCTGCCGCTGTCGATGTATCCGTTGCTGGGCTGGCGGATGCAGCGGGCCAGGCGAGGCGAGGATATTTATCAGCAACTGGCCAAATTCGGTCGCGAGCAGCAGGACGTGGTTCGTCGGGTCTTGAATTCGGTGGAAGAGCAGGGCGCGCTGGGGGCCGGCAGTCTGTCGACCCGTGAAGACAAGGCCGGGCCGTGGTGGGACTGGAGTGCGGAAAAACATGCGCTGGAATGGTTATTCGCGGCGGGTGAAGTGACGGTGGCGGGCCGGCGTGGTTTCGAGCGTTTGTATGATTTGCCGGAGCGGGTCATCCCGTCTTCCATTTTGCAGCAAGCTTTGCCTGATGAAGCCGAGGCGCAACGTGGCTTGTTGTTGCATGCGGCGCAAGCGTTGGGCGTCGGCACAGAAAAAGACCTGCGCGATTACTTCCGTCTGAATCCGGCGGATGCGCGTCCACGTCTGGCGGAACTGGTCGAAGCCGGGCAATTGCAGAGGTGCGAAGTCGCTGGTTGGCGACAGATCGCCTATTGCCTGCCGGAACCGAAAGTCCCGCGCAAGGTTGTCGCCAGTGCGCTGTTGTCGCCCTTCGATTCGTTGATCTGGGAACGCAGCCGCACCGAGCGGTTGTTCGATTTCCGCTATCGGCTGGAGATCTACACGCCGCAGGACAAACGGGTTTATGGCTATTACGTGTTGCCGTTTTTGCACAACGAGCGGATTGCCGCGCGGGTTGATTTGCGCGCGGAGCGAGCGGCCGGGCAGTTGGCGGTGCATGCGGTGCACGAAGAGGAGAAGGGACTTGATGAGGAGGGGATGTTGGCGCTGGCGCTGAACTTGCGACAGATGGCGGGTTGGTTGGGGCTTGCGCGGGTGCAGTTGAATTGTCAGCGCGAGAGTGCGGCGCGGTTGCGGGTGGCATTGGCAGAGGTTGGCGGTGTCTGAGCCGGCCTCTTCGCGAGCAGGCTCGCTCCCACATGGGTTTCGTATACGACACAAATCCAGTGTGGGAGCGAGCCTGCTCGCGAAAGAGGCGACTCGGTCTAGCGGCGAACCTGCTTGAGGGTTTCAGCAATCAAGAACGCCAACTCCAGCGACTGATCGGCATTCATCCGTGGATCACAATGCGTGTGATAGCGATCCGACAATCCGTCTTCAGTAATCGGCCGCGCGCCACCAATGCACTCGGTGACATTCTGCCCGGTCATTTCAATATGAATCCCGCCGGCATAACTGCCTTCGGCTTCGTGCACCTGGAAGAACTGCTTCACCTCGCCAAGGATCTGCGCGAAGTCGCGGGTCTTGTAGCCGCTGCTGGCCTTGATGGTGTTGCCGTGCATCGGGTCGGAGCTCCACAGCACTTGCTTGCCTTCACTCTGCACCGCGCGGATCAGCGCTGGCAAATGATCGCCGACCTTGTTTGCGCCCATCCGCGCAATCAGGTTGAGGCGCCCCGGATCGTTGTCCGGGTTGAGCATGTCGATCAGGCGGATCAGATCCTCCGGGTTCATGCTCGGGCCGACCTTGACGCCGATCGGGTTGTTCACCCCACGCAGGAACTCAACATGCGCGCCGTCGAGCTGACGGGTACGGTCGCCGATCCACAGCATGTGTGCCGAGCAATCGTAGTAATCGTTGGTCAGGCTGTCGCGGCGCACGAAGGCTTCTTCGTAGTTCAGCAGCAACGCTTCGTGGGCGGTGAAGAAGCTGGTTTCGCGCAGTTGTGGCGAGCTGTCCATGCCGCAGGCGCGCATGAACGCCAGGGTTTCATCAATGCGGTCGGCGAGGTGGCTGTACTTCTCGGCCAGCGCCGAGTTGGCGATGAAGTCGAGGTTCCACTTGTGCACCTGATGCAGGTCGGCAAAACCGCCCTGAGCGAAGGCGCGCAGCAGGTTCAGCGTGGCAGTGGACTGGTGATAGGACTGCAGCAGACGCTCCGGATCCGGTACGCGACTTTTCTCGTCGAAGCCGATGCCGTTGACGATGTCGCCGCGATAAGCCGGGAGGGTCACGCCGTTGATGGTCTCGTCATTGGCCGAACGCGGTTTGGCGAATTGACCGGCCATGCGCCCGACCTTGACCACCGGGCAACCGGCGGCGAAGGTCATGACGATCGCCATTTGCAGCAACACTTTAAACGTGTCGCGAATTTTTGCCGCAGAGAACTCGGCGAAGCTTTCCGCACAATCGCCGCCCTGCAACAGAAACGCGCGGCCCTGGGTGACTTCGGCAAACTGTCGACGCAGTTCGCGCGCTTCACCGGCAAACACCAGCGGCGGATAACTGGCCAGGGTTTGCTCGACCTGGCGCAGGTGCGCGGCGTCGGGATATTGCGGTTGTTGCTGGATCGGCAGGGCGCGCCAGCTGTCAGGGCTCCACGGTTGGCTCATCACGGTCTCTAAGGGTCTACGCACGGAAGGCCATGTTAGCAGCAATTAGTGCGTGACCTGCTCCTGCCCCATCGCCGACAATCGCCGCTTTGCCACGGCGCCACAGCGGTGCCATCGCGTCACCGCGCCCGGTGACCATCAGGAGACGAAATGACTGAGGAGCGCGTCGAGCATCTGCTCGCCGAAGTACAGGATGAGTTCGGCGTGATTCGCGTGCTGGAAGTGGCTGATTACCGCTTTCTCGAGTTCGGCGATGCGATCGAGCAGAGCTGCGTGTTCACCGCGGATCCGAGCTGGCTGGAATACGATTACACCCGGGCGATGCTGATCGGTGCGTTGTGCCATGAGCAGCCGGAGAGTGCGCTGTTTCTCGGGCTGGGTGCCGGTACGCTGACGCAGGCCTGTCTCAAGTTCCTGTCGCTGGAAGATGTCGAAGCCATTGAACTGCGTCCGGATGTGCCACGTCTGGCGATCGAATACCTTGGGCTGGACGATGATCCACGCCTGTACATTCGCGTCGGCGATGCGCTGGAGTTGCTGCCGAGCGCTGAGCCGGCGGACCTGATTTTCGTCGACCTGTATACCGATGTCGGGCCGGGTGTCGGGCATCTGGCGTGGAGTTTTCTCGGCGACTGTCAGAAGCGGCTGAATCCCGGTGGCTGGCTGGTGATCAATCAGTGGGCTACCGATGATGGCAAACCGTTGGGCGCAGCGTTGTTGCGCGGGCTCTATCACCGGCATTACTGGGAGTTGCCGGTGAAGGAGGGCAATGTGATTCTGATTGTCCCGGCGGATCTCGATCAGGTGCTGGACATGCAGGCACTGACTGCCCGGGCCGAAGCGCTGGCGCCGCGGCTGGGGTATTCGTTGCAGTCGTTGATCAACAGTATTCGCCCGGCGACCTGAGTTGTCAGTGATGGACCCTTCGCGAGCAGGCTCGCTCCCACACTGGAATGCATTTCCCTGTGGGAGCGAGCCTGCTCGCGAAGAGGGCCTGATAGTCTGCGAAAATTTCAGATCCCTTTGAAAATGCCAGGTCGCCGCTCCACCAACGACCTCACCCCCTCCCTGGCATCCTCACTTGCCAGCAACTTCTTCACCAGCGCCGGCAGCCCTTGCGTCGCCGCCGTCTCACCCTCATACCGCGCCTGCCGCGCCGACATCAACGTCGCCTGCACCCCCAACGGTGCCTGCCGGGCAATCCGTTCAGCCAACTCAATCGCTCTCGGCAACAGGTCCTCACTGGCCATGACTTCCTGCACCAATCCCAGATGCAACGCCTCGTGCGCATCAAACTCATCGCCGGTCAGCAACCAGCGCATGGCATTGCCCCAACCGGCAATCTGTTGAAAACGTAAAGTCGCGCCACCAAAAGGAAAAATCCCACGCTGTACTTCCATTTGCGCGAAGCGGGTATTGCTCGCACAGAGATTGATATCTGCCGCCAGCATCAGCTCGATGCCAATGGTCAGGCAGTAGCCCTGCGCGGCGACAATCACCGGTTTGCTCACCCGTGGCCCGACGAAAACACCCCATGGGTCGCAACCGCCGGTCGGAACCTGCCAGCCTTCAGCGAGTGCGCCGCTGGCGCTGACCAGATCCAGACCAGCGGTAAAGTGCTCGCCGTGACCAAACACCACCGCCACCCGCGCTTCGCTGTCGGCCTCGAACTCACCGTAAGCCAAACTCAGGTCATTCAGCAGGTCGAGGTCGAAAGCATTGCGCTTGGCCGCTCGATCAAGGCCGATCAGGTTGACGTGACCACGACGTTCACGGCTGACGCGGCCGGGGCAGAGCTGATTCATGGCTGGATCCTCGGGCAGGAAGGGCGGGTGCAGCGACGGAATGCCGCATGTCGATGAATCGTTTAAGCGTCATCGCCCGCAGGGCCGGGCCTTTGAAAAATAGACCTTGGCGCGATTATCCGCAAAACCCCGTTACACAGCGGTGACACAGGTATTTTGACGATAAAAAAAGCTCCCTTTTTGGGCAAAATCCGGTATAGTGCGCGCCGGCCTTTAACCGGGCCGCGTTTAGGTAGCGCAATTTCCCGAAGTCAGCTTCGGCTGCACGTCCGCATTGCGGGCTCTTCCCGGACGATTCTTTTTTTCATTCATTCGTTTTCGCAAATCCCCGCCGACAAAGCTGCCAGGGCGACTCTTGAGTCTCAACACGGCATGCGCAGCTTTGGAGCATGGGTCTTTGCGGATGCACTTAGAGGCAGACCCATGACCCAGGAAACCGGCGGATTCGCCGCTTTTAATCTTAACCCGAATATTCTTGCAGCCGTCGCAGCGACTGGCTACGAAGAGCCTTCGGCGATTCAGCAGCAATCGATCCCGATCATCATGGCCGGCCAGGACATGATTGGCCAGGCGCAAACCGGTACCGGTAAAACAGCCGCGTTCGCACTGCCTATCCTGCACCGCATCGATCCTGCCAAGCGCGAACCGCAAGCCCTGATCCTGGCGCCAACTCGTGAGTTGGCGCTGCAAGTAGCAACCGCTTTCGAAACCTACGCCAAGCAAATGCCGGGCGTTACCGTTGTGGCTGTTTACGGCGGCGCGCCTATGGGCCCGCAACTGAAAGCAATCCGTAATGGCGCACAGATCGTTGTCGCCACTCCGGGCCGTCTGTGCGACCACCTGCGTCGTGACGAAAAAGTTCTGTCGACCGTGAACCACCTGGTTCTCGACGAAGCTGACGAAATGTTGAAACTGGGCTTCATGGATGACCTGGAAGTCATCTTCAAGGCTCTGCCAGCGACCCGTCAGACCGTTTTGTTCTCGGCTACCCTGCCGCAGTCGATCCGCGCCATTGCCGAACGCCACCTGCGCGATCCGCAACACGTGAAGATCCAGACCAAGACCCAGACCGTTACCGCGATCGAACAGGCTCACCTGTTGGTTCACGCTGATCAGAAGACTTCGGCCGTTCTCAGCTTGCTGGAAGTGGAAGATTTCGACGCTCTGATCATGTTCGTGCGCACCAAGCAAGCGACCCTGGATCTGGCCAGCGCCCTCGACGCCAAAGGCTACAAAGCCGCAGCGCTGAACGGTGACATCGCCCAGAACCAGCGTGAGCGCGTCATCGACTCGCTGAAAGATGGCCGTCTGGACATCGTTGTTGCGACCGACGTTGCTGCCCGTGGTCTGGACGTTCCGCGCATCACTCACGTGTTCAACGTTGACATGCCGTACGACCCAGAGTCCTACGTTCACCGTATCGGCCGTACTGGCCGTGCTGGTCGCGAAGGTCGTGCACTGCTGCTGGTGACTCCACGTGAGCGCCGCATGCTGCAAGTGATCGAGCGTGTAACCGGTCAAAAAGTTGCCGAAGTACGCCTGCCGGACGCTCAAGCTGTTCTCGATGCACGCATCAAGAAACTGACCAACAGCCTGTCGCCGCTGGTTGCTGATGCCGAGTCGACTCACGGTGAGCTGCTCGATCGTCTGACTGCAGACATCGGCTGCACCCCGCGTGCCCTGGCTGCTGCGCTGCTGCGCAAAGCCACCAACGGTCAAGCGCTGAACCTGGCTGCGATCGAGAAGGAGCGTCCACTGGTGCCGAACAACGCACCGCGTGGCGATCGTCCTGAGCGCACCGGTGATCGTCCTGATCGTGGTGACCGCGAGCGTCGCGCACCAATGCCTTTGGGCGAAGGCCGTGCTCGTTGCCGTACCGCGCTGGGCGCGCGTGATGGTATCGCTGCGAAAAACCTGCTGGGCGCCATCCTCAACGAAGGCGGTCTGGCCCGTGAAGCGATCGGTCGCATCCAGGTGCGTGACAGCTTCAGCCTCGTCGAGCTGCCGGAAGATGGTCTGGACAAGCTCCTGACCAAACTGAAGGACACTCGCGTTGCCGGTAAGCAGCTGAAACTGCGTCGCTACCGCGAAGATTGATCCGTCCTTGGGCTGATTGATCGAACATAAAAAATCCCCGACTGGTTCGGGGATTTTTTTTGCCTGCTTTTTGCCTTTGTGGGAGCGAGCCTGCTCGCGAAGGCGTCAACCGAAACGATAAATATCCATGCCCAACGCACCCATCGTGAATCCTTTGTGCGCAACGCTAAACGCACCGCCCGCACCCCGCGCGAAATACAGCGGCAACAAATGCTCATCACTCGGATGACTGCGCACCGCATGCGGCGCCTGCTGGCGATAATCATGCAACGCCGCCTCATCGTCGGCCGCCAACTTCTCAATCACCCAGTCACGAAAATCCCGCGCCCATGGCTCGACACTTTCCGGGCCGGCGTGCCAGTCGAGTTCACGCAGGTTGTGGGTGATGCTTCCGGAACCGATCAGCAAAATTCCCTGGTCACGCAGACTCGCCAGCGCTCGGCCGACCCGGGTTTGCAACGCCGGGCCGCCACGACTCGGCAGAGAAATTTGCACCACCGGGATATCCGCTTGCGGGTACATCAACGACAGCGGTACCCAGACGCCATGATCGAACGGGCGTTGCGGGTCGAGGCGAGCGGGCAGGTTGTTGGCATTCAACAGATCGGCCACCTCAGCGGCCAACTGCGGATTGCCCGGCGCCGGGTACTGCACTTCAAACAGCGCGCGGGGAAAGCCGCCGAAGTCGTGCCAGGTTTCCGGTTGCGCATTACTGCTGACCAGCAGTTCGTGGCTTTCCCAATGGGCGGAGACGATGACGATGGCTTTGGGCTTCGGTAATTCGGCGGCCAGACGCGCCAGCGCCGGGCCACTGGCGCCGGGCTCCAGCGCCAGCATGGGTGAACCGTGGGAAATAAACAGGCTGGGAAACATGATGGGTTCCTGAGCGTTAAGATGGCCTCATCTTCATTCAGATCATTGATCTAAATCTAATATAAGTTTTAACGCTTTTTGATCGAATTATTTGGAGTGATGCATGCAACCTGAGTTTTGGCACAAGAAGTGGGCTTCGGGGCAGATCGGGTTCCATCTGCCCGAGGTGAACCCGTATCTGCAGCGGCACTGGGCGGCCCCGGCACCGGCGCGAGTGCTCGTGCCTTTGTGTGGGAAAAGTCTGGATCTGGCGTGGCTGGCAGGGCACGGTCATCAGGTGCTCGGGATTGAGCTGTCGGAAAAGGCTATTGAAGACTTTTTCAGTGAGCATCAGATACAGCCACAGATCAGTGAGAAGGGCGCGTTCAAGGTCTATCGCAGCGATGCCATCGAGTTGTGGTGCGGGGATTTTTTTGCGCTGACGGCGGGCGATGTGGCCGATTGCACGGCGTTGTACGACCGCGCCGCGCTGATTGCCTTGCCAGCGCCGATGCGTGAGCGTTATGCGGCGCATCTTCAGCGGATTCTGCCGTTGGGTGTGCAAGGGCTGTTGATTACGCTGGACTACGATCAGGCGCAGATGCCGGGGCCGCCGTTTGCGGTGGGGGATGATGAGGTCAAACGGTTGCTGAGTGGTGCTTGGCAGGTGCAGGTGTTGGAAGAGCAGGATGTGCTGGGGGAGAGCGGTAAGTTCCTTCAGGCTGGAGTGACGCGGCTGGAGGAGCGGGTTTACCGCGTTTCTTCCCGATAGTTTTGTCGCCTTCACCGGCCTCTTCGCGAGCAGGCTCGCTCCCACATTGGATGGGTGTTCGCAGGGCTCGTGTGGGAGCGAGCCTGCTCGCGAAGAGGCCATCAGCAACAATCCATTATTGGCAGGAACAAAAAAGGCCCGCATCACTGCGGGCCTCTTGTTTTTACGCCAATCTGATCAACCGCGACGACGCAACGCGTCGATACGCTCTTCCAGCGGCGGGTGGCTCATGAACATGCGGGCGAAGCCCTGTTTGATGCCACCGTTGATGCCAAAGGCGTTCAGGGTGTCCGGCATGTGCACCGGCAGGCCCTGTTCGGCGCGCAGGCGTTGCAGTGCGCCGATCATTGCGGTGGTGCCGGCCAGACGGGCGCCGGCTTCGTCGGCACGGAATTCGCGCTTGCGCGAGAACCACATGACGATTGCACTGGCGAGAATGCCCAGTACCAGTTCGGCGAAGATGGTCGCCACGTAGTAAGCGATGCCCTGGCCTTCTTCGTTCTTGAAAATCACCTTGTCGACGAAGTTGCCAATGATCCGCGCAAAGAACATCACGAAGGTGTTCACCACGCCTTGAATCAGCGCCAGGGTGACCATGTCGCCGTTGGCCACGTGACCGATTTCGTGGGCCAGTACGGCTTTCACTTCATCGGGCGAGAAGCGCTCGAGCAAGCCCTGGCTGACCGCGACCAGCGCGTCGTTCTTGTTCCAGCCGGTGGCGAAGGCGTTTGCTTCGTAGGCCGGGAAAATACCGACTTCGGGCATCTTGATCCCGGCTTCGCGGGACAGTTGCTCGACGGTTTGCAGCAGCCATTGCTCATGCCGGGTGCGTGGCTGGCTGATGATCTGGGTGCCGGTGCTCATTTTCGCCATCCACTTGGAGATGAACAGCGAGAACAGCGAGCCGGCGAAACCAAAGACTGCACAGAAAACCAGCAGCTGACTAAGGTCGAGATCAACCCCGTTGGCCGCCATGAACCCGTTGAAGCCGAACAGGCTCAGGGTGATGCTGGCTATCAGCACGACCGCCAGGTTAGTGGCCAAAAACAGCAGGATGCGCATCATGGTTGTAGAAATCTCCTCAAGCTAAAGATGTAGCGTACTGCGGGGTATATAAGGTGCCGCACCGGGCTATTCAACTGAGTGACTATTTCAAACTGTGTCCTACAGCGGATTCTTCGGTGCTCGGCACATTTCCCACGACAGAAAACGATCGGGATGACAGCCTGCCGCGACCCGTCGTCATTACGCCGGACGCAGGTAAGCGGTATGAATCGCAAGTGTAGAAGGCGTGCGCGGACGCGGAATGCAGAAGTGTTGCTGAATCAGACAGTGCGCAACGTATGACCGTTGCGCACTGCTGGCCACTTACTGGCGGTAGGACTTGAGGAAGTTGCCGATACGGCCGATGGCCATTTCCAGATCGTCGACGCGGGGCAGGGTGACCACGCGGAAGTGGTCAGGCCATGGCCAGTTGAACGCCGTGCCTTGCACCACCAGCAGCTTCTCGGAGAGCAGCAGGTCGAGAACGAATTTCTCGTCGTTGTGGATTGGGCAGACCTTTGGGTCGATTTTCGGGAACGCATACAGTGCGCCCATCGGCTTGACGCAGCTTACGCCCGGAATGTCGTTGAGCAATTCCCAGGTGCGGTTGCGCTGTTCCAGCAGGCGACCCTGCGGCAGCACCAGGTCGTTGATGCTCTGATAGCCACCCAATGCGGTCTGGATCGCGTGCTGGCTCGGCACGTTGGCGCACAGGCGCATGTTGGCCAGCATGTCGATGCCTTCGATGTAGCTCTGCGCGTTGTGCTTCGGCCCGGAGATGGCGATCCAGCCGGAGCGGAAACCCGCCACACGGTAGGACTTCGACAGGCCGTTAAAGGTCAGGCAGAGCAAGTCCGGAGCAAGCGATGCGGTGCAGATGTGCACGGCATCGTCGTACAGAATCTTGTCGTAGATCTCGTCGGAGAACACCACCAGGTTGTGCGCACGGGCGATTTCGAGCATGCCCAGCAACACTTCCTTCGAATACACCGCGCCGGTCGGGTTGTTCGGGTTGATGATCACCATGGCTTTGGTGTTCGGGGTGATCTTGGCCTTGATGTCGGCCAGATCCGGGAACCAGTCGGCGCCTTCGTCGCACAGGTAATGCACGGCGTTACCTCCAGCGAGGCTGACGGCGGCGGTCCACAGCGGATAGTCCGGGGCGGGCACCAGTACTTCGTCGCCGTTGTTGAGCAGCGCCTGCAGCGACATCACGATCAGCTCGGAAACGCCGTTGCCCAGGTAGATGTCTTCGATGCCGACACCTTCGACATTCTTTTGCTGGTAGTACTGCATCACCGCTTTGCGCGCGCTGAACAGGCCTTTGGAGTCGCTGTAGCCTTGCGCGGTCGGCAGGTTGCGGATCACATCCTGAAGAATTTCGTCCGGCGCTTCGAAACCAAACGGCGCCGGGTTGCCGATGTTCAGCTTGAGGATGCGCTGGCCTTCCTCTTCCAGTCGTTTGGCGTGCTTGAGCACCGGGCCGCGAATGTCGTAGCAGACGTTGGCGAGCTTGTTCGATTTGCTGAACTGCATGGCGATGTGATCCCGAAAATGAACGATCCAGGCGGCGAATGGACAACCGTGCTGGGATTCCTGTGTTTTCACACAGGCGGACGTCTTGAGCCGTGGCTCCCATAATCCGTTTGAATGCGCCCGGTCTGGCTGCCAGACTGGTGCGTGACGAGGCGCAATCATACGTGCCGCCCGATCCGTGGAAAAGGTACAGATCGGGCTTTTTCAGCCGCTGAGGTGTGATGATGGAAAAGTTGGAAAAAACCCTGGAAGAATGGAAAGCCATGCTCGATCCGCAGCAGTACGAGGTTTGCCGCCTCAGTGCCACCGAGCGACCGTTCTCCGGCAAATACAACGCGACCAAAACCGACGGCGTTTATCACTGTGTCTGCTGCAATGAGCCGCTGTTCGATTCCAATACCAAATTCGATTCCGGCTGCGGCTGGCCGAGCTTCTACGCGCCTATTGGCGAAAGCGCGATGACCGAAATCCGTGATACCACTCACGGCATGATCCGCACGGAAGTGAAGTGCGCCCGCTGCGATGCGCATCTGGGCCACGTCTTCCCCGACGGCCCGCCGCCGACAGGCCTGCGTTATTGCATCAATTCGGTTTGCCTGAACCTCGAACCGCGGGCATAAGCGATCAAGGGCGACCTTAGGGTCGCCTTGTTATTCGATAATTAAATTGCACGCAATTTAATTGCTCGCTATGTTTGGCCTTTCCCGACTTTTCTGCGGAGCCCGTCCCATGAGCGACAACCTGCTGAACATCCCCTGCACCACGATCAAAGGCGAGCAAAAGACCCTGGCCGATTTCGCTGGCAAAGCGGTTCTGGTGGTCAACACCGCGAGCAAGTGCGGTTTCACCCCGCAATACAAAGGCCTTGAGGAACTGTGGCAGACCTACAAGGATCAGGGCTTGGTGGTCTTGGGCTTTCCGTGCAATCAGTTTGGCAAACAGGAGCCGGGCAACGAAGGGGCGATCAGCGAATTCTGCGAGCTGAATTTCGGTGTCAGCTTCCCGCTGTTCAAGAAAGTCGAAGTCAACGGCGCCGGCGCTCACCCACTGTTCGTACAGTTGAAGAAACGTGCACCGGGTGTACTCGGTTCTCAAGGTATCAAGTGGAACTTCACCAAATTCCTCATCGGCAAGGACGGCCAATTGGTCAAGCGCTTCGCCCCGGCGACCAAGCCGCAGGACCTGAGCCGCGAGATCGAAGCTCTGCTCAAATGAACAGCCTGCCGGTCGATTCGTTGAAGCTCGACAACCAGTTGTGCTTCAAGCTGTACGCCGCCTCCCGGGCGGTGATTCGTGCCTACAAGCCGATGCTGGATCAGCTCGGTCTGACCTACCCGCAGTACCTGGCGATGCTGGTGCTGTGGGAATGGCAGGACGCCGCGCCGGAGCAACCGACCGTCAAGGCCTTGGGCGAACGGCTGGCGCTGGACTCGGGCACGCTGACGCCGTTGCTCAAGCGTCTGGAGCAATTGCAGTGGGTGCAGCGCCAGCGTTCGACGCGTGACGAACGGGAAGTGCACCTGAGCCTGACACCGGCTGGCCAAGCCTTGCGCGAGCAGGTCGGACCGCTCAAGGCCCGACTGCTGTGCGACAGCGGGGTAGATCTGGATCGCCTCAATGACCTGCGCAGCGGACTCGATCACTTGTTGGGGCAGATCAAAGCGCTGTCGTAGTCGGGATCCACTGATCAAGCAATGCCGCGAGTTCTTCACGGCGGAACGGCTTGGCCAGATAGTCGCTCATGCCGGCCGCACGGCAGCGTTCGCGTTCCTCGGACATGGCGTTGGCGGTCAGAGCGACGATGGGCAGGCTCGGCCAGCGCCCACTCTGACGAATCTGCCGGCTGGCTTCGTAGCCGTCCATCACCGGCATGTTGCAGTCCATCAGTACCAGATCGAATTCGTGATACTCCAACTGATCCAGCGCTTCGGCACCATGGGCGGCGACGATGACCTCACAGCCCAGTTTGCCGAGCATGCCTTTGGCTACCAGTTGATTGACCGGATTGTCCTCGACCAGCAGCACCCGCCCGCGCCTTAGGGTCGGGGATGTTTCAAGTTGCGCATCATTGATGGCGACGATTTCCGGTTGCAGTGTCCGTCGCAGGTTCTGATAGAGCGCGTTGCGCGCCAACGGCCGTGCCTGTTGTTGCAGAGGGGCGAGCGCGGCCGCTTCTTCGCTGGGCAGAAAGCTTCCGTAGGCGGTCACCAGCAAAATTGGCGCAACGAGCGTTGGGCGCAAGCCGAACAGACACTCCGGACAATCGGTGATCACCACGTCTGGCGTCAGGCCCAGCAGTGAGTCATCGATGGTGCGCTGCTCGTATGTCAGTCCCCACACCGGCAGCAGGCTTTGCAGCAGTTCCGCCAAGCCACTGCTGGCGGCGGTGATGGCGAGGATTTTCCCGTGCAGCGGCGCAGGTGCCAGCGCGCGGGTATGGCAGGGCAAAGGTAGCTCGGCGCAGAACTGACTGCCAAACCCGGTCTCGGAACTGATGGTCAGGCGTCCCTGCATCGCTTCGCAGAGGTTGTAGGTCAGCGCCAGTCCCAGTCCGGTGCCGCCGTACTGTCGAGTGATGCCGGCGCCCGCTTGAGTGAACGGCTGGAAGATTTTCAACTGCGCGTCCTGGGCGATACCGATGCCCGTATCGCAGACTTCGATGCGCACGCCATCCTGGTAGGTCGACAAGCGCACATCTACCCGGCCGAAGCGGGTGAATTTCAGTGCGTTGGACAGCAGATTGCTGACGATCTGCCGGACGCGGGTCGGATCGCCCAGTACCAGTGCCGGGAAGTGCGGGTCGATCAGGCAGGTCAGCTCGACGCTCGGCGCGGCATTCTGCGACAGCAGGTTGGCGGTGTCTTCGATCAATGAACCGAGGTCGAACGGGATGTGCTCGAGCTCCAGTTGCCCGGCATCGAATTTCGACAGGTCGAGAATATCGTTGAGCAACTCGACCAGCACCTTGCCCGAATCGTGAGCGATCGACAGTTGTTGCTGCTGTTCGGCATTCAACGGACCGTCGAGCGACAGCGCGATCATCCCCAGCAGGCCGTTGAGCGGCGTGCGGATCTCATGGCTCATGTTGGCGAGGAACGCCGAGCGCGCCTCGGCCATTTCCAGAGCGGTGCTGCGGGCGACTTCGAGTTCCTGATTGGACTGGCTGAGCCGCGCGTTGATTGCCTTGAGTTCGGCGGTGCGCGCCGAGACGATGTTTTCCAGTTGCCCGAGGTAGTCGGTCAGGCGGTTTTCGGCGTTGCGCCGCTGCTGGATCTCGGTGGCAATGTTCTCGAATTGCTGATTGGCGACTTTGACCAGCACGCCGATTTCATCGTTACCATGGCCGGAAGGGCACTCCAGTGTGGTCGGCTCGGCGCTGCGCGGGTCGCGCCCGCTGAGTTCGCGGATCACCCGCACCAACGGTTTGGTCAGCATCACGTAGAAGAGCGCCAACAGGAGGCCGGTGAGAATCAGGCTGCGGGCGAACCCATTGAGCAGGGTGACCTCGGCCCGGCGCAGGAAACGGCTGCCAAAGGCATAGGTGTCGACTTCAAGGCTCAACACTCCCAGCGATTCATTGGGCAGATGATCCAGATACAGACGATCCTCGAACTGCCGCTTGGCGCCAAACAGGAAGTCGCTGATCACGCGATAGCCGCTTTGCAGTTCCGGGCGTTTGACGCTGGCCAGCACCGTATTGTTGTTGTCGATCAGTTGCGCCGAAATGATCGCCGGTGAGCGCAACAGGCCCAGGGTCAGTTCCTGCGCCAGTTCGGCGTCGATGTTGTAGGCAATCCGTGAGGCCGGGTTATGGCTGATTTCCAGCAAAGACAGGATTTCACGGTTAATGGAGGCGTCTTCGCTGGCATAATCGATGCCGATTTGCAGCAGGCTGAGCAGCGTGCCCAGAATGAACCCGACCAGCACAGTAAGCCTGGCTTGCTTGTAAGACAGCCGGTGGGTGAATTTGATATCCATGGGGTGTTGAACCACTTCCGTTTCCCTTCGCTGCTCAAGCATAGTCGATCATGTATGGATACCGAGGTTCCCGAATCGCCTTGTAACAAGGCTTGGTAGGCTGAATTTTATCTGTGTGTCGTCGCAGCAATCGCCATCATCACTGTGAACGTGCCCGAGGAGAAGACGTGGATTCCCGATTGAATGCTTTTCTTGAACGTGCCGAGTCGGTTCTGGCGCGGATCGAACCGCTGTTGCCGGCACCACGGCCGGTGATCGACTGGAACACTTGTCTGGCTGCACGCTGGCAGCGCGACGGGCGCAGCGGTTACTTGTTGCCGCTGGAAGTCAGCCTCGACATGCGCCTGTCCGACCTGATCGGTGTTGACCGTCAGCTCGAACAACTGGGGCGCAACACCCAGCAATTTCTCGATGGCATGCCGGCCAACCATGCATTGCTCTGGGGCTCGCGTGGTACCGGCAAGTCGTCGCTGGTGCGCGCGTTGCTGGCGGAACACGCCGGCGCAGGCCTGCGCCTGATCGAGATCGAGCGTGACCATCTGGCGGATCTGCCGCGGGTGGTCGAGCAGATCGGCAAACTGCCGCAGCGTTTCGTGCTGTTTTGCGATGACTTGTCGTTCGAATCCGGTGAAGGCGATTATCGCGTGCTCAAAAGCGTGCTCGACGGCTCGCTTGAGCAGGCCCCGGACAACGTTTTGCTGTACGCCACTTCCAATCGTCGTCACCTGGTGCCGGAGAAGGAAAGCGACAACGAAAACTGGAAACGCGTCGACGGCGAACTGCACCCCAGCGAAGCCGTTGAAGACAAGATCGCGCTGTCGGACCGTTTCGGTCTGTGGCTGTCGTTCTATCCGTTTACCCAAGAACACTTCCTCAATGTCGTTGAACACTGGATTGGCCAATTGGCCGCCAAGGCCGGGCTGAACTGGCAGCGCGACGAAGAGCTGGACATCCTTGCCGTGCGTTGGGCCACCGGCCGCGGTAATCGCAACGGACGTTGCGCGTACCAATTCGCCCGTTACTGGGTGGGACTGAAATTGTTGGAGCACAAGGCATGATTGATTTGCAACAAAGCGGCCAGGGCCTCGAAGGCTATGGCATGTTGACCGCACAATTGGAATCGCTGTTGGCGGACGAGCGCGACTTCATCGCTAACGCCGCGCAGTTTTCGGCGTTTCTGTTCAACCAGCTCGATGACCTGAACTGGGCGGGTTTTTACCTCAATCGCAATGAGGAACTGGTGCTTGGCCCGTTCCAGGGGCAGATCGCCTGCGTGCGCATTCCGTTCGGCCGTGGCGTGTGTGGCGCGGCGGCGGCTACCCGGCAAACCCAGCGCGTTGAAGATGTGCACGCCTTCCCGGGGCATATCGCCTGCGACAGCGCTTCGAACAGTGAGCTGGTCGTGCCGTTGGTCAAGGAGGGTCGCCTGATCGGTGTTCTCGACCTCGACAGCCCGAAACTGGCGCGTTTTACCGCGCAGGATCAAGCCGGTATCGAGCAACTGGCAGCGATTTTCCTGCGCCTGACCGACTGCTGATCATGCGGTGAGGCCAGCCTTGTGCAACAGGCTGGCCGGATCGACGCTGTCGATCTGCCCGGGATCGAGAAAGCGTACGGCGTACTGCATGTACACGCCTTCGTTGATGAACAAACCAAACAGCTGTGCATCAATGTGCTCCTCGCGGCACATGGTCGCCATGATCGCCAACGCCTCACCCAAGGTTTTGGCTTTCTTGTACGGGCGGTCGGCCGCGGTCAGCGCTTCGAAGATATCGGCAATCGCCATCATCCGCGCCGGCAGGCTCATGTCTTCACGCTTCAGGCGTTTCGGGTAACCGGTGCCGTCCATTTTTTCATGATGACCGCCGGCGATCTCGGCAATGCTGTCGAGGTGGCCGGGGAAGGGCAGATGGCTGAGCATCATGATCGTCTGCACCATGTGATGATTGATCACATAGCGCTCTTCACGGGTCAGGGTGCCGCGGCTGATACTCAGGTTGTACAGCTCGCCGCGATTGTATTTGTAGCGCGGCACATCCAGCTTGAAGCCCCACGGGTTGTCTTCGGGAATCAACTCGTTCGGGTCGCGCTCGAGCAGGTGCTCGGGCTTGTCCGCCAAAAGCGTTTCACTGACCGGCAAGCTCGGTGCCGGCGTGCGCGACTGACGCCGATTCTCCTCCCATGACACACCCAGCCGGTCATCCAGGGTGCGCATCCAGGTGCGCCTGGCCAGATGATCAAGGCGCTGCAGATCTGCTTCGGCCATCGCTTCACTGCCCAGATTGCAGCGGGCGACAAACGCAAAATCATCGTCCAGCGCCGTCAGCGTGGCGTCGCGCAGCTCGGCCAGTGCGCCCTCGTCGCCGCCCAAGGCCCGTGCCTGCCAGTAGCTGATCCAGGCGTCACGTTTGAGCACTTCGAAACGGGTGCGGATTTCATGAATACGGTCATTGATGGTTTCCAGTTTAGTGGCCTTGTCGACCACGTATTCCGGCGTCGTGACCTTGCCGCAGTCGTGCAGCCACGCGGCAATGTGCAGGGCTTCCCATTCATCCTCGCTCGGTTGGTAGGCACTGAACGCCGGGGCCTGGCTGGCCGCCGCGGCCTGGGCAAGCATCAGTGTCAGCTCCGGCACCCGCTGACAATGCCCGCCGGTATACGGACTCTTGGCGTCGATGGCGCCGGCGAGTAATTGAATAAAGGCGTCGAGCAGTTGCTTCTGACGAGCTTGCAGACGCTGGCTCTCGATGCTCACCGCCGCCGCGCCGGAGACAGCCTGGAGGAACGCGATGCGATCAGGGCGCAGTTTCTCCAGATCGGCTGCCGTGCCACTGTCGTTCACCAGCAGAATCAGCAGACCGATGGTTTCGTCGTGGCGATTGTGCAGGCGGATGCCGATGAGATGGATGCGTGGCGATTGCATCGCCAACAGAACCTTCTGCAGATCCCCGGCTTGATCGACGCCGAAGTTGCTGACCACGTTGTTGGCGCCGACCAATTGTTCAAACCATGCCGGCCCTTTGTTCTGTTGCAGGTCGTGGCCCTGAATGTCGAACGCTTCCAAGGCCTGAGACGTACCATCGATCACCAGTCCGTAAGGCTCCATGCGGCTGCTGTCACTTTCCCGCAGATAGATCAGCCCTGCCTGCGCCTGGGCGATCTGCACCGTTTCGAACAGCACCCGTTGCAGCAGCGGGGCGAAGCGGGTTTCGGCGCCGAGGGTGTCGGTGATCCGGAAGAAGCTCGCCAGGGTGTCCTTCATCCGCGCCATCGACACGCTCAACTGGTCGACTTCAAGCACTGGCGAGCGACGTGCCAGCGGAAAATTGAAATCGAAACTGCGGATCGCGTCCGCTTCCTTGACCAGCGCATGCAGCGGCTTGACCAGTATCCGCGAAATCACCCAGCCCAGCGGCAGGCACAACAGCAGGGTCGCGAGGGTGATCAGCGCGCCTTGCCAGCGTAAACGGTAGGCATCAATCAATAATTCATCTTCCGGCACCAGCAGCGCCAACTGCAAACCTTTCGGGCCGCCCTCCTGAATACTGCTGCGGGCGACGATCCACTGGCGACCATCGGCTTCCAGGCGATTACCCGTGGCTGCACCGGACAACAGCGCATGCAAGCCCGGACTCAGATCCGCCGCTTTGGCCAGTGAGGCCGTGCTGCCGTCGATGATCAGGCGCTCGCTGTCGGGATAGGCCACGGCGTTGCCGTCGGCATCGAACAGGGCAATCTCGGTGGAGGCTGTGACGACATGTTTGCTCAGCGCAGCCGACAGGGCGACCAGCGTCAGGTCCGCGCCGATCACGGCGTTCTCGCCGCTGCGCCGGGCCAAGGTCGTGCCGACGTTGTGCGTGGAAAAAAACACGTAGGGTTCGGTGGTGATTTGTTCGTTTTGCTGGCGAGCATCGTTGAACCACGCGCGGCTACGCGGATCGTAGCGGTCATCGGAGTTGTCCTGACGGCTGATCGGCGTCAGTGCCTGATCGAAGAACAGTGACTGCGAGTGCGCCGCGCCCTGCGGGTCGTGCTCGATACTCCAGACCTGGTACGCCGCCGCATCCGGGGCCTTGAGCAGCGTCTTCAAAGCGGCGCTGCGCAACGGCCGCACCATGAAAAAATCGCCATTGGCATAACCCAGGTACAGCGAGGCCAGATTCGGGTTGTCGACGAGCGACTGGCTGAACGGTCGGAGCAAGGGCAAGCGTTGTTCGAGGCGAGCGGCCTGAGTGGCGGGGTTTTCGGCCAGCAAACTCAGCAGGTGGCGGATCGGCTGATAGGTGGCGGACATGTCCAGCCGAATGTCCTGTTCGATCCGCTCGAACAGCTTCTCGCTGCTCGACAGGATGATCTGGGTGGTCTGGCGGTAATTGAACAGTCCCAGCACGACCCCGGTAAGCAGCAAGAGGAAGGTGAACATGACGCTGATGTGCACGTGCAGCGGAAACCGGCGTTGCTCCGGGCGCAGTGGGCTGGGCATTTCTGGCTCTCCATGATGGTTAACTCACTGCTCAGCGCCAAGCATAGTTAAGGCAAGCTCATTGTGCTTTGATCCGACACCGCCAATTGTTGCTGCAAGGCTTGCTCAAGATCGAGCATCGCCCGGTTGCTCGCTTCGCAACAGCGGGCGATCTCGTCTGTCGACATGACCTCGGCGCAGGCCTGCTCAAGGGCATCGCAACACTCGATCACGCGTGATGCCTGAGCGATACGCGCGGCTCCCTTGATCTTGTGAGCGACCACCGCCAGCGCCCCGCGATCATGTTCAGGCGACAGCGCGAGCAGTTCCTGACGATCGAGGCGGCTGCTTTTGAGCAGCTCGGCCAGCAGGCGGCGAGCTTGAGCAGGGTTGCCTCCGGTCAGCATGTTCATGTTCTGCAGGTTGAAGGCTGGTGGTGCAAACGTCGGCGTGATGCCATCGACCCACTGGCTGAGCAGGCTCAGGCTCAAGGGCTTGAACAGGCAATCGTTCATGCCGGCCTGTTTGCAGCGCTGGATTTCCTCCGGCTGTGCATTGGCTGTGAAGCCCAGTACGGTGCAGGGTGGGCAGCGTGTCTGAAGTTCATGCTGGCGAATGGCGCGAGTCAATTCGTAGCCATTCATCAACGGCATGTTGCAGTCGACGATCACCAGGTCGAAATGGCCGGCCTTCCACAGTTCGAGGCCACTGCAGCCGTTCTCGGCAATGCTGAATTGATGGCCGAGAAACTCCAGTTGCTGACACATCAGCAAGCGATTGGCCGGGTGGTCATCCACCACCAGCACACGCAGGGGAGAGCAGGATGTCTTGATCGCAGGTTCACTTTTGATCGTATTCACCTGTATCGGCAGTGTTTCCAGGGCCAGTGAGAGGCAGACCTGGGTACCGATGCCCGGCTGACTGCTTAATTGCAGTTGTCCACCCATCATTTCGCACAGGTTGCGACTGATCACCAGCCCCAGGCCGGCACCGCTTCTGCCTTGTTGACTGCTGTTTTCGGTCTGGGCAAACGGTTCGAACAAGCGTTGCTGATCCTCCGCACTGATGCCGACACCGCTGTCCTGCACGGTCAGTTGCAGCAAGGCGCGGGCGGGCGCATCGGTGTTCATGAGATCGAGGGTAATGCGCACATGGCCTTGTTCGGTGAATTTGATCGCATTGCTGACCAGATTCGACAGCACCTGTTTGAAACGCAAAGGGTCCAGATACACATCGACGGCCAGATCCGGCGGATTGAAGATGACTTGCAGGGAGAGATTCTTCTGCCGCGCGAGACCGTCGAAGATCCTCGCCACTGACGTCACGGTGTCGACCAGATTGACCCGTTCCGGGCAAAGACTCAGGCGTCCGGATTCGATCCGCGCGATATCGAGAATGTCACCGATCAACCCCAGCAGATCCTTGGCCGAATGATAGGCCGTGTCGATTGATGAGCGATCCGGATGTTGTTGATCCATGCGTTTGAGCGTCAGTTCGAGCATGCCGATCACGGCATTCATTGGCGTACGGATTTCGTGACTCATGGTCGCCAGAAACGTGCTTTTCGCCCGGTTGGCATCATCTGCCTGTTCTTTGGCCGTGCGCAGTTCCTCGAACAACTGACGGCGGTCGCTGATGTCGATCCAGCCGCCGATGATGCCTTGCACATCACCGCTGGAGTCACGGTACGGCAGTATCCAGTGATAGATCGTCAGACGTCGGTTACCGATGTGCAAAGGCCGGTCGACGACCATCGGTGTGCCTTCGGCGACGACGCGTTGATAGTCGGCCTGAAAAGCCTGAGCCTCGAAGGCGTTGCTCAAGGTGCCCTCGATGACGCTTTTGCCGATGACGTCTTCGCGTTTGGCATTGAACGCTTCGAGGTAGCTTTCATTGCAGCTTTGCAGCAGACCTTGGCGGTCGCGCACATAAATCGGATGCGGCGTGCCGTCGACCAGTGAACGCATGAATTCGAACTGGTCGTTCAGCGCGCGCTCGGCGGCCTGGCGTTGTTTGATCTGGTGACGCATATAGGCGTTCCAGGCCAAAAGCAGCAGCAGTAGCAGGCAAGCGCCGACGATCACTTGATAAAACAGGCGCTGGTAGTTGTGCCAGATGTTTTGAGACGCCGCGGAATAACCGCGCCAGCGGCCATTGATCACGCCCAGCTCATCGGGGGCGATGCTCAACAATGCTTTGTTGATGATCGACGTCAGCTCGGTGTTGTCTCGAGCGGTTGCCAGCGAAAATGCCGCCTGGCCGGTGCCGATGGTGGTGGTGATCTGCAGCGCTTGATTAAAGATCCGCGAAGAAATGAAGTAGTTGGCAATCACCAGTGAGTTCACCGCGCCGTCGACATGCCCTTCTGCGAGCAGCGACACCGCGCTGAAGGTGTCCGCGGTTTCGATCAACTGGATGCGCGGGTACTCTCGGCGCAGGTATTCGACCATCGGATTGCCTTGGGCAATCGCCAGTTGCTTGTCTTTGAGCTGGCCCAGGTTGGTCGGGCCGTCGGCACTCTTGCGGGTCAGCAGAACGTAGGAATTTTCCAGATAGGGACGACTGAAGTTGAGGGTTTTTTCGCGCTCCGCTGTTGGCAACAATGCTGCGATCAGATCGGCTTGATGGCGGTCTATCTGCTGGATCATTTCCGCGTCATTGCGGCTGCGCCGGATCTCGAAACGCAGGCCGGTGCGTAGGCGGATCAGTTCGAGCAGGTCGGCACTGATGCCGCGAAAATTGCCGTCGTTGTCAAAGAATGTCAGGGGCGCGAACGCTTCATTCACGACCACGCTGACCACCGGATGCTGTTTGAGCCACACCTCTTCGCGCTGGGTCAGTTGCATTTTTCGGTCAGTGAGCAACAGATCGCTGCCGGCGCTCCAGCGCTTGGCAATATTGTCGCGTTCGCTGGCAGGCACTGCCTTGAGTACGGTGTCGACGATGTCGAGCAACTGTGGGTTGTTGCGGCGCACGGCGAAGCTGAACCCCTGGGCTTCCTGCTTGCCGAAATTGGCCATGCGCACATTGTTCAGGTAACCCTTGTTGATCATGTAATGAGTCGACAGGGTATCGCCGAGAAACACATCGGCCTGATCAAACGCGACGGCGTTGATCGCGTTCTGGTAGGAGGGGTAGCAAGTAATGAGCGCCTTGGGATACAGCGCCTTGACTTCGGGTAACGGCAAATAGTGATAGACCATGCTCAGCCGCAGCCCGGCCAGGCCTTCGGTGAGTGAGCGGGTTTCGTCTTCGCGGGTGACCAACACCGGCAGGTCGATGGCATAGGGGGTCGACAGCGCCAGATTGGCATTGCTCGCTTCGAACCCGTTAGCGGTACCCAGCAGGTCGACCTGGCCATCGACCAGTGCCCGAATCGCCGCATCCCGGGAAGGAAAGCGCTGCACCCGGACAGGTAGACCGGTGGCCTGGCCAAGGAGTCCGGCGTAGTCGGCTGTCAGCCCTTCGTAATCCTTGCCACTGACCGTCATGTCAAACGGCGGGTAGTCAGGCGCCGAGGTGCCCAGAACCAGTTCGCTACGTGCACGCATCCAGTGCCGCTGGGACTCATCGAACGTGATCGATACCGGCTCGTTTGCCGACCTGCTGAGCAAGGCATAGTCCGGTGAAGTGCCGGGCATGGCGAACACATTGGCGCTCAGGTAAAGACCTGCACTCAACGCAATTAGATAGTCCTTCAAACGGCTGGGCATGCGGGCTCTCACACGAGTGCGTTTCGTTTGGCCATCTCGATAAGTTCTACAAGGGATTTGGCCTTGAGTTTCTGCATCAGTCGTTTTTTATAAGTGCTGACGGTTTTATTACTTAGAAACATGCCCTTGGCGATCTCTTTGTTAGTGCGGCCTTGGGCGAACAATTGCAGAACCATCAGCTCGCGATCATTGACGGATTTGAACAGTTCCAGTTCGGCAAAACGGATATCGTCACTGCGAACCGGATTCAATGCCTGGCTGGGGAAATAGTTGTAACCGGAAAGTACTGCCTTGATTGCACTGACCAGTTCACTCAGGTCCTCCTGTTTGCAGACATAACCCGATGCGCCGGATTGCATGCAGCGAATGCCGAACAGTGTCGGACACTGCGCCGTCAGAATCAGGATTTTCAACGGCGAGCCCATGGCGTTGAAGCGGGCCAATACTTCCAGGCCATCCAGCTTGGGAATACTCACATCGAGAATGACCAGATCGGGCATGCACTCGCGCACCATTTGCATGGCATCGACTCCGTTATCGGTTTCACCGACGACCTTGTAACCTTCATGCTCCAGCAGCATTCGAACGGCGAGACGGATGACCGGGTGATCGTCGACAATAAAAACGGAGTTCATAATCAAATCCCATGCAAGCACGAATAAAGCGCGCACCTTAGCTCAGTTGAATGAGCACTCGCATGAAGTGACATGGCTCTAGTCACGTTATCGGATTAATCCTACAACCAATAAGGAAGCGGACTACGTTCAAACTAGGTTTGACGTAAGGAGGAGCAGAATTTGAAGAGGCTTATAGTTTGACTTGATTGATTTGCAAGTACTGGCTGTAAAGGGCTTTTTGTAGATGTTTAAACTTGCTTCATTGCCGCTTGGTCATTGTGGGTTTTCAGACCTGTCAGTCGCTCGTAAAAATCCGTGGGTCGACGATGGGGGGCTGCATGCGGGTGGCCAAAACTATCGCCGCCCGCATGCGATGGGGTCAGTGGCTGGAGCGGCCGGTCATTTCCAGCGCCATGTCGCTGGCGTAGCTGTCGGTCATGCCGGCAATGAAATCGATCATGCGCAGAAACGACGTGTGTAACGAACCCCGAGGATCCGGCGCGTTACTGCCCAGCAGATCGAGAATACGCCGGCTCTTGAACGACGGCGTACGCCCGTTGTGTTGTTCCAGCGCGGCACCGCAGAACGAATTGAGCAAGATCTCCAGCGTCGTATAGGCGCCGATTTCATGCAGGGTTTTGCGTTTGTCCTGAAAGATTTTCTTGCGGGCGATGTCCTTGGCATTCAGCACGCAACGCTTGGCCGGGCCGTGCATGTGCTCCACCAGATCGCCGTGCAGCGTGCCGGCGAGCAGTGCATCTTGTTGCTCGACAAAAGCCCGCGCCGCAGCGTTGGTCAAATGCTCGATGGCCTTGCCGCGCAGGATCGCCAGTTTGCGTCGACGCGAATCCTGTGGGCCGAGCTGACGATAGGTTTCCGGCAGATCATCACCCACTAGCCCGAGCAGCAGGGATTCGACTTCGGCGTATTCCAGTAGCTCCATTTCGAGGCCGTCTTCGAGGTCGATCAGCGCGTAGCAGATGTCGTCGGCGGCCTCCATCAGATACACCAACGGATGACGCGCCCAACGCTGGTCTTCGATTTGCGGCAGGCCCAGTTTGTGGGCGATCTGCTCAAGCAGCGGGAGTTCGCTCTGATAGCAGCCGAATTTGTGTTTCTTGTAACCCAGGGAGTCGGCGTGACGCGCGGTCCACGGGTATTTCAGGTAGGTGCCGAGGGTGGCGTAGGTCAGCCGTGTACCGCCGTCGAACTGGTGATACTCCAGCTGAGTCAGTACGCGAAAGCCCTGGGCATTGCCTTCGAAGTTGAGGAAGTCAGCGCGTTCGGCTTCACTCATGCCGTCCAGCCAGCCACGCCCGGCGGCCTGCTGGAACCAGTGGCGAATGGCATCTTCACCGGAATGGCCGAACGGCGGATTACCGATGTCGTGAGCCAGACACGCCGACTGCACGACCATGCCGAGGTCGGCCGGGTCGCACCATTCGGGCAAGGCACTGCGCAGGGTTTCGCCCACCCGCATACCCAGCGAACGGCCGACGCAACTGACTTCCAGCGAATGGGTCAGGCGTGTGTGAATGTGGTCGTTGCTGGTGACCGGGTGCACCTGGGTCTTGCGTCCGAGGCGGCGGAAGGCACCGGAGAAAATAATGCGGTCATGGTCTTTGTGGAAAGGGCTGCGGCCAAGTTCTTGCGGGCTGTGCAGCGGCTTGCCGAGGCGTTCGCGGTTGAGCAGGGTTTGCCAATCCAAGGCTGATTCTCTCCGTCAGGTGGCTGGGGGCGTTGGCCCCTAGCTTCCCGGTTCGCGCACGCCCCTGCAAGCGTAACTACAACCCTGCCGCGTCGATGTCGATCAACAGCAAACGCTCACCGTTGTCAAAAAACTGTCCGGCCGTCAGGCAGTATTGATTACTGGTGGCATCGCGGTAGGTATTGGAGAGTGTCAAACGCCGCTCCTCCCAGCCTTCGGCAAGCAAATGATAGAAGTACGGACGCCATGACCAGTTGTGCCCCAGATAACGATTGTCGGCGACCCAGCCGTGCTGCCGCCATTCGAGGTTGGGCGTCAGTTGTGTGCCGTGGCGATCGCATTGATAGAAACGCAGCAGCCAGGGGAAGGCCTCCAGTTGTGGCAATGCGCTTAACGGTGCACGTGCCTGAGCCCAGGCTTGCAGGATCGACATCAGTTCAGCGAGTTGCTGGCGCATTTGCATCAGCCGCCCGCGCTCGGCGAGCTTCTGCCGGACATAGCGCTGGCGCAGTTCGGCGAAGCGTTGCACGAACGCGTCAGTGGGGAAAAACGCCTCCTGTGCCCGCGCGAACAGGAAACCCTGTACATAGCGCGATCCGCATTCCAGGGCGAAATTCAGCTGTGCTTCGGTCTCGACGCCTTCGGCAATGATCCAGCAACCGGTCTTCTCAGCCATCTGTGCGAGAGCCTTGACCACATCACTGCTCGGCCCACCCAGTGCCGCGGCCTGGAACAGACGCATATCGAGTTTGAGAATGTCCGGTTGCAGGGCCAGTACACGATCCAGTTGCGAGTAGCCGGCGCCAAAGTCGTCGATGGCGATTCTCGCGCCCGCCTCGCGATAGCGCGCGACGACTTCGGCCAGGCGTTGACCATTGCCAGCCAGTTCGGTGATTTCGAAAACAATACGTTGCGGATCGATGTTGTAGCGTGCCAATTGCTTGAGGCTGGGCAAGGCTTGATCGGCGCGCAGGCGACTGATCCAGCGCGGTGACATGTTCAGGCTGAGAAACCAGTCTGCCGGCGCTTCGTGCAAGCGGCTCAAGGCGTTGTCGCGGATCTGCCGGTCGAGGCGCCGCAGGGCTATGGCGGGTGTGCGCGGGTCGGCGAACAAAGGCCCGACCGAATTCAATTGACCGTCAGCCTGGCGCAGGCGACCCAGCGCTTCAACGCCGGCAATGCGTCCCGTGGCGGTATCGATAAAAGGTTGAAAGCAGGCGAGCGGTTGCCCGTCGATCACGGGGCCTCCTTAGTGGTTCTTGTTCTGATGAACCCCGCCGACCGGGTAGGCGCACGGGATTGAACCTCCGGATAAAGAGGTTCATCCCGCCGCTATTGCAAGAATGTAGCCAGATGTATCTGCTTAGCGTTTCGCCGAGCTCTGCATGACCAGTTTGATCAGCGGACCGAGACTGGTGCCGAGTCGGATCAAGCGAGTCAATCCGCCAGCGCCGCCGCTTTTCGCGCCTTTGCCGGTGATAAAACCCAGTAGCGTAACGGCGGCCACGCCCCACAATGGCGCGTGTTTGATGCCGAAGCCACCTTGCAGGTTTTGCGTCATGCCGCGCATGCGGTGCAGGGGTTGCAGGACTTGCCCGGCTTCATGACGGATTTCCTGACGATGCATTTCCATGCGCAGACGGATCAACGCCTTGCGCATTTCCCGACGCGAGCTGTTGTGTGGCAGTTCAGGCAGGCTCATGGCAGCAGGCGCTCCCGGTCGTTGGCCAGCTCTTCGAGCGTGCCGTGGAAAGGCGAGGACTCATCGAAGATTGCTGCCTTGAGGCGCAGCCCACAGAAGATCGAGGCCAGGGTATAGAAAACGCACAGGCCAATGATCGCGGCCAAGCGGTAAGTGTCCCAGAACACGATCATCACCAAGGTCGATAACCCCACCAGCAATAACAGGGCAAAGACCAAGGCCAAGCCGGCGAACAGCAACAGGCTGACGGTGCGTGATTTCTGCTCCTGCAATTCGATGCCGAACAATTCGACATGGCTGTGCAGCAGACCGAGAACGGCGGCGCCCAGGCGTCGCGTGGAGGAGGCGGTGCCCGCAGTCGGGCCGGATTCACCGATCGACATAATCAGCGCCGAGTAGCCAGCAGGCCGATCAGGAAGCCGACACCGGCAGCGATACCGACGGACTGCCAAGGGTTGGCCGACACATAATCTTCAGTGGCAGTCACGGCGGCCTGACCGCGATCACGCAGGGTGTCTTCGGTCAGTTTCAGGGTTTCGCGGGCGCGCAGCAGGCTGTCGTGGATCTGCTCGCGCAGCTCATCGGCCTGATCGCCGGCCAGAGTGGCGGTGTGCTCGAGCAAGCGTTCGGTGTCGGCGACCAAAGTCTGGAAGTCGTTCATGAGGATTTCTTGAGCAGTCTTTGCCTTGATGCTGGCCATGGTGGATCTCCGTAAGTGACGTCTGAAGCGTTCGAGTATGAGCCTTGCGCGAAGGTTCAGTACAAATGACTGGTACAACTTTTGCTGTGTCGTGGTGCGTCGCTCGGCGTTGTGCGCTGTTGCCGGGCGTGCGCCTTGAAAAACCTTATCCCAAACAAGCCCGGTTCGTGTCAGGACATCAACCTCGTGCGCCAAAGCAGTTCGCCGGACATCCGGATTCGTGACTGCGCGGTCGCAACTTGGTGCATGAAATGTGCGCATGAACCGCTTTGGTGCCTTTTTCGCCTTTAGGTCTGCCTGCTTATGGAAAATCTGCAAAGCGCTGTGGACACCCTGGTTCACAGCTCCAATACCTTGTTCATTCTGATCGGTGCGGTGATGGTGCTGGCGATGCACGCCGGTTTCGCCTTTCTGGAGGTCGGTACGGTCCGCCAGAAAAACCAGGTCAATGCGCTGTCGAAGATTCTCAGCGATTTCGCCGTCTCGACGCTGGCCTATTTCTTTATAGGCTATTGGATCTCTTATGGCGTGACGTTCATGCAGCCGGCGGCGGTGCTGAGCGCCGATCACGGTTATGGACTGGTGAAGTTTTTCTTCCTGCTGACCTTTGCCGCTGCGATCCCGGCGATCATTTCCGGTGGCATCGCCGAACGCGCGCGTTTCGTGCCGCAGTTGTGTGCCACGGCGCTGATTGTCGCGTTCATCTATCCGTTTTTCGAAGGCATGATCTGGAACGGCAACTACGGCCTGCAAGCGTGGCTGACGGCGCAGTTTGGTGCCGCTTTCCATGATTTCGCCGGTTCCGTTGTAGTGCATGCCATGGGCGGTTGGCTGGCGCTGGCGGCGGTATTGCTGCTGGGGCCGCGTAATGGCCGATATCGCGACGGTCGTCTGGTGGCGTTCGCACCGTCGAGCATTCCCTTTCTGGCGCTGGGTTCGTGGATTTTGATCGTCGGCTGGTTCGGTTTCAACGTGATGAGTGCGCAAACACTGCAAGGCGTCAGCGGTCTGGTGGCGGTCAATTCGCTGATGGCGATGGTCGGTGGCACGATGGCAGCGCTGCTCGTCGGGCGCAATGACCCGGGCTTTCTCCACAACGGTCCATTGGCCGGTCTGGTCGCAATCTGTGCCGGCTCCGATCTGATGCATCCGGTCGGCGCCTTGGTGACTGGCGCGATTGCCGGTGCGCTGTTCGTCTGGTGCTTTACTGCAGCGCAGGTGAAATGGCGCATCGATGATGTGTTGGGCGTGTGGCCGTTGCATGGCTTGTGCGGCGTCTGGGGCGGGATTGCCTGCGGGATCTTCGGCCAGACTGCGCTTGGCGGGATCGGTGGCGTCAGCCTGATCAGCCAGTTGATCGGCACCGCACTCGGCGTCGCGGTGGCGCTGATCGGTGGCTTCGTCGTTTACGGCGTGATCAAGGCTCTGCACGGGCTGCGCCTGAGTCAGGAACAAGAGTTTTACGGCGCCGACCTGTCATTGCACAAGATCGGCGCGGTGAGCCAGGACTAAGTCTCGGCATCGTCGCTACCGGGATAAAAGCCGTGGAGCAGGCGATAGCGGTCGATGCGCACCTGATCGACTTTTTCCTGCACCTGATGCGCCGGCAAGCCAAGCATGATCAAAGCGTGGGCGGCGAGCATCAGGCTCGACTCCAACAGCTCCGGCACCACTTCGGTGGCGCCGGCGGCTTTCAATTCGGCCCATTGGCTGTCGTCGCGGGTGCGCACCAGGATCGGCACGTGGGCGTTGAGCCGGCGCGCTTCCTTGAGGATACGCAGGGCAATGTCACTCTGATCCACCGCAACCACCAGCAGTCTGGCGCGCAGCAGGCCAACGGCGATCAGCAGATCGGCGCGTGACGAGTCGCCGTAATGCACGTCACTTTCTCCACTGGCGGCTTCCTGTACGCGAACCGGATCACTGTCCAAGGCGATATAAGGCTGTTTGGCATTGCGCAGGAAACGCCCGATGGATTGGCCGACGCGGCCGTAGCCACATATCACCACGTGCTGATTGAGGTCGGCGTTGAGTGCGCTGATCTCCTCGATCTGTGCTTCCTGATTGGGCTTGCGGTGCAGGGCGGCCGCGATGCGGGGAGCTGCGCGCAGCAACAGTGGCGTCAGCAGCATCGAGCAGAACGTTGCGGCGAGCAGAAGATCGCTCAATGCTTCGGGCATCATGCTGTGTTGCTGCATCTGCGCCATCAGTGCGAAGCAGAACTCGCCACCTTGAGCCAATGCCAGACCGCTGCGCCACGCCGTTTCGCTGTCGCTGCCGCGCCACTTCACCAACAAGGCGACGACGATGCCCTTGATCACCATCAAACCGACGGTGAGCCCGAGGATCAGCAGGCTGTGACTGACGAACAGTTGCAGGTCAATGAGCATGCCGATGCTGACGAAAAACACGCCGAGCAGGATGTCGCGGAATGGCCGGATGTCGGCCTCGATCTGATGCCGATAGTGGCTTTCACCGAGCAACATGCCAGCCAGAAATGCACCGAGGGCAGGGGACAGGCCCAGCAGGTGAGTCAACCACGCGGTCAACAGCACAATCACCAGCGCCAGCAGCACGAACAATTCTGCCGAGCGTGACGCGGCCACTTCATGAAACAGCCTCGGCAGTAACCAGCGACTGGCCAGCAGCAGACCGACAAACAGCACCACGGTTTTTGCCAGCGTCAGTGGCAGCGCCCAGTACCAGGCTTGCTCGCTGCTGCCGGCGAACACGGGCACCAACGTCAGCAGCAATACCGCGACCACGTCCTGAAACAGTAAAACACCAACCGCATTCTGGCCGTGGCTGCTGAACACCTCGCCAAGGCTGCCCAACTCTTTGGTCACAATCGCCGTTGATGACAGCGAAAGCCCGGCGCCGAGCAACAGCGCGGGTGTGATCGGCATGCCCAACAGCATCAATAGCAGCCCGAGCAGCGCGGTGCTGACCAGCACCTGCTGACTGCCGAGACGGAACACTACTTGGCGCAGCGCGATCATCTTCGACAGGGAGAACTCCAGACCCAGTGAAAACAACAGAAACACCACCCCCAACTCCGCGACGTCGGGCAAGTGTTCGCTCTCGTTGACCCAGTCGAACGCACTCGGTCCGACCAGCAGTCCCACGCACAGATAACCCAGAACCGGCGGCAAGCGCAGGCGACGGAACAGGGCAATCACCACGAGAGACGAGGCGAGGATGATCAACAGATTGGCAAACACTGGACACTCCGATGTCAGATTCAGGCTTTTCAAGCGTAGAGGCAAAAAGACCGGGAGGATCGCGTAAATGGTTTTTCTGCGGACTGATTTGCGTCAGGGTTTTGCCTGTGAACCTTTGTCGGGACGCTTGAGCCTTTGGGCGGCGGTGGCTCGACGGGTTTTCAGCTGCGGCCTAGAATAGGTCCACTCATTTTCTGGTTGAGCAATCATGCCTCCTGAATGTCAGCTTTTCGGCACCCTTGGATGCCATTTGTGTGAAGTCGCCGAGGCTGAGCTGATGCCTTTTGTCGAGCATGGCTTGCTGGTCGAACTGGTCGATATCGCGGATGACGAATCGTGGTTCGAGGCTTATAGCCTGCGAATTCCGGTATTGCGTCGCATCGACACCGGGGCTGAACTGGATTGGCCATTCAGCGCTGATCAAGTCGTGGCGTTTTTGCGTTAATCCAAGTTTCCTGGCTAATCCCGCCGGTCGCCGCTGCCATCCATTCCTTGGCATTTTGCGGATTGTTCGGTTACTGTATGTTCATACAGTAAATGCTTCAGAGGGATGAACCGTGGTCAATGTCGAACAGTTGAAGAACAGCGTGAACCGGATGTCGGTTGACGTGGTGCGCGAGGCCGTTCTCGAATTGCGCCTGGACGGGTTGGTCACGGAAGGCAAGACGCCCTTCAACAAGCTGCATTTCAACACCTGCTTTGCCGAGATCGAGGCCTTGTTTCAGCGTGCCGGTTATCACAAGCAACTGGATGTGGTCGGTTATCAGGGTTTGCTTTACGCCTTGTATGACCCGGGCCGCTGGGAGGCCGTCGATGTGCTGCGCTGGCTCAAGGAGTTCACTGAGGCTGCAGCGCTCAAAACGATCCCGGCCTGAGCATTCAACGCTAGGCTCGTTTTCCTCTGTGCTGGATAATGCCGCACTGCATTGAGGGTTCGATTTCCGTATGTCCACATCTACATTCTCTGCTGCGCAGAATCAGGCGAGCACACTTTATCTGCCGCCCGGTAAATGGCTGACCGTACTCGATTGCCTGTGCGAGCATTTCAGCGCCATTGATCGCGAGCAATGGCTGGACCGGATCGCCCGGGGGCGAGTGCTGGATGGCCATGGTCGGCCGATCCCGGTGGATTTGGCTTACAAGGAAGGTTTGCGGATTCACTATTTTCGCGAAGTGCCGGACGAAAAGCCGATCCCGGTGGTCGAGTCGATTCTGTATGCGGACGAGCATCTGGTAGTGGCTGACAAACCACATTTTCTGCCAGTGACACCAGCAGGTGAGTACGTCGAACAAACGTTACTGCGGCGTTTGATCCGACGTATGGACAATCCTCACCTGGTGCCACTGCACCGCATCGACCGGCATACGGCGGGACTGGTTATTTTTTCGGCCAATCCGCAAACCCGTTCGGCCTATCAGTCACTGTTCCCCACGCGGCAGATCGACAAGCGCTATGAAGCCATCGCCCCGGCGCTGCCGGGTCTGAACTTTCCGCTGGTGCACAAGAGCCGTCTGGTGGATGGCGAACCGTTTTTCCGCATGCAGGAAGGCGCGGGGGCCAGCAACACCGAAACGGCGGTGGAGGTTCGGGAAAAGAATGGCGATCTGTGGCGCTATGGTTTGTTTCCGGTAACCGGCAAGAAACATCAGTTGCGCGTCCACATGACTGCGTTGGGGGCGAGTATCTGCAACGACCCGTTTTATCCGCAGGTGTTGAAAGACGTCGAGGATGACTATGCCAATCCGCTGAAGCTGCTGGCGCAAGGTCTACGGTTTATCGACCCTGTGACCGGTGAGGAGCGAGAATTCGAGAGTCGGATTACGCTGCAATGGTGAGGCCAAAGCCACCTTTCGAGCGCCCATGAAAAAGCCCGCATTAATGCGGGCTTTTCTGTATCCGGTATCGAACCCGAGCTTACAGCTCTTTAACGGTACGAACCTGATCCTTGTTGATGCGGGTTTCTTTGCCGTCCAGCTGTTTGAACTCGTAGAAGCCCGAATCGTCATCGTATTTCGGGGTGTCGACGGCCTGGATTTCGCGACCGTCATTCAAGGTGATCACTGTAGGCGACGAGCAACCGGCGAGGGTAGCCAGGCCCAGTGCGAGCATGAAAGTGGCGAGGGTCCGTTGAGTCATGGGTGTGTCTCCGAATGGGAATTCTTTTGGTTACTGAGCTTGAGACGTATACAAGGCGTGAGAGTTCCTTGAGTGCTGTCAGTCTGACACAGTGTTGTGGGAATTTAACAGTTCGGGGGTATTGAGGTTGGCCAGTCGCGGGTCGTTGTCCGGGCATTGCAGGGCAGTGGCGCCAAGGTTGCGCATGACCCGGCCGGGGCTGCGCTCACCGGCGTTCCAGGCCTCTTCGAAGGCGGGTCGAAGGGCTACCGGAATCACACATAACAACGGTTCCCAGTGCTCGTCATGGCGCAACATTAAAGGTTTTTCAGGATTCTGATTGGCCGTCTCACGCATGCTTTGCAGTAACGCTGCGTCAATGCGCGGAACATCACAGGGCAAGACCAGCAGATGCGGATGGCGCGCAGCTTTCAGGCCCGCACGAATGCCGGCCAATGGCCCCGGAAAATCGCCCTCGTCATCGACAACCAATTGATCGGCGAATGGCGCGTAACGCTCGCGATTGCGGTTGCAGGAGATGATCAGGTCATCGGTCAGCCCACGAACCTTGCGCTGCAAATGTGTAATCAACGGCTCGCCCTGCCACTCGACCAAGCCTTTGTCCTGGCCGCCCATGCGTTGGCCGCGTCCGCCTGCCAGGAGCAGAATGGAGCAAGGGGGCGGTTGCGTGTCGAGAATCATGGCAGCTCTCCAGAGGGGCGGCGAAAAAATGAGGCGCTGTGATATAACACCGGGCTGTTTCTCCTACAACTGGACGAGCCTATGAAAGCCAAGGCTGATGTACCTTTCGTGCCGCTCAATATTGCGGTGCTGACTGTCAGTGACACCCGAACACTGGAAACCGACACCTCAGGTCAGGTCTTCGTCGACCGTTTGACCGCTGCGGGCCATTTTTTGGCGCAGCGGGTTTTGCTCAAAGATGACCTCTACAAAATTCGCGCGCAAGTCGCCACCTGGATTGCAGACGATGTCGTGCAGGTTGTCTTGATCACCGGCGGTACCGGTTTCACCGGCCGCGACAGCACACCTGAGGCCGTTGCCTGCTTGCTCGACAAGCAGGTCGACGGGTTTGGTGAGCTGTTCCGGCAGATATCGGTAGCCGATATCGGCACCTCCACGGTTCAGTCCCGTGCGCTGGCCGGTCTGGCCAATGGCACGCTGGTTTGCTGCCTGCCGGGTTCGACCAATGCCGTACGCACCGGTTGGGATGGCATCCTGGGTGAGCAGTTGGACGCTCGTCACCGCCCGTGCAATTTCGTCACTCATTTGAAGCAGGCGGCACCTTGTGAATCCCGTGGGTAAGCCGGGCAAGAGCGGGGCACTGATGCCGGTCGAGGTGGCGCTGGCGCGTCTGCTCGAAATGGCCGAGGCCTCACCCATTGTCGAGCGTGAATATTTGCCGCTGGCTCAGGTTCAGGGGCGGGTGCTGAGCGAAGATCTGATTTCGACGCTGGATCTGCCCCCGTGGCCGAACAGTGCCATGGATGGTTACGCGCTGAACCTGACGGATTGGGATGGCCAGCCGATGCCGGTCAGTCAGAAGGTATTTGCCGGGCAATCCCCCGAACCACTGGCGCCGGGCACCTGTGCACGGATTTTCACAGGGGCTCCGGTGCCGGCGGGTGCCGATTGCGTGGAAATGCAGGAAAACGCAGAGGTTCAAGCCGATGAAACGGTGCGCTTCCTCGAGCCGCTGAAGGTTGGGCAGAACATCCGCCCGCAAGGTCAGGAAACCACTGTCGGTGAACTGATCCTGCCCGCCGGGACTCGGTTGGGCCCCATAGAGCAGGGACTGGCTGCATCGTTGGGGTGTGCCGGGTTGAACGTCGTGCGCAAGGTTCGCGTCGCGGTGATCTCCACGGGAGATGAATTGGTCGAGCCCGGCCAGGCACTGGGGCCGGGTCAGATATACAACAGCAATCGGGTGTTGCTGTGCAGTTGGCTGCAACGTCTGGGCTGCGAGGTGATCGATGCCGGCATTCTTCCGGATAATCTGGCCACTACCCGTGCCCGTCTGGGGGAGTTGCAGGATGTTGATCTGATCCTTTCCACGGGTGGCGTGTCGGTAGGTGAGGCGGATTTTCTGGGTGTCGCCTTGCGAGAAGAGGGCGAGCTTGCCCTTTGGAAACTGGCGATCAAACCTGGAAAACCGCTGACGTTTGGCCATTTCCGCAATGTGCCGGTCATTGGCTTGCCAGGAAATCCGGCATCGACGCTGGTGACCTTTGCGCTACTCACTCGGCCATATCTATTACGCCGTCAGGGCGTTCTGGACGTCGAGCCGCTTAAGTTCAGCGTACCAGCGGGTTTTGCCTGGCCGGTGGCAGGCAATCGGCGTGAGTACCTGCGCGGCCGTCTGGAGCAAGGGCGGGCCACTGTTTACCGCAACCAGAGCTCAGGCGTTCTGCGTAGCGCCGCGTGGGCAGATGGATTGGTCGAAGTGTTGGAAGGTCGCACGCTGAGCGCCGGCGACGAAGTGGTCTTCATTCCGCTGAGTGATCTGCTGGACTGACCGCTGTCTCGCAAATACAGGCGTCGGCTGGCGGCGCCTGCAATGACTCATTCAATTAATTGCTGATCAGTGCCACAAGCTGGTCGAATCGGCTATTGGCCACCCAACCCAGCAGACCCAGCACTACCGCTGTCGCACCCGCTGAGTAAGCAAGCCGGTGTTTGATTGTTCTGACATCACTGCGGACTTCGTCCATGTCCCGCCGAAGGTACTTGAGATGGGTCTCCAGCTCGGTAACACGAGGTTCCATATCAACTTCTCCAGTGGTTTTGGCGCTGTTCTTGAATTCGGACTTTTGATTCGCGCGACTTTCGACGAGAGGGGCAACCGGGCTCAATGGCATTCTGGCTTCATGACTGGGCATGGAAGCATCCACCGGTTGTTTGAACTGTTCGCTTGCAAACTTTTTCGGCTCTCGAACTGGCAAGAGCCCTGGGGTTGTATCCACTCATTACATGCACGTCCCTGTGTGTTGGATTGAAGATTGATGCTGCAAGCACACGGTGACCCAATGTCGGAACCGGGTCAATTAAGCCGATTCCGCATGTCTTGTAAGAAAAAGTACCGCTGTGTAGGACGTCAAGGCCAGAAGGCCGAATTAATTACGGGGCTGACGGCTTTTTTGCGGGCGGCGGTGGTCAAGATGTCTCGAACCGATTCGATTAGGGAGTGATGTGATGAGTGAACGCCGGGCGCTGTTGATTCTGCATGGCAAGCAGGCACTCAACGAGGCGGTACGCACCGCCGTCGAGGACAAGCGCAAACAAGGCTGGGAGCTGGCCGTGCGCTTGACATGGGAGGCAGGGGACGCTCAGCGTTGGGTGGAGCAAGCTGTAGCGGACGGTTACACAAAGATTATCGCCGGCGGTGGAGATGGCACGTTGCGCGACATCGCCGAAGCGCTCGCGGCGCATCCGGGCAAAGCCAGTCTCGTCCTTTTGCCTTTGGGCACCGCCAATGATTTTTGCCGCGCAGCCGGCGTGCCGCTGGAGCCTGCCGAAGCCCTTGAGCTGCTCGATGTGCCGCCGCGCGACATCGATCTGGGCGAAGTGGGCGGACAGATTTTCCTCAATATGGCCACCGGTGGTTTCGGCAGTCAAGTCACGGCCAATACATCCGAGGATTTGAAAAAAGTACTCGGCGGTGCGGCCTATCTGTTCACCGGCCTGTCACGATTCAGCGAACTGCATGCCGCTTATGGTGAACTTCAGGGGCCGGATTTTCATTGGCGTGGCGAATTGTTGGCGCTGGGTATCGGCAATGGTCGTCAGGCCGGCGGCGGCCACGAACTGTGCCCGCAGGCACTGGCCGATGACGGTTTGCTGGATATCAGTATCCTGCCGGCGCCACAGGAACTGGTGGGCACGCTGAAGACGCTGCTCAGTGATGGTTTCGGGATCGATAACATGTTTGTTCGAACCCGTTTGCCATGGGTCGAAATCAAGGTGGCCGAGGGGCTCTGCATCAATCTTGATGGCGAACCGCTGGAAGGTGACAACATGCGATTTGAAGTGCGTCCGGCGGCGTTGCGCGTGCACTTGCCGGAGCATTCTCCATTGTTGGGCGGCGCCCGCTCGGTCAGTCGTCCAGGCTGATGATCTGTTCGCGCACGGCGAAAAGCACCAGGCCCGCCACGTCGTAGATTTGCAGGCGCTTCATGATTTGTGAGCGGTGGGTCTCGACAGTCTTGATGCTCAGCCCGAGGCCATTGGCGATTTCCCGGGTGGATTTGCCCCGCACGATCAAACGCAGGATTTCCAGTTGGCGGGCGGTCAGATTATGCGAGTCGGCGGTCTCCGGCTGCTGCTTCTGATTGCGGGTCAGGGCCTGATTGATCACGGTGTGTGCGATGGCGGGGCTCAGGTAGCGCTCGTTGTTGCGCAAGGCTTCCAGTGCATGTTCAAGCTCGGTAGCCGTCGTATCCTTGAGCAGGTAGCCGTGGGCGCCGGACTCGAGTGCCTGCATGATAAGCGCCGGATCGGTGTGCATCGACAGGATCAGTACCTTGCTCTGCGGACGCACTCGCTTGAGTCGTTGCAGGGCTTCCAGGCCACCGGTTTCTTTCATCGAGATATCCAGCAACACGATATCCGGACTCAACTGCTCGACCATTTCGAGCAATTGCGAACCGTCATTGGCTTCGCCAATCACCGCGTAACCGGGAATATCCAGCACCAGAGCGCGCACGCCGGCCCTGATCAGCGAGTGGTCATCCACCAGAAGTAAGTTGCAAGTCAACGCATAACCTTATTCGTACTGGCCCGCTCGAGTGCGCGAGGCGCCCAGGGGAAGAGTGCTTCGATTTGAGTGCCTTTGCCCGGTTCGCTGATGACGTTCAGGGTGCCACCCAGTTGCTCGATTCGTTCGGCCATCCCGGCCATGCCTCGTTGTCCTTCTCGACCCGGATTGGCCGCCGGGGCGAATCCCAGACCGTCATCGCTGATCAGCAGCGTCAGCCCTTTGGGCAGACGTTGCACGCGTATCACCAGGTTTTTTGCCTGGGCGTGACGCAGGATATTGGTAACAGCCTCCTGGGTGATGCGGAAGGCGGCGACCGCCATTTCTTCCGGAATACCGTTAAGGCGCTGCTGGCAATCGAGGCTCCAGTGCACGCTGGTGTTGGTCAACGTCTTGAGCAGATGTGCACGCAGGCTGGCTTCAAGTCCAAGGCTGGTCAACTGCCGTGGATTGAGAATGGCCGAAACGTCGCGCACTTTGTCGAGGGTTTCTTCCAGGGTGGCGCACAACACTGTGCATTGCTCCTGCAAGTCATCCGGCAGGCGTCGCTTGAGCCACTCGCTCTGCAGTTTGGCGGCCGTCAGCAACTGGCCGATATCATCGTGCAATTCGCGGCTGAGGCGATGGCGCTCGTTTTCCTGGACCTCCAGCAATCGGTCGGCGAGCTCTTGCGGCTGAAATTTGATCGATTTGCGTGACAGTCGATATTGCACCCAGACACACGCGGTAGCGGCGATGTCGAGCAGTAGCAGTCCGAGGCTAAGTGGTGTCGAAAGACCGTAGGTCAGCAGGCTGCCGAGCGTCGCGGTGACACACAGTATGAGTGTGAACCGGCGGGCATTTTCCCGGGAGGGTGGCCATGTAGTGATTGACTTGAGGCTGGCGTACATAACGGATGGAGCCAATGGATGTTCGCTGCGGGCAGACCGGCCTGAGGCTGGCGGGTCTCTGTCTGAAAATGCTGTCAAATATGTTATTGATTTCAACGCGGTTCAGTGAATGTGTTGACTGCCAACTATCAGTGGATAGCTGTCGCTGAAGTCACTGTGCCATTAATTTGAAAGCAACTAATGGGCGGCATAATACCACTTAAGATACCGTTGGTCGCGCTCGCTATATATGTCCAATGAGTCAGGAATTACGTGGTATTGGACGCAAGTTCCATAATGGAAAAGTCGATTTATTGAGTTCGATAGATGTAGGTGTTGCCTGAAGTTGTGCTTCTTAACACACAGGCAAACCCTGAGGCCGGCAGAAAACATGAGTGTCTGTCGTCGCTGATTATTTATTTGGATTTGTCGCTTGCAGGTATGAGCTATTCAATTACGACATTCAACGTATTCATTTTAAACGTCAGGGCGGATACAGCGTGCTGATCAGGCTTGTCCCGAGTAGGGCAATTGGGGCAAACTTTTGCCCGTCCGTGGCGGTTGAAGCTGGCTTTGGCCGACCTGGACGGCGAAGGCTTCGATCAGCGAGGTCTGTTCACTTTCATCCAGACTCAGTTGCCCGGTCTGCTGATCGACCAGTTCAAGCTGCCAGGCCATCAACGTGAAGCAATCCTGCAGTGCTTGCAGAGCCTGCTCGTGAAGATCGATACGATCCTGGGGCAGGTTGAGCAGACTGTAAATATGCAGAGAGAACTCGGAGATCGCCTCCAGCGCCAGGGCTTCAGCCCTGCGTGCGAGTTTCAGGAGGGTGCCGAGCATGCACTCGATGGCGTCCTTGTCATTGCTGATCAGTTGCAGATGGCTGAGGCATTCTTCGGACTTGGCCAGGAGTTGTTCGGCCTCGACAAGGAATTCGGGGAAGCGTTGTACCCACTCTTTGCGGTCCATTGGCATGCTTATCTCCACCACGTCATGTCTGATGAGGGAATGCCGTGTGTGACGACGATCATGAATCGTCGGGAGATCGCGCCCAGACGTGCAGGTGCACAGGCTGAGGGGTTCCAGAGGGGTTGTTTCCACTGAACTGCGATCGCACACAATAGCCTGACTCCGTTCATGCAATGAGAATGGCGTCACATTAATGGCTATTGGATATTGCGAATATCAGGTTGGGCCTGATTGTTACTAGGGGAATCCCTTAGGCGCGGGAACCTACCGTGCAAACCGAGGTCGCGCCGCAGAGAATGTAGCAGATGAAAATCACTGCGCCAGTAAAGCATGATGTTAATGTGACATCAATGCCCGATCATGGCATTTTTGACGGGGTCTGGTTTGGCAATCAAGAACCGCCATTTGCCGCCGATAACCTCACATAGTGAATTCATCAGTACAAGCCCAGGAGTCATTGATGGCCGGCATTCTCGACACGGTAGACCAACGCACGCAACTGGTGGGTGAGAATCGCCTGGAAATTCTCATGTTTCGACTGGCCGGGCGCCAGTTGTTCGCGATTAACGTGTTTAAAGTCCAGGAAGTCCTGCAGCTGCCGAAACTGACTTTGATGCCGCAGCGTCATCCGTTTGTGTGCGGTGTGGTCAATCTGCGCGGTCAGACCTTGCCGGTGATCGATCTGTCGCAAGCGATCGGCATGCGTCCATTGGTGCCTGGGCCGAACAGCACGATCATCGTCACCGAATACAATCGCTCGGTACAGGCTTTCCTCGTAGGCGGTGTGGACCGCATCGTCAACATGAACTGGGAAGCCATTCTGCCGCCGCCGACCAGCGCCGGGCGTCAGCACTATCTGACCGCGATCAGCAAGGTCGACGATCAACTGGTGGAAATCATCGACGTCGAAAAAGTGCTCGCTGAAATCGTCCCTTACAACGCCAAGGTCTCGCGCGACAAACTCGATGATCCCGTGCTGGAACGCGCCCGTGGCCGTGAAGTACTGCTGGTGGACGACTCCAACGTGGCACTCTCGCAATTGCGCGACACCCTCGGCCAGCTCGGCGTGAAAATGCACATTGCCAGCGATGGTCTGAAGGCACTGAACATGCTCAAGGCCTGGGCCGATACGGGCGTGAACATGACCGACAAGCTGCTGATGATCTTCACCGATGCGGAAATGCCGGAAATGGACGGCTATCGCCTGACCACCGAAATTCGCAATGACCCGCGTCTGCGTGGCTTGTACGTGGTGCTGCATACCTCGCTGTCCGGCAGTTTCAACGACTCGATGGTGAAGAAGGTCGGCTGCGACAACTTCCTCTCGAAATTCCAGCCGGACAAACTGGTCGACGTGGTGCGCCAGCGTCTGATGCTTGACGAAGTTCCGGCCTGACCACACACCCATTGTAGGAGTGAGCCTGCTCGCGATAGCGGTGTGTCAGCCCCGAATCATTACCTGACACACCGCTATCGCGAGCAGGCTCACTCCTACAGTTATTGCTCTTTGATTCCTGATCAAGCTCGTATAGGGTGGCGTTTTTATTCTCCAGGGAGCTGGCCATGCTGCGTCTGAGCGCGCTTTATCGTTACCCGTTGAAATCCGGCAAAGTCGATGTTCTGCAACGCGTCGACCTCGACAAGCTGGGCCTTGATGGCGACCGACGCTGGATGCTCGTGGACGAAGCGAGCGGTCGGTTCCTGACCCAACGCGCCGAAGCGAAGATGAGTCAGTTGTCGGCCCTGTGGAATGCGCAGGGCGGTCTGACCCTGAGTGCGCCGCAACAGTCCTCCATCGACATCGCCTTGCCGGAAAATGACGCCGAACTGCGCGGTGTGACGATCTGGCGTGACACCCTGCGAGTACCGGACGCCGGTGATGAGGCCGCGCGCTGGGTCAGCGATTTCATCGGTAAACCGACCCGTCTGGTGCAGGTGCCGCTGAATCGTGCCCGCACCACACAGGCTGGCTATGGTAACGATGATGATCAGGTCGCGTTCGCCGACGGGTTTCCTTTGTTGTTGATCGGCGAGGCATCCCTGCAGGATCTGTCGCAAAAGGTTGGACGACCGTTGGAAATGTTGCGTTTTCGGCCGAACCTGGTGATCGTAGGCAGTGAGGCCTATGCCGAAGACAGTTGGAAGCGCATTCGCATTGGCGATGTCGAGTTCCGCGTGGTCAAGCCGTGTTCGCGTTGCATTCTCACCACGATCGACCCGCAAACCGGGGAGCGCAGTGCCGATCGCGAGCCGCTGGCCACCTTGCAGAAGTATCGCGCCGAGTCCGATGGTGCGATGTTCGGGCAGAATCTGGTGAATGACAGTAATGGTCGACTCGAAGTCGGCATGCCGGTGGAAATCCTCGAGTAACCCACGCCTGAAACGAAAATGCCCGTGTCCTTGGACACGGGCATTTTTTATCGCGGTGAAACTGTGGCGTTAGCCGCGGTATTCGCACAGGTAAGCAGTGTCGACCGCCACCTTCAGCTGGAACTTGCTGTTGGCCGGAACGTTGAACTGGCTGCCGGCGGCGAAGGTTTCCCAGTCGCTGCTGTCTGGCAGTTTGACGGTCAGTGCGCCAGATACAACGTGCATGATTTCACGCTGAGCGGTGCCGAATTCGTATTCGCCCGGGGCCATGACGCCGATGGTCGCCGGACCTTCAGCGGTGCCAAAGGCGATCGACTTGACGGTGCCGTCGAAGTACTCGTTGACTTTAAACATGGGCGATTCCTCAAAAGGGGCTGAAAAATGGAGGGGGCCAGTATGCACAAGGCGTTCAACGCCGTCACCTGCCCGGCTTCTGTCTGGTGAGTTCTCGAATTGACTCTAGAGTGGCAAGACCAGTGGCAACAACCGCGCGGTGTTGCGCGCATCTTCCAGCGCTCGATGTTGCTGACCACTGAACTGCATGCCAGCCAGTTGCAGCGCACCGTTGAGGCCCAACGGCCGCTCCAGGCGTCGGGCCTTGGCGAAGCGTTGTTTGAGGTTCATGTGCGGCACCTTGCTCAAGCCACTGTCGATTTGCAGACGCTGCCACTCCTGCAACAACTGCTTGCGGTCGTAATCGCCCCAACTGGCCCAGCCTTCGAGGCGCGTCTGATGTTGCGCGAGCCAGCGTTCGAACGCCGGCCAGACTTCGGTCAACGGCTGCGCCATGTCGATATTGGCCTGGGTGATGTGCGTCAGTTCACGACAAAATGGCGTCAGCAACGGCCGCCGCGTCGGTTTGACGAAGCGCTGGAAGTGATCCTGCTCGCGTCCGGCGCGATCGACCAAGGTGGCGCCGATCTCGATAATTTCCATTTCGGTGACCGGCCAGCCACCCTCATCGGTGGTGGCTTCCAGATCTATGACCAGCCAGTGGGGCATCGCAGGGTTCCTGATTTCCGCGTTCTGATAACTCAGAGCGTAGTCAAAACCCGCAAGCGTGTGTGGGTGACTACTCGACCTGCAACAGAACCTGACGATTTTTTACCTGATCGCCGACCTTGACCTGCACCCGCGTGAGCACGCCGTCGATGCCGGCCTTGAGCGGGTGCTCCATTTTCATTGCCTCCAGTACCACCAGCAACTGACCTTTGCTGACCGGGCTGCCTTCGCTGACGAGAACGTCGACGATGGCACCGTCCATCGGCGCTTTCAGGGTGCCAGAGCTGACGCTGGTCTGACTGTCGATTACCGCGTGAGTTCGATCCTCCAGGCGCAGACTGCCGGGGTGGGTGAACAGCCAAAGGTGCCCGTTAACCAGTCGATACGCGTGACGCTGGCGCAAACCGTCGATTTCCAGTGTCAGCGACTGCGCGTCCTGATCGATGAGTGTTAACTCGAGCGTGCGCTCGGCAACCTGCACGGTGAAGGCGCCTTGCGCTTGCGCGAGCAGTTGCGCTGTCCAGTTCTGATCATCAAGTCCGAGCCGATAATGCAGCGGCACACTGGCATTGTTGCGCCAGCCAGTGAGCTGCGCGCGATGGGCCAGGGCGCTGGATTGATAGAAAAGCACTGTTGCGATCGCCAGTTCCTCGGCATCCGGAATGTAGCGGTGCAAACAAGGGTGTTCGCTGAAGTGCCGGGCAATGAACGCGGTACTGAATTCGCCGCTGATGAACTGCGGATGTTGCAACAGGCTGGCCAGCAAGCGTTGATTGCTTTGCACGCCCAATAACACCGTGTCCTGTACCGCGCGCAACAGTTTGCGCCGGGCCTCTTCGCGAGTGGCGCCAAAGGCGATGAGTTTGCCCAGCATCGGGTCGTAGAACGGGCTGATCGATTGTCCTTCCAGCAAGCCATGATCGATTCGTGCGCCGTGTTGAAGCGCTGGCTCCCAGGCTTCTATGCAGCCGGTTTGCGGCAGAAAATCCTGTGCTGGATCTTCGGCATAGAGTCGCACTTCCATGGCATGCCCGTTGAGCTGGACCTGGTCCTGAGTCAGTGGCAACGGCTGTCCCTCGGCGACCAGCAATTGCCACGCGACCAGATCCAGTCCAGTGATCAGCTCCGTCACCGGATGCTCGACTTGCAGGCGTGTGTTCATCTCCAGAAAGTAGAACTGCCCACGCGCGTCGAGCAGAAACTCCACGGTGCCGGCGCCGACATAGTTCACTGTGCGCCCGGCCTTCAATGCCGCTTCACCCATGGCTTGGCGCAGTTCGGCGGTCATCACCGGGCAGGGCGCCTCTTCGATGACTTTCTGGTGGCGGCGCTGGATCGAACAGTCGCGTTCGCCGAGATAGATCAGGTTGCCGTGCTGATCGCCAAACAACTGCACTTCGACGTGCCGTGGTTCGATCAAGGCCTGTTCGAGGATCAATTCGTCGCTGCCGAAACCGTTCAGTGCTTCGGAGCGAGCGGTGCGCAGTTGCGCCGGCAAGTCAGCGGCGCTGTGCAGCAGACGCATGCCGCGCCCACCCCCGCCGGCACTGGCCTTGATCATCAGCGGATAGCCGATGCGCTCGGCTTCACGCAGGAGGGTGGCGTCGTCCTGTTCGGCACCTTGATAACCGGCGATGCAGGGTACGCCGGCTTCGAGCATGGCGATTTTCGAGCGGCGTTTGCTGCCCATCAATTCGATGGCTTCGACGCTGGGGCCGATGAAGATCAGCCCGGCTTGCTCGCAGGCGCGGGCGAACTCGGCGTTTTCCGAGAGAAAACCGTAGCCGGGGTGGATGGCGTCGGCACCACTGCGGCGGGCGGCGTCGAGAATGGCCGGGATATTCAGGTAGGACTGCTGCACCGGCGGCGGGCCAATACGCACCGCTTGATCGGCCATTTTTACGTGCAGGGCATCGGCGTCGGCGTCGCTGTAGACGGCGACGGTTCGGTAGCCGAGGGCCTGGGCGGTGCGCTGGATGCGGCAAGCGATTTCACCGCGGTTGGCGATCAGGATTTTTTGGATGGCAGGCATGGTGATCTTCCTGAGTATTTGGCGGTGGATTGGCTGGCCTCTTCGCGAGCAGGCTCGCTCCCACAAGGGGTTTGCGTCGGTCACAAAACCTGTGGGAGCGAGCTTGCTCGCGAAGCTTTTAAGAGGCCCATCGAGGTTTACGTTTCTGCATGAAAGCCATGGTTCCCTCCACACCTTCGTCGCCAGTCACTGCTTCGCTGAACCAATGCGCAGCCTCATCGAGCAAATCACTCGAAGGCTGCCCGGCACTGGCCAACAGCAATTTCTTGGTCATCGCATTCGCCTCCGGCGCGCAGCACAGCACATGCTGCAACACCTCATCGAGCCGCTCGGCCAGCGCTTGTGCATCCTGCTCGACGAAATGCACCAGCCCCAAACGTCGTGCCTGATGCCCATCAAATCGTGCAGCCGTCAGCGCCAATCTTCGGGTTTCGGTCAGACCGATGCGCTGCACCACAAACGGCGCAATTTGCGCCGGCAACAAACCAAGGCTGGTTTCCGGCAGACCGAATTGCGCCTGATGGTCGGCAATCGCGATATCACTGACACACGCCAGTCCGAAACCGCCGCCAAGCACCGCGCCTTGCAGCACCGTGATCAATACTTGCTGCGCGTGCTGCGCTTCTTCCAGCAGAGCCCCGAAAGCGCGATTCAGATCGCGGTAAGCCTCGGAGCCCTGAGCGCGAGCGCTGGCCATATCCTTGATATCGCCGCCAGCACAGAAATGCCCGTTGGCACCGCTGAGCACCAGAGCCCGCACTGTGCGGTCATCGCGCACGGTCGTCAGCACCGCGCGCAACTCGCTGACCATTTGCAGGCTCATTGCATTGCGGCTATCGGGGCGATTGAGGGTGATGTGCAGCACGCCGCCATGCAGCTCCAGCAGGAGCGTCTGGCAATCCGGCAGGCCGCTCACTTCTTTTTCCCAGGCAGGATGCCCATCAGTTTGCAGATAATCCCCAGCATGATTTCGTCGGCGCCACCGCCAATCGATACCAGCCGCACATCGCGGTAGGCGCGGGCCACCGGGTTGTCCCACATAAAGCCCATGCCGCCCCAATATTGCAGGCAGCTGTCGCTGACTTCGCGGCCCAGACGTCCGGCCTTGAGCTTGGCCATCGACGCCAGCCGTGTCACATCCTGACCTTTCACGTATTGCTCGGTGGCCTGATAGACCAGCGCGCGCAGGCATTCGATTTCGGTCTGCAATTCGGCGAGGCGAAAGTGAATCACCTGATTGTCGATCAGCGCATTGCCGAAGGTTTTGCGCTCCTTGCAGTACTCGATGGTGCTGTCGACGCAGTATTCCAGGCCTTTGATCATGTTCGCCGCGCCGAACAGGCGTTCCTCCTGAAACTGCAGCATCTGCATCATGAACCCGGCGCCTTCGTGGCCGACGCGGTTACGCTGTGGCACGCGCACGTTGTCGAAAAACACCTGGGCGGTTTCCGAACTGCGCATGCCGAGCTTGTCCAGATGCGAGCTGAGGCTGATCCCCGGCGTGTTCATCGGCACCATGATCAGCGACTTGTTGATGTGCGGTTTGTCGTCCGAGGTATTGGCCAGCAAGCAAATGAAATCGGCACTCGGTGAGTTGGTGATCCACATCTTGCTGCCGTTGATCACGTAGTCGTCGCCGTCCTTGCGCGCGGTGGTTTTCAGCCCGGCGACATCAGATCCGGCGCCGACTTCGGAAACGCCGATGCAGCCGACCTGCTCGCCGGTGATTGCCGGGCGCAGGAATTCTTCGCGCAGTTCATCGGAGCCGAAGCGGGCGAGGGCGGGCGTGCACATGTCGGTTTGCACTCCGATCGACATCGGAATGCCGCCGCAATGAATGGTGCCGAATTCTTCGGCAGCAACAATCGAATAGCTGTAATCGAGGCCCATGCCGCCGAATTTTTCCGGTTTGGAAATGCCCAGCAAACCGAGGTCGCCAGCCTGGCGGAAAATCTCGTGGATCGGGAAGCGTCCGGCCTTTTCCCATTCATCGACGTGCGGATTGATCTCGTGCTCGACGAATTGGCGGACGGTACGGCGCAGGGCTTCGTGTTCCGGGGTGAAGATCATTTTTTATTATTCTCCGTAGGATCCGTGGCGGTCAGAACCGGCTGACGCCGAAGCTGTTGGGTTGCAGCGTGCGAATGTCGGCCTCGTGGCAGATATCCAGCAAGTAGCCGAGCAGGGTGCGCGTGTCGCGCGGATCGATCAGCCCGTCGTCCCACAGGTTGGCGCTGCCGTAGAGCGCGGTGGACTGGCTGTCGAGTTTCTGCGCGGTGACCTGTTCGAGCATGTCGAGCATTTTCGGGTCTGGCGTCAGGCCGTCCTTCAACTGTTTGGCTTCGGTAACGATGCGCAAGACTTTGCCGGCCTGCGCACCGCCCATCACCGCCGTGCGGCTGTTCGGCCAGGCGAAGATGAAGCGTGGATCGAGTCCGCGTCCGCACATCGCATAGTTGCCGGCACCGTAGGAGCCGCCGACGACCATGGTCAGTTTAGGCCCCCGTGCATTGGCTACCGCTTGAATCAATTTCGAGCCGTGTTTGATCACGCCTTGCTGCTCGGATTCGGTGCCGACCATGAAGCCGGTAGTGTTGTGGAAAAACAGCAGCGGCGTTTGGCTCTGATCGCACAACTGAATGAACTGCGCGGCCTTGCTCGCACCGTTCGGGGTGATCGGGCCGTTGTTGCCGATGAAACCGCAGGCGCGGCCCTGAATCTTCAACTGGCCACAAACGGTCTGTTGATCGAACTCGCCCTTGAATTCGACGAAGCAGGATTCATCGGCAATGCGCGCGATGATTTCGCGCACGTCATAAGGTTTTTTCGGATCATCCGGGATCAGCCCGAGCAATTCTTCGATCGGGTAAAGCGGTTCTTTGTATTGCGGCTCCGGCAGCCACGGCAGTTGCTCGTTCCAAGGCAGCATGCGCAGGATTTCACGTACCTGGCGCACGCCGTCGGCATCGTTTTCCGCGAGGTATTCAGCCGTCCCGGCAACCTGCGCATGCATCTCTGCACCGCCCAGTTCTTCATCGGTGGCGACTTCGCCGGTGGCCGCTTTCAGCAGTGGGGGACCGGCGAGAAACAGCTTGGCCTTGCCGCGCACCACCACCACGTAATCCGACAGCCCTGGCTGATAAGCGCCGCCCGCCGTGGCCGAGCCGTGCACCACGGTGATCTGCGGCAAGCCCATTGCCGACATCCGCGCCTGATTGGCAAAACTGCGTGCGCCTTCGACGAAAATCTCGGCGGCGTAGTTGAGATTGGCGCCACCGCTTTCGGCGAGGGTGATCACCGGCAGTTTGTTTTCCTGAGCGATCTGTTGCAGGCGCAGGGATTTTTTCAGGCCGCTCGGCGAAATGGTGCCGCCCTTGATCGCGCTGTTGTTCGCCACGACCATCGCGCGAATGCCGCAGACGTATCCGATACCGGCAATAAGTCCGCCGCCGGCCGAGCTTCCATCCTTGTCGTCGTGCAACTTGTAGCCGGCGAGGCTGGCCAGTTCGAGAAACGGTGCACCGGGATCGAGCAACAGGTTCAGGCGTTCGCGCGGTAGCAACTGCCCGCGTTTATCGAATTTCGCCTTGGCGTCGGCCGCTTTGTTCAGCAGGTTCTGTTCGAGTTGCTGGACTTGCTCGATGGCCGTGAGCATCGCCGCACGGTTGCGCGCGAAGGCTTCGCTGTGCGGGTCGAGCTGGGACTGAATCTGCGGCATGGCTTACTCCTTGTCCTTGAGGACATCGGGAAGGTAGGCCCGGTGAAAGCCGTTGAACGACTCGCTGTGAGTGGCCTTGTGCAGTGGCCATGCACGGCTGCCGAGGCTGGCCGCGCCATCGATTTTCAGCGTGCTGCCACTGATGAATGCCGCCGCCGGGCTGAGCAGAAACACGATCGCCGCGCTGACTTCCGATTCGGTGCCGATGCGCTTGAGCGGCACATGTTCGCGCAGGGTTGGAATCACCGCTTTGAACGCAGCTTCATAGGTGTCCATACCACTGGAGGCGATCCAGCCCGGCGCCACCGCGTTGACCCGCACCCCGGCATAACCCCATTCAAACGCGGCAGTCTTGGTGAAATTGTCCATGCCCGAACGCGCCGCGCCGGAGTGGCCCATGCCGGGCATGCCGCCCCACATGTCGGCGAGCATGTTGACGATGTTGCCGCCGTGTTTGCTCATCGACTGGTTGAACACTTCCCGCGCCATCAGAAATCCGCCGACCAGATTGGTGCGCAATACGGTTTCGAAACCTTTCTGATTGATCGAGGCCAATGGCGATGGGTACTGGCCGCCGGCATTGTTGACCAGACCGTGAATCGGCCCGTGCTCGACGATCAGCTCCACGACCAGTTGTTTCACCGCTTCTTCATCACGGATATCGCAGGCCTTCCAGTGTGCGCGGCCACCGTCCTCGGCAATTTCCGCGGCGACCTTTTCCAGCTTTTCCGGCTTGCGCCCGACCAGCACCACGTTGGCGCCGAGCGCTGCCAGTTCATGCGCGGTGCAGCGCCCGATGCCGCTGCCGCCGCCGGTGACGATGATGGTCTGGCCGCTGAACAGATCGGCGTTGAAAATCGACGCGTAAGCCATGCAAACCATCCTCTAGTCGAGCTGTTCGGCGATGCTCTGCGGCACCGGGATCTGGATTTCCAACAGTTGTTGGGCGAAGGCCTTGCCTTGCGGATCAATGCGCAGACTGGCCACGCCACCACCGCCGAGAGCGTTTTCCAAGAGAAAATTCAGACTGTGGGTGCCGGGCAGATACCAGCGTTCGACCCGGCCGTGGATCGGATCGAGCACATGGCTCATCCAGTCGACAATGACGGACGGGGTCAGCGCTTCGGCGATCCACGGCAGGTATTCGGGTTTGCGCGGCAGCACGCCGATGTTGCTGTGGTTGCCTTTGTCACCGGAGCGCGCCACGGCCAGTTTCACCAAGGCCACGCTGGCATCGGCGCGGCCCTGTGGTTTGGGCGGCTGATGGGGCAGAGGTAAATCATTGCTGTCGAGGCTGCTGAGTGAGGGCAGGGCACACGGATAACGTTCACCGGCCATGTCGATGCGCAGCGAGCAAGCGCTTTTGTCGATCAGAAAAGAGAACAGACGAATCAGCGGATACACCGTGGGTCGCCCACCAACGATGCCGGTCAGCCCCGGTGCCATGCCGGTGGCGGCCTGGGCGATTTCCCGGGAGAACAGCACCAGTGCCTGTTTATTCGGGTGACGCACGGCGAGTTTGATCACCACTTCACGGCTGTCGTGGCGCTGGCCATGGGGGCCGTAGGTGGCTTCGCTGCCGAGCAATTCGATGTCGGTTTCGCTGTAGGGCGGCCAACCGCGCTGGCTGAACATTTCCGCCGTTTTGGCGATGATTGCCTGACTGACCCGCCGCGCCTTGTCCACCGCATCGATACCGGCGATCAGGCAACTGGCGGTGCAGCGAAAACCGTCCGGGTACGTGGCGCTGACCTTGTACTTGTCGCTGGGTGGCAGGCCTTTGGCGCCGTGCACGTGCACGGCGTTTTTGCCTTGTTGCTGAAGTTTGACCTGAGTGAAATCACAGACCACGTCGGGCAACAGATAGGCCTGTGGATCGCCGACTTCATACAACATCTGCTCGCCGACGGTCAGCGGTGTGACCAGTCCACCTGAACCTTCGGGTTTGCTGACGATGAATTGGCTGTCGGCGCTGACCTCAACGATCGGAAAGCCGATGTGTTCGTAATCCGGCACGTCGCGCCAATCGGTGAAGTTGCCACCGGTGCACTGCGCGCCACATTCGATGATGTGTCCGGCCAGCGCGGCCTGGGCGAGTTTGTCGTAGTCGTGCCACGACCAGCCGAATTCGTGCACCAGTGCGGCGCTGACCACGGCGCTGTCGACCACGCGCCCGGTGATGACAATGTCGGCACCCAGTCGCAACGCTTCGACAATGCCCGGCGCGCCGAGGTAGGCGTTGGTCGACACGCACATCGCTGGCAGCGGGGCGCCGCTGAACATCTCGGTGACGCCGTTAAGTTGTTTGAATTGTGGTTGCAGGTCATCGCCGAGCAGTACGGCGATTTTCAGGTCGATGCCGGCCTTGTCACAGGCCGCTTGCAAGGCGTTGGCGCAGGCCTGCGGATTGACGCCGCCGGCATTGCTGATCACGCGGATGTTCTGCTCGGCCAACTGTGGCAGCAGGGGGGTGAGGATTTCGATGAAGTCGCTGGCGAACCCCGCCTGCGGGTCCTTCATGCGTGCGCCGGCCATGATCGACATGGTGATCTCGGCGAGGTAGTCGAACACCAGATAGTCCAGTTCGCCGCCTTCCACCAGCTGCGCGGCGGCGGTGGACGTATCTCCCCAGAAAGCACTGGCGCATCCGATGCGAACGGTGGTGGGCATTTTTATCTCCGACTCAGCAACCTGCGACAGAAGTGTCTTGAGGCTACCAAGCAAGCGCTTGGTTTGTAAACGGTTGAAACTATCTTCTGCCCAAGCGCTTGCTTGGTTGCCGCTGGCGGCTTAAATTGCGCGCAACCCTGCGGTTTCAGGGGGCAACAGACTGATCGACTGTAGGAGAGAACGGGTGGACGAGCAAAAAGCCCTGAGGGTCATGCGCGATTTGGTTGATAAAGGCCAATTGACCGACCCCGACAGCGCCCGCGGCAAATTGCTGCAAGTGGCCGCTCACCTGTTCCGTAACAAAGGCTATGAACGCACCACGGTGCGTGACCTGGCCGGCGCCGTCGGCATCCAGTCGGGCAGCATTTTTCATCACTTCAAAAGCAAGGATGAAATCCTCCGCGCAGTGATGGAAGAAACCATCCGCTACAACACTGCGTTGATGCGAGCGGCGCTGGCCGACGCGGCGGATGTGCGCGAGCGCGTGCTGGCGCTGATCCGCTGCGAATTGCAGTCGATCATGGGCGGTAGCGGTGAAGCCATGGCGGTGCTGGTCTACGAGTGGCGCTCGCTGTCCGAAGACGGTCAGGCCAAAGTGCTGGCGCTGCGCGATGTCTACGAGGACATCTGGCTGCAAGTGCTGGGTGAAGCCAAGGACGCCGGATTTATCCGTGGCGATGTATTTATTACCCGACGTTTCCTCACCGGTGCACTGTCGTGGACGACCACATGGTTCCGTGCCGGCGGCAGTTTGAGCCTCGATCAGTTGGCCGACGAGGCGCTGATTCTGGTCCTCGAAGCGCGTTGAAGCACTTTCTATCCGGCCGGGAAACTGGCTAACTGGGCGAAACCGCCTAGCTTGAATGCATTGATCGGTATTTTTTCGGGGAGTGGGGTGTTTTGAAGTCTTCGCCAATTCGGACGGCCGCGGGGTTGTTGCTCGCAGCGCTGGCTGCATTTTGGGTTTTGCCCGCTCAGGCAGCGCAACTGGTTCGGGTCGGCGCGGCGCATTTTCCGCCTTACACCATTCGCCCGGAAAACGGCGCCGACACAGGCCTCCTGCCGCAGTTGGTCGAGGCCCTCAATCGTCTGCAAAGCGACTATCAGTTCGTCCTTGTGCCGACCTCGATTCCCCGGCGTTTCGGTGATTTCAAGCAGGGCCGGATCGACATGGCGATTTTCGAGAATCCCGATTGGGGCTGGAAAGATATTCCGCACACGGATGTCGACATGGGCCTGGAGGACGCCGAGATTTTCGTCGCACAACGCGAAGACGGTCGTCAGCAGAACTATTTTGTCGACCTCTCTGGCAAGCGCCTGGCGTTGTTCAGCGGTTATCACTACGAATTCGCCAGTTTCAACGCCGACCCCAAATATCTCGCACAGAACTACAAGGCCACGCTGACCTATTCCCATGACAGCAACCTGCTGATGGTGCTGCGCGGCCGCGCCGATATTGCCCTGGTGACGCGTTCCTATCTGTTCGATTACCTGCTGCGCAACGAGAAGGTGCGCGACGAGTTGCTGGTGTCGCAGCGTATCGATCAGATCTATCACCACTACGCGATCCTGCGCCCGGCAGCGCCCATTACCGGTGTCGCTTTTGGGAAGCTGCTGCAGGGCTTGCGCGACAACGGTGAAATGCTGAAGATTTTTGATCCTTACAAGATTGCGGTGGTGCCGGTGCCTCATCACTGAGGCACCGATTTCCCGGTAAAGCCTAAATTTTCCTTCCCGGCTCACGTCACATCGTTGAACTGTCGACGATTATCGTGAGCCCGACCCATGTCCAATCTGAATGACCTGAATGCCCTGGCCTTGCCTTCGGGCAGTCAACTGATCGCTGATGCCACCGAAAGCCGTCTAAGCCTGAGCCTGGACGGACAACCGCTGATTCGCCTGCGCCTCGATCGAGAGGCCAAGGGGGCAATCCAGCTCGATGAGCGCTTTGCGCTGCCGCCCGGGCAGGCGCTGTGGGCAGCCTGTTACTGGCTGTTCGCGCGGGATCCGGCGTGCCAACAATTGACTTGGCAATTGGATCAGCCACCGACCGAAGCCTTGCTCAGCGGATTGTTGTTGAGCACCGAAGTGGCCGGCGAGTATCGCTGCGAGCGCACGCTGTTCTGGCAACTGCCGCAACCTTGGCTCGGCACATCGCTGACCGGCAGTTATCCGCAGCAAATGGTCATCAGCCAAGGCAAGCGTCATCCCTTGCGGCCAGTCAAACCGCGCGGTGAAGTGTATCGGCGTTTCGATGCGCGTCTGGGTGCGTGGATTTCCTTGCGTACGGTCGAAATCGAAGAAGATTTGCCGCGTTTCAACCGCTGGCAGAACAGCCCGCGCGTCGCCAGTTTCTGGCAGGAAGAGGGCAGCATCGAGAAGCACCGCGAATACTTGAGCAAGCTCGATGCCGACCCGCACACGCTGACCTTGATCGGCTGCTTCGATGATCAGCCGTTTGCCTATTTCGAAGCCTATTGGGCCAAGGAAGATCGCATCGCGCCGTTCTACGATGCCGACAATTACGATCGTGGCATTCACATGCTGGTGGGCGAGGAAAATCATCGCGGCCCGCACAAAGTGGCGAGCTGGTTATCGGCGCTGGTGCATTACCTGTTTCTGGATGATCCGCGCACTCAGCGTGTGGTCGCTGAGCCTCGGGCGGACAACGCGAAGATGATCGGCCATATGCAGAATCAGTGTTTCCACTGCGAGAAGGAATTCGATTTCCCGCACAAGCGCGCGGCGCTGATGATTCTGGGGCGTGAGCGGTTTTTTGATCGGTGCAAACTGGCCTGAGGTGATTCAAAAGCAAAAGATCGCAGCCTTCGGCAGCTCCTGCAGAGGAATGCATTTCCATGTAGGAGCTGCCGAAGGCTGCGATCTTTTTTATCTGGCGACGCGGTCTTAACGACGACCCGCAATCACCGTATCCCGACGACTGCCCGAGACCTTGCGGCAGTGCACCAGCGCATCACGAATCATGAAGTTGACCAGGGTCGGCGATACGCCGAGTTCCTTGGCGATGTCCTTTTGCGGCACGCCGTGCAGGCGGTACATCTCGAACGCATAGCGCGTGCGGCTAGGCAGTTCGGTCAGCGCGTCGGCGATGTTTTCCAGGGTCGAGAAGTTGATGTGCGAGGTTTCCGGCGAAGCACCTTGAATGACCACGTTCAGCCCTTCCTCTTCAGGGCCGGAGTACTTCTGCTCAAGCGCCTGTTTGCGGTAGTGATCGATGGCGAGGTTGCGCACGATCTGGAACAGATAGCTCAGTTGGGCTTTGATCGACGACGTGATCGGTGGCGCCGATTGCAGTCGGAAAAACGCATCCTGCACCACATCTTCGGCGCGCGACCGACAGCCGGTAATACGAGCTGCAATTTTGACCAGAATCAGTCGATTGTCGACGAATGCCTGAAGTAGCGGTGAATCGCACTTGCTTGTGGATACTTGTTCCGTCATGGAAATCACCTTGCTGCCAAATAGGTTAGTGGGACGCCTGGGGGACGTGGCCGTCCTACACATCGAGCGACAAATTATGTTGAATGATAATGATTGTCAATTGAGAAAGAGAAGTAATGCGCCACAAAGGTGCGTTCTGAGAACTGCGACACGCCGCCACACCCCGGCCCCATTGGCGATGGAGCCTGCCGACTAATTATTTCAAGACGTCATCCGTTCTCATTGGTGAATGGTTCCGGGCGCACAGTCCCGGCCAGACAGCATTCCGATGCCTTGCGCGGTCGGCACAGACCGCGCCCTGCATGCCCTTCGAGGGGCGTGACGCAGCAACCCGATTCCATTAGCAAGCCGAATTCAGGCAGGAAACCTCATGACCGACGCGTTCGAACTCCCCAGCACCCTGGTCCAAGCCCTCCAGCGCCGCGCGACCCTGACGCCGGATCGGCTGGCCTTGCGTTTTCTCGCTGAAAACCCGGAGCAGGCTGTGGTGCTCAGTTATCGCGAGCTGGATCAACGTGCACGCATGATCGCCGCCGCGTTGCAGGCTGATACTGAATTCGGTGATCGCGCGGTGCTGCTGTTTCCCAGTGGCCCGGATTACGTCGCGGCGTTTTTTGGTTGCCTGTACGCCGGCGTGATCGCGGTGCCGGCCTATCCGCCGGAGTCCGCGCGTCGCCACCACCAGGAGCGTTTGCTGTCGATCATTGCCGACGCCGAACCGCGTCTGCTGTTGACCAGCGCCGACCTGCGCGACGCCTTGCAGCAGATCGAAGGCGCGCCGCCGTTGCTGTGTGTCGACACCCTCGACCGAACGCTGGCCGAAAACTGGGTTGAACCAAGCCTGCCGCAAGATCACATCGCGTTCCTGCAATACACCTCCGGCTCCACCGCACTGCCCAAGGGCGTGCAGGTCAGCCACGGCAATCTGGTCGCCAACGAACTGTTGATCCGTCACGGTTTCGGCATCGATGTAAATCCGGATGATGTGATCGTCAGCTGGTTGCCGCTGTATCACGACATGGGCCTGATCGGCGGTCTGCTGCAGCCGATTTTCAGCGGCGTGCCGTGCATTCTCATGTCGCCGGCCTACTTCCTCGGCCGGCCGTTGCGCTGGCTGGAAGCGATCAGCGAGTACGGCGGCACCATCAGCGGCGGGCCGGACTTTGCCTATCGTTTGTGCAGCGAACGGGTCAGTGAATCGGCCCTTGAGCGTCTGGATCTGAGCCGCTGGCGTGTAGCCTATTCCGGCTCCGAGCCAATCCGTCTCGACACCCTCGAACGCTTCGCCGAGAAGTTCGCGGCGAGCGGTTTCAGCGAAACCAGTTTCATGGCCTCGTACGGTCTGGCCGAAGCGACGCTATTCGTCGCCGGCACCCCGCGCGGCACTGGCATCCCGGCACTGCGCGTGGACGATCAGGCGCTGGCGCAAAACCGCGCCGAGCCGGGCGAGGGCAGTCCGATCATGAGTTGCGGCATCAGCCAGCCGGAACACGCCGTGCTGATCGTCGAGCCGAGCAGTCTCGAAGAACTGGCCGACAACGCTGTCGGTGAAGTCTGGGCTGCCGGCCCGAGCATCGCCTACGGTTACTGGCGCAACCCCGAAGCCAGCGCCAAGACTTTCGTTCAGCACGCTGGCCGCACCTGGCTGCGCACCGGTGACCTGGGCTTCATGCGCGACGGTGAGCTGTTCATCACCGGGCGCCTGAAAGACATGCTGATCGTGCGTGGGCATAACCTCTATCCGCAGGACATCGAGAAGACCGTCGAAAACGAAGTGGAGGTGGTGCGCAAGGGTCGCGTCGCTGCGTTCGCGGTCAATCAGAAGGGTGAAGAGGGCATCGGCATCGCCGCGGAAATCAGCCGCAGCGTGCAAAAAATCCTGCCGCCGGAAGCCCTGATCAAAGCCATTCGCCAAGCCGTGGCCGAGGCTTATCAGGAAGCGCCGAGCGTGGTGGTACTGCTCAATCCGGGCGCGCTGCCGAAAACCTCCAGCGGCAAATTGCAACGCTCCGCGTGCCGCAATCGTCTGGCCGATGGCAGCCTCGACAGCTACGCGGTGTTCCCGTCGACTGCATCCGAAACTCAAGAGTCGACCACCATCGGCTCGGAACTCGAAGCCTTGATCGGCAAGATCTGGGCCGAGCAACTCAACGTCAAACAGGTCAACGCCGACGACCACTTCTTCCTGCTCGGCGGCAACTCGATTGCTGCCACCCAAGTGATTGCCCGGGTCCGTGAAGAGCTTGGTCTGGAGCTGAACCTGCGTCTGCTGTTCGAAGCGCCGACGCTGGCCGAGTTCGCCGCAGCCGTGGCGCAACAGCAACAGGACGGCGGCAGTGCCCAAGGCGCAATCACCACGCTATCGCGCAGCGAGCCGATGCCACAATCGCTGGCGCAAAACCGCTTGTGGATCACCTGGCAACTCGACCCGCAAAGCAGCGCCTACAACATTCCCGGCGGCCTGCGCTTGCGCGGCGAACTCGATGAAGACGCCTTGCGCGCCAGCTTCCAGCAACTGATCGAACGCCACGAATCGCTGCGCACCCGCTTCTTCGAGCGCGACGGCGTCGCTCTGCAAAAAGTCGATGCCGCCGCCGAATTCAACCTGCAACTGATCGACATCAGCGACCTGCCGGTGCATGAGCGCGAAGCCCGCGCTCAACAAATCCGCGAAGACGCAGCGCGCACCCAGTTCGACCTGGAAAAAGGCCCGCTGCTGTGGGTGACGCTGGTGCGTCTCGACGACGAAGATCACCAACTGCTCGTGACCCTGCACCACATCATCGCCGACGGCTGGTCGCTGAACGTATTGATCGACGAATTCTCGCGCCTTTACGCCGCAGCCTCGCAAGGGACGACCGCCAACCTCGCGCCACTGCCAACTCAATACGCCGACTACGGCAACTGGCAGCGCCAATGGTTGGCACAGGGTGAGGGCGAGCGACAACTGACATACTGGAAAGCGCAGCTGGGTGAGGAACATCCAACGCTGGAACTGGCCACTGATCATCCACGTTCGGCGCAAAAAAATCGCAGCGCAGCACGCCACACTGTGCGTCTGGGTGTCAGCCTCAGCGATGCGATCCGCAACACGGCTCAGGCTCACGAGTCGACACCGTTCATGCTGCTGCTCTCGGCATTCCAGAGCCTGCTGCACCGTTACAGCGGTCAGCGCAATATCCGCATCGGCGTGCCCAATGCCAACCGTCCACGCCTGGAAACCCAAGGTCTGATCGGCTTCTTTATCAACACCCAAGTGCTGCGTGCAGAAATTCATTCGCGCCAGTCGTTTGTCGAGCTGCTGGCCCAGACCCGTCAAGCTGCACTCGGTGCGCAAGCGAATCAGGATCTGCCCTTCGAACAACTGCTCGAGGCCTTCCCGCAAGCCCGCGAACAAGGCCTGTTCCAGGTCATGTTCAACCACCAACAGCGCGATCTGAGTGCGCTCAAGCGCCTGCCGGGTCTGCTCGCCGAAGAACTGCCGTGGCACAGCCGCGAAGCCAAGTTAGACCTGCAACTGCACAGCGAAGAAGACCGTAGTGGCCGGCTGACCTTGTCGTTCGACTATGCCAGCGAATTGTTTGACGCCGCGACCATCGAACGTCTTGCCGAGCACTTCAGCAACCTGCTGCGCGAAGTCTGCGAACACCCGCAACAAGCCATCGGTGATCTGCAACTGCTGACCACCAGCGAGTACGATCAGCAACAAGGCTGGGGCGTTGCACCCTGCACCCCGGCGCAACAATGGCTGCCGGAACTGCTCAACGAGCAAGCGCGGCTGACCCCGGAACGCACCGCGCTGGTATGGGACGGCGGCAACCTCGACTTCGCCGAACTGCACGCGCAATCCAACCGTCTCGCGCACTATCTGCGCGACAAAGGCGTCGGCCCGGATGTCTGCGTGGCTATCGCCGCCGAGCGTTCGCCACAACTGTTGATTGGCCTGCTGGCGATCATCAAGGCCGGCGGCGCTTATGTGCCGCTGGACCCGGAATACCCGGCCGATCGACTGGCTTACATGCTCAGCGACAGCGGTGTCGAACTGCTGCTGACCCAGACCGAATTGCTCGACCGTTTGCCGGCCAGCGACGGCGTCAGCGTCATCGCCATGGACGCCTTGCACCTGGAAAACTGGCCGAGCCAGGCGCCGGGTTTGCACCTGCACGGCGACAACCTCGCCTACGTGATTTACACCTCGGGCTCCACCGGCCAACCTAAAGGCGTCGGCAACACTCACGCCGCGCTGGCCGAACGTCTGCAATGGATGCAGAACGCTTACGCGCTCAACGAAACCGATGTGCTGATGCAAAAGGCACCGATCAGTTTCGATGTGTCGGTGTGGGAATGCTTCTGGCCGCTGATCACCGGTGCGCGTCTGTTGATCGCCGGTCCCGGCGAACACCGCGATCCGCATCGCATCGCGCAACTGGTTCAAGCCTATGGCGTGACTACCCTGCACTTTGTGCCGCCGCTGCTCTCGCTGTTTATCGACGAACCGCTGAGCGCCGAATGCACCAGCCTGCGCCGGGTATTCTCCGGCGGTGAAGCGCTGCCTGCCGAATTGCGCAATCGCGTAATCGCGCAACTACCAGCAGTGCAATTGCACAACCGTTACGGCCCGACCGAAACCGCGATCAACGTCACCCACTGGCACTGCACCTCTGCCGATGGCGAACGTTCGCCGATCGGTCGTCCGTTGGGCAATGTGATTTGCCGCGTGCTTGACGCCGATCTCAATCCAGTGCCGGCCGGTGTGCCGGGTGAACTGTGCATCAGCGGTATCGGTCTGGCTCGCGGCTACCTCGGCCGTCCATCGTTGACCGCAGAACGTTTTGTCGTCGATCCAATGGGCGAGCAGGGCGCGCGGTTGTACCGTACCGGTGACCGTGCGCGCTGGACCTCTGATGGCGTGATCGAATACCTCGGTCGCCTCGATCAGCAAGTCAAACTGCGTGGCTTCCGCGTTGAACCGGAAGAGATCGAAGCTCGTCTGCTCGCCCAGGACGGCGTCGCTCAAGCCGTGGTGCTGGTGCGCGAAACCGCTGCCGGTGCGCAGTTGATTGGCTACTTCACCGCCCTTGAGGCCAGCGAAGATCAGGATGAGCAAATTGCTCGCCTGAAAACCGCGCTGGCCGCCGAGCTGCCGGAATACATGGTTCCGGCGCAACTGATGCGTCTGGACGCAATGCCCCTGAGCCCGAGCGGCAAACTCGACCGCCGCGCCTTGCCCGAACCGCAATGGCAAGTGCGTGAACACGTCGAGCCGGTAAGTGAACTGGAACAACAGATCGCCGCGATCTGGCGCGAAGTGCTCGGTCTGGCACGAGTCGGTCTGCGCGACGACTTCTTCGCCCTCGGTGGTCACTCGCTGCTGGCCACGCAAATCATCTCGCGCACCCGTCAGGCCTGTGACGTCGAACTGCCGTTGCGGGCCTTGTTCGAGCACAGCGAACTCGGTGATTTCGCCGAACAGATCCGCCTGATCCAGGCCAGTGGCCGCACCAACAAACAGCCGCCGATCGACAAGGTTGACCGCAGCAAACCGGTGCCGTTGTCCTACTCGCAACAGCGCATGTGGTTCCTCTGGCAGATGGAGCCGGACAGCCCGGCGTATAACGTCGGCGGCATGGCGCGTCTGCGTGGCGTGTTGCATGTCGAGCGTTTTGAGTCGGCGTTGCAAGCGCTGATCCTGCGTCACGAAACCCTGCGCACCACATTCCCGAGCGTCGACGGCGTCGCCCGTCAGCAGGTGCATGCCGAGACTGGTGTGCGCATGGGCTGGAAGGACTTCTCCAAGTCCGCCGCCGATGTGCGCGAGCAAAAGGTTCAGCAATTCGCCGACGAAGAGGCGCATCTGCCGTTCGATCTGGAAACCGGCCCGCTGCTACGCGCCTGTCTGGTGAAGACCGCCGAGCAGGAGCATTACTTTGTCCTGACTCTGCACCACATCGTCACCGAAGGCTGGGCGATGGATATTTTCGCCCGCGAACTCAGTGCGCTTTACGAAGCGTTTGTCGATGACCGTGATTCGCCGCTTGAGCCGCTGCCGGTGCAGTACCTCGACTACAGCGTCTGGCAGCGCAACTGGCTGGAATCCGGCGAGCGTCAGCGCCAACTCGACTACTGGACCGCGCAACTCGGTCGTGAGCATCCATTGCTGGAGTTGCCGGGCGACCGCCCGCGTCCGCCGGTGCAAAGCCATCAGGGTGAGCTGTTCCGTTTCGATCTGAGCGACGATCTTGCCGCGCGGGTTCGTGCGTTCAATGCGCAAAACGGTCTGACCCTGTTCATGACCATGACCGCCGCACTCGCCACCCTGCTTTACCGCTACAGCGGCCAGACCGATCTGCGCATCGGCGCACCGGTGGCCAACCGCATCCGCCCGGAAAGCGAAGGGCTGATCGGTGCGTTCCTCAACACCCAAGTGCTGCGTTGCCAGCTCGACGGCATGATGTCGGTCGGCGAATTGTTCGAGCAGGTGCGTCACACCGTGATCGAAGGCCAGTCGCATCAGGATCTGCCGTTCGATTATCTGGTTGAAGCCTTGCAGCCGCCACGCAGCGCCGCGTACAACCCGCTGTTCCAGGTGATGTGCAACGTGCAGCGCTGGGAATTCCAGCAGAGCCGCATGCTCGCCGGTATGACCGTCGAATATCTGGCCAACGATGCGCGGGCGACCAAGTTCGACCTCAACCTGGAAGTCACCGACCTCGACCATCGCCTCGGTTGCTGCCTGACTTACAGCACCGATCTGTTCGACGAGCCGACCATCGCGCGCATGGCCAAGCATTGGCGCAACCTGCTCGAAGCGTTGATCGCCGATCCACAACAACGCCTCAGCGAATTGCCGCTGCTCGATCAACCCGAGCAACAGCAACTGCTCGACAGCCTCGGTATCGAGCCGGGCGAGCATCGTCTCGACCAGTGCATTCATCACCTGTTCGCCGAACAGGCGCTGGCACGCAAAGACGCGCCGGCCCTGACCTTCGCCGGGCAGACCCTGAGCTACGCCGAACTCGACGCCCGCGCCAATCGCTTGGCCTGGGCCTTGCGTGAGCGTGGCGTCGGCCCGCAAGTGCGCGTCGGTCTGGCGCTGGAGCGTTCGCTGGAAATGGTCATCGGCTTGCTGGCGATTCTCAAGGCTGGCGGTGCGTATGTGCCGCTGGACCCGGAATACCCGCTCGACCGTCTGCATTACATGATCGACGACAGCCGCATCGGTTTGCTGCTCAGCGATCGCGCGATGTTCCAGGCCCTCGGCGATCTGCCGCCAAGCGTGACGCGTTGGTGCCTGGAAGATGACAGCGCAGCACTCGCCGCTTACCCGGCCACTGAGCTGCCATTTATCAGCCTGCCGCAGCATCAGGCGTACCTGATTTACACCTCGGGTTCGACTGGCAAGCCGAAAGGTGTGGTGGTCTCCCACGGCGAAATCGCCATGCACTGCCAAGCCGTGATCGAGCGTTTCGGCATGCGCCCGGACGATTGCGAACTGCACTTCTATTCGATCAACTTCGACGCCGCCACCGAGCGTCTGCTGGTGCCGCTGCTCAGCGGCGCGCAGGTGGTGTTGCGTGCGCAAGGTCAGTGGGACGCGGAAGAGATCTGCGGTTTGATCCGCACGCATAAAATCAACGTGCTCGGTTTTACCCCGAGCTACGGTAGCCAGTTGGCGCAGTTCCTCTCGACGCAAAACGAAATCCTCCCGGTGCGGATGATCATCACTGGCGGCGAAGCGTTGACCGGTGAACACCTGCAGCGCGTTCGTGCGGCGTTCAAACCGGCGATGTTCTTCAACGCCTACGGCCCGACCGAAACCGTGGTCATGCCCTTGGCCAGTCTGGCGCCGGAGGTGCTGGAAGAGGGCGCCGGCAGTGTGCCGATCGGCAGCGTGATCGGTGCGCGCGTGGCGTACATTCTCGACGCCGATCTGGCGTTGGTGCCGCAAGGTGCGACCGGTGAGTTGTTCGTCGGCGGCGCCGGTCTGGCACAGGCCTATCACGATCGTCCGGGCATCACCGCCGAACGTTTTGTCGCTGACCCGTTCGCCACCGATGGCGGGCGCATGTACCGCACCGGCGACCTGGTGCGCCAGCGTGCCGATGGTTTGGTGGAATACCTGGGCCGGATCGACCATCAGGTGAAGATCCGTGGTTTCCGTATCGAGCTGGGCGAAATCGAAACGCGCCTGCTCGATCACGACTCGATCCGCGAAGCCGTGGTGCTCGCCCTCGACGCGCCGAGCGGCAAGCAATTGGTCGGTTACCTCGTCACCGAAATCGCCGAGCAAAGCGAAGCCAATCAGGCTGAACTGCGCGACGCCCTCAAGTCGCACCTCAAGGCGCAACTGCCGGATTACATGGTGCCTACGCACCTGATTCTGCTGGCGAGCATGCCGCTGACCGCTAACGGCAAACTCGACCGCCGCGCCTTGCCGGCGCCGGATCCTGAGTTGAATCGTCAGGACTACGTTGCCCCAAGTAATGAGCTGGAACAGACCTTGGCGCAGATCTGGTGCGAAGTGCTCAACGTCGAACAGGTCGGCCTCAACGACAACTTCTTCGAACTCGGCGGCGATTCGATCCTGTCGATTCAAGTGGTCAGCCGTGCACGGCAGCAGGGCATTCATTTCAGCCCGCGTGATCTGTTCCAGCATCAGACCGTGCAGACCCTCGCCGCCGTGGCCAGCCGCACCGAGCAGGTGACGGCCGAGCAAGGTCTGGTGGTTGGCGAATCGGCGCTGACGCCGATTCAGCATTGGTTCTTCGACACCGAAATTCCTGCGCGTCAGCACTGGAACCAGGCGTTGTTGCTGGAACCGACCGTGCTGCTGGAAGCGCATCGTCTGGAGCAGGCGCTGTTGGCCGTGATCGAGCAGCATGATGCCCTGCGTCTGCGCTTTACCGAGGCCAACGGCGAGTGGCAAGCCACGCACCAACCGGTGTCCGATGCAGCCGTGCTGTGGCAAGTGCGCGTGACCTCGATGGACCAGTGTGAAGCACTGTTCGCCGATGCCCAGCGCAGCCTCGACCTGGAACAAGGTCCGTTGGTCCGCGCTGTGCTGGTCGATGGCCCGCAAGGTCAGCAACGCCTGTTTATCGCGATCCATCACTTGGTCGTCGACGGTGTGTCGTGGCGCGTCTTGCTCGACGATGTGCAAACCGTGTACCGCCAACTCGACGCCGAACAAGCGGTGAAACTGCCGGCGAAAACCAGCGCTTTCAAGGACTGGACGGCACGCCTGCAGGCTTATGCCGGCAGCGAATCCCTGCGCGAAGAACTCGACTGGTGGCAGACCCAACTGGCCGGCCCGAACGCCGACCTGCCTTGTGAAAATCCGCAGGGAGGCCAGCAGAATCGTCACGCACAAACCGTTAGTGTGCGTCTCGATGCCGAGCACACCAGACAGTTGCTGCAACAGGCTCCGGCGGCTTACCGCACGCAGGTCAACGACTTGCTGCTGACCGCACTGGCGCGCGTGCTGTGCCGCTGGAGCGGTCAACCGTCGACGCTGGTTCAACTGGAAGGCCACGGCCGCGAAACCCTGTTCGACGAGATCGACCTGACCCGCACCGTCGGCTGGTTCACCAGCGCTTACCCACTGCGCCTGACTCCGCACAATATCGAAGAGGCTGCGGGGCAGGGCGCTTCGATCAAGGCGATCAAGGAGCAACTGCGCGCGGTGCCGCACAAAGGCCTCGGCTATGGCGTGCTGCGTTATCTCGCCGATGACCTGAGCCAGCGCAGCATGGCCGCGCTGCCGAACGCGCCGGTCACCTTCAACTACCTCGGCCAGTTCGACCAGAGTTTCGGCAGCGATGCGCTGTTCCGTCCGCTGGATGAAGCGGTCGGTGCCGCCCACGATCCGCAGGCGCCATTGCCGAACGAGTTGAGCATCGACAGCCAGGTTTACGGCGGTGAATTGCTCCTGCGCTGGACCTTCAGCGCCGAGCGTTACGAGGCGCGAACCATCAACGATCTCGCCGATGCCTACCTCGGCGAGCTGCAAAGCCTGATCGCCCATTGCCTGCAAGACGAGGCCGGTGGGCTGACGCCGTCGGACTTCCCGCTGGCCAGACTGACTCAGGCGCAACTGGATGCCTTGCCGGTGCCGGCCGCACACATCGAAGACGTTTATCCGCTGACGCCGATGCAGGAAGGCATGTTGCTGCACACGTTGCTCGAACCGGGCACCGGTCTGTACTACATGCAGGATCGTTACCGCATCAACAGCGAACTCGACGCCGAGCGTTTCGCCCAGGCCTGGCAAGCGGTGATCGCCCGCCACGAAGCGCTGCGTGCGTCGTTCTGCTGGAACGTCGGCGAAGACATGCTGCAAGTGATTCATACGCCGGGTCGTACGCCAATCGAATATCTGGACTGGAGCGCCATTGCCGAAGCCGAGCAGGAACCGAAGCTGCAAGCGCTGTTGAAAGACGAGCGCGAGGCCGGTTTCGATCTGCTCAATCAGGCGCCGTTTCACCTGCGCCTGATCAAGGTTGGCGCAGCGCGTTACTGGTTCATGATGAGCAACCATCACATCCTCATCGATGCCTGGTGCCGTTCGTTGCTGATGAATGACTTCTTTGAGATCTACACTGCTCTGGGCGAAGGTCGCGAAGCACAATTGAGCATGCCCCCGCGTTATCGCGATTACATCGGCTGGCTGCAACGCCAGAGCCTGGCCGAAGCGCGGCAGTGGTGGCAGCAGAACCTGCAAGGGTTCGAGCGCACCACGCCGATCCCGAGTGACCGGCCGTTCCTGCGCGAACATGCCGGTGAAAGCGGCGGGATGATCGTCGGCGACCGCTACACCCGCCTCAATGTCGAGGACGGTGCGCGTCTGCGGGAACTGGCGCAGGCGCATCAACTGACCATCAACACGTTTGCTCAAGCAGCGTGGGCCTTGGTGCTGCGCCGCATGAGCGGCGATCGTGATGTGCTGTTCGGCGTGACCGTGGCCGGGCGGCCGGTGGAAATGCCGGAGATGCAGCGCACGGTCGGCCTGTTCATCAACAGCATCGCCCTGCGGGTGAAAATGCCTGAGGACGATCAGCGCAGCAGCGTGCGTGAGTGGCTCAGTGGCTTGCTCGACAGCAACATGCAGCTGCGCGAGTACGAATACCTGCCGCTGGTGAACATTCAGGAACAGAGCGAACTGCCGAAAGGCCAGCCGCTGTTCGACAGCCTGTTCGTCTTTGAAAACGCGCCGGTGGAAGTCTCGGTGCTGGATCGCGCGCAGAGCCTGAACGCGACCTCGGATTCGGGCCGAACCCACACCAACTTCCCACTGACGGCGGTGTGCTACCCGGGCGATGACCTTGGTCTGCATCTGTCGTACGACCAGCGCTACTTCGACGAATCGACCATCGAGCGCATGCTCGGCGAGTTCAAACGTCTGCTGCTGGCGTTGGTCGATGGCTTCCATGGCGACATGGCCGATCTGCCGCTGCTGGGTGCAGAAGAACAGGACTTCCTGCTGCACGGTTGCAACCAGAGTGCCCACGACTATCCGCTGGACCAAAGCTACGTCGCGCTGTTTGAAAAGCAGGTCGCTGCGCATCCGCAGCGTATCGCCGCGACGTGCCTTGATCAGCAACAGAGCTACGCCGAGCTGAACCACAACGCCAACCGTCTCGGTCATGCCCTGGTCGCGGCCGGTGTGCAGATGGATCAACCGGTGGCGCTGCTCGCCGAGCGTAATCTCGATCTGCTCGGCATGATCATTGGCAGCTTCAAGGCTGGCGCGGGTTATCTGCCGCTGGATCCGGGCCTGCCGAGCCCGCGTCTGCAACGCATCATCGAGCTGAGCCGCACGCCGGTGCTGGTCTGCTCCAAAGCATGTTTTGAACAGGCGCAGACGCTACTGGATGAATTCAGCTGCGCCAATCGCCCACGCTTGCTGGTGTGGGAAGAGGTACAAGCGGCGGCGATGTCGGCGCAGGATTTGGGTATTTACAGCGGCCCGGACAACCTCGCTTACGTGATCTACACCTCGGGTTCGACCGGCCTGCCGAAGGGCGTGATGGTCGAGCAGCGCGGCATGCTCAACAACCAGTTGAGCAAGGTGCCGTACTTGAATTTGAGCGACGCCGACGTGATCGCCCAGACCGCTTCGCAAAGCTTCGATATTTCGGTCTGGCAGTTCCTTGCCGCACCGTTGTTCGGTGCGCGCGTGGACATCGTGCCGAATACGATTGCCCACGATCCGCAAGGTTTGTTGGTGCATGTGCAGGCGCAGGGCATCACCGTGCTGGAGAGCGTGCCATCGCTGATTCAGGGCATGCTCGCCGCGGATCGTCTGAGTCTGGATGGCCTGCGCTGGATGCTGCCGACCGGTGAAGCGATGCCGCCGGAACTGGCGCACCAATGGCTGCTGCGTTACCCGGACATCGGTCTGGTCAACGCTTATGGTCCGGCGGAATGTTCCGATGACGTGGCGTTCTTCCGCGTCGACATGGCGTCGACGCGCGGCAGTTACTTGCCGATCGGTACGCCGACCGACAACAACTTGCTGTACCTGGTCGATGGCGCGCTGGAACTGGTGCCGCTGGGCGCGGTGGGTGAGTTGTGCGTGGCGGGTACGGGCGTCGGACGCGGTTATGTCAGCGATCCGCTGCGCACCGCGCCAGTGTTTGTGCCGAACCCGTTCGGTGCGCCGGGCGAGCGTCTGTATCGCACCGGTGACCTGGCGCGGCGCCGCAGCGACGGTGTGCTGGAATACGTTGGCCGGGTTGACCATCAAGTGAAGATTCGCGGTTACCGCATCGAGCTGGGTGAGATCGAGGCGCGTCTGCATGAGCAACCGGAAGTGCGCGATGGTGCGGTCGGTGTGCAGGAAGGCGTCAACGGCAAACACTTGGTCGGTTATCTGGTTGCTGCTGACACCGCGCTTAATCCGAGTGAACGCCTGGAGCGGATCAAACAGCGCCTGCGCGCCGAACTGCCGGAATACATGGTGCCGCTGCACTGGTTGTGGCTCGATCAGCTGCCGCTGAACGCCAACGGCAAACTCGACCGCAAAGCCCTGCCTGCGCTGGAGATCGGCCAGTTGCAGAGCCAGGATTATCTGGCCCCGCGCAATGATCTTGAACAGAGGCTGGCTGATATTTGGGCCGAGGTGCTAAAGGTCGAAACGGTCGGTGTACGCGACAACTTCTTCGAGCTGGGCGGGCACTCGTTGCTGGCCACGCAGATCGCCTCGCGGGTGCAGAAAACCCTGCAACGTGACGTGCCGCTGCGGGCGATGTTCGAGTGCAGCACGGTGGAGGAATTGGCCGAGTACATCGATGGGCTGGCGGCGAGTGACATCACCGAGGAGAAGGTCGACCGCTTGAATGATCTGATGGCGGAGCTGGAGGGCTTCTAGTTCTTTAGCGCCTGCATTGGCCTCATCGCGAGCAGGCGAAGGCCTACATTTTGGAATGCGTTCCCTGTAGGAGTGAGCCTGCTCGCGATGAGGCCGGTACATTCATGTACATTTCCAAGGTTGACGATAAAGAACCGGCACCTCAGTCTGCCGGTTCTCTTTTTTTGTCGCGGGGGTGGTCGATGCCTTTTTTCACGGTTGACGGACAAGCGCTGCATTACATTGATCAAGGCTCAGGCCCGGCGGTGTTGCTGGCCGGAAGCTATCTATGGGACCAGGCCATGTGGGCGCCGCAGATTGCCGCGTTGTCGCCGCACTATCGGGTGATTGCACTGGATCTGTGGGGCCATGGCGAGTCGGGGCGGTTACCCGAAGGCACGACTTCACTGGACGACATCGCCCGTCAGGCGCAGGCCCTGCTCGATCATCTGGACATCGATCAGGTCACTCTCGTCGGGCTGTCGGTTGGCGGCATGTGGGGCGTGCGTCTGGCTTTGTCGGCACCGCAACGGATCAACGGTCTGGTGCTGATGGACACCTACGTCGGCGTTGAGCCGGAACCGACTCGTCAGTACTACTTCTCGCTGTTCAGACAGATTGAAGAAACCGGCGAAATCTCCGAGCAATTACTGGATATCGTCGTGCCGATTTTCTTCCGTCCGGGGATCGATCCGCAGTCGGCGCTGTATCAGGATTTCCGCGCGAAACTGGCGGCGTATTCGTCTGATCGACTGCGCGAAAGCATCGTGCCGATGGGGCGTATCACCTTTGGTCGCGATGATTTGTTGCCACGTCTGGGCAAGTTGAATGCGGCGACCACGCTGGTCATGTGCGGCGACCAGGACAAGCCGCGACCACCGTCGGAAGCAAAGGAAATGGCGGAGTTGATCGGTTGCCCGTGGGTACTGGTGCCGGAAGCGGGGCATATCTCCAATCTGGAGAATCCGCAGTTTGTCACCGAGGAGCTGTTTACCTTTCTGGCTGACCGCCGTTGAAAAGATCGCAGCCTGCGGCAGCTCCTACAGAAAACGCGCTCCATGTAGGAGCTGCCGCAGGCTGCGATCTTTTGATTTTGCTTATTTAGGCCCGAGAATCTTCGCCAACTTGTCCGGCGAAGGCGCGCCTTGCTGCTGTTGCAACTCGCCTTTGTCATCCATATAGAAGATTGCCGGCGTCGCCTGCAATTCCAGGTCTTCCATCAACTGCATGTTCGCCGCCAATTTGGTCTGCACAGCCGCTGGAATATTTTTCAGCGCTTTTAGCGAACTGCCCTTGCCAGCCTTTTCGTGATCTTCCAGGGCCTTGGCCGGATCTTTCGCTGCCAGCAGCGCTGCCGATTTACCCGGGCTGTCCTCGCGGATGATCCCGACCATGATGTGCCGCAATTGCACCTTGCCGGATTTCACCCACGGCCGCGCCTGTTCCCAGAACATGTTGCAGTAAGGGCAGTTCGGATCGCTGAACAGGTACACGGTGCGCGGTGCATCCTTGTTGCCGTCCTGAATCCAGTTGCTCGCTTCGAACTTGGCCCAGACTTCCTTGGCCATCGGCGCATACACCATTTTTTGCAGCGGCTCGCTGCTCAGGTCTTTGCCGTCGGCGTCGTACATATTGCCGAGAATGACATGCTTGCCATCCGGGGTCAGGTACAGCGCCATGCCGCGATTCTGATACTGCGCCGCATAACCACGCAAACCATCGGGGGCATCGAACTGACCGACGATTTTCGCGCCTTTGGCTTCGATCTGCTTGATCGCCGCAGGCAATTCTTCAGCGGCCTGCACCGACGGCAAGTGCAGCAAGGCGCTGCCCAGAGTCAGCGTCAGCAGGTGGCGGAGGCGGGGCATGGCAGTTTCCTTGCAGAGGTGGCCGGTGCAGTGGCCGGGTTCGAATTCGGGGTTGGGGTGTCGAAGTTTTCCAAGGCGCGCGCCAGGCTGGCGTTGGATAACTCGCCCAGGTGACTGCTCAGCAGCCTGCCGTCAGGGCTGTAGAACAGCGTAGTCGGCAATGCCATGGAACCCACGGCCTGACCTAGCCGACCGCTGCGATCGAACAGCACGTTGTTCAGGCTCAGGCCCTGGGTCTCAAGAAATGTCGCCACGCTTTGCATGCTTTCGGCCTGATTGACGAACAGGAAGGTCAGGTCCGGACGTTGTTGCTGGGCATTCTCCAGGACTGGCATCTCGCGCCGGCACGGCGGGCACCAGGTCGCCCACAGATTGATCACTAGCGGGCCGCCCTGATAGTGGCTGAGCTGGATGGTTTCCCCGGCCGCGTTGCGCAGAGAGATGTCCGGAAGTCGGGTGCCTTGTTCATAGATGTTTAACGACAACGTCGCCAATAGCCAGAACGCCACGCCGCTGGCCACGCCAAAACCCAGTGGACGACGCAGCCCTGGACGACGCCAGCCGCGATACAGCGCCGCCAGCAGCAACACAATCACACCCGGCCAGGCGAGGAAACCACCGTCACGCAAATCAATGATCTGCCACGGGTCATTGCGATAGTGCGACCAGTACAGCAGCACAAAGGCAATTCGCGCCGCGAGCATGCCCAGCAGAAACAGACTGAACAATGCCGACTCGGGGTTATCGCCGCCACGCTTGGCCACCCGCCAACCGACAAAGGTCGCCAGCGCCAGGGCACTGATCAGCAGCAGGTGATTAAGCGCGATGGCAAAAGTGCCGAGGGTGAGAGTCAACATTAATTGGCGTCCCGGGTGGTGGCCCAGCGTTGCAGGAAGGTCTCGGCATCGACTTCGCCGGTGATGCGCTGGCTGCGGCGTTCTTCGCCATCAGTGCCGATCCAGACAAAGCTCGGTGGCCCTGGCACTTTGTAGCGGCTGAGCAATTCACGGCTGGCGGCATTGTCGGCAGTGACATCAAGGCGCAGCAGGCGTACATCACTCAACGCCTGCATGACCTTGTCTTTGCCGAACACCTGCTTCTCCATGACTTTGCACGAGACACACCAGTCGGCGTAGTAGTCGAGCAGTACCCACTGGCCCTGAGCTTTGGCGGCCTCGAGTTCGCGTTGCAGCGCCGCCGGCTCCTTGATCGTGGTGAACGCGTCATGAGCCGATGGCTGCGCTGCGCTGGCGCGGCCGGCGCTGTAGACCTGCAAAGGCTGATACGGATCATCGCTGCCGCCTGCCGCACCAATCACCAGCAAACTGCCCCACAGCCCGAGCAACAGCGAGCTGGCGCCGAACAACTGCGCGACGCGGCCAAAACCTTCGGATTGTTTCCAGGCACAGAACGCGGCGATCAACAGCAGTGCGCCGCACAGGCCCAGCCACAACGAAGCATCCAGCACCGGACGCAACATCAACAGCGCCGTGGCGAGAAAGAGGAAACCGAACACGCCTTTGAGCAGATTCATCCAGGCGCCGGGCTTGGGCAGGAAGCGATTGCCCACGGTCACCAGCAACAACAATGGCACACCAATGCCGATGCCCAGCGAAAACAGAATCAAACCGCCGTGCAGCGCGTTGCCGCTCTGCGCGATATACAGCAACGCTCCCGCCAGCGGCGCGGTCATGCAAGGCCCGACCAGCAGACCGGACAACGCACCGAGCACCCCGGCGCCAATCAGGCTGCCACCGCTGCGACTGCGCGAGGCATGTTCAAGACGATCACGCAGGGCCACCGGCAATTGCAGTTCAAAGAAACCGAACATCGGCAAGGCCAGCACCACAAAGATTGTGGCGAACGTGCCGAGCAGCCAAGGGTTCTGCAACCACGCCTGCAGATTCGCGCCGAGCAGCGCAGCGATCACGCCCATCGCCGCATACACCAGCGCCATGCAAATCACGTAACTGCCGGCCAGCGCGAAACCGCGACGCGGGGTGGCACCACTGCCGACTACCATGCCGGCCAGAATCGGCAGCATGGGTAAGGTGCACGGGGTGAACGCCAGCAACAGACCGAGGCCGAAAAACACCAGCAGACTCCAGCCCAGCGCCCGTTGTTGCAGACTACTGGCCAACGCCTGATCCGGTGCTTCTGCGCTTGCAGCCACTGCGGCTTTGCCGCCCAGATCGATGACCCGGGTTTGCGGCGGGTAGCACAGGCCGGCATCGGCACAGCCCTGATAGCTGACTTTGATCTGGCCTGTGGCGGTTGCCGGGATTTTCACTTCCAGCCCTTGGCGATAGACCGGTTGCTCACCGAAAAACTCGTCGCTGTGGGATTCGCCTTCAGGCAGCGCAGGCTGCTGTGCTGCGCTCAGTCCGTCGAGTTTCAGGCGTTTCTGATACAGGTAATAGCCGTCGGTGATTTGCCAGAACAGCTGGGTTTCACCGGACTCCAGGCGTTCGGAGGTGAGTACGAATGCCTGGTCGACCGGCAGAAATTCCGGTTTTGTCTCAAACGGATTGTTTCCAGCCTGTGCCAGGCTGGAAATCAGTAGGGCAAACAAAAGAAAAAAATGACGCATGGAGGAGCCTTGTCCCTGTGCAGATGGGATGCAGAATGGGCAGCGGCGATTAACCGATAATTAACCGTATCCTACAAGGCCCTCCGGGCTTCGGCCAATCAGCCTCGCAGCAGTCCGGGCCAGTTCTGGTCATTGATGGTTTTCGGTCCGGCGACCAGACGGTCGGACTGAATGTTGTAAGTCAGGTATTGGTTATCGGTCAGGAAGATGTACCAGTAGCTGTCGGCGAAAGTCCGGTCATTTTGCGCTGCCGTGATGATGCGGTCCTTGTACGGTTTCAGCGCGCCAAGTTGATAATCCCCGAAGGGTTTGTAAGTCAGGGTCTTTGCCTTGTAGTTAAACGATAGATAGTGCCCGTCGTTGAGGATGAATCTGAACAGGAACGGGTGCCCGGTTAGTTGGAACCAGGTACCGGCGATGATTTTGTCGAAGTAGGGCAGTATTGGCTTCCAGATTGAATCGGAAACTTTATAGAAGGCATCGACCTTGTCTTTGTCCTGATTATATTTACACACCATGGGTGTGGTTCCCTGGTAGAAGAACAACCAGGCAATATCCTCATCGGACGAGGTGTTCCAGCCGAATGAAGTGGTTGTCAGCCCGAAACGCAAGTCTTTGGCATGGGGGCCAAAGCTGTCCCAGCTAGCGCCGACCGATGCGGGATAGTTGGCGGATACTTCGTTGTCACCGAGATCGAATCGGGAATAGGTGTCGCTGTCCTTGAAAAAGAAATAAATACGGTCAGGGCCGGAGCGCCAATCGATAGCGACGAAGTTTTTTAGTTGAGGCATGTTTATTAAATCCCTTTAAAAAAAGTATGTAGTTGGCGGACAGAAACTAAATGATCGGAGGATTCTTACAAGGGAGGAATTGTTTCTTTATTAGTGGAGGAAGTTTCAACGCCGGGTGGCTTTGGGTTTGCGCACCGCGGGGACGGCCGAGGCGTTTGCGGCCGGCTTCCCGTAAGCACCGATGATGGCCATAATTGCGGCTTAATCCTTGGCTGCTTCACTGACGTTTTTCCTGCGGAGTTCCCATGCACGTACTGGTTTGCGAAGACGATGAGCTGATCGCCAGCGGTATCGTCGCCGGTCTCACGGCTCAGGGTTTGACCGTTGAGCACGTCAACACTGCGTCGAAGGCGCGGGCGATGCTCAAAGTGGCCGAATTCGACGTGATGGTGCTCGATCTCGGCCTGCCCGACGAAGATGGCCTCAAATTGTTGCAACAACTGCGTCAGAGCGGCCTGGAAATTCCGGTGCTGATCCTGACCGCGCGCGACTCGGTGACCGACCGTGTCGATGGCTTGCAGGCCGGGGCCGACGATTACCTGCTCAAGCCGTTCGATCTGCGTGAACTGTTCGCCCGTCTGCAAACCCTGCTGCGCCGAGTCGCCGGACGCAGCGTCAACCTGATCGAGCACGGCGCGCTGACCTACGATCCGAGCAGCCGCGAAACCACCCTGGCCGGGCAACCGGTGGACTTGTCGCGCCGTGAGCAATCGCTGTTGCAGGCGCTGCTGCACAATCGTGGCCGGGTGCTGTCCACCGAGCAGTTGAAAGACAGTGTCTACGGCTTCAACGATGAGTTGGAAAGCAACGCGTTGAACGTGCACATCCATCACCTGCGCAGCAAATTGGGCAAGGGCATCGTCGAAACGGTGCGCGGTCTGGGCTATCGCCTCGGCCCGGCTGACGGTGGAGATCAAGGCAAGTGATGAGCCTGCGACTGCGCCTGAGCCTGACCCTCGGCGCCGCGTTTGCGCTCATCTGGGCGCTGGCGGCGGCCTGGATGCTCAGTGACCTGCGCAATCAGATGATGTTCTCCCTCGACCAGCGTCTGGTGGCGTCGGCGCGGATGGTTGCCGGGCTGCTGGAACAGTTGCCGACACTGCCGAGCAAAGGCGAAGGCACCCATTTCAGCGCCGAACAACTGAATATCCCCGGTGGTATGGCCTGTCAGGTCAGCTCCTTGCGCGGGGAAATTCTTGCGCGCAGCCACAACAATCCCGAACAAGCGCTGGAAGCCGAGAAGATGGGCTTCCATGACCAGATGATCGACGGTGCGCCGTGGCGCAGCTTTACCCTCGCCCGAGGCGATGTGCGCATTACCACCGCTGATCGGCAGATCGAACGCGAGGCGCTGAACATGTCGATCCTGCTGGCGGCGTCGGTGCCGGTGGGTGTGGCGTTGCTCGGCTGCCTGTGCCTGTTATGGCTGGGCATCGGCCAGGGGCTGGCGCCGCTCAACCGTCTGCGTGAAGCGTTGATGCGGCGCAATGCCGATTCCCTTGAGCCGCTGCAGATCCAGACCTTCCCCAGCGAATTGAAGCCGCTGCTTGAAACGCAAAATCAGTTGTTTCAACGCATCGGCAAAACCATCGAGCGCGAGCGGCGCCTGACCGGTGACGCGGCGCATGAACTGCGCAGCCCGCTGACGGCGATCAAGACTCACCTGCAAGTCGCGCGCATGACCGATGGCAGCGCCCGCGATCAGTCGCTGGCGCGGGCCGAGGAAGGCGCCGATCGCTTGCATCGCACCCTCGAACAACTGCTGTTGCTGGCGCGGGTCGAGGGCAGTCTGTCGTTCGATGACGGTTCGCAATGCAGCGCCGAGCAAGTGGCACGCCTGGCGATTCAGGACGCCACGGGTGGCGAGCGCTTGCGCATCAAACTGCAACTGCCAGGCGAGCTTTCCACTGCAGCGCTGCAGATGCCGGCCGTGCTGTCGATTGCGGCGCTGCGCAATCTGCTCGACAACGCCCTGCGTCATACCCCCGAGGACTGTGCGGTCGAGCTGAGTCTGGAAACCATTGGCAACCGCGTACGTTTTGTCGTGCGCGACCATGGCCCGGGGATTGCGCCGGATGATCTGCAACACCTGACTCAGCGCTTCTGGCGCAACGGCCAAAGCACCGGTTGCGGCCTCGGCCTGGCGATTGTTCAGGCGATCGTTCAGCGTTGCGACTGTGCCCTGCATTTCGACAGCCGTCCGGATGGCCTGCGCGTCGAACTGACCATGCCGTTGCAACCCGTCTAACCCCAGCACAGTGTAGGAGCTGCCGAAGGCTGCGATCTTTTGATTCTGTTTTTCAAGATCAAGATCAAAAGATCGCAGCCTTCGGCAGCTCCTACAGGAAATCGCGCCAGACACATCAAATGTAACTTCTCGGCGTTCGCCATCCGGCCCGCGTGGGGGTAAGGTCATCGCAGCTTTGACTCAATGGATTGAGGGAACTGCGCCATGGAAGCACCCATCTGTATTCGTCCGGCCACACTGGCCGACGCCAGCATCATCAGCCGCATCATCGAGCGTTCGATCCGCATCGGTTGTGCGCCCGATCACCGTAATGATCTATCACTCGTCAGCCAATGGATCGGCCTGCAAACCGCCGACTTCATCAGTGCTCGACTGGCCGATCCGCACTTCTACCTCTGCATTGCGTTGTTGCCGGACAAACCGGTCGGTGTCGGCATGGCTCGGGCCAGCGGCGACATTTTGCTGTGTTATGTCCAGCCAGAGTCATTTCGCCGGGGCGTCGGGCGAGCGCTGATGTTGGATCTGGAAGGCTGGTTACGGGTTCGCGGTGTTTCTCACGCTGATCTCAACAGCACGCACACCGGCCAGGCATTTTATCGGCGTCTGGGCTATCACAAGTCAGCGCCGCCCCTCGAATGCAACGGCTTGCAGACCCTGCCCATGCACAAGTCGCTGGTAGCATCGGGCTGACAACTCGATCACGGGCTAAATCCTCGGGCCCCTTAAGCGTTTCCAGAACAGGAAAACCTGCAAGTGCGCCCCGCGATCGGAATGCGCACCTGTCCGGTGTGCTGTTTTGGTCACTATCCATAGCCAATTGAGGGGTCGAGAGATGTCAGTCGCCACCAGCCTTATCGAAGAGTCGTCGGCCCGGGTTACCTCGGCGCCGGCCGAAACGCTGTACCAGTTCAACGAATCGCCATTGCTCGCCCGTCAGGCCCGGCAGGAATCCAACGCGCGCAGCTATCCGCGACGCATTCCATTGGCACTGAAGCGCGCCAAAGGTCTGTATGTCGAAGACGTTGAAGGGCGTACTTTCATCGACTGCCTCGCCGGGGCCGGCACGCTGGCGCTGGGGCATAACCACGCGGTGGTGATCGAAGCGATCCAGCAGGTGCTGGCCGATGAATTACCACTGCACACCCTCGACCTGACTACGCCGGTCAAGGATCAGTTCGTCCAGGATCTGTTCGGTCTGCTGCCATCGGCCCTCGCGGCTGAAGCGAAAATCCAGTTCTGCGGGCCGACCGGCACCGATGCCGTAGAGGCGGCATTGAAACTGGTACGCACGGCGACCGGACGCAGCACCGTGCTGTCGTTCTCCGGGGGTTATCACGGCATGAGCCAGGGCGCATTGAGCCTGATGGGCAGCCTGGGGCCGAAAAAGCCGCTGGGCGCCTTGCTCAGCAACGGCGTGCAGTTCATGCCGTTCCCGTATGACTACCGTTGCCCGTTCGGCCTCGGTGGCGCAGCTGGCGTGAAGGCTAACCTGAGTTACTTGGAAAACCTGCTCAACGATCCCGAGGCTGGCGTGCAATTGCCAGCGGCGGTGATCGTCGAAGCGGTGCAGGGCGAGGGCGGGGTGATTCCGGCAGACATCGAGTGGTTGCGCGGCTTGCGTCGGATCACCGAGAAGGCCGGTGTGGCGCTGATCGTCGACGAGATTCAGAGCGGTTTTGCCCGCACCGGCAAGATGTTTGCCTTCGAACATGCCGGTATCACTCCGGATGTGGTGGTGTTGTCCAAAGCCATCGGCGGCAGCCTGCCGTTGGCCGTGGTGGTCTATCGCGACTGGCTCGACACCTGGCAGCCGGGCGCGCACGCCGGCACGTTCCGTGGCAATCAGATGGCGATGGCGGCAGGCTCTGCGGTAATGCGTTATCTGGTTGAGCACAAGGTCTGCGAACACGCTGCTGCCATGGGCGAGCGCCTCAGTGAGCACCTGCGCATCCTGCAGCGCGACTTCCCGCAAATGGGTGATATTCGGGGTCGTGGGCTGATGCTCGGGGTAGAGCTGGTCGAGCCGAACGGCCCACTGGATGCGCTCGGTCATCCACCGGCGTTTGCGCGACTGGCGCCGCTGGTGCAGCGCGAATGCCTCAAGCGTGGGTTGATTCTGGAACTGGGCGGCCGGCATGGCGCGGTGGTGCGTTTCCTGCCGCCGCTGGTGATTACCGCTGCTGAAATCGACCATGTTGCGGAAATCTTCGGTCGCGCTTTGGCCGCCGCCACCGCGTCGCTGTAAATTTTTCGCCGCGCCGAACGTTCTTTCTACATACCCGGCTGCACCCCTCGTGCAGCCCACCTTACAACGATGGAGAACCAGCATGACGTCAGTATTCGACCGCGAGGACATCCTCTTTCAGGTCGTGGTCAACCACGAAGAGCAATACTCGATCTGGCCGGACTACAAAGCCGTGCCGCAAGGCTGGCGCACCGTGGGCAAGAGCGGCCTGAAAAAGGAATGCCTGGCCTACATCGAAGAAGTCTGGACTGACATGCGTCCGCTGAGCCTGCGCCAGAAGATGGAAGGGCAGGCCGCCGTGCAATAAACGGCCGGGCAAAAACAAACCCGCTGGACTGGTGACAGTCAGCGGGTTTCTTTATGGCTGGAGTTTGTGTTGTCTTTTAGGGCCTCATCGCTGGCAAGCCAGCTCCCACAGGTATTTTGGTGATTATAAAATCTGAGTTCACCGAGAACCCTGTGGGAGCTGGCTTGCCAGCGATGAACGATAACGCGGTGCAACTCGAATCACGCCCCGCTCAAACCCTTTAGCAGCAAATCCACATTGCCTTCCAGCTCCGCCACCGGATCCGCTGCATCGGTGCTCAACACCACCAGATGACTGCCCGACTCGGTAATTGCCGCTTTCACCGCGTCCGATGGCTGCCGATGATGCAGCACCACCGCGACATCATTGTCCTTGAGCGTTGCCGTGAGCTTTTTCAGATCCTCTGGCGTCCACTCGGTATCAGGTCGCGGATCCTCGCCGATCAGCTCCAGATTGAGGCTGCCGATCAAATAACCGAAGTGATCGCTCAGGCTCATGACGCTTAAATTGTCCGCACTGGCCAGACGCGCTTCGCTATCCGCGCTGAGCTTCAACAAACGCTGCTTCAACGTCGCCAGGTTGGCCTCGATTTTCGGCTTGGCGCTCGGTGCCAGGCGCACCAGATCCGCCGCCATCACATCCGCCATGCGTCCCATGTTGTTGCTGGCCAGCCAAGGCTGGCTGTTCAAGCCGTCGACCTTCAGATCCGGTTGTACGGCAATGCCCGGCAGGGCGCCGTCGATCGGGCGCGCCGCATCAACTTCAACGATGCGGATATTGCTGCGGCGGGCGATCGGGTACAACTGATCATCTGGCCACAGCGAGCGCACACCAATGACAGCATCGGCACCGGTTGCCAGTTTGCTCAGGGCCGGAGCGCCACGCCCTGTGAAGTAGGCACTCTGACGACTGCCCGGCAGGTTCGCTGGCGCCGCGCGTTCGAGATTGACATCAGTGCCCTTGAGCAGCGCTTCCGCCAAGCCAAAGGTGATCGGCAGCGAAGCCAGTACCTGCAGCGGCTTAGCTTTTTCGGCGGCCATCAACGGCGAGCAGACCACACCGCACAGGGTCATGGCCAAGGTCAGTTGTCGCAGTGAAAAAGTCATTTATCCAAGATTCCCTTTCAGACTCGGGACAACCCCGCGCGCAATGGCGGCGAGGGCGAAGGCAATGCCGGCGACCAGAATGATCGCGGCGCCGGATGGAATCGGCAGATCGAACACGATGGGCGCAAGAATCCCGCACAACGTGCTGACCGTGGCGATCAGCACCGAACACCAGAAGAAGCCCTTGAGCGACTGACTGAGCAAACGCGCCGCCGCCGCTGGAATCACCAGCAGCGCGCCGACCAGAATCGCACCGATGACTTTCACCGCGGCCACGGTGATTAGCGTCACCAGAATCACGAACAGATAATCCAGGGTTTTCACCGCCACCCCGCGTACTGCAGCCAGTTGCGGATTGAAGCTGGCGAGCATGATGCGGTTGTATAGCGGCAGGGCCAGAGCCATGACCAGGGAACCGACGATGGCCAGCACCGCCAGATCGTTACCGTTGACCGTCAGCACTGAACCGAACAGCACGTTCTCGAGAATGTGCACGTTGATCTTGCCCGCCAGAATCAACAGCAGACTCGCGCCGAGTGCCAGCGACACCGACAGAAACACGCCAATCAAGGTGTCCGGCGCCAGACCGGTGCGGTTGCGCAGGTAATTGAGCAGAATGCCGAACAGCAGGCAGTAACCGAACAGGCTGCCATAGGGGCCGGTGTAGGGTTCGCCGAGCAGGATGCCGATGGCTACACCGGTCAGCGCAGCGTGGCCCACCGCTTCGGAGAAAAACGCGAAGCGCTTGACCACCACCAGCGTGCCGAGGCCGCCGAGCACCGGGCCGATCAGCAAGCCGGCAAGCAACGCATTGACCACAAAACCGTAGGCCAGCGCTTCCGGCAGATAGCCGGACGAGGCCCAGCCCTGCACCATCAAACGAAAGGCTTCGTAACTCATCAGGCAGCGCTCCGTGGATGGGTCGAAAACAGCGTCAGCAGGCGTTCCGGGGTCAGTGCCTGTTGTGGGGTGGCGTCGAACAGCACGCGGCGGTTGAGGCCGGTAACGCGACTGGCCAGACGCCCGACTGCTTCCAGATCGTGCTCGATCCACAGCACCGTGATGCCCGCCGCGCGCCAGTCGCCGAGCAGGCGTTCAAAGACTTGAATCCCGGCTTCATCAAGGGCCGACATCGGTTCATCCAGCACCAGCAGTTGCGGCGCCGGAATCAAGCCTTGTGCGAGCAGAACGCGCTGCCGCTCACCGCCGGACAACGCGCCCATGCGCCGCTTGCGTTTGTCCTGCATGCCGACGCGCTCCAGCGCTTCGCCGATAGCGCCCGCGTAACGCTTGCTCAAACCGAGGAATGCCGGGCGTCGTTGACACATGGCGGCCATGAAATCGTCGACGGTCATTGGCAGGCCGCGATCGAACTCCAGCGCCTGCGGTACATAACCGATGGTGCCGGGCTCGCCGGGCCATTGCAGACTGAGCTGGCCCTGATGTGGCATCTGTCCGAGCAAGGTCTTGATCAGTGAACTCTTGCCACCACCGTTAGGGCCGACCAGGGCATGCACGCTGCCGGGCTGCACCTGGAAGGTGACGTTGTCGAGGATTGTCGTGCGACCGAGCGTCAGAGAGACTTCCGCAAAATCTAGAGTCGGTCCCAATCCTTGTGGGAGCGAGCCTGCTCGCGAATGCGGTGTGTCATTCGATAAAGATGTTGGCTGGCCCGGCGCCTTCGCGAGCAGGCTCGCTCCCACAGGAGACTGGAGTTCGTTCGAGATCGTTTCTCTGGAGGTCATGCGCCAGACTCCTGAATCGCCCGCACTACGGTGTTGAGGTTGCCGGTCATTTCCTTTTCGTACTTGTCGGCGGTGTATTCGCCATAGGAAATGTGCGACAGCGGGTACAGCTTCACGCCGGACTCACGCTGAATCGTTTCGACGTAGGTGGAGGGAAAATCCATCTCCGAAAAGATCACTTTCACGTCCAGTTCACGCAACTGGTCGATGGTCTTTTTCAACTGACTCGGGCTCGGCTCAATGCCGTGCGCCGGTTCGACCACAGCGGTCACTTCCAGGCCGAACTCCCGCAGCAGATAGTCGTAAGCCGCGTGCACCGTGGCCACGCGCAGTTCGGCGTTCGGCGCCTGCGTCAGCTTGGCCAGAGCATCGGCGCGCATCTGCCGCAGGCGTTTGCCGTAGGCGCGGGCGTTCTGTGTATAGGTCTTGGCGTTGTCCGGATCGAGCTTGCCCAGTTCGCGGGCAATGTTGTTGACCTGGGCGATGGAGGCGCTGATCGACAGGAATGTGTGCGGATTGACCACTTTGCCGGCGCCGCGTGCGGCGACCCCGGTGGCGGCCAGCAATGGCACGTTTTCGTTGGCTTCGATGGTTTTGATGTTCGGCGTTTCACTGGCGGCGATCATGCGGTCGGCGAAGTCGTCATGGCCGACACCATTGAGCACGATCACATCGAGGCCGCTGATGCGTTTGATGTCTTCGGCGCGTGGCTCGTAGGCATGCGGGTTGAAACCGGCCGGGATCAGCGGCACCACCTCGGCTTTGTCGCCGACGATGTTCGCCACATAGCTGTAATAGGGGTGCAAGGTAATGCCGATGCGCAGGCGCTTGGCCTGATCGGCGCTGGCCAGCGGACTCAGCAGGCAGGCACAGAGGCCGAGCAGAAACCAGCGTAACAATGGACGGCGCGGTGATGAAATAGACATGGGCAAACGGTCTTCTCTCGGATGGGGGCGAGGAATCAATGGCGATGTTCGCGGGTAACCCCGGCATCGTATTGCGCGACGATCTGTTTCCAGCCGGCGGCGGACAGGGTGGCTTCGGTCAAGTCGGTGGGCACTTGCAGGCTGGCATCGCGGTTGAGCCAGATGTCCGCAGCGGCCTTGTCATCGCTGCTCAACAGCATGACGAACGAGCCGGCGATGGCCGGGCTTTGGCTATGGCCGAAATAGGCCGTGTTCGCCAGTAGCTGCCAGGCATGACCACCACGACTGACCGAACTCGCGTCCTGGGCAAACGGCGCGAAGCCTTCGTCGGCCAGATTTTGCGGTGTCGGCAGGGCTTGCTGTTCTTCGCGCAGCAAGCGGATTTCGTCGAAGGTCACCCGCAGGTCGGCGTAGATGCCTTGCTCGGCAGCGCTGAGGTCGCGGCGCGCGTCGAACTGGTGACTGGCGACGGGCTCCGGTTCATGGGAAACCCCGCGCCACGCGACGACAGAACCAGCAACCGCGAGGATCAACAGGCACAACAGCAGGACATTGAGGGTTTCATGGCCGGCACCGGCCGGGCGCACGATTTGTGTGGTTGGCGTACTCATGGGGATTCGATATCCGCTTGGTCGATTTCGACCACGTGGCCTGGGCCTGCGTCGAACAGCACATAGAACTCGGCGCCAGGTTTCTTGAACGTCAGGGTCGAGTCGCTGCCAAGCTTGCCCGGCACCAGAATGGTTTCGTCGTAGCCGATCACATCGAGGGTCACCCCCGGCGCACCGCTGCCGTCGGAAAAGCCACCGGTGCATTTGATCTGCTCGGCATCGATGGCTTTGCATTCGCACATCGGGTTGTGGGCGAGGGCGCCGGCGCTGAAGCCGGCGCTCAGCACCAGCAGCGCAGCACTCAGGTGCAGGCGAAAAGGGCGGTGAGAGCGGGTCATGGTTTGGCTCCTTGTTTGCTCAGCCAGGCGATGGTGGCGGGGGAGGCCTGACTCAGGGGAATCGAGGCCTGATGCATGCTGCCGTCCCAGCCTTCCATGGTGATCCACAGTTCGGCGTCGGCTTTGGTTTTTTCCGGCACTGGCAATTGCGCGCCCATACGGTAGGGCGTACCGAAGAAAATCACCCCGGCGGCGCGCAGGCTGCGGGGTTTGCCGATACGCAGGTAGGTGGCCTTGACCTGGTCGATGCAGGCATCGCAGAGGGCGGCGTTGAAACCTTTCATATGGCCGGCCGGGCCTTCGAGGCGCGGCGCTTCGTTGCGCAACTCGGCCAGGCGCAGGCTCCAGGGACCGACGGTGACTTCGCCGACGTCCCGTTCCCCGAGGCCGATGTCGCCACGAAACAGTGCGGCGTCGGCGAAGTACTTGGGCATGAAGCCCAGCGGGATCAGGAGCAACAGCACGTTGATGTGAAAGCGCCATTTGTACCAGAACAGGCTCAGGCGCGACGGTTGCGGCGCAGCAGTGGACTTGCTCACAGGTTGACCTCCGACGCTTCACGGTTCATGGCCGGTTGCGCCTGAACGCGGGATTTCTTCGACTCACGCTTGAGCGCATTGGCCGTGGCCAGCGCGGTGCGTTTGGTCCAGATCAACAAGCCGCTGAGCACCATCATGCTCAGTAACAGGCCGAAGAAAAACCAGATCAGCTTGATCCACAGCCCGCCAAAATCACCGGTATGCAGGGGACGCATGGATTCGGTGACGAACTCCAGCGAAGTGCGATCGGACAACAGACGCGAAGCCGCCACGTCCCCGTTGAACGGGTTGAGCGTCGCGGTCTGGAACATCAGCGGATACCAGCCACGGCCGCCGAGGCTCATATGGCTATAGGCGTTCCCCGGCAAGCTGACGAAGCTGACTTCCAGGCCGGGAATTTTCTGTTGGGCGACTTCGATGGCACGATCCAGACTGATGCGTGGCGGTGGTGTTCCGTCAGCCGAAATCGGCACGGCTTCACGGGCCATCGCCGGAATGATCGGCTCGCTGGAGATGGAGATGTGGTTATCGAACAGCATCGCTTCGATCAGGAACCAGGTGCCGGTGACCGAGATCACCGCAATAAACCAGATCGACCAGATACCGCTCAGGCGGTGGAAGTCGCCCCAGAAAATCCGCGCACCGTGGCGAAAGCGCAGGGTCGGGCTAAAGAAACCCTTCCAGAAGCGTTTATAGACCACCAGTCCGGTGATCAGCGAGGCCAGCAACGGCAGACCGAGGAACGACACCAGGTACCAGCCCCAGCTGTAACCATTGGTGAACGGCACCAGCCACCAGCCATGCAGGGCACGGGTGAAGGCCTTGAAGTTGAAGTCCGGTGCACCGCCCTGAATTACGCCGGTGTACGGATTGACATAAACGGTCTGCGCGCGTCCATCGGGGTAGCTGACCTCGACGTCCAGGGCGAAATGCGATTCGTCGGGGCGGCTGATGCTCTGCACGACCGTTTGCGGTTCGGCCTTCTTGATCGCGGCGAGAACCTGGTCATAGCTGAGCAGCGGCGCATCGTCGGCAGGCTGGCTGGCGCGCATCTGCGGGTTGGCCAGCCAGACGATTTCCTGGCTGACCACCGCCAGAGTGCCGGTGACGCAGACGATCAGGACAAAGAACCAGATCGGTAGCGCCAGCCAGCTATGAACGAGGAACCACAGTTTGGAGCGGGATTTCTTCGACATGATTGCGCGTCTTGATAGCGGTGAAAGGGCGCGTGGCTACGGGCTTCGCAGCACGGGGACCCTGAAAGACCGGACGTGGCTTTTGCCTACGCGAACGGCCTGCATCTATATAGGACGGATGAGCGCGGAAAATCCCGAAAGATGATATGAAAGCAAATGTTTCCCAATTCGCAGGGTGTGACGAGATCCCACTGTAGGAGCTGCGGCACGCTGCGATCTTTTGATCTTGATCTTTAAAAACAAGATCAAAAGATCGCAGCCTCGTTGCACTCGACAGCTCCTACAGGATTTTGCGGTCCGGCCGATCAAACACGATTCATGATCCACGCCATCACTCTCTGCCAATTGATGGCCGACCCGCGCTGCCTATCATGGGAATCACCTGATTTCTCTGAGTGAGCGCCTTGATGACCGCCAGAACCCTCTACGACAAACACATCGATTCGCACACGGTGTGCTGCCTCGACGATCAGGGCCATGTCCTGCTGTATATCGATCGTCAGGTGATCAACGAATACACCAGCCCGCAGGCCTTCAGCGGTTTGCGCGCGGCCGGGCGCGAGGTCTGGCGGCCGGGCACGGCGCTGGCGGTGGTCGATCACGTCAACCCGACCACGCCTGTGCGCATCGCGGCAATGCCTGATGCGGGCGGCGCGCGGCAAGTGTCGTATCTGGCGGAGAACTGCCGGGACTTTGGCATCGAGTTGCTGGACATCCTCGACAAACGTCAGGGCATCGAACATGTGATCGCCCCGGAGCAAGGGTTCATTTTGCCGGGAATGGTCATCGCCGCTGGCGACAGCCACACCACTACCTATGGCGCACTCGGCGCTTTCGGTTTCGGCATCGGCACGTCCGAGATCGAGCATCTGCTGGCCTCGCAGACCTTGGTCTACAAACGTCTGAAAAGCATGCGCGTGACCGTGGAGGGCGATCTGGCGCCGGGCCTGACCTCCAAAGACGTGATCATGGCCCTGATCGGCCGCATCGGCGCTTCCGGGGCCAGCGGGTACGCCATTGAATTCTGCGGCTCGACCATCGATGCCTTGAGCGTTGAAGCGCGCATGACCATCTGCAACATGGCCGTCGAGGCCGGCGCGCGCGGCGCATTCATGGCGCCGGATGAAAAGGTCTTCGCCTATCTCAAGGGCAAGCCGCGAGCGCCGCAAGGCGAGTTGTGGGAGCGGGGCGTGGAGAAGTGGCGCGAATTACGCAGTGATCCGGGCGCGGTGTTTGACCGCGAGATTCGCCTCGATGCCAGTGTGCTGGAACCGATGGTCACCTGGGGCACCAGCCCCGATCAGGCTGCCGCGATCGGTGCGCGAGTCCCGGATCCGCAAGCGATCAGCGATCCGATCCTGCGTCAGGACATGCGCCGCGCCCTCAACTATATGGGCCTGGAAGCGGGCATGGCGCTCAGCGATATCGTCATCAGCCATGCCTTTATCGGTTCGTGCACCAATGCGCGAATCGAAGACCTGCGTGATGCCGCCAGCGTCGTGCGCGGGCAGCAAGTGGCAGAGCATGTGCGGGCGATGATCGTTCCCGGCTCCAGCGAAGTTCGCGCGCAGGCCGAGGCCGAAGGGCTGGCGCAGATCTTTATCGACGCCGGGTTCGAATGGCGGCAGTCCGGCTGTTCGATGTGCCTGGCGATGAACGACGACGTCCTCGCCCCCGGCGACCGTTGCGCGTCGAGCACCAACCGCAACTTTGAAGGCCGTCAGGGCGCTGGCGCCCGCACTCACTTGATGAGCCCGGCGATGGTCGCCGCCGCTGCGATAAGCGGTCGACTCACTGATATCCGCCACTTTGGAGAACGCTCATGAGCCTGCAACCTTTCACCCAGGTCAGCGGTCAGGCCGCGCCGTTATTGGCGGCCAATGTCGACACTGACGTGATCATGCCCAAGCAGTTCCTCAAAGGCATTGATCGCCATGGACTCGATCGCGGCTTGTTTTTCGATTTGAGGTTTCTGCGCGATGGCAGCCCCAACCCCGATTTCGTTTTGAACCAACCAGCGTGGCAGGGCGCAAGTTTTCTGCTGGTCGGGCCGAATTTTGGCTGCGGTTCCAGCCGCGAACATGCGGTCTGGGGCTTGCAACAGATGGGCATTCGCGCGTTGATCGGCAGCAGTTTTGCCGGGATCTTCTACGACAACTGCCAGCGTAACGGGGTGTTGTTGATCACCCTGGAAGAAGCGCAGGTGCAACGTATCGGACAGCTTGTCGGTCAGGCTGAAACGGCGCGGATCAGTATTGATCTGGAGGCCCAACACATTGGCCTGGCGGATGGCACGGTGATCGAATTCCAGATTGATACCCTGCGTAAAACCGCGTTGCTGCTGGGACTGGATGCCATCGGCAGCACCCTGCAACGGCGCGAGCAGATCAAAACCTTCGAACGCCAACACCTGGCCAACAACCCGTGGCTCTCCTGACCCACCGCTGATCCCCTGTAGGAGTGAGCCTGCTCGCGATAGCGGCGGATCAGTCAGAATTGTTGTGTCTGACACACCGCTATCGCGAGCAGGCTCACTCCTACAGGGTTTTGTGTTGTTTCGGGTTACAGCGACAGGCTTTTGAAATGCGCCTGCAAAAACTCCACACACGCGCGCAACTTCCCCGAATGCGCCAGCCGCGTCGGGTACACCGCCCAGACATTGGCGCTCTGGCTGTAATCGTCCAGCACCTGCACCAAGCGTCCTTGGTCCAGCAGCGGCTTCACATCCCACAACGAGCGCAACAAAAGCCCACGCCCGTCCAGCGCCCACTGCAAAACAATCTCGCCGTTGTTTGACGACAAGGGGCCGCTGACCCGCACGCCCTCTTGCCCGCCATCGCGATCCAGATTCCAGATGCCGAAGGCGTTGTCGCGCTCCTTGATCACCAGGCAATCGTGTTGCTGCAGGTCGTCCAATGTTTGCGGCGTGCCGCGACGTTGCAGATAACCGGGGGCGGCGCACAGCACGCGCCGATTGCTGACCAGACGCCGACCAATATGCTGGCCGGGAATGTCGTCGCCGACACGGATCTCCAGATCGAAGCCTTCATTGATGATGTCCACCACCCGGTCAAACAGGTCGAGGCGAATCTCCAGTTCTGGATAACGTTCGGCCAGCAACGACACCGCCGGGGCCACGTGATTGCGACCGAAACCGAAACTGCTGCAAATGTGCAAACGCCCACGCGGGCTGTCGTGGGCGTCGGACAGTTCGTCGTGCAGTTGCTGGAAATCATCGAGAATGCGCAATGCCCAGCGCTGCACGCGTTCACCATCCTCGGTGAGCGAGACGCGCCGGCTGGTGCGGTGCAGCAGGCGAGTGCCGAGGGTGGTTTCAAGAATCTGAATGCGTTTGCTGACGTAGGCCGGTGACAGGCCAAGTTCATCCGCTGCAGCCGCAAAGCCGTTCTTGCGGATTACGGTGAGCAGCACACGCAGGTCTTCGGGCAGGGGCACGGTGTCTTTCTTCTGGGACATGTCAAAACGAACACTGGCGGCGGCAGACGCCGCCAGCATAGCACTGAGATCTTGCGGCTCGGCTCAGCGCAAAAAGGCCAGTGCTTCGCCAAGCAGCAGTTCGGGGACTTCTTCGGCAATGTAATGGCCAGCGGGCACGGCCAGGCCGCTGACGTTGGTCGCCACTTGCTGCCACTCCTTGAGCGGATCGAAGCAGCGTCCGACCGTGCCTTCGGCGCCCCACAACACGCGCAGTGGCAGATTCAGATGATGCCCGGCAGCGATGTCGGCGCGGTCGTGCACAAGATCGATGCCGGCGCTGGCGCGATAGTCTTCGCAGATGCCACGGGCGCTGCCCGGTTGTTGCAGGCAGCGCAGGTATTCGCCGAAGGCTGCATCGGTAAACGGCTTGAGCCCGGCGCTGCGACTGCCCATCACGCTGCGCAGATAACTCTCGGGATCGGCTTCGAGCAAGGTTTCCGGCAGTGGCGCCGGACGGATCAGGAAGAACCAGTGCCAGTAGGCGCGGGCGAAGGCTTCGTTGGTTTGTGCGTACATCGACAGGGTCGGCGCGATGTCCAGCAGCATCATGCGCTGCACGGCGGCGGGGTGGTCGAGCGCCAGCCGATGGGCGACTCGTGCGCCACGGTCGTGAGCGAGGATAGAAAACTGCGCGAAGCCCAGCGACTGCATCAGCTCGACATTGTCGCGGGCCATTTCGCGTTTCGAATAATTTATGTGCAACTCATCGGCCACCGGGCGACTGCTGTCACCGTAACCGCGCAGGTCGGCGGCGACCACAGTGAAGTGTTCGGCCAGTTGTTCGGCAATCTTGTGCCAGATCACGTGGGTCTGCGGGTGCCCGTGCAACAGCAACAGGCCCGGGCCGCTGCCGCCGAGGCGGTAGGCAATGTCGACGCCGTTGACGTGGTGCTGGTCTTTGCGGAATCCGGCAAACATCGGGCTGATCCTTTTTCAGGGTTCTGGTTGGCTGCATCCTGAAATCGTCCGGCGTTTGCGGCAAGGGGCAAAGCGTGGTCGGCCGGTTCATGAAGTGTGTTGATGAGACTCGGGTTGCCAGTGCCGGCCCCTTCGCGAGCAGGCTCGCTCCCACAGGAGTCTTCGGTGTGACCACTCTCTATGCCACCCAACGAAACCCTGTGGGAGCGAGCCTGCTCGCGAAGAGGCCAGTCCAGACACTGAAATGCTCAACCCTGCTGAAACATCTCCATCGCCCGCTGCTTGATCTGCTCTTCAGTCAGATCCTCCTTGCGCGAGGCGAGAAACCACAGATGCCCGTACGGATCCTTCAACGTCCCGCTGCGATCACCGTAAAACTGATCCTTGACCTCGGACAAAGTCGTCGCTCCCGCGTCCAGCGCCCGTTGAAACGACTTGTCGACATCGGTCACATACAGATGCAAACCAACCGACACGGCTTGATCCGGACTGCTCAACGGCCCCTGATCACATGGCGAACCGAGCATGATCGCGCTGTCACCAATGCGCAGTTCGGCGTGGCCGATACCGCCGTCTGGCATGGCCAGGCGCATGACTTCGGTGGCGCCGAAGGCTTTTTTATAGAAATCGATGGCCTCGGCGGCTTTGTGGATGCCGAGATACGGGGTAATGCTGTGATACCCCTCGGGAATGGGTTTGACGCTCATGACGTTCTCCCTGATTTTTGTTCTATGAGATGTGGCTCCACCGGATTTGTGGAAGATTCACTATAGAACCGTCTTCGCCGTGCAAATTTTTGCCCGACGAGCGTCAGTCTTCGGGAAAGTGCGGCCCCGGTCCCTGTTCACCCAGAACATCGCCCTGATTACGCAGCGGGCAGGCCTCCATCGACAAACAGCCGCAACCGATGCAGCCATTGAGCCGATCGCGCAGTAGGGTCAATTGCTCGATCCGCTCATCCAGTTCGCGGCGCCATTGCTGCGAGAGGATATTCCAGTCGGTCGCGCTGGGCGCCCGATCATTCGGGAGGATTTTCAGCGCCTCGCCAATTTCCGCTAGTGGAATCCCCAGCCGCTGCGCAACCTTGATCAAGGCCACCCGGCGCAGCACTTCACGTGGATAGCGTCGCTGATTGCCTGCATTGCGCTGGCTCTTGATCAGGCCTTTGGATTCATAAAAGTGCAGAGCGGTGACGGCGACGCCACTGCGCGCTGCGACTTCGCCAACCGTTAACTGTTTGTGCACATTTTCTTTGCTGATCATCTGAAGACAGCTCTTGACCTTGACTTAACTAGAGGTTTTACCCTGCAGGTCTTCGAGTCGCAAGGCTCGTCTTACGCTGAGTGGGGGCATTCCATGAACAACCGCAGTTTCACCCAATTGATCGAATTTGAAATCGAACCACGCCAACAACCTGCGCTGGTGACCGCACTATCGAGGCAAACCGAGCGTCTGGCTCAGCGCTACGAGGGTTTTGTCAGCGCCAGTGTGCAGGCCAGCGATGACGGCCGGCGCGTGCTGAGTTTTCTCCAATGGCAGTCCCGCGAGGCGGGAGAGGCGGCATTTCGCAGCTTTGAGAGCGGCGAGCAGGATTTCTGGCAACTGATTCATACCCATCAGGCGAAAACCATCACCTTCAATTCGTTCCAGGTGCTGAGCAGCATCGCCCGCAGCCACGACGATGCGCTGCACTGCCACCTGGTGGGCTAGATCGACAGCTGGATCAAGCGTTCGCCTTGCAGGTTTTCCGTGAGTCGCCGCTTGTTTACCGCCAGTTCGCCGATTTTGATCAAACGCGTGCGGGTGACGTTGCGGCTCAGACCGAGCAGTGCTGCGGTGTGCACCTGGTTGTAATGGCAAAAGCGATACGCTGCGCGCAGCAGGGCGTCTTCGACTTTCTCGTGCAAAGCGCCGGCCTGTTGCGCGAAGAGTTTTTGAAAGGCCTGTTCCAGCAACGCTTCCGGTGAATCATCGGCGCTGTTGTGATGATCGTCCGGGCGATCGATGCGCAGGTTTGACAGGCGCAAATCATCGCGTTCGATCACGCCGTTGCGGCAGATCAGCAGGGTGTGATGGATGACGTTTTCCAGTTCGCGAATATTGCCCGGCCAACTGTAAGCGCGCAGCTTGTGCTCGGCGCCGGGGCTGATACTCACGCGTCCATAACCGAGGCGCTGACTGTAGGCTTCGATGAAATGGCGCGTGAGCGGGAGGATATCGCCGGGACGCTCGCGCAGTGGGCTCAGCTCCAGATTGACCACGTTGAGGCGGTAATACAGATCCTCGCGGAAATGGCCGGCGTTGATGGCTTTTTCCAGCTGCACGTTGGTCGCCGCCAGAACTCGTACATCAATAGGAATGCTTTTGCGCGAGCCCAGTCGCACCACTTCGCGCTCCTGCAAAACCCGCAATAACTTCACCTGAATCGCCATCGGCAGATCGCCGATCTCATCGAGAAATAACGTGCCGCCGTCCGCCTCCTCGAACCAGCCGGCCTTGGCGCTCAGTGCGCCGGTGAACGCACCTTTTTCATGACCGAACAATTCCGCCTCTACCAGCGATTCGGAAAACGCCCCGCAATTGACCGCAATAAACGGCCGATGACGGCGATTGCTGAGGTTATGAATATGCCGCGCCACCAGCTCTTTGCCAGTCCCGGTTTCGCCGATGATCAGCACACTCGCTTCACTCGGCGCGACTTGTTGCAAATGCGCGAGCAGGGCCTGGGACTTCGGGTCTTCGAATACCTGCGCGGTGGCGCGGATCGACGTGGCGAGCGCGGGAGAGGGCGGTAGGGTCAGCAGTTGCATGGGCTCGTCCTTCTTTTTAGTTCAAATGCAGGCAGGTCAGGAATAAAAGGTCGGCACCGGCAGCGACTGATTCAGCGCCCAGTCGCCCAACTCATGGAGTTTGTAATCCAGCGGGTCGTGCAGGGTTTGCGTGCGAAGATTGCGCCAGTGACGGTCGAGGCGCAGGGACGCGTGGGTTGAGCGCGCGCCGGTCACTTCGAACAGACGACTGCAAATATCGAGACCCTGGCGGCTGGCGGCGACTTTTGCCGTGGCAATCGCGGTGGCGACATGGCCGCGCTCTTCGGCACTGAGATTTGCGCCTTTGGCCCAGGCCTCATCGAGCAATGCCGCCGCGCGTTCGACCAACAGGCGAATGCCTTCCAGCGCTACCCAGAACTCGCCGTAATGCGCGAGCACGTAGGGATCTTCGCGCACATCGCGGGCCGTGGATTTATGCCAGAGCCGGGTTTCACTGAGGGTGTACTGCCGCGCCTCTGCGAAAGCGCCTTCGGCAATCCCGAGAAACATATGCGTGAACGTCAGTTGCGCGATCAATGGACGCAAGCAGGCGAACGGCGTGCTCAGCGGACCGGGATCGAGGAGCAGTTCCGACTCTTCGACGCGCACCCGTTCAAACGTGGCGCTGCCGCTGTCGGTCTGACGCTGGCCGATGTTGTTCCAGTCGTTGTGCAGGGTGATGCCGCTACGTCCGCTAGGAATCGCCGCGATCAGCAACTTGCCGCCAGCACTTTCATCGACCGCCGAAGCGATCAGCATTTGTGAATCGCTGGCGCCGGAACAGAAACTTTTCTTCCCGGAAAATTCGCGCCAGCCGCCGAGATCCTTGACCACGGTGCGGGTGTCGAGCGGGTTGAGCGCATTGCCCCAGAACCAGTTCTGCCGCGCGGTCTGTTCGAACCACGGCTGCCATTGTTCCGGCCGCGAGAACAGGCGCACGGTGGCGAGCATCAAGTGATGAAAGCCGAACACGTGGGCGAGCGAACTGTCGACCTTGGCGAACTCGCGAACGACTTGCAGGGTTTCGCTCCAGCTCGCGCCGAGGCCGCCGTAGCGGGTCGGAATACTCAAGGCCAGCAGGCCGCTGTCGCGCAGGGCATCGCGCTCGACTTTCGGCGTGCCACCACGTTCATCACGCTCGACGGCGGTCAGGGCAAACTCGGCGGCCAGTTGGCGGGCGGTCTGCAGCGGGGATAACAAAGTACTTTGCGGTTTGGCGGTCACACCAACACTCCTGAATTCAATCAGCCGGGGTTCGGTTTACGCCGAGGCTTTTGTGGGCAACACATCATTGGCAATCATTTCGCCAAACGGCCCGGTCAGATTGGTCACACCACGCCCGGCCAGACTGGCGTAAGGCTCGGGCAGCAGCGGGAACACCAACTCGGCAAAGCGGTAAGCCTCTTCCAGATGCGGGTAACCGGAAAAGATGAAACTCTCGATGCCCAGATCCGCGTATTCCTTGATCCGCGCCGCCACTTGCTGCGGATCGCCGACCAGCGCCGTCCCGGCACCGCCGCGCACCAGACCGACACCGGCCCACAGGTTGGGGGCGATTTCGAGGTTGTCGCGACGGCCATCGTGCAACGCTGCCATGCGCCGCTGGCCTTCGGAGTCGAAGCGCGAGAAGGATTTCTGCGCCGCCTCAATGGTCTCGTCGCTGATGTGTTCGATCAGTTTGTCCGCGGCTTTCCAGGCTTCTTCGGCGGTCTCGCGCACGATCACATGCAAGCGAATACCGAACTTCACCTGGCGGCCATGCCGCGCCGCTCGTTCGCGCACATCGGCGAGTTTTTCCGCGACCGCGGCGGGTGGTTCGCCCCAGGTCAGATAGACATCGACCTGTTCGGCGGCCAGATCATGCGCGGCATCGGAGGAGCCGCCGAAGTACAACGGCGGATAAGGTTTTTGCACCGGCGGATACAGCGCTTTGGCGTTCTGCACCTTCAAATGTTTGCCGTCGAAATCCACCGCCTCGCCTTGCAACACGCGACGCCAGATCTTCAGGAATTCATCGGTGACTTCATAGCGCTCGGCGTGGCTGAGGAAACTGCCGTCGCCACGGTTTTCATCCGGATCGCCGCCGGTCACCACGTTGATCAACAAGCGGCCGTTGGACAGCCGATCAAGCGTCGCAGCCATGCGCGCCGAGACTGTCGGCGAGATGATCCCCGGACGGATCGCCACCAGATAACGCAGGCGCTCGGTCAACGGCACCAGTGCCGAGGCGATCACCCACGAGTCTTCGCAGGAGCGCCCGGTGGGAATCAGCACGCCGTGGTAGCCGAGACTGTCAGCGGCCTGCGCCACCTGTTTCAGATAATTGAGAGTGACCGGGCGCGCACCTTGGGTGGTGCCCAGATAGTGGCCATCACCGTGGGTCGGCAGGAACCAGAAAACATCCATGAACGACTCCTCAGGCGATTTTCAGCAACGGTTTGATTTGTGTGGCGAACAGCGGCGCGGCGCGTTCGGCGGCCAGACGGATGCGCGCCTTCAACAGTTCGCTGGTGATCTGGTAATCGGCGAAGTCGGCTTCGGTGGCGTACACACCGATCGGCAAGGTCATGGCCTGGAAGAAGCTGAACAGCGGCCGCAGTTGATGATCAAGGACCAGCGCATGGCGTTCGCTGCCGCCGGTAGCGGCGAGTAGCACCGGCGTGTCGATCAGGGCGTTGAGGTCGATCAGGTCGAACAGATGCTTGAGCAGACCCGGGTAGGAACCGCGATAAACCGGCGCGGCAACGATCAGCAGATCGGCCTGCTCAATGGCCTGCAACTCGGCTTCAACCTCGGCACTGAGTTCCTGACGCGACAGTGCGCCGCCGAGCGGGCGAGCGATATCACCGAGTTCGATCAAATGGCTTTCGATGTTCAAGTGCCCGGCCAGTTCGGCGAGCAAGGCTTGGGTCAGCACCAAGGTACGGGACGGACGCCAGGTGCCGCCGGAGAGGGCGACGACTTTCAGGGGACGCGACATGATCAGTTCCTTTTTCAACAGTTGCTCAGCGAGCAGTGAATGAGTCACCGGGTCTGAGCAAGCGCTGTACCAATTCCTGCAAGCCCCGGTTTACAAGGCGTGGAGCGTTAGCGTGGCGGTCGTCCCTGTGAATAGCAGGGCGCTTTGTTGAATCGGTGTTGGCTGAGCAACAGTTGCTGGAGCAACAGTGCTCAGCGCATGGATGGAGTTATAAAGGCAGTTTGTTATTCCGTAAAAGAACGTTAATTGATATTTATAGATCTTTAGGAGATATGCGGCGGTTTGTGTCGAATTCCTGATAGCCACTATTGAAAGCGTTGATTTCTGCGTGAGCGTGCCCGGGCGTAGCCTTTGTCCCTCGACTCCCCATTGCTCGCCAGGACGCTCCCATGAATCGTTTACTGACTGTTTCCCTGTTGCTCGCTGTCACCGTACTCGCCGGTTGTGCCGGACACGTATCGCCGGAACTGCGCCCTTACACCGATGAAGAATCTCGCGAATTGGCGATGGAAGCACTGAATCGCAGCGGCTTGTCTTTCGATGAATACCACGCGAAAAAAGCCCAACTGCTCGGTCAGTCGCAGTTCGACAAGAAAGCTGAAATGAGTGCCGAACGTGCCGTACAGCTGCACGGTCGTCCTAGCTGAAAACAAACTGTACTGCTGGAAGTTTTACCCAACTGTCCGTGGGCTTGCCGAGCGGCGTGGGGTAGGGTCAACACCTGAATGACCCTGATGGATTGCCTGCCATGACCCTCTCGCTTGACCTGCTGTTGGGCTTTGCCCTGTTTGCCCTTGTCACCTCGATTACACCTGGACCGAACAACACCATGTTGCTGGCATCGGGGGTGAATTTCGGCTTTAACCGCACCATCCCGCATATGCTCGGGATTACTTGCGGTTTCTTCGTTCTGGTCGTGGCCGTGGGCTTTGGCCTTGGCGCGGTGTTCCAGACCTATCCGATTCTTTACACGGTTCTGCGCTATGTCGGCGCGGCATATCTGCTGTATCTGGCGTGGAAAATCGCTCACTCGGGACCTGTCGGTGACAGTGCCGAAGGCGAGGCGAAGCCGATCAGCTACCTCGGCGCGGCTGCGTTTCAGTGGGTCAATCCCAAGGCGTGGATCATGGCCATCGGCGCCATTAGCACCTACACACCGATGCAGGGCTATTTCACCAATGTCGTGGTGATTGCTGCGGTGTTTGCCATCATCAACCTGCCGAGTGTCGGCGTCTGGGCGGCCTGCGGTACGTTGTTGCGCAATGTGCTGAAGGATCCGCGCTGGTTGCGCGTGTTCAACTGGGGCATGGCGGCGCTGTTGGTGATTTCGCTGTACCCGTTATTTCTCGAAAGCTTTAGCTGACGCATCGCTTCAACCGCAGGCCGGATGCCTGTTAAGCTCGGCTTCAGGAGCGTTCCTACGCACTTTGAATGAAGTTGTTCTTCTTTAACGGCATCCGATCAGGTATTGATGACGCTCTCGAACCGACGCGCAGCTCACAAGGCTGCGCCGTACCGTTTGCAGACACGAGCCTCCTGATCCCGGAACACGCTCTGCGAGTCTTTTATGAACACACGTCCGTTGTATTTCGACTACGCCGCCACCACCCCGGTCGACGAGCGGGTCATCCAGGTGATGATCGAGTGTCTGGGGTTTCACGGTAACTTTGGTAACCCGGCTTCCAGCTCCCACGCGTTCGGCCAGCAGGCCCGGCACACGGTCGAGCAGGCCCGCCGCCAGGTTGCCGATCTGGTCGGCGCCAATGCCGAACAGATTGTCTGGACCTCCGGTGCCACCGAGTCCAATAACCTCGCCCTCAAAGGCGTGGCGCAGGCGCGCAGGGTGTCCGGCGGCCACATCATTACCAGTCAGATCGAACACAAAGCCATCCTCGATACCGCCCGCCAATTGCAGGACGCCGGCATCGCCGTGACTTATCTGGTGCCGGACGCCGATGGCCTGATCACGCCGCAAGCGGTCAGTGAAGCCATGCGCGACGACACCTTTCTGGTGTCACTGATGTTGGTCAACAACGAACTGGGCACCGTCAATGATGTTCAAGCGATTGGCGAAGTGGTGCGCAGTCGTGAGGCGTTGTTCCATGTTGATGCGGCACAGGGCGCCGGCAAAGTGATCATCGATCTGGCGCAGTGGCCGGTGGATTTGATGTCGTTTTCGGCGCACAAACTTTACGGCCCCAAAGGCATCGGCGCGCTGTATGTCGGCCCACGGGCGCAGCAGCGTTTGCAGGCGCAGATTCACGGCGGCGGACATGAAGGTGGCTTGCGCTCCGGAACCTTGGCGACGCACCAGATTGCCGGGATGGGCGCAGCATTTGCCTTGGCCGCCGAGGCATTCGATGCCGAGAAAAAAACCATCGTCGCACTGCGTGAACGCCTGCTCGAACAACTGCTGAGCCTGCCGGGCGTGCGCCTGAATGGTTGTGCCACTCAGCGCATTCCGCACACCTTGAGCCTGACCTTCAGCGAAGGCGAATTCAACAGCGCGGCGTTGAGTCATTTGATCGCCTTTTCCGCGACCTCGGCCTGCAACTCGGCCAGTAATACGCCATCTCACGTGCTGTTGGCGCTGGGGCATGACGCGCATCTGGCCGGTCGCACCATTCGGCTGAGCCTCGGCCGTTTCACCACCGCCGAAGATATCGACAAAGCCGTTCAACTGATCAAGACCGCCTGCGCCAGTGCTCCGGCATTCTGGGCGACAGGAATTTAAACAAGCCGACCTCACGGCTACGAACAATAACGATGAAGTGATTAGCAGGAGACATGATGAGTACCCAGACCTCGACCGAAGGATCGGTGCCCCAGCGCCTGGCGCACACCCGCGAACTGATGCGCCGCGAAGGCATTCACGCACTGCTGGTGCCATCCGCCGACCCGCATTTGTCGGAATATCTGCCGGGTTACTGGCAGGGCCGGCAGTGGTTGTCGGGTTTCCATGGTTCGGTCGGGACGTTGATCGTCACCACTGATTTCGCCGGCGTCTGGGCCGACAGCCGTTATTGGGAGCAAGCGAGCAAGGAACTCAAGGGCAGCGGCATCGAACTGGTGAAACTGCAACCGGGTCAGCCGAGCCCGCTTGACTGGCTCGCCGAGCAGACACCGGAAGGTGGTGTAGTTGCGGTCGACGGTGCGGTGATGGCCGTGGCCTCGGCGCGTACCCTGAGCAGCAAGCTTGAAGCACGCGGTGCACGTCTGCGTACCGACATCGATCTGTTGCAGGAAGTCTGGAGCGATCGCCCGAGCCTGCCGAATGCCCCGATCTATCAGCATCTGCCACCGCAAGCGACCGTCAGCCGTGGCGAGAAACTCGCCAAACTGCGCGAAACCTTGCAGGAGCGCGGGGCGGACTGGCATTTCATCGCCACCCTCGACGACATTGCCTGGCTGTTCAACCTGCGCGGCGGCGATGTGTCGTTCAACCCGGTGTTTGTATCGTTTGCCTTGATCGATCAGCAGCAGGCCACGTTGTTCGTGGCGCTGAGCAAGGTTGATGCTCAATTGCGCGCCTTGCTGGAGCAGGACGGCGTGACGCTGCGCGATTACCGCGAAGTCGCAGATGCCCTGCGTGCCGTGCCGAGTGGCGCGAGCCTGCTGGTTGACCCGGCGCGAGTGACCAGCGGTTTGCTGGATAACCTCGACAGCGGTGTGAAGCTGGTCGAAGGCTTGAACCCGACCACGTTGGCCAAGTCGCAGAAAAGTGAAGCCGATGCTCAGCACATCCGCCAAGCGATGGAGCAGGACGGTGCGGCGCTGTGCGAATTCTTCGCCTGGCTGGAATCGGCCTGGGGCCGCGAACGCATTACCGAACTGACCATCGACGAAAAGCTCACCGCTGCCCGCGAACGTCGTCCGGATTATGTCTCGCTGAGTTTCAACACCATTGCTGCGTTTAACGCCAATGGCGCGATGCCGCATTACCACGCGACTGAAGAAGAACACGCGGTCATTGAGGGTGATGGCTTGCTGCTGATCGACTCGGGCGGTCAATACCTGGGCGGCACCACGGACATCACGCGGATGGTGCCGGTCGGTACGCCGACCGAAGAGCAGAAGCGCGATTGCACGCGCGTGTTGAAAGGCGTGATTGCGCTGTCGCGTGCGCAGTTCCCGAAAGGCATTCTCTCGCCGCTGCTCGACGCCATTGCCCGCGCGCCGATCTGGGCCGACAGTGTGGATTACGGTCACGGTACGGGTCATGGCGTTGGCTATTTCCTCAACGTTCATGAAGGCCCGCAAGTGATTGCGTATCAGGCCGCGCCTGCACCGCAAACGGCCATGCAGCCGGGGATGATCACTTCGATCGAGCCGGGCACTTACCGTCCGGGTCGTTGGGGCGTGCGCATCGAGAACCTGGCGATGAACCGCGAGGCGGGCAGCAGCGAATTCGGTGAATTCCTCAAGTTTGAAACCTTGACACTGTGCCCGATCGACACGCGTTGCCTGCTGCCGGCCCTGCTGTCGGAAGAAGATAAACAGTGGTTTAACGACTACCACGCGCAAGTGCGTGAGCGCTTGAGTCCTTTGCTTGAGGGTGCTGCGCTGGAATGGCTGAACACCCGCACTGCGGCCATCTGATCCGTTGCAATTCAGGCGCTGTTATCAGCGCCTGAATGATCGCTTAGCCTTGGCGCAAGGACTCCTCAACGAAGTCGAGCCGATCCTGGCCGAAGAACAGTTGATTGCCGATGAACATACTGGGTGCCCCGAACACGCCGCGTTTAACTGCGGTTTCGGTGTTGTCCTTGAGCTTTGTTTTGACGGATTCGTCATTGGTCAGCGCTAACACTTCCTGCGGATCGAAGCCGTGTTGGCTCAGCACGGTGGCGACGGTAGCGGGTTCGTCGAGGCTGCGTCCGTCAATCCATAGCGCTGTGAACAGGCAATCGATAAACGCCTGAAAGCGTTCTGGCTGACGCAACTGGATGCCGGTAACCGCACGCATCAACATCAGGGTGTTGATCGGGAAATGCGGATTGAATTTCAGCGGCACCCCGTAGCGTTTCGCGTAGCGGTCCAGATCCTCAAACATATACCGACCCTTCGCCGGAATCATCGCCGGTGACGCGTTGCCGGTTGCCTTGAATACACCACCGAGCAACATTGGAACGTAGATCAACTCACTGTTCGTCGCGGCGCAGATCTTTGGTAATTGGGTGTAGGCCAAGTAGGTGGCAGGGCTGCCGAGGTCGAAATAGAACTCCACGGTTTTCGTCATTATCGTTTCTCTCTATTTATTGTTATGGCGTGGGCTTACCAGCGTTCGTTCCAAGGGCGCAGATCCAGCTCGAACGTCCAGGCATCCCGTGGCTGACTGTGCAGATACCAGTAGTTCTCGGCGATGTGCTCGGGATTGAGGATGCCATCCTGATCTTTGGTGGCGTACTTCTCGGGGAAACTGTTGCGAATGAAATCGGTGTCGATTGCACCGTCGACTACTACGTGGGCGACGTGGATGTTCATCGGCCCCAGTTCCCGCGCCATGCTTTGCGCCAGTGCGCGGATGCCGTGTTTGGCACCGGCGAAAGCGGCGAATCCGGATGCGCCGCGAAGTCCGGCGGTGGCACCGGTGAAGAGAATCGTGCCGCGATTGCGCGTGACCATGCGTTTAGCCACTTCTCGGGCATTGAGGAAACCGGAGAAACAGGCCATCTCCCAGATCTTGAAATATTTGCGAGCGGTTTCCTCAAGGATGCTGCACGGCACATTGGCGCCGATATTGAACACAAAGGCTTCGATCGGACCGACGCGGGTTTCAATGTCTTCAATCAGCGCGATGACATCTTCTTCCTTGCGCGCATCGCAGGCAAAGCCATGAGCTTCGCCGCCTTCAGCCTTGATCGCGTCCACCAGCGGTTGCAATTTATCGGCGCTGCGCCGGGTGACGCAGGCGATGAAACCTTCTCTGGCAAAACGCTTGGCAATCGCTCCGCCCGTGGCATCGCCAGCGCCAACTACCAACACGACCTTCTTGTTATTCATGGGTGAGTCCCTTTATTAAACGATCGTTAAGTGAACGAACGTTATGCTAGGATCCAGGCAACGTCAAGGCAGTCGATTCGAGGGCAAACACATGCGTTACTCCGCCAGTCACAAGCTGGAAACCCGGGAAAAGCTACTGCAAAGCAGCGCGCTGTCAGCAAAGCGCTCCGGGTTTTCCACGGTGGGCGTGGATGGTTTGATGAAGGCTATCGGATTGAGTGGTGCGGCGTTCTACAGCCACTTCTCGTCCAAAGATGCGTTGTTCACCGCCATTGTCGAGCGCGAGTTGGGTCAAAGCCTTGAGCGATTGGGCGGCGAGGGCACGCAGGATCGTGAGCGACTGGAGCGCTGTCTCAAACACTATCTGAGCATGGCTCACGTAGAACAACCTGAGGCCGGTTGCGCGTTGCCGGCGCTGGGGGCAGAAATTGCCCGATCGGATGTGCAGGTGCGCGAACAGGCCGAGCTGTGGATTTGTCGCCTTCAGGCGCGTTGGGCGCAGATACTGGAAAGCGAGGCCCTGGCGTGGTCGGTATTGTCACAATGCGTCGGCGCATTGGTGGTGGCGCGCATGTTGGCTACGCCGGACGTTCAGCAAGCGGTGCTGAAGTCCAGTCAGGAAGAGATCGGCCGGCAGATTGCCGGGCAGCGCTGATCTATTTACAGATGACAATCATGCTGCGGCTGGTGTAGCCCGCAGGATTGAGACCGAACGGGTAGTCGCCGGGTTCTTCCACGGCGTCACCGGATTTGGCGATGACCTTGTAGCCTTTCGGCAAGCAGGCACTGGCGGCACTGGCGTAGCACTTGTCCCAGGAGGACGATAGCCCGGAGCAGTTGATGTGCAGCCCTTTTTTTCCGCGTTTTACCTGAGTTTCCGAAGTCGCCGCACAACCCGCAACAGCCAGTATGGCGATCAGTATCAAAATTCGTTTCATTACCGTCCTTATAGCGGCCACGAGTCTGACGCTCGGGTTTGCCTGTGTTCGCTTGCGCTTTAAGCGTTTTGAAATCCCTGTCCGAAAAAATCCATGTCTGGCATTGGGTTACGGGTCTAAACATGGCCTAAATGCGCGCCAATTGCCAGACCTTCGTAAAAACCTCTTTCAATCAGCCGCGATGGCGGGTTTCGCAGCGCTACCCATGGTCATGGTGGCGCCGACGGATGCCAGAATAATGCACAGGATCGCCATCCATTGTGACAGCGTGAGGAATTCATGCAGAAACAGAAGGCCCGATAACGCTCCGAAGGCCGGTTCGATACTCATCAATGTGCCGAAAGTGCGTGCCGGGAGGCGGGTGAGGGCGACCATCTCCAGTGTGTAGGGCAGGGCGGTGGACAGGATGGCGACGCCAATGGCAATCGGGATCAGCGAAGGGGTCAAAAGGGCTGCACCTGCATGCACGATGCCGATAGGGGCGACGAACAGTGCCGCGATCATTACCCCTAGCGCCGCAGTCGTCACACCGTTATCGGCCCCGGCCTTCTGACCGAACAGAATGTATAGCGCCCAGCAGATACCTGCTCCCAGTGCATACCCGGCGCCTACCAGATCGATTCCGGCGCTGGTTGCACCTGTTGGAATCAGCAACATCAAGCCGGCGGCGGCCAGGGCTATCCAGAGAAAGTCGATGGCACGGCGGGAGGCATAGATGGCTACGGCCAGTGGCCCGGTAAATTCGAGGGCGACGGCAATTCCCAATGGCACCGTGCGCAATGACATATAGAAGAGGAAGTTCATGCCGCCCAATGCCATGCCGTAGACGAGGACTGTGCGCAGTGATTTGGCGGTCAGCCTCGCACGCCATGGACGCAGTATTAGCAGCATGATCATGCTGGCGAAGATCAGGCGCAGCGTGGTGGTTCCCTGGGCGCCAACGATGGGGAACATGCTTTTGGCCAGAGAGGCGCCGGACTGGATCGACGCCATGGCTATTAATAGCAGGCCAACCGGGAACAGCATTGAGGCAAGGGAGCGTGGCTGGTCATTCATTACGTGGCATCGTCCAAGGTGAGAGCAAGGCTTTATTGTTGGTGTTGGGCAATATACTGCGCACTCAATCGAGTTGCGTCTATATAGAAGAGGCCTTTTTCAACTGATCGATAGAAAAGCACAATTAACAGTTGACGGCAGATTTCAGATGTCTATAATTCGCCCCACTTCCGGCGCAGTCGAAACGGAAAACTCCTTGAGAATCAATGAGTTATGTAGGTTTCGGCGGCAGGTTGCTTCAGTTAATCGAAGTCAAAAGGAAGTTGAAAAAGAGGTGTTGACAGCAGCGTGTAACGCTGTAGAATTCGCCTCCCGCTGACGAGAGATCGGAAGCGCAAGTGGTTGAAGTTGTTGAAGAAATCTTCGAAAACTTCTGAAAATAATCACTTGACAGCAAATGAGGCTGCTGTAGAATGCGCGCCTCGGTTGAGGCGAAAGATCTTAACCAACCGCTCTTTAACAACTGAATCAAGCAATTCGTGTGGGTGCTTGTGGAGTCAGACTGATAGTCAACAAGATTATCAGCATCACAAGTTACTCCGCGAGAAATCAAAGATGTAACCAACGATTGCTGAGCCAAGTTTAGGGTTTCTTAAAAACCCAAAGATGTTTGAACTGAAGAGTTTGATCATGGCTCAGATTGAACGCTGGCGGCAGGCCTAACACATGCAAGTCGAGCGGATGAGAGGAGCTTGCTCCTGGATTCAGCGGCGGACGGGTGAGTAATGCCTAGGAATCTGCCTGGTAGTGGGGGACAACGTTTCGAAAGGAACGCTAATACCGCATACGTCCTACGGGAGAAAGCAGGGGACCTTCGGGCCTTGCGCTATCAGATGAGCCTAGGTCGGATTAGCTAGTTGGTGAGGTAATGGCTCACCAAGGCGACGATCCGTAACTGGTCTGAGAGGATGATCAGTCACACTGGAACTGAGACACGGTCCAGACTCCTACGGGAGGCAGCAGTGGGGAATATTGGACAATGGGCGAAAGCCTGATCCAGCCATGCCGCGTGTGTGAAGAAGGTCTTCGGATTGTAAAGCACTTTAAGTTGGGAGGAAGGGTTGTAGATTAATACTCTGCAATTTTGACGTTACCGACAGAATAAGCACCGGCTAACTCTGTGCCAGCAGCCGCGGTAATACAGAGGGTGCAAGCGTTAATCGGAATTACTGGGCGTAAAGCGCGCGTAGGTGGTTCGTTAAGTTGGATGTGAAATCCCCGGGCTCAACCTGGGAACTGCATTCAAAACTGTCGAGCTAGAGTATGGTAGAGGGTGGTGGAATTTCCTGTGTAGCGGTGAAATGCGTAGATATAGGAAGGAACACCAGTGGCGAAGGCGACCACCTGGACTGATACTGACACTGAGGTGCGAAAGCGTGGGGAGCAAACAGGATTAGATACCCTGGTAGTCCACGCCGTAAACGATGTCAACTAGCCGTTGGGAGCCTTGAGCTCTTAGTGGCGCAGCTAACGCATTAAGTTGACCGCCTGGGGAGTACGGCCGCAAGGTTAAAACTCAAATGAATTGACGGGGGCCCGCACAAGCGGTGGAGCATGTGGTTTAATTCGAAGCAACGCGAAGAACCTTACCAGGCCTTGACATCCAATGAACTTTCCAGAGATGGATTGGTGCCTTCGGGAACATTGAGACAGGTGCTGCATGGCTGTCGTCAGCTCGTGTCGTGAGATGTTGGGTTAAGTCCCGTAACGAGCGCAACCCTTGTCCTTAGTTACCAGCACGTAATGGTGGGCACTCTAAGGAGACTGCCGGTGACAAACCGGAGGAAGGTGGGGATGACGTCAAGTCATCATGGCCCTTACGGCCTGGGCTACACACGTGCTACAATGGTCGGTACAAAGGGTTGCCAAGCCGCGAGGTGGAGCTAATCCCATAAAACCGATCGTAGTCCGGATCGCAGTCTGCAACTCGACTGCGTGAAGTCGGAATCGCTAGTAATCGTGAATCAGAATGTCACGGTGAATACGTTCCCGGGCCTTGTACACACCGCCCGTCACACCATGGGAGTGGGTTGCACCAGAAGTAGCTAGTCTAACCTTCGGGAGGACGGTTACCACGGTGTGATTCATGACTGGGGTGAAGTCGTAACAAGGTAGCCGTAGGGGAACCTGCGGCTGGATCACCTCCTTAATCGACGACATCAGCTGCTCCATAAGTTCCCACACGAATTGCTTGATTCATTGAAGAAGACGAAAGAAGCAGCCCGAAATTGGGTCTGTAGCTCAGTTGGTTAGAGCGCACCCCTGATAAGGGTGAGGTCGGCAGTTCGAATCTGCCCAGACCCACCAATTTTGTGTGGGAAACGCCTGTAGAAATACGGGGCCATAGCTCAGCTGGGAGAGCGCCTGCCTTGCACGCAGGAGGTCAACGGTTCGATCCCGTTTGGCTCCACCACTACTGCTTCTAAAGTTTGAAAGCTTAGAAATGAGCATTCCATCGTTGTGATGATGAATGTTGATTTCTAGTCTTTGACTAGTTCGTTCTTTAAAAATTTGGGTATGTGATAGAAAGATAGACTGAACGTTACTTTCACTGGTAACGGATCAGGCTAAGGTAAAATTTGTGAGTTCTCTTAGTTGAGAAATTCGAATTTTCGGCGAATGTCGTCTTCACAGTATAACCAGATTGCTTGGGGTTATATGGTCAAGTGAAGAAGCGCATACGGTGGATGCCTTGGCAGTCAGAGGCGATGAAAGACGTGGTAGCCTGCGAAAAGCTTCGGGGAGTCGGCAAACAGACTTTGATCCGGAGATGTCTGAATGGGGGAACCCAGCCATCATAAGATGGTTATCTTGTACTGAATACATAGGTGCAAGAGGCGAACCAGGGGAACTGAAACATCTAAGTACCCTGAGGAAAAGAAATCAACCGAGATTCCCTTAGTAGTGGCGAGCGAACGGGGACTAGCCCTTAAGTGGCTTTGAGATTAGCGGAACGCTCTGGAAAGTGCGGCCATAGTGGGTGATAGCCCTGTACGCGAAAATCTCTTAGTCATGAAATCGAGTAGGACGGAGCACGAGAAACTTTGTCTGAATATGGGGGGACCATCCTCCAAGGCTAAATACTACTGACTGACCGATAGTGAACTAGTACCGTGAGGGAAAGGCGAAAAGAACCCCGGAGAGGGGAGTGAAATAGATCCTGAAACCGTATGCGTACAAGCAGTGGGAGCCCACTTTGTTGGGTGACTGCGTACCTTTTGTATAATGGGTCAGCGACTTATTTTCAGTGGCGAGCTTAACCGAATAGGGGAGGCGTAGCGAAAGCGAGTCTTAATAGGGCGTCTAGTCGCTGGGAATAGACCCGAAACCGGGCGATCTATCCATGGGCAGGTTGAAGGTTGGGTAACACTAACTGGAGGACCGAACCGACTACCGTTGAAAAGTTAGCGGATGACCTGTGGATCGGAGTGAAAGGCTAATCAAGCTCGGAGATAGCTGGTTCTCCTCGAAAGCTATTTAGGTAGCGCCTCATGTATCACTGTAGGGGGTAGAGCACTGTTTCGGCTAGGGGGTCATCCCGACTTACCAAACCGATGCAAACTCCGAATACCTACAAGTGCCGAGCATGGGAGACACACGGCGGGTGCTAACGTCCGTCGTGAAAAGGGAAACAACCCAGACCGTCAGCTAAGGTCCCAAAGTTATGGTTAAGTGGGAAACGATGTGGGAAGGCTTAGACAGCTAGGAGGTTGGCTTAGAAGCAGCCACCCTTTAAAGAAAGCGTAATAGCTCACTAGTCGAGTCGGCCTGCGCGGAAGATGTAACGGGGCTCAAACCATACACCGAAGCTACGGGTATCATCTTCGGATGATGCGGTAGAGGAGCGTTCTGTAAGCCTGTGAAGGTGAGTTGAGAAGCTTGCTGGAGGTATCAGAAGTGCGAATGCTGACATGAGTAACGACAATGGGTGTGAAAAACACCCACGCCGAAAGACCAAGGTTTCCTGCGCAACGTTAATCGACGCAGGGTTAGTCGGTCCCTAAGGCGAGGCTGAAAAGCGTAGTCGATGGAAAACAGGTTAATATTCCTGTACTTCTGGTTATTGCGATGGAGGGACGGAGAAGGCTAGGCCAGCTTGGCGTTGGTTGTCCAAGTTTAAGGTGGTAGGCTGAGATCTTAGGTAAATCCGGGATCTTAAGGCCGAGAGCTGATGACGAGTGTTCTTTTAGAACACGAAGTGGTTGATGCCATGCTTCCAAGAAAAGCTTCTAAGCTTCAGGTAACCAGGAACCGTACCCCAAACCGACACAGGTGGTTGGGTAGAGAATACCAAGGCGCTTGAGAGAACTCGGGTGAAGGAACTAGGCAAAATGGCACCGTAACTTCGGGAGAAGGTGCGCCGGTGAGGGTGAAGGACTTGCTCCGTAAGCTCATGCCGGTCGAAGATACCAGGCCGCTGCGACTGTTTATTAAAAACACAGCACTCTGCAAACACGAAAGTGGACGTATAGGGTGTGACGCCTGCCCGGTGCCGGAAGGTTAATTGATGGGGTTAGCTAACGCGAAGCTCTTGATCGAAGCCCCGGTAAACGGCGGCCGTAACTATAACGGTCCTAAGGTAGCGAAATTCCTTGTCGGGTAAGTTCCGACCTGCACGAATGGCGTAACGATGGCGGCGCTGTCTCCACCCGAGACTCAGTGAAATTGAAATCGCTGTGAAGATGCAGTGTATCCGCGGCTAGACGGAAAGACCCCGTGAACCTTTACTATAGCTTTGCACTGGACTTTGAATTTGCTTGTGTAGGATAGGTGGGAGGCTTTGAAGCGTGGACGCCAGTTCGCGTGGAGCCATCCTTGAAATACCACCCTGGCAACTTTGAGGTTCTAACTCAGGTCCGTTATCCGGATCGAGGACAGTGTATGGTGGGTAGTTTGACTGGGGCGGTCTCCTCCTAAAGAGTAACGGAGGAGTACGAAGGTGCGCTCAGACCGGTCGGAAATCGGTCGTAGAGTATAAAGGCAAAAGCGCGCTTGACTGCGAGACAGACACGTCGAGCAGGTACGAAAGTAGGTCTTAGTGATCCGGTGGTTCTGTATGGAAGGGCCATCGCTCAACGGATAAAAGGTACTCCGGGGATAACAGGCTGATACCGCCCAAGAGTTCATATCGACGGCGGTGTTTGGCACCTCGATGTCGGCTCATCACATCCTGGGGCTGAAGCCGGTCCCAAGGGTATGGCTGTTCGCCATTTAAAGTGGTACGCGAGCTGGGTTTAGAACGTCGTGAGACAGTTCGGTCCCTATCTGCCGTGGACGTTTGAGATTTGAGAGGGGCTGCTCCTAGTACGAGAGGACCGGAGTGGACGAACCTCTGGTGTTCCGGTTGTCACGCCAGTGGCATTGCCGGGTAGCTATGTTCGGGAAAGATAACCGCTGAAAGCATCTAAGCGGGAAACTTGCCTCAAGATGAGATCTCACTGGAACCTTGAGTTCCCTGAAGGGCCGTCGAAGACTACGACGTTGATAGGTTGGGTGTGTAAGCGCTGTGAGGCGTTGAGCTAACCAATACTAATTGCCCGTGAGGCTTGACCATATAACACCCAAGCAATTTGTGAACTCGAGAGAGACCAGATTGCGGTGTGTGAAGACGAAACGAACCGAAAGTTTGATGTTCACAAAACACCGAAAGCTGTCACATACCCAATTTGCTGAAGCGAGGCCCTCTGGTCACGACTCAGTACCCGAATTTCTTGACGACCATAGAGCGTTGGAACCACCTGATCCCATCCCGAACTCAGCAGTGAAACGATGCATCGCCGATGGTAGTGTGGGGTTTCCCCATGTGAGAGTAGGTCATCGTCAAGATTAAATTCCGAAACCCCAATTGCGAAAGCAGTTGGGGTTTTGTTTTGCCTGCAGAAAAGTTTTCCAACGCACTGAGCCGCCCCAACCGTCGCAAGAGTGGCCATTGGGGAAATTCCTTCTGAAGTGACCGGACAGTTTTTGGTATGGTGCAGCTCGTTTTTTAACGGACTGATGTCATGCCCACGGATCGGCACTCATTTATGTCAAAGAGTTGCTGTAGAAATGCCTGAACCCATCCCGATCAAGGATCACGAAAAAGAGACGCGCCTGGTCAACAAACGGTTGATCGCCTGCGCCTTGTTTGTCTTTGCCATCAGCTGCGCCTTGGTCGTGCGCCTGTACATTCTGCAAGTGGTGGAGTTCGACTACCACTCGACCATCTCCGAAAACAACCGCGTCCACGTCTTGCCGATCCCGCCGACGCGCGGTTTGATCTACGACCGCAATGGCGTGCTGCTTGCCGATAACCGCCCTAGTTTCAACCTGACCATCACCCGCGAACGCGCCAATGACGTCAATCAAGAACTGGACGAGGTCATCAATCTTCTGCACCTGCCAGCAGAAGATCGCACCGTCTTCGACAAGGCCATGAAGCAGTCCCGCCACCCGTTCACGCCGGTGACGCTGTTCTATGAGCTGACGGAAGAGCAAATTGCCGTACTGGCCGTCAACGAGTTCCGTCTTCCCGGCCTCGATGTCGAGCCGCAGTTTGTCCGCCACTACCCACTCGGCGCACATTTCGCCCACTCGATCGGTTACGTTGGCCGGATCAACGAAAAAGAATCCAAAAGCCTCGACTCGGTTGAATACCGTGGTACCCAATCCATTGGCAAAACGGGTATCGAGCGTTTCTACGAAGCGCAGTTGCACGGCCATGTCGGTTATGAAGAGGTGGAAACCAACGCCCAGGGGCGCGTACTCCGTGTGCTCAAACACACCGACCCGGTTCCCGGCCAGAACATCGTCCTGAGCCTCGACATCAAACTTCAGGAAGCTGCCGAAGCCGCGCTGGGTGATCGTCGTGGTTCCGTGGTAGCGCTCGATCCGTCGACCGGCGAAGTGTTGGCCATGGTCAGCAATCCCAGCTTCGATCCGAATCTGTTCGTCACCGGTATCAGTTCCAAGGAATACTCGGCGCTGCGAGATTCGATCGACCGTCCGCTGTTCAACCGCGTACTGCGCGGGCTCTACGCGCCGGGCTCGACGATCAAGCCAGAGGTGGCCATCGCCGGACTTGACGCTGGTGTTGTGACGCCGCAGACCCGCGTCTTCGACCCCGGTTATTACCAACTCCCGGACTTCGATCACAAGTACCGCAACTGGAACCACAGCGGCGACGGCTGGGTGGACATGGACGCGGCGATCATGCGTTCCAATGACACCTATTTCTACGACCTCGCGCATAAGCTCGGCATCGATCGTCTGCACGATTACATGGCCATGTTCGGCCTCGGTGAGAAAGTCTCGCTGGACATGTTTGAAGAGTCGCCCGGTTTGATGCCGTCGCAGGCCTGGAAGCGCGCGACCCGCCGGCAAGCCTGGTTCCCTGGCGAAACCGTCATCCTTGGCATTGGCCAGGGCTACATGCAGGTGACGCCGCTACAGCTGGCTCAAGCCACGGCGTTGATCGCCAACAAAGGGGTATGGAATCGTCCGCACCTGGCCAAGACCGTCGATGGTGTCGCTCCGGTCGACGAGCATCCGATGCCGAACATCCTGCTAAAGGATCCGCGTGACTGGGAACAGGTCAACCACGGTATGCAGATGGTGATGCATGATGCCCGCGGAATCGCGCGTGCGGCGGCGGCAGGCGCGCAATACCGCATCGCTGGCAAGAGTGGTACGGCGCAAGTGGTGGCTATCAAGCAGGGCGAACGCTACAACCGTGAGAAAACCCTCGAACGCCACCGCGACAACGCCTTGTTCGTTGGCTTCGCCCCGGCCGAGCATCCGAAGATCGCGATTTCGGTGATGATCGAAAACGGCGAGGCCGGTGGTCGTGTCGCAGGCCCTGTAGTGCGGCAGATCATGGACGCCTGGTTACTCGATCAGGACGGCCATCTCAAGCCGCAATACGCCGCGCCGACGAAAGCGCCGGGTGACCCGCACGTTTAACCTTCAACAGCTCACAGCACCGGTTCACGCAAGCTGAGCCGATGTTGTGAGCGTCCCCTGCAAAGCCTATTTGCAGCGGTAACCCTCGGGCATCGTGACGGAGTAGTTGCGCTGCACACGGTCCTCGAAGTTCAGGTTCTGCAAGCCTTGCTCCACTAGAAATTCTTCGACCTTGGAGGCTTGGCAGTCTTCGTTGTAAGACGAAGCGCGAAGCAGGTAGACCGGTCGCTTACTGACTTCATCGCGTGCGGTGGCAATAAAGGTACTAAGCGTGGTGTAACCGGTGCGCTCAGAAGTACCTATCGGGCCGTAGGTGGTGTTTGGTTTACTCGTGCAGGTCATTCGGTCGTCTTTTTTCTTGCTGTTCTTGCACACGGTAGAGGTGCTGGTCGGCACTTGCCCATAGTCGGTGGCGGTATAGCGGTAAGTCACCTGTCGACTGCCAATATCGAGGCTGACAGTCATTTTTATCGGCGCGTGGTTCTTTGGCAGACTGGCGTCGGTATAGACCTCCTGAAAACCCCTGTCTTTCAGCGCGTTAACCATGTCGCGAAGATAATAGCGGGCATTAAGAGCGTTTTCGTCGCTGCCACTCGCAGACGTCACCAGCACAGTCGCCTTTCGGTCAAAATGATACTCCGGATCAGGTGTGGCATTTAGCGCTACGTCCATTTGCGTGGCGCAGCCGCTGATCAACGCTGTCAGTAAAAACAGCGCGCAAAGTAAAAACCGGGTCATGACAAAGCCGCCTTACAAACTAAGGATTGAATAAGAGTTAAACGGTGTGGACTGGCGAAAATTAACTGGCGCGCCTGCGCAAGGCTCAGTCTTTCTGGTATTCCAGCAAGTCGCCTGGCTGGCAATCGAGTGCTGCGCACAGCTTGTCCAGGGTGGCCATCTTCACGCCCTTGACCTTGCCATTCTTCAGTAATGACAGATTGGCCTCGGTGATGCCCAGCAGGCTGGCCAACTCTTTCGAGCGAATTTTTTGCGTGGCCATGACAACGTCAAGGCGGACGATAATGGTCATTGTATTGTTCTATATGTATTGACTTTGCTCATCGCTGAGTACTTTTGCATCGCGCATGATAATTGAAAATAAACAGAGCAATACGCCTTTGACAATCTCATAGGCAGAAGAGGAAGACAGGCCAATCGAGAATTGAAAGATGCGATCCCCAGGAGGCAGATCAATAGACAGTGCCAAACCTTGCAAGGTCTCTATCAGCGGGTAGGCGGCCGGAGAAATGATGCACAGAATCCCCACTCGCCACAGCACCTTGATATTACGCTCGGTCCAGGTTTCGCCGCGGGACAAGCGCAGGAAAAACAACCCTGTCAGCCAGAGCACGTAAGTTGAAAGCAGAACGGGCAGAAAATCCAAAACGACGAGCAGCGCCGTAACCAATGGTGAGAGCCATGTGTCGGGGGCAAGCAACGCACCTTCGACAAATGGATCAAGTAATTGCGGCGAGTTTTCGGCGAAGGCGTAGAGCAAAGCCGCGAGCATTTCATCTGTTTTAAACAACCAGATCGAAGCGTTGCCACCGACCTCGGTCATCCCTAAAACCCAGACAAGAATCGCTGCCAGTAGTCCGACCCAATGCATACGCTGCAGTGCCAATCCGTTGTTACGATTACTCATGAAAAATCCTTGCGGTGTCATTGGGAATGACTAATTCTCGATGTTAAATTATCGAATGGCAATAATAAATTGTTCTTGTTTTGTTAAGAGCGCTTTTGAAACGGGATGCCAGACCACGGCATCATCTTCATTTCATTCGCTTTTGGGGGGATTTCAATGTCGATAGGCTCTCGAATTCGAATCAAGTCGAGAGCAGGGGAGGGACGCGATCCACTCGGTGGCCGCTGGTATCGATGATGGGGGCAGGGATTGATTAGAGCGGGGACACACGCCACAGGCATGCTCAGTCGCCCGCTCCTGTAGCGCTTACTTGATCTCGGTAACGAAGTTTTCCCGCGATCGGCGAACCTTTTTCAAGTTAACCAACCAGTCTCCCTCAGCAGCTCGATGGCCCAACGGCAGAATCACCACACTGCGCAAGTTGCGAGCCGAGAGTCCGAGGATTTCATCGATGGCTGCCGGGTCGAAACCTTCCATCGGTGTCGCGTCGACTTCTTCAAATGCCGCAGCGATCAGAGCCGAGCCAAGACCAATATAAGCCTGCCGTGCGGCCGCTTGATAATTAGCCTCTTTGCCACGTCCAGCAACGATGCCCAAGAGCATCTGGCGGTAATTTTCCCATCCTTCGTTAACGGTCCCGCGAACTTCGTTGGTCAGGTCGAACATCATGTTGACCCGCTCCGCAGTGATGTCGTCCCATGCGGCGAACACCAACAAGTGAGAGCAGTCGGTAACCTGCTGCTGGTTCCAACTGACGGCTTTGATCTTTTCGCGAATCTCTGCATTGGTCACTACGAGCAATTCAAAAGGCTGCAGTCCGCTTGATGTCGGCGTTAAACGCACCGCTTCCAGAATGCGCTCGATTTTTTCATCGGGCACCGTCCGGGAAGGGTCGTACTTTTTCGTTGCATAGCGCCATTTCAGCAGGTCTGTCAGTGTGCTCATCATCAAATTCCATAAAGGTGAAAGATGTTCAGGTCGGTCATAACGACTGGCTGTCGTGCTGAACCTGGGCTTATGCTAACGATTAAAGCCAACTTGAAGGTCAAGCAGTTTTTATGAAGATTGGAGAGGTTTCCAAGCGCACTGGTGTTGCCGCTTCGGCCATTCGCTATTACGAGGAGCAAGGGTTACTGGAGCCTTCTACCCGTGACGCCAATGGATATCGCCACTACGCCGAGGCGGCTGTTGCGCGATTGATACTGGTGCGCGATGCGCAACGGCTTGGTTTTTCTCTTGAGACCATTCGCGTCTGTTCTTGCAGGATGGCAGTTGTTCGAAATCGCTGACCATCGAGCAAATCGATATCCGTATGGATGAGATACGCCAGATCGAGGCCAACCTGGCGATGCAACGTGAGGGATTGTTGCGGCTGCGGCATGTGCTTGAGGAAAGTTTGCGCAGTGGTGCTCCTGTCGTGTGCGCGAGTGTGCACAGGGCCGAGTCGTATCGGCCTGAGCAGAACATGATCACGCGCAACGCATTGCACGGGCGTTGACCCACATTTGAAATGCGTTCCAATGTGGGAGCGAGCCTGCTCGCGAAAGATCCCTCAAAACCGCCGGAAAAAAATCAGGCCCCGGGCACCGGGCAGCTCATGTCACCTTCTTCACACTTCAAATACTGTTTCAGCGCCTCAACCCGGACCTTGGTCACGCCGGTCAGGCAACTGCTGTAAACCCACGGATAAACGCTCCCGCCAGTTACCCCGGACGATGAAAACTTGCACTCGGCATCCCGAAACCCGAGCCACGCCCGTTGCGCACTGACCAACAGCTTCTTGCCATCCGGGTTGTCCTTCAAACGCCCGGTGATCTGCTGGTACACCGTGTTCAGTTCTTTGTCCGCCGCTTTGAAGTCCTGCCCGGCGCACTGATTCATCGTCGCCTGATCGCTGGCGTTGGCGCAGTCGACCGCAGCGTGAGCGAGGGGGGTGAACAGGAAGGGCGTCAAGGCCAGAAGCAGGCGTGGGGACATAGTCAAATCTCGCTGTATCAAAGTAAGTGCCGAGCAGTGTAGCGGCTGCGTCGCGCTTATTCAGGTGCGCGCATTCGGGAAGCCGCGAGCAAACGGTCGGCGGTCGCCGCAATCTCTTCACCGTCGTGCAGCTTTTCCAGCCAGTGTTCAGGAATCCCCCGCACGCCGTAATAGGCGCCGGCCAATTGGCCGGTGATCGCGGCAGTGGTATCGGCGTCATCGCCCAGGTTGGCCGCCCGCAAAATGGCCGCTTCGAAGCTGTCCGTGTGGTGAAAGCACCACAACGCCGCTTCCAGCGACTGCACGCTGTAGCCACTACCTTTGATGTCTGCCTCGGACAGACCGAGGAAATCGCCACGCCCAATGGAAGCAACCTTGGGTTGCGAGAAGCTGGCGAGTGGCAGCTGACGCAGTTCGGCTTTGCTCGCGCCTTCAAGCGCGCAGGCGATCAACCCGGCCAGCAATTGGCAGCATTCGATGGCTTCAGGTGCTGCGTGGGTGGTTCGGGAACTGTCGGCGGCGAAGCTCTGGATTTTCCGGGCGTCGGGAAAGTAGAACAGCACCACTGGCACCAGACGCATCAGCGAACCGTTGCCGGCGCTGTACGGGTCGGTCGAGCCGGCGAAGGGATCAGCGGTTTGTTGATATTGCGCCAGCGCCTGACTGACGGTCATGCCTATATCGAAACACTCACCGGTCGAGCTGAGATAGCCCCATTGCCACCAGTTGAGGTAGCGGCCCATCTGATCAGCGGCATTGAATCCATTTTTGTTCAGCAAGCTTTCCGCCAGACACAGCGCCATCGAGGTGTCATCGGTCCATTGCCCGGGCTTGAGGTGGAATGGGCCAGCACCAACCATATCGGTCAACGGTTGGAATGATCCCCGTGGTTTGAACTCAACCGTAGTACCGACAGCGTCGCCGCACGCCAGACCGAGCAGGGCACCGCGGTAACGTTCAGCGAGGGATGGCGGCATGAGCGTCCTTGTAGATTCAAATTCGCTGGAAAAGGTAACAGTTTCGTTAGGCGGAGGGTGCCTGGATTCATCACAGCACCGGTCAAAAAGTGCAGCTTGATGTGTCCTTGCAGGTGAATGACTGCACCGCTCTGATACAACTTCACATTGGACATGTGGTCATACAAGCCTAGTGTTCAGAACAGGAGGTGACGTATGAAACCAGTACCCAATAGTTTCGAACGCAAAATCACGCTCAAGGCGCCGCGTTCGCATGTCTGGCGTGCATTGGTCGATGCCGAGGCGTTTGGCCAGTGGTTTGGGGTGGCGCTTGAGGGCCGGCGGTTTATTGCCGGTGAGTGGACGCAAGGGCAGGTCACGTATCCGGGTTATGAACACGTGTTGTGGAATGTGCTGATCGAACGGGTCGAGCCGCAGCAGTTGTTTTCGTTTCGCTGGCATCCGTATGCGGTCAATCCGAAGATCGACTATTCCCAGGAGCCGACAACGCTGGTCAGGTTCGAGCTGGAAGACTTCGAGAGTGGCACGTTGCTGAAAGTGTCCGAATCGGGCTTCGCGCACATTCCCGACATTCGCCAGAAAGAGGCGTATTACATGGACAGCCGTGGCTGGGAGGAGCAGTTGAGCCGCCTCGAACAGTTTCTTGCCGAGAGCGCCAAGGCCCGCGAGCGTGACAGTGGCTGATATTTTCCAACCTTGGCTCAAGCGCTGGGGATTGGTCACGGACGGCGTGCCGATCATCACGCAAGGCAGCCGTTTGTTGCCGGTACGCCTGAACGACATTCCGGCCATGCTCAAGGTAGCGCTGGATGTCGACGAGAAGTACGGCAATCGGCTGATGACCTGGTGGGACGGTGACGGCGCTGCGCAAGTCTTGGCGCATCACGAGGATGGCCTGTTGATGGAGCGCGCCATGGGCAGCCGCTCGCTGATGCACATGGCAATGAATGGCGAAGACGACGAGGCGAGCCGGATTCTCTGTTCGGCGCTGGCGCGATTGCATGCACCGCGTGAAACGCCGTCTCCGCCGCTGGTGGAGTTAGGGCCATGGTTTGCTTCGCTGCGCATCGCGGCTGCACAACATGGCGGTCTCTACGCCCTGAGCCTGCAAACCGCCGAAGCCCTGCTCGCCGACCCACAGGAAGTGGTGGTGCTGCACGGCGACATGCATCACGACAATGTGCTGGATTTCCAATCGCGTGGCTGGCTGGCAATCGATCCGAAACGGGTCAGAGGCGAGCGTGGTTTTGATTACGCCAACCTGATTTGCAACCCGGACTTGCCAACGGCCACCGATCGCCAGCGCTTTCGCCGGCAGCTGGATGTGATTGTCCAAGCTGCCATGCTTGATCGCCGCAGGCTGCTGCAATGGGTGCTGGCGTTCGCCGGTTTGTCGGCAGCCTGGTTTTTGGAGGATGACGCGTTGGGGCAAGCCTCTGGGCAGCTGAAAGTCGCGCAGATCGCGGCTTCCATGCTTGATGCCTGACACAGCTAGGGGTTTTCGGAAGGGTTGCTATGGCGAATGTCTTACACGCACTGGTAGCTTTTACGACTATTGCTGATTGGATCCACTGCGTAATCTACACACATCAACTGAGACACAGGGAGTGTTTCAGGATCACGGATGATCGACCATTTGCAAGGATCGCTGCCGACAGGGAGTCGATAATGGTCTTGGGAAAAACCCGCTTCGGCGGGTTTTTTTTCGCCTGTATGTAGGAGCTGCCGCAGGCTGCGATCTTTTGACTTTGGCTTTTAAAAGCAAGATCAAAAGATCGCAGCCTGCGGCAGCTCCTACTTTGGTTTGTGCGTTACGAGGCGATCAATTGGCGCAGGACGTAATGCAAAATCCCGCCCGATTTGAAGTATTCCACCTCATTCAACGTATCGATCCGGCACAACACCTCGATCTTCTCTTGGCGCCCGTCCTCACGGGTAATCACCAGCGGCAGATTCATTCGCGGTGTCAGCTCGACGCCGGTGAGGCCCAGAATCTCGAAGGTTTCCTTGCCGGTCAGGTTTAGGCTCTTGCGGTTCTGATCAAGCTTGAACTGCAGCGGCAGCACACCCATGCCCACCAGATTGGAACGGTGGATCCGCTCGAAGCTTTCCGCGATCACCGCTTTCACGCCGAGCAAATTGGTGCCCTTGGCCGCCCAGTCACGGCTGGAACCGGTGCCGTACTCTTGCCCGGCAATCACCACCAGCGGTGTGCCCGAAGCCTGGTACTTCATCGCCGCATCGTAGATCGCCAGTTTCTCGCCGGTCGGAATGTAGATCGTGTTGCCACCTTCTTCACCGCCGAGCATTTCATTGCGAATACGGATGTTGGCGAAGGTGCCGCGCATCATCACTTCATGATTGCCGCGCCGTGAGCCGTAAGAGTTGAAGTCCCGTGGCTCCACGCCTTTTTCGCGCAGATAACGCCCGGCCGGGCTGTCAGCCTTGATGTTGCCGGCGGGGGAAATATGATCGGTGGTTACCGAGTCGCCGAGCAGGGCCAATACTCGTGCACCTTTGACGTCCTTGATGTCCGGCAGTGGGCCGGAGATATCGTCGAAGAAAGGCGGGTGCTGGATGTAGGTCGAATCGTCCTGCCACACGTAAGTCGCCGCTTGCGGAACCTCGATGGCCTGCCACTGCTCATCACCGGCAAACACTTCGGCGTATTCCTTATGGAACATCGCCGTGTTGACCTGATTGACCGCATCGGCGATCTCTTTACTCGATGGCCAGATATCGCGCAGGTACACCGGATTGCCTTGCTGGTCCTCGCCCAGCGGTTCGCTGCTGATATCGCTGCGCACACTGCCGGCCAAGGCATAGGCGACCACCAGCGGTGGCGAGGCCAGCCAGTTGGTTTTTACCAGTGGATGCACGCGGCCTTCGAAGTTGCGGTTACCGGACAGCACGGATGCCACGGTGAGGTCGGCTTTCTGGATGGCATTCTCGATCGGTTCCGGCAGCGGTCCGGAGTTGCCGATGCAGGTGGTGCAGCCATAGCCGACCAGGGAAAACCCGAGCCGGTCGAGATACTGCGTTAGCCCCGCCGCCTTGTAGTAGTCGGTGACCACTTTCGAACCCGGCGCCAGCGAACTCTTCACCCACGGTTTGCGGGTCAGGCCTTTCTCCACGGCTTTCTTCGCCAACAACCCGGCGGCCATCATCACGCTCGGGTTGGAGGTGTTGGTGCAGGAGGTAATTGCGGCGATGACCACCGCACCGTTTTTCAGGCGATAGGTGTGGCCTTCGTATTCGTAATCGGTTTCGCCGACCAGATCTGCATTGCCCACGGCGACGCCACCACCGCCCTCACTCTCCAGACGTCCTTCTTCCTTGCTGGTGGGTTTGAATTGCAGGTCGATGAAGTCGCTGAAGGCTTGCGGTACATTCGGCAGCGAGACGCGATCCTGTGGACGTTTCGGTCCGGCCAGGCTCGCTTCGACGCTGCCCATGTCCAGCGCCAAGCTGTCGGTGAACACCGGCTCCTGACCGGGCAGACGCCACAACCCCTGAGCCTTGGTGTACGCCTCGACCAGTTTCACCGTTTCTGGCGGCCGACCCGACAGGCGCAGGTATTCAAGCGTCACGTCGTCGACAGGGAAAAAACCGCACGTCGCGCCGTATTCCGGGGCCATGTTAGCGATGGTTGCACGGTCGGCCAGCGGCAGGTCGGCGAGGCCGTCACCGTAGAACTCGACGAACTTGCCCACTACGCCTTTCTTACGCAGCATCTGCGTCACCGTCAGCACCAGGTCGGTGGCCGTGATGCCTTCCTTGAGTTTGCCGGTCAGTTTGAAACCGATCACTTCCGGAATCAGCATCGACACCGGTTGCCCGAGCATCGCCGCTTCCGCTTCGATCCCGCCGACGCCCCAGCCGAGTACGCCGAGGCCGTTGATCATGGTGGTGTGCGAGTCGGTACCGACCAGCGTGTCGGGGAACGCGTAGGTGCGGCCGTCTTCATCCTTGGTCCACACGGTGCGGCCGAGGTATTCGAGATTGACCTGATGGCAGATGCCGGTGCCCGGCGGCACCACGCTGAAGTTGTCAAAAGCGCTCTGGCCCCAACGCAGGAAGGCATAACGTTCGCCGTTGCGCTGCATTTCGATGTCGACGTTCTGCTCGAACGCGCTAGGCGTGGCGAATTTGTCGACCATCACCGAGTGGTCGATCACCAGATCCACCGGCGACAGCGGATTGATTCGCTGTGGATCGCCACCGGCCTTGGCCATCGCCGCACGCATCGCGGCGAGATCAACCACGGCGGGTACGCCGGTAAAATCCTGCATCAAGACGCGGGCCGGGCGGTACTGGATTTCACGATCGGAGCGACGCTCCTTGAGCCACGCCGCAATCGCCTTGAGGTCGGCGCCGGTGACAGTTTTTTCATCTTCCCAGCGCAGCAGGTTTTCCAGCAGGACTTTCAGTGACATCGGTAACTTGTCGAGATCGCCCAGGCTTTTGGCGGCATCCGGCAAGCTGAAATAGTGGTAGGTCTTGTCGTCGATTTGCAGTGTTTTAAGGGTCTTCAGGCTATCGAGGGACGGCATTACGATCACTCCTTTGAATCCGCACGGCTACGGATTGAGGGGACGGGCAGAGCTACCAACGTAGCCCTGTTTTCATTAGCTGGCTAATAACTGGACTCTATGAGCGGAACCAAGGTTCCGACATCGGCTATCATGCGCCGGTTTTCGTGACAGGCTTTGCTGCAACGCAAGGTCTGGACATCGCGCAGTGGCCGAATGAACGCCCACTGCCCAGGAGTAAGAATGAACACCCTATTCATGCATTGCCGGCCAGGCTTCGAAGGCGAAGTCTGTTCGGAGATTTCCGACCTCGCCGCGCAACTCAACGTGGCCGGCTACGCCAAGGCCAAAGCGGCCACCGCCTTCGCCGAGTTTGTCTGCACCGAAGAAGACGGCGCCGAGCGCCTGATGCGCGGCCAGCGTTTCGCCGAATTGATCTTCCCGCGCCAATGGGCGCGCGGGGTATTCATCGATCTGCCGGAAACCGACCGCATCAGCGTGATTCTCGCGCACGTGGCCGAATTCCCGGTTTGCGGCAGCCTGTGGCTGGAAGTCGTCGACACCAACGACGGCAAGGAACTGTCGAACTTTTGCAAAAAATTTGAAGGCCCGTTGCGCAAGGCGCTGACCGGCGCCGGCAAACTGGTGGAGGACGCCAGCAAGCCGCGTCTGTTGCTGACCTTCAAGAGCGGTCGTGAAGTGTTTCTGGGGATGGCTGATGCCGGTAACTCGGCGATGTGGCCGATGGGTATTCCGCGCCTGAAGTTCCCGCGTGAGGCGCCAAGCCGTTCGACGCTGAAGCTGGAAGAGGCATGGCACCACTTCATCCCGCGTGATCAGTGGGAAGATCGCCTGCACAGCGACATGACCGGCGTCGACCTCGGTGCCGCGCCAGGCGGCTGGACCTGGCAACTGGTCAACCGCGGCATGCTGGTGACCGCCATCGACAACGGCCCGATGGCTGAGAGCCTGATGGACACCGGTCTGGTCCAGCATTTGATGGCCGACGGTTTCACCTTCAAGCCCAAGCAACCGGTGGACTGGATGGTCTGCGACATCGTCGAGAAACCGGCGCGCAACGCCGCGATGCTTGAAGAGTGGATCGGCGAAGGGCATTGCCGCGAGGCGGTGGTCAACCTGAAGTTGCCGATGAAGCAGCGTTACGCCGAAGTGAAGCGCTTGCTCGAACGCATTGCCGATGGTTTCAAGGCGCGCGGGATCAAGGTCGATATCGGCTGCAAACAGCTGTATCACGACCGCGAAGAAGTGACCTGCCACCTGCGCAGGCATGACGTGAAGAAAACCAAAGCTCGCTGAAACACCGCAAAACCCCTGTAGGAGCTGCCGCAGGCTGCGATCTTTTGATCTTAAAAAGCAAAGATCGCAGCCTTCGGCAGCGCCTACATAGGGTGTGGCGTAACACCACAGATGACCGAATACCCGGCAATGCGCGACAATGCCGGCCAGTTTCAGGAGTGAATCATGAGTGAAATGATCGATACCCCGGTCGACGGCACCCTCGACGCCACCGGCCTCAATTGCCCGGAACCGGTGATGATGCTGCACCAGCACATCCGTGACCTGGTACCCGGCGGCCTGCTCAAGGTGATTGCCACCGATCCATCGACTCGACGCGACATTCCCAAGTTCTGTGTGTTTCTCGACCACGAACTGGTGGGCCAGCACGAAGAGGCCGGTACTTACCTGTACTGGATCCGCAAGAAACACGCCTGAATACTAGGCGAACACAAAACCAAATGTGGGAGCGAGCCTGCTCGCGAAAGCGGTATCTCAGTCACTATTGATGGCGACTGATACAGCGCATTCGCGAGCAGGCTGGCTCCCACATTTTTTGTCCCGGTTTAAAGGGTTTAGCCCGCCGAGCGACTGATCCGAATACGTTTGCGCGCGCTACGCGTCAACCGAATCGACAGCATCAACGCCGCACAGCTCAAGCCAACGATCAGACCCTGCCACAAACCGCTCGGGCCGCGTGGTTCGCCGAGCCAGTCGGTCAGACCGAGGGCATAGCCCACCGGCAAACCAATGCCCCAATAGGCGAACAGGGTCAGGATCATCGTCACCCGCGTGTCCTGATAACCGCGCAGTGCGCCGGCAGCGGTCACCTGGATCGCGTCGGAAAACTGGAACAGCGCCGAATACACAATCAGCATCGCTGCAATGTGAATCACCGTCGGGTCAGCGGTGTAGATCGCCGCAATCGGCTCGCGCAGCAACAGCATCATGCTCGCCGACAGACAGGCGTAGGCCAGCGCGGTGCCCATACCGACGCCGGCAGCAAAACGTGCCTCGCGAGGTTCTTCTCGGCCCAGCGCCTGACCGACACGCACGGTTACAGCCATGCCCAGCGAATACGGAATCATGAACACCAGCGAACTGACGTTCAGCGCAATCTGATGCCCGGCCACCACGGTAGCGCCGAGGCTGCCGATCAACAGCGCGATTACGGCAAAAATGCTCGACTCGGCAAACACGGCGATGCCGATCGGCAGACCAATTGCCAGCAGACGCTTGATCACTGCCCATTGCGGCCAGTCGAAACGGCTGAAAATCTCGCTCGAACGATAGGCCGGCGCCCAGCGCTCATACCCAGCAAGCCCCAGCGCCATCACCCACATCACGATGGCCGTGGCCCAGCCGCAGCCAACGCCGCCCATGGCCGGCACGCCGAAGTCGCCATAGATGAAGACGTAGTTCAGCGGAATGTTCAGCGCCAGACCGCACAGGCCCAGCACCATTGCCGGACGGGTTCGACCGATGCCGTCACTGGTGCAACGCAGTACGTGATAGAACGCCACCGCCGGCAGACCGCTGGCGATGCCGTGCAGGTATTGCATGCACGGGCCGATCAACTCGGGATCGACTTTCATCAGGTGCAGTACCGGCTCGGCGGCAACCAGCATCGCGGTCGCGATCAGTCCGACCACCAGCGCCAGCCACAGCGCCTGACGCACGAGCGGGCCGATTTCGCTATGGGTGCCAGCCCCAAAACGCTGGGCGACTTTCGGCGTGGTTGCCAGCAGAGTGCCGGTCATCAGCAGAAACACCGGCACCCAGATCGAGTTGCCCAGCGCCACCGCCGCCAGATCTTTCGGCCCGACGCGCCCGGCCATCACTGCATCGACGAAGCCCATGGCTGTGGTCGCCAGTTGCGCGATGATGATCGGCAACGCGAGGGCGAGAAGGTTCTTGAACTCCAGGCGAATCCGCGCGGGGCGGGTCAGGGAGACGGCGACAGGTTGGTCAGTTACAGAATTCACAGGCAAAGCGTCCACAGGTGTTGATGCGCAAGGCGCCGCATTCTACGCCGCTGACGCCTTGGTCAGGAAAAATCCTCTGTTGCGGATTTGTAAGCGCAAAGCCTGCTGGCCCGGCGACCGATCTGCACCTAAACTGCCGATCCGCCAAAGGAGCCCGCCATGCTGATTGTTGCCGACGAAAATATCCCGCTGCTCGATGCCTTTTTTGCCGGTTTCGGCGAGATCCGCCGGGTGCCGGGCCGTTCCATCGACCGTGCGACGGTCGAGCAGGCCGACGTGTTGCTCGTACGTTCGGTGACCAACGTCAACCGTGCGTTGCTTGAAGGCAGCAAGGTACGTTTTGTCGGCACTTGCACCATCGGTACGGATCATCTGGATCTCGATTACTTCAATGAGGTCGGCATCACCTGGTCGAGTGCGCCTGGCTGCAATGCCCGTGGCGTGGTTGATTACGTGCTGGGTAGCCTGATGACGCTTGCCGAAATCGAAGGCGTCGATCTTGCTCAACGGACCTATGGTGTCGTCGGTGCCGGTGAAGTGGGCGGTCGTCTGATCAAGGTCCTGAAGGGCTTTGGCTGGAATGTCAAAGTCTGCGATCCGCCGCGTCAGGCTGCCGAGGGCGGCGATTACGTCAGCCTTGAAGCGATCATCGAACAGTGCGACGTGATCAGTCTGCACACGCCGTTGACCCGCAGAGGTGACGGCGCGACCTGGCATCTGTTCGATCAGCAACGTTTGCAGCAGCTCAAGCCCGGCGCATGGCTGATCAACGCGGCCCGTGGTCCCGTGGTGGATAACCTTGCCCTGCGCGAAGTGTTGCTGGAGCGTGAAGACCTGCAAGCCGTTCTCGACGTCTGGGAGGCCGAACCGGAGGTTGATGTGGCGTTGGCCGAACTCTGCGTGCTGGCGACCCCGCACATTGCCGGTTACAGCCTCGACGGCAAACAGCGCGGAACGGCGCAGATTTATCAGGCGTATTGCGCATTCAGCGGCCAACCGGCAATTATCCAACTCAGTGATCTGTTGCCGGCACCGTGGTTGTCTGAAGTGACCCTGCATGCTGACAGCGATCCGGCCTGGGCGCTGGCGATGTTGTGCCGTGGTGTGTACGACCCGCGCCGCGATGATGCGGATTTTCGCCGCAGCCTCGTAGGCAACGTCGGCGAGCAGCGGGCGGCGTTCGATGTGTTGCGCAAGCAATATCCGGTGCGGCGTGAGATTGAAGGGCTGAAGGTGCGGATTGAAGGGGCGTCGCCAGAGTTGGCGAAGATCGTGGCGGCGCTCGGCGCGGTGGCTGTCTAGAAACCGGGTCGGCCCTTTCGCGAGCAGGCTCGCTCCCACAGGAGATCTCAGCGAATAGAGGTCCATGTGGGAGCGAGCCTGCTCGCGAAGGGGGCGCCACAAATGCCGGATCTGCAGACAGAAAAAACCCGGTCAAAAGGACCGGGTCATGAAGACGGTGGCTATATCACTTTTGTTTGGCAGGCTTGACCAATCGCTTGTCCAGTTCGCGGCACGCGTCCTGGATCATGTCTTCAGTGATCGGTACTTCACGCCCATCCTTATCGATAATCGAGCAACCCAGAGTCTGGCCGGGCTTGGTGCGGATCACTTCAATTTTGTCTTCGCTGCTGTGTTGCAAGGACATGGCCTGTCTCCTCATCAGGTTGTGTGCCTAGGGTAAAACCGCCACGTGACCGGGCTGTGACAACTCCCTGCGGTCTGTCAGTGGGGCATCTCCACTCAAACAGAAACGACCGCTCGTCTCAACCGGGACTTTAGACCAATAGTAACTATGGCCTAGTCTTTGGGGGCATATTTAACCTGACTCATTGTGATTTACAGAGTTCCGCCCCAAGAAGGTTTAGGCTAGCCCTTTCATCAACACGGATGTGTACCTGAATGACCCCGAAGCTTTCTTCCCGGCACCGGCGCGCCCTGCGTCTGACCAGCCGATTTCTGGCCCCTTATCGCTGGCAGGTCATCGGTGCGCTGCTGGCGTTGATCGTTACCGCTGCCGTCACGCTGTCGATGGGGCAGGGAATCAAACTGTTGGTCGACCGCGGCTTCATGACCCAGTCGCCGCATCAGCTCAACCAGAGCATCGGCATCTTCATGCTGATGGTACTGGGGCTGGCTGTCGGCACGTTCGCGCGGTTTTACTGGGTGTCGTGGATCGGCGAGCGTTGCGTGGCCGATATTCGCCGCGAGGTGTTCAACCATCTGGTTTATCTGCACCCCGGCTTCTATGAGAACAACCGCAGTTCGGAGATCCAGTCGCGGCTGACCGCCGATACAACGCTGCTGCAGTCGGTGATCGGCTCATCGCTGTCGATGTTCCTGCGCAACCTGCTGATGGTCATCGGCGGTGTCATTCTGTTGTTCGTGACCAACGCGAAACTCACCAGCATCGTGGTGATTGCCTTGCCGTTCGTGGTGGCACCGATCCTGATCTTCGGCCGGCGCGTGCGCAATCTGTCGCGATTGAGCCAGGACCGGGTGGCCGATATCGGCAGCTATGTGTCGGAAACCCTCGGCCAGATCAAAACCGTGCAGGCCTACAACCATCAGGTGCAGGATGAGCGCCGTTTTGCGACAACCGTCGAGGACGCGTTCGACACGGCGCGCAAACGCATCTTTCAGCGTTCATGGATGATCACCATGGTGATCGTGCTGGTGCTCGGCGCGGTGGCGGTGATGTTGTGGGTCGGCGGCATGGACGTGATTGCCGGGCGCATCACCGGTGGTGAACTGGCGGCGTTTGTTTTCTACAGTCTGATTGTCGGCAGCGCGATCGGCACCCTGAGTGAGGTGATTGGCGAATTGCAACGCGCGGCAGGTGCCGCCGAGCGCATCGCCGAACTGCTGGGGTCAGAAAACATCATCCAGCCGCCCACCACCGGGCTGGTGACCTTGCCGCAGCGCGTCCGGGGTGAACTGCAATTACAGGAAGTACGTTTTTCCTATCCGTCGCGTCCTGACAGCTATGCCGTCAATGGCTTGAACCTGACCATTCGGGCCGGTGAGACGCTGGCGCTGGTGGGGCCATCCGGCGCCGGCAAGTCCACGGTATACGATTTGCTATTGCGCTTTTATGACCCTGTGGAAGGTCGGATCCTGATTGATGGCGTACCGCTGACCAGCCTCGATCCGCTGGACCTGCGCCGCCACTTCGCCTTGGTCTCGCAGTCGCCGGCGCTGTTTTTCGGCAGCGTTGAAGAGAATATTCGTTATGGCAATCCGGGGGCGACGCTGGAGCAGGTGAAGGAAGCGGCGAAAATCGCACACGCCCACGACTTCATCGAGAAAATGCCCAACGGTTACCAGACTCATCTCGGCGATGGTGGCCTCGGCCTCTCCGGTGGCCAGCGTCAGCGTCTGGCGATCGCCCGGGCGTTACTGGTCGACGCGCCAATCCTGCTGCTGGACGAAGCCACCAGCGCCCTCGATGCGCAGAGCGAACACCTGATTCAGGAAGCCCTGCCGAGTCTGATGCAGAACCGCACCACGCTGGTGATTGCGCATCGACTGGCCACGGTGAAAAACGCTGACCGGATTGCAGTGATGGATCAGGGCAAACTTGTGGCTATTGGTACTCATCAGGAGCTGATTGCCAGCAATCCGCTGTATGCGCGGTTGGCAGCGTTGCAGTTCAATGATGGCAAGAGCGCGTCAACGAATCCTGTCACCGATCCTGCCATTCACTAAATAGCCGCTCAGGTTGTGCCCATAAAAAATGCCCGTATCTCGCGATACGGGCATTTTTCGTTAGTCGGCGTCAGTCAGGTGATCACTGATCGTCGAAGTAGCGCTCATGCCAATCCACCAGCGGCTGCGGTGAGTTGAGCTTCTGGCCGTAGATCACCGAGTACGACAGCACGTTCTGCACGTATTGACGGGTTTCGTCGAACGGGATGCTTTCGACCCAGACGTCGAAACTCAAGTGATCGGCGCCGCGCAGCCATTGGCGCACGCGACCCGGTCCGGCGTTGTAGGCGGCGGAGGCGAGGACGCGGTTGCCGTTGAACTGGCTGTGCACCTGGCTCAGGTAAGCGGCGCCGAGCTGGATGTTTTTGTCCGGATCCAGCACCTGCTGCGGAGAGGCCAGCGGGATGCTGAACTTGCGCGCGGTTTCCTTGGCGGTGCCGGGCATCAGTTGCATCAGGCCGCTGGCGCCGACGCCGGAGCGCGCGTCGTCCATGAAGGCGCTTTCCTGGCGGGTGATGGCAAACACCCAGCTCGAATGCAGACCACGCACCTTGGCTTCACGCACGAGCGTTTCGCGGTGGGCCATCGGGAAGCGGATATCCAGATCGTCCCAGTACTGCGCCTGACTGATGGTGCGGATCGCCGGAAAGTACCATTTCAGGTCGTAAGCCAGTTTCGCTTGGGCAACCATCTCATCGCGGTTGAAATGGCGGCTGACGTGATACCACTCGCGACGACCGTCGACGATCTGACCACGAGCATGGAATTCCAGCGCGCGGCGTACGCCCGGGGTGTTGCGCACCTTGTTGATCAGCGCCTGGCTAAGCACCAGTGGCTTGTTGTTCAGCGAGTAGGGCGATTGCGAGCGGTCGGCGGCGAGGAAACCATAAAAGTCACGTTCGCGCGCAAGGTTTTTGTACAGCGTTTGCGCTTCCGGGTTCTGCGGCTGGGCCAGTTCCAGACTGCGCGCCTGCCAGTAGCGCCAGCGGTTGGTGGTGGCCAGATCCTGCGGCAGACGGCGGGTCAACTGATAGGCGTCGTCCCAACGAGCCAGACGCAACAGCAGGCGCAAACGCCATTCGGAAACGGTGTTGTCGCGCAGTTCGGGGTCGTACTTGGTCATCACATCCAGCGCGCGGCTGTCGAAACGTCGAGCGAGGGTCAGGCCGATTTCCCGGGCGATCGCGACTTTTTCATCGCGGGAGAAATGCATGCTGCTGGCGTAGCCGTCGAGCAGGGCCATGGCCTTGTCTGGATCCTGACGCGCCAACCGGCGCAGACCGAGGCTGACCACATCGGACATCGGCTCATCGGCCGGGGTGAAACGCGAAGTCTGATTGAGCAGCTCGGGTTTCTGCGCGACGTCGACCAGTAATCGGCCGCGCGGGGCGAGGGTGGTCAGGCCGTTGACCAGGCTGTTGGCCAGCGGATAGTTGCGAGCCTGAGCGGCGAGTTTGGTGCGCTCCCAGCGCTTCTGCTCGGTGAGCTGGCCGTCGGCAGCCCAGATGCCGAACAGTCCGTCACAGGCGGCAGGCTGCGATTTGCCGGTCAGCCACAGTTTGTCGGCGTTGGCATAGCCTTCGGCTTTTTTGTCGTGGGTGATCTGGTACTGCGCGTTGAGGCAGTCCAGTTCGGTGAAGTTGAGTTTCGGATCGTAATACTTGACGAAGGTCGCCCAGTCGCCACGGTCGGCGAGCCAGCGCAACCAGCGCAGTTTCATCCAGTTGGCCTGGGGCAGATCGCCGTGTTCGGCGAGGAATTTTTCGATTTCCGCATTGCTCGCGGTTTTCAGGCGCGCGGTCAGTTCGTCGTAGGCCAGGTACGGTTCCAGCGGGTAATCGGCCAGCGCCTGGCTGTAGCGGAAGTACGGGCCGGTATCGCCCTTGGCCAGCGCGCGCTTGGCTTCATCGTAATACTGGCGTTGGGTGGACAGGTCCACCGCCTGGGCGGATTGAGCGGCAGCGGCGGTAAGTAGCAAACAGGACAAAACACTGAAAAGGCGACTGCGCATGAGACATCCGGGCAGAGAAATCATGACAAGTGCCGACACGAATCAGCACTGAATTGTCTGTAGCTTAGCCTTTTGCCAGCAAGCGGCGAAAGCTTTGCGGGCCTCGCAGCACAAGTTCGCAACAAATGTTGTGCAGAGTGCTTCGACAGACAAATTGCCGGCCTGCTGAGGTCCTAACTCAGGTAGAATGCGCGCCCGGTTTTTGGAGAAGCTCATGACCCTGCTCAAATTCAGCGATGTGTCCCTTGCGTTCGGCGCTATGCCGTTGTTGGACAAGGTGTCCTGGCAGATCGCCCGTGGTGAGCGGGTGTGCATCATCGGCCGCAACGGCACTGGCAAGTCCAGCATGATGAAACTGGTCAAGGGCGACCAGAAGCCCGATGAAGGCTCGGTGTGGCGTGCCCCCGGTCTGAAAATCGGCGAATTGCCGCAAGAACTTCCGGTGGCCGACGATCGGACGGTGTTCGACGTGGTCGCTGAAGGCCTTGATGGCGTGGGTGCGTTGCTCGCCGAGTACCATCACCTCGCGCAGAACTGCGTCACTGAAGATGACCTGAACAAGCTGATGCACGTTCAGCAGGACCTCGAAGCCCGTGATGGCTGGCGTTTGCAGACTCTGGTCGAAAGCACCTTGAGCCGTCTGCAACTGCCGGCTGACAAGACCCTCGCCCAGTTGTCCGGCGGCTGGCGTCGTCGCGTGCTGCTGGCGCAGGCGCTGGTGTCCGAGCCGGATCTGCTGCTGCTCGACGAACCGACCAACCACCTGGACATCGGTGCGATTGCCTGGCTCGAAGAAGCGCTGAAAGATTTCCAGGGCGCCGTGCTGTTCATCACGCACGACCGTTCCTTCCTGCAAAACCTCGCCACGCGCATCCTCGAACTGGATCGCGGCGGCCTGATCGACTGGAACGGCGACTACGCCAGTTTCCTCGTGCACAAAGAAGCCGCGCTGGCCGCTGAAGAGACCGCCAACGCGCTGTTCGACAAGAAACTGGCCCAGGAAGAGGTCTGGATCCGTCAGGGCATCAAGGCGCGCCGCACCCGTAACGAAGGCCGCGTCCGCGCCCTGAAAGCCCTGCGCGTTGAGCGCAGCGAGCGTCGCGAGCGCACTGGCAAGGCCAACATTCAGCTGGACACTGCCGACAAGTCCGGCAAGCAGGTGATGGTCCTCGAGAACGTGAGTTTCGCTCACCCGGGCGGCCCGTTCCTGATCAAGGACTTCTCGATGGTGCTGACGCGCGGCGACCGTATCGGTCTGCTCGGCGCCAACGGTACCGGCAAGACCACTCTGCTGAAACTGATGCTCAGTGGTCTGCAGCCGACCAGCGGCAAAGTGGAAGAGGGCACGCGGATCGACGTGGCCTACTTCGACCAGTTGCGTCATCAGCTGGATCTGGAAAAGACCGTGATCGACAACGTCGCCGAAGGTCGCGACTTCATCGATATCGACGGCCAGAGCCGTCACGTGCTGAGCTACCTCGGCGACTTCCTGTTCAGCCCGCAGCGTGCCCGCACGCCGGTCAAGGCGTTGTCGGGTGGTGAGCGTGCGCGTCTGTTGCTGGCCAAACTGTTCAGTAAACCGGCGAACCTGCTGGTGCTCGACGAACCGACCAACGACCTTGATGTGGAAACCCTCGAGCTGCTCGAAGAAGTGCTGCTGACTTTCAACGGCACCGTGCTGATGGTCAGCCACGACCGGGCATTCCTCGACAACGTGGTCACCAGTACCTTGGTCTTCGAAGGTGAAGGCAAGGTGCGTGAATACGTCGGCGGCTATCAGGACTGGATCCGTCAGGGTGGTTCGCCGCGTCTGTTGGGCGTAACTGAAAGCAAGTCGGGTAAGGCTGATCTGAATTCGGCGGTGGTTACTGCAGAGCCCGCAGTGGTCGCAGCGCCTGCGGCAGCTGCTCCGGCGGCGAAGAAAAAGCTGAGCTACAAACTGCAGCGTGAGCTGGAAGCGTTGCCGGGCGATATCGACGCCAAGGAACAGCAGATTGCCGCAGTGGAGGCCGAGATGGCTGACGGCGGTTTCTATCAGCGTCCACCGGCTGAAACAGCCAAGGTGATTGCTTCGCTGGAGCAGTTGCAGGCTGAGCTGGATGCGTTGATGGAACGTTGGGCCGAGCTGGATGCCTGATTGATCCGGATGTGAAAAAGCCCGGCGTTCAGTGATGAACGCCGGGCTTTTCATATTCGGGTGGAGACCCAATGTGGGAGCGAGCCTGCTCGCGAATGCGGTGTGTCAGGCGGCATTAATGCTGTGTGCCGACGCCTTCGCGAGCAGGCTCGCTCCCACAATGATCAGTGTTTCAGCGTTTGACCAGGTGGACGGCGAGGACGTCACATGGCGCGCCGTGCAGCACGTCATTCGCGGTCGAGCCGAGCAACAGCGCCAGACCATGTCGGCCATGGCTGCCGACCACGATCAGATCGCACGTTTGTTCTTTGGCGAAATGATGGATTTCCTGGCGTGGCTGGCCGTAGGTCAGGTGGCAGTTGGCGCCTTCAAGCTCAGTGTACTTTTGTTTCAAACGCTCAAGGCGTTCCTTGGCCTGATCGAACTGCTGTTGTTGCAGTTGTGACAGATCCATCGGTACGTCGCCGCCGAACGCCATGGCCATAGGTTCGACGATATGCACCAGCGAAAGCTTGGCGCCATTGCTCACCGACAGCTCTCGGGCGCGGTGAATCACAGGGTCGCACTCTTCGGTCAGATCTACGGCGACCAGGATGTGGTGGTAGGGCATGAGGTGCTCCTCGTGAGGTTTCAATATTGTTAAGTATGGCTGGTTTCAAGCGCATTGGTTCCAAAGTGACACAATGCGCTCACCGAGAATTGGGAATAGAGATATGACGGTCTGGTTGGTGGTGTCAATCCTGCTGGTGGTTTTAAGTCCGCTGGCGTGGTTGCGCCCATCGCGCGCGCAAAGCGGTCGCATCGCCCTGCGCATGGAGGCGCGGCGCATTGGCCTGGCCATGCAGCTGGCGCCTCAGGAATGGCCGCACTGGCTGGCGCAAGAGCCACCAAACCCGTGCGCGCAGTATCATCGGCCGCGCCGTGGCAAGTCGCCTGCCTGCTGGACTTACTGGCAGAAAACGCCGGGTATCTGGGTTAATCAGTGGCAGGAAGTCTGCGAAGATCGCGCGCTGCTCAATCATTTCGAAAAGTTGCCGGGCAATGTTTTCAAAGTCGAGGCAGACAAGCAGATGATCGCCTTGTATTGGGGCGAGAAGGGCGACGCCACGGTTTTGCTGGATATCGATGCCACTCTGAAAGCGCTGGCGTGACGCGCGGACTTTTCCCACTGCAACGGTGGGGAGCGTCCGGCAGACGAGCAATAAAAAGCCCGACATGATTCATCGGGCGGGGTTGGCCAGGCAGGCCGGAAACTCTTTTGATGTTGACTCGGTCAGCGACATCTCCGTGCAGTCACTCCAGCGTAGCCCTTTAAACAATGGCTGCGGCGAATTAGGGCGACTTTTCTAACTATTGATTCTATGAATGACTTCACATGCAGATGCGTGTTGCGGGTCTTCGTCTTACAGAAATGACCGCAAAGTCGCTTTTCAACCCGTATTTTGGGCGATTGACAATTGTCGGAAATTCCGTGAAGGTGACGTACCCAAATCAAACGGGCGTATGAATTGAGCGTTTGTCTTACAGACTGCTCCTACAGAATCCCGACTATCGCGTTGGCGGGTGTGCCGGGTGGATTGGCGTTAGCATCGACGAAAAAGCGTCCTGCCGAGCCATTCGCCTGCGTCCGACGTGTACTGTTCAGCTTCCATATCGTGGAGATCAGTTGATGATTTACGAAGGTAAAGCCATCACGGTTAAAGCTCTTGAAAGTGGCATCGTCGAATTGAAATTCGACCTCAAGGGTGAGTCCGTCAACAAGTTCAACCGTCTAACCCTGAACGAACTGCGTCAGGCGGTGGACACCATCAAGGCAGATGCTTCGATCAAGGGCGTGATCGTCAGCAGTGGCAAGGACGTGTTCATCGTCGGCGCCGACATCACCGAATTTGTCGACAACTTCAAGCTGCCGGATGCCGAGCTGGTTGCTGGCAATCTCGAAGCCAACAAGATCTTCAGCGATTTCGAAGACCTCAACGTCCCAACCGTAGTGGCCATTAATGGCATCGCACTGGGCGGCGGTCTGGAAATGTGCCTGGCGGCTGACTATCGCGTCATGTCGACCAAGGCCAAGATCGGTCTGCCGGAAGTCAAGCTGGGCATCTACCCGGGCTTCGGCGGTACCGTGCGTCTGCCGCGCCTGATCGGTGTCGACAACGCCATCGAATGGATTGCCTCCGGTAAGGAAAACCGTCCTGAAGACGCCCTGAAAGTCAGCGCCGTCGACGCCGTGGTTGCACCGGAGAAGCTGCAGGAAGCGGCTCTTGAACTGATCAAGCGCGCCATTTCCGGCGAGTTCGACTTCAAGGCCAAGCGTCAGCCGAAACTTGAAAAACTCAAGCTGAACGCCATTGAACAAATGATGGCTTTCGAAACCGCCAAGGGTTTCGTGGCAGGCCAGGCTGGCCCGAACTACCCGGCGCCGGTTGAAGCAATCAAAACCATCCAGAAAGCCGCGAACTTCGGTCGTGACAAAGCGCTGGAAGTCGAAGCCGCCGGTTTCGTCAAACTGGCCAAGACCTCTGCCGCGCAGAGCTTGATCGGTCTGTTCCTGAACGATCAGGAACTCAAGAAAAAGGCCAAGGCCTACGACGAAATCGCCAAAGACGTGAAGCAGGCCGCTGTACTCGGCGCCGGCATCATGGGTGGCGGTATCGCTTATCAGTCGGCCTCCAAAGGTACGCCGATCCTGATGAAGGACATCAACGAGCACGGCATCGAGCAAGGTCTGGCTGAAGCCGCCAAGCTGCTGGTTGGCCGCGTTGATAAAGGTCGCATGACGGCTGCGAAAATGGCTGAAGTGCTCAACGCCATTCGTCCGACCCTGTCCTACGGCGACTTCGGTCACGTCGATCTGGTCGTCGAAGCTGTGGTCGAGAACCCGAAGGTCAAGCAAGCCGTACTGGCTGAAGTCGAAGGCCAGGTCAAAGAGGACACCATCCTCGCGTCCAACACCTCGACCATTTCCATCAGCCTGCTGGCCAAGGCCCTCAAGCGTCCGGAAAACTTCGTCGGCATGCACTTCTTCAACCCGGTGCACATGATGCCGCTAGTGGAAGTCATCCGTGGCGAGAAGTCGAGTGAGCTGGCGGTTGCCACCACCGTTGCCTACGCCAAGAAAATGGGCAAGAACCCGATCGTCGTCAACGACTGCCCGGGCTTCCTGGTCAACCGCGTGCTGTTCCCGTACTTCGGCGGTTTCGCCAAGCTGGTCAGCGCCGGTGTGGACTTCGTCCGTATCGACAAGGTCATGGAAAAATTCGGCTGGCCGATGGGCCCGGCGTACCTGATGGACGTGGTCGGCATCGACACCGGTCACCACGGTCGTGACGTCATGGCTGAAGGTTTCCCGGATCGCATGAAGGATGACCGTCGTTCGGCCATCGACGTGCTGTACGAAGCCAAGCGCCTGGGTCAGAAAAACGGCAAGGGCTTCTACGCCTACGAGGCCGACAAGAAAGGCAAGCAGAAGAAAGTCGCCGATCCATCGGTACTGGAAGTGCTCAAGCCGATCGTTTACGAGCAGCGCGAAGTCACTGACGAAGACATCATCAACTGGATGATGATCCCGCTTTGCCTGGAAACCGTGCGTTGCCTGGAAGACGGCATCGTTGAAACTGCCGCCGAAGCCGACATGGGTCTGGTCTACGGTATCGGTTTCCCTCCATTCCGTGGCGGTGCACTGCGCTACATCGATTCGATCGGTGTTGCCGAGTTCGTTGCCCTGGCTGACCAGTACGCTGATTTGGGCGCGCTGTACCACCCGACCGCGAAACTGCGTGAAATGGCCAAAACCGGCCAACGGTTCTTCGGTTAAGCGTCCCAACTTTTGAGCGAGAGTGAAATTTTATGAGCTTGAATCCAAGAGACGTCGTGATTGTCGACTTCGGTCGTACTCCGATGGGCCGCTCCAAGGGCGGCATGCACCGCAACACCCGCGCCGAAGACATGTCGGCGCACCTGATCAGCAAACTGCTGGAACGCAACGCCAAGGTCGATCCTGCTGAAGTCGAGGACGTGATCTGGGGCTGCGTCAACCAGACCCTGGAGCAGGGCTGGAACATCGCGCGCATGGCGTCGCTGATGACCCAGATCCCGCACACCTCGGCCGGCCAGACTGTCAGCCGTCTGTGTGGCTCGTCGATGAGCGCGCTGCACACCGCTGCGCAAGCGATCATGACCGGCAACGGTGACGTGTTCGTGGTTGGCGGCGTCGAGCATATGGGCCACGTGAGCATGATGCACGGTGTCGATCCGAACCCGCACATGTCGCTGTACGCGGCGAAAGCCTCGGGCATGATGGGCCTGACCGCGGAAATGCTCGGCAAAATGCACGGCATCACTCGCGAGCAGCAAGACGCCTTCGGCGTGCGTTCCCACCAGTTGGCCCACAAGGCAACCGTGGAAGGCAAGTTCAAAGACGAAATCATCCCGATGCAGGGCTACGACGAGAACGGTTTCCTGAAACTGTTCGACTACGACGAAACCATTCGTCCGGAAACCACCCTGGAAAGTCTGGCGGCCCTCAAGCCTGCCTTCAATCCAAAGGGCGGCACCGTGACTGCCGGTACTTCGTCGCAGATCACCGATGGTGCTTCCTGCATGATCGTGATGTCGGCGCAACGTGCACAGGACCTGGGTATCCAGCCAATGGCGGTTATCCGTTCGATGGCAGTGGCGGGTGTGGATCCGGCGATCATGGGCTATGGTCCAGTTCCGGCGACACAAAAAGCCCTGAAACGTGCGGGCCTTGGCATCAACGATATCGACTTCTTCGAGCTCAACGAAGCTTTCGCCGCACAGGCCCTGCCAGTGCTGAAAGATCTGAAAGTGCTCGACAAGATGAACGAGAAGGTTAACCTGCACGGCGGCGCGATCGCCTTGGGTCACCCGTTCGGTTGCTCCGGTGCCCGTATTTCCGGCACCTTGCTGAACGTGATGAAGCAGAATAGCGGCACCTTCGGGGTGGCCACTATGTGCATTGGTCTCGGCCAAGGTATCTCTACCGTCTTCGAACGCGTTTAAGCGTCTCGTCGATGGAAGCCGGGGCCAAGTGCCCCGGTTTTTGTTTTTGTGGATTTATTTTGTTTTTATTTTGAAAAAATTTGAGTGAGGGCCAAACCATGCCGATACAACCTGGGCTCTACCAACATTACAAAGGTCCGCAGTACCGCGTATTCAGTGTTGCGCGGCATTCCGAGACCGAAGAAGAAGTGGTCTTTTACCAAGCCCTGTATGGCGATTACGGCTTTTGGGTGCGCCCTCTGAGCATGTTTCTCGAGTCAGTCGAGGTTGACGGCGAGCAGGTGCCACGCTTTGCTTTGGTGCAAGCCGAACCAAGCCTTTTTTCCAAGGTATAAGGCGAGCGCGCACAGAACCCTGTGCTTGACCTCACCTTGTATCAACTATATATAGCGGTGCCGCGTCAGGCGCCAACCGCCTTTCACTTCTAGAATTCAGGAATTTTCTGATCCATGGGCAAATCGCTGGTCATTGTGGAATCCCCGGCTAAGGCCAAGACCATCAACAAGTATCTGGGTAACCAATACGTGGTGAAGTCGAGTATCGGCCATATCCGAGACCTGCCCACCAGCGGTTCGGCTAGCGCCAGCAAAGAGCCAGCCGCCAAGCGCGGCAAGGCTGCCGCGGGCGAAGGTCCGGTGCTCTCGCCGAAAGAGAAAGCGCGCAAGCAACTGGTCTCGCGTATGGGTGTCGATCCCGATCATGGCTGGAAAGCCAAGTACGAGATCCTCCCGGGTAAAGAGAAGGTCATCGAAGAGCTGCGCCGGCTCGCCAAAGATGCTGACACCATCTATCTCGCAACCGACTTGGATCGCGAGGGGGAAGCCATTGCCTGGCACCTGCGCGAAGCCATCGGTGGTGACGACAGCCGCTACAAACGCGTGGTGTTCAACGAAATCACCAAGAAGGCGATTCAGGAAGCCTTCTCGGAACCGGGCGAGCTGGACATCGATCGTGTCAACGCTCAGCAGGCGCGTCGTTTCCTCGACCGCGTTGTCGGCTACATGGTTTCGCCGCTGCTGTGGGCAAAGATTGCCCGTGGCCTGTCCGCTGGCCGTGTGCAATCGGTTGCCGTGAAGCTGGTGGTCGAGCGTGAGCGCGAAATTCGTGCGTTCAACCCGGAAGAGTACTGGGAAGTGCATGCCGACCTCGGCACCGCCAAAGGCTCGACCGTGCGTTTCGAAGTAGCTCGCGAGAAAGGCGAAGCCTTCAAGCCGCTCAACGAAGCTCAGGCCATGGCCGCGCTGGAGAAACTCAAGTCTTCCAGCTACAGCATCGTCAAACGCGAAGACAAGCCGACCAGCAGCAAGCCTTCGGCGCCATTCATCACGTCCACTTTGCAACAGGCTGCGAGTAACCGTCTGGGCTTCGGCGTGAAGAAAACCATGATGATGGCCCAGCGTCTGTACGAAGCTGGCTACATCACTTACATGCGTACCGACTCGACCAACCTCTCGGCCGATGCCGTGGCCATGGCGCGCACTTACATTGAAGACGAGTTCGGCAAGAAGTACCTGCCGGAAACGCCAAACGTCTACAGCAGCAAAGAAGGCGCGCAAGAGGCTCACGAAGCGATCCGTCCTTCCGACGCAAACACCACGCCGAGCAAGCTCGCAGGCATGGAGCGTGACGCTGAACGCCTCTACGAGCTGATCTGGCGCCAGTTCCTCGCTTGCCAGATGCTGCCAGCTCAATACCTGTCGACCACTGTCAGCGTCGGCGCTGGCGATTTCGAGCTGCGCGCCAAGGGCCGTATCCTCAAATTCGACGGTTACACCCGCGTCATGCCGCAGATTGCCAAGCCAGGCGACGATGACGTTCTGCCTGATATGGCGCAGGGCGACGTTATGAAGCTGATCAAGCTTGATCCATCGCAGCACTTCACCAAGCCGCCGGCGCGTTACTCGGAAGCCAGCCTGGTTAAAGAAATGGAAAAACGTGGCATCGGTCGTCCTTCGACTTACGCTGCGATCATTTCGACCATTCAGGATCGCGGCTACGTGACCCTGCACAACCGTCGTTTCTACTCGGAAAAGATGGGCGACATCGTCACCGAGCGTCTGTCGGAAAGCTTCTCCAACCTCATGGACTACGGCTTCACTGCCGGCATGGAAGAGAACCTCGATGACGTGGCGCAGGGCGAGCGTGACTGGAAAAGCGTGCTGGACGAGTTCTACGGCGATTTCAAAAAGAAACTCGAAGTAGCCGAAAACCCTGAAAGCGGCATGCGCGCCAACCAGCCGGTCATGACCGACATCCCGTGCACGACCTGTGGTCGTCCGATGCAGATCCGTACTGCGTCGACCGGCGTGTTCCTCGGTTGCTCAGGCTACAGCCTGCCGCCAAAAGAACGCTGCAAAGCCACCGTCAACCTGGTGCCGGGCGACGAGATCGCTGCGGACGACGAAGGTGAGTCGGAATCGCTGGTTCTGCGCGGCAAGCATCGCTGCCCGATCTGCAGCACGGCGATGGACGCTTATCTGCTCGACGAGAAGCGCAAGCTGCACATCTGCGGTAACAACCCGGATTGCGCGGGCTACGAAATCGAAGAGGGCAGCTATCGCATCAAGGGCTACGAAGGTCCGAGCCTGGAATGCGACAAGTGCGGCAGCGAGATGCAGCTCAAGACCGGCCGTTTCGGCAAGTTCTTCGGTTGCACCAACCCTGAGTGCAAGAACACCCGCAAACTGCTGAAAAGCGGTGACGCGGCGCCGCCGAAGATGGATCCGGTGAAGATGCCTGAGCTGAAATGCGAAAAGGTCAACGACACCTACATCCTCCGTGACGGTGCCTCTGGTCTGTTCCTGGCCGCCAGCCAGTTCCCGAAAAACCGTGAGACCCGAGCTCCGCTGGTGATCGAGATTGTGCCGCACAAGGACGAAATCGATCCGAAGTACCACTTCCTCTGCGACGCGCCGAAGAAGGATCCTGATGGTCTGCCAGCGGTCATCCGCTACAGCCGCAAGACCAAGGAGCAATACGTGCAGACCGAAGTCGACGGCAAGCCTACCGGTTGGAAAGCGTACTTCGACGGCGGCAAGTGGACGGTTGAAGACAAGCGTACGAAGGCCAAAGCTGAATAAGCATTAGCCTGATACTGAAAGGCCGCATGAGAACCCTTGGGTTTTCAGGCGGCCTTTTTGTTTTGTGCTTGCGGTGGGATCGGCTGATCCACGACACTGTCCGGCCTGTGTGAAGCAATTATTTCGTTGTGGAGAGCGCCGTCATGGCTCACGAACTCTATACCCGCACCAATCAGAAGATCTATTTCGCCGGCCTGTCGCTCGAAGCCTTGGCTCGTGCTGAAGAAGGGCGTGCGATGAATTCTCTGGCGCTGATTCAGGCTGGGCGTGAATCGGCGCTGTTTCACCTGTACGGCGCCTTGCTGGGGCTTTGTCATGAGATCGCGGGCTTCTATCGTCTGCCGCAGGCCAATGCGCCGCGGGCCGAGATGCTGCTGACGCGTGAAGTGCTGGAGTCGATCGCAATTCCCGAACTGGCCGAAATGGTTGAGTTGGCGGGCAATTCGGAAACCTGGTTGGCAAAACTGCTGGCAGCGCATTCGGCGCTGTTTCAACCGCCACGAGTGCCGCACAAGCCGAAGGGTGATGTGACGCAACCGTTGATTCAGGCGATTAATCTGGACGAAGAAGAAGCGCCAGAAGAGTTGAGTCGAGAGGAGCTGGAGAGCTGGCGGCAGAACTTGAAAGGTCTGGCGATACGTTTCCGCGAAGGCTTGAACGAGTGCTGAGGGCGATTGACACGGTGGCAATCTGAAACATGCTGCTGGTCAAGATCCCGAGCGAAGCCTGAATGATGTCTATATAATCCCTGCCTTTCGTGGAGAACAGACCTATATGCCAACGTCCTTTCTAGAAATTGTCGAGTTACCCGACGGCCGAATCGAGCTGCGCAGGGCCGAGGACGAGGGTTCTCTGGTGACGCTGGATTTCTCCGAGGATGCCAAGGCGTTCCTGCAAGGTCAGCATGTGGAGATCGCCAAGGCGATGTTAAGCGTCGGCGTGCAAATGGCCGGTCGAATGGTCGAAGGCGAATTTGATAAGGAAGAAGGGCCGCGGGTTCTTCATTGATCCCCGTCTTTTTACTTTTTGACGTTACCGCTTCAGATCGGCTTCTCTGTCCCTGGAGAAGCCCTGCGCTTCACACAGCGCGTATAACCACCAATTAACCCAAACGAATATTCAGGCTCTGAGCATCGCCCGTGCGTGCGGCGTTGATCAGTTGTTGCCGTGAATTTGCGTTCAGCGGGTTGAGCCAAGTGACTACGGTGTGACTGCGACCCAGCTTCAGAGCTTCGCACGCCAGTTGTTGAGCGCTTTGAGCGCCCCTTGGTTGCAGCAGCAGAATGCGTTCGCGATTCAGCCCGGCATCCCGCAGCCAGGTTTGGGTAAGGCTGGCAGGTGGTGCGATCAGTGTCAGCCAGCGCGCGTCCTGATCTTCACTGAGTTCGCGAAGGATCGGGGCAAGCAGGTTCAGGCAGTTCCCGGTAGCACCGCGCAGTGACAGCTCGCTGAATACTTCAGGTTCGGCAATCCACGGGCGCTCGACGACCTCTTTGAGGATCGGCGCCATCGGTTGTGCCAGAAACGCTTCGAATAAAGGCAGTTGTGTTTGCTGAGGGGTGTGTGGGAACTGCATAAAGCCTCCTTTAGCGGCGAATCACGCCGACACTCAAGCCTTCGATCACCAGTTCCTGATCTTTCAGGTCGACTTCGATAGGGGCGAACTCAGGGTTTTCGGCAATCAGCCAGACCTTGCTGCCTTCACGCTTGAAGCGTTTGACGGTCACTTCATCGCCGATGCGGGCGACGACAACCTGGCCATTACGCGCCTCGCGGGTGGTGTGCACGGCGAGGAGGTCACCGTCGAAAATGCCGATGTCCTTCATGCTCATGCCGTGCACGCGCAACAAATAGTCGGCGCGTGGATGGAAGAAGGCCGGATTGATGTTGCAGGATTCTTCGATGTGCTGCTGGGCGAGGATCGGCGCGCCGGCAGCGACCCGGCCAATGATCGGCAGGGTAGAGTCGTCGGCCTTGGCTTCGAAGCCGGGAATGCGAATACCGCGAGAAGCGCCGGGAGTCATCTCGATGGCGCCTTTTCGGGCCAGTGCCTTGAGATGCTCTTCAGCCGCGTTTGGCGACTTGAAGCCCAGTTCCTGAGCGATTTCCGCGCGGGTTGGCGGGTAGCCGTTGTCTTCGAGGCAGCGTTTGATAAAGGCCAGAATCTCGGCTTGGCGTGGCGTCAGCTTTAGCATATTGATCGCTCTGTCTTTTTATACAGTGACTGGGATTATATACAGTGAAGCGCCCTTGGCAATGCCCGTTTTTTTGCAGGCCGCCAGACGGTCGGCATTCGTGCTTATTGATGAGTTGGGCTTGTGTGGTTAAATAACTGACCGACCATTCCCAAAACGAACCGGCAGGCTTGACAAGGCACAGGCTGAAACGTATGTTTCAAACAAGTGTTTGTCAGGCGGAGTAGCCATGGCCCAGTCGGAAACCGTTGAACGCATTCTTGATGCTGCCGAGCAGTTGTTCGCGGAGAAAGGTTTCGCTGAAACCTCATTGCGTTTGATCACCAGCAAGGCTGGCGTCAATCTGGCAGCGGTGAACTATCACTTCGGTTCGAAAAAAGCCCTGATCCAGGCGGTTTTTTCGCGCTTCCTCGGGCCGTTCTGCATCAGCCTCGATAAAGAGCTGGAGCGGCGTCAGGCCAAGCCTGAAAACAAGCCGACGCTCGAAGAACTGCTGGAAATCCTCGTCGAGCAAGCCCTCGTGGTTCAGCCGCGCAGCGGCAACGACCTGTCGATCTTCATGCGTTTGCTCGGCCTGGCATTCAGCCAAAGCCAAGGCCACTTGCGCCGTTATCTGGAAGACATGTACGGCAAGGTGTTCCGCCGCTACATGATGCTGGTCAACGAAGCAGCGCCACGCATTCCGCCGATTGAGCTGTTCTGGCGCGTGCACTTCATGCTCGGTGCTGCCGCGTTCAGCATGTCCGGCATCAAGGCTTTGCGCGCGATCGCCGAGACTGATTTCGGCGTCAATACCTCCATTGAGCAAGTCATGCGCCTGATGGTACCGTTCCTCGCAGCAGGCATGCGTGCCGAAACCGGTGTCACCGACGCGGCAATGGCCACTGCACAGCTGCGTCCACGCAGCAAATCAACGCCGGTCGCCGCCAAGGTTTAACCGCGCACGGGTGGGCGCGGCAGCTTGTATCCGCTAAGCTAGCCGCCCATGCCGACTCTCGTTCTGAACCCGATCCTCATAGAAATTGCCGACCTGCCGAGCATTGCTCACGGTAGCGATTTCCTGCAGATCGGGTTTTTCGTTTTCAAGGAATCTCTATGACTGCTGGCCTGCAAGGCTCGTTGATGGTGGACGTCGCCGGTACCTGGCTGACGGCTGAAGATCGCCAATTGTTGCGTCAGCCCGAAGTGGGCGGCCTGATCATTTTCGCGCGCAACATCGAGCATCCACGCCAGGTGCGTGAACTCAGCGCATCGATTCGCGCGATTCGTCCGGATCTGCTGCTGGCGGTGGATCAAGAGGGCGGTCGCGTGCAGCGTCTGCGTCAGGGCTTCGTGCGTCTGCCGGCCATGCGTGCCATCGCCGACAACCCGAATGCTGAATACCTGGCCGAGCAATGCGGCTGGATCATGGCCACCGAAGTGCTGGCGGTCGGGCTCGACCTGAGCTTCGCCCCGGTGCTCGATCTGGATTACCAGCGCAGCGCCGTCGTTGGCACCCGTTCGTTCGAAGGTGATCCCGAGCGCGCGGCACTACTCGCCGGTGCATTCATTCGTGGCATGAACAGCGCAGGCATGGCCGCCACCGGCAAGCATTTCCCCGGTCACGGCTGGGCCGAAGCCGACTCTCATGTCGCGATCCCGAACGACGAGCGCAGCCTCGACGAGATCCGCGCCAACGATCTCGTACCCTTCGCAAAACTCAGCAAACAATTGGCCGCGATCATGCCGGCGCACGTCATCTATCCGCAAGTCGATTCGCAGCCTGCCGGCTTCTCCCGCCGCTGGTTACAGGACATCCTGCGCGGCGAATTGCAGTTTGACGGCGTGATCTTCAGCGATGACCTGTCGATGGCCGGTGCTCACGTGGTTGGCGATGCCGCCAGCCGCATCGAAGCCGCTTTCACAGCCGGTTGCGACATGGGCCTGGTGTGCAACGACCGCGCCGCTGCCGAACTGGCCCTGAGCGCCGCACAACGCATGAAGGTCAAGCCGTCTGCGCGCATCGCCCGCATGCGCGGTCAGGCATTCGCCAGCACCGATTACCGTCAGGATCCGCGCTGGCTCACCGCCATCGGCGCGCTCAAAGACGCTCAACTGATCGATTAAGGATTTTTCGCTATGACGGTTTACGCAATCATCGGTGGCACCGGCCTGACCCAACTGGAAGGCCTGACCATTCGCCAATCGCTGGCGGTAGACACGCCCTACGGCGCGCCATCGGCCGACGTGCAAATTGGCGAATACGCTGGCAAGGAAGTGTTGTTCCTCGCCCGTCATGGCCACCCGCATCGCTTCCCGCCGCACAAGGTCAACTACCGCGCCAACCTGTGGGCGTTGAAGCAGGCCGGTGCCGAAGCGATCATTGCCGTTAACGCGGTGGGTGGTATTCATCCAGCGATGGGCACGGGTCATTTCTGCGTGCCCCATCAGATCGTCGACTACACCAGCGGCCGCGAGCACACCTTTTTCGCCGATGATCTGGAGCACGTCACCCACATCGACTTCAGCTTTCCCTACAGCGAGCCGTTGCGTCAGCAATTGATCGCCGCCGTGGCTGCCGAAGGTTGCGAATACAGTGATCAAGGCGTTTACGCCTGCACCCAGGGCCCGCGTCTGGAAACGGTCGCCGAGATCGTGCGTCTTGAGCGCGATGGCTGCGACATCGTCGGTATGACCGGCATGCCGGAAGCTGCACTGGCCCGGGAGCTGGATCTGGATTACGCCTGTCTGGCGCTGGTGGTTAACCCGGCAGCGGGAAAAACCACCGAAGTAATCACCATGGCCGAGATCGAGCAGGCCTTGCATGACGGCATGGGCAAGGTTAAGTCGGCATTGGCGCGGGTGTTGGCCGGCTAAGGGCTGTTCATGAGTATTCTCATCGAACGGCTCAAGTCGTTGGCCTGGACTCAGGCATTCAGTAGCAAGGCGCTGGCCAAGGCTCGCGCTTATGCTGCCGATGACCGGGTAGAGATCATCGAGATCAATGACAAAAAGATCGAGGCGTTCTGCGTCGGTTCGGAAAGTCAGGCGTATGAACAAAGCATTTACTTGTCCGAAGATCGGCTGGGTTCCGTCAACTTGCGTTGTCTGTGCAGCTGTCCTGTCGTAATCGACTGCAAGCACTGCGCTGCGGTGCTCTATCACCTGCAGGGCAGTGCAGATGATGCGTCTGAAAGTGACGCACAGATCCCTTTGGGGCGGGCGCTGGAGCATTGGCTTTCGACCATTCCCGTGCCGGCCAAGCCCGCCGAAGAAGGCGCGCAAACCGCAGGCGCGCGCCTGTTTTACAAGCTCAAGCCAACGTCAGTGAGCGGCAAGTGGCTGCTCGATATTTTCAAGGTTTCCCAGCTCAAGAGCGGCGAGTTACGCGAAGTCAAACCGATGTATTCGCTGGCGGAAATGCTCATGCGTCAGCCCGGCTACCTGTCCGAGCTGGATCTGCGCGTCGCCAGGCTGCTGGTTGCCATGCACTCCCACCACGCCTATTACAGCGGTTATCCGCTGGAAGGCAGCAGCGGCGCCGAATTGCTGGAAATGCTCCTGCGCACCTCGCGGCTGTTCCTCGATTTCGAGGATCTGCAACCGTTGGAGTCTGGCGCGAAACGCATCGGCCAGTTCGCCTGGGCCGAGCAGGCCGACGGCGGTTTCCGTGCGCAGTGGAGCAGTGCCGAGGCTGCGCAGGAAACTGTGCTGGCGCTGGAGCCGCTTTATTACCTGGATCGTGAACAGCGGCAGATTGGCCCTCTGTTCAATGAACTGGAAGAAAAGCTGGCCAGTCATTTGACTCTGGCGCCGGACATTCCGGCGCGTCAGGCCATGCAGTTCAGCCATCGCATGAGCGCCGCGACGAGAATCCCGCCGCCCCACCAACTGACCGAACGAGTCATCGACGACGTACTTCCGCAGCCGCAACTCACCCTCGTCAGCGGTCGGGAGCGCTCGCGCTGGGAATACATTCTTGAGCACCGCGCCGCTCTGGTGTTTACCTACAACGGCCAGCCGACGGTGGATCGCAACCCGGAAGTGATGATCCTCAACGGTACCGAAACCCAGCGCATCCAACGCCAGCCTGCGGTGGAAAAGAAACTGCGCCAGATCCTGCAAAGGCTCGGCTTCAAGAAAGCCACGCGCAAGAGCTCGCTGGATCGTCCCGGCGAGATGTTCACGTTGCCGGATGATTCCGCCTGGCTCGGGTTTATGCACGAAGGGCTTGCCACGTTGCGCGCCTCGAACTGGGAAGTGGAGATGAGTCCCGGCTTTCATTTCAATGTGCATCCGGTTGAGCATTGGTACGCCGAGGTCGAAGAAGAGGCTGGGCATCAGTGGTTTGATTTGCAGTTGGGTATCGTCGTCAATGGCCAGCGCTATAGTTTGCTACCAATCCTTCTGCACTTGTTGCGCACCCAGCCGCGCTTGCTTGACCCGGTCAATCTGGCACAACGCAGCGATGACGAAAAACTCCTGATCGAACTGAAACCCAGCGGTTTTGGCGACCCTTCAGGCGCCAAGGTCGCGCTGCCGCTGAGTCGCGTCAAGCCGCTGATGGCCACGCTGGGCGAGTTGTACCTGGGCGGTCATCAGGGCGATGCACTGCGCTTGAGTGTTCCGGATGCCGCGCGCTTGAGTATGCTCGATGGCGTACCGCTGGATTGGCAGGGTGGCGAGCGGCTGCGCACCTTCGCCAAGCGCTTGCAGAATTCCAGTCACACCCAGGTCGCTGCACCGGCCGGCCTTAACGCGCAACTGCGCCCCTATCAGCTCGAAGGCCTGAACTGGATGCAGACCCTGCGCGAGCTTGAGGTCGGCGGCATTCTGGGCGATGACATGGGGCTGGGCAAAACGCTGCAAACCTTGGCGCATCTGCTCACGGAAAAACACGCCGGTCGTCTTGATTGTCCGGCTCTGGCGGTGATGCCGACCAGCCTGATTCCCAACTGGCTCGACGAGGCCGAGCGTTTCACCCCCCAGTTGAAAGTATTGGCGCTGCACGGCACGGGGCGGCAAAAGGATTTCGCTAATCTGGCTGAGTACGATCTGGTGCTGACCACTTACGCGTTGCTGCCAAGGGATTTGGAGACCTTGCAGCCGCAGCTGTGGAGCGTACTGATTCTCGACGAAGCGCAGAACATCAAGAACCCGCTCAGCAAAGCCGCGCAAGCGGCCCGTGACCTGCAGGCCCGCCAGCGCTTGTGCCTGAGCGGCACGCCTTTGGAAAACCACTTGGGCGAGCTTTGGTCGCAGTTTCATTTCCTCATGCCGGGTTGGCTTGGCGATAGCAAGTCCTTCAATCGCGATTACCGCACGCCAATCGAAAAGCACGGCAATGTTCAGCGCATGCAACATCTGACAGCGCGCATCAAGCCGTTTTTACTGCGCCGCAAAAAGGATCAGGTCGCCACCGAGTTGCCGCCGAAAACCGAGATTGTTCATTGGGTGGATCTCAGCGACGGCCAGCGTGATGTCTATGAAACGGTTCGCGTGGCTATGGACAAAAAAGTGCGCGACGAAATTGCCCGCAGTGGCGTGGCGCGCAGTCAGATCATCATTCTTGATGCATTGCTCAAGCTGCGGCAGGTCTGTTGCGACTTGCGCCTGATCAACATGCCGATAACAGCAAAGGCACTGCGCTCCGGCAGTGGCAAGCTGGTCAGCTTGATGGAGATGCTCGAAGAACTGCTCGGTGAAGGTCGCAGAATCCTGCTCTTTTCGCAGTTCACCTCGATGCTCGCCTTGATCGAGGAAGAATTGCAGCAACGTGACATTGCCTATTCGCTGCTGACCGGTGATACCACGGATCGGCGCACGCCGGTGAAGGATTTTCAGGGCGGCAAGGTGCCGCTGTTTCTGATCAGTCTGAAGGCCGGGGGTACCGGTTTGAACCTGACCGCTGCGGACACGGTGATCCACTTCGACCCTTGGTGGAACCCGGCGGTGGAGAATCAGGCAACCGATCGTGCCTATCGAATCGGGCAAAATAATCCGGTGTTTGTTTACAAGCTGATCGCTCGCGGCACTGTAGAGGAAAAAATACAGGCGTTGCAGCAGGAGAAAGCCGCGTTGGCCGGGGCGGTGCTTGAAGGTGGAACGACGGGTGGCTGGAAGCTGGAGCAGAGTGACATTGAGGCGCTGTTTGCGCCGTTGCCTGTTGCCAAGGGTTGAGCCCTAAGTAATAGAGCAATATCTGATGGCCCCATCGCTGGCAAGCCAGCTCCCACAGGGTTTTGAGTCGTACACAAAACTGTGTTCCAACTCGATACCTGTGGGAGCTGGCTTGCCAGCGATAGCTATCTAACAGGCCACGCAGATATCAACGCTTGTCGGCCTTATCCGGCAACGGCGCAAACAGCGCTTCGATATCATCACTCTGCAACTTCCAGTCCCCGGCCTTGCGCCCATCCAGCACGCCTGCCGCCAAGTCGGATTTTTCCTTTTGCAGGTGCTGAATCTTCTCTTCCACAGTGCCCCGGGCAATCATCTTGTAAACGAACACCGGTTTCTCCTGACCAATCCGGTACGCCCGATCCGTCGCCTGATTTTCGGTCGCCGGGTTCCACCACGGGTCGTAGTGAATCACCGTATCCGCTTCCGTCAGGTTCAAGCCCACGCCACCAGCCTTCAGACTGATCAGAAAAATCTGACGCTTACCGCTCTGGAATTCTTTCACCGGCGTACGTCGATCACGGGTCTGGCCGGTCAGTAGCGCGTAGGACACGTTGCGTTTTTTCAGCTCTTCCTCGATCAAGGACAGCATCGAGGTGAATTGCGAGAACAGTAGAATCCGCCGTCCTTCTTCGAACAACTCATCGAGCATTTCCATCAGGCTGTCGAGCTTGCCCGAGGTGCTGCCGCGAGCGGGCAGGGTGGCGTCGTTGACCAGACGCAGATCACAGCAGACCTGGCGCAATTTGAGCAGCGCCTCAAGAATGATGATCTGGCTGCGCGCCACGCCTTTGCGGGTGATCTCGTCGCGGACTTTCTTGTCCATCGCCAGGCGCATGGTTTCATACACATCGCGTTGCGCTTCGTTGAGGTCGACCCAATGGATGATCTCGGTTTTCGGCGGTAACTCGGTGGCAACCTGTTCCTTGGTCCGGCGCAGCAGAAACGGTTTTATCCTACCGTTCAAGTGCTGAAGTCTGACTTCGCTACCGCGCTTTTCAATCGGCACGCGGTAATCGGCGTTGAAGCTTTTCACGTCGCCGAGCCAGCCCGGCAGCAGGAAATGGAACAGTGACCACAACTCGCCCAAGTGGTTTTCCAACGGCGTACCGCTCAGGCACAGGCGCTGGCGTGCGTTCAGCTCTCGGGCGGCCTGTGCGGCTTTGCTGTTGGGATTCTTGATGTACTGCGCTTCATCCAGCACCAACACATGCAGCGGCTGCCTGGCCAGACGTTCGACGTCTTTGGGCAGTAGTGCGTAAGTGGTGAGGATCAGGTCAAAATCGCCCAGATTGTCGAAGTGCTTCTTGCGCGTGGCGCCGTACAGCGCGACCACTTTCAGTTGTGGCGTAAAGTGCGCCGCCTCATCGAGCCAGTTCGGAATCAGGCTGGTTGGCATCACCACCATGCACGGCCGATCCAGACGCCCGGCGTTTTTCTCGCTGAGAATATGCGCCAGGGTCTGTAGGGTTTTACCCAACCCCATATCATCCGCAAGAATCCCGCCGACCTCCAGTTGCCGCAGCGACTGCATCCAGCTCAAGCCTTCAAGTTGATACGGGCGCAGTGTCGCATTCAGGCCTTGCGGCGCTTCAACGCTGAAATCACGAATATCGCGCAGGCGTTGCGCGAACGTGCGGATCTGCTCGCCACCCTCCCACAGCAGCGGCAGGCCTTCCAGAGAGTTGAGGCGAGTGGCGTCGGCCTTGCTCAGGCGCAGGGTGGTTTCGCCCGGCTCCTGCAAATAAAACTCGCCGAGCGTCATCAGCACTGGTTTCAACCGGCCCAGAGGCAACGCCACCTGCAGTGGCCCGTGCTCAATATTGCGTTGCGGGACGTTGACCAGAATCAGCTCGTCATCGCGACGGCGCGCGAGGCGTTCCGGGTTGAGGATTTCCGCGTGCGAGCGCATCAGGTTGAGCAAAATCGGCAGCAGGCTCAGGCGCTCACCGTTGACGATGATCCCCAGTTCCAGATCAAACCAGTCGCGATCCGGCACCTGCTCTACGGTGGCATACCAATCATCCACGGCGGTCAGATCGAAGCCGAATTCCTCATCGATCTGCAGCTCCCAACCTTGGCTGCGCAGTTTCGGCAGGTCGTTGAGGGTGAAGGTCAACCAGGCGCTGTCGTTGACCATCTCGTATAGCTCGCCGGCGCTTTCCGGCAGGGCTTTACTCTGGCGGGTGGCGATGCGAAAGCCGAGGATGCGCAACTGTTCGCGGTAGGACTGCTCGACATCCGGGTGACGTTTGACACGTAGCGTCTGACTTTCCTGACGAATCAGGATATCGCTGTTCTTTTGTCCGCTGACATATTCATCCAGATAGCTGAATGACAGCGCCGCGCGATGCTGAATGTAGCGCTGCATCTTGCCGTTGCGCGGTTCGAAAGCGCTGAACTCGACACTGGCCAGCCACAGGCGTGGCAACGGCTGCACGTTATCGACCAGCACTTGCGGCGGCGCTTTCGGGCCACGGTTTTCCAGCACGGCTTGAAGTTTCTCCAACAGCTCGGCGTCTTTGGCTGCGGCGGGGTAATCGAGTGTTTCCTGCACTTTCAGCAGCACCGCTGCGCAATGTTTGCAGTTGCTGCGAACCGGGCAGGTACAGCCGGCATCGACCAGCAGCAAGGTGCCTTTGGCTGACTCGCGCAGGTGAATGGTCTGACGGTACACGTTACCGCCAGAGCCTTCGCAACTGGCGGTGATCGTTGCATCGCCGACTTGGGCGATGCGTACCCGGTTTTCCAGGGCGTAGCGACGGCCACGCTCCAGGCTCTGTTCCTTGAATCGGCTGACCCAGGAGGGCGCCAACGGTTTACTCAGCGGCGGGTTCATAAGGACTTCGATCAGTCCGGAATCGCTTCAGGTGCTTCCCGTGGCGCAGGCGCGGTCAGAGAAGTGATCTTGATCAGCAGGGCCAGATGGCCGTTGTCGAGATAGTTGAGCTGGCCATTCTTGGTGTGGCTGTCCTGTTTCAGGCGCTCGCTGGCAGTGACCAGGCCATTGGCGTCGATCTGATTGACCCAGAAGTCGGCAGTCACGTCGGTGAAGCGCCCGAGCTTCATCTCCAGCGTGCCTTCGATCGGGAACTGGCCGAACTGCTCCTGGCCGTCGCTGACCGCGACTTTCGCCGGCGCTTCGCCGAGGGTTTGCTGCCAGGCCTTGTGCATCAGCACGCTGTAATCGCCGCTGGCGGTGAGTTTGGTCACCACGTCATTCAGCGCAGGTGTGCGTTTGCTGTCCTCACCCAGGCGCAGAGCGCCAGCGGCCCAGTCTTCCGGCGCGGCACGGCTGACGATGGCCGGCACAGCGTTCTGGCGCACCAGAATCATTTCGACCTGATACAGGTCATCGGCAAACGCCATAGGTGCTACGAAGGTCAGTAGCAAAGTCAGCGAACGAAACAGGCGCATTGGGCGTCCTTCAAACAGATTTCGGGAGGAGGCGCTCAAACAGCGCCTCTACAGTATTAAAGCGCTCTTCCGGGCGTTCCATTGGTACCTGGAACTTGAACATCGTCGCGCCTTCGAATTTGTAGCGTTTTGGCTGGCTCTGGATCAGTTTGATCAGCGTCATCGGATCGACCGGCGTCTGCGCTTCGAACTCGATGCGCCCACCTTGCGGCCCGCCGTCGACCTTCTTGATGCCCAACTGCTCGGCCTGCAACTTCAGCGCCGTGATGCGCACCAGATTTTTCGTCGGTTCCGGCAACAAGCCGAAACGGTCGATCATCTCGACTTGCAGATCCTTCAGACCTTCCTCGTCGGTGGCCGAAGCGATGCGCTTGTACAGGATCAGCCGCGCGTGAACGTCCGGCAGATAGTCTTCCGGAATCAGCGCCGGCACCCGCAGGTTGACTTCCGGGCCGCCGCCGAGCGGCTGGTCGAGGTTCGGTTGCTCGCCCTTACGGATCGATTTCACCGCGCGTTCCAGCATCTCCATATACAGCGTGAAGCCCACAGCCTGAATTTGTCCGCTTTGACCATCGCCAAGCAGTTCGCCAGCGCCACGGATTTCCAGGTCGTTGGTCGCCAGGACGAAACCGGCACCGAGATCCTGAGTGTTGGCGATCGCCTCCAGACGCTTTTCCGCGTCCGAAGTGATTTGCTGGCGCGGCGGCGTCAGCAGGTAAGCGTAAGCCTGGTGGTGACTTCGGCCGACACGACCACGCAACTGGTGCAGTTGCGCCAGACCGAACTTGTCAGCGCGTTCGATGATGATGGTGTTGGCGCTCGGCACGTCGATACCGGTCTCGATGATGGTCGAGGCTATCAGCACGTTGAAACGCTTGTGATAGAAGTCGCTCATCACCTGTTCGAGTTCGCGCTCGCGCATCTGTCCGTGACCGATGCCGATGCGTGCTTCCGGTACCAGCTCGGCGAGGTCAGCAGCGCATTTCTCGATGGTTTTCACATCGTTGTGCAGGTAGTAAACCTGACCGCCACGCAGCAATTCGCGGAGCAGGGCCTCTTTGACCGTGCTCTTGTTCTGCTCCATGACGAAGGTGCGCACTGACAGACGTCGCGCCGGCGGCGTGGCGATGATCGACAGGTCGCGCATACCCGACACCGCCATGTTCAGCGTGCGCGGAATCGGCGTGGCGGTCAGCGTGAGAATGTCGACTTCACTGCGCAGGGCCTTGAGCTGTTCTTTCTGACGGACACCGAAACGGTGCTCCTCGTCGATGATCACCAGCCCGAGGTTTTTGATTTTGACGTCGTCGGACAGCAGCTTGTGCGTGCCGATGACGATGTCGATCTTGCCTTCGGCCAGATCGGCGATCGCCGCGTTCACTTCCTTGGCCGACTTGAAGCGGCTCATCACTTCGACGGTCACCGGCCAATCGGCGAAGCGGTCGCGGAAGCTGTTGTAATGCTGCTGGGCGAGGAGGGTGGTCGGCACCAGAATCGCCACTTGACGGCCACCGTGTACGGCGATGAACGCTGCACGCATGGCCACTTCGGTCTTGCCGAAACCGACGTCGCCGCAGACCAGTCGATCCATCGGTTTCGGCGCGAGCATGTCCTCGCGCACGGCTTCGATGGTCGACTGTTGATCCGGGGTTTCTTCGAACGGGAAACCGGCGCTGAACGTCGCGTAATCGGCTTTCGGGTCGGCAAATGCGTAGCCTTCGCGAGCAGCGCGGCGGGCATAGATGTCGAGCAATTCAGCGGCAACGTCGCGCACCTGTTCGGCGGCTTTGCGTTTGGCTTTCTGCCAAACCTCGGAGCCGAGGCGGTGCAGCGGGGCCAGGGCATCGTCGCTGCCGGTGTAGCGCGCAATCAAATGCAGGTTGGCCACCGGCACGTAAAGCTTGGCGTTCTCGGCGTATTCGAGGGTGAGGAATTCGGCCGCCTGATTGTCGATTTCCAGAATCGTCAGGCCCAGATAGCGGCCGACGCCGTGGTCGATGTGCACCACCGGCGCACCTTCGCGCAGCTCGGTGAGGTTCTTGATCACCGCATCATTGCTGACGTCGCTGCGTTTCTCGCGGCGACGACGTTGCATCACGCGTTGGCCGAACAGCGGACTTTCCGCGACCAGTGCCAGCGCCGGGTCATCGAGCATCAGGCCTTCGTCGAGCGGGGCAATGGTGATCGCCAGACGATCCTTGCTCGCGACAAAGTCCGGCCAGCTATCGACGGTTTTCGGGCGCAGCTTCAGACGTTCGAGCAACTCCAGCAGCACTTCGCGACGGCCGGCGGATTCGGCGGTGAACAGCACGCGACCGGGGAATTCATCGAGAAATGCCGACAGCGCTGCCAGCGGTTGCGTGGCTTTGGCTTCAATCGCCAGATTCGGCAGTGCCTGCGCGGGGAAGCGCTCGCGGCCGACGCCGCTTTCCACGTCTTGCTGGCTGGCGACCACACGCGGCCAGCTCTTCAGGCGGGCGAAGCAGTCTTCCACCGGCAGGAACAATTCGGCGGGTGGCAATAAAGGACGCGATGGATCTACGCGGCGCTCTTCATAACGATTGCGCACGTCGTTCCAGAAATTCTCCGCCGCTTGCTCGATGCCTGGCAGCGAGAACACTTGCGTGTCTTGCGGCAGGTAATCGAACAGCGTCGAGGTTTCGTCGAAGAACAGCGGCAGGTAGTACTCGATACCGGCCGGGGTAATCCCGCTGCTCAGATCCTGAAAGATCGGGCAGCGCCGGAAGTCGACGTCGAAACGCTCGCGGAAGCGTGCCTTGAAACGGGTGACCGCGTCTTTCTGCAGCGGAAACTCACGGGCCGGCAGCAGCTTGACCGAATCGACCTTGTCGATGGAACGCTGGTTTTCCGGGTCGAAGGTGCGCAGGGTCTCGATTTCGTCATCGAACAGGTCGATGCGGTAGGGCAGTTTACTGCCCATCGGGAACAGATCGATCAGCGCGCCGCGTACGGTGAACTCGCCGTGCTCATAAACGGTGTCGACGTAGCGATAGCCACTGGCTTCGAGGCGCGCACGCATCTGTTCAACGTCGAGCTTCTGGCCGACATCCAGTACCAGACTGCTGCCGAGCAGGAACTTGGTCGGCGCCAAGCGGTGCAACGCCGTGGTAATCGGCACCACCAGTACGCCATGCGCCAGCTCCGGCAGCCTGTATAAGCTGGCGATGCGCTGGGAAATGATGTCCTGGTGCGGCGAGAACAGGTCGTACGGCAGGGTTTCCCAGTCGGGGAAATGCAGCACGGGCAAATCCGGGGCGAAGAAACTCAGCTCCTGTTCCAGTCGTTCAGCACTCTGGCTGTCGGCGGTCAGTAGCAGGGTGAAGCGCTTGGCAGCGCTGGCAGCCTCGGCAATCGCCAGGCTGAGGGCAGCACCGGGCAGATTGCCCCAATGCTGTTTACCTGCCTCGGCAGGGAGTAGCGGTAGACGCAGAACGGGCACGGAAGGTTGAGCTCCAGGCTTTGCGACAAAGTCGGTAATTGTAGCGGCGTCCGGTGCCGCCTGTCAGTTGCAGACTACGTCTATCTTCGTTGTTTGGACGAAATGTAGTGGTAACCATAAAAACCAGCCGTTTTTTAGCGATTATGTAGTGCCGAAACCGGGTGGTGTTACGGAGGGTTACAGACATCGTCTAACAGTCGTCGAAAAATTGACTGCGCTGGAAGCCCCGGTTTTACTGGGCTTTAGAGGGGCGTAATTTTTTTGAACGGAATGTTGTTACCGATTTCGCGACAAGCGCGCATTGCTGAATGAGGTTGTCGGCGGCATAATGTAGCCCCTTTTTTCTGCCCCTACATGTGGAAGGTTACCGTGACTCAGAAGCCCGACCAGTGTCTTGGTGAATGGATCGACCGTGAAGCACTCGCAGAAGCGATGATTCCGCTTATCGGTCAGCTCTACCGCAATAACAACGTGGTGAGCTCGATCTATGGCCGCAGCCTGATCAACCAGTCTGTCATCGCGATTCTCAAAGCTCACCGCTTTGCGCGCCACCGTTCTTCCGACGACAGCGAACTCTCCGTCCACGAAACATTCCCACTGCTCAAAGCCATGAGCGAGCTCAAGCTCGGCGCGGCTTCGGTAGATCTGGGCAAGTTGGCGTTCAAATTCCGTAACGAAGGCAATGGCCGCAGCGCCGAGCAATTCGTTCGTGAAGAGATGGCTGACGTGGTTGGCCAGCAAAACGCTTCCGCACGTAAAGGCACCGACGTTGTGCTGTACGGCTTCGGTCGTATCGGCCGTCTGCTGGCGCGCATCCTGATCGAAAAAACCGGTGGTGGCGACGGCCTGCGTCTGCGTGCCATCGTCGTGCGCAAAGGCGCCGAAAACGATCTGACCAAACGCGCCAGCCTGCTGCGTCGCGACTCGGTACACGGTTCGTTCAACGGCACCATTACCATCGACGAAGAAAACAACACCATCACCGCCAACGGTAACCTGATCCAGGTGATCTACGCGAAGAACCCGACCGAGGTGGATTACACCCAGTACGGCATCAAAGACGCGCTGCTGGTGGACAACACCGGTGTATGGCGTGACGCTGATGGCCTGGGCCAGCACTTGCAGTGCCCGGGTATCGACCGCGTTGTTCTGACCGCGCCTGGCAAAGGCAAGCTGAAGAACATCGTTCACGGCATCAACCACGGTGAAATCACCGCTGATGACAAGATCGTGTCCGCCGCTTCCTGCACCACCAACGCCATCGTGCCGGTGCTGAAAGCAGTAAACGACAAGTTCGGCATCATCAACGGTCACGTCGAAACCGTTCACTCGTACACCAACGACCAGAACCTGATCGACAACTTCCACAAGGGCGATCGCCGTGGTCGTAGCGCCGCGCTGAACATGGTCATCACCGAGACCGGTGCTGCCACCGCTGCTGCCAAGGCCCTGCCTGAGCTGGCCGGCAAGCTGACCGGTAACGCGATCCGTGTTCCGACGCCAAACGTGTCGATGGCCATTCTCAACCTCAACCTTGAGAAAGCCGCCACCCGTGAAGAGATGAACGAGTACCTGCGCTACATGGCGCTGCACTCCGATCTGCACAAGCAAATCGACTTCGTCAATTCGCAGGAAGTGGTTTCGACCGACTTCGTGGGCTCGCGCCACGCCGGTGTAGTCGATGCTGAAGCGACCATCGTTCAGGACAACCGCGTTGTTCTGTACGTCTGGTACGACAACGAGTTCGGTTACAGCTGCCAGGTTATCCGCGTGATGGAAGACATGGCTGATGTGAATCCGCCAGCGTTCCCGCGCTAAGCGATAGCTGCACATGAAAACGCCCCGACTTTGGTCGGGGCGTTTTTGTTTGTGTGCCTTTTAGAAGTGTGTTGTCAGTACCGGCCTCATCGCGAGCAGGCTCACTCCTACATGGGGATTTGTGAACGACACAGATCCAATGTAGGAGTGAGCCTGCTCGCGATAGCTATTTAACGAGCGCCGCCGGGTATGGCCGCTTGCGCGGTGCGTAACTCATGCTTATTGCCACGAAACAACACCAGCGTCGCAATCAACCCCAACACCGCCGCACCACTGAGCCAGATCCCCGGCGCAGCCTTGTTATCCAGCACATGAATCAGATACGTACACGCCGCCGGGGTAAACCCGCCGAACGTCGCTGTCGCCAGGCTGTAAGCCAGCGAGAACCCGGTCGTACGCACTTCCACCGGCATGATCTCGGTCAGCGCCACCACCATCGCGCCGTTGTACGAGCCGTACAGGAACGACAACCACAACTCGACGATCAGCAAATGGCTGAAGCTCGGGTTCGCCACCAGCCACGACAGGGCAGGGTAGGCCGTCAGAATTGCCAGAATCGTCGCCGCCAGCAGTAGGGGTTTACGTCCGATCCTGTCGGACACTGAACCCATCACCGGCAACCAGAAGAAGTTCGACAGACCGATACATACCGTCACCAGTAACGCGTCGAAGTCCGACAGGTGCAGCTCAGCCTTGCCGAACGTCGGGGTGTACGCGGTGATCAGGTAGAAAGAAACCGTGGTCATCACCACCAGCGCCATGCCAGCGATGACGATGCCAAAGTTCTGACCGATCGAGCGGACGATTTCCCGCAGGGTAGGGCGGTGTTTTCTGGCCTGGAACTCTGGGGTTTCCTCCAACGAGCGACGAATGACGAAGATCACCGGCACAATCATGCAACCGATCAGAAACGGCACGCGCCAGCCCCAGTCACCCATTTGTTCCGGACTCAGCCAGTGGTTGAGGCCGACGCCGAGCAAGCCGGCGAAGACCACCGCCGCTTGCTGACTCGCAGACTGCCAACTGACGAAGAAGCCCTTGCGGCCCGGTGTGGCAATCTCGGCCAAATAGACAGACACACCACCCAGTTCCACGCCGGCTGAGAAACCTTGCAACAAGCGGCCAAACAGTACGAGCAGCGGTGCGGCGACGCCGAGGGTGGCGTAGCCCGGCACGCAGGCAATCAGCACCGTACCGGCAGCCATCAACGCCAGCGTGATGATCAGTCCTTGGCGACGACCATGGCGGTCAATGTAGGCGCCGAGGAAAATCGCCCCCAGCGGACGCATCAGGAAACCGGCACCAAAAGTAGCCAGCGAAAGCATCAGCGAAGCGAAGGCACTGTCGGTGGGGAAGAAGGTTTTGGCGATGGCCGTGGCGTAAAAGCCATAGACCATGAAGTCGAACATTTCGAGAAAGTTGCCGCTGACAACGCGAAAGATCGCTTTGCCTTTGCCCGTGATGGAGGACATGTTCAGGTACTCACTATTGGATTTTGTATAAAGATGTTGCAGATCCTTTAATTCATAATGGCCGCCGCGGTTTTACGGAGAGATGAATAATTGTTCACTGGACGCTTGTTTGGGCTTGTGATTCTGGCTGGCGTATTGGCTGGCTGCGGTAATGGCGAGTCCATGGAACGCTTCGGCGGGCCGACCATGGGCAGCACGTATTCGATCAAGTACGTGCGTCACGCTGGCATGCCTGACGCGACGCAGGTTCGCAGTGAAGTGGAGGGCATCCTCCGCGAAGTCGACCGGCAGTTGTCCACCTATCGCAATGACTCGGACATCGAGCGCTTCAACGCTTTGCCCGCCAACAGCTGCCAGAAAATGCCTGGGTCGATACTCGAATTGGTCCGCACAGGCGAACAGCTCTCAGCGCAAAGCGAAGGCTCCTACGACCTGACCGTTGAACCGCTGATGAACCTCTGGGGCTTTGGCCCACAAGGCCGCGAAGAGAAAGTCCCTGATGTCGCTGCGCTGGCTGAAGTAATGCAACGGGTTGGCCACCATCATCTGCATATCAATGGCGATCAGTTGTGCAAGGACGCCGCCGTCGAAGTCGATTTCAACAGCATCGCCGCCGGTTATGCCGTCGACACCATCGCGGTAAGGCTCGATGCCATGGGCATCCACGACTACCTCGCTGAAGCCACGGGTGAGTTAAAGGCAAAGGGTCGAAAGCTCGATGGCTCACCCTGGCGCATCGCCTTGGAAGAGCCCCGTGACGATCAACAGGTCGCCGAGCGCATCATCGATGTCGACGGCTATGGCGTTTCCACCTCCGGCGACTACCGTAACTATTTCCTGCAGGGCGGCCGGCGTTATTCCCACACCTTCGATGCACGGACTGGTGCACCGGTCCTACACGACCTGGCGTCAGTCACGGTGATTCATCCTTCAGCGCTGATGGCCGATGGACTATCGACGCTGTTGCTGATTCTCGGCCCGGAAAGGGCGTGGGACTATGCCGAAAAACATGACATTGGTGCATTCTTTGTGATTCGTGCCGATACAGGTTTTGTCGTCCGCACCAACACGGCTTTCGAACGCCTCAGTGGCAAGAAAACTGACTGAGAACAATACGAAAGCTGGCGTTGTAGTGCAGGCAAAAGTAGCCTACGACGCGACCAAGGGTTAATGTGCGCGGCGTTGACGCTTCTATAGACTGTGTCCGGGTTCTTGATTGACCCCCAATTGTTCCTTCGCGCCGCCGTTCGGCGTGATTTAGCCGCCGGTGCTGCTGGCACCGCGGCCTGTTCTGAGGAGTACGCATGGCTGTCTACAACTACGACGTGGTGGTACTGGGTTCTGGCCCGGCGGGAGAAGGCGCGGCAATGAACGCCGCCAAAGCAGGGCGCAAGGTCGCGATGGTCGACAGCCGTCGCCAGGTCGGCGGCAACTGCACCCACCTCGGTACCATCCCGTCCAAGGCACTGCGTCACTCGGTGCGGCAGATCATGCAGTTCAACACCAATCCCATGTTTCGGGCGATCGGCGAGCCACGCTGGTTCTCCTTCCCGGACGTGTTGAAAAGTGCCGAAAAGGTTATTTCCAAACAAGTCGCTTCGCGTACTGGCTACTACGCCCGTAACCGCGTCGACGTGTTCTTCGGCACCGGCAGCTTCGCCGACGAGCAAACCATCGAAGTGGTCTGCGCCAACGGTGTGGTCGAAAAACTGGTGGCCAAGCACATCATCATCGCCACCGGCTCGCGTCCTTATCGCCCGGCGGACATCGATTTCCACCACCCGCGTATCTACGATAGCGACACCATCCTCAGCCTCGGCCACACCCCGCGTAAACTGATCGTTTACGGCGCCGGCGTGATCGGTTGCGAATACGCGTCGATCTTCAGTGGTCTGGGTGTACTGGTTGAGCTGGTCGATAACCGTGGTCAGTTGCTGAGCTTCCTCGACTCGGAAATCTCCCAGGCGTTGAGCTATCACTTCAGCAACAACAACATCACCGTGCGCCACAACGAAGATTACGATCGCGTTGAAGGCGTCGATAACGGCGTGATCCTGCACCTGAAATCCGGCAAGAAGATCAAGGCCGACGCCTTGCTCTGGTGCAACGGCCGTACCGGTAACACCGACCAGCTCGGTCTGGAAAACATCGGCGTCAAGGTCAACAGCCGTGGCCAGATCGAAGTCGACGAGGCTTACCGCACCTGCGTGCCGAACATCTACGGCGCCGGTGACGTGATTGGCTGGCCGAGCCTGGCCAGTGCCGCCCACGACCAGGGTCGTTCGGCTGCTGGCAGCATCGTTGATAACGGTAGCTGGCGCTTTGTGAATGACGTGCCGACCGGCATCTACACCATTCCGGAGATCAGCTCGATCGGCAAGAACGAGCAGGAGCTGACCCAGGCCAAAGTGCCGTATGAAGTGGGCAAGGCGTTCTTCAAGAGCATGGCGCGTGCGCAGATCGCCGGCGAGCCGCAAGGCATGCTGAAGATCCTGTTCCACCGTGAAACCCTGGAAGTGCTGGGCGTGCACTGCTTCGGTTATCAGGCATCGGAGATCGTCCACATCGGTCAGGCGATCATGAACCAGCCGGGCGAACTCAACACCCTGAAGTACTTCGTCAACACCACGTTCAATTACCCGACCATGGCCGAAGCCTATCGGGTAGCGGCGTACGACGGCCTCAACCGGCTTTTTTGACGGGCTCCGGCCGGTGGCCTGAGCCGGCCGGGGAGACCGATTTCAGCAATTCTCGAGGGTGGCAGTGGCCAAACCGGGAAAGTCTGTAATCAGGCTGTCAACGCCGAAGTCGGCGAGTCTGCGCATCAGTGCAGGCTCGTTGACGGTCCACACCGACACATGCAGCCCCTGACGCTGCGCCTTCTGCAAGCGTTCCGGCGTACACAGCGTCCAGTTCAGCGCAAGAATCTCACAGCCATAACTGGCCGCGACCTTCAACGGGTCGAGCCAGGCGTATTCGGCGACCAGTCCGCGCGACACATCCGGCACCAGATCCAGCGCCGCTTTCAACACTTCCCGCGAACTCGAGGTGATCGTCACCTTGTCGAGCAGGCCATGCCGTTGGGCCATTTCACGAATCGCCAGCACCGTGGTTGCCGCGCGAGTGCGTGAAGCGCTTTTGACTTCCAGTTGCCAGTGCTCGAAATCGCACTTTTCGAACAACTCTTCCAGCGTCGGAATCGGGCACGGCTTGATCCAGCCCGGGCCACCCTTGCGCGCGTCGTAAGTGACCAGTTCGGCGGCGCTGTGCTCGACAACTTTGCCGCGCCGCTCCGTGGTGCGCTTGAGGGTCGGGTCGTGGATGACCATCAACTCACCGTCCTTGGACAGGTGCAGATCCAGTTCGCAGCGGCGCACGCCGTGCTTGAGACATTCCTGAAAACTGCTCAGGGTGTTTTCCGGTGCTTCGCCCTTGGCGCCGCGGTGGCCGTAGATGAGAGTCACGGTTCTTCCTTAAATTAAATGCCTGATTCGTTCTGTTCGCGGGCCAGACGTCGTTCCTGTGCCTGCTTCTGCAAGATATAGCGGGCGAGCAACTGGCGCTGGGCATCGGTCAAGTGTTCGAACTCGGTGCCGACGTCATAACCTTCGCCCTTGCGGTCGCAATGGGTGACACGTGCGCGCAGCAGCAGGCCCAGCGCTTGCGGCATCAGCACCAGTTTCACCGACAGGTGTGCACCGGTGGCAATCGGCGTCGGATACTGAAAGTCGATCCCGCCTTCGGAGATGATCACCGGTTGCGGCTCGCCGATATGGCCGAGCACGGTCAGGGCGACCACCTGGCTAAGCAGGTCGATGCGCTTGTTCTGGGATTTCAGGAACGCAGCGATGGCCCGGTCGCGCTCGCTGATCTGGCGCAACAGGTGCTGCGACTCGAATTCGCTCAGGTGCAGTTCGCTGAGCAGGTTGAAGAGTGGGGAAGCATCCTGCAACACTTCCTGGCCTGCGGCTTCGGGAGCGGACAGGGGCCGAATTTCCAGTGCGATCGTGTCCTCGATACGGTAGTATTCGCGGCGATCTTCTTCATCTAATGTCGACATGGCGAACCCATGGTAGCGGCGGTGGTCTGAGTGTAAAGCTGGTTATCGACCCCCGCCACAAGGACGTTCCTTTTCCCTCCGAACAAGCCCCGACATGTTCAGACCTCTCTTCGTATTTATCGGCACGCGTTATACCCGTGCAAAGCGTCGCAATCATTTTGTGTCATTCATTTCCCTGACTTCGATGATCGGGCTCGCCCTTGGCGTGGTGGTTATGATCGTCGTGCTGTCGGTGATGAATGGCTTCGATCATGAGATGCGCACCCGCGTGCTGGGCATGGTGCCCCACGCGACCATTGAATCCACTGAGCCGATCAACGATTGGCAAAGCCTGGCGACCCAGGTCAAGCAGAACCCGCAGGTGACGGCGGTTGCGCCGTTCACCCAGATGCAGGGCCTGCTGACCAATAACGGTCAGGTGTCCAAGGTGTTGCTCAATGCCATCGACCCGGCGCTCGAGCGCAACGTGTCGATCATCGACAACTTCATGAAGCAGGGCAAACTCGACGATTTGACGCCGGGCAGCTTCGGCATCGTCATCGGCGACAAGGCCGCGACCAAGCTGGGTGTGGGCATCGGTGACAAGGTCACCTTTGTTGCGCCGGAGGTCAGCGTGACCCCGGCCGGGATGTTCCCGCGCATGAAGCGCTTCACCGTGGTCGGCATTTTCCATGTCGGCGCCGGTGAGCTCGACGGCTATCTGGGCGTCACCAACCTGCAGGATCTGGCGAAGATGCACCGCTGGAAGCCGGATCAGGTGCAAGGCATCCGCCTGAAGTTCGACGACCTGTTCCAGGCACCGCGTGTGGCATGGAACATCGCCCAGCAGCTCGGCGAAGACCATTACTACGCCCGTGACTGGACCCGTACCCACGGCAATCTGTATCAGGCGATCCGCATGGAAAAAGCCATGATCGGCCTGCTGTTGTTGCTGATCGTCGCCGTGGCCGCGTTCAACATCATTTCCACGCTGGTGATGGTCGTCAACGACAAGAAGGGCGACATCGCCATTCTGCGCACCTTGGGCGCGACGCCGGGCACGATCATGCGCACGTTCATGGTGCAAGGCACGGTGATCGGTGTGGTCGGCACGGCGATTGGTGCGGTGGTCGGCATTTTCGCGGCGCTGAACGTCAGCGCGGCGATCTCGGCACTGGAAGGCCTGATCGGCCACAAATTCCTTAATGCTGACGTGTATTTCATTGATTATCTTCCGTCGCAGGTGCAGAGCCAGGACGTGGTCATGGTCTGCGCGGCGGCGTTGGTTCTGAGTTTCCTCGCCACCCTGTATCCGGCCTGGCGTGCCGCGCGCACCCAGCCGGCGGAGGCGCTACGTTATGAGTGAGTCGGGCATGAGTGAAAAAGCAATCTTGAGCTGCCGCAACCTGGGCAAATCCTACGAGGAAGGCCCGGAATCGGTGGAAGTGCTGGCCGGGCTGCAACTGGAGTTGCTTCCGGGCGAGCGTGTGGCGATTGTCGGCACCTCGGGTTCGGGCAAAAGTACTTTGCTCAACCTGCTCGGTGGTCTGGACACACCGACCAAGGGCAGCGTCTGGCTCGACGGCGAAGAGCTGTCGGCACTGAGCGAGAAGAAGCGGGGCCTGCTGCGTAACCGTGCGCTCGGTTTCGTTTACCAGTTCCACCACTTGCTGCCGGAATTCACCGCGCTGGAGAACGTCTGCATGCCGCTGTTGATCGGCAAGACGCCGATCCCGGAAGCCCGTCAGCGCGCCACGGCATTGCTGGAGCGCGTCGGCCTCGGCCATCGTCTGGAGCACAAACCGGCGGAACTCTCCGGTGGTGAGCGTCAGCGTGTGGCGATTGCCCGCGCCTTGGTCAACAAGCCAGGCCTGGTGATGCTCGATGAGCCAACCGGCAACCTCGACTCCCACACCGCGCAAGGCATTCAGGATTTGATGCTGGAGCTCAGCACCTCGATGCGCACGGCGTTCCTGGTGGTGACTCACGACATGAACCTGGCGCGCCAGATGGACCGTGTGCTGCACCTGCAAGAAGGTTGCCTCACGCCCATCTGATTGGCTGAAACCTGACGCCTGAAAAGGCGTCGGGTCTTTTATTTTTATACGGTGCCCCAGCGAATGTTCAGACCGTTATCGATCTTTATCGGCACGCGCTATACCCGCGCCAAGCGCCGCAATCGCTTTGTTTCGTTCATTTCGATGACTTCGATGATCGGCCTCGCCCTCGGCGTGCTGGCGATGATCGTGGTGTTGTCGGTGATGAACGGCTTCCAGCGCGAAATGAGCTCGCGCATCCTCGGCATGGTGCCGCACGCGACCATCGTTGGCGTAAAGCCGATCGATGACTGGCAGCCGGTGGCTGCGGCCGCGATGAAGAATCCTGAAGTGACTGCCGCCGTGCCGTTCACCGAGATGGAAGGCATGCTCTCCTACAAGGGCCTGATGCAGCCGATCCAGATCAGCGGCGTCGATCCGGCGCAGGAAGGCAAGGTCTCCATCGTTGCCCAGCACATTGTGCAGGGGCGTCTGGATGCCTTGAAGCCGGGCGAGTTCGGTGTGGTGATCGGTGAAATCACCGCACGACGTTTCCGCCTCAATGTCGGCGACAAGATCACCCTGATCGTCCCGGAAGTCAGCACCGCACCGGGCGGCATCACACCGCGCATGCAGCGCTTGAACGTGGTCGGCGTGTTCAAGGTTGGCGCTGAACTGGACGGCTCGATGGGCCTGATCCATGTCGCTGACGCCGCGACCATGCAACACTGGGAGCCGAATCAGGTGCAGAGCGTGCGTCTGGCGGTCAAAGACCTGTACGCCGCACCGAAAGTCTCCTCGGACATCGCCGCTGGTTTGGGCGCGGAGTTCAAGGCTGACGACTGGACCCACACCCAGGGTAGTCTGTTCAGCGCGATGAAAATGGAAAAAACCATGATCGGCCTGCTGTTGCTGATGATCGTCGCGGTGGCGGCATTCAACATCATCGCGACGCTGATCATGGTGGTGAACGACAAGGGCGCGGACATCGCGATTTTGCGTACCATCGGCGCCACGCCACGGCAGATCATGGCGATCTTCATGGTGCAGGGCACGGTGATCGGCATTGTCGGCACGATCATTGGCGGCGTGTTGGGTGTGATCGCCGCGCTGAATGTCAGTCAGATCGTGGGCTGGATCGAGCGAGTCAGCGGGCAGCATATCTTCAGTTCGGATGTGTATTTCGTCAGCAATCTGCCATCGGAATTGCAGGGTGGGGACGTGCTTTTGATCTGCTCGGCGGGCTTTATTCTGAGCTTCCTGGCGACGGTCTATCCGGCGTGGCGAGCGGCGAAGATCGAACCGGCTCACGCCCTGAGATATTCGTAATCCTTTAGACCGCTTTCGCGAGCAGGCTCGCTCCCACAGGGGATTTGTGAACGACGCAGATCCAATGTGGGAGCGAGCCTGCTCGCGAAGGGGCCGGAGCTGCTGGCCTCAATCTCCCTTTGGCAACTCAATCACAAACCGCGTCCATCCCGCTTCGGATTCGCAATGAATCTGCCCGCCATGGGCGCGGACGATGGATTGAGTAATCGCCAGCCCCAGCCCTGCATGCTCACTGCTACCTTCCTGCCGCGCCGGATCAGCCCGATAAAAGCGGTCGAACAAGCGTGGTAGCAACTGCGCTGAAATCCCCTCGCCACTGTTTTCGACTGAAATACGCACAGCGCTCGCTTGATCAACTATCCGCACGCTCACATAGCCCTCAGCCGGGGTAAACCGCAGCGCGTTATCCAGCAAATTCGACAAGGCCCGGCGCAACATACTGCGATCACCTGCGATCCGCGCATTGCCCTCACGGCTCAGCCTGACCCCGGCGTCCTCCGCCAGCGGCGCAAAAAACTCCAGCAACACATCGGTCTCGTCCGCCAGTTCCAGCGCTTCGCGCTTGGGCATCAGCAAACCGTGATCAGCCTTGGCCAGATACAACATGTCGTTGACCAGTTGCGCCATCCATTGCAGTTCTTCGAGATTGCTGTGCAGGGCTTCGCGATAATCTTCGATCGGCCGTGGGCGGGTGAGGGTGACTTGGGTGTGAGTGAGCAGGTTCGACAGCGGCGTGCGCAGTTCATGGGCGATGTCGGCGGAAAACGCCGAGAGCCGCTGAAACGAGTCGTCGAGGCGTGCGAGCATGGCGTTGAAGCTGTGGGCCATTTCCGCAAGCTCGGGCGGCATTTGCGCTTCTGGCAGTCGGGCGTTGAGCGATTGTGCGGAAATCCCACGGGCTACGGCGCTCATGCGCCGCAATGGCCGCAAGCCGCTGCGTGCGGCCCAGGCACCGAGCAAAGCAGTGGCAAGCGCCGAGAGGCCGACGGTCAGCCAGATCAGATGTTGCATGCGCTGCAGGAAGTGCTGGTGATGGGTGATGTCCAGCAGCAAGGTCAATTGCGGCGAATCGGGTTTTTCCGGGTAGAGCGGGGCGTTGAGTACGCGATAGTCCGTACCGTCGTGACTCACGGTCGACAGGCCGGGTTGTGCCGGCAAGTCCTTGGGGATCTGCGTCGAACTGTCGTACCAGCGTTGGCCGTCACTGCCAGTGATGCGCAGCGACAGATCGGCCTGACGGCTCAGTTCATCCGCCAGTCGTGCTTCACGTTGGCCGGGTTGAAGATCCTGCAAGGCGCGGCGCAGGCCGATCAGCTTGCCGTCCAGTTGTTGCTGGTCGAGTTCGATAAAGTGCGCCTCGCTGGCGCGGTCGAACAACACGCCGGCGAACAGTGAAACCACGGCGGTGCACGCAGCAAACAACAAGGCCAGACGCGAACTGAGGGACAACCGGCGCATCAGGCGCCACGCTCTTCGAGCACATAACCCATGCCGCGCACGGTGTGGATCAGTTTGTTGGGGAATTCGTCGTCGATCTTCAGGCGCAATCGGCGGATCGCCACTTCGATGACATTGGTGTCGCTGTCGAAATTCATGTCCCAGACCTGTGAGGCGATCAGCGATTTTGGCAGCACCTCACCCTGACGGCGAAGGAGCATTTCCAGAAGGGCAAACTCCTTGGCGGTCAGGTCGATACGCTGGCCGCTGCGCTCCACGCGGCGGCGGATCAGATCCAGACGCAGGTCGGCCAGTTGCAGACTGGTTTCCTGCGCTGTGGCACTGCCGCGACGCAACAGGCTGCGCACCCGCGCGAGCAGTTCGGAGAAGGCGAACGGTTTGACCAGGTAATCGTCGGCACCCAGTTCGAGGCCATGCACTCTGTCCTCTACGGCGTCTCTGGCCGTCAGAAAAAGTACCGGCGTATCCAGCCCGGCGCTGCGCACCGCTTGCAAAATCTGCCAGCCGCTGCGCCCCGGCAGCATCACATCGAGGATCAGCAACGCGTAATCACCGCTCAAAGCCAGTTGCTGACCGCTGTTGCCATCGGCCACCAGTTCCGTATTGAACCCGGCCTCGGTCAGGCCCTGGCGCAGGTATTGGCCGGTTTTCGCTTGGTCTTCGACGATCAACAGTTTCATGGGCGACTCAGTGGATTCGGGGTGTAGAAATGAACGCGTTATACCTTGAGGGCAGGCGATAAACGCCAACCTGACAAAGTTGTAATCTGCCTGTCAGGTAGATGCCAGCGCAGGCCGGCTAAAGTTTCCCACAGGCTGAACCTTATCTTGTTGGAGAACGACCATGTTTTTACGTAAATCCGTGACATTGGCCGCCTGTCTGCTGGCGCTGAGTTCGCCGGTATGGGCGGCCCCCGCGCACACCTACGACTTCGGCCAGCCAGCGCCTGCCGCCAAAGCCACGCGCAGCATTGAAGTGGTGCTGAACGACATGTCGTTCGACCCCAAGGCGATTCAGGTCAAGGCCGGTGAGACGGTTCGTTTTGTGCTGGTGAATAAAGGCCAGCTGCTGCACGAATTCAACCTCGGCGATGCAGCGATGCACGCCAGACACCAGCAGGAAATGTTGCAGATGCAACAAAGCGGCATGCTCACGCCTACCGGCATGAAGGAAATGTCCCACGATATGGCCGGCATGGATCACGCAGCGATGGGCCACGGCATGAAGCACGACGACCCGAACAGCGTGCTGGTCGAGCCGGGCAAGACTGCCGAGCTGACCTGGACCTTCAGCAAGGCCACCAGTCTGGAATTTGCCTGCAATATTCCCGGGCATTATCAGGCGGGCATGGTTGGCAAACTGACTGTCAGTCAGTAAGCACTCAAAGGCGCGGGCAAAGGCTGGTAGAATCCGCTGATTCTTCAGTCAGGTTTCCGCCATGCATCCCGCAGCCGAACATTCGCCGCTGGGCAAATCCAGCGAATACATCGCCACGTACACGCCGTCCCTGCTATTCCCGATTCCGCGCACCGCGAAATGGGCCGAGCTGGGTCTGACCGCCGACACCCTGCCGTATAAAGGTGTGGATTTCTGGAACTGCTTCGAGCTGTCGTGGCTGTTGCCGTCGGGTAAGCCGGTGGTGGCGATCGGCGAGTTCAGCATTCCGGCGGATTCGCCGAACATCATCGAGTCGAAGTCGTTCAAGCTGTACCTGAACTCGCTGAACCAGACGGCGTTTGCCGACGTTGCCGCACTGGAAGCGACGCTGATCAAGGATTTGTCGGCCGCCGCCGGCAAACCGGTCGGCGTGCGGGTTCGCAGTCTGAAGGACGTTGAAGCAGAAGGCGTTGTGGCGTTGCCGGGCGTGTGCATCGATGATCTGGATATCAGCGTCAGCAACTATGAGCATCCGCGCCCGGAACTGCTGCGCTGCGATGAATCGCGGGTTGTTGAAGAGACGGTGTATAGCCATCTGCTCAAATCCAATTGCCCGGTGACCAGTCAGCCGGACTGGGGCACTGTGGTGGTGGAATATCGTGGCTCGGCGCTGGATCATGCCAGTCTGCTCGAATACATCGTCAGCTTCCGTCAGCATTCGGACTTCCATGAGCAGTGTGTGGAGCGGATTTTCCTTGATCTGCAGCGTTTGTTGAAACCCGAGAAACTGACCGTATTCGCACGTTACGTGCGTCGCGGCGGTCTGGATATCAACCCGTATCGCAGCACTGAAAGCGTACAGTTACCGAATCACCGGCTGGTGCGTCAATAAAGATCCGGAATGTGCGATATCCAACGTGGGAGCGAGCCTGCTCGCGAATGCGGTGTGTCATTCAACGTTGATGTCGACTGACACGACGCCTTCGCGAGCAGGCTCGCTCCCACAGGAGACGGTGTTGCAAGTTGTAGAAATGAAAAAGCCCTGCCAGTGATGGCAGGGCTTTTTTGTATGGCGTGGGAATCAGATCCCCATGCTGCCCAGCGCATTGACGATGTTGCGCAGGGTGCCGGCAATCGCCGGGTGTTCGAGTTCAAAGCGATCAACCGCCAGATTGACGCCGTCAGCGATGCTAGCGTCTTGCGTGGCGGTCTCCAGCTTGATTTTCGATTCAATCTGCGCCATCAGCGCATGCAAATCCTCACGCTCAACTTCCGACAGCGGCGGATTCTGCTCCAGCTGCTCGCGCAGGGTATCGAGCTGTTTTTGCAGTTCTTGGGCCGGCATGGTGTTTTCCTTTTATCAATAGGCACTGGCATTGACCGCAGCCGCGCGCCAAAGGTCTATGGCTGACCTTTAGATTAATCCACTCCCGGCAAACCTGCATGATCCCGATCAGGGCTTTTCGCCTTTGAGGCGGCGCAGGCTGATGTCGGCGAGGCAAGTGTCGAGTTCGCCCAGATGATCGATCACCGAGTGCACGCCGAGGCCGAATAACTGCATCGTCGCCTTGCCACGCAGTTGTTCGCGTTCTTTCTGGCTCAGCGCTTGCCATTCACCCGGCGCCAGGCCGCACAGCGAGCCGCAGGAGGCGAGACCGATGGTCCACAGCCCTGCGTTAAGGCCCGATTGCAGCATACGCGGCTCACCGCTGACCAATACGCAACCATCCAGACTGCTGACGTTCAGGTCCATCAGGGCCTGCCAGCAAGCGTTCGGCGCAGGCCATGGATTGATTGTTGCCGAGTATTGCGCGGGTTTGATCCAGGCCGGTAACGAGGTTGATAACGATTGGGCGAGGGCAGGGGGCAGTTCATCCAGCCAGGCGCAGGGAATCTGCTGGCGCTGCAAACTGTGCAGACTGTCGAGCGCGCCCGTTGTGGCTTCGGCATGCTCGGGCAGGGCGATCGCCTGTTGGCGGGCGCGAGCACCGAAATCCACCAGACAACCGCTGAGTCCAAACAGTACGGCGGTCAGGCTGGACGCGGCGACGGGCAAGGTTTCGGCGTGTGTCATGGCAACGTCCCTGAAATAGCGATAAGGCTAGTCATTCCAGGTGACAGTTGCGTGACGGCTATGTGAAACGCGGCGTGGGAGGCGTCCTACAACTTTGCACAATTGGCCGACTGCCCAAACGGGCTTTTGCGCTTATACTAGCGGCCTTAATGCCCGGGCCCCGATGTCCGCGACAGTACACATCCAAGGAGTTTTTCTATGCGCTGGAGCTATCCGCTCGCTCAGCTAAGTGTATGTGCCGGCCTGTTGCTGGCGCCGTTCGCCACTCAGGCCGCAACGGAAGAAGACCCTTGGGAAAGCGTCAATCGCCCGATTTTCCAGTTCAACGACTTTGTTGACACTTACGCGCTGAAGCCACTGGCCCAGGGCTATGAGTTCGTCACGCCGCAGTTCCTTGAAGACGGCATCCACAACATGTTCCGCAACGTCGGTGACGTCACCAACCTTGCCAACAACATCCTGCAAGCCAAACCGGCTGCTGCGGGCGTCGACACCGCTCGCCTGATCTTCAACACCACTTTCGGTCTGCTCGGTTTCTTCGATGTCGGCACCAAGATGGGCCTGAACCGCAGCGACGAAGACTTCGGTCAGACCCTCGGTTACTGGGGCGTGGGCAGCGGTCCGTACGTGATGCTGCCGCTGATGGGACCGAGCACTTTGCGTGATGCGCCTTCCAAGTACGTCGACAGCTACACCGGTATGTACCGCTACATCGACCACGTGCCTACGCGTAACTCGATCTTCGGTCTGAACATCGTCGACACCCGCGCCAGTCTGCTGTCGAGCGAGAAGTTGATCAGTGGCGACAAGTACACCTTCATCCGCAACGCTTACTTGCAGAACCGCGAGTTCAAGGTGAAGGATGGCCAGGTCGAAGACGATTTTTAATCTCGGCCGGTAAAAAACAAAGGCGACCTCAGGGTCGCCTTTTTTGTCTGTACCTATTTCATTTTAAGAATGGTCAGACCGAGCTTCTGGCCGCCGCCATCCTGTGCCCTGACCCAGACCACTTCGGTCTCGGCTTCAAGGCCGCTGAGTGCGGCATGTTCAGAGTCGATGCGCACGCTCAGGCGGTCGCCGACCGCGAACAGGCGCGGTGCTTCGACCTGCATGCCACTGCTGGAGAGGTCGATGCACACCCCTGAAACCTCATCTCCTTCATGAATCAACACGACATCGGCATCGACCCGCATGCGGATGAAATCGCGCTTTTCGCTGTAGTCCCGACTGGTTTGACTCATAGGTGCGTCCTTCCATTGGGTTACGGTTTGAGCTGTTCTTATAACTCTCGGTGATTTGACAAGTAAAGTCGTCAAGCGACCATCGGCGCATGCTTGAAACGCTCTGCGGATGGGAGTACCGTCTGCGCCTTAGAAGGGCACCTCTGGTGTAACCGCGTTTGCAGCCAATGCTCGAAAGCGGTGCAGTAGAGAGGCTAGAAAGCGAATCCAGTAGTCTGCGCAGGGCCAAATGCCTCGCCAACTACGCCAACCTAATTCTGGCGCCGTTTGCCCACATGCCAAAAACCAGTGCCACGCTGCTGATAATCGATGATGACGAAGTAGTGCGCGCGAGCCTCGCGGCCTATTTGGAAGACAGTGGTTTCAGCGTCCTGCAGGCCAGCAACGGCCAACAGGGTCTTCAGGTATTCGAGCAAGACACGCCCGACCTGGTCATCTGCGATCTGCGCATGCCGCAGATGGGCGGTCTCGAACTGATCCGTCAGGTCACCGAGCGGTCACCGCAGACGCCGGTGATCGTGGTCTCGGGTGCCGGCGTGATGAACGACGCGGTCGAGGCTTTGCGCCTGGGCGCCGCGGACTACCTGATCAAGCCTCTCGAAGATCTGGCTGTGCTCGAGCACTCTGTGCGCCGGGCCCTGGATCGTGCGCGCCTGCTGCTGGAAAACCAGCGCTACCGCGAGAAGCTGGAAAAGGCCAACCGCGAGCTTGAGGCCAGCCTGAACCTGCTCCAGGAAGACCAGAACGCCGGTCGCCAGGTGCAGATGAACATGCTGCCGGAAAGCCCATGGAGCATCGACGAGTTCAGGTTTGCCCACCAGATCATCCCGTCGTTGTACCTGTCGGGTGATTTTGTCGACTATTTCCGTGTCGACGAGCGCCGGGTCGCGTTTTACCTGGCGGATGTCTCCGGTCATGGCGCCTCTTCAGCCTTTGTCACCGTGCTGCTGAAGTTCATGACCACGCGCCTGCTGTTCGAATCCAAGCGCAACGGCACATTGCCGGAATTCAAGCCTTCCGAAGTCCTTGGTCATATCAACCGGGGGCTGATCAGTTGTAAGCTGGGTAAACACGTCACAATGGTCGGTGGAGTCATCGACGAGGAGACCGGTTTGTTGACCTATAGCATCGGCGGCCATCTGCCGTTGCCTGTGTTGTACACGCCTGACAGTGTTCGTTATCTCGAAGGGCGTGGTCTGCCGGTGGGGCTCTTCAATGAAGCCACCTACGAAGACCACGTGCTTGAGCTGCCGCCGACGTTCAGCCTGACGCTGATGTCCGATGGCATTCTGGATCTTTTGCCAGAACCTACGCTCAAAGAAAAAGAAGCCGCTTTGCCTCAACGGGTGAAGTCGGCGGGCGGCAGCCTGGATGGTCTGCGGCAAGTGTTTGGATTGGCCACGCTAGGGGAGATGCCGGATGATATCGCCCTGTTGGTGTTGAGCAGGAATCTTTAATGAGTACCGGTAGAATCCAGTTCGCCGAGCAGGACGGCACCTTCGTCCTGAAGTTCGTCGGTGAAGTTCGCCTGACCCTGTGTTCGGCGTTGGATGCGACTATTGAGAAAATCTTCACCGCGCTGAATTTCAACGCGATCGTGATCGATTTGACCGAAACCCGCAGCATCGACAGCACGACGTTGGGTCTGTTGGCCAAACTGTCGATCCTGTCGCGGCAGAAGGTCGGCCTGCTGCCGACTGTCGTCACCACCCACGAAGACATTACCCGTCTGCTGCAATCGATGGGGTTCGAGCAGGTGTTCAACATCGTCAACCACCCGGTGCCATGCCCGGAGTGCCTGGACGACCTGCCGGATCAGGACCAGTCGGAAGAAGTGGTGCGGATCAAGGTGCTCGAAGCGCACAAGATCCTCATGGGCCTCAACGATTCCAATCGTGAAGCGTTCCATGACCTGGTGAATGCCCTCGAAAGACACTGATCTGATGAAGTGATGTTGTCTGGGCCGGCCTCTTCGCGAGCAAGCTCGCTCCCACACTGGATCAGCGTCGTTCATTAATCCCCTTGTGGGAGCGAGCTTGCTCGCGAAGGCGTCAGATCAGACGATACATTTTCCATGGCTGACTGAATAAAAAAGGGCGAACCTTAACGGGTTCGCCCTTTTTGCATTTCCCTAACTCAAATCACAGCTTGGCCTGCAACAGCGCCTCAAGCTTCTCCTGGTCGCGAGCAAACTGACGGATGCCCTCAGCCAGTTTCTCGGTGGCCATTGCGTCTTCGTTGGACAGCCAGCGGAATTGCGCTTCGTTGAGGCTCAGACGGGCTTCACCGGCGTTGCCCGGGGCCAGTTTGCGCTCCAGCTTGCCGTTATCGGCTGCCAGCTTGTCGATCAGGTCCGGGCTGATGGTCAGACGGTCGCAGCCGGCCAGTTGCTCGATCTGGTTGAGGTTACGGAAGCTCGCGCCCATGACCACGGTCTTGTAGTCATTGGACTTGTAGTAGTTGTAGATGCGGGTGACCGACTGTACGCCCGGATCATCGGCGCCGGTGTAGTCGTTGCCGTTGGCTTTCTTGTACCAGTCGTAGATACGGCCCACGAATGGCGAAATCAGAAACACGCCAGCGTCGGCGCAAGCGGCGGCCTGGGCGAAGGAGAACAGCAGGGTCAGGTTGGTCTGGATGCCTTCCTTCTCCAGCACTTCCGCGGCGCGGATGCCTTCCCAGGTCGAGGCGATCTTGATCAGTACGCGATCACGGCCAATGCCGGCTTTGTCGTACAGCTCGATCAAGCGATGCGCGCGTTTCAGCACGGCATCCTTGTCGAACGACAGGCGCGCATCCACTTCAGTGGAGATACGGCCCGGAATGACTTTGAGAATTTCCTGGCCGACCGCGACGCCGAAACGGTCGCTGGCCAGGCCGACATCGCCCTTGCAGTCGCTGACGCAAGCGTTCAGCAGCTCGGCGTAGGCCGGAATGGCCGCCGCTTTGAGCAGCAGGGAAGGGTTGGTGGTGGCGTCGACCGGTTTGACCCGGGAGATCGCTTCGAAGTCGCCGGTATCGGCCACAACGGTGGTGAATTGTTTGAGTTGTTCCAGCTTGGAAGTCATGGGCGTGCTCTATCCTATGGGTCTGATGACATTACCCGAGCGCTGACAGTCACTCAAGGGCGTGTATGTGTATCGATGGCCCCTGCGGCAACAACCTGAAAACAATTGTTTGAAAGGCGGGGCGGGCTATCGATGAATACGATGCCAAAACGGCCAACAGGTTCAAAGCAACCGACCTGCGTGCAGGTCGGTCGCGCAGGGGTTACTCGGCGTTCAACAAGGCTTCGACCGACATTCGCGCCGGTTTCGGCTGACCGTCGGAAGTCAGCAGGCCGAAGTTCTTCTCGCGATCGTTACTGCCGGAATCACTGTTTTTCCATTCATAGATGGATGTCAGTGGAATCTTGAGTTTTTTAACATCGCCGATAAACGCGTTGATCTTGCTCGCCTGGCCTTCAGGCCCGCCGTTGGAGGCAAGCGCCGAGATGCCCCATTCACTGATGACCCCCGGCAGATGGAAGTTCTGCTGAATGAAGTTTTGCGCGTTGCTGATCTGCGTGGCCGTCATGCCATACGGGTGATAGGACACCGCGCTCAGGCATTTCGGGTATTCGCTGACGATGCGGTTCAGCGCCACCGTTGAAGCAGAACCGGCGCTGGGCGGCCGGGCGAAGCCGTAGCCGATCACCGGCGTTGATGGCGGTTGATCCTGCAGCGCCTTGCACACGCCGCTCATGAACGGCACAAACGTCGTGTCGAAATTGCGAGTCGGCCAATAGGTTTCCAGGTCCGGCTCATTCCATAGCTCGATCGCCACCAGTTGCTTGCCGTATGACTGTTGCAGCCCGGTCACGGCGTTGCCGAAGCGTTCACCGGCAGTGGTTAGCTCGGCGCTCGATGTCGCGGGCAGCGCCTTGATCGCGCGGACCGTCAGCAACACCGCCAAGCCCGCAGACTGGGCGGCCGCAAAGGCATCGCTGACCTGTTTCTGATAAGCCTTGGCCGTCAGGCTGTCGCTCCACACACCGAAGCGGACAAAACCGAAGCCTGCCGATTTGATCTGTGCGGCGTCAGCGGCGGAGAAGTTCTGGATCTTTACCTGAACACCGATGTTCTTGGCCGGAAGGTTGGGAAACGTCTCGCTGGCGTGCACCTGAGTCGTTGCACTCAGCACTGTCAGCGCCAGCGCGCTGAGTCTTTTGAGATGTGTTGATTTCATGTCTGCTCTCCCGAAGAGAAGTGACAACTACGAATGTTTTATCTCGTTACTCGATTTTCGAGTGAGGTGATGGCACTTAGTGCGCGAATGTTATTTTTTGTCGGAAAACAATCAGCCGAAAATCACAGTTATTTTTAGTCCGCTAATTGTGGTTGGGGGGCTTTTAAACGCTGTGGTACTTAATGCTTCGGTACTAACAGGGCGAATCTATTTCCGAGTGAAGAAAGATCTTGAGGGTTCATTAAATTGCTCTCGAGATGTTGGCCGTTTGACATTACACAGGAAAGTAAAACCTTGTTCAGAAAGATCCTTGTCGTTTGCGTGGGCAATATATGCCGTAGTCCGACGGCAGAACTGATGCTGCGTAACGCGCTCGCTCCTTCAGCGATCACTGTCTCCTCCGCAGGCCTGTCGGCGCGGGTGGGCGAGGGCGTAGAGGCGTCCGCCCGGCAAGTGCTCGAAGACCATGGGCATAGCGCCGAAGGCTTCACAGCACGCCAATTGACCGCGGACATAGTCAATGAATCAGACCTGATTCTGGTCATGGAAAAACAGCATGTTAATCAAGTATTGAAGATTGCCTCTCATGCGAGGGGCAAAGTATTTCTGCTCGGCAAGTGGCAGAGCGAGCGTGAAATACAAGATCCGTATCGTCAAGGCAAGGCCGCTTTTATTCATGCCCATGCATTGATTGAAGATGCTGTCAGCTCATGGGCACAACGCCTCGCGCGTTGATGAATATTCTTCAGATCAATGAATGGTAAGAACAGACTTATGCAGTTACCGTCCGTCATCGGCACCCGCGACAATGATCAAGACAGTATTGATCTTCTCGGCATATTCGGCAGTTTGATCGACCAGAAATGGTTGATCGGCGCGCTCACCGGCGCGTTTATGGTCACCGGTGTGGCCTACGCAGTGTTGGCCACGCCCGTGTACCTGGCGAATGCGCTGGTGCAGGTCGAGCCGAAAAAGAACGACATGCTCGGTTTCTCCGACCTCAACAGCATGCTCGGTGGGCAATCGCCTTCGGTGACCGAAATCGGCATCATCAAATCCCGCGCGGTGATCGGCAAAACCGTCGACGACCTGCGTCTGGACATTGATGTCACCCCCAACACCTTCCCGATGATTGGCGGCTTTCTCGCCCGGCGTTATCGCGGCGAGACCGAAACCAGCGTTGCTGCGCCGCGTTTCGGCCTGAACAGTTACGCCTGGGGTGGTGAGCGTCTGGAGTTCGCCCGGCTCAATCTGCCGAAAGAACTGCTGGGCAAGAAGCTCACCCTGATTGCGGGTGAACAGAAGCACTTCCGGTTACTCGATGACAACGACAACCTGCTGGTAGAAGGTATCGCCGGCGAAGCGTTTGCGCAGGATGGTGTAGAAGGGCAGATCAGCCAGTTGCTGGCCAACCCTGGCACGCGTTTCGAAGTAGTGCGCAACCCGCGGATCGTGACGATTCAGGGTTATCAGGACGCGCTGGATATCTCCGAGCAGGGCAAGGAATCGGGGATTATCAAACTGGCACTGGCCAGCAGCGACGCCGGCGAAGCGGTGAAGATCCTCAACAAGATCGCCGCGCTGTACGTCGATCAGAACGTGCGCCGCACCTCGGCGGAAGCGGCGCAGAGTCTGGCTTTTCTGCAGAGCCAGTTGCCGCAGGTCAAACGTGATCTGGCCAAGGCCAGCGATGCGCTGAACGCCTATCAGACCCACGGCAAGACCGTGAACATCTCGCTGGAAACCCAGTCGGTACTCGGTCAGTCGGTAGCGCTGGAAACACGGATCTCCGAGCTGAAAATGCAGCAGGCGGAGATGGACCGCAAGTTCACCAAACAGCACCCGGCCTATCGCGCGCTGATGAGCCAGATCGGCGAACTGACCCAGCAACAGAAGTCGCTGGAAGGCAAGGTCGGCGATCTGCCTGCCACGCAACAAGAGCTGCTCAACCTGACCCGCGATGTCGAAGTGGCCTCGCAGATCTACACGCAGTTGCTGAACAAATCCCAGGAGCTGGACATCGTCCGCGCCGGTGCCGTGGGTAACGTGCGTCTGGTCGACGCGGCGGATGTCGACCTGACCAGCCCGGTCAAACCGAAAAAAGCCCTGATTGTGCTGATTGCTACCTTCCTCGGTGCCTTTGTCGGTGTAGCTCTGGTGTTGCTGCGCAAATCCCTGAGCCGTGGTCTGGAAGGCCCGGAAGCCATCGAACAACTCGGTTTGCCGGTGTACGCGTCGATTCCGTACAGCGCCTTGCAGGATGAAGAAGACAACAAAAAAGGACGCGCCCGCGACGGTGTCGACAAACCGGCGTACCTGTTGGCCCTGCGTAACCCGACCGATCTTTCCATTGAGTCGATCCGCAGCCTGCGTACCTGCCTGCATTTCGCCGGGCTCGATTCGACCAACAACCGCATCATGATTTCCGGGCCGAGCCCGCAGGTCGGCAAGACCTTTGTCTCGTCCAACCTCGCCGCGGTCATGGCTTTGAGCGGTCAGCGCGTGGTGCTGATCGATGCCGACATGCGCAAAGGTCACCTGCACAAAACCCTCAACACACCGATCACCAACGGCTTGTCCGATCTGCTGGTCAAGCGCTGCAGCATCGATCAGGCGATCAACAAGGTCGAAATCGACAACCTGCACTTCATCAGTCGCGGCCAGGTACCGCCCAATCCCTCCGAGCTGCTGATGCACGCCAACTTCCGCGATTTGCTCGCCGAACTGAGTGAGCGCTACGACCTGGTGATCATCGATACGCCGCCGCTGCTGGCGGTGACTGATGCGGCCATCGTCGGCCGTGAAGCCGGGATCAGCCTGATCGTCACGCGCTTCGGGGTGAACCCGGCCAAAGAGATCGAACTGACCATCCGCCGCTTCGCGCAGAACGGCATCGAGTTGAAAGGCGCGGTGTTCAACGGCGTCGAGAAGCGTGCCGCCAGTTACTACGGCAACGGCGGCAACGGTTATTACAACTACGAATACGCGTCCGACAAATCCTGACTGTCAGCGACTGTTTTTTCCTGTTTGAAGTGGGTGATTTGTGAAGAAAATACTGCACGTGGCAGAGACGATCAAAGGTGGCGTCGCGACGGTGATCCGGACGATTTCGGCTTCGCCTGAAGGCGATGCGGCGAACTACGAGCTGGTGTATCTCGTCCCGGATGATCAGGCCAAGGAGTTGCACGGCATCGGCGCGAAACAGATCCGCACCTTCCCGCGTACCGGGCGCAATGTGCCGTCGCTGTTGCGTTTTGCCTGGCGCCTGACCCAGGTGATGCTCAAGGAAAAACCCGATGTGGTGCATTTGCACAGCACCTTTTCCGGCGTGATCGGGCGATGTGTTTGTGTGCTGTTGCGACCGTGGCGCAAGCCGAAAATCGTCTACTGCCCGCACGCGTTTTCGTTCTTGATGGAAAGCTCGCCGACCAAGCAGAAAGTCTATGCGTGGATCGAGCGGGTGCTGCAGAAAGTCACCGACGTGATCATTTGCGTCAGCCAGTACGAACTCGACAAAGCCGCGCGCTTCGGCATCGAGCGCAAGCGCATGAAGCTGATCTACAACGGCATTCATCGCAAGGATGACGCGCCGAAAGCGGCGAGTCCCGAGCCGATTCATCTGCTTTTCGTTGGTCGCCTCGATTATCAGAAAGGCTTCGACGTGCTGCTCAAGGCCTTCGCCAATGTGCAGCGCAAAGACTTGAAGCTGACTGTGGTCGGCAGCGCGGTGAACGAGGACGCGGTGGAGTGCCCACCGATGGACTCTGTTGAATACCTGCCATGGGTAACGCCGAGCGAAGTGCAGGCGCTGTACCAGAAAGCCGATGCGCTAATTGTGCCAAGTCGCTGGGAAGGTTTCGCCATGGTGCCGCTGGAAGGCATGGCCATGGGTTTACCGGTGATTGCCAGCAACTGCACGTCGCTGCCTGAACTGGTCACCAACGAAGTCTCCGGTTATGTCTTCCCGTCCGGTGATCACCAGGCATTGACCGACGTGCTGACGATCATCCAGAAGCCGCGCCTGCTCGACCTCGGCAATGAAGGTCGGAGCATCGTCCGCGAGCGTTTCAGCGCCGCGTTGATGATTCGCCAGACCTACGACTTGTACCGCGCTCCCACTTTTTAAGTAGAACTCAAGCATATGAACGTAACGATTTTGCATGGCTACAGTGCCTCCAACTCCGGTGACGGCTTGCTCGTCGATCTGGCCATTGCCCTTGTGCAACGCAACTTTGGTGAAGACACCGCGATCAGTGTTGTCGCTTCCGATCCGGATTCTTTCAGCTACTTGCCGCACCCGCGTTTTGACGCGCCAGTGATGGCGGCCAAGGGTTTGGGCCGGGTCAAGCAAGCGGTGTTCCTTAATCAGTCCTACGCCGGGCTGGCGGATCTGCTGAAGAAAACCGATCTGATCGTCGGCGTCGGCGGCGGCTACATGCGCTCGAAAAGCGCTTTCGAACACATCAAGCTGAAACTCGGCCACGCCAAACAACTGGAAACCGCGATCCTCAGCAAAGTGCCGTCGGTGTACCTGCCGCAAAGCATCGGCCCGTTCCATGGCGAGAGCAGCAAGATCGTCGAACACTACGCCAGCGCCGATGCGGTGTTCGTGCGCGACAATCGCTCCTCGGCGATTTTCGATGCCTGTGCAAACGTCTACCGCGCACCGGACCTGGCAGTGCAGTCGCTGGCGAGCAAAATCCTCCAGCAAGCGAAGTTCACCCGCTGCGCGTCTTCGCCAGCCACGGTCTGCGTAGTGCTGCGCAAGCCGCCGGAGTGGAGCAAGGAAAAGAAAGTCGCTTACGTGGCCAATCTGAAAGTGCTGCTGCAGCGCCTGAAGAACAAAAGCAAAGTGGTCTGCGCCGTACAGAGCGCGGTGCGCGGCAACGATGACGGTGCTTTTTATCGCGAGCTGGGCATCACTGAAGACCTGTTGTCGCTGAAGGCTACGATTGCCAAATATCAGCCGGATCTGGTGATTTCCGTACGCTTGCACGGGGCTATCGAGTCGCTGCTTTCCGGCGTGCCGGCGTACCACATCAGCTATGAACGCAAAGGCTTTGGCGCCTATCAGGACATGGGTGTGGAAGACTGGGTGATCAACGGCGGCGACATCAATGTCGACACCATCATCGACACGGTTTACGCGCCGAATGCGCTGTCGAACTTCGGCAAACGCCTGACGGATACCTGCCGTGAAATCGAAGCGAAAACCGTGGCCATGGATGACATCATCAAGGGTGTCGTTCGATGATATTTCGGCTGCTGCTTCGCGGCGGAGCGTTAGGCGCGAAGTTTTTGCTGGTGTTGGCGATCACCCATTACCTCGGATATGAGGCGCTGGGCTTTTACGGCGTGGTGGTCGCGGCATCGCTGATTGCGTCGAAGTTCTACAGCGTCGGTTTCAGTTCCGAGATCAATCGGGTGATCAGCGTCGGCGGCAGTTCGCGCCGCGTGGTCGATAAAGTCCTGCTGCTGTATCTGGCGGTGGGGCTGTTGTTGTCGGTAGCGACGGTGCTGATCTATTCACTGTTCCAGACAGTTGAAGCGACGACTGCGCTGATCCTTTGCGTGACGCTGGTATTGCTCACCGAACACCTGTCGTTCGAGATCAACTCGTTCGTGTTTTCCGCGCAGAAAGCCACGGCGGGCGCGTTGCTGTTCTTCGTCAAGACCGGCCTGTGGGCGGTATTGGCGGTGGGCGGGATGATGCTCGACTGGGTGTCGGGCATCGCCAGTGTGTTGTGGCTGTGGGTCGCCGCGAACGTGCTGGTGATCATCGCCGGTTACCTGATCGTGGTGAACGTGCACAAGGGCCGGGTCGCTGAGACGTTGGCCACGGGCACGGTGTGGAAGGCCGGATTGCCGTTTTACCTCGGCACTGGATTGATCGCATTGAGTCAGTACGCCGAGCGCTTTCTGATCATCGATCTGGAACCCTACGCCAGCCTCGGTAAATACGTGTACGCGTGGTCGGCGGCGAACACTTTGCAGGCGCTGTCGTACGCCGTGGTGGCGGTAGTCGGGATTCCGGTGCTGGCCAAGCGTTTCCAAGCCGAGCAACAGGCGTTCACAGTCAAGCAACTGTTCATCAACAAGTGGGTGATGCGCTCGCTGCTGGTATCGGCGGCGGTGGCGGTGGCGATCTATGTGTTTTTCAACGTGGTGCTCGATTACGTCGCCACCAGCGTGCCGCGTCCGGACAATGCGATCCTCGGCGTACTGATTTTCTCCTTCGCCCTGCGCGCGATTGGCGACATCGTCTGGGGTGGTTTGATTGCCTCGAAAAACAGTCGAGTGTCACTGGCCAGCGCTGCCATTTGTTTGTTGATTTCGGTGCCGGTCAGCTATGTGTTGATCAAGCACTATTCGATCTACGGCGCGGCGTGGGGCAACGTCTTCGCGATCATCGTGCAGCTTTTGGTGATTGCTGTGCTGACCCGCGCAACCGCTGCGAAGAAGGCTGCGTTGTCATGGGCCTGAAGCTGCCGTGCATCGAGTTTCGTGGCAAGCGACTCGATTCGTCGATCTCATTCCTGATCCTGTTCACCGGGCTGTTTCTGTCGGTGGCGATGCCGCTGTTGATCCCGCGTGATCCGGGCCCGGATGCGATGACCTTGTGGTCGTCCTACGCCCGTGCCGACAACTGCAATTTCTGGAACCCGTTCTCACCGGATCGCTCATCTTACGAGTGCTCGGCGTTCCTGCTGCGGCCCACCGGGATCAACCTGACCAATGCCTGGGCCTACGGCATGTTCTGCAATTTTTTCCTCACGGCGATACCGGTGGTGGTGTTTCGGCGCATGCCGTTGGCGATCTTCGGCACCCTGTGTCTGTGGGGCATCGTGCGCTCGTTTTTCCTGGAGAACCTGACCAAGGAAATCATTGTGTCGGTGGCGGTGTTGAGCATTCTGCTCAGCTCGCTGACGCGCAAGTATCGTGGCGGTTTCTTCCTCTCGGCGGTGATTTACGGCGTACTGATCCGGCCTTACTGGATTCTGTTTTCGCTGTCGTGGGTGGGCGTCTGTGTGATGAAAAAGTACGTGTCACGCACGACTTTCTTCCTGATGTTGTTCCTGTTCTACCTCGCGGTGGCCATGTCGATTCAGCTCGCTTTGGGCTTTCCGGTGTCGTCGATTCGCGCCAGCAACAACGAGTTGCGCACGGCGGGCGAGGAGGGCTCGAAGTCATTGATTGTCTCGTGGCTCACGGGCAGCGATTTTGTTTCGCAGGCGCTGGACTCGATGATCATCTTCTTCCGCCTGTCGTTCCCGGTGGAGCTGATTCTGCTGTCCGGCCCGGGTCAGGTGATCTTCGTCGCGTTGATGATCATGACCGCGTTGCTGCTGTTCAAAGTCATCACCTCGACCGATTACAAAGGCGCGCCGATCCAGACCAAACCCAAGGAACTGATCGCGATTCCGCTGGCGTTTCTGCTGGTGCAAGGGCTGTTCGAGCCGGACTTCGGTTCCTTCGCCCGGCACTTCTCGATGGTGGTGCCGGTGTTGTTTGTCGGCCTGGGCTTGATGCTGCGGGCGAACAAACCGGTGCAGGTTGAATCAAGAATTCTGAATTGAGGCAGGTGCTTTATGTCGAGCAAGAAAAAGTCCCTGGAGATTGAAACCCTGCGTGGTCTAGCGTGCCTGTTGCTGGTGCTCTATCACGTCATCGGGCCGTTGGGCGGCGGGTTGAAAATCGACATCGGCTCACCGTTCCGGGTGATCGCCGATTCGATGGTGTACGTGCGTATGCCGCTGTTCACGTTCATCTCCGGGTACATCTATTCGATCTACAAAATTCGCGGCAATGACTTTTCCGCGTTCTTCAGCGGCAAGGTTCGGCGCTTGATCGTGCCGCTGTTTTGCGTCGGCGTGCCGTTCTCGGTGTTGCAAGCAGTGGGGCCGGGGGTGAACAAGGACGTCGGGGTGATCGACGCGTTGTTGTCGTTCTGGGTGCCGATCAACCACTTCTGGTTCCTGCAGGCGGTGTTCATCATTTTCATGTTCGTCGGGCTGCTGGAGTGGCGCGGGATGCTGCGTTCGGCGACGCGGTTGTATGGGCTGTTGGCGTTTGCGGCAGTGTTGTTTTTGTTGCCGCCGTTCAAGTTCGATGCGTTCGGGATCAACGGCGCGATTTATCTGCTGCCGTTTTTCGTGGCAGGGATGATTGGCCAGGAGAATGTCGACCGGTTGAAGCAGACGTTCAAAGTGATCGGGCCGCTGGTGTTGGTGTTGATCTCGCTGACGTTGTTGTATGTCGCGGCGATTGATCGTGAGTTGATTGTTGATCGTCGCAGTCTGATTGGTTTGACCGTGGGTTGCGTGTCCTGCATCGCGCTGCTGTCGAGTGATGTACGGTCGAAGGCGCTGACCTGGTTGGGCGGTTATTCCTATGCGATTTTCCTGTTTCATGTGTTGTTCGCGGCGACGTCGCGATTTGTGCTGGGACGGTTGGGGGTGAAGGATGAGAGCTTGCTGGTGCTCGGTGGGCTGAGCTTTGGCTTGCTGGGGCCGGTGGTGTTGTCGATGGTTTTCAGTCGGTTCAATTTCACTTCGGTGCTGTTCCTCGGCGAGCGCGTGGCGAAGAAGAAACCGGTGGCGCCCATCGTCCCTGTGGTGCAGACGCAAAACAGCTAAAAGCTTCGCGAGCAAGCTCGCTCCCACAAATTTTCTTGGTGTACACAGATTTAGCGGATGACCGCGATAAATGTAGGAGTGAGCCTGCTCGCGATAGCGTTGTGTCAGTCAATGCATTTGTATTGGATAGACCGCTATCGCGAGCAGGCTCACTCCTACAGTTGATCTCTGTACACCCAAGCATTCAGTGGGCCATTCCAGACTGAAGGAAAATTTTGCATGTTGGCAGTAGATGATGCGCAACCCGTGGCGGCCTCGGTGGTTCAGGTGGGCGACGCCCGCGAGCGATTCGCGCAGTGGCGTGAAGGCAAGGCCGGCAAGGTGTTGTCGGTCTCGGTGATCGGCGACAGCTACAGCGCCGGACAGGATTTCTACCTGAATAAGCTGGTGCAGCGCGTGGCCGGGGAGGTGGGTTTTGCCGGGCCGGGTTACGTCGGTTTCAACCACGGCGCGGCGCTGGGCGGCACGCATTTCAAATACACCCGCAGCAGTGACAAGTACTTCGGCGGCGACTGGAAGGTTTCAGACCTGGGCCAGGCGAGTCCGGACAATCGCACGGTAACAGGCCGGCCCGGCGCATGGTTGCAAGTGGATGCCAGTCCTTCGCCGCGCATTGATACGGCGGTCACTCAGGCGAAACTGCTTTATCTGGGCAACGGTGAATCCAGCGAGCTCCGCTATCGCTGGTCTCCCGCGCAAGACTGGCAACCCCTGAAGCTTGAAGGTTCGGGCGTTCAGGAAGTCGCGCTGACAGGCCTTTCGGCAGCGAAAGACTGGTCCTTCAAACTGGAAGTGGTGAAGGGCGCGCCGACGTTGTTCGGCCTGTGGATGAGCAACGAGCAGAACGGCGTGCGGGTCTCGAAACTGGCGGCATCGGGTGCGGCCTCTGCGGACTTCTATCACAAGGATCCGCAATGGCAGGTGCAGTGGAAAGCTGCGGTGTCGAAGATCCCCGCTGATGTTTACCTGATCATGCTCGGCGGTAACGATCAAGGGTTCGGCGTCAAGCCTGCACAGTACTTGCAGAACGTTCAGGGGCTGGTGGGCATGCTGCGCGAGATTCAGCCGCAGGCGAGTATCAACCTGATCATGCGTCAGGACACCACGCGCTCCAGTGCGTATCCGATGTCGGCGTACGCGCAGGTGCTTGAGCCGTGGGCGCGGGAGCAGCATCTGGGATATGCCAATCTGCAATGCGCGTTCGGGCCCGACGTCAAACGCTACGCGGCGGCGATGATCGGCCCGGACAAGATTCATCCGGTGCCGGCCACGGGCGGGAAGGTGATTGCTGATTACTTTTACGGCTGGATTACCGGCGCCAAGGACCGTTGCGACGGCCTCCCGAAATAACCACAAAACCCAAATGTAGGAGCTGCCGAAGGCTGCGATCTTTTGATCTTGTTTTTAACAGCAACATCAAAAGATCGCAGTCTGCGGCAGCTCCTACAGGGAAGTGTGTTTATTCGAATTGTTCTATCTGGCTCAGCAGCTCCGAGAGTTTCTGCGGCATCAAGCGCGTATCGCACCGGGTTTCGACGTTAATGATGATCGCCGGATCGTTGCAGCAAATCCGCACGCGAAAGCGCCAGTCGCTGAAGATCACCTTCAGACCATCCTGGTCATCCATTTCCAACGCCTGCTCGCCATACAGCTTTTTCAAATGCGCGAGCAGCGGATACGGATCGCGCAACGGCCGGCGAATATCACCGGACGCCGGAAATACGCCAATCCGCTCCACCAGCAGAATCGTGCCCAGCCAGGTTTCGTTGGCGCTGGGCAACGGTTGATGGCGCGACAGCCAGCTCATCACCCCGAGGTTACCCACCTCGCGTTCAATCTCTACGGAATGTTGTGCAATGTTCATGGTGGCCTCGTTGGGTGAAGGGAGTCGTCTCAGCGGCCCTTGAGATAAACGTTTTCGTAGCAGAAATTGGTCGCCTGCAAGTAACCCTCGGCGTCACCGCAGTCAAACCGCAAGCCTTTGAATTTGTAGGCCAGCACGCAACCGTTCTGCGCCTGTTTCATCAGCGCGTCGGTGATCTGGATTTCGCCGCCCTTGCCCGGTTGGGTGTCGGCGATCAGGTCGAAGATGTCTGGAGTGAGGATGTAGCGACCGATGATCGCCAGGTTCGACGGCGCGTCTTGCGGGGCCGGTTTTTCCACCATGTTGTTGACCCGGTAGATGCCGTCGGACATCAGTTCGCCGGCGATCACCCCGTACTTGTGGGTCTGGTCGGCCGGGACTTCCTGGATGGCGACGATCGAGCAGCGGAATTTCTTGTACAGCTCAATCATCTGGGTGAGCACGCCGTCACCTTCGAGGTTCAGACACAGGTCATCAGCCAGCACCACGGCAAACGGCTCATCGCCGATCAACGGGCGACCGCTGAGAATTGCGTGGCCCAAGCCTTTCATTTCCACCTGACGGGTGTAGGAGAAGGTGCAGGTGTCGATCAGCTCGCGGGTGCCGGCGAGGAATTTCTCTTTCTCGGTACCACGGATCTGGTGTTCGAGCTCGTAGCTGATGTCGAAATGGTCTTCCAGCGCACGCTTGCCGCGACCGGTGACGATGGCCATGTGTTGCAGGCCGGCGTCGCGCGCTTCTTCAACGGCGTACTCGATCAACGGCTTGTTGACGATCGGCAGCATTTCTTTCGGCATGGCTTTGGTGGCCGGCAGGAAACGCGTGCCATAGCCGGCAGCGGGGAACAAACATTTACGAATCATAAAAGTATCCTGGACAGTCATGGAACACAGGCGACAGATGCGCGCACTAATAAAGGGCGTATAAGTTTCAATGTTGGATTGAAGGCTTACTTTAATACCTGAGTCAGGTTATTAATGGCAAATGCGAGTGACGGTAAAACACGACAATGTTATGAGATGTCGGTAAGTGCGTTGTTAGTTATTTTTAGTCGGTATCTGTTGATAGTGATGAGTGCACAGGGAGTGCTAATAAGTACCAAGCAATACAGTGTGACCTGCAAAAATATTTATTGCCAGTCATTGAACTAGTTTTGTTTTCGGTTGTTGTCGCCTGTTTGTGTGGATTGTGACACATCTTCAATAAATCAGGCTTGACACGCTACTTGTCACTCATCCAAAGACGGATAGCACTATGAAGATTCTGGTAACGGGTGGTGCCGGCTATATCGGCTCGCATACCACACTTGCATTGCTTGAAGCAGGTTATGAAGTTGTTGTACTGGATAATCTTTGCAACAGCAGTGAAGCCGCGTTGCACGCCGTTGAGGGCATCTGCGGCAAGAGTGCCTGGATGATCCGTGGTGATGTCTGTGACCGGGCACTGCTCGACCGGATTTTCCGCGAGCACAACATCGAAGCGGTGCTGCATTTTGCCGGCCTGAAAGCGGTCGGCGAGAGCGTGCGCAAGCCGCTCGAGTACTACGAGACCAACGTCAGCGGCAGCATCAATCTGTGCCAGGCAATGGCGGCGGCGGGGGTGTTCCGGCTGGTGTTCAGTTCGTCGGCCACGGTGTACGGCGAGCCTGAGCAGATGCCGATCCGCGAGGATTTTCCCACCGGCAATCCAACCAATCCCTACGGCCAATCCAAGCTGATCGTCGAGAATGTCCTGCGCGACCTGAGTCAGGCCGAGCCGCGCTGGAGCATCGCCTTGCTGCGTTACTTCAACCCGATCGGCGCCCACCATAGCGGCCATATGGGCGAAGACCCCAACGGTATCCCGAATAATCTGGTGCCTTACATCAGCCAGGTCGCGGTCGGCAGCCTGCAAGAGCTGTCGATCTTCGGCAACGATTACCCGACCATCGATGGCACTGGCGTGCGCGACTACATCCACGTCGTCGATCTGGCCGACGGCCACTTGAAGGCGCTGCAGTCGATCTCAGAGCGTACCGGCATTCATACCTGGAACCTCGGCACCGGCGATGGCTACAGCGTGCTGCAAGTGCTCCACGCCTTCGAACAGGCCTGCGGGCAACCGGTGCCGTATCGGATGATGCCGCGCCGTTCCGGGGATATCGCCGAGAGCTGGGCCGATGCTTCCAAGGCTGCGAAGGAACTTGGCTGGAAAGCCACGCGCAACTTGCAGGACATGGTCACCGACACTTGGCGCTGGCAATCGAACCATCCCAAAGGTTACTTGCGATGATGGCCATTTAACCCAATGTTATCTTCAGTCAGGTTGTTAGATAACGTCGGGAAATTACACTGGCAATGCCTTTTGCAAGTCCGTAGATATAAACCTGCCGTTCGACTTTTATCAGTTGGGTAAGACTGTGAAAGAACAACGGATCTTGTTCGCGCTTTTTGCGGACTTGAACTCACCACCGCTAACTCAGGCCGGTTTTTTAACAGGTCGAATGTTAGAAAGGAGTTGATATGAAAAAAGTGATGGCAGTTGCCCTGTTGACGATGTTGAGCAACTGGGCTGCCGCCGCTGAAGCACCGCTGACAGCGGTAACCAATGTAGGTGGCAACGTGGCGGCTTCTCAAGCGCCCGCAGCCAGTACTGCAATGGTTGCCAGTGCTGTAGCGGCGTCTAACAGCGGTGGCAGTGCCAACGGCGGTACCACCGGTACGACGGGTACCACCGGTACAACCGGCACGCATAACTAACAGGAAGTTCTGTTAGTGCAGTACAGGGTCGCCCGACGCAAGTCGGGTGACTTTGTTTTTGGATTCGCCCTTGAATAGCGTAGTGCCATTATGACTCGTAGTGTTTATCTTTTAATGTTGGCAAGTCTCGCTCTGCAAGGTTGCATGTTTTCCCCCGGTCAATACCTCAGCACCAGTGACATCACCCGCCAGGGTGCCAGCGAAAGCAGCCGGGTCGAGCTGATCCCGATCACGCCCAAGCTGATTGCCATGAACCGCGCCACGCAAAAGCGTGAGTCGCTGCCGCCGGAACTGTTGGCGACCCCGGCCGAATACCGCATCGGCAACAACGATGTTCTGTACATCACCGTGTGGGATCACCCTGAGCTGACGGCCCCGTCCGGCGCGCAACAACAGATCGATGCCAACGGCCGTCTGGTGCGCTCCGATGGCACGCTCTATTACCCGTTCATCAAGGAAGTCCAGGCCACCGGCCGGACCATCCAGCAACTGCGCTCGGACATTGAACAACGGCTGTCGGCATTCATCGCCGAGCCGCAAGTGGATGTCGCGGTGTTGCGTTTCGCCAGCCAGAAAGTCGTGGTCACCGGTGCGGTAACCAAGGCCGGTCCGCAAGCGATTTCCACCAATCCGCTGAGCGTGGTCGAAGCCCTCGGTTCGGCCGGCATCGATACCAACAACGCCGATTTGTCCGGGCTGCTGCTGACGCGCAAAGGTCGCACTTATCCGCTCAATCTCGACTCGCTCAATCAGCAGGATTCCGAGTTGCAGAACGTCTACCTCAAGGGTGGCGATCAGCTGTATCTGCCGTACAACGACAACAAGCGCATCTACGTGATGGGCGAGGTCAATCAGCCGCGTGCGCTGAGTTTCAAGACCGCGACGATGAACCTCACCGACGTGCTCGGTTCGGTCGGCGGCCTGGCCCAGACCACCTCCAACGGCAACGCGGTGTACGTCATTCGTGGCGTGGAAAACCTCGATGTCGAACCGGCCAAGATCTACCAGCTGGAAGCCGAATCGCCGACCGCCATGGCGCTCGCTTCGCACTTCGAAGTCCGCCCGCAGGACGTGGTGTATGTCGGGCCTGCCAACGTGACTCGCTGGAATCGCTTGATCAGCCAGTTGGTGCCGTCGGCATCGATTGTCGGCACTGGCGCTTCCGCTGCGAAGAACTGGAGCGAATACAGTAACAACAGCAAATAAGGTCGCCGACTTTGAACATTTTGAAAGTTGGCCTGTGCCTGATGGCGGCCTCGTTGCTGTGCGGCTGTAACCCGCTGATGAGTGCTTCGTTGAATAACCTTAAAGCGGCGGTCGTCGGCCCGGATGAAGTCGACGTGTCGGCGGCTGAAGTGGCCGGGGTCAATTATCCGCAAATGAAACTGACCACGCCGTCCGGCTCCGGGGTGCTGGCGCTGGTGCGCGAGCGCGAAGACCTGCAGTTCTGGGTCGCTTCCGGCAAACAGGTGCTGCTGCTGCGCAATGGCCTCGCCGTGCGCACCATTGGCCTGGGCCTGGAAGGCGATCTCGATGGCACGCGGCTGGCCGATGACTCGCCGTTCAAGCAAGGCCTGCACCACGTCGCGGACGGTTTCACCACGCGGCGCTGGATCGACCTCTACAAGGGTCAGGAAGTCGGGGTGATCGTCAACAGCCGCTTCTCCCGCCGCTCGGAACAGACCCTGCAGATTCTCGACAAGGAATACACCGTGCTGCGTGTCGATGAGCACATTGACGCCCCGGCCATCGGCCTGAGCGCGACCAATCGTTACTGGGTCGACCCGCGTGACGGTTTCATCTTGCAGAGCGAGCAGCAACTGACGTCGCAGTTGCGCGTCAAGGTTGTGCAGCTCACCCCAGATCGCAGGCACCTGCCGTGATGCGCCTGAAAATGTTGTCGGCGGGCTTGATGCTGGTCGCGAGTGTGAGTCAGGCGGCCGTTACGGTGTCGGGTGATGTCGCTAATCCCGGACCAATCCCGCTGCCACCCGGCGGGCGCTTGCTCGACGTGATCAGCGAAGCCGTGCCGAATGCCGAAGGCTATTGGCTGGCGGGCGGCTTGCTGCGGCAGTCGCTGATCGAGGAGCAGACGCGGCTCAAGGTCGGCGTGCTGTTTGATCTGGATGTGCTGCAACGCATGTCGATGCTGTTTGACCGGCCGAGTCGGGCGGCGCTGGCGCAGCGCATTGCCGAAGAAGTGCGGCAGATGCCGGTGACTGGACGGCAGATCGCCGACCTCGATCCGGTCGCGTTGGAGGTTGGCTTCGCGCGCAACATTCGCCTCAATGACGGCGATCGTCTGATCTACCCGAAACGCGTCGATGAAGTGCAAGTGCTCGGTGCCGTCGCCGAGCCTTGTCACTTGCCGTATCAGCCGTTGCAGGAGGCCCGTGAATACCTGCAAGGCTGCTCGATTCTGGCCGATGCCGAAGCCGATTACCTGTGGCTGATCCAGCCCAACGGCGCGTCGCAACGTGTCGGCATCGCCCATTGGAATCGCGAGAGCGGGCACTTTCCCGTGGCCGGCAGCAAGATTCTGGTGCCGTTGAAAAATGATGATCTTGATCCGCCTCTACCTGAACTGAATCAGCAGTTGGCCGAATTCATTGCCACGCAGCTGGCCGAGGTGGTTCGTTGAAGTTACGTTTTGCAGCTGTGTTGTTATTGCCCTGCGGTCTGGCCCATGCCGAGCCGCGCTTCACCCAGAATGACTTCGGTGGCACCGGTCTGTTGCAGACGCCGACCGCGCGCATGGCCCCGGCCGGCGAGTTGAGCGTCAACGCCAACCGCACCGATCCGTACAGCCGCTACAGCGTGTCGTTGCAGCCGCTGGACTGGCTCGAAGGCTCGTTTCGCTACACCGCGATCACTAACCGGCCATACGGCTCGGAGGCCCTCAGCGGTAGTCAAAGCTATAAGGACAAGGCGGTCGACGTCAAAGTCCGGCTGTGGCAGGAAAGTCACTGGCTGCCCGATGTGGCGCTGGGCTTCCGAGATATCGGTGGTACCGGTTTGTTCTCCAGTGAATTTTTCGTCGCCAACAAGCGCTACGACAACTTCGATTTCAGTGCCGGGATTGCCTGGGGTTACCTCGGTAATCGCGGCGATATCGACAACCCGTTGGGCTACATCAGCGATCGCTTCGATACCCGTCCCGCGCTCGAAGGCACCGGTGATGTCAACTCGGGTTCGTACTTTCGTGGCCGGCCGTCGTTTTTCGGCGGCGTGAGCTATCAGACGCCGTGGGATCGCCTCAGCCTGAAACTCGAATTCGAAGGCAACGACTACAAGCACGAGCCGAAGGACAACGAGATCAAACAGGACTCGCCGATCAACCTTGGCGCGGTATTCAAGGTGACTGATTCGGTCGATGTCAGTGCGGCGTGGGAGCGCGGTAATACGGCGATGTTCGGCGTGACCTTCCACACCAATTTCGTCAGCCGCAAGGCACCGGCGAAGACTTACGATCCGACCCCGGAACCGCTGCCGGCGAAGGCACCGAACACAGCGATGGACCAGGTCAACTGGGCCAACGTCTCGCAGCGTTTGCAGCAGAACGCCGGCTACAAGGTCGAGCGCATCACCCAGCGTGATTCCGAGCTGATCGTCTATGGCGAGCAGCAGCGTTATTTCCATTCGTCCAAGGCTGTGGGCCGGGCGAGCCGGATTCTCGACAACAGCGTCAACGACGATATCGACTGGTTCACCGTGGTCAACAAGCGCTACGACTTGCCGTTGGAAGAAACCAGTTTGCCGCGCCAGACCTTCCGCGAAGTGATCAACAACGAAGAGCCACTTGAATCGCTGCACCGCACCACCGAGATCAACCCGGCGATGCCGCACAACGAGAAAACCCTCTACACCGAAGCACCGCAGCATTTCAGCTATGGCGTGGGGCTGGGCTTCAAGCAGAACGTTGGTGGTCCGGATGGCTTGCTCTATCAATTGAGTGCCGATGCCGACGCCGAATATCGCTTCAACCGCAACACCTGGTGGAGCGGTTTGCTCAGCGCCAACCTGGCCAACAACTTCGACAAATTCACCTACGACGCGCCGAGCGGTTTGCCGCGTGTGCGCACGGATTTGCGTCAGTACCTGACCACGTCTAACACCACCATGCCGTTGTTCCAGGTCAGCCATGCCGAGCAGTTGGATAAAGACCTGTATGGCATGGTCTATGGCGGTTATCTGGAGTCGATGTTTGCCGGTGTCGGCGGTGAGGTGTTGTTCCGCCCGACCGGTGAGCGCTGGTCGGTGGGCGCGGACCTGAACTGGGTGCGTCAGCGCGATTTTGATCAGGGTTTTGCCCTGCGCGATTACTCGGTGGTGACCGGGCATGTCACGGCGTACACCGATTTGCCGTTCGATACGTTGGCGGCGGTGAGCGTCGGGCGTTATCTGGCCGGGGACTGGGGCGGCACACTGGACATCTCGCGCGAGTTTTTCAATGGCGTGCGTTTCGGTGCGTGGGCGACGATCACCACGGCGGGCAGCGCCGAGTACGGCGAAGGTAGTTTCGACAAAGGCATCTACCTGTCGATCCCGTTCGACGAAATGATGAGTATGTCGACCATGCGCCGCGCCAACCTGGTCTGGGCCCCACTGACCCGTGACGGCGGTGCGCGACTGAGTCGCAGCTACCAACTGCACTCGATGACCGATAGCCGGGAAGGGGACATGTTTTATCGGAATTTCGAGAAGATCACGGAGTAAGCGTAGATCTCCCGAACACCCGAAAACCTGTAGGAGTGAGCCTGCTCGCGATAGCGTCCGACCGGCCGACATCTCTGTTGCCTGATCCGCTGCCATCGCGAGCAGGCTCACTCCCACATTGGCTATTTGTCACACCACAAATCCCAAGCCAACCACAAATCCCCTGTAGGAGTGAGCCTGCTCGCGATAGCGTCCATACAGTCGACATCGCTGTTACCTGACCCACCGACATCGCGAGCAGGCTCACTCCTACATTGAATATTTGCTACGCCACAGAGCGTGAGCCGTCCATAAACCCCTGTGGGAGCGAGCCTGCTCGCGAAGGCGTCAGCACAGTCGACATCCCCGTTACCTGACCCACCGCTTTCGCGAGCAGGTTCGCTCCCACAGTTTTTGCATTCACCCGCAATCCAGCGCCGCTCCCAAATCCCACGCACAAAAAAGGGGACTTTCGTCCCCTTGCGGTATCCAGCTTCGAACCTCAGTAAATATCTTTCGACAGCAACGTAAACGGCGTCTTCACCAGGATCTTCAGATCCAGCCACAACGACCAGCTGTTGATGTACTGCAGGTCAATCTCGACACGCTTCTGCATCTTGTCGATGGTGTCTGTCTCACCGCGGCAGCCGCTGATCTGGGCCAGTCCGGTGATCCCCGGTTTAATCCGGTGACGCGCCATGTACGCGAGGATTTTCCCCGAATAGTAGTTGTTGTGTGCGACGGCGTGCGGGCGAGGGCCGACCAGTGCCATATGCCCTTGCAGTACGTTGAACAGTTGCGGCAATTCATCGAGCGAAGTGCGGCGGATAAAGCGGCCGACTGCGGTAATGCGCGAGTCATTACGGCTGGCCTGCTTTACATCACGGTCATCGTGAACACGCATCGAGCGGAACTTCCAGACCTTGATCACCTTGCCATTCCAACCATGGCGATCCTGTTTAAAGAACACCGGGCCGGGCGAGTTGATCTTCACCGCCAACGCAATGATCAGCAGGATCGGACTCAGCGCGATGATCGCCAGAAACGCCACGGTTTTCTCGACCAGACTCTTGCTCAAAGCAGCAGTAGGGCGGCTGGTCAGAGGGCTCTCGTTCAAGTAGATCGCCGGCAGACCGTCCACAACCTTCACCGAGTGATTGAGCAGCGTCAGACTGTTCAAGTCCGGCACCCACACCACATCAACGTTGGCCCCTAGCAAGTCACCATAAATCGCTTCGATTTTCGCGGCTTCAGACAACGGCAGGGTGATGTACAAACGACGGATGTCATGCGCTTCGATCAGCTCCAGCAACTGTTCCTGATCGCCAACAACGCGCGGTGCATCCGAACCCAGCACAGACACATCGCCATTGCTGACCAAACCTACCAATGGCAGGTTTTCCAGTTGGCTGAGCTTCTTCGCCAGACCCAACGCCAGTTCGCCGGTACCGACGATCAGCGTCTTGTGTTCGCTTTTACGCGAGCGCTGGTAGTACTTGGAAAACGCATGCAGCGGAGCGTAAAGAAACGCCTGACCGAGGAAGCCATACACCGCCCAGCTCAGAATCACCTGCCGCGAAAACAGCTCATCGGCCTGGCAGACAAAGGCGATGCACGCCAGCGCCGCCATGGTCATCGACCAACCCATGAACAGTCGACCGAGACCGGTCAGGTAGTTGTCACGTTTGCGATAAACACCGCTAAACGTATAAGCCGGCACCGACGCCAGTACTGCCAGCGTTGCACACATCCGGTAGTAGAACGCGACCGTCCCGGTGTGCTGCTCGGCGAGTATGAACAACAGCGTCACCACAAAGCCTTGTGCCAGCGCCCATTGGCCCCAAAAGGTCAGTCCCTTGAGGCCTGTGCTTCGATTGATACTTAAAGAAAGATCCATACGGTATCCCCAAAAGACGTCCATTCAGGTTTCAACAGTTGAAATCCGAGTTGTTATGCAGACTTATTGTTTTTGTTCTAGCGAGTGTCCTGAGGTAACAACGTCGATATGCCGAACTGTCGTCAGTCAATAGACTAAGTTATTGGCTGGAATGGTGTCTGACGAGTTCTAACAAGATGGCATAGTGCCAACTTTTTAATAATTAAATAGAAGGGTGTTAGAAAAGGTCGTAGAGGAAGGGGTGAATAAATGATGTTGTATTTGTTACTGTTGGAGGGGTGGAGGCAGGGAGTTTTTAATTCAAGGAGGGAAATGAAGCCAAACAGAGTGCTCTTGTTGTTTTTGTAATCGCACTTTTTCTGTTTGTTCTGTTCGTAAGTGTCTTGAGGGTTACGCGACGACTTCCTGGATCAGGCAATAACCGCGGTTTCTGACGGCACGAAACAGTCGCTCACCATTACTGGCGCTTTTGAATTTGTCTTGCAGGCGACTCAGGCACATTTCCAGACCGCGATATTGTTCCGGTTCTCGACCGATGCTGAGGATCAGCTCGTCACGACTGACAACACGCTCTTCATGGCTGAGCATTTTCCTGACCAATGCTGTTTCCAGGCCAGTCAGGCTGATTTCAACACCTTCTTTGACCAGTGCGCCCTGATCAGGGTGGAGATGCCAGGTTTCATTGCCGGGCATATCACCTTCAACGGCAGGCGGCATGTTGCGGGTTTCCGCGCTTATCGCCGGGACATTCTGGAAGGGATTGGCCGATTGCGTTGCCCGCCATTCGGACTCAAGTGTGGCCAATATCCGCTGAGTATCATGTTCGATACTGCGCGGGGCATTTTTGCGACTGATGCCTGGATATGTGAACTCCATCACCATTGGAGCGGAAGAGGGCGAATCAACCCCTTCAAACGAATTGAAACGTTGACTGGACAGCATGCTCTCCAATTCACGTTGCGACGTTGTACTGTGAGTCACGACAACAAAATATTTCCTTGGGAGGGTTGTACTAGTTTCCATGTCTCTCTCCTAAATACACACCAAAATTGGCTAAAAGAAAAATCGGCAGGCGAGCAATGACTTCCTCGGAAGTAATCGATAGGCAGGGTCTGGGCCCAAGAATGGCCCTCGATAAATTCCACTCGATCTGCTGCTATGTTATGGAGTTTTATTGTTATGGGTCGTGTTGTCGCGCTCATTCAATTGCTTGATTTCAAACAGGCGTGAAGCAGAATTGGAACGATATGGTTGCATCAGACGATCCTTCGTACGTATGCAAAAGGGATGGCTGCCCGAGAGTCAGGCAGTCGATATCAGACCCCGCAGCAGGCGATAGCCATAGCCGCGAATGCTCTGAATCGCGTTTGTACCATACATGTCCTTGATTTTTCCACGCAAGCGACTGATTGATTTCTCCAGTGCGCGAGGGTCGTAGAAATTGGTATTGAGGCCCATGATGCTGGCGATTTCATCATGGCTCAGAATGTGATTACCGGTTTGCGCAAAGGCTTCGAGGATCTTCATTTCGGCAAACGAGATATCGAGTTTCTTGCTGGTGCCCATCAGGCAGATACGGGTCGGATCAAGCGTCAGATCGATATCGCGTTGCCATTCTTCACTATTGAAGAACTCGCCCAGCAACTCGGCGCCATCGTCGGAAAGGGTATTGAGCTTGATACAAACATCCGCGCCAGCCAGATAATATTTGATCTTGTTGAAGGCGCCGCGACCGGTGATGACCGCGCAAATGATCGGCTTCAAGTTGTCGCTGCGCAGGTTCTCGACCAGCGCAAGATTGTCTTCGAGGGCCTGTGGGCTGTCGATAACCAGGAATATCGCTCGATACGAACCAGACTGTTCATTCAACTGATATGAACTAGTGTACGCATCGGCTTCGAGCGCCACATCAGTGCGTAAATGCTGGGCGACTAGCGCTTTGAAATGTTCAGCCACGCCACGGGTACGACCCAGAGTAAGAACACCGGGTTCGTCGTTTGTCGGGCGCGGACTTCTAGTCGCTAAGTTCCCTGAGAGCATCATGCATTGACTCGAATTAAGTGCTGACATCGGGATGTTAAAGCACCGGTTCTCATCTGTGACTGACAATTGGTAACATTCACGCGATTTTTAGACGTGGCTCCCGAGTTTTCTAACAATAATTAAGCTTTTCAAGCTTTTAGTTGATTTTCTCGAAGGGGTGAACTACTGCTTAGATGGTGGCGATATGCAATGGTGCCACTATTTTGAGCTTATTGCGATAGCCATGTCCATGTCTAATTGCCACTGTCTGGCCATCTCTGAATAATGTGATATTGATCACACTTTATTGTCAGAGCAACTTTTTTCTGCAAAAAGGCCTAAATATTTTCTGCGTAGTTCGTCGGCCGACGATTACTAACATGGCTTGAGTGTGTCTTTTAATAAGACGTAATCTTTATGGCTGATGAACTTTTGCGTTTATGTATGTCAATGGTCTCACTGCAGATACTCAACCCCTGAGTGTTATTACCCGATCGCTCGCCAAGAGCGCTCTGACGGAGGATTAATGGATTTCTGGACCCTTTTCCAGGTGTTGATATTAGGTGCGGTAGAAGGCCTGACCGAGTTCTTGCCGATCTCGAGTACCGGCCACCAGATCATCGTCGCCGACTTGCTGGAATTCGGCGGCGAACGCGCCATGGCCTTCAACATCATTATTCAACTGGGTGCCATTCTTGCCGTCGTCTGGGAGTTTCGACCGAAGATCTTCGACATCATCAAAGGCCTGCCAACTCAACGCAATGCACAACGTTTCACCCTCAATTTGCTGATCGCCTTTCTGCCCGCCGTGGTCTTGGGCGTGTTGTTCGCCGACGCAATTCACGAATACCTGTTCAACCCGATCACTGTCGCCGTGGCACTGGTCGTCGGCGGCATCATCATGCTGTGGGCCGAACAGCGCAGCCATGTGATCAGCGTCGAACACGTCGACGACATGCGCTGGTCTCACGCACTGAAAGTCGGATTCGTACAATGCCTGGCGATGATTCCCGGCACCTCACGCTCCGGCTCGACCATCATCGGCGGCCTGCTCTTCGGCCTGTCGCGCAAAGCCGCCACCGAGTTCTCGTTCTTCCTCGCCATGCCCACCATGGTCGGCGCCGCCGTGTACTCCGGCTACAAATACCGCGACCTGTTCCAGCCCAACGACCTGCCAGTCTTCGCCCTCGGCTTCGTCACCGCGTTCATTTTCGCGATGATCGCCGTACGCGGCCTGCTCAAGTTTATCGCCAACCACAGCTACGCCGCGTTCGCCTGGTATCGGATCGCGTTTGGTTTGTTGATTCTGGCAACATGGCTGTTTGGCTGGGTCAACTGGACCGCAGCAGCGGCCGCCTGATCACTGAGCGCTGATCAACGCCGCAACGGCGAGATCGTTTAACGTCGAATCTGACGACTCCTGGCGAAAGCGCTGCAAGGCCGACGTGAAATACGCGGCCTGCAGCATGCCGTCGCTGGCCAGATAGAGTCGCGCGTCTTCCTGTTCTTCAGCAGAGTAAACACGCTTGTGACTGTCGGTCGTTTCCTGGCTAGACGAAATAGGTGCAAGGATTAAAGACACCAAAGTGAAGCCGGAAAACTGCGTCACCTCCCACGGCGTATCGGTCCGGCCCATGCAAAAGCCATCGCAGTGCGCATAACCGTCGGAAGTGAAGCTGAACAAGGCAAGGAGGGTGAAACGCTTGAAAGCAGAAAAACTAAACGCGGGCATAAACGAAAGACATCCTGTCAGTACATCAAAACAGCGGGCAACGCTCATGTGTCACCCGCACACTCAAACCATCAATCAACGACCTTCAAGCAACTCAGCCGCCTGATCCAGCAACGCCAGCGGATCCTTGGCCTTGTGAATATCCACCGACAACAACTGACGGAATTTCCGCGCCCCCGGGAAACCCGTACCCAGGCCCAGCACATGGCGCGTGATGTGATGCATCGCACCACCGGCCAGCAAATGCTCGGCTATATAAGGACGCAACTGCGCCAACGCCTCAGCCCGGCTGATCACCGGCGCCGAACTGCCGAACAACTGCTGATCCACCTCCGCCAGCAAATACGGATTGTGATAAGCCTCACGCCCCAACATCACACCGTCAAACGTCTGCAAATGCTCGTGACAAGCCTCCATCGTCTTGATCCCGCCATTCAGCACAATCTCCAACTCCGGAAAATCCGCCTTCAGCTGCGCCGCCACGTCATAGCGCAACGGCGGAATGTCACGATTCTCCTTCGGCGACAACCCCTCCAGAATCGCAATCCGCGCATGCACGGTAAAACTGGTGCACCCGGCATCGCGAACCGTGCCGACGAAATCACACAGCTCCGCGTAACTGTCCCGGCCATTGATGCCGATGCGGTGCTTTACCGTCACTGGAATCGACACGGCGTCTTGCATCGCCTTCACACAATCCGCCACTAATTGCGGGTGACCCATCAGGCACGCGCCGATCATGTTGTTTTGCACACGATCGCTTGGGCAGCCGACGTTTAGATTCACCTCGTCGTAGCCGTGTTCCTGAGCCATGCGGGCGCAGGCGGCCAGATCCAACGGAACGCTACCACCTAACTGCAAGGCGAGAGGGTGCTCGGCTTCGTTGTGACGGAGGAAACGTTCGTGATCGCCATTTAGGAGCGCACCGGTGGTGACCATTTCGGTGTAGAGCAGGGCATTCTTCGACAGGAGGCGTAGGAAGAAACGGCAGTGGCGGTCAGTCCAATCCATCATGGGCGCAACGGAGAACCTTCTAGACAGCGTAGAGCCGGTGTTTGTTGAGTATGTAGCTGATTTATGTACCATTTTGCTCTACGTGTTCTAGGCCGATTTCAGGGGGTAAATAGGCGTTTTCTGAGGTCGGTTGGTACAATGTACCAATCACTTTTCCAATTGTACCAGTTGACTATGGCCACGATCAGAGCACGGAAACGCACCGACGGCAGCACCAGTTACACGGCACAGATACGCCTGTTTCGCGATGGGGTGCAAGTTTACCAAGAGAGTCAGACCTTCGCCCGAAAACAGGCTGCACAGGCTTGGGTGCGTAAAAGAGAAACCGAGCTGGACGAACCAGGCGCGATCGAGCGGGCGAACCGACCTGGTGCGACGATCAAGGAAATGATCGATCGCTACTTGGCTGAAATGACCAAGGCGCGCCCTCTCGGGAAAACGAAGCTCGGTACGTTGAAGGCAATTAGCGAGTGCTACCTGGGAAAGTTGAACGACAGAGATATAAGCAGCCAGCACCTGGTCGAGTATGCGTTATGGCGCATGGGCAAGGAGGGTGGGGGCGTTCAGCCTCAGACCGCTGGCAACGATCTCGCACACCTGGGCGCGGTTCTCTCGATCGCTCGACCCGCTTGGGGTTATGAGGTGGATCCGCATGCAATGGTGGATGCGCGCCGAGTATTAAAAAAGCTCGGTTACAACATGAAAAGCCGCGAACGCGATCGCCGGCCCGCACTAGACGAACTCGACAAGCTGCTTACACACTTCCGGGATATCCAAACCCGTCGTCCAACTTCTATCAACATGCTTAAGCTGACGGGTTTCGCGTTGTTTTCCACGCGTAGGCAAGAAGAGATCACTCGGATCCTATGGGATGACTTGGACGAAGCTGGCCAGCGGGTGCTGGTTCGTGACATGAAGAATCCAGGCCAGAAGATCGGTAACGACGTCTGGTGTCATTTGCCGCCAGAAGCATGGGCGATACTTCAGACCATGCCTAAAGTGTTGCCTGAGATTTTTCCTTACAGCGCTGAATCCGTGTCCACGTCGTGGACAAGAGCCTGCAAAATCCTGGGCATCGCAGATCTGCACTTTCACGATCTGCGCCATGAAGGCGTCAGCCGGCTTTTCGAAATGGACTGGGATATTCCGCGAGTGGCGAGTGTGTCGGGACATCGAGATTGGAACTCGATGCGCCGTTATACCCACCTGCGTGGGCGAGGGGATGTTTATGCAACTTGGGAGTGGTTCGAGCGCATCCTGCAGGCGCCCGTAAAGCTGGGCGCCAAAACGTTGAAGTGAGTTAACTGCTGCGCGGCGCGCTATTCAGTTGGTTACTTTCTTTGACTGCTGCAGCGCGCTGCTCATCCAGGTAAGCCGACAGGTCTGCAATATGAATACCTTTCGCGCTTTTCTGACTCGGCTCCATGCGAGTGATAGGGAGCTTTATCTGGCCAGCCCCCACTTTGCGTTGGAACATGTCTGTTGTCAGGTGCGTGAAATAATCCTGACACACTCGATCCAGCGGAATTACCACTTGGCCATTGTATTGAGCCATCAGTACAAACAACGTTTTCATAGTGCGATTCCTTCGAGTGAGTTAGGTCGATCAATTGGGGTTAGGTTGGCTGTTGAGCTGCCAGACAGTAGTTGAGCGACAACAGCGAACTCTGCCGCGTCGATGTCGCCCAACTCCTTGGCGAAAGTGGTAAGGCATTCGAGACGGATCCGCGCTACCTCGGTTTTCCGCACCTGGTAATCAAACAGTGCTGTACCGACGATTCTGATAGCCATCAGATGCCGAGCATGCGGGTCACCGTTGATGAGTGTGTTAGCCTTCGAATCACTGCTGCTTTGGTGCTGTACTTCCATGGTGTTGCCCTCGGTGGTGGTTGATGTCGGGGAGGTGCAACTCCTCGACATCGCTTCTTTATTCCGTCAGTCCTGGCGGGCTAGGTGAATGATCAGGTCGGCGTACTTCGGATCTTCCTCAGTGCAGGACTGCCATTCGATTACGCTCAAAATCTGCTGTGGGCTGCACGCGTCCACCAGGATTTCACGTTGGCCACCTGCGGCACGAACCTCAAGAATCTGCAGCAGTCCGTCCACCCCATAAGCACCGGCCTGAATGACCGGCTGGCTTTCGCCGATCCCTTCCAACCGGTTCTGGATCTCCTGCAGCTTGCTTGTGTTGCCGTCGCCGGCATTGCCCATAAAGATTTGGATTTGCATCGGTGTAGCCTCCTTTTCACGCTTTGAAGATCCAGCACTTGACCGTGGTAGGGCGACCCGGCGCCAAGGGTGTCCTGCTGTTCATGGCTGCTCGGACTGCGCTATGTACGGCCTTGTTTGCTTCCAGAAACTTGTGCGAGCGGGACTCTTTCAGTAGGTCGCGCAGGGTGGCCACGTCCGCCAGTTTCTGTTTGTGTTCAGCAGCTCTTTCGCTGAATTCGTTGAGGTTGATCGCGATGACGCTCGGGTCACTGCTGTGATCAACCAAGGGGTCATCGTTGAGAGATTCGAGGTAGTCGTAGACTTCCCAGAATTCAGCAACGGCCGGGTGGTCGGAGCTGATCGAAGCCTGGCGCTCAATCGCCATGCGGACGATTTGGCGCTGGGTCGCGGCTATTTGAGGCTCATCCAGTTTCAGAATCAGGCGCAGTGCATCGAGTAAAGAAAGCAACTGAGCGTGGTTCTTGCTGATGCGCTCCACGCGGATGTAGCCGCGCAGGTCATAACCACAACTGGTGCAGTTGCCCTGGTCGCTGACATAGGCTGTGCTGCAGGCAAAACAATGCGTGTGCAGGCGGCGCAGCTTCGCTTCGTGTTCGGGCATGCGCTGGGCGAACAGATCCAGTACCGCGGACTCCTTACCCACGGCGCGCAACAGGAAGTGGCTGAGGGTGCCGCCGTCCAGTGCGTTCAACTGGTCAGCAGCCGCACGGCTTTCCGGGGTGACCGTCGGGCGTACAAAGTGCAGCTTGACGATGCGCGTCATGATCGCTTCGTGGGCAATCACCGCCGCGTTCTGGCTGATGGCGATGGTTCCGCGAAAGGGCGGTTCGTAGGTCTCGTTGCCCGCCGTCTTGACGCCTTTGGTGGCCAGCGTGCCGCCGCCGTAGAAGTCTTTCAGCTCATCCCATTCGAAGGTTTTCGCGTGTGCCCGATCGTCGCTGTGACGATCGGCCTCAAGAAACACCACCGGCATGCCGGAGACCTGGCCCATCAGGCGCGAGCGTCCGGCTTTGGTCGATTTCATCGGGTCGAAGCCTTCATAGCCTTCGCGTCCGAGCAGCTTCCACAGCAAGTTGAGCAGGGTGGTTTTGCCGGCACCGGCTTCACCGGTGGCCTCCAGAAACGGGAAGGACTGGTAACGCGCGCGGATCTGCTCGCAGAACAGCGAGCCGAAAAAGAACACCAGCGCTACGAAGCCCTGGGCGCCGAAGCAGGTCCACAACAACTGCACCCACTGCTCGTTGAAGTCTTTGCCCTCCCGCTGCAGCTTGATCGGGACACCTTTCTGCAGGGTTTTCAGGCGCAGCTTGCCGAACTCGAAATAGTCTTCACTGTTGACCTTGTAGGTGGTGCCATCCTTGATTGCGATGTCTCCATAGACGTAGCAGGCGTATTCCTTGCTGTAGCCGACGTAGTCGATGGTCGACACGGTTTTGATGCCGAACAGTTGGTCCTTCATCAGCTTGTCGAGCTGCTGACCGCTACCCGTGAACATGGCGCCGGCGGCCATGCCGAGCAGGCGCTTTTTGAATTCACTCGCGGCGGACAGCTGGCCGCTGGTGAACGTGTTTTTCACGCTTTCGGAGTCGTGCGGGAAGTCCACGCGCAGGTAATACCAGGACTCGTCGGTGACTTCGTTGCGCTGAAAGTACAAGGCTTGCGGGTAGCAGTTGGCAATCTCCACAACGCTACCGGACTGCTGCAGCGCCTTCTCGCGCTGTTGCGCCTGGTTAAGCAACTGGTCGTCGTGGTTCTCGCTGTCCTCGATGTCGGACATGGCCCGGTTGAATTTCTCCATGTCCAGCTTGAACCAGTACAGACGGCTGCCAAAACCCAGGTGAAATTCCCCGCGCTTGTTCCAGTCGTACATGAGCAATGCCTTTTCCGCTGCGCTTTCTGCCAGCAGCAGGGCGCCCTGATGGCGGGCCTGCTTAAGGTCCGAAGCGATCTGTTCGGCGCGCTTGGCATCGTCCTGAATGAAGCTCCAGCGCTGGTGCAGGTCGTTCCAATCAGACTTGCGGCCATCGCGTTGCGGGATCTGTGCTGATTCGCAGACGAAACCCAGGGCACGGGCTTCGCGGACCCAGCGCCGGGTGTAGGCGTTGGCGCTAGGTTCGTTGTCCAGCGCCCAAACCAACTTGGGCAGCTTGCCGCCTTCACGGGTTTTGATCAGGGCCTTGAGCGAGTCCCCGGGGAACGCGTTGGACGACATGGCCGATACGGCCGCGATGTCGTTGTGTACCAGAGCGATGGCGTCAAAGATCCCTTCGACAATCCAGATTTCCTTTACCTCGAGCAGGTCGACGCAAGGGGGGCACCACCAGACGCCGCGATAGCTGTCCTTGGATTTGAAGCGCGCCTTCATCTTGCCGAAACGGTGCGGCTGATCGATCAGCCGTTCCCACCAGCCGCCTTTTTCCAGGGCGAAACGCACGGTGGCGCTGCCGGCGTTGTGTTCGGGCGAGTAGAAGCTTTCCTGAGTGAACCAACCCTGGATCAGTTCAAATCGAAAACCCCGGGCGAACTCCAGATAAGCCCGTGCAGTGGCGATGGGGTGCTGGTCCGTAGCCGGCGCTCGCTTGCTCCAGTCCTCAAACAGATCGTCGTACAGCTCCTTTACGTGAAGAGTATGACCGCACTTTTCCGGGCGACCACAGATCACCATCCATGGCGTATCGAACCGGGAATACAGCTCCTTTTTCTTGCACTTGGGGCAGGTGCCACCGCGCATATAATCGGTGCCTACGCGGTGCTTCAATCCGAAGTCGAACTGGAGGCGTTGCAACACGTCTTGGCGGAGATCTTCTTTCATGATTACTTCACTGCTTTGAGGCTGAGGGATAGGGCGGCCATCAGGCGTTTCTGGGCGGCCATCACCGGAGTTTTTTCGAGAATCGAGCTGTGCCGTTTTTCTTGCGGGACATACCGGTATTCATCCGCGTACCAGTAGTCGTTGAGGCTCAAGCGGTACTGCTCACGCATCGCAGCCAGAAGTGCTTCGGCCTCTGCAGGTGGCAGCTGGGTGGTCACAATTACGGCTTTTCCCATCTTGAAACCTCGATTTCGGGCGCAGCTCACCCAAACCCACGGAGTGCGGGGCAGGCGTTTGTTTGAGGGAGTGGTGTTACGAGTTGGCTAAGCGAAGGCGACCAATGTCTGGCGCGTTGATGATTCGCTCATAGATGAGGCTGACCGGTACGGCCCATTGTCGGCCGGTGACCGGATCAACGATCACGGTGTGCGTCGACGTGCTGCTCTGGATGTTCAGGCGTTGCCGATCGCGAACGGCGACCATGGTGGTGCCTGCCAGGTGAACGATTTTTTCAGCGACCTGCGTTTGCACGTCGTAGTCTGCAACCAGGTGTTGAACAGCCCGGCTGAACAGTTGCTGATCGTCGCTTAGGTGTTCGCAGTGGTGACGCTCAAGAAACGACAGCGCGGCGCTCTGCAGGACATCCTGGTATTCCCGTACCGCAGACAAATTGTTCATTGAGCTTTTCCTGCGCGGTAGAGAGCGATAGCAGCCAGCACTTCTGCGTGCCTTGCTGCTACGTGGAGGTTATGCGCGTCCATGATGAATTCGGCTTCTTCATCACTGATCGAACCGTCTTCAAGAGCGGCGGCAATTGCTTGATCAACACACCCTCGCTTTGCAGAAACCTGCACGGAGCGTTTGTAGAGTTCGACATTGTCGAGCGTTTCAGGATCGGCCACCGGTACGAACAGTCCCCCATACATCGAGGCGACGTAAGTAGGGAAGTGCTGAGTTCCACAGTCCTGCTCGAGCATGAAAACTTGTAAGTCGTTGAGGGGACTGCAACCAGCATTTTCGTAGGCATGGTTGTCGAATTTTTTGAGCTTCAGACCCAGGCGCGCAGCAGCGGCTTCGCGTCCACCAGCGTAACTGCGGATGATCTCGCTCATGACTTCTTTGCGAGTGTCTAGGATTGGACTTTTCAACTTCTACTTTTCCCTGTGGAGCGCCGCGATTACTGTTCAATTACGCCGTCTTTGATGCCTAGCAACACGGCGGCGCGATGTGCCTCCCCTCGGCGACCTTTGATCCGACCGTTCAAAAGGTCGCTGACCAAATTTTTGTTCAGCCCATGCTTGCGACTGAACTCCGCGATACTTAGTCCCTTTCGATCGAGAGCCGCCCGGGCTTGCTCGTGCGTAATGGTGGCGGGCATAGTGTTCCCTCTGTTCATTTGTGTTTGTTTGCGTTTGTCTGTGGTGATTCTTGGTCAAAAAAATGATCAAGTCAATGGTGGTGACTAAAAAAATGCTCATAGCGGATCGAGTAGGTGAACGCCTCAGGGAAGAGCGCGAGCGCTTGGGGTTAAATCAAACAGAGTTTGGAGTCCTACTGGGAGTCAGTAGGGGAACGCAAAAGAACTACGAACTGGGAGCCAGCTCCCTTGACCTTCGTTACGTCACGGCCCTGGAAGAGAAGGGGGTAGATGCGGCTTACGTGCTTACGGGACGTCATGCGACACCGTTGGGCCAACTTTTTAGCCCCTCGGAAGAACAGATGATCATGCAATTCAGGTCGATCCCTGATGATGATCAGAAGGCGATTCGTCGTTTCCTTGAAGCAATGGCCGACGACGCCGCCCGGCACCGGTCTTAACTCGCAACAATCCCGCACAGTCATTGGGGTATCTCTTATTCCAATGCAGTTGCGCACCCCCCATAAAGTCCATTCAGCAATGCACTTTATGGAGTAGTTAGCATGTTGGATCGCAAGAAGAACAATCACATCAACCTCGAACACGCCGGGTCGGAAACTACCGTACTCACGGACATTGAGCGTCGACTGATCGATCTGTATCGCCGGCTGAGCCGCATTGAACAGCAACAGGTTCGTCGCGTGGCCGAGATACTGGCAATCAACCCAAAGGAGAAAGTAGAGGGCTGACCGTCATTCCTTGAATGATCCCGATCGCTGGCGCTAAGGCGTTGGCGGTTTGTAGCTACGCAACCGCCTGCGATCCCAGTTGCTCGAAAAGCTCCCGCTGCTTCGCTCGGGGCATTTCCCGCAAGCGATCGATCAACATCCGCTCGAATGTCTGCGATGACGGACTGAGCGTGTGCGAGAACGTCAGATTTGCCACCCATGTGTGCCCGCACTTTGCGTCGAGGCACTGGCAGTACAGTTTTACAAAGGCTCTGGTTACCTCTTCCCGCGAGGCAATCCGGCCCTTGTGTCCGCAATTGCATACAACTCTCATTGTGTCCCTCCCCAGGGGCAGCTGATCGCCACCATATTGCCACAATATGTGGTGGCTTTCTCTCCGTATGGTTGTTCATGCAGTGGTATCCACTGCTTCAGGAATAGGCTTCCAGCTAAAGCGCCTGTCTTCTCGCAGCTTGTCATTCAGTTGGTTGAACAACTGGCAGATCGGCCGGATCTCGTTGCTGGTGTACACGCGATCGATCTTTTCGATGTCTCCGAAACCACCGGTGTTTTCCGGGATGATGCCGGCCAGTGCCGGGTTCATACGCCAAGCGGCGATAACGTCGTTTCGGGTGATGTTCTTCACCTTCTCCAGCTCGTCTTTCGCCTGGAAGTCACCCACGGGGATGATCTGAATCGCGTTCTCCTTGCCGTTGGGGATGTTCACGAACATCGAGCGGAAGTTGCCTACGCCTTTGCTGGCGCTGATCTGTGCGCGCAGCTCGTCTTCGTCCTCTTCAGTCAGGTCAGGATCATTGGTGTAGAAGATGTAGCCGGCGTGCGCGCCGTTGCTGTAGTACCTACGGCGGAAGAGGGTGGCCGCTTCATTGAGCAGCAGCGCCTGCAGCCCGCCCAAGTAGTCCGGGATCCCGTAAATGTTCTGTTCCACGTCGTAGTCCAGGACGTGGGAGATCTCGTGCTGTTCGAACTCCATTTCCTTGTTGTCGGGCAGCAGCATGACGAAACCGCCGTCGACCTTTACCCGCATGTTGATGGCCGGAAGGTGCTGCAGCTCCAGCACCTGGCCGAACGCGTTGGTGTCGTTGTAGAAGTACGATTCGCCAAACACCATATAGTCCAGCCCGGCGCGCCCCATCGTCTCAGTGCTGCAGCCGGCCGAAGGGATGAACTCACGCAACAGCAGGTTGCGTTTGAATTTTGGAATGGCGCCGTGGTGCGCGTTGGCGCGCAGCAGCTTGGCCAGACCAGCCCGTGACACCGGAGGCTTGTAGATTTTGCCGTCGTCGCTGGGAAACACGCCCACGTACTCGCCGATGTTGCCGGACAGCACTTGTTCCGGTTCCCCGAACGTAAATGAGCGCATCGGCTGCTGCGTTGGTTGGGCTACGTGTTGCTTTCTGCGCTTGCGGTTGGCCATGGCTGCTCTGGTTACTCGTGACGTAGCGGCTGCGACGCCGCTTGTTGGTGTTCAAAGGTTCGTTGGACAGGGCGTGCATCACCGCCCAAGCAATGTCGGCGTGACCGGTGGCTTCGGTACGCGATGCGCTGTAGGTGATCTGGCCACTGTTGGTGGCGCCGCGCTTGATGGTCAGGAAGGCCTGGGCGATATCGGTCCAGCCGGCGTCCCACTCGATGCGACTGCCCTGGATCGTGTCCTGGGCTTTGAGCACCAGGGCGTTTTTCGCCTCAAGGCTGTAGTGAATCGGTGTCGCCTTGGCGTAGAAGTCGCGCACCAGATCGAACACGCCGTAACCCACGCCGGTGACGTCAATGCCGATGTGCTGGACGTTGAAGCGCTCGGTCAGCTTCTTGACCTGTGCAGCCTGGTAGGTGAACGAGTGGCCACGCCAGCTGTGCTTCTCCAGAATCCTGAACTTCGCCCCGGGTTCGAGCGGTGGCGCGATGACCACACAGGTGGCGTCGTCGCGGGTGCGGCTCGGGTCGTAGCCCAGCCAGACCGGACTGTTACCGAATGGCCGATCCAGCTCCGGGTTGTAGTCCTCCCACAACGACAGATCCGAGTAGCAGCGTTCCAGATCCTTGAGGCTGAATGCGCTTTGGGTGCTGTCGATGAACTTGCAGTAGAACAGCTGCTGAAATTTGTCTTCGTCGTACTCCAGCTGCAGCTGCTCCAGGTCGAACAGATCGCAGCCGCCGGCGATCGCATCGTCCAGGGTGATCGTCTTGCGCCACTGGCCGTCCGGACACAGCGCTCCCTGCGTGTAGGCCGCTTCGCTCGGCCACACACCACCAGCCTTCTTGCCGCGTTTGCTGTTGCGAAATTCCTCGCCCGACCAGAACGGATACGCCTGGTGCGACACCGCGCTGGGCGTCGAGAAATAGGTTTTTCGCCACTTCTTGTGGGTGCCCATGGCGCTGGCCACGGTGCTGAGTTTTTCGAAGTCGCGGATCCAGAAGTATTCGTCCACGTAGACGTGGCCGTGATAGCCCTGGGCAGTGCTGCTGTTGGTGCTGAGAAAGCGCAGTTCGGCGCCGTTGCTGAGCGTGATCGGGTTGCCGGTCAGCTCAATATCAAACCACTGCTTGGCGAACTGGATGATGTAGCTGCGGAAGATCTCGGACTGCGATCGGCTGGCAGACAGAAACACCTGATTGTCACCGCTCAGCACGGCGTCCATGAACGCTTCGCCGGCGAAGTAGTAAGTCAGACCGACCTGACGGCTTTTGAGGATGTTCCGGACACGGCGAGTCAGCGGGTTCTGTTTCGCTTCGAACAGCTCTTTCTGGTAGCCGTACATCTTCGAAATGAATTTATCGAGGAAGTCCAGTTCGGTCAGGCCACTGACGTCGTTTTTCGCCTTCTTTTCGCGCTTCTTGCCGCCTTCGCCTCGTTCACGACGTTGACCAGGCTGGCGTTCGCGCGGCTCGTCCGGTGAGTTCGTTGGCGCTGCCTGTGCAGGCTTGGCCGCAAGTTTTTTCAGCCGCTCAAGTAGGCCCGTCAGTTGCTCCAGTTCGTCCAGTTCGGCTTTCGTCAGCGGATCGATCTTTTCCAGGATCAGGGTGATTCGCCGGTTGACCGCGCTCAACGGTTCTTCATCCGTGAGCATTTCGTCCCAGCCGCCTTGGCGGATCCAGTAGTAAACGATTCGGATGTTGGGCAGCTTCAAATGCGCCTGTATTTCCTTCACCGAACAGCGGCGCAGGTAGAGGCGTTTTGCAGCTTCTTTAACTTCGGTCGGGTAGTTCATGGGCCGCAGTCTATGCGGCGAAAACCCCGGAAACGCGGGGTTAAATGCTGCGATCCGCCTATCTCTCGAAAATAGGAGAACCCTGAATTTCAACCGTTTGTTTGGCGGGTAATGGCTCCCTATCGTGGCGGCTCATTCAACGATTGAGCGCAGTCACCACTCATGCCCCGTTCCCTTGTCTCCTACTGGAAACGTGTAGCCACCAGCGGCCCAACCGTCGATGGTCGCGAGATCCTTCCCCAGGAACTGCGCGACATCGCTGAGACCTACACGCCAACTTTGTACACCGCTGTTATCTGGTGTGAACACGAACGCTGGTTCGGATCTCACGGGACGGTTTTTGCTGTGCGCCTGGTCGAGGAGGGGGACGATCTGGAACCTGGCCAAGTCGCCCTTGAAGCGCAATTGAAGCCAAACGACAAGCTGCTGCGCCTGAACGACGCCGGCGAAAAGCTGTTCACCAGCATCGAGATCAAGCCGAATTTCCGGGGCCGTGGCAAAGCCTACATGACCGGTATCGCCGTCACCGACGAACCCGCCAGCGTCGGCACGCAGGAACTCTACTTCTCCAGTCGCACCAGCCGCGATGCGTACTACGCCGCATCCCAAGAACTCGGCCCTCTACGCGAAACCGAAGCGCAGGGCGAGATTGGCCGTCTTGTCGGCATGTTCACCCGCCTGTTCAAGCGTTTCGGCATTGACGACACCGCCGCCGAAACCACTCCGCAAACCCCAACCGAGAGCAAACCCCCAATGGATGAAGCTACCGCAACGGCTCTGAAAGCCCTGCTGGCCCAGCTGCTGGTCGTCGCTGCCGGCATTCAGGCCGTGATTGAGCCTGCTGCCGAAGACGCACCTGAACCCGATCAAGCCCCGATCGATGACGTCAGCGCGGCAGTCGACGAGATCGTCACCACCGCCGAAGAAGAACGCGAATTCAAACGTACCGGCGGCACTTCGAACAAGGCCGTGCTGGCAGCTCTGACGAGTTTGCAGCAACAGTTCACCACGTTGCAGAACACTGCCACCGGTCGTCAGCTGCCGCGCTCCACCGGCGCAGCCGACAAAACCAAAGCGCGGGTACTCTGATATGGCCCGTTCCCTGAGCGCCTACGGCGCCAAGATGTATGCAGCCATGCAACTGGCCATGGCCGAAACTTACGGCGTCGAGCTGTCCAGCAAGATGTTCAGCGTTGAGCCGTCCATCACCCAGGAACTGAACGACGCCATCACCGCCAAGTCGGACTTCCTTTCGCGCATCAACGTCATTGGCGTGAGCGAAATCAAGGGCGAGAAGGTGTTCATCGGTGTTTCCGGCCCGGTGACTGGCCGTACTAACACCAAGACCACCGATCGCGAAGCGAAAGACGCCTCCGAGCTGGACAACACCACCTACGAACTCTCGTCCACCGAGTCGGACGTGGGGTTGCCGTACGCGAAAATCGACGCCTGGGCCAAGTTTCCGGACTTTCATCAGCGCTACTCGGCGGCTGTGCAGAAACAGATCGCTCTGGACCGCATCATGGTCGGTTTCCACGGCCTGAAAGCCGCTGCGCAGACCGATATTGCCGCTTACCCAATGCTGCAGGACGTGAACAAAGGCTGGCTGCAACAATTGCGCGAGCAAGCCCCACAACAGGTACTCAAGGAAGGCAAAACCGCTGGCAAAGTAATCTTGGGGCAGGGCGGTGATTACGCCAACCTGGACGCCCTGGTGCATGACACTAAGCAAATGGTGGACGAACGCCTGCGCGATGGCGGCGACCTGATCGCCATTATCGGCACCGACCTGTTAGCGGCTGACAAGGCCAAGCTGTACGCCAAGCAAGGTGATACACCGACCGAGAAAGAGCGCATCGAGGACGCCCAGGTGATCGCCACGTACGGTGGCCTCCCGAGCTTCAGCGTGCCGTTCTTCCCGGTCAACGGCGTGCTGGTCACCAGTTGGGACAATCTGTCGATCTACTTCCAGGACTCCAGCTGGCGCAAGCAAACCGTAGACAACCCGAAACGCTCCCGTGTCGAGGATTACAACAGCCGCAACGAAGGCTACGTGATCGAGCAGCTGGAAAAGATCGCGTTTACTGAAAACGTTGAGTTGGCCGCATGAGCCTGGCCCTTGCCCACAAGCGCCGTACTTTGGCACAGGGAACTGCTGCAGTAATCGCTGCAGCCGCCGCACCGCTGGCGTATTCGCCGGCGGAAGCCCTGAGCAGCCCGGCCAACGCGAAAAAGCACCTGCTGCTGATGGAAGCCTCTCTGGATCAGGATCTGCAGCGCCTGAGCGATATCAAGGGCTTAGCCGGGCGTCAGGCACTCAAGCGCGAGGAGCTGTTGCCCAAGTACCAGGATTTCATTCAGCGCTACATGGACTCGGGTCTGGTGATGCCGAACCGCGTTCTGGTGCAGGTGATGGTCTGGCTGTTCGACACCGAGCAGTTCGAAGACGGCCTGGCACTCGCGGACTTTGCGATCGGGCAGGGCCAGGAGATGCCCGAGCGGTTTAAGCGCCGCGACGTGCAAACCTTCGTTGCGGACGCAGTGATCGATTGGGCTTACGCCGAATACAACGCGCAACGCAGCCCGGAGCCGTACCTGTCCGATCTGCTGCCGCGTGTCGACGGTGAATGGGAGCTGACCGAACAGATCCCCAGCAAGTACCACAAGTTGATCGGCATGCGCGCCATGGAGGCCGAGCAGTGGGAAACCGCGCTCCAGCATCTGGAACGCTCCACCGAGCTGTACGCGAAAGCCGGCAATGAGACGCGCATTGCGAAATGCCGCAAGGCGATCGCCAAACAAACCCCCGCCGTGACCGGCGCCCAATAACCGACTACCCCCCCAGCGGGGAACTGTGGACGTGTGTCTGCCATTCATGGCCAGCCCCACGAAAAACAGTATCCCCGCCCTATTCGAGCGGCCAGCAATGAGCTTTTCCGGGAAACCCACCACCTTTGTGGAACAGGCGATTGAGAACGACGGCTTCTGGCCGAACCTCTCCGTGTCCGAGTTTCAGAAGGGCTACCGCCTGCCGGCGGAGTACCTGGTTGACATGCTGGTCTCTGATTTGACTACCGCGATGATTGAGATCAATCGCGATTTGTCCAAACGCAAAGGCCAATGGCAGAGCGTGGGCATCACCTCCGTGGAATCTGGTGACCCTAAGGTGCTGCCTGACGCCACATTTCACGTAGCGACGTACAAGCGCGCCGTGTATTGCCGAGCCAAGGCCAGCTTGCTGACGCAGTTCGCCACGGTAAGCCGCCGTGAAAGCGCCGAAAACACCGGCAAAGAAATGCCCGAACGCGGCGAGACGTTTCTGCAGTTCAGCCAGCAGGCGGTTCGCTCGCTGCAGGGGCGCGGCCGAATCACGGCGGCAATCGTATGACCAAGCTGCAGACACTGACCGCGTATCTGTTGGAGCGTCGCCTGGTCGAGCCTGAACAACTCGACAGCTGGACGGAGCAGGTAAAGCTTTCGCTGATCTGGAAACCCGACGTCGACGGCATGCACTTTGCCGATATGCACTATCGCGCCGTGATTGTCCTGGAGCGTTTCGCCGCCAATCCGGCTCGCATGATGGCGTTGGTAGGCAGTTGGCTGGAAAACCACGACGCCAACCGTGACCGCCAAGAACTGCCGGCGCCGGAGTTCCTTGTCGAGCCTCTGGATAACGATCTGTTCGACGTGGAAATCACGCTGGAGTTTGTCGAGCCGCAGTATCTGGCCGAAGACCCTGCCGGCGAGATCGAAGCCTTCGGCAAGACCTGGGCCTTTGTCCCGTTTGATCTGTGGATTGCAGAGCGCGGCGAGGTGGCCACCGATGGCCGGGCGTAGCACGTTCGAACTCGACATTCGGGGTCGCTTGGGCGTACGCGAACAACTGGCGTTGCTTAGCCTGCCGCCGCAATTGCGCCGCCGCTTGCTGAACCAGGTAACCAAACGCGTGCGGACGATGAGCCGCAAGCGAGTGCGTGAGCAGAAGAACCTGGACGGCACACCCTTCGCCCCACGCAAGGGCGACACCAAGGGCAAAAAGAAGATGGAAGCCGGCCTGGCCAAGTTGATGGTGGTCACCCGGGTGTCTGCTGATGAAGCGGAATTGGGCTGGAAAAACGCCCTGACCCGATGGGTCGCCGCGCAGCAGCACAACGGCGTCAGTGAGCGCCGCACCGCCCAACAGATGCGCCGATGGAACAAGACCCCACCGGGTTTGGCAGCAACCGACAAGCAAGCCAAGCGCTTGCGGCGGTTGGGCTTCCGTGTGCGCCAAGCAGGCAAAAAGACGCTGACCCGGCCGTCTGTGGCGTGGATTCAGGAGCATGTGAACTACGCCAAAGCCGGTTTGCTGATCCGGATCCTAGACGACCAGCGCAGCGAAAGCACCGGCGCGCAGAGCTGGGAAATCACGCTGCCGAAACGCCAGTTCATCGGCGCCGAAACTGAGCGCGAAACCAATCTCCTAATTAACCAGGTGTTGCAACAAATCCTAACTTCACCCCGCTAACGAGGCACTGCATGGCACTCGGTCAAGTCACCGTCGACAATCTCAATCTAGGCCAGGGCGCCGTGACAGAGGTTGAGCGTTACTTTCTTTTCATCGGTCCCGCCGCCAAAAACGTCGGCCAGATCATTCCGTTGAACACCGACAGCGATCTGGACGCCGCCCTGGGCGTCCCAGCGAGCGATCTGAAAACCCAAATCACCGCCGCACGTTTGAACGGTGGCCAGCGCTGGGCCTGCATGGCGGCCCCGATCGGCCCCGAAGGCGACTGGGCCACCGCTCTGGAGAAAACCCAGCAACAAGGGGTGTCGGTGGAAGCGGTAATCGTCACCAAGCCTGTCACCAAGGGTGACGAATTATCGGCCATGAATGACGCGGCCGTCGCCCTGAACAACACCTACGGCCGTCGTGTTTTCTTTCTGGCAAGCACCGCCGGCATCGCCGTCGACCAAACCTGGGCACAGTATCTGAGCGAGCAAAAAGCGTTGGTAGCGGGTCTGGCAGCGCCGCGCGTTTCACCGGTGCCGCAACTGCACGGTAATGACTTGGGCGTGCTGGCTGGCCGCTTGGCCAATTCGGCAGTCAGCATCGCTGATAGTCCGATGCGCGTGGCCACCGGCCCGGTGCTGGGACTTGGCGACGTGCCTATCGATATGGAGCTGATCCCGCTGCCGTCCGCTGTGCGCAGTGAACTGGATCGGGCGCGGTTCTCCGTCACCCAGACCTACCCCGACTACCCGGGCGTGTACTGGGGTGACTGCAACATGTTGGACACCCCGGGCAGTGACTTTCAGGTCGTGGAATACCTGCGCATCACCGACAAAGCCGCTCGCCTGATTCGCCCGCTGCTTATCCGCCGTGTAGCCGATCGCCGCTTGAACAGTACCCCCAACAGCATGGCGGTGAACACCAACCAACTGATGGCGCCTCTGCGTGCCATGGCCAAGTCCATCAAGTTCAACGGCGAGGTGTTCCCCGGTGACATCGAGCCGCCGAAAGACGGTGACCTGGTGCTGGAATGGCTCAGCAAAACCAAGGTTGCGGCCTACATCAAGCTCAAACCCCTCAACTGCCCGAAAGACCTCACGGCGAACATCGCCTTGGATCTTTCCACTGACAAAGCGGAGTAACGCCCCATGGCAAAAATTGGCGGCAAGAACTTCGACGTGAGCCTGGGCGATCTATCGCTGCACGTCGAGAGCTGCACCCTGGACATCACCGATAACTCGGCCGTGGCGCAGACGCGTGGTGTGCCTGACGGCTACGTGGAGGGCGACGTGGCTGCGGCCGGCGAACTGGAACTGGACAGCACCAACTTTCAGTTGCTGATCGATGCGGCGCGATCGGCGGGCAGCTTCCGCAAGCTCAAGCCGTTTGACGCAGTGTTCTTCGCCAAGGCCGGCGAAGACGAGGAACTGCGCGTGGAAGCCTTCGGCTGCAAGGTGAAGATCTCCAGCCTGTTGTCGATCGACCCGAAAGGTGGCGAGAAGACCAAACACAAGGTGCCGTTTGACGTCACCAGTCCGGACTTCATTCACATCAACGGCGTTCCGTACCTCGACGCTACCGAGATCGAGGGGATCCGTTAATGGTGGACTGGTTCGACCGCGCCCAGGAGCTGGAGCAACGCCAACGTGACCAGGCGATCAAGGCCCAGCTGCTGACGCCTGTGCCGGTCGGGCCAAGCCTGACCCATTGCGAGGACTGCGACAACGAGATCCCGCCGGCGCGCCAGGCACTGGGCGGTAAAACGCGGTGTGTCCCGTGCCAGACGGGCTTTGAGCAGAGTAAACGCTGATGACGACTGACGCCGCACGCCTCGGAACGCTGGAGCAGAGATTCGCCGTATTTGAACACCGGCTGAGCGAGTTGGAAGACCGCCACGAAACCGTGCCTACCCGCGTGACCAAGTTGGAACAGGGGTTCGAACACATGGCCGGGCAGCTATCGGAACTGAACGCTGGCCAGCAGACCCTGACGGTCGCGGTGAATGACATCGGCGCCAAGGTCGGCCGCTTGCTGACCATTCTCACGGTGGTCGCTTCTGTGCTGCAGATGGTTGTGCCGGCACTGTTGCGGGTGTGGTTCCCATGAGCCTGCGCGGCAGGATTCAAGCCGGTGTGATTGCGCTGGCCAGCGCTCCGTTGGTGATCTTCCTGGGCACTTGGGAAGGCCGTGGCCAGAACACCGTTTATGCCGACAAGTTGGCCAGCGGACTGCCCACTGTCTGCAAGGGCATCACCCGGCACACCAGCCCGTTCCCGGTGGTAGTCGGTGACTACTGGTCGCCCGATCGTTGCGCGGAGGTGGAGCAGTTGGTGATCCGCAAAACCCAGCTGCAGCTGGCCGACTGCATCACCAACCCGGACGTGAGCCAGAACACTTTCGACGCGCTGACCAGCCATGGCCACAACGTCGGTGCGCCCAGCACTTGCGCCAGTCGGGCGGTGGCGTTGATCAACGCCGGCCGCATTGCTGACGGCTGCAGGGCGTTGGCTTGGGCACCGGACGGCAAGACACCGGTATGGGCGTATGTGACCGACGCGCAGGGCCGCAAGCGCTTCGTTCAAGGCCTGCACAACCGTCGGCTGGCTGAAATGGAGCTGTGCCTGCAATGAGCCTTTCCCCGTTGCGCCTGGCACCTTTCCTATTGCTGGTCGCCCTGCTGGTGTGGATGGCGTTCGATCAGGTAACCGATCAGCGCGACGACGCCAGGCGCGAGCGCGACAGCGCGCAATGGGAAGCGGGCGGCCTGCGTGAAGCGGCCCGAATCAGCGGCGAAATGCTCGCCGAGCGGGACGCGATAGACCAACGAAACACCCAGGAATTGACCGATGTACTCACTGAAAACGAGCGCCTGCGCCGCGCTGTTAGCGATGGCTCTGGCCGGTTGCTCGTCCGCGCCACTTGTCCCGCCACCGGATCTGTGCCCGCCACCGCCGGCACCGCCCGCATGGCTGATGCAGGACGCGCCGAACTCGCAGCAGACGCTCGACCGGATTATTTCACCCTCCGTAATCAGCTCGCCTTAAGCCGGCAAATGATTCTCGGACTGCAGCAATACGTCCGTGGCGTGTGCCAGCGATCGCCAGCGCACCAGGACACCACTTTTCCCAACCTCAACAAGAGATCTACCCAATGAGCCAACAGAACAACACCGAAATCACCCTGGAAGTCGGCGAACAGGAATTCACCTTCAACCTGACCCCGGCCGACGTCACCAAGTATTTCAACGCTCTGACCCAAACCAACAAGGTCGCCCCGGGCAACAACCTGTTGATGACCACTGTGCTGCAGGAACAAAAAACCGTGCTGAAACCGCTGCTGGGCAACCCGGTGATGGTGATGCAGATCGCCGGCGCGCTGCTCGAGGAGTACGCGCCGAACGTTGAGGTGATCGTAAAAAAGCGCTCGAGCACGCTGAGCGCTTAAGCGAAAACGGATTGGGCCAGTTGATGGCCCTGACGAACCGCTGGCTACCTGGTGCCGAACCCACGCCCGAGGCGATGGGGACGGCCAAGTGGCTGGAGGACGAACACTGGAGACGCATGGAGTTTGCCGTGGCTAACGGCATTGCTCTTGCGCTGAACGGGTAACGACTTTGGCAGACCGTAGCGCCAGCCTGGCTTTCATTCTCAGCTTGCAGGACAAGGTCACCGCGCCTCTGGGCAAGGTGAAAATGGGGTTTTCCGAGCTTGCCGATCAGAGTGAAAAACACATAAAGACGATCGGGCTTGGCCTGGGCGGCGTGACCGCTGCTGTGGTCGGGATCCGTGAGTCCATGGAACCGGCGCTGGAGGTCAATCGCGCCCTGGGCGACGTCCGATCGTTGGGCGTGGCCGAGGATGCGTTGTCGGCACTCAATGCCAAGTCGCTGCAATTCGCGGTGAGCTACGGCGAGAACGCCAAGGATTTTGTCGCCTCGGCCTACCTGATCGAGGGCGCCATCAAGGGGCTTGCCGGTAACCAGCTCGCCACGTTCACCAACACTAGCAACTTGCTGGCGAAAGCTACCAAGTCCGACGCCGAAACCATGGGCGAATACGTCGGCACGCTCTACAACCTGCAGAAGTCCCAAGCGGATGCGATGGGGAAGGGTGCATGGGTGGAAAAACTTGGCGGGCAAACGGCGCTGGCTGTGCAGTTGTTCCGCACCAGCGGTGCCGCGATGAAAGACGCCTTCAAGGAGGCCGGCGCGATCGCCACCACATCCGGCGTCGACCTTGCCGAACAGATGGCGGTGATTGGCACGCTGAGCAGCACCATGGAGGGCGGCGACGCCGGCGGACGCTACAAAGCGTTTTTCGAGAACATCGGTGCCGCATCGGAAAAGCTCGGCATGCAGTTCACCGACCAACAGGGCAAAGTCCTGCCGATGATGGCGATTCTGGACAAGCTGCAGGCAAAGTTCGGTGATTTGACCAGCGCCTCGGCCGGCGCCAAGTTAATGGAGGCCTTCGGCGGCGAAGGTGCCCAGGTGATCGGCGCGCTGGCCAAGGACACCGATCGACTGCGTAACGGCATCGAGCAGCTGGGCAAGGTGCGCGGTCTGGAAAATGCCGAGCAGATGGCCAGGGCGATGGTCGATCCGTGGCAGCAGTGGGCGTCTCTGGTCGAGGTCATGCGTGTGGTGTTTGGCCAAGTGCTGATCCCGGTGCTGACGCCGTTCATGAACAAGATGGTCGACATCGGCAAAACCCTGGTGCGTTGGTCGCAGCTGTTTCCCAACATCACCCGGGTGATCGGCATCACCGCACTGACCATCATGGCCATCGTCGGCGCCATGTCGTTGTTGACCGTCGTTGTCGGCGTTGCGCGGATGACCTGGCTTGGCCTGGTGTCGGTGTGGAAGGTGGTTCAGTTGCTCAACCTGCGCACGGTCGCCGGCTTCGTCCTGCAGAAACTGGCGATCCTGGCTTACATGGCCGTGATCTACACGCTCAGCGCCGGCCTTGCCCTGGTGCGCGGCGCCATGCTGCTTTGGCAGGGCGCGATCTGGCTGGTCAACGCGGCGCTGTTGGCCAACCCGATGGTGTGGATTGTGGTGGGTGTTCTCGCCCTGGTGGCCGTCATTGTCGCGGCGGTCTACTACTGGGACGAATGGACGTCCGCCCTGATGAACACGGCCGCGTTCCAGTTCGTCGCGGACAAGCTGCAGAAGCTATCCGACTGGTTTAACTCAATGGGCGGCTGGTCAGGCATGGCCAAAGCCGCATGGGACAGCATCGTCGGCATTTTCACCAAGGCCGTAAACGGCGTGATCGAGCTGCTGAACAGCATCCCGGGCGTGAATATCGAAGCGCGCTTCGGCGGTATGCCTGAAGTGCCTGGCGTCGATGCCGCGACCAATGCCGCCGACACCGCCAACGCCGCACAGAAAGCCCAGCAAACCATCAATGCGGCAATCCCCAGCCTTTCGCCGGCACGCCCTTCGGCGGTGCCGCCCGGCGGCTTGCTGACCAGTATCCAGAACAACAACAGCAGCCAGAACAAGGGCACGCATGTGGAGAACGTGAACATTCACACCAGCAAACCAATGAACCCGCTGGAGGTGGAAAACATGGTCGCGATGGCGGTCGGCGGATGAGCGAGTACGTAGACCTGTTGATCGTCAACAACGACCTGGCACTCGACCCGTCACACCAGCCGCTGCTGGTCGATGATCGCGCCTGCATCGCCCAGGACATCGCTCACATGATCCGCGATAGCGGGTTGCTGGTGACGCTGGTGGCCGAGCGCGATCGGCTGCGGCAGCGCGACTGCATCCAGCAACTGGAACTGTTGGTGGAGGACGACCAGCGCCTGGTGCCGGGCACGGCACGCATCACCCAGCAGGAACCAGGTGTGTACCTGGTCACTGCGAAAACCCTGAAATTCGGTTCGATTGAGGTAAGTCTGTGAGCCAGGTCGATTTTAAAAAGGTGATCGCCGACGCCGGCATCCCGACCACCGAGGCCGGTTTGAAGGCGGCGTGGGAAAAGGAGGTTGAAGCCCGGGGCGCGAAGGTGGCCAACACCAGCAGTTATTCGCCGTTCTGGCGGGTGATGACCGCGCTGGTGACCAAACCGGTGTTGTGGCTGTTGGACTTTCTCTGCCTGACGGTGCTGCCGAACTTCTTTGTGAAAACGGCGGTGGACGCCTGGCTGGACATGCTCGCCTGGGCGGTCAACGTCGAGCGTAAAGGCGCCACCAAGGCCCGCGGTAAATTGCTGTTCACCCGCGCCTTACCGGACGGCGTTATGGAGCTGGAAAAAGGCATTGTGGTGCAGTCGGCCGCCATCAACGGCAACGTGTACCAATTGATTACCACGGCGCCAGCGGCGTTCGTCGCGGGCCAGCTGCAGCTGGAAGTCCCGGTGGAGGCGATCGAATCAGGCAGTGGTTTCAACCTCGCCCCGGGTTACTACGCCATTCTGCCGGTGCCCATCCCCGGCATTGTTCAGGTAGTGAACAAGGACGGTTGGCTGGAATCACCAGGTGCGGATCCGGAACCGAACGACCAGCTGCGTTTGCGCGTGCGCAACCAGTTCTCGGCCGTGAATCAGTGGCACACCGACGCGGTGTATCGCGCCATGATCTCGGCCTTTCCGGGCGTGCGTCCGGACGGCGTTTACTTCGAACATGGCGCACCGCGTGGCCCGGGCAGCGCGAATGCCTTTGTGTTGTTTGATGCGGGCGTGCCGGCGGCGACTTACCTGGAGCAAATCAATTCGCACATCCGCGACCAGGGCAACCATGGCCACGGCGATGATCTGCTGGCCATGGTCATGCCCGAAGTGCCCGTGACCGTTGCGATGACGCTTTGGCCGCAACCGAATCTGAGCGTCGAGCAGATCGACACGCTGAAAAGTGAGATCGAGCTATTCATCCGGGCCGCGTTTCGGGAAAGCACGCCCCGCGATTATCAGCCGACGCTGACTTATCCCCAGTCGCGCTTCAGCTTTAGTCGACTAGCTGAGGAACTGCACCAGCAGTTTTCCGATATCGCCTCACTGCGATTTACCCCGGGCGTCGACATCACCAGCGGATTGGACATCCCGCGCCTGACGTCGCTGAAGGTGAACGTGCAATGAACAAACTGAAACTGCCGTTCTGGCTTGGCGGTACCGAGCTTTCAAAACTGGTCGCGGCTGCACAGGCGTGGTGGGAAACCGTGACCGGGTGGCTGCGCTGGCCCTACTCGCAGATCGATCCTGACACCTGTCACATGAGCATCCTTGAACTGTGGGCCTGGCAGCGGGACGTGACACGTTTCAAGGGCGAACCCGAGTCCTTGTTTCGACTGCGCGTGAAATACGCGTTTATCAACTCGGTCGACGCCGGTAGCACTGCCGGCCTGAAGCGCATTTTTGAGCGTCTCGGTGTGGGTTACGTCGAGATCGAGGAACGCCAGCCCGACCGGGATTGGGACGTCGTGCTGCTGAAGTTCAGCAACGCTCAACTGTCGCTCAATCCCGAACTTTTGCGCGTGCTGATTCAGCAATATGGCCGAACCTGCCGGCGCTACGACTTCGTCACCATCACCCCTGTGGGGCTGCAAATCGCCCTGATCGACTTCAACGACGACCAGCAAACGCTGGTTGCCAGCCTTTAGGAGCTCACCGTGAGCGCCAGTATTACCTTGGCCGGCGAAAGCCAAATCGCCCTTAAACAAAGCCAGCAAAAGCCGCTGATCGTCAGCCGATTCATCTTTGCGAATGTGCCCGGGCTTGATCCGACCGTGCCGCTCGATCGCGCTGCTGGCAAGCCACCGGCTGCGCAGATCGTTCACGTCTACACCATTCCGGAAAAGAACGCGGGTTTCGTGAATCCGAACCAAGTGGTGTACAGCGCACAGCTGGGGTCTGACGTTGGCGACTGGGATTTTAATTGGGTCGGCCTCGAGGACGCCGATGGCATCTTGTTCGCCGCGTCGTCGGTGCCACTGCAACAAAAGCGTAGAAATATTCCGCCGGAGCAGATCGGCAACAACGTCACCCGCAATTTTCTGGTGGCCTTCGACGGCGCCATGAAACTGACCGGCATCAAGATCGATGCCAGCACCTGGCAGCATGACTTTACGGTGCGCCTTGCCGGCATTGATGAGCGAGAGCGCCTGAGCAACCGTGAGGTGTACGGCCGCGCCTGCTTTTTCGGTAACTCCTTGGCATTCGGGAAGGGCGAAAATGGTTTCCAGTTGGGCGCCGGCACCGCCTACATCGAAGGCATCCGGGTTTTTATGGAGAAGCCTGTCCCGTTAACTGGCGTTGCCGTGGGAACGGTGACACTGGACGTTTGCCTGGAGCGGCAATTAAGCGATCGGGTCGCGACGTGGAAAGTGATTTTCGGACAGCAAGGCGACTATACCGACGCTGCCGGGGTTCGACATTACTGCGTGCCGATCGCTTATTACGCATCTCCTACAGAGATTTATGACGCCCGTGAGCCTGAGCCGATCGCCGGCGCACTCATTAAACATTTGGCGGCGCGTAAAGGGGATTACGCGGAGTTGCGCGCCCGGGCAACCACCAAAGAAGACGTTGGACTGGGCAATCTGCCCAACGCAATCAGCGACGATCCAGCAACCAACAGCAGCACGATCGTGGCGTCGACCGCCGCCCTGAACAAGCTACAAAAGCAGGTTGGCGATTCGATGACTGGCATGGTGGCAGCGTTTGCAATGACAGCTGCCCCGACGGGATGGCTGAAGTGCAACGGTGCGGCGGTTTCCCGTACCACATTTGCGCAACTTTTCGCTTGGCTTGGGACGCACTACGGCGCCGGCGATGGTTCAACCACTTTCAATTTGCCCGATATGCGCGGCTTGTTCCCTCGCGGCTGGGATGACGGGCGCGGGCTGGATCCTGGCCGAGCGTTCGGCGTCTATCAGGACATGATGATCCACTCGCACGCGCACGGCGCCTCGGCTGCTGCTGGAGGCGACCACGTGCACACGGCCTGGACAGATGCGCAAGGTAACCACGTGCATAGCGTATGGACAGATGCTCAAGGCAACCATGACCACGGATGGCGCATCGCGGCCTCAGGGCAGGGTATTTCTGTCGGATACCCCGCGGGTGGCGGCAGCATCGTCGATCTTGAAATGCCCGGCGGGCTTAACGCAGATAACCAACCAATGCGAACCGACTACCAAGGCAACCACGCACACAACGTCGGCATTGCCGCCGCTGGTCACCATGCGCACAACGTCGGGGTTAACTGGGCAGGTAACCACAGCCACGGCGTAACAGTAGCCGCTGCCGGCGGCATCGAAACACGCCCTAGAAACTTGGCCCTTTTCTACTGCATCAAGTATTGAGATCGAGCATGACTGGAAAACTCGTTTATCAGACCGACTACCTCGGCATTTTCATTGGCGCTGTGACAGCAGATGAATCGCCGCTGGAGGCGGGCGTTTATCTGATTCCTGGTGGATGCGTCGAAGCGGAGCCGCCCGCGATCCCGGAACACAAAGCCGCATGGTGGAATGGCAAGGCCTGGCAGTTGGTGGACTACTTCGGCGGCGTCGTGGTGTACAGCACGGACACCGGCGAGCCGCGAGCGTTAGAAGGTTTCGAAGCAGTGCCTGCGGGCTTCACCATGAAGAAACCCGGGCCGAACCAAGTCTGGAAGGACGGCGAATGGGCTGACGACATTGAAGCCGTACTGGCTGCACTCCGGGACAAAAAACTACAAGCGATCGCCAACGAATGCGCGGCGTACATCGCCGGCGGTTTTAACTCTAGCGCCTTGGGTGAGCCATACCGTTACGGCAGCGCAATCGATGACCAGGTGAACTTGAATGGCCAGGTGCTGCTGGGCATGGACGATGTTTACCCATGTTATGACGCTCATCAGGTAATGACTTTCCGGCCGCACACCATCGAACAATTGCAGAAAGTCAGCCTTGACCTGGTGCGCTTCCGGCAAGCGGCGCAGCAGCATGCGGAAACTCTGCGCCAGGCTGTGGCAAAGGCGCAGAAAGACAAAAATCTGAAGGTAATGAAAGCCATTACCTGGACGCCGCCGGCATGACCTGGGCACCGGTGACGATGCGCTGGCCGGAGCAGGCCACGCAGTGGATGAGCGGGCTGTCAGCGGCTAAGGATCTGGCCGGCGGCGAGCTGGTCAGCACCGCCCAGCGCTTGGCTGGCCTGAGTGGCCTGGCCAACACCAACCCGGGGCCGGTCGGTGATGCTGCCAAAAACGCGATCGCCGCCGGACGCGCCGCGCTCGCCGAGCAGTTGGGCCAGGTGCCGGCGTGCCTGGTTGTGACACCGTTTCAAAGCGGAGTTGGCCAGGGCGTGGGCTATCAGCGCTTTCTGTCTGCGCCCAACGCGCTGGAACATCTCGTCAAGAAACTGGAAGACGCCAGCGACAGCGGGCGCCCAACCGGGCCGCAATACGCGCTGTCGATCCTGTTCCTGGGCACGCGGCTGGAGCAGTTGGCCAGCAGCTTGGCGCGATTCAATGCTCTGCTGCCGATCCCCGACCTGGTGCGTACCGAGCGCCGGGCACAACACCTGGTGAAACTGGAGAGCGAAAAGTGGGAGATCCCCGGTGCCGGAACTCTACCGCGCTGGCAGGGTTTGCCGCTGGAGCGATGCACGGTGGTCAAAGCTGCCAAACAGTCGATGGCGGGGCAGATAGCCGTGCTGGAAGGCTACGCCGCTGACAGCTCGCCGTTGGCCGATCTGGCAGCGCTGGCAGCTCGCAAGAGCGCCCAGCAGCAGGGGCGAGATAAACAATTGGCTGACCTGAAAGACCTGCTGGCCGGTGGCAACCCTGACGTCAGCATGCGCGCGCGGATGATTGGCCCAGGCACTGCCGGCGAATTACGCCGCGAGTTGTTGGCCGGCGATGCGCCGGGCCATGAATGGATTCAATGCGCGGGCCTGCTTCTTGTCGGCAGCAAAGAAGGTCTGAGTTTTGTGCGGGAGCTGGTGGGCCTATGACGCTGTTACTCGACGGGCAAAAAGTCCAGGGCAAGAACCTCAAGGTCACGGCCAATCTGCGCATCGAAAGCGGCGACATGTCCGGCCAGACGAGCAACACCGACAAGGCCCACAAAGGTTTTAAGCCCAAGACGCTGGCCGTCTCGCTGATGATTCCCTTTGTGGATAAAACCCAACTGACGGATCTGTTGCGCATGGCTGAAGCCACGGCCGGCGGTGGTCAGTTGCATCTGTATCGGATCGTGAACGACACTGCCGAAACTTTCGGCGTGCGTCAGGTGGAGTTTTCCGACGGCGTCAGTGCGCGGGAAGCGGACACCCTGAAAGCCTGGCTTGTGCAATTCACGCTGAGCGAACGCGAATCGAACCCGGAGAAAGTCGAAGGCCGGCGCGCTGGCAACAAGGTAGACGCTCAAGGCGCCCCGGGCAGTGCGGTCGGCGAAGGCGGTGCCGGTGACGCAACCAGCGACAACCCCGCGCTGAGCGGCTTTGAAAAAGTGCTGGGACGTGTGGAAAAGTGGCTGGGCGGGAGTGAGCAGACGTGAAACTGCACAAGATATTTTCCATCAACGGCGCCCCGATCGCTCTCATCAAGGAGGACGTCAGGCTGGACGCTACCAGCCCCGGCCGGGCGAACTTCACAGTTCAATCCTCTGTGCCGCTGAAAGGCCTGGTGACGCTGGATATCGGCTACAACGAGGGCACGCTGCAACGGCACTTTATCGGCTACGTCGAGCGCTGCACGGCCGCCAATGCGGTCGAACAGGTGCTGTTCTGCCGTGAGCTGGCCGCCGTGCTGGCCAACCCGTTGCCGTTGAATCTGCGTCACGTGGATCTGCGCGCCGTGTTGGCCCAGGTCAGCGAACAGACCGGGCTGCGCTTTCGTGTTCCCGATCGGCCTTATGCCAGCGTGAAGGCGCCGTATTTCTACAGCCTTGCCGCCGGTTACCAGGCGATGGACAGTCTCGCCCGGGTGTTTAGCATTCCGGACTTCACCTGGCACCAGCTGGGCAACGGTGAAGTGTTCGCCGGCAGCTGGGCCGACAGTTTTTTCGGCGCCCGTGCGCCGCTGCAAATCCCCACGGAGCTGTTTGACGGCTACCAGGGCAACCAGAGCGCAATGGTCGCGGCCCTTCCCGGCGTGCGACCAGGTGCAACGATCAACAACGGCGAGCGCATCACCACGGTGATGCTGACCAACGACCAGATGGCTATCCGATGGAAGACGCAATCCGCCGCGCTGTAGAGCGACAATTCCCCGAACTCACCGGTGGTTATCACCTTCCGCGATTTGCCCGGGTGGTCGCCGTGGCCGACGCGCCGGCGGACGCAGGACTGTGCGACGACTTCCGTCCGCGCTACGCCGTGGACATCGAAGTACTCGGCGCCGACGATGAACCAGACCCGGCCATGCCGCCGCTCACTGGCGTTCCGTTACCACTGCCCACCGGTGGCGAGGAAATGGGCATTTACGCCTTTCCGGAGGAAGGCACGCGGGTCGTGGTTTGCTTTGCTTACGGCCTGCCGAACAAGCCCTACATTCAATCGATCTTGCCGCACGGCCTGAGTATGCCGAAGGTGCCGAAAGGAGATCAGGTGTGGCAGCACAGTGAAGCCGCCCAGCAGCGCGTTGACGCCGACGGCAACTGGCTACGTCAGACCGATGGCAAGATCCGTGATCAGGCGATAGAGCGCGAGGTTGAAGCTCTGGACAACCGCGAGCAGTTCCAGAGCCACACGCAGACGATCGATGACCACTCGACCGAGACAGTGGGTGGTGTGAAAACGATCGAGGCGCTGGGCGCGCTCAAACTGATGTCGGGCGGATCAGCGAGCCTGGCGGCGGTGGACGATCTGCACCAAGCTACCGGCCGGGATCTGAACTTGGTTGTGGGTCAGAAGCACAACTCCACGGTGGGTGGCGATATGCAGGAGCGGATTGAGGGATTGCGCCAAAGCATGGCGGGAATTAGCCAGCGGATGCAGGCACCGAAAAGTTGGATCGGTTCACAGGATGTAAACTTATTCAAAGTCGTGTGTGAGACGCTCGATTTACTGCAGGAGATGAACATTCAACTTGCTGCGCATGTACATGGCCCGACACCTCCGCCGGGAAATGCTAGCGTGTTCAAAGCTGCTGCAGTTAGCGCGAATCAGCTTGGAGCGAAATTGAAATTGATAACGCAATAATGCAGCAAACCTGACCGTTGATCACTCAAACTTTTCTTTCCTGTGCACTTTATGATGACAGATAGTACACAGTGTAATGAGATTATCCACGGAGTTTTTCCCACCTTTGGCGTGGTGAAGAACATGGTGCAACTCCAGATGCCTAGGATCTGAGGCGTTCCACATCGAATGAGTCCATCTGCAATGCTGACAGGAATACCCGTCTCTAACGAGGACTTCACCTCGAACATCATCGGGTATTTTTCGATCATGTGGTGGCGTTTGATTCATGTCCTCAAGGACATAAGCACCAATCGGTAAATCTGGGCGTCCTGTTGTCCTGGTCGCGATAGACCATCCTTCTTCTGTCCTCAGCTCCCTTACTCTCCGTGCCCATTCAGTTGAGCCGTCAGCGACGTAACGAAGCTCTTCACCTGTAACAGCTCGCCCCACATTCACTTGCAAGAACTCCAGCAGCTTATCTTTCACCGCAAGTTTCTTTTTACGAATCGTGTTTGCACTGTTCCAACGAAATGCTGCATCTCGATCTTGTTTCTCATCTAGCAGTACGTAGTCATCAACCATTAATGAGTCGACACCCAATACGGCTAAGTCTAGGTCTCCAGCTTTAACCATTTCTTCCGCTGTAACGCCTGTAACAATACTCCAGCCTTGCTCAACGCGAAGCTCACGGACCCGCCTTGCCCATTCACCAATACCCGCAACCACCATCAACTCATCGCCCTTTATGACCTTGCGAGGGTAGGTGACCAGATAAAGGATTATGCGGTCCCTCGCGGACGCAGCACTTGTTTTCGGAATCAGAGAACTACCTAAGTCTCTTAGCGCATGAAAGGTTGGGACCAATGAAATCACTCGGGCCCGTAGGTCTCCATGACTCAATTCATGTCCGAAGTTCTTAATGAGCTCCAACAACCGAAGTCGCAAGCTTTCTGGATCATCCTGCAGTTTCCCTGACCGCCTTGCCAACTCATCATCTCCCATGAAATTTGAGGCAACTGATATATACTAAAAAGTAAAAGCACTATTAGAGTGCCATTCGACTTCAGCAATTGTTAAAAGGCAAATGTCAGTTGCCGCTTATCCTAAGCTGCCTTGCTTTCTAACTTTATATTCAAAACTTTGTATACGACTTTCGCTATGGCACCAGCGAGAAGTGGTGGGACAGCGTTCCCGATCTGCCGGGCAATCTCAATTTTCGTGCCCTGAAAAGGAAAATCATCTGGAAATCCCATAATTCTTGCCGCTTCGCGGTGAGTTATCGGACGATGTTTTTCTGGATGTAAATAGCGGCCTTTCTCTGGTTTAAAAAACTCAGTTCTGATAGTTACGCTCGGTCTGTCCCACCAAAGGCGCCCAAAAAGATCGGTTCCACCCGACGTCTTCCGGATCCAGCATGCAGGAGTAATCTCGGGTGCATTTCGCTGTAAGTCAAATCGGTTGCCGCCAGGAGGTACAGCCTTGTACCGAGCGAGGCTTTTCTCTGTTGGGGTGCGGCCGAAATGTAAATTCAAAGGCGGAGCGCATTCTCGAATTTGAACGCCAGCAGGATCCGGTAAGTCTCCTATCACATCTTTGACCGTTCTCCACGGAGGGAGCAGTCGGTCATCTGCGTTCTTGGAATGGGTCTTAACCGGAAACTCAGGCGCTTCAATTAACCCCTTTTTCCACCCGATGATAATCAACCGTTTTCGAGTTTGTGCCACACCGTAATCGGCAGTGTTCACCACATCGAAGATCGTCTCGAAACCCATCGACGTTGCCCGAGACTGAATATCTAAAAACTCGGTGGATCGAAGTAACTCAGGTACGTTCTCCATAACGAACATCTTGGCGCCACACTGCTCCACGACGTCCATATATGGTTCCCACAAAGCTCGACGGCCATCCCCTGTCCTGTTTTTGTTGAGAAGGCTAAAGCCTTGACAAGGCGGACCACCGATGACGACATCCGCAGGGGGGATGTCGGGATTTGTTTGCAGCCAATCCTCAATATTACCGACCACGCCCGGAGCTGCATATGCCTGCTCATGCGTTCTCATTGCAGCAGCATCATTGTCTACCGACAAAACGCACTCGAACCCACCACAAAATCTTTCATCTGTAAAGCCCAGCGTCATGCCGCCAGCACCGGAAAAAAGGTCGATTACACGGAATTTACTAGGTGTCATATTGATATGCATGCTGATAATTTTTTCATAGCCAGAGTATAGGGCAGGCGTCTTGAGCAAAACCATCAAGACCGACCCAATCGGAGCAGAAGGTAACAGAAATCCTCAGTTTTCCTTCATGCAGAACTTTCTGGAGCAGCATCCATCAATGCCTCTGAAAGCTGTATGTATAGACAGTACATTTTGCGTGTGCATTGAGTCAACGTGCAATGGTAGCGAAGGGTAAGCGAATCCGCGATGGGTAGCCTGTCTCTCCGACCAATGAAACATCTCTTGCGTTCATGAAAGCAGCGATCGTAGCTCAACTCGCCCCGCCAACAACCCTTGCTTTTCTAAAATCAGCAATCACGTTTCGAAGAACAGTATCCGTAATCTGCACGAGCGTGGAGGCTTAATGAGGATGTCAGGCTTGAATGACCGTGGGCATGCGAGAGCAACCGGCCGAAAGGGGCATGCGGCCAAGAAAATATTGTTGGAAAAGCACTTATCCCCCTCCCGCCGACGGGCTTCTTATCCTTCATTTGTGCAAAGACGTTGGCAATGCAAACGATGGCCCCGCCCAAGCCCGCTGCCTTAGGCCCGAGGCTCATCGAGATTTCAGGGAGTGAAAGGTTTTGCAAAGAAGTGAAGTTGAGTCGCGCAGCGCCTTGCTCAGGTCAAGTCGGTAGCTGACCTTTCTAAGCCAATGCTTACGCGGGATGAGGTTTTAAAAAGCGTGTTCTATTGAGTTTTTGTTTTCTCAATAGTTCGCCTCAGAACCAATTTGGGAAATTTCCCGGAGCTGGAGGAATCGACTCAAAAGCCCGGGTCAGTTGGCTTCCATAGCTTTTAATGCATTTCACAGTTGGTCAATGAGACAGGGCATGTTCACGTGGTTACAACCGGCCAATAGCTGCCGCTCGCGGCTGACAGCTATTGGTGAGAATCGACCCTGAGATCAGCAATGAAGCTACGCACCTTCCTTAGTGAGCTGATCTATGATCGCCAGAGTCTCCGGAGACTTAAAGTCGAGTAGTTCAATGGGGCGCTTAACTCTCATCAGCGCGGCTGGCCTGCCATGCATAGGCTTACCTTTTTTGACTTCCATTCGGCCATGCTCAAGTAGAACACTTTTAACTTGAGGCCAGTGTTCATCACGCAGCATGAATGATCCCTCGTCATCGTCTCCATCTCGGAGGTAGCAATATCTTACCGATCTACGAGCAACTTTCTCTAATAGATAAACCGCAGGATGCTCTCTGAGTTTTCCTATGTCCGTATCAGCAAAGTGATTACGAATGAACGCTTCAATTTCACTTGGTTCTCTTTCGGTGCGCGGATTCTCACCTCGAATCTCTAGCGCGTCCAGGCTCGGTACGCTGCTGCCGAACATAGTGAATTCATTAACTACAAGAGTTCCAATTTTGACTTTCTCAAAATTCACATTGGAAACATCGCTGCCACAAATGTCTAGTCGACTTATCGTGACATCTTGAAGTGCACCGCTTGGAGAGCCGCCCGCGAAAGTTGCATCATTTACTACAAGGTAATCGATTCGGTCAGTAAGGCCCATGGCAAAGCTCAGTAATACCATCGCCCCTCCGTTTGATGCTAGACCATCGTTGGATGAATCTCCGTTGATTGTCGCATATAGATAGTCCATTGCTATTTTTGCTGTTTGTTCTGCTCGCGTGAAAACCTCCGCGAACACTTCTAGATGCTCCGCACTTAGAATGGTTCTGCGAAGCACGCTAGGGATGGATTTTTTGGCTAATTGCGCTACTAACGCGTTCCCTAGGAAATAATATTGTACCTCTGTATGAGGGAATTTCCTTTTGTCCTTAACGTCAGAGGTCTCTAGGAGGGAAATGCTGCCGGCCTTGTGAGTAAGTTTTCGGCGAGAGTTATCATCCAGTAATTCGCCAAAACAATAGTCTGTCAGAAAAGCTAGGTGGTCTATTTCAATTAAATTATTCTCCCTTGTGGCCATTTCTAAAGCGACCTCTTCAAAGAGAGTGTTCAGGTTTGGTGCAATATCCTCACTGTTCAAATTGCCGAAAGTTTTTGAAAGTATTTTGGATTCACGCTCAATAAGATTGTTTACTAGGAATGAGCGGAAGCCTTCCGAGTTCACGCTTGACCATCCACCGGCATCCCTTAACACACTAAGAAAAAAGGGGCGTAAGGCGTAGCTGTTACTCGAGAATATATCAGCTGTTATTTCTTGGCCTAGGTCGGTAGGTTTCCACTTAGAGTTCGATAGGTACTTAACTGCGGTTTCAATTGTTGCAAGTTTTATGTGTGCAAGCTTTAGATCAATAGCGCCTTTGTTTTCGGTGCTAATGCGAGATATCAGTTCCTGCTCATCGAGAAAAGTGTCTCGCGCAGCAAGTATGACCTTGCCAGAATTACCAATTTCTTCAATGAAATCCTTTAGAGCACGCCACGAGTCCTCATACCCATCAGCATCCACGAGTTCGTCAAATCCATCAATTGCTGCAATCAACAATCCGTGCCTAACAAGCATAGGTACGTGTGCCCCCGTGAAGGAGGCTCCCATGTCTTGAGTTGTGGCTGCAAGTACGTCCTTGAAGTTAGATAGCCGGCGCCCGCTACTAGATATGATGATTACTGGAGGGCTAAGATTATCTGAGAGGAACTTATTGTATTGTGCTTTTGCTAATTCAGTAATTTGGAAGGTTTTGCCTACTCCCGCCGGGCCGTCTAGCAAAACCAAAGTCACCTTGCCATCTGTGATTTTTATATTGCTGTCAAGGTCTTTTGCAAGTATGTCGTTTCCGCCATAGCTTATTTCTGACTCTATTACTGGTTTCTCTTTTGTTTGGGAAAAGAATCTTTTTTGAGTTTCTGCGAATCTTTTTATGTCCGAAAATTCACTTGATGCAATAAGTGTTTTAATATCTTTGTATTCGGCTTTTTTATGCTTTGCCGAGATTCTGCCTGTTTCTACGTCTAGGTCGAAAGTTAGCTCTCTGCCGTTTCGGATTAATATGATTCTTTTCTTTCCGGCCACAGGCTTTTGAGCGATCTCAGTAAACGGGTCGCAGAATAATTTAATGTCTTCGATTGCTTGTGCTATGCTCATTTCAAATCCTATGAATTATTCCGTTTGTACTTAAATGCTTATTGTCGTGGTCACGTGTGATCCGAAATACGTATGTCGGTAACCCCCACGCCTCAGCAACAAATACACCTGGCAAAAGATCATCATCATCACCTACTACTATGGCCAAGGTGGTAGGTTTTTCGTTTCTTCTGAAACTGCCACTTTCAGAGCGACAGAAGCTTAGGAGATCGGAAACTAAAGCGGTGTCCACCATTTTCTGGCTTGAAGATCCAGGGTTGCTTCGATCCGGCCGCAAAGTATCAAAAATAGGACTTCGTGCTCCTCTGCATATTAGCTCATTGCCAAATTCAATATCGGGTAGATAGGAAATCCCGTTTCTGGATACGGCTTTTAATTGAGTTCTAAGTTGATCCCAAACAACCTTGTCCGCAGAAGGTGTCTTACCTCTATGCCAGCCATGATAGATTCTAGACTTTAATATCTTAATGGGTGATTTCGGTTCAATTTCTGCTAATTTGCTTATTATTCTGTCTTGCAATTCTGTGAATGCTTGTTGAGTGCAGGAAAGTCTCATAGGCAGTGGCATGTCACTGTTCGGCCTTATTCGCGTCACTCTAGAGGCCGAGTCCCAGTCAATGAATAAATTTGCTGTTATCACTCGTCTACGTCCTTGATTTCGTGAAAATATTTAGAGTGAAGTCAGATCGCAAAATTTGCATTTCTGGATTCAAAATATGGCCAAACGCTATCAAATCCACAGACAACAGTCTATGGGAAGGCTCTCCAAAAAGCCGAACGGGCCTGAGATTGAGCTTGGAGCCTACTCAGACCGCTAGCAGCCATTGAGAACACCGAGCAAAAACTATTCGTTTTCCAGGTTTCGTAGTCGTGCCAGGCCCTGGTTGATAAACCCCGCGTTCTCCCCAATTCGCTCAAGTGCAACGCGGGCATTCTCTCCAACGATCTCGTTTCCTTGCTGCTCCACTAACAGTACCAATTCCATCAACGCAGCTTCGAGGCCCAGTTGATTTTCATACATTTTTTCAAGGATGACGGTAAGGGAATATTCGCTGGCCATGCATTCGACTCCATTCGGAAAGCGGGAAGCATAGCAGGGCGCCGAGGGGGCTGATTCCAGTTCAATGCTGGGAAAAAGGTAATTTAGGTAAGCCGATGCGGGAAATGGGCTGTAGCCCTTACAGGTCGTGGCTTTGCCGTATTACCTTCGAAGGTAATATTTGGTAAGGCTGGAGGTAATATTTCGCCAAGTAGCTGATTTTATTGGGTTTGATAGACAGCTGAAATTACTACCCCTAAAGGTAATTTTCTAACCTTTTCCTTACCCTATTATTACCTTTGTGAGTCACCTGTAACTCGCTGTATTTATTAGGTTTTTTCTGAAACTAAAGAGGACATTACCAATATTACCTTTTCCCCATGGGTCAACCAAAAAAACGGGGTCAAGCACAGACGGTGACGTTGGCTAGCCTTCCATGCGCTTGGAGTAACGCGCACGAAGTCGCCTGCTGCCACGATGAACAGTGCCCGGATTGGACCCGAAAACCGATGCTTAAAATTTGCTACAGCCGTCGGCAGAAGAAATGTAAGGAAGAGGGGGGGGAGACAAAACTGGTACGCAGCTGGTACGCGGTTCTGCGGGGAGGGGTTTGGGCCTTTATTTGTGGGAGCTAGGAGAGAGGTCAGTCCGATCCATCATCGGGGCGACGGAGAAGCGGCGGGAGAGTGGGGCGGGTTGTAGAGGCATTGGGGGGATCTGGATCAGAGGGGTGAAGGTTGGGGAAGTTTATCAGGATTGGGATAGGACGGAGGCTTACAAGTCGTTAATACGTGCCCTTGCTCGCGGATGAGGCGAGACGGATCGACCAAATCATCATTGGATGATTGCGTAGTGGAGCGTGGGAGGTGGATCGAAACGTCGTTATCAGCTTGGGAAGCTCATAGTTACTCTGTTGGGAATTTACCTGATTGATCTTCCCACCTTTCGGTACATTCGAAGGGGACTAAAGAGTTTGTAAACTTCGCCGCAAATAATTTCCATCGAATATCCCAAGTTGGTATTTCGGCAGTGTTTGCAAGGTGAGCTTGAGGTCCGCCAAATGAACTAATGATCTCAAGGTGTGTTTCGTCGGAGAACTGGACGTAGGGCATATGTTGTTAGCTCCTTCAGGTGTGTGCTAGTTGGTGTGTTAAGTCGGGGTTATGAGTGTTACGATTTTATATGTGCATGCTAATAAACTGGCGAAAGAGATAGTTAGTGGGGCGATATAGTCTACTGCGCTTTTTGAAAGTGTCAGTGTGCGAATTAATGTGCTGATCAGTATTTTGATTTTTTGATATTTAGTAAGTTTGAAAATAAGGTTCTTATGTTCCACTGTGGAGCTGCTCGTTTTCGTGGTTTCAGTTCTCTGGTGTTTTATTGTAATGACGCCAGTGCCGCAATTTTCTTCAAGCGCGTCTATTGTGACCTTGAATTTAAGTGGGGTCGTTCGGAGGTATTTGTCATTCAAGCCCAGTGGGGGAAGGCGCGATGTGATGCATGAAGGTTTTTTATCTTTCTTCAGATAAATGCTTATTTGCTTGTTCAATAAGTTGTAAGCTGCCTTTATGCGTAAATTCGTAATCCCTGTTTTCATTTTTTTTCGGTCCTCAGTGACTTGGTCTGAGAAAACGTATCGTAGAAAAAAATATATGAGGAGGATCGATAAGCAAAGCCATGTTTTCAGCTGGCTGATTTCGCGAATTTCGATGAGGCCGAGGATTGAGCCTGATGTTTTTAATGAAAAGTCAAATAAAATTGTGGAGATGATAACGGCGCCGATAAGCATGACGTTGCGGCGTAATTTGTCTGAGCTGTCGTCCAATTTGGTATTTCCTTTTTTTAATGTCCTATTTTGATGATGTACTTTGTTTTTTACATGTTGTGGCAGTTAGTAGATACGTCCCCGTTGTTGTATGTTTTTCTCATTTTGTCTTATTAGGCTTGCTGAATGATGGTGAGGGAGAGTTGCGGCGGTTTTACCTACTCCTCCTCTCCGAGCTCTGCATTGGTGTTCTCAACCTCGTTGCCTTCCTCCTCGCCAGCTATGCCTGGCTCATCCTGCTCATGCGCAGGTTTTGCGATGATTTCCAGCGCTACAGGAATGTCCAGTTGCTCTGTTCGATCCACCGCAGCCTGCAGACTGACTTTACTGAAAAAAGGAAGATCCAGATCGCCGTTTCTATAGGGTTTGCGCATCACACCATACACAACGGTGTAATCAGCCCGAGCCACGCGACCATTGATGGCAGGCAACAGCGCCAAGGCCGGCCTTCTGCGAGTACTCACGACTCTGCGTAACTTCTTGCGGAAATCCGCGTCACTGACCAGCGCTTCAGCACTGACGACGCCTTGCGACCATAAATGGCTGATAGGGCCTGACGAATGTCCGTCCTTCAAATGAATGAACTGCCTGGCATTTGACAGGAAGTCACACGGCTCAATGTTTGCGTACCGGACCCCTTGAGGATTGATCTTCACCTGATCCAGGCACAGCAGGTCAGCCCGACTTTCCTCGAGATGAGCAATGAGCTCTCGCTCATTCCGGCAATGCGTCGGCCCGATAATCGCCACCCTCGGAATGGCTTGGAAACGAGCCTCCACCTGGCGCTTGAAATTGCGCTCGACGCAGTACCATTGTCCCGAGAACAGGACGTAGCTGTTGATGACACCCGCATTTCGGATGCTCGTCTCAAAAGTGAAGCAATGGTAGACACGCCACTGGACTTTGAAGAGCTCTGAGTCAGGCGCCTTGGCTTTGATGTAATGACGGTCCCGGATGTCATCAATGGTGCCGTCGAAGTCGCAGCGATCGAGCTCGGTAACGTAGTCTTCGATCGACAGACTGTGAAAATCAGTCCCGCTGCTGCCGAAACCGTTGTAGTGAAGTAGGCATCCTTCTTGGTAATCCACGATCTCTGGAGGCGCCATATGCAGCTCGCTGTCCCCTCCATCACGCAACGCGTTTAACGCAGCGAACAGTCTGCGATCAAGGGCGTTCAAGGTGCCCCTGTCCCTGACAACCTGCATATTGTCGATCCAAGGAAAGCGCTGCTTGTAGGTGTTGGTGAGATAGACCTGCAGAATCTGTTCGCATTTGCTTAGCAGATCATCAGAAGCCAGCTTGCAGGTGATAGAAAGGCTGTCACGACCAGCAACGAATTTCGCAAAACTTGCGTCGCTAGGGGTGCCCCCAGCAACGCGTGCAAGATCCCTCAGCACATCGACCCCAAAGTCTTGAATATCGCTGTCCTTGCTGGCCTGTACACGCTTCTGGAACGTCACTGCGTCAGGGGTCGCTAGATCAAGAGTGCGCAATCCATCGCGCGGCACCGAGTTCAGCGTGACTTTCAGGCCGAACTGGCGCTCAAACGCTTCATCTTCCAACGCCATGTGGATGTGCCCAAAGCAGATCGCGAAGATCCGATCATGGACTGGCAGAAACAGCACGGCACCGGCGCCGCTAGCGATGAGGTTGTCAGGCTGTGCACCTGCTTGTTCCTCTACGAAGGAAATCCAGCCAGGCCTGCTGGTGAAGATCTGGCCTATCAAAAACTCTGCGCCGTCGATCCCCGTCCAGTCACTACGTATGAGCCGATTGCGCTGCCCTCCCGCTGCGTATTCTTCCTTGAGAGCTTCGTCGGTTCCGAACTCACTACGCAGTAACCGTACGGAAAGCGTCCTAACTTTCTCCGGATTGGGCAAGGTAGCACTCCTGAAGCAAGCTGATCATGGAAGGAGATCTGGTATGCGCCCGAGGCTCATCCTCGGGCCCGTGCACGGGTTAGGCCACCAGTGGGCCAGCATGACTATGGGCCAGAAAACGTATTTTTTCCAGGAGAGGGGTGGATCCGATGCTGCCACCAAACTGATGCGCTGGTTGACGGATTATTGACGATACGAGAGGGGCTATCGGTTTTCAGGAGGATAAGCGGAAAGAGGTGGTTGAGCCTGCAGTTGCTAGGTTTTGTAAGAAAGTACTTCTACATATAAAACGGGCTGCAGGGCAAGGTGATCATAACCGCCCCGACTTTTTGCACAGAATCTACCTAGCCACATCAATTTAAACAGCAAAAGTCTGCGTGTGTTTAAACGAAGCTATCTAATACGCCTTTGGCCCTACACTCCCTTGCGCCACCCCCTACATCTAAGACAGAATCCGCCGGCTTGTGCGTCTAGCTAGCGGGTTCTATCGTTCCTGGGTCACTGAAATCCAGTGATCGGGTTTGGTAGACCCGCAGCACTGATGCATCGCGTCACCTCATGCAGTCGCATTTTTGCGCCTGGATTATGGTGGCCATGCTCAGGGCTTCTTCGGAAGCGCCGGTTCCAGTGCTCCGGTCTACCAACCTGTGTATGGTCACCACCCTTCGTTTGGTAGCGAGAGTGGATGGCTCCCATTTTTTAGTGCTGGAGTTCCATCTATGTTCAAAGTAACGCCCAACCCACCAGAAACCGATCCCGCATCCCCCTACGAATCCCTCAACTCCAAAAAACTCCACGAAGCCGCCGAGCGCGCGCTCGATCACTACCTCCTTCCCGCCGGCCACATCATGGCCAGCGTCAACGAGCCCGAGCGCATGTACCTAGCCAATCCGAAGTACGACTCGGAATCCCTGCTGGCCAATGCCAGTGAGACGCTGAGTTCTGCCTCGGAAATGCTCAACAACTTCGCCGCAGCACTCGACCCCTCACACCGCAAAACCGCGCTGGGCATTGCGCAGGTGGTGATGTTGGGGGAGTTGGCGGTGAATCAGGCGTTGGATAACGTTGAGGTGAAGGCGTAAAGCCTGTCCCGCCATGGGCAGGTGAAGTGCTCGTTCACTGATAATAAAAAGCCGTCACTTCCAGGTGACGGCTTTTTCTTGCAGATCTAGCCAAACTGACTAGCCGACTTAACCGCAGTTTTCGGCTTCCTCAACCGCGTCAGCTGATAAGCAATCGCCAGCCAAACAAACCACCCCGGCATCACCATCAACGCAATCCGCGTATCAGGCCGCAACGCCAGCAACCCCAGCACAAACCCCAAAAACGCCAACGAGAACCAAGCCATCGGCACACCGCCGGGCATCTTGTAAGCCGACTTCGCATGCAGATCCGGACGTTTTTTCCGGTAGGCGATGTAAGACGCAAGAATGGTCGACCAGGTGAAAATCACCAGAATCGCCGACACGGTGGAGACGATGGTGAACGCGGTCATGACTTCCGGCACGATGAACAGCACCAGCACACCCACCAGCATTAACAGCGTGGTGAACGCCAGGCTCAGCAGCGGCACGCTGTTGCTCGACAGTCGCCGGAATATACCCGGAGCGTTGTCTTGATTGGCCAGTCCGAACAGCATGCGGCTCGAGGAGAACACGCCGCTGTTGGCCGATGATGCCGCGGAGGTCAGGACGACGAAGTTGACGATGCCGGCCGCTGCGGGAAATCCAGCGACGAGGAACAGTTCGACGAAGGGACTTTTGACGGGGGAAACCTGTTGCCACGAGGTCACGGCGATAATGCAGGTCAGCGCGAGTACGTAGAACAGGATGATCCGCAGCGGAATCGAGTTGATCGCTTTGGGCAGGGTCTTCTCCGGCGAGCGGGTTTCGGCGGCGGCGGTGCCGATCAGTTCGGTGCCGGCGAAGGAGAAGATCGCCATTTGAAATCCGGCGAAGAAGCCGAACAAGCCGTTGGGGAACGCTGCCTGTTTGTCCACCAGGTGACTCAGGGACGCGGTGACGCCACTGGGCGAGACGAAGGAGCTGGCAATCAGCACGGTGCTGACGCCGATCAGGGTCACGACGGCAATGATCTTGATGATCGCGAACCAGAATTCCACTTCACCGAACAGCCTGACGGTCAGCACGTTGAGGGCGAACAGGGTTGCCAGCATGCCGACGGCGGGTATCCACGCCGGTACGTCGGGGAACCAGTACTGGAAGAATCCGCCGACCACGACGGCGTCGCCGATCACCGCCACGCTCCAGCTCAGCCAGTACGACCAGCCGAGGAAGAATGCCGCGCGCGGGCCGAGGTAGGCGCCGGCGAAGTCGGCGAAGGTTTTGAAGTTGAGGTTGGACAGGAGCATTTCGCCCATGGCGCGCATGACGAAAAACACGAACAGACCGATGATCATGTAGATGAGGATGATCGACGTGCCGGAGAGGGCGATGATCTTCCCGGAGCCCATGAACAGGCCGGTACCGATGGCACCGCCCATGGCCATTAACTGGATGTGACGATTGCTGAGCGTGCGCTGCAGCGCGGGCTGTTCAGACAGCCCGGAAGGGGTCGATTTCATTGCAAAACCTCTTGATTTTATGTTTTTGAGTTTTGGCAGAAAGTAGGTGTCGAGCGTTCTTGTTAGAGGTGCAGCGGCTGATCACAAGGTGAATCGCCCCCTGTGGCTTGGGGGCGGCGGTTAGCGATCAACTGACGGTGCGCAGACGCGAGGCTTTGGCCGGTTGCGGATCGAGCAGTTGGAAGAGGTTTTTGATGTTGGCCGGCGTCGGCACCAAGTGGATGCGCTGGCCGATTTGCTGTGCCTGCGCCAGGTCGTTGAGGTAACGCAGTGAGGAAAAGTCTTCCAGGGCAAAACCCACCGAATCGAACACCGTCACCTGCGCATCGTTTTCGCGTCCGGCCACTTCACCCTGCACAATGCGGAAAAACTCGATCACCGGGGAGTCGGCGTCCAGTTGCTGAATGTCGCCTTCAATGCGCGTTTGCGGTTCGAATTCGACGATGACCCGAGCGGTGCGCAGGATGTCGGCGTGCAGTTCGGTTTTACCCGGGCAGTCACCGCCGACCGCATTGATGTGCATGCCGGGCTCGATCATTTCGGAGGTCAGAATGGTTGCGTAGGCTTTGTCGGCGGTGACCGTGGTGACGATGTCGGCGCCCTTGACCGCGTCCTTCACAGAGCCGGCCAGAATCACGTCAATGTCCGGGAACGCCGCGAGGTTGTGCTTCAACTTGAGGGAGGCGTCGCGATCGATATCGAAGATACGGATTTCGTTGATGCCCAACATTTCGTGAAAGGCCAGCGCCTGAAATTCACTCTGCGCACCGTTGCCGATCAGGGCCATTGAGGTCGCACCCGGGCGAGCCAGCGATTGCGCGACCAGCGCCGAGGTGGCTGCGGTGCGCACGGCGGTGGTCAGGGTCAGTTCGCTGAGCAGCGTCGGATAGCCACTCTGCACATCCGCCAGAAGACCGAAGGCCATGACCGTGAGCAAATTCTGCTGGCCGTTGTTCGGGTGGCCGTTGACGTATTTGAACGAGTACTGCTGGCCGTCGTCGGTGGGCATCAGCTCGATCACGCCGTCTGCCGAGTGATTGGCCGTGCGCGGTGATTTATCAAACTGCGTCCAGCGTGCGTAATCCGCTTCGATATAGCCGGCCATTTCGCGGATGGCGCGGCGAATACCGACTTGAGTGAACAGGCGTGCAGCATCATCGACATCTATAAAAAGCGTCATGTTTTTATTCTCCGATCCAGACATTGAAAGGCTGTAGAGCGCGGGCTGGCTCAGCTGCGTTTGCTCTCGAAACCGTGCAGCACGTTGACGGCATTGATGCCGATCTCATCGACCATGTAGCCGCCCTCCATGACGAACAGGGTCGGGCAGCCGACGTTGGCGATCAGTTCGCCGATGCCGATGAAGTCCTCGCTTTCCAGCAGGAAGTGGCTGATGGGGTCGTCCTTGAACGTGTCGACACCGAGGGAAATCACCAGCACTTCAGGGGTGAATTGCTGGAGTTTTTTGCAGGCGTGGACCAGGGCGTTGCGATAGCTTTCCCAGGTGGTGTTTTTCGGCAGGGGATAGTTGAGGTTGTAACCCTCGCCGACACCCGCGCCGACTTCGTGGCTGTACCCCGAGAAGTACGGATAGGACACCGCCGGTTCGCCGTGCAACGAGACGAACATGACGTCGCTGCGCTGGTAAAAAATGTTCTGGGTGCCGTTGCCGTGGTGGAAGTCGACGTCCAGCACTGCGACACGTTTGGCGCCTTGGGTGATGGCTTGTTGCGCGGCAATGGCGGCGTTATTGAGGTAGCAATAACCGCCCATGTATTCGCGTGCGGCGTGATGGCCGGGCGGGCGGCACAGGGCGAAGGCGCTGTCGTGGCCTTCATCGAGCAGGGCCAGACCAGTGAGGGCAATATCGGCGCTGGTTTTCACCGCTTGCCAGGTCGTCGCGGTGATCGGCGAACCGGCATCCATGGCATAGAAGCCGAGCTTGCCGTCGATGAACGTCGGCACCTCTTCGCCGGCCAGATCGCGCACCGGCCACACCAGCGGCAAGGCGTCGTGCGTGCGACCGGTTGCGCACCATTCGCTCCAGGCACTTTCGAGAAAACTGACGTAGCGCTCGCTGTGCGCGTTGACGTAGCACGAGCGATCAAACGCGCGCGGTTCGACGATCTGCCCGAGGCCGACCTGTTTGACTCGGTTGTGCACGGTGTCGGCGCGACTCGGTTGCTCGAAAGAAGGTTTGAGCACGCCGTCTTTCAATTCGGTGCCGTGGTGCAAACGGTGGGAATCACTGAAAACTGTAAACATTCTGCGCATCCGTTATTGTTAGCCAGTGCAAATATTCTGTTCCGGCTGGGCTGCGCTTTCTTTGCTTTGTGTTCGTGGTTTTGTGGATTAATCGGGCGTTTTTACTCAGGAATGGCGTCATGCAGAAAAAAATATCCAAACGCATCAGCCTCGACGAGACCGACCTGGCGATTCTTGAGTTGTTGCAGGAAGACGCCAGTATTTCCAATGCTGAACTCAGTGAGCGGCTGTCGCTGAGCCTTACGCCGTGCTGGCGGCGGCGCAAGCGCATGGAGGAGGCGGGGGTCATCAAGGGCTATCAGGCCAATCTTGATCGGCGAATGCTCGGGCTGGATATCATGGCGTTCGTGCACATTCGTTTTTCCACCCACGCCGACCACGCACCGGACGCTTTCGAGGCGGTGATTGCGCAATTGCCCGAGGTGTTGGCCTGTCACAAGATCACCGGCGATGCCGACTATGTATTGCAGGTGTTGGCGGAGGATCTTGATAGCTACAGCGATTTCATCGAGCAGGTGCTCCGGCGTCAGGTGGGGATTGCGTCGATCCAGTCCAGCCTGGCGTTGCGCGAGATCAAGACCGGTAGCCGGATTGCGATTCCCAAGCCGGCAAAGGACTGAGCGGACAGGCATCTGGATCAGCATTTTCAGCTCCGTTTTACATCAGTAGCGATGTGCCACAAAGCGTGATGGCAATGCGTCATCATGCAGCTGTAAAAGTTCAACGATTGTACAAAAATATAAAGTTGTACAAGTTTTCGCAAAATTACTAGCATCCCTCCAGACACCTTTGCTGAAACGATAAATCCAGCGTGCAGACCCTCTGTTTGCGACGTGATGGGTTTGTCTGCCGATGCTCGCGTCGGGTTTCTTCTCGACGCTTCGACAGCATCTGCATTTTGCATTTTCGGGACAGCTGGAGCGTCCCGTATTACGCCTTGGATGACGACCCCCGAATGTCTGGACGGTGACTGTGGTTACCGGAGATCAATTTTTTGTGCCTGGCGTTTCGCGTCAGGGCGTTGAGGCTGAATATGGCAGTTGCATCGAATTTCCTGGGTGACATCAAAGTTTCCCGCAAGCTGGGAACCGGCTTCGGCATTCTTCTGCTGGCTGTTTTGGCGGTTGCCTTCATTGGCTATAACAGCAACAGCGTGCTGGTTGATCGCTTGAGTACGACGCGTCTGATCGGCACGTTGAATGACGCGACGCAAGAGATGCGTCTTTCCGAGAAACAGTACGAAGCCGCCGCTGATGCAGCGTTCGCCGACGCCTATAACGCTCAGTTGAATGTCTTGCAGGGCCTTGTCAGCAAGGCCCTGGAAACGTTGACCCGCGCTGAAAACCAGCAAGCCTTGAAGGCCTTGCAAACGACGATTGTCGCCTACGACCAGAAGGTCAAACGGTTGATCGCTGCCGATAAGTCGACCACCGATGCTCTGAAGCCCTTGAGTGCGCTGTCGGACAAGTACGCGCAAACTTTTGCCGGCATGCTTGAAGGCACCACGACCAGTGCGCTGGCGTCTGCCGATGGCGAACGCGTTCGGGATCTGCGCACGGTGGCCGATTTGCGCAATGGCATGACCACGTTTCGCCTGATGTTGCGTCGTTACATTGCGGTGCCTAACGAGGCGAACAAAAACCTGCTGATGGAGACCATCGATACCTTCTTGAGTGATATCGCCAAGGCGCGTACCAGCCTGCCGGCGACCCTGTCGAGTCAACTGGAAGAAGCGCATGCCGGCATGCGTCGTTATCGCGAAGTATTGGTGGAAGTGGCCGGGCTGTTTGAGCAGAAGCAGAACATGCGCGAGCAGGTCGACCTGGAAAGCAAGGCGATGGACAAGATCATGAATGGCCTGATGGACACCCAGCAGCGCCTGGCGCGTGAAGATCAACACTCAGCCTTTGTTCAGATCGCCGTATTGACCGTGTTGGCGCTGGTGATCGGGCTGTTTGCTTCGCTGGTCATCTCGCGCCAGATCACTTCGCCCCTGGCGCTGACGGTTGAACTGGCTCGACGTATTGCCAAGGGCGACTTGACGGTACAGGCCAAATCAAACCGCAAAGACGAGTTGGGCGATCTGCAAAATGCGATGCAGGACATGGCGCAAAACCTGAACACGCTGGTGCAAGGTATCGGCAACGGAGTCACGCATATTTCCACTTCTGCGCAAAAGCTCTCGGCCATGAGCGAGCAGACCAGTGCCGGTGTGCGTCAGCAAAAAAGCGAAGTGGATCAAGTCGCCACGGCGATGCACGAAATGGCTTCGACGGTGCAGGAAGTTGCGCGTAACACGACCGATGCGTCCGCCGCCGCGACGTTGGCCGATCAACAGGCTCGCCACGGCAGTACGGTGGTGAGGCAGGCGACGTTGCAGATCAGTGAACTCGCTGTGGCCATCGAAGAACTGGGCGGCGCGATGAGCGTGCTGTCTCAGGACAGCGAGCAGATCGGCAAAGTGATCGATGTCATCAAAGCCGTCGCCGAGCAGACCAATCTGCTCGCGTTGAATGCCGCTATCGAAGCCGCACGGGCGGGAGAGCAGGGGCGTGGTTTCGCTGTGGTGGCAGACGAGGTGCGCTCGCTGGCTCAACGCACGCAGGACTCGACCAAGGAAATCGAAGCGCTGATCGTCACCCTGCAACAAGGCGCGCAAGCGGCCTCGACCCTGATGGCCTCCAGCCGCGAGCGCACCCTCGATACGGTGGTGTTGGCGCAGAAGGCCGAGTTGGCGATTACCGAGATCAATCAGTCCATTGGTACGATCCAGGAGATGAGCCTGCAGATCTCGGCCGCTGCCGAGCAGCAAAGTGCCGTGGCCGACGAAATCAATCGCAGCATCGTCAGCGTACGGGATGTGGCTGACCAGTCGGCGGTTGCCAGTGAAGAGAGTGCGGCTGCGACGGTTGAGTTGGCGTCACTGGGGCAGGACTTGCAGCGAATGACGGCGCATTTTCGCACTTGATTTTTGGAACGATGAATCTGCAGCGATTTCGAATATTCAAGCGTCGCAGGGCTAGCGTTGGGGCGTGGTGAGCAGGTGACTCGGTTCAACAGCAGTTTTTTACCTATAGTCAGGGAAGGTTACAACCCGTTATCAGGGGGTGTCATGACCGAATTTCCAGAATCATTCACGTCACGCGGAGGCTGCGAGGGCTGTAAGGACAAAAGCGTGCCGGACATGGATTTCGCCTTCGCTTTTCAGCCCATTGTGGATGTGCGTGATCAAACGATTTTTGCCCATGAGGCCTTGGTTCGCGGCCTGAAAGGCGAGGGCGCCTTGTCAGTGCTGGAGCAGGTCGACGATCAAAACCGTTACCGATTTGATCAACTGTGTCGAGTACGGGCGATTTCCACGGCGGCTGAGTTAGGGATGACGCAGTTCTTGTCGATCAACTTTTTGCCGAATGCCGTTTACCGTCCGGAAATGTGCATTCGCAGCACGCTGGAAGCGGCGCGTGCTCACGGCTTCCCACTGGAGCGGCTGATCTTCGAGGCGGTGGAGGGCGAGCATGTTGAGAGCAACAAGCATTTGATGAATATCTTGCGCGAGTATCGTGAGTTTGGTTTCAAGACGGCGATCGACGACTTTGGCGCAGGCTATTCCGGCCTTAACTTATTGGCGGATTTCCAGCCGGATCTGATCAAGCTGGATATGGCGCTGATCCGCGATATTCACCGTGACCGAGTTCGCCAGACCATTGTGCGTAACGTGGTGAACATGTGTACCGAGTTGGGCGTGGAGGTGATCGCCGAGGGCATAGAAGTTGCCGAGGAACGAGATTTTCTCGCCGACTGCGGCATCTATTTGATGCAGGGGTACTGGTTCGCCAAGCCCGCTTTCAAATCGCTGGCGCAGATCCCGACAAGTGCGTGGCAGAAGAGATGATCGCTTTCAGCTCGCACTGATCCGCTCGATAACGGGGACCAGCGTTGGACGTTTGTTGCGCCATTCAGAGTTGGTAATCCCCAACAACACCACATCGACCCGAACCCCATCCTTCACCACGTTCTGCCGCCGAACACCTTCAATCTCAAACCCGAACTTCTGGTGCATCTTCACCACTGCCGCATTCATCGCCAACACTTCGCAATTCAGCTTTTCCAGCCCCGCCACGCCAAACGCGTAATCGAGCATCCAGAACTCGACCACACTGCCCAGGCCCTTACCCTGCAACCCGACGTCCAGATAAAACGCCCAATCCGCGCTCTTGTGCAAAACGTTGATCGCATTCAACGAAACAACCCCGACGGCCTGCTCATCCCTGATCACCACAAACACTTGCTGGCGTGGGTTGCCCTGCAACGAGTCCAGCCAGTTGGCATGTTCCGCTTCGCTGATTTCATGCGAGGTGTACATGAATTTGCGCACGTCCGGCTGGTTGCGCAGGGTGCGCACGTGGGCCTGGATGGCGGGACTGGCGTCGGTGAGGGGCAGGAATTGCATGGGGATGTCCTTGTCGGCGGGTAGCGATTTTGAACCGGCGCTGTCGATCAGCAAAGTTTCATCTTGCCGCGTGCGGCGCAGGCCTAGGATGTTGGCACAAGATCGTCGCTGTTCATCCCGAGGGGAATCGTGCCATGAGCGCCAATGTCGTCAAAGTGCTGTTGATTGTTGCTGTGTCGGTGTTGAGTGCCTGTTCGGGCGCGGGTGGCTTGACCACCACCAGTTGTTTCTCCAGCGACTGTCAGTCGCCGGAGGGGCGCAACGCCAATACGTTGAAGTTTGGTGGCAACAGTATCGGCAGCAGTCTCAATCAGTACAGCTCCGGAATGTTGCATGACGATTGAGGATTACTGCGCGGCAGGTACGGCAATCCACTCGCTCAGGGTTTGCTGATATTTGCCGGTGACTTTGCTCAAGTGCAGCCACTGATCGACATACAGTTTCCAGCTGATGTCATCGCGCGGCAGCAAGTAAGCCTTTTCGCCATATTGCATGTACTGATGCGGATTCACCGCGCACAAGCCCGGTTTGAGTTTCTGCTGATACAGCGCTTCCGAGGCGTCGGTGATCATCACGTCGGCCTGGTTGTCGAGCAGTTGCTGGAAGATCGTCACGTTGTCGTGCAGGGCCAGTTGCGCTTTGGGCAGGAAGGCGTGGACGAAGGCTTCGTTGGTGCCGCCGGCGGGTTCGACCAGGCGCACGTTGGGCTGGTTGATCTGTTCGACCGTCTGGTACTTGCTGACATCAGCGCAGCGCACCAGCGGGATCTTGCCGTCGGTGTCGAGGGTGTTGCTGAAGTAGGCTTTTTTCTGCCGTTCGAGCGTCACCGAGATGCCGCCCATGCCGATGTCGCACTTGCCGGCCTGCATGTCCGGCATCAGGGTTTTCCAGGTGGTTTGCACCCATTGCACTTTGACCCCGAGGCTGTCGGCCAGCGAACGGGCCATGGCGATGTCGATGCCTTCGAAGTCGCCGTCGGGGCGTTTGAAGGTGTAGGGCTTATAGTCGCCGGTGGTGCACACGCGCAACTGGCCTTTTTGCTGGATGCTGTCGAGGTGCGACGTGTTTTCCTGCGCTTGAACGGCGGAGGCGAATGTGAGCGCACCGCAAAGGATCATCGTGCTTTTTAGAATTGTCATTGAGATCGGGTTTCCGACAAGGAAGGTGGCCCAGTGTAGTGAAACGCTTTCGTCGGTGTCACCCAGCCCGCACCAGGCGATCTGCCAGATCCCGCGCCTGTTGTGAGGCCAGCAGCCGCGAGTTGCGGTCGAGGTCTTCCCCGAGAATGGTCTTTTCGACGATCAGCGCGTGCACATCAGTGATCCCGACAAATTCGAGCCACGCTTGCATGTAGGGTTTCTGAAAGTCGAACCGCCCGGCGGGCGTGGTCGATTGCGCGGAAAAATCCAGGCCGCGGGCATAGGCAACCACAGCGGTTTTTCCGTGCAGCAACCCTTGCGGGCCAAGCTGCGGGTCGAAGCTGAAGAGGATGTCCTTCTGTGACACCAGGTCGATGTAGTGCTTGAGTTTGTAAGGAATGCTGTAATTCCACAGCGGTACTGACATCACCAGAATGTCGGCACGGTGCAGGTGGGCGGCGAGTGCCTCGAGTTCTTCCCAGACCGTTTGTTGGGCTGGTGTTCGCGCTATTCCGTTGAGTCCTGCGTACTTGGCGTTCATCGCCTCTTCGCCGAACTCCGGCAGTGGCATGCCCCACAGGTCGAGGGTTTCGACGTGTGTCTGCGGATGATGCTGCAGATAGCGATCGATAAAGCTGCGGGCCACTTGCAGTGACGCGGAGCGTTGTTTGCGCGGTGAGCATTCAATGTGCAGAAGGGTGGTCACGATAAGCCTCGGCAGTCGGGGGGAATGCGAGGCATTGCAACATAGCGCGCTTCAAACTATAAATCGTGAATAAATCGGCCATTGATCACGTATCTCACTATGTTTGACGCCCTGTTGCTCAAGACCTTTGTCACCGTTGTCGATGAGGACGGCTTCAGTCGTGCGGCGGAAAAACTGCATCTGACCCAGTCGGCGGTCAGCGGTCATCTGCGCCGACTCGAAGAACAAGTCGGCAAACCGCTGCTCAAGCGCACCACTCGTTCTCAGCAACTCACCGCTGATGGCGAACGCCTGATCGCCTATGCGCGGACGATTCTGGCGTTGAATCGCGATGCCTGGGCGCAGCTCACGGGCACACCGTTTCAGGGGCGGATGCGGATTGGCCTGTCCGAGGATTTTGTCGAGGCGCGTTTGTTGCGCGCGTTGCAGGATTGCGCGGCGCAGCATCCAGGCATGGAGCTCGATGTGCAGGTGAATATTCCGGGAACGCTGCTGGGCCAGATGCAGCAGGGCGATCTGGAGATGGTCATCGGCTCGCAGTGCGAAACCGGCGCATCGGGGCGTTTACTTTGGCAAGAACCGCTGGTGTGGGCGTGGGCCGCACAACCCGTGATTCAACTGCCGACGCCATTGCCGCTGGCGCTGTTTCCTGAGCCGTGTCCGTATCGTGAGGCGGCGCTGACGCGTTTGGCTCAGGCGGGCATTGCTCAGCGTACCGCGATGCTGTGTTCGAGCACCGCCGGGTTGCGCGCGGCGGCATTGTCCGGATTTGCCGTGGCGCCGGTGCCGGCGAGTCAGTTGGGGCAGGGGTTGACGGCGCTCGGCGCGGAACAGGGCTTGCCGGTGTTACCGGATGCGCAGTTCCGCTTGTTTGTCGCGCCTCACGCTGAGCCGCAGATGATCGATGCGCTATCGCAGGTGATCGTCGAGTTTTGCTCGGCGCGGCGGCAGTAATCGCGGCTAGAGGCCGAGGCCTTCCTGCACCGCGAGCAAAAGATTGTTTTCGGTCAGCGCGATGGCATCCAGTTGCTGGCCTGTTTCAATCGACTGCACCCACCAATGGCTTTCACCATGCTCATCCACGGTACGCAGCAGATAGGTGTCCGTGGCTGACGGGATGATTTGCACGCGTCCGGCGCCATCCTCGGTAAACCGCGCAATGGGATCGAATGTCAGGGTTTGATGATTGGCTTCGATCACCAGTTGGTCGATGGCGTAATCGTGGGATTCACCATCGGGTGAGGTTTCGCAAACGTGGGTCGGATTGCGGCGAATCTTCAGGCCGACTTCGATCACCGGTTTCAGCCACTCTTCGATACGGTGGAACAGGCTGTCTACCTGCTTCGGCCAGCAATCGATCTCCAGCGCGGCATCCGCATGCGTGTGCCGGGTTTGCTTGAGTTTGGCGGCGAGTTCGTCTGCTTTACTCATTTCGGATCCCTTGGTTTGATGTCTGCCTGATAATCGTAGACCTTTCAACGGCGTACGGTGTTGCCTTGCGTCATGCGCTTGCAACACAAGCGTGTCGAAATCAGCGCTGGCCAAGTCTGGTCAGGATCGAAAACCACGGACGCAGGCGTCCCAAGGAGCGGGTAGATGAAAAAGCTGTTTACAATTTTGGCAGTGATTGCGCTGACGGTCGGTAGCATCGGTTTGAGTTCGGCGCGCCAATCGCAGTCGAGCAAAGCGCAGGCGGAATCAGTGGCGGGGGTGTTCGATTACTACCTGCTGGCGCTGTCCTGGTCGCCGACCTTTTGCCTTACGCATAAAGATGACTCGCAGTGCACGGGCAAGGGCTATGGCTTCGTGCTGCACGGTTTGTGGCCGCAATACGCCAAGGGTGGCTGGCCGGAATCCTGCCCACCGCTGACCACGCTGAACGCGGCGCAAACCAGCCAGGGCCTGATGCTGTTCCCGACCAAAAAACTGCTCGACCACGAATGGTCCAAGCACGGCACCTGCAGCGGCCTCGGCGCAATGGGCTATCTGGATGAAGCGGACAAAGCCGTGGCGGCGGTGAAAATCCCCGATGAGCTGCAACCGTTCAGCAGTTCCTATTACTTCGAAGCCCAGGAAATTGCCGACCTGTTCCGCAAGGCCAACCCGGGGATTCCGGCCGATGGCATCGCGGTCATTTGCAGCGGCCCGGAGTTGTCGGAAGTGCGCGTGTGCATGGGCAAGGATTTGCAGTTCGGCGCCTGTGGCAAGGGCGTGAAAACCCAATGCCGCGCGGGGGATATCCGGGTGCCGCCGTCGCGCTAACCTGAGCGGTTTCCACGTATCAAAAAGGCGCCCGATCGGGCGCCTTTTTTGGTCTGAAGGTTTGAAGTACCCGGCGAACTCCCGCATGCTTGCGCCCCCGAAAGGATGACCACGTTACATCGCAAGGAGCTGTTCATGAGCGGAAAACCCGCCGCCCGCGTCACCGATCCAACCGCCTGTCCATTGCCGGGACATGGCACCAATCCTATTGTCAGTGGCTCCCCGAATGTGAATTTCGACGGCTTGGCGGCTGCGCGGATGACTGACAAATCCGCCTGCGGTAGCCCGATTACCGGCGCTGTTGCGTCGACGGTGTTCATCAACGGTTTGAACGCCGCGACACTGGACAGCACCGGTGGGCACGGCAACGTCGTCATCGGCGGTTCAGGCACGGTCATCATCGGTGACACGGTGACGTCGGCTCCCTTCAGTGGTTTGCTGCCGATGCCGGTGCATTTCACTGACAGGTTGAAACTGGTCAATGACGTGACCGGTGAGCCCATGCCTGATCATCCTTACGTTATTCAGCGCGCTGACGGGCGTCTGGAACATGGGGTGTCTGACGCGAACGGATTTACTCACCAAGTCAGCTCGCATCTGCCTGAAACCATCAAGTTGTTTTTGGAGGAGTGAGGCATGGCTGCTGAAACGGTAACGTGCGCGAAGGGCAACAATTACAGACTGCACAAGGAACATGCGCTGACGGACAAGAAGGATGTCAGTGACAAGCCTGTGCCGGTGGAGAGTACCAAGGCGATTGTTCTATTTGTTGGTGGGGCTGGCGACAAAGAGAGTTATTACTTTTCCGGACCGTATAAAAATATCCGAGAGGCATGGGTGACATTTGATGACCGCACCCGAAAGTTGCAAGAGCAGGGTAGATATAAGTCAGATTGGTTGGGCTACAACGAGGTCAGAGGTAAACAGGATATTCAGCGTCATGTCTTGAGCCTTATTCCTTACAAGAGTTGTCCTGTTTATATCGTCGGACATAGCCTCGGTGGATGGAATGGCGCTCATCTGACAAAAATCATGTCGGAATGGGGCTACCGGGTTCAGATGCTGATCACTCTTGATCCGGTAGGAGAGGGGGCTTTGGTTTGGCTGGGGTCGGATATTTATCGCGAGCGACCTGAGCCAATTACCAATGACTGGATAAATATCAAGGCTGCACCCACTCAGAGAGACCCGTCAGATGGGGTGGCTGACTTTGGCGAGAAATGGCTTGTTTCATGCGGTCCCTCGGTGAATGTCAGTGTTGATACGAACCATGCCAATGCATTCGGGCTATTCAATGCGCCCATAGCAGGCAGGAAATCGGCGAGCGACTTCTTGTTTGAATCCATCATGAAGGAGTTTCCGGGTGAATAAGTTTTTACTTTGCGTATTTCTATGTATTTGTTCCGGGTGTGCTAAAGATCATATAAAACCACCTGCGAACTTGGTCTTCCGTTCTGTTGAGAGGGATGATAGTTCGCTTTTGTATGTCATTCGGTATCACTCGGATGTCGATGTCCTTAATCTTTTTGATCGAGGAGAAAGGGTGGGTATGGCTTCAGGCATGCTCGAGTGCGCTTTGTCGGATGACCAAGATTTTTCTATTAAGAAATTTATGCGATTTACTGCATTTGGTGTAATACAACCCGAAAAAGACGTCAGCAGTAAAATGGGGTTCTCCTACTTGACCCGTACATTCATGAGTGAACTTTCAAACGGTGGGGGTTCGCAGCGAGACTTGTCAGCGTCAGAACTAAACCAGCTCCTATCCAACAAACAACAAATCCCCTGCAAAGTCGTCGTCACCGCCTACGGCTACAAACCCTACTACTCCAACACCATGAACATACCCGTCGCGGATCTGCTGCGGGAAATCAACACACCCCGATAACAGAACAAAGGGGGATTTCAGGCAAATCCCCCCGCATCCACGCCCAACTCCCCACGCAAAAACTCCACCAGACCGCGCTGCAACCCGCTCAAAACCCCCTCACGGCTAACCAACGCCAATTCCGTCGGCGCCAGTTCCGGCAAATCCATACACACCTGATGCTCAGGCAACACCGCCGACACTGGCAGCACCGACACCCCCAACCCCGACGCCACTGCCGCTTGAATCCCGGTCAGGCTGTGGCTGCCGAACGCCACCCGCCAAGGTCGCTTAGCAACATCGAGCAAACGAATGGCGCGCTGCCGATACAGGCAGCCCTGAGGAAACAACGCCAACGGCAGCACGCCAGTGGAAGAATCAAACTCCGCACCTTTGACCCACACCAGTCGTTCCGGCCAGGTCGCCCACGCCGGGCCGCTGTCGGGTTCGCGTTTGATCAGGGCGATGTCGATGTCGCCGGCATCGAGGCGCTGGCGCAGATCGAGGCTCATGCCGCTGAGGGTTTCCAGCCGCGCTTGCGGATGGCTGCGGGTGAAGCCGGCGAGAATCAGCGCCATGCGCCGCGCGTCGAAGTCTTCCGGCATGCCGATACGGAGGATTTCCAGGTCGAGGTCGCTGGCCAAGGCTTCAGTGGCTTCGGCGGACAGCGCGAGCAAACGGCGCGCGTAGTGAATCAACAATTCGCCGTGCTCGGTGACGGCGACATTCAGCCCGGTACGGTCGCGCAGCAGCAGGGCATGGCCGACCAACTCCTCGAGTTTGCGCACCTGCTGGCTGACCGTCGATTGGGTGCGGTGCACGCGCTCGGCGGCGCGGGTGAAGCTGCCTTCGTCGACCACGCAGACAAAGGTTTTCAGCAATTCCAGGTCCAGCATGGCGATGCTCTCGATAGTGGTTTTTCAACTGACGATTGGCTATTTATTTAATTTCACACTATCACCGGGTGCTCATAAGCTGAAGTCCTCACGACGGAGGATTCGACCAATGACACTCATCCACACCCCGCGCCCGCAGTGGCTGACCTTCGATTGCTACGGCACGTTGATTCAATGGGACGAAGGCCTGAAAGCTGTGGTCGGCGAAATCCTCAGCGAGAAGGGCGAGCATCAGATCGACGTCGGGCACCTGATTGACGTCTATGACCGCCATGAACATCGCCTCGAACAGACCCCACCGCACCGTTCGTTCCGCGAGCTAAGCACCCTCGGCCTGCAATTGGCCCTGGAAGAATTGGGCTTGCCCAGCCTGCCCGAAGACAGCCAGCGTCTGGCCGCCGCGATCCCGAAAATGCCGCCGTTTGCCGAGGTGATCGAGACCCTGCGTGAATTGAAAGCCATGGGTTTCAAACTGTGCATCGTCTCCAACACCGACGACGACATCATTGCCGGCAACGTCGCGCAACTCGGCGGCCACATCGACCAGGTGATCACCGCGCAACAGGCCGGCGCCTACAAACCGGCACCACGGCTGTTCGACTACGCTCATGAGCAGTTGGGCGTCACCTGCGCAGAGGTGGTGCACATCTGCGCCAGCCCGATGCTCGACCACACGGCGGCGCGGGACATGGGCTTTCGCTGCGTGTGGATCGATCGCGGCACCGGCCGCCAGTTGCTGGCGGACTATCGCCCCGACGCGATCCTCAACCGCCTCGATCAAGTGTTGCCGCTGTTCAAATCCCTTGGTTGGTAACGGAGAATCGTCATGGCTCACACCCTGACTGCCAGTGCGCCGGCCGCACGCCCGACAGCGCTGAACCTCGACACCGAAGCGATCATCACCGCGCGCAACGAACTCGCAGCGTGCTTTCAACTGGCCGCGCTGCATGGGTTGGAGGAGGGCATCTGCAATCATTTTTCGGCGATGCTGCCGGGGCATGATGATCTGTTTCTGGTCAATCCCTATGGCTACGCCTTCGCCGAAGTCACCGCGCAGAATCTGCTGGTTTGCGACTTCGACGGCAATGTGGTTGAAGGCGAAGGCCATCCGGAAGCCACGGCATTCTATATCCACGCGCGCCTGCACAAACAACTGCCGCGAGTGAAAGTCGCGTTCCACACCCACATGCCTCACGCCACGGCGTTGTGCCTGCTGCAAGGGCCGCCGCTGTTGTGGCTGGGGCAGACCGCGCTGAAGTTCTACGGGCGCACGGCGGTGGACGAGGACTACAACGGCCTGGCGTTGGACGCGTCCGAAGGCGACCGTATCGCCGGGGTCATGGGCGACGCCGACATTCTGTTCCTGAAAAACCACGGCGTGATCGTCGCCGCGCCGACCATCGCCGAAGCCTGGGACGACCTCTATTACCTGGAGCGCGCCGCCCACGTGCAACTGCTTGCGATGGCCACGCAACGCGAGCTGAAACCGGTACCCCACGCCATCGCGCAACGGGCCTATGAGCAGATGCGCGAGGGCGATGCGCAAAGTGCGCAGGCCCACTTGCACAGTGCGATGCGGCGCCTGGCCCTTCACAACTGACTAACCCTAAAGAGGCAATCGAAAATAAATCGGCGAACAGCGATCATCCAAACTCGTTGTGCGCCGATATACCTGGGCGGGACCGGGGCGTTTGCCCCGTAGATTCCGGTGGGCTACGCTCACAAACATAAGGGCTTCCCCGCTGGCGCCCTTGTCGTACCTGCCCAGGACTTGCTTTTGCCTATCCCTATTCACGATCCGCATCAGGCCCCCGGAGGCACCCTTAAACGCCTGCCGCTGCGCAAAGCGGCGGTGCTGTTTATCGTTGCGGTGGGGTTGTGTCTGTCCGGTTTGCTGTACCTGCAACTGGAGCAGTCGCGACGGCAGGATCTGGCGGTGGCGAAAGTGGCGTCGAGCAACCTGACCCGGGCCATGGCGCAGCAGGCCGAGGACACCTTTCTGGCGGCGGACCTGGTGATAACCAGCCTGGTTGACTGGATTCAGGACGACGGTTACGGCGCAGCGCAAAAACCACGGCTGCAGAAAACCTTCGCCCGGCGCGTGCAGCAACTTGATCAGTTGCACGGCATGTTTCTCTTCGACACGCAGGGCCAGTGGGTGATTACCTCGTTCGCCGATCTGCCCCGTGGTCATGGCGTGGCCGATCGCGAGTACTTCAAGTTTCACCAGCAGAACGCCTCGACGCTGGCGCACATCGGCCCGGCGATTCGCAGCCGCGAGAACGGTGAGTGGATCATCCCGATCTCCAAGCGCATCAATGATCACGCCGGCAATTTCCAGGGTGTGCTGCTGGCCGGGATCAAGATGTCGTACTTTGATCGCTTCTTCGAAAGTTTCAGTCTCGATGACCAAGGCATCATGTTTCTCGGCCTGAGCGACGGCACGTTGCTCGCCCGCCGTCCGTTTGATGAAAACCTGATCGGAACGTCGCTGGCGCAAGGGCGGATTTATCGCACGTTGCTGCCTGAGGCGGCGGCCGGCACTGCAATGATCGATTCGGTGGTCGATGGCGTCGTGCGTTTGTACGGTTATCGACGTTTGTCGGCGTATCCGTTAGTGGTGTCGGCGGCGACCTCGCGCGACACGATTCTCGAGGGCTGGTACGCACGCGCATTCCAGTCGAGTGTGATCGTCGCCTTGGTGATTCTCGGCATCGGCCTGTTTGGCTGGGTGTTCATTCATCAGGTGCGCGACGGCGAACGGATCGAGAAAAACCTGCGCAAGGCCCAGCGCACGCTGGAGCAGATTGCGACCCACGATAGCCTGACCGGGTTGGCCAATCGACGCTTGTTCGAGCGTTCGCTGGAGGTCGAATTTGCCCGTGGCGCGCGGCAGGTCAGTCCAGTCAGCCTGATCATGCTCGATATCGATTTTTTCAAGCGCTACAACGATGCTTATGGGCATGTGGCGGGGGATCATTGCCTGACTCAGGTTGCTCAGGTGCTGAGGGCCTGCTGCCAGCGCAAGTCTGATCTGGCGGTGCGCTACGGCGGTGAGGAATTTGCAGTGCTGCTGCCGGACACCGATATCAACGGTGCGCTGGCAATTGCCGGGCAGATCCGCCGCAGCGTGATCGACAAGCACATCACCCACAGCGGCTCGCCGACCGGGTATCTGACGGTGAGTCTGGGCTGTTACTCGTTTATTCCGAGCGGCAATGACAGCCTGGAAGTGTTTATCCAGCGCGCCGATGCGGCGTTGTATCAGGCGAAAAATGCCGGGCGCAATCGCGCAGCGGTGTTGTCACTGGACAGCGGTCTGGCCGAGTTGATGCGCTCGGACCGCTAACTCAAACGCTGACACCAACCCTGTGGGAGCGAGCTTGCTCGCGAAAGCGCAGTGTCAGGCGATGAAGATGTTGACTGATCTAACGCCTTCGCGAGCAAGTTCGCTCCCACAGGGATTTTCATTAAGCCAAGATTATGTGAATACCCATACAACCGAGGGTTTTCACCATGGATGGCTCTTGTTCGTTCAGCCGCCAGTGCCACCGCCCGCGCCGCCAGTCCCGCCACCCGCCGAACCGGTGCCGCCGCCAGCCCCGGAACCGGAACCGCTGGCCCCGCCATTGGTGCCAGTTCCGGATCCCATACCCGAAGAACCGCTACCACCCGACGGCGCGCCCGGGGTGTTGTCTGGCGGCGTGGTTGTGCTGGTCGGGCCACCGGATTTGGTGCCGGTGGCGTCAGCGCCATCATTGGCGGCGAAGCTGGCGGCCGATGCCGTGGCCAGCAGGCCGGCGAGCAATAACGAGGTGAGTTTGCGCGTGATCATGATCCGTCTCCAGAAAGGGGATGTACCTGATATTGGTCTGACGCGCAGAACCCTTGGTGCCGATTGACTGACGAGTGGTCAGCCGTGAAAACCGAAGTGGCCTCCTGATCTTCTGGAATATTGGCTATTTGCCGAACCGGGTGCGGGGACTAACGTAGCCACACATTCACTTGCTGCCCGGAGCTACCATGAAACCTCGTACCGATTTCTACACCGCATCGCCAGACGCACTGAAAGCGATGATCGCCCTGGAGACTGCGGTTTCGAAGCTGCCGCTGGAAAAGACCCTGATCGAGCTGGTCAAACTGCGCGCTTCGCAGATCAATGGCTGCGCGTTCTGCATCGACATGCACACCACTGATGCGATCAAGGGCGGCGAAACCCCGCGCCGTTTGTTCGCGGTCACCGCTTGGCGTGAAGCGCCGTTCTTCAGCGACCGTGAACGCGCCGCGTTGCTGTGGACCGAATCGCTGACCCAACTGAGCCTGACCCATGCCCCGGACGAGGATTACGACGTGGTCGCCGCGCAGTTCACACCGAAAGAAATGGTCGATTTGACCGTGGCGATCAGCACCATCAACAGCTGGAATCGTTTGGCCGTAGGTTTCCGCAAAATCCCACAAGCCTGAGTAAACACACACAAATCCCTGTAGGAGTGAGCCTGCTCGCGATGGCGATGTGTCAGTCGACATTTGCTTCGCTAACACACCGCTATCGCGAGCAGGCTCACTCCTACAGGAGGAAGTGGATGTCTGCAAAAATAGGCATCAATGCCCATCCGCGCTCGGCGCTGCCGGTGGTTGCACCTTGCGCATCAAGGGCACCATCGCGGTGGCGATGACGAAGCACGCCCCGATCATCAAAAAGGTGTCGCCGTAGGTCTGCGTCTGCGCCTCACGGTAAGTGAGCAACCACAACTGGCGCAGGCTGGCGGTGACGCCGACGTCGCCGCTCTGGCCCAGCGTTGCAAGGTTGCCGCCGACCTGCGACAGCCACTGATTCATCGCTTCATTGCTGCTGTTCAGATGCTCGGCCAACCGGGTGAAGTGCAGATTGGTGCGGTCATTGAGAATGGTCGCGCACGCCGCAATACCAATCGCCCCGCCGAGATTGCGCATCAGATTGAACAGCCCCGACGCATGCTTGAGGCGTGCCGGTGCCAACCCTCCCAAGGTCAACGTCACCGCTGGCGGCACCGCCAGTTGCTGGGCAATCCCGCGCAACGCTTGCGGCAGCATCAACTCGCCGGCGCCCCAGTCGTGGGTGATCGGGCTGAACTCCCACATCGATATCGCGAACAGACCCAGACCGATCATCATGATCCAGCGCAGGTCCATGCGATTGGCCAGAAAGGCATACAGCGGAATCGCCATGATCTGGAACACGCCGGTGGAGAAAACCGCCAGACCAATGTCCAGCGCGCTGTAGCCGCGTACGCGGCCGAGGAACAGCGGCGTCAGGTAAATCGTCGCGAACAGGCCGATGCCAGTGACGAACGAGAAGAAGCAGCCGAGGGCAAAATTGCGATCCTTGAGTGCGCGCAGATCAACGATCGGATTGGCCACATGCAAGGTGCGGCCAATGAAAGCTAACCCGGCGAGACCGCTGATCCACGCGGTGGTCAGAATGGTCTGGTCGCTGAACCAGTTCCAGCGCGGACCTTCTTCGAGGGTGTATTCCAGGCAGCCGAGAAACAGCGCAAGAAACACCATGCTCAGATAGTCCGCGCCTTTGAGCAGGGACAATTCCGGCTGGTCGATTTTCACCAGCATCGGCACCGCTACGGCAACGAAAATCCCCGGTACCAGGTTGATGTAGAACAACCAGTGCCACGAGGAAATATCAGTGATCCAGCCACCGATCACCGGCCCCAGTGTCGGCGCCAATGACGCGACCGCGCCGATGGTCGCGGCGGCGATTACCCGTTGTTTGCCGGTGAAGAAAAAGAACGCCGTGGTGAACACCAGCGGGATCATCGAACCACCGAGAAAACCTTGCAGCGCGCGAAAGGCAATCATGCTCTGGATATTCCAGGCAATGCCGCAGAGTAAGCTCGCCAAGGTAAAACCGACCGCCGAAGCGCAGAACAACCAGCGCGTGGAGAACACTCGCGACAGCCAGCCGGACAGCGGAATCACGATAATTTCGGCGATCAGGTAACTGGTCTGCACCCACGCGGTTTCGTCGGTGCCGGCAGACAGTCCGCCGCCGATATCGCGCAGCGACGCCGAGACGATCTGGATGTCGAGCAACGCGATGAACATGCCGATGCACATGGTCGCGAAGGCGAACACCTTGGTCGCGGTCGCCATGTCCGCCGCGTTGAATGGCTGTGCAGGGGCGGCGAGGGTGGTGCTCATGGCGCGACGGCCACGGCGCTGGTTTCCGGTTGCACGCGGGTGTCGACTTCCGCTGTTACCGACAGGCCCGGGCGCAAGTGACCGAGCACGCCGTCAGCTGGATCAAGGAGGATGCGCACTGGCACGCGCTGGACGATTTTGGTGAAGTTGCCAGTGGCGTTTTCCGGCGGCAGCACACTGAATAGCGAGCCGGTGGCGGGGGCGAGGCTGTCGAGGCGACCGTGGAATTCCTGACCGGAAAGCACGTCAGCACGGATGCTAACGCGCTGCCCGGGTTTCATCCGCGCCAGTTGGTCTTCCTTGAAGTTGGCGTCGACCCACAAACCGCTGGCCGGTACCACCGACAACTGTTGCGAACCGGCCTGAGCGTAGGCGCCAACCCGTGCGCGCCGGTTGCCGATCACCCCATCGACCGGTGCGCGCAGTTCGGTGTAGCCGAGGTTCAGTTGCGCCAGATCACGTTCGGCGCGGGCTTGTTGAAGGGCGGCGCGGGCCTGTTGTTTCTGGGTGTCGATCACCGCCAGTTGGCGTTGCGCGGCCAGCAGTTCGGCCTGCGCGCGGGCGCTGAGGGCTTGCGCAGTTTTGAAGGTGGCGTCGGCACGTTGTGCGCTTTCCACGGACACGGCGTTGGTGGTCACCAAGCGTTTGTAGCGTGCGTTGTCATCCCGCGAGCGCGCGGTTTCCGCACCGGCGGCATCGATGCCGGCGCGGGCTTGGCCGATCACCGCTTGTTGCAGTTGTTCGGTGGCGTCGAGGTTGGCCAGCAGCGCTTCTTCGGCGGCAACGGCGCCTTCAGCTTTGGCGAGGTTGGCGCGATAGTCGCGGGCGTCGAGGCGGATCAACACATCGCCGGCCTTCACATGCTGATTGTCGCTGACCAGCACTTCGTCGATGTAACCGGCGACTTTCGGCCCGATCACCGTGACATCGCCACCAATATAGGCATCGTCGGTTTCTTCGAGAAAACGCCCGGCGCCCCACCAATGCACGGCGTAGACCCCGGCGAAGATCAACGCGAGCAATCCGGCGCCGGGAAGCAGCAAGCGTTTAAGCAGGGGCGGCTTGGTCTTCACCACAACAGGTTCGAGGGTGGGCATGCTGGTCATGGCGGGTTACCTGCGTAAACGGGTCGTTATTACGGCTGTAATATGACGCAGGTAATATTTAGTCGCAAATGATTTCTGGCGCCGATCGTCAGTTGCTCACTTGAGCCAATGGCCCGGTGTACTGCCGGTCATGGATTTGAAGAAGGCGATGAAGGCGCTGTCGCTGGCAAAACCCGTTTCGAAAGCGCAGTAACTCAGGCTGCGCCCTGTGGCGAGCAATTCCATCGCGCGCATCAAGCGCCACTGCTGGCGCCATTGCTGATAACTCATGCCGGTTTCGCGCTGGAAGATCCGCCCGATGGTACGGTTGCTGGCGCCGATCTGCTGTTCCAGCACTTGCAGTTCCGGAGGCAGTTGTTCGGGCGTTTTCAGCAGTGGCGCCAGGCGCTTGTCCTGAGGTAACGGTAACAGCATCGGTTGCTGCGCCGCTTCGGCGATTTCGCTCAGGCACAGGCCGAGCAGATGGACGAATTTGCCTTGCTGCCAATCGCTGGCGAAATCGGCCAGCGCCATCGGTTCCAGCACCGCACGCAACAACGGGCTGACTTCAATCACGCAGACCTGCTGCGGCAGTGCAGCGCACAGTTCGGGGATCAAGTAGATGGAGCGGTAATCGACACTCTGCTGCATCACCGCGCGATGGCTGACACCCGGCGGAATCCACGCCGCCCGCGACGGCGGCAGCAGACACAATTGCTGCGCCAGGGTGATCCGCGTGCAGCCTTGTCGCGTGTACAGCAGTTGCCCGCGTTGATGACGGTGCAGGCCGGAATCGTGATCACCCAAAGTCGAGGCGAGGCCAATCACCGGTGCCTGAAAGCGATCAGCGTCGAAGGTTGCGTGGGCGTCGAGCCAGGCCATGGGTTGTCCGATTTCAGCGATTAGTTGGCAGGGTTCGGATAATACGCCACTCACCGATTCTTAAACTCCTCGGCGATTTATGTGAGGAGTGATGAAGAATGAACAACAGACATTTCCTGTGGCTAGCGATTGCGCTGCTGATGTTTCCGCAGATCGCACAAACCCTTTACAGCCCGGCGCTCGGTGATATCGGGCGGGTGTTTAATGTTGGCCCGCAAGCGGTGGCGCAGACGTTGTCGGTGTATTTCCTCGCGTTTGCCGTCGGGGTGGTGGTGTGGGGGCGTTTGTGTGATCGCATTGGTCGGCGCCCGGCAATGCTCGCGGGCTTGGCAATCTATGCAATTGCCACGCTTTTCGGCCTGCGGGTCAGCAGTTTCAACGGCTTGTTACTGGCGCAGATGTTGGCGGCGTTCGGTGCGGCGGTGGGCTCGGTGGTCACGCAAACCGTGTTGCGCGACCGCTTCAAAGGCGCCGAACTTGCGCAGGTGTTTTCGTTGGTGGGCATCGCGCTGGCGGCCAGTCCGGCGATTGGTTTGTTCAGCGGCGCCAGTCTGGTTCAGGTTTTCGGTTATCGCGGTGTGCTTGGCGCGTTGCTGTTGCTGGCAACGCTGCTGTGGCTGTGGAGTTGGTACACCCTGGTGGAAACCCGGACAGCGCCAACCGGCCATGTCGGTTTGTTCGAAACCCTTGGGCGCATGTTGCGTGACTTGGGTATCTGGCGTTCGGCGCTGTGGATCGCGTCGTTCAACGTGGCGCTGTTCAGCTATTACAGCCTCGCTCCGTTCATGTTTCAGCGGCTGGGGGTGGACGCCAGTGTGTTCGGTTACAGCGGCGTGATCCTCGCGCTGGGCTCAGGTTTTGGAGCATGGCTCAACCGGCGTTTATTGACGGCAGGGTTCAAGGTATTGCAGTTGATTCGCCTCGCGGGTGGCATCGCGTTGCTCGGTGGTGTGGGCGTGTGGTCGCTGCAGAACAGTGTCGCGTTCGTCCTGCCGATGTTGCTGGTGGTGTTGGCGTTTGGCTTGGCGATCCCCAATGTTCTCGGTTCGGCACTGGCCGATTACGCTGATCGATTGGGCACCGCCGGGGCGTTATTGGGCTTGCTGTATTACCTGCTGATCGGCACAGGGCTGATGCTTGCGGGCTGGTTTCAAGCTCTCGGGGAAACCCTGATAGTGTGCAGCGCCGTGGCCTTGCTGCTGACAATAAAGCCAGGCAAAGCAATTGTTTAAGAAATGTAAGCGCTGTAGGAAGCGTCTTGCATTTGTGTAGGAGGGCTCCGACTATCACGATCATTGATGACATGGCATTACGCCATTTTATGATCGCAAGGATGTCGCGTGCCATATCCGTTTCACGCTGTTTTTCGTCGTAGTTCCGCGCTTTGCCCGCTGCTGTCGGCCTTTGTGTTGAGTGTCTGTGCCTCCTCGACTGAAGCGGCCGAACCTGTTGCACCGGGTCAGGAAGTGCTGCGCCAGCAACAACAGCAACAGCGCGATCTGCAACAACTGCAGCTTGAGCAAAGAAAGCGGCAATTGGAGCGCGGCGCATTCGGTCCGGCGCCGGTCACCCCGGCGCTCCCGCAAACGGTCGCCCCCGATGAACGTTGCTGGCCGCTGAGCGGCACGCGCATCGGCGGTGTCACGCTGATCGACAGCGACAAACTCAACGCACGGATCAAACCGCTGCTGGCGCCGTGCATGGGTGTCGGCCAGATCAATCATCTGCTCGCGACTATCACTTCGAGCTACGTCGACAAGGGCTACATCGCCAGCCGCCCGTATCTGCTCAGCGCACCGGCAGCGGGGCAGTCGCTGGATATCCGCGTTGACGAAGGCTACATCGAGTCGATTGAACTGGCCGATCAAAGTCTGCCGGTTTCGTTGGGTGGCGCTTTCCCGGGAATGCTCGGCGAGCCGTTGAACCTGCGTGATCTGGAGCAGGGCCTCGATCAACTCAATCGCTTGCGCTCGATCGATCTCACCGCCGACATCGCCCCCGGCAGCCAGCCCGGCGCCTCGCGAATCATCCTGCGCTCGCGCAGCGCTGCGCCGTCACGCTGGGCCTTGAACGCCGGGATCGACAACCTCGGCAGCGCCAGCACCGGACGCGACCGCGACACCGTCAGCCTGAGTCTCGACAGCCCGCTGCAACTCAACGATTTGTTGAGCATCAGTGCCAGCGACACCCTCAATCAGGGCGACCGCTACAGCCGCAACGCCAGCCTGTATTACGCGATTCCCTACGGCTACTGGACCTACAGCGTGTTCGCCAGCCACGCCGAATATCGCGCGCCATTCAAACTGCCGAGCGTGACCTTGCACAGCACCGGCATCACCGACCAGGTCAGCCTGCGCGCCGACCGTGTGCTATGGCGCGACCAGAGCCGTCAGCTCAGTGCCAACCTGCAACTGGCGCACAAGGATGTCGACAGCTATCTGCAAGACGTTCGCCTCGGTATTCAGAGCCCGACCCTGACGGTGGCCGAGGCCGGGCTCAATCTGTTCTGGCTCGACCGCGCGGTGTGGAACCTCGACGTCAATTACGCCCAGGGCCTGCGCTGGTTTGGCGCCGACGACGATTCTCAGCAGCAGATCAACAATCTGCCCAAGGCGCAGTTCCGCAAGTACCGCGCCGGCCTCAGCCAATGGCGCAACGGTCAACTCGGTGCGCAGGCCTGGCAGTGGCAGAGCCAACTCAATTTGCAGTACAGCCCGGACCCGTTGCCGGCCATCGAACAATTGCTCGGCACCGACGATTCGGCGGTGCGTGGCTATCGCGTCAGCAGTGCCTCCGGCGCCAGCGGCGCGATCTGGCGCAACACCTTGCGCCTGCCGCTGCGCAGTGAGTGGCCGCTGCAGATCACCCCGCGAGTGGGCCTCGACCACGGCTGGATCAAGGCCGATCACGGCGCGCAGGGCCAACGCCTGAGTGGCGCCAGTGTCGGCCTGAATCTGGGCTGGAAGAATCTGCAAGTCGACGTCGATTACCAGCGCGCCCTCAACACCCCGAACGGTCTGCAGCACGAGCCAGAGACCTGGCTGATGCGCGTGGGCCTGCAAATCTGAGCAACGCAGTGAACAAACAGCCGTCGGATCTGAGCGCGTCAGCCACGGCCAAGACTAAACGCGCAACGTGATGCCGTACTCACATGGAGACGTTTTTATGCCAGCACACACCTTTGCATTTCATCTTTCGCCTCGGGGCAAATTGCGCTGGGCGATTGCCAGCCTGTTCTTCGCCGTGCACCTGCCGAGCGCGCTCGCCGGTGGTGTAGTGGTCGCACCGGGACCCGGCGGCACCGCGCAATTGCAGACCCAGGCCGGTGTGCCCATCGTCAACATCGTCGCGCCCAACGGTTCGGGCCTGTCGCACAACCAGTTCCTCGACTACAACGTCGACCGTCAGGGCCTGGTGCTGAACAACGCCTTGCAGGCCGGGCAATCGCAACTGGCCGGGCAACTGGCGGCCAACCCGCAACTGCAAGGCCAGGCGGCGAGCGTGATCCTCAATGAAGTGATCAGCCGCAATCCTTCCGCGATCAATGGCGCGCAGGAAATTTTCGGCCGGTCCGCCGATTATGTGCTGGCCAACCCTAACGGCATCTCGGTCAATGGCGGCAGTTTCATCAACACGCCGAACGCCAATCTGCTGGTCGGTCGCCCGGAATTGAATGACGGCAAACTGCAAAGCCTGAATACCCGCGACGCCAGTGGTCAGTTGCAGATTCAAAGCGGTGGGCTGCGCAACGGCGAGGGCTCGATCAACCTGATTGCGCCGCGCATCGACAGCCAGGGCGCGATCAATGCGCGCGATCAATTGAACCTTACGGTCGGGCGCAATCAGGTCGATTACACCAGTGGTCAGGTGAAAACCGTCGACCCCGCCGGCAACACCGGCGATCAACGCATTGATGCCAGCCTGTTCGGCGCGATGCAGGCCGGACGCATCAATATTGTCAGCACCGCCGAAGGCGCAGGCGTGCGGGTGGGCGCGGTGCAAGTGGCCGGGCGTGACGGCGTGCAGATTCGTTCTGCCGGTGACCTCAGTGTCAGCGGTGAAGCCGTGGCCAACAGCCTCGACGTGACCCGCGCCGGTATTCGCAGCAGTCAGGGCGATGTCGCTTTGCACAGCGGCAAGGACCTTACGTTGGCCGCGACTGATGTCAGTGCTCGCGACGTCGCCGTTGACGCGAAACGCAACCTGACCCTATCCACGGTCGAAAGCCGCAAGCTTCAGGAAAAGCGCGAAAACTGGAACAACAGCACCATCGGCATCACTTGGGAAACCTACGACCGCACCCAGACCGACAGTGAATCGCGCCAGCACGGCAGCCAGATCATCGCTAGCCGCGATGCCAAGTTGTCGTCCGGTAAAGACACCGAGCTGAAAGCCGCCAAGGTCGAAGCGGCGAAGACTCTCGATGTGCAAAGCGGCGGTGATCTGCGCTTGACCGCCGCCACTGAAAGCCATACGCAAACCGATCAGGGCAACCACCGCAAACACCTGTGGAAAGCCGATTGGAACAGCAGCAGCGAAGAGCAGCGCAGCGTCACCAGCCAATTGAAGGCCGGTAACATTGCGCTGCAAACCGCCGCGCTGTTGCGCTCCGAAGGCGCAGAGTTGAGCAGCGCCGGCGACGTGCAACTGGCCGGCAAACAGGTGGAAATCACCACCGCCACACGGACCAATCGCAGCAGCGACAACCGTTACTCCGGTGATTTGGTTGGCGGTGGTTTCTTCGGCAAGACCGGCGATGCCGACAAGGGCAAGACCCAGCATCAGGGCAGCAAGGTCAACGCCAGCGGCAAACTGATCGTCAAGGCTGACGACGTGCGCATCAGCGGCAGTCAGGTACGTGGCGGTACCGACGCCAGCGTGATCAGCGACAAGGGTTCGCTGGTGATCGACGGTGTGCAGGACACCTCGCACAGCAACAACCACGACAAGGACAGCAAGTTCTTTGGCATCAGCAAGGACGAGTCGCGGCAGAACAGCAAAGACAGCAGCACCGTGCGCAGTGAGCTGGTGTCCGACAGCAACCTCAAGCTCAAGAGCGCCAAGGATATCGAAGTGGCGGGCTCGACGGTCAAGGCTGGCGGTGCGCTGACGGCCGACGCGGCAGGCGACGTCAATGTGCATTCGGCGCAGAATACTCACGACAGCACTGACACTACGCAAACCCGTGGCTTCGATGCCTACGCCAAAGAGCAAACGCCGGAGCAGTATCGCGCCGGGATTCACTACGAAGACAAACAGCAAACCGTCACTAGCAACGACGTCACTCAACAAGGCTCCAGCCTCAGCGGCGGCAGTGTGCAGGTGAAGGCGGGCGGTGATGTCACGCTCAAAGGCGCGGAGGTGAAATCCACTGCTGGCGACACGACGTTGAGCGGTAAAAACGTGTCGTTGCTGGCCGAAGCTGACAGTCACAAAACCACCACCGACACCTCCAGCACCGGCGGCGGTTTCTACTACACCGGCGGCCTCGACCGTGCCGGCAGTGGCGTCGATTTCGCCCACAGCACGGCGCAGGATTCGACCAGTAAAACCACCGCGCAAACCAGCAACGTACAGAGCAGCGGCAGCCTGACGATCAATGCCGACAAACTCGCCACTGAAGGCGCGCAACTCAAGGCTGGCACCGGCCTGAATATTGCCGTCAGCGAAGTCGACAATCGCGCGGCCAGCAACACTGACAGCAGCACGCATAGCGAGAGCAACTGGTCGGCGGACATCGGCGCCAACGTCGAGTACAAGGACATCGCCCGGCCGATCGCCGGCGCGGTCAAGGACGTGCTCAACGGCAAGGTGCCGGACAAGGACTCACTGGCCAAGCTCGGTCAGCCGAATGTCGGGATCGACGTTGCAGTAGGTCATGGCAGCGCCAGCAAAACCGAGCAAAACAACAACACTGTTGTCAGCCATTTTGATGGCGGCACTGTCGATGTGAAAACCAGCGGCACGCTGCACGACCAAGGCACGCAATACAACGCCAGCGCCGGCCAAGTGAACATCAGCGCTGACAAACTGCTTGCCGACGCTGCGAGCAACACGCACAACAGCAGTGCTAACGCGGTGGATGCCAAGGTCGACGTGCGCGTCTACACCAAGACCGGCGAAGACGTGAACGTTGCCGGCAGCGGCGCGGGAGGCAGCAGTGCTTCGAGCAAGGACAGTTCCACCGCCGTGGTCGGCGCCTATGCCGGCAGCCAGGGTGTGAACATCAAGGTCGGCGGCGATGCGCAGTTCGCAGGCAGTCGTTTCGATGGCGGGCAGGGCGGTGTGAGCATCAAGACGGGTGGTGATCTGGCGCTGAATCAGGCCAACGACCGGCAGACCAGCAATGACAGCAGCCTGCGCGGCAATGGCTCGTTGACGGTTGGCACCTTGCCGGGCACCGATGGCACCAACGTCGATCTCGGCGCCGGTTTCCAACTCGATCACACCGGCAAACAAAGCACTGACACGCAGGCCCACGTCGCGAGCATCACTGGTAATGGTCCGGTGCGGTTGAGCAGCGGCGGCAACCAAGTGCAGCAAGGCACGAAGATCGACAGCGCTGGCGCCATCGATTTGCACGCCGACGGCAAGCTCGATCTGCAAGCCGCCACAGACACCCACACCGCCACCGGCAGCAACCTCGGCGGCGGCTTGAAGGGCGGCGGCAGCAAAACCAGTAGCGAGAAGAGCCGTGATCAGGGCGGCAATCTGAGCGGCAATTTCAATATCGGTCGGGTCAATGAGGATTCGAAAACCCTCAGCGGTGGCCAGCTCAACAGTCAGAGCGGCATTGTCGTGAGCGGTGATTCGATTCATCTGCAAGGCACGCAAGTCAGCGCACCGAACGTCAGCATTGATGCGCAGAAGGGCGGTTACGTGCAGGAGTCGGCGCAGTCCACTGACCACCGCAATAACTGGAATGTCGCGCTGAATGCCGGTGGCAACCTGAGCAGCAAAACCCCGACCGCCGCTGATGAGAAGGCCAGCAGCGATCACGGTTTCAATGCTGGGGCGAAAGTCGGTGTCGATTACCTGCAAGGCAGCACGCAGCAGAACAGCCAGATCAAGGCTGACAGTGTGGTGTTGAACAGCGCTGGTGATGCACAACTGGCGGGCGCGCGGATCGACGCTAAAGATGTCAGCGGCAAAGTCGCAGGTGATCTGACCGTGGAGAGCCGTCAGGACTCGAGCAACCACGCCAAGGTCGATGTCGATCTGGGCCTGACCGCTAAGAAGAATCCACCGAACGACAAAGATAAGCTCGCCGGCACTGATTACAAACCGACACTGAAAGCGCAGGGTGAGTACGCACACAAGGACAGCGTTGCGCAGGCGTCCGGGATCAGTGCCAGCCAAGGTGTAAACCTTACCGTTGGCGGCGCGACACAACTGACCGGTGCGCGGATTTCGGCGACACAAGGGAAGGTCGATCTGGGTGGTTCGAAGGTCAGCAGCACTGATTTGAGCAACCGGGACTACGGCGTGAACGCGGGCCTTGATCTGCCGCATAAAGCCGAGGAAAACGCACCGAAGGTTTCCCTGGAAAACGGCAACCTGAAAGTCGGCCCTGTCACCCTGAGCGGGCATCTGGACACCCAGACCCTGCAAGCCGGGATGGACGAAAAAGGCTGATCCAATGGCCAGTGGTGGATGCACTTGAACCTGCATTCACCACCCAACCCTGCTCGCGAAAGCGTCCGATCAGTCAATGCATTAAGTGACTGATGTACCGCCTTCGCGAGCAGGCTCGCTCCCACATTGTTTTGCGCCAGGCGCTAAATCTCGCGCATCATGCGCGACCTTAAAAACGCCAGGGAGGCAAACAATGAAAACAACATTCATCGCTGTACTCGGTGCTTTGTTGATCACTCAACCATCCGTGTCCTTCGCGGATAACAGCAACGGCAAAAACCTCTATGTGCAGCGCTGCGCTGTATGCCACGGCGCCGATATAAAGGGCACCGGGCCACTGGCGCACAAAAGCAATCCGCCCACACCTGACCTGACAACGTCCGCGTTCAAAAAACGCCTGAATGAATATCCGGGCGTGATTGTGTCGTCGATCATCCTTCGGCCGAACGGCAACCTGATTCCGAAAACGTTGCAGGAGAACGGGGTAAAAATACCGCCGCATGCCTGGAGCGTTAAGGATCTGCGCGATCTGCATGAATACATGAGCGGTGTGATTTCGATAAAACGCTGAGCTGCAGAGGTGACCCGGACAGTCGGTCGAGGAATCCATTGCTTCGGCTTAATGGTAACCATTACTATTCACGCCCCTTTCCTCAGCACGCCACCCATACCCCCATGCGTCCCCGCAGACCCGGCTTTTTCGAGCATTACGAAGAGTTGATCGGCACCTGGACTCGTCGCCTGCGCAATCGCGCGCAGGCCGAGGATCTGGCGCACGACACCTTTGTGCGGGTGCTTGAGTCGGATTCGGCGGCGGTGCAGCAGCCACGGGCGTATTTGCACCAGACCGCGCGCAATATTGCGGTCGACGGTTATCGGCGTGAGGACCGGCGCGGCGCCATGGAGTCGCAGGCCATCGATCACAGTGAGTCGTCGATCGGCGACCCGGAGCATTACATGCAGGCGATCCAGCTGGCCGACTCCATCGAACGGGCGCTCGCCGAGTTGCCGGTCAATTGCCGGAAGATTTTTGTCTGGCAGAAAATCGAAGGCCTGACCCAGGCCGAAATCGCCGAGCGCCTGGGCCTGTCCAAGAACATGGTCGAAAAGTATATGATCCGCACCCTGCGGCATCTGCGCGATCGCCTCGACGGGTTGCAATCGTGAACGTGCGGCATGGCAAAAAGATCGCAGCCTTCGGCAGCTCCTACAGAGGGCTGTGTGTCTTTATATTCCCGGCCAAACAGGACATTCCATGATGGATACGCGTGATTGCGCGTGCGGGCAAACAACGGTGCGCGATGACGCGGCTCGCTGGTTTGTGCGTTTGCAGGAGCCGGCCATTGATGCCGACGAACAGCAGCGCTTCGATGCCTGGCTGAATCAACATCCGCAGCATCGTGACGAATTTCAGTTGCTGCAAGGCTTGTGGTCGGCGGCCGATCTGCTCCCGACGCCACGTCTCAAAGCCCTCGTTGAAACACCGCCAACCCGCCGCGAGCGCCGTCCGATGTTGCGTTATGCCGTGGCCGCCAGTGTGCTGGCGGTGGCGCTCGGGCTGGGACTGTTCAGCGGTTTGAATCATCCGGGCGGTTACCGTGCCGAATTCGCCACAGCGTTGGGCGAGCGTAAACATGTGGCGCTGCCGGACGGTTCGGTGATCGATCTGAACAGCCGCAGCCGTTTGCAGGTGCGCTATGAAAAGGATCGTCGGCTCATCGAGTTGAGCGAAGGCGAGGCGATGTTCAGCGTCGCGCACGATGCCGCGCGACCGTTCGTGGTCGAGGCGGGCAGCGGCAAAGTCACAGTCACCGGCACGCGTTTCGATGTGCGCCGCGATGTCACGCAAACCCGTGTGGCAGTTGAGCAGGGCACAGTGAAAGTGCAGGGGCGTGATGCAGCGGATAATCAGTTCATCAGCCTGACCGCGGGCCTCGGCACTCATGTCGATGCGCAAGGCAAAGTCGCCGCAGCCTATGCAGTCAACCCGACGGAACTGACGGCGTGGCGCAGCGGCAAACTGGTCTTCAATAATGCCAGCCTCAGTGAAGTAGCAGCCGAAGTGTCGCGCTATCGCGATAAACCGCTGACCGTTGCCAACCCTGCCGTGGCCAGTCTGCGCCTGACCAGCGTGTTCAAATCCGACAACACCGACGCCTTGCTCAAAGCCTTGCCGAGCATCCTGCCGGTGGCCGTTCGCAGCCTCGCCGATGGCAGTCAGGAAATAATCGCAAAATAAAATTCAGGTTTTTTTCGAGTTCATCGTCTTCCTGTTCAACTGCAACTGGTTTGCATTAACAGCCGCACACTCTTGCGATCCACAGGAATACGTACGACGTGAAAAACACCCCTGCCAACAACAAAAAATCCCCTTGGTTGCCGCTGGCTCTCGCGTTGGCGGTCAATGCTGCCGTGCCGCTGGCGTTTGCCGGTGAAGCCATTCATATCCGTGCGCAGCCGTTGGGTCAGGCCCTGAGTGAACTGGGCCAGCAAACTGCGCTGCAAGTGTTTTTCAGCCCGGACCTGGTCGCCGGCAAACAGGCCCCGGCGGTCGACGGTGATATCTCCCCGGAGCAGGCCTTGCGCCAATTGCTGCAAGGCAGTGGTCTGGATTATCAGATCAACGAAGGCTCGGTGACGCTGTCGCCGGCCGCAACTTCCGCCGCCGGAAACGGCCCGCTGGAACTGGGCGTGACCGACATCAAGGTGGTCGGCGACTGGCTCGGTGATGCCAACGCCGCCGTGGTGCAGAACCATCCGGGCGCACGTACGGTGATCCGCCGCGAAGCGATGGTCGAGCAGGGCGCGATGAACGTCAGCGACGTGCTCAAGCGTGTGCCGGGTGTGCAGGTGCAGGATTCCAACGGCACCGGCGGCAGCGATATTTCCCTCAACGTCGGCGTACGCGGTCTGACCTCGCGTCTGTCGCCGCGCTCCACCGTGTTGATCGATGGTGTACCGGCAGCGTTCGCCCCGTACGGTCAGCCGCAACTGTCGATGGCGCCGATTTCCTCGGGCAACCTCGACAGCATCGACGTGGTGCGCGGCGCCGGTTCGGTGCGTTATGGGCCGCAGAACGTTGGCGGGGTGATCAACTTCGTCACCCGCGCGATCCCGGAAAAAGCCACCGGTGAAATCGGCACTACGCTGGAAACCACCCGGTACGGTGGCTGGAAGCACATCGACACCGCGTTCCTCGGCGGCACCGCCGACAACGGCATTGGCGTGGCGTTGCTGTATTCCGGCGTCAACGGTAACGGTTACCGCGAGCGCAACAACGGCAACGACATCGACGACGTGCTGCTCAAGACGCACTGGGCGCCGACCGATCAGGACGATTTCAGTCTCAACTTCCACTACTACGACGCCACAGCCGACATGCCCGGCGGCCTGACGCAAAAGCAGTACGACGACAAACCGTATGACTCGGTGCGTGACTACGATCAGTTCACCGGGCGGCGCAAAGACGTGTCGTTCAAGTGGATCCGCCAGATCGACGAGCGCACGCAAGCGGAAATTCTGACGTATTACACCGACAGCTTCCGTGGCAGCACCATCGCCGCTCGCGACCAGAAAACCCTCAGCTCCTACCCGCGTTCGTATTACACGTTGGGCATCGAGCCACGGGTGTCGCGGGTTTTCGATGTCGGCCCGACCACGCAGGAAGTCAGCGTCGGTTATCGCTACCTGAAAGAGGCGATGCACGAGTCGTCGAGCCGTGTGGCGCTGGTCAACAACCAGCCAGTGCTCACGCCGACCTCCGACGGCCATGTGTTTCAGGATCGCACGGGCGGCACCGAGGCCAACTCGGTCTACATCGACAACAAAGTCGACGTCGGCAACTGGACCATCACCCCGGGCATTCGCTTCGAACACATCAGCACCGACTGGCATGACCGCGCTGTGCTCGACACGGCCGGCAAACCGGTGCAGGCGAAAAACCGCAGCATCGAGAGCAACGAACCGTTGCCGGCGCTGAGCGTGATGTATCACCTGTCGGACGCCTGGAAACTGTTCGCCAACTACGAAACCTCGTTCGGCAGCCTGCAGTATTTCCAGCTCGGCCAGGGCGGCTCGGGTGATCAGACCGCCAACGGTCTGGAGCCGGAAAAGGCCAAGACCTACGAGATCGGCACGCGCTACAACGATGACGTGTGGGGCGGGGAAGTGACGCTGTTCTACATCGACTTCGACGACGAGCTGCAATACATCAGCAATGACGTGGGCTGGACCAACCTTGGCGCGACCAAGCACCAGGGCATCGAAGCCTCGGTGCACTACGACATGGCGGCACTGGATCCGCGTCTCGATGGCTTGACCGCCAACGCCGGTTTCACTTACACCCGCGCGACTTATGAAGGCGAGATTCCGGGCTTCAAGGGCCGTGATCTGCCGTTCTATTCGCGACAGGTGGCAACCGTCGGTTTGCGTTACGACATTAACCGCTGGACCTACAACCTCGACGGTTTCGCCCAGTCCAAACAGCGCTCGCCGGGTACCGGTGTGAATGCCGACGGCAGTTTCAACGGCAACTACATCACCGAAGGCACAGCGGACGGGCAGTATGGCGACATTCCGGGTTACGTGACCTGGAACGTGCGTGGGGGTTATGACTTCGGGCCGCAGGTGTCGAATTTGAAACTGGGCGCCGGGGTGAAGAACGTCTTCGACAAGCAGTACTTCACCCGCTCCAGCGACAACAACTCGGGGATGTATGTCGGCGCACCGCGTACGTTCTTTGTGCAGGCTAGCGTTGGTTTCTGATAGACCGCATCAACTTCTTCGCGAGCAGGCTCGCTCCCACATGGATCACTGAGATCCTGTGGGAGCGAGCCTGCTCGCGAAGCTTTTAGACTTTAAGGACTTTGCCGCCAATGGCCACCGCCACCAGCAGCACCGCCATCAAGCCAAAAGCAAAACTCAGACTGCTGGCATGCGCGACAAAACCGATCACCGCCGGACCGGCCAGAATCCCTGCATACCCCAAAGTGGTAATCGCCGGCACCGCGATGCTTTCCGGCATGACGGTCTGCTTGCCCACCGCCGTGTACAGCACCGGCACGATATTCGAGCAGCCAGCGCCGACCAGCGCATAACCGACCAGCGCCGCTTCCCAGCTCGGTGCAAATGTCGCCAGAAACAAACCGGCCGCCGCCAGCAGACCACCAAACAAAATGATCTGCGTGGCACCGACAATCCGCACAATGCGGTCACCCATCAAGCGTCCAGCCGTCATGGTCAATGCAAACGCCGCATAACCCAACCCCGCGTACGCCGTGTCGATCCCGCGTTCCTGCGCCAGAAACACTGCACTCCAGTCCAGTGCCGCGCCTTCGGTCAGGAATACGATGAAGCACATCCCGCCGATAAACAGCACGATACCGTGCGGGATAGCAAATGCCGGGCCCGAGCTTTCACTGCCGTAGGGCAACATGTGCGGCACGCATTTGAACAGAGCCGCGATCAACACCACGACCACCACCAGCATCGCGGCCAGTGGCGTCAAACCAAGGCCGAGCAAGGCACTGACACCCGCTGCGCCGACAATCCCGCCCAGACTGAACAAGCCGTGGAAACCCGACATCATGTTCTTGCCGCTGGCGCGCTCGACGATCACCGCTTGCAGGTTCACGGTGGAATCCACCGTGCCCAGGCCGGCGCCGAACATGAACAGTGTGGCGATCAACGCTGGTATCGACGACACCGTGGCCAGCAACGGCAACGCCGCGCAGATCAGCAAGGTGCCGCCGGTGGCGACACGCCGACAGCCGAAGCGGGTGGCCAGAATCCCCGCCAGCGGCATCGCCAGAATCGAACCGACGCCGAGGCACAACAACAGCAAACCGAGTGTGCCTTCGTCGAGTCCGGCCCGCGTCTTGGCATACGGCACCAGCGGCGCCCACGCGGCAATGCCGAGGCCGGCGATGAAAAAGGCGATGCGCGTGGACATCTGTTGCAGGCGTCCGGGGACGAAGGTGTCTTGGGGGTTGAGGCTGGTCATATCGATCCTTGGCAAAAAACTTCGCGTCCCCGAAGGACAGTGATTCAGTGACGAGGTTCGATCGCCGGCCATTCGGGGAAGTACAGGCAACATCCTACCCTGTGGGAACGGAGGCTCACCAATATGCGGTCATGCACATCTCCCTGTGGGAGCGAGCCTGCTCGCGAAGGCGCAGTGTCAGCTGAAAAATATATCGACTGACACACTGCATTCGCGAGCAGGCTCGCTCCCACAAGGGATTGCGTTTTACAGTGGCCTTCTTCGGCAACAGGGGACAAACACTGATGACGCAGTTCTACGATGCACGGGGCAATATTTACGGGGTGATTGCGCCGCAGGCACTGCGCGACGCGGGCATTGCCTTGCCCGCCAGCGCCACCGAATGCGCCTCGTCGCGTCAGTCCTGGAGCGCAGCGGCAATCAAACTCTGCTGCGACTGGCCCGAAGACCAACGCCCGGCGACCAGCAAACCCCACCGCAGCGACGGCCTGCTGATCGGCCCGTTCCAGAAGTCGCCGCCGTTCGACGTATTGATCGTCAACACCGACGGTACTCTCGCCGAGCGCAGTGGCAATGGCCTGACGATTTTCTCGCAGGCGCTGACCGAGCAAGGCTTGATGCCAGAGGAGGGCGCGTTGTTGCGCGTGCATCACGACAAGGGGGACGCGGTGGAAACCTCGGTGAAACCGGCTGAAGTCGAAGGCGTTCAAGGTTTCTGGCTCGATCTCGGCCAACCCGGTTTCGGGCCGGATGCGGTCGCTGCGCAGACTGTTCAAGGCATTGAGTTCAATGCTCGGGACGTGAGCCACGTCCAGCCCTTGGCACAACTTGATCCCGACTGGGCGCACAGCCAATTCGTGCGCATTGGCAATCCGCATTGCGTGACGCTGCTCGGTGATGCAACCGCGTTACCGAGCAACGAGCAGATGCGTGAATCACCCTTGAACGAGGGATTGACCGCAATTGCCTACGCCATACCCGTCGGAGCCGGAGATCCATGCTCGGCGGGCGTCAATCTGCAATGGGCGGTGCTGGAATCACCACAGAAAATCCTCGCCCGAGTGTTCGAACGCGGCGAAGGGCCGACGGCGTCATCCGGCACCAGCGCCAGTGCTGTGGCGTCGGCGGCGTGGCGAGTGGGTTGGGTTGTGGCGGGACAAGTGCAGGTGGTCATGCCCGGCGGCACGGCGCCGATTTTGCTCGAAGAAGCGCACGGAGAATTGCTGCGCGTCAGACTGTTCGGTACGGCGCGGTTGATGGACTGAATTCAAAACCGCCATCGCTGGCACAAATAGTATGTTCAAACACATAACCCTGTAGGAGTGAGCCTGCTCGCGAAAGCGGTCTGTCTGACGCGATGATGCCGAATGTGCCGACCTCTTCGCGAGCAGTCTCGCTCCCACATTGGATTCAGGTGGGCACGAATAATGTGTTCACACAAAACCCTGTGGGAGCCTGGCTTGCCAGCGATGATGCCCTCAGAGTTAGCCCGTCAGTGAGCCTTGAACAAAGTCACCGACATCACCTGATCACCCTGTACCGTCAACCGTAGCAGTGCCAGTGGCGACGGTGCATCCTCAAAGCATTCAACCAGCACCGATTGCGCCGAACTGGCCTGCACCGCCAGTCGCCCCGCATGTTTCAACTGGCGTTTGACCGCTAGTTCTTACAGTTTACGGATGCCCGAATTGCACTTAAAAGGGGGAGTTCAATCGCAAAGACTCCAGCTGTGTCGATGCCCGATCAGTATTCGGAGGCGAGTACCTTGCCAGCGTGTGCGGGTGAGCGCCGACAAGTCTTAATCAAAAACGTCCGGCTGTGTCGCTGACATCGCCGCTGGTGAACGAATTGTTCGGGCCGGGTTGCCAGTAGACCGGCGAACCATTCTGTCCGCGCACAACGCATTTCCATTCGAGCGCCTGCTGCCCTGGTACTTCGATGTTCGTGCTCCAGCGATTGCCGGCGGAAGTCAGCGCAATCCCGTGCAGCGGATCCCACGCCCCCAGCTCCAGTGATGAGCCAACGGCGTAAACCCCTTCACCGGATTGCGGGTTAGCATTGTCGCAATGAAGGCTAATGTTGACTGCTGCAGACTGCACGGGTGTGCTCCAGATGCGAATATCACCGTTGTCCCAGGTCAGCGTCGGTACCCCCATGCCTTCGGGCAATCGTTGCAGGTCGGATTTGAGCGCTATCACCAGCGTGCCACGCGATCCTGAAGTGGTCCCCACCAGCCCCGAATACTGGGTGTTGAAGCGGATAGGCGAGTCGGCCCGGATAGCAGCATGTTTGCGAAGTTTGATGAGTTGACGGATCAGCTGGTCGCGCTGCCAATCGTACATATGCGGCCAATAGACCGTCGGCGTTCCGGGGCTGCTGAGGATATAGGCGTAAGCCAGATTGACCAGCGGATCGGGCAGCGCCCAATGATGTTGGCCGCCATTGGCGCCGGGCGAATAGCCGGTGTCATGATTGTCAACGAACGTTACCGCAATCGCACGCCAGGCAGGGTCCGGATTGCCATTCAGGCCGTGACGCCATTGGGCGATTGAGCCATTTTGCATGCGTTCCTTGAGAGCAAAATCGAACACCGCGCAGTGCGAACGATCAGACCAGTCCTTGAGTACATCCTGCCAACTGGCGGAACGGCGCCAGTCACCTTGCGGATATTCGTCGGGGCCTTTCCAGTTTTCCCCGACGCAGAACTGCTGGCTGCCAAAAGCGTTCATCCAGCGGTCGATTGTCTCCGGGGCGTAACCTCGAACGAAATCGAAGCGCAGGCCCTGGGCACCATAGTTGTCACGCAGATTGATGAATTCGTTCTTGAACGCATCGAAAACCTTGGGGTCGGCGGTATTCAGGTCTGCCGCGCCATCCATGAATGCATCGCCCTCATCACACTGGAGGCAATCATGGCGCCATTCATTGCGCCCTCGGGGAAACATGGACTGGTTGACCCTATCGTCATTCATGTGATTGGGCACCACGTCGTACACGACTTTAACACCGGCTGTGTTGAGTGCCGCCGCGGCCTGTTTGAGTTGTTGATCGCTGCCATAACGGCTGTTTTTGTCGAAGCCGCTCCAAAAATAGCCCTCGCCACCACCGGATTTGCCAGTCGGTTCTCTCCAGCTGGAGGTGTCAGTCCAGACGGGTGGCAACCAGATCAGCGTGAACCCGTCGCCGCTGATCGTGGACGCGTGTTGTGCAAGAACGGAGTACCACGCTACGGCATTACGGCTGGAATTCCAGTGAAAGCCCTGGAGCATGATTTCTTCGCCGCTGCCATTTCGCATCGTGGCGTTCGTCGCGAAGGTCACATTTAGCGTCATGCAAAGCCATAAAACCTGGGTGAACAGGAAAAGGCGCTTCATGGTTGTCCTCCTGAATCTGTTGATTCCAGAGGACACTGTGAGTCTGTTCGTAGCGTGTGTCGCCTGTCAGATCTGACAGGTTTGCTCGATTATTTGGCGATAAAAGTCTCGCCAACCATAACCTGGCACACGATCGATCAAGTGTTCTTTATTGAAGAGTGCCAGTCGGCGCCCCAGGGACGCCGATGTCGGGACCTCAGACGAACTCCACCACCGGCATCTGCCGCTTCATCAACACCTTGCCGCCGCGAATCGAATACAACGGCAAGCCCTGACTGCGGATCACCTCGTAATCGCTGTCCGCCGACAGAATCAACAGATTCGCCGGACGGCCCTGTTCCAGGCCATAACGCTCACCCAGGTGCATGGCTTTGGCGCTGTTGTCGGTGACCAGATCCAGCGCACTTTGCAGGTTGCGGTAACCGAGCATGTGGCAGATGTGCAGTCCTGCCTCAAGTACGCGCAGGATGTTGCCGTTACCCAGCGGATACCACGGATCGACGATGGAATCCTGGCCGAAACACACGTTCATCCCCGCTTCGAGCAACTCATTAACACGAGTGACGCCACGGCGTTTCGGGAAGTTGTCGAAGCGTCCTTGCAGGTGAATGCTTTCGGTCGGGCAGGAGACAAAACTGATCCCGGAATGCCCGAGCAGGCGGAACAGTTTCGCGCAGTAGGCGTTGTCGTAAGAGCCCATCGCCGTGGTGTGGCTGGCGGTGACGAGGGCGCCCATGTCGCGGCTGCGTGCTTCTTCGGCGAGCACTTCGAGGAAGCGCGAATGCGGGTCGTCGGTTTCGTCGCAATGCACGTCGACCAGGCAACCGGTGCGCTCGGCCAGGTCCATCAGGAACTTCACCGAACTGACGCCCTGATCACGGGTGTACTCGAAATGCGGAATGCCGCCGACCACGTCCGCGCCCATGCGAATCGACTCTTCCATCAACTCGCGACCGTTGCGGAACGACTCGATGCCCTCCTGCGGAAACGCGACGATTTGCAGATCGATGAGGTGGCGGCTTTCCTCGCGCACTTCGAGCATGGCTTTGAGCGCGGTGAGTTGCGGGTCGGTGACGTCGACGTGGGTGCGCACGTGCTGGATGCCGTGGGCGGCCAGCGTCTGAATGGTTTTCTTCGCGCGGGTCTTGGTGTCTTCTTCGGTGATGGTGACCTTGCGCTCGCCCCAGCATTCGATGCCTTCGAACAGCGTGCCGCTCATGTTCCAGCGCGGCTCGCCGGCGGTGAGAGTGGCGTCGAGATGAATGTGCGGTTCGACGAAGGGCGGCACCACCAGATTGCCGCCGGCGTCGAGGTCGTCCGGGCCGAGAGTGGGCGCTTCGGTCTGGCGGGCGATGCTGCGGATCAGACCGTCTTCAAGATGCAATTCGTGCAAACCTTCCTGGTTGCGCAAACGGGCGTTGATGATGTGCATCAGGCGAATCCTTTTTTATAGGTCTTGTAGTGGCGCGGTCGCGCTGCGAGCGCCGAGCACGCCGGTAACGATGACATACGTTAGCGCGGCAGCAGCGATGCCTACCAGCGGCGCGACCCACGGCGAACTGAACGCGGCGACGGTGCCGACCGCGTAAGCCCCGAGCCCCGGCCAGTTGAACGCAGGCAACCGTGCGTCGGCCAGACGTGGATAGTGCCCGCGCCAGCGGTAGAAAAAGTCCGCCATGATCACCCCGCCAATCGGCGGGATCACCGTGCCGAGCAGAATCAGATAGGGCACCAGCATGTCGTACATACCGAGCAGGGCGAGCAGGGTGCCGATCACTGCACCGGCGAGGGTCACGGTTTTGCGTCGGCCGGTGCGCAGCAGGTTGCAACCAGCGACAGCGAAGTTGTAGATGGTGTTGTCCTGGGTGCTCCAGATGTTCAGCAACAGCATGGCCATCGCGGCCATGGCGAAACCTTGCAACAGCAGCACTTCAACCACGTCCGGTTGCTGATAGACGATCGCGCCGTACGCGCCGATCAGCACCATCAGGCCGTTGCCGATGAAAAAACCGATCAGGCTGGCTAGCACCGCGACCCGCGCCGAACGCGAGAAACGTGTCCAGTTGGTCGCTTGCGTTGCGCCGCTGACGAAGGTACCGAACACCAGAGTAATCGCCGTCGACCAGTCCAGCGAACCGCTTGGTACGACGCTGAGCAAACTCTCGAAACCGCCAACTTTCACCGTCGCCACCCACATCGACAGCATGAGCAACAACATCATCGCTGGCACGGCGATGTACGAAAGGATTTCCAGCCCGCGATAACCGACGTAAGCGGTGGCGCAGAACATCAGGCCGAACAGCACCATCAAGCCGAGCACCGTGCCTTCGTCGAGATCGAAATATTTACCGATCACGACGGCAGCCGTCGCCGTGCCCCAGGCGTACCAGCCGATCTGGGTGAAACCGAGAATCAGGTCGCTGAGCTTGCTGCCGACTTCGCCGAAGCAGAAACGGCCCATCAGCACTGAGTTGAGGCCGCTTTTGAAGGCGATATAACCCAGGCCCGCTGCATACAGGCCGAGCAGCAGGTTGCCGACGACGATCACCGCCATCATCTCGCCGAAACTGAACGCCACACCGAGCTTGCCGCCGGCGAACATGGTCGCGGTGAAAAACGTGAAGCCCAGTAACACCATCGCCGTGGAGGCGAGGCCTTTACGTGCATGCATCGGCACTTCGCTGAGGGGGTAATCGTTGCCGGGATCGTTCTGCGTCATGGGGCGGTCCTTGCTGGAAGAGAGGAGACGCGGGGGAGGGTTGCAGTGGTCGTGCCAAATGCCGGGTGGCGCGGGTTATGTATAGACGAGCCGCGTCGTTCGGCACGAAAACAGTGCACCTGAATACACCGGAGCCCCAATGTAGGAGCTGCCGAAGGCTGCGATCTTTTGATCTTGTTTTAAAAAGCAAAATCAAAAGATCGCAGCCTTCGGCAGCTCTTACAGGTGGATAGGTGTTGGCTCAGAGGAAGCGCAGCAGGGCGGCAACGATGGCTTCGGGGGCGTCTTCCTGCACGAGGTGGCCGGCGTTGACGATGGCGTGGAATTGCGCGCCGGGGATCATTTGGTGCAATGCGCGGCCACGCTCGATGGGAATCCACTGATCGTCTTCACCCCAGAGAATCTGCACCGGGCAGCGGATCGTCGGGTACAGCGGTTGCGCTTCCAGCGTGTAGCGTTCGTCCATCTGCGCGATCTGCCGATAGAACGCCGCCTGCCCCGGATCACCGAACCACGGTTGAACGTAGGGTGCCAGTTCGTGATCGGCAATCTCTCGGTGGATCGCCCCGCGAATATAGGTCGGTACGATGGCGCGCTGGATGTAATCGGGCAGGCCACTGAACGCTGCTTCATGCTGGCGGACATGTTGCACGAACGGCGAACCCCATGGCGTCAGTGCGACCGGATCAATAAGGGTCAGGCTGCGGTAATCCTTGCCGTCGAGCAGATGTGCGCGCAGCACCGTGGCGCCGCCGAAGTCGTGAGCCACGACATCCGGGCGTTGCAGATTCCAGTGGTCGAGCAACTGCGCCAAGAGTTGATTTTGCACACCGAGGGAGACGTCGGCGTCGGGTTGTTCGGAGCGCCCGTAGCCGAGCAGATCGAAGTAATACACGCGATGAGTCGTGAAAAAGTGCGGTGCAATCCGATGCCACACGTACGACGAAAACGGCGTGCCATGCACGAACACCAGCGGCGGGCCGTCGCCGTGTACGGCGTAGCGCACCTGTCGGCCGTTGAAGTCAAAGACCTGATCCAGCAGCCAGTTCGTCATGGGCCTGTCCTCTTGGCGGGTGGGAGCCAAAAAGCATAGGCGTAAAAAAACAGCCGCGAAGGCTGTTCTCTATTTCCCAGACAAAACACCAATCCCCCTGTAGGAGCTGCCGAAGGCCCGAGCCTTCGGCAGCTCCTACGAGGGGGATCTACGTCAGGTTACTCACCGCGATAAATGCAACCGCTGGTGCAGGTCTCGTGAATACGGATCGCGCTCAGTTCCGGCAGCAACGGCTTCATTTCATTCCAGATGAATTTGGCCAGCACTTCACTGGTCGGGTTTTCCAGACCGGGAATGTCGTTCAGGTAGTTGTGATCGAGACGCTCGTACAGCGGCTTGAAGATTGCTTTTATCTCGGAGAAATCGCGAATCCAGCCAGTGTGCGGATCGAGGTCGCCGCTGAGGTGAAGCGCCACTTTGAACGAGTGACCGTGCAGACGTCCGCACTTGTGGCCGTCCGGGACGTGCGGCAAGCGGTGGGCGGATTCGAAAGTAAATTCCTTGAAGATTTCCACAGTATTTTCAGCTCTGTTCAGATGGCGTTCGCCGCAGCGATTCGGGCAGGCGGCGAGTTTACCAGCTTGTGTTTGGCCGTGCTGACTAAAGGGTCAGCAAGCGCTCGGCGAGGCGACCATTGGCAGTCAGTTCAAGGAATTCGTCACCGAGGCGGCGGCTTTCGTCCATTGCCGCGTGCCAGTATTTCTGCCGGCTCGGCGCATCGCCCATAAAGCGTTTGAAGTCGTTGCGGTCGGGCAGTTTGCCGTAGGGCAGGCGCGCCAGATATTCCTTCGAGGGGGCGAGCAACAGCACGTCCTGCAGGCGCTCCACCGAGGCCTTGCGCCACGGCAGGGTCTTGTCGAACCAGCCGGGAATCACCCGATCAGTGAAGTGCGGATAGAGGACGATGCCGTCACCGCTGTAGGGCAGGTCGAGGTGATAGTCGAGCAGGCCGCCGTCGCGGAAAGTGCCGGCACCGGCGCCGGGCAGATCGCGCACGCCTTCCATGACCATCGGGATCGAACCCGAAGCCAGCAGCGCTTGGCGCAGATTACCGGCATTCAGCGCGACGAAGCGCGACGGGAAATCGTTCAGCGCATTCACCGGCGGGGCGAGGCGCGGGTCGTGGATGATCAGCCGTTCGAAGTGTCGCGACAGCCGCGCGCGGCCGCGCAAGTTGTCGGCGATCACCGAGCCCAATGCCAGACCGAGGCGACCGCGATGGTCATCGGCCAGACGTCCCTGACTTTTCACCACCATGATGTTCAAGCGGTAATGCGCGTTGTCGAGGATGCTCGCGTCGCGGCCGTCGAGCAGGTCGTTGAGCATGCGCTGCGAGCTCTGACTGATCTCGGCCATGGTCACGCCTTTGTTGAAGTTCTGCTCGGCGTACAGATGACCGAGGCGGCGGATGCCTTCGGCGGCGTCCGGCAGACAGGCGCTGGCGAAGCGCCAGGAACCGACCGAGGCGCCGATCAGCGAACGCTCACGCGGTGCGCTCGGCAGCCATTCGCCAAACAACGCCAGATCCAGCCCCTGAATCCCCAACGCCTTCGGCCCACCGGCGGCACCGGGCAGGGTACCGACGTCGGCGGCGTTCAGGCCTTGCGCACGAATACGCGCCATGGCACGCGGGCCGGCCTTGAGGGTGAGGGCGGGGAATTTGATGTGGATGGCGGTCATACCGGTCTCGATCGTTAGCAAGCGAACAATTATAAGCACATGTTACAAAACCTTGTAGGAGTGAGCCTGCTCGCGATAGCGGTGTGTCATTGAATAATGATCTGTCTGATACACCGCTATCGCGAGCAGGCTCACTCCTACAAGGGGATATGTATTGAGCTGGAGCAATGATGGCAATTCAGTTTCAGTTAAGTTCATCCCGTTAAGGTGCCCACCGTTAAGCAACACATAAAAATACGGAGACACCATGAAAACCCTGACTGCCCTGTCCATTGCCGCGATCATCGGCCTCACTGCCAACACTGTTCACGCCCGCGATCTCGGCCCTGACGAAGCCCTGCGCCTGCGCGACGCTGGTACTATCGTCTCCTTCGAGAAGCTCAACGCCACTGCGCTGGCCAAACACCCGGGTTCGACGATCACCGACACTGAGCTGGAAGAGCAGTACGGCAAGTACATCTACCAGATCGAAATGCGCGATCCGCAGGGGCTGGAGTGGGATCTGGAATTAGACGCGGTGACTGGGCAGGTTCTCAAGGATCATCAGGATACGTAATGAAGGTTAATGTTCGCGCCACCTGCCGCACGGCGTTGGCGCTGGTGATGTGTTGCTCGACGGCCATGGCCCGCGACCTCGGTCCGGACGAAGCCCTGAATCTGCGCAAGCAGGGCGTGATCCTGCCGCTGGAGCAAGTGCTGCAGCAGGCGATGGATCGCTATCCCGGCGCCAAACTGCTGGAAGTCGAGCTGGAAGAAAAACACGACGTCTACATTTATGAAGTCGAGTTGCTCACCGTCGAAGGTGTCGCCCGTGAGCTGCACTTGAAGGCCGATACCGGTGAACTTGTGAAAGACAAGGAAGATTGATCGATGCGTTTGCTATTGGTGGAAGACCACGTACCGTTGGCCGACGAATTGCTCGCCAGCCTGCAGCGACAAGGTTACGCGGTGGATTGGCTGGCCGACGGTCGTGATGCACTGTATCAGGGCAGCAGCGAGCCATATGACCTGATCATTCTCGACCTCGGCCTGCCAGGCGTGCCGGGGCTTGAAGTGCTGGCGCAGTGGCGCGCCGGTGGTTTGGCGATACCGGTGTTGATCCTCACGGCGCGCGATTCCTGGGCCGAGCGCATCGAAGGTCTGAAAGCCGGTGCCGACGATTACCTGACCAAACCGTTCCACCCCGAAGAGCTGCAGCTGCGCATTCAGTCGTTGCTGCGCCGCTCCAAAGGTCAGGCCAATCAGCCGACCTTGCAGGCTGCCGGGCTGCATCTGGACGAAGGTCGCCAGTGCGTGGTGCGCGACGGCGCCGACATTCAACTGACCGCTGCCGAATTCCGCCTGCTGCGCTATTTCATGCTGCACCCGGAACAGATCCTTTCCAAAAGCCACCTCGCCGAACACCTCTACGACGGTGAAACCGAGCGCGATTCCAACGTTCTCGAAGTGCACGTCAATCATCTGCGGCGCAAGCTCGGCAAAAGCGTGATCGAAACCCGTCGCGGCCAGGGTTACCTGTTCGGCGGGCAGGCTTCGTGAGGTCGATCCAGCGCCGCTTGAGCCTGGGTTTGATCAGCGTAATGGTGGTCGTCGGTGTGGTGGTCGCGCAAACCAGCCTGTGGTTGTTCGAAGTGGGTTTACAGCGTTATCTCGAAGCCGGTCTGCGCAACGACAGCGAAAGTCTGCTAGTGGCATTGGTGCGGGGCCCGCAAGGCCTGCAACTGGATGAGCGGCATCTGTCGCCGGCCTATCAGCGACCGTTTTCCGGGCATTATTTCCGGATCGACTTTGCCGACAGCCATTGGCGCTCGCGTTCGTTGTGGGATCAGGATCTGCCGCTGCTCGACCATCCCGGTCTGCACAGCAATCTGCAACTGGGCCCGGACGGTCAGCAATTGCTGGTGCTGCGTTCAGATTATCGACGTCTGGGCCAATCGATTTCGATCAGCGTCGCGCAGGATTACACGCCGGTGCGCGAGAGTTTTCAGCGCATGCGCCAGATCGGTCTGGGCTTGGGGCTGGCGGCGTTGCTTCTGATTCTGTTCTTGCAGCGCTTGACCGTGCGCCGCGCCTTGAAACCGCTGGAGAAGGCTCGCGAGCAGATCGCGCAATTGCAGCAGGGCCAGCGTTCACAACTCGATGAGCAGGTGCCGGTGGAGCTGGAACCGCTGGTGGCGCAGATCAACCATTTGCTCGCGCACACCGAAGACAGCCTCAAGCGTTCACGCAATGCCCTGGGCAACCTAGGGCATGCGTTGAAAACGCCGTTGGCGGTGTTGTTGAGCCTGGCCTCCAGCGAAAAACTCGATGCCCATCCCGAGTTGCGCAAGGTGCTCAAGGAACAGCTGGAGCAGGTGCAGCAGCGGCTCAATCGCGAGCTCAATCGGGCACGGTTGTCTGGTGATGCGCTGCCCGGTGCGTTGTTCGATTGTGATGCAGAACTGCCAGGGTTGCTGGCGACGTTAAACATGATTCACGGCGAGCATTTGGCGTTGAGTTATGTTGCGCCGGCGGGGTTGCAACTGCCGTGGGATCGGGAGGATTTGCTCGAGTTGCTCGGCAATCTGCTGGACAACGCCTGCAAGTGGGCGGATGCCGAGGTGCGTTTGAGTGTGATCGAACGTACGGATGGCTTTGCGCTGAGCGTGGAAGATGACGGCCCGGGGATTCCCGAAGAACAGCGCGCTCAGGTATTCAGTCGTGGCACGCGGCTGGATGAACAGACCCATGGGCATGGCCTGGGGCTAGGGATTGTCCGCGATATTGTCGAGACCTGGGGCGGGTTGCTGGTGTTGGGCGAGAGTGAGTGGGGCGGGTTGAAAGTGGTGATCGAGTTGCCTCGGCGGTGAGCCTTTTAGAAGCCCCTCACCCCAACCCTCTCCCGGAGGGAGAGGGGACTGACCGAGGTGTATGTTCGAGTTACACCGACCTGAAACACCGAGCCGAACTCAGGTTTTTGAAAGCATCAACGTGACCTGAAAATATCGAGTCGAACTCAGGTTTTGAATGACATGAAGATCAGCTCCCTTTCCCCCTCGCCCCCTTGGGGGAGAGGGCTGGGGTGAGGGGGTAATCCAGCTGACACCCCACAACCTTCAAATCAAACCCGAAACTGATCCATCAAACTCTGCTGCTGATTCGCCAGGCTATTGAGCGACTGACTCACCCGCGCCGACTCATTCGCCTGCCCGGACAACGACTCCGTCACGTCACGAATCGTCGCCACGTTGTTATTGATCTCCTCGGCCACCGCACTCTGCTCTTCAGCGGCACTGGCAATCTGCAGGTTCATGTCGCTGATCACCGTCACCGCATCGCCGATCTGGCGCAGCGCGGTCACGGCTTGGCCAACCTGTTCGACACTGCCCTGAGCCTGACGATGGCTGTTGCCCATCGCCCCGACCACATCCTGTGTACCGCTCTGCAACTGCTCGATGACCTGACGGGTTTCTTCCACGGATTCTTGTGTGCGGCGAGCGAGGTTGCGTACCTCGTCAGCGACCACGGCAAAACCACGGCCAGCCTCACCGGCACGGGCCGCTTCGATCGCGGCGTTGAGCGCCAACAGGTTGGTCTGCTCGGCGATGGCGCGGATTGTTTCCAGCACCGCGCCGATTTTCTCGCTGTTGGCGGAAAGGCCTTCGACCTGCACCATCGCTGCGCTCATGTCAGCGGCGAGGGTGTCGATGCTCGCGGTAGTGCGGTCGATCACCGTCAGGCCCTGACGGGTAGCGCGATCAGCATCCTTGGCCGCTTCGGCAGCTTGTGCAGCGCTGCGGGCGACGTCTTGCGCAGTGGCGCTCATTTCGTGGGACGCAGTGGCGACCTGATCAACCTGACGGTATTGCTGTTCCATACCGGCGCTGGTCTGGGTCGCAATCGCTGAGGACTGATCGGCGGTGTTGCGCGCATCCTGCACCGAGCGTTTCACTTCCGCGATGATCGGCTGCAACTTGTCGAGGAACTTGTTGAACCAACCGGCCAACTGACCGAGTTCGTCCTTTTTGTCATAGGCCAGACGCCGGGTCAGGTCGCCTTCGCCGCTGGCGATGTCTTCGAGCATGTGTGCCACGCCGAGGATCGGTTTGGTCACGCTGCGCGCCATCAGCCACACCAGCAGCAAGCCGATCAACGCCGCCAGCACGCCAAGGCTCAGTTCGATCAATGTGCCGGAATTATTGCTCGCGTCCAGTTGTTGCTTGAGCGCTTCGGCGCGGCTGACCAGGACCTTTTCCGGTACGTCGAGCAACACGCCCCACGCCGGGCCGCCGGGAATCGGCGGGAACGGTGACAGCACTTTCAACTGGCCGTTGCTGTGCAGGCTGCTGACGCTGCTGGTGGAGGCAAGTTTGCTCAGCAGTTCGGCGCCGCTGATTTTGTCGACGGCATCCAGACGCTGACTGAGTTTGCCGGCATCCGGGCTGTAACCGGCGAGCAGGCCGGCGGGGCTGATGATGCTCACGGCGGTCTGGCCGTCATAGAGCTTTTTGCTCGCGCCCTGGCTGATCGCTTGCAGGCTGTTGAGGTTGATGTCGACCGACAGCGAGGCGATGACTTTACCGTTGACCATCAGCGGGAAGACGATGCTGGTCATCAGCACGTTCTGGCCGTCGATCACATAGAAGTAGGGTTCGATCACGCACGGTTTGAGCGTAGCGCGCGGGCAGGTGAACCAGGCGTTCGCGGCTTGACCGCTGGGGCCGGTGCTGGTGTCGGCCATGTCGCTTTCCGGCAGGGCCATTGAGGTGACTTTGCCTGGCGTTGGTTGCGACCAGTACAGGGCGAAACGGCCCTTGTCGTTGCTGCCCAGTTCAGCCTGACCGGCGAACAGTTCATCCTTGCCGTCCAGCGCGTTGGCTTCGAACACCAGCGACAGGCCGAGCAGCTCCGGGTTGGCTTGTAGCGCCGATTTGACCTGGCGAGTCATGTCTTCGCGCAGGTCGAAGGCATCAAGAAAACGCTTCTCGGCCTGCTCGCGCAGGAACAGCACCTGCCGCGAGAAGCCGTGGCCGTATTGATAGGCGTCCATGAACTGCTGGCGAATGCCAGCAGCCTGCACTTCACCTTGCGACTCGATGCGCGCTTGCGCCGACTCGGTGAGCATTTCCATGCTCGAAGCTTTCACCAGTGCAGAACTGTGCTCCATGCGATACAGCGAAAGACCGACCAACAGGGTCACGATACCGGCCAGGCAGAGGCCGGCGAGCAAAGTGATTTTCCATTGGATGGAAAGTTGTCTGAGCGACATGGAGACGTCCTTATTCGATAAATATCTGAGACTTTGCACTGTAACGGCCCAAGAGCAGCTTTCTTGAGCTTCCAGCCGCAAGCTGCAAGTGAAAAAACGCAAAAGCTTGCCGCTTGTGACTTGCAGCTTGCCGCTGCTTCATTCACAGTGCGCGCCCTTCTAATAAGACCCTCTTTGCAAATCCGCCGGTTAAGCTTTGGCGGACTCATTCTGTCTGGCGGTCGGTTTTCCACCGCAGTGTTTTTCGAGGAAGTGAAATGAATGCAGTCATAGCGGCAGTCGGCGTCATGCTGGTGCTCAGCCTGTCCCGCGTGCATGTGGTGATCGCTTTGATCGTTGGCGCGCTGGTTGGCGGCCTGACCGGTGGTCTGGGCATCGAGGCCACGCTCAAGGCGTTCAACAGCGGCCTTGGCGGCGGCGCAACGGTGGCGTTGTCCTACGCGTTGCTCGGCGCTTTCGCTGTGGCGATTGCCAAGTCCGGCCTGGCCCATGCGCTGGCCGACAAGGCGTTGGCGATGGTCGACCGTCAGCACGCAACCGGCGGTGGCAGCGTCAAATGGCTGCTGATCGGCCTGTTGTGGGTGGTGGCGATTGCCTCGCAGAACATTCTGCCGATCCACATTGCGTTCATTCCGCTGCTGGTGCCGCCGCTTCTTTATGTACTGACCAAGCTGCAACTCGACCGCCGCTTGATCGCCTGCGTGATGACGTTCGGTCTGATCACGCCGTACATGTTCCTGCCGGTGGGCTTCGGTAACATCTTCCTTAATGAAATTCTGTTGGCGAATGTTGCGCGCAGCGGCGTCGACATCAGCGGCATCAACGTTACCCACGCCATGGGCATTCCGGCGCTGGGCATGGTCTTCGGCCTGGCGATGGCGTTCATCACTTATCGCAAACGGCGCGTGTACGACCTGGCGAAGATCGAGCAGGTCGAGCAAGTTGCGGTGCAGTACAACCCGCTGAGCCTGATGATTGCCGGTGTGGCGATTGCCGCCGCGTTCATTGTGCAGTTGCTGCTGGACTCGATGATTATCGGGGCGCTGGTCGGTTTTCTGATCTTCTCGGCATCGGGCATCGTCAAGTGGCGTGAGACCGATGACCTCTTCACCGAGGGCATGAAGATGATGGCGATGATCGGTTTCATCATGATCGCCGCGTCCGGATTTGCTGAAGTGATGAAGGCCACCGGAGAGGTGCAGACGCTGGTTGAATCCTCGGCGTCGTGGATCAATCACAGCAAGGGCATCGGTGCACTATTGATGCTGCTGGTCGGGTTGCTGGTGACCATGGGCATCGGTTCGTCGTTTTCCACCGTGCCGATTCTGGCGGCGATTTTCGTGCCGCTGTGCGTGCAACTAGGCTTCAGCCCGATTGCGATCGTGTGCATCGTCGGCACCGCTGGCGCATTGGGTGACGCCGGTTCGCCGGCTTCGGATTCGACGCTGGGCCCGACCTCGGGCCTGAATATCGACGGTCAGCATCATCACATCTGGGACACCGTGGTGCCGACGTTCCTGCACTACAACCTGCCGCTGCTGGCGTTCGGCTGGGTGGCCGCGATGGTTCTTTAAACCCCACGTCTCCCCTGTAGGAGTGAGCCTGCTCGCGATAGCGGTGTATCAGTTGGCAGATGTACTGACAGATACACCGCTATCGCGAGCAGGCTCACTCCTACAGGGGATGGGGTGACCACGGACTCAACTTTTGCTTGCGCGTGCCGTTAAAGCCTTTAACCACGCCAATAAAACCAAAAGAGTGAGCTCCCACAATGCGCCTGAGCCTCAAGGCTAAAGTCCTGTCCCTCGCCGTTCTCCCGGTGTTGCTCTTTGCGCTGGTCATCAGCCTGACCACGCTGTTCATCCTCCAGGAACAGGCGCACAAAGAGGTCGAACAGACCCGCGAGCGCCTGCTCGGCGATGCCAAAGCCACCCTGCAAAGTTATGTCGCCGTGGCCATGACCACGATCAAACCGTTGTACGACGCCGCCGCTGCCGGTGACGTTGATGCGCGGGCGCAGGCGATCAAACTGCTGTCGGGCATTCGCTATGGCAAGGACGGCTACTTCTTCGGCTACGACTCCGAGACCGTGCGCCTGTTCAAGGCCAATGACCCTGAAGGCGTGGGCAAAAGTTTCAAGGACAACCGTGACCCGAACGGCGTTTACGTCAACCGTGGCCTAGTGAGTGTGGCGAAGGACGGCACGCATTATCTGCAATACAGCTCGCCGTTGCCGGGCAATGCGCAGGTGTTGGTGCCGAAACTCGGCTACACCGAATACCTGGCGAAGTGGGACATGGCCGTCGGTACCTCGGTCAACCTCGACGGCATCGAAGCGCAAGTCGCGTTGGTCGAAGCGCAGGTGCAGGAACGCATGCAAGGCGTGGTGCTGAGCATCGTTGGCGTGGCGGTGGTGGTGCTGTTGGTGATCGCGGTGGCGGGAATGCTGCTGGCCAATACCATTTTGCGTCCGTTGACCCTGATGAAAGCCAACCTCGATGACATCGCGGCAGGCGAGGGCGATCTGACCCGTCGACTGAATATCACCAGCCAGGATGAACTGGGTGAACTGGCCGGTTCGTTCAACCGCTTCGTCGACAAGATCCATGGCCTAGTGCGACAGATCACCGAGATGACCACGCAACTCACCGGGCTGGTGACGCAGGTATCCGATCAGGCCCAGCGTTCCGATCAGGCGATGGAGCGTCAGCGCCATGAGACCGATCAGGTCGCCACGGCGATCAACGAGATGTCTGCCGCCGCGCAGGAAGTCGCCAAGAGCGCGCAGAACGCCGCCGTCGCCGCTCAGCAGACCGATGAAGAAGGCCAGAGCGCCAAGCGTGTGGTGGCCGGCAGCATCAAGCAGATTCATGCGTTGGTCGATGACATTCGCAGCAGCGGCGTGTCGCTCGACAGCCTGCAGCAGGACGTGACGTCGATTGTCGGCGTGCTCGGGGTGATTCGTTCGATCGCCGAGCAGACCAACCTGCTGGCGCTGAACGCGGCGATCGAAGCGGCGCGCGCTGGCGAGGCCGGACGCGGCTTTGCCGTGGTGGCGGATGAGGTGCGTGCATTGGCCAGTCGCACGCAGATCAGTACCCAGGAAATTCAGGGCATGATCGATCGTTTGCAGGCGGGTACGCAGCAGGCGGTGGAAGCGATGCGCCGATCCAGCGAGGCGGGTGACGGCACTTCACAGCAAGCCAATCAGGCCGGCGCTTCTCTCGACGCGATGGCATCGTTGATTGCGACGATCAACTCGATGAACGCGCAGATTGCCAGCGCGGCGGAAGAGCAGACGGCGGTGGCCGAAGAGATCAACCGCAGCGTGCATCAGATTGCGGTGGCGGTGGACAGCGTGGCCGATGAAACGCAGTTGGGTGCGCAGACTTCGCGTAGTTTGGCGGAGCTTGGGCAGCGGCTGGGCAAACTCGTCGGCCAGTTCCGGATCTGACAGCCTGAAAAGCCCCTCACCCTAGCCCTCTCCCGGAGGGAGAGGGGACTGATTGGGGGATGCTGTGGAACTCCGCCGACCTGAAGCAGCTTTACCGAATCCATAATCGACTCAATCTTTCAGGTCGATGGATGACCCGAGACACCTCGGTCAGTCCCCTCTCCCCCCGGGAGAGGGCTAGGGTGAGGGGCTCTTGATCTTCAGATTTCAGGGACGATCCCAGTACGGCACTTCACCAAAGCATTCGACAAAGAAATCAATCACCGTCCGCACCTTCACCGACAACCTCCGGCTCCCCGGCCACAACACCGCAATCTGCTGCGGCTCCAGGCTGTTCGACACCTGATAGTCCCCCAGCACCGGCACCAGCGTGCCATCGCGCACCGCTTCACCAATCAACCACGACGGAAACATCACCAGCCCCAAACCCTGTTCAGAGGCCTGGGTGAGGGTGTCGGCGTGGTTGCCGGTGATCGGGCCTTTCACCGAATAGGGCGTCCAGTCCTCACCATCGCGGCGGAAAAACCAGCGCTGCTGGCCGGTCGCGCCTTTGTAGGCCAGGCACTGGTGTTGCGCGAGATCTTCAGGTTTCTGCGGGGAGCCATGAAGTTTGAGATACGCCGGGCTGGCCGCGACCTGAAAGCGATGCGGCGCCAGAATCCGCGCCTGCATGCTCGAGTCGTGCAGCGGGCCGATGCGGAACAGTAAATCCGCACCCTCCTGAAGCGGGTCGACGTAACGGTCAGTCTGCTGGATATCCAGTTGCAGCTTCGGATAACGCGCACATAACTTGCCCAGCCACGGCGTCAGATGGCGCTGGCCGAACACCACGGGGGCGTTGATGCGCACCAGGCCTGTGGGTTCGCTTTGCTGTTCTTGCAACGCCTGTTCGGCTTCCTCCAGTTGCACCAGTACCAACCGCGCGTGGTGACCGAGCATGCGCCCGGCTTCGGTGGGCGTCACTGCGCGAGTGTGGCGGTAGAGCAATTGCTGGTTCAGCGCCTGCTCCATCAATTGAATCTGCCGCGAGATAGAGGAGGGCGCCACGCCTTCACGGCGAGCGACTTCGGAAAAACTGCCGTGATCGAGCACGGCCACAAATAGCCTGAGTGCCTTGAATCCGAGTTCGTTGAGCCCGTGCATGATGCGTCCTGCTGTGCGAATTGCGCAAAAGTGTTGTCCGGATGCTCCCATTTATCGCAAAGCTTCGCCAGCCGATAATCCGCGCCATCGTTTACTTGAGTGGAATGTTGTTTATGCAAACGTTGGATGAGGTGAGCGTTAGCGCGCCGGCGACGAAATCCGGATTGCGCTTGTTGTTGCTGCCGCTGGTGATTCTCGCGGGCATGGGTTTGTCGGTGGAGGCGGGATTGCTCGGGCCGTTGGGTGTTCAGGTGGGGCATCTTTGGGCGACCTTGAGCATCTTTGGTGTGGGCTCGGCGATTCTGTTTTTGCTGCTGTTGTTTGCGGGGCCGCAGAAGGGGCCGGCGCTGACGGATCTGCCGCGCTGGCAGTTGATTGGCGGGTTTCTGGGGCCGATGTATGTGGTGGTGCTGACCCTGGCGACGCCGCATATCGGTATTGCCATGACCATGATCGCGATTCTGTCGGGTCAGGTGGGCAAGAGTGTGTTGATTGACCATTTCGGCTGGTTCGGGGCGACGCGCAAGAAGGTCAATGCCGAGCGGTGGCTGGCGTTGGGGTTGATTGTGGTGGCTTTGGTTTTGATTGCGCGGGGGTGAGTGATGAGTCTGGTTATTTTGTTGGCGGTGGTGGTGTTGGCCGGTGCGGTGTTGAGTGTACAAGCGGCGATCAATGGGCGTTTGGGTGAGAGCGTCGGGGTGTTGCGCAGTAGTCTGCTGACATTCGTTGTCGGTGCGGTTTCGACCGGGTTGTTGATTTTGTTTTTTGAGCCGGCGCATGCGGTGAGCTTGTTGGATGTGCCGAAGTGGCAGTTGACCGGGGCGCTGTTTGGCGTGGTGTACATGATGGTGATGGTCGGGGCGGTGCCGGTGGTGGGGACGGCTGTGGCGACGGTGGCGGTGATTGTCGGGCAGTTGGGGATGGGGATGTTGATTGATAATTTTGGCTGGTTGGGGAATCCGGCGATTGAGCTGTCTGGTTCGCGGATTTTGGCGATGGTGTGTTTGGGGGTGGCTTTGGTGTTTATGTACAGGAGTTCGCGTCAGGCTGGGTGAGTTGAGTGCATATCCGTTGCTGCGGGTGTTGCTGATTAGGGTTCCGCCCTTACGGCGGGTCACTTTTTCCAGACGCCGAAAAAGTAACCAAAAAGGCTTGCTCCTACGTGCGGCCCGCTCGCTGGGGCTCGGGGTTCCTTCGCTGCGGGATCGATCCGGGCGCAGCGTCTACGGTTTGCTTCGCTGCACCTCCTCTCGCTGTGTTTGGCTTCGCCAAACGGTCGCTGCGCTCCCACGCCCGGATCAATCCCTCCACTCAGCCTTCCGATGTCGCCTTACAGATCAAGAGCAGGCGAGCTGACACTCGGCCTATTGAGTGGTGAGGAGCGGGGCGCGTTCGGCTTTTGATTTGCGTTGTTGCTGCCCCTCACCCCAGCCCTCTCCCGAGGGAGAGGGAGCCGATTTTCGGGCGTTTCAAAACCTGAGTTCAACGCGGTATTGCACGTCGGCGTACCTCTACCAAACACCTCGATCAGTCCCCTCTCCCTCTGGGAGAGGGCTAGGGTGAGGGGCTCTTGATCTGGCTCTTGATCTTGCTTCGGCTTTTGATCTTTTGCCCCATCGGCAGGCCGAGCGTATGTGTTCATCCCGGGGGTTAGGCGCGCAGCGCCGTGCGGCGCAGCCGCACACATCGAGAGGAGGTGCAGCGAAGCAAACCGTAGGCGATGCCCCCGGATGGACACCGTAGCGAGGGAACACTGAGCCTAAGCGAAGTGCCGTACGCCAGGGGCAAAGCCTTTTGCTTACTTTTCGGCGTTTGGAAAAGTGAGTCGCTGTAAGAGCGAAACCGCCAGTGGCAACACCCGCAGCAACGGATATGCCCCCAATCCCCAATCCCCAACAAAATCAAAAGATCGCCGCCTGCGGCAGCTCCTACACTGGATATTACGGCTTGCCCTTCAAGCCCCAGACAACCACCACCCAAGGAGTCTGTCCCATGCCTGATAAAACCTGTGACTGCCCTAAATGCAATTGCAAGCTCGGCGAGCATCCGGTCGTGCGTCATGGCAAGCATTTTTGCTGCGAGGCTTGCGCCCATCATCATGAGAACGGTGCGGAATGTTCAACCAAGGGCTGTAAATGCGCCCACGGATGACGAACGACGCATAAAAAAGTGGAGCCTAATCAGGCTCCACTTCCAGTTTCAGACTTTCATCGTCCATCCGTTCGGTATGACGCACCGTGCCCTGCAGCCTTCGCCCCTCAACCCTGACCACCACAGTTTTCGCCTGATCAAGGTCTTCCGGCAGCGGTGCCGGCACTCGCAACGCGAAGCGAAACGGATCATCTTCGACCGCCTCCAGCCCAACGCGGCAGTCCACGCTTTTGGTGATCCGCCCGAACAGCGTATCGAGGCCGTAGTCCAGATGCGCCGGGCTGATGATGTTGCTCATGGTGCATTCCCCCGAATGATGCCGATCGCCAGGCCGAGCTTAGCTGGTCGGTCGCCACACAACGTTTTCCACGCCGAATTTTTCCGCCATCGGCTTGCTGGTCTTCTGCACCTTTTCCCGACCAAAGCGCGGAATGCGACCGACCCCGGCGTCGCAGCTCGCCCAGTGCCACGCCTCGGCGTTGTCCATCTTGTCCGAGCGGATAATGAACGACTTGGGCGTGCCGTGAAGGGTGTAGTCGATGACATAGAGTTTTGCGTTGTTCATAAAGCCCGTATTCCTCCCTGTGGTAATAGAGGGATCGCGGCGCACCGGGAAAATTCACTCGGATTGTCCGACGGTATCTATCCTTGGCGACGCCGTTTCGCACTGGTTACCATGGCGCTTCCACCAAGCCCAATGAATGCTCGCCATGGCCCTTGCCGCACCGCCCGATCTCAGCGATACCGATGTGCCCGTGCAACCGCTGGCACGCACGTATCCGCGTGGGCTGTTTATCGAGCCGCACGAGCATGTCTGGGGACAGTTGCTGTATGCGATGAGCGGGGTGATGTGGGTCGAGACGCCGCACGAAGCGCTGGTGGTACCGCCGCAGCGCGCGGTGTGGTTGCCGCCGGGGGTGCCGCACGGGATTCGGGTGGTGTCGGATTTGCAGATGCGCAATATCTACCTGCGCCCGGCGCTGGCGGCGACGCTGGATCAGACGGTGCAGGTGATCGAGGTCGGTGGGTTGCTGCGCGAGTTGATTGTCGGGCTGGTGGAGCAGGGCGACAGTGGTGATCCGGCGTATTACGAGGCACTGGTCGGGTTGGCGTTGCTGGAGCTGAAACGCGCAAGGCGTTCGCAGTTGAAGATCCCGATGCCGGACGACTCCGACCGGCGCTTGATGAATCTGTGTCAGGCGGTGATGGCGGCGCCGTCGCTGGAGATTCCATTAGAGCAGCATGCGGAAAATGCCGGGGCCAGCGTGCGCACGCTGGCGCGGTTGTTCAAGGACAGCCTCGGCATGGGCTTCGCCGAGTGGCGGCGGCAGGTGCAACTGGCGACGGCGGTGGCGGAGTTGATTCAGGGCGTGGCGGTGAGTGTGATTGCCCGGGAGCTCGGCTATTCACCCAGTAGTTTCAGTGACATGTTTCGTCGCGAATTGGGTGTCGCCCCCTCGCAATTCATAGTGGAACAGGATTAATCAAACCAGCGCAGATCCAATGTGTGCGAGCCTGCTCGCGAGTGCCGTAGATCAGCTTACTCATCCTTCACTGACACACCGCTTTCGCGAGCAGGCTCGCTCCCACAGGGTTCTGTGGTGTGCATTCGATACTTGTCCGAAATTCAGAAGTCCTTGGCCGATGCTATCCCCGCCGGTTCCCTAAACTCTGCCCATTCCCTTCAAGCGGCGGAGTTACTCCCATGAACTACCTGATTTCGCTGGCCATCGGTCTGGGCGTCGGCCTGTTGTACGGCGCGCTGGATTTCCGTTCTCCGGCGCCCCCGGCCATCGCCCTGGTCGGTTTGCTCGGCATGCTCGCCGGTGAGCAGTTGTGGCCGATGGGCCGGCAACTGGTCGCGGGTTGGTTGTCCTGAATTTCCTCTTTTCCTTCGGTGGATGTCCTCATGAAAGCACTGCAATTCGATAAAACCGGCGACCTGTCTGCCCTGCGCTATATCGAGGTGCCGACCCCGGTGCCCGGCGCTGACGAAGTGCTGGTGCAGATCAAGGCGGCTGGCCTCAACCCCAGCGATGTGAAAAACGTCCTCGGCCGTTTTCCGTACACCACGCTGCCACGGATTCCTGGCCGCGATTTCGCCGGTGTCGTCGTCGAAGGGCCGCAGGGGTTGATCGGTCAGGAAGTCTGGGGCACTGGCCGTGAGCTGGGCTTTTTTGCCGATGGCTCGCACGCCGAGTTCGTCAAACTGCCGGCCAATGGTGTGGCACACAAACCCTCGCACTTGAGTTTCACCCAGGCCGCCAGCCTCGGCGTGCCGTACACGACGGCGTGGGATGCTTTGGAACGCAGTCTGGTAACGGCTGAAACCCGTTTGCTGGTGATCGGCGGTGGGGCGGTAGCGACCGCAGCATTGGCCCTGGCGAAAGTGCGTGGCGCGCAGTTGCTGGCGGCGGCGCGGCGCCCGGAGCAGGTGGCGGATTTGCAGGCTCAGGGTTATCAGACGATTCAGCTGGATAAGCCCGAAGACCTCGGTGCACAGGTCAACGCGGTGTATCGCGGAGGCGCCGATGTGATCTTCGACACCACTGGTTTCTGGCTGCCGGCGTCGGTGGCGGCATTGGCTACCTTCGGCCGGATCGCGATCATCGCGGCTCCGGTGGATGGGCATGTGCAACTGCCGGCGCTGGCCCTGTATCGCAAGGGCGGCTCGGTGGTCGGGATCAATTCGCTGCTGTATGGCGTTGCAGCCTGTGCGGCGATGCTGGAGCAGTTCGGGCGGTTCTTTGATGAAGCCTTGTTGCCGTTGCCGCAAGAGTTGGTCGAGGCGCCGTTGGCCGAAGGCTTGGCGCGCTACGCCGACGTCAATCAGGGCAGCGGCGACAAGGTCATCCTAATTCCCTGACCCACCGCAAACCCGTGTAGGAGTGAGCCTGCTCGCGATAGCGGTGTATCAGTCACTCATGATTAAACTGACACACCGCTATCGCGAGCAGGCTCACTCCTACATTAGATGGGTGTCGGGCTCAGGATTGCGGGACGCCGTTTTCCCACGCCGACCAGTTTTTCAGGATGTCCTGCACCAGCGGATTACCCGTGCGATAGAGGTTCTCCAGCGCCGGCACAAAACCGCCCTGATCGGCGTACTTGAGCAGGTTGTCCACTTCGCTGCCGCCCGGCTCCGGGCGGTCGAAATCTGAGCCGGCGCGCACCACGGCGAGGCGTTGCACGTCGACCAGACCTTCGCGACTGGCACGCAGCAGGGCCTCATAGGTGGAGTTGTCTTCCTGCTGTGTCGTGCAGTATTCGCCCTTGTTGTCGGTCAGCAGTTTGGTCCAGACCTCGGCCCGTTCGCTCAGGCGCGTGCCGGAAAACCAGGTGTTGCCGGCCAACGTGTCGCAGCGCGTCACCACCGGTGGTTGATTGGCCGGGGCCGACGGATATTTCAGGCGCCACGCCGCCGATTCCTTGCTCTCGCTCAGCTCGACTTTATGGCTCAGGGCGAAGGCCTTGGCCTGCAGTTTCGGGTTGAGTTCAAAGACTTCGGTCTTGTAGTCCAGCGGCGGTTTTTCGTTCGGCCCTTTGGTGTTGATGCCCAGATACCCGGTCGGCCAGCTCGATGGCGCATCGCGCGAATCGATCTCCCATTGCGTGCCGAATTCCACCAGATAATGCGCCCACGCAGCGGTGCCGATGGTCCCGTGTTTCGGGCTGATCCCGGCAATGCCAGCGATCAGGAAGTAACTTTTGCGCAGGTCGAATTTCGGCGACAGCGCCAACGCCAATGTCGAAGCGGCGGCGTTGGTTTGACCCATGCCGGTGGTCAACAGGCAGACCTGCTGCGCGTTGCAGCGGATGCTCGGGTACTCGGCGGACAGGCCCTGCACGCGGATTTCCTGCTTCAACTCCAGGCGATCAATCCAGTTTTGTGCCTCGGGGGCGAACATGGTGATCAGCATGACTTTCGGTTGAATCGGTGCTTCGGCGGCCCACGCGGTAGAGGAGAGCAGGGCCGCGCCGGCCAGGGTCAAACGCATCATTGCTTGCATGGAAAACTCCTTGATTCAGAACTGATAACCGACGCCGGCGTAGTAACCCCAGCCGTTGGAACGCGCACGGAAATTGCCGTCGCCAAAATTCAGCTCGCTGCCGTCTTCCCAGTTGCCGCCGTTGTGGAAATAACGGCCGACCAGGGTGAAGCGCAAGTGGGTGAACGAGTAGAGCAACACGTTGGTCGCCACCGTCGCGTTGGCCGTGCGAGCGGGGTTGTCCTTGTGGATGTCCGAACCGAAATCGAAGTTGGTGAAACCGATGTAGGTCAGTGAGGCACCGTTGCTGAATTTGTCGATCGGCACGATGTACTTGAGCTGCGCGCGGTAGCCGTCCCAGGAATATTCATTGCTGGCGCCGTAGTTTTCCCACTGATAGCGACCGTAGAGGTTGGCCGAAAGGTTGACCCGCGAGTGCGTATCGATGTCGGTGCCGAAACCGCTGTAGAGGGTGTTGGCGCGGTTCTCTTTGCGGCTGCCGTGGTCGTAGATCCAGTCGAACGCTACATACCATTCCTTGAACGGGCCGATGGCCAGGCTGCGGCCGGCGAGGTAATCGATGGAGATGCGCGGTTCGTGCTCCATGAACACCGGTGAGCCGTGATCCCACACGCCTTTGTCATGGCTGTTGCCGATGTTGAAGATCTTCGGGATGTCAACGTAGCCGTACAGTTCGAACGGACCTTTGCGGCCGAAGTACTCGTATTCCAGATAGATGTCATCGGCCGGTTGCGGGCCGAAGCTGATGTCTTTGCTGCCAATCAACATCAAGTCCTGGTTGTACCAGTCAGACAGATAGGCACCTTTTTTCGGCGGGCTGGCTTCCGGGCTGAGCGCTTCGCCCTGGGCGGATTCTTCCTTGGCCGGCGGTTGCGCCAAAGCGCTGTGGCTGAGAACTCCGGTAACGCCGGTCAGTAGCAGGGAAACAGCAAGCGTGCGCGCAAAAGGTGCGCGAAAAGGCGAGGCGGCGTGCATTCAAAGTCCTTTTTTGCGGATTCGAGGCCCGTGTTCCGTGGGCTTGTACGGTTTTGTTACGAAAACCTTGGGATTGACGTTACGCAAACGTTTGCATAAGGCGTACCAAAACCTTCAATGGGCTGAAAAATCTGTCCTTTTTCAGTATTTCCTGATGGATCGGTCAGGCGCGGGTTTGCAGACCCTACAGTTCCCTGTGGGAGCGAGCTTGCTCGCGAAGGCGGGGTATCAGAAAAGTATCCGCAAGCTGACAACGCATTCGCGAGCAAGCTCGCTCCCACAGTTTTTAACCTCTTCACAGTCAATGACTGCGGGCTGAAACGCTGATGCCAGACCCCCTCTAGTATTAAAGTATTAACACCATTTAATCCGTGCCCCATTGCCGGGCGTCTACTAGCTTTGTCCCCAATAACGCGGTTTTGTGATGACCGTCGCAGTCTTGATTCGCGTGTGGAATAAGCACGGCTCTTCGCGCGCTCAAGGAAGAAATTGGCCACGACAAGGAGTAGCCCGTGGAAGCAAGGTTTGGTGTCGCCCTCGTTTCGCGCTTTTCCCCTCTTTCCCTTGCTGTGCATCTGAGCGTCGCCGGACTGTTGTTCGGCGGCGTCAGCGCACCTGCGCTGGCCACGTGCTCCACGGCGGGTTCAACGGTGACCTGTACCGGCGTGCCCAGCCTGCCGCTGTTTCTCAACAACTTCTCCAGCGCCACCAGTGGTTTGACGGTCAACGTCAACAGCGGCGCGCAGATGAACGCGACCCTCGGCGGCCATGTGATGGACCTGACCGGGGTGAACATCTCCCTGAACAACTCCGGCACTATCGACCCGGCGCTGCTCGGCCTGGTCTCGGTATTGAGCGGCGGTGCATTCATCGGCACTGGCGCGACGAGCACGGTCAGTGTGCTCAACAACGCCAGCGGGATCATCCGTGGTACGGGGATGCTGCTCGGGCTCAACCTGACCAGCATCGACGGCCTGGCCATTGGCGTGAACAACGCCGCGGCCGGCACCACCAGCATCACCAACAACGGCACCATCACCTCGACCGGACTCTCGATCGGCGGCATCACCCTGGCCGACACCCCGGTGATCGGCGTTTACGGCGGCTCGCAGGTCAACATGACCAACAGCAGCACCGGTGTCATCAATGGCCGGATCGCCTTCGAGACCTCGGCGGCAGGCAACACCTTCACCAACGCCGGTGCGATTACCGGCGGCGTGTCGATGGGCGCGGCGAGCACCAACACCTTCACCGCGGTGACCGGCTCCAGCGTCAACGTCGGTGACGGTGTACAGATCAGCGTCGGCCTTGGCGGTTTGATCGGCATCAACCTGACCTTCGCCCCAACCGGTACGGTGGATGGCGGTGCGGGCGGCACCAACAGCCTGATCCTGCAAAACCCGGCTGGCGTCGGCGGCGGTATCACCGGGACTGGCACGGCATCGAGCGCCACCTACATCAACTTCAACAACCTGACCCTCAACAGCGGCACCTGGACCTTGCAGGGGCCACTGGTCAGCGGCGCGACCACGCTCAATGGCGGTATCGCGAATTTCAACAACAACGCCACCTTCGGCAGCGGCGTCATCACCTCCAACGGCGGGATTCTGCAAGCCAGCAATGCCGGGTTGAACATCAGCAATCTGATTTCCCTCGGTGCCGGCGGCGTTACGGTACAAGGCGGCAACGCCACCACCCTGAGCGGGGTGATTTCCGGCAGCGGCGGTTTCACCAAGGCCGGTACCGGTCAGCTAAACCTTAGCGCCGCCAATACCTATCTGGGTAACACCACGCTCAATGGCGGCACGGTGCAGTTGGGCAACAATCAGGCGTTCAGCACCGGCACGCTCAATGTGACCGGCGCGACAACGCTGAGCGCACCGGGCACGATCAGCCTGGCCAACGCCATCAGCCTCGGCGGCACCTTGACCGCCGGCGGCACTGGCGCACTGACCCTCGGCGGTTTGATCAGCGGCAGCAGCGGCCTGACCAAAACCGGTACTGGCAGCCTGACCGTCAGTGGCGCCAATACAGGTTTCACTGGCACCACCACTCTCAGCGCCGGCAGCCTGCTGGTGACCAATAACAACTCGCTCGGTAGCGGCGCGCTCAACACGGCCGCCGGTACCAGTCTCGATAGCACCGCCAACGTAACGCTGGCGAATAACATCGGCATGACCGGCGCGCTCAACGTGCTCGGCAGCAATGCCCTGACCCTTGGCGGCGTATTGTCCGGCACCGGCGGCATCACCAAGTCCGGCAGTGCCAGCCTGACGTTGACCGGCAACAACAGCAACAGCGGCAACACGTTGCTCAATGCCGGCAGCCTGTTGGTGGGCAGCAACACCGCGCTGGGGACCGGCGCGCTGAATGCGGCGGCGGGCACCACGCTGGATGCGACCACGGCGGTGACCCTGGCCAATGCCGTCGCGCTCGCGGGGGGGCTGACCGTTGGTGGCACGCAAGCATTGGGCCTGAGTGGTGTCGTCAGTGGTGCCGGCAATCTAATCAAAAACGGCACCGCCAACCTGAGTCTCAGCGGCAACAACACCTTCTCCGGCGGTACTGCGCTGAATGCCGGCACGTTGATTGTCGGTTCCAATACTGCGCTGGGCACTGGCGCCTTGGCCACGGCGGCGGGTACTACGCTCGACGCCAGCACGGCAGTGGCGCTGACCAACGCGGTCTCCCTCGGCGGCAACCTCAATGTCGGCGGCAGCGCCAACCTGACCCTGGGCGGAATTGTCAGCGGCAGCGGCGGGCTGACCAAGAACGGCGCGGCCAACCTGGTTCTCAACGGCGCCAACACCTTCCTCGGTGCGGTCGCGTTGAACGCGGGCACGATTACGGCGGGTGCCAACGCGGCGCTCGGCAGCGGCAATATCACCGTTGGCGGCGTGGCCACCCTCGACAGCAATGCGGCGGTGACGCTGAACAACGCGGTCATTCTCAACAACAGCCTGGGGATCGGTGGTAGTAACGCGCTGACCCTCGGCGGGGTGATCAGTGGCGCCAGCCAACTGGTGAAAAACGGCGCCGCCAATCTCACTCTTAACGGCACCAACACCTACAGCGGCGGCACCACGCTGAATGCTGGCAGCCTCACCGTCGGCAACGGCGCCGCACTGGGCACTGGCGCGTTGTCGGTGGAAGGTGCGGGCACGCTCAACAGCAGTTCGGCCGTGACCCTGAACAACAACGTGATTCTCAACGCCAACCTTACCGCTGGCGGCGCCAACGCACTGACCCTCGGCGGGGTGATCAGTGGCGGCAACGGTTTGATCAAGACCGGCGCATCGAGCCTGACCCTCAACGGCAACAACACCTACACCGGCACCACCGCGCTGAATGCCGGTTCGCTGGTGGTCGGCTCCAGCACGGCCCTCGGCACCGGCACACTGAACGCCTCGAACGGCACCACCCTTGATGCCAGCACTGCGGCAACGCTGGCCAACAACGTCAACCTCGGCGGCACCCTGACCTTGGGCGGCAGCAATGCGCTGACCTTGGGCGGCGTGGTCGCCGGTATCGGTGGGCTGACCAAGAACGGCGCTGCCGACCTCACCCTCAATGGCGCCAACACTTATTTTGGCAACACCGCGTTGAACACCGGCAAACTGATTGTCGGTAGCAACACCGCGCTGGGTTCCGGTACGTTGAACGCGGCCGCCAACACCACGCTGGACGCCAACACCGCCGTCAGTCTGAGCAATGCCGTGGCACTCGCCGGTGCCTTGAATATCGGCGGCACGGCGAATATGACCCTGACCGGTCTGGTCAGCGGCGCCGGCAGTCTGGTGAAAGACGGCGCGGCCAATCTGATTCTCAATGCGGCCAACAATTACCTCGGCGGCACCACGCTGAACGCCGGCACCCTGACCGTCGGCAACAGTTCGGCGCTCGGTTCCGGTGCGCTGACCGTCGCTGGCGCGGCAACGCTGGACAGCAATTCTCCACTGGTCAGCCTCAACAACGCCGTCGCCCTGAATGCGGCGCTTAGCGTTGGCGGCACGCAGAACCTCACCCTCGGCGGTGTCACCAGCGGCACTGGCCAGTTGATCAAGGACGGCGCGGCCAATCTCACCCTCAATGGCAACAACACCTTCAGCGGCGGCACCACGCTCAATGCCGGTACGCTGACCTTGGGCAATGCCAACGGCCTCGGCAGTGGCGGATTGATCGTCGGCGGTGCGGCGACGCTGGATAACAGCGCCTCGTTCGGCATCGGCAACGCCATTACGCTGAATGCCGGACTGACCGTCGCCGGCAACAACGATCTGAGCTTGAACGGCATCATCGACGGCGCTGGCAGCCTGACCAAAAACGGTCTGTCGGATCTGACCCTCGCCGGCAATAACACTTTTACCGGCGCACTGAACATCATCTCGGGCAGCGTCACCACCCTCAACAGCAATGCGCTGGGCAGCACTTCCGGGGTCAACATCAGCGCCGGCGCCGGGCTCAATCTGGGCAGCGACGCCAGCCTCGGCGCGCTGACCGGCAGCGGCAGTGTGCAACTGACCGGCAGCAACACCCTGACCGTCGGCGGTGGCAACGTCACCAGTACCTTTGACGGTGATCTCAGCGGCAGCGGCGGCCTGGTCAAAGTCGGTACCGGCACCTTGAACCTCACTGGCATCAACGGCATTACCGGCAACACCGCGATCAATGGCGGCACCGTGGATCTCAGCGGTTCGCTGGCCAGTGCACAGGTCAACGTCAATACCGGCGGTACGCTGACCGGCACCGGTTCGGCGCTTGGTAGCGTCAACGTCAACAGCGGCGGGCATCTGGCGTTGGCGTCGGGCAATCAACTGTCCGCCGGTGCGCTGACCCTCGCGGCCGGCAGCAATGTCGATGTGGCGTTGGGCACGCCGTCGACCACTTCGCTGATGAACGTCGGCGGCAACCTCACCCTCGACGGCAATCTCAACGTCACCGATGCCGGCGGTTTTGGCGTCGGCGTGTATCGCCTGTTCAACTACACCGGCGCCCTGACCAATCTGGGCCTCGATGTCGCCAGCGTGCCGGTCGGTTATGGTCTCGGCGATCTGCTGGTACAGACCGGCGTGGCCAATCAGATCAACATTCAAGTCTCCGCGCCGAACAGCAACATCCGTTACTGGGACGGCAGCCAGACCATCGCCAACGGTGTGGTCGATGGCGGTAGCGGCACGTGGAATGCGGTCGGCACCAACTGGACCGATGCCAACGGTCTGGTCAACCAGCCGTGGGCGGGTGATTTCGCGGTGTTCCAGGGCACCGCCGGCACGGTGACGGTAAACGGCACGCAGGCATTCACTGGCATGCAGTTCCTCACCGACGGCTACAACGTAATCAACGGTGCAGCGGGGCAACTCACAGCGGTCAACGGCACCGGCGGCACTACTTCGTTGCGCGTTGATCCGGGCGTGACGGCGACCATCAATGCCAATATCGATGGCAGCGGCATCCTTAATAAACTCGACGCCGGCACCCTGGTGCTGGGTGGTGCCAACACTTATACCGGCGGCACGCAACTGGACGGCGGCAAGATCATCGTCGGCAGTAACACCGCGCTCGGCACCGGCACGTTGACGGCGAATGCCGGCACGCAACTGGACAGCAACGCGGCGGTGACACTGGCCAACGCCGCGACGCTGAACGGCAACCTCACCGTGGTCGGCAGCAATGCACTGACCCTCAACGGCGTGATTGGCGGCACGGGTGGTCTGATCAAAACCGGCACGGCGAACCTGACCCTCGGCGGTAACAATGCCTTCCTTGGCCCGGTTGCCTTGAACGCCGGCGGACTGATTCTGGCGTCGAACTCGGCGCTGGGTTCTGGCACGTTGAACGCGGCGGGCGGCACCACGCTGGATGCGAGCACAGCGGTTTCGCTGAACAATGCGGTGAATCTGGCCGGCAACCTCGGCATCGGTGGTACGGCGGATCTGACCCTGGCCGGCACGGTCAACGGCGCTGGCAGCCTGAGCAAAAACGGCGCAGCCAACCTGACCCTCAGCGGCAATAACAACTTCCTCGGCGGCACCACCCTGAACGCCGGCACCCTGACCGCTGGCAGCAACTCGGCACTGGGTCTGGGCAATCTCACCGTAGCTGGCGCCTCGGCGCTCGACAGCAACAGCGCGCTGAGCCTGGGCAACAACGTGGTGCTCAACGCCAACCTGAGCAACACCGGCAGCAACAACCTGACCCTCGCCGGCGTTGTCAGCGGCGCGGGTGGCTTGATCAAGAACGGCGCGTCGAACCTGACACTCAACGGCATCAATACTTACTCCGGCGGTACCACGCTGAATGCCGGCACGCTGACCCTTGGTACGGGCAGCTCTCTGGGCAGCGGCGCGCTGACCGTGGCCGGCGCTTCGACCCTCGACAATTCCGCGCCACTGGTGCTGGCCAACAACCTCAACGTCAATGCCAATCTGGCCCTGGCCGGCAACAACAACCTGACACTCGGCGGTGTCATCGCCGGCGCCGGTACGCTGAGCAAAAACGGTCTGGCCGACGTGACACTGAGTGGCAGCAACACCTTCAGCGGCACCTTCGATGTGCTCGCCGGCAGCCTGACCACGTTGAGTGGCGCGGCACTGGGCAACAACGCCACGGTTAATCTCGCGAGCGGCGCGGCGCTGAATCTCGGTGCTTCGGGCAGCCTTGCCAGCCTCACTGGCAGCGGCACTGCGCTGATCGGCACGGGCAATACGTTGAGCCTTGGCGGCAACAATGTCAGCAGCACCTTCGCCGGCATCCTCAGCGGTGACGGCAGCCTGAGCAAACTCGGCAGCGGCACCCTGACCCTCAGCGGCATCAGCGACCTCACCGGCGATACCAACGTCAACGCCGGCACCCTGCAGGTCAACGGTTCGCTGGCCAGCGGTAACGTGCTGGTCAATAACGGCGGCACGCTCGGTGGCAGCGGCACCTTGACCGGTGCCGTGACGGTGGCCGATGGCGGTCATCTGGCGGGCGTCACCGGCAGTACGCTGAACGTGAGTACGCTGCTGTTCAACGGCAATTCAAACTTCGACGTCGGCCTCGGCACCCCGGTGTCCGGTGGCGGCAATGCGCTGGTCAGCGTCGGCGGTAATCTGACACTCGACGGCACCCTCAATGTCAGCGACATCGGTGGTTTCGGCAGCGGTGTCTATCGCCTGATCGACTACACCGGCGGCCTGACCGACAACGGCATGCTCTTCGGCACACTGCCGGGCAGCGTCAGCCCGGGCGATCTGACCCTGCAAACCGCTCTGGCCAATCAGATCAACCTGCTGGTCACCGCACCGGGCGTCACCGTGCAGTTCTGGGACGGCAACCAACTGCTGGCCAACGGTTCGGTCGAAGGCGGCAGCGGCACTTGGAACACTGGCACCACCAACTGGACCGACGTCAACGGCACCACCAATCAGGCCTGGACCAACAACTTTGCGGTGTTTCAGGGCGCGGCCGGTACGGTGACCGTCAATGGCGCGCAAACCATCACCGGCATGCAGTTCGTCACCGATGGCTACAGCCTGGTGAACGGCACGGCGGGCTCGCTGAATCTGGTCAACGGTTCGCTGGGCAATGCCACGGTGCGGGTTGACCCGAACGCCACGGCAACCCTCGGTGTGGCGCTCAATGGCAGCGGCACGCTGGGCAAATACGACAGCGGTACGCTGGTGCTCAACGCGGCCAACGGCTACACCGGCGGCACGGCGCTCAATGGCGGCAAAATCGTGGTTGGCAACAACGCGGCGCTCGGCACTGGTGTGTTGACCGCTGCTGACGGCACGGCGCTGGACAGCAACGCGGCCGTCAGTCTGGGCAACGACGTGGTCGTCAATGGTGGTTTGACCGTTGCCGGCTCCAACGCCTTGACCCTCGGCGGCGTGGTCAGCGGCAGCGGCAGCCTGATCAAGGCCGGCGCATCGAGCCTGACCCTCAACGGCAGCAACACTTACAGCGGTGGTACTCAATTCGCCGGCGGTACGCTGATCCTCGGCAACAACAGTGCACTCAGCAGCGCCGCGCTCAACGTGACCGGCAACGGCACCCTCGACAGCACCTCGGCGCTGCAACTGGCCAACGCCGTCAACCTTGGCGCTCAACTGACCCTGGCCGGTAATCAGAACACCACGTTGATCGGTGCGGTGACCGGCACCGGCAGTCTGCTGAAAAACGGTAGCGGCGATCTCGTCCTCAGTGGCGCCAACACCTACAGCGGCGGCACCACACTGAACGGCGGCACGACGCGCGGTGACACCAGCAGCCTGCAAGGGGCGATCGTCAACAACGCAACGCTGACCTTCGAGCAGAACGCTGACGGCAGCTACACCGGCAACCTCACCGGCGCCGGTACGCTGAACAAAGCCGGCACCGGTGAGCTTCTGCTGGCCGGCAACAACACCTTCACCGGCAACACCTCGGTGCAGGCTGGCAACCTGATCGTCAACGGTGTGCTCAACAGCGCCAGCGTCAACGTTGCCAGCGGCGCGAGCATCGGCGGTGGCGGCCAACTCGGCGGCGCCGTGCAACTGGCCAGCGGTGCGACGCTGGCTGGCGGTGGCACGGCGACGCCGTTGTCGGTCGGTTCGCTGGCGTTGTCCTCGGGAACCAATCTGGACTTCAGTCTCGGCTCGGCGGCCAGTTCGACCACCGTGGTCAACGTCGCCGGCAACCTGACCCTCGACGGTACGCTGAACATCAGCAACGCCGGCGGTTTCGGCACTGGGGTTTATCAACTGTTCAGCTACGGCGGCAGCCTCACCGACAACGGTCTGGTGTATGGCAGCCTGCCGGTGTCGGCGGCCAATCTGACCCTGCAAACCGCCATCGCCAATCAGATCAATCTGCTGGTGCAAGGCACGCCGGGTGAGGTGCAGTTCTGGAACGGTGGCACCACCAATCCCGATGGCAGCATCGGCGGCGGTAGCGGTGTATGGGGCCCAGGCACTAACTGGACCGATCCGAGCGGTACCCAGGCCTTGGCTTCAAATGGTCAGTTCGCGGTGTTCGGTGGCCAGGCCGGTACGGTGACCGTGCAGGGCAATCAGAACTTTACCGGTCTGCAATTTCTCTCCGGCGGCTATAGCCTGGTTCCGGGGGCTGGCGGTACGCTGACGCCGGTCAACGGCACGGACGGCAGCCTCGCGCCAGTGCGGGTCAATGCCGGTGGGAGTGCGGAAATCTCTACGCCACTGGTGGGCACGGGCGGCATCGAGAAACTTGATTCCGGCACGTTGGTATTGAGCGGCGCCAACACTTACAGCGGAGGCACCACCGTCAGCGGCGGTACGTTGATCGGTAATACCACCAGCTTGCAGGGCAACATTCTCAACAACGCTTCGCTGGTGTTCCAACAGAACGTCAATGGTCTGTTCAACGGATCGCTGAGCGGACTTGGCGCGATGCTCAAAAGCGGTACTGGCACCTTGCTGTTGGCCGGTGATAACCCCTTCAGCGGCACGGTCGCGGTCGATCAAGGCGTGCTGCAAGTCGGCAGCCGTGCGGCGCGGGCTTCGCTGGGCGGGCAAGTCACCGTGGCCAATGGGGCGGGGTTGAGCGGTAACGGCAGCGTCGGCTCGGTGGTCAACCACGGTGTGGTGGCTTCTGGCGCCGAGGCTGGAACCCTGAGCGTGGCCGGTAACCTGACCAACGCATCCGACGGTGTGCTGGCACTGACGGTCAGCTCGCCAACCGCAACACCATTGGCAGTCGGGGGCACCGCGGCGTTGGGCGGCGCCTTGCAAGTCAACTCGCTGGCACCGTTCACCGGCAACACCACGTATTCGCTGATCACGGCGGGCGGTGGCGTGAACGGCACCTTCAGCGCTGCGGACCTGCCGCAATACGCGTTCCTTAACAGCGCGCTGGTGTATGACGCTAATGCGGTGAACCTGGTGGTCAGCCGCAACGGCAATTCCTTCGCCGATGTCGCTGCCACCGGCAACCAGTTCCGAACCGCCACCGCGCTGTCGAACAACGGCCCGGCGGGCGCGGCGTTGCAGAACGAGATCGTCAACCTCAGTGTCGCCGGTGCGCGTAATGCCTTCGACAGTCTGTCGGGTGAGATCCACGCCAGCACCGCCAGTGCGATTCTCGAGGATTCGCGTTATGTGCGTGACGCAGTCAACGATCGCATGCGCCAACCATCATGCAGCGCGGCGGATGATCCACGCCGAGCCCTGGCGCCAAGTGACAACCAATTGAGCAGCAACGGTTGCCACGGCGAAATGGTCGGCTGGGCGCGGGCACTCGGCGCCTGGGGCGAGTCGGATGGCGACAGCAATGCGGCGAAACTTGATCGCAACCTCAGCGGCTTCATGCTCGGCACCGACAAGCAACTCGATGACCAGTGGCGCGTGGGTATGGCCGCCGGTTACACCCGCAGCGATCTCGATGCGCATGATCGTCGCTCGGATGCCACCGTCGAAAGCTACCACCTGGCGGCGTACCTCAACTCGCAGTTCGATGCCCTGGCGGTGCGCCTCGGCGCGGCTTACAGCTGGCACGACATCGAAACCAAACGCAACGTCAGCGTCGGCAGCTACAACGATCGTCTGAAAGCCAACTACGACGCACGCAGCGCCCAGGTGTTCGGTGAAGTCGGTTACGCCATCGACGCGGGCGGCATTGCCCTTGAGCCGTTCGCAGGGCTCGCCTACGTCAACTACGACACTGACAAAGCCAAGGAGAAAGGCGGAGTAGGGCGCCTGGAAGCGGATGCCGATCAAGACATCACCTTCTCGACCCTCGGTGTACGCGCCGGCAAAGTCATCACCCTGGCCAACGGCGGGCAATTCACCCCGCGCGCGGCCATCGGCTGGCGCCATGCCTTTGGTGACACCAAGCCTGACGCTGATCTGACCTTCATCGACGGCGGCGCGTCGTTCAGCACCCAAGGCGTGCCGATCGCCAAGGACAGCGCGATTGTTGAAGCGGGGGTCGACTTCCAGATCAGCCCGACCGGCAAACTCGGGGTTGGCTATTCGGGGCAACTGTCGAACGACAGCAATGACCATGCGATGACCATCAGCTTCAGCCTGGGCTTCTGATTTAGGGTCGAAGCACTTTTAGCCGCCCGTAAGGGCGGTTTTTTTTGCCTGTAAATTCTTTGGCAACCCGATGCGTGTGGTGACTGTTCGATTGCCTTCGCGAGCAGGCTCGCACACAGGGGAATGCGGTGCAAATGTGGGAGCGAGCCTACTCGCGAAGGGGCCGCTCAGTCAGTGCAAAAAACTGCTGGGCCGTGCTCTGCTAGAATCCGCCCCATCAACAGCCTGAGACTCCCCCATGAGCGAGCCGATTCGTCTGACCCAATACAGCCACGGCGCCGGTTGCGGCTGCAAGATTTCCCCGCAGGTGCTGGAAGTGATTCTGGCCGGCAGCGGTGCGCAGAACCTTGATCCGAAACTGTGGGTCGGCAACGCCTCGCGGGATGACGCGGCGGTATACGAGATCGATGCCGAGCGCGGTGTGGTCTCGACCACGGACTTTTTCATGCCGATCGTCGATGACCCGTTCGACTTCGGCCGCATCGCCGCGACCAACGCGATCAGCGATATCTACGCGATGGGCGGTGATCCGCTGATGGCCATCGCGATTCTCGGCTGGCCGGTCAATGTGCTGGCCCCGGAAGTGGCGCGTGAAGTGATTCGCGGTGGCCGTGCGGTTTGCGACGCGGCGGGCATTCCACTGGCGGGCGGGCATTCGATCGATGCGCCGGAGCCGATCTTCGGCCTCGCGGTCACCGGTCTGGTCGAGAAGCGCCACATGAAGCGCAACGACACCGCCACCGCCGGTTGCCTGTTGTACCTGACCAAACCGCTGGGCATCGGCATCCTCACCACCGCCGAGAAAAAGGGCAAATTGCGCGCCGCCGACGTCGGCGTGGCCCGCGACTGGATGTGCACCTTGAACAAACCCGGCAGCCGCTTCGGCAAACTCGCCGGCGTTACGGCGATGACCGACGTCACCGGTTTTGGTCTGCTCGGGCATCTGGTGGAAATGGCCGATGGCAGCAAGCTCACCGCGCGCATCGCCTACGACCGGGTGCCGCGTCTGGACAGCGTCGAGTACTACCTCGATCAGGGCTGTGTGCCCGGCGGTACGCTGCGTAATTTCGACAGCTATGCCAGCAAGGTCGGCCGCGTGCAGGAGCTGCATAAGCGCGTGCTCTGCGACCCACAAACCAGCGGTGGTCTGTTGATCGCGGTGACGCCTGAAGGCAATGAAGAATTCCTCGCCGTCGCCGCCGAACTGGGTCTGAACCTGGCGCCAATCGGCGAACTGGTTGAGCGACAGACGAACGCAGTCGAGGTGATTTGATGCTCCGCGACTGCACTGACTACCGAGACATTTTCCTCAACGACCGGCCGCTGATGGATGCCCGCGCGCCGGTCGAGTTTCACAAGGGCGCGTTCCCCGGTGTGATCAACCTGCCGCTGATGAACGACGTCGAACGGCAGAAGATCGGCACCTGCTATAAACAGCGCGGTCAGCAGGCTGCCATCGAGTTGGGCCATCAATTGGTGTCGGGCGCGGTGAAAGCCGAGCGTATCGAGGCTTGGGCCGATTTTGCCCGCGCCCATCCTGACGGTTATCTCTATTGTTTTCGTGGTGGCCTGCGCTCGCAGATCACCCAGCAGTGGCTGCGTGACGAAGCCGGCATTGACTATCCGCGTGTCGGCGGCGGCTACAAGGCAATGCGCAACTTCCTTATCGACACCCTTGAGCAGGCCATCGCGCAATGTGATTTCGTACTGCTCGGCGGCATGACCGGCACCGGCAAGACCGAAGTGCTGGTGCAACTGCAAAACGGCCTGGACCTTGAAGGGCACGCCAATCATCGCGGCTCCAGCTTCGGCAAGCGCGCCACCGGGCAGCCGTCGAACATCGACTTTGAAAACCGTCTGGCCATCGACATTCTCAAGAAGCGCGACGCGGGTATCACGCAGTTTGTGCTGGAGGACGAGAGCCGGGTGGTCGGCAGTTGCGCCTTGCCGCTGCCGTTGTATCAGGGCATGCAGCAGTACCCGATGGTCTGGCTGGAAGACAGTTTTGAGGATCGTGTGGAGCGGATCCTGCGCGATTATGTGGTCGATCTGTCGGCGGAGTTCTCTACGGTGCATGGCGAGGAGGGCTTTACGCTGTTTTCTGAACGTCTGCTGGAAAGCCTCAACAACGTGCAGAAGCGCTTGGGTGGCGAGCGCCATCGACGCTTGCTGATTTTGATGGAAGACGCGTTGGCGGCGCAGGGGCGTAGCGGGGCGGTGGACTTGCATCGCGGCTGGATCGAAGGGTTGCTGCGTGAGTATTACGACCCGATGTATGTGTTTCAGCGCGAGAAGAAGGGCGGGCGGATCGAGTTTGCCGGGGAGCGTGGGGCGGTGCTTGAGTATTTGCGTGAGCGGCTGAGCCAGAAAGGTTGAGTTTGTAGCGGCTGGCCTCTTCGCGAGCAGGCTCGCTCCGACAGGGGATTTGTATTTCACGCAGATCCAATGTGGGAGCGAGCCTGCTCGCGAAGGGGCCGGGTCAGACCACACAAGAATCAGGTCGGGCAGGTTTCCTTGCCATGATCCAGCCCCTGCTTGTAGCTGTGGCTCTGCAGACTGGCCTTGCCGTTGTGCCAGGTCAGGGTCAGTACATACAGCGAGTCAAAATCGTTGCCCGCCCAGTCCTCAGTGATGTTCTGTTTCTCGCCGACCGCTTTGCCAGCCACCTTGTTGATCAACTCCGGCAGATAGCCGTGGGACCACGCGGTGTAAATCGTCGAGTTGTGATACTTGTCTTCCAGCAGCTCGCGGGCCAGATCGCTGGTGTCGTTGGCCGAGAACTCGATGTTCACCGGCAGACCGAGCTTGATCGCGGCAGGGCTGATGGTCATCAGCGGGCGAATGTAGCTGTAGGAGTTGTCCAGCTCACCTTCCTCGACATTGCGTGTCGGGTTGGCGGCGAACACGTAATCGGCCTTGCCGAATTTTTCCGGCAGCAGCGTCGACAGGTCGATGGCGCGGTTCAGGCCCTGGCAGTTGAGCTGGCCGAGACCGCCCTCGGGTTTTTCTGCGTGGCGCAGGAACACCAGGGTCTGGGTGCCATCCGCCGGTTGCGCGCGGCTTTCGCTGGACTCAAGCGACAGAAACAGCGCACTGACGGCCAGCAGGGAAGGCAGGGCCACATACGCACGGTGTTTGAAGCGTTTGGCGAATCGCATAAGGTTCGTCATGAAATAGAAAGTTCTTCAGCAGATTCAATTAAGGCTGACAAACCTTTACACCACGGGCTCCCAGCACCGGGTGTTTTCCCTGTCATGAACGGCTTCCTCTGCAACAAAGGCATAGCTCAGAGTCCCCTGAGGGCCGTTTGGTTCGATCGTCCGAGTGCGCAGCACTCTAACGGCTCCGTTTAGCGGCCTGGTGGCAGGTTAGCGACAGGATGTTGCGGATTTAAGTAGGTGCAACGACGCTGGCAAAAAGAACCCGCGCTAGAGCGTGTGATCCTGGATTATGCTCAGGACTTTAATTTGTGACTGGATGCTTCCCATGACCGATCTGTCCGCGTTCCCGATCACCCAGAAGTGGCCGGCGCAGTACCCTGACTGGATTCAGCTCTATTCCTTGCCGACGCCCAACGGCGTCAAAGTCTCGATCATGCTCGAAGAAATCGGCCTGCCGTACGAGCCGCACAAGGTTGCTTTCGACAGCAATGATCAGCTGTCCGCCGAGTTCCTGTCGCTGAACCCGAACAACAAGATCCCGGCGATCCTCGATCCCCATGGTCCCGAAGATAAGCCGCTGCCGCTGTTCGAGTCCGGTGCGATCCTGATTTACCTGGCCGACAAAAGCGGCCAGTTGCTCGCCCAGGAAGGCGCGCAGCGTTACGAAACCATCCAGTGGTTGATGTTCCAGATGGGCGGCATCGGCCCGATGTTCGGCCAGCTCGGCTTCTTCAACAAATTTGCCGGCAAGGACTACGAAGACAAGCGTCCGCGTGATCGTTATGTCGACGAAAGCAAACGTCTGCTCAAAGTGCTCGACGGTCGGCTCGAGGGCCGTGACTGGATCATGGGCGAGCGCTACACCATCGCCGATATCGCCACGTTCCCATGGGTGCGTAATTTGATCGGGTTTTACGAGGCCGGTGATCTGGTTGGCATCAGCAACTTCCCGAATGTCACCCGGGTGCTTGAGCGATTCCTCGCGCGTCCGGCGGTCATTCGCGGCCTGACCATCCCTTCCTGACACCACACATCCCCCTGTAGGAGCTGCCGAAGGCTGCGATCTTTTGATGTTGATTTTTAAAAGCAAGATCAAAAGATCGCAGCCTTCGGCAGCTCCTACAGGGGATTTGTTGTGTCACAGCGATTATTACACCCCCAGTAATGCACTCTTGATTGATCCAGGTTTGTACCCCAACCCCCGCAAGGCATAAGCTTCGCCCCCTACGACTTTCGTCTCATCTGCCGTTTTCAGGAAAGGCCCTCATGTCCAGTCAGTTCCCCGAAGCACGTCCACGCCGTCTGCGCCGCAATGCGAGCCTGCGCAGCCTGTTCCAGGAAACCGAATTCAGCCTGAACGATCTGGTGCTGCCGATTTTCGTCGAAGAAGAAATCGACGACTTCGTGCCGATCAAAAGCATGCCCGGGGTAATGCGTATTCCCGAGCGCAAACTGGCCAGCGAAATCGAGCGTTATGCCCGTGCCGGCGTCAAGTCGGTGATGACCTTCGGCGTGTCCCACCATCTGGACAGCAACGGCAGCGACACCTGGCGCGACGATGGTCTGGTCTCGCGCATGTCGCGCATTGCCAAGGATGCCGTGCCGGAGATGATCGTGATGTCCGACACCTGCTTCTGCGAATACACCGATCACGGCCACTGCGGCGTGATGCACAACCATGAAGTCGACAATGACCAGACCCTGATCAACCTCGGCAAACAAGCCGTGGCAGCGGCGCGTGCCGGTGCTGATGTGATCGCGCCGTCGGCGGCGATGGACGGTCAGGTGCGGGCGATTCGCCAGGCACTGGACGCGGCCGGCTTCACCCAGATTCCGATCATGGCCTACTCGACCAAATTTGCTTCGGCACTGTACGGCCCGTTCCGCGAAGCCGGTGGCAGCGCGCTGAAAGGCGACCGCAAAAGCTATCAGATGAACCCGATGAACCGCCGCGAAGCCTTGCGCGAATCACTGCTCGACGAGCAAGAAGGTGCCGACGCGCTGATGGTCAAACCGGCTGGCGCGTACCTCGACATCATCCGCGACATCCGCGAAGCCTCGAACCTGCCGCTGGCGGCGTATCAGGTCAGTGGTGAGTACGCGATGATCAAGTTCGGCGCACAGGCCGGGGCGATCGATGAGGATCGCGTGGTCCGTGAAAGCCTCGGCGCGATCAAGCGCGCGGGTGCAGATCTGATCTTCACTTACTTTGCGATGGATCTGGCGCTGGCCGGGATCTAGATAGCCCGCCGCCAGCACCTAGCGGGCTGGCTTGAGGTTGAAGTTTGTCGGTAGTGTCTGCTCCCCGGCTGCATAAATCCCTGAGTAGGTAGTGCGGCTGGGGGAGCGTTGCTGATGCACACGCAGGTGACAGAGCTTGACACCGGGATACAGGCGAATGTTATCTCGCGACAGATTAATGATCTCGAGTGTCAATCTCGAGGGCTCGCGCTCGCCGAAGGTCGCGGCGATAAAGTTGGAGCCAAAGTTCAGATTCATGCCAATGCGTGCATAGCAGGACAACAGACCCATCTCGGCACATACGTTGTTCCCCAGCCGCAGTCTTTCCACGGACGAGGCGAGGTAAAGCACCCCCGGCTCGAGTACATACCCTTCTGGCGGTATTTGGACTTCGGTGAATAACGCGGCGGTGTCAGTCGAACGGCTATCGATGGTGACAGCGGTCGATTGTCGAACCAGCATTCGGTCGTGCAAGCGCAACAGATAGCTGGAAGAGCGCAGACAATCAGGATTGAAGTCAACTATCTGCAAATCTTCACCATTATGCCCGTTGAGGATGTCGGTATCGCTCCAGACACTCATAGCACTATCTCCGTGGCACTCTCGCACTGCTCGGGATCAAACAGGGCTATATAGTTATCCGGGGCAAGCAGCCAGGTCGAAATTCCAGCGCTGCGGATGATCTGCACCGATGCGCTGTCCATGATGTAATGCCCAGGGTTCTGTGCTTCGAATGATTCTGCGCGCGCTCCGAGATCGGCTATCGGCCATTTTTCGATGCGAGTCGGAGTGGGGAACCCGGCTGAGAAAACCGGAACCTTGGCTTTGAAGACGATCAACTTGTCTGCCGCGATGGCTTGAGCTGCTGCGGCTGCCAAAGTATCGGTGGAGGCATAACGAATGTCTGGATCGACAAAGAAGATCGTTGCGCGGCTGTCCGCCATAACAGCATTCAGCTCGGTGACGGGCACCAGTACTTCATGCACGCTGGCGCCAGATCTGCTGCAGTACGAGAGGAAGACTTTCTGCAGCGTTCGCACGTGATCGGTACCAATCGCTTTCAGCTCGTCAGCGCTGGCATGCATTTCTCTGGCGAAGTTGGTCTGCAGGTGCGAGCCCACTCCGCCGGAAACGATCACCCATTGTTGAGTGTTATCCTGAGATGAAATCAGTTTGAGAAGATCACGGTAAAAGTCGGCGTCGATCCGATAATCGCGGTAGCTTAGCCAGTCGATACTCGAGGTCGACGGCCCCTTCTTGATCATGCCTGCACCGGGCAATTTGATGACGATCGTCATGGCATATAACTCAATTTCTTCATTACGCCAAGTGCACCTGGGGTCAGAAGGTCTGCCTTGAGGTCGGCTATAGGGACAAGTTTGGTCTTGCTGATTTCGCTGCTGTCGAGTTGATAGTCACCATCCGGTAAATCGGCCTTGAAGACAAACCAGAGGTGTCGGTCCGCGTTATGACGGCAGGCATCGTTGAGTTCGAAGGCTGGCGTGATCAGTCGCGGGTTACTCAGGGTTAATCCCAGCTCTTCATAAACTTCCCGTTTGATCGCTTCTACAGGCGTCTCATGGCGGTTCACGTGTCCGGCGACAATGCTGTATTTTTCTTTGTAGAAGGGGTCAGCCTTTTTTATCAGCAGCAACTTGTCGTCTTTTTCAATGATCAATCCTGTGGAGAAATGAGTCACCGAACCATCGGGCGCAAGCACTTCACAGACCTGATCACCTTGCGCAAGAACGTCGGTTACCTTTTCAAGCCTGAGAAAGATGTCGTTGATGATCTTGTCCGAGTCAGCGTCTTTGGCAATGTCCTTGATTCGCGAATGCATTGCTTGCAGTTTCTTCTCCGTCATGCCCCGGCTGCAAAGCCATTGGCACATTTCTTTGACGGCTTGCTCGCCAACGGGTTTGCCTGACGAAGCCTTCAACTCAATGGTCTCGATCTTGCCACTCTGGCGGAAGGCTGCCAGGTCTTTTTGCAGTAACTGGTTATGTTCAGACTCCTTCACATCAACGGCAAACCGATAAAGGTTGTTGGCGTAGGAAAGAGGACCTGGTTGTATCTGCGCGTAGCCTTTTTGCTCCAGTGCCTTGATCTTGACGCCCGGATAACGCTGAGTGAAGAAGTGTAGTTCGATGTTGACTTGGTTCGTCAGCCTGGCAAGTTCGCGAATCGCGCCGAGAATCTTGATCATGCGGCGAACCATATCGGCTTCGACATGAACGCTGTCATCGTCGTTGCATACGAATTGTCCCTTCTGCCGGGTGAAGGCAGGATTTTCATATTCTTGCGTCAGGTCGAGCAGAGACTTATGACTCTGGATATAAGGACTGCAAATATAAAAGTGCAGGGTTTTTATATCTTTCTTGTGATTGGCAACGGTGGTGATGAAGTCCGAGGAGAGCTGCGACGTTGTGGTGAATATGTGCACGACCTCTTTACTGGTTGTTGCCAGTCTCTTGAGGAAATCGTTGTCGGAGGTGAGTTTAAGGTCGTCGCCGGTCACGTATTCTGAGGGAGGAGCAAGTGTGTCGGCAATTTTGTGTATCAGTGGGAAGTCCACGGTGGCCTCCCTGAGAAGATACTGGCGATAAGCCTGCCATTTGGCGGCTTTTTGCGCGAGGACTTTGAAATGTTGAAAGCCAAGAGTCGCGGCCTGCTTGACGTTCTTTTCACCCTGCAGCGTGACTATCATGGCTGCAGAAGATTTAACGGAGAGCTTCTCGATATAGACAGGTGTGATTTCGTCGTTTCTTTTACGTCGAAAAAGCTTCAGCTTTGTCAGTTTCGTTTCGCTGGGGGCGCAGAAAAACTGCTCGGTTTGCCGTTCCCATTGGATGGCGAAGATTCTGCTGATTTTTAGCAGGTATCGCTTGGTGGTCATGTCCCAGACCAGAAGACTAACAATCAACGCGCCAATCAGTTGATAGAAGAAGTCCTGTGTTGGAAATACCAGAACGTAGAAAAATAAAATCAATACTGCAGCGACGAGATATACCAAAATCCCTAGCATGTATCAGTCCTTATAAGGATGTATTTTGCGGTTCTACGATTTTTCAATCAGGCAACATCGCGGGAGTGAACGGCGGTAGACGGTAGCATAATGCTGGCATGCTGAAGTGTCATGCTGAATACGCCATCGAGTTCAAGGAAAGTAAGGTCGGACACCATGCTCCCGAAAGTAGCGTTCGATCACCTTCGGATCCGCACTGTTATCGGCAATCGCCACATAGGTATCCGGGCGCAGCAGGTAAAAACCGTTTCGCCCCAACCCCGCCGTGTCAAACGCCGGCCGCCAGTCGAACACATGCAGCGGCAAGTGATGTTCGTGGCACCAGGCAATCATTTCGTCGCTGGTGTCGCCGTAGACATGCACCTGCCAGCACGGCTGTCTGAGCGATTCGTAATTATCCCCCTCACCATCATGCGCCCACGGCAAACGGTCACCGCCGTGCACGTGGCCGGCTGCGCCCTGGCTCAGCGGCATACCGCGATAGTTGAGGGTGACTTGCGACACAGTGCGAAAAAGGAACTCGCGACTGGCCTCGAACGAGGCCATTTTCGGGATCAGAAACGGTGCCACGCGCATGCGCAGCAAGTCAGCCATGCGCCCCTCGGCGGTGACGAAGCTGAAGACTTTATCGGTGGTCGACACTAATCGGCGGGCGAAGGCAATGCGTTCGGTTTCGTAGCTGTCGAGCAGGCTCGGCTCGGCGGCGCCGCTGAGCACAGCGGCAAGTTTCCACGCCAGATTGATCGCGTCGCCGATGCCGGTGTTCATGCCCTGACCGCCCGCCGGGCTGTGCACATGCGCGGCATCGCCGAGAAGAAACGCGCGACCACTGCGAAAATGCTCGGCCACGCGGTGATGCACGCGGTAGGTCGAGAACCAGTGCACATCTTCGATATGCACTTTCAAGTGATCGATGGCACGGCTGCTGACATCGGAAAATTCCAGGGTTTCGGCGCGATCCGCACGTTCATCACGCACGGTGCCGATTAGCCTTGCGCGGCCTTCGCCGGCGAGAGGAAACACGGCGAGAAAGTCCGCTTCATCCAGATCCAGGTGCAATTCGCCGTTCATTGCCGGGCCGCTGGCCTTGACGTCGGCCACGTAGAAAATCTGCTGATAAGTTCCGCCGGGGAAACCGGTGTCGAGGGTTTTGCGCACGACTGAGCGGGCGCCGTCACAGCCGGCCAGATAACAGGCCTGGCAGATTTCCTGCTCGCCATCGGGCAGGCGCAAATGCGCGGTGAGGCCGTCGCCGGTTTCTTCGAAGCTTTCCAGTGTGGTGTCGCGCTCGACCGTGACGCCGTAGTCCTCGAGACGCTCGATCAGCAGCCGTTCGTGTTGATCCTGCGGGAAGATTTCGACGAACGCGTAGGGCGTCAGGCCTGCGCCGATGCGGTTCAGTGGCAACTGCGCGACCGGTTTGCCGTTGACCCAGAAAGTCGCCGCCGCGACCCGATGGCCGTTGCGCACCACTGTGTCGGCGAGGTCCAGTTGCCGGTACAACTCGAGGGTGCGCGCCTGCACCGCCAGGGCCCGCGATGTGGTGCCGGGTGCGGAGGTTTTATCGATGATGCGCACGCGCACGCCGAGTTTGCTCAGCCACAGGGCCAGTACCAGCCCGGTCGGGCCGGCGCCGATGATCAGGACGTCGCTGCGGTTCATGGGCCTGTCCTCCGTTTGCTGTGCAGCAAGTATGGATCAGCAGGCGAGGGTGGCCAGTGGATCGGCCAGACGGAAAAAGGCCCCGTAGTAGTGAGGCCTGTTTTCAGGTGTTCGGCGGGAAGGTTTTGGCGGTAGTGAAATTTACCCCCTCACCCCAGCCCTCCCGAAACGTCGGACCGCCCCCAAGGGGGCGAGGGGGAAAGGGAGCCGATTTGGGGGCTTTTCAGAACCTGAGTTCGACTCGATGGCACACGTCGGTGTACTTCGAAAGAACACCGCAATCAGTCCCCTCTCCCTCCGGGAGAGGGTTAGGCGGGCGGCGTTCCGATGAGGGGCTTTTCAGCCTTAGAAATCAATAGTGCCGGACAACTTCGCCACTCGTGGCTCACCCTGAGTCAGATACCCACCCTGAGCCGATTCCCAATACTTCTTGTTCGCCAGATTCTCTACACCCAGCCGCACGGTCACGTTCTTCTCCGACACCTTGAACGCATAACGCGCACCCGCATCGAAGCGGTTCCAGGTCGGCAGGCTCAGATTGTTCGCCGCATCGGCGTATTGACCGCCGGTGCGCAGCATCCGCGCATTCAGCGCTACGCCTTGCAGGCCCGGCACGTCCCAATCCGCACCAGCGTTGAACTGGAAGGTCGGCACCCCGATCGCACGGTTGCCGTCGTTGGCGCCGTTGAGGGTGTTCTTCAGTTCGGTGTCCATCAGGGTCAGGCCGCTGATCAGGCGCAGGCCCTGGATCGGCTCGCCGAACACGTTCATTTCCACGCCTTTGTTGACCTGCTCGCCTTCACGCACGTAGGTGCAGGTGGTGGGGCTGTTGATTTCGCAGTAACCATCGCTTGGTTGCTCGATGCGATAGACACCCAGGCTCGCGCCGTAAGTGCCCATGTCGACTTTCACCCCGACTTCGGTCTGCTTGGAGCGTTTCGGCGCATAGACTTCGTTGCCGTTGGTCACGCGGAAGCCGCCGGTGCTGGTCGGCGAGGTCGGGCCCTGAGCCAGGCCTTCGATGTGGTTGGCGTAGAACGACACATGTTCCCATGGCTTGAACACCACGCCATACACCGGCGTGGTGATCGACTCGTCGTAGCTCGACTTGCGATCGCCGCTGCCCCAGCTGGCGTAGTTGTAGCCTTGCACCACCAGTTGCTGGCGACGCAGGCCGGCGGTGACCAGCAGGCGATCATCGAAGAAACCGAGGGTGGCGGAAAGCGCGATGCTGCGGTTGAAGGTCTTTCCGGTGATGCCCGGATCATTCAAGTCGCCACCGGCAAAGTTGCCCACAGGCGACGGCGTCTGCACCGGGTGGTAGATGTTGTTGGCGTATTGGGTCAGGTCGAAATCATAGGCGCTGCGCTGCTCGGCCCAGATTCCGGTCAGGCCGAAGTTGAGCTTGTGGCTGATCGCGCCGGTATTGAATTTGCCGTTGAGGCCGGCCATGACGCTGGTGTTGTCTTCATCGTGGGGGACGAACGAACCCGTGGTAAACGACGCGCCGCTGTTGCCAACCAAAGTGGTCGAGTTGTAACGCCCGACTTCGCGGGTGTGCTTGGCGCCGCCGGCCGCGTAGGCGGTCCAGTTGTCGTTCAGGTCGTACTCGGCGCGAAGCATGCCGAAGGTGTCTTCGATGTCGGTGTAGCCCCACTTCGGCGCGTAGTTGGTGTCGGCCGATGGCGCATCCGGAATGTGTGTGGCGGTGCCGAGGTTGACCGAGCTGCGGCCACCGTTGACGCGCTCTTTCTGGTAGGCGAAGTCGCCGGAGACGCGCAGGGCGTCGCCGCGATAGTCGAGGCCGATGGCGAACAGTTTCGAGCGTTGATTCTCGTGATCGATACCGGTGTCACCTTCACGCTGGGCCAGGTTGATCCGGGCGCCAAAGCGGTTGTCTTCACCGAAGCGCTGGCCGATGTCGAAGTGATGACCGATACGGCCTTCGCTGTTGATGTCGGTGGTGTAACGCCGCAGCGGCACGTCGCCGGCGCGCTTCGGTTGCAGGTTGACGCCACCGCCGATGCCGGAACCGGTCGGGGTCACGCCATTGATAAAGGCGTTCGGGCCTTTGAACACTTCCACGCGCTCCAAGGCGTCGGTGGAAATGATCTGCCGTGGCAGCACACCGTAGAGACCGTTATAGGAAATATCGTCGCCGTTGAGCGGCAGTCCGCGAATCATGAAGACCTGCGCCTGGTTGGAGAAACCGGAGGCCTGACGTACCGACGAATCGTTGAGCAGCACGTCGGCGACGTTTTCGGCCTGCTGATCCTGGATCAGTTGTTCGGTATAAGAGGCGGCGCTGAATGGTACGTCCATCATGTCCTGATTGCCGAGCACGCCGAGCTGGCCACCCCGGGCAACCTGACCACCCGCGTAAACCGGGGGCAAGGCGTTGGGCGTCGGGGCTTGAGCATTGACGTTGACGTCGTCCAGCACCAGCGCTTTGGCATCGCCTTCAGCGGCGTGAGCGGTGACAGTCAGGGAGCACAGCAGGGCGAGAAACGTCGGGCGAAACGGGACGGCGAGTCGAGCTGGAGCGGGCATGTATGTACCTGGAGGCGCACGGCCGGTGAGAAAAATAAGGGCGGCGCGGGAACTCCTTGCGCAAATGCGACTCCAGGTGCAAATGATAGGTTTTCTCAGTAACGGTTTGCAATCGGTTTGTCATCACCTCTTCAAAACCCATATTCCTCTGTAGGAGCTGCCGGAGGCTGCGATCTTTTGATCTTGTTTTTTAAAGTCAAAAGATCGCAGCCTGCGGCAGCTCCTACACGGATTGTGTATGGTGGTTCTGGCTTATTGGACTGGATGGAGCAACATGCACAACCCTCGATTACCGATCACGCTCGCCGCATTGCTGGTGCTCGCCGGTTGCGCGGGGCAGCGCAGCCAGGAACCGGTGCCGCGTGCGCCTGCTGAAGTGAAGGCCGAGATCGTGCGGCTGATGCCGGCCAAGACTGCTGACCGGCAAGGCTGGGCCACCGATATCTACGCCGCGTTTGCCGCGCAGAGCATCAGCCCGACCACGCAAAACCTGTGCTCGGTGCTGGCCGTTGCCGAACAGGAATCCACCTTCCAGGCCGACCCCACCGTGCCCGGCCTGGGCAAGATCGCCCGCGACGAAATCGACCGTCGCGCCGCGAAAGTGCATATCCCCAGCCTGTTGGTCAGCGGCGCATTGCAAGTGCGTTCAACCAACGGCAAGACCTACAGCGAACGCCTGAATGCGGCGCGCAGTGAAAAAGAACTCAGTGGTATTTTCGACGACTTCATCGGCCGGGTGCCGATGGGTCGCACGCTGTTCGGCGGCTTCAACCCGGTGCACACCGGCGGGCCGATGCAGGTCAGCATCGAATTTGCCGAACAGCACGCCAAAGATTATCCGTACCCGGTGGACGGCACGATCCGCCGTGAGGTGTTCAGTCGCCGTGGTGGCATGTATTTCGGTATCGCGCATCTGCTCGGTTATCCGGTGAGTTATCGCGAGCCGCTGTATCGGTTTGCTGATTTCAATGCCGGTTGGTACGCGAGCCGCAATGCTGCGTTTCAGAATGCCGTGAGTCGCGCCTCGGGCATTCCGCTGGCGCTGGATGGCGATCTGATCCGCTACGACTCGATCATGCCCGGCGGCACGGAACTGGCGGTGCGTACCCTCGGCAAGTCATTGGGCATGCGCAACCCGACCATTCGCGATCAACTGGAGAAGGGCAAAACCCTGGAGTTCGAAGAGACCAAGCTCTATCAGCGGGTGTTCGAACTGGCAGAGCAAGCGGAGGGGAAGAAGCTGCCGCGTGCGGTGTTGCCGGGGATCGTGCTGCAGAGTCCGAAGATCACTCGCAAACTCACCACAGCGTGGTTCGCCAAGCGTGTGGACGAGCGCTACAAACGCTGCATGGCCAAGGCGGGATAAAACACACAGACATAAAAAACCCGGCTGAGGGAGCCGGGTTTCTCTGGGGTGTTGCGCTTACAGCCAATCATCAGGCAACGCGACGTTCGATCAGACGATCCGAGCCACCTTCGGCAACGCGACGTTCGATCAGACGATCCGAACCACCTTCGGCAACGCGACGTTCGATCAGACGATCCGAACCACCTTCAGCAACGCGACGTTCCAGCAGACGATCCGAACCACCTTCAGCCACGCGACGTTCGATCAGACGATCCGAACCACCTTCAGCAACGCGACGTTCGATCAGACGATCCGAACCACCTTCAGCAACGCGACGTTCGATCAGACGATCCGAACCACCTTCAGCAACGCGACGTTCGAGCAGACGATCCGAACCACCTTCAGCCACACGGCTTTCGATCAGTTTGTCCGAGCCGCCTTCGGCGATCATGGTGTGGGCCGGGGTAGCGGCGAAAGCGTTGATAGCGAAGACCGAGAAAGCGATACCGAGAAGAGTCTGGCGTTTCATGATGGTGTGCTCCGGGGTGTTGTTGGTTGGTATGGAGCAGATGTTACGCCCGGGATTTTTTATGAGAACTTCATTGCCGTGATGGTGAACATCGATGCCGATGATGGTAGCCAGGAGCCGCAGAGCAGAGCCTTACAGCACCTTCACAGCGCGCCCGATCGCCTGAATCGGCCCGGTCGGTTTGCCAATCGGCGAGCCATTGGCGCCCTCAAGTGTCAGCTCGAACAGCTGATTGGGTTGCAGCGGCGGCAACTTGTCCAGCGGCACCGATAAAGCCTCGCCTGGCTTGACCAGCCCCAGCGACACCGGCCCCTGCCAGCCTTCAGCCTTGGTCCAGAATTCCAGCGCCTTGTCCGCCGGTACTTCGACCACACCGAGCGGAATCAACTGAATCTCCCGCGAATTGCTCGCCTGAATCACCCAGCCCGGGGCCTTGTCCTGCGGCGCGACCAGCACCACCAGAAAGCTTGGTTTCGGCGTGGTCTGGGTCAGCAGGATCGAGCCCAAAATCAATGTGGCGGCCAGTCCAGCCGCACTCAGCCCGCGCCAGAGCGGCAGCAGATTCCACCATGAGGTCGACGGCGCTTTTAGCGTGAGCCGTTCGAGGCTGCGTTCGATCCGTGGCCACAACAGCGCCGAGGGTTGTTGCGCGGGCGCCAGATCGGTCAACTCCAGCAGACGCCGTTCCCAGGCATCCACCGCTGCACGCAATTCGGGCTCATTCGGCAAGCGCCGTTGCACCTCGATGCGCTGCTCGGCAGTCAATGTGCCGAGCACATATTCGCCAGCCAGTTCATCACGTTCCTGCGCCGATTCGCTGGTCATCCCATGCACTCCCGCAACGCATTGAGGCTGCGCTTGATCCACGCCTTGACCGTGCCCAGCGGCGTGTCGAGGCGCGCGGCAATTTGCGCGTGGCTGTAGCCGTCGACATAGGCATGCAGGATGCAGTGGCGGCGTTGTGGCTCGAGTTGTTCGAGGCAACGATGAATGCGTGCCGAATGCGCATGGGCATCGAATTCGTCAGCATCCCCGACTGTTTCGTGTTCAACGCCGAGCGACGTTTCACGACGGTGATCACGCAGCAGATTCAGCGCCAGATGCCGGGTCACGCTGAATATCCAGCCACGCGCCGAACCGCGCGCAGGGTCAAACCCTGCCGCACCGTTCCAGATCTTGATAAATGCTTCATGGACAACGTCCTCCGCCAGCGCCGTGTCGCGCACCAGGCGCTTGGCCACACCGAGCAGACGCGGGCCTTCCTGCACATACAAATCGCGCAGGGCCGACCGCTCGCCACGGGCACAGGCAGCGAGGCGGGCTTCGTAATCGAAAACGGATTCGGCTAAAGGCATGTCGTGCAATCTAGCTCACATTCCGCAAACATCCAGAACACATAATTCCCCTTGTAGGAGTGAGCCTGCTCGCGATAGCGGTGTGTCAGCAGCATATTCTTCACTGATACACCGCTATCGCGAGCAGGCTCACTCCTACAGGGGATTTGTGGTGTTCCGGAGATCAGTTCGCCGCCCAGAAAATGTAATCAGCCTGATACTTCACCACTTCCTGCTTGCCCTTGTTCGCCGCTGTGCATTCGCTGCCCGGCGCCACGCCGCCCTTGAGTGCGACGCGCTGGATGTAGCTCACGCCGCTCATAGCGCCTTTACCCTCGGCCGGATTGGCCTTGACCAGTTGATAGGGCAGGTTGCCCGGAGTCGACGGCGCGACGGCCAATTGTGTGCCGGTGACCTTCGAACCGTCCTTGGCCTGCCAGGTGGCCGGCGGGCCGAAGTAAGTGCCGACCTGTTTGCCGCTGCGATCATTGAGCACCGCTTTCGGGCCGACGAAGGTCCACTCGGTCTGTCCTGGAGTATTGGCTTTGTCACGGCATTCGTAGGTGATCTCGCCGACCCCGGTGGTCTCCATAGCGATCTTGTGGCCGTCCGGGACTTTGATCGCGTCGGGATAGCTGCTTTGGGCGAAGGTTGAGGCGCTGGCGGTGAGCAAACCGGTGAGGCAGATCAACTGGGTGATGTTCATCAGTATGTTTCTCCGAAAAGGGTAGATCGCTGGCAGCCGAAGAGGGCTGTTACAGGGACTACCCGTGGCGGAGGCGTTTGGATGCAGTGCCTATGAAAAATATTTCAATGACCCACCCCAATCCCTTGTAGGAGTGAGCCTGCTCGCGATGGCGGTGGGTCAGTCAAAACTTATGTCACTGGAATACCGCTATCGCGAGCAGGCTCACTCCTACAGGGTTTTGTGTCGGGCTTGAGGCCGGAGGCGTTCAGGAGTTCCTGGGTGTATGGGTGTTTGGGCGCGGCAAAGATTTCCCGCGACGAACCCTGTTCAACCACCTTGCCATCCTTGATCACCATCAAGTCATGCGCCAACGCATGCACCACCGCCAGATCATGGCTGATAAACAAATAGGTCAGCCCATGTTTGATTTGTAGTTGCCGCAACAACTCCACCACCTGCTTCTGCACTGTGCGATCCAGCGCCGAAGTCGGCTCATCGAGCAGAATCAGCGCCGGTTCCAGCACCAGTGCGCGGGCGATGGAAATGCGTTGGCGCTGGCCACCGGAAAACTCGTGGGGATAACGATGTCGGCTCTGCGGATCGAGGCCGACTTCCTCCAATACGCGAATCACCGCCGCCTCACGCTCGGCTTCAGTGCCGATGCCATGGGTCAGCAACCCCTCGGCAATGATCTGCTGCACCGACATCCGTGGGCTGAGGCTGCCGAACGGATCCTGAAACACCACTTGAATCTGCCGCCGCAACGGGCGCATCAAGCGCTGATTGAGCAGGCTCAGTTGCTTGTTGCCAAAACGGATATTGCCCTCAGACTCGACCAACCGCAGGATCGCCTGACCCAGCGTCGATTTACCCGAACCCGACTCGCCAACAATCCCCAAAGTCTTGCCCCGTTGCAGGGTGAAACTCACGCCGTCCACCGCTTTGATGTAATCCTGCTGGCGACTGAACAACGCCTTGGGCAACGGGAACCACACCTTTAAATCATCGACTTCAAGCAGGTTGTGATCGTACTCACTGGGCACCGGCGCGCCGCTGGGTTCCGCTTCGATCAACAAACGACTGTAAGGATGCTGCGGCGTCCGAAACAACGCTTCGCAATCGGCCTCCTCGACGATCTCGCCCTGACGCATCACGCACACCCGTTGCGCGATACGTCGCACCAGATTGAGGTCATGGCTGATCAGCAACAGCGACATGCCAAGGCGTTGCTGCAACTCGATCAGCAGCTCAAGAATCTTCTGCTGAACCGTGACATCCAGCGCCGTGGTCGGCTCATCGGCGATCAACAGTTCCGGCTCGTTGGCCAGCGCCATGGCGATCATCACCCGTTGCCGCTGACCGCCGGAGAGCTGATGCGGATAGGCTTTCAAACGCTGCAAAGGTTGGCGAATGCCGACCAGTTCCAGCAGCTCCAATGTCCGTTCGCGTGCGGCGCGGCCCTTGAGACCTTTGTGAATCTCCAGCACTTCGCTGACCTGCTTTTCCACCGTGTGCAACGGGTTCAGCGAGGTCATTGGCTCCTGGAAAATCATCGCAATGCGGTTGCCGCGCAAGCCGCGCATCTGCTGCTCGCTGGCGTGCAGCAAGTCGACGCCGTTGTAGCGGATCGCGCCGCTACTACTGACGTTCTTGCCCGGCAACAAACGCAGAATCGAATGCGCCGTCACCGACTTGCCCGAGCCGGATTCACCGACCAGTGCCAGACATTCGCGACGGCGAATATCGAGGTTCAAACCGTGCACCACTTCCTGCCCGGCGAAGGCCACGCGCAGATCGCGAATTTCAATCAGGTTGTCGTTCATCTCAGCTCCTTGGATCAAACGCATCACGGCAAGCCTCACCGATGAAAACCAACAAAGACAAAATCAGCGCCAAGGCAAAAAACGCCGTCAGCCCCAGCCACGGCGCTTGCAGATTGCGTTTGGCCTGACCGATCAATTCGCCCAGCGACGCAGTGCCGGCCGGCATGCCAAAGCCGAGAAAATCCAGTGCAGTCAGCGTGGCGATGGCGCCAGTGAGAATGAACGGCAGGTAGGTGAGAGTGGAGGTCATGGCGTTGGGCAGGATGTGCCGGCACATCAGTTCGTTGTCGGTCAGGCCCAGTGCGCGTGCGGCTTTGACGTATTCCAGATTGCGTCCACGCAAGAACTCGGCACGCACCACATCAACCAGCGCCAGCCAGGAAAACAGCGCCATGATCCCCAGCAACCACCAGAAACTCGGCGAGACAAACCCGGACAAAATGATCAGCAGGTACAGCACCGGCAGCCCCGACCAGATCTCCAGCACCCGTTGCCCGAGCAAGTCGACCCAGCCGCCGTAATAACCCTGCAACGCCCCGGCGACGATGCCGATCAGCGCACTGATGCCGGTAAGGATCAGCGCAAACAGAATCGAAATCCGCGTGCCGAAAATCACCCGCGCCAACACGTCGCGCGCCTGATCATCGGTGCCCAGCCAATTGCTCGATGATGGCGGACTCGGCGCCGGTTCGCTGAGGTCGTAATTGACTGTGTCGTAGCTGAACGGGATCGGCGGAAAGAGCATCCAGCCGCCCTGATCCTCGATCAGTTTATGCACGTAATTGCTGGCGTAATCCGGCTGAAACGGCAGCTCCCCGCCGAAATCGGTTTCCAGGTAATCGCTGAGGATCGGGAAGTAGAAAGCGTCGTGGTAGCGGATCACCAACGGCTTGTCGTTGGCGATCAATTCACCGCCCAGACAAATCAGGCACAGACCGATAAACAGCCACAACGACCAGCGCCCACGCCGATTGGCCTTGAACTGCGCGACACGGCGCTGGCCGAGAGGGGAAAGAGTGAACATCAGGCAGTCCTCGCCGAGAAGTCGATGCGCGGGTCGAGCAGGGTGTAGCAGAGGTCGCCGATCAGCTTGATCAACAGGCCGAACAGGGTGAACAGAAACAGCGCACCGAACACCACCGGATAGTCGCGCGACACCGCCGCCTCGTAGCTCATGCGCCCCAAACCATCGAGATTGAAGATGGTTTCGATCAGCAGGGAGCCGGCGAAAAACACCTCGATCAGCGCCGACGGCACGCCGGCCACCACCAACAACATGGCGTTGCGAAACACATGGCCGTAGAGCACGCGCCGCTCGGTCAGACCCTTGGCCCGCGCGGTGATCACGTACTGGCGGCTGATCTCGTTGAGGAAGCTGTTCTTGGTCAGGATCGTCAGCGTGGCGAAGCCACCGATCACCAGCGCCGTCACCGGCAACACCAGGTGCCAGAGGTAGTCGCCGACCTTGCCCAGCGTGCTCAGGCTGTCGAAGTTATCCGACACCAGCCCCTGCACCGGAAACCAGTTAACGGAGCTGCCACCGGCAAACACCACGATCAACAGAATCGCGAAGAGGAACGCTGGCATCGCGTAGCCGATGATGATCGCCGTGCTGCTCCAGACATCAAACGCACTGCCGTTCTTGATCGCTTTGCGAATGCCCAGCGGGATCGAAATCAGGTAGGTGATCAACGTCGCCCACAAACCCAGCGACAGCGACACCGGCAACTTCTGCACAATCAGATCGGTGACCTTGGCGCCGCGAAAGAAACTGCTGCCCAGATCCAGCTGCGCGTAGTTTTTCAGCATCAGCCACAGGCGTTCGTGCAGCGGTTTGTCGAAGCCGTAATGGTGTTTGATTTCCTCGATCAGCGCCGGGTCGAGACCACGGCTGCTGCGTCCGGCGCCGCCAATCGCGGCGACCTCGCCACCACCGCCCATGCTGTGCCCGCCAAAGCCTTGCAAGCGTGCGATGGCTTGCTCGACCGGGCCACCCGGCGCGGCCTGCACGATGAGGAAATTGACCACCAGAATGCACAGCAGCGTGGGGATGATCAGCAGCAAACGTCGACTCAGATAACGCAGCATGTCACTGGCCCCCCGCGAGTTGGCTGTGCATCTGTTGCGTGGTCAGCGCCTTGGCCGACACTTCCCACCAAGTGTTGAGGCCTTCGTCGTACGCCGGTTGCACCGGCGGCATGCCGAAGCGGTTCTGATACACCGTCGGCGTGCCTTTGGAGTAGTAGTTGGGAATCATGTAGTAACCCCATTGCAGCACCCGATCGAGGGCGCGGGCGTAATGCACCATGGCTTCGCGGGTGTTGGCCTGGACCAGCCCGTCGATCAGTTGATCGACCGCCGGATTGGCCAGCACCATCGAGTTGGAACTGCCAACTTGCGTGGCACTTTGCGAGGCGTACAGGCTGTACAACTCGCGGCCGGGCGATACGATCGGATCGCCGCTGCGCGGGAAACTGGTGACGATCATGTCGTAGTCGCGGGCGTTGAGACGGTTGACGTATTGCGCCGAATCGATGCGGCGCAGATTGAGGGTGATGCCGATCTGCGCGAGGGTGCGTTTGAACGGCAGCAGCATGCGATCGAAGCCGCCCTGACCGTCGAGAAAGGTGAACTCCAGCGGCTCGCCAGCAGCGTTGACCAGACGATTGTGTTGCGGCGTCCAGCCTGCCTCGGCGAGCAGCTTCAGTGCTTGCAGTTGCTTGTCGCGGATGTAGCCGCTGCCATCGGTTTTCGGTGCCTGATAAACCTCAGTGAAGACCTCGTCAGGGATCTGCCCGCGTAGCGGTTCGAGAATCTTCAATTCTTCGGCATCAGGTAGCGCGGTGGCGGCCATTTCGCTCTTCGGCCAGAAGCTGTTCTGACGTACGTAGAAGCCGCGCATCATCTGTTTGTTGGTCCACTCGAAATCCCACAGCAGGCTGATCGCCTGACGCACGCGGCGATCCTGGAAGATCGGGTTTTGCAGGTTGAACACGAAGCCTTGGGCGGCGGTGGGTTTTTCCGGGGCCAGAATCGACTGCTGCAAGCGCCCGTCGCGCAACGCCGGGCTGTCGTAGCCGACCACGTAGCCGGAGGAGGAAAACTCGCGGTTGTAGTCGAACGCGCCGGCCTGCAACAACTGGCGGGCGACGTCGGTGTCACCGTAGAAATTCACCGTGAGGGTGTCGAAGTTGTACATGCCGCGACTGACCGGCAGGTCCTTGCCCCACCAGTCCGGATCGCGCTGGAAACTGATGCTGCGCCCGGCGTCGACCTTGCTCACCCGGTACGGGCCGCTGCCCAGCGGTGGCTCGAAACCGCCGCCGTTGGCGAAGTCGCGGGTTTGCCACCAATGCTCGGGGACGATGCGCATCGTCGCCAAGTCCAGCGCGAGGGTGCGGTTGAGGTTGTTCTTGAAGGTGAAGCGCACCTGCCGTGGGCCTTCGATCAACACGTCCTGTACGTCGGCGTATTGCTGGCGATAACTCAGGCTGCCCTTTGTCATCAGCAAGTTGTACGTGTAGCGCACGTCTTCGGCGGTAATCGGCGTGCCGTCGGCGAAGCGTGCTTTTGGATTGAGGGTGAAGCGCACCCAGAGTCCATCGGGATCGCGCTCGATCTGTTGCGCGACCAATGCGTAAACGGTGTAGGGCTCGTCGAGCGAACGGAACGCCAGCGGCGCATACACCCAGTCGTTGACCTGCACCACGGAAATGCCCTGATCGGCATAGGGGCTGATGTAGTTGTACTGGCCGATTTCCATCGACGCACGGCTGAGCGAACCGCCCTTGGGCGCGTGCGGATCGACGAAATCGAAATGCTGGAAACCCGGCGGATACTTCGGCGCCTCGCCGTACACCGTCAGCGCATAACTGCCAGCGGCCAGCGCCGATGCCCCGGAGCACAGCAGCGCACTGCCCAGAAGCAGGCCCGCCATGTTGCGCAAAAAACTCATGCAATCACTCCTCAATTCCTGAATGCACACAGATCAAAACTGTAGGAGTGAGCCTGCTCGCGATGAGGCCAAGTCAGACCCTGCAAGGTTGACTGAAAAAACGCTATCGCGAGCAGGCTCACTCCTACAGGAGTTGCGGTGCTCTTGGTTAGAAGTGGTAAGTCATGCGCGCAAACAAGGTGCGGCCCAGCGGGTCGGTGTAGCGCGGGTCATAGCCGCTCTGGAAGTTGTAGGCCTGGTTGGAGAACGGCGGGTTGCGGTCGAACACGTTCTTCATCCCGGCATCGACATCCAGCACCTTGTTGAAGGTGTAACCGGCCGACAGATCCCACACCGAATACGACGCCACGCGCGCATGAGTATCGCGGTCGTAGTCGTTGTAACCGGTGGTGAAGCGGTTGGTCAGCGCCGCCCGCGCCGCGCCGAAGGTCCAGCTGCCGGTGAGGTTGTGCTTCCAGCGCGCGATCACGCCGTCACCCTCGAAGTCGCCGACCTTGTCGGTGAACGGGCCTTTGATGGTGCTCTGGAAGTCGTACTCGTCAACATAGGTGCCTTGCAGGCCCAGACCGAACTGACCGTACGGCGTGTTCGGGAAGCGGTAATCCAGTGACACATCGACACCGTTGGTTTCGACGATGCCGAGGTTGGCGTTGCCGGTGACGATGTAATTGAGCGTGCCGTCGGCGTTGCGCACGAAGCGGTCCGGGTAGGAGCCGGCCTGATCAAACACGGTGGATTCCGGGAACGGCTGGATCTGGTTGGAGATGTGAATCCACCAGAAATCCAGACCCACCGACAGGTTGTTGATCGGCTGATAGACGAAGCCGAGGGTCACGTTGCGCGCCTTCTCCGGGGCCAGATCTTCGTTGCCGCCAATCTGGTTGAGGAACTGCTGACCGCAATCGCGGCCACCGTTGCCGCCCGGTTGCACCACACCGCCGGTACACAGCACCGGGTCGTTGTAGAAGCCCTGGGTGAAGGTGATGCTGCGCGGCGAGTACAGCTCGTACAGCGACGGCGCACGGAAACCCTCGCTGTAGGCGCCACGCACCACCAGCTCTTTCAACGGCTGATAACGGAACGAATATTTCGGGTTGGTGGTGCTGCCGAAGTCGCTGTATTTGTCGTGACGCACGGCGGCGGACAGTTCGAGGCTGTCGAGCACCGGCACGTTGATTTCTGCGTAGGCGGCTTTCACGCTGCGGTCGCCTTCGACGCTGCCGGCCGGGTCGATGCCGAGGCTCTGGATGTCGCCGGCGAACGACTCGAAGTCCTGATGGAATTTCTCCTTGCGGTACTCGCCACCCAGCGCCAGACCGGACGGGCCGGCACCGAACCAGTCGCCGATTTCACGACTGATACGACCATCGAAACCGGCTACACGGCCCACAGCAGTCGAATAGGCGCCGTGATATGCCGCGTTGTCGATGTACTGCTGACCAGCGGCCGACTGCGGGCCGAACGGGTTGAGCAAACCGCTGGCCAGACCGTCGATCATTGCCTGATCGCTGACATAGCCACTGGTGACGCTGGAGACGATTTTGTTCTGGTTGTACGAGGCGCCGACGTTGTAATCCCAACCGCCGACCAGACCATCGAAACTGAGCAGGAAGCGCTGGCTGGTATTCTGGTCTTTCGATTCACGCGGGCCGGCAGCGGTTTCGCGCCAGTTCACATCGACCGGTTGCGTCGGGTCGAGGGCGAAATCGGTCGGCGCCGGGGTGATGCCGTTGCCGGGGTAGTAGGGTGACGAGGAATCGAGACTCAGCCCGGTCAGCGGCGCAGGGCCGACGGCGACGGCGTTGTTGTTGCGCGACCAGAAGTATTCGAGGTTGACGTTGTGATCGTCGCCGAGCTTGCCGGTGGTTTTGCCAAAGAACGAAGTCTTCTCGGTTTGCGGCACCAGATCGATAAATTCACGGGTGCTGAAGCGGCACAAGCCGTCGCGGGCGATCAGGTTGGGGCCGTTGCAATTGCTGTTGGCCAACGGGTTGGTGGCGTTGCCGTTCTGGCTGTAGTTACCGGGGAACGCGGTGCCGGAGGTCTGATCGAGGCCGCGACCGGGGGCGTAGTCGGTGGCGAACGAGCGGTCGTTGGCGTCGAGGTTCTGCTGCTTGTTGTAGTTGAACACGCCGAGGACGTTGAAGCGGTCCTCCTCCAGATCGCCGTAGCCCCAACTGGCACTCATGTCTTTGGTTGCACCGCCACCGCTGTGGGTCGGGGTTTCGCCGCCGAGGGTCAACTGGCCGTCGGTCAGGGATTTCTTGGTGATGAAGTTGATCACGCCGCCGATGGCGTCGGTGCCGTACAGGGCCGAGGCGCCGTCGCGCAGCACTTCGACGCGCTCGATGGCGGCAAACGGGATCATGTTCAGATCCACCGCGCCGCCGGCGGAGTTGGTCCCCGACAAGGCGTTGTTGGCCAGACGTCGACCGTTGAGCAGCACCAGCGTCTTGTTCGCGCCGATGCCGCGCATGTCGGCGAACGAGGCGCCGCCAGTCGCTGCGCCCACGGAGCCTGCGCTGTTGTTGATCGACTGGCTGCCAGTGATGCGCTGCACCAGTTCGGCGGTGGTGGTCACGCCTTGTTTGCGCAGCTCATCGGCCTTGAGAATGGTGATCGGCACCGCCGTTTCCGCATCGACCCGGCGAATCGCCGAACCCGTCACTTCCACCCGTTGCAGTTGCGTGGTCGGCGCAACCACCGCCGCAGCCGCCGGGACGCCGGTGTTGTCGTCCTCGGCCGCCTGCACAGTCCCGGCGCCCATCCCCATGGCCACCAGATACAACGGAACAAAACGGTGGCGAGAAATCGTTGCCACCAAGGGTTTGAGCGTGAAGCGTGGAGTGTTCATCAGCATGGTTATTTCCGACTTTTTAGACGTTATCGAATTGGCCTTGTGAGCCCCTCATTGCTCCGCTATCGGTGATACCGCGTGCGGAAAACCACTTTCTTCAAGCAAGCCGATCCCCTCCGAAGACGCATGGCGTTTTTTCGGTCGGCTGATTGCGACGGGAGTCAGCGAGCGGTGCCGGGTGCGTCTCTCAAGGCGCGCCCGGCACCGCACTCAGTGGGTGGTCATCACCGATATTTTGGTGATGCCCGAGCGTTCGATCGACGCCATGGCCTTGGCCACCTGGCCGTAATTGACGGCGGAGTCGGCCTGCAACTGCACGCGGACTTCGGCGTCCTTGGCCTTGACCTCCTTGAGGCTGGCCTCCAGCGATTCCGGGGCCAGCTCGGTCTTGGCCAGATAGAACTTGCCGTCCTGATCGACGCTGACCACCACCGGATCCTTCTTTTCGGCGGGGGCGACGGCGTCGGTTTTCGGCAGGTTGACCTTGATCGCGTTGGTCATCAGCGGTGCGGTGACGATGAACACCACTAGCAGCACGAGCATCACGTCGACCAGCGGCGTGACGTTCATTTCGCTGAGCACTTCATCGCTGTCCTGAGTAGAAAAAGACATCAGCTGGCCTCCCGCACGGCGGCTGTGGTTTTGCTGGCGATCGCCTGACGGCTGATGGAAAACGCACTGCGCGAGGCGAGGGCGTCGAAGTCGTGGGCGAAGTCATCCATGTCTGCCGAAGCGAGTTTCAGGCGACGCAGGAAGAAGTTGTAAATCAGCACCGCCGGCACCGCGACGGCGATGCCGACACCGGTGGCGATCAGCGCGTGGCCGATCGGCCCGGCGACCGCTTCAAGGCTGGCCGAACCGGTTTCGCCGATGCTTTTCAGCGCTTCCATGATTCCCCACACGGTGCCGAACAGGCCAATGAACGGCGCGGTGCTGCCGATACTGGCGAGGATTGCCTGGCCGTTTTCTAGCGAGCGGCGTTCCTTCTGGATCTGTTGGCGCAGGTTGCGCTCGAGGCGATCCGAACGGTTGATGGTGTGCGCCAATTGCTGCGTGGTGCGCGGCGAATCTTCCACCAGCAGCGCCTCGAAACCGCTGCTGGCGATGCGCGCCAGCGAACCCGGATATTGACTGGCGTGCTCGGCGGCAGTGAGCAGATCCGGCGCGCCCCAGAACGCTTTTGTGAATTGTTTGTTCTGCGCTTTCTGCCGCAGGTACTGCGCCGACTTGACCAGCAGGATCGCCCAGCTGACCACGGAAAACAGCACCAGACCCCAGAGCACGCCGGGGACAATCATCGAAGACAAATCGTTCATGGTGACACCTCGCTTGCGTTATTCGGTTGTGCGTTGATTGAGCGTTCGGTTATTGCGGCAATTTGAAATCAATGGTCTGCGTGGCGAAGCCGTCGATCGGCGTGTCACCGCGTTTGGCCGGAATGAATTTCCAGTTCTTCACCGCAGCGACGGCGGCGTCATCCAGTTGCGGCTTGCCGCTGGACTTGGTCACCGTCACCGAGCCGGCGCGACCGTTGGCCAGCACCTGAATGCGCAGCACCACGCTGCCTTCCCAGTTGCGCCGCAGCGCCAGCGACGGGTATTCCGGCGGCGGATTGCCAAGGCTGGCGAGACCGGAAATCGCTGCCGACTCCTTGACCGGACCCGGCGCGGCGGCAGGAGCCGGTGGCGCGCTCGGGGTGGCCGGGGCAGCAGGAGCCGCCGGTTGTGCCGGCGCCGGTGGCGCTTTCGGTGGCTCGACCTTTTTCACCGGTTTCGGCTTCTCGACCGGTTTTGGTTTTTCGATCGGCTTGGGTTTCTCCACCGGTTTCGGCGGTGGCTTGACCGCGTCCTCGTCTTCCACCGGTTGCTCCGGTTCGGGAGGCGGTGGTGGGGGAGGCGGTGGTGGCGGTTCCGGTGTGGGCGGTGCGGGTGGCGTCGGGCTGGTCAGCTCGACGGTCATTTCCGGAATCTGCGGTGGCGTTGGCAATGGCTCTGCTTTGGATTGCTGGAGAAACCACCAGGCGCCGCCATGTATCAGTGCCGACACAGCGATCAGCAACACCATCTGCTGTTTATTCAGACCGCCGGGTTGCGAAGTGTTGGCTTTAAACGCCGGCCTGCCCGGAGGCGGCGGAATTGGCGCTTCCCGCAACGACCCCGGCAGGGTTCTGTGCTTTACCGCATCGTTCATTAAAGCTCCCTCGGGTGGATGAAGGGCAATAAGGTGCCGTCCGAACATTTGGCTGATGTTCGAGTGAGTGGATGCAACTTTCTTCAAGGTGAGCAGAAGCCGATAGTTAGTTTAACTATCCAGTTACCAAGGCTTGTGCAAACTTACTGGCTTAGCGCCATCGACTTCGAGTGTTCATTGGCCATTCCCTGGTTGTTCTTCTATTGCGTAAGACATCGGTCGCTGTCTCATGCTTGTTACACATAGCAACGGCTGTGCCAGATGTTGCTGAAATGTAGAGTGCGTATTTCATGAGTGTTACCCATGTCGCATTTATATAAGTTTTGCCCTTGCGGTGATTTTTCGCTGGCACAGAGATACCCGTTACTCCACCTGACGGAGCTTTTTCAAAGGCGAGTCAGGCTAGACGCGCTATCACGCTGATCGGCGGGGTAGAGCGGCGGCTTGGCTGGCGGCCGGTGCACTTGCTGGTGCGCGGCGGACTGATTTGGTGCGGGCCAATGTTTTAGCGGGTCACGGGGTATGTTCCTTGTTCTTGTTTAAATGAAATCAATGTTTGAAGTACTGAATAGTTCAACCCGGTGGAGCAGTTTTGGTGCACTTGTAATGGCGCCGAAAGTTATTGTTCGACAATCCTGCTTTCGTTCAATGCACACTGCATTTGTGCAGTAACTGCCCGAGTCTTATTTAAAAAATAAATAGCACGCTGCCGTCGGCCAATAACTCATTGGCGAACGCAGTGCGCTGTCGAAGGTGTCAGGTAATAAAGTAAGTGTGAAGGCAACCGGGACTGTTCGGATGAACTCGGTGGCGAACGGATAAATGCAAAGAGGCTGTGATGCGGCAGAGCGTTTGAAGATTCACGCGGTGAACTCCTTGTTGCCAGCTCGGATACGCGAACTTTTGGTTCGGTATCGCACCTTACAAGAACGCGGATAGCGTTCGATGATTGCTCTTGGTGCGGGATGGGCACCGCCAGCGCTGTTTTGCGAGGTTTGAATTCGCAAGTCGCGAGTGCATGGGAAAAACGTGCCAAAACCGATACACAGACAGAATTTTTCTACACCCGCGCTACAGCCATCTACCCTGTGGCAATGGCCTTTTCGGGGGGATTGGATATGTACCAGCTCTACGGGCACAGAAATTCAGGCGCAGCCGCCATCGAAGCGGCGCTGGAACTGTGCCAGATCGCTTACCGCTTCATTGACATCGAAGCCAGCACCGAAGCCGCCGAGGCGCTGGCGCAACTCAATCCACTCAAGCAGATACCGACCTTGCAACTGCCCGACGGCAGCGCCATCACCGAAAGCGCGGCAATCCTGATTCATCTGGGCCTGACGTTTCCCAAGTCCGGCCTGCTGCCAGCCAAGGCGAATGATCGTGATCAGGCGATTCGCGGTCTGGTCTACATCGTCAGCAACTGTTACGCGGCGATCGGCGTCATCGATTATCCGGAGCGCTGGCTGCTGATGCCCGATGACGCCTCGCGGCAGAATCTGGTCGCCGGCGCGCGTGAGCGTTTGCACTGGAATTGGGAGGTGTTTGCCGACCAGTTTTCCGCCGAGTTGTATCTGGATGACGAAACGCCGGGGGCGCTGGATGTGCTGGCGGCGGTGGTGACGCGCTGGGCGGGCAGCCGCGAGCATTTGCGCCAGACGCGGCCGGGGTTTTATGCGTGGTTGCAACGGATTGACCGGCATCCGGTGCTGGCACCGGTGTTTGCCCGGCACTGGCCGTCCTGAACACACCACAGATTCAAATGTAGGAGTGAGCCTGCTCGCGATAGCGGTTTGTCAGCCACCTTGTTTTTAGCTGACAGAACGCTATCGCGAGCAGGCTCACTCCTACAGGGGGGGCGGTGGTGTCTTTGGGATTTATTCCCCGCGAATGTACTGCTCCAGCTGTTTGATCAGCTCCGCCTGTTCGGCAATCGCTTCCTTGACCAGGTCACCGATCGACAGCAAGCCGATCAGCTTGCCGTTCTCCACGACCGGCAAGTGCCGCAGGCGTTTGTCGGACATGATGCCCAGGCAGGTGTCGACGGTTTGATGAGTGTCCACGGTGATCACGTTCGCCACCATGATGTCGCGCACCGGTGTGCCCACGGATGAGCGGCCATGCAGCACCAGTTTGCGCGCGTAGTCCCGCTCGCTGATGATGCCGACCACCTTATCGTCTTCGACCACCAGCAAGGCGCCGACGTTTTTCTCGGCCATCTTCATCAGCGCTTCGAGCACCATGTGATCAGGTTTGATCTGGTGCACTTCCTGATTTTTCTGATCTTTGAGCTTGAGCAGTTGGGCGACGGTCTTCATGGTGGTTACTCAGGTGTTGTCGTTGTTATCCAAGCATCGTAGACGCAAGCGCGCAGGGCAAGGTGGCAAAGCGGCAGATAACACGCAAAAAACGTCATTTGCCGGGTTTTTCCGGGGTTGGCGCCGATTTATCGCCAAGGTCATCCCACGCAATGCCGCGTAGAATGACCCTCTGTTTCAATTCCTGAGGTTGCAGTGGTGGATTTACCGCAGGGCTTCGTCCTGACCCGGCATTGGCGCGATACCCCGGCCGGCACCGAAGTCGAGTTCTGGCTGGCAACCGACGCCGGGCCGCGCCGTGTGCGCTTGCCGCATCAGCCGTCAGTGGCGTTCATACCCGCCGAGCAGCGCGCTGCCGCCGAACGTCTGCTGCACGACGAAAAGAACGTCGAACTGCGCCCGCTGGCCCTGCAGGATTTCGAGCACCGCCCGGTGCTCGGTCTGTATTGCCAGCAACACGGCCAGTTGATGCGCCTGGAAACCGCCCTCAATCGCAACGGTGTCGACGTATTCGAAGCTGACGTGCGTCCACCAGAACGCTATCTGATGGAGCGTTTCATCACCGCGCCGGTGCGGTTCAGCGGCACGCCCGATGCCGACGGCGTGTTGCTCAACGCCCAGCTCAAACCCGACCCCGATTACCGACCGAAACTACGGCTGGTCTCGCTCGACATCGAGACCACCGAAACCGGCGAGTTGTATTCCATCGCCCTCGAAGGCTGCGGCGAACGTCAGGTGTACATGCTCGGTGCGCCGAACGGCGACGCCAGCATCGTCGACTTCGACCTTGAATATTGCGACTCGCGCACCGTCATCCTGAAGAAACTCAACGACTGGTTCGCCCGCCACGACCCCGATGCGATTATTGGCTGGAACGTCGTGCAATTCGATCTGCGCATTCTCCACGAACACGCACGGCGGCTCGGTGTGCCGTTGAAGATCGGCCGTGGCGGCGAAGAGATGCAATGGCGCGAACACGGCAGTCGCAATCACTACTTCGCCTCGGCGGCGGGGCGGTTGATCATCGACGGTATCGAGTCCCTGCGCTCGGCAACGTGGAGTTTCCCCTCGTTCAGCCTCGAGAACGTCGCGCAGACCCTGCTCGGCGAAGGCAAGTCGATCGACAACCCGTACCAGCGCATGGACGAGATCAACTGCATGTTCGCCGAAGACAAACCGGCGCTGGCCAAGTACAACCTCAAGGACTGCGAACTGGTCACGCGGATCTTCGCCAAGACCGAACTGCTGACCTTTTTGCTCGAACGCGCCAGCGTCACCGGGCTGCCGGCGGATCGCAGCGGCGGCTCGGTGGCGGCGTTCACGCACTTGTATATGCCGTTGATGCACCGCCAGGGTTTTGTTGCGCCGAACCTCGGCACCAATCCACCGCAGGCCAGCCCTGGCGGTTTTGTCATGGACTCGCAACCTGGGCTGTACGAATCGGTGTTGGTGCTCGATTACAAGAGCCTGTATCCGTCGATCATTCGCACCTTTCTGATTGACCCGGTGGGCCTGATCGAAGGCTTGCAACACCCGGATGATGCCGATTCGGTGCCGGGTTTCCGTGGTGCGCGGTTCTCGCGTACCCGACATTGTCTGCCGTCGATCGTCTCGCGGGTCGCCGAGGGTCGTGAGACCGCCAAACGTGAGCACAACGCACCGCTGTCGCAGGCACTGAAGATCATCATGAACGCCTTCTACGGCGTGCTTGGCTCCAGCGGCTGCCGCTTCTTCGATACGCGGCTGGCCTCATCGATCACCCTGCGCGGTCACGAGATCATGCTGCGCACGCGCAAGCTGATCGAAGAGCAGGGCCACGCGGTGATCTACGGCGACACCGACTCGACGTTCGTCTGGCTGCGTCGCCCGCACGGCCAGGAAGAAGCGGCGAGCATCGGTCATGCGCTGGTCAAACACGTCAACGATTGGTGGCGCGAGCATGTGCGTGATGAATATGGCCTGGAAAGCGCCCTCGAACTGCAATTCGAAATTCACTACAAACGCTTCCTGATGCCGACCATTCGCGGCGCCGAGGAGGGGAGCAAGAAACGCTACGCCGGCCTCGTCACCCGTGCCGACGGCAGCGATGAAATGATCTACAAGGGCCTGGAAACCGTGCGCACCGACTGGTCGCTGCTGGCTCGGCAATTCCAGCAGGAACTCTACGAGCGGATTTTCCAGCGCAAGCCGTATCAGGATTATGTGCGCGACTACGTGCGCAAAACCCTCGCCGGTGAATTCGATGATCGACTGGTCTACCGCAAGCGCCTGCGTCGCACCCTCGACGATTACGAGCGCAACGTGCCGCCGCACGTGCGCGCGGCGCGGTTGGCCGATGACTACAACGCCCAGCACGGCCGCCCACGGCAATACCAGAACGGTGGCTGGATCAGCTATGTCATCACCCTGGCCGGTCCCGAGCCGCTGGAGGTGCGCCGCGCCGCCATCGACTACGACCACTACATCACTCGGCAATTGCAACCGGTGGCGGATGCGATTCTGCCGTTTGTCGACGACGACTTTTCAACCCTGATCGGGGGGCAACTGGGCCTGTTTTGAGTCGAGCAGTTGCAGCGTCCATTCATCGAGAATGCCGTGGAAGTAGCGTTCCAGCGCCTGATTGAACACGCTGTCTTCAGCGGCAAATTGGGCGAACAGGGTCATCGAGGAATGGAATTTCAGGTCATCGGGATGGCCGAAAATCTCCGCGATAGAACGCTGTTGCACCTTCAGCACTAACTGCGTGCAGGTGCGCAGGCGTGCGCCGAGCAACTCATGCGCCAGATAAGCGCGGGCTTCCTCGGCTGAACCGATGGCGTAGCGCCGGGACATTTCACTGCCGCCCAGACCCGCGAACTGCGGGAACACAAACCACATCCAGTGGCTGCGCTTGCGGCCCTCATCGAGCTCGCGTTGCACGCGCTCGAACACAGGGTCCTGGGCCTGGACAAAACGTTGCAGGTTGAACGGGTCGTACTGATCAGTGCTTCTCATCGCGAAGCCCTCGCCAGCCGCTGGCTCAAACCATGGCCAGCCGCTGCTTGCGTTGTGGCGCTTGAAACGCCTGGTCCAGCGCCGCCAGATCCCCGGCCTCCAGTTGCAGTTGCGCGGCTTGTGCATTGAGTTGCACGTGTTCCGGCCGTACAGCCTTGGGAATCGCAATCACCCCATCCTGACGCAGAATCCACGCCAGCGAAACCTGTGCGGGGGTCACGCCATGACGAGCGGCAATCTCATTCAGCAGCGGTTCAGCCAGCATCGCGCCGCCCTGGCCAATCGGACAGTAGGCCATCAGTGGCATGCGCTGGTGTTGGCACCACGGCAACAGATCGAACTCGATGCCGCGCTCTTCCAGGTTGTACAGCACCTGATTGGTCGCGCAGGCGGAACTGGAGAGTTCTTCGAGATCGTCGACATCGAAATTCGACACACCCCAACGGCCGATCTTGCCGTCCTCGCGCAGACGTTCGAAGGCTTCGACGGTTTCTTCCAGCGGATACTGGCCGCGCCAGTGCAGCAGATAGAGGTCGATGTAGTCGGTGTCGAGCCGACGCAGACTGCGCTCGCAGGCCTGCGGGATGCCTTTGCGGCTGGCGTTGTGCGGGTAGACCTTGCTCACCAGAAACACCTCATCGCGCAGGCCGGCAATGGCTTCGCCAACGACCGATTCGGCGCCGCCCTCGGCGTACATTTCCGCCGTGTCGATCAGGCTCATGCCCAGCTCGATACCGCTGCGCAGTGCTGCCACTTCACGCTTGTGCGCCAAGCGGTCTTCGCCCATGCGCCAGGTGCCCTGGCCAATGATCGGAACCTGGACGCCGGCCAGTTCGAGGGTACGCATGCAAACCTCCTTGCTGAATGTGTCGATACCTTTTAGTGGGCAGCAGGATAGCGCAGGGGTTCCGAATGAGCAGTGCCGGAGTGTCGAGTCATTTATGGCGAAGCGTTGTTGGTTCGAGGATTTTTGAAGTCATTCGCAAGTGCGCAAGAAGTTGCGCAGTGCTTGCGCGGTTTTGTCCGTCGATGTCGCTGGAGGCCACGTCGTTCGTGATCTGTAGCCAAGTGCGCAACTTCTTGCACACCACTGCGCAAGAAGTTGCGCACTTCTCTTGGTTTTTCATCGGTTTAGCGTCAAGAAAAGTGAATCGATGGCCGCAAAGCCTTGATCTGTATGGGTTGCATGAAAGCTGGCATGAACTTTGATGGCTCAAGGCCACTCCGGTGAGCAATGGTGCCCACCGGGTACGTCTTTTTGAGCAAGGAGAGCATCCCCATGGCAACACCAGCGTACATGTCGGTTACCGGCGAAAAACAAGGTCTGATCACTGCCGGCGCATTCACCGCCGACTCCGTTGGCAACACCTACCAGGAAGGCCATGAAGACCAGGTCATGGTGCAGGCTTTCACCCACGACGTGATCATCCCGCGTGACCCACAGTCCGGTCAGCCAACCGGTCAGCGCGTGCACAAGCCAGTGGTCATCACCAAGGTCTACGACAAGGCTTCGCCGCTGCTGCAAGCGGCGCTGACCTCCGGCGAGCGCATGAGCGAAATCGTTATCCAGTGGTACCGCACTTCGGCGCAAGGTACTCAAGAGCACTACTACACCACCAAACTGGAAGACGCGATCATCGTCGCCATCAACAACAAAATGCACAACTGCCAGGATCCAGGCAACGCGCACTTCACTCACCTGGAAGAAGTGCAGTTCACCTACCGCAAAATCACCTGGACCCACGAAGTATCCGGTACTTCGGGTTCCGATGACTGGCGTGCTCCAGTCGTTTAATCGCGGCTGACAGTTGCACCGCCCCGGCCGGCATCGCTGGTCGGGGCGCACTCACTTTTAAAGAATTTTTGCCAATAGCCCCGCAGCGGGCTGTTGCGCGTCGCAGCACTGCGCGAGGAACAAGGGATGTTCTCACCGGCCAACCAGCCTCATTTCAATCTGACCGTCGATGGCATCGACAGCGACTTCCAGGTGCTGTCGTTCACCGGTCGTGAGGCCCTTAACACGCCGTTCGAATTCGAGCTGGAACTGGTCAGCGAAAAGGCTTCGATCAACCTCGAAAGCGTGCTGCACAAACTGGCGTTTTTGCAGCTGTCGCCAAGCGGCACTGGCATTCACGGGCTGGTCTACAGCATCGCCCAGGGCGAGGCGGGCAAACGTCTGACCCGCTACAAGATTTCCCTGCGCCCACAACTGGCGTACCTCGCGCACCGGGTCAATCAGCGCATTTTCCAGCAGATGACCGTGCAGCAGATCATCAGTCAGGTGCTGGAAGAACACGGCATCCTTGCCAGCGATTACCACTTCCAGCTCAGCGCGATTTATCCCGAACGCATTTACTGCGTGCAGTACGACGAGTCGGACCTGGATTTCATCCAGCGCCTGTGTGAAGAAGAGGGCATTCACTACCACTTCCAGCACACGTCCAGCGGCCACAAACTGACCTTCGGCGATGACCAGACGGTGTTCCCGAAACTCGCGCCAGTGGCCTATCAGCAGGACTCCGGGCTGGTCGCCGACAAACCGGTGGTCAAGCGTTTTGGCCTGCGTCTGGCCACGCGCACCAGCCGCACCACGCGCCGCGATTACGACTTCGTCAAACCGAAAATCGAGCTGGAAAGCGACGCCAAGAGTTCGGCTCAGCCAGACCTCGAAGACTACGATTACCCGGGCCGTTTCGTCGATCGCGAGCGCGGTAAACACCTGGCCAATCGTGCACTGGAACGCCATCGCAGCGACTACCGTCTGGCCGAGGGCAACAGCGATCAGCCGATCCTGGTCAGCGGGCATTTCCTCGCCCTGACCGAACACTCCAACCCGACCTGGAACGACCTGTGGCTGCTCACCGAAATCTTCCACGAAGGTAAACAGCCGCAGGTGCTGGAAGAGTCGGTGACCAGCGACACCACCGACCTCAAGGACGATTTCCACCAGGGCTACCGCAACCGCTTCAGCGCGATCCCGTGGGACGTGCCTTACCGTCCGCCGCTCGACCACCCGAAACCAAAAGTCCTCGGCACACAAAGCGCGGTGGTTTGCGGCCCTGAAGGCGAAGAGATCTATTGCGACCAGTACGGCCGGGTGAAGGTGCAGTTCTTCTGGGACCGCGAAGGCAAGCACGACGACATGACCAGTTGCTGGATGCGTGTCGCGTCGAGCTGGGCCGCGGAAACCTTCGGTTCGATCAACATCCCACGGGTCGGCATGGAGGTGTTGATCACCTTCCTTGAAGGCGATCCCGATCAACCGCTGATCACCGGGTGCCTGTACCACGGCGCCAATCTGCCGCCGTACAAACTGCCGGATTTCAAGACCCTGGCCACGGTCAAGAGCAAGGAATACAAGGGCAGCCGCGCCAACGAATTACGCATCGACGACACCACCAGCGAGATCAGCATAGCGCTGCGCAGTGACCACGGTGCGAGTGCGATCAACCTCGGTTACCTGACCCATCCGCGCCCGAGCGGTGGTCAGCCGCGTGGTGAAGGTTTTGAGTTGAGAACCGATCGCCACGGCGCCGTGCGTGCGGCGGCCGGTCTGCTCATCACCACCGAACCACGGCCGAACGAATCCAAGCACCACAAGGATCTGCCGGAAACTGCCGAGCGTCTCGCCACGGCCAGCGATCAGCAGGATGGCTTCGCTGTTCAAGCCAAAGAGTTACAGGCCCAAGAGGCTGGCGATCAGGACGACGTCGCCAAAGCGCTGCATGCCCAGCATCAAGGCGTGCTCGGCTCGGGTCCGGCCAACCTCACCGCCAACGAATTCCCTGAGTTCACCGAACCGCATCTGGTCCTCGCCAGCCCGGCCGGCATCGCCCTGACCACGCCGCGCTCCAGCCACATCGCCACCGGCGAACACCTGGCGCTGAGCAGTACCGGTCACACCAGCCTGTCGATCGGCAAACGCCTGCTGGCCAGCGCCAGTCGTGGTATGCGCCTGTTCGTGCAAAGCATGGGATGGCGGCTGGTCGCGGCCTCCGGCGATATCGACGTGCGCGCGCTGAAGGACAGCATCAACCTGCTGGCCAAACTCAACATCACCGCCAACGCCGACCGCATCACCATCACCGCCAAGACCGAACTGGTGATTCAGGGCGGCGGCAGCGCCACGACCTACAACGCCGGCGGCATCACCCACGCCACCAGCGGCCCGTACACCGCGCACGCGGCGAACTTCGCCTACACCGGCGCGAAAAGCCTCGCCGGGGTATTCCCGGAACCACCGAAACCGGGCAAGGGCAACCTGGAATTGTTCAACCAGTATGCCGGGCGTCAGGGCATCAAGGACGGCGATTACGAAGTCATCGATGCGCTGGGCAAAAGCATCAAGGGCAAGCTCGATGGCAAAGGTTTCGCCAGCGTCGCCGGCGCTGCACCGGGGCCGGCGCGGGTGCTGTTTGGCAAGGATCCGGCGGACACCTGGAGCGACGGCAGCTACATCGGCAAACCGGAGTGGCCGTTGAATCCGCCGGGGGCTGAAGACGTGCCGAGTCAGGTGCAAGCCATGGTCGCGCAGGTGTTGCCGAGCAAGAGTTGGGAGATGTTGGAGAAGGGCAAGGACATGGCGCAGACAGGGATGAGTGCGATGCAGACGGCGCAAGGTGCGATGCAAACGGCGCAGCAAGTGAAAGGTGTGGTGCAGGGCGGCGTGGCCGGGTTGCCGAAATTGGCGAGTGCGGCGTTGCCGAGTGCGTCGGGGATTTTGGGGGCGGCGGGTAAGGCGGGCAAGTTGCCGAGCCTGCCTGCACCGAGTCTGCCAAAACCTTCCTTGAAAACCCCGGGCCTGTTGGCGGGTGAGATGCTGTCATGACTAATGAAGTAGCTGCTGTAAAACGTGAACCTCAGGTTGCCATCGTTCCACTGAACGCCATCGACATTCAGGACGTCGCCAGCAGTGCGGCAACCTTCGATGCTTGGCTGCAATCGGCTACGGATGGCGTGGTCACGCTTGATCGAATCAAGAACTACGCCGGCTTCCTGCCGGTGGTGGGCAACATCATGGCGCTGGTCGATGCGCTGGGTGACATCGTCACCCTGTCGAACGCCAAGCAACGCGACTTGCTCGCTTGGGCCAGTCTTGGCATCAACCTGATCGGCGTCTTGCCGTTGCCGCCGTCGATGGCCGCGGCGCGGATGACCCTGCGCCCGACGCTGTTTCTGGTGCGTCAGGAAATGAGGGCCAGCAGCAAGGTGTTGCTCAGCACTTCCGTGATCGAGGTGCTGGTCGGTCACCTGAACGCCTCGATTATCGGCACGCTTGATGATTTTGTTGAGCAAGCCAAAGGCAAGTTACCGGGCATTTTGGCGGACGCTGGCAAGCTCGGCGAAGAAATCATTGATCAGATTGCAATAGGCATCGAAGCGGTGGCGTTCGGCAATCTGGATGCCAAAGGTGATCTGAATGCAGCCAGCGCCCAGGCGAGCGCCGCAGCCGATCAATTCAAGAATGATCCGCTGGCGTCATTCAGCAATGTTTTTGGGGCTGCCAACAGCGCCCTGAAGTCGGCAGGCAAAGGCCTGGCCAACAGCGTGGCGCAAAACCTCGTCCCCGACGACTTCAAAAAAACCGTTTCCGACGAAACCAAAAAACTGCGGGCGATGGGGCCGGAACTGCGCACGCAGTTGAGCAAGCTCGACGATGAGTCGGTGCAGAACTCGATCGGCTGGTTGCTGCTGATCCTCTCCAGTGCCGTGACCTTGTGGCGCAAGCGTAATGCCCATGGGCAGAACGCCGCGGTCCACCCGGACAAGACCGGTCAGGCGAAGCGTACGGCATCCGAGGGGCAGTTGGCCTCTAACGGCCAACAGGCTCCGGCGACTCACGCACCCGAGCCGAAAAAAAACTGCGCCTGCGCCAGCACGGGGCGCAGTATCAATTTCGCCATAGGCTCTGAAAGCCTCAGCCATACCGATTTCAGCCTGCCCGGCCCCTTCCCGATCGATTGGACACGCACCTACAACTCGCGCCTCGACGCCTACGATCAGAGCGAACTCGGCGCGCGCTGGATCAACGAATTCACCACACGTTTTGATTGCGTGGACGATGGCCTGACCTTCTACGGCGCTGATGGCCGCGACCACAGTTATCCGTTGCCTAAAATCGGCCTGTTCCACTACGACGCCATCGAAGACATCACCCTGGTCCGCAACAGCGATGACCAGTTGTTGCTTTGCCGTGGTTTCGAACGCAAGGAAACTTACGTCCGCCGTGGCCAGCGCTTTGTGCTGAGCAATATTTCGCTGCGCAACGGCGCCGGGATCATGCTGCATTACGAGCACCGACACGGCGAACACTCGCTGCTCTCCGACCTGATCACCTATCAGGAAAACGATTTCACCAAAGTCCATTTGCACCTCGGCACGATGATCGACGAGCACGGCCGGTTTATCGGCCTTTGGCAGATCGTTGACGGCGAACCACTGCGCCAGCTCTGCGCCTATCAGTACGACGCCTATGGCGACCTGATTCAGGCGCAGGACGAGAACGGTGCAGTCTGGTCGTATCAGTTCCAGCACCACCTGATCACCCGCTACACCGACCGCACCGGGCGCGGCATGAACCTGCAGTGGGACGGATCAAGCGCCAAGGCCAAAGCCGTGCGCGAATGGGCCGATGACGGCAGCTTCGACACGCGTCTGGAATGGGACGAAAACATTCGTCTGACCTACGTCACCGACGCGCTCGGCAACGAAACCTGGCACTACTACGACATCCTTGGCTACACCTACCGCATTCGCTATGCCGACGAGCGTTCGGAATGGTTCTTCCGCGACGAGGCCAAGAATATCGTGCGCCGCGTCAATGCCGACGGCAGCACCGATCGCTACAGCTACGATGAACGCAGCAACCTGCTCGAACACATCCGCGCCGATCACACGGTGATGCATTACGCCTACGATGATCAGGATCTGCTGATCAAGATCAGCGACGCCGAGGGCGGTCAGTGGCAGCGCGCCTATGACGACCAAGGCAATCTGGTCGAAGCGCTGGATCCGCTGGGCAACAAAACCGAATACGCCTACAACAAATCCGGCCAGCCCACCGCGATCAAGGACGCCAACGGCAACGAAAAGACCCTGGACTACAACGACGCCGGGCAACTGGTGGAGTACGTCGATTGCTCGGGCCAAACCAGCGCGTGGGAGTACAACGAACTGGGGCAGATGATCTGCTTCACCGACGCCGCCGGCAACGCCACCGAATACGAATACAAGGCCGGCCAACCGGTGCTGATCAAGCACTCGGACAAGACCGAAGAGCGCTTTGATCGTGATGCCGAAGGTCGGTTGTTGGCGCACGTTGATGGACTCGATCGCTGCACCACCTGGAGCTACAGCGCTGCCGGTTTGATCGCCGAACGTGTCGATGCTGCCGAGCAGACCCTGCGCTATCGCTGGGACCGTCTCGGACGGCTAACGGCCCTGGAAAACGAAAACGAACAACGTGCGCACTTCCACTACGACCCGGTCGGACGCCTGCTCGAAGAGCGCGGCTTTGATGGGCGCAGCACGCGCTATCAGTACGACCCGCTCACCGGACGCCTCGCCCAATCGATCAATGGCCAGCGCGTCATCTCGCTGAGCTTCGACCCGATGGGCCGTTTGACTGAACGTCGCGCCACCTTGGGCGATCAGTCGCAAAGCGAGAGCTTCGCCTATGACGGCAACGGCAACCTGGTGTTGGCCGACAACGCCGACAGCCGCCTGCAATGGTTCCACGACCCGGCCGGCAATTTGCTGCGCGAGCACCAGCATTACCTCGGCCTGGAAAAACCCACCGTCGCGATCTGGCAGCACGAGTACGACGTGCTCAACCAACGAGTCGCCAGCGTGCGCCCCGACGGCCACCGCGTCAGTTGGCTGACTTACGGCAGCGGCCACCTGCTCGGCCTGCGCCTGGATGAACACGAACTGATCGGCTACGAGCGTGACGACCTGCACCGCGAAGTCGCTCGCCATCAAGGCAACCACCTGCTGCAAACCCAAAGCTGGGACCCGGCCGGCCGTTTGCAGGAACAACTGCTGGGACGCAGCGACGACAAATCTACGCTGCTCAAACGCGAATACAGCTACGACGCCGCCGGCCAACTGACCGACATCAACGACAGCCGTCGCGGCCCGCTCGCCTATCGCTACGATCCCGTCGGCCGATTGCTCAGCGCCACCACACGTCAAGGCGTGGAAACCTTCGCCTTCGACCCGGCCGGCAACCTGCTCGACGACAAGGCGACAGAAATTCGCCGCCCACTGGACCTGACCCCACCGCGCAGCAAACTGGTCGACAACCTGCTGCGCGAATACGCCGGCACCCACTTCGACTACGACGAACGCGGCAACCAGATCCAGCGCTGGCACAACGGCCAACGCAGCGACCTACAGTGGGATTTGTTTGATCGACTGGTGCATTTCGAAGACCCGCGCCTGTCCGTCGAATTCGCCTACGACGCACTGGGACGCCGCCTGCACAAGAACTCCCGCGCGCACTACAAACAGCGCCCGGAAGCAGGCTCTCTCTGGAACAGAAACGAACACGCGCGCAAACAGCGCGAACTCGGCTGCGGCTTCACCTTGTACGGTTGGGATGGCGACAACCTCGCCTGGGAAAGCAGCCCGGCACAAAGCGATGGCGAACCCGGTCGCACGGTGCACTACGTCTTCGAACCGGGCACTTTTGTCCCTGTGGCACAGGCTGTGCGGCACGCGCCGATCGATCTGATTGGGCTGCCGGATTACAGCGGTGAATATAGCCTCGATGACGACCCGGTGTGGAGTCACAAGGCAACGGCTTTACCGTTTGATGCGTTGGCCTGGTATCAGTGTGATCACCTCGGCACGCCGCAGGAATTGACGGACTCGCACGGCAACATGGCCTGGACCGCGCAATACAACGCGTGGGGACAGGTGACGGAGCAGCGCTCGGAGTGGGCGCAGCAGCATGGCGTGATGAACCCGATACGGTTCCAGGGGCAGTATCACGATCACGAGACGGGGCTGCATTACAATCGCTACCGATACTACGATTCTGAGGTAGGGCGTTTCATTTCACAGGACCCGATTGGGCTGGCTGGTGGACTGAACCTTTATCATTACGTACCTAACCCGCTGGAGTGGATTGATCCACTTGGCCTTTCCGCCTCTTCTGATCTACCTCGGATGAAAGGTACGAGTATTCCTCGCGCCGGTAGAACGTTGAACAGCGCCGGATTTTCGAAAACCAAAGACAATGGGGTTAACGAAACCTGGAAGCATGCAGACGGTTCAGAGGTCAGGGTTCACAAGTACGGAAACTTGAATGCCTGCCCTCACAAATCTGGCAACAATGCACACATCCATAAACAGGATCCGTCCAATCATCAACTGGATGATGAGGGTAAAGTTTCCACCGATCCTAATAAAACTCACATTGGCATTCGTAATCCTGCCGATTTACCAGCTGTCCGAGGGAGACCACACGGATCATGAGTTATGAATACAAATTGGTGTTTGACGACAACTCTACAGCTCAGCATGTCATCGACATTGTTAAAGCTAGTAGTGCTTGTGTTCGCTCGGGCGACGGTGATCTTTATTTGAAGGATCACTCGTTGAATAGCAGTGGGGCTTACGATACTCGTCTCATTTATGGGGATGATGAATCCCTGTGGCTCCAAGTGAATTTCCAATCAGCAGAACTGTACGCCCTACTTAAAACAGCACTCAATGGAAGAAATTTCAGGTGTCTTGAAGATGGGGACGAGGATGAAGAGGTTGGTTTAAATGAGGTCTTCCGCGTGTAGGTTGACTCTCGGTCAAATTGCAGCCGAATAGCCACTTTTTAATCTCTAAAAATTTATGAAATATATCAGGGGCAGGCCACGTTTTTGAAGGTTGATTAAACGCAACCTGCCTCTGATAAAACTCTCTGCCATTGGTGGCCGAAAGCCGCGAAATTGATCGAGGCTGCAGTCAACCCTCGTAGTCAAAGGAATGACAACATGAAAGACGCCATTCGCTTGGGCGACTCCACCACTCACGGTGGCAAAGTCCTCGAAGCCTTTTCCCAGACCGACCTAAACGGCAAGCCCATCGCCGGGGTGGGTCACAAGGTCAGCTGTCCTCTGTGCAAAGGCATTTTTCCAATTGCCGAAGGCAGCAGCACTTACACCGTCGATGGCACGCCCATCGCGCTGGACGGCATGAAAACCGCCTGCGGGGCCGCGCTGATTGCCAGTGGCCCGAAAGGAGCGGTGGTCAGTTGAATCCGCGAGGGTGAGCTCTTCGTTCGCCCTCATGAATACTGCAAGTAAACAACCTGGCTTTATCCATTAAAGGAATAAACATGAAGAACACCGCTTTGATCCTCGCACTGACCGCCACTCTCGGCACCGTCAATGTTGCTCACGCAGAAGGACCGGACGCCGCTACGTTGAAAGGGATGTACGACACTGGGCGCAACATGTCCGGGCTGATTAACCATTGCGTCGACAAAGGTTTCCTGAAAGCTGAAAGCACAGTGAACGCCAATAAAATGGTGGCGTTTGTTGCAGGTATTCCAGGGCAGATGGACAAGAGCGACGGCGATAAGAACGAGGCCCATGGTCGCAAGGGTGAGGTATTGGACGATGGTCAATACAAAACCCTGGAGGCCAATCTGCCGCCGAGTCTGACGCTCAAGCAATGGTGCGAGCAGGCGGATCAAGGCATGCGTCAGGGATTGGAGCGTGTGGGTCTTTAATCCCTTGATGGTTGATCGTTCCCACGCGCAGCAAAGGCATGCCTCAAGGGACGCAGAGCGTCCCGGGCTGCATGCCTTTGCTGCGCGTGGGAACGATCAGGTGCAACGGGCAGGTTATTTCGCGGAAAACTTCAACACCACGCTGTGGCTGTAGGTCTGCCCCGGATCAAGCCGAGTACTCGGGAAGTCCGGCTGATTCGGTGAATCCGGATAATGCTGAGTTTCCAGGGTAAACGCGCCCCAGTGCGGATACACCTTGCCACCCTTGCCCTTGACCGTGCCGTCGAGGAAGTTGCTGGTATAGAACTGCACACCCGGTTCCGTGGTGAACAACTGCAGCACGCGACCGGACTGCGGGTCACTCACCTCAGTCGCAACTTTGCCGATATCACCCTTGGTATCCAACGCCCAGTTGAAATCGAACCCACCCTGTTTCGGCTCGGCAAATTTCAACTGCGGATGATCAGCTTTGATGTGTGTGCCGATTGCGGTCGGCTTGCTGAAGTCCATCGGCGTGCCGGCCACGGGCGCCAGTTCGCCGGTCGGGATCAGTTTGGCGGTGACCGGGGTGTAATGGCTGGCGTGCAGGGTGGCGACCTGTTTGAGGATGTCGCCATTGCCGGCGCCGGCGAGGTTGAAGTAGCTGTGGTTGGTCAGGTTGAGCACGGTCGGTTTGTCGGTGCTGGCCTTGTAGTCGATGCGCAACTCGTTGTTGTCGGTGAGGCGATAGGTCACTTCGGTGGTGAGGTTGCCGGGGAAGCCCATTTCACCGTCCGCCGACAGATAGGTCAGGGTCACGCCGACGGAATCCTTGTCTTTGGTTTCCTGCGCTTTCCAGACTTTTTTGTCGAAGCCCAATGTGCCGCCGTGCAGCGCGTTGGTCTTGTCGTTTTGCGGCACTTGATAGCGCTTGCCGTCCAGTTTGAACGCACCTTCGGCGAGACGATTGCCGAAGCGGCCGATGGTCGCGCCGAAGTAGGCGGTGCCTTTCTGGTAGCCCTGCACATCATCGAAGCCGAGCACGACGTCGTCGAATTTGCCGTGCTTGTCCGCCACTTTCAGCGATTGCAGGGTCGCGCCGTAGGTGATGACGGTGGCTTGCATGCCGTGGCTGTTGCGCAGGATGTATTGCTCGACGGGCGTGCCGTCGTTGGTTTTGCCGAAAGCTTTGTGTTCGGCGCTGAGGCCGGCCGCGTTGGCGGAAAGGGTGGCGATCATCAGGGACAGTCCGAGGCCGGAGAGCAGGTGACGGGATTGAAGCATGGTAGACCTTCCTTTTTGTTGTTGTTTTTGAAAGCGGCGTTCTATCGGTATGTTAATCACCGAAAAAACAAAGTAGTCATACTAAATACTCATCAAGTGAAAATTTATAGCTGATTAATCGTTTATTTCAACAATAAAGACAGACTAAATTGCAGGTCGTAGTGGGTGGAAGGACGACCGGGCATTCGGCGCACTGCACTTTTTCGCAATCGGCGGCTCTATCCATGGCCAGGATGCGGTGACTCCCGCCGCACAGGAATGTGCCTGTTCGAGATTTCATGCCGAGAGTTTTTGCCCTGATCGCTGCTTTTTTCCGCCGCCCGTGCCTGTTGCTGGCGTGTTTGTCGTCGCTGCTGTTCAGCGGTTGCAGTCACCAGGACGGCAACGGCTTCTTCAACCAGATGCGTGAAGGGAAGCCGCAGGAGTTCCTGCAGACCAGCGTCGACCGCATGGCCACGCTGGCGATGCGCGACAACCTCAGCAGTCTTTACCGCTTGCAAGCCAAGCTGTACCTGCGCAACCCGGACGAGCTGCGCAAGTCAGGGTTTCTCAACATCCATGCTGCGGTGAAACAGGTGCGGATGGCCGTCGAGCAGCAACAGCCGCTGCCGGTGCTGGGTGGTCGCAAGGATCTGGCGGCGCTGAGCTATGCGATGAGCCCGGAGTTTCTTGGTGACCGCGTCGGCGCATTCATCTATGCGATCGGCAGCATGCTGGTCACCGCCCATGGCAATCGCACCGAGTTCTATATGACGGACGCGATCAACCCGACGTTCGTTCACAACGCTGCACGCAATATCGAAAAAGCCACGTGGATTTTGTCCCAGCGACAGAACAAGGAAGGCCAGCCGCTGTTGTTTTCCAATGAGATCTCGGAGGAGGGCAGTAACCTGAGCTTTGCCACCGAGTTCGGCAAGATCGTTGCGCGACTGGACCTGATCACGCAGATGCTTGATGAGCGTTACCGGCGGATCGGCCTTAACTACGCGCAGAGTTTGTTGTTCCTGAATTTCCTTCCGGTGCAGTGAGTGCAGAGATCCAATGTGGGAGCGAGCCTGCTCGCGAAAGCGGTGGATCAATCAACACTTCAGTACCTGAAAGACCGCATTCGCGAGCAGGCTCGCTCCCACATTGAATCAATAGTGCAGGTGATTTTTGTATACAATCCGTCGCCACTATTGATCAAAAAGGAGCTGCCCCTGTCATGACCGACCCCGCAAGCGCCGATTTCACTCGCGTCGACCGCACCGCCCGTGCGGACAAACTGCCCTACGCCGCGTTGCTGGCGTTCGCCATGACCGGGTTCATCGCCATCCTCACCGAAACCCTGCCCGCCGGGCTGCTGCCGCAGATCGGCGCCGGGCTCGATGTCAGCGAAGTGCTCGCCGGGCAACTGGTGACGCTGTACGCGCTGGGTTCGATTGTCGCGGCGATCCCGCTGACCGTCGCCACGCGCGGTTGGCCTCGGCGGCGGGTGTTGTTGATGACGGTCGGCGGGTTTCTGATATTCAACACTGTCACCACATTCTCCAGCCATTACGGTCTGACCCTGGCTTCGCGTTTTCTCGCCGGGATGGCGGCGGGGTTGTCGTGGGGGATCATGGCTGGCTACGCGCGCGGAATCGTGCCGGTGCATCAACAAGGTCGCGCGCTGGCGATTGCCATGCTTGGCACCCCGGTGGCGCTGTCGCTGGGCACACCGGCGGGGACGTGGCTGGGCAATCTGATCGGCTGGCGTGCGTCGTTCGGGATCATGTCGGCGCTGGCCCTGGTGTTGGCGGCGTGGATTGTCATTGCGGTGCCGGATCGTCCGGGGCAGGCCAGTGATGAGCGTCTGCCGCTGCTCGAGTCGATGCGTCTGCCGGGCGTGCGGCCGGTGTTGTTCGTGGTACTGACGTGGATGCTCGGACACAACATTCTCTACACCTACATCGCGCCGTTTCTGATGCAGGCCGGGCTGGCGGACCGGGTCGATCTGGTGCTGCTGGTGTTTGGCCTGTGTTCGCTGGTGGGGATCTGGATCATCGGCATGCTGGTGGATCGCTGGTTGCGCTGGCTGACGCTGATCAGCCTTGCGGTGTTTGCGCTGACGGCATTGGTCTTGGCGCTGGCGGCGCCGTCACCGCTGGTCATTTACGCCTGCATGGCGGTGTGGGGCCTGTCGTTTGGCGGCTCGGCCACCTTGCTGCTGACCTCGGCGGCGGACTCGGCCGGTGATCACGTTGATGTGGTGCAGGCAATGCTCACCACTTCGTGGAACGTGGCGATCGCCGGGGGTGGTTTGTTTGGCGGGTTGTTGCTGGATCGCGCAGGGGCGATGTCGTTTCCGTGGGCGTTGCTGATTTTGTCGCTGATCGCGCTGGCTACGGTGTGGATCAACAAAAACCACAGCTTCAAACCGGGCCGAAGGGTGCACTGAATCTGGAAACCACCGCTTCACCCTGTGGGAGCGAGCCTGCTCGCGAAGACGTTGTGTCAGTCGATAAATGTGTCGGATGACCCAGCGCATTCGCGAGCAGGCTCGCTCCCACAGGGAGGTAATCGTGGTGATTTCGATATGGCATAACGATAGACCGCATCGATATATGTGGTTATAAGAAAAATCGCTATGCTGCGGGCCAGATTTTTCCTGTCGTTTTTCTGGACGGTTTAATGGAATTGGCAAATTTCGGCCTGGTGATTGCCGGGCTGGTGGTGGGTTTTATTGTCGGCATGACCGGTGTCGGCGGTGGTTCGTTAATGACGCCGATTCTGCTGTGGTTCGGCATCAACCCGGCAACGGCAGTGGGCACTGACTTGCTGTATGCCGCCATTACCAAATCCAGCGGCGTCCTCGTTCATCGCAAAAACAAGAACATCGACTGGGCCATCACTGGCTGGCTGACCCTCGGCAGCGTGCCTGCGGTGGCGATGACCCTGTGGTTCCTCAGCACCCTGCACACCGCGCCGGACGCGATGAATGCCATCATCAAGCAAGCGCTGGGCTTCGTCTTGTTCGCCACGGCGCTGGCGATCTTCTTCAAGAAACGCTTGCTCGAGTTCGCCCACAAACGCGCCGGTGGCAACTACAACCCGAGCGGACCGCGGCTGAACGTGATGACCGTGATCACCGGTCTGGTTCTTGGCACCATGGTCGCGCTGACATCGATCGGCGCTGGCGCCCTGGGCACTGTCGCATTGTTCATCCTCTATCCGCTGCTGCCGACTCGCCGACTGGTCGGCACTGAAATCGCTCACGCCGTGCCGCTCACGCTGGTTGCGGGCCTCGGCCACGCGAGCATGGGCAACATGGATTGGGGTGTGCTCGGCTTCTTGCTGGTCGGCTCGCTGCCAGGCATCTGGCTCGGCAGCCACCTGACCGGACGCATCTCCGATGAAGTGCTGCGCCCGTGCCTGGCGACGATGCTGGTGCTGATCGGCTACAAACTGGCGTTCTGATCCGGGACTGGAACAAAACCTGTGTTGAGGGAGCTTGCTCCCTCGCCACAAAGGTTAGTGTTGGATCACAAACTTCATCACCGTCACCGGTAAATCGTCGTACACCAGATCCTCAACCACTTCCCAACCCAGTCGCGCATACAGCGACTGCGATGTGTCGGTGTACAAATACAACTCAGGCACACCCAGCGCCGCCGCTTCTGCAACCACTCGATTGACCAGTTGCGAAGCAATCCCGCGCCCACGTTCCTCAGCCTTCACATAAACGCCAGCCAGCCATGGCGTCAGGTTCGGTCGAAGCTTCAGATCATTTTCGATCAGCAGCGCACCGCCCAGCAGTCGCGAATCCTCAAGCGCCACCACCACGCTGGGCACTGCGCCTTTGCCGCAGGATTCGCGCATGTGTTCGATACGGTCCTCGACGGTTTGCCCGGGACGAAACTCGCCCCACTCCTTGAAGTTGAGTGTGGCCAGTTCTTCAATCAATTCGGGGTGATCGCACAGGTAATCGATGTGCATGCGGGTGAACTCCATTTCATGGGCAGAACCACCACCCTAATGCGGTCATAAAAGGTAATCAAATCCGCGTTGCGATCAGCTCGGATAGGTTGCGCAATGTCGCGCCTGTCCTAAGCTTCTGACTAGGCGGAAGATATTTGCCGGGTTGTCCCGGAACAATCGCCACGATGCGCAATCATTAGAGCGTGGATATCAAAAGGAGATGCGCATGCTCATCAGGTCACTGACCCTGACACTCTTGCTGGCGATTGCCGGCCCCTTGTTCGCCGCTGACAACGATTCGCCCATCGCCGGGGACATGGGCCGCGCCCGACCGCTGATCGTGATCGCACAAAGCACGGTCGACCCCGTGTGGGTGGCTCTGAAAAAGTCGTTGGAGGATCCCGCCAACAAAAAGGGCGTTACCGACCGCAATATCAAGGTCTACACCATCCTCAACATGTCCGGCCAGCTCGACGGCAAGGACATGGGCCAGCAAGACACCATGGCGCTGCTGCGCTCGCTGAAGCTGGGCGCCGGGGCCTATCCGAAAGTGTTCCTGGTGGGCAAGGACGGCGAGACCAAGCTTTCCGCTTCGGGGGATGAAGCGAAGGCAGTGGACTTGAAGAAGATCTTCGACACCATCGATGCCATGCCGATGGCTGAGAAGGAAGCGGCCGCTGCGGCTCAAGCGCCAGTTGCTGCTACGCCGGAACCAGCAAAAGGCGCGAAGAACGCCAAACCCACCAAGCCTGCAAAACCAGCCAAGCCGCCAGAAATGCCGGATGACTGATCGCACACTCACTGAATAAAACGCGTCCCCTGTAGGAGTGAGCCTGCTCGCGATAGCGGTGTATCAGTCACCATCAGCGTTGACTGATACACCGCTATCGCGAGCAGGCTCACTCCTACAATGTTTATTGCGTTGCCAGCAGATTTGCGGACACCGACGCCCTCACCCCAACTTGTCTACCCACGGCTATCGCCCTCATCAAGCAGGTAAACCAGCACACCTTTGGTATCACCTACGACCAGTGGAGAATGCGTGGTCAACACGAACTGGCAATTGGGAAAGGTCGTGCTTAATTGCGCAATCAGACCGAGCTGCCATTGCGGATCCATGCGCAATTCCACCTCGTCGATCAGAACAATGCCGTCACCATGCAGCGGGTTGTCCATCGATGGATTCATCATCGCCAGACGCCTGGCCATGTCACCCACCAACGCAATCATCGACTTTTCGCCAAGCGAGAGCTGAGTGACATTGAATGTCGCGCCATGCTTTTCGATTGCCATATGCAGATGCGGCTTGCGTTGCACGCGCAGGTTAGTGAAATCCGGCATGAACGCAGTCAGAGCCGAACGAACGGCAGTCAATTGGCGATCGCGAGTGGAGGCTTTCACATTGGCCAGGGTTTTCCATACGTCGCTGTCAGTACCGAATTTTTCCGCCATTTCGGCCAGTGCGGTATCGGAAATCCCGCCTTCGTTTTCGCTGTCCTCGCGTTCACGGAACCATTCGAAAAAACTGCGAAAATCGGCACCCCCGTGAAAATTGGTGTCGTAGCCGTCGAGTTGATCGACGGCTTGTTTGCTGCTGATTTTCAGCGGGACTTCTACAACGCAACGTTCGGCCGGGTAATAAGCGATCAGCGGGAGTGAGGCGCTATCGTCGGCGGTGAGTTGAGTGCGGTAGTGGTCTGCAAGCAGTCTGACGTCGTTTAAATATTCACGGCCCGAGACAGCACCTTCCTGGCGACTTCGGGCAGCGCCCCATACGAACAATTCGTTTTCGGAACCCGCATCACTGTCAACAGCGCGCGGGTGCGAAACGTCGTTGATGCCAATCGAAAGGACGGCTCCTGAGGCGCCGTTGCGAATATCTTCATCGACAAGGTATTTGCCATTGCCTTTATTGGAGCGAATTTTTGCGATCAGCCAGCTCAGACAAATATTCAGGGATTTCAGAATGGTGGTTTTTCCGCTGCCGTTGTTTCCCACCAGCACCGTGATGTTCGAGCGGTGTGTCAGGGTAGGGGCAAACTGAATATCCATGTCGCCAAAGTGTCCGACATCCGCAAGCTTCAAACTTTTGATTTCCATCATTGCGCCCTTCGAATGGCTGTTTTTTGCCCGACGCCATCCTCGTCCAAAGATTGACTCGATGCAGTGTAGATACAACAAATTCATTCGCTAGCACAAAGTCGTTGCAGCATATGCCGGCCGAAATGTCTTACACAAAGCTCCTTCAGACCCCGCAGATTTTTCCTGCAAGTCGCGGCGGCGGTGGTGAACTGGTGGGTTTGGGGGAGGAGGGATAGTCTTCTTTGGCCGCTGCAAAACACAGTGGTCGGGTGTGGAAGTCCGGTGATTCCCGAGAGCGCATTGCGCCTGTAAACACATGTTGGTGGTTTTTATGCCAACATTGTTTGCTTATGGCAGCGATGCGCAGGAGCACTCTCGAGTGCACCGGGTTCCTCGGGTTTCCCCGGACTTCCACACCTGCGCAAAGCTGCCACCCTCTCGTGGAAGTGAGTTCGGCAGTTTTTTCTCTAAATGTCCCGAGGATTTACTAATGAAAAAACACACTCCAAGTCCCCCCGAATCCCCCATGGATTCTGGGTCCTTCGACGCCAACAACCCTCGCTTACGCAACCCCCATCACCCCGATCCCATCAGCCACCTCTTCACCATCCTCCCCGATATCGATACGCCCACGCTGCTCTGCCACGCTTGTGAAACCCTCGCTTCACTGAACGTCCTGACCACCGATCTGGCCGCAGAACTGCAGGGTTCACCGCGCAGTCTCGCCTTGTCGATTCAGCAGTTGGCAATCCTCGGCGAGTTGCTGGTCAACCGCGCGCTGGACAATCTCGACCCACCAGCGGCGACGCAACATTAAACAGGGAGGTTCAAACATGGCTCGATACATACCCATAACCGGCATCGACTGCACCATTCCCTGCCTGCTGATCGACCGCGAAGCACCGGTGGATGTGCTGCATGGCACGGCGGCTTACCGTTTGCGCTGTGTGACGCAGTTGATGGAGACACTGACGCTGGGGGATGGCAAGGGCCATGACGCCTTGCTGCTGCAGGATTTCGCCCGGGTGATGGCGATTCCGTTGCGTGACAGTTGCGACTTGATGGATGTCATCGGCTGGAAGTTGCAGGCACAGCTTTAAAGACAAAAGATCGCAGCCTGCGGCAGCTCCTACAGGATCGGGTTTTCACTCGGTCAATGTAGGAGCTGCCGCAGGCTGCGATCTTTTGATTTTCAGTCAGCAACAGCGCTAAGAATGTTGTGGGCGATCTTCACCCGCTCAGGAATCGGGAAGTTCTTGTTGGCCATGATCACGATGCCAATGTCTTGGCTCGGCACAAACGCCACGTAAGTCCCGAAACCACCGGTAGAGCCAGTCTTGTTGATCAACACGTCATGCGGTTGCGGTTGCGGCGGATTCAGCCACTGCACCTTGTGTGCCTGCATGGCCATTTCCGTCGAGTTGCCCGCCAGCAAACGATCGAGGCTGATCGGGTAGCGGTACATTTCCCAACCCAGGCCTTGGGTCATGTCGCCGACGGTGTAGTAACCGGTGTGGGTGTTGGCGATGGTTTTTTGCAGGGACGCTTCAAGCGTTTCAGGTTTCAGGTTGGCCTGTACGTAACGCAGCATGTCCACCGCGCTGGTTTTCACGCCATAGGCTTGTGCGTCCAGCGCGCCGGGCGTGACGCGCACCGGTTTGCCGTTTTTGTCATAGCCCTGCGCATACAGCTCCATTTGCGCGGCAGGCACGCTGAGGTAGGTGTGCTGCAAACCGAGTTTAGGCAGCAGAGTTTGTGTCATCGCCTGATCAAACGGTTGGCCGAGGCTTTTCGCGGCCAGATAACCGAACAGGCCCAGACTCGGGTTGGAGTACTGGCGATGGCTGCCGGCGGGATATACCAGTTTCCACTGTTGGAAATAGCCGAGCATCTTGTCAGACGAATCCGAGTCGTCCGGGAATTGCAGCGGCAAACCGCCGGCACTGTAGGTGCCCAATTGCAGCACGCTGATGTTGTCGAAGGCGCTGCCTTTCAGATCAGGCCAGAGTTGGCTGGCCTTGGCCGACAGATCGAGTTTGCCAGTCGCCTGGGCGTACCCGGCGAGGGTAGCGGTGAAGGTCTTGCTCACCGAGCCGATTTCGAACAGGGTGTTTTCGCTGACTTTTTGCCCGGTGTCTTGGCTGGCGACGCCGTAGTTAAAGTAATGCGCCTTGCCGTTGATGGTCAGCGCAACGCTCAGGCCGGGAATGTTCTGCTGCTGCATCACGGGCGTTACCGCGTTGTTGACCAATGCTTGCAGCTGCACAGCGTCGGGCGCAGCGGCTAGGCAGGATGTGGCACCGAAAAACAGGCCGAAAGCGGCGCAGGAAATGACTTTGCTCGATTGAATGGATGGCATGAATGAACCACTCTCCATGAGTGTTGATAGCGTTATCCCGCTACACTACGGGCGATTTCTGTGTTGGGCGACTGATCAGCGCCGCCAATTTAGTCAGCTCGATGCCAATCGACAAACGACGAAAACTCGCACGAGCCATTAGAAAAATTTGGGACTGGGCATGATTCGACCGCAATTGCCGCTCAACGCACTGCGCGCCTTTGAAGCCTCCGCGCGCCATTTGAGCTTCACTCGCGCGGCCGTGGAGCTGTGCGTCACCCAGGCTGCCGTCAGCCATCAGGTCAAAAGCCTGGAAGCGCAACTCAACGTCACCCTGTTCAAACGCCTGCCCCGTGGGCTGATGCTGACCAGCGAGGGCGAAACTTTGTTGCCGGTACTGAGCACGTCGTTCGATCACATCGCGCAGATCCTCGAACGCCTCGCTGGCGGACAGTATCGCGAAATGCTGACCGTTGGCGCGGTGGGTACGTTCGCCGTGGGCTGGCTGTTGCCGAGGCTGGCGGACTTCCGTTCGAAACATCCGCTCATAGATTTGCGCCTGTCGACCAACAACAATCGCGTGGATGTCGCGGCAGAAGGGCTGGATTACGCGATCCGCTTTGGCGCCGGGGCGTGGCATGGCATTGAGGCGACGCGTTTGCTTGATGCGCCGCTGTCGGTGTTGTGTGTGCCGGAGATCGCTCGGCAATTGCATTCGCCGGGGGACTTGTTGCAGCAAACCCTGCTGCGTTCCTATCGCACCGATGAATGGCCGCAGTGGTTTCAGGCCGCCGGGTTGGCAACGCATGCGGCGCCGCCGCAAAGCATTGTGTTTGATTCGTCGTTGGCGATGATGGAGGCGGCGTTGCAGGGCAGTGGGGTGGCACTGGCGCCACCGCTGATGTTCGCCCGGCAACTGGCGGCGGAGGCGATTTGTCAGCCGTTTGCGGTTGAGATCACCACGGGGAGTTACTGGCTGACGCGGTTGCAGTCACGCCCGGAAACGGCGGCGATGATGGCGTTCAAAAACTGGCTGCTGCAACTCTCTGCCTGACTCACATCATCCCCTGTGGGAGCTGGCTTGCCAGCGATGGGGCCGGCATGGCGAGCATCTATGCAGGCAGACCCACCGCAATCGCTGGCAAGCCAGCTCCCACAGGATCATCTGTTGAACCAGATACCCCAATTCAACCCCTATTCCCAGTAAAGATGAGCCTGTGGGGGTATCGGGTTGGACTAATGATCAGCGCACCAGACACGGCCGCTTGTTATCGAACTTCCACCCAGGAATCAGAAACTGCATCGCCACGCTGTCATCGCGTGCGCCGAGGCCCATGCCTTTATATAGCTCGTGAGCCTTGGCCACCTGATCCATATCCAGCTCGACACCCAGCCCCGGTTTTTTCGGCACTTGGACCAGACCGTCGACAATTTGCAGCGGTGCTTTGGTCAGGCGCTGTCCGTCCTGCCAGATCCAATGAGTGTCGATCGCGGTGATCTCCCCCGGCGCAGCAGCGGCGACATGGGTGAACATCGCCAAGGAAATATCGAAGTGATTGTTGGAATGCGAACCCCAGGTCAGGCCCCATTCATGGCACATCTGCGCCACGCGCACCGAACCCTGCATGGTCCAGAAGTGCGGGTCGGCCAGTGGAATGTCTACCGACTGCAACTGGATCGCATGACCCATTTCGCGCCAGTCCGTGGCGATCATGTTGGTGGCGGTTTTCAGCCCGGTGGCGCGGCGGAACTCAGCCATCACTTCGCGACCGGAATAACCGTTTTCCGCACCACACGGGTCTTCGGCGTAGGCGAGCACCTGATGCTGGTCGCGGCACAAACGAATAGCTTCTTTGAGTGACCACGCACCGTTCGGATCAAGGGTGATGCGCGCCTCGGGAAAGCGCTCGGCCAGCGCTGTGACGGCTTCGATTTCGGCATCGCCGCTGAGCACGCCGCCCTTGAGTTTGAAGTCCTTGAAACCGTATTTCGCGTGGGCCGCTTCGGCGAGGCGCACCACGGCTTCGGCGGTCATGGCCTTCTCGTGACGTACGCGGAACCAGTCGTTGTCGGCGTCTGGTTCGCTGCGGTAGGCGAGGTCGGTTTCGCGCTGATCACCGACGTAAAACAGATAGCCGAGCATCTTCACTTCATCGCGTTGCTGACCTTCGCCAAGCAGCGCCGCCACCGGTACATCGAGATGCTGACCGAGCAGATCGAGCAGCGCGGCTTCAAGACCGGTGACCGCGTGAATGGTGATGCGCAGGTCAAAAGTCTGCAGGCCACGACCGCCGGCATCGCGGTCAGCGAAGGTCTGGCGGACTTGATTGAGAATCTTCTGCCAGGTGCCGATCGGGCTGCCGACCACCAGGCTGCGTGCATCTTCCAACGTCTGGCGAATACGTTCGCCACCGGGCACTTCACCGACGCCGGTATGGCCGGCGTTGTCTTTGAGAATAACGATGTTGCGGGTGAAAAACGGCCCGTGGGCGCCGCTCAGGTTGAGCAGCATGCCGTCGTGACCGGCCACCGGGATGACTTGCATATCGGTGATGATCGGAGCTTTGGCGATGTCGTGTGCAGTCATGGTTTTTATCCTTCTTATTCGCAATCTTTAAAAATGGACGTCAGGCGTGCTTTGGCGCGGCATCGGCCACGGCGATATCAGCAGCAGGTTTCGGTGTGGTGCGTGCGAAGAAGACGATGATCGCGGCGATGATTGAGGTCGCGGCCAGGCCATAGAGGCCGCCCTGAATCGAGCCGGTGTGTTCTTCGAGCAAACCAAACGTGGTCGGCGCGACGAAGCCGCCTAGGTTGCCCACCGAGTTGATCAGCGCGATCACCGCCGCAGCGATGCGCGCATCCAGATAGGCCTGCGGAATCGGCCAGAACAGTGACGAAGCGGATTTGAAGCCCAGCGCGGCAAAACAGATCGCAACGAAGGCGAAGATCGGCCCGCCGGTGGTGGACATGAACATCCCCGCAGCGGCGATCAACAGGGCGGTGGCGACCCACGCCTGCTGGTGTTTCCACTTGGCCGAGAACGAGGCGAAGGCGTACATGCCGATGATCGACAGCAACCACGGAATCGAGTTGAACAAACCGACCTGGAAGTCGCTCATCTCACCCATTTTTTTGATGATGCTCGGCAGCCAGAATGTAGCGGCGTAGATGGTCAGTTGAATGAAGAAGTAGATCAGGCAGAACAGGATGATCTGGCGATCTTTGAGCAGTTTGCCCATCGATGGCCGGATCGGTGTCGCGGCTTCGCGGGCTTTCTGTTCCGCGTCGATGGCATTGACCAGTGCGTCCTGCTCGGCGCGGCTCAGCCATTTCGCGTCGTGGGGTTTGGCGTCGAGCCAGAACCAGACGAACACGCACAGGCCCACCGAGAACATCCCTTCAATGAAGTACATCCATTGCCAGCCGTGCATGCCCAGCCCGTTGATCTGCAGGAGCAGGCCGGACAACGGGCCGGAGATCAACGAAGCCACGGCGGAGCCGCTGAGGAAGATCGCAATCGCTTTGCCGCGTTCGGCGCCGGGCAGCCAACGGGTGAAGTAGTAGATCACCCCGGGAAAGAACCCGGCCTCGGCCACGCCGAGCAAAAAGCGCAATACGTAGAAGTGGGTTTCGTTCTGGATGAACGCCATGCCGGCGGCGACCAGGCCCCAGGTGAACATGATGCGGGTCAGCCAGATGCGTGCGCCGACTTTCTGCAGCAGCATGTTCGACGGGACTTCGAACAGTGCGTAACCGATGAAGAACAGACCGGCGCCGAAGCCGTATGCGGCGGCACCGATGCCGAGGTCGTGTTCCATGTGGGTGCGGACGAAACCGATGTTCACCCGGTCAATGTAATTGACGATGAACATGATCACAAAGAGCGGCAGGACGTGGCGTTTCACTTTCGAGATGGCCGACGCGAGTGTCGAATCGACGCCCTCGTTCATCCCGGAGACGGAGGTTTTCACTTGGTTTTCTCCCACTGATTATTTTTATGCGGGGTAGGGCGGGTGCTGCGTTGTTGATAGACATCATACAACTGAGATTTTTTGTCCTACAAGTGGGGAGGGCCGATTAATTTTATCTGGAAGGTCGGTTTCTTATGCTTTTTGGTATTCTAGCCTCGCGCTTATTGGGTTTTATACTTTGGGGAGCGCGATAAATTTCCCCTGCTGCGCACGAGTAATTTTCAAGGAGTCCTGATCTTTTCCGATTTATTTGAATGTTGTCATACAAGTTAAGGCGCTAGAATCAGTCCCGTCAGCCAGCCTCGCAATGCTACGATCGACAAGCCCCGATCACCGGAACCGACCATGCAAGAAGATATCGACGCTCCTGCTCGCAAACGTGCGCACAACCTCGCCCATGACTTGGTGGAGAAGCTCACCCAGAGCATCCTGCTCGGTCAGCTGACGCCCGGCGATAAACTGCCCTCGGAAAATTCCATCGTTCAGGAACACGGCGTCAGCCGCACGGTGGTGCGTGAGGCGATTTCCAAATTGCAGGCTTCGGGACTGGTGGAGACGCGCCACGGCATCGGCACGTTCGTCATCGAGCGCGCGCCGGAGCAGGGCTTGCGCCTGAATGTCGATACCGCGCTCGGCGTGCGCAGCATTCTGGAATTGCGTCTGGGCCTGGAAACCCAAGCGGCGGCGTTGGCAGCGCAACGTCGCACGGAGCCGCAATTGCTGCAAATGCGTCAGGCGCTCGACGACTATCAAAGTCTGCTGGATAACAACGACAGTTGTGTCGAGGCGGATCGACGCTTTCATCTGCTGATTGCAGAAGCCACGGGTAACGTCTGTTTCAGCGAGATCATGCAGCACCTGGGCAGTGCGATGATCCCGCGTAACCGGATCAATGCTGCTGAACGTGGCGCGGCGGATTTGAGCAAGCTCGGGCAACTGGCCCATCTGGAGCACGAGGCGATTCTGAACGCGATCAAGCGTCAGGATGCGGATGCCGCGCGCGCTGCAATGTGGCTGCACCTGACCAACAGCCGCGACCGCTTTTCCGCGCGGGGTTGAGCGCCGCTCGTCTGTTCGATAGCACGCCGCCAACCGGCCTGATTCCAAGTTGTACGGCCCGGGTTTTCCGGACCTCCTTGGTGAGGTGTGTCATGGCTAATGATTTGCTGTTTCAGGGCGGTGTGCTGCCGACCGATCCGACCCGGCCGCTGCCTGGTACCGATGAACCGACCTTGGCCGATCACGATGCACCGATGGGAATGCCCCCCGGGCGTGATCCGCTGAGCGATGCTGATCGTCCCGAAGACTGGCAGGATCCGGCGGCTGATGACGATGTACCGCCGGCGGATGAGCCGACGCCGTTGTCCGATGATCGGCGCTGAACCTTGGTTTTTCGCTGGATTTACCGGCCCTTTCGCGAGCAGGCTCGCTCCCACATTGGAACGCATTTCCCTGTGGGAGCGAGCCTGCTCGCGAAGACGGCATACGCTTCAGAACAGATTTCAGATCAGACCCCGGCAGCCCTAACCACCCCAACCCGCCGCTCCAGATTCAACGCCAACACACTGATCAACACCACCACGGAGCCCACCAGCACCAGTAACGTCGGCCGCTCAGCCAAACCAACCGACGCAATCGCCATCGCCGTCGGCGGTATCAGATACAACGTCATTGTCGCCCGACTCAGATCCACATGCTTGAGCACAAAGCCCCAGGCCAGATAGGCCAGCGCACTGGGAAATACGCCCAATGCCAACACCGCCCCTTGCGCCCGCAGCGGCGCATTCAGCACAGCTTGACCCAGCCCAGGCAGATAGATCAGCAGCATCAACGTCCCCGACCACACCGCATAACAGGCCAGGCTGAAGCCGTCGTATCGCCGCGCATGATGTTTTTGCAGGGCGAAGTAAACGCTCCATGACACCGCCGCCAACAGGATCAGCAGGGCATGCGCATCAATGTCGCCCAAGCCCTTGTCGCCGCTGACTACGATCACCACGCCAACAAAACCGAGCAACACACAACCCCAACGCCAGGCGCTGACCTGATCCTTGAACACGAACCGCGCCAGCAGCGTGCTGAACAGCGGACTCGATTGCGCCAACACACTGGAAGCCCCGGCACTGACGCTTTGCTGGCCGATGTTCAGCGCGACATGATGCAGGCTCACGGCGAAGAAACCCAAAGCGAACAACAGCGGCACATCACGCAGGTGTGGCAGGCGAACGCCTTTGAAGGCAGCAATCAGCGCCATGAACAGCGAGGCCAACAGAAACCGCAGCAACGCCAGATGTCCGGGAACGTAGGCTTGCAGACCAATGTGAATGCCGGTCGGTGAATAGGCCCAGCAACCGACGACAAATGCCATCGCCAGGAGGATTTTCAACGGGGAAGGGTGCGGCATGATCGGGCGCTCGGTGGTGTTGATACGCCGAGTATCCGGGCGCCCGATCATTCGCCACAACTGACTTATACTGCGCTGAATGCTCACTCAGAGTGATTGGTATGGAACTGGCACAAATCCGTATGTTCAAGACTGTGGCCGAGGTCGGCAGCATCGCCCGGGCGGCGGAAAAGCTGTTCTGCGTGCCGTCGAACATCACCGCGCGGATCAAGGCACTTGAGGCCGAGTTGGGCGTTGCACTGTTTCTGCGTGAGGGTCGCGGGTTGCGCATCAGCCCGGCGGGGCAGACGTTTCTGGTCTATGCGGAAAAGATTCTGGCGCTGACCGTCGAGGCCAAACGCGCAGTCGATCCTTCGGCCGAGCCGTCCGGGCCGTTGCGTATCGGCGCGATCGAATCCTCGGCGACCGGGCGCTTGCCGCGCTTGCTGGCGAAATTTCACCAGCGCTATCCGCAGGTGGCGCTGGAACTCACCACGGGCACTTGGGGGCAATTGCTCGACGACACCGTCAGCCATCGTCTCGACGGGGCGATTGTCGCGGTGGATGTCGAGCGTTCGCAGCTCAAGCGCACGCCGATGTATCGCGAAGAGCTGTTGTTGATCGCGTCGACCTCGTTTGGGCCGGTACGCGGCATCGATGATCTGCAGGACAAAACCGTGTTCATGTGGCCGCAGGGTTGTCCGTATCGCGCGGCGCTGGAGCATTGGTTGTTGCGTCAGGGCCAGGCGTTGCCGATTGTCAGTCTGGCCAGTTATGGCGCGATTGTCGGGTGTGTGAGTGCCGGGGCGGGGGTGGCACTGGTGCCCAAGGGCGTGTTTGAGCAGTACGCGAAAGGGGCCGGGTGTGTGGGGTATGAATTCCCGGAGCTGACGGCCGTCGACAACTTGTTTTACTGGCATGAAAACGCCGGGGTGCATCCGGCGCGGGAGGCGTTTGTGGCGATGTTGCGGGAGGAGTTTGTTGCTTGACAAAGGCTACCCTCATCGGAACGCCGCCCGCCCAGCCCTCTCCCAAAGGGAGAGGGGGCCGACCGAGGTGTCTCGGGTTATACGCCGACCTGAACAATCGAGTCGATTATGGATTCAGCCAAGCTGTACGACCGAGTCGATTATGGATTCAGCCAAGTCCAGTGTGCTTGATCGGAAGAGTTCATTATGGATTCGGCGCAGTACGTTCAGGTCGGTGGATCTCTCCAATATCCCCCAATCAGTCCCCTCTCCCTCTGGGAGAGGTCTAGGGTGAGGGGCTTCTCAGGCACCCCGCAGATCCCGCATCAACAACCCAAACCGCAAATCCACCCCCTCCGGAATCGGCACATAAACCGTATGCCCATCCCCCGGCGCCACCTCGATCGCCTCACCCTTGAGGCTCTGCAACTCATGCAAATCAAAATGAAAATTGCCTGCGGGCGTCATCAATTCCAGATGATCACCCAGTGCAAAGCGATTCTTCACCTTGACCTCAGCCAGCCGATCCCGTCGCTCCCCCGTCAGCTCACCCACGAACTGCTGACGCTCCGAAACCGAGCTGCCATTCTGATAATTCTGATACTCGTCATGCACATGCCGACGCAGAAAACCCTCGGTGTAGCCACGCTGCGCAAGTGACTCCAAGTCCGTCATCAGGCTGCGATCAAACTCACGCCCGGCCACAGCATCATCTATCGCCCTTCGATACACCTGCGTGGTGCGTGCGCAATAGAAGTGCGATTTGGTTCGGCCCTCGATCTTCAATGAATGCACGCCCATGCGCGTCAGGCGCTCGACGTGTTGCACCGCGCGCAGGTCCTTGGCGTTCATGATGTAGGTGCCGTGCTCGTCTTCGAAAGCGGGCATCAATTCATCGGGGCGGTTGGCTTCCTGTAACAGGAACACCTGATCGGTCGGCGCGCCGAGGCCCAGGGTCGGCTCGGGCTGAAAGGTCTGAACGATTTCGCCTAGCTGATTTTCCGTGGCCTCTTGCGCCGAGTATTTCCAGCGACAGGCGTTGGTGCAGGTGCCCTGATTGGCATCGCGCTTGTTCATATAGCCCGAGAGCAGACAGCGCCCGGAATAGGCCATGCACAGCGCGCCGTGAACGAACACTTCCAGCTCCATGTCCGGCACCTGTTCGCGGATCTCGCCGATTTCTTCCAGCGACAATTCCCGCGACAGGATGATCCGGCTCACACCCTGCTGCTGCCAGAACTCGACACTCGCCCAGTTCACCGTATTGGCCTGCACCGAGAGGTGAATCGGCATCTGCGGAAAGTGCCGACGCACCAGCATGATCAGCCCCGGGTCGGACATGATCAGCGCATCCGGCGCCATCCCGATGACCGGCGCCAGATCCTTGAGGAAAGTCTTCAGCTTGGCGTTGTGCGGCGCGATGTTGACCACCACGTAGAAGCGCTTGCCCTTTGCCTGGGCCTCACCAATGCCCAGCGCGAGGTTGGCGTGATCGAACTCGTTGTTGCGCACCCGCAGGCTATAACGCGGCTGGCCCGCGTAGACCGCATCGGCGCCATAGGCGAAGGCGTAGCGCATGTTTTTCAGGGTACCGGCGGGGGCGAGCAATTCGGGTGCGGTGAGGATCAAGGTCATGGCGGTGTCGGTCGCAAAAGCGCGGCAAGGTAAGTCAGATGCGGCGAGGGTTTGTTGATCTGGATCTATGCTCCATGAATAAAGATGGCACTCGTGCACGCCGCGGCTGACTAAGGAGCGGGGCGTGCATGACGCCTGACTGACATGGACCGGACATGAACGAAAAGAGTCTTCAATTCAAATCCCTGACCGTGCTGCTGGTGCTGGTCACGGTGGCCTTCATCTGGATCCTGTTACCGTTCTACGGTGCGGTGTTCTGGGCGGTGATCCTTGGCATCCTGTTTGCGCCGATGCAACGCAAGTTGCAGGCGAAATTCGGCTGGCAACGCAACCTGACCTCGCTGTGCACGTTGAGCATCTGTCTGGTCATCGCGATTCTGCCGGTGATCATCGTCAGCGTGTTGCTGGTGCAGGAAGGGGCGACGGTTTACAAGAATATCGAAAGTGGTGAGCTGGACATTGCCGCGTACCTGGCGCAGTTCAAGCACAGCTTGCCGCCGTACTTTCAGCACTTGCTTGACCGCTTCGGCATGGGCGAACTCAATGGCCTGCGCGAGAAAATCGTCAAATCGGCAATGCAGGGCAGCCAGGTGCTGGCCAGCCAGGCATTCAGTTTTGGTCAGGGCACATTCGAATTCGTGGTGAGTTTTTTCATCATGCTGTATTTGCTGTTTTTCTTTCTGCGTGACGGCGCCGAACTGGCGCGCAAGGTGCGCACTGCCGTGCCACTGGAGGAAGGTCACAAGCGGCGCTTGCAGTTGAAGTTCAACCGCGTGGTACGGGCGACGGTGAAGGGCAATCTCGTAGTCGCGGTGACTCAAGGCGCGCTGGGCGGAGCGATTTTCTGGTTTCTCGACATCCCCAGCGCATTGCTGTGGGCGGTCTTGATGGGGTTTCTGTCGTTGCTGCCAGCGGTCGGCGCGGGGATCGTCTGGGCGCCGGTGGCGGTGTATTTCCTGCTCAGCGGGATGATCTGGCAAGGCGTGGTGCTGGGCCTGTTCGGGGTATTTGTGATTGGGCTGGTGGACAACGTGCTACGGCCGATTCTGGTGGGCAAGGACACCAAAATGCCCGATTACCTGATTCTGATCTCGACCCTGGGTGGTCTGGCGGTATTCGGCCTGAATGGCTTTGTGATCGGGCCGCTGATCGCCGCGCTGTTCATGTCGAGTTGGGCGCTGTTCGCCGAGACCAAGCCCAAGGTGCAACTGCCTTAAGCGTGAAAAGGCTCGCTGACGAGTTTTTGCGACAGTGCCTGCGCGGCGGGCAATGAGGTCAGCGGGCCGCTGATGGCTTCGCCGTCGCGCATCAGATACCAGCAGGCGAGCAAGCCCGATGCCCTGAGCGAGGCGGGAACAGCGCTACCGATAACGGACATGATTTGAACCTGAGCCATGACGAGTACCTCCATCTAACAATGGAGCTACCTTAGAGATTCGTCGCTTCTACGGACAATCAACGCTTTCGATAGTGGTCATTGATGCCATTGAGGCTTCAGTCGACCACTTGATCGAGCATGTGCATGACTTCGCGTTCGTTGAGCAAACCTTTGTGCACCAGATTCTCCGCCAGCAGCGAAAGAAACTTGGCGCAGCGATGGCCTTCCAGGTGCTTGAGTTCGGTCAGCGCGCTGTACACCTTGCTGGAGGTGCACAGACCGACAATGCGGTGCGGGTTTTGTGTTGGCATACAGTCGTCCTTGTTGTTATCAACCTGTTGTTTACGGACGGATTCAGATTGCGGTTCCGTCATGACAAATAAATGACCGTTTTATGGAAAAGTACATTACGGTCAATCAATCATGCCGACTTTAGCCGGTGAAACTGTCCTCACAGCGACCTTGGCGAGATTTTTTCAGACGTTGGCCGACCAACGGTCATAAAAAAGCCCCGCTATAAAAGCGGGGCTCTGTGTTTCGGTTACCAGCGTGGGCCACCGTAGTAGCCATGTGGCCGGCCGTAATAACCGCGAGGCGGGCCGTAGTAGACGGGGGCCTGTTGAATGTAAACCGGTTGCTGCACATACACCGGTGCCGGCTGGTAGTAGACCGGTGGTGGCGGCTGCTGCACGTAGACCGGTTGCGGCTGAACATAAACCGGCTGTTGTTGCACATACACCGGCCGATCCTGATTGATCAGTGCCGAGCCGATGATGGCCGAGCCGACGATCGCGCCAAACACCGCAGGGCCTTGCCAGCCGTGGCCACCACCGGCTTCTGCCTGACCTGTGACAGCGAGTGCGCCAATCAACAAGGCCAGAATGGGGAGTTTACGAATCATGATAAGTCCTCGGTTCTTCGACCCGGCGGCAGGGCCTGCACCAGGCCCACAGTTGTCGCGGGGATACTTCTAAGACAGCGAAATTCTGAAAATCAGCACAGCCGCTGGGTAAATTTTGTGTAAGGTCTGTACCGGCTTCTTTACCGGGCCGTGCAAGGGCCACAGAACACGTTTAAAACAGGCCTCTATGATCGTTCAGAACCCGATGGGCTGGCTAATCCCGTCTATCCGAAAGTGCGTTTGAAGGAGAAGTTTCATGCAGATGAACCCGAACAAAGACACCCAGCTGTGCATGTCCCTGTCAGGGCGGCCAGGCAATTTCGGTCTGCGTTTTCATAACCATTTGTATGAGCAGTTGGGCCTGAATTTCTACTACAAGGCGTTCAGCAGCCAGGACCTGACCGGCGCAGTCGGCGGCATTCGCGCCTTGGGCATTCGTGGTTGCGGCGTGTCGATGCCGTTCAAGGAAGCGTGCATTGCGCTGGTCGATGAACTGGATGCGTCGGCGGCGGCGATCCAGTCGATCAACACCATCGTCAACACCAACGGCCATCTCAAGGCTTACAACACCGATTACATTGCCATCGAGCAGTTGCTGAAAACCCACGCGGTGCCCAAGGAGTCGACCTTCGCCCTGCGTGGCAGCGGCGGCATGGCCAAAGCGGTGGCCAGCGCCTTGCGCGATGGCGGTTATAAAAACGGTTCGATCGTCGCCCGTAACGAGCGCGCCGGGCGTGCATTGGCGGATTCGCTGGGTTATCGCTGGCAGGCGGAACTGGGCGAGGAGCGCCCGCAGATGCTGATCAATGTGACGCCGGTGGGTATGGACGGGGGGCCGGAGGCGGGGCAGTTGGCGTTTGCGCCTGAAGTTATTGCAGCGGCCGAGACGGTTTTTGATGTGGTGGCGATTCCGTCGGAAACTCCGCTGATCGTGCGCGCTCGGGCCGAAGGTAAAAAGGTGATTACCGGGCTGGAAGTCATCGCGATCCAGGCGCTGGAGCAGTTTGTGCTGTACACAGGCGTTCGGCCGAATGAAGAGCAGTTTGCGGCGGCGGTAGCGTTTGCCCGGAGCTGATTCTTTGTTTTTGCGTTGATCTGGCGGGCCTCTTCGCGAGCAAGCTCGCTCCCACAGTTGAATTTTTGTCATACACAGATTGTGTGTTCGCTGTAGATTCCCTGTGGGAGCGAGCCTGCTCGCGAAGGATGCGACGCGGTTTCACGCCGGCCATCAATGCCTATACTGCCTCCCCAGCAAGCACAGACTTGCCCACCACAAAAACCGTGACCGAGGCTCCCCATGCACCCACCTATTCTCAACCTGCATCAGGTCGAACTCGAACCCCTGCCCGAAGCCCTGGCCCCGGAAGGCGAAACCGCCGGGCGCTATCAGCAGCGCATGGCCCGTATCGGCCAGCAATTGGGATCGCAAAAACTCGGTTATCGCCTATATGCGCTACCACCGGGCATGCGTGGCAGCCCGTTTCACAGCCATCGGGTCAATGAGGAGATGTTCTACGTGGTGGCCGGGGAGGGCGAGGTGCGTCTTGGCGCCGAGCGTTTTCCGATTCGCCAAGGTGACGTGATCGCTTGCCCGCCGGGTGGGCCGGAGCAGGCGCATCAGATCATCAATACCAGCTCGGGCGAATTGCGATATCTGGCCGTGAGTACACAGCAGCAGCCGGAAATTTGCGAATACCCGGATTCGAACAAGTACGCGGTGATGGATAACTTTCAGGTGGATGCCGAAGGTAATACTTCAGGCTTTGTCGCTGTGGCGCGGCAGAAGGATGGCGTTGATTACTGGGATGGTGAATAACCCCAGGATCTGAAACCTGATGAATAACCCCTGTGGGGGCGAGCTTGCTCGCGAATAGGCCGTGTCAGTTACATCATCGTTGGATGACACACCGCATTCGCGAGCAAGCTCGCTCCCACAATAAAACGGTGGTGGCTATTCCAGACGGGCCAGGCGTTCTTCCAGTGCCGCGATCCGCGCCTCCAGCTCTTCGATGCGTTCAACCGAAACGCCACTGCTTGCACCGCGATCCGAAGGATTCTGCCGCGCCGCCATGATCACCTCGATATCCGCCGGATCACCCAGCGCATGGGTGTAACGATCTTCACGTTGCCCGGCCTGGCGCGGAATCAACACGGCCAACCCCCGCGCAATCAAACGCTCAAGCTGATGCACCACCTGCTCGGTGTCTTCAAATTCATGCATGCGCCCACTGCGGGTCAGCAGTTCATTGATGGTCTGCGGGCCGCGCAGAAACATCAATCCGCTGAGAATCACCTGCGCCGGCACCAGCTCCAGCGCCTTGTCGACCTTGTGCTCCCAGCGGTCGGCGCGACTGCCCATCACCAGCTTGGCGAAACCGCGACCTTCGAGCGCGCGCAAACTCTGGCCGACCTGACCCTGAGTCAGGTTCATCACCGGTTCGCGGCTGGTTTTCTGATTGCACGCCGTGACCAGTGCATTTAGGGTCAGCGGATAGGTTTCCGGGCTGGTCGCCTGTTTCTCGATCAACGAGCCGAGGATGCGGATTTCCGCGGCGTTGAGCCGTGGCTCGTCGAAGGTGGATTCTGGTTCTGTGGTCATCGCGCGTTCCCTCTGCAGTCGAAGGCGCCTAGCCTAATCCTTGCCAAACAAAAGGCAAGCCGTGTGGTCATCAAGCATGGCTATAATCGCCTCCTTGTTCCACCCAGCCACCACACGAGACTGCCATGACCATTTCCCTGTACGCCGCATCCGTCCCGGTTTTTCAACAAATGCTCAACGCTTTGAGCGATGTACTGAAAAAGGCTGAAGCCCACGCCACCGAGAAAAACATCGACCCGAACGCGTTCCTGCAGGCTCGTCTGTACCCGGACATGTTCCCGCTGACCCGTCAGGTACAGATCGCCGTGGACTTCGCTAAAGGCGTTTCCTCGCGTCTGGCTGAAGTCGAAGTGCCGAAGTACGACGATACCGAAACCACCTTCGCCGAGCTGCAAGCCCTGATTGCCAAGGTGCTGGCCTACATTGGCGAGATCAAGCCAGAGCAGATCGATGGCAAGGAAGGCATCGAAATCGTTACTCGTCCGGGCACCCCAAAGGAAAAACGCTTCAGCGGTCAGGCTTACCTGCTGACTTACGGTCTGCCGCAGTTCTTCTTCCACGTCACCACCACTTATGCGTTGCTGCGTCATAACGGTGTTGAAGTGGGCAAGCGTGATTACATGGGCGCGTTCTAAAAAGTCAAAGCCCTCACCCTAGCCCTCTCCCAGAGGGAGAGGGGACTGACCGCGTTGTTGGTTCGGGATACGCTGACCTGATCTATCGAGTCGAACTCAAGACTTGAAGGCGACGAAGATCGGCTCCCTTTCCCCCTCGCCCCCCTTGGGGGGAGAGGGTTGGGGTGAGGGGGGAAAGATCTCAGCCACAAAAAAGCCCGCCCGGGTTCACACCTCGGCGGGCTTTTCATTGCAGCAATTGTTACGCAGTGCGCTGGGCTTTTGCTTCTTCCCCCAGGCACGCCGCTGCGGTAAACAACACATCAGTCGACGAGTTCAGCGCCGTCTCTGCCGAATCCTGCAGCACCCCAATAATGAAACCGACCGCCACCACCTGCATGGCAATCTCGCTCGGAATGCCAAACAGGCTGCACGCCAAGGGAATCAACAGCAACGAACCACCGGCCACACCCGAAGCGCCACAGGCACAAATCGCGGCGACAACGCTGAGCAGAATCGCGGTAGGAATGTCCACGGCAATACCCAATGTGTGCACGGCAGCCAGCGTCAATACGGTAATGGTGATCGCCGCACCGGCCATGTTGATGGTCGCGCCCAGCGGGATCGACACCGAATAGGTGTCTTCATGCAGACCCAGGCGTTTGCTCAATTCCAGATTCACCGGAATATTCGCTGCCGAACTGCGGGTGAAGAACGCGGTGATGCCGCTTTCACGCAGGCACTTGAGGGTCAGCGGGTACGGGTTGCGACGCAGCTTCCAGAACACGATCAGCGGGTTCATCACCAGCGCCACGAACAGCATGCAGCCGAGCAGCACGGCCAGCAGATGCGCGTAACCGATCAGCGCGCCGAAACCGGAGGTGGCCAGCGTCGATGCCACCAGGCCGAAAATGCCCAGCGGTGCAAAGCGAATCACCACGCGCACGATCAAGGTCACGCCGTTGGACAGATCACCGAGCACTTCGCGGGTGGTGTCGCCAGCATGGCGAATCGCGACGCCCATGCCGATTGCCCACGCCAGAATGCCAATGAAGTTGGCGTTGATGAGTGCATTCACCGGGTTATCCACGACGCTCAGCAACAGGCTCTGCAACACTTCGGCAATGCCCCCTGGTGCGGTCACCGCGACGTTATCGGTGGACAGCACCAGATGCGACGGGAACGCCATGCTCGCGACCACGGCCACCACTGCTGCGGCGAAGGTGCCCAGCAGATAGAGGAACAGAATCGGGCGGATGTGGGTTTCCTGGCCGTGTTTGTGGTTGGCAATGGAAGCCATCACCAGCACGAACACCAGGATCGGTGCGACAGCTTTCAACGCCGACACGAACACTTTGCCGATGAACGCGGTGTCTTTTGCCAGTTGCGGGGCAAACATCGCCAAGGCAATACCGGCGATCAGGCCGATGAGGATCTGTGTGACCAGGCTCAGGTTCTTGAGGCGGTGCAGTAGAGAAGGGGATGAAGCAGTCATAGCGGCATCTCTGATTTTTTATAGGGTGCAGGGGTTGCGTGATAGCGATGGCAAAACGGGGGCAGACCACCGCCACGCACCGAAAGTGTTGAGGCGACATCAACGCCATTAAACCGGCCGCTGAACAGGTTGTACGTTTTTCAGGGCGGGGACTTTATCACAGCGTAGGCCTTATCCTTCAGGCCTGTGACGATCTGCCACCGGAGTTGTCGGCAAGATAGACAGGTTTGGGCAAGTCAGCCCGGACACACTCTGTTAAGATTGCGCATCCTTATTTTCAAATTTCGCCAGCGGGCCTCCGGGTCAACGCTGGTGTCGTCGTTTTGCTGGAGTTGCGCATGCTGTTGCCCATTCTTCTGTTGTCCGCTGCCGGGTTCACGGTGCTGACCACGGAATTCGTTATCGTCGGCCTGTTGCCGGCGATTGCCCGAGACCTTGAAGTCACCATTCCGCAGGCCGGGTTGCTGGTGACTCTATTCGCTTTTACCGTGGCCATGTTCGGGCCTTTCCTGACCGCATATTTCGCCCGCTTCGAGCGGCGCAAGCTGTTTATCAGCATCCTGATCATGTTTGGTCTGGCCAATACCGTGGCGGCGCTGGCGCCAAACATCTGGGTGATGGCGATTGCCCGGTTGATCCCGGCGCTCGGTCTGCCGGTGTTCTGGGCTTTGGCCAGTGAAACGGCAGTGGACATCGTCGGTCCGGATTTCGCCGGCCGCGCGATCGCCAAAATCGGTTTCGGCATCGTCTGTGCGACGGTGTTTGGCATCCCGGTCGGCACGCTGATTTCTGACGCGTTCGGCTGGCGCAGTGCCTTTGGCATTCTTGCGGTCATCGCTTTTGCCAAAGCCTTGCTGCTATTTGTTTACCTGCCGAAAACCAGTCTGCACCAGCATCAGGTCAGCTTCCGTTCGCAATTCAAGATCCTGCGCAGCCCGTTGATGATTGGCCATATCCTGCTGTCGATTCTGGTGTTCAGCGGTATGTTCACCGCTTACACCTATCTGGCCGACATTCTTGAGCGCCTCGCCGGTTTCAACGGCACTGTGGTGGGTTGGTGCCTGATGGCCTTCGGTGCGGTCGGGCTGATCGGCAACTCGCTGGGCGGTCGTGCGGTGGACCGCCATCCGCTGGGGGCGTCGGTGTTGTTCTGTGCGTTCATGATTGCCGGCATGGTCTCGCTGGTACCGAATATTCACTCACCGCTGGGGCTGGCAGTGGCGATGGGGATCTGGGGCATTACCCAGGCTGCGTTGTTCCTGGTCAGCCACGTGCGGCTGATGAAAGCCGCGCCCGAAGCGCCGGCGTTTGCCGCCTCGTTGAACATCGCTGGGGCCAATCTGGGCATCGGTCTGGGCGCTATCGTCGGAGGCCGGGTCATCGACAGCGCGGGTCTGGGCTTCCTCGGCTTTGCCGCCGCCGGATTCATCTTGCTCTCGGTGTTCCTCGCCATGGTGCTGATGACGCTCAAGCCGCGCGAAATCTGCGCCGAGGCCTCATAACGCGGTAAACAGCTCGCGTCGGGCACCTTCGGTAATCGCAACGATGCCGGGGTGCTTGACCTTGCGCTCCACCGAAATGGCATAGAACGACTCGGTCACCGCATCGGTCTGACCAATCAGCTCGACGCCGTACTGGCGCCTCACTTCATCGGCAATCACGCTCGGGCCAATAAAAATCCCGCTGCCGGATTGGCCGAAGGCCTGCATCAACGCACTGTCATCAAACTCGCCGACGATTTGCGGCTGAATCTGCTGTTCGGCAAACCAGCGCTGCAAGCGACTGCGTACCACGGTTTCCGCGCCGGGAATCAATAGTGGCGCGCCGTGCAGGCTGCGCGGGAAATCCTGACCGTATCTGGCTGCCAGTTCCGGGGTGGCGAAGAAACTGATCCCGCATTCGCCGAGCTTCTGGCTGTAGCCTTTGATGTCGAGGTGCGAGGGCATCGGGCTGTCGGAGATCACCAGGTCCAGACGCTGGATGGCCAGATCGGCGAGCAACCGTTCCAGTTTGTCTTCGCGGCAGGTGATGCGCAGCGGTTCATTCAGCTCCATGGTCGGCGCGATCAGGCGATAGACGATGGATTTCGGCACTACGTCGGCGACGCCGACGCGGAACAGGATCTGCTGTTCATTGGGTTGTGCGCGCAGCATCAGTTCCAGTTCGCCGCCGAGCTGGAACATCTGCTCGGCGTAGGGTAGGGCTTGTCGGCCAGCCTCGGTCAATTCCAGTTGCCGGCCGACTCGTCTGAATAACTCGATGCCATACGTCTGTTCGAGCAGGGAAATCTGCCCGCTGATGGTTTGTGGGGTCAGATTCAGTTGCTCGCAGGCGCGCACGATGCTGCCGGTCTTGGCTACGACCCAGAAGTAATGCAGTTGTCGGTAATTGAGCATGACGGTCTACAGTTCGTGAAAACCGAAGTATAGCCGCTAAAAATACGAATTTTCCTGAAGTGTTGATCTCCCTAGAATGCCCAGCCATCGACGGCCGGTCTGTGAGCCTGTCTGTTCATTCGAAGGAAACCTTATGAAATACACAATCCCAGCATTGATGTTTACGTCTTTACTGCTTTTGGCCGGTTGCGATCAGGCCGAGAAAAGCGCCCAGCAATTGATGGGCAAAGCGGCCGAAAGCGCCAAGCAAGCTATCGACGACACGCACAAGGCCGCCGAACAAGCCCTGAGTGATGCCACTGGCGGACTGATCGAGAAAAAAGAAACACCGGAAAAAGACTCGGAACAATCCGAATCTTCCTCCAAGACCATCTAATTCGTCTTACACAGAGTCAGGACTGACCCATGGAATATCTGTTACAGCTCGCCGCCAGCCCCACCGCTTGGGTTGCTTTGGCCACATTGGTGGTGATGGAAATCGTGCTCGGCATCGATAACCTGATCTTTATCTCGATCCTGACCAACAAGCTGCCTAAGCAATATCAGCAGAAGGCGCGCCGCATCGGTATCGGCATGGCGTTGATCCTGCGTCTAGCGCTGTTGAGCACCATCGCCTTCATCGTGCAACTGACTGCGCCGGTGATCGAAATCCTGGGTCAGGCGTTCTCCTGGAAGGACATGATCCTGATTGCCGGTGGTCTGTTCCTGGTCTGGAAAGCCACGACCGAGATCCATCACAGCATGGATCCGGCACCGGAAGATCCAAAGTCGGCGACCTCGACGGTTACCCTCGGTTTTGCCGCTGCCATTGGCCAGATCCTGATGCTCGACATGGTGTTCTCGATCGACAGCATCATTACCGCGGTCGGCATGACTGAACACTTGCCGATCATGATCATCGCGGTGGTGGTGTCGGTACTGGTGATGCTGTTCGCTGCTGAGCCGCTCGCCAAGTTCATCAACGACAACCCGACTGTGGTGATGCTGGCCCTGGGCTTCCTGATCATGATTGGTATGACCTTGATCGCTGAAGGCTTTGGCGCCCACGTACCGAAAGGTTATGTGTATGCGGCGATGGCGTTCTCGGCTTCGATTGAAGTCCTGAACATGATGTCGCGTCGGGCGAAGCAGAAGAAGCTGGCTGAGCAGGTGTAACCGCCAGTAAGCCAAAAAGGCCGCTTGAACTCAGTTCAAGCGGCCTTTTTTCATTTCGGGTTTTCTATATCCGGTAAAACCAGCCCCTCACCCCAGCCCTCTGCCGAGGGAGAGGGAGCCGATCTGTGTAGTTTTCGAACCTGAGTTCGGCTCGATATTTCAGGTCGGCGTAACTCGAAAAGACAACCTGATCAGTCCCCTCTCCCTCTGGGAGAGGGCTAGGGTGAGGGGCTTTTCGCTTTTGACGTTAATCCTCAATGCGAATGCGCAGTCGCGTGGCGTACCCGGTGCTCCTCGGCTTTCTCAACCGCAGCAGGCTGCACCGAATGGTGATGGTGGCGCCGCGAAATCCGCAGCACCCCCCACAACATGGCGGCAGCCACGGCCAGCCAGCCGGCAATCAACATCACAATAGTCATGGTCAGGCTCATCAGTGCCTCCTCTTCGCCCTGCATCGGGCGCCCACTTTTTCAATTCGCTCTGTTTCAGTGACAGTCTAGACAATGGGGTGTTTCAGGCTATTGACCAAAGGTCGCTGGTGACCAATCAGTTTGCTCTATGCAATTGATGGGTCTGCCGCTTAAGGCTATACCGCAGCCTGGCGCGGCCCTATGATCGCAGGCGTTGCCGGAACACGATGACCGGCGTCTGAACAGAGAGTAACGATGGTGCAGGTATTTTCTCGAATTCGTGTGGCGCTGCTGCTGGCCGGGTGCGCGGCCATGTTGGCCGGGTGTGCAGGCAGTGTCGCGCCTGAGGTCAAGCGTCTGCCGGAGCGGGTCGAACTCAGCGGCACGTTCTATCGCGGAGAAGCCAACCAGAGCGGACCGCAAGTACTGGCCAGCCTGCTTTCGCAGCAGGGCATCGTGATCACCCCGGGCTTGCTGGAAAAACCACTGCATCTGCCGGGTGCCGAGGACAAATTACAGCAGAACCTGCAGAACCTTGCCCGTGAGTACGGCATGGTGGTTTATCCGCTGGACAGCAACCTGCCAGCGCTGTTGACCCAAGTGGCGGCGGGTTATCCGGTGATGGTCCGGTTCAGCGAGGGCTCGGCATTCTGGGCCGAGCCGCGTTACGCGATCCTGTCCGGTTATGACCGCAACAAACAGAAGGTTCTGCTGCGCGCCGGCATGAACCGCCGCGAATTGATGAGTTTCAGTTCCTTTGAGTCGGCGCTGGAAAAGTCTGGTGGCTGGGCCGTGCTGATTCAGAAACCGTCGCAGATTCCTGCTGCCGTCGACCGGCAACGCTGGCTCAAAGCGGCCGATGAACTGGCCCAGGCCGGTCAGGAAAACGAAGCGGCGCAGGCGAAGAAAGCGCTGGCCGCCCACTGAGTCTCCGTTCGTCATTTGCCGGGCACGACTTCGCCCGGCACGCCTCTTACCTTTATAGCCCGTCGTTTGCGGGTGAATCAGGAGGCGAACATGACAGATCCCCAATCCCCGAAAGGCCCACATTCTTCCGAGCACTCTTCGGGTCATGATCTGGGCTTTGATCCGGATTCGCCGGATCTTGATGATCCGCAAGTCGATCCCGTCGGCCCTGCGAAAGCCCCCAAAGACGTGAAGCCCGGCGAAGACGACAAGCAACCGGCCAAGCCGTATGACCCGTTAGCCAATCTGAAACCTTGATGTGAGGTGCGTATGAGTACCGATTCAAGCTTCGATGACCAAAAACCGGACAGCGTACCTACGACGGCGGAGCCAGAGGTTGATCCGGTGCTGGACCCGGACAGCCCGCTGCGTGACCCGATGGCTCGGCCTAATGTGCTGACACCCGAGCCTGCACGGGATCCGAGTGCAGGCGATGGCATTCCCGATGACGACAAGATGCCGCTGCCCAATGACTGATCCGCAGATGAAAAAAAGCCCCGAGGATTCGGGGCTTTTTCTTGTGCGACGGGTTACTTGGAGGCTTCAACCACGCCGCTCTGGCGCGACTTGAGGTTTTTCTCGGCCTTGTATTGCTGAGCCACTGCAGGAACGTTGGCACTCCTGCCAGTTTCCACCCAGCTGCGAATACGGCTGGCATCGGCAAAGTGGGTGTACTTGCCGAACGCGTCGAGAATCACCAAAGCAACCGGGCGATTGCCCATTTTCGTCACCAGCACCAGGCAATGCCCGGCGGGGTTGGTGAAGCCGGTTTTGGTGATCTTGATGTCCCAGTCGGCTTTATTGACCAAGTGATCGGTATTACGGAAACCCAGGGTGTAGTTGGGTTTGCGGAACGACACGGTCTTTTCCTTGGTGGTGGTGAGTTCGCTGAGAAGCGGATACTTATGCGCGGCCACCAGCAGCTTGCTCAGGTCGCGGGCGGTGGAAACGTTACGCTCCGAGAGGCCTGTCGGCTCGACGAAGTGCGTGCTGGTCATGCCCAGCGCTTTGGCCTTGGCGTTCATCGCCGCGATAAAGGCTGCGTAGCCACCCGGATAGTGATGCGCGAGGCTGGCGGCGGCGCGGTTTTCCGAGGACATCAGGGCGATCAGCAGCATCTCGCGGCGCGGCAGCTCACTTTTCAGTTTGACTCGGGAGAACACACCGCGCATTTCCGGTGTGTTACTGATATCGACATTGATCCATTCGTCCATGTTCTGCCGGGCTTCAACCACTACCAGTCCGGTCATCAACTTGCTGACAGAAGCGATCGGCACGATCACGTCAGGGTTGCTGGAGTAGATGACTTTGTTGGTCTGCATATCCATGAGCAGGGCGCTGCCGGAGGCGATCTTCAGGCTCGAAGCGTCACGTGGGGCAGCGGTGGTTTCCGCAGCGTTGATCGTTGGCGTGATGAAAGTGCCTGAAACTGCAAAAAACAGGCTCAGAATCGAAAGACGAATTTTCACGCGGGCGAACTCATAAAAGTTGGATATTCCGTTAGTTTGTAACGGGTTATTTCTTCAAAGCGTCGCATTCTAGGAGTATGGCTGAAGATCTGTCGATGGTTGTTTGAGTGACCTGAAAATCTCGTGAAAAGGCCTGTAAAAAGAGGGGTTTCCGGCGAACGGTTACAGTTTTTTCTCAGGCATGAAAAAACCCGCGCAAGGCGGGTTTTTCTTATTGCTGAAAGTACCGATCAGGCGTGCAGGGTTTCCGCCGCATACAGGGTGTTTTCCAGCAGGCAAGCGCGGGTCATCGGACCGACGCCACCCGGCACTGGAGTGATCCAGCCAGCGCGGGGCAGGGCGGTTTCGTAAACAACGTCACCGACCAGTTTGCCGTCGTCCTGACGGTTGATACCGACGTCGATCACGATCGCGCCTTCCTTGATCCACTCGCCTTTGACCAGACCCGGCTTGCCGGCGGCCACCACCACCAGATCGGCACGACCGACATGGCCGGCCAGATCCTTGGTGAAGCGGTGAGTCACGGTCACGGTGCAACCGGCCAGCAGCAGTTCCATCGCCATCGGGCGACCGACGATGTTGGAGGCGCCGACAACCACTGCGTCCATACCGTAAAGATCAGCGCCAGTGCTTTCCAGCAGCGTCATGATGCCTTTGGGGGTGCATGGACGCAGTAGCGGAATGCGCTGGGCCAGGCGGCCGACGTTATAAGGGTGGAAACCGTCGACATCTTTGTCCGGGCGGATACGCTCCAGCAGTTTGGAGGCGTCCAGATGCTCGGGCAACGGCAGTTGAAGCAGGATGCCGTCGATTGCAGGGTCGTCGTTGAGGCGATCGATCAGATCGGTCAGCGCGTCTTGCGTGGTGTCGGAGGGCAGGTCGTAGGCTTGAGAGAGGAAGCCAACCTCTTCACAGTCTTTACGCTTGTGCGAGACATAAACCTGAGAGGCAGGATCGCTGCCGACCAGGATCACCGCGAGGCCGGGGGTGCGCAGGCCTTGCTGGCGACGCTCGGCAACTCGTTGGGCGATCTGCTGGCGCAGGCTGGCGGCGATCGATTTGCCGTCGATTAGTTGTGCAGTCATTGCGCGTGATTAACCATCGAGAGGGGAAAAAATGAGAACGCATTCTCGCATGTCGAGCGGTGAGGGCAAAGGCGCTTGGTCAGCAAATTCTTCTAACTCCTTTAATTAAATGAATTTTTTTCAAAAAGGATTTGACGACCTTTGGAGCGCTCTATACTATTCGTCGCACTTGTCGGGCACAGCCTAGCACTGGTTAAGAAGGTGAAGCGGAATCAAGGTTCTGCAACACTGGAAAGCACTTAGTTTGTAGTCCTTTAAGAGTACAGATTAATAAGGCGCCCGTAGCTCAGCTGGATAGAGCATCCGCCTTCTAAGCGGATGGTCGCAGGTTCGAGTCCTGCCGGGTGCGCCATTAGGCAGCTTTGGCACAAGTAACGCGATATGGTGGGCGTAGCTCAGTTGGTAGAGCACGGGATTGTGACTCCCGTTGTCGTGGGTTCGATCCCCATCGTCCACCCCATATTTCGAAAGGCGCCAGATGTGACAATCTGGCGCCTTTGCTTTAAAGCTTCACCTGCGGATGTGGTGGAATTGGTAGACACACTGGATTTAGGTTCCAGCGCCGCGAGGCGTAAGAGTTCGAGTCTCTTCATCCGCACCAATTAAAGCTTCATTCATGTCTTCGGGCTGGTGGGGTTTCAACAAAGAAGTTGTTTGGCTTTTTTGTTACGCAATATGGTGGGCGTAGCTCAGTTGGTAGAGCACGGGATTGTGACTCCCGTTGTCGTGGGTTCGATCCCCATCGTCCACCCCATATTTCGAAAGGCGCCAGATTTAACAGTCTGGCGCCTTTTTTGTTTTGCGGTTTTGAAAACCGGCATGGCCGGTTTCCGGACGCAGGAGTAGGGCGCTTCGTCGTATTTATGTTGCTCGATGATGCTGCACTGCTCGCCGGGCTTGCTTGCAAGAACGGCCGTCAGGGAGTGATTGGCAGTCTCTTCTATATATAGAAGCGGTTGGCGCAGAGCCCTGGCGTGATTGGTTGTATTCGCCTGTGGGGCGCGCTGCATTGGTGTAGCGGCCCCGATAAAATGCCTGCTGTTTTTTTACCCGTTTTCAGTAGGGTGACTTCTTGAGTTTGACCCACTAGAATGCATGCCCTTGATTCTGGGGTCGGAAACGGCCGGCTAACGTCTGTGCAACGAGGAATATCCATGCAAGTTTCTGTTGAAAATACTACTGCTCTCGAGCGCCGCATGAGCGTCACCGTGCCGGCTGAGCGCATCGAGACTCAGGTCAACAAGCGTCTGCAGCAGACCGCCCAAAAGGCCAAGATTGCTGGCTTCCGTCCAGGCAAAGTGCCAATGAGCGAAATCAAGCGCCGTTTCGGTGCTGATGCTCGTCAGGAAGCTGTAGGCGACGTGATCCAGTCCTCCTTCTACGAAGCTGTGGTTGAGCAGAAGCTGAACCCGGCTGGTTCGCCTTCGATCGAGCCTAAGTCGCTCGAAGCTGGCAAAGACCTGGAATATGTTGCCGTATTCGAAGTGTTCCCTGAGTTCACCGTTGCCGGTTTCGACGGCATCACCGTTGAGCGCCTGAGCGCTGACGTGGCTGACGCTGACCTGGATAAAATGCTCGACATCCTGCGCAAGCAGAACACCCGTTTTGAAGTGGCCGATCGCGCTGCCCAGAACGAAGACCAACTGAACATCGATTTCGTTGGCAAGGTTGACGGCGAAGTATTCGCTGGCGGCTCCGCCAAAGGCACTCAGCTGGTACTGGGTTCCGGCCGCATGATCCCGGGCTTCGAAGAAGGCCTGGTTGGCGCTAAAGCCGGTGAAGAGCGCGTTCTGAACCTGACCTTCCCAGAGGACTATCAGAACCTGGACCTGGCTGGCAAAACCGCTGAGTTCACCGTGACCGTCAACACTGTTTCCGAGCCTAAGCTGCCAGAGCTGAACGAAGAGTTCTTCGCTCAATTCGGTATCAAGGAAAGCGGCATCGACGGTTTCCGCACCGAAGTTCGCAAGAACATGGAGCGTGAACTGCGTCAGGCGATCAAATCCAAGGTCAAAAATCAGGTAATGGACGGTCTGCTGGCCACCAACCCGATCGAAGTGCCTAAGGCCCTGCTGTCCAACGAAGTTGACCGTCTGCGCGTGCAGGCTGTTCAGCAGTTCGGCGGCAACATCAAGCCTGATCAACTGCCGGCCGAGCTGTTCGAAGAGCAAGCCAAGCGCCGCGTTGTGCTGGGTCTGATCGTTGCTGAAGTGGTCAAGCAATTCGACCTGAAGCCTGACGAAGCTCGCGTTCGCGAAATGATTCAGGAAATGGCTTCGGCTTATCAAGAGCCTGAGCAGGTTGTGTCGTGGTACTACAAAAACGAGCAGCAACTGAACGAAGTGCGTTCGGTTGTGCTGGAAGAACAAGTTGTGGATACTGTTCTGCAGAAAGCTAGTGTGACCGACAAAGCGGTCTCTTACGAAGAAGCAGTCAAGCCGGTAGAAGCACCAACAGCCGACTGATTGATTTTGCGTTAAGAAGTACACACCATAAGCCAGCTCTCGAGCTGGCTTATGCGTATTCAAGACATAACTATTTGGGAGCGACTGCAGAGCATGTTCCGTAATTCTTATATTCAGCAGAACTCTGATATCCAGGCCGCCGGCGGCCTGGTCCCGATGGTTGTCGAGCAATCTGCTCGTGGCGAACGCGCCTATGACATCTATTCGCGCCTGCTCAAGGAGCGAGTGATCTTTCTGGTTGGTCCGGTAGAGGACTACATGGCCAACCTGATCTGCGCGCAACTGCTGTTCCTTGAAGCGGAAAACCCGGACAAGGACATCCATCTCTATATCAACTCTCCGGGCGGTTCGGTGACTGCAGGCATGTCGATCTACGACACCATGCAGTTCATCAAACCGAACGTGTCGACCACCTGCATCGGCCAGGCCTGCAGCATGGGTGCATTCCTGCTGACCGCAGGTGCCCCGGGCAAGCGTTTCTGCCTGCCGAACTCGCGCGTGATGATTCACCAGCCACTGGGCGGTTTTCAGGGCCAGGCGTCGGACATCGAAATCCACGCCAAGGAAATCCTCTTCATTCGCGAGCGTCTGAACACGCTGATGGCCAAGCACAGCGGGCGTACTCTGGAAGAAATCGAGCGCGATACCAATCGCGACAACTTCATGAGTGCAGAAGCTGCGAAGGAATATGGCCTGATCGACGAAGTGATCAACCAGCGCCCAGCTTAAAATAAGCAGCTCAAAATAGGCTTGGTCGGCTTGTCTGATCAGCGGCGGGCTTGAAAAAGCCCGCAATAGCCTTCATCTTGTGTTGCAAGCCTATCGGATTTGGATCGAACGAATGACTGACACCCGCAACGGCGAGGACAACGGCAAGCTGCTCTATTGCTCCTTCTGTGGCAAAAGCCAGCATGAAGTGCGCAAATTGATTGCCGGCCCCTCGGTCTTTATCTGCGACGAGTGCGTCGACCTGTGCAATGACATCATCCGTGAGGAGGTGCAGGAAGCCCAGGCCGAAAGCAGCGCGCATAAATTGCCTTCGCCTAAAGAAATCAGCGGCATCCTTGACCAGTACGTGATTGGTCAGGAGCGTGCGAAAAAGGTTTTGGCCGTAGCGGTGTACAACCACTACAAACGCCTGAACCAGCGTGACAAAAAGGCTGACGACGTCGAACTCGGCAAAAGCAACATCCTGCTGATCGGCCCGACAGGCTCCGGTAAAACCCTGCTGGCCGAAACACTGGCCCGCTTGCTGAACGTTCCGTTCACCATTGCCGACGCAACCACCCTCACCGAGGCAGGTTACGTGGGTGAAGATGTCGAGAACATCATTCAGAAGCTGCTGCAGAAGTGCGATTACGACGTAGAAAAAGCCCAGATGGGTATTGTCTACATCGATGAAATCGACAAGATTTCCCGCAAGTCCGACAACCCGTCGATCACCCGGGACGTTTCCGGTGAAGGCGTGCAACAGGCCTTGCTGAAGTTGATCGAAGGCACGGTCGCTTCCGTACCGCCGCAAGGTGGTCGCAAGCACCCGCAGCAGGAATTCCTGCAGGTCGACACCCGTAACATCCTGTTCATCTGCGGTGGTGCGTTCTCCGGTCTGGAAAAGGTTATTCAAAACCGTTCCACCAAGGGCGGCATCGGCTTCAACGCAGAAGTGCGCAGCAAGGAAGAAGGCAAGAAAGTCGGTGAATCCCTGCGTGAAGTCGAGCCTGACGATCTGGTCAAGTTCGGTCTGATCCCGGAGTTCGTCGGTCGTCTGCCGGTCCTCGCGACGCTGGACGAGCTGGATGAGGCTGCGCTGATGCAGATTCTCACCGAGCCGAAAAATGCTCTGACCAAACAGTATGCCAAGCTGTTCGAGATGGAAGGCGTGGATCTGGAGTTTCGCACAGACGCGCTGAAATCGGTCGCCAAGCGTGCCCTGGAACGTAAAACCGGTGCCCGTGGCCTGCGCTCGATTCTCGAAGGTGTGCTGCTCGATACGATGTATGAAATCCCCTCGCAGTCCGAGGTGAGCAAAGTCGTGATCGATGAAAGCGTGATCGAAGGCAAGTCCAAGCCACTGTATATCTACGAAAACAGTGAGCCGACAGCCAAGGCAGCGCCGGACGCGTAAGTGTCCAGTCTGCTGGAATAAAGAAGGGGCCTTCGGGCCTCTTTTTTTTTATGTCATTTTTTACATCCGCTTTGCGCTTGTTTTTTTTCAAGGCAGCCCCCATCTTGGTTTCAAGCTCAATTCCATCTGATTACGGCCATATGGCCGCCGTAGAGGCGAAATCATGAAGACAACCATCGAATTGCCTCTCCTGCCATTGCGTGATGTCGTGGTTTATCCGCACATGGTTATCCCGCTGTTCGTGGGGCGCGAGAAATCCATCGAAGCCCTCGAGGCCGCGATGACGGGCGACAAGCAGATCTTGCTGCTGGCCCAGAGAAACCCGGCTGACGATGATCCCGGTGAAGACGCTCTCTATCGCGTAGGTACCATCGCTACTGTTCTACAGCTTCTGAAGCTGCCTGACGGCACCGTCAAGGTTCTGGTCGAGGGTGAGCAGCGCGGCACCGTCGAGCGCTTCAGCGAAGTTGACGGCCACTGCCGTGCCGAAGTGTCGCTGATCGAAGAAGTCGATGCCGCCGAGCGCGAATCTGAAGTGTTCGTGCGCACACTGCTGTCGCAATTCGAACAATATGTACAGCTGGGCAAAAAAGTCCCGGCTGAAGTCCTGTCGTCGCTCAACAGCATCGATGAGCCGGGCCGCCTGGTCGACACCATGGCGGCGCACATGGCGCTGAAAATCGAGCAGAAGCAGGAAATTCTCGAAATCATCGACCTGTCGGCTCGTGTCGAGCACGTTCTGGCGTTGCTGGATGCCGAGATCGACCTGCTGCAAGTTGAAAAACGCATTCGTGGTCGTGTCAAAAAGCAAATGGAGCGCAGTCAGCGCGAGTACTACCTGAATGAGCAGATGAAGGCCATTCAGAAAGAACTCGGCGACAGCGACGAAGGCCACAACGAAATCGAAGACCTGAAAAAGCGTATCGACGCTGCCGGTCTGCCGAAAGACGCGTTGGCCAAAGCCACGGCCGAGCTGAACAAGCTCAAGCAAATGTCGCCGATGTCCGCTGAGGCCACCGTGGTGCGCTCGTACATCGACTGGCTGGTGCAGGTGCCGTGGAAGGCGCAGAGCAAGGTACGTCTGGACCTGGCGCGTGCAGAAGACATTCTCGATGCCGATCACTACGGTCTCGAAGAGGTCAAGGAACGTATCCTTGAATACCTCGCCGTGCAAAAACGCGTGAAGAAAATCCGTGGCCCGGTGTTGTGCCTGGTCGGTCCTCCGGGCGTAGGTAAAACCTCGCTGGCAGAGTCGATCGCACATGCTACCAACCGCAAATTCGTGCGCATGGCCCTCGGTGGCGTGCGTGATGAAGCGGAAATTCGCGGTCACCGTCGGACTTACATCGGTTCGATGCCGGGAAGATTGATTCAAAAGATGACAAAAGTGGGTGTGCGCAACCCGCTGTTCCTGCTCGATGAAATCGACAAAATGGGCAGCGACATGCGTGGTGACCCGGCGTCGGCGTTGCTGGAAGTGCTCGATCCAGAGCAGAACCACAACTTCAACGACCACTATCTGGAAGTCGATTACGACCTTTCCGATGTGATGTTCCTGTGCACCTCGAACTCGATGAACATTCCGCCGGCACTGCTCGACCGGATGGAAGTCATCCGTCTGCCGGGCTACACCGAAGACGAGAAGATCAACATCGCCGTCAAATACCTCTCGCCAAAACAGATCGCCGCCAATGGTCTGAAGAAAGGCGAGCTGGAATTCGACGCTGAAGCGATCCGCGACATCATCCGTTACTACACCCGTGAAGCCGGTGTGCGTGGCCTCGAACGTCAGATCGCCAAGGTCTGCCGCAAGGCCGTTAAAGAGCATGCGCTGGAAAAACGCTTCTCGGTGAAAGTGACAGCTGACTTGCTGGAACACTTCCTCGGTGTGCGCAAATTCCGCTACGGTCTGGCCGAGCAACAGGATCAGATCGGTCAGGTGACCGGCCTTGCCTGGACTCAGGTTGGTGGTGAATTGCTGACCATCGAAGCCGCTGTTGTGCCGGGCAAAGGGCAATTGATCAAGACCGGTTCGCTGGGCGACGTGATGGTCGAATCGATCACTGCCGCACTGACCGTTGTCCGCAGTCGTGCGAAGAGCCTGGGTATTCCCCTGGACTTCCACGAGAAGCGCGACACGCACATCCACATGCCGGAAGGGGCGACCCCGAAGGACGGCCCTAGCGCTGGTGTGGGCATGTGCACGGCGCTAGTGTCGGCATTGACCGGTATTCCGGTGCGCGCTGATGTGGCCATGACTGGCGAAATTACTTTGCGTGGTCAGGTGCTGGCGATTGGCGGTCTGAAGGAAAAACTGCTGGCGGCTCACCGCGGCGGAATCAAGATCGTGATTATTCCGGAAGAGAACGTGCGTGATCTGAAGGAGATTCCTGACAATATCAAGCAGGATCTGCAGATTAAACCGGTTAAATGGATTGACGAGGTCCTGCAAATTGCGCTGCAATACGCGCCGGAGCCCTTGCCGGATGTGGCCCCGGAGATAGTTGCCAAGGAAGAAAAACGTGAGTCTGACTCTAAGGAAAGAATTAGCACGCATTAATACGCTTTTGCCTGGGGGGCTTCCTTGACAGTTTTTTAGAGCCCTTGTTATAAAGCGGCTCTTAAGTGTCTGTAGGCCATTCAGCACTCGTTTTTGCTTTCACCAAAAAACTTAGAATCATCTCAAAATAGATATAAGGGGACTTAGAGTGAACAAGTCGGAACTGATTGATGCTATCGCTGCATCCGCTGATATCCCGAAAGCTGCTGCTGGCCGTGCGCTGGACGCTGTAATCGAATCCGTCACTGGCGCTCTGAAGGCTGGCGACTCCGTTGTTCTGGTTGGTTTCGGTACTTTCTCCGTGACGGATCGTCCGGCTCGTACTGGTCGTAACCCGCAGACCGGCAAGACTCTGGAAATCCCGGCTGCCAAGAAGCCAGGTTTCAAAGCCGGTAAAGCACTGAAAGAAGCTGTTAACTAAGTTTTCAGGTTTTTACCCATCCGGGTCGGGGTCATGCCTGACTTGGCAGCGGAGCGGTAGAGCAGGTCGCTGAAACAGTGGCCTGTAACGCCGGGATCGAGGGTTCGAGCCCTGTCCGCTCCGCCAGTTACGAGAAGGCGCATCCTCGGATGCGCCTTTCTTCTATCCGGATTCTACCCACGCTCCACGGTTGCCTAATTTTGAAGTTCAACCGTTTCTGGGGGACGCATGCTGCAGAATATCAGGGACAATTCACAAGGCTGGATTGCCAAGACCATTATCGGGGTCATCGTTGCACTGATGGCTCTGACCGGTTTCGACGCCATTTTCCAGGCCACGACTCACAAGAATGAGGCGGCCAAGGTCAACGGTGATGAAATCAGCCAGAACGAGCTGAGCCAGGCCGTTGACATGCAACGCCGTCAGCTGATGCAACAGCTGGGCAAGGACTTCGATGCTTCCTTGCTCGACGAGAAAATGCTGCGCGAATCGGCCCTCAAGGGTCTGATCGATCGCAAGCTGCTGCTGCAAGGCGCCGAACAAGCGAAGTTCGCTTTCTCCGAAGGTGCACTGGATCAAGTGATCCTGCAGACTCCTGAATTCCAGGTGGACGGCAAGTTCAGCTCCGAGCGTTTCGACCAGGTAATCCGTCAACTGGGTTACAGCCGTATGCAATTCCGCCAGATGCTGGTTCAGGAAATGCTCATCGGCCAACTGCGCGCCGGTGTGGCGGGCAGCGGTTTCGTCACCGACGCCGAAGTGCTGGCATTTGCCCGTCTGGAAAAACAGACCCGCGATTTCGCCACCTTGAACGTCAAGGCTGATCCGGCTGCGGTCAAACTGACCGACGAAGAGGTCAAGGCTTACTACGACGAACACGCCAAGGAGTTCATGACTCCGGACCAAGTGATCATCGATTACGTAGAGCTGAAGAAGTCTTCGTTCTTCGATCAGGTTGCCGTGAAAGACGAAGACCTGCAGGCGGCGTATCAGAAAGAGATCGCCAATCTGTCGGAACAGCGTCGTGCCGCGCACATTCTGATCGAAGTGAACGACAAGACCACCGAGGCTCAGGCCAAAGCGAAGATCGACGAAGTCCAGGCGCGTCTGGCCAAGGGCGAGAAGTTCGAAGCGCTGGCCAAAGAGTTCTCGCAGGATCCGGGTTCGGCCAACAATGGCGGTGATCTCGGTTACGCAGGTCCTGGCGTTTACGACCCTGCGTTCGAAAAAGCCCTGTACTCGCTGTCGAAAGACCAGGTGTCCGAGCCGATTCGTACTGACTTCGGTTACCACTTGATCAAGCTGTTGGGTGTCGAAGCGCCTGAAGTGCCGACCCTGGCCAGCCTGAAAGACAAGCTCACCCGCGAGCTGAAAGCCGCGCAGGTCGAGCAGCGTTTTGTCGAGGCGACCAAGCAACTGGAAGACTCGGCGTTCGAAGCGTCTGACCTGGCTCAGCCAGCGGCGGATCTGAAACTGACCGTGCACACTTCCAAGCCGTTCGGCCGTGAAGGTGGCGAAGGTGTCGCGGCCAACCGTGCCGTAGTGACCGCTGCGTTCAGCACTGAAGTGATCGACGAAGGTGCCAACAGCACCGCCATCGAGCTGGATCCGGAAACCGTGATCGTGCTGCGTTCCAAGGAGCACCTGAAACCTGCGCAACTGCCGCTGGAAAGCGTGAATGCGGCGATCCGCACTCAGCTGACCAAAGAGCACGCCAGCGCGGCTGCCAAGACCAAGGCGGAGAAGCTGATTGCTGATCTGCGTGATGGCAAGGCGCCGTTGGACAAGGCAGTTGAGGGTCAGAACTGGAAAACCACTGAAGCGGCCACCCGTGGTCAGGAAGGTGTTGATCCGGCGGTGCTGCAAGCGTTGTTCCGTATGCCGAAGCCGGCTGCCAAGGACAAGCCGACGTTCACCAGCGTGACCCTGCCGGACGGTAGTTTGATGATCGTGCGTCTGAACGGCGTTAACGAAGCGGCTGCGCCGACGGATGAAGAGAAGGTTCAGTACCGTCGCTTCCTTGCTTCGCGTGAGGGGCAGCAGGACTTTGCGGCGTATCGCAAGCAGTTGGAAGCTCAGGCTGAGATCAAGCGTTTTTGATGTCTGATTGAGTTGTCATGTGAAAGCCCCGGCCTGTATAGGTCGGGGCTTTTTTTTTGGCGTTGGGCGCCGGGGCGTGGCGGCCTTTGGGCCGACCATGTGCTTGGGGTTTTGGGGGGATATCCGTTGCTGCGGGTGTTGCTGATCAGGGTTCCGCCCTTACGGCGGGTCACTTTTTCCAGACGCCGAAAAAGTAACCAAAAAGGCTTGCCCTGACGTTCGGCCCGCTCGCTGGGGCTCGGGGTTCCTTCGCTCCGGGATTGATCCGGGGGGGCATCGCCTACGGTTTGCTTCGCTGCACCTCCTCTCGATGTGTTCGACTTCGTCGAACGGTCGCTGCGCTCCCACCCCCGGATCAATCCCTCCACTCAGCCTGCCGACGGGCCTTCAGATCAAGATCAAGAGCAGCAGCCGAGCTAACGCTCATCCTGTTGAGTGGGGCGGCTTTGCCGCGTGGGCCGCACACAAATTAAAACGTGGGAGCGAGCCTTCTCGCGAAGGCGGCCTGACAGCCGACCAACCTTCTGTCAGATGTACTCAATCCAATTGTGGGAGCGAGCCTGCTCGCGATGGCGGCCTGTCAATCGACCGGTTTCCAGCCGTCTGGCCTCAATCCAACAGCGCACTCGGTCTCATTCGGCTCTTGGAAAACCATGTCTCCGAGCTTTGATCGCTACTGACAGGGTCAGTCCCAGCAATCCTGCAACAATCCACGGAAAAGCTCCCACCCCAAGGTTCCCCAGCAACAAACCTCCCACCAATCCACCACCTGCAATCCCGACATTCCACAGCGTAACCAACATCGATTGCGCCGTATCGGCAGCCTCTTTCGCGGTTTTCGCCGAGGCGGTTTGCAGCAGCGATGGCATTGCACCAAACGCGAGTCCCCACACAGCGGTGGCGATGTACACCACGCTCGGCGATTCGCGCCACAGGCCCAGTGCTATTGCGGACAGCAGGAACAGTCCGGCACTGATCAACACCAGTTCGCGCAGCCAGCGGTCAATCAGGCTGCCGACGATCCACAGGCTCAGCACTGAAGCGAGGCCGAATACCAGCAGCACGCGGTCGACGTTGGCATCAAGTCCGGAAGGCTGCAGGAACGGCGCGATGTAGGTGTACAGCAAGTTGTGCGCAACGACGTAGGTGAGGGTGACGAACAATACCGATCGCACGCCGGGCAAGGTCAATACCTGACGCAGCGGCATGCGGTTTCCCACGCGTTCGCCGGCGAAGTCCGGTACTTGCAAGCGCACCCAGATCACCAGCGCAACGGTCAGTCCGGTCATGATGGCGAAGCTCAGGCGCCAGCCGACCAGGGTGCCGAGCAGGGTGCCTGCGGGGATTCCCAGCGACAGCGCCAGTGGCGCGCCGAGCATGGCTACGGTGATGGCGCGGCCCTGCAGGTGCGGGGCGACCATACGGCTTGCGTATCCCGCCAGCAGAGCCCAAAGCAAACCAGCAAATATCCCGGCGATAAAGCGTGCGATCAGGGTGAGCCAGTACCACTCCGACAGGGCGGTGATGCTGTTGGCGATGGCAAAGCCGCCGATAGCGGAAAGCAACAGCGGTCGGCGTCGCCAGCCTCGAGTGGCGATTGTCAGCGGTATCGCCGCGAGGATCGAGCCGATCGCATACAGCGTGACCAATTGCCCGATCAGTGCCTGGGACACATTCAGGCCGCTGCTCATCTGCGGTAACAGGCCGGCGGGCATGGCTTCGGTCATGACCGTAATGAATCCGGCGGTGGCCAGTGCCAGCAGCGCACCGAGGGGTAACTGTTCGCGGTGAGAGACGGGGTGTTCAACTGTGAGGCAACTGAGTTGTGTGTCATTCATGAGCCGGCATCCATGTGCAATGTTGACGAAGAGCACAGGATATGGCGCTGCACATCGGTGAAAAACGGGTTAAGGTTCCGAACATATCGGACACGGATGTCAGCAATGGGAGGTTGGTATGGATAGCCTTGGCAGTATTTCGGTGTTTGTGCAGGTGGCCGAGACGCGCAGTTTCACTGAGGCTGGCCGACTGCAAGGGGTGTCATCGTCGGCGGTGGGCAAAAGTATTGCGCGGCTGGAAGCGCGACTCGGCGTGCGCCTGTTTCAGCGCACCACTCGCAGTGTCACGCTGACCAGTGAAGGGGCGCTGTTTCTGGAGCGCTGTCGCAAAATTCTCGCGGAGGTCGAGGCGGCAGAGTTCGAGTTATGTGACGCGGCTGCGAAACCCCATGGTAAGTTGCGTATCAGTCTGCCGCAGGTGCATGGCCTGGTGATGCCGGTCATGAACGAGTTCATGGCCTTGTACCCGCAGATCGAGCTGGATCTGGATTTGACCGATCGCATGGTCGACGTGGTTGAAGAAGGTTTCGACGCGGTGATCCGCACCGGCAAGCCACGGGATTCGCGACTGATGGCGCGAGCGTTGGGCGAGTTTCACATGGTGCTGGTAGCCAGTCCGGCTTATCTGGCGCAACGCGGTGTGCCGCAGACGCCCGCCGATCTGGCGGATCATGCGTGCCTTCGGCATACGTTTCATGCCACCGGCAAACTGGAAACCTGGCCGCTGATTCGCGCGGAGAGTGCCGCAGAGCCGACGTTGCCGACGCGGTTGGTCAGTACGTCGATTGAGGCGGTAAGCCACGCGGCGCTGGCCGGCATGGGCATTGCCTGTCTGCCGGATTTCATGACCCGTGAGGCCGAGGCGCAAGGCCGCTTGCGTCGCGTGCTTGATACACATCTTGAACACACCGGTCAGTTCTGGGTCCTATGGCCATCGAGTCGTCACGCCACGGCGAAATTGCGGGTGTTCATCGATCATCTGGCGTTGCGACTTTTTCCCGCAACTGACGGTCGATAGAGTTGTAACTGCTTTAAGACACTAATCCATGCGCAGCGCGGCAGCGATCTGTTGCACAATACGCCCCGGACTGTTTTCTCTCAGGATGTTCAATGTTGATTTCCACTCCCATGCGTGTAGTCGGGTTGGCGCTGTTGTTGACCGCTGTTGCCGGCTGTTCGAAAGACAAGCCGATGTATGAGCATGAGAACTTCGATGACTCCGGTACGTTTTCGCGCAATTACCCGGTGACCGATTCGGTCAGTTGCGAAGCGGCTCGCCGTGCGTTGCTCAGCCAGGGCTACATCATCACCAGCAGCGACCCGAAACTGGTCAGCGGTCACAAGAGTTTCCAGCAAACCGGCGACACCCACATGGAGATCAGCTTCAACGTGGTTTGCGCCGATGACGGCAGCGCCGGGCACCATGCGACGATGTTTGCCAACGCCTTGCAGGATCGTTACGCGCTGAAGAAGACCAACAACTCGGCCAGCCTCGGCGTGGGTGTATTGGGTTCGGTGTCGATGCCGATCGGCTCGTCGGACGATTCGATGGTCAAGGTGGCCAGCGAGACGGTGACCGCGCAGAAGTTCTATGAGCGTTTCTTTACCCTGGTCGAGCAGTTCCTGCCGGCAGATGCGAAGAAAGCCGCGCATATCGAAGAGAAACCGAAAGCTGACCTGGGTGTGCCTGAGGTGAAGGCTGCGCCGGCAGCGCTGGCGCCAACGCCGACTCCGGCGGCCGAACCTGCAGCAACGCCGGCCCCGGCTGCAGAACCGGCGCCAGCACCTGCCGAGACCGCGCCAGTAACGTCGGAACCGGTCGCTCCACCGGCAGAGGCCGCGCCGATCACCCCGGCGCCGAGCGCAGAACCTGCACCCGCGACCGAAACCATCACGCCACCGGCCAATCCGGACATCCCGCCGCCATCCGAGCCGATTCCGGCGATGCCAGCGTCCGGCCAGTAAACCAGCCTCAACGCCGCCCCTGTGGGAGCGAGCCTGCTCGCGAAGACGGACTTTCAGTCACCTGTGTGCTGAATGGTCCGACGCCTTCGCGAGCCGGCTCGCTCCCACAGTGGTTTATGGGTTGCCTCAAATTTCGTTACATTCCCCGGACAAAAGTCCCGCGATAAATTCCTGACCGTCTGCTACGTTTTATTCATGAAGGCCGGGTTTCACTTTTCCTTCACACGAGCACGTTAAGCTCGAGGCACTGGGCATTTGCTCAGGCCCATTCAAGAGAGCAGCAGGGGGATTACGCGATGGATGAATATCAAGAAGAGCTGCTCGAATACCACGCCTTTGAGCTGGATCCTCTGGAGCCCGCCGAAGACGCCACCGAGCTGTAAGCGTCAGGCGGATTTACGATGGCTGCGACGGAATTCGCCGGGCGTCTGACCGCTCCAGCGTTTGAAGGCTCGCTGGAACGCTTCGGCTGAAGCAAAGCCCAGCAAGTAGGCGATTTCGCCGAAGGCCAGTTCAGTATCGCGGATGTAGGTCATCGCCAAGTCCCGACGCGTGTCGTTGAGGATCGCGCGAAATTGCGTGCCTTCCTCGGCCAGTTTGCGCCGCAACGTCCAGGTCGGCAGCTTCAGACGTGCCGCCACTTCTTCCAGGTCGGGTTCCCGGCCACCATTGAGCAACGGCCCCAACAGCTGAGTGATGCGTTCACGCAGGCTGCGGGTTCGGGTCAATTGTTCCAGCTCCCGTTCACACAGTTGCAGCAGATGCCGCCAGGTACTCGGGCAATGCTCGGGATTACGCTGTGCGAGGCTGTCGAGGTTCAGGCGCAGCTGATTGCGTTCGGCGCCGAACTGGATCGGGCAATCCCCCAGTACGCTGTAAGCCTCACGGTAATCCGGCGCTTCGAATTCGATATCGATGCGTTCGGCGCGCAACGGCTCGCGGCTGACACTGGAGAGCTGATGCAGCCACCCGGCGATGATCGAGTCCACGACGAAGCGGTTATAGGCGTTGTACGGGCTGATCGAATAGAACCGCAGCCACGCGCCATTGGCATCTTCGTGAAAACTGGACTGGCCACGGTAGTTGGAGCCGTACAGCGCCTCGAAACGGATCAGACAGCGCGCGGCTTCGCGCACGGTCGGCGCTTGTGCTGCAGTGACACCGGCCAGCCCGGCCTGGCTCAGGCGGCTGAGCTGGCCCATGCGCAAGCCCAGCGCCGAATTGCCGGTCAACTGAATCGCCGCGTGGCCCAGACGCATGTAGCGCGGAATCGACAAGCGTGCCCCGGCCTCAGCCAACCGTGCAGCGTCCAGGCCATATTGCTCCAGCAGTGGCTGCGGATCGGCGGCATGACTGCGCACCGCATCGGCGAGGCTGTGCACAAAGCCCACCGACAAATCCCCAAGGCGCATCGGCAGCGGCTTCATGGCTTACAACCAGATGTTCAGCAAACGCGCGCCACGGGCCTCGCCATCGGCGAACTGCTGACCGTTGCTGCTGAGGAAACTCTGACCGGAACTGGCCTTGTCCCAGAACTGCCCGCGCAAGAACACACTGACGCCGGCAATCGCTCGACTGCTCGGCGGTTGTGCAGTCAGCGTCAGCCGATGCCAGGCCTGTCCTTCGGTGACTTCACCGGGTTTGAGGCTGATCGAGCCCGGTGTACTTGAACCTTTATAGCCGCGCCACGGTTGATTCCACGCACCCTGGCCGAACACTTGCGCCGGCACCGCGACCAATTGGGCGTCTTGCTCGTCGAGTGTGCGGTAGTTGTCCGGATACCAACTGTCACTGCCAATCAGCACGCCGAGGCGTCCGGCCGGGGTGTCGACCACGTTGATCTGGTGTTTATCCGCGCCTTCGATCACTTCACGCTGATCAAACACCGGGTGCATCTGCCGCTGCGGCTGGCCAAGCGGCACGCCGTCACGGCCAAACACCACGCTGCTGTTGAACAGCGCACCGCTGCCGGGTTTGAGTTGGCCATCGCGGATGCTCGGCTCCGGCAGCACGATTGAGCCGGCCACCAGCGTCACGTGAAACTCCTTGGCCAGACCACCGAACAGTGTCTGGTAATCCTTGGCCATCGCCTTGGATTTCATGCGCAGGTACGCGTCGTTGAGGCGGTCGCTGCCGTTGGCGCAGAGCCAGGCACGGGCGAACAACAACGGATTGCTCGCCGCCAGCCAGTTCATCGCCTCGGCGAGGGACGGCGCCTGGTACAACTCGTCTTTCTCGCCGCTGAGCAGCAACCAGGTGCCGACGTTCTCTGGCAACACCACCACGGTTTTCTCACTCAGCAGACCTTGATCCTGGGCCTGCTGCAAATACGCCGCGAGTTTGCGGTGCAAGCGTTCGGGGCTTTGATAGTCAGTGGGGAACAGTTCGGGCTGGATGCCCAGCAGATTGCCACGGTCGCCGGGCGTGCCCTGATCAACTGCCACGTTTATACGTAAGTCTGACAGGTAATGCCCCGCCGGCCGGTCCGCCGCCCACATGGCGTAGGTGGTCAGGGCGGCGACGAGGGCCATGGAAAAGAACAGGTACAAAAGTTTGCGCATGAAAACCAACAACTACCGGGTACAGGGTATGGCGACTAGGGTAGGGCCCATGGACCGGGTTGCCAAGGGGCACTGCGCATTTGGATCAATAAGTTGTCAGTTACGGTCATTGAGTGACAGCGATGCGACTCTTAGTCTGTGGCACATGACTGACGGGGGCCGCAGAGCGCCCGCAACTTTTCCGTGATTGCTCGTTGTGGAGTTACCGATGACCGCCGCTCATTACCCGCACCTGTTGGCCCCGCTGGACCTGGGTTTCACCACGCTGCGCAACCGTACCCTGATGGGCTCGATGCACACGGGCCTGGAAGAAAAACCGGGCGGTTTCGAGCGGATGGCGGCGTACTTCGCCGAACGTGCGCGTGGTGGTGTCGGTCTGATGGTCACCGGCGGTATCGGCCCGAATGACGAGGGTGGCGTGTACTCTGGCGCGGCCAAGCTGACCACCGAGGAAGAGGCGCTCAAGCACCGCATCGTTACCCGCGCGGTGCACGAGGCGGGCGGCAAGATTTGCATGCAGATCCTTCACGCCGGGCGTTATGCCTACAGCCCGAAACAGGTCGCACCGAGTGCGATTCAGGCACCGATCAATCCGTTCAAGCCCAAAGAGCTGGACGAGGAAGGCATCGAGAAGCAGATCAGCGATTTCGTTACCTGTTCGGTACTGGCGCAGACCGCCGAGTATGACGGCGTCGAGATCATGGGTTCGGAAGGTTATTTCATTAACCAGTTCCTCGCTGCGCACACCAACCACCGCACCGACCGTTGGGGCGGCAGCTACGAAAACCGCATGCGCCTGCCGGTGGAAATCGTTCGTCGCGTTCGCGAAGCGGTCGGCCCGAACTTCATCATCATTTTCCGTCTGTCGATGCTCGATCTGGTCGAGGGCGGCAGCACCTGGGACGAGATCGTCACCCTGGCCAAAGCCATCGAGCAGGCCGGTGCGACCATCATCAACACCGGTATCGGCTGGCACGAAGCGCGAATTCCAACCATCGCCACCAAAGTACCGCGCGCGGCGTTCAGCAAGGTCACGGCCAAGTTGCGTGGCTCGGTGAAGATCCCGTTGATCACCACCAACCGCATCAACACCCCGGAAATCGCCGAGCAGATTCTTGCCGAAGGCGATGCCGACATGGTTTCGATGGCGCGGCCGTTCCTCGCCGACCCGGACTTCGTCAACAAGGCTGCCGAAGGTCGCGCTGACGAAATCAACACCTGCATCGGTTGCAATCAGGCGTGCCTCGATCACACCTTCGGCGGCAAGCTGACCAGTTGCCTGGTCAACCCGCGTGCCTGCCACGAAACCGAACTCAATTATCTGCCGGTGCAGCAGATCAAGAAAATCGCTGTGGTTGGCGCCGGCCCTGCCGGTTTGTCTGCTGCGACCGTGGCTGCCGAACGTGGCCATCAGGTGACGTTGTTCGATTCGGCCAGCGAAATCGGCGGTCAGTTCAACATCGCCAAACGCGTGCCTGGCAAGGAAGAATTCTTCGAAACCCTGCGTTACTTCAAACGCAAACTGCAGACCACTCACGTTGAGGTGTGCCTGAACACCCGCGTCGATGTGGCGAAACTGGTTGACGGCGGTTACGACGAAATCATCCTCGCCACCGGCATTGCGCCGCGTCTGCCGGCGATTCCGGGCGTAGAGAACGCCAAGGTGTTGAGCTACATCGACGTGATCCTTGAGCGCAAACCGGTTGGCAAACGCGTGGCGGTAATCGGCGCCGGCGGCATCGGTTTCGACGTCTCGGAATTCCTCGTTCACCAAGGCGTAGCGACCAGTCAGGATCGTGCCGCGTTCTGGAAAGAGTGGGGCATCGATACGCAACTGGAAGCACGCGGTGGCGTTGCCGGGATCAAAGCCGCACCGCATGCACCGGCCCGCGAAGTATTCCTGTTGCAGCGCAAGAAAACCAAGGTTGGCGATGGCTTGGGCAAAACCACCGGCTGGATTCATCGGACCGGTCTGAAGAACAAGCAGGTGCAGATGCTCAACAGCGTCGAATATCTGAGCATCGATGACCAAGGCCTGCACATCCGCATCGGCGAAACCGGCGAGCCGCAAGTGCTGGTGGTGGACAACATCGTGATTTGTGCGGGGCAGGATCCGCTGCGCGAACTGCATGATGGTCTGGTTGAAGCGGGGCAGAATGTGCACCTGATCGGTGGTGCCGATGTCGCGGCCGAACTGGATGCCAAGCGTGCGATCAACCAAGGCTCGCGCTTGGCGGCTGAGCTATAAAAAACGCCGCTTAACCTGTGGGAGCGAGCCTGCTCGCGAAAGCGCAGTGTCAGCCAATACACATGTCGACTGACACGACGCCTTCGCGAGCAGGCTCGCTCCCACAAGGGTTGTGTTGTTCACAGATTCGGTGAGCACCACAAACCAATGTAGGAGTGAGCCTGCTCGCGATGGCGGCTTGTGAGCGACTAGAATGCTGGCTCTGTCCAGATCGAATCGCCGCCCATGCTTTTGTCTCCCTCCGATTGGCTACCCCAGGCCCCCCTCGAATACCTCCATCTGGACTGGCTGACCGCCGCCGGTATTGAAGTCGCCATCCTGCGCCTCGATCAGATCGACCCGCTGATCAGTGGCAACAAATGGTTCAAACTCGTCGAACACCTCAAAGCCGCCGATCGTGCGGGTGCCGAAGGCATCATCAGCCTCGGCGGTGCGCATTCCAATCATCTGCACGCGTTGGCGGCAGCGGGGAAACGGTTGGGGTTCAAAACCGTGGGCCTGTTGCGCGGACATGCGCTGGACACACCGACGGTGCGGGATCTGCAGGCGTTCGGCATGCAATTGCACTGGTTGGGTTATGGCGGTTATCGCGCGCGAAACGAGCCGGGGTTCTGGGAGCCATGGCACGAGTTGTATCCGCAACTGCATGCCGTGCCCGAGGGCGGTGGTGGTTTACCGGGTGCGCTCGGTTGTGCCGCGATCAAGGAACAGGTGCAAGCGCAATTGCCCACGCTCGGTTGGAGCGACTATCACGGATGGTGGCTGGCTTGTGGCACCGGAACGACACTCGCCGGGCTGGTTCTCGCCGAGGCCGGTGCGCATCCGGTCTATGGTGCGTTGGCGGTACCAGAGGATCACGGCGTGGCGACGCAGGTCGAGTCGATTGTTCAGGAAGCCGGACTGGCCACTGCCGGCTATGAACTGATCGACGCCAGCCGTGGCGGTTTTGCCAAGGTTGATCCGACGTTGCTTGCGTTCATCGAACAAACCGAGCAGACCAGCGGCATTCCTCTGGAGCCGCTGTACACCGGCAAAGCGTTGCTGGCGCTCAAACAGCAGGTCGAGGCAGGCAAGTTCACATCCGGCACGCGGCTGATCGTCATTCATACCGGCGGCTTGCAGGGCCGACGCGGTTTTATCGCCAGCCCCTGACGATCAACCGCGCTTGGGCATCATCCGCAGCAGCGTGTTATCGCGCACAACATAATGGTGATAGATCCCCGCCAGCGCATGCAGGCCGATCAACCAGTAGCCGATCGTGGCAATGAGCACATGCCAGCCCTCAACCTGTTTGGCGAAATCCTTGTTCTCCGCAACCAGCAGCGGCAGATCAAAGCCATAGAACATCACCTGATGCCCTTCGGCACTGGTAATCAGCCAGCCGAGAATCGGCATGCTGATCATGAACAGGTACAACGCCCAGTGCATCAGCCGCGCCAGTACGGTTTGCCATTGCGGTGAGGCGGGAAAGATTTTCGGCGCCGGGCCAATGCTGCGCGCGAGCAGGCGAAACCATACCAGCACAAACACGGTCAGGCCGAGCATGTAGTGCACTTCGCGGATCAGCGTGCGCCCGCCACTGCCTTTGGGAAAGAGGCCGCGCAATTCCATGCTGGCGTAGACCAGTACCAGCAGGACCAACATCAGCCAGTGCAGCAGGACCGATACGGTGCTGTAGCGTGATTCGGAACTTGTCCACGGCATACGGTGTTTCCTCACAGATCAGGGTCAAAACGGCCGTTCTTGTGCGACGGCATGCTTTAACTGTAATCCGCTTTGGCGGATTTGCCTGAGGCTGATCGGACTTTCAACGCTCTGAATCAGGGCTTTGCCAATAAAAAACGCCAGCGTCGTGCAGACGCTGGCGTTTTTGTTGGCAGCAAGCGGCAGGGATCAGCTCGATTGCGGCATCTCACCATTGGCCAGGCGTTTGTTGATGTCGGCGATCACTTCCGGCAGATCAGTGATGGTGTCGATCATGTAGTGCGGGCGCGAGCCTTCGAACAGCGCGTGAATACGCTTGCGTTCGCTGGCCAGCTCATCGCTGCCCAGGGCGCGGAAACCGGCGTAATCCAGGCCCAGCGCGTTGCCCGAGCAGATCAGCGCCACCGTCCACATGCCGGCGCGGCGGCCTTCGAGAATGCCCGGCACGGTATCGTCGATCTTCACGCACGCCGCGACATCGTCAATGCCCAGCGCGATCACGTTGGCCAGCGCCTGCGCCGGCCATGGGCGACCATTCGGCACTTCGTCGGTGGCGACCACATGGTCAGCGACGTAGCCGTTGGTGGCGGCCAGCTCGACGACCTTGTCCATCACCTGTTTCGGATAACCGGAGCAGGAACCGATCTTGATCCCTTGCTGGCGCAGGTTGGCGATGGTTTCCAAGGCGCCGGGAATCAGCGCCGAATGCTCAGCGATCTTCTCGATCTGCAGCGGCATGAAGCGGTTGTAGATCGCGGTGACGTCGTCATCGGTCGGCGTGCGGCCGAACGCCTTGCGATAACGCTCGGCCACTTGTGGCTGATCGCAGAGGGTGCGGATGTGGTCCCACTTGCCCATGCCCATCGGGCCACGGGCTTCTTCGATAGAGACCTGCACGTCGAATTCGGCGAAGGCTTCGACGAAAATCTGCGTCGGCGCGAACGAGCCGAAATCGACCACGGTGCCGGCCCAGTCGAGGATCGCGGCTTGCAGCTTGTTTGGATTGATGTAGTTCATGGCAATCAAATTCCTGAGTTGAAATGCAATTCAAACTGTAGGAGTGAGCCTGCTCGCGATAGCGGTTGATCATTCAACATCTTTGTTGACTGGCACGGCCTCATCGCGAGCAGGCTCACTCCTACAGGGGATTTGTGTTTGGGCTTAGATTTCGAGGACTTCCATCTCGCGCAGCACTTCGCCGACCGCCGCCACGGCCTGGCGCATTTCGTCCGGGCTGACATGGCCGATGCAGCCGACGCGGAAGGTCTCGACCTGGGTCAATTTGCCCGGATAGAGGATGTAACCCTTGGCCTTGACCCGTTCGTAGAAATCCTTGAACTGATAACGCGGATCTTGCGGCGCATGGAACGTGGCAATGATCGGTGCCTGAATCGCTGCCGGCAGGAAGCTGCGCAACCCGAGTTTGCCCATCTCTTCCATCAACGCCTGACAGTTGGCGGCATAACGCGCATGCCGCGCGGGCAAGCCACCTTCTTCGTTGTATTGCAGCAGCGCTTCGTGCAGCGCCGCGACCACGTGGGTCGGCGGGGTGAAGCGCCATTGCCCGGTTTTCATCATATAGGCGTGCTGGTCGAAAAGGTCCATTGCCAACGAATGCGAATTACCGGCGGCAGCGGCCAATGACTCTTTGCGAGCAAACACGAAGCCCATCCCCGGTACGCCTTCCAGACACTTGCCGGAAGCGGCGATCAGTGCGTCGAACGGCACTTTCTGCGCATCCACTGGCAAGGCGCCGAAGGAACTCATGGCGTCGATGATCAAGCGTTTTCCGTGTTGCTCAACGACCTGAGCAATCTCCGCCAGCGGGTTAAGAATGCCGGTGCTGGTCTCGCAATGAATCAGCGCAACGTGGGTAATGTTGCTATCGGCGCGCAACAAACGATCGACGTCAGCGGCGGTGGTCGGTTCGTCTTCAGCGGTTTCGAAGGTGCTGAACGAGCGGCCGAGTACTTCGCAGATCTTCGCCAGACGCTTGCCGTAGGCGCCGTTGATCAGCACCAGCACTTTGCCGTCACGTGGCACCAAGGTGCCGATCGCCGCTTCAACGGCGAAGGTGCCGCTGCCCTGCAATGGCACGCAGTGGTGAGTGGCGGCGCCGTTGAGGATCGCCAGCAATTGTTCGCAAAGGCTGGTGGTCAGTTGATTGAAACGGTCATCCCATGACCCCCAGTCGACCATCATCGCCTGGCGGGTGCGGGCCGAAGTGGTCAACGGGCCGGGAGTGAGCAGGATGGGTTCGGCGATACTCATTCGTGTGTCCTCGGATTGCGCTGTGGGATGAAGCTACGGGGCATACGTTGCAATTCGCCGTTGCATCAATCAAATTGTTTGTTGTTATGCCAGCCATCAGTGAGAGTTATTCATGAACCTGTTTCAGCTCCGCGCGTTCGACGCCGTGGCCCGTGAAGGCAGCTTCACCCGCGCCGCCGCGCGCTTGTTCATCAGTCAGCCGGCAGTCACCGGGCATATCAAGTCGTTGGAAGAGCACTACCAGATCACCCTGTTGCGGCGCACCGCACGACGGGTGGAACTGACCGAGGAGGGCACCAGACTCGCGGCGATCACCCGCGCGATGTTTGGCCTGGCGGAAGAGGCGCAGACGATGCTCGAGGCCAACCGGCAACTGTTGACCGGACGGCTGGAAGTGGCGGCGGACGGGCCGCACATGGTCATGCCGATGCTCGCCAGCCTGCGCGTGCGGTATCCGGGGATCACGGTGAATCTGCGCTTGGGCAATGCCCAGGAAACCCTGGCGGCGTTGTTGTCGGAACACGCGGATGTGGCGGTGTTGACCGAAGTGGAGCCGCGCAAAGGCCTGCATCTGCAAGCACTGAGCGAATCGCGGATCTGCGCGTTGGTGCCGGCGGGGCACCCTTGGGCAGTGCGTGCCGGGGAAGTGAAGCTCAAGGAGCTCGATCAAGTGATCATGGTCTTGCGTGAGCCGAGTTCGATCACCCGGCGTACGTTTGATGACGCCTGTGAGCAGGCGTCGATCCATCCGCGCGTGTTGCTGGAACTGGACAGCCGTGAGGCGGTGACCGAGGCCGTCGCGGCCGAGTTGGGTGTTGGTGTGGTGTCATCGGTTGAGGTCAGCCATGACCCGCGGGTGGTGGCAATTCCGATCGCCGGGGCAGGGTTGGTCAATCGGCACATGATCGGCTGCATGGAGCGGCGTCGGGAGTTGCGCTTGATTCAGGCATTCTTTGGCCTGGCGCCGGTCTGATACACCGTGGCGCTCCATTCGCGAGCAGGCTCGCTCCCACAGGGGATATGCATTCCAAATGTGGGAGCGAGCTTGCTCGCGAAGGGGCCATCACGGTTCACACAAGACTCTGGCGAACCATATCGAGAAACGTCGCCACCACCCGCCGCGAACTCTGTTCACGCAAACACACCAGCGTCTCCGTCAGCCGTCGTGTGCAGTCGACAATCGGCAACGCACACACCCGTGAATCCGCGCCAAACTCTGCTGCCGAAACAACACCGACACCAATCCCGACCACCACCGCCTCACGCGCCGCTTCCCGGCCCTCGACCTGAATCGCCGGGCGAATGCGAAATCCGGCCCGGGCCATTTCCTCTTCCAGCGTCTGCCTTGTCACCGAGCCGTGTTCACGCAACACCAGCGGCGTGTCATCCAGGTCTTGCAGGCAAATCGATTCACGCTTGGCCCATGGATGATTGCGCGAAACGAACGCCACCATCGGATCATTGCGCAGCGGCACACAGAGCAAGCGTTCATCACTGACATCACGCCCGAGCAGGGCCAAATCCGCCTGATAGTTGAACAGGCGAAACAGCGATTCATCGGTATTACCGGTTTCGATCTTCACGCTGATCCCCGGATAGCGCTCGCAGAACCGCGCGATCTGCGGCAGCACGTGCACTGGCGCATCCACTGCCAGAATCAGGCTGCCGGTCTGCAAGGCCTGAGATTCCTGCAGCAACTCCTGCGCTTCGGCTTCAATCACAAACAGACGCTGGGTGATCGCCAGCAAGCGCTCGCCCAAGTCAGTCAGGCGCACGGAACGTTTATTGCGGTGAAACAGCAAAACGCCGAAACGCTCTTCGAGTTTGCGCACTTGGTCGGATATCGCCGGTTGCGTGAGAAAAAGGCGCTCGGCGGCTTTGGTGAAGCTTCCATGCACGGCCACGGCGTGGAAGGCTTTGAGTTGGGCGTGAGACACCGACATGAAGTCACCTGATCGATAAGTCAGTAACAAGCTGAGCTTATGTGTGAAATACGATAAATCGATTTTATTTATTAAACAGTAATTGCTTTGATCGGCTCACGCCATCGCTGACTGCCCGCTCGGGCAGCACGGTGGCCATGAGCCTGAGCGTGCAACAACAGGACTCATCTGACCGATATCGCCGTAGGGACGGGGTGATATCGCAGTGCTCAACAATAAAAACACAGGCGTTTTGCTTAACGATTCTGCCGGCACACTCACACCCTGAGGTCAGAACCACCATGAACAAGCACATCGGCACCATTGCGCGTTGGCGCGTGCAGATTTTCGCGATTACCTGGCTGGCGTACGCCGCTTTCTACTTCACCCGCAAAGCGTTTTCGGTGGCCAAACTGGGCATCGCCGAAGATCCCACCTTCATGCTCGACAAGATGGCCATGGCCAACCTCGATGCGATCTATCTGGCGGCTTATGCCCTCGGTCAATTCACCTGGGGCATGCTTGCCGACCGCTTTGGCCCGCGAGTTGTAGTGCTCGGTGGTTTGTTGATTTCCGCAGCCGCGGCGTTGGTGATGGGCAGTTACGCCACGTTGCCGATCTTCGCTACGTGCATGTTGATTCAGGGCCTGGCGCAGTCCACCGGATGGTCGGGATTGTGCAAAAACCTTGGCAGTTTCTTCCCCTCCCAGCAGCGCGGGCGGGTGCTTGGCCTATGGAGTTCCTGCTACGCGTTTGGTGGTCTGGTGGCGTCGCCATTTGCCGGCTGGTGGGCGTATACCTTGATGGGAACCTGGCACGCGGCGTTCATTTCCAGCGCCGTGGTGGTTGCCGTGGTCGCGGTGTTGTTCTTTATCTTCCAGCGCAACAAGCCGGAAGACGTCGGCTTGCCGGCGGTCGAGCCGGAACCTGAATTGACGGCGGAAGAAACCGAAGCCAACAGCAAGCTCAGCGTCTGGGAGCCCTTGAAGGAAATCCTGCGTAACCGCACGGTGCTGGTGTTGGGCCTGGCGTATTTCATGTTGAAACCGGCGCGTTACGCGATTCTGTTGTGGGGGCCGGTGATTGTCTTTGAACAGATGCCGAGTGTCGGCAAGGTCGGCGCGGCGATCATTCCCACGTCCTTCGAACTGGCCGGGTTGCTCGGGCCGATCCTGATTGGCCTGGCCTCGGACAAACTCTTCGGTGCCCGGCGCATGCCGGCCTGCGTATTGAGCCTGTTGGCGCTGACCGTGACGCTGGCGCTGTTCATGGCGGCGTTGCAGAGCGGCAGTGTGTTGCTGGTGGTCGCATTGTTGTTTGTCATGGGCCTGACCCTGTACGGCCCGGATTCAATGATCAGCGGTGCCGCCGCGATCGACTTCGGCAAAGCCAAGGCCGGTGCCACGGCGGCTGGTTTCGTCAACGGCTGTGGCTCGGTCGGCGCGGTACTCGGTGGTTTGCTGCCGGGTTACTTCGATTCGGTGACGGTGTTCATCGTCTTCGCCGGTTGCGCGCTGTTCTCGGCGCTGGTGCTGATTCCGCACTGGAACAGCCGTCCGGTTGGCGTGATGGAACCGCGTGCCTCGATCCCCAATTGCCCGCTGACGATCAAACCCCTGCGTTCCTGAAACCCTTTGCCTCGCGGCCTGCTGCGGCGCTCGCGGCAGGCTGGGTCGTGGCCATCTGACTTGGAGAAACCCCATGAGACCGTTTTGGCTGGAGCAGGCCTTGCAGGCCGACAACTCGCAAACCTGCCCGCCGCTGCACGGCGAAATCCGCACCGACGTGTGCATCGTTGGCGGCGGCTACACCGGGTTGTGGACGGCAATCATGCTCAAGCAACAGAACCCCGAACTTGATGTGTTGCTGATCGAGGCGGACATCTGCGGCGCCGGCGCCAGTGGGCGCAACGGTGGTTGTGCGCTGTCGTGGTCGGCGAAGTATTTCACCCTTGAGCGCCTGTTTGGCGTCGAGGAAGCGGTACGTCTGGTCAAGGAGTCGGAGCGCAGCATCCATGCGATCGGCGAGTTCTGTGAGCAGTACGGCGTCGACGCCGACTACCGCCTCGACGGCACGCTGTACACCGCGACCAACCGCGCGCAAGTCGGCTCGACCGATGCGGTGATTGCCGCACTGGAACGTAATGGCATCAACTCGTTCACTCAGCGTCCAGTCGCTGATGTACAGCGCATGGCTGGTTCGAGCAAGCATCTGGAAGGCTGGTTCTCGCCGGCAGCGGCGAGTGTGCAGCCGGGCAAACTGGTGCGTGGCCTGCGTCGGGTGGCGCTGCAACTGGGTGTGAACATTCACGAAAACACCGCGATGACCGGGCTGGAAGAAGGGCGTCCGGCACGCTTGCAGACGCCGACTGGCACGGTGATCGCCGATCGCGTGGTGCTGGCGATGAATGCCTGGATGGCCCGTGCTTTTCCGCAGTTCGAACGCAGCGTGGCGATTGTCTCCAGCGACATGCTGATCACCGAACCGCGCCCGGAGCTGTTGCAGGAAATCGGTTTGACCAGCGGCGTGACAGTGCTCGATTCGCGGATTTTCGTGCACTACTACCACAACACCCCGGACGGTCGGATCATGCTCGGAAAAGGTGGCAATACCTTCGCGTTTGGCGGGCGCATGCTGCCGGTGTTCGATCAGCCATCGCCGTATGCCGGCCTGCTGAAAAACAGCCTCGCGGACTTTTTTCCGGCGTTTGCCGATGTGAAAGTCGATGCCACCTGGAACGGGCCGTCGGATCGTTCGGTCACCGGCTTGCCGTTCTTTGGCCAGATGAGCAGCGCCGGCAATGTGTTTTACGGTTTCGGCTATTCGGGCAGCGGCGTCGGCCCGTGCCACATGGGCGGGCAGACTCTCGCTTCACTGGTGCAAGGCCTGGACAACCCGTGGACGCGCTCGCCGCTGGTCAACGGGCCGCTGGGCTATTTCCCGCCGGAGCCGATCCGCTACCTCGGTTCACTGATGGTGCGCAACGCTATCCGCCGCAAGGAGCGCGCCGAGGATCATGGGCGACGACCTCGGCATCTCGACGTGCGCCTGGCCAAATTCGCCGCCGCGGCGGGTAAGGCCGACAAAGCCTGAGCGCTTTTTGCTGATGTACAAAGGGATCAGCGGGCGTCGCTGTTGAGCAGCCAGTCGAGCAACAAGCTGCTATCGCGTGCAGGCGGTGGTTCGCGAGGCGTGGGGTTGCGCGAGTTGCCCAGACACAGGATCGGTCGATCCGGGTCGCTGTCGAGGAAACTCACCCACACTTCGCTGCCGGCGCAGGGCAGTTCATCCAGTGCGATTCGACCATTGGCTCGCGTCATGGCGATGGGTAACCAGATCGCGTCGTCATCAAGTGTTTGCGGGTGTTCCGAAGGCCACAGCCTGACGGCGACTCGACCCTGCTCATCGAGTTGTGCCGGTTGCCCGGCAGGCCCGAACACCTGCGCCAGGTGATATCCGGCAATGCCGGGGCGGGTTTGTCTAAGCGCGGGACGAAAATCGGTTGACCAGGGCTGGGCAGTGAAATCGTTGTGGTAGCGGTGCAGGGCAGGGTTCGGGTCAAGAATCGACGGATGCTCGCCGTGATGGCGGATCGACGTGAGCCGCCATTGTTCGTTGAAGTGGCTGATCGGATGCGCCGACACTTGCAGCAGATGGCCACTGAGCAAACCGACCCGATCACTGCGGCCATTTATCGTGCGGTGCTGGCAGCGTTGCCGTTCCAAATGCCGACGGCTGCGTTGTTCGTGGTGACGTTGCTCGAGAGAAGGTATTGGCGGCAGGGGATTTACCGTGATGTGGTTGGCGGCATCGACGCTGATCGCCTGTTGCCCTCGATTACGCACGGCATGCAGCGTGGCGATGGGGGCTGCGTGGTGATGCTGGTACAGCGCACTGACGCTGGGTGAGGGCGTTTGTTCGCCGGCCTTGAACGCAAGTAGCACCGGCACTTGTGGCAGGCTCAGGCTGTCATCGGCAAACACGACAACGTGGCCGTCCATTCGGTGTTCGAAGTGATAGTGGATGCCTTCCTCCTCGCAAAGCCTGTGCAGCAGCGCCAGATCACTTTCTTCGTACTGAATGCAAAACGGCCGGATCGGGTATTGCCCGACGCTCATTTCAATCCGGTAGCTATCAACGGGCAGGGCATTTCCCTTGAGCAATTGCTGGAGAATCTGCGGCACGCTGCGTTGCACAAACACGCGGCGCTTGTTCGGCTGGGCGAGCTTTTGCAGACGTGGCACTACGGTCAGTCGATAGCCGATCCGATGCGTGCCGCGATGTTCGCAACTGACACTGTCGATCACGCCGTGAATCCCATGCTGGTCGTCCAGGCGAAGAAATGCCGGTTGATGCAGGAAGGTGCCCGGCGCCACGGCGGGGGCCAGGCCGATCAGTTCGATGTCGAAACGGTAGGGCTGGTTGAGTGCTTCCTCGCCATGAAAACGCACCACCGGCAGGCACAGGCCGCTGTCGGTCAGGGTCAGGGTAAAAGGACTTTCCTTGTCATTGAGCATTCGAACAGGCTCTGTCAGGCAATACGGGCCTGAGAGGGTACGAAACCACAGCGCTGAATGGTCATGTCAAAGGTGTTTTTCAGAATCCCCCTACAAGCACTGGTGAAGATGTCGATTCTGCATTGTGTTTTTTTGGTCGATTGCCGACTTTAGGCCGTATAAACTTGGCGCCACGCGTCGGCCAATAGATGTCTCGGCGCCACAGATCAAGAGAGTGAGTAATGGGCGCACAGTGGAAGGTTAAACACAAAGAAGCGGCAGCCAACGCCAAGGGCAAGATCTTCGGCAAACTGGTGAAGGAAATCACCATCGCTGCCCGCAACGGTGCCGATACCACCACCAACGCACACCTGCGTCTGGTGGTCGAACAGGCCAAGAAAGCCTCGATGCCAAAAGAAACCCTGGATCGCGCGATCAAGAAAGGCGCCGGTCTGCTGGGTGAAACCGTGCAATACCATCGCGTGACCTACGAAGGGTTCGCCCCGCACCAGGTGCCGCTGATCGTCGAGTGCGTGACCGACAACATCAACCGTACCGTCGCCGAAATCCGCGTGGCGTTCCGTAAAGGCCAACTGGGGGCTTCCGGCTCCGTGGCCTGGGACTTCAACCACGTCGGCATGATCGAAGCTTCGCCGGACACCCCGGCCGCCGATCCGGAAATGGCCGCCATCGAAGCCGGTGCTCAGGATTTCGAGCCGGGCGAAGACGGCGCAACGCTGTTCCTGACCGATCCTACCGATCTGGATGCGGTGCAGAAAGCGCTGCCAGAGCAAGGCTTCACCGTGCTGTCGGCGAAACTCGGCTACCAGCCGAAGAACCCGGTCAGCGGTTTGAGCGACGAGCAAATGGCTGAGGTTGAAGCGTTCCTCGAAGGCCTCGACAACCATGATGACGTGCAGGACATGTTTGTCGGCCTGGCGGGCTGATCGGCTGCGTCAGTGATGGCCTCATTGCTAGCAGGCTAGATCCCACAGGGGATTTGTGAACGCCACAGATCCAGTGTGGGAGCTAGCCTGCTAGCGATTGACCGCGCAGCGGTCACAGATCTTCAAGTTGCTTCATGACCTCTCCGAATCCCGGCCGCGCCAGCACCTCCGCCTGGCAGCAACGCCGCTCCAGCTCTTCAAGCACCGCACGCAGTTCATCACTCAACCCCGAGTCGATGCGCGCCAGCAACTCACCCAGCAGAATCCCGAACGCACGTACTTCGATACGTTGCAGCGCGCGCGTTTGCGCCGTGTCGGCAATCGCATGGAACGAAGCCCCGCCAAAATCCCCAAGCAGGCAATCGCCGCGCTCGTTCAACAGGATGTTGTGCCCGTAGAGATCACCGTGGGTGATGCCTTGCTGATGCAGATGCTCCGCTGCCGAAGCGATGCCTTTGGCAATGTTCAGCGCAACCTCGGCGCCGAATCGGCAATCATCGGCGTACACATCGCGCGAGCAGGACGCCAGGCTTGGCAGGTCGGCGAGGTTATGGAAGGACGGATCGATCAGTTGCATCACCAAGCCTTGCTGGCCGTCGGGATGGCCACTGATGCGCCCCTCGATGCGGATCAGATTGGGATGCAGGCCGGCGGTGATACAGGCATTCATTTCGTGCAGCGGCGAGCCATCGCTGGTCATTTCACCTTTGTACAACTTCACCGCAACCGACGTCACTGAGCCATCGTCGCGTTGCCAGCTCGCCCGGGAAATCACTCCCGAGGCACCTTCACCCAACCGCTGTTCCAGACGCAGTGCCGACCAAAGGATTTGCGGCGTCGCCTCCAGCGCGGCGGCGTCTGCCTCGGTTTCCAGCGGGTTACCGGCGTAGGCCAGCCAGGTCAGGCTCGGCAGCGCGAGCAGCCACTGCGGCAGTTCGGTCAGGCGGTTGGCGGAAATGCGCAGCAACTCAAGTCGATGGCAGTTGCTCAGTGAAGGCGGCAGCGCTTGCAGACGATTGCCGGAGAGCATGAGCTTTTGCAGGGCCGGGCGCTCACCGAGTTCGCTCGGCAGGCTTTCGATGCAGTTGTCGGTCAGGATCAGCCAGCGCAACGCGGGTGGCAGAGCGCTGCCGGGTACGTTGACGATGCGGTTGGCCTTGAAGCCGATCATCGTCAGGGCAGCGCACTGGCCGAGGCAGGCCGGCAGTTCGGTGAACGGGTTGTCGGAGCAGAACAGCACGCGCAGGCGTGTCAGACGGTGCAAGTCATCCGGTAGGCTACTCAGGGCATTGCCGCTGAGGTTGAGGATTTCCAGAGTATCGGCCAGCTGGAAAATCTCGACCGGGAACTCGGTCAGTCCACAGGACAGATCCAGCCGCGTGATGCCCGACAACTCGCCGGCGCGCAATTGAGCAAGGGTGTGCATGTTGGGTGTTCGCTATTGATCAGGGGCGCGCCGCTGGGGCGCTGGGAATGGGCGACATGATAACGGCAAAGCCCGGGATTGAATTGTATAGGCGGCGAAACTTCAGTTGCCCTTGGTGGGAGCGAGCCTGCTCGCGAAGGCGGAGTGTCAGAAGCTGATGTTTTGACTGATAGGGCGCTTTCGCGAGCAAGCTCGCTCCCACAGGGGCAGTGTGGTCAGTCGTCGTTGTGCATCTCTTGCAACTGCCCCAATCGGCTGCGCGTACGTGCCAGGTCAATGGCGTGGCCGTCGAGGCTTTCGCGCAAGGGCAGGCGACCAATCAACGTCAGGTGCTTGTCCTGGTCGTACAGCACGTCGATCAGGTTGATGAAGCGTTGTTGCGCGGCGATTGAGCACTCCGCCAGTTCCGGTAGATCGTCAATGATCCAGCGGTCGAAACGTCGGCACAGCTCCAGATAATCCATGACCGCCGTTGGCTGTTCACACAGATCGTTGAAGGTAAAACCGACACTTCGCTCTTTATACCAGCGAGCCCGAATCTGCCGGGTGCCGACGGTTAGTGCAACGCCCGGAGCATCCGCAGGCGGCAGCTCCAGAGTGGCACGTTGCGCTGGCGTGGCTGGCCACACGTAATGCCCCTGAGTGAATATCTGCTGCGCAGAGTGGCGCGTGTGACTGCGGTAATCGTGCGGCCCGCCGACTTCCATCACCTGCATGTGCGTATTGATCAGCTCGATCACCGGTTTGAAGCGGGCGTGATAGAGCGGATTGGGCAGCAGGCCTTCCGGCGCATAGTTGGAGGTCACCAGCAGCAGAATCCGCCGTTTGAACAATGCTTTGAACAGCCGGGTGATGAGCATGGCATCGCCGATGTCATGCACATGAAACTCGTCGAAACACAGCACCCGACAATCCTCCAGCAATTCGTCGAGGGTCACTTCGAGGGCATCGTCCTGCTCCCGATGGTTGAACATGCCTTGATGCAATTGCGCGAAGAACTGGTGGAAATGCACACGCCTCTTCTGGGTGATCGGCAAGGCCTGAAAGAAACCATCGAGCAACCAGCTCTTGCCGCGCCCTACGGCGCCGAACAGATACAGACTCGGCGCTGTTCGGCCGCTTGCGCCAAACAACAGGCTGGCCAGCTGCGCCATGCAATCGATGACGCGCTGCTGGCTGTGACTAAGGGTGTAACCCTGACCACTGGCCTTGTGCCGGAAGTAATCATGGATCGACTGGGCACTGGCGTCATGCCCGGCGCTGGCCGGCAAACCCTTGCCCAACCAACGGCGCAACGCCGGCCAGCGCTGGATCAGTCGCGATCGTTTCGGCAGGTGGGCAGGCACTGTGGGGGTCTCCGTGTTCGTCAAGACCGGCTCCCGGGAGCGCGGCGAAGTAGTGTAACCAGACGCCGACCTGGCCAGCCACCGTGACGATTCGACAGTGGGCGGTTATTGGACAAAATCGTACGGCACGTACAGCTATTTTTAGCGACTTGGCCCGACCACTTGCCAACCTTTCGAAACATATCCCGGGCGATCCCTGGATCCAATCGACTGGCGGAATCGTCGACCGTTGCTAACCTCAATCACAGAAACGACGTCGCAAGTGATCACTGACAAGGAACGGCGCAGTGAATGTACATGTGGTCATGGGCCTGCTGGGAGCACTCTTTGCACCTGTTCATGCGGCAGATCTTCAAGTCGAAGTGCGCGTCGATGTGCAACGCGGCTGCCAGTTGATCGGCCAGCAGCGTGGCGCCGGCATTGAGCAACTGGGTGTGCTCGACTTTGGCAGCACCGCACGCCTCGATGATCCCGCCGGGCCGTTGGCTGCCGCGTTGACCAATCAGCGCCTGCCACGGCTGGAGTGCAACCCCGACACGCCGTACCAGATGCGTGTTGATGGCGGTTTGCATGGCGGTGTCGGTGAAGTCCGCTACATGACCGGTTCGGTCGGCAGCAAACCGATTCCGTATCGCTTGTATCAGGACGCGGCGCGCCGGGTGCCGCTGGTGGTGGATGTGCCGGTCAGCGGGCGGGTGCCGGACAGCGGCACGGTGGAATTACCGCTGTACGCGCGCATCGAGCGATTGGCTGAGGTGCCGCGAGTCAGCCGATATTCGGATCTGGTCAAGGTGACGGTCACCTGGTGATCGTGGTTTCAAGGCAGCCGATGGACGCGGGTGTGCAAGGAAGGCGTTCGATGATGAGCGCGGAGATCAAGTCAACGCGAAGGAGCAGGGACGGGCGCAATGACAGGCAAACACTGGATGGTAGTGGCGGCAGGTACGCTGGCATTGCTCGCAGACGAGGCGCAAGCGGCGGTCAGTGGGCAGATCAACGCGCGGCTGATCCTGATTGCAGGCTGCGAAGTCACCAACACCAGCACCCCCGACAGCCCGGTCAGCGCCCTCGGCACCCTCGATTTTGGCCTTCAGGGACCCACCTGGAACGCGCCGATCAAGGCCAGTCTGGATGGCGACAGCAGCGGCAAACTCAATGTCGCCTGCAACCCTTCGGTCACCGGCTTCACCGTCACCATTGACGGCGGCGCCCACGGTGACGGCAACACCCGGCGCCTGAGCAACGGCCGCCAGACCATTCCCTATCAGCTGTTTGTCGATCCCTCCGGCGCTCGGAGCTACAGCATCGGCCAGCAACACAATTTCGCTGTCACCAGCGCTGCGCAGATACCCATTCCGGTATTCGGCTCGGTGGTGGCGAATACCCGCGCGGTGTCGGCAGGGGTCTATACCGACACCCTGACGGTGACGCTCGACTGGTAAACCCGTAGAGGACGGACACCATGCATACGTTTGCATCAAGGATAGGTTTGTCGTTGCTTGGCCTGGCGCTGGTTTCCAGTGCCAACGCCGCCACCACGGTCACTGGCCAGATCACCTCCAGCCTGATTCTGATCAGCAGTTGTCAGGTCAACGGCGCTGGCGGTTCCACCGGGCTGAACTTCGGTGCGTTGAACTTCGGCACCGCCAACAGCCTGTTCACCACGGCCACCGGGCAAGTGTTGGGCGGTGGTGGCGGGGCGCTGTCGATTCTCTGCTCCAGCGGCACTACGCCGACGGTCAAGGTGCGCGCCGGTTCCCATGACGGCATGTCACCGGGCGGCACCCGAGCGTTGTACGACGGGGTGGCCAATTACGTGCCGTACGACTTGTACACCGATGCCGGGCACTCGCAACTGCTGGCGATCGACGGGACGATCAATCTCGCCGCCAGCACCGGTGTTGCGCAGACGGTGAACATCTACGGTCAGGCGGTGGGCAAGGCCGGTTTGCCGGCGGGGACTTACACCGACACCGTCGCTGTTGAACTGACGTTCTGATGCCATGCGCCGTCATGGCTGTGCCGCGCTGCTCCTGCTCTGTGCCGGCAGTGCGCCGCTGCCGCTGACCGCAGCGACGAGCCAGAGCTTTCAGGTCAGCGCCACGGTCACTGCCGGGTGTCTGGTGGTGGGCGGGGTGTCGAACTATGGCGGGCTGAATTTCGGTTCGCGTTCGGCATTGGCCACCGGCACCGTCCAGGTCGCGCTGACCGGTGGGGTGCAATTGCAATGCACGCCGGGGGTGACGCTGAACATGAGCGTCGATGGCGGCCAGTACAACAGCAGCGGCCGGCACATGCAGGTCAACAGCGGCAGCGCGCGGGTGGCGTATGCACTGTTTCGCGATGCGGCGTACAGCCAGAGCCTGGGCATTGGCCAGAGTGTGGCGGTGGCTTACAGCGACGCGAACAACATCAGCCTGCCGATTTACGGTCAGGTGCAATTGCCGGGCAATCAGCCTGGGGGGACGTACAGCGACGTGTTGCAGGTGCAACTGTCGTGGTAAGGCGAAGTTGAATGGCCGACAAGGAGCAGTTTTATGGGGGCAGTGACGTCACGGCATTCTTTCGTGCGCTGTGTGATGTGGACGATGGTCATGCTTGGGGCAAGCCAGGCACACGCGGCGAGTTCGGTGCTGATCTGGCCGATCGATCCGGTGCTGGAGGCTGATCAACAGGCCAGTGCGCTGTGGCTGGAAAACCGCGGCAGCGAAACCGCCAATCTGCAGATCCGCGTGTTCGGCTGGAGCCAGAGTGGTTTCGCCGAGCAATACCAGAACCAGCGCGACGTGATCGGCAGCCCACCGGTGGCGAAAATCGAACCGGGACAGAAACAACTGGTGCGTCTGACCCGCACCAAGGACGTACCGCCGGGCCAGGAACTGGCCTACCGGATCATCATCGACGAAATTCCTTCCGCACAACCCGCGACCGCTGACGGCGGCAAAACCGCCGCAGCGATCCGCTTCCAGATGCGTTATTCGGTGCCGCTGTTTGCCTATGGCGCCGGGTTATGGAGCAAAGAGGACAGCAGCCGTGCGCGTGATCCCAAGGGCGTTGGCCTGCCGCAGTTGAGCTGGCGCACGGTGGCAGTGGATGGCAAGCCTTATATCGAAGTGCGCAATCAGGGCGCGGTGCATGCGCGGTTGACCGACGTGGCGATCAAGCAGGCCGGGCAGAGCAAGCCATTGGCCGAAGGGTTGTTGGGTTATGTGCTGCCCGGCGCGGTGATGCGCTGGCCGGCACCGGGGCCGTTGGCCGGTGATTCGGCGTTGCAGGTACGAGTAAATGGCGCGGCACAGGTGCAGAGCATCACGCCCGCCAAGTGAGTGAGTCGTAGCGCGGGCATCTGGCGTCGACGCAAGCGGTATCAGGAGGATTCAGTCCATTGACGGACGTAAAACGCGTATGAACCCAGGACGGGTTCGCCGTATTCAGCGTCCGTTGTGGCTCATCACCGGCGCGTGTTGCCTGATGTTCATTCAACCATCCGGGGCCGGTGATCTGCCGCCGCCACCCAGCGGCATGGAGGCCGTGAGTGATGCACAGTTGTTTCTGGAATTGGTGGTCAACCAGATGAATACCGGGCGCGTAGTGGCGGTGCAGCAGCGCGACGGGCGCTTGTTTTTGCCAGCGACGGCGTTGCGCGAAACCGGCATGAAACTGCCTGACAGCCTCGGCGCCGAGGTCGATCTCGACAGTCTGGCGGGGCTGCACAGTGACTACGACAGTGTTGGTCAACGCTTGCTGCTGGACGTGCCGCCGGACTGGCTGCCGGAACAATTCATCGGCAATCGTCAGGCTTACCCGCGCACCCCGGCGCTGAGCAGTTTCGGCGCGCTGTTCAACTATGACCTGTACCTCAATGACACCGACGATGCCGGCACTTATCTGGCGGCGTGGAACGAAGTGCGGCTGTTCGACAGTTGGGGCACGCTGTCCAACACCGGGCAATACCGGCAAACCTTGTCCAGTGATTCACTCAACACGCTGGACAACGGCTACTTGCGATACGACACCACCTGGCGTTACTCCGACGACGAGCGAATGCTCACCTACGAGGCCGGTGACGTCATCAGCGGTGCTTTGCCGTGGAGCAGTTCGGTGCGTCTGGGCGGCGTGCAGTTTTCTCGGGACTTTGCCGTACGCCCGGATCTGGTGACCTATCCATTACCGCAATTTGCCGGTGAAGCGGCGGTGCCGTCCTCGGTGGATCTGTTCATCAATGGCTACAAGTCCAGCAGCGCAGATTTGCAGCCCGGACCGTACACGCTGACCAATATTCCGTTCATCAACGGTGCGGGCGAAGCCGTCGTAGTGACCACTGATGCGCTCGGTCGGCAGGTCTCGACCACGGTGCCGTTCTATGTCACCAGCACTTTGCTGCAAAAAGGCTTGAGCGATTTTTCCGTGGCCGCCGGTACGCTGCGCCGCGACTATGGTTTGAAGGATTTCAACTACGGCCCGGGAGTCACCTCCGGCAGCCTGCGCTATGGCTTCAGCGACAGTTTCACCCTGGAAAGCCATGCCGAAGCGGCCGATTCGCTGACACTGGGCGGGCTCGGTGGCAACCTGCAACTGGGCAATTTTGGCGTGCTCAACAGTGCGTTGAGCCAAAGCCGTTTCGACGGCGAGGGCGGTCATCAGGTCAGCCTGGGTTATCAGTACAGTAACCAGCGTTTCAGCTTTTCCTACCAACGCTTGCAACGCCACGATCAATACGCCGACCTGAGCGTGGTCGACAGCCCGTACATCAGCCTGAGCCGGCGCAGCGAACAGGCGACCCTGAGCCTCAATCTCGATCGCTGGGGCAGCCTCGGCGCGGGCTATTTCGATGTGCGCGCGGCGGACGATTCGCGCACGCGGCTGCTCAACCTGAGCTGGAGCAAACCGCTGTGGCGCAACAGCAGTTTCTACCTCTCGGCCAACCGCGAGATCGGCGACAGCAACTGGGCCGTGCAGGCGCAACTGGTGATTCCGTTCGACTTGCGCGGCAGTCTGGCGATCAGCAGTGATCGCAGTAAAACCGGGCAGAGCCAGCAGCGGGTCAACTACAGCCGCGCGGTGCCGACTGAGGGCGGCGTGGGTTTCAATCTGGGTTACGCCAAGGGTGACGGCGCTGATTATCGTCAGGCTGACGTCACCTGGCGTCTGCAATCCGTCCAGTTGCAGGCCGGTGTCTACGGCACTTCCGACGCCGAAACCCGTTGGGCCGATGCCAGTGGTTCGCTGGTGTGGATGGACCGTCAGGTGTTTGCTGCCAACCGCATCGACGACGCCTTTGTGGTAGTCAGCACCGATGGCTTTGCCGACATTCCGGTGCGCTACGAAAACCAGCAGGTCGGCCAGACCGACAAGAACGGGCATTTGCTGGTGCCGTGGAGCAGCGCTTATTACCGCGGCAAGTATGAAATCGATCCCCTTAATCTGCCGGCCAACGTGCGCAGCCCCAACGTCGAACAACGCATTGCCGTGCGCCGAGGCAGCGGTTATCTGCTGGAGTTTCCGCTGAGTCGGGTGATTGCCGCGAGCATCGTTCTGGTCGATGCGCAGCAGCGCGAGTTGCCACTGGGCGCGGGCGTGCTGCACGAGCAAAGTGGCGCGCGGACGGTGGTTGGCTGGGACGGGCTGGTCTATCTGGAAAACCTGCAGGCGCAGAACTCGCTGCAAGTGACGCTGGCCGACGGCAAAACCTGTCAGGCGCAGTTCAGTGTCGATCTGAATCAGGATCAGGTGCCGTTGATTGGCCCGCTGGTGTGTCAATGATCCGCGCGCGCTTGCTTCTGTTGCTGGCGCTGATGTTGCCGGCGGCGGTGCAGGCTGCGTGTTCGGTAGTCAGCACCACGCCGGCGGCGTTCGGTATGCTCAGTTCGATCGCCGTGCGCACGACTTCACAGCCCAGTTCCACGCTGAACGCGGGTTTGAGTTGCACCGGCTCGCTGCTGTCCCTGCTGACCAGTAACGACCACTTCTGGGGCACTGTTTCTTCGACTCAAGGCGGGCTGGTCGGGCCGACCGGCGATGTCATCAATTACACGATCTACGCCAACAACAGCACCAGTTACCCGCTGACGCGCGGCACGGCCTATGACTTTGCGCGCAACGGCATCATCGATGCTCTGGGCCTGCTCAACGGTACGACGCCGAAAACCGTGCCGCTCTATCTCGGTACAACCATTGGCAGCAACGTCGCCGCCGGGGTGTATACCGAGACCCTGAGCATTTTCTGGAGCTGGAATTACTGTTCGGGGATCGGCATCGGTGCCATCTGCCTCGGGCGCGATATTGCCAACGGCACGACCTCGCTGACGGTGAATCTGACGGTGTCCAACGACTGCACGATTACCGCGCCGAACATTGCCTTCGGCAGCGCGCCGGTGGTCAGCGCTTTTACGCCGGTGACCGGACAGACGATCAATCTGGCCTGCACCAAGGGCAGCGCTTACACCGTGGGATTGAGCGACGGGCAGAACGCGGTGAGTGTCGGCGGGCGGCGACGGATGATTTCCGGGAGCAATTATCTGGCCTACGATATTTTCAAAAGCGCCGGTACCACGCGCTGGGGCAGTGTCGGCACGGCACGGCGGGCGAGTACCGATGCCGAGGTCAATCCGGGTAACGGGTTGGGCACGGGCAGCCAGATTTTCAACTACAACGCGAAAATCTACACCGACCAGACCACGCCGCCGGCGGGCACTTATCTGGACAATGTGGTGCTCGACGTGGGTTTCTGAGCTGACACTATCCTTTGTAGGAGCTGTCGAGTGAAACGAGGCTGCGATCTTTTGATCTTGCCCTTAAGAACAAGATCAAAAGATCGCAGCGTGCAGCAGCTACATAGAACAGCGGTGTTCTCAGAATTGCAGCGATTGCTTGAGCTGTTGCGCCGCCGGCGTATCAACCGGGCTGACCATCGCATAGTTGTAGCCACCGCCCGACCAGTATTCGGCCTGCAAGTCGCCATCACTGCGGCTGCCGCGTGGCAAAAAGGTGTTCTTCGGTCCCGGCGGGCGCACATAGAAACTCACTTTGTGCCCGCTGCCATCTTCATACATGACCATCGCCGCCGGACCTTCGTCAGTGCTGAGCAGACGGCCGCTGACCGGTTCATACCCGGCCGCCTTCAGATCAGGCAAGCGACTGGCCCGGGTGAAATAGCGGTCGAGCCAGCGTTGCATGTCGCCGTCGCTGTCGACTTTGTAATCCGCTGGCAGCATGCCTTGCTGAGCAATCAAGCGATAAGCCTGCAAGGCGTCGGTCATCGGCAGCATTGTCGAGCGCACGAGGGTCATTTCCCGCACCTGCCAGCCACTGAAGCCGCCGACGCTGACCGCGATCAGCAACACCGCGGCGCTGGCCAGATGACGACGTGACTGACGCTGGCGGCGCTGGCGGATCATCGCCGGATCAAGCGCTGGATTGGCCGGTTGCTGCAACGCGCCGCTTAGTGCCGCGCGCAATTGCTGGGCATCCTGTTGCCAGGCGCGAACCTGCGCCGCTTCATCCGGGTGACTGGCCAACCAGGTCTCCAGCACACGCCGGTCGGCGTCGCTGAGCTGGTGGTCGACATAGGCGTGCAGGTCACGCTCGTTGGGAGGCAGGCTGATCATTTGAGTATCCGCAAAGAAGGGCTGCTGATTTCGCCGTCGCTGAGTTGGCGCAAGGCCTGACGGGCACGGGACAGGCGCGACATCACGGTGCCGATCGGGGCGCCGAGAATCTCGGCGACCTCTTTATAGGAAAGGCCTTCCACCGAAACCATCAGCAGCAGGGCGCGCTGTTCGCTGGGCAGACGGTCGAAGGCTTGCAGGGTCGACTGGGCGATGACGGTACGCTCCACCGAAGGTTCGGCATCGTCGCGACCGGTGAAAAACTCGAGCATGCGCGCATAGCGTCGCGAGCGGCGATGGGCGTCGAGAAACTGTCGATAGAGGATCGCAAACAGCCAGGCGCGCAAGTCGCCGTCGGCGCGTTTATCACCCCAACTCGACAGCGCCCGCTCAAGGCTGGCCTGCACCAGATCGTCGGCGCTGCTGCTGTTGCGTGTCAGTGACACGGCAAAGCGGCGCAATCTGGGAATGATTTCTCTCAACTGTTCGTCGAATTCGCTCATGAAATTCTGCTAGTCACTACGCTGTGGACTAGGGAGACGCCCGCCGTTGGAGGTTATTCCACGTTCGGAAAAATAAATACCGTCGTGTGGAATAAACCCGGACGAGGCGCGTCTTGCTGATTCTTCCTACTTGTGGCCGATGGCCCTGGAGTTTTTCATGGTTGATCGTTCATCACCCGATTCGGCAACGCCCGGCGGGCCGCAGCGCCCGCCACTGAGTGCGGCGAGCCTGATTCTGCGTCTGGGCGGCATTGCCGTGGTAGTCGCTGCTGTGGCCGGGGCGTTTGCCTACGTTCACGGTAGCTTTGACCCACAACGGCTGACGCCAAAAGCGCTGGTCGATGTGCTGGAGAAGAACAACGGCGTGCATCCCGGGTTTCGCCGCAACCACGCCAAAGGCGTGTGCGTGATCGGGCATTTCGAGAGCAGTGGTGAGGCGCGGGTGTTTTCCACTGCGCAGGTGTTCAACGAGCCGCAAACTCCGGTGGTCGGGCGCTTTGCGCTGCCCGCGGGCAATCCCTATGCGCCGGACAGCAGCGTGCCGATTCGCAGTCTGGCGCTGCGTTTCACCCAGGCCAATGGGCAGCAGTGGCGCACCGGGATGAACAGCATGCCGGTGTTCCCGGTCGGTACGCCTGAGGCGTTTTATCAATTGCAGCAGGCGCAGTCGCCGGATCCGGCCACTGGTAAACCTGATCCGAGCAAGGTCCCGGCATTCTTTGCCTCGCACCCGGAAGCCGTGCCGTTTCTGACCTGGGTGAAAACCGCCAAACCCTCGGCCAGTTATGCCACTGAAACTTACAACAGCGTCAATGCGTTTTATCTGGTCGACGCCAGCGGTAAAAAACAGGCCGTACGCTGGAGCATGACGCCGTTGGCAAGGGACGCTGCGGGCGCCAGTGCACCTGAGGGCGGCGATTTTCTCGAGAAGGATCTGGTGCAACGATTGGCGTCCGCGCCGCTGCGTTTTCAGTTGAATATCACCCTGGCCAACCCTGAGGATCCGGTGAACGACGCCAGCAAGACCTGGCCAGCCGGGCGCAGAGTGTTGAACGCCGGCACGCTGGTGCTGGAGAAAACCCAGCCGCAACTGAGCGGCGAATGCCGTGATATCAACTACGACCCGTTGGTGTTGCCGGCCGGGATTCAAGGCTCCGACGACCCGTTACTCGCGGCCCGTTCCGCCGGTTACGCCGATTCCTATCTGCGTCGCACCAGCGAAGTCAGCCAGTTGCCCGCTGCCAAACAGGAGGCTCGTCCATGAGAACCCAACCGACGCATTTCGCCCTGTTGGCGCGGCTGCTGCATTGGCTGATGGCACTGATGATCATTGCCATGCTGTTTATCGGTGCCGGCATGGTCACCTCGGTTTCCGAGCGGCATGAATGGCTGATCCATCTACACAAACCGCTGGGCATCGCGATACTGGCGCTGGTGATTGTGCGTTTGCTCGTGCGGCTGACCACGCGCCAGCCACCGTTGCCAGCGGATCTCCCGGGCTGGCAGGTGCTGGCGGCCAAGGCTTCGCATCTGCTGTTGTATGCGTTGATGCTGGTGTTGCCGTTGCTGGGCTGGGCGATGATCAGCGCTTCGGGTGAACCGGTGATGCTCAGCACATCGTTGCAGTTGCCATCGATCGTTCCGGCCGACGCGCAGCTATTCGCGTTTCTGCGCAAGGCTCACGGGTATCTGGCCTATCTGTTGTTCCTGACGGTGCTGTTGCATCTGGCGGCGGCGCTGTTTCATGGCTGGATTCGCCGCGACGAGGTGCTCGACAGCATGTTGCGCGGTCGCGATCGCGGCTAACCCGTTTGCGTGGCGCATCGAGCCGGTGCGCCGCTTTTCAGGGTCAGCCACCAGTACGCCAGCGCCACTGCGTTGATGCTGGCGCCGAGCAGACACACGCCGATCCAGCCGGCCCACGCGTAAATCGCGGTCGAGCCGATGGAGCCGAGTGCGCTGCCGATCGAGTAGAACAGCATGTAACCGGCGGTGAGACGGCTTTGCGCTTCGGGACGCACGCTGTAGATCATGCTCTGGCTGGTGACGTGCACGGCTTGCAAACCCAGATCGAGGGTTATCACGCCGAGCAGCAAGGCCCACAGCGAGGATTGAGTGAGGGCGATCGGCAGCCACGAGGCGAGCATCAGCAACAGCGAAAGACCGCTGACCCATTGCCCGAGACCGCGATCCGCCAGATGCCCGGCCCGTGCGGCGGCCAGCGCACCGGCGGCACCGGCCAGCCCGAACAGTCCGATTTCACTGTGCGACAAGGACAGTGGCGGCGCGGCCAGCGGCAACACCATCGGCGTCCACAGCACCATCGCGCTGGCGAAGGTCAGCAGGGCAAGGATTGCGCGATGGCGCAGCACTGGTTCTTCTTTGAACAAACTGAAAACCGAGGCGATCAGTGCAATGTAGCCAGTCGCCGGTTGTGGCGATTCATGCTTGGGTAGAACTCGAAACAGCAGCAACGCCATCACCAGGCTCAGCCCGGCTGATAGAAAGTAGATCGCTCGCCATCCGGCCAGATCGGCCATGCCGCCGGCGACCGTGCGTGCCAGCAAGATGCCGACGACGATACCGCTGGTGACCACACCGACCACGCGCCCGCGTTGTGTAGGGATCGCCAGTGTGGCGGCGTAAGCCACCAACACCTGCGTCACCACCGCGAGCAGCCCCGTCAATGTCATGCCAAGCAGCAGCCAGAAACTGCTGGACGCTAGTGCAATCATCAATAGCGCCGCTGCGGACAGCAGGGTTTGAGTGACGATCAATTTGCGTCGGTTGAGCAGGTCGCCGAGGGGCACCAGTAGCACCAAACCGATGCCGTAACCGATTTGCGTCAGGGTGATGACGATGCCGATGGTCGCCGGCGACATCGCAAACGCCTCGGCCATGGCGTCCAGCAATGGCTGTGCGTAATACACATTGCCTACGGCCAGACCGCAGGCCACAGAGAAAAGCAAAACGGCGCTGCTTTTGAGAGGTTTCATATCCCGCATCCTTTTAGGTTTCAAAATAAAACCTCGATCACGGTATTGATTCAGGTTTTATTTTGCAACCTGTTTGCGCGAAAGTACGAATGGCAGAAAGCAAAAGATCGCAGACAAGCTGCGATCTTTTCAGGGACGGAGGAGGTTATCAGCGCAGGGTATCGACCATGTCAGCGATGGTCGTCAGCACATCTTTGCCCAACTGTTTTGAGCGCTTGCCCGACCACCCGGTTACTTTGTCGGGATGGTCGTCGTGATCCTTGAACGGCATCTCCAGAGTCAACGACAGGCAGTCGTATTTCTGCCCGACGCTGTTGCACGCCAGGGTCATGTTGGCCTGGCCCGGTTCGTCGCGGGTGTAGCCGTGCTTGGTCTGGAAGTCTTTGGTGGTGTGTTTCAAGTGGCTGCGGAAATGCTCTTCGAGCTTTTCGATACGCGGCGTGTAACCCGGATTGCCTTCGCAACCGGCGGTGAACACGTGGGGGATTTCTTCGTCACCATGTACGTCGAGGAACAGATCGACGCCATACTTTTCCATCTGCTGTTGTACGAAAAGTACCTCGGGGCTGATGTCCTGACTGGCGTTCTGCCAGGCGCGATTCAAGTCCTGGCCCATCGCGTTGGTGCGCAAGTGTCCATGGAACGCACCGTCGGGATTCATGTTCGGCACCAGGTACAAATCAGCGCTTGCCAGCAGTTTGTTCAGCACAGGATCGTCGTGTCTTTCCAAGCGTTCGATCACGCCTTCCATAAACCATTCGGCCATGTGTTCGCCCGGATGCTGTTGAGCAATGATCCAGACTTTGCGCTGGCCTTCGGCGCCGCTGCCTTTACGCAGCAACTGAATATCGCGACCTTCGATACTCTTGCCGGTCGCCAGCAATTCGGTGCCGGCCTTGCTCAGGGCCTGGTCGATCAGCCAGTCGTGACGGCCACGGCTATAGGGTTCGAAGTAGGCGAACCAGGCGTGGGTTTGCTCGGCTTCGAGGCAAAAGCGCAGGCTGTCACCTTCAAAGCTGGTTGGAATGCGGAACCAGTTGACGTGGTCGTAGGAGGCGACCGCCTGATAGCCAGTCCAGGCTTTGTTATAGGAAGATTGACTCGCGTTGACCAGGCGAAACCAGTGCTCCTGATGAACATGCAGACCGCTGGCCTTGAAGTGGAACCACTGAAAATGGGCGCTGCGGGTGTCCGGGCGAATGGCCAGGACCGGATTGAGCGGGTTGCTGATGTCGATGACTTGGATGTTGCCGCTGTCGAAGTTGGCGCTGATGTCGAACGAAGATTTGGCCACGGTCATAATCGATTCCTGAATATGATTTTTATGGCCGTTACTTTACACGCAGGCAGGGCTGAAACCGAGGGGAATTGCGGGGTGTGGCGGGGGGCGTCCTCCATGACGCGCAAGCAGCTTAGAGACTGTGCGATTGATTCTCAAGTGCTAATTGTCATTAGTTTGCCCCAATGTGGCGGGGCCCGGCTTGCCAAGCGATATTCTTTTGATATTATCCGCGCCATCGAATTTGCAGCACTTAAAGACTTCATTAGCCTGAAGACACAAGCCCGAAAAACGGGCAAAAAAAGACCCGGCAAAAAGCCGGGTCAAAAACCGTGATTAGCCTGATGAGGAGATAGTCCAGAAGACCGACCTAAGGTCTCTGGTCCATCGACTGATCTCGCGACCAGCTGCATGCAATAATAATCATTATCATTTGCAAGTCAAATGTTTTTATCTGCGCGATGGGGAAATTCTTTCCCGCCCGCCCGCCCGCGCTCGCGTTCCTCTCAGGCTTCATTGCCATCGAGCGAATGGTCAACCATCGCCCGCGCCATATCCACCATGTGCACCACTGAAAATGCCAGATCGCGACTCGCGCCTTGCAGGTTTTCGGCTGCCTTGAACGCAGTGGCTGCCGCACAGCGCAGCAGGTCCGAGGCGTGCACCAGAGCTTCTTCGCCACTGAGATGGCGCCTGACATCGAAAAAACGCTCGTCGACCTCCGGTTCTGACACAGCTGGTTTCAAGTAATAGTCCAGAGCTCGCTGCGCTGCCGCATTGCCCTGGGGAGAGGTGAAGTTGGTGTCCATTTGCAGGTCGGGCAAGTCTTTGCTGCTGATATTCATGATGAAGAAGCACTCCTTGGGCGATTGAAAATCCGTGCTTTCAGAATAGTACTCTGTGTAGTTGTGACCAGAATTTAAATACTACAATATGTGTTTTGCTGGCCGAAGGCGTCGACGTAAGGTGCTGCACATGGATAAATGGATTGAGTTGGTCAAGGCCAAGATGAGTGAGCTCAAAATCACTCAAACAGAGCTCGGAGAGCGCGTCGGCATGTCCCAGGGCGGGATCGGCCATTGGCTGAACAAGCGTCGCGAACCCGGCATCACTGAAATGAACCGCGTGCTGCAGGCGCTGGGCATGGATTTCCTTGAAGTGGTGTTGGTGATCCGGGAACCGCAAATAACACCTGACGACGACATGCCGCTGGCGCAGAAGTACAACCCGTACTTCCGTTACCCGGTCAGCGATTGGCAAACGACCTGCGAGGTTCGCGAAAGCGATCCGGCGTCCTACACGAAGGCATCAGGCAAGCAGCGTTTCGAACTGACGGATTACCACGCGCGAGGCCCGGCGTTCTGGCTGACGGTGACGGGCGATTCGATGACCGCTCCCAGTGGCCAGAGCATCGCCGAAGGCATGCTGATTCTGGTCGACCCGTCGGCCGAAGCGGTGCCCGGCAAATTGGTGATCGCCCAGTGGCCCGACAGCGCTGAGGCGATTTTTCGCAAACTCGACGAAGAGGGCGGCCAGCGTTACCTGGTGCCGCTCAATCCGACCTGGCCGAAAGCCCTACTGACCGATGAGTGTCGAATCATCGGTGTTGTGGTTCAGGCAACGGCGCGTTACTAGTCAGATCGATCCGCGCCTGGCGTAGGATCGATCCTCCCGTTCACACGGCTTCCAGTTCAACCAAAGCGCTGCCTTCGCCGACCATTTCGCCTTCCTGGCAATACAGCGCTTTGATCACCCCGGCATGCGGCGCACGGATGCTGTGTTCCATCTTCATTGCTTCCAGCACCACCAGTTGTGCACCGGCCTCGACCGATTGCCCAGCCTCGACCAGCACACGGACAATGCTGCCGTTCATTGGCGCGGTCAGTCCGCCCTGATGGCTGTGACTGGCTTCGACGGCGCTGATCGGGTCGTACGTTTCGATGCGCCGCAACTCGCCTTCCCATTGCAGGTACAGAGAATCGCCCTGGCGGATGGCACGTAACGTACGACGAACGCCGTCGTGTTCGACGATGAGTGCTTCGCCGGACAGTCTGGTCTGATCATCGGTACTCAGCGTCAGCGCTCGATCCTGCCCCTCGCAGCTCAAATGCAGGGTGATTTCTCGTGGCAGACCCGCACGCAGTCCGGTGTTGACAGACCATGGTGAAGCAGGATCATCCTGACGCGCCAATTGCGCCAGACTCTGCGCCACGGCCTGCGCCGCCGCGTTCCAGAACGCATCGCTCAACGTGCCCGGAGCAGGCAGCAATTGCTCCTGATAACGCGGAATAAACCCGGTATCCAGTTCCGCTGCCGCAAACGCCGGGTGCGCGATGATCCGCCGCAAGAAGTTGATGTTGGTTTTCAATCCGCCAATCGCAAACTCGTCGAGCATGCTCAACAAGCGCAACCGGGCCTGTTCGCGATCCTCGCCCCAGGCAATCAGCTTGCCGAGCATCGGGTCGTAGAACGGCGAAATCTCATCGCCTTCCTCAACCCCGCTATCGACTCGACGCCCGGGCCCTTCATCGGACTCGCGATACAAATCCAAACGTCCGGTTGCCGGCAGAAAGTCATTTGAAGGATCTTCGGCATACAAGCGCACTTCAATTGCATGGCCGTTAAGCGGCACCTGTTCCTGAGTGATCGGCAACGCTTCACCGCGGGCAACGCGGATTTGCCAAGCAACCAGATCCAGGCCGGTGATGGCCTCGGTCACCGGGTGCTCCACCTGCAGGCGCGTGTTCATCTCCATAAAGAAGAATTCGCCCCGCGCATCCAGCAAAAACTCCACCGTACCGGCGCCGACATAACCGATTGCCTGCGCCGAACGCACCGCCGCTTCGCCCATCGCCCGACGCAGTTCCGGGGACAGGCCCGGTGCCGGCGCTTCTTCGACGACTTTCTGGTGACGGCGCTGAATCGAGCAGTCACGCTCATTCAGATACAAGCAGTTGCCATGCTGATCGGCGAACACCTGAATTTCCACATGACGCGGTTTCAGCAGATATTTTTCCACCAGCATCCGCGAATCGCCAAACGACGACTGCGCTTCACGCTGGGCCGAGGCGAGGGCTTCGGCCAATTGGCTGACGTCCTCGACGACTTTCATGCCCTTGCCGCCACCGCCGGCCGTGGCTTTGAGCAGCACCGGATAACCGATGCGTTCGCAGGCATCGCGGAAGGTCTCGAGATCCTGGGCTTCGCCGTGATAACCCGGCACCAGTGGCACGCCGGCAGTTTCCATCAGCGCTTTGGCGGCGGACTTGCTGCCCATCGCATCAATGGCCGAGGCCGGCGGGCCGAGGAAAATCAAACCGGCCGCTTCAATGGCGCGAGCGAATCCGGCATTTTCCGAGAGAAACCCGTAACCCGGATGAATCGCCTGCGCGCCACTGGCCTTGGCCGCCGCGATCAGTTTGTCGATTTGCAGATAACTGTCGGCCGCTTTGCTACCACCGAGATCGACGCGAACGTCCGCTTCACGGCTGTGCCGCGCTTCACGGTCGGTGGCGCTGTGCACGGCGACCGTGGTCAGGCCCAGCGCTTTGGCGGTGCGCATTACGCGGCAAGCAATTTCGCCACGGTTGGCCACCAGCAGAGTGGTGATAACAGGTGCGCTCATCAACGCGGCTCCTTGGTGGTGGTTGCGGCTTGCCAGCTCGGCGGACGTTTTTGCAGAAAAGCGCGCAGACCTTCCTGGCCTTCCGGGCTGACGCGGATGCGGGCGATGGCGTTCTCGGTGTAGCGGCGCAGCGCCGGGGTCAGCGCGCCGTTGCCGACTTCACGCAGCAAATCCTTGCTGGCGCGCATCGCGGCGGGGCTGTTGAGCAGCAGGTTGTTGGTCCACTGTTCGACTTGCTGATCCAGTTCAGCGGCCGGATAGCTGTCGGACAACAAACCGATTTCCCGCGCACGCTGACCGCCAAAACGTTCGGCGGTCAGCGCATAACGCCGCGCAGCGCGCTCGCCAATCGCTTGCACCACAAACGGACTGATGACTGCCGGCGCCAGACCAATTCGCACTTCCGACAGGCAGAATTGCGCATCATCGGCGCCAATCGCCATGTCGCAGCAACTGATCAACCCCAGCGCGCCACCGAATGCTGCGCCTTGAACGACGGCCACGGTCGGGATTTTCAGTTTGGCGAGGTTGTACATCAGCTCCGCGAGTTCGCGGGCGTCGTCGAGGTTGGTGTGGTAATCGAGTTCGGCCGATTGCTGCATCCACGCCAGATCGGCGCCGGCACTGAAGTGCTTGCCACGGCCACGCACCAGCAGGAAACGCAGGCTGGCATCACTGGCGACCTTGTCGAGTGCGAGGATCAGCTCGCGGATCATCTCGGCGTTGAACGCGTTGTTCTTTTCCGCGCGGTTGAGCCACAGCGTCGCGAAACCCCGTGGGTCGTTTTGCAGTTCGAGGGTGTTGAAATCACTCATGAGATTCTCCCGATCACATCCGGAACACGCCGAAGCGGCTCGGTTCGATTGGCGCGTTCAGCGACGCAGACAAGGCCAGGGCCAGCACATCGCGGGTCTGCGCCGGGTCGATGACGCCGTCGTCCCACAGCCGAGCGCTGGAATAGTAGGGGTGACCCTGCTCTTCGTACTGGTCGAGGATCGGTTGTTTGATCTCTGTTTCTTGCTCGGCACTGAAGTTTTGGCCACTGCGTTCAGCCTGTTCACGCTTGACCTGCACCAACACGCCCGCCGCCTGTTCGGCACCCATCACGCCGATTCGCGCGTTTGGCCACATCCACAGGAAACGCGGATCGTATGCGCGCCCGCACATGCCGTAGTTCCCGGCACCAAAGCTGCCGCCGATGATCACGGTGAATTTCGGCACTTTCGCGCAAGCCACGGCGGTTACCAGTTTGGCGCCATGTTTTGCGATACCGCCGGCCTCGTATTTCTGGCCGACCATGAAACCGGTGATGTTCTGCAAAAACAGCAGCGGAATACCGCGCTGGCAGGCCAGTTCGATAAAGTGCGCACCTTTCTGTGCGGCTTCGGCGAAGAGAATGCCGTTGTTCGCCAGAATCGCGATCGGGTAACCGTGCAGATGCGCAAAGCCACACACCAGCGTGGTGCCGAACAAAGCCTTGAATTCATCGAACACCGAACCGTCGACCAGTCGCGCAATCACTTCGCGCACATCGAACGGCTGCTTGGCATCGGCGGAAACCACGCCATATAACTCGTCAGCGGCGTACAGCGGCGCAATCGGCGTACGTTGCTGCACTTCACCGAGCTTGCGCCAGTTGAGGTTGGCGACGCTGCGGCGGGCGAGGGCGAGGGCATGTTCGTCGCTCTCGGCGTAATGGTCGGCGACCCCGGAAATCTTGCAGTGCACATCGGCGCCGCCCAGATCTTCGGCGCTGACCACTTCGCCGGTCGCAGCTTTCACCAGCGGCGGGCCGGCGAGGAAAATCGTCGCCTGATTGCGCACCATGATTGCTTCGTCGGCCATCGCCGGCACATAAGCACCACCCGCAGTGCAAGAGCCCATGACCACGGCAATCTGCGGAATGCCCATTGCGCTCATGTTGGCCTGGTTGAAGAAGATCCGCCCGAAATGCTCGCGATCCGGAAACACTTCGTCCTGACGCGGCAGGTTGGCGCCGCCGGAGTCCACCAGATAAATACATGGCAGACGATTCTGCTGAGCGATGGTTTGTGCGCGCAGGTGTTTCTTCACGGTCAGCGGATAATACGAACCACCCTTAACCGTCGCATCGTTGGCGACGATCATGCATTCGACGCCTTCTACCCGACCGATCCCGGCAATCACACCGGCAGCCGGCACGTCTTCGCCATATACGGCGTGGGCGGCAAGTTGGCTGATTTCGAGAAACGGCGAGCCCGGATCGAGCAAGCGATTGATGCGCTCACGCGGCAGCAATTTGCCGCGCGAGGTGTGACGTTCCTGAGCTTTCGCGCCGCCACCCTGCGCCACTTGGGCGAGCAGGGTGTGCAGGGCGTCGACCTGTTTGAGCATCGCTGCGCTGTTGGCGGCGAACTCCGCTGAACGGGGATTGAGCTGAGTGTGCAGAATCATGGCTTACTCCGTAAGCAGCTACGAGTTGCAAGCTTGGAGCGGCAAGTTAAAGCTGTTCTCTTGCAGCTTGAAACTTGCAGCTCGCAGCTGACGAAATTCATTTCGTTTCGTTGAACAGTTCGCGACCGATCAGCATGCGACGGATCTCACTGGTGCCGGCGCCGATTTCGTACAGCTTGGCGTCACGCAGCAAGCGGCCAGCCGGGAATTCATTGATGTAACCGTTACCGCCGAGAATCTGGATCGCGTCAAGGGCCATTTGTGTGGCGCGCTCGGCGGTGTAGAGGATCACCCCGGCGGCGTCTTTACGGGTGGTTTCGCCACGCTCACAGGCTTGGGCGACGGCGTAGAGGTAGGCGCGGCTGGCGTTGAGTTGGGTGTACATGTCTGCGACTTTGCCCTGGATCAGCTGGAATTCACCGATGCTTTGGCCGAACTGCTTGCGGTCATGGATGTACGGCACGATCAGGTCCATGCACGACTGCATGATCCCGGTCGGGCCGCCGGAGAGAACCACGCGCTCGTAATCGAGGCCGCTCATCAGCACTTTCACGCCGCCGTTGAGCACGCCGAGGATGTTTTCTTCCGGCACTTCGACGTCATCGAAGAACAGTTCGCAGGTGTTGGAGCCGCGCATGCCGAGCTTGTCGAACTTGTTGCTGCGGCTGAAGCCTTTCCAGTCGCGCTCGACGATGAAGGCGGTGATGCCGTGCGCGCCTTTTTCCAGATCGGTCTTGGCGTAGATCACGTAGGTGTTGGCGTCTGGGCCGTTGGTGATCCAGGTTTTGCTGCCGTTGAGGACGAAGCGGTCGCCGCGTTTGTCGGCGCGCAGTTTCATTGAAACCACATCGGAACCGGCGTTCGGTTCGCTCATCGCCAGTGCGCCAACGTGCTCGCCGCTGATCAGCTTCGGCAGGTACTTGGATTTCTGTTCGTGATTGCCGTTGCGGTTGATCTGGTTGACGCAGAGGTTGGAATGCGCACCGTAGGACAGCGCCACCGAGGCCGAACCGCGGCTGATTTCTTCCATCGCCACGACGTGTGCCAGGTAACCCAGGCCCGCGCCGCCGTACTCTTCCGGCACGGTGATGCCGAGCAGGCCCATGTCACCGAACTTGCGCCACATGTCGGCAGGGAACAGGTTGTCGCTGTCGATCTGCGCGGCGCGCGGAGCGATCTCCTTGGCGACAAAGGACTGAACCTGATCGCGCAGCATGTCGATGGTTTCACCGAGGGCGAAGTTCAGGGATGGGTAGCTCATGGGTCACCTTTTGGCTTTTTTGTAGGGTGGGGAGGGCAGTCACTTGGCTCTCACCTTTACGTTAACGTAAGCCTGTGACGGATGGCTGTCAATCGCCCTTTACGTTAACGTCAACTTGAGCGAGAGTAGGGGCCGTTCAAGATTGAAACGGAGCAGGCCTTGTGGGAGCGAGCCTGCTCGCGAAAGCGTCAGATCAGGCAACATGGATGTTGAATCCGCTGGCCTCTTCGCGAGCAGGCTCGTTCCCACAGGGTTAAATCCGGCAAAACCCACTAATAAAGACAATAGGGGTCGTCATGGATCAACCCAGTGCAAACCCGCAGCGCAGCTACACCCGTGGTTCACAGGACAAAGCTTTGCTGGCGATGACCATCGGGCAGAAGTTCGATCACACGGCCGCGCAATACCCCGACGGTGAAGCGCTGGTGGTGCGCCATCAGCAGCTGCGCTATTCCTGGCGACAACTGGCCGACGCAGTCGATCTGCACGCCAGAGCGCTGCTGGCTTTGGGTTTGCAGGTCGGCGATCGCCTCGGTATCTGGGCGCCGAACTGCGCGCAGTGGTGCATCACTCAATTCGCCACGGCGAAAATCGGCGTGATACTGGTTAACGTCAACCCGGCCTATCGCAGCTCTGAACTCGAATACGTACTCAAACAATCCGGCTGCCAATGGCTGGTCTGCGCCGGGGCGTTCAAGTCCTCCAATTACCACGGCATGTTGCAGGGACTGGTGCCGGAACTGGCCGAGCAACCCATCGGCCAATTGCGCAGCGAACGCCTCCCCGAACTGCGTGGGGTAATCAGCCTTGACGCGCAACCACCGTCAGGTTTTCTGCCGTGGTCGCAACTGGCCGATCTGGCCACCAGAATCTCTCCCGATCAACTACACGAATGCAGCGACAGTCTGCACTTCGATCAGCCGGTGAACATCCAGTACACCTCCGGCACCACCGGTTTCCCCAAGGGCGCGACCCTCAGCCACTACAACATCCTCAATAACGGCTACATGGTCGGTGAAAGCATCGGCTTGACCCCGCGCGATCGTCTGGTGATCCCGGTGCCGCTGTACCACTGCTTCGGCATGGTCATGGGCAACCTCGGCTGCATCACCCACGGCAGCACGATGATTTACCCCAACGACGCGTTCGATCCATTGCTGACCCTGCAAACCGTCGCCGAAGAAAAAGCCACCGGCCTTTATGGCGTACCGACCATGTTCATCGCCATGCTCGACCAGCCACAGCGCGGCGAATTCGATCTGTCGAGCCTGCGCACCGGAATCATGGCGGGCGCTACGTGCCCGATCGAAGTGATGCGTCGGGTCATCAGCGAGATGCACATGAGCGAAGTGCAGATCGCCTACGGCATGACCGAAACCAGCCCGGTGTCGCTGCAAACCGGTCCGAACGATGAGCTGGAGTTACGCGTGACCACCGTCGGCCGCACCCAGCCACAGCTGGAAAGCAAGATCATCGATGAGGCCGGCAACCTCGTGCTGCGCGGCACCATCGGCGAACTGTGCACCCGTGGCTACAGCGTGATGCTCGGCTACTGGAGCAATCCGCAGGCCACCGCTGAAGCCATCGATGAGGCGGGCTGGATGCACACCGGCGACCTGGCGAGCATGAACGAGGAGGGTTACGTCAACATCGCCGGGCGTAACAAAGACATGATCATCCGTGGTGGCGAGAACATTTATCCGCGTGAGCTGGAAGAGTTTTTCTTCACCCATCCGGCGGTGGCGGACGTTCAGGTGATTGGCATTCCGTGCTCGCGTTACGGCGAGGAGATTGTCGCCTGGATCAAATTCCACCCTGGTCACAACGCTTCCGAACTGGAGCTGCAAACCTGGTGCAAGGAGCGCATCGCGCACTTCAAGACGCCACGGCACTTCAAATTCGTTGAAGAGTTTCCGATGACGGTCACGGGCAAGATTCAGAAATTCAGGATGCGTGAGATCAGTATCGAAGAGCTGCGCGAAAAGCAGGCCTGACACAAAACTTAATGTGATGACAATCTAATGTGGGAGCGAGCCTGCTCGCGAATGCAGTGTGTCATTCAGCGCAGATGTGTCTGATACACCGCTTTCGCGAGCAGGCTCGCTCCCACAGGGATTAGCGGTGTTGGAAAGAGGAATCACAGAAAGCACAAAGGGGAGCCGAAGCTCCCCTTTAATTTTGTCGTCGCGTGCTCTTTTTTATTATTGAGGGTCGGTCTGTTGTTGTTTTTGGCAACCGTGGCCCTTTACCGCTGTTTTTGGCGACCCCCATCCGGGGTCAAGAGCAAACGTATTTTTTTGAGCGCTGATCTGCTTTCTCGCTAAGCGATCCAACCGATTCGGGAGCTACCTGAAGGTAGTTTTATTGTTCTCTGCCCGGTTGCGGGTCACTCCTGAGAGCACCCTGAAAAGCACACCTTCTCCAAAAAAATCTGTTAGCTGCGTCTCTGCCGTGTTGTTTTTGTTATGTCAGAGTCGGTACGTCTTATTTTTATTGGTTTGCTGCTTTTTATTCTTGTTATGCCATAGAGATAGCAGAAGCCGTGCCAACTTTTAAAAATCCTTATAAATCAATGATTTGGAAATTTCAGTAAATTTTCACTCCAGCGAAACCAGACAATTTGTTTCCGTGTTACTCGCTTAAACCCACATTCCGGACACAGCGGTAACACCTTGTTCCCTCACTGTGCGCTGCGAGCCTTGGCCACGCGCGAACCGCTCGGGCGGCCGAGCACCGCGCTGATCTGCTGACCCGCAGCAATCAAGGCGTCCAGGTCGATACCGGTCTCGATGCCGAGGCCGTTGAGCAGGTACACCACATCTTCGGTAGCAACGTTACCGCTCGCGCCTTTGGCGTACGGGCAGCCGCCGAGGCCCGCGATAGAGCTGTCGAACACCGAAATGCCTTCGAGCAGGCTGGCATAGATATTGGCCATGGCCTGGCCGTAAGTGTCGTGGAAATGCCCGGCGAGCTTGTCCCGTGGCACCTGCGCCGAAACCACTTCAAACAAGCGGCGAGTCGCGCCCGCAGTGCCAGTGCCGATGGTGTCGCCCAGCGAGACTTCATAGCAGCCCATCGCATACAACTCGCGCGCGACCATCGCCACTTTCTCCGGCGCGACCGTGCCTTCGTACGGGCAACCGAGCACGCAGGACACGTAACCGCGCACGGTAACGCCGTGCTGTTTCGCCGCTTCCATGATCGGCGCAAAGCGCGCCAGGCTTTCGCTGATCGAGCAGTTGATGTTGCGTTGCGAGAAGGCTTCGGAGGCCGCGGCGAACACCGCGACTTCCCTGACCCCAGCGGCTATGGCGTCTTCGAAGCCGCGCAGGTTTGGCGCCAGTGCACCGTAGGTCACGCCGGGTTTGCGCTGGATTTGTGCGAACACCTCGGCAGAACCGGCCATTTGCGGTACCCATTTCGGCGAAACGAAACTGCCGACTTCTATATAGCCGAGACCGGCGGCGCTGAGGGCGTCGACCAGTTGCACCTTGTCGGCAACGCTGATCGGTTGGGCTTCGTTCTGCAGGCCATCGCGCGGGCCGACTTCGATCAGGCGTACTTGGGAGGGGAGGGACATGGCGGTTGACCTGTTGTAGTTATCTGAAATCTGCGGATATCCCCCTGTGGGGTTGTTACTGAATGGCCTGCTGGCTCTTGAGCGTCTGCTCCAACGCCTGCACGCAGCGCTCTTCAGCGGTATCGAGTTCCAGCTTCATCTGTTCGATATCCAGCAACTGCTGCTCCAGCTGCTCGCGGCGCTCGGCGATTTTCGCCAGCATGCTGTTGAGCTGCTTGGTGTTACCGCTGGACGGGTCATAAAGCTCGATCAGTTCGCGGCATTCGGCCAGCGAGAAGCCGATGCGTTTGCCACGCAGGATCAGCTTCAGGCTGACCTTGTCGCGTGGCGAATAGATACGTTCCTGGCCACGGCGCTCAGGACTGAGCAGGCCTTGCTCTTCATAAAAGCGGATCGCCCGGGTGGTGATGTCCAGCTCGCGGGCGAGGTCGGAGATGCTGTAAGTCTGGCTGCTCATGGAAGCGCTCGGAAAAAGGTCTTGGCGCTAAGCTAATGGCAGGTTGACGTTTACGTCAAGCAAGAAAAAGATCGTAGCCTGCGGCAGCTCCTACACCGATCTCTGTAGGAGCTCCCGCAGGCTGCGATCTTTTGATCTTTCCTTACTCCACCTGCTTATCGAGCTTCTTCTCCTGTGCCGTCACCTGCTGGCACAACTCGATCATTTGCTCGCGCATCCAGCGATTCGCCGGATCCTGGTCAGTGCTTTCATGCCAATACAGGTGCGTCTCCACGGGCGGCACATCATTCACCGGCAAATTAAACGCCTGCAACTCATGTCGACGGGCAAAGCGCTCCGGCACGGTCATGACCATGTCGGTCTGCTGCATCACCTGTGACGCCATCAAGTAATGCTGCGAACGCAGGGCAATCTTGCGCTGAATACCCATTTTGCCCAGCGCCAGATCGACATAACCCAGACCACTGCGGCGGCTGGAAATGTGGATATGCGTCAGCGACAAATAATCATCCAGCGAGAGCTTTTCCTTGCCCGCCATCGGATGACCCTTGCGCATCGCACACACGTAACGGTCTTCCATCAGCTTGACATGACGCACCTGCGGGTCGGTGTTAAGTGGCGCATCCACGGCAAAATCCAGACGCCCGGCCGCCAGTTCCTTGGTGGTCTCCCGACGTTTTGACAGAAAACTTTCGATGATCACGGTCGGCGCCAAGCGGCGCAGGCGCTGGAACAGCGGCGGCAGAATTACCGCTTCGGTGAGGTCGGTCATGCTGATGCGGTAGGTCTTGACCGCCTGCGCCGGGTTGAAAATGCGGCTTTCCTGAACCGACACACGCAGCAGCGACAAAGCGTTGCGCACCGGGCCGATGATGTTCTGCGCCATCGGCGTCGGCACCATGCCCTGAGCGGTACGCACGAACAGCGGGTCGTTGAAGGTCTCGCGCAACCGCGCCAAGGCGTTGGACACCGCCGGCTGAGTGATGCCGACAATCTGCCCGGCGCGGGTCAGGTTGGCTTCGGTATAGATCGCGTCGAAGACGATGAAAAGGTTGAGGTCGACCTTACTCAGATTCATAACGCGGCTTCTCTTGTTATTTAGGGCGGTGTTTTAGGGGCTGGCAATCAGCCGATCATATATCGGTGATGAATGTTTATACACGCCGAGAATAGGCTAGGTAAATTATCAACGCTGTTCTAGCATCGATTGCATGACTTAAACAACCTCTGCCCAAGAAGGTAATTGATCATGGATTTCGCTTATTCGCCCAAGGTGCAAGAACTGCGTGAGCGCGTGACCGCGTTCATGGACACTTACGTTTACCCGGCCGAAGCCGTGTTCGAGCGCCAGGTTGCCGAAGGCGATCGGTGGCAGCCGACGGCGATCATGGAAGAGCTCAAAGCCAAGGCCAAGGCCGAAGGCCTGTGGAATCTGTTTCTGCCGGAATCGGAGCTCGGTGCCGGTCTGACCAACCTTGAATACGCGCCGCTCGCGGAAATCATGGGCCGCTCGCTGCTCGGCCCCGAGCCGTTCAACTGCTCGGCGCCGGACACCGGCAACATGGAAGTGCTGGTGCGCTACGCCAACGAAGAACAGAAACAACGCTGGCTCGAACCACTGCTGCGCGGCGAGATCCGCTCGGCGTTCGCCATGACCGAACCTGACGTAGCCTCGTCCGACGCCACCAACATGGCCGCTCGCGCCGAGCGCAATGGTGACGAGTGGGTGATCAACGGCAAAAAATGGTGGACCTCCGGTGCTTGCGATCCGCGCTGCAAGATCCTCATCTTCATGGGCCTGAGCAATCCCGATGCACCGCGTCATGCGCAGCACTCGATGATCCTTGTGCCAGTCGACACCCCCGGCGTGAAGATTGTCCGTCCGTTGCCGGTGTTCGGTTACGACGATGCGCCACACGGCCACGCCGAAGTACTGTTCGACAACGTGCGCGTGCCGTATGAAAACGTCCTGTTGGGTGAAGGACGCGGCTTTGAAATTGCCCAGGGTCGTCTTGGCCCAGGCCGGATTCACCACTGCATGCGTTCGATCGGCATGGCCGAACGTGCATTGGAATTGATGTGCAAACGCTCGGTGAGCCGCACGGCATTCGGCAAACCGCTGGCGCGTCTGGGCGGTAACGTCGACAAGATCGCCGACTCGCGGATGGAGATCGACATGGCGCGCCTGCTGACGTTGAAAGCGGCATACATGATGGACACCGTCGGTAACAAAGTGGCGAAAAGCGAGATTGCGCAGATCAAGGTAGTCGCGCCGAACGTCGCGCTGCGAGTGATCGATCGGGCGATCCAGATGCATGGCGGCGCCGGGGTATCGAACGATTTCCCGCTGGCGTACATGTACGCCATGCAACGCACCCTGCGCCTGGCCGACGGCCCGGACGAGGTGCACCGCGCAGCGGTCGGCAAGTTCGAGATCGGCAAGTATGTGCCGAAGGAAATGCTGCGTAGCGGTCATTAAGACCGCGTCGCCTGCTTCGCGAGCAAGCTCGCTCCCACATTAAAGCGCGTTCCAAATGGAAGAATGCGATCCCTGTGGGAGCGAGCTTGCTCGCGAAGGGGCCGGCCCATTCAGTACATAACCATCAGGCTCAATACACCCAAACCTCAACCCGCCGATTCTTGATCCTGCCCTCATCCACATTGTTCGCCGCCACCGGCATCAACGCGCCAAAGCCGCGAACCTCACGCAGCACCACGCCGTTCTTCACCAGCTCCCGGCGCACCGCCATCGCGCGCAGCTTCGACAGCAGGTCCGCGCGTGCGGGGTCATCCTTGGCATCACCAAACCCGACCAATGTCACCGCGCGTTCAGTTTTGTCTCGCCGCTTTATATAGTCGATCACCCGCGCCAGATCCTGACGCGCTTTGTTATCCAGACTCGCGCTGCCTTCTTCAAAACGGAAGTTCACCGTCAGACGCTGGGCGTGGCGGCTGAGTGATTGATAACCCTCGGGCATCAACGCGTTCGGCGCGACGCTCATAGCGTGCACGGTCTGGCTGATAAAACCGTTGGCGGCGACAATCGCCTGACCCTGACGACTTTGCGCAAATGTCACCAACGCCTTCGCCCAAGGATTGTTACTGTCGGGTGGCAGATAGAAGAACAAGCGCCGCGACAGTGGATAGTCCTCGGTGGCGATCAGACTGTTCAGAGGCAACATCGATTGCGATGCGCCATCGGCGATGGCCACGGCTTTGGCCTGACGCACGTAGGGCAAACCGATGAAGCCGATGCCCTGTGGATCCGCGCTGACGGCGTCGGACAGTTGCTCGCTGGACTCAAACCTTTTCGCGTTGCTGCTCAGACTTTTCCCACGACGGCTGAGGACCAGTTCTTTAAACGTGTCGTAGGTGCCGGATTGATCATCGCGCGCATATAAATGAATCGCACCGCCACGCCCGCCAAGGTCTTCCCAGGTTTTCACTTCGCCACTGAAGATCCGCGCCAGTTGCTCGGTGTCCAGTTGTTGGAGGGGATTGTCGGGATGAAGAATGATCGCCAGGCCATCGATGGCGATGACTTGTTCGGCGGCGGGGCTTTTCAGATCGCCCAGTGATTGCAGGGTCTGCAACTCACTGTCCTTGATCTCGCGGGAAGACGCGGCCAGGTCGGCGCTGGCGTTTTTCAACGCGGTAAAACCGGTGCTGGAACCGTGCGCGGCCACTTCCACGACCACGCGTTTGCCTTGGGCGGTCTGGCCGACGATGCGCAGTTCGTTGGCCGTGTCCGGGGTTTCGCGGTGGATTTTCAGCAAACCCTGCTCTTGCAGCAACCCTTCGACCAGCGCCGGGCCGAGTTCGGCGCCGATGGTGTTGGAGCCTTGAATACGCAGCGCCGGGCCGTTTTCAGGAAGGGGCAGGGCAGCGGCCGAAACCGTCAGCCACGCACTCAAGAGAAATACGCACAGAACACGCAGGGTCATGCCGGCACCGAATCAAGCCAAGGGGATTGCCGGGGAGATTAAGTCAGGCGCATGACCAAAAGATGACAACTAACCAATGTAGGAGTGAGCCTGCTCGCGATAGCAGTGTACCGGTCAAATTTACGTTGACTGATTCACCGCTATCGCGAGCAGGCTCACTCCTACAGGTATTGCGTAAGACTGGGGATCAGCTGAGTTCAAGCCAGATCGGCGCATGATCGGACGGTTTTTCCATCCCGCGCAATTCATAGTCGACACCCGCCGCTTTCACCCGCGGCAACAAACCATGTGACGCCAGAATCACATCAATGCGCAGGCCACGCTTCGGTTCATCCTCAAACCCACGGCTGCGGTAATCGAACCAGCTGAACATGTCCGTCACGTCCGGGTTCAGGTGACGATAGCTGTCGGTCAAACCCCAGTTCTTCAGGCGTGCCATCCACTCGCGCTCTTCCGGCAGGAAGCTGCATTTACCGGTTTTCAGCCAGCGCTTCATGTTGTCCGGGCCGATGCCAATGTCACAGTCTTCCGGGGAAATGTTCACATCGCCCATCACCACCACGGGCTGTTCATTGTGAAACTGGCTTTCCAGCAGCGCTTGCAGATCGCTGTAGAAACGCTGCTTGGCGGGGAATTTGGTTGGATGGTCGCGGCTTTCGCCCTGGGGGAAATAGCCGTTCATGATCGTCACCGGCACGCCATTGGCGTCGGCGAAGGTGCCCCAGATAAAGCGGCGCTGGGCGTCTTCTTCGTCAGTGGCGAAACCTTTATGAATGGCGATCGGTTCCTTGCGCGAGAGCATGGCCACGCCGTAATGGCCTTTCTGGCCGTGGAAATACACGTGGTAGCCGAGGGCGCGGACTTCTTCGAGCGGGAACTGGTCGTCGTGGACCTTGGTTTCCTGCAGGCCGATCACGTCCGGCTGGTGTTTTTCGATCAGCGCTGCCAGCTGATGCGGACGGGCGCGCAGTCCGTTGATGTTGAAGGAAACGATCTTCATGGTCGGCAGTCCTGGCAAAAGGGCGATGCTAGCTGACATGGGGGAGATGGGCCAGCGTGGGGTGGGAGAAATCACTTTTGTCTGTGGGATTTGTGTTGTCAGCAATGGCGCCATCGCGAGCAGGCTCACTCCTACAGGGGGAACGCATTCCAAATGTAGGAGTGAGCCTGCTCGCGATAGCGGTCGCCCAGTCGATGAAGATCCCGACTTGGTCTATACCTGTGGGGAACCACGCCACCCGCAAAAGGTTCGTACCAACAAGAGCGCCGCCATTTGAACGCGCCCTGGGGAGAATCACCGTCATGCCTGAAACCCAGACCGCCATCGCCGACATTCATATGCTCGACCGTGGCTACTCCCGCGAAGCTCGATCGCTGCTCTATCAGGCTTATCGCCATGAGCCGACCTTCGCTTACCTGTTCGAAGCCGAGCGCCCCGGCTACGAACAGCGCGTGCGGGCGACGGTGCGCGAACTGGTCAAACAACACTTTCTGCAGGATCTGCCGGCCATCGGCCTGCTGGTCAACGACCGTCTGATCGGCATCGCCCTGATCGCGCCGCCACAACGCCGTCTGGGCATCACCGAAAGCTGGGCGTGGCGTTTGCGCATGGTGCTCAGCACCGGATTCCGCTGCACCCGCCGCTATCTCGATTACCACGACGCCGTCGCCGCGTGTGTGCCCAGTGATTCGGTACACATGCTGCCGCTGCTGGGCATCCACCCACAATTTCAGGGCAAGCACTTTGGCGAGCAACTGCTGACCGCCGTACACAACTGGTGCGCGGTGGACGAAACCTCGCAAGGCGTGGTGCTCGACACCGGCAACCCACGCTATCTGGAATTCTATAAACGGCAGGGTTATGAGGAGATCGGCGAGGTTGCCGTCGGGCCGGTGCGCGAACACGTGTTTTTCCACGCCAATCCGCAGGTGTTACAAACTGCAACAGCATGACAATCGAACTTCTTGGGAAATTTCCTGTTCTATCACGCTCCCAAGCCCGTGATAGCATCCGCGCCTATGAAGTTTCCAGGAAGATTTACCAGTGGCGTGCTCGTGCTGTTAACCAGCTGCGCGGCGCTGGCGCAAAGTGAATTGGATGTGCGGATCAAACCGTCCAACGATGAACTCAAGGCCAATATAGAAGGCTATATCGGCAGCCTCGGCGATCGTGACGAAGAAGCCCTGCAGCGCTTCAGTCGCGGTGCCGAAGAGCAGGCGCGCAAAGCGGCTCAGGCGTTGGGCTACTACCAGCCGCAGATCGAAAGTGACGTCAAGGGCGGCGACAAGCCGCGCCTGGTGTTGAACATCGATCCCGGCGAGCCGATTCATCTGCGCAACGTCACCATTCGTGTCGACGGCCCGGCTGCCTCCCTCAAATCCTTTCGAGTGCCGAAAAGCGACGCGCTCAAGTCCGGCGCGGTGCTCAACCATGGGCGTTACGAAGACGCCAAAAGACTTATTCAGAATCAGGCCTCGCGCTTCGGTTTTTTCAGTGGCCACTTCACTAGTCAAAAACTCATGGTCGACCCGCGCGCCGGGGTCGCCGACATCGAACTGATCTACGAAAGCGGCCCGCGTTATGCGCTGGGCAAAGTAAAATTCGAAGGCGACACGCCGTTCGACGAAGACCTGCTGCAACGCATGGTGCCGTTCAAGGAAGGCGAACCGTATGACTCCGAGCTGATCGCCGAGCTCAACCGCGACCTGCAATCGAGCGGTTATTTCGAGGGCGTACGCGTCGATGCCGCACCGACCACGGCGAAAAATGACGTGATCCCGGTCGACGTCAAACTCGACACGCGCAAGCCGCGCACCATGGGCCTGGGCCTCGGTTACTCGACCGACGTCGGCCCGCGCATCAAAGCCAACTGGACCCGCCACTGGGTCAACCCGCAAGGCGACAGTTATGGTTGGGAAGCCGAGCTGTCGGCGCCACGGCAAAACGTCGGCTTGTTCTATGACATCCCGCTCGACCCGCCACTGACCGATAAATTGCGTTGGGCCGGCGGCTATCAATTCGAAGACATCGACGGTTCCGACACGCTCAGCAAGCTGCTGACCTTCGGCCCGGAATGGCACAGCAAATTACCGAGCGGCTGGCAGCGGGTGATCTCGCTGAAATGGCAGCGCGAAGAATATGAACTCGGCGACGATTCGGGCCTGAGCACCTTGCTGATGCCTGGCATCAGTTACTCGTATCTGAAAAGCGACAACCGCATCGACCCGCACAATGGCTATCGCCTGAGCTTCGAAAGCAAAGTGGCGAAGGAAGGCCTCGGCTCGGACAACAACCTTTTATATGGCACCGCGCTGGTCAAAGGCTTGACCACGGTGTTCGACAAACATCGCTTGCTCGGTCGCGTGCAGGTCGGCGGCAGCGCCACCAACGGCTACAACTCGATTCCGCCGTCGCTGCGTTTCTTCGCCGGTGGCGATCAGAGCGTGCGCGGTTACGACTACCAGAGCCTGTCGCCGAAAAACTCCGATGGCGATCGCATCGGTGGCCGCTACATGGTCGCCGGCAGCGTCGAGTATCAATACTCGATCGCCGAAAAATGGCGCGTCGCGACTTTCGTCGATCAGGGCAATTCCTTCAACAAACTCGAACTGCCGAACCTCAAGACCGGGGTCGGTATTGGTGTGCGCTGGGTCTCGCCGGTCGGGCCGATCCGCCTCGATCTGGCCCACGCACTCGACGACGATGGCGGCATCCGGCTGCACTTTTCCATGGGGCCTGAGCTGTGAAGCGTGGTTTGAAAATTACGGCGCTGGCGTTGTTGGCGCTGCTGTTGTTGATCGTATTGAGCGTCACCGCCGTACTCGGCACGGCAGCCGGCAGCCGCTGGATGCTGGGCCTCGTGCCGGGCTTGAGCGTGGAAAATTTCCAGGGCCGCCTCGGCGGGCAGTGGAGCGCCGATCATCTGCTGTGGCAGCAGGACAGCAGTCGCGTCGAGCTGAACAAGGCAATCTTCGCCTGGTCACCGCTGTGCCTGACGCGCATGACTTTGTGCATCGAACAGCTCAAGGCTGATCAGGTGATTCTGCAATTCCCGCCGAGCGAAGAAACCACCGAGAGCGGCCCGATCAAACTGCCGGATCTGCAATTGCCGGTGGCCATCGAACTGGGCGACGTGCAGGTCGGCAGCCTGCTGTTCAACGGCAGCGAACAGCTCAAGGGCTTGCAACTGGCGGCGCACTGGACCGCCCAAGGCATGCAGATCGACAGCGTGAAATTGCAGCGCGACGACCTCAGCCTGAACCTGTCCGGCACACTCACGCCGACCGGCAACTGGCCGCTGAACATCGCTGGAGACCTGACGCTTCCATCGCCGGGCACGGGACCGTGGACACTAGCGTTGAAGATTGACGGCGACCTGCTGAAAACCCTCAATCTGCACGCCGACAGCCGTGGTTATCTTGACGGCCAGTTGAGCGGCGAGTTGCAACCGCTGGCGGAAAACCTGCCGGCCAAGGTGCGCATCACCTCCGAGGCGTTCAAACCGAGCACCGATTTGCCGGACACCCTGCAACTCAATCAACTGGTGCTGACCGGCGAAGGCGACCTGAAGAACGGTTACCAACTCAACGGCAACGCCACGCTGCCCGCCGACAAAGGCCCGGTGGCGCTGTTGCTCAAAGGTAAAGTCGACGCCAGCGGCGCGCAGATCGCCGGCCTCGACCTGACGGCCAACGACAAGCAAAGCCTGAAACTCACGGGCAGCGTCGACTGGAGCAAAGGCCTCAGCGCCCAAGCCAATATCAACTGGCAGGACTTTCCGTGGCATCGGCTCTATAACGAAATCGACGAGCCACAAGTCGCCTTGCGTACGTTTACTGGCGAAGTCTCTTACACCGACGGTCAGTACCTCGGCAACTTCGCCGCCGCACTGGATGGTCCGGCCGGCGCGTTTACCCTTAGCAGTCCGTTCAGCGGCAGCCTTAAACAGATCGCTTTGCCACAATTGAAAATGCAAGCCGGGCAGGGCAAGGCTGAAGGTCACGTCAATGTGCAATTCGCCGATGGCATCGCCTGGGACACGGCGCTGGAGCTGTCGGCGCTTAACCCGGCGTACTGGGTCGCCGAGTTGCCGGGCACGTTGGCCGGGCCGCTGAAAAGCCAAGGCGAAATGAAGAACGAACGGCTGAGCCTGACCGCCGATCTCGACTTGAAAGGCAAACTGCGCGGGCAACCGGCGATCCTCCAGGCCAAGGCTGACGGCGCCGGCGAACAGTGGAATCTCAACGCCCTGCAAATCCGCCTCGGCGACAACAGCATCAACGGCAAGGGCAGCCTGCAACAGAAACTCACCGGGCAGATCGATATCAAGCTGTCGCGTCTGGCTCAGCTCTGGCCGCAACTGCGCGGGCAGGTCAACGGGCAGGTCAATGTGGCCGGTACGTTGAAGGCGCCGCAGGGCAAGCTCGACCTGCAAGGTTCGCAACTGGCGTTCCAGGACAATCGCCTGCAAAGCCTCAACCTCGATGCGACCCTCGACAGTGCGCAGCGGGCGAAGATCGATCTGAAGGGCAGCGGCATTCAGGCCGGCGACACCAACCTGGGCGTGTTGACCGCCAGCGCCCAAGGCGACATCAAGAACCAGAAACTCAACCTCGACCTGATCGGGCCGAAACTGAAACTGGCCCTCGGTCTGGATGGCAATCTGGACAAGGGCAACTGGCGCGGCCGTTTGGCCAGTGGCGACATTCAGGCCGGCGGCCAGGACTGGAAACTGCAAAGCCCGGCCAAGCTAGAACGTCTGGCTGATGGCAAGATCAACTTCGGCGCGCATTGCTGGATGTCCGGCAATGCCAGCCTGTGCGGTGAAGATCAGCGGCTGATGCCGGAGCCGAAACTGCGCTATCACCTCAAGCAATTCCCGATCGAAAGCCTCGCGCAATGGTTGCCGAAAGACTTCGCCTGGCAAGGCAAACTCAACGCCGACCTGCAATTGGATCTGCCAGCCAGCGGCCCCAACGGCGTGGTCAGCATCGACGCCAGCGGCGGTACCTTGCGCATGAAGGAAAAGGATCAGTGGCTGGACTTCCCGTACCAGACACTCAAACTGACCAGCAAACTCACGCCCAAGCGCGTCGACACCGAACTCAACTTCGTCGGCGGCAAGCTCGGCGAACTGATGGTGCAGGCGCAGCTCAACCCATTGCCGAAGAACAAACCGCTGAGCGGCTCGTTCCGTCTCACAGGCCTGGATTTGTCGGTGGCGCGGCCGTTTGTGCCGATGGTCGAAAAACTCACCGGACGCCTGAACGGCAGCGGGACGATTTCCGGTGGTTTGCTGGCGCCGCTGGTCAACGGCACGGTGCAGCTCAGCGACGGCGAAGTGTCCGGCGCCGAGTTGCCGATGGAGCTGCAGAACCTGCAACTCACCGCCCTGATTGCCGGCGAATCGGTACGCCTCGACGGCGGCTGGAAAAGCGGCAAGAGCGGGCAGGGCAGCCTGAACGGTAACGTCGCCTGGGGTCAGGCGCTGGTGGTCGATCTGGCGTTGAAAGGCACGCAGTTGCCGGTCACCGTCGAGCCTTATGCCAAGTTGGAAGTGGCGCCGGACCTGAAGATTTCCATGGCTGGCGACGAGCTGAAAATCGCCGGCAAAGTGCAGGTGCCCAAAGGTGAAATCACCGTGCGCGAATTGCCGCCATCAACGGTAAAAGTCTCCGATGACACAATCATCGTCGGTGCGCAGACCGAAGAGGGCAAGCCGCCGATGGCGATGAAAATGGACATCGACGTGGTGGTCGGTGAAGACAAACTGGCCTTCGCCGGTTTTGGCCTGACCGCCAACGTGCAAGGCCATGTGCACATCGGCGACAACATGGACACCCGTGGTGAACTGTGGCTCAACGACGGCCGCTACAGTGCCTACGGCCAGCGCCTGCAAGTGCGCCGTGCGCGTCTGCTGTTCGCCGGCCCCCTCGATCAGCCGTATCTGGATATCGAAGCGATCCGCCAGACCGACGACGTGATCGCCGGTATTCGCCTGAGCGGCAGCGCCGAGCAGCCGACCACACAGATCTTCTCCGAGCCGGCGATGAGTCAGGAGCAGGCGCTTTCCTATCTGGTCCTCGGCCGACCGCTGAGCACCAATGGCGAAGACAACAACATGCTCGCGCAAGCGGCGTTGGGTCTCGGCTTGATGGGCAGTTCCGGGGTCACCAGCAGCCTGGCCAAGGATCTGGGGATTCAGGACTTCCAGCTCGACACGGCGGGCAGCGGCGATGCCACCAGCGTGGTGGCCAGCGGCAATATTACCGAGAAGCTCAGTTTGCGTTATGGCGTTGGCGTGTTTGAACCGGCCAGCACCATTGCGCTGCGCTATAAGCTGAGCAAGAAGGTTTACGTCGAAGCGGCCAGTGGCGTGGCCAGTTCGCTGGATATTTTCTACAAGCGCGATTTCTAGATCGCGCTTTCTCCTGAACCGAGTCGCTTCAATCGCTGGCAAGCCAGCTCCCACAAGCTTCTGTGGCGTACATGATTGTTGTGTGCGCCAAGGACTTTGTGGGAGCTGGCTTGCCAGCGATGGCGTCTTCTCAGTCAGCCACTGGCGCGCGGCACACCAGGGAGGCCCGCTCGTAGTTCAACGCCTTGTCCCGCTCGGGCAGTGCATACGACGCCTCGCAGCGCTGGCCTTGCCAGTTGATGGTCAGGGTACCTGCGTCGTCCTCGACCAGCGCCAGTGCCTTGCCACTCGGGTCGGAAATCGCCAGCTGCTTGCCGGCGGCATCTTCCAGCGACGCACCGAAGGGAATCGGCTGGTGCTGCGCATCGAACAAGGCGAATTGCACCCTGCGTCCGGTTTTGCTCGCGTAGCGCGCCAGCACCACTGCACCGCGGCGCGGCACCACTTGCCGGGTCGCGTTATCGATTTCGATATCGGCGCCCAGATCGCGGGTGTCGAGGTTGATCCAGTTGACCCGATAGGGTTGCGCATTGGGCACCACGGCATAGCCGTTACGTCCGGTTTTCGCCCCGGAGAAGCTGCCGATTTTCACCCCGGAAACGCCTTCGACCTGCGCCAGCGCAAATGTCTCACCGACGGTTTGCCCGAGGTTGATCCCGCCGCTGTGGCCGACGATCGAGCCGGCCAGATTGAGATTCTGCGAATTGTATCCACGGCCCTGACTGTAACCGGCGCTGATGTCCATCACCGATGTTCGCGTGCTGATATTGGCCGAACCGCTGCTGCCACCAGTGCTGCTGTTGCCGCCTTGCACCGAGTAATAAGTGTCGCTGTCTTCCGTCAGGTAACCGTTGATTCCGACCTGAGCACTATCGGTGGCTTTCTGTGTACTGGCGGAGACGAACGCCCTCGGCGCGCGCGGTTTTGAACCCAGCGGGAAAGACAGTGACAGGTTGACCAGGGTGTCGTTGTTCGCCGGCCCATAGTTGCCGATATCCTTGGTGTAGGTGGCGCCCAGGTTGTAACTGACTTCGCCCCAATAGTTGCTGTAACCCGCCGACAGGCTTTGCGAACCGCCGCGCCCCCAATAGCGTTGGTCACTGGCGTTGAGGTAGATGCTGCCATATTGCTGATCACGTCCCAGGCTCTGGTTGACGGTCAGGTCGGTACGGGTTTTCGAGTTGCCCGTGCGTTTTTCGCCCTCGTGGCTCAGTTCCTCGACGTGGTCGGTGAGGGTGCGATAGCCCTCGGTCGAATAGCGATAGGCGGCGAGGGTAAAGCTGGTGTCGGTGCCGGTGAATGTCTTGGCGTACAGCGCCCGCAAGCTGTTGCCCTTGACCACTTGGCCAAAGGTGTGACTGGCGGAATGGGTCACGTCCAGTGACACGGCGCCGATCGGCGTATTGCGCCCGGCGCCCACGGACAGCGCCTGAAAATTCTCGGTCGCCTGCACGCCGACGATGCCGGACAAGTTGCTGCTGATGCCGTAGGCCAGTGTGCTGCTGACGAACTGCGGCGATTGCTGATCATCGCTGTTGCTGTTGTAGCGGCCGGCCGAGACGCTGTACTTCAACTGCCCCTGGCGCACCATGATCGGCAGGCTGGAAAATGCCTGCACTGTCACCCGGCGCTGACCGTCGGCCTCGATAATCGTGATTTCCAGATCGCCGTTGGAACCGCTCGGATAGATATCGCTGATCTCGAAAGGGCCCGGCGGCACGTTGGTGCTGTAGAGCATGTAATTGTTCTGACGAATTTCCACGGTCGCGCTGGACTGAGCAATTCCGCGAATCACTGGCGCATAGCCGCGCTCGCTGTCGGCGCGCATGCCGTCATCGGAGGCCAGTTTCAGGCCGCGATAACGCACGCTGTCGAACAGGTCGGCGTCGGAGAAAATATCCCCGGCACTGAACTGGCCTTTCAACGCGGTCAGGTCATGTTGCAGATAGCTGCGGTTGCTTTTGAAGGTGCTCGGCTGGCCGGTGCTGCTGTTGAAGTTGGACTCGTTGCGCAAGCGCCAGCCACCGAGGTTGATGCCGTTGCGCAGGCCGACGTTATTGGAAATGGTGTCGGCGGTCTGCGTGCTGTTACGGCTGCTGCTCAGCTGATAGTTGATAAACGCCGCAGGCACGCCTTCGTCCCACAGGGCCGGGTCAACGTAACCACGTCGGCCACGTTCCATGGCGCTTTGCGGCACGCTGACCAGCAGGCGCAAGCGCGGTACGTCGTAACGCACGCTGGCATGCTCGATCAATGCGGGCAGGTCGAGGCAGGCGCTCGGGTCGTCAGCGTCAAGTTTGCCGCTGGCCTGCAACTTGGCGATGTCGACGCCCAACTGCTGGACCATTTCCAGGGTCAGGCAGGCCTGGATCTTGCCGTTGCCGGGGTGACGGCGGAAGTCGATGTCGCGACGACCGACCAGCGTGTCGTTGCTGTAGAGGTCAACCCGGTAGTTGCCGGGCAGCACGCTGTTGCTGGCGAGCAGCGATTGCACATCGACAGTCGACGCGGCACCTTGCAGAAACGACGTATTGAACTGTTCATCGCCGTCAGCCTGGCACGCCGTGCTGATGGCCGAGGCGATCAACAACGACGTCAAACCGTCGCGTTTGAGTAAAAACATGCAGGAACCCTATATCACCTCCGATACGAACTAACGGAGCGAAGAGAAATACAGTGAAAGTGTGCGATCAGAGCGATTCGCGAGTTATGGATATTCGTTCTTTGGGCGAGCGCGGGTTTCGGCGCTGTTGGAAAGTTGCGCGGTAAAACGATCTTGTGCGCCGTAGTCATTAATGCTGCTGAACAACAAACTTGTTGCATTAGTCGAGTGAAGTTGTTTAAGCGCGAACTCTTTGTGTTCGCCAGGCGCGATCATCAGCGAATCAAACGGATGCTCGCTCAGTGCACCGGATTGCAGGGTGATATCGGCAATCGACACGTGATACAGGCCGGGGTTGTTCACCACCAGCACGCTTTTGCCGGCGCGCTCGGCCAGGCGCCAGGTCAACTCACCGGGTGCAAGGTAGGCGTTGTTTTTCAGGCCCGCGGGGCGGAAGAACACCTTGATGCGCTGACGTACGGCGAGCTGCAAGGTGTTCTGGGTCTTCGCGGTCTGGGGGATTTCCTGCACGTTCAACCAGACCACCGATTCGCGGTCGGTCGGCATGCCGGTGCCTTCGTAGATGACCCGCAGTATTTGCTGTTCGTCGCCGCTGACGCGCACTAACGGCGGTGTGACCGCAAACGGCACGGAAGCGGATTCGCTGGCGTCGGTGTCGATCCACGACTGGACCAGGACATCTGCACCGCTGTTACGCACGGTGATGCCGGCTTCCTTGTGCTGGCCGTCGAAGACCAGGCGGGTGCTGCTCAGGGAAATGCCGGCCGTGGCCTGATTGACCACGAACAGGCCGAGCAGGCCTGCACAAAAGGACAGTAAGTGACGATAAAACATGATGGTTACCGCGCAAGTGATTGAAAGCGCGGGGCCGGGCGGCCCCGCACTGGGCTCGAGTATTCGCGCGGGTTATTCGTATTGCAGGGTGAACGGCAGGGTGGCGTCGCCGCGACCGGCAACAGCCAGTTTCGGGTCAACCGTGGTGACATAGGCGGCCGAAAATTTCAGCGTGGTATTGCTGTCCTGCAGGGTGTTTTCGATCTTCGCGGTGGCTGGCGAGCTCAAGTCGATCACGGCGCCATTGGCGTCGAGCAAGGCGATACCGATGCCTTTTGCAGCCCCCAGGCCGCTGATCAGTCGCAGCACTTTAGTGCCAGGTTCGATGCCCGAACCGGCGCCTTTGGTCGGTTCGAAGAGCATCGCAACCTTGGTGCCGGCGTTGCAGTTGATCTTCATGTCGAAGTTTTCGACGCTCAAGGTGCCGTTGCCTTTAGGTGCGGTGGCGGTGCCCATGTCCTTGATCGACACTTCACCCATGGCGACCGAAATGGTCTTGTCCTTGCCGGCGCTTTCAACCGAACAGGCGTCATTGTTGATGGTGCCGGTGAAGTTGATGGTGCCGCTGCCCGCCTTGGTTGGCGTAACCGGTGGGTCGGCTGCCAGGACATTGCCGGCCGCAGCGAAGATTGAAAGGGCGAGAAGCGTTCGGGACAACTTTTTCATGTTGCTTTTTCCATTGGTGGGGTTAAAGCAACACAATAAAACTCGTTTTACCGATGGAACATCAGACGATTCCTAGATGTGCGGAAGTTGCCGAAAAGTGTCCGGTGTTATCAGCTGAACAAGTTGCGTTCTATGCAATAAGTCAATAGTTCCTGATCACTGCCGACTTCAAGTTTGCGCATTGCCGATATTTTTTGCGTACTGATGGTTTTAGCACTTCTGTTCAAGTGCCGGGCAATGTCGTTGACGCCTTGGCCCTGAACGAACAAACGCAGGATTTCATGTTCCTTGGGCGACAGGCGGGAAAAACGTTCATCCAGATCGGCGCCGTCGTTCACCACCGATGTCGGCGCGGGGGCCTGCCAGCGCACCGGGCTGCCCTTGGCAATCGCTTTGAGGGCGGTCTCGATTTCGTCGTGCAACTGGTTTTTCTGAATGACTGCCAGCACACCCAGTTCCTGCAGGCGCGTCAGGATCAATGGATTGGAAATCATGGTCAGTACCAGCACTCGAACCTTGGGAAAGTGCCTTATCAGGTATTCCACCAGTTTCAGGCCGTCACCATAGGTCGAATCGGCAGGCATGTTGAAGTCGGTGATCAACAAATCTACGGGCTTGGTCTCCAGCAGCTGGATCAGCTCATCGGAGCCAACGGCTTCGCCCACCACGCGAAAGCGTTGGTCGCGCTCGACCAGTTCCCGTACCCCCAGCAGCACGATGGGATGATCATCGGCAATGACAACGTTGAAGGTTTCCATGAGTGATTTATCCAGAGTGAAGTTATTCGAGGGAGTCGAGCAGATCTTGCAGCCGCGTCAGATTTTGTCGCACCGCCACGGCCAGAGCGGGGGTCACTGCCATGCCGGTCAAGCGGTATTCCAGCTCGACAAACGCGCTGGCCAAGGCATTGATCTGCACCGCACCCAGCGCTCCCGCCATGCTGTGCAGTTGCTGCGCCACGCTGTTGGCGTCGGCCGCATCCAGTGCTGCCAGGGTGGTCTGAATATCCTGGCGCAGGGTGGTGACAAACAACTCGCGCATTTTTGCTGATAGCGGCGGCGGGGCATCGATAACGGGGGCCACAGCGATTTTGCAATGTTGCTCAAGTTGCGTGCGCAGGGTAGCGAGGTTCAGCGGCTTGACCATCCACGCGTTCATGCCGACGGCGGCGCAGCGTTCGCCTTCTTCGCGCAGGGCGTTGGCGGTGACGCCGATGATCGGCAGCGTCGAGTCCTGCTGGCGTACAGCCTCGGCGAGTCGGTAACCATTCATGACCGGCATGTTGACGTCGGTCAGCAGCAGATCGAAGCGGCCGGGCGCCCACTGCGCCAGGGCTTGTTCGCCATTCGCAGCGACGATCACCGAGCAGCCGAGGGCTTCCAGTTGCTCCTTGATGATCGCCGCATTGATGACGTTGTCTTCGGCCACCAGCACTTGCAGATTCAACGGTCGGGTCTTTGCCTGCAACGCGGCTGGGCGCTGCGCATTGGCGCCGTGTTGTGCCAGATAAATAGCCCAGGCAATCGCGCGCACATCGTCGGCATCGACCGCCCAGTCTGCACCGCTTGGCTGCGCCGGATTGGGGCCGCCCGCAATGGCGACGATCCGTGGCCCGCTCCAGTGCGGAGCGTTGTCGAGAGGCGTGAGGTCCACCAGCAGCGCCGAGGATGGTGGCATCTCGGTCGTCACCAAGCGGCAATCCAGACCAAAACGCTTGAGCCAGGCAATTAGGTGCTGCGCCAGTTCACTGACGGGGGCACGTACATAAACGGCGGGGCTGCCGGCCACGAAGGCGGGGCAGTCGGCCAATGCGCCCGGCACGTTCTCCAGCGTGAGTTGCAGGGTAAAACTGCTGCCCAACCCCGGTTCACTGACCACGTTCAACTGACCGTGCATCAACTCACACAGCCATTTGCAAATGGCCAGGCCCAGACCCGCGCCGGCCTGACTGTCGGCATCGTTAACCTGATAGAACGGGTCGAACAATTGCTGTTGCTGCGCCGGGGAAATCCCCACTCCCGAGTCGCTGACCTGCCATTGCACCTCGGCGCTGCCAGCAATGTTTTGCACAACGCGCACGCGCAGCACCACGCGACCGTTGTCGGTGAACTTGATCGCGTTGCTCAGCAGGTTGTTGAGGATCTGGCGGATGCGCAGCGGGTCACCGCGCAGTCGATCCGGCAACGTCGAATCGATGCAGGCATACAGTTGCAGGCCTTTGGCGCGGGCGAATGCGCTGTAAGTACGCACGACATCTTCAGTCAGCTCCAGCGGGCAGAAGTCCTGAAGCTCAAGGGTCATTTGCCCGGCCTCGATCTTCGACACATCCAGCACATCGCTGATCAGCTTGAACAGGCTGGCGGAGGAACGCTGGATGGTGTCCAGATAATCCTGCTGGCGCGGGGCGAGTGGCGTCAGGCCGAGCAATTCGAGGGTGCCCATCACGCCGTAGAGCGGGGTACGAATTTCATGGCTCATGGTGGCGAGGAAGCGGCTCTTGGCCTGGTTGGCCGAGTCGGCGGCCTGACGGGCTTCCTCCAGGGCGGCGGCGTCTTCGATATGCCGGGTCACGTCATGCAACGCACACAACCAGGCATCCTGGCCCTGATAACGCGTCGAGACGAAAGCCAGATGCAGATGACGCCCGTCGATCTCGAGATCGGCATGGCCGGACTTGCTGTGTGACTTGAGCAGGCTCATCAAACGACTGCTGTCGTGCCATTGCTGGGCGCGCTGGTTTTCCAGGAGCACGTGGTGATCGCTGCGGCGAATCACACAGAGGCCGGTCGGTGCGGTGTCGATCACCGCACGGCTGAACGCCTCGCTTTCGGCGATGCTCGCGTGCGCACTTTGCGCGGGGATGATCACGCGCGCGGTGTACCAGCGATTGATGACCCGACCGCAACCAAGCAACGCCAGCACCACCGCCACGAGGCACAGCAATGGCCACAACGCATAGCTGAGAAAACTGCGCAGGCTGATGACGTAGATCGCGGTCCAGTGCTGTGCGCCGGGGCTGCTGAGCTTGAACACCAGACCGTCGCGGCTGAAATTGATCCCCTCATCCAGTACCTGGTCGGGCCTGTGTGCGCCGGTCAAGACCACGCCGACCGGGGTGATCAAGGTGAAGTCATCGTAAATCGACCACTCCATCAATCGCTCGATGTTGTTGACCTGAGACAGTTTCAGCAACGTGCCGAGCACCACCCAGGAATCGGCGCCCTCGATGGTCAGCGTTGGCTGCAGCAGATTGATCCTGACGTAGGCCAGCAGCGTCGGTGTTGCCTCGTTGTCCTGAGTAGATGGGTAGGGCACCCAATGCACTTGATGATCAGCGACTGATGACTGCTCGCGTGCATGCTGGTTCACCTGGCTCATGACTTGGGCAAACGCGCCGATCTGCATCGGGCCTGCACCGCGCAAGCGCCCGGCGGAGGGCACGGCCACGTCGAAGTTGTCGGGGCCATTGAGCAGGATCACTTGCGGCGACTGATAGTGCGAGGCCGCCCAGAACGCGCTGTAGTAGGCGGCCAGATAACTGCCCAGCGCGAAAACCTTGGGGTATTGGTCGGCGGCGATTCTCTGCGGGTCGATCTTTACACTGAACGGCAGTGAGAACGGCAAGCCACGGCCCTCATAGACATTCGGGCCTTCCTCGGGCAGGGGTTTTTGCGAATAAGTGGGCAACACCACCAAAGGAAAATATTGGCCCTTGGCACTGGCCTGGGAGATATCGCGCAGAAACACTTCCTGCTCATGGATATTTTCCATCAACCGGGCGAAGTGAAACTGCAAGGTGTCGCGCTGCTCTTCGAGCATGCGCAGCACCCCCACATAGCTGATGCCCAACAGCAGCAACACCAGTGCGCCGAGCAGCAGCAGAGTTTTGTTCAAACGCAGCGAACTGCTGGCCAGTTTGTCCAGAAATGCATTGGTATGCGGCATTACAGCGCCTGACCAGCGGTGATGGGGCAGCCTTGGGACACAGTGACCTCGGTAGCGAGCGACGTTCAACAACAGCCACGTGCCGCTCAATAGGCAGTCGCCGGCCCGTCGTGGGTCAGCAAGTGCTGGAACTGATCGGCTGAAACGGCATGGGAGATCAGGAAACCCTGAACCTGAGTGCAGTCGATTTTACGCAACAGAGCAAGTTCTTGTGCGGTTTCCACACCTTCGGCCACCACCGTCAGGCCCAACTGGCGACCGAGGCTGACAATGCTGGTCAGCGCCTGCGCGAGTTCGGCGTTGGCGTTGCAGCCTTGCACCAGCGCGCGGTCGATTTTCAGTTCGGTGAACGGCGCCGACACCAGGTTCATGTACGAGCTATAGCCCTTGCCGAAATCATCCTGCGACAGACCGAAACCCTTGATCCGCAGACGGCACGCGCCGGCGTAGAAATTGCTGATGTCATCGGGCACCGAGCACTCCATCAACTCGAAACAGATCCGCGCGGGCAAGCCTTGATGGGCAAGCACGAAAGCGAGGATGCGGTCGGGCAGGTCGTGGCTGTTGAGCAGGTGCGTGGGCAGGTTGACCGAAACCGGAATGTCATAGCCCTGTTCGCGCCACGTAGCCTGGGCGGCGATCGCCTGTTTCAGCACGCACCAGAGCAACGGTTCCTCGAGACCGAATGCAATCAACGCCGGCAAAAACACTCCGGGCAACAGCGTGCCATGTTCAGGATGATTCCAGCGCACCAGTGCTTCGGCGGCGACGATCCGGCCATTGTTCAAGGCCTTCTTCGGTTGAAACCAGGCTTGCAGTTCACCGTTGTCGAGGGCATTGCAGATACTCTGGCGATCGATGCCGGGATGGGTTGCCGCCGGGACGCTCTGGCGCAGCGCCTGCAATTGATCGATCAGGCAGCGCAGGGCGGCCGCATTCACCGGTTTCGAAATCAGTCCGATGACTTTCACTTGCAGGTTGCTCGCGACCAGACTGGCGCCCATCAGCATCCGTCGTGAGGCGGCGCTCATGATCGCCAGTGCCGGACGTGAGCGTTGGGCGGCAAGGCCCTGAATGAATTGCACGCCGTCCATGCCCGGCATCAGCAAATCGGTGAGCACCAGATCGAAATCACGTTGTTTCAGGCAGTCCAGTGCTTCTTCGCCGTCCCTGGCGCACGCCAGATCGAAGTCGCCCAACTCGCTGAACAGGTTCTGCAAGTACAGGTGCTGGAAGGGATGGTCTTCGACAATCAGAATGCTACAGGGCTTCATGGGCGACTCGTTCGTAGGGAGCCAGGACAGCGAACAAGGCTCGTAGCGTAAAAGGTTTGACCAGGCAGTGATTCATGCCCGCAGCCAGACACAGCGCATCCTCACCACGCAGGGCGTTGGCGGTCGCGCCGATGATCGGGATGCTGCAACCGAGGCGCCGCAGCGCTTTGGCCAGTTCGTAACCGTTGAGGCGGGGCATGTTGACGTCGGTCAGGACGATGTCGAACGCAGCGTCGGGCCACAGCGCCAAGGCCTCTTCGCCATCGCTGGCCAGCGCCACCGTGCAGCCCAGTTCTTCGAGCTGATCGCGCAGGATCAACTGATTGATGACGTTGTCTTCGGCCACCAGAATATGCAGGCGCAACGGGCGCAGCGCATGGGCTTCAGTGTCTGGCGGACGGTGGATGATCTGGCCGCTCTGGGCCTGGCGAACGGCCCGTTGAATCGCCAGCAGATCATTCAGATTGACCTGCCAGCCGTCGCCGGTACATTGCGGCTCGTGCGCGCCATCGCCGCTGGCCAATACGCGCGGTCCACGCCATGCCAGGTGCGGGCGCTGTCCGAAGGCTGCGGGATACAACTCCAGCAGCACCGCCGTCGCATCAGGCTCGATGCCGTCCGGTGCGCCGATATGCGCGCGGGCGCCCCAACGACGCAACCAGCCACTGATGCTGTCGGCTAGTTCGCGGACCGGCGAAACGACGTAGACGAGGTCCGCTGCCAATGGCGGTAAGGCGGCAGTTGGTGTGTTGCAGGCGCGTTGTTCCAACGGCACGCTGAGGGAAAAACTGCTGCCCAGGCCCGGCTCGCTGACCATGCGCAGGGTGCCATTCATCAAGTGCGTTAGCCGCAGGCAGATCGGCAACCCCAGGCCGGTGCCGGCAACCACATTGGTGTTGCCGGCGGTCTGGTAGAACGGCTCGAAAATGAACGCCTGATCGTCATGGGCGATGCCTTTGCCGGTGTCGGAAACCTGCCATTGCAGACACACGCGTTCGCCTTCGCGAGCGAGCAGTCTGACCCGCAACACCACGCGCCCGGAATCGGTGAACTTGACGGCATTGCTGAGCAGGTTGTTGAGGATCTGCCGCACTCGACTGACATCGCCCAGTAGGCACTCGGGCAGTTGCGGATCGAGGCAGGCATAGAGTTGCAGGCCTTTGCTTTGCGCGGCAGCGGCGTAACCCTGCACCACTTCGTGTACCAGTGCCGGGACGGAAAACTCGCTCAGCTCCAGCGCCAGTTGCCCGGCCTCGATCTTCGATACATCGAGCACGTCGCAAATCAACTGCAGCAACGTCGCCGATGATCCCTCGATCGCCCGCAGGTAACTTTTCTGCTGAGTGTCCAACTGTGTTCGCGCGAGCAGTTCCAGCGTGCCCAGCACACCGTAGAGCGGGGTGCGGATTTCATGGCTCATGGTTGCCAGAAACAGGGTCTTGGCTTCGTTGGCGGCATCGGCCGATTGGCGCGCCTGTTCCAGCGCTGCTTCGATCTGTCGCCGAGCGCTGATGTCACTGAACGCACAGAGCAAGACGTCTTCACCTTTGTAGCGGGTCGGCGCACAGCTCAGGTACAGGTGACGACCGTCGGCAGTCTCGAAGTAATCGGTCAGGCACGGCGTGTTTTCGTCAAACGCATCGCGGATCCAGCCAGCCCCCAGTTGCTCGCTGCACTGGCCCAGCCATTGCCGCGCGAGGGTGTTGTCCAGCACCACTTGACCGTCACTTCGGCGCAGCACGCACAGGGCCACAGGTGCAGTCTGAATCACGTCGCGGCTGAACAGTTCGCTTTCCACCAGCGCCTGAATGCGCTGGATCGCCGGGGTGATGAAACGATGCTCCAGACGACGGACCAACAGGCACACCAGGCTGATACTCAACCCGCAGAACAGCAGCGCGCCGAGCATTTGTGGCCACAGGGCGCGCAGCACCGCCAGCAAGTCGATGGAGTAGGTGAGCTGCCAGTCCGACGATTTCAGTTGCTTGCGCAACACCAATTGCTCGGGCAGCCAGCCATTGCCGACGAAGCCGAAGAAATCCTGTTGTCGCAGCAATGGCAGGTTCTGTTCGGGCGGTGGTTTGTGGCTGTTGCTGAACAGCGGTTTGCCTTGTGAGTTGAACATGGTGAACTCGCCGGCGCTGTGGTCGTTCAAGGCTCTGGAGACTTCACGGTCGTCCATTTCCAGACCAAGCCAGCCGGAGTGGACGTCGCGTTCATCCAGGCGAATGAAGATGTACAACTGCGAGTGCCCGTCTGCGGCATGGGTCAGCCACAGTTCCGATAATGTCGCCGTGAGATTGAGCGACTCCAGTTGATCCAGCGTGGCCTGTGGCAAACCGACGACCAGCGGTGTCGCGTTGTATAGCCGCAATATATGACCGCCGCTGCTGACATACAGCAGATTGAGCTGCTTGGCTTTCAGGTAATCGCGCATGCGTTGGGTCAGCCAGATGCTCCATTGCTTGCCCGGCGTTTGCCCCAGCAGCAGACGGATTTCCTCCTCGGACACCGGCACGTTTATTTTCGCCTTGCGTGTGGCCGACAGGCTCAGGCTTTCCAGCAGCGCTTCGCGGGTGGTGAAAAACGTATGCGCTTCGGCGATGGCGCTGCTCATGTAGCTGCGCCGCTGAGAAATCTCATTGTTGAAGGTAAACAGCAGGAAGCTGTAGACGCCGCCGAGAATGCCCACCAGCAGCACCAGGGCAAAAATGCGCAGCAGGCGCCGCGCCGCATCGGGCGAGGACAGGAGCGGGCTGATCTGATGGAGGTAGTTCTTCAATCTCATCCCGGCACTCTAGGGAGGGCCGGGAGCGGGGAGAATCAGACGATCCTTAGAGTGCTAGAGGTAGTTGACGATGAAGGTGACTTCGGTGTTGGCGCTGCCGGCCTTGAGTTCGCCCGTGGGCAGACGGTAGTACGCGGCGGTTAACGGGATCTTGAAATCGGTGCCGGTGGTGGTGAAGGCGTTGAACGGGTAGGTGGTATCGAAGGCGATCGGCTGCCCGACATCGTTCATCAATTGCAGGCCGATGCCGCTGGCGGTGGAGGTGCTATTGAGCGCGACGATGCCCTTGGTCGCGTCGATGACGGGCGTGGTGGCTTTGAATGAATAGGTGACTTTCTTGATGCCGGTCTGGCACTGATTCAGGGCAATGTCGAAGCGCACGGTGCGGGGTTTGGCGCCCGCGTCGCTAAACTCCAGGAGTTGATAGTCATCGCCCATGGCGACCGGGACGGAAGGGGTCTGGCAGGACGCCGCATTCAACACCAGCGCATTGGCCAGATTGAAGTTATTCAGAATCAGCTCGCCGGCTTTCAGGCTGGCCAGGTTGCCGGCCGGTATCGTGATCTGCGCCGCCAATGGGCCTGACTTGACGATTTCCAGGCGGATCGAGCCTGACGCCACGCCGTAGCCTTTTGGGGCGGTCGAGAAGAGAGAGGGCTCATAGCGATTCAGCACGCCCATCCAGATACGGAACGACAACCCGGTCTTGCCCAGCGGGAAGGTCGTTACGGTACCGGTCGGGGTACCAAACGCGGGATTGACAGCGATTCCATAGAACGAGCTCGCATTGCACGACCAACTGTGTGAGTTCGATTGCTGCGCGGTTTCCTGATAAACCACAGTGCCATCCGGTGTGTCGGCGGGGATGGTCAGGCCACCATTGGCCAGGCTGGCACCGTAGCTGAGCGTTTGCGTTGAAGGGGAACTGTTGAAGCTGCAATTCGCCGCCATCGCGTCCGCTGCGCAGGCCAGCAACGTCGCCGCGACAAGGGTGAGCAGGGGGCGCTGCAGAGTTATTCGCTTCATGAAGAGGGCTATACGTGTCGGCCAAAGAGCGGCGTACGTTAAACGCGCGGTTTGCCGATGGACATCAGGCGATTCTTAGAACACGCTCCCGCGCCTGCGCAATCGCGGCGATGCATTAAACTCACCGAAGCCTGAAAACCGTGCAGGTTGTGCGGCCCCCGGTTCACCAGAGAGGTCATATGGTCCGCTTGAGTATGGTCTTGCTCGGTCACGAATTTGTCCGCAAGCGTTGGTCCGCGCTGGCGCTGACCGGCATTGTCTGGGGCGCGGCCGGGGTGGGCATCTTCATTGATGCGCTGGACGGTGTGCTGTATTTCCCGCTGCATCTCTTCGGCTATCTGTTGCTGCTCGAAGCGCTGATCCTGCTGCTGGTGCCGGCACCGCAAGCCGGGACCGCAGCGGCCCTGCGCAGAGCGCGCGGACTGGCTTTTCTCTTGCTGGGGCTGCTGATCGTCGACCGGCAACACGCTGCCGGGCTGATTCTGGCTGTGCTGTTTGGCGGGGCTTTTTTGCTCGATGGCGGTTTTCGGTTGGCGGCGGCGCTGGTGGTGCGCTTTGTCGGTTGGCAAGTGTCGCTGCTGGCGGGGTTGTTCGAAATCGGCTTTGGCGTGTTTATCCTTGAGCCGTATCCGACGCTGTACAAGGGCACGGTGCCGTTCTGCATTGGCATGAGCCTTTTCCTGACCGGTTGTGCCTTGTTGCGGCAAGCCGTGCGCTTCAAAAACCAGCCGCCGCTGACAAGCCCTTTGTCGGTCAGTGCGCCGGCCAGCAGCGATGCGTTGGTGATTCACGTCTGGACTCCCAGCGGCACCGTCGACGACACCCTGGTGCGCAATCGGCTACTCAACCGCTACATCGCGGCGGTCGACATCAACGGCGTGATTTCCGCCGGCCATGCGGCGCTGGAATGCGGCCCGGACATTTACATCAGCCATTACCCACAGGACGACATCGATCGTTCGGCCGGGGATTTCGTGCGCTTGCTGCGGGCGACGCCGAACAACGATGTTGCCGGCAGGTTTTTGCCGGATTATGCGGGGGAGGTGGCTGACTGGTGTCCGTCTTCGGTGCAGGTCAGTTTTGCCCATTACGACGCCCGGCGCCTGCATGCGTTCTGGACGGAGTATCGGCAGAACAGCACGTACAACCTGACCAGTCGCAACTGTTCCAGCGCCGTCGCCCATAGCCTCGAAGCGGCCTTGGAAGGGGCGATGAACCGGGGGCATTCGAGCATGCTGGATTTCGCCCGGGTCATTTTCAGCCCCGAGTTCTGGGTTGCCGCGCAAGTGCGCAAACGGGCAGAGGCGATGGCGTGGACGCCCGGACTGGTGCTTGATTATGCGCGAGCGTTGCATGCTGCCATCGAACCGGCACCGCCGGGCTGGCACAGCATTTATGCGGTGAGCAAGCGGGCATTTGGGTATGTGGCCACTGCCTTGCGGGGGCGTGCGGTGCATCCTGTGCAGCCGCCGCCTGTACATCCTTGCGACGATTCCTGACCGACTTCACACCGAGTCGCTCCAATCGCGAGCAGGCTCACTCCTACATTTGAAATGCGTTCCCTTGTAGGAGTGAGCCTGCTCGCGATGGCGTCCGCCTGTGCAACACAAAAACCCAGCCCATTGGTCAACTAATTGCAAAGCAACCTAACTATTGCGTTGACATTCGCTGCCTAGGCAGTAACATCTCGACATACATTCACTGCCTAGGCAGTTATTAGGTGAGCAAATGAAGCATTTCACCCCGGACGAATTCAAACACTGCCATCTCGGCCTGTTGCTTGGCCGTGCAGCGCTGCTCAAGGACCGGATCATCGATACTCACATGGAACCCCACGGCATCACCGCCGCGCAGTTCAAGGTGTTGATCATCATGGCCCAGTTCGGCGTCGACACCCCGGCCGAGCTGTGCCGGCACCTGTCGCTGGACAGCGGTTCGATGACACGCATGCTCGATCGTCTGGAGCAGAAAGGCTTTCTGGCTCGCCAGCGCAGCGAAGGCGATCGCCGTCAGGTGCAACTCAAGCTGACCGAGCAAGGCCAGCAACTGGCCGATCGCCTGCCGCACATCGGCGCCGATGCGATGAATGAACTGGCCGGCGCCGTCACTCCGGACGAGTTGAAGACCCTGGAATACATCCTCAAGAAAATTCTGCTGGCAGCCGGTGACCCGATCACCATCCAGCGCTTAGGTGAACACAATGAGCGGTAAAACCTTGCGCAGCAGCCTGACGCTGGTGCTGTCGGCGATGATCCTCGCCGGTTGCGCCAACTACAGCGGCCTCGACACGTCGGGCGCGAGCCTTGATGCGAAGAACCTCAAAGTCGGCCAATCCCTCACCGGCGTGACCCTGTCGCCAGCCGCATGGCCGAAAAGCGATTGGTGGACCAGCCTTGGCGATCCGCAACTCGACGGTCTGATTCGTGAAGCGCTGCACGACAGCCCGGACATGCAGATCGCCGCAGCGCGCGCCCATCAGGCCAGCGCCGCCGCGTATGCCGCCGATGCCGAACGTTATCCGACCCTCGACGCCAGCGCCGGCATCAGCCGTTCGCGTCTGGCCAAGGATCAAGACCCGCGAGGGCAGGGCGATGCCTACGCCACCGTGCGGAACGTCAGCGCCGGTTTCAATTACAACTTCGACCTGTGGGGCGGTCAGCGTGATGCCTGGGAAGCCGCACTCGGTCAGGCCCGCGCCGCTGAAGTTGATCGTCAGGCTGCGCAGTTGACGCTTGCTGCCGATGTCGCTCGTGCCTACAGCGATCTCGGTCAGGCGCACATCGTTTATGACCTCGCGAATGAAGACCTCAAACGCACCAGGCAGATGCTCGATCTGAGCCAGCGTCGGTTGAGTTCTGGCATCGACAGCCAGTACCAGTTCCAGCAAACCCAGAGTCTGGAAGCCAGTTCCGAAGCCAGCCTGATCGACGCAGAAAAGCGCCTGAACAGCGCCAAAATCGCCCTGGCCGTGTTGCTCGGCAAAGGCCCGGATCGCGGCAGCGAAATTGCCCGACCGAAAGTCCTGCAAGCCAGCGCTGTCGCCGTGCCGTCGGTGCTGCCGGCGGAACTGCTCGGTCGGCGCCCGGATCTGGTCGCTGCGCGCTGGCGCGTTGAAGCGGCGAGCAAGGATATCGACTCGGCGAAAACCCGCTTCTATCCCAACTTGAACCTCTCGGCCTCGGCCGGCGCCGAGTCCTTGTTGGGTGATGCGATGTTCGGTTCGGCCAGTCGCTTCTTCAACATTGCCCCGACCATTTCCGTGCCGATCTTCGACGGCGGACGCCTGCGCGCCAACCTCGATGCGCGTGACGCCGATTACGATCTGGCGGTGGCGCAGTACAACAAAAGTCTGGTGAAAGCCCTGGGCGATGTCAGTGACACGATCAACCAGTTGCGTGACATCGGCCGGCAGATCGGTGCGCAGCAACACGCCACCGACATTGCTCAGGATTCTTACAACACCGTCGTCCAGCGTTACGGTTCCGGCATCGGTAACTACCTGGACGTGCTCAGCATTGAGCAGCAATTGCTGCAGGCCCAGCGTCAACTGGCCAACCTCAATGCCGAGCAGATCGACCTGTCGATTCAACTGATGCAAGCGCTGGGCGGCGGCTTCCAGGGGCAAACCCTGACCGCAGCCAACGCCACTCCAGCCACGCCGCACAACTAATTCAAGGTACTTGTCATGGCCACTGCCGAAAACACCCAAGCTCAAGGCAACACCCCGGATACCGGCAACCCGCGCAAGCGCAAAGTCATGCTGTTGCTGCTCGCCGTTGTCGTTGCACTCGCCTGCGCCGGCGTCTGGGCGTATCACGAGTTCATCGGGCGCTTTAACGAAAGCACCGACGACGCCTACGTCAACGGTAACGTCGTCGAAATCACCCCGTTGGTCACCGGCACGGTGGTCAGCATCGGTGCTGACGATGGTGATCTGGTTCACGAAGGTCAGGTGCTGATCAACTTCGACCCCAACGATGCCGAAGTCGGTCTGCAAAGCGCCCAGGCGAAACTGGCGCGCACTGTGCGTCAGGTGCGCGGCTTGTACAGCAACGTTGATGGCATGAAAGCCCAGGTCAATGCGCAACAGGCCGAAGTGCAGAAAGCCCAGGACAACTACAACCGCCGGAAAAACCTCGCGCAGGGCGGGGCGATTTCCCAGGAAGAACTGTCCCACGCTCGCGACGACCTGACCTCGGCGCAAAACGCCCTGGCCAACGCCAAACAGCAACTGAAAACCACCAGCGCACTGGTCGATGACACCGTGGTCTCGTCGCATCCAGACGTGATGTCGGCCGCTGCCGACCTGCGTCAGGCGTACCTGACCAATGCCCGCAGCACCTTGATCGCGCCGGTTACCGGTTACGTGGCCAAGCGCACCGTGCAACTCGGTCAGCGTGTGCAGCCGGGCACGGCGTTGATGGCGGTGATTCCGCTGGATCAGCTGTGGATCGACGCCAATTTCAAAGAAACCCAACTGCGTGACATGCGCATCGGTCAGCCGGTCGATATCGAATCCGATATCTACGGCAGCGACGTGAAATACAGCGGCACCGTCGACAGCCTCGGCGCCGGCACCGGTAGTGCGTTTGCCTTGCTGCCAGCGCAGAACGCCACCGGCAACTGGATCAAGATCGTCCAGCGAGTGCCGGTGCGCATTCACATCAACGCCGAAGAACTGGCCAAGCATCCGCTGCGCGTTGGCCTGTCGACCAACGTTGAAGTGAATCTGCATGACCAGAGCGGCCCGGTGCTCGCACAGCAGCCACCGCAGAAAGCGTCGTTCAGCACCAACGTCTACGACCGCCAACTGGCCGAAGCCGACGCGATGATTGCGCAGCTGATCCACGACAACAGCGCTGCGGTGAGCAAAACCGCGCAACGCTGACCTGCACTGACCTTGTAGGAGTGAGTCTGCTCGCGATAACGGTGTATCTGTCGAGGAAATTGGGTCTGACACACCGCTATCGCGAGCAGGCTCACTCCTACAGGGCTGCGGCGACCATCAGGTTTCATAGGATTCACAATGAGCAATAACGCCTCTTTCACGCCGCCCAGCCTGTTGCTCAGCACCATCGGCCTGTCGCTGGCGACGTTCATGCAAGTGCTCGACACCACCATCGCCAACGTGGCGCTGCCGACCATATCCGGCAACCTCGGGGTGAGTTCGGAGCAGGGCACTTGGGTGATTACCTCGTTCGCCGTGAGCAACGCGATTGCGCTGCCGCTGACCGGTTGGCTCAGCCGCCGTTTCGGTGAGGTGAAGCTGTTTCTCTGGGCCACCATTCTGTTTGTGCTGGCCTCGTTTCTCTGCGGTATCTCCACGTCGATGCCGGAACTGATCGGCTTCCGTGTGCTGCAAGGTCTGGTCGCCGGGCCGCTGTACCCGATGACGCAAACCCTGTTGATCGCGGTTTATCCGCCCGCCAGGCGAGGCATGGCCCTGGCGTTACTGGCGATGGTCACGGTGGTCGCGCCGATTGCCGGGCCGATTCTCGGTGGCTGGATTACCGACAGCTACAGCTGGCCGTGGATCTTCTTCATCAACGTGCCGATCGGGATTTTTGCGGTGATGGTGGTGCGTTCGCAACTGGCCAAACGTCCGGTGGAAACCAGCCGTCAACCGATGGATTACGTCGGCCTGATCACGCTGATCATTGGCGTCGGCGCGTTGCAGGTGATCCTCGACAAAGGCAATGACCTGGATTGGTTTGAGTCGAACTTCATCATCATCGGCGCGGCGATTTCGGTGATCGCGCTGGCGGTGTTTGTCATCTGGGAAATGACCGACCAGCATCCGGTGGTGAATCTGCGGCTGTTTGCCTATCGCAACTTCCGCATCGGCACGCTGGTGTTGGTGCTGGGTTACGCCGGATTCTTCGGCATCAACCTAATCCTCCCGCAATGGTTGCAGACGCAGATGGGTTACACCGCGACCTGGGCCGGCTTGGCCGTGGCGCCGATCGGCATTCTGCCGGTGCTGCTGTCGCCGTTTGTCGGCAAGTACGCGAACAAGTTCGACCTGCGCTTGCTGGCCGGGCTGGCGTTTCTGGCGATTGGTCTGAGTTGCTTCATGCGGGCGGGATTCACCAATGAAGTCGATTTCCAGCACATCGCGCTGGTGCAGTTGTTCATGGGTATTGGTGTGGCGCTGTTCTTTATGCCGACCTTGAGCATCCTCATGTCGGACCTGCCGCCGAGCCAGATTGCCGATGGTGCCGGTCTTGCCACATTCTTGCGGACGCTGGGCGGTAGCTTTGCGGCATCGCTGACCACGTGGATCTGGATTCGTCGGGCCGATCAGCATCATGCGTATATGAGTGAGAGCATCAGTACCTTTGAGCCGGCGACGCGCGAGACTTTGAATCATTTGGGCGGGGCGAGCCAGTCGGCGTATGCGCAGATGGATCAGATTTTGACGAGCCAGGCGTACATGCTCTCCACCGTGGATTACTTCACGCTGTTGGGCTGGGGTTTTATGGGTTTGATTCTGATTGTGTGGCTGGCGAAGCCGCCGTTTGCCGCGAAGGCAGGGCCTGCTGCTTCCGGGCATTAAGGTCAAGAGCCCCTCACCCTAGCCCTCTCCCGGAGGGAGAGGGGACTGACCGAGTTGACTGTTTGAGGTACACCGACTTGCGATACCGAGTTGAACTCAGGTTTTGAACTGCATGCGGTCAGCTCCCTTTCCCCCTCGCCCCCCTGGGGGAGAGGGCTGGGGTGAGGGGGTAACGATCTTCAGCCGTGCGGCAAAGCCAGCGGCGGGGCGAAGTCGAACGGCGCCAACGCGTAGCCGCTCTCATCCACCTGCAACGCCCACCCCTGACGATCCCAATCCCCCAGCACAATCCGCTTCGCCGCTTGCTCACCGAGCTGCAACTTGTGAATCGCCGGGCGGTGAGTGTGTCCGTGAATCAGGGTTTTCACGCCATATTCCTGCATGATTCGCGGAATCTCCTCCGGCGTGACATCGACAATGTCATTAGCCTTCATCCGCGTCTGCGCCTTGCTCTCGCTGCGCAACTTGCGCGCCAGTTTATGGCGGGTGCGCAGTGGCAGATGCCGCAGGATAAACAGCGTGACCGGATTGCGCAGATAACGCCGCAGCTTCATATAGCCGACATCGCGGGTGCACAGGCTGTCGCCGTGCATCAACAGCACCGGCTCGCCGTAAAACTGCACGACACTCGGGTCCTTCAACAACGTACAGCCGGCCTGCTTGCAGAAGGCCTTGCCGAGCATGAAGTCGCGATTGCCGTGCATCAGAAAAATCGCCGTGCCGCTGTCGCTCAATTCGCGCAGGGCCTGGCAGATGGAACGCTGGAAGGGCGTCATGGCGTCGTCGCCAATCCACGCTTCGAAGAAGTCGCCAAGGATGTACAACGCACTCGCCGAGCGGGCGCGTCCGGCGAGCAAATCCAGAAACGCCCGGGTAATGTCCGGGCGCTCCTCTTCCAGATGCAAGTCTGAAATCAGCAATATCACGCTTCGATGATCTCGGCTTTCTCGATGATCACGTCGTCTGCTGGTACGTCCTGGTGGCCGGCCTTGGAAGTGGTCGACACGCCTTTGATCTTGTCGACAACGTCGGTACCGGCGGTCACTTTACCGAATACTGCGTAGCCCCAGCCTTGCACGTTCTTGCCGCTGTGGTTAAGGAAAGTGTTGTCGGCAACGTTGATGAAGAACTGCGCGGACGCCGAATGCGGCTCCATGGTGCGGGCCATGGCAACGGTGTATTTCTCGTTGGAAAGACCGTTGTCGGCTTCGTTCTGGATGCTTGGACGCTTGTCTTTCTTTTCCTTCATGCCTGGCTCGAAACCGCCGCCCTGGATCATGAAGTTACCGATGACGCGGTGGAAAACGGTGTTTTCGTAGTGACCGGCGTTGACGTACTCGATGAAGTTGGCGACGGTGATCGGCGCCTTTTCAGCGTTCAGTTCGATGACGATGTCGCCATGATTGGTGGTCAATTTAACTTGAGTCATGATCGCTACTCTTTATAAGGAATTCGTGGGCAATGGGACATTTGCGCCCGTTACCGGTTCAGCCCGTGGGCCAAGGTGCGCAGTTTAGCGTGACAGGCGCGAATTTCGAGGCTGTTTTTCCAAATCCCTGCGATTAAATGCGCTCCTTTATAGGCCGTGCTCTGTCAGCCCCTTGACAGCATCGGCTATGATAGCGGCTTTGTTTTGTCTGGCCCCCTCTGCGGCCGCGCACATGTAAGTCAAGGATCCTATGAGCAAGCCCACTGTCGACCCTACCTCGAATGCCAAGTCCGGCCCTGCCGTGCCGGTCAATTTCCTGCGGCCGATCATCCAGGCAGACCTGGACTCGGGCAAGCACACCCAGATCGTTACCCGTTTCCCGCCTGAGCCCAACGGCTACCTGCACATCGGTCACGCCAAGTCGATCTGCGTGAACTTCGGCCTGGCGCAGGAGTTCGGCGGCGTCACGCACTTGCGTTTCGACGACACCAACCCGGCCAAGGAAGACCAGGAATACATCGACGCGATCGAAAGCGACGTCAAATGGCTGGGCTTCGAATGGTCCGGCGAAGTGCGCTACGCCTCACAGTATTTTGACCAGTTGCACGACTGGGCCGTCGAGCTGATCAAGGCCGGCAAGGCCTACGTTGACGACCTGACCCCAGAGCAAGCCAAGGAATACCGTGGCAGCCTGACCGAGCCGGGCAAGAACAGCCCGTTCCGCGACCGTTCGGTTGAAGAGAACCTCGACTGGTTCGCCCGGATGCGCGCCGGTGAATTCCCGGACGGCGCCCGCGTGCTGCGCGCGAAGATCGACATGGCTTCGCCGAACATGAACCTGCGCGACCCGATCATGTATCGCATTCGCCACGCGCATCACCACCAGACCGGCGACAAGTGGTGCATCTATCCGAACTACGACTTCACCCACGGTCAGTCGGACGCCATCGAAGGCATCACCCACTCGATCTGCACCCTCGAGTTCGAAAGCCATCGTCCGCTGTACGAGTGGTTCCTCGACGCATTGCCAGTGCCTGCGCACCCGCGTCAGTACGAGTTCAGCCGTCTGAACCTCAACTACACCATCACCAGCAAGCGCAAGCTCAAACAGCTGGTCGATGAAAAGCACGTGCATGGCTGGGACGATCCGCGCATGTCCACGCTGTCGGGCTTCCGCCGCCGTGGCTACACGCCGAAATCGATCCGCAACTTCTGCGAAATGGTCGGCACCAACCGTTCCGACGGCGTGGTCGACTTCGGCATGCTCGAATTCAGCATCCGTGACGACCTCGACCACAGCGCACCGCGCGCCATGTGCGTGCTGCGTCCGCTGAAAGTCGTCATCACCAACTACCCGGAAGGCCAGGTCGAAAACCTCGAACTGCCGCGCCACCCGAAAGAAGACATGGGCGTGCGCGCGCTGCCATTCGCTCGGGAAATCTACATCGACCGTGACGACTTCATGGAAGAGCCGCCGAAGGGCTACAAGCGCCTGGAACCGGCCGGTGAAGTGCGTCTGCGCGGCAGCTACGTGATCCGTGCCGACGAAGCGATCAAGGACGCCGACGGCAACATCGTCGAACTGCGTTGCTCGTACGATCCGGAAACCCTGGGCAAGAACCCTGAAGGCCGCAAGGTCAAAGGCGTGATCCACTGGGTGCCGGCTGCTGCCAGCGTTGAGTGCGAAGTGCGTCTGTACGATCGCCTGTTCCGTTCGGCCAACCCAGAGAAGGCCGAAGACAGCGCGAGTTTCCTCGACAACATCAACCCTGATTCGCTGCAGGTACTCACCGGTTGTCGTGCGGAGCCATCGCTTGGCAATGCACAGCCGGAAGACCGTTTCCAGTTCGAGCGCGAAGGTTACTTCGTCGCCGATTTGAAGGACTCGAAACCAGGTCAGCCGGTATTCAACCGTACCGTGACCCTGCGTGATTCGTGGGGCCAGTGATTCAGCGTCAAGGGAAATAACGTGCTAACGATCTACAACACGCTCACCAAGAGCAAAGAAGTTTTCAAGCCGCTGGATGGCAACAAGGTGCGCATGTACGTCTGCGGGATGACCGTGTACGACTACTGCCACCTTGGCCACGGCCGCAGCATGGTCGCGTTCGACCTGGTGACCCGCTGGTTGCGGTTCAGCGGTTACGACCTGACTTACGTGCGCAACATCACCGACATCGACGACAAGATCATCAACCGGGCCAACGAGAACGGCGAGTCGTTCGAAGCGTTGACCGAACGCATGATCGCCGCGATGCACGAAGACGAAGCGCGCCTGAACATCAAGAAGCCGGACATGGAACCGCGCGCCACGGATCACATTCCGGGTATGCACGCGATGATCCAGACCTTGATCGACAAGGGTTACGCCTACGCCCCGGGCAATGGCGACGTGTACTACCGCGTCGCCAAGTTCATGGGCTACGGCAAGCTGTCGCGCAAGAAGATTGAAGACCTGCGCATCGGCGCGCGGATCGAAGTCGACGAGTCGAAACAGGACCCGCTCGACTTCGTGCTGTGGAAAGCCGCCAAACCGGGTGAGCCGAGCTGGGCATCGCCATGGGGCGCCGGGCGTCCGGGCTGGCACATCGAATGCTCGGTGATGTCTACCTGCTGCCTCGGCGAGACTTTCGACATTCATGGCGGCGGCAGCGATCTGGAGTTCCCGCACCACGAAAACGAAATCGCCCAGAGCGAAGCGGCCACCGGCAAGACCTACGCCAACGCGTGGATGCATTGCGGCATGATTCGCATCAATGGCGAGAAGATGTCCAAGTCCTTGAACAACTTCTTCACCATTCGCGACGTGCTGGAAAAGTACCACCCGGAAGTCGTGCGTTACCTGCTGGTGTCGAGCCACTACCGCAGCGCGATCAACTACTCGGAAGACAACCTCAAGGACGCCAAAGGCGCCCTCGAGCGTTTCTACCACGCGTTGAAAGGTTTGCCGACTGTGGCGCCGGCGGGCGGCGAAGCCTTCGTCGAGCGTTTCACCACGGTGATGAACGACGACTTCGGCACGCCGGAAGCCTGCGCTGTGCTGTTCGAGATGGTGCGTGAGATCAACCGTCTGCGTGAGAGCGATCTCGATGCAGCGGCGGGTCTGGCGGCACGTCTGAAAGAGCTGGCGAGTGTGTTGGGTGTTTTGCAGCTCGAAGCCGATGACTTTTTGCAGGCGGGCGCTGAAGGGCGTGTCGATGCGGCTGAGGTTGATGCGCTGATTGCGGCGCGTCTGGCGGCACGTGCGGGTAAGGATTGGGCTGAGTCGGATCGGATTCGTGATCAGCTCACGGCGATGGGCGTTGTGCTGGAAGACGGCAAGGGTGGGACTACCTGGCGTCTGGCTGATTGAGATCAGGGACGCGGAGCGTCCCGGGCTGCATTCCCACGCGGAGCGTGGGAACGATCAACAAAACCCGCCGTGTGCGGGTTTTTGTTTGGCTGCGAAGAAGAGCCCCTCACCCTAACCCTCTCCCAGAGGGAGAGGGGACTAAATGGGGGATGCTCAAGAAATACGCCGACCTGAGCGATGTTTGCCGAATCCATAATCAACTCGGTTTTTCAGGTCGATGCACAACGCCAGACACCTCGGTCAGCTCCCTCTACCTCCGGGAGAGGGCTGGGGTGAGGGGTGCGTGTCAAAGAGATACGCCGACTTGAACCTGCTTCGAATCCATAATCGACTGGTTTTTTCAGGTCGATGCACAACGCCAGACACCTCGGTCAGCTCCCTCTCCCTCTGGGAGAGGGCTGGGGTGAGGGTTGCTTTTGACGTTCGCGTAGGTCTTGATGTCGGCAACGCGTTCAGCCGGATGCTGAGCGGCGACGATTATGGAATGGAGACACCATGGCTAATCACTATCGCGAACTGCTGACAACCCCAGGTGCCACGGGGTTAGTGCTCGCGAGCTCTATCGCGCGATTACCGCAAGCAATGATCGGCATCGGCATCATCACCATGCTGGTCCAGCAAACCGGTGTGTACTGGCTGGCCGGCACCGTCGCCGGGACGTTCACCCTGGCCAATGCACTGCTCGGCCCGTACATCTCCAGACTGGTCGATCAACATGGCCAGAGCCGCGTGCTACCCGTCGTCACGGCGTTCAGCATTGCCATGTTGCTGGCCCTGATCCTCGCGGTCTACATGCGGGCACCGGCCGCACTGCTGTTTGTTCTGGCGGCATTGGCGGGGACGATGCCGAGCATGCCGTCGATGATCCGTGCGCGGTGGACGCAATTGTTCCGGGGCAAGCCGCAGTTGCACACGGCGTTCTCGCTGGACACGGTCCTCACCGAAATGGCCTACATCGTCGGCCCGCCACTGGCGATCGGTTTGAGCGTGAGTTTCTTTGCCGAAGCCGGGCCACTGGTTGCAGTCGGGCTGTTGGCCTTCGGGGTGACGGCGTTTCTCCTGCAACGCCAGACTGAACCTAAAGTTGTCGTGGGCCACGCCAGCCACAGTGGTTCAACTCTGCTGATTCCCGGCGTTCGCACCATTGTCCTCGCGTTGTTGGCGATGGGGGTCATTGGCGGAGCAATCGATGTCGCCGTCGTGGCGTTCGCCAATGCGCAAGGCTGGCCAGCCTCCGCAACCTTCATCCTCGCCGCCTATGCGTTTGGCTCACTGGTCGCGGGCCTGACCTTCGGTGCAATGAGGGTTTTGCTGGCGATCGAAAAACAGTTCCTGATCGGGATCCTGGTCACGGCGTTCACCGGCGTGTTGCCGATTTTTGCAGCGGACGTTTATGTCCTGTCAGCGACGCTGTTTATTGCCGGGATTTCGTTTGCGCCAACGATGGTCGTGGTCATGAAGCTGGGAACGATCATCATCCCGCCATCGCGGATCACCGAAGGGCTGACGTGGATGACCACGGGTATCAGCATCGGCGTTGCGCTGGGCGGCATGCTCGCGGGGTTGGTCATTGATGGCTGGGGTGCACGGGCCGGGTTCGGTGTGGCGATTGGCGCTGGGATCATGATGGTGGTTGTTGTACTGGTGGGGCTGCGCACATTGGAGGCGGCTTCGGTTGCGCATGTTGAGCCGGAATTTTCGCCCTCACCCTAGCCCTCTCCCCCAGGAGAGGGGACTGAATGGGGGATGTTCGAGAGATACACCGACTTGAACGTGATGCTCTGAATCCATAATCGACTGGTTTTTTCAGGTCGATGTCCAGCGCCAGACACCTCGGTCGGCTCCCTCTCCTGGGGGAGAGGGCTGGGGTGAGGGGAACGGGATTCACTCAACCTTCAATCTGCCGCAACCGCTTATAAAGCGTATTCCGACTCACCCCCAACCGCCGAGCCAAATGCGAAATATTCCCCCCGGAAGCCTTCAACTCCCGGTTCAACGCCTCCACATCATTCAAATCAACCGCCAACGGCGCCGCGCTCTCCACCGGCTCCATCTCCAGATCAACAAAAAAATCATCCGGCAAATGCTCAAGCCTCACCGGCTGCTCCTCAGCCATCGCCAACGCCACCTGCATCACGCTACTCACCTGACGCAAATTCCCCGGCCAAGGATGACGGCTGAACAACTCCAGCACCTCCTGGCTCAACCCCGCCCACTGCGTCGGTTCACGATGCTGCTCCCACAACCGCTTGAACAACGCCTCCTTATCACTGCGCTCCCGCAGCGGCGGCAGCTCCAGCGTCAGTCCACCAATGCGGTAATACAAATCCTCACGAAACCGTCCCAATTGCACTTGTTCGCGCAAGGAACGGTTAGTCGCCGAGATAATCCGCAAATCCACCGGGAACAACTCGCTACTGCCCACCGGTTGCACGCAACGCTCCTGCAACACCCGCAACAACCGCGCCTGAGTCGGCAATGGCATATCGCCAATCTCGTCGAGAAACAGCGTGCCTTTATCCGCCTTGCGAATCAGCCCGATACTGCCTTTCTGATTCGCGCCGGTGAACGCACCTTTCTCGTAGCCAAATAACTCGGATTCGACAAGTTCGGCGGGGATCGCCGCGCAGTTGACGGCAATGAACGCCTGTTTGCTACGTGAACTGGCCTGATGCAGGGCTTTGACGAAAACTTCCTTGCCGACCCCGGTTTCGCCATGGATCAGCAGCGGAATGTCTTTCTCCAGTAACCGCTCAGCCTGACGCACGGCTTTTTCCACGCGACTGTCGCCGAAGTGCAGGGTGTTGAGACTGATGGCAGTGGGCGCGGCGGTTTTAGGTTCAGCAGCAAAAACGCGCGGCTGAACCGACGCCTGCTTCGGCCGCTTCAACAAACACTGAAAACGGTTACGCCCGGACGTCTGCAAGGCAAACGGCAACCCGTCCGGCTGGTTGATCAACTCCAGCAGCGACACTTTGAACAGGCTCTCAACGCTTACCCGCGACAAACGCACACCGAGCAGATTGTCCGCCCGGCGGTTGGCCGACAACACCTGCCCACTCTCATCGAAAATCAACAACCCGGCCCACTGACTGTCGAGGTTGTTCAACCCGGTGTTGAAGGTCAGTTGAAAATGCTGGCCATGGAACAGGTTGAGGATCAGCCGGTTCTCCACGGTCTGGCTCATCATCTTGACCATGCCCAAAGTGTGCGAGGGCGGCAGATAGCTGTCGCTGGACACATCAAGCACCGCGATGACTTTGCGCTCGGCGTCGAAAATCGGCGCGGCGGAACCGGTCATGAAACGGTTGGCCTTGAGAAAGTGTTCATCGTGTTCGATGTGCACCGCTTGTTCACACGCCAGCGCCGTGCCGATCGCGTTGGTGCCGCTGGTGCGCTCGACCCAACTCGCACCGGCCTGAAACCCCCGCGCCAGATTCGGCTCGATAAAGCGTTGCGTGCCCCACGAGGTCAGGACCTGGCCCTGATTGTCGGCGAGCATGATCAGGCAGTTGGAGTTGCTGAGGATGTTTTCGTAATAGGGCAGGACTTCCTGGTGCGTGGTCTGCACCAGCGAATGATGACTGTCGAGCAGCTGCGCGATGCTAGCGGGGGGCAGTTGATCGAAGGCCGGCGTGCTTTGGTGGTCGAGACCGAACGCGCGGCAACGTTGCCAGGAAGTCTGGACGATCGCGTCGTGGGACAGCGGCGGGGCAGGTGCGGCCATGGCAGTGGGCCTCTGATGCAGCGATTTTTATTGTTGTTATGAACCCGATCTTTGAAACCAACACAGATCCCTGTAGGAGTGAGCCTGCTCGCGATAGCGGTCTATCAGACAAAATTGCATTGACTGACACACCGCTATCGCGAGCAGGCTCACTCCTACAGGGATCTTCGGCGTCCATGAGGTCGGGGAAAAAGCGTTCATAGAGTGTTGTTCACTATTGTTCATTGTCAATCGCCCGACTGTTCAAATGTGTTCAGCAATGAACGCCTGTTCCCCACTGTTTCAACGATTTTCACGCCAAATCAACCACTTGCCATTTCTGGCACGAAACTCGCTCCCGTGCACAGGTCGCTTGACTCCAATAATAAAAAGGCCGAGCCATGTCACTCACCCTGGAGCACGTCAGCCGCACCGTCGAGGGCCAGACCTGGATCGACGATGCGTGCCTGAAATTCGAACCCGGTTCGTTCAACGTTTTGCTCGGGCGGACCCTGTCCGGCAAAACCAGTCTCATGCGATTAATGGCCGGGCTCGATAAGCCTGACAGCGGCCGCATCCTGATGAACGGCGTCGACGTCACCCAGCGCCCGGTGCGGTTGCGCAACGTGTCGATGGTCTATCAGCAGTTCATCAATTACCCGACCATGACCGTGTTCGAGAACATCGCCTCGCCACTGCGTCAGGCCGGTGTCTCGAAAGAGATCATCCACAGCAAAGTGCAAGAAACCGCGAAGATGCTGCGCATCGAGAAGTTTCTGCAGCGCTATCCGCTGGAGCTGTCCGGCGGTCAACAGCAACGCACCGCCATGGCCCGTGCGCTGGTCAAGGACGCCGAGCTGATCCTCTTCGATGAGCCGCTGGTCAACCTCGACTACAAACTGCGCGAAGAGCTGCGCCAGGAAATGCGCGAGCTGTTCAAGGCGCGCCACACCATCGCGATCTACGCCACCACCGAACCCAACGAAGCGCTGGCACTCGGCGGCACCACGACCATTCTTCACGAGGGCCGGGTGATTCAGAGCGGCCCGTCGACCTCGGTGTATCACCAGCCGCAAAGCGTGCTCGCTGCCGAATTATTCTCCGAGCCACCGATCAACCTGATGCCCGGGCGCATCGCCGGCAACGAAGTGAGTTTTGCCAACTTCGTACACTTCCCGTTGAACGTTGATCTGCGCCCGGTGGGTGAGGGCGAGTTTCGTTTTGGCGTGCGCCCCAGCCATATCTCGCTGGTGCCGAGCAACGATGACGATCTGGAGTTGGCAGTCACCGTCGAAGTCGCCGAGATCAGCGGTTCGGAAACCTTCCTGCATGTGCGCAACGAGCATTTCCTGTTGGTGCTGCACCTGCCCGGCGTTCACGAATACGACGTCGATGCGCCGATCCGCATTTACATCCCGACCCACAAACTGTTCGTTTTCGATGCGCAGGGCCGTCTGGTGCAGGCACCGGGCCGGCGTGTCGCGAGGGTTGCCTGATGGCCGAAATCCGTTTGCAGCACCTCGCCCACAGCTACAGCAAAACCCCGAGCGGCGCGGAGGATTACGCGATTCGCGAGATGGATCACGTCTGGGAGCAGGGCGGTGCCTACGCCTTGCTCGGGCCGTCGGGTTGTGGCAAGTCGACTTTGCTCAACATCATTTCCGGCCTGCTCAGCCCCTCGCAGGGCCACGTGTTGTTCGACGGCAAAGCGGTCAACGACCTGACGCCGGAGAAGCGCAACATCGCCCAGGTTTTCCAGTTTCCGGTGGTGTACGACACCATGACCGTGTTCGACAACCTCGCTTTCCCCCTGCGAAATCAGGGCATGGCCGAGGCGAAAGTGCACAGCAAGGTGCAGGAAATTGCCGAAGTCCTCGACCTGCAAAACCTCCTCAGCAAAAAGGCGCGCAACCTCACCGCCGATGAAAAACAGAAAGTCTCGATGGGCCGTGGTCTGGTCCGTGACGATGTTTCGGCGATTCTGTTCGACGAGCCGCTGACGGTGATCGACCCGCACCTGAAGTGGAAACTGCGGCGCAAGCTCAAGCAGATCCACGAGCAGTTCAACATCACCATGGTCTACGTGACCCACGATCAACTCGAGGCCTCGACCTTCGCCGACAAAATCGCGGTGATGTACGGCGGCCAGATCGTCCAGTTCGGCACGCCACGGGAATTGTTCGAGCGGCCGAGCCACACCTTTGTCGGCTATTTCATCGGCAGCCCCGGGATGAACCTGATCGACGTGCAGCCGCAACCCGGTGGCGTCGGTTTCGCCTCGACGCACCTGCCGCTGTCCGACGCCATGCAGCGCCATATCGAACACGGTCAGTGGAAGAATCTGAAGGTCGGCATCCGCCCGGAGTTTATTCATGTGTGGGACGAGCCGTTTGATGACGCGATGCAGGCCAGGGTCGTACACGTCGAAGACCTCGGCACCTACAAGATCATGACCCTCGACCTCGACGGCGCACCGTTGAAAGTACGTTTGGCGGAAGACAAACCGGTGCCACAGGGCATCGCGTACATCAGTTTCCCGGCGCAGTGGCTGATGGTCTATGCCGATGAGTTTCTGCTCGAAGCCGACGATGAGGTGCAGCCATGAACAAGGTGCAGAACAACAAGGCCTGGTGGCTGGTGTTGCCGGTGTTCCTGCTGGTGGCGTTCAGTGCGGTGATCCCGATGATGACCGTGGTCAACTATTCGGTGCAGGACATCTTCGACCAGTCCAGCCGCTACTTTGTCGGCGCTGACTGGTACAAACAAGTGCTGCTCGATCCACGTCTGCACGATTCATTGCTGCGTCAGTTCATCTACTCGGCCTGCGTGTTGCTGATCGAAATTCCTTTGGGCATTGCCGTCGCGCTGACCATGCCGACCAAGGGCCGCTGGTCGTCGGTGGTGCTGATCATTCTGGCGATTCCGCTGCTGATCCCATGGAACGTGGTCGGCACCATCTGGCAGATTTTCGGCCGTGCCGACATTGGTCTGCTCGGTTCCAGCCTTAACGCAATGGGCATCAGCTACAACTACGCGGCCAACACCATGGACGCCTGGGTGACGGTGCTGGTGATGGACGTCTGGCACTGGACTTCATTGGTGGCGCTGCTGTGCTTCTCCGGTTTGCGCGCGATTCCCGACGTGTATTACCAAGCGGCGCGCATCGATCGGGCCTCAGCCTGGGCGGTGTTCAGGCACATTCAGTTGCCCAAGCTGAAGAGCGTGCTGCTGATCGCGGTGATGCTGCGCTTCATGGACAGTTTCATGATCTACACCGAGCCGTTCGTGCTCACCGGCGGCGGGCCGGGTAACGCCACGACCTTCTTGAGTCAGACGTTGACCCAGATGGCCGTAGGGCAATTCGACCTCGGTCCGGCAGCGGCGTTTTCGCTGGTGTACTTCCTGATCATCCTGTTGGTGTCCTGGCTGTTCTACACCGCCATGACGCACTCCGACGCCAACCGCTGAGGCCCGGCCATGAGCAAAAGAAAGCTGATTCCGCTGCTGGTGTACATCCTTTTCCTACTGGTGCCGATCTACTGGCTGCTGAACATGTCGTTCAAGAGCAACACCGAAATCCTCGGCGGTCTGACGCTTTTCCCACAGGCCTTTACGCTGGCGAACTACAAAGTGATCTTTACCGATCCGAGCTGGTACACCGGTTATCTGAACTCGCTGTATTACGTCAGCCTGAACACGGTGATCTCGCTGAGCGTGGCGCTGCCGGCGGCCTATGCGTTTTCGCGTTATCGCTTTCTCGGCGACAAGCACCTGTTCTTCTGGCTGCTGACCAACCGCATGGCGCCGCCAGCGGTGTTTCTGCTGCCGTTCTTTCAGTTGTATTCGTCGATTGGCCTGTTCGACACGCATATCGCCGTGGCTTTGGCGCATTGCCTGTTTAACGTGCCGCTAGCGGTGTGGATTCTCGAAGGATTTATGTCCGGCGTGCCGAAAGAAATCGACGAAACTGCCTACATCGACGGCTACAGTTTCCCCAAGTTCTTCGTGAAGATTTTCATCCCGCTGATCGGCTCGGGTATCGGCGTCACGGCGTTTTTCTGCTTCATGTTTTCCTGGGTCGAACTGCTGCTCGCGCGCACGTTGACCTCGGTAAACGCCAAGCCGATCGCGGCGGTGATGACGCGCACGGTATCCGCTTCGGGTATTGATTGGGGCGTGCTGGCGGCGGCGGGGGTGTTGACCATTCTGCCGGGCATGCTGGTGATCTGGTTTGTTCGCAACCACGTGGCCAAGGGCTTTGCCCTCGGTCGGGTCTGAGGAGCTGATGATGGAATGGATGAGTTGGACCACCCCGACAGCCGCATTCTTCATCGTCATCGGCCTGATTCTGGTCGGCATGACGACGTGGGAATTGCGCTCGCCGAGCATCCTGCGGCGAGGTTTTCTGCCGATTGCCACCACCCGTGGCGATCGTTTGTTTATCGGTCTTCTCGGCAGCGCCTACCTGCATTTGCTGGTGATCGGCGCCACCGACTGGAGCATCTGGGTAGCGTCCGCGTTGTCCCTGGTGTGGCTGTTGGCTGTGATGCGTTGGGGCTAGTCGAGTCGTTCGGCAACGCGGCTCCACAACTTAAACAGGAGGTCTCTATGTTCGACAAAAACAATAAGCTGCGACATAGCATTTCATTGGCAGCCATGCTGGCACTCAGCGGTTTGAGCGCCGCCGCGTGGGCGGATGCCTACGAAGACGCGGCGAAAAAATGGATCGGCAGTGAATTCAAACCGTCGACCCTGACGGCCGAGCAGCAACTCGAAGAGTTGAAGTGGTTCATCAAAGCGGCCGAGCCGTTTCGCGGCATGGACATCAAGGTCGTTTCCGAGACCCTGACCACCCACGAATACGAGTCGAAAGTACTGGCCAAGGCGTTCAGCGAAATCACCGGGATCAAGCTCACCCACGACCTGCTGCAAGAAGGCGACGTGGTCGAGAAAATGCAGACGGTGATGCAGTCCGACAAGAATATTTATGACGGGTGGGTCAATGACTCGGACCTGATCGGTACGCACTTTCGCTACGGAAAAACCGAATCGATCACCGACCTGATGGCCAACGAAGGCAAGAACTTCACCTCGCCAACCCTCGACATCAAGGACTTTATCGGCATCTCCTTCACCACCGCGCCGGACGGCAAGATCTATCAACTGCCCGACCAGCAATTCGCCAACCTGTACTGGTTCCGCGCTGACTGGTTCGAACGTGCCGATCTAAAAGCCAAGTTCAAGGAAAAGTACGGCTACGAATTGGGCGTGCCGGTGAACTGGTCAGCCTATGAAGACATCGCCAAATTCTTCAGCGAAGACGTCAAGGAAATCGACGGTAAACGCGTTTACGGGCACATGGATTACGGCAAGAAAGACCCGTCGCTGGGCTGGCGCTTCACCGATGCCTGGTTCTCCATGGCCGGTGGCGGCGACAAAGGCATTCCGAATGGCTTGCCGGTGGACGAGTGGGGGATTCGCGTCGAGGACTGCCACCCGGTCGGCTCCAGCGTGACCCGAGGCGGTGACACCAACGGCCCGGCGGCGGTGTTCGCCACCACCAAATATGTCGACTGGTTGAAGAAGTACGCGCCACCGGAAGCGGCGGGCATGACCTTCTCCGAGTCCGGCCCGGTGCCGTCGCAGGGCAACATTGCGCAGCAAATCTTCTGGTACACCGCGTTCACCGCCGACATGACCAAACCGGGCCTGCCGGTGGTCAACGCCGACGGCACACCGAAATGGCGCATGGCGCCATCGCCGCGCGGGCCGTATTGGGAAGAGGGCATGAAGCTTGGGTATCAGGACGTGGGTTCGTGGACGTTTATGAAGTCCACGCCTGAGAAACAGAAACTGGCAGCGTGGCTGTATGCGCAGTTTGTGACCTCGAAAACTGTCTCGTTGAAGAAAACCATCGTCGGCCTGACGCCGATTCGCGAGTCGGACATCAACTCGCAAGCGATGACCGATCTGGCGCCGAAGCTCGGTGGTCTGGTCGAGTTCTACCGCAGCCCGGCCCGCGTGCAATGGACCCCGACCGGCACCAACGTGCCGGACTATCCGCGTCTGGCGCAACTATGGTGGAGCCACATCGCCGAAGCGGCTAGCGGCGAGAAGACCCCGCAACAGGCGCTCGATGGTTTGGCCAAGGATCAGGACGCGATAATGACCCGCCTCGAACGCTCCAAGGCCCAGGCTGTTTGTGCACCGAAGATGAATCCGGAGCGCGATGCCCAGTACTGGTTTGATCAACCGGGCGCACCGAAACCGAAACTGGCCAACGAGAAGCCGAAAGGCGAGACCGTGAGCTACAACGAACTGCTGAAATCCTGGGCGGATGCGCGTAAGTGATAGGGGAACTGTGAAAGGCGAACGGCACCGGAAGGTGCCGTTTTTGTTGGTGCCGCTGCGATTGCTATCGCGAGCAGGCTCACTCCCACAGAGGTTCGCGGCGTACACCGCATCTGTGAACGACACAAAAACCTGTAGGAGTGAGCCTGCTCGCGATAGCGGTGTGTCAGACGAAAAAGATATCGACCGACCCGCCGCCAGCATTGATGTGTGCCGGTACTGGATGTGTCTTGATCAGACCAGAACAGCCAGATCTGTGTAACGAGCAACCAAAGCATCAGCCGTGAGCAACTTCATCGGCTCGGTCATTGCTGTGGCGATGATAATGCGGTCAAACGGATCGCGATGATGGTGCTCAAGATCCTTCACGGCGATGGCGTGCTCTGCAGTCACTGGCAGTTCGATAAAGCCACTGTCGAGACAATATTGGCGGACTTCTTCCAGATCAACATTCAGCTTGCCGAGCCCGACCTTGATTGCCATTTCCCAGAAAGTGGCGGCGCTGATGTAGATTTCGGCGGCGTTCTCAATCAATTTTCTGGCTTTGCCGGACAATCTGGCGTCATCACTGAGCGTCCAGAGCAAAATGTGCGTGTCGAGCAGAAGCCTCATGCTTGAGTGCCCTCAAATGTATCAAGCATGTCATCGGGCAGTGGTGAGTCGAAATCGTCGGGCAACACCAGTTTGCCTTTCATTGCGCCAATACGCTGAGCGCTGGGTTTTCCTACGGGAACGAGGCGAGCCATCGCCCGCCCATGCTTGGCAATCGTGATGACTTGGCCAGCAGCGGCATCATCGACGAGTTTGGATAAATTGTTTTTGGCTTCAGCCAGCGGAACGATGATCATCAGCTCACCCCTGTATTCTGGACAAATATAGCCAGAATATTTCAACGCTGCCAAACCATAGACTTCTTCAGCCCATTCGCAAACGATATCCCTGTTCATTTTTAGCCTCTCGTCGGTATTCCATCTGCCAAGGCCTCCACCATAGAGCTATCTACTCAAAACTGGCTGTAGGACAAAACGGAGGTTGCGGCGAGAGCTTTCGGCGTTTGTGTGGGGACGGGAGCAAATCGGTAAAAAATCGTACAAAAATGTCGACTGACCCACCGCCATCGCAAGCGGGCGAAGGCCTGCAGGTTTCAGTGGTGCCCACAAAACCTGAGTACCCCGCAAATCACTGTGGGAGCTTGCCTGCAAGCGAAGGGGCCATTGTCGGCACCGCAGGAAACCCGAGCCGGAACACGGTCATCGCCCCCGGCAAGCTCTTAACCTCCGCCACACCCTGATGCAGGCTCATGATCGAGCGCACGATCGCCAGTCCCAACCCGGTGCTGCCCTGCGAGCGCGAGCGGCTGCTGTCGACGCGGTAGAAGCGGTCGAACAGATGTGGCAAATGCTGCGCTTCAATCCCGGCGCCGGGGTTGCTGACCAGCAGGGAGGCCTGCGTCGCACTCTGTTCAATCAGCAGCGTCACGGTTTTTCCGTTCGGGCAATGGCGCAGCGCGTTGGACAGCAGATTGGAAATCGCCCGCTGAATCATCAGCCGATCGCCCATCACCGTCGCACTGCCAACGACATTCAAATGAATGTTCTTATCCTGCGCCGACAACGAAAACATCTCGGCCACTTTCGCGACTTCAACCTCCAGCGCCACCGCTTCAAACGGTGCCAGCGCCGACGGATGACTGACCTGCGCCAGAAACAGCATGTCCGAAACAATCCGCGCCACGCGCTCCAGTTCCTCGGTGCATGACACCAACACATCTTTGTACTCATCCACCGAGCGCTCGCGCGAAAGGGTCACCTGCGCCTTGCCCATCAGGTTATTGATCGGCGTACGCAGCTCATGCGCCAAGTCATCAGAGAACTGCGACAACTGCTGCACCCCGGCATCCAGCCGATGCAGCATGAAGTTGATGCCCTGCGCCAGTTCACTCAACTCCTGCGGCATGTTTACCACCGACAGCCTGTGTTCCAGATCCTGGGTAGAGACCATCGCCGCCACTTTGCGAAACTCGCGCAGCGGCGCCAAACCACGCTGCACCGCGCCCCACGCGCTCAGGCCGATAAACACCAGCAACAACGGCAAGGCAATCAGCGTCGAGCGCAGATACGCGCTGAGCAACGCCTGATCATGGGCGTTGTCCATCGACAGCAGCACCGGCACGCTGTTGCCGTCCTTGAGACGAATCAGCTTGGACACGGTGAGGAATTTCGCCCCTTCGGCATCAATGCTGTCGGAGTAAGTCAATTGATCAGTGGTTGCCCGCACTGCTTTCAATTCAACCCGTGGATCAGTCAAACCGCTGCCGGATTTAAGCAGCGGCGAGCGCAGGTTCAAGCGGTCATAAATCGTCAACGTCAGGTTGTCATGGCCCATCACCTGATCGAGCAGAATATGCGGCTTGCCACTGATTTCATTGGCATCGATGTACAGCGACAGGCTGTGCTCCACCTGCGCCATCTTCTTTTCCAGGCTGTCTCGAGATAGCGCATTCAGTTCATGGGTCAGAGCGAAGTAGGCGAGGATCGCCAGAAACACCACCAACAGTGCGCCGAGAATACTCACCGTCAAACCAAGGCGCATCGACAGGCTGGAGGGCTTCATTCCCGTGCCTCCAGCACATAGCCGACACCGCGCAGGGTGTGAATCAGTTTGCTGTCGAACGGGTCGTCGATCTTCGCCCGCAAACGGCGGATCGACACTTCGACCACGTTGGTGTCGCAGTCGAAATTCATGTCCCACACCAGCGAGATGATCTGCGTGCGCGTCAGCACTTCGCCGGACTGGCGCATCAGCAAATGCAGCAGGGCGAACTCCTTGGTGGTCAGGTCAATACGCTGCGCGCCGCGAAACGCGCGATGGCGGCCCGGATCGAGTTCCAGATCAGCGACTTTCAGGACCTGCGGCACCGGGATGTTTTCGCTACGACGCATCAAGGTGCGCACCCGCGCCAGCAGTTCGGGAAACTCGAACGGCTTGACCAGATAATCGTCGGCGCCCAGATCGAGGCCACGAATCTTGTCGGCCAGACGCCCGCGCGCGGTGAGCATCATCACCCGTGTGGAGTGGGTGCGACGCAGTTGTTCCAGCACGCCCCAACCATCGAGTTCCGGCAGGTTCACGTCGAGAATAATCAGGTCATAGGCCTGCTGTTGCGCCAAGTGCAAACCATCGGCGCCGGTGGCGGCGTGGTCAACGACATAGCCACTTTCGGTCAAACCCTGATGCAAGTATTCGGCAGCTTTAAGCTCGTCCTCGACGACAAGGATTCGCATGATCTTTCACCACTTTTATTTAATGGGTATTTAATTAAGGCGGCCCCTCACCCTAACCCTCTCCCAGAAGGAGAGGGGACTGAGCGTGGGATATTTCGGAACTACGCCGACGTGAAAAAACCTCACTGAATCCATAATCGATTTGATGTAACAGGTCGATGGAAAGTGTCAGACACCTCGGTCGGCTCCCTCTCCCTCCGGGAGAGGGCTGGGGTGAGGGGAGGCGGCACAATAAAGGTTGTAGCGGCTACAGGGTCAACAATCAAACGCTCTAAACCAGTGATCTGCGACAGTCGGTCGCAGCGCGAGCCACAAAAATCCCATGACTTCGATTCACACAAGTGCAATTCAGCAGATAACTAACGCGCATTTGTTTCGATGTATTTCGATAACGCCGCCAGCACTTCGCATCCTAGAACAAAACAACTTCGGCAAACCGTGGATAACGGATTTGTAATGTTCCAGTCACCTTGTCGATAAGTTCAAAACCCTACCGTGGCGGCATCCGAGATTCTTGAATAAAGGAAGTCTTCCATTGCCCGGTTTAATAAAACTGACGGCGCAATCACGCCTGAAAAAAACAGTCAGCGGCCTGGTGTTGTTGGCCAGCGCCGGCCTTGCAAACGCATCGACCCTGACGCTGGACCAAGCCCTGCAAAGCGCCTTCACCGGCAACCCGGAACTGGCCGCTGCGCAGTGGGAAATCGGCATCGCCGAAGGTGACCGCCAACAGGCCGGCCTGATCCCCAACCCTGAAGTGTCGTGGGAAGCCGAAGACACCCGCCGTGACTCACGCACCACCACGGTCATGCTCAGTCAGCCGATCGAACTGGGCGGCAAACGCGGCGCACGCATCGATGTCGCCAGCCGTGCGCAGGATGCTGCCGGCATCGAACTGGAGCGCAAACGCAATGCATTGCGCGCCGATGTGATTCAGGCGTTCAACAGCGCCCAAACCGCGCAGCAACGCTTGCAGCTGTCCCGGCAATCCCTGCAATTGGCCGAGCACGGTTTGCGTGTGGCGCAGGGGCGAATCGAGGCGGGTAAGTCGTCGCCGGTCGAAGGTACTCGAGCACAAGTGCAACTTTCGGAAGTGCGCTTGGAGCTGAGCCGCGCCGAACGCGATCAGGCCACTGCCTATCAGCAGTTGGCGCAGGTCATGGGCGCACCGTTGCCGACGTCGGCCAAGGTGCAGGCACCCACGCAAAGCATGCCGGCCGTTCCTCCACCGACACGATTGCTCGAGCGCTTGAACGAGACCGCCGAACTGCGTCTGGCCAAACTGCAGATCGATCAGCGTGAAGCATCGTTGGGCCTGGAAAAGTCCCAGCGCATTCCCGACCTCACCGTGAGCATCGGCAGCCAATACAGCGAAACCGAGCGCGAACGCGTCAACGTCGTCGGGCTGTCGATGCCGATTCCGCTGTTCAACCGCAATCAGGGCAATGTGCTCGCGGCCGCGCGCCGCACCGATCAGGCGCGGGATCTGCGCAACGCCACCGAGCTGCGATTGCGCACGGAAGTCCAGACCAGCCTTGAGCAATGGCAGACCGCCAACGGCGAAGTCACTGCGTTCAACCAGACCATCCTGCCCGCCGCGCAAAGTGCGGTCGACAGCGCCACACGCGGATTCGAAATGGGCAAGTTCGGCTTCCTCGATGTGCTCGATGCGCAACGAACATTGATCAGCGCTCGTAGCCAGTACATCCAGGCCGTCAGCGAAGCCACCGACGCCCGCGTACGCATCGAACGGATCTTCGGCGACCTCAGCGTCGGCCGTTGAATTTCACTTTTCAGACAACTGCGCGATGGCTCGGCGCAGAGGAGTTTCCATGGATAAAAAATTGATGATTGTCGCGGTGGCGACGTTGGCGCTGGGCATTGGTATCGGCTCGCAGTGGTCAGGTAACGCAAGCATCGACGCGCATGCCGACGAGACTTCTGAGCATGCCGATCACGCCGAAGAAGGTGCAGCGGCTGAACATGCCGAAGAAGGCCACATCGAATTGAGTGCCGAGCAAATCACTGCCGCCGGCATTCAACTTGCCGAAGCAAAGCCGCAAAACATCAGTCTTGGCCTGCCGTTCCCCGGCGAAGTGCGCTTCGACGAAGACCGCACCGCCCACGTTGTACCGCGCGTTCCGGGCGTGGTCGAGACGGTGGCGATCAACCTCGGGCAAACGGTGAAGAAGGGTCAGTTACTGGCGGTGATCGCCAGTCAGCAGATCTCCGATCAACGCAGCGAACAAGCCGCCGCGCAGCGTCGCCTGGCGTTGGCGCGCACCACCTACGAGCGTGAGAAAAAGCTCTGGCAGGACAAGATTTCCGCCGAGCAGGATTTCCTCCAGGCGCGCCAGGCACTGCAAGAGGCGGAAATCGCCGTGAGCAATGCGCGGCAAAAGATCAGCGTGCTCAGCGGCAGCGTGGTCGCCACCGGCGGCAATCGCTACGAATTGCGCGCGCCGTTCGATGGCGTGGTGGTGGAAAAACACCTGACGCCGGGCGAGGTCGTTGATGAAAGCACAGCGGCGTTCACCCTCTCGGATCTGTCGCGAGTGTGGGTAACGTTCGGCGTTTCACCGAAGGATCTGAACAAGGTTCAAGTAGGCAAAGCGGTCACCGTCAGCGCCCCGGAACTCAACGCAGAAGTGGTCGGCAGCGTGGCTTACGTCGGCAGCTTGCTCGGCGAACAGACCCGCACGGCAACCGTTCGCGTCACTCTGGAAAACCCCCAAGGCTCGTGGCGCCCCGGTCTGTTCGTCACCGCGCTGGTGGCGACCGACAGCCGCGAAGCGAGAGTCGCCGTGCCGGAATCCGCGATCCAGACCGTCGAGGACAAACCCACGGTTTTCGTGCGTACCGACGATGGCTTCGAAGCCCGCGCGGTTGAGCTGGGCAGCCGCGCCGCCGGCCATGTGGAAATCACTCAAGGGCTGGAACCGGGCGCGCAAGTCGCCAGCGCCGGCAGCTTCGTCCTCAAGTCGGAACTGGGCAAAGCCTCAGCCGAGCACAGCCACTGATCCGGAAGACTCCCATGTTCGAACGCCTGATCCAGTTTGCCATCGAGCAGCGCATCATTGTGCTGCTCGCCGTTCTGCTCATGGCCGGCCTCGGCATCGCCAGTTATCAAAAACTGCCGATCGACGCCGTGCCGGACATCACCAACGTCCAGGTGCAAATCAACACCGGCGCCGCCGGGTTCTCGCCGCTGGAAACCGAGCAGCGCATCACCTTTCCGATTGAAACCGCGATGGCCGGTTTGCCGGCACTGGAGCAGACCCGTTCGCTGTCGCGCTCGGGGCTGTCGCAGGTCACGGTGATCTTCAAGGACGGCACTGACCTGTTCTTCGCCCGCCAATTGGTCAGCGAGCGTTTGCAGATCGCCAAGGAGCAATTGCCCGAAGGCGCGGAAGCGGTGATGGGGCCGATTTCCACCGGCCTCGGCGAGATCTTTTTATGGACAGTGGAAGCCAAGGAGGGCGCACTCAAGGACGACGGCACAGCCTACACGCCGACCGACCTGCGGGTGATTCAGGACTGGATCATCAAGCCGCAATTGCGCAACGTGCCCGGTGTCGCCGAGATCAACACTATCGGCGGTTTCGCCAAGGAATATCAGATCGCTCCGGACCCGAAACGCCTGGCCGGATACAAGCTGACCCTCACCGATCTGGTCACCGCGCTGGAGCGCAACAACGCCAACGTCGGCGCCGGTTACATCGAGCGCAGCGGCGAGCAATTGCTGATTCGCGCGCCGGGCCAAGTGGCGAGCACCGAGGACATCGCCAACATTGTCATGGCCAACGTTGACGGCACGCCGATCCGGGTGAAGAACGTCGCCAGCGTGGAAATCGGCCGCGAATTGCGCAGTGGCGCGGCCACGGAAAACGGCCGCGAAGTAGTGCTCGGCACGGTGTTCATGCTGATCGGCGAGAACAGCCGCACAGTTTCGCAAGCGGTCGCCAGCAAGCTCGAACAGATCAACAAATCCTTGCCGCAAGGCGTGATCGCGGTGCCTGTGTACGACCGCACGCACCTGGTCGACAAAGCCATTGCCACGGTGAAAAAGAACCTCATCGAAGGCGCGATTCTGGTGATCGCGATTCTGTTTCTGTTCCTCGGCAACATCCGCGCGGCGCTGATTACCGCGATGGTGATTCCGCTGTCGATGCTGTTCACCTTCACCGGGATGTTCAGCAACAAGGTCAGCGCCAACTTGATGAGCCTCGGCGCGCTGGACTTCGGCATCATCGTCGACGGTGCGGTGGTGATCGTTGAAAACACCCTGCGTCGACTGGCCCATGCGCAGCAGCATCACGGCCGTTTGCTGACCCGTGCCGAGCGTTTCAAGGAAGTCTTTGCCGCGGCGAAAGAGGCGCGGAGACCACTGATTTTCGGGCAGTTGATCATCATGGTCGTGTACCTGCCGATTTTCGCCTTGAGTGGCGTCGAAGGGAAAATGTTTCACCCGATGGCGTTTACCGTGGTGATTGCTTTGCTTGGCGCGATGTTGCTTTCCGTCACGTTCGTGCCAGCGGCGATTGCGTTGTTCGTCACGGGCAAGGTCAAGGAAGAAGAGGGCGCGGTGATGCGTGGCGCACGTCGCGTGTATGCGCCGGCGCTGGCCTGGGTCATGTCCCATCGCGCAATCGCAGTGGGCGCGGCGTTGGGCGTGATCGTGCTTAGCGGCGTGCTTACTAGCCGCATGGGCAGCGAGTTTGTACCGAGCCTCAGCGAAGGTGATTTTGCTTTGCAAGCGTTGCGTGTGCCGGGTACCAGCCTGACGCAATCGGTGGATATGCAGCAGCGGTTGGAGACGTTGATTTTGGCGAAAGTGCCGGAAGTCGAACGTGTTTTTGCTCGCACCGGCACCGCCGAAATCGCCTCCGACCCGATGCCGCCGAATATCTCCGACAGCTACGTGATGCTCAAACCCAAGGAACAGTGGCCGGATCCAGGCAAGTCCCGCGAAACCCTGATGGCCGAACTGCAAGCTTCCGCCGCGACGTTGCCGGGCAGCAACTATGAACTGTCGCAGCCGATTCAACTGCGCTTCAACGAACTGATTTCCGGCGTGCGCAGTGATGTCGCGGTGAAGGTGTTCGGTGATGACATGGACGTGCTCAATGCCACCGCTGCGAAAATCGCTGCTGCCATGCAAAAGGTCAACGGCGCATCCGAAGTGAAGGTCGAGCAAACTACCGGGCTGCCGGTGCTGACTATCAACATTGATCGCGATAAAGCCGCGCGCTACGGGCTCAACGTCGGTGATGTGCAGGACACCATTGCCGTGGCAGTGGGCGGGCGTCAGGCCGGGACGTTGTATGAGGGCGACCGGCGTTTCGATATGGTTGTGCGGTTGTCCGATGCCATGCGCAAGGACATCGACGGCTTGTCGGCACTGCTGATCCCGGTGCCGGCACTGAGTGGCGCTGCGAATCAGATCGGCTTCATCGCGCTGCAAGACGTCGCCAGCCTCGACCTGGTGCTCGGCCCGAATCAGGTCAGCCGTGAGAACGGCAAGCGTCTGGTGATCGTCAGCGCCAACGTGCGTGGGCGTGACATTGGTTCGTTTGTCAGCGAGGCCGGTGAGGTGATCGAGCGTGATGTGCAAGTCCCGGCCGGTTACTGGACCAGTTGGGGCGGCCAGTTTGAACAACTGCAATCGGCGGCCAAGCGTTTGCAGATTGTCGTGCCAGTGGCGCTGCTGCTGGTGTTCGGCTTGTTGTTCATGATGTTCAACAACCTCAAGGACGGCTTGCTGGTGTTTACCGGGATTCCGTTTGCCTTGACCGGTGGGGTCATGGCGTTGTGGTTGCGGGATATTCCGCTGTCGATTTCGGCGGGGGTCGGTTTTATCGCGTTGTCCGGGGTGGCGGTGTTGAACGGCTTGGTGATGATTGCGTTTATTCGTAATTTGCGCGAGGAGGGGCGGTCGCTTTCGGATGCCATTCACGAAGGTGCGCTGACGCGTTTGCGACCTGTGTTGATGACGGCGTTGGTGGCTTCGCTGGGCTTTATTCCGATGGCGCTTGCGACCGGCACAGGTGCGGAGGTGCAGCGACCACTGGCAACCGTGGTGATCGGCGGAATCCTGTCCTCCACGATCCTCACGCTGCTGATCTTGCCGGCGCTCTACCAACTCGCCCATCGCCGGGAAGAAGACACCGTTCCAACTAAATAGGTAATCCCCTCTGTAGGAGTGAGCCTGATCGCGATAGCGGTCTATCAGGCAGATCTACATTGACTGACCCACCGCTATCGCGAGCAGGCTCACTCCTACAGGTTTTGTGTTCGACTTCAGAAGTGTGTCCGGGAGATAACGGATATGTAATTTCCCCGCCACCGTGACGATAGGTTCGGATTGTTACCTTGATCCCGTCAGTTACTTAAACGAGGAATCAAAGATGAAAATCGTACAGATGGGTACTTTTGTTGTGGCGTTGGCGATCTCTTCCGTGGCCTTGGCCGAAGGCGGTGGCGACCGCACATTCGAGCGGATGATGACCAGCAACGACCGCTCCATGGAGTTGTTCGTCGCCAAGGAAAAAGCCGCCGGCAACCCGGTGGTCGTCAACGACAAGAAGGACGACAAGACCCGCGATCTGTAAGCCTGCTGCACCTGAACAAGCCCTTCATCGCGCATCGATGCCGGGCTTTTTTTTCAAGCCCGGACGGGAAGGAAATGGATATGAACATGCTCAAGTGGATCGCGTTCGTCGGCGTAATGGCGATGTCTGCGAATGTGCTGGCCGAAGGCGGTGGTGACCGCACCTTTGAACGCGCGCTCAGCGCCAACAGCAAAGCCATGGAACAGTACGCCGCCAACCAGGGCAAAGCGCCGCCGGCGGTGAAGGATTACGAATACGGAATGAAGCTGGACGTGGTCAAAGTGGTGAGTGTGGTGAAGCCGCAGCCTGCGTGCAAAGTGGTGCCCACCGCCATGACATATGAGGACTCCAAAGGTCAGCTCAACACCATCAAGTACAGCGTGATGGGCGTGTGTCGGAACGGCGGGAGCTGAATCCGCCACGCCAGAACGCGGCCCCGTGTAGGAGCTGCCGAAGGCTGCGATCTTTTGACTTTGATTCTAAAGATCAAGATCAAAAGATCGCAGCCTTCGGCAGCTCCTACAGGGGTCGAATTTCAATATCACGATGCGTATTTCAATTCGTGATGTTTAAAGGTTGTGTGGGAAGTGCGGAACCTTCCCACAATGTTTTCAGGTTGTCCGTCGGACGTCAGCTCTCTAGCCTGTGGGGGTCGCTGCCAATTCAGCGATCGGGATTGGAACCCCGTGGCTTTACAGAAAGCGAAAGCACTTTTCATGACGTATGCTTGCACACCTTTGATGGTATGCAGTTCGTTATGGCAGCTGTGCGCGGGAGACTTCGAGTCTGTCGGGTTTTCTGTTCCCCGGGTTCCAACCTGCGTACAGCTGCCACCCTTTCGATTGGAACCGAATGGGCCAGCTCCACTTTCAGAACAGAAGATGAACCTTATGAAAAAGCCAACCCCAAATCCCCCCGAAGCAGACGCAATCCCCGACGCCAACTCAACATCCCCCTACGCCTCCGTCGACACCCGAAAACTCCACGAAGCCGCCGACCGCGCCCTCGACTTCTACCTCAAACCCTCAGCCGCCATCATGTCCGCACCGTACATCCCCAACCAGATGTTCCTGGTCAATCCCAAAGCCGACACCGAATCACTACTGGCCAACGCCAGCGAATCCCTGGCCTCGGCCACGGTGATGCTCGGTGACTTCGCCGCATTGCTGGGCGGCACCCATCGCAAGACCCTGCTGGGTATCGCGCAGGTGGTCATGCTCGGTGAACTGGCGGTGAACAAAGCGCTGGATAACGTGGAGGTCACGACGTAGGCAAAGGTCCTTTGGCGAGGATCTCTTTCTCGCCAGACTAAATAAAATGACCGTGTATCTGAAAGCTATACGCGTATATGCATTAGCTACACGGTCGGTATAGAATCGACTCCGAAGCTGCTCACATGGCTTCGCACCTCAAACGTTAGATCTCACGTTAAGAGCATGGCCTAAACCTCTCCGGGCCACTCAAGGAGTCAGAAAATGAAAAGTAAACAAAAGCTGATGTGCTAACGCCATAAGGAGGCTCCAGTTCCAACATCACCTACCCAGATGGGAAACAGAACAAATGTCCACAACTGAAAGCGTTGAAAAATCCAAACCCGTTCCAATCAACATGAGAGCGGACGAAAAGAAACGTAATCTGATCGATTTGGCAGCCGCCATGTCTGGTCGTGATCGCACAAGTTTTATCCTGGAAGCTGCCTGCCAAAAAGCTGAAGAGGTGATTCTGGATAAACGACTGTTCCTTCTCGACGACAGCGCATTTGACGCATTCGAACAGGCTATTGAAGCCAATCCGGCTCGAGGTAACGAATGCCTGCACCAACTGCTCGCACGTCCAAAACGTTGGAGTTGACCGCCCCCGAGAAGCTCAACGACCTACACGAGCTCAATGCTTTCGATTCTGGTGAGGTGACCATTGACCATTACCTGCAGAGGAAGGCGCGAAAAGCCCAATCCACCAAGCAGGCTGTTGTGTACGTCAGTTGCCTCAAAGGCACGTCGAATGTGATGGCCTATTACACTCTCTCCAGCGGATCAGTCGCCCGTGCCAGCGTCATGCCGAAGAGCAGTCAACGCAATTCGCCCAGTGTCCATCCGGTAACTCTATTGGGGCGTATGGGGGTAACGCGCGAAGCTCAGGGCCAAGGTTTCGCTGTCGATTTACTGCAAGATGCGATTGAAAGAGCCCTCAACGCGTCTCAGTCGATCGGATCCAGCGCAATAATTGTTCATCCCTTGAATGATCGGCTGTCGAGCTTTTATATCAAGTACGCGGGATTCATTCCGTGCCCCGACATTTCCCCTATAACCCTGATGCTGCCTCTACGCTAAAGCTTGGCTTTCAGCTACCCGCTAGGTTGTCTTGATAGCGGGTTGATTATGTCGCGACCGCAGCGCAAAAAAAGGCGCCCCGAAGGACGCCAAAAGATTCACCTCTTACCAAAGGAGCAAGGAGCTTCTAAAGGTGAATTTGCATCAACCGCGCAATCAAAGAATCGCCAACGGATACTCGACAATCACCCGCACTTCATCCAGATCCGACTCGAACGCCGTGGCGCGTGTCGTCGCCTGGCGCAAGCGCAGTGACAGGTCTTTCATCGAACCGCTTTGCACCAAGTATTTGACTTCGATGTCGCGCTCCCAACGTTTCTGATCGGTCAGCGGATTGCCCTCGGCATCGCGGCGCATGTACACGGCGTTGGCGTTGGAATAGTCGGCGTCGGTGCCGCGCGCGTAACGGGTCATGAACGACAAACCGGGTACGCCATAAGTGCTCATGTCGAGGTCATAACGCACCATCCACGAGCGTTCTTTCGGCGAGTTGAAATCGCTGTACTGGATCGAGTTGTCGAGGAAGATCGAGTCGGACTGGCGCAGGTAATCGAAGTCGTCATTGCCGTTATTGCGTTGGTGGGAGAGGGCGACCGAATGGGCGCCGAGTTTTACGCCGACACGGCCGCTCCAGATGTTGTTGTCGAACTCGCCGAGCAGTTGTTTGCCTTCATCGACGGCTTTGTAATAGTTCAGGCCACCGAACAGCGACAGGTCGTCCGAGAGCGGATAAGTCCAGGCAGTGCCAGCGTAGTACTGATTCCACGCATCCTTGAGACGGCTGGAATACAGACTGAAACTGAGGTTCTTGTTCAATGCGTAATCGCCGCCACCGTAAGCGATCCACGGCGAATTGACCGGGCCAGCGTAGAACGTGGCGAAGTTCTCGCGCATGTCGCTGGACGCCGGCTGGCTCATCGCATGCAATCGACCGCCCTGCACCGACAGACCTTCAATGCTGGTGTTGCTCGCTGTCACCCCGCGAAAGCTTTCCGGCAACAAGCGCGAATCACCGGCCGCCACCATCGGATTGACCGGGAACACATCACCGACCCTGACCACCGTATCGAACGCACGAATTTTCGCGGCGCCACCGACCTTGGTGTATTCGTCTCGCGCCTCGCCATCACTGTTAACCGGCAACACATCAAACGAACTGCGCCCGCCGTTTCGCCCGTCACCGGTATCGAGCTTCAGCCCGATCATCGCAAACGCATCAACACCGACGCCGACGGTGCCCTGGGTGAAACCGGATTCGAACTTGCTGATCACCGCATGCGACCAGGCTTCGGAATAACCGTTGCCGGTGGGGCTGGACTGGCCGTTGCGATGATCACGATTGAAGTAAAAGTTGCGGTTGAGCACCGTCAGGCTACTGCCTTCGACAAAGCCCTCGGGTTTGTCTTCTGCAAACACCATGGACGGCCCGGCGCCGACCACCACCACCGCTAAAGCGGCCATCGATATTTTTGTAGGGTTAACCATCAAACACTCCTTGGGTTCGGCAGAACGGGAACGTGCTTCGGCGTGGGTTTTATTGTTCGACGGGGCAGGGCCCGCCGGCATGGTCGCCGGGTGACATCGTTGCAAGCTGCGGATAACGCCAAGGTGATGAGGGAATTACAATTTCGTCATGTGGTTATATGAATTGAGTGAACGCCACACAAAACTGTGGGAGCGAGCCTGCTCCGGGCGGCGTTCCGACGAAAGCGGAGTGTCAGCCAATCAAGATGTTGAAAGTGCCTACGCCATCGCGAGCAGGCTCACTCCCACAGTAGTCTGAGTGAGTCTGATAGGTCGCATGAGTGCAGATGTGGCTTTTTATCGTTCGAAGGTATCCAGCAAACCGTGTGATAGAGAGGCATCAGTTTCGGCGGGAAGTATGAGTTTGCCCTTCGTGTCGCCGATCCGTTTTACACGCGTCTTCTTCAATGTGATTTTGCCTTGGCGTTCTCTGGCTATCGCACCAATGCCATCCATCAACTCTGAAAAAATATCCCGCTTCATGGTTCGTGGATCTCCACTTGATAGGTGATCCTCAAATGTAACTACAAATGTCTTCTACGGAATGTCAGCCGTTGCTCACGGGTTTGCAGGCAAATTCCTAAAAAGGGGGGAGCGTAGTAAGTCAAAAGATCGCACAAAAACAAAAACGGCACCCGAAGGTGCCGTTTTCATTTCTAGCCAGCCAAGCTATCAGCCCGCCAGACCCGCCTGCTGAACCAGTGTCAGCAATGGCTGCGGGTACACACCCAGGAAGAACGCGACCAGGGCGATGGCCAGCAGCATCACGCCGCCTGCCTTCTGTTCCCAGTGCAGCTGCGCGTCGTGGCGACGCAGGTTTGGCTCGATCAGGTAGAGAGTGACCATCACGCGCAGGTAGTAGAAGACGCCGATGGCGCTGCCCAGCACCAGCGAGCCGACCAGCCACCATTGATGCGATTCAACACCGGTAGCGATGATGTAGAACTTGCCGATGAAGCCTGCAGTCAGCGGGATACCGGCCAGCGACAGCATCATCACGGTCAGCACGGCGGTCAGGTACGGACGGCGCCAGAACAGGCCGCGGTATTCGTACAGGGCATCCGCGTCACGGCCGTTGTACGGCGAGGACATCAGGGTGATCACGCCGAAGGCGCCGAGGCTGGTGATCACATAAGTCACCAGGTACACGCCGATGGCTTCCACCGCCAGACCCTTGCTCGCCACCAGCGCGATCAGCAGGTAGCCGAAGTGCGCGATGGACGAGTAACCGAGCAGACGCTTGAGGTTGCTCTGGGTCAGGGCCAGCAGGTTACCGAACAGGATCGAGGCGATGGCGATGACGGTCAGCACGTCGCTCAGTACGCCACTGCTGGCGGCAGGGGAGATCTGGAACAGACGCACCATCACTGCAAACACCGCAACCTTGGAAGCGGTCGCGAGGAACGCCGCCACCGGTGCCGGAGCACCTTCGTAGACATCCGGCGTCCACAGGTGGAACGGTACCAGCGAGAGCTTGAACGCCAGACCGATCAGCATCATGCCCAGACCCAGTTGCGCCAGCGAGCTAGGCAGGCCAGTCGCAGCCAGAGCCTGACCGATACCGACGAAGCTCAGCGAACCCGAGTCGGCGTACAGCAGCGCCATACCGAACAACAGGAACGCGGAGCCAGCGGCCGACAGCACCATGTATTTGATGCCGGCTTCCAGCGAACGCTTGTTGAAGAAGGCGTAAGCCACCAGACCGTAGACCGGTACCGAGAGCAGTTCCAGACCGATGAACAAACCGGCCAGGTGCTGCGCGCTGACCAGAACCAGACCACCGGCGGCGGCCATCAGGATCAGCAGGTAGAGTTCTTCACGGTTGCCCGGGTAACCCGAACCGCCATCGCCCAGATAGGCGTGGGCGAGGGTGACACAGGCGAGGGTGGCGACCAGGATCAGCGCCATGTACAGGCAAGCGAACGTGTCGATTTGCAGCAGTGGAGTCACGGCCAGAGGCGCGACTTTCAGGGCTGGGAGGATCGACAGCAAGGCCAGGTTCAGACCGGCGACCGAGATCAGGAAAGTCTGCGAGTGGTTGCGGCGCCAGGCGATTGCCAGCATCACCACGATAATGGTGAGGCTGGTGATCAACAGTGGCGCAAGCGCAATAAAGTGTTGAATCGTGAATTCCATAGCGCTCTTACCGGGCCGAAGCGAGTTGAGTGAAGGCGGTGCCGAGCCACTGCTGAACGCCATGCATCGTGGCGGCAGAAGTGTCGAGGAACGGTTGCGGGTAGACGCCGATGTAGATCAGCAACACCGCAAGGCCCAGCACCATGATCAGTTCGCGAGCGTCCATACCGTGCAGGATCGAATCCGATTTCGCCGGACCGAAGTAGGCACGGTGGATCATGATCAGCGAGTAGACCGAACCGAACACCAGACCGGAGGTGGCAATCGCAGTGATCCACGGCCAGCTGGCGAAGGAGCCGATCAGGATCAGGAACTCACCGACAAAGTTACCGGTACCTGGCAGACCCAGCGAAGCGGCTGCAAAGAACAGGCTGATTGCTGGCAGGTAAGCGATACGCGACCACACACCGCCCATCTCACGCATGTCACGAGTGTGCAAACGCTCGTACAACTGACCGCTGAGGATAAACAGTGCCGCCGCCGACACACCGTGCGCGAGCATCTGGATCACTGCACCTTGCAGGGCCAGTTGGCTGCCGGAGTAGATGCCGATCAACACGAAACCCATGTGGGAAACGGACGAGAAGGCGATCAGACGCTTGATGTCGGTTTGTGCGAAAGCGAGGAACGCACCGTAGAAGATCCCGACCAGACCGAGGGTCATGGCGATCGGCGCAAACTCGGCCGAAGCGTTCGGGAACAATGGCAGGGCGAAACGCAGCAGACCGTAGGCAGCGGTTTTCAGCAAGATACCGGCGAGGTCGACGGAACCGGCAGTCGGCGCCTGGGCGTGGGCATCAGGCAACCACGAGTGGAACGGTACAACCGGCAGCTTGACCGCGAAGGCGATGAAGAAGCCGAGCATCAGGATGTACTCGGTGGTCATCGACATCTTGGTTTTCAACAGGTCGGCGTAGTTGAAGGTAATCACGCCAGTGTTGTTGAAGTTGACCAGCACCAGACCGAGGATCGCCACCAGCATGATCAGACCGGAAGCCTGAGTGAAGATGAAGAACTTGGTCGCTGCGTAGATCCGGGTTTTCTTGCCGTCCGAAGAACTGTGACCCCAGAGCGCGATGAGGAAGTACATCGGCACCAGCATCATTTCCCAGAAGAAGAAGAACATGAACAGGTCGAGGGCGAGGAACACGCCGACCACGCCGCCGAGGATCCACATCAGGTTCAGGTGGAAGAAGCCAACGTGACGTTGAATCTCTTTCCACGAGCAGAGTACCGAGAGGATACCCAGCAGACCGGTCAGCAGGATCATCAACAGCGACAGGCCGTCGAGGGCCAGGTGCACGTTGATGCCGAAGCGCTGGATCCAGACATGCTTGAACTCAAGCGCCCAGGTCGGATCGGCGCCAGGCGCCGGGGCAAATGAATAGTCACCGTGGGCCCACAGCCAGAGGCCGAGGGCGAGTTCCAGGGTCATGGTCAACAGCGCAATCCAGCGGGGGAGGGTAGCGCCGAAGCGCTCACCCATCCAGCACAGCAGGCCGCCGATGAAGGGGATCAGGATTAGCCAAGGCAGAATCATGACGGGCTCGTTTCCTTTCGCAAATTCGCAAGGTTCATATCAGACCGCTACCAGCACGATGGCGCCAATGACCAGCACGGCACCAGCAGCCATCGAAGCAGCGTACCAACGCAGTTGACCGGTCTCGGTGCGGCTCAGGGCGGTGTGACCACCCTTGGCCATACGCGGGATCAGACCGATGGTCTGGTCGAGCGGGTCTTTGCGCAGTACGTGGCTGATCGCCAGGTAAGGCTTGACGAACAGTTTGTCGTAGATCCAGTCGAAGCCCCAGGCAGCGAACCACCAGGCCGAAAGGAAACGGCCGATGCCGCTGTTGGCGATGGCCGTGACGAAGCGACGCTTGCCGAGGAACAGCAGCGCTGCCAGCAGGATACCGGCCAGGGCGATGGCGCCCGAGGCGATTTCCAGACTGTGCTTGGCTTCGCCACCGGCATGGCCAACGCTTTCTGGCAGCACGCCGTGCAGTGGCGGAACGATCATCGCGCCAATGGCGGTGGACAATACGATCAGCACCGACAACGGCAGCCAGTGAGCGATGCCGTGACCGGCGTGGGCTTCGGTCTTGGCTTCACCGTGGAACGTGATGAAGATCAGGCGGAAGGTGTACAGCGACGTCATGAACGCGCCGACCAGACCTGCGTAAAGCAGACCGTGGTTGCCGCTGGCGAACGCTTCCCAAAGGATTTCGTCCTTGGAGTAGAAGCCGGCGGTGACCAGAGGCAGAGCAGCCAGTGCCGCGCCGCCGACGATGAAGCTGGCGTAGGCCAGTGGCAGTTTTTTCCACAGACCGCCCATCTTGAAGATGTTCTGCTCGTGGTGGCAGGCAACGATCACCGCACCGGAAGCAAGGAACAGCAAGGCCTTGAAGAAGGCGTGGGTCATCAGGTGGAAAATCGCGCCATCCCATGCACCAACGCCCAGCGCCAGGAACATGTAGCCGATCTGGCTCATGGTCGAGTAGGCGAGGATACGTTTGATGTCGGTCTGAACCAGAGCGGCGAAACCAGCGAGCACCAGCGTCACACCACCAACGATGCCGACCAAGTGCAGGATTTCCGGCGCCAGGGTGAACAGACCGTGGGTACGGGCGATCAGGTAAACACCGGCAGTAACCATGGTTGCGGCGTGGATCAGTGCCGACACCGGGGTCGGGCCGGCCATCGCGTCCGCGAGCCAGGTTTGCAGCGGCAGTTGTGCCGATTTACCGACCGCACCACCCAGCAGCATCAGCGTTGCCAGCGTGATCCAGAAGTCGCCGACCTGGAATTTCTGCGGTGCCAGCACCAGCAGTTCCTGGATATTCAACGTGCCCACTTGCTGGAACAGGATGAACAGGCCGATGGCCATGAACACGTCGCCGATCCGGGTCACGATGAAAGCCTTGAGTGCGGCGTTACCGTTGTTGCGGTTGCTGTAGTAGAAACCGATCAACAGGTACGAGCACAGGCCCACGCCTTCCCAGCCGAAGTACAGGAACAACAGGTTATCGCCGAGCACCAGGAACAGCATGCTGGCGATAAACAGGTTGGTGTACGAGAAGAAGCGCGAGTAGCCCGCTTCACCGCGCATGTACCAGGACGCGAACAGGTGGATCAGGAAACCCACGCCAACGACCACGCCAAGCATGGTGATCGACAGGCCGTCGACGTAGAGGGCGAAGTCAGGCTTGAAGCCTTCGACCGCCATCCACTTCCACAGCACCAGGGTGTAGTGACCGCCTTCGGGTGGTGCGACGTTGAATTGCCAGATGACGTAGGCGGCGACAATCGCCGACAAGCCAATGGAACCCACGCCGATCAGCGCCGAGAGGTTTTCCGACCAGCGTCCACGGGAGAACGACAGCAGCAGGAAACCGATCAGAGGGAATACGAAAGTCAGAAAGATCAGGTTCATCCGCGCATCTCACTGGCAGCGTCGATATCGAGCGTGTGGAAGCGGCGATACAGTTGCAGCAGGATCGCCAGACCAATACTGGCCTCGGCGGCTGCAAGGCTGATCACCAGGATGAACATGATCTGTCCATCCGGCTGGCCCCAACGGGCGCCAGCAACGATGAACGCCAATGCAGAGGCGTTCATCATCACTTCCAGACTCATCAACACGAACAAAATGTTGCGGCGGACCATCAGGCCGACCAGACCAAGGCAGAACAGGATGCCGGCAACTGCCAGACCATGTTCGAGAGGGATAGCAGGCATGTCTTACTCCTTCGCCTCGTTACGGCCCAAATGGAACGCCGTGACGGCTGCGGCAAGCAGCAGCATCGAGGCGAGTTCGACCACCAGCAGGTACGGACCGAACAGGCTGATGCCCACGGCTTTCGCGTCTACGGTGGTGTGGCCGATGGCCTGGCCGCTCTGGTGAGCGAACAGCACATACAGCAGTTCGGCCAGCAGCAGCGCGGCGAGAATCACCGGACCGGCCCAGATGCCGGGCTTGAGCCAGACGCGTTCTTGCTGAACCGAGGCGGGACCCAGGTTCAGCATCATCACCACGAACACGAACAGCACCATGATGGCGCCGGCGTAAGCGATCACTTCCAGCACGCCGGCGAACGGTGCGCCGAGTGCGAAGAAGGTCATGGCCACGGCGATCAACGAGATGATCAGGTAGAGCAGGGCGTGCACAGGGTTGGTGTTGGTGACTACGCGAAGCGTGGACACAACAGCGATACCCGATGCGAAATAGAAAGCGAATTCCATCGTTCTTCCTTAAGGCAGCAAGCTCTTCACGTTGATCGGTTCGGCTTCGTTCTGCGCGGAGCCTTTCGGCTTGCCAGCGATTGCCATACCTGCAACACGATAGAAGTTGTAATCAGGGTTTTTGCCGGGGCCGGAGATCAGCAGATCTTCTTTCTCGTACACCAGGTCCTGACGTTTGAACTCGGCCATCTCGAAATCCGGTGTCAGCTGGATCGCGGTGGTCGGACAGGCTTCCTCGCAGAGACCGCAGAAAATGCAGCGCGAGAAGTTGATACGGAAGAAGTCCGGGTACCAGCGACCGTCTTCGGTTTCAGCTTTCTGCAGCGAGATGCAACCCACCGGGCAAGCCACGGCGCACAGGTTGCAGGCTACGCAACGCTCTTCGCCATCGGGGTCACGGGTCAGGACGATGCGACCGCGGTAGCGTGGTGGCAGGTAGACCGCTTCTTCCGGGTATTGCAGGGTGTCGCGCTTGCGAAAGCCATGGCCGAAGACCATGACCAGGCTGCGCAACTGGGTACCAGTACCCTTAACGATGTCGCCAATATATTTGAACATGGGTCAAATCCTCACTGAACCGCGACTGCAGGCGTGTTCCACAACACGACCGCAGCGGTCACCAGCAAATTGATCAGGGTCAGTGGCAGGCAGAATTTCCAGCTGAAATCCATCACCTGGTCATAACGCGGACGCGGGATGGAAGCGCGCAGCAGGATGAACAGCATGATGAAGAACGCGGTCTTCAGTGCGAACCAGACGAACGCCAGTTGCGGCAAGATGCCGAACGGACCGTGCCAGCCACCGAAGAACAGGGTGACCAGCAGCGCCGAGATCAGGATGATGCCGATGTATTCACCGACGAAGAACATGCCCCATTTCATACCGGCGTATTCAATGTGGTAACCGTCGGCCAGTTCCTGTTCCGCTTCCGGCTGGTCGAACGGGTGACGGTGAGTCACGGCGACGCCAGCGATGAAGAAGGTACAGAAGCCGAAGAACTGCGGAATGATGAACCACAGGTTCTGCGCCTGGTACTCGACGATGTCGCGCATGTTGAACGAGCCGACCTGCACCACGATGCCCATCAGGGCCAGGCCCATGAACACTTCGTAGGACACGGTCTGCGCCGACGCACGCAAGCTGCCGAGCAGGGCGAACTTGTTGTTACTCGACCAGCCGGCGAACAACACCGCGTAGACCGACAGACCGGCCATGGCGAAGAAGAACAGCAGGCCGATGTTCAGATCCGCGACACCCCAGGTCGGGGTGATCGGGATGATCGCAAAGGCGATCAGCAGGGCGGACATGGCCACCACCGGCGCCAAAGTGAAGATCACTTTGTCGGCAAAAGGCGGGGTCCAGTCTTCCTTGAAGAACATCTTCAGCATGTCGGCGGCGATCTGGAACATACCAAACGGGCCAACGCGGTTCGGACCGTAACGGTCCTGCCACCAGCCCAGCAGGCGACGTTCGACAAAGCTGAGCAACGCGCCTGCCACCACAACGGCCAGCAAAATCACGATGGCTTTGACGACCGAGAGGATCACATCGATCACTTCAGGGGTGAACCAGGTCATTGCGCTGCCTCCTGCAGACCGTCGACGGATACGCCGGCGAATGCCGGTGGAATGCCGGCGATGCCCGCAGGCAATGCCACCAGACCTGCGCCCAGTTCTTCATTGATACGCAGCGGCAGACGCAGGGTCTGACCGGCCACGTTCAGGCTCAGCAGGGCACCGTCATTGACGCCCAGACGATCCGCTTCCGACTTGGCCAGAGCCACGTACGGAGCCGGAATGCGCTCTTGAACCGGTGCGGCTTTCGAAGAGTTTTCTTCGCTGCCGAACAGGTGGAAGAACGGCACGGCTTGCCAGGTGCCCGGCGCCGGGTTGAATGCGCGCGGTGCTGCAGCGAACCAGTTCAGCGAATCGCCAGTGCTTTCGATCAGGCGGGTGCCCGGGTCGCCAGCACGGATGTGACCGCCGACTTCGTCCTGGAACTTGTTCCACGCTTGTGGCGAGTTCCAGCCCGGCGACCATGCAAATGGCACCTGCTGACGCGGTTCGGCAGAGCCCGAGTAACCTTCCATGGAGAAGGCGAACGCGGTGTCTTTGTCTTGCGGGGTGCGTGGTTCGTGAACGCTGATGTCGGCGCGCATCGCGGTGCGACCGGAATAACGCAGCGGCTCACGCGCCAGTTTCAGACCCTTGATGCGGAACGCCGCCGATGGTGCAGCGTCGACGATACGCGCCAGTTGCTCGGTGCTCGAAGCAACGGCAGCGGTGACGTGGTCGAGTTGCGTCCAGTCGATCGGTTGGTTCAGCAGGGTCGCGCGCAGGGCGTGCAGCCAGCGCCAGCCTTCGTGAACCAGGATGCTCGCATCCATGTATTGTGGGTCGAAAACCTGGAAGAAGCGCTGGGCGCGACCTTCCTGGCTGACCAAAGTACCGTCGCCTTCAGCGAAGCTTGCGGCTGGCAGCACCAGGTGCGCGCGGTCGCTGGTAGCCGTCTTCTGATGGTCAGCAACGATCACCACTTGCGCAGCGTTCAGTGCAGCATCGACCTTGTCTTTGGCGGTGCGGGTGTACAGATCGTTTTCCAGCACAACGATCGCGTCAGCCTTACCGTCGATGACGGCTTGCAGCGCCGCATCCACCGATTCGCCACCGAGCATGGCCAGACCAAGGCTGTTGGCTTCCGGCACGATCAGGCTGATCGAACCGTTCTTCTCGCGCAGCTTCAGCGCCTTGGCGATGTTCGCGGCGGCTTCGATCAAGGCTTTGGAGCCCAGCGAAGTACCGGCGATGATCAGCGGACGTTTGGCAGCGAGCAGGGCGTCAGCAATACGCTGAGCCAGTTCCAGTGCTTCGGCGTCCAGACCTTCAACGGCCGGCGCGCTGGCGTCCAGTGCGTGAGCAACGGCGAAACCGATGCGTGCCAAGTCATCCGGAGCAGCGTGTACGCATTCTTCAGCGATGTCGTCGAGCTTGGTTTCAGCCAGGCTGGCGATGAACAGCGGGTTCAGCGCGTGCTGACCGATGTTCTTCACCGCAGCGTCGAGCCAAGGCTGAACGCGCATGGCTTCGGCCATGTCTTCAGCTTTACCTTTGACCGACTGACGCAGGGACAGCGCCACACGGGCGGCGGTCTGGGTCAGGTCTTCACCGAGGACGAAAATCGCGTCGTGGTCTTCGATGTCGCGCATGTTCGGCACTGGCAACGGGCTGTCTTTCAGCACTTGCAGGACCAGACGGATGCGCTCCAGTTCGGACGCTTCGATACCCGAGTAGAAGTGCTCGGCGCCAACCAGTTCGCGCAACGCATAGTTGCTTTCGAGGCTGGCGCGCGGCGAACCGATACCGACGATGTTGCGACCGCGCAGCAGGTCAGCGGCTTTATCCAGCGCGGCATCCAGACCGAGCTTGGTGCCGTCGGCCAGCAGCGGCTGACGTGGACGGTCGGTGCGGTTGACGTAGCCATAACCGAAACGGCCACGGTCGCACAGGAAGTACTGGTTCACCGAACCGTTGAAACGGTTTTCGATGCGACGCAGCTCACCGTAACGCTCGCCCGGGGAGATGTTGCAACCGCTCGAGCAGCCGTGGCAGATGCTCGGCGCGAATTGCATGTCCCACTTGCGGTTGTAACGCTCGGAGTGAGTCTTGTCGGTGAACACACCGGTTGGGCAGACCTCGGTGAGGTTGCCGGAGAACTCGCTTTCGAGGGTGCCGTCTTCAACGCGACCGAAGTACACGTTGTCGTGGGCGCCGAACACACCGAGGTCGGTGCCGCCAGCGTAATCCTTGTAGAAGCGCACGCAGCGATAGCAAGCGATGCAGCGGTTCATTTCGTGGGAAATGAACGGCCCCAGTTGCTGGTTCTGGTGGGTGCGTTTGGTGAAGCGATAACGGCGCTCGTTGTGGCCGGTCATCACTGTCATGTCTTGCAGGTGGCAATGACCGCCTTCTTCGCACACAGGGCAGTCGTGCGGGTGGTTGGTCATCAGCCATTCAACAACACTGGCGCGGAACGCCTTGGATTCTTCATCTTCGATGGAGATCCAGGTGTTGTCGGTGGCCGGGGTCATGCAGGACATGACGATGCGACCACGGGTGTCGTTCTCGTCGGTGTACTGCTTGACCGCGCACTGGCGGCAGGCCCCGACGCTACCAAGCGCGGGGTGCCAGCAGAAATAAGGGATGTCGAGGCCCAGCGACAGACATGCCTGTAACAGGTTGTCTGCCCCGTCGACTTCGAGCGCTTTGCCGTCTACGTGGATAGTGGCCATGGTTCAAAGGTCTTCGTTGGCCCGGTGTCAGCGGGCGTGGCTAATGGAATCTTGTTATCCGTCCGAATCCAGTCAGCCCCGAAAGGCGTCATCGGACGAAAGGCGAAGGGCACGGACCCTTCGCCTTTTTAAGCGTTTACGCGCCGATTACGATCGGCCTTGCCAGAGGCGGGACGGCGGCGCTGACTGGCGCGATACCGGCTTCGAACTCTGGACGGAAGTATTTGATGGCGCTGCCCAACGGCTCCACGGCACCCGGTGCGTGGGCACAGAAGGTTTTGCCCGGGCCGAGGAAGTTGACCAGACCCAGCAGGGTCTCGATGTCGCCTGGCTGACCGCGGCCTTGTTCGATGGCCATCAAGAGCTTGACGCTCCATGGCAGACCATCACGGCACGGGGTGCAGAAACCGCACGACTCGCGAGCGAAGAACTGCTCCATGTTGCGCAGCAAGGAGACCATGTTGACGCTGTCGTCCACCGCCATGGCCAGGCCGGTACCCATACGGGTGCCCACTTTGGCGATGCCGCCGGCGTACATTTGTGCGTCGAGGTGTTCAGGCAGGAGGAAACCGGTACCGGCGCCACCTGGCTGCCAGGCCTTGAGTTTGAAACCGTCGCGCATGCCGCCGGCGTAGTCTTCGAACAACTCGCGACCGGTGACGCCGAATGGCAGTTCCCACAGGCCCGGGTTTTTGACTTTGCCGGAGAAGCCCATGAGCTTGGTGCCCATGTCTTCGCTGCCTTCGCGGGCCAACGATTTGTACCAGTCAACACCGTCGGCAATGATCGCCGGCACGTTGCACAGGGTTTCGACGTTGTTCACGCAGGTCGGCTTGCCCCACACGCCGACGGCGGCAGGGAAGGGCGGCTTTGAGCGCGGGTTGGCGCGGCGGCCTTCGAGGGAGTTGATCAGCGCGGTTTCTTCACCGCAGATGTAGCGCCCGGCGCCGGTGTGGACGAACAACTCGAAATCGAAGCCGCTGCCCAGAATGTTTTTGCCCAGCAGGCCAGCAGCCTTGGCTTCTTCCACGGCACGGTTGAGGTGCTTGGCGGCGGTGGTGTATTCGCCACGCAGGAAGATGTAGCCACGGTAGGTTTTCAGTGCGCGCGCACTGATCAGCATGCCTTCGATCAGCAGATGGGGCAGTTGCTCCATCAGCATGCGGTCTTTCCAGGTGTTCGGCTCCATCTCGTCCGCGTTGCACAGCAGGTAGCGGATGTTGATGGATTCGTCTTTGGGCATCAGGCCCCACTTCACGCCAGTGGGGAAACCTGCACCGCCGCGACCTTTGAGGCCGGCGTCTTTCACGGTCTGGACGATAGCGTCCTGATCCATGTCGGCGAAGGCTTTGCGCGCCGCAGCGTAACCGTTCTTGGCCTGGTACTCGTCGAGCCACACGGCTTCGCCGTCATCGCGCAGACGCCAGGTCAGCGGGTGAGTCTCGGCCGAACGCTGAATGCGGTTGGCAGGACCGAAAGATGTCAGGGTCATACGTAGCCCTCGAGCAGTTTGGCGACGCCAGCAGGCTGCACATCACCAAAGGTGTCGTCGTCGATCATCAGCGCCGGTGCCTTGTCGCAGTTACCGAGGCAGCAGACAGGCAGCAGGGTGAAACGACCGTCGGTGGTGGTCTGACCCAGGCCGATGCCCAGATTGTTCTGGATTTCGCTGACCACCGACTCGTGGCCGCCGATGTAGCAGACCATGCTGTCGCAGACGCGAATGATGTGACGGCCAACCGGCTGACGGAAAATCTGGCTATAGAACGTCGCCACACCTTCAACGTCGCTGGCCGGGATGCCAAGGATCTCGCCGATCGCGTACAAGGCGCCATCCGGCACCCAGCCGCGTTCTTTCTGAACGATCTTCAGGGCTTCGATCGACGCCGCGCGCGGGTCTTCGTAGTGATGCAGCTCGTGCTCGATGGCCGAGCGCTCGGTTTCACTGAGGGTGAAACGGTCTGTCTGGATAAGCGTGCTGTTCATGCTTAGCGGTCCACGTCGGCCATAACGAAATCGATACTACCCAGGTACGCAATCATGTCCGCGACCATGCTGCCTTTGATCACCGAAGGGATCTGTTGCAGATGCGGGAAGCTTGGAGTGCGGATCCGGGTACGGTAGCTCATGGTGCCGCCGTCGCTCGTCAGGTAATAACTGTTGATGCCCTTGGTCGCTTCGATCATCTGGAAGGATTCGTTGGCCGGCATCACCGGGCCCCACGAAACTTGCAGGAAGTGCGTGATCAAGGTTTCGATGTGCTGCAGCGTGCGCTCTTTCGGCGGCGGCGTGGTCAGCGGGTGATCCGCCTTGTACGGGCCTTCCGGCATGTTGCGCATGCATTGGTCGATGATCTTGATGCTCTGGCGCATCTCTTCGACGCGAACCATGCAGCGGTCGTAGGCATCGCCATTGGCGGCCAGCGGCACTTCGAACTCGAAGTTCTCGTAGCCGGAGTACGGACGCGCTTTACGCAGGTCGAAATCGCAACCGGTCGAACGCAGGCCAGCACCGGTGACACCCCATTCCAGGGCTTCTTTGGTGTTGTACTGGGCGACGCCGATGGTACGACCCTTGAGGATGCTGTTCTGCAGGGCAGCCTTGGTGTATTCGTCGAGGCGTTTTGGCAGCCATTCAACGAAGTCTTTCACCAGTTTTTCCCAGCCGCGCGGCAGGTCGTGGGCAACACCACCGATGCGGTACCAGGCCGGGTGCAGACGGAAACCGGTAATGGCTTCAATCACCGTGTACGCCTTCTGGCGGTCGGTGAAGGTGAAGAACACCGGGGTCATCGCACCAACGTCCTGGATGTAAGTCCCGAGGAACAGCAGGTGGCTGGTGATTCGGAAGAACTCGGCCATCATGATGCGGATGACGTCGACCTTCTCAGGCACTTTGATGCCGGCCAGCTTCTCGACCGAGAGCACGTACGGCAGGTTGTTCATCACGCCGCCGAGGTAGTCGATACGGTCGGTGTACGGGATGAAACTGTGCCACGACTGACGCTCGGCCATCTTCTCGGCACCACGGTGGTGGTAACCGATGTCCGGCACGCAGTCGACGATCTCTTCACCGTCCAGTTGCAGAATGATGCGGAATGCACCGTGCGCCGAAGGGTGGTTCGGGCCGAGGTTGAGGAACATGTAGTCCTCGTTCGGGCCGGAACGCTTCATGCCCCAGTCTTCCGGACGGAAACGCGCGGCTTCTTCCTCGAGCTGTTGCTTGGCGAGGTTGAGGCTGTACGGATCGAATTCGGTGGCGCGCGCCGGGAAGTCCTTGCGCAACGGGTGACCTTCCCAGGTCGGCGGCATCATGATGCGCGACAGGTGCGGGTGACCTTTGAAGTCGATACCGAACATGTCCCAGACTTCACGCTCGTACCAGTTGGCGTTCGGCCAGATGCTGGTGACGGTCGGCAAGCTGAGGTCGCTCTCGGACAAGGCGACCTTGATCATCACGTCACTATTACGCTCCAGCGACATGAGGTGATAGAACACGGTGAACTCGGCGTCGCTCGGCAGCCCTTGACGCTTGGTGCGCAGACGCTCGTCCACGCCGTGCAGGTCATAGAGCATGACGTACGGCTTGGGCAGGTTACGCAGGAAGGTCAGGACCTCGACGAGTCTGGCACGCGCCACCCACAGCACCGGCATGCCGGTGCGGGTCGGCTGAGCGGTGAACGCTTCGGCGCCAAAACGGTTGTTCAATTCAACGACCACATCCTGGTCGTCTGCCTTATAAGGCGGGATGTACAGAGCGCTGCCTGTAGTCATGGTTATTTTTTCGCTTTCGGTCAACGTAAAGAATGAAGCCAGCTTCTCGTTTCTTTTTCAGAACAGATCTGGATCAGACTTCGTCAGGGCTGCGCAGGTTGGTGACTGCGATTCGCTGTTCGCGGCGCTGTTCCTTCTGCGAAGGCATGTCGGCGCGATAAACGCCTTGATCACCAACGACCCAGGAAAGCGGACGACGCTCCTTGCCGATCGATTCCTGCAACAGCATCAAGCCTTGCAGAAATGCTTCCGGACGAGGAGGGCAGCCAGGTACGTAGACGTCCACGGGCAGGAACTTGTCCACCCCTTGAACCACAGAGTAGATGTCGTACATGCCACCGGAGTTAGCGCACGAACCCATGGAGATAACCCACTTCGGTTCGAGCATCTGCTCGTAGAGACGCTGGATGATCGGCGCCATCTTGATGAAGCAGGTGCCGGCGATAACCATGAAGTCGGCCTGACGCGGCGATGCCCGGATAACTTCGGCGCCAAAGCGCGCGATGTCGTGGGGCGCCGTGAAGGCGGTGGTCATTTCCACGTAGCAGCACGACAAGCCGAAGTTGTACGGCCACAGGGAGTTCTTGCGTCCCCAGTTGACCGCGCCACTCAGCACGTCTTCCAGCTTGCCCATGAAAATGTTTTTGTGGACTTGATCTTCTAACGGATCGGAAACGGTTTCCCGTTCGCCAATCGGATACTGCTCGTTAGGAGCATCGGGGTCGATCCTGGTGAGATTGTATTGCATTGCCAAAGCCTCATTGTTTCAGCTTCGCCTGCCGCTTGCGACGAGCTTCCGGAGCCCAGTCAAGGGCGCCCACTCGGAACAGGTAGACAAGACCTGCCAACAGAATTGCTATGAAAACGAGAGCTTCGACGAATCCGGTCCAGCCGCTTTCGCGGACGGACACAGACCATGCAAAGAGAAAGAGGGCTTCGATATCGAAGATCACGAACAGCATCGCGACCAGATAGAATTTGGCTGAGAGCCGCAAGCGGGCGCCACCGGTAGGTAGCATGCCGGACTCGAACGGTTCGTTTTTGCTGCGACCCCAGGCTTTTGACCCGAGGAGGCTGGAGACGCCAAGCATGAAGGCACACAGGCCGACGACACCCAGAAGGAAAATGGCAAAGCCCCAGTTGTGGGCCATGAGTCCTGTCGCTTCGGGCATGCTGGTAATCCTTAACAGAGAGCAAAGGTCTCTGAGCTTGATAAAGAAATAGGCAGTGACGATATGTCGCAGCAATCAATCGCGCTGATTTTATGGCTAAACACCCTGCAAGTAAAATTCCTATAGCGAAATTATTTATTGGAATAAGGACATAGCGCATCTCCAATGCCCTGCAGCCCATGCGTTGCGGGCATTAGGCGGGTTTATGCAAATAATGTTTTGTAGGGAATGTAACGAACATAGTTGTGGCTAAATGATAATTGATATCGTTTGAAGTGTATTTGCAACTGTTGAGCGGGTCGTTAGTTGGGAAGTTGTCTTACTTGCGCGTTACTGCAAGTAGCGACGGCGCCCGTTTTAGCGGATTTTTCTGACGGATGTACCGCGCTGGATCAATGTTTTCTCCGAACGACGCCGATCCCTGTAGGAGTGAGCCTGCTCGCGATAGCGGTGGTTCAGTCACCGCTGCGCAAACTGACCCACGGCTATCGCGAGCAGGCTCACTCCTACAGGGATTTTTGGTGTTCATTAAATCGGGGCAAAAAAAACGCCCCGAACCAGTCGGGGCGTCAGTTTTGCGGCTCTGCGGTTAGCTTTCTATACGATCCGCAGAGGCCGTTTGCTCAGCGAAGCCGAATCAGTGGAACTGTTCTTCTTCAGTCGAACCGGTCAGTGCGGTTACCGAGGACGAGCCACCTTGAATCACGGTGGTCATGTCGTCGAAGTAGCCGGTGCCCACTTCCTGCTGGTGCGCCACGAAGGTGTAACCCTTGGCGGCGTCAGCGAATTCCTGCTCCTGCAGTTTCACGTAGGCAGTCATGTCGTTGCGGGCGTAGTCATGCGCCAGGTTGAACATGCTGTGCCACATGTTGTGAATGCCGGCCAGGGTGATGAACTGGTGCTTGTAACCCATGGCGGACAGTTCGCGCTGGAACTTGGCGATGGTCGCGTCGTCGAGGTTTTTCTTCCAGTTGAAGGACGGCGAGCAGTTGTACGACAGCAGTTGGTCCGGGTATTCCTTTTTGATCGCTTCGGCGAAACGACGAGCCTCGTCCAGATCCGGCTTGGCGGTTTCGCACCAGATCAAGTCGGCGTATGGCGCGTAAGCCAGGCCACGAGCAATGGCTTGATCCAGGCCGGCGCGGACCTTGTAGAAACCTTCCTGAGTGCGCTCGCCAGTCACGAACGGCTGGTCGTACGGGTCGCAATCGGAAGTCAGCAGGTCAGCAGCGTTGGCGTCGGTACGGGCCAGAATGATGGTCGGGGTACCGGCAACGTCAGCAGCCAGACGAGCAGCGGTCAGCTTCTGTACGGCTTCCTGAGTAGGAACCAGTACTTTACCGCCCATGTGACCGCATTTTTTCACGGAAGCCAGTTGGTCTTCGAAGTGAACGCCGGCGGCGCCTGCTTCGATCATGCTCTTCATCAGCTCGTAGGCGTTCAGCACGCCGCCGAAACCGGCTTCGGCGTCAGCCACGATCGGCGCGAAGTAGTCGATGTAGCCATCGTCGCCCGGGTTCTTGCCGGCTTTCCACTGGATCTGGTCAGCACGACGGAACGAGTTGTTGATGCGCTTGACCACGGTTGGAACCGAATCCACCGGGTACAGCGACTGGTCCGGGTACATGGATTCTGCGGAGTTGTTGTCCGCAGCCACTTGCCAGCCCGACAGGTAGATCGCCTGGATACCGGCTTTAACCTGCTGAACAGCCTGGCCGCCAGTCAGGGCGCCCATGCAGTTGACGAAATCTTTCTCAGGACGGAAGGACGGCTTGGCACCCTGGGTGACCAGGTTCCACAGCTTGTCGGCGCCCATTTTTGCAAAGGTGTGCTCAGGTTGAACCGAGCCACGCAGACGGACGACGTCAGCAGCGGAGTAAGTGCGTGTCACGCCTTTCCAGCGCGGGTTTTCAGCCCAGTCTTTTTCGAGGGCTGCAATTTGCTGTTCGCGTGTCAGTGCCATGGAGATAAACCTCGTCGCGTCTTTTATGAAAAGTTGTTCTGCGGTGGAAAATTCCTGCGCTCGCTGACCAGAAGCTTAGGTGGTCAAGTCGGATTCGGCGGGGTAGGCGACGGGATGAACGATGGGCTCGAGGGGAAGTGAGCAGGTAGTGGCGGACTGTGGGCGCATTCGGGCGTCGTGGGCCTCTATACGTTCTACAGTGTGAAGCCGGGTTACCTAAATACGCTTCCGTCCCTCGGGACAACTTCGTTCCAGTCGGCAACCTCGTCAAACACACCTTGTGGGCGGTACAGACACGAAGCGGTTCGCGGGGTAGGTGCGAACATCGCTTCGAAGGCCCTTGCCAGGGCCTCTGATTAGCGGGAGCGAGGCCATCATGCCTTCGCTTTTTTACCCCGTCAAACGTTTTGTAGTGCTTTTTTTAAAGCACTACATCTTTCGTCTAATACGACTAATCAGTCAGTTTTCGGTGCTTTAGTCCAATGCGTCGACTTTCACTCGCAAGGTCATGTCATCCCGGCCTTGAGTCGAGTAGCTGCGGGTCAGGCCCTGTTTATCGGCCTGGGTCTGGCGATTGACGCCGGCGAGGGTGATCCACTCGCCGAGGCGCCCGCTGACAGTTGTGTCGGTGCTTTGCACGTTCACTACATCGGGACGTTCCTGGCTCATGCGGTCACGGTTGGTACTGATCGCCAGGTGAACGATGTCGCCGGTGACGCTGGCGGTGACGTAGAAACCTTGGGTGACGTTGCGGTATTGCGTCTGGCTGTTGTAACCGCCGTAGGAATCGCTCTGAACATTGGTGATTGGCACACTTTGCCCGACTTGAATCAGCGCCGGCATGCCATCGGTGGCTTGCACCTGTTGCACGCCGCCTTCACGGCTGATGGTGCTGCGGCTGATGATGCGGGTTTGACTTGGCTGGGCGCCATTGACCGAATAACCCTCGTCGCCCCGACCATTGTTTTCGTTGGTGTCGACGCTGATCAGCAGGCGCTTGGGCGCGGTGTCGAGTTGGGTAATCAGTGCCTTGAGTTCCTGAATCTTGTCCGGTTCGGCCTTGATGATCAGTTGGTTGCCGTAGGCGCTGACCTGACCGTCCTTGCCGAGGAAGTCTTGCGCCATCGGCAGCATGTCGGTGCTGGTGCGGTAATTGAGAGGCACGATTTCTGTGGCTGCCATCACCGAAAAACTGCAGCCGAGCAGCAGGGTGGTGAGCAGGGTGCGTAGGGACATGTCCGTTATCTCCGCTTTCGAAAGGCTTGATATTGCCAGTTTGTCGGCCTTGGGTGGGGCAAGTTGAATCGTAGACAGCAAAACGCCCCGGCATCGGTTGATGTCGGGGCGTTTTGTGGTGTGCTTGCTGGCCTCTTCGCGAGCAGGCTCGCTCCCACATTAAATCTCTGTCTGACACAAATATCGTGTCCGCTGGAGATCCCCTGTGGGAGCGAGCCTGCTCGCGAAGGCCGCGCCGCGGTTTTATGCCGAATGCCGAACCATATCGACATGCGGAATCCCGGCTTCGAGGAATTCCTCGCTGACCAGGCTGAAACCCAAGCGTTCATAAAACGCCGTGGCTTGCACCTGAGCACTGAGCATTTGCTGCTTCAACCCACGTTCTTCAGCTTCAGCAATGACCGCTTGCATCAGCGCATCACCGACCTTCATCCCGCGCCAGTCTTTCAGTACTGAAACCCGGCCAATGTGCCCATCGGGCAACAGGCGCGCAGTACCAATCGGAAAGTCGCCTTCAAACGCCAGAAAATGCACGGCGGTCGCGTCGTCCGCGTCCCATTCCAACTCAGGTGGCACCGATTGTTCGGCGATGAACACCGTTTCACGAATGCGCCGGATCTCGGCGATGTCCTTCTGCCAGTCTGCGACACGTACGCGAATCTTATTCATCGGCGAACCCCAGGCTCCCTTGCTTGACCAGCTGGCACAGCAGGCCACAAGCGTCTTCGTCGTTCAGCCACTCACCGAGGTTGTCGGTGTGCAGGGCGTCGGCGGCGCAGATCAGCTTCAACAGCTCGCGCAGCTTGCCCGGCAGATAACGGCTCTGGCCGCTGGCGAACAGCAGCAGGTCGTCATCGACTTCCGACCAGGCCAGGCGCGCGCTCGGGTTGCGGATCAGTACGGCGCCATCCTGCAGGGCGGCGAGGAAGTCTTCTTCTTCGATTTCTTCCGGGCCGGCCACCAGTTCCGGGTAGCGCGGCTCGGTCATGTACTGGCCGAACCAGGTCAGCAGCAGGCGCTCGTCGCTCATGTGTTCGGCGAGCAGCGCTTTCAGGCGATCCAGTGCATCGTGTTGAATCTGGTGTGGATCGGCTGCTGGCTGTGCGTCGGCATCGGTGTAGCGCTCTTCGTCAGTCAGGAACTGGCTGAGGAAGTCGGTGAAGTGGGTCAGTACTTCGGAAGCGCTCGGCGCACGGAAGCCAACCGAGTAAGTCATGCAGTTGTCGACCGCGACACCGCAATGGGCCAGACGCGGCGGCAGGTAGAGCATGTCGCCCGGCTCCAGGACCCACTCTTCGCTCTCGTGAAATTCAGCGAGGATGCGCAGATCGGCGTGTTGCAGCAGCGGGCTTTCGGAATCGCACATCTGGCCGATTTTCCAGTTGCGCTTGCCGTGGCCTTGCAGCAGGAACACGTCGTAGTTATCGAAGTGCGGACCGACGCTGCCACCCGGAGCGGCGAAGCTGATCATCACGTCGTCGACGCGCCAGCTCGGCAGGAAACGGAAGTTTTCCAGCAGCTCGCTGACTTCCGGTACGAATTGGTCGACGGCTTGAACCAGCAGGGTCCACTCTTTTTCCGGCAACTTGCTGAATTCGTCTTCAGCGAACGGGCCCCGACGCAGTTCCCATGGACGCTCGCCGTGCTCGATCACCAGGCGCGACTCGACTTCTTCTTCCAGAGCCAGGCCGGCCAGTTCGTCGGCGTCGATCGGGCTTTCGAAGTCAGGAATCGCCTGGCGGATCAGCAGTGGCTTTTTCTGCCAGTAGTCGCGCAGGAACTCGCGCGCCGTGATGCCACCCAGAAGTTGAAGAGGAATATCGGGATTCATATGTAACCTATTGAAAAAAAGCACTTTTCATACGGGAATAAAAACGCCCGGCGCGGCCGGGCGTCTCAAACGGATCAAGCGGTCGATCAGATGCGTTTGGCTTGCGCTACAGCGTTGCCGATGTAGTTGGCCGGGGTCAGTTGCTTGAGCTCGGCTTTCGCTTGCGCTGGCATGTCCAGGCCGTCGATGAAAGTCTGCAACGCTTCAGGGCTGATGCCCTTGCCGCGAGTCAGTTCTTTCAGCTTCTCGTACGGGTTTTCGATGTTGTAGCGGCGCATCACGGTCTGGATCGGCTCAGCCAGCACTTCCCAGCAAGCGTCGAGGTCAGCGGCAATCTTCTGCTCGTTGAGCTCCAGTTTGCTGATGCCTTTAAGGCTGGCTTCGTAGGCGATCACGCTGTGGGCGAAGCCGACACCGAGGTTGCGCAGGACGGTGGAGTCGGTCAGGTCGCGCTGCCAGCGGGAGATCGGCAGTTTGCTCGCCAGGTGCTGGAACAGTGCGTTGGCGATACCGAGGTTGCCTTCGGAGTTTTCGAAGTCGATCGGGTTGACCTTGTGCGGCATGGTCGACGAACCGATTTCGCCAGCGATGGTGCGCTGTTTGAAATAACCCAGGGAGATGTAGCCCCAGATATCACGGTCGAAGTCGATCAGGATGGTGTTGAAGCGCGCGATCGCGTCGAACAGCTCGGCGATGTAGTCGTGCGGTTCGATCTGCGTGGTGTACGGGTTGAAACCCAGACCCAGCTCGTCTTCGATGAAGGCGCGGGCGTTGGCTTCCCAGTCGATCTGCGGGTAGGCCGACAGGTGCGCGTTGTAGTTGCCGACGGCGCCGTTGATCTTGCCCAGCAGCGGCACGGCAGCGACCTGAGCGATCTGACGCTCGAGACGGTAAACCACGTTCGCCAGCTCTTTACCCAAAGTAGTCGGGGAGGCCGGTTGACCGTGGGTGCGCGACAGCATTGGCACATCAGCGAAACGGATGGCCAGTTCGCGGATCGCGTTGGCGGTCTGGCGCATCAGCGGCAGCATCACGTCGTCACGGCCTTCGCGCAGCATCAGGGCGTGGGACAGGTTGTTGATGTCTTCGCTGGTGCAGGCAAAGTGGATGAACTCGCTGACCTTGGCCAGCTCCGGCAGCTTGGCCGCCTGCTCTTTGAGCAGGTATTCGATCGCTTTGACGTCGTGGTTGGTGGTGCGCTCGATCTCTTTGACGCGCTCGGCGTGCTCCAGCGAGAAGTTTTCAGCCAGTTCATTGAGAACGGCGTTGGCCTCGGCGGAGAAGGCTGGCACTTCTGGGATGCCAGTGTGGGCGGCCAGGCGCTGGAGCCAGCGCACTTCAACCAGAACGCGGGCACGGATCAGACCGTACTCGCTGAAAATCGGGCGCAGGGCCTGGGTTTTGCCGGCGTAGCGGCCGTCAACAGGGGAAACCGCAGTGAGCGAAGAAAGCTGCATGGGGTGTTCTCGGACAGTCGGGCAACGAAATGGGGCGCGTATCATACATGAAAAAATCCGCCGGTCCGTTGCCAACTGACCGGCGTATTACGCGTTACAGACTACAAAGCTTTTATTGCAGGGCGAATTACTCGCTGCGCATCAACGGATACAGCTCTTTGAGCAGCTTGCGCCGGCTGATCACCAACTGCCAGCGATGGCCGCCGAGCTGTCGCCACAGGCGCGCTGAACGAATGCCGGCGAGCAGCAGGGCACGGATCTTCGAGGCATTGCTCGGCTGTTGCAGATTGCGCATGTCGCCATGCACCTGAATGCGCTGGCGCAGGGTGCTCAGGGTGTCCTGATACAGGGCGCCGCAAGCCGCGACCACGTTTTCGTGGGCCGGGCCGAAATGCTCGACTTGCGACTGAATCTGCGGCAAGCGCTTGCCGATGGTGTCGAGCATGTCGTTGCGCTTGGCCAGTTGACGCTCCAAACCCAGCATCGACAGCGCATAACGCAACGGCTCGCGCTGCAACGTGCTCGGGTCGCGTTCGAGGGCGCCGATCAGTGCGCGGTAGCCCTCGCGCAGATTAAGGTCATCGCCGCCGTACACGTCCAGCGTGTCCTTCGGGTCGCGCACCAGCAGACTGCCGAGCATGCAGGTCAGACCGGCCTCGCTGGTCTGGCCGGTTTTGGCGATCCGGTCGACCAGCACGGCGGCGAGAAACACCCCGCCGAGGGCCGTCAGTTGCTCCTGAGTCGGGCTCATGCCTGGCCGCTCCATGGCTCGGCGACTTCGATCACGCCGCCACCGAGGCAGATTTCACCGTCGTAGAACACCACGGACTGGCCCGGCGTCACCGCGCGTTGCGGTTCGTCGAACACGGCGCGGTAGCCGTTGGCGGTTTTTTCCAGGGTGCAGGCCTGATCGCTCTGGCGATAACGCACTTTGGCGGTCAGGTGCAGCGGCTGGCTCAGGTTGATCGGGTTGACCCAATAGATTTCCGAAGCGAGCAGGGCGCCGGAGAACAGCCACGGATGGTTGTTGCCCTGGCCGACGATCAACTCGTTGGTGTCGAGATCCTTGCGCAGCACGTACCACGGCTCGTCGCCGGCGTCTTTCAAGCCGCCGATGCCGAGGCCCTGGCGCTGACCGATGGTGTGATACATCAAACCGTGGTGACGGCCGATGACCTCGCCTTCGGTGGTCTTGATTTCGCCCGGTTGCGCCGGCAGGTATTGCTTGAGGAAGTCGCTGAAGCGACGCTCGCCGATGAAGCAGATCCCGGTGGAATCCTTCTTCTTCGCGGTGGCCAGCTCGTATTTCTCGGCAATTGCGCGCACTTCCGGCTTTTCCAGTTCACCGACCGGGAACAGGGTCTTGGCGATCTGTTCGCCGCCTACGGCGTGCAGGAAGTAGCTCTGATCCTTGTTCGGATCGAGGCCTTTGAGCAGTTCGGTGCGGCCATCGATGTCGCGGCGGCGCACGTAGTGGCCGGTGGCGATCAGGTCGGCGCCGAGCATCATGGCGTAGTCGAGGAACGCCTTGAACTTGATCTCGCGGTTGCAGAGGATGTCCGGGTTCGGCGTGCGACCGGCCTTGTATTCGGCCAGGAAGTGCTCGAACACGTTGTCCCAGTACTCGGCGGCGAAGTTGGCGGTGTGCAGCTTGATGCCAATCTTGTCGCAGACAGCCTGGGCATCCGCCAGGTCGTCCATGGCGGTGCAGTATTCCGTTCCGTCGTCTTCTTCCCAGTTCTTCATGAACAGGCCTTCCACTTCATAGCCCTGCTCGATCAGCAGGAGAGCGGAAACGGAAGAGTCCACGCCGCCGGACATGCCGACAATGACGCGCTTCTTGGATGTGTCAGAAGGGGCTGGATCACGCATAGGGATTCAATGAGTGTCTTGAAAAAGGACGCGATTCTAGCAGGCTCGCGGCCTCAAGGCTAAAGAGAAGGGCGGATCAGTTCGAGGCTGAAGTGATGACCGGCCAGATAATCGTCGATGCAACGGATGATCAGCTCACTGCGCCAGTTGTCGCGCTGAGTCATTAATTCGTCACGGGTCAGCCACTTGGCGCGGACGATGCCGTCGTCGAGCTGGTAATCCGGATGATGTTTGATGGCTTTGGCGCTGAAACACACGCGTTGGTAGGTCACGCCGTTGCTCGGCGCGGTGTACAGGTAAATGCCGATAACGCCGATGGGTTCGACGTCCCAGCCGGTTTCTTCGAGGGTTTCGCGTACGGCGGCGTCGATCAGGGTTTCGTCCGGGTCGAGATGTCCGGCGGGCTGGTTGAGCACATTGCGCCCGGCCTTGTGTTCCTCGACCATCAGGAAGCGACCGTTGTCCTCGACGATAGTGGCGACGGTGATGTGGGGGAGCCATTCCATAGGATGTCCTCAAATATAGAATTGAAATCCAATCCCCCCTGTGGGAGCGAGCAGGCTCGCTCCCACAGGGGAATTGTGTGAGCTCTGGAAACACAAACCCCGGCACAGGGCCGGGGTTCGTTTACAGCGCTACAACCTTAAACCAGCGCAGCAATCGCCGCGTTGAGGGTTGCGCTTGGGCGCATGGCCTTGCTGATCAGCTCGGCATTGGCGTGGTAGTAACCGCCGATGTCGACTGGCTTGCCCTGAACGGCGTTGAGTTCGGCAACGATGGTTGCTTCGTTCTCGGTCAGGGTTTTTGCCAGAGTCGCGAACTGCGCTTGCAGTGCAGCGTCTTCAGTCTGGGCAGCCAGGGCCTGAGCCCAGTACATCGCCAGATAGAAGTGGCTGCCGCGGTTGTCGATGTTGCCGACTTTGCGCGATGGCGACTTGTTGTTGTCGAGGAACTGACCAGTGGCCTGATCCAGAGTCTTCGACAGCACCAGCGCTTTCGGGTTGTTGTAGTTCACACCCAGATGCTCGAGGGATGCTGCCAGTGCGAGGAACTCGCCCAGCGAATCCCAGCGCAGGAAGTTCTCTTCAACCAGTTGCTGCACGTGCTTAGGAGCCGAACCGCCGGCGCCGGTTTCGAACAGGCCACCGCCGTTCATCAGCGGCACGATCGACAGCATCTTGGCGCTGGTGCCCAGTTCCATGATCGGGAACAGGTCGGTCAGGTAGTCGCGCAGTACGTTGCCGGTCACCGAAATGGTGTCCTTGCCTTCGCGGGTGCGCTGCAGGGTGTACTTCATCGCGTCGACCGGCGCCATGATCTGGATGTCCAGACCGGTGGTGTCGTGATCCTTCAGGTAAGCCTGAACCTTCTCGATCACTACGCCATCGTGAGCGCGCATTGGGTCCAGCCAGAAGATCGCTGGAGTTGCGCTTGCGCGAGCACGGTTGACGGCCAGTTTGACCCAATCCTGGATCGGCGCGTCTTTGGTCTGGCACATGCGGAAGATGTCGCCGGCTTCAACAGCCTGTTCCATCAGCAGGTTGCCCTTGCTGTCGGTGACGCGAACCACGCCATCAGCCTTGATCTGGAAAGTCTTGTCGTGCGAGCCGTACTCTTCGGCTTTCTTCGCCATCAAGCCAACGTTTGGCACGCTGCCCATGGTGGTCGGGTCGAAAGCGCCATTGGCTTTGCAATCTTCGATCACGGCCTGGTAGATGGTCGCGTAGCAACGATCCGGGATCACAGCCTTGGTGTCGTGCAGCTGACCGTCGGTGCCCCACATCTTGCCGGAGTCACGGATCATTGCTGGCATCGAGGCGTCGACGATAACGTCGCTCGGCACGTGCAGGTTGGTGATGCCTTTGTCGGAGTTGACCATCGCCAGCGATGGGCGAGCAGCGTAGACGGCGGCCATGTCAGCTTCGATCTGTGCTTGCTGCTCAGCCGGCAAGGCTTTGATGCGCGCGTACAGATCGCCGATGCCGTTGTTCAGGTTGAAGCCGATCTCGGCCAGCACGTCAGCGTGCTTGGTCAGTGCGTCTTTGTAGAACTCGGCAACGATCTGGCCGAACATGATCGGGTCGGAGACCTTCATCATGGTCGCTTTCAGGTGCACCGAGAGCAGCACGCCTTGCGCCTTGGCGCTTTCGATTTCAGCAGCGATGAACGCGCGCAGGGCGTTTTTGCTCATCACGGCGCAGTCGAGGATCTCGCCAGCCTGAACGGTGGTTTTTTCTTTCAGAACGGTCGCGGTGCCGTCTTTGGCGATCAGCTCGATCTTCACGGCGTCAGCGGCGTCGATCAGGGCAGCTTTTTCGCTGCCGTAGAAATCGCCGGTGCTCATGTGAGCGACGTGGGACTTGGAGTCTTTGGCCCAGGCGCCCATTTTGTGCGGGTGCTTGCGCGCATAGTTCTTCACCGACAGCGGTGCGCGACGGTCGGAGTTGCCTTCACGCAGAACCGGGTTCACGGCGCTGCCCTTGACCTTGTCGTAACGCGCCTTGGCGTCTTTGTCGGCGTCGCTGGTTACGGTTTCCGGGTAGTCCGGCAGGTTGTAACCCTGAGCTTGCAGCTCTTTGATCGCGGCTTGCAGCTGTGGCACCGAAGCGCTGATGTTCGGCAGCTTGATGATGTTGGCTTCAGGCGTAACGGCCAGGTCGCCCAGTTCGGCGAGGTGGTCGGCTACGGCTTTGTCGCCCAGTTGCTCGGGGAAGCTGGCCAGAATACGTGCTGCAAGAGAGATATCGCGGGTTTCCACGGCGATATCGGCCGAAGCGGTGTACGCCTCGATGATCGGCAGCAGGGAATAGGTGGCGAGGGCTGGAGCTTCGTCGGTGAAGGTATAGATGATCTTCGAGCGGGTGGGCATATTCGGATTAACTCTCTCTTCTTTGCTAAAGCGTGCGCAGAAACTCGAGGGGCGCCGGGTAAGCGCGTTCGTTCAAAGTCATCCATGAACCGAATGTCGAGATTCTTCGCGGTGATGTTGGGTGCATCAGTAGAGCGTCAAGCAGTCAGGCTGCGGTAACAACCCGACCAATCAGGCGGAAAGTCTCGTTCTAGAGAGGCCAGCCGTCGTGACCCTGTGGTCAGCGGGCGGCATTATACATAGGTAGCTGGCAATCTGCCGATGGTTCATATGCAACGATTCTCGTCCATTGGTCTAAAGGTCGCAGGGCAGGGTGGCGCGTAGAGTCGTCGCGAATGCTTGAGTTTGGCGCTTTTCCCTTTGCTTTCAGGCTTGTACGAAACGAGATGTAGCTGCGCCACGAACAGAGGGTTTGCGTGTTGATTTAACTGGGTTACGCTCGAACCAAGCCAGATGTTCAATCCAAACAATGGAGTTCAGCATGGGTTACAAGAAGATTCAGGTTCCAGCCGTCGGCGACAAAATCACCGTCAATGCAGACCATTCTCTCAATGTTCCTGATAACCCGATCATCCCCTTCATCGAAGGTGACGGCATTGGTGTCGACATCAGTCCGGTGATGATCAAGGTTGTCGATGCTGCAGTTCAAAAGGCATACGGCGGTAAACGCAAGATTTCCTGGATGGAAGTCTACGCCGGGGAAAAAGCCACTCAGGTTTACGATCAGGACACCTGGCTGCCTCAGGAAACCCTCGATGCAGTCAAGGATTACGTGGTTTCCATCAAAGGCCCGCTGACCACCCCGGTCGGTGGTGGCATCCGCTCGCTGAACGTGGCCCTGCGTCAGCAACTCGACCTGTACGTCTGCCTGCGCCCGGTGCGCTGGTTCGAAGGCGTGCCGAGCCCGGTGAAAAAGCCTGGCGATGTGGACATGACCATTTTTCGCGAGAACTCCGAAGACATCTACGCGGGCATCGAGTGGAAGGCCGGTTCGCCGGAAGCCACCAAAGTCATCAAATTCCTTAAAGAAGAAATGGGCGTCACCAAGATCCGTTTCGACGAAAACTGCGGCATCGGCGTCAAGCCGGTTTCGCTGGAAGGCACCAAGCGTCTGGCACGCAAGGCTTTGCAATATGTGGTCGATAACGACCGCGATTCGCTGACCATCGTGCACAAAGGCAACATCATGAAGTTCACCGAAGGTGCCTTCAAAGAGTGGGCCTACGAAGTGGCCGCCGAAGAATTCGGCGCGACCCTGCTCGACGGCGGTCCGTGGATGCAGTTCAAGAACCCGAAAACCGGCAAGAACGTTGTGGTCAAGGACGCTATCGCTGACGCCATGCTCCAGCAGATCCTGTTGCGCCCGGCCGAGTACGATGTGATTGCGACCCTGAACCTCAACGGCGACTACCTCTCCGACGCTTTGGCTGCGGAAGTGGGCGGTATCGGCATCGCGCCGGGCGCCAACCTGTCCGACACCGTGGCGATGTTCGAAGCGACCCACGGTACTGCGCCGAAGTACGCCGGCAAGGATCAGGTCAACCCGGGTTCGCTGATTCTCTCGGCTGAGATGATGCTCCGCCATATGGGCTGGACCGAAGCGGCGGATCTGATCATCAAGGGCACCAACGGCGCTATTTCGGCCAAGACTGTGACCTATGACTTCGAACGTCTGATGGACGGGGCCAAGCTGGTTTCGTCTTCGGGCTTTGGCGATGCGCTGATTTCGCATATGTAAAACGCGGGCACATAAAAACCGCCTGATTCTTCATTGAGTCAGGCGGTTTTTTATTGCTTGGGATATTCAGGTGAAGATCAGTCAGCTCACGCTTTGGCAGTTGCGGCGGCAGCGGCAGCGGCAGCGCCAAAAGCAGCACTCTCAGCGGGGCTGGATGGTTCAATGATGACGTTTGTGATTTTTAGGGCATGCAGCCCCTTGGGGCCTTGAACAATCTCAAAACTCACCAGTTGTCCAGCCTTGAGGGTTTTATACCCGTCCATCTCAATGGCGGAGTAGTGCGCAAAGAAATCGATCTCTTTGTCATCCTCATCGCGGCCTTCGCGGGCGTCGGTATTGATAAAGCCGAATCCCTTGGCATTGTTGAACCATTTCACCTTGCCGACAGCCATGCTCAAATCCCTCTGCAACAGACTCCATCGCTGGAGTATCATCCAATTCATCCGCAATCTTATTCGTTAAAAGAATTGACTCCGCGGATCTTTTTTACCCACTGTGGGTTCTATTGGTTGTAACACCGTTTTCCCGATAGTCAAGGTGACCGGGCAGTCGGAGTTGAAAACGTGGACAACCGCCCCCACCACTGTATTTGCACAACTGACGAACCTTTCTTTCCATGCATGCAATCAGCCAGATTCGACTAACATTCAATCAGGATCGCCCGCTTCTCCAAAAGGATCTTCCAGAGGAGCACGACGACGATTCGGCAGGCGTTGCTGTTCAGGAAGCAAAGCCTGCGTTACAGGCGCCGCCGATGTACAAGGTGGTTTTGTTTAATGATGACTACACACCGATGGATTTCGTCGTCGAAGTGCTCGAGGTGTTTTTTAACCTGAATCGCGAGCTGGCGACCAAGGTCATGCTGGCCGTTCACACAGAAGGACGGGCAGTATGTGGAGTGTTTACCCGCGACATCGCCGAGACAAAGGCCATGCAGGTCAACCAGTACGCCAGGGAAAGCCAGCATCCGCTACTCTGTGAAATCGAGAAGGACGGTTAATCGCCGACCACTTGGGTATGAGGTGAAGCTATGTTAAACCGCGAGCTCGAAGTCACCCTCAATCTAGCCTTCAAGGAGGCTCGTTCGAAACGTCATGAATTCATGACCGTCGAACACCTTTTGCTGGCCCTATTGGACAATGAGGCTGCCGCCACCGTTTTGCGTGCCTGCGGCGCAAACCTCGACAAACTCAAGCATGACCTGCAGGAGTTCATCGACTCCACCACGCCATTGATCCCCGTTCATGACGAAGATCGCGAAACCCAGCCAACACTGGGCTTCCAGCGTGTACTGCAACGTGCTGTTTTCCACGTACAGAGCTCGGGCAAACGCGAAGTAACCGGCGCCAACGTGCTGGTTGCCATCTTCAGTGAGCAAGAGAGTCAGGCAGTGTTCCTGCTGAAACAGCAGAGCGTTGCGCGCATCGATGTCGTCAACTACATCGCTCACGGCATTTCCAAAGTGCCGGGGCATGGCGATCACTCTGAAGGTGAACAAGATATGCAGGACGACGAGGGCGGTGAGTCTTCTTCTTCAGGCAATCCTCTGGATGCTTATGCCAGCAACCTCAACGAACTCGCGCGTCAGGGTCGAATAGATCCGCTGGTCGGCCGTGAGTCGGAAGTCGAGCGTGTCGCGCAGATTCTCGCGCGTCGGCGCAAAAACAATCCGCTGCTGGTCGGTGAAGCAGGCGTGGGTAAAACCGCGATTGCCGAAGGTCTGGCCAAGCGCATTGTCGACAATCAGGTTCCGGATCTGCTGGCCGGCAGTGTTGTTTATTCGCTTGATCTCGGTGCTCTGCTCGCGGGTACCAAGTATCGCGGTGATTTCGAGAAGCGTTTCAAAGCGCTGCTCAATGAACTGAAAAAGCGTCCGCAAGCCATTCTGTTCATCGACGAGATCCACACCATTATTGGTGCGGGTGCTGCGTCGGGCGGGGTCATGGACGCTTCGAATCTGCTTAAGCCGCTGCTGTCGTCTGGCGACATTCGTTGCATCGGTTCGACCACGTTCCAGGAGTTTCGCGGCATCTTCGAGAAGGATCGTGCCTTGGCGCGCCGCTTCCAGAAGGTCGATGTCGTCGAGCCATCGGTGGAAGACACCATTGGTATCCTGCGCGGCCTGAAAGGGCGTTTCGAACAACACCACAACATCGAATACAGCGACGAAGCGCTGCGTGCCGCTGCTGAACTGGCATCGCGCTATATCAATGACCGACACATGCCGGATAAAGCCATTGACGTTATTGACGAGGCGGGCGCGTATCAGCGCCTGCAACCGGTCGAGAAGCGCGCCAAGCGTATCGAAGTGCCGCACGTCGAAGACATCGTCGCGAAAATCGCGCGGATTCCGCCTAAGCACGTCACCAGCTCCGACAAAGAGCTGCTGCGTAACCTGGAGCGTGACCTGAAACTGACGGTGTTTGGTCAGGACGCGGCGATCGATTCGCTGTCGACTGCGATCAAACTATCGCGTGCCGGCCTGAAATCGCCTGACAAACCAGTCGGTTCGTTCTTGTTCGCAGGTCCGACCGGTGTCGGTAAAACCGAGGCCGCGCGGCAACTGGCCAAGGCGTTGGGGATCGAACTGGTTCGCTTCGACATGTCCGAGTACATGGAGCGTCACACCGTATCTCGTCTGATCGGTGCGCCTCCTGGGTATGTTGGTTTCGATCAGGGCGGTCTGTTGACCGAAGCGATCACCAAACAGCCGCACTGCGTATTGCTCCTCGATGAAATCGAGAAGGCGCATCCGGAAGTCTTCAACCTGCTGCTGCAGGTGATGGACCACGGTACGCTGACCGACAACAACGGGCGCAAGGCGGACTTCCGCAACGTGATTGTGATCATGACCACCAACGCTGGTGCCGAAACGGCGGCGCGTGCTTCGATCGGTTTCACCCATCAGGACCACTCGTCTGATGCGATGGAAGTGATCAAGAAGAGCTTCACGCCGGAGTTCCGCAACCGTCTGGACACCATTATCCAGTTTGGTCGCCTCAGTCATGAGGTCATCAAAAGCGTGGTGGACAAGTTCCTTACCGAGCTTCAGGCGCAGCTAGAAGACAAGCGTGTGCTGCTTGAGGTCACCGACGCGGCGCGCAGTTGGCTGGCGGCGGGTGGTTATGACTCGGCGATGGGCGCACGTCCGATGGCGCGTCTGATCCAGGACAAGATCAAGCGTCCGTTGGCGGAGGAGATTCTGTTTGGCGAGCTGGCCGAGCATGGCGGTGTGGTGCACATCGACATCAAGGATGGTGAGTTGACGTTTGACTTCGAGACTACCGCAGAAATGGCCTGACGGCCTGGGATCAAGAGGGCGCCTTCGGGCGCCTTTTTGTTGTCTGGGTTTTTTGGTGAATATCCGTTGCTGCGGTGATGGCTTATTACGGTTTCGCCCTTACGGCGACTCACTTTTTTTCAAACGCCAAAAAAAGTAAGCAAAAAACGCTTGCTCCTACGTGCGGCCCGCTCGCTGGGGCTCGGGGTTCCTTCGCTGCGGGATCGATCCGGGCGCAGCGCCTACGGTTTGCTGCGCTGCACCTCCTCTCGCTGTGTTTGGCTGCGCCAAACGGTCGCTGCGCTCCCACGCCCGGATCAATCCCTCCACTCAGCCTTCCGATGTCGCCTTAAAGATCAAAAGCTGCAGCCGAGCTAACGCTCATCCTGTTGAGTGGTGAGGGGCACAGCGTGGTCGGCTTTGGATTTGCGTTGGAGCTGCCCCTCACCCCAGCCCTCTCCCGAGGGAGAGGGAGCCGATGGTGGGCATCTCAAAATTTGCGTTCAACTCGGTATTTCACGTCGGCGTACATCTCTCAAACACTTCGGTCAGTCCCCTCTCCCTCCGGGAGAGGGCTAGGGTGAGGGGCTCTTGATCTGGCTTTGGCTTTTGACGTGGCTTTTGATTTATTGCCCCTTCGGCAGGCCGAGCGTAGGTGTTCATCCGGGGGTAGGCGCGCAGCGCCGTGCGGCGAAGCCGCATTCATCGAGAGGAGGTGCAGCGAAGCAAACCGTAGGCGATGCCCCCGGATGGACACCGTAGCGAGGGAACACTGAGCCTCAGCGAAGTGCCGTACGCCGGGGCGAGCCTTTTTGGTTACTTTTTCGGCGTTTGGAAAAAGTGACCCGCCGTAAGGGCGGAACCCTAAGCAGCCATAACCGCAGCAACGGATATGCCCCCAAATCCCAAATCCCAAACCCAAACCCCAAAACGCAGATACAAAAACGCCCGGCATAAACCGGGCGTTCTGTATTGACTTGATTAACGAGCGCGGTAAGTAATGCGCCCTTTGCTCAAGTCATAGGGCGTCAGCTCGACGCGCACTTTGTCACCGGTAAGAATACGAATGTAGTTCTTGCGCATCTTGCCGGAAATATGCGCGGTTACGACGTGCCCATTTTCCAACTCCACACGAAACATGGTGTTGGGCAGGGTGTCGACGACAGTGCCTTCCATTTCGAAGCTGTCTTCTTTCGACATGCAGTAAAGCCCTCGGTATCCAATGAATGGCCCGGTGCAACTGCGCCAGGCAAAAGCGGCGTGCATTGTGCCCGAAAAATGGGGTTTACGCCAAGGGGTTTACGGCTTGGGTTTAGTTGAGGATGACCCAGCGCTGATTAATCAGCAATTCGATGGGCCGATATTGCGTCTTGTAGTTCATCTTTTTGCAGTTCTTGATCCAATAACCAAGGTACACCGCCTCAAGCCCGAGACGCTGTGCCTCGGCGATTTGCCAGAGGATGGCAAATCGGCCAAGACTGCGGCGCTCTTCGTCGGGTTCGTAAAAGGTGTAAACCGCCGACAAACCGTTCGGCAGCAAATCGGTCACCGCCACGGCGAGCAACCGTCCGTCGAGTCGGAACTCGTAAAAACGCGAGAAGGGCAGATCGCGTACCAGAAAAGTCGAGAATTGATCACGACTCGGCGGGTACATATCGCCGTCAGCGTGGCGTTGTTCGATGTAGCGCTGGTACAGATCGAAATATTCTTCGCTGAACTGCGGTTTGGCCGGGCGCACCTGCAAATCCGCGTTGCGCTTGAAAATCCGCTTCTGCTGACGATTAGGTGTGAACTGCGCCACCGGAATGCGCGCAGGCACGCACGCATTGCAGTTCTGGCAATGCGGGCGATACAGATGATCGCCACTGCGGCGAAAGCCCATTTCCGACAGGTCTGCGTAGACATGCACATCCATGGGCTGACTCGGATCGAGAAACAGGGTCGTGGCCTGCTCCTCGGGCAGATAACTGCAAGAGTGAGGCTGAGTGGCATAGAACTTCAAGCGCGCCAACTCGGTCATGATCAACCCTCGGGATAAGCTGGTGAATTAAGTGTAAGCCACGCGCGCAAAAGTCGCTCAGCAAACCCAGGTGGCACGATTGGGTTGATCCAGGTGATTTGCCAGATAGTCGGCGAATTGCTGGCGAGGAATCGCCCGCGCGCCGAGGCTGTGCAGATGATCGGTCGGCATCTGGCAATCGATCAGCACGAATCCCGAGTCTTGCAGATGGCGCACCAGGGTGGCAAAGCCGAATTTGGAGGCGTTGTCGGCGCGGCTGAACATCGATTCGCCGAAAAACAGTTGGCCCATCGCCAGGCCGTACAGGCCGCCGACCAGTTCGCCCTGATCCCAGACTTCCACGGAATGGGCGAAGCCGCGACGATGCAGTTCAATGTAGGCGTCCTGCATGGCTTCGGTGATCCAGGTGCCGTCGGCGTAATCCCTGGGCGCGGCGCAGGCGCGGATCACGGCGTCGAAGTCCTGATCGAAGGTCACTTGATAGCGTTCCTGGCGCAGCAATTTGCCGAGGCTGCGCGAGACATGCAGTTCGTCGGGAAACAACACAGTGCGCGGATCCGGCGACCACCAGAGAATCGGTTGGCCCTCGGAAAACCACGGAAAGCAGCCATGGCGGTAAGCCTGGATCAAACGATCAGCCGACAGGTCGCCACCGGCGGCGAGTAATCCGTTAGGGTCGCGCATGGCCTTTTCCAGGGGCGGAAAAGTCAGGGAATTACGTTGTAACCAAGTCAGCATGGCATCCAGGCTTGCAGAAGGGGAGGGCGGTGCGGGCTTTTTAGCCCGCGATAAAGTGTGCCGTTAAATGACAGGAATGTCGTCCAGATACTTCTCGGCATCGAGCGCGGCCATGCAGCCGGCACCTGCTGACGTCACCGCCTGGCGGTAAACGTGGTCGGCCACGTCGCCGGCGGCGAACACCCCGGGAATCTCGGTGGACGTAGCGTCACCGTCGCTGCCACCCTTGACCAGCAAGTACCCATCGCGCATTGGCAGCTGTCCTTGAAACAGATCAGTGTTGGGCTTGTGACCAATGGCAATGAATACGCCGGCCAGCGCCAGTTCAGCGGTTTCGCCGGTGTGGCTGTCGCGCAGTCGCGCGCCGGTGACGCCGCTGGCATCGCCCAGCACTTCGTCGAGATTCTGGTTCCAGTGCAGGCGCACGTTGCCGTTGGCGGCTTTCTCGAACAGTTTGTCCTGAAGGATTTTCTCCGAGCGCAGCTTGTCGCGGCGGTGGATCAGGTGCACCTCCTTGGCGATGTTCGACAGGTACAGAGCTTCCTCAACCGCCGTATTGCCGCCGCCGACTACCGCCACCACCTGATTGCGATAGAAAAAGCCGTCACAGGTCGCGCAGGCGGAAACACCTTTCCCAGCGAAGGCTTCTTCCGAGGGCAGCCCCAGGTATTGCGCCGAGGCGCCGGTGGCAATGATCAGCGCATCGCAGGTGTAAGTGCCGCTGTCGCCGACAAGCTCGAACGGGCGATGCTGCAACTTGGCGGTGTGGATGTGGTCGTAAACGATCTCTGTAGCAAAGCGTTCGGCGTGCTTCTGCATGCGCTCCATCAACACCGGGCCAGTGAGGCCTTCGACGTCGCCGGGCCAGTTGTCGACTTCAACGGTGGTGGTGAGCTGGCCACCTGCCTGCAGGCCGGTAATGACCACGGGTTTGAGGTTGGCGCGGGCGGCATACACGGCAGCACTGTAGCCGGCCGGACCGGAGCCGAGGATGATCAGGCGTGAATGCTTCGCTACGTTCATCAAATACACCTCATAAGCCTTTGTCACAAAAGGTAATGCATGCTCAAATTGAGTCGCGGGTTCTGTGTGCTTGACTATGCTCAGTCTTGGGGTTTGAAGCATGGCATCAGACGCACAAACCCGTACAATGCCGGGCTGTTACAGAATATTCGCGGTGCGCTGTGTTTATAAAAAGCGCGACGCAGTGTTAAAAGTAGTCTCAGTTGCGCTCGTTCACTTTTTTACCTGCCTGGATTGGGCAGTTTTTTATCGTCATTCAATAGATGGACGCGCCTCGGGCGCAGGAAAAGAAGCGTTTTGAAGAAATCCACCGAAGCACCAAAAACAGTCGTTCCGCTCTGGCGTCAACAATTGCACTACCGGCTCAAGGAAGGTGCACTGATCGCCATCGGCGCCTTGTGCCTGTTCCTGATGATGGCTTTGCTGACCTACGGCAAGGACGATCCCGGCTGGAGCCACAACAGCAAGATCGACGACGTACAGAATTTCGGCGGCCCGGCGGGCTCCTACAGCGCCGACATCCTGTTCATGGTGCTGGGTTACTTCGCCTACATCTTCCCGTTGTTGCTGGCGGTCAAGGCCTACCAGATCTTCCGTCAGCGTCATGAGCCGTGGCAGTGGAGCGGCTGGCTGTTTTCCTGGCGCCTGATCGGTCTGGTGTTTCTGGTGCTGTCCGGCGCTGCGCTGGCGCATCTGCACTTTCACGCGGCTTCGGGTCTGCCGGCGGGTGCCGGTGGTGCACTGGGCGAGAGCCTCGGCAATCTGGCGAAGAACGCGCTGAACATTCAGGGCAGCACGCTGTTGTTCATTGCGTTGTTCCTGTTTGGCCTGACGGTGTTCACCGACCTGTCGTGGTTCAAAGTGATGGACATCACCGGCAAGATCACCCTCGACCTGTTCGAGCTGTTCCAGGGTGCGCTCAATCGCTGGTGGGCGGCGCGTACCGAGCGCAAGCAACTGGTTGCGCAACTGCGTGAAGTCGACGATCGCGTGCATGACGTGGTCGCGCCGACGGTCACCGACAAACGTGAGCAAGCCAAAGTCAAAGAACGCCTGATCGAACGTGAGCAAGCCCTGAGCAAGCACATGTCCGATCGCGAGAAACAGGTTCCGCCAGTCATCGCTCCTGCACCGGCCAAAGCGCCTGAGCCAAGCAAACGCGTGCAGAAAGAGAAGCAGGTGCCGTTGTTCGTCGACAGCGCCGTGGAAGGCACCTTGCCGCCGATCTCGATTCTTGATCCTGCGGAAAAGAAACAACTCAATTACTCACCGGAATCCCTGGCGGCGGTCGGCCATTTGCTGGAGATCAAGCTCAAGGAGTTCGGCGTCGAAGTCACGGTGGATTCGATTCACCCGGGTCCGGTGATTACCCGTTACGAAATTCAGCCTGCCGCCGGCGTCAAAGTCAGCCGCATCGCCAACCTGGCGAAAGACCTCGCGCGTTCGCTGGCCGTGACCAGTGTGCGGGTGGTAGAAGTGATTCCGGGCAAGACCACCGTCGGTATAGAGATTCCCAACGAAGACCGGCAGATCGTGCGCTTCTCCGAAGTGCTGTCGACGCCCGAGTACGACAACTTCAAATCGCCGGTCACCCTGGCACTCGGTCACGACATCGGCGGTAAGCCAGTGATTACTGACCTGGCGAAGATGCCGCACCTGCTGGTGGCCGGTACGACCGGTTCCGGTAAGTCGGTGGGTGTGAACGCGATGATCCTGTCGATCCTGTTCAAGTCCGGCCCGGAAGACGCCAAGCTGATCATGATCGACCCGAAGATGCTGGAACTGTCGATTTACGAAGGCATTCCGCACCTGCTGTGCCCGGTCGTGACCGACATGAAGGACGCCGCCAACGCCCTGCGCTGGAGCGTCGCCGAGATGGAGCGCCGCTACAAGCTGATGGCGAAAATGGGCGTGCGCAACCTGTCTGGCTTCAACGCCAAGGTCAAGGAGGCGCAGGACGCCGGCGAGCCGTTGAGCGATCCGCTGTACAAGCGCGAAAGCATTCACGATGAAGCGCCGCTGCTGCAGAAGCTGCCGACCATCGTCGTGGTGGTCGACGAATTCGCCGACATGATGATGATCGTCGGCAAGAAAGTTGAAGAGCTGATCGCCCGTATTGCGCAGAAGGCGCGTGCGGCGGGTATTCACTTGATCCTTGCGACCCAGCGGCCGTCGGTGGACGTGATCACCGGTCTGATCAAGGCCAACATCCCGACGCGTATGGCGTTCCAGGTGTCGAGCAAGATCGACTCGCGAACCATCATCGACCAGGGCGGCGCTGAACAACTGCTCGGCCACGGTGACATGCTCTACATGCCGCCGGGCACCAGCCTGCCGATCCGGGTTCACGGTGCGTTCGTATCCGACGATGAAGTACACCGTGTGGTCGAAGCGTGGAAACTGCGCGGCGCTCCGGAATACAACGATGACATCCTCAACGGTGTCGAAGAAGCCGGCAGCGGTTTTGAAGGTAGCAGCGGTGGCGGCGACGGCGATGATCCGGAAGCCGACGCGCTGTATGACGAAGCGGTACAGTTCGTACTCGAAAGCCGTCGTGCCTCGATTTCTGCGGTACAGCGCAAGCTGAAAATCGGCTACAACCGCGCCGCACGGATGATCGAAGCCATGGAAATGGCCGGGGTCGTCACCTCGATGAACACCAACGGTTCCCGTGAAGTCCTGGCCCCGGGCCCGGTACGCGACTGATTGCAAACGCAAGAGGCGGGACAATGATGTGCCGCCGCTCTCCCAACGAGTATTCAAGAGGACTCCCATGCGTCTTATCCGCATGCTGCTGCCAGTACTGGCGCTGACCACTCTCACGGCCCACGCCGATGACAAGGACGTGGCGCGTCTGACCCAATTGCTGGAAACATCCAAGACCCTGAGCGCGAACTTCTCGCAGCTGACCCTCGACGGCGGCGGCACACAGTTGCAGGAAACCACCGGCGACATGACCCTGCAGCGTCCGGGCCTGTTCTACTGGCACACCAATGCGCCAGCCGAGCAGACCATGGTTTCCGATGGCAAGAAAGTCACCCTGTGGGACCCGGATCTGGAACAGGCCACGATCAAGAAACTCGACGAGCGTCTGACCCAGACCCCGGCGCTGCTGCTGTCCGGTGATGTATCGAAGATCAGCCAGAGCTTCGCCATCAGCGCGAAAGAGGCGGGCGGTGTGATCGACTTCACCCTCAAGCCGAAAACCAAGGACACCTTGTTCGACAGCCTGCGTCTGTCGTTCCGCAACGGTCTGCTTAACGATATGCAACTGATCGACAGCGTCGGCCAGCGCACCAACATCCTGTTTACCGGGGTCAAGGCCAACGAGCCGGTGTCGCCGTCCAAGTTCAAGTTCGACATCCCCAAGGGTGCCGACGTGATCCAGGAATAAACGCAATAACCTGTGGGAGCGAGCCTGCTCGCGAATGCGGTGTATCAGTCACCATTAATGTTGAATGGACCATTGCATTCGCGAGCAGGCTCGCTCCCACAGGGATTGTTGTCCCCAGTGAGGTTTCATAGGTAGTGATGGATCTGTTTCGCAGTGCACCGATTGCCCAGCCACTGGCCGCGCGTTTGCGGGCGACCAATCTGGATGAGTACGTCGGTCAGGAGCACGTGCTCGCTCGCGGCAAGCCTCTGCGTGAGGCGCTGGAGCAGGGTGCCCTGCATTCGATGATCTTCTGGGGGCCGCCGGGCGTGGGTAAAACCACCCTCGCGCGGTTACTCGCGGAAGTCTCCGATGCGCATTTCGAAACGGTCTCGGCGGTGCTCGCCGGGGTCAAGGAAATCCGTCAGGCCGTTGAAATCGCCAAGCAGCAGGCCGGCCAGTACGGCAAGCGCACGATTCTGTTCGTCGATGAAGTGCATCGTTTCAATAAGTCTCAGCAGGATGCGTTTCTGCCGTACGTTGAAGACGGCACGCTGATCTTCATCGGCGCCACCACCGAAAACCCTTCGTTCGAACTCAACAACGCCTTGTTGTCGCGTGCCCGCGTCTACGTGCTGAAAAGCCTCGATGAAGCGGCGCTGCGTAAGCTGGTGCACCGTGCGCTCACCGAAGAACGTGGTTTGGGCAAGCGCAACCTGACGCTGAACGACGAAGGCTTCCAGATGTTGCTGTCCGCCGCCGATGGCGATGGCCGGCGTCTGCTCAATCTGCTGGAAAACGCCTCGGATCTGGCTGAAGACAACAGCGAAATCGGCACCGAGTTGCTGCAAAGTCTGCTCGGCGATACCCGTCGACGTTTCGACAAGGGTGGCGAAGCGTTTTACGACCAGATATCTGCACTGCACAAATCGGTGCGTGGCTCCAACCCTGACGGCGCGCTGTACTGGTTTGCGCGGATGATCGACGGTGGTTGCGATCCGCTGTACCTGGCCCGACGCGTGGTACGCATGGCCAGCGAAGACATCGGCAACGCCGACCCGCGCGCCCTCAGTCTTTGCCTCGCGGCGTGGGAAGTGCAGGAACGTCTCGGCAGCCCGGAAGGCGAGCTGGCGGTGGCGCAGGCCATCACCTATCTGGCCTGCGCGCCGAAAAGTAACGCCGTGTACATGGGTTTCAAAACCGCCTTGCGCGCCGCTGCAGAAAACGGCTCGCTGGAAGTACCGCTGCACTTGCGCAACGCACCGACCAAACTGATGAAACAATTGGGCTACGGCGACGAGTACCGCTACGCCCATGATGAGCCGGACGCTTACGCCGCCGGCGAAGACTATTTCCCGGAAGAGCTCGACCCAATCCCGTTCTACCAACCGGTGCCGCGCGGCCTGGAGTTGAAGATCGGCGAGAAGCTCAACCATCTCGCCCAACTCGACCGTTTAAGCCCTCGGCAGCGGAGAAAATAATGGTTCCACTGATCATTGCGGTCTCCGTCGGCGGCATGGCCGGCACCTTGTTGCGCTTCGCCACCGGCAATTGGATCAACGCCAATTGGCCGCGGCACTTCTATACCGCGACGCTGGCCGTTAATATCGTGGGCTGTCTGTTGATTGGCGTGTTGTACGGCCTGTTTTTGATACGCCCGGAGGTGCCGATCGAGGTACGTGCCGGGTTGATGGTTGGCTTCCTCGGGGGGCTGACGACTTTTTCATCCTTTTCACTGGATACGGTGCGCCTGCTGGAAAGCGGGCAAGTTCCGCTGGCCCTGGGCTACGCGGCGCTCAGCGTATTCGGCGGGCTGCTCGCGACGTGGGCTGGCCTGTCTTTGACCAAACTTTGATAACGAGAAACCGACATGCTCGATTCCAAACTGTTACGTAGCAACCTTCAGGACGTAGCGGACCGCCTGGCTTCCCGTGGCTTTGCCCTGGATACCGCGCGCATCGAAGCGCTGGAAGAACAGCGCAAGACCGTCCAGACCCGCACCGAAGCACTGCAGGCTGAGCGTAACGCGCGTTCCAAATCCATCGGTCAGGCCAAGCAGCGCGGCGAAGACATCGCGCCGTTGATGGCGGACGTCGAGCGCATGGCGGGCGAACTGAGTGCCGGTAAAGTCGAGCTGGATGCGATCCAGACCGAACTGGATTCGATCCTGCTCGGCATCCCGAACCTGCCACACGAATCCGTGCCGGTCGGCAAAGACGAAGACGACAACGTCGAAGTGCGCCGCTGGGGCACGCCGACCGCTTTCGACTTCGAAGTGAAAGACCACGTGGCGCTGGGCGAGAAGTTCGGCTGGCTGGACTTTGAAACCGCCGCCAAACTTTCCGGCGCGCGTTTCGCCCTGTTGCGTGGCCCGATCGCGCGTCTGCATCGCGCACTGGCGCAGTTCATGATCAATCTGCACGTCAACGAGCACGGCTACGAAGAGGCGTACACGCCTTATCTGGTTCAGGCCCCGGCGCTGCAAGGCACCGGTCAACTACCGAAGTTCGAAGAAGACCTGTTCAAGATCGCCCGCGAAGGCGAAGCCGATCTGTACCTGATCCCGACCGCTGAAGTGTCGCTGACCAACATCGTTGCTGGCGAAATCGTCGATTCGAAACTGCTGCCGATCAAGTTCGTCGCCCACACGCCGTGCTTCCGCAGCGAAGCCGGTGCGTCGGGTCGCGACACGCGCGGCATGATCCGTCAGCACCAGTTCGACAAAGTTGAAATGGTGCAGATCGTCGAGCCGTCGACCTCGATGGAAGCGCTGGAAGGTCTGACCGCCAACGCCGAAAAGGTTCTGCAACTGCTCGGTCTGCCTTATCGCACCCTGGCGCTGTGCACCGGCGACATGGGCTTCAGCGCGGTCAAGACCTACGATCTGGAAGTGTGGATCCCGAGCCAGGACAAGTACCGCGAGATCTCGTCGTGCTCGAACTGTGGCGACTTCCAGGCCCGTCGTATGCAAGCGCGTTTCCGTAACCCGGAAACCGGTAAACCTGAGCTGGTGCACACCCTGAACGGTTCCGGTCTGGCCGTCGGCCGCACTCTGGTGGCCGTGCTGGAAAACTACCAGCAGGCCGACGGTTCGATCCGGGTGCCGGACGTGCTCAAACCGTACATGGGTGGCCTTGAGGTCATCGGCTAAATGAAATATCTGCCGCTGTTTCACAACCTGCGCGGCAGTCGTGTGTTGGTCGTCGGTGGGGGGGAAATTGCCTTGCGCAAATCCCGCCTGCTGGCCGATGCCGGTGCGCTGCTGCGGGTGGTCGCACCTGAAATCGAATCGCAACTGCGTGAACTGGTCGTCGCCTCTGGCGGTGAATGCCTGTTACGCGGTTACGTTGAAGCGGATCTCGACGGTTGCGGGCTGATTATTGCCGCTACCGACGATGAGATGCTGAACGCACAAGTCTCCACCGATGCTCACAAGCGTTGCGTGCCGGTCAACGTGGTCGACGCGCCGGCCTTGTGCAGCGTGATCTTCCCGGCGATCGTCGATCGCTCGCCGCTGATCATTGCGGTGTCCAGCGGCGGCGATGCGCCGGTGCTGGCGCGTTTGATCCGGGCCAAGATCGAAACATGGATTCCCTCGACTTACGGTCAGTTGGCCGGACTCGCCGCGCGTTTCCGTAATCAGGTGAAAAGCCTGTTTCCGGATGTGCAGCAGCGTCGTGGTTTCTGGGAAGACGTGTTTCAGGGGCCGATTGCTGATCGCCAGCTTGCCGGGCAGGGCGCTGAAGCCGAGCGTCTGTTGCAGGCCAAAATTGATGGCGAAGCCATGGTCACCACCGGCGAGGTGTATCTGGTTGGCGCGGGCCCGGGCGATCCGGATCTGCTGACCTTCAAGGCGTTGCGTCTGATGCAGCAAGCCGACGTGGTGTTGTACGACCGCTTGGTCGCGCCAGCGATTCTTGAACTGTGCCGTCGTGATGCCGAGCGGGTCTACGTTGGCAAGCGTCGTGCTGATCACGCCGTGCCGCAGGATCAGATCAACCAGCAACTGGTCGATCTGGCCAAGGCCGGCAAGCGCGTGGTGCGGTTGAAGGGCGGCGATCCGTTCATCTTCGGCCGTGGTGGCGAAGAGATCGAAGAACTGGCCGCTCACGGCATTCCGTTTCAGGTGGTGCCGGGAATTACGGCGGCCAGCGGTTGCGCGGCGTATGCCGGGATTCCGCTGACCCATCGCGATCATGCGCAGTCGGTGCGGTTTGTCACCGGGCATTTGAAGGACGGTTCCACCGATCTGCCATGGGCCGACCTTGTCGCGCCGGCGCAGACGCTGGTGTTCTACATGGGCCTGGTCGGCTTGCCGGTCATTTGCGAGCAACTGATCAAGCACGGTCGTTCAGCGGATACTCCGGCGGCGTTGATTCAGCAGGGCACCACGGTCAATCAGCGCGTCTTTACCGGCACGCTGGCCGATCTGCCACGACTGGTGGCGGAGCACGAAGTGCATGCGCCGACACTGGTGATCGTGGGAGAAGTGGTGCAACTGCGCGAGAAACTGGCGTGGTTCGAAGGGGCTCAGGCGCAGGTCTGAAAAACCGAGTCGCCCCATTCGCGAGCAAGCTCGCTCCCACAGGGGATTTGTGAACGACACATATCCAGTGTGGGAGCGAGCTTGCTCGCGAAGAGGCCTTCCAAAACCCTATAACTCTCAACCTTTTCGCCAAACCCCTTTGCCGCTCAACCGCGCTCGATCATGGGCCACAGTGAAATCCTGCGCCGGCCCCTTCGGCACAACACCCGTCGGGTTGATCGTCTTGTGACTGCCGTAGTAGTGGTTCTTGATGTGCTGGAAATCCACCGTCTCGGCAATTCCCGGGAACTGATACACCTCACGCAGCCAGTTCGACAGATTCGGGTAATCGGCAATCCGCCGCAGGTTGCACTTGAAGTGCCCGTGATACACCGCGTCGAAACGAATCATCGTGGTGAACAGGCGGATGTCCGCCTCAGTCAGGTATTCCCCGCTCAGATAACGGTTGGCGCCCAAAACGCGCTCAAGGTGATCGAGTTCGGCAAACACCTCATCGAACGCTTCCTCATAAGCCTGTTGCGAAGTCGCAAAACCAGCGCGATACACGCCGTTGTTCACGGCCGGATAAATCCGCTCGTTCAGCGCATCGATCTCGCCACGTAACGGCGCCGGGTAGAAATCCAGATCATTGCCGGTCAGATCATCAAAGGCGCTGTTGAACATGCGGATGATTTCCGCCGATTCATTACTGACGATGCGCTTGAGCTTCTTGTCCCACAGCACCGGCACGGTGACGCGCCCGGTGTAATCGGCAGTGTCGGCGGTGTAGCGCTGATGCATGAATTCAAAGCCATCAAGCTTGTCGCCCGTCGAGCCAAGTGCTCTGTCGAAGGTCCAGCCGTTCTCCAGCATCAACCAACTGACCACCGAAACGTCGATCAGATTTTCCAGACCTTTGAGCTTGCGCAGGATCAGCGTGCGATGCGCCCATGGACAGGCGAGAGAAACGTAGAGGTGATAGCGTCCGGCTTCCGCGGCATAACCGCCTTCACCGCTCGGGCCAGGCTGGCCATCAGCGGTGACCCAGTTGCGGCGTTTTGCCTGTTCACGCTGGAACGCGCCGTCCTTGCTGCTTTCGTACCACTTGTCCTGCCAGTGGCCATCGACGAGTAAACCCATGATCAAGACTCCGTAAACCAATAATCTTTGGAGTCGAGTCTATTCCGATGAGTTCGAACAAAAAGCGCAAAGATCGGGCGTGAATGATCGGTTAAATCGATTTGTTCCGCGCGGCCCAGTACTGCTCGGCGGTTGTGAAAGCTTGCTCACGGTTTTGACCTAGGCCGCGCAAGGCCAGCGCCATGGTCGCAATCAGGGCCATTTGCGGGTAACTGTCAACCACCTCGCCACGCCACACGGCTTTCAGATGTTCAACGTTCAAGGTCGCGGGTTTGACGTGGCGCTGCGCCGACAACTGAGGCCATTCCTCGTCCCAGCTCTCGCCACCGGTGGTGCCGTAGAGGTGACTGTCGGCATCCGGGTTGATCTCGATTTCGCCGCCGTCGCCCTTGACCACAATCGCCGTGTCGCCAAGCAAACCACTGGCATCGCGATGCACTGCCTGATAGCCAGGATGGAAAATGCTCTGCAGCCCACAACGCGCGCCCAATGGATTGAGAATCCGTGCCAGCGAATGAATCGGCGAACGCAGGCCGAGGGTGTTGCGCAGGTCGATCATCTTTTGCAGTTGCGGAGCCCAGTCCACCAGCGGCATGAACGCCAGCCCGCCGTTGTCCAGTGCCGTGCCGACCTGTTGCCAGGTGCGGCACAACGGAATGTTCAACTCGACGAGCAATTGCTCGCTGTACAGACGCCCGGCCGTGTGTGCGCCGCCGCCGTGCATGAAGATGCGCATGCCATTTTGCGCCAGGCATTTGGCTGCCAGCAGATACCACGGTAGATGGCGCTTCTTGCCGGCATAGGTCGGCCAGTCCAGATCGACGTTCAGCGCCGGTGCCTGCAAGCGTTCGCGCAGCGCTTCGGTGAAACCGGCCATCTCCTCGGCGCTTTCTTCCTTGTGCCGCAGCAACATCAGGAACGCGCCGAGCTGGGTGTCCTCAACCTTGTCGTCGAGCACCAGGCCCATGGCTTCGCGGGCCTCCTCGCGGGTCAGGTCGCGCGCGCCGCGTTTGCCCTTGCCGAGAATGCGCACGAATTGAGCGAACGGGTGTTCAGCAGGTGTTTCGAGGGTCAGCGCTGGAAAGTCGGTCATAAGCAATTCGTCGGTTTGGGCAGGCCCGCCAGTTTCGCGGCGAGTTTGGCAGGGGTGCCTTTGAACAGTCGGTTCAGGTGCAGGCTGTTGCCTTTGTCCGGGCCGAGTTTCAACGCGGTGTACTTGATCAACGGGCGGGTGGCCGGGGACAACTGGAATTCGGCGTAGAAGCTGCGCAGCAGTTCGAGGACTTCCCAGTGTTCGGGCGTCAAATCGATGCCTTCGGCGGCGGCGAGGGCGCTGGCGACATCAGCCGACCAGTCACTCAGATCGACGAGAAAGCCGTCCTTGTCCAGTTCGATGGCGCGGGCGCCGACGGTCATGGAGTTCATAGCCAGCTGTTGACCTTGTCGTGGTGGATCGACAGTTCGACGAAGGCCGGATAATCAATGGCCTCGACCCAGTCCGGCACTGCGATGGCGCGCGCCTGTGCATCTTCGACCAGAACGAACAATTTGATCTGGCGGCTTTGCAAAGCGCTAAACGGTGCGGTGCCCGCTTGCAATGCATAGACCGCGTCGCCGGACAGCAGCAAGGCATCAGTACTGCCGATCAGGCGCAGGCAACTGGTCAGACGATCGTCGCCAAAAGGGGAGTGAGACAACACATGCAAAGTCGACATCAGAGGGTGATCACCTGGTCGTAACGGTCGATAAGGGCGATGATTTGCTCGGCGGCGAGCGGCTGCGCTTCGTCCAGCGACAGATTGTTCAGTCCGCGAGTGCTGGCGCTGTCGGCGCAATAGAACAGCTCTTCGACCCCAAACATCGGCAGCGCCTGCAGGTTGGCGCTGAGGTCTTTCTGCTGCAGGGCCTTGGCGTTTTGCCCGGCGCTGAGTTGCAGCACGCCGTCATCGAGAAACAGCAAACCGATCGGTAGATCGAACGCGCCGCCGGCCAGCACAATGTCCAGTGCTTCGCGGGCACCGGGGCCAGACCATGGCGATTGGCGGCTGATGAGCAACAGGGATTTAGCCATCTCACGCACCTCCGAAGCAGATCAGGCGATCGGCATCTTGTACTGCGTCATGCAACTGGCCGAGACCGGACAATTCCCACGGCGCACTGACGGAGACGGCGTCACGCTGATAGCGCTTGGCTTCTTCAGCATTCAGCGCACCACGGCGCAGGGCCGCAGCTATGCACACCACACCGTCCAGCTTCTGTTCGCTGATGAAGGTGCGCCATTGTTTGGGCAGGTCGAGTTCGTCCTGCGGCGTGACCACCGCATCGGAAGCGTTATAAACGCCATCCTGATAGAAAAACAGCCGGACAATCTCATGCCCGCCGGCCAGCGCAGCCTGCGCAAACAGCAGGGCGCGGCGCGAGGAGGGCGCATGGGCGGCGGAAAACAGCGCGATGGCGAACTTCATGACGGACTCGATCAGCAAAACTGCGGCCATGATAAAGCTTTATCGCGACAGCCGCGAAACCTTGTAGGCCTTCGCCTGCTCGCGATAGCGGTCTGTCAGCTGGTGAAGATGAAGTATGTGCCGGCGCCTTCGCGAGCAGGCTCGCTCCTTGAGAGACTTTTGTTGTCCTCGGTTAGCGCGGCATATAGCCCAGTTGCCAGCGCCGCGGGATTTTCAGCGAGAGCAGCCCGATCATCGCCGCCAGAAACCCGCTGACAAACATCGCCTTCAGTCCCAAATGATGTTCCAGCACCGCCCCCAGAATCGCGCCGATAAACATCCCGCTCCAGGGCACCAGTTGCACTCGCCAGCCGCTGCGCCGCTCGCCGAGCATCCAGCGACCCAATCCACGGCCGAACCGCGACAACGCGCCAGTCACGTAAGTCAGCCCGACCGGCAAGCCATTCACTTCTTCGACCGCCGCGTTGAGCATGCCCATCGCAATGATTGCCGCCATCAGCGCTGGCAGTTGTGTGTCGAATGGCCAGACAGCCGCCGCGCACAGCAGGGTGGCGATACACAGCAGCAGCGGCAGCGCTCGTCTTCCACCGAAACGTGCGACAACGACTCCCAGGGCATTACCGACGATAAAAGTCGCGACGAGGATCAACAGACGTGCGGTCAACCCGACGTCGCCATCGCTGATCGCCACGGCGAGTCGGGTGGTATTGCCGCTCATGAACGAGACGAAGTCGCCGCTGGCCATAAAGCCGATGGCGTCGGTCATCCCGGCCAGTACCGAGAGGCTGGCAACCAGCGCCAGACCCACCCGTCCACGCCACTTTTGCGTGTGCAGATGGCCGGGGCTGGCGCGGTGAGTCGAGGCGGATGGGAGCATGAGTGGCGGTGTCCTTTCGCGGCGGTTACGGTTCTATGCCATACAGATCGCAATATTCCAGCCAATCCATTCCGGCCATCTCCGCGACTTCACGATGTACGTCCAAGCGCTGCGCCTGATACTCCTCAGGTGAATCAGCGGTCAGTTGCAAGGTCAACTCCCAGGCGAACAACCCGAGACTTTCTGCCTCGGCCTCAAACGCTTCATGCAGTCGTTCTTCGCGATACTGCGCCTGAGTTTCGCCTTTGGCCTGGGCCAGTAACGGGTTGAGATGGTCGAGGGTCTCGCGCAGTTCTGGGCGCGCGTCGAGAAATATTTTCAGGGCATTTTCATGTCGCTGGTCGGAAGGCGCCATGGGGTTTCCTTGTGAGGCTGATGAGCTTAGGTTGCCGCAGCGGCCTGCGCGTGTCGCGCTATAAATGCAGTAAAGCAGAACGATTTCTGCTGCTGCGATGATACAGTCCGCTTTTTTCTGAATGAGCGAATGCAATGCGAATTCTGATGGTAGCGCTGGCAGCGACGCTGCTGGCCGGTTGCGCCGGTTCGGTGATGGACGATGCTCGCACCAAAGCCCCCTATAAAGTACTGACTTCGGACAAAGCCGAGAAAGTCGTCGCCCAGTGTGTGCAGTTCGGCTGGCAGGACGAAGCGGTGTTCGGCGTGGATGCGGCAGCATATCTGGAACCGCGCAAATCGGGCGGGACGACGGTGTATACCCGTTCGGCGGAGTCGTTTGTCGACGTGATCACTGAAGCTTCCGGCACGACGCTGAATTACTACGCGCAGAAGGATGACTTTGTCGCCAAGCGCCGGTTGGCGGCGTTGGCGACCTGCCTCTGATCATGTGTTGACGCGGCTGTCGGCATCGTCGGAACGCCGCCCGGAGCAGGCACACTCCTACAGTGGAATGCATTCCAAATGTGGGAGCGAGCCTGCTCGCGAAGGGGCCGGTACATTCAACCTAAAAGTCGCTTCTGGAAAAAATGCCGTTTGTGCCCCGGCGGATAATCGACGATTTCCCCAAACTGGCTATACCCCAGCTTCTTGTAGAACTCTGGCGCCTGAAAGTCGAACGTGTCGAGCCATGCGCCAATGCAGCCTTTTTCCCGCGCCAGCTCTTCGGCCATGTGCATCAGCTTCGAGCCAATTCCCTGGCCCCGGCCTGCTTCAGGCACTGACAGTAAATCAATGAACAACCACTGGCAGACCAGTCGGCCATAAAGTCCGCCCAGAATCTTGTCGTGATCATCGCGCACCAGCAGGGTGAGCGGCTCTGATACCGCGATCCCGGCCTTGGCCACGTTATAGGCATGCAGGGGCGCCAGAATGGCCTGGCGTTCTTCTTCTGTGGAATGTTGCGAGAGCTCGATGCGCAAGTTCATGCAGGACTTCCTTGTGGTTTGAATCCGCAGCCTATCCTGCCCGACGCCTGTCTTCCAAGCCCTGCCTCAACCCGGTGGAACTGCCGCTCTCACGTCGGGGTCTAGCCTTTACAGCGTCATTCCAGCACGCGGTTGATGAGGATCCCCCATGAATATTTTCGAAGCCCTTCGCGAAAGCCATGACCGCCAGCGTACTTACGCCGAAAACCTGATCAAGACCAGCGGTGACACCCCGGAGCGGGTTGAGGCTTATAAGTTGTTGAAAGCCGAATTGCAGGCCCACGAAACGGCCGAAGAGCGTCACTTCTACATTCCGTTGATGGAGCTTGATGACGGTGTCGATCTGAGCCGCCATGCCATCTCGGAACACCATGAAATGGACGAGATGATGGAAGAACTCGACGAGACCGAGATGTCCAGTCCGGCGTGGTTGGCAACCGCGAAGAAGCTGTCGGACAAGGTTCATCATCATTTGAAAGAAGAAGAGCAGAAGTTCTTCCAGATGGCCGGCAAATTGCTCAACGAAAAACAGAAAGTACAACTCGCCGGACAATACGAAAAGGAGTTCCAGGCACAGTTGCCATGAGTACTGAATGGCAGTTTTTGCAGCATTGGCGTGTAATCTTTTGGCGTCGTCTCGGGTGGGCGTTATCGTAATTGACTGTATATCCATCCAGTATTTGCGGTGTTTTCACGTTTTGAAGCCGCCGACTGCGACAAAACCGCCGATGGACAAAAAATCCGTCTCCGTTAGCTTGAAGGCCTCTCCTCGGAATGGAGAGTTCTTAAATCAACGGAGTGAAAAAAATGAATCAACCACAAACCCAAACCCAACTGCGACACGGTCGTGTCATTTCCCCTGCAAGCCGCGGTGCGGTAGCGATCGAGCAAGGATTGCTCGGCGCTTGGCAGGTCAACGAAATGGAAGGCGGGAAGAATTTCCCGGCACTGGCAGCGGGGCCGTTTCCGGCGCCTTACCAGAGTGATTCGGACAGTGTCACGCCACCGGCCGATGGCTACATTCTTAGCGGTGGCAAGAGCGATGCCCGTGATTGCGTTAACTTCACCAATGACGAAATGAGCAAAAAACTCGCTCGTCCGTTCACCTGGCCGCTGCTCAATGTCACCCCGGGGCAGACCCTCGAAATCAAATGGGAATACACCGCGCCGCACACCACCCGTGGTTACCGCTGGCTGATCACCAAGGATGGCTGGGACCCGAAACAACGCATCAGCCGCGCGCAACTTGAAGCGCAACCGTTCTTCGAGGACTTCTACACTCAGGTGCCTTATTACAGCTACCCGAATGAGCTGAAGGCCAAGGTCAATCACGCGGTGAAACTGCCAGCCAACAAAAAAGGCCATCACGTGATCGTGCTGATGTGGATCGTCGCCAACACCGGCAACGCCTTCTATCAGGCCTTCGACGTCGACTTCAAATAACGGCGCATCGTCGTCAAACCCACACGTTCTGAAGGATTAGAACATGTCAAACATCGACTTTTCTTTAATGCAAAATCCGGCGAGCGATGCCGCCTCGCTGATGCCGAGCATTGCCGGCAAAAAAATCCTTATGGGCTTCTGGCACAACTGGCCAGCGGGGCCGAGCGATGGTTATCGCCAGGGTCGCTTTGCCAGCCTCTCGCTGGAGGAAGTGCCCAAGGAGTACAACGTCGTTGCAGTAGCCTTCATGAAGGGCAGCGGCATTCCGACCTTCAAGCCGTTCAACGTGTCCGATGCCGAGTTCCGCCGCCAGGTCGGCGTGCTCAACAGTCAGGGTCGGGCCGTGCTGATTTCCCTCGGCGGTGCCGACGCGCACATCGAGTTGCGCAGCGGCCAGGAACAGCCACTGGCCAATGAAATCATCCGTCTGGTGGAAACCTATGGCTTCGACGGACTGGACATCGATCTTGAACAGAGCGCGATTGATTTCGCTGCCAACAAGACCGTCCTGCCGGCCGCGCTGAAACGAGTCAAGGATCACTACGCAGGCCAGGGCAAGCATTTCATCATCAGCATGGCCCCGGAGTTTCCATACCTGACCAGCACCGGCAAGTACGTGAGCTATTTGCAGGCACTGGAAGGCTACTACGACTTCATCGCCCCGCAGTTCTACAACCAGGGTGGTGATGGGGTCTGGGTGCCGGAAGCCAACAACGGCGCAGGTGCGTGGATTGCGCAGAACAACGATGCGCTGAAGGAGGATTTCCTTTTCTACCTGACCGAAAGCCTCGTGACCGGTACTCGCGGCTTTACCAGAATTCCGGCGGACAAGTTCGTCATCGGCCTGCCGGCCAACAACGATGCGGCGGCCACCGGTTATGTGATCGATAAGACCGTGATCGGGAATGTCCTCAAGCGTCTGGCGATCAAGGGGATACCGATCAAAGGCTTGATGACCTGGTCGGTGAACTGGGACAACGGCACCAGCAAGGATGGCGTGCCGTACAACTGGGAATTCAGTCGGCGTTATGGGCCGTTGATTCACGGGGTCTCTTTCGCCGAGCAGGCTATCGATGACACGCGTTCGCTCATCGCTCGGTAGTTGCAAATAAAGAAGCCCGGTAGCGCTGCCGGGCTTTTCTTATTTTTCGGTCAGACGCTGAAACTATTGGCTGTTGGGGATTTTTGAACGTTTGCATCCCTTGGAAATGATGAGGGTTGCCGTGACACCTGAAAACTGAAGGCAAGGAAGAGATAGTCCCGAGTTGGCTGTCGTTTATCAATGATTCGGGGAGCAAGGATCCGGGGTCGCTGATGGATGATGCGACGGTGCCTATGCGTGATTCGGATGAGGCGGATACGGAGTATGAAAAGGATGAGGGTGAGAGGGACGGAGCGTTTTAATTTATTTTGGTACCGATGTATTTATCAAAATTAAGGGGCGTGATTTGAGCTGCTTATTTTACAAAAGCTTCCGGTATTGTTTGTGAATCAGAACGATCAAAAGGGGAGTTTAACCATTTGTAGTAAAACTCTCGCTGCTTCTTCAGGCTTTTTGCTAAGTTTTTTCTTCGTAATCAAATATTTGGACAATGTCTTCAAAGGTTGCGGGCTTACCATTTTTAAGCTCGTAAGCGATCACGCCGCCACTCATTTGTGAACACATACTTGAGGGCGTTACATTTAGTTTTGCTCCCTTGCACATAAAAATAGCATCAGGGTGATCCTGTCTTGTTTTTGCTAGGCATAAATATAGGTCAGTCGACTCGTAGGTCTTGGTGAAGCCATTTTGCATGGAGAAATTTATAGTGCTTTTTATCGAGTCGTAATAGATTGTGGTCTCTTCTCTAGCGCTATCGACGATAAGTGATATTTTTCTGTACTCCATTATTTCTCTCTCTTAGGGGCGTGTTAAAAAGGCCTGTGGTATATTTCTTGGTAGGTGTTAAGTATTCGGTGCAGGTATGTGTGTCGGGGTTGAACTTCTCTTTTAAGTCTTTAAAGATTTAATCCATCGAAAGTAAAAGGCTTTTTGAATCTCAAGATCATTCGTTAAATTGTTGTCCTCGTAATCGAAGATGCGAACAATGTCAGACTCTTGGGTGGGCTGGCCATAAGTGAGTTCGTATGCGACCAAGCCAGTGGACATTTGTGATGTCATACGCGAAGGGTGAGCATTTATTTTGGCGCCTTTGCATAGAAAATTGATGTCGAGGAAGTCTGCCCTGATTAGGCCGAAGCAAATATACAAGTCGGCAGCACTGCGTGTGCTGGTTTTACCGTCTTTCATAGTGAAGGTAAGTCTTTTTGTTTTTCGTTCTATCACAATATTGCCTGTTTCTCGCTTCAGATCTATAACGATCTCAATAGATATCGTTTTCATGCGTGACCTTTGTTGTTGATTGACAAAAACTCCCACAATCCTTTCAGGGTTTATTTCTCGGTTTAAGATTTTATCCAGTTCAAGTAGAAAGCGCGCTGCTCCTCCGGGTCGTTAGTCAATTGTTGTTCCTCATAATCAAATATGAAAACTAAGTCGGCAAGGGACGGCTTCTTACCTGCTTCTAGTTCGTATGCCTTCATGCCCAAAGTCATTTGCGCGGACATGCTTGAGGGGTGAACATTGATTTTCGCACCCTTACAAAAAAATGTTATGTGGGGGTTGGCTTTACGCAGTAGTCCGAAGCATTTGTAAAAATTGCTTTCAATGTAGGTTCGGGGGCTATCGTCTTCTAAGGTTGCGGTTATCGATATCGCCTCGTCGTCGCAAATTAGTTCGGTTTTTTTTGTTGTGTTTCCAGTGCTGATGGTTATTTCGAATTTTGCAATCATTTGTATATTTTCCTGTGTGGGTTAGGGATGGAGTAGCCGAACTCTTTGCCTTCGTCAGTGATGATGGTGGCGCCCAAGATGTCTTCATTTTTGATTATTCGGGGGATAGCAATCTCTTGCTCTCTACCAAACTTGTAACTGGAACCGAGTTCTTTTTTTAGGTCGTGTCCTGAGACTTTTCTGAGGGTGTAAAGGAAGCCAGTTCTTGTGAAAAAACCTGTAGCGAACTCTATTCCCACATCTCTGGAGGGGGAAGTACTGATGAAGCCGCTTGGTGGGAAGTCGCTGTCAATTGAATGAAGCAGCAGATCCATGCTATCTCCCTTGCTTTTGAAACCATTCGCGAAGATATCCGAGGGGTCTCTCAAGTCTCCACGGTACAGATACTCTTGTTTGCTTTTCGGCGTAGGGTGCTCGGGCTCTCCTTCATCTACCTTAGCTCCACCAACCCCACCCGGCACCTCACACCCCGGCTTATTCGGCGGCGGGCAGTTAGAGCTCAACCCCAAAGGATCCACCCACCCCGTCGGATTCGGCACGTACTGGTACTGATTCAGCCCACCCGCCAACTTGATCGGATCCGGCGTCAGATATCGTCCCAGCCGCGGGTCGTAATACCGGTGCCGGTTGTAATGCAGGCCGCTTTCCCCGTCGAAATACTGCCCCTGAAAGCGCAGCGGCTGATTCAGGTAGTCGTCGCCGGCCAGGGTCAGCGTGGCGACTTTGCCGTAGGCGTCGTATTGCGCGGACCAGACGATGTCGCCGCTGTAGTCGGTGAGTTCCTGCGGGGTGCCGAGATGATCGAGTTGGTAGTAGAACGGGCAGGCCTTTTTCGGGCCTTTGCCGTCGAGCAGCGCGAGCGGGCGGAAGGTGCCGGGTTCGTAGACGTAGCTGCGGTATTCGTGTTCGCTGCTTTCGGCGACGAGATGGTCGCCTTGCCAGAAGAACTCGGTGGTGTCGTCGCCGACGGTTTTGCGGATGCGTCGGCCGAAGGCGTCGTAGCGGTAACTGGCGGTCTGGCCGTCGGGGCGGGTCAGGCCGATCAGGCGGTGCTGGCTGTCGTAGCGGTATGCAGTGACGAGAGTTTGCGCGCGGCCGCGACGTTCGCGGATCAGGTTGCCGAAGGCGTCGTAGTCATAGTGGCGGTCTCCCTGCATCAGCAGGCGGTTGCCCTTGATCTGGCTCGGGCCGGGGCGGTCCTGCATCAGCAGGTTGCCGGCCGGGTCGTGGGCGAAGGATTCCGGCAGTTCGTCGCGTGAGTGGCGTACGCGGATGAGGCGGTCGAGGGCGTCGTAGCCGTAGGTGCGCTGGCCGTGGCGGCTGTCGGCAATGTGCGCGAGATTGCCGTTGGCGTTGTAGGCATAATCGCGGCGATACAACGCATCGCGCTGATGGCCTACGGCGTGGGCGAGTAATCGTCCCTGGTCGTCGTAGGTATATTCGCTGAGCAGCAGACCTTGCTGACGTTGCCTTTCGCGGCCGGACTGATAGACGTGACGGGTCAGCGGCGTGCCGTTAAGGTCGATGTCGGTCAGCGCGCCGCCCTTGGCGTGGCGGTAATCGAGCACGCTGTTGTCCGGTAGACGCAGGCGCTTGAGCTGACCGCAGGCGTCGTAGCGGTAACGCAGAGTGCCCCAGCCCTGATGCTCGGTGATCAAGCGGTCCTGGCGGTCGTACTCGAAGGCGAGCGGATGGTTCTGGCCATCGTCGACGCTGACCAGTCGGCCGAGGCGATCGTATTGGTAGGTGACCTTGATCCCATCGGGCAGGGTTTTGACTAACAGCCGGCCAGCGGCATCGCGCTCATAAGCGGTGAGCAGACAAGAGCCGTCATCGCCGAACTCGGTTTTCTCCAGCAGATGGCCGTTGAGGTCATAGGCATACGCCGTGCGCCGGCCATCAAAACCGCTTTCCTGGCGAATCAGCCCGGTCGGCGTGTAATCCAGCCGATACTTTTCCCCGGACTCGTTTTCGATTTCGGTGAGCAGCAGTTGTGCATGGTCGTAGCGGTACTGAATTCGCGTGCCGTCGGGGTTGATTCGCCGCGAAACCAGGTGCAGGTCGTCGTCATACTCATAACGGGTGATGCGCCCCAGTTCATCGCGCTCGGCAATGACCTGACCGTAGGCGCCGTAGCTGTAGGCGCGAGTGCTGCCGGTAGGAAAAGTCGTCTGAATCAGTCGGCCAACGGCGTCCCAATGCTGGCGGGTGACCGCACCGTGTTCGTCTGCGGTTGTGGTCCGGCGCCCCAGTGCATCGTAGGAAAAACGCCGCACGCCACCGTCGGGCAGGGTTTCCTCGGTCAACTGGCCGAGGTTGTTCCAGACCAAGCGATGGCGGCTGCTGTCCGGATAACGGATCGACAGCAACTGACCCCAGGTGTCGTAGTAGTAATGGGTGACCTGACCATCGGGGTCGACCGCTTCGGTGACATCGCCCTCGGCATTGCGCCGGCAGATCCACACCGCCTCGCCGCGTGAACGCCGGTACAGGAAACCGTTGCGATACTCGTAGGACGTGGGCGCCTCGTCCGGCGGAATCAGCGCGATCAGCCGTCCGACCTCGTCGTAGCGGTATTCGGTGACCGCCCCCAAGGCATCCTGCTCGGCGATCAACCGCCCCGATGAGTCATAGGCCTTGAGCTGCTCGCCACCATCCGCCGAGACTTTACGCACCAGCCGCGCACGCTCGTCGTGGACGTACGTTTCTTCGGTGCCATCGACGTAATGCACCGCGACACTGCCGTCGTCGTTCCAGACGTAACGCGTGTCCATCTGCGAAAACGAGGCCCAATGCCTGACACAGCGAGAAGCCTTGCCCGAACGTTCCCACTCCCAGAAGAAACTCGCGCCCCCAGCCAGTTGCCGCTGCAGGATCACGTGAGCGTCGTCGTAGTCGTAACGCTCGCTGTCACCGACGGCGTTGGTCGCTTCGATCAGATGCTGGTAAGCGTCGTAGCGGTAACTGACCAGTGCCTGTTCGGTACTCCAGGCACCGTCGCGAATCACCTGGTAATCAACACCAACCAACTGCGCGCGGTCATAGCGCAACAGCAGCGAACGCCCGGCGCCGTTGTCCAGGCGCTGCACCCGGTCAGAGCGATCGCGCTGCACCGTCAGACGATTGCCATAGGCATCGCTGATCGCCGTCAGCCGTCCCGCGCGAAAGTGATAAAACCGCGCCGCGTCCCCGGCCAGCGCGAGAATCAGCTCTTCCGGTTCATCGCCCAGAAAGATCGCCGCCCGCGACAGGCTGTTGTGAATCGCCGGCCGTTCAATACTCGGCAACGGAAAACGGGTGCGGCGGTTTTCGTGATCGACCCAAACAACCTCATCAGCGAAAAACTCCAGCCGATGCGCCAGCGAATGGCTCCAGCCAAAACCCAACCCAACATCGATCTCAGCGGCACTGCTGCGATACAACCGCGTGAACTCAAACGGCAATACACCATCGAGCACAGCATCAGTCAGGGTCAGCAGTTCTTCACCGGTGACCATCGACACCGGGCAACCGTTGGTGCAGGTACGCGGCACACAATCGGCGCTGTCACCGTTGGGATTTTTCGCCTGATCCGGCGAGTCGTCATGCGGCTCATGTCGCTCGATCCGGCTCGAACCGCCAGACTTGTCCCGCACAACAGGCGCCGGATTCGGCACCGTCAACACCACAGAATCGGCCTGACGAATGTTCAGCGGTATCGACGGTGTCGGTTTCAACTCAACGTCACGCACATTGAGCATCAGCGGCTTCAAAACGCTGGCATGCCGCGTCAAATCCGCGGAGGACGTCAGTTCGGCCAAGCGCAACGCAGAGGCCGCCAGCCATTCCCGAGCGCGAGGCGACTTGATCTTCGCCAGCACTTTGTTGCTCAAGCGCACCGGCACGCCGACGCCGCCCGACAACCCCATCAGCAGAAAACTGATCAGCAGTTCGACCCGCACCTCGGCTACCACTTCAGCTACATACTGCGGCGGCAGCATCTTCAGCCAACTGGTGAACGCGGCCAGATGAATGAACAGCAAAGGCTCGTCACTGAGGATCAGCAAGCCGTTGGCAATGGCATCGCTGGACGCTTGCAGCAGCGCTTCAAGTTCAGCCTCGCTGAGGTACTCAAGCAGTTTTTCACTGTTGGCCTGCAAGTCGGCGAGCAGGGCGAATACCTGTTTGATGTCATCCCAAACGCCGTTCAGGGCTTGCTCGAACCCGCGCCAGTCGGCCTGTTGCAACTGGCCGTAACGGTCAAGAAATCCGGCGCTGGAGAACTCCGTCCACTGGGGCTGAAATCCTGCCCACTCAGCGCGCAGCCAGCCTTCCAGGCCTGCAATGACACCTTCATAAGAGGCATACAGCGCACGCACATGGTCGGTGGACACATCGGGAAAGAAGGTGATGCGATAACGCTGGCCCCGATCGCAGTTGGTCACTTGCAGAATGCCGCTGGGGCCGATGGTGTAATGCAGCGGCTCACCGAAAGTCAGCACGCCGCCGACATCGGCAAGCACCGGTTCGAGGGTTACCGGGGTGTTGCCAATCGGTACGAACCGCGCGGCCTCGAACATATGCACCAGCGTCAGCGACCCGCTGGCCGGGCACATGACCACCGATGAACTGAGCGGCTGGCGCGACTTGATCGGCGCGCTGAGGCGCACGTCGTTGCCGACAGTAAACACCTGCTCGACATCCAGCGCGGTCCCGGTCCAGAACTGCTCGGCCCAGGCGTCGTAGTGGTTCAGGCACAGGCGGAACTCGCGGATCAGGTGTTCGAAGTCCGGCTCGTCCGGGTTCAAAGCAGCAACAACGAGCTGGCCGATGCTGTTGTTCAGGGCCAGCAGCCGATCGGTTGGAAGCATTCGCAGTCTCTCGCGCACATCAAAAAGGTGCGGGGACTTTGCGGGGGATCAATCAGGAAAGAAGTCGGGCGAGTAGGTGATGTCTGTAGGATGTTTCGACATAGTTTGTAGGGCGGTATAGGGTTTCGTTTTTTCGTTCACAAAAAAGGGCTTTTACCTACCCAGGTGCCTTCAATGACAAAAGGATCAAGCGTCATGTCCAACACAGCCGAGCGGGTCAATATCGTCGACACTCAGGTGTTGTCCCATGATTGGTATCTGCTGAAGAAAATCACCTTCGACTATCACCGCAACAACGGCGAGTGGCAGCGTCAGACCCGTGAGGTTTACGACCGTGGTAACGGTGCAGCGATTTTGCTGTTCAACCGCGAGCAGCGCACGGTGGTGCTGACCCGGCAGTTTCGTTTGCCGGTGTTCGTCAATGGGCATGATGGGTTGTTGATCGAAGTGGCTGCCGGCTTGCTCGAAGGCGCGGCGCCGGAGCAACGGATTCGCGATGAAGCCGAAGAGGAAACCGGTTATCGCGTGCACGACGTGAAGAAAGTGTTTGAGGCTTACATGAGTCCCGGTTCGGTGACCGAGAAGCTGCACTTTTTCATTGCCGAATACGACGCCGCATCAAAGGTCAGCGACGGTGGTGGTCTGGAAGAGGAGACCGAAGAGCTGGAAGTGCTGGAGTGGCGATTCGATGACGCGTTGGCGGCGTTTCAGCGCGGTGAGATCTGTGACGCCAAGACCATCATGCTGTTGCAGTATGCGGCGATGAATAACCTTTTTGCCCAATAAATCAAAAGATCGCAGCCTTCGGCAGCTCCTACAGGAAAACGCATTCCAGGTAGGAGCTGCCGAAGGCTGCGATTTCTTGATCTGTATTGACTGGCTAAAACAGATCCCCGGTTTTGCCAATTTGCGACCAGTCGCCACCTTCAAGTGTCAGTAAGCGCTCTTTCGCCTCGAGCCCACCGGCAAACCCGGTGAGTTTCCCCGAGGCGCCGATCACCCGATGACACGGCGCCACAATGGAAATCGGGTTGCGTCCGTTGGCGGCGCCTACTGCCCGCACGGCGCTGGGATTGCCGATCAGTTCGGCAATCTGGCTGTAGGTGCGTGTCTCGCCAAATGGAATGGTCAGCAGCGCCGCCCAGACCTTTTTCTGAAAATCCGTGCCGGCGAAATCCAGTTCCAGATCAAAACAGTCACGCGTCCCGGAAAAATACTCTTCAAGTTGTCGAGCCGTTCGAATCAGGATCGGATTGTCGGGTGCCTCACTCATCGGCCCGAGGCGCACGCGGTTCGGTTTGTCGTTTTCCCAGAGGATGGCCGCCAGTCGTGAGCCGTTCGCGACCAGCTTCAGCTCGCCGACGGGCGAGGGCAGGGTGATGAACGTGTAAGGCATGACGGCAGGCTCCGGATCAGGGCGGCAACAGCGCCCAGCATACTGCCTGATCGGGGAGGCGCAATACGCAAAGCCGACCATACTGCTTGGTGCTCTTGACGCGTTCCTCCCCTCTGTTTTGCACAGACCCTGAAAACAAAAAAAGAGATCGACTCATGAAGTACGAACCTTTGGCCAAATCGCTGATAGCGACCTCACTGGCACTCAGCTGTCTCATGGCTCACGCGGCGTCAGTCGCACCGGTTGCCGCCGAAAACGGCATGGTGGTCACCGCGCAACATCTGGCCACCCATGTGGGCGTCGACGTATTGAAAAGTGGCGGCAATGCCGTCGATGCGGCGGTCGCCGTGGGTTACGCACTGGCGGTGGTTTATCCCGCAGCCGGCAACCTCGGTGGTGGCGGCTTTATGACCATTCAACTGGCGGACGGGCGCAAGACCTTCCTCGATTTTCGTGAAAAAGCACCGTTGGCAGCGACGGCCAACATGTACCTCGACAATGAAGGCAACGTCATTCCCGACCTGAGCACCCGTGGGCATTTGGCGGTGGGCGTGCCGGGCACTGTCTCTGGCATGGAACTGGCGCTGAGTAAATACGGGACCAAACCGCGCAAGGAGATGATTGCCCCGGCGATCAAACTGGCGGAAGACGGTTTCGAACTGGAGCAGGGTGACGTCGAGTTGCTGGAGTACGCCACCGACGTGTTCAAGAAGGACATGCGCGATTCCGGCTCGATCTTCCTCAGCAAAGGCGAGCCGATGCAGGTCGGGCAGAAACTGGTGCAGAAGGACCTCGGCAAGACCCTGCGGAGCATTTCCGAAAAAGGCGCCGACGGCTTCTATAAAGGCTGGGTCGCGGATGCGATCGTCACCTCGAGTCAGGCCAACAAAGGCATCATCACCCAGGCCGACCTCGACAAATACAAGACCCGCGAACTGGCGCCGGTGGAATGCGACTACCGTGGCTATCACGTGGTCTCGGCGCCACCGCCAAGCTCCGGCGGCGTGGTGATCTGCCAGATCATGAACATCCTCGAAGGCTATCCGATGAAGGATCTGGGCTTTCATTCGGCTCAGGGCATGCACTATCAGATCGAAGCCATGCGCCACGCGTATGTCGATCGCAACAGCTACCTCGGCGATCCGGATTTCGTCAAAAACCCGATCGAGCACCTGCTGGACAAGAACTACGCGACCAAACTGCGCGATGCCATCCAGCCGCAAAAAGCTGGCGTGTCGGCTGAGCTGAAACCCGGCGTAGCGCCCCATGAAGGCAGCAACACCACCCACTATTCGATCGTCGACAAGTGGGGCAATGCAGTGTCGGTCACCTACACCCTCAACGACTGGTTCGGTGCGGGCGTGATGGCGAGCAAGACCGGGGTGATCCTCAACGATGAAATGGACGACTTCACCTCCAAGGTCGGCGTGCCGAACATGTACGGTCTGGTGCAGGGCGAAGCCAACGCCATCGCCCCGGGCAAGGCACCGCTGTCATCGATGAGCCCGACCATCGTCACCAAGGATGGCAAAGTGGTGATGGTGGTCGGTACGCCGGGTGGCAGCCGCATTATCACGGCGACTTTGCTGACCATGCTCAACGTCATCGACTACGGCATGGGCCTTCAGGAAGCGGTCGATGCACCGCGCTTCCACCAGCAGTGGATGCCGGAGGAAACCAACCTCGAAGACTTCGCCGCCAGCCCGGACACGCGCAAGATCCTCGAGAGCTGGGGACACAAGTTTGCCGGGCCGCAGGACGCCAACCACATCGCCGCAATTCTGGTCGGCGCACCGTCGCTGGGGGGTAAACCGGTCGGCAAAAACCGTTTCTACGGCGCCAATGATCCGCGCCGTAACACAGGCTTGTCACTGGGTTACTGAGGGGCGTAAAAAGGGGGCGGGCTTACGTCCGCCCCTGTCTCAAGGACTGATCAAGGAAGGCTCATCATGACCACCGCGTTATTGATCATCGACGTCCAGCGCGCCCTCTGCTCGGGCGAATACCAGTGCTACGACATTCACCGGGTGATCGACACCATTAACGGTTTAAGCGTCCGGGCGCGCAAGGCTGGCGTGCCGGTGGTGCTGATTCAGCATGAAGAGAAGGAAAGCCCGTTGGCCCATGGCGCCGAAGGCTGGCAACTGGCCGAAGGCCTTGAGACATCGGCTGAAGACCTTCGTGTGCGCAAGACCACCCCGGATTCGTTCTACCAGACCGACTTGCGCAAACTGCTGCCGAGCGAAGATTTCGAAAAACTGGTCATCTGCGGCCTGCAAACCGATTACTGCGTCAACGCCACCGTGCGTCAGGCTCACCAACTGGGTTATGACGTGGTGCTTGTGGCCGACGCCCATTCTACTGTCGACAACGGCAACATGAGCGCCGAAGACATCATTGCCGAACACAATAAGGATCTGGCGCACCTGACCGGCGCTACTGGCCGCATCGACGTCAAACCCGCAGCCGACATCACGTTCTGACCACCCACACAAAACCCTGTGGGAGCGAGCCAGCTCGCGAAGGCAGTGTGTCAGTCGACATTGATCGTGGCTGATCCACCGCTTTCGCGAGCAGGCTCGCTCCCACAGTGATTGCTAAACCCTGATTGCGATGCACATCAGGGATTTTCGCTGGCTGCACTGGCATACTGCGCGCCGTCCGAAGAATGGAATCTCTCGATGTTCGCTCTCTCCCTGCGTCATGCCTTGCTGCTGACCGCCCTTGCGTTTGCCGCTGTCACCCAGGCCAGCAGTTTCGATTGCGCCAGCGCTGCCAGCAAGACTGAAAAAGCCATTTGCGCCGATCCGGATCTCTCGCGCCTCGACGAGCAACTCGCGGTGCGCTGGCGTTCCACCCTGAACAAGGCTGCGGACCCGAAAGCGCTTAAAGCGGATCAGCGAGGGTGGCTTAAGCAACGTAATCAATGTGACGATCTTGCTCCCTGTTTACGCCGGCAGTACCTGATGCGTCTCACTGCTCTTGAATACATGGTCAAACCGTTTTCCTGGGACGCCACTTGGCAGCTGATTCCCTGGGGAGTTTCGGAAGGGGCAGAAATCACCACCAGGCGCCAGGATGCTTCTCACATCGCCTTCGACATTTCAGCAGCGAACGGTTCCCACTCGGGTGAACTGGAAGGCGTCGCAACGATAGAGGGGACGCAGGCCCGTTACGAGCAGGGAGAGTGTGTTTTAACCTTCAAGGCCCTGAACGGGGTGATGGATGTGGCACAGGATGGCGCTGATTTCGATTGCGGCGCCGGAATGGGCGTTTACTACGGTGGACGGTATGTTTCATCGAAGCAAACAGTCCTGGTCGACTATGATTTGCTCACGCTGGGTGTGGCACAAACGCAGCGGGAAAACGAAGTGTTGCACACGCTGCTTAAGGGCGACTATCAGACGCTACTGCAAAACTGCGGCTTGAAGATGGACGGTGAGTCCTCTGAAGACGTGCCGAACAGTGAGGTCAGCAACTATTGGGTCCGGGGATTGCCGTCGAGCAACGCGGCGATTGTCATGCGTGCACCGAATGAGCAGTTCTGGATCATAGTCCTGGTGCCCCAGGCTGGGGGTAAAACCCTCGCGCGTTACTACACGAATGTTGCGCAATGGAAAGGGCGCATGCCGGACGTCCTGCAAGCCTGGTATGCAAGTAAAGGCGGGGAAGGCTATATGCCTCTGGATTTCATGCTCTGACCCGCATCAATTCTGCTGGCGTCCGAGGGGCTGTGAAACCACGGCCCCTCAAGTCGCAAACAAAACCCCACGAATCTCGCCTGTGCGCGGCGCTACGACCACGCCCTCCAGCACCATCCGCGTGATCGTCTGCGCCGCTGTTTGATAATCCTCATCCTGCGGCACTTCGCGCCCCATGATCTGGCCCATCTGCCAGCCAATGTTGGTGTACGTGCGCGTCGCCGACCAGATAAACAACATCAAATGTTCAGGATCCACTGGCGCCAGCAAACCGCGCTCGATCCAGCTGCGCAGGCATTCAACATTGCGCCGCGCTTCGGCATGCAGCAGATCGCGGCACTCGTCCGGCAACTGTCGACCGCCGAGCAGCAGCTCGCCGCTGAACACCTTGGCAATCGCTGGATGCTCGCGGGCAATCCGGATCCGCGCCGCGACGTAAGCGCGCAGCCCCGTCAGCGGATCATCGCTTTCCCGCAGCACTGCCGAGGCCTCCAGCAGTGGCTCGACAAACCCCAGCAGCACTTTGCCGTAGAGGTTTTCCTTGGTCTGAAAGTAGTAATACAGATTGGCCTTGGGCACGCCGGCACGCGCGGCGATATCGCGGGTCTGGGTGGCGTCGAAGCCGTTGACGGCAAACTCTTCGCTGGCGGCGGCGAGGATCAACTGCTCGTTGCGTACGCGGATGGCGCTCATGGAAACGGAGACTGAATAGACGGCATGAAAAGGTTCTGGCGATTTTGGTTTCGCAATATACAAAACTATATAGCGGTGAAGCCAGCACACTTGACGGACAGCGCTATGCTGTTTCGATCATTGATTGGAAACGGAGCGGGGACATGACCCTTCAGGTACTGCGGGCCGACGTCACCCACCTGGATGCGGTGGCGCAGTTGTTCGACGCCTACCGAGGCTTTTATAAGCAGCCGTCGAACCTTGAGCAATCGCGCGCCTTCATCGCCGAGCGCATGGCCGGCGACGAATCAGCGATTTTTCTCGCTCAGGATGAAAACGGCGAAGCGCTGGGATTCGTGCAGTTATACCCGATGTTTTCGTCCATCGATGCTCACCGCACGTGGCTGCTCAGCGATCTGTTCACCGCACCTGCCGCCCGTGGACGCGGGGTTGGTCGACTGCTGATGAACACTGCGCGGGATTTTGCATCAGAGACGGGCGCCAAAGGACTGATGCTCGAAACCGCAACCGACAACTTTACCGCGCAGGGGCTGTATGAATCATTGGGTTATGTCCGCGATACGGGTTACTACACCTATTTGCTCGATTTGCGTCAGGGCTGAACAGCCGCCATCAGCATTTGCTCGATCTGCGCCAATTCCCAGGTACTGAGCAAACTCACCGGATCGGTGCCGTAACGCTGCCAGCGCTCTAGCGAGCCTTCTTGTCCATCGCCGTTGCGGGCGCATTCACAGTGGTGTAACCGCCCACCTTCAAAATCCAGCAGCAACAGCCAGCCTTCAATATCGACCGCGACCAGCCCGGCCTCGGCTGGCCGCTCGCAGACTTTGAAAGCGAGCACACCCAGCGCAGCCTCACGCAGACGCTGGCAGACCTCGCGGGCGCTCAGAAATGCAGACATGTTCAACTCAACGGTTACAGGAGCGCGTCAGCATAAAGCCCGAACCCACAAGTGTCAGCGTTCACTGGCCCGATCCGCGACAATTCCGTAACATCCGCAACCCTCTTTTTCCCGAACACCTGCAGCCGCGCTCGGTGGCTGCTCGATAGGTAAGCCATGAAACCGATTCGTCTGCGCGCTGATGTCCTGGCCGGACTCACCACCTCGTTTGCCCTGTTGCCCGAATGCATTGCGTTCGCGCTGGTGGCCCACCTCAATCCGCTGATGGGCCTGTACGGCGCCTTCATTATCTGCACGCTGACGGCGTTGTTCGGCGGGCGGCCGGGCATGGTCTCCGGCGCGGCGGGTTCGATGGCCGTGGTCATCGTCGCGCTGGTGGTGCAGCACGGCGTGCAGTATTTGCTGGCGACGGTGTTGCTTGGCGGTTTGATCATGATGGCGTTCGGGCTGTTGCGCCTGGGCAAACTGGTGCGCATGGTGCCGCATCCGGTGATGCTCGGCTTCGTCAACGGGCTGGCGATCATCATTGCTTTGGCGCAACTGGAGCATTTCAAGAGCGGTGAAGACTGGCTCAGCGGTACGCCGCTGTACCTGATGACCGGGCTGGTGGCGCTGACCATGGCCATCGTCTACATCCTGCCGCGCCTGACCCGCGCGGTGCCGCCGGCGCTGGTGGCGATCCTCGGCGTCGGTCTGTTGGTCTACCTGTTCGGCCTGCCGACCCGCACCCTTGGCGACATGGCGCACATTGCCGGTGGCTTGCCGACTTTCGCATTGCCGGACATCCCGTGGAATCTTGAAACCCTGCGCATCATCGCGCCTTACGCGATTCTGATGGCGCTGGTCGGTCTGCTGGAAACTCTGTTGACGTTGAATCTCACCGATGAAATCACTGAAACCCGTGGCTATCCGGATCGCGAGTGTGTGGCGCTCGGTGCGGCCAATATGGTCTCGGGTGCGTTCGGCGGTATGGGCGGGTGCGCGATGATCGGCCAGACCGTGATCAACCTCAGTTCCGGCGGGCGCGGGCGTTTGTCTGGCGTGGTCGCTGGCGTGCTGATTCTGTTGTTTATCCTGTTTCTGTCGCCGCTGATTGAGCGTATTCCTTTGGCGGCGCTGGTGGGTGTGATGTTTGTGGTGTCGCAGCAGACTTTTGCCTGGGCGTCGTTGCGGGTGGTGAACAAAGTGCCGCTTAACGATGTGCTGGTGATCATTGCTGTGACCACTATCACGGTGTTCACTGATCTGGCCACCGCTGTGCTCTGCGGAATTATCATTGCCGCGCTTAACTTTGCCTGGCAGCAGGCCCGCGAGTTGTACGCTGATGAGCATCTGGAGGCTGATGGCAGTAAGCTTTATCGTCTGCATGGCACGTTGTTTTTTGCCTCGACTGCGCCGTTTCTCAATCAGTTCGATCCGGCTAATGATCCGGCTCGGGTGACTTTGGATTGTCGGCATTTGAGTTTTGTCGATTATTCGGCGATTGCGGCGTTGAGGACTTTGCGCGAGCGTTATGCCAAGGCGGGGAAGCATTTGCAGGTGTTTCATTTGTCCGAGCGGTGCAAGAAATTGCTGAAGCGGGCGGGTGAGGTGCATCACTGATTATCTGGTTTACTGGGTGCATATCCGTTGCTGCGGGTGTTGCTGATTAGGGTTCCGCCCTTACGGCGGGTCACTTTTTCCAGACGCCGAAAAAGTAACCAAAAAGGCTTGCTCCTACGTGCGGCCCGCTCGCTGGGGCTCGGGGTTCCTTCGCTCCGGGATCCCTCCGGGCGCAGCGCCTACGGTTTGCTTCGCTGCACCTCCTCTCGCTGTGTTTGGCTTCGCCAAACGGTCGCTGCGCTCCCACGCCCGGATGAATCCCTCCACTCAGCCTTCCGACGTCGCCCGTGGATCAAGATCAAGAGCTGCAGCCGAGCTAACGCTCATCCTGTTGAGTGGGACGGCTTTGCCGCTTGGGTTGTACGCACGTTAAAACTGTGGGAGTGAGCCTGCTCGCGAAGGCGGCCTGCCAGCCGACCAATTTCTTGCTGATGTACCCGATCCAACTGTAGGAGTGAGCCTGCTCGCGAAGGCGGCCTGCCAGCCGACCAATTTCTTGCTGATATACCCGATCCAACAGTAGGAGTGAGCCTGCTCGCGAAGGCGGCCTGCCAGCCGACCAATTTCTTGCTGATATACCCGATCCAACAGTAGGAGTGAGCCTGCTCGCGAAGGCGGCCTGCCAGCCGACCAATTTCTTGCTGATGTACCCGATCCAACTGTGGGAGCGAGCCTGCTCGCGAAGGCGGCCTGACAGCCGACCTGTTTCTTGCTGATGTACCCGATCCAACTGTAGGAGTGAGCCTGCTCGCGATAGCGGTGTGTCACTCAAAGATGCTTTGAATGACACACCGCTATTGCGAGCAGGTCAGCTCCAACAGGTTTTGTGTGGCCGGATTCAGATGGCGGGGAAGTCAATGTCGGTCAGCGCCGCGTTGTTCAGGTAGTTGGTCAGGCTCTGCACGGCCACCAGTGCAATCACTTCAATGATCTTCACGTCGTCGATGCCGGCAGCGCGGGCGGCGGTGATCTGTTCATCAGTCAAATGGCCGCGACTTTCGGTCAGCTGACGGGCGAGGGTGGCGTAGGCGTTGAGTTCGCCTTGGCGGGCGGCGACGATGTCTTGCGCCGAGAGCCCGGCCTTGCCGGCAAACAAGGTGTGTGCCGCCAGGCAGTAGTCGCAACCGTTGACCTGTGAGGTGGCGAGGTACACCGCTTCTTTTTCCTGGGCGCTCAGCGAGGTTTTGCCGAGGATCGCCGAGGCTTGTACGTAGGTTTCGAGGGCCACCGGCGCTTTGGCCAGGGTGGTGAAGACGTTGGGCAGGAAACCGATTTTCTTTTTCACGCCTTCCAGTACTGGGCGGCTGGCGTCGGCGGCGGTTTCGAGGCTGATTGCGTGGATGCGGCTCATGGTGATGCTCCGAGAGTCCGGTGCGTAGTGCGCCGGGGATGGAGGTCATGTTATTGAGTGAGGCTGGTGGATTGGCGGCAAATCGTCGAGGATATGCGGCAGATCGTCCAGATATGCCCTTGGAGTCGTCCATGGATCGCCTTTCAACATTGCTCAGCCATTTCGGTGTGACTGCCGGCACTTTTCACAGCGGCACGTTCTGCGGCGTCGCGGTTCATGAAAATGAACCGGTCGGCCATGTGCATTTGTTGCAGGCCGGCGAGTTACTGCTCAAGCCGGGTAGCGAGCGCGAGGTCCGCCTCAGTGAACCGTCACTGATCTTCTTCCCCAGACCCTTCGCCCATCGCATGTTTGCTGACGAAGCCATGGACACTCAGGTGGTTTGCGCAACGCTGACGTTCGATGGCGGCTCCGGCAATGCACTGGCGGCGGCACTGCCGGATTATCTGGTGCTGAAGCTGACGGACATTCCGGAGCTGGGCAACACCGTGGAATGGCTGTTCAAGGAAGCGTTCGAAGGGCATTGCGGGCGCGTGGCGGTGATGGATCGACTGTTCGAACTGCTGGTGATCCTGCTGTTGCGGCATTTGATCAGCAGTCGCGAGCAACAACCGGGGATGATCGCCGGGCTGGCTGATCCGCGTCTGTCGCGTGCCTTGAACTCGATGCACGAGGAACCGCAAAAGCCATGGAGCGTGGCGGATCTGGCCTCGGTCGCCAACATGTCCCGCGCCGGATTTGCCGAGCAGTTTCGCCGGGTCGTCGGGCAGACTCCGGCCGATTATCTGCTGAGCTGGCGGGTCAGCCTGGTGCAGAAGCGCCTGCGTGAAGGCAAGCCGATTGCGCTGATTGCCGAGGAGGTCGGTTACGAAAGTCCTTCGGCGCTGGCCCGGGCGTTTCGGCGCAAGACCGGGCTCAGCCCTCGCGAGTGGAAGGCCGGCGCCTGAGGATCATTTGGCGAATTTCTTCGCCCCGGCCACACAGAGGATTACGCCCAACGTCACCGCGAGCATGCCGAGGCTGACGTGTTCATGCAGCAGCGTCGCCGCTAGCGCCAAGCCGAAAAACGGTTGCAGTAATTGCAACTGACCGACCGCGGCAATCCCGCCCTGAGCCAGGCCGCGATACCAGAACACAAAGCCGATCAGCATGCTGAACAACGACACATAGCCCAGACACACCCACGCCGACAGGCTGATCGTGCTGAACGAGGCGGGTGCCAGCCACAGACTCAAAACCGCCATCACCGGTAGCGACAGCACCAGTGCCCAGCAAATCACCTGCCAGCCGCCGAGGCTGCGCGACAGTTTCGCGCCTTCGGCATAGCCGAGGCCGCAGGCCAGAATCGCCGCCAGCATCAGTAGATCGCCGGTGGGCGAGGCAGTCAGACCTTGCGCGAGGGCGAAGCCGACCACCAGCGCGCTGCCAAGAATCGAGAACATCCAGAACACCGGTCGCGGCCGCTCACCGCCGCGCAGCACGGCAAAAATCGCCGTGGCCAGTGGCAGCAATCCGACAAACACAATCGAGTGCGCCGACGTCACGTGTTGCAGCGCCAGGGCGGTCAGCAGCGGGAATCCGAGCACCACGCCCATCGCGACGATAAACAGCCCCAGCCACTGATTACGCGCCGGGCGCCGCTCGCGAAACAGCCACAGCAGCGCCACCGCCAGTACCCCGGCGATCGCGGCGCGGACCACGGTGAGAAACACCGGGTCGAACTCCAGCACCGCCAAGCGCGTGGCGGGCAACGAGCCGCTGAAGATGACCACGCCGATAAAACCGTTGATCCAGCCGCTGGTTTTTTCCACTGCCGGGGTCGTCAGATTCGAGGTTTGTTCCATAGCAGATCACGCTCAGAAGTGGGTTGCGTTGCCGTGATGCTAGAGCCGAGAATCAGCACAATCAAAGAATTGTCATGGATACATCCGGCATGCCACGTTCTCGCTACAAGACAATCGTTGACGCCTATGCGGCAGACATTCGCTCGGGGCAGTTGCCGCCAGGTACGCGGCTACCGACCCACCGGCAACTGGCTGCTGAGAAAGGGCTGGCACTGGTCACGGCCTCGCGGGTGTACGCGGAGCTGGAGGCGATGGGCCTGGTCAGCGGTGAGACCGGGCGCGGCACGTTTGTCCGCGAAACCTCGCTGGCGCCGGGGCAGGGCATCGATCAGAAACAGGTGGCGGTCGGCATGATCGACCTTAACTTCAACTACCCGTCGCTGCCCGGTCAGGCCGATTTGTTGCGCAGCGCGTTGCGCCAACTGGCGTTGTCGGGTGATCTGGAGGCGTTGCTGCGCTACCAGCCGCACGCCGGTCGTGCCCACGAGCGTGCGTCCGTCGCTCGGCATCTGCTGACGCGCGGGGTGAACGTGGAGGCCGAGCAAGTGCTGATCGTCAACGGCGCCCAGCAAGGTCTGGCGGTGACGCTGATGGCGCTGCTCAAACCCGGCGATGTGATTGCCGCCGACGCGCTGACCTATTCCGGCTTTAAAGTGCTGGCCGAAGCGCTGCATCTGGAAGTCGTGGCGATTCCGTTCAGTGATCAGGGGCCGGATCTCGCCGCGCTGGACAAACTCTGCCGCAGCCGCTCGGTGCGTGCCGTGTACAGCATGCCGACCTTGCACAATCCGCTGGGTTGGGTGATGCCGTTTGCGCAACGCGAGCAGTTGGTCGCGATCGCCCGTCGGCATGATCTGACCCTCATCGAAGACGCTGCCTACGCGTTTCTGGTGGAAAACCCACCCCCGGCGTTAGTCGATCTGGCGCCGGAGCGCACGGTGTATGTCTCGGGCCTGTCGAAAAACATCGCCACCGGCTTGCGCGTCGGTTTCATCGCTGCACCGACAGAGACCGTGGCGGCGCTTGAACGCATCATCCGCGCCACGACCTGGAACACGCCCGGGATCATGACCGCGATTGCCTGCGGCTGGCTCGACGATGGCACGGTGACGCTGCTGGAAGAACAAAAACGCAACGACGCCAAGGTGCGGCAAGCGTTGGCGGCCGAGTTGCTCAAGGGACTACCGAGCATTGGTCATCCAGCGTCGTATTTCTTGTGGCTACCGCTGCCGGAAGACGTGCGCGCCGATCAGATTGTCGTCGAGCTGATGCACGAACAGATTTCCGTCACCACTGCCGAACCGTTCTCGGTGTCAGGCCATGTACCGCACGCGATCCGCCTGGCGCTGGGTTCAGTAGAGCTGGAGGTGTTGCGCCAAGCGTTGATCAAAATCAGAAAGATCATTGGCGCTTACCTGTAAAAACAAAATGCTACCCTTGCGCGGCCCGATGCAGACCGATCCGGAGCCCTCGATGAAAAACACCGCTGCACTGTCACTCGCCCTGATGCTCGCCACCAGCCTGTTCACTACGTTCAGCCATGCCGCGGGCGACCCCGAAGCCGGCGCGAAAATCTTCCCGCGCCTGTGTGGCGGCTGCCATCAGGTCGGCGAATCGGCCCGCCCGGGGTTTGGCCCGCAACTCAATGGCATCATCGGCCGGCCCGCCGGGACGTCAGCGAATTACGTGTATTCCGATGCGATGAAGAACTCAGGCGTGACCTGGGATCGCGAAACGTTGATCGCTTATCTGAAGGATCCGAAAGGCGTCGTGCCCGGTACGCGGATGATTTTCTGGGGGCTGAGTGATGAGGAAAAACTCGAGAACCTGTTGGCTTATCTTCAGACCTTCTCGCAATAACGGCAGGAGCTGCCGAAGTCCCTGATTGAAAATGACATGAAAAAGCTCTTCGGCGTTGTTGCTGCTTTCAAGGAACCACCATGAAATTTTTGCTATTGGTAACACCGCTGTTGCTTGCCACAGGACTGGCCCACGCCGGCATTCCCATGCTCAATGCCACCTGTCCGGGCAAGATCGAAGTGCATGCCGATGAAGGCGGGCCGATCTACATCAATGGCAAGGAAGGCCAGTTGAAGAAATTCAACGACAACTACTTCGAAGCCAAAGGCTCGGGTGTGACCATTTCTCTGAGCATCAATCCTGATGGTTCGCCGGCGGTTTCATACACCGGAAAGAACAGGGCCAACGGGGTTTGCGAAGTGAAGAAGGGCTGATCACGCCACCTGATTGCGACCCGCTGCCTTGGCCTGATACAGCTGTTGATCGGCGCGCTTGATCAGTGCGTTGTGGCTGTTGTCGGCCGGATCCGCCAGGCCGACGCCGATGCTCACCGTCACATTTCCGACCGCAGGGAAATCGGCCTTGGCTATCGCCGCGCGAATCTTCTCGGCGACCACTTCCGGGGTGTCGGGTTGGGCGATTTCCGGCAACAGCACAGCGAACTCTTCGCCGCCGTAACGGGCGACGAAATCGGTGGTGCGCAGGCTGCTCTGAATCAACTGCGCCAACTGTTGCAGCACCTCATCGCCCACCGCGTGACCGTGCGTGTCATTGATTCGCTTGAAGTGATCGGCATCGATCAGCAGCAGGGAAAACGGGCGTCCGGTGCGGCGGAACAGCAGTGTGTATTCGGTGAGTTTCTCGTCGAAACGGCGCCGGTTGTACACGCCGGTAAGGCCATCGTGAGTCGCCAGACTCAACAGTTCGGCGTTGGCCTGCGTCAGCGCTGCGGTGCGTTGCGCCACCGTGGCTTCCAGCGAGGCATTGGCCTCTTGCAGTTCACGCTCCTTGCCGAGCAGTGATTGCGTCATCGCATCGATGGACTGGCCGAGTTGGGCAATTTCCCGCACCGGGTGTTGCAGCGGGAATTGCGCGCCGGGCTCTTTGTTCTGGACCTTGCGGGCCGAACGGGCGAGCTGTTCGATCGGGCGGCTGAGGTACAGCGCCAGGTAATAGGCCACCAGCCCGAACAGCACCGCTGCGACCACACCGAGGATCAGCAATTTGTACATCAGCAGGCGCGCCGGTTGCAGCGCGGTTTCCAATGGCTGGCGCACGGCAATCGACCACGACAGCGCCGTACTCGATGGCGTCGGTACGGTGACCATGCTGGTGAGGAAGCCGTTACCCGCCGTCCAGTCCTGCAATTTCGAATCCGTCGCCGCCAGTTGCTGGCCCATCAGTGCTTCGGGATAGAGAATCTTGCCATCGTGATCGATGATCAACGCTTCAATATCCGGCATTGAGTTTTTATGCGCAAACGCCACTGACTCAACAATGCGCGTCACCCAACTCCAATGTGCGTGGGCGCCCAGTACACCAATCACCTGACCGTGGGCGTTGTGGATCGGCGCGGCGAAATCGATGAAACGCAGCGGCTCACCGTTCGGCAGCGCCGGGAGCATTTTCGCCAGCAGCACCGCTTCATGAGGGTCGCCGGTGTACTCACTGCGTAACCCGGCCTGGAACCACGGCCGTTGTTGCACCGACAGGCCGACCAGCAAGTCGTTCACCGCTTGATGCACCTTGCCCTCGGCATCGGTGACGCCCATCCACGCATACTCGGTGCGCGCTTGGGTGCGCAGTTGCATCGATTTGAGAATGGCCGGGTTGTCCAGATCGCCACGCTCCAGATGCGGCGCACGGCTGAGCAGATACACCTCCAACTGGCGTTCGCGTAGTTGTTCACCCAACAACGACGCGGCCGAACGCGCGGTGTTGAGCAAGGCATTGCCGCTGGCCTGCTTCATCTGTTCGGTGGCGATGTGGCCAACGTAGAAGCCCACGCTGAGCAGCGTCAGCAGGGACAAACCGGCAAACCAAAGGGTGAGGTGGCTACGCAGACTGGCTTTGAGCATGGGCGAGGTCTGTTTTGGAGTTGTGGCCGCATGGTATGCGCAATGGGCGGTGGGTGACCAGTCGGGGAATGGAGGGTTGCGGGCAGGAAAAAGCCCGGCTGATCAGGCCGGGCTTTTTCTTGGGTTTGCGATGAAGCCGTTGAGTTATGCGACGCGGCGTTCGATCAGGCGATCAGAACCACCTTCGGCAACACGGCGTTCGATCAGGCGATCAGAACCACCTTCGGCAACACGGCGTTCGATCAGACGATCGGAACCACCTTCGGCGACGCGGCGTTCGATCAGGCGATCAGCGCCACCTTCGGCAACGCGGCGTTCGAGCAGGCGATCGGAACCACCTTCGGCAACGCGGCGTTCGAGCAGGCGATCGGAACCACCTTCGGCAACGCGGCGTTCGATCAGGCGATCGGAACCGCCTTCGGCAACGCGGCGTTCGAGCAGGCGATCGGAACCACCCTCAGCAACACGACTTTCAATCAACTTGTCCGAGCCGCCTTCAGCGACCTGGGTGTGTGCCGGGGTGGCGGCAAAAGCGTTAATGGCGAAAACCGAAAAAGCGATGCTGAGAAGGGTCTGGCGTTTCATGATCGTGTGCTCCAAGGGGTAGTTGTTTGTCTGGAGCCGATGTTACGCCGTGGATTTTTTATGAGAACTTCATTGCCGTGATGGTGAACATCGACCGCAATGATGGTTCACCAATCCCCTGTAGGAGCTGCCGCAGGCTGCGATCCTTTGATCTTTCTCAGAGCGACTTCGCCGCCCGAACACACAGTTCACCGGTAGCCCGCGTCAGAGCCAGTTCATGCAGCGCGTCGTGGCTCAGCCCGCTGCGCGCCTTGGCCAGCCACACCGAGCAATTCGCATCATGGCGATACGGTGCGAAATCGGCGTATTGCTGCAACAGCCGGGTTTGCAGCTCATCCAGACGCGGGCGAATCTGCTTGCCCAGGTCGGGGCGCGGAGTGTCCGGCGCGGCACCCGCCGCCTGCCATTGCGAAAGCAAACCGTACTGCACCAGTTTGTTCGCCTCCATTTGCGCGGCAATCAGTTGCGCCACCTCTTCCGGGTCGAGCTTGTGCTCGGCGGCCAGCGCGCGGGCATTGGCGATGACCTGCGCCTCACGCGGGCTGTCCTGAATCGGCTTGCCGCTGTCCCATTTGGTCAGCGCGACGAGGTCGCCGATGTTCAGGCGCTCGTTGAGTGTTTCCAGCAACGGCTTCAAAGTTTCCGCGGGCGCGGCAGCGGCAGCGTGAGCGCTGGTGGCGAGCAGGGCGAGTAGGCTGGCGGTCAACAGATTGGCAAAGTGCGGCATGGACAGAGCCTCAATGAGAGCAATAAAAGTGGCCAGTTGTTTACCACAGCTCTGAACCGACACCTACAGATCCGTGTCAATTACACAGGCGTGGGCACCGGCAATAAACATCGATTTGAAATGTTAATTGCGCCCCGCGTGCAACTCGCCGAAGCTATCCTTCATCAGCCCTCCCGCCGTTCGAGATGGACCTCTATTCAATGCAAGCCGTCGCCCAACGCCCCCTCTGGCACACCTACCTGCTGTTCCTCGCGCCGATGGTACTGTCGAACTTTCTGCAATCGATGTCGGGCACGGTCAACAGCATCTACATCGGCCAGATGCTCGGCACCCAGGCGTTGGCGGCGGTGTCGGGGATGTTTCCCATCGTGTTCTTCTTTATCGCACTGGTGATCGGCCTCGGCGCGGGCGCCGGTGTGTTGATCGGTCAGGCGTGGGGCGCGCGTGAACCGCACATGGTCAAGGCGATTGCCGGGGCGACGCTGTTGCTGGGCGTGTTGATCGGCCTGGTAGCCGCAGTATTGGGCAGCGTGTTTGCGCGACAGGCATTGGCGGGGTTGGGGACGCCGGCGGATGTGCTCGACGATGCAGTGGCGTATGCCCATGTGATGATGTGGATCTTGCCGTCGCTGCTGGTGTTTGTGTTGTTCACGCAACTGTTGCGCGGGGTCAGCGATACGCTGTCGCCGTTGCTGGCGCTGATGGTCTCGACCTGTGTCGGGCTGGCCCTGACCCCGGCGCTGATTCGCGGCTGGTTCGGCCTGCCGCAACTGGGCATTCAGAGTGCGGCGTACGCGGGGTTGGCCGGCAACCTGGCGGCAATGGCATGGCTGGCGTGGCGCTTGATTCGCAAGGGTCATCCGCTGGCGCCGGACCGCGAGTTCTTCGCTGCGCTGCGCCTCGACGGAGCGATTCTCGGCAAGGTGTTGCGGATCGGTCTGCCGACCGGCGTGCAGATGATTGTGCTGTCGCTGTCGGAGCTGGTGATTCTGGCGCTGGTCAACCAGCACGGATCGCAAGCGACGGCGGCCTATGGCGCGGTGACGCAGATCGTCAACTATGTGCAGTTCCCGGCTCTGTCGATTGCAATCACCGCGTCGATCCTCGGTGCGCAGGCCATCGGCGCCGGGCGACTGGAGCGCATGGGGCCGATTCTGCGCACCGGGCTGCTGATCAACGTGTGCCTGACCGGCGGTTTGATTGTGCTCGGCTACCTGTTGTCGCACTGGTTGCTGGGGCTGTTCCTGACCGAGGACTCGACCCGGGCGATGGCTGAGCATCTGCTGCACATCATGTTGTGGAGTCTGTTGGTGTTCGGCTTCCAGGCAATCATCGGCGGGATCATGCGCGCCAGCGGCACGGTGTTGGTGCCGGTGGTGATTGCGATCATTTGCGTGGTCGGCGTGCAACTGCCAGCGGCTTACTGGCTGGATGGAAAGTACGGTTTACAAGGTGTATGGATGGCGTTTCCGGTGGCGTATCTGGGCATGCTGGTGCTGCAGACCTTGTATTACAAACTGGTCTGGCAGCATCAGAAGATCGAGCGTCTGGTCTAGGCGCTGGCGTAACAGTCAGATGTTTGCTTAAGTCAATCGAGGCCCTCGACGGCTGGTCCCGCCCGGAGAATTCCATGTCGATCCGATTGCTGCTGGCTGCCGCGTGTTCGCTGTGCGTCGTCTCTGCCACACAGGCCGTTGAATACTCGCGGGTCAATACCAACGCCAGTCAGATCAGCTTTACCTACAACCAGATGGGCTCGCCGATGTACGGCACCTTCGGCAAGTTCGAATCGACGCTGGACTTCGACACCGACAACCTCGCCAACGCCCATGCCACGTTGCATATCGACCTCAGCAGCATCGATGCCGGCAGCGAAGACGCCAACACCGAACTGGTGAAACCGGCGTGGTTCGACACCGAAAAATTCCCCGTGGCGGTGTTCGAATCCCGGCGTTTCACCCAAGTGGCCGAGCGCCGCTACCTGATCGACGGACAGCTTACCCTCAAGGGCATTACCCGCGAAGTGCAAGTACCGGTGGAATTGAAACCGGGCAGCGACATCGGCATTTTCGACGGTGAGCTGATACTCAAGCGCGACGAGTTCGGCCTCGGCGCGGGGGAGTGGGCGGACACCGTGGTGTCCAAGGACATCGCCATCAAATTCAAAGTGGTGGCGCCGCAGCAGTGACCTCGCCAGTCAATAAAACCGATCCTGTTCTTTCATTGCCTGAATCTGCCAGAACGTCCTGCCCGAGATCAGCAGAAACAGCAGCGCGAGCAGCACGCCGCCGGTCATGATGTAGAAGCTCGTACGGTAACCCTGCAACTGGCTGGCGATGCAGCTTTTATCCGGCATCCACGGCGACACCAGCAGGGTGATCGGGCCATCGACTTCATACTGGGTATGCTCGACGTAGCGTTCGTCGGCATGTTGCCCTTCATGGGTCTGGCCTTGGGCATCGGTGTATTGATAGTGAATGACCTTGCCATTGGCGTTCATTGGAATCCGTTCCAGTGCCGTGACGCTGCCACGGGTTTCCACACCATTGAAACTCAGCGCCCCATATAGCATGCCGGACTTGTGAGCCATTGCAGCGAGCAGCAGCACCACGCAGCAAGCAACGGTGAGCATGACGATACGGTTGTAGAGGTGATCCTTGGCAGCTTCGCGTGGGTAATACATGGCCGATCCCTGGTGGTGACATTGGTAGGAGACCGTTACATCGGCGCTCGGAAAAGGAACTTTAGACGTCCGCCGGGCCGGTCACGGTATGATGTCGCGGTTCGTCGACCGCTGCGGTTGTCGGCAACGCTTTTTACCGTCGGAGTTCGTCATGCCACGCATCACCCACTACAAAACCCCATGCCCCGAAGACGTCAACAGCCAGATTCTGCAACTGGTCGTCGACTACCTGACCGATATCAGCGCGGTTGGCCTCGGCCCGAGCAACCTGCTGTACAACGTCTATCAGTACGCAGTCGGCTATGAGGTGCATCTGTATCTGGAAGCGTTGAATGGCGAGAAGGGCACCGACGTCGAGTTGCTGGTTGCCACCGACGAGGATGATCCGGAGCAAGTCATTGGTTTTCTGTTGTACCTGCCAGTGCAGGGCGATTGGGAGGCGTGCAGCGTCGCCTATATGGCGGTGCGCGAAGGGCATCGGCGTCAGGGTGTGGCGCGGGCGCTGATCGGCGAAATGGTCGGGCGTTATCCCCACGCGGAACTGGCCTGCACGGTCGGCAAAGTCCCGTACTTCGAAGCGCTGGGTTTTGAGGTCATTGGCCAGCGTGAAACGCAGGTATTGATGAGCACCCGGCATTATCGCAGCAACGGTCTGCGCGGATTTATCGACACCACACCGATTTACCGGTCGCTGGAAGTGCAGCAGATCCACACCTATCTGCTGCAGAAAAACGGCAAGCGCGCGATGCTCGACGCCGAGAAACAGCGTGACCGACACCTCGATCAGACTACTCGTCATGTCGAGGAGTTTGTCCGCCAGCGCCTGACCGTGCACTGACCTCACATCTCTGAAAAAGCCCTTGCTGTGAATGCCGCAGCAAGGGCTTTTTTGTGTCCCCGATTCAGCCGAGTTTGACGTTCATGGTGATCCGCGCCGTGAACACTTTTTTGCCCTCGGTATCGTGAATGTCCACGGTGACGATCTTGTCGCCTTCGCTCTGCCAATCCACGCCTTCACCACTGGCCACCGCCGTCACATCGGTTTTTGCCTTGGCCAGATATTCCACGGTCATGCCTTTGGGAATCCAGCGTGCGCCGGCCGGGATCGACACATCGGTCATCATCCCGGCGGCGAGTTCTGCCGCGTTGCACATGGCAATCGCATGTACGGTGCCGAGGTGGTTGGTGATCTCACGGCGAAACGGCACTTGTACCGTCGCCGAGTTCGCGCGCAGCTCGGTCACCAGCGGGTTGATGGTGCTGAAGTACGGCGCGACCTGGCAGGCCATCTGGCTGAACGCTTGCGGGCCTGCGCTATTGAACATGCTGAGAAACTGACTCATGGAAACGCCTCGCGGAAAGTGATTTTGCAGAATTATGTTCCGTTACAGAATAATATTCTGTAACGGAACGGTATTCTGTCTGCGGGAAATCTGTCAACCTGTGCGTGTTTTTTCCATGGGCACGACGTGTGTCTTTCAATCCCGATTTTCAGGCAGTGAGCCGCATGGATACCGCAGATCTACTTGAACGCAGCTACCCCGGCCGCCGTGCCGAACTCAAGCGCGATATCTTTCGCAAGGCGCTAAGCCTGTTCAACGAGCAGGGGATCGAAGCCACCACCATCGAGATGATTCGCGCCGAGTGCGACACGAGTGTCGGGGCGATCTATCACCATTTTGGCAACAAGGAGGGCTTGGTCGCCGCGTTGTTTTTCACCGCGCTGGAGGATCAGGCGCGCCTGCGCGATGCGTATCTGGATGCAGCGCAAACCACCGAGGAAGGTGTGCAGGCGCTGGTGTTCAGCTACGTCGATTGGGTCGAGCGTCAACCCGAATGGGCGCGTTTCCAGTACCACGCGCGGTTTGCCGTGACCAAAGGGCCATTCAAGGACGAACTGGCCGAGCGCAACAAAACGCGCAATCTGCGTCTGCGCGACTGGCTGGCCGAATCGGGGCGCGCTGCCGAACTCAAGGCCTTGCCCGCCGAACTGTTGCCGTCGTTGATCATCGGTCAGGCCGACAGTTACTGCCGTGCCTGGTTGGCGGGGCGGGTGAAGGGCAGTCCGGCGGACTATCGCGAGTTGCTGGCGCAAGCGGCCTGGCGCTCGATTCGCGTCGATGCGCTGCCGGACTGCTGATTTACGCAGACAAAAAAAGAGCCTCAAAGCTCTTTGATGGGGAGGAAGTAGAGCCCTCGAGGCTCAAGATGCGCATGAAGCAAGGCACGGGCTTGATTGGGGTTCAGAGCACCCGCGCCTACGCAGCGCTCGATAGAGCGGAGCCACTGCGTGATTCCATCGTAGGAGTGTGCAAGTGACGGCTCAAGTACCGCCAGTCGCCCGGGCGGCGGCGCGAACCTGGCACCCAAATACTGACGTGATCCTGCGTAGGAGTGAGCCTGCTCGCGATGGCGGTGGGTCAGTCAAATCAGCTTCAACTGACAAACCGCCATCGCGAGCAGGCTCACTCCTACAGGGGAACAGCGGTGTCAGCGCGATCCTGGCCAGCCTGCCTTGGCTAGCGCGGCGAGCAGGGTGTTGGCATCGAGTCCCGGCACCGAATGCCCATTACCTTCGGTGCTGTCACTGGCCAGCAAGGCATTGATGATCGCCTCTTCAACCGCCTCGGTCGCGGCCAGAAACAGCTCGCTGATGTGGTCGTTATTGACCATGCGCAAGCCGTCACAGGTCGGCGCGCCTTTGCCTTCGTAGGCAGCGGGCGGCACGTGAGCGTTGCCGGTTGCGAAGGCGATGAAAATGTCGCCGCTGTGATCCTCGTTGCCACCGCCGGTGCGCGCCAGACCGAGGCTCGCACGCTGCGCCAGCCGCGTGCACTGGTGCGGCAACAGCGGCGCGTCGGTGGCCAGGCAGACGACAATCGAACCCATGCCCGGATGCGGCAATGAGGCGCGCAGGAACGGCGAATCCTTCTGTTCCATATAGCGCCCGACCGGATAGCCATCGACCCGCAACTCACTGCGAATACCGTGATTAGCCTGCACGATCGCGCCGACGGTCCAGCCACCCTGAGCATCGCTCAAACGCCGCGACGCGGTGCCGATGCCACCCTTGAATTCATGACAGATCATGCCGCTGCCACCGCCGACCGCGCCCTCTGCCACGGGACCGGCGACGGCCGCGCTCAACGCTTCGGCGACGTGTTCAGGCTGGACATGAAAACCGTTGATGTCGTTGAGCAAGCCGTCAAAGGTTTCCAGTACCACCGGCATGTTCCAGTAGAGGCGACCGTCGTCGGGTTGCTGTTGGCGATCCAGTGCAATCAATGCATCGCGCACCACGCCAAGGCTGTGGGTGTTGGTGAAGGCAATCGGGCTGGTCAGCAGCCCCGCCTCGCGAATCCATTCAAGCCCGGTGGCGTCACCATTGCCGTTGAGCACATGCACGCCGGCAAAACACGGTTGCTGATTGGTCGAGCCCGGGCGCGGTTCGATCAGCGTGACGCCGGTGCAGATGTCCCGCCCGGTGCGGCTGCGCCCGCGCACATTGCTGTGGCCGACGCGCACGCCGGGCACGTCGGTGATGGCGTTGAACGGGCCGGGCGGCAGCTGGCCGATGCGGATGTTGAGGTCACGGGCACGAGGTTTCATTGATTTCTGTCTCTCTAAAAAATGCAGGGTTGTTCACCGCCCCTGTGGGAGCGAGCCTGCTCGCGAATGCGTCGGCACTTTCAACACATCAGTGCCTGACCCACCGCTTTCGCGAGCAGGCTCGCTCCCACAGGGTTTTGTGGAATGTTCAAAAAGGGATTACTGGCCGTTCTTGACCTTGCTCCACACCCGCGTACGCACGCGCTCGGTGGCTTTCGGCAACGGTTCAAGGGTGTACAGCGTGGCCATCGCCGTGGCCGGTGGATAAACCGCCGGGTTGTCCCGCGTGGCCTCTGTAACTAGCGCAGTCGCCGCGCGGTTGCCATTGGGGTACGACAGATGATCACTGACCGGCGCGATCACTTCGGGCCGCAGCAGATAGTCGATAAAGGCCAGCCCTTGGGGCCGATTCGGCGCGTCCTTGAGCAGCACCAGCGTGTCGAACCACACCGGCGCGCCTTCCTTGGGCAGGCTGTAGGCGATCTTCACGCCGTTGTTGGCCTGCTCGGCATTGGTCTTGGCTTCCAGCATGGCCCCCGACCAACCGACCGCCACGCAAATGTTGCCGTTGGACAGGTCGCTGATGAATTTCGACGAGTTGAAGTAGGCGATATGCGGACGCAATTTCAGCAGCAGCGCTTCGGCTTTTTTATAGTCTTCAGGATCGGTGCTGTTCGGTGGCAAGCCGAGATAGTGCAGGGCGACCGGCAGCATCTCCGACGGCGAATCGAGCATCGCCACACCGCACTGGCCGAGTTTGGCGAGGTTGGCTTCGTTGAACACCAGATCCCACGAGTCGACCGGCGCCTTGTCGCCCAGCGCCGCGCGCACCTTGTCGACGTTGTAGCCGATGCCGTTGGTGCCCCACAGATACGGCACGGCGTATTGATTGCCAGGATCGTTGTTGGCCAGTTTCGCCAGCAAGTCGCTGTCGAGATTCTTCCAGCCCGGCAGTTGATCGCGTGGCAGCGGGGCGAGGGCGCCGGCCTTGATAAGCGTCGGCAGGCTGAAGTTGCTAGCCACCACCACGTCGTAGCCGCTGCGGCTGGTCATCAGTTTGCCTTCGAGGACTTCGGCACTGTCGAAGGTGTCGTAGACCGGTTGGATACCGCTGTCGCGCTGGAAATCGTGGAGGGTGTTCGGGCCGATGTAGTCGTACCAGTTGTAGACGTGCACGCTCGGCGCGTCGGCGGCCATGGTGATCGAGCCGGCGCCAATACCGGCCAGCAGGCCCAGTTTAATGCTGAGGTTGATACAGCCACGGTGACCACGCATGATGCGGCACTCCTGGCCTGTGCAGGCCGGTGATGAACAGGAGTGCTCAGCCTATCCGGCCGGTCACGCCTGACCCATTCCCATCATGGGTTACTCAAAAGGGGTAGTGCGTGGACGCGTTGCTGCAGGAGTTGCCAGTGCATCAAAGCCTGGCGCGGGTATTTGCCGGTGTCGGTCAGGCTGGTTTCTGGCGTGCGCTGGTGGACACCTTGCGATTGCTGGTGCCGCTGGACAATGCGCTGGTGGCGCTGATGAAAGCCGGGCAGGCGCCGCAGTTGCTGATCGACTTCGACAGCAGCGGACGCGCCGACGAGCAGGAAGAATTGGCCGGCTACAGCGCCGGGATGTACCTGCTCGATCCGTTTTATCAAACCGCGTCGACCGGCATCGCCGACGGCTTGCACAGCCTGGCCTCGGTGGCGCCGGACCAGTTTCTGCACAGCGAGTACTACCAGAGCTACTTTCGCTCGGTGGTCGGTGAAGACGAGTTGCAGTTCATGGTCAACGTCGGTGGCGGCGTACTCGGTTTGTCATTGGGCCGCTCGACGCCGTTCGATATGGCCGAGCAGGGCAGGCTTCTGTGCGTGCGTGACTGGGTGTTGGCGGCGATGCGTCGGCATGTGCAGTTGCTGCCGCCGCAGGGCGCGGTGGCGGAGGCGGTGGTTGGTGATCTGGCGGCGTTGCTCGACCGCTTCGATGCGCGGCTTACGGTGCGCGAGGTCGATACGGCGCGGCTGATTTTGCAGGGTTTCTCCAGCAAGGCGATGGCCCAGCAGATGGGCATCTCGCCGGAGACGGTCAAGGTGCATCGGCGCAATCTGTATCACAAGCTCAATGTCACCGGGCATGGCGAGTTGTTTGCGCTGGTGCTGCGCCCACCAACTCCCTGATTCACCACAATCCCCCCTGTAGGAGTGAGCCTGCTCGCGATAGCGGTGTGTCAGTCAAATAAGTGTTATCTGACAGACCGCTATCGCGAGCAGGCTCACTCCTACAAGGGGATCTTCGGGGTGTCAGGGAGTGCGGTGGAAGACCAGGGCCTTGAGGCCGCTTTGAGGATCTATGTCGGGAAACTCCGGCGGATTTTCCAGCCGCTCTACAAAACGCAGACTCGGCGCTTCCTGCGTCACGCCCTCAATCAGAAAGTCCGAACCGAACGCCGGATCATTCATGCACGCCAGCACCGTGCCTTGCGCCGTAAGCAATTCTGGCAAACGACGCAGCACGCGCTGGTAATCCTTGGTCAGCAGGAAACTGCCTTTCTGGAACGACGGCGGATCGATGATCACCAGGTCATACGGGCCGCTGTTGATCACCTTGCCCCAGGACTTGAACAGGTCGTGGCCGAGGAAACTGACTTTGCTCAAGTCATGGCCGTTCAAGCGATGGTTGTCGCGGCCCCGGCTCAGCGCGGCGCGGGACATGTCCAGATTGACCACATGACTGGCGCCACCCTCGATGGCCGCTACGGAAAAACCGCAGGTGTAGGCAAACAGATTCAATACGCGTTTACCGCTGGCCTGTTCGCGCACCCAGTTGCGCCCGTAACGCATGTCGAGAAACAGCCCGGCGTTCTGTTTGCGACCCAGATCGACGCGATACTGCAAACCGCCTTCGACGATGCTCATTTCATCGATCTCATCACCCAGCAGCCATTCGGCAGTGCTCTGTGGCAAATAGCGATGCTGGATCAACAGCGTGTGCGCGCCAGACTGTTTCCATTCGGCGGAACCCGTAAGTTGCAGCAGCAACGCCTTGAGATTGTCCAGTTGCTCAGGTGCCGGTTCCTTGTACAGCGACACCAGCACCACGCCTTGCAGCCAGTCCACGGTCAACTGCTCCAGCCCCGGCCAGCAGCGTCCGCGCCCGTGGAACAGGCGGCGGGTTTCGCTCGGTGCTGCCGCGAGGGCCGGCAGCAGATGGGCGTGGAGGGTGGCGAGGGCTTCAGGGTTCATCGGTCAGGATCGGCAAGCAAAAGGGCCGGCATTTTAACCACAAATACGCCATCGCGAACGATTGCCGCTGACAGGCAAAAACGCCGTTTCGCAAAAGACCTGTATCAAAAATGAATTTCTGCAGAGCCCGCTGCTCATACCAGTTAAGCAGCGGATTCAAGCCGCTAAATCGTTAATGCAATTCAGGGAGTGCAGTTCCATGTGCCCAACACCGACGGCGGACGCGCACCTTCCTGACGGATTGATTCTGGTGGTTGAGGATGATCCGTTGATTCTGGAGTTTCTCTGCGAAATTCTTCAGGAGGAAGGTTTCAAGGTCGAGCCGCAGACCAGTGCCGACGCCGCATCACTGTACCTTGAGAAACACGCCGCGAACGTGGCGTTGCTACTGACCGACATCACCATGCCCGGCACCCTCAATGGTGCTGATCTGGCCAATCTGGTTGGCGACCGCTGGCCGGAAAAACCGGTGATGGTCATGTCCGGTTATGAAACGCCCGAGACCTCCGGGGTCAAGCATTCGGTGGCGTTCATCAAAAAGCCGTGGGCCATTGGTCAATTGCTCGACTGCGTCGACAGCGCCTTCAAATCCAAGGTGCCGCGTCTGCACTGACGCTGGGTGGAACGGGCGGGCAAGTGCTACATTGCCCGCCCGGTCTTTTGCCAGAGGATGCGACCCTTTGTCTGCTCACGATGCTGTATTTGATCGCGCGTTCGCCGCGTTTCTGTTCGACATGGACGGCACAGTCCTCAATTCCATCGCCGCTGCCGAGCGGATCTGGTCAGTCTGGGCCGTGCGCCATGGCGTCGACGTGGAAACCTTTTTGCCGACCATTCATGGCGCGCGTGCCATCGACACGATCAATCGCCTGAACCTGCCGGGCGTGGATGCCGAGGCGCAAGCGGCGTTCATCACCGAGGCGGAAATCGCAGACGTCGAAGGCATTGTCGAGATTCCCGGCGCGGCGAAATTTCTCAACAGCCTGCCCAAAGATCGCTGGGCGATGGTGACCTCGGCGCCACGGGATCTCGCCTTGCGGCGAATGGCGGCGGCGGGGATTCCAGAGCCGGCGGTGATGATCACGGCTGAAGACGTCAAGGCGGGTAAGCCTGACCCGGCCGGCTATTTACTGGCGGCCCAACGTCTTGGCCTGGACGCGCGTGATTGCCTGATTTTCGAAGACGCCACCGTCGGTATTCAGGCGGCTGAAGCCGCCGGTGCGCCGCTGATGATCATCACCACCACGCATCAGCATCCGCTGGAAACGGTTCATGCGACGTTGGCCAGTTATGCTGACATCCGCGTCGCAGTCGACAACAACGGCCTGCACCTGCAACGCAACTGACACCCCCCAATCCCTTGTAGGAGTGAGCCTGCTCGCGATAGCGGTCTTTCAGTCAAATAAGTGTTGCCTGACACACCGCTATCGCGAGCAGGCTCACTCCTACAGGGGGACGGTGTTCGCAAATCAGTAAACCCCCGGCACCAAACGCCAACTCCGCGCGCAATAAGCCTCGTACTCCGCCCCAAACTGCGCCCGCAGCAGAGCTTCTTCCGAATGAATCCGGGCAATCAACGGGATCAGTGTCAGCGCTGCCAGCATCAGTCCGACCACCGAACGAAAAGCCAGCGCCCAGCCCACGGCATTGACCACCAGCCCCAGATAACTCGGATTGCGCAGGTGTTGATAGATGCCATCGGTCACCAATCGGTGCCCCGGCTGAATCGCCACCAACCCACTGAACCGCCGCCCCAGCACAAACACCGGCCACAGCCGCAGCGCGCCGCCGATGATAAACAGCAAAGCGCCGAGCCAGCGCACACCTTCACCGCCCACCGTCCAGAAATTCACCCGGTCGCAGTAAGCCGGCAGAAAACCACTGACCAGCCCGATCACACCGAACGCCGGAATCACCCAGCGATTGGCGCGATCTTCACGCTCGCCAGCGCTCAGGTTGACCTCACTGAACAGCGAAGCAATCACCATCGCCACCGTCGCCAATGCCACGATCACCAGCGAACCGTGGGAAAAGAACATCGCCACACCACCAATGCCCCACACGGCCAGACCGAGGTAGGCAAGTGTGGCGAGTACCGCAACGACGGTCATTTGTGCGGACATTCTCATGGTCAACTCACGGCTGGATGCTGATCCGTTGAGTGTAGATCCACCGCAAAACCTGTGGGAACGAGCCTGCTCGCGAAGGGGCCTTTCAGTCAGCGGCTATCTCACCGTCAGTCAGAACTTTTCGGAAGGTCTCAACCAATGGCCGCAAATTGATCCGGTGCCACGCCGCCCACAATGGCGTGGTCAACGTCAGCCATGGCAGTTCACGCAACACCACACCCGGCGGTGCGTTATGGCTCAAACCTTTCTGAATCATCGCAATCCCCAACCCCGACGCCACCAGCCCCAGCGCAGTAAACGGTTCAGTCGCCTGCATGCGCACATCCGGAGTAAATCCTGCACGGATGCAGGCGCTGACAAACTGATCGTTGGCATCCTGTCGCGGCTGCACGCCGATCCATTCCTGATCGGCCAGATCCTCGGGACTCAACGCCGCTTGCTGCGCCAGCGGATGATGCTCCGGCAACGCCAAGAGCATCGGGTCATCGAGCACCTGAAAGCTCAGCAGATCCGGATCGTCATCGGTCGGCGGCTCACTCACCAAGGCGATATCGAGACTACGCTGTCGCAGGCCCTCCAGTTGCTCGGCGGAGCTGAGGTTGTACAACGCGACGTGGACGCTGGGCCGATCCACGCGCAACACGCGCAAGGCATTGGGCAGGACGCCGGCGTGCATGGCGTTTTCGATATAGCCGATGCACAAGCCGCCTTCTTCGCCACGGCCCAGACGTTTGCCGAGGGATTCCAGGCGATTGGCGTGGGTGAGCAGGGCGCGGGTTTCGGCAAGGAAAGTCAGGCCGTCGCGGGTCAGGCGAATGCGTTGCTGGCTGCGTTCGAACAGGGTCAGGCCCAATCGTTCTTCAAGCTGGGCGATCTGTCGGCTCAGCGGCGACTGGGAAATATGCAGCCGTTCGGCGGCGCGGCCGACGTGTTCTTCCTCGGCGACCACAACGAAGTAGCGCAATTGGCGGATGTCGATCATGTCAGACCTGTAGGGACTCAAGTGCTGCGCATTATGTCTTGGACGGTCTCGGTGTCGCAATCTAGGATCTGCTCAACGGTCACCCAGACCCAGAACCTATTGAGGAAAAACCCATGAGCTTGAAAGACAAACTCCCCGGCCAACTGGGCTTCGGCACCGCGCCACTGGGCAACATGTTCCGCGCCATCCCGGAAGCCGAAGCGCAAGCCACCGTGCATGCTGCGTGGGATGCCGGCGTGCGTTACTTCGATACCGCGCCGTTCTACGGTTCCGGTCTGTCGGAGATCCGCCTCGGTGAAGCGCTCAAGCAATACAAACGCGATGACTATGTGCTCAGCAGCAAGGTCGGCAGGGTGATTCTCGATGAAGTTGAAGACGCCGCCGCCCGTGATCTCGGCGAGAAGAGCGGGGTATTCGAACACGGTCGGCCGAACAAGATCGTCAACGACTACAGCGCCGACCCAACCTTGCGTTCGATCGAAGATAGCCTCAAACGCCTGCAAACCGATCGCCTCGACATCGTCTGGGTGCACGACATCGCGCAGGACTTCTATGGCGATCAATGGCTGGAATACTTCAACCAGGCCCGCACCGGCGCATTCAACGTCCTCACCCGGTTGCGCGAAGAAGGCGTGATCAAGGGCTGGGGCCTGGGCGTAAACAAAGTCGAACCGTGCGAACTGACCCTCGACCTCAGCGAAGCGCAACCGGATGGTTTTTTGTTGGCCGGTCGCTACACGCTGCTCGACCACGAACGTCCGTTGCAACGCCTGATGGATTCGGCCCGAGCGCAGAACGTCGAAATCGTTGTCGGTGGCCCTTATAGCTCGGGAATCCTGGCCGGTGGCTCGCACTTCGAATACCAGCAGGCCAGCCCTGAGGTCATCGCCAAAGTGGAGCAGATCAAACGCATCGCCGCCGCTTACCACGTCGATATCAAAGCCGCTGCGCTACAGTTCTCGCTGGCCAATCCCGCTGTTGCGGCGGTCATTCCTGGCGCCAGCAAACCCGGCCGAATTGCTGAAGATGTCGCGGCGTTGTCGGCAATCATTCCTGCCGGTTTCTGGCAGGCGATGCGCGACGCCAAACTGGTTTCCGAACGTGCACCATTGCCAATCGATGAGGTGAAAGCATGAAGATTGATCTGAGTGGGAAACTGGCCATCGTCAGCGGCAGCACCGCCGGCATTGGTCTGGGCATCAGCCAGTCGCTGGCCGAATCCGGCGCCACGGTGGTGGTCATCGGTCGCGACACGGCCAAAGTTGAACAGGCGTTGGCGAGTATTCGCGAGAAAGTCCCGGGGGCGCAGTTGCGTGGTTTGGCTGCCGATCTGGGCACCGCGGAGGGCGCGCAGAAGCTGTTCGCCGCTGAACCGCGCGCGGACATTCTGGTGAACAACCTCGGTATCTTCGACGCCGTTGATTTCTTCGAAGCGCCGGACAGCGAGTGGACGCGTTTCTATGAGGTCAACGTGATTTCCGGCGTGCGCCTGGCGCGGCATTACGTGCCGGCGATGGTTGAGCAGGGCTGGGGCCGGGTGATCTTCCTGTCCTCGGAATCCGGCGTCGCCACGCCGGCCGACATGATCAATTATGGCGTGACCAAAAGCGCCAATCTGGCGGTGTCCCACGGTCTGGCCAAACGTCTGGCTGGCACCGGCGTGACGGTCAATGCGATCCTGCCGGGGCCGACCTTCACCGATGGCCTGCAAGACATGCTCAAGGATGCCGCCGCCGAATCCGGGCGCAACCTGCGCGATGAAGCCGACGCCTTCGTGCTCAAGGCCCGTCCGACTTCGATTATCCAGCGTGTCGCGGATGTTGAAGAGGTCGCGCACCTGGTCACCTACATTGCTTCGCCGCTGTCCTCGGCCACCACTGGCGCCGCGTTGCGCGTCGATGGCGGCGTGGTCGACAGCCTGACGATCTGAATTTCCGAGAGAGACGTTTATTTATGCCTACAGCATCAGCAACCATCGATATCCCGGCCTCGGCCGATCAGGTCTGGCAATTGATCGGCGGCTTCAACACGCTGCCCGATTGGCTGCCCTTTATTCCCAACAGTGAACTGAGCGACGGTGGGCGCGTGCGCACCTTGCAAACCGCTGACGGCGCTGTGGTGGTAGAGCGTCTGCAAGCGTTCGACAATGCCGCGAAAACCTACAGCTATTCGATTGAACAGGCGCCGTTCCCGGCCACTGATTATCTGGCGACGATCAAGGTCGAAGCCCAAGGGCAGGGCGCACGGGTGACGTGGTCGGGGCGCTTCAACGCCAAAGGCGTGAGCGATGAGGAGGTGGTGGCGCTGTTCAGCGGCATCTACCAGGGTGGACTCGAAGCACTCCGAGCCAATTACCCAACCTGAAGAACACCACGATCCAATGTAGGAGTGAGCCTGCTCGCGATGGCGTCGTGTCAGTCGATATCTTTTTTGACTGACACGACGCCATCGCGAGCAGGCTCACTCCTACAGGTTGTGCATTTCAAATATAAAAGGTCAGGAATTCTCGATCAGGCTCTGCCGGCAATCGAGCACCAGTTTCGCCCCGCCCAGATCACTGCTGCCGACTTCAAGACTGAAGCCATGCAAACTGACAATCGCCGCGACAATCGACAGCCCCAAACCAAAGCCACCCTGCGGCTGCCCACCCTCGGCGCGATAGAAACGCTGGAACACCGCCTCACGCTCAGCCTCGGGAATCCCCGGTCCTGAGTCGTGCACCTCGATCCGCGTCTGTCCACCCGCGTTGACCCCACGCAACATCACCGTGCCGCCCGGCGGCGTGAACTTGATCGAGTTACTCAGCAGATTCGCCAACGCCTCGAACAGCAATGCCCGATCACCGTTCAGCGCCGGTAATGTTTCCGGCATGTTCAAATCGAAACGCAGCTCGCCTTCCTCGGCCAGCGGCAGGTAAAACTCATGCAGTTCTTCCAGCAATTGCACCGGGTCGAGTTCGACAAAGCCTGAGCGGCGCTGGCGATCTTCCAGTTCGGAAATCCGTAGCAAACCGCGAAACCGCGCCATCAGCGTATCCGCTTCCGCCAGCACCAGATCCAGTTGCGCCGCCTCCTGCGAACCTTCGCCGGCCTGTTGCTGCATGCGATACAACTGCGCGCGCAGGCGCGTCAGCGGGGTGCGTAAATCATGGGCGATGTTGTCGCAGACGCCTTTGACTTCATTCATCAAGCGCTCGATGCGTTCGAGCATGGCGTTGACGATGGCGGCGAGCATGTCCAGTTCATCGCGGCGGTTGGACAGCGGCAAACGATGGGTCAGGTCGCCGGCGACAATCGCCTGGGCGCTGTCCTGAATCGCGCGAATCCGCCGCAGCGGTCGACGCCGTAGCAAATGCCAACCGGCAATCCCGGGCAGAATCGTCAGCGACACGCCCCAGAACAACGCATGCAAAATGATCCGCGTGACGGCGAACAGCGAGCCGTTGTCGCGCAGCAACACCAGCCAACGGCCGTCGCGGGTTTGCGTGGCGACCGCGTCGCAGCTGTCATTGGGCAGGGTCGGGTCATCGGAGTCGGCGCAGTCGGCGAGCATGTGGATCTTGCCGTCCAGCGGCAGGCCTTCGGGAATCTGCTGCAAGGCACCGCCGAGGTAAACGCCGTCGGCATCGAACAAGCCATAGGCGTCGATGCCGCGAATATCGAAAGTCATGCTGGCGGCGAGGGCGTCTTCCAGTTGCTCGCCGCGAAAGTGCGAAAACAGATGCTGACGTTGCATCAGCGAATGTTTGGCGAGGTTGTCGAGGTAGCCGGAAACCTCGTAATACATGACCCCCATGAGGATCGCGCTCCAGGCCACGAACAGCGAACTGTAAAGCGCCAGCAAGCGGCTGCTGGAGGAGCGCCAGCCGTCAGACGGGTTCGGCAATGACATAACCCGAGCCCCGTACCGTGCGGATCAACGGAACGTTGCCCACCGCGTCGATCTTCTTGCGCAGACGGCCGATATGCACGTCGATGAGGTTGGTGCCCGGGTCGAAGTGATAACCCCAGACTTCCTCGAAAATCATCATCCGCGAAAGGATCTGGCCGCTGTTGCGCATAAGGAATTCGAGCAGCTTGTATTCGGTCGGCAATAGCGTCAGCACCTGTTCGGCACGGCGCGCTTCGTGGCTGATCAAGTCCAGTTCGAGGTCGGCCACCTGCAAGGTTGTCGCCTGAGTCGCGCCGCTGTTCTGCCGACGCAGCAACACTTCAACCCGTGCGGCCATTTCATCGGTGGCGAACGGTTTGGTCAGGTAGTCATCACCGCCAGCGCGCAAGCCGCGTACGCGTTCGTCAACATCGGAGAGGGCGCTGATCATCAGAATCGGTGTGGCCACGCCCATGGTGCGCAGGGTGGTGACGATGGCCAGACCATCGAGTTCGGGCAGCATGCGGTCGAGGGTGATCAGGTCGTAGTTGCCGCTCACGGCGCGGTCGAGGCCTTCGCGGCCATTGTCGACCCAGTCGACTTCCAGCCCGTGGCTGCTCAGTTCGGCGACGATTTCCCGCGCAGTCACGGCGTCGTCTTCGATGGTCAAGATACGAGTCATAGGCAGGCCTGCTGATCGGTTCAAACGGAATGGCAGCATTTTGCCAAGAAATTGCGCTGACGCTTTAAATTAACTTTCATGTTGACCTGTCACAAACGCAAATTTCGAGCGCTATTGGTATTCGAGGCCAATGCATAAAACCCGCTGTTATTCGGGCCTTGTTGCAATTTGCATGGTCCTGGGAAGTTCATTCTTTCTAAGTGATTGAAAACCGACGATTTATTTAATTTCTGCGACTGGCACGGTCACTGCAATTCCTCTGATGACGAGTTGTAACACCATTTTTCATGCCTGGAGCAGAACAACAATGAATAGATCCCCTGATGGGTTTTATCCCGCCGTTGAAGAGTCGAGCAGCGTTTCGGGCGTGTCCTGGGGCGCGATTTTCGCCGGTGCTGCGGCTGCCGCTGCACTGTCGATGATTTTGGTTTTGCTCGGGTTCGGTTTGGGTTTCTCTGCCGTTTCACCGTGGGCCGGAGAGGGCGTAAGCGCCAAGGGCCTGGGCATTTCTACGATAGTCTGGCTGGCGGCGACGCAAATCATCGCTTCCGGCATGGGTGGCTACATCGCCGGTCGCCTGCGGGTGAAGTGGGCGAACATGCACGGTGACGAGGTGTATTTCCGCGACACCGCCCACGGCTTCCTTGCCTGGTGTGTGGCTACATTGGTTACCGCAGTGCTGGTGGTCGGCTCGGTCAGCAGCGTCATCAGTGGTGGTGTGCAGGCAGGTGCCAGTGTGGCCGGCGGTGCAGCCAGCGCGATGACCCAAGCGGCCGGCTCTGCTGCAGCGAACACCGACAGCAATCAGTACGGTTACTACATCGACAGCCTGTTCCGTGATGACCGTCCGGCCTCCGTCAGCGATGACGCAGCGCATGGTGCGGTGGCCCGTATTTTCGCGCAAAGCCTGGCCAATGGTCAGTTGAGTGCCGAAGACCGTACCTACCTGGCGCAGCTGGTCGCACAGCGGACCAACCTGACTCAGGCCGATGCCGAGCGCCGCGTCGATGAGATCTACGCGCGCACTCAGAAAGCCCTGGCCGACGCCAAGCTGAAAGCTCAACAAGCCGCCGACACCGCTGCGAAAGTCGCTGCCTGGACCTCGCTGTGGATGTTCATCTCGCTGTTGGCCGGTGCGTTCTTCGCCAGCCTCGCGGCTACTTACGGCGGTCGTCGCCGGGATGCCGTCGAGTACGTAGAAGTCGACACCTACACCACGACCACTCCAGTCCGTTAAACAAGGAGCATGACCATGCGCTCACTTCTGCTGTTTTTCCTCGGCGTACCGATCCCGATCATCATCCTGATCGCCCTGTTCGTGCACTGATTGCTCCATTGAGGCCCATGCCTCGGCCGCTTCCACCTTCGGGTGGAAGCGGCTTTTTGCTTTCTGCGGGGCCAACGGCGAGAATCGCCGCCGGAAGTGGATTGGCCGCTTTTACCTCTCTTTAAGGATGAACACGTTGGACAAGAAGGAAATCAAACGCCAGTTGGTGGAAATGCTCGAATCCGGGCGCTCGAAAACCGAAACGTTCAAAGCGTTGTCGGGCGGTGCGGTCAAAGATCGCGTGTTGGCAGCCTGGATCGGCGGGCGTCCGGATCCGGCCCTTAGAGAAAAGCATTCACTCAAAGTCACCCTGCTGGTTGTGTTGACCTGCATTCAGGCATTGATCGGCGCAGTCTTCGGTTTCTTCCTGTTCTATGACGCCAGCGCCGGCCTGGCACTGACCATGCTGCTGATCGCAGGCGGCATTCCGCTGTTGTTTGCATGGGGTTTCTACAAGAACGTGGCGGCGGCTTACACCGTTTATGTCCTCCTCACCATCAGTCAGGTTTCACGCATGTTCAAGGGCTATGAGGAAGATCCGCTGTCGACCGTGATTGCCGTCGGCATCACCCTGGCCATTGTGTTCTACGCCGCGTGGATCAAATCCCTGCTGTTCCCGGACTTGGGTTTCATTGGCGCGAAGAAGATCAAAGGGCAGTTCGTCTTCTCCAACTGATCGTTGGACAATCCAATCGTTTTCACTGGCCTGGATCAATATTTACTGCGGCGAGATCGCCTAACGTAAATGATCCCGGCCTTTGCTGAGGTATGAACTACAGTGCTTCTCGCGCACCTCTGTTGCGCTGACGAAGTACGCGTCGACGCCCCAATCACAGCAACAACAAACGCGTCGACACGCTGTAGTGCAGCAAGGAGCTGACACCACCTCAACCGAACTTTCACGGATGAACATCGCAATGCACTGCCAAGAAAGAACTTTCGATATCCAGCCGTTGGCGCAGGCGGACATGACCGTCCACATCAACGGTCAAGCGGTCACCGCCGCCATCGGCGAAACCGTACTCAGCGTTATTCAATCACTCGGCGTACGCCAGATTGCCCGCAACGATCACGATCAGATTACCGGCGCCTATTGCGGCATGGGCGTTTGCCAGTGCTGTTTGGTGAAAATCAATGGCCGGCACAAACGTCGTGCCTGCCAGACCGTGGTGCGTGACGGCATGCACATCGAAACCCAGGTCAACCGCATCACCGAGCAGGAGGTGATCGTATGAGCCTGCAACCGGTGATCGTCGGCGGCGGCCCGGCGGGGATGGCGGCGGCCATCGAACTGGCGCGCCACGGTGTGCGCTGCACCTTGCTCGAAGAAGCTTCGCGGCTCGGCGGTGTGGTCTATCGCGGGCCGCTGCGGGACGGCGTGCAACTGGATTATCTCGGCCCGCGCTACTCCGAAGCGCTGGGCAAACTGCACGGTGATTTTCAGGAACAGTCCGGGCTGATCGACGTGCGCCTCAATCATCGTGTGGTCGGCGCCGAAGGCACCCGCGCCTTGGTGGTGCTCGATGGCGACGAGCAACTGCACGAGATCGAGTATTCGCAGTTGCTGTTGGCTGCCGGTTGCCATGAACGCAGCGTGCCGTTTCCGGGCTGGACCTTGCCGGGGGTGATCATGCTCGGCGGTCTGCAACTGCAGATCAAAAGTGGTGTGGTCAAGCCGCAAGGGCCGGTGATCATCGCCGGCACCGGGCCGTTGCTGCCGCTGGTGGCGACACAACTGCATGCCGCAGGCGTCAGCGTCGCGGGCGTGTATGAAGCTTGCGCGTTCGGCAAAATCGCCCGCGAAAGTCTGGCGCTGCTGAACAAGCCGCAGTTGTTTCTCGACGGTTTGAGCATGCTCGCCTACCTGAAACTGCACGGCATCTCGATGAACTACGGCTGGGGCGTGGTCGAGGCCCACGGCGAGGGCGAGCTGAAAAGCGTCAGCGTCGCGCCGTACTCGGCCACTTGGGAACCGGACATGAGCCGCGTCGAGCGCTTCGAAGCCAAGACCCTGGCGGTCGGTTACGGCTTTATTCCACGCACGCAACTGAGTCAGCAGATGGGCCTGGACCACGGCTTCAGCAACGACGGTTATCTGCGCGCCAATGCGAATGTCTGGCAGCAAAGCAACGAACCGCACGTGCATTTGGCCGGTGACATGGGCGGGATTCGCGGCGGTGAAGCGGCGATGCTCGCCGGCAAGATCGCCGCGACCTCGATTCTCCTGCAACGCGGCGTGCTCGAAGAGGAATTGGCGCGGGTTCGCCGCGACCGCTACTTGAGCAAACTCAAAGCCATCGTGCGCTTTCGCGCCGCCGTCGATCGCTACACCGAACGCGGCGTCGGCCAGACCGCATTGCCCGCCGCCGACACGGTGATCTGCCGTTGCGAGCACGCCACCCGCGCCGACATCGACCTGGCGCTGGAGCAGGGCGTGCAAGACATCGCCAGCCTGAAAATGCGCACCCGCGTGAGCATGGGCGATTGTCAGGGACGGATGTGCGTCGGCTACTGCAGCGATCGCCTGCGTCAAGCGACCGGCCGCAAGGATGTCGGCTGGCTGCGCCCGCGTTTCCCGATCGATCCGATTCCTTTTTCTGCGTTCCAGTCTGTCGGCACGGAGGCCGCTGCCCATGAGTAAGTTCTATGACGTGGTCATTGCCGGTGGTGGCGTGATCGGGGCGTCCTGCGCCTATCAATTGTCCAAACGCAAAAACCTCAAAGTGGCGCTGATCGATGCCAAACGCCCGGGCAACGCGACCCGAGCCTCGGCCGGTGGTTTGTGGGCGATCGGTGAGTCGGTCGGCCTCGGCTGCGGGGTGATTTTCTTCCGCATGATGTCGGCCAACCGCAAGCGCGAAACCCAAGGCGCGGCGGTGGCGGTGGACGCGAGCACGCCGCATATTCTGCCGGAGTCGTTTTTCGATTTTGCCCTGCAGTCCAACGCCCTGTACCCGGCGTTGCACCGAGAGCTGAAAGACAATCACGGCATGGATTTCAAGTTCGAAAAGACCGGGTTGAAATTTGTCATCTATGACGACGAAGACCGGCTCTACGCTGAGCACATCGTCGGCTGCATTCCGCACCTGGCCGATCAGGTGCGCTGGCTCGATCAGGCGGCGCTGCGCGAGGCTGAACCGGGCGTCAGCCATGAAGCACGCGGAGCGCTGGAGTTTCTCTGCGACCATCAGGTCAGCCCGTTCCGCCTCGCCGACGCCTACATGGAAGGCGCGCGGCAGAACGGCATCGACATCTTCGTCAACACCAACGTCACCGGTGTGTTGCACCATGGCAGCCGCGTGACCGGTGTGCAGACGGCCGAGGAGGGCGTGTTCCACTGCAAGACGCTGATCAACGCCGGCGGTGCCTGGGCGGCGGATCTGAGCGAGTGGGCGACGGGGATTCGCATCCCGGTGAAACCAGTGAAGGGCCAGATTCTGCTCACCGAGCGCATGCCGAAAATCCTCAACGGCTGCCTGACCACCAGCGACTGCTACGTGGCACAGAAAGACAACGGCGAGATACTGATCGGCAGTACCACCGAAGACAAAGGCTTCGACGTCACCACCACCTACCCGGAAATCGCCGGGCTGGTACAGGGCGCAGTGCGCTGTCTGCCGGAACTTAAAGACGTCAATCTGAAACGCACGTGGGCAGGTTTGCGTCCGGGCTCGCCGGATGAGTTGCCGATACTCGGGCCGATGCGTGGGGTGGAGGGTTATCTGAATGCCTGCGGGCACTTCCGCACCGGGATTTTGACCTCGGCGATTACTGGTGTGTTGCTGGATAAACTGGTCAACGATGAACCGCTGCCGCTGGACATCACGCCGTTTCTGGCGGATCGGTTTGCAGCAGCCCCAGTCAAGCAGGAGCGCACGCTAGAACCTGCTTGACACAGATCCCCTGTAGGAGTGAGCCTGCTCGCGATAGCAATCTGTCAGTAATGAATAAGTCGACTGACACACCGCCATCGCGAGCAGGCTCACTCCTACAGGTTTTGTGCGGGGCTCAGGATTTGCGCGATTCTTCTTCGAGTTGGTCGGATTCGAACAACCGCGCCAGTTCCGCACGGGCTTCCTGGGCGGTTTGCAGGACTTTGGCCGCGTCGTCGTAGATCGCGTGTTGTGCCTCCAGCACCTGTTCGTCGTGATGCTTGAAGCGCTTGATCCGCGCATCAGCCTGGGCCTGGGTCAGACCAAGTCCCACCAACGTACGCCGGCTCATCTCCAGACTTGAGTAATACGTCTCACGAATCGCCTCCGCGCCAACATCCACCAAGCGATGCACGTGCTGACGGTTACGGGCCCGGGCGATGATCTTCATGTGCGGATACAGCTTGCGCACCACCTCGGCGGTCTTGATGTTGGTCTCCGGATCATCCGTGGCAATCACGAAATATTCCGCCTCGCCGACCTTGGCCGCGTTAAGAATTTCCGGGCGCATCGGGTCGCCGTAAAACACAGGCACACCGCCAAAGCTGCGCGACAGTTCGATGGTTTCCACCGACGTGTCCAGCGCAACGAATTTGATGTTCTGCGCCCGCAGAATCCGCGCGACGATCTGGCCCATCCGGCCCATGCCAGCGATCACTACACGCGGGGTGTCAGTGTCGATCTCACGGTATTTTTCCGGCACTTCCACCGGCTGCACTTTTGGACTGACCAGCCGCGCACAGATCAACAGCAACAACGGCGTCACCGCCATCGACAGGGTGATGGTCAGCACCAGCAGGTCATACAGACGCGGCTCAAACAGGCCCTGATCACGACCGATCTTGAACACCACAAAAGCGAACTCACCACCGGCCGCCAGTACGATACCGAGGCGGATCGCACTGACCTTGTTCAAGCCACCGGCCAGACGCCCGACGACGAACAGCAGCGGCAATTTCAACCCGATCAACAGCAGCGTCAGCCCCAGCACGGTGATCGGCGCACTCAGCAGCAAACTGAGGTTGGCGCCCATGCCGACGCTGATGAAAAACAGCCCGAGCAGCAGACCTTTGAACGGTTCGATCTGCGCTTCCAGTTCATGGCGATATTCCGAATCCGCCAACAGCAGACCGGCGAGAAACGCCCCCAGTGCCATCGACACACCGACCAGATCCATCAACCACGCCGTGCCAATTACCACCAGCAACGCCGTAGCCGTCGACACTTCCGGCAAACCGGTTTTCGCCACCACGCGGAACACTGGCCGCAACAGATATCGCCCACCGACCACGACCACGGCGATACCGCCGAGCACTTGCAACGCATGGTTCAGGCTTTCCGCGTTACTGGTGTCGTGAGCACCACCCGCCAGCATCGGCACCAGTGCGATCAACGGGATCGCGGCGATGTCCTGAAACAGCAGAATCGCGAACGCCAGTCGCCCATGGGGGCTGGTTAGTTCTTTGCGCTCGGCCAGACTTTGCAGACCGAATGCCGTCGAGGACAGTGCCAGACCAAGACCCAGCACAATCGCGCTGTTCAGTGGTTGACCAAACACCGACAGCGCCAGCACGCCGATCACTGAAGCGGTCAGCAGCACCTGCGCCAGACCGACGCCGAACACCGATTTACGCATCACCCACAAGCGTCGCGGCGACAGCTCAAGCCCAATGATGAACAGCAGCAACACCACACCCAACTCGGAAATGTGCGCCACGCTCTGCGGGTTGCCGATCAGTCCCAAAACCGAAGGGCCGATAATCACCCCGGCAAACAGATAACCGAGCACGGCGCCCAGTTGCAGACGTTTGGCCAAAGGCACGGTGAGCACGGCCGCGAACAGAAACACGACAGCGGCTTGCAACAGATTGCCTTCATGGGGCATGGGGGGTTACTCCTGACAACGGTACGGCGGGGGTGACAAGGATAAGGGCTGAATCGATTCAAGATCCACAGAAGATCCCTGTAGGAGTGAGCCTGCTCGCGATAGCGGTGTGTCAGCCACACATGAGTCGACTGATCCACCGCTATCGCGAGCAGGCTCACTCCTACAGGGGATCTTCATCATTTCTGTAATATCTGGCATCAATTGGTTACATTTATAACCTAAGCGAATTAATCTCCCGAGTCCCGCCATGGCCATCAACTTCGACCTCAACGATCTGCAAGCCTTCCGCGCGGTGGTCGAGCAGGGCAGTTTCCGCAAGGCCGCCGACAGCGTGCGTCTTTCGCAACCGGCGTTGAGCCGGCGCATCGAAAAGCTCGAAGACGCCCTCGGCGTCAAACTCTTCGAACGCACCACACGCAAGGTCAGTCTGACTCAGGCCGGACGCGGCTTCATGCCCAGTGTCGAGCGTTTGCTCGATGATCTGGATGTCGCGTTGCTGGGCATCAGCGAAGTCGCTTCGACGCGCCTGGGCCATGTCACCGTCGCCTGTGTGCCCTCGGCGGCTTACTACTTCATGCCCCGCGTGGTCGCGCGCTATCACCAGCAATTCCCACGGATCAAAGTCAAAGTGCTCGACTCCAGCGCGCACGATGTGTTGAGTGCGGTGGTCAATGGCGAGGCGGATTTCGGCTTGAGTTTTCTCGGCACGCAGGATGCCAAAGTCGAGTTCGAACCGCTTGTGCAGGAGTGCTACGTCGTCGCCTGTCGCCGCGATCATCCGTTGGCCGAACGCAGCAGTGTGAGCTGGGATGAGTTCTATCAGCAGGATTACATCTCGCTCGACAAGACCTCCGGCAACCGCTTTTTGCTCGATCAAGCGTTGAGCACGGTGGTGCCGCAGCGTTCGAGCATCTGCGAAACCCGGCATGTGACGACGATGATCGGTCTGGTGGAGGCGGGGTTGGGCGTGGCGGCGGTGCCGCTGATGGCGATGCCTGGGCCGGATCATCCGATCCTGACGCGGGTGCCGCTAACCGACCCGCAAGTGATGCGCAGTGTCGGCATCATCAAGCGCCGGGGTCGTACGCTGACCCCGGCGGCACTGGAACTGGAGCGGCTGGTGGTGGAAATGAAAGTCCAGCCGCCAACGATCAGCGCTTGACCGAATCCAGGCCGGTGGCCTGCACGTCAGCTTGCGCGGCCGGCGCGGCGAGGTAGGCGAGCAAGGCTTTCGCCTCTTCTGGATGCTGCGCGCCGACCGGAATCCCGGCGGCAAAACGCGTCACCGACTGTACCGATTCCGGAATCTTCGCGACGAAACTCACCCCTGGCACCGGCAGCAATTCGCTGACCTGCTGGAAGCCCAATTGATAGTCGCCATTGGCAACCACCGAGCCGACCGGAATTTTCGGGATCATTTTTGCCTTCGGCTTCAGCTGATCTTCGATGCCCAGTTTCTTGAACAACTGCTGCTCGATGTACACGCCGCTGGCGCTGTCGGAGTAGGCCACCGACTGTGCGTCGAGCAGGGTTTTCTTCAGGCCGTCGACGCTGCTGATGTCCGGTTTCGGCGCGCCTTCGCGCACCACCAGGCCGATCCGCGAATCGGCCAGCTCAACGCGCGAGGCCGGGTCGACTTTGCCTTGCTTGATCAGGTCATCGAGGGCATAGCCGACCATGATCACCACGTCGGCGTGTTCACCGCGCGCGAGGCGATTGGGGATCGCCTCGGGTGCTTTGCCCATCGACGGACCGAGGCTGGTGGTCAGTGTGTTGCCGGAGGCGGAGGCGAATTTCGGGCCGAGGATTTTGTAGGCGGCGGTGAAGCCGCCGGAAGTCATCACGCTCAATTCTTCGGCCTGGGCCGCGAGGTTGAACGCGAGACCGGCGAGCAGGGCGGTGACAGTAAACAGTTTTTTCATGGCGAGTTTTCCTCAGGCCGCGACAGGTTGCAGACGACCACCGGCACGGCGGTACAGATAAAGAGTGGCGCACAAAGCGCAGAGCGCGCCGATGCTCATCCAGTAACCCGGTGCGGCTTTGTCGCCGGTGTACTGAATCAGGAAGGTCGACATCGCCGGAGTGAAACCACCGAAAATGGCGGTGGCCAGGCTGTAGGCGAGGGAGAAACCGGCAACGCGAACCTCGACCGGCATGATCTCGGTGAGCGCCGGAATCATCGCGCCGTTGTACAAGCCGTAGATAAACGACAGCCACAACAGCGACAGCAACATGTGGCTGAAACTCGGCGACTGCACCAGATACGACAGCGCCGGGTAGGTGGTAGCCAGAGCCAGCAGCGACATGGCGATCAGCACCGGACGACGGCCGATACGGTCGGACAACAGGCCGCCAATCGGCAGCCAGAAGAAGTTCGACACACCGACCAGCAGCGTCACCAACAGCGCATCGGAGGTGCTCAGGTGCAGCACGGTTTTGCCGAAGGTCGGCGCGTACACGGTGATCAGGTAAAACGCGGTGGTGGTCAGCGCGACCATCAACATGCCGCCGAGTACCACGCCCCAGTTCTGGCCGAGGGTGCGGAACACTTCGCCCATGCTCGGGCGGTGTTTGCGTGCGGCGAATTCTTCGGTTTCCGCCAGGTTACGGCGCAGGAAAAAGATGAACGGCACGATCATGCAGCCGACGAAAAACGGAATCCGCCAGCCCCAATCGGCCACCACATCCGGCGCCATCCACGCGTTCAGCGCATAGCCCAAAGCAGCGGCGACAATGATCGCCACCTGCTGACTGGCCGACTGCCAAGCGGTGAAGAAACCTTTGCGACCCGGCGTGGCGATCTCAGCGAGATACACCGACACACCGCCCAATTCCGCCCCGGCCGAGAAGCCTTGCAGCAAGCGCCCGATCAACACCAACGCCGGTGCAAACAGGCCGATGCTTTCGTATCCGGGCACCAGCACAATCAGGATCGTGCCGCTGGCCATGATCGACAGCGTGACGATCAAACCTTTGCGCCGGCCGACATCATCGATGTACGCACCGAGCACGATGGCGCCCAGCGGACGCATCAAAAAGCCTGCGCCGAATACGGCAAAGGTCATCATCAGAGAAGCGAATTCACTGCTCGCCGGGAAAAACACTGCCGCGATCTGCGTGGCGTAGAAGCCGAACAGAAAGAAATCGAACTGTTCGAGGAAGTTGCCCGAGGTCACCCGGAAAATGGCACCGGCCCGCGAGCCGTTGTGAGGGATTGAGGCTGTCATAGAAAAGTACTCCACCGCTTTTATGACGTGCGCGACGGGAGGGCGGCGCACGGTTTTTATTGAGGCGGATGGTGGCGCAGGTGTAACGAGATGTTAATTGCATTATTGGCATGGATTGATGTGCAAAGTGGATCAATCCAGAGTCGCCCTGACTAAACCTGTGGGAGCGAGCCTGCTCACGAAAGCGGTGGTCCAGGCAATGAAGATGTCGAATGTGCCGGCCCCTTCGCGAGCAAGCTCGCTCCCACAGGTTCTGCGGCGTGCTCTCTGATTTTGGCAACGCCCTGAAATCTTGTGTGAGCTAGCTTGCCAGCGATGGCGGCCTTACAGACATCTACAATCCCCAACCAGTCCAAACAAAAAAACAAGGAATGATTCCCGAACCCGGCAGTCCGAGTTCAGGTAGCACACATCTCAGGAGGTTCACCGATGAACAGCAAAACCCTAATCGCCAGCCTGGCCCTCGTCGCCGGCATCGCCGGGATCAGCCCACTTGTTCAAGCGGCGCAAACCTCAAATGAACAGGCCGTGCAGTCGCCGACCAGCGACCGCGAGTTGAAGGTCAACGACCGGGCGCCTGAAATGTATCAGCGCAATGAAAAGGCCCTGCAAAACTGGAAAGCCAAAGGCCTGAAAGCACCGATCGAGCAGGCCCAGTGGGTGCAGATCAACGACAAGTACGTGATGGTGATGATTACCAACGGGACAATTGTCGAGATGCAACCGGTGGAGCGTTAAATCCGGTCTTTCCACCAGCCATGGATGGCTGGCTGTTCACCGTTCGCCTTTATAACAACTCTCCCTTGTCCCAGAGCATTACCAGATTCTCAGGTGCCTGGTCTTCGGGCACTTTGAGCAGCATTTTCTTCGAGCGATAACTCACTTCGATTTGATAAAAGCGCTCATCCCCACGGCCGGATTCGCTGCTGTCCAGGGGCAGGCAACCCTCCAACACCGAGCAGATCCTTGAGCGTTGGCTGCTGTCGCATTGCGCGAATTCGATTTCTCGCGGTCGGGTCAGGCTATGAATCGCCGCCACGCCACCCTGGCGGGATACGCGTACTACGGATTTGTCGTCCAGTTCAGGCAGCGTTTTCATACAACCTCCTCAGTTATTTCCACGCCAACCTGCGCCCATGCTTGTTGCACTGCACCGACTTCGTTGGCGCCAAAGCGCTGGCCTGCATGTTCGACCGTCAACTGGGCGAACCCGGCAAACGTTGCGTCCTGGCTCAAGCGGTTATCGCAAAGCGTGTCGTACCAGATTCGTCCGGCCTTTTCCCAAGCGAAGCCGCCAAACGCTCGGGCTGCCAGATAAAATGCGCGGTTGGGAATGCCGGAATTGATATGCACGCCGCCATTGTCTTCGCTGGTGATGACGAATTTGCGCATATGATCCGGTTGCGGATCCTTGCCCAGCAACGGGTCGTCATACGCCGTTCCGGGGTGCGACATCGAGCGCAGGCCCTTGCCCTGGATCTTCGGCATCAGCAGGTCGGCACCGATCAACCAGTCTGCCTGTTCGGCTGTCTGGCCGAGCGTGTATTGCTTGGTCAAGACGCCGAACACATCCGAGAGCGACTCGTTCAACGCGCCGGACTGGTTAGCATAAATCAGCCCGGCCTCGCTTTCGGTCACACCGTGGGCCAGTTCATGGCCGATGACGTCGAGCGAGCGCGTAAAGCGTTGGAAGATTTCGCCATCACCGTCGCCGAACACCATTTGGGCGCCATTCCAGAAAGCGTTTTCGTAACCCTGGCCGTAATGCACGCTGCCGATCAGGGCAAAGCCCTGATTGTCGATCGAGTCGCGACCGAACACTTTCCAGAAGAAATCATAGCTGGCGCCCAGCGCGTCGTAAGCCTCGTCGACCGCCGCATCGCCACTCGGCGGTTGACCCTCAAGCCGCACGATCTTGCCCGGCAGGAGCATTTTGTTCTGCGCATCATGCACGCTGCGTTCGGCCAGACCGGGCTTGCTCTTCTCGGGCAGGATCGCCCGTGCCGGCGGTTGCGCGGGAGCACCTGGATTGGGCAACAGGCTGCGTACATGGTTGAGCGTGAGCATCGCTGCCGTACGCTGCGGCGTTGAACCATGAGCGATGATGCGGTTGAGGATGTAGGGTGGAATAAAACTGCGCAGTAGTGAGTCGGTCATCAGAGCTTCCCTGGCTTAATACGATGTCGATAAACATGTGAGCGATGGCGCGTGTTTCGGTTCCATGGATTGCCATCGGCAGCGGATTCTGCGAAAAACGCCATCCGCGCCCGATCGGGCCAACCGTAAAGAGTCCACGAACATGACCAATGAACTACAGGTAATCGATCTTCAGATCGGCGAAGGCAAAGCCGCCGTCAAAGGCGCGCTGATCACCACCCAATACACGGGCTGGCTGGAAGACGGCAGCGAGTTCGATTCTTCCTACAGCCGTGGCAAACCTTTTCAGTGCGTGATTGGCACCGGACGGGTGATCAAGGGTTGGGATCAGGGCTTGATGGGGATGCAGGTGGGGGGCAAACGTAAATTGCTGGTGCCGGCGCATCTGGGGTATGGCGAGCGGACGATGGGCAAGATCCCGCCGAATTCGAATCTGGTGTTTGAGATTGAGTTGTTGGAAGTGCTTACGCGGGAGGATTGAGTTGAGCAGGGTCTGCTTTGGCCGTGAGAGGGGCGATGCCCCCTCATCATTTTTTTGTACAAAATGTTGGCGACGAGTCAGCTTTGTATCAGGCCCATTGCAGCGGTTGACCCAAAGGGAAACAGATGTCTACCTCCAGCTTTGCTGCGGCTGACAAATTGACCAGCGCATCCAAAGAGAACTTGTCGATTTTTCCATTGAGCACATCGTTAAGCCGTGGCTGGGTAATTCCCAAGCGTTTGGCTGCTTCTTTTTGAGGAAGCTCCCAAGCTCGAATGGTCTCGCAAAGCGTGCGCATCAGTTTAGCCCGCAGACGCATATTGGCGGCATCCTGCGGCGTGTCTTCCAGTGCATCCCAGACACTTGAATAGCGCTGGGAAAGATTTTGATGATCCATCATGGTCTACCTTATTTCCTGGTATCTGGCGCGTGCCAGTTCGATATCTCGCGTTTCAGTTTTGCGCGTGGTCTTGTGCATGGCGTGCAGCACATAGATCGCTTCAGGTCGGCTGACCACGTAGAACACTCGAAACGCCCCTGAGTCCTCGGTGATTCTGATTTCGTTGACGCCCCGTCCGACCGTTTTCATTGGCCGCCAATCAAACGGTTCGTCGCCCTGCTGCAAGAGATCCAACTGAAACCCCGCTGCTCTGCGGGTATCGGGTGGGAATTCTTTCAGATCTTTAAGCGCACTCCCGACAAACCTCACATCCTTGTGTCTTGGCATCGACTTCTCCTTGTTGATAGGAAAAGCGTAATCGCCCGGTTGGAATCGTGATGCAGCGTTGTGTTGCAAGGAATGGCGGAAAGAACTTTAATAACAGGTTATATCAGAACGGATATAAATCAAGCGAGGATTGCAGTTATAGATATCCGTCGGCAGAAAGAACGCCATCGAGAGCAGGCTCGCTCCCACATTGGATCGGCGGTGTACTCAAATACCATGAGCCACCGCAGATCTAGTGTGGGAGCGAGCCTGCTCGCGAAGAACGATCACGCGGTCAATCAGGCCGCGTGCGACATCTCGGCCAGTGTGTCGGCCACGGTTCTTTGCAGTGAGGGGAACCGGCGGGTTACGCGGCGCAATGCGGGTAGCACGGCGTCGATTTCCAGTTCATCGAGTTGGGGAAGGGCGGTGACGGCGGAGGCGACGATGGATTCGCGTTCGCTTTCGAACAGCACCAGGCAGGCGTTCTGTGCCCAGCGTCCGTCCCGCTCATTGAAGCCCATGGCCACCAGTGCCGCGACGACTTGTGCATCGGTTTTGTTGGACATGTTTATTGCCTCAGGGCGGGTTCGATTTTGTCGAGGGCGCGGTTGACCGCGAGTTCGCCGAGCATGACCACTTGCTGGATGCCAAGCACGGTGTTGCGGTAGGGCGAGTCGAGCAGGGCGGCGAAGTCGCTGAGCATGATGCTGGCCGAGGCCATGGATTCGCAGGCGTGGGCCATGAGGTCTTCGGCGGGGTGTTCGGGTCGACGAGGAACATGGTGCTGGGTTTGCGCGGTGGTGAAGGCGGTGTGGGTTTCAGATAGTGGTCGAGGGCGCGTTCGGCGGCTTCGTGGAGTTTTCTTGAGCCTGGTGTGGAATAGGGGGACGTTGGATTTGGATCGATTTCCGCGTCTGTTTCGGGCGGATTCGGCGTTATTTTGAACATTTCTTAGAACCTTCTAATGAGGCCGACACGTTCATTGCGACTAAACAAATGGGTGGCAGCTATGCGCAGGTTAGTCGACCGGTGGTTCTAAGCAGTCCCGGCGCACCCGAAGGCGCCCTGCGCACAGCTACCATTAAGCTCAGGCGCGAAAATGCCTGACTGAACGGACTGTATGCTGCCAATAAACCACCGAGCGACTAAACCCGATCACTGAACATTCAGTGACGCGAACCAAGTTACCGGCAGCCCCCAAGCCGCACAAGCCGGCGGATTCTGGCGTAGTTGTAGGCAAAGGCGCAAGGCGCTGTAGCCTTGTGGCTGATGTCTAAATGATGCTGCGTTTGACTGGGCGACTTCGCGAGCAGGCTCGCTCCCACCTTTGAAATGCGTACCCCCTGTGGGAGCGAGCTTGCTCGCGAAGGCGCCTTCAAAATCACCTCAGGATTCAACCCTCACACCCCGCCCAAACCGCTCCCGATACACCGACGGCGGCACCCCCACCACCCCGCGAAACGCTACACGAAAACTCTCCACCGACCGATAACCGCAACGCTCGGCAATCTGCTCAGTGTTATGCGGCGTACTCTCCAGCAACTCCCGCGCCCGCGCCAACCGTTCATGTTGCAACCACGCCTTGGGCGACTGCCCGCTAGCCTCGGTAAACCGCCGCAGAAACGTACGCTCACTCATCGCCGCTTCACTGGCCAGATCGCGCACCTCCAGCGGTTCATGCAAACGCTCGCGCGCCCATTGCATCACCCGCGACAGATCATTGCGCGGGGTAGGGCTGACTGGTGTCGGAATGAACTGCGCCTGACCGCCAGTACGTTGCGGCGACATCACCAGACGCCGCGCCACCGAGTTGGCGACTTGCGTGCCGAAGTCCCGTGCCACCAGATGCAGGCAGGCATCGATCCCGGCCGCGCTGCCGGCCGAAGTGATCAACTGACCGGAATCGACGTAAAGCACATCGGCATCGACAGCAATCGCCGGGAAGCGCTGCGCCAGTTCCGCCGTGTACCGCCAATGGGTGGTGGCGCCGTGGCCGTCGAGCAGGCCGGTGGCCGCCAGCACAAATACACCGGAACAGATCGACAGTAATCGCGCACCTCGGGCATGGGCCTGGCACAGCGCGTCGATCAATGCTGGAGGCACCGGCGCACTGCGATCGCGCCAGCCGGGAATGATGATGGTGCGCGCTTCGGCCAACAATTCCAGACCGCCATCGGCCAGCACCTGAATCCCGCCCAAGGCGCGCATCGGGCCTTGATCGACCGCCGCAATGGCGTGGGTGTACCACGGGAAATCGAACTCCGGCCGGGTCAGGCCGAAGACCTCCACGGCGATGCCGAACTCGAATGTGCAGAGGCCGTCGTAGGCCAGAATTGCGACCAGACCTGGTGATGTCGGCATTTGGCGGAAAATTCCCGGTGAGTGTCTTGTGCGCCACTGTAGCCGCAAGCGACCGCTCGATAAAGTCTGTTCACACCCGTTCAGATAAAGGAGCAACACCCATGGTCAGTCTGGTTCGCGACATCCCTGCCGCTACGTCGGCGATTGCCCTGATGCACTTCAGCAATCGTCTGACCTTCGAGACCGATTGTTCTGACGTCTTCAGCAGCCAAGAGGCTGGCGAGATTGATTTTGTCCTGGTCGACGTCCGTGGACCACTGGCCTATGAGCGCGGGCATGTGCCGGGCGCGATCAACATCCCCAACCGTTTGCTGACGGCGGCGGAACTGGCGAGTTACCCGAAAACCACACTGTTCGTGGTCTATTGCGCTGGCCCGCACTGCAACGGCGCGAACAAGGCAGCGATGAAACTGGCGGCGCTGGGTTACCCGGTTAAGGAGATGATCGGCGGCGTTACCGGATGGCTGGATGAAGGCTTTCAACTGAGCGTTGAGCAAGTCGGCAAAACCGCCATCGGCTGCGAATGCTGACGTCCGTTTAAGAGAATTCCTGAGCAAAAAAAGCGCTTGTCCTACAGCCTTTGCACCACGACGGCGCACCCGTTGACCCCGGTCAATCGGTGCGCCGATCTTTCGTAAGTATTTGTCGCTTAAACACAATTTACCCTGTGCGCGCCGCCATAGACTGCCGGCCACTTCGGTTTTTGTAGCCAATTGGCCATGACCGAACGCTGAATCGAAAGCTGCCAATAAAAGCCTCCGCACACAGGAGTTATAAATGAAGAAGCTAGTGATGTTCGGTGCCCTGGCACTGTCGATGTTGTCCCTGACCGCTGTGGCCGAAGACGCCAAGCCGATCCGCATCGGTATCGAAGCCGGTTACCCGCCATTCTCGATGAAAACCCCTGACGGCAAACTCACCGGTTTCGACGTCGATATCGGCGATGCGCTGTGCGCGCAGATGAAAGTCAAATGCACTTGGGTCGAGCAGGAATTCGATGGCCTGATCCCGGCGCTGAAAGTGAAGAAGATCGACGCGATTCTGTCGTCGATGACCATCACCGATGACCGTAAGAAAAACGTCGATTTCACCATCAAGTACTACCACACCCCGGCGCGCTTCGTGATGAAGGAAGGCTCGGGCGTGAAAGACCCGCTGACCGAACTCAAAGGCAAGAAAGTCGGTGTGCTGCGTGCCAGTACCCACGACCGTTACGCCACTGAAGTGTTGGTGCCAGCCGGGATCGACCTGGTGCGTTACGGCTCACAGCAGGAAGCCAACCTCGACATGGTTTCCGGGCGTATCGACGCGATGCTGGCCGACTCGGTCAACCTCAGCGACGGTTTCCTGAAAACCGACGCCGGCAAAGGCTTCGAATTCGTTGGCCCGACCTACGAAGACGCCAAGTACTTCGGCGGTGGCGCCGGCATTGCGGTGCGCAAGGGCGATACCGCGCTGGCCGAGCAATTCAACAAAGCCATCACCGAAATCCGCGCCAATGGCGAGTACAAGAAAGTCCAGGACAAATACTTCGACTTTGATGTGTACGGCCATTAATACGCCGTAGAAAAAAGTGGCCCCGTTTGCGCGGTGGCCACTTTTTTTGCGCTCTAATTGTGGTGAGACCCTTGTAGGCCTTCGCCTGCTCGCGATAGCGGTGTGTCATTCAATGAATGTGTTGGCTGACCCACCGCTATCGCGAGCAGGCTCACTCCTACAGGGGATCTTTGTGATCCAGATATTGAGGAGTTACCCATGCAACGCATCGACCATGTTCTGCCCTGGAGCCACTTGGGCAGCGAGCGCTCGCTCAGCGTGTTTCGCTATGGCGCGGGCACCCGCAAGGTGTACATCCAGGCCAGCCTGCACGCCGATGAACTGCCGGGCATGCGCACCGCGTGGGAACTCAAGCAACGCCTCAATTCGCTGGAACAGCAAGGCCGTTTGCAGGGCGTGATCGAGCTGGTGCCGGTGGCCAACCCGATCGGCCTCGATCAACACGTGCAAGGCGCGCACATGGGCCGCTTCGAATTGGGCAGCGGCAAGAACTTCAACCGTGCCTTCGTCGAACTCAGCGCCCCGGTCGCGGCGTTGATCGGTGAGCGTCTGGGCGCGGATGCCCAAGCCAACGTCGCGCTGATCCGCCAAGCGATGGGCCAGGTGTTCGATGAATTGCCGGCACCGGTCTCGCAACTGCAAGCCTTGCATCGTCTGTTGCTGCGCCATGCCTGCGATGCCGACATCACCCTCGATCTGCATTGCGATTTCGACGCGGCGATTCACTTGTACGCGCTGCCGCAGCACTGGCCACAGTGGCAATCGTTGGCGGCGCGTCTGAAAGCCGGCGTGGCATTGCTGTGTGAGGATTCCGGCGGCAGTTCGTTCGATGAATCCTGCTCGACGCCGTGGCTGCGTCTGGCGCGGGCGTTCCCGAATGCCGCGATTCCAGCAGCGAACCTGGCGACCACGCTGGAACTGGGCAGCATGGGCGACACCCGGGTCGATCAGGCGCAGGCCAATTGTGAAGCGATTCTCGGTTTTCTCGCGGAGCAGGGGTTCATCAGCGGCGAGTGGCCGGCGGCGCCGAGCGAGTGCTGCGAAGGCCTGCCGTTCGAGGGCACCGAATACCTGTTCGCGCCGCACCATGGTGTGGTCAGTTTCCTGCGCAATGCCGGCGAGTGGGTGGAGAAGGGCGATGCGTTGTTTGAGGTGGTGGATCCGTTGCAGGATCGAGTGACCACCGTGCGTGCCGGCACCAGTGGCGTGTTGTTTGCGCTGGATCGCGGGCGCTATACCGAGCCGGGGATCTGGCAGGCGAAAGTGGCGGGGCGGGTGGCGTTTCGGACGGGCAAATTGACCAACGACTGACCGGATCTCCGTTGGGGCTAATGGCCTAATCGCGAGCAGGCTCACTCCTACAGGGGAACGCATTCCAAATGTAGGAGTGAGCCTGCTCGCGATGGCGGCATCAGCAACACCACCGAATTTGGATCCTCGGCCGAGGATGTTAGGCTCCCCCCGAACCCGACACTCCGTGAAGGAAGGCTCTATGTTGAAGGTCTTTGCTCTCTTGACCCTACTGGCGTCCAGCGCCGTGCAGGCGCAAACCACGCTGCAATCCGATCTGCCACTCAAGTACATCGAACAGGTGCACGCCGACGCCGAGGCGCGTCCGTTGGTGATTTTTCTTCACGGCTACGGTAGTAACGAAGCCGATCTGATCGGCATGAAATTCCAGCTCCCGGCGCAATACAACTACCTGTCGGTGCAGGCGCCGTTGTCGTTGGGCGAAGGACGTTTCCAGTGGTTTCGCAAGAAAGGCGAAGGTGCCTACAACGGCGAGACCGATGATCTGAAAGTCAGTGGCCAGAAACTGCGCGATTTTGTCGCGCAAGCGGCGCAGAAATATCACACCACCCCGAGCAAGGTGTACCTGATCGGTTTCAGCCAGGGCGCGATGATGACCTACGAAGTGGGGCTGCGGCCGCCAGTCGCTGTCGGCGGGATCGCTGCGTTGAGCGGGCGTTTATTGCCAGTGTTGAAAGCTGAACTCAAAGGCGAGCAGCAGCCGTTGCCGCTGAGTATCTTTATCGGCCACGGCACCGCCGATGATCCGGTGCCGTATAAAAACGGCACCGAGGCCAACACGCAACTACAGAAACTCGGTTACAAGCCGCAGTTCCATGCCTATCCCGGCGTCGGCCACAGTATCAGTGCGGCCGAGCTGCGCGACTTGAGTGGCTGGCTGCAGCAGCTCAATCCTTGAGGATGGTTTTCACCAAAGCATCGTGACCTTTCTTGTCGCTGGCGCGGGAGATCACCTGCACCAACGCCATCTTCGTGCCGGAGCCGGCCATCAGCGTGGTGTTGAGGGTCTGGCCACCGCCCTGGGTCGCGGTGCTGTCGACCTGACGCAGGCCAAGGCCGGTGCCTTTCTGGGTCAGGCTTTTTTCGCTGAGTTTGTTGAAGTCCGGCAGGGCCTTGCGTTGGTCGTCGATGAAGCTCGAGACGGTGCTGTCGAGGAACTGGCCGTCGTTGTCCTTGACGTGCTGGCCTTCGGGGATTTGGTTTTCAGCGGTAATGACCACGGTTTTTGTGGCCTCGTTGGTGTACATCGTGCCCTTGGTCCCGCTCGGGCTGGCCGGCAGCGGGTCGGTGATGAAACCTTTAGGCAGCACAAAAGTGAACTTGCCATCGAGCATCGAGACTTTCTCGGCGGTGGCTTTTTCCTTGGCCGCTTGCGCGTGAAGGGCGCCGAAACCGGCGAGGGCCGCCACCAGCAGGACGACGGCTTTTTTGCTCAACAATGACATGTGAATCTCCGGTGGATGGTCGCGCGAGGCGGGCGATCATCCCACGGAGGAGGGCGGGCGTTCCAGCGCGAATCGTCTGAGCGGTTACTGCGCCTGCGCTTTCGCCAACGGACGGGCCAACAGGCGTTTGGTTACGCCGAGCATGGCCACCGACACCGCGACACCGACGGCGAATCCACTCAGCCCCATGCTTGGCAAGGTCAGCGCCGAGACCAGACAAAACGCCGAAAACGAATACATGCCGGTCGCCGTCGCACGTAACAATGCGGCGGTAAATGCCGGGCCGCGCGTTTGTTGCGAGAACACCGCCATCACACTGCCGAGTACCGGGAACACCGCGAGCAAACCGCTCCAGCGCTCGCCGACGGTGCTGGCAAGCATCGTCACCACCAGCGTCAATGCGGCACCAGCGATCATCCGCCAGATCAGCTTGTCCGACTTCGGCGCCGGGCCGTTCAACACCGGTTGCACCGTGGGAAACAGGTATGGCGATGCCAGCAGCGCAATTGCCGCCGCCGCCACGGAAAACGGCAGTGACGCCGGGATCAGCGACAACACCCACGCAATGATGGCCCACACCGACAGCGATGCCGCCAACGCCAACGGCCAGTTCGCTCGCTGCGCGACCTGCGCGTAGGTGATGCAGAACGCAATCATCGCGAACATCGCCGATAACGCCGCCACCGCCGACTGCGCTGCAAACGCTGAGCCCTGTTCGATGGCGAGGAAAAACAGAATCGGCCCGACCACCACCGGCAATCCCGACAGCCACCCGGCCACGCTCGGCCCCCAGCGTTTGCCCGCCAGGGAAATCAGCAGCAGAAAACCGGGAATCAGCAGCAGTTTGAGGATCAGCACGCAGGAGTCTCCATCCGTTGAAGGTTCGCCACGTTAGCATTGTCGATCGGCGATTGCTGCCTATGTGCGCAGTTTTTGTATACAAAGTATCGAGGGCGATACCCGGCTATGCTGTGTGTATCAGGGTTTACCGGAGTCGATGCCGCGATGAGAAGAACACCGAAGCTGGTGCGAGGATGCTGCGGCATCGGCTTGTGGGCGTTGTTGCTGACGCCGACCTGGGCCAATTGGCAGGACGCCGTGCCCGGCGCGCAGATCATCGGCACCGGTGATTTCAGCGTGTTCGGGTTCGATGTCTACAACGCGCGCCTGTGGAGTGCTGCGCGGCCCTTGGTCGACGGTCAGCCGTTTGCGCTGGAGTTGATCTACCGCCGCAGCATTTCCCGCGACGACCTGGTCAAGGCCAGCGTCGACGAAATCAAACGCCTGGCCGATGGCCGCGTCAGCCCGGCGCAATTGGCCGGTTGGCAGATCCAGATGCAGCAATCGTTCGTCGATGTGCAGGCCGGCACGCGGATTACCGGCGTGTATCTGCCGGGGCAGGGCGCGCGGTTTTTTGTCGGTCAGCAGTTGCAGCATGAGATTGATGACCCGCTGTTTGCCCGCGCGTTTTTCGATATCTGGCTGGATCCGCGCACGCGCAGTCCGGAGTTGCGCGAACAGTTGTTGGGGGTGAGTCGATAGATTCTTTTGCGCTTCAAGGCTGTGGCGGAAACCTCTAAGCTGCGTCTTTCCGACTTGTTTCTGGATGTGTGCGTGAAATTCAGTTTGCCCAAAATCGCCACCGCGCCGTTTTGCCCGCCGGAAGTGGCTGGTAGTGTTGCGGTTGACCCTAATGCCGCGTTCTTCAAACGCGTGCTGCGTTTTGCCGGTCCCGGGTTGCTGGTGTCGATCGGCTACATGGATCCGGGCAACTGGGCCACCGCGATCGAGGCCGGTTCACGCTTTGGCTACAGCCTGTTGTTTGTGGTGTTGCTGGCGAGTCTGGCGGGCATGGTCGTGCAATGTCTGTGTTCGCGGCTGGGCATCGCCACCGGGCGCGATCTGGCGCAACTGTCCCGCGAGCGCTACAGCACGCCGACTGCACGGCTGCAGTGGGTGCTGGCGGAAATCTCGATCATCGCCACCGATCTGGCCGAAGTGCTCGGCTGCGCATTGGCGTTCCACTTGCTGCTTGGCTGTTCGCTGACCTTCGGCATTGCCCTGACGGCGTTCGATACCTTGCTGGTGCTGGCGCTGCAAAATCGCGGTTTCCGCAGGCTTGAGGCGATCATGCTGGTGTTGGTCGCAACCATCGGCGTGTGTTTCTTCGTTGAACTGCTGCTGATCAAACCCTACTGGCCTGACGTCGCCCAAGGTTTCAAACCGTCGCTGGCGGCAATTGGCGAGGCGGCGCCGTTGTACTTGGCCATCGGTATTCTCGGTGCGACGGTGATGCCGCATAACCTCTATCTGCACACCTCGATCGTGCAGACGCGGATGATCGGCAAGGACCTGGCGAGCAAGCAGGACGCGGTGAAACTGGCGCGTATCGACACCATCGGTTCGCTGGCCCTGGCGTTGCTGGTCAACGCGGCGATCCTGATTCTCGCCGCAGCGGCGTTTCACCAGTCCGGGCACACCGACGTGGTGGACATTCAGGACGCTTACCACTTGCTCGATCCGCTGGTCGGCGGCGCGCTGGCCAGCGTGTTGTTCGGCGTCGCGTTGCTCGCATCGGGGCAGAGTTCGACCTTCACTGGCACCATCGCCGGCCAGGTGATCATGGAGGGGTACCTGAACCTGCGGATCCCCTGCTGGCAGCGGCGCTTGATCACTCGCGGGCTGGCGTTGATTCCAGCGTTTATCGGCGTGTGGCTGATGGGCGATAACGCGATTGGCAAGTTGCTGGTGCTGAGTCAGGTGGTGTTGAGCCTGCAATTGCCGTTTGCCCTGTATCCATTGATCCGCATGACCAATGATAAAAAGTTGATGGGGCCGTTTGTGAATCGCTGGCCAACTCGGGTGCTGGCTTGGGGGTTGTTTGTGGTGATCAGTGGCGCTAACAGCTGGTTGATTTTGCAGTGGGCGGCTTGATCCAGCATTTGCAGTGACTGGGCCGGCCTCTTCGCGAGCAGGCTCGCTCCCACATTAGCTATCGGGTGACCACAATAGTGTGCACACCTGATAACCCTGTGGGAGCGAGCTTGCTCGCGAAGGCGGACTGTCAGGCGCACATATCGCTGAACACTGGAATGCGCCCATTGAGCGAGGGCCTGTAGTGCCAGTTCAGGCAATTCAGATCGATGCCCTTTGCGAGTATTTCCCGCACCGTAGCTCCGGCAATACTCATCGCCAACGCTTGCCCCGGACACTGATGCCGACCACTGCCGAAACTGAAACTGCGGCGGTCCTCGCGCTGCGGCAGAAACTCCTCCGGCCGTTCGTTGAGCGCTGGATCACGATTGGCCGAGGCCAGCAGCACCAGAATCGCGTCGCCTGCTTCGACCCGCACACCGGCGATCTCACAGGACGCGGCGACAAAGCGTCGGGTGTTCTGCACCGGCGGGTCGAAGCGCTGGACTTCGTTGAGCAGTGCTTCGATGGATTCGCCGCGTAACGCCGGCTGACGACGTAACGCCAACAGCGTGTTGCCGATCAGTCCGGCGCAGGCTTCGAACGTCTGCGAACAGAGGCCGATCAGGTTGGCGATCAGGGTTTCTTCATGCCCGGTAAAGCGCTGCTGGAACGCGCTGAACAAATCGCTGGCGGGTTCGGCGAGCAGTTCGTTGAAGTAGCCGCGCAGGTGTTCGGCCGCCGCATCTGCTGCGGCCAGTTGCAGGTCATTGCTCAACGGCGACAGGCAGGCGACGAAGTCCGCCGTCAGTTCACTGACCACCCGCGCCTGCGCCGGCGTGAATCCCAAAAGCGCCGCGACCACGCACACCGGGCCACGAAACATTGCCTTGTACACTCCGTCGGCGTCCGCTGTGATCAGCCGCGCGGCGACCAAAGCATTGATTGGTTCAAGGTCCAGCGCTGCCAGCTCAGGCTCGATGGCCGAACGCGGACAGCGCTGGCGTTCACCGTCATTCATGCGCATCAGTTGGCCAAAGACTTTGCCGGCCATGCCTTTTGCAATCGCTTTGGGTACGGGTTCTTGCGCCGGACGCACGCGGCAATCGGCGTGGGCCAACACCGCACACACCGCACGGGCGCTGCTGGCGACCCACAGTTTCAGATCCGGATAAAACGTCAGTCCACCTGCTGCGCGCAGTTCCGCGTAGTAGGGATAAGGGTCGGCATGCGTTGCGGCGCTGATCGGGTTCATGGTTTGCATCCTTGTCGGCGGGGAAAGTGTTGCTACTATCTCCACTGCGCAACGACGATGATTCGTCCGGGAGCGAACTATGCACGCAGAACATCAAGACATCGGCGTTTCCCAAGTGGCCGCCGCCATAGCCGAACCGGCGCGAACGAAAATCCTCTGTTCACTGATGGACGGCCACGCCCGCACCAGCACGGAGCTGGCGACGATCGCCGAAGTCAGCGCCTCGACCGCCAGTGTGCACCTGGCGAAACTCAAGGATCTGGCTTTGGTGCGCCTGCATGTGCAGGGCCGTCATCGTTATTACAGCCTCGCCGATCAGCGCGTGGCGCAGGCGCTGGAAGCGTTGATGGTGATTGGCCAGAACGCCGCGCCGAGGTTCAAGGCGCATACGCCGGATCGCCTGCAATTCGCCCGCACTTGCTACGACCACATGGCCGGGACCCTGGCGGTGTTGTTGCATGACCGTTTGATCGAGGGCGGTTGGTTGGTGGCGACCGACGAGCAGGCGTATCGCTTGAGTGAAAGTGGCGAGGCGTTGTTTATTGGATTGGGCATCGAAGTGCAGGATTTGACGACCCTGCGCCGCAAGTTTGCCTGCCCGTGCCTGGACTGGAGCATGCGCCGGCCGCATCTCGGTGGTTCGCTGGGGGCGGCGCTGTTGCAGACCGCGTTGAAGCGCAAGTGGGTGACACAGGATCTGGACAGTCGGGCGTTGGCGTTGACGGCGCTGGGGCGCAAGGAGATCGGTTCGCGGTTTGGCGTTGAGTGGCCGGTAGACGGGCAGATCAAAAGATCGCAGCCTGCGGCAGCTCCTACGGGAATCGTGTACACCCGATAAACCTCGACCCTACCCAATCCATGTAGGAACTGCCGAAGGCTGCGATCTTTTGATTTTCAGCTTCTGACCGACGAGGGGCGCATTTGCCACCTTGTATCACCGCAGTCGACCCTATACTGTATATGCAAACAGTATAGAGCCCGCGCCATGCAAATCATCGACAAGCTGAGCATCCTCGCCGACGCCGCCAAGTACGACGCCTCCTGCGCGAGCAGCGGCGCGCCCAAGCGCAGCTCCGAGGGCAAGAGCGGGTTGGGATCGACCGATGGCATGGGCATCTGCCACAGCTACACGCCGGACGGCCGTTGCGTGTCGTTGTTGAAGATTCTGCTGACCAACTTCTGTCTTTACGACTGCCAGTACTGCGTCAACCGCCGCTCCAGCGATGTACCCCGCGCACGCTTCACTCCTGAGGAAGTCGTCGCGCTGACCATGGATTTCTACCGGCGCAACTGCGTCAGCGGGCTGTTTCTCAGCTCTGGCATTATTCGCTCGGCGGACTACACCATGGAGCAACTGGTGCGGGTGGCGAAGCTGCTGCGCGAAGAACATGAGTTTCGCGGCTACATCCATCTCAAGACCATTCCCGAAGCCGATCCGGCATTGATCGAAGAGGCGGGGCGCTACGCTGATCGCCTGAGCGTCAACATCGAGCTGCCGACCGATGCCAGCCTGCAAGTGTTGGCGCCGGAGAAGGACATCACTTCGATCAAACAGGCGATGAACACCATCTACACCGGCGTGCAGACCGTGTTGAACGAACCGCGCTCGGCGAAGTTCGCCCCGGCCGGGCAGAGCACACAGTTGATTGTCGGCGCCGACGACACCGACGACAGCACCATCCTCCACAGCGCCCAGGCCTTGTACGGCAATTTCCGTTTGCGCCGGGTCTACTATTCGGCCTTCAGCCCGATCCCCGACAGCCCGAAAAGCGTGCCGCTGGCCGCGCCGCCGCTGATGCGTGAGCACCGTTTGTATCAGGCCGATTTTCTCTTGCGCAGTTATGGCTACAGCGCCGATGAGTTGCTCAAGGGCCCGGGCAATCTGGCGCTGGACATCGACCCGAAACTGGCCTGGGCGCTGCAGAATCGTGAAGTGTTCCCGCTGGATCTGAACCGTGCCGAAGCTTCCCTGATTGCGCGTATTCCCGGTATCGGCCTGCGCACCACCGAGCGTCTGGTCGAGCTGCGCCGCCAGCGGCGCATCCGTTACGAAGACGTTGCGCGCATGCGCTGTGTGCTGGCCAAGGCCAAGCCGTTCATCATCACCAGCGACTATCACCCGCAGCAGGCCGAGGTCACCAGCCATTTGCTCTATCAGCAACTGCGCGACCGGCCAACGCCGCAGCAGATGGGGCTGTGGGGATGATCAATCTCGATTGCGATGATCTGTTCGACACTTGGCGCCAGCAGGCGCGCTGGCTGCTGAGCCACGAAGTCGATCCGAGTCTGGTGAGTTGGGCTACGCAAGGCGTGGCTGATCTGTTTGCCAGTGATGAGCCGGTGCCTGAAGGGCAGGGGCCGTTTCAGGCACGTATTCCGCGAGCGCTGCTCGACACGCTGGAACAGGCCTCGCGCTATCGCGGCGATCAACGCTGGAGCCTGTTGTATGAAGTGTTGTGGCGCGTCAGCCATGGCGACCGCACGGCGATGATGGCCGGGGACAAACTCGGCAGCGAGTTGCAGCGACGGATCAAACAAGTCAATCGCGAAGCCCATCATCTGCATGCATTTGTGCGCTTCATCGAACGCCCGTTATCCAGCGCGGGTCCGCAATATGTGGCGTGGCATGAGCCGGCCCACGACATTCTGCACAGCGCCAGCGAGCACTTCATCGGGCGAATGGGCCTCCATCGCTGGTTGATCGCCACCCCGCGTGACGGGGTCTATTACGATGGCGAGCAACTGATCCATCAACGGCAATGCCCGGTGGAATGGCAGGAGTTGGCGCAGAATGTCGATGATCCTCATGGTGATCTGTGGCTGACTTATTACAGCCACATCTTTAATCCAGCGCGGTTGAACGAGAAGGTCATGCAGGGGCATTTGCCGGCGCGGTTCTGGAAGAATCTGCCGGAGGGGGAGTTGATTCCCGGGTTGATTACGCAGGCGCGGATGGGCAAGCAGCAGAATGGGCAGGCGAGTGGGATTGCTGATCGACTTGGTAAACGGATTGCCTTGAAGAGCGAAAAGCCTACCCTCACCCTAACCCTCCCGAAACGTCGGACCGCCCGTAGGGAGAGGGGACTGACCGAGGTGTTCTCCCGTACGACATCGACCTGAAAGTTCTCGTCGAACTTCGATTTCGAATTCCACGAAGATCGGCTCCCTTCCCCCTCGCCCCCTTGGGGGAGAGGGCTGGGGTGAGGGGGGAAAATCTCAAGCACGCCACAAATACTGCGCCAAACGCCATAAAAAAAGCCCCCCACCAATCACTCGGTGGAGGGCTTTTCTCTATCAGCAGCCGTCAGATCAAACCTTGACGATCCAGCCTGCTGGCGCTTCGATGTCGCCGGTCTGTACGCCAGTCAGCTCTTTGTAGAGCTTCTGGGTCACCGGGCCGACTTCGGTTTCACTGTGGAACACATGCAGATGGTCGTTGTAGCTGATCCCACCGATCGGGGTGATCACCGCAGCAGTACCGCAAGCGCCGGCTTCTTTGAAGTCCGACAGTTTGTCGATCAGTACGTCGCCTTCAACCACTTCCAGGCCCAGACGCGATTTCGCCAGTTCGATCAGCGACAGGCGGGTGATGCCTGGCAGAACGGACGGCGAGTTCGGGGTGATGAACTTGTTGTCGTGGGTGATCCCGAAGAAGTTGGCCGAGCCGACTTCTTCGATCTTGGTGTGGGTCATCGGGTCCAGGTAGATCGCGTCGGCAAAGTTGGCTTTCTTCGCTTTCGAGCCCGGCATCAGGCTGGCAGCGTAGTTGCCACCGACCTTGGCAGCGCCGGTCCCTTGTGGGGCGGCGCGGTCGTAGCTGGAGATCTGGAAGTTATGCGGGGTCAGGCCGCCCTTGAAGTAGGCGCCGACCGGGATGCAGAAGATCGAGAAGATGAACTCGGGTGCAGTGCGCACGCCGATGTTGTCACCGACACCGATCACGAACGGACGCAGGTACAGCGCGCCGCCAGTGCCGTATGGCGGGATGAAACGCTCGTTGGCACGAACCACTTCTTTACAGGCTTCGATGAACTGCTCGGTGTCGACCGTCGGCATCAGCAGACGCGCGCAGCTGCGCTGCATGCGCAGGGCATTCTGGTCGGGGCGGAACAGGTTGATCGATCCGTCCTTGCAACGATAGGCCTTCATTCCTTCGAAGCACTGCTGGCCATAGTGAAGGGCTGTCGAGCCTTCGCTGATGTGCAGCACGTTATCTTCGGTCAGGGTGCCTTTGTCCCACTCGCCATCGCGAAAGTACGACAGATAGCGTTTGTCGGTCTTGATGTAGTCAAAACCCAGCTTGTCCCAATTGATGCTTTCGTTACCCATGACACCCTCTATCACTGAACAACCGTCGAAACGGTTCAAGGCTTCTGACGTTTTTTGGATGGGCACAACAATACTTCATTCTTGAGCGGTTTCGCAGCCCGGACGATGGGGGGATAAGCAGATTTATTAGCCTGCTTATGAAAAATCGTCTTTCATCGCTGAAAAGATCGCAGCCTGCGGCAGCTCCTACGGAATCGGCGAACCTCTGTAGGAGCTGCCGAAGGCTGCGATCTTTTGATCTTCAAAGGTGCAACGCATGCCCCAAAGCACGCAACGCCGCTTCCTGAACCGCTTCACCCAGGGTCGGATGCGCATGAATGGTGCCGCCGATGTCTTCCAGCCGCGCGCCCATTTCCAGGCTTTGCGCAAACGCCGTCGACAACTCCGACACACCAACGCCCACCGCTTGCCAGCCGACAATCACATGGTTATCGCGACGAGCGACCACGCGCACGAAGCCGCTTTTCGATTCCAGCGTCATCGCCCGGCCATTGGCGGCGAACGGGAAGCTGGAAACAATGCAGTCCAGCCCTGCAGCCTTGGCCTCGTCCGGGGTCTTGCCGACCACCACCAGTTCCGGGTCGGTGAAGCACACAGCAGCAATCGCTGTCGGGTTGAACTCGCGGGTTTTGCCGCTGATCAACTCGGCAACCATTTCGCCCTGAGCCATGGCACGGTGAGCCAGCATCGGCTCGCCGCTCAGATCGCCGATGGCGTAGACGTTGCGCATGCTCGTCTGGCAGCGGCTGTCGATCTTGATCGCCGAACCGTTCATGTCCAGATTCAGTGCTTCGAGGTTCCAGCCCTGGGTATTCGGTTTGCGACCAACGGCTACCAGCACCTGATCGGTTTCCAGATTCAGGGTTTCGCCTTCTGGATCGCGCACCTGCAAAGTACCGTCGAATCCCAGCACGCTGTGGTTGAGGTACAGCTTCACGCCCAGTTGCTTCAGCGCGTCATGCACCGGTTGCGTCAGTTCAGCGTCGTACGCCGGCAGGATGCGATCCTGCGCCTCGACCACACTGACTTCAGCGCCAAGCTTGCGATAAGCAATGCCCAGTTCCAGACCAATGTAACCACCGCCCACCACGACCAGGCGTTTTGGCACGGATTTCGGCGCCAGTGCTTCGGTGGAAGAGATGATCGGCCCGCCAATCGGCAGGATCGGCAGATTGACGCTGGTTGAACCGGTGGCCAGCACCAGATGCTCGCACTGGATGCGCGTGTCGCCAACGTCAACGGTTTTGCCGTCGATGACTTTGGCCCAGCCATGGATGACTTGAACCTTGTTTTTCTTCAGCAGTGCAGCCACTCCGGTGGTCAGACGATCAACGATGCCGTCCTTCCACTCGACGCTTTTGCTGATGTCGAGGCTCGGCGCGGAAACGCTGATGCCCAACGCCGAATGCTGGCTGTGATGCCGGGTCTGGTGAAACTGCTCAGCCACATGGATCAGCGCTTTCGACGGGATGCAGCCGATGTTCAGGCAGGTGCCGCCCAGCGATTGGCCTTCGACCAGAATCGTCGGGATGCCCAGTTGCCCGGCGCGGATCGCCGTGACATAACCGCCGGGGCCGCCGCCGATGATCAACAGCGTAGTGTTCAGAGATTGCATGCGCGCCTTACTCCACAAACAAAGTGGCAGGTTGTTCGATCAAGCCACGAATGGCCTGGATGAAGAGCGCCGCGTCCATGCCGTCGACCACGCGGTGATCGAAGGAACTGGAGAGGTTCATCATCTTGCGGATCACCACCTGGCCTTTGACGACCATTGGCCGTTCGACGATTTTGTTCACACCGACGATCGCCACTTCCGGCAGGTTCAACACTGGCGTGCTGACGATGCCGCCCAGCGCACCGAGGCTGGTCAGGGTGATGGTCGAGCCGGACAATTCATCGCGGCTGGCCTTGCCATTACGTGCGGCGTTAGCCAAACGGGAGATTTCCGTGGCGCTGTCCCACAGGCTGCGTGCTTCGGCATGGCGGACCACCGGCACCATCAGGCCGACATCGCTTTGCGTGGCGACGCCGACATGCACTGCGCCGAGGCGGGTGATGACCTGGGCTTCGTCGTCGTAACGGGCGTTCATCTGCGGGAAGTCGCGCAGGGCGACGACCAGCGCACGGACGAGGAACGGCAGCAAGGTCAACTTGCCACGGCTGGCGCCGTGTTTTTCATTCAAATGCGCGCGCAGTTCTTCGATGGCAGTGACGTCGATTTCTTCGACATAGCTGAAGTGTGCGGCACGCTGGGTAGCGTCCTGCATGCGCTGGGCGATCTTGCGGCGCATGCCGATCACTTGAATCTGTTCTTCGTCAGTCCGTTGTGCGTACGCGGCAGCAACCGGTGCCGAAGCGTTCGACTGACCTTGCGCCAAGTAGGATTCAAGGTCTTCGTGCAGCACACGACCGGCCGGGCCGGAACCGCGCACCAGACGCAATTGAATGCCCAGATCCAGCGCATGTTTGCGTACGGCCGGCGAGGCGAGAGGGCGTTCGTCTGCTTCGCGAGCAACCATCGGGCCTTGGCAAACCGCAGCAGGGCGCGGGGCGGCTGGAGCAGGTTTGCTCTCAACGACTGCTTCAACCTTCGGCGCCGCAGGTGCTTCTTTTACCGGAGCAGGAGCCGCCGATTCCTTGAGGTTGCCAGCACCTTCAACCTCAATGCTGATCAGCACGCTGCCAACCGCCATCACTTCACCCGGCTGACCGCCGAGGGCAATCACCTTGCCATGCACGGGCGAGGGAATATCGACCATCGCCTTGTCGGTCATCACATCCGCCAGCACCTGATCTTCAACGACCAGATCGCCAACCTTGACGTGCCACTGCGACAGTTCTACTTCTGCGATGCCTTCGCCGATGTCCGGCATCTTGATAACGTGCGTGCCCATTCAGACCTCCATGACCCGTTTCAACGCCGCACCCACTCGGGACGGCCCTGGGAAATACGCCCACTCCTGCGCGTGCGGGTAGGGGGTGTCCCAACCGGTGACGCGTTCGATCGGCGCTTCCAGGTGATGGAAGCAATGCTCTTGCACCAGCGACACCAGTTCGGCGCCGAAACCGCAGGTGCGGGTGGCTTCGTGAACAACCACGCAGCGGCCGGTTTTCTTCACCGACTTGACGATGGTTTCCAGGTCCAGCGGCCACAGGCTGCGCAGGTCGATGACTTCGGCGTCAACGCCGGACTCTTCGGCCGCGACTTGCGAGACATAAACGGTGGTGCCGTAAGTCAGCACGGTCACGTCCTTGCCCGGACGAGTGATCGCGGCCACGTCCAGTGGCACGGTGTAGTAACCGTCCGGAACCTGGGCTTGCGGGTGTTTCGACCACGGGGTCACCGGGCGGTCGTGGTGGCCGTCGAACGGGCCGTTGTACAGGCGTTTCGGCTCAAGAAAGATCACCGGATCATCGTTTTCGATGGAGGCGATCAGCAAGCCTTTGGCGTCATACGGGTTGGATGGCATGACCGTGCGCAGACCGCAAACCTGAGTGAACATTGCCTCGATGCTCTGGCTGTGGGTCTGGCCACCGTAGATGCCGCCGCCGCAAGGCATGCGCAGGGTCATCGGCGCGGTGAACTCGCCGGCCGAGCGATAACGCAGGCGTGCCGCTTCGGAAATGATCTGGTCGGAAGCGGGGTAGACGTAGTCGGCGAACTGAATCTCGGCGACCGGACGCAGACCGTAAGCGCCCATGCCGACGGCCACACCGACGATGCCGCTTTCCGAGATCGGTGCGTCGAATACCCGCGAGGTGCCGTACTTGGTCTGCAGGCCTTCGGTGCAACGGAACACGCCGCCGAAGTAACCGACGTCCTGACCGAACACCACCACATTGTCATCACGCTCAAGCATCACATCCATGGCCGAGCGCAGGGCCTGGATCATGGTCATGGTGGTCGTGGTCATGGCGGTTTCCAACTGAATATTGTTGTTGTGGTCGTTCATGTCAGATCCCCAACTGCTGACGCTGGCGCTTCAAGTGCTCCGGCATCTCTTTGTAGACGTCTTCGAACATGGTCGCGGCGCTTGGAATCTGGCCGCCGGCGAGGGTGCCGTACTGTTCGGCCTGTTTTTGCGCGGCAATCACTTCGGCTTCAAGCTCGGCGCTGACGGCAGCGTGCTCTTCGTCCGACCAGTGGCCGACCTTGATCAGGTGCTGTTTGAGACGGGCAATCGGGTCGCCGAGCGGGAAGTGGCTCCAGTCATCGGCAGGACGGTATTTCGACGGATCGTCGGAGGTCGAGTGCGGGCCGGCGCGGTAGGTGACCCATTCGATCATGGTCGGGCCGAGGTTGCGGCGGGCGCGTTCAGCGGCCCAGGCAGATGCCGCGTATACGGCGTAGAAGTCGTTGCCATCCACGCGCAGCGAAGCGATGCCGCAACCGACGCCGCGTCCGGCGAAGGTGGTGGCTTCACCACCGGCGATGGCCTGGAAGGTCGAAATCGCCCATTGGTTATTCACGACGTTGAGGATCACCGGCGCACGATAAACGTGAGCGAAGGTAAGGGCGGTGTGGAAGTCCGATTCGGCGGTGGCGCCGTCACCGATCCACGCCGAGGCGATTTTGGTGTCGCCCTTGATCGCCGAGGCCATGCCCCAGCCGACGGCCTGAATGAACTGGGTGGCGAGGTTGCCGGAGATGGTGAAGAAACCGGCGTCCTTGACCGAGTACATGATCGGTAACTGGCGGCCTTTGAGCGGATCGCGCTCGTTGGACAGCAGTTGGCAGATCAGGTCGACCAGTGGCACTTCGCGGGCCATCAGGATGCTTTGCTGGCGGTAGGTCGGAAAGCACATGTCGTCGATGTTCAAGGCCAGCGCCTGAGCACTGCCGATGGCTTCTTCGCCAAGGCTTTGCATGTAGAACGACATTTTTTTCTGACGCTGGGCGACCACCATGCGGTTGTCGTAGATGCGCGTCTTGAGCATGGCGCGCATGCCTTTACGCAGGATCTCGACTGGTACGTTTTCAGCCCAAGGGCCGAGGGCGTTGCCCTGATCGTCGAGCACACGAATCAGCCCACGCGCCAGGTCGGCGGTGTCGGCGGGTTCGACGTCGATGGAAGGTTTGCGCACCGTACCGGCATCGGTCAGATGCAGGTAGGAAAAATCGGTTTTGCAGCCTGGACGGCCCGAGGGTTCAGGGACGTGCAGACGCAGCGGTTCATACGCTTGGGTCATGGCTTCTACGCTCGATCTTGTGAATTTCTTGTAGTGAGCTGGCAGTCATTCTTCGGTAGAAGAAATCTTGTCCTACAACAATCATAGGCCCGGGCAAGAAGAATATTTATCTCTGTTTCGTTGCGCTGGAGACGATTTGCAGATAGAAATTCTGCATAAACATAAAAAACAGGTGGTTTTGTCTCATGCGCAAACTGGACCGTACCGACATCGGCATTCTCAACAGCCTTCAGGAGAATGCGCGCATCACCAACGCCGACCTCGCACGCTCGGTGAATCTGTCGCCAACGCCGTGCTTCAATCGGGTCAAGGCAATGGAAGAATTGGGCCTGATCCGCGAGCAGGTCACGCTGCTGGATGCTGATCTGCTGGGATTGCACGTGAACGTGTTCATTCACGTCAGCCTGGAGAAACAGGTCGAGGAAGCGCTGCAGCATTTCGAGGAAGCCATCTCCGATCGCCCGGAGGTGATGGAGTGCTACCTGATGGCCGGAGACCCGGATTACCTTATCCGGGTCCTGGTGCCGACCATTCAGTCGCTCGAACGCTTCATGATGGACTTCCTGACCAAAGTTCCGGGTGTGGCGAACATTCGGTCAAGCTTCGCGCTCAAGCAGGTGCGCTACAAGACCGCGCTGCCGTTGCCGATCAATGGTTTGATTCTGGGGGCGTGATCGCGGTGCCAGCACTACTGAAGTCATACCGATAATCAAGTGCCGCAGTGTCGAGGGCCTGGCTAATCTTCCAGGTCTGTTGCCAAGGGGCAGGTTCGATGTCCGGATGAAAGATCATTGTGGCCTCGAGCATGCCGTTGGGTGCGTTTTCGGCAAATGATATGACTTCTTCGGCAGGGTGCTGGCGCTTCCACCTTTCCCACAGATAATCGAGATGACAGTGGTGGAGGAAGAATATCGGGTCGTTTGGTGACGCGGCCGTGCCCATGTTGCCGCCGACCCACGAATGCACGTTGTTGTGCATCCGCTCCATCTGGTTTTCCCAACCTTCGGGTTCGGACCAGTAGGGTGTGCGGTTCATGACTGACTCGATTTCCTGCACGGTGGGCAGTGGCGAACCCGCTGCGCCGAAATTGCGCCTCAGCGCCGCAATCCCTTCGTCACCATCCCAGACCTTGATGCCAAAGACCTGCCCCTCGAAAGCAAATGGCCCGATGGTTACGCGCTGTCCAAACCGCGCATCGCCATCCCTGCCCATGAAATCATCGACGAATGGGTTGTCCGCGCCGCTCATGCTCCAGTTCCAGTACGGTAGGGTAATGCCGGGGTCGTTGGCTGCGGCTTGCAGTTCCCGCTCGAATTGGCGAATCAGGATGCGGTGCCAGGGGAAAAACAGCGGATTGCGATGGGGGTTGGGGAAAATCGGATTGCCCTGTCCCATGGAGTTCTTGTGAATCTGTACAAAGTCATCGTAGCGATACTGCTGACCAGGTCGCAGGATACTGGGGGTTTGATTTTTCAGGATCAGGATGGCCCTGATGAACGCGTTTTTCTGTGCCACGGTCATGTCACGGTGATTACGACGAATATCCATATTGCGAAAACTCCATTGAATGTTTGCCCAATGGAGTCTGCTCGCTTACGGGATTTTCACCAGTTCATCACCCTCGACAGCGTTCGTAGGAAAAATAATCCGGCAACGGCCCTAGCGGTTTTTTCCTATAGCGAATTGAGCGGAATCTTCAGGTAAACCACACCGTTGTCCTCCGCCGCTGGCAGATTCCCCGCTCGCACATTTACCTGAATCGCCGGCAGCAACAGCGTCGGCATGCCCAGCCCGGCATCGCGCTTGGTGCGCATGTCGACGAACGCTGCCTGATCAATCCCGTCATGCACATGAATATTGTGTTTGCGTTGTTCGCCGACCGTGGTCTGGCACTGTGAGGCGCGACCTTCGGGCGGATAATCGTGGCAAACGTAGAGTTTCACACTGGCCGGGAAGGCCAGCAGCTTTTGGATCGAATTGAACAACTGATGGGCGTTGCCGCCGGGAAAGTCGCAGCGCGCCGTGCCGACATCGGGCATGAACAATGTGTCGCCGACCAGAATCTGCTCGCCATCGATCAGATAAGCCACGTCCGCCGGGGTGTGGCCGGGGACGTGCAGGGCCGTGGCCTTGAGGTTGCCGATGCGAAATGACTCGTTCGGCGCAAGCAGATGATCGAACTGTGAGCCGTCGACGCAAAACTCCGGCTCCAGATTGAACAGTGCCTTGAACACGTTCTGCACTTTGCTGATCGATTCACCGATGGCGATTTTGCCACCCAGTTCCCGGCGCAGGTAAGGCGCGGCGGACAGGTGATCGGCGTGGGCATGGGTTTCCAGCAGCCACTGCACCTGCAAATTGTGGGCGCGAACGAAGGCGATGATTTTGTCGGCCTGGGCGGTGCAGGTGCGTCCGGCAGCGCCGTCGTAATCGAGCACCGGATCAACGATCGCACACTGCCCGCCATCCACTTCATAGACCACATAGCTGTAGGTCGAAGAGGCGGGGTCGAGGAAAGCTTCAATCTGCGCGGGCATGGACACCAACCTGAACAAGGGAAATGGGTTGCAACACTTTATCTAAAAACATAATGTTCGCAGCTTAAGTGACCTTGAAGGCATCGTGCAAATGCAATCCAGTCTGACCGAATGTGAAGTCGCCCAGCTGCGCGCCTCGGCCTCCAAGGCCTGTGCGCTGCTCAAGGCCATGGCCAATGAGGATCGCCTGCTGATCCTGTGTCAACTGACCCAAGGCGAACGCAATGTCGGCGAACTGGAAAAAATGACCGGTGTGCGCCAGCCGACGCTGTCCCAGCAATTGGGCATCCTGCGCGATGAAGGGCTGGTCGCGACCCGTCGTGAAGGCAAGTACATTTTCTACGGCCTCGCCAGTCCGGAGGTCATCCAGGTGATGAAAACCCTCTCCGGGTTGTATTGCGGAGCCGTGCTGAAAAGTCTGGGTCATCAATAAATGCCAGCCAACACGCTATCCCATGTAGGAGTGAGCCTGCTCGCGATTGCGGTGTGTCAGCCACACATTCATTAACTGACACACTGCTATCGCGAGCAGGCTCACTCCTACAATGGATTTGTGTGAAGGCTGAGAAATCCTTGCGTGCAGCAAAAGGAACAAGCAATGAACGATCAACACTGGGGCCCATCCATCAGTGCGGACATCGTGGTCATCGGCGGCGGTACGGCCGGTATCGGTTTTGTCGCCAGCCTGCTCAAGCGTGATCCGGCGCTGAAAGTTACCGTGATCGAACCCAGCGCCCAGCATTACTACCAACCGGCGTGGACGCTGGTCGGCGGTGGTGCCTTTGATGTGAAAGACACGGCCCGGGCCATGAACAAGGTCATGCCAAAGCAAGCGAACTGGCTGCAAGCGGCGGTCACCGCAATCGACCCCGACAAACGCCAACTCACCCTCAACGATCAACGCACGGTCAGCTACCAGAACCTGATCGTCTGCCCCGGCTTGCGTCTGGCCTGGGAGAAAATCGAAGGTTTGCAGGACAGCCTCGGTCAACACGGCGTGACCTCCAACTACAGCTACCAGCACGCGCAATACACCTGGGATCAGGTGCAGAAACTGCGCGGCGGCAAAGCGCTGTTCACTCAACCGGCGATGCCGATCAAATGCGCCGGCGCACCGCAAAAGGCGTTGTATCTGTCCTGCGATCACTGGCGTAAAAACGGTGCGCTGAATAATATCAATGTCGAATTCAACTTGGCCGGCGCCGCGCTGTTCGGTGTGGCGACGTTCGTCCCGCCGTTGATGAAGTACATCGAAAAATACAACGCGCAGCTGGCGTTCAACTCGAATCTGGTCAAGGTCGACGGCCCGGCGAAAACCGCGTGGTTCGAGATCAAGGACGCTGAAGGCAACGTCACCCGTGAGGCGAAAACCTTCGATCTGCTCCACGTCGTGCCGCCGCAGATCTCGCCGGACTTCATCGCCCAAAGTCCTCTCTCCGATGCCGCCGGCTGGTGCGAGGTCAACCCGCACAGCCTGCAACATCCGCGCTTTCCCGAGGTGTTCGGACTCGGTGATATCTGTGGCACCAGTAACGCGAAAACCGCCGCAGCGGTGCGCAAGCAAGTCGTGGTGGTGGCGGAAAACCTGCTGGCCCTACGCAAGCAACAACCGCTGCCGCTGAAGTACGACGGCTATGGTTCCTGCCCGCTAACGGTGGAGAAGGGCAAGGTGATCCTTGCCGAGTTCGGATACGCCGGCAAGTTGCTGCCGACCTTTCCACTGGACCCGACGGTGGCGCGGCGTTCGGCATGGTTTCTCAAGGCGACGCTGCTGCCGTGGTTCTACTGGAACGGCATGCTCAAGGGCCGCGAGTGGCTGACACGTGTGTCCAAGGTCGACTGAGAAAACCCTATGTTGCTGGCAAGTCTGTTTGGCGTGGTGATGGGGTTGGTCCTCGGTTTGACCGGGGCCGGCGGTGGCATTCTGGCGGTGCCGGCGCTGGTGCTCGGGCTTGGCTGGACGATGACGCAGGCAGCGCCGGTGGCGTTGTTTGCGGTCGGCAGTGCGGCGGCGGTCGGTGCCATCGACGGTTTGCGTCATGGCCTGGTGCGCTATCGCGCGGCGCTGTTGATTGCGGCGTTGGGCGCAGTGTTTTCGCCGTTGGGCATTTACTTCGCGCACCAGTTGTCGGAGAAAATCCTGATGGTCCTGTTCAGCCTGCTGATGGTCATGGTGGCCTGGCGCATGTTGCGCCGTGAGCGTCAGCAGGAGGGGCCGAGCGATCACGGGCATGCCAGTTGGGGCCAGAAGAATTGCATGCTCAATGAACAAACCGGGCGGTTTGACTGGACCGCCAAGTGCACCGCAACCCTGGCTGCTTTGGGCGCGATTACCGGGGTGGTCTCCGGATTGCTCGGTGTGGGTGGCGGTTTTCTGATCGTGCCGGCGTTCAAGCAACTGACCGACGTGCAGATGCGCGGGATTGTCGCGACGTCGTTGATGGTGATCAGTCTGATCTCGGCGATCGGGGTGGTCGGCTCGTTTCATGCCGGTGTGCGGATTGACGGGCAGGGCGCGGCGTTTATCGTCGCCAGCATTGTCGGCATGATCATCGGGCGCAAGCTCTGTGCGCGGGTGCCGGCGCGGGCGTTGCAGGTGGGGTTTGCCAGTGTGTGTCTCGTGGTGGCGGGGTATATGTTGTTGCGGGCGTGAGGTTCAAAAGAAATCGCAGCCCATCAAGGGCTGCGATCTTTTTATCGGCTTACAACACCAGATGGGGCAACCACAGCGACAGTGCCGGCACGTAAGTCACCAACATCAACACCAGGAACAGCACCGCGTAAAACGGCAGCAGCGCCTTCACAGTGCTTTCGATGCTGACCTTGCCCACCGCCGAACCGACAAACAACACCGCACCCACCGGCGGCGTTATCAATCCGATCCCCAGATTCACCAGCATGATCATGCCGAACTGCACCGGGTCAACACCAATGCCGAGAATCACCGGCATCAGGATCGGCGTCAGAATCAGGATCAGCGGCGCCATGTCCATCACCGTGCCGAGCAACAGCAGCATGACGTTGATGCACATCAGGATCACGTAGCGGTTGTCCGACAGGGTCAGAAACGCCGTGGTGATCTTCGCCGGAATTTGCATCAGGGTCATGATGTAACCGAAGCTCGCCGCGAAACCGATCAGGATCATCACGATCGAAATCGTCCGCACCGTACGGTGCATCAGTTTCGGCAGTTCGCTCCACTTGTAGTCGCGGTAGATGAACATGGTGACGAAGAAGGACCAGAGCACGGCGATGGCCGCCGATTCGGTCGCGGTGAAGATGCCGGACAGGATGCCGCCGAGGATGATCACCATCGCCATCATGCCCCAGAGGGCTTCGCCGACGATTTTCAACGCCTGGCGCATCGGGATCACTTCACCCTTGGGGTAGTTGCGTTTTTTCGCGAAGATCAGGCACAGCACCATCAGGCAGGCGCTCATCAGCAAGCCCGGAACGATGCCCGCCATGAACAGTGAGGCAATCGAAACCGTGCCACCGGCGGCCAGGGAGTAAAGCACCGAGTTATGGCTTGGCGGGGTCAGCAGGGCTTGCACCGAACCGCTGACGGTCACGGCGGTGGAGAAATCCCGTGGATAGCCCTTGCGTTCCATTTCCGGGATCAGCACCGAACCCACCGACGCGGTGTCCGCCACCGACGAACCGGAGATCGCGCCGAAGAACGTCGACGCGACAATGTTGACCAGTGACAGACCGCCGCGGACAAAACCCACCAGCACCCCGGCACACGCCACCAATCGACGCGACATGCCACCCTCGGCCATGATCGCACCGGCCAGCACGAAGAACGGAATGGCCAGCAGCGAGAATTTGTTCACCCCCGAGGCGACCTGAATCATCACCGCCTGGAACGGAATGTCGATCCACCACGCACCGATCAGCGCGGCGGCGCCCAGCGCGTAGGCGACTGGCATACCGATCAGGATCAATACGATAAAACTGCCCAGCAGTATCAGAGCGTCCATTAGGCGGCACCTTCACTTTCTTCAACCAGGTCGAACTGCACGACGCGCCGTTTGCTCTGGTCACCGAGCAAGAGTTTTTCCAGCACGAAAATCAGCGTCAGCAAGCCGCCCACGGGAATCGGCAAATAGGTCACGCCAACGCGCAGATCGGGCAGGGCCGCCATGAACTGGTTCCAGGTGGACATGCACAGCTTGGCGCCCCAGATCGTCATGAAGATGCAGATCGCCGCCATCAGCAGCTGGGAAAAAATCGCCGCTGCGGATCGCACGTGCGGCGGCATGCGATCGGTGAGCATGGCCACGGCCATGTGCGCGCCGGCGCGGTAACTGGCGGCGGCGCCGATGAAGGTAAACACCATCATCAGCAGAATCGCCGTGGGCTCGGGCCAGCTCGAACCGGTGCCCAGCACGTAGCGGGCGAACACGCCCCAGGGAATCATCAGGGAAATCGCCAGGACGGAAAGGCCGGCGACCCAGATGCACGTCATGTAGATCTTGTCGTTGATACGCAGCAGTAGATTCTTCATCGGGTTCCACCGTAACCGGGCGCGCCGCAGTCATCGGGCGCACCGGGCCTTGTTCATGAGGACGGAGCGGCAGGCGTTACTGAACGGCTTCGATTTTCTTGATCAGGTCGGCATACTTCGCGCCGTACTTTTCCCGCACCGGTGCGGTGGCGTCGTAGAAGGGTTTCTTGTCGACCTCGATGAACTCGACGCCGGCGGCCTTGAGTTTTTCTTCACTGGCAGCGGACTTCTTGTCCCACAGCACGCGCTCTTCGGCCTGGGCAGCCTTGGCGGCTGTCTTGACCAGCGCCTGTTGATCCGGCGTCAGTTTTTCCCAGGTGATTTTCGACATCACGATCGGCTCTGGCAGGATCAGGTGACCCGTGAGGCTGTAGTACTTCGCATTCTGGAAGTGGTTGTGTTCGAGCAGGGTCGGCGGGTTGTTTTCCGCGCCGTCGATCACGCCGGTCTGCAGGGCGCTGAAAATTTCACCGGTGTCCATCGCGATGCCGTTGCCGCCCATGGCGTTCATCATGTCGATGAACATCGGGTTGCCTTGCACGCGGATTTTCATACCCTTGAGGTCTTCGAGCTTGCGCACCGGTTTCTTGGTGTAGACGTTGCGCGTGCCGCCGTCCATCCAGGCCAGGGCCACCAGGCCGAATTCGGAATTGGTGATTTTGTCGAGGATTTCGTCGCCCACTGCGCCGTCGATGACGTTACGCATGTGTTGATGATCGCGGAAGATGAACGGCATGTTGAACACGTTCACGTCCGGGACCACGGGGCCGACGATACCCAGGCTGACGCGGGACAGCTGTACGGCGCCGACTTGCATCTGCTCGATGACTTCCTTTTCGGAGCCGAGCACACCGCCGGGGAAGTATTGGAAGGTCAGCTCGCCGTTGGTTTCCTTGGTCAGGGTCTTGCCCATGTTTTCTTCGGCCACCACGGTTGGGTAGCCGGCGGGGTGAATGTCAGCGAATTTGAGTTGCAGTGCCTGAGCGGCGCCAGTGAAGGTAAACATCAGCGGGAGTGCAGCGGCCAGCAAGGTGCGTTTGAAGTTCATGGGGGTGAGTCTCCAGTCTTGTTATTGTTGTGTTCAAGGCGCAGCGGTGCAGCAGAGGCGGGTGTTACAGCAAATCGTCGAACAGCGGTTCCGGCAGGCCTTTGACGTTGGGATTCAGGGCGAACACGCCGCCGGCCAGGGATTGCGGATCGTGGTCGTCGCCGGGACGAATCGAGGTGACGAACAAGGTGTCCATCCGGGTTCCACCGAAGGCGCACATGGTCGGTTTTTTCACCGGTACGGCCAGCGAGAAGTCGAGTCGGCCGTCCGGCGCGAAACGGTGAATGAGGCCGGCGTCGTTGGCGCAGATCCAGTAGAAACCTTCGGCGTCCACGGCAGCGCCATCGGGGCGACCGGGGAAGTGGTTCATGTCGACGAAAACCCGGCGATTCGATGGTGTGCCGGTGTCAGTGTCGTAATCGAACGCCCAGATCAACTGCACATCGGGGTGCGAATCGGACAGGTACATGGTTTTGCCGTCGGGGCTGAAACCGAGGCCGTTGGGCACGATGAAACCGTCGAGCTGCGCTTCGATCACGTCAGACTGCCCGGCGCCGTAACGATAGAGCCGGCCCTCGGGCGCATTCAGGCCCATGTTCAACACCATGCTGCCGGCCCAGAAGCGGCCCTGACGGTCGCAGCGGCCATCGTTGAGGCGCATGTCTTCGCGGCTGTGTGCGACGCTGGCGAGCCGCTCACTGTCGAGGCTGCCGTCGCTGTGCGGGTGCAGATGAAAGAAGCCGCTTTCCATTCCGGCCACCCAGCCGCCACGGTGGTGGCGGGCGATGCAGGCGAGCATTTCCGGGGTTTTCCAGGCATGCACATGGCCCGTGTCAGCGCTCCAGCGTTGCAGGCCGCCGTTGGGAATGTCCACCCAGTACAGCGCGTTTTCCTCTGCCACCCAGACCGGGCTTTCGCCGACGGCGTTGCGGGCATCGACGATCAATTCGGCTTGCATACTCATTCCTTTGCGTCGTTTTCAGAGTGATCAGTCGCCGAACGGACCTGCGGCGACAAACGCGCCGCCCTGATAGATTCGCGCCGGGTCATCGGCGGCCGGCATCGGTTGCGCCTCGACTTTTTCGCGGAACACTTCGGAGCTGTCCTTCGCCTCGAAGCCGAGGTGGCTGGCGAATTTGTTGTCCCACCAGACGTCCTTGTTGGCGGACATGCCGTAGACCACGGTGTGGCCGACGTTCGGCGTGTACAGCGCGCGTTCGAGCAGTTGGGTGAGGTCGTCGAAGCTCAGCCAGGTGTGCATCATTCGGCGGTTTTGCGGTTCGGGGAACGAGGAGCCGATGCGGATGCTGACGGTTTCGATGCCGTAGCGATCGAAGTAGAAACTGGCCATGTCTTCGCCGTAGGACTTGGACAGTCCGTAGTAGCCATCGGGACGGCGCGCGGAGCTGGCGTCGAGCGGTTCGTCCTGTTTGTAGAAGCCGATGACGTGGTTGGAGCTGGCGAAGATCACTCGCTTGACGCCATGCCGGCGCGCCGCTTCGTAGATGTGAAAGACACCGCTGATGTTGGCGCCGAGGATTTCTTCGAACGGCCGCTCCACGGAGACGCCGCCGAAATGCAGGATCGCGTCGACGCCTTCGACCAGTTGGTGCACGGCGTTTTTGTCGGCGAGGTCGCAGACCACGATTTCTTCGCGATCATCGACAGCCGGGGCGAGGGCAGCGATGTCCGACAGGCGCAGGACATTGGCGTAAGGGCGCATACGTTCGCGCAGGACTTTGCCCAGGCCACCGGCAGCGCCGGTCAGCAGCAGGCGATTGAATGGAGCGCGGGGAGTAGAGGTAGACGTCATGGCAATCCCTGGACACATTGTTATTAGGTTTGTTGTAGGTTGTCGTATGACTGCGCTGAAGTATCGGTAGGGTTTCCGGAACTTGTCAACGCGACTTTTGGTGTAGATGACGGAAGGTGAAACAGTTTTTTCCTCCGGGCGATCTCGCCTTGCAATGCAATCCCCTGTAGGAGTGAGCCTGCTCGCGATTGCGGTGTATCAGTCGAAGAGGATGTCGTCTGACACATCGCTATCGCGAGCAGGCTCACTCCTACAGGGGGCGTACTTGCCGACGAATTACAACAACGAAATCGGATAACTGATAAAGATCCGGTTCTCGTCAAACTCGTTGGTGCTGAAGTCCCGGCGAATCGTCGCGTTGCGCCATTTCACGTTGAGATTTTTCAGCGGGCCGCTCTGCACGGTGTAGGCCAGTTCCGACTCGCGGCCCCATTCCTTGCCGTCATTGGTGGTGGCGGTGTGCACGTTGTCGCCGCTGATGTAGCGGTTCATCAGGGTCAGGCCCGGAACACCGAGGGCGACGAAGTTGTAGTCGTGGCGCAACTGCCAGGAACGTTCCTTGGCGTTGTCATAACTGGCGTTGTAGCTGTCGTTGGCGAGGGTGCCGCCGCTGGTGCCGTTGACCCGCATCCAGGCGTCGTCGCCGCTGAGTTTTTGCAGGCCAACGTAGAAGGTGTTGCCGCCATATTTGGCCGAGAGCATGGCGAACGCGGTCTTGTTGTCGAGTTCGCCGGCCTGGGCGCTGCCGTCTTCCTTACCGGTGAAGAAACCGAGGTTGGCGCCCAGCGTCCAGTCGCCCAACGGCTGGCTGTGGCTGAGATTGAAATACTGCTGCTGGTAGATGTCCGTGAGTTCGGCGTACCAAACGCCGACCAGGGTGCGTTTGTCGTTGAAGGTGTATTCGCCACCGCCGAAGTTGAAGCGGTCGGAAGTGAACGCGCCACGGCCGTTCATTGACATGTCTTCCATGCTCGCGTCGTTGCGCGGGCTGTTGCCACGGAACTGGCCGCCGTAGACGGTCAGGCCATTGATCTCGGTGGAAGTGATCTGGCCGCCACGAAAAGTTTGCGGGAGGGAGCGGCCATCGTCGGAGCGCAGGATCGGCAGCACCGGCATCCATTCGCCGACCTTCAGTTCGGTCTTCGACACCTTGGCCTTCAGCGCTACACCGAGGCGGCCGAAGTTGTCGGCCGGACGCCCGTCATCGTGGATCGGCAACAGTTGCGTGCCGCCCGTGCCTTTGCCGCCATCGAGCTTCTGCGAATACATCCCCAGCAGATCAAGGCCGAAACCGACGGTGCCCTGAGTGAAGCCGGATTTGGCATCAAGGATGAAGTTCTGCGTCCACTCCTCAGCCTTGCCCTGCGGGTTGGCCGGGTTGACGAAGTTGCGGTTGAAGTAGGCGTTGCGCAGGTTCAGCGTGGCTTTGCTGTCGTCGAGAAAACCTTCGGCTTCGGCGCTCATCGGTATGGCGAGGGCGAGGCTGCTGCAGCCGATCAGACTTAAAGCGGTACGCGGGTGGGTGACGGAAAGACGGGAAGGGCGGACGGAACTGCGGACGAGTGTGCTCACTGTGACGCTCCCTGTTTCGTTTGTTGTTTTTATTATTTGTTATACGTCGTCGTACAACATGGGTGCGGATATTTCCTAGGTTTCCCGGGAATGTCAACAGCAAGTTGTGCGATGACTTCGGTCATCACACAGAACCCTTGTAGGAGTGAGCCTGCTCGCGATAGCGGTGTATCAGTCGACATTTCCATCATTGATACAACGCGATCGCGAGCAGGCTCACTCCTACAAGGGATCTGTGTTGTCCATGGGATGTGTGTTGCCGGTGAATTTGCGGCAAACTTCACCCACCTTCCGCACAAGGCTTTTCCATGGATCAATACGCCCCGCGCAACTGGCAGCCCCACGAAAAGCCCAGTCTGCCCGGTTCCCCCTCGACGCCGTTGCACTCCACCCCCAAGCGTCTGGCCTATGCGCTGGTCGGTTTGCTGGTGGCGGTGACCGGTGGCTTGGGCAACTCGCTGGTGGTTGCCAACTTGCCTTATCTGCAAGGTGCACTCGGCGCGACCACGGCGGAAATGGCCTGGTTACCGGCGGCGTACGTGATGACCAACGTGTCGATGAACCTGCTGCTGGTGAAGTTTCGCCAGCAGTTTGGTTTGCGCGCGTTCACCGAAGTGTTTCTGGTGCTGTACGCGCTGGTGACCTTCGGCCATCTGTTCGTCAACGACCTGAATTCGGCGGTGGCGGTGCGGGCGGCGCACGGCATGGTCGGCGCGGCACTGAGTTCGCTGGGTCTGTATTACATGGTTCAGGCGTTCCCGGCGAAGTGGCGGCTGAAGGCGCTGGTGCTCGGCCTCGGCACCTCGCAACTGGCGTTGCCATTGGCGCGATTATTTTCCGAAGATTTGCTGCAGATCGCCGAATGGCGCGGCTTGTACCTGTTCGAACTGGGCATGGCGTTGCTGTCGCTAGGCTGCGTATTGCTGCTCAAATTACCGCCCGGAGACCGTTTCAAAACCTTCGAAAAACTCGACTTTCTCACCTTCGCCATTCTCGCCACTGGCGTGGCGTTGCTGTGTGCGGTGTTGTCGCTGGGGCGGATCGATTGGTGGCTGGAGGCCGACTGGATCGGCTATGCGCTGGCCGCCTCGATTGCCTTGATCATCGCCGGTCTGGCCATCGAACATAACCGCAGTAACCCGCTGCTGATGACCCGTTGGCTGGGCAGCGGGACGATGATTCGCCTGGCGCTGGCGGTGACCCTGATTCGCATGGTCACCTCGGAGCAGTCCACCGGTGCGGTCGGTTTCATGCAGAACCTGAACATGGGCTACGAGCAGTTGCACAGCCTGTACGTGGTGATGCTGATCGGCAGCGTCGCGGGTTTGGTGACCAGCGCGCTGACCATCGACCCCAAACACCTGCTGATGCCGTTGATTATCTCGCTGGGTCTGATGGCCACCGGGTCGGTGATGGACAGCTTTTCCAACAACCTGACCCGTCCGGAAAACCTCTATTTCAGTCAGTTTTTGCTGGCGTTCGGCAGCACGTTTTTCCTTGGCCCGACCATGGTCTTCGGCACCCGTAACGTGTTGACCAATCCGCGCAATCTGGTGAGCTTTTCGGTGCTGTTCGGGATCTGCAATAACCTCGGCGGCCTGCTCGGTGCGGCACTTCTGGGCACGTTTCAGATCGTCCGGGAAAAATTTCATTCCAGTCAAATCGTTGAGCACCTGACGCTGTCTGACCCTTTGGTGGCGGCACGCGTGCAGAGCGGCGGCTCGGCGTACGGATCGCTGTTGGCCGACCCGAGTCTGCGCAACCTGGCGGGTATTCGCAGCTTGGCCAACGCCGCCACCCGTGAGGCCAACGTGCTGGCCTACAACGATGTGTTCATGCTGATCGCCGTGATTGCGGTGCTGACCATGATCTGGCTGTCCATTCGTGCGCTGTGGCTGATGAGCACCACCAAAGCCGTCGCCCCTGCGCCATCCACACCTTCCAGCGGTGCCACTTCTTCATGACCGAACCGACCACCACGACCACCAATGCCATTGCTGCCACGCCCGAGGGTGTGGCGCCGCCGTCATCGCCGAACACCGAGCCACGCTCGCTGCGGGTGCGGATTATTTCCTCGCTGGGCTTCGCGGCGATTGCCATCGTTGGCGTGCTGATCGTGCTGTATGCCTGGCAATTGCCGCCGTTCAGCAGTGCGGTCGAGACCACCGAAAACGCTCTGATTCGTGGCCAGGTGACGATCATCGGCCCGCAGCTCGCCGGTTATGTCTATGAAGTGCCGGTGCAGGATTTCCAGTACGTGAAGGCTGGCGATTTGTTGGTGCGTCTGGACGATCGCATCTATCAGCAGCGCCTCGATCAGGCGCTGGCGCAACTGGCGGTGCAGAAGGCCGCGCTGGCCAACGTGGTGCAGCAACGCAACAGCGCCGAGGCCACGATCAAATTGCGTCAGGCCGTGCAGGCCGACAGCGAAGCGCAGTTGCGCAAAAGCGAGGCTGACCTGCGCCGTAACCAGGAACTGGTGCGCGACGGTTCGGTGTCGAAACGCGAGATGGACGTCGCGCTGGCGGCCAATGCGCAAAGCATTGCAGCGGTGGCGCAGGCCAAGGCCAATCTGGAAATCGCCCGCCAGGATCTGCAAACGGTAATCGTCAATCGCGGCTCGCTGGAAGCCGCAGTGGCCAGCGCCGAAGCAGCGGTGCAACTGGCGCGGATCGACTTGTCGAACACGCGCATCGTCGCCCCGCGTGACGGTCAGCTCGGGCAGATCGGCGTGCGCCTCGGTGCCTACGTCAACTCCGGGGCGCAGTTGATGGCGTTGGTGCCGAACCAGAAATGGGTGATCGCCAACATGAAGGAAACCCAGATGGACAACGTCCGCGTCGGGCAGCCGGTGCGCTTCACTGTCGATGCCTTGAACCACCGCAAATTCACCGGACATGTGCAGCATATTTCGCCGGGGACGGGGTCTGAATTTGCCCTGTTGCAAGCGGATAACGCCACCGGCAACTTCGTCAAAATTGCTCAGCGCGTGCCGGTGCGGATCACCATCGATCCGGATCAGCAGGAAGAGGAGCGGTTACGGCCGGGGATGTCAGTTGTCGTCAGCATCGACACCGCCGCTGGAGACACCCAACCTCACTGATCAACAGATAACCCTGTGGGAGCTGGCTTGCCAGCGATGACGTCGGCATATCCGAAATATCTGTTCCTGACACACCGCCATCGCTGGCAAGCCAGCTCCCACAGGGGGATCGTGTTTCAGGTTGTGATCATCGGCGGTAGCGTGCCGAGCAGGGATACGGCGGCTACGGCACCAATGCCGAGTAACCATTCCAGTATCACACTGCGCCTGAGCGCGGCCATGCGCTGTTCGCAATCATCAATCCGCAAGCGATTGAACAGCGCCAGCCCAAGCATCCCCAGTACGATCAGCGCCTTGATCAGCAGAATCAACGCAAACCCGTTGAACAACGGCGTCGGCCACCATTGGCCAGTCAGCACGCGCACATTGATCAACCCCGTGATCAGCAGCCCCGCGACCAAGGCATAACCGACTCCGCTGAAGCGCTGCAAAACTTCACGCATCGGCTCCGTCGGCTGACGCAGAATCAGCACCAGCAACAACAACCCGCCCAGCCACGCCGCCACGCAGGTCAGATGAACGATCTGGTTGAGAATCAGCAGTTGCCCGTTCAAACCATCGAGCATCGCGCCATGTCCGACCGGAGCGAGAGTCGCCAGCAGCAGGGCACTCAAGCCAAGTCGCAACCGCATGCTTGAACGCCAAGGTGTGAACAGCAACGCCAACAGCACAGCATTGATCAGCAGATGCCAACGCCACACTTGACCAAAAAACGTATGGCCCAGCACCAGCGCAACCGTGTCCGGATCAAACGCCGCCGTAGCCGAGCCGGCCATGCTCGCAGTAATCAAAAGTGCCCAGACAATCCCGCTGACCAGCGCCACAGTCGTCAGCCAACGCGCCAGTCGCGCCAGGTGCCGATCCACTTGCGGCGCTTCATCCTTGAGCAGCAACGGCCTGAAGAGCCAGGCCCCGAACAGCATCAACACCACTATGAAATGCACAAAGCGGCACAGCACCAGCGTTTCACTCATGAATTACTGGCCCACCTTGAACTGATAGGCGCCTTCGCTTTTGTGCGTATCGACCGACACCGCGTGCCATTCGACTTTGTACTCGCCGGCGCTCAGCGGAGCGTCAGGGGTGACGATCAGGGTTTTCTTGTCGCCTTCGGTGGTCAGCGGTTTGATCGCGACCGGTGCGCCATCCTTGGTCACGGTGACTTTGGTGAAAGTGGCCTCGACACCTTCGGAAAAGGTCAGACGCAAATCGGCCGGGGCGGCGACGGTGCTGTCGGCGGCCGGGGTCTGGCTTTTCAGGTGGGCGTGGGCGAATACCGAGGATGCGGCGAACAACGAAGCGAGCAGGGCAGTGGTGGTCAGGACGTTCTTGAACAGCATCGCGAATACCTTTGGGGCAGGAGTGAAGAAGCGTCAGTTTAGCCATCCGCTGACGCCAGTACGAAGTTTTGTTTGCAGCGGTCGCCCGCGGAGCAGAGCGGATGCTAGTCTTGGGCAACGCTGTTGTCAGGGAGCCCTCATGGGCAATCACAAGATCGAGATTCGTCGCAGTAACGTCGAGAAAATCCTCCTGGCGGCGGAAAAAGTCTTCGCCGAAAAAGGCTTTGGCGGCACGGCCATGGCCGACATCGCCGCTGAAGTGCAACTGCCGCGTTCCAATCTGCATTACTACTTCTCAACCAAGAGCGAGCTGTACAGCGCAGTGCTGTTCGACCTGCTGGAAGTGTGGAAGCAGGACGCGCTGTGCTTCGAGATGTTCGATGACCCGCGCGTGGTGCTGAGCAGCTACATCCGCGCCAAGATGAACCACTCGCGCAGCCGGCCATACGGCTCGAAAGTCTGGGCCAACGAGATCATCCACGGCGCGCCAACCTTGGGCGAGGCACTGGATGTCAGCCTGTATGACTGGGCGAAAATGAAGGAAGCGAAGATTCGCCAGTGGGTCGAGGACAAGCGGATTCTGCCGGTGGAGCCGTCGAGTTTGCTGTACATGATCTGGGCGTCGACGCAGCACTATGCTGACTTTGATCATCAGGTGAATATTCTGAATGAGCACCAGCCGTTGTCGGACATGCAGTTTGAGCGGGCGGTGCAGACGGTGACGAGTGTGATTTTGCGTGGGATCGGGTTGGAACCCTAAAAGCAAAAGCTGACCCTCACCCCAGCCCTCTCCCGGAGGGAGAGGGGGCCGACCGTGGTGTCTTGCGAGGTACATCGACCTGAAAAAACCAGTCGATTATGGATTCAAGGCAGTTCGCGCTTGTGGATGTATCGATTGCGGATTCAAAGTAAATCGTTCACGTCGGTGGATTTCTGAAGCATCCCCCAATCAGTCCCCTCTCCCTTTGGGAGAGGGTTAGGGTGAGGGGGCTGTTGGATCAGTCGGCGATCTAGACCGCAACGTGATACGGATTGCGCGGATCATGATTCCAATCGAGAAACGGCTTGCCAGTCTCCATCGGCACCATCTCGATGCAATCCGCCACCGGACAAGTGATCTGGCACAAATTACAACCCACACACTCCTCATCAATCACTTCATATTTATGCGTGCCGTCCGCCTGCTTCAGACTGCCAATCGCCTGGTGTGAAGTGTCCTCACAAGCAATGTGACAACGCCCGCAACCAATGCATGCGTCCTGATCAATCTTGGCGATCACCTGATAGTTGATATCGAGGTACTTCCAGTCCGTGGTATTGCCCACCGCACGCCCGGAAAACTCGGCAATGTTGGCGTAACCCTGACTGTCCATCCACCGCGACAGCCCGTCCTTCATCTCCTCGACAATCCGAAAACCATGCAGCATCGCCGCCGTGCACACCTGCACTGCGCCGCTGCCCAGCGCCATGAATTCCGCCGCGTCACGCCAGCTGCCGATGCCGCCAATCCCGCAGATCGGCAGGCCCTGTGTTTCTGGATCGCGGGCAATCTCGGCGACCATGTTCAGCGCAATTGGCTTCACCGCCGAACCGCAATAACCGCCATGGGTGCTTTTGCTGCCGACGGTGGGCAGGGCGACCATGTGTTCCAGGTCGACGCTGGTGATCGAGTTGATCGTATTGATCAGCGACACCGCATCGGCGCCACCACGATGGGCCGCGCGGGCGGCCACGCGGATGTCAGTGATGTTCGGCGTCAGTTTGACGATCACCGGCAGCGAGCAATAGGTCTTGCACCAGCGCGTGACTTGCTCGACATACTCCGGCACCTGACCCACCGCCGCACCCATGCCGCGCTCAGGCATGCCGTGTGGGCAGCCGAAGTTCAGCTCGATGCCGTCAGCACCAGTGGCTTCCACCAGCGGCAGAATGTGTTTCCACGACTCCTCGACACACGGCACCATCAGCGAAACGATCAAGGCGCGATCCGGCCAGTCCTTCTTCACCTGAGTGATTTCGCGCAGGTTGATTTCCAGCGAGCGGTCGGTGATCAACTCGATGTTATTGATGCCGAGCACTTCACGGTTGTTGCCGTAGTGCGCCGAATAACGCGACGACACGTTGACCGCCGCCGGATCCTCTCCGAGGGTTTTCCAGACCACGCCGCCCCAGCCCGCCTCGAAAGCGCGGACGACATTGTAGGCTTTGTCAGTCGGCGGCGCAGAGGCCAGCCAGAACGGATTTGGCGCTTTGATGCCAGCGAAGACTATCGACAGATCGGCCATTTACGCAGCCTCCACGTTAAGCATCAGTTGAGCGTTGATCGCCTCGGCGGCGCGTTTGCCATGCTGCACGGCTTGCACGGTGAGGTCCTGATCGAGGCTGGTGCAGTCGCCGCCGGCATACACGCCGGGGATGCTGGTGCGCAGGTTTTCGTCGACCTGAATGCGCTCGCCCTGGCGCTTGAGTTCGCGGGCCAACGGGTCGGCGAGGGCGCTGCTGTCGAATGATTGGCCGATGGCTTTGAAGATCGCGTCGGCGACCAGTTCGAAGGTCTCGCCGGTGGTTTGCAGGCGACCGTCGACCAGATCGGTGCGGGCGAAACGCATGCCGCGCACATGGCCCTGAGCGTCGAGCAGCACCTCTTCCGGTTGCGCCCAGGTCAGCAGACGCACCTGATTGGCTTTGGCAATGTCTTGTTCATGACCGGTGGCGCCCATGTCCGCCGCGCCACGGCGATACACCAGATTGACGTCGCGGGCACCGAGGCGGGCCATTTGCACGGCCATGTCGATCGCCGTGTTGCCGGCGCCGAGGACGATGCAGCGTTCGGCCAGCGGCAGTTGCGTGAGGTCATCGGCCTGGCGTAATTCGCGGATGTAATCGGTGGCGGCGAGCAGGCCCGGGGCATCTTCGTGAGGCAGGCCGAGTTGCTTGCTGGCGTTGAGACCGAGGCCGAGGAACACCGCGTCGAACTGCTGATGCAGTTCGCTGAGGGTCAGATTCTCGCCCAGCTTCTGCCCATGACGAATCTCGATGCCGCCTATCTGCAGGAGAAAATCCAGTTCCTTTTGTGCGTAGTCGTCGACCAGTTTGTATTTGGCGATCCCGTACTCATTGAGGCCGCCAGCCTTCTCCCGTGCTTCGAAAATCACCACGTCATGCCCGTGCATTGCGCTGCGATGCGCACAGGACAAACCGGCAGGACCGGCGCCGACTACGGCAATTCGTTTGCCGGTGGCGGCGGCGCGCTGGAACGGGTGTTCGGTGAAGTGTGCATTGTCCACAGCGTAGCGTTGCAGCAGGCCGATCAGCACCGGCGCGCACTCCTGAGCGTTGTTGCGCACGCAGGCTTGCTGGCAGAGGATTTCGGTTGGACAGACTCGGGCGCAACTGCCACCAAGGATATTCGCCGAGAGAATTTTCTGCGCGGCACCGGGGACGTTGTCCTGATGAATGTTGCGGATGAACGACGGGATGTCGATCTCGCTCGGGCATGCATTCACGCACGGCGCGTCATAGCAATACAGGCAGCGCGAGGCTTCCAGATGCGCTTGGCGATCGTTGAGCGGCGGCGCCAGATCGGTGAAATGCCCGGCGAGGGCGGCCGCGCTTTCGTGCGGGTGGGGGAGATGGTTCAGGGTCTCGATCACGGTTTTGTGCCTCACGGTTATTGAGGTTCTCTGCCTCTATCGGGCAGTGGTTTTTGTGTTGTTTGAACTGACGCCATCGCGAGCAGGCTCACTCCTACAGGTGTACGCATTCCAAATGTAGGAGTGAGCCTGCTCGCGATGAGGCCGAAGGCCTGGATTTCAGCGTTTCACAGCAACTGGCTTATGTTGCTCAGCCCGCTTGCTCAGCAAATCAAACACCGCCGGATACGCCGGCCGTTCGATATACCGCCCGGCACCGCGCTCGGCGCGCAGGTCGCCATCAGCCCAGACCACCCGGCCCTGGCTGACGGTATGGCTCGGCACGCCGCGTACGGTCTTGCCTTCGAAGATGTTGAAGTCCACCTGCTGATGGTGGGTCTTGGCGGAAATGGTCCGGGTGCCTTGCGGATCCCACAGCACCAGATCGGCATCGGCGCCAACGCGAATCGCGCCTTTGCGCGGATAGAGATTGAAAATCTTCGCGGTGTTGGTGGAGGTGAGGGCGACGAAATCCTGCATCGACAAACGACCACTATTGACACCTTCGTCCCACAACACCGCCATGCGATCTTCGATACCGGCGGTGCCGTTGGGAATCTTGCTGAAGTCATCGCGCCCGGCGGCTTTCTGCTCGGCGCAGAAGCAGCAGTGGTCAGTCGCGGTGGTGTGTAGATTGCCGTTTTGCAATCCGTGCCACAGCGCTTCCTGATGACCGCGCGGACGGAACGGCGGGCTCATCACATAACCGGCAGCGGTCTGCCAGTCCGGGTGTTGATAGACGCTGTCGTCGAGCAGCAAATGCCCGGCGAGCACTTCGCCGTACACCGGTTGGCCCTTGCTGCGCGCATAGGTGATTTCGTCGAGGGCTTCTTTGGTCGAAACGTGCACCAGATACAACGGTGTGCCAATGGTTTCGGCGATCCGAATCGCCCGGCTCGCCGCTTCACCTTCAACCTGCGACGGACGCGACAGCGGATGCGCCTCCGGCCCGGTGATGCCTTGCGCCATCAACTTGCGTTGCAGGTGATAGACCAACTCGCCGTTTTCTGCGTGCACGGTCGGCACCGCGCCGAGTTCCAGGCAACGCTCGAAGCTCGCCACCAGCGTGTCGTCAGCCGCCATGATCGCGTTCTTGTAGGCCATGAAATGCTTGAAGCTGTTGATGCCGTGATGGCTGACCAGCTCGGCCATTTCCTCGCGCACCTGCTCACTCCACCAGGTGATGGCGACGTGGAAGCCATAGTCGGAAGCCGACTTTTCCGCCCAGCCGCGCCACTGATGAAAGGCTTCCATCAACGACTGCTGCGGATTGGGAATCACGAAATCGATGATCGACGTGGTGCCGCCGGCCAGACCGGCCGCCGTACCACTGTAGAAATCCTCACTGGCCACGGTGCCCATGAACGGTAGTTGCATGTGCGTGTGCGGATCGATGCCGCCGGGCATCAGGTATTGGCCGCTGCCGTCGAGCACTTCGGCGCCGGCGGGAATATCAAGGTTTTCACCAATGGCTTTGATCACACCGTCGGCGCAATAGACGTCGGCGCGATAACTTTCATCATGGGTAACAACGGTGGCGCCACGGATCAACAGAGACATTCCGAGTTCCTCGCAGGCATTGACCGACTTGTGTCGGTTCTAGATGTTTTATTGATGTACAGCGTTGCAGGGTGTATTCCTGTCAACTCTGTCAGGAATAGAAACTAGTCGCAGATTTGCAATAGAGCAAGATTATTTTTTATAAGCTTATGACCTTTTTAACTGTTTGAAAAATAACGATAAAAACAGAAAATCACCAAAATGGTGAGGCTGCTCACCATTTTGACGCACTTGACAGGATGGAAATATGAGCAAGATTTCCTATGTGAAATCAGCCGCTTGAAGTTGAGCTGCGGTTGCTCGCTCACGATGAAAATAAATGCAGTGCACCAGATTGAGTCCTGTCTGTTCGGACAACTTGGCAAGTGTTTAGCCTGAGCACCCAGACAAGTTTCCGCGAACTCATCCGGTGAATAATTAAAACTGATGAATATCAGAAAGTTGCAAAGCGTTTGAAGCACGGCCCTAGCGCCAAGCGGTTCACCCGGCACGTTTATTGATGCCGCCGCTGACACCATGGCCGGTGCACGAAAGTTGTCAGTTCCTCCGGCCATCGTCCGGCTCGCACCCTCGTGTGTCAGCCGCCTGATGAGCAAAAAAATAATCAGAAGAACAGTGGAGCGGCCATGCAACAGAACAGATCGCAAGTGACCGAGCGCGACGGCTTGTTCGAACTCGAAGCCGGCAGTGACGTCCTCGACAGTCCCCGTTACAACCACGACATGGCACCGACCAAGGTGCGCGAACGAACCTGGAACAAATGGCACATCACCGCGCTGTGGGTCGGCATGTCGATCTGCGTGCCGACCTACACCCTCGGCGGCGTGCTCACCGCCTACTTTGGCCTGACCGTCGGCGAAGCGTTGCTGGCGATTCTGTTCGCCAACGTCATCGTGCTGATTCCGCTCACGCTCAACGCCTTTCCCGGCACCAAGTACGGCATCCCGTTTCCGGTGTTGCTGCGTTCATCATTCGGCATTCTCGGTTCCAACGTGCCGTGTCTGATTCGCGCGCTGGTGGCGTGTGGCTGGTTCGGTATTCAAACGATGTTTGGCGGGTTGGCCATTCACCTGTTTCTCGGCTCGGTGTTCGAGGGCTGGAAATCCCTCGGCGGCACGGGGGAGGTGATCGGTTTCATGGTGTTCTGGGCGCTGAACCTGTGGGTGGTGATTCGCGGCGCCGAGTCGATCAAGTGGCTGGAAACCTTGTCGGCGCCGTTGCTGGTAGCGGTCGGCATCGGCCTGCTGGTGTGGGCGATGCCCAATGTGTCGATGACCGAACTGCTGGCGATTCCAGCGAAACGTCCGGAAGGCGCCAGTGTGGTCAGTTACTTCGCCGCCGGGCTGACCGCAATGGTCGGTTTCTGGGCGACGTTGTCGCTGAACATTCCCGACTTCAGCCGCTACGCCAAAAGCCAGAAAGATCAGATTCTGGGGCAGATTTTCGGCCTGCCGCTGACGATGTTTCTGTTCGCTTCGCTCGGCGTGATCATGACCGCCGCTTCGGTGAAACTCGTCGGTGTGACCGTCTCCGATCCGGTCACTCTGATCGGGCATATCCAGAGCCCGGTGTGGGTCGCGGTGGCCATGGCGTTGATCATCATCGCCACGCTGTCGACTAACACCGCCGCCAACATTGTTTCGCCGACCAATGATTTCCAGAACATCGCGCCCAAGGTCATCAACCGCACCAAAGCGGTGTTGCTGACCGGGTTTGTCGGGCTGGTATTGATGGGCCATGAGCTGCTGAAAAAACTCGGTTTGATTGTCTCCGATGTCAGTCTGGAAACCGTGTATTCCAACTGGTTACTGGGCTATTCGAGCCTGCTCGGGCCGATTGCCGGGATCATGGTGGTGGACTATTTCCTGATCAAGAAACAGCAACTGGACCTCGCCGGGTTGTACCGCGACGACGTTTATCCGGCGTGGAACTGGGCCGGGTTTCTCGCGTTCGGGGTACCGGTGGTGCTGACCTTGCTGTCGCTGGGCAGCGATGCATTCATCTGGTTTTACAGCTATGGCTGGTTCACCGGCTCGGCGCTGGGCGGGATTATTTATTACGGGTTGTGCGTGATGCGTGCGCAGCCTTCTGCAGTTAAGTCGGCGGTGTAGCGGATGGCCTCTTCGCGAGCGGGCTCGCTCCCACATTTGGAATGCATTTTCCCTGTGGGAGCGAGCCTGCTCGCGAATGCGATCTACCAGACACCAGAGCAATATCCATAAGAAAAGCAGCCTGAGGAGATCCCCATGAACGCAGCCGCAGACGTTCTGCAATCAACCCATCAGCACATCAACCGCGATCGCTTGTGGGCGTCGCTCATGGAACTGGCCAAACTCGGCGCCACGGTCAAGGGCGGGGTCTGTCGCCTCGCCCTCACTGACCTCGACCGCCAGGCCCGCGACCTGTTCGTGCAATGGTGCAAGGACGCCGGATGCAGCGTCACGGTCGATGCCGTCGGCAACATCTTCGCCCGCCGCCCCGGGCGCAATCCCAGCCTGCCACCGGTAATGACCGGCAGCCACATCGACACCCAACCCACCGGTGGAAAATTCGATGGTTGCTTCGGCGTACTGGCCGGTGTCGAAGTGCTGCGCACGCTCAACGACCTCGGTGTGGAAACCGAAGCGCCGCTGGAAGTGGTGGTCTGGACCAACGAAGAAGGCTCGCGCTTCGCCCCGTGCATGATGGGCTCGGGCGTGTTCGCCGAGAAATTCACCCTCGAAGAAACCCTCGCCAAAGTCGATGCCGATGGCGTCACCGTTGGCGAAGCGCTGAATGCCATCGGCTACGCCGGTCCGCGTAAAGTCAGCGGGCACAAGGTCGGTGCCTATTTCGAGGCGCACATCGAACAAGGCCCGATCCTCGAAGACGAACAGAAAACCATCGGCGTGGTGCTCGGTGCGCTGGGGCAGAAGTGGTTTGACCTCAAGCTGCGCGGCGTCGAAGCCCATGCCGGCCCGACGCCGATGCACCTGCGCAAAGATGCACTGGTCGGCGCCTCGGTGATCGTCGGCGCCGTCAACCGCGCCGCCCTCGGTCATCAACCCCACGCCTGCGGCACCGTCGGTTGTCTGCAGGCCTATCCCGGTTCGCGCAACGTCATTCCCGGCGAAGTGCGCATGACTCTCGATTTCCGTCACCTGGAACCGGCGCGCCTCGACTCGATGATTGCCGAAGTGAAGCACGTCATCGACGCCACTTGCGAAGAACACGGTCTGACTTACGAACTGACCCCGACCGCGGACTTCCCGCCGCTGTACTTCGAAAAAGGCTGTGTGGAAGCGGTGCGCAGCGCAGCAAAAGGGCTTGGCTTGTCGAATATGGACATCGTCAGCGGCGCCGGCCATGACGCGATTTTTCTCGCCGAACTCGGCCCGGCCGGAATGATTTTCGTGCCGTGCGAAGGCGGCATCAGCCACAACGAAATCGAGAACGCCGCGCCGGATGATCTGGCGGCGGGGTGTGCGGTGTTGTTGCGGGCGATGCTGGCGGCTTCGGCGATGGTCGCGGGAGGACAGCGCGCGGCTTGAAGGTCAAAAGATCGCAGCCTTCGGCAACTCCTACAGGGAAACCATAAATCCTCTGAGCTGCCGGAGGCTGCGATCTTTTTGCTGTCACCACAACGTCATGAACATGTGGTTGGCCGCGATAGCCCTTGTATCGTCAATGTTGCGCAAGGAATGGTTGAAACCGGGGCTTGTGCGACTAATCACTGCGCACCAAACACCATCGTCCAGTAAACCCCTTCATCACTGCGCGCCTCACTGGCAAACCCGGCGCCGACCTGGGTGAACATCGGGTTCATCAGATTGGCGCAGTGCCCGGGGCTGGCCAGCCATCCGGCCATGGCCTTGCCCGGCGAACTCTGCCCGGCGGCAATGTTTTCGCCGATCTGTCGACCGCGATAGCCGGCTGCACGGGCGCGATCGGCGGGCAGGTCGCCGTCCGGATCGCGGTGGGCGAAATAGTTGCCGTAAGCCATGGCTTTGCTGTGTCCCTGTGCGGCGGCGCCTAGCGCGGCGTTCCAGCTCAGTGGCCGGGCGGCGGCGAAGCGTTGGCGTCCGCACATCCGTGGCCGGGCACGCGCGGCGTTGACCTCAGCGAGCAAGGCCTTGCCGACGCTGCGGTTATCGCCAACGCGGCTGTCGAGCACCGGTTGCGCCAACACCACTTGCCACTCATTGCGCGAACGACTGACACCGATGTCGGCGTAGCTCGCATCCAGCAGCGCGGCGCAGTGCTCGTCTTGCAGCAGGTCGAAAGCCTCTTCGGCGTCCTCGGCCCCGACCACACGAATACTGCGCACCGCGATGGCGGAATAGCCGGACGACTTCAACGCTTCACGCATGCCCCCGGCGTAGCGATAGCCGATCGGCAAAGCCAGGTTCGACTTCAGCGCCAGCGGCGCCAGGCGTTGCGCCGGACGTCGGTCGCAACGTTGTGGATGGGCGCGATAGTCGTTGATGGCGGCCACCAGTTGCCGCTCCGCACCGGCATGGGCGGTTGCAGCGAACAGCGGCGAAAGGATCAGCAGGCACAGCGAAACCAAGCGAGACGAGCGAACGGCGTGGCGCATGAGACGGGCAGCTCTGAAGGAGGACAGCGCAAAGTTGCGTGAACCGCAGAACGCGGCGCGGATAGGACTGGAGAATCGGGACTTGGTTCAGCGATTCAACACATCCTCCATCCACTGCAAATACTGCGCACGATCCGAGATCGAGTTATGCCCCGAATCCGGCACCACCCTGAGCACCGCCACGCCTTGCGGGAAGTTCTCCAGCAAACGCTGCGTGCTGGCGCGCGGGATCACCTCATCGTCACTGGCCGCCAGCAGCAACGTCGGCACGCGGATATGCGCGGCGTACTTGCCCGATTCAAAGCGATCCTTGAGCAACCACTGCACCGGCACCCACGGGTATTGCCGTGTCGCGATTTCTTCGAGGCTGTTGTAAGGCGTCACCAGAATCAGCTGTTGCACCGGCCGTTGGCTGGCCAGACGCACGGCGACGCCCGATCCCAGGCTGCGGCCAATGAGCGAAACCTGCGGGTGGCTGGCGTACACCTGATCGAACAGCGCCAGGGCATCCTCGGCAATCGCCGCTTCGGACGGTGAACCACTGCTGCCACCAAAGCCGCGATAGTTGAGCAGATACACCGCGTATTCGGGAAACGCCTCGGCAAACTCCGGCAGATTGCGTGACACATCCTCGGCATTGCCGCCGAAATAGATCAGCGCCCGTGGCCCGACCCTCTCGCGGGTGATCACTGAAACCTGCGCATCCGGCATCGACAGGGTCAGTTGTGAATCGGCGCTGGTGACGGCATTGGGCTGCGGAAAATAGATCAGCGAGCGCTGAAAAAAGAACAGCGCCGCGCACAGCACCAGGTACACGGCAACGATCAATGCGACGAGTGACATCAGGGTTCGGGACATTCGGCTACTTTTAACGGTGTGTGAAGGATCGCTGTCGCAGTGTAGTCCAGCCCTGCAATCGGCCGCTCATGCACATAACCGGCAACAGATCCACGCAGCAGGGGAACCAGCATGAGCCACACTGAGGGTTACTCCCGTCGCCGATTGCTCACGCTGGCTGCCGGGGTTTCGGCGGTCTTCACCTTTGATCGGGCGTTAGCCACCGCGACAATGCCCGCGACCACCGGAGGCCACGCCATGCAGACCCGCGCCATCCCGTCCAGCTCCGAATTGCTACCCATCGTGGGCTTGGGCACCTATCGCGGTTTCGATGTCGCCCCCGGTGATCCGGCCTATCGGCAACTACCGGCGGTGCTCGATGAGCTGTTCACCAAGGGCGGCACGCTGGTCGACAGTTCACCGATGTATGGCCGTGCCGAACAGACCACCGGCGAACTGCTGTCGATCCACGAACCGCGTTCGCCGGCGTTTCTGGCGACCAAAGTGTGGACGCGCGGACGCGAGGAGGGCATTGCGCAGATGGAGCAATCGTTCAGCCTGCTGCGCACCGAACGCATCGATCTGATGCAGATCCACAACCTGCTCGACTGGCAAACCCACCTGCCAACCCTGCGTGAATGGAAAGCCCAAGGGCGCATCCGTTACATCGGTATCACCCATTACACGCCCTCGGCCTACGAGGAAGTCGAAGCGGTGCTGAAGGCCGAACAACTGGATTTTCTGCAAATCAATTACGCCCTCGATGATCGAGGGGTGGAGAAACGTATTTTGCCTTTGTGCCGCGAACGTGGCGTGGCAGTGATCTGTAATCGACCTTTTGGCGGCGGCGGTCTGCTCGCGCGTCTCAAAGGCAAACCGTTGCCGGGCTGGGTGTCGGATGTGCAGGTCAACAGCTGGCCGCAACTGGCATTGAAGTTTCTGCTCTCGCATTCGGCGGTGACTTGCGTGATCCCGGGCACAGGCAATCCACGTTACGTGGCCGACAACGCCAAGGCCGGGTTCGGGCCGATGCTCACCGATGCGCAGCGGCATCAGTTGATTGCGTTGCTGGGTTAATCGATCTCGTGGACGGCGCTCAACCGCGATAGCGCAACGCCTCCAGCAACAACGCAAACGCCGGCGCAGCCTGACGTCGGCTCGGGTAATACAGGTGATACCCGGCAAACGTCGGGCACCAGTCTTCCAGCACTTGTCGCAAACGGCCGTCGGCCAGATAGGGTGCAACGATGTTTTCCGGGATGTAACTCAGGCCGAAACCGTCCAGCGCAGCATCGAGCAGCGGGTAGACGCCGTTCAGGGTGATCTGCCCGGAGACCCGCACTTTCAGGCTTTCGCCATCCTTCTCGAATTCCCAGCTGTACAACCCGCCGTTGGTCGGCAGGCGCAGGTTGTTGCAGGCGTGATCGGTCAGATCCCGTGGCGTTTGCGGCGCGGTTCGTTTGGCGAAATAGGCAGGTGAGCCGACCACCGCCATGCGCATGTCGGGGCCGATGCGGGTGGCGATCATGCCTTGCGCGACGTCTTCGCCCAGGCGCACGCCGGCGTCGAAACCTTGCCCGGCGATGTCGACGAAACCATAGTCGCAGCTGACTTCGACGCTGATGTCCGGATACTTGGGCAGAAACTCCTTGAGCACCGGGCGCAGCAGCCAGTCCAGCGAATGGTCGGTGGCGTTGAGGCGGATCTTGCCCGCCGGGGTGTCGCGCAGGTTGCTCAGCGCCGCGAGTTCCAGTTCGATCTCTTCGAAGCGTGGGCCGATGGTTTGCAGCAGGTGTTCGCCGGCCTCGGTCGGCGAAACGCTGCGGGTAGTGCGAGTCAGCAGGCGCAAGCCCAACCGCGCTTCGAGGGCGCGGATGGTATGGCTCAGTGCCGATTGCGAAACGCCGAGTTTGGCCGCGGCTTTGGTGAAGCTGCGCTCGCGGGCGACGGCGAGGAAGGCGAGCAGGTCGGTGGCGTTTTCCCGAAGCATTGATGAGTGTCCTGCATAAGTTTTTTCGAATTCTAGTCGATTATCGGAATAGTGCGGCTGGGTAAAGTAGTGGCATTGATTATCTGGAGGAATTGCCATGAACCCGATTGCCGCTTCTGCGTTGACCCTTTCTTTGTTGGCGGGTGAGGTACAGGCCAATGAAAACCCACGTGTGACGGTCACGCCCAATGGCTCGCAACCTTCGGCCAAAGGCCCGGCGGACTGGTTCACGGGCACGGTCCGCGTCGATGCGCCGTTCAAAGGCACAGACGAGGCGCGGGTCAGTGGTGCGACGGTGACGTTTGAGCCGGGCGCGCGTACCGCGTGGCATACGCATCCGTTGGGACAGACCTTGATCGTCACGGCCGGTTCCGGTTTTGTGCAGGAGTGGGGGCAGCCGGTGCGTGAGATTCGTCCTGGGGATACGGTGTGGATTTCGCCGGGGGCCAAGCATTGGCATGGGGCGGCGTCGACCACGGCGATGACGCATATCGCTATTGCTGAAGTGCTCGATGGCAAGGTGGTGGAGTGGATGGAGCAGGTGAGTGCCGAGCAATATCCGCGATCCGAGTGAAGCGCTTCCCTCACCCCAGCCCTCCCGAAACGTCGGACCGCCCGTAGGGAAAGGGGGCCGACCGCAGTGTCTTGCGTCATACATCGACCTGAAATGGCTGTGTCGATTATGGATTCACAGCAGGACGTTCAAGTCGGTGAAATTCTCCAGTTTCCCTCACCCCAGTCCTCTCCCAGAGGGAGAGGGAGCCGACCGAGGTGTCTGGCGTTATCCATCGACCTGAAAGTGCTCTATCGATTATGGATTCACAGCAATACGTTCAAGTCGGTGCAGCTCCCGAATATCCCCCAATCGGTTCCCTCTCCCTCTGGGAGAGGGCTAGGGTGAGGGGCTTTTAACGGGTCATCACATCATCTCCGGCAACGACGACAAAATCTTGTCCAGCGTAACCGGATACTCCCGCACCCTAGCCCCCGTAGCGTTGTAAATCGCATTCGCCACCGCCGCACTAACCCCGCAAATCCCCAGTTCACCAACACCCTTGGCCTTCATCGGCGAAGACACCGGATCGGTCTCATCAAGGAAAATCACCTCCTGATGCGGTATGTCGGCATGCACCGGCACCTCATACCCGGCCAGATCATGATTGACGAAAAACCCTAGCGTCTTGTCCACCGCCAACTCTTCCATCAACGCCGCACCGACGCCCATGGTCATCGCGCCGATCACCTGACTGCGCGCCGCTTTCGGGTTGAGAATCCGCCCGGCCGCGCACACCGCCAACATGCGGCGCACCCGCACTTCACCGGTCGCCGCATCCACCGCAACCTCAACGAAATGCGCACCAAAGGTCGACTGCTGATACTGCTCGGCCAGGTCGGCAAATTCGATGCTGTCCTCAGCCACCACAACGCCGTCCTGCGCAGCGTTGCGCATCGGCAGGCTCTTGTCGCCGAGCCGCACCTGACCGTCGACAAACTCCGCCTGATCCGCCGCCATGCCCAGTTTGCCAGCCACCGCCTCACGCAGTTTCATGCACGCGGCGTATACCCCGGCGGTCGAGCAGTTGGCGCCGAATTGCCCACCGGAGCCTGCCGACACCGGAAAGCTCGAATCGCCCAGATGTACGCTGACATCCTTCAGCCCGACGCCCATCATCTCGGCTGCCGTCTGCGCGATTATCGTGTAACTGCCGGTGCCAATATCCGTCATGTCGGTTTCCACCGTGATCTTGCCGTCGCGCTCCAACCGCACCTGCGCACCGGACTTGACCAGCAGGTTGTTGCGGATCGCCGCCGCGACCCCCATGCCAATCAGCCAGCGACCTTCGCGACGTGTACCCGGCTGCGCATTGCGCTGGCTCCAGCCGAACTTGTCGGCGCCGGTCCGAAGGCACTCGATCAGGCGCCGCTGCGAGAACGGTCGCTCGGTTTTCACCGGATCGACCTGAGTGTCGTTGAGAATGCGGAACTGCACCGGATCAAGCTTGAGCTGCTCGGCCATTTCGTCCATGGCAATTTCCAGGACCATCAGCCCCGGGGTTTCACCGGGTGCGCGCATGGCGTTGCCTTCGGGCAGATCCAGCGGCGCGAGGCGCATGCTGACCAAGCGGTTTTCAGCCGCGTACAGCAACTGGCTTGGTTGCGCCGCGACTTCGACTTTGCCTTCCGCCAGATTGCCCGACCAGCCTTCGTGGGCGATCGCGGTGAGTTTGCCCTCCGCTGTCGCGCCCATGCGAATGCGCTGAATCGTCGCCGGACGGTGAGTGGTGTTGTTGGCGATCTGCGGGCGGGCGAGGGCGACCTTCACCGGCCTGCCAGCCATGCGCGCACCGAGGGCGGCGAGGATCGCATCGGCGCGCACGAATAGTTTGCCGCCGAAACCACCGCCAATGTACGGCGACATCAGCCGGACTTTTTCCTTGGGCAGACCGAGGGTGGTGGCGATGTCGCCGACGCTCCACGCGATCATCTGATTCGAGGTCCACAAGGTCAGTTGATCGCCTTTCCACGCCGCCAGCGTGGCGTGCGGTTCCATCATCGCGTGGGACTGATCCGGCGTGGTGTAGGTCTGGTCGAACTGCACTGGCGCGGCGGCGAACGCTTTGGCGAAATCACCGTGGCTGACGTCGGGCAATTCGTCTTTCGGCTCGACGCCTTTGTCGCGCACGCTGGCCAGCTCGAATTCGCCCTTGGCCGCGACGTAGTCGACTTTGACCATTTGCGCAGCCGCCCGGGCTTGCTCGAACGTCTCGGCAACCACCAGCGCAACCGCCTGGTGATAGTGCTGAATCTCCGGCCCGGCCAATAAATGCGCAGCGTTGTATTTGCCCTTGCCGAGCTTGCCGGCGTTGGCAGCGGTAACAATGGCGAGCACGCCGGGCGCGGCTTTCGCCTGTTCAAGATCAATGTTGTTGATGCGGCCCTTGGCGATGGCCGAGCCGACCATGACACCGTAAGCCTGATTTGCCACCGCCTCATGTTGCTCGTAGGCGTAGGGTGCCTGCCCGCTGGTTTTCAACGGGCCTTCGATGCGGTCGGTGGGCTGGCCGATGACCTTCAACTGGTCGATCGGGTTGGTGGTGGCGGGCGTGTCGAATTTCATGCTTCATCCCTCGCTTGCGCCAACACCGAACCGAGCGTGCGCTCGACCAGGGTCAGTTTGAATTGGTTGTCGTGGGTCGGCGTGGCACCGTCGAGCAGACGTGCGCTGACGGCTTTGGCGCCTTGCGGCAGCAATGCTTCTGCGGCTTCAACCCGCCATGGTTTCGGCGCGATACCGCCGACGGCGATGCGTCCGCTGCCGTCCTTTTGCAGGATCAGACCGACCGATACCAGCGCAAACGCATAGGAGGAGCGATCACGCACTTTGTGATAAACGTGAGTTCCGCCGAGCGGTGCGGGCAATGTCACCGAGGTGATGAACTCGCCAGGCGTGAGGCTGGTTTCAATGTTCGGCGTGGTGCCGGGCAACTGATGAAAGTCGGCCATCGCAATGCTGCGGGTCGTGCCGTCGGGTTTCACCGTTTCAATCTGCGCATCGAGGGCACGCATGGCAATTGCCATGTCACTCGGGTGCGTCGCGATGCACGCGTCGCTGACGCCGATGATGCCCAGTTGCCGACTGACCCCGGCAATCGCTGCACAACCGCTGCCGGGTTGGCGTTTGTTGCAGGCCTGATTGGTGTCGTAGAAGTACGGGCAGCGCGTGCGTTGCAGCAGGTTGCCGGCGGTGCTCGCCATGTTGCGCAACTGCCCGGAGGCCCCGGCGAGCAAAGCGCGGGAGAGCAGGGCGTAGTCTTTTCTGATGCGCGCGTCGGCCGCCAGATTGGTGTTGCGCACCAGCGCGCCGATGCGCAAGCCGCCTTCAGGCGTGGCTTCGATCTGGTCCAGGCCAAGGTGATTGACGTCGATCAGGTGCATTGGGGTTTCGATGTCGAGTTTCATCAAGTCCAGCAGGTTGGTGCCGCCAGCGATGAAGCGTGCGCCTTCGACCTGTGCGGCTTGCGCAGCGGCAGCGGCGGGGGAGTCGGCGCGGCTGTAATTGAACGGTCTCATGCCGGCACCTCCGCGACTTCGGTGATGGCTTCAATGATGTTCGAGTAAGCGCCGCAGCGGCAGATATTGCCGCTCATGCGTTCCTGAAATTCGCTGGCGATCAACTGCGGCGCCTCGGTGAGGCTTTCACTGACGTGGCTGGGGATGCCATCGCGGATTTCCTTGATCACCGCCACTGCCGAGCAGATCTGCCCCGGTGTGCAATAGCCGCACTGATAGCCGTCATGCTTGATGAACGCGGCCTGCATCGGGTGCAGATTGTCCGGCATGCCGAGGCCTTCGATGGTCGTAATCTCGCTGCCTTCATGCATCACCGCCAGGGTCAGGCATGAGTTGATGCGTCGGCCATCAGCGATCACCGTGCAGGCGCCACACTGGCCGTGGTCGCAGCCTTTTTTGCTGCCGGTCAGGTGCAGGTGCTCGCGTAGGGCGTCAAGCAGGGTGGTGCGGGTGTCGACGTCAAGCGCACGCGGCTTGCCGTTGACGTTGATTGTCACTTTGCTCATGGCCGGTTGCTCCAGATTGGCCGCGTAGGCCTTGAGGCTGATAAACGGCGGCATCGCGAAGGCTGTGGCGGTCACGGCGCCGAGGATCAGAAATCCGCGTCGGGAAATCGTCATGGTTCGATTCCTTTTCTCTCTTCATCAGGGCAGCAGGGTCGTGGATGGCCCAAGCGGGCAGCCAGCGTCATCGCCGGTCTCGTTCAGAAGTGACTGCCGGAAAGAGGAAAAGGTTTTGTCGGATTTTCGCTATAGAGTTATGTGCGTGGCTCATTAATCGACGGTACGACACAATCCCCTGTAGGAGTGAGCCTGCTCGCGATAGCGATAGACCAGTGAGCGATGTGGTGACTGACACACCGCTATCGCGAGCAGGCTCACTCCTACAAGGATCTGCGCTGTAACCACCATTTCACTAACAACCTGAACCCTGTGGGAGCGAGCAGGCTCGCTCCCACATTGGATATGTGTCCGGCCGGACTAATGCCCGCCAACCACCATCGAGGTAAACGGCGCCACATACGCCTGCAACGTCACCAGCCCGCCGACCAGAATCGCCAGCACAATCGAGTGGAAGAACACATAGCGCAGAATCTCGCCTTCATGCCCGTACCAGCGGGTCGCGGTGGAGGCGACGACGATCGATTGCGCATCGACCATTTTGCCCATCACCCCGCCAGAGCTGTTCGCTGCCGCCATCAGTACCGGACTGATCCCGAGCTGTTCCGAGGTGACCCGCTGCAAGCCGCCAAACAACACGTTCGACGCGGTATCCGAACCGGTCAACGCCACACCCAGCCAACCAAGCAACGTGCCGAACATCGGATAAAAAATCCCCGTCGCCGCAAAGGCCAGACCCATGGTCGCGTCGAGTCCCGAGTAGCGCGTGAGAAACCCCAGCGCCAGCATCGCCGCAATGGTGATCAACGAAAACCGCACCACCCACAGCGTGCGCAGGTACTGCTTGATCAGTTGTGGAATCGAATAGCCCATCAGCAAACCGCCGACAATTGCTGCAAGCAAAATCCCGCTGCCGGTGGCGGTGAGCCAGGTGAATTTGTACACCGCTTCTTCCGCTTTCGGCGCGGCAACCACCGGCGGGACTTTCTCGATTTGCAGGTGCAGCGTGGTAAAGGTCACTGCCGGGGCGAAAATCGGGTTGGCCTCGCGCAGCGGTTTGCCTGCGGGATCAAGCTTGGCTGACTGGGTGACGGGATCAATCGCCGGGCGGGTGTCGAACATATTCTTGAAGCCCTGGGTGCCCCAGGCGAAGACGAACACGGTGAGGATGATCCACGGCATCCACGCGCGCATCACCGCCGGGCGCGCCTGGTCACTAAACGCGGCGCTGGCAGTGATTTTTTCTTCATCGACCTTGGAGTTGTCTACGCGCCCCGAAAGAGCTGCCGAGGTGTGAATGGTCGCCGGTTTCCACACCTTCAGGAACAGCGTCAGACAGGCCATGGAAATCAGCGCGGCGATCACGTCCACCAGCATTGGCCCGTGGTAGTTCGATACCAGAAATTGCGGGATCGCGAAGCTGACGCCGGCTACCAGAATCGCCGGCCAGATCTCGAGCATCTTGCGCCAACCGGCGAAGGCCCAGATCAACCAGAACGGCACCAGCACCGAGAAAAACGGCAACTGCCGACCGACCATCATCGACAGTTCCATTTCATCCAGCCCGGTGACTTTGGCCAGCGTGATGATCGGCGTGCCTAGCGCGCCGAATGCGACTGGCGCGGTGTTGGCGATCAGCGCCAGACCGGACGCGGCCAGCGGCGAAAAACCGAGACCGATCAGAATCGCCCCGGTCACCGCCACCGGCGTGCCGAACCCGGCCGCGCCTTCGAAAAACGCACCGAAGCAGAACGCGATCAGCAGCAACTGCAAGCGGCGATCATCGGTGATGCGCGCAAGGGAATCCTGCAGCACTTTGAACGAGCCGTTCTCGGTGGTCAGACGATGCAGAAAAATGATGTTGAGGACGATCCAGCCGATCGGCAACAAGCCATTGGCCGCGCCAAACAACGCCGCTGAGCCAGCCATGCTCGCCGGCATGCCGAAGGCGAAAATCGAAATCAGCAGGGCGGACGCCAGAGCAAGCAGCGCCGCCAAGTGCGCCTTGACGTGAAAGAACGCCAGCGCCGCGAGCATCACCACCACCGGTACAGCGGCCATGAGCGTGGAGATCACCGGGTTGCCGAACGGGTCGTAAATTTGCTGCCAGACCATGGTCCACCTCTGCTTGTTGTTATTGAGGGCGCAGATCCATTGCGTGGGGCTAGGTTGCAAGGAGTATAGGTGGCATTTCGCCGCCGTTCGGGCAGCGCGGGCGGAGCGACAAACGGTCGCTAGTGGCCACTGAATCAACGCTGATTTGCCCGGTCGTATCTGCGGCTGCGCGCACCGCGTCCCGAAGGCGCGGGCAGCGTGGCCGATTCCGTCGTCAAGACCTTGGTTTTAGGGAAGTGTTGAATGAAGCGCGCAACAACGATGCTGCTGACCGTGACCGCCGCCGTATTGCTCGGCGGCTGTGTGGCGGATTTTGATGATGACCACCGTCATGGCCGGCACTACGACCGCGATCATGGCCGCAATTACGACCATGACCGGCGCTGGGATGATCGCGACGATCGCCGCGACGGGCGTCGTTACTACCGTGATCGGGATGATGACTGATTGAACAAAAAGAGGGCGTTCCCGAAAAAGGAACACCCTCTGTCATTAGCCCTCAATTAAAAGTGAGCGCTCGCCCGGACGCTGGATCGCGCAGGCACAGAGGCCTCGATGTCCAGCAAATGGGTGGCGAGAATGTCGCTCAGAAAACGGAACTGATCGTTGATGCCGACCACTTCATTACTGAAATGATTAGTGGCGGCGGGCATCAACAGATCTTCGAAATCTTCGTTGAACACCAGTGCCTGAGCCTTGTGCGACACGGCGTGCTGGTCGTAATAGTTGCTGCCGAACACCGGGAAACTCACGGAGAGTGTGACGTGGGTGTGAATCATGTTGTGAACTCCTCGTTGTGTTTCGGATGGCTTAATCGTGCCTTTGATGGGCGGTGGGCGGAAGGCAATCGTGGCGATGGTGAATATCGATGGCAGTGATGGTTGGGGATTTGGGGTGTTGCTGATGGCCCCTTCGCGAGCAGGCTCCCACGTTGAAACGCATTCCCCTGTGGGAGCGAGCCTGCTCGCGAAGGCGCCAGACCAGCCAAAACCGGACAAACGGCCCTGCGCACGCACCTATACTCAAATCTGCTTCCGCCCTTTTAAAGGAAACCGCCACCGTGAACCCGCGTGCGTTGCTCGTCGCCGCACTGTTGTTGCTGGCCGGCTGCGCCAACTCGGCGCGGGCGCCGGTGTTGGCGCCGCAGGCCGTGTTTGTCTCGCCGGCCACCTGGCAGCAGATCGACCGGGAAATCGTCAACGCCTCGCAGCAATCCACCGAACAAGTCAAAGTCTTTGCCCGTGGTTCGATGGAACATTGGCGCACTCGGGTCTATCAGCAAACTGAAGAAAATTTCATCCCGTGGTTCAGCAGCTACTGGACCCAGGAATGGCTATCGATGAAGGTCAGCTGGTACACGATCAATGCCGGTGGCGAACAGGACGCATCGGCCAAGCGGTTGGCGGCGTATCTGCTTGAGCAATATCAGAAAAGGGTGCTGGCACCAGTGGCGGTGGAGGTCGATCCGGACGCGATTCTCGGCCAGGCGACGGCGTTCTATGCGCAACTGATGGCCCAGCAGATGCCGCTCATCGCCCAGCGCCATGGTGTGCCCGTTGGTCAGCTCAATGGGCATTTGCAGAAAGTCCCGGCCATTGCGCTTGGCCCGCCGTCGGCGCGGGATGCTTCGTTGTATCAGGTCATCAGTACCGAGCCGCTGAACACGCTGCCGGCCTACGCCGCGCTGATCGACAAGATCCACACCGAGGGCGGCGCCAAGGGTATTGCCTCGACGGATGCCGGCATGGCGCCGGTGGCCAAACGCGCCAGTCAGCGGATGGAAGCGGAAATGGCCCCGCGCGGGGCTGCCAGTGCGGTGGCCGCTGCTGCCGGGAAACTGGCCGGTGGCCTGATCTCGGTTGGTGTTGCGGGTATTCGCGCGATTATCCAGGCCAATGACCGCCCCGACAGCGAAGCGTTGATCCGCAGCAGTCTGGGCAGCACCTTCGACAAGGCCTGGCTGAAACTGGTGCAGAACCCGACAACCGGGGTGATGGCCGGCACGCTGCACATGGCCGCACAGGTCGAGCGCAATCTGGGTGCGGGCGATGAACCGTCGGTCGGGCTGGGCGTGAACCGTGTCGAATGGCAGCCGCCGCAATCGACCAATCAGCAGATCGAACCCAACGTGCAAGGAGAGTGATCATGGCTTACATCGATATTTTCGTAGCGCCGGTGCCGACTGCCAATCGTGAGCAGTACAAAAAGCACGCCGAAATTGCCGCCGTACTGTTCAAGGAGTACGGCGCCCTGAGCGTTGCTGAATGCTGGGGAGATGACGTGCCGGACGGCAAGCTCACCTCGTTCCCGATGGCGGTGAAGCTCAAGGAAGGCGAAACCGTCGCCTCGGGCTGGCTGATCTGGCCGGACAAAGCCACCCGGGATGCCGGCATGGCAAAGATGATGGAGGACCCGCGCATGCAGCCCGATGTGAACCCGATGCCGTTCGATGGCCAGCGGATGATCTACGGCGGCTTCCAATACCTCATCGAGCCCTGAGGCCACCGCAAATCTATTGTAGGAGTGAGCCTGCTCGCGATAGCGGTGGGTCTGTCAATGAAGCATTGAATGTGCAAACGCCATCGCGAGCAGGCTCACTCCTACAGGTACGGTGTTCACTCGGCAGAGGGGGTGATACGGCAGCTTTTGCGGTTGCGGATCTGCTCGTCAGTCGGGCGTTCGCGGACGAATTCGAAACGCGGTTCACCCTCGCTGTAATGCACCAGCCAGCCCCATTCCAGTTCACTTTCATCCTGCCCGGGATGCGGTGGTCGCGCCCACCACGGTTCTTTGCTGAGGATCGCGCGCATGGCGGCCTCCGGTTGATGGCAATCCTTGAACTATAGCTTCCTGTCGCGAGTCGTCAGATCAGGCTGTGTAGAATCCGGCGGATCACGATGAACAGGGGAGCAGGGCCATGACCGATGAAGCGAAGCGACTGTTTTTCGCCCTCGATTGCCCGCCGGCGCAGCGCAAGGCGATTGCACAATGGCGCGCGGAGTTGGGATTGCGAACCGGCAAACCGGTGCCGGCCAACAACTTTCATCTGACGCTGCTGTTTCTCGGCGCTGTGCCATTGGCGCAGATCAATGAAGTCTGCGAAGCGGCCGGGCAAGTGCGTACGGCAGGAGAGGCGTTGAAGATTTCGCTGGATCGCATGCAGGTCTGGCATCGCGCCGGGGTGTTGTCGCTCGCGCCGGAGCAGGCACCGCCGGCGTTACTGCGCCTGGTCTACGCGCTGGAGCAGGCGATGTTGCCGTTCGGTTTTGAAGAGACGCCCCGCGAGTTTCGCCCGCACCTGACCCTGGCCCGTGAGTACCGTGCTCCGGAGCCGGAATCCGCTACGCCGCCGGAGTTTTTTCTGCGTGCCGAACGCTTCGCCTTGTTTGAATCACACAAGGGACGCTATCGGATTCTGCAAGACTGGCCGCTGATTTGAGCGCACAAAAAAAGGCGCCCGAAGGCGCCTGAGAATTCACCTGAACCGAGGGAGCCAGGTGAGGCCGTTCATAGCAGGGTGCAGCGGTGGTAAGGCGCTGCGTGAACGGGAAATCATAAATTTTTCTGTCACAACACCAAACCACTGTAGGAGTGAGCCTGCTCGCGATGAGGCCAGTACACTCAGCATCAGCGCTGCCTGACACACCGCCATCGCGAGCAGGCTCACTCCTACATTTGGAGCTTTGGTGGGCTTACTTACCGAGTTTCACCCGGGTCCAGCCGCGGGTCATGATCCGCTGTGTGGCAATCGGCTGATCCGGCACCGCATACAGCGTCGCCATCACCGCTTGCGACGGATACGAACCCGGGTCGTTGCGGATCGCTTCATCCACCAATGGCGTAGCCGCCGCGTTGGCGTTGCTGTAGCCGTTGCTGTTGGTGATCTCGGCGATGATGTCCGGACGCATCAGAAAATCCATGAACAGGTAAGCGTTCTCGACGTTAGCGGCATCGCGCGGGATCGCGACCATGTCGTAGAAGCTGCCGGCACCCTCCTTGGGAATGCTGTAGTCGATCACCACGTTGTTGCCCGATTCCACCGCGCGGGCCTTGGCTTGCAGCACATCACCGGAGTAGCCGACCGCCACGCAGATGTTGCCGTTGGCCAGATCCGAGATGTATTTCGAGGAATGGAAGTACGCCACGTTCGGACGAATCTTCATGAACAGCGCCTCGGCTTCCTTGATGTGCGCGGTGTCCCTGTCGTTCACCGGGTAACCCAGATAGTGCAGGGCGGCCGGGATCATTTCGGTCGGCGAGTCGAGGAAACTGATGCCGCAGGCTTTGAGTTTTTCAGCGTTTTCCGGTTTGAACAGCAAGTCCCAGGAATTGGTCGGGGCGTTGGCGCCGAGCACTTCCTTGACCTTGGCCGGGTTGAAGCCGATGCCGATCGAGCCCCACATGTACGGGAACGCGTGGGCGTTGTCCGGATCACTGGCGGCGGCGTTTTTCAGCAGCACCGGGTTGAGATTCTTCCAGTTCGGCAGCTTGGATTTGTCCAGGGTCTGATAGACGCCGGCCTTGATCTGCTTGGCCAGGAAACTGTTCGACGGGACGACCAGGTCGTAGCCGGATTTGCCCGCCAGCAAACGCGCCTCAAGGGTCTCGTTGCTGTCGAAGACGTCGTAGGTCACGCGGATGCCGGTCTCGTCTTCGAACTTCTTGACGGTGTCCGGCGCGATGTAATCGGACCAGTTGTAAACCCGCAGCACCTTGTCGTTGGCCTGAGCGCCCATGACCATTGCGCCCATTAAGGACAGTGTCAGCAGAGTCCTGCCAAACATTTTCATCGGTACAACTCCATTGTTTTTATTCACGTTGCGCAAAGCCCCCTCACCCTCTCCCAGGGGGAGAGGGGACTGACCGAGGGGCTGACTACATTTGTGTAGGAGCTGTCGAGTGAAACGAGGCTGCGATCTTTTGATCTTTCACATCAAGATCAAAAGATCGCAGCGTGCCGCAGCTCCTACCGGTCAAGCGGTGGCGGCTTGTTGCGGTTGTTGCCACGACTCATTCGCCGTCTGATCCATCGCTTCCTGAATCGCCCGCTTGCGGTTGGCTTCTGCCTTGCGGCCGAAGTACCAGACCAGGAACGTCACCAGCGACACCGCCAGCAGAATCAGGCTGGCCACCGCGTTGATCTCAGGCTTCACGCCCAGACGCACCGCCGAGAACACTTCCATCGGCAACGTCGTCGAACCTGGTCCGGAAACGAAGCTGGCCAACACCAAGTCATCCAGCGACAAGGCGAACGACATCATCCCGCCCGCCGCCAGCGACGGCGCGATCATTGGAATGGTGATCAGGAAAAACACCTTGAACGGCTTCGCACCGAGATCCATCGCCGCTTCTTCGATCGACAGATCCAGCTCACGAAGGCGGGCGGAGACTACCACCGCCACATAAGCGGCACAAAACGTGGTGTGGGCGATCCAGATCGTGACGATGCCACGCTCCTGCGGCCAGCCGATCAACTGCGCCATCGCCACGAACAGCAGCAACAGCGACAGACCGGTGATCACCTCAGGCATCACCAACGGCGCAGTGACCAGACCACCAAACAGCGTGCGACCCTTGAAGCGTGTCACACGCGTCAGCACGAAAGCGGCGAGGGTGCCCAACGCGACTGCAGCAATCGCGGTGTAGCAGGCGATTTCCAGCGAGCGCACCACCGAGCCCATCAGTTGCGTGTTGTCGAGCAAGCCGACATACCACTTCACCGACCAGCCGCCCCAGACTGTCACCAGTTTCGAGGCGTTGAACGAGTAGATCACCAGAATCAGCATCGGCAGATAAATGAACATCAGGCCGAAGATCAGCATGAACTTGGAAAAACCGAAGCGTTTCATCCCCGTGCCTCCATCTCTTTGGCCTGGCTGCGGTTGAACAGCAGAATCGGCACAATCAGGATCAACAGCATCACCACCGCCAGCGCAGACGCCACCGGCCAGTCGCGGTTATTGAAGAACTCTTGCCACAGCACGCGACCGATCATCAGCGTCTCCGGGCCACCCAACAGTTCTGGAATCACGAACTCGCCGACCACCGGAATGAACACCAGCATGCAGCCGGCAATAATGCCGTTCTTGGCCAGTGGCACGGTGATTTTCCAGAAGTTGTTGAAGTTGCTCGAACCCAGATCCTGCGCGGCTTCCAGCAGGCTGCCATCGTGCTTGACGAGGTTGGCGTACAGCGGCAACACCATGAATGGCAGGTAGGCGTAGACCACGCCGATATACACGGCCGTGTTGGTGTTGAGGATCTCGATCGGGTGATCGGTCAGCCCCGTCCACATCAGAAACGCGTTGAGCAAACCGTTGTTGCTGAGGATGCCCATCCATGCGTAAACGCGGATCAGGATCGCGGTCCAGGTCGGCATCATGATCAACAGCAGCAGGACGTTTTGCGTTTCCTTGCCGGTCTTGGTGATCGCGTAGGCCATCGGGAAACCGATCAGCAGGCACATCATTGTGCTCAGCGCCGCGACCTTCAGCGAACCGAGGTAGGCCGATAGGTACAGCTCGTCTTCGCCGAGCATGGTGTAGTTGCCGATGTTCAGCAGCAGCTGGAATTTCTGTTCGGCGTAGGTGTAGATCTCCGAGTACGGCGGGATCGACAGCGCGGCTTCCGAGAAGCTGATCTTCATCACCAGGAAAAACGGCAGCATGAAGAACAGGAACAGCCAGATGAACGGAATGCCGATCACCAGTTTTCGTCCGCTGGGCACCAGGCGCAGGAATTGCTGATTGAAGGTTCTCATGAGCGCAGTACCACGCCGCTGTCGTCTTCCCACCAGACGTAGACTTTGTCGTCCCAGGTCGGGCGCGCGCCACGACGTTCAGCGTTGGCCATGAACGACTGGACGATCTTGCCGCCGGGCAATTCGACGTAGAACACCGAGTGGCCGCCGAGGTAGGCGATGTCATGCACCTTGCCTTCGGACCAGTTGTAGCGGAACTCGGGTTGGGTGGTGCTGACGAGCATTTTTTCCGGACGGATCGCGTAGGTGACCGACTTGTCCTGCACCGAGGTGCTGACGCCGTGACCGACGTAGATCTTCTGCTGCAAGTCCGGGCTGTGGATGATCGCGTGACCTTCAAGGTCTTCCACCACGGTGCCGTCGAAGGCGTTCACGTTGCCGATGAATTCGCAGACCATGCGGCTCACTGGCGCTTCATAGATGTCGACCGGACTGCCGATCTGCGCGATCCAGCCGAGGTGCATGATTGCGATGCGCTCGGCCATGGTCATGGCCTCTTCCTGGTCGTGGGTCACCATCACGCAGGTCACGCCGACGCGTTCGATGATCTGCACGAGTTCCAGTTGCATCTGCGAACGCAGCTTTTTATCCAGCGCACCCATTGGCTCGTCGAGCAGCAACAGCTTCGGGCGCTTGGCCAGCGAGCGGGCGAGGGCGACGCGCTGACGCTGACCACCGGACAACTGATGCGGGCGGCGTTTGGCGTATTGGGTCATGTGGACAAGGCGCAGCATTTCATCGACGCGGGCATCGATTTCGCTGGCCGGCAAACGGTCTTGCTTGAGGCCGAAGGCGATGTTCTGCGCAACGGTCATGTGTGGGAACAGCGCGTAGGACTGGAACATCATGTTGATCGGCCGCTCGTACGGCGGCATGTCGGTGATGTCCACGCCGTCGAGCAGAATCCGCCCTTCAGTCGGGCGCTCGAAACCGGCGAGCATGCGCAGCAGGGTCGATTTGCCCGAACCGGAGCCACCGAGCAGGGCAAAGATTTCGCCCTGATGGATCTCCAGGGACACATCGTCCACGGCCACGGTTTCGTCGAACTTCTTGGTGACACGATCGACTTTCACCAGCACCTTTTTCGGTTGCTGATGACCTTCAAGTGCCTTCCTGTAAGTGCTGGAGGCGTTTGCCATGTGAAACTCCCAACAGGTTTCGTTCGCCTGGCCAATGTGGCCGGGCTTAAGTGGATTGCAAGCCTGCAAGCGCAATCTCAGTCATTACACATCCCCTGTAGGAGTGAGCCTGCTCGCGATGAGGCCATGTCAGTCGACATCTCTGTTGACTGGTCTATTGCTATCGCGAGCAGGCTCACTCCTACAGGGGAATTGCGCATGCCTGACTGACCTTGCACTGCCGAGGGCTTGGTCGGCGCCGCCGTCCTGGCTGCCTGGGTCGTACTTGTTGTTATCACGGGTGTTGCTGTTCACGAATGACGGATGTGCGCAGGCACACCCGACATTCATGGGGGCAGTAAATCGTTACGTATGCTTGGGTTGGATCAGCGCTGATTGCGCCGCGCCGCCCGTTGCCGGCAAGCCGCGCCGAATGCCTGGAAAATCTTCAGGTAGTTCGGGTTATCGAGCACTTGCCATTCCGGGTGCCATTGCACGCCGAGGGCGAAGGTCGGGCTGTGCTCGACCGAGACCGCCTCGATCAAACCGTCCGGCGCCACCGCTTCGGCCCGCAGGCCGGGGGCGAGGCGATCGATGCCCTGGCTGTGAATCGAGTTGACCTGGAACTCGCCCGGCAACTCCAGCGCCTCAAACACGCCGCCGCTCAAAACCGTCACCGCATGGGCCGGTGCGTATTGCACGGCCACATCAGGGCTGTCGGCTTCACGGTGATCGAGCATGCCCGGCAGCTCATGCACCTTCTGATGCAGGCTGCCGCCGAACGCCACGTTCATTTCCTGGAAACCACGGCAGATGCCGAGCACCGGAACGCCCGCCGCGATGGCTGCACGCAATAAAGGAAGGGTGGTGGCATCCCGCGCCGGATCGTGATCCGTGTCGGGGGCGCTGGCCGGGCCTTGATAGTGGAAAGGTTCCACGTTCGAGGGCGAGCCGGTCAGCAGCAGACCGTCGAGTTGACCGAGCAGGTCATCGATTTCAGTCAGGTTGCCAAGGGAAGGAATGACCACTGGCAGCCCGTTGGCGCCAACGCTGACAGCACGTACGTACTTGTCGCCGCTGATGTGATAGGGGTGCAGGCCAATCTGTTTGACGCACGCAGTAACGCCGATCAATGGCTTGAATGCCATTTTTATTCACCTCGAAGTTTGACACTTGAACGAGCTTTTCCGGAGCTTAGCCTCGTTGATTTTAATTAACAACTGCCATGTAAAAAATTCTAAACGCCGTTCATCAAATCTTCGTGATTCCCGGGCCTAAGACCCCTTTATTGGCACGCAAGTGTTAAAAATAGCCCGAAAAATAAACCCTGGGCGGCCATCTGTTCGCTATTGACTTCACTTTGCCGTTCGGGTTGACTGGCTCGGCGAAACAGCAGTGAACATAATAATTAACAGCTAAATAGGTGCATCATGTCGGTCCCTCTGCGTACCGTTCAACTCAACGAAGCAAACGCATTCCTTAAGAAATATCCTGAGGTTTTGTACGTCGACCTTCTGATTGCGGATATGAACGGTGTGGTGCGCGGCAAGCGCATCGAACGCACCAGTCTTCATAAGGTTTACGAGAAAGGCATCAACCTGCCGGCCTCGCTTTTCGCCCTCGACATCAATGGCTCCACGGTGGAAAGCACCGGCCTGGGTCTGGACATCGGCGACGCTGACCGCATTTGCTATCCGATCCCCGGCACGCTGAGCATCGAGCCGTGGCAGAAGCGTCCCACCGCACAACTTCTAATGACCATGCACGAAATCGAAGGCCAGCCGTTCTTCGCTGACCCGCGTGAAGTGCTGGCCAACGTCGTGCGCAAATTCGACGACCTCGGTCTGACCATCTGCGCGGCATTCGAACTCGAGTTCTATCTGATCGACCAGGACAACGTGAACGGCCGTCCGCAATCGCCACGCTCGCCAGTCTCCGGCAAGCGTCCGGTGTCGACTCAGGTGTACCTGATCGACGACCTCGACGAATACGTCGACTGCCTGCAAGACATCCTCGAAGGCGCGAAAGAGCAGGGCATCCCGGCTGACGCGATCGTCAAGGAAAGCGCCCCGGCGCAGTTCGAAGTCAACCTGCATCACGTCTCCGACCCGATCAAGGCGTGCGACTACGCCGTCCTGCTCAAGCGTCTGGTGAAGAACATCGCCTACGACCACGAGATGGACACCACCTTCATGGCCAAGCCGTATCCGGGCCAGGCGGGCAACGGTCTGCACGTGCACATTTCGATCCTGGACAAAGAAGGCAACAACATCTTCGCCAGCGAGGATCCCGAGCAGAACGCCGCACTGCGTCACGCGATCGGCGGTGTGCTGGAGACCCTGCCTGCGCAAATGGCGTTCCTCTGCCCGAACGTCAACTCATACCGCCGTTTCGGCGCGCAGTTCTACGTACCGAACTCGCCGAGCTGGGGCATCGACAACCGCACCGTTGCGGTCCGTGTGCCAACCGGTTCGGCCGACGCTGTGCGTATCGAGCATCGCGTCGCCGGTGCCGATGCCAACCCGTACTTGCTGATGGCTTCGGTGCTGGCCGGTATTCACCACGGTCTGACCAATCAGATCGAGCCGGGCGCACCGGTGGAAGGCAACAGCTACGAGCAGAACGAACAGAGCCTGCCGAACAACCTGCGCGACGCATTGCGTGAGCTGGACGACAGCGAAGTCATGGCCCGCTACATCGACCCGATGTACATCGACGTGTTTGTCGCTTGTAAGGAGAGCGAGCTGGCCGAGTTTGAGAACTCGATTTCTGACCTTGAGTACAACTGGTATCTGCATACGGTGTGATTAGCTGAGGCCCTCAAAAGCCGAAGAGCCCCTCACCCTAACCCTCTCCCGGAGGGAGAGGGGACTGACCCGGGGATGCTTGGGAAATCCTGCGACCTGAACCTGCTTTACCGAATCCATAATCGACTCGGTCGTTCAGGTCGGTGTAACTCCCGAGACAACTCGATCGGTCCCCTCTACCCCTGGGAGAGGGCTAGGGTGAGGGCAGCCACCTCAAGCCAGACATCGCAACCAGACAGCCCCCCAATTCCCCCCTTGTCGAGCCACAACAATGACAACGACCCGCAACGACTGGGAACAACGCTTCCAGTCCCTGACCATCGAAGCCCGCGCGTTCATCAACGGTGAATACCGCCCGGCCATCAGTGGCGACACCTTCGAATGCCTGAGCCCCGTCGACGGCCGTTTCCTCGCCTCCGTGGCCAGCACCGATGAAGCCGACGCCAACCTCGCCGTTGAAGTCGCGCGCCAGTCTTTTGAATCCGGCATCTGGGCGAAAAAAGCCCCGGCCGAGCGCAAGCGCATCCTGATCCGCTTCGCCGATCTGATCCTGCAGAACCAGGAAGAACTGGCGCTGCTGGAAACCCTCGACATGGGTAAACCGATCAGCGATTCGATGAGCATCGACATCCCGGCGACCGCCAACGCGATCCGCTGGAGCGCCGAAGCCATCGACAAGATCTACGACGAAGTCGCCGCCACCCCGCACGATCAACTCGGCCTCGTCACCCGCGAGCCATCCGGCGTGGTCGCGGCCATCGTGCCGTGGAACTTCCCGCTGATCATGGCCAGCTGGAAATTCGCCCCGGCGCTGGCAGCAGGCAACTCGTTCATTCTGAAACCTTCGGAAAAATCGCCACTGACCGCAATCCGCATCGCTCAACTTGCGCTGGATGCCGGCATTCCGAAAGGCGTGTTCAACGTTCTGCCAGGCTTCGGCCATACCGTCGGCAAGGCGCTGGCGTTGCACATGGACGTCGACGTGCTGGCCTTCACCGGCTCCACAGCGATTGCCAAACAGCTGATGATTTATGCCGGCCAAAGCAACATGAAACGCGTCTGGCTCGAAGCAGGGGGCAAGAGCCCGAACGTGGTGTTTGCCGACGCACCGGACTTGCGCGCGGCAGCACAAGCGGCGGCCGGCGCCATTGCCTTCAACCAGGGCGAAGTGTGCACTGCGGGTTCACGTCTGCTGGTTGAGCGTTCGATCCGCGAGCAGTTCATTCCACTGCTGGTGGAAGCGCTGCAAGCGTGGAAACCCGGTCACTCACTCGATCCGGCAACCACCGTCGGTGCCGTGGTCGATCAGCGTCAACTCGACAACGTGCTGCGCTACATCAGCATCGGTCGCGAGCAAGGCGCCGAGCTGATTGCTGGCGGTCAACGCACCCTTGAAGAAACCGGCGGCCTCTATGTGCAACCGGCGCTGTTCGACGGCGTGACCAATGCGATGACCATCGCCCAGGAAGAAATCTTTGGCCCAGTGCTGTCGCTGATCACCTTCGACACCGCCGAAGAAGCGCTGCAGATCGCCAACGACAGCATCTTCGGCCTCGCCGCCGGCGTCTGGACCAGCAACCTCAGCAAGGCGCACACCTTCGCTCGTGGCCTGCGTGCCGGCAGCGTCTGGGTCAACCAGTACGACGGCGGCGACATGACCGCACCGTTCGGTGGCTTCAAACAATCGGGCAACGGCCGCGATAAATCGCTGCACGCGTTCGACAAGTACACCGAGCTGAAAGCGACCTGGATCAAGCTCTGACTCTATTACAGCGGTGGTCGCCGTTTATTGGCGACCCTCGGAGAAACGTATGAAACAGCAACACGTAAACAGCTACTACGCCGCCACCCGCAACGAAGTTATCGACTTTCCGGTTCTGGAAGAGTCGGTCGAGTGCGATGTCTGCATCATCGGCGCCGGTTACACCGGCCTGTCCTCGGCGCTGTTCCTCACCGAAGCCGGCTACAAAGTGACGGTGCTGGAAGCGGCGAAAGTCGGCTACGGCGCCAGCGGTCGCAATGGCGGTCAACTGGTCAACTCGTACAGCCGTGACGTCGACGTGATCGAAGAGCGTTACGGCGACAAGACCGCGGAAATCCTCGGCAGCATGATCTTCGAAGGCGCCGACATCATCCGTTCGCGCATCAAGGAATACGACATCCAATGCGACTACCGCCCGGGCGGCATTTTCGCAGCGATGAACAAGAAACAACTCAACAGTCTGGCTGAGCAGAAGCGTGGCTGGGAACGTTACGGCAACCGCAATCTGAAGATGCTCGACGCGGCTGACATCCGTCGCGAAGTCGGCTCCGACGCTTACGTTGGTGGCCTGCTGGATATGCAGGGTGGTCACGTTCATCCGTTGAACCTGGCGCTCGGTGAAGCTGCGGCGATTACGCGTTTGGGTGGCAAAATCTACGAGCAGTCGGCTGCCGTGGAAATCAAATACGGCGAACCCAACATCGTGCGCACCGCCAAAGGCCAGGTCCGCGCCAAGTACCTGCTGATCGCCGGCAACGCCTACCTGCCGCAAGGTCTCGACAACCGCGTGACCGCGAAAAGCATGCCGTGCGGCTCGCAGATCGTCGTCACCGAACCGCTGACCGAGAAGCAGGCGCGCAGCCTGATCACCAACAACTACTGCGTCGAAGACTGCAACTACCTGCTGGATTACTACCGTCTGACTGCCGACAACCGTCTGCTTTACGGCGGCGGCGTGGTCTACGGCGCGCGGGAACCGGACGACATCGAACAACTGATCCGCCCGAAGATCCTCAAGACCTTCCCGCAGCTCAAAGACGTCAAGATCGACTACCGCTGGACCGGCAACTTCCTGCTGACCATGTCCCGCATGCCGCAATTCGGCCGTATCGAGAAAAACGCTTACTACATGCAAGGCTACAGCGGCCACGGCGTCACCTGCTCGCACCTGGCCGGCAAACTGATCTCGGAAATGATCCGCGGCGACGCCGAACGCTTCGACGCGTTCGCCTCCTTGCCACACATGCCAATGCTCGGCGGCCGGACCTTCTCCGCGCCACTGACCGCCCTCGGCGCCGTCTATTACTCGCTGCGCGACCGCTTCGGCCTCTAGTTACCTCCCCGGCGGCGGCCCAAGACCCCGCCGGTTTTTTTACATGACACACCATCAATCCCACTGACACACCAAAGATCAAAATGTAGGAGTGAGCCTGCTCGCGATGAGGCCAGCCCAGCCACCATCCCTCCCACAGAAACACCACAAACCATGTGGGAGCTTGCTCGCGAAGGCGGTCATCCAGTCAAAAATAATGGTGAATGTGCCACCCAATCGCGAGCAGGCTCACTCCTACAGGACTGCATTACCAAGGCAAGAAGGACTTTTACCCCACCGTCCATCGAACCTGCTGAGCAACACCGGCAAACGTGATTTAATAGCCGCCTTTCACGGTTCCGGGACACGGGAGCAACGTGATCCGCGCCCCTCGCGCGGCACCCGCCACCCACCTCCATTACCCGTGGGTCTGCGCGAGAACCGCCGAGCGGCGATCAGGCAAGGCAAAAACAGGCGAGGAAGCGGAGTGTAGGGCCCTACATGAGCATTCCGAGCCTGTTTTTAACGCAGCATGATCGTCGCGCAGGCAGTTTTCGCGCAGAGCCTAAGTACTTCTCACATAAGGCAGTCATGGATACGGGTTCTCGACTCAAACTAGTACGCGAAAGCTACAAACTCTCCCAGCGCGAGCTGGCCCGGCGTAGCGGCGTGACCAATGCCACCATCTCCCTGATCGAACAGAATCGCGTCAGCCCCTCCGTCAGCTCACTGAAAAAGCTGCTCGAAGGCATACCGATGTCCCTGGCCGACTTCTTCACCTTCGACCAACCCCCGCGCGAACACCAATACGTCTTCCGCGCCAACGAACAGCCTGATCTTGGCCGCCACGGCCTGCGACTGCTGCTGATCGGCGCCTCGGTGCCGAGTCGGCAGATGCGCTTGCTGCGTGAGCAATACGCACCGGGCGCTAGTTCGGGGGAAGAGCCGATTGTGCATGCTGAGGGCGAGGAGTGCGGGTTGGTGACGCGTGGCACGGTGGAGTTGACCGTGGATGGGTCGGTGAGTGTGTTGAATGCGGGGGATGGGTATTACTTCCCGACCACGCTGCCACATAAGTTCCGGAATATCGGGGCGGATGAGGCTGAGATTATTAGTGCGAATACGCCGGCGAATTTTTGACGGCTACAATCGTCAATCATTTGTAACATACAAAAATCCGGTGCCTAGGCATCGGATTTTTTTTGGCTTGAGAGCAGTGATGTGTCCTGAGTTCTTTGCGTAAGCCGCCGCAAGCTTTTCACAGAGGCAGAAATGACAGAAGCTCGTTCTCAGGTTCTGCCGTTAACCTTGCTGGTTGGCGAGTTAAGCAGTAACGTTGCAGCGGGGGTCACTGCCCACAATTGGCATCGCGGCTTAATTATGATGGATTATTGCTAAATTAAGGAATGACTAATGGCTACTGTAGTTTCAATGATCAATATGAAGGGTGGTGTGGGCAAGTCTACATTAACGTTCAACCTTGCCTGGAGGTCTGCTTGGCAGGGGGGGTTGAGAGTTCTTGCAGTAGATTTGGATCCTCAAGCTAATTTGAGTCAGTATTTCTTGGGTGCTGAAGGGTATTTGGATTTAATTAAACCAGGCTCCAAAACTGTGGTTGATATTTTTGAGCAGTTTTCGGCTCCTAATACAATAAGTGGCGCTCCGACATTGGTTCAACCGCATGAGGTCATTCATCGGATGAATAGGTGGGAGGATGGTAGTGTTTTAGATTTGGTTCCTTCGCGACTTGAACTTGCTTGGACTTTGAAGAATCCTACTGAAAAAGCTCAGTTGTTGCCGCAATTTCTTGCAAAAGTACAAAATGACTATGATCTGATTCTCATCGATTGCGCGCCTACGGAGTCAATTTTAACAATTGCGGCATATAGATCTAGTCGGTATGTGTTTGTCCCTGTTCGTCCTGAGTTTCTCGCAACAATCGGTCTTCCTTTGCTTGCGAGATCTTTGAATGAGTTTAAATTGTTGAATCAGAATCAAACGATAGAAATGGGGGGGATCATTTTTAATGGCCTAAGGCGAACAAATACACCTCCTGAACAAATAAAATCTATGAAAGACGTAAGGCAGATCGCCGCTTCGCAGGGTTGGCCTGTACTTGATAATCCAGCACATCATTCAGATTCTTATCCTACAGGCTCCCGTGAGGGTACCCCAATATTTTTGACGAACTATGCTAGGGACTATGTTCGGAACGAATTTAATGAAGTGGCAACTGAGTTTTTAGCAAAGGTGGGCTTATTGTGAAACCAAAAATCCGACTGGCTGTTCTAAAAGTGCTTGCGCTTCAAGCCGAATTTACTTCATCTGAATTGGATGAAGCGTATAAATTTATAGAAGGGTCACAGTTAAAAAATATTCTAGGTCTTGAGAAGTCAGGACGACAAAACGTTAGTGTGAGAGCTAAAATTAATGAACCCAAAAAGGATGCGGTGCGCTCCTCTGCGAGTGAAGCAATTTTGGAGAGGATCAAGGGAGGGGACTTAGAAAGGTATAAAATGCTTGATTCTCTGGAAAAGAATCTAAGGACTAGTGGAGTTGACTTGAGGTTGGATGTTTTGAGGAGGATTGCCTTTTCGATTGATAAATCTATAGATTTGGGTAAGTCTAAGAAGGAGGCGATACCTAAGCTTCTTGATTTGCTTGCTCGCATTCCATTGGTAGATGTCGAACGGGTGATTTATCAAATCTCTAATGAGCAAGAAAACTCCGCCTCTAGCAGTAATAAATATTTCAAGCTTGCAAGCTACATAGTTAAAGGAGGGTGAGGTTTTAAATTGGCAATAATAAAAACCTGCTGTAGTGCGGGTTTTTATTATTTTGCGTCTAGAGGTACGGTTGTACCTTAAAATCCCCGCTGCTCAATTACTCGAAACACATCACTTACATCCTGCACCATGATCCTGGCAATGTTGGTGACGGTGTTGATGTCGTGTTCGGCGTGGTCGGGGAGGCGGATGCAGGCCATGAGGTCGAGGTATTTGAGGACCGCGTTGAGGCGTTCGGCGGCGCAGGCGTGTAGATCGCGTAGTGGGGCGTTGGCGTCGATGAGGAGGACAGGGTTGTCGGTGGCGGGGTGAGACATTTTTGTGTAGTGGTGAAGCGGCTTTTGTATTGTCATGGTGATAATCCTTAATGAAGAAGAATTGCCACCATTGAGCTGCGAAACAGAAGGGTGGCAGCTATGCGCGGGTTCGCAGACCGGAGGATTAACACCATGAACCGGCAGACCCGAAGGTCTCCCACGCACAACCGCCATAAAAACCCAGGCAGCCGGGAATCGGCCAAGCCTGACGGAACAAGGTGTGAATCTTAAGGGCTGCGAAACCCTATCGCTAATTTTGTTAGCGACGACCCCACTCTAGGCAGCAATTTCACCAGCCACAACCGACCTGTAGGACGTGAAACGCATACCCGTGGCGAGGGCGCTGGCTCCCGCTCGGCGACACATCCGTCGTAATCCGGGGCCTGTGGTATGTCTGGGAGAAACGGACTATCCGGTTTTGGCGCAGCTTCTCAACCCGGCGGTAGCAAGCTCTCTCGCCACGTGGGGTGTTTTCCTACGAAGTTTTCAGATATCGAAATTGCACGAGCCTTTTGGGTGATAACCATTCGTCCGACGCACCGCACCTTAGCCGCACACCTTCTTCCAATGCTTTAACTCCCCACACAAAGGAAGAGCCACCATGCTGAACCATAAAATCGCGGTGTTTACCCTCGCGGCGTTGCTGTCCGGCAGTTCGCTGTACGCGATCGCGGCTGGCGAAACGCCGACTCCGACAGCCAACGACGGCAACAGCCAGACGCGTGAACCGGCGTCTCCAGCCACCAATGCCGACCCGGATGCCGATTCGCTGCCCAAGGGTGGTGATGGTGGCAAGACCGACAATGGGCCGGTGCCTTCTGCCTCAAAGCCCAGCCCAGCGGGTCAACCGTCCGGTAGCAGCAGTGGTGGTAATGGCGGTGGTTAATGGAACTCGCGCACTAAAAAGCCCGGTCTTTTTGAGCCGGGCTTTTCTTTGCCTGTCGCGAACGCAGATATCAGGCGTTCACTTCGCCTTCCAATGCCCGCCACCATTCTCACAATCAATCCGCGCCTGAGCTAAATGCTCCACGTCGTAGTAATACGTGGTCACTTGCGCGTTGTCGGGGATGTTCAATGCCTTCGCATTCTTGTCTTTGCTGGTTGAATGCGGGTTGGCGAGGGATTCCTGGGTGATCGTGGCGATACACGTTGCCTGATAGTGGTCTGCGCAGTGTTCGACCTTGGTTTTAGTGCTGCTGAGCATGTCTTTGCTTTCGTTACTGCACGACCAGTCGATTGAGTTCACCGGCATGCCTTCGTATTCATAACAACTGTGGGTTTCCACCGCTGGCACCGAGGCGCTGGAGGATTGCGTCTGGACGTCGCAGCCTTCGGCCATGACGCAAGTGGGGATGATGGCGAAGGTGGCGATCAGAAGCAGGAGGCGAATGTTCATCGGGGTTTCCTCTCCAATGGCGCCGTGTCTGATCGGAGATTTGGCGCTGATACAGTTTCGAGATTGTGCGGAGGAGGGAGGTTCCATCGGGTTTTTGATTTGCTCCCGAGGCGTACACTGCGAAACAATCGGAAATATTCAGCGCCCAAGGATTGGAACATTGCCCATGATCGAAATTGGCAGCCGCAACAACGCGCCCCCCTCGCAGCATCCATTCCACGATATCTATCTGTTCCACATTGACCCCGCAAAGCCAGACACGCCTTTCTGTTTCGAGCAGTCGATGTCCGGCGGGCATATGGAGCATGGCGGTGCGCGGTGGTTGGCGCTGGATGAGCTGGACGCCTGGCCGGGAGAGTGGCGTGAGCATTTGAATAAGGCTGATTGCGCGTGGGTTGCCGAGTTGATCGATGCCCATCCTAAAGCCGATCAGGCTGGTTTGGTGTCGCTGATCCTTCAGCGGCAGTGCGGGTCAGCGAAGCCAGTCGGGCGTCTTAAGGCCATCGGCAACTGGCTCAAACGCAACATCCACGTCGGCGGCCGCTACGGCGTCTAACCCTCGGAGACTCCCATGACCCAGACCCTCGAACGCGCTATCGTCATCGCCGCCACGGCTCACGCCGGGCAGGTCGACAAGGGCGGTGCGCCGTACATTCTGCATCCGCTGAAAGTCATGTTGCGCATGACCACATTGGAAGAACGCATCGTCGCTGTGCTGCACGATGTGGTTGAGGATTGCGGTGTCAGCCTCGATGATCTGCGCAAGGAAGGCTTCAGCGAAGAAATCTTGAGCGCTATCGAATCCGTGACCAAAGTGCCGGGCGAATCCTATGACGACTTCGTCGACCGTGCCGCGCAGAACCCTATCGGTCGGGTGGTGAAGCTGGCGGATCTGGAAGAGAACAGCGACCTGTCGCGGATTGCTTCGCCAAGTTGGGAAGATCTCGAACGAATCGAAAAATACCGCCGCGCGATTGGCCGGTTGCGCGGGTAAAAACAAATAAATCCCCTGTAGGAGCTGCCGAAGGCTGCGATCTTTTGATCTTGATCTTCAAAAACAAAGGCAAAAGATCGCAGCCTTCGGCAGCTCCTACATGGGGTTGTGGTGTGTCAGGTAAATAGCCAGGAAGGCGACTATGAAATCCATTCTCTGTTTGTTGATTGCCGCCGGTTTCGGCGCGCTGTTGCAGTTCGAAGGCGTACCCCATGGTCTGCTACTGGGTTCGATTGTCGTCACTGCATTGTTCGCCAGTAAAACCGGTATCGCCCCGGCAACTCCTTATGGACTGGGCTACATCCAGGTCACGCTGGGCATCGCCACCGGGCTGATGTTCGAAGCGTGGGACAGCGAGACAGCCTCGACGATGTTGCCGAGCCTCGGCATGTTGTTGATTTGCCTGACGGTGCAAATCGCCCTCGCCGGATGGTGGCTGACGCGCGGCGCAGGCTGGAATCGCACGGATGCGCTCTTAGCGGTTTATCCCGGTGCACTGGCAGCGGTGTTCGATTTACTAGAGTCGGAAAAGGCCTCGAGCAAAGTCATCATCGTGCACTTGATGCGCTTGCTGTTGATCACGGTGTTGGTGAGTTTCCTGATTCCCGGTCAAGCCGCTGCGGTGGCGGTTGCCGATGGCGACCCTTTGACGACAGGCATGGCGCTGACCGCGTTTTCGGTCATCGCGTTGAGCGTGCTGCTCGGGCGCTTGCTGCTGGTGATCGGCGTACCGGCGCCGTTCATGCTCACCGCGATCATTATCACGGCGGTATTTGTGAAATCGGGATGGCTGCACGGTTTTCACATGCCGGACTGGAGTCTGAATCTGGCGGCGCTGATTCTCGGTGTGCGGATCGGCTCAAGGTTTCAGGGGCTTGGCTTCGCGGAACTGGGACGTCACGGGCGCACAGCGTTGGTCTCGGTCGGTTTGATGATCGTGGTTGCCGCAGTATTTGCTGAAGTCGCGGCACGCTGGTTGGGCAGTGATCCGCTGTCGCTATGGCTGGCGTACATGCCGGGGGCGATTGAGACGATTGCGATTGTCGCGTTTGGTGGCGGGCTGAATGTGGTGTTTATCCTGACGCATCATTTGAGCCGGATGGTGTTGCTGCATTTTGCACCGGCGTTGTTGGTGCAGGTGCGGCGGGTGCGGGAGGAAACCTGACTCGAGCTGATGCCAATGTGTTGCGGTGTGTCAGTTAGATCCAACCCCCTCACCCCAGCCCTCTCCCCCAAAGGGGGCGAGGGGAAAGGGAGCCGATCTCGGTGCCTTTCAAAAGCTGAGTTCAGCTCGAGATATCAGGTCGGTGTAACTCGAACATCCAACGCGGTCGGCTCCCTCTCCCTCCGGGAGAGGGCTGGGGTGAGGGCAATGCGGCGCTAGCGGATGTGTGCGTCGAAGCCTTCGCTATCCGGCGCGATATCGCTCTTCAACGTCAAAGCGGGGATTTCGTATTCGCCGGCATTCTGCTGCCGAAACCCGATCGGCCGGGCACTCCACAACTCATCCAGCCGCCGCCCCAACTCATCACAAGTCTCGGCATACCGCGCCGCATCCATCCGACTGGTCCGATACACCACAAACGGTGGCACCACTTCAAAACCGGGGTAGTACAAAATCCCGTGTTGAATCGGAAACAACAAATCATCAATCGGCCCGTTGATCCCACGCGGTGCGTAGTGCGATTCCCAGCCGCCGGTGGTAACCATCAACATTGCCCGTTTGCCTTTCATTTTCCCTTCGCCATAACGCTCGCCCCAACGATTGTCCGAGTGTTCGCCGACGCCATAGGCAAAACCGTAGGCGTATACCCGATCGACCCAACCTTTGAGAATCGCCGGCATGGTGAACCACCACAGTGGAAACTGCAGGATCAGCGCATCCGCCCAGAGTAGTTTCTCCTGCTCACGGGCGATGTCGGCAGCCTGAGTGCCTTCGGCGTAGGCGACTTTCGAGTCGAGCGAGGCGTGGAACGGTTTCGTCGCATCGCGCTGCGGGGCGTCGTCGGCGTCGAGGGTGGCTTTCCAGTTCATTGCATAGAGGTCGGAGACCTGCACGGTGTGACCGGCGGCTTGCAGGCGCTGGACGCTGAAGTCGCGCAGCGAGCCGTTGAGGGAGGTCGGTTCTGGATGGGCGTAAACGAGTAAGACGTTCATGTTGAAGCTCCGTTAGCTGAGTGACTGCAGGATCGGCGTTCAACCGGTATATTGGAAATGAATGTCTGATATGTCTGGTATAGCCATGAATAATTTGAGACGGCTGGATATCAACCTGCTGCTGACCCTCGACGTACTGCTGGCGGAGCACAACGTCACCCGCGCAGCGCAGCGCCTGAACCTGTCGCAGCCGTCGGTGAGCGTGCATCTGGCAAAGTTGCGCGACATCTTTGCTGATCCGCTGTTGTTGCCTGGGCCGCGCGGAATGCGCCCGACGGCGCGCGCTGATGAATTGCGTGAGCCGTTGCGCGAGGCGCTGGAGGCGTTGGAGAGGGCGGTGGCGCCGGCCAGCGCGTTCGACCCGGCGCTGGCGACCCACACCTGGAAAATCGCCGCGACCGATTACGGCGAGTCGACGGTGGTGTTGCCGGCGCTGAGCGGCTTGCGCGAACAGGCGCCGGGCACGCGTCTGGCGGTGATCGATCTGACCCCGGCGCATTTGGTCAAACAGGCCGAGCAGGGCGTGTTCGATCTGGCGCTGCACATCAGCGAAGACGCGCCGCCGGAACTGCATCGGCGACCACTGTTCACCGAGCGTTATGTGCTCGCCGGTAGAGTCGGGCATCCAGGTTTGATGCAGGCGCCGAGCCGCGAACAGTTCTGCGCACTGGAGCACGTCATGGTGTCGCGCGAGGGCGGAGGCTTTTTCGGGGTGACCGATCGGGCGTTGGCCGATGTCGGGCTGATGCGCAAAGTGGTGTTGTCGGTGCCGCACTTTCTGATGGCGATGTCGGTGCTGGCGGCCACCGATCTGGTGGCGATGCTGCCGTCACGCCTGGTGCGTGACAACCCGGCGTTGCAAGCGGTCGACGCGCCGCTGGAAGTACCCGGTTACGAGATGGCGATGTTCTGGGGTGAACGCTCGCATCGCGATCCCGCGCACAAATGGCTGCGCGAGCATTTGCTGGCGTCGGTCTGAGGCGCTGTCAGGCGTGGCCGAGGGCAATCGCAAACGACACGACGATCATGCACGCAAACGCAAAATTGAGATTCATGAGGTGTTCATCCTGAGCCTTTTAGAAGTGGGGCCATTCTGAACAGGCTGAAAGCAAAGAAAAAATTCGCCTTGTTGATTCCAATGATCGAAACAATTGATACCCCGTCGGTTTGTGTTTGTTGGGGCCGTTCGCTACTCTCGTAAAACCTGCAACTACAAGCATAAACAGGCATAACCATGCACGATCATTCCGCGGCTGAACTGCCTTCTCTGCGCCGGCAGAAAATCCTTTTGCTCCTCGAACGTGACGGCAAGGTCATGGCCTCCGAGTTGAGCCAGCACTTCGCAGTCTCCGAAGACACCATCCGCCGCGACCTCGCGGAACTGGACAACGCCGGGCTGGTGCAGCGCGTGCACGGCGGGGCGCTGCCGCGTCCGAAGGACTCCGGCAAGGACTACTTCACGCGGCTGGACGAGACGGATGAGGTGAAAATTCGATTGGCGCAACGGGCCGCGCAGGAGATCGAGGACGGGCAGATTGTACTGTTCGACTCCGGCTCGACCACGCTGCAAGTGGCGCGGTCGTTAAGTGCAGATATCAGCATCACGGCGGTGACCGCTTCACCGATGACGGCGATTGCACTCTCGGAATTCAAGGGTGTGAAAGTGATTCTCGCCGGTGGCCAGTTGAATCCGCGAACGATGGCGGCGGGTGGGCATGAGGCACTGCGGCTGCTGGCCGGGATCAGGGCGGATCTGGCGATTACTGGCGTCTGTGCGATTCATCCGGAAGTGGGGATTACCTCGCTGCATTTTGATGAAGTGCCGGTGAAGCAGGCGATGCTCGATGGCGCCGCGCGGGTGATTGCGGTGACTTCGGCGGACAAGTTGGGAGCGGTGGAACCGTTTGTGGTGGCGCCGTGTTCGCGCCTGCATACGCTGATTACCGAGCGGCATGTGGCGTCGGGGAGTGTCGAGGATTATCGGCGGTTGGGGATTGTGGTCGAGCAGTTGGCGGATTGAGCTTTTGCGGTGGTTTTGATGGCCCCTTCGCGAGCAAGCTCGCTCCCACAATGGATCTTCGGTGAATCGATAACCTGTAGATACTCTGTTCACGGTCAAGCTTTTGCGAGATCTTTTGCGCAAAAAAGCTTGGCCGTATTGAAATCTTCGCCGGCTCGCATGCAGGCCCACAAGCCGGTCAGGTATTTGCGCATGACGGCGACGATAGCCTGCATCTTTCTCTTCCCTCGCCCGATCAACGCTTCGTAAAAGGCTTTCACGTTGCTGTCGCAACGTATGGCAGTCAGCGCTGGCATGTACATCGCTGAACGTAGGTAGGTGTTTCCGCCCTTACTTATCCGCCCAGGTTTATCGATGCTGGTACCTGATTGCGTAAGCCGCACATCGAGTCCTGCATGTCGGCTGACCTGCGCGGACTTAAGTGTCACTGGCAAGGTCGTCAATTCAGCCAGTGCCGCAAATACTGAAATTTCGCCCATGCCCGGCGCTGCGATCATGTGCCCAAACTGGGCGCTTAGCGTCGGGCAGTTGTCGATCAGCGCCCGACCTGCGAGCCTGAAACGCTCGATTCGCTTGTCAAAAGCTTCAATGGCTTCTTCTTCGTCTTCAATCAGCATTTTCACGGTTGTTTGAGTAGCTTTCAGCGCATGCAGCTCGTTCTTGGCTCGGGTGCGATGACACGTCAAACGATTGATATGCCTTCCGATAGCCCGCAGTTCCAACTGTATGGTCGTGGGCGGCGTCCACAATTTTGGGCTCATGCGTTCGCCGTATTCGGCTAGCAACTGGGCATCGATCGCATCGGTTTTGCTGTTTTTCAGCATCAGCTTGGCAAAGTTATGAAAGCTCTTCGGGTTGATAACCGAAACGGGCAAACCCGCCGCGGTGAGCTCCATGGCCAAATCCAGGTAATAGATGCCGGTGGCCTCCATCACTACGGATAAAGGCTTGAGCTCGAGCAACCTGTTGACCGCTGCTTTGCGCCCGGCGGGTGTTTGGTCGATGTTGCAGGCCCCTGCAAAACGGCCGTCGTTGCGCCAGCCCATGGCGGTCGTGCGAGACCCCACATCCAAACCGACATGCATGCTCATGCTTTCAACTCCGAGTGAACTGGGTTAGAAATGCATCCTGGTTCCCCTGACCTCGAACTTCATGCCACTGCAACCTTGTAATGCGAAGTCCGACTTGTCGGCTTCTCGATACTCTTCGTGGTGGGCAATGAGGCGGGGGGACCTCTCTACAGACAAGGTCAGGAGCAAGTCCTGCCTTTAGGAGCGATCGGTCTCCCCCAGAAACACATCTTCGTATGTCCGCACCAGCGAGCTTAGATCTCAATTGACTGGTGTGAGGGCAACATACAAGGAGCTGCCGAAGGCTGCGATCTTTTGATTTTGATTCTTAAAAACAAGATCAAAAGATCGCAGCCTTCGGCAGCTCCTACAACTGGAGGGTGTGTCAGCGAAGTCGCTCAAGCATCTGGTAGTACCACATCCCGGCAGCCAGCAACGGATTGCCGAGCAAATCCCCCATCGGCACACGAATATGCTGGCACTGGGCAAACGTATCGAACTGCTCCATCTGCCCGGTGATCGCGCGGCCCATGATTTCACCCATGATGTGCGTCGTCGCGATGCCGTGCCCCGAATAGCCTTGGCAGTACCAGACGTTGTCCGAGAGCTTGCCCAGCTGCGGGATGCGGTTGATGACGATGCCCATCGCGCAGCTCCACTGGTAATCGATCTGCACACCTTTGAGCGCCGGAAAGGTTTGCTCGATGCACGGGCGCAGCTCGGCAGCGATGTCCCGTGAATCCTTGCCGCTGTAGTTGGCGCCGCCACCAAACAACAGGCGGCCGTCGGCAGTGAGGCGGTAGTAGTCGAGGACGAAACGGCAGTCGTAGACGGCCAGATCTTCCGGGTTGATCTGCTTGGCCAGATCGCCGAGCGGCGCAGTGGTGACGATGCCGCCCATGGCCGGAAAAATCTTGCCTTTGAGCTGACCGGGTTCGAGCTTGTGATAGACGTCGCCGGCGAGCATGACCTGATTGGCATTGATCTGTCCGTGAGCGGTGCGCACACCGGGCGTAGCGCCGTGAATGATCTCCAGCACTTCGCTGTTTTCAAAGATCAGCGCGCCAAGACTTTCCGCCGCCCGCGCTTCACCGATGCACAGGTTGAGCGGGTGCAGATGCATGTTGCGCGTATTCTTGATTGCGCCGTGGTAGAGATCGCTTTGCAGCAGATCGCGCACCTGACTGCGGTCGAGCAGACTGACCTCATCGCCCAATCCCCGCCGCACGGCTTCTTCGTAATCCTTGCGCAAGTCAGTCATGTGACTGGGCTTGTACGCCGCGTGTAAATGGCCGTGTTTGAGGTCGCATTGAATACCGTATTTCTCGACGCGTTGCTGGATGATTTCATGCCCGCGCCAGCGCAGGTGCCAGATGAAATCATCGACATCGTCGGCGAGTTTCGGACGCATCTGTTTGCGCATTGCGCCGTCGCCGGAAAGGCTGCCGGTAACTTGTCCGCCGTTGCGCCCGGTGGCGCCCCAGCCGATCTTGTGACTCTCGACGATGGCGACTTTCAGGCCTTTTTCGGCGAGTTCGACGGCAGTGGCGACGCCGGTGAAACCGCCGCCGATGATCACCACGTCGACCTTGTGCCGGCCTTGCAGGGTCGGGTAGTCGGTGTCCTGGTTGAGGGTGGCGGTGTAGTAGGAATTGCAGCGTTCGGTCATGTCAGTGTCCACACGAATTCGTAGGTTGTACGCGGTCCCTTGTAGGAGTGAGCCTGCTCGCGATAGCGGTGTGTCATTCACAGATGGTTTGACTGACATGGCCTCATCGCGAGCAGGCTCACTCCTACAGGGGGTAGGGGGGAGTCTTCAGGCCTCGGTGAGATACCAGCGCCAATCCTGCTCACCCACCTCGGCCATGAACTGCCGATACTCGGCACGCTTCACCGCCAGATACACCCCGAGAAATTCCTGTCCTAACGCATCCCGTGCCCACACCGAATTCTCCAGCGCCTGCAACGAAGTCAGCCAATCCGTCGGCAGCAATTCCTTCGCCTGCGCATAGCCATTGCCCTCAACCGGCGCACCCGGATCGAGGTCTTCACGAATGCCACGATGAATCCCGGCAAGGATCGCTGCCGCGGCCAGATACGGGTTGGCATCGGCGCCGCAGATGCGGTGTTCGATGTGCCGGGTATTGGCCGGGCCGCCGGGAACACGCAGGCTGACGGTGCGGTTGTCGACGCCCCAGGTTGGCGCCAACGGTGCATAGCTATTGGCCTGGAAGCGCCGGTACGAGTTGGCGTTCGGGCAGAACAGCAACAACGAGTCGAGTAGCGAGGCGAGCATGCCGCCAATTGCTGTGCGCAGCAGCGGTGTGCCGGCCGGGTCTTCCGAGGCGAACAGATTATGCCCCGCGCCATCGGCCAGACTCACGTGCATGTGCATGCCGGTGCCGGCCAGGTCATCGAACGGCTTGGCCATGAACGTCGCCTGCATGCCGTGCTTGTGGGCGATGGCCTTGACCAGACGTTTGTAGCGCACGGCCTGATCCATCGCCTCGAGCGCGTCGCCGTGTTCGAGGGTGATTTCCACCTGACCCGGAGCGTATTCGGAGATCGCCGTGCGCGCCGGAATACCGTGCAGTTTGCAGGCGTTGTAGAGGTCGGCGAGGAACGGTTCGATCTGTTCCAGCTCACGCAAACCGTAGACCTGGGTGTGTCGCGGTCGACCACCGTCCGCGTCCAGTGCCGGTTGCGGGCGGCCGTTGTGATCGCGTTTGGCGTCGAGCAGGTAGAACTCCAGTTCGCAGGCCATCACCGGGTAATAACCCTCGGCCTTGAGGCCGTCTATGACTTTGATCAGCAAGTGCCGGGGGTCGGCGATGCTGGCGGGCATGCCCTCGGTCGGGTGCATGCTCACCTGCACGGCGGCGGTCGGAATCTTGCGCCACGGCAGGCGCACCAGACTGCCTTCCAGCGGATAGGCGCGGCAGTCGATATCGCCGACGTCCCAGACCAGACCGGAGTTCTCGACGTCTTCACCCTGCACGGTCAGGCCGAGAATAGTGCTCGGTAGCGGTCGACCGCTTTCGTATACAGCGAGCAGTTCTTCGCGGTGCAACAGCTTGCCGCGCGGCACGCCGTTGGCGTCGAGAATGAACAGCTCGATCATGTCGATATCGGGGTTCTGTTCAAGAAACAGGTGTGCGTCTTCGATGGCTGCGAATTTCATAATCAATCACTCACGATGGCGCCGCACAGGCGCGCAGATTCGGGCCGGACACGACGCAGCAATAGGCGTGGCTGTCCTGGCAGGGATATCAAGAAGCAGGGGGCTGTCGCGGTTTTTTAACGGGCGCGATCAGACAGACCGGGCGATATCCGGCGGGCGTGCGGAGTGACGCAGCTTGGAACGGCGCAGGGCCATGGGGAGATTGACGATACGATTCATACGCCGCCCCTGTGAGAGAGGGCGCGCAGGGTAGAGACGTTCAACGATTCTGCTTGTTGTGGTGACGTACTCATAACGCGTGTTTCCGTTGGCGGAAAACGTCGGTGGCGGGCTGACCCCGCCGACCGGTGTGCCCGGATAGTAAGGGGGAATTCGCGGGCGTGTAAACGGGAGATTCACAGGCCAGGTTCAGCGCATCAGGTGAAAGCCCAGCCCGGCGAGGGCGCAAACGATCAACACACTGAACACGCCGCGTTTGAAAACGAACAGCGCCAGCGCCGCTGCAACCGCCAACATCAGCGAAAACACATCCAGCGCCCCGGCGAACCCGTTTGGCCACAACACGTGATAAGCGAAAAAACACGCCAGGTTCACAATCACCCCGACCACGGCAGCGGTGATCGCCGTCAGCGGTGCGGTGAACTTCAGTTCGTTGTGCGTCGATTCCACCAACGGCCCGCCGGCGAGGATGAACAGAAACGAGGGCAGGAAGGTGAACCAGGTCACCAACGTTGCCGCCAGCGCCCCGGCGGCAAAGGCATGTTCGGGGCCGAACGCCGGTTGCACATAGGCGCCAACGAAACCGACGAACGCCACCACCATGATCAGCGGGCCGGGTGTGGTTTCACCGAGGGCGAGGCCGTCGATCATCTGCGTCGGCGTCAACCAGCCGTAATGCCCGACGGCGCCCTGATAGACGTAAGGCAGCACCGCGTAAGCGCCACCAAAGGTAAGCAGCGCGGCTTTGGTGAAGAACCAGGCCATTTGTGTGAAGGTGCCGTCCCAGCCGAACAATGCTGTCAACAACGCCATCGGTAAACACCAGAGCACCGCACCGATCAACCCTAGGCGCAGCAGCTTCGGCAGGCTGAAACGGGCGTGTTCCGGCGCCGGCGTATCGTCGTCGATCAATGCCGGGCCGAAGGATTTCTCGCTGTTGCGCGCACCACCGTTGCTGAACCGCTGAGGGGCGAAACGTCCTCCCAGATAGCCGATCAACGCAGCCCCGAGGACGATCAAGGGGAAGGGCACGTTGAAGGCGAAAATCGCCACGAACGAGGCGCCGGCAATCGTCCATAGCCAGGCGTTCTTCAATGCACGCGAGCCGATGCGATGCGCGGCGTGCAGGACAATCGCGGTGATCGCCGGTTTGATCCCGTAAAACACCCCGGCCACTGCTGGCACGTCACCGAAGGCGATGTACAGCCAGGACAACGCGATCAGAATGAACAATGACGGCAACACAAACAGCGCACCGGCGATGACACCGCCCCAGGTGCGATGCAGCAGCCAGCCGATGTACGTCGCCAGTTGCTGAGCCTCGGGGCCGGGCAGCAACATGCAGTAGTTGAGCGCGTGCAGGAAACGTTTTTCGGAAATCCAGCGCCGGCGCTCGACCAGCTCCTGATGCATGATCGCAATCTGCCCGGCCGGGCCGCCGAAACCGATGCAGCCGAGTTTTAGCCAGAAGCGCCAAGCCTGGCGCAGGGTGACGGGATCGGGGCGGGGCAGGTTGTTCGGCGCTGTGCTCAAGCGAGACTCCGGAGTTGGGTCCTGGCGGAGTGGCTATCTAATCAGACTTTCAACCCTCACCCCAGCCCTCTCCCAAAGGGAGAGGGAGCCGACCGAGGTGTCTGGCGTTATCCATCGACCTGAAAGATCGAGTCGATTATGGATTCAGAGCCAATCTTTCAAGTCGATGAATCTCTCCGATATCCCCCAATCAGTTCCCTCTCCCTCTGGGAGAGGGCTAGGGTGAGGGGCTTTTGCTCTTCAGGCATGTGCCAGACTCCAACGCAACGCCGCATCCCGATCGCTTTCCCGGCCCTCGACCCAGTGAGAACCCTCTGGCGTACTCTCACGCTTCCAGAACGGCGCGCGGGTCTTGAGCACGTCCATGATGAACGCACAGGCCTCGAACGCCATATGCCGATGTTTACTGCTAACCCCGACAAACACGATCGGCTCGCACACCGATAACGCGCCGACCCGATGCACAATCTCCACCCCCAACAGCGGCCAGCGCTCACGGGCTTCTTCGGCGATCTGCTTGAGGGCTTTTTCGGTCATCCCCGGATAGTGCTCAAGATACAGTTCATTCACGCTCTGGCCAATATTCAGATCACGCACATAACCAATGAAATTCACCACCGCGCCCACCCGTGGATTGCGCGCGTGCAGATCGGCCGTCAACTGGCCGACGTCGAAGCTTTTGTGCTGGACTCGAATAGCCATTGATCAACCCCCGGTCACTGGCGGAAAAAACGCGATCTCATCGAAATCTTCAATCGCCTGACTCGGCTGACACAGCTCCTGATTCAGCGCGCACATCAGATTCCCGGCACCGAGCACATCGCGCCACAGATCGCCTCGCTGCATAAGCATTTGCCGCACATCTTCAACGCTGCCCAATGCATCAGTCAGCGGAATTTTTTCACCACCCAGATTGAGCCGGTCACGGTAGCTGGCGAAGTAGTTGATCAGGATCATTGCGTGTCCTCCCATTGAAAGTGACCGGAACGGCCACCCTGTTTACTGAGCAGGCGGATGTCGCCAATGACCATCGCCCGATCTACCGCTTTGCACATGTCGTAAATGGTCAGCGCGGCGACGCTGGCGGCGGTCAACGCTTCGAGTTCGACGCCGGTCTGGCCGGTCAGGCGGCAGGTGCTGTTGATCTGCACGCGATCCGGTTCACAAGCCTTGAATTCGACGTGAATCGAACTGAGCAACAGCGCATGGCACAGCGGAATCAGTTCGTGAGTGCGCTTGGCAGCTTGTATCCCGGCGATCCGCGCCACCGCGAAGACATCGCCTTTCGGGTGCCCGTTGGCCTGGATCATCTTTAAGGTTTCCGGGCGCATCTGCACCCAGGCTTGCGCCGTGGCTTCGCGGCGGGTCGCGGCTTTATCGCTGACGTCGACCATGTTGGCGCGGCCTTGATCATCGAGGTGGGTGAGGGTGTGGCTCATGCGGAATGCTCCTGGATCGGGCTGTAAATTCGCGGGGCGTTGCGGTGCGGCACATGGATCAGATTGAGTCGATGCTTGAGTGCCCACCGCACAGTCAAAGCGGTTGGCGCGGACAGACTGACGAGGGTGCCGAGGCGCGCACGCACGGCTTTGTGAATCAGTTCGAGGCTGCAACGGCTGGTGACCACGACGAAGCCTTCAGCCGCATCGATGGCGTCGATCTGCATCGCGCCGATCAGCTTGTCGAGGGCGTTGTGGCGGCCGATGTCTTCGCGGCACAGCAGCGCTTCACTGTCGACGTCGAAATACAGCGCGGCGTGCAGAGCACCGCTGCTGCGCGCCAGTTGTTGAGCGGCTTCGATGCGTTGGCGGATGCCGTCGAAATGCTCGGCCGGCGGTAGCGGTGAAGGTTGCAGGATCTGCAGTTGCGGCAGCGCCTGCTCCAGTGCTTCAACGCCACAGATGCCGCAACCGCTGGTGCCCGTCATTTGCCGCCGGTGATCCTTCAAGGCCCAGAACGCCCGGCTGGAAATCTGCACTTCGGCCTGACAGGCCTGATCGAAATGCGTGAGGCGGATGTCGTAGATCTCGTCGACGCTGTCGATGATCGCGTTGCTCAGGCTGAAGCCACGAATGAAGTCTTCGAGGTTGCCGGGCGAGACCATCATCACCGCTTGGCTCAAGCCGTTGTAGCTGATGGCGAGAGCGATTTCCGCGGCCAGCGCGGCGTGGGAGATGGCGGCGTCGGGCAGGTATTCGCGAAACACCACCTGCGCCGGTTGCGGTGCTGGGGCGTTGGGTTCGGTAGTGGATTCTGTGAGGGTTTCGACGTGGCAGAGCATCTGAAAAGTCCCGAGGCGCTGAAGAGTGTTCAGGCTACGGGGGCGTTAAAAGTGCGTCCAATCGCTTGTTCTTATGTGGTGATTGCTTTGCTCGATCAACCAAAATATGTGTTGTCGGGTCAGGCCCCATCGCGAGCAGGCTCACTCCTACATTTGGAATGCGTTCCCCTGTAGGAGTGAGCCTGCTCGCGATGAGGGCCTGATATACGACATCAATTATTCGGCGGTCACCTCAACCCCAAACAACTTCCGCGCCTCGGCAAAACACTTCTCGGCAATCGCCGAGCGCGGCTCGGTCTTGCGCATCACCAGCCCCAACGGCGCGAGCACACTGGCATCCGGCAACTGCATGAACGACAGGTGTTCGATCGGCTCCTCAAGCCCGCTGTCCAGCGGCATGATCGCGCAGCAAAAGCCTTGGTGAATCGCCTGCAACAGCTGATAGGTCGAGTCGCTTTCCATGATCGGCTGTGGGCTGAGGCCACGACTGCGGAAGCTCAAATCGATGGATTTACGATAATGCATGCCGGCGGTGATCATCCCCAGCGGCAGTTCGGCGGCGTCTTCCCAGCTCATTTCAGTGCCTTCGAAATGGAAATGCCGGTTGTCGTAGAGCAGGCCGACGCGGGTTTCACCGATCTCGAAAAACTCGAAATAGTTCGGGTTGACGTGGTCCAGATAGCACACGCCCAGATCAAGCTGATTGTTGCCCAAACCGGCGATGATCTCGTCGGAACTCAGCGACGACAGGCTGAATTTCAGCTCCGGATACGTACCCGATAAACCCTGAATGTAATTGACCGGATTGAAGCTGCTCAGCGGCACCAGACCCAGACGCAAACTACCCACCAGTTGCCCGCGACACGCCGCCGCTTCGGCGAACAAACCGTCGTGAGCCGCGAGCAAGGTGCGCGCCCAGGCCAGCACACGCTCGCCGGCCTGGGTGAAACCTTCAAAGCGCTGGCCACGGTTGACCAGCACCAGATCCAGCTCGTCTTCCAGATTGCGCAGGCGCATCGACAACGTCGGTTGGGTGATGTGGCAGCGTGCGGCGGCCTGGCCGAAGTGGCGGGTTTCGTCCAGCGCGATCAGGAACTTGAGTTGTTTGATGTCCACGATGGCACCTGCTCGATGGGGATTTTTTGATTGAGTATTGACGCGGATGCGCGAGACGCACGAAAAGCGCAGGGTGCGACGATCTCACTTGAACGGTTATTCGTCCAATCGGAAGTGTTTAAGGGGCTATCGATCGGCTCTATCAGCCACGGTTTTGCTGGCTTGTTGCGGTATAAAAAGCGCTGATAGAGCCGCTCGATAATGTGGTTGGCCAGAGTGATTAGACAGTCCTCATAAGTGGCACTTAGGCTGCTCGGCAATGTTGATTGACTGCTGCCGGAGAACTGCCATGAGCGCCAAAGCCGATGCCCTGTTTGTCCCCCTGAATATTGCCGTACTGACGGTCAGCGATACCCGCGATTATGCCAGCGATACCTCGGGCCAATTGCTGGTCAGTCGGTTGCTGGAAGCAGGGCATACCTTGAGCGAGCGCAACCTGCTCAAGGACGATCTGTACAAGATCCGTGCGCAGGTCGCTCACTGGATTGCTGACGAAGGCATTCAGGTAGTGCTGATCACCGGCGGCACGGGTTTCACCGGTCGTGACAGCACGCCGGAAGCGGTGGCCTGCCTGTTCGATAAGCAGATCGATGGTTTTGGCGAACTGTTCCGGGCGATTTCGATTCTGGATATCGGCACGTCCACCGTGCAAAGCCGCGCGCTGGCCGGGTTGTCGAACGGCACGCTGGTGTGCTGCCTGCCGGGTTCGACCGGTGCGTGCCGCACGGCGTGGGAAGGCATTCTTGCCGAACAACTGGATAACCGTCATCGCCCGTGCAATTTCGTCCCGCACCTAAAAGCCGTGCAAGCCTGCGGGCCACGCGGATGAGCAAAGCACCGTTGATGCCGGTCGAAGATGCCCTCGACCAATTGCTCGGCATGGCCAACGAGCAACGTCTGGCCGACAGCGAACTGCTGGCGCTCGACGATGCGCGTGGGCGGGTGCTGGCCAGTGATCTGGTGGCGACACTCGACTTGCCGCCGTGGCCGAACAGCGCCATGGATGGATACGCGCTCAATCTCAGCGATCTGCACCGACAGCCGTTGAAGGTCTCGCAAAAGGTTTACGCCGGGCAGGCACCGGACACGTTGCTGCCCGGCACCTGCGCACGGATCTTTACCGGCGCACCGCTGCCGCCCGGCGCCACCTGCGTCGAGATGCAGGAGAACGTCGAAGTGCTGGAGGACGGTCGCGTGCGCTTCTTGCAGCCGCTGAAGGCGGGGCAGAACATCCGCGCGCAAGGTCAGGAAAATCGCGTCGGCGATATCCTGCTGCGCGCCGGCAAACGCCTTGGACCGTTCGAACTGGCGGTCGCCGCCGGGCAAGGGCTGGCGCACCTGCACGTGGTGCGTCGCCCGCGTGTGGCACTGCTGTCGACCGGTGATGAACTGGTCGAACCGGGCCAGCCACTGCGCCCCGGCAGCATCTACAACAGCAACCGCGTGTTGCTCGGCCACTGGTTGCGGGAGCTGGGCTGCGAAGTGATCGACGCCGGCATCCTCCCGGATCGCCCGGCGCAGACGCGGCTCAAGCTTGAGCAATTGCAAGTGAGTGCGGATCTGATTCTGACTACCGGTGGCGTGTCTGCCGGTGATGCCGATTGCCTCGGACAGGTGCTGCGCGACAGCGGCAAACCGCTGTTGTGGAAACTCGCGATCAAGCCTGGCAAACCGCTGACGGTCGGGCATTTTGGTGCGGTGCCGGTGATTGGTCTGCCGGGCAATCCGACTTCGGCGCTGGTAACGTTTGGCTTATTGGCGCGGCCGTATCTACTGCGCATACAAGGCGTTCAAGATGTCATGCCGCTGAGTTTCACAGTCAATGCAGGTTTCGACTGGCACAAGGCGGGCGGTCGTCGTGAATATCTGCGGGTGAGGCTTGAAGCGGGGCGTGCTGTGCTTTATCCCAATCAAAGCTCCGGCGTCCTGCTCGGCGCAACCTGGGCCGATGGCCTGGTAGAAATCCCGGAGAGCAGCTCTCACAACGCCGGCGATCCGCTGCGCTTTATCCCGTTCAACGAACTCTTCTGACCCCACCACCAATCAAACTGTGGGAGCGAGCCTGCTCGCGAAAGCGGAGTGTCAGTCAACATTGATAGAGACTGAAAGGGCCCCTTCGCGAGCAGGCTCGCTCCCACAGGGTTTTGGGGTGTCTGGAGAGCTACGGATCAGCTCAGCACATAGTCCACAGGCTTCAGCGCCGGCGGCACTTCGGTGCCGAGTTCGCTGAGGATATCGCGTTCGATGGTGCGTACCAGTGCATCGGTGGGCAGGTCGTTTTCGTCGCGGCCGAAGGGGTCTTCCAGTTCATCGGCAATCGCATCGAGGCCAAAAAACGTGTAGCTGACAATCGCCGTGAACAACGGTGTCAGCCAGCCCAGCGGCTCGGCCATGGCAAACGGCAGCAGGATGCAAAACAGGTAGATCGTGCGGTGCAACAACAGTGTGTAAGGAAACGGCAGCGGCGTGGTTTTGATCCGTTCGCACACCGCTTGCGCCTGGGTCAGGCTGGTCAGGTGATTGGCCAATAGCATGTAGCGCCATTCAGTCAGCTCACCGTTCTGATGCAGATCGGAACACTGCTGGCCAACCGTCTGCAAAATGCGCCCGCTGTAATCCGGTGTCTGCGGATCGGGTTTCGGCATGATCCATTGGCTACTGGCGTCCGCTTCGCTTTCTTTACGCAACCGCGCGTTCAACGCATGAGCAAAGCCACAAAGATTGAGCAGCAGCGGTTTACGCTCAACCGACTCACGAATTACATGGGTTTCACGAATCACCGAGCGAATATGCACTATCACTTCGCCCCAGGCTTTACGCGCCTCATACCAACGGTCATAGCAAGCGTTGTTGCGAAAATTCATGAAGATCGACAGCGACAAACCGAGCAAGGTAAACGGTGTGGCGTTGACCTTGGTGAAGTTGCTCGGATGGAGGATTTCCACCAGCACGATCGCCGAAGCCAGGAGGGTGACCATCAACGTGCGCATAGCAATGCGCTTGGCGATCGAACCCTTGAGGGTGAAGAGAATGGCGAACTGATTGACCTTGGGTCTGATGATCATGCTGTGCGGTTCCGATAACCCTTGGAAGGGGCGGTCTAGCCGCCCGTCATGTTCATGAAGCGCACGAGCTGAACATCATCGTTCACTTCGAAATTATGTCGATACGGCTTCAGTTTCATCGCCTCGATAATGGCTTTCTCCAGCCGTTGCGGTTGCCCCGGGTGCGCACGCAGTACCGCTTTGAGATCGACCGAATGCTCGTTACCCAGACACAGTAGCAGGCGTCCTTCGACGGTGAGGCGCACGCGGTTGCAGGTGCCGCAAAAGTTGTGGCTATGCGGTGAGATAAAGCCCAGACGAATCTCCGGCGCTTCGGCCAGCCGCCAGTAGCGCGACGGGCCTTGCGTCGACTCGGCAGAGTCAATCAGGGTATAGCGCTCGGCAATCTTTTCCCGCACCTGGGCGCTGGAGAAAAACGACTCGGCGCGGCTGTGTTCGCTGATGATCCCCAGCGGCATTTCCTCGATGAAGGAGACATCGAGCTGACGATCAATGGCGAAGCTGACCAGATCGTTGATCTCCTCATCGTTACGGCCCTGCATCACCACCACGTTGAGTTTAGTGCGGGTAAAACCGGCCTTGCGCGCGGCATCGATGCCGTTGATCACCTGCGCCAGATCGCCCGTGCGGGTCATCTGTTTGAAGCGCTGCGGATCGAGGCTGTCGAGGCTGATGTTCAGGCGTTTGACCCCGGCGTCGAACAGCGGCGCGGCGAGTTTGCCCAGTTGTGAGCCGTTGGTGGTCATGCACAACTCGCGCAGGCCGGGCAGGGCGGCGATCTGCTCGCACAGCTTGACCACGCCCGGACGGATCAGCGGCTCGCCACCGGTAAGGCGAATCTTGCGCGTACCGAGCGCTACAAAGCTCTGCGCCAGTTGATAGATCTCTTCCAGGGTCAGAACTTGCTGGCGTGGCAGGAACTGCATGTCTTCGGCCATGCAATAGACGCAGCGGAAGTCGCAGCGGTCGGTCACCGACATGCGCAGATAGTCGACGCGGCGGTTGTAACCATCGATCAAGACACGCTCAGACATGACAGCCTCGCAGGAATGAAAACCACTGTGGAAGGGGTTTGGTCAGCGCAGATTATGAGCAACTTTCAGTGCTGTCCAATCACTGTTAATGAACAGCTGATTGATGCCGTCGATGATGAATTATTTTTCGCCGAAAGTTGCTCCGTTAGTTTCGCAAGGCCCCGTAAATAAAGGGTTTTTAGCCGTGATAGATGCTTTCGATAAGGCAGTCATTAATAGCGATTAGACAATGTTTTGTAACGGTTAATATCCTTGCCCCGGCAAACCCAACGACCACTTTGCAACCTTGAAAGTCGGCCGTCGCTGTTTAACCGAATCAGGTTCATGCCTGTGTGCATCGTCATGGAGAAGTCCCATGTCACAAGTCGACCGTTACAAACCCTACAAAGGCGCCGCTGCCGGTTGGGGCGCTGTCATCAGCCTGACAAAAAGCTGGCTGGGCAGTGAAAACGCCCTGAAAAACATTCGGGCCATGCTCAAGACTAACCAGAACGGCGGCTTCGACTGCCCGGGTTGTGCCTGGGGCGAGGCGCCCGGCGCGAGCATGTTGAAGTTCTGCGAAAACGGCGCGAAAGCGGTGAACTGGGAAGCGACCGGGCGTTTGGTCGACCCGGCGTTCTTCAACAAGTACACGGTGTCGAGCCTGGCCGAGCAGAGCGACTACTGGCTGGAATATCAGGGCCGCCTGACCCACCCGCTGCGCTACGACGCGCGGGTCGACCGCTATGTGGAAATCAGTTGGGCAGACGCTTTTGCGCTGATCGCTGATCACCTGAAAAACCTTGATTCGCCGCATGAGGCCGAGTTCTACACCTCCGGACGCGCGAGCAATGAAGCGGCGTTTCTCTATCAATTGTTCGTCCGCGCGTTCGGCACCAACAATTTCCCCGACTGCTCGAACATGTGCCACGAAGCCAGTGCGGTGAGCATGATCGAGACCCTCGGCGTCGGCAAAGGCACCGTGGTTTACGAGGACCTCCATCACGCCGACGCGATTTTTGTGATCGGCCAGAACCCCGGCACCAACCATCCGCGCATGCTCGAACCGCTGCGTGAAGCGGTAAAGCGCGGCGCCCAAGTGGTCTGTATCAATCCGCTGAAAGAGCGTGGCCTGGAGCGTTTCCAGAACCCGCAGAACCCGCTGGAAATGCTCAGCAACGGCTGGGAAGCGACCAACACCGCGTATTTCCGCCCGGCGCTGGGCGGCGACATGGCGATGATTCGCGGCATGGTCAAATTCCTCCTGCAGTGGGAACGCGAAGCTCAGGCCGCTGGTGGCGAACCGGTGTTCGATCACGCGTTCATCGCCGAGCACACCACAGGCCTCGACAGCTATCTGGCTGAAGTCGAGGCAACCAGCTGGGAGCACATTCTCGAGCAGTCCGGCGTGCCGCTGCATGACATCGAACTGGCCGCGCGCATGTATGGCCGCGCCAAGAGCGTGATCATGTGCTGGGCCATGGGCCTGACCCAACACGTGCACTCGGTGGCGACCTTGCAGGAAGTCATCAACCTGCAACTGCTGCGCGGCAACGTCGGCCGTCCGGGCGCAGGTCTGTCGCCGGTTCGCGGCCACAGTAACGTGCAGGGCGACCGCACCATGGGCATCAACGAACTGGCGCCGAAAGACTTGATGGACGCGCTGCAAAAGCGCTTCAACTTCGACGTGCCGCGCATGCACGGGCACAACACGGTGATGGCGATCGGCGCCATGGAGCGTGGCGAAGCCAAGGTGTTCATCGGTCTGGGCGGCAACTTCGCCCAAGCCACGCCGGACACCCCACGCACCCACGCGGCCATGCGCAAACTCGACCTGACCGTGCACATTGCGACCAAGCTCAACCGCAGCCACTTGGTGACGGGTCGCGACGCGCTGATTCTGCCGTGCCTCGGGCGTACCGACATCGATATCCAGGCTGAAGGCCCGCAAGGCGTGACCGTCGAAGACACGTTCAGCATGGTGCATTTGTCGTTCGGTCAGTTGAAGCCGAAGTCGGCGCACTTGAAGTCCGAGCCAGCGATTATTGCCGGGATCGCCGCCGCGACGTTGGGCAAGCACCCGATCGATTGGGAGTGGGTGGTGGGCGACTACGGGCGCATCCGCAACCTGATTGCCGACGTGATCCCGGGCTTCGAGAACTTCAATGAAAAACTGCTGATTCCGGGTGGTTTCCACCTCGGCAACGACGCCTCGGATCGGGTCTGGAACACCGCTAGCGGCAAGGCCCAGTTCACCCCGTGCGTGCTACCGGAGCACTTGATCAGCGAGGGCGTGCGCAACCTGCCGGTCAAGCCGCATCTGATCCTGCAAACCATGCGTTCCCACGATCAGTACAACACCACGCTGTATGGCCTCGATGACCGTTATCGCGGGGTTTACGGCATGCGCGAAGTGATCTTTGCCAACGAGCAGGACATCCAGCGCTTGGGCTTCGAACCGGGGCAGAAGGTCGATCTGGTGGCGCTGTGGGATGACGAACGTGAACGTCGGGTCAGCGGTTTTACCTTGATCGCCTACGACATTCCAGCAGGGCAAGCAGCGGCGTATTACCCGGAGACTAACCCTCTGGTACCGCTGGAAAGCTACGGCGACCGAACCTACACGCCGACTTCCAAATTCGTGGCGATCCGCCTCGAAGCCGCGAAGGTCAGCAACCTGATCCCGTCGTCGGTGGCGTAAACCGCCACTCATAAAAACATTGGCAATTTGACTGGCTGCAGGCGTTCGCGTCTGGCGGTGGCCCGGGTTCGTGCTGCCGCTTTTCAGCCTGGATGAGGACATCATCATGTTCAATCTAGAGGCACTGGACCTGGCGCGACTCCAATTCGCGTTCACGGTTTCGTTCCACATTATTTTCCCGGCGATCACCATTGGCCTGGCGAGTTTCCTCGCGGTACTCGAAGGCCTGTGGCTGAAAACCCGCAACGACACGTACCGCGATCTCTACCATTTCTGGTCGAAGATTTTCGCGGTCAACTTTGGCATGGGCGTGGTTTCGGGGCTGGTCATGGCGTACCAGTTCGGCACCAACTGGAGCGGCTTCTCGGATTTTGCCGGGAGCATCACCGGGCCGTTACTGACCTATGAAGTGCTGACCGCATTCTTCCTTGAGGCCGGTTTCCTCGGGGTGATGCTGTTCGGCTGGAACCGCGTCGGCCGTGGCTTGCACTTCTTCGCCACGGTGATGGTCGCGATCGGCACGTTGATTTCGACGTTCTGGATTCTCGCGTCGAACAGCTGGATGCAGACGCCACAGGGCTTCGAGATTGTCGATGGTCGGGTGATGCCACTGGACTGGCTGGCGATTGTGTTCAACCCGTCGTTTCCGTTCCGTCTGGCGCACATGGCGATTGCCGCGTTCGTCGCTACGTCGTTCTTCGTCGGTGCGTCGGCAGCCTGGCATTTACTGCGCGGCAACAACACCGCGCCAGTGCGCAAGATGTTTTCCATGGCGTTGTGGATGGCGTTGATCGTGGCGCCGATTCAGGCGGTGGTCGGTGACGCTCACGGGTTGAACACGCTGGAGCATCAACCGGCGAAGATTGCCGCCATCGAAGGCCACTGGGAAAACGCCGACAACGGGCCGACGCCGCTGGTGCTGTTCGGCATTCCTGATATGCAAGCGGAGAAGACCAGATATGCGTTGGAGATTCCCTGTCTCGGCAGCCTGATCCTCACCCACAGCCTCGATAAGCAGATCCCGGCGCTGAAGAGCTTCCCGAAAGAAGACCGGCCGAATTCGACCGTGATTTTCTGGAGCTTTCGCGTCATGGCCGGGTTGGGGATGTTGATGATTCTCGTGGGTTTGCTCGGTCTGGCGTTGCGCCGGGGCGGCAAGCTTTACCGGCATCGAGGCTTCCAGCGTCTGGTGTTGTTGATGGGGCCGAGCGGCTTGATTGCGCTGCTGGCCGGTTGGATCACCACGGAAGTCGGGCGTCAGCCGTGGGTGGTGTATGGCTTGCTGCGCACCCACGACGCGGCGTCGCATCACTCGGTGGCGCAGATGAGCACCTCGCTGGCGTTGTTCGTGGTGATCTATTTCACGGTGTTCAGCGTGGGCATCGGCTACATGATGAAACTGGTGAAAAAAGGCCCGCAGCCGCACCACGAACATCCGCCTGCGGGCGATGAATTGCAGACGCCGCGTCGACCGATTTCAGCGGCTATCGCCCCTATGAAGGAGCATTGAGTCATGGGTATTCAAGGTATCGATCTCTCGTTGATCTGGGGAGTGATCATCGCCTTCGGGGTGATGATGTACGTGATCATGGACGGCTTCGATCTGGGCCTGGGAATCCTGTTTCCACTGATCCCGGATGAGCAGGAACGCGATGTGATGATGAACACCGTGGCGCCGGTGTGGGACGGTAACGAGACGTGGCTGGTGCTCGGCGGCGCGGCGTTGTATGGCGCGTTTCCGCTGGCGTACGGGGTGATTCTCGAGGCGTTGTATCTGCCGCTGATCCTGATGCTTTGCGGGTTGATTTTCCGCGGCGTGGCGTTTGAGTTTCGCTTCAAATCCTCGCCGCAAAAACGCCATTGGTGGGACAAGGCGTTTATCGGTGGTTCGTTGCTGGCGACGTTCTCCCAGGGCGTGGTGATTGGCGCGTACGTGTCCGGGATTCCGGTGGTTGATCGGCAGTTTGCCGGCGGCGGTCTGGACTCGTTGGCGCCGTTTCCGCTGGTGTGTGGCGTGGGTCTGGTGATCGCGTATGCGTTACTCGGCAGCACCTGGTTGCTGGTCAAGACCGAAGGGATGCTGGAGTCGCGGATGCGTCTGTTCACCCGGCCGCTGGCCTTGCTGTTGATGGCGATGGTGCTGGTGATTGGCGTGTGGACGCTGCAACTGCATCCGGAACTGGCAACGCGTTGGTCAACCCACGGGCATCTGCAGGTGTTTGCCGGGTTGGTGGTGTTGGCGTTGCTGGCGCTGTTCGGGTTGCTGCGCACGTTGCGTCAGCGGCATACGCATTGGCCGTTCGTGTTTACGCTGGTGCTGATGTTGCTCGGTTACATCGGCCTGGCACTGAGCATCTGGCCGAACATCATCCCGCCGTCGGTGAGCATCTGGGCCGCCGCGTCACCGCCTTCGAGCCAGTTGTTCGCGCTGATTGGCGCACTGTTCATCCTGCCGGTGATCCTGATGTACACCTTCTGGAGCTACTACGTATTCCGCGGCAAAGTGAGGATTGGCGATGGCTACCATTGATTCGCGCGAAGTGAAAAACAGTCGCTGGTACAAGCGTTTGGGCTGGTTGCTGTTGATCTGGCTGGGCAGTGTGGTATCGCTGGCGGTGGTCGCCAGTCTGCTGAAACTGGCGATGTACGCCGCGGGGATGAGAACCCATTGACCATAAAAAACCGGAGCCTGGCTCCGGTTTTTTATGGTCGGGGATTTTGGATGTACCACCGGACATTGTGGGAGCGAGCCTGCTCGCGAAGGCGTCGGGTCAGACAACATTGATGTTGAATGTAATGGCCCCATCGCGAGCAGGCTCACTCCTACAAGGATTTGTGGTGGTTGGAGAATATGTAAACACCGCCGGACACTGTGGGAGCGAGCCTGCTCGCGAAGGCGGCAGGTCAGACAACATTGGTGTTGAATGTAATGGCCTCATCGCGAGCAGGCTCGCTCCTACAGGGATTTGTGGTGGTTGGAGAATATGTAAACACCGCCGAACACTGTGGGAGCGAGCCTGCTCGCGAAGGCGGCAGGTCAGACAACATTGGTGTTGAATGTAATGGCCTCTTCGCGAGCAGGCTCGCTCCCACAGGTGTTGTGGTGTTTTTGCGATTGGGCTTACTGGGCGCCGAACATCGCGGTCCAGTAGATGCCGGCACTGCTTTTCGGGTCGGTCGCGTAGGCGGCGCCGAGTTCCTGGTATTGCGGGTTCATCAGGTTGGCGCAGTGGCCGGGGCTGGTGAGCCAGCCTTCGACGACTTTGTGCACGGTGTCTTGGCCGGCGGCGATGTTTTCGCCGACCAGTTGCCCGCTGTAACCGGCCAGTTCCGCGCGATCGCCCGGGGTGCGGCCGTCACGGTCCTTGTGATCGAAGTAATTGTTGTTGGCCATATCGCGGCTGTGATCCTGGGCGATCGTGCCCAGTGTCGCGTTCCAGGCCAGCGGTGCGGCAGCGGCGAACGCCTGACCGCCACACTGACGCGCCTGACTGCGGGCGACGTTGAGTTCACTGAGCAATTTCTGCCCCTCACTTTGCGCATCACCGAGCTTGGCCGACAGCAGCGGCCGCGCCAGGACAATGCGCCAGTCACGGTCGTCGCGGCTGACACCGACATCGACAAACTGCGGATCCAGCACCACCTGACAGAAACTTTCCTGAATCGCCTTCATCGCCGACGCCGCATCACGCGGGCCGTTGAGCGTGATCGCCTGCACATTGACCATCGGATAACTGGCGCTGGCCATGGCTTGCTGAAGATCGACAGCACCGGTGGCACGTAATCTCAGCCGTGGATCAGCCGACAGTGGTGACAGTTCATTCGATGCCTGCGATCCGCAACGCTGAGGTTGGCTGCGGTAGCTGTTGATCGACTCGATCAATTGCGACTCATCGCCGGCCAGCGCCGGGATGGCAAACACAACGCCCACGGACAACGCGGCAAGACGCAAAACAGATGGCATGAAGCGCATGGAAATCTCCCTTGAGCTGAATGCGCCCATGATGCGCGAAAGGCCCCCGGTGAGTGCAATGTCTTTTTTCTTCATTCAGCGGTTTTCCTGCGCAACTTTGCCTCTGGATTTGCCGTCTACACTCACCGAAGGCCCCGGAAACCGGGTGTCTCCCCGACGTAATACCTTGCCCGACTCGGGCGCTGCCGGAAGAACAGACATGGGATTGAAAGGCTGGGCGGGTTGTCTCGTATTCACCCTGTTGGCAGGCTCTGCATGGGCCACCGATCAGGCCCCGATCAAAGCGAAGGCTGAAGAAAAAGCCCAAGTGCTGGAAGAAAAAGCGGCGGACAAAGTCAGCGCCGCACCGGCACCGAAAGCCGAAGCCATCACCCCGACCGAAGTGCAAGCGGTCGACCCGGCCGGCGCCGCGCCGCTAGACGATCCGATTACCTGTCTGGCGCGCAGTATCTACTGGGAAGCCAAAGGCAAGGACACGCCGGAAATGGAAGCCGTGGCCAGTGTGGTGATGAATCGTCTCGGCCACGAAGGCTTTCCCGACACGGTCTGCGCTGTCGTCAAACAAGGCTCGGAAACCAAGAGCTGCCAGTTTTCCTGGTGGTGCGACGGCAAGCCGGATCAGGTCAAGGAAGATGCCGAATACACGCTGGCGAAGGATATCGCCCGCAAAGCGCTGAACCGCCAGCTCAAGGATCGCACCAACGGCGCGCTGTATTTCCACGACCGCAATGTGCATCCGAGCTGGGCCAAGGAATACCGCAAGACCGCCGAAACGAAAAAATTCCTCTTCTATAAACCAGCAGGTGGCGATGCGCGTTAAGCGCAGACCTGCCGTACACAATCGCGCAACCAGCGATGCGCCGGGTCAGCGTCCATGCGCGGATGCCAGAGCATCGACACGCTGATGTCCGGCATCGCGAAGGGCAGGGCGAAACTGTGCAGGCCGGTGCGCAGTTTGCTGGTGTGACGCTGCGGGACCGTGGCGATCAGCTCTGATTCACGCACCAGCGTCAGCGCCGCCGAGAATCCACCGAATGAAGTGACGATGTCCCGCGTCAGTCCGAACGCGAGTAAGGCTTCGTCGACCGGGCCACTGCTGCGCCCGCGTCGGGAGATCAGAATGTGCTCGCCGCCGGCAAAGCGCTTGCTGGTGATTTTCCCCATGCTCAACGGATGCCCCTCACGCACTACGCCAATCCACTGATCCTGAAACAGGATGCGGCTGTGCAGCGTCGGGTCGGTGCTGTCATCGACCACGCCGGTTTCCAGATCGACGCGGCCCTCGCGCAGCGGCGTGCTGTCCTTGTCGGCTTTCTGCACAAAACGCAGACGCACACCAGGCGCCTCTTCGGCGATACGCGCGAGCAGGGCGGCGGCGAAGGTTTCGACAAAGCCGTCGGTGTTGCGCAGGGTGAAGGTGCGTTGCAACCGGCTGGGGTCGAGCACTTCGGCTGGCCGTAAAACCGCTTCGGCGTCCTGCACCAACAGACTGACTCGCTCGCGCAACTCCAATGCACGCGGCGTTGGCACCAGGCCCCGCCCCGCGCGCACCAGCAACGGATCACCGGTGGTTTCGCGCAGACGGGCGAGGGCGCGACTCATGGCCGAAGGGCTCAATCGCAGGCATTTCGCGGCACGGGCGACGCTGCCTTCGCGCAGCAAGACGTCGAGGGTGATCAGCAGGTTCAGATCCGGAGTGCTCATGATATGGCGTTCTGTGCAGGTATCGAGTGCAAAGCATGCGTCTTGCGCCGTGTGTTGTCGAGGCTCAGGCTATGGCGAATCACCTTTGCGTTGCGAGCCGACCATGCCCCGAGAACCCTTGAGCACTCCCGCCCGATGGGCACTGACCAGTCTGGCTCTGTCGATGTTGATGCCGTCGCTGGACACCAGCATCGCCAATGCTGGGCTGCCGATTCTGGCGACGGCGTTTGAAGCGACATTTCAACAGGTGCAGTGGATCGTGCTGGCTTACCTGTTGGCGATCACCACGCTGATCGTCAGTGTCGGACGTCTGGGCGATGGCTTCGGTCGACGTCGACTGCTGTTGATCGGGATCGGCATTTTCACCAGCGCCTCGTTGGCTTGCGCATTGGCTCCGGGACTGGGCTGGCTGATTGGCGCGCGGGCGGTGCAAGGCGTTGGCGCGGCGATCATGTTCGCCTTGACGGTGGCGCTGGTGTCAGAAGCCGTGCCCAAATCGCGGGCGGGTAGCGCGATGGGGTTGCTGGCGACGATGTCGGCGACGGGCACCAGTCTCGGGCCGTCGCTGGGCGGGCTGTTGATGACGCATGTCGGCTGGCAGGCGATATTTTTACTCAACGTGCCATTGGGTTTGCTCAATATTTGGCTGGTGTACCGCTTTTTGCCAGCGAATCGGGTAACAGGGTCGCGCGCAGCGTTCGATTATTCTGGCAGCGCAGTGTTGGTGCTGACGCTGGCGGCCTATGCGCTGGCAATGACGCTTGAAGGTTTGATGTTGCCATTGCTGCTGGCCAGCCTGTGCGGCGCAGGATTGTTCATCGGGGTCGAGATGAAGGCCAAGGCGCCGCTGATTTGCTTGTCACTGTTCAGCGATCCTCGACTGAGCGGTAGCCTGACGCTGACGTTGCTGGTGACGACGGTGATGATGACCACGCTGGTGGTCGGACCGTTTTACCTCAGCCGTGGATTGGGTCTGAGCAATGCTGCGGTTGGCCTGGCGTTATCGGTCGGGCCATTGCTGTCTGCGTTTGGTGGTGTACCTGCGGGACGTTTGGTGGATCGCTTCGGCGCGCGACGGATCGTGCCGGGTGCGTTGCTCGGGATTGCCTGCGGTTGCAGCTTGTTGGCGCTGTTGCCGATGAGTCTGGGGCTGCCCGCCTATTTGCTGCCGATTGCCGTAGTCGCCGTCGGTTATGCGCTGTTTCAGGCGGCGAACAACACCGGGTTGATGGCCGGAGTTCGTCAGGAGCGACGCGGTGTAGTCTCGGCGATGCTCGGGCTGGCGCGCAACCTCGGCTTGATCACGGGGGCAGCGGTGATGGGCGCGGTGTTTGCGCTGGCGGCGGGGGATCCGACACAGGCGCCGGCTACGGCGATTGCCAGCGGATTGCACATCACTTTTGGCGTCGCGGTGGCGTTGATGCTCATGGCGTTGATCATCAACCGAGCGCAGTTCAACTGTAGGAGCGAGCCTGCTCGCGAAGAGGCCGGCACAGCCAATATCTCCGGTGACTGACACTGCGCTTTCGCGAGCAGGCACAGCCAATATCTCTGGTGACTGACACTGCGCTTTCGCGAGCAGGCTCGCTCCCACAGGGGGTTGTGGTGTGTTGGCGATTTATGTTGATTGCCGGGCGGGGAAGAACAGTTCGAAGCAGGTGATGCCATCGGCACTGCTGGCGCTGTAGCGGCCCTGATGCAACTGCATGATGGTCGCGACAATCGACAAGCCCAGCCCATTCGATTGCGCCGAGCGCTCACGGGATTGATCAACGCGGTAGAAGCGTTCGAACAGTCGCGCCAGATGTTCCGGCGCAATGGTCGCGCCGTGGTTTCTTACCCGTAAATAACTGCCATCCGCTTCGGCAGTCGCTTCCACCTGCACCGTCGAATTCGCCGCGCCGTACTTGATCGCATTGGCGCACAGATTGGCCAACGCGCGCCTTAACAGCATCGGCTCGGCCCAGATCACACCGCTGCCGCGCGCCTCGATACATACACCGACATCCGCTGCCAGCCCTTCAAAGTAATCGGCAATGCGCTGCATTTCATCCGCCGCGTCCAGCTCCTGGCGCTGGCTCAGGGCACTGGCCGGATCGGTACGGGCGAGAAACAGCATGTTGTCGAGCATCCGCGTCAAACGTTCGAGCTCTTCAACATTGGAAGCGAGCAATTGCTGATAGGCCTCGATGCTACGGTTCTGCTGCAGCGCAACCTGGGTTTCGCCAAGCAGATTGTTGATCGGCGTGCGCAACTCGTGGGCCATGTCGGTGGACACCTGACTCAACTGTGCAAAGCCCTTGGCGAGTCGATCAAGCATGGCATTAAAGGCTTCGATCATTGGCTGCAATTCTCGCGGCGCACCGCTGCTGGCAAGCCGTTCGCCAAGATTGCCGACGCCGATACCGTGGGCGTGCTTTGCCAGTCGCCGCAACGGCAGCAAACCGCGATACACCAGCAAACAACCGACCACCGCCAGCAACAGCGCCGCCAGCGAGGCGAGGCCATAAACACTCAAGCGGTAATTGGCGAGCATCGCGGTGCGCTCGCTCATCAGGCGCCCGGTGGTGACTTGCAGATTGCCCAGTTCGCCGGAATCGATACTCGCTGCCACTGCCGAAAACGGCACGCCGTCGACACTCGGCAGATGCTGCACGTCCTTGAGCGTCATCGCCTGGTCGATGGGCACCGCCGGCAACGTCGGCGGCTTCAGATTACCCGGGTTGACCACCAGCAACGGCGTTTGCCCCGGCGTGCCAATGGTCAGCAGCGCTTCGCGGTTACCGAGCATGTTCTGGAACAGCGCCGGTTTGTTCTTGATCAGCTCCAGGGTGTTGCTGTCGTTGAGAAAGGTGCGCAGTTGATCGACACGGCTGACCAGCGCGGTGTCATCACGGCGGATCAACTGTTGCTCCAGTTCGTTGTACAGCGCGGCACCGAGACCGGCCAGCGAAGCGAACGCGAGCAGGGCGAACACCAGCGCCAGGCGCAAGGTCAGCGAATAAGGGCGATGGCCGCTCATGGCTGCGTATCGAAGCGATAGCCGATGCCGCGCACGCTGTGGATCAGCTTGAGCTGGAACGGGTCATCGATCTTCGCCCGCAGACGACGCACGGCAACATCGACGACGTTGGTGTCGCTGTCGAAATTCATGTCCCACACCCGTGAGGCAATCAGCGAACGGGCGAGAACCTGCCCGGTATGGCTGGCGAACAACTGCAACAAGGCGAACTCCTTGTTGGTCAGGGTGATGCGCACCCCAGCACGGCTCACGCGGCGTTTGAGCACGTCAATCTGCAGGTCGGCGACTTGCAGTTGTTCGTCTTCATGGATCGGCCCGCGCCGGGTCAGGGTACGCAGGCGCGCCACCAGTTCGGCGAAGGAAAACGGCTTGATCAGGTAATCGTCGGCGCCCAGTTCGAGGCCTTTGACGCGGTCAGCGATGTCATCGCGGGCGGTGAGGAACAGCACCGGTGTGTCGGCTTCCTTGCGCAACCGGCGCAGGACTTCCCAGCCATCCATTTTCGGCATCATCACATCGAGCACGATCACATCGAAACTGTGTTCCAGCGCCAGGTGCAGCCCGTCGGCACCGTCGCGGGCGAGACTGACGCTGTAACCCAGTTCCTGCAGACCGTTGAGCAGGTAGTTGCCCGCCTTGGGTTCGTCTTCGACAACCAGAATATTCATCGATCAGTCTCAGTGGTCATTGATGCAGCCGCTGCCTTGTACCTGATAGTCCAGCACATGTTCGCGGCCCTGATGGTCGAGGTAATTCAATTGCGCCGGGACCACGCCACACGCTTGTGAAATATCGGTGCTGGACAGGACTTTGTCGACATCCAGATTGACATAGAAGCCGGATTTGTCATGAATCACGGCGCTGTCGGGCATGTTCGCGGCGAACACGCTGCCGGTGGCAAGGAGGGCGGTGAGGGCGAGCAGGAGGGTTTTCATGGTCAGTCACTCAGTGGTCATGGTTGATCGGCATTGGTGCCGGGACAACTTCAGGCTACCGAGCGATCCGCACGGCAAACCGACAGCTGAATGACAAAGTTGTAATGAAACATGGGGCTGACAGAGATCAAATGTAGGAGTGAGCCTGCTCGCGATAGCGGTGTGTCAGGCACCATCTGTGTTGGCTGACACACCGCTATCGCGAGCAGGCTCACTCCTACAGGGGATTTGGGGTGGTCGGTTAGCTCGCGTGAGTATTGAGGATGCTCGCCACCTGCTGCGGCTGGCAGTTCAGATACGGCGACGACTTCAGCCAGCGCTGATCCGGGTACCACGAAAACATGAACTGGCCATTCTTCAACCGGTCGATCACCTGCTTGGCGATCTGTGGCCGAACCGCTGGGCAACCCTGGCTGCGGCCGATGCGCCCCTGTTTCTTGCTCCACAACGGATTTACATAACTGGCGGCGTGAATGACGATCGCGCGATCGCGAGCCATGTCATTGAAGCCTGGCTCCAGACCGTCCATGCGCAGCGAATAACCGTGGGTGCCGCTGTAGCTTTCCTGCGTGCGGAACAGGCCAAGGCTGGACTGGTAGCTGCCTTCGACATTGGAAAACTGCGTGGCGAAGTTTTCCCCGGAATTGGAGCCGTGAGCAACCAGATCGCGCAGCACCAATTTCTTTTTGCTGAGGTCGAAGATCCACAGTCGGCGTTCGGTGGACGGTTGCGAATAGTCGATGATCGCCAGGTGGCGGGACGGTTTCGCACCGTTGTTGACCGCGCATTGCATGGCGTTCAACGCACCTTTCAGCGCTTGGGGATTGAGTTCTGGCGCGGCGTGCGCGAGGCTGGTAAAGAGAACCGGCGATGGTTTGCCGGCGGCAAAAACGGGACTGGACACCACGACAAGGGTCGCGGTGGTCAACAGAAGTCGGCGCAAAAACGTCAACATTTTATAAAGTGTCCTCAATTGCTACTTATTTGGCACTTTGGCTCCTGACTCCCAGTCAATACCCGCAAGCCCGTCGATCGAGCCTGACTGTTCAGCGCACCTGATGTAAGGTTGACCATCATCTAGACGGCCATGGATTGGAGTAAAGCAGTTGTTCAAAAAGTACGCATGCTACTTGAGCATTTGTTTGCTCGCTGCGCCGTTTGTCGCTTGTGCCGATGAGCCGTTGCCGCCGCTGGAGACATTGCCAACGCCACCGGCGGAAATGCCGGTCGAGCCGCAAAGTCCGTTGCAGGCGGTTTTGATCAGTCTGGCGCAGTCATGCCCGGCGATTGCGGCACAGCTCAACGGCCCGGCGCTGAGTCAATTGCAAGCCTTCTACCAGCAGCAGGACTGGATGCCGGTGTGGGCCAGTGAGTCGGCACAATTGCCGGTGTTGCGCTCGCAATTGCAGCTGTTGGCCGATGATGGTCTCAATCCAAAACGTTACCCGATCGCGACCACGGCGCCGCAGGATGGCGAGTTGTGCGCCGACATCGACATCAGTCGCAACTACCTGCAGGCCCTGCAGGATTTGCACTACGGTCGCCTGCTGCAATCGCACTTCGAACCGCTGTGGCATGCCGATGACAGCCGGCGTGACCGTCAGGCGGAATTGTTGGCGATCGCCGTACCGGGCATGCACGACATTGCCGTCGCGTTCGATCTGGCCCGTCCGCGTCTGGCGCAATATCAGGACTTGCGTCAGCTCTATGCGGCGCAACGGCTCACGGCTTTGCCGCAATGGCAAGCGGTGGGCAACGGGCCGCTGTTGCGCCCGGCCATGGAAGACAAACGTGTGCCGGAACTGGCTCAGCGGCTGTACAGCGAAGGCTACCTGGCTCACGTCGTTGGCACGCCTGACAATGCTTATGACGACGTGCTGGTTGATGCGGTGAAGAGTTTTCAGGCCAACCATTCCCTACAGGCTGACGGTGTGGTCGGGCCGGGCACGATTGCCGAACTCAACATCAGTCCGCTAATTCGTCGTGAACAGCTGCGGGTCAACCTCGAACGTTTCCGCTGGATGGCCCAGGACATGGAACCCAATGGCCTGCTGGTCAACGTCGCCGCTGCTGAACTGACGTTGTATCAGGGCGGCGTGCCGGTGTGGCAGACGCGCACTCAGGTGGGTCGCGCCGAGCGCCAGACGCCGTTGCTGAAATCCCGGGTGACACGCCTGACCTTGAACCCGACCTGGACCGTGCCGCCGACCATCTGGAAGGAGGACAAACTGCCGGAGATCCGCAAGGACCAGACCTTCCTCAGCCGCCAGAACCTGCAAGTGCTCGACGCTAACGGTCAGCCGCTGGCGGCAGCGGATATCGACTGGGACAACCCCGGTAACATCATGCTGCGTCAGGACGCCGGGCCGCGTAATCCGCTGGGGCAAATGGTCATCCGCTTCCCCAACCCGTTTTCGGTGTACCTGCACGACACGCCGAGCAAGGCGCTGTTCGAAAAAGGCCCGCGTGCTTTCAGTTCGGGCTGTGTGCGGGTCGAGCATCCGATGCAACTGCGCGATCTGCTGCTCACCCCGGCGGAAAAGGCCCGCACCGAAACCCTGCTGGCCACCGGCACCACCCACGAATTCCGTCTGTCGGCGCCGGTGCCCATCCTGATGACTTACTGGACCGCACAGGTCGACAGCAGCGGCCGTGTGCGTTACTCGCCAGACATTTACAGCCGTGACAGCGCGTTGCTCGCCGGACTCGACCGGGCGCACTAAGCCTCAGCGGGTGCTTCTGTTCCAGAACACCCGCGCCAACCACGCATCGACACTCAACTTGCCCGCTCCGGCGAATACCAACGGTAGCAACGCGGCGAGGTAAATCGCCGGCAGCTTGAAGTTGCCGAAGCCTTTGTTAGTGATCGCATAACCCTGTGCCAATTCACTCAGTGACGACCAGTCAGCGGGCCAGTGCACGGCGGCGGTGGCGACGACAGTGACCACGATCAGCGAAATCGCTGAGATGCGCGTGCCGAACCCCACCAGAATCGCTAGCGCACCGATCAGCTCGGCCCACATCGACAGTTCCCAGTTCAGCGTTGCCGGCAGTTGATCGAACGGGAAGGGGAATCTGTCCTGAATGTCTTCGAACCAGTTCTGCCCGTTGAATTTCTCCAGCCCGGATTCGAAGAACTCCCAGGCGATGAACAGGCGCAGTGTCAGCGGGGCGAGCCAGGTGCCGGCGCGGTCGAGGTTCAGGTGCAGGTGTTTGACGGCGGTTGAAAGAGTGGTGGTCATGGTGCAGCTCCGGTGAATTGAATGAAATCGACCGGGGCATTTCAGCGTCGGGGTGTATCGGGGATGTGTCGGCGGGGTGGCGGATTGTGCTTTTGGTGTGTCTGCGGCTTCGGGGTATACAGTGCGATACAGTCAAAGGCCGATCACCCTAACCCTCCCGAAACGTCGGACCGCCCAGAGGGAGAGGGGACTGACCGTGGGATATTGAAGAGGTACGCCGACGTGAGAGTTTTCTTCTGAATCCATAATCGACTCAGTCTTTCAGGTCGATGGATGACGCCAGACACCTCGGTCGGCTCCCTCTACCTCTGGGCGGTCCGACGTTTCGGGAGGGCTAGGGTGAGGGCAGTCGATTATGGAATTGAGAAGTCTTGGCGATCATGGATTCAGAGGCACTATTTCAAGTCGGCGTAAATCTCCAATATCCCCCAATCAGTTCCCTCTCCCTTTGGGAGAGGGCTAGGGTGAGGGCAACGGTTTAGGCACCCGCCACAAATACCAAGCCGCCACCGTCCGAAAAGGACTCCAAGCCACCCCAATCTCAACCATCTCCCTACGCGTTGGCTGCACCTCCAGTCCCTTCATCCGCCGATATCCCTCACGCACGCCAAAGTCATCCGCCGGCAGAATATCCATGCGCTCCAGGCTGTAAATCAGCAACATCTCCACCGTCCAGCGACCCACTCCGCGCAGGCTGATCAGGCGCTCAATCAACGCTTCATCATCCATCGCCAGCGCCGTAGCGTAATCCGGCACCACGCCATCCAGCGTTGCCTGAGCAATCCCCTGAATCGTCGCAATCTTGCCCGCCGAAAACCCGCAACTGCGCATTCGATCAAAATCCGTCGCAAGAATCTGCTCCGGTCGCGGAAAGGATTGCCCGGAAAACAACCCCACCAGCCGCCCGACAATCGCATCGCCAGCCTTGGCATGCAGTTGCTGATAAGCAATCGCCCGCACCAGCGACTCATACGGATCACGCGCAGGATGAGGTTGATGCAGACACGGGCCGACCGCTGCGATATGGCGCTGCCAGTGCGGATCGAGCGCGGCCAGAAACGCGCTGGCCTCCTGATAAGCGTCGGGCATGTTATTTCAGCAGGCCGTTGACTTCGCCGTAGCTGAACGCCTTGAGGTCATGGGTATCGAGTTTGCCGCTGGCGAGAAAGCTTTTCACCAGCCCACCCATTGCGCCATAGAGGAATTCGGCAATGCCGGAACCCGCGCTCAAGCGGCGCACGCCCAGCGCTTGCAGTTCTTCAGGCGAAGGCAGGCAAGCGAAACCAAGCACGTTGACCGGCAGCGCAGTGCCTTTGCAGATGGCCTCGATTTCATAGGCCGACGTCACGCCTGCCGCGAACAAGCCATCGGCGCCGGCCGCTTGATAGAGCGCCGCGCGGCGCAGGGTCTCGGCGACGCGATCCTCGGCCGGCACCAGGCTTTTCAGATAGACATCGGTGCGCGCATTGATGAACAACTGGACATCGCGCTTGCCGGCGACCTGTCGCGCCACTTCGATCTTGCGCGCGAGCAACTCAGGATCGGCGGAACCGTCCTCGATATTGATTCCCACGGCACCTGCGGCGATCACCGCATCCAGCACTTCTGCCACGCGCCCGAGGTCATCGGAATAGCCGGCCTCGACATCCACGGTCAATGGAATACTGATGACCCGTGCGATCGATTCCACGGTCGACACCAGACGTTCAAGAGGCAGGGTGTTGCCGTCCGGGTAACCGTGGGCCCAGGCCACCGCCGCACTGCTGGTGGCCACGGCTTTACCGCCCAGGTGCTCGACCAGTCGCGCACCGGTGGCGTCGGCGACATTGGTCAGAATCAACAGGCCTTGCTGGTGCAACTGGTGAAACTGCGTAGCGAGCGCGTTCATCAAAAATCCTTCTTGTCAGTTGATGGGGGTGGTCAGAATGCCAGGGATTGGGTGAGCTGCACGGCGGCGTTTTCCAGCCTCAGCAGAAACGCCTTGCGCGGCTGCCCACCACCATAGCCGGTCAGCGAACCATCCGCGCCGATCACCCGATGGCAGGGCACCACAATCGACAGCCGATTGTGCCCGTTGGCCAGGCCTACTGCGCGACTGGCGCCGGGTTTGCCCAAACTGGCGGCGATGGCGCCGTATGTACTAGTGTGGCCGTAAGGGATTTGCAGCAACGCTGACCAGACCTGCCGGGCAAACTCGCTGCCGGGCAAGTGCAGCGGCACAGTAAAGGTGTTCAGCTTGCCGGCGAAATACTCCACCAGTTGCTGCTCGATCTGCTGCAAGTGGGCGTTGTGCCCCGGCGCGACTGCGTAGCCATAGCGATTTTGCAGCTCCTCGACTTCGCGGGTCAGCGCCGGGCGATCGAGAAACTCCAGTAACACCAGCCCACGGCGTTCGGCCATGGCGATCATCGGCCCCAGCGGCGTGGTCAGCCGGGTGAACAGCAGTGGCTCACTCTGGGCGACGCGGCCCGGGGTGATGTGGAAGGACTTCTGAAAGGCATCACGAAAACCGCTGAGCGATTCATAACCCGAATCAAACGCGGCGTGATCAATCGAGGTGCCTTGCTTGATCCCGCCCAGCGCCATGCCCAAGCGGCGCGTACGCAGCCACGCGTGGAAGGTCATGCCGAAATGCTGCTTGAACCAGCGCCGCAGCTTCAGCGGTTCGATGCCTTCAGCGAGCAACTGCGCATCGCTCCAGCGCAGCTCCGGGTCGGCCTCCACGGCTTTGAGCAGGCGCTGCACCCAGTCCGGCGCGATGGCGGCGGCGTCCAGCGGCTTGCAGCGCAAGCAAGCGCGATAGCCGGCCGACATGCATTCGTCGGCATGGGCGAAGAACTCTACGTTCTCCGGTTTCGGCTTGCGCGCCGTGCAACTGGGGCGGCAAAAGATCCCGGTGGTTTTCACAGCCGTGAAGAACACGCCTTCATAGGCAGTGTCGCGTTCAAGCATGGCGCGAACCATTTCGGCGTGGGGCGGCAGGACAGCGGTTTGTATGTTCATGGTCCGAGAGTAAAACCAGATTCTCGATGGCTCCACCGAAAAATCGACAGTGAATTTTCAAATCCCCTGAACTACCGTGTAGGAGCTGCCGCAGGCTGCGATCTTTTGATGTTGATCCTCAAAAACAAGATCAAAAGATCGCAGCCTGCGGCAGCTCCTACCGTTTGTTGAGGTGTGCCCGATGCATCCGTTTTCCATCCAACATATCGATCACATCGTCCTGCGCGTCGCCGATCTGCGACGCAGCATCGAATTCTACGGCCAGGTATTCGGCGCCGAAGTGGTCAAACGCAACGAACCGCTGGGCCTGATACATCTGCGCGCTGGCACTTCGATGATCGACCTCGTCGACCTGCAAGGCGAACTTGGCCGCAAGGGCGGCGGGGCGGCCGGGGCCGAGCGGCGCAACGTCGATCACTTCTGCCTGCGCATCGAACCGTTCGACGAAGCGGAGCTGATTGCACATCTGCAAACCTTCGGTCTGACTGTGGCAAAAGCTGAATCACGCTTCGGCGCCGAGGGCAAAGGTCTGTCGCTGTATTGCTTCGACCCGGACGGCAATCAGGTCGAACTCAAAGGTCCGTCCGAGGCTTAAGCACGTTTCGCCATCAGCAGCACCGACGCCGCCGCCGACAGCAGCCCCGCGCAGCAACGATTGAAGATCCGCTTGCCGCGCGGCTCGGCGAACCAGCGGCGCATGTGCAGGCCCATCCACGCGTAGGCGCTGATGGCGATCCACTCCAGCAGCAGAAACAGCACGCCCAGCATCGCGAATTGCTCCGGCACCGGGCGCGCCGGGTCGACGAACTGCGGCAGAAACGCGGTAAACAACAGGATCGCCTTCGGGTTGCCCGCCGCCACCAGAAATTCCTGCCGCGCCAACGCGAAGAACCCCGCCGTTGCTGCGGTCGCCTGCTGCTCAGTCTCGGGATTGGCCCGCCACAACTGCCAGGCCAGATACAGCAGATACCCCGCGCCAATGATCTTGATCGCATGGAACAGCCATTCCGAGGTCTGCAGCACCACCGACAGACCCGCCCCAGCCAGCGCAATCATCCCGGTGAACGCCAGAATCCGCCCGATGCCCGCCGCGCAGGCGCGGCGAAAGCCATAGCGCGTAGCATTGCTGACCGATAGCAGGTTGTTCGGCCCGGGGGCCATGTTCAGGGCGAAACAGGCCGGGAGAAACAGGATGAGCGTGGCGAGATCCATGACAGCACTCCAGAAAAGAGAGCGATATTTTTATCACAGCCTCCGGGCGCCCAGACCCATACAGTCACGCGGCGCTGTCGCGGTACAGCGCCCGGCGCCGTTGGGCAACGCGGTCGAACTTTTTGCAGATGCCTTCACTCTGAATGACTCAGAGGGTGATGGTTTCGGCAGAAATAACTATCCATCCGGTCAGAAACCGCGATAGCCGTGTAAAATTTCGCCGACGTTGCACTCACCCCGTTTGGCCCCTGGCGGCCCCACCAAGAGCGATCTACATGCAAGCAAAGGCCCGTGAAGTTTATGTGCCACCGGTGCTGCAAGATCTGCGGGCCGGCACTGCCGAGCTGCACATCGCGCTGGAAAAACGCCTTCCTTTTTTCTCCGATACCCTCGATACGCAGGCCTTTGTCCGGCTGGTGCAGGCCTATTACGGCTTCTATCTGCCGCTGGAAAACGCCTTGCTCCGCAGTGATGCAATTCCTGCCGGTTTTGATCTGACGCCTCGACTCAAAGCGTCAACCTTGCGCACTGATCTGCACGCGCTGGGCGTATCTGCCGAAGCGCTGCAAGGTCTGCCGCAGTGCGAGCAGTTGCCGGTGATCGACTCAAGCGCTGCCTGCCTTGGCGTGCTCTACGTTCTCGAGGGCGCAACGCTCGGCGGACAGATTCTGCGCCGGGAAATCTCTTCACGATTAGGCCTGGAAGCCGATAACGGCGCGGCTTTTCTCGATATCTACGGCGCCGCCACGGGCCGGCGCTGGCGCGACTTCATTGAATACCTCGGCAGTCGGCCAATGAGCGTCGCCGAGCGTGCCGCTGTCGTCACGGCAGCACAAACCACATTCAGCAGCTTCGAGCACTGGCTCGAAAGCCGGGAGGTACTGGCATGACTGCGCAAGACAAAGAAGCCTTTGAAGAACTGCTGGCCAACTGTGCCGACGAGCCGATTCGTTTCCCCGGGGCGATCCAGCCCCACGGTTTGTTGCTGACTTTGAGTGAGCCTGACCTGGCGATCATTCAGGTCAGCGCCAACGTCGAAACCCTGCTGGCCCGCGCGCCACAAAGCCTGATCGGTCAGCCACTGGAAAGCCTGATCGGCGATGCCGAAGCGGCGCAAGTGCGCGAAGCCTTGCTGCAACCTTCGCTGTCTGACTTAGCGCCGCTGCGCTTCAGGCTCAACGGCACGGCGTTCGAGGGCCTGCTGCATCGTCATCAGGGCGTGCTGATCCTCGAACTGGAAATCCACGTCGAGAACTTCCAGCCACGCAACGTCGCCGGCAACCAGACTCATCTGGGGCGCATGCTTCAGCGTCTGCAAGCGGCCACCACCTTGCAGGCGCTGTATGACATCAGCGTCAAGGAAATCCAGGCCATGACCGGTTACGACCGGGTGCTGATCTATCGTTTCGAGGAGGAAGGCCACGGTCAGGTCATAGCCGAAGCCTCCGATCCGTCGATGGAAGTGTTCAATGGCCTGTTTTTCCCGGCGTCGGACATCCCTGAACAGGCGCGCGAGCTGTATCGCACCAACTGGTTGCGGATCATCCCGAATGCCGACTACCAACCGGTGCCGCTGTTGCCGAAGTTGCGCCCGGACACCGACACGCCGCTGGACCTGAGTTTCGCCACGCTGCGCAGCGTGTCGCCGATCCACTGCCAATACATGAAGAACATGGGCGTGCTGTCCTCGATGAGCATTTCCCTGCTCAAGGGCGACAAGCTCTGGGGTTTGATCAGTTGCGGCAATCGCCAGCCACTGCACGTGCCGCACGAATTGCGCGCCGCGTGTCAGACCATCGGCCAAGTGCTGTCGCTGCAGATCAGCGCCATGGAAGCGCTGGAGATCAGCCGTCAGCGTGAAGAGAAAGTCGAAGCCTTGGCGTTGCTCAATCAAGCAATGATCGATTCACCGCAGAACGTCTTCGACGGTCTGGCCAACCAGCCGCAAACCCTGATGGCGCTGACCAATGCCGGGGGTATCGCGATCATCGAAGACAAGCAACTCCACCGTTACGGCAACTGCCCGGAACCGGAAGAGATCCGCGCCTTGCACAAGTGGTTGCAGGACAGTGGCGAGGCGGTGTTTGCCAGTCATCACCTGGCCAGCGTCTACCCGCCGGCCGCGCAGTATCAGCAAGTGGCCAGCGGCGTACTTGCCATGAGCCTGCCGAAACCGGTGGACAATGGCGTGTTCTGGTTTCGCCCCGAGGTCAAGGAAAACATCAATTGGAGCGGCGATCCGCGCAAGCCGCTGGACCTGGAAAACTCCGACGCCGGCCTGCGTTTGCGTCCGCGCACCTCGTTTGAAATCTGGAAAGTCGAGATGGCCGGGATCTCCACCAAGTGGAGCCACGGTGATCTGTTTGCCGCCAACGACCTGCGGCGTTCTGCACTGGAAAACGATCTGGCCCGCCAGGTTCGCCGCGAGCAGGAAGCGGTGCGCGCCCGTGATGAGTTGGTGGCGGTGGTGTCGCACGATTTGCGCAATCCGATGACCGTGATTTCGATGCTCTGCGGCATGATGCAGAAGGCCTTCAGCTCCGACGGCCCGCACACTTCGCGGCGCATTTCCACGGCCATCGACACCATGCAACAGGCTGCCGGACGCATGAACACGCTGCTGGAGGATTTGCTCGATACCTCGAAAATCGACGCCGGGCGCTACTCCATCACCCCGCAGAAACTCGATGTCGGGCAGATGTTCGAGGAAGCGCAGGCGCTGCTCGCGCCGCTGGCGCTGGACAAGGACATCAGCATTTCCTTCGACGCCGATCCTGATCTGCGCATTCATGCCGACCCTGAACGGCTGTTTCAGGTGCTGTCGAATCTGGTCGGCAACGCGATCAAATTCACTCCGCGACTGGGCAGGGTGGGCGTGCATGCCACGTCGGTCGGTGATGATATTGTCTTCACCGTTCGCGACAGTGGCGAAGGCATTCCCAAGGAGCATCTGCCGCACGTGTTCGATCGTTACTGGACGGTGAAAGAGGGCAACCCGACCGGCACGGGTCTGGGTTTGTATATCACTCAAGGCATCGTCGAAGCTCATGGCGGGCGGATCTTCGCCGAGAGCGAGCCGGGGCAGGGCAGCGAGTTCCGCTTCACCGTGCCGCGTCTGGACTGAATATCAGTCACGACTCACTTCTTGTAGGAGCTGCCGCAGGCTGCGATCTTTTGATCTTGAAAACAAAGGCAAAAGATCGCAGCCTGCGGCAGCTCCTACACGGGTTGGATGTACATCAAGGGTAGTTTTCTTCAATACGCGGAACCGAGCGCTGGCTAGGGTGTGCACCTTGTTCCTCGATTTGAAGCAGGTGTGCGATGAGTCTGATTGTTTCCATGGCGGCGTTTGCGCTGGCGGCGTCGATCACGCCGGGGCCGGTGAATATTGTGGCGTTGAGTTCCGGGGCGCAGTTCGGCTTTCGTGCCAGTCAACGGCATGTCGCCGGGGCCACGCTGGGGTTTGTGCTGTTACTGGTGTTGATGGGCCTGGGTTTGCACGAGGTGCTGAAGCTCTGGCCGTTCATGACCCGTGTGGTGCAACTGGCCGGTGTCGTGTTTCTGCTGTTCATGGCGTGGAAACTGGCCATGGATGACGGGCAGTTGAATGCCGGTGAGTCAGGGCGGGCGCCATCGATGCTGTACGGCGCGGTGATGCAATGGCTCAACCCGAAAGCCTGGCTGGCGTGTGTGGCCGGTATGGGCGCGTTTGTCGCCGATGGCGAGGCGCGGCTGGTCTGGCAGTTTGCAGCGGTGTATCTGGTGATCTGTTATCTGTCGGTGGGCTGCTGGGCGTATGCCGGGACGTTTTTGCGTGGGTACCTGAGCAATGCGGCGGGGATGCGCTGGTTCAATCGGAGCATGGCAGGGTTGTTGGCACTGAGCGCTATCTACTTGTTGTTCACTTGACCCTGTGGGAGCGAGCCTGCTCGCGAATGCTGTTTGTCAGTCACTGAATATGCCGGCTGAACCACCGCTTTCGCGAGCAGGCTCGCTCCCACATTGATCGGCGTCACTGCCAGAGACTAGTTGAACGGCTGCGCAAAATCGCCCCCCTCAATGTGCCAGACCGTCGGCTCGTCCGAAAAATATTCCTCCAGACCCAGCATGAATAACCGATGGTCCTCACTCGCTTCAAACCCGGGCGAGTGGTCCTCGAGGGATTGCCAGTGCACGATCAGGTTGAAGACTTCGGGCGTTTCGATGCCTTGTGCGAGCAGATGTCCGCTGTAACCCTTTGCCCGTTTGAGCAACGGCTCGACCTCGGCAAACGCACTCCGAAACGCTGCAGTTTGTGCTTTGTGAACGGGTAGCAGAGCGATCTCGTAAACCATGATGTTCTCCTCGGGACTGAGTTCAGCGATTGGCGAGTTCGGACGATGGCGCAACAGCAATCGCGATCTTCCCTTGAACGCCGTTGTTGGGCGTTTCCAGCAAGGCATGGGCGAGACCGACGTCGGCCAGCGGATAGACCGCGCCAACGTGTGGACGCAACTGACCGTTGGCGATCAATGTGTTTAGCTCATCGAGCTTGCCGCGGTTCTGTCGGGTGAAAACGAAGTGGTAACTGGCGTTCTTGCCCCAGGCCTGAATCAGGTTCTGTGGCTGGGCAAGGTCGACGATCGATACCACGCGGCCAAGCTGTGCGAGGGCGTCCGGGCTGCGTGTCAGCGTATTGCCGCCAATGGTGTCGAACACCACATCGACGCCGCGTCCCTCGGTTTCGCGCAGGATCGCATCGACGTAATCTTCCTTTTCGTAGTCGATCAGCACATCGGCGCCCATGCGCTGGGCGAACTCGAAATTGCCTTCACGCACGGTGGTGAAGACCTTCGCGCCGATGGCTTTGGCCAGTTGGATCGCCACATGGCCGACGCCGCCTGCGCCGCCGTGGATCAGGATGCTTTCGCCGACTCTGAGCGCGGCTCGCACGACCAATGCTTCCCACGCGGTTCCGCCGACCAGGCTCAGGCTGGCCGCTTCGAGGTGACTCAGCGCGGGCGGCTTTTTGCCGACAATGCTTTGCGCCGCAACGTGGTACTCGGCATAACTGCCCGGCCCGTCGAAAATCTGCGGGGTGTACCAGACTTCGTCACCCGGCCCGAAAGCTGTCACCCCGGAACCGATGGCTTCGACGACGCCAGACACGTCGTGACCGGTGATGGCGGGAAGGGGCACCAGATCGGCATAGTCGCCACGACGCACCTGATAGTCCAGCGGGTTGATGGAGGTGGCGTGCACCCGCACCAGCACTTCGCCCGCTTGTGGCACTGGCTTGGGTACGTCGCACAGTTCGAACGATTGCGCGCCGCCAAATGAAGTAAGGATCATCGCTTTCATTGCATTTCCTCGTTTCGGTAAAAAGGGATATCGGGAATTTTCGATATCATGTGGCAAAAAATTACAGCTCGCTGCCGATGATCTCGGCCAGCGCACTGATCGCTGCTTCGTTGCGTTTGTAATAAGTCCACTGGCCGATGCGCCTGACTTCAACCAGGCCCGCGCGTTGCAGGGTCGCCAGATAATCAGACACCGTCGACTGCGACAGCCCGACGCCTTCCTGAATACTGCTGACGCAAACGCCCACCGTGTGCACGTCACCTTCATCCTGGGGAGGAAAGTGTTTCTCGGGATCCTTCAAGCCTTTGAGGATTTCCAGGCGTGTGCGATTCGAGAGAGCTTTGAAGATTTCGAGTAGGTCCATGCCGTGAAGATATCGGAATTTACCGATATGTCAATATCTCAATTCGAAGGTCATCAGCCGATGATGCTGGCACTTCACCTTGTGGGAGCGAGCCTGCTCGCGAAAGCGATGGCACAGTCAATATCCCCGTGACTGATACACCGCTTTCGCGAGCAGGCTCGCTCCCACAGGGGGCAGTGTTGAGTTTCAGATGAAGTGTCAACCGCGATATTGGCCAGGCGTCGCCGCCAGATGCTGCTTGAACGCTCGCTGAAAATGCGCCTGATCGGCAAACCCGGCCTCAAGCGCCACATCCGCAATCAACTGCCCGCCGCGCAAACGCTCGCGGGCGAACTGGATGCGCTGGTTGACCACAAACGCGTGGGGCGTCATGCCGTAATGCTGTTTGAAGGCGCGGATCAGGTATGACGGTGACAGTTGTGCCGCTGCGCAGATGTCGTCGAGGTTGAGCACTTCGGTGCAGTGCTCGCGGATGAAATCGGCAGCGCGTTCCAGTTTGAAATTCGGCTCGCGCAGAGAGGGGCCAGCGGGGTTCAAACGCAGTTGCAGGTCGCTGAAAAACTCCACCGCCGCGCTCTGTTTGCGCAGCACATCCTGTTGCGGATCGACTAACGTTTGATACAGCCCGTTCAGTTCGTTGAACAGCGCAGAGTCATCAAGGTGTGTGGTGGAAAAACGCCGAAACTCAAGATCACTGGCGAAGCCCAACTGATGCTGCAAATCCGTCAGCCATGGCGTCTCGACATACAGCATCACATACGACCACGGCTGGTCATCAATCGGATTGCACGCATGCACATCGCCGGGGTTCATCAGCACCACGGTGCCCGCCGCGACCTCGAACCGTGCCTGCTCATGCACATAGGTGCTGCGCCCGGCAGTGATTGCGCCAATGGAAAAGTGCGCGTGGGAATGTCGTGCGTAGCAGACCTCGCGGCCATCGGCGATGGCCCGTGCTTCAATGAATGGCAGCGCCGCGTCGCGCCAGAAGCGCGGGGCTTTTTCAGGGTTTTTGGCGGCAGCGTGTTTCATCGTTGTTATTCCCGGCAGGCCAGTGCGCCAGTGTATTAGCTCTGGCCGGCAAAGGCCCGTTCGAGTTCGGCAATGTCGAGTTTTTTCATTGTGAACATGGCCTGCATCGCTCGCTGCGACTTGGCGGTGTCCGGGTCCAGCATCATGTGCATAAAGGCCACTGGCACGATCTGCCACGACACGCCGAACTTGTCCTTGAGCCAGCCGCATTGCTGGGCCTCGACGGGGCCGCCCTCGGACAGATGGCCCCAGAAATGGTCGACTTCTTCCTGATTCTGACAATTGACCTGAAACGAAATCGCCTCGCTGAATTTGAACATCGGCCCACCGTTGAGCCCGGTGAAAGTCTGACCGTCGAGTTCGAAACTGACGGTCATCACCGCACCTTCCGGCTTGCCGTGAAATTCCTGGCCGACCTTGCTGTAGTGGGTCAGGCCGGTGATTTTCGAGTGATCGAAGATCGAGCAGTAGAACTTCGCGGCGGCTTCGGCCTGATCGTCGAACCACAGGCAGGGCGTGAGCTTTTGAAAGCGTTGCATGGCAGTCATCCTCGGCAGGTTAGACGCGCAGGATTTACAGCGTAGTCAGTCCCTGGTCGATTGCCGGTGCCGTAGATCGACAATTGCCGAGCATTGGAAATTCTGACGACGGAGACACCGAGCCGCAGACCGGATTTTCTTAGCGTGTCTTTCTGTAGTCGTAATGACAAGGTTTCAGGTCGAATTGACTAAGGCCGCGTTGTGTCAAATTGACTTGTTATCGTGCAACTAACTGATTCTATTGAATTGATAATCTGGCACGAGACTTGATGTACTCAACTGACCTAAACGAACCGCTCAGGAGTACGCCACCATGCTCACTTTCTTCGAAAGCCCGCTGAACGTTCTGCACCTGTCGAGCAAAATCCTCGTCGCTGGTCTGCTCATGCTGCTGGCCGGCATCTACGGCGCGTATCTCTACAACGGCCACATGCCGATTGCGCTGCTGGTGGCGATGCATTCGCTGACCATCCTCGGCCCGACTCTGATCAAGATTGGCTACGTCATGCGCCTGTTGGCGCAGTACCGCATCCGTGCTCCGCGGATGATCCCGCAAACCGCATAATTCCTGTGGGATTACTTGGATATGTTGTCAACGCAAAACCCTGTAGGAGTGAGCCTGCTCGCGATGGCGTCGGCACAGTCTGCACTTGTATTGCCTGAAATACCGCTATCGCGAGCAGGCTCACTCCTACAATGATCAGCGGTGTTCTGGGGCTCAGCGGCGCTCGGCAACCATCAGCAACGACTGCGGCAGCGGACTTTGCGGGTGTTGTGGCTCTTGCAGGCTGGCCAGTTGGAACCCGGCCATATCGAGCGCATTCAACCAGCTCGACAACGTGCGGAAATACCACGGCATCGGCTGCCACTGGCCTTTGAACCCGGCGAAGGATTCTTCGCGCCAGCCATCCTGATAATCGCCTGCCGCCACGGCCCACGGATGCAAGGTCTGAATGACCAGCGCGCCGCCGGGAACCAGCAATGTATGCATCGCCGCAAGCAGCGGAATAATGTCCTGATGCAGCAGCGAGAAGTTGGCGCAAACCAGATCGTAGTCGCGACCGATGTCGACCGTCCCATCGACCAACGCGTCATAACTGGCGACATGCACCTGCGCCACCCCCGCCAAACGCGCCGCTTCGACCAGCCGCGCATCGCCATCCACCCCGACAGCTTCAATCCCCCGATCCGCCAGCGCCCGCAACAACCAGCCTTCGCCGCAACCAAGATCGAGCACGCGCACAGGCTGGCGGCCCATGATCGCCAACAGAATTGCCTGATCGGTGACCTGCCGACGGCTTTCGATGGCGCCGCTGCGGATCACTTCGATCCACGCTTCAGCGTTGTTGTGCCAGCTTTGCAAAAGGGGCGATTCGGGGGAGGGCATGACGGCGTCCGCAGTATCAAAAACCACAGTATGGACGCTGATCGCCATGCGAGCCTTACGCGCACCAACCACATCCTCAAACGCTGACGAATGCTCACGGCGATTTGGATAGTAAAAAAGGTGGCTGGGCGGATAAGCGCGATGGCTTCATGGTTTTTGCTCATCAATCGACGCAGGAGCGAAGCGAAAGTGAGGGGCAGGGAACCCCTCACTCATTCGCTCTGCTGACTACAGCGGTACGCGCAGCTTGTCCAGCAGTCGATTGACCAACAGTTCGTTCAGCATGATGACCTGTTGCAGCGCCAGCAGCGGTTTGCGCTCCGCGCCGCCTATTGAGTTGGCGATGTTACCGGCCATGGAGTGGGCGTAGGAAAGTGATTCGCAAGCTTCGACCAAAAGGGTTTCTTCATCCAGTGTGGGGTCGACCAGATAGACCGGGCGAAACGGTGGCGAACCTGGTGGAGCGCCCAGTGCTTCGGGTCGCAGGTAGTAGTCGAGGGCGCGGTCGGTTGCCTCTTTGACCTTTTGCGGGTCAAGCGCGGGGTCGTGAGGGATTGGATCGGTGGGCGGTGGATTTGGCGTGATCTTGAACATGGATGAAACTCCTATCGCAGTTTAAGGAGCCATCACTCTCGCTACCAAACGAGTGGGTGGTGGCCATACGCGGGTTGGTAGACCGGCTGCAATAGGAACCCGGCGCTCACGAGTGAGCCCCACGCATGACTACCATTGAACTGAGCCTCCACAAAGACACAGCACTGGGTGTTGTCACACGGCTATTACAGACGGGCTACCAAACCCGATCACTGTTTTGCAGTGACAGGCAAACGATATAGCCCGGCCCATAGCCGTGTAAGCCGGCGGATTCTGGCGTACGCGTAGGTAACGACGCAAGGTGTTGTAGGGAGGATGGCGTAACGGTTTGTGTGCTTTAAACGCGATAACCGGATGACGTTTACGCATGGGAATTGCCGGTTGGTGGCGGCTTTCGGTTTTGCGTGAGTCTGTGAGATTTTTCCCCCTCACCCCAGCCCTCTCCCCCAAGGGGGCGAGGGGGAAAGGGAGCCGATCTTTGTGCTCTTCAAACCTGCGTTCGACTCGGTATCTCAAGTCGGTGCAACTTGCACATTCAGCGCGGTCAGTTCCCTCTACCTCTGGGAGAGGGTTAGGGTGAGGGCTGTTGGTAATTTCAAATTCTGAAGAGGAGGTGCGACATGAATCTATTGACCGGCGGCTGCCTATGCGGCGATGTTCGTTTCGAAGTGACGGGTCAGCCCTATCGCGTCGGCATCTGCCACTGCCTCGACTGCCGCAAACGCCACGGCACGCTCTTTCACACCTCGGCCATATTTCCCGAGGATGCGCTGAAAGTCACCGGCGAAACCCGCGACTACAACGGGCGCTTTTTCTGCCCGCGCTGCGGCTCACCGGTATTTACGCGTTCCGAAGATGAAGTAGAGGTCAACGTCGGATCGCTGGATGAGCCTAATCAGTTCAAACCCACCTACGAACTCTGGACGATTCGCCGCGACGCGTGGCTGCCGGCGCTTCCACTGGCTCACCACTACGAACGTGATCGCGAAAGCACGGGGCGTACCGAAGAATAGTTGCACCCTCAGCCGACCTTTGTGGGATCACAGCTAGCCTGCTAGCGAATGCGCTAGTTCAGCCAACACCTTCTTTGGCAGACCCGTCGCCATCGCCAGCAGGCTGGCTTCTACAAGGGATTGGTGTGGATCACAGAATTGCGGGTTGGCACAAAACACTGTGGGAGCTGGCTTGCCAGCGATAGCGGTAGGTCAGGCAACAACGATGTTGAAGGTGCCGCCGCCTTCGCTGGCAAGCCAGCTCCCACAGGAATTGAGGTGGGTTGAGGATTTTTGGTGTGACAAATAGCTAATAGGGGAGCCAGCAGGCTGGCTGCCACAGAGATAAGTGTCAGGCACCGGTCCATTTTCAGCCGCGAATAAAGGCTAAAAGATCCGCGTTAATCGTTTCGGCCTCCGTCGTCGGCATCCCGTGCGGAAACCCCGGATACGACTTCAGCGTGCCATTGGGCAGCAACTTCGCCGACAACGGCCCAGAATCCGCATACGGCACAATCTGATCATCCTCACCATGCATCACCAGCACCGGCACGGTGACCTTCTTCAAATCCTCAGTAAAATCCGTCTGCGAAAACGCGACGATCCCGTCGTAATGCGCCTTCGCTCCGCCAATCATCCCTTGCCGCCACCAGTTGGCAATAATCCCCTCCGAAGGCGTGGCGCCCGGCCGGTTGTAGCCATAAAACGGCCCGGTCGGGATATCGCGATAAAACTGCGCGCGATTCGCCGCCAACTGCGCCTGAAAATCATCGAACACCGCTTTCGGCAGCCCACCCGGATTGCTTTCGGTCTGCACCATCAACGGCGGCACCGCACTGATCAGGACGCCTTTGGCGACGTTGGCCTGACCATGCCGGGCGATGTAATGAATCACCTCACCACCACCGGTCGAGTGACCGACATGTACGACGTTCTTCAGACCCAGATGATTGACCACTGCCAGCGTGTCGTCGGCGTAATGATCCATATCGTGGCCATCCCAGACCTGGCTCGAACGCCCATGCCCACGCCGATCATGGGCAACCACCCGGAAGCCTTTGCCGAGGAAAAAAAGCATCTGCGCATCCCAATCGTCCGAGCTGAGCGGCCAGCCGTGGTGGAAGTGGATCACTGGCGCGTCTTTCGGGCCCCAGTCTTTGTAGAAAATCTCGACGCCGTCTTTTGTGGTGACAAATCCCATGTTCGCAACTCCAGACCAATCTGATGGATAACCCGCGCGGTGATCGCGGACCGGTTTCGCTCATGACGAGTTTTCTACAGTGCAGGCTCAGTGCGAGCCGTTATCAACTGTAGGATTAAAGTCGACATCTGCATGACCGGTGGTCGCAACGTCTGGCTTCACGCGCAAATTAGGCTTTGCTGAAAGGGATAAGCCGAGGCGCGCACAGGCATTGATGGCCGTAGCGACGCCCCTTCAGAACACCGTGAGTCTGAGGAATTTCCCCGATGCTGACCTTGAATATCAATGGCAAGGATCAGGAGCTCGATGTCCCTGCGGACATGCCGTTGCTCTGGGTCCTGCGCGATGTCGCGCACCTGACCGGTACCAAATTCGGCTGTGGCATGGCCCAGTGCGGGGCCTGCACCGTGCACGTTGACGGCGCGCCATTGCGCGCCTGCATCACCCCCGCAACAGCTGTGGCCCACGGCCAGAAAATCCTCACCATCGAAGGCCTGTCCACCGACGGCTCGCACCCGGTGCAGCAAGCCTGGGCCGAACTCGACGTGGTGCAGTGTGGTTATTGCCAATCGGGGCAGATCATGTCTGCGGCGGCACTGCTGGCGAAGATCCCCAAGCCCACCGACAGCGATATCGATCAGGCGCTCTCCGGCAATATTTGCCGTTGCGGCACCTATCCGCGCATTCGCGCAGCGGTGAAGCGTGCTTCGGAAATCGGCTGATTTTGTGGGGAGATAGACGATGAACAGTCCTGTATCGCGTCGGGGTTTTCTCAAGGGCAGTGCCGTGTTGGGCGGCGGGCTGGTGGTGGCGTTTGTCGTCCCCGGCGGCCACAAGTTTGCCTATGCAGCCGAAAATGAAGGCAAGGTGTTCGCGCCCAATGCGTTTTTGCGGATCGCGGCGGACAACAGCGTCACCGTGTTGCTCGGGCATTCAGAGATGGGCCAGGGCATCTGGACCGGCCTGACGATGTTGATTGCCGAGGAGCTGGATGCCGATTGGTCGAAGATCCACGTCGAACACTCGCCAGCGTCGGCGGCGGATTACGGCATGCCGGGGTTTGGCGGCATGCAGATTACCGGCGGCTCGACGTCGACGTGGATGGAGTTTGACCGTTATCGCCTGGCCGGCGCGACCGCGCGGCAGATGTTGGTCGAGGCGGCGGCGAAGCGCTTTGAAGTGGCGCCATCGGCGATTCGCACCGAATCGGGCGTGGTCATCGCTGGCGATAAACGCGCCACCTACGGCGAGTTGGCGGATGCCGCCGGACAACTGCCGGTACCGGATCCGAAGTCGATTACGTTCAAGGAAGCCAAGGACTGGAAAGTCATTGGCAAACCGACCAAGCGCCTCGATACGCCGGAGAAAATCACCGGCCGCGCCAAGTTCGGCATGGACGTGCAGTTTGAAGGCTTGATGACAGCAATGGTCGCGCGCCCACCGGTATTCGGAGCCAGCGTTAAATCCTTCGAAGGTGCTGAAGCGCTGGCGGTGCCGGGCGTGCACAAAGTGCTGCAAGTGCCGACCGGTGTCGCGGTGATTGCCGAGCATTATTGGGCGGCGAAGCTGGGACGGGATGCGCTGAAGGTCGATTGGGATCTGGGGCCGAATGCAGACCTGAGCAGCGAAAAATTGCTGGAAAGTTTCCGCAAATTGGCCGCCACGCAAGGCACGTCAGCCAGTCAGGCTGGGGATGCCAAGGGCAGTTTCGGCAAGGCGGCGAAGAAAATCGACGTCGAATACAGCGTGCCGTATCTGGCCCATGCGCCGATGGAACCGCTCAATTGCACGGTGAAGATCAGCGCCGAGAAATGCGAGATCTGGACCGGTACGCAGTTTCAGACGCTCGATCAAATGGTCGCCGGCAAGATCACCGGGCTGAAACCGGAGCAGGTGGAAATCCACACCGAATTCCTCGGTGGCGGTTTTGGCCGCCGGGCCAACCCAACATCAGACTTTGTCGCCGAAGCGGTGCAAGTGGCGAAAGCCGCCGCCATGCCGGTGAAAACCGTGTGGTCGCGCGAGGATGACATTCGTGGCGGTTATTACCGTTCGATGTTCCTGCATCAAGCCAAGATCGGTTTGGGCGTCGATGGTTTACCGTCGAGCTGGCAGCACGTGTTGGTCGGCCAGTCGATCATGACCGGCACGCTGATGGAAGCGATGATGGTCAAGAACGGTATCGACCCGACCTCGGTCGAGGGTGTGGCCGACAGCCCTTACGTCAAAGGCCTGGCCAATCATCAGGTCGATCTGCATTCGCCGCAAACCGGGATCAATGTGCTGTGGTTGCGCTCCGTTGGCCACAGCCACACGGCGTTTGTCATGGAGTCGCTGATCGATGAAATGGCGACGGCGGCGGGCAAGGATCCGGTCGAGTACCGACGAACCTTGCTCAAGGATCATCCTCGGCATCTCGGCGTGCTCAATCTGGCGGTGGAAAAGGCCAACTGGAAAGCGCCGTTGCCGGACGGCCATGCGCTGGGGGTTTCGGTGCATGAGTCGTTCGGTAGTTATGTGGCGCAGGTGGCGGAGGTGTCGCAGGACAATCTGGCGATTCGCGTGCATCGCGTGGTCTGTGCGGTGGACTGCGGGATCGCGGTGAATCCGCAGAGCATCGCGGCGCAAATGGAATCGTGCATCACTTTCGGTCTGGGCATGGCGTTGCACAGCAAACTGACGCTCAAGGACGGCGCGGTCGTACAGTCCAACTATCACGATTATCAGGTGCTGCGGCTTAACGAGATGCCGGTGGTCGAGGTGCACATCGTGCCCAGCAGCGACAAACCCGGCGGCATCGGCGAGGCCGGTGTGCCGCCGACCGCCCCAGCCGTGTCCAACGCGGTGTTCGCCCTGACCGGGCAGCGCCTGCGCGAGTTGCCGCTGCAACTGTCGGGGGTGTGAGATGAAACGACATCTAGTGTTGGGCACGGTGATTCTGCTGGGGCTTGGCGGTTATGCATCGGACTTGTTTGCCGATGATCAAGAGGCGCTGAAAGCCTTCACCACGGTGCAGAAAGTCTTCCAGAGTCCGCGTTGCCAGAACTGCCACATCCCCGGTGATTCGCCGCTGCAGTTCGACGCTGGCATCCCCCACGCGATGAACGTGGTGCGCGGCATGGACGGCAAGGGCGCCGCCGGTTTGCCCTGTGCAACCTGCCACGCGGAAAACAATCCGCCGGCCAGTTACGGCCCCCATGCGCCACCGGGCGCGCCGCACTGGAGCCTGCCGCCGGCGGCGCACAAAATGGCCTGGATCGGCCTGCCGCCGGACAAGCTTTGCGCGATGATCAAGGATCGTTCGAGCAACGGCGATCGCGACTTTGCCGCGCTGATCAAACATGTCAGCGAAGACAAACTGGTGCTGTGGGGCTGGAATCCTGGGGCAGGGCGTGCGCCCGTGCCAGTGCCGCACGATATTTTCGTTACGCAATTCAAGCTCTGGGCCGATGCGGGCGGGCCTTGTCCGGTGGCGCAAATGTGAGCCATTGCCAAATTAGCGCTACGCTTGAAAGCATTGTTGCCAACGGAGTGTGCTGATGCTGGTTCCAGGAAAACCTGCGAATGAAACGGCGCGAGTTCAAGCGCTGCACGGTCTCGAACTGCTCGATTCCGCCCCTGAAGAGCGTTTCGACCGACTGACACGGCTGGCGAAACGCCTGTTCAATGTGCCGATTGCACTGGTGACGCTGGTCGACACCAATCGGCAGTGGTTCAAGTCCTGTGTGGGCCTGGATGCCACTGAAACGCCCAGGGATATTTCATTCTGCGGACACGCGATTTTGCAGAACGATCTGCTGTTGGTGCCCGACGCCCGCGAGGACGTGCGCTTCCATGACAATCCGCTGGTGACTGGCGCGCCGAACATCCGCTTCTACGCCGGCTACCCGCTGACTGTGCCCAACGGCAATAAAATGGGCACGCTGTGCCTGATCGACACCAAGCCCCGCGACCTCGACGAGGAAGAGCGCGCGTTGTTGCGCGATCTGGCCGAGATGGCCGAGCAAGAGCTGACGGCCGTGCAGATGGCGAGCATGGACGAGCTGACGCTGCTGTCCAATCGACGGGGCTTCAAGCAACTGGCCCAGCATGCGCTGGATGCCTGCGCACGGCTGGAGCGGCCGGCGACGTTGCTGTTTTTCGACCTCAATGACTTCAAGCAGATCAACGATCTGTATGGCCATGCCGAGGGTGACAGTGCGCTGAAGACCTTTGCTGATGTGCTGCGCATTGCCTTTCGCGAGAGCGATGTGGTCGGCCGGCTGGGCGGAGATGAGTTTGTAGCGTTGCTGACCGGTTCCAGCCATGTTGAAACCACGACGATCATGGCGCGGCTCAAGGACATCCTTGAAGAGCGCAACGCCACACTGCATCGAGGGTATGCGATTCGCTTCAGCGTCGGCCAGATTGAATACGACGCCAAACGCCATGAGACCGTGGACCGGTTGCTGGCGGATGCCGATAGCGCGATGTATGTGCACAAGCAGGCCCTGAAGCGCTGCTAGCGAATGCACCGCAGATCCCTGTAGGAGTGAGCCTGCTCGCGAAGGCGTCAGGTCAAACGATGGGAAAGCTGTTGAAATCCACGCTATTGGCCAACCGGCTATCGATCAAATCGATAAACCCCTGCGCCTCGGGCCGGTTGAAATGCGCCTGCATCGCCGCTTCTGACTGCCAACGAGCACTGACCGTCCAGCGGTGGCTGTCCTCGGGGCAGCGGTCGACGAGGTAGGAATCGCAGCCCGGCGTTTCGCGCAGGGTGTCGACGATCTTCTGCAGTTGCTTGCCGAGTTCATCCGAGCGGCCGGCGGCAGCCTGCACTTGGACCGTGTTGATCACTTCATTGGACATTGCTCACACTCCTGAATCAGGCCGGACGAATCCTGCTCATTGAGGGATAACGCCTGTGCAGGATAGGCCTGCCGTCGTGAATCACCAATAACCAATCGGCAGTAAATGCGTTATACCAAAGGTTCATGACAGCTGTTCGAGGATGTCACGCAGGCGATCCAGAGCGATATCGATGTCCAGCGTTTCGATGGCGCCGAAGCCGAAATACAGGCCGTTCTTCGCCGGTTGCTGATGATAGAAACCGTTGATCGAGTACAGCCCGACTTCGACCTTTTTCGCCAGTTCGATCACCAGCGGCAAGTTGATCGGCACCTTGCAGAACACCGCCATATGAAACCCGGCGCAGGCCGGCACCGCCTCAAGCCATGGCGACAAATCATCCGCCATGCGCGCCAGAATCCGCTCACGGCGCTGCGCATAAATCGCATGACAGCGGCGGATATGCTTGAGCAGGCAACCTTCGGCGATGAACTTGGCCAATGCCCACTGCGGCAGGGTCGAGGCGTGCAGGTCGGTCAGTTGCTTGGCGCGGATCACTGCCTCGAGAATGGCCGGCGGCAGGATCGCATAACCCAGGCGCAATTCCGGCAGCAGGGTCTTCGAGAAGGTGCCGACGTAAGCGACGATGCCACGCTGATCGAGGTTGTACAGCGAATCGGTCGGCCGACCTTCGTAGCGAAACTCGCTGTCATAGTCGTCCTCGATGATGATCGCGCCCAGCTCATGAGCGCGAGCCAGCAAGGCTTCGCGGCGCGCCTGACTCATTGGCATGCCCAGCGGAAACTGATGCGACGGCGTGACATAGATGAGGCGCGTGCCATCGGGAATGTGCTCGACCTGAATGCCCTCGGCATCCACCGGAATCCCGACCACCTCGGCGCCATGGGTGGCGAACAACAGGCGTGCCGGCGGATAACCGGGGTCTTCCATTGCCACCAGACTGCCGGGGCGAATCAACACTCGGGTGATCAGGTCCAGCGCCTGTTGCGCGCCGTTGCACACGACGATGTCTTCATCCTGACAGTTGATCCCGCGGGAAAAAGCGATGTGCCGGGCAATCGCATTGCGCAGCGCCGGCAGGCCTTCGGCGACGCTGTAGAAACCCTTGGACTGACTCATCTGGCGCATCGCATGGGCGACGCAGCGGCGCCAGTCATCCTGCGGGAACTGGCCCTTGCTGGTCGCGCCACCGATAAAGTCGTAACGCAGCGAGCCTTCCAGCGTTGGGTGACGCAAGAACACCGGCAGATTGCGCCAGCTCTCGATCACTTCGGCACTGGCCAGTTCGCTGTGGCTTTGCTTGCGCTGGATTTGCGCCGGGCGTGCGTTGACGTAAGTGCCTTTGCCGATGACCCCGGTGAGGAAGTTTTCGTAGGTCAGTTGTGCGTAGGTGTCGGAAATAGTCTTGCGCGAGATGCCCAGTTGCTCGGCGAGCAGGCGGCTGGGCGGCAATTGCGTGCCGGCGGCGAGGCGCCCGGATTCTATGGCCCCGCGCAATTGCTGATACAACTGACCGGCGAGATCCTTGCGGCCGTTGATCACGACATGAAGTTCCATACCGACGAGGCTCCCGAGGCTATTAGGCGTGCCGGCCAGATTACCGCTGTTGCGAGATCGGCAATAGTTGCCTACCCGAAAAACCCGAAATTGGCCTAGATCCCTGTAGGAGTGAGCCTGCTCGCGATCACGGTGGCACATCCGACAAAAATGTTGCCTGACACACCGCTATCGCGAGCAGGCTCACTCCTACAGGGATTTGTGCTCGGCTGATGGTGATTGGTGTAGCGGTTTTCCGTGCAATTGGGGCTGTAATGCATCGCTGTCGGCGTTTACGGTGAACTCATTATTCCGTCTAACGAGACCTGCCCATGTCCCCGCGCCTGGATTACTACAACGCTTCGCCCAAAGCGATGAAAGCGATGATTGCCATGGAGGCGCTGACCGCCAACCTCAGCATCGAACAGCCGCTGCTGCAATTGATCCGCATCCGAGCCTCGCAACTCAATGGCTGCGCATTCTGCACCGACATGCACTCGGTGGATGCGCGACGGGCCGGGGAGAGTGATCGGCGTTTGTATGCGATCGCGGTGTGGCGCGACAGCAACTTCTTCAACCCGCGCGAGCGTGCGGCGCTGGCCTGGGCCGAGGCGGTGACGTTGTTGGCGGAGAGCCGTGTGCCTGATGAGGTGTATCAGCAGGCGCGCGAGCAATTCAACGAAGGGGAATTGGTCGACCTGACCATGGCCGTGACCACCATCAACAGCTGGAACCGCCTCGCAGTAAGCTTCCGCCAAACGCCTAGCGATTGAAGATCAAAAGATCGCAGGCTTCGGCAGCTCCTACAGGGAAACGATCAAAATCCCATGTAGGAGCTGCCGAAGGCTGCGATCTTTTGATTTTGACGTTGCCCTAATTCGCCGGACGTTGCGGTTTCACCGAGGTGCCGAAGGTGTTGCCCATCCGCGTACTGGTCGCCGCCGGGGTCGCCAGCCCAACTTGGTTCGGCGGCCGCTTGTTCACCGGCACATTCAGCGCCTCTTGATTCTTCTCCGCCGCCGCAGCGCCTTCCGGGTTGTTGCCCATCTGCTGGCTCAGACAGTCATAATTCGGCGCCTTGTAACCGCCGACCGTCACTTCCACACAGCCCAACGGCTGCTCCGCATAAGCGCTCGACAGAGCCATCAACAACAGCCCGCCAAGGCTGATTCGCCACAGTGTTTTCATGCTCGCCTCCTGGCCGGCCCGAAGGAGCCGCGCTATGGCTTGAGTCTAGTGCAAGCCTTGCGCAATTCCCGTGATGGTTTTTTTGCACCGCCCGTCACACCAGATTCATAAACAGCCCTCAGGATGACGATTTCCAAGGATTCGTCAGCCGTGCAGCGAGGCAATTCCACGGACGGTTTTCAGCGTTCAACGAGGCTTGTGCGCCGGATGTGTCTGGGGTGGCTGCTTGGCTGTGCGGCGGGCCACGCCATGGCTGACGCGGTGCCGGCGGACTTGCGAATGACGCTGCACATTCCGGCACAGGATCTGGCGCACGCGCTGGATCAGTACAGCCACGCCACTGGCGTTGCGGTGCTGGTCGACAGTCAGTTGAGTCGCGGCCGACGTTCGCTCGCGGTGGACGGCGAATACACCGCCGCCGATGCCCTGCGTCGATTGCTCGGCGGCAGTGGTTTGATGGCGCGCTATGCCCGCGACGATGCGTTTACCTTGCAAGTGGCGCAGGTCGAAGACGTGCCGGCACCGCCGCAAAAACAGACGCCGGAAAGCGTCGCGGTCAACCGCAGTTACGCCACGGCGGTGCAAGCGGCGATCGAGCGCAACCTGTGCCGCTCGCCGCTGACCCGACCGGGCAGTTATCGCGCGGTGTTGCAGGTCTGGGTTGGCCGCGACGGCTTGGTGCAGCACAACCGGTTGGTCACTTCGACCGGTGATGTACGGCGCGACAACGCGCTGGTGGAGAGCTTTCGCAATCTCAAGATCGACCGTCCGACGCCCAGCGCCTTGCGTCAGCCGGTCACGTTGCTGTTGTTACCGGAGTCGTCAGGGAAACGCATGGAATGCACCAAATGGGAAGGAGTTTCCGGGGGATGAAAGACACCGGACAAGGTTCGATGGTCCAACTGTTCCTGACGTCCTACGAGGACTTTCGGGTGCGCCTGCGCAGGCGTCTCGGTTCGGAGGATCTGGCCAACGACGTGCTGCACGAAACCTACCTGCGCGTCGACCGCATGGAGACGCCGCCGAACGTCCTGCGGCCCAATGCTTACCTCTACCGCATGGCCCTGAACATCGCCGCCGACCGCCGTCAGGCCGACGCGCGCCTGCTCACCGGCGAAGAAGTCGAGGATCTGCTGCAAATCGGCGACGAAGCCCTCGATCCGGCGCGGGTGGTGGGCGGGCAGAAGGAAATCCAGTCGCTGCTCAGTGCGTTGTACGAGCTGCCCGCACGGCGCCGGAAGATCTTCATCGCGGCGCGTCTGGAAGAGGCGCCGCACCTGGAAATCTCGCAGCGTTTCGGCATTTCCACGCGCATGGTCGAGAAGGAAATCAAAGCGGCGTTGGGCTTTTGCGCGGCGAAACTGGAAAGAAAAGTGTTTCAGCGGTTCGGTCGCGGGGCCGGAAAACCGTCTTCTGAATAGTGCCCGATCAATTCGTTGAGAATCTGCGCGTTTGAACATCTTTCGACTGACATCTGCCAAGCCATCGGCGGCCGACCATCTGCACAGCGAAGCCCGCGACTGGCTGGTCCTGCTGACCTCCGGCCGCGCCACTGTGGCCGACGCCCGCGCTCTGCGCGAATGGTGCGCGCAGAGTGCCGAACATGCCCGCGCGTTCGAAGAGGCCAAGCGGTTGTGGCACAACCTGCAACCTGCCGCGCAAGGCTTGCAGGCACCGCGCGGGTTTGGTCGACGTGCTTTTCTCGGTGGGGCGATTGCTGCGTCGGCGGCGTTTTTGCTGGTGCGCGGGACGATTCCTGGTGGTTTTGAAGGGCTGGGCGCTGACTACATCACTGAAGTTGGCCAGCAGCGTCGTTTCGAACCGGTGCAGGGTGTGAGCCTGGAGCTGAATACTCAGACGCGGATCAATCAGCGTGCAGTGTCTGAGGGTGTGCAGGGGTTTGAACTGGTCAGTGGTGAGGTTGAAGTGCAGACCGCGCGGTTGCCGTTGGCGATGCAGGCTGGGGGAGGGTGGTTGCGCGCGAGTCAGGGGCGGTTCAATTTGCGTAATACCGATCAGCAGGTGTGTGTGACTTGTCTTGATGGTGCGGTTGAAGTGGATGTTGAGGGGCGTAGCCTGCGTCTTGAACCGGGGCAGCAGGTGACCTATGACGCGCGGCAGGTTGGCAGTGTGCAGAGTGTCGACACGGCGGCGGTGATGAATTGGCGTCAGCAAGTGTTGGTGTTTAATGGCGCTACGCTGAGTCAGATGATCGACGAGATCAACCGGTATCGGCCGGGGATGTTGTTGCTGCTTAATCGTGAGCTTGGGCAGCGGCGGGTGCAGGCGCGCTTTAGCCTTGACCAACTTGCTGGCGTTGCATTGCTGATTCGCGATGCTTATGGCGTCAAGTGCACTGAGTTGCCGGGTGGCGTTGTCGTTTTGAGTTAGTGGGTTTGATTGGGTACATATCCGTTGTTGCGGTAACGGCGGCTTAGGGTTCCGCCCTTACGGCGGGTCACTTTTTCCAGACGCCGAAAAAGTAACCAAAAAGGCTTGCTCCTACGTGCGGCCCGCTCGCTAGGGCTCGGGGTTCCTTCGCTGCGGGATTCATCCGGGCGCATCGCCTACGGTTTGCTTCGCTGCACCTCCTCTCGATGCATTTGGCTGCGCCAAACGGTCGCTGCGCTCCCACCCCCGGATGAATCCCTCCACTCAGCCTTCCGACGTCGCCCGTGGATCAAGATCAAAAGCTGCAGCCGAGCTAACGCTCATCCTGTTGAGTGGGGCGGCTTTGCCGCTGGGGTGGTACGCAAATTAAAACTGTGGGAGCGAGCCTGCTCGCGAAGACGGCCTACCAGCCAACCAATCCCCAACTGACTCCACCCAATCCAACTGTAGGAGCGAGCCTGCTCGCGAAGGCGACCTACCAGCCAACCAATCCCCAACTGCCCACCCCCAATCCAATTGTAGGAGTGAGCCTGCTCGCGATGACGACCTCACAGCCAACCAACCTCCAACTGACCTCACCCAATCCCACTGTGGGAGCGAGCTTGCTCGCGAAGACGGCCTACCAGCCAACCAATCCCCAACTGGCTACCCCCAATCCAATTGTGGGAGCGAGCCTGCTCGCGAAAGCGGTCCATCAGTAACAACCATGTTGACTGACCCACCACGCTCGCGAGCAATCCCCTCCCACATTTAATTCATGGCCAGCAAATCACTCCAACGGCCCAATCACCTGCCGATACTTCTCCACCCCCTGCGCCGTCCCCCGACTCAACCGAATCTCCAACCCCAACGGATCCTCCCGCCGATTCCCGCTCAACTGCCGCCACCCCTTATCCACCTCCCAAACCCGTACCTGCACATCACTGACATCATTCAAAACAGCCACCCCATTCCCAGGCGCCGGCAACGGATACCGACTCCGCGCCTCAGCCACCGCCCGATACAACGTGTCGCCCTTGACCCACCACCGCACCCGCTGCAACGCCCCCGGCTGGTCCGCCGCCGTCCGAATAATGTCCAGCCGAAACCCCTTACTGTCGCTACTGCGCACAGTCAAAGCGGGCGGGGCGCTCGGCGGCTCATCATCCACGCCAACCTTCTTCGGCTCGGTCAACTCAACCCCCGCCCGCATCTCCACATCCCGCTGCAACTGATTCAGCGCCCGCAACAAACCGTCACTCTGCTCACTGCTCGCCTGCAAATGGCTGTCCGCCCGCGTCACACTGTCCAGCCCCCGCCAGGCAATCAGACTCACCACCGCCATCAACAGAATCGCGACCATCACCTCAATCAACGTAAACCCTTGCTGGCGCTTCATTGCAGGCTGATCCTGCCACTGCCATCACGCAGCACACTCAAGCGATTCAACCCATCCGACAACGTCAATTGCAGCGGCGGATTGATCCACTCAGCGTTCAGCACAACCCTCTGTTTCGGCTCCACCCGCACCTCCACCTTCGGACTCTGCCAGGCACGCGGCCGCAACTGCGGATCCTGCGCGAAATGATCAAACCCCTTGCCACTGTCACTGCGCCGACTAAACCGAAACCCCTTGGCATCACTCACCCACACAATCGGCCGGCCATCCGCCCGGGCCTCGGCCTGCGCCACCTGCAGCAACTGCGCCACACGCTCGGCATCCTTGCGCAGCAACTGCAACGGATCCGGCTTGATACTCAGGCTGATCGCCGCACTGGCGATGCCGATGATCACCAGCACCACCATCAACTCGATCAGCGTAAAACCCTGTTGCCTGTTCATCGCGCGCGCGCTCCTTTGCGTCCTGCGCCATCGTGCACGGCCAACATGTAAGGCGTGTGAAATAAAACGGAGAGAATTGCCGCGTAGGCTGACAGCAGGGATAAAAAGGAGATTCAACCCATGACTTTCACCGCACGTATTTCCCCACCCCAAATGGTCCAGGCCCTCGCACTGCTTGCGGCGCTGGTCGGCGTGGCGACGTGGTCGTCGCTGCTGCTGACCTCCGCCGAATCCCACACCCCGGCAGCGGCCCCGCAGTTGCTTGCGGCGCGTAGCGATAGCCCGGCGTTGCAGTGGTTTTCCAATCAAACGGCGCCGATGGACATCAAGGTGAGCGGGGTGATGGCGGGGAGTCGGGGGGCGGTGGCGATACTGAGTTTGAACGACGGGCCGCCGAGGAGTTTTTTGCAGGGGGAGAAGGTGGGGCCTGGAGTGAAGTTGGTGGCGGTGGAGGGGGATGGGGTGGTGATTGAGCAGGGTGGGGAGAGGGTGCGGTTGGGGGTGGAGAGGTTGGCGGAGGGGGTGGTGTTGCCGAGGCTTACGAGACCCTGATTTGTAGGATCAAATTCTTTTTTGCGGTTTTTTTGACTGCCAGTTTAAGTGCCTGAAAAGCAAAGAGTCGACAAGCAATAGAGTATTTGTGGTCGCTCTCGGCGTGAAGCAGGCAGTCGAGAATACCTGCTATCGCCGAAAGGGGGGATTCAGAGGTGTTTAGAGAATTCAGGGTAGCTCACTGTGCTCTAGCCCACCACTGGTGCGTACGTATAGTTATCTAATGAATCAAATTCTTCCCCTGTCATAAGATTCAGTTGGCGAACTTTTCGACCATATTTTAGATATTTATATACAAAATATTTAGCCACTTTGTCTTCGTGTGTGGAAAGCACTATTTGTCGATCAGGAAATTCATTGCGTAACAGTTCGACCAATGAAGACATGTTGATGTCATCCATGGTTTGCACAGGATCATCAATGAGAATTGGCGAGAAGCTTTTAGCGTAAATCTTGTTTAAGGCCAGAGTTAATGAAATAACCACTGCTGAAATTTGCCCCGAGCTCATGGTGTTCAAAATGTCATGATCACGTTGGTAATTCGATACTAATCTAACGTTTTTAAGCTCATCTCCGCCGGTGGGGTCCTTAAGGAAGACACCTTGCCCAATTCCGGACTGGTGTGATTGTAATATTTTTCCCGAATAGATGTAGAATGGAATTTCAATGTCGCCGATCAACTTCTTTTTATACTGGCGAATTTTTTTAAGCACTTTCACTGCGATTCCGGCTAGCTCCTGCTCAATTTTCTCTAGCCTTTTAGCGTTCTCCGTATGGGTCGCGATATCTTTTAGCACAGCTTGAAATGACGAATGAAAACAAGACTCTAGATATTTTTTCTTTTGTTCAACTTTTTCTTCAGTAATCGACAAGAGATTACCGTTGCGATTGCCAAAATACTCTCTGAACATCCGATCAAAGGCGTCACCTTCGTTTGCGAGTTGGTATTCCAGTGAAGCTGGTGGTGTATTTGTGTGTATGCGATTCATCATTTCCTCAAGATTTGAGGAAAGTTTTTCAGCGTCCACTTGATGAGATAGTGGCGGAAGCATCAGGTCATCGACACTGAAGGGGCAACCTTTTAACCACGCGTCAAATTTAATCAAACGCTCTTTAGTGAGCTCTGCTTTTTTCAACGATGCCATCACGTTATCTGGAAGGACAGTGTTTTTAGCCCGAAACTCTTCAATCTTTGCAATCACTGGCTCAATAAAACGAGTTTTTATGCTATTTGCCAGCACTAGGATTGATCTATCTTGATCCGATAACAGCTTTGAAAAGTCACTTGCACGAATCGAAGCGGCAATCTCAAGCTGGTCATGATTTTCGTGGGGCTTGCCACAGAATGGACACCTAGATTCTTCAGGTAACGCAGCTAAGGAATTATTCAATTCCGTATGTTGTGCAACAATTTTTCGGTAAATTACTTTGAGTCCCGAGCTGCTCCTGCGAAGCTCATTTATCGTGTCTTGATCTTTTTGAAACTGTTCAAAATCATGTCTCCCTAACAGGTCAAAAATATGAAATAAATTATCCGGAATATCGCCACCCAACAAAGCAGCATGACATCTTTCAAAAACCTTATCCTTCGACCTTCTTTCGTCCATATCCTGGATATGACCTAAAGAATTGTAAAAGCAAATATAATCTGATATTAGGTCAGGTGACCGGTAGGCTCTTGAGTACGGAAGAGAACTAAGATAAAAGTCTCGATTCTTAACAAATTCCAGCATTCGATCAAGCTCGCTGGAAAAAGATGAAAATTTTGACTGATTGAATGCTTCAAACTCCAACAAATCCCATTCCGGTGATTTAGAGTTTTCTACTAACCAAGGAAGCAGGTAATGGTGCTCGACTTCACCAAATTTTGTGGTATGCCTTTCGTCGTCTATGTTGTGGCTATTTTTTAATAGTTCGGCTTTTTGAAGCTGTATTGTACGCTGGGAAGCGAGCCGCTTTTCTGTATTCTTCAGGTGTGTGTATTTGGCTTCTGCAGCGGCGGTATCGCCAAAAAGCTGTGATATCTCAGTAGCCCGCGCAGTTTCACTATTTGACTTTAAAAATGAAGCAGCTTCCTCTTGCTGCACATAATGGAACAGATGAAAGTCTCTAGTGAAGTTGTTGTTTTCAAGGATTTTGTCTACGTCTGTTTGCTTTGCTGGCGTCCAACCTGACTCGTCTTTAATAAATACGTCCCAAAGTTCAGGGAAGCGAGATATTTTTTGTGCGCCGGTAGGTATTGGGGATTTGAGTTTTCGTCTGAACGATAACAGATCTTCTGGCGATCGTGAAAGCACAACATCAATTAGGACGTCTGATCGAGGGTTGTAAGCAACAACCACATCTTCAGGAATCTGACGGCCGTCCGTACTGATGAAGCGTTTAATTGTTCCGGAAAGAGCCAGTTCAATAGCATCGAAAACCGAGGTTTTCCCATATCCATTGGGCCCATCTAAAAGCATTAGATCACTTCTATTGAAGTCGACCCGATATGCGTCGCTGCCGAATACCTTGAAATTTGTAAATTCGATGCTCGAAAGTCTTATCACTAGATTGTCCTCTTCAAAAATTCGGACATTAATTGTTCATCGTCAAGGTTTTCATCAGTCTCCTGCGAAAACTCATACAGATCCAATTCATTTTTGGAGAGGTTGGAAACTAAAGATGAGTCCAAATCAAATAATCGCTTTGGATCATGCAGGTAGGTAACAAAAGGTATCTTTATAAATATCTTCAATATAAGAGAGTAATAATTTTCAAGCTCGGCGGATTTCTCTTTGAATCGTTGAAAATATGCACCATCACCCTGGCTAACCAATTCGTTGAGTTGTAAAAGCGTGAGGTCGCTATTTTTTTCTTTCAAGTCCGCGAGTTCTTCCGGGCTATAGGAAATTACATTTTTTTTGAAGTTGTATCGGTCCTCTTCCAGCTGAAATACTTGCTTACTCGTGATGGCGCGCTCAGGCCAGCAAATTATCATCGTGCAATTTTTAGAGAACGCTCTATCCACGATTGGGCTTTCTCTAGCTTTTAGATGCAAACCATCCGCCCACTCGGAAAGCAACTTTTCAGCATGCTGGCTCGTAGCTTTTTTACATTCTATAACCAAGTAATATTCGGCTTTGTTTTCGGCTGCTAAAGGCTTGAAAAGCCTTGTTATCAACTCGTCGTAGTTATGCTCGAATTTTAAAGCCTCATACCCGTTATTCAAAAAAACATTGTCTATCAGATTAATCAGCATTTAGTTCATCCATGGCTTGCTGAATGGGTATCAGCCGAAGATTGCTAAAATAATCGTCGCGGGGCTCTTCTTCTACCACGTTAGCCGACAGTGGCGCGGTGGTATGCGTAGTAGCTTGCTCATTCAGTGACATCCTCTGCGGTCCATCGTAGATCATATGGTTAATTTCATATAAATCTTCTACGATCCGTGTGTTGGCCCTGAGTTTCTTGGCGATGTTGGTAGGCGATCGATCATTTATAGTTGTTGGCAGGTAATAGTTCGCAGGTTTGGCTAGTGATCGATATACTAATTTATTATTGCTCTCGTCATTCTCGCAAGACGCACAATCTATAGCATTAAAAATTCTAAGTAGTACGTCGGTTACACCGTTTTCATTGACTGCTAAAGCTTGATCGATATTTGTTAGTGAATCAAATTTTACGGATGGCGAAAAGTTTTTGTAATAACTAAAAAGCTTTTCCGGGTCTGCATTCAGCAGAGTATATCGAATCTGGGAAAGATTACACACGAACCCTTCCGGGTCTTCGGGTGTGGAATAATAGTCGGGATTGCTAATAAACTCATCAAAGAGGCAAAAAAAGCGCTCTTTGAATTTGATGGCCAAATACTTACCGCTTATATCTTCATAATCTGCATCCAAAATTGCGATAATTTCGGATATTTCGATATGTAATAGGTCGGACGCTTGCTTTTGCAAGTGTCTTTCCGTCACATAGATGTCCACCATTTCCAGCAGATGATGAAAACCGTTATCGATCTGCTTGGCGGTATTCACTCCTCCCCTTATAATCAGAATTTCTTGAAGTTTCGACTTGATTAGATCATTTATATCGTCGATGCTGCAGCAGGCTCTCCCGTTATACATATAGCTCTGTATTCTGGCTAAAGCTAATAGCGGGTCAGTTACAATGGCTTGAAGCGCGTCGTAGACTTCCTCTACCGTCAAACTATGAAACGCCTGCTTTATTATTTTCGCGGTTTTGTTTCTATCTGGCTCAACATTGACTGCCTTAAAAATCGTACTCGATGCTGGCGTAGCATCATGCTCGTTTATTAGATCCCTAATAAAATCTGCGATGGCTTGCTGCAGATTTTTACCAGCAGGAAGGTTAATGACCTTCCAAGTATGTATGTAGCCTAATGGGCCTGGCTGGCTGTACAGGTTTAGTGTAAGCCCGAAGAGTGCCTCATCATATGAACTGAAGCTTTGTTTTTCGTAAGCCTTAACTTGATGAAATGAAACCAGTTCTCCACCTACGAATAATTCAAAATCTTCGTTGTTCTCTAAAACGATTGAATCACCGTGGAATGTGTGCGTAGGATCTGCGCTAAGCTTTTCGCGTATGTGACAAAGTACGTAATGAAGAGCAAGCTTTCCTTGGTAATTATATCCACTCCAAGAGGGCGTCGCGTCGTGGATCATGCTTGCAGTTCCTCGTAAGAATTCAGCATCCAGCTTTCTTCAGTGAGTGCTTTTACTGCGCAAACGCCGCATAGTCGAGCGATTGAGCTGTAGGTGCACAATGCCACCATACAAATATTTTGGCGAGACCGCCTGTTGGAAATCTGAACCCCCCAACGCCTCACATTGCGCTAAAGGCCTTCCGTCAACTCATCCACAAGCAGTATCGCTTGTTGTCACTATCAATCGTCCCTGGTTCCCTACACAAATCTGAATGACTGCTAATGGCCGGAAGCAGCTAGGGTGTTAAAGATAGCTTAACGCGTACAAGTCAGCTCTAACGCGATGGAGTGGCCATCTGCTGCCATACACCCATCTTCCCTCACCAGTTATCCTGCGCACCCCGCGAATGACAGGAATCAGCCGTTTGGGCACAGCTTTTTAAGTTTTGTCCTACAGCCAGCACTTGGGCTTTTCGATAGCGTCGGACTGTCGGAACCTCAAGTCGGGATTCCCGAAGTGAACAAGGATGATGCATGAGTGAATATGGAAACGTACCAAGGCCCGCACTACCTAACCCGCCAAGAAAACAGGTCTACCGTGGCGTAGAACCGACTGATCTGCACGCCAAGCACTGGGCAGAATACCCTGAGGCTCCCGCAGAGAAACCGGCTGTTGCGAAGCCAGCAGCGGAACCCGGTTTCTACATCGTTCAGCAAGTCATGCCGCGCTCTGCGCTGGAAGCAGCATTGTTCGATAAGCCGGATGGTGCAACGCTCGAGAAATTCACGCGCCTCAACCCTCACGTCACTGGGTACGCCAAGCCCGGGTAGCTCATCGTGTTGAGTGATCCGAACAATCCTCAGTGCACACGTGAAGAAGCGTTGCTCATGGAAGCGGCCCAGAAAGTGGACGCGGCACTCAAGCCCATGACCGACGAAGAGGCGAGCTTCATGGTTCGCTATCAGAGCCAGATTGAGTCCATTCTTTCGCAAGGCTCAACATCAATCGGAGTGGGTGAATCAATCTTCGCCAAGAACCTGGGAGACGTGACAACGTCGCTGAAGGAAATCGAAACGCTGCACCAGAAAAGTTTTCAGCGTGACGGTCATTTGCGTGGTTCGGAGTTCTTTGATGAACGCGCACGACTGTTTGCCAAGCTTGATAGGCAGCTCACCGGGTTAACCAGAAAGGGCATCGGTTTCCCTGATCATCCAAGTTTGAAATCAGCCCTCGGCATTTCAAGTAAAAGCTTGGTGCATCACTGGGCCCTGGCCGGTGCTCCGGGACAGATTCCCGGTTACGCCACTCACGCAGAAGGTGTCGCCAGAGCGGCCAAGGTTGTGAAGTATGGTGGCTGGATTGGTACAGCGGTCGTGGGAGGGGCGTCTTACATGAAGGTTCAAGAAGTCTGTGCGGCAGGTAACAAAGATGCCTGTGAAAAGATTAAATACACAGAGGGCGGTAGCTTCATTGGCGGTGTGACCGGTGGGGCGATGACAGGTGCAGCACTCACTGCTCCAGTGGTAGGTGCAATCTGTGTGGGGCTTGGCGTGCCTACGGGTGGATTGGGAACCCTCGCTTGCGGCGTGGTCGTTGTAGCGGCAGGCTCATATGCTGGCGGGGCGGTAGGAGGGGCCGGTGGTGAAATGTTCGGCGAAGTGATTTACGAGGTGACTAAATGAATACCGCTGAACTGATAGTCGGAGGATTGTGTGGCGTAGTGATTATCTCGATGATCATCTGGATCGGAATTGCTCTCTACATTGCACATATCAAGATGGACGTGATCCTTGAACACCTCAAAAACAGTTCTGCCGGTACTAGGTTAGCTGCGCTTAAGCACGGAGGTGCGTGGGGAAAATTGCTTCTAGTAGGTGGTGCCTCTGGTCTCGTTACGTTCACGAATTTCTATATGAGACGCGGCACGCTCAGTGCCGATGACGTAGAGAATTTTCCTTCCTCCCTCAAGCAGAGACTTGTGTTGATGCAATGGAGCGCAATAGTGCTGCTTTCTGCGATGGTTGTGCTGGTTGCTCTGGGGAAATCAGGAGTACTCAAGTAACCGGATGAGAAGCGTGATCAGCCCCGTTTGAACGCTTGGAGACTAAAAGCGAGTGAACTGGTGAGAAAATCTACTCGGCGGGGAAGTGAGTTTGAACGTCGTTGATAAGGTACTTCTGTCCATTGCCATCGTTGATCTGGCAGGGCTGATTCTTTGGATAGGCTTCTGTTTGCACCTGGCCTATACGAAGATGGATTTGATGTTGGAGCACCTGAAGAATTGCTCAGCCATCATGACTCGGGCACCGCTTCGGCATGGTGGGCCTTGGGGAAAGCTTCTGCTCGTAGGCGGCATTTCGGGAATTGTGACGTTCCCTAAGTTTTACTTGAAAAGGGGCGAGCTGAACTTTGAAGATTTGGCCAGTTTCCCAGCCCCCCTCAAACGGAAGCTAGTAGTGCTGCAATGGAGCGTCATTTTTCTGTTGTTGGTCATGATCAGCTTTGGGATCGCTGTTAAGTCAGGTTTTGTTTAGCGGTGCTGAGCACTGAGTCATCAAGCCAAAAAATCTGCTTCCACCTCCGGCACCGAAAAAATGAAAAAGCTTTTAATCGCGGCAATCCTCGTCGTGGTGACCATGCTCTACGTCGGCTACTACAACGCCGTTGAGGATGGCGACATCGAGACGATTGTCTTCATCAAGAAGCACCCCACGTTTCAGATGAAGTTCTACAACATCCACGCCAATGATGGCGAGATCAGGAAGATAGAGCGCCTGACGGCAGAGGAACGGGGGTGGATTATTGATTACTGCAGGTACCGGTTGGGCATCGATACAGACCTGAGCACTCAGGGTGACGTCGATATGTGCTGGAAGAAATAGCACTATTTATATGGCCGAGGTTGTCAGTTACGACTGGCAATCTCGGCCATTTTCTTTCGTCTGTTGGGATGAGGGAGCGGATCTGTTGAGGGATCTGTCGCGGAATGACGGGCCAGATAAACGCCAATGTTTAAAAAGACATCTCCAGACACTCTCTCAGGCTACATATCCTTGCGCCTTTGCCTACAGCTACGCCAGAATCCGCCGGCTTGTGCGCCTTGGGGGCGAGTTCTATTGTGGTCCGGTCGCTGACGAATCAGCGATCGGGTTTAGCGACTCGACTTTTTGTATTAGGTGCATCAGCGTTCCATGCTTTGTCGCAGATTCAATGTCTGCGACTCCGCTATGGGGGCTGTATGCGGGAGACCCTCGGGTCTGCCGGGTGCCTATAACCGGTTCGCTAACCTGCGTACAGCCGCCACCTTTCTGTTTAGCGACAGTTATGGCGGCTCCACTCTAATAGGAGCTTCACCATGATCAAACCAACACCCAACCCGCCCGAAACCGCCTCGGTTTCCCCCTACGAATCCATCGACTCCAAAAAACTCCACGAAGCCGCCGACCGCGCGCTCGACCATTACCTCTGTCCGCCCGGTTCCACGCCGCCCCCACGTAAAAACCGTGGGATGTACGCCGTGACAGCGGACAACAAAACCGAAGAACTGCTGGTCGATGCCAGTGAAACACTCGCTTCGGCCAAAACCATCGCCCAGAACGTCTCCAGTCTGTTGCCGGCATCGCAGCGCCAGGCGCTGGCGGGGATTGCGCAGTTGATCATGCTCGGGGAGTTGGCGGTGAATCGGGCGTTGGATAATTTGCAGTTGCCGGAGTGATGCAGGTGTCAGAGCACTTGGTGATTGATCAGGTGTGAACTCTGGCGCCTTCGCGAGCAGGCTCGCTCCCACCTTTGAGCGTGTTCCATGGTGGGAGTGCGCTGGCTCTTCTGCCGCGATAAGTTTCGACACGATGTACGCGTTTCTGTAACCGCGAGTGGTGCTTGCTTAGCGTTAATCGACTGCGAGGTTGTCCCGAGCCCACTGTTCAGCCGTAGTTACCTGAATCGAATGCTGTTCGTTGAACGTCCCCGCTTTCGGCCACGACACGCCTCTGCCTTGGGCAAATACGGCGCGGTATTTTTTGATGTGATGAGTGGGGTCTTTTTCCAGTTCCTGCATCAGGTACGGAACCGTCCAGACGTTACGCTTGAACGGCCGCCCCAGCACACGTTCAAGCAGGCTCGTCACCTGCCCATACGTCACCGTGTCGCCAGACAGGTAGACGATCTCATTGCGAAAGCGCGGTTCGAAGAAAACGATGTCCGCTGTCAGCTTACCGATGTCCTCGGGCGTCGTGAGCGTCACGCTGGTTTCCAGGCTGCCCAAGGCGTTGATGGCGTCGTTCTCAAAGTCGACGACCTCAAAGACCGGCTCGAACAGAAAACTGGTGAACATGCCGGTCGAGATGATCACCCACTCGGTTTTATCTTGTGCACGAAGTAGTTCGCGCACGTCGAGTTGCGCATCGAACAAGTCCTGCGGGCTGCCCCGGCCAATCACTTCGAAATCGACGCCAAACTGCCAAGGGAAGTAGCGCTTCACGCCGGACTTGAGCGCTGCGGTCGCCAGTTTCATCGGCGTTTCACGGCCCGCGACCATGCCGGCGCAGCCTATGACGGTGTCGAATGCTGCGAACACTTCGGCCAGTTGATCGATGGAGTCGTCAACCAGGTCTGCTGCGACCAGCTGGATGCCCAGGCTGCGCAGTTCATCGATTTCCAGTTTTTTCTCAGGGACTTGTGTGTTGATGGTCGAATCCCTGAGCAGGACGCTGAGGGTGCTGCCGGGCGAGCGCTTGGCTACCCGCGCCAGATTGCGCAGCACCGGCAGGCCGAGTTCTCCGGCGCCGAGTACGAGAATGGATTGGGGGGAAGGGTGGGTCGCTGCGGTCATGATGTCTCCTGAGATCCGTCGTCTGTATGATTTGGCGATGCTGGCACGATTGCGCAGCGCTCAGAAGAAGGCACACGCGTGATACCAGGGGGACACATGACCGATGAGGAAACCCTTAGCCAGGCAGAAGCGATCTGCCAGACGCTAAGACGAGACGATGATGGCGTGCGGCGCGAAGTCCTGGCGCACGCCGGCAGCCGCTGGTCACTGGGCATCCTGCATGCCCTGGGTGTGTACGGCACGATGCGTCATGCCGAGATCAAACGGCAAATGACGGGCGTGACTCAGCGCATGTTGACCAAGACGCTGCGGGCGCTGGAACGTGATGGTCTGCTGATACGGCGGGAGTTGGATCAAGTGCCGCCCCATGTTGAGTACGAGCTGACGGCGTTGGGTATGGAGTTGTTGGTTCGCATGTCGCCGATTTGGACTTGGGTTGTGGAGCACGTGGATGATTTTCGCGAGGCGCGTCGTGTGTTTGATGGTCAGAGCGGGAAAAAGCCTGCTTGGCAGGTTCCGGTGGTGGGGCTGGTTGATTCAGAAGGGGCCGATTGAACGCTCGTGTCATTGAATGGTTCGCGCCCGAGAAATCAGCGGCGAATCTATTCAAGGGGACAGGTGATCGACCACCACCCTCACAGGTGATGGTTTGATGCTTAACGCAGGTTAGATATTCGGGGTGTAAGAGAAGCTCTGCGAAGCTTCGGTATCGGTGAATGGCGTAACGCGAGTTTTCTTGTTGAACAGGCCATTGACGACCGAGCCCGGGAACATCTCGATGGTGTTGTTGAACAGTTCGACGTTGCGGTTGTAGATGGTGATGGCCGCTCCGACGTTCTCTTGTTGTTCGGCAATTTCACGCATCATGTTGTTCGCCGCTTCTGATGCTTTCAGGTCAGGGTAGGCCTCGAAAGCGATGCGCAAGCCACCCATCAGCTCTCTCGAGGCGGTTTCAACTTTGGTGAGGGCATGGCCGTCCGCTCCAGCAGGCAGGGCGTGGACCGCGCTGCGCAGGCCGGTGATTTTTTCGAGGAGGCTGGCCTCAAAGACCATGAAGTCGGCGAGCACCTTTTGAAGCTGATCGAGCACCTTGGTCTTTTGGCGTTCGTAAACGAGGACGTCCGACCAGGCACGTTGTACTGCGTTGTGTCCCCCGATGATGTCGTTGTAGATGCCCAAGCCCACTAAGATGATGATGACGGCGATCACAGCGGAGAGGATGAGTGCAATGTCCATGGCTTACTTCTCTTTGCGTTTTTTTGGGGGAGTGGCGGTCAAGGCAAAGTTGTCATCGTGCAGTTCGGTGAGTGCATGGCTCCATTGGAGCACAGACATCAGGCGGGGCAGTGCGACACCCGCAGAAATTTCTGCGTAAAACTCGTTGGGTGAAGCCAGCGTATGCTCAGTGCCGAACGCGAGCAGGTCGCTGCTCGCGAAGCTGAGGCACAGCTTGCCATTGTCGGAGAACTCCAGGTTCGGACGATGGAGGATGTCGAATAGCTTCAACAAGTGCAGCACTGTCGAAGGTTTGATGAATTTCGCGCAGAGTATCTCGCTCTGCCCAGTCAAACAGAACGCTTTATTAAAGTCCGGAGATGCCGTGTCCATCGGCCATGAGTAGTCGTTCTCTGATTGGTCATCAGATCTGACCGATATCCCGGTGACCCAGGGAAAGTCGATGACCAAACTGTACCGGTCGTAGTGGTCATACACCACTCGCGTCTCCGTTTTGGTTTTGCCGTCTTTGTCGGTCACCGTGACTTGCACCGTTCGTTTGTTGACGTAGTGCAGTTGGCGGTAATTGTAAGGAAGCTCACGCAGTGTGCCGGTAAATACTCCCTCTATCGATTCGACAAACTCTCGGCTGTAGTTGCCTCGAGTGTAGTCACCAAATTGCGCATCCAGTTCGTCGAGGGTCCAGTCCGAGTCTTCTTCCAGGAACATCAACCCGTTGTGGAAGTAGGAGGACAGTTCAGCAATTCTTCGGCTGAGCGATGGCAAGCGATCAGCTTTGGATGTCATCCATTTCATGCTCCCAACGGCGAACCCGATGCCTAGCACACCAGTGACTGCGCCGACCAAGCCAGGCTCAATTTGCAGACGTTGAAAGAAAGAAACGACGGAATAGGTATTCATATACCCAAAAAGGACTACAGCGCCCGCAATCAATAGCAGGCCAGTACCGAAAAAACACCATGCGCGTGTGCAATTGAATTTGAGCGGGCCATCGTAGGAGGCGAACTCGTGGATCACCTTCAATAGGTCGGCTGTGGATTCAGCACTGTCAATATTAGCTTCGCTCACAGTCAGCAACTCATTCAGTCGCGCGTTCTGCGATGTGTTGGGCCTGTAGACATCCATCAACGAGAGCACGGGAGAATACTCACGACAGCGTAGGGCGGCTCGAAGCAAGCGGGTCGAAGGTTTGCAGACTCAATTGGAAGAGCGGGTGATTCAGGGATGCCTGGTGCGGGAGCAATGGCCCAGATTGTGGATTTGGTTCTATTCATAATCTGTCAGAAATTTGGAAAAGGAGGGGACGATACCATTGTCATGGCAATGATGGCTTCTGGCCGGTCTCAGTTTCTGTAGATGATTCTTCCGGGATGGGGGGCAAAAGCTACCCTCACCCCAGCCCTCTCCCGGGGGGAGAGGGGGCCGATCGAGGTGTCTTGCGGGGTACGTCGACCTGAAAGATCGTGGGGATTATGGCTTTGGTGATTCTGGGGGTTGCGAGTAGAAGCAGCCCTCACCCCAGCCCTCTCCCGGAGGGAGAGGGGGCCGACCGAGGTGTCTTGCGGGGTACGTCGACCTGGAAGATTTTGGCGATTATGGTTCGGTGAAGGAACTTAGCGATTATGGCTTTGGTGAAGGGCCTTCGATTTGGCTTTGTGAGCTTGGCGATTTTGGATTCAACGAAAGACGTTCAAGTCGGTGTAACTCTCGAATATCCCCGAATCGGTCCCCTCTACCTCTGGGAGAGGGCTAGGGTGAGGGGCTTTCGGTTCGGGACATTAAAGTCTCAAGCCTGGCCAACGGTGGCGCGTCCTGGTTGCGGTCGAATACCTGAATACCAATCTTGAGCAACCGTCCATTTTCGGCTGCGCTGATCACCTGTTCACAGCGCAGCAATAGCCGCCCCTGATCACATTCCTGCGCCTTCATCCCCATCGGCAACTTCCCTTCCAGCCGCAACTCCGCCATCCGACTCTGCGCCGCAATCATCGCCACCGACCGATCCCTTAAAACCCCGCTGCTCTGCGTCATCAACCCCGCCACGCGCACTGCCGCCGACATCGCCACGGCAATAATCGCCAGCGCCACCAGCACCTCAATCAACGTGAAACCTGCTTCCCGCGAACGCGCACGCATACATGGCCCAAAGCCAAAACCCAGCCCTCGACGCTAACCCGCGTGCTTGACGGCTTGACGACGAAAACACCCGAGGATTTTCAACATCACTGACATATCTTCTTGCAACACTGCGCGTCGAATCGAATCAAGCCAGGGTATGTCGAGATGGATATCGCACCTTTCAAATCGCTTCAGCAACCGATGCGCACGCCGCGTGGTCAGCAGGGTTTTACCCTGATCGAGATCATGGTGGTCGTGGTGATTCTGGGGATTCTTGCGGCGATGGTGGTGCCCAAGGTACTCGACCGGCCGGATCAGGCGCGGGCGACGGCGGCGAAGCAGGATATTGGTGGGTTGATGCAGGCGTTGAAGTTGTATCGCCTTGATCACGGTACTTATCCGTCGATGAATCAGGGTTTGAAAGTCCTGGTTGAGCGGCCGGCGGATGCGAAGAACAGCAATTGGCGCTCGTACCTGGAGCGCTTGCCGAACGATCCGTGGGGGCGGCCTTATCAGTACCTCAACCCCGGCGCGAATGGCGAGATCGACATTTTTTCCCTCGGTGCCGACGGTCAGCCGGACGGCGACGGCGTGAATGCCGATATCGGTTCCTGGCAGTTGTAAGGCCGGCCATGAACAGCCGTTCGCCTGAGGGGGCGAAGCAACAGGGCATGGCGATTATCAGCGCGTTGTTGATTGCTGCCGTGGTGGCGGTGATTGCGGCGGGCATGTTGACGCGCCAGAGCGTGTCGACCCGTGCGCTGGAGGCGGATCAGCAGCGTGTGCAGGGGCGTTGGCTGGTGCAGGGCGGGTTGGAGATCAGCCGTCAATTGCTCTGGGATGCACGTCAGCGCGATCCGTTGACCCGGCTCGATCAGCCGTGGGCGCAGCGTCTCTCCGCGCAAGGTTTTGAGGGGCGACTGGAGGATGAGCAGGGCAAGTTCAATCTGCGCAATCTGGTGGCCAACGAGCGAGTGGATGAGGCGCAGGTCGCGGCGTTTCAGCGCTTGTGCGAGTTGATCGGGGTCAGCGCCGGGTTGAGTCAGCGCATCAGTCAGCGGGTGATTGCTTCGTACCCGCGACTGTTGAATGCGCAGATGGCCGAGGCGCCGAAAAGTGGTTTCGACAGTGGTCGCGCGACCTCGCCTAACGCTTCACGCAAGCCGCAGAATCCGACACTGCCGATGCTGCGCAGCCTTGATGATTTGCGCAGCCTGGACGGCGTCAACGAGGCGGTGATGGGAAAACTGGCGCCGTACCTGACGGTGATCCCCGCGACGACTTGGCTCAACGGCAACACCGCCACCGCGCCGGTCTTGGCTGCGTATGTGCCGGGGTTGTCGTTGGAGCGCGCGAATGCGTTGATCGCCGAGCGCGATGCCGGGCGCTGGTTTATCAACCGTGGCGATTTCGTTAACCGTTTGCGCATGCCGCAACTGGAGCTGACCAGCGTCAAGGTCGGCATCACCAGTGACTGGTTTCGCCTGCGCGGTGAGGCGCGGCGTGATCAGCGGCGGGTCAGTCTTGAGGCGTTGCTGCATCGCAGCCAGGACCGCTTGCCGCAGGTGATTTGGTCGCGGGTGGGCGTATGAGCCAGTTGAAAGTGGCGTTGCCGCCCTTGGCGGAGCTGGATCTGCACAGTGAATTGCACTGCGCCTGGCTGGATCGTCAGGGCCAGGTCACGCGGGAAGAACGCCTCAGTCTGCGCCAGTTGAGCCAGCAGTCGAAACTGCCGCCGCTGGTGTGTTTTCTGCACCCGGCTGACAGCCTGTTGGCGAGTCTCGATTTGCCGCCGCTGCCTGCGAGCAAGATCGTCGCGGCGGTGCAATGTGCGGCGCAGGCGTTGATGCTCGGCGACAGCAGCGAGATGCACATCGCGCACAGCGCGCGGGACGAGGCCGGGCAGGTGCAGATCGCTTGGGCGCCTCGGCAGCACTTGTTGCGGTTTGGCCAGTTGCTGAAAAGTGCTGGGCTGAACCTGCGCGGTCTCTATCCGGCGCCTTACAGTTTGCCAGTGTTGCCCGGCACCGTCGCTTGCGTGCAGGACGGGCATTTGTTGCTGCGCGATAGCGTGCAAGCGGCGCGGGTGCAGCCGTTGTTTGATGACGGCCTCGACGGTGTTGTGTGGGAACCGGGCGTCACTTTGCACTGGGTCGGTGAGCAACCGGCGCCGTGCGCTGAACTGCCGATGGCGGATGCGCAGCGCTGGACCGGGCCGTTACCCGGTTGGGGATTGCATGGCGCCGTCCAACAGCAAAAAACCGAGCATCGTGGCTGGGGCAGGGCGATCGCCCTCTCAGCGTTGGCCGTGGCGGTGTGGGTCATTGGTTTGAACCTGTATGCCGCTCGCGAGGCCGGGCAGGGTCAGCAGTTGAAAAGCCAGATGAACCTGCGGGTAAAGCAGGCCTTCCCTGAGTTGCCGGTAATTCTCAACCCGTTGCAGCAAGCGCGTCAGCAACTGGCGGCGCGGCAGAAAGGTGCGGCGGATGATCCGGCGCAGACCTTCAATCGTCTGGTGTTGCAGGCCGGCAGCGGCATGCCGTCGATGGCCGGCAGTGTCGAGCGGCTGGCGTTTGTCGAGGGCACCTTGCAACTGAGTCTGCTGAGTGAAGCCCGTCGTGGCGGCAATGATCAGGAGTGGCAAAGCACCTTGGCCCAGGCCGGTATCAGCGTGACGGCGGATGACGAGGGCTGGACCTTGCGTCCGGCCACTGAAGCCAGCCCAAGCGACAGCGACGACAGCGGCGGAGCAGAAGAAGATGAATAAGGCCTCGCTCGCGCTGTACCGCGCCAAGTGGCAACGCTTTAGCGCTCAGGTGCAGGCGCGTTGGCAGCCGTTGGCCCTGCGTGAAAAACGCATGGTTGCCGGCATGGCCATTGCGCTGATCGGCCTGCTGCTGTGGGTCGCACTGATCCAGCCGCCGCTGAAGAAAATCACCTATTGGCAAACCGAGACGCCAAAGCTGCGTGCGCAGACCGAAGCGCTGGAAGTGCTGCTGCGCGAAGTCAGCGTGCGCCCGGACGGGCAAAGCGTGGCGCAGTCGCTGGAGCAAACCCTTCAGGCCAGTGGTTTGGCGGGACATTACCAACTACAGGAGGCACAGGGCGCCTGGCAGTTGACCTTCGACGCGGCGCCCGCCGACGCCGTGCTCGACTGGCTGTTGAGCAACCCGGCACAACTTTCTCTGCAAGTGGTCGAGGCCCGTTTGCAACGCGCAGACAACCCCTCGACCGAAGTCACCGCCGGCACTTTGTCAGGCACCGTTCGCATGGATCAGGCGCTGGGCGCTAAGGAAGCTTCATGAAGGGGTCAGGATCCAAACCGGCACGTCTGGCGTTGCCGATGCTGCTGATGGCGTTGAGCGCGTGCAGCAACACCAGCACCACGCCGCAGAACCAGCCGCCGTTGCTGGTCGACAGTGAACTCGGGCGGCCGCTGGCCAACACCCAGCGCAGCGGCGACGCGGTGCTCGATCGCGAACGTGCGCAGGCCCAAGCGCGACCTGTGCCGAAGCAGTTGCACAACATCAGCAAGAGTGCGCGCAGTGGGGCGGCGGCTTCGGGCATTGCCTTGCCGAGTAATCCTTTGGGCGATCAACCGGTGACGCTGAATTTTGTCGACGCCGATATTCAAGCGGTGGTGCGCGCGTTGGCGCGTTCTACCGGGCAGCAGTTTTTGGTCGACCCTCGGGTCAAGGGTACGTTGACGCTGGTGTCCGAAGGTCAGGTGCCGGCGCGGCAGGCGTACGACATGCTGCTGGCGGCGTTGCGCATGCAGGGCTTTAGCGTGGTCGATGTTGGCGGTGTGGCGCAGGTGGTGCCGGAGGCGGATGCGAAGTTGCTCGGCGGGCCGATCTACAGCGCTGACAAACCGGCGGGTAACGGCATGCTTACGCGCACGTTTCGTCTGCAATACGAGAACGCGGTGAACCTGATTCCGGTGCTGCGGCCGATCGTTTCGCCGAACAATCCGATCAACGCCTATCCGGGCAATAACACCATCGTCATCACCGATTACGCCGAGAACCTGACCCGCGTTGCGCAGTTGATTGCGAGCATTGATTCGCCGAGCGCGATTGACACCGATGTGGTGCAGATCCAGAACGGCATTGCCGCCGACATTGCGCCGATGGTCGCGGATTTGCTGGATGCGCCGGGCAATGATCCGACGCAGAAAATTGCGGTGATTGGTGATCCGCGTTCCAACACCATCATCATTCGCGCCGGCAGCCCGGAGCGTACGGAGCTGGCGCGTAATCTGATTTACAAACTGGATAACGCGCAGAGCAATCCGAGCAATCTGCATGTGGTTTATCTGCGTAACGCCCAAGCGGCGAAACTGGCGCAGGCCTTGCGTGGTTTGCTCACCGGCGAGAGTGACAGCGGCACCAGTGACAGTGCGCGTTCGGTGCTCAGTGCGATGGGCGCAAGTACCGGCGGTAGTGCTGGTCAGAATGGCCAGAGCAGTACGCAAAGCAGCGGCACGACATCGACCAGCAATAGCAGCGGCAGTACCGGTGGCAGTTACGCACAAGGCAGTGGCGGCACCAGTAGCAGCGGTAATCAGGCGAGCGATCAGAACGTCGCCTTCAGTGCCGGCGGCGTGACCATTCAGGCGGACGCCACCACCAACACCTTGCTGATTTCCGCGCCGGAGCCTTTGTATCGCAACCTGCGCGAGGTGATCGATCTGCTTGACCAGCGCCGCGCGCAAGTGGTGATCGAGAGCCTGATCGTCGAAGTCGGCGAGGACGATGCCAGTGAGTTCGGTGTGCAGTGGCAGACCGGCAATCTCGGTGGCAACGGCGTGATCGGTGGCGCGAATCTCGGTGGTTCGGGGATCAACACCAACGGCAAGACCAGCATCGACGTACTGCCGCAAGGTTTGAACCTGGGCTACGTCAACGGCACCGTCGACATCCCCGGTATCGGCAAGATTCTTGACCTGAAAGTGCTGGCCCGGGCGTTGAAGAGCAAGGGCGGCACCAACGTGTTGTCGACGCCGAACCTGCTGACCCTCGACAACGAAGCGGCGAGTATTTTTGTCGGCCAAACCATTCCGTTTGTCAGCGGCAGCTACGTCACCGGCGGCGGGGGCACCAGCAACAACCCGTTCCAGACCGTGACTCGAGAAGAGGTTGGCTTGAAGCTCAATGTGCGCCCGCAGATTTCCGAGGGCGGCACGGTCAAGCTCGATATCTATCAGGAAGTCAGCAGCATTGATGAGCGGGCTTCGGCCAGTGCCAATTCGGCGGGGATTGTCACCAACAAACGCGCGATCGACACCAGCATTCTGCTCGATGACGGGCAGATCATGGTCCTTGGTGGCTTGCTGCAGGATGGCTACAGCCAGAGCAATGACGCGGTGCCATGGCTGGGCAGTCTGCCGGGGATTGGCGCGCTGTTTCGCAACGAGCGTCGAGCGATCACCAAGACCAACCTGATGGTTTTTTTGCGGCCGTACATCATTCGCGACAGTGAGGCGGGGCGCAGCATTACTCTGAACCGTTACGACTTCATGCGCCGCGCCCAAGGCGGTTTGCAGCCGGAACGCAGCTGGGCGATGCCGGACATGCAGGCGCCGCAGTTGCCGACGGCGGCGCAGGGTGTGCCGGCGGTTTTACCAGGGGCGGGTCCGCGCGCCACTATCAAAGCGGTGCCCATCCAATGAGTGCGCTGCCCTACGCCTGGGCCAAGGCGCAGCGGATTCTGTTGTGCGATGGCGTGTTGACGGTGTGCCCGTCAACGCCGGGCTGGTCGATCAGCGAGGCGCGGCGTCAGTTTGGTGCGACCACCATACAACGCGTGCGCGATGACGAACTCGACGGCTTGCTCGCCGCAGCCTATGCCGACACCGGCAGTGCCGCCGCTGTGGTCGGCGCGGCAGAAAACGAAGTCGACCTCGACCGCTTGATGCAGGACATGCCGGAAATCACCGACCTGCTCGACACCCAGGACGGCGCGCCGGTGATCCGCATGATCAACGCCTTGCTCACCCAGGCCGCGCGCGATGAGGCCAGCGACATTCACATCGAACCGTTCGAAACCCATTCGGTGGTGCGCTATCGCGTCGACGGAACCTTGCGCGATGTGGTCTCACCGCGCAAGGCGTTGCATGGTGCGCTGGTGTCGAGGATCAAGATCATGGCCCAGCTCGACATCGCCGAAAAACGCCTGCCGCAGGACGGTCGCATCGCCTTACGGGTGGCCGGGCGGCCGATTGATATTCGCGTTTCAACCGTGCCTACCGGCCATGGCGAAAGGGTGGTGATGCGTCTGCTCGACAAACAGGCCGGGCGTCTGCATCTGGAAACCCTGGGCATGGACGCGCAGGTGCTGGCCAAACTCGATCACCTGATTCGCCAGCCCCACGGCATTGTTTTGGTCACTGGACCCACCGGCAGCGGCAAAACCACCAGCCTCTACGCCGCACTGGCTCGGCTCGATGCGAGTACCAGCAACATCCTTACCGTGGAAGACCCGGTGGAATACGACCTGCCGGGCATCAGCCAGATCCAGGTCAATGCCAAGATCGACATGACTTTTGCGTTGGCGCTGCGAGCGATTCTGCGCCAGGACCCGGACATCATCATGATCGGCGAAATCCGCGATCTCGAAACTGCGCAAATCGCTGTGCAGGCTTCGTTGACCGGCCACTTGGTGCTGGCGACGCTGCACACCAACGACGCGGTGTCGGCAGTCAACCGCTTGATCGACATGGGCGTCGAACCGTTTCTGCTGGCCTCGTCGATGCTCGGCGTGCTCGCGCAAAGATTGGTGCGCCGCCTCTGTAATCAATGCAAAGAGGAAGGCCCGGCGACACCGGGCACTTGGCGCCCGGTCGGTTGTCCAGCGTGCAATCAGACTGGCTACAGCGGCCGCACCGGCATCCACGAATTGTTTTGCATCGACGACGACATCCGCACACTGATTCACCAAGGGGCAGGGGAGCAGGCTCTGCGCGCATCAGCCGCCAAGGCCGGGATGTTCAGCCTGCGCGAGGACGGCGAGCGCTGGATCCGCAGCGGCGCCACCGCCCCTGAAGAAATCCTCCGTGTGACACGGGACGCCTGATGAATCGCTATCGTTTTGAAGCTGCCGATGCGACCGGCAAGATCGAATCCGGGCACCTTGAGGCGGACAGCCAGGCTGCCGCGTTCACAACGTTACGCGCGCGCGGGTTGACCGCGTTGTCGGTGCACAAAGAAAGCAACGTCGCCAGTCACGGCGGCGGTGGATTGTTCAGCGCCAAACTTTCCGATAACGATCTGGCCTGGGCCACGCGGCAGATGGCGAGTCTGCTCGGCGCCAGTCTGCCGCTGGAGGCCGCGTTGAGTGCCACGGTGGAGCAGGCCGAGAAAAAGCACATCGCCCACACCCTCAGCGCTGTTCGTGCGGATGTGCGCAGCGGCATGCGTCTGGCGGAATCCCTCGCCGCGCGACCGCGAGACTTTCCTGAGATCTACCGTGCGCTGATTGCGGCGGGTGAGGAGTCCGGTGATTTGGCGCAGGTCATGGAACGCCTCGCGGATTACATCGAGGAACGCAACAACCTGCGCGGCAAGATTCTCACGGCGTTTATCTATCCGGGCGTGGTCGGTCTGGTGTCGATCGGCATCGTGATTTTCCTGCTCAGTTACGTGGTGCCGCAGGTGGTCAGCGCGTTTTCCCAGGCGCGGCAGGATTTGCCCGGGCTGACCTTGGCGATGCTCAACGCGAGTGATTTCATCCGCAGTTGGGGCTGGCTGTGCGCTGGGATCATGGCCGCAAGTTTCTGGAGCTGGCGTTTGTACCTGCGCAATCCGGCGGCACGTTTGAGTTGGCATCATCGGGTGCTGAAGTTGCCGCTGTTCGGGCGCTTCATCTTGGGCCTGAACACCGCACGTTTCGCCTCGACGCTGGCGATTCTCGGCGGCGCCGGGGTGCCGTTGTTGCGCGCACTGGAGGCGGCGCGGCAGACCCTGTCCAACGACCGCTTGAGTTTGAGCGTCACTGAAGCAACGGCCAAAGTGCGCGAAGGGGTCAACCTCGCCGCTGCATTGCGCGTGGAGAACGTATTCCCGCCAGTGCTGATTCATCTGATCGCCAGTGGCGAGAAAACCGGCTCGCTGCCGCCGATGCTTGAGCGTGCGGCACAAACCCTGTCGCGCGATATCGAGCGGCGAGCGATGGGCATGACCGCGTTGCTGGAGCCGCTGATGATTGTGGTGATGGGCGGGGTGGTGCTGGTGATTGTGATGGCGGTGTTGTTGCCGATCATTGAGATCAATCAACTGGTCCAGTAGTGGTGTTGTTGCGCAGGGCCTCATCGCGAGCAGGCTCACTCCTACAGGGGTACGCATTTCAAATGTGGGAGCGAGCTTGCTCGCGAAGGGGCCAATCAGGGCAACAAAAAATCCAATCTTTTTCCCAGGACTTCAGCATCACCCGACCCTCAAAAGAACCATCCTCGGGTTCTCCTTTCTGTCATCTGCAACCACCCGCCAACGCCTCCAGCCCGATTCCGCCAAACCCCCGATCCAGACGCTGCACGACACCCGACAAACACCCGAGAAAATCCCTTCAGAAACACCGCTCACCTCCCGAGGTTTTTTCCTTTATCTGTCACCGGAAACTGCGAATTTCTCAGTGCGACTTAACCAAGGCCAACGCTAGCGAGGGCTTGGGTGAGTCCTCCCAGTGTCATGCAAGCTTTCCGAAACCTGTGTTCCCAAACCTAGTTGAAAAGGAGATTCTTCATGTTCAAGCGCACTCTGATCGCCGCCTCACTGACTGTCGCCGCTCTGGCTTCCGCCCAGGCCATGGCCGCCAACGTTACCGGTGGTGGCGCGACTCTGCCTGCCGCTCTGTACAAAGGTTCTGCCAACAGCATCCTGCCAGCCAACTTCAGCTACCTGGGCACCGGTAGCGGTACTGGCAAAACGGCTTTCCTGACCAACAACTCCGCGCTGTTCAGCACCACCGGTTCGGTGCACTTCGCCGGTAGCGACTCGATCCTCAGCGCTACGGAAATCAGCACCTACAACAGCACCTACGGCGCTTCGTACGGCCCGCTGATCCAACTGCCTTCGGTGGCCACTTCGGTTGCCATTCCTTACAAAAAGTCTGGCCAGACCGCGCTGAACCTGACCAGCACTCAGCTGTGTGATGCCTTCTCGGGCGCCAAAACCACTTGGGGTGCACTGTTGGGTACTGCCGACACCACGCCGATTCGCGTTGTTTATCGCAACGTTTCCAGCGGCACCTCGGAAATCCTCACTCGCCACCTGAACTCGATCTGCCCGACCAAGTTCGCCACCAACTCCACCTTCACCAACGCTCGCCTGCCAGCCGGCTCCGCATTGCCAGCGAACTGGGTGGGTGTTGCCGGTACGTCTGACGTCGCCACCCAGGTCAACGCCGTTGACGGTTCGATCGGTTATGTTGGTCCGGACGGTGTGAACGCCGCGAGCAACGCTGTTGTTGCCCGTGTCAACGGCGTGCAGCCAACCACTGCCAACGTTTCTCTGGCATTGGGTTCGGCCGCTCTGCCAGCCGCGCCTGCCAACCCGGCGCAGTGGGTACCGGTTGTGCCTAACCCGGCGAGCGGCTACCCGATCGTCGCTTACACCAACTTCATCTTCGGTCAGTGCTACAAGGATGCAGCCGTGGCCAACGATGTGCGCAGCTTCCTGACCACTCACTACAGCAACCCGGGCAACAACGCTGCCACCATCGCGCACAGCTTCACTCCGGTTCCAACCAACTGGAAAGCCGCTGTGACCGCCAACTTCGTCACCAACACTTCGGGCAACAACCTGGACATCAACAACGCCAGCGTCTGCAACGCTATCGGTCGTCCTTTGTAAGCTTCGCTTCAGCCGCAATGCAATCGCAGCAGCCTTCGGGCTGCTGCTTTTTTTTTGCCGATCTACTCCTCAATCATGAAGTTTGTGTGACATCCGTTCGGTCGCAGCCTTCGCCAACCGCCTATGTCATAACAGCAGGGTCGACCCGACCTGCGGCCTCGTGTGGCAACCCAAAAGGATCTCGTAGTGATGCTCGCTCGCCCATCCCGTCGCAGTACCCGTGTCCAGCCTCAACAGCGTCTCGCCGTCGATCCGGCGCTGTGGTTGCTCAAGCCGTTGGCGCAGGCGATTGCCTTGTGTCTGGTGGCGGGCAGCGCCGAGGCGGCCACCGCCTTCAGTTCGGGATGGTTTGCCGCCAAGGGCGCGGCGCAGCAGGCGAGCGCTGCACGGCCCGGCACCGGCGGTTTGCCGGGGATGACGCCGCCGCTGGCGCAACAGCAGAAGGCCAATCAACAGCTGCAGCGTTCGATTCAGACCTTGAACAACACCGTCGCCGCGATTGCTGCACAGCAAGCGGCGCAAGCTGCCGGACGCGCGGCGGCATTGGGGGCGGTGCAGGTTGTTCCGGACGGTTTGGCTGAGGGTGGTCTGAAGGTCGACAACAGCCTCACCCAGGGCTGGCAGAACGCGAAAGGCCCGCAACAGACTCAGGCCGACGGCAAGACCACGGTGAAGATCGAGCAGACCGCCGACAAAGCCATTCTCAACTGGGAAACCTTCAACGTCGGGCGTAACACCAGCGTTGAATTCGCCCAACAAGCGAATTGGGCGGTGCTCAATCGGGTCAACGATCCAAGTGCACGGGCCAGTCAGATTCAGGGGCAGATCAAGGGCGACGGCACGGTGATGCTGATCAACCGCAACGGCATCGTGTTCAGTGGCACCAGTCAGGTCAACGTGCGCAACCTAGTGGCGGCCGCCGCCAACATCACCGATATCCAGTTCCGCGATCGCGGCCTGTATTTCGACAGCAGCGCCAGCCAGCCGACGTTCACCGACGCGGCGGGCAAAGTGCTGGTGGAGCGCGGGGCGTCCATCGAAACCGCGCGACCGGCGAAGTCCACCGACGCCGGCGGTTATGCCTTGTTGTTGGGCAGCGAAGTGCAGAACGACGGCAGCATCAACACCGCCGAGGGCCAGACCGTGCTGGGCGCGGGGGATCGCTTTTACATTCGCAAGGGTTCGGGCACCGAAGGCAACGGCTTCTCCACGACGTTCGGCAACGAAGTCACGCCGGGCTTCAAAGCCGCCAGCGTTGCCGACAAGGTCAGCAACAACGGACTGATTCAGGCCGCGACCGGCGACATCACCCTGACCGGCCATGAGGTCGTGCAAAACGGCGTATTACTCGCCAGCACATCGGTCGCCACGCGCGGCACGATTCATCTGCTCAACCCGGCGACGGACACGCAAGGCAGCGTGACGCTGGGGCAGGGCAGTGCCACGGCGATCATGCTCGACAGCAGTGACCTCACGGCCCTCGACAGCCAGCATCAGGCCGCACTGACCGCCGTTACCCCGACCAATTCGATTCGCAGCGACCAGTCGCGCATCTACATCCAGAGTGGTGGCAGCGTCGAGTTCCAGAACGGTTCGATTACCCTGGCCACGGGCGGACAAATCGCGGTGGCCGCGCAGCGTCGCAGCCTGGTGCGCGACGGTGCGCTGATCGACGTTTCCGGCGCCATCGGCGTGAAAGTCGCGATGGAATCCAACAGCATCAAGATCAACGTGCAGGGCAACGAACAGCGTGACGCTTCGGGCAACCGCGACAAAGCTGCGCTGAACAGCAACGACGTCTGGGTTGACGTGCGTGAACTGGTCTACGTGCCCGCCGGCACCAACGGTTACGCCACGGATCGCTGGTACACGGCAGGTGGTTTGCTCGAAGTCGGTGGTTACCTTGGCACCCAGGGCCACAGCATCGGTGAATGGATGGCCCAGGGCGGGACGGTGAACTTCGCCGGCAATGACGTGGTGACCGAAAAGGGCTCGTTGATCAACCTGTCTGGCGGCACGCTCGATGTGCAAAGTGGCGAGATTCGCCAGAGTTGGTTGCGCGGTGCCGACGGGCATCTCTACGAATTGTCCAAGGCACCGGGCGATCTGCTCTACAGCGGTCTGTACAACGGTTATGAAGACAGCAGCGAACGCTGGGGTCAGACGAGCTATTACTACAACCCGCTGATCGCACCGACCAAGCGCCTGGAGGCCGGCTACACCGTGGGTCGCGATGCCGGGCAATTGGTGATCGGCACCCGTAACGCGGTGCTCGACGGGCAACTGCTGGGGGAGGTTTATCAGGGCGAGCGCCAGACTCAGGCGCCGCGTGCCGTGCTTGATGGCTACGCGCAGCGTCAGACCGCACTCGCGCGGCGCGGGCAGTTGATCGTCGGTGGTTACGATGCCGCCTATGTTGCGGCGGCGGGTGGCGTGCTCTATGGCCTCAATCCGTTGCTCGATCAGGTGCAGATCGGCATTGAGCGTCCGCTCGGCGACAACGACGCGGGCTTGACCGGCGTAGTGTCCGAGGCGCGCAATGGCAAGCTGTTTCTCGATGCCGCACAACTGAGTGACTGGCAACTGGGCGCACTGAAAGTCGCCGCCACAGAGCGCATCGACGTGGACGGCGCCGTGACGGTCGGCAACGGTGGCGATATCACCCTCTACGCGCCGCACGTGCAGGTCAATGCTGACCTGATCGCGCGGGGCGGCAGCCTGCATGCGGGCAACGTGCTCAATCAGCTCAATACCGACCGTGTCACCGATACCCGCATCGTTGCGCCTGCGGGCACGACCACGGGTGTTCGCGTGGCGGAAAAAGTGCAACTGGACACCCGGGGGCTGTGGAGCAACTTGCGCACTGACCCGGATGACGCCAGCAGTCTTGCGTATCTGGACGGTGGCGTGATTTCGATCCGCAGCAGCGGCGACATCGAAATCGGCACGGGTAGCCTGCTCGACGTGTCCTCCGGCGGCGCGATCCTGGCCAACGGCAAGACTCAGGGGGGCAAGGGCGGTGACATGACGCTGGAGTCCAGTGCGTTGTCAGCGCCGGGTGACAGTCATCTGCGCCTCGCTGGCCAGTTGCGTGGCTATGGTGTGACGGGCGGCGGCAGCCTGTTGATTCAGGCCGGCAACGTGCTGATCGGCCAGACCGACAAAGGCCTCGCCGACAATACCTTGCAGCTGCAAGCGGATCTGTTCGACAAGGGCTTTTCGGCCTACAACCTGATCGGGCTGAACCGCCTGGACGTTGCGGACAACACGTTGATCGACGTGCTGATGCCGGTTTACCGGTTTGCTGACGCGGCAGCCAGTCAGGGCAGCGGTGTGGCCCCGCAACAGGCGCTGGAACTGTGGACGCCGACGCTCTATCAGGAAAATCCAGGCAAGGCGCAACTGACGCAACGCGCGGGTACCAGCCTGAGCTTGCAGGCCGGCTCCAGCGAGGTAGCGTTGAGCGATCCTGCGCGTAATGCGCTGACTCTCGGCCAGGGCTCGCGCATCAGTGTCGACCCGGGGCAAAGCATCAACGTGCGCGGCGCCGGACAGATTACTGTCGACGGTGAGTTGCACGCCTGGGGCGGCATCATCGACATTCGCCAGCAGCAGTTCGGCTCGATGAATGTCGCCGAGGCCTCGCAAGTCGCCGACAAAAATGCCCACAACCGCTCGATCTGGATTGGCGACCACGCAGTGCTTGATGTCGCCGGGCGCGCCGCCACGGGCGTGGATGCGCTGGGCCGGGTGTATGGGCTGGTGGGCAAGGGCGGCAGCATCATCATTGGCGGTGAAACCGATGCGAAGAAGGCCACCGCTACGGCGGCCGATGCCTACGTCGTCGTGCGCAATGGCGCGCGGCTTGACGCTTCCGGTGCGCAGGCGCTGCTGGATATCGCTGGGCAGGGGCCGACTGCGGTCGCTACGGACGGCGGGCGAATTTCCTTGAGTTCCTACAACGGCCTGTTCATTGACGGCGACCTGCGTGCGGCGGCCGGTGGCGTCGGCGCGGCGGGTGGGCGCCTGGAGATCGCCCTGGAGACGCCGAGTTATCTGCGCAGTGACGCCAGCAATGAGGTGCGCGTGCCGCGCGAAATCATCATCAGTCAGAAAACCGCTGACGCTCTGTTGCCGGCCGATGTGCAACCGGGGGAAGCGGCGCCCGCGTTGCAATACGGGCGTGCCCGCCTGAGTGCCAACCGGTTGATGGCTGGCGGGTTCGATAATCTGAGTGTGCTGAGCAACGGCCTGCTGTCGTTCGACGGCGACGTCAATCTGCACATGCAGCAAAGCCTGAGCCTGTATGCCGGCGCGATATCGCTGGCCGAAGGCGCGCAAGACAATGCGCGTATCGACCTGTCCGCGCCCTACCTGCGCCTGTCGGGTGCGGGCAAGTATTTCGAGGCGCCGGGCAACCTTCGGCCTCGGGTAATGAACACGCCGACTACGCGTGTGTCGACGGGGCAATTCAATGCCAGTGCCGATCAACTGGATCTGAGCAACAGCCTGTCGTTCGGTACCGCGGGCAATATTGTCCAGCTCACGGGCCCGGACGTGCAGGTGACGCGTCGTGGCTTTGATCAGGTCACCCTGCAAAGCCGTGGTGACCTGCGCTTTCTGGCGCCGACCGGTTATGTCGAGAAAACCGAACTGTGGACACCGGGCGACCTCAACCTGCGCGCCGCGCAGATCTATCCTGGCAGCGATGTCACCGCCGAGGTGCGGGTGGGCTACCAAAGCGTGATCCCCGGTGCCGATCCGGCTCGCACCTTGCGCATCAGCAGCAGTGGGGCCGCACCGGCGGCGTTGCCGTATTCGGTGTTCGGCAACCTGACACTGGCGGCCGGGCGCATTGAACAAGGCGGGGTGATTCGCGCACCGCTGGGCATGATCAGCCTTGGCGGCGAGACGGTGGTCAATACCCGCGAGCTGCACCTGCTGCCGGGCAGCGTGACTTCGGTCAGCGCCGCCGGGTTGGTCATGCCTTATGGCGGAACCACCGATGGCATCGACTATCGCTACGCTGGCAAATCCGTTCAGCTCAAGGGCATCAGCGCCGACACGGCCGGCGTGACGTTGACCTCGCGCTATGTCGACGTGCAGAGCGGCGCGCTGATCGACCTGTCCGGTGGCGGTGATCTGCGCGGCGCCGGGTTTGTCTCCGGGCGCGGCGGTTCCACCGATGCCCGCTACAACCCGTTGGTGCGCAATGCCAATGACGGCACCTTCAGCCTGCCGGGCCTTGCCAGCAATCCGGTGTACGCCATCGTGCCGGGCAATCAGAGTGCCTACGCGCCGATGCTCGCTGAGGCCGGGGCGGTCGATCCGCGCATCGGTCAGCAAATAACCCTAGGTGCCGGCGTGCCGGGTCTGGCGGCGGGCACCTACACGTTACTGCCCTCGACCTTTGCCTTGCTGCCCGGGGCGTTCCGGGTCGAAGTCAATGGTCAGGCCACGCCGGGCGTCAGCAACGGCGCGTTGCAGATGCGCAATGGTTCGTGGACCGGTTCGGGGCAGATGTCGATTGCCAACACCGGGTTGCGTAACAGTCTGGCCAGTCAGGTCATTCTGACGTCTGCGGATGTCCTGCGCCGTTATTCGCAGTACAACGAGACCGGTTTCAGCCAATTCATCCAGAGTGACGCGACACGGCGTGGCGTGCCCCGGGCATTGGCGCCGATGGATGGCAAATCGCTGAATCTGTATTTGATGCCAGGCGCCGAGCAGGACATTGCCCTGGATTTCAACGGCCGCGCGGTGTTCGCACCGGCCGCCGGCGGGGTGCTCGGAACGGCCACGGTACGCGGGGCGATGGACTTTGAAGTTCTCGGCGCCGGGCATTCGCGTACCGACGGTTTCACTGGCGTGTCGCTGTATGCCGACAGTCTCAACGGTCTGAATGCCGGGCGCCTGACCCTCGGCGCGCAACCGCTGATCGATTACAGCGGCGCGGGCAATATCATCTCGTTCACTGGCTACACGACGTCGATCACCCTGCGCGAAGGGGCGATGTTGTCGGCGCCCGAAGTGCTGTTGCGCACCGCCCGCAGCGATGGCGGCATTACGCTCGAAGCCGGCTCGGGGATCAACACCCTGGGCCGTGGCAACGCGCCTTACGACTCCAGCAGTGGTTTCATCTACCAGCCGGGGGCTGCCGCGCTGCTGATGGTGTCGAATGGTTGGACCAACGTCCTGGCGCCAGCAGTAGCGGAAGGTACTTCCGGTGCGGGCGACATTCGTATTGGCAAGTGCCCGACGACCGTCTGCAACAACCCGACACTGCTCTATTCCAACGGCAGCATTACCACCGCCACCGACAAGCAGTTTGAACTCGATGAGTCGGTACGCTTCGGCACCCGCCATCTGGCCCTGGCTGTCGGCGCTGTCAACGCTGGCAGCGCCGAAGCCTTGAGCGCTGCCGGCAACCGCGTGCCGACCGGTCTGACCCTGAACCAGAGCGTGCTCGATCGCCTGTTGCGCGGCGATACGCAATTTGCTGCGCCCGCGCTGGAAACCTTGAGCCTGACCAGCCGCGATGCGTTCAACTTCTACGGCAACGTCAGCCTCGATACGCTGGACGCGCAGACGGGCGTGAGTCAATTGCAGAATCTGATAATCACCACGCCAGGCATTTACGGCTTAGGTGAAAGCGCTGACGTGGCGTCCATTCGCACCGCCAATCTGATCTGGAACGGCGCCAGCCAGGATCCCGGCGCCGTCATCACGGGCGGCGCCGGCACGGGCCGCGGCACCCTCGATATTCAGGCGCAGCGTATCGAATTCGGTTACGGCCCCAATCCGCAGGCCAGCGGTCTGGAGCAGAACAATCGTCTGGCACTGGGTTTTGCCAACGTCAACCTCAGCGCCAGTGAGCGCATCACCGCCAATCACAAGGGCAGCCTGGCGGTGTATCAGGAACAGGGCGCTTACGATCCAGTCAAGGGCTACGCCTACAGCGGCGGCAATCTAAACCTGCGCACGCCACTGCTGACGGGCGAGGCCGCGTCGGTCAACCTGCTCAAGGCCGGCAACAACCTGACGCTCAGCGGCGCCGGCACACCAGCGGCCGCCAATGCCTTGGGCGCGGAACTGACGCTCGATGCCCGCAGCGTCGTGCTGGACAGCCGTATCACCCTGGCGAGCGGCAAACTGCTGGTGAAATCCGAAGGCGATCTGACCCTCGCCAATGGCGCGTCTGTAGACATGGCCGGGCGCACCTTGCCGTTCAATGATGTCAGCAAGTACAGCTGGGGCGGCGATGTGGCGCTGTACAGCAGCCACGGCAATATTCGTCAGGCCGCCGGTTCGCGCATCGACCTCTCGGCGCAGAACAATCAGGCCGGCACCCTCAGTGCCGTTGCGCTGGCCAGCGATGCGGGCATGGTTGATCTGCAAGGCCAGATCCTCGGAACCAGCAGCGGCCATTACGATGCCGGTGGCACGTGGGTGCCGTACAAATCCGCAGGCGTGGACATCCGCGCCCAGCACCTGAACGGTGATGCCAGTCAGCAGTTTGCCGCCCTCAACCAGCGCTTGAATGCCGGTCAGGTCTTTGGCAGTCGCAGTTTGCAACTCAAGCAAGGTGATCTGCTGATTGGCGACGGACTCAAGGCTGGCGAAGTGAACGTCTCGGTGGACAACGGCAGCCTGACCGTCGCGGGTTTGATCGATGCCAGCGGCGAGCGGGTCGGCAACATTCGCCTGTCGGCGCAACACGGCCTGACCTTGGCCGGCAACGCCGTGCTCGACGCTCATGGTCACGTGCTGCGGGTCGACAGCTACGGCAAGATCATCGACGCGCCCAACCGGGCGACGGTTGAGCTCAATTCCGCTGCGGGTCTGTTGACCCTTGGCGCCGGAGCGCGGATCGATCTGCGCCATGGCACCGACGCCGTGAGCGGCACGTTGCCCGGGCAGTCCGACGGGCTGTTGCGCGGTACGCTGGAGTTGAACGCGCCGCGCCTCGGTGCCGATGACATCGGCATTGATGCCAGCGGTGCGCTAAGCATTCAGGGCACGCGGTCGATTGGCCTTAACGCCACGCGGCGTTATACCGACGCCACCGATGGCGTCGACCCGGCGGCCAGCGGACGGCCGTATCAGGTGATCGATCAGGCTTACTTCGACCGCATCCATACTGACAGCAGTGCGTTTATCGACGCGGCGCTGGCCAACCGCAACCTGCTGCAGAACAAACTGGCGGGGCTGAACAATGCCACTTACGCCGATGCGTTTCATTTGCGGCCGGGCGTGGAAATCGCCAGTAAAACCGCCGACGGCGATCTGGTGGTGCAGGGCGATGTGGACTTGTCCGGCTACCGCTATGCCAGCCTCAATCCGCATACGCAGAAAACCGCCGTGTACGGCTCGGGCGAGGCGGGCAGTCTGGTGATGCGTGCCGGCGGCAACCTCGATATTCATGGCAGCCTCAACGACGGTTTCGCGTCGCCGCCGGAAACCGTCGACGATGCCGGCTGGAAACTCTTGCCGGGCATTCAACCGTTTGGTGGCGACCTGATCGTACCGACGGCGGGCGTGACCCTGGCCGAAGGCACGCTGTTCCCGGCCGGAGTCACCTTGAACTACGACGTGCCGCTGCAAGCCGCGACGCTGCCCGCCGGGACCTTGTTGCCCACCGAGGCGACCCTGGCCGGACCGTATACCTTGGGCGCGGGCACAGTGCTGGCCGCTGCGGTACGCGATGCGACGGGCCAGTTGCTGTACGCCGCCGGTACGCTGCTTGCCGACAGCGTGACCTTGCCGGCGGGCAGTCGCCTTGGCGCTGGCATCCGCTTGAACAAGGTAACGGCGATCAGCGCCGTGCGCTGGCCCAAAGGCGTGCCGTTGCCAGGCAACGTCGAGGCGGGCACCAATGCGATCAAGGGCATGCGCCTGAGCGGTTCGCTCGCCCTGTTGCGTGGCTCGCTGATCCCGTCGATGACGGATGTCGTGTTGGCCGACGGCACCGCATTCATTGAGTTGCGCCCGTTGAACGGCACGCAACAGGGGCGCAACTGGGCAGTCGCAAGCATGTTGCCGGCCGGCAGTGCGTCGTGGTCGATGCGCGTGGTGGCGGGTGCGGATCTGAGTGCGGCGGACAGCCGCGCGATCAAGCCGCTTTCCAGCGACGGACACTTGCGTCTGGCCGACACCCACTACGGCTTGAAGGTGACGGAAAAACCGCCGACGCTGGTCTGGGGCGACGGCAACCTGGGTGGTTTTACCCCCGGTGAGCCAGTGCCTGACGACCTGAAAGACTGGTGTGACTGGGCGCCGAACTCTTGCGTGCCGGCGCCGCGTTGGGCGTGGGCGCCGGACAACTGGCTGGGCATGCCTGCCGGCTCACCGATGAGCGACGATGACGTGGCGGCCTGGTGCAGTGCGTTCCCGGAACTGTGCGTGGAAAACAAACCGGGCATCACCGTCAAAACCCGCACGCAAATGTTCAGTGTGTTGCGCACCGGCACCGGCGATCTGGACGTGCTCGCTGCGGGCGATCTGAGCATGGACTCACCGTTCGGCGTCTACACCGCCGGCACGCAGTCGCAGGACGTCGATCCGCTGTACAACCAGCCGCGCGGACGCCTGTCGGATAACGGCTCGGTGCTGGGCAGTGGCGGCAGCGATTACGAGAAGTGGGTCAGCGGCAACGACAGCCTGTACCAGGCCTGGTACCCGCAAATGGGTGGCAACCTGACGATCAATGCCGGCGGTTCGATTTCCGGCGATGTGCTGGGTCGTCGCGGGTACTCGCAAAACATGGATACCCCGGAACAGGTGCCGAGTGTGGCCGTGGGCAATTGGCTCTGGCGTCAGGGCACCGGCAACAGCGATGTGCCGACGGCGTGGTGGATCAACTTCGGCAGCTATGCGACTCAGCCGTTGCCGGATCAAAGCGTCGACACTGGCCCCTTCCTGGTGGGGTTCACCGGCTTCGGGACGTTGGGTGGCGGCAACATCAGCCTGCGCGCCGGTGCTGACGCCGGCATGCTCAAGGCCATGGGCGGCAGCGGCAACAGCAACCTTTATCCTCGCGGGCAGGGCTTGATCGTGGCAGTCGGCAGCACCGGACGTGTCGGCAACGACGGTACTCTGCAATTGACCGGCGGCGGCGACATGGACATCCGCGTAGGTGGCTCCGTCAACCCATCGCTGCAGGCCCGGGCGGGACAAAATGGCATCGGTATTGCGCAACATGATCTGCAAGGTGCGTTGATCAACCTGCGCGGTGCCGCACAACTGACGGGGGGGGCGCTGGGTGGTATCAATCTTCAATATGGCGCTGCCGCTCCCGTTCAGGACGTGCGTGAAATCCGCCCGTATGATCCGTTTACGGCCACGCTGGGCAGCGCTTCCGGCGGCCTGGTGTTGATCCCGGGCGATTCGGCCATGAGCCTGAACACCCGTGGCGATCTGGTGCTGGGTGGGGCCGCGGATCCGGGCCGGGTGCGCTTGCAGAACTCGACGTCGTTCACCACCGAGGACGGTGTCGTACACGACGGGGGCGGCTTGAGCGGTTTCTCGTTGTGGACCGATCACACCGCGATCGACCTGTTTTCAGCGGGCGGCAATCTGACGCCGAGCACCCAACTGGGCGAAACCACCGGGCAAGGTCCCGTTACCGCGCGTAATACCTCGCCGACCGACGGGCGCTTTGTCTATCCGTCGATCTTGCGGGCAGTGGCTGCGCAAGGCTCGATTTATGCCGGGCCGTCAGCGGTGTACAGCCAAGGCAGCGGCGTAGTGCCGGCAACGAGTTATTCATTGCTGCTGGCGCCGTCGAATGCAGGGCAACTGGAATTGCTGGCGCAGGATTCGATCTATGCCGGCGGTTATGCGATCAACCAGTCGGGCGCCAGCCCGCTGGCCATCGCTACACCTTTCGCCCCGGCGTTCAATGGCTACGACAGCAGCTCCTCGGTGAGACCGGTCATGACCAACCGTGGCAGCGATGGTGTCGCCCCGGATAAAAACCTGCGATATCCGCTGTTCGCCTTCGGTGCCAACAGTTACTCAGGGCTGAGTGATGTGCAGGCACCGGCACGCTTCTATGCCCTGACCGGTGATCTGGTGGGCGTGCGCAGCGGTGAAACGCTGACGTTCAACCTGTCCAGACGCACCTGGTACGAAGCGGCGGCTCCGGTGTGGATGCTGGCCGGGCGCGACATCGTTGCGTCCGGTACCTTCCTGGGCCAGCCAACGATCGTGCCCAACGCCGAAATGGGCTCCCCGAGTACCGAAAGCATTGCGTCGACCGGCAACCTGTTCGTGCATAACGATCCGCGAGATATCTCGCGGGTATCTGCAGGCCGCGACATCCTCTACAGCAGCTTCGATATCGCCGGTCCCGGCGTTCTCGACATCAATGCCGGGCGCAATATCCTGATGGAGGACCGCGCCAGTATTACCAGCATCGGGCCGGTGGTCGCGGGTGACAACCGCCCTGGTGCGAGTGTCGTGATGCAGGCGGGAGTGGGCGCGCAGGGGCCAGGTTATGCGGATTTCATCGCGCGTTATCTGAATCGCCAGAACCTCGCCGATCCGGATAAGGCCTTGAGCGTGCAACCGGGCAAAGTAGTCAAAACCTACCTCGACGAACTGCAGAGCTGGCTGACCCTCGGCTATGGCTTCAGCGGCAATGCCGAGCAGGCGCAAGCCTTCTTCGCGGCGCTGCCAGGTTCCGAGCAGGCGATCTTCGCGCGGCAGGTGTACTTCGCTGAATTGCGTGCCGGTGGTCTGGAATACAACGATGTCGATGGCCTGCGCAAAGGCAGTTACCTGCGCGGTCGCAGCGCTATCGCTGCGTTGTTCCCGACCACTGATGTGGCCGGTAATCCGATCCGCTACGACGGCGACATCACGCTGTACGGCGGCGCCGGGGTCAAGACTCTGTTCGGCGGCGATATCCAGATGCTCACACCGGGCGGCGGTCAGGTGTTCGGCATCGAAGGCGCGGCGCCACCGTCGACGGCGGGGATCATCACCCAGGGTTCGGGCAACATTCAGCTCTATTCACAGGGCAGCATTTTGCTCGGCCAGAGCCGGATCATGACCACGTTCGGCGGCTCGATTCTCGGCTGGTCGGCCGAGGGCGATATCAACGCCGGTCGCGGCTCGAAAACCACCGTGGTCTACACCCCGCCGAAACGGGTTTACGACACTTGGGGCAATGTGACCCTGTCGCCGTCGGTGCCGAGCACCGGTGCCGGTATCGCCACGCTCAACCCGATCGCCGAAGTGGCGCCGGGCGACATCGACCTGATCGCGCCGCTGGGCACCATCGATGCCGGCGAGGCGGGGATTCGCGTGTCGGGCAACGTCAACATCGCCGCACTGACCGTGGTCAATGCCGCGAACATTTCGGTGCAGGGCAAGGCGACCGGCGTACCGGTGGTCTCGGCAGTGAACACTGGTGCGATCACGTCGGCCAGCTCCGCTGCATCCTCGGCCACGCAAGCGGCGGAAGACGTGGCGCGCCAGCAGCAAGCGGCGTCGCGACAGAATCAGGCTTCGGTGTTTACCGTGCAGGTGTTGAGCTTCGGCAATGAACAACTCGCGCCGTCCCGCGATGGTGCCAGCCGTGAGCCGGCCCCGGGTTACAACCCGAACAGCCCGGTGCAGGTGTTGGGCGCCGGGGCGCTGGATGAACAGGCGAAGCAGCAGTTGACCGAGGAGGAGCGTGGGCAACTGACGCTGTAAAAGACTCTCGTGCAGTACGTTTGGGCGGCCGGTTGGTCGCCCTTTTTTTATGTTGATGACGTTCGTGGGTATTGTTGTCGGGTGTGGACTAACGTCAGGATTTTGATGCGCCCGTTGACTCGATAGACCAGTAGATAGTTTGGATTGACCACCATTTCCCGAGTGCCTGGTACTCGACCGGATCTGTAACCAAAGGGAATTGATGAAAGCCTTTGCGTTGCTGCACCCACCTTGCGCTGCAAAGCCGCTGAAGCGTTGGAATTGTGTTGTTCAATGTAATCGATAATGTCAGCCAGATCGTCCAGAGCCTGATCGCTCCATTCAAGCGGCAGTGCGTCGATTCTTGCGTTTCTCTTCTAATAATTGGTCGAGCCGCACCATGGCTTCCTCATGGGGAATGGCCGGGCGAGGATCATCCAGTGCAGCCTGCACCTTGGCACGAAACCAGCGATCGTAGCTCTCTGCCTCTTCTTCGGATTCGAACTCAGAATAAAACGGGGAAAGCAATATGCTCATATGACCTCCGTGATCAATTTCAAGCAGTCTAAGGGGGGAATAGGCCATTGTCGTCACTGGCAGACGATGCACCCCATTAGCCCTTGAGCAACCATGGGATAACGTAGCCCAGTATCTGCAAGTGCCCCCTTTAAATCTGCCAGACGTTTCCCCCCGTTGTCCGGTAATCTCGACCGCCGCTGTAGGCGTATTCCACCCATGCGTTTTTCAGGTTTTCAGGCTACAAATCCAGGTGCGCTTTCCTACAAATGCACTCAGAACGCGTACGGAATGCTCACCTTCGCCCAAAGCATTTCACCTTCGGGCCGGTTCTCCACATCAAATTCCTTGGCCCAGCGAATCTCTGCACTGGCGTACTTGAGAAAGGTGAAGTGCAGCGCCGGGCCAATCGCGAAAACCTTGCCACGCACGCCGTCATCGACGTCCTGCCCGGTAAACTGCACGGTGTGGCCGAACTGTTTGTCGTCGGTGGTTTGCTTGAGGTAGTAGCCGTTGACGCCGAGCATCAGGTCGTCGGTGATCTTGTAGCTGGCCGAATAATCGAAATGGAAGATCTGCCCGGACTTGTAGTCGGTGTCTTTGTTCTTCTCGTTGAAGCTGTAGGTGGTCTTCATCGAGACTTCGGTGCGTTCAGTCGGCAGCCAGGTGAACGAGAACAGCGGTTTGTAGGTGTAGAAATTGTTGCTGGTGTTGGCCAGCCGATCGACGCTGTATTCGCCGGTGGGCACAGTGACCTCTACGGCGGCGCCGAGGGTCAGGTTTTTGCCCATGTCCCACAGAATGATCGGTGCGAACGTTGTATCGCCCATGCCTTCGCGGGTGTCGCTCAAGCCAAACACCGAGACTTCCTGCTTCAACCACGGCTGGGCGATGTAACCGGCCAGACGCCCGCCGAACACACGCACCGGGCTTAAATAATCGAGACGCGGAATCACGGCCGTGGATTCGATTTCGACATTCGGCACCTTGCCGCCGAACGAGCTGATGTTGAGCTTTCGCGCCTTGTAGTGGTTGTAGTAGAGGTTGAACGCGACCATGTTCTCCGGAAGGCTGTCGACTTCCAGCGGCAACATGAAGAAACCGTCGGTGCCTGTGCCGATGTTGTCGACGCCGGCTTCGGTGGCGAGGGCGGGCAACGTCAGGGTGCAACCCGCGATGAAAAGGGCGAGCGGCAAGAAGGATGTTGCACGGTTCTGGCTCATGACTGTCCTCATTATTATTGTGATTGGGACCTGGTACCGGTCGCTCGGAGCGCCGGTACGCTAGAAATAAGCGTTTGGCGTACGTTGGGGCAGGGTATTGGCGGACACCGAGGGGGGCATCTGCGGACAGTCCGTAAACCTTGTGCTAACTTCTTTCGACATAACCGGTTACAAAAATAACAATCAAGCGTGATCCGGAATGTCAGCCCCCATGAACGTAAAAGTCCAAGACCCGACCTTCGAACTGGCGCTGGTCTCGCCATTTCTTTTGCAAACCCTCGCTGAAGTCGCACAAAACAAGGGCATCGATCCTGAGAGTCTGTGCCGCGGGCTGGGTTTTACCCTTGAGGATCTTCAGGATCCGGCGCAGCGGATTTCCTATCGTCAGGCGGTGGCGATGATTCAGCGCGCGCTCAAAGTGTTGCCCAATCAAGGTCTGGGGCTGTGGGTCGGCGCGCAAAACGTGCTTGGTACTTTGGGTTTGCTCGGGCATGTGTTGTCGCTGTGCAAGACCTTGCGTGATGCCTTTGCGCTGGGCATTCGTCATCAACACACCTCGGGCGGGATTGTGGTGTCCAGTGTCGATGTGGTCGGCGGGTGCGTGCATCTCGATGCCGAATGTCGCTTGCCGTTCGCCGATGTGCAGGTGTTCGCGGTCGAGGAGTTTTTCGCCAGTTTGCTGGTGTATGGCCGCGCGCTGGTCGGAGCGGAGTTCAAGGCGATTGCCGTGGAATTCGTGCATGCCGCGCCGGATTACCTGAGCGAATACCACCGCCTGCTCGGGCCGGAGGTGCGCTTCGGCTGCCTGCACAATCGCATGCTGATCGATGCGCAGTGGCTGGATGTGAATCTGCCCAATCATCATTCGCTGGCGTTGCGTCAGGCCGTTGCATTGCTGGAGCTGGAAGCGGCGCAGGTGCATCAGAAACTTGATCTGATTCAGGCTGTGGAGCGGGCGATTGCCCGGGATCTGAGTAGCGGCAGTCACATCGAAAAGATTGCCGGTGATTTGAACATGAGCAGCCGTACGTTGCGCCGGCGTTTGACTGAGCATGCGCTGACGTTTGAGGCGTTGCTGGAGCAGGTGCGGCAGGCGCGGACCCTGAGTCTGCTGGCTAATCCGGATATGCCGATCGAGCGGATTACCGAGGAAGTCGGGTACAGCGATGTGCGCAGTTTTCGTCGGGCGTTCAAGCGCTGGACAGGGTTGAGCCCGAGTGCGTGGCGCCAGGAAAGCGTTACAGCTATTTAAAAGATCAAAAGATCGCAGCCTTCGGCAGCTCCTACCCTGATCCCTGTAGGAGCTGCCGAAGGCTGCGATCTTTTGATCTTGCTTCAACCCCACAAACTGTCTGGCTACAGGTAAACTCCGCGCACTTTTTCAAGGAGTTCACATGAGTTACTACCAGCCGGGCATTCTCGCCACCCCAGTTCCTGCGCAAGCACGTCACCTGTTTTTCGCCCTTGAGTCGGTTGAAGCCCTGCCGCAGGCGATCGACAATCTGCTGAACCAGGTGGACGGCAAGTCGGCGGTGGTCGGTTTCGGCGAATCCCTGGTCAAGGCCCTCAACGTGCAGATTGACGGCCTGCGCAGCTTCCCGGCCATGACCGGCGTTGGCGTAGAAAACCCGTCGACCCAACACGCGCTGTGGGTGTGGCTGCACGGCGTCGACCGTGGTGAACTGCTCAACCGTTGCAACGCCCTCGAAGCCGCATTGGCCCCGGCCCTGCGCCTGGTAGAAATGCAGGAAGCCTTCCGCCACAAGGACGGCCACGACCTGACCGGCTACGAAGACGGCACCGAAAACCCGCACGACGAAGCCGCCATCGCCGCCGCCCTGCAAAGCTCAGGCACTGACGGCATGGTCGGCGGCAGCTTCGCCGCGATCCAGCAGTGGCAGCACGACCTCAAGGGTTTCCACAAACTGTCCGCCGACGACAAAGACAACATCATGGGCCGTCGCCTCAGCGACAACGAAGAGATCGACGACGCGCCGGTCTCCGCCCACGTCAAACGCACCGCGCAGGAAAGCTTTGCCCCTGAAGCGTTCGTCGTGCGCCGCTCGATGCCGTGGATCGAAGGTGATCGCGCTGGTTTGATGTTCCTCGCGTTCGGCTTCTCGCTGGATGCTTTCGAAGCGCAACTGCGCCGTATGAGCGGCCTGGAAGACGGCATCACCGATGGCCTCTATCGCATCAGCCGGCCGATCACTGGCGGCTACTACTGGTGCCCGCCGCTGAAGGATGGTCACCTCGATCTGCGCGCCTTGCGCATCGGCTAAAGGAAGAGAAATGAACGTGGTGCGCTGGGGCATGATCGGGTGTGGCAGCGTCGCTGAACGCAAGAGCGGGCCGGCCTTCTACAAGGCGCCCGGTTCGGCGTTGGTGGCGGTGATGGGCCGACGCCTGGAAGCCGTGACCGACTACGCCGCGCGCCACGGCATCGAGCGGGTTTACACCGACATCGATGCGCTGATCAACGATCCCGAGGTCGACGCGGTGTACATCGCCACGCCACCCGATAGCCACCACGCCTACAGCCTCAAAGTTGCTGCTGCCGGCAAACATTGCTGCGTGGAAAAACCCATGGCGCTGAATGCCGGGCAAAGCCGCGAGATGCAGCAGGTGTTTGCCGAGGCTGGTTTGCACCTGTTCGTTTCCTACTACCGCCGATCGTTGCCGCGTTTTGCGCAGGTGCGGCAATGGTTGGAGGAGGGGCGCATTGGTGAGGTTCGGCACCTGAGCTGGACGCTGACCAAGGCGCCGTCGCCGGCGGATCTCGATGGGCGCGATAACTGGCGTACCGATCCGGCGGTGGCCGGTGGCGGTTATTTCGCTGATCTGGCCAGTCATGGCTTTGACCTGTTCCAGTACCTGCTCGGCGACATCGTTGAAGTGGCCGGATTCACCGCACGTCAGGCCTGTTTGTATGCCGCCGAAGATGCCGTCAGCGCCAGTTGGCGGTTCGCTTCAGGTGCGCTAGGCATGGGCTGCTGGAGTTTTGTCGCGGATCGGCGCGAGGATCGGGTCGAGATCATCGGCAGCGTCGGGCGAATCGGTTTTTCGGTGTTTGATGAGCATCCCGTGCAATTGCATGCCGATGAACACATCAGCCTGGAGATTCCCCATCACGAACACATTCAATGGCATCACGTGCTGGGCATGAATGCGCATATTCGTGGCGATTCACAACATCCCGCAATCGCCGAACAGGCCCTGAAAACCGACTGGGTCATGGACCAGATCCTCAAGCGCCACTGACCTTACCGACCACACAAATCCCCTGTGGGAGCGAGCCTGCTCGCGAAGGCGGCGTGTCAGTCACCATCATTGCTGAAAGAAACACCGCTTTCGCGAGCAGGCTCGCTCCCACATTGGGCAGTGCCTCGTCGCGTCTAAGGTTATGCCCAAACAATATTTCTCAACCTCGTCATAACAACTCTAAGATCACGTCATAACTCGTTATAACAAGTGATCCCGTGATGACCGATAACGTTCTCTCCCTCAGTAGCGTCCCGTTGCACACCCAACTGCGCGACGTCCTCCGTGCGCGCATTCTCGACGGCGAATACCCGCAAGACAGCCAGATGCCCTCCGAAAGCGAGCTCGGTGCGCTGTTCAAAGTCAGCCGCATCACTGTGCGCCAGGCGCTCGGCGATCTGCAAAAGGAAGGGCTGATCTTCAAGATCCACGGCAAAGGCACCTTCGTCGCCAAACCGAAAACCTTTCAAAACGTCAGCAGCCTGCAAGGCCTCGCCGAGTCCATGACCGGACGCGGCTACGAGGTGATCAACCGCCTGCGCAGCTTCAAATTCATCCCGGCTGACAAGCGCGTCGCCGAGCGTTTGCAAATCGCCGAGGGCGAGATCGTTACGCAGATCAAACGCGTGCGCCTGATCAATCGTGAACCGATCTCGCTGGAAATCACCTACCTGCCCAAAGCCGTCGGCGAGCGACTGGAGAAGGCCGATCTGGTCACCCGCGACATCTTCCTGATCCTCGAAAACGACTGCGGCATCGCCCTCGGTCACGCTGATCTGGCCATCGACGCGGTGCTCGCCGACAGCGACCTGACCCAGGCGCTGAACGTCGAAGCCGGCTCGCCGATCATGCGTATCGAGCGGCTGACCCACGACGCGCAAGGCCAGCCGCTGGACTTCGAACACCTTTACTACCGTGGCGATGCGTTCCAGTACCGCCTGCGGATCGACCGGCAAAAAGGGGAGCAGGCATGACCCGCAACGTTCTCGAACAGGAATACGACATCGTCGTCATTGGCGGCGGCACTGCCGGCCCGATGGCCGCGATCAAGGCCAAAGAAAAGAACCGCGATCTGCGCGTGTTGCTGGTGGACAAGGCCAATGTCAAACGCAGCGGCGCGATCAGCATGGGCATGGACGGCCTGAACAACGCGATCATTCCCGGCCACTCGACGCCTGAGCAGTACACCAAGGAAATCACCATCGCCAACGACGGCATCGTCAATCAGGCCGCCGTTTACGCCTACGCGACGCACAGCTTCGAAACCATCGAACAGCTTGATCGCTGGGGCGTGAAGTTCGAAAAGGACGAAACCGGCGATTACGCGGTGAAAAAAGTCCACCACATGGGCGCCTACGTGCTGCCGATGCCGGAAGGGCACGACATCAAAAAGGTCCTTTATCGGCAGTTGAAACGCGCCCGGGTGAGCATCACCAATCGCCTTGTCTGCACGCGGTTGCTGACTGACGAGGAGGGCACCGTCAACGGTGTGATGGGCTTCGATTGCCGCACCGCTGATTTCCATGTGATCAAGGCCAAAGCGGTGATTCTTGCCTGCGGTGCTGCCGGGCGCCTCGGCTTGCCGTCCTCCGGTTATCTGATGGGCACCTACGAGAACCCGACCAACGCTGGCGACGGTTACGCGATGGCCTATCACGCCGGCGCGGAACTGGCCAACCTCGAATGCTTCCAGATCAACCCGCTGATCAAGGACTATAACGGCCCGGCCTGCGCCTACGTCACCGGCCCGCTGGGTGGCTACACCGCCAACAACAAGGGCGAACGCTTCATCGAGTGCGACTACTGGAGCGGGCAGATGATGTGGGAATTCCACCAGGAACTGGAGAGCGGCAACGGTCCTGTGTTTCTCAAACTCGATCACCTCGCCGAGGAAACCATCCAGAACATCGAGGAAATCCTGCACAGCAACGAGCGCCCGAGTCGTGGCCAGTTCCACGCCAATCGCGGCACCGATTACCGCACGCAAATGGTCGAAATGCACATTTCCGAAATCGGTTTTTGCAGCGGCCACTCGGCGTCCGGTGTGTGGGTCAACGAACGTGCCGAGACTTCGGTGAAAGGCTTGTATTCGGCGGGCGACATGGCCGCTGTGCCGCACAATTACATGCTCGGTGCCTTCACCTACGGCTGGTTCGCCGGGCACAACGCGGCGGATTTTGTCGCCGGCCGCGAGTTTTCCGCGCTGGATGCCGAGCAGATCGAAAAGGAAAAAGCCCGGGTCTACGCACCGCTGGATCGCGAACACGGCCTGCCGCCGGCGCAGGTCGAGTACAAGCTGCGGCGCTTCGTCAACGATTACCTGCAACCGCCGAAAGTCACCAAGAAGATGCAGATCGGCCTGCAACGCTTCAGCGACATCGAACGTGATCTCGAGCAGATGAAGGCCAACAACGCCCACGAACTGATGCGCGCCATGGAAACCAGCGTGATTCGCGACTGTGCCGAAATGGCCGCCCGCGCTTCATTGTTCCGCGCTGAAAGCCGTTGGGGCCTGTACCACTATCGCGTCGATCACCCACAGCGCAACGACAGCGAGTGGTTCTGCCATTGCCATTTGAAGAAGGGCGAGGACGGCCAGATGAACAGTTTCAAGAAAGCCGTCGAGCCTTACATTATCCCGCTCGATGCTGAAGAAATGCAGGCTTACGACCGTTTGCGGGTCGGCGCTTTCGCCGCTTGATGCACCCCTAAAAAGAGAGTCCGGACCATGGCCTATCAAGCTCAGGAAATCTTCTTCCGCTCCAACGCCCCCGTCACCGTGGACGAGGACAAATGCATTGCAGAAAAGGGCTGCACCGTGTGTGTCGACGTTTGCCCGATGGATTTGCTGGCGATCAACCCGGCGACGCAGAAGGCTTATATGGCGTTCGATGAATGCTGGTACTGCATGCCGTGCGAAAAGGATTGCCCGACGGGTGCCGTCAAAGTCGACATCCCCTATCTCCTGCGTTGAAACCCGATCCCCTGTAGGAGTGAGCCTGCTCGCGATAGCGGTGTGTCAGTCAGCACATCAACATCTGGAAAACCGCTATCGCGAGCAGGCTCACTCCTACATTTGAACTGTGACAACCCAAAGCCATCCGGCAAACCCCGGACGCTGAATTGAAAAACACCCCTCGTTTCCCACCGCGCCCTGATCGCGGCGGAGACGAACTCAAATAAATGATTCGAGGGGAAACAACCATGTTGCGTGCAGCAATCGCCGGTCTGGTACTGGCTTCGTTCACTTTGTCGGCCTCGGCCGAAACCATCCGCATCGCCATCGGCACCCAGGACACCACCATCAACTGCGCCGCCGGCGGCTTGTTGATTCGTGAACTCGGTCTGCTCGACAAGTACCTGCCCCACGACGGCGCCTACAAAGACGCCAAGTACGACGTGCAGTGGAAGAACTTCACCAGCGGCGCACCGCTGACCAACGAGATGGTCGCGGGCAAACTCGACTTCGGCGCCATGGCTGATTTCCCCGGCGCATTCAACGGCGTCGCGTTCGAAACCGCCGGCAAACACAGCCTGTTCATCAGCGTGTTGTCGGGCAGCATCAAGGGCAGCGGCAACGGCATTGTCGTGCCGAGCGCATCGGGTGTGCAGTCGCTGAGCGAGCTCAAGGGCAAGACGATTTCTGTGCCGTTCGCCTCCACCGCCCACGGCATGTTGCTGCGTGCGGTGGCGGCACAGGGCTGGGATCCGCTCAAGGATGTCAACATCATCGCCCAGCCGCCGGAAGTCGCCGGCTCGGCGTTGCAGGCCGGCAAGATCGACGCCCACGCCGATTTCGTGCCGTTCGCCGAACTGTTCCCGAGCCGAGGTTTCGCGCGCAAGATTTATGACGGCGCCCAGGCCAATGCGCCGACGTTCCATGGTGCGCTGGTGGATCAGGCTTACGCCAAGAAGTACCCGGAGATCGTTGTCGCTTACCTGCGGGCGAGTATCGAGGCCAATCAGTTGCTCACTGCCGAGCCTGAGAAGTACAGCGAGCTGATCGCCAAAGTCACCGGCGTCGATGCCGAAGTGAATTACCTGTTCCACGGCCCGCTCGGCGTGCAGACCCGCGACCTGAGCTGGAAGCCGGAATATCGCCAGGCGGTCGGCACGGCTATCGATACGTTGAAGCTGCTGAAGAAGGCTGATCGCGGGCTCGATCTGAATACGTTTATTGACGATCAGTACATCCGTGCGGCGTTCAAGGCGTCGAACCTGGATTACACGGCGCAGTTGGCCAATTACGCGCAGACGCCGTTGAAGACTACCGGTAAAGCGATCACTGACTTCAGCCACGTTGCCGAAATCTGGGTGCGCGGTGAGAGCAAGGTGCGGCAGTACGCGTCTGCGGAAGAGGCGTTCGCTGCACTCGCCGCGTTGAAGCAGGAAGGCAAAAACGTGCGGGCGGTGTATGCGCAGGCCAGTGACAGCGGGATCAAGTTGCTCGCGGAGCAGGCGTGGTTTGCCAGCGATGCGAAGGGACGGTTGAGTGCGTTTTTGCTTAAGGGCCAGGCCCAGCAATTTGCCTCGACGCAGGGTGGCAAGGTTTTCGATTTCACCGATGCCACTGCCCAGGCTGTTGCTGCGCGTTGATGAAGATCAAAAGCCCCTCACCCTAGCCCTCTCCCGGAGGGAGAGGGGACTGACCGCGGTGTTTTGGCAAGGTACGCCGACCTGAAATACCGAGCCGAACTCAGGTTCTGAAAAGCATGAAGATCGGCTCCTTCTTGAGCCGAACTCAGGTTTGAAAGGCATGAAGATCGGCTCCCTTTCCCCCTCGCCCCCCTTGGGGGGAGAGGGCTGGGGTGAGGGGGGTAAATCTCAGCCATCACACAGATCCAGAACCGGAAACCCGCTCGATGAAAACACCCATCCGCTGGACATCAAGAGCCACATCCTTGCTGCTCTGCCTGCTGTTCTGGCAACTCGCCGCCAGCCACCACTGGAACCTCGGCCTGGTCACCTTCGCCAACGTGCCGACACCTGTCGCGGTGATCGAAGCGGCACTCGGTTTGGGCGATTCCGGCAAGCTCCTTCAACACCTGACCGCCAGCCTCAGCCGCGTCTTCGCCGGCTACCTCGCTGCGCTAGTCATCGGCATCGCCCTCGGTCTGGCCATCGGCCGTTCAAAATGGGCCGAAGACCTGCTGCTGCCCCCACTGGAAGTCCTGCGCCCAATCCCCGCCGTGGCATGGATCCCACTGGCGATCCTGATGTTCCCGTCCTCGGAACTGTCGATGGTCTTCATCACCTTCACCGGCGCGCTGTTCCCGATCCTGCTCAACACCGTGCACGGTGTCGAAGGTGTCGATCCACGGCTGATCGCCTCAGCGAAAAGCCTCGGGGCAGGGCGCCGCGCGATCCTGCTGGAAGTGATCTTGCCCGGCGCAGCGCCAAGCATCATCACCGGCCTGGCAATCGGCATGGGCACTTCGTGGTTCTGTCTGGTCACGGCGGAAATGATCTCCGGCCAGTTCGGCATCGGTTACTACACCTGGGAGTCCTACACGATCCAGAACTACGCCGACATCGTCGTCGGCATGTTGCTGATCGGCGTGCTGGGCATGGGCAGCAGTCTGCTGATCAAACGTCTGGGCGGGTTGTTCACGCCCTGGCATCGACCGCGAGGAAAAGCCTGATGAGCGTGATGCAAACCCCGGAAGGGCGGATCGACATCCGCCAGTTATCCATCGTCCTCGGCGCTGGGCGTGAGGCGTTCGAGGCGGTACGGGAACTCGATTGCCAGATTGAACCGGGCCAGTTCGTGTGCATTCTTGGCCCGTCCGGTTGCGGTAAATCGACCTTGCTCGGCGCCTTGGCCGGGCATCTGAACGCGCATGCCGGGAGTCTGAAAGTCGATGGCGCTGCGGTGTCCGGCCCGTCACCGCAGCGCGGCATGGTGTTCCAGCATCACACGCTGTTCCCGTGGCGCACGGTGCGTGACAACGTTGCGTTCGGCCTGAAGATGCGCGGCATCGGCAAGGCCGAACGTCATCGCGCCGCCGACGAAATCCTCAAACTGGTCGGCCTCGAAGGTTTCGCCGAACGCTGGCCCGATCAGCTGTCCGGCGGCATGCAGCAACGCGTCGAGATCGCCCGAGTGCTGGTCAATCGCCCGCGCCTGTTGCTGATGGACGAGCCGTTCGGCGCACTGGATGCGCTTACCCGTTTGAACATGCAGGAACTGCTGCTGGACATCTGGACGCGCATCCGCACCACCGTGGTCTTCGTCACCCACGACATCGACGAGGCGCTGTTCCTCGCCGACCGCTTGCTGGTGATGAGCGCACGACCGGGGCGAATCATCGAAGACTTGCGCCTGGATTTCGCCCGGCCACGCGCCAGCGAACTGGTCACCAGTCCTGAATTCTCCCGGCTCAAGCGCCACTGCCTCGACCTGCTGCGCCACGACAACGACCGACCGCTGCCGCGCCTCAATCCGCTCGGCCTGCCTCCCGAAAACCCTTTGCCGCGATTTGCCCTATGACCTCTATTTTTGCTGTGACCGATAACCAAGACATTCTCGATCTGCAACCGCGCCTGACTGCTGAAGATGCTGGCGTGCGGCGTATTGCGCTGATTGATCTGGCAGATCTGGAGGAGCCCGATGGCTTGCTCTGGCTGGTCGATCGCCTCGGCCAGGATCCCGCTGAAGACGTCCGCGCCGAAGCCGCGCGGTTGCTGGAGGCTTGGGAAGATGAGGACGTCGTGCAAGCGTTGTGCGAGGCGCTGACCGACTCGTCGCCCACCGTGCAATCCGCTGCTGCGCAGAGCTTGAGTCTGCTCAAGACGCAAGCAGCGGGGCGGGTGATTCTGCCGTGGACCGATCATGCCGACGTCAGCGTGCGCATCGCGGCGTTCCGCGCCTTGCGCGAATTGCGTTTCGCCGACGCCGCACCGGCTGCGTTTTCCGCGCTGAACGATGCCGACGCCAGTGTTCGTCGTGAAGCCGTGGGCGTGCTCGGCTGGCTCAAGCAGCTCGACGCATTACCGGCATTGGCGCGGTTGGCCAGCGCTGACCCCGACACCGAAGTGCGCCGCGCCGCCACCGGCGCTTTGGGCCTGGCCTCCAGCGCCGAAGTCCTCCCGGCCCTGCGCCAGGCTTTGCAGGACAACGCCTGGCAAGTGCGCGAGGAAGCCGCCACGACGTTGGGCAAAGTTGGCCACTGCGATGCCGGCCCGGCGTTGGTCGAAGCGCTGAGCGATGACTACTGGCAAGTGCGCCTGCGCGCTACCCGCAGTCTCGGCCGTTTGCAATTTGCCCCGGCACTGGACGCGCTGATTGAAACCCTCGGCCATCGCATCAGCAACCTGCGCAAAGAAGCCGCGCTGGCCTTGGGCGAACTGAATGATCGCGGCGCCGTGGCCGCGTTGCAGGCCGCGCAGGACGATGGCGACCCGGAAGTGCGCAAAGCCGTGCGCATTGCCTTGAGTCAGTTGCAATGAACCCGCTGTCGGTGGCGAATTCGCAGAGCGAAGGGACGCTACGATTGAGCTGGCCGGACGGCCGCGAGCAACAGCTCAACCACGCCGAACTGCGCCGCCAGTGCCCGTGCTCGCAGTGCCGCGCGTTTCGCCTGAAAGGGCTGACGCCGCTGGTCGATGACCGCATACGCCTGATTGAACTCAACCCGCAGGGCTACGGCGTGCAACTGGTGTTCAGCGATGGTCACCAGCGCGGCATCTACCCGTGGGCCTATCTGGCAAACCTCAACCCCTGATCCACCACCTCCCCCTGTAGGAGTGAGCCTGCTCGCGATAGCGGTATGTCATTCAACAATGATGTTGGCTGATCCACCGCTATCGCGAGCAGGCTCACTCCTACAAGGGGATTTGTGCAGTTCCTGGGGTTATTGCGCAGCTGTCATCAAGGCCGGCAGCCATGAAAAATATCCAGCCCCGGCTGATACAACGAGGTCTTCACCTCAAACAACCCCAGCACCGAATGAAACAGGTTGTCGTGGCTCAGATCCGCCTGCCCGGTCTTGCCTTGCAGGCAGCCGCGATCAATCCCCTCACTGGCGAGCGTGCCGTCGCCGAACCACATCACCATCGGCACATGGGTCTGTGCTTCCGGCGCCAGCGCATACGGCGCCGCATGCAGGTACAGGCCATTCTCGCCCAGCGATTCACCGTGATCGGAGACGTACACCATCGAGGTGTCCAGCGAGTCCTGATTACGCTTGAGCAGCTCGATGACCTTGGCGAGGAAATGGTCGGTGTACAGAATCGTGTTGTCGTACACGTTCACCAGTTCATCACGGCTGCAACTGCCCAACTGGTTGGTGTGGCAGATCGGTTTGAAGTGCTCCCTGTCTTTCGGGTAGCGCTCGTAGTATTCCGGGCCGTGGCTGCCATCCGCATGCAGGACGATGATCGCGTGGCCCTTGAGGCTGTCGATGTAGCTTTGCAGATCGGCCAGCAGCGCTTCGTCGAGGCAGTTGTTGCCATCGCAGAACGGCCCCGGCTGGTTCTTCGAAATATCGCGATGCGGTACGCGCAGGCAGGTGCCTTTGCAGTCGCTGTTGTTGTCCAGCCACAGCACTTGCACGCCTGCACGCTGGAGGATGTCGAGCAGGCCCTCGTAGGTTTTGCCTTTCTTGTCGCTGTAATCCTTACGCGGGAACATCGAGAACATGCACGGCACCGACACCGCCGTCGACGTGCCGCAGGAGTGCACCTGGGTGAAATTGAGGATGTCGAGTTTGCTCAGTTCCGGATTGGTCTCGCGCGCATAGCCGTTCAGCGAAAAGTGATCGGCCCGCGCCGTTTCACCGACCACAAACACCATCAGCGATTTCTTCTCGCGGCTCGCAGCCTTGGCGCTCATCACCGCGTCTTCGCCGATGGCCTGCACGACAAGGTGCTTTTTGATGCCCAAGCGTTGCTTGGTGTATTTGCTGATCGCGTAAATGTAGTTGGTCGGGTTGATGAAGTGGGTGAGCTTGTCTTCTTCGCGAAAGATCGGCGCGTAGGTCGAATAGAACGCGCCCACTGACGCGGCGATCACCAGCACACAGGCGATGATCACCAGAATCTTGTTGAGCAAGCCGCGAAAGAACGGCCGATAACTCACCGGCCAACGCCAGATCAACGCGGCCGGCAACACACCGAGCACCAGCAGGTAAGCCAGCAGCTTGCCGTTGAACAGCGCAGTGGCTTCGGCGGGGTTGGTTTCGAAGACGTTCTGCATCATCACCGTGTCGATGGCGATGCCGTATTCGTTCATGAAATACGCGGCACACGCCGAGAGCAGGGCGATCACGGTGAGCACCGGTTTCAGTGTCCAGCGGAACGACACCAGGGTCAGCAGCAGGGTGATCGCTGCCCACAGAAACAGCCCGAATGAGGCGAAAAACGCCACTTTGTGCGCGCCTTGCAGGGTGATCAGTGTGCCCAGCGCCTTCCAGGTCGCCAGGTTGTACAACGCCACCAGCGCCAGGGAAAACAGCAGCACCAGCCGGGTAGGAGTGATGGACGGTAAACGCAGTCCGTTGCCCAAAGCCATGTCAGACATTCCTCTACATGAATGAAAACCACGCTGTTGCGCGGGTAACTGTAGAAGAACGTTAGTAAAAAATTCGTAAACATCCTGTAACAACTACCGAGTGCCATTGCTGTAGGAGCAGCCGCAGGCTGCGATCTTTTGATCTTGCCTTTAAAAAACAAAATCAAAAGATCGCAGCCTTCGGCAGCTCCTACAGTGGGATTTCGGTGGGTCAGAAGGATTTGCTGACGCTGGCGACAACGGTGGCGGTGCAGACGTCTTTGAAGCCCCAGTTACTCAGGCACTGGCTCTGCGACAGGTCGGTGTCGATATAGCTCAACCCCATCACCACGCCGGCCAGATTGTGGGTGAGTTTGACTTCCCATTCTCGGTACGACTCTTCGGCGCTGTCGGACGCCGAGTACAAATGCGCATCCTTGAAATCCATATTGCCGTAACGCAATTTCAACCCCGAGTCGTAAGGCAACTCGGTTTCATAACCGATGTAGCTGTACAGCGAACTCTGCTTGCTATCGATCCCCGGCGCATCACTGGAGTAATACGCCGCCAGTTTCACCCCATAAACCCCGAGAATCCCGTAGACCTCGCTCTGGTTGAACTGGCTTTCCTTGGGGTAGGCATACTTGATGTAGCCCAGATCGAGGCTGACCTCGTCGGTCGCCTGCCATAACCAGCCGCCGTAGTAATCGACTTCCTGCCGGGTTTTCAGGCCGTCGCCGAAATCGACGTTGGAACTCCAGGCGCCGAGGTACAGACCGCTGCTGTGGGCGAGGGTCAGACCGGCCTGTACGGCGGGGTCATTCTGGGTTTGCGAGATGCCCCGGGTGCGGTAGTCGCTGGCCAGGGTCAGGTCGACCAACAGCGCAAAGTCATCGTTCAAGGGGATCGCTTGGCTGCTCAACGGCAGCAGACTGAAAAAACTCAGGGCGAACAGGGGCAAGGCTTTCATGTGAAGTCCCGATGTTGTGATTATTTTTGGGCGGTACGAAAACCTTGTAGGAGTGAGCCTGCTCGCGATAGCGGTGTGTCAGGTGTCGATGTGTTATCTGACACACCGCTATCGCGAGCAGGCTCACTCCTACAAAGGAAAGATTGTGTTGTTATTGGGTGGCGGTATAGACCTGACGGCCGCCGAACCAGGTTTGCAGGACTTGGGTGTCATGCAGGGCTTTGTTGTCGACGCTGAACACGTCGCGGTCGAGGACGATAAAGTCAGCCTGTTTGCCCGGTGTCAGCGAGCCGATCTGTTTCTCCAGGCCAATCGTGCGCGCCGCGTTGACGGTATAGGCATAGAACATCGTGTCGCGGTCCAGACGCTCATCGGCGTTGAGCACACCCAACGGGCCGACCCGAGTAATCGCCTGGGCCATGGCGTTGAACGGATTTGGCGTCGATACCGGCCAGTCACTGGCGCCGGCAATCGTCGCGCCTTGTTTGAGCAGCGAATGCGCCGGGTACTGGTAGCGAAAGGCGAGGGCGCTGACGTAGGGCTTGATCATGTCGGTGGTGTAGTCGTCGGCGCTGGCCCACAGCAGTTGCATCGAGGCGATGACGTTGAGCGGTTTGAAACGGGCGAACTCTTTCGGATTGACCATTTGCAGGTGGGTGATCGAGTGGGTCACGCCACTCTGGCGATCCTTGCGCGCCTGAGCGATGCCGTTCAGCGCTTCACGCACGGCGCGGTCTCCGATCGCATGGATATGCACTAGCCAGCCGCGCTGATCAATGGCGCTGACCAGTTCGCCGAAATGCTGCGGATCGATCAGCAGTTCGCCTTGTTTGTGCGAGTTGCTGTACGGATCGATCATCGCCGCGCTCTGCGCCGGGAACTCGATCACGCCATCGGCGAAGATCTTGATGCCGGGCAGGCTCAGGTTGGGGATGCCCTGAAATTGCTGACGCACCTTGTCCAGCGTATCAAGGTCGGCGGGCACACTTTTCGGGTTGGCCACCAGCAGCGCGGCGACGTGGACGCTCATGTCGCCGCTTTCCGACAGCGCTTTATAAGCCGGTAGCACGCCGACGGTTTTCTCGGTCGGTTTGAGCGCGAATACTGCTTCGCCCGGTGCGGCGTTGGCGGCCGGGTCCATCCACGCGGTGATGCCGAGGCTGTTGTTGTAGCGCACTGCGGATTTCGCGGCGTTCAACATGTCGGCGGGACTCGGCACCGGCATTTTCGAGGCGACTCGATCCCAACCGGCGTCGACCACAAAGCCGTTGGGCTCTCCGCTCGCCAGTTTACCGATGGTGTCTTTTTCCGCGTCGGGCAGGGTTTTCAGCAAGGTAGCATCAATCCCGGCGCGCTTGAGCATGACGTTGTTGGCCCATGCGGTGTGGTGGTCGCTGCCGATAAACACCACTGGCACATTGGCCCATTCGCCGCTGTTGAAGGTTTCGCCCAAGGCCTCGGCTTGCGCCCAATAAACCGAACTCATGCCGGCAATGCTCAGCACATCGCCGTGTTTGGCCTTGCCGTCTGCACGCCAGTCGCGCAGACGCTTTTGCAGTTCGTCGAGGGCGACGACTTCGTCTTCCATGTTCGCCGAGACCATTTCCAGTCCGCCGAAAATCGCGTGGGAATGGCTGTCGATCAGGCCGGGCATCAGCGCTTTGCCCTTGAGGTCGATGACTTGGGTGCCGGGTTCGATCAAGGCTTTGATCTGTGCGTCGGTGCCGACTTTCAGCACTTTGCCGTTTTCTACGGCGAGGGCTTGCACCTTGGGTTGCGTGCGGTCGGCGGTGAAAATCTTGCCGTTGAGCAGCACCAGATCGGTGGTGGCCATGGCTTCCATCGAGGCAAAACTAACAGCGGCTACCAGCAGACTCGGGATGAATCTTTTCATTGAAGATTTCCTTGTTATTGCGTCTGATGGCGAGATTAGTGGTTGGCAACGGCGGACAGAACGCCTCCCTCACGAAAAACGTTTTTGCCTGAATGGAAAAAGTATGGGCAAGTTGGGCGCATTGAAAATGTTCGTGGTTACTGCGCAGCTCGGCAGTTTCAGCCGTGCCGCCGAGCAGTTGGGCAAAACCCCGTCGGCGCTGACCAAAGCGGTCAATCACCTGGAGTCGGAGCTGGGCGCACGGCTGTTCGAGCGCAGCACGCGGCGGATTCTGCTCACCGAAATTGGCCGGGTGTACCTGGAAACTGCGCGGCTGGTGTTGCAGCGGCTCGATGAGGCCAGCGAGGAAATCGAGCAGTTGCAGCACGGCTTGCGCGGCAGCCTGAAAATCACCGCACCGCTGGCGTATGGGCGGGCGTTTCTCGATCAGGTGTGTGACGGCTTTTTGCAGCAATACCCGCAGATCAGCCTGCAAGTGGACCTGTGCGATGCGTTCGTCAATCTGCTGGAAAGTGGTTATGACCTAGCGTTGCGCGAAGGTCACGATGACTTGCCGGGGCTGATTGCGCGGGTGGTCGGCAGCAATCGCCTGGCGTTGTGCGGCAGCCCGGAGTACTTGGCGCGCAAGGATTTGCCGGTGAACCCGCAAACCCTCGAACAACATGAATGGCTGCTTTACCAGCATCCGCTGCTCAGTCGCGAGTTCTGGTGGGCCGAGCGCGACGGGCAGCGCCTGAGCCTGGCGCAACCGACGGCGCCGCGATTGCGCAGTGATAATTACGATTTGTTGCTGGCCAGTGCTTTGGCCGGGCGTGGTTTGCTGCACACGCCGCTGTGGAGCGCCGCGCCGTACATTGCCGACGGGCGACTGGTGCGGGTCATGGCGGATTACGAGATCGATCCGGATACTTTCGGCCCGCACATTCTGGCGGTGTATCCGAGCCATCGGCGGGCCACGGCGAAGGTTGTCGCCTTCATCGATTACATCTCGGCATTTCTCGCCGAACGCGGCCTGAGCTAACGCCACAACCCCTGTAGGAGCTGCCGAAGGCTGCGATCTTTTGATCTTGCCCTTAAAAAACAACATCAAAAGATCGTCCGATCGCGGCCCGAGCCTTCGGCAGCTCCTACGTCGGCCTAGGCCGACTGGCGGCGCTTGTCAGGAAAATCCTACAGGAGTACAAATGTACTCCATGACCAATCTGACTCCCCGCCGTACCGCCATCCTGACCTTTATCCGCGATCGAATCGCCGAACACGGTCAGCCCCCAAGCCTCGCTGAAATCAGCGAGGCTTTTGGTTTTGCCTCGCGCAGCGTGGCGCGCAAGCACGTGCTCGCGCTGACCGAAGCCGGTTTTATCGAGGTCAATCCGCATCAGGCCCGCGGCATTCGCCTGCTCGGGCAGCCGCCGCGTCCGGAACTGCTCGACATCCCCGTGCTCGGCCGCGTCGCTGCCGGTGCGCCGATTGGCGCCGATGCCGACATTCATAGCCGCTTGCTGCTCGATCCGGCGCTGTTCTCCCGCACACCCGATTACATGCTGCGGGTGCAAGGCGATTCGATGATCGAGGACGGCATCCTCGACGGCGATCTGGTCGGCGTTCGACGCAATCCCGAGGCACTCAACGGCCAGATCGTCGTGGCGCGGCTCGACGGTGAAGTCACCATCAAACGCTTCGAACGGCTCGGCGATGAAGTGCGCCTGTTGCCGCGCAACCCGGCGTATCGGCCGATTGTCGTGCGTGACGATCAGGATCTGGCCATCGAAGGGGTGTTCTGCGGTCTGGTGAGGCAAGGCTGATGGGCGCCGTCGTTGCGTTGGATACGCTGTTCAATGGCGGCCAGGTCTGGAAAGGCCGGCCTGCGCCACCGGCCGCCAGCCCGCAACCGACCGGGCATGCGGCGCTGGACGCGGCACTGCCCAGCGGTGGCTGGCCGGAAGCGGCGCTGAGTGAAATTCTTCTGGCCGGCCCCGGTGTCGGCGAGTTGCAACTGGTCTGGCCGACGCTGGCGCGGTTGGCGGCGGCGGGCGAGCGTATCGTGCTGGTGGCGCCGCCGTTCGTGCCGTACCCGCAGGCGTGGGCAAACGCCGGGGTCGATCTGCGCCAGTTGTCGGTGATTCAGGCCAGTGAACGCGATGCCTTGTGGGCAGCGGAACAGTGTTTGCGTTCGGGCAGTTGCGGCGCCGTACTGTGCTGGCCGCACAAGGCCGATGACCGCGCGTTGCGGCGTTTGCAGGTGGCGGCGGAAACCGGCCAGACCCTGGCGTTTGCCTGGCGGCCGTTGAGCGAAGCGGTCAACCCGTCACCGGCGGCGTTGCGCATTGCCATCGATGCCAAACCTGCGCAGTTGCGCGTGCTCAAGTGCCGTGGCGGACTGGCGCGTGCGGCGCCGATTGCCTTTGCCGTGGGTCACTGAGGTCGCCATGCGCTGGGTGTGTATTCTGTTTCCGCAATTGGCCCTCGACGCCGTGCTGCGTCAGCGTCCCGACCCCGATGAGCCATTGGTGCTGCTCAACGGCCCGGCCCAGCGTCGGGTGTTGCAAGCGGTCAACCCGGCGGCGCGCAAACTCGGTTTGCGTGCCGGCCAGTCGATGACCGCTGCGCAGGCGATGAGCAAAGGTTTCGCCACAGCCGATTACGAGGCCGCCGAGGTCGAACACTGGCAGCAATTTCTCGCTGCGTGGGCCTACCGTTTCAGTTCGCAGGTCAGCGTGCATTACCCGCGCACCGTGGTGTTCGAGATCGAATCGAGCCTGGGTCTGTTCGGTTCGTGGGCGCAGTTCGAAGCACGACTGCGCCAGGAACTGACCGATCTGGGCTTCCGCCATCGCATCGTTGCCGCGCCCAATCCGGTGGCTGCGCGGGTGCTGGCCAATGCTTACGACGGCTTGGTGGTGCCGGACGGCGAAGCCTTGCAGCACCACCTCGGCCAGTTACCGGTCGACCGTGTCGGCCTGGAGCCAAGTGTGGCCACGGCGTTGTCGCGCATGGGCCTGCGCACCCTCAATCAGGTGCAGAGCCTGCCGCGTCAGGCACTGGCGCGGCGCTTCGAAGCACAGATGCTCAAGCATCTCGACACCTTGTTCGGTGCGCGACCCTTGGCGCTGGCGTTCTACCTGCCGCCGGATCGTTTCGACGTACGCATCGAACTGAATTTCGACGTGCAATCCCATCAGGCATTGCTGTTCCCGTTACGCCGTTTGACCGGTGACCTGTCGGCGTTCCTCTGTGGGCGTGACAGCGGCGTGCAGCGTTTCGACCTGCATCTGGAGCACGCCGGGCTGCCGGACAGCGTGATCAAGGTCGGTTTGCTCAGCGCCGAACGCGATCCGGCGATGCTCTTCGAACTGGCGCGCGGACGGCTGGAGCAGGTACAGGTCGAGGCACCGGTACGCGGCTTTCGTCTGCGTGCCGAGGATCTGCCGAGCTTCGTGCCGCAATTTCAGGAACTGTTCGATGACCGTCCGCAACAGACCTTGCCCTGGGAGCAGTTGCGCGAACGCCTGCGTGCACGCTTGGGCGATGACGCCGTGCAGGGGCTGCGCTTTCAGGCCGATCATCGGCCGGAGTGCGCGTGGCAGCACGGCGTCGACAAACAGCGCTGCGCAGGCTTGCCGAGTGTGCATCGTCCGGGCTGGTTACTGGGTGAACCGCAGAGCGTGGCGCAGGGTTCGGCGCGGATTCTCATGGGCCCGGAGCGCATCGAATCCGGCTGGTGGGACGGCGACGATGTGCGCCGCGATTATTACCTGATCCAGAACCGCGCCGGCCAACAGGGCTGGGCTTATCGCGCGGTGGGCGAGGGCGGTCCGTTGTGGCTGCAGGGCTGGTTTGCATGAATGACGGTTATGCCGAACTGCACTGCCTGTCGAATTTCAGTTTCCAGCGCGGTGCTTCCAGTGCCCTTGAGCTGTTTCAACGGGCGAAGAAACACGGTTATCAGGCACTGGCGATCACCGATGAGTGCACGCTGGCCGGGATCGTCCGCGCCTGGCAAGCGGCGAAATCCGTTGAGCTGCCGCTGATCATCGGCAGTGAAGTGCGCATTGAAAACGGCCCGAAGCTGGTGCTGCTGGTGGAGAATCTTGCGGGCTATCAGGCGCTGTGCGGCTTGATCACCCGTGCACGACGGCGCACGCAGAAAGGCCAGTATCAGGTGCTGCGCGAGGACTTCGACGAAGCGCTGCCGGGATTGCTGGTGTTGTGGGTGCCGGACTCGCTTGATGACGTGGAGGAGGGTCGTTGGCTGCAGCAGACCTTTGGCGAACGGTTGTGGCTGGCGGTGCAATTGCATCGTGGCCAAGACGATCAGCAGCGGTTGGCGGAGTTATTGAGTCTGGCCGCCGAGTTGCAGATTCCGGCAGTGGCCAGCGGCGATGTGCACATGCACGCCCGTGGCCGCCGCGCCTTGCAGGACACCATGACGGCGATCCGTCATCACGTGCCGGTGGCCGAGGCGGGGTTGCGTTTGCACCCCAATGGCGAGCGACATTTGCGCAGCGTTGAGGTGTTGCGCGAGTTGTATCCGCAGGCCTTGCTGGATGAGTCGGTGAAGCTGGCCCGGCGTTGCACCTTCGATCTGGGCGAGTTGCGTTATCAATACCCGAAAGAGCTGGTCCCCGAGGGGCACAGCGCCAGTTCCTGGCTACGGCAACTGACCAAGGAAGGCATCGCCTGGCGTTGGAAGAAGGGCGCGCCCTTCAAGGTGCTGAGGCAGATCAACAAGGAGCTGAAGCTGATCGCCGAACTCGGCTATGAAAGCTACTTCCTCACCGTGCATGACGTGGTGCGCTTCGCCCGCGAGCAGAAGATTCTGTGTCAGGGCCGTGGCTCGGCAGCCAACTCGGCGGTGTGTTTTGCCTTGGGCATCACCGAGATCGACCCGGATCGCACCACGCTGCTGTTCGAGCGCTTCATGTCCAAAGAGCGTAACGAACCGCCAGACATCGACGTCGACTTCGAACACGAGCGCCGCGAAGAAGTCCTGCAATACGTGTTCCGCCGTTACGGCCGTGGTCGTGCGGCGCTGACCGCAGTGGTCAGCACTTACCACGCTGCCGGCGCGGTGCGTGATGTGGCCAAGGCCTTGGGTCTGCCGCCGGATCAGATCAACGCACTGGCCGATTGCTGCGGCCACTGGAGCGATGAAACCCCGCCGGTCGCGCGTTTGCTCGAAGGTGGTTTCGACCCGGAAAGCCCGGTGCTGCGCCGGGTGCTGAGCCTGACCGGGCAACTGATCGGTTTCCCCCGCCACCTGTCGCAGCATCCCGGCGGGTTCGTGATTTCCGAGCAACCGCTGGACACGCTGGTGCCGGTGGAGAACGCGGCGATGGCCGAGCGCACGATCATTCAGTGGGACAAGGACGACCTCGATGCGGTCGGCCTGCTCAAGGTGGATATCCTCGCCCTCGGCATGCTCAGTGCGATTCGCCGTTGCTTCGACTTGCTGCGCCGCCATCGCAATCTGGATTTGAGCCTGGCGACGATTCCGCCTGAAGACAAACCGACCTACGAGATGATCAGTCGCGCCGACACCATTGGCGTGTTCCAGATCGAGTCCCGCGCACAAATGTCGATGCTGCCACGTCTGAAACCGGCGAAGTTCTATGACTTGGTGATCGAAGTGGCCATCGTCCGCCCGGGGCCGATTCAGGGCGGGATGGTCCATCCGTATCTGCGTCGCCGGAACAAGGAGGAAGAGGAAACCTATCCGTCGCCAGAACTCAAGGTCGTCCTGGAAAGAACCCTCGGCGTGCCGCTGTTTCAGGAGCAGGTGATGCAGATCGCCATTGTCGCTGCTGATTACAGCCCCGGTGAGGCTGATCAGTTGCGTCGCTCGATGGCCGCGTGGAAACGTCACGGTGGACTTGAGCCGCACAAGGAGCGTCTCGCCGCCGGCATGAAAAAGAACGGCTACACGCCGGAGTTCGCCGCGCAGATTTTCGAGCAGATAAAAGGCTTTGGCAGCTACGGTTTTCCCGAGTCCCACGCCGCCAGTTTTGCTTTGCTGACCTATGCCAGTTGCTGGCTCAAGTGCCACGAACCGGCGGCCTTCGCCTGTGCGTTGATCAACAGTTGGCCGATGGGTTTCTACAGTCCGGACCAGATTCTCCAGGACGCGCGTCGGCATCAGTTGCAGATCCGCCCGGTCGACGTGCGCGCCAGTGACTGGGATTGCAGCCTGGAAACCACCACGACGGCACAACCGGCGATCCGCATGGGCCTGCGCATGATCAAGGGCTTTCGCGAGGAGGATGCCCGGCGCATCGAAGCGGCGCGTGCGCGTGGGGCGTTTGCCGATGTTGCTGACCTGGGCGAGCGAGCGGCGCTCGACAGTCGGGCGCAGGCGTTGCTCGCCGATTCCGGAGCGTTGCGCGGTTTGGCCGGGCATCGGCATCGGGCGCGCTGGGAAGTCGCTGGGGTGCAGAAACAGCTGGGCCTGTTTGCCGGGTTGCCGAGTCAGGAGGAGGCCGAGGTGGTGCTGCCCAAACCCAGTGTTGGCGAGGATCTTCACGCCGATTACAGCACCGTCGGCACCACGTTGGGGCCGCATCCATTGGCGCTGCTGCGCGCTGAACTCAAAGCCCGGCGTTGCCGCAGTTCGCGGGAATTGCTCGACGTCGAGCACGGTCGGCAGGTGAGCGTCGCCGGGCTGGTGACGGGACGGCAACGACCTGGCACCGCCAGTGGCGTGACCTTCGTGACCCTGGAAGACGAATTCGGCAACGTCAACGTGGTGGTCTGGCGTGATCTGGCCGAGCGTCAGCGGCAAGTGCTGGTTGGCTCGCAATTGCTCAAGGTCGATGGCCGCTGGGAGCGCGAAGGCGAAGTGCGCCATCTGATTGCCGGCCGCCTGAGCGATCTCAGCCCACTGCTCAATGGCATCCGCGTGCAGAGCCGCGATTTCCACTGATCCCAAGCCAAACACAAAACCCCTGTAGGAGTGAGCCTGCTCGCGATAGAGGTGTGTCAGACAACATCACCGTGAATGACACACCGCTATCGCGAGCAGGCTCACTCCTACAGGGTTTTGTGTGTGCTCAAGAAGGCCAATTCACTGGCGTCAAAAAAATCTGTCACGAATGATGGCACTTTGTCATAATACCGGCCCTTTTCAACTCCCGCCGCGCATTGCCGTGCCGGGACATCCCCGTTTTTCAAAAGGAATACTCAGTGAGAATGATCTCCCGGATGCTGGTTTCAGGCGTCGCGATTGCTGTGCTCGGCACGATTGCCGGCACACTCGCCGGTTGCGCCACCGAAAGCTCCCGCGCGCTGCCGGTGGCCAAGGTAGAAAGCGCCACACAAGTCTGGACCGGCGTTCGCGTGCCAATGGCCGTGGGCAAGTTCGACAACCGCTCCAGCTACATGCGCGGAATCTTCTCCGACGGCGTCGACCGTCTCGGCGGTCAGGCCAAGACCATCCTCATCACCCATTTGCAGCAGACCAATCGCTTCAGCGTGCTGGATCGCGACAACATGGGTGAAATCCAGCAGGAAGCCGCGATCAAGGGCCAGGCCCAGCGTCTCAAAGGTGCTGATTACGTGGTCACCGGTGACGTCACTGAGTTCGGCCGCAAAGAGACTGGCGATCATCAACTGTTCGGCATTCTTGGCCGTGGCAAAACTCAAGTCGCCTACGCCAAGGTCAACCTGAACATCGTCAACATCAGCACCTCCGAAGTGGTGTATTCGACCCAGGGCGCCGGCGAATACGCCTTGTCCAACCGCGAAATCATCGGCTTCGGTGGCACCGCTGCCTACGACTCCACCCTCAACGGCAAAGTACTGGATCTGGCCATGCGCGAGGCGATCAATCGTCTGGTCGATGGCATGAACGCCGGTGCCTGGAAACCGGGCAACTGATCGACGCCCATTGCAAGGAGCAACACCCATGAATCTGACTTTGTCGCGCTCGCTGATGGCGCTGACGCTGGCCGCCAGCGCCTTGCTGACCGGTTGCAGCAGCCCGAAAACCCTGTATCAGTGGGAAGGCTACGAGCCCCAGGTCTACGAATACTTCAAAGGCGAAGAGCCGAAGGAAGCCCAAGCCGAAGCGCTGGAACGTGACCTGCAGAAAATCCGCTCCACCGGCAAGGCTGTACCGCCGGGTTACCACGCGCACCTTGGCCTGCTCTATCTGAGCATGGGCAAGGACGACCAGATGGTGCAGCAGTTCAAAACCGAGAAAACCCTGTTCCCTGAGTCCGGGACGTACATGGATTTCCTGCTCAAAAACGCCAAGAGCGGAGACGCGAAATGATCGCGCGTACCTTGAAACTGCTGGCCGCCGGTCTGGCCCTGACCGTGCTGGGTGGCTGCGTTGCCCCCAAGACCGTGGATTACTCGGCCTACAAACAGGCGCGGCCAAAAACCATTCTGGTGCTGCCTCCGCTGAACACCTCGCCGGATGTGAAGGCGTCGTACAGCCTGTTGTCGCAGGTGACGTTCCCGCTGGCCGAGGCCGGTTATTACGTACTGCCGATCACGCTGGTTGACGAGACGTTCCGCCAGAACGGCCTGACCACTCCGGACGACATCCATCAGGCACCGCCGAGCAAACTGAAGGAAATCTTCGGTGCGGACGCTGCGCTGTACATCACCGTGACCGAATACGGTACGCGTTACATGGTGATCAGCAGCGAAACGGCAGTGACCGCGACGGCGAAACTGGTCGACCTGAAAAGCGGCACCACGCTGTGGACCGGTTCGGCGCGGGCGTCGAGCGAAGAGGGCGGCAATAACGGCGGTGGCGGTCTGATCGGCATGCTGATCACGGCGGCAGTGAAACAGATCATCAACAGCTCCACCGATGCCGGCTACCCGATTGCCGGTGTGGCAAGCAATCGCCTGCTCTCGGCCGGGCACCCGGCAGGCCTGCTGTACGGCCCGCGCTCGCCGAAATACGGCACGGACTGATAGATCAAAAGATCGCAGCCTTCGGCAGCTCCTACAGGGGAATGCATCCCAAATGTAGGAGCTGCCGAAGGCTGCGATCTTTTGCTGTTGGCGCTTATTTCGCGGCCGGCCAAAACCGCTCACCACCGCCCGGTGCTTCCGTCCACGCTTGCAACGAGCGGGTCGGCAGATTGGAGTAATCGCGGGTTCGCGCATAGCCATGGCCACCCATGCGCCCGATCGCATCCAGCCCCAATTGACCGATGTTCAGCGCCATACTCCGTCGGTATGCAATATATGAATGCAATTTGCCAAGGCCCGGATTAACCTGCGTCTGCCGCCCTTCTTCCATGGTCAGGCATCGCCGGGGCTGGTTGCCTGACGCTAAAGGAGTGTTCGAATGACCGAAAAGAAACCGGAAACCACGGTCGACCGCGTCTACCAAGGGGTTTACGAGGCGATCAGCAAGCGTTCGTTGCGCCCGGGGATGAAGCTGGGCGAGGCCTCGCTGGCCGAGTTGTTCAATGTCAGCCGCACGTCGGTGCGCGCCGCATTGAAGCAACTGGAGGCCGATGGACTGGTCACCACCGAGCCCAATAAAGGTGCATCGGTGTCGTTGCCGAGCAATGAAGAGATCCGTTCGCTGTTCGAAACCCGGCGGCTGATCGAGATCGGCATCGTCACCGAACTGTGCCGACGCAAGGACAGCGCAGCGATGCAGGATCTGCGCGAACACCTGCTGCTCGAAGATGAAGCCCATGCGGCGGGCGATCATGAACGCTTGATTCACCTGCTTGGCGAGTTCCACATCAAACTGGCGCGCAGCCTGAACAATCCGGTGCTGCTCGACTGGTTCCAGAAACTGATTTCCCGCGCTTCGCTGTATGCCGCTGCACTGGACGATGACAGTCACGAAGTCTGCCGTGACGACGAACACCTGCGTTTGCTCGAATACATCGAGGCCGGCAATCAAAGCGCTGCCATCGAGCTGACCTGCACGCATCTCAACGGTATCGAGAAGGCTATTCTCGACGTCGCCGCGAAGATGAAAACTGGCTACCATCCGCTCAAGCACCTGATCGGGGTCTAGTCTCCGCGCGGAATTAAATCGGCTATACCTCATATGAAACCAATACGACTGCAGACGCTCGAAACAGACGGGCGTCGCGTCGTTATGGCGTCGCGATTTATCGGGCAACCACCTAAGGACACTGAGTCAGTCGATGCAGTTTTTATCCGATAGCCATGGTTGTGACGGCTGGAAAGGCGAAATGGCCGGGCGCATCAGTGCGTTCGACTGGAGCCACACCGAACTTGGCCCGCTGAACAGCTGGCCGGCCAGCCTGTGCAGCGCGGTGCAATTGATGCTGGCCTCGCCACTGCCGATGGTCATGCTCTGGGGCCGCGCCGGGTACATGATCTACAACGATGCCTATTCGAAATTTGCCGGTGGTCGGCATCCGTATCTACTCGGTGCACCGGTGGAGCTGGGCTGGCCGGAGGTCGCCGATTTCAACCGGCATGTGGTCGATACCTGCCTGGCCGGCGGCACCTTGTCGTTTCGCAATAAAGAGTTGGTGCTGTTGCGCGATGGCGTCCCCGAAGACGTCTGGATGGACCTGTATTACAGCCCGGTGGCCAATGATGACGGCAAGCCGGCCGGGGTGATGGCGATGGTGGTGGAAACCACCGAATTCATGCATTCCGAACGCCGCCGTCAGGCCGCTGAAAAGGCTTACCGCGCCGACAACGAGCGGGTACGTCTGGCGCTGAATGCCGGCGCTTTGCTTGGCTCGTTTGTCTGGGACGTGAAAAACAACACGCTGTCGGCAGACGAACGGTTCGCCCGCACGTTTTCTTATCCGCCGGATCATGACCTGAGCAATCTGGCCCAGGACATTGCCGAGTCGCGTATCCATCCCGATGACCACGCTTGGGTCCAAGAGCGCGTCGCCCATTCCGTGCAGACCGGCGTGCCGTATAACGCCGAATATCGCGTGCAGCGTAGTGACGGCAGTTATCTGTGGGTGTTGGCCAGTGGCGGTTGCGAGTTTGACGAACACGGTAAACCGCTGCGCTTTCCCGGCGTACTGATCGACATTCATGAACGCAAGATTGCCGAAGAATCCCTGCTCAAATTTACCCGCAACCTCGAACAGCGCGTCGGCGAAGAAGTCGAGGCGCGGCTGGCGGCTGAAGAGCAGTTGCGCCAATCACAGAAGCTCGAAGCCATTGGCGGTTTGACCGGTGGCGTGGCTCATGACTTCAATAATCTGCTGCAAGTGATCGCCGGCAATCTGCATCTGCTCGCCCGCCACGAACCGAACAACGCCAACGTGCAGCGTCGGGTCAGCGCGTCGCTGGCGGCGGTCGAGCGCGGTGCCAAGCTGTCCTCGCAGTTGCTCGCGTTTGCCCGCCGCCAGCCGTTGTCGCCGGCGGTGTGTAACCCGCAGCAGATTTTCGAAGGCGTTGGCGAATTGCTGCAACGGGCGCTGGGCGAAACCATCCAGATCGACGTGCAGTTGCCGACCGCGCCTTGGCACATCAACGTCGACCGCAATCAACTGGAAAACGCGATTCTCAATCTGGCGATCAACGCCCGGGATGCGATGAAGGGCGAGGGCACCATTGCGCTCAGCGCTGCCAATGTGCGACTCGAACGCGAGTTCTGTGCCGGTAAAGGCATCGTCCCCGGCGAGTTTGTCCGCGTCGCGGTCAGTGACACCGGCGCCGGTATCCCGCCAGAGATTCTCGAGCAAGTGTTTGAGCCGTTTTTCACCACCAAGGCTGATGGTCAGGGCACTGGGCTGGGCCTGAGCATGGTGTTCGGCTTCGTCAAGCAGAGCGGCGGGCATGTCGAGATCACCAGCGCTTTGGGCGAGGGCACGCGGGTGCAGTTGTACTTCCCGCGCAGCCTGCGCCCGATCCTTGATGAGGCGCCCAATCTGCAAAGGCAGCAGAGCGGCGGCCACGAGACGATTCTGGTGGTCGAGGACAACGACGCCGTACGCACTTCGGCGGTCGAGCTGTTGCGCGAGGAGGGCTATCGCGTGTTGACCGCCGGTCACGGCGATGCGGCCATGCAAATGCTTCTCGAAGGTGTCGAGGTCGACCTGATCTTCACCGACGTGGTCATGCCGGGACTGATCAAAAGCTCCGACCTGTTCGCCTGGGCCAAGGTGCAGACGCCGCCGGTGGCGGTGCTGTTCACCTCCGGGCACACCCGCGACATCATTTCGCGCAATCACCAGTTAAGCCCCGACACCCATTTGCTGAGCAAACCGTACAGCCCGGAAGCCATGTTGCAGATGATTCGGGTGGTGCTCGGTAGCTGAGCGTTGAACATTCCTTCACCAAGGCAGGTCGATGACTTCCAAACGCACCTCCAAAGCGCCTACCGGCATGGTCCGGGTGCGCGGCGCCCGTGAACACAACCTGAAAAACGTCGATGTCGACATTCCCCGCGATGCGCTGGTGGTGTTCACCGGCGTGTCCGGTTCGGGCAAATCCTCGTTGGCCTTCTCGACCTTGTATGCCGAAGCCCAGCGCCGTTACTTTGAGTCGGTGGCGCCGTATGCGCGACGACTGATCGATCAGGTCGGCGTGCCGGATGTCGACTCCATCGAAGGCTTGCCACCGGCCGTGGCTCTGCAACAGCAGCGCGGTACGCCGAGTACGCGTTCGTCGGTGGGCAGCGTGACTACGCTGTCGAGCTTGATCCGCATGCTCTATTCGCGCGCCGGCAGTTATCCGCCGGGGCAGCCGATGTTGTACGCCGAGGACTTTTCGCCGAACACGCCGCAAGGCGCGTGTCCGGAGTGCCATGGTCTTGGGCGGGTGTATGAAGTCACCGAGGCGCTGATGGTGCCCGATCCGAACCTGACCATCCGCCAGCGCGCGGTGGCGTCCTGGCCGCTGGCGTGGCAGGGGCAGAACCTGCGCGACATCCTCGTGACCATGGGCATCGATGTCGATATTCCATGGAAAAAACTGCCGAAAAAGCAGCGCGAGTGGATTCTCTTCACCGAAGAAACCCCGACCGTGCCGGTGTACGCCGGGCTGACCCCGGAAGAAACCCGCGTCGCCCTCAAACGCAAGATGGAACCGAGTTATCAGGGCACCTTCACCGGCGCCCGGCGCTACATCCTGCACACCTTCACCCATTCGCAAAGTGCGCTGATGAAGAAGCGCGTTTCACAGTTCATGCTCGGCAGCCCTTGCCCGTTATGCGACGGCAAACGCCTGAAGCGCGAGGCGTTGTCGGTGACGTTTGCCGGGTATGACATCGGTGAGCTATCGCAGATGCCATTGCTGCAAGTGGCCGAGGTGCTGCGGCCGGTGGCGGCGGCCAGCTACCTCGAACACGCAGAGGAAACCGGCGAGACCTTAAGCCACGCGCAAACCCGCGACGCCCGCCAGCAGCGCGTGGCCCACGGCGCCAGCGGGCACGGCAGTGCGCCAGACGTGCGCCACACGCCAAACCTGTCGCTGGAGAAACGTCTGGCGGCGCAGCGCATTGCCGAGGATCTGCTGGAGCGGGTCAGCACGCTGACCGATCTGGGCCTCGGTTATCTGGCGCTGGAGCGCAGCACACCGACGCTGTCGTCGGGTGAGTTGCAGCGCTTGCGCTTGGCGACGCAGCTGGGCTCGCAATTGTTCGGGGTGATTTACGTGCTCGACGAACCCTCCGCCGGTTTGCACCCGGCCGATGGCGAGGCGTTGTTCGAGGCCTTGCAGCGCTTGAAAGCTGACGGCAATACGCTGTTTGTGGTGGAGCATGATCTGGAAACCATGCGCCGCGCTGACTGGCTGATCGATGTCGGCCCGGCGGCGGGCGAGCAGGGCGGTCAGGTGCTGTACAGCGGCCCGCCGGCAGGTCTTGCCGAGATCGAACAGTCGCAGACGCGCGCTTATCTGTTTGCCGAATCGCAGCGTCAGACACGCGCCGCGCGCAAACCGACGGCGTGGCTGAAACTCGACGGCATTACCCGCAACAACCTGAACAAGCTGAGTGCCGAATTTCCCTTGGGCTGCTTCACCTCGGTGACGGGCGTGTCCGGCTCTGGCAAGTCGAGTCTGGTCAGTCAGGCGTTGCTGGAACTGGTCGGCGCGCAGTTGGGCCGTCCCGCGCAGGAAAGCGAGCCAGAGGAACTCAGCCTCGAAGACGACGCACCGCCACTCAGCAGCGGCCAGGTCACGTCCGGGCTGGAGTCGATCAAGCGCCTGGTGCAGGTCGACCAGAAACCCATCGGCCGCACGCCACGCTCAAATCTGGCGACCTACACCGGGTTGTTCGATAACGTCCGTAAGCTGTACGCCGCGACAGATGCTGCTCGGGCCGCAGGTTATGACGCCGGGCAGTTTTCCTTCAACGTCGCCAAGGGCCGTTGCGCCACCTGCGAAGGTGAGGGGTTTGTCAGTGTTGAATTGTTGTTCATGCCCAGTGTGTATGCGCCCTGTCCGACCTGCCATGGCGCACGCTATAACCCGCAGACGCTGGCGATTCTCTGGGAGGGTCTGAGCATTGCCCAGGTGCTGCAATTGACCGTCGAGGAAGCAGTGACGGTGTTTGCCGGGCAACCGGGGATTCGTCGGTCACTGGAAGTGCTGCGTGATATTGGCCTGGGTTATCTGCGCCTCGGGCAACCGGCCACGGAGTTGTCCGGTGGCGAAGCGCAGCGGATCAAACTGGCCACCGAGTTGCAGCGCAACCAGCGCGGCGCGACCTTGTATGTGCTCGATGAACCGACCACCGGGTTGCATCCGCGCGATGTCGACCGGCTGCTGGAACAGCTGGATACGCTGGTCACGGCGGGGCACACGGTGATTGTGGTCGAGCACGAAATGCGCGTGGTGGCGCAGAGTGACTGGGTGATCGACATCGGGCCAGGGGCGGGAGATCAGGGCGGCAGGATTGTCGTCGCGGGCACGCCGCAGAAAGTGGCGGCGAGCAAGAAGAGCAAGACTGCGCCGTTTCTGGCTCGGGCTTTGAGCCGATAGGGGTATTGGCAGGGCTGACGTCTTCGTCGGAACGCCGCCCGGAGCAAGCTCGCTCCCACAGGGTTTTGTGGTGTGACACGTTATCTGTCCACACAGAACCCCTGTAGGAGTGAGCCTGCTCGTGATGGCGCCAGGTCAGTCAATTCATCTGTGGCTGACACTCCGCTATCGCGAGCAGGCTCACTCCTACATTGGATCTATGTTCGACATTAATCCCTGTGAAGCTGTGGTCAGGCACCATCGAGGGTTCGGCGGACCTTGTCGAGCAGTTCACTGATCTGAAACGGCTTGACCAGCATGTCCATGCCACTGCCGAGAAACACCTGACGATTGATTGCCGTTTCTGCATACCCGGTCATGAACAGAATCGGCAATCCGTCACGCCAGCCTCGCGCAACATCTGCCAATTCCCGACCGCTCATGCGCGGCAGGCCGACGTCGGTCAGCAGCAGGTTGATCGAGGGATCATTTTGCAACCGCTCCAGCGCCGTTTCGATATCCGCCGCCTGGGTGCAGCGATAACCCGCGTCCTCCAGCACTTCAGTGACAAACATGCGCACCGACGGCATGTCTTCGACAATCAGTACATGCTCGCCGCTACCTTGCGGGTCAACTACCGGCGCAGGGATGTCGACCCCAGTCGGGTCGGTGGTGGCCGGCAACATGATCGTCACTTCGGTGCCGCGCCGCGCGACGCTGCGGATGTGCGCATCACCGCCCGACTGACGGGCAAAGCCATAGATCGTCGACAACCCCAGTCCTGTGCCTTGGCCCAGCGGTTTTGTGGTGAAAAAAGGATCGAAGACCTTGTCGATGACGTTGTGCTCGATCCCTGTGCCGTCGTCGCGCACCGACAGCGCCACGTAAGCGCCATCGGCCAGATTCGGGTCGCCGTGGGAGTACGCGGCGTAGGTGTTGACCCAGATATTACCGCCCGCCGGCAGGGCATCACGGGCGTTGATCACCAGATTCAACACCGCGCTTTCCAGTTGTACCGGATCAACCAACGCGATCGCCGGTTTGCTGGTCAGCTCCAGCTTGAGGTTGATCCGCTCACCGATGGTGCGCATCAGCAGTTCTTCCAGCGAGCGGACTTGGTCGTTGATGTCCACCGGCCGTGTATCCAGCGGCTGTTGCCGTGCGAAGGCCAGCAAGCGATGGGTCAGGGACGCGGCGCTCATCGCCGAGTTCAGCGCTGCTTCGCTATAGAACTGCACCTTGTCCAGGCGCTCATCGGCGACACGCTTCTGGATCAACTCCAGGCTAGTGATGATCCCGGTCAGCAGGTTGTTGAAGTCGTGAGCAATACCGCCCGTGAGCTTGCCCAGGGCATCCATCTTCTGCACTTGCAGCAACTGCGCCTCGGCGCGCGCACGTTCGGCGACTTCCTTGGCCAGTTGCGTGGTGGTGTCATCCAGGCGCGCCAGATGCGAGCGCTCGCGATGGCGATGTTCGGTGACGTCTTCGACAAACACCAGGCTCAACTCTGGCGTGCGGTACGGCGAAATCTGCCATTCGGTTTCGCGAATCTCGCCCTGCACGCGCATGTTCAGCGTGCCTTTCCAGCGCTCGCCATCGACCAGGCGCAGGCGCAGCTCATTGAGGATGGCGCTCTGATCATCGGCAAAGCATTCACGCAGCGCTTGCGGATCCCGATTGTCGAGAATCAGTTGCGCGAAGGCCTGGTTGCACTCATGCACCTTGAGGCTGGCATCGAGCACTGCAATCGGTGCGGACACATTGGCAAAAATTTCGCGGAATCGCGCTTCACTTTCGCGCAGGGCATTTTCCGTGTCGCGCACCCGCAACAGCGTACGCAGGGTGGCCAGCAGCACGTCCGGATCGACCGGGTGAATCAGATAGGCATCGGCGCCGGCGTCGAGGCCGGTGATGATGTCGCCGGTCTGGATCGACGCGGCGGACACATGGATCACCGGCAGCAGAGCAGTGCGGCTGTCGGCGCGCAGAATCCGCACAATGTCGAAACCGCTCATGTCCGGCAGATTGACGTCGAGAATCAACGCATCGAGCGCTTCACTGTCGATCAGCGCCAGCCCGTCGCCGCCGGTACCGGCCTCAAGGACTTCGTAACCGTGGCGCTCCAGCCGTCGCCGCAGGGCGTAGCGGGTGGCGACGTTGTCATCGACGATCAACAGACGGATGTCACGTTTCATCGACATTCTCCAGAGCGATCGCCAACGGGATGATCACGAAGAAGGTCGAACCGACCCCCGGCGTGCTTTCCAGCCCGACTTCACCGCCGAGCAGGGCCGCGAAGCGTTTGCACAGTGACAGGCCTAGCCCGGTGCCGCGCAGACGTTTCTGCAGTGGCGAGTCGACCTGGGAAAAGTCCTCGAACAATGCACCATGCAGCTCCGCAGCGATACCGATTCCAGTGTCGCTGACGGCAAAACGCACCTTGTCCACGCCTTCGAGGCGCGCGGACACCCGCACTTCGCCACGGGTAGTGAACTTCAGCGAATTGGAAATGAAGTTGCGCAGGATTTGCCCGAGTTTCTTGTCGTCGGTGTACAGGCGAGGCAAACCGACCGGTTCTTCGAAGATCAGATCGACGGCGGAGGCATCGACAATCGGCCGGAACATCCCGCGCAGCGCGGAGAACAGATCGAACATGTCGAACCACGCCGGGGAAATCGTGATGCGCCCGGCCTCGATCTTCGCCAGGTCGAGCAGGTCATCGACCATGTCGCTCAACTCGCGGGCAGCGGTGCTGACGAACGCGACCTGCTTGTGTTGTTCAGGGCTGAGCGGGCCGTCGAGTTCGTCGGCGAGCAGGCTGTTGATGCTGAGGATCGAGCCCAGCGGCGTGCGGAATTCATGGCTCATGTATGACAGAAAGCGACTTTTCAGATCTGAGGCCTGGCGTAATTCTTCAGCTTGTTCGTCGAGTTCGGCATACAGCGCCAGCACGCCCTGATTGGTTTCGTCGAGCTCTTCGCGCAAAGCCACTGTTTCGCTCTGCAACTGCGCGATGAGCGCGGCCTGTTCGGCATTGCTCAACATCGGTGACTCAGCCATGGGCGGCCTCCAGGGCAACGACCAATACTGTTGCATCGTCACGCCCGCGACTGAAGTCGCGGTGCAGGACGCTGGCTATCACAGCGGGGTGGCGATGCACCAGGCCGGGGTAGTCTTGTAGATTCCAACGGGACTGCAAGCCGTCGCTGTACATGATCAATAGATGTCCGTTCACGTGAGCATAGTCAAAAGGCCGGGCTTTTCGGTATTGCACGCCGACGATACCCGGGTGCGAGGCCAGACCTCGCGATTTGTCTGCGGCGATCAGACTGGCGCCAATATTGCCCACGCCAGCGAAGGTCAGGTTGTCGCGCCTGCCGTCGAACTGGCTAAACGCGACAGCGCCGCCACGCGTGCCGATCATGTCGCGGTGCATGTCCTCCATCAGCATCACCGGATCGGCAAACGGTGTCAGGGCAAAGGCTTGAGCCCCCGCACGCCCGGCGCGTTCGGCTTCCTCGCCATGCCCGAGGCCATCGATCACCAGTGCGCTGATGCTGGCGCCTTCATACTTCAGGTGCCAAACGTCACCGCAGGCCGGATCGTTGTGCAACGAGTGCTGGCTGACGCCATAACGGATATCCGGATCGCGGTCGGTACGCGGGTAAAGACGCGCCAACAGTACCGCGCCACGGCCGTCGGCATAGACGTCAAATACCTCGGTCTGCCGCGAAACTGCGCCGAGGCCGATACCTTGCGTGCCACCGGTGGAGAATCCGTCGGCCACGCAGGCCTCCAGATCAAAACCCTGAGCGCGATCCACCGCGAGCATTTCAATACCGAAACCCGCAGGCCGAGGTAATACCCGCAGATGCAATTCGCCGTGCGTAGCGTGCTTGAGCACATTACTGGCCAATTCCGTGGCAACCAGAGCGACCCGCCCGGCATCGCGCTCATCAAAGCCATGCTGTTCAGCGAGTTGCTGCGCGGTGCGCCGGGCATGACCGATCTGACTGCTGTCCTCGACCAACAGAACCTGGGTCAGCGACCCGACGATATTCATGTCCATCGGGTAATCGTTATGCGCGTGCCTTTGCCGGGCTCGGTGTCCAGTTCGAACTCTTCGACCAGACGTTTGGCGCCGGTCAAGCCCAGGCCCATGCCGCTGCCCGAGGTCCAGCCGTCGGTCATCGCCAGTTTCAGGTCGGGAATGCCCGGGCCTTCGTCGCGAAAGGTCAAGCGCAGACCGACTTTGTGATCCTCATCGAGAATCTGCCAGTCCATGTCGCCGCCGCCACCGTAAACCATGGTGTTGCGCGCCAGTTCGCTGACCGCCGTGACCATTTTGGTCAGGTCGATCAGACGCATGCCGCACTCCGTCGCCAACTTGCGCGCGGTCTGGCGCGCGAGCACGACATCCTGCTCGATGTGGATGGGTTGAGTACCGCTGCTGCGTACGGTCATTGCAGCGCTACTCGTTCCCGGAGCAGCTTCATCCCGCGCTCGACATTCAGTGCGGTACTGACGCCGGGCAACGTCATGCCAAGTTCCACCAAAGTAATCGCCACTGCCGGTTGCATGCCCACCAGTACAGTTTCGGCGTCCATGATTTTCGACAGGCCGGAAATCGTGCCGATCATCCGGCCAATGAACGAGTCGACCATGTCCAGCGCGGAGATGTCGATCAGCACGCCCCGCGCCGAGGTCTTGCTGATGCGCTCGGACAAGTCATCTTGCAGGGTGAGGGCGAGTTGGTCATGCATGTCGACCTGAATGGTCACCAGCAGAAATTCGCCCATTTGCAGAATCGGGATACGTTCCATGTTTAAACCGTCTTGACGAGGCTGACACCCAGACGGGTCAGGGCCAGTTTCAATGCATCGGCCAGATTGGCTTTGGTCACCACGCCTTGCAGGTCGAGGCCGAGGTGGACGATGGTTTGTGCGATTTGCGGACGTACGCCGCTGATGATGCAGTCGGCGCCCATCAGGCGGATCGCGGTGACAGTCTTCAGCAGGTGCTGGGCAACCAGAGTGTCGACGGTCGGCACGCCGGTGATGTCGATGATGGCGATTTCCGAACCGGTGTCGACGATGCGTTGCAGCAGCGATTCCATCACCACTTGCGTGCGTTGCGAGTCGAGGGTGCCGATCATCGGTAGCGCCAGCACGCCGTCCCACAGCTTGACCACCGGGGTCGACAGCTCCAGCAGTTCTTCCTGTTGACGCTTGATCACCGCTTCGCGGGATTTCTGAAAGGTGCGGATGGTGTGCATGCCGAACGCGTCGAGCAGCTCGGACACTTCCCAGAGTTGTTCGGCCAGCAGCGCCGGTTGGTCTTTGTAATGACTTTGGAGCAGGTTAAACAGCGGGCCTTTGAGGGCGAAGATGAAACTCGCGGTCTGCTGCGAGTCCTGGCCGAGCAGGGCGCGGCTGTGGGAGAGCTTTTCGAGGAACTGGCGGGTGGCTTCCCAGCCCGGCGCGGCCACATTGGTGCCGTTGTCGTTTTGCAGACCATTGATCACCAGTTGCAGGAATTCGCCGGTTTGTTGCTGTATGTCGTGGCCTTTCAGATTACGCGTGGCACCGCTGGTTTCCAGTCCGTTGACCCATTCACTCAGCAGTTGTGCTTGTTTGTTTTTCATCGCATCGAGTGTGCTGTTCTGCAGTGCTGCCATGTGCCTGTTGCTCCGTCGCGAATTGGGGGGCGATCGCTATAAATGAACGCCGCGGAATGATCGACATTTGCCGTTCGAAATAGTTGTTCGTTCACGCACGTATATTTTTGATCTGGCGCAAGGAACGTCCCGGTAACTCTAGTCGGCGTGGCCGGGTGCGGTGAAGTTTTGAACGTTGACGCAGGGCAGGCTTCGAATCTTTGACACCCGGCGGATGTGTGCCGGGGGTGTTTGACCAACGAGGTGGCCATGAACGAGCAAACGAAGCAGAGCCAATCTGGCGAACCGATCAATCGCAATGATCCGGCCATTGACCCGCAGGTGCCGGGGCAACCGGCTCCGACGCAGCAGCAGGGCGAGGATGATCAGGCGCAGAGTGCCGATCCGGCGGTGGATCAGAAGAACCAGCATACGGACAACGACAACGAGTTCAGCCCGGGCTTCAAACCGCAGCCGGATCGGGCGAAGCCGGGGGAGGAGACGGATGCCGATATTGATACCGATGGCGGTTGATTTCGGCGGATATGACAAGGCCGCATCTATTTGGATGCGGCCTTTTTTACGCTTGAGTCTGGTGGTGTGGCTGATATCGATCCCCCTCACCCCAGCCCTCTCCCCCAAGGGGGCGAGGGGAAAGGGAGCCGATTGGGGAATGTTCAAAACCTGCGTTCAACTCGAGACTGTCAGGTCGGCGTAACTCGAACATCCACCTCGGTCGGCTCCCACTCCCTCGGGGCGGTCCGACGTTTCGGGAGGGCTGGGGTGAGGGTAAGGCTTTTTACTTGCTCGGATGCTTGGCCTGCAATTCTTTTGCGGCGGCCAAATGTTTTTCCAGCCCCGGCAGCATTTTCTGCGCAAACGCTTTCAGTTCAGTAGCGCCTTTAACCTTGTCATCGGTCACGGTATTGGCCTGTTTCTTGAACAGTTCGATGGTCTCTTCGTGCGCCTTCACCTGATTGTTGGCGTAAGCGGCATCAAAGGACTCATCGCGCACTTCGAGGATTTTTTCCTTGGCCTGTTTGACCAGGGTTGTGGTGTCCGGGACTTCGATGTCATTAGCCTTGGCAATGGTCGCCAGTTCGTCATTGGCCTTGCCGTGATCGGTGATCATCATGTTGGCGAACGCCTTGATGTCTGCCGATTGGCTTTTTTCCAGGGCCAGACGGCTGGTTTCGATTTCGGCGATGCCACCGGCTGCGGCGTTATCGACGAAGTCATTGTCCGTCGCGGCGAAAGCACTGCCCATGCCGCTGCTCAAAGCGACAGCCAAAACCAGATGACGCAGGTTGAATCCGTCCATTGGTGTATCTCCACGCAGTTTTTGTCGGGGTTATCCAATGGAGGCAACGCGGCGAGTAAAGGTTTTATCGCATTTGCGACAGGGCGACGAACGGCCACCGCTGGTCTGACAGGTGGTCGACAGAACGGCTCAACCAAGGCCATTCTGATAACGGGCCAGCGCATCGGTCGCGCTGGCTGCCGATCAACTGACGGAGGTGTTCCATGCCGGTTCCCCATGACCTGTTTCAGGACTTGAGTTGCACGAAGGAAGAGATCCAGCAAAAACGCACCCAGGATCCACGACTGGATTCACTGATCAACAAGTATTCCCAAGCCGACGCCGAAGTGGTCAAGGCCGAAACGGCCACTTCAGATGCTCCCACCGACGACGCATTGAAAAAGCTCAAAGAAAAGCGCTTGAAGGTCAAAGACGAAATCGTCAGCCATTTGCAGGCCCCGTCCTGACTCGACAATGATCCGCCGACCTGCGGTTGCGGATTGACGGGAACGACAGCCACGACCGGCACCTCGAATGTACAGAGTCTTCCATCAGCGACTCTTTGCGAGGTGCCTTATGAACGATCCGAAATTCCCCAGTGAAGAGCAGGGCGCATTCGACCCGGTTCCCACCCATCCTGAACCCAACAGCCCGGCGCATACCACCGCTAACCCCGAAGAGCCGGATGAGGATCTGCCTGAAGACGAAGATCCGGACAAGTTCGACAAGTCCAGCAACTGACAGACCGTCTTCGCGAGCAGGCTCGCTCCCACAGTGGATTGTGTTGACCACTAATGCTGTGGTCAGCAAAGAACCCCTGTGGGAGCGAGCCTGCTCCGGGCGGCGTTCCGACGAAGGCGTAAGTCCATGCAACACAAAAAACATCAGGCTCACTTCAGGGCCGCATCCAACGGCATCCGCGCCATATGCGTGGCTTTCAACGAGCCAAAGTACAACCACGGCCCATACTCGCGCACCGTGGTAATCGGCGAGTAATTGCCACTGCTCGCGTCCTGCAGATTGGCAATCACCTTGCCGTCCAGATCCAGCCCCAACACAAACCCGCGCTTTTCTACCGGTTTCGGTAAAACCGTCAGCGCGCGCACGATCATCTTGCGCACGAACGGATGCCCCGCAGTGCCATCCAGCAGAGCATTGCGCGGCGCATACAACGCCACCCAGAACCGGTTGCTGCCATTGAATGCCAGGTTGTCCGGCAGCCCAGGCAGATTGTCGATGAACAGGTCGTGAGTGCCGGCTTTCGGACCGGTCAGCCAATAACGGCTGATGCGATAAGCGCCGGTTTCGTTGACCAGCACATAGGCGTCATCGGGGCCGAGGGTCACGCCGTTGGCGAACTCCAGTCTGTCCAGCAGCACACTGGTTTTACCGCTCTGGAAGTCATAGCGCAGCAGACGTCCGTCGCCGCCGTGCTCGATGATTGCCTCGCCGTCATGGCCATAACCCCAGCGACTGGATGCATCGCTGAAATAGGCGTAATGCCCGGACTTGTCGATGGCCACATCATCGGTGAAACCGAAGCCCAGACCATTGGCCTCCGTGGTCAAAGGAATCAACTGACCTTGCGCATCAAGGGACAGCAAGCCCTTGACCCCATCAGCGATCACCAGCATGCCGTTCGGATGTCGGGCCAATCCGAGCGGACGGCCACCGGTGTCGGCGAGTACTTTGCGTTGCTGGCCGTCGAGGCTGGTACGGATCAGTCGGCCGTCGTGCAGTCCGGTGATCAAGAAGTCACTTTCCAGCAGCAACGCTTCCGGCCCTTCGATGTCGCTCGGCCCGACCTGCGCTGCGCCTTTGAGTTTCTGATTCTCGGCGTAAATGCCTTCTTTCAGCGATGGCGCAGGCGACGGCGTCCAGGCCACGGGTTCGACTTTGGTTGGCATCAACAATAAGAACGCGATGACGATAAGGATCAGCAGCAACAACAGATGCCGTAGCTTCACGCGCTGGCCCTCGCCGATGACAGGTACTGGGCGGCCATGTCGCGCAGCGCCAGCATCGACGCGGCAGATTCGCGCTCGATGCGGCGCTTGAGCAGCAGGTGATTGGCGATGCGCATGCCCAGACCGGCGAAGCGATAATCCAGTGTGCGCACAAATCGCGCGCCGCTGCCTTCGGCGCTGCATTCATAGGTCAGCAGCAACGACAATCCATGATCACCTTGCGCCCGCGCGCACCAGCGCCGACCGGGCAAGTACTCGGTGACTTCCCAACTCAAATGGCCTTCACGGCCGCCGGCATGAATGTCTTCTTCAAAGCGCGCGCCGGCATGCAGCGGGCCGTGTGGGCCGTCGATTTTCAGCGACGAGGGGTGCCACTCAGGCCAGCGACCGACACTGGCGGCGTAGGCCAGTACGGCAATGGGATCGCCAGCGATATCGATGCTGTGCTGCATGCGGGTCATGGGCATTTTCGAATAGCTCAAAGGGGTGGTTTCCGGCTCCCAGTACAGGGTGCCGAACAGGTAGTCCATCAGCGGCAGGACGATGTTGAAATTGCGCTCCTGCATGCGTTCGCGGCGGTGATGCAGCTCATGCAAACGGCGCATCTGGCGGATCCATGGCAGGCGTGCCAAAGGGTTGTCTGCCGGCAAATGCTCGCAGGCATGAAACACTTCGTAAGTCAGATAACCCAGCACCATGCAACCGCCGAACAACCCGGCAACGTTGGCGTTTACCGGTGCCAACAGCCACCACAACGGTACGGTGATCACCAGCGTATGCAGCACAATCAGCCAGGCGGGGAACAGAATCACCCGCCAGTCACGCGCACTGTCGTAGGTCATATGGCCGGGAGTGAAGAAGCTGTGATGATCGCCCGCGTGCCGGGCGTAGAACATTTTCGCGAAGGTTTTTTTGTGGTGGCCGAGATGGCGATGGACCATGTACACGCCGAAATTGAACAACAGCAGGGTCAGCGGCACTGTCAGCCATTCCAGCAGACTGACCTGCTGCACGCTGGCCGAGAACGCAGCGATGGCCAGCACACCGAACAGCAGCACGAAGGCACCGTGCAGCCATGGGTTGTACAACGGGTGAATGGCCGCACGGTAGCGACTGCGGAATGCCTCGGTGGTCTGCCTCACTGCATCACCTGCGGGGATTGTTGTTATACCCGGCAGATTAGCCGATCCGGCCGTTTGTGCAGGCCGCACCTCGGTGTCACTTGCGCCATGCTCCGGTGCAAAGCCGCCGCTTCAGCTCAGCGGGTTCCAGCGTTGCGACCAGTCGTCATCGGTGCGGATCACTTCGCGCAGCAGATGGAAGGCTTGTTGCAGCGTTGCCGAATCGCGGTCGCGTGAGTAGACAAGATAAGTCGGGTAGCCGAATTCCGGGGCTTTGGTCACTGCTTCCAGGGCGCCGCTTTCCAGATACGTGCGTACCACACGGGTGCGGAAGTAGCCGCTGCCGCCGTGTTCGAGAATGTATTGCAGGGCCAGCGGACCGAGGTTGAAACTCAGCGCCGCTTTGGCTTTTTCCGGCAGGGCGGCGTCATGCTGGCGGCGAAAGTCCGGGCCCCAGTCGATGTAGACGTAGGGATCGGGGCGCTCGGGCGCACGCACCAGAATCAGTTTTTCTTCCAGCACTTGCTCGACCTGCAAGCCCGGCCAGTATTCCGGCTGATAGACCAGCGCCGCGTCGAGCACACCGAGTTCGAGTTGGCGCAACAGGTTCTCGCCGTCGCGGATTTCCATGCGCAGGGCATGCCCGGGAATTTTCTCGCGCAGCTCCGCCGCCCAACTCAGCATCAACGGGTTGCACAGGCTGACTTCGCCGCCGATGTGCAGCACGTTGTGATAGCCCTCGGGCAGCGGCAGATCACGGCGCGCGGCTTCCCAGGTCTGCACCAGTTGATTGGCGTAGATCACAAAGGCCTCGCCATTGGGCGTCAGCTTTGCCCCGGCACGGTTGCGCACGAACAGTGTGCTGCCCAGTTGGCTTTCGAGCTTCTGCACCCGGGCGGTGATCGCCGTTTGCGTGACGAACAACTTCTGCGCGGCAGCGGCGAGGCTGCCGTGACGGACGATTTCCAGAAAGGTGCGAGCGAGATCGATGTCCATGGGCGGGCCGGTGTTTGAGGTGTCGGGCATTGTAAAGGCAAAAGCCCCTCATCGGATCGCCGCCCGCCTAACCCTCTCCCGGAGGGAGAGGGGACTGATTGGGGGATATTGAAGAAATGCACTGACTTGAACGATCAGCGTTGAATCCATAATCGACACGTTTTTTCAGGTCGATGCAGGGCGCCAGACACCTCGGTCAGTTCCCTCTCCTTGGGGAGAGGGCTAGGGTGAGGGGAAAGCAGTCACCGCAAAATCAACTGGCCAACTCGGTCAAACATACCCGCGCCCACGCCTCGATCAACCGCGCCGGCGTGCCACACACTTTGCGCTTGAACACAAAGTTCCGGCACTTCTCGGCAAACTGATTGCGGTTGTAAAGCATGTCCTCCTGCATCTCCTGCAGCTCGGTTTCGCGGCACTGCTGGATCAACACCTGATCAACCCGCGCCTTGCGCTCGCGCACCGCAGCATAGGTCGGATCGCTCACCGCACCGTTGGCCCGTTGCAGTAACCACAACGAAAACTCGTCCGGGCAGCGCGGGCCGATTTCCTGGACCATGCCCAGTTGCCACGCCTGCACCGCGCTCACCGGCAGACACGCCTGAGTCAATTGTTCGGCCATCGCCGGGCCGACGGCGCGGGGCAGGCTGTAGGTCCAGTATTCGGAACCATACAAACCCATGCTCTTGTAATGCGGGTTGAGCACGATATCGGCGCGGGCAAACACAATGTCCGCCGCCAGTGCGAGCATCACACCGCCGGCGCCGGCATTGCCGGTGACACCGCTGACCACCAGTTGCCGGGCCGTCAACAGTTCTGCGCAGACATCGTCGATCGCCTGAATATTCGCCCAGGCTTCAGCTCCGGGATCCTGCGCGGCTTGAATCACGTTCAAATGCACGCCGTTGGAAAAGCTGCCGCGCCCGCCCTTGATCAGCAACACCTGCGTATCACGGGATTTGGCCCAGCGCAGCGCGGCGACCATGCGCTGGCATTGCTCGGTGCTCATGGCGCCGTTGTAAAACTCAAAGGTCAGCTCACCGACGATGCCGGATTCGCGATAACGCAGCGGTTGATAGGCTTCGTCACTGAACGGCTGTGTAGCGATCGACCAGTCGAGCACCGGCACGTCGGCCAATTGCTCGGCCAACAGGTGCCGCGCCGGTTGCTTGAAGGTTTCTTCGCCGGGTTGCGGTTTGCGTCGCAACGAACCAAGCCACAAACTCTGATCACCAGCCGCGACCAGCACCGCATCGTCATGCACCGCGAGAATCTCGCCGGGCATGCCGCTGCGCGAATCTAGGTGCGCGTCGTACACGTAATACTGACCGCCGGCCAGGCTCGCCAGCACGCCGGGCTGGCCGTCGGCGGCATCGATGCAACGTTTGATGAAGCGCGCGCAGTCATGCCAGCTGAAACTGCGGTCGACCTGTTTCATGTTCGGTTGCAAACGCCCGCGCACTTTCGCATCGGCATAGTCGAGGGTAACCGGCTCAAAACCTTCGATGAATTTCTCTACCACTTCGCGTATGCAACGAATTGCCGCGTCACTGACCCGGCCGTTGTACAGCTCGGATTTGCGCAGGCCCGCCGGCAGGTTGAATTCGCAGGTGGCCCACACCGGGCCGGCGTCCATTTCCTCGACGGCCTGCAGCGCGGTGACGCCCCAGCTCGGCAGCTCGTTGGTAATCGCCCAGTCTAGGGCACTGGCGCCGCGATCGCCGACGATACCCGGATGGATGATCACCACCGGCCGCTGGGCATTGCTCCACAGCGCCTGCGGTACACGGTCCTTGAGGAACGGGCAGATCACCAGATCGGCGCCGCTGTGTTCGATCTGCTCGCACACCACTTGTTCATCGGTAAACAACACGACGCTCGGCGAGTGCCCGGCCTCACGCAGTTCCAGCCAGGCGCGTTGGGTCAGGCCATTGAACGCTGACGACAGCAGGATGATGTTGAGTGGTCGCATGCTTGCTCTTCCTTGAGTGGGTTTAGCCGTGGGCTCTCGGTGAGCCGTCCCTGGCCTTCGATGGAGCCGCGAGATTAATCAGTGACCGCCCACGCGCCAGTGACCGAGGTCAACGTTCTGTCAGCCAATGTTTCTGCGGCGACGAAGCGGCTTATGCTCAATGGTTTGCATATGCTGATTTTTTATTACTTCAAATGTCTTCGAGGCTATTGCACAGTCGCGCCTGATCAGAGCCGGACGATCCCGGCAGAACGATGGTTTTTCGCAGCGGGTGGGACCCGTTTCAGGGAGCAAGACATGGGTGGGTACAACCCGCATTACCAGATCATTGGGCAGATGTTCCAAAAGGACTATCGCTGGCTGTGCGCTGCCGTTGGTCGCACGCTGGGTTGCCCGCACAGTGCGCAAGACATTGCCTCGGAAACCTTTCTGCGGGTGCTGGCACTGCCAGACCCCACGGCCATTCGCGAGCCACGCGCGCTGCTGACCACCATCGCCCGCCGACTGGTGTACGAAGGCTGGCGCCGTCAGGACCTTGAGCGCGCCTATCTGGAAAGCCTGGCGCTGGCGCCGGAGCCGGTGCACCCGTCTCCGGAAGAGCGGGCACTGGTGATCGAAGCGCTGCTGGCGGTCGATCGTTTGCTCAACGGGTTGTCGGCCAAAGCCAAAGCGGCGTTTCTCTACCACCAGCTCGACGGTTTGACCTACAGCGAGATCGGCGAGCGCCTCGGCGTATCCACCAGTCGCGTGCAGCAATACATGGTCGAAGCGTTCAAGCGCTGCTATCAGGCGATGCAGACATGAGGCCGGACGAAGCGGTGATCGACGAGGCGGCGCAATGGCTGGCGTTGTTGCAGTCGGGCGAGGCGGGCATGGCTGAGCGGGCCGCATTCGAGGCTTGGCGCGTTGCCGACCCACGGCATCAGCAGGTCATCGAGCAAATGGGCGGTGGCCTCAATCTGCTACGCAACCCGACCCTGCGCACCTTGCCGCGCAGCAGTCTGCTGCACAGCCTTAACGCGCCATCGAGTCGGCGACGCTTTATCAGCGGCAGTCTGAGTGTGCTCGGCATCGGGCTGTTGGCCGGGCTGCTCGGGCGGCGTTACGGCTGGCTGCCGGAGGCGGGGGAGTTGTCGACCGGGACCGGCGAGCGACGTGACTTCACCCTGGCCGACGGCAGTGCGCTGACCCTCAACGCGCGCAGTCGTGTGGTGCCTTTGTTCGATAGCCAACAGCGCCTGCTCGCCTTGCGCAGCGGTGAGTTGTTGGTGGATGTGGCGAAAGAGCCGGCGCGGCCCTTTGTGGTCGAGACCGAGCACGGTCGCCTGCGCGCGCTGGGGACGAAGTTTCTCGTGCAGTACCGCGAGGAGGCGACGCGTTTGGTGATGCTCCATTCGCAGGTCGAAGTGGTCACCGCCGGCGGTGCGCGGCAAGTGGTGCAGGCCGGCGAAAGTCTGTTGTTCAACGGCGCTGGAGTGCTGTCGCTGGAACGTAGCAACGGCCAGGAAAGTGCATGGGTGCAAGGTCGCCTGGAAGTCCGCGACCGGCCTTTGTACGAAGTCATCGACAGCTTGCGCCGCTACCGTCGCGGCATCTTGCATCTAAGCCCGGAAGTCGCCGACCTGCGCCTCAGCGGCCTCTATCCGCTTGACGACAGCGATCGCACGTTGCAACTGCTGGAACGCTCGCTGCCGATCCGCATCACCTGGCACAACCCGTACTGGGTCAGCATCGACGCGCGGTTATAAACCCATAACTTCTTGGCCTAATCGCCGCCCTATAAAAAGCGCCGGCCCGCTGCTCATTCCCTGCAGATGCCTCCAACAGGGAAACCCTTCGATGTTCTCAATCAAACAAAAATTACCTCGATTGACTCTTGCTGCTGCATTGGCGATGGGCATCAGTCCATGGGCGGCGGTGGCCCAGGAATCGGCAGCGGCGGTGTTCACCTTCGACATCGCCAGCGGACCGCTCGACGAAGTGTTGCTGGACATCTCGCGGCAGAGCGGTGTACCGATTTCTTTCAGCCAAGAACTGGTGAAAGGCAAACACAGCGCGGCGGTGCGTGGGGCATTGGGCGGTCGTCAGGCGGTGGAAAAGGCCTTGCTTGGCAGCGGTCTGCAAGTCGAACAAAGCACCCAGGGTTTAACGGTTCGCGCGGCTGATGTGCCGGCGAAAGTCACCGCTGTGGCGCCGGTCACCAGCGCCGATTACCGTATGGAAAAAGTCACCGTGACCGGTTCGCGCATTGCCCGCGCGCAGAGCGATGGCGCCACACCGGTCAACGTCATTACCCACGAAGAAATGGAAGCGCGCGGCTACAAAAACGTCTACGACGCCCTGGCGACGCAGACGCAAAACACCGGAATGACCCAAGGCGAAGATTACGGCAACACCTGGCAACCGGCGGCCAGCGCACTCAACCTGCGCGGCCTCGGCCCGAACCATACGCTGGTGTTAATCAATGGCCGTCGCGTCGCCGACTACCCAACGCCGTACGACGGCAAGGTCAATTTCACCAACCTGGCGAACATTCCGTCGGCGGTCATCGAACGCATCGAAATCCTCAGCAGCGGCGCCTCGGCGATTTACGGCTCGGACGCGATCGCCGGGGTGGTCAACATCATCCTCAAGGACAAGATCAACGGTGTCGACGTCAATCTCAAGGGCGGCACCAGCGAGCGCGGCGGCGGTGACAACCAGCGCTTGCAGATCAGCGGCGGCGGCAGTTGGGGGGATTTTGACGGCTTGTTCGGTCTGGAGCTGACTAACCGCGATCCGATCTGGGCCGATGACCGTGGCTTTATGCAAAACGGCCCGCTGGCAGATGTCGGTTACCGCCGCGACCTGAGCAACAATCGTTATCGGGGACCGGGTTGCGGTGCTTATCAGGGCACCTTCGACAACAAACTGGTCAACAGCGGCGGGCGCTGCCGCACCGATCAGATGTACAACGATTACTGGACCGTGCAGACCCAGAAGGAAAACTACGACGGCTATACCCGTGGCACCTGGCATTTCAGCGACAGCGGCCAGGTCTTCGCCGATTTGATGTACGGCCTCGACCATATCCAGAACAACACGCGCGGGCCGACCTTCACCTCACCGGATTTCATCAACCAGAACAGCGGCAATCTGGAGCGCTGGTATCGACGCTTCGGCGAAGAGGAAATCGGTGGTCGCACCAGCAACAACAGCAAGTGGCGCGACACCTCATGGACCGGCACCCTGGGGCTCTCGGACAAGATCGCCGACACCGGCTGGAGTTACGATCTGGCAGCCAATCGCTCGGAATATCGCAGCGTCAGGACCACGCGCTACACGCCACTGTCATCGATTCAGGATTTCTACCTTGGCCCGCAACTCGGTGTCAGCGGCGGTTATCCAGTATTCGCCCCGGATGCTTCACGGCTCGACCGGCCGCTGACGCCGCAGGAGTGGCAGCAGTTTCGCGGCAACCTCACCCAGAGCAGCAAGTCGGTGTCGACCAGTTACAACGCCTCGGTCAATGGTGACCTGTTCGACTTGCCGGCGGGTCCGGTGGGCTTCGCCGGGGTGCTGGAAGCGGGCAAGCAGGAATACCGCGTTGACCCGGACGATGGCCTCAATGACGGCATTTTTTACGGCGTGAGCCCACAGCAGAGTTCCGGTGGCTCGCGCAAACGCTACGCGGCGGGTGGCGAGTTCAGCATTCCGCTGACTGACACGCTGCTGGCGACCGCCGCCGGACGCTGGGATCAATACAAATTCAGCGGCCGCACCGAACAGCAGAAAACCTACAACCTGGGACTGGAATGGCGCCCGGTCACCAGCCTGTTGCTGCGCGGCAGTTACGGCACCAGTTTCCGCGCGCCGGATCTGAATTACATCTATCAGTCCGACAGCAACGGCTACTACCCGGCGCAGATCGATTACTACGGTTGCAGCCAGGGCGTGGAGGGTGCCTGTGATCGTGGGCGGGTCGATTACACCCAGAGCGGTACAGCGAATCTGGAGTCCGAACGTGGCAAATCGTGGACGTACGGGTTTGTCTGGTCGCCGTCGCGCAACTTCGATTTCTCCACGGATTTCTGGCGCGTCGAGATCGATGATTTGCTGACCACTGTCGATGAAAACCGTTTGCTGCAACAGGAAAACGAATGCCGCAACGGCACGCAGGACATCAATTCGGCCAACTGCCAAGCGACCCTGGCACGCATCGATCGCAACGCCGGCAATGCCGCGGTCGACCCCAACCAGTTGCAGCGCGTGCGGGTCAATGCGATCAACGCCGCCAGCGAGCGGGTCAGTGGTCTGGATTTCAAGAGCAATATCCGCTGGGGCGCCGGGCAATACGGCGCGTTCAGTTCTGCGCTGGGTTACACCCTGGTGTTGTCGCATTACTACAAGGAGTCGGAAGAGGCACCCACGCAAGACTGGCGCACCTCACGCACCAACTACGACTGGCGCAGCAAGGTCAACGCCAGCCTGACCTGGGATTACCAGAAAGCCACGGCGACTCTGGTGGGCATTCGTTACGGTTCGGTCACCAACGGCGCGGGGGACGGTCGCCTGTCACCGTGGACGGTGTTCAACGCCAGCGCGCGTTACAAGCTCAATGACCGGGCGAGTGTCGGGCTGACCGTGAACAACGTGCTCAATCAGGTCAAACACGATGACTCGGCGGGGTGGCCGTATTACCCGACCGGCAACTATGACCCGTACGGACGGCAGTGGTGGCTGGATGTGAGTTATCACTTCGGCGGCTGAGGGCAGGAATCTCGCGTTTACGTCCTACGGAAAATGGCAGGTTTTGCGGCAAGCAGCGGATATTTCCGACGACTTTTTCAGGTTGGTCGTCGGAAGCGCGATCTATAGCATCGGACCTGACATTGAAGTCGCTGAGTGGCTTGAACGCTCAGGCTCCCAGATAAAGGATCGATTATGCGTACCCCACACATCGAGCATGAAACCTCTGTTTATTCCCTGCGCAACTTCTGGATCGACGATCGCGCCAGATGCCCCATGGAGGATGTCGCGATGCCCACAGCAAAAGTGCCCCGGCTGACGGGGCTGAAGAAGGTCGCGGGCAAGCCTGTCGATTTGCTCGTGCATGGCCAGGACCTCGGTGACGACGCCATGCTGATTGTCCGCCTTACCGAGGAGGGCTTTGAGCTGAGCGACGTCGTCAACATGCTTTCAACTTCCGAAATGTACCTGTGCGAGGACATGGTCAAACGCATCACCGGCAAATCTGTCAGAACCGTGCAGCGGCTGTTGAAGGAAGGCAAATCGGTGCGGCTTGACTCGCAACAGAGTGTCGTCGCCTACCAATATGCGCTGGTGCTGGAGATGGCCACTCGGGCGTTCGGGGGGCTGCCACAGGCGGAAATATGGATGCAGAAGTCCACCCCTTACCTGAACGGCTACGTACCGTTGGAATTGACCCGTCATCCACTGGGCTTCCAGATGGTCGAGCAATACTTGTGTCGGCTCCTGTACGGGGGTTACCCATGAATCCCTTGCCCTGGGAAGGACACTGGTATGGCTGGCGCCTGGATCAGGAGGCCTACGGAGATACGTGGGACAGCGGGATGGGTCCAAAACTGAAGGGCGGTCGATGGAATGCGCCTGGCCGGCGAGTCGTCTATGCATCTGTCGACCCGTCCTCGGCCATTCTGGAGGTGGCCGCCAATAATAGTTTCGATGTACTGGACAGAGAACCTTATGTGCTGACGTGCTTTGAGGTCATCGGCGATGCACGGGTCAAAGTCGTTCAGCCCGAAGAGGTTCCGAATCCTTACTGGTTGAGTCCCGCTTGGCCGTCGCCCAATCAACAGCGGTTTGCCGACGCTTTACTGGATGAGCATCCGTTTGTCCTGATCCCCTCGGCGGCAACCCGCCACTCGTGGAATCTGCTGGTGAGCTGCGACCTGGCACAGGGGCAGTTCAAAATGGTTTCTCAAGAACGTTTTGGCCTGGATACAAGGTTGCTGAGGGAGATGGCATCGGGTTGATATCGAGGCATGGATTTTTTTGCATAACCTCAGCACCCAACAGTCTAAATCGGCCTCTATAAATCCTGATTCGTCATCGCACATCCCTGCATAAACCAAAACGCAGGGATGGCTGTTCATGATTCAGTTTTCACCCGTCAAATCACCTTTGAGCCTGGCCTTGCTGCTGGCAATCAACACACTGCCGGCGATCGCCGCCGATAGCACGGCAACCGAACCGACCACTCAACTGCAGCGTGTCGAAGTCACGGGTACGGCAATCCGCCGTGTCGATGCAGAAACTGCTGTACCGGTCACCATCCTGCGCGTCGAAGAGTTGCGCGAGCAGGGTGTTACTACCACGGAGGAGCTGGTCAGTCGCATTTCCGCCAACCAGTCTTCGGTTGGCTCCGGGCGTTCGGTGGGCTCGAGCAGTGGCGGTGCGTCTTATGCGGATCTGCGCGGCATCGGCGCCAACAAAACCTTGGTGCTTCTCAATGGTCGGCGCCTGAGTAACAACGCCACCAATGCGATCAACGGCTCCGGTGTCGACCTCAACACCATCCCGTTCGCGGCCATCGATCGTGTGGAGGTGCTGCGCGATGGCGCCTCGGCGCTGTACGGCACCGATGCGATTGGCGGGGTGATCAACTTCATCACCAAGACCAGCCTCACCGAAGGGCAGATCAGCACCAACTACGACACGCCGACGCACTCCGGTGGTGGTGAAAGCCGCAACTTCAGCGGCAGTTGGGGTTTCGGTGATTTGCTGGAGGATCGCTTCAACGTGTTCGGCGTGGTCAGTTACGACAAGCAGCAACGCCTGGCTGCTGAGGATCGCGGCTACACCTATAACTATCAGCCCAACCGCGGACTTGATTACACCTCCGGCACCGCTTCGCCGGCCAACTGGAGTCAGGGCAGCAATGCCACCAACCCTTTGGCCGGTTCTGGCTGCAACGCCCCGGGTTTGCTCGTACGCAACGGCATCTGCCGGCAGAGCCTGTGGAACTACCTCGATCTGGTGCCGGAAACGGAGAAGACCTCGGCCTTCGCCAAAGCCACCGGCAAGCTGTCGGACGAGCACAACGTCAGCCTCGAATACTTTTGGGCACGCAACGAAAACCGCACGCAAATCGGCCCCGGCACATTGATGGGCAATCAGGTCAATCCCGGCACGGCGTTCTATCCGGGTAACGGCATCACGCCAGGGCCGAACGGCTTCGCCCTCGACCCGACGCAAGCGGTTGACGTCAACTGGCGTGAAACCGCCGTCGGTGCGCGGCAGCATGAGGACGACAACACCAGTCAGCGCTTGCTCTTGAGTTTCGATGGCACGCTCGCCGGCTGGGATTACAACCTCGGCGCTTCGTACAACCAGAACAAAGTGATCAACAGCATTCAGGACGGCTACGTCAACGATCGTGCGGTCAGCGCCGGCATTGCCAACGGTGTGATAAACCCGTTCGGCCCGCAGACGGCTGCCGGTTCGGCGCTGTTGGCGGCCAACGTGGTGGACGGTGATTACGCTACGGCGGTAGGGCGGGTGAAGGCCATCGACGGGCGCATCAGTCGTGAAATCGGCGACTGGTTCGGCGCCGGCCCTTCAGCATTGGCACTGGGCGGCGAGTATCGCAAGGAAGACTTCCATCAGGATTTCGCCGCATTTGCCGGCGACGTGCAAAGCCTCGGTGTTGATCCCAACGGCAGCGTGGCCGGGGATCGCAGCGTCTCGGCCGAATACGCCGAGGTCAACGTGCCGGTGCTCGACAGCCTCGAACTGTCCGCCGCCGTACGCCACGACAAGTACAGCGACTTCGGCAGCACCACCAACCCGAAATACTCGTTCCGCTTCCAGCCGTTCAAGGAACTGGTGGTGCGCGGCGCTTACAGCGAAGGGTTTCGCGCGCCGTCGCTGTATGAGCTGTACAACCCGACGTTCAGCAGTTTCACCAACGCCAACTACAACGACCCGCGTTTGTGCGCGGGCGGTAATCCGAGCAATGGCGGCATCGCCAACCGCGATTGCGCGCAGCAGTTCAATCGCACCAGCGGCGGCAATACTGACCTGAGCCCGGAAACCGCGCGCAACGTCACCCTCGGGTTTGTCTATCAGCCGTTCGAGCGCCTGAGCGCCGGGCTGGATTTCTGGTGGATCGACATCGCCAACCAGATCGCCGAGTTCCCCGAATCGGCGGTGTTCGAGAATCCTGAGCTGTACCCGGATCGTTTGGTGCGCAAGGCGGATGGCTCCATCGATCACATCGTCACCGGGCTGGCCAACCTCGGCAAGATCAAGACCAATGGCGTCGACGTCAGCTTCGATTACCGTTTGCCGAGCACACCGTACGGCAACTTCGGCATCGGCCTGCAAGGCACCTACGTCACTCGTTATGACTACCAGCAACAGCTCAAGGGCGACTACATCGACAAGCTCGGCGATTTCCGTGGCGGTGATTTTGCGTCGGCGGGTGCCGTGGCGCGCTGGCGCCACAGCCTGACTGGCAGCTGGAATTACGGCCCGTTCGGCGCCGCGCTCACCAACCGCTACACCAGCGGTTACCACGACTCCGATCGCGACACCCACGATTACGTCGGCTCGTACAACGTCTGGGATCTGGCCGGCACCTACACCTGGCGCAAGACCCTGAGCGTGACCCTCGGCGCAAAAAACCTGTTCGACCGCGAACCGCCGTTCAGCAACCAGACCTACACGTTCCAGAGCGGCTACGACCCGAAATATGGCGATCCGTTCGGGCGGACGCTGTACACGCGGGTCAGTTACAAGTTTTGAAAATGCTCAGAGATGGCGGGTTTTAGTCACCTATTGATCTAAAGCACGCCCTATAAAAATCGCCGGCCTGTTGCACATCACAGGTAGGCAGGATGTGTGGTGACTGGCCCGGCGTTATCGCGAGCAGGCTCACTTCTACATTGGATTTGTGTTCACCGCAGTCCCGGTAGGAGTGAGCCTGCTCGCGAAGAGGCCAGTAGCAGCACCGTGTAAAAGGATCTGCCCATGTTCTCAAGGCTCATTTTATTCAGCGCTTTCGCGCTTCTAACACCGCTCAGTTGGGCCGCCCCGCAACCGGCGTTAACGGTTTACGGCGAACCCGCCAAATACGCTCCCGATTTCCAGCATCTGGCCTACGCCAACCCCGACGCGCCGAAGGGCGGCAGCCTGCGCCGTTCTTCGCTGGAAAGCGGCCCGTTCGACCACCTGATTCCCTACACCGACAAAGGCACCGGCGTGGCCGATATCGATGGCTGGCTCTACGCGCCACTGGCCTATCGCAGCAAGGACGAACCCTATAGCGTCTACGGTCTGGTGGCGCAGCAGATGGAGCTGGATCCGGATCGTCGCTGGATACGCTTCTACCTGAACCCGAAGGCGCGTTTCGACGATGGCACGCCGATCACCGCCGAAGACGTGCGCTACACCTTCAACCTGTTCACCACTCAGGGCAGTCTCAAATACCGCCAGCAGTTTCGCGATGTCGCCGAGGTCGTCGTCGAGTCGCCGACGCAGGTGCGCTTTCTCTTCAAGAACAACGACAGCCGCACCTTGCCGCTGGACCTGGCGACACTGCCGGTGCTGCCCGAACATTGGTGGCGTACGCGGGACTTCGCCGAGGGCGGCGGTTTCGAGATTCCGCCGGGCAGCGGCCCGTACCGCATCAGCGCGGTGGATGCCGGGCGTAGCGTGCAATTTCAACGGGTGCAGGACTGGTGGGCCAAGGACCTGCCGATCACGCGCGGCCTCTACAACTTCGATCAACTGAGCGTGGAGTTCTTCGCCGACACCGACGTGTCGCGGCAGGTGCTCAAGGCCGGCGGCTTCGATTACAACCGCGAGTTCTCCGCCACCAGTTTCACCATCGGCTACGCGGGCGCTGCACTCGAGCAAGGCAAATTGCTCCGTGAGCACCTCGCGCCCGGTGCTGCGCAAGGTGCGCAGGGTTTTGTGTTCAACCTGCAAAAACCACTGTTTCAGGATCGTCGCGTGCGTCAGGCGATCGCCATGCTTTGGGATTTCGAATGGAGCAACCGGCAGATGATGCGCAGCATGTACCTGCGTCAGCGCAGCTTCTTCTCGCACAGCGCACTGGCGGCTACTGCATTGCCGGATGCCGAAGAGCTGAAGATTCTTGAGCCGTTGCGCGGGCAGATTCCCGAGGAAGTGTTTACCACGGTGTTTGAAGCACCGAAAACCGACGGCAGTGGCAACATCCGCGCCGAACAATTGCAGGCACTGAAACTGCTGGAGGCCGCTGGCTGGAAACCTCAGGGCGATCAGTTGGTGAACGCGAATGGCGAGCCTCTGCACTTCACGTTTCTCAATGGCCAGAAAGGTTTCGAACGGCTGTTATTGCCGTTCAAACGCAACCTGGCGCAGATCGGCATCGGCTTCGATATCCGCCAGGTCGACGCCGCGCAATACACCAACCGCGTGCGCAATCGCGACTACGACATGATCGTTGCCGGTTACCCGGTGAGTCAGGCACCGGGGCGCGAGATGTTCAATTACTTTGGCTCCGACGGTGCCGCTGATCCCGGCTCGAACAATTACATGGTGTTGCGCGATCCGGCCGTCGATGCACTGCTCGAAGGGCTGGTGCAGGCCGACAATCGCCAGAGTCTGCTGCGTCATGCTCATGCGCTGGATCGGGTGTTGCAGTGGGGCTATTACTGGGTGCCCAACTATTACCCGCCGGGGATTTCCACGGTGTGGTGGAACCGCTTCGGCCGACCGGCGATTGCGCCGTTATACGACGCTGGCCTCGACACCTGGTGGGAAATCAGCCCGACCGCACTGACCACAACTCAGAAGCCCAAGGAGTACAGCCATGTGGGGTTATAGCCTGCGCCGCCTGCTGCTGATCGTGCCGACGTTGCTGGCGATCCTGCTGGTCAATTTCGTTATCGTGCAAGCCGCGCCCGGTGGCCCGGTCGAGCAGGCCATCGCGCGCTTGCAGGGGATTGGCGTGGGCGCGGCGGTGGGTTCCAGCCATGTCGAAACCGTTGGAGGTGAGTCCCGCGCGACCCGAGGGCTGGACCCGAAACTGGTGGCCGATATCGAGCGCCAGTACGGCTTCGATAAACCGGCCAGCGAGCGCTTGTGGCTGATGCTCAAAAGGTATGCGCAACTGGACTTTGGCCAGAGTTTCTTTCGCGGTGCCAGCGTCACCGAATTGATCTGGCAGAAACTGCCGGTGACCTTGTCGCTGGGCCTGTGGGCGACACTGATCACCTATCTGGTGTCGATTCCGCTGGGCATTCGCAAAGCGGTGCACAACGGCTCGGCGTTCGATGTCTGGAGCAGCGTGGCGATCATCATCGGTTATGCGCTGCCGGGATTTCTCTTTGCGCTGCTGCTGATCGTGGTGTTTGCCGGTGGCATGGCGCTGGACTGGTTTCCGGTGCGCGGGCTGGTCTCGGACAACTTCGCCGAACTGTCACCATGGGGCAAGGTGGCCGACTATTTCTGGCACTTGGTGCTGCCGGTGATCGCCTTGGTCATTGGCGGTTTTGCCACATTGACCATCCTGACCAAGAACAGCTTTCTCAACGAGATCTCGCGCCTGTATGTGGTGACGGCGCGCGCCAAGGGCCTGAGTGAAAAACAGGTGTTGTACGGCCATGTGTTTCGCAATGCGATGCTGCTGGTCGTCGCCGGATTGCCGCAAGCATTGGTGACGGTGTTCTTCGGCGGTTCGCTGCTGATCGAAGTGATCTTCTCGCTGGATGGCCTCGGCCGCCTCAGTTATGAAGCGGCGGTGGCGCGCGACTATCCGGTGGTGTTCGGTTCGCTGTTCATCTTCACCTTGTTCGGCCTGCTGATAAAACTGCTCGGCGACCTTTGCTACACACTGGTCGACCCGCGCATCGACTTCACCGCGAGGGCTGCCTGATGCTGACGTTATCTCCAATCGGCCAGCGCCGCTGGGCGCGCTTCAAGGCACATCGGCGCGGCTGGTGGTCGCTGTGGCTGTTTCTCTTGTTGTTTGGCACGAGCCTCGGCGGTGAGTTGGTAGCCAATGACAAACCGCTGCTGGTGACGTATCAGGGCGACTGGTATTTCCCGGCGTTCAAGCGCTACACCGAGCAGGACTTCGGCGGCGAGTTGCCGTTTCAACCGGACTATCGCAGCGCGCAGGTGCGGCAGTTGATCGAGGGGCAGGGCGGGCGGCTGTGGTTTGCGCCGATTCCGTTCGCTTTCGACACGGTCAATTACGACCTCACGGAGCCGGCACCGAGTCCGCCCAGTGGCGACAACTGGCTGGGCACCGATGATCAGGCACGCGACGTGCTGGCACGGGTGATTTTCGGCACGCGCGTTTCGCTGCTGTTTGCCTTGGCGCTGACGGCGGCGAGTGCGCTGATCGGCATCGCCGCCGGCGCATTGCAGGGTTACTACGGCGGTTGGGTCGACCTGATCGGTCAGCGCGTGCTGGAGGTCTGGTCGGGACTGCCGGTGTTGTACCTGCTGATCATTCTGTCCGGGTTTGTCGAGCCGAATTTCTGGTGGTTGCTGGGGATCATGGCGCTGTTTTCCTGGTTGAGCCTGGTCGATGTGGTGCGGGCCGAGTTCCTGCGCAGTCGCGGTCTGGAGTACGTGAAAGCCGCCCGGGCACTGGGGGTTGGCGATGCGCAAGTGATCTTTCGGCACATCCTGCCCAATGCCATGAGCGCGACGCTGACTTATCTGCCGTTCATTCTCACCGGAGCGATCGCGACCTTGTCGGCGCTGGATTTTCTCGGTTTCGGCATGCCGGCCGGCAGCGCTTCGCTGGGTGAGTTGATCGGCCAGGGCAAGAGCAACCTGCAAGCGCCGTGGCTCGGTTTGACCGCGTTCTTTGCTTTGGCGCTGATTCTTTCGCTACTGGTATTCATCGGCGAAGCCTGCCGCGATGCGTTTGATCCGAGGACTTGATATGCCTGAACATCTGATCGAAATACGCGACCTGCGTGTCGCCTTCAATGGCCAATCTGTGGTGCACGGCATCGACCTCGATATTCGTCCCGGGGAGTGCGTGGCGCTGGTTGGGGAATCCGGCTCCGGCAAATCGGTGACGGCGCACAGCATTCTGCAATTGCTGGACCCGGCCATCGCGCGGATCGACGGCAGCATCCGTTATGCCGGCGAGGAGCTGCTCGGCGTGCATGAACGCTACTTGCGGCAATTGCGCGGCAACCGCATCGCGATGATTTTTCAGGAGCCGATGAGCTCGCTGAACCCTTTGCACACGATTGAGCGACAACTGGGTGAAAGCCTCGCCCTGCACAAAGGTCTGGCCGGCGCGGCGGCGCGCCAACGGATTCTGCAGTTGCTCGAACTGGTCGGCATTCAACGCCCGCGCGAACGGCTCAAGGCCTATCCACATCAGCTGTCGGGCGGACAACGGCAACGGGTGATGATCGCCATGGCGCTGGCCTGCGAGCCGCAGTTACTGATTGCCGACGAACCGACTACAGCGCTGGACGTAACCGTGCAACGCAAGATTCTGTTGCTGCTCAAAGAACTGCAGGAGCGGCTGGGCATGGCGTTGCTGATCATCAGCCACGACCTGAATCTGGTGCGCAATATCGCTCAGCGGGTGGCGGTGATGCGTGGCGGGGTGATTGTCGAACAGGCGTCGTGCGAACAGTTGTTCAGCGCGCCGCAGCATCCTTATAGCGTCGAGTTGCTCAACGCCGAGCCGGGTGGCGAGGCATTGTGCCGGGAACCCGCTGAGGATTTGCTGGAGGTGCGTGATCTCAATGTGCGCTTCCGTTTGGGCGGCGGATGGCTGCGCGCGAAATCCTGGTTGCACGCGGTGAACGGCATTGACTTGAATCTCCAGCGCGGCAAAACCCTGGGGATCGTCGGCGAGTCCGGTTCCGGAAAATCGACGCTGGGCCAGGCGATTCTGCGTTTGCTCGATGCCCGAGGCAGTATTCGCTTTCAAGGCGAGGCGCTGGAGCACTTGAGCGGCAAACAACTCCGGCCGCTGCGAAAACGCCTGCAAGTGGTGTTTCAGGATCCGTTCGGCAGCCTCAGTCCGCGCCTGTGCGTGGAGCAGATCATCGCCGAAGGTCTACAGGTGCACAGCGATTTGAACGCCAGCGAGCGCGAGAGGGCGGTGATTGATGTGCTGCGCGAAGTCGGTCTTGATCCGGCTACTCGCCATCGTTATCCCCACGAGTTTTCCGGTGGTCAGCGCCAACGCATCGCCATTGCCCGGGCGCTGGTGCTCAAGCCTGACTTGATCCTGCTGGATGAGCCGACCTCGGCGCTGGATCGCACGGTGCAAAAGCAGATCGTCGCGTTGTTGCGGCGTTTGCAGGCAGAACACGGCCTGACTTACCTGTTTATCAGCCACGATCTGGCGGTGGTGCGCGCGTTGGCGCATGACTTGATTGTGATGAAGGACGGCGAGGTGGTGGAGCGTGGCGAGACGAATGCGCTGTTTGATGCGGCGCAGCATCCGTATACCCGAGAGTTGCTGGCGGCTTCGTTCACTGGGTAACCCTGTAGGAACTGTCGAGTGAAACGAGGCTGCGATCTTTTGACTTTGCGTTCTAAAAAAAACAGATCAAAAGATCGCAGCGTGCCGCAGCTCCTACAGGGCCGAAACGCAAAAATCCCGCCACTGGGGGCGGGATTCTTGTGTCACTGAACGTCGCTATTACGCCGGGAACAGCTCGGACAGTTTCATCGACAGCATCATGTCGCCTTCAACGCGCAGCTTGCCGCCCATGAAAGCCTGCATGCCGTCGGTTTCGCCGCTGACGATACCTTTCAGGGTTTCGCTATCCAGTACCAGCGTGCAGTTGGCGTCCGGGTTTTCGCCTTCCTGGATGTCGCAGGTGCCGTCTTTGACAATCAGCGAGTACTGCTTGTCTTCGTCGGTGATGTTGAAACCGAAAACCAGATCCAGACCGGCAGCAGCGGCTGGGTTGAACTTGGCTTGCATTGCTTTTACGGCATCGGCTACGGAGGTCATGGTTCGATCCTTATGAGGTTGATTACAGCAAGGTTCACAGTTAACCGGACTCAACGGAAAGTGATGAGTTCCGGAGCCTTCAACAACTGCAAATGTGCATGACTGTTGAAGGAGGCCAAAGCCACCTCGCGACCGCGGAACTTCAGCTGGTTGAGCGAGGTGTTGACGATTTGCCAGTTCAATTCAAAGGCCTGTCTGGCAGGCATTTGCGTAATGAGGTGGAGCAGGGCGGTGATGGTGCCGCCGGAGGTGAACACGGCGATTTTCTGGTTTTTATCGGCCAGATCAAGAATGCGGTGCAGCCCGGCCTGGACGCGTTCGACGAAACCCAGCCAGCTTTCCAGCCCCGGTGTGTCGTAAGTGCCGGCCAGCCAGCGCTCGATGATCAGGGCGAAAATGCGTTGGAATTCGCCACGGTTCTGCGCGGCGTTGCGCAGGATGTCGAGGGCTTCCGGCTCGTCTGCCAGCATGTCCGGGAGCAGCGCGCGAATGACCGCGTCGGCATCGAATTCGTTGAACGCAGAATCGGTTTCCAGCGTCGGCACCGGCAGGCCTTTGGCGGCGTACTGCGCCAGCGCGCTGGTGGCCGTGTGCTGTTGGCGACGCAGGTCACCGGCGAGGCAGCGATCGAAGCTGATACCCAGTTCAGCGAGGTGCTGACCGAGGATTTCTGCCTGGCGCACACCGGTCGGCGACAGGACGTCATAGTCGTCTGCACCAAAGGAGGCCTGGCCATGTCGAATCAAGTAGATACTGCCCACGTCCGCGTCATCCCGGTACGTTGAAGGTTTGGCGAGGTTATGAGGATGGCGGGGAGCTGTCAATGAAAAAACATACGCTTGTTTGAAATGCCCGTTACAGGGGTGTTGCCAGAGGTTTCACGGCTGGCCGATGAGCCGGCGCATGGGTATGCTGGAGCCATCCCGCGTGTGTTTCACATCCACGCACTGTTCTAAGGAGTCTCTGTGGAGTTTTTCACCGAATACGCCAGCTTCCTGGCCAAGACCGTCACTCTGGTGATCGCCATTCTGGTGGTGCTCGCCAGTTTTGCCGCATTGCGCAGCAAGGGCCGGCGCAAGTCGGCCGGTCAGTTGCAGGTCAGCAAGCTCAATGATTTCTACAAGGGCCTGCGTGAGCGCCTGGAGCAGACCTTGCTCGACAAGGATCAGCTCAAGGCTTTGCGCAAGGGCGAAGCCAAGTCCGAGAAAAGCGAGAAGAAGCAGAAGAACAAGCCCGAGGCCAAACCTCGTGTGTTCGTGCTGGATTTCGACGGCGACATCAAGGCCTCGGCCACCGAAAGCCTGCGCCATGAAATCACCGCGCTGCTGACCCTCGCTACAGCCAAGGACGAAGTGGTCCTGCGTCTGGAAAGTGGCGGCGGCATGGTCCACAGCTACGGCCTGGCGTCGTCGCAACTGGCGCGTATTCGCGAGGCCGGTGTGCCGTTGACCGTTTGCATCGACAAGGTCGCGGCCAGCGGCGGCTACATGATGGCGTGCATCGGCGAGAAGATCATCAGTGCGCCGTTCGCGATCCTCGGTTCGATCGGTGTTGTGGCGCAGTTGCCTAACGTCAATCGCTTGCTGAAGAAGCACGATATCGACTTCGAAGTGCTGACGGCTGGCGAATACAAACGCACTCTGACGGTGTTCGGCGAAAACACCGAAAAGGGCCGGGAGAAGTTCCAGGAAGACCTCGACATCACTCATCAACTGTTCAAGAACTTCGTCGCCCGTTATCGCCCGCAACTGGCGATTGACGATGTCGCCACCGGTGAAGTCTGGCTCGGCGTCGCGGCGCTGGATAAACAACTGGTTGATGAACTGAAGACCAGTGATGAATACCTGGCGGACCGGGCAAAAAAAGCCGAGGTCTATCACCTGCACTACGCCGAGCGCAAAAGCTTACAGGAGCGTATCGGCATGGCCGCCAGCGGCTCGGTCGACCGCGTACTGCTGAGCTGGTGGAGTCGTCTGACTCAGCAGCGCTTCTGGTAACACGAGCAGGCATAAAAAAACGCCGGTCACATGACCGGCGTTTTTTTGTCCGCGCTAAACCTGAAGACTTAGCGGCGACGGAACAGCGGCAGCGGCTCGTCAGTGGCGGCCTGATAGGTCACCGAGAAGTCCTTGAGGCCTTCCAGCGCTTCGTACGGGTCTTTGTCCGCGCGAATGGCAAAGGCGTCGAAACCGCAGCGATGCATATAAAACAGCTGATCGCGCAGTACATCGCCAATCGCCCGCAGTTCGCCTTTGAAACCGTAACGGTCACGCAGCAGACGGGCGTTGGAATAGTTGCGGCCGTCGGTGAACGCCGGGAAATTCAGCGCAATCACCTGAAACTCGGCGACGTCTTCACCGATTTCTTCGGCTTCTTCGTCGGCATCCAGCCAGATGCCCAGACCACCGTCGCGGGCCTTGAGCATGCGGCTGTGTTCGCGCCACAGTTGCAGTGGCACGATCAGATCGTCGCAGTTGCTGATCTCGTCGATGTTGAAATCCTTGGGCAGCAAGTGCCAGGTTTCGTCGACGACCTCGTTGTTTTTAATGATTCGCTGCATAGACGCGTTCCTTGAAGAGGTCGATGCCAATACGCTGGTAGGTGTCGATGAAGCGCTCGTCTTCGGTACGTTGTTCAACGTACACGTCGATCAGCTTCGAGATCACGTCAGGCATGGCTTCCTGAGCGAAGGATGGGCCGAGGATCTTGCCCAGGCTCGCATCACGGCTGGCGCTGCCGCCGAGGGAGACCTGATAGAACTCTTCGCCTTTCTTGTCGACGCCAAGGATACCGATGTGGCCGACATGGTGGTGACCGCAGGCGTTCATGCAACCGGAGATATTCAGATCCAGCTCGCCGATGTCGAACAGGTAATCGAGGTCGTCGAAGCGGCGCTGGATCGATTCGGCAATCGGGATCGACTTGGCGTTGGCCAGCGAGCAGAAGTCACCGCCAGGGCAGCAGATGATGTCGGTCAGCAAGCCGATGTTCGGCGTGGCGAAACCGCCTTCACGCAGTTCGCCCCACAGGGTAAACAGCTGGCTTTGCTCGACGTCGGCGAGAATGATGTTCTGTTCGTGCGAGGTGCGCAGTTGGCCGAAGCTGTAGCGGTCGGCCAGATCGGCGACGGCATCGAGCTGCTTGTCGGTGATGTCGCCCGGGGCAACGCCGGTCGGCTTCAGCGACAGGGTCACGGCCACATAACCCGGCTTCTTGTGCGCCAGAGTGTTGCGGGTGCGCCAGCGGGCGAAACCCGGATGTTCCTTGTCGAGATCGGCCAATTGCGCGGTCTGGTTGTCCAGCGCCTTGTAGTCCGGATCGACGAAGTGCTTGGCCACACGCTGCAGCTCAGCGTCGGTCAATGTGGTCTGGCCACCGCGCAGGTGTTCCATTTCCGCATCGACTTTCTGCGCGAACACTTCCGGCGTGAGGGCTTTGACGAGGATCTTGATCCGCGCCTTGTATTTGTTGTCGCGACGGCCGTAGCGGTTGTATACGCGCAGGATGGCGTCGAGGTAGCTCAACAGGTCCTGCCATGGCAGGAACTCGTTGATGAACGCGCCGACTACCGGGGTACGGCCAAGGCCACCGCCGACCAAGACACGGAAACCCAGTTCGCCAGCGGCGTTGTGCACCGGCTCAAGGCCGATGTCGTGGACTTCAATGGCGGCGCGGTCAGCGGTCGAACCGTTGACGGCGATTTTGAACTTGCGTGGCAGGTAAGCGAATTCCGGGTGGAACGTGGTCCACTGACGGACGATCTCGCACCATGGGCGCGGATCGATCACTTCGTCGGCCGCGACACCGGCGAACTGGTCGGTGGTGACGTTGCGCAGGCAGTTACCGCTGGTCTGGATCGCGTGCATCTGCACGGTGGCCAGTTCAGCCAGAATGTCCGGGATGTCTTCCACCGCCGGCCAGTTGAACTGCACGTTCTGCCGCGTACTGATGTGGGCGTAGCCCTTGTCGTAGTCGCGGGCAATCTTGGCCATCATCCGCGTCTGACGCGAAGTCAGCTGGCCGTAAGGCACCGCCACCCGCAACATCGGCGCGAAGCGCTGGATGTACAGGCCATTTTGCAGGCGCAGGGGGCGGAATTCTTCTTCGCTCAGCTCACCTGCCAGATAGCGTCGGGTCTGATCACGGAACTGCTTGACGCGGTCCTCGATGATCCGCTGATCGTACTCGTCATATACGTACATATAAGTCCTGTTCTCAGGCTTTGGGCTACTCGGAAAACGCTGCGTTTTCGCGTGCTGGAGTCCGATTTTGCCTCTGCAATTCTGCGCGCACGGCCGCGCACTCCCTAGAGGAGCCGGGGCAATATACCCGTTTGCAGTTATGCGCAAAAGTGATGTTTGAGTATATGTAAAGAACCAAATCGCCTAACGAGAATGGCTGTCAACTAACCCACATTTGTCGTGCCGACAATCATCGTCTTAACTGTGGTCGAGTCTTTCTGCAATCACCGATAAAACCGACAAGAGGCGATGCAATGAGCAACCCGACCAAGGCAAGAAAAAGCGACAGCAGTGTCGATGCGTGGGCCATTCTGTTCCTGATCATTCTCGTAGTAGGGACAGCGGTATTCTGGGTCAGCCATCAGTAAACGACCCGTCCGAGCCCGTGCCCGACGAATTGTCGGACAAAAAGTGGGATCAGGCATCAATAGCCGGGGATGGATGGCTATAATGCGCGGCCATTTTTCCTTGGGCCCGGATGTTTCATGTTCAAGTTTTTCCACCTCAGTCTTCTGTTGTTCGGCGCGCTGTTTCAGACCAGCGCGCGGGCGGAGTCTGTGCTGTTTTTAAACCCGGGTTCGACGCAGGAAGCCTTCTGGGTCAGTTATTCGCAATTCATGCAGGCGGCCGCCGAGGATCTGGGTATCGATCTGCAGATTCTCTATTCCCAGCGCCAGCCCGAACTGACCCTGGCTCAGGCGCGCCTTGCGTTGCAGAGGCCGAATCGTCCCGAGTATCTGATTTTCGTCAACGAGCAATACGTCGCGCCGCAAATCCTGCGTCTGGCCGAGAACAGTGGCGTAAAACTGTTTATGGTCAACGCCGCGCTGACCCCGGACCAGCAGGCGTTGGTCGGTGAGCGTGCCGACCGCATCGGCAGCCTGGTGCCGAACGACGAGGAGGGCGGTTACTTGATGATGAAGGAACTGATCCGTCTGCATCCGTCGTCGACAAACGCTGAGCCGATTGAAGTGTTGGCGTTCTCCGGCCTGAAGGTCACGCCCTCGGCGCAGTTGCGCGAACGCGGCATGCAGCGGGCGCTGGCCGAACATCCACAGATCCGCCTGCGGCAACTGGTGTACAGCGGCTGGATGCAGGAACGCGCTTATGAACAGGCCAAACAGCTGTTCGCCCGCTACCCGAAGGTGTCGCTGGTGTGGTCGGCCAATGATGAAATGGCCTTCGGCGCGATGCGCGCGTACGCCGAAACGGGCAAAGTCCCCGGCAAAGATGCCTTGTTCAGTGCGATCAATACCTCACCGGCGGCCTTGCAGGCGTTGGTTGACGGGCGCCTGAGCGCATTGGTCGGCGGACACTTCACCCTGGGCGGTTGGGCGCTGGTCGAGTTGCATGACGTTGAGCAGGGCGTCGATTTGAATCGCTACGGCGGCCGTGACCGGCAGATTCCCTTGTTGCAATTGATCGACAAAGCGCATGCCCGGCAAATGCTGGCCATGGGCGCGTCGCCGGACTACGGGGTGAATTTCCGCAAGCTCTCGGCCAAGGGGCAGCCGGAGTCCTATCGCTATCCGTTTACCTTGCAAACGCTGATGCGCTGACCGCGTCAGACACCGGCGAAATGCAGCACCAGTTTGACGATGGCAAACAGCGTCAATGCAAACACCGCGGTGAACAGAATGCCCAGCATCACGAAATGGCTGGGCTTGCCATGGGTGAAGTCCCTTGCCCGGTTCTTGCCGCTCTGCACTCCGAACGCCGCTGCCATCACGCTGTGCAGCATCTGCCAGAAGGTCGGTGGTTTGTTGTCGACTGGATCGTCCATAAATCCCCCTTCGAAATCGTGCCTTAAAGCATAGTCAACGCGGCCGGCAGTGCCTGACTTTTCTCGACCAGATGAGTCGTTACAACTGTTCCGTGGCCGCTATAACTATGTATCGCAGTACCGAGGGACTGAGATGGTGTCCTGTCGCTCCATTTACAGGAGCGATCTATGTCCCCCAATTCCCTTACTTCCCAGGTCGATGCGCCGAGCAAACCTCTGGCCACGGACAGTCTTCATGCGCAGTTCCTTGAAGCCTCTGTGCCGCAATGGCTGATCGATGCCAGCGGCCCGAGAAAAGCCGCGATCAAACGCGCCGGGACGACCAGACCGGGCTGGTACACGAGTGCGTCGGTGCAACAACGGCAGCATCTCGATGCCCGTTTCAAGGACAGTGTCACGGCGCAGATTCAACTGGACAAAACCATGTCCACGTTCAAAGACATCGACGCCTTTGCCCGGCCTTTACTGATTGAGGCGTTGAAAAGCCGGCATCAGGTCGATGTCGACGTCGACAAGACCTTTATATGCCTGAAGCGCCCTTTGTCCATGGGGGTTCTTGCGGTGGAAATCGGTTCTTTCGAAGTCTTGAAGTTGCCGATGCTGCAGGCTGCGCTGCACAACTTCGAAAGTCGGGAATGCGAGTACGGTGCCTTTCACCGCAGTTCCGGGTTTATCGTGGAAACCGCAACCCCCGGCACTTACACGTCAGTGCCCGTTAACGTGTCGGTCAGAGGCTTTCTGAGCCTGTGCAGAGATCTCGACATCGGGGCGAAATACCAGGCATATCTCAAGTCGTTTTTCCACCCGGAGGACACGGCGACTGAAACGACCTTGCGCGAGCATTTCATTGCCAGCCAGAAAGCCGCCCTGAGGGCCGCCGCCGAACGAGCATTGCTGGCCAAGGATATCGAGCCGGAAGATCACGCAATGATCCTCTCGGTCATCAAGGGTGAAAAACGCCCCAGAGTGGGAGGGAAACCGGTCTGGTTTCGTGACTTGGGGCTGATGCGGGAAAGACTGGTCGGCTGCGTCGTCTTCACGATTGCTGAAAAGCGTCGTTCGTTCGAGGCGGTGATTCTCTATGTGCCCAATGATCCTGAACATCCGCTCAAGCGCTACACCGGCAAGCAAGTCAACGACACGTTCAAGCGCCTGTTTACCGCCCGCGATGCACGACAGGCACAGAGCGCCGAGCCGACGCCTTACCAACGGTTTTTCAGCCAGTTCATGCCTTATGACAAACGGCCCTATTACTTCAGCCAGTTCGTCAAGGAAGCAGACGACGCACCTGCGGATGTGCTGTGGTCGCCGTGGCGCCGGATCATCGAGGTCATCACCCCGGCTTTTCCGTTTATCGAGATTCGGGAACTGCCACCCAAGCGCACGAAAATGCAGCCGGACCCTGACCCTTACCTCGGCGCCTCGCTGATGCTTCACGAGGGCAATGACCCCTGGGCCGACAACACCGACCTGTGGGTCTATCTTTATGAACAGCATCGTGACCGGGTGCTGGCGGATGCCCGCAGCCATGCGGTGCCGACTGCCGACGTCAACATCAAGACCCGCGATGCCAAACTGGCGGCCCTGCTGCAAGTCGGGCTGCTGGCGCTGAATATGGTGTCGATGTTCGTTCCGGTGCTGGGCGAGGTCATGATGGTGATCATGGCCGGGCAACTGTTATACGAGACCTTCGAGGGCGTGAAGGAGTGGAGCGAAGGGGACAAGCACGCGGCGAGGGCGCATCTGGTGGATGTGGCAGAAAACCTTGCGCTGATCGGCGCGATGGTCGGTGCGGGCGCGGTGTTCAACCGCCTTGCTGCCGTCAAGCCGGAGCCGGTGATCGAAAATCTGCACCCAGTGACATTGCCCAACGGCGAAACACGCTTGTGGAATGCCGATCTGCGCGGCTATGAGCAGGCTGTCACGCTGAGCGAGTCGACCGGACCGAATGCTCTGGGGCAGCACCAGGTCGATGGCAAAACCTGCATCCGCCTCGGGGGCAAGGTTTACGAGCAGATTCTTGATCCAGCGACGTCGCAATGGCGCCTTCGGCATCCCACTGACCCCGATGCTTACCAGCCTGTGCTTGAACACAACGGTCAGGGTGCCTGGCGCCACACGCTGGAACGCCCCATGTCCTGGGACACCCTGACGCTCCTGCGGCGCATGGGCCATACAACCGACGGCCTCTCGGATGAGACGTTGCTGATGCTGGCCGAGATCAGCGACCTCAGTGACAGCACCTTGCGCAAGATGCACATGGACCATTTGCCACCACCGCCCGAATGGCGCGACGCCTTGCGTCTGTTCAAGGCGGACGCGGCGGCAGGGCAGGTAATCGAGCAACTGCGGGGGACGGCGCGAATTGATGAGCGCTACCTGTTCGCGCTTGCGTTGGTCACCGAGATGCCACGCTGGCCGCGTGGGCGGGTGCTGGAAGTGTTCGAAGGTGTCGAGCTGTCGGGGCCGTCCATCCAGTATGGCGCCGGGAAACAGCTGCCTGGCACTCTCACCAGACCGGTCATCCAGCTCAATCGGGCCCAGGTGTTGAACGGGGAAATGCCGGCGCGGATTCTGGCGGCACTGGACGAAATCGAAATCAACTATTTGCTCGGCAGGGACGCCGCGCGAACGGCTTCAGCGAGGACTGACGCATTCCGGCAGCAACTGGCCGAGTTTGCCGATACGCGCCAGCCAGAGATCTTTGCCAGCCTCTACGCGGGCACTGACCCGGCCAATGCGCGCGTGCGCATTCTGCAGGGCGAGTGTCCCGGCCTCAGCGATGCGGCTGCGCAGGATGTGCTGGATCATGCCACAGCGGCTGAGCTGGCCCGTCTCGATCATACGCGGCGTTCGCCCTTGAAGATGCTCGAAGAGGCTCGCTGGCATGCCCGTCAGGGACGCCAGACACGCGCCTTCGCCGGGTTGCGCAGTGCCAACCTGGCCACGGCGGACAGTCGACGACTGGCCTTGCACGCCTTGCAGCAACTGCCGGGCTGGCCGTCTACGCTGCGTCTGGAAGTTCGCGAAGGCAGCATCCGCGGCGCACTGCTCGACAGCATCGGTGAACACACCGCGCCCGAAAAAAGCTACCTGGTCAAGAACGGGGCTTTTTATCGGGCATTCAATGAGCGCGGGGAAATGCTCAATTTTACCTCCGGCCCGGGCGACAACTTCTACCGCTCGCTCATGCATGCGCTGCCGGATGACGCACGTTCGGCGATCGGTTTGCCCGACGTCAGTCGCAGCCGTGAACTACAAGCGAAAATCATCGAATACGCCCATATTCATCGTCGTGAGGCCGCACAACTGTTGGCGCCGCAACCCAAATGGTACAAGCCTCCGGTACGAATCAGCGCGACGCTGAAGGGCTACTACGCGAGCGGGCGTGGCACGAACCTGCATGCTTCCATCGTAGCGAGCGTCACGGAGCTGTACCCAAACCCGCAACAGGCCGAGGCATTTCTGCGTCAGCAGCGGGGTCAGACCGACAGACAGATTTTCACCGAACTGGGCAAGCGTCGGCAGGACTGGGAGGTGCTCAACGCCACACTGGAGCGATGGCAGGACAGCCCGACAAACAGCCAGGAAGGACAGCATCGCGGGCAACTTTCCCAAGCGCTCAGGGAGGCTTGGCGCAATGGCCCGCTGGCGGAGCACTACGCCGAGGCGACGCGGCTGTCGCTGGTTTGTGAGACGCCTTTACCGGTGATCACCAGCCGTTTTCCCCATGTGCGCGAGCTTTCGGTGATGGGCAACGGCATCACCGACGCCGATGCTGATGCGCTCCTGGAACTGTTCCCCAATGTCACCTGGCTGACCCTGGGAGATCGGGGGCACAGCTACGGCCAACTGTCCGTCAGGCCTCAACCACTGACCTCATTGCCCGAGTCGGTCAGCCGGTTGTCCGGGCTGACCCATCTGCGGTTCTCGACCCATGCGCCTGCTCTGGCGGAGAGTTTTGCGCGCAGGCTCGGTGCGCTGACGTCTCTGCAGGCGCTGCGCATCGACTATTCGGGATTCGACTCGACCACCCTGCATACGCTGGACCTGTCGGGATTGAGTGGTTTGCGCACGCTGCGAATCAACGCTCCCTACGCTATGCGGCAATGGCCGGAATTCGTCGAGCGACTTGGACAGCTTGAACGTCTGGATTTGACACACACCTCGATAGACACATTGCCCGATTCCCTCTACAGCGGACACGAACGGCTCTGGGCCGGGCTGTCGCTGGACTGGTCGAAACTGAACCGGGCGGCGTTCATGCGCACCTTCGAATACATCAAAAACGCCTCAGGCGCCTTCGGTCATCTGGTCGATCTGAATCAAATGGTGAGCGAGTATTGCCACGCAGAACTGGACTTCATGGCGCTGATGCCGAACTTCAGCGATCCGCTGCCGCAGCGATTCAATGAGGTCTGGACAACGCCCGAAGCGAGACTGATGGCGATTGATCAGGTCAGGGCCGAACACGATGAAATCTTTGCCCAGTTCTACGCCCCGTCCCAGCAGGGTGGACCGCGCAACCCCGCGCTCCGGTGGCAATGGGCGACGGGACGCAGCGCCGGCATCTTGAGGGCCCTCAAGAACAACTGGAATGGCGCGCTTCGTCAGCGTTACGGCGTGGCGGCAGACCTTTCCACGTTTGCCCTGCCTGAGTCGGGACCCGACCTCGGAGGATCGGCATCGGTCGAGAAAATCCTTACGCTGCCGCCATTGCCGGCGGGCAGTTTCCCCCACGTTCACACGTTGCGTCTGAGCTTGCTGGATATTCCCGTCGCACAGGCCCGCGGATTTATCAGGGCTTTCAGCGGTGCCGAAGTCCTCGATATCAGTGGCAATGCGTTCTCCGAATTGCCGTTCGCCGCCGAGGAGCTGCCGGCGTTGACCGAACTCGACGTGTCCAGTAATCAGCTCGTCGTCACACCGCCAGTGCAAGCGCAATTCAATGCGTTGCAGCGCATCGAGAAGCTCAATCTGGGGCAGAACCCGTTGCACCATCTGGATGTCAGCGCGATGACCGGGCTGCAGGCGCTGAACCTCAGATCGACGCAGCTGCAATCCTGGCCCACAGGGGCCGAAAGCCTGCCGCAGTTGTCCTGGCTCGACTTGCGTGACAATCAAATCGCCTCGCTCTCGGCCCAGGTACTGTCTGATCCCGATGCGCTGTTGAAAGTCAATCTGACAGGCAACGCTTTCAGCGCTGAAGGTGAGACCGCGCTGAACACGGCATTGCGCCGCATCGAAGCAGCCAAAGGGCTGGGGCAAGGCACACTGGCGCGATTCGCCGCAGAGCCTGTGCCCGCGCAGTTTCCGCCGACGGAAACGGGGACGTCCCTGGCGCACCTGTTGCTACCCCTGCCTGAGCGGGGCGCCTTGATCCCGGACGAGGCGGGGAGACTGGCGCACTTGCAGCGACTGACCCCCAGCATGACCCCTGAGCGCGCCCGGCTGGCATTGCGCAGGCTGCGTGCAGCGGGGCAAAGCGATGCGCAGATAGACGCGCAAATAAGCCAATGGCATCAAACCAGTGAGGCACTGATTCGCCCGTTGAATGACTGGCTGTATACCCGGGAAGTACGCATTGTCAGGACGCACATATCGGCGCAAAGTCGCTCGCTCGCAGCATTGCGTATCTGTGAAGCCTGGCTTGAGGGGCAGACGCGAGGCCCCGCTGGCGAAGGCCTGGAGCTCAGGTTGCAAGGGTTGCAGACCGGCGATCTGCCGCCCCTGAATGCGCCGCTGGCAAGGGTGACGACATTGAATCTGCGCGGTGTGCGAATGACCGCACAAGGCTCGAACGATTTTCTGCGGGCATTTCCCGACCTCAGTACATTGATCATCAGTGGCAATGACCTGACCAGCGTTCCAGGCGCGGTGCTGCACCTGCCTGAATTGCAACAACTGGAAATGCAGCACTGCAACCTCTCCAGCGCCACGAGTGTTTACCCTTTGCTCGGCCGCAATCGTCTGCGCAGACTCGATCTGGGCTACAACACGCTGCAGTCCTTCAACCCGCCAGATTTCGGCACCCTCGAAACCCTGGACCTGCGCTACAACGCATTGAACGATTGGCCCGCCGGCGTTTTGCAGAGCCGATACCTGCGCCGACTCGACTTGCGCAGCAACAACATCACGCGACTTCCCGAGTCTCTTTTCGATGGCAATCACGCGCGGCTGGTTGCAGGCACTGATTTGTCCGCAAACCATGACCTGACACTCTCCGCACTGCAGCGGCTCAGGTACTACAGCCGCGTGCATGCGGCCTCTCACGTTATAGGCATTTCACGCGCAAACATTGACGAGATGATTCGCGCTCAGCTTTTTGGCGCCGACGTCAACCCTGTCGCCGAACATGCCGGGGAAGTAAACGAAGGCGCCGCAGGCGGTGAAGGTGGCCATGCCACTGGGTTTGACCCCCATGCAGCCGTGCTGCCTGCCGAAAGCATTTTGGATCCGGCCAATGATGTCTCGCCGAGGGCACTGAATCCCTGGCTCGAAGGGGCTTCACCGGCATTGGCCGAAGCGCGAAGAGTGCGCTGGACGCAATTGGCGCACGAGCCGGACCATGAACGGTTTTTCCAGTTGATTCGACTGTTGCGCGATACCCGCGATTACCGACTGGCGCAGGCCGATCTGACGCGCAGGGTTTGGGGTGTCATGGATGCCGCGAGCGAAAACACCGAACTGCGGGAGTTGCTGTTCCAGAACGCTGAAACCCACGGCACCTGCACTGATGGACGCATTCTGACGTTCAGTGAACTCGAAGTGCATGTAGCGGTGTATCAGGCCCTGCGCGATATTCCACCGAATCGAGTGTTGGTCAGGGGACGGGCGCTGTTGAGGTTGTCCCGACAGTTGTTTCGTCTGGAACGGGTAGAGATTCTCGCCGAAGCCGCAGGGCAGGGCCATGATCGCGCGGAAATACGCTTGCGTTACCGGATCGGTCTGACCAGTGGCTGGGGCGATGGTCTGGATCTGCCCGGCCAACCGGCGTACATGCTTTACGGCACGCCGATCAGTGATGACATGCTGGTGCAAGCCCGGGCGTCGATTCTGGAGGCGGAGCAAACCGACGCACTGCTGGTGAGCATGGCGTCGCGCGATTACTGGAACGAATATCTGCAAACGCGTCACCCGCAAGACATGAACGCGATCAGCACCGCCGTCACCGAGCAACGCCATCAACGTTTGAGCGAACTTGAGGATCTTCGGTCAGCCGGGGAAATCGATACCGATCAATACAATCTGGAGCTGATTGAAGTGAGCAAGGCGATTGATACCCAGCGCGTGCAGAAGGTGGTCGAGTTGACTCGTCGAGAGATCAACGATCTGCGCAGCCTGGCCGATGAGTCGGAACGTCCGGGCATTCTTCCACCCATGCCCGGGCCTTCCCGGCGCCCGTAACCGCGTTTTGGCTGCGGGGCAGCGTACCCGGCCCCGCTGCAACTTACATACGCGGTTACCAACTGCGGGTCGGGCGATACAGGGATACCGCAGTCGGGATGCTCCTGAGTGGTCTGCTTTTCACTCCATCAACCAAGGAGTGATCATGATCGCTATCCCACCCGACCCGGTATCGGCGCAGCCTGTTTCGCCGACTCCGCCCGCAAACGAAAACCGGCCCGTGAAGCTGGCTGCGACGCGCAGCCTTCACGGCGTCTTCCTCGAAAAAAACGCACCACAATGGTTGACCGACGCAACGACGCAACGACGCGATGCGCTCAAGAACGTCTCGACGGTGCTGCCGTCCTGGTATCAAGACGCCACGCCCGCTCAGCGAACGGCGTTGAGTGACAGCTTCAAGGCCAGTGTCGATGCGCAGAACCGCCTGGACAAGCGCATGTCGACGTTCCAGCCGGTTGAAGCGTTCGCCAAACCCCTGCTGATCAAGGCCTTGAAAGACCAGTACCAGGTGCAAGTGGATGTCGAAAAGACACTCTTGTGCCTTAAACGTCCGGTAGAAATGGGTGTTCTGAAGATTGAACTGGCATCGTTCGAGCTCTTCAAACTTTCGCTGCTGGACGCCGCGCTGCATAACTTTGAAGCCTACGAATGCGCGGCAGACGCGTTTCACAGCACCTCCGGTTTCGTTGTCGCGACGACCACGCCGGACACCTACGAGTCCGTGAGCCCCGGCTTGACCGTCAGCCAGTTTCTGGGCTTGTGCCGCCGCCTGGATATCGGCAAGCAATACCAGACCTATCTGCAGGGCTTCTTTCATCCGACGGACGCGGCGGCTGAAGCCGAACTGCGCGAGCGATTCATCAGCAGCCAGAAGGCGACCCTGCGCGCCGCGGCCGAACAGGCACTGTTGCAGAAGGACATCGAACCGGCGGATCACGCCATGATTGTGTCAGTGATCGATGGCCAGATGCATCCGTGGATTGGCGAAAAACCGGTCTGGTTTGCCGATCTGGGGGTGATGAAAAAAAGAATGACCGGCTGTGTGGTTTTCGATATTTGTGAAAAATACCGCTACAGCGATGAGGTGATCGTGTACATCCCCCACGATCCGGAGCATCCGCTAAAGCGCTACAGCAGTGCGCAAATGCGCGACGAGTTCAAGCGCTTGCTCACAGCGCGCGATGCTGCACAGGCTTCGAGTGCGCAGCCGACGTCCTACCAGCGCTTCCTCAGTCAGTTCCTGCCCTATGACCAGCGCCCATACTATTTCAGTCAGTTCACGAAGAAGGCCGACGACTCTCCGAACGATGCCTGGCGCCTGAAGCGCAATCCATGGCTGGCATTTATTGAATCGATCACCCCCGGTTCGGTGTTTTCGCGAATCCGGGAGCTGCCGCCGGAGCGCAATGTCAAGCTTGTGCCTGAGCCTGATCCGTACATCGCCGCGTCGACGGTAAGTCGCGAGGGGCGGGGTATCTGGGCGCCCAACGAGGATCTTTGGGAGTACCTGTATAAACAGAACTGCAAGAAGGTCCTGGCCGACGCCCGAAGTCACGCCGTGCCGACGGCTGACGTCGATGTGAAAGCGCGTGAGGCCAAGCTGGCGCACTTGATGCAAATCGGCATGCTGGGATTGAACATGGTGTCGATGTTTGTGCCGGTGTTGGGCGAAGTCATGATGGTGGTGATGGCCGGGCAATTGTTGTACGAGACCCTGGAGGGCGCGATCGAGTGGAGTGAAGGCGATCGCAGGGCGGCCAAGGATCATCTGATCGACGTCGCCGAGAACCTGGCCCAGATCGTGGTGATGGCGGGGGTGGGCGTGGGTGTGCGCAAATTCTCAGCCGCCAGTGCGGTTCCGGTCATCGAACAACTCAGCCCGGTGAAGCTGCCCAATGGCCAGACGCGACTGTGGAAGCCCGATCTCGGCGCGTACGAATCCACGGTGACGCTGGAGGCCAGTCCTGGCCCGAACACGCAGGGACAGTACGTGATCGATGGCAAAACCTTTATTCGTCAGGACGGTAAGGTTTACGAGCAGTTTTATGACGAATCGATCAGCAAGTGGCGCATCAGGCATCCCACTGACGCCAGCGCCTATCAGCCTGTGCTCGAAAGCAATGGCCGGGGGGCCTGGCGTCATTCACTGGAACGGCCTCTGGCGTGGGATCGCCTCACCCTGTTACGGCGCATGGGGCATGTCACCGACGTATTTTCCGACGCCGAACTGATCAAGGCTGGCGATATCAGCGGCGTCAGTGACAATGCGTTGCGCAAGATGCATCTGGATAAAGCCGCGCCGCCGCCAGAGCTGACTCAGGCCATGCAACTGTTCAAGGCTGATGCGGATACGGCGCGCGTCATGGAGCAGTTGCAGGGGACGCAACCGATCGACGAAATGTACTTTTATGCGTTACCGCTGGTGACTGAAATGCCGCGCTGGCCGGCGAACCGGGTGCTGGAGGTCTTCGAAGGGCCGCAGATGTCCGGTAAATCCGTCAAGTACGGATCCGAACGCCGGGTTCGGGGTGTGAGCGTCAAGGCACCGATCCAGGTCACCCGGCCCGAGATCCTGAGCGGGGATATGCCAGCGCGAATTCTGGCGCAGCTCGACGAGTCCGAAATCACTCGACTGCTAGGCGGGGAAGGCGCGCGCGTGCATGACGCGAGGCCGGCAGAATTTGGCAAGCAAATGGCCGCTCACGCGCAAACCCGTCAACCAGCGATTCACGACAGTATTTACAAGGGCACCGAACCCGTCGACGCCAGGGTCACGCTCTTGCAGAACGCCTGTCCGGGGCTCAGCGACGCGGCTGCGCAAGAGATCCTTGCACACAGTCACACCGATGATCTTGCGCGGCTGGGCTCTCCCCATCGAGTCCCGTTGCGGATGCTGGAGGACGCTCGTTGGTACGCGCGGCGAAGTCGGCAAGTCACGGCCTATGCCGGCTTGCGCAGCGAAAACATCGCCTCGGCGGACAGCCGCCACCTGGCGCTGCGCACCCTGGAACGTCTGCCGGGCTGGCCAGACAACGTGCGGCTGGAAGTCCGCGAAGGCAAGGACAGTGGCACGTTGCTCGACAGCATTGGCAGCGAGACGGCCCGCGAAAAAAAATACCTGATCAAAAAGGGCCCGCAATTCCAGGCATTCAATGATCGCGGTGAAGAACTCAATAGCCTGCCTCGAAGCGCAGGCAACTTTTACGCATCGATCATGCACGCCTTGCCCGATGATGCGCGCCGTAGCCTGGGCATGCCGGAGGTCAGTCAGTGGCCCGAACTGCAAAAAAAGATCATCGAATACGCCGATCAGCATTACAGCACCACGCTGGCCTTTCTGGAGCCGCAGGGCAAGTGGTTCAAGGCACCTGTGCGGGTCAGCGAAACCTTGACCGGTTACGCCGCCAGCGGAAGGGGGCCCAGGCTCAATCCGGCGCTGAGTGCACGGGCGCGCGATATCTATCCCGATCTCACCGAAAGGCAGGCTGACGACTTCATTCTGGGACGAGTGCGGGCGGGCGATAACGAGAGCCAGATCGCTCAGATGTTGCAGGACCGCCTGCTTGAATGGAACAACCTTGAGACGACACTTGATCAATGGGTGGAGCATTCGACGGCTGCGCGCGGCGAGCAGGGCCACCGGTTGCGGGCTGCGCAAGCGCTGAAGGCGTGCTGGCGCAAGGCACCGTTAGCCGCCGAGATGCCCGGGGCAGACCAGCTCGCGTTCATCACCTACGATCCTTTGCCGGCACTTGCGGCGGATTTTACCCATGTGCGCGAACTGACCATTGGTGGCAACGGTATGACCGACGGCAATGCCGAAGCGTTTCTGGCTCTGCTGCCCAATGTCGAGAAATTGTCGCTGGGGCAGCGGAGCAATCACTATGGCATCTATGCGCTGCAACAAATGGCATTGACCACCTTGCCCGAGGCGGTGACCAGAATGGCCTCGCTGAAAAGTCTGAAGTTCAGAACAGCGGCGCCTGCATTGGCGATCTCTTTTCCAGCCAGATTGCGAGCATTGACCGGGCTTGAAGAGCTTCACCTCAACTACGCGGGATTGTTCACTCCCGCCCCGGTGCTTGACCTGGCACCACTCACACACCTGGAAAAAATCAAGATCGAAGGCTTGAGCCTGGTGCAGTGGCCTGCCTATGTGCAAGGGCTTCCTGCACTGCAGCGTCTGGACCTGTCGCGCACCGCCATCAGTTCCATTCCTGACTCGCTCTACACCGGACATGAACGACTCTGGGCGGGGCTATCGCTGGACTGGTCGAGGTTTTCCCATGAGGCGTTCAAGCCCGCTTATGAGTACGTCAAAAAGTACATGGGGGAATTCGGACATCTGGTTGATCTCGACTTGATGGTTCGCCGCTACTGTGCCGGCGAGCTGGAGTTTCTCACGGGGGAGGCCGGGCATATCAATCCGTTGCCTGCGCGCATCATGAACCTGTGGAACACCCCCGAAACCAGACTCAACGCCGTCGAGGCTTTACGTGCAGAGCACGCCGGGATCTTCCGGCAGTTTTATCACCCCACGGCGTCCGATGGACTGAGAACGACCATGCTATTGCCGCGCTGGCAGACGCAACCCAATGTCCGGGTGCTGCGCGCACTCGAAAAAAACTGGCGTGCTGCCATACGCAAGCGCTATAGCCTGGACTCCAATGTGCAACCGCCTGGCCCACTGGAGCGGGAACTTCCCGTGAACCGCGACGATGCCGGCGTATTCGAGCTGTATGACTCGACCTGGACGCAGAACGAAATCACCGTCAGCGAGCTACCCCGGTTACCGGCCGGCACATTTTCCCACGTGCGGACCGTGCGCCTTGACCGTATGGTTGCGCCGGTCGAGCAGGTTCGCGATTTTCTCATGGCCTTCAGTGGCGTGCGTAACCTGGAAATCACTTCGAGCGTTTTGACTGAGGTGCCGTTCAGGCCGGGCGACCTGGCGCAACTGACGCGACTGGACCTCTCCTTTAACCAGATCGAATCCACCCCTGCGCTGCAGAGCCGGATCAATGGTCTGGTAAACCTTGAACATCTGAGCATGCGCCTCAATCGGCTGACCGAACTGGATGTGTCGGGCCTGACCCGCCTCAAGACATTGAACCTCAGCTCGAATGCACTCGGTGCGTGGCCAAGGGGCGCTGAAAACCTTCCACAATTGAAATGGCTGGACCTGCGCTACAACAACATCGCTGCACTGCCGAAATCCGTGCTCGGCCACGCAGACATGCTGCTGCGCACCAGCCTGATGACCAACAATCCTTTCAGTGTTGAAGGGGCGGCGGCCTTGACGGCGGCGCAAGGGCGTATCGAAAGCGCCAGAGGTCTGCCCATCGGTGCCTTGGGGCAATTTGACTTGCAACCTGTACCGCTGCTGATGCCTCCGGGCGAGATGCCGGCCGAGACAGCGTTTTCTCTCGTTGAACGCCTGTTGCCGCCGCTTCTCGAGACCACCGTGGTTGAAGGTCCCACAGGTTTTGCACAGCGGGTGCAGGATCTGAACCCGATCATTTCCCCGGAAGAGGCGCAGCAATGCGTGGCCCGATTACGTCTGGAGGGGCTGACTGATGCAGGGATCGATGCCCGGTTGCGCGAATGGCAAGAAACCGCCGTATCAATGACCCGCGAATTGAATGGCTGGATCTTTGCCCGTGAGGCCAATGTCTACGGCAGTCTGGTCTCGGCGTACAGTCGAGAAATGGCTGCGCTGAAAATCCGTGAATGCTGGCAGGATGGCGTGACCGGTCATGCCGATGGCGCAGGGCAGACACTGAATCTTACCGGGGTGCACACAGGCGATTTACCGCCACTGTCGACAGTGCTTTCCCATGTCCGCACGCTCAATCTGACCGGTACCCGATTCACGTTGCAAAGTTTCAGCGGGTTTTGCCGCGCTTTCCCTGAGGTGACCACGCTGACGCTCAATGGCAATGCGCTGGAGGTGCTGCCGGGGGGCGTCGGCAACCTGAGCCAGTTGTCGCGGCTGGAGTTGAGCGGCAATCGCTTTGGGGATGCGCAAAGCCTTTATTCCCAGGTCGGAGGGGATCGCCTGCGATGGCTGGACCTCAGTCACAACCGTCTGGACGACTTCAACGCCAGCGCGTTCAGCCGACTGGAAACCCTCAATCTCGCCAACAATGGTCTGCAGCATTGGCCAGACGGAATAATGGAGCTGGAACATCTGCAAACGTTGAACCTGACGCTCAACCGCATCATGAACATACCTGGCTGGTTGTTGGGGGGCGCGCATCAACCACTGGTTGCCGGCACTGACCTGTCCGAAAATCCACTGCTTCTCAATAGTCTGGAACAGCTCAGGGATTACAGCGTGGCCAACGATGGCCGCCCTGTGATGGGACTGTCGCGAGCCACTCTGGATCATGAAATCGTGCAGCGCCAGTTACATGCCGACAGCGAGTCCGATTTTGACTATGAATCGGGGTCCGGGAGCGATGACAGCGATGACAGCGATGACAGCGATGACAGTGATGGCGGGGGGGGCGGTGGCGGCGCAGCGGTTGTGCCGGGTGCAGATGTGCATGCGGGTGTCGAGGCACTTGAGGTTATTGCCAACCCGCAACACGACGTGGCTGCGCCGGCCATGGAAACCTGGCTGACTTACACACCCGTCGATGCGCGCTCCGCTCGGCAAAAGATGTGGCAGCAATTGGCGCAAGAAGCCAATCATGAGTCGTTCTTTCATTTGCTCTCGACGCTGCACGATACCGCCGAGTTCAGGCTGGCGGGTGGCGATCTGACTCACCGGGTATGGCAAGTCATTCAGGCAGCGAGTGAAAATACCGAATTGCGCGAGCTGTTATTTGCCAACGCCGAGACCCATGGCACCTGTCCTGATGGCCGCATTCTTTCTTTCAGCGAACTGGAAACACGGGTTTATGTGTACACCGCTTTACGCGATATACCTCGTCATCGTGCGGATCTGCGAGGCAGAGCCCTGTTGGATATGACCCGACGCCTGTTTCGACTTGACAGGGTCGACAGGCTGGCTGAAGCCGTTGCCGTTAACCAGGACAGAGCGGAAGTGCGACTGCAGTATCGCATCGGCATGATCCGCGGTTGGCCGGACGGGCTGGAATTACCGGCACAACCGGAGCATATGCTGTACGGCACGCCCATCCGGGGGCGGCGATTGATCAACGCACGCGCCTCTGTACTGGCGGATGAGGCGTCGAACATATTCGTGGAGGATCTTAGTGCGCGTGATTACTGGGGTGTCTATCTGCAAGAACAATATCCCGCCGAGTTCCAGGCGCTTGAACAGAACGCCGCAAGGCGCATGGAAGAGGTTGAGGATGCACATCCCGACAGAAACGACAGTGCAGAATCGCTCCAGACGTATCTCGATGCGATGCAAGCGTTAAGGATCGAACTGGCCGATGCGCGTTCCGCGACGCTGCAGGCGCTGACCCGCCAGGAAATGCAGAAATTGGCAGGAGCGCATGAAGAGGGGCCGCAGCCGGGCCCTTCGTCACCGCAACCGGGGCCCTCGTGGCGGCCGTGACGCAGTGATGGGGCGGGCCTGGGAGCAGAAGGTTCCCAGGCCCTTGGCCAGACTCAGTTGTCGTAACCCAGATTCGGCGCCAGCCAGCGCTCGGTCACGCTCAATTCCTGGCCTTTGCGCGAGGTGTAGCTGGCGACCTGATCCTTGTCGACCTTGCCCACGGCAAAGTACTGCGCTTGCGGGTGGGCGAAGTACCAGCCGCTGACCGCAGCCGCCGGGAACATCGCGTAGTGTTCGGTGAGGAACACGCCGCTGCGGCCGGCGCGCATTTCTTCGGCTTGCGGATCGAGCAAGGCGAACAGCGCGGCTTTCTCGGTGTGATCCGGGCAGGCCGGGTAACCCGGAGCAGGGCGGATGCCGCTGTATTGCTCTTTGATCAGCGCGTCGTTATCGAGCACTTCGTCCTTGGCGTAACCCCAGTGCTCTTTACGCACTTGCTGGTGCAGCCATTCGGCGCAGGCTTCGGCCAAACGGTCGGCCAGGGCTTTGACCATGATCGAGTTGTAGTCGTCGCCAGCGTCTTGGTAAGCCTTGGCCACTTCCTCGGCGCCGATGCCGGCGGTGGTGATGAAACCGCCGACGTAGTCGGTCACTTCGCTGTCTTTCGGCGCCACGAAGTCGGCCAGCGAGAAGTTCGGCTTGCCGTCGGTCTTGATGATCTGCTGGCGCAGGTGATGCAGCTTGGCCAATGGCTTGCCGTCATCGCCGTACAGTTCGATGTCGTCGTCATGCACCTGATTGGCCGGCCAGAAACCGAACACCGCACGGGCGCTGATCAGCTTCTCGTCGATCAGCTTGGCGAGCATTTCCTGCGCGTCCTTGTACAGCGCGGTGGCGGCCTCACCGACCACTTCGTCTTCAAGGATGCGCGGGAATTTGCCGGCCAGGTCCCAAGAGATAAAGAACGGCGTCCAGTCGATGTATTCAGCGAGGACTTTGAGGTCGATGTTGTCCAGCACCTTGCTGCCGGTGAAGGTCGGTTTGACCGGCTCATAAGTTGCCCAATCGAACTGCGGCTTCTTGGCGATGGCCGCGGCGTAGCTCAAGCGCTCGGTACGGGCACTGCGGTTCGAGGTGCGTTCGCGTACATCGACGTATTCCAGACGGGTTTTCTCGACGAAACCGGCCTTCAATTCTTTCGACAGCAACTGCGTCGCCACGCCGACCGCGCGGGAAGCGTCGGTCACGTAAACCACGGCATCGTTGCTGTACTTCGGTTCGATCTTCACCGCGGTGTGCGCTTTGGAAGTGGTCGCGCCACCGATCATCAGCGGCAGATGGAAATCCTGACGCTGCATCTCACGGGCAACGTGAACCATTTCGTCCAGCGACGGCGTGATCAGGCCGGAGAGGCCGATGATGTCGCACTTCTGTTCTTTGGCGACCTGCAGAATCTTCTCCGCCGGCACCATTACGCCGAGGTCGACGATGTCATAGCCGTTGCAACCGAGTACCACGCCGACAATGTTCTTGCCGATGTCGTGCACGTCGCCCTTCACCGTCGCCATGAGGATCTTGCCCTTGGCTTCCGGCTTGTCGCCTTTTTCCAGTTCGATGAACGGGATCAAGTGCGCCACGGCCTGCTTCATTACGCGGGCGGATTTCACCACCTGCGGCAGGAACATTTTGCCGGCACCGAACAGGTCGCCAACGATGTTCATGCCGGACATCAGCGGGCCTTCGATCACTTCGATCGGGCGCGCAAACGACTGACGGGATTCTTCGGTGTCTTCAACGATGTGCGTGGTGATGCCTTTGACCAGCGCATGTTCCAGACGCTTGTTGACCTCCCAGCTACGCCACTCTTCGGTCTCGGCTTCCTTGACGCTGCCGTCGCCCTTGTACTTGTCGGCAATGGCGAGGAGGGCGTCGGTGCCGTTTGGCGTGCGGTTGAGTACCACGTCTTCGACGGCGTCGCGCAGTTCTTGCGGGATCTGGTCGTAGATCTCCAGTTGACCGGCGTTGACGATGCCCATGGTCAGGCCCGCACGGATCGCGTACAGCAAGAACACCGAGTGAATCGCCTCGCGCACCGGGTTGTTGCCCCGGAACGAGAACGACACGTTGGACACGCCGCCCGAAGTCAGCGCATACGGCAGTTCGTCGCGGATGTAGGCGCAGGCGTTGATGAAGTCGACCGCGTAGTTGTTGTGTTCTTCGATACCGGTGGCGACGGCGAAGATGTTCGGGTCGAAGATGATGTCTTCCGGCGGGAAGCCGACTTCGTTGACCAGAATGTCGTAGGAGCGTTTGCAGATTTCTTTCTTGCGCGCTTCGGTGTCGGCCTGACCGGCTTCGTCGAACGCCATCACCACCACTGCAGCACCGTAGCGCTTACACAGTTTGGCGTGATGGATGAACTGCTCGACGCCTTCTTTCATGCTGATCGAGTTGACGATGCCCTTGCCCTGAATGCACTTCAGGCCGGCTTCGATCACTTCCCATTTGGAGGAGTCGATCATGATCGGTACGCGCGAGATGTCCGGTTCACCGGCGATCAGATTGAGGAAGGTCACCATGGCCTTCTTCGAATCGAGCATGCCTTCGTCCATGTTGATGTCGATCACCTGCGCGCCGGCTTCGACCTGCTGCAGGGCGACTTCCAGCGCTTCGGTGTAGTTGTCTTCACGGATCAGGCGGGCGAATTTCGCCGAGCCGGTGATGTTGGTGCGCTCACCGACGTTGACGAACAGCGAGCTGCGATCGATGGTGAAGGGTTCCAGACCCGAGAGGCGGCAAGCCTTGGGAATGTCCGGAATCTGACGCGGCGCGTAACCGGCAACAGCTTTGGCGATGGCTTCGATGTGCCCCGGCGTGGTGCCGCAGCAGCCGCCGACGATGTTGAGGAAGCCGCTCTGGGCGAATTCTTCGATGACCTTGGCGGTTTCCGACGGCAGTTCGTCGTACTCGCCGAATTCGTTCGGCAGGCCGGCGTTCGGGTGCGCGGAAACGTGGGTGCTGGCCTTGTTCGACAGCTCTTCCAGGTACGGACGCAACTCGCTGGCGCCGAGGGCGCAGTTGAGGCCGACCGAGATTGGCTTGGCGTGTGCCACCGAGTTCCAGAACGCTTCGGTGGTCTGGCCCGACAGGGTACGGCCGGAGGCGTCGGTGATGGTCCCGGAAATCATGATCGGCAGTTCGATGTGCAGCTCTTCGAACACGCCTTGCACGGCGAAGATCGCCGCTTTGGCGTTGAGGGTGTCGAAAATGGTTTCGATCAGGATCAGGTCGGCGCCGCCCTCGATCAGGCCTTTGGTGGCTTCGGTGTAGTTTTCCACCAGCTCATCAAAGGTGACGTTGCGATAGCCCGGGTTGTTGACGTCCGGTGACAGCGAGCAGGTGCGGCTGGTCGGGCCCAGCACGCCGGCGACGAAACGCGGCTTGCCCGGGTTCTCGGCGGTCTTGGCGTCGGCGACCTTGCGCGCCAGACGTGCGCCTTCTACGTTTAGTTCGTAGGCCAGTTCTTCCATGCCGTAGTCGGCCATGGAAATGCGCGTGGCGTTGAAGGTGTTGGTTTCGAGGATGTCGGCGCCGGCATCCAGGTAGGCTTTTTCGATGCCGCCGATCACATCGGGACGGGTGAGCACCAACAGGTCGTTGTTGCCCTTGACGTCACTCGGCCAGTCGGCGAAGCGTTTGCCGCGATAGTCCTGTTCTTCGAGCTTGTAGCTCTGGATCATCGTGCCCATGCCGCCGTCGAGTATCAGGATGCGCTCTTTGAGAGCTTGCTTGAGAGCTTGAAGGCGGACGCTGCGATCGGACATTTGGACTACTCGGAAAGACCATTACGAAGGAGCGGGATCATAGCAAACCTGTGCGCTTTTAGAGCATGTTGGGCTTTTGCATGAATATCGCTCATGTTGGTACGGGCGTCATACTGTAGAATCGCGGCGTTTTTTAACAATCGGGATCAGCAGCATGTCTTACCGCGTCATTGGTTTTGTGTTGCTGTTTCTCAGCTGGGGCGCCGTGGCGCAAGAGCCAGCGACTGTGCCGGCCATTTCTCAGTCGATTTCGTACGTCCGCGACATCCAGCCAATCTTCACCGAGAAGTGCGTGGCCTGCCATGCCTGCTACGACTCGGCCTGCCAGTTGAATCTGGGCAGTGGCGAGGGTGCGGCCCGTGGCGCGAGCAAAATGCCGGTCTATGACGGCGAGCGCACACAAGCGGCACCGACCACGCGACTGTTTTACGACGCCTTCGGTAAACGCGCCTGGCAGCAGAAAGACTTCTATTCGGTGCTCGATGCGCAGGGCAGTCAGGCGGCGCTGATGGCGCGCATGCTCGAGCTCGGGCACAAGACGCCGCTGACGCCCAACGCCAAACTCCCGGAAGAGATTGTGCTGGGCCTGAACCGCGAGAACATGTGCTCGCTGCCCGCCGAGTTTGAGGGCTACGCCGGCGCCCATCCGAAAGAAGGCATGCCGCTGGCGGTGACCGGGCTGACCGATCAGCAATATCAGACGCTGCAGCGCTGGCTGGCCTCGGGTGCCCCGATTGACGAACAAGGCCTGGCGCCGAGCGCGAAAGAGGCGCTGCAAATCGTCCAGTGGGAAAATCTGCTTAATACTCCCGGCGCCCGGCAGAGTCTGGTCGGACGGTGGCTTTACGAGCACTTGTACCTCGCGCACATCTATTTCAAGGATGGCGAGCCGGGGCATTACTTCCAGTGGGTGCGTTCGCGCACACCGAGCGGGCAGCCGATCGACCTGATCGCCACCCGTCGTCCCAACGACGATCCGGGCACCCAGGTGTATTACCGCTTGTGGCCGGTGCAAGGGGTGATCGTGCACAAAACCCATATCACCTATCTGCTGAGCGCGGCGAAGATGGCGCGGGTGAAAAGCCTGTTTTACAGCGGCAACTGGCAGGTCAATGCCTTGCCGGGTTACGGCCCGCAGAGCCGCGCGAATCCCTTCGCGACATTCGAGGCGATTCCGGCGCAGGCGCGTTACCAATTCATGCTCGACAACGCCGAGTACTTTGTCCGCACCTTTATTCGCGGCCCGGTGTGCCGTGGGCAGATTGCGACCGACGTGATTCGCGACAACTTCTGGGCGCTGTTCCAGGCCCCGGAACACGACCTCTATATCACCGACCCGAATTATCGCGGCCAGGCCACGCCGCTGTTGGCCATGCCCGGGCAGAACGACGATGTCGGCAGCGTGTTGAGCCTGTGGCGCAACTACCGCGACAAGCGCAATGAATATGAGGCTCTGCGCCGCGACAGCTACGCCGATCTCCCCGCGCCGAGCTGGTCGACCCTGTGGGCCGGCAATGACAACGCGTTACTGAGCATTTTCCGTCACTTCGACAGCGCTTCGGTGACCAAAGGCCTGATTGGCGAGGTGCCGCAGACGATGTGGCTGTTTGACTATCCGCTGCTCGAACGCACCTATTACCAGTTGGCAGTCAACTTCGACGTGTTTGGCAACGTCTCCCATCAGGCGCAAACCCGGTTGTATTTCGACCTGATCCGCAATGGCGCCGAGCAGAACTTCCTGCGCCTGATGCCCGCTGATTCGCGCGAAGACTATCTCGACGATTGGTACCAGAGCGGCGGCCAGTTCAAGATGTGGCTCGATTACGAGGCGATTGACGATGACAAGCCGACTGCGCTGAACCTCGACGAGAAAGACCCGAAATACGATTTCGCCATGCAATTGCTCGCGCGTTACGGTGATCTCAATGCGCGGCCGGATCCGATCAATCGTTGCGCCGGCGCTTACTGCTCACGGCCAAATATCGACCCGGCGCTGCAAAATGCCGAACAGGCATTGAGTCGCCTGACATCGCGCCCGGCGGCCGGATTGCAGGTCATCGACCAACTTCCGGAAGCGACCATGCTGCGTGTCGAAACCGCCGGTGGCAAACGCGAGGTGTACAGCCTGTTGCGCAACCGCGCGCACAGTAACGTGGCGTTCCTGCTCGGCGAGTCACGGCGTTATCAGCCCGGGCTGGATACGCTGACCATTTACCCGGGCGTGCTCAGCAGCTATCCGAACTTCATCTTTAATGTCCCGGCCGATCAGGTGCCGGCGTTTGTCGATGCAATGGAAAACGCCAAGGATGCCAACCGCTTCGAGAAAATCGTCGAACGTTGGGGGATCCGCCGCAGTCATCCGCAATTCTGGTTCTATTTCCACGATTTGAGTCAGTACATTCACGAAACCGATCCGGTGGAAGAGGGCGTGCTGGACATGAACCGCTACGAGAATCTTTGATCGTTTGAAGCGAGGCTGCTGTCCCAACTTCAAGCGACACCGCAAAACCCCTTGTAGGAGTGAGCCTGCTCGCGATAGCGGAGAATCAGGCACTGGAGATGTTGAATGTGCCGCCGCCATCGCGAGCAGGCTCACTCCTACAAGGGGTCTGCGGTGGTTTCAGGAATTGTGATCGGGAGCGGCCGATGTTGATTTCAGTGCAAGCCCTGCGTGCGCTGGCCGCGTGGACGGTGGTCTGCCACCACTTCATGCAGATTTTCTTTGACTTCAAAGCACGCGGGCCAATCGGGCAGCTGTTCATCGACAAGGGCGCGGTAGGCGTCGATATCTTCTTCGTCATCAGCGGTCTGGTGATTTTCCTCTCGACCGAAAACAAACCGCTGCCGCCCGCGCGCTTTCTGTTGTATCGGCTGTTTCGCATCGTCCCGGCGTATTGGCTGTATACGCTGCTGATGGCGCTGCTGGTGGTGTTTGCCCAGCCGTTGCTGCCGGACCAAACCGTGGATTGGGGTCATGTGTTGTTGTCGTTGCTGTTCATTCCGACTGAGAACCCCGGCGGCTACGGCATTTATCCGACGCTGAATGTCGGCTGGACGCTTAATTACGAAATCCTTTTTTACGTGCTGTTCGCCTGGGCGCTGCTGTTTCGCTTGCAGGTGCGCCTGCTGGTAGTCGCGGCGTTGCTGTTTGCAGTGAGTCAGGCATGGACCGGGTTTGGCTGGATCAGCGAGTTCTATCGGTCGGACATCGTCTATGAGTTTCTGCTGGGGATCGGCATCGGCATGCTTTATCGCCGGGGCTGGATCGGTGCGGGACTGTGGTTGCCGCTGGCGGCCATCGTCGCGGCGTTGCTGGCGATTTATCATTGGGCACCGGCGCCGAGGCTGCTCAACTGGGGGGTGCCGAGTGCGGTGCTGGTGATGGCGTGTATCTCACTGGAGCGTTATGTCGAACGTAGTCGTGTCCTCAAACTGCTCGGCGATTGCTCGTATTCGGTGTATCTGATGCACGTTCTGGTGTTGTCGGCAGGCGGTTATCTGGCCCGCCGCTACGGCATCAACCCGTATTTGATGTTTGTCGTGTGCGCGCTGGCCATCGCTTTCGGCTCCTGGTTGAGCTACGAATGGGTGGAAAAACGCAGCTATCGCTGGCTCAAGACGCGGATCGACGGCGGGGCGGACGAAAATCTTTCCCGACAAAAATACTAGGACTTTGTCCGGCGCAACGATTGGCGTAAACTGCGCCCAAGCCTGCGAGGAGTTTCCATGACCGCTATTACCATTACCGACGCCGCCCACGATTACCTGGCTGATCTGCTCTCCAAGCAGAACACCCCGGGCATCGGCATCCGCGTCTTCATCACCCAGCCTGGCACCCAGTACGCCGAAACCTGCATTGCCTACTGCAAGCCGGGCGAAGAAAAACCTGAAGACACCGCGCTGGGGCTGAAAAGCTTCACCGCCTATATCGACCACTTCAGCGAAGCGTTTCTCGACGACGCCGTTGTCGACTACGCCACCGACCGCATGGGCGGCCAACTGACCATCAAGGCGCCAAACGCCAAAGTACCGATGGTCAACGCCGACAGCCCGGTCAACGAGCGCATCAACTACTACCTGCAAACCGAAATCAACCCGGGGCTGGCCAGCCACGGCGGTCAGGTCAGCCTGATCGATGTGGTTGAAGACGGCATCGCCGTTCTGCAGTTCGGTGGCGGTTGCCAGGGCTGCGGCCAGGCGGACGTGACCTTGAAGGAAGGCATCGAGCGCACCTTGCTCGAGCGCATCCCTGAGCTGAAGGGTGTTCGCGACGTGACCGACCACACGCAGAAAGAAAACGCCTACTACTAAGTAAGGTGTTCACTGCGGACATGAAAAACGGCGCCCCGTGAGCGCCGTTTTTTTATGGGTGAGTTTTTTATGGATGAAATGTACCGACGCCTTCGCGAGCAGGCTCGCTCCCACCTTCGATCGCATTCCCAATGTGGGAGCGAGCCTGCTGGCGAAGGGGCCTTCATGGGCGATAGAGGTGAGCATGCCCAGCGCGATACAACGATGACTCGCTAAACACCTCACTACCCAACACCCGGCCCACCAAAATTAACGCCGTACGCCGAAACCCTTTGGCCTCGACCTTTCCGGCGATATCCGCCAGCGTCCCGACCACCCAATCCTGATCCGGCCACGTCGCCCGGTGAATCACCGCGATCGGGCAATCGGCACCGTAATGCGGCATCAGCTCCGCCAGAATCTTCTCCAGATGGTTGACCCCCAGATGAATCGCCATGGTCGCGCCGTGCTGCGCCAGACTGCCGAGTTCTTCGCCTGCCGGCATGGCGGTCTTGTCGGCGTAACGGGTCAGAATCACGCTTTGCGACACGTCCGGCAGGGTCAGTTCCGCACCCAGCAACGCCGCACACGCGGCGGTCGCGGTCACGCCGGGAATGATCTCGAACGGAATATTCAGCTCACGCAGGTAACGAATCTGCTCACCAATCGCACCGTACAGACTCGGGTCGCCGGAGTGCACCCGCGCCACATCCTGACCTTGGGCATGCGCGGTTTTGATCAATTCGATGATCTGTTCCAGATGCAATTCAGCGCTGTTGACCACCGTTTCGGCTTGATGGCCGGCGAGCACCGCCGCGGGCACCAGGGAACCTGCGTAGATAATCACCGGGCAACTGCGGATCAGCCGCTGGCCTTTGACGGTGATCAGTTCCGGGTCGCCGGGGCCGGCGCCGATGAAGTAAACGGTCATCGTTAAATCCTGAGTAAAAGAGGGCACGACCGCGTTGCAGATGAACAACGCTCATGATCAATGGTGGGGATTATCGGGAATTTACGCCGCGCCGGCCAATGCCAACGTGGCCTGAGCGTATTTCTGCCGGGAAATCAGCAGTTTTGCCGGGGCCTGAATCAGCTGTTCGGCGAGTGCCAACGCTGCACTTTCCGCCACGCCGTAGCAACCGGTGCGTTCGTAGGCAATTTGCGAATGGTGGCTGAGTCGTTGTTGATAACTGGCCAGTTCTTCGCTGCTGAAGTACAGCAAGGGCAGGGCGAGTTGCGTAGCAAGTTCTTGCAGCCCCGGCTCGTCGCGCTTCAGGTCGATGCTGGCCAACGCCTTGACCGTTTCAAGCTCTATGCGGTGCGCCTGTAAGGCTTGGTCGAGTAACGCGCGCAGCGTGCTGGCCGGGCAGCCGCGCTGGCAGCCCAGGCCGACTACAAAGGTCGGCGCTGCGGTGTCATCGGTCATGCGTGGTATTGGCCAGCGCTTTTGCGGCGGAACAACCAGGCGCTGATCAGGCCCAAGGCCAGCCAGAACGCCACGTTGGTCAACTGCGAAGCGATTTTGAACTGAGCTTCCAATGCCTCGGGGGCGAGCATCGAATGCACTTCCGGTTGCGGCGCGCCGATCACGTGCGGCACGGCGAGGATGGCCACGCCGAGGATCTTCATCAGCCAGTGACGACTGAACGCGATCAATGACAGACCGACAGCGGTCGAAGCAACTGTGCCAATCCACCACATCTGTCGTGATGCCAGATCGGCTGCGGCGGTGCCCGGTAATTCAGGTGGCAGCCCCAGGGTTGGCGCGAGGACGAATGTCGCGTAACCGGCCAGGCCCCAGAGCAGGCCTTGCGAGGTTTTGGTCGGCGCGCGCAGGGTGTAGAGACCTGCGAGCATCAGGGCGAAGCCGACAGCCACCACCAGATTGCCGCCCGTGGTCGAGACCACACGTTGCCAGCCGTCTTCCGGCTCCCAGGCTTCAGTGTCGTGGGTGTGCGCAGCGGTGCCGGCGGCGTGCTCGTGAACTTCGGCAACCGGTTCGGCTTTCTCGAACGTCTCGGCCTGAAGAATCAGTGGCGATACCCAGAAACTTTGCAGCAGAGTGAGGAGCAGAGCGGCCAGCAGTCCGGTGAAACCTGCGGTTTGCGCAATTCGCTTGATCATGTCGGCAGGTCTCAGTGGCACGGGAACGCGGCGCTGTGGCGGGTATCGTGGGCGGCGTTGTGCACCGCTTCGATGTGCGAGAAGCCGGCGAAATAAACCAGGCAGGCGCCGAGGATCGACGCGAAGACGGCGGCGGTCAGGCGTTGGCTCAGAGTCGTGGTGCTGGTGATTTTGTCCGTGTTGCTGCCGGTGCTGCTGATGATCGACATGGCGCTTCCCTCTGGAATGTCAGTGGGTGAATCGAGCGCATGAAAACCCCTGCGGGTCGGGCTCGCAGAGGTTCGAACAGCGCCCGCCCACCGCGGGTTTGTTATGTTCAGCGACGCACAAGGTGCGGGCTGTGTGTTGCGGGCCGGTCTCCGGGCTCACGAGGGGTTGGCGTCAGGCCGACCTGCAAGCGTCTCCTTCCCATGCCGCACGGGCACAGTGGTTTTGACGCTTCGCTCGCTTACCGTTGCGGGGGCAGCACCGGACTGACATGGGCTTGAGTAAAGCACATGATTCACCGGTTTCCCGTTTCACCCTGTGAAGGGCACCCGTAACAAGTTGTGTAGGAGAGCATGGGGGTGGGGTTTTGGTCAATTTTTGGGTGTATATCCGTTGCTGCGGGTGTTGCTGATTAGGGTTCCGCCCTTACGGCGGGTCACTTTTTCCAGACGCCGAAAAAGTAACCAAAAAGGCTTGCTCCTGCGTGCGGCCCGCTCGCTGGGGCTCGGGGTTCCTTCGCTCCGGGATCGATCCGGGCGCAGCGCCTACGGTTTGCTTCGCTGCACCTCCTCTCGCTGTGTTTGGCTGCGCCAAACGGTCGCTACGCTCCCACGCCCGGATCAATCCCTCCACTCAGCCTTCCGATGTCGCCCGTGGATCAAGATCAAGAGCAGGCGAGCTGACACTCGGCCTATTGAGTGGTGAGGAGCGGGGCGCGTTCGGCTTTTGATTTGCGTTGTTGCTGCCCCTCACCCCAGCCCTCTCCCGAGGGAGAGGGAGCCGATTGGTAGGTGCTTCAAAATGTGCGTTCCACTCGGTATTCCACGTCGGTGTACCTCTTCCATTCCACGCAATCAGTCCCCTCTCCCTCCGGGAGAGGGCTAGGGTGAGGGGCTTTTGATCTGTTTCAGAATCTGAGTTCGACTCGGTATTTCAAGTCGGCGCATCTCTCCCAAACACCACGATCAGTCCCCTCTCCCTTTGGGAGAGGGCTAGGGTGAGGGGCTTTTGATTTGGCTTGTGATCTTGCTTTGGCTTTGGTTTTTGATCTTTTACCCCTTCGGAAGGCCGAGCGAAGGTGTTCATCCGGGGTTAGGCGCGCAGCGCCGTTCGACGAAGTCGAACACATCGAGAGGAGGTGCAGCGAAGCAAACCGTAGGCGATGCCCCCGGATGGACACCGTAGCGAGGGAACACTGAGCCTCAGCGAAGTGCCGTACGCCGGGGCAAAGCCTTTTGGTTCCTTTTTGGCGTTTGAAAAAGGGACTCGCTGTAAGAGCGAAACCGCCAGCAGCCAAAACCGCAGCAACGGATATGCCCCCAATCCAAACATTGACCCATAAGCAAGCCATGCGTAGCCTTGCGCATTCGAGGTTCTTCGGCCGTTGCCGAAGCTAAGAAGGGAACGCGGTCAATGCCGCGGCTGCCCCCGCAACTGTGAACGGTGATGTTCGCTGCCACGCCACTGCCAGCTCAATCGATGAGCCCGCGGGAAGGCGCAGCCAACGCCAGGCCCAGCGCCTGAACGCCGTCAGCCAGGAGACCTGCCTCGTCACAGATTCTCAATTCAACCGGGCGGGGTGATCCGGTGGCGAACTCTCCGGGCGCGCACGTGCGTTGCCGGTTCTCGTCCCGTATGCCCGCCGCTTGCCAAAGGGCATACCGATGAAAACACTGGCCAAACTCCCCGTCACCATCGTCACCGGCTTCCTCGGCTCGGGCAAGACCACATTGCTGCGGCACATGCTCGACAACGCGCAGGGCCGTCGTATCGCGGTGATCGTCAATGAGTTTGGCGAGTTGGGCATCGACGGTGAAATCCTCAAGCAATGCACCATCGGCTGCACCGAAGAAGAAGCCACCGGCCGCGTTTACGAACTGGCCAACGGCTGCCTGTGCTGCACCGTTCAGGAAGAATTCTTCCCGGTGATGCGCGAACTGGTCGCGCGTCGCGGCGACCTCGACCACATCCTCATCGAAACCTCGGGCCTGGCCCTGCCAAAACCACTGGTGCAAGCGTTCCAGTGGCCGGAAATCCGCAGCGCCTGCACCGTTGACGCGGTGATCACCGTGGTCGACAGCCCGGCCGTAGCCGCTGGCACCTTCGCCGCGTTCCCGGATCAGGTCGACGCCCAGCGCAAACTCGATCCGAATCTCGATCACGAATCGCCGCTGCACGAACTGTTCGCTGACCAACTGGCCAGCGCCGACCTCGTCATTCTCAACAAGGCCGACCAGACCAGTCCGGAAGATCTCGCTCGCGTGCGCGCTGAAGTCGCCGAAGAGCTGCCACCGGCGGTGAAAATCATCGAAGCCAGCAACGGCCGTCTGCCGCTGGACGTGCTGATCGGCCTTGGCGCCGGTTCCGAAGAACACATCGACAGTCGCCACAGCCACCATGATCATCACCACGGTGAAGGCGATGACGACCACGATGACCACGATCACGACGCCTTCGATTCGATCTCCATCGAACTGCCGCAAGCCGATGAAAGCCTGCTGCTCGACGCCCTGACGCAACTGGTGGTCAAGCACGGCATCCTCCGTGTCAAAGGTTTCGCCGCCATCCCGAACAAGCCAATGCGCTTGCTGATTCAAGGCGTCGGCACGCGTTTCGACAAGCACTTCGACCGTCAGTGGGGCGCCGATGAAGCGCGCGTCACGCGTCTGGTGTTGATCGGTCAGGAACTCGACGCCGCCCAACTCGAAGCGCAACTGCGCGCTGCGCTCAGCGTTTAAACCATGCACCTGCTCAGGACTCAGCCCGGCGGATTCGTCTCGGATGACAACATTGCCGACCTTGGACAAACCCCCGCCGAGCTGGTGATCCTGTGCAGCGGCGACTCCAGCCTGGCGCTGCTCGCCGAAGCCGCGCAGCAGTTGCCGGAAGATTATCCGAGCCTGCGTCTGGCCAATCCGATGCAGGTGCAGAATCACGCCTCGGTCGATCTGTACGTCGATGAAGTGCTGCGCCACGCCAAGGTGATTCTGATTTCGCTGCATGGCGGCATTGCCTATTGGCGCTATGGTGTCGAGCGGCTGGTCGAGCTGTCCGAGCGTGGTGTGCAGTTGATTCTGGTACCGGGCGATGACCGTCCCGATCCGGAACTCAGCGACTTGAGCACCGTCAACGCCGAGGAACGCGACCGGCTCTGGCAATTCCTGCGTCAGGGCGGCATGGGCAATGCGCTGGATTTCTTCCGCTGTCTGGCCAGCCGTTGGCTCTCCCGCGATTACGCCTGGGAAGAACCGCAGACCCTGCCGCGCACGGCGATTTACCACCCGAATAAAACCAGCGCCGCACTGAGTGACTGGCAAGCCGAATGGCTGCCGGAAAACCCGGTTGCGGCGGTGCTGTTTTACCGCTCGCATTTGCAAGCGGCGAACACCGCGTTCATCGATGTGTTCTGCCAGCGCTTGCAGGCAGCGGGGTTGAATCCGCTGCCGATCGCCGTGGCCAGTCTGAAAGAACCCGGCTGCCTGGCGGTGGTCGAGGATTGGCTGGATGAAGTCGAGGCGGGGGTGATTCTCAACACCACCGGATTCGCTCAGTCCAGCCCCGAAGCGCCGCATCTGCGGCCGTTTCGCCGCAATATTCCGGTGATCCAGGCGATCTGCGCGCAGGACAACGAGCCCGGCTGGCGCGACAGCGAGCAAGGCCTCGGCCCGCGCGATCTGGCGATGCACATTGCCTTGCCGGAACTCGACGGGCGCATCATCAGCCGGCCGATCAGCTTCAAGGATCTGGCCTGGCGCAGTGAGCGCAGTCAGTCCGATGTGGTCTGCTATCGTGCGCAACCCGAACGCATGGATTTTGTCGCCGAACTGGCGCGGCGCTGGATCGATCTGGCGCGGGTGCCGAATGGCGAAAAACGCATCGCGCTGATCCTCGCCAACTACCCGACCCGTGACGGACGCATCGGCAACGGCGTCGGCCTCGACACGCCGGCGGCGGCGCTGAATATTCTTCGCGCGTTGCAGGCTGAGGGTTATCCGATCACGGCAGAGCTGCCGAATAGCGGCACCGAGTTGATCCAGCAATTGCTCGGCGGCGTCAGCAACGATCTCGACACGATTGACCTGCGGCCCTGCCAGCAAAGCTTGGCGATGGACGCTTACCTGACGATGTTCAACGCGCTGCCCGAGGCCAATCGAACCGCAGTGATCGAGCGCTGGGGCGCGCCGCAAAACGATCCAATGTGCCGCGACGGGCGGATGATGATTGCCGGTCTGCGCTTCGGCCTGACCTTCGTCGGCATTCAACCGGCGCGCGGTTATCAGGTTGACCCGAGTGCGGTCTATCACGACCCGGATCTGGTGCCGCCGCACGCGTATCTGGCGTTCTATTTCTGGCTGCGCAATACCTACGGCGCGCACGGCGTGATCCACGTCGGCAAGCACGGCAACCTTGAATGGCTGCCGGGCAAAGGCGTCGGGCTTTCGGAAAACTGCTGGCCGGATGCGTTGCTCGGGCCGCTGCCGAACATCTATCCGTTTATCGTCAACGACCCGGGCGAGGGCGCCCAGGCCAAGCGGCGCACGCAAGCGGTGATCATCGACCACCTGATGCCGCCGCTGACCCGCGCCGAAACCTACGGCCCGCTGCGCAATCTGGAGCTGCTGGCCGACGAGTATTACGAAGCGCAACTGCTTGATCCGCGCCGTGCCCGCGAGTTGCAACGCGACATTCTGCAACTGGTGCGCGAAACGCAGATCGACCGCGAACTGCAACTCGATGCCGGGCTGGACAGCGATGCTGATGCGGCGATCTGGCTACCGCGTCTCGATACGTATTTGTGTGATTTGAAGGAATCGCAGATTCGCGATGGCTTGCACGTCTTCGGTGAGTCACCGACGGGGCGTTTGCGGATTGATACGTTGCTGGCGTTGCTGCGCATTCCACGCGGAGACGGGAAGGGCGCGCAATCGAGCCTGCTGCGCGCACTGGCCAAAGCATTCGAACTCGGATTCGATCCGCTCGATTGCGCACTAGCCGATCCATGGGCAGGCCCACGCCCCGAGCACCTGCAATCGCAAAGCGACGAAGTCTGGCGCACCGCTGGCGATACCCGCGAACGCCTCGAACTGTTTGCCACTGAACTGATTTTCCAGACGCTGCAATCCCCTTGTAGGAGTGAGCCTGCTCGCGATAGCGGAGTGTCATGCGATACAGATTTGCCTGACACACCGCTATCGCGAGCAGGCTCACTCCTACAGGGACCGCGTTGGGCTGAAGTCGGCGCAATCATCGACCACCTGCGCGAAGTCGTCGCCCCACGCCTGGATGCCTGCGGCCCCGCCGAAATGCGCGGCCTGCTCGACGCCCTCAGCGGCCGATTCGTTCCCGCCGGCCCGAGCGGTGCGCCCAGCCGTGGTCGCCTCGACGTGCTACCGACTGGCCGCAATTTCTATTCCGTGGACGTGCGCAACCTGCCGACCACCACCGCATGGCGCATCGGTTTCCAGTCAGCCACGTTGATTCTTGAGCGACACCTGCAAGATCACGGCGATCACCTGCGCCAGCTCGGTTTGTCGGTCTGGGGCACGGCAACCATGCGCACCGGTGGCGACGATATCGCTCAGGCGATGGCGCTGATGGGCGTGCGGCCGGTGTGGGCTACCGGCAGTCAGCGTGTCGACGATTTCGAGATCCTGCCGCTGAGTCTGCTCGACCGCCCGCGCGTCGATGTCACGCTGCGAGTTTCCGGGTTTTTCCGCGATGCGTTTGCCAACCTGATTCGTCTGTTCGACGCGGCGGTGCAGGCAGTAGCGGCACTGGATGAACCGGACGATCTCAATCCGCTGGCGGCAAAAGTGCGCGCCGAGCGTGAGTCTCTGCTGCAATCGGGTCTTGATGAAGAAACGGCGCGGCGTCAGGCCGGTTGGCGAATCTTCGGGGCCAAGCCCGGTGCCTACGGTGCGGGCGTGCAGGGCGCTATCGACGGGCGTTTGTGGCAGAGCCGCGACGATCTGGCCGAGGTTTATCTGAATTGGGGCGCCTACGCTTACGGCGGTTCCGACGAAGGCACCGCCGCCCGCGAGCAATTCGTTCAGCGTCTGAGTCAAGTGCAAGCGGTGCTGCAGAATCAGGACAATCGCGAGCACGACCTGCTCGATTCCAACGACTATTACCAGTTCCAGGGCGGCATGCTCGCCGCCGTGGAAAGCCTGCGCGGTGAAGCAACGGCCAGTTATCACGGCGATCACAGCCAACCGGATCTGCCGAAGATTCGCACGCTCAAAGAAGAGCTGAACCGGGTGATCCGCTCGCGGGCGGCCAATCCGAAATGGATCGACGGGGTTAAGCGCCACGGCTATAAAGGCGCGTTCGAAATGGCGGCGACGGTTGATAACCTGTTTGCGTTTGACGCCACCACGCAGTTGATCGATGACCACCAGTACGCTTTGCTGGCCGATGCTTATCTGCTGGATCCGGCGACCCGGGAGTTTGTTCGTGAGCATAATCCGCACGCGCTGCGGGATATGACCGAGCGGATGCTTGAGGCGCAGCAGCGGGGGATGTGGCAGGAACCGGGGGCTTATAAAGAGGCGCTGGAGAATCTGCTGCTGGATATTGAGGAAGATATGTAGCGTCCTCAGGAAAGTCACCCCCTCACCCCAGCCCTCTCCCCCAAGGGGGCGAGGGGGAAAGGGAGCCGATTTGTGTGCTGTTCAGAATCGAAGTCAACTCGATAATTCAGGTCGGCGCAACTTGCAAGAACACCCAGATCAGTTCCCTCTCCCTCTGGGAGAGGGCTAGGGTGAGGGCCACCCCAACTGACACACCACAACGCCAAGCACACCCACGACCACGACAGAGAAAACCCAAATGACCGACACCCCACATTTCCCGCTCTCCGCCGTGGTCGGCGCCGATGACCTCAAGCTTGCCCTGTGCCTCACCGCCATCGACCCAAAAATCGGCGGCGTGCTGATCGAAGGCCCGCGCGGCATGGCCAAGTCCACCCTGGCCCGTGGCCTGGCTGATCTGCTCGCCAGTGGTCAATTCGTCACCTTGCCGCTGGGCGCCACCGAAGAACGTCTGGTCGGTACCCTCGACCTTGACGCTGCCCTCAGCGAGGGCCGCGCACAATTCTCACCAGGTGTGCTGGCCAAGGCTGACGGCGGCGTACTCTACGTCGATGAAGTCAATCTGCTGCCCGATCACCTCGTTGATCTGCTGCTCGACGTTGCCGCCAGCGGCACCAATCTGATCGAGCGCGACGGCATTTCCCATCGGCATTCGGCGAGGTTCGTGCTGATCGGCACGATGAACCCGGAAGAGGGCGAGTTGCGTCCGCAACTGCTCGACCGCTTTGGCCTGAACGTCGCCCTCAGTGGCCACACCGCACCGACCGAGCGCGGGCAAATCATTCGTCGGCGTCTGGATTTCGACAGCGATCCGCAAGCGTTCTGCGCACAGTGGGAAGCCGAGCAACAAGCCCTGCGTGTGCGTTGCGAAAATGCTCGCGCTGTCTTGGCCAATATTGCGCTGGACGATGCCGCACTGGCGCAGATCACCGAGCGTTGTTTTGCCGCTGGCGTCGACGGTTTGCGTGCCGATCTGGTCTGGTTGCGCGCGGCTCGCGCCCATGCGGCTTGGCGCGGCGCTGAGGAGATTGGCGAAGAGGATATCGACGCTGTGGCCGAGTTTGCCCTGCGCCATCGTCGGCGTGAGCAAGCGCCATCGAGTCCGCAGCAACCTGCCCAGTCGCCTGCCGAAACCCAGGCCTCGTCGAGCGAAGGGCAGGGCCAGTGGGGCGACCTGCCGGCGCCTGCTCTTGCCACCGGCGCTCGCCGTGAAGTGCCGAGCTGGCCAAAAAAGCCTTAGGCATTCGCCCCCGATCCGACGCGGGGGCGAATGCCAGACCCCGCGCCGGACAGCTGGACAACGGACGCCAAGGCAAGCGCCATAAGGCGCGCAGCGGTACGGTGAATTGGCCGGGTTCGTTACTCAACGGGCGGCCTCGAACGCGCGAAGATCTGCTGTTTCAACTGCGCACGCGCTCACCGCATGAATTGTGGCTGGTGATCGTCGATGCCTCCGCCTCGACCCGCCGCCATCAGGCCTTGAGCGATGCCAAAGGTTTGCTCGCGCAATTGTTCGATGATGCTTACCGGCAACGGGCGCGACTCGCATTGTTGACGGCCAGTGGCTCGGTGCCGAAATGGCAGGTGCAGGGATTGAAGGCGTCCAGCGGCTTGCGGGTGTGGCTGGAAGCTTTAGGTGCAGGCGGTGGCACGCCGTTGCTGGCGGCGCTGGAGCAGGCCGGGCAGTGGCTGACGGTGCGGCGCAAGCGCTTTCCTGCCGAGCAGCAACGCTTGCTGGTGGTGACCGATGGGCGTCTGAAACAGTGGGCGGGATTACCGGCGCTGGCGTGCCCGGGGTTGTTGATCGATATCGAGCGTGGGCCGATCCGGTTGGGCCGGGCCAAGGATCTGGCGACGGCATTGGATGCGCAGTATCGACATATCGATGAACTGATTTCCCTCTGATACTTTCTGTGTCTGGTCGGGCCTCATCGCGAGCAGGCTCACTCCTACAGGGGAACGCATTCCAAATGTAGGAGTGAGCCTGCTCGCGATTGCATCGACCCGGTCTAGAGCCGAACACTCAAAACCCGAATCACTGCTCTATGCTGCACCCAGCCCCAATCACAAGGAGTGAGCGATGCGCGTTGTGGTCAAAAACCCTCAGGACGATTTCCGTGTAAAGGCCTACGCCGGCACCAACGGCGTGCTGCTGGCCATGGATCTGGCCGAATCCCGGCGCAAAGGCCTGTTGGGTTTCGCCATCGAAAAGCAGCAGGGCGGCAAACCCTGGTTGTTCCTGTTCAACAGCCTCACCTTCCCTGGCAAGGCGCATACCTTCCCCCAGTTCCACGCCACCCCAAGCGATAAAGCCCCGCTGCAGAAATTTCGCTGGGCCGATTATGCGGTCAATCCGGGCATGACCCTTCACTATCGCGTGCATCTGGCCTACGGCACCGCGGATGCCGTGTACTTGGGAGAGTCGTTGGAACTGACGATCACCCCCGATGACGGTCACCCGAGCAATCAAAGCGTGATATTCAACCGTGCGGTCGCCGCCAGTCAGGCGTTCCAGCGCAAGTTTCCCGATCTCGACGCGCAGATCAGCGCCAACAAAAACATGCCCATCGAAGCCTGGCCCGATGCGCCGCGGCAATGGTTGGAAAACGGCTTGCTCGCACGATTGCGCGGGTTTATCGAGCGTGCGGTCGATGGTCAGTGGGCGCTGGATATCGCGATTTACGAGTATCAGTTGCAGGCAATCGTCGATGCGGTGAACGCGGCGTTCATGCGTGGCGTAAAGGTGCGGGTGCTGTATCACGCCCGGCCCGATGATGAAGACACCAGGATCAACGAAGCGAGCCTGGCGGCACTGCCTCTCGCGAGCAAACGCGGGCGAGTGACCCACAATATCTTTCACAACAAATTCATGGTCCTCAGCCGCGTTGATGCCAGCGGCACTCATCAGCCTGAAGCGGTTTTATGTGGCAGCACCAATTTCACCGCCAACGGAGTTTATCGTCAGGCCAACGTGGTGCATGTGCTGGACGATGCATCGATTGCCGCCAGTTATCTGCAGACGTTCGAGCAGATCTGGGCGCAGCCGGATGATATCGGCGTTACCCGTGACTGGATTACTGAACACAACCCGATGAATCCGCAGCAACCTTTGTTCGCCGGGTTCTCGCCGCGCACCGGCGGGGCTGATCTGCAGGCGTTCGTGCAGATCATCAGCGCGGCGAAAAAGGACGTGCTGTTCGTCACCGCGTTCTCGCTGCCGGACGCGATTCTTAACGCGTTACTCGGCCAGCCCCACGACGACATTTTGCGTTATGGCCTGCAGAACACTGCCAGCCGCATCACCGGGTTCCACGCCGACCGCAGCGCCGAATTCGCTGCCACCGCGTTGCTCAACACCGGTCTGGAAGGCTGGCTGCGCGAGAACATGAAAGGCCAGAAAGGCAATCTGCTGGTGCACACTAAAGCGGTAGTCACCGACTTCACCACCGACACGCCGACGATCATCAGCGGCAGCCACAACCTCAGTGCCTCAGCGAGCAACGGCAACGACGAAAATTACCTGATCATTCGTGGCGACACCGATCTGGCGGATCGTTACGGCCTGGAGCTGTTGCGATTTTACGAGCATTACCGCTTTCGTTATTTCGCAAAAAAACTGGCGTTGAAGCAGGTGAATCCATTGGCGGTGGATGACAGTTGGACTAACGATTACTACGTCGAAGGGGATTTACGGCAGTTGTCGCGTTTGCGTTTTGCCGGCCGTTGACACGAAGTTGCAATACGCCCCCCGTAGGAGTGAGCCTGCTCGCGATGAGGCCAGCACAATCAACACATCTCTCCAGACTGTACAGATTTTGAAATGATTTGCCGCTGTAGGAAATGTTCCCAAAGCCTGTACGCTCCAAGGCCATTTTTCATTCAGGATTTGCATGAACACCCTCTCGGAGCCTCCCAGTCGCACCTTCCCCTCGCGCCATGGCGCGGTCTTGACGCACTCGCAGCATCCGGTTTTCCGACATCCGACTATCGTTGTTAACGCGGCTCCAGAGCCTTCGCGTTGCGCTTTGCCGTGTCCGGCAGCCTGAATCAACCGAGAGAGATAGAGACGTTTTATGGAATGGTTAGCGGATCCCACGGCCTGGTTAGGCTTGTTGACTTTGATCGTGCTGGAACTGGTGTTGGGTATCGACAACCTGGTGTTCATCGCAATCCTCGCGGACAAACTGCCACCGCATCAGCGTGACCGTGCGCGGATCATCGGCCTGTCGCTGGCGCTGATCATGCGCCTTGGCCTGTTGGCGAGTATTTCCTGGCTGGTGACCCTCACGCAGCCGTTGTTCGAGGTGTTCGACAAGAGCTTCTCCGGCCGTGACCTGATCATGCTGTTCGGTGGTGTGTTCCTGTTGTTCAAGGCGACCATGGAATTGCACGAACGCCTTGAAGGCCATGTCGGCGAACGCACGACCAACGCCGCTTATGCGATGTTCTGGCCGATCGTTGCGCAGATCGTGGTACTCGACGCGGTGTTCTCGCTGGATGCGGTGATCACGGCCGTGGGCATGGTCGATGAACTGGCAGTGATGATGATCGCGGTGATCATCTCGATTGGCTTGATGATCGTCGCGAGCAAGCCGCTGACGCGCTTCGTCAACGCGCACCCGACGGTGATCATGTTGTGCCTGGGCTTCCTGATGATGATCGGTTTTGCCCTGACCGCCGAAGGTCTGGGCTTCCACATTCCGAAAGGTTATCTGTACGCCGCCATTGGTTTCTCGATCCTGATCGAGGTGTTCAACCAGATCGCCCGGGCCCGACGCAAGCGTTCGATGCAAGGCTTGCGACCGATACGCGAGCGCACGGCTCATGCGGTCATGCGCTTGCTGGGCGGGCGCAAACTGGCGGCGGAAGAGTTGGGCGAGGAGATCTCCGACCTGCTCGACGACGGTGACGCGCCAAGTGCCGAACTGTTCGACCGTCGCGAACGGGTGATGATCAGCGGCGTGCTGCAACTGGCCGAGCGCCCGATTCGCGGGCTGATGACCGTGCGCGCCGATGTCGACACGCTTGATCTGGCCGATGACCGCGAGGCGCTTCGTACCCGCTTGATGCACTCGTCCTACTCGCGTCTGCCGTTGATTCGTAATGGTGCGGTGGATGAGCCGTTGGGCTTCGTGCACAAGAAGGAACTGCTCAAGGAATACCTGGCTGGCACCGAGCCGAACCTGGAACATCTGGCGCGCAAGACCATCAACCTGCTCGACAGTTATTCGATCCTCAACGCACTGGAGCAGATGCGCGCAGCCTCGACGCACATTGCCTTTGTGGTCAACGAATTCGGTGATTTTGTCGGCGTGTTGACCATGACCGACATCCTCGAATCGATTGCCGGTGAGTTGCCGGATGCCAGCGAAGTCGAAGGCCCGGACGTGGTCGAGGAGCAGGGCGGGTTTATCGTCAGTGGTGCATTGAACCTGTCGCGCGTGCGCCAGCGCACCGGGTTTGGTGCGCAGCCGACCGAGGACTATCAGACCATGGCCGGGTTGGTGATGAGCCTGCTGGATCGATTGCCGGTGATCGGTGACCGTCTGGAGCTGGAGGGCTGGCAGATGACGGTCAAAGCCGTGGAAGAGCGGCGGGTGACTCGGGTGTTGTTGGTGCGTGCTGCCGCGTAATACTTGAGTTCTCTACTGACTGTCCCGGCCTCTTCGCGAGCAGGCTCGCTCCCACAATGGAATGCGTTTCAAAGGGGGGCGAGCCTGCTCGCGAATGCTTGGGTTCAGGCACCGCAGTATTCACTGATGAAAAGTGTAGCGATCCTTCCCGATATGCTTTGACGCAAACAACGCCCCTTACGCCTTGAGCGCCGCCTGATTCAGCGAATCGCAATCCTCGACCCGGGTCTCACCGATACTGGTGGTCACCGGTCGAGGAATTTCCGCAAGCGAGCACGTGCAACAGTGCGCAGAGTACGAAGTGTCTGACGCAGCCAAGGCAGGTCATGCAGCTGTTTGCGAGGCGCAACGGGCGCTTTGGTCTTGCCGATATGCTCGGCGAAATCCCGTGCGAGGGTTTCTTCGGTGCCGATGCCTTTGAGTTTTTTCACCAGTCTACCGTTCTTGTAAAACAGCACGGTGGGCGTGCCGGTGACCAGCGGATGGCGCGGGGACTCGCTGGTATTGAGCATGTAGATATTGGCGCGATGCCGGTATGGCTCGGCCGTCTGGCGAAAAATCGGCCCGGCCCATTCGCAGGCGGGGCAATGTTCGTTGGCGAAATACAGGATTACCGGGCGCCAGGTTTTCAGGGCTTTGCGGTAGGTGGGCGGCAAAGTAGCGAGAGGGATATTCGCGCTCATCAGAATCTCCGTTTCAGGTGTAGCTGTATCTCTTGACGGTAATCCAGCGCGAGGCGTCCGCCTACTGTCAGACCTGACAGGTGCAACGCGCCTTGTTTTGTGCAGGGCGCCTCGAAATGTGGCGCGAATACCCGGCGTGTGTAGCCTACGGTAGCGAGTCTACTTGGCGTCTCTGGAAGCAGCGGCGCTGTCTGTTTCTGCATCTCTTTGATTTCGAAAACATTTCATTGCACTACAGATTCTCCAACAATCCTGTGGCACACTTTCTGCTGTCTATTCCGTAGTAACAAACCGTGTTCCGGTATAGCGGAATAAACAAAATTCTGGAGTGCTTGCCATGCATCGCCGTCCTTCGTTGTTCAAAGCATGTGTTTTTGTTCTTGCGGCTTCGTCCGCTGTCATGGGTATGGCCCAGGCCGCCGACAGCAAGCTCGACAGTGTTCTGGCCCGTGGCAAATTGATTGTCGGCACCGGCAGCACCAATGCGCCGTGGCACTTTCAGGGCGCGGACGGCAAGTTGCAGGGCTTTGATATCGACATCGCCAGAATCGTCGCCAAGGGTCTGTTCAACGACCCGAGCAAGGTCGAGTTCGTGGTGCAGTCGTCCGATGCGCGGATTCCCAATCTGCTCACCGACAAAGTCGACATGAGCTGCCAGTTCATCACCGTTACCGCCAGCCGCGCGCAGCAAGTCGCGTTCACCTTGCCGTACTACCGCGAAGGCGTTGGCCTGCTGTTGCCGAACAACAGCAAGTACAAGGAAATCGAAGACCTGCAAGCCGGCGGCGACAGCGTCACCGTGGCGGTGCTGCAAAACGTCTATGCCGAAGAGCTGGTGCATCAGGCACTGCCAAAAGCCAAGGTCGATCAGTACGACAGCGTCGACCTGATGTATCAGGCTGTTAACTCCGGCCGCGCCGATGCCGCCGCCACCGACCAGTCTTCGGTCAAATACCTGATGGTGCAGAACCCCGGCCGCTACCGCAGCCCAAGCTATGCGTGGAGCCCGCAGACCTACGCGTGTGCGGTGAAACGCGGCGATCAGGACTGGCTCAACTTCGTCAACACCGCATTGCATGAAGCCATGACGGGCGTTGAATTCCCGACCTACGCGGCGTCGTTCAAACAATGGTTCGGTGTAGATCTGCCTTCGCCAGCGATCGGTTTCCCAGTCGAATTCAAATGATCCCGTGAGGGTGGGGCGACCTCACATCGCCCCGCCCAAGGTACTGCTGACCATGAACTATCAGTTGAACTTTGCCGCCGTGTGGCGCGATTTCGACACCTTGCTGGCGGGGCTCGGTCTGGGGCTTGAGCTGGCCTTGGTGTCGATCGCCATCGGCTGCGTGATCGGCCTGCTGATGGCGTTTGCCTTGCTCTCCAAGCATCGCGCCTTGCGGGTGCTGGCTTCGGTGTACGTCACGGTGGTGCGTAACACGCCGATTCTGGTGTTGATTCTGTTGATCTACTTTGCCTTGCCGAGTCTTGGCATTCGTCTGGACAAGATTCCCTCGTTCATCATCACGCTCTCGTTGTATGCCGGGGCGTACCTGACCGAAGTGTTCCGTGGTGGTTTGCTGAGCATCCCCAAGGGCCAGCGCGAAGCCGGGTTGGCCATCGGTCTCGGCGAGTGGCAGGTCAAGGCGTACGTCACCGTTCCGGTGATGCTGCGCAATGTCTTGCCAGCACTGTCGAACAACTTCATCTCGCTGTTCAAGGACACCTCGCTGGCCGCCGCAATTGCAGTGCCGGAGCTGACCTATTACGCGCGCAAGATCAACGTCGAAAGCTACCGGGTGATTGAAACCTGGCTGGTGACCACGGCGTTGTATGTCGCGGCCTGTTACCTCATTGCCATGCTGCTGCGTTACCTCGAGCAGCGTCTGGCGATCCGCCGATAGGAGGCTGCGATGTACGAATCTCCAAGTTGGTTACATGAATTGTGGGTCGCGCGCGAACCGCTGTGGCAGGGTTTTTTGACCAGTGTGCAAGTGTCGGCGCTGGCGATTCTGCTCGGCACGATGCTCGGCGTGGTTACCGGGCTGGTGCTGACCTACGGCAAGTTCTGGATGCGCGCGCCGTTCCGTTTTTACGTCGATCTGATTCGCGGCACACCGGTGTTTGTATTGGTGCTGGCCTGCTTCTATATGGCGCCGGCACTCGGTTGGCAGATCAGCGCATTTCAGGCCGGGGCCTTGGGCCTGACGCTGTTTTGCGGCTCTCACGTCGCCGAGATTGTTCGCGGTGCGCTGCAAGCGTTGCCGCGCGGGCAAATGGAAGCGAGCAAAGCCATCGGTCTGACGTTCTACCAATCCCTCGGCTACGTGCTGTTGCCTCAGGCATTGCGGCAGATCCTGCCGACCTGGGTCAATTCGTCCACCGAAATCGTCAAGGCTTCGACCTTGTTGTCGGTGATCGGCGTCGCCGAATTGCTCCTCAGCACCCAACAGATCATCGCCCGGAACTTCATGACCCTGGAGTTCTACCTGTTCGCCGGTTTTCTGTTTTTCGTCATCAACTACGGCATCGAATTACTCGGCCGGCACATTGAAAAGCGGGTGGCCCTGCCATGACTCAAGCTCAAGTTTCCCCTCAGAATCAGGCGTTGCTGGACATCCGTGGCCTGCACAAACAGTACGGCGCGGTCGAAGTGCTCAAGGGTGTCGACCTGAGCATGCAGCGCGGCAACGTCGTGACGCTGATCGGCTCCAGCGGTTCAGGCAAAACCACGCTGCTGCGTTGCGTGAATATGCTCGAAGAATTCCAGGGCGGGCAGATCCTGCTCGACGGTGAATCCATCGGCTATGACGAGGTCAACGGCAAGCGTGTGCGGCATGCGGAAAAAGTCATCGCCCGCCATCGTGCAATGACCGGCATGGCGTTCCAGCAGTTCAACCTGTTCCCGCATTTGACCGCTTTGCAGAACGTCACCCTGGGCTTGCTCAAAGTGAAGAAAATGCACAAGGACGAAGCCGTCGTCCTCGCGGAAAAATGGCTGGAACGCGTCGGCCTGCTGGAGCGGCGCAATCACTTTCCCGGTCAGTTGTCCGGCGGTCAGCAACAGCGCGTGGCGATCGCCCGGGCCATTGCGATGAACCCGAGTCTGATGCTGTTCGACGAAGTCACTTCAGCCCTCGACCCGGAACTGGTCGGCGAAGTGCTCAACGTGATCAAGGGCCTGGCCGAAGACGGCATGACCATGTTGCTGGTGACCCACGAAATGCGTTTTGCCTTCGAGGTCTCGGACAAGATCGTTTTCATGAATCAGGGGCGAATCGAAGAGCAGGGGGCTCCCAAGGAGCTGTTCGAACGCCCGCAATCGCCGCGTCTGGCTGAGTTCCTCAAAAGCACGCGGTTTTAATTTTTCACTTTTTCAATCAGGAGAAACACCCATGAGCATTACGCGTTACGGCACCGGCAGCACCGCCGCTGGCGGTCAGCCACGCCCATTCGCCCGCGCCGTTGAAGCGGATGGCTGGCTGCATGTGTCCGGCCAGGTGCCGGCGGTGGATGGCGAGATCATTGTCGGCGGCATCGTCGAGCAGACTCACCAGACCATGAAAAACCTGATCGCGATTCTCGAAGAGGCCGGTTACGGCCTGGAAGATGTGGTGCGTGCCGGCGTGTGGCTGGACGATCCGCGGGATTTCAGCAGTTTCAACAAGGTTTTCGGCGAGTACTTCAAACCCGAGTACGCCCCGGCGCGGGCCTGTGTGCAGGCGAGCATGATGGTCGACTGCAAGGTCGAGATCGACTGCATTGCGTACAAGAAAAAGGCTTGAAAATTGCTGCGTTGCTTAGGCCGCAGCCCCTCACCCTAACCCTCTCCCAAGGGAGAGGGGACTGATCTGTATCGATGCGGATTTTGCGTATGACGCTTACATTTACATCGATACGGTCAGGCTCTTTCTCTCTGGGAGAGGGCGGGGGGTGAGGGCAGCAATCCAACTGACACAACATGATGCCGCGCGCGTAAAGCTTGGGCCTTAGCGCGCGGTATTTGTAGGTGGATTCTTTTGCACTGGGTGCAATGGAATTGCAGGATGGTAGCGGGAACTGGGTTCCCGCTGGTGGGGTTAGTTGGCTTTTATTAGTTTTTCGGCGACCCATTGGGCGATTTGCGGGACGACGGCGTTTCCGGCAGCGAAAGCTTCTGCAAGGTTGGACGCATCCAGTCCGAGGCAAAGCCCATCATTTTCAGACGTTCGCTGCCGCTCAGCCATCTGATGCCATCCGTTCGGGTGAGCGACGAAAGTGGTACAGCCCATAGCGATTTGGGAGCCGGCTTTGTTTGCCAATAGAGTATTGGCAGCCCATGTATCCGCGGGGCGTGGCCATTGCTGCGATTGAGACGCTGGAGGTATTGCGTCCACTGGCGCGGCGTCAGCCAGCAGCTCGATGGGGGGCATTCGTTGATGACCTGCGACCAGGAATATTCGACGACGTTGTTGGGGGACTCCGAAATATTGAGCATTAAGCACTCGCCAGAATCCCACATACCCGCTGTCCGCAAGGGCCCGGATGACTGTTTCAAAGTCTTGGCTATCGTTGATAGCGAGCAGGTTAACGACATTCTCAAGCACCACCCAGCGAGGTTGTGTCTCTTGGAGGATGCGTATGACTTGCCAAAACAGGCCGCTGCGTTCGCCGCGTAGGCCTCGGGTGGTTTGGTTGCCGGGGCGGCTGCCGGCGATGCTGATGTCTTGGCAGGGAAAGCCTGCGGTGATGACGTCGACGGTTTGGAGGTTGTGGGCGCCGCAGTGGCGGACGTCTTCGTGTTGGGTGGCGTGTGGAAATCGGTCGGCAAGGACAGCCCGGTTGGTGGGGTTGAGTTCCACTTGCCAGGCGGTGCGGTAGCCTGCGTTTTCGAATCCTGCATCAAATCCTCCTATGCCTGCGAACAGGCTTCCAATGGTGGGCTGGGGCATGTCTGCACTCGTGTGGGCAGATGCTCAGGGCATTCGGATAGGAGGCTCGGGGCCTTCAGGTGGTTGAGTGTCCGGCAGCGCGGGCACTTGATTTGTAGGTCGGTGAAGCCTCGCGCGGCGGCGAGTTTGCGGTGGCATTGGCCACAGCGGATGTCTTGCATGTTTATGTCCCTTTGGCTGTGGGCCAGCCGTTGTAGGGTGTGTCGGGGGCGCGTGATCGGTGCATAAGAAACCGTTCAGCGGTTGTTCGCCCGCGCGTGACTGTCACCATTGAATGGTTACCCGTCCGTCAGCGCCATCCGGTGCTGCGCTGGAGGTGCGGCCGCCACCTCCGTGTCCGGGCGTAACGGGTTTGCGGGTATCGTCCGAAGAGGCTCCTGACTCGCCGCCCCCGCCGGCACCTCCTAGAAAACCGGTGTTTGAAGCGTTGCCGACAGGGTGACCCGCGACGCCGATGCAATCGTTTTCATTTCCCCCGTAACCGGTGCCCCCATGTGGCGCGTGACCATCGAGCATTCCGCCCCTTCCGGCGGTCGCGTAGACAAACGTTCCGAAAAGCGTCGTGCCGCCGTCTCCTCCTATGGTGTCGATATCGGACGCCCCCTTACCGCCCGCGCCTACAGTGATGTTTACCGAGGCAATGCCGCGTAAGTCGACGAGTTTTTTAGCGACGCCAGCGCCCGACCCGCCTGAGGGCCCGGGTAATGTTTTGGACCGAGCGCCACCGCCGCCACCGCCAATGACGACGACCCATGCTTGAGTGACGCCCGAAGGCACGTCCCAGACGTGGGTGCCGGGGGTGAAAAAAACGGCGCGCCCACGGAACGGGTAAAGGCTGGCAAGCGTTTTGGGCGTCACGGTTGTATTGGTCTCTGTTCCGGCTTTGACGGCGTTTTGTGAGGCGATGCGCGCAATGCCGGCGGCTCGCTCGGTGGCCTGGATCACTTTGTCGGTCATGGTTTTCAGTGATTCGATTTTTCCTTTGAGCCATAGCGTGCGGTTGGTCAGTTGTTTTATTGGGAGGTTGGTGACGCCGTCCGGGCCGCCGACGACGGGGTCGGAGGTTTCGATCTGGTAGACGCCGGGCGTCCATTGGTTGGCTTCGGGTAGGTCGGCCATTAGCTGCTTCCGTGGTTGTATTGGCCATCGTAACGAGCGACTGCGTTGTAGCGGATGGCGACGGTCTGATAGTCGAGCGAGACCAGGCGACAACGTGCCGGTGCGACGGATAGGAGGACGCGGCGCAGGAGCACCGCTTGGTCGTTGGTGAGTGGGCGTTTGAGGATGACTCGGTACAGCGGCCAGATCGGCTTTTTGCTCTGTTCAATATCGGGCTGTGTTGCAGGCCCCTCTTGAAGACTGACCTCACCAAAACCCAGTAGGCGGATGACTTCTCGAATCGCCCAAGGAGTGCCCTTGAATCGGTGCAGTTCGATGGCGTTTTTGATGAGGTTGCGTTTAGCTTGTTCGGACTCGGCGAGTTGCCAGGCGGCTTCGTCGAGCAATGAGAATTGGTCGGCTAGGTGCGGCAGCAATTTGGGCTGCACCCAGTCGATCAGGTAGACCAGCATGGTGTTGATGTCGAGCTTGGCCAATGACTGGTCGAGCAGTTCGCACAGCAGTGTGAAACGTTCATCGCCGGCCAATGCGGGGGGCAGCATTGGGTCAGCCATGGGCCACCCCGGCATCGGTCAATTCGATTGAGGTGCAGTGGGCCCATTCGTTGCCGCTTAACTCGCGAATTTTCTGCGGCACTGTCAGGTCTGCACGGTAAACGCCGGGGACTTGTAGCGCGGCGGTCAGTTGCTCTGGGACCAGATCGTGACCGAGTGTGGCGCTGCATTCTTGCGCGTAAGCGTTGGCAGCCGCTTGGGCCGCAGCCATTGTCGCGCTGCGGTCGACGGCTGTGTAGAACGTCAGGTTTGCTTTGATTTGGAAGCTGACTTCGACAGGGGCCAGTGCATTGACGGTGTCGCACAGAGGACGCAGCTTTTCGCCGCTGACCTGGCGCGTGATGTCTTGAAGCAGTGAGTCTGTTGGCAGGCCGTCGAGGGTCAAGGGATACAGCGCGACATGACCGTCCGGTTGACCTTCGTCTGGGCCGTGAACGGCGACGTCGATGATGGATTGATGCACGGCCAGTGTGTGGTAGCGGTACGCCGCGCGGCTGCCTGCATTGCTGAAGGCTTCCGGGGCCAAGATGATTCGTTCGCGGTAGCGCTCGTCATTTTCGTGTGCGGCACCGTCAGCGGTTGTTGTGGTGTTGCTGACGGTCAACGCGGCGACTGGCGAGTTGCCCAGCACGTTGATCTGGCCGATGGTCCAGCCATTGCCTTGCTCGCCGACGGTCGCGCACGTTGCCGTGACGGTCACATGTGTTTGGTCAGCGGGGATGGTCACGTCGCGATCGGTGATGAAGGTCAGTTTGGCATCTTGGGTACTGACCCGTGTGCCGATCGGAATCAACACCGGCTGGGCTGGTTTTGCCGGCAGGTTAAAGCGCAAAGTGCACCGGGCGGCTTTTGCCAGCAGGCGCGGAGTGGCGACCAACTCGCCGAGGTAGTCGAGGATGGGGCCGCGGGCGAAGCGCACCAGGAGTTGTTCGCCGGCGTGCTGGATGCTCATCTGCAACCGGGAGACGGCGTAGGCGATCTGGTCGATGTAGAGGCGTTCGATCTGGGCTGGGTACAGGGTTTTGCCGGATTTTTGTTCGTAGCGGGCGATGAGCTCGGCTTCTAGTGCGGCGGGGTCGATTTTGATGAATTCGGGTTTAGGGAGTTCGCGCATAGGGGACCTCGGTGCGCTGGGGGCGCTGGCCGGTGACGCGCCATTGCACGCGGACGATGATGTGTTGGGTGTTGATCTGGATGTGGACTTGGTCGACGGCCACGCGCGGTTCCCAGCGGCGGATGGCTTCGATGGCTTCGCGCACCAGGTGCGGGGTGACGCGGTGGGTGGGCCAGTCGAGGTACAGGTGCAGGTTGCTGCCGAATTCCGGGCGGTGTGGGTCGCTGGCTTTTGGGGTGGTGAGGATGATGCGCAGGGATTGGTCGATGTCGCGCAGGCCCTCGACGATCTCGCCGGTGGTACCGAGTGCGGGTTGCCAGTGGGCGGCGGTGATGCTGGTGTGGGGGATGGGCGTTGTCATGGGCCCATGGTGCGGCGAACTTAACCGGCCGGGCTTTTAATCGAATTTAAAGAGAGGCAGTATCTAAAATAAAACCATTAAAAAAGGGTCACGGAATGAGCCAGTTTCTCCTCTACATAGACATTCTAGGTTTCTCAGAAATGACTCGTTTAGAGCCTCGGAAGGTCGCGAGGGTCTACTCAATACTTAATACGCTCAATGCTCATCATCAGACTAATTTCAACACGATCGTCTTTTCCGACACCATTTTGGTCTACAACACCAGTGACGCAGACACTGATGACAAGCGTGCGGATTGCGTATGGCTACTGACGGAGTTTGCTGAAGACCTTCATGACCGCTTGACGGGTCAGGACATTTATTTCCGTGCGGTCTTGGTGGAAGGTGAGTTCACTCATTACAAACATCGAAAATGTAGAGTGCTTTTACGGTGGTGCTTTGATTGATGCCTACAACTCGGAAAAAGGAATTCCGTCCCTGGGACTTTTCATGAGCACCGAATGCGTCAAATACAATCGTTTTTTTCGTACAGCTCCTTTTAGTGATGAGTACGAATTCGTTTATCTGAATCGCGACTTAGAAAGCCTGAACAAACTCTCGACTGGTATCTATCCATTCGACCTCAAGCTGCCCGGTGTTGACTACGCGCCTCGTGTGCCTTGGCAGGTGCGTTTTTTGAAGGATGTCCACTTTCAAATGCGCTCTCACAAGTCTCCGCTCGTGCGAGTGAAGTTTTTAACCGCTTGGGATTTCTACTACAAACGTTACCCGGAAATGCTCCAAGCGCTTGTCGAACACGATTTCGATCTTTCAGCACTCGGTCCTGTTGGCACATGGAAGAGCTTGGAAGCGACAATGGAAAGTGACATCAAGTACTTCAAACGGATTGGCAGTGGCACCGCACTCTCCATGGCCCTGACAAAAAACTACAAAAAGAAGAAGTCTCCCCCAGCGAAAAAGTTCTAGTGGTTATGGTGATTTGAGTTTCCTCCTACATCCATTACGGTGCCTGTCGCGTAGACATTCCCCTTCACCAGCAGGTCGCCATTAAGCTTGACCTGCTGAATGTCGAGTATCGCCGACGGCGTTTTCACCACTATCGGTTCATCCGCCTCAATTGTGATTTCCCCTCCGCATCTCAAATTCAAAGTGCTCACACAATCCAGCGTCATCACCCCGGCCGCCCGGTCGTACGCCACCACCGTCCCATCGCTATACCGCACATACTCCGTGTCCTCATCCACCACCGGTGGTGGCTCCGCCGTTGAATAGATCCCGCCCAGATAAACGCCTCCCACGCCGTCCGCATCCAGCAGCACCGCCACCTGTTCGCCGATTTCGGGCATGAGTGGGCGGCGTTGGGTGCCTTGGGTGTTGCGTTGGGGGATGTTGAGCCAGTGGGTCTGGAGGCCGTCGCGGTCGTCTAGGCGGACGCGTAGGCGGCAGGTTTTGTGGTCCAGGGCGGTGACTTCGCCGTATTCGAGTTGGGTGGGCATGGGGGCTCGGTTTGGTCTGGTGAGTGGTTGGGTGTCTGGGCTGGCCTCTTCGCGAGCAAGCTCGCTCCCACGGGGTTTTGCGTGAAGCGAAGATCAATTGATCGCAGGGACGCAGCGCCTACAGGGCTGTGTTGTGTCAGGGGTTGGGTTGGATTTTTGAGACGTGTTGGGTGGTGGTGTAGCCGCCTTGGCGGGTGATGCGGTGGGTGGATGAGGTGATGAGGTAGTGGCCGTTGAGTTGGCCGGTGGCGTTGAGGGTGATGGTGTTGCCGCTGGTGAGGTGGGGTTGGCCTGTTGTGGTCCATTGGCCGGTGGTGCGTTGGCGGTTGGCTTGGGCGAGTTGGGCTTTGGCCTTGGCGTGGGTTTGTGCGGTGGAGGTGGTGCGTTGGCGGTTTTTTTGGGTGTCGGCGCTGGTGGTGGTTTGGCTGTGGCTGCTGGGGACGGCGACGGTTTGTTGGTTGATGAGGGTGTAGGTGATGAGTTGTTTTTTGGCGGGGTCTTTGTGTTGGATCTGGATGGCTTTGGGCAGGGTTTTGATTTGGTCGCGCAGGTGGATGTTGGCCAGGTCTGTGAGGTGGTGGGTGGCGACGGGCTGGGCGTTGGCCATGTGTTGGATGGCGTGAAAGACGAGTTGCTGGCCGGTGATTTTGAAGGCGTAGTCGTAGGTGTTGGCGAGGTCGCGCAGGAAGGTCAGGTCGGTGTCTTGTTGGGTCAGGCGGTCGAGTGGGATGGGTTCGATGTGGCCGACTAATGTGAGGCCTTGGCGGGTGGCGATTTGTTGGGCGATGGCGGCCAGGGTGAGGTCTTCGTAGGCGCGGTGTTCGAGGGTGCGCAGTGGGCTGTTGATGCCGGTGGCCAGGGCGTGGATGGTGATGGTCGAGGGTGGGCCGTTGAGTTCGACTTCGTCGATTTCGAGGCGGCCGAGGGTGCGCATGGGGGTGCCTTCCCAGCCGATGGCGACGGTCAGGGTGTCGCCGTGGCCGGGGTACCAGGTGCTGCGCCAGTGGCCTTGGGTGTCTTCGAGTTCGACTTCGAGGCTGTCCGCCTGGCCGGTCAGGTGGTCGGTGTAGGTCAGTGACAGCAGGTGCTGGCTGACGTCGCGGGTGATGTTGTGCTGTTGGTAGGTGAGTACAAAGCGGGCCTGCGGGGCGTGTTGCTGGGTTAGCGCATCCATGGCGCAACGTCCTGTGCGGTGGGCCGTGCGGCGAGTAGCGGAATGGCCAAGGTCAGCCCCGAGGGCAGCGTGGCATTGAGGGGCACGTTGGGGTTGGCGTCGGCGATGGGGCCGTAGCGATGGGCGTCGCCGTAATAGCGCCAGGCCAATTGGTCCCAGCGTTCGCCTTCGGTGGTGTGGTGCGGAATGAACATCAGATTCTCCGGGTGAGGACGTCGGCCGCCAGCCCGGCCAGCCGCTCGTTGGCGCTGTCGAGTACGGTGATGGCCTGGTCGAGGGTGGCGTGTGAGGCGCTGAGGCGATCGATGATGTTGGCCAGATCAACGGGGTTGAGGCTGGCGCGGGCGCCGATGACGCCGGCCAAGACGTCCTCGCCCAGGCGGGACAAGTCGGCGCCGTCACGCAGCAGGCCGGCGACGGTGACGAAGCCTTGCAGCGGTTCGAGGGCGCGGGCCGTGACGCCGAGCAGGTGCGGGACCTGGCCGAGGATGATCGAGGGGTTGCCGCTTTGCGCGGCGTCGTAAAGTTGCTTGCCCGCGCGCAAGACGTTGCCGGCGGTTCGGGCGTGGCTGAGGACGCGTTGGGCGGTGCTGGGCGTCAACGCTTGGCGGGAAATGACGCCCGGTGAGCCGAGGGCCGTTGCCGGGTCGCCGACGGTGGGATCGAGCAATCCGGGGTGATGGGGTTTGCGGACGAAGGCGCCGGTGTATTCGCGCAGGCTGAGTTGCACGGTGGCGGCCATCAATTGGCCGATGGCGGTGGCACGGCGAACGGTGTTGCTCAGGTGGGTGATGACGTAAGGCCCAAGGTAGTCGCCGTTGCCCATGACAAAGGCCAGTGGTTGATGCTGACTTTTGGCCACGCGCAGTGCGCGCAAGCGTTGTTCCGGGTCGCCCAGCAGCGGGTGCAATTCGATGCTGAGGTGGCATTCGTCGAGCCCTTCGCCGACCCACTCCAATAGGGGCTTGCCCTGAATGCGTGGGTGCTCGGCCCAGTCAGCGGTGCCGCTGTGCTCGAGGGCACTGATGCCGCCGGCGACGGTGAACTCAATGTTGCCCAAGATGGCGAACATCAGACACCGCCCTGCGCTGAGGGGCCGTAGCTACGGCGGTGGGTGTCGTGCAGGTAGCGTTCCATCATGCGCATCCATTCGGTGTAACTGGCCTGCAGCCCTTGGTGAATAACGTCCATGCCGGCGCCGGCGGGCACGTTGATCTGCGGCGAGAAATGAAAGGTCATGGTGGGCGTGGCGGCGGATGCCGATGTGCCGGTTCCCATTCTGCTGGCCTGGGTGACTTGCATCAGATTGGGGGGCGCCATGTCGACGCGGCTTTGTGCGGCCATGCCCAGTGCGGCCTGTCGCACCAACGCCGCTTGGCTGCTGATGCCCAAGGCGGCGCCTTGGCTGATGTTAGCGCCGTAGCCGATAAACACGCGACTGGGCGACTCGATGCCGAGGGTGTCGGTGAACCAGTCTTTGACGGCTGAGCCAATGCCAATGACGCTGTCTTTCAGCTGGCCGGCGCTGTTACGGATGCCGTTGACCAAACCGCTGATAAGCAAGCTGCCGAACTCGGTGAATTTGCCGGGCAGTTCGACGCCCAGATATCGCATCACGCCGGCGAATGCGCGGTACAGCCAACCCAATGGAGAGAAGTTGACCAGTACCCCGAGGATGCCCGACAGGCCACCGCTGAAACCGGCCTTCACTTCAGCCCACAGGCCGGTGAAGAAGGTTTTGATCGGCTGCCAATGGCGATAGATCAAATAGGCGGCCAGCGCGATGCCGGTGATCAGCAGGCCGATCGGGTTGAGCATCAACGCTCTGCCCAGCCAGAGGATGGCTTGGCCTGCCAGCTTTAGCCCGAACAACAACGTGCCGCCCAGAACCTTGCCCAATAACAACCCGCCTTTAGCGGCCAACTTGAGTGGGCTGACCAGCGCGAAGAGCATGCCGCGCACGAACAACCCGCTGTATTTCGCCACCGTGAGCAGGCCCGCGCCGACTCGTTTTAATACGCTGATCAGCGGCGTGAATTTGCCCATCTGCCACGCACTGCGCAGCAAGGTGAATTTCGCCGACAGCGCCGTGACGGTGGTGGCCATCGCCACAAACGGCGCCATGATCAAATTGACGCCGTAGGCCAGACCGATGAACGCCAATTTGCCGAGCAACAGACCACCGACCAACCCGACCACGCCTTTGATCAGCGCCGGGTTCTCTCCCGCCCAGACCGAGAACGAACGCATCAACGGCACGACGGCGCGGGTGACCTCGATGATCGCGGGCAACAACGCGTTGCCGACGGAAATGCCGATGTCCGCCAGATTGATGCGCAGCGACTTCAATTGCTCTTTGGTGCTGCCCATCCGCTTGATCCAGTCGTCATCGAGCGCGCCCTGATCCGCGGCGTTTTGGCTGCCTTGCTGGATGCCGGCCAAGTCTTTCTGGTTGGCCAGCGCCGGCCGGATGAAGGACAACACCTGCTGGTCGGCGAATAGCTCGCCGAGCTTGTAGGCCTCGTCCAGCCGAGCCAGGGCGATTTGCTGTTCGTGCTGGTCCTTGATGTCCAGCGCCTTGCCGTATTGCGCGGCGGCGGCTGGCGCTTTGTGGCCCAAGTGTTGGGTCAGGACACTGAGCATGGCCTGGGCCGGTGACAGCCCTTGGCCGACCAGATTTTTGAGGCTGCCCTTTAGGTCGATGCCGGCCTTTTCGAACGCCTTGAGGGTGTCTGGCGCGGTGAGTTTGGAGAGGAAGTTTTTGAAGTTGTTGGCGGCCTCGTCATTGCTGCCGGCACCGCGACGGGCGATCTGCAGCGACGCGCCGATTTCCGCCACGGCGCGCTCGCCGGTGATGCCGAGGGCGGCGAATTGGGGCGTTAATTGCGGCAGCCACTTGGCCATGTCGGCCAGCTCAAACTGGCCGCTTTTGCCGGCAAAGGCCAGCATGTTCATCGAACGTTCAAAGCCGGCGGCGCCGATGTTGAGGTTGTCACTGAGGGCAATGGCCACCGCGCCGAGGTGGTCCATGCTGGCGCGGGTGGCGGTCGCGGTTTTGGCCATGACCGGGGCGTAGGCCGTCAGCTCTTTTATGTTGTCGATGCCGCCGGCGATCAACACGGCGGTGCCTTGGGCGACGTCGGTTTGGGTCTGGTTCCAGGTGATCGCGGCGCCGCGCATGGCCATGCTGAGGCGCTGTTCTTGCGCCGGGTTGAAGCCGGCGCCGATGGCGAGATCGCGGGTCTGGTCTTGAAAGTTGATGGCGGTTTTCATCGATTGAACGATCGGCGCACCCAATGCCGCACCGGTGCCGACGACCTCCATGGCCTGACCGCGTAACTCACCGCGTTCGGTGCGGAGGGCCTTGCCGCGCGCCATGCTGGCCGTGAGGCGTAATTGCTTGGCGTTGAGCTGGTCGAGGGTGTGGCCGACCGCGTCGTATTGGCGACGTAAGCGCTCGATGCCCGTGCCGCCACGGGCCAATGACGCCGACAGCTCATGGCCGATGTGCTGTTGCTTGAGCGCGAGCCCGTCGACGGCACGGCCCAATTGGCGCACGGTGGACTTGGCCGAACCAAACGCTGCGTTGAGGCTGCCGGAAACGACGGCACCAATTTTTAAACCGATGAGGACTTCGTTGGCCATCGTTGCTACGCTTCCGGCATGTTTGAAAAAATCGCACTGCGCACCGCTAAAACCCTCTATGCACTGGCCATCGGCGCCGGTGTGATCTGGCTGGCGTGGCTGTGCCTGATGCATTTGCCGTGGTGGGCGGCGATCGCGGCGTTCTGTGTGGGGTTGCCGTTGCTGGCCCTGGCGGCCGCCCCTGTTGCGGCGGGCGGTGCCTTGCTGGCGGGGCTGGCGGTGGGCGCGGTGACGCTGATCAGCTACGCGATGGCTCGGCGAGTTCGAGCCGGCGGTTGATTTCGCGCTGACAGACGTCGACCCATCGCCAGTAATCAACCATGTCGAGCCGTTCGATCTCAGACGGCGGCAATCTCAGGACTAACAGCAGCGCCTCGTCCCAGGACTGGAGCAAGGTTTCGGCCGGCTGCCATTTCCCGCAACACCTCAGTGGCGAGGGTTGAGTCGGCGATGTCGAACTCGCCCAGGTCTTCCAGCGTAATGCCCAGCAGCTTGGAGACCAGTTGGTCCTCCATGGCGCCTTCGTCTTTGGTCACCGCTTGCGCGGCGCTGATGTCTTTGCGCTTGAGGCGCTTGATGGGCAGCGTTGCCAGCCGGTCGCCGCTGGCGCTGGTGAAGGGGAATTTGAGGGTGAAGGTGTGGGCGTCGTCCATGGTTGTTGCTCCTGAAAGGCTGGTTGCTTAGAGCCCCAATCATGGCGACGCAGGCAGGCACTGGCTTTTAATCAGGTTTAACGAGAGGATTACGGCACTTCGCCACACCACACTCCCTTTGAGATGGATGCTCAGCATGATTCGTAAGGCCTTTGTTGCTGCAAGTCTGCTATTGGTTTTGACCGGCTGTGTCTCGGCGCCGCCGCTGAATTTTGCCGTCGACGGCGTGCAAGCGAGTGCGCACAAGCTGGATGCGGATTTGCGGGCGACGTCGGTGTCCTACGCGAGCCCTGCGGAAAAGACCGGTGATCTACCGTCGGATGGTGAAGCGGTACCGCAACTGTGGCAAAGCGCACTGCAAGAAGGTCTGAACCGCGCCACGTTGTTTGATGATGATTCCAGCAACAAGGTGAACTTGCTGGTGAAGATCATGGAGCTGGATGTGCCCGCGGGTGGCGTGACCATGACCACCACGTCGATGGCGCGCTACCAATTGGTCAGCCGCAAGACGGGCAAGGTGCTCTACCAAAAAGACATCGCGGCGATAGGTGAAGTCCCGCCGGGTTATGCCTTTTCTGGGCTGGTGAGAATCAAGGAATCGATCAATCGTGCCGTGCAAAACAACATTCGTGAGTTTTTGAGCAGCATGGACACCGCCACACTCGCTCACTGACTTAAGGTGGCCGTGCAGGCCTCCCACCCTGCACGGCGTGCGTGTGGCTATTGCGATGGCACCACGTTATCCAACGCTTGGTTCACGGCCAGCTCCCCCAACATAATGACCTGCGCAATGCCCAACAGCGCATTGCGGTTCGACCCCTCCAGCGTCCCCGCAAAATTCCCGAGCATGACCGTGGCCGAGGCCAGGGATTCGCAGGCATTGACCAGTAAGGACTCGGTATCAGATTGCGGGTTGACCATGAACAGGTTGTTGGGGATGTAGGGCGTGGCCATGATTTGCGCGGGCACGAGGTAATGGTCAAGCGCACGCTCGGCCGCTTCGTTTAGCTTTTTGGAATTGAATGATTCATAAGGCGACGCCGGGTCTGTGACGGGCGGCTTGGGTGGTGTCTTGGACATCAGCTTTAACTCCGTGTAAACGCTGCTTGAGGTTTGAGAACAGGCGTGACGCCTGTTCATCTGGATCGTTGATGGCTTGCGTACCGGTCAGGGGAACGTTCCCTGACCGGCTGACTTGCCACTAGCTCGGTAAGCGTCGGGCATCCAGTACCCGGTTGACGATGAGCTCACTGAGCATGATCACCTGTTGCAGGATCAGCATCGATCGGCGCTGAGGGGTGTCGACGGCGCCGCCGATATCACGGGCCATGTCACTGGCCGCCGCTAACGTTTCACTGGCTTCGACGAGCAGCGTTTCTTCATCCACGGTGGGGTCGATGAGGAAGATTCTGCCGGTCTTGCGCGTAGGAATTGAGGTCTTTAGCGCATCGGGGTTGAGATAGAAGTTGATGGCGCGGTTAGTCGCCTCTTTTATCTTCTGCGGTTCGAGCGCTGGGTCGTACGGGATTGGGCCGGAATCGGTTTCCGGTGGGTTTGGCGTAACTTTGAACATAGATGACACCTGTTTTTTGATATTTAAGGAGCCATCACTCTCGCTACCAAACGAAGGGTGGTGGCCATACGCAGGTTGGTAGACCGGTCAAAAACAGCAAACCCCGGCGCTCACGAATGAGCCCCACGCATGGACACCATAATGTAGAGCCTGAAAGAGGCTGCAATTAAGGCGACGGAATGCGGCTGTAATTTTGAATACGGGCTACCAAACCCGACCACTGTTTTGCAGTGACAGGGAAACGATATAGCCCGCCTCAAAGCCGCACAAGCCGGCGGATTCTGAAGCACCCGTAGGCAACGGCGCAAGGTGTTGTAGCCTTTATGGCGTAACAGTTGGTGTAATTTAAACGCGCTAGCGTGGCCGTGTTTAAGTACGGCAGATCTTTAGAATCTTCCGTCCCTCAATGGTGGTTTTTCACGAGCATGGCGCTTGATTGGATGCCGCTATACGACACCCATCTTGTCTAGGAAAGGCAGTGGATGACGTACATGGGAACGTGGGTTTTTGAACGGGCACCAGGGTTGGGTGGACACCCAAAACAGACTGTTGGTAGGTAGGTAATTAATGCGGTCGGGGTTGGGGCCTTCCCTTTAAGGCAAGGGAGACAGCTGTGCGAGGCGCCAAAAATGTGTCCTTTCAAAGCACGTTTAGCGCCTTCGCACAGCCACCATAAACGTGACCGGTTTGCAAAAACGATGGCGACTGTACGCCTGCGATTGAGTCGCGGATTTTGCAATGCCGGAGTGATCAAGGGGCCGGCGTACAGTCGTCATCAAAGCTCAGGCAGTGAGCAACCGGTCCTGTCCATAGAGGCACTTGCGTGCTACGGGTTGCTCTGCCTGGTCACTGTGGGCGGTGACGGGAGACAAGATACCGGTGGGCTGACAGATGCGCTGCCGGGGGATTCTGTGTTGATTGTAGGCAATTGCACCGGGTGCGGTAGCCTTGTAGGGCAGCATTTGAAGGACGCGGTATGTAGCGCAAGTTCGCAAGCGAAACCGCCTACAACTTTTTAAGGTTGGCCTTCTTAAGCGTGGCAGTTAGTGTGGCTGCAACGTTGCCGCCAACTGCGACCGAGTTGTCCACTTGAGGCGGTGGCCGGCGGCAATCAATGAACATGGACAATGAGGTTTTGTAGATGGATGAGGAAATCACGCTTGAGTACGAAGGTGTTGAGTACACCGCTACCTACAGCGTTTTCGGGGATACTTTGACGGTCTACCTGCCCAACGGTGAAGCGCGATCAACTGAGTTACGAGGGTTGCAGATTGAGTCGGCTGCGTTGGTGCATCTGAAGGGTTACGCGCGTCTCGACAGTTTGAATAAACAATAAGGAGAGTTAGGTATGTCGGCGAGGAGTATCGAGTGTGATCGTGCTGCTGAGATTCGACCTCACCTCGCCGATGTAGATGCCGAAGTTCTTGAGGTCTTGCGTGAAGCTAAAATCCTCGCTCGACGCTTTTATCGGCTTACCGGGAAACCACTGGGGATTACTGGCGAGGTGGCTGAGTACGAGGCCGCCACGAAGCTAGGCTTGAAATTGCATAGCGCCAGACAAGTCGGTTACGACGCCACTAGCTTGCGAGATGGACAAGAATTACACATACAGATCAAGGGGCGCTGCATCGCCAATCCAGCCAAGATCAATGGCCGCTTGGGCAGCATCGATTTGACTAAGCCCTTTGATGCTGTGCTGCTGGTTTTGCTGGATTCGGAATTCAACGCGTTTGCGATGTACGAGGCCAGTCGTGCTGCAGTGGTTGCAGCACTTGAGCGGCCAGGTTCTAAGGCCCGTAACGAGCGCGGAGCTTTAGCGGTCAGGCAGTTTATGGCCATCAGTACCTTATGCTGGATAAAATAGCTGAGCTGCTCGCTATTATTTGGAGCGCGTCTTCGAGGGTGTCATTTCGGGGTCAGTTTTTACCAATATTACTGCTCGCGGTAAAGATGGCGCAGTATCAGGGGGCATGAGATCTAATCCTCTCTCTATGTTTCTTAGCTCAAGCCCATTCAAGAGTTCCTCCGGTAATGAAGAGTCCGGATTTTCTTCAGCAAGTGATAGAAGAACCTCCCTCAACCATCCTTGCATTTGTGTGCCATTCTCGCCACGTAAAATTGGCCATACAGGGGTTCCTACTTGTCCACGCTCCAACGCGTCACCGAAGGTTTGTAGGCAACAAGTCCCCGTAACCTCTTCGAATCCGTCTTTCTCGAAAACCAAATGCGAGGGAGTTCTCCATTGAAGGGTCCCGGATCGATTGTAATGATTGGTAAGCGGCATAAGGCCGCGCGCCACGTAGTACGCAAAATCAAAACTTGATCCTGACGGATAAAACACACCAAACGTCCCAACGGAGGGCAAAATAGCATCAGACAATAAATTAATGGGTGGGTAAAATGAGGTTGTTGCATTTCTTACAGGAGGCCTATTTGACAGTAAATCCCACTGTTCTAGGTTTGCTTGAAAACTTTCAAAGCCGGCCGCAGATGGTGAACGGCCACACCCTAGATCATTATTAGTTACTTTTGCCTGATTGAATGTAACGCGGGCCGCACTGGCGTTGCCAGTAGGATATTGAATAATCATGACATCGCATAGCTCGCACCGAGCAGTGGGTCGCCCATTTCCTCTTTTGGCATCAAATACTACCTGGTATTTATTGCCATGGTATTCCTGTGCCAACGCATTTTGGCCGAGCGAGTTGAATGCTTCAATAAAAGCTTGAAAAAGCGCGATTTCACCCCTTTTACCCACTGCCTTGCTGCGAAAAGCATTTTGCAATTTAGAACCAGTCATTTTTACGTCTTCCTAGTTGACTTCGTTGTTTTAGACGCGCTCAGCGCGTCGCTTCATCAACAACATCACTGGTGTGCCCCATCACCCGTGCGGCCAGCTCAAATAGATCCTTAGCTGCTATTTTGTGTTCTTCTGAGACACTGAAAACCTCCTCTACATCATTCACGCGACCTGACCCAGGGTCCGGGTACCTGCCTGCCCAAAGGGTGAAGTGGGTGAGCGTTTGTAAAATCGCTTTTTCCTTAGTGGTGAGCCCTGGTATGAACTCTGCCAGTTTTACCAACTTGTGGTGGTAGAACGACTTTTCATTCGCCATGTAGATGACAATGCCGCTGCGCAGGATAGTCATAGCCTTTAGGCAAACCTCCAAACTGTAGCCAACCAGCATCAAAGCCACTGCACAATACTGGCTGTCGCATATACCTCTCATATCGATCGGCATTGTTTCAAAGTCGGGCTCATTTTTTATCAGCATCACCGCTGCTTGAGTCAATGCTTCTGCTTGGGTCATCCACAGAATGGGAGACTTGAGATCCTCTGCCGTCGGTGGTTTCGAAATGTCTACATGAAAGCCTGCAACAGTTTGGGCAATTCCCCACTTGAGCCATGCTGAAGAGCTGTAACCAAAAGGGTCCGCGGCAAATGCATTTCGGTTTGGCTGAAGCTTTTTCTTGAAATCCATATGTGGAACCCTAGTTTGAGGAAAATGGATGCAATCGTAAGTCTAGCGATATAAGACACGCTGGATTTTTCATTCTTTTAGGTATTGCCACATTTGCAAATCTTGGAGAATTCACCCTGTAAGTGTTTCAAGAAGTCAGGATGCTCAGTCATCGCCTTCTTCTCCAAGCACGGGTCCGACGGCATCATCTTCTCGATTTTCAGGTGCCACGTCTTCAACGTCTTCAGCAGCGACTGCTACTTGAATTTGACGAGCAATAGGAGTAGGGATGCGATTACAAATAATCTCATCCATTGCTGAGACGAAATACTCCAATGCAGTGATCCATCGCTTGACCCGGACCTCATCAATATCTTGAATACGATTTGCTTGATTATAGTCGCCTGCATGCACAATCTCGTGACGCCGATCTATAAGCTCACCCACTCGACTCTGTATATGGCTTCTACCTGATTTTCGTGCGGCACTGTCTGTAAGCTTATTGAGTCGATATACAAGAAAAACCGAGTCGATCACGTCAAATCTTTGGGTTGTGTATTGAGAGTAATAAGATCGGACCAAATTTCGAATCCGACGATATGGCCGCTCCCTTGTAAGAAGGGTCAGCGCCTCCCGCGTATCTAAACCCGCTTTCAATAGCAGATCTACCAGCGAGTCGTCAGCCCTATATTTTTTCAGGTAAGTTGCTAATTTTTCGACAAAAACGTCTGTTACGTAAGCGTCTAACGCAGCGACCGCTAGCACGATCGCGCCACGAATGATGTCTTTCGGCGCAGTTGGAACCGAGGCATCTGCTGCATTCAAGCTGTGAAGTGTTGTGTACGCATCGACCAGCGTGTCGCAGCGCCTGACAGTCTTATGAAATTTGGTAAACGCTTTTGATGTCATCTCTACCTCAAAGTGAAATCCCTTGAGGTATCATATTGCCATTATCGAGAAGAAAAAGATAACCTACTTGTTACGGGTAGTCGGCACCAATTTCGAGCCCGAAAATTCGGGCCCTAGCGACGGTGTGGTCATCGAAAACGGGCGAGATTTTCGATATGGTACGTCTTCGCCGAGCTACTTTTTCTCAGCGGAGAGAGGTATGACCGTTACTTTGGAAACGCCGAGCTCTGTGAGCCTTGAATCGAGTCGTCTCAAATAGCTAACAGAGGACTTGTCATAGTGCTGGAGTAACTCCCAAGTTGAATTCTTTGTTTTCATGACAGAGTCCATTACATCGAAAAAATCGTCTGTTTCCTTGTTTTTGATTTCGTCGTTGAGTATGTCTTGCTTTATTGTGACGAAACGGGCGTAGCATTCTATTTGGGTGGCGAGTTTTTCAATATCAAAATCGTTTTCATCCCCAGCTGGATCGCATGGGTTTGGTGAGGAAAGGTTGTCCACTGGATGGATATCAATTTCATCTATGTGGACGAGGTCATTTGCCATGTCTTTTCCGAAGTATCTCGACAGCTTGAAATGCTCTGCGATTAACTGCTGTCGCCAGCCACGGTGAAACTCCATGTATTCCTCCCATGAGCCTTTGGAAAATTCACCCCATCCCTTTTTATCCATACTCTTCACTAACTTTGCCAAGGCGAGGTAGCCATTGTCCAGGAGTCGACTGGTTTCTTGTGCAGTTGCTTGGGCTCCGTCGAGAAACCTCACTTTCTCGGCTCTATCATTTTGATCAGCCTGAAGGTAGGCCGTGCCGGCAATGGTGAGAGAAGCGGTGAGAAAAGAAACCGAAAGTGTTTGCCACCACGTCAAATCAGCCATTAATAATTACCTACAGTGAAAGATTCGAGCTATATGTCGGCACAGGCTCAGACTCTTTGAGTGATTATTTCCACCGATACGGCGGATGGGAGTTAAGCCTGCCCCATATTTTTGCGATACCTCGCCAACTGATCCTCACCCCCCACCCGAAAAATATTCGCCAAATAATCCAGCAACACCACCTCTTCACCATTGATCATCTGCCGCACATACGTGGCCGAAAACGGCGTCTCGTACTTGGTCGGATCCCGCGGCTTATGCGTGCCCAACTGGTACTCCTTCCCGGTGATGGTCATGGTCGTCACCAGCGGCACCTCATTCACCAGCCCGCCGTTGTTGAACACCTGCACGTTTGACCGGCACTGCAGTTGCACGCTCTTGAACGGCGTCACCAGCTTTCTGGCGGCCTCGACGTACAAGCTGTTCCAGGTGATTTTCCCTTCCAGCTTGTCGATGCCATCCGGCAACTCAATCAGCCCGACCATGCCCAGCCCTTGAAAGTCGCTCATGACGGTTTTGATGGTGCCCAAGTCGATCTCTTCACACTTGCCAAAGAAGCTGGCGCCATCGAGGTAGAGGTTGGCGTTGGAGATGCGGTGTGCGCTGAAGCCTGCCATTTATACGGTCCCCAGGTTGACGAGGTAGTCGCCGGTGATTTCGGTTTCGAAGGTGCCGCGTTCGAACGGTAGCGGTACGGTGAGTTTGTAGTTGAACAGTGCGTGGCCTTGTTCGAGTTCGGTGCTGGGGTTGCGCGCCGGGTCGTACCAGCATTCGCCGCCAACCAGGGCGCCGTCGCCAATGAGTTTGCGCAGGAACAGGTTGACGCTTTCGGTGAGGCTGGTGATGAGCGCGGTGGTGATGGGTTGGTCGACGAACTGTAAGGCGCTGTAGCGGATGGATTCGTCGACGACGTCTTTGGTGCGGCGTACGTTTTCGAAGTTGCGCATGTGGGTGACGCTGGGCCATGCGGCGGTGCGGTTGCCCCACAGGCGCAGGCCGGTGCCGTAGGCGTTGAAGACGGTGGTGATGCCGTTTTCGTTGAGCAAATTAACTTCGCTGTGGGGGTCGTCGATGCGTGCGGTTAATGGGCGTTCAAGGCCGATGACGCCGAGCAGCGGTTGGTTGGAGCTGCTCCACCAGTAGCCGTGGTCGTTGTCGATTTTGGCGCGCAGGCCGGCGGCGCGGATGGACAGCGGTTGCAGGCGTTCGCTGTTGCTGGCGGCGTCGTAGACGCGCACGTGGGGGTAGCACAGGCGCACGCGATCGCTGCTGGTGTTGAAGTTGATGTCGCCGGCCGGGCCGCGCCCGGCGAGTACTTGTTGGACGGTGGCGCCGATGGGGGCGTCTATATAGGCGACGCCGCCGACTTGGCTGGCGGCGACGGTCAGTTCTGCAGTGACGGGGTTGAGGGTGCTGAAGCCTGGGGCGATGAAGAGTTTGGGGAAGAAGCCCAGGCGGTTGTAGCTGTCTTGGAAGGCTTTGAGGCCGGTGCGTCGGCCCGCTTGGTTGAGGCTGCCGATGATGTCGGCGGCGGTGACTTTGGCGGGGTCGGTGTAGGTGTAGCCGACTTTGATGGGGGCGTTGGTGGGGATGGTGCCGGTGGCGAGTCGGGTGATTTGGCCGGTCGCCAAGGACGCGATGTAGTCGGTGCCCGGCTGGTAAGCGTCGGTGCCTTCGGCGGGCATCAGTTGCAGTTGTTGCAGGGCGGTGTGTTCGAGTTGCAGTGGGTTGTTGTCGGCGAATTGTTTTAGTTGGCCGGTGACGGTGCTGTGGTGGATGGCTGGGTCGAGGACGTTGACGACTAGCACGGTGCCGGCGCCGAAGTCATAAATGCCTTGCAGGGCTTCGGGGATGCTGTGGCCGGTGGTGTGTGGGCCGAACTGGGCGGCGTGGGTGTCGTTGAGGCACAGGGTGAGTTCGTTGATGGGGCCGGTGGGCGCGGTGCCGACCAGGGCGATGACGGCGGATTTGACGACGCGGATGGGACGCGGGCCGCGCTCGATTTCGGTGGTTTCGATGCCGTGCAGGTAGTTGGCGGGCATGGGTTATTCGTCCTTGGCGGGGGGCTGTGGCTTGGGCGTTTTGCCGGCCGGTCTTGTGTGGGCTGGCAGCGGTTGCAGGTGGTTGAGGGCGAGCAGGACGCGGGTGTAGTCGTGGTCGGCGGGCAGTTCGACGGGCTCGCCGGGGTGTAGTTGTCTGTCGAGCGTTTCGGCGTGTTGATCGAGGCGCAGCGAGACGCCGCTGGGTGGGCCGTTGTAGCGGTAGCGCGTGAGTGTCATGGGGTTTGCTCGAACTCGGGGTGTTTGAGTAAGGGGCCGAACTGGTCGGGGGCGGCTTGCAGTTGGGTGGCGCGGGTGGCGTAGTCCTGGGCGTATTGCCAGACGCCGTTGCTGTGGCCAATGAAGTGTTCGGAGAGCGGACGGCAGGCTTGGTCGGTGTGGGGTGGCACCCACCCGGTGAGGCTGGCGCGCAGTTGGTCGAGGTGGCTGATGACGCCGTCGGTGCCGTTGAGTTGGCGAAAGATGAGGGTCAGGCGCAGGACGATCTGGCGGGCCTGGACGGCGGCGTCGAGGCTTTCGGTGTGGCCGAAGGTGGATTTGCCGTAGGCCAGGAGGACGGCGCCGCGGGGGTGGTTGAGGCGGTATTGCTGGGGGTTCTCGGGGAAGCGTTCGACGATGAGTTGGTGGCCGAAGTCGGTTTGCAACCGCTCAAGCATGGCGTCCATGAGTTGTTCGGTCTGGGTGTTGGGCGTTGGGGTCATGGGTAGCCCTCCCAGACCTGTGCGGTGAACTGTTGCGGGCGTGCGCGCACGCGGATTTCACCGGGCTCGGGCATGGCGTGACCGCTGGGCAGGCCGAGGGTGATGACGCCGTCGCGGATGCTTTCGAGCAGTTTGAGGGTGTCTTTGCGGGCGCTGATGACGGCGTCGGGTAAGGCGCCTTCGGGGCGACGTTGGTAGAGCCAGTGGCGCGCCAGATAAAGCACGGCGTCGCGCAGGACGGTGGGCACCGGATCGAGCGGTAATTGGTAGCGGCCGCGCAGATAGCCGTCGACGAGTTCTTCGGCCTGGCGGACGCTGTTGGCGATGACGTTTTCGTCGGGCTGCCTAGCGGCCGGGTCGTCGTTGGAGAGCTGGGTGAGCGTGATCAGCGGGATGGCGTTGCCGAGGTCGGCGCGGGTGCAGTAGCGCATGGGTCAGCCGGCCTTGAGTTCGACGAGGGCTTCGGGGAATAAGCACAGGGCCAAGGGGTTGGCCTGGGCTTCAAGGTCCCAGCCTTTGCCCATTTTGCGCGGCTCGGCTTTGCTGTAGTACGGCTGGCCGAGGGTGTTGACGGTTTCGTTGTAGTTGGCCGGGGCGTTGAACAGGCGGAAGACGCCACGGGCGATGGGAAAGACTTGGGCGACGTCGGCGGGGATAAAGCGTTGGCCGCTGACGGTGACGTCGTATTCGATGAATTGGATGCCGCCGAAGGTGAAGCCGTTGCGCAGGTCGCCGCCGATGCGGTCTTGGGCTTCTTGGTAGTGGGCGAAGGCTTCTTTGACTTTGGCGTGGTCGGTGAAGGCGTCGAACCAGTCGGGCCCGCAGAAGGATCGGAAGCCGGTGACCATGACGCCGCCGAGTTTGGATTCGGCGTGGCGCTTGGCGTCGAGGCAGGCTTTGCGCACGTTGGTGCCGGGGCTGCCGAGGGCGACGGTGACGCTTTTTTGTTGGACGTCGAATTCGTCGAAGAGGTCGAAAAGCAGCGAGCCGTCGGCGTCGAGCAGTTGGCCACGCAAGGCGCCGATGCGCTGGAATTCGCGGGTGGTTTCGATGCTGTTTTTGAGGTCTTGCAGGTGGTCGTTGATGACGGTGGCGATGGGCGCGGTGGCGCTCTCTTGGCCGAAGGTGGCGATGCCTTGCAACTGGCTAGGCAGGATGGGCCGACTGATGGGCAGGTGCAGGGTTTCGAAGGTGCGGCGTTTACGTTTGTTGCCTTTGATGGGGGCCGGGTCGTCGTTGCGTGAGGTGTTGGGCACGAGGACGAGGCGGCCTTCGCGTTCGTCGATGATGACGCTGGTACTGGTGACGCCTTTTTCGTCGAACAGGCCCATGGCGCCGACTTTGCCGGGGATGGCCGGGAGTTTGTTGACGGCGGCGGTGAGGTTGGCGACGGTGAAGAGGTCTTGCAGGTTCATGGGGTGGCTCCGTTAGAGGGTGGCGCGGGCGACGATGCCTTGGGCGTTGAGGTCGTCGAGGGCGGCGGCTTTTTGTGGCTCGGTGATGTCGGGCGGCCAGACGAGTTCGGGCAATGCGAGCACGGCGCCGCGGGCGATGGCGACGGCGGGTGTGTCGCCGGCGCTGGCGTCGATGTGCTCGGCGAGAACGGCGACGGCTTTGTTGGCTGGGTCCGCACCTGCTGGGTCGAGGGCTTGGTGTTTGCCGGCGACGTTGGCGAGGACTTGGCCGAGGGCGTAGTTGGTGCCGCCCAGGAGTGTGATGCGGTCTTTGGTCCAGCCGGGGCTCACTTGTAGGAGCAGGAGGTCGCCGAGGTCTTTGGGTTGGTTGAAGGTGGCCATGGTTAGCCCTGCCTTTTAGTGCGCGCTTCGGCGTCGGCGAGCAAGGGGTTGGTTGTTGGATTAGGTGTGTTGTTGGCGCGTTGTTGGGTGGCGATTTCGGTGAAGCTGATGGCGCCGGTGAGGTCTTTGAAGAGGGTTTTGAGGCCTTCGGTTAACGGTTGGCGCTGGTCGCCTTCGCCGAATTGCAACGGTGTTGCTCCGGATTGGGAAGCGTTGAGGGCGGCGATGACGACGGGCGCGTGCAGCGGCTTCATGCCGGCGGCGACGAGTTGTTCGGCGTAGGCGACGCTGGTGGTGTTGATGGCTTGTTGGGCGGCGGCGCGGGCGGTTTGGTCGCGTTGGGCGAGTTCGGTTTTGAGGCGCTGGTTTTCGGCCTGGAGGGTGTCGGTGTCGGGCACGTTGGCTGGGGGCGTTTGGGGGCTGGGTTGTGGTGGCGGCGCTGCGGGGGCGCTTTCGCTGAAGTGGATGACGCCGGGTTCGGCTTCGGCCAGTTCTATCGGGCGCAGGCCTTTGACGGCCGGCGGCTGGGCGCCGAGGAAGCCGACGTGGCGCAGGTAGTAGACGCCGGGCACGGGGTTGTTGGGCGCGGTTGGGTGGTAGAAGGAGGCGGAGATTTTTTTGTAGCGGCCGGCGGCGAGTTGTTCGGCGAAGCTGGGGTCGATTTGTTGGGGGGTGGCGATGAGGCCTTCGGCGGTGGCGCTGAGGGTTTGGACCCAGCCGGCTGCGGGGCTGTTGTGTTGGGGGTGGCCGATGACTAGCGGGGCTTCGTGGAGGGTTGGGTTGTAGGCGGCTACGGTGGCGGTTAGGTCGGTGGCGGTGAAGTTTAGGGTGGTTCCGCAGGAGGCGGTGTGGAGGCCGGGTTTGAAGATGTGGAGGGGGGTCATGGTGTGCGCTGCCAGAGGGATGGTGTGCGCAGTTTGGGGTGGGGTTTGTTGTGGGGCTTTTAATCGGGTTTAGGGAGATGAGAACGTAATTGTTTTCTGGAACGGCTTGGGCCTAATGCGTTTTGGATGAGATCATTCCTGTTGATTTTTCGCGATTATTAAATGAACAGGGATAGCCGTATGAGTGATAAGTCGGAGGTGGTTTGCTCCACCTGCGTCGTTGAGCCTTTTCTCGCTTCGCGAATAAAGCGCAAGGGCATCAAATCTGTGTGTTGCCTGTGTGGTGCCACCAGAAGGTGTATTTCTTTGAAAGGGCTGGCTGATGATGTTGAACTCATTCTCAGCGATCACATTTGCGTAGCCGAGTCCCAATCGCATCGCTACGGTTATCAATACTCGGGAGATGATCTGGACTACTGGGTCGGCGAAATTTTTCAGTGTGACAATGACGTACCAATTGTGCGTGCCATCTGCCGCGAGCTGGTTAAGCATAACGGTTCAAGACATCGTAGATTCTCTGATGACGATACCTACGTTCGACTGCCTGCGATGCCTATTGATGCCGAGACCGATTGGATCAATTTCACCGATGGTTTGAAGCATGGCGCCCGTTTTTTCAATCATGACGCTCAGAACTTCCTGAAATGGCTCTTCAAGGACGTGGATCGTTATGGCTCCCTGAAAGGCTCGCGTGTTATTCAGACGCTTCTGCCGTCGGGTAAGCCAATTTATCGCGCACGCCTGTCGAATTCAGACGATGACTTAAATCCGATCATCAAGGCGCCGCGCGAAAAGCTTTCGGCACCACCTAAAGAAAAGGCTCGGTCAGGGCGAATGAATCCGGAAGGCGTCCCCGCTTTTTATGGCTCTTTTGAGCGCAATACGTGTGTCGCAGAGCTCAGGCCTCCGGTAGGTGGAACTGTTGTCAGCGGAAAATTCAAGGTTACACGCTCGTTGCGGGTTTTGAATTTCCACTATCTCGAGAACGCATATTTGGGGCCTCACCCTAGCTACTTTGACTCTACCTTCAGAACTAATTTCGCGCGTAGAGAAATCCTGAGGGCGCTGCATCAGAAGATCACTACCCCTGTGCTTCCCGGCCAGGAAAGTAATTATCTAGTCACCCAAGTAATTGCGGAGTACCTCGCTAGGCAGCATTCACAACGCTTTGATGGGATTATTTTTCGATCAGCGCAGCGAAAAAACGGGAACAATGTTGTACTTTTTGCGCATGCCATCTCTACGGATCCCATTCCAGATGAAGACGGATTCTGGGACCCGAAACCAGTGGAGCCAGGCATACAATATGTCCCAGAAAGCCTGCGACTGCATGACATTCAAGGGGTGCGTTTCACTGCCCCTTCTCAAAAAATCCAAGACGGCCACATGCCAAAGCCCAAGGTGGAACACGAAGAATGGGACTGGTAAGTGATGTGCACTTGAGATTCACTGCCGAACTGGAATGTGCGGCTTTATAAAGCCTTTAAGAATGGCTTTTGTCGGCGAACCCATGCACCGACGCCATAGGGGCATAAATGGCTCTAAATCACTGGAGGGACGTGGTGGTCAATGGTGTGTAACGCGCAATTCGAGTATTGAAAGCATTCAGTGCATGGCGAATATCCAATAATGGATTTCCCAAACCGACTGTTTGGTTTACGGATATGAAGTGGTCGAGCCTCCTCTATGGCTCGACCACTTTTTCAAGATTAGCGACCACCGTTTACTTCTTTGTTGCCTGAGCGACGGCCTCCATAAGATCCGCGATTGCCAAATCGAGCTTGCGCGCTAGTTGTGCTCGGACTTCTTCTGGTTCACCACTGGCCTTTTCAAGTTCGCCTTTGGCGTCATTAATAGCTGCCTTAAGCTGCGTCAATTCAGGGTTGTTCAGTTCACCTTTGAGTACACGACGCATCAGCCAGCGTTGCATCTGAAATGCAGCGTGGTCCTGGGCTGCCCCTTGGCTGGCAGCCTCCCATTTTTCGATGGCACGAATAACGTGCGGGTTCGACTTCACTTGGAAACGCTGGCGATGGACCTCAGGAGCTCCGGACAGACGGTTAATGCCATACGATGCGATTAGCGCCGTCGCACCATCATCGCTAATTGCATAACCCGCGTAGTTTCCGCTCGACACTACGTCAAGAGGCGACTGTTGCTCGCTCAAGACAACCACCACTTGCTCGTTTTCATGATTGAGTTCAGCGAGCACCTCATGCACGAACAACCGCCACCGGGAGTCCGACATGACCTGAGCTCCGCTTTCTACGGACGAGATCGTGCGGGTGCTCACGCCAACGTGTTTCGCAGTTTCACCAACACTCCACCCGACCGTGGTTCGCCATTTCAGTACCAATTTACCCCGATCCTCCGGAACGACACCTTCAAATTCAGACATAAATCACCTCTATATTCAGCTTCAGGCTTGAAGCTGCTGCGACTATGAAACGCTAAACTTCCGATATCGGAAGTTAGATTGTTGGTCGGAAGTCGGCATCTGTCAAACATTTTTTGGTGGGAGGTACTGCTTGATCGAGCGGTCGTCGCGCGCAAAGAGATATGACCTGACATTTGTTTGCGTTGCCCCCAACCAGACTCAGGCATACGGGTACTGATCTCGATTGCCCCAGCGTGAGACTATTAGAGTTTTACGCAATGATTCCTGGTGCTTGATCCTGCTAGGAATTTTCTTTGCCAAATTTTTTGACGGTGTGTTTCATCTTTTCGAAGGAAATAGGTGTTAATTGCACCGAAAAAAATCGACCAATAGGAGCAAGTTGTAAATGGGAACTGGCAAGCGAGGAAAGCCCCCTACGCAGAAGGCAAAATCTGGCGTCGTTCGGGTAAGACGCCGGGATGATTTTCTAGAATCGACAATTCGAACCCTCCGAGATATGGCAGGCAATGTTTGCTCGTTTCCTGATTGCTCTGTTCATACCCACGGGGCCAAAGGGTCCCTAGATGGAGCATTCAGTATCGGTGTCGCTTGCCATATCACCGCTGCGGCTCCAGGAGGTCCTCGCTATGATCAGAACCAAAGCGCCGCAGAGCGTAGAGACGTCAGCAATGGTATCTGGATGTGTCAGACGCATTCGAGGCTCGTGGACGCAGACGACTCCCCATATCCTGTTGAGTTGCTTCGCGAGTGGAAGCGACAAGCCGAAATCCGTGCTAACCAAATGGTTAATCAGCGGGCATTTACAGAGCGAGAGCTAAAGTCGGCAGTAAAAGACGAATCCGTCGATATATTGGGAAGATATATCAACCGATTTACTGATCCCCTTGGAACACCTGTCAATGAGATGCTAAGCACCTATGAGTCTGGCATGTCTGAAATTGACCCGCGATTCAAAGTTCGGGTTAATAAGAGTGCGAGCGGAATAAGTCACGAAATATTCGCAGTGGCGCCAGACGCGAAATTTAATTTACTCATCCGTGGTGTTGATGAACTTAAGGATTTTGAAGCGGCCGAAAGAGCATTTTTTGAAGAGGGGCGAGAACTGAGTATCCCGAGCTCGAATTTTGAATTTGCTGGTTCCAAGTTATTCGAGGCAATCCACCAGCGACTTGATACAGATCGCGTCGGAAGCATAGTCCTAGGTGGGATCAAGAAAAAAATCAACGCAAACCTATTCGCGTGCGATGGAGAAGGACACGAACACTTTATTGATTCATTTGACGCGGAGTATACCTCCGGGACATTAAGAACCATAATTCAAGGAAGTTGCCTTGGTGGCTTTCTTACGTTTGAGCATAGACTTGAACATAATGGTGGCAGCCTTCTGAATATGAGCATTGACGTTAAGGCTTGGCAAGGGCTTGATGTTTTAGAACTGCCACTATTTGGGCGATTGACAAAAGCACTGCAATACTTGGAAAAAGGCAGCTTCGTTGTAGAGTTTGAGGTGGCCAATCGACTCGTTCGAATAGATACGAAGCAAAGCCCAGAATCAAATGGTTTTGCAGAGCATTTTTCCTATTTTATAACCATGATAGATCAGTGCCGCAAAATTGCAGAGAAATGCGAAGACAACATATTTATGTTGGACATTAATTTTACTGAGGAAGTGATTATTTTTCTCAGAAAGCTCACCCGTCTAATAGACAATAAAATCATTGGCCGAAGGGCTCCATCAATGCTCTGTCGAGGGACTTTCGATTGGTATGATGGCTATTCAGTTGAGGATTTAGATGATAAGGTTCAGCGAATTACTCTTCAAAATGAAATTCGTCCGGAAATAAATCTGCTTGGTCAAATGGTGAAAGCACCTAGAATCTCAAGTACTTATACGGGTGTTGAGGCGGTTTTGTATTGTGACTTAGAGGAAAGAGAACAAGTCAAAATGGAGATAGTCACCACGGAGAATACTTTAATTGAACACCAATTTAACGATGTCGATCGGTGGGAAGTGCTTGCCTTGCCAAGCTAAATGTTTTAGAAATGCAGGATAATAAATGCACTTTCTGAAACGGCGTAACAATGTTCAGCTGAAGCATTTTTAGCTTTGAAAGCATGTCTTGCTAACGAAAGCTACCTAAGATTTACTGGGGCTTTGTTCCGTTTCCCATGGAGGGATGAATTTATCGTCAATCAAGTCTGTGGCCTTCAGAGACGGTCGATACTCACCGTCTCCAAGTGACGCCGAATTAATATCTCTAATGCTCCTATTGTACGTATTAGCCAACGATTTGAAATCGTTATCAAGGTACGCTGCTTCACCTAGTAATCCACCCAGTTTGTACTCCAGCTGAGTTTTGGTAAGGCCAAAGCTATCGCGCTTTCCTTCGAGGGCCAGTTTAATTAATCTCATTTTTCTAAACCTAGCATTGGGGACCCTCAATGCACCTTCAGAAACCACGGTGCCAGTAATATGCTTGGGAACCTCTACGCCGAAAAGACGTGTTTTCTTGGCCGCGGTCAAATGTCCATATTTTTTCACTATTTTTTCGACTTCCCATAGGAACCCGTGGGTTATGCGAGCGCCCGAAAATGTCAGGTCGTCAACATAGCAAGTGAATTTTAGGTTTGAGTTTTTCGCCAAGACACTCAGCTCGTCAAATAATGGCTTGTTAGAATAAAACGACAGTAGAGGGCTTAAGGGGCTCCCCGTCGGGATGCAGTCATCACAAGTAACGAGTTCAGCATAAAGATTGGCGATATCACCTGGGCACTCAAGGCGATCCCTGAAGAAGTTAAATACCTGAGACTTTTTAGTGGAACGAAAAAAATTGCTAATATCGAGCGTCGCCACCATGCAGCCGCTCAAATGTTGTTCGGCATTCCTCTTGTATGATGTTCCCTTTAAAGCTGATTGCATGTACTCAGTCACTTTGACACAGCGCAGTAACTTCAGAATACGCTCGTGAATGGCTAGTAGTTTTCCTTTAGGCTTTTGCACCCATCGGGATTTAGGTGGCTTGCCAATTTTGAAAGGGTCAGGTTTGGGAGTCATCTCAAAGCGTTTGTAATCTCCTATGCTGCATAGAAGGTCATGGATGCTGAGAGAGAGAATAGCTGCTAACTTCGATCGTGAAGTGGTTTTGTACAACGCGCTTTGTGATATCTCGTAGGACTTTTTCTCTTGCTTAGCCTTTTTTACTCGCTTTGGCTTCATTTTTATTTTCAATCCATTCGAGAAGATGAATTACTTTTTTTGCTACTCCCAGGCGCAATCTGTTCGAAGGCTTAGGCGCGTCGAGATTCTCAGAAAAGAACAGTATTGATGACAACGGAATATCGAAACGATTGCTGTACTTTCCTAGCAATTCGATAGTCGGTTGCTTTTTGCCTGACTCTAGCTCGGAAAGGTGGGAATTTGAGATTCCCAGCTCCTTACTCAGCTCTGTTTGCGACAGATCGTGGTAGGTTCGAATCAAGCGTAATGCCTGGTTCAGCATCACAGCATCCTCATTAATAAGTGACAACAGCGGGGGTTAGGCATTAGAAGAGCTCACGAAGATTTTCCATTAGCTTTGGCCAGTGTTTGTCGATCAGAGGAAACAAAAATCCGACCAAACGTACAACACACATCATCAGCCTTAACCACTTAACAATCTTTCGTTTTCTAACAACCGGACGTCGTTTGGCGGGTTTTGCAATTTTCATGGGTTTTACCTCAGTTGCCCCTCTCAGACGTTGAGAAGGTCTCGCATGCAACTGGATAGAAAATTGGAGCAAACGACGCTTTTCCCCCCTTCTGAGCACCTGCTTCCGACTCGCACGGAAGCAGTATCCCCGCGTCTCCGGATCCCTGTGCTGCCGGGTGCCGAAGCGCTTGGGAAAGGGTTTAGAGGCAAGCCTCCACTGGACCGAAGCCCTCACAACAGCGAGATGATCTCCTTACCGCAGATGCAGGCTAACTGAGGCTTCGCGACAAGTCAAAAATATTCGCTAATAGCGAATATTTTTAGTCCGAAGGGCTGCGGCTTGCTCCAGCTACAGGTCAGGTAAAATTTGCCTTCCTCTCTTTTCTCCTGTCCTTCAGCCGAGCGCTGCGCTTTCTAAATAACTGAGAGCCAGCAATAAAACAGCACTTTCGGCTTGCGGTTGCAGGTGGCCTTCGCTGTCCATCGGTAAATATGGCCTCGCCGGTATGTCACCCCACAGCTGCGGAAAGTCTGCCTGGTCTCCTCCAAACTGCATCATCGCCGCATACGGTTTGTTACTACCGACCATGGCCGAGCTGGCCTTTGTGTGGGTGGTAATTGAGGCTGCAAGGCCTGCGGCGCTGATCTGCAGGATCTGGCCCGGCCAGTGGCCGTGTTTGGCTCGGTTTTCGGTGGTGACGTCGGAGAGTTCTGGCCATCGGGGGCGGCCTTCGTGTTCGAAGTTTTCTTCGGTCTGGCTGGCGAGTTCGGTGGCGATGGTTTGCATCAGGGGGTTGAGGTCGCCGACGGCCGATTCTATTTCGCTGAGGGTTTGTTGCAGACGTTGTTGGTTTATTTCGATGGTGAGCATTTTGGGTTTTTGTTCCGGTCAGGAAATTTTGTGGGCTGGTAGGCCGCGATCGCTGGCAAGCCAGCTCCCACAGGGAATTGGGGTGGGTCAATGGGTGTGGTTTTGAGTGACGGTTTGTTTTTGTTTTAAGGCTTGGGTCAGGCCTGCGCCTGGGGCGTGGTTGAAGCCGGGGTCAGGACGGAATGTGATGGATTGGTTTTGGCTGGTTTGGACGGTCAGGTCTTTGCGTTTGACGGCGGCTTCGGTCAGGGCGATGACGCGGCAGCGGCAGTTGTAGCCGTTGGGTGGGTAGATGGTTTGCCAGATGGGGTCGTCATGGCGGTAGACCTGGCCGTGGAGTGCGCGGTGGCTGGGGCGGGTTTTGCTGTCGAGGATGGCGACGAACATCCAGTACGGGTGGGTCTGGGTGGTTTGTTCCATGGCGGTTTTGCGACCGGCCATGTAGGCGCTTTGCAGGTTGGTTTGGTAGATGGTTTTGAGGCGGCGTGGGCTGCCGAGTTGGACGGGTTGGGCGGCGCCTTGGCTGTCGACGATGATGGGTTTGCCCCACCAGCCTTGGTCTTGCAGGGTCGGCTGGAGGTTGTTGGTGAATTGTTTGAGGGTGTGGCCTTGTTGCAGGGCTGTTTCGAGGGCGGCGCGGATGTCGGACAGCAGGTCCAGGTGCATGGCTTTGGCGACGGTGAAGGCTTGGTCGTGGGCTTGATCGAGCATGTCTTGCCAGTGCCAGGTGATGGCGTAGCCCTTGGCTTTGAGGTAGGCGATGGCGTTAGCGGGTTCGAGGCCGAAAACGGCTTTGAGGTCGATGGGGTTTACGGGTTGGGTCTGGGTGGCCATGTCAGTCTTCTTTGTCGGCGGTGGCGCTGAGGTGGCCCCAGGTGTTGGCGATGAAGATGAGGTGGGCCAGTTGCTGTGGGAGGGCTTGGCTGTCCATGTGTGGGTAGGCTTCGGCCAGCAGGCCTAAGGCGTCGGTGTCGTTGTGGCTGTGTTGCAGGGCTTGGATCAGGGGCGTGATGGCGTGTTCGGTGTGTTGTTGCAGGGTGGCGGCCGGCAGGCTGTTGATGGCTTGGTCTAGGGCCAGTTGGTCGAGTGCGAGGCTGGTGGTGGGTTCGGCGAATGCGGCTGAACCGGTGGTGGCTGGTGGTGGTTGCAGGTCGCCGTCTTGCAGGTTGTAGGTGCGTTGCCAGTAGGCGTTGCTGAATTTGACGCCGGATTCGGTGAGGGCTTTGTCGCGTTGGGCGAGGCTTTTGTCGATTTCTTCTTGTTGCCACAGTTGGTAGTCGGGGGCGGCGATGTGGGGGCCGAAGTTGAGGTCGACGACGTGGCGGATGCAGAGGTTGAGTGCGGCGGCGACGATGCTGGCGTCGCCGTCGCGGATGTCTTGGGTGACTTCGGCGCCGGCGGTGGCGCTGGCGCGGTTGCTGTCTTTTTCGGTGGTTTGGTTTTGGCCGAGCATGGCGACGTTGATTTCGCTGCGGCAGTACTCGAGCAGTTGGCGGTAGACGTCGGCGCTGCCGGCTTTGCCGGCGGCTTCGATGATTTGGACGCTGGCGTCGTCGGGGATGGCGGCGACGGCGTCTTGGACCATGGCTTCTAGGCTGTCGAGTAGCAGGTTGGTTTCGTCGTCGGTGGCGCCGCGTGGGTGTTTGCCGATGACCCAGGGGCTGCCGTATTTTTCGGTGAATTGAACCCAGTATTTGAGGCCGCCGCGCATGAAGGTGGCGGGCCAGAAGCACATGCTGAGGTCGGGGAAGCCGTAGGGGTTGGCGTAGGTGGCGTCTTGGCGGGCGACGATGATGCGTTGCGGGTCGCAGGGTTGGCCGTCGGGGCCGGCGTCTTTGGCACGAAAGCGCAGTGCGTTGTGCTGGTCGTAGTAGAACCATTCGGCGGGTTTGCCGAGCAGGTCTTGGGGCACGAGGTGCCGGCCGAGGGGCTGCCACATGAGTTCGAGGGGCTGGTAGCCGTATAAGGGGGCGTCGAGCAGTTCGCGCAGGATGCGATCGAGGTCGAGGTCGGCGAGCCAGTCGCTGATGAAACGTTCGATTTTGGGGCTTGCGTCGCCGCGTTTAAGGCCGCGCTCCAGTGAGAGGACGGCGGCTTTGCGGCGGCGGATGTTGCCACCGACGAGGGCACTGCTGCGCAAGTCGCGGTAGACCTTGATGTCTTTGCCTTGGGCTTTGAGGATGGGGTCGGGGTTTGGCAGGTGGGCGCCGAAGGTGGTTGATTCGGCGCGGCTGCGGGTGGCGATGTGGCGCTTGAGTGCGGGGTTGCGTTTGGCTTCGGTGAAGCTGACGAATTCGGTGGGACTGATCCATAGGCCTTGGTTGTTCATGCGTACCCTTGGGTGATGCGTGGGCCCTGGCGTGGGCGCCGTGATTTGACGGTGATGGGGCCACAGGCGACTTCGAGTGTGGCGAAGTGGGCCAAGGCGCCGGCGCCGGCGAAGTCGCCGTGACGATGGAGGTCGGGGTCTTTGAGGTCTTGTTGGCGGGCTTTGCTGATCATGGGGATGCCGTCGATGGTTTCGATGGCGCGCAGGTCTTGGTGTAAGGAGTCGTCGCGCGGCAGTGTGAGGTGGGCGTCTTCGAAGAGTTGGACGAATTTGGGCATCCAGGCGCCGTACCAAGTGCGGCTGATTTTGATTTGGTGGATGCGGTTGTGGCCGAAGGTGTCGGCGGTTTCTTCGGCGAGGGTTTCACCGTTGCCGGTGGCGTCGAGGGCGGCGCCGATGAAGCGTGGCAGCCCGCGCAGGAGGTGGAAGAGGATTTGTTTTTGTTGGCGGGTGGGCACTTTGTGCAGCTCGATGACGAAGGGTATGTCGCGGTGCCGGGTTTGGTCGACGGACATGGGGCAGATGATGGAGAAGTCGCGGTGCCGGGCGTAGTCCATGCCGAGGAAGTGGCGCAGGGTTGGCGCGAGTGCCTGGCGCATGACGGGGTTGAGGTGGCGGTCGATCCAGTCGGTTACGTAGGCTTCGCGGCGGTGGATGGGTTGTTGGGTGAAGGCGTCGTCGAGGGCCAGGCGCAGGACGCTGCGGCCGGGGCGCATGGCTTCGTCGATCCAGACGCCGGGGATGCAGACGCCGTTGCCGTCGCGGGGGATGGCGTCGAGTTCTTCGCGCATTTGCGCTTTGCGCGGGCCGTAGGCGTTGCGGATTTTTTTGTACCAGGTTTGTTTGCCTTCGGCTGTGGGCGCCTCCCCGGCCATGTAGCAGACGCGTTCGTAGAGGCCGTTGGCGACGGCGTCGTCGAAGGTGGCGCGGTAGACCTGGGCGCTGTCGCCGTAGCGTTTGTCGCGGATGTCGCTGACCATTTGGTTGAAGGCGTTGGCCTTGCCGTTGTGGGTGCTGATGATGACGATGCGCCCGCCCCAGATGAGCAGCGCGGTGGCGGCGTCGAGGACGGCGCTGACGTTTCGGTGGAAGGCGGCTTCGTCGATGATGACTTTGCCTTGCAGGCCGCGGACGCTGGCGGGGTTGCTGGAGAGCGCGACGATTTTGAAGCCTGACGCGTAGCGGATGCGGTAGGCGTTGATGTGCCGGGTGTGGCCGGTTTCGTCTTGGTCCTGGAATAGAAACTCTTCGATCTGGCTGGCGCCGGCGGCTTGGGCTTGGGCTTGGGCCATGACGCGGCTGAATTTGGCGCAGTAGCCGATGAATTCGAGGCCTTTTTCTTTGGTGTCGCCGATGTAGTAGCAGTCCATGCCGGCGGCGGCTTTTTGTGAGGCGGCGGTGATGACGCTGTCGAGGGCTTCGGCGAAGGTGATGCCGGTGCGCCGGCCTTTTTCACAGAGTTTGATTTGGGCGTGGATGGCGAGCCATTGGCTTTGGTGGGCCATGAGCAGGTCTTGGGCTTGTGGGTTGTAGCCTTCGGGGATCTGGCGAACGCTGGGTGGCAGTTCGTCCCATTCGATGACGCGCAGTGTGCTGGCGGAGGGGGTCATGGTTTGACGCCGAGGAAGGTTTGGCGCCAGTACTGGGCTTGGTCTTCGGTCATGCCTTTGGCTTTGACTGCGCTGTCGAGGGCGGCGGCTTGTTCTTGCAGGAGGCGTTGGCGGGTCGCGTGTTCGATGGCTTGGCGTTCTTTGACGCTGAGGGTGCGGGCTTCCATGGTGGCTTTGGCGGCGCGGGCCAAGGCGCTGATTTCGGCGATGGTGATGTCGTCTTTTTCGTGGGCGCCGAGGGCGGCTTGGTAGGTCAGGGTCGAGATGGCTTCGATGAGGAGGACGCCGGTTTTGTCGGTGGCGTCTTCGCCGAAGGCGCCGACGAAGGCTTCGGCCATTTGCCGTTGTTGGCGGGCTTTGTCGGTGAGTTGGTCGAAGCCGATTTTGAAGCGGCTGAGGGCGCTGCGGCTGGGCGGCGTTTGGCTGGGGAAGCGGGCCTGGAGGTCGGCGAGCATGGCGTCGAGGGTGTGGCGGTCTTCGCGCAGGAGTTTGTGCAGGTAGGCTTTGACGTCGGCGGGCAGGCGGTTGATGGTGGATTTGCCGGCCATGGTCAGGCGCCCGGCCGTTGGATGCCGGGGACGCGGGCGCGGCCGGCGGCAATGTCTTGGCCGCGTTCGGTGAGGGTGGCGACGAGGATGGGGCCGATGTCGTTGAGGGTGATGGCGTGTTGTTCGGCAAGCCAGTGGAGTTCGGTTTTGGTCTGGTCGCGGCTGGTGCTGTGGCCGTGGTGGTCGAGGGCGGTGTTGAGGACGGAGCTGTTGGCGCGGTAGCCGGGCATGTCGGCGAGCAGGCGCAGGAGGACGAGGCGGATGTCGTGGCGCAGGTAGTCGGTGTAGGTGTTCATGGTTTTTCTCGCAGCAGGTAGTCGTTGATGCGGTCGAGGGCGCGGGCCAGTGGGCTGAGGGCGTCTTTGACGCCGGTGAGTTCGGCGCGGATGGCTTTCATGTCGCCGAGCAGGTCGGCGATGGCGCTTTGGTCTGGGAGGTGGCGGACGTGTTCTTCGAGGGCGACGATGCGGGTGTTGAGGTGGAGCAGTTGGTGGGCGCTGGCGGCTTGGCGTTTGGCGAGCCAGGTGTAGAGGCTGAGGATGGCGAGGATGAGCCATTCGGCGATTTGCAGGCCGGCGGTGAGGTCTTGGTGGGTCATGGGGTGCCCCGCGGGGTGTCGGGGGTGTTGCGGGGGGATTGCGGGCGCATGGGGGTTGCCTCCGGTCAGGGCGCCCCGGGGTTTGCGGGGGCCAGAAATACTCACGCCGCTATGGTGGGCGGCGTGGGGTTGGAGGGCTTTTAATTGGGTTTAGGGAGGAACGTTGACGCGACTGGCATTTTAGAACGTAGGTCGAATACCTCCATGGCGTCGGTGTATGTCTATAATTCTAACTCGCCAAAAACACAGGGAGTGTCATATGAACGATCAAGTCAAAGTCAGTACAATTGATAAAAAAAGATTTACTGCGTTAATTGGGGCGTCCCGCAACCCTTTGGGAGCTATGGTCAGCAATGAAATTGGTTGGTTTGCTAATCAAGACGAATCAGTTTTAGGGGTGTTGCTTCATGATATTGATGATGAGTATGCATGGGTAACCTTAGGGCGTGATGAAGCCGGAAGATATCGAGGTTTCGATGTTGGTTCGTGTATTCAAAGTAAAAGTGAAGCAGAAAAAAATCTGATCAATAAAATCACAGAGATCACCCTCTCTGAACAAAAAGAATTTCCTCAGAACGACAAGGGGAAAGCGCTAGAGCTGTTTGAAATTATAGTTTCCGAGGAGAAGATCCACCCATTCTTCAGGAAGTTAAGCGAGGCGCCAGGCTTTTCGTCCGCCAAGGGTATCATTAGCGAAATGATGCCTCACTTCACAGATATAGACGGAAACTTCGTCGAACAGTTCCAGTCTGCTGGTTTTGATGCGCGCATATGGGAGTTGTATCTGAATGCGTATTTTGTTGAGGAAGGGTTTGACTTCAATAGATCATATCATGCGCCCGACTTTAACTTAGCTAAGTACGGACACAAAGTCTGTGTGGAAGCGACTATCGTAGGTCGCCCCAAACCTATGACTGAGGAAGAAGCTAACCGCTCGCCAGAACCAATGACGCGAGAGCAGATTCTAGAAAAGACGATGAATGAGATGCCTATAAAATTTGGCAGTCCTCTTTACACCAAACTTAAAAAAGAATACTGGAAGCAGAAGCACGTTGCAGGAAACCCTCTGGTGTTGGCGATTGCAGACTTCCATGACCAGCAGTCAATGTTGTGGAGCTCTACATCCCTGCCAAACTATCTTTACGGCGTGCACCACAGCTCTCACTATGACGAAAATGGAAAATTGATCATAGATCCGATCGCGATTGAAACTCACAAGCACGGTACTAAGGAGATACCTTCCGGTTATTTCTTTCAAAAAGATGCAGAAAACATTAGTGCGGTGATGTTCTCAAATAGTGGCACTATCTCGAAATTCAACAGGATGGGGAAGCAGGCAGGTTTTGGCGTTAAGAATGTAATATTGCATCGTGCAGGCTACTGTCACCACCATGATGATAATGCATCTCTTCCCAAAACGTTTTCATATTTGGTAAACGGCGAATGCAACGAGACCTGGTCCGAAGGGTTATCAATGTTTCACAATCCGAATGCTTTGCACCCGGTCAATCCTGGTTTATTCCCTTCTATAGCGCATCACTTTTTTGAAGACGGACAAATTGTCAGCAATCTACCTGACTTTTACCCATACGCATCCACTACGAGTATTTTGAACGTAGTAGATGATGACGAATGGGAGAAAATCAAAAACGCTAAGGAGCTTTGATTTTTAAAAAAAGTAACGCCAAGTAAATTTGGCTTGGCGCTACTATCACTTTGAATCCTTATTTACTCTGATAAGGTAATCGATGTTACGGCCTTTAAACACTCCGAATGATGAGCTCTAAGCTCAGTCAATGCGTTTTCTATTGCTTCAGAAAACAATTGTTTGTCCGCTTGGCGTGCAGCGCTAATTTCTGCCTGCCACCAGCTGTTGGCGAAGATGCCTGCTGAGGCGCAATGACCCAGAGGTTCGAATATAGAGCGGCCGAACTGTGTTTGGCCGCTCTCACGCAGGGCTTTGAAGCGTTGGCTGTGGGTCGATAGGTCTTTGAGGTTGTTGGCTTTGAGGATCTGCAGGCCCTGTGTCATGGCGTTGTCGAGATCAGCCAAATATTGGGTGGCGCTGGCCAAGGCTTGGGGACTGACGCTGGTGTAGACGGTGTGCGTCTGCTGCTGTTCGGCCGTTTGGGCGACGGCTGGTTTCACTCTGATGGGTTCGTTCGGGCTGAGCCAATACCAAATGCTGGCGGCGACGATGACCCATGACACTGCCGTCGCGACTTTTTGCGCGGTGGTCTTTTCTGTTTTTGCGTTGTTTTTATTCTGGTCCATTGGTGCTTCCTTTTTGGGGCGTTTCGTCCGTGGGGGCTGCGTGGGCGACGGTGGTGACACCGTCTGTGGTTGGGGTGTTCAGTGGGATGCGACGAGCATGAAGGCCAGGCCTGCAAATACGCCTGTGGCGATGAGGGCGTAGGTTTTGAGGGCTTCGGGCAGGTGGTCTTTGATTGAGTAGCTGAGGGCGGCGATGCCGATGCAGGCTACGCAGGTTTTGAGGATGAGCCGGTGGTTGTTGTGTTGCCGTGTCAGGGCGTTTTTATGGGCGGTGTCGTCGTCGTGGGGGTTGTGGTTGCAGTGCAGGCACTGTCGTTCGCTGGGTTGGGGTGGCGGGTGTTTGAGGGTGTGGTGGCCGAGGTTGATTTGGCCGCGGTTGCCTTTGATTTTGATGGTGAGTTGATGGTCTTTTCCATCCATGGGGAGGTTTTGTATTTCCTCTGAAAGCCTGGCTGATAGTTTGCTGACCAGGTCTCCGTCCTCGCTTGGCATAGTTCTCCTTTGCTATTTCAGCGATTTATTACCAATTTCAATATGCGCTCAACGCGGGGCTGGTCGAACTGTTGTTCGTGGCCCAGCGCGTTGTAGATCTCTGCGGCCACTTCGGCCAGTTTTTTTGATGGCCAACGCCGGCCGGCTTGTTTGGCGGCGGCTTCGAGCATTTCGATGATTCGTCCGAGTTTTTCGCCGTCGATGGGCGCCCAGGTGGGGGCTGCTGCGTCGGTGTTGGGGACGAGGATTTTTTGGCCGGTGATGATGAAGTAGAGATCGGCGCCGGCTTGGGCGATGGCGGCCATGTAGTGGGCGTCGGGGACGCGGTCGCCTGCTTCGTAGAGCATTTGGGTTTTTTTGGTTACGCCGGCCAGGGCTGCGAAGTCGGTTTGGTTGAGGCCTAGCCGTGTCCGCTCGCCGCGTAGTCGCTCACAAAAGGAAACCATTCGGTTACCAAAATCCTTTTACATGGGAACCGTTCGGTTCCATCATTCGTTCACACCGTCCGACCACGAACGGCAACTTTATCGGCACCAAGGCGGGTGCTGTTTCCCCGGAGGGATTTTATGACGCTACGTACTGCGGATGAGGCTAAAGCTGAGCTTAGGGCTAAGGGTGTTTCGATTACTCAGTGGGCGATCGCGAATCGCTTTTCGCCCAACCTGGTGTTTGAGGTGTTGGGTGGGCGCAAGAAATGTGTGCGCGGTCAGACGCATGAGATTGCGATCAAGTTGGGGCTTAAGGCCGGGGAGATTTGTGTGGACCCGGCGTCGGCTCTTGAGTCTTCGCGTTTTGTGGCGTGAGGCTCTGGATGAAAAATCATATCGGTTATGGGGAATCTACCGCTTTTATTTGTTTGCCGAGACTGCGCGCGGGTGAAAAAGAGAGTTTTCCTACAAAAAACACACTATTTGCCACTTTTTTTGCGGTGACGCGTGGGCTGCTTAATAGGTGGCGGGTGCGGGCCTTCGGTTTTGAAGGGGGCAATTTACCTGATTTTGTTGTGCGTGCTGTGTCGTGTTTGACCGCTTTTGCTTGGGTGTTGCGATGAGTCGGCCGGTGTCGGCGTCTGCTCGGGTGTTGCGTGTGCTGTTGGCGTTGAAGGGGCACACGGTGACGGGCTTGAGTAATGCGGAGTTGGCGGTTTTGACGCAGGACAGTCCGAGCAATATTACGCGGGCGATGCAGACGTTGATTGAGGAAGGTTTGGCGCTGAAGTTGGATAACGGGCGTTTCGCTCATTCGGTGAAGGTGTTGCAGATGGCGCAGGCGCATGCCGAGCACATGGCGCGCTTGACGGGGCGGATGCAGGAAATCAATCGGCGGATTGCCGCGGGTTCGAGGATTTAAGGAGGCTGTATGGCACGGAGCAAGGGTGTTTGCGCTGAGGCGTTGGTGTTGCCGGCGTTGGATGGCGCGAGGTTGACGGCTGATCAGAATGCGATGGCGTCGTTGCAGGCTTTGCATGGCGATGAGCGGGATGTGGTGAATCAGTTGTTGGGTCAGTCGCTGATGGCGGGTGCGTTGGAGGCGTTTTCCCGCACGGTGCGGATTTCGAAGTTGGCGTTTGTGAAGGAGAAGAAGCTTTATCGAGCGATTGCCGGGGGTAAAAGTCCGCACGGTGCGCAGGTGTTGAGTGGGACGTGGGAGGAGTTTTGCGGCCTGCTGGGGCGTTCGGTTGATCAGGTGGATCGCGATATTGCGAATGTCCGGGCTTTCGGTGAGGAGGCGCTGGATTCGATGTCGCGGATGGGGTTTGGCTATCGCGAGTTGCGCCAGTTTCGCCAGTTGCCGCAGGACCAGCAGTCGGCGCTGGTTGAGGTGGCCAGGGCCGGTGATAAGGAGGCGTTTGTTGAGTTGGCTGAGGAGTTGATCGGCCAGCATGCTCGGGAGACGGCGGTGTTAGGTCGACGACTTGAGGAGGCTACGGCGGATTATTCGGCGCAGAGCGAGTTGCTGGCGAAGCGGTCCGGTGAGTTGGATGGCGCTCGTCGGGCGCTGGAGTGCTCCCGCCAGCAGGTGCAGGCGATGCCGGCCGATGAGGTGGCGAAGGCGTTGCGCGCGGAGGTGACGGCGATTGCGTTTGAGGCGGAGTGTTGTGTGTTGGGGCCGCTGCGGGAGGGGTTTGCGAAGTTGGCGGCGCTGGCGTGTGACGGTGAGGATCATCGGGTGTTTCAGGCCGGGTTGATTGGGCAGTTGGAGACGACGCTGGGCGTGGTTCGCAGTGAGTTCAATTTGCTGGGGGCGGCGGATGGTGCTGCGGTTTGGTTGTCGGCTGCGGAGGTTGAGGGATGAATCCTGTTCAAGCTCAGCAGTTGATGGAGATTGCTCGCCGTCTGGATGCAGCGGTGTATGGCGAGCGTTCGGCGATTTATGCGGCGGGTGTTTCGGAGCTGGGGGTGTCGCTTTCTACGCTGCAACGGTTGTTGAAGTCGGTGTCTGTGGCGAAACCGCGTAAGCGTCGTCGGGATGCGGGCAGCAGTGTGTTGCCGATTGAGGAGGCGCGGTTGATTTCGGCGATGTTGTTGGAGTCGATTCGGGCGAATAACAAGCAGTTGTCGACGATTGTGCGGGCGGTTGAGCGTTTGCGCAGTAATGGGTTGATTACGGCGGGTCGTGTGGATGAGTTGACGGGTGTGTTTCGGCCGTTGAGCCGCAGTGCGATTTGCCGGGCGCTGCATGCTTATAAGTTGCATCCCTCGCAGTTGTTGCAGGACGCCCCGGCGGTGTCGTTGGCCAGTTTGCATCCTAATCATGTGTGGCAGGTGGATGCGTCGATTTCGACGCAGTTCTATTTGGCGGATGACGGTGCGCGGGTGATGCATAAGGCTGAGTTTTATGAGGGGAAGCCGGCGAATTTGAAGCGGATTGAGCGCCAGCGGTTGTGGCGGTATGTGGTGACGGATCATACGAGCGGGACGCTGTATGTGGAGTATGTGTTGGGGGCGGAGTCGGCCGAAAATTTGTGCAGTGTGTTGATTAATGCGATGCAGAAACGCGGTGCGGCGGATCCTTTTCACGGGGTGCCTTGGGTGTTGATGACGGATCCGGGGGCGGCGATGACGAGTGGGATTTTCCGCAATTTGTGCCGGGTGTTGTCGATTGATTTGGTGATTAATCGGGTCGGGAATGCGCGGGCGAAGGGCCAGGTTGAGCAGGCGCACAATTTGGTTGAGCGGGAGTTTGAGAGTGCGTTGAAGTTTCAGCCGGCGAAGACGCTTGAGCAGATTAATGCGTGGGCCACGCAGTGGATGCGGTTTTTCAATTCGACGTCGATTCATACGCGCACGCGCCGCAGTCGGTATGGGGTGTGGCAGTTGATTACGCCTGAGCAGTTGCGCTTGGCGCCGAGTGTTGAGGTGTGCCGGGAGTTGGCGGTCTGTACGCCGGAGTACCGCAAGGTGAGTAATTTGCTGCGGGTGTCGTTTCGCGGGGCGTCGTTTGATGTGAGTTCGGTGCCGGGTGTGATGGTCGGTGAGAAGTTGCTGGTTACGCGTAATTGCTGGCGGGATAAGGATTCGGCGATTGCGGTGTTGGTGGGCGATGACGGGCGTGAGCGGTACCACGTGATCGAGCGGATCGGGGTGGATGCGTTTGGCTTTGCTGAGTCGGCGGCGGTGATTGGTGAGCAGTTTAAACAGCATGCGCAGACGCCGGCGCAGGTGTCGCGCAAGGTGTTGGAGCAGTTGGCGACGGGGACGCATTCGGAGGCGGATGCGCTGGCTGCGCGCAAGGCGAAGGCGGTGCCGTTTGGTGGGCGTGTGGATCCGCTTAAGTATGTGAAGGATACGGTGTTGCCGGCTTATCTCCCGCGACGGGGGTCGACGCTGAATGTGGATGCGCCGACGGTTGAGGTTGCGCCGTTGAGTCTGGTTGAGGCGGCGAAGTGGTTGCGGCCGAGGTTGGGTCAGTTGTGGTCGCCGCAGTCTTACGGCTGGTTGTTGGAGCGTTTTCCGCAGGGTGTTCCTCAGGAGCTTCTTGAGGCGATTGAGGCTGAGTTGAAGCGGCCTGTTGAGGTCAGGCGTGGGCCGTTCGGTTCGGTTGGGGGTGTGTGATGTTGAAGTTGAAAGGGATTTTGCAGGAGATGGGCCGGCCTCAGGCGGCGTTGGCGCAGTCGTTGTGTGTGAGCAGTGCGGCGGTGGCGCAGTTGGTGAATCACAATCTTTGGCCGCGCAAGTTGGATGGTGAGGTATTGCGGGGGCGTATTCGTTCCTTTCTGGCGGATTGTGGGGCGAATGACGTTGCGATTGCGGGTGCTTTTGATGAGGCGGTTGTGCCGTGTTTGATGGCCGATGTTCCGGCTGCTGTGGTTGTGCTGTCCAAGGAGGACGATTCGATGTTGTTACCCAAGCAAACGCTTCAGCCCGCTACACGTAAGGCGTTTGGTCTGTTTCGTGATCCGTTTGATGAGTTGCAGTGTGCCCAGGATATGTGGGTGAGTCCGGATATTCGCTATGTGCGGGAGGCGATGTATCAGGCGGCGCGGCACGGTGGCTTTCTGGCGGTTGAGGGGGAATCGGGGGCCGGTAAAAGTACGCTTCGCCGGGATCTGGTGAATCGTCTTGCTGAGAATAATGATCCGGTGCTGATTATTGAGCCTTATGTGTTGGCGTCTGAGGATAACGATTCGAAGGGGAAGTCGCTTAAGAGTACGCATATTGCTGAGTCGATGATGACGGCTGTGGCGCCGTTGGCTAAGCCGAAGAGTAGTCCTGAGGCGCGCTTTGCTCAGTTGCATCGGGCGTTGAAGGAGTCGCATGCGGCGGGGTATCGCCATTGTCTGGTGATTGAGGAGGCGCATAGTTTGCCGGTGCCGACGCTTAAGCATTTGAAGCGGATTTTGGAGTTGGAGGTGGGGTTCACGAAGTTGGTGAGCGTCATCATGATCGGCCAGCCGGAGTTGGGGGTGAAGTTGAGTGAGCGGAATGCGGATGTGCGGGAGGTGGTGCAGCGCTGTGAACGGGTGGTGCTGGGGCCGGTTGATGGTTCGCGGCTGGGGGAGTTTTTGACGTTTCGGTTTGAGCGGATCGGTAAGGCGTTGGGGGATGTCATCGAGCCTGGCGCTGTTGAGGCGATTGTGGCGCGCCTGTCTCAGCCGACTCGGCATGGTGGGCGGGATGGGACGGTTTCGCTGCTTTATCCGTTGGCGATCGGGAATCTGGTGATTGCGGCGATGAATTTGGCGGTGCAGTTGGGTGTGCCGAAGGTGTCTGCTGATGTCATCAAGGGGGTGTGATTTGGAGACTTTGAATCTGACCAACCGTTTGAGGTGTGTGCCACTGAGCATTTTGGCTGAGGGGTTTCCAATCATGCTTTCGGCTTTTAATGAGCTGGTGCGGGAGTTGCGTGGGGCCGGCATTGGGATCAAGGAGCAGGTGCTGTTGGAGAATAAGGTGGTGATTGATGATGACTTTGCTGATTTGTTTGTGGTGCGGTTCGGGGATTGTTTGAGTGGGATTCGCTATTCGTCTGCGGGGCAGTTCACGTGTAGTTCGGTGACGGTTCGCGGGGTGGATGTGGTTTGGATGACGTTGGCCAGGGGGCAGGTGCAATGATTGTTGGCCCCGAGCGTGCGGCGGTACGGGTATGAGTGGCTTGCGCAGTAAGGGGCCGGAGTTGTTGGTGGATCTGACTGAGCATGTGGCGGCTTCGTTGGTTGAGCTGGTGTCGATGGAGGATGAGGCGGCTCGGCATGTGGCTAAAGAGGTGGCCGATCGGATGGCGGCGCATTGGGGTGGGCAGAATGTCTATTTCCCGATGGGGCTGGCGGGGAAGCTTAGTCGGCGGGATCGGCAGATTTTTGAGGAGTTCAATGGGACAAATCATAGTGATCTGGCGAGGAAGTATGCGGTGTCGTTGCAGTGGATTTATAAGATTGTGAAGGCGGTGCGCAAGGATGAGGTGGCGCGTCGTCAGGTGGATATGTTCGCCCCGTCGGTTGATGACTGACGGGGCGTTTTTCGTTGCGCTGGGTGCAAGGGAATTGCAGGGCGTGTCCCGGTTTGGGTCGGGGTGGACCGGAATGGGTCGGGTTTATCGCGCGTTTTGGGTATGATTTATGTCACGCGTTAACAACAACACCAAGGGCCAGTTACCATCCGGCGACTTTGAATGGGAACCCACTGAAATGACCGAAGACACCATCAAACGCCGGGCCCGAGGTCTGGACCGGGCGTTCGATATCCTCGATTTCCTCAAGGAGGTCGGCCAGCCGCTGCGTCCGAACGACATCGCCAACGGCATCGGCAGCCCGAAATCCACGGTCTACGAGCTGGTCGCTTCGCTGCTGGAACGACGGATTCTGGAACCGGTGGGCAAGGACGGTCACGTCTATCTCGGCCGGCAGTTGTACTTTCTCGGTCAGGCGCACCTGCGACATTTCGACCTCAGCCGCGAGGCCGATCACGCCTTGCAGGAGATCGTCAGCCAGACCCATGAAACCGCGCAGATGTGCCTGCTCAACGGGCGCAAATACACGGTGGCATTGATGAAGGAGGGCGAGCGGCATTTCCGTATTTCCTCCGACATCGGCGAAAACGCGCCAATCCCGTGGACGGCTTCCGGACGCCTGCTGCTCGCGCACTTGAGCGATCAACAGATCATCGACCTGATCGACGAAGACGACTTCATCCTGCCCGATGGCGAACGCCTGCCGCTGGAACGTTTTCTGGCGGAGATCCGTCAGGCCGGCATCGATGGATTTTTCTCCTTCGACAGCGTTGCCGACACCTTTACCCATTGCTTCGCCGCGCCGGTAAAAGATCCGCAAGGCGTGGCCATTTGCACCTTGTGCATCGTCGCCCCTCGGGCCGATGCGAAGAACAATTACAACGACTATCGCCGGGTGCTGATCGAGAGCGCCAACAGCCTCGCCCGGCGCATCAACGAATAACCGCGGCTGCCTGCGGCCGCGAAAGTGAGGAGTTCGACCATGACCACTGCCATCAATACTGCTGGGGACAAGGGCGACGCCGCCATCGGTGCGCACCTGACGCGTGACGTCAGCCTGCCGGCGCTGGTGCTGCATCGCGAAGCGCTGGAGCACAACATCCGCTGGATGCAGAAGTTCGTCAGCGACAGCGGCGCGGAACTCGCGCCTCACGGTAAAACCAGCATGACGCCGGCGCTGTTCAAGCGCCAGCTCGACGCTGGCGCCTGGGGCATCACCCTCGCCAGCGCGACCCAGACCCGCGCCGCTTACGCCCATGGTGTGCGCCGCGTGCTGATGGCCAACCAATTGGTCGGCACGCCGAACATGGCACTGATTGCCGATCTGCTGGCCGATCCGTTGTTCGATTTCTATTGCATGGTCGATCACCCGGACAACGTCGCTGACCTCGGCGCCTACTTCGCCTCGCGTGGGGTGAAGCTGAACGTGATGATCGAATACGGCGTGATCGGCGGGCGTTGCGGTTGCCGCAGCGAGCAGGAAGTCATCGAGCTGGCCAAGGCGATCAACGCGCAACCGGCGCTGGCCCTGACCGGTATCGAAGGCTACGAAGGGGTGATTCACGGCGATCACGCGGTCAGCGGCATTCGTGAATTCGCCGCGTCGCTGGTGCGTCTGGCGGTGCAGTTGCAGAACAGCGGCGCGTTCGCGATCGCCAAGCCGATCATCACCGCCTCGGGTTCGGCGTGGTACGACCTGATTGCCGAATCGTTCGAAGCGCAGAATGCGGCTGGGCGCTTCCTTAGCGTGTTGCGTCCGGGCAGTTACGTAGCGCATGACCACGGTATCTACAAAGAGGCGCAGTGCTGCGTGCTCGACCGTCGCAGCGATTTGCACGAAGGATTGCGCCCTGCGCTGGAAGTCTGGGCGCACGTGCAGTCGTTGCCCGAGCCAGGCTTTGCGGTGATCGCCTTGGGCAAACGCGACGTGGCGTACGATGCCGGGTTGCCTGTGCCGTTGCTGCGCTACAAGGCGGGTGTGGTGCCGGCGCTGGGCGATGACGTCGGTGCGTGCAAGGTCACGGCAGTGATGGATCAGCACGCGTTCATGACGGTGGCGCCGGACGTTGAATTACGCGTTGGCGACATCATTTCCTTTGGTACGTCGCACCCGTGCCTGACGTTCGACAAGTGGCGCGTGGGGTTGTTGGTGGATGAGCAGTTGTCGGTGATCGAGAGCATGGAAACTTGTTTCTAAAGCTTGAGACCGAGTCGCGGCCATTCGCGAGCAGGCTCGCTCCCACACTTGGAATGCATTCCCCTGTGGGAGCGAGCTTGCTCGCGAAGGCGCCAGTCCAGACACCATCGATCAACTAGAGACAGCACAAGATGAACACCCTTAGCCCCTTGGGCCCGAACACCCCGCGCATCGCCCTGATCGGCGAGTGCATGATCGAACTGCAGCAGCGTGCCGACGGCAGTCTGCAGCAAAGCTTCGGCGGCGACACCCTGAACACCGCGGTGTACCTGTCCCGCGCGATGGGTGACAAGGCCCAGGTCGACTATGTCACCGCATTGGGTGACGACAGCTTCAGCGATGCCATGTGCCAGATCTGGTCCGACGAGGGCATTGGCCTCGATCTGGTACAACGTCTACCGGGTCGCCTGCCGGGTCTGTATTGCATTCAGACCGATGCCAATGGCGAGCGGCGTTTTCTCTATTGGCGCAACGAAGCAGCGGTTCGCGACTGTTTCACCACCCCGGCAGCCGAACCGATTCTGGCGGCTTTGCCGGATTACGATGTGCTGTATTTCAGCGGCATTACCCTCGCTGTGCTCGGCGCATCGGGCCGGGAAAAACTGATCCAGACCCTCATCGAGGCGCGGCAGCGTGATGCGCGCATTGTTTTCGACAACAATTACCGGCCACGCCTGTGGGCCACTGTCGAAGACGCGCGGGCGGCGTATCGCAGCGTATTGCCTTACGTTGATCTGGCGTTGCTGACGGTGGATGACGAACAGGCGCTGTTCGGTTTCACCGATTGCGCGGCGGTGTTTGCCGCTTATGCGCAGTTCGGAACGCCGGAAGTGGTGCTCAAGCGTGGCGGCGAAGCCTGTTTGATTCGCTGTGATGACGAGTCATTCGAGGTGCCGGCGCAGAAGGTCGAAAAAGTGGTGGACACCACGGCGGCGGGGGATTCGTTCAGTGCGGGGTATCTGGCCAGTCGATTGCTGGGCGGGAGTCCGGTGGAGGCTGCCGAGGCGGGGCATCAGTTGGCGAGCCGGGTGATTCAGGTGCCGGGGGCATTGATTCCGAAATAGGTTTTGTGTGGCCGCTTGCTGCGCAATCGATCGCGAGCAGGCTCACTCCTACAATTGAAATGCGTTCCCCTGTAGGAGTGAGCCTGCTCGCGATAGGGTCTTAAAGCCAAACACTAATCCCGATAAAACACCTGCACCAGGTGATACCCGAACTTGCTCTTGATCGGCCCATGCACGGTACGCAACGGCTTTTTGAAAATCACCGCATCTATCGCGCCGACCATCTGCCCCGGCCGCACTTCACCCAGATCGCCGCCGCGCTTGCCGGACGGGCAGGTCGAAAATTTCTTCGCCAGCACATCGAACGCTTCACCCTTGGCGATGCGTTGTTTGAGCTGTTCGGCCTCTTCGGCGGTTTTCACCAGAATGTGGCGGGCTTGGGCTTTCATCGTGCGGTACCTGATAACGGGGTGACGGCGGGGCGCGGATTATGCCTCAAGTCACGGAGTTTGGCTGATCATCGTGCGGATCTTGCTGGCCAGCAGCTCAATGGCAAACGGTTTGGCGACCATGTCCATGCCATCCTCGAGAAACCCCTGACGCTCGGCGGCTTTCTGCGCATAACCGGTCATGAACAGCACCTTGAGACCCGGCCGATGCTGACGGGCGATTTCCGCCAGTTGCCGGCCGTTCATGCCGGGCAGCCCGACGTCGGTGACCAGCAGATCCACCCGCAGATCGGACTCCAGCAGCGGCAGGGCGGTCTTGGCATCTTCGGCTTCGTAGGCTTGGTAACCCAACTCCCGGAGCAGATCGAGTACCAGCATGCGCACCGCCGGATCATCTTCAACGACCATCACGGTTTCGCCAGTCGCCGTCGCCGGCGCTTGTTCAATGGGCGCGATCGCCGGCCGTTCCGCCTCGACGCCGTACAAGCGCGGCAAGTACAACCGCACGCAAGTGCCTTGGCCCGGCAGGCTGTCGAGGCTGACGTGGCCACCTGACTGCTGGGCAAAACCATAAATCATCGACAGCCCCAACCCGGTGCCCTGGCCAATCGGCTTGGTGGTGAAGAACGGATCGAAGGCCTTGGAACGCACGGACGGCGTCATGCCGGTGCCGTTGTCGCTGACCGCCAGCATCAGGTAATCGCCGGCCTTGACCGGTTCGAGCGTGGTGATATCGCTGCCGTCGAGATAGACGTTGGCCGTCTCGATCAACAATTCACCGCCATCGGGCATGGCATCGCGGGCATTGATGACCAGATTAAGCAGGGCGTTTTCCAGTTGGCTGACGTCGGTGCTGACCGGCCATACATGCTCGGCCAGGCGCAGAGTGAGTTCGATCGGATCGCCTTTGGTCCGACGGATCAGGTCCTCCAGCGAATGCACCAGTTCATTGACGTTCAGGGTTTTGCGATCCAGCGACTGTCGCCGCGAAAACGCCAGCAGACGATGGGTCAACGCTGCCGCACGGTTGGCCGATGACACCGCTGCTTCGGTAAAACGACCGATCTCGTCCGCCCGGCCATTGGCAATGTAGCGCTGCATCAAATCGAGGCTGCCGATGATCCCGGTGAGCATGTTGTTGAAGTCATGGGCGATACCACCGGTGAGCTGACCGACAGCTTCCATTTTTTGCGCGTGGCGCAAGGCATCTTCGGCGCGCTCGCGTTCGAACATCTCGTTCTGCAAACGCTGGTTGGCCTGGGCCAATTGTTCGGTGCGGGCGCTGACCCGTTCTTCGAGGGTTTCGTTGAGATTGCGCAAGGCCTCTTCGGTTTTCTTGCGCTCGGTCTCGTCGATCACAAAGATATAGAAGCCGTTGACGGCGCCGTCCGCCCCGTAGCGTGGCAGGTAATTCATCAGCGCGTGACGACTGCTGCCATCGCGATGCGGGGTATACAGGCTGAACGAACACGGCCTGCCGGCCAGCGCCTCGGCAATGTAAGGCAGACGGAGGAAATAGGCTTCTTCGCCAATGACGTCGCGAATCGTGCGTCCGTAGAGTTCCTGTGGCGTGAGGCCATACCAGTCGAGATAAGCCGCGTTGTTCAGACGGAAGCATTCTTCGCGGTCGACATAACTGATCAGGATCGGCATGGCGTTGATGATCAACTGCAGTTCGGTCTGGCTCTGGCGCAACGCCTGTTCGGTGTGTTTGCGCTCGGTCAGATCCAGCGCCGCCCCGAGGAATCGCATGGGCCGGCCATGGTGATCCTTGTAGCAGCGTCCGCGAGCGAACACCCAGCGCACCTCGCCATCGGCTTGCAGCAAGCGATATTCCTCAGCGTATTCGGTGCCGTAGGTGATGCAGTGTTTGATGCTGCGCGCGACCATTGCGCGGTCTTCAGGGTGCACGCCTTGCAGGTAATCACTGATCGGCAATCGGCCGGACAGGCCGGGATCAACGCCATGCAGTTGGGCGAAATGCGCGTCGGCGATAAAGCGATCTTCGCCGATGTCCCAATCCCAGGTGCCGACGGCATCGGTCGCGGCCAGGGCCAGTTGCAGACGTTCCTCGGTTTCGCGTTGCGCCTTGAGGCTTTCTTCGGAGCGTCGTTGCAGCTCCAGGGCGATGCGCCGGCGTTCGTTGGTTTCGATGGCGGTGACGAGGATGCCGGCGACTTGCGCAGTTTCATCACGGATCGGGCTGTAGGTCAGATCCAGCCAGAAGTCGGACTCTTTGCCGTCCCGTTGCAGGGTGAAACGTCTTTCGCTGTAGGTACGTACCTGGCCTTGTAGGACGGCGCTGTAAATCGGGTCGGTAAAGTCGCGCAGCTCCGGCCAGATCTGGTGTGCAGGCTGTCCGAAAGCGTGCGGATGCTTGTGGCCGGCGAGCAGAGCGAAACCGTTGTTGTAGATCTGCGTGAGCTGTGGCCCCCACAGCAACAGCATCGGCATGGGCGAGTGAATCACGATGTCCACCGCGGTACGCAGACTCTGCGGCCAGTTGCCGGCAGCACCCAGCGGTCCGCGACTCCAGTCGGTGCGGGCGATCAGTGCCTGAGCGTCGTCGGTGTTCGGTACAGCATTCATTACATCAGTCCTGAGCGTGGTTCGGTGAGGCGACGTCTATCATTGTTGCAGTTGATCTGCGCCAGGCGCAGGCCATTTTCTGTTCATTGAATGCTTCGCGGGTGCTTTTTGCCATGGAAATCGATGCACTGTTGTCAATTTTGTCCAATAAAAATGGTTCGGACTTGTTCCTTTCCACGGGTGCTCCGCCCAGTGCGCGTTTCGACGGCGTGCTCACGGCGCTGAGCGAGCGTCCTTTCAAGAACGGTGAGACCGCCGCCATCGCCGCCTCCCTGATGGACGCCGAGCAGCGGCGGGAGTTCGACCGGGATCTGGAAATGAACCTGGCGATTTCGCGAGCGGGCATTGGTCGCTTTCGCGTAAACATCTTCAAGCAGCGCAACGATATATCGATCGTCATTCGTAACGTCAAACTCGACATCCCGCGTTTCGCCGATCTGAAGCTGCCAGCGGTACTGCTCGACACTGTCATGCTCAAGCAAGGGTTGATTCTGTTTGTTGGCGCCACCGACTCGGGGAAATCAACCTCGCTCGCCGCGCTGATCGATCACCGCAACCGCCACAGCAGCGGGCACATCATCACCATCGAGGATCCGATCGAGTACATCCATCGGCACCAGCGTTCGATCATCAATCAACGTGAAGTCGGGGTCGATACGCGCAGCTTTCATGCGGCGTTGAAGAACACTTTGCGCCAGGCGCCGGATGTGGTGCTGATCGGTGAAATCCGTGATCGCGAAACCATGGAACATGCTTTGGCGTTTGCCGATACCGGGCATCTTGTGTTGTCGACGTTGCATGCCACGAATGCCAACAAGGCGTTGGAGCGGATTATCAATATGTTTGCGGAAGAGCGGCGGCCGCAGTTGTTGCAGGTGCTGGGCAATAATCTGAGAGCCTTTATTTCGCAGCGCTTGGTGCGCACTGTCGATGGGCAACGAAGGGCCGCAGTGGAGGTGCTGTTGGGTACGCCAACCATCGCCGATCTGGTTCGGCGCGGTCAGTTCGAGGAACTGAAACCAATAATGGAAAAATCCACCGGTCTGGGTATGCAGACGTTTGACGGAGCCCTGTTCGCATTGGTCGCTGAAGGTGTAATCAGTGCGCAGGAAGCTTTGAAGAATGCAGATTCGGTTAATAACTTGAAGTTGCGGATGAAACTGTCCGGAGAGGAAAGTAGTAGCCGTGGTTCAACGCCAGAAGGCTGGGGATTAATGGACTGATTGATGGTTAATCAAGGATGTCGTTGTATTGTTGGAAACAGTGGCTAATGTTTTTAAGGTGGCTTGGCTGTATCAAAGAAAGTAGAACGTCATCGGGCTGAAAATTTCAGTTGGTTTATTTGATGAGGTTCTGGTTGTGAGTGGGAAAGTTAAAAATAAAATATTCTGGTCTTCGGCTGTTGCTCTTTCTGAATGGAAACACAAGGCTGAAGCCGATGGCATCGAGCGTGAATTGGTTCTAGCCCATCTTGAGAATGCGTTGATCAAATACACAGAGAATCAAAAGATCAATTGGTATGCGCATGAGCTGGAGTTGCAGGCGGGATCGTCGTTGTACGAGATATATAACCCTGGCCGGCTTCTGCTCGATGAGTTGCTGAATACCGGCCCGGTGAGGGGGGCGCTTGCCCGGGAAGAAGCGCGCGAACATGATGGGCTGTTACGCGTTACCTCTGAAGGCAAGATGGAAGTCCGTGCCGTCAGAGGCTGGGTGGATCTAGTGGCGGCGCGGCATTTTGAACACAGCGTTCCCACTCGGTCAGCATTGAAGTTGATTGCGGATATAGCAGGCGTGGCCGGTGGTTACATATGGCCTGATAACGATATAACACTCGATCAATGGTTTCGATTTCATGATATTAGCCTGCCCGAGAACACGTTAAAGGTCAGGGAACTTATCGCCTTGTTCAAGTTTGATCCTCAAGCCTATGAGCCTGGCAGCTACTGGGAACACTTTGAAACCGATAATAAAGAATTAATAGCGTTATCCGAGGAACAGTTTTCGGCCATCCGCAATGCCACTGCCAAGTTGATGCCAAGGAAAAAACTCCTGACGGCTCTACACAATGTGACCGGTCGTGCGGCTGTCACGCATGAAAGCGCGGCCCAACGAATCAGCGAATTTGTCAATTATCCGGTTGCGCTGATTCTTGCAGGCGACTATCTGAAGGAACTCGGCTGGTTCGGTGTGAACACAGGGCAGAAGGTCTCCGATGACATCCTCCGGCAATTGCTGATGACGGCAATATTGCTTGATCTGGATCCGTCCATAGGTCATGGCGTGCGGCGCAATTGCGTCGCCGGGATTGATCTGTATGCGCCAAAAAATGTTGATCGTCATCCCTCGCAGATGCTTGAGGAGGTCACGGCTTCTCTGCGAACCAGAAAATGGGTTGACGTTGGCTTGGAGCCGTTGGCGGCTCACCTGCTATTGGCACGTAATGCACCCGAGTTTCTGGTCCGGGAGATTCCATCGTCGATTACCCTGGGCTCGATTGGCTGGATCAATTTGTGTCGTGCCGTGATGCTGATCGAGACTGTAAAAAACGGCGCGACGCGCGTCATGTCCTATGCGCAGATCATGGCTTACGGCGAACTTGAACCGGTCAGTGACGAGCAGAAGCATAAACGTGATCTAGCCTTGATCGACCCGATTGTCGACTGGGCGCTGATCAATCAGATTGTGACGATCGCTGAGCTCGAACAGACGGAGGAAGCCTGCACTCGACGTGCGATTGATGCATTTGACCAGCACTCGGAACAATTCGCGCAAATCGCCAAGGCATTTTCGACACCGTTACCTGACAGAGCAGAGATTGCCCGTGCGGCGTTGAAAATCGCCGCACCGGGTTGTGACACTTTGGACGAAAAAGCACTTTCCGAGAAAGGTGGGCAGCAGGTCATGTCCATGGTCGACCTGCATCAGTCGGGTGATCTGGTCACCGGCCAATGGGATAGGCGTACAGTGCGCCTGGTGACTAACGGGGTGCCCAAGCCGGCCATCAACTACAATCCGTCCGGTGTCAGCCTATACACGCGCTATCCGAACTTGTTGAAACTGGGCTCCTGTGACGTGGAGATGGATCGTCAACTGGCTGTGCATTTCAATGAACTGAAGAGTGCCATGTTGTCCACCGTGAAGCTGGCTCTGGCGCAGATGCCGGAGGCGGATCTGCAAGTATTCATGAATGCCGATATCCATTTTTTCACGGTACGCGAGTCCGCAGTCTATTCTAAGTCGCGTCGGCTGAGTGGCCCCTTGAAAATCGATCTCGATCAAGAAACACGACAAAGCAGAGACGCGGCGACGGGACGTTTTGGCATTGTGATGTATGCAACTTACGAGAATGCTGTCACCTGCTACGAGCTGTTCACATCGCGCGCAGAGTCTCGAAAAAATGACGCCTTGGCCGCTTTCATCAAGCGCGAGCGAAAACTGCAACAACGTTCGAGAATGAGTGCCAGCGGGGATGCAACGTTCCCACTGAGCATCACCGCGACGCAAAGCCTTCCGCTCGATGTAAAACGCTATACCCATGCGTCTGCTGAAGATTCTTCGATTACCAGCAGTATGGCCATCCTCGATTACTTTGGCAGGCTGAAAGAGCCAGAAACCACTTCGACGCCAAAGCAAGGGTTCTATCAAAAATTCAACGATCCGGATATCGCACGTATTGCCGAGTTTCTGGTAGAAAACCGGCCCTATCTGAACAAAAGGGAATTGAGGGAAATAGTTCGTCTACCCACCCCACTCGAGCTCTCCAAGGAGGAGGGCGAGCGATTGCTGACTTATTTCATCGACTTGTTGGTGCCTTTCAAAAAATGCATCGAGGACATCGCCTCGGGTGAGCACGACAAGATGGTTGATGGGTTTTACGGGTGTTTGATGGATGGTATCGGTCTAGTGGGAACGGTGGCGGGCGCCAGCTCAAAAGTGCTGAGCATTTCTGCCAAGGCTATCTCAACGACATCCAAGGCTGCGCGTTTTACCAAGTTGGCATTTACCTCGGCCGTTTCACTTTTCAATCCGCTTGACGGAGTGCCTTCCGGGATACAGGCAGGCGGCAAACTGGTGCATAAGGGCTTGTTGCGTTTTAACAAAAACAGCCATGAACTCGTTGCCAAGGCCAACAGCCAGTTGCACAGACTCAGTGGTCGCCGTCAATCCTATGATCTGATCAGTGCATCCGATAATGTGCATTTGGGGTTGGGTAACTGGAAGCCACATGGCACCACTGGCAACGTCGTTGCTGTTCTGGCAGCACGCAGTGGCAACAAATGGTATGCCTTGAATCGCCGCGGCAATTTGTGGGGCAACCCGTTGAAAGGCTTCACGTATCAAGCCCCCCTACAGTTACCGTACTCACCCAAGACCCTACCAGTGAGTTACACACGCAATTTCATCGAGAAAAGTCTGCCCCGCGCTCGGGAAAAGATCGACAACGCCATCGATGTGATCAGTCGCCATGAGTTCAAGCGAGATGGCGATCTGCTGATGAAAGCCTTGTTTGGTAACACCTCCCAAGTGGCTACTGATCGACTGGTGAATTATCTACGGTTGATTCGCTTTGATTTCGCTGGCTTCTCGATGAGCAATACCATTCTTGATGCTTTTAAAAATAATGAATCCATCGCCTCGTTCGATGTGAACAGCTACAAGCGTTGGAAGAACGCGAGTTCCAGCGACGCAAAAGATATTGCGTTCGTTGAAATCCATACTCGAAACCTGAACAAGCATTTCGTCAATCTGGGGTTCAACCATGATGTGGTGGCAGATGACCTGATCCATGAACTGTTCCACGGCAGTGCGCAGACCGTGGATGTCGGCTACGCCACCGATACGGAGTACACCAGCACCACTGGACAGCGACTGGATGTGGCGCCGTTGTTGAATCTTGCATCTGGTTCCCTGGCTTTGGCGGGCGCTGTCTCAAGCTACAGTTTTCATGAGGTATCCGAAGCCTTTGAGAATGCCGACACGCTTGCACTGGCGACCTCGTTACTGAGCCAGAGGGCGACGGACAAAGACACCTTCGATCGCAACATGACGATCATTCGCAGCGCACTCGACGCCAGTGGCGGTAAAGCGATTGTTCAGCCGGTCGTCATTACGCTAAACAAGCCCCGCTAACGCAGGCGCTGCCGCCTGCGTTTGTTATCAGAGCGTCAGCGTCGGGCTCAAATGCTCAGCTCCAGCCGATCCCGGAACTGCTCCAACGCTTCGGGATTGGCCAGCGCATCGGTGTTTTTCACCGGCCGGCCGTGCACGACATCGCGCACGGCCAGTTCCACCACCTTGCCGCTGATGGTGCGTGGAATGTCCGTCACCGCCACGATCCTCGCCGGTACATGCCTTGGGGTGGTATTGGCGCGGATCACTTGTCGGATACGCTGCTCGAGCGGGTCATCCAGCACCAATCCTTCACGCAATCTGACAAACAGCACAACCCGCACATCGTCCTGCCACTGCTGGCCGATAGCGACGCTGTCCAGCACTTCAGCGACTTTCTCGACCTGACGATATATTTCTGCCGTGCCAATGCGCACGCCGCCGGGATTGAGCACGGCGTCCGAACGCCCGTGTATCAGCATCCCCCCATGCGGCCGTTGTTCGGCGTAATCACCCTGTGCCCAGACACCGGGAAACAGACTGAAATACGACTGCCGCAGTTTTGTTCCGTCCGGATCATTCCACAGACCGATCGGCATCGCCGGAAAATGCCGGGTGCAGACCAGTTCGCCTTTTCCGCCAACCACCGGCTGACCGGCGTCGTTCCAGACTTCAACCGCCATGCCCAGACTCTTGCCCATGTTCTCACCGCGTCGCACGGCGTTCATCGGGTTGCCATTGACGAAACACGAGACGATATCGGTGCCGCCAGACATCGACGCCAGGCACACATCCGGTTTGACGTCACGATAGACGAAATCGTAGCTCTGCGGCGACAGCGCCGAACCGGTGCACAGCAGCGTCTTCAGGGTGCCCAGATCATGACTTTCGCGGGGTTTGGCACCGCTGCTCTCCAGGGTCGCGAGGAACTTGGGGCTGGTGCCGAACACGCTGATACGTTCATCGTCGATCAAGTCGAGCAAGCGCTGATTGTCCGGGTGGAACGGTGAGCCGTCGTACAGCACCACGGCACTGCCAACCGCGAGCGCCGAGACCAGCCAGTTCCACATCATCCAGCCGCACGTCGTGTAGTAAAACAGTCGATCACCAGGACCAAGATCGCAATGCAGGCCGTGTTCCTTGACGTGTTGCAGCAGTACGCCGCCGGTGCTGTGAATGATGCATTTCGGCACGCCAGTGGTGCCGCTGGAATACAGCACGTACAGCGGATGGTTGAAGGGTACCGCGACAAAGTCCGGTTCGCCGCCGATTTGATAAAAGTCATCCCACAAAGTCACTTCGGCGTGAGTCTTGTAAGCCTCGACATGGGCGTGGTGGGCATAAGGCACGATGATCAACTGCCTTAACGTTGGCAGTTGTTTGAGTATTCCGTTGATCTTGTCGGTCTGGTCGATGGTCTTGCCGGCATAGCGATAAGCGGCGCAGGTGATCAACACCTTCGGCTCGATCTGACCGAAGCGGTCGATTACGCCGTGGGTGCCAAAGTCCGGCGAGGAGCATGACCAGATTGCACCGAGGCTGGTGGTAGCGAGCATCGCCACCAGTGTCTGCCAGGTATTCGGCATGCACGCCGCGACGCGATCGCCGAGGCCAACGCCGGCGGCTTGCAGGCTGGCTTGAAACCCGGCGACGTGTTCGGCAAGTTCGGCCCAGGTCAACTGCTCGCGCTGGCCATTCTCCGCCACGCTTATCACCGCCACAGCATCGTCGCGACGACGCAGCAGGTGTTCAGCGAAGTTCAGCGTGGCGCCGGGAAACCACTCGGCGTCGGGCATTTGTGCGCCTTCGCGCAGTACGGCGTCGGGCTGGGTGTGAAAGCGGATATCGAAGGCATCGACGATTGCCTGCCAGAACTCCGCGCGCTGATCGACGCTCCATTGGTGCAGGGCAGGGTAGTCGTCGAGTTTCAGATGATGACGTTGATTGACCGCGCGGCGGAAGGTGTCCATGCGCGATTGGGCGATACGGTTGGCGTCGGGTTGCCAGAGGATGTCGGACATTGTTTGCCTCTTGTTTTATTCATGCACAAGGTCGAGCGCACACATGACACCTGTGGGAGCGAGCCTGCTCGCGAAGACGTCCGTGCACTCAACGACTTCTTTGGCTGACCCAGCGCTTTCGCGAGCAGGCTCGCTCCCACAGAGGGGGATGGCCGTGCTATTGGGCCAGCCAGCCACCATCAATATTCCACGCCGCCCCGCGCACTTGGCTGCCAGCCTCGCTGCACAGGAACAGCACAAGTTCGCCCAGATGCTGCGGTGTGACGAACTCCAGCGACGGCTGTTTCTCGGCGAGCAGATCATGCTGCGCCTGCTGCGGATCGACACCCTTGGCCGCTCGGTCATCGATCTGCTTCTGCACCAGCGGCGTCAGCACCCAACCCGGGCAGATCGCGTTGCAAGTGACGTTGCTGGTGGCGGTTTCCAGGCCGACCACTTTGGTCAAACCGATCACACCATGCTTGGCGGCTACGTAGGCCGCTTTGCCGGTCGAACCGACCTGGCCATGCACCGAGGCGATATTGATGATCCGCCCCCAACCTTTGGCGCGCATCCCCGGCAGGCTCAAACGTGTGCTGTGAAACACCGAAGACAGGTTGATCGCGATGATCGAATCCCAGCGCTCGACGGGGAATTCTTCCACTGCCGCCACATGCTGGATGCCCGCGTTGTTGACCAGAATATCGACACCGCCGAACTCACGCTCGGCATACGCAATCATGTCGGCAATTTGCGCCGGGTCACTGACATCGGCCGGATGATGACCGACCTTGCCGCCAAACCGGGCGACCTCGGCGATGACTGTCGATGCATCACCAAAACCGTTGAGAATCAGATTCGCCCCAGCCTTGGCCAGGCTCAGCGCGATACCCAGGCCGATGCCGCTGGTGGAACCGGTTACCAGTGCAGTCTTGCCGGAAAGAGTGGTCATGAATACCTCACACAATGCCAGTGGCGTAGAAAGTGCCGATCACTACGAAAACCGCCAGGGTCTTGATCAGCGTAATACAGAAAATGTCTTTATAGGCTTCGCGGTGGGTCAGGCCAGTGACGGCCAACAGGGTGATGACCGCGCCGTTGTGCGGCAGTGTGTCCATGCCGCCGCTGGCCATCGCGGCGACGCGGTGCAGCACTTCCAGCGGAATGTTTGCGGCGTGGGCAGCGCTGATGAACTGCTCGGACATCGCCGCCAACGCAATGCTCATGCCACCCGATGCGGAGCCGGTGATGCCGGCCAGCAGCGTCACGGTGATAGCTTCGTTGACCAGCGGATTGGGAATCTGCTTGAGCCAGTCCGCCAATACCAGGAAGCCCGGCAGCGACGCGATCACCGCGCCGAAACCGTACTCGGAAGCGGTGTTCATCGCTGCCAGCAAGGCACCGCTGACCGCGCTTTTGCTGCCTTCGGCGAGCTTGCTGCGAATGGCCTGAAAGCCGAACGCGAGCACCATCACAATGCCGACCAGCAACGCCGCCTGCACCGCCCAGATTGCCGTCAGTTTGGCGATCTCGGTGGTGACTGGCGTGGCCATGCCCGGCAGTGCGAGGCTGTGGGTCTTGCCGTACCACTGCGGAATCCATTGGGTGAACAGCAGGTTCATGATGCCCACTGCCAGCAGCGGCGACAGCGCAATCCATGGGTTTGGCAGTTTCAGGTCTTCAGCGGTTTCCGGCTCGTTGCGCAGTTCAGTGCCGTAGCCTTCACCGGCGCGCTGCGCCTTGTTGCGTTGACGCTGGAGAAACAGCATGCCGGCGCAGAACACGAAAATCGTGCCGATCACGCCCAGCCACGGCGCCGCCCACGCGGTGGTATTGAAGAACGTGCTGGGGATGATGTTCTGGATCTGCGGCGTGCCGGGCAGGGCGTCCATGGTGAACGAAAACGCGCCGAGGGCGATGGTCGCCGGGATCAGCCGTTTGGGAATATTGCTCTGGCGAAACATCTCGGCGGCAAACGGATACACCGCAAACACCACGACGAACAACGACACGCCACCGTAAGTGAGCAGGGCGCAGACCAGAACGATTACCAGCATCGCCTGTTTGGTGCCGAGCAAGCGAATGGCGGCAGCAACGATCGAGCGGGAGAACCCCGACAGTTCGATCAACTTGCCGAACACCGCACCGAGCAGGAACACAGGGAAATACAGTTTGATGAAACCGACCATTTTCTCCATAAACACCCCGGTGAACGCAGGGGCAACGGCAGACGGATCGGTGAGCAGGACAGCGCCGAGGGCGGCAATCGGGGCGAAGAGGATAACGCTGTAGCCACGGTAGGCAGCCAGCATCAGCAGCGTAAGGGCTGCCAAGGCAATGATCACACTCATGGTGTGTCTCTCCAGAATTGTTATTTTTGTGGGTGGAACGGGTGTGGGAGAGGCTTTAGCGAGATCTGTGCCAGTTATCTAACACGTTGAAATATAAAGATATTGTCGTGCGGGTAGGGCAGGCTTCAGAGTTTTTGTCTCACTATAGAGACGGGATTAAGTCGAAAAGATCGCAGCCTTCGGCAGCTCCTACAGTGCGGACCCGATATTCCCCTGTAGGAGCTGCCGAAGGCTGCGATCTTTCGATCTTGACGAAGTTTCTAATTAATGAGATCCGCGTCTCTTTATAGAGACTCAAGCAATCCCCAGCGCCACCATCTTCTTGTACAGCGTCGACCGACCAAGCCCCAGCCGAGCAGATGCTTCCGGTACATTTCCGTTGCATTGCGCGAGGGCAGACTGAATCAACTGCCGATCAAACCGCTCGCGTGCCTGGGCGAATGTTTCCTCTGGCACCACCTCAGCCAGTGGGCCAGAACCACGCTCAACCGGCGTCAGTGTGCCAATCGCCGCACGAATATCCTGCTCGCTCAGCATCAAGTCATCACTGAGCAATGCTGCCCGCTCCAGCACATTACGCAGTTCGCGAATGTTCCCCGGCCAGGCATGTTGCCCGAGCAGTTCCAGTGCATCCCGATGCAACTCATGCTGACTGCGCAGCTCTTCAAGGATCGCTTCGCTGAGTGCAGGCAGATCATCAAGACGTTCACGTAATGGCGGTACCTGGATTGGCAGCACATTGAGGCGATAGTACAAATCGGCGCGGAATTCACCGCGTTTGATCGCCACTTGCAGATCGGTCGAGGTGGCGGCAATCACGCGCACGTCACTCTGAATGACGTCGTTGGAACCGACCGGTTCGAATTCCTTTTCCTGCAACACGCGCAGCAGTTTGCTTTGCAGGGGCAGCGGCATGTCACCAATCTCATCGAGAAACAGCGTGCCGCCCTGGGCGATCTGCAACTTGCCGGTGCGGCCCTTGCGGTCGGCGCCGGTGAACGCGCCGGGTGCGGTGCCGAAAAACTCCGCTTCCAGCAATGCTTCGGGAATCGCCGCGCTGTTGATGCTGACAAAGGCCTTGTGTGCTCGTGGTGAGGCACTGTGAATCGCTTGGGCCAGCAGCTCTTTGCCGGTGCCGGTTTCGCCGAGCAGCAACACCGGCGACTCGGCGCTGGCACTGCGTCGGGCACGGCGTTTGACTTCGAGGCTGGCGGCGCTGGTGCCGATAAAGTGGGCGAAGTTGTATTTGGTCTGCCGGGCGCGCAGCAGGGAGCGGGTCGAAGCCAGTTCTTCCTGCATGCTCAAATACCGTTTGAGCATCGGCGACAGGGTGCGTAACTCGTCGAACAGGGCAAATCCGATCGCGCCGATCACCGTGCCGACGTCGTCATGGATGGGCAGGCGCATGACCACCAACGGCTCTTTCGGGGTGTCCTGCATGTCCAGAAGGATAGGGCGCCCGGTGCGCACGACTTCGCGCAACAGACTGCCCGGGATCACACTTTCACAAGGCTTGCCGATGGCACCTTCAGCCGATTCGAGACCGAAACGTCGGGCGTAACGTTCGTTCATCCAGACGATATTCGCATCGCGATCGACGATCACCGTACCTTCGCTGGACTGCTCAATGATCTCGAACAGCGAGCGGATCGCCAGGGAGCGAACCCGTTGGTAGTCCTTGAGGCTTTCGGTGGTGTTCATGGAGGCTGATCCTGATTGTGTATGGCCTGTGCCGGCCCCTTCGCGAGCAGGCTCGCTCCCACAGTAGATTGGGTCTTTCCCAAATTTTGTGTCCGGCGTGAACCTTGTGGGAGCGAGCCTGCTCGCGAAAGCCTCGACCCGGTTTCACGCCGAACACATATGACGCCTACCCCGGATGCGCCGCCGCCAACAGCTCTTTGGTATACGGATGCTGCGGCGCATCAAACACCTCATGACTGGCGCCACGCTCGACCACTTTGCCGTCCTTGATCACGATCATGTCGTGGGCCAGGGCGCGCACCACCGCCAGATCGTGGCTGATGAACAGATAGGTCAAGCCGTGTTTTTCCTGAAGCTGGCGGAGCAGGGCGACCACTTGTTTCTGCACCGTGCGATCGAGTGCCGACGTCGGCTCGTCGAGCAGGATCAGCGCCGGTTTCAGCACCAGCGCCCGCGCGATGGCAATGCGCTGGCGCTGACCACCGGAGAACTCGTGGGGATAGCGATGGCGACTCTCGGGATCGAGACCGACCTCTTTAAGCACACGGATGACTTGCTCGTCGCATTCATCGGCCGTCGACTCGCAGTGCACTTCGAGGCCCTCGCTGATGATTTGCGCCACCGACATGCGCGGGCTGAGGCTGCCGAACGGATCCTGAAATACCACCTGCATCTGTCGACGCCACGGCCGCATCTGTTTCTGATTGAGGCCGTCGAGCGCCTGGCCCTGAAAGCGGATACCGCCCTCGGAGTCGAGCAAACGCAGGATCGCCTGGCCCAATGTCGACTTGCCGGAACCGGATTCGCCGACGATGCCGAGGGTCTTGCCACGCTGGATGCTCAGACTGATGCCGTCCACCGCCCGCAGGTATTGCTTGCGCTGGAACAGCCCGCCACCGACGACAAACTCAACCTTAAGATCCTCGACCTCAAGCACGTTTTCGCGCTCATCCCGGGGCAGGGCTTCGCCTTCGGGTTCGGCGTTGAGCAGCACGCAGCTGTAAGGATGCTTCGGTTCGGTAAACAGGGTTTCGCAGGGCGCCTGTTCGACGATTTCCCCGGCTTTCATCACGCACACGCGCTGGGCAATACTGCGCACCAGATTGAGGTCGTGGCTGATCAGCAGCAGCGACATGCCCAAGCGTTGTTGCAGGGATTTGAGCAGCAGCAGGATCTTGCGCTGCACCGTCACGTCGAGCGCCGTGGTCGGTTCGTCGGCGATCAACAGCTCCGGTTCGCAGGCCAGCGCCATGGCGATCATCACCCGTTGCCGTTGTCCGCCAGAGAGTTGATGTGGATAGGCCTTGAGGCGTTCCTTGGGTTTCTGGATGCCCACCAGACCGAGCAGTTCGAGGATCCGTGCCTGCGCCGCTTTGCCGCCGAGGCCACGGTGCAGCAGCAGCGTTTCGCCAATCTGTTTTTCGATGGTGTGCAGCGGATTCAGCGAGGTCATCGGCTCCTGGAAGATCATCGCGATGCGGTTGCCGCGCAACTCGCGCAAGACCTTGGGATCGGCGCCGATCAGTTCCTGCTCGCGATAGCGAATGCTGCCAGTGGTTTGTGCTTCGCTTTCAGGCAGCAATTGCAGAATCGAATGGGCAGTCACTGATTTGCCTGAGCCCGACTCGCCGACCAGCGCCAGACACTCACCGGGGCGAATGTCCAGGCACAGCTCGCGCACCACGGTCTGGCCGTGGAAGGCGACGTTGAGATTACGGATTTCAATCAGGTTGTCAGTCATGGTCACGCTTCAGGATCGAGGGTCGAACGCGTCACGCAACGCTTCGCCGATGAACACCAATAGAGAAAGGATCAGCGCCAGGGTGAAAAACGCCGTCAACCCGAGCCACGGAGCTTGCAGGTTTTGTTTGCCCTGACCGATCAATTCACCCAGCGAAGCACTGCCGGCGGGCATGCCGAAGCCGAGAAAATCCAGCGCAGTAAGGGTGGAAATCGCCCCGGTGAGAATGAACGGCAAGTAACTCAGTGTTGCGTTCATCGCATTGGGCAGTATGTGCCGGAAGATCACCTTGCGATCGCTCAGGCCCAGCGCGCGGGCTGCTTTGACGTACTCCAGATTGCGTCCGCGCAGGAACTCGGCGCGCACGACATCCACCAGTGCCAGCCATGAAAACAGCGCCATGATCCCCAACAGCCACCAGAAATTCGGCTCGACGAAACCGGAGAGAATGATCAGCAGGTACAGCACCGGCAGCCCCGACCAGACTTCCAGCAAACGTTGCCCGAGCAGATCGACCCAGCCGCCGTAGTAACCCTGCAATGCCCCGGCGGCGATGCCGATCAGGGCACTGACAAAGGTCAGCATCAAGGCAAACAGAATCGACACCCGCGCGCCGAAAATCACCCGCGCCAACACATCTCGCGATTGATCGTCCGTGCCCAGCCAATTGACCGATGTCGGCGGGCTGGGAGCCGGTTTGTTGAGGTCGTAGTTCGGCGTATCGTCACTGAACGGAATCGGCGGGAACAGCAGCCAGCCACCGTCCTTGCGAATCAGGTTCTGCACATAATCGCTACGGTAATCGGCCTGAAACGGCAGTTGTCCGCCGAACTCCTGCTCGGTGTGGCGCTTGAATACCGGGAAGTACCATTGGTCCTGATAGCTGACGACCAACGGCTTGTCATTGGCGATCAACTCACCGCCCAGTGTGACCACAAACAGACCGATAAACAGCCACAGCGACCACCAGCCACGGCGGTTTTTCTTGAAGCGCTCGAAGCGCCGACGACCCAGAGGCGAGAGCTTGAACATCAGGCGTTCCTCGCGGCGAAGTCAATACGCGGATCGACCAGCGTGTAACACAGGTCACCGACCAGTTTTATCAGCAGGCCGAAGAGGGTAAAGATGAACAATGAACCAAACACCACCGGGTAATCCCGGGAAACCGCGGCTTCGTAGCTCATGCGTCCGAGACCGTCGAGGGAGAAAATCACTTCGATCAGCAAGGAACCGGCGAAGAACACACTGATGAATGCCTGCGGGATGCCCGACACCACCAGCAACATCGCATTGCGAAACACATGGCCATAGAGCACGCGGCGCTCGCTCAGGCCTTTGGCGCGCGCGGTGACCACGTACTGGCGAGTGATTTCATTGAGAAACGAGTTTTTGGTCAGGATCGTCAGCGTGGCGAAACCACCAATCACCAGCGCCGTCACTGGCAGCACCAAGTGCCAGAAATAATCGGCGATTTTGCCGAGGTTCGACAGCGATTCGAAGTTGTCCGACACCAGGCCGCGAACCGGAAACCAGTTCAGCGACGTGCCGCCGGCAAACAATACGATCAGGAACATCGCAAAGAGAAACGCTGGCATCGCGTAACCGATGATAATCGCCGTGCTGCTCCAGATATCGAAATGACTGCCATGGTGCACAGCCTTGCGGATCCCCAACGGGATCGACACCAGATAGGTGATCAGCGTCGCCCACAACCCGAGGGAAATGGTCACCGGCATTTTTTCCAGGATCAGGTCGGTGACCGTCGCGCCACGGAAGAAGCTCTTGCCGAAATCCAGTTGCGCGTAGTTCTTCAACATCAGCCACAAGCGTTCGTGGGCCGGTTTGTCGAAGCCGTACTGTTTTTCGATGTCCTTGATCAGTTGCGGATCGAGGCCGCGACTGGCACGGGAGGTGCCACTCATGGTTTCGCTGGCGCCGCCACCGACACTGGCGCCGCCGATCCCTTGCAGGTGGGCGATGGCCTGCTCTACCGGGCCGCCGGGTGCGGCCTGAATGATCACGAAATTGACCAGCAGGATGATCACCAGCGTCGGGATGATCAGCAGCAGGCGCCGCAGTATGTAACCCCACATCAGTGCGGCCCTCCGGGTCTGCCACGCGCGATTTTCTCGGCCGTCATCTGTTGATTGGTCAGTGGCGTGCTGCTGATTTCCCACCAGCTCTCGATGGCTTCGTCATTGCTGGCTTGTACTGAGGGTATGCCGAAACGATTCCACCACACCGTCGACGTGCCCGGCGGATAGTAGTTGGGAATCCAGTAGTAATTCCATTGCAGCACACGGTCCAGAGCATGCGCGTAGTGCAGCATGTCGGACTGCGTGGACGCGCGTATCAGACCGTTGATGAGCGTATCCACTGCCGGGTTTTTCAACACCATGTAGTTGTTCGCGCCCGGGTCGTTGGCCGACGCCGAGGCGAAGTAATTGAGCAACTCGCCCCCCGGCGAAGTGCTGACCGGGTAGCCGGTGACGATCATGTCGTAGTCACGACTCATCAGGCGATTGACGTATTGCGAGGAGTCGATACGGCGAATGTTCAGGTCGATGCCGATCTGTTTCAGCGTGCGTTTGTACGGCAGCAGCAAGCGATCCATACCGTTCTGGCTGACCAGGAAGGTGAAGCTCAGCGGTTCGCCCTGGGCATTCACCAGCAGATCGCCATCCGGTTTCCAGCCCGCCTGTTCGAGCAATTCGAGTGCTTGCAGCTGCTTGTCGCGGATCAGGCCACTGCCATCGGTTTTCGGCGCTTCAAAGACTTTGCTGAAGACTTCGTCGGGAACCTGACCGCGCAGCGGTTCGAGGATTTTCAGTTCCTGCGCATCGGGCAGCTCGCTCGCCGCCAGTGGCGTGTTGGAGAAGTAGCTCTGCTGGCGGATATACATGCCGCGCATCATCTGCCGGTTGCTCCACTCGAAGTCCCAGAGCATGGCCAGAGCCTGGCGCACGCGGCGATCGGCGAACATCGGTTTCTGCAGATTGAACACAAATCCCTGGGCCGACTGGGGCGCCTCGGTGGCCAGATGCGCTTTTTGCAGGCGGCCGTCACTCAGTGCGGGGCTGTCGTAGCCGATCGAGTAGCCGGTGGCCGAGAACTCGCGGTTGTAGTCATAGGCGCCGCCACGCAGCACTTGCCGGGCGACGTCGGTATCACCAAAGTACTCGATGCTGAAATGATCGAAGTTGTACAGGCCACGACTGACCGGCAAATCCTTGCCCCACCAGTCGGCGTTGCGCTCAAAGGTGATGCTGCGCCCTGAATCGACTTTACCGACTCGATAGGGGCCGCTGCCCAGAGGTGGTTCATAGCCGCCACCCCCGGCGAAATCGCGGCTCTTCCACCAATGCTCGGGGAACACCGGCAAGGTCGCGATATCCAGTGGCAGGGTGCGGTTTTCATTGCTCTTGAAGTCGAAACGCACGGTCAACGGGCCTTCCACTTCGACGCCTTTGACGTCAGCAAACTGGGTGCGATAACGCAGGCTGCCCTGGGTCATCAATAAATCGTAGGTGTAGCGTACGTCTTCGGCGGTAATCGGCTTGCCATCAGCAAAACGTGCCTTGGGATTGATGAAGAACCGCAGTGACAGACCATCGTCCGAGCGCTCCATCTTTTGCGCGACCAGTCCGTAAACCGTGTAAGGCTCGTCCAGCGAACGCTGAGCCAACGGCGAATAGAGCAAACCATCAATCTGCGTGACGCCGATGCCTTTGTCTATATAAGGAAGAACATGATCGAAGTGGCCGATCTCGATGGCCGAGCGGCGCATAGTTCCGCCCTTGGGCGCTTGCAGGTTGGTGTAGTCGAAGTGACTGAAGCCGGCAGGGTACTTGGCGGGTTCGCCATAAACAGTCAGCGCGTGTTGCGGTGCAGCGTTCGCGCCGGTGGCGCCCGTCAGCAGGGCGAGGGCGGTGAGCATCAATGTGGGGAAAACCAGTCGCATTGTCAGCCTTGGAACCGGGAAATCGATAAGCGCAAGTTGTACGCGAGAGGCGCGCCAGTCGCCAGCCGTATATGTAACTGAAACACAACGGCCCACCAGAAGGCGGGCCGTTGGTAGGCAATCAGGCGACGGATCAGTCCTGACGGCTGGTGACTTCCAGCAGGTGATAACCGAACTGGGTTTTCACCGGACCTTGCACGACGTTGATTGGCGCGCTGAAGACCACGGTGTCGAATTCCTTGACCATCTGGCCAGGACCGAACGAACCCAGATCACCGCCCTGACGGCTGGACGGGCAGGTGGAGTTGGCTTTGGCGACATCGGCGAAATCAGCGCCGCCTTCGATCTGGGCCTTGAGTTCGTTGCACTTGTCTTCGCTGGAAACCAGGATGTGGCGGGCAGTGGCTTTAGCCATGGGGAAACTCTCCAATCTATTTCAGTAAAGTGTGGAGCCTACCGGATTCAGTGGGCGAATTCTCGGCAAAGTTCCGTTCGATTGTCCGTGGCTTTGCTCAGAGATTCGCGGCGTGCAGACGTTCGGCGTGTTCAACGTACAGTTCAATCGGGTCGGGCAGGGTAGTGATGGTGCTGTCTGTGCGGCGCAGGCTGCCCAGATGGTCCAGCGGATAGTCGGAGCGGATAACCTGCCCCAGATGAGAACTGAAGCGGCCGACGAAACCGTCATTCTGCTGCGTCTCGGTCATGAAGTATTGCGATAGCGCATGGCAAATGTTCCGTGTCGGATCGAGTGTTGAAGGACTGTGAGCCGGCAGCACGCCGCTCCATGAGTAATAACGCACACCATTGACTAGCGCCGCGCCTTGGCCGCCCCAGCTCCCGGGCAACCCCTGAGGAAACTTGTCGTTGAAATCGCCCACTCCTTCTGTCGTCAGGGCATGGAGTGCTGCCAGTGCGTTTTGCGGCAATCTCGCATTGCCGCTGAGCAACGAAAGAAAGTTGCCAAACAGGGTCGCCACATTCTGTGCGACCGCCTCGGGCAGTCGCCCAGGCACTAGCGCCTTGCGCAGAAAGTCAGCCAGCTCCGAGCCATGGTTTGGGCCACTGACGGAGGTCACCGAGGCGACGGCGTGTGGTGCGAGCGCGGCAGCGTAGCGAGCAGCCAATGCGCCCTGGCTGTGTCCAATGAGATTGACTTTGTCAGCACCTGTGCCCCGCAAGACACGATCAATCTGTGCGAGCAGTTGTTCACCTCGTATTTCGTTTTTATGGGTGGCAGAGAGGTGCGGAACAAACACTCGGCTGCCGCCGGCTTTCAGCGCGTTCTTTACGTCATGGAACAGCTCGAAATGACCGATGCGCTCAAATCCGAACAGGCCGTGTACCAACAGGACGGGATAACGAGTTGAAGCATTCCGTTGCATGTTCTTACCTTTTTCGCAGAAGTTCATCGGGGAGTCCGGGGGCCACTCTAAAACACTCATCCCGTTGACGAAGTAAGAATAGGCTTCTATTGGCCGTTGAATATGGACTAGGGGTTGTAAGAATTTTCAGATACTTATGAAATCCGAATCGGAAGTTGCGGCTGTCTTTCGCCTGGTTGATAGCAGTTCTGTGCAGTTTGCCTACCCAGCTGGAGGCTTTTGCCGGGGGCCTGCGGCGGATCGGGCTGACATCGAAAATGTGAGAGCGCGCGTTAAATGTTGGCTGTCGACGCCGTCCACCGATACGGCGTTTTTTCCAAGGAATGGAGCCACTAATGCACACGCATGAAGTCGAGTTTTGCTACCGGATGCGCCACCCCGTCAGTCCCTGTGTGGCGAGCGAACTGCTGCCAGCAGCGATCCTCGATTGTCTGGAGGGGGCGGTGCTTGACCCTTCTCTTGGCAGAGTCGTTGCCCGTATTGCCCCTTATGCAAACATGGCCTGTGGCGATCAGTTGCTGTTGAGTTGGGACGGTCTGGATATAGAGGGCTTCGCTTATCAGCATGAAATGGTGCGCTATGTCAGCGAAGCCCAGGTCGGCAAGGATGTCGTATTCGTTATCAAAGGCATGCACATCGCCGCACTGGATGGCGGTTCGCTGGAGGTTCACTGGAAACTGCTCAGTGCAAGCTCATCAGTCCCAGCGTCATCTGCACGCGTGCAATTGTCTGTGGGAGATACACGGCCGCAGCTGCTTGCGCCAATTGTCGAGGGGGCGATAGCGGGAACACTGGATCCGCAGCGGGTGACAGAAGGCACGCTTATCGTGCTCCAGCCTTACGCCCGCATGGCGGTGGGGGATCGTGTCACATTGCTGTGGGGCGCCGACGCATTGCCGGCGACGTTCAGCGACAGCCTGAAAGTCGAATCCTTTGCTGTCGCTGACGTGCTGTCATTCTGGGTTGACGGGGCGCATATCGCTGCACATCTCGGTGGTGAGGTGTCGGTGCGCTATCGAGTGGAACAGTCCGATGGCGCGGTTCGAGAATCCGAGTCGGCAATAATCCTCGTCACTCCGTTCCTTCGTGGTGAGCTGGAGGCTCCCGACGTGCTGGAGGCTGAAGATGGCGTGTTGCTGAAAGAAGACTCAGTCGATGGTGTCACCGTCGTGATCGGTAATGCCCGGACGCAGGAAGGTGAGCTGGTTTATCTCAAGTGCGACGGCGATCTTTTCAATCATCGGGATGACCGTGAAATTACGCGGGAAACGGCGGGAAAGCCGCTGATCTTTATCGTGCCGCACCGATTCTGGCGTGAGCACGATGGCACGACCGTGCGGGTAGCCTACACAGTTGAGCGTCTGGACGATGTCAGTCAGGACTCGGCTGCCACACCGGTGCGAGTAGAGGCGTAGCGGGATCGACCAGCCCTCCGGTTTGCCATGAGTCCGGAGGGTTGGTCTGGAAGTCAATCTTTGGCGTGTTCGGCGAGGCGCTGGGCGGCGGCACGCAGCAAGTGTTCTGTTGCGCTGAAACCGAGGCAGCCATCGGTGATTGAAACCCCGTAGCGCAAGGATTCGGTCAGCGGTTGGCAGCCTTCGAACAGGTGAGATTCAATCATCATGCCGATCAGCGCGCGGTCACCTTGCAAGCGCTGCTCAAGCACTTCGTTGAAGACGCCTGGCTGACGCAATGGATCCTTGCCACTGTTGGCGTGGCTGCAGTCGACCATGATTCGGCTCGGAATCTTCAGTCTGTCCAGATCAGCGTGGATTTTTGCCACGCTCTCGCGATCATGGTTCGGCCCTTTGTGGCCCCCGCGCAGTACCAGATGAGTATCGGGGTTACCTGACGTTTGAATGATGGCCGGATGACCTTGGCTGTCGACGCCGAAATGCCGGTGCGGATGGGCGGCCGAACGCATGGCGTCAACCGCAATGGCGCCGCCGCCGTCGGTGCCGTTCTTGAAGCCGACCGGCATGCTCAGTCCACTGGCCATTTCACGGTGGATCTGCGATTCAGTGGTGCGCGCGCCAATGGCCACCCAGCTCAACAGGTCATCGAAGTAACCGGCGGCCATCGGTTGCAGCAGTTCTGTGGCCACCGGCAAGCCGAGGCGGATCATTTCCAGCATGAGTTCCCGCGACAGGGTGAGACCGCCAGCCATGTCATCACTGCCGTCCAGATGCGGATCGTAGGCCAGGCCCTTCCAGCCGACCGTGGTACGCGGTTTTTCGACATAGGCGCGCATCACCAAGAGCATTTCGCCGCTGACTTCTTCAGCCAGTCGAGCGAGCTTGCCGGCGTACTCAAGTGCGGATTGGGGGTCGTGGATAGAGCAGGGACCGACGATGATCAGCAGACGCTGATCCTGGCCATTGAGAATGGCGCGGACCGCTTGGCGATGGGCGGCGACTTGCTTGCTCAGGGCATTGCTCAGGGGCAATTGCTGTTTGAGTTGCAACGAGCTGGGTAGACGCAGAGTCAATGCTTCGTTGGCAGGGTTCAGGGTGGACAGTGGCAGAGCAGAAACGGACGAGTTCATATTCGGTCTTCCTGGGCTGGCGGCGGGTTCGTCCCGCGCGCTCGGCCCTATTGGGGTGTTCGACAGTTGGCCGTATTGGCTATATGTGTGTGCTTGCCACCTGTAGGTGACCGATCGGAGGCGGCAGGCTGTCCCGAGCGGAAGCTGGTAAATCGCCAGGCGCTAAAGCTGTCGTAACGGTAATAAGTGGCGTAGTTCATTTCGTGAATCCTCAAAGTGTCTGGTGTGTTGCTGAAAAATCAGGGGCTGAAAAAACAAAACCCCCGGTCGGGAGGCCGACCGGGGGTTGAGAATTCTCTGGTAGGCGACCCGTTGTTATGGGCGCCGTTTGGGTATCAGGCGCGCCAGTGGCTAAACCAATACCCAAAATAAAAGCTGACCGGAGCACAAACGCCATTCACCCGGGCAGCCGCAACCGAGCGCAGGGCGCTGGCGGTACGAAGCTGTGAGAGGGCGTTGAACATGGTCTGTCTCCGATGAATGCGCCGAGCTTACTAGAGGCCGATACGCCTCAGCAATCAGAAATTGCTATCGCGTAATCAACAAAACGCCTATTGCCAGGCGCACGCAAGAGTGGCGACACTCTGGGTTTTGCCTGATTACCAAGGATGAACCGTGTCGACACTGACCATTGCTGCTGCCCAGATGATTTCCATTGCCGGTGACCTTCCCGGGAACATTGCCCGACATTGCCGCTTCATTGAGGCAGCAGCGGAGCAGGGTGTTGAGTTGCTGGTTTTTCCCGAATTGTCGCTGACAGGCTATGAAGGACAGGACGCGGCGGCATTGGCGATTGCCCCGCAAGATGCTGTGCTGCGTCGCCTGAGGGATTTGGCCCGAGAGCGTGGGGTGACTGCCGTTGTCGGTATGCCTATCCGGTTGGAGGGCAGTTTGTCGGTGCTGATCGGTGCCCTGGTGCTGGGCGCTGACGGCTCTCTCGGTGTTTACAGCAAGCAGCATTTGCACACGGGCGAGGAGCTTGTTTTTGCACCTGGTTTCGGTGGCCCGACCCTGAATATCGCCGGGAGCGTCGTGGCGTTGGCGGTGTGCGCGGATTTCACGCATTCCAGTCATGCTGCGACGGCCGCAGATAAGGGCGCTGGCTTGTACGCCGCCGGTGTTTTGATCAGCGAGAAAGGCTATGCGGCCGACACGGCGATACTTCAAGGCTACGCTCGGCAACACTCGATGGCTGTGCTGATGGCCAATCACGGTGGGCTGACGGGCGGGTGGCAATCTGCGGGGCGCAGTTGCATCTGGTCTGAGGATGGTTCATTGATTGTCGCAGCAACGGGGGCTGGGGATCTTTTGGTTGTCGCCCGACGTAACGAAGGTGTTTGGCAAGGGGGAGTTGCTCCTGTTGCGCAAGCCCAATGACATTCCAGTTACGGCTTGCGGTTCTGGAAGATCTGCCTTTTGCCCGCGATCTCACCTGTCAGAACATGCTGCGCTATTACATTCACCATGACTTGTTATGGCAGGACGAAGCGTTTGACGTAGCGTGGCCGGGGCGGCAGAACTGGCTGATAGTGCAAGGTGATGCGCCGGTGGGTTTTCTCAGCCTCAGCCGGGACATGCGCGCGCTGTACATTCGTGAATTGCAGATTGCTGAAGCGTTTCAGGGGCGAGGTGCGGGTTCCTGGGCGATTGATCAGGTTATCGGCATGGCCCGCAAAGAAACACGCCCGGCTTTGCGCCTGACCGTATTCGACAATAATCCGGCGAGAAACTTGTATGAAAGAAAAGGCCTACAGGTTCGGGGCACGGATGAGTGTTTTCTGCGAATGCAGCTTGATATAAGTACATGTGTGCTCTGAAACCCACGGCCGGCAAGCCCTCAATGACGAATTGAAACTTTTTAAATGACGCTTTCCGCTAGGTCTGTGGGGGACTTTTTGCTAAGGTGTCCGGCATCCCAATATGACCATATCGCGAGGTGTCTGCTTGATTAGGGTGCTAGTGGTCGATGACCATGATCTCGTTCGCACAGGCATTACACGTATGCTGGCCGATATCGATGGCTTGCAAGTGGTTGGCCAGGCCGAATCCGGGGAAGAGTCCCTGATCAAGGCCCGAGAGTTGAAGCCCGATGTGGTGCTGATGGACGTCAAGATGCCTGGCATCGGCGGCCTGGAAGCCACGCGCAAACTGTTGCGCAGTCATCCGGATATAAAGGTGGTCGCAGTAACGGTGTGTGAAGAGGACCCGTTCCCGACACGCTTGCTGCAGGCTGGTGCTGCGGGTTATCTGACCAAAGGCGCGGGCTTGCCGGAAATGGTCCAGGCCATTCGCCTGGTATTTGCCGGCCAACGCTATATCAGTCCGCAGATTGCCCAGCAATTGGCGATCAAGTCCTTCCAGCCGTCCAACGACTCTCCCTTCGATGCCTTGTCCGAGCGGGAAATTCAAATCGCCTTGATGATTGTCGGCTGTCAGAAGGTACAGATCATTTCCGACAAGTTATGTCTGTCGCCGAAAACCGTGAACACCTATCGCTACCGTATTTTCGAGAAGCTTTCGATCAGCAGCGATGTCGAGTTGACACTGTTGGCGGTTCGTCACGGCATGGTTGATGCCAGCCTCTGACCATGACTGAAACATTCGATTCCGGCGCTTTTCTGTCGACAGTCAGTGGGCGCCCGGGCGTCTATCGCATGTTCGACAGCGATGCGCGCCTGCTGTACGTGGGCAAGGCCAAGAACCTGAAAAAACGCTTGGCCAGCTACTTTCGCAAAACCGGTCTGGCACCGAAGACCGCCGCGTTGGTCGGGCGCATTGCGCAGGTCGAAACGACCATCACCGCCAACGAAACCGAAGCGCTGCTGCTTGAGCAAACGCTGATCAAGGAGTGGCGGCCGCCGTACAACATTCTGTTGCGCGACGACAAATCCTATCCCTATGTGTTTCTGTCCGACGGCCAATTTCCGCGCCTGAGCATTCATCGCGGGGCGAAAAAAGCCAAAGGCAAATATTTCGGCCCCTATCCGAGCGCCGGCGCCATACGCGAAAGCTTGAGTCTGCTGCAAAAGACCTTCTTCGTTCGCCAGTGTGAAGACAGCTACTACAAGAACCGTACCCGTCCATGTCTGCAATATCAGATCAAACGCTGTAAAGCGCCTTGCGTCGGGCTGGTCGAGCCCGAGGTTTATGCCGAAGACGTGCGTCACTCGGTCATGTTTCTTGAGGGGCGTAGTCACGCGCTGACCAACGAACTGTCGACGGCGATGGAAGAGGCTGCGATCAACCTGGAGTTCGAGCGAGCCGCCGAGTTGCGGGATCAGATAGCGTTACTGCGCCGGGTTCAGGATCAGCAGAGCATGGAAGGCGGCACGGGGGACATCGACGTCATTGCGGCATTCGTCAATCCGGGCGGCGCCTGCGTGCATTTGATCAGTGTCCGTGGCGGGCGCGTGCTGGGCAGCAAGAATTTCTTCCCGCAAGTTGGAATCGAAGAGGATGTGTCGGAAGTCATGGCCGCGTTTCTTGGCCAATATTTCATCAGCAGCCCTGAGCGCGATTTGCCCAGCGAACTGATCGTCAACGTTGTGCATGAAGATTTTCCGACGCTGATCGAAGCGATCCATGAACTGCGTGGCCGCGAATTGGCCATCAGTCATCGGGTGCGCGGTACTCGTGCGCGCTGGCAGCAACTGGCCGTGACCAACGCCGAGCAAGCGTTGGGCGCACGCCTGGCCAACCGTCAACACACCGCCGCGCGGTTTGAAGCCCTGGCCGAAGTGTTGAACCTGGATGAGCCGCCGCAGCGTCTGGAATGCTACGACATCAGTCATTCCAGTGGTGAGGCCACGGTTGCTTCCTGTGTGGTGTTTGGCCCGGAAGGCGCGATCAAGTCGGACTATCGGCGCTACAACATCGAAGGTGTCACGGCGGGTGACGACTATGCCGCCATGCACCAAGCCCTGACGCGACGTTTCAGCAAACTCAAGGAAGGCGAGGGCAAGTTGCCGGACATCTTGCTGGTGGACGGTGGCAAGGGTCAGTTGTCGATGGCTCGCGATGTTCTCAACGAGCTGGCCGTGCCGGATCTGATTCTGCTCGGCGTCGCCAAAGGCGCTACTCGCAAGGCGGGCTTCGAAACGTTGTATCTAAATGATGCGGCGCACGAGTTCACCTTGCGTGGCGACTCGCCGGCGCTGCACTTGATTCAACAGATCCGCGATGAGGCGCACCGCTTCGCTATTACAGGACACCGCGCACGTCGTGGCAAAACCCGCCGTACGTCAACGCTGGAAGGCGTTGCGGGCGTCGGGCCGACCCGGCGTCGTGATTTGTTGAAACATTTTGGTGGATTGCAGGAGCTGTCTCGTGCAAGCATCGAAGAGATCGCCAAAGCCCCGGGGATCAGTAAAAAGCTCGCAGAGTCGATTTATGCAAACCTGCATAGCGAGTAGAATGCCCCTTCACCTCGTAGCCAGTTGTGCCGATGAATATCCCTAATCTGATTACCGTTCTACGCGTCCTGCTCATCCCGATCTTCATTTTGCTGTTTTATCTGCCTTACCAGTGGAGTTACATGGCGTCCGCCTCGGTGTTTGCCTTTGCGGCAGCGACGGATTGGCTGGACGGTTATCTGGCCCGCCGTCTGGAGCAAAGCACGCCGTTCGGTGCGTTTCTCGATCCGGTCGCCGACAAACTCATGGTCGCAGTGGCACTGGTGCTTCTGGTCCAGGAACACGGCAATCTCTGGCTCACTCTGCCGGCTGCTGTCATCATCGGTCGCGAGATTGTGGTGTCGGCCTTGCGTGAATGGATGGCCGAACTCGGTGCCCGTGCCCACGTAGCCGTTTCGAATCTCGGCAAATGGAAAACCGCCGCGCAGATGCTCGCGTTGGTGATCCTGCTGGCCAATCCGAAGGACTTCAGTTTCTGGGTTATCCTGGGTTACGCGTTGCTGATGGTCTCTGCTGGGCTGACATTGTGGTCGATGGTTCAATACCTTCGCGCAGCTTGGCCGCACCTGAAGACCGATGTTGAAAAGAAATAAAACTTTTTTGAATCAAGGGGTTGACGGAGCTTCTTAATTCTATAGAATGCGCATCACCAAGCGGGAATAGCTCAGTTGGTAGAGCACGACCTTGCCAAGGTCGGGGTCGCGAGTTCGAGTCTCGTTTCCCGCTCCAATTTGTACAGTGTTTGTTGTTGTGCTACTGACAGCAGATGCTTTGAGGCCGAGTAGCAAAATGGTTATGCAGTGGATTGCAAATCCACCTACGCCGGTTCGATTCCGACCTCGGCCTCCACTATAAACAAGCTCCGTAGATCCATGATTTACGGAGCTTTTTTATTTGCACTGCGCTGCAAGATTTAGTCTTGAAAAACGGCCATTGCGAACTTGCTTCACCGGGAAGTGATGTATATATTTCCCGCACTGCTGTTCAAGGTTGGATCCTTTCAGGATCGCTACCGTGCAGCAGAAGACAGCAACACCGCGCTACCGCCCGAATGGCGAAACTGGTAGACGCATGGGACTTAAAATCCCCCGCTCGTAAGGGCGTGCCGGTTCGATTCCGGCTTCGGGCACCATCTTGAATCAAGGGTTTGCGGGCGAAAGCTGATGCAAGCCCTTGTTTGTTTCTGGGTTAGCAATCCAGGTCATAAGCGCGCCGGAATTGGCGCACCCACACTCCTTGGGCTTTAGGTAAAGGAAAGGGAATCCGGTGGCTACAATCGGCAGGTTGCAGGGCGTTCCGAAAAGATGCCCGGACGTAGCCGGGCTTGTATGGAAAAATTCAGCGCGAGTCCACTTCTTTCGAAGAGCGAGATGAAGATCGTTCACTTCGTCTCTTAAGCCAGCTGAAGAACGCGTGCATCGGGTGCAGGAAGGCGGCAAGCACGCCGATGAGCATGATGATGAAGATGGCAACAAGCGGGATGCTTTCGTGCGAGAACATGGTGGGTTACTCCTGTAGTCACTATGTCGGAACCCGCAGCCTAGACGCATCGAGCCATGTTTTCGATGAACGTATGTTCATCCTTCCGTGCCTCATCTGTGCTACAGCGAGGCTCAGCAGATCGGCGGGATTCAGTCCACGAGAATGTTCGGACAGTGCCGCGTTGCGCCATGAATATCAAAGGCCTGCATGAGTTTTCTCATGCAGGCCTTTTTCGTGCCTTGCAAATACGCACTGCTAGACGAATGCTTGCCCGCTGAATCCACGAGGCAAGCGCTGAAGACCGGCCATTGTTGTCAGGCGGTCGATCCATTCTGCGCGCCAGTTCGCGGCGCCGTGCGAGGCTTTGGCCTGACGAGCCATTCGGCGAGTGGCGTTGCGCTGATCCTTTCGTGCCTGTTTGTAGGCATCGGTATTGCGGCAACTGCGGCATTTCACACGATTGAGTTCGCGGCTTGCCGAAAGTTGTTTGCCTTGGTGCCCACAGGCCAGATGCCCGTCGACGTTGAAATGGATAACCATCACTGTCTCCTTTGCGACATGTATGAGTTTTGACAACTCATGCACAGCGCCGTTCGGCGCTTGGACTCAGGCAAAAAACACCCGCATGCGGGCGGGTGGGAGGATTGCTGCCCATAGAAGTGATTTCACTGTAGGCGTGCAGATGCGGTCGTCAGGTCAAAAATGCAATCGCTGGAGAAGTAACCAGAACAGGCGCACGTGCGCGCGGTGACGGACGTGTCACCGCTTGGAGGCAAGTTTCTGAGATCGTGGCGAAGTCAGAAGTTATCTGAACCGAGGCAGTGGCCGATCAAGGGGTTTGAGCGCAGATAGCGTATTGCGAATCAGCGGAGCATCTTTTTCGATGTCGTTCAGCCGGTCACGTATGCGTAGGGCGGTAGGGTGTCCGCCTTGGTGATCGACCCAGTCGGCGATCTCTTTGCAGGCGGCCGCGAGGCGCGCTTGCCGAGCGTCGAGCAAGGTGAGGAGGGTGGTGATGGACTCTTTTTCGGACATGGAACACCTCCGTTCTATGAAACCTGAGCTGCAGCAAAAAGCCCGCGTGTTGCGAGCCTTCTGCCGTGGGGCGCTGCTCCTTCAGCTGATTTCAGTATAGACCCGCTTCTGATCGGCATCAGACGGAAGACTGGCGGGCCGGTGATGGGGCGCTGGCTACGTTGAGGCGTTTGCATTCACGTCGAGCGTCCTCTTCCGCGTCAAAGCCATCGCCGATGAAACCGCCAGTGCGTGTATCGCAGATGCGAAACCAGCTACACGCATCGGCTGGATCATGCCGACTGTCTCCGGCGCGTCGACCATAAATGGTGATCTTCTTGCAACGCTTCACGACGAAAATGTCTTCCATGGCGTCACCGCAGCTGATTCGTGTCAGATCAACTATAGAAGCCCTTGGCAAACGTGCAAAAAATAGACAGCTCAGCTCATCGGTTTCCAGCGCCAGCCTTCGCGGTGCCAGGTCAAATCATGGCTTGGGTTTAACGCCCGTAGAAATGCCTGATCGTGGGAAACCACGACAATCGCTCCAGGAAATGTCCGCAAGGCTTGTTCGAAAGCTTCCACTGAAGCCAGATCAAGATGATTGGTGGGTTCATCCAGCAGCAGTAATTGCGCAGGCGTCTGGCGCCACAGCGCCAACGCAAGTGCAGCTTTCAGTCGTTCACCACCACTGAGGGCAGCGCAAGGCCGGGTGGCACGTTGCGCATCCAGTTGCAGTTGAGCGAGGAAGGTGCGCAACGTGCCTTCGCTCAGAGGCGTTTGCTGTGCCAGCAATTGATCAACAATGGATGTATCGGGATCCAGCAGTTTCAGCTGTTGATCGAGAAAGGCAAAAGGCACATGCGTGATGCACTCGCCGCTCATGGGTGCCCACTCGCCAGCCAGCAATCTCAACAGCGTTGATTTGCCGCAACCGTTAGGACCGCTGACAACGATGCGCATCGGCCCTTGAATGGCGAGATCAAGTCGAGTGCTGAGCGCATCTGCCGGCAACCATGGCAAGCAGGCGTTGATCAGCGTGCTCACCCGGCGGTTATTCGGAACCACACTGCCCGGTAGATTGATCAGCACGCTGTCGTCCGTCAGGACATTGGCGTACGCCTCACGAACGCGCTCATCCAGATCGGATTTGCGTGCCTGATGGCCGACCTTTACGTGTCCCACGATGTCCCGCGCGGCCGCTTTCATCGCCGCCCGTTCGAAGCCAGAAGCGTTGGCAGTTTGCGCATTGCGCCGGCTGCCAGCCGCGTGGCGCTGAATCGTATCGTGCTCGCGCTGCAGTCGCGTACGTTCGCGCTGACGCTCGCTGAGAGCCTGATCAAGTTGCGCCTGCGCCGCTTGTCGATGTACTCGGCGATGCTCGGCGAATTCCGAAAACCTGCCGCTGAAAATGGTTGCCCCCAGAGGCGTAAGTTCGACGATTCGCTGCATGTGTTCCAGCAGTTGCCGGTCATGGCTGACGACAATCAGCCCGCCATGCCAGCGATCAAGCGAGCTCATCAGCCATTGTCGACCGGCGGTGTCGAGGTGATTGGTGGGCTCGTCGAGCACCAGCAATTGCGCCTGCCTCAACAGCGCACCGATCAGGGCAATTCTGGCTTGCTGACCACCGCTGAGGTGTTCCGTCAGATCCGCAGCATTGATGTCGGCCAACCCGGCATCATCGAGCATCTGCCGCAAGCGCTCCGCCAGATCCCAGCGTTCGCCGATCAAGTCGAAATCTTCGGTTATGGCACAGCCGAGTTTCAGTCGTTCCAGCGCGCTGAAAACTGTGGCCGTCCCTGTCGCGTCGGCTACGGTTTGCCCAGATGTGGTGATGAAGGTTTGTGCAACGTAGTGTGCAGAAGTCGAACGTATCACGCTGCCGGAAGTGGGTTGCAAATGCCCGGCGATCAAGCGTGCGAGCACACTTTTGCCAACACCATTGCGCCCGACGATAGCGGTCGGTTGACCATCGAAATTGAGGTTCAGGGCTTCGAACAGTGTTGCGCCGTTGGCGAACTGAAAACCCAGTTGATTCAGGGAAACGAGTGTGGTTGTACGCGAGACGTGAGTCATCGGCACCTCGAAAAAATGTCGTGAAAACTGACAAGCGCCTGAGGCGGCGTGTCGCGATTACATTTTTAGAAGGCTGAGTTGTTCACTTCTGCGGTCGTCCGAAAGAGGGGAAGGTGGCTAGCCTAGATGGCGCGGCGCAGCAGATCAAGGCACGTCGGTCATTTCGCTCATTCGCTCATTCGCTCAAGAAACATCGCCAACGCCACTTCCTCGGCACGCAAGCCCTTGCGCACGCGCGGACGTGGCAGTTCAGCGAGGGCGCCGAGCATGAATTTTTCTACCACGGCGGGGTGGATGTAGCATTTTCGGCAGACCGCCGGGGTGTTGCCCAACTGCTTGGCGACGCCTTTGACCATCTCTACCACATGCCGTTTGGCTTCGGTCTCCGACTCCCATTGCAACTCGCGCAACACCGCCAGAGCCAAAGCGCTACCGGCCCAGGTGCGGTAATCCTTGGCGGTGAAATCGGCGCCGGTCAGGGTTTGCAGGTAGGCGTTGACGTCAGAGGAGCTGACAGAGTGTCGCTCGCCGTTTTCATCCAGGTACTGAAACAGGTTCTGTCCCGGAATCTCCAGGCAACGCTTGATAATCCGGGCCAGGCGTCGATCCTTGACGGTGATCTGATGCTCAATGCCGCTCTTGCCGCGAAACTGGAACAGGATCGCGCTACCGTTGACCTCGACATGTCGGCTACGCAGGGTGGTCAGGCCGTAGGAGCGGTTGTCGCGGGCGTATTGCGTGTTGCCAACGCGGATCAGCGTGGCATCGAGCAGGGTGATCACCGTAGCCATGACCTTGTCGCGACTGAAGCCGGGCGCCGCCAGCAGCGCTTCCAGTTGCTTGCGCAATTTAGGTAACGCCAGACCGAACTCGCGTAGCCGCGAATACTTGTCGGCATCGCGCACTTCGCGCCAGCGCGCGTGATAGCGATATTGCTTGCGGCCACGGGCATCACGCCCGGTGGCTTGCAGATGACCGCGCGGGTCGGGGCAGATCCACACGTCGGTATAGGCTGGCGGCACCGCGAGGGCATTGATGCGTTTGATTTCGTCCGGATCGTTGATGCGTTGGCCCGAAGGTTCGAAATAGCTGAACTTGCCACGCAGTTTTTTGCGGGTGATACCGGGCTGGGTGTCATCGACGTAATGCAGGTCGGATGGCAATTCGGCGATCAACTCGGTGTCGGGCATGGCGGTTTCCTTCGATGGCGCGGCGGTCTGTAAAACGATTGACCGCACGCCATCGCCGTCGTGCCGAATGATTCAGGCGAGGACCGCGACCGCTTTGATCTGCGCCCACAATCGCTGGCCCGCGTGCACGCACAATTGATCTCTGGAATAGCGCGTGATGCGCGCGAGCAGCGGGGTGCCGCCCGCATCGAGACGAATCAGCACGTGCGCGGCGTTGTCGGCTGATTGTTCACTGATCACTGTCACCGGCAGTCGATTAAGAATGCTGCTGAACTCGCTGTTCTGCAGGGTCAGGCTGATATCCCGGGCGTGTACTTTGCAACGCAGTGTCTGGCCGACCTTCATCGGTGCATGTGTTACGCGAATGCTCATCTCGGTGGCCGGCAGTTGCAGGCTCAGGAGCTGATATTGCGCATCGTAAGCACTGACCTGGCCTTCAATGATCACACCCGCGTCATCGCCCATCGCCATCGGCAGGTCGAGGCGCGCGAGGGTTTCACCGATCGGGCCGCTGGCCAGCGCTTTACCTTCGCTGAGTAACACCAGATGGTCCGCCAGCCGCGCAACTTCGTCCTGCGCATGGCTGACGTACAACAGCGGAATTTCCAACTCGTCATGCAGACGTTGCAGATACGGCAGGATTTCACTTTTGCGCTGGCTGTCGAGAGCGGCCAATGGTTCGTCCATCAACAGCAGTTTCGGGCTGGTCAGCAGCGCGCGGGCGATGCCGACGCGCTGGCGTTCGCCACCTGACAGATGCTGAGGATGGCGCTCTAGCAAATGACCGATGCCCAAGAGTTCGGTGGCCTGCGCCATGTCGACCCGACGCTGGGACTTGGCGATGCGCTTGAGGCCGAATTGCAGATTGGCCAACACCGACAGGTGAGGAAACAGGCTGGCTTCCTGAAATACATAGCCGAGCGCGCGTTTATGTGGCGGGACGAAAATGCCGTTGTCGCTGTCCTGCCAGACTTCGTCGTTGATCTGGATAAAGCCCTGTTCGGCGCGTTCTAGCCCGGCGATGCAACGCAGGCAGGTGGTTTTACCTGAGCCGGAATGCCCATAAAGCGCGGTCACGCCGCGTCCCGGCAAGTTCAGGTCGACGTCGAGGTTGAAACCCGAATAAGCAATGTTCAGACGTACATCAATCATCAATCAGCTCCAGCCTGCGCGGGTCTTGCGGCTGGAGTACAACGCCAGCAACACCAGAAACGAGAACACCAGCATCGCCCCGGCCAACCAGTGCGCCTGGGCATATTCCATCGCTTCGACGTGGTCGTAGATCTGTACGGAAACCACGCGGGTCTTGTCGGGAATGTTGCCGCCAATCATCAGTACCACGCCAAATTCACCAACCGTATGTGCGAAGCCAAGAATAGCTGCGGTGATAAATCCGGGGCGCGCCAGTGGCACAATCACGCTGAAAAATGTGTCCCAGGGATTGGCGCGCAAGGTCGCGGCCACTTCCAGAGGACGGGTGCCGATCGCCGAGAACGCGTTTTGCAACGGTTGCACCACGAACGGCATGGAATAGATCACCGAGCCGATCACTAGCCCGGTAAAGCTGAAAGTCAGGGTGCCCAGGCCCAGCCATTGGGTGAACTGGCCGAGAAAACCGTGCGGCCCCATCATCAGTAACAGATAGAAACCTATTACGGTCGGTGGCAGTACGAGGGGCAGGGCGACGATCGCCCCAATCGGGCCGCGCAACCACGAGCGGGTACGCGACAACCACAGGGCAATCGGAGTGCCGATAACCAGCAGGATCGCGGTGGTCAGGGACGCCAGTTTCAGGGTAAGCCAGATCGCCGCGAAATCGGCACTCGTGAGCGACATTTTAGAGCTGGTAACCGTAGGACTTGATCACCGCAGCGGCTTTCGGGCCTTTGAGGTATTCAACCAGTGCCTTTGCAGCGGCGTTGTCTTTGCCTTTATTCAGAATGACCGCGTCCTGTTTGATCGGGTCGTGCATGCTCGCAGGGACGATCCATGCCGAACCGCTGCTGACTTTGCCGTCCTTGTAGATCTGCGACAGGGCGACAAACCCCAGTTCGGCGTTGCCGGTGGAGACGAACTGGTAAGCCTGCGTGATGTTCTGGCCTTCAACTATCTTGGCTTTGGTGGCTTCGGTCAGTTTGAGTTTTTCCAGCACTTGCGTGGCGGCCAGGCCGTAGGGCGCCGCTTTCGGGTTGGCGATGGACAGGTGCTGGTATTCGTTGTTTTTCAGCACCTCGCCTTTGGCATCGACATAACCTTCTTTCGCCGACCACAACGCCAGGGTACCGATGGCATAGGTGAAGCGCGAACCTTTGACGGTGTCGCCTTCTTTTTCGAGTTTCTCCGGGGTGGTGTCGTCAGCGGAGAGGAACACTTCAAATGGCGCGCCGTTCTTGATCTGGGTGTAGAACTGGCCGGTGGCGCCGTAGGCGGCGACCAGTTTGTGCCCGGTGTCTTTCTCGAAATCGGCGGCGATGGCCTGGATCGGCGCGGTAAAGTTGGCTGCCACCGCCAACTGTACTTCATCAGCCTGAGCAGCGCCGATGGCGAAGACGGCGAGCAATGAGGCCAGGCAGGCAGGGGCAAAACTTGAGGCACGAGTGGTCATGTAACAGCTCCGTTGTTGGCGGGTGCAGAGGGCAGTTGTTGTTGGAGGTGGAGGTGGACTGCGCCGATGCGAGGGTGTATTCGCTATATAGAGAAATATATAGCGAAATGCCGCCAAACAGGAAGTGTTGGTTAAAGCCAAAGTGAGGATGCTTGAATCCTCACTCCGTTTAGCGTCACTGGCGAGTGAGTTTTGCCAATGCACCTTCGGCCAATTGCCGGGTCAGTTCAGCGCTGCCGATGTCTTGGCCGAGAGTGAATGCCTGACCCGCCCAGAGGTTGGCAAATTCGGCTTCGTTGATCGCTCGCAATGGCATCAGTGCACCACCGGCCAAGGGAAATGCAGGTGCCGTCGGCGACATCGGACCCAGCTCACGCATGACGCGGTTGAGAATACCCCGCGCTGGTCGCCCGGTAAAAATATTGGTGATCGCCGTTTCGCTCTCTTTGGCGGTACGCAGCGCTTTGTGGTGAGCTGCGCTGACTTTCGCTTCCGGCGTGAACAGATAGGCTGTGCCGACCTGTACTGCCGAAGCGCCCAGCAAGAACGCCGCCGCCACACCGCGAGCATCGGCAATCGCCCCGGCAGCGATCACCGGCACTTTCACCGCATCAACCACCTGAGGCACCAGGGCAAACGTGCCGACCTGACTGCTCAGATCATCACTGAGAAACATGCCGCGATGCCCGCCGGCCTCGTAGCCCATGGCGATAATCGCGTCGCAGCCGTTCTGTTCCAGCCAGATCGCTTCATCGACCGTCGTGGCCGATGAGAGAATTTTCGCCCCGGTTGCCTTGACCCGCTCGAGCAAGGATTTCTCTGGCAGACCGAAATGGAAGCTCACGACTTCAGGTCGAAACTCTTCCAGCACTTCACAGGCTGCCGCATCAAACGGTGCCCGATTGGACACCGGAGTCGGTGCAGTGAAATCCACGCCCAGTTCGCGGTAATACGGTTCCAGCAAATGCTTCCAGTCACTTGCACGTTGCTCATCGGCCGGCGGTGGCTGATGGCAGAAGAAGTTGACGTTGAAGGGCTTGTCGGTGTGCTGGCGAATGGTGTTCAGCTCTTCGCGCAATTGCTCGAGGCTCAGCATCGCTGCCGGCATCGAGCCCAGGCCACCGGCATTGCACACGGCGATGACCATGGACGAATTTGTCGCGCCGGCCATCGGGCCCTGGATGATCGGCAGTTCAATGCCGAGCAGGTCAAGAATGCGCGTGTCTGGCCATTGGCTCATGAAGGCGGTACTCCAAACTATGAAAGGCAAAGCCGGTTTTTTAGCAGTAAAAGCGGATCCGCAGCCAGTTCGAAATTCAGAACAACCCGTGCAGTTTTTCAGCGTCGATGAAATCCACCACCGCCTCCGCCGCCAAACGAGTGATTCATGAATTGCGAGGAGTTGTGAAAATTGTTGGTGCGCTGGTTGCCGAAATTGCGTGCGGCGGATTCACGGTTGAGGTTCTGCAACTGCGCATTGTTATTGACCGGTGCCGTGCGAGTCGCGCCGCCCCCGACCATCGATTGCCAGCCGTTGTCGGTCTTCTTGTACACGTTGCCGTCGTGTCCCGCGTAGACGTTGTCGCCCACGCGTGCCGCACCGCCATTGCGCCCGCGAACACCGCCATATTGAGTGGTGTTGCCGGTGTTGGGGTTGTACACGGCACCACGATTGGCGGTGACCTGCGTGCCGTTACGCGCATTGCCGGCGGTAACGCGTTCGCCGGCAATGGCGCCGCCGTTTGGCCCGACTGCCACGCCACTGCGCCCTGCTGCGTAGTTGCCGGTGTAGACGTTATGCACGGCACCGCGTTGACCGGCAGCCGCGACGCCAGTGCGTGAGTTATAGGAAGAACCCACCTGACCGGCCCAGCGATTCCCGGTCCAGGCGTTGTACCCAGCGCCCGAGCGACTGACCGTCGCGAGATTACCCCACTGATGGTAGATATTACCGGTGGTACCGGCCCAGCCACCCGGACCCCAGGCCACCGCGCCACCGCGATAACCGTAAGCGGCGCCACCCCAGGCCAGTGGCGCCGGATACAGGTGCGGTCCCCAGGCGTAACCCCAACCGTAATTGCCCCACCACGGGTACGCGCCCCAACCCCAGCCCATCGCCACGGTGCTGCCGCCCCAGCTCCAGCCGAAACCGAAACCGAAGGTCCAGCCCGTCCACGGCGTGTAGCGAATGGCGACGCCGAAACCGTAAGTCACCGGCGGGCCATACCAGACGCCGCCCACCCAAGGCGTGTAGGGATAACCGGTGCCATACACCACGACGCCCGTGGCCGGATCCAGATTTGAACCCTGATAACCCGGCGTGTAGCCGACCACCACGGTATCGCCGCTGGACTCGTAGACTTTGACGTAGGTGAGGTAATGCATGGGCGAACTCGGTGGGATCGAATAGATCACCGCCGGCACCGAGCTGGCCACAACCCAGGGGCCGGTCACGGTAGTGGCAGTGAACCAGATACCGTTTTCCACCGCGTACCAACTGTCGTTGTCGACACGGATGATGGGCGTGGCGCTGTTGACCACATATTGCAGGGTTGTCGTGTTGATAGCCTTGAGCTGCGGTTCGCCATCGAATTGTGGCGTGGTCATTTTCACCGCGCTTTTTTTGATCGCCGACGTCTGTGGAATGGTCGCGGCAATCGCCGCTTCCTTGGCTTGCGGGGTGCCGGCAACCGAGGCTTTGACGTTTTCTTTCGGGCTGTCGTCGGGGATGTTGGCGAAATCTGCCGGAAGCTTGTCTGCAGGGGTGAACGTCCACGGGCCATTCATATCGGTGGCGCGAAACCAGCGCCCGGAGATCAGCACATAGCTGTTCTGGTCACCGATTTCCTTGAAGATGTGCCCGGTGGTATTGGTGACATACAACAAGCCTGTGCCCTGAATCGGCGACCATTGCACCGCGCCGTCAGTGACCAGCAATTCAGTCGGCGTGGTCGCGACGAAAATCTTTGGCTGTGGTGGCTTGGCAAGGCTGGGGACCTTGTCTTTAGGGTCGCTTTGTCCGGTCAGCAGATCCACTTGCCGGCTCTGAATGGCGGTCTGCTTGGCTTTCTCCAGTTCTGTCGGCGGTGAGGCCAGGCGCGTGTAGGCACCATCGAGCTGGTCGGCGACCATCCAGCCATCGAAGACGTGCAGATAATGTTTGCCTTGCGCGTCCTTCAACAATAGCGGTCGCGTGTTGATCACCCGCTGCAGCGCAGTACCCTCTACCGGTCGGTAGGCCGCATCGCCATCGATATAGACGAGCAGGGCGGGCACGTCGGAACTGATGATGGTCGGCGGTGTGTTTTCCAGGGGGGCGCTGTCAGCTTTCTGCTCGGCGGACAGTACACCGACGGCCGCTTCGAGTTGATCCAGCGAGATGGTTTTCTTGCGGTTCCCGGCATCTTTTTGCAGTGCCGCGACCCATGTGTTGGCTTGACTGGCATCGGCCGGTAAGTCGGCTTTGATGATCTTGTACTGATCCAGCGCGACCCAGCGTGTGGTCTTGTCGACCAGCGTATGCGCGCTGAATTGCACGATCCCGTAGGTCGATTTGCCATCGGCAGCGGTGGCTTCGACGGCTGCGCGAGCATTGAGGGTGTAGCCGTCCCAGCTGTCGAGTTGCGGTTGGTACACCGTCAGTTTCGCCTTGCCGCTAGTGATGACTTGCGGCCAGGCCGGCTCGCTCGGAGCCTCGCTGGCTGGCGCCGCCCAGGCACTGCCGAATGTCAGCAGGCACAGCATCAACATCGCGAAGAACGAGCGCGGGTAAGACATTGTCAGCTCCATCGACAAAGCGGTTTCTGAAGAAATAACGGCGAAACCACGACCGTCGAAAAAGCATAGTCGCCCGCCATGGAAATACTCGGTGGATTCGCCGATTGGCGCAAAGTCGAATGTGGCAGGGTGTTGCGATGTGGTATTTCAAGGCACGACATTCTGAAAACAGTTCTGCGAGGCAGTCATGTTCAACGCCATTGTGATCGACAAAGACGACAGCGGTTACCGCGCCAACCTGCAGCAAGTCAACGAAGAGCAATTGCCCGAAGGCGATGTCACCGTGGCTGTTGCGTACAGCACGCTGAACTTCAAGGATGGTCTGGCGATTACCGGCAGCAGTCCGGTGGTGCGCAAGTTTCCGATGGTGCCGGGGATCGACCTGGCGGGCACCGTAGAAGCCAGTTCGCACCCCGACTATAAGGTGGGTGATCAGGTGGTGCTCAATGGCTGGGGTGTCGGTGAGAATCATTGGGGCGGTCTGGCGCAGAAGGCGCGGCTCAATGGCGACTGGCTGATTCCTTTGCCCAAAGCCTTTACCGCGGCGCAAGCCATGGCCATCGGTACGGCGGGCTATACGGCGATGCTGTGCATTCTGGCGCTTGAGCGTAATGGTGTGACGCCGGATCAGGGCGAAGTGCTGGTGACGGGCGCCAATGGCGGCGTCGGCAGTTTTGCCATCGCGCTGCTGAGCAAGCTTGGCTATCGCGTCGTCGCCTCCACTGGCCGGGTCTCCGAACATGAATATCTGAAGCAGTTGGGCGCTGCCGAAATCATCGACCGGGCAACGTTGTCAGCGCCCGGCAAACCGTTGGCGAAAGAGCGCTGGGCGGCGGTGATCGATTCGGTCGGTAGTCATACTTTGGCCAATGCCTGCGCCAGTACTCGCTCTGAAGGCACGGTCGCGGCATGTGGTCTGGCGCAAGGTATGGATTTCCCGGCTTCGGTCGCCCCGTTCATTCTGCGCGGCGTGACCCTGGCCGGTATCAACAGCGTCACCCAGCCCAAGGCGCGCCGTCTGAAGGCGTGGGATCGTCTGGCCAAGGATCTGGATTTCTCCTTGCTGGCCTTGATCAGCCATGAAATAGGCCTGACTGAAGCCATCGATGCAGCGCCAAAACTGCTCGCCGGGCAACTTCGCGGACGGGTTGTAGTTGACGTCAATCGCTGACTGCCGCCGACGGGGAGGGACGTCCGCTCAAGACGTTGTCTCGCGCTCCAGCAACTGACGCTTGCGCTCGACGCCCCAGCGATAGCCCGAAAGATTGCCATCGCTGCGCACCACGCGGTGGCAAGGAATCGCCACCGCCAGACGGTTAGCCCCGCAAGCCTGGGCCACCGCGCGCATGGATGTCGGTGCGCCGATGCGCTGGGCAATCTCGGCGTAGCTGGCCGTCTGGCCCGCCGGGATCTCCCGCAGCGCCTGCCACACGCGTTCCTGAAACGCCGTGCCACGCACGTCCAGCGGCAGATCCAGGCCAATCTCCGGAGCTTCGATAAACCCCACCACCTTGGCGATCAGTTGCTCGAATCCGGTATCGGCGCCAATCAGGTTGGCTTTGCGGAACTGGTCCTGCAGATCGCACACCAATTGATGCGGATCGTCTCCCAACAGAATCGCGCACACACCACGCTCGCTTTGCGCCACCAGAATCGCTCCGAGCGAACATTGGCCGACGGCGAAGCGGATGTCGTTGTTCTTCCCGGCCGCGCGATAGTCGCCGGGTTTCATCCCCAACAAATGATCCGCTGATTCATAGAAACGGCTATTGGAATTGAAACCGGCTTCGTACAGCGCATCGGTTACCGAACCTCCGACCGCCAAGCGCTCACGGACTTTGCGCGAGCGATGGGCCGACGCGTAGCCCTTGGGCGTCAACCCCGTCGCGGCTTTGAATACGCGATGGAAATGAAACGGACTCAGGCCGGCGGTTTGCGCCAGTTCGTTGAGCGTCGGCAACGTCTCGGCGGATTCGATTTGGCGGCAGGCAATGGCGACGGTGGCGGCATGCTGCGCGGCCACATCACTCTGATCTTTGCTGGCACGCTTGCTCGGGCGATAGCCTACGGCTTCGGCCTGTTCAGCCGTATCGAAAAACACCACGTTCTGTGGTTTCGGCAAACGTGAGAGGCTGCTCGGGCGGCAGTAAATGCCTGTGGTTTTCACCGCGTAGACAAATTGCCCGTCCGCCCGTGAATCTCGCGCAACCACTGCGGCCCAGCGTGGATCGTTTTCAATCTTGACGGGGGGCGAAAGCGTTTTCATGAGGGGTTATCCGTTGACCTGTTTGATTCAGGTTAACCAGCGTCGCAAGGCGCAACACTCCGGGCCTTGCGGTCAAACTTTTGCAGGTTATCCGGCGACGCGAAAGGTCAGATTGATCCGCTGTTCACCCAGGCGTGGATGCCGACCCTGCTTGATCGGCAACACCCCGTGATAGCGCAAGCGATCAACGCCGCCCCAGATCACCATGTCGCCATGCAGCAAGGCAATGCGCTGGCTCTTGTCGCTGCGATTGAAGCCGCCGAACAGGAACATTGCCGGCAAGCCCAGTGACAGCGAAACGATCGGTGCGCTGTAGGCGTTTTCGTCTTTGTCCTGGTGTAATGACATCTTGGCACCGGGGACATAGCGGTTGATCAGGCAGGAATCAGCGTTGAAGTCAGCAAATCCGGCCTGTGCCGCTGCCGACTGCGCCAGCTCCGAGAATACGGCCGGCATCGCTGGCCATGGCAAATCACTGAGCGGGTCGACGCTGGAGTAACGATACCCGTGGCGATCGGTGATCCAGCCCAAGGCGCCGCAGCTGCTGGTGCCGACCGACATGCTGAAACCTCCCGGTGTGACCATGTGACGCAACGGCGCTGCGGCAAGAATCGCATCCAGCGCCGGGAGGAGCTGGTCGACCAGCGGCTGGGCAAAACCGTGCAGCACCCACGATTGCTCGCCAATCTGTTCGGTGCGGGGGCGTTGCTCGGGTTCATGATCGGCGAACAGATCGAAAGTGTTCGGGGGCATGGTGGTCAGGTGGCGTCGTGAAAGATGATGCCTAGGGTATGCCTTTTTCCACTGTGCAGGCGACTGACGCCGTGACGCATGGTCACCCGATAATCACCGCGTACACCTTTGACCGGGCGCTGGTTGACGGCAAAGATCACTGCGTCACCTTTCGTCAGGTCCAGCACGTGCGGGCGAGATTGCATGCGCGGGCGCTGCTCGGTGAGCACGAATTCTCCTCCAATAAAGTCTTGCCCGGGTTCTGACAGAAGAATCGCCACTTGCAGCGGAAAAACCGCTTCGCCGTACAGGTCCTGATGCAGGCAGTTGTAGTCCTGCGGACCGTACTGCAACAAGAGAGGGGTAGGGCGTAGTTGACCGGCGGCATGGCAGCGCTGAAGAAATTCGGCGTGGCTCGCCGGAAAGCGCTCGGCCAGGTTCATGCGTTCGTACCAGCGATTGGCCAGCGTAACCAGGCGCGGGTACAGCGCGCCGCGAAGGCGTTCTACCGCTGTCGGCAGGGGATAACGAAAGTACTTGTATTCGCCGCGACCGAAACCGTGGCGGGCCATGATGACCTGCGAGCGAAACGGTTCGGTCTGCGGATACAGCGCACTCAAGTGATCACAGGTTTCGGCCCGCAGCAGCGAACGGATGATCGCGTAGCCGTGCTGATCCAGTTGCTGCTCAAGACTTGCCCAGTCGAGCGAATCCAGCCGGGAAGGTGACATCGACATGCTGACTCCTTGACGCTTGGTCGAAGAAAGTCAGTCTAGGCAGGGCCTCGCGGCAGAACACTCCGCCGCTTGCGGTCGAATTCGCTGACGATGCTTACAGCGCTTTGCTGACGGCGATGTCGCTGATCACGTCGTCGCTCTGGCCGTGAAGGGCATCCAGAGCAGCCTTGGCTTCTTCTTCAGTGCCGTTTTCCAGTTGCGCAAAGTCGAAGCGGCGCTCGCCGTTGAGTTTGTACTTGATGACGTATTTGGTCGTTTGGGCCACGGTCATGCATTCCTTTCTGGTTGGACGGCGTGTCTCAGCTGAGTTTGGTGCTGGAACGACGGATGATCTTGATCGAGTGGGTCAGGGTCGGCTTGCGCGTGACGCTGATCGGCCGACGGTTGACGGTGTCGATGGTGATGTTCCAGAAACCGGTGCTCGGCGCGGTGATACGGGCCGGGAACGTGTCGAAGGCGCCGCCGTGATAGGTGTGACGGCCGCCGTTCTTGAAGCTGCGGAAGTTGGCGTCGTTCATCAGACGGATGTTGCACATTTGCGAGCATTGGATGACGACGATGTCGTCTTCATTAAGGTGTTCGCGCTGGTGAATGAATTTCATGGGCGCCTCCAGAAGGGCTTTTTCTACAAAATCAAAACGATAGCTTGTAATTGCGCGCAGTTTATCAGCCCGCACGGGTTATTATCTGGCCGTCGGGCGTTGGTTTGACAATTTTGAACAGATATTCGCAATCGGATGCGGGTTAAATGCAGAAGGCCCCGGAGAAAAACGGCATTTGTGCTGTCGGACGGTCTTTAACGGAGGTTTTGTATGAAGTGGGGTGTGGTGTGTCTGCCGTTGGTTCTGGCTGTGGGTGGTTGTGCGAGTGTTTCCGAAATCAATGAAACGCTGCCGACCGTGAGCGTAATCTCCGGTAAGAAACCCCATGAATATGCCCAATGCCTAGCCGAGAAGCTGGCGGACAGCCGCGGCGCGCTGCAAATGCAGCCACACAAGGACGGGGTTCGGGTCATCGTCCCGGGGAAATTTTCCACCGGCGCGGCAGCGGTATTTGATATCGAAGATCGCTCCGGCGGCAGCAGCATCAAGTTGCATGAGCGCATGTCGAATGTGCCAGTGCGTCCGCGTGACGTGCGAAACGCTGCCAATGCATGTATTTCCGGCTGATAGACTGATAGTCATCAGCACCGATGCCGTCGCAGTCATGTTGTGACGGCATTTTCATTTCTGGAGTCGCGATGAAGCGAGAGCAAGTACGGGAGCGCCACGTAGAGGGCCTGATCTCTGCCACCCATGTCATCCAGAACCCGGCGAATCCGGGGGAGTGGATCGTGTTTTTCAAGAAGAGCGCCGGACGCAGTTACTTCCTGGTCGACGAAAACGACGAAGTCGAGTCGTTCAACCGCCTCGACGATCTGATCGAAGTCGTACGCGGACTCGGGATCAAATTCGCCGAAATTCATATGTAAGGTCTATTTGCAGACCACGACGACGCTGCGGTTCTTGTAGTTGCCGACATCGACGCCCAGGGTTTTGTCGCTCTCTTTGGGCTGGGGCGTGCCGTCAGTGCCAACGATGCGGTAACCAGTGCCTGCGCAGGATGCATCGGCTTTTTCATAGCAGGTCGCCCAGGAGTTGGCTTCGCCGGAGCAATCGATCGACAGCCCCTGTTCGCCGTTGTTCAGGTACGTGGGTTGAGAGGTGGCACAGCCGGCCAGTGCCAATACCGCAATCAGTGGCAGGAATTTTTTCAAGGTCATGTGCATGGTCTTCAGCGAGGGGGACTAGACGCTCTGACAGCGCCGGTGTGAAAAGGTTATAGCGTTTGGCCACTTGTTTGTACGCTGGCACAAAAAAGCCCTGCACAAGGGCAGGGCTGGGGCGTGTCGGGGCTGATCAGTCCTGATCTTTGCCACGGCGCTTGGCCGATGCCGGAGTGTCGGTGAACACTGCCGCTACATCGGTCGCCATTTGCTCGCTGTCGAAAGGCCCGGCGATGTGCTCGCCATTGGTGGTGGTCAGGGTCCACTTGCCGTCTTTCTTGTCGATCACATACCCGTTGATGATTTTTACCGCGGCCATCTATCTGTCTCGTTCGCTGGTTCAAAGGCGCCATGATACCGGCAAATGCTCGCATTGGGGGGCGATGAGCGTATGGTGATTCAGTTTGCCGGCAGCTTTGAGCTACGCTCATCTGGCTGCGTCCGTATGCCGATGGAACTATCGGCAAGAATATTTCTCTATGTTGACATCGGTTAGCCAGTGCGGGGCATTGTAAGGTGCACGCCGCCTGATTAGACTGCGCCGAAACTCGTACACACAGCCCTTTCAAGGACTTATATGATCAAGAAATGCTTGTTCCCAGCAGCCGGTTACGGTACTCGCTTCCTGCCAGCGACTAAAGCCATGCCTAAAGAAATGCTGCCGGTGGTAAACAAGCCACTGATCCAGTACGGCGTTGAAGAAGCTCTGGACGCTGGCCTGACGGAAATCTCCATCGTCACCGGTCGTGGCAAGCGTGCTCTGGAAGACCACTTCGACATCAGCTACGAGCTGGAAAACCAGATCAAAGGCACCGACAAAGAGAAATACCTGGTCGGCATCCGCAAACTGCTCGACGAGTGTTCGTTCTCCTACACCCGTCAGACCGAAATGAAAGGCCTTGGCCACGCGATCCTCACCGGTCGCCCGCTGATCGGTGACGAACCGTTCGCCGTGGTCCTGGCGGACGACCTGTGCGTCAACCTCGAAGGCGACGGCGTTCTGACCCAGATGGTCAAGCTGTACAAGCAGTTCCGCTGCTCGATCATCGCCATCCAGGAAGTCGATCCGCAGGAAACCAGCAAGTACGGCGTGATTGCCGGCGAGATGATCCGCGACGACATCTACCGCGTTCACAGCATGGTCGAGAAGCCAAAGCCGGAGGACGCACCGTCGAACCTGGCCATCATCGGCCGTTACATCCTGACCCCGGACATCTTCGACCTGATCGAGCAAACCGAGCCAGGCAAGGGCGGCGAAATCCAGATCACCGACGCCCTGATGAAACAAGCCCAGAACGGCTGCGTCATGGCCTACAAGTTCAAAGGCAAGCGTTTCGACTGCGGTGGCGCTGAAGGCTACATCGAAGCGACCAACTTCTGCTTCGAGAACTTCTACAAGACTGGCAAGGCTTACTAAGAGCGCTTGATTGGTCTGTAAGAAAAACCCGCTTCGGCGGGTTTTTTCATTTTGCGCCCCCATATGACTGGCAGTGCTTGCCCAATGGGTGACTGCAGGTATGCTGATCCCCTGCCGAGGAGATAGAAATGGCCTACGATTTTGACCTTTATGTGATTGGTGCCGGTTCCGGCGGTGTGCGCGCTGCGCGTTTTGCGGCCGGGTTCGGCGCGAAAGTGGCGGTGGCGGAGAGCCGTTATCTGGGTGGAACCTGCGTCAACGTTGGCTGTGTGCCGAAAAAGTTGCTGGTGTACGGCGCGCATTTCGCCGAAGACTTCGAGCAGGCGTCCGGTTTTGGCTGGAGTCTGGGTGAAGCGAATTTCGATTGGGCGACGCTGATTGCCAACAAGGATCGCGAGATCAATCGCCTCAACGGCATTTATCGCAATCTGCTGGTCAACAGCGGCGTGACCTTGCATGAAGCGCACGCGAAGATTGTCGGCCCGCATGAGGTTGAGGTGAATGGCGAGCGCTTTACCGCGAAGAATATTCTGATTGCTACCGGTGGCTGGCCGCAGATTCCGGAGATTCCGGGGCGCGAGCACGCGATCGGTTCCAATGAGGCGTTCTTCCTGAAAGAGCTGCCAAAGCGTGTGCTGGTGGTTGGCGGCGGTTACATCGCGGTCGAATTCGCCGGAATTTTCCACGGCCTCGGTGCAAACACCACGCTGCTGTATCGCGGTGATCTGTTCCTGCGCGGCTTTGATGGTTCGGTGCGCAAGCATTTGCAGGAAGAGCTGACCAAGCGTGGTCTGGATCTGCAATTCAACGCCGATATTGCGCGCATCGATAAGCAGACGGACGGCAGCCTGAAAGCCACCCTCAAGGACGGTCGTGAGCTGGAAGCGGATTGCATTTTCTATGCAACCGGCCGGCGTCCGATGCTCGACAATCTGGGTCTGGAAAACACCGATGTGCAGCTCACCGACAAAGGCTTCATCAAGGTCGACGAGCAATATCAGACCAGCGAGCCGTCCATTCTCGCCCTGGGTGATGTCATCGGTCGCGTGCAGCTGACGCCTGTGGCTCTGGCAGAAGGTATGGCCGTAGCGCGGCGTCTGTTCAAGCCTGAGCAATACCGCCCAGTGGATTACAAGATGATCCCGACGGCGGTATTCAGCCTGCCGAACATCGGTACAGTCGGTTTGACCGAAGAACAGGCACGCGAGGCTGGTCACGACGTGGTGATTTTCGAGAGCCGCTTCCGCCCGATGAAGCTGACCTTGACCGAGTGTCAGGAAAAGACGCTGATGAAGCTGGTAGTCGACGGCAAGACCGACAAAGTCCTCGGCTGCCACATGGTCGGCCCGGACGCTGGCGAGATCGTTCAGGGTTTGGCGATTGCGTTGAAGGCTGGCGCAACCAAGCGCGACTTCGACGACACGATCGGGGTACACCCGACGGCCGCCGAAGAGTTTGTCTCCATGCGTACGCCGGTCGGCGCTTAAGCGTCTTTCGGTTTGGCAGAGTCTGGCGCTGCCGCAACGGTAGCCGCCAGACGCTGGCTTTCTTCCAGGCTTGCCTGAGCCTTGTTCAATTCCTTTTCCAGTGATTGGTTGAGCAGCGTCTGCTCCTCAATGCTCTGTTTGAGTGTCTGGCTTTCCAGGGTGGCTACGCGCAAGCGTTCCTGGAGGAGGGTGCGCTCGCTGTCGACGCGGGTCGCTTGTTCGAGCAGTTGATCCTGACGCTGATTGCTTTGCTTGAGCTGATCCTGCATCAGGCTCAGTTCGCGCTGCGTGCCACGGTTTTCAGTGAGCAGGCGTTCGTTGTCGCGGTGCAGTTGCGTGATCTCGTCCTGACGAACCATCGCGCTTTGCTGCGCCTGACGCAACTCGGCCTGAATCTGCTGCACTTGCGCTTCGTGACGGCTCTGTTCCTGCTCGCGCTGCTCTTTGGTGGCGTTGCGGTAATGCTCCAGCGCATCACGGGCATGCAGGTGTTTTTCTTCCAGCGAGCGGATTTGCTCGTCCTTGTCCTGCAAACGCAATTCAAAATCGGCCAATGCCTGATTCAGTCCGGCATTACGAGTCTGTTCGGTTTGCAGCATCGAACGGGTGTTGCCAAGCGCTTCAGACTCACGCTCTAGCGCAGCCCCTTGAATGTCGTGATCGTGTTCGAGCTTTTCCAGGGCCTGGCGCGTTTGTTTCAGCTCCGACTCCAGTGCTTCGCGCTGTTCTTCAAACTGCTCGCGGGCTTGCTCGATAGGCTCTTGCGCCTGTTCTTTGAGGCGTTGGGCGAGGCGCGAGACGAGGGCGGTCAGCTCATCATCGATCGGCTCTGCCGAGGCTTCAACCGGCTGCGCGCCGTCATCCAGCTCTTTCAGATAGCGATGGATCGTGGTTTTTGAGCCGGTGTTGCCCATTTCAATGCGTACTGCATCGATGCTCGGGTGTTCGCCACGAGCGAGGATCGCGGAGCGCGCGATCTGCACCAGGGCTTTGGTAATGCCGCCACGGGCCATGTGAACTCCTACGGTTACGTACTGTGGTACATGCCACTAAAGTACGCAGTGTACCATCCGAAAAATAAAGGTAAACCTTTGATAATAAAGACGCGGGATATACTGGTATTACCCAGTGTCAGACGGCAAAATGCGTTTCTGCATTCCTGTCTCAGTACGCCAGCGAGAAAACAGCCCATGAGCGATCTGGATCGCTATCTGCAAGCCGCCACCCGCGATAACACCCGCCGCAGCTATCGCGCGGCCATCGAGCATTTCGAAGTGAAGTGGGGTGGGTTTCTGCCAGCGACGGCTGATAGCGTCGCGCGTTATCTGGTGGCGCACGCCGAAGAGCTGTCGATTAATACGCTGAAGCTGCGTCTGTCGGCGCTGGCGCAGTGGCACAACAGTCAGGGTTTTGCCGATCCGACCAAGGCGCCGGTGGTGCGCAAGGTCTTCAAAGGGATTCGAGCGTTGCACCCGGCGCAGGAGAAACAGGCCGAGCCGCTGCAGTTACAGGATCTGCAGCGAGTGATCGATTGGCTCGAACATGAAGTGCAAACCGCGAGAGAACAGCAGGATCGGCCCTTACTCCTCAAGGCTTATCGTGATCGTGCACTGATTCTGCTGGGCTTCTGGCGCGGCTTTCGCAGTGATGAGTTGTGTCGCTTGCAAATCGAACACGTGCAGGCGCACGCAGGCAAAGGCATCACCTTGTATTTGCCGCGCAGCAAGGGCGATCGGGAAAACCTCGGCCAGACCTATCAAGCCCCGGCGCTGCTCAAGCTCTGCCCGGTGCAGGCCTACATCGACTGGATCACCGAAGCAGCCTTGGTGCGCGGCGCGGTTTTCCGCAGCATCGACCGCTGGGGCAATCTGAACGAGGAGGGGCTGCACGCCAACAGCATCATCCCGCTGCTGCGCCAGGCGTTGCAGCGCGCGGGCATTGCCGCCGAAAACTACACCAGCCACTCCCTGCGCCGAGGCTTCGCAACCTGGGCCCATCAAAGCGGCTGGGATCTGAAATCCCTGATGAGTTACGTTGGCTGGAAGGATATGAAGTCCGCAATGCGCTATGTTGAAGCCAGCCCATTCCAGGGGATGGCTCGGATTACGGATAAACCGGCTACGTCGTAGAGATCGTTTTCTTCTATTAATACAGTCAGCTAATAGCGAAAACAAATCAGCAGCATCAGGTTTGCCAATGAGCCATCCGTCGAGTGAGTGGGTAGGATTCACCCATCAACTTCATAACCCCTGACGGAGAGTCATCAATGCCTATCATCAACAGCCAAGTAAAACCGTTCAAAGCTACCGCGTTCAAAAACGGCGACTTCGTTCAAGTCTCGGACGCTGACCTGAAAGGCAAGTGGTCGGTCGTGTTCTTCTACCCAGCCGACTTCACCTTCGTTTGCCCAACCGAGCTGGAAGACCTGGCTGACAACTACGCTGCCTTCCAGAAACTGGGCGTAGAGATCTACAGCGTTTCCACCGACACCCACTTTGCTCACGCTGCCTGGCACAACACTTCGCCAGCCATCGGCAAAATCGAATACACCATGATCGGCGACCCGACCCACGCTATCTCCCGCAACTTCGACGTGCTGATCGAAGAAGTTGGTCTGGCTGACCGTGGCACCTTCGTGATCAACCCTGAAGGCCAGATCAAAATCGTTGAACTGAACGATGGCGGCGTTGGCCGTGACGCTTCCGAGCTGCTGCGCAAGATCAAGGCTGCTCAGTACGTGGCTGCTCACCCAGGCGAAGTTTGCCCAGCCAAGTGGAAAGAAGGCGAGGCCACTCTGGCGCCGTCCCTGGACCTGGTCGGCAAGATCTAAGTCTGTGACACGCAATTCAGGGCGGTACGCCGCACCTTCTTAAGTACGCTGCACCGCCCAATAAAAATGCCCGGGCGAGATTCGCTCGGGCTTTTTTTCGCCTCAAATAAAGGAAATCGCCCGTATGTTGGACGCCAATCTTAAAGCCCAGTTGAAATCGTACCTGGAACGGGTCACCCAGCCGATCGAGATCGTTGCCTCCCTCGACGACGGTGCGAAATCCCGTGAAATGCTGGAACTGCTGAAAGACGTTGCCAGTCTTTCGAGCCAAATTACGTTGATCGACAGCGGTGACGATGCACGCAAGCCATCGTTCTCGATCAACCGCCCGGGCGCTGACATCAGTCTGCGTTTCGCCGGCATCCCGATGGGCCACGAGTTCACTTCGCTGGTGTTGGCCTTGCTGCAAGTCGGCGGCCACCCATCGAAAGCCAGTGTTGAAGTGATCGAGCAGATCCGTTCGCTCAAAGGCCAGTTCAGCTTCGAGACTTACTTCTCGCTGTCCTGCCAGAACTGCCCGGATGTGGTCCAGGCACTGAACCTGATGGCCGTGCTTAACCCGAACATCCGTCACGTCGCTATCGATGGTGCGTTGTTCCAGGACGAAGTCAACGATCGCAAGATTATGGCCGTGCCGAGCATCTACTTGAACGGTGAGAACTTCGGTCAGGGCCGCATGGGCCTGGAAGAGATTCTCGCCAAACTCGACACCGGCGCCATCGAGCGTCAGGCCGAGAAAATCAGCGCCAAGGACGCCTTTGATGTGCTCGTTGTCGGCGGTGGCCCGGCCGGTGCGTCAGCAGCGATTTACGCTGCACGTAAAGGCATTCGCACTGGCGTCGCCGCTGAACGCTTTGGCGGACAGGTGCTCGACACCATGGCCATCGAGAACTTCATTTCCGTACAGGAAACCGAAGGGCCGAAACTGGCCACGGCGCTGGAAGAACACGTCAAGCAGTACGACGTCGACATTATGAACCTGCAACGTGCCGATAAGCTGATCCCAGGTAAAAATGGCGAGCTGCATGAAGTCCGTTTCGCCAGCGGCGCGACCCTGAAAGCCAAAAGCGTGATTCTGGCGACCGGTGCGCGCTGGCGTGAAATGAACGTGCCGGGCGAGCAGGAATACCGCAACAAAGGCGTGGCGTACTGCCCGCACTGCGACGGTCCGCTGTTCAAAGGCAAGCGCGTGGCGGTGATCGGCGGCGGTAACTCCGGCGTTGAAGCAGCCATCGACCTGGCCGGGATCGTGTCGCACGTAACCCTGCTGGAGTTCGACGTACAACTGCGCGCTGACGCCGTCCTGCAGCGCAAACTGCACAGCCTGCCGAACGTTACCGTGATCACCAGTGCGCAAACCACTGAAGTCACCGGTAATGGTGAGAAGGTCAACGGCCTGCGTTACAAAGATCGCAACACTGATGAGTTGCGCACTGTGGAACTGGAAGGGATCTTCGTGCAGATCGGTTTGCTGCCGAACACTGATTGGCTGAAGGGCACCATCGAACTGTCGCCGCGTGGCGAGATCATTGTCGATAACCGTGGTGAAACGTCGATTCCGGGCATCTTCGCTGCCGGCGACGTGACGACTGTGCCGTACAAGCAGATCGTGATTGCGGTGGGCGAGGGTGCCAAGGCTTCGCTGAGTGCTTTTGATCACCTGATCCGCACTTCGGCCCCGGCATAACGGCCAGGCCAGAAATGAAAAAACCCGTGAGCGATCACGGGTTTTTTATTGCGCGTAAAAAGCGGCCCCTCACCCCAGCCCTCTCCCGAGGGAGAGGGAGCCGACCGAGGTGTCTGGCGTTGTCCGTCGACCTGAACGATCCAGTCGATTATGAATTCAGCGCCAATCGTTCAAGTCGACGTAATGCTCCAATATCCCCCAATCATTTCCCTCTCCCCCCGGGAGAGGGCTAGGTAGGGGCTTTTCAGCTTTTACAGTGGCGCTGGCTGGATGATCTCAACCCAGTAACCATCCGGATCCTTGATGAACGCAAGGCTCTTCATGCGCCCATCGGTCAAGCGCTTCTGGAAATCGCAGCCCAACTCTTCGAAGCGTGCACACGCCGCCACAATATCCGGCACCGAAATGCAGATATGGCCAAAACCACGCGGATCGGTATTGCCGTTGTGGTAAGCGAAATCCGCGTCGTTCTCGGTGCCATGGTTATGGGTCAGTTCGAGGATGCCCGGAATCGACTTCATCCACTCGGTGCGAGAAGCGGCGTCGGCCGGGATCTGTGCTTTGTCGACCAGTGCGAGGAAGTACAGGCTGAACTCGGCCTCGGCGAAGTCACGCTTCTCGACCAGCGAGAAACCCAGTACGCGGGTGTAGAAGTCCAGAGATTTGGTGATGTCTTTGACGCGCAACATGGTGTGGTTGAAGACGTAGTTGCGGGTTGCGCTGTCTGGGGTGGCGGTGACGCCTGGGAAAGTGTTGAGTTCGTGCAGGCTCATGGGCCCTCCAATAACTATGGGCGAGTGAATGGACGCAATGATACGCATGCCTGCCAGCATCGCCAAATGAAAGGGCAGACTTGCCCTGCGTGCAGACGGGCCTCAGACTTTACCGCTCAATCTGCGAGTGCGCCCGGCAATGATCCGACTGTTCAAATCCCTGTTTGTTTTTTCTGTGTTGTCGCTTGTGGCTGTCTGCGCATCGGCGGACGAACCGCGCATTACCTGGCCGGCCGGCTGGGAAGTCGAGGCACTGCCTGAGACAAGTGCACAGGTTTCCCGTCAGCGTGCGGTGAAGAATGACGCCGATGGCAATCAGGTCATGGTGATGGAATTGACCATGACTCAGGTTGAGAAGGACCATCAGGTCAATTTGCAGGGCGTGCTGCTGGAGATGCGCAAGTCGATACAGAAGGACTTCTTCCAGGGTGGCTATCAAAGTGTCTGCAACAAAGTGCATCCGGCCAAGCTGGGTACTTTGCCGGCACTGGAAACCACTTGCACGATCACCGAAAACGGTCGACATGTGTTGTCGCAAACCTTGGTGGCGGCGGTCGAGGCGGACAAGGCTTATGTTCTTTCCTACGCCGGACAAGCTGAGGTTTATAAGGCGAGCGCAGAAGAGATAGTGACGGTGAGAAACAGCTTGAAACTTTAATCCGCTGCACTCTTCACGGCGAAGGTTAGATACCCGAACGGATTAAGCACAAAGTTTAACGCTGACCCTGATCGTAACATCGCGCAGCAAAATGTTTAGCGGTCTGACTCAGCAACGTTACAGAAAACTCGTAACTTGTTCGATGAAATTCATTTCATTTGTTAGATATTGTCAATAAAAAAGCCCTGCATGATGCAGGGCTTTTTTGTTGGCAGGGGATTAACCGCGCAACCAGGAATCAACGGTGGAAGCACCGTATTGTTCTTTCCAGGCTTTCAGGCCGCGGTGGTTGCCGCCTTTGGTTTCGATCAGTTCACCGGTGTGCGGGTTCTGATAAACCTTGACCACGCGAGCGCGGCGGGTTTTAGGTGCTGCAGAGGTCTGCAGACCGGATTTTGCCGGGTTCGGATCGAGGATGGCGATGATTTCTTTCAGGCCTTTGCCGTAGGTTTTCATCAGCCCCTGGAGCTTTTCTTCGAATTCGATTTCTTTCTTGAGCCCGGCATCGTTCTTCAGCGATTCCAGCTGCTTGAGCTGTTCCTGAAGGGCCTTTTCAGCTGCACGAAATTCAGCGAGTCTGGACAATATCTTTACTCCAATAGTGTGTTTGGCTGATACCAACCGCAAACAAAGCTAATAAGCCAAGAGCCTTGAAGCGACTCGGTGATAAATGGCTCACCTGCCAATCTTGCTCAGGGTGAAAAAATTGTAGTAGTTAATGCGCCAAGAGTAAATCCTGATGTTGTCTTCATGTAACAACAGCGGTCTTTTGTATCAATTTGGTGCGTCTGATCGGGACGCTCGTCTTAATCCGGCTTAGTTAATGGTGAGTTAATGCGCTGATGAAGTCCGCAGCAGGCATCGGTTTGCCGAACAGGTAGCCTTGCAGAAAGTTGACATGATGTGCCGTCAGATAATCGGCTTGCGCCTGAGTTTCGACACCTTCGGCAACAATACCCAAATCAAGCTTGGCCGACAGTTCGATAATCGTATCGAGAATGTGTCGGGACAGCGCATCGATGCCGATCATGGCGACGAAACTCTGATCTATCTTCAGGAAGTCGACGTTGAATTTGCGCAAGTAGCCGAGGCTTGAGTGACCGGTGCCGAAGTCGTCAATCGCGATTTTCACGCCCAGTGCATGCAGTTGCTCGAACAGTTGCCGGGTGATGTCGGTCGGCTCGATCAATTCACGCTCGGTCAACTCCAGCACCAGGCTGATGCTGTCGGGCACGAACGCGGCGAGAAACTCCCGGCAGTCCTCCACCAGTTCCAGGTCCTTGCAATGGCTAGCGGTGATATTGATGCCGATGTGAAATGGCGGGGCGAACGTTGATGATAGCGGTCCCAGCACTGCGGCGGTCTGTTGCATCAGGGCGCGAGTCATCGGCACGATCAACCCCGAATGTTCGGCGAATGGAATAAACAGATCTGGGCGCACCAGCCCTTCTTTGGGGTGAGTCCAGCGCATCAAGACTTCGGCTCCCGACCATTTCTTGCTGTCGCCGTGCACCACGGGCTGAAAGTAAGGAATGAACTCGCCGGCCTCAAGCGCGCGGAGCATTTCGTGGCTGGGTGACGTGGAGCGCTTCTGCAAAACATGGCCGATGGCACCCGATACCACGCCAAAAAAGATCAACAAACTAAACAATGGCGGATATTCATCGGCCATGTAGCGCCAGGTTTCGCCCTCGGGAAAACCGGCAGAAACGCTGAACGCATAGCGGGAAGATTCCAGGGTGTTTTGCGCTATCGGCAACGCGGGCAGGGCGCCAGTGTGGACTTTGCCGTCAGCCGACAGCCAGTTATCGCCCACTTGCAACACCAACAGCATGTGCCGTCCGATCAGACGCAAGATATTGCTTAGATGGTAACCATCCAGTGTCGTCAGAGCGCCGCCGCGACCTTCGCTGAGCCGATAGACCAACAGGGCGGTGTCGGGTGTCACCGGGTTGCCATTCATCAGCCACAATTTGCCCTGGTTGTAGTCACCCGCGTTGACGGCTTCCTTGAAGTCGCCAAACAGCGAGCTGCAATAGAGGTTGTCGTCCCACACCAGATTGGTCGAGCGTACAAATGGACGGCGGGTCACTTGCTCGCGCAGGGCGAGTTTGACGTTCTCACAAGTCTGGCCGGCCAGTGGCAGCAGTTCACGGGCTGCCTGGGCGGTGTTGTCGAGCATCAACTCGAACTGGCCCAACGCCTCTTCTGCAGTCTCTCGCGAACTTTGTTCCAGCGTGCGTTCAGCCTGCATGTAAAGGATCGCACTACCCAGCAGCACTGGAAGCAGACCGCTGAGCAGTGTCACAACGATGCGCGTGCGGCGCGTGCGGCGGGGTCTGACGGTTAACGGCATGGGCGCATCCTGTCGCGATGAATTGAGGCTCGCGAAGGCAGGCCGGATAACGGCGCGCAAATCACATCAGCCATGGGGGAGGATAGATGGCCGAAGGCGCTTGCGCCGCTCATCAGTGTTTCATTCGCGTTGCCAGCTCGATAAAGGCCAGCGTAGCGGGGGACGCCTGGCGCTGATCAAGGACAGCAAGGCCAAACTGACGCTGTACGGCCGGCAATAATGGCTTCTTCACATAGCGCGGCGTTGCCTCCTCCGGCAATGAGCCTTCGGCAACAATCGTAATGGCGTCACCACGGCTGACCGTGTCGAGGGTGCTGAGCAGTTGCGAGCAGCGATAGCGGATGTTTGGTTGTAAACGCGCGGCCATGAACAGCCGCGACACCAGTTCCGCAGAACCAGCCTCGGTCAGCACAAACGGCGCGTCGCACAACTCCTTGAGGCTCAACGCCGAGCGTGTTGCCAGCGGATGGCTGACTGGAAGCAGGGCAACCAGTTGGTCTTCGATCAAGGCAAAGGTGTCGAAGCGCTCCTCGGGCAGCACCACAAAACCGATGTCGATCCGTCGTTCTTCCAGCCATTGAATCACTTGTCGATCCGGCCCTTCATCGATGTGCACTTCGATGTCCGGATGCGCCCGTCGATATTGCCGCAGAATCCTGGGTAACAGTTTGATCGACGAGGTTGGCCCGAACGAGCCGATGCGCAGGGTGCCGGTTTTCATGCCGCGAGCATCGGCGGCTTCCTGGCGCAAGGTGTTGGCCAGCCCGAGCATGGCGCGGGCGCGCAGCAGTAATTGTTCTCCGATGTCACTGAGTTCCACTGAAGAAGAGTGCCGACGCAGCAACTCGACGCCGAGTTCCTGCTCCAACGACTTCATCGCGTGGGATACTGCCGACTGCGAAATCCCCAGCCGATGGGCCGCGAGAGTAAACCCGCGCAACTCGGCAACCAGCGAGAAGACTTCCAGTTGAGTGAGGGTCATGAGTGTTTGCTCATTTTACGATGACAAGAAATGAAGGGAATGATACGGCATTCCTAAAGTTCTTTGGTCTGGAGCCTCATGCGCAACGTCGAGCAACTGCACATAACATCGTCCGACATCCCGGTTTATCTGACACTGGCGGCGGTGACCATGATCTGGGGCGGGACCTTTGTCGCCGGGCGTTTTCTGGCCGGAGGTCTGAGCCCGATCCTCGCGGCCAGCCTGCGCTTCTTGCTCGCCAGTGCGGCGCTGCTCGGCTTCTTGTGGCTAGCGCGGATCCCCTTGGCGCGTCCGGCGCCAAGGCAATGGTTGCAACTGGCGTTGCTGGGGTTCTTCGGGATCTTCTTCTATAACCTGTGCTTTTTTTACGGCCTGCAATACATCAACGCGTCGCGGGCCTCGTTGATTGTCGCGTTGAACCCGGCGGTGATCGGTCTTGCCTCGTGGTGGCTGTTCAAAGAACGCTTGGGCCGGGTGAAAGTTGCTGGCATCGCGACCTGTATTGTTGGCGCCGGCCTGGTGATCGTCAGCCGTAATCCACAATTACTGGCTGCAACGCCTGACGCATGGATCGGTGATCTGTTGATCCTTGGCTGCGTGCTGGGTTGGGGTGTTTACTCGTTGTTTTCCCGTGAGCTGAATCAGACGCTGGGGCCGGTGCAGACCGTGACGTACTCGATCCTGATCGGCACGTTCATGTTGTGGGTTCTGGCGGCTGTGCGCGGCGAACTGAGCTGGGAGGCGCTGGATGATCTGGGGCTGCCGCAATGGCTGAGCCTGCTGTACCTCGGCATCCTCGGCTCGGCGCTCGCCTACATCGGTTACTACGACGGCATCCGTAAAATCGGCGCGACGCGCAGCGGCGTGTTTATCGCGCTGAACCCGTTGACGGCCGTGGTCTTCGGCGCTGTGTTGCTGGGCGAGCAACTGACATTGGCCATGTATGGGGGTGGCGTACTGATCCTGACGGGCATTTACCTCTGCAACAAACCCCTTGCACCGGGCGCCAGAAAGCGGATTTTATAGAGAGAGCAGACAAGCCTATTTACGCTGTGTAGAATCGGGTTACGCATACAATAATAATCGTCTTCTGGCAGCAGAAGCCTCGCCCGCAAGAGCCTTGGGTCGACAATGAAGATATTCGGGTTTCAACTGATCTACGGTGACTTCCTCGCCCGCAGTGTGCGTGGCATCTCCTGCGCGCCACCCACCGACCTCACATGACTGACAAATAACCCTGGTTAATTGATAAGAAATGATGAGGTGCCACCATGGCAGATTTATACGAAAACCCTATGGGCCTGATGGGCTTTGAATTCATCGAGCTCGCATCGCCGGTGCCGGGCACCCTGGAGCCGATCTTCGAGATCATGGGCTTCACCAAAGTCGCGACCCACCGCTCGAAGAACGTGCACCTGTACCGTCAGGGCGCGATCAACCTGATCCTCAACAACGAACCCAACAGCGTTGCTTCGTACTTCGCTGCCGAGCACGGCCCGTCCGTTTGCGGCATGGCGTTCCGCGTCAAGGATTCGCAGAAAGCCTACAACCGCGCACTCGAACTCGGCGCTCAGCCGATCCACATCGAAACCGGCCCGATGGAGCTGAACCTGCCGGCGATCAAAGGCATCGGCGGCGCGCCGCTGTACCTGATCGACCGTTTCGGCGAAGGCAGCTCGATCTATGACATCGACTTCGTGTTTATCGAAGGCGTTGACCGCAACCCGGTCGGTGCTGGCCTGAAGATCATCGACCACCTGACCCACAACGTGTATCGCGGTCGCATGGCTTACTGGGCGAACTTCTACGAGAAGCTGTTCAACTTCCGCGAGATCCGTTACTTCGACATCAAGGGCGAATACACCGGCCTGACTTCGAAAGCGATGACCGCACCGGACGGCATGATCCGCATCCCGCTGAACGAAGAATCGTCCAAAGGCGCGGGTCAGATCGAAGAGTTCCTGATGCAGTTCAACGGCGAGGGCATTCAGCACGTGGCGTTCCTCACCGACGACCTGATCAAGACCTGGGATCAGTTGAAGAAGATCGGCATGCGCTTCATGACCGCGCCGCCGGACACCTACTACGAAATGCTCGAAGGCCGTCTGCCTAACCACGGCGAACCGGTTGATCAGCTGCAATCGCGCGGCATCCTGCTCGACGGCGCCTCGGAACAGGGCGACAAGCGTCTGCTGCTGCAGATCTTCTCGGAAACCCTGATGGGCCCGGTGTTCTTCGAATTCATCCAGCGCAAGGGCGATGATGGTTTCGGTGAAGGTAACTTCAAGGCACTGTTCGAATCGATCGAGCGTGATCAGGTGCGTCGTGGTGTACTTGCCACTGAGTAATCGACCACTGAAATGAAAAATCCCGACCTGCAGCGATGCAGGGCCGGGATTTCTTTCAAGATCAAAAGATCGCAGCCTGCGGCAGCTCCTACAGGAAATACGCATTCCAAATGTAGGAGCTGCCGCAGGCTGCGATCTTTTGCTTTAAGGACGGCTTTGGCGCATCAAGTGTTTAAAGCCTTCAAACACCAGCACAATCACCGCCAGCCAGATCGGAATATACGTCAGCCATTCACCGGACTTGATGCTCTCACCGAGCAGCAACGCCACACCGAGCAGCAACACCGGCTCAACATAACTCAACAAGCCAAACAGGCTGAACGGCAGCAAGCGGCTGGCGATGATGTACACCACCAACGCCGACGCACTGATCAGGCCGAGCAAGGGGATCAGCCACATCAGCCCCGGGTACTGATCAAACACGCCAAAGCCTTGCTCGCCACCGTGCACAAACCACCAGGCGACGGGGAGCATCAGCGTCATGTCGACCCACAAGCCGCCAAGATTGTCAGTCTTCAGGTATTTGCGCAGCACGAAGTACAGCGGGTAGCCAACCACGACCACCAGTGTCGCCCAGGAAAATCCGCCGACCTGGTACAGCTCGTTCACAACACCCAGGGATGCGAAGAACACCGCGACTTTTTGCAGGTACGACAGGCTTTCGCCGTAGGCAATCCTTCCGGTCAGGACCATCGCCAGTGGCAGCAGGAAGTAACCCAGCGAAACATCGAGACTATAGCCGTTGAGCGGCGCCCACATGAACAGCCACAGTTGCACACCGAGCAGGGCAGCCGAGACGATCAACCCGGCGACCAGTTTTGGTTTTGCCGCGACCACACGAACCAGCTCCAGCACCCGCCGCCATTCCCCGGACACCAGCATGAACACGGTCATGCATGGCACGGTCAGCAGCATCCGCCAGCCGAAAATCTCTACGCCACTCAACGGTGTGAGCAGCGAAGTGTAGTAATACATGACGGCAAACAGCACCGAGGCTGAAACCGATAGAGCGATACCTTTAGACAAACTGTCCTCGCGGGGGTTGATGGTCAAACGGGCGCGAAGGATACGTGGTTTTTGTGCTGAATATTGGCCGGATGCTCAATATTATTCACACGCATTCCTTGTGGGAGCTGCCGCAGGCTGCGATCTTTTGACCTTGACTTAAAAGTCGACGTCACTGCGCAACCTTCAACGGATTGCCGAAGCGCATCAGGTACATCTCGCCGAACTTGTAGGAGGCGTAATCGGTGATATGACCAATATCACGATAGACCGGCAAACCGTCGACGGTGGTCATACACGCGTCGTCTTTGCATTGCACGATTTTCGGGTCAATGACGATCAAACCGGGATATTCGGTCTTCAGGTCATTGAACAGTTGTTCCAGCACCGGCTCTTTTGCGCCAGACCATGGCGCCGTAGCGCAGAGGCTGCTTTGCTCGGCACTGCCCATCAAGCCGCGCAGCTTGACCTGTTGCAGCAGGCAGGTGTTGATCCCCGCAGGCATGGGCAACGTATTTTCCAGAAAAACCGGCGTCGCACCGGATTCGACAATGATATCGAGGGCCTTGCGGATCGCTGTGCCGAGGCGTTGTCTTGACAGTTCCGGGCTGCGCGGGTCATCGAGTTGGGTGACGATGTCATCGTCGAGATAGGCCTCCCAGAACTGACCCACGATCACATACCTGAAATGCCGCTTCGCGATCATGTCGTAATAGCGTTGAGCGGCGTTGTGGCATTTTTGATACAGCCCGTTCGTGTATTTATTCACGTCATAGAGGTAGATATCGGGCAAGGCCAGGCACGCCGGGTAGCCCTGTGTGAGCACGGCAAGATTGGCGTCTTTGGCCAGTGTTTCCACAAAGCCCCAGTAATGATTCGAAAACGAATCGCCCATCAGCAATATTTGCGGTGCAGCCTGTGTGGCGCCCGATATACAGCCAGGGTCGGCGCCATCGCTGACCCCCAGGCATCCCTCGCGACTGGCCGGAACAGACGCTTTCAAGCCGTTGAACACGTCGTTGTAGCCTTGGTTGAAGCGGTTCGGCCAGCCTTCTTGTCTGACGCTGGCAGCGTGGAGCAGAGACAGGCCGATCGCCGGCACGATCATCAGCACGACCAGGGTTTTGGTAAAGCCGAGCCGGGCCTTTCGAAAGCGGTTTTCGATCAGCACATAGCAGAGCCAGGCCGTGGCGAAAGTGCAGACGAAGTAAACAATCGTCATCGGCGGGGTGAGCGCGATGCCCATGTAACTCATCACTGCGAGGATCGGCCAGTGCCACAAGTACAAGGAGTACGAAAGCGTGCCAATAAACACCAAGGGTTTGAACGCCAGCAGTTTCGAGGTGACGCTCGCATCGCCAACACCCTTAAACAGTAAGGCCGCCGTAGCGAGGCACACGGCAATGGCGTGGTATCGCGGAAAGCCCGGCAGGATATCTTCCAGGGTGGCGCAGTAGATGATTGTCGCCAGCGAAAGCGCGCAGACCAGCGTGGCGCTCAGGCGATTGAGCCTGAACGTGTGCGTGCTGAAGATGACCGCACAGGAGCCAATCATCAATTCGAAGATTCGCGCAGTGAAGAAGTAGTAGTTCTTTTCAGGAGCCGAGTAAGACAGATACAGCGCGAGCGCCATGGCCGCCAGGGTCAAACCGAGCACCGCCGCTTTGAACAGGCTTTTCGCCAGATAACGGTTGAGCAACCAGAGGCCCAGTGGCAGCGCCAGATACCACTGCCATTCAATGGCCAGCGACCAGGTGTGCAAGAGCGGCAGACTGGCCGCATCGGGCGTGGCGTAACCCGTGGTTACTTTGGAAAAGTACTGGTTGGAGATGATTAACGAGGTGTATTTCTCGCTTTTGAGAAAGTCGACATAGTCATCGGGCAAGTAAAGCAACGTTGTGACTATCAGCGTTGCGCCCAGCAACGCAATAACGGCCGGTTGCAGGCGCCAGATGCGCCGCGTGTAGAACCCCGAGAAAGTGAACGTGCCGTTGTTCAGCGACTTCATGATGATTGCGGTGGTCAAATAACCGGAGATCACGAAGAAGATATCGACGCCGATAAACCCGGACGGGAAGAACGTCAGGCCGCCGTGGAAAATCAGCACCAGCAACACCGCGATTGCGCGCAGGCCGTCGATATCCGCACGGTAATCAATCGAGGGTTTGCGATCCCCGACAGTTGCGGTTGCTGCCGGCTCAGGAAACTTATCGGCAAACAGTTTGAACAGCAGCCCGCGCAAAGGCTTCCTGGATACCTCAACGGGGCGATTGAGCATGTATTAAATCCTTGGTTATTTCTGAACGCTCAATCAAATCATCCGTTTGATCGCGCTTGCTTCAACGAAAAACAGCCGATTGTATCGGCTGTTGCTGAACAAGGGAAAATGCTTAAACCAATTGCGGTTTACGCCCCGACACAAAATGACTGACATCGTTGAATCCCGGCGTCGATGCATGGCCCGGCGTCACCAGAGAATCGATAAACGCCTCATCTGCTGCGGTGATCTTCACGGTCTGCGCCTTGGTGTATGCATCCCATTGCGCTTCAGTTCGCGGCCCGACAATCGCCGACGTCACCGCACTGTTGTTCAACACCCAGGCAATCGCAAACTCGACCATGCCGACGCCGCGCTGCTCGGTGTACTGCTGAATCTGCTGGGCGATGCGCAGCGATTCCACGCGCCACTCGGTTTCCAGAATGCGCTTGTCCTGACGCCCGGCACGGCTGTTGGCATCCGGTGTAGCGTCCGGCGCGTATTTGCCGCTGAGCACGCCACGGGCCAGCGGACTGTAAGGCACCACGCCCAGGCCATAGGTTTGCGCCGCGGTGATCTGCTCGGTCTCGGCCTGACGGTTGACGATGTTGTACAACGGCTGGCTGATCACCGGGCGATCAACGCCGAGTTTGTCGGCGATACGAATCACCTCGGCAATCCGCCAGCCGCGATAGTTCGACAGGCCCCAGTAGCGAATTTTTCCCTGGCGAATCAGATCACCAATCGCCGAAACGCTGACCTCCAGAGGCGTGTTGTGGTCTTCACGGTGCAGGTAATAGATGTCGAGATAGTCCGTGCCGAGCCGGGTCAGGCTGGCATCGATGCCATTGAAAATGTGTTTGCGGCTCAAACCGCTACGATTCGGCACACCGTCCACCGGGCCGAAACCGACCTTGGTTGCCAGCACCCACTCATGCCGATGTCGGGCAATCGCTTCACCGACGATCTCTTCGGAGCGACCGTTGGTGTAGACGTCAGCGGTGTCGATGAAATTGATCCCCTGATCCCAGGCCTTGTCGATGATACGCAGTGAATCCTCAGCGCTGGTCTGCTCGCCAAACATCATCGTACCGAGGGTGAGGGTGGACACCTGCAACCCCGAGTGCCCGAGTATGCGAAAGCTCATGCCGAAATCCTTTTGTCGGTGGGAAAGGGTTAATCAAATACCAGAAGCGTGCGATGCGGCAAAGTGAATATTGGCTCATCCGACGTTTCGGGAGGGCTGGGGTGAGGGGGAAAAGATCTACAGACCACCACAAAAACCAAGCCAGATACCCAACGAAAAACGACCCTGAAAAGGGCCGTTCTTTCTTTCATCAAAACCTTAAGCCCGCAACGTCCGCGTCATGCGCAACGCCAGCAGACTCCCGCCGACAATCACCGCCGCCAGCAGATACAACGCAGCATCGGTCGACCCCGTACTGTCCTTGACCCAACCCACCAGGTACGGGCTAAGGAACCCAGCCATCTGCCCCATCGAGTTGATCAACGCCAGACCACCGGCCGCGGCACCGGCGCTCAACATCGCCGTCGGCACCGGCCAGAACATCGGCAGGCCGGTCAGTGCGCCCATGGTGGCAATGGTCAGGCCGAGAATCGCAATCGCCGGATTGGCCGCGAAATTCACCGCGATCACCAGACCGATCGCGCCCATCAGCATCGGCACCACCAAATGCCAGCGGCGTTCCTTGCGCAAATCCGCCGACCGCCCGACCACCAGCATGAACACCGCCGCCAGCAGATACGGAATCGCACTCAGCCAACCGATCACCAGGTTATCGCTGAAACCGAGGTTCTTGATGATCGACGGCAACCAGAAGTTGATCGCGTACACGCCGCTCTGGATGCAGAAGTAAATCAGGCCGAACGCCCAGATCGCCGGGTTCTTGAACACCGCCAACAGCGAGTCGGAGGTGGTTTTTGGTTTGTTCGCCAAGTCTTCAGCTTGATCCGCCTCAAGCACCGCACGCTCATGCGGGCTCAGCCATTTGGCGTTGGCGAAGCTGTCGCTCAGGAGGAAATAGGCGAGGGCGCCGAGGATGACGGTAGGAATGCCTTGCAGCAGAAACATCCACTGCCAGCCGGCCAAACCACCTTGCCCTGCGGCGAAGTGATTGAGAATCCAGCCAGAGAACGGGCTGCCGAGCAGACCGGAAACCGGGATCGCCGACATGAACAGCGCCATGATCCGGCCACGGCGGAAGGTCGGGAACCATTGCGAGAGGTACAACACGACGCCCGGGAAGAACCCGGCTTCGGCCGCACCGGTGAACAGGCGCAGCGTGTAGAACTCGGTCGGGGTGGTGACGAACAGCAGGCAGGTCGACAGCGTGCCCCAAGTGATCATCATCACGGCAATCCAGCGCCGTGGGCCGAATCTGGTCAGGGCCAGGTTGCTCGGCACGCCGCAGAGCACGTAGCCGATGAAGAAGATACCGGCACCGAGGCCGTACACGGTTTCGCTGAATTTCAGTGCGTCGAGCATCTGCAGTTTGGCAAATCCAACGTTGACCCGGTCGAGGTAGTTGAACAGGTAGCAGATGAAAATGAAGGGGATCAAACGCAGGGTGATGCGTTTGTAGACGGCGTTTTTATCGTCATCGATGGTCTGGGTAGCTGCGGCGCTCTGCGACATAGCGGCTCTCTCTTTATTATGATTTTTTGCGATGCAAAGGGTAACGTTGATCGCCCCGAGAGTCTCGGTCACCTTTGGCCGGATTGTCTTTGTGCCTGAGCACAGGGTTTGCCGCCAGACCCTGTGCGGGTGAACAACCGACTGCCGCGTTTTTCAAGGATCTTGCCCATCATGTTTGAACTCGATCACGACCTCGCCCAGGACATCGTCGACCGGGCCATGGCCATTTTGCCCTACAACGTCAACGTCATGGACAGCCAGGGGCTGATCCTCGGCAGCGGCGAACCGGAGCGCATCAATACCCGTCACGAAGGCGCGCAACTGGTGCTGGCCAATGGTCGCGTGGTGGAGATCGATGCGCAGACCGCTGTGCATCTCAAAGGCGTGCAACCGGGTATCAATCTGCCGCTGTTGCTCGACCAACGCTTGATCGGCGTGCTCGGGATTACCGGCGAACCAGAGCAACTGCGTACGTACGCAGAACTGGTGCGCATGACCGCCGAGATGCTCGTCGGCCAGCGCAACCAACAGGCCGAACAGCAATGGCGGCGCCAGCGCTGTGATGACTTGCTGGCGTTGTTGTTGAGCGAGGCGGGGGACTCGCCGCGTCTGGTCGATGAAGCGCAACAGCTTGGACTCAAACCGCAATTGACGCGGGTGCCGTATCTTTTTGAGCTGGGCCTTGAACATGGGCCGGGGCAAACCGTCGAGGCGCTGAGTGCCTGGCTGATGTCGCGTTATCCCGATAGCTGGTGTGTGAGTTCGGCGAAGTCATCGCTGCTGTGGTGTCGCCCGGCGACTCAGCACGTCGAGCATGACCGCTTGCTGGAAAAACTCGATGGTCTGGGCTGGAAGGTGCTGCGCATTGCCGTGGGCGGACAGGCTGATGGGCTCACCGGATTGCGCCGTTGTTATCGACGGGTCGGCGACTTGCTCGCCTATGGCCGGGAAGTGTTGCCGCACTCGCGGTTGCTGACGCTGAACCGCTATCGATTGCCGGTAATGCTGTGGCGGCATCGTAACGATGATGCGCTGGACGAACTGCTCAAACCCTTGCGCAAAGTGATCGCCAAGGACGCCAACGGGCAGTTGCTGGCGACGCTGCGCAGTTGGTGTGAGCACGATGGCCAGAGTCAGGCGTGTGCCGATGCATTGGGGATTCATCGCAACAGCCTGCGTTATCGGATGGAGCGGATTGCCGAGTTGAGCGGGGTTGATCCGCTCAGGCTGGATGGGATGTTGGCGCTGTATCTTGGGGTGCAGTTGCTGCCGCAGACTGATCCGAACTGATTGGGCGCCTTCAAAGACGCCATCGCGAGCAGGCTCACTCCTACATTTGGAATGCATTCCCCTGTAGGAGTGAGCCTGCTCGCGATGGCGGCGGTACATTCACCGCAGAGCCTTTTGTGAAAATGAACAATAAACGCCCCCGCCACTTGTGCAGCGGACAGGCGTCAAGGCGCGGGCCGACTGGCAGCATGAGGGGCATTGCAACCGGAGAATTCGCATGAAGATCGTCATCGCCCCCGACTCGTTCAAGGACAGCCTGAGTGCCCAAGGCGTCGCTGAAGCCATTGCCCTTGGCCTGGCCCAGGTCTGGCCGCAGGCCACACTGGTCAAATGCCCGATGGCCGATGGCGGCGAAGGCACGGTCGAATCGATCCTCGCCGCCTGCGAAGGCGAACTGCGCCGCACCCGCGTGCGCGGCCCGCTGTGCACAGCTGTCGACGCTGCATGGGGCTGGTTGCCGCACAACCACACCGCAATCATTGAAATGGCCGAGGCCAGCGGCTTGCAACTGGTGCCGCTGGGGCAACGCGATGCCTGCATCAGCAGCACTTTCGGCACCGGCGAACTGATTCGCGCAGCACTGGATGCCGGCGCGCAGCGGGTAATTCTGGCGATTGGCGGCAGTGCGACCAACGATGGCGGCGCAGGGGCGATGCAGGCGCTGGGCGTGAAGTTGCTTGATGCGCAGAGTCAATCGCTGGTACCTGGCGGCCTGGCGTTGGCGCAACTGGCAAAACTGGACCTGAGCGAACTCGACCCGCGTCTGGCACAGGTGCGCTTCGATATCGCCGCAGACGTCAACAACCCGCTGTGCGGCCCGCACGGTGCCTCGGCGATTTTCGGCCCGCAGAAAGGCGCCTCGCCGACGCAGGTGCAGCAACTCGATCAGGCGTTGGGCCACTTCGCCGAACTGTGCGCGCAAGCGTTGGGCAAAGACGTCCGCGACGAACCGGGCAGCGGCGCGGCGGGAGGTTTGGGGTTCGCGGCCAAGGCATTCCTTGGAGCGCAATTTCAAGCCGGGGTTGAAGTGGTTGCCGAACTGGTCGGCCTCGCCGAAGCCGTTAAAGGCGCCGACCTGGTGATTACCGGGGAAGGGCGCTTCGATGCCCAGACCTTGCGCGGCAAGACACCGTTCGGTGTCGCACGGATTGCCAAACAGCACGCCGTGCCGGTGATCGTCATCGCCGGCACCTTGGGCGAGGGTTACCAAGAACTTTACGATCACGGCATCGATGCGGCCTTCGCCGTGACCAGTGGCCCGATGACGCTGGAGCAGGCCTGCGCCGAGGCTCCGCGTTTGTTGCGCGAACGCGCTACCGATATTGCCCGCGTCTGGCAGATGGCGAAACACAACGTGTGAAACAGGTCCACAGGGTGTTTCAATCTTGTAACACCCTGAAAAATAGTTACCCCTGACCCGCAATCTTCCTAAAGCCTGGCCGATACAGCTATCAGGCGCGCACATAACTTCCTAAAACAGTGACGCCGGACTGAGCCCGCCCCCCTCGGGCCAGTGATGACGCATGGACGCTCGTAGTTTCTATCTTTCGAGAGCTCAACTATGTCCCTGCGTAACCTCAATATCGCGCCCCGTGCCTTCCTCGGTTTTGCCTTTATCGCCTTGCTGGTGATCGTGCTCGGCGTGTTCGCCGTCAACCGCATGTCGATCATCCGTCAGGCGTCCGTCGAGATGGATTCGACGCAACTTCCCAGTGTGACGCAACTTGCCGTAGTGACAGAAAACGTCCTGCGTTTGCGCATTCTGTCGTTCCGCGTACTGGTCAACCGCGAAGCGGCCGGGTTGCAGGAAGCGCAGACTCGTATCGGCGTCCTGGTCGACAAGGTTCGCGCCGCGCAGGCCAGTTACGCGGCACTGCCGGCCGGCCCGGAAGAACGGGCGTTGTACCAGAGCTTCGCGACCACGCTGGACAATTACCTGCAAGCGCAGAACCAGATGATGGAGCTGTCGCGCCAGGACAAGGTCGACGAGATGCGTGCCCTGATCAACACGCGGATCAAGGACGGCACCGACCAGATGGGCGAGCAGCTCAACAAACTGATCGCCATGAATGCTTCCGACGCCAAAGCAGCATCAGTTCAGGCGGGTCAATACTATGACAGCGCGATCACGGGGATCATTATCGTCGCCGTGTTCGCGGCTATTGCCACTGTGCTGCTGGCCTGGTTGCTGACCCGCAGCATCGTCACACCGCTGAACCGCGCCGTGCAGGCCGCGCAAACCATCGCTGACGGCAACCTCACCAAAGTCATCGAAATCGACGGCAAGGATGAAGCGACGCAGTTGTTGCAGGCGCTGGCCACCATGCAAACCAACCTGCGTAAAACCATCGAGCAGATCGCCGGTTCTGCCACGCAACTGGGCGCCGCTGCCGAAGAACTCAGCGCGGTGACTGAAGAAGCGTCCCGTGGCCTGCAGCAGCAGAACAACGAAATCGAGCAGGCCGCCACCGCCGTCAACGAGATGACCGCCGCCGTCGAAGAAGTCGCGCGCAACGCCGTGTCGACCTCCGAAGCCTCGAACCAGTCGACCCACGCCGCCCGCGAAGGCCGCGATCAAGTGGTGAAAACCGTCGACGCGATCCAGACCATGACCCACGACGTGCAGAACACCGCGCACATGATCGAAGGCCTCGCCGCGCAGGGCCGCGACATCGGCAAAGTGCTCGACGTGATCCGCGCCATTGCCGAACAGACCAACTTGCTGGCACTCAACGCGGCCATTGAAGCCGCACGCGCCGGTGAGGCCGGACGGGGTTTCGCGGTGGTGGCGGACGAAGTGCGCGCACTGGCCCATCGCACCGCGCAGTCGACTCAGGAAATCGAAAAAATGGTCGCCGGCATTCAGAACGGCACCGGCGAAGCGGTCTCGTCGATGCAGCAAAGCAACCAGCGCACCCAGTCAACCCTGGAAATGGCTCGCGCGGCCGGCGTGGCGCTGGAGCAGATCACCCAGTCGATTCACCAGATCAACGAGCGCAACCTGGTCATCGCCAGCGCCTCGGAAGAGCAGGCGCAAGTCTCGCGCGAGGTCGACCGCAACCTGGTCAACATCCGCGATCTGGCTACGCAATCGGCTGCCGGGGCCAATCAGACCAGCGCCGCGACCCACGAATTGTCGCGCCTGGCGGTGGATTTGAATGCGATGGTGGCGCGTTTCGTGATTTGAGATACGGTGAAGGCTGGAGACCGCGCAATCAGGAGACGTACATGCGCTATTCAGCCTTGACCCAACGAATTGCCGGTGAGGGAGCCGCCGCCTGGCAGATTCACGACCGAGCGCTGGAGTTGCGCGCCGAGGGTGTCGATATCCTGCTGCTGAGCATCGGCGATCCGGATTTCGACACGCCTCTGCCAATTGTCCACGGCGCAATCGACAGCTTGTTGGCCGGCGATACCCATTATTCCGATGTGCGTGGCCGTTCGGCGCTGCGCACGCTGATTGCCGAACGCCATCGTCAGCGCAGCGGGCAAGCGGTGGATGCCGACCACGTGATCGTCATGCCCGGCGCGCAATGTGCGGTGTATTCGGTGGCGCAATGCTTGCTGGATCCGGGTGATGAAGTAATTGTTGCAGAACCGATGTATGTCACCTACGAAGGCGTGTTTGGCGCTTGCGGCGCGACGGTAGTGCCGGTGCCGGTGCGCCCGGAAAACGGCTTTCGTGTCGACCCGGTTGATGTCGCTGCGCGCATCACGCCGAAAACCCGCGCGATGCTGTTAAACAGTCCGAACAACCCCAGCGGCGCGAGTCTGTCACTGCTGATCTGGCAGGAGCTGGCGGCGCTGTGTGTGCGGCATGACTTGTGGCTGATCAGCGACGAGGTCTACAGCGATTTGCTGTACGAGGGGCAGCACGTCAGTCCGGCGAGTCTGCCGGGCATGGCTGAGCGCACGGCGACAATCAACAGCCTGTCGAAATCCCACGCCATGACCGGCTGGCGCATCGGCTGGATGATCGGGCCGACATCGCTGGCCGAGCACTTGGTCAATTTGTCGCTGAGCATGTTGTTCGGGTTGCCGGATTTTGTGCAGAAGGCTGCAGAGATTGCGTTGCACTCAGACCTGCCGGAAGTGACGCAGATGCGCGAGGAGTATCGCCTGCGCCGGGATCTGGTGTGCGAACGTCTAAGCGGTTGTCCGGGGCTGTACCCGATTCGTCCGGATGGCGGCATGTTCGTGATGGTCGATGTTCGCCAGACCGGGCTGGGAGCCCAGGCGTTTGCCGAGCAATTGCTGGAAGGCTATGGGGTTTCGGTCCTCGCCGGTGAAGCGTTCGGGCCGAGTGCGGCGGGGCATATCCGCATTGGTTTGGTGTTGGATCGGGTGAAACTGGCGGATGCCTGTGCGCGGATTGCGCTTTGTGCGGCGCAGTTGTTACAGGCGCGCAGTGCCTGATTGTTTTGGGTTGCCTGTCCCGGCCTCTTCGCGAGCAGGCTCGCTCCCACATTGGATATGCATTCCCCTGTGGGAGCGAGCCTGCTCGCGAAGGCGGCATTACAGCCACCGATTAATTCAGCCCTGCCAAGCCGATGGATTCACCAGATTCTCCGGCCTCTCTCCCTTCAACGCAGCCAACAGATTCTCCACCGCACACCGCGCCATCGCCTCGCGCGTCTCATGCGTCGCCGAACCCATGTGCGGCGTCGCCACCACATTACTAAGCTGCAACAACGGCGAATCATGCTGCAACGGCTCGCGCTCAAACACATCTAGCCCCGCCGCACGAATCCGCTGATGACGCAGCGCCTCGATCATCGCCGCCTCATCCACCACTTTGCCCCGCGAGATATTGATGAAGATGCTTTCCGGGCGCATTAGCGCAAACTGCTCAGCGCCGATCAAACCTTCGGTCTGCGCCGTCAATGGCAAGGTCAGGCAAATGAAATCAGCCTGCTGGAGCAGATCTTCAAGGCTACGATATTGCGCATCGAATCGCGCTTCGACTGCCGGTTTACGCGACTGACTGTGATAGATCACCGGCATGCCAAAACCAAAATGCCCACGCTGCGCCAATGCTTCGCCGATGCGACCCATGCCAATAATTCCCAGCGTCTTGCCATGCACATCAGTGCCGAAATGCGCCGGGCCGATGTTGCGATTCCATTGGCCGCTGCGCACCATGTTCGCCAGTTCAACCACGCGCCGGGCAGCGGCGAGGATCAAGGCGAAACCAGTGTCGGCGGTGGTTTCGGTGAGTACGTCCGGGGTGTTGCTGAGCAGGATCTTGCGTTGGCTCAGGTAAGCGATGTCGTAGTTGTCGACACCTACCGAAACGCTAGCGATAGCTTCGAGTTGCGGTGCCAGATCAAGCAACGCCGCATCGAGTTTCAGGCTGGCGCCGAGCAAGCCGTGGGCACGGGGCAGGGCGTCGCGCAGTTGCATCAGACCGTCGGCGTCGAGGCTATTGATCAGCGTCACTTCGCACTGCTCTTGCAGGCGCGCCATCAGCGCGGGCGAAAGTTTCTTGTACAACACGACCTGTTTTTTCATGGCAGAAGTCTCTTCAGGAATGCGCCGGCACGGCAGGCGTGGCGACGACTTTGGCAACGACGCGATCACTGGCGCCGGGCTTGAGAAAAATCGTCAGCACCACCGACAGCAGCAACGCGCCGCTCATCAGCAGGTAGGAAGCGCCGGGCGAGCCGGTGGAGCTGTTCAGATAACCGACCAGATACGAACCGCCGAACGAACCGAGCGCGCCCATGCTGTTGATCAGCGCCATCGCACCGCCGGCAACGTTGGCCGGAAGAATCTCCGGAACGATGGCAAAGAACGGTCCGTAAGGCGCGTACATGCAGGCGCCGGCAATCACCAGCAGCGTGTACGACCACCAGAAATGTTCCGCGCCCAACGCGTAAGAACCGTAGAACGCAATGGATGCGATCAGCAGCGGCGGCCAGACAAAGCGTTTGCGCTTCTGCAACTTGTCCGAACCCCACGACACCACAAGCATGCCGATCACCGCCGCCAGATACGGCAGCGCCGACAGCCAGCCGGCCTCGATCATGTCCATTTGCGCGCCAGCCTTGAGGATCGATGGCAGCCACAGCACAAAGCCGTAAACGCCGATGCTCCAGCAGAAAAACTGCAGCGCGAGAATGATCACCTTCGGCGAACGGAAGGCCTCGGCGTAGTTCTTCACCGCTTTGATACCGACCTGTTCGGCGGCCAGTGCACTTTCCAGGTCCTGCTTTTCCTGGTCGTTGAGCCACTTGGCCTCGGACGGACGATCATCGGCCAGGCGCCACCAGATAAATGCCCAGAGCACCGCCGGCAGGCCTTCGATGATGAACATCCAGCGCCAGCTGAAATGCTGCACCAGATACCCCGAAACCACCGACATCCACAGCATGGTCACCGGGTTGCCGAGGATCAGAAACGTGTTGGCCCGCGAGCGTTCGGCACGGGTGAACCAGTGGCACAGATAGACCAGCATCGCCGGCATTACCGCCGCTTCAACCACGCCGAGCATGAAGCGGATGACGATCAGCCAATAGGCGTTGGAAACCACGCCGGTCAACGTCGCGAGACCGCCCCAGAGAATCAGGCTGACGAAAATCAGTTTCTTCACGCTGTGCTTTTGCGCGTAGATCGCACCCGGCACCTGGAAGAAAAAGTAACCGAGAAAGAACAGCGCGCCGAGCAGCGAAGACAGGCCCGGGGTGATCATCAGGTCTTCGGCCATGCCCGACGCGGCGGCGAAGCCGTAGTTGGCGCGATCGAGATACGCCAGGCTGTAGGTGATGAACACGATGGGCATGATGTACCACCAGCGGCGGGTGGCAAGGGTTGCGGTTTTCATGGGTCTTGCTCCTGAGCTTGTTGTTTTTGTCGCAGCAGGTTCAATTATTTGCAGTGACTAGGCGGGCCTCTTCGCGAGCAGGCTCGCTCCCACAGGGGAATGCATTCCAAATGTGGGAGCGAGCCTGCTCGCGAAGGCGGCCTCAAATTCAACCGATAACTCCAGGCGGGTCGGCAACCCTTCCATATCCCCGCGACTCTGCACCGCGCGACTGCCAATCCAGTTCGCCCGCTGCACCGCCTCGGCAATACTCTGATGTTCGAGCAGGGCACTGATCATCCCCACTGCAAAGCCGTCACCGGCACCGACCGTATCGACGACATTGGCCACCGGCACACCAGCAACAAATCCCGACGCCAGATGCGTTCGGTAATAAGCACCCTCCGGCCCGAGTTTGATCGCCACCGCCTCAGCGCCCTGATCGAGATAAAACGCGGCAATGTCTGCCGGATCGTCAAAACCAGTCAGCAAACGACCTTCACTCAGCCCCGGCAGCACCCAATGGGCAAGGGCGGCGAGGCGGTTGATTTCGGTGATCATTTCGCCCTCGCTGGCCCACAGGCTCGGGCGCAGATTGGGGTCGAACGACACGCTGCGCCCGGCATTGCGCATACGCGTCATCAGTTCGAAAGACATCTCCCGCGCCGAGGCCGACAACGCCGGAGGAATCCCAGTGGCGTGCAAATGGCGGGCGCTTAGCAGGCTGGCGTTGATCGACTGCGGCGACAGATGACTGGCCGCCGAACCGCGCCGGAAATACTCGACCTGCGGGTCGCTGCCATCGTCGTTGCGCGATTTGAACTGGAAACCGGTCGGGTGCTGTTTATCGACATCGACGTGGCTGCAATCCAGGCTTTCCTTGATCAAGGTCTCGACCACAAAGCGCCCAAGCGAATCATTGCCAACCCGACTCAGCCAGGCGACGTTGAAACCCAGGCGCGATAGCCCGATCGCCACGTTGCTATCGGCCCCGGCAATGCGCTTGTGGAAGTGCTCGACCGCCGCCAGATCACCGGTCTGCTCAGCGACCAGCATCGCCATGGTTTCGCCGAACGAAAGAATATCGATCTCAGACATGAGCAGGCTCCAGACGGGATTGGCCGAGGCGGGCGAGGGCGGCGACGTGCTCGGTGGTCAGTTGCACCAGATCATCGCCCTGCAACGGATACTCGGCCGCGCGCATAACGCCTTGGGCCATGTGCCGCAACAGTTGTTCCCACAGATGCAGATCACTGACGGCCGGCGGCACCGCCACCAGTTTGCCGTCGGCGCGACGGGCCACGGCTTTGCAGTGCACATAACCGACATGGCGGCCAAGCAGGCGCGCAGCGCTGGTGGCGGACTGGTCCTGCCACTGCCAGTTGCCGATGTCGAAAGTCATTTTGATCGGCAGATTGTGCTGTTCAACAGCGGCGAAGAAGCGCTGAAACGGCTCGATGCGGCCGCCGTGCAAGGTCTGGTCGTTTTCCACCAGCAACTGCACCGGACTGTGTTTCAAACGTTCGGCCAGGGCTTGCAGGTCATTGGTGTCGGTGAAATAGCCCAGCGACACTTTCAGCCATTTCGACCCAAAGGCTTCGGCCTGTTGCAGGGCGGTGATCAGTTCTGGATTGGGTTGTGCCTGACCGGCGAGCCACAGCTCGGTCGGCGACGAATAGATGCTTTGCAGGCCCAGCGCCTGGGTGGCGTGCGCCAGTTGCGCCGGTTCTTCGCGGGTCAGCAACTCTTCGCGCCACTCGATGCGATTGGCCCCGGCCGCAGCCAGCACATCGATAAAAGAATCCTGCCCGCGCTGACGCACAAGCTCGGCGCCGTAGCTGGACAGGCTGATGGAAACGTCGGGTTTATTCATTGTTATCGACCTCTGAAACCGGTTTCATTTTTGTTCAAAAAAATATCAGGTGTTTCTGTGTTGTCCTTTCGGACGCCTTCGCGAGCAGGCTTGCTCCCACAATGGAATGCGATCAACCTGCGGGAGCGAGCCTGCTCGCGAAGGCGTCAGCTCAAACACCTGAAATCCCAATGGTCGACCCACGCTCAACCAGCATCGGCGCAAAATCCACCACCCGCGCCGCCTCGCCATCCCCACGCAAGCGCTTGAGCAAACACTCAAACGCCCGCGCACCAATCTCCTGCGTCGGCTGAGCCAGCGCTGTAATCCCGCTGCCCACCAACGGATACCAATCCAGATCATCCAGGGCAATCAGCCCGACATCCTCAAACAGCCGGCAGCCAATCTGGCGCAACGCAGTTGTCGCCGTCAGCGCTGCCACACCATTGGCGCAAAGCAACGCCTTCGGCCCGGCAGCGGGTGTGTTTAAAAAGGTTTGAAGTTGCGCGCTCAGATCATCGCCGGTTTCCAGCACCGCACCGGTCAATCCCGAGCACTGCGCGATCTGCGCCTGAAAACTGCTGACCCGCTCGATCCTTGAACTGGTGCCGTCATAGGGTTCAGTCACCAGTACCAGATCCCGATAACCACGCTGCTCCAGATGCGTGAGCGCCATCTCTACAGCCAGTGGGTTGTTGAGCCCGACCATGTCGCTGTCGAGCCCGTCGACCTTGCGATCCACCAGCACCATCGGCATCTCGCGGCGCAACTCGTGCAATTCGTCACGGTGATGGCCCAGGGTGTTCACGATCAGCCCTTCGATGTTGTACGAACGCAGCAGCGCCAGGTGCTGGCGTTCCTGCTCGTCATCGCGGTCGGTGTTGCACACCACCAGGCTGTAGCCGTGCGCACGGCAGGCGGTTTCCACCCCGTGCATCACGGCAATCGAATAAGGGTTACGGATATCGGCCACCAGCATGCCGATCAGGCGTGTGCGCCCGCGCTTCAGGCCGCGAGCCATTTGGTTGGGGCGGTAGCCAAGTTCGCTGATGGCCTGTTCGATGCGCAGGGCAATGGCGTCGGAGAGCAGGGCGCGATCATCGCCGATAAAGCGCGAGACACTGGCCTTGGAGACCCCGGCATGATTGGCGACGTCCAGCATGGTGATACGGGCGCGCTGGGCAATGGAAAAAGTGTTCAAGGCATCGTCTTCTTATTGTGTGAAACCGGTTTCAGACGATAGTGATTTGTTTAGTCGTGTCAAGTAGTAAGGCGCTAGGTACCGCGGAAAAATACTGACTTTTCCGACCAGCGGTCGCCTAGCCTGTCAGATCTGACAGTAGGCAAGGAGTTGTATTAGGCGTCTAATTTTCTCAAAGGGTAACAATTCAAATCTTTGAAGCCTGTTCATAAAACAACGCGGGCACTTGCCATGAGCAGCATCAAATCAAATTTATTGCCTGCAAAATCAACCGTCTCTGCGGATAAAAATGTGCTGGCGGTGATTATTGAAGTCGATGGTGTGGATCCTGCTGACCCAGCAGGCTATATCCCTCTTGAAAAACTGACCAACGGCACCATTGCTCGAATACCAAGATGGAAAGAGTATTCCATCGATCCAGCCAGGCCTGATCATTTAGTTGTTTTTTTTGAACAGGATCGTATTACCACGAAAATTCATGACGCTTATTATGTTCCCGTTGCTATTGAAGAAATAGAAGTTGTCTTGAGCCCTGCACTGCTGAGCAAGGATGGAGTGGCCGAGATTTACTATGAATTGACTGACTTTGATGGAAATCCGGATCGCGCACCGCGTAGACAGCTGACGATTGATCATACCCAGGTACCGGTTCAGAAACTTGCCGAGGCGGAGTTTCTAGATGCCACGCTAAATGGGTATTGGAACCTTTCCAAAACTCAAATAAATAATGGTGGTGTTGTTTTCGTTCCCGCTCAGACAGTGAGCCGTCCTGTTGATGCGGGTGAATTAGAATGGCGGGTATATAATAGTCTGAATGCTAGTGGTGCCGAAGTGGCAGCTGCATTTGGTCGCTTTGAAAAAACTCTTAATGACAATGATATTAAAACTGGATTCGAAACACCGATCCCGTTCGCCCGGTATATACAGCCGCTGGGGGGCTGGGCTCGGCTTTGGTTGTATATCGTTTTTTTAATAACGGACGGCTGGTCGGAGAGTCATCGCCAGCCTTGGTCAAGATTGATCTGCTCATTCCGGGCGCGTCAAAGTCGTCCCAGGACGACGGGGTGATAAGTAGTAGCGGTTTCTTGTCTCATAATGGAGTGTATGAAATGACTATCGAAGAAAAAGTTACGGGTGATGCTGAACGTGTGGAATTCGGAGGTGGTGTTCTCTCTCTACCGCCAGTTGTTAAGAATCTTACGGTGAATACGCGAATTAAAAAGGAAGATGCCGACAGAGGTTACATCGAAGTTGACCTTGATGGTCTGACGAACGCAGGCGGCGGTGGCACAGCGCAAATAGAAGTGATCCTGCCCGATGGTTCGGTGGTTGCAGGTGAAACCAAATCACTGGACGGTATCAATCAACCTTTAACGTTCAGAGTGCTTATCGCAAATATTGCTGAACGCACCACTCCGGAGGATCCCACTCCTTATAAGTTTCAATTCAAGATTTTTGACGCGGATGGTAACGATGACCATTCGAGTGCGCCGACCGATATTCAAGTACGGACTCGAGGGCCGTACGCGACCAAAACCCCTAATAGCAGGGGTACAGTGCCCGCTGTGAGTTTTACGAATGCTCCCGCCAGTAACGTACTGGATTCGGCGTGGTTCAATGCAAATCCGGGTGGTTTGCGTTGCAAGTTTCTCGATACGTATGCTTTCAAGCATGCGGATGATGTTAAAAATATATATATGGGGCCGAGATCCATTACTACCTCAGACACCCCAATCATTTCGGGTAAGCTGGATGCCAATGATGAACTGATTATTCCGGCCGACAAACTAAGAGCGTTTGGCACTACAGCACTTTGGGATGCCAATAACATTGTTGACCTGGCAGGATATCCTAGTGTTTTTTCGGCCGCGAGGCGTTTGCTGTCTGTAAGTTTGCCACCGCCTTTGGTGTTCTTTCCTCTTGAAGTGCCGGACGCGGGTACTGATTTAAGTACTACGTTGACACTTAAGCACTTCAATCCGGTGGTGCGGAATATCCGGGTAATCTTGCGACGGCCCACCAACGCAGTGGCGAACGCGGACATCGAAGTCAAGTTGGAAGGCGAAAGCCTGGGCAGCAAGAAGTTAGGTGCTACGGGTGGTCTGGAATTCGACTTGACCTATGATGTGTTCGATGCCGTTTACGGTGTGACCAAGGGCGAACTGCCTGCGAAGCTGACGTATACCTATAAGGATGGAAGTGCCCCCACGGAAGATTCAAATCAGGTGACTACGGTATACCTGAATGGTGATTATCCGCCGATCGGGTTAATTCCAGCTCCGGATCTTGTCAATGGAAACTTGCCACCGGTCGAAGTGACGGGTGTCACTGTTCAGCTGAACCATATTACGCCTGCGGATTTCAATGGGCTTGTCACATTTACCTTCAAATTATGGGAGTTGGACCTGGGCGAGCCACTGGAGCGCCAGGCAGTCGTGAGTTTTTATTACAATAATGAGTTTATGGGGGATGAGTTTATTGATGTTGGAGATCTCTCTACCTCCATTACTGTGCCTTTTGCCCGAGTCGCATTTCATGGTATCGGCACAAGGCCGGCTTACTGTGATATCAAATATCCGGATGTTGACGCTACCGTAGAACAGAAGACTCCGACTACGGTCAGGTTTGAAGCAACGGAGATTAATCTCCGTCCGCACATAGCTCGGGAGTTTAATGCGACAGATCCCGTTGTCAGTTGCCCTGCGCTTGATGTAGTAGCAGGTGCGCATCTCTGGCGAGTGGCGGTAGAGAAAGGGCAAGCAGCATTGCCTGCGGGTCAGGATATAACTGTTCATGTTCACGGCTATGAAGATGTAGGTCTGAGCACGCCGATTGGTGTGCCACATACGGAAACCAAACCGGCTGCGGTCGCAACGGCAGATACCGTTTTTGATGTGACTCTCACGTATCTGAAAACCCTGCAAGGGCCGATTACTCCGCCAGGCACTCCTGCCGACTACAACTACATACAGGTATGGTACTCAACGGTGATTGCAGGAACGACTTATGACTCACCGAAACGTCAATACAGAGTCAACGTACGTAACACCAGCAGCAAGTTCTGTGATGAACCGGCATAACCGATGACCTGATAACCCAACCTGGCTTTCTATTTGTTTAGCGAGTCAGGTTGTGGTTGTTCCTGCAGTGACGAAGCAATTTTCATCATCAAATAGAGACTTATCCTACATAAAGGGAGTAAGTGGCCCTGTAGTCTTCCGCAGCTCGAGAATGCCCTTAACTCAATGTAAGAGCCGTATTTATGCCCAATACCTCATATCTTTCCTATGGATTCGTCAAAGGATGTGCTTTGCCTGCACTGTCCTCAATGATGCTCTTCGGCGCTCCGGTCTACGGTGCCGTGGTTCCAGGTGGTAGCACTCACACAATTGACAACTCCTTGCCTTCTGAAAGCTGGACGTTACAGCCAGGCTCCACACTCATTTCCAATGGTGCAGATACACTGGCGGTAGTCGCCGACACGGCAACGTTCAACGCTACGGGTGCAAACATTGAGCGGCTCGAGGGCCAGCGTAACTCCACGTTCAATATCACAAATGCAGCTATAAGCCTTCTTGGAGGTGGCCGTGCCATCTCGATAAGCGATAGCGTTGCCAACCTTTCGAACACTCAAGTGACCAGCGACGATATCGGGCTGAACCTGATCAGAAATGTATCGGGGCAGATAGGTTCGAAAGTCTTTCTGACGAATGCAAGCTCCGTTTCCGCGCTAAACGGCGGCGCTCTCGCGACAGGCTTCAGCGAGATCAATCTTTCCAGTTCATCGATCACTGGCACCAGTGCAACGAGTTACGGGGCCCGAATCTCCAATGCCGATCTCAAGGCAGTGGACAGTCGGATTACCGGTGGGCTGAACGGTCTGCAGATAGGCCGGGAAATCAACGGGGCCAGAACCTCCACGGTGACACTGGACAGCACTACCGTTGAAGGCAAGTCCGGTTCCGCGATTGTTGTTGGCTTCCAGGACCGGAGCGGGATTACAGCAAATATCGATTTGCTCAATGGCAGCCGATTGATTGGGGCCAACGGCACGAGCCTTGAGGTCAATGACGGTGCCGCGGCCAACTTTTCGGCGGATCGTAGCGACCTTGTGGGTAATGTCGTCGTCGAGTCCGGTAGTTCGGCAGCCGTTACCTTGAAGAATGGCGCGACGCTGAACGGTAACTTGCAAAACGTCGCGCAGGTCAATCTCAACGCAGGGTCAATGACAGGCGATGTACTTGCAGACACTGGCAACCCTGCTTCGGTGCAACTGGCAAACGGTTCTTCGCTGAACGGCAATCTGCAAAACGTCGCGAATGTCAGCGTAGATGGCAGCACCCTTACCGGTGATGTGCACGCTTTGCCTGGGGCAGGGGCCGTCATCCAGTTAAGCAATCAGGCTGTTCTGCAAGGTGGGATTTTTGATTCTGCACGCGTCGCCATTAATAGCGGCGCGCAATGGACGATGTCGGCTGACAGCACCGTGCAGCAACTGGAATTGAGCAATGGTGTGGTGCGGATGGGCACCCATGATCAATACCTGCAATTGAACGTGGTGAATCTGTCCGGTAACGGCACCGTCGAAATGGGCACTGACCTGGTTACCGGGCAAACCGATTTCCTGAATGTCACCGGCAACGCCACTGGGCAACATCAACTGCAAATCGCTGCTACCGGCACGACGCCTGTCACGGCCGAAGCTGTGAAGGTCGGCAATATCGCTGCGGGCGATGCGAGTTTTTCGCTGGGAGGACGTGAGACGGTTGACGCGGGTACGTTCGTGTATCGGTTGGCCAAAGAAGGTCAGGGTCTGTACCTGAATCCGGACAAGGAAACCGTGAGTACTTCGAGTAACACCGCGCTGGCCTTGGCGGGCAGTGCTCGCAGTGTCCTGAATGCCGAGGCCACCATGCTCAGCGATCAGTTGGGTGACCGCAGTCTCAGTATCCGCCCTGAGGCCTCGATGCGCGCCATGGATGACAGCTCGGTGAAACTGAGCAAAAGCGTTTGGGTTCGCACTTACGGTAACCAGTACAACGTCGACAACGCGTATGGCGACGGTTACACCCAGAATCAGACCGGTATTACTGGTGGTGCCGACACGGTCGTCGATATTGCCGGGCGTGCATGGGTACTCGGTGGATTCGTCGGCACGAGTCGAACAGACATCGATCTGAAATACGGTTCCAGCGCCATTGTCGACAGTGTGAACGCGGGTATTTACGGCAGCACCTTCGATGTCGACAGCGGTGTGTTCGTCAATCTCATGGCCAAAGTCAATCAGTTCGATAACAAAGCCAAAGTGACCATGAGCGACGGCACCCGCACGAAGGGTGACTACAAGTCTCTGGGATTAAGTGGTTCTGCAGCAATCGGTAAACATATGCGTCTCAAGGATGATTATTTTGTCGAGCCGCAGGTGCAGGTATCGACGGGCGTTGCGCAAAGCGATGAATACAGGCTCGACAACGGCCTGCAAGTCAAAGCCGATACCATGCGGTCTGTTCAGGGCAAAGTGGGTGTTCGCGGCGGGCGCGTCATCACGCTGGATAATGGCAGTCTGCTGGAACCAAGCCTGTCGACCGCGTTCAATCACGAGTTCGTCAAATCCAACGAGGTCAAAGTCAACGACGACAGCTTCGATGATGATCGTGCCAGCAGCTCTGTGGAGTATGGCGCAGGTCTCAAGTGGACACCGGCTCAGCGTACATGGCAGGTTTCCGGCCAGGTCGGTGGCAGCAAAGGGACAACCGTGAGCCAGGACTGGAGCGGTAGCCTGCGAGTCAGCTACTTCTTCTGATCGGTTACCAGTGAATTGAAAATGCCCTGACAGTGTCAGGGCATTTTTTTGTTCGGAGCTTGTTCAGCCAAACAGTCCTGCGGCGATATTGATTGAAAATCCGAGTATCGCTGTGTTGAAAACAAACCCGATCAACGACTGCGCCAGCACGATTTTACGGATATCTCGCGTTGCCACCCCGACATCGGCAGTCTGCACTGCCACACCGATGGTGAACGAGAAGTACAAGAAGTCCCAGTAGTTGGGCGTGGTCAGCCCTTCGGCAAAGCGCAACGCCGGTTCCTTGCCGTCCCATGTGTAATACAACCTCGCATAGTGCACGCAGAAAATCACCCCGGTCAGCAGCCACGAACCGATCACCGTCAGCGCGGTGAACCCGTAATGCATGAGCTTACGCGTGCTTTCCAGATCTTTGCTGCCCGCCAGTTCGAAGGTGATGGTTGCCAAACTGGCCAGCGCGGCAATGCACACCACAAACAGCACCAGCCCGGCATTTTCGTCTTCGACTTCAGCGATGCGTTTGACGTCCGGGGCCTTGGCGCGCACGGTCAGCCAGAACATCAGGATCAGGTAGGTCCAGACACCGGCGTTCCAGCCGATGAGGATTTTGCTGACGATGGAATCAGCGGGCGCTAACAGGCCAGTAGCGAGGCCGAACAGGGCAGCGGCGGACAGGCGAGGGTGGGTGCGGGCGAGGAAGCGCATGGGGACTCGATGGGCCAAGGTGGTTCAGACACCTTAGCCCAGCGATGACAGCTGTGACCACCACGCAGGATGTGTACAGAATCCCTGTGGGAGCGAGCCTGCTCGCGAAAGCGTCGGTACATTCAAAATTGATGTTGACTGACCGGACGCATTCGCGAGCAGGCTCGCTCCCACAATTGGTATCAGTGGGGTTTACTGAATCGTTGTACGAGCTTCATAACCACGACGAAGAAGACAGGTACGAAGATCACCGCCAGTGTCGCGGTAATCATCCCGCCAATCACCCCAGTGCCGATCGCTTGCTGGCTTGCCGAGCTGGCGCCAGTGGCGATGGCCAATGGCACAACGCCGAGAATGAATGCCAGCGACGTCATCACGATCGGCCGCAGGCGCAAACGTGCAGCCTGCAACGTTGCATCGATCAGGTCGTGACCTTCGTCATACAGGCTCTTGGCGAACTCGATGATCAGTATCGCATTCTTCGCCGACAGACCGATGATGGTGATCAGCCCGACTTTGAAGAACACATCGTTGGGCATGCCGCGCAACGTCACGGCCAGCACCGCGCCGAGCACGCCCAGCGGCACTACCAGCAACACCGAGGTCGGAATCGACCAGCTCTCGTACAGCGCCGCCAGACACAGGAACACCACCAGCAACGACAGCCCAAGCAGGATCGGCGCCTGGTTGCCGGACAAGCGTTCCTGCAACGACAGCCCGGTCCATTCCTGACCCAGGCCTTTCGGCCCCTGCGCCACAAGACGTTCGATTTCCGCCATGGCCTCACCGGTACTGTGCCCCGGTGACGGTTCGCCGGAAATCGCGATCGCCGGATAGCCGTTGTAACGGGTCAATTGCGCCGGGCCCTGAATCCAGTTGGCCTGCACGAACGCCGACAGCGGCACCATATGCCCCGCGTTGTTACGCACATGCATTTTCAGCAGATCGGCGACCTGGCTGCGTTGATCGCCTTCGGCTTGCACGACAACACGCTGCATGCGCCCCTGATTGGGGAAATCGTTGATGTAGCTGGAACCGACGGCAGTGGACAGCACATTGCCGATGTCGGCAAACGAGACGCCCAAGGCATTCGCCTGCTTGCGGTCGACCACCAATTGCACTTGCGGCGCTTCGGCCAGCGCGCTTTCGCGCACATTCATCAGCACCGGGCTTTTTTCGGCGGCAGCCAGCAACTCAGTACGCGCCTGCATCAAAATCGCATGGCCGAGGCCGCCGCGATCCTGCAAGCGGAACTCGAAACCGCTCGACGTGCCGAGGCCATCCACGGGCGGTGGCAGTACCGAGAATGCCATGGCGTCCTTGATCTCGCTCAGCGCAATGTTGGCGCGATCGGCAATCGAGCTGGCGGAGTCATCACTGCCGCGCTGCGACCAGTCCTTTAGCGTTGAAAACGCCAGCGCTGCGTTCTGGCCGCTGCCGGAGAAGCTGAAACCGAGAATCACCACACTGTCGCTGATCCCCGGCTCGCCGGCGTTATGCGCTTCGAGCTGTTCCGCCACAGCCACCGTACGATTCTTGGTGGCGCCGGGCGGCAGCTGAATGTCAGTGATGGTGTAACCCTGATCTTCCACCGGGAGGAACGAGGAGGGCAGGCGCGCGAAGCACAGGCCCAGCCCGACCAGCAACACGACGTAAATCAGCAGATAACGGCCACTGCGTTTCAGCGCATAGCCGACCCAGCCCTGATAACGAGCGGTCAGGCGCTCGAAGCGGCGGTTGAACCAGCCGAAGAACCCGGACTTTTCATGATGCTCACCTTTGGCAATCGGCTTGAGCAGCGTCGCGCACAGTGCTGGTGTCAGGGTCAGGGCGAGGAACGCCGAAAACAGAATGGACGTGGCCATCGACAGCGAGAACTGCTGGTAAATCACCCCGACCGAACCTTGCATGAACGCCATCGGAATGAACACCGCCACCAGTACCAGTGTGATGCCGATGATCGCGCCGGTGATCTGCGTCATCGCCTTGCGCGTGGCTTCCTTGGGCGACAGGCCTTCGGTGGCCATGATCCGTTCGACGTTCTCCACTACCACGATGGCGTCGTCCACCAGAATACCGATGGCCAGCACCATGCCGAACATGGTCAGCACGTTGATCGAGAAACCCAGCGCGAGCATGGTCGCGAACGTACCCATCAACGCCACCGGCACCACCAGCGTGGGGATCAGCGTGTAACGCACGTTCTGCAGGAACAGGAACATCACCGCGAACACCAGCAGCATCGCTTCGCCCAAGGTGTAAACCACTTTGGTGATCGAGACTTTGACGAACGGCGAAGTGTCGTACGGGATCTTGTATTCCACGCCGGCCGGGAAGTAGCGCGCCAGCTCATCCATCTTCGCCCGCACCAGCGTCGCGGTGTTCAGCGCGTTGGCCCCCGGCGACAGTTGCACGCCGACAGCGGTCGACGGCTTGCCGTTGAGGCGCGTGCCGAACTGGTATTCCTGACTGCCGATTTCGACCCGCGCGACGTCACGGATGCGCACGGTCGAACCGTCGCGATTGGCCTTGAGCACAATGTCGGCGAATTCTTGCGGCGTCGACAACTGCCCCTTCACCAGAATGGTCGCGGTGATTTCCTGACTGGACGGATTCGGCAGATCGCCGATGCTGCCGGCAGACACCTGGGCGTTCTGCGCCACAATGGCTTCATTGACGTCAGCCGGAGTCAGGTTGAACGCGATCAGTTTCTGTGGATCGATCCAGATGCGCATGGCCCGCTCAGCGCCATACAACTGTGCCTTGCCGACGCCATCCAGACGCTTTATCTCGTTCATCACGTTACGCGCCAGATAATCGCTGAGCGCCACGTCATCGAGCTTGCCGTCACTGGACGTCAGGGTGATCAGCAGGAGAAAACCGGACGAGACTTTTTCGACCTGCAAACCTTGCTGATTGACCGCTTGCGGCAGGCGCGACTCGACCACCTTGAGGCGGTTCTGCACGTCGACCTGCGCCAGCTCCGGGTTGGTGCCCGGCTGGAACGTGGCTTTGATCGTCGCGCTGCCAAGGCTGCTTTGCGATTCGAAATACAGCAGGTGATCGGCGCCGTTGAGCTCTTCCTCGATCAGGCTGACCACGCTTTCATCGACGGTCTGCGCCGAAGCGCCGGGATACACGGCGTAGATTTCGATCTGCGGCGGGGCGACATCGGGGTATTGCGCCACCGGCAACTGCGGGATGGCCAGCGCACCGGCCAACAGGATGAACAGCGCGACGACCCAGGCAAACACCGGACGGTCGATAAAGAACTGCGGCATAGAAAAGCGTCCTGCTTACTGACCAGAGGTCTGGGCAAGTGGAAGAGGGGTGTCGTCGATCTGCACTTTTTCGCCGGGACGGGCGTGTTGCAGGCCTTCGATGACGATACGGTCGCCGGGCTTGAGGCCGCCGGTAACGATCCAGCGATTGTTCTGCACCGCGCCGAGTTGCACCGGTTGCTCGGCGACGCGCATTTGCTCATCAACGGTCAGCACCTGGGCAATACCGGCGCTGTCACGCTGCACGGCCCGTTGCGGCACGGTGATGCCGTTCTGGATGGTTGCCTGCTCCAGACGCACGCGGATGAAACTGCCCGGCAACAAATCGAGGTCCGGATTGGGGAATTCGCTGCGCAGGATGATCTGGCCGGTGCCCGGGTCGACGGTGATGTCGCTGAACAGCAGCTTGCCCGGCAACGGATACAGGCTGCCGTCATCCTGAATCAGCGTGGCTTTGACCTGATTCTGGCCGACTTCCTGCAACTGCCCGGAGCGAAACGCGCGGCGCAGTTCGTTGAGTTCACGGGTCGACTGGGTGAGGTCGGCGTGAATCGGATTGAGCTGCTGGATCAGTGCCAGCGGCGTGGTTTCGTTCTGGCCGACCAGTGCGCCTTCGGTCACCAGTGCACGACCGATACGGCCGGAAATCGGCGCGGTGACGGTGGCGTAACCAAGGTTGAGCTTGGCGCGTTCGACGGCAGCCTTGTTGGCCGCAACGTCAGCGGCAGTCTGCCGGGCGTTCGCACGGGCGTTGTCGTAGTCCTGGCCGCTGATGGCTTGGTCGTCGATCAACTGGGCGTAACGCTGCTCTTGCAGTTTCGCCTGGAACGCATTGGCTTCGGCCTTGCGCAGCGCGGCTTCGGCGCTGTCGAGGTCAGCCTTGAACGGCGCCGGGTCGATGCGGAACAGCACGTCGCCCTTTTTCACGTCGCTGCCTTCGCGGAAGGTGCGCTGCAACACCACACCGGCCACCCGTGCCCGTACTTCGGCGATGCGTGGCGCGGCGATGCGGCCGCTGAGTTCGCTGCTGATCGTCAGGGGATGCGCTTCGATCGTCTCGATACGCACCGTGGCCGGTGGCGCCTGATCCTCTGCCTTCGAGGATGAATCACAGGCGCTCAGTGTCAGCGCCATCGCGATCAGGCCGAGCCCGGCCAGCAGTTTGTTCGACATGTACAACCCCCAATATTGATGCCCGCATCCTACGGGCAGACGCCGAGATTAGCGGTGAAGCTTTGTAGGCGCTGTGTGAAATTGTGTAAGGGTTTTGCTCAGGGACGGGCGAGGGCGTATATCCTTCAGGTCTTGAAATTTATTGCGACAGATAAATAGCTTTCGCGAGCAGGCTCGCTCCCACAAGGAATCGCATTCCAAGTGTGGGAGCGAGCCTGCTCGCGAATGAGCCTTATCAGTCGCCACAGCACTTTCTGGATCACCCCATGCCCAACATCCTCCTGGTCGAAGACGACACCGCCCTCGCCGAACTGATCTCCAGCTACCTGGAGCGCAACGGTTATTCCGTCAGCGTGATCGGCCGTGGCGACCACGTGCGTGAACGAGCGCGGGTCAATCCGCCCGATCTGGTGATCCTCGACCTGATGCTGCCGGGCCTTGATGGCCTGCAAGTCTGCCGTTTATTGCGCGCCGATTCGGCGACACTGCCAATCCTGATGCTCACCGCCCGCGATGACAGCCACGATCAAGTGCTGGGCCTGGAAATGGGCGCCGACGATTACGTCACCAAACCGTGCGAGCCACGGGTGTTGCTGGCGCGGGTACGCACGCTGTTGCGCCGCAGCAGCCTCGGCGAACCGCTGACCGCCAATGACCGCATCCTCATGGGCAATCTGTGTATCGATCTGTCTGAACGCACCGTGACCTGGCGTGATCAACCGGTCGAACTGTCCAGCGGCGAATACAACCTGCTGGTGGTGCTGGCCCGACACGCCGGCGAAGTGTTGAGCCGCGACCAGATTCTGCAGCGCCTGCGCGGTATCGAATTCAACGGCACCGACCGCTCGGTGGACGTGGCGATTTCCAAGCTGCGCCGCAAGTTCGACGACCACGCCGGCGAGGCGCGCAAGATCAAGACCGTGTGGGGCAAGGGCTATCTGTTCAGCCGTTCCGAGTGGGAATGCTGAGCTGATGTTTCGCATCCTGTTTCGCCTTTATCTGGTTACGATCATCTCGTATAGCGCGGCGATTTACCTGGTGCCAGATCTGGTGGTCATGGCATTTCGCGAGCGCTTCGTCACCTACAACCTCGATTATTCGCGAGGCCTGCAATCGTTGATCACCCGCCAGTTTCATGCGGTGCCGCATGAGCAGTGGCCGGCGCTGGCGGCGTCGATGGACAAGGATTTCCAGCCGCTGCACATCGTCCTGGCGCGCATCGACGATGCCGATTTCACCGCTATCGAGCAGGAGCGCCTGCGTCGCGGTGAAAACGTTGTGCGTATCGGCGATTGGGGCTGGCGCACGCTGGCGGTAACGCCGCTGGACGACACCACCGCCGTGCAAATGGTTGTGCCGCCGGATCCGCTGGACGTCAATCTGTTGTACTGGAGCATCAACGTGCTGATCGGCGCGAGCCTGCTCGCCTGTCTGCTGATGTGGTTGCGCCCGCACTGGCGTGATCTGGAACGCCTCAAAGGCACCGCCGAACGCTTCGGCAAAGGTCATTTGAGCGAGCGTACGGAAATCGCCCCAAGCTCTAACATCGGCAGCCTCGCCAATGTCTTCGACACCATGGCCGGCGACATCGAAAACCTGCTCAACCAACAACGTGATCTGCTTAACGCCGTGTCCCATGAACTGCGCACGCCGTTGACGCGTCTGGACTTTGGCCTGGCGCTGGCGCTGTCCGATGACTTGCCGACCGCCAGCCGCGAGCGTTTGCTGGGGCTGGTCGCGCACATTCGCGAGCTGGATGAGCTGGTGCTGGAGTTGCTGTCTTACAGCCGTTTGCAGAACCCGGCGCAGTTGCCGGAACAGGTCGAGGTGTCGCTGGACGAGTTCATCGACAGCATTCTGGGCAGTGTCGATGAAGAGCTGGAATCACCGGAAATCGTCATCGATGTCTTGCTGCACGGCCAGCTCGAACGCTTCTCGCTCGATCCGCGCCTGACCGCGCGCGCGATCCAGAACCTGCTGCGCAACGCCATGCGCTATTGCGAGAAACGCATTCAGATTGGCGTGCAGGTCAATGCCGCAGGTTGTGAGATCTGGGTCGATGATGACGGCATCGGCATTCCCGATGACGAACGTGAGCGGATTTTCGAGCCGTTCTATCGACTGGATCGCAGTCGTGATCGGGCTACAGGTGGGTTTGGGCTTGGCCTGGCGATCAGCCGTCGGGCACTGGAAGCGCAGGGTGGGACGTTGACGGTTGAGTCTTCGCCGTTGGGTGGTGCGCGCTTCCGGTTGTGGCTGCCCACTACCGCCTGAGCTTCATGCCTCTACACATATACCTGTGGGAGCGAGCCTGCTCGCGAAGGCGCCGAATCAGTCGCCATCTTAGCGCTGGTTGTCCGCGATTTAGAGACGGCGCAGGCCTACAGCTTTCTTACACTTTCAGCAGTTGCGCGCGCAGCAGTTCCGCATGCTGCTCCAGCTCCGCCGACGAATTACGGCCAATCAACATCCACGCATGCTCACGTTCAGTCCAATACACCACATTCATCTCATGCCGACGCTCATGGGCCAGCGGCTGACTTCCGCTGTTCGAGCGGGTCACACACAGCGCCAGTGGCCCGTGTTTCGCATCCAGATAAACAATCTGTGCAATCGGCACGCCGTCGTACTCAAGCATTTGTGCCCGTTTGAATTCGGCACCCGGTAGCTTCAAAGTGGCTGGCGAAAGGCTCAGGCCAAGGCGTGCGTCAATCGTGCGCAGTTGCGCGCGTTGGGAGGCGTCGTCCGTGGCCAGATGATCAAGCGTCTGCGGCACGTACAGCGCCATGTAATCGCCCACCAGTGCGCGCCAGTTGTTCGATTGCGCGGCATGCCAACCGAGGAACAAGCGGTCAGCCAGCACACCACCGGCCACTAGCGCTGCGGCTGCGCCACCGATAAACCAGCGTCGGTTGAAGCCCGGACGCTGCGGTGAAGGAATCGCATCCAGCCGCGCTTGCAGGCGATCCAGCGGCGCCTGTTGCGCCAGTTCGTCATAGGCGTTCTTGTACGGCAGGTTGCTGCGGCTGAGCCATTGCACGCGCAGACTCAGCAGCGAATCTTCGGCAATCGCATCGTCGAGCTGATCGCGATATTCGCGTTCAAGTTCTCCGTCGAGGTAGGCGACCAGTTGCTCATCCGAAGGTGTGTTCATCAACGGTCTCCTTCGGTGGATTTCGGCACAGCCTGCAACGGCGGGTATTCGGCGAGTTTCAGCCGTGCGGTGGCCAGACGACTCATGACCGTGCCGATCGGCACTTGCAGGATCTCGGCGACTTCGCGGTAAGACAAGCCTTCGACATAGGCCAGATACACGGTTTCACGCTGGGTTTCCGGCAAGGCATCAACGCGACGAATCACCTGCGCGGCCATCACGTGAGTCTGCGCCGCATACTCCCCATCGAACGCCAGCTGCCCATCGGCATCGACCTGACCCGCACCCTGACGCACGCGTCGAGCGCGCACTTCATTGAGCCAGATCGAATGCAGAATGCTCAATAACCAGCGATCCATGCGCGTGCCGGCGGCGTATTGACCGGCGCGCTCCAGCGCTCGCACACACGTGGCCTGCACCAGATCCTCGGCCAAATGCCGATTGCGCGACAGCAGCAAACCGTAGCGCCACAATCGCGCCAGATGCTGTCCGAGTTCTGCTCTGAATGCCTGATCGTTGACGATGATGGCGGCCCTTATAAGTGCTCAGGTTTTCGATGAATCGTTGATGGCTTCGGCCAGATCCTGGTATTCCTCGCAGGACGTACCGCAAATCGATTGGATCTGCTGCAACTGTTCCTGCGCCAGATCGACGCGACCCTTGATCACATAGGCCTCGCCGAGGTATTCGCGCACTTGCGCATACTGCGGATCAAGCTTCACCGATTGCAGGTAATAACCGATGCCCTCATCAGTGCGCCCCAGTTTGCGCGTGGCATAACCGCGATAGTTGAGGGCCTTGGCGGTTTTCGGTTGCTTGAGCGTATCGAGCAGCGCCAGGGCTTCTTCGTAGCGACCGACCTTGGCGAGGCGATAGGCATAATCGGTACGGTCGGCATCTGAAAGTGCTTTGCTGACTTGCATCACGCACTTCTGCGTTTTGCTGTCCCAGACCTGGCCTTTCGGGCATTCGGGTTTCTGTACCGGAGCTTCTTCATCACCGTTGGCGAAGGCCAATTGGCTGGACATCGCGGCGGCCAGTAACAACGGGGCGGCGAACATAACGGAACGGATAGTCATGGGCAAGGCTCCACAGGGGGTTATGTTTCACTTTGAACACCACAGCGTGAATTTTTATTCATTGCTTTATCAGTGACTGTTCAAGTTCAGCGTAAATTCAAGCGCTATGCTCGGGAGCGTCTGCCGTCGATCCGATGTTTTGCCGTAAGGAGCGTTGCCATGACCGACCACGTCCATCACTCAGCCGCTGCCGGCTACAAAACCGCTGCCGACAGCTACGTCAAAGGGCGGCCGGACTATCCGCCGCAGGTTAGTCAGTGGTTGGCCGCGACGCTGGGTCTGGATGGGCACAAGACCGTGATCGATCTGGGCGCCGGCACCGGAAAATTCACCGGGCGTCTGGTAGCGACCGGTGCGCAAGTGATCGCGGTTGAGCCAGTGGCGCAAATGCTGGAAAAGCTCTCGGACGCCTGGCCTGAAGTCCTGGCCGTGAGCGGCACGGCGACTGACTTGCCGTTGCCCGACGCTTCCGTGGATGTGGTGATTTGCGCGCAAGCGTTTCACTGGTTCGCCAGCACCGAGGCACTGAGCGAAATCGCCCGGGTGCTTAAACCCGGTGGCAAGTTGGGGTTGATCTGGAACCTGCGCGACACCCAGGTCAGTTGGGTGCCGAAACTGGACGCCATCGTCAATGCGCTGGAAGGGGACACGCCGCGCTATTACACCGGCGCGTGGCGCACAGCGTTTCCGCACCCGGCATTCGCGCCGCTGCAGGTTGAACGGTTTCACCATGGCCATACCGGCTCACCGGAAGATGTGATCTTCAACCGCGTGCGCTCGACCAGTTTCATTGCCGCGCTGCCGGAGGCGCAGCGGGCGCAGGTTGATGAGCAGATTCGCGCGTTGATTGCCGCCGAGCCTGAGTTACGCGGCAGGGACGTGGTGACAGTGCCTTACGAAACCGCCGCGTTCGTCGCCGTGAAAAAGGGCTGAATCCCACGACACTCCGCTATCGCGAGCAGGCTCACTCCTACAGGGGTTTCAGGTGTTCATAGTATCTGGCTGCACTTTTCCACCGCCTTGCGTCGTTCGCGAACCCCACGCACCACCAGATACAACAACGGCCCAACCGAGACAAAAACCGCCGTCAACAACAAATACGGCAGCACCGACCAAACCGACTGCCCACGCGACCGCGCATCCTTGACCATCCAGATACCCGCCAGCGTGGCCAGCAGATACAGATCAATCACCACCTGCGCCGTATCGGGCCGCGACATCAGGCTGATGCCAAAATCGATCAACGACTGTTCAGCCTGGAGCATCACCGAAACGGTGTAACCGCTAAAAGCGAGCAAAGCCGTGAGGGGCAGGGCGATCGACATCATGCATTCCTTCCGTGGTGTGATGAGAGAGTCGCCAGACTAACGCCGCCGCGCAAAATTGGCCATTGACTCGCCAATAGCGCACAGGCTAATTTCCAGCCCATGACTTCGACTGTATCGCGCTGCCAGCCAATGATTATTACCGCCATTCCTCATTTGGCGGGCTAGCTCACGACTGCAGCACCCAACCCGCCCTAGAGGCGGGTTTTTACTTTCTGTCTCCGGGGTTTTGAAAAAATGTCAGGAGACGACCATGCCGCACAGCCCCGACCAGCAAACCCTGCTTGAACACTATGTGAAAAAGATCCTCGCCGCGCCGGTGTACGACCTTGCGGTGCGCACGCCTTTGCAAGCGGCGCCGGCGCTGTCGGAGGCGTTGGGCAACCGGATTCTGCTCAAGCGTGAAGACCTGCAACCGACGTTCTCCTTCAAGATCCGTGGCGCTTACAACAAACTGGTACAACTCAGTGAAGAACAGAAGGCGCGCGGAGTGATCACCGCCTCGGCCGGCAATCACGCGCAAGGCGTGGCGTTGGCAGCGCGCGAACTCGGGATTGCGGCGACCATCGTCATGCCAGCGACAACGCCGGAACTGAAAGTGCTGGGTGTGCGCAGTCGCGGCGCTGAAGCGTTGCTGCACGGCGAGAGTTTCCCGTTCGCGCTGGCCCATGCGCTGCAACTGGCGGAACAGACCGGGCGCACCTTCGTGTCACCGTTCGATGACCCGGAGGTAATCGCCGGGCAGGGCACCGTGGCGATGGAAATCCTCCGCCAACATCAAGGTTCGCTGGATGCGATTTTTATCCCGGTAGGTGGTGGCGGTCTGATCGCCGGCATCGCCGCCTACGTCAAATACCTGCGCCCGGAAGTGCGGATCATCGGCGTCGAATCCGAACATTCAGCGTGCCTGAAGGCTGCGCTCGAAGCTGATCAACGCGTCGTGCTGCCCACGGTGGGGACGTTCGCCGATGGCGTGGCGGTAGCGCAGATCGGCGCGTTCGGGTTTGAGGTGTGCCGCTTTTGCGTCGACGAAGTGATCACCGTCAGCAATGACGACCTCTGCGCAGCGATCAAGAACATCTACGACGATACCCGCTCGATCACCGAACCTTCCGGCGCCTTGGCCGTGGCCGGGATCAAGCAGTACGTAGCGCGAACCGGGGTGAGCGAGCAGACATTCGTGGCAATCGACTCGGGCGCCAATATCAACTTCGACAGTCTGCGCCATGTCGCCGAGCGCACCGCAGTCTGCAGCGTCTCGGCGTGAAGCGGTTTACGGCAGTAACGGGCGCAGGAAGCTGCGCTCGTAGCTGACGATAAACTTCTTCTCGACCAGGCTGGCCACCAGTGCGGTGCTTTCCGGGTCAGTCATCGCGATGTGCCGGTAGCTTTCGTAATCCGCCAGCGACGGAAAACTGAACAGGCAATAAGCGATGTTGCTCGCGCCTTCGGACGGCAGGAAGTAGCCGTGATGCGTGCCGCCCAAGCGCTCGACGATGCCGAGCCAGGCCTTGGCGTAGGCCTCGAACTCGGGCAATTGGTATGGATCAATGACATATCGGACATGGCAGGTAATCAAACGACGCACTCCTTGTTCGGGTTATTCCTGCAGGGCTGTACCGACTTTGTCCGACGCCGACCAGATGCGATATCGCACTTCGACGTCCGACGGCGCATACACCACGACCGGCAATTTGCTGTTGTAACGCAGCATGAAACCGTCACCGACGACCGGCACGAACGCGCGTTTCTTCTGGCTGCCGGGCGGGCAGGCCATCATCGTGCTCATCGGCCCGATGACTTTTTCCAGTCGATAGAACGGATAACCCCAGCCTTCAAGATTCTTCTCATCGAGAACACCGCCCAAACGCTGGCGGTTGCAGTCCACTTCAAGGGTTTTGCCGGCGAGGATTTCCACCTGGAAGTTCTCTTCCTGCTCTTGCTTGGGCAAGTGAATGACCTGGCGAGTGAACCCGGCTTCAGCCTTCGGGAACGGCGCGACGTCTTCAAGCTTGGCGGCGTGGGCGAGGGTGGACAGGCTGGCGATGAACAAACCGGTGGTCGCGTAGACGCGTAAAGAACCCATGGAAGCCTCCGTGCGGGTGTAGGGTGGATGACGGGCATTCTTACCGTCATGGGCCGTGATTGCAAACCAGCGTCGAGTTGCAAATTGCAGTACCCGCCAAGGCCATTCTTGCAAATTGCAAGTAGCCAAATACTGGCACCGCCGCCAAGTGCTTGATTTCATGAGGGTGAAAATGAACCGATGAAAGGCACGCTTTATGCGTCTTTTCAGTGCGGCGCACCGGCCTTGGGCGCCTACACTCCAATGGGCATTTCGCAGTACCACCGCTTGTCGCACCAGGGAAACAGCGGGGACACACCCGTGTAGGGGCAGCAACGGTCAGCGTGAATACTTGATTGGCATCTCACAGTAAGGAGAGGGTTTCGCCATGTTTCTGTCTGCCTTGGAACTACGCAATATCATTGAAAGCAGTTTTCTGCCGAAACGCTGCCAATGCACGCTGTCGCCGGACTTGTCGATGACCGTCAAGGTTTTCGGCGATCACCAGACCGATCAGGTCGATCTGCTGGTCAGTGGCATCGACGCCAGCCACCTCAATGGCTGTCGTGAAATCAACGAACTGATCGCCGGGCTGCGCTCGGATCTGAACCAGCAAACTGTGCAACATCACTACAGCCCACGCTCCAGAGTCGTTTAACGCACCGTTTCACCCAGTTCGACCGTCACGCGCCGGGCCTGCACAAAACCAAGGCCCAGCGCGAACTCGACCAGCACCGCGAGCAAAATCCCGGGGCCGGCATGACCGTTGAGCCATTCCGCAAAACCCAGCACCGCCAAACCAAAACAACCGACGATAAACCCGTTGCTCAGCGCATTGCGCCCCAGCGACGGCGGTGCGTTGCGCACCAGATAAAACATCACCCCCAACGCCGCAAACAGCACCGCGCTGCGCCGCGCGACAAACCCCGCAGCGTCGGAATACTCGATGCTCCAGATCGCCAGCAGGCTCTCCGGGAAAACGCCCCAGGCCAACGCCAGCAAAAAACACAACGAACAAGTGAAGCCCGACAACGTGCGAAACGACAACTGCATGGCGAATCCTTGCGGCAGTGAGGAGGGCTCCGAGCATAACCGCCGAAACACCCCACGCCTACCGCAAACCCGCAAATCAGACGTTTCTGTCAGTTCTGGAAGTTGCACGCGTCAGACAATTTCCGGTAGCTGATTTCCTCAGGCTTACCGGCATTGTCGATGTACTTCATGTCGGCCGTGACCACCTTGCACAGTTGCGTTGGCGGCTCGGTCAACGACACCACTTTGGCCACATGCAGCGGCATGCCGTACTCATACGGCATGGCTTTGGACGTGGCAGAGGTGTCATTGGCCTGGGCCAGCCCGGCAAACGCGGTGCAGGCGAGGGCGGCAGTGAGTAATAAAGGACGAATGTTCATGAAAGGACTCCCGAGTGACGGTTCTAGAGTTCGGCGTGATTCACCCGAACCTGCCGCACTGGGCGACAGCCAGAATGGCTGAGGGCGTGCGGTTCAGTAGAGTTTTTGACCACGGCGTTAAGGGATGGTTAACCGAGCTGAACGCCGGCTGTCAGGGAGTGCGGCGGTTTTCTTTGGAAGGTTTGGCGAATTCCTACAAAGGCTGGTGCCTTGTCTGCTTTCGGCGGCTGGAGCGGGGCGGTTATTGTCGGTTGCCGCTGCAAAATCAGTGGTTCGGGTTTGGTCACCCGGGAATAATCGATTGCATATGTGCCATCATTTGCACCGCGGAGTTCTTTGACCGTGAAGTGCATAGCTGTGGCGGCCGTGTGCAGGACGCCTTCGGGCGAGCTGAGTTGATTGTTCTCGGTTGACCAAGCCTGTACACGGTCCGCCTCCCATCGTTTGGTCACGGTGTCGGCGGTTACTTTTGAAACAATCGAGTAATCAATATGCCAATAATCAAACTGCTACAAAACCGCTATCTCCCCCTCAGCAGCAATGTCACCGAAACCCCGACACTGCTCATCGACACCCAAGCCAACCCGAAAGACATCCTCGAAGCCGCCGTCCAGCGCATCCGCGCCGCCGCCGACTTGCTCGAAACCCTGCATTGCCTGTGCTTCAAACACGCCGACGTGCAAGACATTCCACACATCACCCATGCGCTTTACCTGCTGACGCAGGATGGCAATGATTTGCTGCAGGTCGCGCAGCAGCAGATGTTGAGTTGGAAGGCGCCGGTTTAACAAAACGCGAAAGCAGGGGAGTCTGTCTGGACTCCCCTTGGCCATGTGATTCATTCAGGTCTCAGTGTACGGAATCACCATTCACTCTCTTTGTACGTCGTCGGTAATCGGGAGACGCGAATTATCCTTCGTGTCTTATACAGGCTGAAGTTCATCAACCCATTCCCAATGTGACGACTCCAATAGCAAGTGCGTGAGCCGTCACGGCAAGAAATTTTCGCTTGGAGCATGTTCATACCGAAATCATGCAGTCCTTAGTTGAGCGCTGCCCGCGTGAGGAATCATCGCGAGTTGAACGTCGACATTGTTCTCTTTCTTTGCTAGCCAGCGTTGCAGGTTCTGGTCATGTTCAGGCGCCTGAGTGGCAGAACCGTAGATATCCTCAGGTGTGAGCTTGAGATAGCTCAGGGTATGAAGGCGCTGGCGGGAGGTGTCCAATCGACCGATTTCCGCCCGCAACACACTTGCTTGCTGCATGGCGGCTCGGCGATCCGATTGGAAAGGGCTATTCAACTCCGCCTCTTTGGTTTTCAAGCGTTCCTGCATTTCCTGCAGTTGGAAGTAGATCTGATCGTATTCAGTCTTTGTTACCACCGTTCCGCCGCCTTCCTGGGTCTGCTGCCAGCGGCGCAACGTTGCCCATGCGTTTGGAATGTAGGATGGCAGCATGTAGTGGTGAGGCATCTGGAATAGTTGCTGGATGAATAGAGCCCGGTCGGGCAAGTCACCGAACTTTTTCACTGCCCGGGTGCACGCGGCTTCCTCGATGGATTCGCAACCCGGGTTCCACAGCACCGAAGATTGCTCACGGCCTTTGAAGTGCACAGGCATAAAGTGATGCAGGTCGCCCTGATGCTCGTAAGCCGAACCACCTGTTCGACTTAAACCCAAGGCAAAAATCAACGCGCCCAGTGGCGCCGTGATAAAGCTGAGCACCACACCTGGGACCCAGATTCTCTTACGAGTGTTCATCCACGGTGCCGGTACGCTTGGGATCGGGTCGTTGTCGTTGACCATGCGGTGGTGCGCCAAGGCCGTTGCACCCTGAACAAAATCTGCGTCCCCTGCTCGGGGCGAACCATATGTATAAAGCAAAATGTCGTAATTTTTTGCGCTTTGCCTGAGCGCCTCTGCGAGTAATGTCGCAATGGCTCCTCCAAGGCTGTGGCCACAGATAATTACTTTTTGATCAACATGGAAACTGTCGAGGTAAGCTTGGACGAATTCCCTCATTGCTTGATAGGCCTGGTAAAAGCCTTGGTGAGCTTTGCCTACGCCAGGATTTACAGGAATTTGCTCCGCATCGGTATCTCGAACAAAGTCGACGAGTTCTAATGTTCCACGTATGGAAATAAGAACAACCTCGTCATGATGTGTCATGAACGCTTGGGTGTTAGTTCCACCATCAGCTTTACTGTCATCAAAGAAATGCCACTTTGCAGGGTGTTCCTGCTTGCCCCCCTGTTGCGGTTTGTTTTGTTCATACAAAGTCGGATCGAATGGCAAAATTTCGAAACGCTTGGAGTATGGGACGTCTTCATAAAGCGGATAGTACGCAGCAGACTGCTGCGCGTTAATCTTCCAAGACTCCTTATAACAAGCCATACCCTCTCCAAACATATTTCCTACGCTGGGCTCGAGGGGGAAACTCACCGTATCAGTAGGCTGCTCCGCCGGTGACTGTCCGAAGTCACAATAGCTCAATGCCGCAAACAATGAGAGTTGATACAAATTCAATGCACTAAACTTGTTGTCTCTCGAGAGCATTGGGCGGAAAGCCCGCAGCGGGCGCACTTCCAGAACTGTGAGTGTGTTCGGTACCAGGGCAACACCCCAAAGATCTGGTTGCTCCGGACCGAAACCGATGTCGCCCAGTACTTTTAGCAGATTCTGATTGGGAGGGTATTTGGCTTTTGACTCCGGAGGGAGATGCGAGCTTTTTTCAACGAGGTGGCGTACTTCGACATGAAAAAATTGATCCGCTTCAGATTTTGCTGGGTTGTTGTCAACTCTTTGGCCATCTTTACGGATGAATCGCGTTTTTTCGGCTCGAACCTGCAGCTCGCTGACTTTCAGCGGGTAGTTTGGCCGGCTCATCAACCAGTTATAGTCTTCTTCGCTACCGGTGTAAGGCTGATCCACGGTCAGCACGACAGGCCCTTCGTAGTGGTTTAGAACTTCACCAAAACCGGTGGCGTCTAGCGTACCTTCATATCGCTGTCCAACGCTGTCGGTGACCACATATTTAAGCCCGGCATAGGGCTTGCCATTCCCGGACTCGTCAACTAGCCGAAATCGAACTTTGGTGCCTCTGAGTGGGCAGGGCTCTTTGGCATCTTTTAGTAGTGGTTGTGCTGCTTTTTTGACCGTCATTGATGAATGTCCTTATTCCGTACACGTCGGGTAGATCGTGCAATCTCGCCCGTCCGGCATTTTGAAAGGTTTGAAATCGGTAGTGTTACCGCGACAGAACGCATAGGGATCTTCCAGACTCTTGCCCATGCAACGCTTCCATCCTTTCGGAAATTTCACCCAATTGTCACCTACGGCCGGCCTCTCATCATTGGACACAGTGAAGGTGACTCTCAATGTCTTCCCCACTAACTGCGGACGCTTCAAGGGCCCTTCGGCGATAGCACCATTTTTTTCTTCTTGCGTCGCCACCGGAGCGCATTTAAGGATTTTTGCTATAACGCGATTGGACCCGACAGTGCGGAATAGCCACTCGCACTCCCGTTGCAACTTAAGTGGAGACGGTGGATGAGTCCCATCAGTCGGGCCGTCCTCAAACTGGATTCCCGAATAGTCTTTGCCTACGTCTACCGGACCAGCAGCGTATTTGGCGTAAATCTCATAGTCGAGATTATCCAAAACCAGCGGACATCCGCCCTCCACACTTGTAAGGGCAACCTGAAAGTTCGCAGTTTGAGCTTTCTCACTGCGTTTCTGTTCGAAGAACTTGAAACCCGGATGTTCACGGCCTTTCTTCACTGGAACAGAACACGTCTCACCCATCCGAGGCACATATTGCGCTTCAACCAATATCTGAAACCCGGGGGGAAGCTCAGTCACTAAAGTAAAACTGTCTTGCTGAGCAACCGAACAGCCAGTAGCCCCAATCGCACCCAACCCGATCATGATGCTGCGAACAAACCCATTGGAAATATTGCGATGACGCATTTGATTGTCCTTTGACTCGGGCGATCGTTTCGAGCGAGCGACACCCAAAGTTTCGATATTAATTCAGTGCGTAGTCGTCGCTGTGTTTAGCAAAAAACCGTTCACACCGCTCAAAATGCTTCTCCGGCGTTTCTCCAGGTAAGGGCTGCCAAGCCAGGTCCTCGGCATTCCTGGGGTCGAGGCGCAGGGTCAACATGAACTCCCGCTGCTCTGGCGTGTTCCATTGCCAGGCCTGGAGCAGGTCCATCTGCTCTTCCAGCCATTCGAGGATCGGGCGGGTTTCTGAGAGTTTTGCGGCGGTTTCGGCGTGATACACCAGCAACCAGCGCTTGAGGTTCGCACGCAAGATTTCGCGGGTTCGCTCTGGCGGCGTAGGGGCTTGAAGCCATGGTGCCGGGTTAGGTACGGCATACATGCCTGGTTTGCCGTTATCCGCACTTCTCCACTGATTCTCCTCCCAATACAGCACACTGCTGATCGGACCCAGCAGCAGCGGCCATTCGATTTCCTTCATGTTGCCCAGGCAGCGGGCCAGAACCCGGTTGTCTTGAAAACGGAACAGCGAGCGCTCGCCGTCTTCGTCGATGACCATGCGAGCGATCCAGTGCTGGGTCAGGCTGTCGAGATCAGCCTTGTCCATGCTGCCGATCCAGCCCCAGTTGCGCTGTGGGTCATCGAGTAGTTTGCGGAACGCATCGTTGCCCGGGTTCTGTAATTCGGTCAGCCATGGACTGATGGCGGCGAACTGCGCGTATTCGGTACGGCGGTAAAGTTGTACCGAGCGTTGCATGACGCCGGCGCTATACAGCGAGGTGACCGGATTGGGTTCGGCGAGGCTGTCCAGTGCCAGAATCAGCACGCGATTGAGTCTGGCCTGTTCGCCTAGCCAGTTGTTGAGTGCTTCGCTCATGCTGTAGCTCCCAGATCGCATTTGCCTTCGCGGCAGGCTTCGCAGATCGGGCAACGTATGTCGCCGGCAGCGCGAGCGGCTTTGGCCAAGGCCATCTGTGCGGCGGCCGGGACGAGCAGGGCACCTGCTTTGTCTTTCGCTGCGGCCCACGGTATGACAGGTTCCAGAATCCCGATCCCGGTTCCCACCCCAGGCGCACCACCGGTATTCACCTTCACCTCAGCCCCGCTGATGGTCACACCACCGGCATCCACCTTCACAAAGCTCCCGCCCGCCTTGGCGGTCAGCTCCATGCCGCCCTCGATCACCACTTTCTCACCCGCGTGATAGTGAATCTCTGTCCCGGCCTCGACAAACTGCGCCGTACCTACTTTCACATGCTGAGTCACGCCCACGGTCAGGTGATCATCCGCGCGCATCTCACTGATACGATCCAGATGCGTAATCCGGTGCTCTTCAACCTTGAACTCACTCAGCGTATTGGCTTCAACGGTGTCGTGCCGTTCATTCCCGACACGAATCTTCTGATCGTGCTCAATGTTTTCGTCCCAGTCGCGTTGGGCGTGGATATAGATCTGCTCGACGCCTTTCTTGTCTTCAATGCGGAATTCGTTGTAGCCCTTGCCGCCCGGTGAGCTCAGGGTTTTGAAGGTGCTGCGGGTCTTGTTTGCCGGCAGGTCGTAGGGGACGACGTTTTCCTTGTGGTACAGGCAACCGGTGACCAGCGGCTGGTCGGGATCGCCTTCGAGGAAGGTAACGAGGACTTCCATGCCGATGCGCGGGATGGCGATGCCGCCATAAGCCGCGCCGGCCCAGCCGCTGGCGACGCGCATCCAGCAGGTGGTTTTGTCGTTGGACTGACCGTCGCGGTCCCAGTGGAATTGCACTTTGATGCGGCCGTACTGGTCGCAGTGGATTTCTTCGCCTGCGGGGCCGGTGACGACGGCAGTCTGGCTGCCGAGGACTTTCGGTTTCGGGTGTTCAAGGGCAGGGCGGTAGTGCGCGTCCCACGGGGTGGCGAGGAAGCTGTTGCGGTAGCCCTGGTGGAAATCGCTTTTGTTCTCGGTGACGTCGCTGGTGACGTTCTCGCCGAGTACTTGCGGTTGTTTGCCTTCGTGGAAGACTTCCAGCAGCAGCCACAGTTCATTCCACTCGGCGCGCGGGTGTTCAGCGAGCGTGAGGAAATGGCCGCTGGTGAGGGTTGGTTCGTCACCTTTGCCTTCGGCGAGTTTGTAGTCGCTGCGATGGCGTTCCAGCGCGCGGGTGGAAAGGAACTTGCCGCGCTCGCGGGTGGTGAAGCGGCCGGGGTAGTCGTAGTCTTCGAGGTCCGGGGCAAAGGTGCTTTTCGCGGTGCCTTCGGGGAGGATCTGCGGTTTTTCGAAGTCGTAGTCGCGGCGGCTGACGCGGGTGGTGCGGGTTTCCAGACGCAGGTTGAAGCGTTTGATCACTGGTTTGTCGGCGGCCATGCCGGAGTCTTGCTGGTAGCTCACCGGTTTCAGCTTACGGAAAACGGTCTGGTCGTCGCCGAACACCAGTTTGTGGCCGCTGCTGCTGTGCTGGAAGTGGAAGTGAATGCCTTCTTCCTCGCACAGGCGCTGGATGAAATGCAGGTCGGATTCGTCGTACTGCACGCAGTACTCGCGTTCCGGGTATTCGGCGTTGAGCTGGAAGCTGTAGGCGTCGGCGAGGATGCCGCGATCTTCCAGGACCTGAGCGATGATCTTCGGCACGGTCAGTTGCTGGAAAATCTGCTGATCGTGGTTGTGCCGCAGGTATGCCAGTTGTGGCACCAGGCTGAGGCTGTAACGGGTCAGGGTCTTGCCGGAGTCGCCTTGCTCGATGCGATAGACCAGACCGTGGATCTTGCCTTCGCCGGTCGGGCCGAAAGTCAGGACGCCGGGCTTGTGCAGCAGCTCTTCGAGTTTGAGGTCGGGGCGCGCGCTGACGAGTTCGAGGTCGAAACGGAACGGTTGGTTGAGGGCTTCGCGACCGGTGAAGCTGAGGACTTGCAGGTCGGCGTTGGCGCCTTCAAGCGTGAGGGTAATGTGGGTTGCGTTGGCGTCCAGCATGCCTTGAATTCCGTCCGTTGAATAAGCAGGTGACGGATGATGGAGGATTCGGCGGCACCGTTCAAGGCACAAAAGCCGTAGGTCTGGCAGGTTTGCGGTATAGGGAAAACCCTTAGTTCGGGTGTTTCGCCCAATGAAACCGGGTGTTTGCTGCGAATTGGCGTTGATTGCCGGCAACTTTTCCCACGACCCTGCGTTGAAGAATCCTCAGTCAGATTCAGACTAAAGTCGCCTGTAGCACGTCAAAGCCATCTGCCATCATTGCCGCTCACCCCTGCGTGTTCACTTTCTCCTGGTTCAATCCGACCCGGGACGGGAGCTATTTTTCTGGCTTGTTGCGCGCTTGCGCAAACGCTGCATTGTTGGAGTTTTTCATGCGTCCCCCATTTCCCCTCATCACCCCGCGCCAGTCGTTTGGCTTCGGAGCCTTTGTGCTGTGCGCAGGTTTTACCGCACAGGTTCAGGCCAGCGGATTCTTTGAAGACACCACGGCGAAAATCGAGTCGCGCACGGTGTACTTCAACCGCGATTTCCGTGATGGGCACACCACGAACGATCAGGGCGCCTCCAAGCGTGAAGAGTCGGCACAGGGCTTTATTCTCAACCTGCAATCGGGCTACACCGAAGGTACCGTGGGTTTTGGTATTGATGCGCTGGGCATGCTTGGCTTTCAACTCGATTCCAGCCCGGACCGCAGCAACAGCGGCTTGTTGCCATCGAGCGGCAACGACCCGCGCGGCTCGAAAGGTCAGTACGCGAAAATGGGCCTGACCGCTAAGGTCAAGGTCTCGAACACGGTGCTGAAGTACGGCGCGCTGCTGCCGGATCTGCCGTTGCTGAAATACAACGACGGTCGTTTGCTGCCGACGATGTTCAACGGCGCCATGCTCACCTCTAAAGAGCTGAAAGACCTGACCTTCATGGCCGCGCGTCTGGACAAGTACACCGCGCGCGATTCCACCGATTCGCAAGACATCCGCGTGCACTGCAAGAACAAGCGTTACGCCTGCAACACCACTGCCGACCATTTCGACATGTACGGCTTCGACTACAAGATCAACGATCGCCTGACTGCGCAGTATCACTACGCTGAACTTGAAGACATTTATCGTCAGCACTTTGTCGGGCTGTTGGGTAATCAACCGTTAGCTGGCGGTGTTCTTAAGGCGGATCTGCGCGTGCTGAAAAGTGCCGACAGCGGTGATGCCAAGGCCGGTTCCATCGATAACCGTGCGTTGAGCGGCATGCTGTCCTATGCGCACAGCGGCCACACGTTCAGCGCCGGTTGGCAGCGCATGAACGGCGATAACTCGATGCCGTACCTCGATGGCAGCAATCCGTATCTGGTCAACTATGTGCAGGTCAACGACTTTGCCGCTGCGCAGGAACGCTCGTGGCAGTTGCGTTATGACTATGACTTCAAAGCCATTGGCATTAATGGTTTGAGCTTCCTGACTCGCTATGTGAACGGTGATCACATCAAGGTGTTGGGCAGTGATCAGGAAGGCAAGGAGTGGGAACGCGACAGCGAGTTGAAGTATGTGATTCAGACGGGCACGTTCAAGGATGTGAGTTTGCGTTTGAGGAATGCTACGTATCGCACCAATTATGAGAAGTTTGCCCGGGATGTGGATGAGACCCGGTTGATTGTGAGTTATAGCTTCTCCGTCCTGTAACGGCTCCCAATGTAGGAGCTGCCGCAGGCTGCGATCTTTTGACGTTGATTTTAAAAAACCAAGATCAAAAGATCGCAGCCTTCGGCAGCTCCTACACGGGATCCCGGAGCTTTTACAGCCAATGCCAGAACCGGCTCCAGAACCCGCGATTCAAATCTTCCTTGCACCCGGCATATTGCCGCGCATACACATCCGAACGGTTCTGCACTTTGCGCGCCGTTGGCATCAGCCAGGCTTTGCTCGCGTAGGTCTTGTTGCGGAATCCGCCCCAGCCTTCGTGGTAGTTGAGGTACTGGTTATAGGCGTCGTACTTGTACACGCCATTGATCGAATAGGTCTTGTCCATGTACCAGCCGACAAAGTCGATGGCGTCGTCGAAGTCTTCGCGATCGGCTCCGCTGCGGCCGGTGCTTTTCTGGTAGTCGGCCCAGACTTCATCTTTGGCTTGCGCATAACCCGAGGCGGTCGAAACGCGGCCCCACGGGATCACCCAGAGCAAGTATTTGCGCGGAGTCTTGGCGTCGTAGCGGTAGCCGGATTCCTGATACATGATCGCGAAGGGCACCTGAATCGGCACGCCCCAGCGTTTTTGCGTGACTTGCGCAGCGTCGTACCAGTCGCTTTTTTCGCGGAAGATTTCGCAAATGTCTTCCGGCGAGCGGGGCGGCGAGGTGCCGCACCCGCTCAGTAGCGTTGCCAGTGTCAGTAGTCCAAGCGTCTGCCTGTAATTCAAAAGCCGTTATCCCGTCGTGCGCAAAAAGGCCGACAGTCTACGCGCTCAGCTCAATTGATGACGATAGGGCAGATCCGGGCCAGTCTTGCTGCAGGTCAGTGCGGCGGCTTGTACGGCGAACTTGAGCATGGCGTCGATCTGCTCGCGAGCGAGTTGCTGCACGCCTTCGACCGAATCCAGACCGTGCTCGGTCAGCCAGGTGATCAGCGCGGCCTGGAAGGTGTCACCGGCGCCAACGGTATCGGCGATCTTCACTGAGGCCGCCGGCACCGACCAGTTGCCATGCTGGCGGCTGAACACACTGGCGCCGTCGCCGCCCCGGGTGAGGAAAACGATCTGGCAGCGATGTTCGAGCCAGCCTTCGATCACCCGTTGCGGGTCCTGTTCGGGGTAGAGCAGGCTCAGGTCTTCGTCGCTGACCTTGATCAGGTCGGCGAGTGGTACCAGCGTCGCGATGCGCTCGCGCCACAGGTCGATATTCGGCTCGGGATTAAGGCGCACGTTGGGGTCGAGGGTGATCAGGCGTTTGCCGCTTTCGCGCTGTACCAGCGTCAGCAAGGTGTCGCCGATCGGCTGCACCACCAGCGAGAATGAGCCAATGTGCAAGCCGCGCACCTCAGCGCTCAGCTCTGGCAGATGCGCAAGACTCAGTTGCCGATCGGCACAGCCTTCACCGCGAAAGCTGTAATGCGGGGAGCCATTGGCACCGACGGCGACCATGGCCAGCGTGGTCGGCGCGGCGAAATCCACCAGATAGTCCGGGCGCACACCTTCATCCTGCAGCACTCGCTGCAAGCGGCGGCCGAGGTAGTCGGTGGACAGCCCGCCGAACAAGGCCGAGTCCACGCCCAGACGGCGCAAACCGACGGCGACGTTGAACGGCGAACCGCCGGCAATCGCCTTGAAATTCACTTTCGAGGCCAGACCGCTGGCGTCGTCTTCACTGAAAAAATCAAACAGGGCTTCGCCACACACCAAATACATAATTGTTTGCTCTTTATAGGGTTGCGACATGCTGTTGATAGCGTTCATAGGCCTGCTGGAACGCCGCGACGTTGGCGGCGATCGGCAGGGTTTCACTGCTTGAATCGAGTTTCACGCAGCGCTGGCACAGATCGGCGAGTGTGTCTTCGTGGCCGTTCGACCAGGATTTGCACCATGCCGCCTGAATCGCTGCGCCGAGGGCGGCGGCTTCGCTTTGTTCGGTGCAGATCACCGGGGTGTTCATGATGTCGGCGACGATCTGCCGCCACACCGCGCTTTTCGAGCCGCCGCCGATCAGGCAAATGCTGCGGCTTTGTAAACCATTCTGGCGGAGCAAATCCAGTCCGTAACGTAGACCGAAGGTGGTGCCTTCGACGGCCGCGCGGCACAGATTGGCCTGGGTCAGGTTATCCAGCGTCAAGCCGTGCAGGCTGCCGGTGGCGTGGGGCAGGGCGGGCACCCGTTCACCGTTGAGGAATGGCAGCATGCTCACGCCGTCGGCGCCGATGGGAGCCTGGGCGACGAGGTCGTTGAACTGCTGCAGATCGAGGTCGAACAACTCGCGAATCGCGCCGGTGGCATTGGTCAGGTTCATGGTGCAGATCAACGGCAACCAGCCGCCGCTGGACGAACAGAAGGTCGCGACCGAAGCGTCCGGGCTGACTTTTGGTACTTCGGAATAGGCGTACACCGTGCCAGAGGAGCCGAGGCTCATGGTGATCGCGCCGGGCTGAATATTGCCGGTGCCGATGGCGCCCATCATGTTGTCGCCGCCACCGCTCGATACCAGCGCGTTGGGGTTGATGCCGAGGTGTTCGGCGATGGCCGGGAGGAGGGTGCCGACGCTTTGGTGCGCATCGATCAGCTCAGGTAGCGCCGCTTGCAGGCGTCCGCTGGCGTCGATGTCGCGCAGCAGTTGCAAGTCCCATTGGCGAGTGCGCACGTTGAAATAGCCGGTGCCGGAAGCGTCACCGTATTCGCTGCAGGCGCGGCCGGTGAGCCAGAAGTTCAGGTAGTCGTGCGGCAGCAGAATGCGTGCGATGCGTGAGAACACCACGGGGTGCTGTTCTTTGGTCCAGAGCAGTTTCGATACGGTGTAGCCGGGTGCGATGACTACGCCGAGGCGTTCCAGCGAGCCTTTTTCACCGCCCAGATGAACCAGCAGGCGGTCGTTTTCGGCGCTGGTTTCGGTGTCGCACCAGAGCTTGGCCGGGCGCAGGACTTCACCTTGATCGTCGAGCAGGACCAGGCCGTGTTGCTGGCCGGAGACGCCGATGCCGAGGATCGACTGGCCGTCGACATTCGCCGCCAGCAATGCCTGGCGGGTGGCGAGGGTGAAGGCTTCCAGCCATTGCTGGGTGTCTTGCTCGCGGCGGCCGTTGGCGCCGCTGATCATTGTGTGTGCGGCGGCGCCTTGGCCGAGGACTTGGCCGCTGATGGCGTCGAGGATGATGGCTTTGGTGCCTTGGGTGCCGCAGTCGATGCCTAGGAACAGTTGTTGTGTTGTCATGTGTGAACCACTCGGGTGTGGTGAAGATCAAGAGCTTACCCCCTCACCCCAGCCCTCTCCCCCAAGGGGGCGAGGGGGAAAGGGAGCCGATCGGGGGGCTGTTCAAAAGCTGAGTTCGACTCCGGTTCTCTCAACCGGGGCTGTTCAAAACCTGAGTTCGACTCCGGACTTTCAGGTCGATGTATTCCGCAAGAACGCCTCGGTCAGTCCCCTCTCCCTCCGGGAGAGGGCTAGGGTGAGGGGCTTTTCAATCCAGAATCCGCTGCAAAGTCCGCGTCACACCTTCTTCGCGCAAACTGTTGCAGCACCACTCAAACGCCGCGACAAACTCCGCCGAACGCGGAATCACCGTGCCAAAAATCTCCTCAACCGCCAACAACCGCTGCGTGATTAAAGCATCATCCTCCACCAACGCCTGACAAAACGCCGCGCGCGGATCCGGGATCGAATAGGTATCACCATTCTCATCGACCCCCTTCAAATACAACGCCCACGCAGCGACCACCAGAGCCGCACGCTTGGTCTCCTGCCCATCGGCAATCAACCGGTTGATGGTAGGAATAGTGAACTTGGGAAACTTCGACGAGCCGTCTGAACACACCCGCTCCAGCTGATCGGCAATCGCCTGATTGGAAAAACGCGCCACCAATGTGTTTTTGTAATCCGTCAGATCAATGCCCGGCACCGGCGCCAGTTGCGGGGTCACGTCCAGATCCATATAGGCGCGCATGTAACGCACGAACAGCGGATCGTTCATGGTTTCGTGAACAAACCGATAACCCTTCAAAAAGCCCAGATAGGTCAACGCCAGGTGGCTGCCATTGAGCAGTTTGATCTTCATTTCTTCGTAGGGCGAAACATCGTCGGTGAACTGCACGCCGACCTTTTCCCAGGCCGGGCGCCCGTTGACGAATTTGTCCTCCAATACCCACTGCACAAACGGTTCGCAGACCACCGGCCAGGCGTCATCGACGCCATGTTTATCGGCCAGTTGCAGGCGATGCGCGGTGCTGGTCATTGGGGTGATGCGGTCGACCATGGCATTGGGGAAACTGACGTTGGCGTCGATCCAGCTGCACAGGTTGCTGTTACGCAGTGTGGCAAACGCCAGCAGCGCCTTGCGCGTCACGGCGCCGTTGTGCGGCAGGTTATCGCAAGACATCACGGTAAACGCCGGGATACCCGCCGCGCGGCGTTTTTCCAGGGCTGCACACAAGAAACCGAACACGGTTTTTGGCGCCTCGGGATGGGCCAGATCATGCTGAATCTGCGGCAGGTGCGCCATGAATTCGCCGTTGCTGTCGTCGATGCAGTAACCGCCCTCGGTGATGGTCAGCGAGACGATGCGGATCTGCGGATCGGCGAGTTTCTCGATCAATGCCTGCGCGCCGTCCTCGGCCAGCAGCATGTCGCGAATCGCGCCGATCACGCGCACTTCGGTGTCGTCGCTGTCACCGAGTTCGAACAGCGTGAACAGGTAATCCTGCTCCTTGAGATCGTCGCGGGCGCGGCGGTCCTCAGTGCGCAGGCCGACGCCGCAAATCGCCCAGTCGAGGGCTTTGCCGGTGTTCATCAGCGCATCGGTGTAATACGCCTGATGTGCGCGATGAAAGCCGCCGACGCCGATGTGGGCGATGCCTTGGCGCGTGTCGTTGAGGCTGTAGGCCGGCAGTTGCACTTCGCTGGCCAGACGATGGAGATTTTGTTGATTGAGTTTCATCGGGAGTTCTCGAAATCAGGCCGCAGCGCGCAGCGGACGGGTCAACGCGATACCTTCGGCATCGAATAAATGGCACTGAGCCGCGTCCAGGTGCAGGCTCAATTGTTCGCCGTAACGGCTGGCCAGATCACCGCGCACGCGCATGGTCAGGGCTTCGCCGGCGTTGGTGGTGACGTGGCAGAAGGTGTCGCTGCCCAGGCGTTCGCTGACGTCAGCGGTGACTTGCAGGGTGCAGTCGCCCGGTTGTGCGAGTTCCAGATGTTCCGGGCGAATGCCGAGGGTCACGGCGCTGCCGACACTCAAATTGGCGGTGTTGAAGGGCAGGGTGATGCGCGTACCAGCGTCCAGCGAGACTTCGCAGCTCTGGCCGTCGACGCGGGCAATCTTGCCTTTGAGGAAGCCCATTTTCGGCGTGCCGAGGAACCCGGCGACGAAGAGGTTCGCCGGGTTGTGATACAGGTCCAGCGGCGAGCCGACCTGTTCGATCTTGCCGCCATTGAGTACCACGACTTTATCGGCCATGGTCATCGCTTCGACCTGATCGTGGGTCACGTAGATCATCGTCGCTTGCAGGTCTTTGTGCAGGCGCAGCAGCTCAAGGCGCATCTGCACGCGCAGCGCGGCGTCGAGGTTGGACAACGGTTCGTCGAAGAGGAAGATTTTCGGATTGCGCACGATGGCGCGACCAATCGCCACGCGTTGACGCTGGCCACCGGAGAGTTGTTTTGGCTTGCGCTCAAGCATCGGCCCGAGTTCGAGAATGCGCGCCGCTTCACCGACTTTCTTCTCGACTTCGGCTTTCGGTACGCCTGCGAGGTCGAGGGCGAACGACATGTTCTTTTTCACGGTCATGTGCGGGTACAGCGCGTAGGTCTGGAACACCATCGCCAGATCGCGCTTGGCCGGGCTGACTTCGGTGATGTCGCGGCCATCGAGTTCGATGGTGCCGTCGCTGACTTCTTCCAGACCGGCGATCAGCCGCAGCAGGGTGGATTTGCCGCAGCCCGACGGGCCGACGAAGACCACGAATTCCTTGTCGTTCACCTCAAGGTCGATGCCTTTGATGATGGAGAAACCTTCGAAGCCTTTTTGCAGATTCTTGATTTTCAGGTTAGCCATGAGGATGGGCCTCCGCAATTTATTATTCAGTTGAATCGAACGCGTTTTTGTAGGAGCGAGCCTGCTCGCGATAGCGGAGTGTCATTCAACAATGATGGCGACTGACACGGCCTCATCGCGAGCAGGCTCACTCCTACAGGGGGATGTGTCGGGTTCGGGATCTTCATTTCACGGCACCGAAGGAGAGGCCGCGCACCAGTTGCTTCTGGCTGATCCAGCCGAAGATCAGGATCGGCGCACACGCCAGGGTCGAGACTGCCGACAACTTGGCCCAGAACAAGCCTTCCGGACTTGAATACGAGGCGATCAACGCGGTCAGTGGCGCGGCTTTCGACGAGGTCAGGTTCAGCGACCAGAACGCCTCGTTCCAGCACAGAATCAGCGAAAGCAGCACGGTCGAGGCGAGGCCGCCCTTGGCAATCGGCAACAGCACGCGGACCATTTCCTGCCACAGCGTGGCGCCGTCGAGGCGGGCGGCTTCGAGGATGTCTTTGGGGATGTCCTTGAAGTAGGTGTAAACCATCCAGACCACGATCGGCAGGTTGATCAGCGTGTAGATCACGATCAGCGCGATGCGTGTATCGAGCAGGCCGAAACTCTTCGCCAGCAGGTAGATCGGCATCAGCACGCCCACCGGCGGCAGCATCTTGGTCGAGAGCATCCACAGCAGCGTGCCTTTGGTGCGCTGGGTTTCGTAGAACGCCATCGAGTAAGCGGCGGGCACCGCGATCAGCAGGCACAACGCGGTGGCGCTAAAGGAAATCACCACCGAGTTCCAGGCGAAACTGAAGTAGTCGCTGCGCTCATTGATGTGCAGGTAGTTCTCCAGCGTCGGCGTGAAGATGAACTGCGGCGGCGTGGCGAACGCGTCGATTTCGGTTTTGAAACTGGTCATCACCATCCACAAGATCGGGAAGAAAATCACGATCGCGATGGCCCAGGCCAGGGTGCCGAGCAGCAGGCTTTGCAGCCGGCGGGATTGTTGAAGAGTCATGGCAGGCCTCAGGCTTTGTCAGTCAGGTTTTTGCCGATCATCCGCACCAGAATGATCGCGGCGATGTTGGCGATGACCACGGCAATCAAGCCGCCCGCCGAGGCCATGCCGACGTCGAACTGCACCAGCGCCTGGTTGTAGATCAGGTAGGCGAGGTTGGTCGAGGCGTAGCCGGGGCCGCCGTTGGTGGTGGTGAAAATCTCGGCGAACACCGACAGCAGGAAGATCGTTTCGATCATCACCACCACAGCAATCGGCCGCGCCAGATGCGGCAGGGTCAGGTGCCAGAAGATCGCGATCGGCCCGGCACCGTCGAGGCGCGCGGCTTCTTTTTGTTCCTGGTCGAGGGACTGCATCGCGGTCATCAGGATCAGGATGGCGAAGGGCAGCCACTGCCACGAAACAATGATGATGATCGACAGCAGCGGGTAGTGCGCCAGCCAGTCCACCGGTTGCGCGCCGAACAGTTTCCAGACGTAGGCGAGAATCCCCGAGACCGGATGGAAGATCAGGTTCTTCCAGATCAGCGCACCGACCGTGGGCATGATGAAGAACGGCGAGATCAGCATGACCCGGACGATGCCGCGACCAAGGAATTCACTGGCCTCCAGCAATGCACTGATCAATACGCCCAACACCACACTGATCAGCAAAACGCTACCGACCAGCAACAGCGTGTTGGTGGCACCGGGCATGAAGCCCGAGTCGGTCAGAAAGTAGGTGAAGTTCTCAAGCCCGACGAACTCGTTTTCGCCGGGGTAGAGCAGGTTGTAGCGGATCATCGAGAAGTAGATGGTCATGCCCAGCGGCACGATCATCCACAGCAGCAACAGGGCCACCGAAGGGCTGACCAGAAACCAGCCGGGATTGCGTACGCGGACCTTGCGCGCAGGTGGCGACAGGTCGAGGTGGGCTTTGGCAGTTGAAGTATTCATGGCGATCACAACCGAGTCATACAGACCTATGAAGATCTAATGTAGGAGTGAGCCTGCTCGCGATAGCGGTTTTCCATCCAACACCGTCGGTGACTGATACACCGCTATCGCGAGCAGGCTCACTCCTACAAAAGGCAGGAGCGAGCTGTTGCGGTTACTTGGGATAACCGGCGCGCTTCATCTCGCGTTCAGTGGTTTGCTGCGCGGCGGTCAGAGCTTGATCCACCGTGGTCTGGCCGATCAGCGCTGCCGAGAACAGCTTGCCAACCTGGGTGCCCACGGCCTGGAACTCAGGAATGGTCACCAGTTGAATGCCAATGTACGGCACCGGTTTCAGCGTCGGTTTGCTCGGGTCAGCCGCTTTCAACGATTCCAGCGTGACCTTGGCGAACGGCGCGGCGCTCATGTAAGCGTCGCTGTAGGTCGAGGCGCGGGTGCCCGGCGGAACGTTGGCGATGCCGTCAGTTTTGGCCACCAACTCACCGTATTCCTTGGAAGTTGCCCAGGCGCTGAACTCTTTCGCTGCATCCTTGGCTTTGGAACTGGTCGGAATCGCCAGCGCCCAGGAGTACAGCCAGGCCGAACCTTTGTCAGTCACTTGATGCGGGGCGAAGGTGAAGCCGACGTGATCGGCGACTTTGCTTTGAGTTTTGTCGGTAACGAACGAACCGGCGACGCTGGCATCGACCCACATTGCGCATTTGCCGCTGTTGAACAGTGCGAGGTTTTCGTTGAAACCGTTGCTGGAAGCGCCCGGCGGGCCAGATTTCTTCATGGTGTCGACGTAGAAGTTCAGCGCGTTTTTCCACTCAGGGCCGCTGAATTCCGGTTTCCACTGCTCATCGAACCAGCGCGCGCCATAGGCGTTGGCGACGGTGGTGATCAGCGCCATGTTCTCGCCCCAACCGGCCTTGCCGCGCAGGCAGATGCCGTACTGCTCTTTGTCTTTATTGGTGAGTTTTTCGGCGAAGCCGGCGATCTGTTCCCAGGTCGGACGCTCGGGCATGGTCAGCCCGGCATCCTTGAACAGGTCGGTGCGGTAATAGGTGATCGAGCTTTCCGCGTAGAACGGCAAGGCGTACAGCGAACCCTTGACTGACAGGCCTTCACGCACCGACGGGAACACGTCGTCGAGGGCGTAACTGGCCGGCAGATCCTTCATCGGTTCCAGCCAGCCTTTGGCGCCCCACAGTGCCGCTTCGTACATGCCGATGGTCAACACGTCGAACTGCCCGCCCTGAGTGGCGATGTCGGTGGTCAGGCGTTGGCGCAGGACGTTTTCTTCCAGCACGACCCAATTGAGTTTGATGTCCGGATGCTCGGTCTCGAAGGTTTTCGAGAGCTTTTGCATGCGGATCATGTCGCTGTTGTTGACGGTGGCGATGGTCAGGGTCTGGGCGCCAAGGCTGACGCTGCTGAGGGTCATGCAGGTGAGGGCAAGCAGAGCTTTTGCAGTCGGTTGCATCGTGCACTCCTTTTCTGCACCCAGCGGGTTACAGAAGGACAGTTATTGTTTTTGTGTCTTCCTGTGCAGGAAGAATGTGCGCTGATTACAGCCTTCAATTGCAGGACTGACAAATCATCCCTAGCACTTTTGTCGATACTTTTTTGCACTGGGCTTTGGTGTGGTGAATGCAAGGCAGGGCTTTCCAGCGTCGAGGTGCTATCGAATGCGTACAGGTTTCTGATGCCGACACAGCCCCTTGTAGGAGTGAGCCTGCTCGCGATAGCGGAATGTCAGCCAACATTTCTGCAAGCTGTCACACCGCTATCGCGAGCAGGCTCACTCCTACAGGGGAATTGGGTTGTCAGTGGTGGTTCTGTTCAGTCAGGCGCTGCACCGCGAGCCGGCGGTAATGCGACGGCGTCATACCTTTGAGCTGCTGAAAGCGCCGATTGAAATTGGAAATATTGTTGAAGCCGGATTCGAAACACACCTCGGTCACCGGTTTGTCACCATCAGCCAGCAGCTCGCAGGATTTGCTGATGCGCAGGCGATTGACGAACTCGATGAAATTGCGCCCCGTGGCCTGCTTGAATACACGACTGAAATAAGTCGGCGTCATGCCCAGATGGTCGGCGACTTCTTCCAGCGAAATATCCCGGGCGTAGTGGCTGAAGATGTAATCGACCGCCCGGTTGGTGCGATCGATGTTGTGCTCATCGGCGAGTTGCGGGGTGGTGGCGCCGGACAACAACTGGAAATCATCGCTGGCGGCAAGCAACTCCATCAGGATGAAAAAGTGCCCGAGGCGGGTGATGCCCTTGCTGTCGGCGATTCGCTGCATGAGCGTCATGGCCTGGCGGATGGTACGCTTGCAGCGAAACTCGATGCCGTACTGCGCACGTTCCAGCAGGGGCGCCAGGGTTTTCAGTTCGGCAAACACCTGATGGCCACTCTCGAACAGCTCGTCGGTGAAGTTGACCAGCATGTCGCGCTTCTCAACGACCTCGTCCTCGGCCACCTGGCTGATCCAGTTGTGCGGCAAGTTAGGGCCGGTGAGAAACAGGGTTTCGGGGTAAAAATTGCCGATGTAGTCGCCGATGAACACCTTGCCGGAGCTGGCGACGATCAGGTGCAGCTCGTATTCCTTGTGGAAATGCCAGCGCACCAGCGGGCATGGAAAACCGTGCTGGCGGTAGATGATGGACAACCCGTTATGGTCATCCATCAACTCGTATGAAGGGTCGGTCACGCGGGCGGTTCGGGTCATGGCGGGGCGCTTTTTTTGTTCTCGCCGCCGATCATGCCTCTTTCCGGTCCGTTTGTGCCAGTAGGTAAAGTTGGCCGATCAGGCGTTACGCTGACGCACCTTGTTCAGGTTGGCTGCGCGGCAAAACTCGACAATGCGCGACTCTTCGATGAAATCAACATTGATGATATTGCACTGTTGCGCCCAGTCACTTTTCGCAGGGTCAAACCAGACGTCAAGATCGCTATGAATATCCACCGGCCCGCCGGCGATACTGTAGCTGGTTGCTGATAAAGACCAAGGGGCCCAGACGCTGAAAGAATTCTCCAGTACGTTGCCGATGAACTGTTGTAACTCTTTCGCAGTGGTAATGTCTTTTCCGGACCATTGGTGATTGATCGAATCGATAAAGACACCGCTGTGAAGAGCCTGATGAGAGCGCGCCGCAACCAAAACCCGCTGCATGGGGCTGATGCGTTTTAGTTGTTCCAGACTAAGCGAGCGGTTGCCTCTCGGTATCAGTCGTTCACCCAGAAAACGAATGATTATTTCGTTGAAGTATTTGAAGTCGAAGTTGCTGCCTGCCAAATCATGGAAGTCGACAATGATGAACTCGTCAGGGTTTTTAGCGAGAAAATCGTTGATGTCGGTTACCAGATGTCCTAGCGTCCGGGAGTTGCGGTGTCCACCGTGATGCATGGGGAATTTACCGAGACCCTCGGCGTTTTGATCGTAGGTCAAACGTATGTCGAGAACTCTGGAACCGTTTCGAAGCTGGCTGTAGAACGTATCGTGCTGACACGCCAGCCAGTGGCGCGGCGGGCCGAAAAAAGGGTAAGAGGCTTTCCAGTCAGTGCCAGCGTTGTGTGTGCCCGGCAAGGTCAGTTCGAAAAGCGACAGGGTATCGATAGCGGGTGTCGCCGTCATCCATTGATGATTGCTGTATTGAGTGTTCATTGTTTTACCTGCATTAACTTGTTTAGAGGCGCGCTACCGTCATGATTTAGATAAGTAGCGCTTGCAGGTTTTTATAAGGGCAGGCGTTGTATGTTGGCAATATTAAAATTGATGCTGGTTGTTTTTGTTATTTTGATATTGATTTAATGTTGGTTCGGCTGTTGTTTTTTTATAGAGGTTTATCTTTTGTGGTATGACGATTCTTTGCTTCGATCCATTGCGACATATATTGAGTGCTTTTATGTGAGTGATGGCGAAGCATGCTGCCCGTAAAGTTCTTGGCTCTGAGTTCCTGCAAGTTTAGTTGGCAATAACGCAGTTTCTCTATCAGCGCCAAACCATGTACTGACTGTGGGTAGCGTTGTTTCAATAGCGTATATCCTGCCAGACGGGCTTCCTGCCAACGCGCCTCGTTCTGGTAAAGCGCAACGGCATTGTTGGCGAATTCGATTGCACTGCTCGTGACACAGCCTGGCCAGGTCTGATCGCCGTGCATGCCCTCGGCGCCAACCGGTGTGGTGACGCTAGGCGTGCCGCACAGCATGGCATCGACCAGTTTGCCCTTGATCCCGGCCCCAAAGCGCAGCGGCGCCAAACAGACGCGGGCGGCAGACATGACCTGCAATGCATCTTCGGCCCAGTTCATGATGTGGAAACCGTCGCTGGCGTTATGCAGCGCGGTGGCTTTTGGCGGCGTATAAGCGCCGTAGATGTGCAGTTGTGCCTGGGGCAATTGCTGGCGAATCAGCGGCCAGATCGTGGTTTTCATCCATAGCACGGCATCCCAGTTGGGCGCATGACGGAAGTTGCCGATGCTCAGGAAGTTCGCCCGATCTGCAAAGTTTGCAGAGGTGGCCGCAGGCGGGTCGATCATTAACGGGCACCAGTGCAGCAACTGTCGAGGCAAACCGAACTGTTCGATCAACAGCTGGATTTCCACTTCGGAGATCATCAGGTTCAGATCGCAGCGATACAGCGCAGCGATTTCGCGTTTGGCCAGATCGGTCTCGGCCATCAGCCCGAATTCGTCGCGCAGGTCTGGAGCAAATACATCACTGAAATCATTCTGGTCCGGATTGACCTTGAGACGAGACTTCAGACGCTGATGACGCGCATGTCGCAGGCTTTGCAGGTCCGACGTTTCCAGCACTCGCAGGGCCTGAGGGCAGTATTTTTCCACCCGCCAGCCGAACTGCTCCTCCATCATGAACTGGTCGAACAAAACGATGTCCGGCGCCAGTTCGCTGATGAAGTGATCAAAGCTGCTGTTGTTGAGTTCGATGGCGACTTCGCGGATGCCGAGTGCGGCAAGATCCGCCTTGTGCTCGCCTGGGCCGGCCGGGCTGCTGAAGGTGATGTCCCAACCCTGTTGCAGGAATGTTTCGAGGATCTGCATGACGTGCCCGCTCGCCGCTGAGGAGCGTGGTTCTGGCCAGACGTAACCGATGACCAGGACTTTGGTAGCGACGGGTTGAATCATGGACAACATTCCTTCACGACAAACGAGGGGTAAAAAAGGGCGCAATTAAACCACAGGGGTAAGGCATGCGCCCGATTGTCAAAAATACCCTTCAATACCGCAGCTCGGCATTATGCGTAAACCGGCTTTAGAAATGCGGGGTCGCCAGATTCAGCAGGAGCGGCCCGTTCAGAAATTCCCCTGCTTCTTTACTGTCTATGGCATGCCGGAGGGTGGCAAGGTTAAACACAAAGGTGGCCCGATGGGTCCGGCTCTGATCGATCAGCGCGACCGCCACTGCATAGGATTCAGCATTGATCAATGCTGGGTGGTCCTGTACGAATTTCGGCCAGCTGTTGATATTCGCCTTGAACTCTTTGAAGCCATCAGGTACCGCAAAAGCGTTGTGAGGGTTGTACAGATTACCCGGGTTTGCTCGGTGAGGATTTCGAGCGAAGTCCATCAAGCCTACCGCATCGTATTCTGCCGGGATGACACCGGCGTGGACTTCTCCGTAGTAGAAATCAAGCGTGCCTGGCGTACCGTGAGACATTTCGTGGACAAGCACATCGCCCATCCGGGCATCGTCGTACCTGGCCACTCGGTACCATTCATCCAGTTGATCAGGATAGATCGCAAGGAACTTTGTCGCGTTGTCATTCAGGTGTGTACCCGCTTCAACACTGGCTTTCCAGTTTCCATAGGTCGTGGTTTTTAACGCGGCGAGTGTATCGTTGCCACGTTGACGAAAAGACATATGGCGTGGGCTCAGCAATTCGAGATCCCTGCGCATCGCCCGCAAATTCTTTCTCACGTAGTTGATGGCTTCGTCCGAATCCGTACCAAAAACGTACTTGAAAACAGACCTGACGTCGTCATTTTCGATCTGCGACAGTAGTTGGAGTGTGTTGTCCAGTTTGCCCTGAGCAAGGGGCGTGGCTCTTTTCAAGTAGGCTTTTGTGTAACTCCACGGCGTTGTTCGTTTGAATAGCCTGAAGAATGAAAACTTCTCTCGCGGCCTGATGTTGTTCAGAGCCGGCCCCCAGGCCTCGCCCCGTAAGTTCAGCGCAAACCATTCATCATTGTGTCGTGTCGCCCAGACCTGAACGAGGTCATCGGACGCTTGCGCAGGTCGCCAGTCGGCGAGGCGAATCGTGTCTGGATCAATCGTCGCGGCCAAGTGGCGTTGAGGGGGAGTGCCCGACCATTTACGGGCATCGGACAGCACATTTTCCAGCTCGGCGAAACCTTTGTTGAATCCCTTGCGCAACAGTTTCCCCCCCTTGAACAGCAGGTCGGGTACGCCGTCCAGTGGGTTGAATACATTATTGACCAGCCCCAGACCCACTTTGGCCAGTGCGCTGGCTTTGGTGGCAACGGTCATGGTTTTGGCGACGATGCTGACAACCTGAGCAACGGCACCGACGACCAGCAAAATAGTCATCGCCGCTTCCAGCGCACACGCCCCAGCCCCTTGAACTTGTCGCTCGACATCGTCCGAACTCAAGTCTTCGATACAGGATTTGAACGGCACCACGAAATTAAGAAAGGTGTCCAGTTCCGCTTCCCGTTTGGCGCGAACAGCCTCCAGGCGAGTCTGCCCCCAACATTCTCTGACCAATTCATCAAAGGTAGCGATCGGTCGGTGCTTGAGTACGAAATTCGTCAACGAGTCGAATTCGGTCGAGTAGAAACTCTGGTAATAACCTTTGATTTCTTCGGGGGGCGCAGATGCCGGCAACTGCCCGATCTTATCGATCACGCCCGAACTGACGTCAACGAGGCCGGGCGGTACGCCATGGGTATAACACTCGATATTCGTCGGCAGTGGATGCACTGTCGCTGGCAGCGAGTAGCCTGTAGCGTCGCTGCGTACGCTGGTACTCAGCAGGTTTTCTTTTTCAATCAGCGCGGCCAACTGTGGGTTTTCGCGACAGGTGCCGTGCAGAGTAAAAAGTTCGTAACAGGTCATCCGGCCTTCGAACTCGGAACAAAGGACCACACCATAGCGACCCTTTGACTCTTCTATTTCTTTATGACTTTCCGTCGGTTTGCGTGAGGTGGCACCCAGGACTGAGTAAAGGGTCGACGATAGGGGATTGGTTGACACGCCGGCGGGCGTCTGGAGTTTGGCAACGGAGGGTCTGAGACTGAAAATCGTCACCTTGCCTTTCAGCAAGCGCGTTCTGTCTGCAATAGGCATTGCGCAAAACGCCTGCTTCAAGTGCGTGCCCATTGCCTTCATGTGCGTCAGGTAATCGCGATTGAACTGTCGATGAAACTCCCCGTCTGGCGCAATCAGATTCGGCAGCATGCGAGGGAACGCGGTGTAGATGCTTTCTCCTTTCTTCACGTCCCATTCCTGGGTCGCCAGGTCATTGGACATGTGCAGTTCTACCGGCGATAGATAAACCCGCTCGCCATAGGCATCTGCCCACACCGCATTTTTCTTCTGATACATGACGTCATGTTCCAGATAGCTGCAGCCTTTGGCGACCTGCTTGAGGATGTCCAGTGAAATACTTCTGCGGGTAGGCAATGGGCGGGTCAGAGTTTCGGCCGTCTCGGCGAGTGTTCCGGCAAACCGGGCGTAAGCAACGGACGCTTTTTCCAGGGCGCTCGGGATCGATTTCGCTACGTCATCCGCAGTGATGATTTTGTTGAGTACCGCCCAATCAATTACCGCGTCGCCTGCCGCCAGTGCGTCGAGTGTTTTGCCGAATCCTGAAACCGGACCCTGCTTCGATAGTGCTTGCAAACGGGTATAGGTCATCGAGCGTGTCGACCCCGGCGCGATGGTTTCCTGCACTGCGACGATTCGGCAGAATTCGACCCACTGCGGGGTCCCCAACGCCAGGGTTGTCGGCAGATCTTTCACCAGAAATTCCGGCGCGGCCTCCGCGAGCAACAAGTGAGCGGCCAACGCTGCATTTTTTTCGCTGATCCGGTGATGCTGGATGAGGTGCTGTTCGAATGCTGTCTGAACGTCGGCGAAAGATTTCTCAATATGCTCGACGGCGTATAAATCGAAACCTGCCACCCGATTACGCGGCTCTGACTCACCGATGCGAGGATGAAGATCGAGCAGCAGGGAAGTCAGCATCAACTGCTTGAGTGATTCATCTGATTGTGGCTGATTTTCTCGCGCACCATACCAGTCCAGATCGCGCACATAGGCCTTGGCCCATTCAAGAGCAATGGGACTGGAAACCAGTCGTTCAAGAACAGGCTCAGCTTCCGAGCGTTTGAACGGTGTCGCCTGCCCGCCAAAGATGCTGTGCGACAGGTGCTCCAGTAGCGACTGCCCCTTCAAGTAACTCGTGATGAGTCTACGGAATTCGTTACGTTGATCCGCAGAAAGCGTGACCGCGTTGTCGACTCCAGACTTGATCATTTCCCAATAGTTACCAAACAATGGTGCCACTGGAGGCGGTAGCTCCATGAATACTGTTAGCCTGGAACATTCAGCGGCGGTTTGGGGGATCAGAAAATCATGAAATTTCAGCCATTGTCCCAGCTCGATTTGTTCAGCCAGGGAAATACTGCCTCCGGCTAGCTCCGCCATTTCAACAAGTGTCAAAAAGTCATCTTTGAGGTTGGGGGCAAGTTTAAATGCGTTGGCAAACTCCAGGGTGTTTCCCGAGTGAGTTGCATGTATTTCACCTTTTGCCGTCACTGCAAAATGTGAGTCATCAGGAAGTTTCAACGTAGCCGTGAGTTTTTTGAAGGCCTCCTGCTCACACAGCCTCTGCAGCATTTTCCGGCCAGGTTGCAACGCGCGCTCAAGCGTTGAGCCGGATTCGAGTGTAAGGGTTGCGCCTGCCAGAGAAATAGCTTGCGAGGGGCTGGCCTTGTCTTGGCGCTGTTTTAATTTGTATATGACTTCCAAGCGTTCGGCGTGGTCGAGTTGAGTGTGGCGAACGGGATTCAAGAAATCTTCGTGAGTTGCCCGGTTTATGTTGGTGATGTTCATGAGAAATCCATTTGTCTGATGTGCTGGATATCCTCATTTGTTATTTGTTGCGCATCAAGTGTTGCTATGTAAGTGCATTATTCAGCTATTAATAAAGTTGGGTATTACGCGGGGTGGAGGCGGGCAGTGATGCCCCTTCGTCATTGTTTGAAGAGGCACGATGAAAGAATATTAATTATTTCTGCAGAATGCTTTTTACTTTGTCGCGTAACTTATCAATCGAAAACGGCTTGCCGATGACATGCATATCTTTAGGCACTTCAATGGATTCGGCATAACCGCTGGCAAACAGAATCGGCAGGGTGGGGCGCAGTTTGCGTGCTTCGGTCGCCAGCTCACGGCCGTCCATGCCCGGCAGGCCGACATCGGTCATCATCAGATCAATCTGCTGAGTTGAGTCTTTAAGCTTTTCCAGTGCCTGTTCGCTGCCATCCGCTTCGAGCACCGCGAACTCCAACTCCTCCAGCACATCGACAATCAGCATGCGCACGATGTTGTCGTCTTCTACGACCAGGATGGTGGATGGGGTGGCAGACATAATAAGGCTCTCGAAAGTCAGTTCAGGGTCGCCGGTCGATCAAAAGTGCCGGGCTCTTTCATCAGTAAGTGGCGCAGTGCCACAAGTTCCCCGACCGACGCAAAAAAAGCATAGCCGCAGACGGGGGCGCAAGGATAACTGTTCAGAGGCGCGAACATGCCGGTGAGTGTAGGAATTTGCAGCGAAAGGTGTGAGAAAAATGGATCCACACCGCCGTTTTGGGGCAAACTGCCTGTTTTTCAACAGTTCGACAAGGCTGCCCCATGTCCTCTCCGTCTACGGTTGATGAGCAACGGTTTCGCAAACTCCTGAGCCGCAACATCAGTCTGCCCTTGGGCGTCGGTGTGCTCAGCGCCGTGTTTTTCGTATCGCTGATTACTTACCTGCTGTCGGTGATCCAATGGGTGGAGCACACCGACCGGGTGATCAATAACGCCAATGAAGCGGTGAAGCTCACCGTGGACCTGGAAACCGGCATGCGTGGTTTTCTGCTGAGCGGTGATGAGCACTTCCTCGACCCGTACGAAACGGCCAAGCCGCGCATTACCGTGGCGCTCGATACGTTGCTCGAACTGACGGCCGATAACCCGGTGCAAACCGATCGTCTGCGCCGCCTGCAGGCGTTGCAGACCGAGTGGGCCAATTACGCGCAATCGATGATCGATCTGCAGCGATCCAGCGGCGATTACCGGGGCGCGGTCAAGGCCGGTCGCGGCAAGCGCCTGACCGACGAGATCCGCAAGCAATTCGAAGACGTCATCGAAACCGAACAGGTCCTGCGCACGACGCGCAATGAAGAGGTGCGCCGCACCACGATCTGGAGCATCAGCCTCTACCTCGTGTTCATCGCGGGTATCAGTGGTTTGCTGGCTTATATTGGCCGACGTGATCTGGTCAACCTTTCGACCAACTACAGCGCCAACCTGGCCGCACAGCAAGCCAGTGCCGTGCGTCTGGAGCAACAGGCGTGGTTGCGCAATGGTCAGACCGAACTGGCCGAGCAGGTGCTGGGGCAACTGACGCTGAATCTGTTGGGGCGCAACATTTTGCAATTTTGCGCGCAATACCTCGGCACCGCCGTCGCTGCGCTGTATGTGCGTGAAGAACATGGCGGCCTCAAGCGTGTGGCCACTTACGGGTTCTCCCGCGAGCAGGAAGAGCAAGACCAGTCGATCTACAGCGGCGAAGGCATCGTCGGTCAGGTGGCGCAACAGGCGCGGCTGATTCGTCTGGACTCCGTGCCGTCGGACTACTTCAAAGTCAGCTCAGGGCTGGGCGAAGGTTTGCCGCACAGCGTGCTGGTGGTGCCCACCAGTGATGACGATCGGGTCAATGGCGTGATCGAACTGGGTTTCCTGCGTCCGCTCAATGATCGCGATATCGAACTGCTGGAGCTGATTGCCGGCAACATCGGCACCTCCATCGAAGCTGCGCGCTACCGTCAACGCTTGCAGGAAGTGCTGGCCGAAACCCAACAGCTCAACGAAGAGTTGCAGGTGCAGCAGGAAGAGCTGAAAACCGCCAACGAAGAACTGGAAGAACAATCACGGATTCTAAAGGAATCCCAGGCGCATCTGGAAACCCAGCAAGTCGAACTGGAGCAGACCAACGAGCAACTTGCCGAACAGGCGCAGACCCTGGCCGAGCAGCGCGACGCCATGGACCTGAAGAACACCGAACTCAATCAGGCCCAGGTCCAGCTCGAAGAACGCGCCGAAGAGTTGCAGCGCTCGAGCAAGTACAAGTCCGAATTCCTCGCCAACATGTCCCACGAACTGCGCACGCCGCTGAACAGTTCGCTGATTCTGGCCAAGTTGCTGGCGGAGAATCCGCAGGACAACCTCAGCGCCGAGCAGGTCAAGTTTGCCGAGTCGATTTACTCGGCCGGTAATGATCTGCTCAACCTGATCAACGACATTCTGGACATCTCCAAAGTCGAGGCGGGCAAGCTCGAAGTGATTCCCGAGAACACCAGCGTCGCGCGTCTGGCCGAAGGCCTGCGCAATGTGTTCGAGCCCTTGGCGGCAGACAAACAGCTGACCTTCAGTGTCGATTTGCAACCCGGCACGCCGGCGATGTTGTTCACCGACCGTCAGCGTCTGGAACAGGTGATCAAGAACCTGCTGTCCAACGCTGTGAAGTTCACCGAAAAGGGCACCGTCAGTTTGACGATCGCTGGCCAGCCTGATGATCGGATTGCGTTCATCGTGCGCGATTCGGGTATCGGCATTGCCGCCGATCAGCAGGAAAGCATTTTCGAAGCGTTCCGCCAGGCTGACGGCACCACCAACCGCAAATACGGCGGCACGGGGCTGGGGCTGTCGATTTCGCGAGATCTGGCGACCCTGCTCGGCGGTTCGATCAGCGTCAGCAGCGCGCCGGGGCAGGGCAGTGTGTTCACGTTGGTGCTGCCGCAGCAGTACGACGAATCCAGTGAAGTCTCGTCCGCGCCGTTGACCTTCACCCCGCCGACGCAGTCCATAACACCGAGTATCGCGCCCGCCGTCGCGGTTTCGCCGTTGGCGCCGGTGCACATTCCGCGCTTCGCCGACGACCGCGACAAGGCACCGTTCGCCACGCGCTGCATTCTGGTGGTGGAAGACGAGCCGAACTTTGCGCACATCCTCTACGATCTGGCGCATGAACTCGGTTATCAGTGCCTGGTAGCCCACGGTGCGGACGAAGGTTACGACCTGGCGAAAGAGTTCGTGCCTGACGCGATCCTGCTTGATATGCGCCTGCCCGATCACTCTGGCCTCACCGTGTTGCAGCGCCTGAAAGAACACGCCGAAACCCGCCATATTCCAGTGCATGTGATTTCCGTCGAAGACCGTGTCGAAGCGGCCATGCACATGGGCGCGATCGGTTACGCGGTCAAGCCGACCACTCGCGAAGAGCTCAAGGACGTGTTCGCCCGCCTCGAAGCCAAGCTGACCCAGAAGGTCAAACGTGTGCTGTTGGTCGAGGACGACGATTTGCAGCGCGAAAGCATTGCGCGGCTAATCGGCGACGAAGACATCGAAATCACCGCTGTCGGCCTCGCGCAAGATGCTTTGGAGCTGTTGCGCACGACGATCTACGACTGCATGGTTATCGATTTGAAGCTGCCGGACATGCTCGGCAATGACCTGCTCAAGCGCATGTCGACCGAGGACATATGCTCGTTCCCGCCAGTGATTGTCTATACCGGGCGCAACCTGACCCGCGATGAAGAAGCCGAACTGCGCAAGTATTCGCGTTCGATCATCATCAAGGGTGCACGTTCGCCAGAACGTCTGCTGGACGAGGTCACACTCTTTCTGCACAAAGTCGAATCGCAGTTGTCCCATGAACGGCAGAAGATGCTCAAGACTGCGCGCAGCCGCGACAAGGTCTTCGAGGGTCGCAAAGTGCTGTTGGTGGACGACGATGTGCGCAACATTTTCGCCCTGACCAGCGCGCTGGAGACCAAAGGTGCAGTCGTGGTGATCGGCCGGAACGGCCGTGAGGCGATTGAAAGACTCAATGAAGTCGAGGACATCGATCTGGTGTTGATGGACGTAATGATGCCGGAAATGGACGGTTTCGAAGCCACCATTGAAATCCGCAAGGATCCGCGCTGGCGCAAGCTGCCGATCATCGCGGTAACGGCCAAGGCCATGAAGGACGATCAGGAGCGCTGCCTGCAGGCGGGCGCCAATGATTACCTGGCCAAGCCCATCGATTTGGATCGGCTGTTCTCGTTGATTCGCGTGTGGTTACCGAAGATGGAACGCATTTAGTGGAACGCAGTACACCAGCCGAACGAAACAGTGAAATCGAACTGCGCTTGTTGATTGAGGCGATTTATCTCAAGTACAGCTACGATTTTCGCGATTATTCCGGTGCTTCAATCAAGCGCCGGGTACAGCACGCACTGAGCCAGTTCGAGTGCGCGACGATTTCGGCATTGCAGGAAAAGGTTCTGCACGATCCGACGGCCTTCATGCAGCTGCTGCAATTGCTGACGATCCCGGTCAGCGAGATGTTTCGCGACCCTTCGCACTTCCTCGCGATCCGCAGGGAAGTGGTGCCGTTGCTGCGCACCTATCCGTCGATCAAGATCTGGATCGCCGGGTGCAGCACGGGCGAGGAGGTCTATTCGATGGCGATTTTGTTGCGCGAAGAGGGCCTGCTCGATCGCACGATCATCTATGCCACTGATATCAACCCGCGTTCGCTGGACAAGGCCAAGCAGGGGATTTTCTCGATGGAGAATGTTCGCGCGTACACGGCCAACTATCAGCAGGCCGGCGGTCAGCGATCGTTTGCCGACTACTACACGGCAGCGTACGGTTACGCGATTTTCGACAAGAGTCTGTGCGAGAACGTGACCTTCGCCGACCACAGTCTGGCGACGGACAGCGTGTTCTCCGAAACCCAATTGATTTCCTGCCGCAACGTGCTGATCTACTTCAACAAGAAGCTGCAGGATCGGGCGTTTGGCTTGTTCCATGAATCGCTTTGCCATCGCGGCTTTCTGGTGCTCGGCAGCAAAGAGACGCTGGATTTTTCCAGTTACGCCAACCAGTTCGAAGCATTGGTGAAACAAGAACGGATCTACCGCAAAACATGAACGAGGCCGTGGCTTTACCTCGCGTCGAGGCGATAGTGGTCGGTGCTTCCGCCGGTGGCGTTGAGGCCTTGCTCGCGCTGCTCGGGCCGCTGCGCCAAGGCTTCGTGCTGCCGATCATTGTTGTGCTGCACCTGCCTGAAGAGCGCCGCAGCCAGTTGGCTGAGGTGTTCGCCCGGCGCCTGATGCTGCCGGTCGAAGAGGCGACGGACAAGCAGGACATCACCCCCGGCACGGTTTATTTCGCCACACCGGGTTATCACCTTTCGGTGGAGCAGGATCGCAGCCTGTCGCTGAGTCTTGAGGACCGCGTGCATTATTCCCGGCCTTCGATCGACTACCTGTTTGAGTCGGCCGCCGACGCGTACGGTTCATCACTGGCCGCTGTCCTGCTCACCGGCGCCAATCACGATGGCGCGCGCGGGCTGGCGCAGGTCAAACGCTGTGGCGGATTGACCATTGTCCAGGATCCCGAAGAGGCGCAAGTCGCCACCATGCCCCAGGCTGCACTGAACATTCAGCAGCCGGATCATGTCCTACCCATTCACGGCATCGGCCGTCTGCTTGTCGAGCTGGAACGAATCGCATGCTGAGTAATATCCAAGCCAAACTGCTGATCGTCGACGATCTGCCGGAGAACCTGCTGGCACTCGAAGCGCTGATCAAGCGTGAAGACCGTACCGTCTATAAAGCGTTGTCGGCGGATGAGGCGCTGTCGTTGCTGCTGCAACACGAGTTCGCCATGGCCATCCTCGACGTGCAGATGCCGGGCATGAACGGCTTCGAACTCGCCGAGTTGATGCGCGGCACCGAGAAAACCAAGAACATCCCGATCATTTTCGTCAGCGCCGCCGGCCGTGAACTCAATTATGCGTTCAAGGGTTACGAGAGCGGGGCGGTGGACTTTCTGCACAAACCGCTGGATATCCATGCGGTGAAGAGCAAGGTCAATGTCTTCGTCGATCTGTACCGCCAGAGCAAGGCGATGAAGCAACAGCTCGAAGCGCTGGAACAGGCTCGACGCGAGCAGGAAGCGCTGCTGCAACAGCTGCAAAGCACCCAGCTGGAGCTGGAGCAGGCGGTGCGTATGCGTGATGACTTCATGTCCATCGTCGCTCACGAAGTGCGTACGCCGCTAAACGGCCTGATTCTCGAAACCCAGTTGCGCAAGATGCACCTGGCTCGGGACAACGCAGCGGCATTCACCCTGGACAAGATGCACGCCATGGTCGACCGCGATGAACGGCAGATCAAAAGCCTGATCCGCCTGATCGAAGACATGCTCGACGTGTCGCGCATTCGCACCGGCAAACTGTCGATCCGCCCGAGCCGTTTCGATCTGGTGCAATTGGTCAGCAACCTGCTGCAAAACTTCGCGCAACAGATTGAAGCTGCCGAAACTGAAGTGTCGTTTACCGCGCCAGCGCCGGTGGAAGGCAATTGGGACGAGTTCCGTATCGAGCAGGTGGTGACCAATTTGCTTACCAATGCCCTGCGCTATGGCGGTCGCAGCCCGATTCAGGTGCGCGTTTACCGTGAAGGCGATGAGGCGCGGGTCGAGGTGCAGGATCGCGGCATCGGCATCAGCCAGGAGAACCAGAAGCGTATTTTCCAACAGTTCGAACGGGTTTCCGCCAAGACGGTAGTGGCCGGGCTCGGGCTGGGTCTGTTCATTTCCGAACAGATCATCGCCGCCCATGGCGGCTCCATCGTCGTCGAGAGTGAAATCAACGAAGGCGCCCTGTTTCGCGTTTGTCTGCCAATTCAGGAAAACGGCACATCCGACGCAACCTCTGATTGACCGTACGGTCGTATCAGCAGCTATTGACCGAACAAAGGCTTCCCATGAGCGTAGATGCACAAGATGTAGTACTCGTCGTCGAGGACGAACCGGTTATCTTGATGGTCCTGACGGATTACTTGTCGGGGCAGGGGTATCGCGTGTTGCAGGCGGAAAACGGCGAGCAGGCGTTCGAGATTCTTGCGAGCAAGCCGCATCTGGACATGTTGATCACCGATTTCCGCTTGCCGGGCGGGATCTCCGGCGTGCAGATCGCTGAACCGGCGGTCAAATTGCGCCCGGACCTGAAGGTAATTTTCATCAGCGGTTACCCGCAGGAAATCCGCGAAACCGGCAGCCCGATCACGCGCAAGGCGCCGATCCTGGAAAAGCCGTTCGACCTGGATGTGTTGCAGGAAAAAATTCAGGAATTGCTCGCCTGAAGCCCTGTAGGAGCTGCCGAAGGCTGCGATCTTTTGATGTTGATGATCAAGAACAAGATCAAAAGATCGCAGCCTGCGGCAGCTCCTACAGTTTCAGCGTTTCAGCTTTTGATCATCTCCCGTACCTTGGCGGTCAGCAGATCGAAGGTGAACGGTTTGGTGATCATCTGCATTCCCGAATCGAGGAACCCGCCACGCACCGCTGCGTGCTCGGCGTATCCGGTGATGAACAAAACCTTCAGCCCCGGCCGATACTGACGGCCGACTTCTGCCAGTTGCCGGCCGTTCATGCCCGGCAGGCCGACGTCGCTGATCAGCAGGTCGATGCGTTGCGTCGAGTTCAGAATCGGCACGGCGCTGTCGGCATCCCAGGCTTCGACGAAGGCATAACCCAACTCCCCAAGTACCGCGCAGACCAACACGCGCACGGCCGGGTCGTCTTCAACGATCAGCACGGTTTCGCCATCCAGCGCATCCGGGGCTTGTTGAATAGCGGAGTCCGGACTGGACAGTTCTTCGCCGCGAAAACGCGGCAGATAAAGCCGGACCGTGGTGCCTTCATCAATTTCGCTGTCGATCGAGACATGTCCGCGTGACTGCTTGCTGAACCCGTAAATCATCGACAGGCCCAGCCCGGTGCCCTGGCCAATCGGCTTGGTTGTGAAAAAAGGATCGAATGCACGGTTGATGACACTTTGCGGCATGCCGCTGCCGTTGTCGGTCACACTGAGCATCACGTAATCACCGGGTTCAAGGTTGCTGTAGGCCTCGGTGAATTCGCGCTTGAGCACCTGATTGCTGGTCTCGACCACCAATTTTCCGCCGTCGGGCATGGCGTCGCGGGCATTGATCACCAGGTTGAGCAGGGCACTTTCCAGTTGATTGGGGTCGGCCTCGGCCACCCACAGCTTGTCGTTGAGGCGCATGTCCAGCTGAATGCTTTCGTTGAGGCTGCGTTGCAGCAGCTCACCCATGGACAGCACCAGGGTGTTCATCTGCACGGCTTTTGAATCGAGCGATTGTCGGCGTGAAAACGCCAGCAGGCGGTGGGTCAGACTGGCGGCACGGTTGGCCGAGGTCACGCCCAGATCGATCAGGCTGTCGAGGTCGTCCAGACGCCCACGGGCCAAGCGCCGGCGCAGCAACTCAAGGCTGCCGATAATACCGGTGAGCATGTTGTTGAAGTCGTGGGCGATGCCGCCGGTGAGTTGGCCGACCGCTTCCATTTTCTGTGACTGGCGCAGCGCTTCTTCATTGTGGCGCAGCTGTGCGGTGCGCTCCTCGACCTGTTGCTCAAGGGTTTCCAGCGTCGATTGCAGGCGCCGTTCGCTTTCACTCAGGTCAATCAGCCGATCGCGGGCCTCGTACTGTCGTCGTCGGCCGCGCAATGCGGCAGAAACCATACTGACCAGTGTTGCCGGATGAAACGGACGCTCAAGAAATGTCACGTTGCCCAGCAGATCGCTAAGGCGTGAGGAGGGGCCTTGTTCCTGGCCGCCGTGATGGGTCAAGAGCACAATAGGCAGATCCGACCAGGCCGGCTGCTGCTCCAGATGCAGGAACAAAGCTTCCAGTTCCGGCCCGCGCAAGGCTTCGGCGGCGACCAGCAACAAACCGGCGCCCTGCTCGAGCTCCGTGCACAGCGAACCCAGACCGGGCGTGACGACTCCGCCGTAGCCGGCCTCTTTGAGGATCATCAGCGCAATCTGGCTGTCGCGACCCACGGGCGCCAGAATCAGCGCCCGTTCGGCCAGCGGCACCTGGACCGTCACAAGTGCTCTTCCTGCAGCAACGGATTACTCGCGCCGAGGTAGGTGGGGACGCCACGTAGCACGCCCTGAAAGGCTTCCAGCGGTTCACCGATGGTCATGCCTTGCGTGGAAATGCGGTATTCACGAATGGTCGATTCGTGGCTGCCGGTGCGTTTCTTGATGATCGAGATCGCGCGGCGGACTTTGCCCAGTGCTTCGAAGTAGCGCAACAGAATCACCGTGTCAGCCAGATAAGTAATGTCGACCGGCGCTTGCATGTCGCCGACCAGACCATGCTGGGCAACTGTCATGAAGGTCGCCGCGCCTTTGCGGTTGAGGTACAGCAGCAGCTCGTGCATGTGCAGCACCAGCGCGTTTTCTTCTGGCATTGCCGCCTGATAGCCGTTGATGCTGTCGATAACCACGGTTTTGATTTGACCTTCATCGACGCAGCGGCGTACGCGATGAGAGAACTCACCCGGCGACAGTTCCGCGGCGTCGACCTGTTCGATCAACAAATTGCCGGTGGCTTGCAGCGCCTTGAGGTCGATGCCGATGTTTTTCATCCGTTCGAACAGCAGGCCGAGTTCTTCATCGAAGATAAACAGCGCGGCTTTTTCCCCGCGTAATACGGCAGCGGCGGCGAAGATCATCGAAATCAGCGACTTACCGGTACCGGCAGGGCCGAGAATCAGCGTGCTGGAGCCGGTTTCGATGCCGCCGCCGAGCAGAGCGTCCATTTCCGGAATGCCGCTGGTCAACTGCAAGCGCGCATACTCGCCGCGGTGTTCAGCCGCCACCAGCCGCGGGAACACATGCACGCCATCGCCCATGATGGTGAAGTCGTGAAAACCACCGCGATACTTCTGGCCACGGTACTTGACCACCCGCACGCGTCGCCGCTCGGCGCCGTAGTTGGGTGTCAGTTCTTCAAGACGAATCACCCCGTGGGCCACGCTGTGCACGGTTTTGTCGAGGGACTCGGTGGTCAGGTCATCGAGCAGCAACACGGTCGCGTTGTAGCGCACGAAGTAATGCTTGATCGCCAGAATCTGCCGGCGATAACGCAAAGAGCTCTGCGCCAGCAAGCGGATCTCCGACAGGCTGTCGAGCACCAAACGCGTAGGTTTGAAGCGTTCGACTGCTTCGAAAATCTGCTTGGTGGCTTCGCCCAGTTCCAGGTCGGAGGAATACAGCAGGCTCTGCTGGTGTTCAGCATTGAGCAGGCTTTCCGGGGGTGTCAGCTCGAAGATCTTGATGTTGTCATCCAGCGTCCAGCCATGGGACAACGCCCCTTGCCTTAGTTCGCGCTCGGTTTCCGAGAGCGTGATGTACAACGAGCGTTCGCCGGCTTTCGCGCCGGCCAGGAGAAAATGCAAAGCGACCGTGGTTTTGCCGGTACCGGGTTCACCCTCCAGCAAAAAAACATGACCGCGAGACAGACCACCGGCGAGGATGTCATCCAGACCCACAATGCCGGTAGCGGCTTTCGCACTGATCAACTCGTTAGAAGTAGACAAAAAATGCCCTCTCATGACTAGGGGAAGCGAGGCCGTCGGGAGAATCGAGCGGCCTGATTAACTTGACCCTTTGGCGTGATGGCAGTTCCGAAATTCCTTGCGAGATGTGTCGATCGAGCTGTCGAAAGTGGCTCAGAGACCCTGCTGCAAGGCCGGATCATCCGGGTTGAGCTGTTCCAGCTGCGCCAACAGAATCTGCACGTTCTGCAATTGCCCGCTTTCTTTCCAGTAATTGATCAGCAAAACCCGCGCCTTGCGGTCAGCGGGGTGGCGCTGAACGATTTCCTGCAACTGGTTTTGCGCCGCTTCCAGTTCTTCGGCGCTGTGCAGGGTGGTCGCGAGGTCGTAGCGGTAATCCTTGTTATCGGGTTCCAGCTCAACGGCTTTGGACAAACCGAGCAGAGCGTATTCGCGCTGATCGTGGTGCAACAGCCAAAGACCCAAGGCATGTTGCAGGTAGGCAGAATCAGGTTGCGCTTTGAGCTGTTTGACCAGCAGTTGCCGAGCGGCGTCGGTTTGGCCCTGGCGGTCGAGGACATCGATCTGCATCACCAGCGCCTGCAGATTGCCGGGCTCCAGGCGCAGCGTATTGTCGAGCGCGACCTGCGCCTCTTTGAGTTCTGCGTTGTGGATATGCAGCCGGGCCAGTTGCGCATAGTTGGCAGCGCTTTCCGGCAGCGCCTTGAGCGTTTGTTCCCAGCCGTCGATCGCTTGTTGTAGTGGCGCGAAGTAAAGGCCCAGTTCATCGGGGGTCAAACCGAGGAGGGCGTTGATCGCGGCAAAGCGCACGGTTTGATCTTCATCTTCGAGCATCGGCCCGAGCAACAGGCTGCGTTGCCCGCCCGGCACCAGTCCCACCACGCTTTTGATTGCCGCCAGCCGCACGGCGGGGGCTTCGTTCTGCAGGTCGGTGTCGGCCAGTTTCAACGCTTGCGGGCTGGGGTAATTGGCCAGCTCACCGTGCAGCCACACGCGACGTTTCACCGATATGTCCGGGCGGCCCAGTTGCTGATACAACTGACGCGCTGCGCCCGGTTGACCCTTACGGGCAGCATCGAGCGCTTCGCTATAACCGTGCTTGATTGCATCGGGTATGACCGGGACGGTGCTGCGCACCGACAACCAGGCTACGACGACGATAAGCACAAGGCCCAGGCTGATAAGCAGGTAGCGGCGAGACTGAGGCATGCAGGTTTCCGAAACAGGCGTTCTTGAGCAGAGCGGCAAGCTTCGGTCAGCGCGGGCCACGAGTCAAACCCTGTGCATGCGAATCGCCCTACAAGCTGCGTCGACTCAGTTACCCGTCAGGCTTTCGATGCAGTGTCTACGCTTGCAGAAGTCGTTTCGATGAGTGTGCCCATGCAAGCCCTGTTCAATTATTTCCGAGCCGTGATCCACCCCGGTCAGGCTGCACTGCTGTTTGCCCTGCGAACCATTGCGGCGGGCTTGCTGACGCTGTACCTGGCGTTCTTGTTCGATCTCGATCAGCCGAAGTGGTCGATCATGGCAGTGGTCATTGTCAGCCAGCCGTTGGCCGGGATGGCGCTGGCACGCAGCTTCGGTCAGGTGATCGGCACGACCCTCGGGGCGGCGGTGGCGGTATTGATCATGGCCATCTTTCCACAGGCACCGCTGCCATTCATTACCACTCTGGCCCTGTGGCTGGCGCTGTGCACGGCGGGCGGTACGTTGCTGCGCTACACCAGTTCGCAAGCCTTTGTGCTCAGTGGTTACACCGCCGTGGTGGTGGCGTTGCTGGCGATTCCGGATCAGGACGGCACCTTTTTATTGGCCGTCACCCGCGTTACCGAAACCTTGCTGGCCGTGGCCTGCGTGTGTGTGGTCAGCCTGTTGACGGCACGCCCGCAAGCGGTGGCCAAGGGGTATTTCGCCAAGGTCGATCAGGTTATCAAACTGGCCGCCAGTCACGCTGCGGCGGTGCTTCGCACGGAAGAAAGCGAGGCCGATTTCCAGCGCCGGCAAATGCAATTGCTCGGTGAGATCAGTGCCCTCGAAGGCCTGCGCCGGCACTTGTATTTCGATGCGCCACGGTTGCGCAGCGCCAACCATCTGGTACTGCTGTTGGGCAACCAGCTGATGTTGTTGACCTCGCGATTGACCGCGCTACGCCATCAGCGCGAACTGCTCACCGAGCGCTGGGAGGGTGATCTGCCGCTGGAGATCCAGCGACTGCGTGCGGACGAACTGGCGCTTCTCGATCAGTTGGCGGAGCAGGGGCGATCGCTGCCCGAGCCCACACGCCAGCAATTCATCAAGCTGCAGCAACAGTTCGAGGCGTTGGCGTATCAAGCCGAGCAGTTGACCGAAGACATGAGCGCCACCTTGCGCTCGCTGGCCTGGGCGTTGCGCTGGGAGCAGGCGCGGCTGTTGCAGCAACTCGAGCAGATTCTCGAGTTGAGTGATGCCATTCAGGAAGGGCGCGAGGCCAGTTGTCTCTATCGTGGCCAGGTCAGCCCTCTGCATCTGGACTTCACTTTGGCGTCGATGAATGCGATCCGCGCCTTCACTGCGTTGCTGGTGGCCGGGTTGATCTGGATCGAAACCGCGTGGGACGGTGCGCGAGGCGGAATGATTCTGGTGGGAATCCTCTGCTCGCTGATGGCTACTTTCCCGCGTCCACTGATAGCCGCGCAGAGTTATGCGCGAGGCTTGGGGCTGGCGCTGGTGGTCTCGGCGTTCTATCAATTCATGCTGGTGCCGGCGATCAGTGATTTCGAGCTGTTGGCGTTGTTGCTGGCACCGCTGCTGTATGTGATCGCAATCGGTCTGGCCAGTCCGGCGACGGCGGGTATCGGTATGGGGTTGGGGTTGTCGAGTTTTCTGATGCTCGGCCCGCAGAATGTCGGTACCGGACAGAACACGGCGATTCAATGGTTCGAATTTGCCGGCGCCTATGTCAGTGCAGCCATGCTTGCCCTGATCGTTTACGCGTGGATTTTCCCGTTTCGCCCGGCGTGGCGCCTTCGCCGTTTGTATAACGAAGCGCGCGAGCAGGTGTATGCACTGAGCAAAACCCCGGCGACCGATGAACAACAGTTTGCCTTTGAAAGCCGCATGGTCGATCGCCTGACCAGCATGCTCGGCCTGCTGCCAGCGGTGAACAACCGGGCCATGCAGCAACTCTATGAAATCAGCCTGGCGTGCGTGGCACTGGGTGTGGCCATGCACCAGTTGCGGCAGCAAGCGCACAACAATGCGCTGCTGACAGATGCCTTTACTCAGCGTCTGGCATCGGCCGTGCGCAAGACCGGGCGCTATGTCGCCGGGCGACAGGATGTGCAATTGGCGCCACTGCTGACCACGCTGCACACACTGGGCGATGAACTGGATGAACTGCACATCGCCAGTCATGAGCATGTCTGGTCGCTGTTTCGTATGCGTGTGGCCCTATTGATCGTCGTGTCATTTCTGCAACGCCACGGTGACGCTATCCAGCACTCTGTTCCGGAAGGAGAAGCAGCCCTTGCCCATTGATTTCGAAATTGGCGGCGTCTACCTGCCGCCCATTGCCCAGGCGTTACTGTTGGCCATACCGATTTTCATGTTGCTGGACTGGGGTTTGCGGCGACTTGGCGTACTGCGTCTGGTCTGGCATGAGGCGCTGTTCGAAGGCGCTTTGTATGCCTGCGTCTGTGCCACGCTGATTTTGCTGATGGGAGCCTGATGCCTTGAAAGTGTTATTCACGCGATTGATCACGTTGGCAGTGGTGCTGTTGGCGATCGTGCTCGGCTGGTTTGCCTGGGAGCATTACACCCGCGCGCCGTGGACTCGCGATGCCCGGGTCAGAGCCGATGTGGTGACGCTGTCGGCGGATGTCTCGGGGCGCATTGTCAGTCTGGCCGTGCAGGACAACCAGCATGTCGACAAGGGGCAATTGTTGATGGAGATCGACCCGGCGCGCTACCGCCTCGCGGTGGAACACTCGCGGCGTTCGGTGGAAGTGTCGAAGGCAACGCTGGGTCAGTCGCAAGCGGCCATCGTTGCCAGTGAAGCCTTGCTCAAGCAGAGGCAAAGCGAAGAACGCCGGCGGCGTACACTCAAGCAGGGTTTTGCGATCTCCGGAGAAGAGTGGGAAAAATCCAGTACCGATGTCGCGGTGGCCCAAGCGGATCTTCTACGCAATCAGGCCAATCTCGGTCTGGCCGAGGCGAACGTGCAGTTGGCGATTGCCGCGCTGACCCAGGCCGAACTGGACTTGCAGCGCACCCGCGTCGAGTCCCCAGTGAGCGGTTATGTCACCAACCTGCTGACCCGTGAAGGTGACTACGCGGTGAGCGGCGGCGCTTTATTGGCACTGGTCGACAGTGATTCGTTCTACATCAGTGGTTATTTCGAAGAAACCAAACTGCCGCGAATTACAGAGGGCGATCGGGTGCGGGTGCAATTGATGAGCGGAGAGACCTTCGGCGGCAGGGTGCAGAGCATCGCCTTCGCCATCGCCGACCGGGAGAACGCGCCGGGCAGCCGGTTACTGGCCAACATCAACCCGAGTTACACGTGGGTAAAACTGGCACAGCGGGTGCCGGTGCGGATCGACATTGATGGCGACTATGCCGGCAAGAACCGCCTGCGTGCTGGCACCACAGCGACCGTCACCGTGCTGGAAAACTGATCCCTGTAGGAGCTGCCGCAGGCTGCGATCTTTTGATCTGCTCTTTTAAAGCAAAGTCAAAAGATCGCAGCCTGCGGCAGCTCCTACAGAAGAGGGTGTGATTTTCGAGGCATAAAAAAACCCCGCGACCGAATGATACGCGGGGCAAAAAATTTGGTTGGTTGCGGCCAACCAAAGGAGCTCTTTAACAATCGATTACTTGCTGGCCACTGTCTCCGGTTGCCAGCCACCGCCAAGGGCTTTGTAGATCGCGACGATGCCGCGATACAGGTCGACTTCGGCCTGGGCCTGGCTGTCTTCGGCGTTCAGGCGCTCACGTTGGGCGTCGAGCAACACAAGGAAGTCGGTCGTACCTTCGCGATAGCGGATTTCAGCGAGGTCGGCAGCCTTGCGGCTCGATTCGCTCTGACGGATCAGCGAGATCAAGCGTTGCTGACGTTTGCCGTAATCACTGAAAGCGTTTTCCGATTCTTCCAGAGCCAGCAGCACTTGTTGCTCGTAGGTCGCCAGGGCGCCTTCGGCATCGGCATCGGCGCCGCGCAATCGAGCTCGCACGCTGCCAAGATCAAATGCTGCCCAAGTGATGCTCGGGCCGAGTGCCCAGGCGTTGGCCGCCGAGGAACCAATCTGCGAACCACGCCCGGCCGTCCAGCCGAGGAAGCCGCTGAGGCTGACCCGTGGGAACAGATCGGCTTTCGCCACGCCGATACGTGCCGTGGCCGAGGCCAGTTGGCGTTCGGCGCTGAGAATGTCCGGACGACGCTGCAGCAGTTCGCCCGGGTCACCGATCGGCAAGGCTTTGGCAATCGCTGGCAGGTCTTTTGGACTCAGATCGACAGTCAGCTTGTCCGGACGCTCGCCCAAGAGGGTAGCAATACGGTTTTTCTGCCGAACCTGTTCTGCCTGCAATTGCGGCACGCTGGCTTCGACCGAAGCCAGACGTGCATCGGCACGTTCGACGTCGAGCTGATCGCCCACGCCGGCGTCACGCAGGCTGATGGTGATCTTGCGCGACTCCTGCTGGTTGTTCAGGTTGGCCACGGCAATCTTTTCGCGCAGTTGTGCACCGCGCAGTTGACCGTAAGCGTCGACCAGTTCGGCAATCATGGTGACTTGCAGTTGGTACAGATCGGCTTCGGCTGCCTGCTGGTCGGCGTCGCTGGCTTCCAGATTGCGCTGGATGCGCCCGAACAGGTCTAGCTCCCAGGCCATGTCCAGACCGAGGTCATAGCGTTCGCTATTGACCCGGTTGGTGGTTTGGCCGGGGATTTGCCCCTTGGCCAGATCACTGCTGGCGCGGCTGGTGATGGTCGGCATCGCATCGTTGCTGGCGTCGTCGCGGATCGCCCGGGCGGCTTTCCAGCGCGCGAACGCCACGCGCAGTTCACGGTTGCCTTGCAGCGATTGGGTCACCAACTGGTTGAGGGTCGGATCGTCGAATTGCTGCCACCAGATGCCTTCGAATTTAGAACGGTCGAAGTTCTTTTGCCCGGCGGCGCCGTCGGTGGCGGCCGTGATATTGGCCGCCTCCGTGGCTGGGGTCTTGTAGTCGGGGCCGACAGCGCAGGCGCTGAGAGCCAGCACCAGCAGACTCGGCAGGAAGACTTTCAGACTCATTGTTGCGCCTCCAGTTTCAGAGCTTTGGCCGCTTTGCGGGCTTCGCCGCGTTCAACAAAGTTACGGATCAGTACGTAGAACACTGGGGTCAGCAACAGACCGAAGAAGGTCACCCCGAGCATCCCGGAGAACACCGCCACACCCATGGCGTGACGCATCTCGGCACCGGCACCGCTGGAGAACACCAGTGGCACCACACCCATGATGAACGCGAAGGAGGTCATCAGGATCGGCCGCAGACGCAGACGGCAAGCTTCGAGTACCGCAGCGAGCGGGTCGAGGCCTTCTTCCTGTTTGTCCTTGGCGAACTCGACGATCAGAATCGCGTTCTTACAGGCAAGTCCCACCAGTACGATCAGACCGATCTGGGTGAAGATGTTGTTGTCACCGCCCGAGATGATCACACCGGTGATGGCCGACAGCAGGGTCATCGGTACGATCAGGATCACCGCCAATGGCAGGCTCCAGCTTTCGTATTGAGCGGCCAGTACCAGGAACGCCAGCAATACGCAGAGCGGGAATACGAACAGCGCGGTGTTGCCGGACAGAATCTGCTGGTAGGTCAGGTCGGTCCACTCGTAGGTCATGCCGTTCGGCAGTTCATCCTTCAGCAGTTTCTCGATGGCTTTTTCCGCCTGGCCGGAGCTGTAGCCCGGGGCAGCCGCACCGTTGATTTCTGCGGTGATGAAGCCGTTGTAGTGCATCACGCGATCCGGGCCCGAGGTGTCGCTGACCTTGATGAAGGTCGCCAGCGGGATCATTTCGCCTTTGTTGTTACGTACTTTCAGCTGGCCGATCTGGTCGGATTCGAGGCGGAACTGTTGTTCGGCCTGAACGTTGACCTGATAGGTGCGCCCGAAGCGGTTGAAGTCGTTGGCATACAGCGACCCCAGGTAGATCTGCAGGGTGTCGAAGATGTCGCTGACGGCCACGCCGTGGGTCTTGGCTTTTTCACGGTCGATGGCGGCATCGACCTGAGGCACGTTCACTGTGTAGCTGGTGAACAGGCCCGCCAGTTCCGGAACGCTGTGGCTCTTGTTGATGATGTTCATGGTTTCTTTGTACAGCTCGTCGTAGCCCAGGTTGCCCCGGTCTTCGATTTGCAGACGGAAACCACCAATGGTGCCCAGACCTTGTACCGGCGGTGGCGGGAAGATCGCCATGTACGCCTCTTGAATGTTCGCGTACTGGCCGTTCAAGGCCCCGGCAATTGCACCGGCGGACATGCTCGGGTCTTTACGTTCGTCGAATGGTTTCAGGGTCACGAAGACGATGCCGGCGTTCGGACTGTTGGTGAAGCCGTTGATCGACAGGCCCGGGAACGCTACGGCGCTTTCCACGCCTGGCTGTTTCAGCGCCATGTCGGACATGCGCTTGATGACTTCTTCGGTGCGATCCAGGCTCGAAGCGTCCGGCAGTTGCGCGAAGGCCACCAGGTATTGCTTGTCCTGGCCCGGTACGAAGCCGGTCGGCGTGCTGGAGAAACCGAAGAAGGTCAGCACCATCAGGCCTGCGTACAACAGCAGGGCGATGCCGCTGCTGCGGATAACCCGACGCACGGTGCCGACGTAGCCATGGCTGGCACGATCGAAGAAACGGTTGAACGGACGGAACAGCCAGCCACCGAAGATCTTGTCGAGCACCTTGGAAAAGCGGTCTTTCGGTGCGTCGTGGCCTTTCAGCAATACCGCGGCCAGTGCTGGCGACAGGGTCAGCGAGTTGAACGCCGAGATCACCGTCGAGATGGCGATGGTCAGTGCAAACTGTTTGTAGAACTGCCCGGTGAGACCGGAGATGAAGGCCGCCGGAATGAACACCGCACACAGCACCAGCGCCGTGGCAACGATCGGACCGGTTACTTCACGCATGGCACGTTTGGTTGCTTCGACCGGTGTCAGTCCGAGTTCAATGTTCCGTTCGACGTTCTCCACCACCACGATGGCGTCGTCGACCACGATACCGATGGCCAGCACCAATCCGAACAAGGACAGCGCGTTGAGCGAGAAGCCGAACAGGTGCATCACCGCAAACGTACCGATCAACGATACCGGCACCGCCACCAACGGAATGATCGAGGCGCGCCATGTTTGCAGGAACAGGATCACCACCAGTACCACGAGGATCAGTGCTTCGAAGAGGGTGTGAACCACCGCCTCGATCGAACCGCGCACGAAGATCGTCGGGTCATAGACGATGCTGTAATCCATGCCTTGCGGGAAGCCTTTCTTCAACTCGTCCATTTTCGCCCGAACGTCGTTCGAGATGTCGATGGCATTGGAGCCTGGACGCTGAAAGATCGGGATGGCTACGGCCGGCTGGTTGTCCAGCAACGAACGCAGCGCATATTGGCTGGAGCCCAGTTCAACCCGAGCGATGTCCTTGAGGCGAGTGATTTCACCGTCGTCGCCTGCACGAATGATGATGTTCTCGAACTCTTCCTCGGAGACCAGACGACCCTGTGTGTTGACCGACAGCTGGAAGCTCTGGGCATTCGGGGCAGGGGGCGCACCCAACTGACCGGCAGCCACCTGGCGGTTTTGCTCACGAATCGCGGTGACCACATCGGTCGCGGTCAGATTGCGCGAAGCGGTCTTGTTCGGGTCGAGCCAGACACGCAGCGAGTAGTCGCCCATACCGAACAACTGCACATCACCGACACCGTTGAGACGAGCGAGCTCATCCTTGATGTTGAGGATCGCGTAGTTGGACAGGTAGAGCATGTCGTAGCGCTTGTCCGGCGAGGTCAAGTGCACAACCATGGTCAGGTCAGGCGATGCTTTGTCGACGGTGATACCGATGCGCGTCACTTCCTCGGGAAGCTTCGGCTCGGTTCGGGTCACCCGGTTTTGCACCTGCACCTGCGCATTGTCCAGGTCAGTGCCCAGGGCGAAGGTGATGGTCAGGGTGATCTTGCCGTCGGCGGTCGACTGCGAGGACATGTACAGCATGTTCTCGACGCCGGTGATGGCCTGCTCCAGCGGAGCGGCCACGGTTTCACCGATGACTTTAGGGTTGGCGCCCGGGAAGTTGGCACGCACCACCACGGTCGGTGGCACGACTTCCGGGTATTCGCTGATCGGTAGCTGGAACAGCGAGATCGCACCGGCGATCAGGATCAGCAGCGAAAGCACCGCTGCGAAGATCGGCCGGGAAATGAAGAATTGGGAAAAATTCATCGGAGTTGTCGTCCCTTAACCGCGTGGGGTCGTAGCAGCCAGCTTCACAACCGAACCGGACGCGCCTTTGGCAGGGGCGACTTTGGGCAGGTTGCTGGCTTCCAGCGCTTGACGTTGTTGAGCGAGTGCCGCGATGGTCTGTTCGCTGGCCATTGGCACCACTTCAGGCGTGACCGGTGAGCCAGGACGAACCCGTTGCAGACCCTTGACGATGATCGTGTCGTCCTTGTTCAGGCCATTACGGACGATGCGCAGGCCTTCGATTTTCGGACCCAGTTCGACGGCGCGGTACGCGGTTTTGTTGTCCGCATCCATGACCAGTACGAACTTCTTGCCGAGGTCGGTACCGACCGCTTCGTCGTTGATCAACATGGCGTTGTAGGTGCCGCTGCCAACCAGCTTCAAGCGTGCGTAGAGGCCCGGGGTGTAGGTGCCGTCGCTGTTGTCGAACACCGCGCGACCACGGATGGTGCCGGTTTTCGGGTTGACCTGGTTGTCGACGAAGTTCATCTGGCCGAGGTGTGGGTTGCCGTCTTCGTTGGACAGGCCCATGTACACCGGAGTGGTGGCACCGCGCTGACCGTTACGAGCGAGTTGGGTGTATTTGAGGAATACACGCTCATCGGCGTCGAAGTAGGCATAAACGCGGTCGGTGGAAACTACGCTGGTCAGCGGCGTAGTGTCGGCGGTCACCAGGTTACCGGCGGTGATCTCGGCACGGCTGACGCGACCACTGATCGGCGCGGTCACGCGGGTGAAGCTGAGGTTCAGTTTGGCCAGATCCAGTTGCGCTTGCAGGGCACCGACGGCGGCGCGGGCTTCTTGTGCAGCGCTGGTGCGCGAGTCGGCCAGTTCGGCGGAAATGGCGTTGCTGGCGCGCAGACGTTCACCGCGACCGGCTTCGTTTTCACTGCGAGTGGCGTTGGCGCGGGATTGGGCTACGAGGGCTTCGAGGCGGCGCACCTCAGCCTGGAACGGACGCGGGTCAATCTGGAACAGCAGGTCGCCTTTCTTGACGAGTGCGCCTTCAGTGAAAGCGACGTCGTCGATCTGGCCGGAGACCCGTGGACGGATTTCAACGGTTTCCGGCGCCTCGAGGCGCCCGGTGAATTCGTCCCACTCGTTGACCGGTTGTTCCAGCACCTTGGCAACGCTGACTTTCGCAGCAGGCATGGTGGCGGCAGTCTCGGGAGTCTTGCCGCAGGCGCTCATCACCAGTACGGCCAACATGGCCAACGGGAAGCGCAAATGTTTGAGTGACTGTTCCATGGATGCATCCGCCAATGTATTGAAGATGGGCGGATGATGCTCGGCGGGGTGTGATGGCACGAATCGAATGAAGCAAAGGTAACTATCATTCGGAATGATATAAGACCCGAACGAGCCCTCTAGCATGCACCTTTCGTTAGGTGGCTATCAATCTCTCTCAGGACAATTCAGTGTTGCCCGACGTGTAAAAGTCAGGAGCGAGGCTGCGCGGCGGGGATTATGCGGGGATTAAAAATGCCGAACCCGCCATGGCGGCGGGTTCGACAATGCGGTCAGAGTTTCGGCAACTGGCCGATGCGTCCGATCATTTCAGTCACGATCTGCAGATCCAGCTGGAATTGCTCCACAGTCTTGAATTCGCCGTCAGTGTGACCGGTGTATTTCACGTTTGGCATGGCCAGACCGAATTGCACGCCATTCGGCAGTTCATGCACCGAGGTAGCGCCGGCGGAGGTGCCGAACTCGTGTTTCATGCCGAGGTTTTCAGTCGATACCGCCAGCAGCGCCTTGACCCACTCACCCTCAGGATTACGGTACATCGGCTCGGCGATCGAATAATCGAAGGTTACGGCTACGTGGCTTTTCTTGTCCCACGCCGCCAGTTTATCGGCGATTTCAGCCTTGAGCTTCTCCGGCGACTTGCCCTTCGGCACGCGCAGGTTGACCGCGAGTTTGAAGGCTTTGTCATCCATGCCGACGTAGGTCAGCGACGTTGTCAGCGGCCCCATGAAGGCATCGGAGAAACCGACATTCAGCTTGTTGCCCAGGTAATCCAGCCCCCAGTTGTCGGCGGCATAACGCGCGGCATCGGTGATGTGGTTGTGCTTGAACGCGACTTTGCCATCAAGGCTATTGATAAAGACCAGCATCCGCGCGACCGGGTTGACCCCGGATTCTGGCTCGGAGGAGTGCGCAGATACGCCAGTCACGGTCAGTTTGACGTCTTTGCCGTCGACCTTGGCGCTGACCTGGAAATCGCCGCCATTGCGCTTGGCAAACTCATCACCGGCCTTTTGCAGACTGGCAGCCAGTTCAGCAGGTTTGTCGGTGATCAGGGTGGCGACCGACGCCGATGGAATCTGGTTGGTCGCCAGGCCACCGGTCATCGAGACGATTTCGGTACCTTTGCCTTCGCCTTTGCGCTTGGCAAAGTTGGCCATGACGGTGCCGTAGCCTTTCTCGGCAATCACCACCGGGTAGCCACCATCCAGCGCGAGGTTGTAGTTCGGTGTCGGATTGCGTTCGAAGTAGTAAGGGATCGCGTCGCCCGTGGTTTCTTCGGTGGTGTCGACCAGCAACTTGAAGTTGCGCACCAGCGGCAGTTTTTCTTCCTTGATGACTTTCATGGCATAGAGCGTAACCACGATGCCGTTCTTGTCATCCTCGGTGCCGCGACCATACATGCGATCGCCGATCAAGGTGATCTTGAACGGGTCGAGGCGGGTGCCATCCTTGAGCACCCAGTTTTCCGGCGTCACCGGCACCACGTCGGCATGCGCATGAATGCCAACCACTTCATCGCCGCTGCCGTCGAGAGAGATCTCGTACACGCGGTTGTCGATGTTGCGGAATTTCAGATTGAACGACTCGGCAAGGCTCTGAATCTTCGCCGCGATCTTGGTGAATTCCGGGTTGTCGTGCTGTTCGACGCCATCCTTGCGAAAGGTCGGGATCTCGACCAGTTCGCGCAGGGTTTCGGTAGCGGCGGCGCTGTATTTCGCTCGCGTGTAGAGACCCAGCAGACGATAGATTTCGTTCTGCTGCTCGGCGCTCAATGCCTTGTTGTCGAGGTAAGCACCAATGGCCGGGTCGATGTCGGCGGTTTTCGCCAGATCGCTTTTCCCCAGATTACCGAGGAATTGGCGGAAATCAGTGGCTTTGTCTGCGCTATAAGTCTTGAGGATTTCAGCGCTCTGCTGCGGAGTGATATTGGCTTGTGCGGGCGCCGTGAACACGGCAAGACCGGCCAGCATCAAGGTGGTGGCAGCCAGTTTTTTGAAAGGGACATTCATTACGAAGGGCATTCCTTTGCAGGGCAGTGAGTTAGGCGTGTCTCAAGGTTGAGACATATACACTTACAAACTAACACCGTGCCAGAGCCTTGCGGGAGTCCTGAAAGGGGATCTGTCGCACAAAAATGCAAAAGAGGCGCAGAAATGAAAAAGCTCGGGGAAGGTTTCCGGGCTTTTTTATGGGGGCTCACCTGACGACCAGCGCTTCTCCAAATCCTTGCGCCAGGTTCAGCAAAGCGCGGCTATCTGAAGATATGTTCAATCATGATCCTGGAGGGGATGAATAACGTATTCGTGTAATAGACCTCATACCCATAGGCGGTTATGCGAACTTTGCACGGGATTGAAGCTTGCGACGTCAGCAACGGTTTGATGGCGTCGTAGTCATTCAAGTCGCGTTGCGTACCATCCGGATTGGTGTAGTAGAAGATCAGGTCGGAGGAAAACTTGTAATTGGGCCTGGCTTGACCGCTTGCGTTCACTCGCCCTTCGGCTTTTACCGCGATTGAATGCTCGGATGAGAACTCCATGTCTCGGTTCAGAGAGCAGATCAGGGTAGGGCTGAGCTGGTTGGAGTTTTCGTAGTCATTGAAAGCGTTCTGCAAATCCACAGTGGAGTTGAAGTGTGCCGTGAACAGATTGGCGGGGCCGAGCTCAAACGATGATAGCGTGAGGTCGGTGGGCGGAATGCTGGCCGTTTTTACGCAGCCGCTGCAGAGTAGAACGCCCAGGTATATGACCGCGCGGAAGCTGTTCATTGGCCGAAAATACCGTTGATTGAGTCAAAAATCAGATCGCAGGCGGACTTCGTCCCTTGCACAGGTTCTATAAACATCCAGTCAGCAGAAGCATGGTGCTTATCAATGGTCTTGTTGATGGTCGGATCTGCCTCGATATTCGAAGTGACGTTTCGAGTGAGTTTGGTTCTATCATGAGCTGGCGTTCATGTAAGCACTTTTCTGATAACTCACTGGATGCTGTCCTAATGAGAGACCTGCCGCCTACCGCGACCTTGCGCGCATTTGAAGCTGCCACCCGGCACTTGACCTTTACGTCGGCCGCACAAGAGCTGCATGTAACTCAAAGCGCGGTCAGTCATCAGCTCAAGCATCTTGAGGCCCTTTGGGGAGTGCAGTTGTTTGAACGTGGCAAGGCGTTACGTCTCACGGCAGCGGGGGCTGCGCTGGCGCCCATCGTACGCGAGTTTTTCATCAGCCTGGAGGCGACTTTGGGGGACTTGCGCGAGCAAAAAGGCAGAGTTCGACTCGGCGTCAGCACCACCTATTCCTTCGCGCTCAAATGGTTGCTGCCGCGCTTGCCGCGTCTCGCTCGTCAGCACCCCGAGCTGCTGGTCTCGCTGGACACCACGGATAAAATCATCCACTTCTCTTACGGCCAGGCTGATGTTGCGATCAGGCTGGGCAAGGGCGATTACCCCGGTCTGCATTCCGAGTTCCTGTTTGGGGAGCAGGTATTTCCGGTGGCCAGCCCCGAACTGTTGCGACGCGTCGGTACGCCGCTGAGCCCCGCAGAACTGTTGCATTTCCCGCTACTCACGCGCGATGGTGCTGAATTGGTGCCAAAATGGGAGGTGTGGTTTCAAGCCGTCGGGCTGGCCTATTTGCCGCTAAAGGAGTGTGTCAGATTTGGCGATACCAACATGACGGTCGAGGCCGCCTTGCTCGGCCAGGGCGTTGCATTGGTGCGCAGCGGGCATGTCGAGAACGAAATCAGCGATGGCCGTTTGGTGCGGTTGTTTGATGTGCCATTCCCATCACCGCTGGCGTACTACTTCGTCTGCCCCAAGGGCATCGAAGCGCAACCGCATATCGCCAGCTTTCGCCAATGGTTGGTCAGTGAGGCGCTGAAGTCCAACGACCGGATGGGTGAGTCATGAGTATACGTTCATGCTGTGATGAGGAAGCTTCGCTTTAGTCCCGTTGCCGCATTGCCTAAAGTGGCGCATGCCTATTCATATCATCTTCCTCGTGCTTTTCGCCGCGCTCCTGCATGCCAGCTGGAATGCGCTGCTGCGTAGCGGCGCCGATCGGCTGTGGTCGATGACAGTGATGTGCATTGCCATCGCCATCACCAGTGTCGTCGCCGCAGCGTTCATGGTGCCCCCCGCGATTGAGAGCTGGGGCTACGCGGTGCTTTCAGGGTTGCTGCATGTCGGCTACAACCTGTTTCTGGTGCGCAGTTACCGGGTCGGCGACCTGGGGCAGATCTATCCGATTTCGCGTGGATCATCGCCGGTGTTGATCACTCTGGGGGCCGCCGTGTTTGCCGGAGAAAGCATCACGCCTGACGTGTTACTCGGTATTGCGCTGGTGTCAGGCGGGATTATGTCGCTGGCTTTCAGAGGGCGCAGTCTGTCGGTTCCCAGCCTGCCTTATGCGCTGGGAACGGGCGGCTTTATCGCGGCCTACAGCGTGGTTGACGGCATCGGCGCCAGGATCTCCGGCTCGCCGCTAGCCTACACGGTGTGGATGTGTGCCCTGTGGGGCGTACTGATGCCAATGGTCTATATCGGCCTGCGCGATACCCGCAGCTTGTTCTCCGTCCGGCCCGGAACAGTGACCGCGCTGGTCGGCGGGCTGGTCTCTTTGCTCGCCTATGCAATGGTCATCTACGCCATGAACGAAGCGCCCCTGGGCGCGGTATCCGCATTGCGCGAAACCAGCGTGCTGTTTGCGGCGTTGATCGGCTATGTGTTTCTCGGCGAGAAGCTCACCGCGCGCCGGATACTGGCATGCGTAGTGATCGCCAGCGGCACTCTCATCATCGGCTGATACAGCCAACGGCTCAGGAGTTAAGTTTCATGGTCAACGTATCGCAGGCACCGCTGATTCTGATTACGGGCGGAAGTCGTGGAGTAGGGGCAGCAACTGCCCGGCTGGCCGCCGCAAGAGGTTATGACGTGGCGATCAGCTACGTTGCCAACGAACCCGCAGCGCTGGCTGTGGCTGCGGATGTGGAAGCATTGGGGCAGCGGGCGTTGGCGGTGCGCGCGGACAGTGCGGATCCGCAACAGGTGGTCGATTTGTTCGCGGCGATCGACCACTCGTTCGGACGCATCGACGTCCTGGTCAATAACGCCGGGATGCTGGCGCCGCAGTCACGCCTGGAGGACCTCGGCTTCGAGCGGATGCAGCGCATCTTTGCGGTCAACGCCATTGGCCCAATTCTCTGTGCCCAACAGGCGGTGAAGCGCATGTCTTACCGCCACAACGGCCTGGGCGGTGTGGTGATCAATGTCTCATCGGCCTCGGCGCGCCTTGGCAGCCCCAACGAGTACGTCGACTATGCGGCGTCAAAGGGCGCGTTGGAGACGTTCACCATTGGCTTTGCGAAGGAGGTCGCACGGGAAGGTATACGCGTCAACTGTATTCGCCCCGGACATATCTATACCGAAATGCATGCCAGTGGCGGTGAGCCGGGGCGGGTCGATCGTGTCAAGGACTCGATCCCGATGGGGCGGGGCGGACAGCCTGAGGAAGTGGCACGCGCAATTCTATGGTTGGCGAGCGCGGAGGCATCATTCGTTACCGGTACATTCCTCGATGTAACGGGAGGTAAATGAGTCGGCGGCAGGGATCATCGACTAGCCGCATTCGGCTTGCCTCACCTTGCGACTCAATCCAGGCGTCTTGCCCGTAATGCGCTTGAATGCACGACTGAAAGCGGCCTGGGAGGTATAGCCCAAACGCTGCGCCACCTCTTCAATCGGTAGCCTTTCGAGGGTCAGCCACTGGCTTGCAAGCCGCATCCGCAGTTCGGTGACATAGCGTAGCGGGGCCATGCCAATCGTAGCCTGAAAGCGGTCCGCGAAGACCGAGCGTGAGGTATTGCAGTGCTCTGCCAACTGCGCAACAGTCCAGTCGCGGCCCGGTTGTTGATGGAGCGCAAGCAGTGCACCGGCCAAGCGGGGATCGCGCAAGGCGGCGACCAGACCAGAGGCATTGCCGCAGGCGCACTCGACCCAGCCGCGAACTACCATGGCCGCCACCACGTCGGCCAGCCGCGCGAGAATACCGGCGAAGCCGACACGAGCGGCGCTGACCTCACGTTCCATGGTGGTCAGGATCGGCACCAGCCCGGGGTAACGCTGGCCGCCGGCATCAATCAGCATCAGTCCCGGCATCAGCCGGCCAAGGCCATGGATACTGCCCAGTTCAAACTCCATACAAGCACTGAACAGAATAGTGCTCGGAGTGGCGCTGGCATCGGTTCCGGTATTCACCGCGCTGACGGTTTCACCCAAGGGCGCACCGTCTAGACGATCGATGTCCTGGACAGGCGCGCCCTGATGAGAAAACAGTTGATGGGCTGCGCCATGGGATATGAACACGGCGTTGCCGGCAGACAGCGCGTAGGTGCTGCCGTCCTCCATTCGCAGTACCGCATTGCCGACGGCCACGAAGTGGAACCAGGCATGCCCAGGTTTTTCCGCGAAGCCCAAACCAAAGGCAGGACCCGCCTGGATACGCCGGTATTCAACACCACGCAGGCGCATGCCGCGCAACAGCTCGTTGATGAGGTCCGAGGAAAGAGCAAACTGATCTGCAGGCATCGTTCAGGTGTTTTGGTCAAAAAGTAGAGACTTTGGATCATAGATCATCCCGATTTCGGCGCCTAGACTTCGGCTCTTAATGAAGATTGGGAGATCCGTGCAATGACTGACTGTGTATGTAACACCGTATCCGACCGCCATTGCGGCGTCGGCGCGGACGTAGAACCTGCAACCCCGGCGTGGATGGCAGTATTTTCGTTGGCAATGGGTGTGTTCGGATTACTGACCGCTGAGTACCTTCCGGCCAGTTTGTTGACGCTGATGGCTACTGACCTGGGAGTGTCCGAAGCGCTGGCTGGCCAGGCGGTAACGGTAACTGCCGTGGTGGCGCTGTTCGCCGGCTTGTTGGTGCCAGGTCTGACCCGTGGTATCGACCGACGCTGGGTGTTGTTGGGTTTTTCGACGTTGATGGTCGCCTCCAATCTGTTGGTCGCCGTTTCCTCCAGCTTCGCGGTGCTGTTGTTGATGCGTATCTTGCTGGGCATTGCCCTTGGCGGGTTCTGGAGCATGGCGGCGGCGGTAGCGATGCGCTTGGTGCCGAGTGCCTTGTTGCCCCGGGCGCTGTCGATCATTTTCAGCGGCATCGCCATCGGCACGGTAGTGGCAGTGCCGCTGGGCAGCTATCTGGGCGGGCTGTATGGCTGGCGCAGCGCGTTCTTCGCAGCGGCGGCGGTAGGCATGGTGACCCTGGCTTTCCAGTCGTTCACTCTCCCGCGTCTTGCGCCGCGCCGGCCGGCACGCCTGCGCACTGTGCTCGAGGTGTTGCAGCGCCCAGGCATCGCCATGGGCATGTTCGGTTGTGTGCTGGTGCACAGCGGGCACTTCGCGATGTTTACCTATGTTCGGCCATTCCTTGAAGGGACTACCGGCATCGGCGCGCAAGGGCTGTCCCTGATGCTGCTGGGGTTCGGTGTGGCGAACTTCGTCGGCACGCTGTTGGCCGGCCGGCTGCTGGAGCGCCACCCGCTGGCCACTCTGGTGCTGATGCCCGCGCTGGTCGGCGTTGCAGCACTGGCGTTGGTGCTGTTGCCGGCCTCGGTGCCGGGACAGGCGCTACTGCTGGCGGTCTGGGGCATGGCCTTTGGTGGTGTGCCGGTGGCGTGGTCGAACTGGGTCGCCAGCGCGGTACCTGATCAGGCGGAAAGCGCCGGAGGCATGGTAGTGGCCTCTGTGCAGTCAGCCATCGCCACTGGCGCCGCCGCTGGCGGTGCAATGTTCAGCCTCAGTGGCAGCGCAGGCGTATTCGTAGCGGCAGCCGTGCTGATGCTGCTGGCCGCGTTGCTGATTGCCCTGCGTGTCCGGGTCACTTCTGCTCATGGCGTTCGCCAGTCCAAGCCCGCGCTGCACCTTTGATCCGGTTTGCCAAACCGCCTAAATCCGTCCGTAACCAGGGACGCAGCCGTGCTATCGAGCTGCAAGCGGGGCGAACCGATCCTGTTCTGCTACTGAACTCCCACGCCGCTAATGGGCCAATTGGATTGGGTCTAACTGGCGCAGAAGCCGGATCCCGAAATCTGGCAGGGTTGGGTCAGTGAAGCAGCGGCCAGGAAAATCGATGCGACGTTATGGAAGGTTTTCAATGGCAGGGAAGCCTTTCTTTAATCGCAGATAGATTGCCCTGAGTTTGCCGATGTTCGCCGTTCTAAAGTGCGCTGCGTCGCGGTCGATAACTCAGAGTACGCATGGGCTCTATCTCCTCATAACAACACATGCGACGTTCACTTCTAGCGTTTCCCCTTGCCAAAACTATAAATATCCGCAGGTGAAGTCATGAATATCAAGCAGAAGCTGACCTGGGCGTTCGCAGCTATCGCGTGCGTCCCGGTCATCTTGGTCGCCGTTTTGGTAGTGCTGAATTTGCGAGAGGGGGCCCTGGCCAATTTTCTCGACAGCAGCGGTCGTGAGATCCGCCAGATCGACAATGGGATGAAGCAGTTTTTCGACGGCATAAGCCAAAACGTCGACTATGTAGCCAAGGACCCGCGCGTTGTCGCGGCCAAAGACCTCAAGAGCTACGCGGGTGCCGAAGCCGCGCAAATTCCACTTACTCAGGCCAACAAAGAGCTGCTGGCGATATTTGACCAGTTCGCCAAAAGTCATCCGAGTACTGCTTACCTGTCCCTGGGTCTGAGCGACGGCGGCTACGCCAGTTGGCCGGACGACACCAAGCTGAACAACTACGATCCGCGCGTCCGTCCCTGGTATAAAGCGGCCATCGCCACGCCAGGCGCCACTGTGCGCACGGGGGCCTACTATTGGGCGCCGGACGATGTGACGCTGATCGGCACTGTGCGTACTGTCGCCGACGCCGCCGGGAATATCCTGGGAGTGGTTGGTCTGGACGTGTCGCTCAAGCAACTCACCGAGCTGGTGCGCAACATCAAGCTGGGCGATAGCGGCTACCTGATGCTGGTGGAAGACAACGGTAACGTGCTGGTAGACGCCAGCGACGCGAAGCACAACTTCAAACCTCTGGCCGACCTGGGGCCCAACTACGCCGAACTAGCCAAAGGAGGCGACGGCGTGACCCAAATCGAGATTGATGGCGTGGCGTACATGGCCAACGTGGTCAGCTCCAAAGGCCTGGGCTGGCGCTTTATCGGCCTGATCAAGCGTGATGAAGTGATGGCCGACGTCACCCGCCTGACCTGGTTGATCGCCGCCATTGCCGCGGCATTGGCGTTGGTGTTCGCGATAGTAGGCGCCAGCTTTGCCAGCGTCATCGTGCGTCCGATTCGCGGCGTGGCCGACGGCCTGCAAGAAATCGCCGAAGGAGAAGGCGACCTGACGCGCCAACTCCAGGTGCAGGGCAAGGACGAAACCGCCAGCCTGGCGGGCTGGTTCAACCAGTTCCTGGGCATGATCGCACAATTGGTGCAGCGCATCGGCAACGCCTCATCTGACCTGCAGACCGCCGCCGCCGAGACTAGCGACGTGGCCAACAATATGAACCAGGCTGCAGGTCGCCAGCGTGAGGCCGTGGAGTTGGTGAGCACCGCATTCAACGAAATGGTCGCTACTGCCAACGAAGTTGCACGTTCGTGCAGTGCTGCCGCGACGAGTGCCGACGAAGGCTACCGCGACGTACATGACGGCCAGCAGCACATCGGCGAAGCCACCGGCAGCGTGCTCAAGCTCAGCGAAGACCTGCAGAAGTCGACCCAGACCATGCAGTTGCTGGAGCAGGACAGCCAGAACATCAACACCATTCTCGACACCATCCGCTCGATTGCCGAGCAGACCAACTTGCTGGCGCTCAACGCGGCGATTGAAGCGGCGCGCGCCGGTGACCAAGGCCGAGGTTTCGCCGTAGTCGCCGACGAAGTCCGCGCCCTGGCTCGCAGGACAGCCGACTCCACCGGCGAGATCGACAGCTTGCTGGGCAATCTCGCCCGCCGCACTCAGGAGGTAACGCAGCAGATGCAAGGCAGCCTGCAAGTGTCCCACGCCAGCGTGGAACGCATTCAGCAGGCGCGTGACAGCTTCGACAAGATCCGTGGCTCGGTGGACTCGATCCGCGACCAGAATACCCAGATCGCCACAGCCGCTGAGGAGCAGCACCAAGTGGCCGAAGAGATCAATCGCCACATCGCGCAGATCCATGCCGATGCCCAACTGGTCGAAGGCTTTGCTCAGTCGTCACAGGCTGGCTCGGGTCGATTGATAGACATTTCCGGTCAGCTCAAAGGCCTGGTGGGTCGTTTCAAATATTAGTATCCCGACCCGAATGAAAACGGTGAGCGCTCACCGTTTTCATTCGGCCGACATACGCAGTTTTATTGCTTCCACTGTTCCGCTGAAAGCCTCAGGCCGGTCTATCGAATAGCGGAGAATACCCCTAGAGACTATCCGGATCCCCAAAAAACATTTTGACTAGGCTCTAGGAAGGCGTTTTCAGGTCGATAATGCTGTTATTTGCCCCCCCTTTTGCCCCCAATCGCATTGAGTGTGCGAGTGATCTTGAATGGTGACCTGCGACTGACTCCAGTATGGCAGTACCTGGTATTCGGTGCACGCAAGCTAAAGCGGCGCTCCCGAGCAACGCAATCAGCGTGAGCGAGGATCTTTATTTGATCCGAAACACACTGGTTTTATGCTTGCCTCTCATTCAGCCCTGATTGTTTCGTGAAATATTTCTGCATAAAGCCGAGCGACGGTCGGTGTGAGGTTGTGTACTGAAGGAATCAGAAAATTTGAGTTGGGGGCGAGTCGTTTTGCGTAGATTACTTCGTAAACCCTGCGAACGATTCCTGGCTCTGTTTCCTCTTGGTCGAAGCCAGGCATTATTCCTACGGCTTTGTAACCCGCATGCTCCAGTGCTTGTTGCATATACGGAGCGCTGGTTGTCGCCATACCATAGATCAAGCCCGCTCCCATGAACCTTCCCATTTTTTCTCCGAGGTCTTGGGCAGCTACGGCCAGTTTGGTTTGTCTATGATGTTTGGCTACCGCGCCCACTCGCCCGAAGATGACATCAGCGCCGTCAATTTTTTCCCACGTTGCTATCGCGACGATTTCATGATTTCGGCGGACCACTATAGCGAACATCGCCCGCTCCAGATCGTCTTCGAGCACCACGTTGTCTTCATAAAATTGCTGGTTCAGAAAAGGGCTCCCTAACCCCACCGTAATGGAGGGAAACCACGTCTGGAAAAAAATTATCGCTACATCGATCTCCTCGCGTTTCAGGTAATCCCATGTGTAGCCAGAGGGTAAAACAGTGAAACTGCGAATCTGATCGATCATTGGCCATTTCATGCGGTTCTGCTCGTCTTGATAGTCTAATTGCCTTTCAGGAATCGGTCGGAGAAAGGGGCTTATTCAGTCGCTTCTCTATCGAGTTGTCTGCGATCTATCAGCAATTCCCGGGCGTCTAGTGAGGGGAGGCGGCGGGTTAGACGGCGGTGTTTTCAGGTTTGAGGACAGCGCCCTCGCAGAGTCCTGGGTTATGCCTGGCCGCAAATTGTCTGTGGCGGTCGACCACTTCACCGATGACAAACTGCATCAGCTTCTGGACGAAGGCCGTATCGAGGTTGGCCTCCTGGGCGAGGGCTGTCAGACGTTCGTATTGATGCTGCTCTCTCTTCTTGTCCACCGCTGGCAATTGATGTCGGGCTTTAAGCAAGCCGACCTCATCAGTACAGCGGAACCGTTCAGCAAGCATGTGGATGAGCGCGGCGTCGATATTGTCGATGGTTTGTCTGAATGCCGAGAGTTGACGCGTGATGTCGGAATTGTCCATGGATAACCTCGTGGCAGTTGTTCTAAGGGGCTTGTCTGTACCCTTCCTTGGTCCTTCCATGATTGGACGGAGAACCTGAGCAGGCGCTTTACGCGGGATCGGGCATGTTCAACGATTCCTCCAGCCACTGCATGACTACCTTGAAAGCCGAGTCTGAATTGCGTTCATAGATCAATCCGTGGCCGTTGCCGTGAATACCCAGTGCCGGTAGATCCAGGTGGTGAATGTTGGCACCGGCATTTCGCAGGAAAGGGACAATGCTGGATGCGTAAGAAGCAAACGCTGATGTCTCACCTGTCATCAGCGCTACCGGAACGCCCTGCAATCCGGGAATTTTCAGGGTTGATGGTTCTGCTGTGCGGACTTGCTCCGCCGTCTCGCGAGGCGGATCAAAGGTCAAAGGGGCGGCGGTCAGTCCCCATTCGAGGCTGCCTATACCCGGCGTATGGCCAAATACCGGCCCCATAGGCTCCACTGCCACAATCCCTGCGATCAGGTCGGGTCGACGATCGGCGACCAACCAGCCACTGGGCCCGGAAGCGGAATGCGTAACGATGATGGCCTTACCGATTCTGTCGAGCAGTTCGGCCAGTCGGTCCGCGTCCAGGGTCTGCGAGGCCGCAAGGTCAGCCGGCATGGGGCCGTAAGCTGCAATGAAGGCGTCAAACGCTGCTTCGTCATCCGACTCAAACGGCCACTGCGTTTCTCCACCTCCCTCTGGAAAGTAAACTTCGCGGGCGCGTTCATAGGAGAACGCTGGCCCCATCGGTCCCATGATGTCGGGGTGATACGGCGATCGCCCGTGGCCGGGTCTGTCGACGCGAAAGACTACGAAGCCCGCTTCGAGGAACCGCTGCGCCCATCCCGGGCGACCATCGGGTGTATCCAGCCATTCGGTGCCCTGCAGCGTGCCGCCGTGCACCAGCACCACGGGATAGGCTTGAGTGATGTGCTCAGGGGATTCCCAGGCTACGTACATCGGACCCTTCTGGAAATTTTTACCGTTCTGGGTAACACGGGCGCCGGTCACCCAGAAGTTGCCACGCCGCGTACGTTTTATCGGTGCGCTTCGCCAGGGTTGCTGGGCATGATCGGCTGATTGGGTAAGTGTCTGCGTAGCGAAGACCGACCAGTCCTTGTGCCCGTCTCCCCGGGCAACTGCCGACGTCATTTTCGATCGCACTGCATCCGCAGCAGGCAGTTCCAGGTCCTTGAGACGGCCCGCATCAATAGCCAGATTTATATCCTTGAGGCCAAGAGACAGTTTGAAACCCGGTTCAAAGCTGTTGTTGGCGATGTTCTGCCCATACCGTTGATAACTGGGGCAGGCGAACAGGGTCTGGGTCATGAGGTTGACGAAAATCGAAGGGGTCAGTCCGTGGCGTTGAACGAGTCCGCTTGCTTCGCCCAGCGACTGGATGGCTTGAGTGATCATCATGTTGCCGGCGATTTTCGCGATACACGCGTGTTCAGGCTGATCGCCCAGATACCAGGTTTTTTTCCCGAGCAGGTCAAACAGCGGTTGAACCGTCGAGACAGCTAGCTGCGATCCGGCCGCCAGGATGTTCAACTCGCCGCTCGCGGCCACGGCGGGCACGCCGAAAACCGGTGCCGCGACCAATGCCATGCCGATTGCATCATGCATGCCCTGCAACTCGACCATGAGTGAAGGCGACAAAGTCGACATCACGACATGCACGCAGGCCTTGTCTGCATTTTCCAGAGCAGCGCTGGACAGCAGCACTTCCCTGACGGCGGCATCATCGGCCAGCAGGCTGATGACGACCTCTTGCTGAAAGGCCGAGGACGGGGATTCGAGAACGCTTACTCCTTCGAGATCCATAATCGCAGCGTGACTACGGTTCCATGCCGATACGTGATGGCCGGCCCGGATGAGCAACGGAATGATCGCTCTGGTCATGCTTCCCACACCGATAAAGCCAATCTTCATTTGCAGTCCCTCGGTTGGTGTTTCGACGAAGGTGTATGCAGAGAAGTATGTCGAGCCTGGGATTGCTACGGCACTGCCATTACTGCACTCTCACTGTTCATTTTTGTACGGGGTAGAGTATGGACTGGAGTGATGTGCGGATCTTTCTCGCGATTGCCCGCAGTGGGTCATTGGGCGCTGCTGCCAAGCTGTTGGGTGTTAGCCATCCGACCGTGGGGCGGCGCTTGCAGGTGCTTGAGCAGTCCAGTGGCCAGCCCATTTTCCTGCGTACCACCCAAGGTTTGGTACTGACCGACAGCGGAGAGAAGCTGCTCAGCCTAGCGCAGGAAATGGAGCAGAGTGCGTTGGCCATCGAAAGGCGCCTGGCGGGCGACAGCGCCCAGCCAGAAGGTGTGTTGCGCATTTCTTGCGCTGACTGGTTTGCCTGTTATGTGCTGGCCCCCGTCCTCAGTGAACTGGGGCGACGTTACCCTCTGATTGTGCCTGAGGTTATCGCCGGGCATCGATTGTTTGACCTGGCTCGTCGCGACGCCGATATCGCGTTTCGAATCGTCCCTTTCACCGAACCCGATATTGTTCACCGCAAGCTGATCTCCCTGAGCTATGGGTTATACACGGCCGTCGGATCTGCTGATCCCGAGCCACAGGGCGAGGGGGTTGGTTTGATTACCATGAGTGTTGCCCAGTCTCATTATCCCGATGTGCAGTGGCTGCAGCAGCGTTACCCTCTGGCGCGTACCTTGTTCACCAGTAGCAGCCGCACAGTCCAGGCGCAAATGTGCACGCAGGGGCAGGGCGTTGCCGTATTGCCCCGCGCCTTGGGTGACCAATTAACGGCGCTGCGGTTGATTGATCCGCACGAGCCGCCACCGGGTCGCGACATATGGATGGGCTACCACCAGGACATGCGCCAGATGGACAGCCTTCGTGCTCTTGCCGATCTTGCTTCCATCATGATCGGCAATCAGGCATGCGGTTGACTCACTCTGCTGGGTGCATGGCCGCCGTTTGCGGATCAGTAGCAGGTTGGCGCGTCAGGGTAAGGCTCAATCCCGCGCCTACCGCCAGGCATGCTGCGATGCAGAGTATGGAGACGGTGAAAGCGTGGGTGATGGCAGCCGCGTCCGTATCCGTGCCTAGAAGGGTGTAGAAAATGCCGCCTATTATTGCCACGCTCAGTGACGTGCTGATTTGCAGGGTGGAGCTGGTAATGCCTGCAATCATGCCGGAGTATGCGGGTGCCACACGTCCTGTGATCATGCGCATCAATGTCGGAAGGGCTAATCCTTGTCCGAAACCGATCAGAAACAGAATGACGGCAAGGGGCAGCGCAGCGGGGCTGGCGGACATCGGCGTGTGCGCCACGAGCCAGGCCAAGAGCACAAATCCCAACACTTCAAGCCCCATTCCGACGGGATTGACGTATGCCCCCAGAAAACGCCTGAACTGAGGGGTGGAAAGCGGTCCCAGCAAAAATCCCGCGCCGAAAGGAAGGAAGACGAGGCCTGCATTGAGTGGGCTCGTGTGCAGCGCTCCCTGTAGATAAATGGAAAGCAGCAGGAAAAACACGCCGATCGCGTAAAAGGTGAGGGCGACGAGCAGTGCCCGGGCAAGACCGGGCGCGCGCAGTGCGGCAGGATTCAGCAACGGAGCACCTTGCGCTTGATGCAGGCGGGCTTCGTAGCGCCAGAACAGCCAGGCCAGCAGCGGCACCGCTGCAAGCGACAGCCAGGCCCACAAAGGCCAACCCGATTCACGCCCCTCGATCAGAGGAATGATCAGAGCCGCAAGCGTCACCATCGACAATAGCGTTCCGCCCAGATCCAGCTTGCTTGTCTGTGGTGCGTGGGTTTCCTTGACCACTGGAATGGCGACAAGGATGACCAGTAACGCAATCGGTAAATTCACCAGAAATATCGCCCGCCAGCCCAGGTTCATCAGGTTGAGCGATATCAATATTCCGCCAAGTGCCTGGCCGACTACCGAAGCCAGACCAAAGACCGCGCCATACAGGCTCAGTGCCAAGGGCTTTTCGGAGTCGGGGAATATCGCCTGCACTGATGCGAGTGCCTGAGGTGCCATGATGGCTGCCGTCACGCCTTGCAGCGAACGTCCGGCGATCAACACCCAGGGTGACTCGGCTACACCGCAGATCAGTGAGGCAACGGCAAAGCCAACCAGACCAACGAAGAACATTCTCATGCGGCCATAGATGTCACCCAGCCGTCCACCGGTAATCAGTGTCACGGCATAAAGCGCCGCATACGAGGAGATGATCAACTGTTCGGCGGAGGAGGCCGTGCCTAGCGATTGCTGAATTGAAGGCAGCGCTACGTTGACGATGAAAAAATCCAGCGGCGGTAAAAATGCACCGACCAACAAGATGGTGAACATCAACCAACGCCGCGGTTCCGGGGGGGCGACTTTTGTCTTAGGCATAAGGTCTCCTTCCTGGAACCCTTCGGTTCCAGAATATTCTCGATTGCAGGTCATGCTCTGAATCAGCTGACTCCAATCTAAACGATCAAACCTTCCCTTACGCCTCACATAAATGAACGGCCAATGTTCATTTATGGCAGTGCCGCTCAGCCCCTGACTCCTCTCAAAATGGCCGCACTGTGGTTCCAGTCGAGCCACACAATCGAGACTGAGGAGTCAGATATGTCAGGCAAATTCGCTAATCAGGTTGCAGTCGTCACCGGGGCATCCACAGGGATCGGGTTTGCAATTGCGCAAGGTTTGATTGCCGAGGGAGCCAAGCGTGTTTACATCACGGGTCGTTCTGCAGCCACGCTGGAGGCGGCGGTGGCGAAGCTAGGCGACAGAGTCGTAGCGGTCATTTCCGATGTCGCCAGCCAGGCTGATCTCGATAAACTCAAAGCTACAATTGAGGCGCGCGACGATCAGCTGGACTCAGTGTTTGCCAACGCGGGTATTTGCGAAAAGAACCCGCTGGGCGAGACCACCGAGGCGGCTTATTTCAACATGTTCGACATTAACGTGAAGGGGGTTTTTTTTACCGTTCAAACGTTGATGCCATTGTTGAAAAACGGTGCGTCGATCGTGTTGACGGCCTCTATCTGTTCCAGCAATGGGATGGAAGGACTGAGCCTCTACAACGCATCCAAGGCCGCAGTACGGTCCTTCGCCAGGACTTGGGCCAACGAACTCAAAGGTCGCAAGATTCGAGCGAATGTCCTGAGCCCTGGCTTCACCCGCACGCCTCTGATGGATAACGGCTTGAAGATGAGCGAGAGCGACATTGCCGCGCTGCGCCAACACGTCGAGCAGATCACTCCGCTGGGGTATATGGCCCAACCTGAAGAAATCGCCTCGTCGGCGCTGTTCCTTGCATCTGCCGATGCGAAATATGTCAACGGTGTGGAGCTGATGGTCGACGGCGGCCTGTCGCAGATCTGAACACGTGCTCAACCGTAGCGCAGCCCTCGCGGAGGGCTGCCTTCGTCGCTTATGCGAAGCCTCAGCAGGAAACCCCATCATGAACATGGAACAACTGACCGCCCGACTGGACGCCCTGGAAAGTCGCGCCGCCATCGAGTCGCTGATAAACGCCTACGCCAATGCCTTCGACCGCATCGACGCCTCGCTCCTGAGCGGTATCTGGCACGAAGAATCAACACTGGATCTACCGGGTTTTGGCCAAGCCGGAAACCGTGACGAAATCCTCGCGATGGCGCAAAACAGCTGGCGCCAGATGCCACATATGCATCACTGGATGGCCAACCCGCTGATCGATATTAAGGGTGACAGCGCGGTGGGTACGGTGGCTGCGGATTGCCTGTTTCACGACATTGAAAAAGGCCCGGTGCAAGTCAGCGGGCTGTACCACGACAGGTTTGAACGTCGGGACGGAAGATGGGCGTTCTTGTCACGTCGTTTTGAACTGCACTTTCTTACACCTTTGAAGGACTGGGTACCCGTTGCTGGCGAAGAAAAGTATGCGCCGGTCGAGCACCAGAGCCTGGGCAAGCCCTCAGACAGTTGACCTGCGCGCATGAGTTTCAGTTGGGGGCAGCGAACGACAAGCACTGTCCGCCGACGTCGTTCAAGCTCCAGGGAATGACAGCGAAAAACAGATAACCCCGGGCTTTGGCTGTTCGACACGCACGTGACCTTCATGCAGTTGCATGATTGCCACGACGATGGCGAGGCCAAGGCCGTAGGAGTCAGAGTTCTGGTGGCGAGACGCATCGCCGCGGTAAAAGCGGTCGAAGAGTTTGCCCACGGTTTCATCACTCAGCACAGGCCCTTGGTTCTTCACTTCAATGCGGGCTCCGCCGGGGGTTTCCATCACCCGGATCTGAATCTCGGTGCCCTCGTAGGCATAGCGAACGGCGTTTGCCACCAGGTTGCTCAAGGCTCTGCGCAGCAGCAAAGGGTCAGCGAGCACGTTTCCATCGCCTGTTATCTGTACGGTCATTCGCCGCTCTTCAGCCAAGCCTTCAAAATAGTCGGCAATGCGCTGCGATTCGTCATGCAGCGATAGTTGCTGGCGCTCCACCAGTGCGTGCGCTTCATCGGCGCGCGCAAGGAACAGAATGCTTTCGACGATGCGCGAGATCCGTTCGAGCTCTTCAAGGTTCGAAGCGATCAGTGCCTGATAGTCATCCTCGCTGCGGCGCTGGCGAAGGGCGACCTGGCAATGCCCCATCAGCGACCCCACCGGCGTGCGGATTTCATGGGCAAGGTCAGCGGAAAATTGCGTCAATCGTTGATAACCCCGGGCAAGACGATCGAGCATCGCGTTATAGGCGTCACTCAGCTGTTGCAGTTCAACCGGCGTATCGGAGCTGTCCATACGGCTGTGCAGACGCTCGGGTGTTATCGCTGCCGCATGCGCGGCCATCTTGCGTAACGGACGCAGCCCTCGACGCAGTACCAGGTAACCCAGCAACGCGGTGGCCAGAAACGCAAGGGCAACGGCCAGGTAGATACGTTCGCGATACGCCGCGAGCATAGCCATTTCCTTGCCCATGAGGTGCGCGGCGGTCAGGCGCACTTCACGTCCCCCCGACGTCGTGACGACGGAGGCGGCGCGCAGCATTGTTCCCGAGTCGGTCACGCCGCTACGCAGGTCACTGACGCTCAGCTTTGTATCCTGGCCGATCACGGGCAGTTCAGGCAACGTGACGTTCAGTGGATTTACCTGGATTACCGGTTGCTGTCCGGGCTCTTCAATGATGAAGATGTCGTCTTCGCTGTCGAGCATGTTCTTGAAAATCTGCGGGCTGTCGCGCAGCTTTTCGATGGCGAGATCGTAGTGCAGCAGCTTGCGAAAATGTTCCAGGCGGCCCATGACCGCATGATCGCTGTACACCAATACCGAGGCTTTCATCGTCTGATACAGATAAACGCCTGCACCGGCCACGGCCAGCATCGCTACCATGGAAAACGCCACGGTCGATCGCAGGGTCAGAGAGGGTTGGCGTCGGGACCGCATGGCCTCACCTCGCAGACATAGCCGATACCGCGAATGGTATGGATCAGCTTGATAGGGTAGGGCTGATCGACCTTGCTGCGCAGGCGCTTGACCGCTACGTCCACCACGTTGGTATCGCTGTCAAAATTCATGTCCCAGACTTCCGAAGCGATCTGTGTCCTGGACAGCACATCGCCTGCCCGGCGCAGAAATAGATGCAGCAGGGCGAACTCCTTGTTGGTCAGCACGATCACCTGCTGCTGGCGTGTAACGCGGCGCCGGACCAGATCCAGCTCGAGGTCGGCGAGGTGGAAATGGTCGGCTTCGCGCACGACACCACGACGCAAGATGGTGCGGATGCGTAACAGCAGTTCAGTAAACGAAAAAGGTTTGACCAAGTAGTCATCGGCGCCCAGTTCCAGGCCGCGAATGCGGTCCTGCAACTGGTCGCGCGCGGTCAGGAACAGCACGGGGACGTCTTGTCTGGCGCGCAAAAGCTCGATGATCTGAAACCCGTCAATCCCGGGCAACATCACGTCCAGCACGATCAGATCGTAGGTCGTATGCAAGGCCATGTGCAGGCCGTCGGCGCCGTGCTGGGTCCAGTCGACGTTGTAACCGGACTCGCCGAGCCCCTTTTTGAGGTACTCACCTGTTTTGGTGTCATCTTCGATTAGCAGGATATGCATCGTGAGGCGCGCTCGGGTCTCTTCATGACAGGATTCAGCCCGCGACATCGGTATCTCGGCTGTGCAGTGTAACGGGATGAGCGGGCGCAGTCGGTTACATTTCTGTCATTCATGGGCAGGGCTGACGAATGACAAAAATGTCATTCGGCGGTCATCGTGACGTCCCGGTCTGCGGTCGAGGATGGCGGCACATCACCCCATGAGGAATCGTCACCATGCAACTAAAAAACGCCTTGTCTACCACATTCGGTTTGTTGATGCTCAGTGCTGCCGTCATTGCTACCGCGGCTGACATGCCGGTGATCAAACCGCTGCGTGGCACGGTGGAAAGCGTCAGCAACAATACGCTGACATTCACTGTCCGCTCCGGCGCCCAGCAGACTATCGGACTGACTGACAAGACCGGTATCAACCGGGTATCGAAGGCCAATATCGAATCGATCAAATCCGACAGCTTCATTGGCTCGGCGGCCATCCCGCAGGCCAACGGAACATTGAAGGCGCTGGAGGTGACGGTTTTTGACGCCAGCCTGAAGGGCAGCGGCGAAGGTCATTATGGCTGGCAGAACGCGGATGGCAGCACAGGCACCATGACCAACGGTACAGTGGGGAAACTGTCCAAAGCTGACGGCCGCACATTGACCGTCAACTACAAGGGTGGCGAGAAACAAATCGTCGTACCGGACGATGTGCCAATTGCCTACGTCGAGCCAGGCAAAGCCGATGAACTGGTCAAAGGTACGAAAATTGTCGTGTTCCCCGCCGCAGATGGAACCACCGCGCGCGGCATTGCAGTTGGCAAGGATGGCTTCCAGCCACCGATGTAATCACCTGAAAAGGCAGGGGCGCTGCCGCTTGGCAACGCTCCGCTACATGGCTGGTTTCGAGGGGGAAACACGTGAGACAGAAAAAGCTTCATCCCTGGCCGGTTCGCCTCACCCACTGGCTCAACGCCGCCTGCATGGTCTGCATGTTCATGAGCGGTTGGGCCATTTACAACGCCTCGCCACTGTTCGGCTTCAGGTTTCCAGTGTCGGTAACCGTGGGCGGGTGGTTGGGTGGGGCGCTGGCCTGGCACTTTGCATTCATGTGGCTGCTGCTGATCAACGGCGCAATCTATGTGCTGTATGGCGTCGTCAGTCGCCATTTCAAACGTGAGTTGCTGCCCATTGGGCTTGTCGCATTGAAGCGTGATTTTACGGACGCTTTGCGCTTCCGGCTCGTGCATGAAAAGGGTGTCTATAACGCTGTGCAGCGCCTGATGTACTGGATGGTGCTGGCAGCAGGCGCACTCGTCGTCATTTCGGGTGTGGCGATCTGGAAACCCATTCAACTTCAAGAGCTGGTCGCGCTACTGGGCGGCTATGACGTCGCTCGCTACGTACATTTTGCGGCGATGGCGGTAATTGCTGCATTCGTCGTGATTCATCTTGGGTTGGTAATGCTGGTACCCAAAACCCTGCTGCCAATGATTTCAGGTGGGGTGCGGTCGCTTGATATCAGGAGAAATGGCCATGACTGAATCCAGAAAAGGAACTGTTCAGCGCGTCAGGCTTGAACCTGCGCAACAGCTTGAGTTGGAGAATATCCAGCGCCGGCATTTCCTTCGTGCCGGCTTGACCGTGGGTGCGATGTCGATGCTGACCGGCTGCAACCTGCAGGACGGCGATCAGGTTGACAAGGTCCTTTGGGCCATGTCGCGCTGGAACGATAGGGTCCAGGCATGGCTGTTCAGCGGACAGAAACTGGCGCCGACCTTCACCCGCGCGCAGATCACTACGCCATTTCCGTTCAACGCATTCTATGGCCAGGACGATATCCCTGAAGTGGACCTCGCCAGTTACTCGCTCGCCGTCTCCGGCCGGGTCAGGGACAAGGCTCCATGGACACTCGAAAGCTTGCGCAAACTGCCGCAACGTAGCGATATCACCCGTTTGATCTGTGTTGAAGGTTGGAGCGCCATAGGACAATGGGGAGGTGTACCGCTCAAAACCTTTCTGGAACACATCGGTGCCGATACCACAGCGAAATTCGTCGGTTTCAAATGTGCTGATCGCTATTACTCCAGTCTGGACATGCCGACGGCCTTGCACCCACAGACACTGCTGGCGCTGGATTACGCTGATGTCGCGTTGCCGCCCGAGTACGGCTATCCGCTGCGGGTTCGAGTACCCACCAAATTGGGCTTCAAAAACCCCAAGCATGTTGTCGAGATTTTCGTGAGCAACGACAACCCGGGCGGGTATTGGGAAGACCAGGGATACAACTGGTTCAGCGGGATCTGATGGCGCAAAAACTGAACAGCCACGCCAGGAATGCTGGCGAGACTCATGACACCAGACCTGATATGAGGCGTCCCCATGACCTATATATCTGCGGTACCGCCAGCTTCATCACTGTTACCGACTTCAGAAAACAAGAAGCGGGCAACGACCCATAGTGCAGATTTCCAATCCCAATTGCAGGCTCAGTCCAGATCACCTGTGCAGGAGCCGGATACAACCCGCGCTCATCTGTTATCGGAATCGACCACAAACCTGTCATGCCGGCCGGAGATGCGAGCGCTGCTTCAATTGTTGCCATGGCGAAGGAACGCCGACGGTTCTTTCAGCAGACCGGGCCGATCAGTGCCAGGTACGCGAGCCAGTGGCTTGGATATTGCGGACTTCAACTTCCCTGATCGAAACATTCTGGATAGCAGTGAGATTATCAAACACACCTGCGGAAATGAGGAGGGTAGACGGCCCTACTCAAAGTCCTTTGATGAGCGAATCGTGTGTACTTTCAATGGCGAGGAAAGCGAATTCTCTTCTGATGTGATCTGCAAAGAGGGATTGAATGCGTTCGCTACCGCAGTGGCTCTTTCCCCGATAACCCTCACCTGGTTACCGATTGAGATTGTTAGAGCACCGCTACGGTCGCCTGGCGTACGGATTTTTCGCCGTCGCAAGTCCTCTTCAGTCGAGAGCCACCTTCTCGACAAGTCAATTTCAGAGTAAGGGCGTTAAACGGGCGGATCTCGATAGCTCTTTCGCCGCGGGGCTAGTATTTCTATCGAGAAAGCAGCTACGCCAATGCGCGTCTTTATTTATTAGTGGTCTGTCGTTCGCTTACTGGCCGGGGTTTCTAGAGTGGCGAATGCGGTTTTATGAGGCTGAGTCCCAGTGACCCGATTGGACGCCGTTCTGGCACGTGAGTTAGCTTTCGTATCCGTTTATATTTTGGGCTCCACAACCATGACTGATCGTCAGATCATTGTTCCAGATGGCATGAGATTGCTCTGCGAGCATGCTGGTTATGCACCAGCTGTAAAGGTAGGAAAGACTCTTTACTGCGCTGGTCAGGTAGGCCGGACGCCGGAATTATCAGTTATCGAAGACCCAGAGCAGCAGTTTTTGGCAGCTTGGGACAATCTCCGGCTCGTCTTGGAAGCCGGCGGGTGCGAATTTGAAGATGTCGTCGAAATGACAACTTATCACGTCGATATGCACCGCCACATGCCAATTTTTAGACGCGTGAAGGATAAAGTCTTTCCTCGGAGTACTTGTGCATGGACATGCATAGGTGTCGGTGAACTGGCTCGCCCCGGCCTTCTCGTGGAGATCAAATGCATCGCCGTAGAGCGATAGCTTTTCTGATAGGCCCCTGAATATACAAATCCTGGATGGGTGTTTATCTATGCGGCAGCAGATGTGACACTTCGCTCGCCCGTTGTGTCGGCAGGCACGCCATCCGCACGTTCCCACGCCTACTGGCGACGGGCAAGACAGGATTGTTTGAAACTCAGTGTGATGACACGAAGGGCGACGGGGTTGTCGGTGCCGGCAACGTATAAGCCTGCTTCATCCGCGCCACCTCCGCTATTGGCGTGCGTCCGAAGAGGCGCTTGAAATCGCGGCTAAATTGCGAAGCACTTTCATAACCCACCAGAAATGCCGACTTGGCCGCTGTCAGGTCGTTACGCAGCATCAGTAATCGCGCTTGATGCAACCGCGTCGACTTGAGGTACTGCATAGGCGAGGAATCGGTCACCTTGCGAAAATGCAGATGAAAGTTAGGCACGCTCATCTGCGCTTCCTGGGCGAGGATTTCTACATCCAGATGCTCGTGGTAACAGCGGTGGATTTTGTGAATGGCGCGCGTCACCTTGCCGAACTGACCCTGCTGGGCGATAGCCGCGCGTAGGGTACCGCCTTGTTCGCCAGTGAGAATGCGGTAGTAGAGTTCGCGCAACATCGCTGGTCCGAGGATTTGCGCGTCGGTGCAGTCGCCCATGACTTCCAGAAAACGCAGGGTCGACTGGCGCAGCGGTTCGTCCATGGGCGAGGCGTACATACCCATAGGCTGAGCCACGCGGATGTTCCATACCTCATCTACCTGCTGAATCAGCTCGCCGGCCAGATTGAAATCCAGACGTATGTACACCGCCAGCATTGGCTCCGCCTCGCTAGCGTCGGTCTCCATTGTAAAAGGCACTGGCACTGACACCACCAGATAATGCTGGGCGTCATAGATGTAAATTTCATCACCCAGATAGCCGCGTTTCTGCCCCTGACAGAGGATGACGATGCCCGGCTCATATAGAACCGGGGTGCGCTTCAGCGGCCGGTTGGAACGCAGAAAACGCACATCATCCAGCGGACTCAGGTTGTAACCCTCCAGCGGTGCAAGCTGGCCCATCAACTGCACCATACGCGCAGTGCTCGGGTCCTTGGATTTCGGCATCGATTGTACGTTCTCCACTTTTATGCTCAGCCGTCCGTGGAACAGCTCAGCGCTTCCCATTGCTCAATACTCTCCGCCGTCCGCTGCAGCTTGTCACGCACCAGAGCCAGGGCGTCGCTGCCCAGCAGCAGTTGAGCCGGCGGATTAGGGCTGGTGATAATAGTCATCATGGCGCGTGCGGCTTTCTGCGGGTCGCCCAGTTGAAGGCCGCTTTTTTCCTCACGGGCTTTTCGCACCGGGTCGAAAGTCGCATCGTAGTCACTGATGCTGCGCGGCGTACGCTGCATCGAACGACCTGCCCAGTCCGTTCGGAAAGACCCCGGCGCCACGGCCGTTACAAAAATATTGAAGGGCGCAAGCTCTTTGTTCAACGTATCAGAGATGCCCTCCAGGGCAAATTTGCTGCCGCAGTAGTAAGCAATACCTGGCATGGTGATATAGCCACCCATGGACGTGATATTGAGGATACGTCCCGCCCGCCGCTGGCGAAAAAAGGGCACAAACGCCTTGGTCATCGCCACCGCGCCGAATACATTGACGTCGAACTGACGGCGCATTTCCTCCAGCGACGACTCCTCGAAAACCCCTTCGTGGCCATAACCCGCGTTGTTAACCAGCACGTCCACCGGGCCATACTGACCCTCAATAGCGGCGACGACGGCGTCGATGGCATTAAAGTGGGTAACGTCCAGCACCACGCCATGGGCTCTCTCAGGCAAGAGCGCCTGGAACGTTGCCAGAGAGGATTCGCTGCGAACAGTGCCGATCACTCGATGGCCCTGAGCGAGAGCTTCCTTAGCCAGGGCCTGGCCAAAGCCGCTACTAACGCCCGTGATAAAAATGGTTTTTTCTGCACGCATGGGGCGCACTCCTGAATATATAAGGTCAGGCTATGCTAGGGCGGAGAGTGGCTGGGAACTATGCCTGATTCGATTTTAGTATTGCCTGATTCTATCGGAGTGCTCGGTGAGCAACCTGAAATCTGCTGGCAAAAAACGAGGCCAAAGGAAGAAAAACGACGGGCTTATTTACCTGCTCTAATGTCTGCTTCGTGTCGCAAGTCGTTTTTCGGTAACGCTGATGTGCATGCGGTCTGGCCGAAGGTGTCGCACCTGCGCTCCAAGGTTTTCGCATTGGCAGTAAAGGCTGCGCGCGCAGTTAATCGCCGAACAGATCGAACATCAGGTGCCTGAACCATTTATTGACGGGGCGCGGTTGTATTTGCTGGGCCAGAATAAATTGATGGCGATTTCGGTGAGGCAACGGGACTGGCGGGCTTGCAAATGAATGGATCTCCATGCCCATGAAAAGCCAGAAATGCTCAGCTAAACAGCCTGCCAGACGAAGCCTAAAGGCTCTCAGGGGCGCCAAAAAACATTTTGACTGGGCTCTAGCGCAGTATTTTCAGGTCGGAAAAACTAAAGTATGCCCCCAGTTTTGCCCCCAGTTGCGCGGGGCACGCGGGCGATCGCGATTGGCGATTTCTGAGGCGTAGCAGGGTGGTCGCTGATGGCTTTCAGTGTATGTCAGGCTCGACTTGTAGGGGAGGTGCCCGGCCGTTGGTGATCAAGTCTTTCGAGGAAGCTTACAGACTCATTACACGGCCTTCGAGATCTTAACATCACCGCCATTCCCTTCGGTTTCGCTGTGGTGAGGATGCTGCGGCGCGCACTCTATGCCGGAAGGTCAGGCATCGAGGCCTGGCATATCGCGCTGCCCCGGTGGCATGCGCGGTGTCCATCGGCTTTGCATTGGCGCTGCCTTCTTCAGTGCTGATCATGGCGGCTTTTCGCGATCGCTTGCGCGGCCTGCTTTTCTTCGCTGGAGTCGTTCTGGCGATTACCCAGCAGATTGCTGCCGGGCAGGGCCGCCGAGGCGGGTATCGGTTTGATCGCGGCGTTGGGGGCATCATCCCGTTTCTTGCAGCACTATCTAATCGGCTGGGTCAAAGACCGTAGTGGCTTATTCGAACCGGCTTTCCTGAGCGTTGGCGTTGTCATACTGGTTGGGACAGCGCCGGTGATGCTCTTGGATAGAAATCCATCACTGAGTGTAAACAAACGGGCAACATGAAGATTCGTTCATCTAACTGCGCGCATAAAATTCAAATGCGCCCCTTAAGCTAGAGTGGTAGCGTGACCGGCTATTTCCAGTCGCGCAAGGAAGCATGGGGTGAATACCGCTCGTCTCATTCAAGATCTCGAGAAGAAACTCGATTTTTACGAACATCCGGACCGGGGCGGCCCCGACGTCATCACACCCCTGCATGGCTATCTCGCTGAGTTGCTGGCGGCCGGCACTATTTTTCCTCGCGTGCTGAACCGCGACACGGTGCTCGATCTTTTGCAAGAGCAGGCGACTTGGTTGCATTACGAGGACTGGCAAGCGTTGAAAGACCCTGTGCCGCTGGCAGAGCTTGAACAGCAGCGTGTGGTGACCTTTAAAAGTGGGCTGCTGGAGGTGGTCAGACCGATTCCCGTCGCCGACGACATGCCGCAAAAGCTGAGGCAACAGCTTGCGACAGTGGCTTCTCTTTATGACATCAAACACGGTGGCGAAGGCTGGGTGGCGCCGCATGTGCGGGTCGATGAGTGCTGTGTCACCGAAGTGGGCTACCTGCAAGCATGCCACAAGTTGTCTGCGTCATACGGTGGTTACAAGATCTCCTTTGAGGACGAAGATCTTGTCGGGGTCGGCACGCTGCTTTGGGAGCAGTTGAGGGCGTCAAGGGCGGACCAGGAGGTGGCATTCAAGGAATGGTGGTTGAAAATGGTGCTGGCTTACAGGCGGCCGTATGTTTTTCACCTGAAGTTCCGCTCTGCGCAGTTACGCGAGGACTTCCTAGCGGGTGCATTTCATTACGTGATGGCTGATGACTCCCTACATGACAGTTGGGAAGAATGTGCGGCCGATATCGCGTTGTCCGAGAATCGAATGAATGCGATCGTGCGACCTGCACGGCGGGATTCAGATGAGGTGCGTACCGGCTTCGTTGCGAGCGAGCAGGAGCCCTATTGCTCAGCACTGGATCTGTCCCAACTGGACGACGTGATCGAGCACTATCGGCGCCTGCGGAACGAGCGCGTTTTTGATTGTTTCCAGTGGTGGAAAGAGGCGAGGAACTATTACGACTACGAGACGACCCATCATCTCGTGGCAGGCATAGTGAAGTACGAATGCGAAGAGGGTGTAGGGCGAGACAGTTCTCCTTACACGCACCTTTTGTTGCAGCACTCGGCGCAGGCGCCGCATCTGGCAGAAATCCTGTTCAGGAAAATCCAATCTTCACGTTATGCGTGCCTGCTGCTGCGCGACAGGGCCACCAGTCATATCGGATTGATCAAGATCCATGAGTGGCTGCACCGTGCCGCTCAGCGGTTGTCGGAACGCTATGACTACGACTGGGCTTGGCAGCAATTGGTGTTCGCCCAAGCCCTGGAGCTGTATACCATCACCAATGATGCGCCGACTGATACCGAGTCGGCCAGAGACACTGTGCTGGCGATTGCCGAGGTTTTCGCCTGGATGGCGGCGCGTGAGACCGAATCTCATGCCGAGGGCAAGGAGTTGCTACCGGACTTGAAGCAGGCAGTCGAGCGTATGGAGTATCGTAGTCCTGAAGACGGCAGAGCCTCGCTCCTGTTTAAAGACCACTGCCTCCTGGCTGCTGATTTTCTGATCGCCAGGCGCAAGCGGCTGAGGGGGCGATATGACGAGCTACCGGTTGCTGAATGGATGTTTTCGTTCTGGTGCATCGAGGCGTTGTCAGAGGGATACAAAGGCATCGATGCGCGAAAAATAGCGGGTGTCGAACACGTTGCCACGTTATTGGCAACGGACTACTTGAGGCATCTAAAACAGTGCTTCACCAGCGTGCATATCGGCATAGATGACGGTCAAGTGTTCGACAGCTTTGACTGGAGTGGGCTGCTGCGCTGTTGCAATGAGCGCCTGCGCCGCAGAGTGATTCATGCCTTTGATGATCTACTCGCACATGACACTGAGGCCACTGAAGAAAGTCACAGGGGGTTATTTGGCGCGGTAAGGACTCATTTGCGCTTTCTGCTACGGCTTGTCGCTGATACTGAACCAAAATGTAAGAAAGATGTGTTCGACGCCTTGCTGAGCTTGATTCAGGATTTTGGATTTGCCGTAGATCGCTTAGCTGGGGTATTTGAAGTCTTCAACGATAGCGTCGGCCACAGCAAGGTTCAGCTGTGGGCGCGGGTGTGCCAGGCAAGCAACGTGTTCACGATGGATGATTTCAAGAAGTTCCTCTGCGTACTGCAGTCGGGGCCAACGCCCCTTGGCGGATGGCTTGAGCTGTATGAGGCGACGCGATCGTCTGCAAGGAGGTCGCGTATTCTAGAGCAGTTGGCCACGCTGGACTTCGATGCTGAAAGGATTGTCTGGATTCCAGAGATATCCCGGGTGGCCGTGATGGCGGCCAACGCCGGCCAGTTAAAGCTTGCACAGCGTCTGGTGAAGTATGGCGCTTCCTGTAAACGCAGCCATTCTTCTGTTTCATTTGAGCCGTTGGACGAGTTGATTGCGCTTAAAGCGATTGCCGACGATGCGGCCCTCAACGATAAGGAACGGATTGCCAAGCTGGACGCGTTCCTCGACGACGCTAGGGATATCAGTGATGAGGTCTCTCGGTATGCCCGGCAGTTAATGGCGAACTGTTATTTGAGGGTCGATGCCCAGCGGGCGTTCTACCTGTTTGACACCCTGCTGAAGGAGCGGCGTCAGATCACCTACGCGACGGGAAGGCTCAAGGCGAGTCGTGCCCTCGCAGAGCGAGAGGGGGTGAACAAGGTAGGTAGCGAGAGCTGGCAACGCTATGAACAGTGGCGCGAGGTCTATCGTGCTGTTGAGTCGCAGCACGTGGGTGTCTTGGATTTCGAGGAGGCACTGTGGCTTCTGTTGGAATGCAAGCAGTGGCAAGAGTTTGATCGTATCTGGTGTGAAGTGCCAGAGCGCTATCTGCTCTCTTGCGAGCTCATGCACGTCCGTTGCGCGTACCTCCAAAAACAAGAGCGGGTTGAGGAGGCACTGACGTATTTGCATGAGGTCGAAAAGTTGCATCTCGAATTACCTGCCGAGCAGAAGCAGGCATTCGAAGAGCTGGTAAGGGATCTCAGGAAGAACAACGTCTTGCGCTTGAAGCGCTCTCCTTATGTGATTGACCTGTACATTAAGCCCAATCACACGCACGCGAGGGTCATGTGGCAGGAAATCCGCGCATTGTCACCGCACGAGAAAAGCCTGGTGTTTGGTCAGGCAGAGCAGGGCGATACGTTGGAAGCTTTCCTTGCAAACAACCTGTACGGCGTGGCCCAGGAGCTTCTGACGCGAAAGAACAACTTGTACCGCCCAAGTGACGGTAACGCACCGATGTCGATAGACCACGAAAACATGATCAATGACTGGTTGACTTCGCTGCTGTGCCATCGCTTGGATTACCTGAGCTGGACGGTGAAAGACCAAGCGAGGGTGGGCAGTTCTGCCTCAAAAAAAGGGGTAGGGGAAATTGATGGTGGCATCTACGTAGGCACGAATTGCATTTCGATTGTCGAGGCTTTCCACCTGCGCAGCTTAGGACGCAATACGTTCGAGGACCATCTCGACAAGGTTGCAGGGTACAATTCGTTGGGGGTTTCCTCTATTGCCATTGTCGTCTACTCGACCGGCGACTTCCGACGTCTGTGCTCTGAATACGAGCGATGGGTCAATGAAACCATTTATGCCGGTTTCGACAGCCAGGGCACGCTCACGCTCGATAAAGAGCACCCCCATTTGAGAGGCTACCGGGAGACGCGGCCGGTGAACGGCTCGGCTGTCCATATTTACCACTATCTTCTGGATCTTCGTCTGGACCCGGCTGACGACAGCCATGAAGCGCCTGCCGCTACCCCATAGTGGTGAGCGCCTGGGGCCGGTCATTCCTTCTGGAAAGAGAGGGGGTGGCCCCGAGGCAGCGCCACAAGGGCAGCATTCTTTACGTTTTATTAATGCCCGGCTTTACGCCGGGCGCGGATATTAGCGCCGTTTTTTCCTGCCCCCACCGCACTCGAGAGTGACGAGACGCTAGCCGTGAGCCAGACCGCAACCGTTGCAAACCACATACGCATGTGGAACGGCTACATTACTTTCAGTTCGCAAACCGAAACGCCGGTGACACAAGTGACCACCCCCCCTGTAGCTTCATATGATCCAATGGCGTAGCGTTATTTGAAGGCCACGCGATTTTCGCGAAGCTCGCTGAGTACCCCACTTACTTTTTTGGCCTTAGGTTGATTGCATCCAGCGTCTCGAGGATCTGAACTACAGTCTCAATCACTTCGGCGTCGAAGTCGTCGCGATCCGCTTCCTCGTGGGTCCCTTTGTTTAAGTAAGTCCATACAAGGTTGTTCGAGGGTATCCCGAGGATCGTGTCGTATGCGGCTAATAATGGGGCCTTGCTCTCATGGTTGAATGTCGTGGCATCTTTGAGTTTCCTTGCAAGGGCCTCGCAGAGGTTGCGCAAGCTTGGTTCTGCACCGACTCCAGGGAGAAGCAAGCTGATCAGTCCTAGGTCGTAACTGCCAAGCCAGCGCCATGCTTTCTCTGACAACATTTCGAGCGCCTGGCGCGCCGAAGCCAACGCCTCTCGATTCTCCAGATTGTCCTTGGCCTCTCTTGCTTTGACGATGTAATTCTTGGTCGGGACGTTATTTCGGACCCTGGGGCGGTAGTCGCCGGTATGGTGTCGGAGCAGATAGACTACACAGTCGCCTCGCTGCTTTTGCGGTAGGTGTTGCTGGATGTCCTTGATGAACTCGTTGCTGTGGCACGTAACGATAAGTTGCATATCCGAGAAGTTGTCATTCTCGAAAATTGCCTCCCTGATTCCGCCGCGGTGATCGTGGTCAATCGCATTGATGGCATCGTCGAAGACGACCAAGGGGCTTTCGATACTCTTTGCCTTTGCCAATAGGATTGCCAAGCCAAGGCAGCGGACGTGCCCCTCACTTAGGACGTGCAAGGCGTCGACTCGCCCCCCAGGATTACCTCGGAAGGTGATCTCGATCTTTCCGTCGCCGGTTACAGGTAAATGCAGTTGCTCAAGTTTATCGACGTCGTGGTCATTTCGATTGAACTCGTTGTAGAGGTTCATGGCCGACTCGTTGAGGCCGGCGATAAGGGTACCGGGCAACTGCTCTCGATATTCTCTGAGTTTTCGTAGGAACAAGTCGTAGGCGACCTTGATCGGCTGATCTCGGGCGATGTCTTGTCCTTCCTTTTCAGCGTCATCAATCAATTGGGCGTTTGCTTCATCGAAGGCGGCAATTCTGGCTTTCGCTTCAGCAACATTGCCGAGAGACTGCTGTCGTTTCTGATCTTGGGTATGGACCAAGAGCTGGAGTTCGATGAGGCGATCTCGTTCTTCGATTCTCATTTGTCGGTCTTGAAGCGCGAGTCGCGATGTGGCGTCTTGCTTCTCGATGCGGACAGCGAGGGAGAGAAGGTCTGTAAGTCCTGATCCCTCTGGATGACCTTCAGCCTGAATCGGATAGAGACTCATCCACCAAGAGCCTGAGGGTTCTATTTCTAGACCAGAGAGGTAACGGCCAAGAGGGGTATCCATCTCCAGCTGGGAAGCAATGAATTTTCCCATGTCTGCAAGTTGCTGGCGTAAAGCACGTGAAGCAACTGCCATATTTGCCTTGGTGCTCTTCAGGCTTTCTTGAAGCTCGCCAAGGTCTTTTAATTTCTCCAGGCCCGCTCGCGATTTCTCGTAAGGATTGGTTACGACATGAGATGGGCCTTCAAGTGGTGTATCGCATGCCGGGCAATGGTCACCCTCAGTTTCCTGAAGCGCGATCACCGACGTGTACAGATCCTTGAACGATACTTGAGCGCTACGCTCTTCAAGTACACCTGATATTTTCTCGGCCTGTTCATGCCACCGGTGAGCCTCTTCAAAGGCTGTTAGCAGACCTGCAGACGTCAACCCTATGACTGCTGGAGGGATTGAGTTCAGGATGTTATTCAACTCGTGAAGCCGGCCTGGGGCTTCCTCGCTGCCAATCAGTCGCTTGAGCTCAACGTAACTGGTTTCTGTGAAGTAGCGATGGCCCAGTTCCATTTCTTCCGTCGCCAAATCTGCAAGAGATTGAGCCACGGCCTCAACCGTCGCCTGGTCATTCGCGAGTGCTCTGCGGCGCTCTGTCAAGACAGTCTCGTTCTTTGCCTCCAGAACGAGCTGACTGTCAATGCTCTCATTAAAATGGCTTACAAATTCATTGAACTGCTCCATACCAAACAACGTCGCGATGAGCTCAGTGCGCTGACCGGCTGGTCTTGCTGCAATCCTGGAGAAGGAGTCAATACGGTTCTTTTCAATGAAACAAAATCGAAAAGTATCGGGGTTCGAGACAACATCCACTTCTCGATTCTGGTGGTCTGTTGCTTTCAAGACTGGAGCAGAAAATTGTCCCGCGTGAAGATTTTTGAGATAGGTTTTGGCGTCGATACGCTTGTTTTCAGCTTCTTCGACCGCACCTAGTAACCCGTACTCCAATCCTTCACAAAAACTGGTCTTGCCACTGCCATTTGGGCCATAGAACAAGACGATCCGCTTCTGAAGGTCGAATGGCTCCGGAGTGCGGAAGCCTCTAAATGGCCCCAACGTTAGATGCCGGAGCCGCTTCCAGGGCCATGCGCCGTCGGCGGCCGCTGCTGGGGCTGCAGGGGGTGCATCCGATGTATGCGCCAATGCCGGCCGGAGCAGGCCTTCTAAATAGATAGAACGCTGGCTGCGATGACGTGAAGTAGCCGCCAGAGCATCGAAGTTCGCCAACGCCAGATTGGCCAGACGTCGCACATCTGGGGGAGCTATCTCATCATGTTGGTGAAGCCATGCTACAAATCGTTCGAAGTCCTGTTTGGCGGATGCCATATCTATCCTCATTTAGCTAATCAAGGTACGGTTTTTCCTTCAACTCTGAAGGTGCGTCAAACTCAGACCGAGCCTAACGCCAAGACTACGTTGTGTCGGATATCTTTGTTTTGAACGGTTTGAAAAGGTCGTCTTTTCCTACCCTGAGCATCCGCCACGAGCCGACACCTATCAGGTATACATCGCGAAACAGGCTGCAGCGAAGTCGTCCCCATGCGTTATTGGTCGACCTTTTTTTTCCTGGGTTTTGGAGTCTTCGATGACATCGAGGACGGCGATATGAGATTGCCGGGCACTCTGAAAATAATCAGATGACGCGCGATACTGCTGCCTGTTGGCAGCACGGCGTCGTACCAGATGCATTCCTCCAGGCTTGGTGGCGGCCCTGTGCGGTCTGCAATCTCCAGCACACCTAAAAAGCCGAGCTTGACGTTTGTGTTTTGATAGCTGGCTGCCTGATTGCAGTAAGCTCTCGCAGCAGTACGATCCAAATGTCCATGATGGCGCTTCAATTCGATGACGAATCTATGGCCACCGAATCCGGTATAGAGGTCCGCTCGGCCTGTCGCAACGCCTTCTACCTCGTCAAGGACTTCACCATGGCGAAAGTTTCCAGATAACCATTGCCAAAGGTCTTGCTGAAGTTGGAACTCCGTTGCATCTCGGTCACGTAAATAGTCGCCGCGGTGACGCAACTCTTTGGTTCCCCCATCTTGACGAGTTTTACAAAAGAGGATGATCTGAGCCAAAAGCTCATTGAAATGGAATCGGACCTCCCCTGAATAGTCCAGACAGGACGCGAGATTAGATGTGGCTTCCTGAAGTAGGCGCTGTACCACAGGGTTGCTGAAATCGTGAGAGGGATCGTAACGGTCCTTCAGCGTCGTTTCTAAACGGTGTAATAAGTCGGAAGCCCAGTCGGACGGAAGCTCGGGGATTCCGAGTAGCCGCTCCAGAATAGGATAATTCGTGTTAGGCGAACGCTTTCCCAAAGGAGCCCCGTTGACCTCCATTTGCGTGATGCAGGCACGAAGAGCACGTCCTGTCTCCTTGTATTTCGGTTCCCAGTCCGGCTCATCGAGCAGCTCCTCAAGAAGCGCTAACTGCCCCCTTTCTCGTACGAAACTCGCTTCTATTTTGGGGCGCAGAAGCTGGCCAAGTCCGCCTCGTGTTTCGAAGGTGCGGTCAGCGTCAAAGACCGCCAGCAGATTCTCGATGATCGCGCTCGCTTTTAGCCAGCTTGGACGCGTCAAATCGTTGCAAGCCTGCTGCACCGACCTCATCAATCGTACCCATTGAATTTCACGGTCAGCCCGTGGGAGCAGCCAGTCCGGAAGGTGCTGTTTATCTAGAACCAAAGCGCGGTCTTGAACGGCTCTGGTAAGAGCCTCTGCACGTCCGTTTATGAACGCCGGCTCTGCATCCGCATGGAATCCTCTAATGATATCGATGACTGCTGTATAAGCGGCGGCATCGGCCCGGTCTTCGTCCACTGCCTGGGCGTCGCGCAAAAGTATTCTTGCGACTTCGAGGTGCTGGTCAATTTCTGTGAGGGATCCGGCATCCAAAGCTTTCGAGAGGTTCACCAGTGCAAGTTCAAAGGCTGCTTCCCCCTCTGCGCCGTCAATTTTGCGCAGTACGTTCAAAGCATTGATCAAGTCAGATTCTTGCCAAGTGCTAAATGCAGCACCTGCTAGCTTTGCCGCATGCTGTGCATACAGGCTGTTGATGTCTGGTTTGATGCAGGCCAGGATCTTGAGCGGAATGAATCTGGTGATACAGGAGACAAAGGAAAGGCGGAAGAGCGCCTCAAGCGCGTAGGCGGCTATTAGTGCCTGTTTATCAGTATTCTGAGATTCGATGCGTCGTTCCAGTGTTGCGGCAAGTCGACCACTGATTCGCTGACGCAGAGGAAGATCGCAGATTACGATATCTGCCGCAGCGCGAATTGCGCAAGGATCCTGGCACTTCGCAAAACCTTCGAGCAGCAGGCTGTCCATCTCTATCGCCTCATCAGGCAGCGCGCAGCCTGCAAGTTCTGCGATTACATCAAGGAACGGTGATGCCACGAGCGACTGGGCTTGCGCCATTAGGTCTGCTATCCCTCCCAATGAGGCAATCGTCAGCGGCCTCGCTGATTGTAGATGTCGTTCTATAACCTCTAACAGGCAAGTCTGCTCATTACCAGGCATAGCCGCCTTCCGGCGCCACTCGGCATTGGTTCTCTCCGAGGGCATTGAGTACAGCGGGCGCATTCGCGCTCGCAATGAAGATCTGCAGCCCCTGTGTTTCATTGGCGACCCGCCGAAGCTCGGTCAGGAGCTTGGCGAGGTCTCCCTCGCTTGTTTCCTCGGATCCGGGGGAGTCGATGATCAATAGACCTGGGTGACGCCCGACCCCCAGGCTCTGGCCAACGCGCAGTAATGCGATGGCCGTCGCAATGCGTAACCTGAGACGTTCACCTGGAGTCAGCTTACTAAAGGGTGACTTCTGATTACCTTTGCCGACAGTCATTCTTGCATCCGAGCCAAGCTCAATGGACTCGAGTCCTAGCGCACCAAACTCATTTGCCAGTCTAAGGATCTCCTGGTTGAGTTTAACCATCAGATCAACCTTGCCTTCATCAAAGGCTTTTCTCGCCTCTTTTAAAGCAAAATCAATCAACCCAGCGTCCTCGGGCGGCTTAGGTGCCAGAAGGGGAGTGGTGTGTGCTTGGAGTTCGCCCTCTAGGCGCGCTACGAGAATTTCGGCAGCTCGCTGCTGCTGATAACTCATACTCTTGCTTGCGTCGGTTAGTGCTTGCTGGGCAAGAAAGAGTTGATGGGCCACGGACTTGGTCTTGGACTCAATATCCTGGTGGATCGTCTTCGCAATTTGATAGGCGGCTTGCGAAGCGGCTGCCTGCGTCTCTGCTGCGCTCAGCATCTCGGAGCTATCGTCTTGCTCGTCTACGCTAATGGGCTCTGAGCACAGCGAGCAACTCTGCTCGACGCTTTCTCGCTTGATCCGTGCCTGCGGTACTGCTTTCTCGCAACGAGGGCAGCAGCTAGGCTGCAACCCAGTGAAGAAGGCAGTAGTGACTAGATTCTCTCGCAGGTCTCGGAGTGCTCGCTGGTCGCCATCTGATGCGCTTCTAAGCGCGGCTAACTCCGCCGCTGCATGGGCTTTTGCCTGTTCGAGCTGCAGCGTCTGAGTGGTTAGCTCCCTCGTGTTTTTAGTCAACTTATCTAGGGATTCTGCAGTAATACCTGTGCTATTTAGAGAGGTGAGATCTCGACGGGCCTGCTCAAGCTGGACTGATATTCGGACTCTTGATTCTGTTGACTGATGATTTTGAGCGGTGTGAGTTCGGTTGGCATACGCCAGTTGCTGCTCGATTTCCTTCTTGGCAGTGCCTGCTTGCATCACAGTGCTCGCCCACGGCAAGCCGATATACAGTTGGAGCATGCGCGCGGGTAGTCCCGCCATCAGCACGTCGCCCAACAGAGCCTTGTGGTCCCCGCCAAAGTAAAGCGCTCCGGATAATGCTGGCCAACCATGGGAGACGGTACTACCGCCTTCAATACTATCCTTGCGGGATGGTATTGACTGAAGATCAAAGGCGCTCATCATGAAGCGCGACATCGCTGCAGCAAAACCTCCATCGCTGCTAAACCGGTCAATGGTATCAGTGACTCCATTAGGTCGGATGACTTTGAGCACCCCATTGGGCCTTTTATCATTGACATCGAACTCAATGATGTGGGGGCGATCATCAAGATTGAAGCTGAGCTGCACCCATGAAAGCCAGCTGCGGACATCCTCCTGCAGGCCTTTCACCTCACCACGTAAACACCAAAGGATGATCTCGAGAACGCTCGATTTGCCCACGAGATTAGACTTTCCAAGACTTCCGTGACTGGTGACGGCCCATACGCCAGGGCTTAAGTCTGTCCAGCTAAAATCGATAGCACCTTCGATCTTCCCGACTTTCTGCCCCTTGAATGCAATACCCGTCACGCTTAACTTGGGTGTTGGCCTTACGGGCCGATCTACGTAAACACCACGCTGTTGAAGACGCGATTCAGCGTCCGCTACTGACAACCCGGCGTCATTGGCGACTGATTCAAGCCAACTCATGGTCATGCGGCATTTCCTTGCAAAAGAGCTTCCAAACGTTGACGTACACGATCCGTAATCGGCGCAATGATGTGCTTGAGTGCGGTGTCGGCGTACTCAGCCTGAAGATACTGGCGGTCCTTCAGTGCCTTGCCTCCCGCGCCGCCGGCTATCCGGGCTACCACGCAGGCTCTATCTCTGTACCAGTTGATCTCTTCAGACATCCCCGACAGTTCGTTCATGGCTTCTCTACCTTTGAGCGTCAATAGGTAGATATGCTCTTGCACCTTACCGGGAGATCCTTGACGTTTGATCTTGATGAACTCGGCAGCGCGCAGAATCGATAATGCGTTGTCCAGCGGTTCAAAGGCGCCGAAGCGATAGCGGATCATCGGAACACGACGCAGGTCGGGCTCTCGGGAATCGAGTATCTGTTGCGCCAGAGCTAATGACGCCGGATCACCTCCTGCTTCAAACTCGGTGAGCAATTCGTTGGCAAGATAGTCTGGATTTCGCATCCAGAAATCTAGGGCTTGAAGTCGGGACTGAGCGCGCAGCACTGCTGCAATTTCGCTCCCCCACGAGTCATCGGTGACCTCTGTGGACCCAGCGTCAATGCAAGCAAGCAGTCGTACAGCGCTCTGGCGATCGCTGGCTACGTGAATAGAACTCAACGGACGGTGCCTCCCTATTACGCCAGGCGCGTCAATGCGCAGATGAAATCTTGGCTAAGGTATACTCATGGATGGCACATTAGCATCAATCTGTGGGGATTTGTCAGGATGGGAAGAATGAACGGTGGTTTTGGAATTGGTGCACTCTGTAACCAGCGCTAAAGTTCGTTCCGCGTGATCTTGCCCGTAATCAAATGGGCTCGGGATTTCCTGCTAGACAGAGGCTATAGCACGAGGGGGCTCTCCGCATGAATGTTCACACTGCCGGTTTAGAGAAGTTACCTGCAGTTGTTTTTCCTGCCCATCGATCCGCGACGAATCACACAAATCACGTTTCTTAATGCTCTGTGTCCTGATCGGATGCTACGAAGCATACTGATAAGTGGTGGTGAGGAGCGATAAGAGCATTGAGCCGATCTTTGGTGTCGTTGGTGCTTTCGGGACATTGAGACATACCGTTACGGTGACTACATAAGGTGAAAAAATGGATGTTCATTGGAATGCGAAACGTAAGTGCCCCGGCTGTGGCCAGGAGTTTCCCTTTGCCGCGCTGAAAGCCTGGGGGCAGCACAGATTATCGTGCATTGCGTTGTCAAAACCTGCGATCCAGAAGGTTCCGCAGAAAGCGAAGAAATAGATCTTATCAAGCCGCGACAAAATGTTGAGACAGCCCCACTGGAGCCTGGCGTGGATGTTCATGCTAGCGGCATCCAGGCGACTCCTCTCGTCACTCTGCAGGGCTTGTTTCAGCTTTCGATACTCAAAATAAAACGCGGCGACGCTAGCATGGATACCAATCACGTGAAGGCCACAGCACTAGAAAAAAGGTGTGAACCGATCTCTAACGGTCAGCTCGAAATCTCTTGCAAGGTTCCAGGTCGGTGCCAAATTCGCTGTTAACTCACAGTCGTTTTCAGCACTCCCGATAACTTGCCTGCTCCTTATGCGCATTGGCTGGAGCGTTATCGCTAAAGTGTTGATTACCGTCCGATATAATTCGTTTGCCTGGCGCAGACTGCTTCGAGCCTGCGCCAGGCATGCGCCAATTCATGCAGCGAATGCCCTGTCTCACCACCGGATATTTTGGCAGCGAGACTGCAAACGTAGGAGAGTTGTCCCAGTCGCCCACACCATTCAATCAGTGGCAAGGTGGCCCGCAGGCCATCACCTTCCGAGGCAGCCTTGAACCACTGGTTAAGTTTCAAGTCACTCGGCGTAAAGTCGGGCAACGGGGAGTGGGGGTCTTTATGCAGATAATGAGCAAAGGCTTCTCGTGAGCGCTCATCAGCGATGAACAATCGCAGCATTCGACGGGTCGCGGGTTGAAGTTCGGTCATCAGGCCAGGAAGGAAATCCTCTGGGCGGAAACCCGCAGCTTCCAAATTACTTCGAAGGTTGACCTGATCATCTTGAATGACATTTTCAACATTGCGCGCCACTTTTCCTGTCAGCATCGCGACTGGAGCGGGCAAGCGGATTTTCATTCCCAGGCGCAATTCTTGGTCTCGACGCGCATCGGGGAAGTCATCCCAGAGTCTCGCCAGTTTGCTCGACAACTTTGGGGTCAACGCCAGTGAGTCGGCGAGAATCGGAATCCTGTCATCAGGTTTTAAGTACCCAGCTTTCCAGAGCAACAACCACAGTCGAGCCTCGGCTTTGGCCTTCATCGCATCTTTTGGATGAAGTTTGAAACCCGGCCCAAGCATCTCCCGCATCGCAAGCCACCCTGGATGCTTGATCTTTCCATCAAGCAAAGCGCCCACTCCCCATGCCGCGGCAGCCCGTAAGTGAGCGGTGCCCGTACTCAATGAGCGCTTTTTTGTGAGCTCGTCATCAGCAGGGCTTTCGATTTCATGAAATTCCCCACGCCACAGGTGTAGAAAGGCGGTCACTGTCCTTGCTTCTTCAAAGCGCTCGCGACTTTGCGTGGTGGGTTCGTTGGCAGTCCTGACACGGTATTCGAGATCTAAGTAATACGGGGGGAGTCGCCATTGCACAGTGTCATGCAGCGCCGTCAGGTGCCACACGGGCACTGGTAGTTGGTCTTGGTAGAGTGCCAGCGCATCTTCGGGACGGCCCGTGTCGATGGCCGCCCAGGCGACCTCCGCGGTGGCGCTGCGTTGATAGACCTCAGGTAAAAACTTGAGGTCATCAACTGTCGGGCGCTGTCCTGAATGAAAGCGCGCCAAGGCGGCCGTGTGGGGCGGTAGTTCATCGAATTCGCCTGCCATTGTGAAGTTTACGAGACTGTGCTCACTGGTCGGCAGATCCTCGTCGGGGGCCAACAGCATCAAACGGTGGTACACCAACTCAAGGCGCGCCCGATCAGCTGGCAAGTCAGGGTCACGGGTGTTGGTGTAATACGCGATCGCCTTCGAGTGCAATTCATCGACCAGCGGGCCCACGGCGCTGTCGTTGCGCAGCAAACGCAAGGTTATCTCCCGCAGGTCTCGGCGATGACGCACTCGGCGCTCGGACTCCTGATCCACAAGCCAGACCTGTTGAGCTAGGCGCTCAAACAGTGCGGCGTTTTCCTTTGCACCGTGCACGCTGTTTTTCAGCACGATAGGAGCCAGGACATCCCGCAACAACCCAGGCGTGATCACCCGTAATGCCAGGCCAGGATAAGCCAGCTTGCGTAACGGATCGTGGTCGCCATTACCCACGCGGTTGAGAATGCGTCGGTACAACACACCCTGGGTCAGGGCTTCGTCTACCTCGCCACCCTCAAGCAGTGCATCTCCTGAGACCTCGGGATGCTCGAGCAGGTAACGGCTGGCCAGGCGCAGGACCAGTGGATTGCCCCCCAGCGAACTGGCGACCTCTACCGCGCGCTTCTCATCCAGCCCGGATTGTTTCAGCATTCGTATGGCATTGGGCGGGGTCAATGGTCCAAGTCGGTAGATGGCGCTTTCTCCAACGCGCAACAGGTTCGCCGCTGATTCGGCTGCCCGACCAACAACGATGGCGCGAACACCGTGCATACCGACGTCTTGGGTCAGATACGCCAGCCAATCGCGCAGCGCCGTGACCGCGGTATGGCCTTGAGCAGCGGCCATTTCGAATGAGTCGAGCAAGACGAGCACGGGATGTCCGGTAAAGTCGGTATCGATGATCTCGCGACCGATCATCAAGCCGGCCTCGCCGCTGGATGACACAGCGCTCGTTTCTGCGCTCTGCTTACGGTCCGACTGGCCGCCGCCGCGCTCGAAGGTTTCGCGGATCAGGGTTCTTGCCTCGGACAGCGCATCCGCGGATTGGGGCAGGTGCTGGGCTAGTTGCCTGGTGAGCTCCAGGGTCAGGCCAGGGCCAACGGGATCAAGAGCGGGTCGGTCAAAGTCGAAATTGAGCACGGGCGTCGGGTGCTTGCGGGCCCCCAAAGCACTCGCCAGGCGGGCGACCAGCGTGGACTTTCCGATTCCGCCGGCCCCGGTAACGATCATGATGCCGCCGGCTGTCTCAGGGCTATCGACAAACGCGAGCAACTTGTGCAGGTCCGATTCGCGGCCAACCATGCCACCTGAGAGCAAACTGCGGATTTCCGCGTTACGTCCTCGGCGTGCCTGTTCGCGCTGGACCTCGCCGATCTGCGGCCATGGCAATACGTCCTGGCCATTGGCGTCTTTGGACGGCGCCAGCCCTTGCAGCCAGCCCAGGGCAATGCAAAGGATGCCAAGGCGCTCGGCTCTGAGCCGTCGCAGGTCCGGCCGCCAGCCCGCGAATAGCTTGCGCAGCACACGGCCTTGGGCGTCCTCGCGAGCCGGCGCAAAGGAGTTGAGCAGCGATTGCAGCAAGCCAGGGCGGGTGAGCAGATCTGCCAATATTCGGCGGCGCGTGGTGATCTCCAACAAGCGTCGGCGGCACCCGTTGACAGTCAGGCCTTCGGTTCTGTTGATCAGTTCTGTTACGAGCATCATCTGCTCGGATTCGCGGGCGAATCGCACCAGACGATGAACATCGAACGGCCCGCAAAGCGCGGCCAGCGCCAGAGTCCAGGCGACCGGATCCGAGGCTGGGTCACCCGGCTGATCAGTTGTGCCTATGGCCTCAAGGCCGGCTTTGAATGCGTCGAGGAGTTCGGCAGATTGAGCTTTTGATTCAGTCTCCATCATGCTTGTACTCCCAGATTCATCAACAAAAAACGGGCGTAGTCAGCCGCGATGGGCAATTGTTGCTCCGGTGGTAGGTTTTCAAGTTGCTGTTGGTTTCTGTCAAACAGAGAGCCGTAGCCATTTCGCTGGCCTTGATCGGGTATACGATCGATAAGCCCGCGTGAGTAGTCCACAAATGCACTCAGGGGCACTTCCTCAAATTTTTCGTTGGTCCAAAAGTTCTTAATTTTGTCGGGTGCCACGCTGTCGTAACCCAACAAAACAATGCGCAACCAGTCATATCCCGCCACCGACTCGTAGATTAAATCCAGGCATTCTCTTAAGCCTGTGCCCTCCGACAGCGGGACGTGACTATCGTCCGGGCGTCGCAAGTCATCCAGGATCAGCCAGAACAGGCGCCCGTCGCGAATTTTCTGCAGTTTGCGAATCAGCTCGGGGACCAAGGTGTTGCGCATGTAGGCCACGACGGTGGTTTCGCCATCGGGAAGAGGGAGATCCCTTGGGGAGGGCGCACCGCAGGCTTCGATCAGCATTTGCACAAAGCCAAGAGGCGTTTGAGAGTGAAACCGCAGCGCGGAGAGCTTTACCACGCGATGTTCCGCGTTAGGCAGCAACGCTGAGATGAGGTCTGCAGTGAAACTCATGCCGGTCCTGCACCGTGGGGCGGGGCTGATCGCCAGGATGCGGCTGCTGTCGCCGGTGGTCGCTTGTTTCAGCCAGTCGAGCGTCCTTTCACGTTGCACGATCGGGTGAATGGTGCCCTTGGCGCACCGGAAAAAATAAGGCCGGGCAGGTTCGCCTTCCGCTATCCATCTAGTTACTTCTATGGCCGGTAGGTTGATGCCCAAGGCGACGTTCCTCGCCGGGTCCGAGCCTATTGCTTCGCCAGTGTGTACCCCGACGACCTCGAAGTTGGTGTTGAAGCAAGGTGCACCGGAACTGCCCGGTTGTGAATTGACCGAATGCAGAAATACCGTTGAGCCAGTTATCGGCTCTTTGACTAGTCCATCATGGTGGCATAGGGCGCTGCCCTGGGGATGCTGGATGATCAGGAGCGGGTCATTGTGGAAGGGTGCGGCGCTTTGCATGTGAAGCGGGCGCGCATAGGGGAGTGGTGATCCGGCCAGACGGACCAGGGCATAGTCTGGCTTATCGATATCGGCAGTGGCGACACCGCCGGCGTTGCTCGGGGGAGCCTCATGGGCCAACAACCAATTTTCTACAACCTTGAATGGGCGGGGCTTGAGGCGCACTCGCACAAGATCCCTTTCGATGAAATCGAATCGATCGTCGAACAACACCTCAATTCGCTCCCATGAATGGGGCTCCACGGCACCTCCCTGGATCAGTGGGTCTTGATTGAGGAATACATGCCCGGCCGTCATCACCAAGTCGGGGGGCACGAGCAAGCCAGTGCCTGCGTGTTGTCCATCGATCACAATGCGGCAAATATAGTTTGTGACATAGATCAAACCCTTTGCATGCAAAGCGGTATGTTTGAAGGGCGAGTCTTGTTCGACCATCTTCTGCCAGCCCACCAGCCTTTGACTTGGCGTTTGCCTGGTGGCTGCTGAGATGAAGTCGCGTGACACCACGCGTTCAGACACGCATTGAGTGCAAAGCTCGGTGAGCCATTTCCCGAGGCGAGCATAGGCAAAGGCGGCAGCGATTCGCTCCTTCAACTCTTTATTCGAGGAGACGACCGCGTCATACGCAACGGTTTTGTCGCTCCCGTCCTGGGCTGCCGCGAAGCATTCAGCAAACGCAGAATCGCCCACGCAGACGTGCTCCGCCAACAGCCAGTCGTCGTTGCTGATGACCACACTCATTGAACGCACGCCAGTTCATGTGCCAGGTTTCGTACGCCTGATCGACCACCAAAATGCAGACCTATCACTTTCCAACTACCTTCCAGGTCAACGATGCATGAGCCGGAACTGCCGCCGAGGGTGGAGGCGTCATGGCTGAAGCAGCGGGGGGGATTACTGTCACCGGCCACTTGACCGTGTACCTGGTCCACCAGGCCGGGCGAGACGCGTTTTACCTCAAACACGTCCCCGAACAATCGCAGCAGAATCTGGCCACTCTCGGTGCCGGGTTGGGGCCTGGCGGGAAAGCCGACCGCAAACACGTTCTTGCCTGAATGAAGACTGGCGCTGTCCCGTTCAATCTCCAGAAAAGCCGGGAGCGCGACAGCCGCGGTGTCTGCCTGCACTTCGATTAACGCTAGGTCAAGCAAGGCCGGGTTGCTGGTTTGGCCGATCTCATCGGGTCCGCATTCAAGCACTCGGACTGGGCGTGCACGAGGTGTCAGGGGCTCCGTCCTGGCGTGCTCGGCCCCGAAATCGATGATGACATCTTCGTGGAAGCGCCACCGGCCGGGGGCCTGATCGTCCGGCAAGGCAATGTATTGCAGCACATGGCGATTGGTGATCAGTCCGCTTTCAGTCAGAAAACCGGTACCCACGGTGCGGATCGGCTGCTCCGGAGTGGCAGAAACAATGCTGATTCGGGCCACGGCCCTTATGACTTTGCGCAGTTGCACCGGCTCCTGTAAAAGCTTGACCTTCCACGACCCCAGCGTCGGATCCAGTACGTCGATACTGTCATTGCACGTCATCACCGCAGGCCGGGATCCGTCGGCATGGATGATTGCCTCGATACCGACGCGCATGGCTCTGGTCAGCGGTACGGCGGCGCCATTGGCAATCGCATCCAGGCCACAACTTGCATCAATCAGCAACTGACGACCTGCGGTGTCACCGCCAAGCCCGCGGGCGTTTATCAGGGACGCCAATCGTTCAAGGGAGGCCTCGCGTCGCGCGGGGCTCAGGTTTGCAGTGCCGAGCTGGCTCTCCTGGCCCGTTGACAGCGCACCCGCGGCGAGGCGCTGCCGCAACTGCTTGATCTCAGTCATTTGCGGTGACCACAAACGGCAGCGCCTCCCTCAGGCTCGGTTTGCCTTCGAAAGTCAGTCGGTAAAGTCCTGCGCTTGAGGTGATATCGGCAAGCAACGTGCTAAGCCGCCGCAGGGGCGTGCCCTGGTAGGTAAGGGGCAGACGGGCGATCGTCAAAGGCACCAGGCTGACTTCGTGCAGACGCTCCAGAACCAGCTCGCCCGTGATCTTATCGATCGGCGGTGCTTCATCCGCCAGGCTGCGATTGACAACCTGCAGCGTCAATTCGACTTCTTGGCCAATGGCATAGGCTTGACGGTCCAGTGAACCCGACAGCAGGCTGCCTTCTATGTCCAGGTTGTCCGCGTTTTCCAGGGCCGTGCCAGCATCACCGCCCAAAAGACGAAAGAACGCGCGACGAAAAGAAGAGCCCTTGAACACCGTCGAGTGTTCATTGATAACGATCTGGCGCTGCCCTTTGCTCGGCAGCGAACTGTACAGCGGTACGGTTCCGTCGCCGGCGTCGTCCGTGAAGGTCAGCCGTGATTGCGAATGCTGAACCGCTTGCCCAGGCGTATGAACCACATTGACTCGTGTGAGGGTGCGGTGGCCGCTACCGGCAAAATAGACATATCGCACATGCTCTGGGCGTTGCTCGCGCCCCAGCACATCATGCACGGCGCGAGCTCGCTCCAGCAATTCTGGGACCAGGCCCAGGTCTTTTGCGCTATCGGCGTCGTAGGGATCTACGCTGGCCAGGTCTGGGCTTTCCATAGACCAAATGGCTGCCTCATCCGGAGCCGGGATCAGCTGGTAGGCCGAGGGGTACGCCGGATTATTGGCCAGCTTGGCAACGTCACTCGCGTTAAGCCCCGCGACGCCATCCAGACCGAAGATACGGGCCAATGCCAGCGGTGCTCCAAGGTGGGGCGTGGCCAGGGTGACCAGCAGTCGGATGCTCTTGAACCAGGGCCTTTCGTTGTATTTTCCGCCTTCCAGCAGCAGCCGGGCGACCATCCCGCCCATGGAGTGAGCCACCAGGGAAATACTGCGGGCGCCCTTTGCATACTCGGCCTCGATACGCTGCGCGAGCAGGTCGGCGGTATGAACGTTATCGAGTCGCCAGTCATAGCCAAACTCCACTCGACGCTTGGCACTGTCGTCGTTTGGATAGCCAAGATCATCCAGGTGAGTTCGCAGCAGACTGTAAAAGTTGTAACAGGCGACCTTGTGAATCGGGCTGCCGGGCTTGAGGGCGGGGTCCATCAACTTATGCAGGCGCTTGTACTTCAGGGCCGCTTCCGACGGCGTTGGTGGCCAGACTTCTTCGTCTGTATCACCGGGATTCTTTGCCGGGAGAACCAGGCTGGTGCCCATGATGCCAGGGATCAAAAACACGACTTCCATTGTCTCTTCCTTTTGTGACTTAGCTATTAGTTTGCCGTTGTGCGAATTGAATTGCACTCATGATATCCAGTGATATCGAAGAAAAAGACTTCATAAGCAAAGTTTCCGGCAGCGGCCAATCCCACTTCTAGCGCAGCATGTTTTCTACATCGGCGAGAGTCGAATCGAGATCGCCTGGGTTCAAACCAGCTACGGAATGATCCAGCGTTTAAGTCTGTAAGCACAACTTCTTCGCTGGCCGTTCCCTCGAACACTCACGCCGAAATGCTCCCATCTGAAACCCGCGCCCCGATGCCCCGACCGATGGCTTCACTTTTTGATCAGTAGCGGCATCAACGGAATACGTTGAGCTAAGGCGAGACATTCGCCCGCGTCAGATGACATGATTGTGTTCAGATTAAGTGATTTTCGGAGCGTTTCGATAACAATGGAGCAGACATCTTCAGCGCTACCGGCACCTATGCGCGCCGGCGGCCGTGCCACAGAAGCTGGCATGGCTTTCCAGGCGGAGGTAGCGACCTGGTTTGCCGTTCACATACTTACGCGCATGCCAGTAGGAGGCAGGTTCGGCATCAACAATCAGGCGCTTCCGATCGCTATACGGCTCGAAACAGGGGAAGGACTTGATGACATCGAGGTGACCCAGTCGGACGGTGGTGCACTTCATATGCAGTGTAAGACCAGCGCGACCTTAGGTCTCGGGCCAAGAGCACCGCTGTCCAAAACGGTTGGACAGCTCGTGCGCTGGGTTGCCGATGCAAAATCTATGGGCGGCCTTCCTGATCTGAATCGAAACGTCGCCCTGTTTGCGGTGCACGCCGACGCGGCGCGTACGTTGGACACACTTGAATCAGCTTGTCGGGCGTTCGATCTGGGTGGTGCTTGGGCAGTGACGCGCACTCAACGCAATCAGGCAGAGCGGGAGGCCCTCGACATATTTGAGGCGATTGCGTCCCCGGCTTGGAGCGAGTATCGAGGTGCGGCACCTGGAGATGGTGATCTTTCGGACTTAGTGAGAATTTTTCGCATCTCGCGCTTCTCCATGGATGAAGGTCAAAGTAATTGGCGCGAAGCCTCGCAATTATTGGGGCGATTCCTGTTCGGTGGGGATGCTGCGGGCGAAGCGCCTCTGCGCGACCTTAAGGGCATCATGCGTGATCTGATTGCCAGCGGCGCTCCTGCCGATCGTGATGGTTTGTTGCGCGCTCTGCGTCGTCGTGGTCATGTCGATGTCGGTGCCCCAGGCTTTGAGCCGGATATCGCCAAACTGCGCACAGCAACCGCCAGCGAACTTACTCGACTCGCGAGCCATGGTCAGTTGCCTGTTGGTGATGGCGTGCCAATCACGCGCCAGAGCGATGCACCGTTGTTGGCAGCCATCATGTCGGGTTCGCTGCTAGTAGTTGGCGAGCCGGGTGGGGGGAAAACAGGCGCATTGATCCATGCCGCTGCTGCAATCGCGGCTGCGGGCGACACCGTCGTATTTCTTTCACTCGATCGTTTTCCAGGCGTCACTATGGCGTCTCAACTTACCTCTGAGCTTGGGCTCACGCACCCGCTCGTTGAAACCCTTGCAGCAATGCCTGGAGTCGGTCAAAAGATACTTTTCATTGACGCGCTCGATGCTGCGCGTGGCGCACCCGCAGAAGGGGTATTTGCTGCGCTGATTGAAGATGTTCGTAAACAACTCGCTGATGAATGGATCGTCATAGCATCGATCCGTACCTTCGATCTCAGAAACGGTCGTCGTTACAAAAAAGCTTTTTTGGGCGAACCTGCCAATGCCGGATTTGCGGAATCTGGTCTTTCAAACGTACGTCACTTTCTTGTCCCACGTCTGAGTGAGGTCGATCTCGCTGCAGTAGGTATTGCATCATCGGAGTTGGCCGTATTGCTCAATTCGGCACCTCGGCCTTTGGCAGAACTCCTGTGTAACATCTTTAACTTGTCCTTGGCTGCAGAGTTACTCGCCGACGGCACCGCACCTGAATCATTCCGCGCAATTCGCACACAATCAGGACTTATTGACGTTTATGAAGATGCGCGGCTCAACACGACGCAGCTTCAACAGGCCGCGACTACTGCGGTGAGGACGATGATAAGCGGCCAACGCTTGGTAGTGCGCAAGGTGTCGGTAGAACATGCTGCTCTCGACGCGGTTATCCAGACAGGCGTTCTCACTGCCACGGGGGACTTGGTAAGCTTTGCCCACCACGTATTGTTTGATCATGTCGCCAGTCGTTTCCATCTCGCCTGGGACGACCCTGAGGCACTCCTTGCTCAGATAGCCGGTGATGCATCAACCGCGCTTTTGCTCGCGCCAGCGCTTCGATTTGCAGTCGAAAGAATCTGGCGTTTCGATCAAGTGGGGCGACCTACGAGTTGGAAACTGATCAGGGGGATTTACGGGACAAGTACAATTAATCCGGTGTTGGGGAGCATGGCGCTGCGGATCGCAGTCGAAAACATCGAAGATGAGAGTGATGTCGCCGGATTGATGGCGCTTACGGCTACCGCCTCAAAAGAGCCAGGATTCGCATCGCTGCTCGCGCGCCTTGCTCGTTTCGCCAAAGTGGTTTCTGAATCGGTCAAAGTCATTGCAACCCCTACAGCCATCGCGTGGGGTCAGCTCGCAAATGCTCTTTTAGCAAGCGAAGAGCAGATGTTGCTGGATCCGGCTCGGTATCTGCTTCATACGCTGATTGATCATGGTGATCTCGAGGATCCAAAGCTTCTGGCAGAGTTCGGGCAGGCAGCACGAGCACTCCTGGAGGTGGGTTGGACAACCTCTTCATCGCACATCGCAGATAGCGCAATTCGCTTCGTCGGCAGAAGTTTCGCCTCCGACCCGGTGGCATCACGGACACTGCTAGACCGCGTATTGCGTGAACCCCATTTTTCGAAACATGCTGACCGAGAAGCCACACGGCTCGCCGGAGAGATTGTTCCGATCACACGTGCTGACCCTGAGTTTAGTGTCGAAATCTACGCGGCCCTCTACAGCCAGCAGATTACTGACGACGCTCCCACTGCGCTCGGTGGGCAGCACAGTCGCATTATGCAGCTTACCTCTAATAGGCGGCAGAACTATGAGCATTGCCGTTATCAATTGGGTGCAGCCATGGGCGAAGTTTTGGCGATTTCGCCCGAGCATGGCACGCGCGCATTGATCGAGGCCCTGATAGGTACAGTCGCTATTCGAAGCCGTGGCGGTAATTTTGCGGCTGAACTGATCGACATCGGCAGCTCGATGCTAGAGCTTCGCGGGCTCTTCACTGAGTTCAGGGCGTGGGATCAGCAGGAAAGTCATCCGGCAAAGGAAGATTTGTTGCATCACTATGTGCGCTTTCTGCGTGAGTGCAACGTTGCAACCTTTAGGCTCTGCGTCACTGCCGCATCGCGCGATTACGCCACCGCGTCAGTCTGGACGCGGATTTTTGGTGTTGGCAGCGAACGGATTTCTGAGTTGGGTGACCTTCTCTGGCCGCTGATTGAGCGACCTGATTTTCTCGAAAATAGGTTTACCTCGCGCGCCGCTGCTCAGTTTTTAAATGCCGCCTGGACGTCGCGTACGCAGGAAGAACGCGTGATATTTGAGACAATGGCGCTCGATGCGACGCGCTTCACTGATACAGAGCGTCTTCACCAATGGCATCGCGTCTTGGGCCACATTTTAGCGCCAATGCCACCGGAAACCCTTGTGCTGGAGGCAATGCGCACGCTGCAAAACTCGCTCACTACTCGGGAGCTCCTGATAAATGACGAGCCGTATCGACCCCAGGTTGCTTGGGTAGACACAGCAGACTACGAACTTGAGCAACTGCGCCGGGCGGGTGTCGATACGAACGCCGGACCCCACCGAGAGGTGCTCGATGCTTCAAACGCTCTTTACGCCCGCGTACAACGCACATCCAGCGACAGCCTGGCGCCCGAACTGGTATTGCTATGGGACGAGGCAATGGCGTTGCTTACCTTGATTGATGCGAATCCTGATCTGCACGATCAAGTCGATCGCCCAGCCTGGGGACATCTTGCGTGTGCAGTAGAGCGGGTTGCGTCGAGCTCCAGTTTTATGCCAGGCGCAGATGGCTTGCCGGATATTGAAACGCTTATTGCAGTCTTGGATCGGCTCTCGACTAGCCGCTATCCCGAACCGAACGAGACTGAGTCATGACCATCAGCTGGGGGAATTGGGACGTGCGTGTATATGCTGCTGATGCCTGGGTGTCACTTGCTTCTCGTTTTGGGGCAGAGCATCCGGTGATCATCGACCGACTCGAAGAGTTTCTCCAAGATCCTGAGCCCTCGGTGCGGCTCCAAGTGGCTCAAAACCTTCAGGTCATAGGCGTTGTCGCGCCCGAACGCATGTGGGCGATGGGGCAGCGCATAGCGGCTCAGGAGACCAGCGCTGAAATAGTTGGCTTTTACCTCCAGTATTCGATGGATCCTTTCAGTGTGTCGGAGCCAGAGCGATGTGAGGCTGTTTTAAGCATCGTCAAGAATCGACTGTTTGTAGATCTTTATTTAGATGAACAAGAAAACCAACATCTTCAAGATACTCTTGGCGGCTGGCTTGCCCAGCTGTATGTAGGTCAGGGCCGAGCACTCACGCGTACCTGGTTCGAGGAGTGGGTAGTCGAGCCAGAGCGCTTTGGCGGTTTGCTCAGCCGTTTTACTTTCAACCTGCGCGCAGCTTTTTTTGAGCGCTATAAGCCCGAGAACACGACCCAAATCTGCGCCATCTGTGATCGCGCGCAGGAGAGTCTCGCGCTTATCCTGAGGCCGGCAATCACCATCTCAGCCGAAGCCCATGGGGTGCTTATTTCTGATGCCGGCGATGCTGACAAAGAGGCAGCAGGCAAGCGGTTCGAAGCAGCAGAGAAGGTTATCCATCAAGGGATGAATCAGCTTTATTTTGGCTCCGGTGCCTTTGAGAACCATGGTGATGAGAAACCCGGGTTGCCGAATGAGTCCGCAATGGCGCGTTTCCTAGCTGACTATGCTGAAATACTTGCGCTTATTGCAAACACACGCAATCCCGCGACTTTGCACCATTTGATGGAGCTTTACGGCTTCTTGATCCCCGGCAACCCAATCGCTGTCTTTGAGACCATTCACGAAATTCTGCTCGGACGCGGTAAGGAGGAGGGCTATCACTACGAAAGTCTTGGTGGCTCGGTGATCGTAGAGATTGTGCAGCGTTACATTGCTGACTATCGCTCAATTTTTGAGGACGAAGATCAACGCAATAGGCTGGTGGCGATTCTGCAGATTTTCTCTGAGGTTGGATGGCCCGACGCGCTTAAACTTCTTTACGATCTTCCAGACCTGCTGCGTTGAGCAAGCAGTTTCGACCAACGGCTGCTGCTCGGTGTAGTGATGACGGCACACAGTGTTCTAGAACTGGTTCAACTGGACACCGAGCTAGCGCGTTTGCATGCTTGTTTGCTTCCTCAGCTGTCCAGTCCTCTGCTGACGTTGCGGCTCAGCGCCACCAGATCGGCAGTCTGACCCAGCACCTGGGGCAGAGCTATTCACCGGGCGAAAGGGTGCTCGTGCCCATCAGGGTGGTGGCTCCTTCTTTGGTGATACCTGTCGTGATTCTACCGCCCCCCTGAAGTGGAATCGCGCAGGCCACGTATGGCCCTGTGGCTGTTCGCCGGGGTGCTCCTCGTTGCCTTGGCCGCGGGGTTTAGTTGGCGGACATGGCTGGCAGGCCCAGACAATGAAGCCCTTATGCCCGAACCGGTGCGGTTGGACAGTCTGTCGCTGTACGATGCCGGTAGCGCTACGCTGAAGCCTGGGCTCGGCCAAGGTGCTGATCAATGCTTTGGTTGGCATCAAAGCCCAGCCGGGATGGTTGATCGTGATCACTGGGCATACCAATGCAACAGGGGGTGTCGAGCAGAACCGAGCCCTGACCCACGCCCGTGCCTCAGCCGTGCGAGACTGGAAGCAGCGCATGGACGACATTGTCGACAGTTGTTTTGCGGTGCAGGGCTTCACGGCCAACCAGCCGGTCGCCAGCAATGACACCGAGACCGGCGTGCAGATACCTATCTGATGCCACAGGTGGGGGCCGTGAGCAGGCTGCATTGGTGATGGAAGATCGCCAGTCATGATGAATGCTGGAGCTAGTCGGATATGCCGACTGCTCACGATTTCTATCGCGCAATGCTCCAGCTTTACCGAGATCTTGAGCCTTTAGCCGCATTCGGTGCAGTGACGCCAATGCTGAACATCGTGATCAACAAACTTGATGAATTATCCTGCCGTATCTATCGATAATCTCCAAGAAAAACCCGAGCGAATCATGGCGCATTAAAGACCTGGAGGTCATGTGGGTATCCTGGATTTTCGTGAAATTCCTTCCGCCAGCCCTAAGCTGCGAAAGGCTAGAAAAAAGGCGTTGATGAAGGACGAGCTGGATGCATTTGAAAAATTTGCGGAAGAGTATTTTGAGAAGGTACTAGGCGGAGTTGTACTGGCAGGTACCACAAGAGGCCCCGATAATGATCTGGACCTCAAGGTCCAATTGAATGGTGAAACTCTGCTAGTCAGTTGCAAGCATTATGCTCATGGTGATAACGCCGTGGGCGCTGATCAGGAATACGATCCGGTGTCAGCGATCTACTCTAATGGCTGCACAAAATTCATCGGCTTCTACTCCACGGTTCCCAGCGCCCCTCTAATCACGAAGCTGGAAGGCTTGAAGAACAACAAAAGCATACCCTTTGACTACGAGATCCTGAAAAACTCGGACATCGAGTCGCGCCTTCTTGATAAAGACAGTGTCGTGGGTTGGTTATTTGCCGCCCGGTATTTCCCCGTCAGTTACGCAAATCTGTTCAGGCGATTTGTCGTGCCTATCGAACACTACAAAGAAAAAGACTTGAAACAGATCGCCCCAACAAGCTGGAGTCTGGATGGGCCCTTTGGCGGAATCTTCTCTGGTGCGGGAGTTGATAAGGCTCAAATCGTTCATGAGGCAAACGATGCGTTGACCAACAATGTCCACTCCAGTTTTTTCACTGAGGCATTGAAAGACGCCATCGATTGTTTCCCTGAATACTTTAAGTACCGCGCGGATGCAGATCTGCAAGCGCTGGAAAATAGTGATATCTCACCTGATTGGGATAGGGCTTTGACCTATGAGGGTGAGATGGATTGTAACTTACCTATTATGGTATGCGGCCTCTGGTCTTTCTGGTGCCCCAGAAGAGCGCTTGAAAAATATCTGATTTTTACGCAAGCCTGCGAACTGTTGAATGATCCGCCTGACAGCAAAGCGTTAATCATTGCCCGCGCGCAACAAAGCCTGGCTTATTCCTCATTTTTGTCCGCGGGCAGTATCGCGCTTAAGTCCTCAGGTAAATATCGAGATATATTTGCCAGGCTGACTGCCTTTTGCCAGCTTTCACTTCCAGAATACAAGGGCGCGAACAGCACCAGTTTTAGGACGGAGACTGGCGAGCGGGTCATCTGGAAGTTCAAGGCAGGCGAGGGGTTGAGCTTTCTCTGTGACAGGATTCTGGGCAACTCGAGAAAATCATAGCTTGGGCCAGCAAAGGCACAGATCAGTGCGGGAGAGCTCGATAATGTACTGTTATCCGTCGGTGAATGTTTTTGACGGACGTAAAGCCTGAAGATATGCCCGCCGCACGCCGCTTCCTTGATGGTCAAGGTTGGACTGAGGTCGACGCGGGCGATTAGATGGATACGCCTGCTGACCGATCCAATCACTATGTGGGGTGCTTCCCGTCTATGCTATAAGCATTCTCTGCCGGGACTGCAGAACCATCAGGTGGGCGGAGCTGGACATTCCTCACCCGGGCCTGGAAAAATTTAAGGCAGCCAATCTGATTGAATACCGCGTGATCTGTTTGAAATAAGGGTGTCGGGCCTCTGATACTTACAACTGGTTGCGGAACTAGCTCACGCACACGCACGTGATGCTTACTTGGATACAAGGTAATTGGAGCCGAATGGATCTGCACGAGACTGAGCTAGGTATCGCATGGGCGTAGTAATTCAAAATTCAAGACCTTCCGGCAGCTCAGCAGCTCCTCCAAGCCGTGCGTTGGATTTCAGCGGCCGAATTCGCAGACGCCCTGACCAAAAGTATCGAACTTCAAGCGAAGCTGATCGATGAGCCCGTTGCACTGTTTGTCGAACAGGATTTGCATGTCAGAAACGAAATAGTAGAAAAATTTTGTAAAGAAGAAAGCCACAACTAGGTCCTGCAGTTGCTCTCAGATATTGAATTAGTGGTTTTGCATATCCGAGCTCCACCGGAGGTCGATATAATTTTTTCTAATTAAGGGGCCGGTCTTCGATCTAGAGGCTTGGATGATTGATTTCCGCGCACGACGTTTAGTGCGGATGCTCACTTGAACTCAGTACCTCTCGATCATGTCAGCCGCTTGTTGGGTTGCTTGGCTTGTTCGGGTGGCCAGCTTCCGAACTTCGTCGGCCACTACCGCAAAACCCCTTCCGGCCTCTCCGGCTCTGGCCTCTATGGCCGCGTTCAGAGCCAGTAGATTGGTCTGTTTGGCGATGCTTTGTATGGCGGCGACGATTTGCGTCAACTGAGCGAGGTTTTCCTGCATAGCGTGATGCTGACGTTCCTGAGTCTGACGCAACAGGCTTTCTTCATGGAGGGTGTGCACGTCTGTGATCGCCCCTACAGTACGTAAGGGCGTGCCGTCGCTGCTTCGCTGGGTCTGTCCTTTGCCTGTGAACCAGCGATACTCATCGTTGCGGTGCCTGAGGCGGTAGGTCACATGGAAGGGTGTCTGGCCGGAGCGGTCGGCGACATGTTCGACAAACGCCTGTACGGCACGCTGGCTGTCTTCGGGATGCAGGCGAGACAACCAGCTTTCGAATACATTGGGAAACTCTTCGATGGTTTCGTAGCCGAGCAAGCGGCGCATCTGTGATGAGAACCAGATGACATTGTGCGGATTGGCTGGATCGCCTGCGACGATATTGATGTCCCAGAGTGCGTCCTGAATGCATTCGCGGAAAATATCGAAGCGGGCTGAAAGTATCGCGAACGCTAGTTCTCGCACGCGCTGGGTATGGATGTCACGCACAATACCGACGCTGACCTGTGGCATTCCCCGTTTGTCCCGGAGCGTATCACCGGCAACTTGGACCCAGCGGTATTCTCCCGAGTGGTTAGCGAGGCGCACATCCACCTGGTACACAGTATGTCCGTTGCGATCGGAAAGATGACCAGCCAGGGCATCCAAGTTGGCCTGTCGGTCATCAGGGTGGAGGCAATCGTTCCAAGGGCCGAGACATGTGGGGAGGTCCGTTTGGGCGGGCAGGTTGCCGAACCATTGCAGTACTGCATCGCGGGTGGGCTGCAGACTGCCATTGAGCTGCAGCTTCCAGAGCAAAGTCCCTGACCCGCATACCGCCAATTGCAAAAGTTGCTGTTGATCGTGCAACTGTGTTTCGTATTCACCCAGTTGACGCTTGATGCCTTGCTGCTCTGCATTAAGGTCGTCTACGTTGGCCCGGAGCGCCGTGCGATCGGCGAGCAGGCGTTCGATGCCGGCCAGAACCTGCCGCAGTGACGAATCCTTCGCCGCTACCGATACACTCTCGCCTTGCTGTTCCAGCCTGTCGCCAAGCAGCTTCAGTTCCTTGCGGATGTTATTTCTGAAAAACATCAAATACCTCTGGGGTTGCTCACGAGGATTCGGGGTGGTTTTTTCTCGATGGCGCCGGGCATTACGGTCTTCGAATGCCCGGGGGACAGTCCGCTATGGACGGAGTACGTCTACTCAGGTGGCTTGGTACAGTCGACGCTCGAGCAGCGTGCTACCACGAAGGCGATGGGTTGCCTTGACCCCGGCCAGCACGGCGAGGTCCAGCAGCGGTTCGAGAGTGATGACGGTCATGTAAGCACTGCCGAAGGTCAGAATTGACATGGCGTTTTCGGCTGTGAAGCCTTGTCCGTAGAAGGCCCAGAAGGCAACCCAGGCGACAATGCCCGCCTGGAAGGCGGTCGACAGCCCCAGAGCTTGTCTGTAGCTCAGCGCCACATACGGCGTGTCTGGCGCGATGATGTGTTTCGCCAGGGCAGCGACTGCGAACAGTGGTACCAGAAGGGTGGTGACGTTCATACCGTATTGCGGTAGATCGAATGGAGCGAAGAACAGGCTCTGGATCAGCAGCCCCAGGGCGAGCCCCGCCGCTGCGGGGGCGGCGCCCAGCAGCAGAAACAGCGTTGATCCCAGGATGAGATGCACTTCGGAAACACCGACTGGATAGTGCGGTAATAGCTCGAAGAAGCTGAATACCAGGGCCGTGGCGGTGATTGTGCGAGCCAGCAGCGAAAAGACACCACGCTCACCGATGGCTTGCGCAGCGAGTTTGAGGGTGTAGGCGCCGACACCTGCGGCAGTGACATAGCTCAGCCAGATTTTTCCAGCTTCCACCAGATTCGGTTCGATATGCATGACGATTGCTCCTTGGCCGCTTCGCGACCTCGAAAGTAAAAAATCGGCTGACTGCGGCGTCAGTTTGCGACACGGCTGATCGCTACCGGCTCGCGCCGTGGGAGGTGTTCGTGCTCGTGTCCATGAGGCGGTGGGCAACTCGCATTGAGCAGCGTGACCGGTTGTCCGTGGGGGGTGTTCAAGTAAGCTTGGTGCCATTCCTCGCTGCGCTGGGTGATGTCTTCCATATCCGCTAAACCGAGTGTGGTGACCATTCTTTCCATGGCTGCGATCCATTGCCGGTAGTAAGTGTCGTTGACGCTTTCTCCGGGCTGCGCCGGGCTCGCCTTGATCTCGTCGCTGAATACCTGCACCCAGTCCTTCCAGGGAAACAGACCGATTTGGTGCAGGTGTAGCAGCAGGGAAAAAGCCTGGGCCTGCCAAGGTTTGTCGAACACCGGGCCTTCATCGTCGAGAGACAGGCCGGCTATTGGGGGGATGTGACGCATGCTGGCGTTCATACGGCCTCCAGATAGTTGTCCCAAAGATCAATGCAAACACTGTCCGGTCGCGCCACTCCCCACAATTCTGTAGCACTGAAGCGAACGGCATAGACCTGTTGGGGTTGCTCGCCTAGACCGTGGGCCATCTTGTCTGGGGTGGCAAACGCGCCATGTGCAATCTCGATGGTCCCGACCTTGCCGCGCGCGTAGCGCGGCAGTCGGGTGTGAGTGGTTGGATTGAGGTTCTTCGTCCGCACCCGGTCACCGACCCGGAAGCGGCCGCTGACAGCTTCCTTTGCCCTGGATGAAGCGCCTCCAAGGATCACCGCCTCGACGATGTCCGGTGTGAGCACCGTTGGCGGCTGTGCCGGTAAGGTCGGCTTGACCGTACCCTGCAGTTCGGCAGCGCTGATCACGCCTTTTTCCTGCAGCAGGGTCTCGAAGGCGTGAAGCCAGTGTTCGTAGTAACTCGACTGCAAGTATTCAGCCGGTTCCATGCGTTCAATGGAGTGTCGGAACTCGTCGACATTGAAGTGTCCGCCGACGAAGAGCGAAGCGAACAGCGGAAAGATCCTGCGCTCCCAGTCGTGATGGAAGACGGGTTCATTTTCTTCAGTGAGCACTGGGCCGAAACCGTGCATACCGCCTAAGTCGTGTACACCGTTCATGGTTTTCTCCTTCTCAGGTTCAGGCTTCGTCGCCCGGCGTCTTCGGCAGGCCAGTGCCGATCATGGCGTCACGCGTCACCAGCTCGACCAATCGTTCCTCGCTCCAGCCGTCAGTGCCCGCCGGCCGTTCCGGCAGTACTAGGTAGCGCAACTCCGCACTGCTGTCCCAGACGCGAACTTCCTTGTCGTTGGGAATAATCAAACCGAATTCGGCCAGCACCCCGCGCGGATCGATGACTATCCGTGACCGATAGTGCGCGGATTTGTACCAGACCGGTGGCAGACCCAAGGTCGGCCAGGGGTAGCAGGAGCACAGCGTGCAGACCGTCACGTTGTGCACGGTCGCGGTGTTTTCCACCACCACCATGTCTTCGCCCTGCACGCCGGAAAAGCCCAGTTCGGCAATCGCCGCGGTGGCATCTTCCAGCAGCCGATGTTTGTAATTGGGATCGAACCAGGCCTTGGCGACCACCCGAGCGCCGTTGCGCGGGCCGATCTTGTGCTGGTAAGTGTCCACCAGAGCATCCATGGCGGTTGGGTCGACCAAGCCCTTTTCGATCAACAAGGATTCGAGCGCCTTGACACGCAAGGCGATGGATTCAGGAGGCTGGGTGTGATCGTGGTCGTGGTGATGTTCGTGGGTGTGGCTCATGTGTTGACTCCTCTGAAGTTGATACTCACTTTCAGTGCTACTTGCCGGTGTTTGCTCGCCAATGCGATACGCAGGTTCACAACGTCCGCCAATCAACAGAAGCCTCGAATGCTGCAGCAGCCTGATAGAGGGTGCCTTCGGCATAATGTTTTCCGACTAACATCAGTCCCACGGGCAGTCCGTCCACCAAGCCACAAGGAATCGACATGGCGGGGTGCCCCGTAATGTCTTGCGCGGCCGTATTTCCAAGCATCTCCAACGCCCGCGTGACGGTATCGATGATTGAAGCACCCGGTTCAGGGAGCGGCTGGGCGGTGATTGGCACGGTCGGCATGACGAGCAGGTCATAGGTGTTCAACGCCTTGTCATAGGCCGCTCGGGCAAAGCGCGCAATGTTCTGGGCCTTGGCGTAGTAGCGACCGTTGTAGCGCTCCAGACCGAACTGACCCACGAACATGCAAAGCTTGAGTGATGGCGACAACGCGTTCGCCTGATTGCGCCAACCGGCCTGTTTGTCCAGCAGGCCCACGTCGTAAAGCCCCTTCCAGTTAAAACCCGCTCCGTTACCGTGCATCATTTGCATGGTCAGGCCTTCACAGCCGATGGGGCTCCACAACGATCCCGCCAGGATGTGTTCGGGAACCGATACCTCCTCGACCCGCGCGCCCAAAGCCTCGAGCCGGGCGATAGCGGCGCGCACCTTTTCTGCGATACGTTGATCCTGGTTAGCGAGTTGGAAGCCTTCCTGGAGGATCCCGATCCGGAGTTCGGTCACGCCTCGTTCTAAGTAATCGCTATAGGCATCGATCTCGGGAGCGGTCTGGCGGGGGTCGAGTCCGTCCGCTCCAGCCATCGCTTCAAGCATGAGAGCGTTATCGCGTACGTTGCTCGTCATGGGGCCTACATGGTCGAAAGTTGCCTCGATCGCCATGACGCCGGTATAGGGAACCAGACCGAAGGTGGGCTTCATTCCGTAAATGCCGCACCATGCTGCCGGAATGCGGATGGAGCCGCCCTGGTCTCCTCCGACAGCCAGATCGACCTCGCCCGACGCCACAAGCGCCGCGCTGCCGGAAGACGAACCGCCGGTCGTGAAACCATGACGAAAAGGGTTGTGCACAGGCGCTGGGTCTGAGGTATGGCTACCACCGGAGAGGCAGTAATGTTCACAAGTAGCTTTGCCGAGGATGGTTGCTCCAGCGTCGAGCAGACGCGTCACCACGGTGGCATCAAACGACGGTACGAAGCCCTCCAGTGGCGCGGCGCCGTTCATCATCGGGACACCGGCCAGAGAGATATTGTCTTTGAGCGCGACTGTCTTGCCAGCGAGCTTGCCCGAACTGGCGCCCATCAACTCAGTTCGGTAATACCAAGCGTTCAGCGGATTTTCCGTGCTTGAAGGGCGATAACCAGAGCTGCGCTCGTAGCGCACTGGTGGGATGAAATCAGGCAACTCATCGACTAGGTCGTAGGCATCGAAACTGGATTGCATCAGTGCCAGGTATTCGCTGGCTTGCTCGGGTGTCAGTTGTATGTGCAGGCGGCTGGCGAGATCTTGCACTTGTTCGAGCGTCGGGCGAATGATGGCCATGGGGGTGTCCTGTTTCCTGTGCCAACCCGCAGGATTGGCAATGTCTGTTCAAACGTCATCTGGGGACGCCCGGGCACGGTGCGCACTGTCGGCGAAGTCGCGGCTGGGCCGGTATAAAGCTATCTCCGCACATTGAGCGGTGCTTGGCTGAGGAGGACATTCGCTTGGTTGTGCGGGACTCGGGTGCCCGTTTTTTTATAGCCACACCACGGTAGACGCCGGCTGCCAGAGCGAGCTCTCGGCAGCCTGGAGGGCATGTATACGCCTCAGGGGTGTGGCTCAGGTTGTTGAATAACGTGTCAACTCCCTGATTCAGGCGTGGCCGGTTTCTCAGATGACTTCCCGGGTTTTGGCCAGACAACCCCAACGCTTCTCATGCCTTTGGCGGGGTCCATTTCCGGGTGCGCGAGTACGACGTCCCGATAGGAGGGGCTCCCGATCACGGCCGGTTTGAACTTGATGAGGAAGTCATTGACCTCTTTGCGCAGATCCGGGGCCAGCCTGTAGTCGTCGTAGCACGCCTCGAGACAATCGAGCACGGCTTGCCAGTGCACCTCGGTCAGACCCATCCCGCGATGCGCGGTGACCATGTCTCTACCCCGGTATTTGGCGCTTCCACCCCAGTGCTCGGAAAGGAAATCGACAAAATTGATGTGTTCCTTTTGGAACGTCGATTCCGACATATGGGCCCAGATGTGCCCGATGGCGGGGTGCCCCATTGTTTTTCTCAACACTGCGCCGGCGAACTGATAAATAGCGTCGTAGCCGCCAAGACGGGTATAGAGGGAGGGTTGTTGTTCCAGGGTGGGTTGCTGGTCGGTCATTGTCTGGTTACTCCGTTTCGGGTGAGAGGCATCTCATTAGCCAACTGTCGCGTTGGCACGATTGATACGGGATGCGAGGTCTTGCGACGGATCCAGGTTGAATTCGCCGTTGGGCGCACGCTTGGTTGGTAAGGACAACGGGTGGTAGAGACGGGCGGGTCTAAAAGACCCTGACGTAGCGCAGGTTCATGCGAAAGTCCTCTTTGGGGCCGTTCTCCACCGCAAGGTCGCGTCCAAGTTGCACCTGGAGCTGGTCCTTGGCGGTGAAAAACTTTCTGGCCGTGACACGGAAGTTGGTGGTTTCCATCCTGTCGTTCTGGTTGACGCCATCGATCTGGTTTTCCCCGCCCCAACTGTGGCCGAAGCCAATAGCCAGCGCAGTGGTCTCGTCGGGCATGTAGCGCCCCATTAACTGAGCGCCGTAGGAAACGTCCTGCTCCCGGCGGGCAGAGCTGGCGCCGAAGTCGTTGTTGTCTCCGTACCAGATGGCGTCACCGACGAGGTCGATGGCCCACTTCTCCGTGAAGTGCTTGACGTAAGCGGCCTGGAGATCAACCTTCCAACGGTTCTCGCCAAGGTTGAGCGCGTCGTCTTTGTCATAGTCGCCAGTCGGCACGTACAAGTAAGCAGTCGCGCCGAGGGTGTCGTTGGCGTCGTTGAGACGGTACTTGAGCGGCGCTGTAAGAATGAGGTCGCCGATGCCGCTGGCGTCGCCCAGACCAGAAGCGTCACCTCCGCCTGAGACATGACCGAAGGGCAACAGGAATTGCGGCTCGATGGTCAGCCGCTCGCTCAACTGGTAGATGTGTAGCAGACGCAGGATGCCAACATCGGACGTCAGGTTGAAATCGGAACTGGTCTTGTGCCCCTGGGAGTAGGCATTGTCCGTGGTGGAGTGCTGGTAGTAGAGCACGCCGATGGTCGCTCCAACGGGGAGCGGCTCGTAATCGCCAGGATCCACCTCGAGAGCGTGAGAGGAAAGGCTGGGGAGGAGGGCTGCGAGCGACAGGTAGCGGAACTGTTTCATGATCGAAGAACCTTTTTTCGGGCAAAAAGAGCCCCGCTATCGCCAGTCAGGCAACGCGCAGGGCTAAAAGTGGAGTCAGCGATGAAGTCAGGTGGGCGACACTTGCGCGTCGCGCATCATTCCAGTCTGCGGGTGGCAGTTGATGTACTCGAACAGTTGCTGGCTACCGTCCGCTACCGAGACCTCGTGATACAGCCGCAGCTTCGAAAGGCCTCCGATCACTCGGAAAAAAGTGGTGAAAATACGTAAGTGAGTGGGATGGGATTCTGCCCAGCGCTCCAGTTTGTCGAGCGATCGCCAGTGACCGATGTCATAGGCGATGTCGAGGAGATTGCCATCAAGGTCGATATTGCGTACGAAGCGGTTGCTATAGCAGCCCAGCGCCTGCCCCTCGTCACGCAGGAAGTTCATGCCGTCTTGCAGTGGCGGCAGCATCTCGTTGAAATAGAGCGCGCGCTCTTCCTCGCCGGCCTCGACCCAGTCTTGCCCAGAGCGGATCAGCGTCAGGTTGTCGTGGCCGCGTACCACGACCCTACCGCCTTTGGCGGGATCGCCTGAAATGACTTGCAGTTCGCTGGTCGGCTGCATCCAGTCGGTCTGTGAGATAGCAAAGCGGTCGCGCGCCGAGCCCCAGTAGCCGTGCTCCTCAATCTCGCCGCTGATGCCGTCCATGACCGCGCCGACACCTGGCAAATCGTCCTTGAATGCATACAGCGTCTCGAACTGCTCGGCACGTGGTGCGATGACCTCGCGGAAATACCCCAGCCCCTCGTTCAGGCGTGCCTCGTCGCCCCACCAGTCGGCTACAGGTGCTGAAAGTAACCAGCGGTGATAGGCGGCGGGATCACGCCAGTAGCCCACGGCGATGAAGTTTCCATAACCCTGATTGTCGAGGTGGTAGGTCAGGTCATGATTCCCAGGGCCATCGGCGAGGGCAAAGCTGGCGTCTATGTAGCGCATGGCCTGCAGGGCGGCGGCGCGTTGTTCGTCGCGAAATTGCACCCCGAGGTAGGCCATCACAACTTGCTTCACGTTTTCGTCAGCTCGCCCCACAAACATCGGGAAAGGTGGCTTGTAATCGTCGTGAACACGACGGGACAAAGTCCGGGGACATTTGAGATGTTTATCGATTGCAGATTCCATGGGGGGCTCCTTTATTTCCGTCTCAAACGGGCGGTTCGCTGTTCTACATTCCAGTGGCTGTTGTTGTTTTGCGGTGGGTATTACTCCATCGGCGTTGCAGCACCAAGGTCCCGAGCTGCACCAGGTAAGTGGCAAACTCTTCGGGTGCCATGTCCCATCGCTGTAAAAACCAGGATGAATCGGACAGCCGCTGCTGTTCTCGTAGTTGCATGACCCACCTCGTCATTCGTGTTTGTAGGGACTACGGCATGGAGTGAAAACTATCGAGGGGAGATGGAATGCGCTTGGCTCGAATGGACAACCGTTTGGTTAAAAAGGACAGGTGTAAATGGCCGGCATATCTATGCCCAGCAATGGTGCGGGGCTCGTGAAATAAGGGGCGATTCGCCCCGAGAAGTTGCAAGGAGACTGTCTAGGAAGATCTACCCACTCATACGCCAGCCAAGTATTTCGGTTGCCATCGTGTAGTGCGTCTGGCAGCTGGAATAAGGCCCTGGGGTGGCCTGCTAATTGCTTGGCTCGCAAAAACGTTACCCCGCTTTTTTGTTGAATCGCTGCCGATAGGTGAATGCAATGAGCCAGACATGTCACTATTCGACCCTTGCCGTAACGGCACCACTCCGCTTCGATTACTGGAAAGATGTGGTCTGTCATCACTGCCTGGACGCCGACAGCAAACTGCTGGCGCAGAGCGATTTCGATGGCGTGTTGGAGGTGCATAGCATGGGGGCATTGGACATTTGCACGTTGTCCGCACCCTTGCACTATTGGGAGCGGTCCGCCCAGCACCTACGCAGTGATCCTAATGACGATTTGTGGTTGGGCTTTACCAGGAGCGGTTATGGCGAACTGGAACAGGCTGACCGACGGACGAAGCTCACCGCGGACGATCTGTTTCTTTATGACGCATCCCAGCCGTTCAGATTCAGCTTTGGTGGTACCGACAATCACCTTGTCCGCATTCCGCGACAGCTGCTCAGTCAGCGGTTGCCCGGCATAGCAGATTGCACCGCTGTGGTTCTGGATGATCGTCGCCCAGGGGTGATTCCGTTACGCGAGATGTTACGCCAAGCCGCAGGTATGCCTTCAGGTTTCCATAACTCAGGAATATCCAGTCGTTACTCCAGCACGTTGCTCGACCTTCTGGTGGTTAGCCTGGAACTCCAGGATTTAAAGCAGACTCATGACGAGCTGGACCTGTATGGCCGGATCATGAAATACATCCACCAATATTTGACCGAAGTGGACCTGTCGCTCGAACGCATTGCTCAAGCTCACCATGTCTCTACGCGAACTGTGACGCGCGCTTTTGCTCGTCATCAGAAATCGCCGGTCGCGGAAATTTGGAAGGCGCGATTGCTCGCGAGCCGCGACGCTATTGAGCGCGGTCAAGTTCGCAGTATTTCTCAGGCGGCGCTGGATTTCGGCTTCTCCGACTTCTCTCATTTCAGCCACGCTTTTCGCAAGGCATTTGGCATTGCACCTCACACTCTCATGCGGCGAGAGTAACATCGGGTAGCCTTATCGTTTCTGAAATGACAGACAGTTGAAGGTGATCATTTGCCGAAGCGTAGTACCAGCGCTGATAACAGCTTCGCATGCGCTGCTGCATGACAAACCAAGTGAAAACATTTCAACCTCGCTCGTGATTGACATTGGACACTCTTGGGAAACTGAATTAACGAGTATCTTGAGCCCCGCCTGCTGATCAAAGGCGGTACTCTATGCGAGCTTCCGCACTAGTGGCGCATGTGACTTGACAGCAAGTTGTTCACTTCTTCACGGCCAGGCGCGTAAGACCCTGCATGTGAGCAAGACACCGACGCACAAGCCGCGGAGAACTCCAATCGTGCACGCGGCTCTTGAAAGCCTAGAAGTGTCGAGGCGAGCCAGCCGGCCATACTCGAATCGCCGGCACCCACCGTATCAGCGACCTCAACGGCGATCGCGGGCTGTTCAAACTTTAGATCGGCGTCATACAACACCATGCCTTTCGCTCCACGGGTGAAAAGAATCTGGGCACGAGTATTCATTGTTCGCAATTCTCGAAGGGCCTGTTCTTCGTTCAATCCAGGGTATATCTGGCGAAGATCCTCATCCGAGAGCTTGATGATGTCTGCAAGCTCCACCATGGACGGGAAAGTCAGCTCGCGGTAGCGGGTGTCCATCAGGTTGCGCCAGTTCGGGTCATAGCTAATCAGCTTGCCTTCTTCCTTGGCCCTCCTGGCCACCTCAACAAGCCTGTCCCCCAGTGGCTGACGGGCAAGGCTGATACAGCTGAAGTGACAGAGTCGAGCGGCATCCAACCAACCTGCCGGAAGTTGGTCGACATCAAAAAGAAGATCGGCCTCGCCCGCAAAGAAATACCGGGGAGGGTGGCTGGATGGCACGATCGCTACCAGAGGGTCAGCGTCAACTCTCTGGAGGAATCTCATGTCCAGGCCGGCCGCCTTCGATTGTTGTGCGATCTCATCGCCCAATGAGTCGGTACTGATCGAGCCGGCGAATGCAGTGGGCACGCCGAGGCGGCTCATCGCGCGGGCCACGTTCCAGGGGGCGCCACCCGGATAGCCCTGCCACCGTCCGGGCGAGTGTTGAACCACGTCGGTCAGTGCTTCACCAAACACCACTACGCTCGGCAATTGCATATTCATTCTCTCTTGTATCGGGCTGGGGACACTCTCGTGTGTCACATCGATAGACTTGGTCTCACCGCACCTGCGTGATCGGTAGCGGTGGGTGAGCACTGTCTCGGTTGAAGAGCTTCACGGCAGTGATACGCCGGTAGTCGCTCGGGGTCTGATGCATTTCATGACGGAAGTGGCGATTGAAATTGGAGACGTTTTCGTATCCGACCTCAAAGCAGATTTCCGCGACCGAAAGCTGTGTCTGGACGAGTAGCCTACATGCACGCTGGATACGCAGCTTGCGCATCAGGTCCATGAATCCGTGGCCAGTGATTCGTTTGAAAAAGCGCGAAAAACCGGCCTCACTCATTCCAACCCGCTCTGCGATGACGGTTAGCCGGACGTCGGACGTGAGCTCATTGATCAGGTAGTCGAATGCCTGATTGATTCGCTCCGAGCTGCGCTCGTTCAGTGAAGGCGAGTAGCAGGCGCTGGCCAATACCCGAGTTTCTCGCTTTGGCGCTCTTGCGAGGATACCTATCAGTTGCAGGAACATGATCAGCCGCTGAAGCCCCGTCGCCTCGCCGATTGCCTCAAGCAGCAAAGCCGCTTCGACGGCTGTCCTCCCAGTAAATTCGATACCGCGTCGTGCCATCTCAAACAGCGTTTTCAGCTCCGATAGCTCAGGCAATGAACCTCGGAGGTCGAGCAGGGCGGCGCCATCAAACTGCAGCACCACGTCGCGGCCTGCGAGCTGTTCTCCCGGCGCGATATCTCCCATCCAGTCATGGGGAAGGCCTGGGCCGATCAGTGCGACATGACCTTCGGTGAAGGGTCCGATGTAATCGCCGGCCAAAAGCTTGCCGCTTCCTTTTCGAATCAGGTGGATTTCATATTCTGGATGGTGGTTCCAGCGGGCGAGGGCGTATGGATAGTCGTGTTCGTACCATCGAAAGCTCTGGTCGGGTTCGGGAAGGATGACTTCAAGGTCGGCGGGTCGGTGCTCGAACAAAGCAGCGCGGTTATCAGGCATCTCGTGCCCCTTTTTATAGTTATGCGGTGGATCGAATGCGCCAACCATACGCCGAATTCCTTCGGGACTGCTAGCCCAGCTATTGCAGCTTGTTGATACTTTTTTGACCCTCGCGGCTGCCGGTTATCGCGATCAAAAAAGTATCGATTAAGCGTCCGCGATTCGTTTGAGGGTGGGGCGCGCAGGTGATCTAATCAATTCGCCCACCACTGCAATGCGGTCGTGTTTTGCTCACAAGTGGTGAACAACAACAATAATAGCTCCGGTCATCTGGCTTGGAGTGGAGAGCCCCATGAAGATTACGAATGCGCTAATTCTTTCTACTGGTCTGTCATTCGCCCTTGCCAGCCATGCCGCTGAGACGCTGACCATCGCGACGGTCAACAACGGCGACATGATCCGAATGCAACGGCTATCCAAGGTCTTCGAGCAGCAGCATCCCGACATCAAACTGAACTGGGTCGTGCTCGAAGAGAACGTTCTGCGTCAGCGCCTGACCACTGACATTGCCACTCAAGGTGGCCAGTTCGACGTGTTGACCATTGGTACCTACGAGACCCCGATGTGGGGTGCCAAGAACTGGCTAGAGCCGATGAAGGACCTCCCGGCCGGCTACGAAGTCGACGATATCTTTCCTGCCGTGCGTCAGGGCCTTTCCGTTAACGATACGCTCTACGCATTGCCGTTCTACGGCGAAAGCACCATCACCTACTACCGCACCGATCTGTTCAAGGGTGCAGGATTGACGATGCCGGAACAGCCGACCTGGTCGCAACTGGGCGAGTTCGCTGCCAAGCTCAATGATCCTTCGAAGGATCAATATGGCATGTGCTTGCGTGGCAAAGCTGGCTGGGGCGAAAACATGGCCTTGCTTACGACGATGGCCAACGCCTTCGGGGCGCGTTGGTTCGATGAGAAATGGCAGCCTGAATTCAGTGGTCCTGAGTGGAAGGCAGCAGCGACGTTTTATATTGATACTCTGAAGAAATACGGGCCTCCGGGAGTATCCAGTAACGGGTTCAACGAAACACTGGCCCTTTTCAACAGTGGAAAATGCGCGATTTGGGTTGATGCAAGCGTGGCTGGATCTTTCACCACCGATAAGGAGCAAAGCCGGGTAGTAGACAGCGTAGGCTTCGCTCCTGCGCCTATTGAGGTTACCGACAAGGGGTCCTCGTGGTTATATGCCTGGTCATTGGCAATTCCCGCCACCTCCAAGCACAAAGAGGCTGCCAAATCGTTCGTCACCTGGGCAACCTCCAAAGAGTACATCCAACTCGTGACCGACAAGGATGGCATCACGAACGTGCCACCCGGTACACGCATCTCGACCTACAGCGACGCTTACCTCAAGGCCGCGCCGTTTGCTCAGGTAACGTTGCAAATGATGAAGCACGCTGACCCCTCGAAGCCTTCAGCCAAACCTGTGCCCTACGTAGGCATTCAGTACGTGGTGATCCCCGAGTTTCAATCGATCGGTACATCTGTAGGCAAGCTTTTCTCCGCAGCATTGACAGGACAAATGTCGGTTGAGCAAGCGCTGGCTTCTGCCCAGTCCACAACCGAGCGCGAGATGAAGCGTGCGGGCTATCCCAAAAAATAAATAGCCCCTTACCTCCGCCGGCTTAGCGCCGGCGGTCACAGCCGCACAGGTAAATAATCATGAACACTTCCATTATTCGAGCCCAGCTTGCGGCCTCGGCGCCATCACGCGCACGCCGTTTGATCAATCCAGGATGGTTTCTGGTGTCGCCATCGGTTGCACTTTTATTGCTCTGGATGATCGTGCCGCTGGCCATGACCGTTTATTTTTCGGTGATTCGGTACAACCTGCTCAATCCAGGGGAAAACGAGTTCGTTGGCCTGGAAAACTTTGCCTATTTCGTGACAGATTCGGGTTTTCTTCCCGGAGCGCTTAACACGTTGATATTGGTGGGCAGCGTGCTGATGATCAGCGTGATTTTTGGTGTCTTGATTGCAGCCTTGCTTGAGGCGAGCGAGTTCTTTGGACGCGGCATAGTCAGGGTGCTGCTCATTTCGCCGTTTTTTATCATGCCGACCGTGGGTTCGCTGATCTTCAAGAACCTGATCTTCCACCCTGTCTCCGGGATCCTCGCGACGGTATGGAAATTCTTCGGGGCACAACCCGTCGATTGGCTGGCTCATTACCCACTTTTCTCGATCATTGTCATCGTTTCCTGGCAGTGGTTGCCTTTTGCGATCTTGTTGCTGATGACCGCTATGCAGTCGCTCGATCAAGAGCAGAAGGAGGCCGCTCGCTTGGATGGGGCGGGTGCCCTGGCCATCTTCTGGCACTTGACCCTGCCACATTTGGCCAGGCCCATTGCCGTGGTGGTGATGATCGAGACGATTTTCCTGTTGTCGGTTTTTGCAGAAATCTTCACCACGACAAATGGCGGACCTGGGTTCGCTTCGACCAACCTCGCCTATCTGATTTACAACCAGGCACTGGTGCAGTTCGATGTGGGCATGGCCTCGGCCGGTGGCCTGATTGCGGTGGTGATCGCCAACATCGCGGCGATTGTGCTGGTGCGCATGATTGGCAAGAACCTGACCGACAAATCCTGAGGACAACGCCATGATGACGCTCAAACAATCCCGGTCCCTGCAAAGCGTACTGCTCGGCACCTTGGCCTGGGTCACCGCTTTGCTGTTGTTCTTTCCGATCTTCTGGATGGTGCTTACCAGTTTCAAGACAGAGATCGACGCCTTCGCTACGCCGCCACAGTTCATCTTCATGCCTACGCTGGAGAATTACTTGCACATCCAGGAGCGCAGTGACTACTTCCACTTCGCGTGGAACTCGGTGCTGATTTCCTTCTCTGCTACAGCGGTGTGCATGCTGATCGCGGTGCCGGCGGCCTACTCGATGGCGTTCTATGAGACCAAGCGCACCAAGCAGACGCTGCTTTGGATGCTATCGACCAAGATGCTTCCTCCAGTTGGGGTGCTCATGCCTATTTACCTTCTGGCGAAGGGGGCGGGGTTGCTGGATACCCGGATCGCGCTGATCGTGATCTACACCCTGATCAACCTGCCAATCGTGGTGTGGATGATTTACACGTACTTCAAAGACATCCCCCGCGAGATTCTGGAGGCGGCCAGACTGGACGGCGCGACCCTGGGGCAGGAGATGCTGCGCGTGCTGCTGCCCATCAGCAAGGGTGGGTTGGCCTCGACCATGCTGCTGTCGATGATCCTGTGCTGGAACGAGGCCTTCTGGTCGCTCAACCTGACGAGCTCCAGCGCCGCGCCTCTGACCGCGCTGATCGCTTCCTACTCGAGCCCCGAGGGGTTGTTCTGGGCGAAGCTTTCCGCGGTTTCCACGTTGGCTTGCGCACCTATCTTGATCTTCGGCTGGATCAGCCAGAAGCAACTGGTTCGTGGGCTGTCCTTCGGTGCCGTCAAATGATGACGTCGAGCATCCACTGAATTCGCGAAGGCTCCAATTTCATACAGGACTTTACGCATGGCCACTTTGAAAATAGAAAATCTCAAGAAGGGTTTCGAGGGACTGTCCATCATCAAGGGCATCGATCTCGAGGTTAAGGACAAGGAGTTTGTGGTATTCGTAGGGCCTTCGGGGTGTGGAAAGTCGACCCTGTTGCGCCTGATTGCAGGTTTGGAAGACGTCACGAGCGGTACGATCGAGCTCGACGGCCGAGACATCACTGAGGTGACTCCTGCCAAGCGAGACCTGGCCATGGTATTCCAGACCTATGCTCTGTATCCGCACATGACGGTACGCAAGAATTTGTCATTTGCCTTGGATCTGGCCGGTGAGAAGAAGCCGGATGTGGAAAGGAAGGTCGCTGAGGCCGCAAGGATTCTCGAACTTGGTTCTCTACTCGACCGCAAGCCTAAGCAGTTGTCAGGTGGTCAGCGCCAACGAGTCGCGATTGGACGTGCGATTGTCCGAAACCCGAAGATTTTCCTTTTCGACGAGCCTCTGTCGAACCTTGATGCTGCCCTTCGTGTACAGACGCGCCTGGAGCTGTCCCGACTGCATAAGGAACTGCAGGCAACCATGATCTACGTGACCCATGACCAAGTCGAGGCCATGACGCTCGCCACCAAGGTGGTTGTGCTTAACGCAGGACGGATCGAGCAGATTGGCTCGCCGCTCGAGCTCTACCATCATCCTGCCAACCTATTCGTTGCCGGCTTCCTTGGGACACCAAAAATGGGATTCTTGCAGGCGACTGTGCATGCCGTGCATGCATCGGGGGTTGAGGTTGGATTCGCCTCTGGAACCACTTTGCTCATTCCACGCGACAGCAGTGCATTGTCGGTCGGGCAAACCGTGACGATCGGGATACGGCCGGAGCATTTGACCCTAGGCGCTGAAGGCCATGTGCCGGTCACGACGGATGTCACCGAGCGCCTGGGCAGCGATACCTTCTGCCACGTAAATGTCGATTCAGGAGAAAGCCTGACGGTACGTGTCCAGGGGGATTGCGAAGTGCCGTACGCCGCCCGGCGCTATCTCACCCTCGATGTCGCTCATTGCCATCTATTTGATGAGAGCGGTCTTTCGGTAAGCCCTGCGGCATCACGCGCAGCCTGACTTCCATCAGGCGCGTTCTTTCGATGAAGCGCGCCACGAACCACAAAGGTAGATTCAATGAAACGTCTCGAAAGTAAAAGCGCTTTGATCACTGGTTCCGCGCGCGGTATTGGCCGCTCGTTTGCCCAGGCCTATATCGGTGAAGGCGCTACGGTCGCTATCGCCGACATCAATCTGGAAAGAGCTCAAGCGACAGCCTCCGAGCTTGGGCCGCAAGCTTACGCGGTGGAGATGGACGTTACCCGCCAGGCGTCCATAGATGCAGCAATCGCCGAGGTTGTTGCCCACGCAGGAAAGCTGGACATCCTTGTGAACAACGCGGCGTTGTTCGATCTTGCACCGATCACCGAGATCACTCGAGAAAGCTACGACAAGCTTTTTGCAATCAATGTCAGCGGGACGCTGTTCACGCTTCAGGCAGCAGCGAAGCAGATGATCAGTCAGGGGCATGGCGGGAAGATCATCAACATGGCCAGCCAGGCGGGTCGCCGCGGTGAGGCGCTGGTAGGCGTCTATTGCGCCACTAAGGCGGCCGTCATCAGCCTTACGCAGTCTGCTGGCCTCAACCTCATCAAGCACAATATCAATGTCAATGCGATCGCCCCGGGGGTTGTCGATGGCGAACACTGGGACGGTGTCGACGCGCTCTTCGCCAAACACGAGAACCGACCACTAGGTGAGAAGAAGCGGCTGGTCGGCCTTGAAGTTCCGTATGGGAGAATGGGTACGGCAGAGGATCTGGTAGGAATGGCTATTTTCCTGGCGGGCTCGGAGAGCGATTACATCGTCGCACAAACGTACAACGTCGATGGTGGGAACTGGATGAGCTGAGTGCAGAAGGAGGGGCGGGTGACAGGAGAGCAGCACATTTTCCGATCAACCGGCGGTTCGACTGATCATACTGCCCGACTCATGATAGCCGGGCAGTGTGAATCACCCACCGATAGATGCCATGTGTCATGTGCGCAATGGCGCCTTCGCAACGAGGTATCTGGCCCAGATGAAACCATCCTCGATTGTTTGCGTACTGATATGGCGTAGCGACTGGCCGGACGCAGGGCGTTCATCTGACTGGCCGTGGTATTCAAATATGCTGGGTACCCCGCTCAAGCCATCTATTCCAGGGTAAATCAAAAGGCTGATCTCATCGATCAGGCCGGCCTTCAAAAAAGTCCCGTTGGTCACGCCGCCGCCTTCGAGTAGCAGGGTCTTCAGTCCAAACTGAGTGCCTAGCATCGCTAACGCTTGCTCAAGGTTTATACAATTAGGGCCTGCGAAGAGGTAGGAAACGCCCTGATTTCGCAACGCCTGCAAATAGTCATCCGATACCGAGTCTCCGAGAATGGAGATAATCCGATGTCCGCCATCGATGGTATTCGTCTGGTAGTGCAGCTTCCCGGAGGGGTCAATCACGATTGCAACCGGGTCCCCTGGTTCATGCGCAATGGAGTTGCGCCGCGTGCCACCGCTGTGTTCCGCAACTAGCGGTGGTTTTGAAGAAATGCCATCGAATGCTTCCATGGTCGTTCGACCTATGATGAAACCGTCGCCGCGCAAGCGGTCGGCAATGAACTCGTAGTGGTTGCAAATGGTTTGCTCGCTGCCCCCGTTCGGGAGAGGTGTCCATCGAGAAGACACGAGGCGGCCGTCCAGTGAGCTGATCATGTGGCATATGATTCGAGGGGGCATGAGTTGTAAATCCCATCAGAATTGATATGCGGTCTGCTATCAGGATAGGTTAATGACAGCGTGACCGTAGTTATTGTTGTTGTGTTACCGGGGTGTTTCTGATGGCCGATGGAGACATGCTTTGTCCGCAAGGAACTTGCAGTTGATCAAGGTCATCAGGTTTGCGGCTTGAGGCTACATAGAGCGTTTCAATATCCCGTCATCTCTTGCGCAATACATACACTCGCCACATGGCGTAGTACGGTATGAAGTCCAATGAATTTTGGATGCAGAAACCGGCCTGCTCAAACTCTGCCGCTACGGTAGCAGCAGGTAATACGAACCTGTTTTGATAACCGTCCTGTTCACCTTTGTTGCGACGGCGCACTTCGGCGCGTTTGCGTTTCCAAGCCTTGAAGTTGCCGTCCACCCATAGCGAGATAATCACGCTGTCGCGGGTGACACGGTGAAATTCACGCAATATTGCCATCCTGTGCTGGGCGTCTCCGATGTGATGCATCAAGCGCATGCAGAATATGCTGTCGACCGAATTGTCCGGCAGATCGATATCAAAGGCAGACGTTTGCAACGGGCGTACCCGCTTCACCACATCGGCAGGCTGAGCGACAGTTGCGACTTTCAACATGGACGCTGAGTTGTCGGCACCGATGATCACCCGATTGGATTTCTGCGCCAGCAACGGCCAAAAACGCCCGGCTCCACAAGGCAAGTCCAGGACCAGCCCAGGCTCACCCGCTAAGGTCAACGCCAACCTGGCCAGTTGTTCATCGCGTCTGTGGGATAACCGCCGAGCCAGATTATCCTGATGCTTGAGCAAATAATTCCGTGCGTGCTCATCGTCGTACTTTTCGGAAAATTCAAGCTTGATCGGAGATGGCATCAATGGGACTCCACTTGTTGAGAAAAATCTTTCACGGGACTGGAGCAGTAGATCCTTGTTCCGACATGGGGCAGTCAAGGCTTTAGAGGCACAGCCCGAGGGACCGTGGCGTGATTTTACGACAGGGACAATCGAGCACTAGCGGCATGGATTGCATATAACCATGAGCTGCATTGATGGGTGGCCGCCCGGAGCACCACGGCAAGGCAGGAGAATTGATAAATCTCATTCATGGCTTCAATCGCTGGGCGGTATTTCAGTTTTATCGTCAGCTGATACCTTGGCAGGCATCAATTTTGGGGTGTCGGCTTAAAAGCAGGGCGGCTCGTAACGTAGACAGTGAAGCAAGCAAAGAGACCTGACGGATGAAAAGAAAGGTTTGGCAGTTGGGGTTTGGCACTCTGCTTCTGACCTTCGGGTTGTCCCCGGATGGAACAGGCCCGACATTGGCCTGGGCCGAACCGAATGCCGTGACGTTTCCACCGCTCGATCAATTGGAGCATTACACAACTGTACGACGCGGCGTGACCAGGGAGCACATGCTCACCAGCCAGGCCGCGCTTGATGCTCTTCAAACGGGTCAACCTGTCCCTGCGGGGTCACATGTCGTCTTGGTGGATTACCAGAGTGATGTTCTCGAGCGGTATCTGGTTGCGCAAAAAACGGGCGCCGGAATTGACGACTGGGCGTACCAATGGTTCTGGCCGGATCAAACGGTGAAGGTCGACGAGAAAGTGGGCCAATGCTATGCCTGCCATCAGCGGTCGCGCAGGGAACAGAGTTACATGTTCACCTTGGACGAGGCGCTGAATTTCAAAGTTTCTGCTGGACACGAAAAACTTCAGTCGAGCACTTCCCCTTGAAAATGGCCCTTATCAAACGCTTCGCGCTTCCGCTCGTGATGACCACGCTGCTGTTGTGTTCGCTCGCCTATTGGTGGCTCGATAATCTGGCACACGAGGTCTTTGGTGCTGTCCTGTTTTCACTGATCGGCTGGCACGTCGTCGGGAACCGAAAAGGGCTTATACGAATGTTTAAGGCCCCTTATGACCTAGGTGGCGTCGTCTCTCTTGTATGGCACTTATTATTAATCGTTGCTGTCGTTACGTTGCTGGTGACAAGTGCTCTGATTTCAAAATCGGTGATTACTCTTTTTACTTTCCGAGAAAACTTTTACATACGTGATGTTCATTGGTTCGTAGCTTACTGGGTGGTCATCTTGGTAGGCAGTCATGTGGGCGTGCACTGGGCGCGAGTCATGGCCATATTGGGTTCGGCTTTGAAATTGAATTATCAAAGCACGCCAAGAACAATGGCACTTCGTATTGCAGCAGTTTTGATGGCGGAGTACGGAATCTGGAGTTTCTCGGTACTGGGCGCGTGGACTAAATTAACGTTCAATCCCAGCTTGGACTTCTGGGATTTCACGGTCGCGGTTGCCCCGTTTTTCGAGCATTGGGTTGCGGTACTCTGCCTCGTCGCGATCACCTCTCATTATGTGATGGTGGTTGCGCGAGCGGTCGTGCGGCGCACCGCGTTAACGATTGAAGCCGATTCTCCAGCGAATAAAAAGTTATCCGTTGACCCTCAACTCACCAGTTTGAGAGAACGTTAACCACGGTGACCGACACGCGAGCATCCTGGTTTTTAACATTTCCGAAGGTGATCAATCCAATGCAGGTCACCGCAGGCGGTGCCCATCGGACCCAAGCAGAGCCATTATGAAAATACGTATCGATCACGCAGACGGTCCGGTTACGGCAACGCTCGACAACAACGATGTCTCCAAGGATTTCGTTAAGCAGCTTCCGATGAAGCTGACACTGGAAGACTACGCCTCGACCGAAAAAATCAGCGACCTGCCCAAGCCATTGTCGACACAGGGCGCTCCAGCAGGCTTTACCCCTTCGGCGGGGGACCTCGCTTTTTATGCGCCGTGGGGAAATCTCGCGATTTTTCTTAAGGGCTTCAAGTATTCGAGTGGCCTTATCAAACTTGGCAGGATTGATTCCGGTCTGGAAATACTCGCGCGACCCGGGCCTCTAAAAGTGACGATCACTCTGGTGCGTGATTGATCCATCCCCAAAACATCAAATCCACACTGATAAAGCTGCCTTTGGTGTCTGAGTGGCGGTTCGGTCCTGTGTTCACAAGTTTCACACTAACGGCAGAGAACTAATGCAGCTGACCCGTGCCAACTTTGGCGATTTTATCTACTTTCTAGCCGTCGCCCGCCATTTAAGCTTCAGCCGCGCGGGCGTTGAAGTAGGGATCAGCGCATCTGCGCTAAGCCATGCGATCAAAGGGCTGGAGGCGAGACTGGGTGTACGTTTGCTCAATCGCACGACTCGAAGCGTCACGCTGACGGCAGCCGGTCAGGAACTGCTGGCGTTGATAAGCGAACCGGTCGACAAAATTGATCAGGCCATTGAGTTGTTGAATAAGTTTCGTGACGAGCCCACGGGTCGCATACGCCTGAATGTTTTCAGTGACGCGGCGCTCCTCTTGTTGGCCCCCGTGTTATCGACATTTGCCCATCGTTATCCCGATATCGAAGTCGAAGTCTCAACGACCAACAGCATGGTGGATATCGTAGAAGGAGGCTTTGACGCCGGGATCAGGTATGGCGCTACAGTACCTGAAGGCATGATTGCCCAAAGCCTTTCGCCCCCTGTTCGATGGGTCGTGGTCGGAGCCCCCGATTACCTCGAAAGATGTGGCACGCCGCTGCATCCAGAGGATCTGAAGCAGCACAGTTGTTTAAGGTTCCGGCTAGGCAACGGTCGGATGTACAACTGGGAGTTCGAGAAGGAGGGGGAAAAATTAGAGATTCCAGTGTCTGGAAGTGTCGTGCTGGATGAAACGCGGATGATGCTCGCCATGGTCACCCGAGGAGCGGGGCTGACCTACTGTGCCGAACCCATTGTTGCGCCGCTGGTCGCGGAAGGGATTTTACAAATGGCTTTAGAGGATTGGGTAAGTGAAGGTCCAGGTTTCCATATCTATTACTCAAGCTACCGGCAAGTGCCCATTGCTCTACGTTTGCTGATTGAGTTGATCAAAGAGCTGCGCCCGCTTGGATAGTTGGCGGTGGCCAGTAGTTTTGACTGATTCGATTTGGGGAGAGAAGTCTGATATGTCCAGCTTGAACGCATTGCTTGACGTCATCGAATGCGAACAGATCGAGGCCCGGGAGTCTGTACTCGCCACTGTTGTGAAAGTCGAGGGTTCAGCTTATCGCCGTCCAGGTGCGCGCATGCTCGTGTCGCAATATGGGCGTCCCGAGGGCACTATCAGTGGCGGCTGTCTGGAGGGTGACGTAGTACGAAAAGCCTGGTGGTTGAGTGAGACGGGCCCGGTGATTCGTAGCTACAGCACTGCCGAGGCTACAGACGAAGAGGGTGGTGCAGACGCGCTCGGTTTCGGGCTGGGCTGCAACGGTAAAGTGTATGTCTTGTTTGAGCGAATACCAGCACAAAAGCAATGTGCTCTGCTTGATGCGTTACGCAATGTCAGGAACAAGCAAATACCCGTGGCAATCGCCACAGTGATAGCGTGCTCGCGCAGTAGCCGAGCAGATGTTGGAAACCGCGTGTTCCTGGAACCTGGTGCTGCGCCCCTCGGAGGCCTCCACCATCCTGGACTGAATGAGCGAATTGCCGCGGATCTGCGTCTCACCCTCGATCGGCAAAAGTCTTCGCTTCAGCACTACGCCGAGGGTCCTACAGAGATAGAAGTCTTTCTTGAGTACATCGCTCCCGCACCGAGAGTGATAATTTTTGGTGCCGGTCATGATGCGCAACCGCTGGTGCGTATGGCGAAAATCCTCGGCTGGCATGTCACAGTTGTTGATAGCCGTTCCCATTTCGCCCGCCCGGAACGTTTTCCCGAGGCGGATTTGGTATTGAACGCCCATATCGGCGAATCTTTCGAGTTTCTGAAGTTAGTGGAGGGAGCATTTGTCGCGGTGATGTCCCATAGCCTCAGCCAGGATGCTCATTGGTTGAAAGGCTCATTGCAAGGAAACCCCCGTTACATCGGTCAGCTTGGACCGCGTGCCCGGACCGAGCGTTTGCTTGATGAAATAATCAGACAGACAGATCAACTGCCTGCGCGTGACCGATTGCACTACCCCATGGGTTTGGACATAGGTGGAGACACACCAGAAAGCGTAGCGATGGCGGTGCTTGGGGAGATGCAAGCGGTCATGCACGGGCGAGCGGGGGCGAGTTTGAAGTTGCGGGCCTCAACGATTCACGAAAACGATCGGCTTGAATCGAGTTGTTCTCGGAGCACTTTTGCGTCTGAACAGCAGAGATCTGGAGTTGACGGTCCTGCTGGTGTTGGATTCGCATAAGTGTAACAAAGCACTTGAGTCAGACCTGACCCAAACTCACGAATTGCCATGCAATGATGTGCTGATTACTCGATATAGAGCATTGTCGAAATGCCGCAAAACCTCGAAAACATTTTATTGCTGAATATCCCTCATTGGTGATTTCAGTAAAGGTGGGCTAATCCCCAGGCATCTCGATTGTTAGCATGGCCACATAACAATCCAATGCGCAGCGCATTGGCTCATCGGGTTATTAACCCGGCCAATAAGCTTGATCTCACACCGCGCTTCTTGCGCGTACTTGCCGAACTCTTTCTCCCATTGCCACCAGCAGCTGTTTCAGCCCGTGCTGCGGCAGTTTGCAAACTCCTGCGCGCATTTTTTCAGCGCTGTGTTCGAGGACATTATGCCATTCAAGCCTATCTTTCCTGCTTTGGTAACCGCCATTGCTTTTGCCACGATGCTTAGTGGATGCAACAAGAAGCAAACTGCCGCTACCCCGGCGCAAGCACCTCAAGTCAGCGTGGTGACTCTGAAACCCCAGGCTGTGACTCTGTTTAACGACCTGCCTGGGCGTACCAGTGCCTATCGCCTCGCCGAGGTCCGGCCACAGGTGGATGGCATCGTCTTGAAACGCTTGTTCAAGGAAGGTGCAGATATCAAGGCTGGTCAGCAGCTTTATCAGATCGATCCGTCGACTTACGAGGTGGCGCTCGCCAGCGCGCAGGCCAGTCTGGAGCAATCTCGATCGCTCAGCACTCGGTATCGGCAACTGATTGACGAGCAAGCGGTGAGCAGGCAGGAGTACGACACCGCCCGATCTCAGCAGATGCAGGCGGAGGCCCAAGTCAAGGGCGCCCAGATCAACCTGAGATACACCAAAATGTTTGCTCCCATCAGTGGACGGATCGGACGTTCCGCTGTGACCGAAGGTGCGCTGGTCTCCAATGGCCAGGCGGCTCCGCTTGCGATCATCCAACAGCTCGATCCCATCTATGTCGATGTCACTCAGCCGTATGGCGAGGTGCTTAAGCTACGTCGGGCTCTGGAAAGCGGGCAGTTGCAGAAATCCGCTGACAAGGCTGCGAAAGTCAGCCTGACACTTCAGGATGGTAGCCAATATCCCCTGCCGGGCTCTCTGGAATTTTCGGAAGTTTCGGTGGACGAAGCCACCGGCTCGGTCACCCTGCGCGCGGTCTTCCCCAACCCGGATCACTTGCTGCTTCCCGGGATTTTTGTACATGCACGGTTGCAGGAGGGAGTTGCCGAACAGGCCATTCTTGCACCGCAGATTGGCGTGACTCGGGATCTCAAAGGAACGCCGACCGCCATGGTCGTTACCTCAGATAACAAAGTCGAGCAACGTGAGCTCAAGGTGGGCCGCATCGTCGGTGCGAATGTACTGGTGGAAAGCGGTTTGAGCGCCGGGGACAAAATCATCGTCGAAGGGCTTCAGTTCATCAAGCCGGGCGTCACCGTAGTCGCTCAGGAAGCGATGACAGATGAGGCGAACAGAGCTCCTGTAGCGGTAAACACCAGCGCTAAGGCGGAGTAGACGATGTCGAAGTATTTTATTGATAGACCGATCTTCGCGTGGGTGCTTGCACTGATCATCATGCTCGTGGGGGCATTGTCGATCCTCAAGTTGCCGATCAATCAATACCCTGACATTGCACCACCCGCGGTCGCGATTCAGGTCTCTTACCCCGGTGCTTCCGCACAGACAGTGCAAGATACGGTCGTGCAAGTAATCGAGCAGCAGATGAACGGCATCGACAATCTGCGCTACATCTCCTCGGAGAGTAATGCTGATGGCAGCATGCGAATCATCGTGACCTTCAACCAGGGCACCAACCCGGATATTGCCCAGGTTCAAGTGCAGAACAAGCTGAATCTGGCCACGCCGCTGTTGCCGCGTGAAGTGCAGCAGCAAGGGCTTCGTGTCACAAAATTCCAACAGAACTTCATGATGTTCATTGGCCTGGTTTCAACCGATGGAAAACATACCAAGGAGGATCTATCCAACTACATCGTCTCAAATATCCAGGACCCGATTTCGAGGACTTCAGGCGTTGGTGACTTTCAGATCTGGGGTACGCAATACGCCATGCGAGTCTGGCTGGACCCGGCCAAACTGAACCAGTTCCAGTTGACGCCAGTTGACGTAACCGAGGCGATCGAGGCCCAGAACGTGCAGGTGGCTTCGGGCACGATTGGTGGACTTCCGGCGCGCAAGGGTACGGTGTTTACCGCAACTATCATCGGCAAGACGCGGCTGCAGACCTCCGAGCAATTCGGTGACATTTTGCTTAAGGTCAATAGCGACGGCTCCCAGGTGCGTCTGAGTGATGTGGCTGATATCAGTTTGGGCGGCGAAAACTACAGCATCAACGCCCAAGCCAATGGCAAGCCTGCCTCGGGTATCGCCATTCGCTTGGCCACCGGCGCCAATGCCCTTGATACCGCCAAGGCCATTCGCGCCACGGTGGACCGACTGAAACCATTCTTCCCGGCCGGGATTGAAGCGGTGTACCCGTATGACACGACGCCGGTCGTCACCGAATCCATCAGCGGGGTGATGCATACGCTGGGCGAGGCGGTGGTGCTGGTCTTTCTGGTCATGCTGCTGTTTTTGCAAAATCTGCGCGCCACCATCATTACGACTTTGACAGTGCCCGTTGTGTTGTTGGGTACGTTCGGTGTCCTCGCAGCGGCCGGCTTCTCCATCAATACCTTGACCATGTTTGGGATGATCCTGGCGATCGGATTACTCGTCGACGATGCGATTGTGGTGGTTGAAAACGTCGAACGGGTGATGGCGGAGGAACACCTTTCACCCAGGGAAGCCACGCGCAAATCGATGGGACAGATTCAGGGTGCGCTGGTGGGGATTGCCTTGGTGCTCTCGGCGGTGCTGTTGCCCATGGCTTTTTTTGGTGGTTCCACTGGCGTGATCTATCGGCAGTTCTCGATCACTATCGTATCGGCGATGGCGCTTTCGGTATTTGTTGCCCTGGTGTTCACGCCGGCGCTTTGCGCCACACTGCTCGAACCAATCGATCCGACGAAACATGGCCAGCCCAAGCGCGGTTTTTTTGGATGGTTCAACAGAAAGTTCGATGCCTGCATCAACGGGTATGAGCAGGGCGTAGGACAGATCATTCGGCATAAGATGCCGGGCTTTATGGTTTACCTGGTAATCGTCGCCGGCACGATCTGGATGTTCGCCCGGATACCGACCTCGTTCCTGCCTGATGAGGATCAGGGTTTGATCTTTACGCAGGTGCAGACACCGGCCAACAGCTCGGCTGAGACCACGCAAAAAGTGCTTGATCGCATGACTCAATACCTGCTGGACAAGGAGCACGGAGAGGGTAAGGCCGTTGCTACTGTCTTCACTGTTAACGGCTTCAACTTTGCCGGACGCGGGCAGAACTCAGGGATCGCATTCGTCAATTTGAAGCCATGGGATGAACGAGACAGTGACAATACTGTGTTCAAGATTGCCCAGCGTGCCCAGCAAGAGTTCCTGAAGTACCGTGACGCCCTGGTATATGCAGTGGTTCCGCCATCGGTTCTGGAGTTGGGTAACGCCACCGGCTTCGATTTCTACTTGCAGGACCAAGACAGCGTGGGTCATCAAAAACTCATGGAAGCGCGCAGCAAGTTTCTTGAGTTGGCAGCCCAGAGCCCGGTCCTTGCCGGCGTTCGCCCCAACGGATTGGCCGACGAGCCACAGTACCATCTGACCATCGACGACGAGCGCGCGCGAGCGATGGGCATTTCTCTGACCGATATTAACACCACGCTGTCAGTGGCATACGGCAGCAGTTATGTGAACGACTTCGTTGATCGCGGCCGAGTCAAACGGGTTTACGTACAGGGCCAACCTGACTCGCGCAGCACCGCAGAGGATCTGAGCAAATGGTTCGTGCGTAACAATCAAGGTCAAATGGTCCCGTTCTCGGCATTTGCGAGTGCCGAGTGGGTCTTCGGCTCACCAAAACTGTCACGCTATAACGGCGTCCCTGCCGAGCAAATTCTCGGGACTCCCGCGCCGGGTTACAGCTCTGGCCAGGCGATGGCGGAAGTCGAGCGAATTGCAGCACAGCTGCCGCCCGGCGTAGGCATTTCGTTTAACGGGTTGTCCTATGAGGAGCGTCTTTCAGGTTCACAAGCGCCTGCTTTGTATGCATTGTCGATTCTCGTAGTGTTTCTTTGTCTGGCGGCACTCTATGAAAGCTGGTCGATACCGATTGCGGTCATCCTGGTCGTGCCTCTTGGGGTAATTGGCGCGCTGATGGCCACGGCATTGCGTGGACTTTCCAACGATGTGTTTTTCCAGGTGGGTCTGTTGGTGACAGTGGGGTTGGCGGCGAAGAATGCGATCCTGATCGTCGAGTTTGCCAAGGAGTTGAATGAAAAAGGTAAACCGTTGCTTGAAGCGACGATTGAGGCATGCCGTATGCGTCTGCGTCCGATCGTGATGACGTCCCTGGCCTTTATCCTCGGCGTACTGCCACTGACGATTTCCAGCGGAGCCGGCTCTGGCAGTCAACACGCCATCGGCACGGGGGTGATCGGCGGCATGATAACGGCCACCGTACTGGCGATATTTTGGGTTCCGCTGTTTTTCGTTTCCGTTTCGACCTCGTTTAAAGGCAGCCGCAAGAAGCAGGACGAAACAGCTATGCGTGAGGAGGCAGGCCAATGACTCGCTCTCTAATCGGTCTCGCGATCAGCGCCGCTGTTCTGAGTGGTTGCTCGCTGGTCCCTGAGTATCAGCGACCGCAGGCACCGGTTGCTGCGCAATATCCGCAGGGTTCTGCTTATCAGGCGACCTTCGCTGCCGACCAGGCCGCTGTGGAGCAGGGGTGGCGTGAGTTTTTCCACGATCCGGCACTGCAGCGATTGATCCAGACTGCCTTGATCAATAATCGCGACCTGAAGGTTGCGGCACTGAACATTGGTGCTTATCGAGCGCAATACCGGATCCAGAGAGCTGACCTGTTTCCGGCGATTGACGCCAACGCCAGCGGAGTGCGGCAGCGACTGCCAAGCGCTCAGGCGCAGCCCGGTCAGGCCAGTATTTCCAGCCAATATGACGTCAATCTGGGAATGAGTTCATACGAACTGGATCTGTTTGGTCGCATCGCCAGTCTCAGTCAGCAGGCATTGGAAAATTATCTCTCCACCGCTCAGGCCCGACGCTCGACCCAGATCAGCATCGTTGCGAGCGTGGCCAATGCCTACCTCACCTGGCAAGCTGACCGTGAGTTGCTCAAGCTCACCGAGAATACGTTGGGCGCTTATGAGGAGAGCTTGCGTCTGACCACACGGAGCAATCAGGTGGGTGTGGCTTCGGCGCTTGATCTCGCACAGGCGAGTACATCGGTGCAAAGTGCGCGGGCGAGCCTGGCAACCTACCAGCGCCGAGTGGCAGAAGATGAGAATGCGTTGGTGCTTCTTCTCGGCACAGGACTGCCCGCTGATTTGCCCGAGCCGCAGCCCTTGAATGGCGATCTGCTCGCCAGCGTACCGGCCGGTCTGCCAAGTGATCTGCTCGCCCGTCGGCCCGACATCCTTGCCGCCGAGCATTCGCTATTGGCCGCTAACGCTAACATCGGCGCGGCGCGGGCGGCGTTCTTCCCCAGCATCAGCCTTACGGCAAATGCTGGCACCTCGAGCGCAAATCTGGATGGGCTTTTCAAGAGCGGCTCAGGCAGCTGGACGTTTATCCCTAATATCAGTCTGCCGATTTTCAACGCCGGCGCGTTAAGCGCCAGCCTGGATTACGCGAAGATTCAGAAGGATATTGGCGTGGCCAACTACGAGAAAGCCATCCAGACGGCTTTCCAGGAAGTCTCCGACGGATTGACCGCACGCAAGACCTACGTCGATCAGTTGCAGGCGCAGAATGACCTCGTCAACGCCAGTCAGGATTACTATCGGCTTGCCGAGCGTCGTTATCGAATCGGTGTGGACAGCAACCTGACCTTTTTGGACGCGCAGCGCTCGCTGTTCAGCAACCAACAAAGGCTGATCAACGATCGCCTTGCGCAGTTGCAGGCTGAAGTGAACCTGTACCGTGCACTGGGTGGCGGATGGAACGCGCGAGGCGCGCAAAAACTCTAAGAATGACGACTAAACAAAAACGCCCGGCGATAGGCCGGGCGTTCTTGTATTAGCGGTGACTGACACTGTCATGATAGTTACGTGCTGATTGGTGGCGCTGCGCTGTCATTTATACGGCAGTTAATTACAAGCAAGGCATCTTGTCAGTTTGAGCCAAGGTATTACCTTTGCTGTCCATAAGTTCAATCTTTACTTCCTGGCCTGCACTGCTTTCCATCAAGGTGTAACGTTCATTCGGTAAGAAATTGTCATAGGACAGGGTGGCAACACAGCGGTTCTGGCTTTCCTGGTAGCCCTTGGTAACTACCCCAAGTTCCATCGTATGCGCCCCTGGCGATACTTTGAAATAAGTCAGGTTCTCTGCGCGTTTCGTATCCAGGCGTCTGGCCAGCATTTCATCGCCGACCTGCTCGTGAAGGTTGACAATGGATTCGCCATCCTTAAGCGTCGGAAGTTCAGTCGCACAGCCAGCCAGGCCGGTGACTAAAATGATAGAAGCTGTTAGTTTTGCAAGGTTCATAAGTGTCCTGAATTCTTTGGGGGCCGAGAATAGCGATAAGCTTGTTCTGAACCGTTAAACAGGTAAGGTTTTAAATAAGCTGTTCAGCCTAATAACGCATTGGCTTGGGAATGTGCGCCCGTTATTGTTTTTGCAGATGACGCAAGATGATCGAGGACGGCAAGGATTAAGATGCCTACTCGATATCTGGAATGATTTTGTTGTCGGTATGGGGATATTCTACAGGCTATTTTTTAATTGATTAGCCTGTGAGATATTGATGCAGTGCTGAGCTTTATTCACCAATGATGCGCCATCTGCGACGCCGAGAACTTGAATCCCTCAGGTGTCGCACGTGGTATTTGCTGCGCGTCGGACGTTACCGTTCGAATCGATCGTCGATCAGTCAGACATTTCTGTCGCTGAAACGATCAGCCTTTAACGATGAGGCGTGAGTTTCGTTCATTGCGAAAGGCCAGTTGCTCGATGGTTTGCGTGGCGTGCTCGGCGTCTTCACGCGCTTTAAGGATCACCCCGTGATGTTCGGATTTGCTGCACACCGGGTCGGCGTTGCTGGCATCGCCCGTGAGCATGAACGCCTGGCAGCGGCAGCCGCCGAAATCCTTTTCCTTTTCATCGCAGGAGCGACACGGTTCGGGCATCCAGTCATAACCGCGGAAGCGGTTGAAGCCGAACGAGTCGTACCAGATGTGCTGCATGCTGTGGTCGCGCACATTCGGGAACTGCACCGGCATCTGCCGGGCGCCGTGACACGGCAATGCCGTGCCGTCCGGCGTGACGGTGAGAAAAATGCTGCCCCAGCCGTTCATGCAGCCCTTGGGGCGTTCTTCGTAGTAGTCCGGGGTCACGAAGATCAGCTTGCACGGGTTGCCTTCGGCTTCCAGCTTGGCCCGGTATTCGTTGGTGATGCGCTCGGCCCGCACCAATTGCTCCCGAGTGGGCAGCAGGCCGACGCGGTTGAGCTGCGCCCAGCCATAGAACTGGCAGATGGCGAGCTCGACGAAGTCGGCTTCCAGGGCGATGCACAGCTCGATGATGCGGTCGATCTTGTCGATGTTGTGCCGATGGGTCACGAAGTTCAGCACCATCGGATAGCCGTGGGCTTTCACCGCCCGGGCCATCTCCAGTTTTTGCGCGAAGGCTTTCTTCGAGCCTGCCAGCAGGTTGTTCACCTGCTCGTCGCTGGCCTGGAAACTGATCTGGATATGGTCCAGGCCGGCCTTTTTGAAGTCGCTGATTTTCTGTTCGGTCAAACCGATGCCGGAGGTGATCAGGTTGGTATAGAAGCCCAGCCTGCGCGCTTCACCGATCAATTCGGCCAGGTCCTGGCGCACCAACGGCTCGCCTCCGGAAAAACCCAACTGCGCGGCGCCCATTTCCCGGGCTTCGCGAAACACCTTGAACCACTGCTCGGTGCTCAGCTCCTTGCCTTGCTCGGCGAAGTCCAGCGGGTTGGAGCAGTATGGGCATTGCAGCGGGCAGCGATAGGTCAGCTCGGCCAGCAGCCACAGCGGCAGGCCGACGGCGGGCTTCTCAGGCAAGGGTGATCCAGTGCTGTGCACGGGCGACCTCCATGAATTGCTCGATGTCGTCACCGAGCTTTGGCACACCGGGAAATTGTTTATCCAGCTCAGCGATGATCGCCGCCACATCGCGTTCACCATCGATCAGGCCGCCGATCAGCGCAGCGCTGTCGTTCAGCTTGATCATGCCTTCAGGATAGAGCAGCACGTGGCCTTTCTGGGCCGGTTCGTACTGGAAGCGATAGCCGGGGCGCCAGTTCGGGGTTTGGCTGCGATCGAAACTCATAGGGTAATTCCTTTATGCCAAACCCGTTGGTCGGTCACGGTGTGATAGGGCGGGCGATTCAGTTCGTAGGCCATGCTCATGGCGTCGAGCATGCTCCAGAGAATGTCCAGTTTGAACTGGAGGATTTCCAGCATGCGGTCCTGGCCAGCGCGCGTGGTGTAGTGCTGCAAGGTGATCGCCAGGCCATGTTCCACATCACGCCGGGCCTGGCCCAGGCGAGTGCGGAAATATTCGTAGCCGGTCGGGTCGATCCACGGGTAATGCTGCGGCCAGCTGTCCAGGCGCGACTGGTGGATCTGTGGGGCGAACAGTTCGGTCAACGAACTGCTGGCGGCTTCCTGCCAACTGGCCCGGCGGGCGAAGTTGACGTAGGCGTCCACCGCGAAGCGCACGCCCGGCAGTACCAGTTCCTGGGAACGCAGTTGATCGGGGTTCAGCCCCACCGCTTGGCCCAGCCGTAGCCAGGCTTCGATGCCGCCGTCTTCGCCCGGGGCGCCATCATGGTCGAGCAGGCGCTGGATCCACTCGCGGCGGATCTCGCGGTCCGGGCAGTTGGCCAGGATTGCGGCGTCTTTCAGCGGGATGTTCACTTGATAATAGAAGCGGTTCGCGACCCAGCCCTGGATCTGCTCGCGCGTGGCACGGCCTTCGTACATCGCCACGTGGTACGGGTGATGGATATGGTAGAAGGCGCCCTTGGCGCGCAAGGCTGCTTCAAATTCTGCGGTGGTCAATGGCGTGTCAGTCATTTCGGGCCCTCCTACAGTTCGATGCTCATGCCGTCGTAGGCGACTTCGACATTGCGTCGCACAAGCTCGGCCCGCTCGGGCGAATCTTCGTCGAGGATCGGGTTGGTGTTGTTGATATGGATAAGGACCTTGCGCTGCTCGGGCAGTTGCTCCAGCACTTCAAGCATGCCGCCAGGGCCGTGCTGCGCCAGGTGGCCCATTTCCCGACCGGTGCGGGTGCCGACGCCACGGCGCTGCATTTCATCGTCGTCCCACATCGTGCCGTCCACCAACAGGCAATCGCTGCCGGCCATGATCTGTAGCAACGACTCGTCGACCTTGCCCAGCCCCGGCGCATAGAACAGCTTGCCGCCCGTGCGCAGGTCTTCGACGATCAGCCCGATGTTATCGCCTGGGTGCGGGTCGAAGCGGTGCGGTGAATAGGGCGGTGCGGCGCTGCGCAGGGGCAGTGGGGTGAAGCGCAGGTTCGGGCAGGCGGCGATGGTGAAGCTCTGGTCGAGTTCGATGCGGTTCCAGCGCAGCCCACCGTTCCAGTGGGTGAGCATGTTGAACAGCGGGAAGCCGGTGCTCAGGTCTTCATGGACCATGTCGGTGCACCAGACCTGATGCGGGCAACCTTCGCGCAGGCTGAGCAGGCCGGTGGTGTGGTCGATCTGGCTGTCCATCAGGATGATCGCACCGATGCCCGTGTCCCTCAGTGCCCGGCCGGGTTGCATCGGGGCGAACCCTTGGAGTTGGGCGCGGATGTCGGGGGAGGCGTTGCACAACACCCAGCTCACGCCATCATCGGAAATCGCGATGGACGACTGGGTGCGCGCCTGGGCCCGCAGGCTGTCGTCGCGAAAACCTGCGCAATTGGCGCAGTTGCAGTTCCACTGGGGGAAACCGCCGCCGGCGGCGGAACCTAGTATCTGGACGAACATGGTTGCTCCATCATTCTGGAACCGAAAATAAAACGCCTCGGCAGGCCGAGGCGCTGTCCATCAGGTACAAACTTAACGGTTTGCGAAGTACATGGTGACTTCAAAACCGATACGCAGGTCGGTGTAAGCAGGTTTGGACCAAGACATGAAAGTACTCCTATCAAGTGATGAGACGTTTGTCAGGTACGTATTTCTGAGTTTGGTTGGGATCATTTTGCAGCGTTCCAAGGCGCGCCCAACCCACGACGCCGTGTTTCGGTTGTCATACTTCGTCTTTTGCTGCCGGACGATCGGATAACAGGACGGCTTCAGGAAACTGCTCCCAGTACGAGAACGAGTGACTCGACAATTTAGCAACCAGGGCAGCGAAGCACTTCGCGAACGATTGAACTCGATTCTGCAGGGCGCAAAATATCATTGTCGTGCTATCCCATGTTTGTTCGAAAATAAAGTGCATTGGAAGAACCCCCTTACAGGCTGGTCTCGAATTTCAAACCGGCCACCCAAGCGTCCTTGACTTCACTGACACCACCGGGGTTACCAACAAACTGGATGTTGGGGCGCACGGTCAGCCACTTGGTCACGCCAAAGCCATAGTAGATTTCCATGTTGGTTTCTGAGCTTTGCGTCGGTGTGTAGCGAGGATCGTCATAGTCGCTGACGCCCGCCCGGTCATTCAGTTGCTGCTGATGATCTGTGAAGCGGTTATTCACATGGAGACTGGCAATGGCGACGCCGATTTCGTCATTCGGGCGAGATTTGAAGGGGGCCGTGTAGTAAGCGCCTACTTGCGCATAACGATCGATCATATTGGTGGCTTTGTCATGCACGGTGGCATAGGCAAACACCGTCAGCCCGCGAGCGGCGAAGTCCGGATCTTTCCAGACTTGTTGTTGCCCGGCAATCCATGCGCCGTATTTACTGTCGCGGGATTTGGCTATGCCGTTTTCTTCTGTGTTGACGTCGTTCGCGTCACGGCTGCTGTAATACGCCCCTACGCGATATTCCCCTGGCAGCCGTCCGGCTCCCAGCGACGTGGTATGGACCAGCTCGACAGGTACCAAGGTACCCTCATTGCCGCTGCCGCTGAGTTTGAAGCCGTTACCTATTTCCAGGTAGGACGGGTTCTGCTCGTACGCACCAATCTGCGCATAAGTGTCATCGCTCAACGCGACCTTTACGCGGCCCGCCCATTGGGTGATTGGCCAGTTGTAAATGATATCGCCGGCCCAGTTACCCGGCTGTGCGCCGCAGAATGCCAGGTTCTGGAATTTGCAGGGGAAGCTGCCGAAGTCCTCGCCAAAGTTCATGCGGCCCAGTTTGATATCCAGCCCGCCGTCAAAGAACTTCTGACGATACCAGAGTTGCGTAAGCCGCCAGGTCTGGCCGCGCCCGTATACCTCTTGAACCTGACTGATGCCGCCTACCCGAGGATCGGTGATGACATCATTGGTGAGATTGCGCCCGTTACGATCCGATATGGTGAATTGAAAATCAGCGCCTTCCCAACCGAGTATTTTCTCAAGGTCAAAATTGCTCATCAGTGCAAGTTGGTCGGTATACCGCGCCGTGGTGTGCGAATCATAGCCACCGGCCAGATTCGTCGCGGCGTCGCCCGTGTAGAGCACGTTAAAGGTATAACCTTTTTCCAGCAATTCTGTGCGTAGGCCGCCCCAGTCTCCCAACATCCAGGGGGATTCAGGACTGAAGGCTTCTTGTGCATGACTGTTGGCCGCTCCGCAAAGCAGCAACAATGCGATGGAAGTATTAAGCGTGTTGCAGTTCATATGAGTGGTCATGATGATCTCTGCTTTTGTTTTTATAGTTAGATAATCGAACACGTCTTCAGATTGATCTTCCGCCCGGAAGAGCATTAAAGAATGTCTGCAACGGGTTGATCCCAGCGAAGAGCGACTGGAGTCTGGGTTTGTAAAGGCGTCGAGCTTGACGTGACACACGGTAAGTTGATGAGAAGACGGGACCTAACTCATGCCTCGTCTGTTCTTGCGAAACAGCTCGGTAATTTATTTGAGCATCGGTAATGCTCTCCTTGTGATTGCCATGAAGGTTGCTTTCAACTTAGCGGCGCCGATGATGCCGTCGGCACGCTCTTGAAAATACCGGTCATTCGCTGGCCGCACTGATCGGGTTGGGTTGGCGTTTTTCAATGGTGTATTTCAGCAACGCAGCGCTGCGGAATATGCCGTGGGCGAATTTGCTATAGGGCATGGTCAGAAAGAACGCCATGACCAGACCCAGGTGGATGGCCAGCAACAAGCCCAACGCACTGGTTTCGCGCCCGGCAAGCAATGCCAGGCCACTGGCGCTGACCAGGAACAGAAGCGCGATGAAGCCACGATCCATCGGTTTCTGATTCTCGTCCCCTTGCTGCGGGTTACGCCGCAGATTCATCCAGAGCAAACCTGCAGGGCCGATCAGCAGACCTACGCCACCGAAGATGCCGAGTAGCACTGGCAGGCTTAAAACCGGGTAGGGGGCCGACCAATCCAGCAAAAAATGATAGAGAGTGGCAACGCCTGTGGCTGCGAAGCACAGCATGAACCCATAGAAGGTGAGGTGGTGAAAGCGGCGGCGCCATAGGGTGAATGCGTCGTCGGCGTTGTTGCAGCCTTCCCCATGTCCGCCGTCCAGGTATTTGAGTTGTGCGACGTTGGCGCCGGCCTCCAGTGCTGCACTGGCTTTCAACGGCAGAGGTGCCTCGGCGGGTGAGATTTCGCGCCAGAATCGACGCACGCCGATACCCAGGGCCAACACGGCAAAACCGAACACCGCGCTGAACATCAGTGCCAACGTGTTGTGTGGAAAAATCCCGTAGAAGTTACCGCCTGGCATGGCAACGAACAGGTTGCCCATGATCATCAAGGTAAGCGACAGGAACAGCGCCAACCCAGCGCCTGAAGCCAGCCCCAAGGTAAGGCCGTTACGTTGGTACAATTTACCCAGTGGCTGCGGCCAGGCGTAATTGGTGTAGGTTTCCAGCCGTACCTTGGCCATGGCTTTGGGGACGTTGACTGCAAATTCGTGCGGGGCAGCGTATTGGCAGGCCGACAGGCACGCGCCGCAGTTGTGGCAAAGGTTCGCCAAGTAATGAATGTCGGCCTGACCGAATTCAAGATGCCGGGTCATTGCGGGGAATACGGCACAGAAACCTTCGCAATAGCGGCAGGCATTGCAAATGGTCATCTGCCGTTCGACTTCGGTTTCCTGCAGGTTGAGGACCGGGATCAGTTGGCTGGATACCTGGGGATCAAACAGCTGCATGTTGAGGCTCCGAGTTTACAGGAGAAAGACCAACCCCCGCACAAAGCGCGGCCCGTACGCCGGCGATTCGTCCGAAGGCGGTACCGATGGCCATGCCAATACCCGCGGTATAACCCTTGCCCAGTACGTTGCCAGCCATCATTTCTCCGGCGACAAACAGGTTCGGGCTGGCCTTGCCATCAAAGTGCACGGCGGCCGTTTCGTCGGTCGCCAAGCCGAGATAGGTAAAGGTGACACCTGGCTTGAGGGGGTAGGCGTAGTAGGGTGGTTTGGTGAGCGGCCTTGCCCAGTGAGTCTTGGCGGGAGTAAGCCCTTCGGTATGGCAGTCATCGAGCGTGGTGTGGTCGAACGTGCCGACATGGCAAGCGTTGTTGTAGTCTTCAATGGTTTTAACGAACTGCGTTTGCGGCAAGTTCAACAGGCGAGCAAGTTCTGGCAACGTCCGTGCTGTGGTTCCAGGGAACACCGGCGGCATGAAGCGGCCAAGTGCCTGTTGGTCGATAATCGAGTAGGCCTGCTGGTTGGGTTGTCCTGCAACGAGACGGCCCCAGATCGCATAACGTTTGGGCCAGAAATCCTCACCCTCATCGTAAAACCGTTCGCCATCGCGGTTGACAACCACGCCCAGGGATACGCAGTCGATGCGGGTACAGATACCGCCGTCGTAAAGCGGAGCCCGTGCGTCGATGGCCACCATATGCGCCTGAGTCGGGTCGCCGACTGCATCGGCGCCAAGATCGAGCATCCGTCGCAACAACACACCAGTATTGAAGCGGGTGCCGCGAATCAGGAAGTTGTCCGATGGCCATTCACCGCGCTCGTTTTGCCCCCAAGCCTCCCGTAGCCATTCGCGGTTGGATTCAAACCCGCCAGCAGCCAAGACGCAGGCGCGTGCTTCGATACGCTCCGCTGGCAATCGTTGTCCATCTACCCCGCGTTCGGCCAGGTGAGCTGCGACGAAAGCACCGTTTTCCAGTTCTATGTCAGTGACCTGAGCGTCATAACGGATCTTCACGCCCAGGCGTTCGGCGCTGCGAAAGTAGGCATTGATCAGTGCCTTTCCGCCGCCCATGAAAAACGCGTTGGTGCGAGCCACATGAAGAGCACCCGACAAGGGCGGCTGAAAGTGCACGCCATGTGAACGCATCCAATCACGGCAAGATGACGAGGCACGAATGGCGATGCGCGCCAGTTTCTCGTTGGTAAGGCCACCGGTGACTTTAAGCAGATCCTGCCAATATTCTTCTTCGGGATAGGCATCGACCAGCACATCCTGAGGCGCATCGTGCATGCAGCGCAGGTTGCGCGTGTGCTGCGAATTTCCGCCGCGCCATACTTTCGGCGAGCCTTCCAGCAGCATTACGCTGGCGCCTGCCTCTCGTGCCATCAATGCGGCACATAACGCAGCGTTGCCGCCACCTATCACCAGAACGTCGACCATCGTATCTCCTCGATTCACTGGCAGGGCGAAGTGACTGCCGGCCAGTGGATTAACCATAGGGATGGGCGTCGCGCGGCGAAAGGCGGATTTAGAGGTGAGGGCTTCAGTTTTAGTGAAGGGTGATGTTTCTGTGTAGAGGGCGATGTGGCAGGCGTTACCACGCTCGCTGAAATACAAAGCGCCCGATGCAAGTGCATCGGGCGCTTTGATATTGAAATGGATATAGATCCATTTCAGAGACAGGCAAATTTGCCCAGTTCAATCCTTTGGAGGCCGGTCACGATGGACCGGCTCCTAAGTTGATCAGCTATTGTCAGCCGCCATTACTTGCCGTCTGGAATTGCAAAAGCAACCAGCTTCGAACCAGGCTTCGTACGATAATGCGGGCGCCCACCCTCGGCGACCACCACAAATTGCCTTCCGCTGACCGGACTGCGATAGGTCATGGGCGTAGCATTTGCGCTGGTGGCCAGGCGGCTGCTCCACAGCTCTCGGCCGGTGGCGGCATCCAGGGCACGGAACGTATGCTCTGCTGCGCCACCGATAAATACCAGGCCGCCACGGGTCGTCACGGCACCACCGGCGGTCGGTGTACCGATCGGGATGGAGACCAGGGTCGGCAGACCGAACGGGCCAATGTCACGCGGGGAGCCAAATGGCTTGGACCAGATGAGCTTGCCGCTGACAAGATCAACAGCGCCAATCAGACCCCAAGGCGGCGCATTGCAAGGAATGCCAAGCTGCGAAAGGAAGTTGACCCGATAAGCACCGTATGGCGTGTCAAGCATAGGCTGCTCGGCTTGTCCCCCTGCATCCAGACCAGGTGCAATCTTGAAATTGCGTTGCGTTGCTTCTTCGCGTGTTACCAACTCGATTCGGTCAGGGACCTGAGTCCAGTTGACGATCATCAGCCCGCGATCAACGTCCAGCGAGATGCCATTCCAGTTCACACCACCCATTGAACCGGGATCGATCAAGACATTCTTGTCGAGCGTGATGGGCGTGAACTGGCCCTCGTAGCGCGATTGTTTGAACATGATCCGGCAAACCATCTGGTCGATCGGCGTCGCCCCCCACATGTCTTTTTCGCGCAGTTGAGGCCCCCTGAAAGCAGGGAGCTCCACAGAGGCAGGTTGGGTAGGGGACAGCCATTCGCCTTTGGCAATATCACGCTGAGGCACAGGCTGTTCTTCCACCGCCTTGATCGGCTCGCCAGTCTCGCGGTCGAGCACGAAAATCTCGCCGCGCTTGGTCGGTTGGATCAGTGCTGGCCGCATGCCCTTTGCGGTAGGCCAGTTCAACAGGGTGGGCTGAGAGGCGACGTCATAATCCCAGATGTCGTGGTGCGTGGCCTGGAATTTCCAGCGCAGCCGACCCGTCTCCGCGTCGAGAGCGATCACCGCACTGGAGATGTCCTCGTCATAGGGACGGCGCTGGCCACCGTAAGCATCAGGTGTCGCGTTGCCCACGGGCAAATAAATCAGGCCGAGCTTCTCATCCGCGCTGATGGGGGCCCAGCTGTTAGGCGTAGAAGGCGTGTAATACTGCCCTTCAGGTGGCAGGCCGAGGCGATTCGGCGCGCCGGCATCAAAAGCCCAGGCGAGTTCGCCTGTCACCGCATCGAAAGCCCTGATGACGCCCGACGGACCACCCCAATATTGCCCGTCGGGGATGCCGCCACCGACGACAATCTTGCCGCGGATGACTTGCGGTGCCGAGCTGACGTAGAACAAGCCATGTGGGTAAGGTGCGACGCCCTTTGTCAGATCGACCGCGCCGTTATTACCAAACCCTGGGCAATATTCACCGGTTTTCGCATCCAGTGACACCAGCGTGGGGTTGTGGCTGGGGGCGTAGATGCGTTCCGAGCAAAACCCATTGGCGTCAGGCACTTTGTAGTACGCCACACCCCGACAAGGTTTACCCGACTGCGGTACGCCGTTGGAAATGTCGCGGCGCCACAATTCTTTGCCGGTTTCCGCATCGAATGCATGGATGCCGTTATTGCCATCACACGCGTACAGGGAACTACCCATCATGATGGGGGTGCCTTCGATCGCGTTGAGATCGCCGTTCACCGGCGCCATGTCGGCTTCCCAGACTTTGACCAGCTTCGAGACGTTGGTTGTGTCTATGTCGGCAAGCGGGCTAAAGCGGGTCCCACCCTGGTCATTGCCGTAGGCTTGCCAGTCGGTACGTTCGTTGTTGGCCATTGGCTCAGGCAGTTTCGCTGGCGCCTGCGATTGCAAGCCGCGTCTCAACATCGGAAAGTCCGGTGCGTCAGGTCCGAAAGCGTGACTGACGCTCCCCAAGGCGATTGCAGCGGCCAGGCCGCCGGCAAACGATGGCCAGCCGCGTGGAAGCTTCCGGGTGTTCGGCGCAGGCGTGAGTCGGGTGAAATGCGGTAGCAGAAGTACTGCGCCGAGAACGAACGGACCCATCAGTCGGGGCGCCAGCTGCCAGCCGTTAAAACCCACTTCCCACAAGCTCCAGGCCGTGGTCCAGACCAGCATTGCGGCATAGACCCAAATCCCTCGCGCATCGCCGCGCCAGAGAAATACAGCGCTTGTGATGAAGGCCAGCCCGGTGATCAGGTAGTACGCAGAACCTGCGTCCGCAACCAAGATGACACCGCCAATGGAAAGGGCCAGACCGAGTATCAGCAATACAATGGCAAAGATACGACACACCCATCGTGAGGCTTTTGTCGTATCGCGCTTGGCATTCAAAGAGTCAGGCTCTACGCCAAAAGGGGTCATAAGGGTTTCTCCATGTGATCAATAGGACACACGTGTTGGGAACAAGCATTGAGGCGGCTCATTTGAATGACGCCGGAGGCAAGCCATGGGTGAACACCTTGGCGCTGAATATTGTCGCTCCTTGCCCCTTATCTCCATCACTGGTGACGGAGTACAAGGTGTTCGTATTGGGATCAATGGCGAGGCTAGTCGATAGCAGGTTGTGTCCTTGTTCGCGCCCCGGCAGCAGCACCTGGCCAATCGGGATACCGATCTGGTTAAAGACCATTACACGCCCTTGCCCATAGATCGCCACATAGACATTGCCATCGGCGTCGACCCGCATCGAATCGGGAGAGGGCCCCGTGAAACGGTAGGGGATGGACGAACTGATAGTGGCGATGGTAGTAGCGTTGGCCAGGTCGATGCGATGCAGAAGGTTGCGGCCAAATTCGGTTGCCCACAGGGTTTTTCCGTCTGGACTTAGCGTAACGCCGTTGGCCATCGAGAGATGCGGCAAGACGACAACGGGAGGCGAAAGATCGGGAGAAACGTAATAGATCCCGCCCTTTGGCTCGGTCGAGATACCTTTGAAATCACTGAAGTAGAAACCGCCCTGTTTGTTGAACGCCAGGTCATTGGGCATGAATCCGGCGTCTTGCGCGATGATGGTTTGCATGCCCGTGCCATCGGGTTTGACCGCGAAAATCGCGCCGAGGTTGCGGTTCAGATCGAGAGCCGCGATGAACAGACGTCCGTCGGGATGAAAGGCCAGTCCGCCAGGGGAGAGATTCTCTATCGTGGCTACGATTGAAAGCTGTTTGGTCGGCGAGAGGCGAAGTACGCGTTTACCCGAAACATCACAGAAAAGCAGGTTGCCCTCGCGGTCAAATATCGCGCCTTCCAGTATCCGACCTTCGTTGGATGCTTTGAACCAGGTTTGAGCCGTGACCGTTGGAAGGCCTCGTTCCGATACTGGAATGGGTACAGGGCCTTGTGTCTGCTTGTCGTAGGCCAATGCTGAAGAGGCGGGGAGTTGTCCAGCGTATGCGCCTGTAGCGATGCCGGCGGCACTGATAGCCAGACAGGCCAGCAGGCTGCTTAGCTGGAGCTTTCTGAGCGCTCCAGGGACACGAGCGCTGCTTCTTCTATCCGAACGTTTCCTACCTGCATGAATGCTTGTCGTGTTGATCGCTGTGTGCACCGCAGGCATGTCGAGTTGTGTCAGCGTGGGTAAAGCGGTCGTAGCGAATAGCCGGCTGGGGGGCGCGCCGGATATCGGCGCGACCAGCCCTTTGAAATTGAACGTTACGCCAATGCTCATAACGAACTCCATTGTGCAAAGCCTTTTACTCCCCCTCAGGGGCGTAGACTTGTTTATTGTTTGATAGGGTGAAGCGGTGTTTCTTACGCGCTAACGTTGGGCACACGACCAGCGAATCTCAGTCCGCCGGAGGGAACCCCTACTTCAAATCTCTTCCCGGGGGTACTGGAGCACGAGGACCTCGGCACCTTCGCCACCTGCTTGGATCTCGAACTTTTCCTCAGTTGATTCCACGACGATCATGGACCAGAGAGGAAGCTCTTCTTCGCCATGCAGCACGCTGCCGTTTCCTACGAAAACGTAATAACCGGATGCAATACCAGGGGGCGGACCGTCCACTTTCATACCAGCGCCCAATCGCAACACCTGAGCGCGCAGCCCATCTGCCTCATCTTCAAAAAGCAGTTCCCAACTCGCTTCTTCGCGGGCCTGCATCACAGGGGCAATGGAGAACTTGATGGGCTCGGACGTCAGGTGCCGGCGTTTGCTTGGACGCAGTTGCTCCCGGTAGCCAGGTTCACTCAAATAGACCGGTTGGGAGTTCCCGGTGTACATCCGCATGGCGACGAAGGACAGCCCTTGCGGGCCCGCCACGATCGGACCGTAAGCCGTGTGATGGTCTTTGAACTGGACGGTGAGCGGTTCCAGCACCTGTCCGCGATTACCCAGTGTGCCACTGCCAGCGATGAACAACTGAAACATCGACACCCCGTGGAAATGGGGCACCACTGCTTCGTGTGCTCTGAGTTCAGACATTGTCGCCTGAGGGCCTGGGGCCCGTTCTTGAGAGCTCCGCGGGCCAAAGAAGGTCGTTCCCCAATGCTGGTTTCCGGTGCCGGGCGAAACGATAACGCTCCGATTTGCAAGGGCGTCTGCCCCACTGCGCGTGTAAATCATCATCAATGCTCCTATTGAATCTGCATGTATGCAGGACAAATCAACCGTCCATACGAGGCCGTAGCGTGCCCTCGGTCGACGGAAAATCATACTAGCATGTGTTTTGATAATTAGCACAAGTTTCAATAGGTGGAACTTGCGCGTAGTGGGTGCATGCTGGGTTAGCGCCGGTGCAAGCTATTATAAGATGGTCTTTGTGGTTTCATTCACTGAAACCTATTCCGAAAATAATTGACTTTCGGCTGGCTGCGGACGACAGTGCACCGTGGCAGCTCTGCTTTTGGGGAAAGCAGAGAAACGACTGCATCTCTTTACCTCGTCTCCCGATTTTCGATAGCGATCAAGGGCATCAGTACCGATATGAATAATTACAAAAACTTGCTTGAACCACGTTCGATTGCGGTTGTAGGCGTGTCGGAGGATGCGGGACGTCCCGGCTCTCAGGCTGTGAGAGCTCTGATGAGCAATGGATATACCGGCGCGATCTATCCGGTGAATCCCAAATACGAAACCTTTGAAGGTTTGAAGTGCTATGGGTCCGTTGCAGATATCGAAGGCGACGTCGACCTCGTGGTGGTTGGCGTTCCTGCGCAGGGCGTTTTAGCCGTGCTGGAATCGAGTGCGCATAAGAAGGTTCCTTTTGCGGTGGTTCTGAGTGGTGGCTTTCGAGAGAGCGGTCCGGAAGGGGTTCTCCGAGAGGAGAAAATGCTCGCGATTGCCCGGGCGGCGGGCATGCGTATCATCGGGCCCAACTGCCTCGGTTTTGCCAACATCCATTCTCGTGTCTACGCCGCATTCGGCAGCATTACGCGTGAACCGAAACTCGAGAAAGGGTCGGTATCGCTGGTGACGCAGAGTGGGGGATTCGGCTACAGCATCGCCCTTGCATGCGCCGAAGCCGGGATTGGTTTCCGGCATGTCATCGCGACGGGCAACGAAAGCGATGTCAACACGGTACAGCTCATTGAGGCGCTGCTTGATGATGACGAGACACACACCATCGTCGCCTATATCGAGGGAACCAATGACGGTCGTGCGCTGTTGGAGATCGGCCGCAAGGCTACGGCGCGCGGCAAGCCGATCCTGCTGTGGAAGGGGGGCGTCACCGAGCAGGGCGCACTAGCGGCCGCATCGCATACCGCCAGCATGACGGGTGTCTATGATTTCTATCGTGCCCTGTTCAAGCAAACGGGGATCGTCGAGATCAGAGAGATCCATGAAGCAGTGGATTTCCTCAAGGCATTGGAAAGCAAAAAATACCCGGACAATGGGGGTGTCGCGGTGATGGGGGTATCGGGCGGGTCTGCGATCGTATTCGCAGATGCGGGTGAGCCTGAAGGTCTGACCTTGTGTGAACTGGGTAACGATACCCAGCAAAAGCTGCTGACGGTCGTACCTAACATCGGGGCCGTCCATAATCCAATCGACCTTACCGCAGGGTATTTTTCAGCGGCCAATGCGCAGAAGTTGGAAGCCGCTGTAAGCGCGACGCTTGAAGACCCTGCCGTAGGATCGCTTTGCATTAACCTGGCAACCACAGGCGCCTCTGGCAGCCTGGCGGCAGCCCAGGTATTGGCCCGAATTGCCGCGTCGGCGTCGAAGCCGATCCTGGTTTTTTCCTCAGCCCCCAGCGTTCAGGTTGCAGAGGCGCTGCGTGTATTCGCTGATGCGGGAATTCCGGTGTTGCCTTCGCCGTCGCGAGCCGCCAAAGCTATCGCAATGCTGATGCGATTCAAGCGGACTCAATCGCGCATTTTGCAGATGCAAGAGGATGAGGGCCTCAAAGTAGAGCGAGCTTCTGTAGCGCTTAGCACCGCCGTTGGCAGTCGGGCATCGTTGTCCGAGGTCGAGTCCAAGGGAATGTTACGTTCCATCGGTATCCCCGTCACAACCGACCTGATCGTGAAGGGTTTTGACGCTGCGCTGTTCGACAAAGTCAAAGCGCCCCTAGTCGTCAAGATTGTCTCTGCGGACATTGCGCACAAAACCGAAATAGGCGGCGTAAAGGTCGGCATTCGGACCGCCCAGGAGCTGGAGTCAGCGATCGAGCAGGTGTTGGCCAACGCGCAACGGCATGTGCCTGCCGCCCACATTGAAGGTGTCCTCGTTTCCGAGATGGTGACAGGTGGCTTCGAACTGATTGCCGGGGTGGTCAAGGATCCTTCATTTGGCCCAGTGGTGGTAGTCGGCGCAGGTGGGATTTATGCGGAAGTACTGAAGGATTCCGCGTGTCGAATCGCTCCTTTCGGCCTGCCAACCGCTATGGAAATGCTCGATGAACTGCAATGCAGCGTGATCATGCACGGGGTTCGGGGCGCGCCTCCCCTTGACGTCGATGCTGTTGCCCGCGCGTTGGTGGCGTTATCGCAGTTTGCCTGGGAGCAGCGCAGCGATATAGCCGAAATCGACATAAATCCAATGTTTGTATTGCCCCACGGTGTGATTGCCGCGGACGCCTTGATTGTGCGCGGTTAATGAACCGCCCCCAAGTTTGTCGCGAGAAAGAGCAACGTACAAAACATTCTGTAAAGGGGTGAATCGCTATGAATGACAGCCTGTCCGCCACATTGACGCATCGGGTCAATGTGAAGCCTATCGACCGCACGTTCGAGGTGCAGCAAGACGATACGATACTTGCTGCCGCCCTCAAAAACGGGTGTCAACTGCCCTACAGTTGTCAAAATGGCATCTGCGGAACCTGTCGGGCCAAAGTACTCGACGGGGTGGTCGATCATGCGGAGTCCAGCATGGCGATACTTTCCAACGAGGACCGGCAGCAGGGCTACGCGCTCCTGTGCCAGGCAAAGGCTTTAACCGCATTGACGATCGCCTGCGAGGTGGTGGAAGCAACACAAGACATCCCTATTCGACGGCTTGTTTCCCGTGTCGATCGTCTCGAGCGCCTGGCCGAGGATGTGATGAGAATTCGCCTGCGCCTTCCTGCCAAGGAGTCTTTAAGGTTTTTGCCTGGGCAATACATCAACGTCGTGATGCCAGGCGGTATTCGTCGCAGTTTGTCGCTGGCAAACGTGCCCGACGACAACGTGTTGGAATTGCATCTCAGGAATTACGGTGGCCCGTTTAGCCAACACGTTTTCAATGTCATGAAAGAAAACGACTTGGTGCGCCTTGAGGGCCCGCTAGGTACTTTTTTTGTGCGTGAAGACAGTAGTAAACCAATGGTCTTCGTTGCCAGCGGCACAGGGTTCGCACCGATCAAAGCCATGATTGAGCGCGAACTTGAAAAAGCATCGAGTCGTGAAATAACGCTCTATTGGGGCGGGCGAAGGGCCTCGGATCTGTATTTGAGTTCCGTTGCCGAGGCTTGGGCGAAAAGTCACAACATCACGTTCATACCTGTCCTGTCAGAAGCACACCCCGACGATCTATGGGAAGGCCGGGTCGGCTTTGTTCACCGTGCAGTCATGGAAGATTACGAGGATCTTTCCCAGCATCAGGTCTATGCCTGTGGAGCGCCCATCGTCGTGCAATCGGCAAGGCAGGATTTTGTGGCGTTACGCAACCTCCCCGAGGAAGAGTTCTTCGCGGACATGTTTGTGTCGGGACAAAAGACTGCCCAGTAGAACTTGTGTCGTGTGTCTCGATTGAAAATAAAAACAAGCACGTAGAGGAAGATGTCCGTGGATGAACTAACCAGCGAGTTGACGGTTGAGCGACATGAGTCGCTCCTGTGGATCACTCTGAATCGTGCCGCCAAGGCGAATGCCATGACGGTGGATATGATGGAGCGTGTGACGGCTGCACTGCAGGCGGCCGCTGATGATCTGCAGATAAACGCGGTGATGTTGACCGGGTCTGGTGAGCGCGTGTTCTGCGCAGGAGTCGATATTCGTGAACAACCGGCGGACGGTGATACGGCACGCCAGCGTGAACGAAGGTCGTTGGCGTTGGCGGCGCTCCAGGACGCCGTGATGGACTGCCCCAAGCCAGTTGTCACAGTGCTCAATGGTACCGCGACGGGAGGTGGCGCGATGCTTGCGCTCTTGGCAGATGCCTGTGTCGCCGTCGATACCGCGAAACTGTCGCTGCCCGAAATTGATTTGGGTATCGCCACCTTCTCGGGTGCGAACATTCTAGAGGTCATCGGCGGGCGCGCTTTGGCGCTTGATCTGATTCAGAGCGGCAGGGCGATGAAGGCTACCGAAGCATTGGCGAGAGGGCTGGTCCGCGAGGTAGCCCTGCGAGACGAACTTCATTTGAAAGCTTCGGCGCTGGGGCAGGCGTTGGGGGCAAAGAACCCGCGCACGTTTGCCGAAAACAAGCGGTGGCTCAATCGTTCGCTGAGAGCTGCATTGTTGCAGGCTCGGGACGAGCATGCACGACACCGTGCACTGGCCCAGGCCGAGCAATAGCGCAGCGGGCAACGAGTGTGGTTTTGCACGGGCGGCGTGTCCATATCGAACTGAGGGAATATGATGTCTGATCTAGAAGTCAGTACCGTTGGCCGGGTCATGGTAGCCAAGCTAAACCGGCCCGAAAAAAAGAACGCCTTGAGCGAGAGCATGTTGGATTCACTTCGCACTGCATTGCTGGCGGCCGATGAAAATGATGACATCGGTTGTTTTGTCATCACCGGTGCCGGTGATGCATTCTGCTCCGGAGGCGACCTGGGCCGTCGTGCCGCGGAGAGCGCAGAGGGGGATCCAACGCCGCTCGAGCGTAAAATCAGATTGCAAAAAGTCACCCACAAGGTGGCATTGGCGATCGAGAACTTCGAAAAGCCACTCATCGCGGCGGTAAACGGCGCGGCGGTGGGGGCGGGCATGGATCTTTCGTTGCAGTGCGATATGCGTTTCGCATCAGAGTCGGCTCGATTTGCTGAGGCTTATATTCGTGTCGGCCTGATCCCTGGAAATGGCGGCTGCTATTTGTTGCCGCGCATAGTCGGTACCGCGAAAGCCCTGGAATTGTTATGGACGGGCGATTTCGTCAGTGCTGAGGAGGCGTTGGCATTGGGCATCGTCAACCGAGTATTCGGTGATGACGAACTCATGCAGCAAACGCTGGATTTTGCTACACGCCTGGCGGATGGCCCTCCCATCCAGCAACGCAGCATAAAGAAGCTGCTATACCAATCGCTGCGGACTGATTTGCGGACGAGCTTGGAGTCGGTGGCTGCGCAGATGGCCGTGGTGCAATCCACAGATGACTACAAGGAGGCCATCAAAGCGTACAAGGAAAAAAGGAAACCGCGTTTCATCGGCAAATAGCGTGTCGTGCCTGGGCCGACCGGTCCAGGCATCGTTGTGATAGTGGAGGTGTCCGATGGAACTGCGTCAACTGCGCTACTTTGTCCGGGTAGTTGAGTGTGGAAGCATGGGGCGAGCAGCGCTTGAACTCGATGTTGTGACCTCGGCCCTCAGTCAACAAATCAGTCGACTGGAGAATGAACTGTCCGTTCGGTTGCTGCTAAGAAAGAAGAGCGGCGTGCAGCCCACCAGCGCCGGATTGGCATTCTGGCATCGAGCACAACTGGTGTTGCGCAACGCGGAGGATGCGGCTCACGCGGCCAGGACTGGACGGTTCGCCGGGCATGTCACGGTGGGATTGGCTCCATCCACCTCAGGCGTCGTTGCACTGCCGTTCATGGAGGCGATGCGAGAGCGATACCCGGATATTTCCCTTCGTATTGTCGAGGCGTTATCGGGCAACCTGGAGCGTATGCTAAGTGCTAGACAGATCGATCTTGCGATATTGTTTGGCGCTGATCATGGGCGCAGATTCAGCACTCAACCGCTGGTAAATGAACGTCTTTTCGCTATTTCCGCAGCTGACTTTTCCCTGGTCCGCAAGAGTGAATCACTGTCAATCAGTGAGCTTTCCAACGTCCCCCTTATATTGCCCGGCAGTACACACGGCCTCAGGGCCCTGATAAACAATGCTTTTGAAAGAGAAGGCTGCACGATGAACGTCATCGCGGAAATCGACGGGCTAGCGATACTCATGGACGCGGTGGGGGCGGGCTTGGGGATGACGGTGCAACCTAGCGCGGCGCTTGCAAGGCATGATAAAGACCGTTTCGATACGGTACCCATTTCCGAGTTCAATTTTACCCGCTTGAATCAAGTCGCCAGTTTGTCGGACGATGAGTTGTCGCCGGCGGGTTTGGCAGCACGTGTTGTTTTGGCTGACGTCGTTCGCACGTTGGTTTCGGATAAACGTTGGCTGGGCACGCAACTGGTAACGGTGCCCGACTGAACAGGGCGCGGTCGCCAGCGGTCTCGATGCGCCTCCGTTCTCGAGTCCGGTGGGTGGAACTGACGTTGGCGAGTGAAATAGCGTCATGCTAGTATGTTATTTTGAGACTGATTCTCGTTTGTTGGCGAATGAAGCATTTCGTGTCGAGGAGGATCGTTACGATCAACGATTTTGATGGGGTTTTTCAAGAATGATGCGCTCTGTGCAACGTATCCTGGCAGTTTTCGAAAGCTTTAGTTCAGACCGCAGCAGCCTTACGCTTCAAGACATTGCAGACCGTATCGAGCTACCGAAGTCGACGACGTTTCGTATTGTCCAGAGTCTTGAAAAGGCTGGCTACCTGGTACGTCTCGAGCAGCAGTATTGCTTGTCCTTCCGGTTCACGCGCTTGGCTGGCTTGGTAAAAAGTACCTTGGGTATTCGTGAGATCGCTCGACCCGTATTGCAAGAACTCGCTGAGCAGACTGAAGAAACAGTCTCCATCCATGCGGTGAGTGATCGCAATCGAGTGTGTCTCGACTCGGTCACTACCAGCTCGGCACCGTTGCGCGCGGTGGTCCAGGCGGGTGAACAGATTCCCTTGTTGGTAGGGTCTGCTTCAAAGGTCTTGATGGCCTATATGCCCAAAGCCCAGCTCACCCCGTTAGTCAAAAATGTTGCCAAAGCGACGAAGCGCACCAATGGCGCGGTGCTTGAAGAGTTCGCCATGATCCGGGAGCAGGGTTATGCCGTTTCCCATGGCGAACGGCTGTTAGGCATTTCGGCGATCTCGGTACCCATCAAGGACGTCAATCAAGAAGTGCACTATTGCTTGTCGGTGGGGGCACCGACTGTCCGAATGAACATGAATGAAAAGGAGTTTATCGAGTTGGCGGTCAAAGGTGCTGAAGTCATATCGCGACAATTCGGTGGAGAGGTGGCCTTGCCCGCGCCTACATCCGACTGATGATGTGCGCCTGGCCTCAAGCCTGGACTTCTTGACAGCGGCTCATCGCGAGAAAGAAACGCCCCGCTGGTCACTTCCATGCGAATGGACCAGTTGGGACTTCCAGGCGAACGACCACGTTTCACGATTTGAAGCGCCCCACCAGACCGTTCAGCTCATCTGACAGACTCGACAACTTGCCGGAGTCATCCTGTGCAGAGTTGGCCAAGCTCTCCACCAGCCGAGCCTCGTCATAAATCTGCTGGATATGCCGATTGATCTCTTCGGCCACGCTATGCTGCTCTTCAGCGGCGGCGGATATCTGCAGGTTTTGATCCCTTATTTCATTGACCGACAATTGGATGCCTTCAAAGCTGTCCCGGGTGCTTTCGATGGACGACACACTGGCTCGCGAAAGCTCAAGGCAACTTCCCATTTTGCCCATCACCTCCTGGGTCTTGCTGCCTAGGGCGCCGAGCAGTTGCTCGATTTCGCCGGTCGAATCGGATGTGCGTTTGGCCAGTGCTCTGACTTCATCTGCCACCACTGCAAATCCTCGACCTTGATCACCCGCCCTGGCGGCCTCGATGGCTGCATTCAGGGCCAGCAGATTGGTTTGCTCGGCAATGGCGCGGATGGTGCCAAGGATCTGGTTGATACTACGGCTACCAGCTTCGAGCTCCGTCATCGATTGCGACGACTCGGTCAGACGGCGTCCCAGGCGATTCACGTTGTCCGTGGTGATCTCGATCTGCTGCTTGCCCTCCGCCACACGGCGATGTCCGTTCTCGGCAGACTCTGCTGCGCCACTGCATGAGCGGGCCACCTCATTGGCGGTTGCGACCATCTCGTTGAACGCAGTCGACACCAGTTCCACCGCTTCGCGCTGTCTCCCGGCGGCCTCGTTCATGTTGTTGGCAACCTCGCTGTTAACCCTCGAGGCATTTTGCAGATTGCTCGATGCGGCGCCGATGTGTTGGATCAACTGACGTATGGCGGTGAGAAACTTATTGAACCAGCCTGCCAGCTCAGCGGTTTCGTCGTTACCCTGAAACTCCAGGTCGCGACGCAGATCTCCCTCGCCCTGTGCGATCGATTGCAGTCCGGTGCTGACCTGGCTGATGGGTTTGACGATGGACTTGGAAAATGCCACGGCGACCAGGGCAAAGATGACTGTCAATCCTCCCACGATGAGGGCGGTGAGGTAGGTCATGCGAGTGGCCGCGCTCATGACTTCACTGCGCTCGATCAAGCCGATATAGCGCCAGCCAAGATCAGGCGACGTCCAGACGTTGGCCATGTAAGGGGTCCCATTGAGTTCAACCTCGGTTGATCCCTGCGGGGTGGCGGCCAACTTTGCATAGGCCTCGCCCAGGTCTTTGAGCGGCTTGAAGCTATGCGTTGTGTCGCGGGGGTCTACCAGTACGACGCCGTCCTCGATCAACATCACGTAGCCGCTTTCGCCAAGCTTGATGCTTTTGACCAGCTCAGTAAGGTTTTTCAAAGACACGTTCACGGCTAACACACCTTTGACGATGCCTTCGCTCGTGATCATTGCCCTGGCGGTCCCCACCAGTGCTGCATCTTCCTTACCGTAATCATACGCCGGGTAAAAAGCGGGTGTTCGTACGGTTTTGCCAGGGCTCGCCATCGCCGCTTTATACCAGGGGCGTGAACGTGGATCGTAGTTGGCCAACTGAGGATCATCTGGCCATTTGGCATAGGAGCCGTCCTCCAGGCCGATGGAGAGAATCGCCGCGGACGGGTGGGCCGCACCGTAATGCGCAAACCTTTCGATCAGTTGCTGGGCCGCAGAAGGTAATGGCCGGCTGGCGGCATCACCGGTCTGATAGTTCTTCAGCGCGCCAACCGATACATAAACTGGATCGGTTGCCATTTGATCGACATTTTGCTGGCTGGCGTCGAAAAACTGGCGAATGTTGCCATCGATCTGACGTATTTCCCGCGTACTGCCATCCATAAACTGATCGACCGCTAGTGTTCGCGTGTTGGTCACCGAAACCACTGCGACCAGGCTCACGGGTATAAAAGCGACCAATACGAACGTCAGCACTAGCTTGTTTTTTATTTTCATTGTTAAGCCCATAAATAGGGAGTCGTGCAAAAGGTCAATGGCGCGTTAGTTGCCTTTACACCCGATCCTGTTCGGGCGCGATAGGGCAGCGGCTCTGCCGATGAGGCGGGTTTTTTCAGCCCGCGCACACCCTGAGCCGCGATTGGTTGTAGAAGAGGCTATATAGATAGTTCTTGCCGCATTGCCCCCTGGGGCTGCGGCAGTTCACTCGCCTTGTTGCTTGTCTTGTTGCCCACCGAGGTGCGCAGGTTTATTCCACGAGTCTCAGGAACAAACTGAGTCGTGATCAGACAGAGCACGGCAATCAACGTGACGTAAAAGGCCGGCGCAAGCGGGGAGCCAAACGCCTGCGACAGGTATGCAGCGATCAATGGGCACGTTCCACCGAACATCGCGACACTTGTCTGATAGGAAATGGCGTGTCCGGTTGCACGGAACGACGTCGGGAAAAATTCCGCTGCGGCCACAAAGCTGGCTGCCCCATAGATCCCCAATCCGGTAGCGAGGAGTGTTTGCCCGGCCACGGCGCTGGCGAAGGAGCCTGAGGCCGCCAAGTACATGGCCGGATAGGCCGAGAGCGCTATCCATGCCGCACCAACTGTCAGTACTCGTTTACGACCAAACCGATCGCTCAATAGACCTCCTAACGGAAGCAGGGCTGAAAGTACGATGACGGCGATGGCGTTTGAGATCAAAGCCGAGGTGGAGTCCAGCTTCCCGACCTCAATCAGAAAGGTGTACATAAAACCGAGCAAGAGGTAAGCCCCTACCGAAAAAACCGGTTGGACCATGAACACGTGCAACATCCCTCTCAATCCACCGCAGCGAATGGCCGCGACCAGAGGATTCTTCTTCGTTTTGCTGGCTTTGCTAGCCTGGCGGGCTTGCTTGTACTCTTCAGGCTCATCGATGCTGCGGCGCAGCCAGAACCCCACCAATCCGATAATGCCCCCAAGAAGGAAAGGAATGCGCCACGCCCAATCCGAATACGCTTGATCTCCCGCTCCAAGCTGGAGCGCGACGACCAAACCGGCCACGACGGCGTTGGGCAGGTGAGAGAAAATCAGCGTGAAGCCAAGCCAGTATCCTCTGCGGTTCTCCGGTGCCGACTCGACGATGTAGCTGGTCGAGCCGGTCGTTTCGCCACCCAGTGCCAAGCCTTGTGCGATTCGACAGAGCAACAGCAGTAACGGTGCGGCGATCCCGATGGTTGCATAGGTAGGAAGCAGCCCGATGATCGCGGTGCCTAGTGCCATGAGCCAAACGGTCATCGCCATGACTCTGATGCGGCCAAGGCGGTCCGCCAGATAGCCAAACATCAAGCCGCCCAGGGGGCGGGCTACGAAGGCCACTGCATAGACTGCGAACGTGCTCAGAAGCGCGGCAGTTCGATCTGAGCCGGGAAAAAAATGGACGGATAAGATGGGTATTGAGAACCCGAATACAGCGAAATCGTAGATCTCACCGAAGTTCCCGATAGCGCCAGCGGCTAGCGATCGCCGAGAGCTGGTCGTTTTCGTCTTCGTCATGCGTCTTCTCCTGTGACAGGATGGTTTTTATTAGTTGATGCAAAGCTGATGCATCAAGACTGCAGGATGAAACAGTGTTGCTTCGCCATCAGGCCTTAGAGATGTTCGAGGCGTGGATCAATGTTGCGTTTTCGCCGGATGAATCGTGTTAGTCAGCGACCGTAACGTTTGTGAAAAGCGTTTCTGCGATGACGCAATCCGCTAACGGAGGTTATGTTAGAAAGACGCGTGTTGCTGGGCTTTAAAAGCAATACGCGTTCACTATTTGTTAATAGGTTGGCGAGGTTTGCCGGACCAGACAGGTAGCCGAGCGTGGGCTTGTTTCCTGCAGAAGGTGCCACTGGCTCACCGCCGCATCAGGACAGATTTTGGTTTTCATATAGACCTCGATCGATTCCACGCTCACTATTCGTGAGCCGCCAATCAATTACAGCTGGAGGAGGGCTTGAACTGAATCGCGGAAATAGAGCTGTAGAACGTGCTCAAGTCTTTTATCGGGACGGGTTCGCTGATCTGATGATCCGCTTGCTCGAAGAGACTTCGTGCCGCATTGGCGATCAACATGGGAGCGCCAAGATCGTTACCGCGCAAACAGGCCGCTTTGAGGATGTTTTTTTCGCTTGAGAGTGCCGTGTTGTCCAGGGCGTGACTGGATAACAATTGGGTATAAATAGAGCGGGAGGATTCACTCCATCCCGACGTCTTTTCCAGGACCTGTGCCATGTCTTCCAATGCCAGCCCATATCGCAGACCTGCCGCCGTGCACTCATAAGTAATCGCGCTGCATAGCGATGCGATCGCACCTGTTACCAGTTCGATGGCGTGACCTTCAGGGCACGCTTGAGGGGCACCCCCCGTGTTCGGCGTCACCGCATCGCCGTCGTACAATTTTGTCGCCGCCATGCTTTCGATGAGCCCGACCATGTCTTCGAGCTGCGCAGTGGGTCCCAAGGTGTTGGTTCCGATTTGCAACAATGCCCTGACCAGAGCGGTTAGCGGCATCGGGACATCCCTGGACATTCCCAGCGCGACGGCTTGATCGACGTCTTTGAGCATCAATGCGAGGGCGAAATTGGTGGAGGGTTTTCCCTGGGCAAGCGCGGGCAGCATCCTGTCTGTGGTTTGATTTCGCGCTTTGTTGCGGTTCAACACGTCCGCCATCAGGGGCAGTGAAAGGCCGGCCTTTTTGCCCATGGCCACGACCTCGAGGGTCCCGAGTCGGCAGCCAGCATTCATGGCGTTGTTGACCATTTTCATGGCTTGGCCGTCGCCGACCCTGTCGCCACAACGATAAATCGTTTGGGTAATAATTTGTAAAACGGGGAGGGCGCGCTCGTAAACCGTATCCGAGCCCGCAACCATCAGCGTGGCTTTGCCTTCGGCAACGACCAGCGGACTTGCAGACACCGCAGCATCCATCATGTCGATACCGCGTTCGGCCAGTTCTTCGGCCATACGTCTGGTCTCAGCCGGAATGCCACTTGTCTGATCGATGATCAGTGTCCCCGGCACCAATCCGGCCGCCAGGCCGTTTGGACCGAACAACGCAGACCTGACGTCCGAGCTGCGTGGCAGGCACAGGAGGATGACGTCACACCGGCGAGCCAGGTCGGCCGCCGTGGGCGCGACGTCGGCGCCCAGTTTCTTGAACGTGTCGACGGCGGCCGTGTTGATATCCCACACGCATAACGAGTGAGACAGGAATCGACGAGCGAGTTGATTGCCGAGGGCACCGAGTCCGATGTATCCGATTTTCATTGCCTGTCGCCTCTCTTGTGACCATTCAACCGACGCATGCGGCGTATAGGGGGAATGGTGCAGATACTTTTATTGTCCTGGGGTGCGATGAAAGCGTATTGCATGAACGCTAAAGCAATGAACCGATCATGCCGCCATCAACGCTGATGCTCGATCCAGTGATGAAACCCGCCTGTGTGGATGCGAGAAACGCGACCACGCCACAGACCTCGTCTTGCTCCCCCATGCGGCCGAGCGGTGTGAGTTTGCGGCGTGCCTCTGCCTGCTCCGGGGTGTACGCGGCGGTGCCGGTGCGGTGCGATGTGTCGATCAATGCCGGCGCTACACAATTGACAGTGATGCCGCAAGAGCCCACCTCGTTCGCGAGATGTTTCATGTACGCGGTGACGCCGGCGCGAAAAACGGTTGAAAGGCTATGGTGCGGCATGGGTTGCTTCACCGATGCCGAGGTAATGGCGATGACGCGACCCCATTGCTTCTTGAGCATCTGAGGAACCATTTCCTTGGCGACCTGGATGGTCCCCCAGAGTTGATTTTGATAGGCCTCTTGCCACCGTTCCTCTTCAGTTTCGTCGAGCGTCGCCCGCAGCGGATTGGGGGCTCGTCCCGTGTTCAGGACGAGGATGTCGGTGCCGTTGAATGTCGCGTTCACCGTGTCGGCGAGGCGCTTTACATCAGCGGCGACGCGCATGTCGCCGGGAACCGCGACTGCACGCACGCCGTGCTTTGCCGTTATTTCCTGGGCGAGGGCGGTCAGTTTGTCCGCCGAACGTGCAAACAGCACCACATGAACGCCCTCGGCTGCCAGCGCGTGAGCAATGTTTTTGCCTAAACCTGCGCTGGCGGCGGTGATGACTGCCACTTTTCCGTTGATCTTCAGATCCATGATTTACTCCGACACGATGATTTCATTGCCTTCGACGCTAAATCGATGGGGCATGTCTTCGGAGGCCCACTCCAGGTAGGAAAGCACTTCCTGGAATCGAGGATCGTCGTGATTCAGCACTTCAGGCCGATACCGTGCGTCCATGACCATCGGAAGGAACGAAACCTTTTGTATGCCGTCTTTGGTCGCTACTGCTTTGGCGAGCAAGCTCAACGTACAGGCCTTGCCGTAGGGCATGAAAGGATATTCGGGATCGAGGTCCGCGTGATTGCGAACCGCACCGTGAGACCAGGCGGGCTCGCTCCATGAAGGCGCGGGAAACGACTTGGTCATTGCGAACACGCCGAGACTGTAGAAGACAGCTTTGCCCTTATACATCTCGATCGCTTTGGGAATATGCGGTGCGTGGCACACCACCATATCTGCACCTGCATCAATGGCAGCATGGGCTACGGTCACCTGGTAATCGGAGATCACGCGCGGCAGCCGGATGACGCCGGAATGAAAAGCCAGGATAACGACGTCGACTTCACCTTTCAGCTTCTTGATGTCCTCGACCAGGTTCGCCAGGTCGCTGGAGTCAGGTTCCGTGCGAATGCGAACGGACTGGTGGGGACCTCGTGTTTCATAGGAGGTATCGACCTTGATACTGGTCACGCCAGGTTTTTGCAGTCCTGCCTCGCTGCCGGCAGGACCGAGTGAGGTATAGCCCAAGTAACCGACCTTGATACCGTCGTGTTCAATGATGGCTGGACGTCGTGCTTCTTCCAGATCCCGACCTGCGCCTGTCACCTGGATGCCGCGGGAGACGAAAAAGTCCCGGGTATCCACGAGGGCATCCGGGCCGCTGTCGTAGCTGTGATTGTTTGCCAGGGTCACCGCGTCGAACCTGCCATTGGTGAAAATAGCAGCCATTTCAACGGGCTGACCGACTTGAGGGGCATGGTCTGCGCGCACGGTGCGGTCCGAGTAGGTGCGCATGCAGTTGATGAAGCGCATATCGGCCGAGGCAAGAGTCGGCAGGACGAGTTCTGTGTATCCCTCCACCGGGAAGCCGTCTTTCGGTCCATGCGTGGGGCCGCAGTCCCCGCCGATCAGTATGGTGGCGTTCGATGTCATTTTTCCTCCTATTATTTTTGTGGGGAATTTATGGTTCCGGTCAGTGGAACGTATTCTGATAGATAGAACTTATAATAGCACTGAGAAAATGGCATGACCACGATTTGTACAGGCATCATGTCGTTGGATAAAGAGTCAGTCTAGATTTTTTGGTTCTGATGATTGGAACGGGTATCGATAATAGGAACATGTGATAGTATCGATTTCGACATTCGTTCGGGCGCGGGCGTTACCTACCTAAGTGTCACCGTGGCAGGTCGAGGGTCGACAGCTGTTCAGAAAATCGATGTTGGTGCCAGTCTACTATTTGAAATTATTAGTTAGTTCAATCGCTTACACGAAAATAAGAGAGGGCGGAAATGGCGAGCTCACTGGATCAAACGCAGGGGCACACACCGGCAGGACGGCTTGCCGGGAAAGTTGCTGTTGTTATTGGTGCTGGACAAAGCCCGGGCGAAGGCATGGGTAACGGTCGAGCGGCGGCCATTCGATTTGCGCGTGAAGGGGCGCACGTCCTGGCCGTTGATCGGCAAATCGAGTCCGCTGAGGAAACTGCGGCGATGATCATTCAAGAGGGCGGCTCCGCTGCAGCATTTTCTGCGGATGTGACCCGGGAACACGAGTTGGCCCTTGCCATGCAGATGGCAAAAAAACGTTGGGGGTCCCTGGATGTCCTGCACAACAATGTGGGGGTCAGCCTCGCCGGTGGTGACGGCGACTTGATGGATATCACCGAAGATCAGTTCGATAACATTTGCCGTATCAATCTTCGCGGTACCGTCTTTGCTTGTAAGCACGCAGTAGCAATCATGCGCGAACAAGGGGGCGGGGTTATCGTCAATGTGTCATCCGCGGCGGCATTGGGTAAGTACCCCTACGTTACGTACAAGGCTACAAAGGCGGGTGTCATTGCTTTCACCGAGCAGTTGGCGCTTCAAAATGCCCCTTATGGGATCAGGGCAAACTGCATCCTGCCAGGCTTGATCTCGACGCCGATGGCGGTCGAGGCGCGTATTCAAGCGTGGAACCAGACGCGCGAGCAGGTCAGCGCGGAGCGCAACGCCAAGGTGCCGCTCGGCCGCCAGGGAACCGCTTGGGATGTTGCGAACGCGGCCCTGTTTCTTGCGTCCGATGAAGCCAATTTCATCACGGGGATCTCATTGGCGGTGGACGGCGGCCGGTTGCTCAATCGTATTTAATCGTAGTCCCCCACTGCTGGCAGTGGGGGACCATCGGCGCATTACCGCTCAATCAACGTAGCCCGACAATACCCATCCAGTACTGAAGTTGATTTCCTGGCGTCTCGACATCAACGCTTCGAGCGTACTTGAGATGCCCGTCATCACCTATCCGGAATATCGACAGTGTCGCGGGCGTTACGGTCAGTCCTTTTTCATCATCGTATGCGGCCAAGGCCTTGATACTCGCCGTGACGAGCAAGCGGCCACTGGGATCACAGGCAAATGTTCGGACGTGAAAGGAACGAGTGTCCACATGCTGAACAAGTGTGGGCTCGCCTGTTTCAGGGTTGATAGCGTAGACGGCTATGTTGTTTTCACCTCCGGAGAACACTGGGTGCCCCTGGTGGGAGTGCGTCGCATCTGCGCGATTTACCAGGTAAACAAACTTCCCGCTTGGATGGACATGGATTGCACCGGCGAGTTGTCGCGGGTGCACGTGCTCAGGGGTTCGCAGCGTTCCCCGCGTGAAGGCTGGCTCGGCCTCGATCCGGTCACCGTCATGTCGGAACATGTAGAGACGGTTGGTTCGCTCGTCGGCTGCGTAAAGCCATGGATGCGTCGGATGAAAGTCGACATGCCGCGGGCCGAAGTCATGGCCATGATTCGGCGCAACCACATCGCTCATTTGGAGATGCTCTTCAGTTAGCCGAAATGAACGGAGTGCCCCGGGATCTTCCAGCTTGTCTGTCGTTGGGTTATTGCCGCGGTCAACTACCAGGACGTGTTTGGCGGATGGATAAAACATGACCTGGTGCGGATAGACCCCAAAGTCGGTGTTCGGATCCTGAGCCTGGCAGCTGCCAATTGTGCAGTCTGCGTTGATGCGGTGCACGGTCAATGAGCCGCGCTTGAAATTGTGGGCATTGACGATAAATCGTCCCAGGGGGTCGATACACAAATGTACCGCTCGGTAGGGAAGTCGCGCAGGTAAGCCGTGAGTGTTGAGTTGCCCGTCAGGTCCCAACGAGTAAGCGCTGATGTGATTGTGATGGGACTCCACCCTCGGGCCACCGTCGCTTGTTGAGACATACAGGAAGCCGCCGGATGGATGAGGCCATGCGTATTGCACCTTTGAGGCCACAGTGACGCTTTCCATCCTGTGGAGCGTTGCGCTGTCTACGTCAATCATATAGCGCGTGATGACATCATCTACGGCGCTGTAGAGTACGGCGCGGCTGCTCATTCAAGCCTCCGAATGGTCAATGGTGAACATGGGAACGGACATGCCGCTTTCTGATTCTTTAAACGCGACCCTGACCCGCTGCCCGATGCGAACACTGTCCAGATCAACATCGACAATGTTCGTAAGCATCATCAGTCCCTCGTCGAGGCGCACATAGGCAATGCAGTACGGTGCTGATGCGCCACGTCGTGTGATGCTGAAGGTGTAGATCGTCCCGGTCCCGCTTGCGGTGATCCATTCGACATCGGTGCTCCAGCAAAACGGGCACAACGCACGAGGATAATGATGCGGTTGATGGCAGGCATTGCAGCTCTTCAAGAGCAGGCGCCCCTCGGCCGCAGCGTCGAAATAGGGTTCATCACCGGGGTTCAGGATAGGGTCGCTGATGGGGCGTTCTATGTAGGGGGTCGACATGTTTTTACTCCCTTTCCATGATGACGGTGGCTGCACCGTGCCGATGACCTATCGCGCCGCCGATGCCGGTGGCGAGGGCTAGCGAACAGTTGGGAACTTGCACCTTTGGATGAGCCTCGCCTCGAAGCTGTCGTACGGCTTCGATTATTTTTGTGATCCCGCCGCGATTGGCGGGATGGTTGTTGCACAGGCCGCCGCCATCGGTGTTGAACGGCAACTTGCCGATGCCCGAAATAAGGTTGCCGTCCGACACGAATTTTCCGCCTTCGCCTTTTTTGCAGAATCCCAGGTCTTCAAGTTGCAGGATGACGGTGATGGTGAAGCTGTCATAGATGGAGGCGTACTGGATGTCGGCCGGCGTCACGCCTGCCTCTTCGAAAGCTCGAGGGCCGGTCCACGCGGCGCCGGTATAGCTCAAGTCGAGGCGTCCGCCCATCTGGTGTTTAGTGGATTCACCGCAGCCAAGTATCCGTACGCGTGGTCTGTTGAGGGCCTTGGCAATCTCCGGGCGGGCAACGATAACTGCGCCGCCGCCGTCGCTCACGACGCAGGAGTCGAGACGCCGCAGGGGGTCAGAAATCATCGGCGATGCCAATACATCTTCGACCGAGACCACTTTGCGCAGCATCGCCAGAGGGTTGTGTTGCGCATGATGAGAGGCGGCGACCTTGACCCAGGCCAGTTGCTCGCTGGTTGTGCCGTACTCATGCATGTGGCGCATCGCACACATGGCATAGAGGTTCAACGTGACTGGGTTATAGGGCATCTCGAATGGCGCGTCCGGTAGATTGACGCCTCGTACGCGCGCCTGTATCCCTGAGATGCCTTCAGAGTTGGGGCGGCCGGCCAGTGTAATCAGCGCCACGTTGCATCTGCCCGCTGCTATTGATTCTGCAGCGTGGGCGATATGGGCGAGATAAGAGCATCCCCCCATATCGGTCGAATCGACATGCCTCAGCTTGTCCAGATTCAGGTAGTTGGCCATCGACCATACATTCCCACCGGGAGCATCGCCCGCGCAGAAATATCCGTCGATGTCATCTTTGCTTAATCCCGCGTCTTCAATTGCCCCTTTAGCCGCCTCCGCATGTAGCTGCGCCACCGAATGGTGGGGGGCCTTGCGTAGGGGGTGCTCATACGCTCCGACGATGTATGCCCTGCCTTTTATTGTCATCTCTAGGGTTTCCTCAGTGCATGAAGATGAAGCTCGAATGTGCTTTCCGGTACCTTCGTTCAGGGGGATCGGCCCAGCGTCAAAGACAAAAGTAGTATGGCGTAAAGTTCCGATCAGTGAAATCTGTGCTGATTATCAAAACTCATGCTACCATCGATTCAACGTTGTTTGGAGCGCAGGATGGCACTGCACTCAAATTTCCGGGCCAAACCAGGATGCTCATTGGATGCGAGCGGTCGCGGGGTAGGGGCAGGCCTTATTTTTTTGAGACAGGAAGATGAGATGAGCGAAAGCCTGATGGTCAGTTACGAAGTCGAAGGCGTTGTGGCCGTAATCACAGTCAACAATCCGCCCGTCAACGCCCTGACTCCCGAGATGAGAGGGAGCATAATTGACGCCGTTGCCCATGCGAACGCCGACCCGGCTGTCGCGGCGATCGTGTTGATGGGGGGCGGTCAGAATTTCATCGCGGGTGCTGATATTCGACAGTTCGGCAAGGCGAGAACAATCACTACCCGCATGAGCGCCGCGGCACTTGACGCCAGCGCCAAGCCGACTGTCGCGGCTATTCATGGGTATGCGCTGGGAGGCGGTCTCGAGCACGCCCTCGCTTGCCATTACCGGATTGCATTGCCCGCAGCCAAGCTCGGATTGCCCGAGGTCGCTCTCGGGTTGATACCGGGAGGCGGCGGTACGCAGCGCTTGCCGAGGCTGGTCGGGGCTGCCGTAGCCACCGGTTTGCTCGTCTCAAGCCGCCAAGTCCATGCCGCCGAAGCATTGAAGATCGGGCTTATCTCCCAGATTATTCCAGGAACACAAAGCCAAGAGCTTCGTGATGCCGCCGTAAGCTATGCAAAGGCCGTGGCGCAGGCTCAACCGCAGCGCGTACGCGATTTGGTGCTCGAACCGATGGATGCGACAACCATGGATGTGCTGCAAGCGGCACGCCGCGAAGCAGCCAAAAAGTCTCCTCACAACAAAGCGCCACAGTACGCGATCGACTGTATCGAAGCAGCTTTCAGCCTGTCGTTTGATGAGGCTCTAGAGGTTGAGAGCCGCTTGTTTTCTGAGCTGGAGGGGTCTGATGTTGCCAAGGCACTTCGCTATGCATTTTTTGCTGAGCGTGAGGCTGCCAAAGTTCCGGATGCGCCCCCGGGTTTCAAGCCTGCTGGTGTGACGTCCGCTGCGGTGATCGGCGCGGGAACAATGGGCGCGGGTATTGCCATTTGCTTCGCTGACGCAGGCATTGTGGTGAAGCTCCTGGAAGCGAGTGCCGAAGCACTGGACCGGGGCCTGCAGCGCATACGTGACATCTACGCCGTAAAGGTCAAGCGCGGACGCATGACCGTGGAAGAGATGGATGCGTGCCTTCAGTTTGTCCAGCCTGTCTCCCACTACGAAGAAATCGGCGACTGCGATGTCGTGGTTGAAGCGGTGTTTGAACGGATAGATTTGAAGAAGGACGTATTCACCAAACTCGATGCCGTGATGAAGCCTGGCGCGCTGTTGCTGACGAACTCTTCCGCGATTGATATCAACGTCATGGCCAACATGACAGGCCGACCGCAGTACGTCGCCGGCGCTCATTTCTTCGCTCCCGCGAACGCGATGAAACTGTGCGAAATCGTGAAGGGTGATCAAACCTCGATCGAGACAGTTGTGCGGGCCGTGAAGATGGGCCGCGATCTTAAAAAAGTCTGTGCGGTCTCCGGGACGTGCGATGGCTTCGCGGCAAATCGCAGTCGCGCGCCGCTGGTCACGGAAATGATGCTACTGCTCGAGGAGGGAGCACGCCCTGAGCAGATCGACAGGGTCATGGTTGAATTTGGCTATCCGATGGGACCGTTCGCAGTGAGCGATCTGTCCGGTCTCGATGTCAGCTATGACACGCGCAAGCGTCGCGCGGCAGCTGACCCTCAATACAGGAAGCTCCATGTCCCGGATCGGATGGTCGAGCTGGGCCGCAAGGGCCAGAAAAATGGGGCCGGGTGGTATCGCTATGAAGAAGGTGACCGCACACCTCGTCACGATGAAGAAGTGATGCGGATCATCGCGACCGTCGCCCATGAGCTTGGCACGCCTCAGCGTACCTTTACCGACAGTGAAATCCTCAAACGTCTGTTATTCGCCTCGATCAACGAGGCCTGCAAGATCCTGGATGAAGGCAAGGCATATCGAGCCAGTGACATTGATGTCATGTGGCTGTACGGCTTTGGATTTCCTCGCCATCGAGGTGGGCTGCTGTACTGGGCTGACACGCTCGGGGCCAAGGAAATCCATCTGCAAGTGCAGCAATGGCATGAGCAATACGGCAGGCGTTGGGCACCTAGTCCGCTGCTGTCGAAAGCGGCCAATGAAGGGCTGTCCCTGAGAGAGCTGAAATCAGTCATATGAAAAGCACGGCAATGGCAACCATGGCCGCGTGCGGCCGGTAACGGTTGTTCTTTTAATGAAAGCAACGCCCTGGTTGCTGTCCCCCAAGGGTTACGAAACGCTTCCCATGGTCGGCAAAGGGGCCAACAAGTAGAAACGAAACGGAAGGAAAATCATGAGTAGTGACACGTCCACACAAGCCTTGTCCGAGGGCGAATTCAAAATTTGGCAATGCATTTTATGCGGTTTCATGTATGACGAAGCCGAAGGTATTCCGGAAGAGGGCATACCTGCTGGAACTCGGTGGGAAGATGTTCCCCAGGATTGGATTTGCCCTGAGTGTTCGGCGACGAAGCTGGACTTCGAGATGGTCGAGATTTGATTAATAGCCTTTCCGGCACAGTTTTTTTTGGGGATTGAGGGCGATATCAACCGAGCCCCTTGGCGCCAAATGTAGAGGGAATTCAGATGTCCATTGAAACCAATAATAATGTCATCGCCGACGCTGACCATCCGCGCGTAGGCCTCTTCATCGACGGTGAATGGATTTTCGACCGCCCCTCTTGCTTTGAGGTGTTGGACCCCAGCACCGAAGCATCGCTCACCAGCGTTCCTGGGGCCACGACCGCTGATTTGGAACGCGTGTTGGCCGCCGCTGAGCGGGGGTTCAGGATCTGGCGGGACACACCACCGGCTGAGCGGAATATCATCATCAGTCGTGCCATCGCCGGCGTGCGTGCACGTTCCGAAGAAATCGCGCAGATCATCACCCGAGAGAACGGCAAATTAATTGCAGATGCGCGTGCGGAGGTGGAGCGTTCGGCGAGCTTCTTCGATTGGGACATGGCACAGGCCCTGCGAGCCTACGGGACCATCGTTCCGGGCGAAGCCCAAATGCAGAAATCGATTCTTCGTCAGCCAATCGGTCCAGTTGCGGCGTTCACGCCATGGAATGTGCCGCTGAGCGCGCCGTCGCGAAAGATCAGCGGTGCACTGTGCGCCGGGTGCTCCATCATTTTGAAAGCCCCAGAAGAAACCCCTGGCGCGGCAGTCGCCATGGTTCAGTGCTTCGAGCAAGCCGGTTTGCCCAAGGGCGTATTGAATCTGGTGTTTGGCAACCCGGCGCTAGTGTCTTCGGCCCTGATCGAGTCGCCAGTGACCCGCATGGTGACCCTGACGGGGTCGGTGGCAGTCGGCAAGCATTTGAGTCAACTGGCGGGTGCGGCCATGAAACCGGTGCTGATGGAGCTCGGCGGCCATGCGCCGGTCATCGTTTGCGAAGGGGTCAATGCCGCGGAAATCGGCAAGATGGCACTCAAGAGCAAAATTCGGATCAACGCTCAGTGGTGCGCTGCGCCAGGTCGCTTCCTGGTACACGAGAGTATCTACGACGAATTCGTAGCGGCGTTTGTGGCAACCGCCGACCAGGTACGTGTGGCCAATGGCATGGATACGAAGGCTGACATGGGGCCGGTCACCAGTGTCCGGCGCCTCGCCGCGATGCAGCATTTTGTCGATGACGCATTGGAGCGTGGCGGCAAGGTTGCCGTGGGTGGGCATCGTGTAGGTGAGCGTGGTTATTATTTTGCGCCGACTCTGCTGGTCGACACTCCACTGGATTGCGCCATCATGACCGATGAGCCTTTTGGCCCGGTCGCTGTCGCGGTTCGTTTCTCGACCCTTGAGGAGGCCATCGAGATTTCCAACAGTCTATCCTTGGGTTTGGCTGCTTTTGCGTTCACCAATTCACTGGAACAGGCTGAACGATTGAGTCGTGAGCTGGATGTTGGAGTCCTGTCGATTAACCATTTCGGTGCGCCGGATCCTGACACGCCGTTTGGCGGTGTGAAGGACAGTGGTATTGGAAGAGAGGGGGGGCCGTGGAGCCTGGACTCCTACATGGTCAGCAAGACCGTGCTACAGAAAACTGCTCGCGTCTGACTCAGTGCCCCCAGTTTCCGTGACGGGCGTTGGGGGCTTTGGTTTTATTCGATGATCAAGGCCAATCCAGTGACCACTTGGATTCATAGGAGCATTCACTGAGGCAGGCATTTCCTGAAGCAGCTTCCTGCTAACGTCGGAGTTTTTTTGATACGCAAGGCATCAATGCGCCTTCGCAAGAACGCATCCGACTAAGGAGTCTGCCCATGAGTGCCCATAGTGGCCGCCTGCCTATGATCGGGCTACTTGCCCTGTCCACTACAGCGTTTCTCACCATTCTGACCGAGACGATGCCGGCAGCGGTTCTGCCTGCGATGTCGGAGAGCCTTGAACAGCCCCCCGCTGGTATCGGTTTATTGGTTTCCATCTATGCATTGGCCTCCGCTGCAGCCGCAATCCCCATTGTGGCGCTCACTCGAAGTCTGCCTCGCAAATCGTTGTACATCATGCTCGTGCTGAGCTTTGCAGTGGCTAACGGTATTACCGCCATCTCGACGTCTTATGCGCTGACGGTCGCGTCACGGGTGGTGGCTGGCCTGGCCGCAGGAGTTGCCTGGCCGGTCATCTGTGGTTATGCCATCCGCTTGGTCGATCGCAAAGACATGGGACGGGCTGTCGCGATTACCCTGGCGGGGAGTACCGTGGCCATGGTCGCCGGTTTGCCCCTGGGTAGCATGCTGGGCTCATTGCTTGGATGGCGTTTCAGCTATGGATTGCTTTCGCTGCTCGCGCTGCTTGTCATCGTTTGGGTTTTGCTGGTCGTGCCACCCATGCCGGGAGAGGAGCGCAAGGACGGCACTTCGATTCATGACGTCATTCGCACCCCGGGGTTGAGAGTGATCTTGCTGTCGGCTTTCTGCGCGATCCTGGCTCATTACACGCTGTACACCTATATGGCGCCGCTCGCGGAAAAAACCAGGCTGTCAGGCGGGACCGCTCAGGGCCTGTTTCTGTTCGGTACGGGCGCCATCCTGGGCGTACTGATCGCCGGACGTTTCGTCGATACGAGGCTGCGGCTCATAGCGACCACCGCGTTGACGTGCACGGCTGTGACGATGGTTGTGCTGATAGCGGCTCCGTATCAAATGATCGCTTCGGCTGCGATATTTGTGTGGGGGGCTTCGTTCGGCGGCATGCCTACTGTTTTCCAATCAGCGACGGGGCGGGTGGCAGAAGATAATGCGGAGCTGGCAACGGCGATATTGACGACCATCTACAACTTGGGGATTTTTGGCGGAGGTGCCGTAGGTGGTTTGCTCCTAAGCTACTTCGGGATAGTAAGTCTCTCGGGTTTTGCGCTGCTCATCGTTAGCGCTTCCCTCGTGGTGGTCATGGGAGGGAGGCGTCACGCCTTTCCACGGCAGTAAATTATTGCGGGATATATCTCCCTGGAAGAGCGCGGCGTAGATGCAATCCTCACGACCGCGTTTCATTGCTGCCGAATGTTCAGTCGGCATTCACCGAATCGCGACCCGGCGATGTTCAAGTGATGCCATTCTGTTTATCGCGATACCTCTTAACTCGTTGTTTTCATTGGTGCCTTCTTGATTCGGCGACATCTGCCTTTGTAGGACGCGCCGCTCATGGCTTAGCCACCGTTGTTCAACGGGACTCGTGGTGGCGCAGTTCAAGCACGAGCACTGTTGAGAAAAGCTCATGAGCGTATCAACAAGGTGCCGTATAGCCAGCGGCCAATGCCGGAGCTAGCTTTGTCTCGCGGGTGCGGAAGAAATGCTTTCGTTGGATGCGGGACTTGAACGCGCGCACCACAGGCGTTGCACGCAGTTGTCATTTAATTTTATTACCCATGCAAAGCAGGGCCGGATATGAATATCGCCGCAGTTAATACCTTGGAGATTCGAGTGATCGAAGAGGTTGACCAACACTTTGAACAGCGTTTAAAGGCGTACGCGGAGACTTTTGAAAAAGTACACGGATGCCTGGGCTATAGCGTGATTCGCAGCTCCCGCGATCCTGGTTTGTGGGTCTTCAGTGGCTACTGGAGCGCGGCATCGATGATGACTGAGCACTTTGAGAGTGAGTCGATGACGGCGTTGGTCAATCATTTGGTAACGTCATGTTCCAACCTGACGTTTGCCAGTTTCACGCCCCAAATCGGAAGGGGACCGCACGATGAAGCTTGATGAAGCGCTATTTACGGCGATCGATCTCAATGCCTTGTTCATTCTCTTGGTGGTCTATCGCGAGCGAGGCGTGACGCGGGCAGCCGAACGACTGAACGTAAAGCAGCCAGCGGTGAGCAATACGCTGGCGAAGCTGCGCGTCCACTTTAAAGACCCCTTGTTTATCCGACGTTCGAGGGAGCTGGTGCCCACGGCCAAGGCCAACGAAATCGTGCGGGGGTTGGCGCCGGCATTGATGAGGATCCAGGACGTTATACGCCCCTCTGGAGGATGATCGGCAGTGCTGTCCCTTCTTTTTTTTGAGTACCCATTTCAAGCAGGAGCTTATCGATGAGAATAACGTTTGCCGTGTCAGTGCTGAGCGCAACCTTGATGATTTCAAGTTCGTTGCACGCTGCCGATGAGCCTGAGAACACGATGCAAATTGCCAGAAACGGGGAGCAACCTTCTGTCCTGGGCTCGTCCAGCAATTTCGTCGGCACCGTCAGGGTTGATCCATTATTTGCAGCGCGACCGCCATCAAGGGTTACGGCAGGTGCTGTAACCTTTCAACCAGGGGCCCGATCAGCTTGGCACACTCATCCTGCGGGCCAGAATCTGATCGTCACCTCCGGCGTTGGATGGATCCAGCAAGAAGGGGGGGAGAAAATCGCCATCAGGCCTGGCGATGTGATTTGGACACCTCCGGGTGTAAAGCATTGGCACGGGGCCACGAATTCCACTGGCATGACGCATTTGGCAATTCAAGAGGTACAGGACGGGAAAAATGTCGAGTGGCTGGAACCGGTTACTGATGAGCAGTACGGGCACTTGCAATGAAGCCCACCAGGCATCTGCGGTTCCACGCGGTCTAGTCTGAAACTGGGATGGAAAAGTCGACAACTAGGTTTGCATTATTCTGTTACATTGATGCTTGGCGCAGTGGGTCGCCGGTATGTTTTTTGTTATTGATTGAAGGGCAGGTCGATGAGCCTCCCGGAATCCGTGGGCGGTCCCTGAGCTGCCGCTAATAAAATCGTCAGTGCACCAGTCCTCTGTCTCAGGCGATTCGACCTCTATTAATTACTTTTATGCATGGTGCCATTCAATTGGATGTGGTGTTTTTCGGGCAGCGCCTCGAATACATTGACGTCGACGAATTGATCCTTTGTGGGCTTAGACGTAATGCCATGAAGGGAAGTGCCCAGCATAAAAGCCCAATGCCTCGTTCAGCGTAGCTGGCCAACTGGATTGGACTCTACTGGCGTTCATCGAGCCTGGGTCAGGCCGCAGTCGTTCTGGATGTCCACACATCGGTTCTTAATTAGGAACAACACCATGAAGAAATTATTTTTAACGCTGGCCCTGCTGGCTAGTTCGTTTACTGCGATGGCAGCCGATATGTCCAACGGCGCGAACAACTTTTTCAAGAGTGATAAGGTGACTGAGCAGAAGGTATCCTTCAATAATCAGTACCGCATGAAAGTCGTTGGGAATCTGTATGTGCCGAAGAATTTGAATAAGGCCAACAAAAGCCCTGCGATTATCATTGGCCACCCGATGGGTGCGGTCAAAGAGCAAAGCTCAAACCTTTACGCTCAGAAACTCGCTGAACAAGGCTTTGTGACCCTTGCGATAGACCAATCATTCTGGGGCGAAAGCGAGGGACAACCGCGTAACGCCGTGGCGCCGGATATTTACTCCGAAGCGTTCAGCGCAGCGGTCGATTACCTGGGAACCCAGTCGTATATCGATCGCAACCGCATCGGCGTTCTCGGTATCTGTGGCAGCGGCAGCTTTGTCATCAGTGCGGCAAAAATCGACCCTCGGATGAAGGCGATTGCCACCGTCAGTATGTATGACATGGGCGCAGCCAACCGCGACGCGCTCAAGCACTCGCAAACACTTGAACAGCGCAAGCAGATCATCGCAGAGGCGGCTGAACAGCGTTATGTGGAATTCACGGGTGGCGAAACCAAGTACACCGGCGGCACCGTGCATAAACTGGACGCGAACACCCATCCCATCCAGCGCGAATTCTTCGATTTCTATCGCACGCCTCGCGGTGAGTTCACCCCGGCCGGGTCGTCGCCTGACGTGACGACGCATCCAACGCTGACCAGCAACGTGAAGTTCATGAACTTCTATCCGTTCAACGATATTGCGTCGATTTCGCCTCGTCCTATGCTGTTCATCGCAGGTTCTGAAGCACACTCGCTGGAATTCAGCCAAGAAGCCTTCAAGCTGGCGGGTGAGCCTAAGGAATTGTTCATCGTGCCAGGCGCAGGCCATGTGGACTTGTATGATCGGGTGAATCTCATTCCGTTCGACAAGCTGACTTCTTTCTTCCGGACCAACCTGAAGTAACCCATCTTTGAAGCCGCAACTGCCCGGTTTGTACAGGATGTTGTGGCTTCAAGTCTGAACGTAGGTCGTAGTGCGCATCGCTTGACTTGCCCTTGGTGGAACGTTCATCCCTTGAGTCTTCATGGCTCTTTCAGGCCCTGCACGCTGTGCAGGGCCTTTTTTTATCCGTCATGACTCGTGTCGCAAGGCGGCGATCAATAACGTCATAGCCCCTGAGGGTTGCCTACGGCTTGGGTAATAGAGATGAAGTCCTGTCCACAGGGGGCACCAGTCCTTCAGTACCGGAATCAGGTGGCCGGCCTTGACGTAGGGCTCGGCGATGTCTTCAGGTACATAGGCGATACCCAAACCGGCAATGGCTGCGTCAAGGCAATCATAAATGCTGTTGTAAATCAGCTGACCGTCAACCCGAATGTTAAGCTGTCGACCATCCTCCCCGAACTCCCAAGGCCACAATCCACCATGGGTGGGAAGACGCAGATTGATGCAATTGTGCTGCATCAGGTCTTCGGGCGTCTCTGGTTTTGGGCGACTGGCGAAGTAGCGCCTGGTCGCTACTGCGGTAAATCGCATGTCGGGACCGATGCGTACGGCGATCATGTCTTGGGCCACCGCTTCACCCAATCGAACGCCGGCATCGAAACGATCCGCAGCGATGTCGATGAGTCCATTGTCTGCGAACAGTTCGACTTTTATCCCAGGGTATTTCGGTAGGAATTTCTTTAGTTTTGGCGAGATGATCGATCGGATGGCGTGATCCGATGCGGTGATGCGTACGGTCCCGGTTGGGCTTTCGCCCAGTTCTGACAATGCCAGTAATTCAGCGTCTATCTCTTCGAAGCGGGGGCCGACCGTTGCCAGTAGTCTTTCACCGGCTTCCGTTGGCGAGACTGAGCGGGAGTTGCGCGCGAGCAAGCGCGTGCCCAGATTTCGCTCCAGTGAGCTGACGGCATGGCTGACCGCCGATTGAGACAGGCCAAGATGCGCCGCTGCTCGAGTAAAACTCTTTTCGCGGGCGACGGCAATAAAGGCCATCAATCCACCAAAGGATTGCTTAAGGATGTCGTCTTGCATGGCTTGAATGATCTTCGTGAGTGCGCATGAACAATAACATTCTGGTGCATTGTTCGCAGAGCTTACAGCGCGCAGGCCTTGCTATGCGCCGAGATGGTCGTGGTGAGGCAGCAGGACTATTCCCGATCTTCGATATGGTCGATCTGTTTGAACCGTTCAATCAGAAAGTCAATCAGGTGCCGGACTCGTGCCGAGAGTTGCAGTTGCTGTGGATAGACTGCATAGACGTCAGCGTGGGTGGGCATATGGTTTTCCAGTACGAGGCGCAGTCGTCCGCTACGCACATAACGAGCTATATCCCATTCGGCTCTGAGCAATAGCCCATAACCTTCCAGCGCCCAGTTCAAGGCAACTTCGCCGTCATTGCAGCACAGGGCGCCGTGTACCTTTATATTTTCCGTTCGTTCGCCGTTAGCGAATTTCCACACGCCGTAGGGCGATTCATTCTGACGAATAAAGATGCAGTTGTGGTGTTGCAGGTCCGTCAGTTTTTGCGGCGTTCCGTACTTTTCGAGATAGATAGGGGAGGCGCAAAGCAGGCGGCGGTTGGAGGCGATTTTACGTGCGTGGAAGGCAGCGTCTGGCAACGTGCCGAAGCGAATGCCCAAATCGAAGCCGTGGGTGGCTAGGTCCAAAGGATGGTCGCTGATCTCTAGCTGAATCTCCACTTCCGGGTACAGGGCGTAGAAGGCGGCCAGGGCGGGTCCGATATGGCGACGGCCGAAACCGAGCGATGCATTCACCCGTATCAGGCCCTTGGGCGTAGCGCGACGGCTGCTGACGAGCTGTTCTACCTCGTCGATCTGGGTCAGGATGCGGGCGACGTGGGTGTAATACAGCTCACCTTCTGCAGTAAGGCTCATCGATCGTGTAGTTCGATTAACGAGCCGCACCCCCAACCTTTTCTCCAGCGCGGAAAGTCTTTTGCTGATTGCAGGAGGGGTAACGCCAAGTTTTCTGGCGGTTGCGACAAGGCTGCCTTGTTTGGCTAGCAAGTGAAAAAAAGCCAGGTCTTGAGCATTGTTCATGCTTGATTCCAAAGTGTCTTCTGATAAAGAACGGCCGCCACGGTGCCAGGTCGCGGCCGATCTACCAGGTCACTTGATGAAGCGAACCTGAGCGTTGATTTTATCGATGATTGCACCTTTGCGTTCGTTAAATCGCGCTTTGTTTTGTTCGAAAAGGTTATTGCCTTTGGTGTCGATGGAGATGATCAGCGGACCGAACTCCCGGACCCGGTTAACCCAAAGGGTTTCCGGCATGCCAAGATCCTGCCATTCAGCCCGTTCGATCTCCTCCACCTTGGTGGCCGCAAGGACTGCACAACCGCCAGGGAATACGGCATGCACGGCCTTGTTCTCCAGGCAGCCTGCGGTGGTTTCGGGGCCCATGCCACCTTTGCCAATAATCATCTTGACGCCGGTTTCCTCGATGAACTGCTTTTCGAACTTCTCCATTCGCATGCTGGTAGTTGGGCCAATGGACACCATCTCAAAGCTGCCATCATCTTTTTTACGCACAATGGGGCCCGCATGGAAGATTGCCCCGCCGCGCAAATCTACCGGTAGTTCACGTTTGAGCTCGATGAGGCGTCGGTGAGCCACGTCGCGGCAGGTGACCAATTGCCCAGTCAGGTAAACCACGTCGCCGACATTGAGCTCTGCGAGATCTTCGTCCTTGATAGGTGTGTTGAGGACTTTAATCACAGGACTACTCCTTCATGGGAGAGGATGTCGTAGGACAGGTCGGCATTGATGCGGATTTTGCCGCGGCGATGTGCCCAGCAACCGGTGGAGACGGCAACGCCGATGGTCGATGGATGGCGCGCTGAAGACTCGATGTTCACACCCATCACACTGCTGTTGCCGGTCAGGCCCTGTGGGCCGATGCCGACCTCATTGAGGCCTTCCTCAAGAAGCCGTTCCATCAAGGCTGCATTTTCGTTGGGATGGCTGGAGTCGACTGGTCTCAGGATGGCCCGCTTGGATAAACGGGCGGCTGTCTCTACGGAGGTGGACACGCCGACGCCCACCAGCAACGGCGGACAAGCGTTCACGCCGCGGGAGGTAATGACGTCGAAAACAAATTCCGTTACGCCCTCGTAGCCTTGACCAGGCATCAAAACCTTAGCGGAGCCCGGTAGTGTGCAACCACCGCCAGCCATGTAAACATCGATCATTGCGTAATCGGCGTCCGGGATAATCTCCCAGTCAAGCCACGGAATTTTGGAGCCCGTGTTGGTCCCTGTGTTCTTTTCGACGAAGGTCTCTACGGCGTTATGACGTAGCGGGCCTTTGATGGTTGCTTCCAGAGTTGCATTTTCCAGAATGTTTTCAAGTTCCCCCAATAGCGGGAACTTGGCACCTGCTGCGATAAAGTACTGAATCACGCCGGTGTCCTGGCAGCTCGGTCTGTCGAGCTTGTCAGCATAGTCCTGGTTTTCCGCCATGGAGTCGTAGACGGCGATGGCCAGCGGATTGGTTTCCGCTGCGCGCAGTTGGGCGGTCTTCTTTTTTACGTCGGTCGGCAAGCGCTTACCAATATAGGCAGTAAACTTGGCCATGACGTCAGTCAACGATTCAACGGCTGCTTCTTTATCCACTTCTATTTTCCTCATCGCATCACTAGGCTTATTGGTTTGTATGGCTGGTGGGCCTGTTGAAGAGTTTCTAATTATCGTCGGCTGCTTAATCGAGAGTTAAACCAGCGCGTTGCGCTGGTTTAACTATTTCATCTGGATTCAGATTTGGATTACAAGCTGGTCTCAAACTTCAAACCTGCGACCCACGCGTCCTTGACTTCACTGACACCGCCGGGGTTACCAACAAACTGGATGTTGGGGCGCACGGTTAGCCATTTGGTGACGCCGAACCCGTAGTAGATTTCCATGTTGGTTTCCGAACCTTGCGTCGGCGTGTAGCGAGGATCGTCATAGTCGCTGACGCCCGCCAGGTCGTTCATTTGTTGTTGGTTATCCTTGTAACGTTCATTTACATGGATATTGGAGATGGCGACGCCGATCTCGTCATTTGGACGGGATTTGAACGGCGCGGTATAGAAGACGCCTGCTTGAACAGAGCGATCAATCATACTGGCGGCTTTGTCATGCACGGTGGCATAGGCAAACACCGACACCCCGCGAGCGGCGAAGTCTGGGTCTTTCCAGACTTGCTGTTGCGCAGCAATCCATGCGCCGTGTTTGCTATCGCGGGATTTGGGCGCGCCATTTTCTTCAGTGTTGACGTCGTTTGCGTTACGGCTGCTGTAATAGGCCCCTACGCGATATTCCCCTGGCAGCCGTCCGGCTCCCAGCGACGTGGTATGGACCAGCTCGACAGGTACCAAGGTACCCTCATTGCCGCTGCCGCTGAGTTTGAAGCCGTTACCTATTTCCAGGTAGGACGGGTTCTGCTCGTACGCACCAATCTGCGCATAAGTGTTATCGCTCAATGCAACCTTGACCCGGCCCGCCCATTGAGTGATTGGCCAGTTATAAATGATATCGCCGGCCCAGTTACCCGGCTGCGCGCCGCAGAATGCCAAGTTCTGGAATTTGCAGGGAAAGCTGCCGAAGTCCTCGCCAAAGTTCATGCGGCCCAGTTTGATATCCAGCCCGCCGTCAAAGAATTTCTGACGATACCAGAGTTGCGTAAGGCGCCAGGTCTGGCCGCGCCCGTATACCTCTTGAACCTGACTGATGCCGCCTACCCGAGGATCGGTGATGACATCATTGGTGAGATTGCGCCCGTTACGATCCGATATCGTGAATTGAAAATCAGCGTCTTCCCAACCGAGTATTTTCTCAAGGTCAAAATTGCTCATTAGCGCAAGTTGGTCGGTATACCGCGCCGTGGTGTGCGAGTCGTAGCCACCGGCCAGATTCGTCGCGGCGTCGCCCGTGTAGAGCACGTTAAAGGTATAACCCTTTTCCAGTAATTCTGAGCGTAGGCCGCCCCAGTCACCCAACATCCAGGGGGACTCGGGATTGAAGGCTTCTTGCGCCTGACTGCTGGTCGCTCCGCAAAGCAGCAGTGCCATTGATATCTTGTTCCGGGTAATGCGGTTCGAGTGGGTAATCATCTTGATCTCTGCTTTTGTTTTTGTTGGTCAGATAATTGAGCGCACCCTGCTGTCGACCGAATACTGAGTATCGGCCTAAGGGTGTAGTGCAATGGCATTGAGTAGTACGACGCGGCTAGTGTTTTTCGGCGATAGCGACCTCTAAGGTTATTAATCGGATATTTTTAGGGGCGAAGCGCTTAACTAGGCTGGCTTCGGAAGACAGGCAGAAGACTTTAGAAGTGGCTTTGATGGGGCAGGGTGCAACAGCTCACAGGGGGCAAGAGAACGTGTGCTCATATTTACCTTGGCCATGGAGCGACTCTCCGATTCTGATTGTTATGGAGAAGATTCATTCGTGACTTCGTTATAAATACCTATGAACTTTCACGCTGTGCTGGCTAGCGTGATTGAAAATTCCCAGGTCAGTGTCTTTGCAGCCGAGTTCTGCTGGATTCGTGCCCATGGGCCCTTGATGGTCGGTCAAGGACGGAGTGGATCAGTCGTCATTGGGCATGCGCCCGAGCAGCAATGCTCGCTTTGCTCGATATGAGACTGTCACCTGTCATTCGCTTGCGGCGCTGTTGCAAATATGCACATGGTGGGATTTTTAGTCAACAGTCTGTTTTTTGTCTGGTTCCCATTTTTAGCAAAGGATCTGGGGATTTTTCTGACTATAAAGACAGGTAAAATTTTTAAGTATCTGAAAAAAAATGAATTTTTTGTACAAATAGAAGTTGAGGTTGATGCCTAAAAGCTAATGCATGGCGGCTTATTTTTTTAGAAAAATCTTATTGTGGGATTTATTTAATGAAATGGTTGCGTGTATTCATGAGCTAAACCACAGTGAACTCGTCGCTGCGCGCCTAAGCCAAAGCGCTCATTCGATGCCGATACGTTGTCAGCGGAGAGTTGGCCTGGCATGCGGTGGCTGATGCATCGTCGAAACGAGTTTCTCAATGATGCGCAGGGGAGCTAGATGTGCGGCAGTTGTGCGCTGCCGTCTCTTGGAAGGTGAAGGGGGATAAAGAGGCGCGGACGCTGGCATCTGCGCTGGAGATCGTTGCGGTGAGGCTCAAGTCTATAACGTTATCCGACGGTAACTGCCCAAGCGAATAATCAATCGGGCCACAAAAGCCCCCGTCAAGATGACCGCAAACAGTCGTAGGGTCTGCATGGCCAATACCAGACCTACATCGGAGTGCGTGTCCACCGCGATGATCGCCATCGTATCGAGCCCCCCTGGGCTCGTGGCCAGGTAAATCGAGAGGAAATCCTTGTTCAACACTGCTGCCAACAGCCACGCAGACAATGCGCACAAAGCGATCATCAGGAGCGCTCCGAGTATCATCGCCGGCAATCGCCGCCAGACGTATTTGACGGTCATTCGATCAAAGCGCAAGCCAACGTAGCAACCAATAGCACCGTAGGCGATAGCGAGTAACCAACTGGGCAGGGTGATATGCAACAGGCCACTGATCTGTAACGCTCCGCCCAACATTAGCGGCATCAGCAGCGCACCGGCCGGCAATCGATTTCCCAACGCCACACCGATTAGTAGAGTGACGATTGTGAGGACCAGATGCAGCAGGCCGAAGCTTTGCAACGCGACGTCTGCAGCATGCACCTCGCTTCCTCCGACCGGTGCTTCCAGCAAGTTGCTCACCAACGCACCGATCATTACCACGCACACCACGCGCACATATTGCATCGTGGCGACCACTCGGGAATCGGCGCCATATTCGTCAGCCATCAAGACAATGGCAGAAGCTGCGCCTGGCGATGTACCCCAAGCTGCGGTACTGGCCGGGATGCCCATCCACACCAACGCGAGCCCCACCAGCGCGCTAAGGCTTACCGTCACCACGGTCGCAAACAGCATCATTGGCCAGGACTGTGCTATCGAAACGAGTACGGCGAGTGTCATCGAATGAGCGACAAGAATGCCGATGCAGCCCTGGCCAAGCTTGAAGGCGTAGCGGTGCAGTCGAATGGTCGCACCGCATACGCCGAACATGATGGCAACCAGCATAGGCCCCAGGAATTGGCCTGCGGGCACCTCTAGAAACCTCAGCAACTGACCGCCCGCTCCAGCCAATAGTGCAAGCGCCAACCATTGAAGCGGCGCGGGGTAGATATGCAGGGAAAATCTGGCAGAAGAAGACAAGAGTCGTACTCCAAAACGCTGGTCGCCGCGAGGGCGTGGCATCGCTATCGATGTGCTGATAATTATTGATACCTAGTTTGATAAAGTCTATTTTCTAATATCGATTGATTGATAACTTTGGTTGATGGATATGGACCTGCGTGATCTTGCCTATTTTGAAATCATCGCCGAGTTGGGGCACCTGGGCCGGGCTGCGCAAAAGCTCAACCGCAGTCAGCCAGCACTGACTAAAAGCATCCAGCGGCTTGAGGAGTCTCTAGGGACCCGGTTGTTCGAGCGCGATGGGCGGCGGATTAAGCTCACACCAGTGGGGGAGTTGCTGAAAGTGCGTGGCAAACAGCTGCAGCAGAGCGTTGCCGAAACCCAGCGAGAAATACGTGATTTTGCAAACGGTGTGATGGGAAACATCCGCTTGGGCTGCGCAGCCTCTATGGCTGATCACCTGCTTCCACACCTGACCGCGACGCTGCTTTCGCGTGCGCCGCAGATCACCTTGAACTTGGTGATCGGCCAAGACGATTTACTGCGCGAATCACTGTTCTCCGGGAGGCTGGATATGGTGATTTGCCCACAATACGAAGCGGATCCGTTACTGCAGTTTCATGCCCTGTTTGACGACGAGGCGGTGGTGGTCGCCAGCCGTCATCATCCGTTATTCAGCGCCAGTTATGAGTTGCGCGATTTGTGTCAGTACCAATGGGTGTTGCCGGCCTCCACTGTGCCGGCGCGGCGCTGGATAGACAATGTGTTCCAGTCCAGGGATCTGCCTTTACCTCAGGTACAGATCGAAACCACCTCGATCTCTTTGTTGCCACGCCTGATTGGTGAAACCAACCTGCTGAGCTTTCTAGCCAGGGAGACCCTCGAAGACGTCAAGGGGGTCACGCACCTTCGTGAGGTGAGACTGAAGGAGACCACTATGAAACGTACTATCGTCGTTTTTGTCCGCGCGGGCGCCTATTTATCGCCGGCCGCACAAATGTTGCTGAGTGTCCTTAAAAACGATGGAACCATTTTATTGGGCTAGCGGATGCTATTGGCAGCCGCTTGCCTCGATTGGGCCTATCAAGCCGGCGAGGACTGGGTGAGCCGCTCACCGTTTCCAACCACCAGTGCTGCCAGGATGAGCAGTGCGCTGCCGCCGATTAGAGGGGCAGCCACCGACACATGATCCAACAGGCTCCCGCCGAACGCGCCGCCGACCATGATCGCCATCTGAATAGCTGCAACCATCAACCCACCGCCAGTTTCTGGCTCATCGCTCACCTCTTTGGCCAGCCAGGTCGACCAGCATACCGGGATGGCTGAATACAGCATCCCCCAGCCAAACATCATGATGGCGGCGGCCGCGAAGATGTATCCAAGCTCGGCCAAAGCCACCGTCATGACAGCCAGGGCCACTGGCAACCAGCGCAACAGTTGGAAGAGAAACTGTTTTTCCAGCAGCCGACTGACGAGGTATGTACCTCCGAAACCGGCGATACCCAGGCTTAAGAGCAAAACCGACAGTTGGGTCGAGTCAACGCCAGTGACTTGTTCCAGAAATGGGCGCAAGTAGGTGAAGGCGGTAAACGTACCACCGAAAGTCAGCATGGCGGCCAGCAGACCGAACATTACATTTCTGCGTTTCAGTACGCCGAACAGCCTGGAAAGGGGAATGGTTTTTTCTGGCTGCATCTTGGGCAAGCTTTTGTATTGCCAGATCACGTTAACGATGACAATCGGCACCAGCGCAGCGAACACGAAGCGCCATCCCAAATGGCCTCCCACGTAAGCCCCAATCGGCGCGGCAAATGCAGCGGCCACCGAATGCCCCATGTAAATCATGCCTAAGGCTTTAGGCACCGAATCCTCGGGGACTATTCGCAGGACAGTGGCAGTGGATAAAGCCCAGAAACCGCCGATGGCGACCCCCAAGAAGGCTCGGGCAATCATCAACCAAGTGAAGCCAGGCGCCAGAGCGATGACTACCAGCGAAACAAGCATCAGCACGGTCATTGAAATCAGGACATGACGTCTATCGAAGCGTCCGGCGATAGAGGCGATGCAGAGGCTTGCCACCACCGCAAAGAAACCGGAAATGGAAATCGCCTGTCCAGCCATCCCTTGAGAAGTATGAAGGTCGTTGGCGATTGGAGTCAGCAGACTCACGGGCATGAACTCTGCCGCGATCAACAGAGCGACGCAGAGTGTCAAAGACCCCACGGCGCTCCAGATCCGGCTGTCGACCTGGGCCGAAGTAAAAGTTGAGGTAGTCATCGTTGTTCCCATGAAATAGCCGATACACAACGCCCCAAACGATTGGGGCACTGCGCAAATGGACGAATGAATGCAAGGAAATTGAGAACGCCAGGGATTGGCCCGGCGGGCGATGGGTCACTGCCTCATCGCGATTTGAGGTGGAATGATAGGCTGCTAAGGATGATCTGTAATGATCTGAAATCCGAAAGCACCTATGAATGCTGGCGAATAATTCAGCTGCGTAAAGGACGCATATTCAGCAATCAGTTCGGCTTCGATTTCCCTCTGTCGGAGTTCTAAAGATTGAAGCAGACGTTCCCTGTCTCTTTGATGGAAACACTGCGGCTCGTTCGTGTGAGAAGGCGAACGCCAACCCAGGCTTCCTTCTCTGGATGCTACGACTGAGCGCCGATTGAGTTATTCCTGTAATTCGCTTTGGGCATTTCGGTAGGTTGTTCAAAACACTTCCCGGATTGGGAGCACTTGCACCTACCGGAACACAGTTAAGATTCTGATTCATAACTCAAGGTTATGTATGTAGTGATTTTGAGTCGACTCTGCTTCTTTTCGCGCTCCATATAATTGGCTCACGACCCCGCCTGGCCAGTCCGGTATGGCGGGTTGCAAGAGCCAAAACAAGAGCGGAGATGAAAATGAGCGCGTACAAAATTGCTGCAGTTCCCGGTGATGGCATTGGTGTTGAAGTCATTGCAGCGGGCGTCGAGGTGCTCGAGGCACTGTCAAAAAAATCCGGTTTCGATTTGCAGTTCAAACACTTCGATTGGAATTCGGACAATTACCTGAAAAACGGTTACTACATCCCTGAGAACGGCCTTGAGGAATTGAAAACATTCGACGCCATCTTCTTTGGCGCTGTCGGTGCGCTTAATGTGCCTGACCACATTTCTCTCTGGGGCCTGCGCCTGCCGATTTGCCAGGGCTTTGACCAATACGCCAATGTGCGTCCAGCCCGTGTGTTGCCAGGGGTAAAAAGCCCGCTGATCAACGGCGACCAAATTGATTGGGTGGTGGTCCGGGAAAATTCCGAAGGCGAGTACTCCGGCAATGGCGGTCGTGTCCACCGTGGTCTGCCAGAAGAAGTGGCGACTGAAGTGTCTGTCTTCACGCGGGCCGGTGTTGAGCGTATCCATCGCTTTGCTTTCCAGCTGGCACAGAGCCGTCCACGCAAGCACCTGACGATGGTCACCAAGTCGAATGCCCAACGCCACGGTATGGTGTTGTGGGACGAGATTTTTTACGAAGTGGCCAAGGATTTTCCGGACGTAAAAATCGACAAAGAGTTGGTCGATGCGGTGACGACTCGCATGGTTCTCAAACCTTCGACCTTGGACGTCATCGTGGCGACCAATCTGCACGCCGACATCCTGTCCGATCTGGCTGCGGCGTTGTCCGGTAGCCTGGGCATCGCTCCGACGGCTAACCTTAATCCTTCACGCAAGTTTCCATCGATGTTCGAGCCGATCCATGGCTCTGCCTTCGACATCACTGGCAAAGGCGTGGCCAACCCGATTGCAACGTTCTGGACGGCAGCGATGATGCTCGAACATCTCGGTGAAGTGGACGCCGCAAACCGCTTGATGTCGGCCATCGAAGCGGTGACTGAAAGCGGCCTGCATACACCTGATCTCGGTGGTAAAGCCACTACTCGGCAGATCACCGACGCGGTACTTGAACTGATCAATCGCTGATTTCACTACTGGTAAAACTGCAGCCGGAAGCCAAGGGCGGATCATCGATCCGCCCTTGGCTTATCCGCAGTTTGATTTATATGCTGCAGTTTGATTTATATGCTCCTCGCTCAAGTCTCCACTCGCGTCCCTCTTCAGACAAAACGCAAATGCGAAGTCAGCCCGTGGCATCGACGAGTTCTATATCGGCAAAAACCGCTGGGACGCGTTGATAAGCTCAGAGATATATGCGGCGGTTTCGGTTTCGGTTTCGGTTTCGGACGAAACGGGGCGGGGACCAGGATCGGTTCGGGGCGGGCGTCATTTGGGTTCTGGCGAACGTGACGATGGGCCATGAATGGCGTCGCTGCCGAGTATGAGGCCCAGCAGCGAAATCTCAACGGGACGGTGTGTGGGCTCAGATTCCCGCAGTCTGACCACCGTCAATGACCATGGCATGGCCGGTGACGAAACCTGCCTGTTCGGAGCAGAGCCACAAGACGGTATTGGCAATTTCCTCGGGCCGACCCATGCGACCAATCGGTTCCTGTGCAATCACGCGAGCGCGGCCTTGTTCGGTATCACCGGTGAAGCGAGAAATCATGTCGGTATCGATAATTCCAGGGCACAGGGCATTCACTCGAATACCTTGGGAGGCATGTTCCAGAGCTGCGCATTTACTGATGGCGGTGACGCCATACTTTGAAGCGCAGTAAGCCGATTGCCCTTGGATCGCCAATACTCCGGCCCCAGAGGAGGTGTTAACGATCGCACCGCCTCCATTCGTCAGCATGATGTCAATCTGGTGCTTCATGCACAGATAGACGCTCTTCAGGTTGACCGCGAGCACGCGGTCCCAGAGGTCTTCGTCGATATCTTTGAGCTTGTTCACGGGCTGCTCGATGCCGGCGTTATTGAAAGCGCAGTCGAGCCCTCCAAAAGTCGCCACGGTTTTATCCAGAGCCGCTTTGATACCCTTGCTGCTCGTCACATCGCAGGGGATGGTGAGGACCCGACCACCAAACGCTTCGATGAGTGCGGCGGTTTCTTGTAGACCTTTTTCTGAAATGTCTACAGCCGTAACGCTGGCACCGGCTTTGGCGAATGCGATGGCCGTGGCGCGGCCGATGCCGCTACCGGCGCCGGTAACAAATGCAACTTTGCCGGTATAGGTCCCTGCGGTAGATGGGGTCATGGTGCTGTCCTCTTGATTTGTTTTTACTGAAGGGTTCGAGCAGAGATGGGGCCAGTGCCTCGCCTTCTGTTACAGCGGTGGGGCACCGGTCTCGGTCATAGGGTCACTTGGATTTGGCTTTGCTTCGGCTGTTGCCAACGGTGTATAGCGCGGCAGCACCAATGAGCACGATGCCCTCGATCAACCCCTGATAGTTCGCCCCCAGGTTCAAGATGTTGAAGCCGTTGGTGAGCGAGTAAAGCAGCAGTGCCCCAGCCAGGGTTTTAATCACACTGCCGGCGCCGCCAAACAGCGAAGTGCCGCCCAGAATTGCCGCCGCGATAACAGCCAATTCAGCACCACTCAGGGCTGCGGGATTGATGGAGCGCAGGCGGCTCGCAAAAAGGATCCCGGCAAAGCCTGCCGCGGCGCTGCACAACACGAAGGCAACCAACTTGTAACGTACAACATTGATACCGGAGAGGCGGGCGGCTTCGGCATTACCGCCGACGGCGTAAAGGCGACGGCCTACCATGGTGAAACTCAGCGTCACCCAAACGATGGTGGTGAAAATCGACATGTAGATGACCGGTTTCGGCAGCATGATTTTGCCTCCGGCACCCCAGCTCATTGCCAGCAGGCATAGGCCGCCCAGAGCCATTCCGAGCATGGCTGGTGTCAAGGGTCTCGACGCTTTTCGTGCCCGCACCGCTTGCAGGGCACTGATGCCCAGCAGTACCGCACCCAGGAGGATTGCAACCACGCCAGCGTCCAGGCGACCCGACTCGAACGCTTTCATGGCTTCGATGACTTCGGGTTTTTGCACAGACAGAGACTGGCCGTCAGTGAAAATCAAAACCGCGCCGCGTAGAGCAGTCATGGTGCCGAGGGTCACAATAAAAGCATTGATCCCCACGAATTGCACGATCGACCCGTTCAGCAAGCCGGCGCAAATGGCGACCGTCATTGAAAAGGCGCAGGCGGGCCAGAAACCCAACTGATCGGCGAAACCGATAAGAATCGCGGCCGAAAGCGCCGCGACCGACGCCACTGACAAATCGAAATTACCGCTGATCAATATGACCGTCATGGCCACGGCCATAATGGCGATGAGTGAGGACTGATAGACGATATTGGTAATGTTCAAAACGCTGAGGTAGTTGGATTTCCCCAGGTAAGTCGTGATGCACGACAGGCCAACCAGCAATAACAGCAATGCATAATAGACACCCATTTCACGCAGGCTGAAGAGGCGTCGCCAATCAACCTGACGATAGACAGGCGCGGGCGGCGGCGGTGTTACATTTTGACTGGCGAGCCGCACCGGTTCGATTTTTGGTTGAGTTGTTGTACTCATTGTTTTTATCTCTATAGCTAGATTGTCCATTGCTCAGTGACCTCTGCTTTCAGGAGTAACGCATTTACCGCCAGCGAGCAGGAGCAGTTCATGTTCCGATGTTTCATGGACGGGGCGCTCCGCGACGCAGCATCCATCGCGCATGACGATGATGCGATCACTGACGGCGAGCAGTTCTTCAAACTCTGACGACACGACGATGATGGCTTTGCCTTCTGCGGCAAGCCGACGGATCAGGAAGATGATCTCGGTCTTTGCACCGATATCGATGCCGGCGGTTGGCTCGTCCAAAAGAAGCACCTTGACGTCGCTGAATAACCACTTCGCGATCGTCACCTTTTGGGCATTACCGCCACTGAGTTCGCTGACGAGAATGTCAGGCGAACTGGCCTTGATGGAGAGTTGTTGGATGGCATCCCAGCCACGGTTCAGTTCACGTTGCTCGTTGGGAAGGCAATTGAATGCCGACACGGAATTCAAGGCGGGCAGGGAGGTGTTACGCCAGATCTCGAAATCCGGTACCAGGCCCTGCTTTATACGATCTTCCGGCACCAGGCCTATGCCTGCTTTCACGGAAGCCCCGGTGCTGCGCCCAATCTCCCGGCCATTGAGGATGACCTTGCCTGAGGCATGCGGGTCGGCGCCGAATGCTGCGTGCAGCAGTTCGCTTCGACCTGAGCCCAGCAGGCCCGCTATGCCTATGACCTCGCCTGCTGCGAGTTTCAGCGATATCGGGTGCAACTTGCCCGAGGACGAGACGTTCTGCAGTTCCAGCACAGTTCGGGATGGATCGGAGCAACTGCTACGTTGAGCCGTCGCACGCGCTTGTTTGGCAATGGGTTTGCCGACAATCGCTTCGGCCAAGAGATTTTCGTCCAGATCACAGGTGTTGGCTCGCATTGCTGCGACCCCGTCACGCAGGACCGTGACGCAGTCTGTCAGCGCTATGACTTCGTCCAGGAAGTGCGAGACGAAGAGAATCGCTTTGTTTTCTACTTTTGACAGGCGACGGACAGTGTCATAGACAATTTCCCGCTCCTCTGTCGCCAGGGAGGCAGTTGGCTCGTCCATGACAATTAAGTCCGCACCCGTGGCAAAGGCTTGATAAATCGCTGCCATCTGGCGCTGACCTATTGAGAGGTCGCACACCTTGCTATCGGCATCCAGTCTGTAACCGACGCGCTGGCAGAGCTCATCAAAGCGCTCGCGCATCGAATTGGGATAGCGCCACGTGCCGTTCTTTCCGAGAAAGACGTTTTCGATCACGGAGAGGGTGGGCACGAGCGGTATATGTTGGTGGATGGTGGCTACGCCCATGTCGTTGGCCACCTTTGGACTCGCCCACGTCACTGGCTTGCCGCGCCAGACAATTTCACCGCTCGTGGGAGCATTCGCGCCGGACAGGATCTTTATCAGGGTCGACTTGCCAGCGCCGTTGGCGCCAAGCAATCCGTGAACCTTGCCCCTCGCAATGTCGAGATCGACGCCGCGCAGTGCGACAGTCCCGTTTGGGTATTCTTTCGCAACCCCTTGGAGCCGCATGAGAAGCGTTTCTTGATGAGTCATCTCGATAATCCGTTTTTGTTCTTTGTTATCGGCTTATATAAAGCGGCTTACCACTTGTCGGGGCAGGCGTTGAGCGTGTCTTTGGTCAGCAATGGCAGGTCGTAGGTCACGTACTTGCCTTTCGGTGTTTCCGGATGGGTCACAGACTCATAAAGAGACTTGAAGAGAAGTTCGCCGAGCAGCTTGGGACGCACACAGACCGATGCATTGATTTCGCCAGCCGCGATCCCGGTAGACCCGACCTTGGAACCGCCCCCTGTTGCGACCAGGGCGATTTCTGAACCTTGGGCAGCCAAGGCGCGTGCGCAACCAATGGCCATGTCCTCGGCCTGACTAAAGATGAGGTCGAGGTCTGGGTGGGCGGTCAGCATGTTCTGGCAAACGCGCTCGCCCTGCTCAGGTGTCCAGTCGGTGGGCTGGGACGCAACAATTTCATATTTCGCGCCGGCTTTTTTCAGGCCCGTCTTGAAGCCCTCGGTGAGCTGCTTGACCACGGCGTAGCCAGGTACGCCTTCGACGACTGCAATTTTTGCGACACGATCTTTAGGCAACAGCGTCGCTGCGTGCTCACCGGCCACTTCGCCAGCGCGGATGTCATCGGTGGTAACCAAGGCAACAAGTTGTTCGTAGGGCTTGTTGATCGCCCGTTCCTGAGGGTCACCTACCATCACGGCAACCGCAGCCACGGGAATATCGTGATCTACGATCTTGTCGACGAAAGATTGCGACACCACCGAATCCAGGGGCAGAAAACCGATAGCGTCGACGCGCTGCGCGATCATGTCGTCGAGCGCATTGCCCTGCTTCTCGACGCTGCCTCGCGGGTCGATGATGACCGCTTTTACGCCGGCAGCTTTGGCTGCGGCTTCGAAGCCTTTAGCGGTCGCTACGTTGTAGGGATAGGCGAGGTTGCCTGGGACATAGCCGAAGGTCAGCTCGGCAGCGTTACTGACGGTGGCAGTCACTGCCAGGACGGCGGGGATCATGTGTTTGAAAAGCGCACGGATAGCGTGGTTTTGGCGCACGCTGAAATTCTTATTCGGCATTTATAGCTCCCTGAAACTTGTCGAAACGTTGTTGTTTTTGTGTTTTGCGTCAGGTCTTTCTTGGTTTTGCCTTGGTAAAGCACGCATTTCCAATCACGAAACTCAGAGGGCGAACCGCCGTGATGCGCACGACACATTCATCCGATCTGCAGGCGCTTTGCGTGAATACCTGCCCGACCGGTTGGAGGGTGGGTTTCTCGCTAGGCACATTCGAGTCAATTTTGCGTTGCTCAAAATCAACATATCCCTGATTGTGGGATTACGCAACAGATTTTGATTTGGTCATTTTCTGATTCGGGTCTACCGTCTGGCGCGGCACAGCGCCGTGCCGAATCGCTGCGCCATTGGAGCGCTCGCTATTTGTAAGGGGCGGTTGGCGTCGGGAGGCCTACAGTCATGCCCAACGATTAGGGTGCCAAGCCTTGGGAGCAGGCCACTCAATCATGTTTTTCGATCACACCGAAGCACGAGTGATGTGTGGCTTCAGGCGTCTCGACGGGCCTTTGAGGGCGATGACAATGAGCCGTCCACGATGCCAATAACCTACGCAGAACCCACCTGTTTGCAGGATTTACAGGCCAGCACTGGATGTCTATAAATTAATTAATCCCATTTATTGACACAATTTTTATTGTTCGATAGGGTTTGTGGCAGCAGGTGACTTTCATTGGGCTTCGCTCGGTGGTCTGCACAGATCGCATTCGCTCTACCGTTTTTCATCTAAAAATAAAAGAAAGGGCAGGCAGAACATGCAAGAGCTAAAGGCGCATCGCTTCGCTGATGATTTCGTCTTCCTTGAGGCTCCTCGGTGGTACGACGGTTGCCTGTGGGTGCCAGACGTCTTTGACTCGATTCTCTACCAAGTCGACGTGAGCGGGCGCCGGGTTGTGCTGAAAGACAATTTGCCACCGCGGCCTAATAGTCTCGGATTCCTGTCTGATGGAACTCCTCTTATCGTGTCATCCGTCGCTCGCCAGATATTGAAGCTGGTGGATGGAGAGTTGCTTGTACACGCTGACCTCTCGAAGTGGGCCACTGGTGATTTGAATGATTTCGCGGTGGCCGACAATGGCTGTCTCTATGTCGGCAATTTTGGCTATGACCTGTTCATGGGCGAAGAGAAGCGCGAAACCTCTCTCCATATCGTCGAGCTGGATGGCACCGTCAGCCACGGTAGCGATGGCGTCGAATTCCCCAATGGCGCGGTAATTCTTAATCATGGGCGAACGCTGGTGGTCGCAGAAACCTGGCGCGGCCGGCTGACGGCATTTGATCGTGCGCTGGATGGATCTCTGTCCAATCGCCGGCTATTTGCCGACATCGCAGGACGAGAGCCGGACGGTATGTGCGCCGATGCAGAAGGCGGCGTTTGGGTTTGCTCGTTCAATACAGGGGAAGTTTTGCGGGTCTTGGAAGGAGGGGAAATTACACATCATCTGCATTTCCCAGGTAGCGCCGTTGCTTGCGAACTGGGCGGGGATGACGGTCATACCCTTTTTATCACTACCTATGATGGCACGATCCCTGACCAGCAAGCGCGCAAGCGACTTGGGGCACTTAACCAAGTGCAGGTCGACATTCCTCGTGCTGGATCCTGAACAACGAAGCCAGATCGGCTGCTGATGACAACGGTTTGCGGTTAGGGCATCCCATGGTTGAGCCCGGGCAGGTATCGCCTGTTCGTTGCTACCAGGTTTGAAAGAGCGAGGAATAGGGTCAATGCAGATTTATGATTACATCGTCGTCGGTGCTGGATCTTCCGGCTGTCCGGTTGCGCGCGGCTTGTCTGACGACCCACAGAACAGCGTCCTGCTCATCGAGGCGGGTCCTGCGGCAGATCGTTTTTGGGTCAACACGCCCGCGGGAATGGGCAAGCTGTATTTTAACAAGCTGTTGAACTGGAACTTTCGCACCGCGCCGATGGACAAGCTCCAAGGGCGCGAAATGTACTGGCCTCGGGGCAAATTGCTCGGTGGGTCCAGCTCCATCAACGGCATGGTATTCATTCGCGGGCATCAGAAAGATTTTGATGGCTGGCGTGCCCTGGGCAACACAGGCTGGGGCTATGAAGATGTTTTGCCCTACTTCAAACAAATGGAGCATTTCGAGCGGGGCGGCGACCAATACCGGGGAGCGAATGGTCCGCTGTGGATCAGCGATCCGATCGTCAAGGAAAAGAGTAGCTACGACTTTATAGAGGCCGCGAACCGTATCGGCATCCCGGTGACCGAGGACATGAACGGCGCTGTGCACGATGGCGTGGGTTTCATGCAGCACAACATCCAGGACGGACAGCGGATGTCGACTTACCGGGCATTTATCGAGCCGGTCATTGAACGACCGAACCTGACGGTTCGAACCGGATGCGAACTACAGCGCGTTTTATTCGACGGACGCACCGCCGTCGGCGTAGAGGTTTTGAAGGGCGGTCGCTTGGAAAGGATCTATGCGGCGCGTGAGGTGATCTTGTCAGCGGGTTCACTGAAGACTCCGCAGATGCTCATGCTATCGGGTGTCGGCCCACGGGCTGAACTGGAAAAGCACGCGATACCTGTGGTCCTCGATTCCCCGGGGGTGGGGCAGAACCTGCAGGATCACTTCTATATCCACACAGGTTGGCGTTGCACCCCGGACAGCTCGTACAACGCCAACCTTGTCGGTCTGCGAAAGTACTGGGAAGGCTTCCGTTACCTGATGACCCGCAAAGGTTATCTTGCCCTCGGCTCCTCCCAGGTAGCGGCGTTCGTTAAAAGTAGCCCGGACGAGGACTATGCTGATCTCCAAATCAGCTTCAGGCCCATGACCTTTCAGTACTTTCCCGACGGCACGGTTGACGTTGAAAAGCATCCTGGGCTCGGGGTGTCGGTCTATCAGTTGCGTCCCAGCACCACGGGAACAGTGACGCTGCGTTCGACCAACCCGTCGGACCCGGCCGATTACACACCCAATTTCCTGAGCAGTGATTACGACGTCAATGCCGTGATCAGTGGTGTGCGCTGGATACGCAAAATCATGAACAGCGAGCCCATCAAATCCCGGGTGGTCGCCGAAGAACTACCGGGGCCCCACGTCCGTACGGATGAAGATATTTATAACTACCTGGTCGAAACCGGCAACTCGGCCCACCACCAGGGCGGCACCTGCAAGATGGGTAACGACGCCATGGCGGTGGTGGACGAACGACTGCGTGTCCGTGGTATCGAGCGACTGCGGGTGGTAGATGCTTCGATCATGCCATTCATCACGTCGGGCAACACCAATGCGCCGTCCATCATGATAGGTGTGAAAGCCGCCGACCTGATTCGTGAAGATGCGCTGGCGCGCCGCGCAAGCAGCTCCCTGGCCGAAACTAATTGAGCGAGTTGGTGAACACCGTGTCGCCACTTGCAGAGGAAAATCCCATGTCCACAGAAACTCAACGTCACGTCGCCGATGCTACGCATCCGCGTGTTGGCTTGTTCATCGATGGTGAATGGATTTTTGATCGCCCATCATGTTTCGAAGTCCGCAATCCGAGCACCGAAGCCGTGCTCACTACGGTACCCGGCGCCAACTCCGAAGATTTGAAGCGCGTATTGGTCGCTGCGGAGCGGGGATTCAAGGTATGGCGAGCGACGCCACCGGTTGAGCGCAACCTTATTATTGCTCGTGCCATCGCTGGCGTGCGTGAGCGCGCCGAGGAAATCGCACAGATCATTACCCGTGAGAATGGCAAGTTGATCGCAGATGCGCGGGCCGAAGTTGAACGCTCGGCGAGCTTCTTTGATTGGGACATGGCGCAGGCGTTACGTGCTTACGGAACCATTGTTCCGGGCGAAGCGCAGATGCAAAAGCTGATTCTACGCCAACCGATCGGGCCGGTAGCTGCCTTCACCCCTTGGAATGTGCCGCTTAGCGCGCCAGGTCGAAAAATCAGCGGCGCGTTATGTTCGGGTTGCTCGATTATCCTGAAGGCTCCAGAAGAAACGCCTGGGGCGGCTGTCGCCATGGTCCAATGTTTCGAGCAGGCCGGCTTGCCCAAGGGGGTCCTGAATCTGGTGTTCGGTAACCCCGCCGAGGTTTCCCTGGCGCTGATTGACTCTCCAGTGACTCGCATGGTCACGCTGACTGGCTCGGTCGGCGTGGGTAAACACCTCAGCGCCTTGGCGGGAGCCGCTATGAAACCGGTGCTGATGGAGCTTGGTGGTCATGCGCCGGTGATTGTTTGCGCTGGGGTTGATGCGACCGAAATCGGCAAGATGGCGCTCAAAAGCAAGATCCGTATCAATTCTCAGTGGTGTGCTGCGCCGGGACGTTTCCTGGTTCACGAAAGTCTTTACGAGGAATTTGTGGCTGGGTTCGTTGCAGCGGCGCAGCAGGTGCGTGTCGCTGATGGGCTAGACCTCAAGGCAGATATGGGCCCCGTCACCAGCGGCCGACGGTTGGCGGCAATGCAGCATTTCGTCGATGACGCGCTCGAGCGCGGTGGCAAGGCTGCCGTGGGTGGTCATCGCGTCGGTGATCGTGGCTACTTTTTTGCGCCAACGCTGCTGGTCGATACCCCACTCGATTGCGAAATCATGCGCGAAGAGCCGTTTGGTCCGGTCGCGGTGGCCGTTCCGTTCAAGACCCTTGATGAAGCGATCGAAATCTCCAACAGCCTGTCCGTGGGGCTAGCGGCATTCGCGTTCACCAATACGCTGGAAGAGGCCGAGCGGCTGAGTCGCGAGCTGGATCTGGGGGTTCTGTCGATCAACCATTTCGGTGCGCCGGATCCCGATACTCCGTTCGGAGGCATGAGGGACAGTGGGATTGGCCGAGAGGGGGGGCCGTGGAGTCTGGAATCCTACATGGTCAGCAAGACCGTGCTGCAGAAGACGGTCCGCGTCTGAGCAAGGGGCCCCGGTGCGTGATCAGCGCCCGGCGCCGTAGTTTTAGTTGCAGTGACGGGAGACTGTTCCATGTCAGAACAGATATTCAATTCGAAACACGTGGCCATCAACGCCGACATCGTCCATCACTTTTCTGGGCTGGCGGCCGGGCTGCGTTATGAAGACTTGCCGGAGGCGGCACGCGAAGCCGCGAAGAAAAGTATTCTCGACACCTTTGGGGTGATGCTTGCCGCCAGTGGGATGGAGCCTGCGGTACTGGGTGTTATCGAGGTGGTCAAGGAGTCCGCAGGTACCCCGCAAGCTACGATCCTGGGCTTTGGGGGGCGTGTTCCGGCAACGATGGCGGCTTTGGCCAATGGAGCGCTGGCGCATTGCCTGGACTACGACGATCAAACCCCTTGGGGGCAGCACGCGGCGAGTTCGATCATTCCAGCGGTGTTCGCATTGGCCGAGCGCAAGGGCGGCGTGACCGGCAAGGACATGATTGCCGCCGTGGCAGCAGGGCAGGATATCTTCGCGCGACTGCGTTGCAATGTCGGTTGGAAGAAAGACTGGAACCTGTCCACTGTTATGGGGGTGTTTGCTGCCACCGCGGCTGCCGGGCGCGTCATGGGCTTCAATGCGAAGCAGACCGCCAACGCCCTGGGCATCGCCAGTATGCAGTGTTCGGGCATCATGGAGATGGTGTGTGGTACGGGTAGCGACCTGCGCGGCTTATATGCCGGCTTTTCGGCCAAAGGCGCAGTGCTGGCAGCGCTCATGGCGGAAAAAGGCGTGCCTGGTATCGATTGTCTTTTTGAAGGCGGGTACGGGTTTTTCAACACCTATTTCGACGGCCGTTACGATCGAGACAAAATCCTTGAGGATATCGGTGTCGACTACAAGGGTAGCGTCACCTTGTACAAGCGCTGGCCCTCGGTGGGTACCGCGCACAGTCATATGAAAGCAATTATCGACATTGTTTCGGACAACGATCTTGCGCCCGACGATATCGCCGAAATCCGGTTGTTCGTGGGCGACTATCACGCGCTCATGTGCGAGCCGCTGGACGTACGCAAGGCGCCGGCGACGTTGGCGGATGCGAAGTTCAGCCTACCTTTTCTCGTCGCGGTTGCAGCTGTGCGTCGTGGCATGAGTGTGCTGGATTTCACCGAGTCGGGCCTGCGTGATACGAAGGTCCTGGCCACCGCCAACAAAATTTCCTTGGTCGCCGATGCGTCACTGGACTGGAAGCTGGAACTGCCACTAGGGCGTGTCGAGGTGGTAGCAGCGGATGGTCGTCGCTGGGAAAGGTCCGGTACCCATATTCCCGGTAATGCGGACAACCCAATGACCTGGGCCGATCTCTGTTCGAAATTCGCCGAATGCGCAGCGGTGGCGGTGAGTCCGTTGAGCTCTCACAGGATTGCAGAAGTCCAGCGGCTGGTGCAGTTACTGGAAGACGTCGAGGATGTTGCCGAGTTGATGCGCACGTTGCAATGACGGGTTGATACCTGCGCAGCCTATTTTGAAGAACCACAAAAATGAGGTCCATACGATGGAAAGAGTGCACTGCGTAGCTGTAACGCTGGCCAAGCCTGAACATCTGGATGCGGTAAAGGCGGCGCTTGAAGCGTTGATCGAGCCTGTTCATCAGGAAAAGGGCATGATCCAGTATGAAATGTACTGTGATCGCACTGAGCCGAGACGCTTCGTGTTCATCGAGGAATGGGAAACCTACGAGGATTTCGAGGCTCATGTGCACGCACCGCATGTGAAAGAGTTTCTGCGAAAAACAGAAGGCTTGATCGAAGAAAACTTCTTTCATCCTTTGTCCTTCCACAAATAGGCAACAGGTCAAACGAGCCGTTAAGGGCAAGCCCGATGACGTTGAATCGTCACTTCGGGCTTTTCTTGTAGAACCCAAATTTTATTCATATTGTGGGATTAATGTTTTTGTTTATTGTCTGTTTCTTGCTCGATCCTACAATTTGAGACTATGATCAAAAGCCAGCGCACTCCGAATTGCGCGCAACGCAATCATGGTTTTTCACGGGGGCCTGAGGTATTCCGAGGGACCCTTTAACGTAGGATAGAGTGGGTAATGGACATAGAAGCGCTTCATGGGGAAAACCCGGCCATTGAAGACGAGAGAGAAGAGCATGCTCGCGACGGCGCGAGCAGTCTTACAAAGATGCTCAGCATCCTCGATCTGTTCAGCTCCAATCAGGCTGTGTTATCGACCACTGCCATCATCGAAGCACTCGAAACCTCTCGGTCTACAGGGTATCGCTACATCAAGGCGCTGCACTCTGCAGGTTTGCTAAGTACCGTTGGAAATGGCAACTACGTATTGGGTTCGCGCATTATCGAGCTGGATTTACAAATCCGTAATACCGATCCGCTGCTGCAGGCCAGTAAGGGGGTGCTGGAGGAACTGGTCGATACGATCGGTCACTCGGCGCTCTTGTGTACGGCGTTCAGGGACTCGGTGCTATGTATTCGGGAGCATCGTGCACCTCTGAGCCCCGAAAATCGATTTCGACGTGGACAGCGCAGGCCGCTGTTTCAAGGTGCCGTGTCCAAGGTCATCCTGGCTTATTTCCCTCATCATCGGCTAAAAAGCCTTTATAGCCGTGCGCAACCCGATATACAGCGAGCGGGCCTAGGCGACACATGGGAGGAGTTCCGGAGCACGCTCAGCAAAATCAAAAAAGATGGCTATCTCATCACCAAGGGCGAATTCAATCCCGGCGTCTATGGTGTAGCGGCGCCTATTATCAATGAGAGCAACATCGTCTTAGGCAGTATTGGCGTTGCTTGGGATGAAAAGGAGCGGCGCGATGTCGACGTCAAGCGTGCGGTGGTATCTGTCAAGCGCGCGGCGCGAGAGATTTCCAATCGCCTTGCCCAGGCAGAAGTAAATATCTAGCGGTTCCCACCCGGAGTGAATTGTCTCTCCAGCCGGCCAAGGTCATCCTTCCTGCGTGAATCCAGGGGCCTGATTCTGGCCGCCTGGATGGGCCGTTATCACTCAAAGAGTTTTGCTCGTAATCCGCCGTCTGTCGGTTTAGATCCCTCCTACTGATCGCCTTTCCCGCCCTCCGGCCCACCGAATCTTCGGGGCGTCATCGCGTCCTTGCACCTGTCTTCAACGTGGTTAGACAGGATCGTTCCTGTCTGATCCTACGATATTGAACTCAAGGGCAATAAAGACGGACACAGATTTTCTGTTGATTTATCCCACTATGCGAGATAGTTTAATTTTGCTGTGCGGCATTTCGGCGCACCTCTGCAAGGGCGCAAACCAGCAGAAAGGAGAATGGCAGTTGAAGACCTACGCACATTGGATTGATGGAGCTTACCAAGAGCCGGCGGGGCGCGAATGGATGGACACCCAGGACCCTTATCTGGGCGAGGTATGGGCAAGAATTCCCCTGGGAGTGGCAGTTGATGCCGACGCGGCGGTGTCTGCGGCCAAACGCGCGATGACGTCCGGGCCCTGGGCAAGCATGAGCGCAACCGAGCGTGGAAAAATCATGCGGCGTATCGGTGACCTGACCTTGGAGAATGCTGATCGTCTGGCCGAACTTGAGGTGCGCGACAACGGCAAGTTGCTGGCGGAAATGCGCGGCGCTATCAGCAACGTGGCGGAGATTTGGTATTACTACGCGGGCCTTGCCGACAAGATCCAAGGCTCCGTGATGCCGATAGAGAAAGAAGGCATCGTCGCGATGACTACCCGGGAACCGGTTGGGGTGGTGCTTGCGTTGACTGCTTGGAATGCGCCTTTGAATTTTTTGGCGCTCAAGTGTGCCCCCGCATTAGCCGCAGGTTGCGCAGTGGTGGTTAAACCCTCGGAGTTTTCTTCGGTCAGTTCGCTGGAGTTCGCAGCGCTGACCAAGGAAGCCGGTCTGCCGGACGGCGTCCTGAATGTGGTCACAGGCTTGGGCCTTGGCATTGGCGCTCCGCTCGTTGAGCACCCCGACGTTGCGATGGTCACCTTTACCGGATCTGACGCAACGGGCGCCAAAGTATACGAAACCGCGGCTCGCCACATGAAACGAGTCGCGCTGGAGCTGGGCGGCAAATCACCCAATATCGTTTTCGCCGATGCGGACCTGGAGCTAGCTGTGGCCGGAGCTGTCTCCGGTATCTTCGGCGGCGGCGGCCAGATGTGCACGGCCGGCTCCCGGCTATTGGTTCAAAACTCTATCTTGGAGGCTTTTACCGAGCAGTTAATTGCCGGTGCGCGTTCGGTAAAATTGGGCAATCCGATGGACCCGGCCACCCAGATGGGACCCATGTCCACCGCTCCGCAATATCAGAAAGTGCTCAATTACATCGAGATAGCCAAGGCAGAAGGAGCGCGCTGCGTATTCGGCGGTCAGCCTGCCAGTGGGCCGGGCATTCGCGGCGGTCAGTTCGTCGAACCGACGATTTTTACCCACGTATCCAATTCGATGCGCATTGCTCAGGAAGAGGTATTCGGCCCGGTGCTGTCCGTCATCGGCTTTGAGGACGAGGCTGAAGCTGTCTCCATCGCCAATGACATTGCTTATGGGCTGACAGCTGGGGTGTGGACCCGTGACATTGGTCGCGTGTTTCGCATGGCCAAGGCGCTCGAGGTCGGAACGGTCTGGGGCAACACATACCGCACCTACAGCTACACGATGCCCTTCGGCGGCATGAAAAAGTCCGGCATAGGACGGGAGATGGGCATCGAGGCGGTGGATGAGTTCCTCGAAACCAAAAGCCTGATGATTTCCATCGCAGATGCACGCCCGCAAAACAACTTCATTCCGCGTTGAGTCGGCTGATAGCAGCATGAGCGAGTGACGACATCAGCGCTCATGACTGTTTGTCCTTACAGAACAAAAAAGGGAAAACAAGAAAATGACCGATAAGGCTTCTCATCAATCCAGCCACGCCCGTCTGGACGGACGGCGAATCGTAATCACTGGCGCTGCATCGGGTATCGGGCGAGCGACAGCAGAGCGCTTTCTAGCGGAAGGGGCCAGCGTCGCGTTGCTTGACAGGAATGGCGAGGCATTGAACGCGGCGTTCAACGGCAGGGGCCATTGCTTCGCTGTCGATATCAGCGACGAGAAGGCTGTAGCGCAAGTCACTGAGCAAGCGGCGCGGGACATGGGCGGTATCGACGGCGTCGTCAACGCCGCCGGGATCATGGGCAAGGGCTCCATCCTTGAGGTACCTGCCGATGAGTTTCGTCAACAGATCGAGATCAACCTGGTGGGCACCTACATCGTTTCGCGCAACTGCCTGCGATGGATGACGGATGAGCCCTTTGCAACGATCGTGAACATTGCCTCAGCGGCGGGCCTGCTGCCCAATGCGCCGGGCCTTACCGCCTATGCGGCATCCAAAGGTGGAGTGATCAACCTGACACGATGCATGGCAGCGGAGTTGGCGCCACGGGTGCGGGTCAACAGTGTCTGCCCAGGCATGGTGGACACGCCGATGGCGGACGGCTACCGGGCCAACGTTAGCAATTACGCACTCAAGCGTTTGGCTGATCCGTCGGAGATCGCGGCGGCCATCCTCTTCTTGACCTCTATGGAGTCTTCCTACGTCACCGGTACGGCGCTGGCCGTTGACGGTGGTCGTTCTTTTCATTGAGAGGCAGCGACATCAGGGCACGTGGGTGCCGGCTGGCAACGTGCCCGTCAGTTGGATCGATCATCAGTGAGTGAAGTATCCCTGGATGCCGTCTTTCGCGATGGAAGGCGGCCGTCTTACGGTCATCACAAGGACAATAAAAATGGCAGGTACAGACTCCTTTGGCCAGACGGCCGACTCATCTCCGCGTTACGCAAAACCTATTGGAGAACAACATCCGATTCGCACGTCGAACGCAACCTTGTCGTCTGAAAAGGCTCGTCGAAAATCGCTGATTCGAGGCGTGCTGGGGGTTTCGTTCGAGTATTACGATTTCGTCGTCTACGCGACGTTCGCTCCCTATTTTTCCAGGTTGTTTTTTCCTCAGGACAGCGCGCTTGCCGCATCGCTCAATGTGCTCGGAATTTTCGCCATCGGCTTTCTTGCTCGGCCGGTTGGAGCGATGCTGGCCGGCAGACTGGCGGACCGCTTCGGACGCAAGCCGATCATGCTGTGCGCCTTGATGCTTGCCACTCTGGGCAGCTTGGTCATTGCCTGCGCCCCGACCTACAGTTCCATCGGGGCCGCCGCGGCGTTTGTGCTTGTGGCGGCTCGGCTGATGCAGGGGCTTGCCCATGGGATGGAGAGTATCTCGGCGTTCGTCTATGTGGGCGAAATGGCCGATCCTAAATGGCGAACGCTGCAGAGTTGTGCTTATCCCATCGGATTGATTCTTGGCATTATCCAGGGAACGCTGTTCGGCGCGATCCTCAGCTCGGTCCTCAGTGCAGAAGACATGCAAGGGTGGGGCTGGCGAATTCCCTTCGCGATTGGCGTTCTGTATGGGCTGTTAACGGTATTCCTGCGCCACGGAATGGACGAATCTTCCACCTACGAAGATGCCAAGCACCAGGCGAACCTCGAGGATAACGGCTACTGGCGAAACGTCTGGCGATACAGAAAGACAGTGCTGATCCTGTTTCTGATCTGGCCGGCCAATTATGTTGCTTCGTACACCATGCTCGTAACCTTTGGTGATTACGCCATCACCATGCTGGGGGCCAAGCCAAAGGATGCCTATTGGGCGGTCCTCGTCGCGCAGGTCATGTACCTGTTCATGTTGCCCGTCTGGGCTTATATCTCTGACCGTCGCGGGCGGCGCTTCAACTACACAGTTGGATTCGGGGCCATTTTCCTGCTCGTTTACCCGCTGCAACATTTTTTACTGGGTCCAAGCTTTCTGCAGATTCTGCTACCCATGGCGATCGGCTTGTTCTTTTTCGCGGCGGTGGCCTCCACTGAGGTCGCCTTCATGAGCGAGCTGGTCCCCAACCGGGTCCGGGCCCAGGTGATCAGCATTCCCTCGTCTGTTTCGGCCGTCATATTCGGCGGAACCGCGCCCTACATGAAGTCGTGGTTGACCGCATATATCTCGCCCAATGCCTTTATTTTTTACTTTATGGCGCTGGCGCTTATCGCGGTGTTGGCTGTTCGGTTCCTGGTTAAAGAAACCCGCGGGCGGGATTTGGCAAGCTGAACGAACGGGAAGTACTTGGGGCGGTGGTGTATGTCAAAACGCCTACGTCCCTGTGTTTTATTTACTCATATCCAAAGTACGCAGGCCCAGGCACTCCACTCCAAAAATAAGTACAGAGGTGTTGTTCCATGCAGAAATCGACCTTAGTAGCCCTTGCCATAGCGCTGACGTCCAGATTGTCACTGGCAGATAATTCGGACACCTTACCCACGTTGAACTACCCGACCCAGGGCCAACAGCTCTACGCCACAGCCGTAGCAGAAAAAGATCTCCTTACAGTCACCGCGCAGCCTTGGTTCAAGGTGACGGACGAAGCATGGCAACTGGAAGGACCCGCCTTTGACCGTCAAGGCAATCTGTTATTTGTGGAAGTATTAGGCGGACAGGTACTGAAGGTCGACACTCAAGGCCAGCTTCAGGTGGTGGTGGCGAAAAACGCGCGTGGTTCTGCAGGCCTCGCCATACACAAGGACGGACGCTTGTTTGTCGCCGGGCTGGGGAATTACGTCGATACAGGCAATCTTACTGTCTACGATGCCAACGGTAAAAAACCTGAGGTGATTATCGACGCGAATAAGGGTTTCCTGGTCGATGATCTGGTATTCGATGCTCACGGCGGCTTCTACTTTACCGACCTTAAGGGCACCTCCACGGAGCCCACTGGCGGCGTATATTACGTGCCAGCCGATCACAAGAGCATTGTGCCAATCCTGCCTAATATGGCGAACGCCAACGGCATAGCTCTCTCTCCGGATGGGAAGAGATTGTGGGTCACAGAGTTTGGTACGGGTTTGCTGCACCGCGTCGAGCTAAAGGACGCACAGTCAATTGCGCCGTTCGGTGCGGTGGTGGTTTACCGCTTCCATGGGCCGTCGCCTGACTCGATGCGGGTGGATGCAGACGGCAACGTCTATGTCGCGCAATACAGTCAGGGGCGCGTACTGGTGCTTAATCCCAACGGTCTACCAATCGGACAAATTCTGCTACCGGGTAGGGAAGCGGGGCATTTCCTGTTCTCTACCAGCATGGCTCTCAAGCCAGGCACCCGGGAAGTGTATCTTGTGGCGAACGATGGTGATCGGGGACAAGGATCGATGATTTTCCGGGCGCGAGGGTTTGCGCAGGCACTTCCACTGTTTTCCCATCAGTAACGGGGGAGGGCATGGGCTGGAAGCGGCTTTGTTGAGTGCCCGCTTCCAGTTTGACTAGCGTCCCAATGAGTGGGTAAACAGCAACTTGGCCATGCCTCAGCGTGGGATGAAATTGTTACCCGGACGCGCGTCTGCAATCGAGATCATGAGGCTTTTCGTCTCCAGGAACTCGTCGACGGCTTCGATCCCCATTTCGCGACCGATGCCTGAACGCTTCATTCCTCCAAACGGCATCATGTAGCTGTAAGTGCGGTACGTGTTACCCCAGACGGTTCCAACCTCCAGTGCTTTGGACATCCTGAACAATCGTCCAGTGTCGCGCGTCCAAACGCCTGCAGCCAATCCGTAAGGGATGTCGTTCGCGATCGAAACAGCTTCGGCTTCGTCTTTGAAGGCAATGACGGACAAGACTGGACCGAATACTTCTTCCTGGGCGATACGCATACCGTTTGAAACACCGACAAATATTGTGGGCTCGACAAATTGGCCGCCCGTTAGGCCGGGTCCGGTTGCGGGCTTGCCACCCAGAATGCAATGCGCCCCTTCGCCCTGGGCGATCTCGATGTATTCCAGTACTTTTCGGTATTGTGGTGCGGTGGACATTGGACCCATTTGGGTGGCTGGATCCATGGGGTTACCGAGCCTCACGGACCGAGCGCTTTCGAGCAACCGCTCCGTGAAGGTTTCAAGAATCGAACTCTGCACCAATAGGCGTGAGCCTGCCGTGCACATTTGACCTCCGCCACCGAAGATACCGGAAACCGCCCCGGCAACGGCCAGCTCCAGGTCAGCGTCTTCGAAGACAATATTAGGCGATTTACCGCCCAGCTCCATGGCGACTCGTTTCATATGGCGAGCAGCAGTTTCGTATACCTTTGTCCCGGTCAGATCAGAGCCGGTGAAGGTGACCATCGCAACGTCCGGGTGTTCGACGAGGGGCGCGCCGATATCCGAACCAAGTCCGGTTACCACATTGAGGACGCCATCCGGCAATCCGGCTTGCCTGGTCAGTTGGGCAAATTCGAGGGAGCTGATCGAGGAGTATTCGGAAGGTTTTACGACTGCAGCGCAACCGGCTGCCAACGCGGGGGCACATTTGAGTGCCATGAAGTTCAAGGGGGCGTTCCAAGCGGTCAACGCAAGTACCACCCCAACCGGTTCCCGGGTGGTCATTGCGACTATTCCCGTCTTCTCGATCGGCATCACGGAGCCCTGGATTTTGTCGGCGAGCCCCGCGTAGTAGTACCAGATATCCGCAACGCTTTTTATCGCCCCGCGCATCTCGGCGAACAGTTTGCCGTTGTCACGCACTTCGAGCTCCGCGAGCAGATCAATGTGTTCTAGCGTAAGGTCGCCAATCCGCCGCATGATCTTGCCACGCTCGGTTGCGCTCATGCGTGCCCATGGGCCCACTGTCATGGCGCGTTTGGCACATGCGACCGCAGCATCCGCGTCGGCAGCAGAACCCAGGGGGATTTTTGCCCACGGCTCGCCGCGATAAGGATCGACACTGTCCATCCATTGCATGCTGGTCGGATTTCGATAACTGCCATCAATCCAATGCGCGTAAGTTTTCACGGAAATCTCCTAACTGAGTGATGTTTCAGGCTGTACGGCCGGGACATGATTCGTGCGCGTTCGGTTGATAAACAGCACGATTGCCACGGCGCACAAATTGATGCCCGCCAGGATCAGCAGGCCCACGGTGAAATCACCGGTGCGGTCGCGGAAGAAACCCATGATGGCGGGCCCCGTGAAGCCTCCCAAGTTGGCTATCGCATTAATGGCGGCGATCGCACCGGCAGCGAATTTCGTGGGGATCTGACTGAAGCACAACGACCAGAATGGCGAGATCGAAGCCCAACAGCCTATCGCTGCGCAGGAAAAAGCCGCCATCCGGGCAAGGGGATCGTTCAGCAAGGCCGCCGCTGTTAAACCCAGTGTTGCGAGTACGATTGGGGCGGCGGTATGAAAACGACGTTCCAGCCTGGCATCGGATCGTTTTCCCCACCAGATCATGGCCATTGCGGCCAGAGCATAAGGCACTGCAGAAATTAATCCGGTCTGCAGATCGCCAAGGCCAAATTCCTTGATGATCCTGGGAAGGAAAAAGCTTACGCCATAGGCGCCTACGACGATCGCGAAGTTGGCCAGCCCCAGCAGCAGAACCCGTGCGCTGGTCAATGCGCGAAACAGGCTGTCATGCGGCAAAGGAGGGCAGGCGTCGGCATCCTCGGCCAGACGTGCAGCCAACGCTTGTTTCTCTTGTGGGGATAGCCAGGTTGCATCGTGGGGGCGATCGGTCAAATACCGAAGAACGACGAATGAAAGAACAATCGCTGGCAGCGCCTCGAGAAAGAACATCCAGCGCCAGCCAGGAATGCCGAGGGTTCCGTCGAGCTCCAGAAGCACACCGGAGACCGGCCCCCCGAGTGACAGCGATATTGGAGCAGCGCACAGAAACGTTCCCATAACCCGGGCGCGATAACGGGAGGGGAACCAGAGCGTCACGAAGTAGGTGATTCCTGGAAAAAAACCTGCTTCTGCTGCGCCTAATAATAGGCGCAGAGCATAGAACTCCGTATCCGTGGTAACGAAGGCCATGGCCCCGGACATCAGGCCCCAGGTAAATAATATTCTCGCGATCCAACGTCGTGCACCATAGCGGGCAAGCATCAGATTGGAGGGGATCTCGAATAAAAAATAAGTCAGAAAAAACAGCCCGGCACCCAGCCCAAACGCGGCAGCGGTGAGGCCGATGTCCTTGCTCATGTGAAGTGCGGCGAATCCTACGTTTGCGCGATCCAGATAAGCGACGAAATAGCAGACAATCATCAACGGCATCAGTCGCCGAAATGCCTTTTTTGCCGCGGTGTCATCGGCGGTTGTCATGGTGTTCTCCCTTATTATTATTCAGCGTTGTTCTGCGCAGCGCCTGGTATTGCTAGGCCTGTTAAAGCTTTTTGGGGCCGCGATTCACATGCGTGTTGTTCGCCGGGCTGACGGCACTCTCCCTGCGTTTCGGTTAAATAAACGCCATCGGGAGGTGCCGGTTCTAGCCCCGCGTTACACCGGCGGGATGCAGGCGGTCTGGCCTCCGTCGACGCTGATCACCGCTCCAGTCATGAAGCTTGCGTCATCGGTCAGCAGGAACGCGGCGACTGCTGCGATCTCTTCTGGTTCGCCTTCGCGACCGATCGCGTGCGCTGCTCGAATGCGCTTGGTCTTCTCGGGGTCTTCGAACATATAGGCGGTAAACGGAGTGCGGATCATCCCGGGTGCAATGGCATTCACGCGGATTCCGAAGGCTCCGAGTTCCGCGCCCATGGTGCGGGTGATGCCGGAAACGCCAAACTTCGACGCGACATAGGGCAAGCGATTCGGAACGCCCAGGATGCCGGCACCCGAAGAAATGTTGACGATCGCCCGCGAGCTTCCGTCGTCTCGGACGGCGCGTGCGAAGGCTTGGCACATCAAGAACGTGCCATCCAGATTCACCGCCATCACTCTCTTCCAGTTTTCCAGATCGCAGTCAAGAACGTTGCCGACACCTTTGATGCCGGCACAGTTGATCAGCCCATGCAGGTTGCCCAACTTGTTTTGAGCTTCAGCGACAAATGTTTTCGCCTGCTCGGGATCAGATACATCGAGTGCTGCTGCGTAAACCCGCTCGGGTTCATCGAACCGAGCCGCTATATCGTTGATTCGAGCCTGATCGATGTCCGCGATTGCGACGCTTGCACCTTCGTCGTACAAGCGTTGCACGCAAGCCGCGCCAATCCCGCTGGCTGCGCCCGTTATCAGAACTGCTCTGCCTTCGAACCGTTTCATGAATGCACCTCTTATTGTTGGATGAGTGACTAGATTTCAACGTTGGGAAAAACAGCCGAACGTCCGGCTGCCGAGGAGGAAGCCTTTTGTGGTTAGCTCAACGCGTGCAGCAATTTTGCGCAGTCGTCCAAAGACTCCAGATTTCGCGCCATCTGCACGGCAGCATCGATGGCATCCGGTGCCAAAGGATGTGCAGCGACCGACGCGCAATCCCGAAATTTTGAAGTCAGCCGATCCCAGGACAATGGGGTTTCCGGGCTGCCCGGGACGTTGTCGCCCTTGCGCTGAAGCCGCCGGCCATCACGCATGAGGATTTCCAGGCGGCCATCGGGAATCGTTACTTTCCAGTCCAGATCGCTGTCTTCAATCGGAACGACTTTTTGTGCCAGCGCAAGCACCTCAGGATCGACCAGTGCGGTGGAACTGAAATCGCTGATGCGAATTTCTCCGCGTGCCAGGGCCAAGGCAACGCAGTAAGGAAGACTGAATTTGGCATCCACGAGGGTTTTCGGGGCGCGACGCACGTCGAGGGGAGTGCACATGCGCATATGGAAGTCGCCAACGTAGGCGTAGATCTGCTCGATCTCGCTGGCCTTGAGAGAATGTTCACGCATCATTTCAATCGCTGCGTGAATATAGGTATGCACGTTGCCGACCGCAGGCCAGGCTTTGTAGATCATCGATGCGCCAAGATAAGTCTTGCCCAGACCTTCAACCATTTTGGCGCGATCGTATTCACCGCCAAAGTAGACGTTGAAAATACCGGCCTTGCCTTCGAACAGATCGTTGATTCCGGTAATCCCTCGCTGCGCCATCAACGCTGCAAGCACGGCGCCTTGGGCGGTGAAACCGGCGTACATTCCTCTCAGGTCGCTGCCGATGCCGAAGATGACTTCCATTGTCCCGGCTGACTGCATGCTCGCAATGCCGAGGGCATGAGCAAGCTGTTGTGCGTTCAGCCCCAAGATGTGACCTGCAGCCGCGGCGGCGCAATACACCCCGAGGACTGAGGAGAGATTCCAATCCTGCTTCCAACGCACATTGCATCGCAGGCGGACGAAAAGGTCCTCGCCCAAGGCTACAGCAGTGATTAGATCCTTGCCGCTGACACCGCCCTTATGCTGTGCAATGGCGAGCACGGCAGGCACCACTGAACTGTCAGGGTGCGCCCCCCACGGGGTTTGATTGTCATAATCCAAGCAGTGGGCCATTACCCCGTTGGCGAAGGCGGCCATGGGGGCAGGAACTTTGCTGTTGAATCCCAGGACGGAGCAGTCTGGACGTCCGCCGCCGTTCAGCACGATATCGGCTACGCCTTGGACTGCAGGCTCCATTCCGCTTCCGGCAAGGATGACGCCCAAGGTGTCCAGAATGGATTTTTTGGCCGCCTCAATGGCTTCAGCAGGTAGATTTTCATAGCGGGTATTAGCGACATGACGCGCAATTTCATGGCTTAAATCGATCGTTGACATAGTGGCGCTTTCACTCGGGGAAATTGTTATTGGGACCTTCCTTGAGCACCTGTCCAGCCCATCCGTGGCTTGGTGAGCGCCTTCAATCTGCCGGTGAGACTTGCAATCAACAAGCGATGAATTACGGACTATCATTAAGCAAAACTGGATAATCAAAGGGCCTCCCAATGCCGCATCCGCGTTTCACCCCGCGTCAGCTGGCTGCGTTCGTTGCAGTGGCGCAGGCAAGAAGTTTTCGCAAGGCTGGAGAGCAGCTGAGTCTTTCAAGTTCTGCTGTCAGCCAGTTGGTAGGTGATCTGGAGTTGGCTGTAGAGCTTCGTTTATTTGATCGAACGACGCGCAGCGTCGTCCTCTCCCCGGCGGGTAGGGAGTTTCTCCCTTCGGCCATGAGCGTTCTCAAGCACATGCAATTGGCACAGAACTCCGCCGACGACATCTGCAACAGAGCGTCGGGTGTCGTTCGGATTGCGGCTCCCCTGATCATGGCCAGTTCGGTGCTTCCAGCGCTGATCAAGGAGTACACCCGAACGCGGCCCAAGCTTGTAATCCGTATACGCGACGCACCCGTGGATGGTCTGGTAGATAGGGTGAGCAATGCAGACGCCGATTTTGCTATCGGCGCAGATCAGCCGGTGGGGGATGACATTGTGCGCAAGGATCTTTTCAAGAGTCCCTGGGTGCTGTGGTGCTCGGCAAGCCATCCGCTCGCCGGATATCAAAGCATTCCGTGGAGCCAGTTAAGGCACCAACCACTTGTTGTCGCGGGTCGCGACTATGAGCGCACCGTCGCGCTCACTCACGGGGGAGAGTTCGAGCAGGGACGAATCATGCCCGTGGACATTGTCGAGAACGTCAGTACGGCGTTGGGGATTGCAGCACAGGGCATGGCAGCCACGCTGGGCCCGGCATATGTGGGATTACTGGCCCGACTGCTCGGTTTGACGATGCGGCCAATTGTTCAGCCAGAAGTCACCAGACAGGTATGTATTTACCATTCAAGCACACGTGCGATGTCTCCGGCAGCACAAGGTTTCTGTGAGTTTTTGGAGGAGCAGCTCAAAGGCAACGACGAGCTGGGGGTAGGAGGCGTTTGGCGATTGAGGTGACGCGTTTACGAGGCGAACATGAGCCTTCGCGCATCACGAATTGGCAAGGTTGATATGTGGTCAGCAAAATAGCCGTCGTAGGGCTTCGGGCGCATAACGCGCCCGCGCTTTTAGAGAATGGCGAGGCCTATTGGCTTACAGGCCGCCCAGCGCCATGTATTTAATTTCGAGGTATTCCTCGATACCGTTATGGCCGCCTTCCCGACCCAGGCCGCTTTCCTTGACACCGCCAAAAGGTACTTCGGGGGTGGAGATCAAGCCTTCGTTGATACCGACGATGCCGTACTCCAAGGCTTCCGCCACACGGAAAACGCGGCCCAGGTCCCGGGCGTAAAAGTAGCTCGCCAGGCCAAACGGGGTGTCGTTGGCGAGGTCGATGGCTTCTTTCTCAGTCGAGAATCGGAATAGCGGGGCGACCGGACCAAAGGTCTCATCGCGGAAAATCAACGCATCTTTCGGAACATTGGCCAGCACGGTAGGTTGGAAGAAATTGCCGCCCCTTGCGTGTCTGGCACCACCGGTGATGACCGATGCCCCTTTGGCCAAGGCATCGTTGATGTGCTGTTCGACCTTAAGCACGGATGCCTGGTTGATCAGCGGGCCTTGGGTGGCTCCCTCTTCCATGCCGTCCGCCACGAACAAGGCTTCCACGGCGACTTTCAATTTTTCGGTGAAGGCATCGTAAACGCCATCCTGAACCAGAATGCGGTTCGCACACACACAGGTTTGCCCGGTGTTACGGAACTTGGACGCCATGACGCCTTTGACCGCCTCATCCAGGTTCGCATCGTCGAAAACAATGAAGGGCGCATTGCCGCCCAGTTCCATGGACGTTTTCTTGATGGTCTTGGCGCATTGCTCCAGCAGCACACGGCCTACTTCGGTCGACCCGGTAAAGGACAGCTTGCGTACGATCGGGTTGCCGGTCAGTTCGCCACCGGTTGCACCTGAAGGGCCGGTGATGACATTACAAACGCCTTTGGGCATGCCGGCGCGCTCGGCGAGCACTGCAATGGCAAGGGCAGAAAAAGGCGTCTGCGAGGCGGGGCGAATAATACCGGTGCAGCCTGCCGACCAGCCGGGGCCAGCTTTACGGGTGATCATCGCTGACGGGAAATTCCACGGTGTGATCGCAGCGAAAACCCCGATCGGCTCTTTGGTGATCAAGACACGCCGGCCCGGCACGTGCCCAGGCATGGTTTCGCCATACACGCGGCGCCCTTGCTCGGCAAACCACTCCAGGAAACCAGCCGAATATTCGATCTCTCCCTTGGCTTCCGCCCAGGGTTTGCCTTGCTCGGCCGTCATGATGGTAGCCAGGTCGTCTTTGTGGATCAGCATCAATTCGCCGATTCGACGAATGATTGCGCCACGAGCCTTGGCAGTCATGGCGCGCCAGGCCGGGAGCGCTGCTCCGGCGGCCTCGATTGCCCGGCGGGTTTCTTCCGCGCCCATGGATGGGACAGTGCCTACGAGCTCACCTGTCGAAGGGTTGCGTACCTCAATCACGGCACCGCTATCGGCGGACACCCACTGACCGTTGATGTAGTTCTGGTTTCTCAGCAGCTCAGGGTCGTTGAGGGTGATCTTATTATTTGCATTAGACATTGGAGTATCCCTTGAATAATTATTTGCAGTCCTACCCGACCGCGGCGCTGTTTACGATGTGCTCACAGCACGGGGCGCTATCGAAACGGCGCGGCTATCGTCTTTAGAATTGCGGGAAGACCACACAAAGCAGCTCGGTTGGCTCGAGCGCGCGCATGGCGACGGGACCTTCGTTTGCCAGCAATTCAAAGCCGGTCTCAGGGCCATATTCATCATTGCCAACGGCGAGTCGGCCTTTTGTGAGGTAAAGAACCTGGAGGGAAGGGTGCTGGCCGGCCCCGAACACAGCGTTTGCGTCCAGTCGAACGAAACCGATGCGCATGTTCCGTTCGGTAAAGGTGCCGAGCCACTTGACCGAGACACCTTCCGAACCTTCTGGCAGCCAGTCAAAGGCATCGGGGTTCATTGCGATCACATCGGTATAGCGAGGCTCGGCGAACTGCAATTTGCGCCCGGTCGCATGTTCGAAGCAGGCATCGGAGCCGTCCATGCTCTGCTCGTTGCCGTTCTCATCCTTCCAGTAGTAAAGGCCTTTCCTGAACTCGCCTTTCTTGTTGAGGATCGCATTTGTCGCTTCACGCTGGGCGACGCTCAGGTAGCCGAAGCCGCTGGCGCCGCCGAGTTGCAGCACGAGCGTCTCAAGCCCCTCGGAACGATCTTGAGGGCCGTAGGGAACGCTTTCCGGGAAGTAACCCACCCAGCCTTGTTTGAGAAACTGGTCCTCGCCGTAAGGCAGGACGCCTTTGATGACGTAGCGGATCTGATCGAAATTATGGCGATGACGCGGCGTTCTCCAGCCCCCGGAGCCAGCCCGACCCATGTTCAAGTCGTAGTTGTTGGGTGAACCGTCTTCGCCAAACAGCAGATGCTTTTGCGCGAGCTTGCCTTCACGCATGGTTCCAACCATTTCACTGTTCGTGTCTGCAGCCTTGCCTACTCGCATTTTTCATTCCTCGTTTAACTGAATGTTGGTCGTGGCTGGATTATTCAATCCTGTCAGCGGGATGTTTTTCGGCGCCCGTGTAGTGCAGGGAATCCCAAGATCGATTTGTGACCACCAATTAAATATATCCCGCACTGTGAGATATGGTCAAATTTTGAATTGAGCGGGATGCCGAGCTGGTGTTGTCGGCTTTTTCGTTGGCGTTTCACGGTGGAGATGAGCTTTAGAAAGGGATATGAGCGAGAGGAGGGGCGTTATTGAAGCGTTTTTAGTCGTAATCCATGGACGTCGATTGTCTTGACAAATCCCACAATTCGACATAATTCTATTCGCAAGTTGATGGTTTCATCGTTTTGCGTCAATCGTCGATGACCGGGGCTTATGGGGCAGGGCGGGCAGTTGCCGGTCACGCCCCTTGATCAGCGGTTGAGGGCGAAGAGGATGTTTGGGTTCTGCCAGGGCCAAGCGTGACTCACAGCAACTTAAAAATAAGGTCCCTGTGGCCTCACAAAAAATTCAATCCAGGAATAGACATGAGCGAATCATCCATTACCCACGCCCCCGCCGACTCCGGCGTTCCGCTGCAGGCCCGTGATTTCAGCGTCAAGGAACTGGTTGTGATCATCACCGGTGCGGGCCAGGGCATTGGCCGAGAACTGGCCCGGCAGTACGCGGCGGCAGGTGCCTTTCCGGTTATCGCTGATCTGAATCTCGACAAGGCGGCTTCGGTCGTGCAAGAAATTGAGGTTGCGCGCGGTCAGGCCTTGGCCGTGCAAGTCGACGTGGGTGACAAGGCCTCGGTTGACGCCATGGTCGCGCAGGTCCTGAAGGTTCATGGGCGTATCGACGTCTTGATCAATAACGCATCCATTTTCGCAGCCTTGGAAAAATGCGCGTTCGATCAGATCCCCTATCAGCAATGGCAGAAGGTCCTGCACGTCAATATCACTGGGACCTATCTGTGCGTATGTGCCGTTGCTCAGGCCATGCGTGACGCGAAATTCGGCCGAATCATCAATATTTCCTCAGACGCCGTGCCCCGCGGCACGATGAATTACCTGCACTACGTCACGTCGAAATCGGCGCTGATCGGCATGACCAACTCGCTTGCTCGAGAACTCGGACCACACGGCATCACTGTGAACTGCATTCGTCCCGGTAGCGTTGCCACGGAAGTGGAGCGGGTCGCCAATCCGACAGTTGAGCTGCGTCAGCGCGCGGCAGCGTTGCAGTGCATTCCCCGTGGAATGCTGCCCACCGACCTTGTCGGAATCATGTTGTTCCTGGCCACCCCGGCGGCGTCGTTCATCACCGGCCAGACCATCGCCTGTGATGGCGGCTACACCCACAGCAGCTGATTCCAGACGCTCGCCGCATAACAGTTGGAGGCACCCGCAAGATGAAGGATTACGCCAAGTTCTATATCGACGGTGAATGGGTAGAGTCCGCAACGCCCCATCGGCAGGAGTTGATTGACCCGACCACTGAAGAGGTGTTTGCGACAGTCGCCATGGCGACCGTTGAAGAAGTGGATTCCGCGGTTGCCGCGGCTCGACGGGCATTCAAAAGCTACTCGCAGTCTTCCCTTGATGAGCGTTACGACCTTATCACCCGCGTCATCGAAGCCTACGAGCTGCGCGTCGATGATTTCGTCCAGGCCATTGCGCAGGAGGTAGGCATTCCTCGTAGCGCCCGGGCTCAGGTCATGGGGCCAATCGAACATATGAAGGTGGCTCGGGACCTGCTGAAAACCTACGAGTTCGAAGCTCGGATAGGCAACACGATCGTCCGTCGCGAACCCCTGGGCGTGTGTGCGCTGATCTCACCGTGGAACTGGCCAATCCAGACAACCGTCATCAAGTTGATCTATGCGTTGGCCGCAGGTTGCACGGTTGTGTCCAAGTCCAGCATCAACTCACCGGTCAGCGCAATTCTGCTGGCAGAGGTGCTGGATAGCGCGGGCGTACCCAAGGGCGTTTTCAACATGCTCAATGGCTCGGGCCGTGTGATCGGCGAGGCGATGTCGAGGCATCCCGATGTCGACATGATTTCCTTTACCGGATCGACTGGTGCAGGTGCCCAGGTAGGCGAAGCAGCGGCACGCACCATCAAGCGCGTGTGTCTGGAGCTGGGCGGGAAGTCAGCCAATATTGTGCTTCGGGACGCTGATCTGGAAAAGGCCGCACGTTGGAACGTGCAGCGTTGCTTCTTCAATACGGGGCAATCCTGCCACGCCCCGAGCCGCATGCTGGTGCATGAAAGCCAAGTGGAGCAGATCATTCCGTTCCTGGCTGACGAAGCAAACCAGTTCCGGCTGGGGGACCCGCGTGATCCTTCCACGACGATGGGCCCGATTGTCAGCCAGGCGCAATTCAATAGCATTCAGCGTCATATCCAGGCGGGCATTGATGAGGGTGCACGGCTGATTGTTGGCGGACTGGGGCGCCCCGAAGGCTTCGAACGTGGCTTTTTCACTCGTCCTACCGTGTTTGTCGATGTGACGCCGGACATGAGTATTTGCCGCGAAGAGATTTTCGGACCGGTCCTGGTGGTGGTGCCCTATTCCTCCGAGGCGCAGGCACTGGAAATCGCCAATGACTCGCCTTATGGGTTGGGTGGCTATGTATTTGGCGGGGACCGGCGCAAAGCCTATGAGTTTGCCAGCGGCCTGCGGGCCGGGCGTGTCTGCTTCAATGGCGCGGCGACTAACTCTTTGACCCCAATGGGTGGTTACAAGCAATCCGGAATCGGCCGCTCGATGGGCGTATTTGGGTTGGAAGAGTACCTGGAAATCAAGTCGGTCTATGGCTTTGAAGAAGAAGCCGCGACGCTGCCGTCGTTGAAGGCCTGATACCCATGTTCATCCGAGGCCAGGGCACTACTGTGCACAGCCCTGGCAATAGTGCAGTGCTTGCCTATGAATCTTTTCAGAGAACAAAAACATGAATGCTTCGAATGCGTCACTCAGAAACGGGGTCAAAGAAAAGCTCGCCAGGGGCGAGACGGTGTATTCGATGACATCTCGGCTCGTCAGGACCTTTGACATCGCCAGCATTGCCTATACGGCAGGTTTCGATTCGATCTACATCGACATGGAACACAGCAGCTATTCGCTGGAAGCTGCGGGGCAAGTATGCATGGCGTGTATCGGTCTGGACATAACGCCATTCGTGCGCGTGCCCAGCACAGACCCGCACTTCATCGCACGCGTGCTTGACTCCGGCGCCTTGGGCATCATTGTCCCAAGTGTGCAGTCGGCGGAAGATGCCAGGGCTATCGTGCGAGCGGCCAAGCATGCTCCGCTGGGCGAACGGTCGGTGGCCGGCGCGCCGCCGCAATTCCACTATCGATCCCTGCCCGCAGTAGAAGCTACGCAGCAACTCGACGACGCGACGATGATTATTGCCATGATCGAATCGTTGGAAGGCCTTGAAGCTGTTGAGGAAATCGCAGCAGTGGAAGGCGTTGACATCCTATTGGTGGGGGCCAACGACCTCAGCAGCGCCCTCGGTGTGTCTGGCGAGATGGACCATGAACTGGTGCGTAACGCCTACAGGCGCGTGTTGAATGCCTGCCTGGCGAACAATAAGGTTCTCGGTGTAGGAGGGTTGGGCAGCCGGCCCGACTTGATCAAAGAGCTCGTGGCGTTGGGCGCACGATATGTTTCAACCGGCAACGACATCTCATTTCTTCTCGCGGCGGCGATACAGAAACGCCAGCAGTTTGCATAACCCGGCTGATCTGCAGCTAAGCCTCAACAACTATCGTTACTGCACGAACGTAGGGTGACTCAAGGCGTCCTTGCGTGGTGCCTTGATTCGTCCGCCGGAGTGCGTGCAGCGGAGCAGAAGAATGAAAGTTTGCATTTACGGAGCCGGCGCTGTCGGCGGGCATATTGCAGCGAGACTTGCTGAGGGTGGAGCCGAGGTTTCTCTGGTCGCTCGGGGGGAGCATTTGGCTGCTATCCGCGCAAATGGATTGCGCGTGGAAACAAAGGATGGCGTTTTCTTGAGTCAGCCAGTGGCCACCGATGATCCCTCATCGCTGGGTCGACAGGACGTCGTGATTGTATCGGTCAAGGCACCAGCGCTTCCCGGGATTGTGGCAGGTATCAAGCCATTATTGGGCGATGAAACATTGGTATTGTTCGCCTTGAATGGCATCCCCTGGTGGTACCTGCAAGGCCAAGGAGGGATGCTTGAGGGGGCATCACTTCCTCGGATCGATCCGCAATCGCTCCTGTCGGATGCCATTGTCCCCGAGCGTGTAGTGGGTGCGGTCGCTTATACCGCTTGCACGGTTACCGCGCCGGGAGTGATCAAGGCGGAAAATCCACGTAACCGGCTCATTCTCGGGCGCCCGGATGGGAAGCCGGATGCGCGCCTGGATGCTTTGGCCGAGTGTTTGATCAGAGGGGGGCTGGAAATTGAAGTCACCGACAGGATACGGGACGCTATCTGGACTAAGCTGGTCATCAATCTGACGGGTGGATCGCTGGCCATTCTGACGGCGTCGACGATGAAGCAAGCCCTAGCTAGCCCGGCAATTTCGAAAACTGCCCAGGCTATGGCAAACGAGGCTGCCTCGATTGCTCGGAAGCTGGGGTGCGACCCGGGAGATGTCGAGGAGGGGCTTCGTCGATTGGCCGTATCGACGCATAAACAAAGCATTCTTCAAGACCTCGAGCTGGGGCGCTCAATGGAAGTCGACACGATACTCAGGGCCCCGCTGGAGCTCGCACGGCTGGCTGATGTCGAGACACCTGCGCTTGATCTGGTGGTTGACCTGGCTGTGCAGCGGGCGAAAGCCGCCGGTCTGTACGACAATTAAGTTCGGTAAAGCCCGCGCCGATGCCCGGCGCGGCAACCTCATGAGTGATTGGTATGAGTCGGTCTCTACTGATCGGGACCTGCCCCTGCGTGCCCCTGCATGGCACTTTCAGATGCGAAGAAGGAAGAGGCTCAGAGCGTCGGTGACTATCCGGGGTACCGTAACTCATCGATTAGAACCTGCATCGCCCGAGACTTCTCGCGCTCGCTGGAGTAGTAAAGGTGCAGCCCCGGAAATGTTCTCCACCAGGCTTCCATGACAGGAACCAGGGTGCCATCAACCAGATGGGGCTGGGCGATGTCCTCGGGAACATAGGCCAGTCCGAAACCCGATACAGCGGCATCCAAAATCTGATTGATGCCATTGAATACGAGCCTGCCCTTGACTCTCGTATTGATTTCCTGGCCGTCTTTTTCCAGCTCCCACGCGTACAGGCCTCCACGTGTTGGCAGGCGCATATTTATACATTCATGTTCCATGAGATCCTGAGGTCTGGTGGGCATGGCACGAGACTCCATGTAGGACGGAGCGCCCACCATGACAAAGCGCATGTCGGGAGCGATACGAACGGCTTCGATCCCGTTTGCCAACCCGTCCCCGAGCCGGATGCCAAAGTCGAAATGGTCGGCCACTATATCCGTCAAGCCATAGTCAATAACCACTTCTACACTGATTTGTGGGTATTTCGGCAGGGCTTGCGCCAACTTCGGCCAAAGCACCGTTTCGATGACATGGTCGGTTGCGGTGATGCGAATGTTACCGGCGGGGGTGTCGCCAAATTCAGCCACGGCGATCAGTTCGGTCTCGATTTCCCGTAATCGCGGTTCAACGGTATTGAGTAGACGTTCACCGGCCTCGGTAACGGATACGCTGCGGGTCGTTCGAGTGAGCAGACGTACCCCGACCCGAGCCTCCAATCTCTGGATGCTATGACTGAGCATCGATTGAGAGATTCCCAGCTGGGAGGCCGCTCGCGTGAAACTTTGCTCTCGTGCAACTGCAATGAGCGCGAGCAGGTCGCTGTAGTGTTCCTTTGCCATTCATCAATCTCTGCGTGGGGGCGAATACTGTATCAGTTCAAGCGGCCGCAAGGATCCATCTTCATGAGCTGGTCATGACAATCGCGGAGGGGATTAATCAATTCTGATCATACCTCTATTCGACGTCGAGCCTTTTACCCTGACGCCATCCGTGTTTCTAATCGAAAAGATAACAAGAGGACTTTTATGAAAATCGGAATTCTTGGTTCCGGCCGAATGGGCAGTCACCTGGGCACAATGTTCGCCCGGGTTGGCCATGAGGTCTCCTTCAGTTACTCGCGTAATCAGCAGAAACTTTCCGATCTGGCTGCGTCGGCAGGTAAGAATGCACAGGCCAGCACACCGGCAGAGGCGGCATTAAACGCTGACTTGGTCCTCCTGGCTGTGCATTGGCTTCAGGTGCCTGACGTCCTCAGCCAGGTGGATGACTTGAGCGGCAAAATCGTCATGACCTGCTGCAATCCTTTAAACGCAGAGGACACCGAGCTTGTCATCGGCCACACGATTTCCGGTGCGGAAACGCTGGCACAAATGATACCTGGGGCCCATGTCGTTGCAGCCTTCCAGTCGACGCCCAGCGAGGTTCTCTTCGATGTATTCGCGGCCAGAAACGAGGCGCTACGCCCCAGTTTGATTTTCTGTGGCGAGGACGAAGCCAGCAAAGCCGCGGTTGCGGATCTTATCAGTCAAGTCGGATTTGAACCGGTGGATGTTGGCGCGCTGAAGGTTGCCCGTTATATAGAGCCTTTTGCGATGCTCTCTGCAGTGTTGGCCTACGAAACGGACCAGGGGCCCGAATGGGCTTATCGCTTCGAGCGTTTTGACAGGTTGTTCAAAGGCACTTCTCGCGTCGGGAAATAGCGGGAGGAGTGGGTGCATGAAAGCCGCCGACCTGATTCGTGAAGATGCGCTGGCTCGTCGGGCAAACAGTTCGCCGATCGAAGCTGTTGGTTGAATCGGCGGCTACTGTGTTGCCACCTGTCACGAAAAATCCTCACCGAATAACAACAACTGGAGGCACCAGCAAGATGCACGACTACGCGAAGTTTTATATCGACGGTGAATGGGTAGAGGCCGCGACCTCCCAGCGCCAGGAATTGATTGATCCGACTACTGAAGAAGCGTTTGCCACGGTCGCCATGGCGACCGTTGAAGAAGTGGATTCCGCGGTTGCCGCGGCTCGACGTACATTCAAAAGCTATTCGCAGTCTTCCCTCGATGAGCGTTACGACCTGATCAATCGCATCATCGAAGCCTACGAACTGCGCGTCGATGATTTTGCCCAGGCCATTGCGCAAGAGGTGGGCATTCCTCGTAGCGCTCGGGCTCAGGTCATGGGGCCAATCGAACACATGAAGGTGGCTCGGGACCTGCTGAAAACCTACGAGTTCGAAGCTCGGATAGGCAACACGATCGTCCGTCGCGAATCCCTGGGCGTGTGTGCGCTGATCTCGCCTTGGAACTGGCCAATCCAGACCACCGTCATCAAGCTGATCTATGCGTTGGCCGCCGGTTGTACGGTCGTGTCCAAGTCCAGTATCAACTCTCCGGTCAGCGCTATTTTGCTGACAGAGGTGTTGGATGCCGCGGGCGTACCCAAGGGCGTTTTCAACATGCTCAACGGCTCGGGGCGAGTGATTGGCGAGGCGATGTCGAGGCATCCCGATGTCGACATGGTTTCCTTCACCGGCTCGACCGGTGCCGGTGCGCAGGTAGGCGAGACAGCGGCACGCACCATCAAGCGCGTGTGTCTGGAGCTGGGGGGGAAGTCGGCGAATATCGTGCTGCGAGACGCCGATCTGGAAAAGGCCGCGCGCTGGAACATTCAGCGCGGCTTCTTCAATACGGGGCAATCCTGCCACGCGCCGAGTCGTATGCTGGTGCATGAAAGCCAGGTGGAGCAGATCATTCCGTTTCTGGTCGACGAAGCAAACCAGTTCCGGCTGGGGGACCCGCGTGATCCTTCCACGACGATGGGGCCGATTGTCAGCCGGGCACAATTCAACAGCATTCAGCGTCACATACAGTCGGGCATTGATGAGGGTGCACGGCTGATTGTTGGCGGACTGGGGCGCCCCGAAGGCTTCGAACGTGGCTTTTTCACCCGTCCGACCGTGTTCGTCGATGTGACGCCGGAGATGACCATTTGCCGCGAAGAGATTTTCGGGCCGGTCTTGGTGGTAGTGCCTTATTCCACTGAGGCGCAGGCATTGGAAATCGCCAATGACTCGCCTTATGGGTTGGGTGGCTATGTATTCGGTGAGGACCGGCGCAAGGCGTATGAGTTCGCCAGCGGCCTGCGCGCCGGGCGTATTTGTTTTAACGGCGCGCCGACTAACTCGCTGACGCCTATGGGGGGCTACAAGGAATCCGGCATTGGCCGCTCGATGGGTGTTTTCGGGTTGCAAGAGTATCTGGAAATCAAATCGGTCTATGGCTTCGACGAGGAAGCCGCAGCACTGCCGTCGTTGAAAGCCTGATACGGCTATCCAAGACCAAACGCTGCCGCACCGATGATTGGCGCGGCACGCCTGCTGTTTGAAGTGCATATTTATTCATCTGATTAATAGCACCTTGCGAGCTGACTCACGTGGTTCGCTTGCTGTGCCACGGACGCGCCCAGTAGGGTAAGGCTCGTCTAAAAATACGACGTTGCAGTTGTTGTTATTGCGAATGGTCAGTTGCCAACGATTATCCGCAGGTCGTGTTCGACCAGGTTTTTCACACTGTTTTCAATCGAGGCATTCTTACAATGGAACTCAACGTAAATGGCACTGTGTATGAGGTTGAGGCGGATGCGGATACACCATTGTTATGGGTGATTCGCGACGATATCGGCCTGACCGGAACCAAGTACGGGTGCGGATTGGCGCAATGCGGCGCCTGTTCGGTCATGGTGGACGGCGTGCTGCTTCGCTCATGCGTTACACCGGTTGAAGGTGTAAAGGGCAAACAGATCCGCACAATCGAAGCCATTGAAGACGACGAGTTGGGCAAGCGCGTAGTGGCGGCCTGGGTCAAGCATCAAGTCGCCCAGTGTGGTTATTGCCAGTCTGGCCAGGTAATGGCCGCCACTGCGCTGTTGCAGCGCATTCCCAAACCTTCCCAAGCCGATATTGCTGCCGCCATGACGAATCTCTGCCGTTGCGGCACTTATAACGCGATCAAGACTGCTGTCGATGAGCTTGCTGGTGCTTGAACACGCGCAATTCGACTGAGCTGCGACGTGCCTGGCGACAATGCCGACGGCTAATCCTGACCACCTTTAATGGAGCGGGGATTGGTCTGCTGCCAGGCCGAGCATTGAATGCAAACACAGGGGAACACTATGTCAAAACTGGATGATTCAATCGCCGAGCGCGGCGTACTTTCCGACGCGCAACCTGTGAACGTCTCTCGCCGCCGTTTTTTGCAGGCATCGGCTGGCGTCACGGCGGGTGCGCTTGTTATCAGCTTCGGAATTCCCCTTGGCCCGTTGCGTGCTGCCGAGCGTGCCCAGGCATTGCCGGCTGGCGCCCGTGTACCGGCGTTCCTGGAGATTCGCCCGGACAATACCGTTCGCCTGCAGAGCCCCTTTATCGAGGGTGGGCAGGGCATTTTCACGGGCATGGCACAGGTCGTGGGTGAGGAGCTCGATATAGATCCAGCCAGCTTTCTGGTGGAGAACGCGGCGCCCGGGAATGACTTCAAAGTCATGGAAGGTGGCATGCGCTTCACCGGTGGTAGCCGGTCGATGCGCGCGAGCTACATGACCATGCGCCGACTGGGCGCATCGGCGCGCCTGATGTTATTGCAGGCTGCGTCATCCCACTGGAAGGTGCCGCTGGCGCAGCTGACTACCGAGCCAGGGCGGGTCATTCATGCCGCTTCCAATCGATCGATCACCTATGGTGAACTCGCGCCGCTAACGCTCGATTTGCCCATTCCCGATCCGCAAACCGTTACTCTGCGCGACCCTGCTACATTCCGCTGGATCGGTAAGCCGGTCCAGCGAATAGACGTCTACGACAAATCCACTGGCAAGGCGCAATACACCATCGATACTCGTGTCGAAGGCATGCTCCACGCTGCGGTACAGCATGCGCCGCGCCTGGGTCTGCAAGTGGGGCAGGTGCGCAACGAGGATCAGATCAGGAACCTCAAAGGCGTGCATTCGGTGCACCGTCTTGAAGGGGCAGTGGCGGTGGTTGCGCAACGCTGGTGGGTGGCCAAGCGTGCCGTCGAGGCTCTGCAAGTGGAGTGGACGGAGCCGGGTGGCGATTCAACCGTGCGCTACATGCCGGCTAATTTCGACACCCAGGCCTATGCGGAGCAATTGAGTAAAACCACCGACGCCGGGGATGAGGCCGAACGTGAGGGCGACCTGCAGCAAGGGCTGGCCGGCGCCAAGAAAATCGTCAGTGCGACTTACCATACCCAATACCTCAACCACGCCCAGTTGGAGCCGCCCTCGGCCCTGGCGCGCTTCGGCGCTGAAGGCAATCTCGATCTGTGGCTGCCGAACCAGGCCCCGGATTTGTTTTTGGCCGACGTCGCCAAGCGTACCGGTCTGGATCCTTCCAAAATCACTCTTCACTCACCGCTGCTGGGTGGCTTTTTCGGCCGGCATTTTTTATACCCGAATGCATCACCTTACCCTCAAGCTATCCAGCTGGCTCAATCCACAGGTCGACCGATCAAGGTGATCTGGAGCCGCGAGGAAGAATTTTTGCGTGACGTGCTTCGTCCTTCCGCCGTAGTGCGCTTTCGCGCAGGCCTGGATGAACAGGGCATGCCGGTGGCCTTTGAAGCAATTAGTGCCACGGAGGGGCCAACCGAGGGTATCGCTAACAAACAAGGAGACAAAATCGACCCGACCGCCGTCGAGGGCCTGGCCGGTAAAAAATACGCCATTGCCCATCGTCGGATCGCTCAACTGTACTCGCAGACCCCGATGATGTTGGGCTACTGGCGTTCAGTCGGGAACTCTATCAATGACTTTATGTATGAAGCTTTTCTGGATGAAGTGGCGGATGCCGGCGGTCAGGATCCCTATGAGCTGCGGGCCAAGCTGCTGCAGGGCAACGAGCGGCTAAGCCACCTGCTCAAGACAGTGGCCGACCTGTCCGGGGGGTGGAAACGAGGGCCGTTCACGGCGCAAGACGGCACCAAGCGAGCAAGAGGCGTTGCAATGGCATCGCCATTTGGTACCGAAACGGCGGTGATCGCAGAGGTTTCCATCAGCAACGGAGCGGTGAAGGTTCACGATATCTGGCAGGCAATCGATCCGGGTAGCATCGTCAACCCCGCCATCATCGAGGCTCAGGTCAACTCAGCCGTGGCCCTCGGCTTGTCTCAAACCCTGATTGAACAAGCCATTTACAAAGATGGGACGCCGGTAGCGCGTAATTACGACCTCTACCGCATTCTCACACCGGAGATGATGTCCAGGGTCCATGTCCGCGTGGTGGAGAGTGGTGCGCCAATGGGCGGAATCGGCGAACCGCCTCTGCCTGCGGTGGCACCGGCGGTTGCTAACGCCGTCTCGCGACTGACCGGGCAACGAATTCGCAGCATGCCTCTATCGCAGTACCGCTTCGACACCTGATGAGGAATGGCTCGTGAATAAAACTATAAAGTATCTGCTGCCAGCAGGCATCGTCGTGGCAGCCGGCTTGGGCTGGTTTGTCAATCGCACGCCATCTTCGCCTTTTGCTGATGAGACAGCTCCCCCGTCGACAGATGCACAACTTGTCCAACGCGGTGAATATGTTGCCAGGCTGAGCGACTGTGTGGCCTGTCACAGCACGCCAAAAGGTGCGCCGTTTGCCGGCGGGTTAGAGATGGCGACCCCGATGGGGTCGATCTATGCCACCAACATTACCCCGGACAAACAAACGGGCATCGGCAATTACAGCCTGGCCGACTTCGATCGCGCAGTACGCAGCGGAGTCGCGGCTGACGGGCACAGGCTGTATCCGGCTATGCCGTACCCATCCTATGCCAAGCTCAGCGACGATGATGTGCGGGCGCTTTATGCGTTCTTCATGGCCGGCGTTAAGCCGGCGCAGCAGCCGAATCAGCAAAGCCATATCCCCTGGCCGCTCAACATGCGCTGGCCGCTGGCTTTGTGGAATACCGCGTTTGTCGATGACGGTGCCTATCAGGCCAAGCCGTCAGAGGATGCGCTGTGGAACCGCGGTGCATACATCGTTCAAGGCGCGGGGCATTGTGGCAGTTGCCATACCCCACGCAGTTTGACGATGAACGAGAAGTCGCTGGATGAAAGCAGCGCTACTTTCCTCAGCGGTTCGCTGCTCGACGGGTGGTACGCGCCGAGCCTGCGCCAGGATCCAAACACTGGATTGGGTCGCTGGAGTGAGCAGCAAATCGTCGATTACCTGAAGACCGGACGTAACGCTCACAGCGTGGTCGTGGGCACTATGGCGGAAGTCTTCAACAACTCGACGCAATACATGTCTGACCCGGACCTGAAAGCCATTGCGCATTACCTGGTGTCGTTGCCGGGTGACCCAAAGCGTGACGGGCCGCCATGGAAGCCAGCGGCCACACTGGCGGTAGAACAATCACCACCGTTGTCGACACCAGGGGCCGCCAACTACATGGCCAAGTGCAGCAGTTGCCACGGCAGTGACGGCAGCGGGCAAGCGCCATGGATACCTCCTTTGGCAGGCGCATCTTCATCGATGGTGAAGGAAAGCGCTACTAGCATCAATGCCACCTTGAACGGTTCCGAACGTGTCGTTGCCAACGGTATTCCGGATTCGTATCGCATGCCCCCGTACCGCAACCAACTTTCTGATCAGGAAGTCGCCGATGTACTGACTTTCGTTCGCACCTCTTGGGGTAATCAGGGAGGCGCAGTGAAGGCTGACGAGGTGAAGGAACTGCGTGAGCGAACCAATCCGGCCAGCAGCAACCCGATCATCCTGCAGATGCGCTGAGAGAGGACGGGGGTCCCGCAAAGACCCTAGCTTAGAAACGGAGTGAATAGGCTATGAGTTACGAGTTTGTGTTTGTTCGTTCGATTGTGTTGACGATCATCATAGGCTTGTTTCTCCTAGTCACTGGTCGCGCCGCGCGCACGCGGGGTTGCATCGTGGCGTTCTGGGTTTTCGCCGCCGTTGTACACCTTATCTGGTGGGGGCTACCTGAACTCAAGGGAGCATGGAGCGAAGCCGGGCGCTGGCTGGTCAGTGCCTGGGTCGGTGCGGTGCTGACGGCAGTGTTCCTGATTCTGCCCGTCGGGCTGTTTCTCATTGGGCGTCGCCTGTTTGGTCAACGCTCGACCAGCAGCGTACGCGTGCCTCTGATTTTGGTCGCCACCTCAGTGATCGTTGGGGGCGGTGTGAGCTTCGGCACCGTCGGAGGCCCAGTGGTTCGCGAAGAAGTGGTCCATGTGAACGGTCTGCCCGAAGGTTTGGACGGACTGCGGGTCGCTAACATAGGTGATGTCCACATCGGGCATTTCATCGTGCCCGAGGACTTTGCCCAGGCCATCGACATCGTCAATTCGCGTAAGGTGGACTTGCTGGCGATTACGGGTGATCTCATCGACGATCTCAGCCAGCTGGAGCCGACGCTGGACGCCTTGGAGAGAAGTAACGCGCTGCCTGTGCTCTCCATCCTCGGCAATCATGACAAGTACCCTAACGAAGCCGCCGTAGTCGCCGCCTTGCGTGCGCGCAACCCTCGTATCCAGGTACTCATCAATAACAGTGTTGTAGTGCACCCGCGCGGCGTGCCGTTGCGCATCGCCGGCGTAGATTACCCGCTCGCCTCGGATGGACGTCACATGCTTCCACGGGACGAGCAGGATGCTGCCATGCGCAGGTTCGCAGACCTGGCGTTCGCCGAGGCGTCGCCTGGCGATACGCTCATTGCGCTGTCACACCACCCCGAGTTCTTTCCTATCGCGGCTGCGCGGGGTGCTGTATTGACCCTGGCCAGCCATACGCACGGCGGACAGGTACGGCTTTTCGGGCGGCCCGTGATCGTCGCTTACGACTATATGCATGGGATCTATCGTGACGGGGCGGCGTCCCTCGACGTCACTTCTGGACTGGGCCACTGGCTACCCTTGCGAATCGGTGTGCCACGAGAAATTTCGATCATTACGCTTCGGCGGGCATGATCCAAGCGGAACTCCAGTCAGGAGAGGTGAGGGGCTCGCATCAGGAGACGGGCGCCGCTTTCGACGCCCGGGCAGTTCAGGGAACGTTGTGACCAGCCGCTCGGATCAGCCCGTACCATTCGGGGCGGGTGAGCGGGATATTCGAGCCCGCAGCTGCCTCGACGAGGCGCTCGGGTCTCGTGGTACCCAGCACTACTTGGATGCCGGCGGGGTGACGGGTGATCCAGGCTGTTGCGATTGCGGTCGGAGTGACGTCGTACTTCACAGCCAATCGTTTGAGTTCGGCATTCAGTTGCGGGTAGTCGGGAGAGTCGAAGAACACCCCATCCTGAAAAGCTTTCTGGAATGGAGACCACGCCTGCAGTGTGATCTTGTTGATCCTCGCATAGTCGACGATGCCGCCGCCGTCACGAGTGATTGAGTCGTCGAAGCCGGTCATGTTCGACGACAGGCCCTGTGCGACGATCGTCGAATGCGTCAGCGAAAGCTGGACCTGGTTCGCCAGGATCGGCTGAGTCACGGCGGTCTTGAGCAAATCGATCTGACGGGGAGTGTGGTTGGAAACGCCGAACGCGCGAACCTTGCCGGTGGACTCCAGATGGTCGAATGCACGAGCGACTTCTTCCGGCTCCACGAGTGCGTCGGGACGGTGCAGCAGTAGCACATCCAGGTAGTCGGTACCTAGCGCTTTTAGCGACCTCTCGGCCGATTCCACGATGTGCTCGTACGACTGATCATAGTGCCACGGGTCGTCAACGATACTGGTCTTGGACTGGAGGAAGATCTGCTCACGCTCAGCGCTGCTGAGTCGCAGCGCCTCGCCGAACCGGCGTTCGCACAAATGCGGGCCACCGCCGGGATGGTTGAATCCATAGAGGTCAGCGTGATCGAAAAAATTGATGCCCGATTCGCGCGCCGTGGTGTAGAGCGCGCGGATCTGGTCATCGGTGCTGCCGGCGATGCGCATCATGCCCGTGACGACGTTGGGAACCCGAGTATTGGTTGATCCTAGTAGTACGGTCTTCATGAAAGCTCCTTATCAGGGCAGTGGTGGGCTGTCGGACGCCTTGCCTGACTGCAATGCATTCACCAAGGCTGGTTTGCGGGGCCAACGGTGAACTCGTTGATTGTGGTGTCATCAGGCTGGTCGATTGCGAAGGCGACAACGTTGGCGATCCGGTCTGGAGAAATGCCGTACTTGTCATAGATGTCCTGCATCTGGTCTAGCGCCTGCTTATCGCTGATTGTCGCCAATAATTCAGTGTTGACTGCGGCCGGGTAGATCGTCGCGGTGCGTATGTTATTGCCCTCCATGGCGGACTCCATGCGCAAGACTTCCATGAAGTCGCGCACGAACCACTTCGTCCCGCCGTAAACAGCGCCGCCCGGATAGGCCTTGAGCCCCGCCACCGACGAGGTGGTGATCACGTGCCCGGACTTCTGTGCCAGGAACTCGGGCAGCACGGCCGCTACGCCATTCAGAACACCTTTCACGTTGACATCGATCATTTGGTGCCAGTCTTCGGTCTTCAGGGCGGACAACGGCGAGTTCGGCATCAGTCCCGCGTTCAGGAAAATGACGTCCACACGGCCGAATGTTTCTTTGGCCAATTGGACGATGCGGTCGTTTTCCTCTTGCTTTGTCACGTCCAGTATCTGATAAACCACCTGGCCTCCGCTCAGGAGAATCTCGTCCGCGATCTGCTTGAGCTTGTCTTCGCGTCGCGCGCCGAGCACGATTTTGGCGCCTTTGCTCGCGAGCAGCTTGGCGGTTGCCTCGCCGATTCCGGACGATGCGCCGGTGATGATGACTACTTTGTCTTTGATCATGATTTTTCTCTCTGGATTCGGGCTGCGAAGGAGACGCAGCAGATGATGAGGCGGTATCTCAGGTCGGTGTTGAGCGCGGGGAGACTACTTTGTCGGCGCACGCTGCTCTTGGGAGAACACCACCCGAACATCGCCATGGCCGAGCGCCTGGGCCAGGCCAGTCGGATCGTCCACGCGGCCCAGACGGGTGTATGAGTAAGCTGAGTCGAAGGTCTTGTAAAAGACGACCACGGTGCGCGATCCCCAAAGCATCAGGTCTCCGTTGCGGATCGTACCGGGTCGGCTCTCACTGGTGGGCAGCGCGTCAGGCAGTTCTTTTTTCTTCTCGTTGCCGTGGAGGTCCTCCATGTCCAGTGTCAGCGGCAACGTGGCGGTGAATGCGCGAGTCGCCTCGTTGTCGGCCAGTGTGATGGCGAAGCGACGTTCCCCGACGGTCATCCACAGGCGTGATTCATCCGATTTCTTGGGTGCTTGAGTGACATCCTGCTCAGCGGCCACGGGCAGCGCAGTGCTGGCGGCGTGGGCGGGATGGCCGCTGCACAGTGCGAGGAGAAGCAACGGCATTCCAAGCTGTTGCATGGCCCGCCGGTGCCAGGAATGCCTACGGCTTGCAGCGCCAAGAGAGGAGAGAGCGCCGCCTGCACCGACGTCAACGGTTTTGCTCTGCATGTTGTTCTCCTTTGCAATGCGGAAAATGGGCAAGACGCGTTGCCGCGCCTGCACTTGAATTCGTAGGTTTCGAGCGCGAATTAGCTCAGCAATATGGCGCCGATGCTCCTCAGCGAGTGGTCTATTGCCAGTTCTGGTTGCGATCCTCACTGGAAAGTCAGAAGTGCTGAGTGGCATCAATCCATACCGTAGGGCGCGTCATCCCGCTCAGTCGCATCCAGGCGCGTTGTCCGCCTGGATGCGACTGCCTCAAGACGTCAAGCGGCGCGTGCCGCCGTGGCCAGGTGCTGCGTGAAGAAGGTCGTCAGCTTGTCGAAAGGAATCACGTCCACGCGGTCATACAGATCGGTGTGGCTGGCCTCTGGAATGATCATCAGCTCCTTCGGCTGCGCCGCGGCCGCGTAAGCGGTTTCGCTGAAGTAGCGCGAGTGGGCGTTTTCACCGTGGATGAACAGGACCGGGCGTGGGGAAATTTCCGCGATGTAGGTCAGGATCGGCATGTTCATGAACGACAGGGGTGTAGTTATGGTCCACGAGTTGCCCGAGTTGACCGCGCGCGGATGGTGTCCGCGGGGCGTGCTGTAGTAATCGTGATAATCGACCATGAACTGCGCTTCACCACCCTTCAGTTCGTTGTAGGGGGGCTGGTAAGCAGGGGTAGCATTTTCCGCGTCGACCCAACGTTGTGCGCTCAGTTGTTCGAGCCCTTGCGTGCGCTGTTCGAGGGTTACGCTATCGTTGTAGCCCTTGGACATGACGCGGGTCATGTCGTACAAGGTGCTGGCGACAACCGCCTTGACGCGCTTATCCAAGGCCACGGCATTCAGCGCCATGCCGCCCCAACCGCAGATGCCGATGACGCCAATCCGCTCGCGATCAACGGAGGGTTGCAGGCCAAGAGCATCAACTGCCGCGCTCACATCCTCGGTGTTGATGTCTGGCGAGGCGACGTTGCGCGGCTCACCGCTGCTTTCCCCGGTGTAGGATGCATCGAAGGCCAGAGTGACAAAACCGCGCTCGGCCATGGTTTGCGCGTAAAGCCCGGAGGCCTGCTCCTTCACCGCGCCAAACGGGCCACAGACGACAATAGCTGCGAGTTTTGCGCTGGCGTTCTTCGGTTGGTACAGGTCGCCCGCTAGGGTGATGCCATAGCGGTTCGTGAAGGTGATCTTCTTATGGTCCACCTTGTCGCTCTTGGCGAAAGTCTTGTCCCATTCCTGTGTCAGTTGCATGTGCTTGCCTTACATGTAGTTGAGATTGTTCCTGCCAGCCTGGATACCCGTCGAGCAGCGGGGGGCTTGTCGTCGGCGTCATAGGCTTTTCGAACCATGGGGAACATGTTTCGTAAATGACGTTGCCCGTCGGGATCGGCTTTGCCAGCTAATGTATGCCTGTCACTGCCCCAAAACATCGCACGAAATTGCAAGCATCTATGCACGCTATTGGATAATCGGTTCTGTGATCCAAGCTGTTCGGAATGGGAACCTACCGGTGAAGAGGTGGATTCGCATTTGGGTGAGCGGTGAGTTCATCCGAGCTTCGGGCGGTCTGTGTGGCGTTGGCTAATGAACACGTCAATTGAATCGAGCGGTGTGGGCCTGGTTTGGATTTCTTCTGCCCTTGATGCCCATCGAAAACAAGTCCAATCGCTATCAACATGATCGCGGCAGGTCATCCAAGTCTTCTGATCCGCACGCCGATGCCGTTTCCCCTTTCTACTTCGGCTCGCCTTCGACGATATAGGCATTGGTATGGCCTGATCGCTGCCGGAAGGGCCGGATCTTGGCGTACTCAGGTGAGTTGTACCAGGCACGAGCCTGCTCAAGGCTATCGAACTCGATGATGATCAATCGATGACTCGGTGGACTGCCTTCGAGCGGGCTGACTCCGGGGGCACGCACTATGTATCGTCCGCTGTAGCGCTCAAACGTGGCATCCACCTGCTCCCGGTATGGCTTGATTCCCTCCGGGTCGGTCAGTTCGAATTCGGCAATGTAGTAGGCAGGGGTGCTTCCTTTAGCCTGCTGAGCCTGGGGAGGCGGTGTCTGAGCTTGGACAATGGGCGCGCCAAGGGTCAAGATTACAGTCGCGACGGCCATATAAAATGCGGAGTTATTCAACTTCATGGGTCATGCTCCTTCGCAAGATCGAGGTGACGTTGGTCGTCAGTCAGGTTGTAACGCTTTGGCGCTGAGTTGGATGGGCTGTGTTTCGATCAGCTTGCGCGACACGATCATTGGCTGTGTGATCGCTACGTATTTCTTGAAGTGCGGGGATTCGATGTGTGCTCGATAGGCTTCTTCGCTGGCGTAAATCTCGAAAAAACGAAGACTGTTGGGCTTTCCCTTTTCCGCTACTGAGTAGATGGCGAGCACGCCGGGTTCAACACGGATGGATTCTTCCATCTCTTCCCTGACGGCCACCTTGTAGGCTTCAAGCTGTGCCGGATCGATCACCAATTCGGCAATGCGTACAACGGTCGTGGGTGCCTCTTGTGCCTGCACCGTACCTGCTCCGAGGCTACTTGCCATGCCAGCGAAAAATACTGCCGGCAGGAGTCGGTTTCTGTTTTTCGTCATGTGATATCTCCTTGGGTCAATGGGGGCTGATGCCGCTGCGCATGACTTACCTTTCAATCATCGAGGGTGCTATCAGTCTTGCGGGCATTTCTCCAAATCGCAGACAAGCACGTCGATCGCAAGTCGAGATCGAAGTGGCAAATATTGAGCAGCAGGCCAGACCACGTAGCACTCCATGGCTGCTCTAGGCCGATCTCCCCATATCTCTACAAGTGAGCCCTGCTGCATCCGATCCCGGATAAGCCAGTAAGGAAGCCAAGCCAAGCCCATGCCCTCGGCGGCAGCGTCCGCAATCACCTCCAAGTCGTCAAAGCGCAGGCGTGAGGTGACAAGAACGTCAACGAGCGCACCTTTTTCGTCGGGAAGCTTCCACGCCAAACCGTAATCGTTGCGCCAGTATGGGAGCAGGTCATGGTCAGTAAGATCGGCTAATGAGTGTGGCTCACCCCGTCTTTCGAGATAAGCCTGCGAGGCGCACAGCACCTTTCGCTGACTGACTAACTGGCGTGCGTGCAGGGTCGAGCCATTGCCTAGCCGACCGTTGCGTACTGCGAGGTCAAAGCCCTCGGCGATCAAGTCAACCTGGCGATCGCTGAAATTCAGCTCCAGCTCGAGGTTGGGATGTTGGCGCGCATAGGACCGCAAGATGGGCGCGACGCGATAGCGTCCGAACAAAACAGGAAGAGTGACTCGCAACTTGCCGACGACCTCCCGCCGGCCGTTCTCCAGCATAGTCTCACCTGCGCGCAACTCATCGATCGCACGTTGGCAGCGCTCATAGTACTGCTGGCCGTCCTCGGTCAGACACTGAGTTCTTGTGGTCCGCTGAAACAGCTGAACACCAAGTCGCTCCTCTAGACGTGCAATCGCTTTGCCGACTGCCGAACGCGTCAAAGCAACCCGTTCACCGGCTTTCGCAAAACCACCGGCTTCGACGACTTCGACGAACAACTGTACACCATCGAATCTATCACGCACGGCAAGTTTCCTACGATTGTAGAATTATATGATGCATTGGTGAGAATTATTAACTCCAATGCCGAATCGTATTCTACTTTAAAGTAGCACAGCAGCACGTGTTTCCGTGTTTTTGCAACGTAGGGTCACACCAAAAGAACTACCAGCCTATGGATCTCGCATATGGCCAGAGAACAGGGGAGTTAGATGAAGTTGATCTCAATTGTGTATGACAGTGGTTATGGTCATACCGCACGTGTGGCCGAGGCAGTTGCTGAAGGCGCCAGATTGGTCGTCGGTGTCGACGTCCGGCTGATCGCCGTAGCGGATGGCCCGATCGACTGGGGACGGCTAGAGAAGAGCGACGCGATTATCTTCGGCTCACCGACTTATAACGGCATGATCAGCGCCCGTTTCAAACAGTTCTTTGAGGACTCCACGAAGGCCGCGTGGATCGAACTCAAGTGGCGCGACAAGCTCGCTGCCGGTTTCACCAATTCTGGCGCGCAGCACGGCGACAAGCTGAATTCGCTGGTCTCCATGGCGCTGTTCGCCGCTCAGCACGGCATGATCTGGGTCGGTCTGGACATGATGCCGGGCAACAGCAGTAGCACCGGTAGCGAGAACGACCTCAATCGTCATGGAAGTTGGCTCGGCGCCATGACCCAGTCGAACAACGACCAAGGCGCCGATCTCACGCCGATTCGCAGTGATCTCGATACCGCCTCTTATCTAGGCAAACGAGTCGCCCAGACTGCCCGTCGCTTCAGTTCTGTATAAGCCGTTTCGCCTCAATCCAATCCAGGAGCAAGACCATGAAATTGCTTTGCCTCGACGTCCCGCAGCCCGGCGCCACGATGGAAAAATATGCACCACACATGGCGGACGAAGTCCGTCACACCTAGCAGATGTACAAGGGCGACATTATCCGGGATATCTATTTCCGGCAGGATCGTCCCGGTGTCGCGATCATCGCCGAAGCCGAATCTGTCGAAGTCGCCAAGGCAGCATTGGCCGAGTTCCCGCTCGCCAAGGCAGGCCTCATTGATTGGGAGGTTATTCCGCTCGGTCCCTTCGCCAACTGGCAAGCGCTGTTCGCTGCTATGTGCCGTTACGGTGGTACCGTCCCGGAGGACATGGTGAGCCGGCGACTCTAGGCCGATATTTGCTGGGTTGTCGCGGCGGTGCCGAGTCATCTGGAGCGGTTCGGAACGCCCGAACATTCGGATGACCTGTTGAATCACCGGTGCATCAGCAACCGTCTTGGAGATGACCGGGTTTATCGGTGGGAATTGGAGCGCAATGGTCAGGGAGCCCAAATCACCGTGCCAACGTCCGTCACGGTCGACCAAGCTGTGACGGGCCTCATTGCGGTGCTTGGTGCTGACTTGATGTATTTCCCGGCTCCGCCTAGTGCTTACGGAATGGGCAGCTTTTCGAACAGTACGTCCAAGGGGGCTTCCCGTCCGAGTGGCTATGGGCCGAATAAAATGACATAGCCTGGCATATCTCCTTTAATGGTCCTTGATACCCTTCAGAAACAAGTCCAGAATCAAGTCTTTTCCTGCCCCGGCAAGAAAAAACAGCCCTTAAATTTCAAAGGGTCGGACACCAGATACGAGTCTCGTTTCCCACTCCATCTCCTGATTTTTCGCTATATCGTCAATCTGAGGTCACGCGCGCAGCGTTTTGCCGCAACTGGTCTAGGTAGTTTGCCCATTGTTGCGCCGCCTCTCGGCGTTGCACTAGTAACTGTGCGCGGGCATACACAGCCCCCAGTGCACCTGGCATCCGGTGAGATAACGACAATTCGAGCACGATTGGATCAATACCCAAGTGCTCGTGTGCGATGGTCCGGTAGGTGGCGCGAAAGCCGTGCGCGGTGATGTCGTACTCCGGCCAAATACGCTGAAAGGACTTGAGCATTGAGGTTGGATTGATGGGACGACCAGGGTAAACCGGCGACACGAACACCCAACCTTTGCCTTCTTTATCCACCACGCGGATTTTATGCAAGTCGCGTAACAAAACCAAGGCTTGCTCAGGTAACGGCACGATGTGTTTACTCTTGTCCAAATGCTTGGTCTTGCTCACCACATAGCGCCAATCGGCGGCCACCAAGTCGACATCTTCCCAGCGCATCTGCACCAGTTCGCCTGGGCGGACCGGCAACATGACCAGCAAGCGCATTGCGGCGGCAACGCTGCCGTCGTTGCAGTCATCCAGTCGCAGCAAAAACCTGCCCAGGTCGGCCGGCCTTTCGATCGCTGGGTTGCTGGTCACGACATGGCGGATCTTCAACTCCTCAATGTTGCTGAGCGCTACATTGCGTTCCACCCAGCCGCGCCCCTCGGCAAAGCCCAGGACGGCACGGATGATAGTGCGCACGCGCCGGGCCATGGCCATGGTGCGCTTGCGACGCAACTCGGTAATGATTGTGGTGATGTGCTCCAACTTGATCTCGCTGATTGGTGTTTTACCAATCGCAGGCAAGATGTGGTTGTTCAGCGCTCCTCTAAAACCCGAGATGGATTTGGTCACCAGTTCGGCAGACTTGAATGCCAACCATTGCTTGGCCACGTATTCGAAGGTGCGTACCTCGTTGAGGAGTTGCGCCTCGATTTTGGAGGTCTTGGCCTTGAGCGGGGCGGTGTGGTTAGCCACGTCGCGGCGTGCGCCGCGGGCAATATCGCGCGCTTCTTTCAGACCGATGTCGGGGTAAGCGCCGATTGAGAAGCGGTTTTCCTTGCCATGCAGCCGATACTTCAATCGCCAAACCTTTGAGGGGGATTTGCCGACCTTGCTCGACGCCCTTACCTCCAAATAGAGGCCAGGGACTTCGCCATCGGCGTGTTTGCCGGGCTCGGTCAGTGAGCGGATCAAGGCATCGCTGAGTTTTCGTTTGAAAACAACCGCATTATCTGGGGGCATCGGTGGGGGCATCCTTTTTAAGGAACCGAAATTTGCCCCCAATTATGCCCCCGTGAGCCCTGGAATCCATTGGATTTAGACAGGCGGCAATGGACTGAAATAACAAGTAACCTGTTGTTATAAAAAACGTTTATGGAGCTTACTGGAACTCCATTACAGACTATCGGGGTCCCCAAAAAACATCTGAATCCGCGACCGTAACCACCGCTCACCCGGGTCATTATCCTGCGACCCCCGCCACGCCATATGCAGCTCAAACGTGCGCGTCGGCAACGGCGGATCTTCCGCCCGAACGCCACCAGCCGCCGTCAGCGCCTCCGCCGTGTAATCCGGCACGGTCGCCACGATGTCAGTGCCCGCCAGCAACGTACTCAAACCATTGAACTGCGGCACGGCCAGCACCACGTGCCGCTTGCGCCCGAGTTTCTCAAGCTCTTCATCAATGAAACCACTGAGGTCGCCGGCGAACGACACCAGTGCATGCGGACGCGCGCAGTAGTCATCCAGGCTCAGCGGCCCCGGCACGGTGTCGGCACGCAGCAGTTTTGGTGCGCTGCGACGCAGGACCTTGCGCTTGGCGTTGGCCGGCAGGTCGGTGGTGTAGCTGACTCCAATGGATATCTCGCCGGAGGCCAACAGGCCCGGCATCAATATGTAGTTGACGCGACGGATCACCAGCACGATCCCCGGGGATTCGGCGCGCAGGCGTTTGAGCAGCATCGGCAGCAGGGCGAATTCAACGTCGTCGGACAAGCCAATACGGAAAACCGAGGTGCTGGTCGCCGGGTCGAATTCGGCCGCGCGGCTGACAGCGGTTGAAATCGAATCGAGGGCCGGCGAGAGCAGGGCGAAGATTTCCACCGCGCGGGCGGACGGTTCCATGCTGCGACCGGTGCGCACGAATAGCGGGTCATCGAACAGGCTGCGCAGGCGCGAGAGCGCCGCACTGATCGCCGGTTGACCGAGAAACAGTTTTTCTGCCGCCCGGGTCACACTGCGTTCGTGCATCAATGTTTCGAATACGATCAACAGGTTCAGGTCGACACGACGCAGGTCATTACGATTCATCTGGAGTCCTGGCAGAGTCATCAAGCTTGACGAGAGCGGCCATATGAGAACAATGGCCGGCATGAATCTTACGGGGAAAGGCTGGTACTCTGCACCGGAAAATTCAGCTTAACTGAGACGGTGGCAGCAGTTTTTTCATGGATTTTGCCAATGCCGCCCCTGCTGCGGAATCAATGACAGGCATGTCGACTATTAATAGCCACTGATGGTCTTGGGTCAAAAGCCCAGATAGAGTTCATGGCATTAGAGGTTACTTTGACGAGGTTTGCGATGTCCCGCACGATCCGTTTTCACAAGTTTGGTCCGGCCGAGGTGCTCAAATGCGAAGAGCATGCGGCCGCTCAGCCAGGTCCTGGCGAAGTGCAGGTGCGCGTCGAGGCGATCGGCATCAGCTGGTACGACACCCTCTGGCGTCAGAACCTGGCCTCGTCTCAGGCGCGACTGCCTGCGGGTCTTGGTCACGAGATGGCCGGTGTGATCACCGCTGTCGGCGACGGTGTCGATGATCTGGCAGTGGGTGACAAGGTCGCCAGCTTTCCGGCCGAGAGTGCGAACGACTACCCGGTCTACGGCGAATCAATCGTGCTGCCGCGTACTGCGCTGACCCGTTATCCGGATGTGCTCAGCCCGATCGAAGCCAGCGTGCACTACACGCCGCTACTGATCGCCTATTTTGCCTACGCCGATCTGGCGCGGGTCAAGCCAGGGCAGTTCGCTCTGGTCACGGACGCCAGCCATTGCGCCGGTCCTTCGTTTGTCCAGTTGGGCAAGGCAATGGGTGTGCGGGTGATTGCCGCGACCAAAGAAGCCGAAGAGCGCGAGTACCTGCTGTCCCTTGGTGCGGAAAAGGTCATTGTCACCGAAGAGGAAGATCTGTTGATGCGAATCAACAAGATCACCGACAACCGCGGTGTCGACGTGGTGTTCGACGGCCTCGGCGGCCCGCAGATGTCGTTGCTTGGCGATGTGCTGGCGCCGCGTGGCAGCCTGGTGTTGTATGGCTTGCAGGGCGGCAATCAGACGCCGTTCCCGGCCTGTGCAGCGTTCCAGAAGAACATCCAGTTTTTCGTGCATTGCATCGGCAACTTCACCGGCAAGCCGGAACTGGGCATCACTCAGGATCACGTCGCCTTGCAACGTGCCTTGCGTGACATCAACCAGTTGACCGCCGACCGCGTGTTGCTGCCGCTGAAGACGCGTGTATTCCCGTTCAACGAGTTCGTCGAAGCGCATCGCTACATGGACGAATGCCCATGCCGCGAACGGGTCGCGCTGCAGGTCGAACCGGCGTAAGCCCTGTCATCAGAGTCCGTGGCCCCACGGACTCTCGTGCGTTTACCTTCCCTCCTGAAAAACAGAGCTCCCTGGCGCTATGCCCGGGACCGTTCAGCAACTGAACTGGTTTTTGCTCTCGATCTGTATCTTCTAATCACAATGTAAGCCCTGATAATTGAATGATTACTTTCATCTCAAGGAATGAGCCATGGCTGTGCATTCAATTTGTCCTGCGCTATATCAATCGGCTAAATCCGTTGGTTGCGCCAACTTCTGTTTAATTGTTGTAGGGCTATTCGGAAACTGCTTCTCTTTTTCTTGTACTCACTTGTCGTGGGACATTGTGGGAAGTTTCCTAGGATCGCGTCCCAAAAAAAATATCTCAACAATTACAGGGGTTTGAGGCTGCGTCTCGGCGACGGCAGGGGTTTAATCAGCTCAAGTGTTTCAAATAACTACAAACTTGTAAGTGTTAGCATTCGAACGTCTATTACTTATTGATGAATTGTCGCCTGACTGATTTTTCAGTCCGCGCGGCATGAAACTTTCGATACCGGGTAAATACCGATGAGCACGATCCATGATCAGGCAATGAACTATGTCTACCAGCAAGTATTGCAGCGTTTGCTGAGTTTCTTCTCTCGAGCAGAACGCACGGCGCTGCAGTTGCTGATCCAGCGACTGGCAGTGGCTGCCGGCGGTATGGAGAACATCGGTCATTTCAAGGTTCTGGTGAGCCAGTCAGGGTCGCGCGACAGTTGTTATACGCTGGCCCTGTTACGGGCCGCACAACTGACCATCGCTGGCCGCTCGCCCGCGACCTTTCAGTTGCGGGTCGCCAACCTGCGCTGGAACGGCAGCAGCCAGGCGTCCCTGCAAAACATGCACCGCAGCTACAGCGCGCTGTTTCTGTATGACGATCCTCGAGTCGAACTGGTGATGGTGGATCACCGCGAGGTTCTGCCGTTTGACCATCAGGCACCCATTGGCGAGGCGGGGCGTGAGGCCAACCGCATCAATTTGCTGCTGATCGGACATCGTCGAACCTGGAACGAAACGCTCGAACTATGGGATGACGCTTATCTGGCCACTGCCGAGTTCTACGGTCAGGTGGCCCGCTGGAACAATGGCGTCGATGCGATGATTGGCAGTGAATCCGTGCGCCGTCAGGGGCACTTCCTTGAGGGATTGGGGCGCGCCGCGCAGAAAGCCGCAATTGCCGGGCCGCAAGTGAGTCCTGTCGGCTTTGACATGCTGTTCCCGCTTCTCGATGGACTGGGCGGCGATTATTACCGCGAGTTTTATCCCGAAGAAGAGCGGGTAGCCTGGCGTCCCGAAGGTCAATTCGAGGCCTGTCGGCGCACCAGTTTCATCAGTATCAACGACATGATTGTCGGCAAGCTCGAAGAACGCTGGCCTTTGTTGAGCGATTTTCTCGGTTTCCAGGCTGATGAACTGACGCTTTATCAAGTTGACAACGAACATGTGGAGCCTCTGGTAGCCGCGCATCTTCGGGGCTTGCAGGCGCACTTCATCGAGGGACAGACCTACGAGGCTGGCGTCGCCGATTACCTGAAAAACTGCCTGATATCCATGCGAGAGAAACAGGTTCCCGAACCTGTTTGCGAACAGTTGCTGGCGAGTTTCGGCAATCTGCAGGAGCCCGAGTATCTGCGCAAGCAGGCAGAAAGCACTCTGCTTGCCAATTTTGAACTGAATGAAATCCAGCTGACGTGCCTGCTGTTTTCACCGTTCATCAATGCTGGCGCCGGGCTCGAGCGCTTCTTGCGCAATTGTCACCCTGGCATGTTGGTGGCGTTGCCGGATCTGCACCGGGCGATGCAGGGCCTGCATGCGCCGGAACAGGTCATGAAATGGATGACGGATGTCAGTGGACTGCCGGTCAGGTTGATTGTGCGGCTGTATGCGATGGGACCTGTTCATATGCCTGCTGCCGCTGAAACGGCCTCGCAGGACCCGGTCGTTGAATCGGCAGATGATCGATCAGCGGAGGGGTGAACGTGAGCTTCGTGCAGGGAGATGGAGCCATGCCAACGGATGCGAGCTTGTGAAAGCGGCGAGGCAGAATGACTTTGTTTATCAGGCGGTATATCGATACCTCACGCTGCTGATAGACGAGGCGGGAAGTGGCTCGGCGGTGCGTTTGCCATCACTGCGACAATTGGCGGATCGGCTCAATGTGTCGATCTCGACGGTCCAGTACGCATATTCGCTGCTGGAAAAGGAAGGCCGGGTCTATTCAATCGCCAAATCCGGATACTACGCGCAAGCGCTACACGTAACGGACTCACCCGATAGCGGCAGTGATTTGCTGGAAACCGTTTACGTCAATGCCAGGCGCCCGGGCATGTGCGTGCTGAGCGCCGATGAGCCGGCCTCTCTGCAACCGCTGGACAGTCCATTATTGATGCTGGAGCGGGAACTGCTGCGTCAATATCCACGCCAGCCGCAAGCGCTGGTGCAACCTTGCGGAGAACTTGAACTGCGCACGGTAATGGCCGCGCGTTATACCTCGTCCACCGCCAATTACTGGCGTGCGGATGACGTCTACATCGGCGCAGATCTGCGCGGTGTCCTGGACATTCTGATTTCCGTGCTTGAGTTACGTCGCGCCACCGTGGTCGTCGAGTCGCCCTGTGACTGGGTGATCCTGCGTCTGCTGGAAGCCGCCGAGGTGCGTGTGATCGAACTGCCGTTTGCCGCTGGCGCGATTGATCTGCAGCGGCTGGAGTCGGTACTCAAGAGTGAGCCGGTGCGTTTGATCCTGTTGTCTTCGGCGTTGAGCATGCCACGGGGCAGCCTGATACCGCTGAGCAACCAACAGGCAGTCGCGCATTTGCTCGGGCGCCATGGCACTTGGGTGCTGGAAAACGATTGTTACAGCGAACTCCACGAAGGAGGGAGCGCCCAACGATTGCGCGACTGGCTGGACCCTGATCGTCTGCTGGTGTTTTCCACGTTCGAGAAGTTCATCGGTGCCGAGGCACCTTTCGGCATATTGCTCTCACGGCAGTGGCGCAACGAGTTGCAGCGGCATTTTCTGTTGCGCGCGTTTCGCTTGTCGCCGATCCGTCAGAAGGCCGTTGCCAGGCTGTTGGCGGGTGGTCGGCTGGATCAGCATTTGTTGATCTTGAGACGAATGCTCAAGGAGCGTCGCACGCAATTGATTGAGCTGCTGCGCGAACGCCTCGGCGATGCGTTGCAGGTTGTCGAGCCCCAAGGTGGCGCGACCGTGTGGGTGCGTTCTCTGCGGCCGGTCAACATGGCGCAGGTGTTCCAGTGCCTGTTGAGGCAGCAGATCATTATTGCGCCGGGCGAACTGTTCAGCCTGCAAGGCCTGCATGCGCAGCATGTGCGGTTGAGTCCGCTGAGCCACGGCGAGCATGACCTGACCCGCGTGGTCGGCCTGCTCGGTGACGCCTTGCGCCTGGCACCCGGTGAATAACGTTAAAAAACATCGAGAGCGTCCCGGATAGATCCCATCGCACTGCGGTCAAACTGCCAGTAAACTGCGCTCTATTCCTGAACCACTCTATTTCAGAGGTTTTGCATGACACTCAGTCCTTTTGCGGGCAAACCGGCACCGGCAGAATTGTTGGTCGATATCCCGCGACTGGTAACGGCTTACTACACCGGACAGCCCGACGCCTCGATTTCCACCCAGCGTGTGGCGTTCGGTACATCCGGACACCGGGGCAGCTCGTTCGACTTGAGTTTCAACGAATGGCACGTTCTGGCCATCAGCCAGGCGATCTGCCTGTACCGCGAAGCCCAGGGCATCACCGGGCCGCTGTTTGTCGGCATCGACACTCACGCACTGTCGACCCCGGCCGGGGCCAGTGCGCTGGAAGTTCTGGCCGCCAACGGTGTGACGGTGATGATCGCCGAAGGTGATGAATACACGCCGACACCGGCCATTTCCCACGCCATTCTCTGCTACAACCGTGGCCGCACCTCGGGCCTGGCGGACGGCATCGTCATCACGCCGTCGCACAACCCGCCACAAAGCGGTGGTTACAAATACAACCCAACCAACGGCGGGCCGGCTGACACCCACATCACCAAATGGATCGAAGCCAAGGCCAATGAACTGCTGGCTGCCAAACTGACCGGTGTGAAGCGCATCAGTTACGAGCAGGCGCTCAAGGCCAGCACCACGCATCGTCACGATTACCTGAACAGCTACGTAGCCGACCTGATCAACGTGATCGACTTCGACGCCATTCGTGACGCCAAACTGCGTCTGGGCGTTGATCCGCTGGGCGGAGCAGGGGTGCGCTACTGGTCGGCGATTGCCGAGCATTACCGCCTCGATCTGCAAGTGGTTAACAAGGAAGTCGACGCGACGTTCCGTTTCATGACCGTCGACTGGGATGGCCAGATTCGTATGGACCCGTCGTCCAGCCATGCGATGCAAGGCCTGATCGGCTTGAAAGAGCGTTTCGACGTTGCCTTCGCTTGCGACCCTGATCACGACCGTCATGGAATCGTGACGCCGTCCGGTGGTTTGCTCGCGCCGAACAACTATCTCGCTGTCTCGATCGATTACCTGTTTCAGAACCGCCCACAATGGCGCGCGGACGCTGGCGTGGGTAAAACCGTGGTCAGCAGCGGTCTGATCGATCGCGTGGCCAAGCGTCTGGGGCGTCGTTTGTACGAAGTTCCGGTCGGTTTCAAGTGGTTCGCCGACGGCTTGTTCGATGGCTCGTTGGGTTTCGGTGGTGAAGAGAGCGCCGGCGCATCGTTCCTGCGCAAGGACGGTGGCGTGTGGAGCACCGATAAGGATGGTCTGATCCCGGCGCTGCTCGCCGCCGAAATGACCGCGCGCACCGGTCGCGATCCGAGCCAGGCCTACAAGGCATTGACCGATGAGCTGGGCGAACCGTTCTCGGTGCGCGTCGACGCCAAGGCCAATCCGGAGCAGAAAGCACTGCTAAGCAAGCTGTCACCTGACCAGGTCACCTCGACCGAACTGGCCGGCGAGAAAATCCAGAGCATTCTCAGCCATGCCCCAGGCAACGATCAGGCGATTGGTGGTCTGAAAGTGATGACTGAAAACGGCTGGTTCGCCGCGCGTCCGTCGGGCACCGAAGACATCTACAAGATCTACGCTGAAAGCTTCATCAGTGACGACCACCTCAAGCAATTGGTCGTTGAAGCGCAGACGCTGGTGGATGGCGCCATCTCCAGCAAGTGATGCTCGCAAGCGCATGATAAAAGGGGCAACCGTGATGGTTGCCCCTTTTTTTTGTCTGCCCTTCAGGCGATCAAGCCAAATCCACCAAGACGATTTCACTGTCCTCAATGGCCGTGACGCTCAGCACTTGCTCATGCGCCACTGCCACACCGTCTCGAGCTTGTGCACGCAAGCCGTTGACTTCAATCACGCCGGTGGCCGGTACCAGATAGGCGCGACGGCCCTCGTCCAGGTGATATTCCGCGGTTTCACCCGCCTTGAGATTGGCCGCGACCAACCTGGCATCGGCGCGAATCCGCAGACTTTGGTCATCGCCATCCTTGCCGCTGGCCAGTGTGACAAAGCCTTCACGCTGGCCTTTCGGAAAGGGTTTGGCACCCCAAGATGGCGGGGCGCCGGTTTCCGTCGGCAGAATCCAGATCTGGAAGATCTTGCTGTCTTTCGCTTCCAGGTTGTATTCGCTGTGAGCGATGCCGGTGCCGGCGCTCATCACTTGCACATCGCCAGCCTCGGTGCGGCCCTTGTTGCCCAGGTTGTCTTGGTGAGTAATCGCACCTTCACGGACATAGGTGATGATTTCCATGTCGCGGTGCGGATGCTGCGGGAAGCCAGTGCCGGCAGCGATCACGTCATCGTTCCACACCCGCAGGTTGCCCCAGTTCATGCGCTGTGGGTCGTAGTACTCGGCGAACGAAAAGTGGTGATGGGCATCCAACCAGCCGTGATGGGCGCCGCCTAGCGAGCTGAAAGGTCTGAGTTCAAGCATGATCGTCTCCTCAAAAGGTTCGTCATGGGGTGTGAATGGTTGACACCCGACGCGACACCGGTGGTTTATGACGGCCATCATCTATCAGTTAATGATCGATAAAAAGCGTAAAAAGTGCGGCGTTATGATCGAAATTCCAGATAAGAAAGCAGCTCGAAAGCGTCTCATCTCACCTTCAGTTCATCGCCTAAACCAATGACCTGTAAGCATTTCGCTAGAACTGAACGGCAAATACAGACACCATAGCCGCAACAGCCTCACACACTGGAGCCCGTCAGCGTGACGCAACACACCCCCGATCTTCCTCCCGAACTTCGCCCCTTGGCCGAGATGCCCTGGTTCAAACGCCTGGCTGCACGCTTCTTCGGCCATGGTTTGACGCGTCTGCGCGCGCAGCACCGGGCATCGTGGCTGCACGGCCAGGCCGATGGTTTCCGCAGCGGCCACACCGCTGGCGTCGAATATGGCTTTAAGGAAGGCAAGCTGGAGGGGCTGGAAGAAGGCCGGCAGGTACTGCTGATCCGTGACAGCCGCAACACTGAGCATCGCCCGCCGAGCGTTGATAATCATCTGTTTGACGATTGGCGCCTGCCGCTAACGGCCGAGCTGAAAAAGCGCATGAAGGCCGATGTCGCGCGTTTATTGCCTGAGCATGCTCAGCCAAGCGTCGCGCAATGGAAGATGATTTTCAGCGAAACCCCCTCGACATCCGTGGTCGCCGGCGCTGGCGCGGGCAAGTCCACCACGCTGGTGCTGCGCATCCTGCTGCTCAACCACTATCTGGGCTTTGAGCTGGATTCGATGACTGTGGTGACCTTCACCCGCGAGTCGCGCAAGGATTTCATCAACAAATTGATTGAGCTGTTCGCGCTCTGGGGCCAGGCGCTGAATCTGCGCCAGGCGCGCGAACTGGTGCGTACATTCCACTCGCGCATTCTGCCGATGGTGCGCAGCTTGCCGGGATTTGAGCGCTTGCAGGCCTTTGAAAACCTCAGTCATCGAGCGCAAGGTGCTGACGAGGAGGTCGACAGTAACCCGTTCGACCTGCGCATCAACGATGCGCAACGCCAGCAACTCAACGCCTGCTATCACCGCTTGTTCAACCAGGACGAGCGTTTTCGCCAATTGATTCAGCCATTGTCTCGCGCCGGTTTGCAGCTCAAGGAGCTGGAGCGTGATCACCCGGACGTGCAGAAGCGCGTAGCGGTAACGCAGCTGGCCTCCCAGCGCGACGAAGAACTGTGCGATGCCATCGAAGATCTGTGGTTCCGTGCCGGTGCCTGGCCGATCAAGGGCATTGAGCCGAACCGGCAGATTTTCGACATCAACGGCGCAAAATTCCATTGCCACGGCTACATTCCGAGTCTGGATGCGTGGGTAGTGTTAGGTTTCGACCCACGGGAAAACCCGCAGGTGAGCCGGCCAAATGCCAAGCTCGGCATACGCGCAGAATGGGCGGTGAAGCGCACTCTGTTTCAAGCTTTCTGCCGTAAGCCGTTGATTTGGCTTGATAGTTATGAGTCTTCAAGGCGTGTTCTAGCAACCTTGGCGGGCGATGCGAGTGCCGGGCCGGGCTTCGATTACAAGGTCAAGGGCGAGTTGGCTTCCGCTCCTTTGCTCGACTGTTTTGTCGCAGCGGCAGGCTTCATCGAGAACCTGGGCCTGGATGTGCCTGACGCCGTCAGCCGCATGAGCTTTGCCAAGGATGACCCGGACCGGTTTTTCTTTGAGGCCCTGAGTCTGTTCTGGCGGACTTTTGAAGATCATCTGCTCGATCAGAAACCGCCGGTCATGACTTACAACCGCATGTTCGCGCTGTTCAGCGAGCATTCGCCGGGGAACCTCAAGCTGTTGAGCGACGAGTTACTCAGGCCGTTGTCGCACTTGATGATCGACGAATTTCAGGACGTTTCGCCACAGATCGTCTCGTGGATTCGCGCAAGTCTGGCGGAAATCCGCAGTCGTGGCCCGGCCATGCACGTCGGGCGGGGCGCGCAGCGTTCGTCGTTGCTGTGCGTCGGTGATGACTGGCAGTCGATTTACGGCTGGCGCGGCAGTTCGCCGAGCTACTTCATGGCGTTCGACAAGGAATTCCCGTCGCCGAGCACCACGCGGGTGATGCTCAGCGATAACTACCGCAGCCACCAGCACATCATTGATGCCGCTGAACATATCGTCCGCGCCGCCCCAGCGATCCCCGGCAAAAAGGCCAAGGCCAGCGGCGCACCCAAGCCGCTGCAGCCGGTCAATGTGCTGGAGCGCGACGATCAGGCTTTGGGTCAGCGCCTCGCCGAACACTATCGTCAAGGTCATTCAATCTTGATGTTGTATCGAAAAAGCAGCGATAAGTTATTGATTGAACAGCATATTCAGTCCGTAGTTAATGTGGATTCGAGCTTGCCATACGAGGCGCGGCGCCTGAAACAACTGACCTACCACAGCGCCAAAGGCCTGCAGGCAGATGCAGTGTTCTTGCTCGGTGACTGTCAGCACCTGACCAGCTCGCCCTACAAGAACCAGGTTTATCGCATGGCAGGTTTGGGTAAATCGGGTGACAGCGAACCGTACGACAGTGCGCAAAAGGACGAGATCCTGCGCCTGGCCTACGTCGGTATTACACGAGCTGTCAGCCATTGCTACTGGTATGTCGAACCGCAGGAAGCGCAAGCGGTGAATATGCCCAGGGCGTCTGACCGGGTGGCCAAGGGTAAGCCGTTCTTCGTTGATCACCGCATCACCAAACAAACCGCATAGGCACAAAAAAGCCCACAGAAATGTGGGCTTTTTTGTTTTAAATCATAAGCTTATGCGTAACTCCTGAGAGACTCCGGAGGTACGAAAGCTTCCAGCTCATCCTCCACAGCCTCGATGATTCGCTCGACATCCGCTGCATTCATCACCGTCGCGCACGGGATGCCGGCGATGGCGATCATGGTTTCGCCACTGGCGCGATCAAACAGACGGGCGATCATGCTGCCCGGCGCGTCCATCGTCGCCTCGAAACCCATGGGATGAAAATGCCAGCGCATCAGTTGGCATGCATTGGGGAACGTGACTTTGCTTGACCCTTTATTCATGTGTTGCCCGCCTTCTTCATCGAGCGCTTCCGTTTGCTCATGTTAGGTGGGAAGAGCCTTCATTGGCTCAACCGGTGACTGACATTAAAAGTAGCATCCGGATGTGAAATTCCTGTGAGATTTTTCAGTTCATTTTGCGATTGCTTCGCATTTTTTGATGTAAGTCACGGCCTACGCAATCGTCGCCAAATGGCCACTACGGATTAGTCATTGAAGCCCGCGCCGAACTTCGGCAAGCTCGATTCTTTTGCGCCGAGCCCTTTATGTACGCCGACGACGACGGCCCAGAACAGACCCAGGCCACGGCCGCCACGGTCATGCGCTATCACCTGAGCTGGAAGCACCGTGACCTCGACAGCGTCATGGCGCTGTACCACCCGGACATCCAGTACAACGATTTCTTCCAGAACCGCGTGCTCGGCCTCGACGAGTTACGCGAATACGTGCGCGTCAGCATGCCGCGCGAATCCGACGAACTGCTTGAGCATTGCGACCGCATTCGCGTCGACGGCAACACCGCGTTCATTCAATACGAAGTGACCTTGCGCGGCGGCGACGGGCTGGTGTCGTTTCGCTCCAGCGAGGCGATCACGGTCAGGGACGGCTTGATTTGGCGGGTCAACGAATATGCCTCGCTGGTGCGCACGCAAACTGCCGGCACGGCCTCGTCAAGTCAGCGCCCGGCGGTCAGCCGCCTGGGTCTGTCGCCGCGCCAGTTGAGTTTCATGGCTGAAGACCTGCAACAGTACTTCGAAAAGCAGCAGCCGTACCTCGATCCCGAACTCGACTTGCAGCGAGTGGCAAAGGAGTGCGGTTACAGCCGCAATCAGATTTCCTATCTGCTCAATCAGGTGCTCGGGCAAAGCTTCTACCGCTATGTCAATCAGGCACGCCTGCAACATCTGCTGCGCTCCCTCGACAACGCCACGCCGCCGGTGCGCATCGATGAACTGGCGTTCGCTGCCGGTTTCAACTCGTTGTCGGCGTTCTACAGCTGTTTTCGACAGCACACTGGCCAGTCACCGAAGGCTTACGTTAAACAAATTTCTTTGCGGACACGCGCGCAAGACTTCTCCTGAGCCCGAGCACTAGGATCGACGCCATCGAAGAATTTCAGTGGCGGAGTCTTGCATGCCGGCGTGGCGCACTATCAGTTTGTGGATGGATCAACTCGATGAGCCGCTGACCGCGCGGCCCGAGCTTGAGCGGGATCTGGACGTCGATGTGACGATCATCGGCGCCGGTTACACCGGGCTGTGGACGGCGTACTACCTGAAAAAACTCGCGCCGGGCCTCGACATTGCGATTGTCGAAGCGCAGACCGCCGGATTTGGCGCCTCTGGGCGTAATGGCGGCTGGCTGATGGGCAATCTGCTTGGCGAGGACCGTCTGCTGGCCGGGCTGTCGCCGCAGCAGCGCCGCGCTTCTTTTGATCTGCTGCACAGCATTCCCGATGAAGTGGAGATTGTCCTCGAACGCGAAGGCATTGACTGTGATTACCGCAAGGGCGGGGTGCTGTATTGCGCCGCTCGCTATCCAGAACAGGAAGCCACGCTGCGTGAATATCTGGCCAAACTGCACGCCCAGGGCCTGACCGACGACGATTACCGCTGGCTCAGCCCCGAGCAACTGGCGCAGCAGATCCGCGTGGCCAAGCCTTATGGTGGGATTTACGCGCCGCACGTGGCGACCATTCATCCGGCGAAACTGGTCCGCGGTCTGGCGCGCACCGTGCAGAACATGGGCGTGAAGATCTACGAAAACAGCCCCGTCATCCATTGGCAGTCGGGCAGTTTGCGCACCGCGAAAGCCAGCGTGCGCAGTCGCTGGATCGTGCCGGCCGTCGAAGGCTATTCGGTGACCTTGCCGCCGCTGGGCCGTTATCAATTGCCGGTACAGAGTCTGATCGTCGCCACCGAACCCTTGTCTGCCGCGACCTGGGATGAGATCGGCCTCAATCGTGGCCAAGCGTTCAGCGAATTCAGTCGTCAGGTCACTTATGGCCAGCGCAGCGCCGACAACCGCCTGATCTTCGGCGCACGCGGCGGTTATCAGTTTGCCGGCAAGTTGCGCCACAACTTCGATCTGACCCGCGATGAAGTCGAGCTGCGCCGTTATCTGTTCGGCGAACTGTTCCCGCAACTGAAAAACGTGCAGATCACCCACGCCTGGGGCGGCAATCTCGGCATGTCGCGGCACTTCAAACCGCACATGCTCTGTGATCGCGCCAATGGCGTCGCGCTGTCCGGCGGTTATGGCGGGGAGGGCGTCGGCGCCAGCAATCTCGGCGGGCGCACGCTGGCCGATCTGATTCTTGAGCGCGACACCGAATTGGCTCTGCAGCCGTGGGTGCTGCCGGACGGCGGCATTCATGCACTGCGTGCGTGGGAACCGGAGCCGTGCCGCTGGCTCGGTTACAACGCGATCATCAAAAGTTTCGTCCACGAAGACCAGACCCTGGCCAACCCGGCGACTGCGCCATGGCGGCGCAAACTTGCCAGCCAGGTCGCCGGTTTCATGGAAGGTTTCATGCACTAAGCGCCGATTTACTTGAAGAAAGCCCAAAAGACAGGTCAGACCATGAGCATTACCCAGTTTAAAAACACTGCAACCCTGCAACTGGATGAGTCCAGCCCGGTGGCCGTGCCCCTCGGCGAGCCGATCGCGGTTGCCTCGACCACCAGCGTCGAGCGCGACGACGGCGTCGAAACCGGCGTCTGGGAATGCACGCCCGGGCGCTGGCGCCGGCAGATCACCGCACAGGAGTTCTGCCATTTCATTTCCGGGCGCTGCACGTTCACCCCCGACGGTGGCGGCGAAACCCTGCACATACAAGGTGGCGACGCACTGATGTTGCCGGCCAACACGCTCGGTGTCTGGGATATCCAGGAAACCGTGCGCAAGAGCTACGTGCTGATTTTCTGATTGTTTGATCCTTTGATTGCCTGCCAACAAAAAAGAAAACCCACACAGGAATCGATCCATGATCCGCAAGACCCTCGCTCTGGCACCGCTGATGCTCGCCGTTTCCCTTGCTCAGGCAGCGGAAACGGTCAAGGTTTACAACTGGTCCGACTACATCGCGCCGGACACCACCAAGAACTTCGAGAAAGAGACCGGCGTCGGTGTCACCTATGACGTCTACGACAGCAACGAAACCCTCGACGGCAAGTTGATGACCGGCAAATCCGGTTACGACGTGGTGTTCCCGTCCAACCACTTCATGGCCCGGCAGATTCAGGGCGGGGCGCTGAAGAAACTCGACAAGAGTCAGTTGCCGAACTGGAAAAACCTCAATCCGGTGCTGCTCAAAGCCCTGCAGACCAACGACCCGAACAACGAACACGGCTTTCCGTATCTGTGGGGCAGCACCGGCATCGGCTACAACATCGCCAAAGTCAAAGCCGTGCTCGGCGACAACGCGCCGGTGGACTCCTGGGACCTGATCTTCAAGCCCGAGTACATGGAAAAGCTGCAGAAGTGCGGTGTGGCGATCCTCGACAACGGCCCGGAATTACTCCCGGCGGCGCTCAACTACCTGGGCCTGCCGCACCACAGCAAAAATCCCGAGGACTATAAAAAGGCTGAAGCGCTGCTGATGAAAGTGCGGCCTTACGTCAGTTACTTCCACTCGTCGAAATACACCAGCGACCTGGCCAACGGCGACATTTGCGTGGCGGTCGGTTTCTCCGGCGACATCCTGCAAGCCGAGAACCGTGCCAAGGAAGCGAAAAACGGTGTCGACATCGGCTACAACATTCCCAAGGAAGGCGCGGCGATCTGGTTCGACATGGTCGCCATGCCCGCCGATGCCCCGGACGAGAAGGCCGGTTATGCGTTCATGAACTACCTGCTGCGCCCGGACGTGATGGCCGGCATCAGTAACTACGTGCACTACGCCAATGGCAATGAGCAGGCCGACAGCCTGATCGACCCGGCGATCAAGAACGACACCAAGGTGTATCCGAGCCCGGAGATGATGGGCAAGCTGTTTGCGCTGGAGGCGATGCCGTTGAACATTGACCGGATTCGCACGCGGGTGTGGAACAAGATCCGGACCGGTAGCTGACTCGCTTTTCCCCTGTAGGAGCTGCCGCAGGCTGCGATCTTTTGATCTTGCTTTTGAAAGGCAAAGTCAAAAGATCGCAGCCTCGTTTCACTCGTCAGCTCCTACAGTTTGGGTGAGCCATTTGGTTGATATCAATACACTGGCATCGCACTAATAAAGTGCAGCAAAGTGAGACGCGCCTAACAGAAAACAACTTACCCATATTTAATATTTAAATAGAAAATCGTCAGACAATTAGGCAAAAGCCGCGCAACTAAAACATTCTTTCACCTCCGCACGCTTTGTTTACGGCAGTTTTGCGAAACAGCCCGATTTGATCTCAAAAAAATCCTTTACGGCAGATTTCAAATTGTGTCAGGTTTCTTACGCCTTCATTGGGCGAGTGATAGGACGATCTCGCCAGAGAGAGTCCTATCGGACAAAAACTGTTCCATTGCTAAACAAGGAAGTGTGTTTATGTCGAAAGTAAAAGCGAATGCTATTGATACCGCCGAACAGGCTTTTCTGCTGTCCGCGGCGCCTCAACCACTGGCCGCAGCCAGTTCGGCGTACAACCAGATCAATAGCTTCAGCCATCAGTACGATCGTGGCGGCAACCTCACGGTCAATGGCAAACCCTCCTTCTCCGTCGACCAGGCCGCAACCCAGTTGCTGCGCGACGGCGCTGCCTACCAGGACAAGGACGGCAGCGGCAAGATCGAACTCACCTACACGTTCCTGACTTCGGTATCGTCCAGCACGATGAACAAGCACGGGATCAGCGGGTTCAGTCAGTTCAGTGCTCAACAACAAGCCCAGGCCAAGCTCGCCATGCAATCCTGGGCTGACGTGGCCAACGTGACCTTCACCGAGAAAGCCTCGGGCGGTGACGGCCACATGACCTTCGGTAACTACAGCGGTGGCCAGGATGGCGCTGCAGCGTTCGCCTATCTGCCAGGCACTGGCGCCGGTTATGACGGCACCTCGTGGTACCTGATCAACAGTGGCTACACGCAGAACAAGAACCCGGATCTGAACAACTACGGTCGTCAGACTCTGACTCACGAGATCGGCCACAGCCTGGGTCTCGCTCACCCTGGCGACTACAACGCCGGCAATGGCAACCCGACCTACAACGACGCTTCCTACGGGCAAGACACCCGCGGCTACAGCGTCATGAGCTACTGGAGCGAAAGCAACACCAATCAGAACTTCAGCAAGGGCGGTGTCGAAGCGTATTCGTCCGGCCCGCTGATGGACGATATTGCTGCCATCCAGAAGCTTTACGGTGCCAACACCACCACCCGCACCGGTGACACCACCTACGGCTTCAACTCCAACACTGGTCGCGATTTCCTCAGCGCTTCGTCGTCAAGTGACAAAGTGGTGTTCTCGGTGTGGGATGCCGGCGGCAAGGATACTCTGGACTTCTCGGGTTTCACCCAGAACCAGAAGATCAACCTCAATGACGCCTCGTTCTCCGACGTTGGCGGCCTGGTGGGCAACGTGTCCATCGCCAAGGGCGCGATCATCGAGAACGCCATCGGCGGTTCGGGTAACGATCTGCTGATCGGCAACAGCGTGGCCAACGAGCTGAAGGGCGGTGCCGGCAACGACATCCTCTACGGCGCTGGTGGTGCCGACAAACTTTGGGGCGGCGCCGGTTCGGACACCTTTGTGTTCGCGGCCAGTTCTGACTCCAAGCCGGGTGCGATCGATCAGATCCTCGATTTCGTCAGCGGTCTGGACAAAATCGACCTGACTGGCATCACCAACGGTTCCGGCCTGCACTTCGTCAGCAGCTTCACCGGTTCCGCCGGTGACGCGATTCTGACGTCGTCGGGCGGCAACAGCCTGTTGTCGGTGGACTTTTCCGGGCACGGCGTGGCGGACTTCCAGGTCAGCACCGTTGGCCAGGCAGCCACCAGCGACATCGTCGCGTGATGTAGCAGTGGAAAGCGGCGTGTGATGCGCCGCTTTCTTTGCTTGCATCGTGTTGGTCGGTAAGCAAGGCTACACGCCGGAGCGAATATTCCCATGAACAGTAAAGCTATTACCTACAAGGTGGCGGCGTGGCTTTCGGCGGCGCTCATGATGATTTCAGGAGAAACCAGTATGGCCAGCAGCCTCAGACTTGAAGAACCCTCGATGTTTGCGGGGCAATGGCAAGCGACGTTGTCTACCCGGGATGATGGTCGAGAAGCGCAAAAGCTGCAGGACAAGCCCTCGAACACTTGCCTGATCGACCTTGAATCCAATCAGACCTTGGGCAAAGGGGCCGACTGTCTCGGTGCATGGCTTGAGCAAACCCCGATCGGTTGGTTTCCCGATCCGGACGGCCTGTCGATTACTGGCAAGGAAGGCTCAAGAATCCAGTTTTTCAGCCGACAACGTGACGGGCTTTATCTGACCACTTTGAAGTCAGGTCTGGTGATTACGCTTGAGCGTGCAGCGCAATAGCCTTGATTATCCAGATGGCGACAAAGTTTTAATATAAAGCGCCAGGCTATGGTTATAAGTAACGCTGAGTGGCAACTGCACCGCATTTAATCGCTTGAGTTGTTATGAAAGTGTAAGCGGCAGACGAAAAAATCAAGTTCCGACGTTGTGCGGTTAATTAATTCGACTCTCGCCAATGAATGGCGGGAAATATTTTCCAGGAATAAACAATGAAGATGGCGAAGGCCCCAGCCACCGCGCCCTTATTCAAGGCATTGGGTGACTATAAAAGTATCCTGATCAGCGTCGGCTGCTTTACCGCGCTGATTAACGTGCTGATGCTGGTGCCTTCCATCTATATGCTTCAGGTCTATGACCGGGTGCTGTCCTCGCAGAACGAAACGACCCTGGCGATGCTGTCGCTGATGGTGGTCGGCTTCTTCGCCTTTATCGGCCTGCTGGAAGTGGTGCGCAGCTTTATCGTGATCCGCATCGGCAGTCAGTTGGAGCGCCGCTTCAACCTGCGCGTCTATCAAGCCGCGTTCGAGCGCAACCTGTTCAAAGGCGAGGGCAACGCCGGGCAGTCATTGGGTGACCTGACGCACATTCGCCAATTCGTTACGGGGCCTGCGCTGTTCGCGTTTTTCGATGCGCCGTGGTTCCCGGTCTATCTGTTCGTGATTTACCTGTTCAACGTCTGGCTCGGCGTACTCGCCACCGCGGGCGCACTGTTGCTGATCGGCTTGGCGTGCCTCAACGAATACATGACCAAAAAGCCGCTGGGCGAGGCCGCCGGTTATTCGCAGAAGTCCAGTCAGTTGGCCACCAGTCATCTACACAATGCCGAAACCATTCAGGCGATGGGCATGCTCGGTTCGCTGCGCAAACGCTGGTTCCAGGTGCACTCGCGGTTCCTCGGTCTGCAGAATCAGGCCAGCGACACCGGTGCAGTGATCAGCTCCTTGAGCAAAACCCTGCGCCTGTGCCTGCAATCGTTGGTCTTGGGGCTGGGCGCATTACTGGTGATCAAGGGTGACATGACCGCCGGGATGATGATTGCCGGTTCTATTCTGATGGGCCGCGTGCTCAGCCCTATCGACCAGTTGATCGCGGTGTGGAAGCAGTGGAGCGGGGCGAAGCTGGCTTACCGCCGTCTCGATGCGTTGTTGCAAGCGTTCCCGCCCAGCGACGACGCCATGGCGCTGCCGCCGCCGAAAGGCCAGATTACCTTCGAACAAGTCAGCGCCGGCCCACCGGGGCAACGCGCGGCTACGTTGCAGATGGTCAATTTCAATCTGAATGCCGGCGAAGTGCTCGGCGTGCTCGGTGCTTCCGGCTCCGGCAAATCGACACTGGCCCGCGTACTGGTGGGTGTCTGGCCAACCCTTGGCGGCACCGTGCGTCTCGATGGCGCCGATATTCATCGCTGGAACCGCGATGACCTTGGCCCGTACATCGGCTACCTGCCGCAAGACATCGAATTGTTCAGCGGCAGCATCGCCGAGAACATTGCCCGTTTCAGCGAGGCCGATCCGCAGAAAGTCGTCGCCGCCGCGCAACAGGCTGGCGTGCACGAAATGATCCTGCGCCTGCCACAAGGCTACGACACGCAACTGGGCGAGGATGGCAGTGGTTTGTCCGGCGGCCAGAAGCAGCGCGTGGCCCTGGCGCGTTCAATGTATGGCACGCCGAGTCTGGTGGTGCTGGACGAACCGAATTCCAACCTCGACACCGTCGGCGAAGCCGCATTGGCCAGCGCCATCGCTGCGCTTAAAGCGCAAGGCACCACAGTGGTGCTGGTGACGCACCGGTCTTCGGTACTGGCCCAGGCTGACAAGTTGCTGGTCCTCAATGACGGTCGTTTACAAGCCTTCGGCCCGAGTCAGGACGTGCTCAAGGCACTTTCCGGCCAGCAAGAACAACAACGGGAAAAAGCTGCACAGACACCGGGCGGGCTCAGCATGAGCCGACAGTATCAGCCCTCGACAAGGAATTCGGGTGTATGAGCAGCGCAAGCATGAACACTGAAAACGAAGCGAGCATGGAACACGCCTACATCACCGAACGCCCGGAGCGCGATGCGAAGTTTTTCGCGCGCATGGGCTGGATTCTGGCGATCGTCGGTGCCGGCAGCTTCTTCACCTGGGCGGCCCTGGCGCCGCTGGATCAAGGCATTCCGGTGCAGGGCACGGTCGTCGTGTCGGGCAAACGCAAAGCCGTGCAGTCGATGAGCAGCGGCGTGGTCAGCCGGATCCTGGTGCGCGAAGGCGAAATCGTCAAGCAGGGCCAGCCGCTGTTCCGCCTCGATCAGACGCAAGTCGCCGCTGACGTGCAATCGCTGCAAGCGCAGTACCGTATGGCGTGGGCCAGCCTTGCGCGTTGGCAGGCCGAGCGTGACAACCTCAAGCAAGTGACCTTTCCGGCCGAGCTGAGCAATGACCCGGATCCGCGTCTGGCACTGGTGCTGGAAGGTCAGCGCCAACTGTTCAGCAGCCGTCGCGAGGCGTACTACCGCGAGCAGGCCGGACTGCGTGCGAGCATCGAAGGCGCCACCGCGCAACTGGCCGGCATGCGTCGCGCGCGTACTGATCTGAATGCTCAGGCCAGCTCGCTGCAACAACAGTTGAGCAATCTGCAACCGCTCGCCGACAACGGCTACATCCCGCGCAACCGCTTGATGGAGTACCAGCGGCAACTGTCGCAAGTGCAGCAGCAACTGGCGGAAAACACCGGTGAAAGCGGCCGGGTCGAGCAGGGCATCCTTGAGTCGCGGCTGAAGCTGCAACAGCATGCCGAGGAATACCAGAAGGAAGTTCGCACGCAACTGGCCGACGCGCAGCTGAAAAGCGTGACCCTGTCGGAGCAATTGACTTCCGCCGGTTTCGACCTGCAACACAGCGAAATCATCGCCACCGCTGACGGTGTGGCAGTCAACCTCGGCGTGCACACCGAAGGTGCCGTGGTGCGCCAGGGGGAAACGTTGCTGGAGATCGTCCCGCAAGGCACCACCCTGGAAGTGGAAGGGCACTTGCCAATCAACCTGATCGACAAAGTTGGTGCGCATTTGCCGGTGGACATCCTGTTTACCGCGTTCAACCAGAGCAAAACCCCGCGTGTACCGGGTGAAGTCAGCCTGATTTCCGCAGACCAGATGGTCGATGAGAAAACCGGCGTGCCGTACTACGTGTTGCGCAGCAGCGTCAGTGATCAGGCCATGGAAAAACTCAACGGTCTGGTGATCAAGCCCGGCATGCCGGCAGAAATGTTCGTGCGCACCGGCGAACGTTCACTCCTCAACTATCTGTTCAAACCGCTGCTCGACCGGGCCGGCTCCGCGTTGACCGAGGAATAAGGATGTTCGGCTGTATGAATAAGCTTTCCCTGCTCGGCGCGGCAATGATGCTGCTCGCGAGTCACTCAGCAGCAGCGGCCATGGGGCCGTTCGAGATCTACGAACAGGCGTTGCGCAATGACCCGGTGTTCCTCGGGGCGATCAAGGAACGTGACGCAGGCCTGGAAAACCGTGCGATTGGCCGCGCCGGCCTGCTGCCGCGCATCGGTTACACCTACAACAAGGGCCGCAACACCTCGAAAGCCACCTCTCTGGATGAGCGCGCGCGTAACCGTACCGATGAGCGCAACTACAGCAGTTACGGCTCGGCCTTGACCCTGCAGCAACCGCTGCTCGACTACGAGGCTTATGCCGCGTATCGCAAAGGTGTCGCGCAGTCGTTGTTTGCCGATGAAAATTTTCGCGGCAAGAGTCAGGAACTGCTGGTTCGCGTGCTGGATAACTACACCAAAGCGCTGTTCGCACAGGATCAGATCGACATCGCTCAAGCGAAGAAGAAGGCCTACGAGCAGCAGTTCCAGCAGAACGAACACATGTTCAAGCAAGGCGAGGGCACGCGCACCGACATTCTTGAGGCTGAGTCGCGCTATGAACTGGCGACGGCTGAAGAGATCGAAGCACGCAATGAACAAGACGCGGCGCTGCGGGAACTGGGCGCACTGGTTGGCGTGCCGGCGGTGGATATTGGTGATCTGGCGCCGCTGGGTCAAAACTTCCAGACCTTCGCGCTGATGCCTGCCAATTACGACACCTGGCACGAAATGGCAGTGAGCAATAACCCGAATCTGGCCTCGCAGCGCCAGGCCGTGGAAGTTGCGCGTTATGAAGTGGAACGCAATCGCGCCGGGCATTTGCCGAAAGTCAGTGCTTACGCGTCGATGCGCCAGAACGAATCGGAAAGCGGCAACACCTACAACCAACGCTACGAAACCAACACCATCGGTTTTGAAGTCAGCGTGCCGTTGTATGCCGGTGGCGGTGTCTCGGCGTCCACGCGTCAGGCCAGCCGCACCATGGAGCAGGCGGAGTACGAGCTTGATGGCAAGACGCGCGAGACGCTGATCGAACTGCGTCGGCAGTTCAGCGCCTGTTTGTCGGGGGTGAGCAAACTGCGCGCTTATCAGAAGGCGTTGACCTCGGCGGAAGCGCTGGTGGTGTCGACCAAGCAGAGCATTCTCGGCGGTGAGCGGACCAACCTCGACGCGTTGAACGCCGAGCAGCAACTGTTCACCACGCGCCGCGATCTGGCGCAGGCGCGGTACGACTATCTGATGGCCTGGACCAAGTTGCATTACTACGCCGGGACATTGAACGAGCAGGATCTGGCGCGGGTGGATGAGGCTTTCGTGGTCGCTCAACAGCCCTCACCCTAACCCTCCCGAAACGTCGGACCGCCCAGAGGGAGAGGGGACTGATCGGAGGATATTTTAGAAGTACACCGACCTGATCGAGCGGCACCGAATCCAACATCGATCAACTCCGTTTGCCTTGGCGAGGATGCGCTCTACCGAATCCACAATCGACCCGGTTTTCCAGGTCGATGCATGACGCAAGACCCCGCGGTCAGCTCCCTCTCCTGGGGGAGAGGGCTGGGGTGAGGGGAACAGGCAACACCGCAAAACAACCGGCATAAAACAATAAAAGTGAGTGGTGAACATGGACGTACGCATCAAGCCGATTTCGGTCGGCACCCTGCTGCTTTTGATTTCTGCAACCCAGGCTCAGGCGCAATACCTCGAAAGCGGCCAACCCGGCGATCCCGCCAGTTGGCGCAGCGCTGAATTCCTCCGCGACTGGGGCCTGAGCCGCATGCAGGCCGAGCAAGCCTACGCCGCCGGCATCACCGGCCAAGGCGTGAAAATCGGCGCGCTCGACTCCGGTTTCGATGCCGCCCACCCGGAATTCGCCACCAACCGTTATCACCCGGTACTGGCCAGCGGCAGCTACATCGACGGCTCACCGTTCAACGTCGATGGCACCATCAATCCCAACAACGACTCGCACGGCACTCACGTCGTCGGCACCATGGGCGCCTCGCGCGACGGTACCGGCATGCACGGCGTGGCGTACAACGCGCAGATCTACGTCGGCAACACCAACAAAAACGACAGCTTCCTCTTCGGCCCCAACCCCGATCCGCGCTATTTCAAAGCGGTATACGACGCCCTCGCCGATGCCGGCGTGCGCGCGATCAACAACAGTTGGGGCAGCCAGCCACCGGACGTCAGCTATCGCACTCTGGCGGATCTGCACGCCGCTTATGCGCAGCACTGGAACAAAGGCACCTGGCTCGATGCCGCCGCCGATGTGTCCCGACGCGGCGTGATCAACGTGTTCAGCGCCGGTAACAGCGGCTATCCAAACGCCAGCGTGCGTTCCGCGCTGCCGTACTTTCAGCCGGATCTGGAAGGTCACTGGCTGGCCGTGTCGGGCCTCGATCAGAGCAATCAGCAAAAGTACAACCAGTGTGGCCTCGCCAAATACTGGTGCATCACCACGCCAGGGGCGAAGATCGACAGCACCATTCCCGGTGGCGGTTACGCGATCAAGTCCGGCACCTCGATGTCGGCGCCGCATGCGACCGGCGCGCTGGCGCTGGTGATGGAACGCTACCCGTACATGAACAATCAGCAGGCCCTCGAAGTGTTGCTGACCACCGCCACGCAACTGGATGGTTCGGTCACCGATGCGCCGACCGAGCGGGTCGGTTGGGGCGTGGCCAATCTGAACCGGGCGATGCGCGGGCCGGGGCAGTTGCTCGGTGCGTTTGATGCCAACCTGGGGGCAGAGCAGCGCGATGTCTGGAGCAATGACATCTCCGACAAGGCGCTGATTCAGCGTCAGACCGAAGATCTCGCCGAGCACAGCGCCTGGCAGCAAACACTGCAGGACAAGGGTTGGCAGAACGGCGTTGCTGCGGGCGCCAGCCAACAGGATCAGACCGATTACGCGGTCGGCACTGCCCGTGATGCAGCGGCGGCGAGTCGGGTGTATCAGGGCAGTCTGATCAAGTCCGGCGGCGGGCAGTTGATCCTCACCGGCGACAACACGTATCGCGGTGCGACCACGATCAATGGCGGTTTGCTCACGGTTAACGGCTCGCTGACGTCTGCGGTGACGGTGAATGACAGCGGCACCCTCGGCGGTACCGGGCGAATCGCCGCGCTGCTCGCCAACAGCGGCGGACGCGTGGCGCCGGGCAACTCCATCGGTACCTTGAATGTGGCCGGTGACGTGACCTTCGCACCGGGTTCGACCTACGCCGTTGAACTGTCGCCGACCAGCAGCGATCGCATCGTTGCCGGCGGCACGGCCAGCGTCAGCGGCGCCACTGTCAGCCTGTCGCTGGAAAACAGCCCGACGCTGCTCAGCACCACCGAAGCGCAAAGCCTGCTCGGTCGCCAGTACGACATCCTGCAAGCGGCCGGCGGCATTCAGGGTCAGTTTGGCGCGGTATTGCCGAACTACCTGTTTATCGGCGGCAGCCTCGACTACGCCGCCAACGCTATTCAACTGAACGTCGAACGTAACGCCACAACCTTCGCCAGCATCGGGCAAACACCGAATCAACGCTCGGTGGCGGCTGCCATCGAAGGCCTGGGCGCCGGCAACTCGGTGTACGAAAGCCTGTTGCGCTCACCCGATGCGAGTTCCGCGCAACAAGCCTTCCAGCAACTGAGTGGCGAAATCTACCCGGCATTGAGTTCGATGCTGATCAACGACAGCCGCCAATTGCGCGATGCGGTGGGCGAGCGTCTGCACGACACAACTGCTGCGCAAAGCAACGGCTGGATCAAAGCCCTCGGCGCTTGGGGCTCGACCGATTCAAGCCACGATACGGCAGGCTACAACACTTCGATCGGCGGTCTGCTGGCCGGTGTCGACGGCGCGCTGGACGAGCAGACCCGCATCGGTCTGGTCACCGGTTACAGCGATAGCTCATTGAGCATGGGCTCGGGCACGCATTCCTCGGCCAAGGTCGACAGCTATCACCTGGGCGCATACGCCGGTCGTGAAATCGGCGCCTGGCGCTTGAGCACCGGCGCGGCCTACAGCTGGCATCGCGCCGATGTGAAGCGCGACCTGCAATACGGCGACGTCAGTGGCAAACAGAAGGCCAAGGTCGATGCGGCAACCACGCAAGTGTTCGGCGAGGCGGCTTATCGCTTGCACCTGCAACCATTGGCGCTGGAGCCGTTCGCCAACCTGGCCTACGTGCATCTGGACACCGAAGGATTGACCGAGAAGGGCGACGCGGCCGCGCTGAAAAGCTCGGGCGATCAACGTGACGCGGTGCTGAGCACCCTCGGCGTGCGGGCGATCAAGACCTTCAATCTTTCGCCTGCGCAATCACTCGACGTCAGCGGCCACCTCGGCTGGCAGCACAGCCTGAGCGACATCGACTCTGAACAACATCTGCGTTTTGCCAGCGGTGGCACGCCGTATTCGGTGGAGAGCTCGGCGCTGGTGCGCGATGCCGCGCTGGTTGGCGTGCAGGCCAGCCTCGCGTTGAGCAAGGACGTACGGGTCAACCTTGATTACAACGGACAACTGGCCAGTCGCGAAAAGCTTCATGGCGTTGGCTTGAGCCTGAACTGGCAGTTCTAACCCCACGCGGAGCGTGGGAACGATCAGGATTTTTCGCAACATCACTAAGGAAGGTCGCTGGATGAATAACAACAATACCCCCGCGCAAACGGGAGGCCGCTTTGCCCTGAAAACCCTCACGCTCGCCGTGCTCTGTGCCATCGGCACAGCCCATGCCGCGCCCTTCGTGGAGAGCGGTCGCACGGGCGATCCGTCGAGTTGGCGCAGCAGCGAATTCAAGGCTGATTGGGGCCTGGGTGCCATCGGCGCGGATTACGCTTACGCCGCCGGCTATTCCGGCAAAGGCGTCAAACTCGGCATCTTCGACCAACCGGTCTATGCCGCGCACCCGGAGTTTTCCGGCAGCAACAAGGTGGTCACCCTGGTCACCAGCGGGATCCGCGAATACACCGACCCGTACATCCCGGTCAAAGCCGGTGATGCGTTCCGCTATGACGGTTCGCCCTCGGTCGGTTCCGACGGCAAACTCGGCGCCCACGGCACCCACGTTGGCGGCATCGCCGCCGGCAGTCGCGACGGCGGGCCGATGCACGGCGTGGCATTCGGGGCGCAGATCATCAGCGCCGACAACGGCGACCCGGGCCCGGAAGACGGCATCGTTCGCGGTAACGATGGCGCGGTGTACAAGGCCGGTTGGGACGCACTGATCGCCAGCGGCGCGCGGATCATCAACAACAGCTGGGGCATCGGCATCACTGACCGTTTCGACCTCGGTGGGCGCGATCCGGCGTACCCGCACTTCACCGTCAATGACGCGCAAGTGCAGTTCAACGAGATCCGCACACTGCTCGGCACCAAACCGGGCGGCGCCTATGACGGCGCAATTGCCGCCGCGCGCAGCGGCATCGTCACGATTTTCGCCGCCGGCAACGACTACAACCTCAACAACCCGGACGCCATCGCCGGCCTCGGCTATTTCGTGCCGGAAATCGCGCCGAACTGGATCACCGTCGCCGCGTTGCAGCAGAACCCGGACCAGGCCAGCGCCAACCCGTACATCATCAGTACGTTCTCTTCGCGCTGCGGCTACACCGCGAGTTTTTGCGTCTCGGCACCGGGTACGAAAATCTTCAGTTCGATCATCGAAGGCACCAACGCCGACAACCTCACCACCGGCTACAAAAACTACAACGGCACCTCGATGGCCGCGCCGCACGTGGCCGGTTCCATGGCGGTGCTGATGGAACGCTTCCCGTACATGACCGGCGATCAAGTCGCCACGGTCTTGCGCACCACCGCCACCGACCTCGGCGCGCCGGGCATCGACGCCTTGTACGGCTGGGGCATGATCAACCTGCGCAAAGGCATCGACGGACCGTCGATGTTCGTCACCGAGCAGGACATTCCGGCGGAATTCCGCATCGACGGCGCTTACGGCTCCGGCCAGTTTGTCGCGGATCTGCCGGGCATCGGCGCGATCATCGATCAGGGCAAGCCGACCGAACGCGTGTGCACCGATATCACCTGCGGCCTCGACACCTGGCGCAACGATATTTCCGGTCACGGCGGTTTGACCAAGCAAGGTCTCGGCACGCTGGTGCTGACCGGTAACAACACTTACAGCGGCCCGACCCTGGTCAATCAGGGCCGCCTGGCCATCAACGGCTCGCTGCAATCGGCGGTGACGGTGAATGACGGCGGTATCCTCGGCGGCAATGGCCATATCGGCGCGCTGTCGGTGAACAGCGGCGGTACGGTGGCGCCGGGTAACTCCATCGGCACCCTGAACGTGGCCGGTGACGTGACGTTTGCACCGGGTTCGACCTACGCCGTAGAGCTGTCGCCGACCAGCAGCGATCAGATTGTCGCGACTGGCAAAGCGGTCATTGAAGGCGCCACGGTGAGCATGTCACTGGAAAACAGCCCGACACTGCTGACCACCAACGAGGTGCAAAGCCTGCTCGGCACGCGCTACAACATCCTGCAAGCGGCGGGTGGCATTGAAGGGCGCTTCGGTCAGGTGTTACCGGATTACGCCTTCCTCGGCGGCACGCTGGCGTACTCGGCGGATGGCATCCAGTTGGCGGTCGGGCGTAACGATGCCTCGTTCGCCAGCGTCGGTCTGACGCCAAACCAACGCGCTGTCGGTGCGGCGGCTGAACGGCTGGGCGCTGGCAATGCGCTGTTCGAAACCCTGTTGCTGTCGCCGAATGCGGCGTCGGCGCAGCAAGCCTTCCAGCAACTGTCCGGCGAAATTCATCCGGCCATTGGCACGATGCTGATCAACGACAGCCGTTACCTGCGTGAAGCGGTGGGCGAGCGTCTGCGCGAACGTGATCTGTTCAATGCCGGCGCACCGACGGATGACCGCAGCAACGCCTGGGTCAAGGTCTTGGGTTCGTGGGGCAAGAGCGATGGCGGGCATGACAATGCCGATTCCAACAGTTCTATCGGTGGCCTGCTGGCCGGTGTCGATGGTTTGATCGCTGAAGATACCCGTCTGGGTTTCGTTACCGGTTACAGCGACAGCTCGTTGAGCATGGGCAGCGGCACGCATTCGTCGGCGTCGGTCGACAGCTACCACTTGGGTGCGTACTTGGGGCATCAGATCGATGCGCTGCGTCTGACCGTCGGCGGCGCCTACAGCTGGCACCGTGTCGACGTCAAACGTGACCTGCAGTTTGGGGACGTGAGCGGTAAACAAAAGACCAAGCACGATGCCGCAACCACTCAAGTATTCACCGAGGCCGCTTATGATCTGGGCCTGCAACCGATGAATCTGGAGCCGTTCGCCAATCTGTCCTATGTGCACCTGAACACCGAAAGCTTCACCGAAAAAGGTGACGCCGCCGCGCTGAAGGGCGGCGAGGATAACCGTGATGTGGTGCTGTCGACCCTCGGTGTGCGCGCCAAGCGCAGCTTCGCCTTGTCGGATCAGCATCAGTTGGAACTGGGCGCGAGCCTCGGCTGGCAGCACAACCTGAGCAGTGTCGACGCCGACAGCCATCTGGCCTTTGCCAACGGCAACAGCGCGTTCACCGTGCAGGGCGTGTCGATGGATCGCGACGCGGCAGTGGTCGGCGTGCGTGCGGGTCTGGCGCTCAACCGCGATGTGCGGGTGAACCTGGATTACAACGGACTGATCGGCTCGAACGAGAAGGACCACGGCGTGGGTCTGACCCTCGACTGGCAGTTCTGAGGCGTGCTGGCAGCTCTGCAAAGAGCTGCCAGCCATTTGAAGGAAGAGAGAGAACAACATGGGACTGTTCGATTATAAAAATGCCGATGGCAAAGCGTTGTACAGCGACGCCATCGCACTGACGCTGTATGCCTACACGCCGACCGGCAAACCGATGCCGGCAACCGCTTGGGCACCGGTCACGGCGACGGCACTGGGTTATCAGGGCAAGGTCGGGCCGCAGGGCACGTTCTTCGGCGAGAAAGACGGCTTTACCAGCGCCGAAGCCGAAGTGCTCGGCAAATACGATGCCGCCGGCAAACTGATCGGCATCGGCGTGGCTTTTCGTGGCACCGGTGGGCTGGGTTACAGCGACACCTTCGGCGACCTGAAAAACAATCTGCTGGCCGCCATCGGGCCGTCGGATTACGCGAGCAATTACGCGAAAAACGCCTTCGACAATCTGCTCAAGGCAGTCGCCGCATTCGCGATTGCCAACGGCATCGCCGCCAAGGACGTGTTGCTTAGCGGCCATAGCCTCGGCGGGCTCGGCGTCAACAGCGTGGCCGAGTTGAGCGCGAGCAACTGGGGCGGTTTCTTCAAGGACGCCAACTACATTACCTTCGCCTCGCCAACCCAAAGCAGCACCGGCAACAACGTGCTCAATATCGGTTACGAAAACGACCCGGTGTTCCGCGTGCTCGACGGCACCACCTTCAGCACTGCTTCGATGGGCAAACACGACAAGCCGCACGATTCGACGACCGACAACATCGTCAATTTCAACGACAACTACGCGTCCACCGCGCAGAACCTGGTGCCGTTCAGCATCATCAATCCGCTGAACTGGTCGGCCCACAGCTCGCTGGGCTATGCCGATGGCTTGAATCGGGTCATCGATTCGAAGTTCTACAACCTGACGCATAAAGACTCGACGATCATCGTCTCCAATCTGGAAGAAGCATCCCGGGGCAAGACCTGGGTTGAAGATCTCGGTCGCAGCGGCGAGCCGCACACCGGCAGCACCTTCATCATCGGCACGCAAAGCAACGACTGGCTCAAGGGCGGCGCGGGCAACGACTTCCTTGAAGGCCTGGGCGGCGATGACCGTTTCCGTGATGACGGCGGCTACAACATCCTGCTCGGTGGCCAGGGCCACAACACCTTCGAACTGCAAAAGCCGCTGCAGAACTTCAGCTTCGCCAACGACGGTGACGGCACGCTGTACGTGCGCGACGCCTACGGCGGCATCAGCATGACCCGCGACATCGGCGCGCTGGTGAGCAAGGAGTCGGGTTCGTGGTGGGGCAGCAAGGAAATCACCTGGGGCGTCACGGCCAAGGGTTTGACCAACGGCAACGAGCTGACCCAGTACAACCATTCACTCAGCGGCGATGGCTACGGCAATGCGCTGCATGCCTCGGCTGACGGTGACTGGCTGTTCGGCCTCGGTGGCGACGACAAACTGATCAGCGACAAGGGCCATGTGACCTTCGTCGGTGGCGCCGGTAACGACGTGATGACGGCGGTGGGTGGCAACAACACCTTCCTGTTCAGCGGCGCGTTCGGTTTCGATGCCATCAACGGTTATCAGGGCAGCGACAAACTGGTGTTCATGGGCGTTGAAGGCGCGGGGCAGGGCTACGACTACAAGCAACACGCGGCGCAGACCGGCAGCGATACCGTGCTGAAGATTGGCGACTATGCCGTGACCCTGATCGGGGTTGGAGTAGCTAACCTGTCGGACTCGGCGTTCGTGTTCGCCTAGTAACCCCTGTAGGAGTGAGCCTGCTCGCGATAGCGGTGTGTCAGACGAAGAAATGCAAACTGACACACCGCTATCGCGAGCAGGCTCACTCCTACATTAAAAGCTATTCGTAGTTTCTGAAATGCTCCGGGGCGTCCCCGTGGGGCGCCCTGGCTGTGAGCTATCTCTAACAATTCCAACAAGAGAGAGGCAATAGCAATGGGTGTGTATGACTACAAGAACTTCGGCACAGCCGATTCCAAGGCGTTGTTCAGCGATGCCATGGCGATCACGCTGTATTCCTATCACAACCTCGATAACGGCTTTGCCGCCGGTTATCAGCACAACGGTTTCGGCCTCGGGCTGCCTGCGACATTGGTCACGGCGCTGCTCGGCGGCACCGATTCGCAAGGTGTCATCCCCGGCATTCCGTGGAATCCCGACTCGGAAAAACTCGCCCTCGACGCCGTGAAACAGGCCGGTTGGACGCCGATCACCGCCTCGCAACTGGGCTATGACGGCAAGACCGACGCGCGGGGAACCTTCTTCGGCGAGAAGGCCGGTTACACCACCGCGCAAGTGGAAATCCTCGGCAAGTACGACGCCCAGGGCCATCTCACCGAACTCGGCATTGCCTTTCGCGGCACTAGCGGCCCGCGGGAAAACCTGATCCTCGACTCCATCGGCGACGTGATCAACGACCTGCTCGCCGCGTTCGGTCCCAAGGATTACGCGAAGAATTACGTCGGTGAAGCCTTCGGCAATCTGCTCAATGACGTGGTGGCATTTGCCAAGGCCAACGGCCTTAGCGGCAAGGACGTTCTCGTCAGTGGTCACAGCCTCGGTGGTCTGGCGGTCAACAGCATGGCGGATCTGAGTGGCGGCAAGTGGGGCGGTTTCTTTGCCGATTCCAACTACATCGCCTACGCCTCGCCAACCCAAAGCAGCACCGACAAAGTGCTCAACGTCGGCTACGAAAACGACCCGGTGTTCCGCGCCCTCGACGGCTCGACTTTTACCGGTGCCTCGATCGGCGTGCACGATGCACCGAAAGAGTCGGCCACCGACAACATCGTCAGCTTCAACGATCACTACGCCTCGACCGCGTGGAATCTGCTGCCGTACTCGATCCTCAACATTCCCACCTGGATCTCGCACTTGCCGACCGCGTATGGCGACGGCATGAACCGGGTGATCGACTCAAAATTCTACGACCTGACCAGCCGCGACTCGACGATCATCGTCGCCAACCTCTCGGACCCGGCGCGGGGCAACACCTGGGTACAAGACCTCAACCGCAACGCCGAAACCCACAAAGACAGCACGTTCATTATCGGCAGCGACGCCAATGACCTTATTCAGGGCGGCAACGGCAACGATTATCTGGAAGGTCGCGCTGGCAACGACACCTTCCGCGACGGCGGCGGCTACAACGTCATCCTTGGCGGGCAGGGCAGCAATACCCTCGATCTGCAAAGCGCGGTGAAGAACTTCGACTTTGCCAATGACGGCGCCGGCAATCTCTACATCCGCGATGCCAATGGCGGGATCAGCATCACCCGCGATATCGGCAGCATTGTCACCAAGGAACCGGGCTTTCTCTGGGGGCTGTTCAAGGACGACGTGACCCACAGCGTTACGGCCAGCGGCTTGAAAGTCGGCAACAACGTCACTGCGTACGAATCCAGCGTTAAAGGCGCGAGTGGCGCCGATACGCTCAAGGCACATGCCGGTGGTGACTGGTTGTTCGGGCTGGACGGTAACGATCACCTGATTGGCGGCGCGGGCAATGACGTGTTTGTCGGCGGTGCCGGTAATGACCTGATGGAATCGGGGGGCGGGGCGGATACGTTTCTGTTCAACGGTGCGTTCGGGCAGGACCGGGTGGTCGGCTTCACGTCCAATGACAAACTGGTGTTTCTTGGTGTGCAGGGGGTGTTGCCGGCGGAGGATTTCCGGGCTCATGCTGCGACTGTCGGGCAGGATACGGTGCTGACGTTTGGCAACGACTCGGTGACGTTGGTCGGGGTGTCGCTGAATAGCCTGAGTGCTGACGGTGTTGTGATTGCCTGATGTTGATGGGGCGCCGGTAAGGGCCCTTTCGCGAGCCTGCTCGCTCCCACACTGGATCTGTGTCGTTTACAAAACCCCTGTGGGAGCGAGCCTGCTCGCGAAGAACGATAAAGCGGTTTCAAAAGTGACTCGATGGCCACGACCTGACTCAAACCCCTGCAAAACAGGAAATGCGGCCTAAAGCCAGCACGTGCACACACGTTCTATAGCTAGCCGCCATTGAGTACAGGAGATTCAAACGTGAAAGGTTTCAAGGGGTATGTCGGGTTTGTTGCATTGGCGCTGTGTTCGGCCAATGTCTGCGCCGATCTGCCTCAAAGTTCGATTCTGAGCCGTTACGGCATCACCACCGACCAATTGCCGAGCCCGCCGGAAACCGAGGCAGTCGAACCGGTCGAAGAGAAGAGCCGCTTTCAGATTCAGCCCGAACAACCGTTCGTGACCCTGCGTCTGGGTGACGGCAAACAGCCGCAGACCACCGGCAATCTGAGCATCGATCGCATGGCGCAACAGGATCTGGAACGCTGCCGGCGCTTGCAGGGTGAAGTGGTCAAGCGCGGTGGCACGTACATGCCGTGCGACGGTAGCCTGCCGGGTATGCCGACCTTCGAATAACACGCAATTCCTGTGTAGGAGCTGCCGAAGGCTGCGATCTTTTGAGGTTGATTTTCAAGATCCGGATCAAAAGATCGCAGCCTTCGGTAGCTCCTACAGAGTTCGCGGGGTGTCAATCTTCCTCGCGAACCGTGGCCACTTCATCGGCACGGACCTTGACCTTGGACCCGGAAATATCCTCGAACTCATAGAAGCCGTCCTTGGTTTTGGTCTTCGGCATGTCCTTGGTCAGATACTGGGTGCCGTTCTGCAGGGTGACCACCGTCGGCGTCGAGCAACCGGCCAGTGCCAGTGCGGCGGCGATGGCGAAAGGGATGCCCAGTGACTTGATTTTCATACCCACCTCTAAATCCTCATTCGATGTGATGCCGAGCATTGTCGGCCTTCTAACGCGGTTGGTGCCATCCCCGGGGGAAAAGTTCGATAGCCCGATGAAAAAATGCCATTGATCATTTTCCGTTTGCACCGGGCGGCTCACAGCTGTTATCTGTACGCATAACCAGTACTCGTTCGCCATGGCCCAGAATTCCCGTGACTGCCAATCCCCTCGACGACCCGTTCTATTATCTTAACAACTTCCGGCAAGTGCTTGATTGGCTTGAATTTCGCTATGCCGATGTGATGAGCGAGACGGAACACGCATTCATTCGCGACTTCAACGCCTTGCCCCGCCCGAGTCAGGGGCTGCTGGTGCGGATGGTGATGCGCAAGGGCGTGCACTTTCGTGCCGGCAAACTCAATTACGTTGAGATCGGTGACATCGTCGAGGCCGCGCAACCCTTGCTGGAACAAGGCTGGATCGACGAGCACGCGCCGCTGGCCCTCGCCGAGTTGTTCGACGTGTTGCTCAAGGCCGAGATCCTGCAAGCGTTTGCAGCCTTTATCGAGCAGCCCAAGGGCCGCAAGGACGATTGGCTGCCAGTACTGGCCGAGCAGTTTGCAGACACCCGCAGCCTGCGCGACTGGGCGCCGCTGCTCGATGACCGCTTGTTCAGCCTGACCATCATGGACCTGTGCGACCGCTTGCGTCTGATGTTCTTCGGCAACCTGTATCAGGACTGGTCGGAATTCGTCCTCGCCGATCTGGGCATTTTCACCTATGAAAAAGTCGAGTTCTGCGCCGACTCGCGAGGCCTGCGCAGCCGTGAAGACGTCGACGCCTGCGTGTTCCTGCACAATTGCCAATTGCGCTTCGAGGCCGGCGAGCCGCTGCAAACCATCGCCGAGCAAGTCAATGCCTTGCACTTCGACAACCCGTGGCTGCAACGCCGGCGTGGCAAGGTGCTGTTCCAGATCGGCCAGTATTGCGAGCGCATCACCGAGTTCGCCCTGGCCCTGAGCATTTACCGCGACTGCGCCTATCCCGGCGCCCGTTTGCGCATGATTCGCGTGCTGGAACGCAGTGGCGAATACCCGTTGGCGCTGGAGCTCGCGACGCTGGCGGAACAAGCGCCGGAAAGCGCCGCCGAGCAGCAAGGCCTGCAACGGATATTGCCAAGGGTGCGGCGCAAACTCGGCGGCCCGCCGCTCAAGCGTGCCGCCGCCAGACCGGTCGAGCGTCTGGACCTGCAATTGCCGCGTACCGATCCCGCGTTGTCCGTGGAGTTTTACGTGCAGGCGCATCTGCACGATGACGAGGGACCGGTGCATTACGTGGAAAACAGCCTGATCAACTCGCTGTTCGGCCTGTTGTGCTGGCCGGCGATTTTCGCGCCGTTGCCCGGGGCGTTCTTTCACCCGTTCCAGCGTGGCCCGGTGGACCTGCTCAACGAAGACTTCCAGCAACGCCGCGCCGAGCTGTTTGAGGCGTGTCTGAGTGAACTCGACGACGGCCGCTATGCCGCGACCATTCGCCAGCGCTTTGTCGAAAAATGGGGCATCCAGTCGCCATTCGTGTTCTGGGGTGCCATGAATGAACAACTGCTGGAGCAAGCGCTGGCCTGTCTGCCGGCCGAACACCTCAAGCACTGGTTCAACCGTTTATTGCTCGATATCAAGGCCAACCGTGCCGGCATGCCTGACCTGATCCAGTTCTGGCCGCAGCACAAAACTTACCGAATGATTGAAGTGAAAGGCCCCGGCGATCGCTTGCAGGACAATCAACTGCGCTGGCTGGAGTTCTGCCATCAACACCAGATGCCAGTGGCGGTGTGTTACGTGCAATGGGCGGAGCAGAGCGCTTGAGCTTCAGCATTGCCGTGCGCGCACTGTGCGAGTTCACCGCCAAGACCGGCGACCTCGACCTGCGCTTCACCCCATCACCCACGGCGCTGGAAGGCATCTCCGGCCACCGCACCGTGGCCTCACGGCGCAGCGAAAAGTATCAAAGCGAAGTGGCGCTGGAAGGCGAGTTCCGGCAATTGAAGGTGAAGGGCAGGGCGGACGGCTACGACCCGGCGCAAACCTGCCTGGAAGAAGTCAAAACCTACCGTGGCGACCTGAGCAAACAACCGGCCAATCACCGCCAGTTGCACTGGGCGCAGGCGAAGATCTACGGCTGGTTGATGTGCTGCAAACTCAAGCTGGAACAGATCAATCTGGCGTTGGTGTACTTCGATATCGTCAGCGAGAAAGAGACCTGTCTGGTCGAAGCGTTCAACGCAGATGCGTTGAAAGGGTTTTTCGAGCAGCAATGCACGCTGTTCCTGCAATGGGCGGAACAGGAAATGGCCCATCGCGAGGCGCGCAATCTGGCTGCGCAACAACTGGCGTTTCCCCATGCCGATTTTCGTCCCGGTCAGCGGCATCTGGCCGAGTCGGTGTTCAAGGCCGTCAGCACCGGCCGCTGCCTGATGGCCCAGGCACCGACCGGCATCGGCAAAACCCTTGGCACGCTGTTCCCGATGCTCAAGGCTCTGGCACCGCAGCAGTTGGACAAGGTGTACTTCCTTACCGCCAAGACACCGGGGCGAAAACTGGCATTGGATGCCAGTCAGGTGTTGTTCGATCAGTCGCCAGCCTTGCCTTTGCGGGTACTGGAAATGGTCGCCCGCGACAAGGCCTGCGAACACCCGGACAAAGCCTGCCACGGCGAATCCTGTCCGTTGGCCCAAGGCTTTTACGATCGCCTGCCGGCCGCGCGGGAAGCGGCCAGTCGAATCCGCTTGCTCGATCAAACGGCCATGCGCGAGGTCGCCGCGCAACATGCGGTGTGCCCGTATTATCTGAGTCAGGAGATGGCCCGTTGGGTGGACGTGGTCATCGCTGACTACAACTATTACTTCGACTTCAGCGCCATGCTCTTCGGTCTCGCCCAGCTCAACCAATGGAAAGTCGCGGTAGTGGCGGACGAGGCGCACAACCTCGTCGAGCGGGGCCGGCAGATGTACAGCGCCAGTCTCGATCAGTTCACCTTGGGCAGCGTGCGCAAAACCGCGCCGGCGGCGCTGAAAAACTCCCTGCAACGGATCAACCGTGAATGGAACGCCCTGCATGCGCCGCAACTGGCGGCCTATCAGGCTTACGACAAGGCTCCGGAAAAACTCCTGCAAGCGATTTCGCTGTGTTGCGCCGCGATTGGCGATTACCTCAATGACCATCCGCAGGGTCTCGACAGTGCCTTGCAGAATTTCTACTTCGACCTGCTGCAGTTCGCCCGGGTGGCGGAGCTGTATGACGAGCATTACCTGTTCGACATCAGCAAGCGTGACCTCGAGCGTAAAAAGCCGCTGTCGCAGTTGTGCCTGCGCAACGTGGTGCCGGCCGCGTTCATCGGCCCACGCCTGAAAGCGGCGCGCAGCAGCGTGCTGTTCTCCGCCACCCTCAGCCCGCGCCACTATTACGCGGACTTGCTCGGTACGCCCGCCGATACCGTGTGGATCGATGTCGAATCGCCGTTTTGCGCCGAACAATTGCAGGTGCAGATCGTCAGCCGCATCTCGACGCGCTTCAACCATCGTCAGGCGTCGCTGGAGCCGATCGTCGAATTGATCGCGCGGCAGTTCAGCGAGCGCCCGGGCAACTATCTGGCGTTTTTCAGCAGCTTCGATTATCTGCAACAAGTGGCGTCGTTACTCGCCGAGCGCTATCCGCACATCACCCTCTGGCAGCAATCGCGGGGAATGCTCGAAGGCGCACGGCAGGCTTTTCTCGAACAGTTCACCGCCCACAGCCAAGGCGTCGGCTTCGCCGTGTTGGGCGGCGCGTTCGGTGAGGGCATCGATTTGCCCGGCGCGCGACTGATCGGTGCGTTCATTGCCACACTGGGGCTGGCGCAGTTCAATCCTGTCAACGAACAACTCAAATACCGCATGGCGGCGATCTTCGGCGCCGGTTACGACTACACCTACCTGTACCCCGGCGTGCAGAAAGTGGTGCAGGCCGCCGGGCGGGTCATCCGTACCCGCGAGGATCGCGGCGTGGTGATGCTGATTGACGATCGCTTTGCCGAGAGCCGGATCAAACAACTGCTGCCGCGTTGGTGGGCAATCAATCATGAGTCGGCTGCTTCCCAATTCGCCGGATTGACGCATACTTCCGATCATGACAATGGCTGGTGAGTGTGATGAGCGAGAAAAACAAGACCGCGGCGATCGAAGAGATGCGTTTTCGTCTGCTGATCGATGCTGTGGTCGACTATGCGATCTACATGATCGATCCCGACGGCATTATCACCAGTTGGAACTCCGGCGCCAAACGCTTCAAGGGCTACGAAGAAGCGGAAATCCTCGGCGAACATTTCTCCCGCTTTTATACCGCTGACGACCGCGCCGCCGGTCTGCCGCAACGGGCGCTTGATACGGCGATCCGTGAAGGGCGTTTCGAAGGCGAGGGCTGGCGGGTGCGCAAGGACGGCACCAACTTCTGGTCGCACGTGGTGATCGATCCGATCATTGATCCCAGCGGCAAGTTGCTCGGTTTCGCCAAGATCACCCGCGACCTGACCGACCGCAAAATGGCCGAGGAAACCCTCAAGCAAAGCGAACAGCAATTCCGCTTGCTGGTGCAGGGCGTCACCGATTACGCGATCTACATGCTCAGCCCCGAAGGTCGGGTCAGCAACTGGAACCAGGGCGCCCAGCGGATCAAGGGCTATCTGCCGGCAGAAATCATCGGCCAGCACTTTTCGATCTTTTACACCCCCGAAGACCGCGAACTCGGCGAGCCGCAACGGGCGCTGGAAATCGCCACCCGCGAGGGCCGCTTCGAGAACAAGAGCTGGCGCATGCGCAAGGACGGCACGCGGTTTCTCGCCCATGTAGTGGTCGATGCGATTCGTGGCGATACCGGCACTTTGCTCGGTTTCGCCAAGATCACCCGCGACATCACCGAAGCCCACCAGGCGCAGCAAGCGCTGGAGAAAACCCGGGAAGCGTTGTTCCAGGCGCAGAAGATGCAGGCGATCGGTCAGCTTAGCGGTGGCATCGCCCATGACTTCAATAATCTGCTGACGGTGATTCTCGGTAATCTGGAAATCGTGCAAAAGCGCATGGGCGACGATGCGAAAATCAGCCGCCTGCTGGAAAACGCCACTCAGGGCGCACTGCGCGGTGTGTCACTGACCCAGCGCATGCTGGCCTTCGCCCGCCGTCAGGAACTGAAAACCGAGTCGGTCGATATTGCGCAACTGGTCCAGGGCATTACTGGGTTGTTGCGCAGCTCCCTCGGTCCGGGTATCCGCATCGACACACGGTTTCCCGAAGATCTGGAGCCGGTGCTGGCGGACACCAATCAGCTGGAACTGGCCTTGCTCAACCTGGCAACCAACGCCCGCGACGCCATGCCCGACGGTGGCGCGGTGAGCATCACTGCTGAACCGCAAGTGGTGCTCGAACTGGGGCATTCGGATCTGCCGGCGGGGCGTTATGTTTGTCTCAGTGTGGTCGATACCGGCGAGGGCATGGACGAGCACACCCTGGCCTCGGCCAGAGATCCGTTTTTCACCACCAAAGGCCTGGGCAAGGGCACCGGGCTGGGCTTGTCGATGGTCCACGGTTTTATGGAGCAACTCGGGGGGCGCTTCATTCTCAAGAGTGAAAAGGCCCAGGGCACCACGGCCGAACTGTGGATCCCGGTGGCCGTCGAGGGCATGATCAGCAAGCCGCTGCTTCCGCCCGCCGAACCGGTGACGGTGCCACGACTCAGCGTGTTGGTGGTGGATGACGATTCGCTGGTGTTGACCAGTACCAGCCTGCTGCTTGAAGACCTCGGCCATCGGGTGGTCAGTGCGACGTCCGGGGCACGGGCGCTGGCATTGTTCGATCAGGGTGAAGTCATCGACCTGATGATCACCGACATGGCCATGCCGCAGATGAGTGGCGCGCAACTGGCCCATGCGGTGCGTCTGCTCAAACCGGATCTGCCGATTATCCTGGCCACCGGCTATGCCGAACGTCTGGAAGGTTTTGCTGCACAACTGCCACGCCTGCCCAAGCCGTTCACGCAAATGAATCTGGTGGCGATCATTGCTCAATCGATGAAGTGAGGCGCCGGTCAATCCGGCTGAACTTGCGCGCCAACGGGGGCTTCTAAACATTTTCCCCACCCCGGAGCCTGCGTCTTTTGTCTCGCATACTGACTGAGCCAACCGCTGAAGAAACCCTGACCGAACATGACGCCAAGATGTTCGGCTCGCCCAAGGAACGGCTGGATTTCTATCGGCGGGAGATCCAGTACGAAACCAGCATCCTCGCCAACCGCACCGATGCCTATCTGGCGGCGCAGTCGTTTCTGGTGATTGCCTTTGCGTCCTGCATGGCCAATCTCAACCCGGAGTGGGGCAAGTTATTTACGTTGGTGGTGCCGCCGTTTCTCGCCTTGCTCGGACTGCTCAGCTCGCTGAACGCCTGGCCGGGGATTCGCGCGGCGTACGACATCATCGATCACTGGCATTTCAAACAGAGCCACTTGCTGCACAGCGAGCCGCTGATGGGCCTGGCGTATGACGAATCGCCGCTGTTCAGCGAAATGGAGTCGAGCCACAAGGGTTATCGCAAGTCGCTGCTGTTTTCGGTGCGTACGCCTTGGATCTTTGCGACGTTTTGGGTGTTGTTGGGGAGTTATGCGGTGTTTATTCAGGTGACCAATCCTGGAGGGTGATGGGCAGGTATAGAAAAGCCCGGCTTGTGTGGCCGGGCTTTTTCATTCGCCTGGATTTTGTGTTGCCATTCAGATCGATCCCCCTCACCCCAGCCCTCTCCCCCAAAGGGGGCGAGGGGGAAGGGAGCAGATCTTCGGCGCGGTCAAAATCTGCGCTCAACTCGGTATCTCAAGTCGGTGTACCTCAACCAATTCACCGCGGTCAGTTCCCTCTCCCTCCGGGAGAGGGCTAGGGTGAGGGGCTGTCTGGCTCACTCCACCGTCTCAAGCTCTCGACGCAACGCCACCGAGTTCTGCGACGACATCGGGATCGGCGGAAAATCCTCGTTCAACACGCACAAATGATCGATGGCATCTTCAAACATCGAATCGGCTTTCTTGCGCAGCGCGCGATAGCGCTCAAACTGTTCGATGTCCAGATCCTTGACGTCAAGCAGCGCATTGGCCGCGCGGTTGAGGGTGTGGGCGTTATCGAACAATTGACGATTGCGTTCCAGAGCCAGTGCTCTGCAAGCCTTGATTTGTGCCGGAGTCGAGCATTCTTTCATGACCGTAACCTTATTCTTCAAGGATTCCTTCAACAGGCTTAAACGCCGCAGTGGAACCGAACCTGCCGGGCCCCGCCGGATGCATCTGGCGAGGGGTTATGCTTGTGACTGCCAGCGATTACCCCGCGATCCATTTTTTTACAGAAAGAAGTTCGATCAATTTCCTGATGAAAACTGTAATCAATAATCAGGTTTTTTGTTTTTTACGCTGTTCGTAGCGGGCGAGGATCGGTTGCGTGCTGATGCCGTGGACCAAGATGCTTAATGCCACCACCGACAGGGTCAGGTCGGTACACACGCTGGCCACCGTGTCGGTCAGCCCATGATTCAAGGCATAAAACAGATAGAACAGGCTGCCGATCCCGCGAATGCCAAACCAGCCGATCAATAGCCGTTGCCGTCCTTCCATCAGTGCGCCCCAAGGCATCAGCGTGACGCAGGCCGGGCGGATCAGGCAGAACAGCACGCCGCCGACCAGCAACGCCCGCCAATCCCAGTGCGCCACCAGCACCACGCCGAGCAGGGTCACCAGAAACACTTCCATGGCGCGTTCGACCAGACTGCCGAACGACAACATATCGCCCATCATGATCCCGGCGGCGACCTGGCTGCTTTCCAGGCGTTCGGTGTCACCGTGCACCGCGTGTTGCGGTTCGACGTTCTGATGGCCGACTACCGGTTGCACCAGATGCTCGGCGGGCGGTTGGCTGGCGCCGGTAGATTTGACTTCAACCTGACGCAAGCCCAAACCGGCGGCGAACACCGAGAGAAAGCCATAGCCGCCAATCGCCTCGGCGATGACGTAGGCCAGGGCAATCAGCGACAACGCCAGATAATCATTGGGGCTGAGCGTGCTGTCGTCATTGTGGATACGCAGCGATAAAGTCACGCGGCCAATACCGCGCCCCATCCAGTATCCAGTGAGCAATCCGGCGGGCACCGCCCACAATAAACTGCGCAAGACCCAGCCCTGCCAGTCGGCTGCAGAACCGTCCCCGTGGATCAGCAACAAGCCGAGAATCACAAAAGGAAAGGCCACCCCGTCATTGAGCCCGGCCTCACCGGACAGGCCGAAACGCACACTGTCGACATCTCGGGCATCGTTGACCTGCACCAGCGCCGCCAGCACCGGGTCGGTCGGCGCCAGAATCGCGCCAATCAACAGTGACGGCCCCCACGGCAAGCTCAAGCCAAAGTGCAGCAGCAGACAAACGCCGGCGATGGTCAGCACCATCACCGGCCCGGCCAGACCAAAGGCGATCCGCCAACGCTTGTCGCGCAGGGGTAAACGCAATTTCAAACCGCAGACGAACAGGGAAAACAGCACCGCGACTTCCGTTAGATGCTCCATCCACAGGGAGGCATTTTCCAGGGACAGTTTCAGCAAGTCGAGGCCGCTGGGGCCGATGCCGATCCCCAGCAACAGACAAACGGCCGAGGTGGTGACCGGCATCCAGCGCAGGTACGACGAGGTCAGTGCCAGGGTCAGCAGCACGGCGCCGAGCACCGCTACCCACACGATAAAACTCATGATGTGCCGCCCTCAGTGATTAATGACGGCCGCCTGCAGAGACCCTTTCGCTTCTGACGCCGCCACTGTAGATACTCTGTTCACGGTCAAGCTTTTGCGAGATCTTTTGCGCAAAAAAGCTTGGCCGTATTGAAATCTTCGCCGGCTCGCATGCAGGCCCACAAGCCGGTCAGGTATTTGCGCATGACGGCGACGATAGCCTGCATCTTTCTCTTCCCTCGCCCGATCAACGCTTCGTAAAAGGCTTTCACGTTGCTGTCGCAACGTATGGCAGTCAGCGCTGGCATGTACATCGCTGAACGTAGGTAGGTGTTTCCGCCCTTACTTATCCGCCCAGGTTTATCGATGCTGGTACCTGATTGCGTAAGCCGCACATCGAGTCCTGCATGTCGGCTGACCTGCGCGGACTTAAGTGTCACTGGCAAGGTCGTCAATTCAGCCAGTGCCGCAAATACTGAAATTTCGCCCATGCCCGGCGCTGCGATCATGTGCCCAAACTGGGCGCTTAGCGTCGGGCAGTTGTCGATCAGCGCCCGACCTGCGAGCCTGAAACGCTCGATTCGCTTGTCAAAAGCTTCAATGGCTTCTTCTTCGTCTTCAATCAGCATTTTCACGGTTGTTTGAGTAGCTTTCAGCGCATGCAGCTCGTTCTTGGCTCGGGTGCGATGACACGTCAAACGATTGATATGCCTTCCGATAGCCCGCAGTTCCAACTGTATGGTCGTGGGCGGCGTCCACAATTTTGGGCTCATGCGTTCGCCGTATTCGGCTAGCAACTGGGCATCGATCGCATCGGTTTTGCTGTTTTTCAGCATCAGCTTGGCAAAGTTATGAAAGCTCTTCGGGTTGATAACCGAAACGGGCAAACCCGCCGCGGTGAGCTCCATGGCCAAATCCAGGTAATAGATGCCGGTGGCCTCCATCACTACGGATAAAGGCTTGAGCTCGAGCAACCTGTTGACCGCTGCTTTGCGCCCGGCGGGTGTTTGGTCGATGTTGCAGGCCCCTGCAAAACGGCCGTCGTTGCGCCAGCCCATGGCGGTCGTGCGAGACCCCACATCCAAACCGACATGCATGCTCATGCTTTCAACTCCGAGTGAACTGGGTTAGAAATGCATCCTGGTTCCCCTGACCTCGAACTTCATGCCACTGCAACCTTGTAATGCGAAGTCCGACTTGTCGGCTTCTCGATACTCTTCGTGGTGGGCAATGAGGCGGGGGGACCTCTCTACAGACAAGGTCAGGAGCAAGTCCTGCCTTTAGGAGCGATCGGTCTCCCCCAGAAACACATCTTCGTATGTCCGCACCAGCGAGCTTAGATCTCAATTGACTGGTGTGAGGGCAACATACAAGGAGCTGCCGCAGACTGCGATCCTTTGACCTTGTTTTTAACATCGAAATCAAAAGATCGCAGCCTGCGGCAGCTCCTACAGTGCGTTTACTCAAAGCATCGGTTTGCCACCGGTGACGCCATAGCGCTGGCCGGTGATGTAACTGGCTTCGTCCGAGGCCAGCAGCACGTAGATCGGCGCGACTTCCACTGGTTGGCCGGGGCGGCCGAGCGGGGTGTTGCCGCCGAAGTTCTGCACTTCTTCATCGGGCATGGTCGAGACGATCAGCGGCGTCCAGATCGGCCCCGGTGCCACGCAGTTCACGCGGATTTCCTTGGGCCCGAGCATCTGCGCCAGGCCGCCGGTGAAATTGGCGATCGCGCCTTTGGTGGTGGCGTAGGCGAGCAGGGTGGGCTTGGGCATGTCCGAGTTGACCGAACTGGTATTGATAATCGACGAGCCGGCGCGCATGTGTTTGATCGCCGCCTGACACAGGCGGAAGATCGCGGTGATGTTGACGTCGAAGGTCATCACCCACTCCTCGTCGGGGATTTCCTCGAAGTTTTCGTGAGTCATCTGGAATGCGGCGTTGTTGACCAGCACGTCGATGCGGCCAAAGCGTTCGACGGTCTTGTCGACCAAGGCCTGGCACTGGGCCTTTTGTGCGATATCGCCCGGTAGCAGCAAGCACTGACGCCCGGCCTGTTCAACCCAGCGCGCGGTTTCCTTGGCGTCTTCGTGTTCATTCAGATAGGCGACCGCAACGTCGGCGCCTTCCCGGGCGAATGCGATGGCCACGGCGCGGCCGATACCGCTGTCGGCGCCGGTGATCAGGGCGATCTTGCCGGCCAGTCGCCCGGAACCGACATAGCTTTGCTCACCGCAATCGGGATAGGGCTCCATTTTGCGCTGCGAACCGGGAACGGCTTGGGCTTGTGCGGGGAAGGGTGGTTTTGGATAGTCGGTCATCGCGGGTCTCCGAGGTCTCAGGGCTGGTATGGGTGGTTGACCCGGGGTGTTTGCCGTGAGTTCGATCGGATTTCCAACGAAGATTTTGCGTGAACATACATTCCCTGTAGGAGTGAGCCTGCTCGCGATAGCGGTATTTCAGTCAACAATGATGTTGAATGTCAGGACGCTATCGCGAGCAGGCTCACTCCTACACGGGGGATGTGGTGCTCTTAAATGTTGCGCTGAGTCAGGGCGCGCTCCATCCGGGCGATGCCTTCTTCCAGTAACGAGCGCGGGCAGCCGAAGTTCAGGCGCACGAACTGCTTATGTTGATCGCCGAAGTCCAGACCGGCGCTGAGGCCCACCTTGCCCTGCTCAAGGAAGAACTGCTGCGGGTTGTCCAGATCCAGCGCCGAGCAATCCAGCCAGGCCAGATACGTGCCCTGCGGTACGTTGATGCTCACGCCCGGCAGGCGGCTGCGCACCGCTTCCACCAACCAGTCACGGTTGGCCTGCAGATAGGTTTTCAACTCGGCCAGCCATGGCGCACCTTCGCTGTAAGCGACGCGGGTGGCTTCCATGCCCAGCGGGTTGACGCTGTCGACCATGCCGCAGCGGGAATGATTGACGCGTTCGCGCAGCGCGGCGTTCTGGATGATCATGAACGAAGTCTTCAAGCCGGCGATGTTGTAGGCCTTGCTCGCCGACATCAGGGTGATGGTGCGCTCGGCGATCTCCGTGCTCAGCGACGCCGTCGGAATATGCACGCGACCGTCGAAGCACAGCTCGGCGTGGATTTCGTCGGAGATGATCCAGGCGTCCTGCGCCGCGCAGATATCGGCCACGGCTTGCAGCTCTTCACGGCCGAAGACCTTGCCGATCGGGTTGTGCGGGTTGCTCAGCAACAGCGCGCCGCCACCGTTCAGCGACTCACGCAGCACGTCGAGCGGCGTCAGGTAAGTACCGTCAGCCTGTGCGACGAACTCCAGCTCGACCTTGTTCAACCCCCAGTGCCCCGGCGCATGGCGCAGCGGCGGATAGTTCGGCACTTGCACCACGACGTTCTGTTGTGGCTGCACCAGCGCTTTCAAAGCCATGTTGAAACCGGACTCGACGCCCGGCAGGAAGATCAGCTCTTGCGGTTTGACCTTCCAGGAAAACTTGTTCCAGAGGTCGGCGACGATGGCTTCACGCAGGTTCTCCTGCGCCACGCTGTAGCCCACCAACGGGTGCAGCAAGCGTTGCTGCAGCGCCTCGATCACCACCGGCGGCGCGGCGAAATCCATATCAGCGACCCACATCGGCAACACGTCGGCCGAATAGCGGCTCCACTTGGTGCTGCCGGTGTTGTGGCGGTCGAATACCTGATCAAAATCGAAAGTCATGCGCGGTCTCGTGAAGGCGGGATTGGTCCTGCGGGCATGATAAACCTACAACCCGTGTAGGAGCTGCCGAAGGCTGCGATCTTTTGATTTTGTTTTTAAAGAGCAACATCAAAAGATCGCAGCCTTCGGCAGCTCCTACACAGATTCGTGTATTGCCCGACAAACGGCCGACGGTCGGTTTTCACACAGATCGTATGGTCATTGTCTACAGTGAAAAGGTCGGCACGCGTTTGCCGCAACCGTGATTGTCCAGATAAAACCCGGCACCAGTACCGGGTTCCACCTGATCAGGAGTGCACGATGGATCTCAGCCGTCGTCAGTTCTTCAAGGTCGCCGGTATCGGCCTTGCAGGCTCGAGCCTGGGCGCGTTGGGCATGGCCCCGACGCAAGCCTTCGCCGAGCAGGTGCGCCACTTCAAGCTTGCCCACACCCATGAAACCCGCAACACCTGCCCGTATTGCTCGGTCGGTTGCGGTTTGATCATGTACAGCCAGGGCGATACCGCGAAGAACGTAGCGCAAAGCATCATTCACATCGAGGGCGACGCCGACCACCCGGTCAACCGCGGCACCCTCTGCCCGAAAGGCGCAGGCCTGCTCGACTTCATTCACAGCCCCGGCCGTTTGCTCTACCCGCAAACGCGCAAGCCGGGCAGCAGTGAATGGACGCGGATCAGTTGGGACGAAGCGCTCGACCGCATCGTCGACCTGATGAAAGCCGACCGCGACGCCAACTTCATCGAGAAAAATGCCAACGGGCAAACGGTGAATCGCTGGCTGAGCACCGGTTTTCTCGCCGCATCGGCGGCGTCCAACGAAGCCGGTTACATCACCCAGAAGGTGATTCGCAGTCTCGGCATGCTGGGGTTCGATAACCAGGCGCGTGTCTGACACGGCCCGACGGTGGCAAGTCTTGCCCCGACGTACGGCCGTGGTGCCATGACCAATACCTGGACCGATATCGCCAACGCGAATCTGATCCTGGTGATGGGTGGCAACGCAGCAGAAGCGCATCCGTGCGGCTTCAAATGGGTGACCGAGGCCAAAGCGCACAACGCTGCGCGGCTGATCGTGGTTGATCCGCGTTTTACCCGGACCGCTTCGGTGGCCGACTACTACGCGCCGATCCGCACCGGCACCGACATCGCCTTCATGGGCGGCCTGATCAATTACCTGCTGACCGAGGACAAAATCCAGCACGAATACGTGCGCAATTACACCGACGTCTCGTTCATCGTCAAAGCAGGCTACGGCTTCGAAGACGGCATCTTCAGCGGTTACGACGTCGCCAAGCGCAGCTACACCGACAAATCCGGCTGGGGTTACGAGCTGGGTGAGGACGGCTTCGCCAAAGTCGACCCGACCCTGCAAGACCCGCGCTGCGTCTATCAATTGATGAAGCAGCATTACAGCCGCTACAACATCGTCCTCGCCAGCCAGATCTGCGGCATGCCGGTCGATGCGATGCAGAAAATCTGGGAAGAGATCGCCACTTGCTCGACCCCGGGCAAGACCATGACGATTCTCTACGCCCTCGGCTGGACCCAACACTCGATCGGCGCGCAGATCATTCGCAGCGCGGCGATGGTGCAACTGCTGCTGGGCAACGTCGGCATGCCCGGTGGCGGCGTCAACGCTTTGCGCGGTCACTCGAACATTCAGGGCCTGACCGATCTTGGCTTGCTCTCCAATGCACTGCCGGGCTATCTGACCTTGGGTCAGGACAGCGAGCAGGACTACAACGCCTTCATCCATAAACGCACGCAAGTGCCACTGCGGCCGGGACAACTGTCGTACTGGCAGAACTACAGCAAATTCCACGTCAGCCTGATGAAGTCGTGGTACGGCGCCAACGCCACCGTCGAAAACAATTGGTGCTACGACCATTTGCCGAAGCTCGACATCCCCAACTACGACGTCCTGAAGATGTTCGACCTGATGAGCCAGGGCAAGGTCAACGGCTACTTCTGCCAAGGCTTCAACCCGATCGCTGCGCTGCCGGACAAGAACCGCGTGATGGGCGCACTGGCCAAGCTGAAATGGCTGGTGGTGATGGATCCGCTGGCCACCGAAACCTCTGAGTTCTGGCACAACGTCGGGCCGTACAACGATGTGAAAAGCGCGGAGATCCAGACCGAAGTCATTCGCCTGCCGACCACCTGTTTTGCCGAAGAGGACGGCTCGCTGGTCAACAGCAGCCGCTGGCTGCAATGGCACTGGAAAGGCGCCGACGGCCCGGGCGAAGCGCAGACCGACATTCGCATCATGAGCGAATTGTTCCTGCGCTTGCGCAAGCGCTATCAGGCCGAGGGCGGCAAATTCCCTGATCCACTGCTGAAACTGACGTGGCCATACAAGATCCCCGACGAGCCTTCGCCGGAAGAACTGGCCAAGGAAATCAATGGCAGCGCTGTCGCCGATTTCACCGATGCCACTGGCGTAGCGGTCAAGGCCGGCTCGCAACTGGCCGGGTTTGGTTTGCTCAAGGATGACGGCAGCACCGCGTCCGGTTGCTGGATCTTCGCCGGCAGCTGGACCGAGGCCGGCAACCAGATGGCCCGCCGCGACAACAGCGATCCGTTCGGCATGCACCAGCATCTGGGCTGGGCGTGGGCCTGGCCGGCCAACCGGCGGATTCTCTACAACCGTGCTTCGGCGGATGTCGCTGGCAAGCCGTGGGACCCGAAAAAGCGTCTGGTCTGGTGGAATGGCAAGGCCTGGGGCGGCACCGATGTGCCGGACTACAAGGCCGATGTACCGCCGGAAGCCGGGATGAACCCGTTCATCATGAACCCCGAAGGCGTGGCGCGGTTCTTCGCCGTCGACAAGATGAACGAGGGGCCATTCCCCGAGCACTACGAGCCGTTCGAAACGCCGATCGGCATCAACCCGCTGCACCCGCAGAACAAGAAAGCCACCAGCAACCCGGCGGCGCGGATCTTCGATTCGGTCTGGGAAACCCTCGGCGAGGCCAAGGACTTCCCGTACGCCGGTACCAGTTACCGGCTCACCGAGCATTTCCACTTCTGGAGCAAGCACTGCAAGTTGAACGCAATTGCCCAACCCGAGCAGTTCGTGGAAATCGGCGAAGTGCTGGCGAAAGAGAAGGGCATTGCTGCCGGAGATCGGGTGCGGGTCAGTTGCAAACGCGGCTTTATCGAGGCGGTGGCGGTGGTGACAAAAAGGATCCGGCCGCTGCAGGTCAACGGCCAGGTCGTGCATCAGATCGGCATCCCGCTGCACTGGGGTTTCACCGGCCTGACGCGTCACGGTTACCTGACCAACACCCTGGTGCCGTTCCTCGGCGATGGCAACACCCAGACCCCGGAATCCAAGTCATTCCTGGTCAACGTGGAGAAACTATAGATGGCCAGCCAAGACATCATTGCCCGCTCGGCCACCACCACGGTGCCGCCGTCGGTGAGGAATCAGGAGGCGGTGGCCAAGCTGATCGACACCACCAAATGCATCGGCTGCAAAGCCTGCCAGGTCGCCTGCTCGGAATGGAACGAGCTGCGCGACGACGTCGGCCACAACCACGGCACCTACGACAACCCGCAAGACCTGAGCGCGGAAACCTGGACGTTGATGCGCTTCACCGAGCACGAAACCGACGCCGGCAATCTCGAATGGTTGATCCGCAAGGACGGCTGCATGCACTGCGCCGAGCCCGGTTGTCTGGCGGCGTGCCCAAGCCCCGGCGCGATCATCAAGCACGCCAACGGCATCGTCGATTTCGATCAGGATCACTGCATCGGTTGCGGTTATTGCATCACCGGTTGCCCGTTCAACATTCCGCGTATTTCGCAGAAGGATCACAAGGCCTACAAGTGCACCTTGTGTTCGGATCGCGTGGCGGTAGGGCTGGAACCGGCCTGCGTGAAAACCTGCCCGACCGGCGCCATCGTCTTCGGCACCAAGGAAGACATGAAGGAACACGCTGCCGAACGCATTGTCGACCTGAAAAGCCGTGGCTTCGAGAATGCAGGTCTGTATGACCCGGCAGGTGTTGGCGGTACGCACGTGATGTACGTGTTGCACCACGCCGACACGCCAACCATCTACGCCAACCTGCCGCAGGATCCGGCAATCAGTCCGTTGGTGGGCTTGTGGAAAGGCATCAGCAAACCTCTGGGCCTGCTGGCCATGGGCGCGGCGGTGTTGGCCGGGTTCTTCCATTACGTGCGCATCGGCCCGAACCGGGTTGAAGAGGATGAGCATCCGGCGCCACCCGACACCTCGGTGCATGTCGTCGATCCGGCGGTGCACACCTTCGATCCACGCGGGGAGGACCGGCCATGAGCAACAAGACGATCCTGCGTTACACCGCCAACCAGCGCACCAATCACTGGCTGGTGGCGATCCTGTTTTTCATGGCCGGGCTGTCCGGGCTGGCGTTGTTTCATCCGTCGCTGTTCTGGCTGAGCAATCTGTTCGGCGGCGGGCCGTGGACGCGAATTCTGCACCCGTACATGGGCATCGCCATGTTTGTGTTGTTCCTTGGCTTGGTGTTCAGCTTCTGGCGCAGCAATTTCTTCATCGCCAATGACCGGCGGTGGCTGCGACGGATCAATCGGGTGATGGTCAACGACGAGGAAAGCGTGCCGCCGGTGGGTAAATATAACGCCGGGCAAAAGCTGCTTTTCTGGACTTTACTGCTGTGCATGCTCGGTTTGCTGTTTACCGGTCTGGTGATCTGGCGCGCCTGGTTCAGTGCGTATTTCGGCATCACCGTGATTCGCTGGGCGATGCTCCTGCATGCGCTGGCCGGGTTCATTCTGGTGCTGAGCATCATCATTCACATCTACGCCGGGCTGTGGATCAAGGGTTCGGTGGACGCGATGATGCATGGCTGGGTCAGTCGCGCCTGGGCGAAGAAACACCATGAACTGTGGTATCGCGACATCACCCGCGATGAGCGTCAACCAGACGCGCCGGAGCGACCGATCACCAAAAAGGGCTGACTTTTGCCAACCATTCTGGAACCCGGGGAAATCGAAGCGGCGGCCAGTTCGCCGCCGTTTCTGTATCTACCGCCTTCGAATCTGTTTGCGCTGCGGGCTGATCGACTGGAGCAACTGGCCGAGGGGCATGCGCTGGCCGAGTATCTGCGGCTGATTGCCGGATTGTGCCGGGTGCAGCAGCAGGTGTTTGACGATCCGCCGCTGACGGCTCCGTTTGATCAGCAACGGATCGAGGCTTGTCAGCAACATGGTTTGCCGCCGTTTGCGGCTGATACCTTGGTGCGCGAAGAGGGCTGGCAGGCTTATCTCGAAGCTTTGCTGCAGCGTTATGAACCTGATGAACAGCCCGCCGTCATTGAGGCGCTGACAACGTTACGCGTCGCCAGTACCGGCCAGTTACGTTCGTGGGCCGTGGCGTTGGTCAGTGGCCAATACTCGATGGTGCCGGCGCAACTGGTGCCGTTTCTTGGCGCGGCGCTGCAAGTGGCGTGGAGTCACTGGCTGCTCAGCGCGCCGGACCTGAAACTCAAACCCGGCGACAGCCTCAGCCAATGCCCGGCCTGTGGTTCGCCAGCGATGGCCGGGGTGATCCGCCATCGCGGCAAGCACAACGGTTTGCGTTATCTGGTCTGCTCGCTGTGTGCCTGTGAATGGCATGTGGTGCGGGTCAAGTGTGTGTATTGCGAGTCGAGCAAGGGCCTTGATTATCTGAGCCTTGAGGATGATCGCCATGCGGCCAATCACGCGCCGCTGCGCGCCGAAGTCTGTCCGGGTTGTAACAGCTATCTGAAACTGGTGTATCTGGAAAACGATGCCGATGCTGAGGCGTTGTCGGCGGATCTCGGCAGTTTGTTGCTGGACATGCGCCTGGCGCAGGACGGTTATCAGCGCTTGGCGCCTAATCTATTACTGGCCCCCGGAGACGACTGACTACAACGTCTACACTCTTGCGCAGTGATCTGTCTCCAGGAGTGGCTGATGTCCCTGCGGTTACCTTCCATTGATGGTTTGTTGCGTCACCCGGCATGTGTGCCTTTGCTTGAGCGTCACGGGCGTGAGTGGTTGCTGGCGAGTTTGCGGCAATTGCTCGATGAACTGCGGCCCAGCGTGTTGAACGGGCAATTATCAGCCGTCGAAATCAGCCCCGAAGTACTCGCCGGCCGTGTCGGGGAACGCTTGGCCCAGCAACAACGCAGCAACGTACGCCGAGTCTTCAACCTCACCGGCACCGTCCTGCACACCAACCTCGGCCGCGCCTTGTTGCCGGACGAAGCCATCGATGCGGTGCAAATGGCTGCGCGTTATCCGCTCAATCTGGAATTCGATCTGGCCAGTGGCAAACGCGGCGATCGCGATGATCTGATCGAAGGCCTGATCCGCGAACTGACCGGCGCCGAAGCCGTCACGGTGGTCAACAACAATGCCGCCGCCGTGCTGCTGACGCTGAACAGTCTGGGCGCGCGCAAGGAAGGCATCATTTCCCGTGGCGAGCTGATCGAAATCGGCGGCGCCTTCCGCATTCCCGACATCATGGCCCGCGCTGGCGTGCGCCTGCACGAAGTGGGCACGACCAATCGCACCCATGCTCGTGACTATGAAGCGGCGATCAGCCCACGCAGCGGTTTGATCATGCGTGTGCATGCGAGCAACTACAGCCTCGAAGGTTTTACCGCTCGGGTGCCGACGGCTGAGCTGGCCGACTTGGCGCATCGACATGGCTTGCCGTTGCTGGAGGATCTGGGCAGCGGCAGTCTGTTGGATCTGACTCGTTGGGGGTTGCCGGCAGAGCCGACGGTGCGTCAGGCGCTGCTGGATGGCGCCGATATCGTCACTTTCAGTGGCGACAAGTTGCTTGGCGGCCCGCAGGCCGGGTTGATCGTCGGGCGTAAAGAGCTGATCGCAAAGATCAAGAAGAACCCGCTGAAACGCGCGCTGCGGGTGGACAAATTGACCTTGGCGGCGCTGGAGGCGGTGCTGGGGTTGTACCGCGATCCGGATCGCCTCGCAGAACGTCTGCCGAGTTTGCGTCTGCTGACCCGTCCGCAAGCTGACATCTTCATCCAGGCTTCACGGTTGCAACCGGCGTTGGCTGAAGTCTTGGGTTCGCTGTGGCAGGTCAGCGCAGTTGACGCCTTGGGCATGATCGGCAGCGGCAGCCAACCGGTGGCGCGTTTGCCGAGTGCGGCGCTGTGCATACGTCCGCAGGTGTCGAAGCGTTTGCGCGGTCGCTTTCTGCTTAATCTGGAAGCGGCGCTGCGCGCCTTGCCGATCCCGGTGCTTGGTCGTATCGATGACGATGCGCTGTGGCTCGATCTGCGCCAGCTCGACGATGAACCGGCATGGCTCGCGCAGTTGCCGCAGTTGCAGGTCGAACCGTGATCGTCGGCACGGCAGGGCACATCGACCACGGCAAGACTTCGCTACTGCAAGCCCTGACCGGACAAACTGGCGACCGTCGCCCGCAGGAGCGCGAGCGGGGGATGACCATCGACCTTGGCTATCTCTATGCCGAACTTGAACCCGGCGCCGGCTTGACCGGGTTTATCGACGTGCCCGGCCACGAGAAATTCACCCACAACATGCTCGCCGGCGCACAGGGCATTGATCTGGTGTTGCTGGTGGTCGCCGCAGATGACGGCGTGATGCCGCAGACCCGCGAGCATCTGGCGATTGTCGAATTGCTCGGCATTCCGCGCGCTTTGGTGGCGATCAGCAAATGCGACCGGGCCGAGGCGGGCAGGGTGGAAGAGGTGCAGCGGCAGGTGCTGGACCTGCTCGCTCCGGGGCCGTTTGACGAGGCGCCGATCCTAACCGTGTCGAGCCTGAGCGGGCAGGGCGTTGATGGGTTACGCCAGTTGTTGCTACAGACGCAAAGTGAAGTGCATGAACGCAGCCGTGAAGGTGGTTTTCGCCTGGCCATCGACCGCGCGTTCAGCGTCGCCGGCGCGGGGATTGTGGTCACCGGCACGGCGTTGTCGGGCGCGGTGGCCATCGGCGACAAACTCAGCCTCGGGCCATCCGGGAAAACCGTGCGAGTGCGCGGCTTGCATGCGCAGAATCAGCCCGCCGAACAGGCCTTCGCCGGCCAGCGAGTGGCGTTGAACCTGACCGGCGAACGCCTCGAACTGGCGCAGATCCATCGCGGCCAGTGGCTGCTGAGCGAATGGCTACACGCGCCGACGCAACGGGTCGATATCGACTTTCATCTATTGCCCGGTGAACGCACCTTCGAACACTTTCACCCGGTGCATGTGCACCTCGGCACGCAAGATGTCGTCGCTCGGGTGGCCTTGCTCGAAGGGCCGCGCTTGAGTGCCGGTGAGCGCATGTTTGCGCAACTGCTGATCAATGCGCCGGTGCACGCGGTGAAGGGCGATCGGCTGATCCTGCGCGACCAGAGCGCGCAACGCACCTTGGGCGGCGGACAGGTGCTTGACCCGTTCGCCCCGGCGCGACAACGTCGCAGCCCCGAACGTCTCGCGCAACTGCGCGCCTTGGTTTCGGGCGACGAGTTCGAACAGGTCCTGCCCGTGTTGCTCAACTACAGCGCGGGCGGCCTCGATCCGCTGAGGCTCGAACGTCAGTTCAATCGCCCGTGCGCAACCTGGTCGTTAGCGGAAAACGTGCGCCTGATCGACACCCGCCAAGGCCCGCTGCTGTTCAATGTGCAACGCTGGGCGCAATTGAAATTCACCCTGTTGGAACAACTGGCGCAGTTCCATGAACTGGAGCCCGACCAGATGGGCCCGGACCGCGATCGCTTGCGGCGCTTCAGTGGGTTGGCGCTGGAGCGTGCGACGTTTGTCAGTTTGCTGGATGAATTGCTCACGGCCGGATCGATTCAGGCGAGCGGGCCGTGGCTGCATTTGCCGGATCATCAGGTGCGTCTGAATGCCGAGGACGAAAGCCTCTGGCTGGAATTACAAACGTTGTTCGAACAGGCCGGTTTCGACCCGCCGTGGGTGCGCGACATCGCGAAAATGCTCGGCCAGGACGACGCCGTGGTACGCCTGCTGCTGCGCAAACTGGCCCGGCTAGGTCTGATGCATCAAGTGGTGCGCGACCTGTTCTTGAGTGATGTGCAACTGCGCCAAATGGCCGAAGTGCTGGTCAACCTCGCCAAGGAAAATCCGCAGATCCAGGTGACAACCTTTCGCGATGCGCTAGGCTTGGGACGCAAACGCTGCATTCAGTATCTGGAATATTTCGACCGCGTCGGCCTGACCCGACGCCTCGGCGAATCCCGCCAGATCCGCCCCGACAACGCGCTGGCCAACGCCTGCGCACAATGAGTTCAAGGAAGGCAATCGCGCCCGGTGGCGCGGCCGGGCTTCAAACCCGGTTGGGGACGGCATCCGTTCCCGGGCAGGTTCGACTCCGGCTGCCTTCCGCCAGTTTTTCCTTCGGATCTCCCCGATCCAGTGTGGGAGCGAGCAGGCTCGCTCCCGCAAATTCGGCGGTGGAACCGCGCCCGCGTGAGCGACACGAATCCCTGTGGGAGCGAGCCTGCTCGCGAAGGCGTCGGCACTGCCGGCGCCTTACTCGGAGTCTGTCGCGAGGCCCGCTACTGCGGCAACTCCAGATTATCCATCACCGATTCACCGCCAGCTCGCCGAGCATGATCAACTGCGCGATCCCCAACAGCGTCCTGCGCTGCGATGCCGGTATCAGATGGGCGAAGTCATGGGCGATGGTTCTGTCTGAGGCGAGTGTTTCGCTGGCATCGGCCAGCAGTTCCTCGTTTTTGAAGTCTGCGGTGACGGCGTACATCCTGCGGGTCTTGCGTGGCGGTGGCGTGGAGCCGGGTGGGCAGAGGTAGTGATCGAGCGCGCGCTCGGCGGCGTCGTTGAGCTTTTTTGAATCGAGGGATTCGTAGGGGGAGGCGAGGTCGGTTTCGGGCGGGTTGGGTGTTGGTTTGATCATGGTAAAGCTCCTTGAGATGTGGAGCCGTCATCCATCGCTGCTAAACGGATAGGGTGGCGGCTGTACGCGGGTTAGCAGACCAGGCTCAAGGATCCCGGCGCACCGAAGTGCCCCACGCAAAGCCGCCATAACGTAATGGCGGGACTCGCGAGCCTTGAAAATTGCCGAGCTGCTAAACCCGATCGCTGATTCGTCAGCGACCGACTCACAATAGAACCCGCCCCCAAGGCGCACAAGCCGGCGGATTCTGGCGTAGCTGTAGGCAAAGGCGCAAGAATTTGTAGCCTCAGAGACGTGTCTGGAGGTGTCTTTTAAACATTCCAGTTTAAAACGCGAAAAGTCGCGCGAATCTCTGGGGGAAAGGTGGTCTGTCCCTGATAACGCACTTCGCTTGCGGTGGACATGAAAAAAGGGGCCGTTTCCGGCCCCTTCTGGTTTTACTGCTGCGCGACACCCGCCGGTGCTGCGTCGGGCTTTTTCGGCTTCATCAAACTGAAGTCGATCAGCGCGCGCTGTTCAGTCTGGTACGGATCGCCGATCAGCAATGGCCGCGCCTTGAAGCTGTCGCTGACCAGACTCTTGCTGTGGTCGAGTTCATCGAAGCTCAATCCGGCGAGGTCGGCCCAGGTGTGGATCAGGTGCGAGCTGCTGTAGGGGCGATCGAGATCACCGGCGAAGTTCCAGTCATGGTTGGCTTTCCACTTCGGTGATGCCCAGGCCATGAACGGGATGGTGTACATCGGCGCGGTCGGTTTGTTTTCGTTGCGGCCCAGGGTCTTGTGGCCCACCGAGTCGAACACGTCTTCACCGTGGTCGGAGAGGTACAGCAGGAAGCCGTTCGGATCGGATTTGGCGTAGTCCTTGATCAGGCTCGACACGACGAAGTCGTTGTACAGCACGGCGTTGTCGTAGCTGTTGTAGGTCGGTACCTGATCATCACGCACACCCGGTGGCACGCCGTTTCGATCCTGAAACTTGTCGAACGTCGGCGGATAGCGGTACTGGTAGCTCATGTGCGTGCCGAGCAAATGCACGACGATCAGCTTGCGCGGTGCCGCGTCAGCCAGCGCCTTGTTGAACGGCTCGATCACGTCGCCATCGTATTGCGCGGCGTTCTGGTTGCGGTTGTTGTTCAGGTACACCTGCTCGTCGGCCTGCTCGGAGAAGGTCGTGAGCATGGTGTTGCGCTTGGTCATGGTCTGCTGGTTGGTGATCCAGAAGGTTTTGTAACCGGCCTGTTTCATCATGCTGACCAGCGACGGCGTCGACAGGTACAGATCCGGATGCTCTTCGTCAGCGAAGGTCAGGACCTGCTGCAGCGCCTCGATTGTGTACGGACGTGGAGTGACGACGTTGTCGAACACTGCCAGTTGATCCTTGAGCTTGTCCAGTTCCGGCGTGGTGTTGCGCTGATAGCCGTAGAGGCTCATGCGCTGACGGTTGGTCGATTCGCCGATCACCAGCACAAGGGTCTTCGGTTGATCGGCCGAGGCGTCCTGAAGGTTTTTCAGCGGCGGGATCTTGCTGACGTTGTGCAGCATGCCCTGCATGTCGGCGAGGGTTTCCTGGTAACGGTGGTAGGCCACGACCATCTGCCATGGCACGGCCGGCTCAATGCGGGTTTCGAATTTTTCGAAGCCTTGGGCGAAGGTGCCCATGCGCAGCGTTTGTTTGACCAGCGGATAGCCGATTACGGCAATCAGAATTGCCATTGCTGCGACGAATGCGCGGCCACGGGGCATGTACACCGGGCGCAGACGCGTCCACAGGAAGTAAGCGAAGGCGGTGTGTGCGAGGAACGCCGGCACCATCCACCAGGCAAAGTACTGGGTCATGTACTCGCCGGCTTCAGAGATGTTCGACTCGAACATGATGAAGATGACGCTCTGGGAGAATTCCTGCTCATAGATGAAGAAATAACCCAGGCTGGCCATCGAGCAGGCCCACAGCACCAAGCCAATGATGGCGGCGAGCAGTTTGGTGCGCTTGGGGAACAGCAACATCGGTGCCAGCCAGATCGCGCTCATGACGAACGCCTGACGGAACCCGGTGAAGCCGGAGGTACCAGTCAGTTGGATCAGCAGTTGGGTGATACCCGAGAAGTACCAGAAGAATACAAACAGCCAGAGAAAACCGGCCCAGTCGAAACCTGTCGCAGTCGTTTTGCTGCGTTTGAACAATGCCATTCGGCGCTCCAGCTCACTCGTTACAACCACCGCCGGAACATCCATGAAACCGACGAACGAAAGCCGTACGCGCAGGTACGGCCAGAATGGGGCGGAGTATTACGAAGAGAATGTGAAAAGTTTGTTAGTTGCCGCTTTTTGGCTTTCGCCCGGCGGGCAGGGGTGCATCATGTCGGGAACAGCGGAGGCCGTTCCCGAATCAGGCGGGGGATCAGGCGTGGGGGTGACGCTGAACGACCGGCAAAGGTTGCGGTTGCGCACCTTGGGTCAAGAGGCGCAGCTGCGCCAGTTCCTGCTTCAACTGGTCACGTTCGTCTTTCAACTGACGCAATTCATCGCGACGGATTGTCACGTACAGGGTTTGTGGCGGCATTGCTGTGTGTACTGTGCCCATTGCTCACCTCGCAAATGGCGTGCATCAAATGTAAGGCCCCCGCTCTGGGGTGCTGACTTACTATCGGCGCCGATTTTGATTTCTTTTGCCTGGGAATGGAACTTTTTTATTTTTCAGGGTCGGTGTGTCTTCTGCATGATTCGGGGCGTTATCAGTCTGGATCGGGCACAATGCCCGGAAACTTCATCGCAACGCTCTGGACTAACCTCCATCAGTCGCGTTGGGCTATAACCAATGACACACATTTATTTGTAGTAAGGAGCATCAGCACATGCAACTCGGGATTATTGGACTGGGCCGCATGGGCGGCAATATTGCGCGACGTCTGATGCTCAACGGTCACACCACCGTTGTTTACGACCGCAATACCGCTTTCATCGATAACCTGGTCGCCGAGGGCTCCACCGGCGTCGCCGACTTGCCGGCACTGGTTGCCGGCCTGGCCAAGCCGCGCGCGGTATGGGTCATGCTGCCGGCCGGCGCGCCAACCGAAGACACCATCAACACCCTGAGCACTTTGCTCGAAGCAGGCGATACCATCATCGACGGCGGCAACACCAACTATAAGGATGATATCCGCCGGGCCAGGACCCTGGCCGAAAAGGGCCTGCACTACATCGACGTCGGCACCTCCGGCGGCGTGTGGGGCCTGGAGCGCGGCTATTGCATGATGATCGGCGGCGACGCTGAAACCGTGCAGCGTCTCGATCCGCTGTTCGCCGCACTGGCACCGGGCATGGGTGACATCCCGCGCACCAAGGATCGCAAGTCCGACGACCACCGCGCCGAACACGGCTACATCCACGCCGGTCCCGCCGGTGCCGGTCACTTTGTGAAGATGATTCACAACGGTATCGAGTACGGCATGATGGCCGCGTTCGCCGAGGGCTTCGACATCCTCAAGACCAAGTCCAGCGAGCGCCTGCCGGAAGATCAGCGTTTTGATCTGAACGTGGCCGATATCGCTGAAGTGTGGCGTCGTGGCAGCGTGGTGTCGTCGTGGTTGCTCGATCTGACCGCCGATGCGCTGGCCAGCGATCCGAAGCTTGACGGCTACTCCGGCTCTGTTGCGGACAGCGGCGAAGGTCAATGGACCATCGAGGCGGCCATGGAACAAGCGGTGCCGGTACCGGTGCTGTCGAACTCGCTGTTCTCGCGCTACCGCTCGCGCGGTCAGGGCACCTTTGGCGACAAGATTCTTTCGGCCCAGCGCTTCGGCTTCGGCGGCCACGTGGAGACACCGAAGAAATGACCCATACGATCCGCAGAAAATCCAAGGCAGAACCCGCACCACCGACCACGCTGTTTTTGTTCGGTGCCCACGGCGACCTGGTCAAGCGCTTGCTGATGCCGGCGCTGTACAACCTCAGTCGCGACGGCTTGCTTGACGAAAATCTGCGGATCGTCGGCGTTGACCACAACGCCATTACCGATGAAGCCTTCGCGCAGAAGCTCGAAGACTTCATCCGTACCGAAGTGGCGGCCAAGGTCGGCAAGGGCGATCAGATGCTTGATCCGGTCTTGTGGGCCAAGCTCGCCAAAGGTATCAGCTACGTCCAGGGCGACTTCCTCGACGACAGCACTTATTCCGCGCTGGCGGCGAAGATCGCCGACAGCGGCACTGGCAATGCGGTGTTCTACCTGGCCACCGCGCCGCGTTTCTTCAGTGAAGTGGTGCGCCGACTGGGCGCCGCGAAACTGCTCGAAGAAACCCCGGAAGCGTTCAGAAGGGTGGTGATCGAGAAGCCGTTCGGCTCCGATCTGCAAACCGCCGAAGCGCTGAACGCCTGTTTGCTCAAGGTGATGTCCGAGAAGCAGATCTATCGGATCGACCATTATCTGGGCAAGGAAACCGTGCAGAACATTCTGGTCAGCCGGTTCTCCAACAGCCTCTTCGAAGCGTTCTGGAACAACCATTACATCGACCACGTGCAGATCACCGCCGCGGAAACCGTCGGTGTCGAAACCCGTGGCAGTTTTTACGAACACACCGGTGCACTGCGCGACATGGTGCCCAATCACCTGTTCCAGTTGCTCGCCATGGTTGCCATGGAACCACCGGCGGCATTCGGCGCGGATGCGGTTCGCGGCGAGAAGGCCAAAGTGATTGGCGCGATTCGTCCGTGGACCACTGAAGAGGCGCGGGCCAACTCGGTGCGCGGTCAGTACAGTGCCGGCGAAGTCGACGGCAAAGCGCTGAACGGCTATCGCCAAGAGCCTAACGTTTCGCCTGACAGCAGCACCGAAACCTACGTCGCGCTGAAAGTGATGATCGACAACTGGCGTTGGGTCGGCGTGCCGTTCTACCTGCGCACCGGCAAGCGTATGAGTGTGCGCGACACCGAGATCGTCATCTGCTTCAAACCGGCGCCGTACGCGCAGTTCCGTGACACTGAAGTCGACGAATTACAGCCGACGTACCTGCGTATCCAGATCCAGCCCAACGAAGGCATGTGGTTCGACCTGCTGGCCAAGCGGCCGGGGCCGGCGTTGAACATGGCCAACATCGAACTGGGTTTTGCTTACAAAGACTTTTTCGAGATGCAGCCGTCGACCGGTTACGAAACCCTGATCTACGACTGCCTGACCGGCGATCAGACGCTGTTCCAGCGTGCCGACAACATCGAGAACGGTTGGCGCGCCGTGCAACCGTTCCTCGACGCCTGGCAACAGGACGCCAGCGTGCAGACTTATGCTGCTGGTGAAGACGGCCCGCAAGCCGCCGAAGATCTGCTGACTCGCGATGGTCGCGTCTGGCATGGCCTCGGATGAGTGACGTGCCGAAACAACCTGTGCGTTTTCTGCTCAGCGACATGGACGGCACACTGTTGCTGCCGGATCACACGCTGAGTCAGCGCACCATTGACGCGGTGCGTGCGCTGCGTGAGGCCGGCGTGCTGTTCAGTCTCGCCACCGGGCGACCGCCGAAAGCCATGCTGCAGCAGATCGAAGCCTTGGGCGTTGATTTGCCGACGGCAGCGTTCAATGGCGGCACGATCGTCAATCCGGACGGCAGTTTGCTGGTTGCACATTACCTGCCGGCCACCACCGCGCTCATTGCGCTGGCAACGTTTGCCGATCAACCGGACGTGGAAATCTGGGTGTTCAGCGGCGGCGACTGGCTGCTCAAGGATCCGCACGGGCCGATGGTGCCGCGAGAACAGCATGGCCTCGGTTATCCGCCGGTTGTGGTCGAGAGTTTCGAACCGTATCTGGAGCGCATCGACAAGATCGTGGCCACCAGCAACAACACTGAACTGTTGATCGAACTGGAGGCGCGCCTGTTGCCCAAGGTTAACGGCATGGCGCAAGTATCGCGTTCCCAACCCGTGTATCTCGACGTGACCGCGCTGGAAGCCAACAAAGGCACCGCACTGGCGACCCTGGCCGAGCATCTCGGTATCCCGCTGGAGCAGACGGCGGCCATCGGCGATGGCGGCAACGACCCGGCAATGTTCCATTGCGCAGGCTTGTCGATCGCCATGGGCCAAGCGGAGGAGGCAGTAAAACGTCAAGCCGACGTGGTTACCGCGCCCAACACCGAAGACGGCGTGGCCCAGGCGATCAAAAAATACATCCTCCCTCACTGACACCCCATAACCAAATGTGGGAGCAAGCCTGCTCGCGAAAGCGGTGTGTCATTCAACGAATCTGTCGTCTGACACTCCCTCTTCGCGAGCAGGCTCGCTCCCACAGGCTTATTCGGTGCTTGTCAGAGCCAGTAGCTGACGGCATACCAGCCCAACAACCCCATCACGAAGGTGTACGGCAACGCCATCCACACCATCCGCCCGTACGACAAGCGCACCAGCGGCGCAATCGCCGAGGTCAGCAGGAACAGAAACGCAGCCTGACCATTCGGCGTCGCCACGCTTGGCAGGTTCGTACCGGTGTTGATCGCAATCGCCAACGTCTCGAAATGCTCACGGCTCATGTGCCCGGCGAGGAATGCCTGTTTCACTTCAGTGATGTAGATCGTCGCGACAAACACGTTGTCACTGATCGCCGACAACAGGCCGTTGGCAATAAACAGCATGCCCGGTTGTTGCTCGACGGGCAGCGCCAGCACCCACTGGATCAACGGCGCGAACAGCTGCTGATCATGAATCACCGCGACCACCGCAAAAAACACCACCAGCAATGCGGTGAACGGCATGGCGTCCTTGAATGCACTGCCCAGACGATGCTCGTCGGTGATGCCGGTAAACGCGGTGATCAACACAATCACCATCAAACCAATCAGGCCGACTTCAGCGATGTGAAAGGCCAGGCAGCCGATCAGGATCAATGCCGCCGCGCCTTGCACCAGCAGCGCAGCGCGTTGGCGAGCTGTGCGCTCGGCGTTGTCTTCGGCGGCGTAGTTGGCCAGCACGGCGCGAACGTTGTCCGGCAGCAGCGTGCCGTAACCGAACCAACGCAGTTTCTCCAGCAGCACACAGGTGACCAGACCCGCTGCCAGCACTGGCAACGAAACCGGTGCAACCTTGGTGAAAAACTCGCCGAAGTGCCAGCCCATTTCATGGCCGATCAGCAGGTTCTGCGGCTCGCCCACCAGTGTGCACACGCCACCCAGAGCCGTACCGACAGCGCCGTGCATCAACAGACTGCGCAGGAAGGCGCGGAATTGTTCCAGGTCGTCGTGATGCAGTATCGGCAGATTCTGGTCGTCGCCAAACTCGCTGTCCTGGCGCGGATCATTGCCGGACGCGACGCGGTGATAGACGGAATAGAAACCGACCGCCGCACTGATTATCACAGCGGTCACTGTCAGAGCATCGAGAAACGCCGACAGAAACGCCGAAAGAAAGCAGAACATCAACGCCAGCGCCGCTTTTGAACGCACGCCCAGCAGCAGCCGCGAGAACAGAAACAGCAACAAGTCCTTCATGAAATAGATGCCCGCCACCATGAACATCAGCAGCAGGATCACCGGGAAGTTGTGCACCAGCTCATCGTAAAGTGCCTGCGGTGTAGTCATCTTCAACAGTAGCGCTTCGATCAACAACAAGCCGCCGGGCATCAGCGGATAGCACTTGAGCGCCATCGCCAGGGTGAAGATGAATTCGATCACCAGCAGCCAGCCGGCCGCGACCGGGCCAACCGTGAACAGCACCAGCGCATTGAGGATCAGAAAACCGACGATGGTCGCCTTGTACCAGCGTGGCGATTGCCCGAGAAAATTGTACGCGAACGCCTGGGCCATTGAACCGGACATCGGTTGCTCCTTGTTTTATCGAAGCGCGCAAGTTGCCGGATGCGTTACGGAAGATCAAGTACAGTCCGTGTTTTTCAATGGTTCAGGTAACGCGCGACCATCGCTCGGTAGTTGCCATCCAGCGAATAACCGCCGACAAGGATCGCGTCATCCGCCTGCAGAGCCAGCGAATTAGCCGTGTCGAGGCTGCGCCCCAAACGCGTGCGCAACCAGCCTTTGCCGTCGCCGAAGCTGTGGTCCAGGCAGCCATCACTCAAGTATCGCGCAACGATAAAATCCGCCTCGATTCCACCAATGGTTGCACCGACCGCGATAATGCGGCCGTCCGCCATGCGCTGCGCGGCGCTCCATTGGCAGCCACTGGGGCCGATTTCCAATAATTGTGGCTGGCCGCCATGGTTGTGCAGGTTGGGGCGACCGTTTGTGTGCGGGCTGAATGCCAGACAGCGAATCGGGTCGCGACTGCTGCCGAAACAGTGCAGTGCATCTGAGGTTTCAATCACCTGACTGACCTGAGCACTTTTACCGTGCGCCTTGAAGGCCATGAAGCCGTCCACGGCGAAACGCTCGTCGAGGCGGCCGTCGGGCAGGTAGCGCGCCAACAGACCTTCCTGCGGAAAGTCGATGGAACCTGCCACCACAATCCGCCCGTCCTTTTGCAGTATCAGGCTGCTGAGCCAGGTATTGAGCAGCAAGTGGCGAATCATCACAAAGCCACGGCCATTAAAGGTTTCATCGAGGCGGCCATCGGGCTTGAGGCGAATCAGCATGCCGGCATGGTCGGCGAGTTCGAAGTGGTGATTGGCGATCAGCAGAATATGCCCGTCGTCCTGCACGACGAAGTCGCAGGCTTCGGCGCCCGGTACGCCCGGCGGTAGCCAGCTGTCGCGGCTGCCCATGGACAAATCACCCGCCAGGCGCACCACCTGGCGACCATTGTCACCGAAGCGCAGATCCGGTTTGCCCTGTGCATCGAACAAGGCCAGCGCCGGTAGGGTGCGATGAGTGTTTTCATAGTGCAGGCCGGCGAGCAGGATGCGCCCGTCGGGCAGTGCCTGGACTTTGCCGGCGGTGGCTTCGAAGCCAGGGGCGAAGGCATCGATCACGCTGCCTTGAACACCGAAGGACAGATCGGCGGAGCCATCGGCGAGCATGCGGGCCAGTCCGAATCGGCTGCCGGCGGTGACGCCGACTTTCGCTGCGACGAGAATGCGACCCTGGGCATCGACGGCGACATCCTCCGTCAGGCTCGACACGCTGCGAGCGAAATACACTTGGGCAACGCCAGTCCCGGCAAATGTCCTGTCGAGTTGACCGGTCCGGTTCAATAACGTCGTTGATAACGCCGGGAGCGTAAAAGTGTTCAGAGTGGACATGCACGCATCTCCTTGCGAGTTGACCCGTACCGGGAGCCGGGCGGGTAACTGCATGAGCGAAACATTCAATCCCTGAACCGGGAGAAGTACAACTGGAAGAACTAACAGGTGGAGGGTCGCACTGTGCCAGAACAGTGTCTTTTTGAACCAATAGCAAGCCGCCCAAGCAGTTAAGCCTGAACACCTTGGAAATAGTTGTACAAAAGTACGAAGGGTTAAAAAGAAAACAACTAATAGAAGAGGGCGGATGACCTGAATGTCATCCGCATTGCCCGACTGTTAGTGTGGCATCGACCAGGATTGCAGGCTGTGACCTTCTTCGCTGAGTTCAGCGCGAGCCTGCTGCAGCAGTTGCTCGAGTTGCGCCGGATCGGAGTAGGTGCTGCTGGGAATCTGCTTGCGACCGATATGGGAATTGGTCCGGTCGATCACGGTCAGGCTCAGTTCGCCATTGCCGTCTTGTGGCGCCCAGGCCACGCACTGGAAAGGTTTGAACGCGTGGTTGGCAATCAGAAGAGCTTCGTTGATACGGAGCGGGGCGGTCATGGATTTTTCTCTCTGTCGTGCCCAATCAATTGATCTGCCGTCGGTTGGGCTTACCGTTCGGCTGGTACTTGTACTGATGCACCGAACCCGCAGGCAGGTCACACATGAAACAAAGAAATTTCAACTTTCTTTCATGGAGTTGCTTTATAGACAGGTTTTTGGAAGCTCCCTGAAAGGTTAAGGCTGGAATTAGTCGATAGCTTACTAACAACTTCTCTTCTTATAACGTGTTTGCTTGTACGCCTATAAGCAATCGATACAAGGCCCTGTCAAAATCTTGCTAATGTTACAGTCGGGTCTGCCAAATGACTGTTTTTACAATCATTTCTAATAATTTGGCGCCAAGGAACAGTCATGAGCGAAGCGCCTGCGTTACGACGTTTATTGGTGGTCGATCCCTGCGACGATTGCCACCGCTTATTGCCCGGATTACGCGCCGTAGGTTGGGATGTTGATAGCTGCACCCTGGAAAATGCCGCTGACCGCAGTTGTGATGTCGGCCTGCTGCGCTTGCAGCCGTTTCACCTCGAACGTCCCGAAGCCGTCAAGGAACTGATCAGTCGCAGCGGCACCGAATGGATCGCGGTGCTCAATCAGGAAGTCCTGCGTTTACAAAACGTCGGTGATTTCGTCTGTGAATGGTTCTTCGATTTCCACACCTTGCCGTTCGACGTATCACGGGTGCAGGTCACCCTTGGCCGGGCATTCGGCATGGCTCGTTTGCGCGGACAAGGCACGATTCATGTGGATCAGCCCGAACATGAACTGCTCGGCGACAGCAAACCGATCCGCGAACTGCGCAAATTACTGAGCAAACTGGCACCCACGGAATCGCCGGTATTGATCCGCGGTGAAAGTGGCACCGGTAAAGAACTGGTTGCGCGCACGCTGCATCGACAATCCCAGCGTCACAGTAAACCGTTTGTGGCAATCAATTGCGGGGCGATTCCCGAGCACCTGATTCAGTCCGAGCTGTTCGGCCACGAGAAAGGCGCGTTTACCGGCGCCCATCAGCGCAAGGTCGGGCGCATTGAAGCGGCCAATGGCGGCACGCTGTTTCTCGATGAAATCGGCGATCTGCCGCTGGAGCTACAAGCCAATCTGCTGCGCTTCCTGCAAGAAAGGCACATTGAACGTGTCGGTGGCAGTCAGCCGATCCCGGTCGATGTGCGCGTTCTGGCGGCGACCCACGTCGACCTCGAAGCGGCCATCGAGAAGAAGCGATTTCGCGAAGATTTGTATTACCGGCTAAACGTCCTGCAAGTGGTCACTGCGCCTTTGCGCGAACGCCACGGCGATCTATCGATGTTGGCCAACCACTTTTCCCATTTCTACAGCCATGAAACCGGCCGGCGCCCACGCAGTTTCAGCGAAGATGCGCTGATTGCCATGGGCAAACATGACTGGCCGGGCAACGTCCGTGAACTGGCCAACCGTGTGCGGCGCGGGCTGGTGTTGGCCGAAGGCCGGCAGATCGAGGCCCGAGACCTGGGGCTGATCAGCCAGCACTCGATCGCTACCCCCATGGGCACGCTGGAAGATTACAAGACCCGCGCCGAGCGCCAGGCACTTTGCGATGTGTTGAACCGGCACAGCGACAACCTGAGTGTGGCGGCCAAAGTCCTTGGCGTGTCCCGGCCGACGTTTTATCGCCTGCTGCATAAACACCAGATTCGCTAGATACCTGAAGATCAAAAGATCGCAGCCTTCGGCAGCTCCTACAGGGATTACACAAATCCGATGTAGGAGCTGCCGAAGGCTGCGATCTTTTGCTTTTGCCTAGAAGTAATACGGGAATTTCAGACTGAAGGAAAAGTCCGGTGCATCATCCGTCATGCCGATGGACAAGTTGGGTACGATGGTCAGGTTGTCGGTGGCCGCAATGGTCATGCCGACGTTGAAGTAACCGGCGTTGGCGTCGCTGGACACCACCGATTCCCAATCCCCGCCATCCTGTTTCAGCTTGCTCTTGCGTTGCACCAGATCAGACACCGAGAACGACATACTCATCTTCTCGTTCAGCGCAAACGCAATACCGGCGCCGATCTGGAAGCTGTCGCCGATCTTTACCTTGCCCGGGTTTTTCTGGTTGACCGTCGAACTGATGTCGTCAAACGACTCCTCCAGGTTGTGGGTGTAGGACAGGCTGCCGAACAGCACGGCCGGGTCGAACGTCTTGACCAGCGAGATGCCCGGTGTGATCGACCAGACGCCGTTGCCGGTGGGCAGGGTGTCAGGTACAAACAGATTGGAGTTGGCATCGGTCTGGCGTAGTTTGATCCCGAACGGATCTTTGCCGGTTGGCGCCTTGACCCGCAGTGTGACTACCGCGTCCGGCGTATTGACCGACTCGTCCAGGAACTTGTAAGCGATGCCGAAGTTGACGTCGCCGATGGTTGGATCCTTGGTGACAGTTTCTTCTGTGGTGACACCCGCCGCGCCCTCATTGCCGCCGCCCGACTGATAAGTCGATTCGCGATACACCACGGGCACGTTCAGGTCGAACTGCCAGCGATTATCGAAGTTGTAGCGCCCCGTCAGGTCGAGTGTCCAGGTATCGGCCTTGATCCGGTCGAGGTTGATGTTGCCGAGAAAGATCGAATCGAGTGCCAGGAAGCCATTGAGAATCAGCTGGCGGGTGTCATAGCGCGAGTAGGTGATGCCGGTTTCGACGCTGAACTTGCCGCCGCCGAAGAAGCCGCTGGCCTCGTCGTACAGGTTGGAAACGCTCTGCGCCGGTTGCGAATCGTCCGCCAGCGACTGCCCGTAAGAAGCGCCACTGCCCCCGGCGGCGCCTCCTGATGCTGCTGCCGCACCGGTGCCGGTGGCGACGCGATTGCCTTTCATGTCCGATGGCGATTTGGCCAGACGTTTTGGTGGTGGGGCGGCGGGTTGTTCTTCAACCTGGCGGACTCGTTGTTCGAGAACCGCCAGGGCCTTTTGTTGTACTTCGTATCGTTGTTTCAGCTCCAGAAGTTCCTGTTTCAGGGCCTCTACATCTGCGTCGGGTGCTGCTTGCAGCATCGCCGCAGGGAGAAGAGCGCTCAAACACACTGCGGCACGCAGTGATACTGATCGATACATGAATAAGCCGTCCCTTTAAGCCCAATGATCGAGACTCAGCGTAGTTCAATATCCAATACTGCGTAGGGCCCCGAGTTGAGTCAGGTTGCAATCCAGTGCGCCGGCGCTTCTGCCGTTATTATTGAGTACGACGTTAAGTTGAGTCAGGTTGTTGACCACATTGGCACTCCCGAGCAGACGGGTGTTTTGCAGGAGACCGCTCGAAGCGACCTGTTGCAGTGCCGTGCCTTGATTGCCGCTGGCTTGTATCGCCATTTGCACGCCACCCGTACCGGTTGCCGACACTGCGACATTGCCGGCGGCATTACTGCCGGAAATAGTCTGGCCGGCCATCAGGGCTTGGCCCTGTACGGGGGCGAGTGCTGGCGCCTGATTGGCTTCCTTGACGTTAATGGCGACGTTGTTGTTCGCCGTGTTGCCGTCACCCGCCGCGCGTACGCTCTGCGTCACGCCCGACGATGAGTTAAGGCCGGCACCGCCGATAATCGATCCCGTGCCCTGTTGCGGCGTATTGCCGTTGCCCATCTCCTTGATGGTCGACACGTAAAATTCCGGTTTGATGGTGGTCTGTTGCACCTGCATTGATGCAGACGCCCCGATCAGATCGCCACTGGCGTTGCGCCAGGTACTGCTCATGACAATGCCGAAGCTGATAATTCGCCCCGGCATCACATAACGACCACGCAACTCGGCGAGCTCCTGGTCCTTGATTTCTATGGGTTTGAATCCTGCATTGGCATAGCCTGACGCACTCGCTGCCAGGCAGGCGGCGGCCAGCCAGTATGAGGTTTTCATCTGCTGCTCCCGGGACATCCAGTCCCATTTTCTATAATCGGCGATTAAAAGAAGTCGCTCTGAATGAACCCGAAATCCATCAATTCAGCATCTTTGACCGGGTTGAAACCATCCAGCTTGTTCTTGGCCGTCAAGGGCACCGGAGGGCTGCGCAAGGCGTTGGCCTTGTCATATCCGGGACCGACGATCGCGAAGACAATGCCGTTCCAACCTTTGACAAAGTCATCATGTTTGTAGCGTTTATGGCCGAGCACCGGGTCTCCGATGTAAACCCAATCCTTGTCCGAACGCTGCAACACGACGAAATGCTTGTAGCCGCGAATTTCCATCAGTACCACCACCGGGATGGTTACCGCTTCGAGCTTTTCCGGTGGAATCTTGTAACCCCTGGCGCGCATGCCGATGCTTTCTATGTAGCGCTTCATGTCCAGCATGGAAAAACCTTGAGTACGAACAAGGTCCTGGTCAGCGTTGACCAGCATGCCTTTGATGATGTGCTCCTCATCGACGTCGAGCCAATAGGCTTGGCGTAATACCGTTGCCAGTGCAGCGGCGCCGCAGCTGAAATCGGTTTTCTGTTCGACGATGTCGGCAAACTTGCGCTCACGGATGCTCTGCACGTTTTTGTAGACGAGCGTGCCACCCGGCAGGGCAGCGACGGGCATCTGACCGGCCTGAGTCAGGCCACAGACGAAAAGCAGAGCGAGGAGGGCCGTCTTACGCATGATCGATACGCCTTTGCGGACTGAGGAAAAGCCCCGTTTCCGGGGCTTTCGTTTCGATCGCGATTACAGGCAGGCTCTGCAGCCAGCAGCGATGGACAGCGAGTTGCTTTGTTGGTTGCCCACACCAGACGAGACGTTGGCTCCGCCGTTGCCGGAGAAGTTGTTCATCGAGTTGGTCATGTTGGCATTGTTGACCACAGGGGCTTTCCAGCCGTCTTTGGTCATCACTTGCTGAGTGGTTACGCCAGCGAGGCCAAAGGTACCGACGGCTTCGAATTTGGCTTTCTGGTCATCGTTGCCACCGTGGCCGCCGCCACGATTGCCATAACCGCCGTGGTGGTCATCATCTTCGATGGTTGCAGTGCCTTTGGCTTTGAACACGCCAGCGGCCGCGTAGGTGCCGGTGAGGGTGTCGGTTTTGTAGGTCTGCACGCCTTTGTTGTCTACAACCAGGCCGGTGGAGGACTGATTGGCGGCTGCGGCGGCAGTGGCTACACGGCCACCGGATACGGCGATCGCCAGGTTGTTTTTCTGCTGGTTGAAGTTGCCGGCAGAGACGTTGATGCCGATGTTGCCGGAACCATTGTTGCCTGCATTGTTGAGAGTGGCGTTATTGAAGGTGGACGAGTTTTTCACGTAGTTGTTGTTGTTGACTTGAGTTGCACTCGAGGCAGCAACAGCGGTGCCGAAGATGAAGCTTTCGTCGGCAGTAGCCAGGGCGGCGGCGTTGTCTTGTTGGTTGCCGTCGCCGGCTGCAACGTTGGCGCCCATGTTGCCATTGGAGCCATTAAGCGAGTCGCTGGCGTTGGCGTTGTTGAGGGTGCCCTGGTTTTTCACCACGTTGCCGTCACTGTTTTGCGCGTCGAGTACAGCGGCGCCGGCGCCTGCGGTGATCTGCAGCAGTTGTTCAAGATTTGGACCTTGTGGCTGGCCGTGACCGTTGCCGTGTCCATTGCCATGCCCGTTACCATGACCGTTGTTGTCATCACGACCGCCTGCCTGTGCTGCGATTGCCATCACTGCTGCAAGTGCGAAAACCAGTGGTTTGAGAGCCATTGTAGGTTTCATGGTGTTTCTCCATCGTGCTTATTAGTTGGTTAAGTGTTGGTACTTTCTAATTGCACTGCTTTTGTTGTTTGGGTCAGTCAGCGACCCGGATGCTCAGGGTGTTAGCCATACGGTTCCCCACCCCGGCACTCTGGTTCACCTGAATTACCCCGCGGCTGCCGGTGAAGGCCTGATCACTTGTCGTGACCTGGCGACTGCCGGGTGAGGTACCAGTTGCTCCTGAGCTCGGTAAAAGCGCCACGTTCTGTTGTGAAAGGGCACTGTCGTCAACGCTCTGCGGGGCAGCACTGATGCTGACGCGCGTGACGTTGGCCATCTGGTTGTTGGCCCCGGCACCCTGGTTCACGCCCAGGATCCCGTTGCCATTGCTGAAAGAGGTGCCGCCGATGGTTGCGCTGGCGTCCATCGAGCGCGAGGCAGGTGTATCGATTTTCTGCATAACGCTGGTAGTGGCGTGGGACTCGGTGCCGATCGCCACAGCCTTGACGTTGGTCTGCTGCATTTGATCGCCAGCGGCCTGGTTGACGTTGAAATTGCCGCGGTACTGAACCCCGGAATCTTGAATGTTGGCCTTGTTCACTGAACCAGGATCAGCAGCCATGGCAGTGGTGCAACCGAGCAGGGCAAGCAGAAGGAGTGAACGATTCATTTCATTGGCCTCCGGCCATGCGGGTCAGGGGGGCAAGGCCGGAACTCATGGCGCGGTTGATCGTGCCGGAAATCGCGCCACCGGAACCGCCGCCGTGTCCTGCGCTCATGCCGGGCATGCCATTGGGATTGGTGACGGTATTGAGGCCTGGCAGATTGCTGCCGGCCTGGACATTGTTGACGGTGCGGAACGCGCTGCCGCTGGCGACACCGGCGAAGTCGCCGTCGCTCAATTCGGTGCTGTTCATGGTGGAGTTGATGCGTGCGGACGGATTGGCATTGACGGTGGTCGGGTAGGGGTCTTTGCCGCCATTGCGACCAATCGGGATCGGCTGGACATCGCGGTTGAGGACGATGACGCCATTGCCTTCTGCGTGGACATTGAAACTGAGCAATGTGCTGGCTGCTGATCCGATCAGCAGAAGGCAGGTCAAACCTTTTTGGATATTCCCCACGGCTGCAATTCCTTCTTCAGTGGGCTGGCCCGAGTCAGCGTTGTGAAGAAGAGAGCGAAAGCTGTGCCGCTTTTTAAATGTTGTTTGGTTTCAGATGCTTGCAAAAATCAGCCGCGCAGCTGATACGCACACTGTTTCAGGATTGATACACGCGTGCGCGCGCCGACCTGTCTATTGGCTGAACAAAGCTCTGGAACGAGGGTTTGCGACGATGTGTTTCAACCGTGAAACAACGGCGATGACAAAACAGTGAACAGTGCTGAGACGGGCACTTTGCACCTCACGGAGTGTTTCAGGATTGGACACTTTGCCCCCAAAACAGGGGGAATCTTTGGGGAAACTGACCCGTTGGCCGGGTCACTCCGCCAGCAGTTGCTCGACGGCGGCAAAAGCCTGTCGTTGGCGTTCGGCCCAATTGCCCTGAATGATCAGAAAGCGCTGATGGTGGGTTTCCAGCCAGTTTTGCGTGGACTGGTAAAACGCCAGACGCTCGTCCAGATCCGGTTGGCAGCGCTGACCGTCATCGGTCCAGTCGATCTGTTCTGGCGAGAGTAAAAGGTGCAGGTCGTAATGCCGCCCCAACAATTCCGATTCCAGCCAGTCCGGGCAGTCGCCGAACAGCGTCTGACTCCACAGCATATTGCTCAGCAAATGGGTGTCGAGAATCAGCAGCGGCGGCTGTTGCGCCCGTGCCTGGTCTTCCCAATGCAGCTGACCGCGAGCGATTTCGGGGATGTCAGCCAGGCAGGTGTCACGGGGATTGAGTTCGATAAAGCGGCGCACGTACTCATCCACGCGCACACCGCCAAAGCGTTGTTGCAGGCCCGCCGCCAGCCAGCTCTTGCCGGTGGATTCGGGCCCAGTCAGGACCACGACCTTCATGTGCGCAACGCCGGATCGGCGCGCCATTCGCGAAAGCCTTGAATTGCCAGCAGGGTGAACAGAGCGTACAGCGCAGCGGTGAGGTACAGCCCTTTATAGATGAACAGGCCGACAAAAATCACATCGAGCACGAACCACAACGCCCAGCATTGCAGGCGTTTCTGCGCCATCCACAATTGCGCGACCAGGCTGAAACCGGTCAGCGCCGCATCCAGCCACGGTTGCGCGGCGTCGGTCCAATGGGCCATGGCCGCGCCGAGCAAGACACTGCCGACAGCGCCAACGCTGAGGCCGAGCAAAAGTGACCGATGATCGAGGCGAGTGACCTCGCGGCCGTCATGCATCGTCCCGGCGCGGGTCCATTGCCACCAGCCATAGACTTGCAGCGCGGCGTAAATCACTTGCAGCAACATGTCCGAGTACAACTTCACTTCAAAGAAGATCCAGCTGTAGAGCAACACCATGACCAGCCCGATCGGCCAGCACCACGGATTCTGTTTGACCGTCAGCCAGACGGCGATCACACCGAGGGCGGCGGCAAACAGTTCAAGCCCGGACATGGGGGTTCCTTGGGGAAATAAAAAGAAGGGGGCGGATTGTACCCAAAAACGTGTAGGAGTGAGCCTGCTCGCGATAGCGGTGTGTCAGCGAAATTTATAGTGGCTACACACCGCTATCGCGAGCAGGCTCACTCCTACAGGGGGGGGGTCTAGACGCGGAACTGGCGCAGCAGGGCGTTGAGTTGTTCGCTCAACTGGCCAAGTTTCAGGCTGGCCGCACTCGACTGCTCGGCCGCGATCGCCGTGCTGTGCGAGAGGCCAGCAGCCTGCGTCACGTTCTGATTGATGTCCTCGACTACGTGGGCCTGTTGCAACGTAGCGCTGGCAATCGAGGCATTCAGGCCGTTGAGATTGCGCAATGCCTGGCCAATGGCGTTCAGACTGGCGCCGGCCAGCCCGGCTTGCTCGATGGTCAATTGCGACGCCTTGCTACTGTCGCCGATCACCTTTACGGCGGCTTCGGAATGGTTCTGCAGGCGCTCGATCATCGACTGGATTTCCGCTGTCGACTTCTGCGTCCGCTGCGCCAGCAGGCGTACTTCATCGGCCACCACGGCAAACCCGCGACCTTGCTCACCGGCCCGCGCCGCTTCGATCGCGGCGTTGAGCGCGAGCAGGTTGGTCTGCTCGGCAATCGAGCGGATCACTTCCAGTACGCTGCCGATCTGCGTGCTTTCGGCAGCCAGGGTGCGAATCACTTCGACCGCTTGATCAATGGTCCCGGACAGCTTGTCGATCTGCTGCAAGCTGCCATCGATGTTGATCTGGCCCTGTTGCGCTTGCGCTTCGGCGTCACGCATTTCGGCGGCGGCGTGCTCGGCGTTCTTCGCCACATCTTGCACGCCGTAGGTCACTTCGTTGATCGCCGTGGCCACCAGTTCCATCTGTTGCGATTGCTGCTGGCTGCGTTGCTGGGCCTGCGACGCATCGTTGCCCAGTTCACTGGACGACTGGCCCAAAGCGCTGGCCGACACCTGCAAATCGCCGATCACCCGGCGCAGTTTGGCGGTAAAGGCGTTGAAGTGATGCGCAAGCTCGGTGACTTCATCCTTGCCGTGGGTATCGAGGCTGCGGGTCAGGTCGCTTTCACCGCTGGCAATGTTGGCCATGGCGTTCACGGTTTCCTGCAACGGGCGGACGATGCTGCGCGCGATCAGGATCACCAGCAGTGCCATGATCAGCGCAATCGCCAAGCCGATGACCGAAGCCTTGATCATTTGGCCCTGGAATTCGGCCTGGACGTCGTCGACGTAAACCCCGGAGCCGAGCACCCAGCCCCAAGGCTCGAACAGTTTGACGTAGGAGGTCTTGGCCACCGGCTCGCTGGCGCCCGGTTTCGGCCAACGGTAATCGACCATGCCGGCGCCTTTGGCCTTGGCGATGGCAACCATTTCGTTGAACACCGCAAAGCCGTCCGGATCGCGGATCGCCGAGAGGTTCTGGCCTTCCAGTTTGGGGTTGGTCGGGTGCATGACCATCACGGGCGTGAGATCGTTGATCCAGAAGTAATCGCTCTGGTCGTAGCGCAGACCACGAATGGCGGTGAGGGCCTGTTTCTGCGCGGCATCTTTTGTCAGCGTGCCGGCGGTTTCAAGGTCGTGGTAATAGGTCAGCAGGCCGCTGGCGGTCTGCACCACGTGTTGGGTTTTCTGGGCTTTGGCATGATAGAGATCGTCGTGGATCTGCTTGAGCATCAACACGCCCAAGGTCAGCAACATGACCACCGCCACAATCAAGATGAGCCACAAGCGTCGGCTGATCGACACACTGCGCAAGCTGTTCATAACGCTGTCACTCCGGATTCTTTTTCTTGTAATAAACGACCGCCAGCATCCAACCACGATTTCGTGAGCGGGCATACGCGACCCAAGTCGTATAACGCGGCAGCGCTATTAAGGCTTGTCTGTTAGGATTTCGGCCCCGCGCGTGAAAACCTGAATCCAAATTGATATTTCACGGAATTTTGACCGTTTCGTGTGGATCCTGTGCGCGCGGAATCGGTACAGCCATAACCAGCTACGCTGATCGCAGTGAACGCTAGAAAAATACTATCGGGGCATGCCGACGCGCATCGCTCTTTGGGGGATTGATGGATCTTTGGACGGCCTTGCAGGCACTGATACTAGGAGTTGTAGAAGGGCTGACGGAGTTTTTGCCCATTTCCAGTACCGGACACCAGATCATCGTTGCCGACTTGCTCGATTTCGGCGGCGAACGGGCCATGGCGTTCAATATCATCATCCAGCTCGGCGCGATCCTCGCGGTGGTCTGGGAGTTTCGACGCAAGATTCTTGATGTGGTCATCGGTTTGCCGACGCAGCCGAGCGCACGGCGTTTTACCGCCAACCTGCTGATCGCGTTTCTGCCCGCGGTGGTGTTGGGTGTGATCTTTGCCGACCTGATCCACGAATACCTGTTCAACCCGATCACCGTTGCGACAGCACTGGTGGTGGGCGGCATCATCATGTTGTGGGCGGAAAAGCGTCAGCATGAAGTGCACGCCGAAACGGTCGACGAGATCACCTGGAAAGATGCCTTGAAGGTCGGCTTCGCCCAGTGTCTGGCGATGATCCCCGGCACCTCGCGGTCCGGCTCGACGATTATTGGCGGGTTGCTGTTCGGTCTGTCGCGCAAGACCGCCACCGAGTTCTCGTTCTTCCTCGCGATGCCGACCATGGTGGGTGCGGCGGTTTACTCGGGCTACAAATACCGCGACCTGTTTGTGCCGGCGGACTTCCCAGTGTTTGCCATCGGTTTTGTCACGGCGTTCATCTTCGCCATGATCGCCGTGCGCGGTTTGCTCAAGTTCATCGCCAGCCACAGCTATGCGGCGTTCGCCTGGTATCGGATCGTGTTTGGCCTGGTGATTCTGGCGACGTGGCAGTTTGGCTGGATCGATTGGGCAGCGGCCAAACCATGAGTGATTCCCGCGCACGCCGGCCGGATGGTCGACCTTCGGGCGGCAACAATATCCAGCATCTGAAGCTGAAACTGCTGGTTCTGCTGATCGTCTGCGCGCTGCCGCTGTTCGGCTCTGTATCGATGTGGCTGCGCGGGATTTCGCTGGTGCCGTTGGCAGCCTATGGGGTTGTCAGCGTGCTGGCGTTCTTCATGTATTGGGCCGACAAGCGCAAGGCGCGCACCGATGCCTGGCGCACCCCGGAGAACATCCTGCATGCCGTGGAACTGGCCGGCGGCTGGCCGGGCGCGTTGATTGCCCAGCAGGTGTTCCGGCACAAGACGCGCAAGGTCTCGTTTCAGATCCTGTTCTGGGTGATTGTCGTGTTGCACCAAGTGTTCTGGATCGACCAGCTGTTTCTCGGCTCGAATCTGCTGACACTGTTCTGAATACACCGCAATTCCCTATGTAGGAGTGAGCCTGCTCGCGATAGCGGAGTGTCAGTTGGAATTTCTTTGACTGACACTCCGCTATCGCGAGCAGGCTCACTCCTACAGGGATTGGGGTTAGAGCAATAATCCCACCTGGGTTTTCTTTGGCAACTTGCCCACCACCAACTGATGCGAACGCTGCAACAACCCGCGCAATTCCTCGGCACCCAGCGGGTAGGGCGGGTGCATGATGATCCACTGCGCCCGCGCCAGATATGGCGCCGGGTGAATGCCGGGGCGGTCGCAATGGCCGAGAAACAGATCCTTGTCGACCTTGAATGCCAACGAATCCCCACGGAGCCCCTGCAAGGCAAACATCTTGTTGCCGGCAATCGAAAACACCCGCACACCACCCCACTTGTAATCTTCCCGAGCGCCCGGCAGTTCCAGGCAGAACGCCGCGACGTCGGTTTCACTCATTTTTCCCTTGCTCATAACAACCGCTCCCCACAGGCATTGAACGACTCGACCAGATGATCAATCCACGCGCGCACCGCCGGCATGACCCCGCGTCGATGCGGATACACCGCTTGCAGCCAGCCGCCGGGCAGTGACCACTCCGGCAGCATCTGCACCAGCGTGCCGTTCTCCAGCTCCGCCTCGCAAAACATCATCGGCAACAGGGTAAAACCCTGGCCGGCCAGAACGCAGGCCTTGCGCACAATAAAGTCATCGATGCCCAGGCGCGCCTCCATGTTCAACTCAAAGCTTTCACCCTGTTGATCAAGCAAGCGCACATGCACCATGCGATCGGCCTCCAGCGCACCCAGCACCGGCAGGTTCTTCAGGTCTTGCGGGTGGTTGACCGTGTGGCCCTGCAAAAACGCCGGACTGGCCACCACGACCATTTGCGCCTGACGCAAGCGCCGGGTGACCAGCAACGGATCCTCATCTCCGTGTTCACGCACACGCAGCGCGACGTCAAAACCTTCGCCGACCAGATCGACCCTGCGATTGAGCAGGACGACTTCCAGTTGCACCTGCGGGAATTTACCGAGAAATTCGCTGATCACCCACGGCAGCATCTCATGCGCCAAACCGGTCGGGCATGACACCCGCAAACGTCCACGCGGCTCACTGGACATGCTGGCGACCGCTTCATCGGCCATTTCCGCTTCCAGCAACATTGCCTGACAGTGACGCAGATAACGTTCGCCAACCGCGGTGAGATTGAGTTGCCGGGTGGTGCGTTGCAGCAAACGCGCGCCAAGGCGCTCTTCCAGTTCGGCAATACGCCGCGACAGCCGTGACTTGGGAATGCCCAACAAACGCCCGGCCGCGGCAAAACCGCCGGCCTCGACAACTTTGGCGAAGTAGTAGAGATCGTTGAGGTCTTGCATAGGGAAATCCAACTGTTCTATCAGTGGGACAAACTATCGCATTTCAGGCGGCTAATCATCCATTGGTTTCTTGCGTAGGATTGTCTCCATTCCGTCGCCACCGGCGATTCATTCCAGGAGATTCCACATGAAACTGCTGCATATCGATTCGAGCATTCTGGGCGACAACTCGGCCTCCCGTCAGTTGAGCGGCGAAGTCGTCAAAGCCTGGCAGGCCGCCGATCCAAGCGCCGTGGTGACCTACCGTGACCTGGCCGCCGATGCCATCAGCCACTTCTCGTCGACCACGCTGGTCGCCGCCGGTACCACCGCTGAACTGCGCAATGCCGCACAACAGCACGAAGCCGAACTGAGCGCTTCAACTTTGGCCGAATTCATCGCTGCCGACGCCGTCGTCATCGCCGCACCGATGTACAACTTCACTGTGCCGACCCAACTGAAAGCGTGGATCGATCGCGTTGCAGTTGCCGGTCAGACCTTCCGTTACACCGAAGCCGGCCCTGAAGGCCTGTGCGGTGGCAAGAAAGTGGTGATCGTTTCCACCTCGGGTGGCATCCACGCTGGCCAGGCCAGCGGCATCGCTCACGAAGAGTATCTGAAGCTGGTGCTGGGCTTCCTCGGCATCACCGACATCGAAATCGTCCGTGCCGAAGGCCTGGCGTATGGCGACGAAGTGCGCAACAACGCCATGACTGCTGCTCAAGCGAAGATCAGCGAGCAACTGTTCGCCGCTGCGTAAGGCTTGCGTAAAGAACAGCTGTTGTTCAGGTAATACTCAAAAAACTCTGTATTCTGGTTCCGCAAGGGGCGAATACGGAGTTTTTTGTTTCTGGCTGTTACATAATCTGGCCCGGGTTATGCAGTCACACAATCAGCGTCTGAGTGCATTGTCGTACCGAAATACCGAATCCCCGGCGTTTCAGGCCCGCAACGCAACGGAACTTTCGATTGAGTCACAACAGGGTGGAGCATCCCATGATGCGTCTTTGTGCAACGTTACTGATTTGCCTGCTTGGCAGCTTTAACACAGTGCACGCTGCGCCTGGGCGACACCCGGTGTGGAGCGTCGGCTACCACGAGATGACCTTCCTCGATCCGCTGGACCTGCAACCGATGCGCGCCATCGCCTTCTATCCTTCCAGCGACCGCGAACACATGAGTCTGCTCGAGGGTTACTCCGTCGAGGCTGGCGAAGACACCAAAGTTGCCATCGGCCGCTTTCCGATGCTGATGCTTTCCCACGGCAACACCGGCACGCCGCTGGCGCTGCACGATCTCGCGACCTCGCTGGCACGCAAAGGCTTTGTGGTGGTGGCGGTGATTCATCCCGGCGACAACTCCAAAGACCACAGCCGACTCGGCACCCTGAGCAATCTCTACGGGCGGCCGATCCAGATTTCCGAAGCCATCACCGCAACCCTGGGCGACCGTATGCTCGCGCCGTATGTCAACGCGGATCAGGTCGGGGTGATCGGTTATTCAGCGGGCGGCGAGACGGCGTTGATCCTGTCGGGCGCGCAACCGGATCTCGATCGTCTGCGTCGTTATTGTCAGGAGCGTCCGGATGATCGTGATGCCTGCAATACGCAAGGTGAGCTGATCGTTGATCGCGATGACCTGCAACCGGTGGCCGATCCGCGTGTTCACGCTTTGCTGTTAATGGCGCCGCTGAGCCTCAAGTTCGGTCGTCACACCCTGGCTGACGTGCATGTGCCGGTGCTGCTCTACAGCGGTGATGGCGACAAACTGGTGGCCTTCGACAAAAACGCGGCAGCGCTGGCGCGCAAACTGCCGACCGCGCCGGATTTCAAATTACTGGCCGGGGCAGGGCACTTCGTCTTTATGGCACCGTGTAATGAAGAGCAGATTCGCGCCATGCCGGCGTTGTGTACCGATGCGGATGGCGTGGATCGCGAGGATATTCACCGCAATCTGATCTCCGAAGCCGGACGGTTTTTCTCCCATGCCTTGGGCAAACCGACCCGGGCGGGCATGCAAACCGCGGATCAATAACCCCGCAAATCCCCTGTAGGAGTGAGCCTGCTCGCGATAGCGGTGTGTCAGTCGACATTTCCTTTTCTGATACACCGCTATCGCGAGCAGGCTCACTCCTACAGGGGATCGCGGCGAACTTCAGGAAATCGCCCGGCGCTGGAGCAGTAACGTCAGCCCCAGCCCGATCACCGACAACAGCGCCGCACTGAAGAATATCCACGAATAGCCCAGATTCAGCGCCACCGCGCCCATTAGCGGCCCGGCAATCGCCAGCGCCAGATCGAAGAACACCGCATAAGCGCCCAGCCCGGACCCGCGACTGGAACTGGGCACCTGTTTGATCGCCTCGACACCCAGCGCCGGATAGACCAGCGACAGGCCAAACCCCGCCAGCCCTGCGCCGATCAAAGCGAATGCGGTGGAGGGGGCCAGCCACAACATCACCAGGCCCACGGTTTCGATGGTCATGCAGGCGATCGCCGATTTGAAGCCGCCGAAGCGACTGATCGCCGAGATAAACATCAGCCGTGACAGGATGAAGCACACGCCGAACACGGTCAGGCAGTACGCCGCGCCGGTCCAGCCACGGTTCAGGTAATACAAGGTGATGAACGTGGTCAGCGTGCCGTAGCCGATCGAGGCCAGGGTCAGGCTGGCGCCATACGGGGCGATTCGCCCGAACACCGCCCAGAACGGCAGCCGTTCGCCGCGTATCACCGGCACCGACGGCTTGTTGCGAATCAGCAGCAGTGCACCCGTTGCCAGAACTGACAAGGCGATGCCGAGGCTGGTGAAGCCGTATTCGGCGACCATCACCACCCCTAATGGCGCACCAATGGCAATCGCGCCATAGGAAGCGATGCCGTTCCAGCCAATCGATTTTGCGGTGTGTTCGACGCCGACCTGGCCCATGCACCAACTGATGGTGCCGACGCCGATCAGCCCTTGTGCGATGCCGAGCAGCAAGCGGCCGATAATCAGAATGATCAGGCTGGTCAGCGCAAAGTCCTGTAGCAGCGTAGATACCAGCGTCAGCAAGCCGCTGAGGACAATCCCCCACAAACCATAAATGATCGCCCGCTTAGTCCCGATCGTATCCGACATACGCCCGGCCATTGGCCGGCTGAGCAGGGTGGCCAGGTACTGCGAGCCGATCACCAGCCCGGCAACCACCGCGCTGAAACCCAGTTGTTCATGCACATAACCGGGCAACACCGCGATCGGCAGACCGATGCAGAGGAAGGCAATAAAGGTGTAGAACACGATGGAGACGATCTGCAGGGTGATCGCCATGGAGCTTTTTGGTGGCAGTTGCTGCGCAGACATGAGGACTCGTTCGCGGGCGGCGGTGGGAGAGTTCGCATCATGGCTTGGGTGTCAGATAAAAGAAAGCAGGCTAACTATTTTCCTGAAGATTGATGGTGCTGCTGATGGCCCCTTCGCGAGCAGGCTCGCTCCCACAGGGGAATGCATTCCAAAGGTGGGAGCGAGCCTGCTCGCGAAGGTAGCCGCACCAGCGAATCACGGTGCTTGGAATGCAAAAAGCCCCGTCACATGGACAGGGCTTTAGCTTGAAGCTAGCAGCTCAACACTTGAAGCCGCTTTTAGAACACTACACCTTGGCTACGCAGGTAGTCATCGTAAGTGCCGCTGAAGTCGGTCACGCCGTCCGGGCTCAGCTCGATGATGCGCGTGGCCAGGGACGATACGAACTCACGGTCGTGGCTGACGAAGATCAGCGTGCCCGGGTAGTTTTCCAGCGCCAGGTTCAGTGCCTCGATCGATTCCATGTCCAAGTGGTTGGTCGGTTCGTCCATGATCAGCACGTTCGGCTTTTGCAGGATCAGCTTGCCGAACAGCATGCGACCTTGCTCACCACCGGAAATCACTTTGACCGACTTGAGGATCTCGTCGTTGGAGAACAGCATGCGGCCCAACGTGCCGCGAATCATCTGCTCGCCCTGAGTCCACTGACCCATCCAGTCGAACAGGGTGACGTCGTCTTCGAAGTCGTGCGCGTGGTCCTGGGCGTAGTAGCCCAGTTCCGCGGCGTCGGTCCACTTGATGCTGCCGGCGTCCGGGGTCAGTTCGTTGACCAGGGTGCGCAGCAGGGTGGTTTTGCCGATACCGTTCGGGCCGATGATCGCCACGCGCTCGCCGGCTTCGACCTGAAAGCTGAAGTCTTTGAACAGTGGTTTGCCGTCGAAGCCTTTGGCCATTTTTTCGACGATGACCGCCTGGCGGTGCAGCTTTTTGTTCTGGTCAAAGCGGATGAACGGGCTCACGCGGCTCGAAGGCTTGACCTCGGCCAGCTGGATCTTGTCGATCGCCTTGGCGCGGGAGGTGGCCTGCTTGGCTTTCGAGGCGTTGGCCGAGAAGCGGCTGACGAACGATTGCAGCTCGGAAATCTGCGCTTTCTTCTTGGCGTTGTCCGACAGCAGTTGCTCGCGGGACTGGGTCGCCACGGTCATGTACTCGTCGTAGTTGCCCGGGAACAGACGCAGCTCGCCGTAATCCAGGTCAGCCATGTGCGTGCACACGCTGTTCAGGAAGTGACGGTCGTGAGAGATGATGATCATCAGGCTGTTGCGCTGGGTCAGCACGTTTTCCAGCCAGCGGATGGTGTTGATGTCCAGGTGGTTGGTCGGTTCGTCGAGCAACAGCACTTCCGGATCGGAGAACAGCGCCTGCGCCAGCAATACGCGCAGTTTCCAGCCCGGGGAAACTTCGCTCATCGGGCCGAAGTGCTGCTCGATGCCGATACCCAGACCCAGCAACAGCTCACCGGCGCGGGATTCGGCGGTGTAGCCGTCCATCTCGGCGAATTCGGTTTCCAGCTCGGCGACGGCCATGCCGTCTTCTTCGCTCATTTCCGGCAGCGAGTAGATGCGATCGCGCTCGGCCTTGACCTTCCACAGCTCTTCATGACCCATGATCACCGTATCGATCACGGTGAATTCTTCGTAAGCGAACTGGTCCTGGCGCAATTTACCCAGACGCACGTTCGGCTCGAGCATGACCTGACCGCCGGACGGATCGAGGTCACCGCCGAGGATTTTCATGAAGGTCGACTTGCCGCAACCGTTGGCGCCGATCAGGCCGTAGCGGTTGCCCGCGCCGAATTTGACCGAAACGTTTTCGAAGAGCGGCTTGGCGCCGAACTGCATCGTGATGTTAGCTGTAGAAATCAAGAGTTATTCCTGCGAAGCATTCTTAAAAAGCGAGGGTGCGGCTGGAGCGCTTGGCCCGAGTCAAAGTGCGCTGAAGCGGGAAAGTCCCGTCATCAACCAAGGGGGGCGCGTAAAGTTTGGCGGCGATTGTACTGGTCTGGCTCTTTAAACGATAGGGCGATCACGCCACGATCGCCGATTGGCATGATCGCGGGACAGTTTTTCACAGTTGAAGATTCACTATCGGTTACAAACTGTGGCTAAAATGCCACCTTTCACCGAGCGTCCGGTTACGGCGCGGGCCAAGGACGTGCCATTTGTATTCAGACCACTGCATAAGACGTTGAGCCTCAGGCCGCACGGCGCGCAGTTTGTTCACTTCTGACATGTGACGATTTCCGTGAAACTCATCATTGCTGCTATTTATGTCATTTCCATTGCATACGTTCATTTGCGTGGGCGCGTGCGCCACAAGCTTGGTCGACAACTGAGTGACCATTCGACGTTTCTCGCGCCGATCAACTGCTTCCTTTATCTGTTCTCGAAAAAGCCGAACAAGCCTTATCTCGACCCGGCCGAGTTCCCTGATCTGAGCCCGTTGCAGGCGCACTGGGAAGAAATCCGCGAAGAAGGGCAGAATTTGCTGCGTGCCGGCGAGATCAAGCGTTCCAACCAGTACGACGATGTCGGTTTCAACTCGTTCTTCAAAAGCGGCTGGAAGCGTTTTTATCTGAAGTGGTACGGCGAGAGCCATCCGTCGGCGATGAAGCTGTGTCCGCGCACCACCGAGTTGGTGCAGAGCATCGGTTCGATCAAGGCCGCGATGTTTGCCGAGCTGCCACCGGGTTCGAAGCTGGTGCGTCACCGCGACCCGTATGCCGGTTCCTATCGCTATCACCTGGGCCTGGACACGCCGAACGATGCCGGCTGTTATATCAACGTCGACGGTGAGAGCTACCACTGGCGTGACGGCGAAGCGGTGATGTTCGACGAGACCTTTATCCATTACGCCGAAAACACCACCGACAAGAACCGCATCATCCTGTTCTGCGACATTGAACGACCGATGAAGTACCGCTGGGCGGCGGCGTTCAACAGCTGGTTCAGCCGTACCGTCATGTCGGCGGCAGGAGCGCCGAATGATGCTGGTGATCGGACCGGTGGCATCAACCGCTTGTTTACCCGGATCTACAAGATTCGTCTGCGTGGTAAAGAGCTGAAAAAGCGTAACCGTAAGCGCTATTACATGGAAAAGTGGGCGATCTTCGGTGGTTTGCTGGCGATCTTCATTCTGATCTGATCAATGTGGTGAATTAACTTACGCCTTCGCGAGCAAGCTCGCTCCCACAATGGAATTGGGTGAATGCGCATTTAGCACTCGACTCAGAACCCTGTGGGAGCGAGCTTGCTCGCGAAGACTCTCTCAAATACAACCTGTCAGTTGCCTGACGATCCTTGGATTGTCATTCTCCGGAGGCCTTCTTGGTCCTCTTGGCTGGCGCTGCCTTGGTCGCGGCTTTCGCTTTCGGTTTAGCCGCCGCTTTCCCGCCCAGACTGCGTTTAAGCAGCTCGGTCAAGTCGATCACATCAGCAGTTTTGCGCTCTTCCTCGCCACCCACCGTTTCAACATCCTCGATTTTGCCTTCATGGGCCTTTTTCTCGACCAGGGCCATGATCTTGTCTTCGAACTCATCCTTGTAGTCTTCGGGTTTCCAGTCCGCGCTCATGTCCTGCACCAGCCGTTTGGCCATGTCCAGTTCACCCTTGGCCAACTGCGGCTTGGTCACTTCGCTGCCCAGTTCCAGCTCGTCGAGGCCACGTACCTCCTGCGGCCAACGCAGTTTCACCAGCACCAGCGCCGACTCCAGTGGCATCAACGCAGCCAGGTATTGGCGCGTATGCAGCACTACGCGGGCGAGGGCGACTTTATTGGTTTTGCTCAGGGTTTCGCGCAGTAGCGCGTAGACCTTGCCACCGCGTTTGTCGGGTGCCAGGTAGTAGGGCGTGTCGATGTTTTGCAGGGGAATCTGTTCGGCGTCGACAAAGGAAAAGATGTCGATGGTCTGCGTTGAAACAGGGTGCGCCGAGCGGATTTCCTCTTCGCTGAGCAACACATAGCGGCCTTTTTCATAAGCAACACCTTTGACGATATTCTCCTTGGTGACTTCCTTGCCGGTAACCTTGTTGACCCGTTTATAACCCACTGGGTCCATGCTGCGGCTGTCGAGCCAATCGAAATCCACACCCTGCGACGAGGTCGCCGAGACCAGTGCGACAGGGATGTGAACCAGTCCGAAACTGATCGCGCCTTTCCAGATTGCCCGAGCCATGGTGAGTTCTCCGAGTGATGATCGGATGACCTGCGGCTGTGACTGAAAGTTTCCCCGGAATGCGCGGGTTTCCAGGGACTCGGTCAAGCCGTGTTACATGTTGTTTAAGGCATGCGGGTTAACAAATCCGAACCCTGAGCGTAGCGTGGACTCGAAGGCTCTATCCCTGGCCCATCGAGAGGCAGCGTCATGAACCGAATTCTGCTTGGCATCGTCGTCCTGACCCTCAGTGGCGGTCTGGTTCATGCCGACGTCCTGTTGGCGCAAAGCCCTACCGGCAACAGCAACAACCCCTACAACAGCCCGATACGCCGGGCTAACCCCAACAGCATGCAGGGCACCCAGCCCAGCGCTCCACCCATTCGGGGGCCGAACACTGTGCCGACGCCACGTCAGTCTACGGTCGAGAACCGAGGCATCGGCAACGGCCAGCCGATCCGCTCGGTGCCGAGCTCGCCGCCCACATTTATCCCCAATCCACCTTCGCGCAGCGGAGGCAGCAACCGTTGAGCGGCAGGACTGAGCTTCTGTCGACCCTTCAAGCGAACAAAAGGAATCGTGCATGTTGCGTAAAACCCTTCTAGCCACACTGTGTGCCGGTGCGCTGCTCGGTGCACCGGCCTTTGCCGCCGCCCCCAAAGAGCTGCAAAGCGAACAGGGCACCCTCGAAGTCACGACCATCACCGCTGGCCTTGAGCATCCGTGGGCGCTGGCGTTTCTGCCGGATCGCCAAGGCATGCTGGTCACCGAACGTCCGGGCAATCTGCGCGTGGTCGCGGCCGACGGCAAACTATCGGCGCCGATTTCCGGTGTGCCGCAGGTCTGGGCCAAGGGGCAGGGCGGTTTGCTGGATGTCGCGTTGTCGCCGGATTTCAAACAGGATCGGCTGGTCTATCTGTCCTATGCCGAAGGGGGTGGGGTCGGCGACAAGGCGGGCACCGCCGTCGGGCGTGGGCGGCTCTCGGATGACTTGAAGACACTGAAGGATTTCAAAGTGATCTTCCGTCAGGAACCGAAGCTTTCGGTTGGCAACCATTTCGGCTCGCGGCTGGTGTTTGATCGCGACGGTTATTTGTTCATTACTCTGGGCGAAAACAACGACCGGCCGACCGCACAGGATCTCGACAAGCTGCAAGGCAAGGTTGCGCGTATCTACCCGGACGGCAAGGTGCCGGATGACAACCCCTTTGTCGGTCAGTCTGGCGTACGGCCGGAGATCTGGGCCTACGGCCTGCGTAACCCGCAGGGCGCGGCACTCAATCCTTGGACAGGCACGTTGTGGGAAAACGAACACGGCCCGCGCGGTGGCGATGAGGTCAACATCATCGAACGCGGCAAGAACTACGGCTGGCCGCTGGCGACCCACGGCATCAATTACTCGATGCAGCCGATCCCGGAAGCCCAGGGTAAAACGGCCGAAGGCACCGTTGCACCGCACCATGTCTGGGAGAAGTCGCCGGGCGTCACCGGTATGGCGTTTTACGATGCCGATCGCTTTAAACCGTGGCAACACAATGCGTTTGTCGGTGCACTGGTGACTCAGGAACTGATTCGTTTGCAGTTCGATGGCGACAAGGTCGTGCATGAAGAGCGCTTGTTGGGCGAACTCAAGCAGCGGATTCGTGATGTGCGGCAAGGGCCGGATGGTTACTTGTACGTGCTGACGGATGAAGAGAACGGCTCGCTGTACAAGATCGGTCTGAAGCCCGCACCTTGACGGGTATTCCCCTGTAGGAGCTGTCGAGTGCAACGAGGCTGCGATCTTTTGATCTTGATTCTCAGAATCAAGATCAAAAGATCGCAGCCTTTGGCAGCTCCTGCATGTGGACGCTTACGTTTCGCGGGAATACAGCACCACCGCCGCACGCAGTTTGCCCCGGCCAAACCGGCACATTTTCTCGAATTCGCCATGGCTGACCGGCACATGCTGGCAATCCATTGGCTGTCGATGCTGGCTATGGTCGACATCCGGGTCGTGCAGGTAAACGAAATCTTCGTCGCAGTCGGTCACGATTACCCAGTGCGGCGACTTGGATCGCGTCAGTCGATAGCTGCTGATCAACAACAGCGGCTGTCCACCGGCATCCAGCAGTCGCGGCAGGTCCAGAGACGCACCGATCAAACACTCAACATCGGTCTCCTGCAATTGCCCCGTGAACTCTTCGTGTACCAGGCGCATGACGTCTTTTTTATGCGCATCCCGCACACCGTCGAGAAACAATGGCCCGGCCAGGCTTAGTTGCAAACCCACCTTGTAGCCTCGACGCCACGCCGCCAACGCCAATCCCTGCGGGCTGCACCCGCCATGGCCGGAGGTCATGAACACCGTGGTCGCTTCCCGCCAGATCTGCAGTTCTTCTCCACGCTCCAGTAAACGTTCCGATTGCAGAGCACCCATGGCCATCAGCAGGCACGCCGGGCCACAGGTGAAATCAGTGGTTTGTCGGTAGTAGGGCACTTTGATGCTGCGCGAATCACGATGCTGGACGATGCGTTTCTCCAGGCGCAGCGCATCGGCGTGGTCTTCGTAGTAATCGTGAATCAGCGCAAAACGCCGGTAGCCACTACGTTCGTACAGCGCGATGGCCGCAGGATTGTCGGTGCGTACCTCCAGACGCAGGTACGCACAGTCGTGCTCCAGCGCCATCGCTTCAATGCGTTGCAGCAGTTGCTTGCTCAGGCCCGTGCCTCGCGCCTCAACCGCGATCGCGATGGAATACAGCCGCGCGAGCGAAGTACCGCGATGAAACAACACCAACGCATAACCCAGCAGTTGGCCGTCGCACTCGGCCACCAGCAACTGCCCGTGAGCACGAGTGATCATCCATTGAAAACTGCGACTGGTGAGCCGGTCCGTGGTGAAACATTGCTTTTCCAGTGCCAGCAGCGCCGGCAAGTCTTCAACTATCGCCAAACGAAAAACAGCCTTCATATGACCACCGTAAAAGTTGCGTAACGAAACGAGACTTTCGAAAAACTTCGTGCTTAATAGAAAAGGTCTTGTTCTCCAACGGATCAATCTCTATGTCAGCGGTACAGGGTCATTGGCGCGAAGTATCCGAGCAAAGTTTGCCGGCGGCAACTTATTTAAGTTCGGCGGTTAAGGCATCCAGTCAAGTGTTGATAATTGTCGAGCGCAAGGAAGACTGGGCCTCCTATTTTCCCAGTGAAGACATCCTGACGGCGCAGGAATATCTCGAGCACAGCTGCGACAGCGAGCCGGGCAAGCGCGTGCAGGTGATCAATCTGTGCCGCAGCTACAAGTACCTTGGCCATGGCTATTACTGCTCGCTGCTGGCCGAAGCCCGCGGGCATAAGGTGATTCCTTCGGTGCGTACCATTAGCGAGCTGACGAAAAAATCACTTTACGGCCTGGCGCTGGACGATCTCGATAAAACCCTGGAGAAAGCCCTCAGTCATCATCTCTACAGTGATACCGAAGGCTTTACTCTGACCCTGTATTTTGGCCGAACACATATCGAGCCATTACAGGATCTGGCCCGGCAGTTGTTTGAAGTATTTCCCTGTCCGATCCTGTTAGTTGAGTTTCGCCGAACTAACGGCTGGCACATCGAAGGTATAAAGTCCGGCGCCTTGCACAAGTTGCGCGATGATCAGGAAGATCAGTTCGCCAATGCGCTGGACGGTTTCAGTCGCAAAGTCTGGCGAGTGCCGCGCTCGCCGCAAGTGGCGCGCTACGACTTGGCGATACTGCACGATCCGCAGGAGGCGTTACCGCCATCCAACGCCAAGGCACTGGCGAATTTTGTCCGGGTCGGCAAGGGCATGGGTATCGATGTTGAACTGATTGAACGAAAGGATTATGCGCGCCTGGCCGAGTACGACGGCTTGCTGATCCGCGAGACCACCAGCGTCGACAACCACACTTATCGCTTCGCCAAGAAGGCCGAGAGCGAAGGTCTGGTGGTAATGGACGACCCGACATCGATTCTGCGCTGCACCAACAAGGTCTACCTGACCGATCTGCTCAACAGTCATCAACTGGGCATGCCCGCCACCGAAATTCTCTACAAGGAACGACCCGAGGACTTCGAGCGCGTGGGCGAGCGCCTCGGCTTTCCGCTGGTATTGAAAATCCCCGACGGTTGTTTTTCCCGTGGCGTGATCAAGGTCGAAAGCCAGCAGGCTTTGCTCGAAGCCACCGCCGAACTGTTCGAACACTCGGTGTTGCTGCTGGCTCAGGAGTTTTTCTACACCGAATACGACTGGCGCATCGGCGTACTCAACCGCAAACCGATCTTCGCCTGCCAATACTTCATGTCCAAGGGCCACTGGCAAATCTATAACCACAAGGCCAAAGGTCAGGATGTCAACGGCGAATGCCGGACCATGGCGATCCACGAGGCGCCGCGTGCGGTGGTGGAGTTAGCGGTGAAGACCGCCAATCTGATCGGCGACGGCCTCTACGGTGTCGATCTGAAGCAGGCCGGCGACAAGGTGGTGGTAATCGAAGTCAACGACAACCCCAACCTCGACGCCGGTATTGAAGACGCTTATTTGCACGACGATCTGTATTCACTGGTGCTGGAAGAATTCGTGCGTCGTCTGGAACTCAAGCGTCGCGGTCAGGCCTGGTGAGGCGCCGATGATCAACAGCTTCGCACTGAGCCACGGCGCCTTGCAGCGGGTCGAGCGACTGGACGCCGAGGTCATGCTGTTCAGCAACCCGGATGCCGCCGAGCGCGACTTGCTGCACAGTCATTTCAAGGTCGACGAGCATGCACTGGCGTCAGCGCTGGACCCGGACGAGGTGTCACGCATCGAGTTCCATCCGGACCATCTGTTCCTGATCTGGAAGCGCCCGGAAAACTATTCCGGCGGTGGCAGTCTGGCGTTTGAAGTGTCGTCGTGCGGATTGCTGTTCGCCCCGGGACAACTACTGGTGATCGCCACCGACGACACGCCGCTGCTCGGCCTCGGTACCCGCCAGCCGCTGAATACGCCGCTGGATGTCTTGCTCGACCTGCTGTTCAACAACATCCACCACTACCTCGGGCACCTGAAGGTGATCAAACTGGTCGCCCGCGAGCTGCAGCAGAAATTCAATGCATCGATGCAGAACCAGCACTTGGTGCAGATGTTCAACCTCAGCGAAAGCCTGATCTATTACATCAACGCGCTGCACAGCAACGGCGCGGTCCTTACACGCTTGCGTAATCATGCCGAGAAGCAGCATTTCGGCAGTGAGGCGATCGGCCTGATCGACGACCTGATCATCGAAAACAACCAGTGCTATAAGCAGGCGGAAATCTACTCCACAGTATTTTCCGGGCTGATCGATGCGCGTGGCAATCTGATGAACAACAGCATGAACAACCTCCTGCGCAAGCTGACGTTGATCAACGTGGTGTTTCTGCCGTTGAACCTGATTGCCAGTATTGGCGGGATGTCGGAGTTCAGCATGATGACGGCGGGGACGCCGTGGTGGGTTTCCTATCCGCTGTTTCTGGCGGCGATGTTGTTGGGGGCGGGGGGGATGTTGTTTGGGCTGCGGCGTTTGGCCAGATGATTTGTAGTGCCTGATCGGACGCTTTCGCGAGCAGGCTCGCTCCCACATTTTGAAATGCATTCCCCCCTGTGGGAGCGAGCCTGCTCGCGAAGAGGTCAGTACAGGCAAAGTAAAACTCAGGACAGTCCCGCATTTGGCCGAACCGCCACTGTGATGCCTTGTTATAGTTCGGGCCTCATTTTCAGCCCGGTAAAGGATCACTGCCATGACTCAATACTCCGCCTTCAGCGTCGAACTGGCCGATAACATCGCCCATGTGCAGATCAATCGCCCGGAAAAGATCAATTCGATGAACGCGGCGTTCTGGAGCGAGATCGTCGAGATCTTCCAGTGGATCGACGACACCGACGAAGTGCGCGTGGTTGTGCTCAGTGGCAACGGTAAGCACTTTTCCTCGGGCATCGACCTGATGATGCTCGCCGGCGTGGCCAATGAATTGGGCAAGGACGTTGGCCGCAATGCGCGCCTGCTGCGGCGCAAGATCCTCACCCTGCAAGCCTCGTTCAACGCCGTCGACAACTGCCGCAAACCGGTCATCGCGGCCATTCAAGGTTATTGCCTGGGTGGCGCCATCGATCTGATCGCCGCGTGCGATATGCGCTACGCCGCTGAAGACGCGCAATTCTCGATCAAGGAAATCGATATCGGCATGGCCGCCGATGTTGGCACTTTGCAACGGTTGCCACGGCTCATCGGTGACGGCATGCTGCGTGAACTGGCTTACACCGGTCGCACTTTCGGCGCTGACGAGGCGCGCAGCATTGGCCTGGTCAACCGCGTCTACAGCGACAAGGACGCGCTGCTCGAAGGCGTGTTGGACATCGCTCGCGAGATCGCTTCGAAATCGCCGATCGCGGTTACCGGCACCAAGGAAATGATCAGCTACATGCGCGACCATCGCATCGACGACGGTCTCGAATACGTTGCCACCTGGAACGCCGCCATGTTGCAATCCACTGACTTGCGCGTGGCCATGGCCGCCCATATGAGCAAACAGAAACCCGAATTTCTGGACTGAGAAACCATGACATCTCGCTGGACCACTGCAGTACTGGACACCGATCAACCCGGCGGCTGGGCCGTGGCGCGCAGCCCGGAAGGCTTTTTGTTCGATGACAACGGCGCGCTGTTCCCTCGGGAATGGCTCAAGCGTCAGGACCTGTCAGTTCTCGCCGAGCACGGCATTGGCCATCTCGATGGCGAGCCGGTGTACCTGTTGGAGTTGCGCAGTGCCGGTGAGGTGCCGGGTTGCAACTGGAAAGGCCTGCGGGCGTTCATGCTCGATGGCGAGCACACGATCTACAAAGTGCTCGGTTACGCCGCGCAGATCGGCACTTGGGCTCGCGAACACCGCTTCTGCGGCAACTGCGGGCAGGCGATGACGCAGGTGCCGCGCGAGCGGGCGATGTATTGCCAGCCGTGCGACCTGCGCAGTTATCCGCGGATTTCACCGAGCATGATCGTGCTGATCACTCGGGGCGACGAGATTCTGTTGGCGCGCTCGCCGCGATTCGTCACCGGGGTCTACAGCACGCTGGCCGGATTCGCCGAGCCGGGTGAGTCGGCCGAGGATTGCCTGATTCGGGAAGTGCGTGAAGAAGTGCAGATCGAGGTGAAGAACATTCAGTATCTGGGCAGCCAGTGCTGGCCGTTCCCGCACTCGATGATGCTCGGCTTCCATGCCGAATACGCCGGTGGCGAGATTGTCTGTCAGGAAGACGAGATCGAAGACGCCCAGTGGTTCAACGTGCACGATCTGCCGCTGTTGCCGGCGTCCAAGTCGATTGCCCGTTACTTGATCGATGTCTACGTGGCGCGGCGCTTAGGCCACGCTGAACCAGTGCTGCCAGGCTAGGCGCACGGTCAAACCCAGTACCACGGTGATGAACACCGGGCGAATGAATTTGGCGCCACCGCTGATCGCGGTGCGCGCGCCAAAGAACGCGCCGACCATCACCGACAGGCCCATGCTCAGACCGATGATCCAGTCCACCTGCCCGGAAAACACGAACACCGACAGCGCCGCAATGTTGCTGACGAAGTTCATGCTGCGCGCCACACCGCTGGCCTTGACCAAGTCGATCGGGTAGAGCAGCAGGCTGCTCACCGTCCAGAATGCGCCCGTGCCGGGACCGGCCACGCCGTCATAGAAACCGAGGCTGAAGCCTTGGGTCGATTGCCATTTCTTCTTGATCGGAGCGTCGCTGTCCAGCGGCGCTTTTGGCGTACCGCCGAACAACAGGTACAGACCGCAAGCGAAGACGATTACCGGAAGCATCTTGTTCAGCCATTCTGCTGGCAGGTAATGAGCGACGACAGCGCCAGTCAGTGCGCCGATCAAAGTGCCGACAATCGCATGCGTCCACTGCCTTGGGTGGAACAGCTTGCGGCGGTAGAAGGTGAAACTGGCGGTGGCCGAACCGAAGGTCGAACTCAACTTGTTGGTGCCCAACACCAGATGCGGTGGCAGGCCAGCGGTCAACAGCGCAGGGGTGGTCAACAGACCGCCACCGCCGGCGATGGCGTCGATGAAACCGGCAATGAAAGCGACAAGGGCCAGAATGGCCAGGGTGGTGAGGTCAACGCTGAGTTCGAAAGGCATGGAATCGGCTTATTCGGCAGGGCGCAGATTTGGCTGCGGGGAGGGCGGTCATGTTACCTGTATCCAACTGTTGCGGCGACCCGTCTGACGCCTTCGCGAGCAGGCTCGCTCTCACATTTTGAAATGCATTCCACCCTGTGGGAGCGAGCCTGCTCGCGAAGGCGGCTTTCCAGCCACTGCAAAATCTACTGTTGCCCACTCAACATCCAGCCAACAAATCTCTCCTCTACAAAACATCTATTCAACGCCGAACACCAATAAAACCAGGCATTTCAACCCTGGCACGCTTGCTGCTCTACCACTCCCATCTCCGCAAATGTCCCGAGGACACGCCAATGAGTCAGCAAGCCGTGAAATTTGCCTACTGGGTGCCGAACGTCAGCGGTGGGCTGGTGGTCAGCAAGATTGAACAACGCACCGACTGGGGCATCGACTACAACCGCAAACTGGCGCAGATCGCTGAAGCGGCCGGGTTCGAATACGCGCTGACGCAGATCCGCTTCACCGCCGGTTATGGTGCGGAGTTCCAGCACGAGTCCGTCGCATTCAGCCACGCCTTGCTCGCGGCCACCAGCAAACTCAAAGTGATCGCGGCGATCCTGCCCGGTCCTTGGCAACCAGCGCTGGCGGCCAAACAACTGGCGACGATCGATCAACTCACCAACGGCCGCATCGCGGTGAACATCGTCAGTGGCTGGTTCAAGGGCGAATTCCAGGCCATCGGCGAGCATTGGCTGGAGCACGACGAGCGTTATCGTCGTTCCGAAGAGTTCATCCGCTCACTGCGAGGCGTGTGGAGTGAGGACAACTTCACCTTTCGCGGCGACTTCTACCGCTTCGACAATTACAGTCTGAAACCGAAGCCGCTGGGCCGTCCGGAGATCTTTCAGGGCGGCAGTTCCCGTGCGGCGCGAGACATGGCGGCGCGGGTTTCGGACTGGTATTTCACCAATGGCAACAGCGTTGAAGGGATCAAGGCACAGGTTGACGATATTCGTCAGAAAGCGGCGGCGAATAATCATTCGGTGAAAGTTGGCGTCAACGCTTTTGTCATCGCCCGTGATACCGAAGAAGAGGCGCGGGCGGTACTTGCGCAGATCATCGATCAGGCGGATCCGGAAGCGGTAAACGCCTTTGGCGATGCGGCGAAACAAGCGGGCCGGGCATCGCCGGAGGGTGAGGGCAACTGGGCGAAATCGACGTTCGAGGATCTGGTGCAGTACAACGATGGCTTCAAGACCAATCTGATTGGTACGCCGCTGCAGATTGCCGAGCGGATTGTCGCGTTGAAGGCGGTGGGGGTGGATCTGGTGCTGGCTGGGTTTCTGCACTTTCAGGAAGAGGTGGAATATTTCGGGCGGCGGGTGTTGCCGCTGGTGCGCGAACTGGAGGCCGAGAAGACCGCCGCTGTCGCCTGAACCCCACAAATCCCCTGTAGGAGCTGCCGAAGGCTGCGATCTTTTGATTTTGTTTTTTAGGATCAAGATCAAAAGATCGCAGCCTTCGGCAGCTCCTACAGGGTCGATTGTTACAGACCGAGGTCGGACAGGCTTGGATGATCATCCGGGCGCCGGCCCAGTGGCCAGTGGAACTTGCGTTCGCTCTCTTTGATCGGCATGTCGTTGATGCACGCATAGCGCTGGAACATCAGGCCTTGCTCGTCGAATTCCCAGTTTTCATTGCCGTAAGAGCGGAACCAGTTACCCGAATCATCGTGCCATTCATAGGCGTAGCGCACGGCGATGCGGGTATCCGAGTAGGCCCAGAGCTCCTTGATCAAGCGGTAGTCCAGTTCTTTCGCCCATTTACGGGTGAGGAAGGCCTTGGCTTCTTCGCGATTGTTGGCGAACTCGGCGCGGTTACGCCACTTGGTGTCGAGGGTGTAGGCCAGCGATACCCGTTCCGGGTCGCGGGAGTTCCAGCCATCCTCGGCCAAACGAACTTTTTCGATCGCCGATTCACGGTTGAAGGGCGGCAATGGCGGACGTACCTGGGCTGCAGTAGACATGTTCAGTCTCCCGATCTAATTAATAATTGAACAACAAGTCCGGCTTATTAAGGCGTTACAGGTCCAATAACTTTCGCGCCATGCATTGCGCATTATCGGCGGCACTGTGATCACCCATCACAAGCGCTACGGTAATGGCACCGTCAATCAGGATCAGCAGCTGTCTGGCCAGCAGTTGCGGATCTTCGGCGCCATGTTCGGTACACAGCTCGCACACGTAGTCGAGCAGCTTCTGTTTGTGTTCTTTGGCGACCAGGCGCACCGGGTCCTGTGGATCGCCGGTTTCGCCGCTGGTGTTGATGAATGCGCAGCCACGAAAGCCTTCGGAGGCGAACCAGCTCTTGAGCACGGTGAACAGGTTGAGCAGGCGATCGGCCGGGGTTTCGGCCTGATCGACGGCGCTCCTGTACCAATGCATCCAGCGCACGTCACGGCGTTGCAGGGCGGCGACGGTCAGCGCGTCCTTGTCGGCAAAGTAACGGTAGATACTTTTTCTGGAGACGCCGGCGGTTTTCACCAGAAGATCCATGCTGGTGGCAGCGATGCCACTTTTGTAGATCAGCTTTTCGGTGACATCCAGAATGATGTCTCGTGTGTCGTTGCTAGTGATTTCGTTCATGTGGCGAACAGTAGAACGATTGTTCTCCTTTGGCAATGGTTTTTTAGGATCAAAAGATCGCAGCCTTCGGCAGCTCCTACATTGGCCCGTGTAGGAGCTGCCGAAGGCTGCGATCTTTTGATCTCTTTACGGGCACTAACAAGACCCGAAGGATGCGATGGTGTAAGCTCTCGGGTTCTTCGGATTCGACCCATTGCGAGCCCTATGCCGTTGCTTTTCAAACGTTCCCTGCTGCCTAAACTGCGCAGCTTTCCGCTGACCGCCGAGGCCGTGACCATTCTGTCCGGCGCCGCCGAGTTCCGTCGTTGCCTGCTGGAAAAAATCGCCACGGCGACCCAGCGCATCTACATCGTCGCGCTGTATCTGCAGCAAGACGAAGCCGGTCAGGAAATCCTCGATGCTCTCCACGCGGCCAAGCTTAAGCGCCCCGAGCTGGAAATCGCCGTGGTCGTCGATTGGTTGCGTGCCCAGCGCGGGCTGATCGGCGCCGGAAAGCAGCCGGGCAACTCGGCGTGGTATCAGGAAATGACCCGCACGCACCAGAGCGAAGTGCCGGTGTACGGCGTGCCGGTGCAGACCCGCGAGTTGTTTGGTGTGCTGCATTTGAAAGGCTTCGTGATCGACGACTGCGTGGTCTACAGCGGCGCGAGCCTGAACAACGTTTACCTGCACAAGTTCGACAAGTACCGTTTCGACCGTTATCACGTCCTGCAAAGTCGCGAACTGGCCGATTCGATGCATCACTTGGTCAAGCACGGCCTGATCGAATCGAAAGCGGTGCATCGCCTCGATCTGCCAAACCTGCCGACTACGCGTAGCCTGCGCAACGACATCGGCGATCTGCGCAGCCGTCTCAAATACGCGACGTACGATACCGCCACCGGCAGCACGGCCAGAGAAGGCCTGTCAGTCACTCCGTTGCTCGGCGTCGGCAAGAACAACCCGTTGAACCGGGCGATTCTTGAGTTGATCGCCAGCGCGCAAAAGCAACTGACCATCTGCACGCCATACTTCAATCTGCCGCTGGGCGTGATCCGTGAGATCAACCGCGCGCTGGCCCGTGGCGTGAAGATCGATATCGTCGTCGGCGACAAGACCGCCAACGACTTCTATATCCCGCCGAGCGAGCCGTTCAAGGTGATCGCGGCGCTACCGTATATGTACGAGATCAGCCTGCGCCGCTTTGCCAAACGGCACCAGCGCAATATCGACAGTGGTCAGTTGAACCTGCACTTGTGGCGTGATGGCGACAATACCTATCACCTCAAGGGCATGTGGATCGATCAGCGCTATACGTTGCTGACCGGCAACAACCTCAATCCACGGGCATTTCGCCTGGATCTGGAGAATGCGTTGTTGATCGATGACCCGAAGGGCGAATGGCTGGAACCGCGGGCGAAGGAGCTGGAAGAGATTTTCCGGCATACCACGCGGATCGACAGCTTTCAGACTCTGGAGACGCTGCCGGAATACCCGGCCGGGGTGGCCAAGTTTCTCAAGCGCGTGAGTCGGGTGCGGATTGAGCGGTTGCTCTACCGGATCCTGTAAGGCTTAACATTTGTGGCGGTCATACAACCGCTATCGCGAGCAGGCTCACTCCTACAGGGGAACGCATTCCTAATGTAGGAGTGAGCCTGCTCGCGATAGGGCTTCAACAGGCGCTACAAAAAAATCAGTTGAGACCCAACTTGCCACGCAACGTGGACAGGTCTTCCGCCAGTGTATTCACCGGCCCGACCAGCGCTTTACGGTCGTTATCCTTCACCTTGTCATAAGTCTCGAAACCACCATCCTTGGTCTTGTACTTGGCCAGAATCTTGTCGACCGTGGCAAAGTTCTTGTCGACCTTCGCGACGAAAGCCTTGTCCTGCTTCTCGATCTGCGGACGGAACAGATCAACGATTTTCTTCGCGCCGTCAATGTTGCCCTGGAAGTCATACAGGTCGGTGTGGCTGTAGCGATCTTCTTCGCCGGAGATCTTGGTGGCGGCCACTTCTTCCAGCAGCGCAGCAGCACCGCCGACGACTTTCTCCGGCGGGAAAGTCAGGCCGGCCACGCGAGTCTGCAGGTCTTTGACGTCGCTGTTGAGCTTGTCCGCCAACTCGTTCAGGCCTGCGGTGCTTTTCTCCGAGAACAGCGAGTATTCGATGCGGTGGAAACCGGTGAAGTCATCCGCTTTCACGCCTTTCTCGTGGTCGTCGACGCGGGAGTCGATGGATGCATCGAGGTCACTGAACAGCTCGGCAATCGGCTCGATCGACTCGTAATAAACGCGGGTCGGTGCGTAGAGTTTTTGCGCGGTGGCCAGGTCGCCTTTCTTCACCGCATCGGTGAATTGCTGGGTGTGGCTGCCCAGTTCATCCAATTGTTCGGTGACGTAGATCTTGTAGTCCGACACCGGCCCGACCAGATCCAGCGGTGCCGTGGCGGCGAACGCCGACAGCGGGGTGTTGAGCAAACCTAGGGTCAGCAATAAGGCGAGTGGCGTCTTTTTCATGGGGGCGGCTCCAGTGTTGGGATGTTGTTTCAGGCAGCGGTTTTCGGTTGTGTGGCGTTGAGCAGCGAGCGACCGATGAAGTCTTTGTCGCCGGTGACACCCGGCAGGGTGAAGAAGTAGCCGCCGCCGACCGGTTTGAGGTATTCCTCAAGCGGCTCGCCGTTGAGGCGGGTCTGCACGGTGATGAAGCCTTTTTCCAGGTCGGCCTGGTAACAGATGAACAGCAGGCCCATGTCGAGCTGGCCGTTCTTGTTCACGCCGTTGGAGTAGTTGAACGGCCGGCGCAGGATCAGGTTGGCCTGCGTCGCGGCAGTGCGCGGGTTGGCCAGACGAATGTGCGCGTCGAGTTTGGTCAGCTTGCCGGCCGGGTCTTTGCTGTAATCCGGGACTTCGCTTTCATGCTGGCCACCCATCGGTGCCCCGGTAGTTTTGACCCGGCCAAGGATGCTTTCCTGTTCCTGCAACGGCGTGCGATCCCAACGCTCAACGAAGTTGCGGATGATCCGCACCGCTTGATAGCTGCCGTGCGCGGCCCAGGCCGGTTCGTCACTGCCCGGTTGCACCCACACCAGGCGATCCATGGCCTTGCTGTCGTTAGAGTCGGGGTTGGCCGAGCCATCACGGAAACCGAGAAAATTGCGCGCCGACTGTGCCGGCACACCGGGTTTCGCCGGGGCTTGCGGCGGCACGCTGCCTTCCTGCTTCCAGCGCACCAGCAGCAGGTCGGGCAGGTTTTTGACGATGTCGCGCAGGGCGTGAATATTGGTGTCAGCAGTGTTCGAACAGAACTGCAGGCTCAGGTCGCCATGGCAGCAATCGGCGTCCAGCGCGTCGTTGGGGAAACCGACCATGCGCATCAGTCGTTTGGGTTTAGCATCGGCCAGACCGAAGCGCTCGTCGAACAGTGACTCGCCGACAGAAACGGTGATGGTCAGGTTGTCCGGCGTCACGTTCGGGCCGAGGATGCCGGAATCCGGCGGCGGCAGTTTCGGATCGATCTGTGCGACCGGGCCACCCTTCATCAGAAACGCGATGCGTTCGTTGAGCGTGCGGAACAACCGCTCCAGATCTTCACGATCACTGGCCAATACGTCGAACGAAACCAGCATGCCCGAGGCCGGACGCGGGGTGACGATGCCGGTCTGGTGCACGCCGTGGAAATCGTGGCGGTCTTCGGTCTTGTCGCTGCTCGGTGCTTCGGTGACTTGCGCCGGCGCTGCGGCCATGGCCGGGCAGCTCAAGGCTGAACCGGCGAGGGCAACACCCGCGGCGCCCATGCCCATCAAGACACGGCGACGTTGCAGGTTAAGTGGTTCGATATCTTTCATCGGGAATTAGTCTTCTGCTTACAGGCCGGAGAGGCCTAGGGCGGGATCGATGCCATCCAATGCGTCGGCCAGGGCCTGGGCCTTGTCGGCGATCTGCTTGCGTTGCGCGCCGCTGACGGAGTCGTAGCTGGCGTAGCCGTCCTTGATCTTGTAGGCGTCGAGTTCGCTGTCGAAATCCGTCAGTGCCTTGTCGATTTTCGGCAGCAGGTCAGCGGCGGACTTGCTCAACATTGGCCGCAGCAGATCGACGACTTTGTGTGCGGTTTGCGCGTTGGCTGCAAAACCGTTGAGGTCGCTGTGGCTGTAGCGTTCTTCTTCACCGCTGGCGGCGCGGACGTCGGCCAGGGTGTTGAGGTTGCGCACGATGATGCTGACCAATTGCTCGGGTGGCAGGCTCTGCGCGAGCAATTGCTGTTTGAGTGTGGTGACATCGCTGAGCAGGCGCTTGGCGACCGGTGTCAGTTCGTCGAGTTTGCGTTGCTGGAACAGGGCGTATTCGACGCGGTGGAAACCGACGAACGCCGGATCCTCTTCGCGCTTTTCGAAGTAGTCGGCGCGGGCGTTGATGCTGTTGTCCAGTTCGGCGAGGCGCTGCGCGGCCGGGGCCAGACGTTGATAAGCCGCACGTGCCGGCAGGTACAGCGCCTGCGCCTGGCTCAAGTCGCCGCTTTCAATCGCTTGATCGAGCGCGGTCACGGCTTTGATCAGCGCGCTGCTCTGGCTGGCCAGGTACACACGGAACTCCGACAACGGCCCGACGAAGGTGACCATCGACGGTTTGGCCTTCGCGGCAGCATCAGAAGCGGCAGTCGGCGTCACATGCAGGGTGCCACGCGGATTGCTCAGCAGGCCGCAGGTGATCGCGTAATCGCCCGGTTGCAGGTTGGCATTGATCACCTGACTCAGGCCCGGCGCAATGTTTTCGCGCTCCTCAACGACGAGCACGCCGTCGAGAATTTCCCATTCCACCGCCCGGTCGGAGCGGTTGACGATGCGGAAACTGGCGCGACCGGCCGGCACTGTCAGCGCGTTCGGCTCGCATTTGCCCGGATGAATGTTCACCACCACTTCATCGTGATTGTGCTGACGCTTGGCCGCAGCCATTTTCGAGGCGTAATAAAACAGACCACCTGCGGCGATCATCACCACCACCGAACCGGCCACCGCCCAGCGCAAGGCGCGGGGAGGGGAGGCCTGAGGAGTATTAGGCTTTGACATGAATGCCCTTATTGGCTGGAAACAGAAGACGATTGAGCGGACGGCTTGGGCGCCGGCAGAAAGAACATCACCAGCGCGACGAGCAGATAGATCAGATACGCGCCGAGGGTGCTGACGGTCGGCGCATCCTGGTAACCGAACATGCCGGCCAGCACCGAGCCCAAGGGGCCGTCCATCGGCAGCGTCGCGCTGAAGTCGAACAGCACGGTTTGCAGGTGATTCCACAGCCCGGCTTCATGCAGGGCTTGCACGGAATTGGCGAGAATCCCGGCGGCGACCACCAGAATGAACAGGCCGGTCCACTTGAAGAACGCCGAAAGATTGAGACGCATGCTGCCGCTGTAGATCAGGAAGCCGACGATGATCGCCAGAATCAACCCGAGCAGGGCACCGATCGGCGCGCCCGGGCCTTCGCTCTGCTGGAACACCGCGAGCAGGAAGAACACCGTTTCCAGACCTTCCCGGGCGACAGCGAAAAACACCATGGCGATCAGCGCAATGACCTGATGCTTCGAAGAAGTCAGCGCGTGATCCAGCGAGGCTTGCAGCGAATGCTTGATCGAACGCGCGACTTTACGCATCCAGAACACCATGGAACTGAGAATGCCAACGGCCACCAGGCCGACGATGCCTTCGAACAGTTCTTGCTGTTTTTGCGGGAATTCGGCACTGACCAGTTCCAGGCCACCACCGACCAGCAGGGCGAGGGCGGCGGCGAGAAACACGCCGATCCACACGGCGGGCATCCATTGACCACGGCCGGTTTGCTGGAGGTAACTGGCGATAATGCCAACGATCAGCGCGGCTTCAATGCCTTCGCGCAGCATGATCAGAAAGGGAACGAGCATTCGGTATCCAACAAGTCATTCGAAGAGGTTACAAGTTGTAACATAATGACAACCATTCTCACATGACAATCATTGACACAAACCTGAACAAAAGCTGAACAAGTTAAAGAACAACCATTCTCATGCGGGTGACACCGGAACTCTGAAGTTGCTGCCGAAGGCTGCGATCTTTTGATCCTGGTTTTTAGAATCAAAAGATCGCAGCCTTCGGCAGCTCCTACACGGGATTTGTGTTGGCTGCGGTAAGATGCCTGCCACTCAAAACAACAGGAATAAGCGGGTTCCATGTCGGAAAAAGACACCATCGCCGTTCAACTGGTGCGTGAAGCACTGCTGCAAAGTTGTGCCCCGGGCGTGGCCACGGAAGAAGCCTTGAACAAGGTCGGGATTGATCCGGCGTTGCTGCAAACCGAGCACGGTCGGGTACCGGCCTCGCAGTACGCGAAGCTTTGGCGGTTATTGGCGCGCCGTGGCGATGACGAGTTCTTTGGTATGGACCCGCGCAAGCTCAAGTCCGGCAGCCTTGAATTCCTCTGTCGCAGTGCGATGGCGCAACCGACACTCGCAGCGGGTTTGAGCACGGGGTTGAGCTTTCTCTCACTGATGCTCGAACGTCTGCCTGCACAACTGGTGCACCAGCAAAGTCTGGCGGAAATCGTTCTGCTTGAAGACGATCCCGAACCACGCCGTGCCTTCAGCTATTTCACCTACTGGATGATCGTCCACGGCGTCGCGTGCTGGCTGGCCGGGCGACGGATACCGATTCTGGCGATTGAATTGCGCTGTGCGGCGCCGGACTTCACCGATGATTACCGGGTAATGTTCTCGGAAAACCTGCGTTTCGAGCGGCCACGGACACGGATGATTTTCTCCGCCGATTGCCTCGATCTGCCGATCAAGCGCAGTGCCGAGGAGTTGAAACGCTTTCTCGCCCACGCCCCGGCCAATATTCTGGTGAAGTACCGCGATCCGCAAAGTCTTGCCAGCCGGGTCAAGCAGGATCTACGGCAACTGCCCGCTGAACAATGGCCGGAAACCGAGGCACTGGCGCAACAGTTGTGCATGTCGGCCTCGACCTTGCGCCGGCGACTGGCGGAGGAAGGGCAGACCTATCAAGGCCTCAAGGACAGTGTGCGCAAGGAGTTGGCCATTGTCTGGCTGGCGGAACCTTCGATCAGTTTTGTCGAAATTGCCAGCCGCTTGGGATTTGCCGATGTCAGCTCATTTTATAAAGCGTTCCGCAAATGGGCGGGCTCCAATCCTGGTCACTACCGCAGCCTGATCCTCAGCCAGCCAGCCGAAGCTGGCTCGACCGAGGGAACAGTTACAGTTCTTTCACACTGACCAGCGAGGTGGTACCGGTACCGAACGTCGAAGCCTTGATGCGCAACTGCAAGTCATTCTTCGCACCGCGCAGGACATAGATATGATCCGTCAGCTTCGGGCTTTCGAGCTTGAACAGTTTCACACTGCCCTCTGGATAAAGCGTGGGGTCAAGTTCCAGTACCGCGTGGATCTTGTTGGCACGGGATGAAATGTTGTAGCGGTTTTTCCCGAACAGCGTCTCCGAAAGCTGCTGCAGAGGCATGGAATCCGGAGCGAGATCGGTCACATACAGTCCGACGATGTTGCGTTGCGGTCTGCCGTACGCATCGTTGGACGAATTGTCGATAAACGCGCTTCTTGTGGCTTTGATCGTCGCTAATTTATCCCGGTTCACGTAGTGATACAGTCGCTTGGGCAAGGGTTTGATTTCGGTTTCGATAACCGACGGAAACCCGCTACTGTCAGCGATTGCCCGCCGTGAAGGCCCCGGTGCCTCAGTGTTGGAATCATCATGGCCGCGCTTGCTTGGCGCGCCCCCTTTCAGGTGCATCCGGTTATCCACTGTCCATCGCCCCTGACCGTCGGAGATCAGGAAGGGGCCGGGCCGCTGGTAATCCACCGGGTCAATGATCAGCACCGGCCCTTCTTCAATCGAAACCCGAAAAAACTGACCTTCCACCAATGCATGCCATTTGTTGTTGTACCGATAAAGGCCTTTGTTGCGTCCTTGCGCCTCGGGTTCTCCGAGGTCTACCGGCTTTTCCATCGCGAAACTGTCGAGTATCGCTTGCTGCGCCCGGGAAAAGGATGAGCGCGGTGTCGCCAACGCGTTTTCGGTAATCGACAGGTCCACCTGTGGATGTTGCTCACTCGGTAAACTACGGTTTTCAAGGACCGGCACGTCGGGCGTAGCGGGGGCGGGACTTTCGACGGAATAGTCGAACACTTCCGGTTCGATCGACAGGTGCGGCACACTCTCGGCGTTTTGGGACCTCGTCGTGACGCGCCCGGCGTGCATGAGTACGGCCGCCAGGTTAAGCAACAGGTCAGCCACGGCGAACGACTTGTCCTGACCATCCGATTGCGACAGTGCCTCAAGATCGGCCTTGAGACTCACCGCCAATTGCACTAACCATCCGGCGGTGGCTGCCGGCCCGGTCACCAGCGGCAACAACGACTCGAATATCAACCAGCTCAGTGTCTTGAAGTGGGCCCAGCGACTTTCTGCATTGGACACTGATTGGCGGTCTGCCAACTCGACAAGCGCCCGGCTGTTCGCCTCATACAAGTGCTGAAATACATCGCCCTGCAGTGGGGACACGTTTTTCAGTTCCCAACGCAGGCGTATTTCGTTAGCGCCCAGCAGCCCGGTGTTCCTGACCACGGCTTGGTACCAGTCATGAATGCTCTTCTGCAGCGGGGCGTCGGACTGAATTGCCTGCTCCAGATGCCTGCGCGAAGGGTATTGAATCAACGAAGGGGAATAGAAGGGGCGATAGAGGATAACCGGAGCATCGCTCAGGTCGCCGGCAGCAATGACGAACATATTCAGAACCGGTCCAAGCCGCAGGTGCAAGGGGCTGACGACGATCTGTCGAGCGGCGTCGCCATCAGCCAGCGCGATGATCAGACGTACACCGTCATCGTCAAAACCATGGGCGCCCGTCAGTTTTGCCTCTAGTGCCTGGAGCGGCAATTGATTGCGCAGGTGAACCGTGAACAGATTTTGTCGGGACGACGCCTCGGTACGATTATCAAGCAAATGCTGTTTCAGATACGCCGGGTAGGTACGGCCAATGTCCACCGACTGGATGAGACTCTTGACGTAATCGGGGGTCATCCACGCTGGTACATTACGCTGGTGCAAGCCTTTGACGGTCATCGTGCCCCATGGCAGGCCGGCAAGATTCTCCAGCGCAAAATCGATGATGCCCAGCCTGATGGTTTCCACGCTTCCCCATCCACCGGGTACACCTCGCGCCACCTTGACGTTGAGTTCCATGTCATCAGGGTTTACCGGTTCATGCCCGTCATGGCTCATCTGATCGACGAGTGCTTGACTGGCAAAGTCGCGAATGGAATCCAGATCGGTGAAAAACGTCGCACCGTCGTACTCCAGATGAGTTGCCGCCATGGCCGATACATAGCGCCGATAAGTACGGCGATCACCAGAGTCTGCATTCTTTAGCCATTGCGGCAAATGCTGGTCGACATTTGCCGTTTGGTAAACATGCGGCTGTTTGCCGGCCAGCAGGCGAAGTGGATCGGTGATCTGGTCGAACAGTTGCTCAGCGCCCTCGAATATTTCGTTGACCGGAATCTGGATGCACTCAAGTTCCAACAGTTGCTGATCGATCAGGACCCGCACCAGCTCATCAAAAATATCCGCATCAGGCTCATAACGATCAACGCTCAGGGTGGTGAACTCCCAGCTTCGCTGCAAGTCTCGGGCAATATTCTGTATGCAGTCAGACTCGGATTCAAATCGCTCCCAGGCACCCGAAGATTGAATCAACACTGTTCCTGAGTTGTCCGTAATCAACAGAGCAGGATAGATTAGCGAGAGATTATCAGCCTCGTTATTCAAGGTGATTTTCAACAGATAAGCCGGTGCCCGTAAATGCTCGTTAAAAATTTCTCGATGGTGTTTTTCTGATTTTATGACCAAGCCAGTCAAAGCAAAATAAAAGTCTTGATCTGACTGGTGAAGTAATTCATTGATGTTCGATGCGCAGGCATCTTTTACAACCTCAGCCAGCCACTGCCAACGCGTCATGCCGTTATCGGCTGGTTGCTGCCAATAATCCAGCAACTGTTGCTGCAACGCAGGAACCAGTGCTTGGCACAGTTCTTCCTGAGCCAGGTGGAATTCGGCGAGATCGATTGCAGAGTGGCTCTCGGCATTTACCGGAATGATCAGGTTTTCGTCGGCCAGAACAACACTGCGCCCTTCAGTGAAGGCCTGAATGAATGCATCCAGAAAAGGTACTGGTTCGGCGTCCTGAACAAAACGGGTATCACGATAAAATATCGAATCAAGCGTTAGTGAGCCCGATTCAAGACAGTGTTCCAGATAGTTTTCCAGTTGCGATCTGGCAACACTGCGTAACGTCGGGTGATTTTTGAATTGAGCGCGTATCGATTGTTCGAAAATAAAGCTTTTGTCATCAAATGAGTTTTCTTGGGGCGACACTGTGCGTTCCTTTTGGATCAAGATAGAAGTTGGGGGTTCGTCATCGCAAACTACCAAGGCATCCAACTTTCTACCACTGCATATAATTATCAACTTGTAAGTAAACGGTTGTACGCCAGTCAGGGTTGGCCAAACCAGTCAGCCACATTGATAGCTTTGACCATTGCCCCAGTCCCCGCACAGCGCGACTATCCCTGTGTTGTTTACGGTTCCCAGCCTAATAAAAAACAGAGGGATTCTGGCAATGCGCGATTACTTGTCTGCCACCGCACAGTTCAACTATCAGCACACCGTGGATGCCGCGCTCAGCGGTACGCTTGCGGCGCTCAACGCCTGCGTCGAATGCTGCGACCGCCATGCCTTGCCGGGGCGCATTGCGCTGTTCTGGGAAGGCCGCGATGGCGCCAGTGCGACGTACACTTTCTGCGAGCTGCAGGACAAAGCCGCGCGTTTCGCCAATTTCCTTCTCGCCCAGGGCGTGCAGAAGGGCGACAAGGTCGCCGGTCTGCTGCCACGCAACATCGAATTGCTCATCACTGTGCTCGCCACCTGGCGCATCGGCGCGGTGTATCAGCCGCTGTTTACCGCGTTCGGCCCAAAAGCCCTTGAACATCGCCTGAACAGCTCAGGCGCCAAAGTGGTGGTCACTGACGCGGTCAACCGGCCGAAACTCGCTGAAGTCGCCGATTGTCCGACACTCGTCACCGTTGGCGGCGCGAAAGGCCAGGGCATTGTCCGTGGCGACTTCAGTTTCTGGGCCGAACTGGCCAACCATTCCAGCGTCTGCGAACCGGTATCACTGAGCGGTGAAGACCCGTTTTTGCTGATGTTCACCTCAGGCACCACCGGCCCGTCGAAAGCGCTGTCGGTACCGCTCAAAGCCATCGTCGCGTTCCAGAGCTACACCCGTGATGCCGTCGATCTGCGCCCGGAAGATTCGTTCTGGAACGTCGCCGATCCGGGTTGGGCCTACGGCATTTATTTCGGCGTCACCGGCCCGTTGTCGATGGGGCACCCGATCACTTTTTACGATGGCCCGTTCACCCTCGAAAGCACCTGCCGGGTGATCAACAAATACGGCATCACCAACCTCACCGGTTCGCCAACCGCTTACCGCTTGCTGATTGCCGGCGGCGACGAGTTCGCCAAGTCGATCAAAGGCAAATTGCGCATCGTCAGCAGTGCCGGCGAACCGCTGAACCCGGAAGTGATCCGCTGGTTCGCCGACAACCTCGACGTGGTCATTCATGACCATTACGGCCAGACCGAACTGGGCATGGTGCTGTGCAACCACCACGGCCTCGATCACGCGGTTCATCTCGGTGCGGCCGGTTTCGCCTCGCCTGGCCACCGTATTGTTGTGCTCGATGAGCAATACAAAGAACTTGGCGTCGGCCAGCCCGGCATTCTCGCCATCGACCGCCCGCAATCGCCGATGTGCTGGTTTGGCGGTTACGAAGGCGCGCCCACCAAGGCGTTCGTCGGCGATTACTACCTCAGTGGCGATACCGTGGAATGGAACCCGGACGGCAGCATCAGCTTCGTCGGCCGCAGCGACGACGTGATTACCACGTCGGGCTACCGCGTCGGTCCGTTTGATGTTGAAAGTGCATTGATTGAGCACCCGGCAGTGGTCGAAGCGGCGGTGGTCGGCAAACCCGATCCGGAGCGCACCGAACTGGTCAAAGCCTTCGTGGTGCTGAGCGCCCAATACCGCGCCGCGCCGGAGTTGGCCGAAGAATTGCGCCAACACGTGCGCAAACGTCTGGCCGCGCATTCATACCCGCGTGAAATCGAATTTGTCAGCGAATTGCCCAAGACCCCGAGTGGCAAATTGCAGCGCTTTATCTTGCGCAACCAGGAAATCGCCAAAGCTCAAGAGGCCGCGGCGCACAACGTTTAAGCTTGAACCGAAGGAAACAGTCATGCAGATCGAGAACAAGGTTTTTATCGTCACCGGTGGCGCGTCCGGCCTGGGTGCCGCTACCGCTGAATTGCTGGTCAGTGCCGGCGCCAAAGTGATGCTGGTGGACATGAATGCCGAAGCCGTCGCCGCTCAGGCTCAGCGTCTTGGCGCGCAAAGCGTGGTCGCCGACATCAGCAACGAAGCCGCCGCTGAAGCTGCCGTGCAGGCTACCGTCAAAGCCTTTGGCAGCCTCAACGGTCTGGTCAACTGCGCCGGTATCGTCCGTGGCGAGAAGATCCTCGGCAAGAGCGGCCCACATGCGCTGAGCAGCTTCGCGCAAGTGATCAACGTCAACCTGATCGGCAGCTTCAATATGCTGCGTCTGGCCGCTGCGGCCATCGCTGAATCCGAGGCAAACGCTGATGGCGAACGCGGTGTGATCATCAACACTGCATCTGTCGCGGCGTTCGACGGCCAGATCGGCCAAGCGGCGTACTCTGCTTCGAAAGGCGCGATCGCCAGCCTGACCCTGCCGGCTGCCCGTGAACTGGCGCGTTTCGGCATCCGCGTGATGACCATCGCCCCAGGCATTTTTGAAACGCCGATGATGGCCGGCATGACCCCGGAAGTCCGCGAGTCGCTGGCCGCCGGCGTACCGTTCCCGCCACGTCTGGGCAAGCCTGCCGAGTACGCCGCGCTGGTTCGGCATATCATCGAAAACAGCATGCTCAACGGCGAGGTGATCCGTCTCGACGGCGCCTTGCGCATGGCCGCCAAGTAAGGAGGATTTGTCATGACCATTTCCAACGATCCGATTGTTATCGTTAGCGCCGTGCGCACGCCCATGGGCGGTTTTCAGGGCGAGCTGAAAAGCCTCACTGCACCGCAACTCGGCGCTGCGGCGATCAAAGCCGCAGTGGAACGTGCCGGTGTCGCCAGCGACTCGGTCGATGAAGTGCTGTTCGGTTGTGTGCTGCCTGCCGGGCTCGGCCAGGCACCTGCACGTCAGGCTGCGCTGGGCGCCGGGCTGGATAAATCGACCCGTTGCACCACCGTCAACAAGATGTGCGGCTCGGGCATGGAAACCACCATTCTCGCTCACGACATGCTGTTGGCTGGCAGTGCCGATGTGGTGATCACCGGTGGCATGGAAAGCATGTCCAATTCGCCGTATCTGCTGGATCGCGCGCGCGCCGGTTACCGCATGGGCCATGGTCGCGTGCTTGACTCGATGTTCCTCGACGGCCTTGAAGACGCTTACGACAAGGGCCGCCTGATGGGCACCTTCGCCGAAGACTGCGCCGAGACCAACCACTTCAGTCGTGAAGCGCAGGATGCCTTTGCCATCGCCTCGACCACCCGCGCGCAGCAGGCGATCAAGGACGGCAGCTTCAAGGACGAAATCGTCCCGCTGACCGTGACCGTCGGCAAAGAGCAGGTACTGATCAGCCACGACGAGCAGCCACCGAAAGCCAAACTCGACAAAATCGCCTCGCTGAAACCGGCATTCCGTGAAGGCGGCACGGTGACGGCGGCGAACTCCAGTTCGATTTCTGACGGTGCGGCGGCGCTGGTGCTGATGCGTCAGTCGCAGGCGCAGAAACTCGGACTGAAACCGCTGGCGGTGATCCATGGCCACGCCGCGTTCGCTGATACTCCGGGCTTGTTCCCGGTGGCGCCGATTGGTGCGATCAAGAAACTGATCAAGAAAACCGGTTGGTCGCTGGGTGACGTCGATCTGTTCGAGGTCAACGAAGCGTTTGCCGTGGTCGGCATGGCGGCGATGACGCATCTGGAAATCCCCCATGACAAGTTGAATGTGCATGGTGGCGCCTGTGCCTTGGGTCACCCGATCGGTGCATCGGGGGCGCGGATTCTGGTGACGCTACTGTCGGCCCTGCGCCAGAGAAAGCACAAACGCGGCATCGCAGCGATCTGTATCGGCGGCGGCGAAGCCACGGCCATGGCCGTGGAATGCCTTTACTGAGCCCAACACCAATCCCCTTGTAGGAGTGAGCCTGCTCGCGATAGCGTCTTTTCAGTCAATAATGATCTGTCTGATCCACCGCTATCGCGAGCAGGCTCACTCCTACAGGGAAAGCGGTGCGACTGATATTTAAGGATTCACCATGATTCCCAACGAAGACCAAACCCAGATCCGTGACATGGCCCGGCAGTTCGCCGAGGAACGACTCAAACCGTTCGCCGCCGAATGGGATCGCGAGCACTGTTTCCCCAAGGAAGCCATTGGTCATATGGCTGAGCTGGGCTTCTTCGGCATGCTCGTGCCGGAACAGTGGGGCGGCTGCGACACCGGTTACCTGGCGTACGCGATGGCCCTGGAAGAAATCGCCGCCGGCGACGGCGCCTGCTCGACGATCATGAGCGTGCACAACTCGGTCGGCTGCGTGCCGATCCTCAAGTTCGGCAACGACGATCAGCGCGAACGCTTCCTCAAACCCTTGGCCAGCGGCGCCATGCTCGGCGCATTTGCGCTGACCGAACCGCAAGCCGGTTCCGATGCCAGCAGCCTGAAAACCCGTGCACGGCTGGAAGGCGATCACTACGTGCTCAACGGCTGCAAACAGTTCATCACCTCCGGGCAAAACGCCGGGATCGTGATTGTGTTTGCGGTGACCAATCCGAGTGCCGGCAAACGCGGCATCAGCGCGTTTATCGTGCCGACCGATTCGCCGGGCTACAAAGTCGCTCGCGTCGAAGACAAACTCGGCCAGCACGCTTCCGACACCTGTCAGATTCTTTTCGAAGATGTGCAAGTGCCGGTGGCCAACCGCCTGGGTGAAGAGGGCGAGGGCTACAGAATCGCCTTGGCCAACCTTGAAGGCGGCCGTGTCGGCATCGCTTCGCAATCGGTGGGCATGGCCCGCGCGGCGTTTGAAGCGGCGCGTGATTACGCCCGTGAGCGCGACACCTTCGGCAAACCGATCATCGAGCATCAGGCCGTGGCATTCCGTTTGGCCGACATGGCCACGCAAATTGCCGTCGCCCGGCAGATGGTGCATTACGCGGCGGCCCTGCGTGACAGCGGCCAACCGGCGCTGGTCGAGGCCTCCATGGCGAAACTGTTCGCTTCGGAAATGGCCGAAAAGGTCTGTTCGATGGCGTTGCAAACGCTCGGTGGTTACGGTTACCTCAACGACTTCCCGCTGGAGCGCATCTACCGCGACGTGCGCGTCTGCCAGATCTACGAAGGCACCAGCGATATTCAGCGCATGGTCATTTCGCGCAATCTTTAAGAAGGAATTTTTATTCATGACGTACGAAACCATTCTGCTGGAAATCCATGGCCGCGTTGGCTTGATTACCCTCAACCGTCCGCAGGCGTTGAACGCGCTGAATGCGCAACTGGTCAGCGAAGTGAACCAGGCTCTTGATGCACTTGAAGCCGATGCGAACATCGGTTGCATCGTCCTCACGGGTTCGAAAAAGGCCTTCGCCGCCGGCGCCGACATCAAGGAAATGGCCGAACTGACTTACCCGCAGATCTACATGGACGACTTGTTCAGTGACAGCGATCGCGTGGCCAATCGCCGTAAGCCGATCATCGCCGCCGTTAACGGTTTCGCCCTCGGTGGTGGCTGTGAGCTGGCGTTGATGTGCGACTTCATTCTGGCTGGCGACAACGCCAGATTCGGCCAGCCGGAAATCAACCTCGGCGTGCTGCCGGGCATGGGCGGCACCCAGCGTCTGACCCGCGCCGTGGGTAAAGCGAAAGCCATGGAGATGTGCCTGAGCGGGCGCATGATCGATGCGGTGGAAGCCGAGCGTTGCGGCATCGTTGCGCGAATTGTACCGAGTGATGAGTTGTTGGACGAAGCGCTGAAAGTGGCGGCGGTGATTGCCAGCAAGTCGCTGCCGATTGCGATGATGGTCAAAGAGAGCGTGAATCGTGCCTTTGAAGTGAACCTGACTGAGGGCGTTCGCTTCGAGCGTCGGGTGTTCCATGCGGCGTTTGCCACGCAGGATCAGAAGGAGGGGATGGCGGCGTTTATTGCCAAGCGTGAGGCGGCATTCCAAGGCAAGTAATGCGTCAAAAGCGAAAAGCCCCTCACCCTAGCCCTCTCCCAGAGGGAGAGGGGACTGATTGGGGGATGCTTTAGATATACGCCGACCTGAAAGTGCTTTAATGAATCCATAATCGACTCAATCTTCCAGGTCGATGTATAACGCCAGACACCTCGGTCGGCTCCCTCTCCCTCTGGGCGGTCCGACGTTTCGGGAGGGCTGGGGAGAGGGAAAGGGGCCAACACCATTACAACTGGTAGTTCTTCAGCTCCCGCGCAATCACCATCCGCTGAATCTCGCTCGAGCCTTCATAGATCTGGGTAATCCGCGCATCGCGGTAGTACTTCTCGACCGGATAATCCTCCAGATACCCATACCCGCCATGAATCTGAATCGCTGACGAGCAGACCTTCTCGGCCATTTCCGAAGCAAACAGCTTGGCCTGCGAAGCCTCGGACAAGCAAGGTTTGCCCGCCGTGCGCAGACGCGCTGCATGCAGGATCATCAGCCGCGCGGCGTTGATTTGCATGTGCATATCGGCCAGCAGGTTGGCGATGCTCTGGTGCTCATTGATCGGTTTGCCGAACTGGATGCGATCACGCGAATACACCAACGCCGCTTCAAATGCCGCACGAGCAATACCCAGCGCCTGAGCCGCGATACCGATACGTCCGCCTTCGAGGTTGGACAGGGCAATCGCCAGACCTTTACCGCGCTCACCCAGCAGATTGGCCTCGGGGATGCTGCAGTTATTCAGCGTCACCGCGCAGGTATCAGAAGCGCGGATGCCCATCTTGTGTTCGGTGCGATCGACGATAAAACCGGCGGTATCGGTCGGCACCAGAAACGCCGAAATACCTTTCTTGCCCAGATCCGGATCGGTCACCGCAAACACGATCGCCAGCTTCGCGCGTTTGCCATTGCTGACAAATTGCTTGGCGCCGTTGATCACCCACTGGCCGTCACGCAGTTCGGCGCGGGTGCGCAGGTTGTGCGCTTCGGAACCGGCCTGTGGTTCGGTCAGGCAGAAGCAGCCGATGGTTTTCCCGCTGGCCAGATCCGCCAGCCAGGTCTGTTTCTGTGCTTCGCTGCCGTAGTTGAGCACCGGGCCGCAGCCGACCGAGTTGTGGATGCTCATGAACGCGCCGGTCGCGCCGTCACCGGCGGAAATCTCTTCCACGGCCAAGGCGTAGGCGACGTAATCGACGTAGGTGCCGCCCCATTCCTCAGGCACCACCATGCCGAGCAAACCGAGTTCGCCCATTTTCGCGACGAGCGCATCGTCGATCCAGCCAGCCTTTTCCCAAGCCTGCGCGTGCGGTGCGATTTCGCCACGGGCAAAGTCCCGGGCCATGTCGCGGATCATCACTTGTTCTTCAGTCAGTTCGAGATCGTGCATTGCTCAGCTCCCGCTCTCAGGAAAACCGTGGAAGAAACTCGCGACATGCGCTGCGTCCAGCGCAGCGAGGGTCGGCGGGTTCCAGCGAGGTGTCTTGTCTTTGTCGATCAGCAGGGCGCGTACGCCTTCGATCAGGTCGCCACGGGCGAACCACTGACGATCCAGATGCAGCTCCAGCGCGAAGCAGTGCTCCAGACTCAAGTGTCGGCCACGACGGAGCATCTGCAGGGTAACGGCCATGGCCAACGGCGAGCGGGTTTCCAGCAAGTCTGCCGTGGTGGTCGCCCATTCGTGGCTGTCGGCGACGGTCACCGCGCGCAATTGCTCGACCATGCTCGGCACGTCCGGCAGGGCGAAAAAATGATCGATGGCCGGGCGCAAGGCTTCGAGCGGAGCATCGGGCAGGGTTTGCACGGCGTGTTTGGCCAGCAGGTTTTGCAGCGCCTTCAGCGGTGTCTCCTGCCATTCCATCTGATCGAATTTTTCGTCGAGCAGCGCCAGTTTGCTGCTGTCCAGGTACCAGTCGGCGAGCCCGCAATAAAGCGCATCGGCGGCACGGATCTGCACGCCGCTGACCCCCAGATAAATCCCCAGCTCACCGGGAATGCGCGGCAGGAAATAACTGCCACCGACATCGGGGAAATAACCGATGGCCACTTCCGGCATCGCCAGTCGGCTCTTCTCGGTGACCACGCGCAGATCGGCGCCTTGCACCAGGCCCATGCCGCCGCCGAGGACGAAACCGTCCATCAGCGCCAATACCGGTTTGCGGTAGTGATGAATCGTCAGGTCGAGGGCGTATTCCTCGACGAAGAAATCTTCGTGCAGCGTGTCGCCGCTTTTGAAACTGTCGTACAGCGAGCGAATGTCGCCACCGGCACAGAAGGCTTTTTCACCGGCACCGCGCAGGACCACGGCGTGAACATCGGCGTCAGTCGCCCAGGCGTCGAGCTGCTGTTGCAGCAAGCGCACCATGTCGAGGGTAATGGCATTGAGACCGGCGGGGCGGTTGAGGGTCAGGTGACCGATATGATTGCGAACCTCGGCCAGCACTTCGTTTTGCGTGGCATCCATGGACGGGGTCCGCGGGGATGAAGCCTGAGCTGTCATCAGTAACTCCCTGCTTTTATTGTCTTTATTCGAGAAGCTCGCGCGCGAGCGTTACCGGATCGTAACAGTGCAAATTTGCCGTGTACAACCGGGATATTCGCAGGGGGAGTTTGCGTTTTTACCTTGGTCGAAAATGTGCGCGCTCATGTAGGAGCTGCCGCAGGCTGCGATCTTTTGACTTTGATTTTAAAGATCAAAAGATCGCAGCCTGCGGCAGCTCCTACACGGAGTCAGCGGAAGGTTTGGGTAATGCTGCGGCGCTTGGCGTGCAGTTCGCTGGCGTGGATCAGTTGTTCGAGGTCTTCAGGGGTGATGTCGATGAAGGCTTCCATGTCGGCCAACGCCAGTTTGAGGTCTTCAGCGGTGATCGCCTGACTGTCGACCGGGGCCACCAGCGGTGCCGGTTCAGCCGGACGTTTCGGATAACGAATCCGTGTCAGGTTGTTGTAGGCGAGGGCACTGAGCAGCATGCACGCCGCGCCGAGCATCACCGGTTCCATGGCTTTCCAGTCCAGGGCGATGGTCGCGGGATCCGCCAGCACCAGCGTCAGGGCCAACGCGCCAGCGGGCGGATGCAAGCAACGCAGCCAGCACATCAGAATCAGCGCCATGCCCGCCGCCAGACACGCGCTGCCAAGGGTCCGGCCGAGCACGTGAGCGACCAGCAATGCGACAACGCCGGCACATAAATACCCGCCGAGAATCGACCACGGCTGAGCGAGAGCACCGGAGGACACGGCAAATAGCAGCACGGCCGAGGCGCCCAGCGGACCGATCAGGTGATAGGCGACTTCATGGCCGAATACTTGTGCACACAACCACACACTGAACAACGTGCCCAAGGCCATGCCGATGGCGGCGCGGCTCCATTCGGTCGGGCGGGTATTGATGGCGGCGGGCAACCAGCGAGCGAGCATGTGAATCCAATCCTTGCAGCAAATTCGAGGCAAAAAAAAGGACTTGTCCGGCATATCCGGAAAGCCCTCGAAGCGTTCCAACATTGGGGGAGGAACGTGCACAGTGTGCCGGGCAAACTCGATGCTGACAAATTCATATTAATGCACATTTAGTGCATTAATTTTGTATTGAAGCGACGCGGCGGCCACTCACAAAGCATAAATAGCCGCCCACCGCCGCCAGTGCGCTCAAGGCGTAGAACATGCTCGGCGCGGGTGTGTGCATCAGCAGAAACCCGCACATCACCGGGCTCGCCGCACCGCCCAGCGCTGCGAGGTTCTGCGCGCCGTAATAGCTGCCGCGCAGTTCTTCCGGGGCGAGGGTGTCGACAAACAGAAAGTCGGCCGGGTAAATGATCATCTCGCCCAAGGTGAAGATGAACATCGCCACGCACCAACCGACCAGACTGTCGGCCAGACTGAAGCCGATCAGCCCGATGATGAACAACGCGGTACCGCCGGCGATCCAGTGGCGCAGGTGCTCCCGGGTGAGTAATCGGCCGACTTGGTACTGCAACAGAATCACCGTGACCGCGTTGCAGGCGAGCAGGGCGGCCATGGTGTCCAGCGTTTGTTGCTGGGTGTGGGTCACCAGCAGGTATTGCGACAGGTACAGGGTGAAGCGCCCGTGCACCAGCGTGCTGAGCAGGCAGCCCAGGGTAAACAGGATCATCGTGCGGTCGTTTTTCAGGATGATCAGGGTTTTCAGAAAACTTTGTGGCTGAGCGACCGCGGCGACCGGGTTCACTTCGCGCGCGGCACCGAACAGCAGAAAAATGCTGCCGATGGCAATCGCGCCCGCGACGATAAACGGCGCTGACGGCTGAACGCCGGCGATCACCACGCCAATCATCGGGCCGACGGCGTAACCGATGTTGGTCAGCGTGTAGTTCAGGGAAAACGCCTTGACCCGCTGGCCCACCGGCAGGTTTTCACTGAGGATGGCTTTAGAGCAGATGAGGAACAGCGCCGACGCCGTTTCGCTGATGATCAGCACCAGGGTGACCAGATACAGATTCTGCGCGAAGGTCAGCAGGATCAGACCGATACCGCTGGAAAGCATGGTCAGGATCAGCAACTGGCGTTTGTCGAGCCGATCAATGATGTAACCGCCGTACAGCGACAACAACGTGGCGCTGAACACCGCAATGCCCAGCAGCAGACCGACATCTTGCGGGTTGAGGCCGAGCTTGTTGCTGAGGAACAGCGTCAGCAGTGGGCTGATCAGGGCGCGGCTGATGACGACGGTCAGCGAGCTGATCATCAACCGGCGGATGAGGCGCGAGTAGGTGGCCACGAAGGGTCAATGTCCTTATTTCAAATGCCTGGCGGGGGTACGCCATCCTTACCGGGCGGCCATCACCGGTCAAGCTGCCACACCGCATTTCCTCTGTAGGAGTGAGCCTGCTCGCGATAGCGGTAGATCTGCCAATGAAGTGTTGAATGTGCAGACGCTATCGCGAGCAGGCTCACTCCTACAGGGGATTTGTGTTGTCTTCAGGAAAGGGGCAGGCGCATCGCGCAGCGGCGCTCTGCGGGAAAGCCGAAGAGGACCTCGGCTTGCAGCGCATCGCGCAAATGGCGATCGGTGTGTGCATGCGTCAACTCGACAAACCCCAACCTCTGATAAAACGGCGCATTCCACGGCAGATCGCGAAAAGTGGTCAGCGTCACTGAGTTCAACTGCATCGCGCGCGCTTGTTCAATGACGGCCGCAACCAGTGCACGACCCATGCCTTGTCCTTGAAAAGCCTGACTGACGGAGAGCTCCTCAATGTGCAGGTGCTGATCGATGTCGACAGCACGAACAAATCCAGTCAGTTGCCCATCGCTATTTTCAGCAACCCAGACGTACGCCTGTTCGATGGCCTGCCGATGTCGGGCAGCATCGGGTACCTCGGCATCAGCCAGCCACGCCAACGGCGGATCAAGACGAAACAATTGCGCTGCCGAACGCTCGATCGCGGGGAGGGCAACCGCGTAAGCAAGGCTGGCGCGGCGTACGTCGAAGGTCATGTTGAGGCGCATCCTGTCGGTCTAGAGCTGGACAGGTTACGGTTTCAGCCACAGCAATACATAGTCGTTTTTGTCGAAACGCCCGTTCAACACCGGTTGCGCGCTTTCCAGCGGTGTGCCCTTGAGGGAGGGCAGATCACTGCGATCCATCATCAGCCACGCCGGACCTTTGATCGCCTCCAGTTGCTGGATCGAGTCGCTGAACTGCGGTTGCAGGTCCTGCGAGAGATTGACCATGAACTTGGTAGCTTTCGCGTCCTTGCCCATGCCATGCAACACCAGTGGCGCCGGGTTTTGCTGAACCTGGGCGAACACCGCGTGGCTGAATGACTGGGTGTCGTACAAACGCCGTTCCACCGGTTCGAAGACCGCCGCATACACCATCCACAGCGCCAACACGGCACACAACGCCAACAGTTCGGCGCGCCAACGCGTGATCAACAATCTCGACAGAGCCAGCAGTTGAAGAACGCCCAGCGCGAGCAAAACAATGGAAACTTCACTCAATTGCTCGGGAAAGCGCCGTTGCGCGACCAGTAAAACCACCAGCAACAAGCCCGGTGTGACCAGCCACAAGCCCATGATCAACCCGCGCAAGCAGCGAAACACCAGCCCATGCGCCACCTGAAACGGATACGCCGCAATGACCGCCGCCATGGGCAGCATCGGCAGCAGATACCGTGCCTTCTTCGCCTGGGGAATCGACAACCCGACCATCACAATCAGGGCCGCCGCCGCGCAGTACTGCACCAGACGCAGCGCCGGGCCACGCTGTTGCGGCTTGCTCAGCCAGGCCGCTGCCAGCACCAGCAATGCCAACGGATAGGCCAGCGCATAGTTACCGAAGGAGCTGGTGAAGTAATACAGCGAACCGCTGACGCCTTCGCTGCCGTCCATGCGCCCCATGAACTGCATGCGGATCACGTCCTGCAGGAACACCGGGCCGGCGCTGATCTGCGCCAGCCATAACAACAACCCGACACACGCGGCCAGCAACAGCGAAGCCAACACACCGAACACCAGCAACCGCGACCATTCACGGTTGAGCAGGTAATAACTGCAGAGCATTCCGGTCGGCACCACCAGACCAATCGGCCCGCGTATGCCGAAACCGAGCAGCAGCAATACGAAGATCAACGGCCAACGACGCCCGCCGCCAAAATGATCATGGGCATAGCCCAGATAAAACACTGCGAACGCCGCACCCGCGAGCATCAAGTCCTGCGACACCGCGCGCACTTCAGTGACAAAGCCACTGGTGAGCATTAGCAAGGCAATACTGATCAACGCCCAGGGCCGTGAGTACGGTGCCAGCAGGCGATACATCAACGTCACGATCAACGCGCCCGCGATTGCGCTCGGCGCCCACGCGGTCAACGCATTCACCGCGCCAAACGGCAACGACAACAGCCAGATGAACAGCGTCGAAACCGCTGAGTAATCCGCGTAAGGCTGACCATAGGTGGTCGGAAACACCGTCGGCTCATGGCGTAGCATCTCTTGCGCGAACAACACAAATCGCGAGTCGAAACCGATCGGGGCCTGCCCGTGGACCCCGGCCATGAACAATAAAAACGCCAGCAGCCCTGCGATCAGGGACTGCCGGCGAATCTCAGGCGATAACGCGATCAAGCAACGTCGGACGCATTCGGCCACTGTTGCAGCGGGATCGGCAGTTTGCGCGATTCGCCACGGCCCATCGGGAAGTATTGGAAGCCATTGCGCGCCAGACGCTCGGCGTCGTAAAGGTTGCGCCCGTCGAAAATCACCGGGCTGTTGAGGCGCTGTTTGATCAGGTCGAAATCCGGTGCTTTGAACTGCTGCCACTCGGTGCAGATGATCAACGCATCGGCGCCGGGCAAGACCGATTCCGGTGTGCCCATCAGCATCAGTTTCGATTCGTTCGGGTAAAGGTTCTGGGTTTCCTGCATGGCTTCCGGGTCGAAGGCGCGCACGCTGGCACCGGCGGCCCACAGTTCTTCCAGCAACACGCGGCTCGGCGCGTCGCGCATGTCATCAGTGTTGGGTTTGAACGCCAGGCCCCACAGGGCGAAGGTCTTGCCGCGCAGGTCGCCCTTGTAGAACGCGTTGATGCGCTCGAACAATTTGTGTTTCTGGCGCTGGTTGATCGCCTCGACCGCTTGCAGCAAGTCGCTGGAGCAATGCGCTTCTTCGGCGCTGTGGATCAACGCGCGCACGTCTTTCGGGAAGCACGAACCGCCATAACCGCAGCCTGGGTAGATGAAGTGATAACCGATGCGCGTGTCGGCACCGATGCCCTGGCGTACCGACTCGATGTCGGCGCCCAGGTGTTCGGCGAGTTCGGCGATCTGGTTGATGAAGCTGATCTTGGTCGCCAGCATGCAGTTGGCGGCGTACTTGGTCAGCTCAGCGCTGCGCAGGTCCATGAACATGATGCGGTCGTGGTTGCGGTTGAACGGCGAATACAGATCGCGCATCACGTCGCGCACGTCATCGCCTTCGCAACCGATAACGATACGGTCCGGCCGACGGCAGTCGGCAACGGCGGAGCCTTCCTTGAGAAACTCCGGGTTGGAAACGATATCGAATTGCAGCAGGCGGCCGACCTTGATCAAGGCTTTTTCAATGTGCGTGCGCAGGGTGTCGCCCGTGCCCACCGGCACCGTGGATTTTTCCACGAGAATCAATGGCTGCTCACGATGGCGGGCAATGGCATCGCCGACCGAAAGCACATAACGCAGATCCGCCGAACCGTCCTCACGCGACGGCGTACCCACGGCAATAAACGCCACCCGAGCGTGCTGCACGGCGAGCTTTTCATCGGTGGTGAATTGCAGGCGTTTCGAATCCAGACCTTCGCGTACCAGGCTGGCCAGCCCCGGTTCGAAGATGCTGACATGACCCTGGCGCAACAGGTCGACCTTCTTCTGGTCGACGTCCATGCACACGACATCGTGGCCGACTTCGGCCAACACAGCCGCTTGCACCAGACCGACGTAACCGCTGCCAAATACTGTGATTTTCATGGAGCACTCCTGAATTCGGGCGCACGAGCCGGACGAGTGTTGATGGTGATGACCCCGAGCATGACCAGCGCCACGCCCAGTGATTTGGTGAAACTGAAGGATTCGTTGAACAGCGGCAGACTGGCCGCCAGCAGATACACCAGCGCATAGCTGATGCTCAGCAGCGAGTAAGCCCGGCCCAGCGGCAGATCGCGCAGGGCGGCGAGCCAGCAGAGCATCGACAGCGCGTAGGCAAAAATCGCCGCAACGACCACGGCCAATGCACGCAGGTCGAGGCTGTCGATGTGCAGCCATTGTTCCGGCACGGGCAGACGGGTCATGCTCCAGCGCATGCCCAGTTGCGCAGCGCTGACGAGTAACACGCTGCCCAGCGCGAAAGTGATGCCGCGACGTTGATTCATGACTGTTGCCCCAGCAACGCCACGCCGCCGATCACCAACGCCACGCCGAGCCAATGCTGGCGGTCGATGGGTTCACGGAAGACGAAGCGCGCGATCAGGGTGATCAGGACAAAGTTGAGGCTGAGCATCGGATAAGCGACGCCGACTTCCAGCCGCTGCAGCACCAGCAACCAGACCAACAGACCGGAACCGAGGGCGAGCAGCGCCAGCCACAACCACGGCGAGCGCAGTTTGTCGGCCCAGGTCGACTCGACGCCGCGCCAGCTCTCCACCGCGTATTTCTGCCCCACTTGGCCCAGACAGGTCAGCAGGCACGCGGCCAACAGCAGCAACAGGCTCATGACGCCTCCTTGGGCAGGATCATGATCACCAGGTTGCCCTGCTCGTAACGGACGCCGTCCTTTGGCAACTTGTCGATTTCGTCCAGTTCGTCCTGCCCCTTGACGCGCATCACCACGCCGACCGCACCGCTGCGGCGTGCCTCGCGCATCCACTGTTGTACGTGTTCGGGATCGACCCGCTGTTGAATGCCGTCAGGATAGGCAAGGCCATATTTCAATTCGCCTATCGTGTTGTACAACGCCACTTGCGGGGTTTTCAGGCGCCAGGCCAGTGCCGAAGCAGCACCCAGATCGTTGCTCAACAGGTGTGTGGTTTGCGCCAGTTCCGTGACGTGATGCTTGATGAACTGATCGGGCATCTTGTTGGCGACCACCGATTTCGGCAGCGCCGCTGGCAACACCGCGATCAGCAACAGGCTGCCCAGCGCCGGAGCCGCCCAGCATTGCAGCGGCAGGAAGGCTTGCAGGAGGTTGGCGATGATCCAGCCGATCAGCGCGATAAACACCAGCACCATGCTGTGCAGTTCATGGTCGTACACCGGTTTGCTCAGTTGCAGGTACACCAGCGCGATCAGCGTGACGACGCCCAGCAGCAGATTGAGCAACCCATTGATGCTCAGTGCCCGACCTTGCTCCAGACGCAAACGATCGGCCAACGCATCGCCCAGCAACAACGCCAGCGGCAGCAGGCACGGCAGTATGTAAGTCGGCAATTTGCCGTTGCTCAGGCTGAAAAACAGTAGCGGCATCAGCAGCCACAGCAGCAGGAACACGATTTTCGGCTGAGCGCGGGTTTGCCAGGCTTGCCTGAACGCCGTCGGCAACAGGCCGGCCCACGGCAGACTGAACGCCACCAGCAGCGGCAGGTAAAACCACCACGGCGCGTCGTGTTGCGCATCGTCCCCGGCAAAGCGACGAATGTGCTCGTGCCAGAAGAAGAATCGCCAGTAATCGGGCTCCTTTGCATGCACCGAGAGCACCCAAGGCAGGCTGACGATGATCGCGATGGCAATCGCCACCTGGCCGAACATCAGCAGTTCTCGCCAGCGTTTTTGCCAGAGCATCCACGGTACGGCGATCAGCACCGGCAGCAGCCAGGCGAGAAAACCCTTGGTCATGAAACCCATGCCGCAGGCCAGCCCCAGCACGGCCCAAGCGGCCATGCGCTTGCCGCCGGTTTGACTGTCGAGGGCAAACCACAGCGCCACCAGACTCAGATTGACCCAGAAGGTGAATTGCGGATCGAGGTTGGCGTAGCCCGCCTGACCGGCAACGATGGTGAAACTCATGTAGAGCAGGGCGCAGACGAAACTTTTGCGCGGTTCGTTCCACAAGCGCCGGGCAACCAGATAGCACAGCAGCACGCTCAAGCCAGTGCTCAGCGCCGAAGCAAAGCGCACGCCGAACAGGTTCTGCCCGAACACTTGCTGACCCAGCGCGATCATCCAGTAACCGGCAATCGGCTTCTCGAAATAACGCAGGCTCATGAAGTGCGGCGATACCCAGTTGCCACTGAGCAGCATGTCCTGGCTGATCTGCGCGTAACGGGTCTCGTCGGGAATCCACAAGCCGTGCGTGCCCAGCGGCAGCAGATAGGCCAGCAAGCAAATGACCAGCAACAGCAGTGGCAGCGTCCAGCGTTTAGTCATGCGTCTTGCACTCCCAGCCAGCCTTCACGGCCGTCGAGGGCGCCACGTTGTACGCGACCCATGGGCAAGGTGTTGAAGAACTCGGGCAACAAGTCGCCCAGCGGTTTGAAAGCGATGTTGCGCTGGCGTGCATCGACCAGCAGTTGACGAAAATCCTCAGCCATCAGAATCCCTTCTACTTCGGCGTGAATGGTGTAGACGTTGAGCTGTTGCGGACGAAAGTGGTCAAGGATAAACCCGTTGAAGTCCCGCGCTGCAACGATCGGGCCGACGACTTCATCGAAGGTCGGCAGATCCACCGGAATCTGCGGCGTGCCCGGCGTGCCGTCGGCCAGCAGCGGACGAAACAGGCGGTCGCCTCGGCAATCGCTGTTGTAGCGAAAGCCGAAGGCTTGCTTGGCCTCGATCACGCGCTCGTCCGCACGCCAACCAGCGGCGGCGGAACAGTCGACTTTCGCGCCGAGGATGTCGCTCAACGAGTCGACGCCCTGACGAATCTGCTCGATCAGTTGCTTGTCGCTCCAGGTCCCGGCGTTGGCCTGCCAGCCGTGGTGATCCCACGCATGCAGGCCAACCTCATGACCGGCATCGCGGGCCTGACGCATCAGGTGCCCGAGATCACGGCCAATCGGTTTGCCCGGCCACGCGGTGCCGGCCAGCAGAATGTCCCAGCCATACAGGCCGGCCGCATTGGAGCGGAGCATCTTCCAGAGAAACTGCGGGCGGATCAGGCGCCACAGATGCCGGCCCATGTTGTCGGGGCCGACACTGAAGAAAAACGTTGCCTTGATCTGCGCCTCGTCGAGCATTTCCAGCAAGCGCGGCACACCTTCACGGGTGCCGCGAAAGGTGTCGACGTCGATGCGTAGACCGGCCTGCATTAGCGCTTGTCCGCGATTTCGAGCATCGCTTCACGCAGGAAGAAGTCGAGCGTATTGCCAATGGTCTCGCGCATTTCCACGGTTGGCGTCCAGTCGAGCAGACGCTTGGCGTTGGCGATGCTGGGTTTGCGGTGCTCAACATCCTGATAGCCAGCGCCATAGAACGCCTTGCTCTCGACGTCGCGAAAACCGGCGAACGGCGGGAAGTTATCGCGCAGCGGATGCGCTTCGAACTGACGCAGCAGTTCTTCACCCAGCTGACGGATGCTCGCTTCGTTGTCCGGGTTGCCGATGTTGATGATTTGACCGTTGCAGACATCGTTGTCGTTATCGATGATCCGCGCCAGGGCCTCGACGCCATCGGCGATGTCGGTGAAGCAGCGTTTTTGCTCGCCACCGTCGAACAGGCGAATCGGCGTGCCTTCCACCAGATTCAAAATCAACTGAGTGATGGCGCGGGAGCTGCCGATACGGGCCGAGTCCAGACGATCAAGGCGCGGGCCCATCCAGTTGAACGGGCGGAACAGGGTGAAATTCAGACCTTTGGCGCCGTACGCCCAGATCACGCGGTCCAGCAATTGCTTGGACACCGAGTAGATCCAGCGCTGCTTGTTGATCGGGCCGACCACCAGGTTGGAGGTGTCTTCGTCGAAATGCTTGTCCTGGCACATGCCATAGACTTCCGAGGTCGACGGGAAGATCACGCGCTTGTTGTACTTGACGCAGTAACGCACCAGTTTGAGGTTTTCTTCGAAGTCGAGTTCGAACACGCGCAACGGGTTGCGGGTGTATTCGATCGGCGTGGCGATGGCCACCAGCGGCAGGACCACGTCGCACTTCTTGATGTGGTACTCGATCCACTCGGAGTGAATGCTGATGTCGCCTTCGACGTAGTGGAAGTGCGGGTGACTGCGCAGACGGTCGATGGCGTCGGAACCGATGTCCAGGCCATAGACTTCGTAGCGGTCATCGCGCAGGAGGCGTTCGGACAAGTGATTGCCGATAAAACCGTTAACGCCGAGGATCAGCACGCGAGTGCGACGCGGTGCACGGCCGGATTCAGCGCCGCGCAACAGCGAGCCGTCGACCAGACCGAGTTCACTGGCCAGTTGCGGGCCACTGAGGAACAGACCGTTGTCGTTGCGCTGGCCGGAGAGGATTACCAACGAATCTTCGCCGCAGGCAATGCGCAGCGGATCGACGCTGATCACCCGGCCCGGCGCCTGGCTGTCGTTGCCCTTGGCAACTTCAGCGCTCCAGACGATCAGTTTGTGCTCGCCCACAGCGCAGAATGCACCCGGATACGGTTGGGTCACGGCGCGAACCAGGTTGAACAATTGCTCGGCCGGTTTGGCCCAGACCAGTTTGCCGTCCGCCGCCGTGCGACGCCCGAATACTGTGGCTTTCGATTCGTCCTGCGCGGTTTCGTTGATTTTGTCTTGCAGCATGGCTGGCAAGGTGTCACGCAGCAGATCCGTCGCGGCGATGCGCAGCTTGCCGTGCAGGCTCAGCGCGGTGTCGCTGCGTTCAATGGCCACACGCTGTTGGGCAACGATGGCGCCGGCATCGGCACGTTTGACCATGCGGTGCAGAGTCACGCCGGTTGCGGTCTCGCCGTTGACCAGCACCCAGTTGGCTGGGGCGCGGCCACGGTAGCTTGGCAGCAACGAGCCGTGCAGATTGAACGCGCCTTTTTTCGCGGTGGCCAGCAACGACTCGCTCAGCAGGTGGCGATAGTAGAAGGAGAACAGGTAGTCCGGATTCAGTTTGGCGATCCGCTCGATCCACAGTGGGTGATTGACGTCTTCGGGGGCGTGCACCGGAATGCCTTTGCGTGCGCACAGTTGTGCGACCGAGGCGTAGAAGGCGTTCTCTTTCGGGTCGTCGGCATGGGTGAATACCGCCGCAATGTCATAGCCGCTGTCGAGCAGGGCTTGAATGCCGGCGCAGCCGATATCGTGATAAGCGAAGACAACAGTTTTTGCGCTCATGAGAGAACCTGATCATTGGAGGAGGAGAGACCGTCGACGGTGATGGCGCGCGGCGGCATGGCGGGTTGGCCGCGCAAGACTTTTTCAACGAAGAAACGCGGGCGGGCGCGCACGTCGCTGTACATGCGCCCGAGGTATTCGCCGAGCAGGCCCATGCCGATGAACTGGCCACCGGTGAACACGAACAGCACAGCGAACAGCACGAACATGCCGTCACCGGCCCAGCCGGCACCGAACACCAGGCGCAGCACGATCAGTGCGGCGGCAAACAACACGCCGAGGCCAGCCATGGCGAAACCGACGATGCTCAGCAGGCGCAACGGCGTGGTGGTCATGCAGGTGATCAGGTCGAACATCAGGTTGAGCAAACGCATCGGGCTGTACTTTGAATCGCCGTGTTCACGCTCGGCGTGGGCGACGACGATTTCAGTGGTGTGGCGGGCGAAGCTGTTGGCCAGAATCGGGATGAACGTGCTGCGTTCACGGCAGGCGAGCATCGCGTCGATGATCGTCCGCCGGTAAGCGCGGAGCATGCAGCCGTAGTCGCTCATGGCGACGCCGGTGGAGCGTTGCACGGCGAGGTTGATCAGCTTCGACGGATAGCGACGCAGGGCCGAGTCCTGGCGGTTGCCGCGCACGGTGCCGACCACGTCGTAACCCTTTTCCGCTTCGGCGACCAGGCGCGGGATTTCTTCCGGCGGGTTCTGCAGGTCGGCGTCGAGGGTGATCACGACATCACCTTTGCACTGTTCGAAACCGGCCATGATTGCCGCGTGCTGGCCGTAGTTGCGGTTGAGAATGACGGCCACAAACGGGCTGTCTTCACGTGTCGCGGCTTCTTCCAGAAGGTTGGCCGACTCATCACGGCTGCCGTCGTCGACGAGGACGATTTCATAGTCGTGACGCAGCATGCGGCAGGCCGCTTCGGTGCGCCGCAGCAGTTCCGGCAGGCTGTCCTGTTCGTTGTAGACCGGGATGACGATCGACACACAGCGGATCGGATAGGTTTTCACAGGCGTTTGTCCATAAGGGTGGCGATGGCGCCGACCACGCGATCGAGGTCTTGATCGCTCATGTCGGGGAACAACGGAATCGAGCACAGCCGCGCCGAGTTCCATTCGGTGTCGGGCAGATACAGGTCGGGGGCACGCTGGCGATACCAGGTGTGCAGGTGAGTGGCGATGAAATGGATACCGGTGCCGATGCCCTGGTCCTGCAAGCCTTTCATGAAGGCTTCGCGGTCCATGCCGCAGCGCTCGCTGTCGATGCGCAGGATGAACAGGTGCCAGGCGTGGGTTTGTGCGTAAGCGGGCAGGGCCAGCGGTAGCACCGGCAAGCCTTCGAGTTTTTGCCGGTAGGCGGCAGCCAGTTCGCTGCGGCGGGCGTTGATTGCGTCCAGACGCTCAAGCTGCACCAAGGCAATTGCAGCGTTGATGTCGGCGAGGTTGTATTTGAACCCCGGCTCCATCACTTGCGCCTGCGGCTTGCGGCCACCGGTCAGCCGGTCGTAGGCGTCAACGCCCAAACCATGGAATTTGAGCATGCGCACGCGGCTGGCCAGGGCTTCGTCGTCGGTGACGAACATTGCGCCTTCGGCACAGGTCATGTTCTTGATCGCGTGGAAAGAGAAAATCGCCGTGCCCTGCGCGCCGACTTGGCGGCCCTTGTAACGGCTGCCAGCGGCGTGGGCGGCGTCTTCGATGACGGCGATACCGTGCTTGTCGGCCAGCGCGTACAGCGGATCAAGATCAAACGCGGCGCCGGCGTAATGCACCGGGATGATTGCTTTGGTGCGCGGGGTGATGGCGGCTTCGATACGCAAGGCGTCGGTCATCAAGGTGCCGCGATCAACGTCGACGAACACTGGTGTAGCGCCGAGCAGCGAGATCATGTTGGCGGTCGAGACCCAGGTCTGCGACGGGGTGATGACTTCGTCACCCGGACCAATGCCCAAAGCCAACAAGGTGATGTGCATGCCGCCGGTGGCCGAGGAAAGTGCCACGGCGTGCTTGCAACCGACATAGTTGGCGAAGTGTTCTTCCAGTGCCTGGCTTTTAGGCCCGGTGGTAATCCACCCCGAACTCAATACTTGTTCAACGGCGGCTATTTCTTCATCGCCGATACTCGGACGGGAAAACGGCAGAAACGCTTGACTCATAAGAACCTCGGGGCGACAGCCATCCTTCAGCCGATTGTCTGAAAAACACGGAATTTCAAAGGGTTGAGATACCGGCCGGGGAATGCCTGATTGACTTTTAAGTCCACGGACGGCAGGGTTGCAGGCCTTTCGGGGCAACCTGTTGTAACTAAGGTTATGCGCGTTTTTGTCAAAGGAACATGAAAAAACGGTCGGCGATTCGTCTATCTCTAAGCCATACAGCCACCGTTCAGACTTCTTCCGTTCATCGGCTCTTTTAATAGAAAAGTCCTACGGAAGAGTCGCTCTTTATATAAGTTTGTTTGCACTTTTAAGTTGTTTTGTTGAACCGTTTTCTATTCAAGGCCGTTTCGTTTGATTGACTTGTCGAGTACTGAATCCACCCCGTCCACCACTAATCCGCTGACGCTTTATCTGGCACGCCTGGCGCCGTCCAGCCAACTGACCATGCGCTATGTCTTGCAGGATGCTGCAGACCGCCTCGGTTTCGAAGACGTGGATATCGAAGAAATCCCCTGGCACGGGCTGCAACCGGAAGACGTCGTGGCGCTGGTCGCCGCATTGCGCGCCGACGGTTATGCGCCGAATACCTCGTCGCTGTACGTGAATGCCGTGCGCGGTGTGATGAATGAAGCCTGGCGCATGAGCCTGATCAGCCAGGATCATCTTTTGAAGATGCGCTCGGTCAAAGGTATTGCCGGCACGCGCTTGTCCCAGGGGCGCAACTTGAAGCGCACCTTGATCCACGAATTGATGGAAGTCTGCGCCGCCGATCCGCGTCCGCAAGGGCTGCGCGACGCAGCGGTGATTGCGCTGTTGTACGGCACCGGCATGCGTAAATCGGAGTCGGTTGATCTGGACCTGAATCAGGTCGACTTCACCGAACGCAGCCTGACCGTCACCGGCAAGGGCAACAAGCAACTGATCAAGTACGCACCGGCGTGGGCGTTCGCCAAACTTGATGCGTGGCTGGAACTGCGGCGTTCAGAACTCAAGGAGGGCGAGAGTGACGATGCCTTTCTGTTCAACCGCATCCGTCGCGGCAGCCATATCACCCGTGAGCGCATCACCAAACACGCGATTTATTACATTGCCCGTCAGCGGGGTACTCAGGTCGGGGTGAAGATCATGCCCCACGATTTCCGCCGCTCGTTTATCACGCGGGTGATCGAGGAGCATGATTTGTCGATTGCGCAGAAACTGGCGCACCACAGCAACATCCAGACCACCGCCAACTACGATGTGCGTGATGACAACGAGCGGCGGCGTGCGGTCGATCGCTTCGATCTGTAGGCCCCGTCAGGACGGGGAAGGGCAGGTGCGCGCGTTGCCGGTGGCCGCCCGACTGATCTGCACGGCCAAGCGTTTGACGTTGTTCTGCTGGGCACCCACCAGATCATCGATGGTCGGGCCGGACGGTGTTTGCAGGGTCGAACGGCAGGTCAGCGAGCCATTGTCAGTGGCGCCGACGGGACGCAAGCGCCATTTGGCGTCGATCAGGCCGTACTGACCGGGGATCGAGTCGAAGCGTTGCACTTCGATGCGAACCGAAACGTTGCCTTGGCCACTGGTATTGCTCAACTGGTCGGCCAATGCACCGCGCAACTCATCCGCCAGTGTCGCCCCCCACCAATCGGTTTCCAGAATCGCCAGGCCGCTGTTGCCCTGGCGGATAACGATTTGCGCCCGGTCGACCTGCGGCGGCACGCTCAGCGCTTCAATCGGAATCTGCGCGCCGGTCCGGGTGTTGGCGATCTGCACCGGCGTCAGCGTGTGAAAGCTGATCGGGTCGCTGCGGCAGGCGCCAAGCAGCATGAACGCAGCGAGCACGGTGATTTTCAGCGGTACAGCCATGGTTCAGCTCCTGTGCTCAGTTACGTGGCGGGCCTTTCAGATCGATAGGCGCGGCGTTATCGGGGCGACCGCGGATCAGCGATTCAGGATGCCGGCCCAGGTAATCCGACAGCTCACGCAGGGAGCGCGACATGCGCCCGAGCTCGTCGAGGGTTTCCGTGAGTTTCTCGCGTTGCGGCGAATCTTCGGCCAAGGTGGAGCTGGCGGACTGCAAGGTCTTGCTGACGTCGGCCAGAGTGCTCTGCACGCCCGGCAGGGTCTTGGCGTTGAACTGGGTCAGGCCTTTGCGCAGCTCGATCAGATTGCTGTCGAGGTTGTTGGCGATGCGATCAACCGGCAGCTTGTTGAGCTTGTCGACCACGGCTTCGAGTTTTTCCTGCAGCTGTTCGAGGCTGCCCGGCACGGTTGGAATCACCACCGGGCGCGCCGTGGGGTCAAACGCGACTTTTTCGGCTTTCGGGAAGAAGTCCAGGGCCACGTACAGTTGCCCCGTCAGCAGGTTGCCACTGCGGGCCTGGGCGCGCAGGCCATTGTCGATGAAGGTGCCCATCAGGCGAATGCCGGCGGCCTCATCGTTGGGATCATGCTTGAACGCAGTGAGCATTTTTCCATAAGCCATGCCCAAACGTTGCGGGTAAATGACGATGCCGACGTTAAGCGGGAAGCTGCGTTTTTTCGCATCGAAATCCAGATTGATCGCCACCACCCGACCGATTTCCATGCCGAGGAACTCCACCGGTGCGCCAACCTTGAGGCCGCGCAGGGACTGGTCGAAGCGCAGACTCAGATACTGCGCCTTGCCGTTGGGTGGGGCGAGGGCGGTTTGCTGGTCTTCGAACAGTTCGAATTCCTTGTCATCGGCGGCGGCCACGTCGTTGGGGCTGTAATCCGGCGCACGGAAAGCGATACCGCCCACCAGCATGGAGGACAGGGATTCGGTTTTCACCTGGAAACCGTTGGCGCCGACGCTGACGTCAATGCCACTGGCGTTCCAGAATCGGGTGTTTTCAGTGACGAACGCATCGTTGGGCGCGTGAATGAACACTTCGATATTCACGCCTTTACCGTCAGGCGCCAGCTCGTAGGTGACGACCTGGCCGACAGGGATCTTGCGGTAATACACCGGCGAACCGATGTCCAGCGAACCGAGATCCTGGGTGTGCAGCATGAAACGCTTGCCGGGTTCGCCGTAGGTAATCGGCGGCGGGTTTTCCAGGCCCTTGAATTGTTTGGCGCGGTTGTTGGCCTGTCCGATGTCGGCACCGATATAGTCGCCGGAAAGCAGGGTGTCGATACCTGAAACGCCACCGGCACCGATTCGCGGGCGTACCACCCAGAACTGTGAATCTTCACGAGTAAACGTCTCGGCCTGTTTGGCCAGTTTGATCGTGGCGTTGACGCTTTTCTGGTCGTCGCTCAAGTCGACATCGGTGACCTGACCAATCACCACGTTGCGGTATTTGACTTCGGTCTTATTGGCTGTCAGACCGCTGCCGGTCTTGAAGGTGACCATGATGGTCGGCCCTTCCTGCAGGATGTTGTGCACCACCAGCGAAATACCCACCAGCACCGCCACGATCGGTACGATCCAGACGAGGGAGATGCCGAAGCGGCGGGTTTTCACGGGGGCTTGGCCTGGCGCTCGCGGCTCGTCGGTGGCTGACGACTTCATCCATGTCTCCTCGATTGAATGGGCACTGAGCGTCAGGAACGCAAAAGCACCTCATCAATATAGAAGTGCTTGGCGATAGAGCAAATGTGTATAGCTCGCATCGTTGACAGTTTCCATGTAGGAGCTGTCGAGTGAAACGAGGCTGCGATCTTTTGATCTTGCTTTTTCAGGGCCAAAAGATCGCAGCCTTCGGCAGCTCCTACTTGGGCATGGTGTCGGAGCGGGTTGCGGGTTATCCGAGCATTTCCCGCAGGCGATACCAGAACATGCCCAGTGCCAGCAGTGGCGAGCGCAGGGACGGGCCGCCAGGGAAGGTCATGTGCGGCACGCCGCTGAACACGTCCATGCCCTGACTGTGACCGGCATGAATCGCCTCACCGAGCAGCTTCGCGCACCAGTGCGTGACGTTCAGGCCATGGCCGGAATAGCCCTGTGCGTAGAACACGTTCGGCTGTTGCTTGAGCCGGCCGACCTGCGGAAAGCGGTTAGCAGTGATGCCGATCTTGCCGCCCCACTGGTAATCGATGCGCACGTCGGCCAGTTGCGGGAAGACTTTGAGCATCTTCGGTCGCATATAAGCGGCGATGTCCGCCGGATCGCGCCCGGAATAGTGGCAGGCACCGCCGAACAGCAAGCGCCGATCGGCGGAGAGCCGGTAGTAATCGAGGCCGACTTTTTGGTCGCACACCGCCAGATTGTGCGGGATCAGTTGCGCGGCGCGCGCCTCGGACAACGGTTCGGTGGCGATGATGTAACTGCCGGCCGGCAGCACCTTGCCACTGAGTTGCTGTTCGAGTTCGTCCAGATGCGCATTGCAGCCGAGCACCAGACTGCCAGCCCGCACCGTGCCGCTTGCGCAGCGGACCTGCACGGTCGGGCCATGGATGATTTCCAGCACTTCACTCTGCTCGAAAATCCTTACGCCCAACGATGCTGCAAGTCGCGCTTCGCCTTGCACCAGATCCAGCGGATGCAAATGACCGGACCCCATGTCCACCAAGCCGCCGGCGTAAATGTCGGAGTTGACCACCTGCTGGCGCACCTGCTCCGGGCCGATCAGCCGGGTTTCGTGGGCGTAACCGAGTTCGGCGAGGTCGACCAATTCATCCTTGAAGGCAGCGAACTGCGCCGGGGTATTGGCCAGATCGCAGAAGCCCCAGCGCAGGTCGCAATCGATGGCGTTGTCGCCGATGCGCTGACGCACCAGTTCGACCGAATCGATGCCGGCGCGCTGCAAATAACGCACGCCTTCCTGACCGACATACTTGGCGAATCCCGTGACCTCATGACCGATCCCGCGAATCAACTGGCCGCCATTGCGCCCACTGGCGCCCCAGCCGATGCGCCGGGCTTCGATCAACACCACCGACAATCCGCGCTGAGCCAGCTCGATGGCGGTGTTGACCCCGGTGAAGCCGCCACCGATCACACAGACGTCGGCGGTCAAGTCACCGTCCAGCAGCGGATAGGGTGTGCTCGCCCGGGCCGAAGCGGCGTAATAGGAGCGGGCGTGTTCCTGGGTGTACTGATTCATTTGTTCGACTTCACTTTGCTCCAGGATCGGGTCATCAGTCGCATGATCGCTTGGGGCGGGGTAGAGGAGATGTAGAGCTTGTCGAGCACTGCCTGGGATGGGTAAACCTCAGGGTTGTTGACCAGCTCTTGATCCATGTATTGCTTGGCGGCCGGGTTCGGGTTGGCGTAACCGACCGAAGCGCTGACTTTGGCGATCACTTGCGGATCGAGCAGGTAATTGATGAAAGCGTGCGCTTCTTTGGTGTTGCTCGCATCGGCGGGGATGGCCAACAGATCAAACCAGAGGTTGGCGCCTTCCTTCGGAATGGCGTAAGCGATGTTCACGCCGTTCTTGGCTTCCTTGGCACGGTTGGCGGCCTGGAACACGTCGCCGGAGTAACCGAAGGCCACGCAGATGTCACCGTTGGCCAGATCCGACACGTACTTCGAAGAATGGAAATAGGTGATGTACGGGCGGATGCTCAGCAGTTTCGCTTCAGCCTTTTTATAGTCTTCCGGGTTTTCGCTGCGCGGGTCCATGCCCATGTAGTTGAGCACGGCCGGGAAGACTTCGTCGGCGGAATCCATCATCGACACGCCGCACTGGCTGAGTTTTTTCAGGTTTTCGGGTTCGAACAGCACGGCCCAGGAATCGATGTGGTCAATGCCCAGCACTTGCTTGACCTTGTCGACGTTGTAGCCGATGCCGTTGGTGCCCCACAGGTACGGCACCGAGTGCTCGTTGCCCGGGTCGTTTTTCTCCAGCAGCTCGAGCAGTTTCGGGTCGAGGTTTTTGAAGTTCGGCAGTTGCGCACGGTCGAGTTTGAGGAAGGCGCCGGCCTTCACCTGACGCGCGAGGAAGTGGTTGGACGGCACGACCACGTCATACCCGGTGCGACCGGCGAGCAGTTTGCCTTCGAGGGTTTCGTTGGAGTCGAAAACGTCGTAGATCACCTTGATCCCGCTTTGGCTCTGGAAATCGGCGAGGGTGGTTTCGCCGATGTAGTCGGTCCAGTTGTAGACGCTGACCTGGGGTTGGGCGTTTGCTACGGCGCTGCACATCAGGGCCAGAGCGGCGGGAATCATGGTTTTCAACAGACGCATTTCGACACCTCTTAAATTGTTGGATTTTTCAGGTGGTTCGCTAATCCCTTGTGGGAGCGAGCCTGCTCCGGGCGGCGTTCCGACGAAAGCGGTGGGTCAGGCAACATAAATGGTGACTGTGCTGACGCCTTCGCGAGCAGGCTCGCTCCCACAGGGTCTGTGCAAATCTGAATTACACGCTGAGCATCAGGAACTCACGCTCCCACGAGCTGATCACGCGCTTGAAGTTTTCATGCTCGGCACGCTTTACCGCGACGTAGCCCCGGACGAATTTGTCGCCCAGGTACTGCCCAACGGTTTCGCACTCTTCCATCTGCGTCAGCGCTTCTTCGATGGTGATCGGCAGGCGCAGGTTGCGACGCTCGTAAGCGCGGCCCTGTACCGCAGCGCTCGGCGCGATGGCTTCGACCATGCCGATGTAACCGCAGAGCAGGCTCGCGGCGATTGCCAGGTACGGGTTGGCATCGGCGCCCGGCAGACGGTTTTCCACGCGCATGGCTTCCGGGCTGGAAGTCGGCACACGCAAACCCACGGTGCGGTTTTCTTCGCCCCATTCGACGTTGACCGGTGCCGAGGTGTCCGGCAGGAAGCGGCGGAACGAGTTCACGTTGGGCGCAAACATCGGCAGCACTTTCGGAATGTACTTCTGCAAACCGCCGATGTAATGCAGGAACAGCTCGCTCATCTGCCCGTCTTCATTGGCGAAAATCGGTTTGCCAGTGGCGATGTCCACCACGCTCTGGTGGATGTGCATGGCGCTGCCCGGCTCATCACCGATCGGCTTGGCCATGAACGTCGCCGCAACGTTGTGCTTGAGCGCCGCCTCACGCATGGTGCGTTTGAACACGGTGATCTGGTCGGCCAGATCAAGGGCGTCGCCGTGACGGAAGTTGATTTCCATCTGCGCCGGGCCGTCTTCGTGGATCAGCGTGTCGAGGTCCAGGCCTTGCAGTTCGCACCAGTCGTAGACGTCTTCGAACAACGGATCGAATTCGTTGGCGGCATCGATCGAGAACGACTGCCGACCGCTTTCAGCACGGCCCGAACGGCCCAGCGGTGCCTTCAGCGGCAGATCCGGGTCTTCGCAGCGTTGGGTCAGGTAGAACTCCATTTCCGGCGCCACAATCGGCTTCCAGCCTTTGTCGGTGTAGAGCTGCAAGACTTTCTTCAGCACGTTGCGCGGCGACAGTTCGATCGGGTTGCCGAACTTGTCGAAGGTGTCGTGGATGACGATGGCGGTCGGTTCGATCGCCCATGGAATCACGTAGACCGCGTCAGCCACGGGCTTGCACACCATGTCGATGTCGGCAGGATCGAGCAGGTCGTAGTAGATGTCGTCGTCGACAAAATCCCCGGTTACCGTTTGCAGCAGCACACTTTCCGGCAGGCGCATGCCTCGCTCATGCAGGAACTTGTTGGTCGGTGCGATCTTGCCGCGGGCAATGCCGGTCAGGTCGCTGACCACACATTCGACTTCGGTAATCTTGTGATCTTTCAGCCACGTGAACAGCTGATCGAAAGGGGCATTCATAAAGACCTCGTTATTGGTTTTATAGACGCCGGGGAGGGCGGGTTTCATCTTCCGCCCCTTCCCCTGTGGCGCGTTGACGACTATCTTGGGCGAGCCATGCAGTTCCATCTATCCACTTTAAGCAGCACCAAAGCGCACCAAAAGAGTGCGCAAGGTCACCCCATGACAACGTGCAATTCGTTACAGGTCCAAGCGTTCAACACCGCCGATGTCGCCGAACAAGTCCGTGCCACACCGGGCTGGGTCCAGCATTACCAACAGATGTCACCGGGGCATTTTGCCGGGCAGATCCGCTATCTGGATCTGCAGGGCGTCGAGGTCTATGAAGAGCAGATGAACACCCGGGTCGAGCAGAATTTCAGCGCGCCGTCGGGTGCTTTGGCGTTCTGTTTTGATCGCAGTGACAACGCGCTGTATCTGCTCAACGAAGAAAGCCGCAATATCTGGATCACCCCGGAGAACTACCAGGAAATCGCCGTGGTGTTCGGTCCGGAGTTTGTCCGTCAGCACGGTCTGAATGTGGCGAAACTCGAAGGGTTGTTCATGACACAACTCAATTGCGGACAGAACGCTCTGTTCAGTCGCTGGTTAAGCTCCACTCTCACGAAGTTGTCGCAAGCTGTTGATCTGTTTGATAAAGATGCGTTGACGCAGCAACTCTTGGAAGACTGTTTGTTCATTCTCGATAACGCTCACACCAGTCTTGATCGCGGCGGATTACAGCGGCGCAGCGAAGAGCGGATGATCATTAAACGCGTTGGAGAGTGGGCGGCGGATTCGCCGGAAGACACGGTCAATCTGCTTGAGCTGTCGCACGTGGCCGGCGTGCCATTGCGACAATTGCAGCAGGCGTTCAAAGCCTACACCGGGATGACCCCTAGCCATTGGTTGCGCCTGCGCCGGTTGAACAGTGCACACCGTGAATTGCTCAAGCGCCGGCCGACGGAAACTACGGTTGCCGAGGTGGCGATGCAGTGGTCGTTCTGGCATTTGGGAAGGTTTTCCAGCAGTTACCGGGCGTTGTTCAAGGAGTTGCCGAGCGAGACGCTGAAACGCTCACCAGTGATTTGAACTGACAGCGCCCTGTTTCCCGGGCGCGCAGCTTTTCTGCCGGTTTCGATTGTTACGGATTCTTGCTGACAACCTTCGCTGCGGTGACTGGATACAGCGTCAACAAGCTGTGTTTGAGCAATACAACAGATCCTGCGAGCAAAACTGCATCCTTGATCAGAAAACTGGTTGCGCCGCCCATTGCCGGAAAGCCGCCGGCAGACGCTTCCCACGCATCCGGGGTGGTCAGGATCAGGGTGAGCGTGGTCAGGTAAGTGATCGCAGATCCGGCCGAGGCCCACAGCGATACCCGGGGAAACCAGGCGCCCACAATCAAACCGAGGCCAATGGCCCATTCGGCTACACCCAAGGCATAGCTGGCCCCCTGAATTCCGAACACACTGTGCATCCAGCTCAGTAGAGGGCTGTTGCCCAACAGAGGAATCAAGCCTTCAGCTTCGTACGCAAACCATTTGCTATAGCCAAAGATCGCGAAGATCAGTACGAGCGTCCAGCGCATCAATCTGATCTCGAAGTCATTCGAAAGCAGGCGGGACAAAGTGCAAGTGTTCATGGTTGTTCCTTTTCTTTGAGGTGATGACACCCGCTAGAGAAGGACGCGTTGCAAAAATTACAGCCCGACGCAGACTAGAGCGCGACAAAAAACAGGCTGCTTGCGCGAAATTTTGTTGCAGGCCGACATCAATGGGCAAAAAGACCTTTGTGTCAGCGTTGAAGTTAAATAGAATCAGTCTCATTTGAATTCTTACTTCGCGCAGGGCCTCTTGAGATGACTGAAGCAGCGACGCCATCGGAGCAGAGCCTGCATGAGTTGTACCGCGATCATCAGGGCTGGCTGGAAACCTGGTTGCGGCGGCGCATGGGCAATGCGTGGGATGCGGCGGATTTGAGTCAGGACACCTTCCTGCGCGTGCTGTGCAGCGCTCAGCCGATTACCGATATGCGCGAGCCTCGGGCGTATTTGCTGACTGTCGGCAAACGCCTGCTGAGCAACTTCTACACACGTCGCAGCCTGGAAAAAGCCTACCTCGAAGCCCTCGCGCAATTGCCCGAAGAATGCGTGCCGTCGCCCGAGCAACGTTGGGTGCTGCTGGAAACCCTGCAAGCGCTGGATGAGTTGCTTGATGGTTTGCCCCGAGCAGTGCGCCGGGCGTTTTTATGGAGTCAGCTTGAAGGCCTCGGTTACCGCGAAATCGCCGAGCGCCTGCAGGTCTCCGAACGCACCATAAAACGTTATATGGCGCAGGCTTACGAGCATTGTTTGATGTTGGATCTATGATGCGCGTATCGTCCAACTCAGAAGCGCGCGAAGTGGCTCGTGCCGCCGCGCAATGGTTGGCACTGCTCGAATCGGGCGACGCCACGGATGCTGATCACGCGCGCCTGCAGTATTGGCGCAACAGCGACAGTCGTCACGAGAACGCCTGGCAGAAGATTCAACTGCTGCGCCAACGCTTTTCCGCGGTGCCGGCGGCGTTGGCCATGGCCACGCTGGATCGTCCGGATCTGGAACGTCGTGCCGCGCTGAAACGTGCGCTCGGACTCGCCGCGCTGGTGCCAGCAGCGTGGCTGATCAGTCGACAATTGCCGATGGATGCATGGCGTGCCGATCTGCACACCAGCACTGGAGAGCGCCAGCGTTTGTCGTTGGGTGACGGCAGTTCGTTACAACTGAACACCGCCAGCGCAGTGAACGTCGATCTGCCGGCACGGCAATTGACGCTGGTGCGTGGCGAGATAGCACTCAACGTGCCGGGCAGTTCGGCGCTGACGATCAACGCACCTTACGGGCGAATCATCGTCAGTCGCAGCGAGGTGTGCGTGCGTATCAATGAGCGTGACTGCAACGTTTCGGTCGTCAGCGGCAAGGTGCAGTTACAACCGTTGCACGGGGCGGCGCTGGTGTTGAATCAAGGTCAGCAGGTTAGCCTGAAAGCATCTGGTTCCGGTTCCGTTACAGCGTTCGATGCGCTGATGCCGGGTTGGCGCGACGGTGTGTTGATGGCGCAAAACCAACCGCTGGGGGATTTTTTGCGCGAGCTGAGTCGCTATCGTTCGGGCTTGTTGCGCTGGGATCCGGCCTTGGAAACGCTGCGCATCACCGGCAGTTTCCGCCTCGACAATACTGATCAAATCCTCACACTGCTCGCGGCCAGCTTGCCGATCGACGTTCATACGCGTACACGGTTCTGGGTGTCTCTCACGCCTCGAAACATTCCCTCCTCAGAAAAAACTGGCTGAAGCCTGTCCCTTTTTTTCGCCTCGCTGGTCATTCCAGGCAAGTGAACAAAATCGAGAGCTTCTTCCAATGCCCGCAGTATTCCCAAGTCGTTTGCGTCCGTTGTTGCAGTTGAGCCTCCTGCTGAGCCTGAGTGCCAGCCCTGTGTTGATTCAATCCAGTTGGGCCGAAGACGCCGCTCGGCGCAGTTACCAGGTGCCGGCCGGTAGTTTGAGTGCAGCACTGACCCGCTTTGCCGGGTTGGCCGGGGTCAATCTGTCGGTCGATCCGGCGCTGGTCAGCGGGCGCAACAGTAATGGTTTGTCCGGCGAGTTTGGCGTGGAGGAGGGGTTTACCCGGTTGTTGCTGGGCTCTGGCTTGCAACTGCAACCGCTGGGCGATCAGGCTTACACCTTGGTGCCTGCAGCGGAGGGCAGCAGCCTGCAGTTGGCGCCGACGTCGATCCTCGGCGCCAGTGATTCGACAGGCGCCGATTTATTTGCCGGAGGGCAGGTAGCACGACGCGGTTCGCAGGGTTTGCTCGGGTCCAAGGACTTCATGGAAACCCCGTTCAGCATGACCACCTACACCAGTGAAACCGTGAAAAACCAACAGGCGCGCACGCTGGGTGATCTGATTGCCAGCGACCCTTCGGTGCGCGCGACCAACCCGGCCGGGGGCCGCTATGAGCAGTTCACCATCCGTGGCTTCAGCCTGTTCAACAGCGACGTGGCCTATAACGGCCTCTACGGTGTGTTGCCGACTTACACGATCGACATGGAAATGGCCGATCGCGTCGATATTCTCAAAGGCCCGAGCCAGCTCATCAACGGCATTTCGCCGCGGGGCAGTGTGGGCGGGGGGATCAACGTGGTGCCCAAGCGCGCTAGCGATCAGCCGATCACTTCACTGACTGCCAATTACGCGTCGAATAATCAGGTCGGTGGAGCGGTGGATGTCGGGCGCCGGTTTGGTGAGGACAACCAGTTCGGCCTGCGTTTCAACGGCGTCAAGCAGTCCGGTGATACCGAGTGGGATCATCAAAGTGTCGACCGTGACATGGCCGTGCTCGGCCTGGATTTTCGCGGTGAGCGCTTGCGACTTTCGACCGATATCGGCCACACCGAGCGCGATACCGACGCACCGCAAGAGCGCGTACAAGTCGCCGCCAGTGCCAAGGTTCCGAGCGCAAATAGCGTGCATCGCAATTACGCGCAACCGTGGAGCCAGGCGAAAACCGAGGACACCTTCGGCACAGTCAACGCCGAGTTCGACGTCAATGATTCGGTGATGCTGTACGGCGGCGTCGGCGCGCGCAAAAGTAATCATGACTTCTTGCGCCACGCCGTTTCCGTCACCAACGATGCCGGTGATTTCAGCGTACTGCCGCGCGACTTCACCCGCGACGAGAATGTCCGTACCGCCACGGCCGGTGTGCGCAACTGGTTCCACACGGGGCCAGTGAGCCATGAGGTCAACCTCGCGGCCAGCTACTTCTACATGGATTTCGAGAACGGCGGCGCGCGTTACGCGGCAGGGCGCAGCAACCTGTATGACCCGGTTGAAACAGCAAAACCCGGCACGCCGACACGCAATGACGCCAAGGTCTATACCGAGAACCGCTTCAGCGGCGTGGCGTTGTCCGACACCCTGGGCTTTTTCGACGATCGATTGCTGCTGACCCTCGGTGCTCGCTGGCAGCGGGTGAAAGTCGACGACTGGAGCGATGACGTAAAAGGCGACACGGCTTACGACGAAGAAAAGGTCTCGCCATCGGGCGGGATTCTGTTCAAGGCCACGGACCGATTGTCGCTGTACGCCAACTACATGGAAGGCCTGAGTCAGGGCAAGATCGCGCCGTCGACCTCGGTGAACGAAGATGAAATCTTCCCGCCGTTTATCAGTCGGCAGGTCGAGGTGGGTGCCAAGTACGACGCCGGCTCGTATGCCTTGACGGCAGCGGTGTTCAGGATCAAACAGCCCGCTTATGAAACCAACGCAACGACCCGAGTCTTCGGACCCAACGGCAAGCGACAGAACGACGGCGTGGAATTGAGCGTGTTCGGCGAACCGCTCAAAGGCTTCCGTTTGCTTGGCGGTGTGATGTACATCGACAGCGAATTGACCAAGACCACCAATGGCACCTTCGACGGCAACCGGGCGCCGGCGACGCCGAAATACAACGTCAATCTGGGCGCAGAGTGGGACGTGCCGACTGTGCAGGGGCTGACGCTGACAGCGCGGGGCATCTATTCGAGTTCGCAGTACCTGGATCAGTCCAACGACAAGGAAATCGATTCCTGGGAGCGCTTCGACGTAGGTACGCGGTATGCCTTCAAGGTCGATGAGAAAACCGTCACCTTGCGCGCCAATGTCGAAAACGTACTGGATAAACGCTACTGGAGTTCGGCAGGCGCTTCGGACGACAGTGAGCCAGGATTGACGTTGTCGACACCGAGAACTTATCTGCTTTCAGCGACGGTGGACTTCTGATTCCACTCGGCAAATCGAAAGCAATCGGGAGTGCTATCAGCGAGCTGACCCACTCTCAGAGTGATGTCCTGACCACCAATGGACAGTCAACGCGCTGGGTTCCCGATAGCTCCAGGGTTTCGATCAGATGCCGTGCAGCCTGGCGCCCAATTTCGTAGTACGGCAATTGCACGGTGGTCAGCGGCGGGATGAACAACTCGGCAATGCCGATCATGTTGTCGTAGCCGAGCACGGCGACATCGTCGGGAATTTTCAGGCCACGCCCCAACAACAGTTGATAGGCACAAAAGGCGATACGGTCGTTGCCACAGATCAGAATATCGAATTGGGGACGACCATCAATGACATGCCGGTCGAGGATGGCGGCTGTTTCACTGTAGGCATCATGATCGGAAAGGTCATATTGCAGGAGCGTTTCAGGCGCCAGTCCGAATGCCTGACAGGCACGCTGCAGACCTTGTTGTCGCAGCCCCCATGCCAGACTCTGTTTCGGCAGATTGATACACAGAGGACGTTTGTAGCCGAGGCTCAATGCGTGGTGTACGGCGCGATACTGGCCCATTTCGTCGTCGGGTACATAGCTGACGAGGCTGCTGTCATCTGCCAGACAATTGGCGAGCACCAGAGGCTTGCTCTTCAAGCGCTCGGGAATGCTGACCTGGCGAAACCCCATGGCGCTGAAGATCAAACCGTCCGGACGGTGCGACAGCATCAGGTCGATGTTCTGGTCGGTGGGCGGGTTGCTTAGCAGGTTGAGGATAAAGACATTCCAGCCAGCTTGCTGCGCAGTCTGTTCAATGGACAGCAGCAGCTCGACCGCGAAGGGCGTGGTCGCAGTGTCCAGCGCGAACACGCCGATGGTGCGCGACTGCAGGTTGTCACCGCGCATCTTGCGCGCTGACAGGCTGGGTACGAATTGCAGTTCATCAATGGCACGACGCACCCGTAGAAGGGTTTCGGGGCTCAGTTTTTCCGGAGTATTGAGCGCTCGAGACACCGTCATCAGGGACACGCCGGCCAGCTGTGCAACGTCTTTCACTGAAGTCATGCGAAGTGCGGCCGGTCAGGTTGACGCAGAATCATGACACAGGGCCCGGGCCTCTCGCGACCCGAATGACGCCGCTCATGACCATCCCGAACCGAGCGGCCATGCCTTGGCAATCGAGACGCGTCCGCCACTCCCACTGGCCATCAGCTTCACGCCCAGACTGTCGGAGCGCGGATAGAGGCGACTGCTGAGGCTGAAGCGGCCGTTTTCGTCGAACACTTCGATGGATGAGCGATCAAGAAACACGCGCAGTTCCAGGCGCTCTTGTGTCGGGTCTATCGCCACGCTGCGCTGGCCGGTGACTTGCGCACCCGAACGGCTGCGATCAAGCACCAGGCGCTGCAGTGACGGATCATAGTAGAGCAGGGTTTCTTCACGGCCATCGTCGCTGCAGCGCAAGGCGACTCCCAGGTGGCCGTCAGTGCAGCCGAGCAGATCCAGATGCACATGGAGTTCGAGCATATCGCCCTTCATATCCTGTACCCAGCGGCTTCCCGACGCTTCCCACCACGGCGTCCCCGGCAATTGCGTCATTCGCAGCGCGCTGAGCTCCCGTGCCGGATACACGCAAAGGCGCTCGGCGCACAGTTCCAGTTCGCGTGGCAATCCGAGCATGCCGCACCAGTGATGGGCCTGGCTCGGCATCGGGCTTTCCCACATGTCCAGCCACGCCCATACGAGGCGCCGACCATCGGCGGCCAACAGCGTCTGCGCCGCATAGAAATCGTGGCCGTTATCCAGCTCGATAAAAGGCCCGCCGGTGAAGTGCCATTGGTTGTCGAGATGGCCCACTCGATAACCGGTCTGGTACTTGTTGAGCCGGTCATAACCGTCGGCTTGCATACCTTGCGGTGAGTACAGCAGCACATCGCGTCCATTCAGTCGAAACAGGTCCGGGCATTCCCACATATAGCCATCGCCCTCGCTGCCGGCGGACACATAGTCGAGGAATTCCCAGGCGTGCAGATCCGTGGAGCGGTACAACGGCAGCAGCGGCCTGTCGCCCAGACGTGCGCCGGCAATCAGGTACCAATGGCCATCTTCCTGCCAGACCTTGGGATCGCGGAAATGCATGATGGCGTCTTGCGGCGCGCTGTCGATCACTGCGCCGTGTTTGACGAAGCGGATGCCGTCGTTGCTGGTTGCCAGGCACTGGACCTGTTTGATCAAGCGCTCGTCACCCACTTCGCCCAGCCAGGTGTGTCCGGTGTAGATCAGCGCCAGGGTATCGCCACAGACCACGGCGCTCCCGGAAAAACAGCCGTCGCGGTCGCAGTCATCGCCGGGTGCCAGCGCAATGGGCAGGTGCTGCCAATGCACCAGATCGGCACTCTTGGCGTGGCCCCAATACATCGGCCCCCATTTCGCGTCGAAGGGGTGATGCTGATAGAACACGTGGTACTCGCCACGGAAGTACACGACCCCGTTCGGGTCGTTCATCCAGCCTGCCGGCGGGGCAATATGATAACCGGGTCGATAATCCTCGATGACGCGGGACTGGCTGTCAGCCAGTGCGCGCTGCGCAAGGTCAAGGGTCGAAGGCATGTGATCGCTCGCGGTATTCAAAGACAAGGTCATAGGGCGTGTGCTCGGACTGAGCGCAGAGAGAGGTCATCTGCCACGGACTCAATGGCGTGCGGGTGGCGCTTCAATGCCGTGCCGTCGCTGTCGAACAGGTGGATCGTGTCGATGTCCAGTTGCAGCTCGACCCGATCGCCTGCCTGCCAACCGGCGTTGACTTCACAACGACAGATCAGTGGCTCGTCCTGCCCGGTATCGAGGTGCACATAGGTTTCACTGCCCAGGTATTCGACCCCGGTCACAACGACGCCAGCCGTTCCCTGCGCCGCCTTGAGCGACAGGTGTTCCGGGCGAACGCCCAGGCTCAGCGCGGCGTCTGCCGCCAGGTTCGAGCTGTCAAAGGGCAGGGTGGTGATCCCCAAAACGGCAGCATCGACCAGGCTGGTTTCGCCCGGCGCCTGCAGGCGTGCCGGCAGGAAATTCATTTTCGGCGAACCGAGAAAACCGGCGACAAAGCGGCTGGCCGGGCGCTCATACAGTTCGCGCGGTGAGCCGACCTGCTCAATATGGCCGCCATTGAGCACGACAATTTTGTCGGCCAGGGTCATCGCCTCCACCTGATCGTGAGTGACGTAGATCATGGTCGAGCCCAATCGGTCATGCAGTCGGGCGACTTCGTTGCGCATCTGCACCCGCAAGGAGGCATCCAGATTGGACAGCGGCTCATCGAACAACAGAATGTCCGGCTCCCGCGCCATGGCCCGGCCCATGGCCACACGCTGACGCTGCCCCCCAGACAGTTCTTTTGGTTTGCGTTGCAGCAGTTTGTCCAATTGCAGGATTTGCGCGGTTTTAAGTACGCGCTCGCGCAGGCTGGTCTTTTCAGTCTTGGCCAGTTTTAGACCAAAACTGATGTTGTCGTAGACGCTCATGTGCGGGTACAACGCGTAGGACTGAAACACCATGCCGACGCCACGTTCGCGCGGTTCGAGGTCGTTGACCCGCCGCCCGTCGATCAGCAGATCACCGGCGCAGATAGAATCCAGCCCGGCGATCAGGCGCAGCAGCGTCGACTTTCCGCAGCCCGAAGGACCGACGAACACCACGAATTCACCCGCCGCAATCTCCAGGCTGATGTCGCGAAGAATCCGCACTCCGCCCAATTGTTTGCTCACGTTGTCCAGTTTCAATTTGATCACGATGCGGTTCCTTGTCTTTATTGGGCATCAACCCTTTAACGCGCCGGCAGTGAGACCGGAAACGATTCGGCGCTGGAAAATCAGCACCAGAATCACCAGTGGGACGGTGACCAGCACCGAGGCAGCCATCAACAAGCCCCAAGGCAACTCATGGGGGCTGCCGCCGGAAATCAAGGCGATGGCCACCGGCACCGTGCGTTGGCTGTCGGTGAGGGTGAAGGTCAGGGCAAACAGAAACTCGTTCCACGCGGCGATGAAGGCCAGCAAACCAGTGGTGACGAGGGCTGGCCAGAGCAGCGGCAACAGCACGCGGGTCAGCGTCACCCAAGGCGACGCACCATCCATGATTGCCGCTTCCTCCAGTTCATGGGGCAGTTGTCCCATGAACGTGGTCAGCACCCAGACGGTGAAGGGCAGGGTGAAAATCGTGTAACTCAGGATCAACGCCCACGACGTGTTGTACAGGCCCAAGGCGCGGATCACTTCGAACAGTCCCGACAGCACCGCGACCTGGGGAAACATCGACACGCCAAGCACCATCATCAACACCGTGCCACGCCCACGGAATTTCACCCGGCCCAAGGCATAAGCAGCGGTCAGGCTGAGGAAAAGCGCCAGGGTGACCACGCACAGCGCAACCACCAGTGAATTACCGATTGCTCGCAGGAACGAGGCCTGGTGGAGGACCGCAGCGTAATTGGAGAAGTCAGGATTTTCGATCCAGTAGCTCACCTCGAACAAGGCGCTGGAGGGCTTCAGCGACGTCACGATGGCGTAGTAGAACGGGAAAACCGCATACAGCAGCAAAACTCCGATCAGGCACCAGAATCCGAGGCGCAACAGCGCTTTTTTCAGCAGGCGCGGGCTCATGCGCGGACCTCCAGTTGACGGCGTCCGAGGTAGAGGTAAAGCATGGCGATCACCGCGACCACGAGAAACAACAGCGTCGACGCCGCGCTGCCGTAACCGACATCCTGGAACTCCACCAAGTGCTGGCGGGCATACACCGACATGCTCATGGTGCTCGACGAGTTCGAGGTCAGCACATAGATGACGTCGAATACCCGCAGCGAATCAAGGATGCGGAAGATCGCCGCCACCAGCAGTGCAGGCATCAACAGTGGCAGGGTGACGCGCCAGAACACCTTCAGCGGATGAATGCCATCGACCCTGGCCGCTTCGTAGCAATCGCTCGGCAACATCTGCAAGGCCGCCAGCATCAACAGCGTGACAAAGGGCACGGTCTTCCAGACGTCAACGATGATCACCGCCCACATCGACAGGTCCGCTTCTGCCGTCCAGGCCAGAGGCGCGTCAATCAGACCGAGGCTGAGCATCAGGTGATTGATGATGCCGAACTGATCGTTGAGCATCCATGACCAGATCTTCGCCGAGACAATCGTCGGAATCGCCCACGGAATCAGAATCAACGCCCGCACCAGAGAACGGCCGGTGAACTTGATGTTCAGCAGCAACGCCACCAACAACCCCAGCACGACCTCCAGTCCCACCGAGACCACCGTGAAATACAACGTGTTGCGCACCGCATTCCACCACTGTGGATCGACGAGGATGCCCGACCAGCCGGAACCGCTGAACGACAGATAATTGCTCACGCCTATGAAGGTTGCGCCACCGGTATCCGCCAGGCTGGCGTCGGTCAGGCTGAACCAGAATGTGCGCAGCAGCGGCCACGCAGCCACCAAGGCCAGGCAGACCAGCATTGGCGTCAGAAACAGCCAGGCAGCGCGCACCCGGCGACGTTGTACAGGCGTTTCCCTCGTCAGCAGAAGTTCGTCAAAGGGGGCATGGGTCGTAGAGACAGACATGGTGATTTCCTTCCTTGTGGCTTACCAGTTCCGGCGTTTGATGCGCGTGAGTTCGCTTTCCAGTTCGGCCAGTGCCTGATCGACGGGCAACTCGCCGGCCAGCACGCCATGCACCCGATCGAAGAACGCATTGGAGACCCGTGGATAGCGCTCGGCGGTGATGGCGGCGGGGCGCATGACCCCAGCGTTGAGAATGCTGTGCAACTGAGCGTAATAAGGCATGGCCGCGAGCAACTCGGGATCTTGATACAGCGACTCGATCACCGGGTTATAGCCGCCTTTCAGCGCGCGACGTTTTTGCTCTTGGGCACTGCTCAGGTAGCTCACCAGCTCGGCGGCAAGTTTCGGATGCGTGCTGTAACGCGATACCGCCAGGCCCCAGCCACCGAGGGTAGAGGCATGCTCGCCGGTCTCGCCGCCGCGGGGCAGGGGAGCGACGCCGACCTGGTCTTTTACGGCACTGTCCTGGCTTTGCACCAGGGCCCAGACATAAGGCCAGTTACGCATGAACAGCGCATTGCCTGACTGGAATACGCCACGTCCTTCTTCCTCGGTGTAATTGAGCACGCCACGCGGGGAGATATCTCCGACCCAGCTTTTCGCCAGGGTCAACGCCGCTCTAGAGGCCTGGCTGTTGACCACGATGTCGCCGCGCTGATTGATCAGTCCGCCTTGCGGCTGACTGCTGATCCATTCCAGCGCATTGCACGTCAGCCCCTCGTAGGCACGTCCCTGAAAAATATAACCCCAGAGATTGGCGTTGCCGGCGTTGCGCTCGGCCTGTTGCACATCCCTGGCGGTAGCGGTCATTTCCTCCCACGTCTGGGGAACCTGTTTGTTGTATTTCTCAAGCAAGTCCTTGCGGTAATACAGCAGCCCCGAGTCGGTGAACCACGGCATCGTCACCAGCCGGCCGTTGACCGTGGCGTTATCGACCTGAGCCTGGAAGTAGCCTTGGGTCGCGTTGGCGGGAAGCACCTCACGCAGATCCATCAGGTGTTTGGCCAGCATCCCCGGCCACACCATATCGATTTGAATGATGTCGATGTCGGTGGACTGCGCACTGAGGATCTGCTGGTAGAACGACAACCTCTCGGTTGCCGAGTTAGGCGTGGAGACCACCTCGACGTTGTTGCCAGTCTGTTTCGACCATGTCTCGACGGCCTCTTTGCACAGTTGCAACTCCGCACCCACCGCACCGCACGAGATCGTCAGATCGGTTGCGTTCGACACGGATGGAAGTGCGGCAGACAGGGTGAACAATGCGACTGGCAGGAGCGATTTCAGGTGTTTCATCGAGCGTCCTTTATTTTTGTTTTTAGAAAAGTTAACGTTAACATCGCCAAATGTAGCAGCGTATTTGCGAGGAGGCATCCTTTTTTTGTCGTTTGTGACAACTCGCAACTCACGCAAAAAAGGCAATCGCGGCAACCAAAAATAAAAACAAAACAGGGAATCAACATGCAGAAAGGATCAAGCTGGCTACTGGTCGGCGTGCTCGGCACATCGGCAGCGACTTCTCAGGGCGCGACGCTGGAAGAGCGCATGGCCGCACTTGAAGCGCGTGCCAGCGCAGCGGAAAAGCGTGCGGCCACGGCCGAACAGCAGACTCAGGCACTTGCCCGGGAATTGCAGCAGATCAAATTCGCGACGCCTCCCTCACAGTCAGCCGCGGCTAACGCAACAGCCATTTCGGCGCCGGCTCTGGATACCCGACTGGCAAAACTCGAAGCCCGTCAGCAAAGCCTGGAAAAGGAGGGCAGTACTGGGAACCTCACCGATGGGTTCAGCTTCAACGGCTATGCGCGCTCCGGATTGCTGGTCGACGAGGGGCTGGGTGGCGGGCGTGGCGGCCCTTACACAACGCCGGCCGGCTCGGTGGGCGGGGCAGTCGGGCGACTCGGCAACGAGGACGACACCTACATGCGTATCGACCTGTCGAAAGAGCTCTATGCGCAAAACGGCACCCGTTCCAAATTCACCGTCTCCATCGCCGACGGTGTGGAAAGCTCCAATGACTGGACGGCCGACGAAAGCAAACTCAACGTACGCCAAGTATTCACAACGCTTGACCATGTCGCAGCGTTCAAAGGCAATTCAGTCTTCGAGAACGCCACGCTGTGGGCGGGCAAGCGGTTTGATAGAGATAATTTCGATATCCACTGGCTGGACTCGGACGTCGTTTACCTGGCCGGCACCGGCGGTGGAATTTACGATGTGCAGATGAACAAGGATTGGCGCTCCAATTACTCGTTGATTGGGCGTAGCTACGGAGATTTCAGTCAAGGCGGTATCAATGCCGACGTAGAAAGCTACATCCTGACCTCCAACCAGTTCTTTGAGGATGGCCAGTGGCAGTGGATGTACAACGCCATCGGCGCCAAGAAAAACGACTTCGGCACCCACACCAACAAGGCCGGTTTGACGCCTGCGGATAGCGGTTTGCACAGCATGCTGGCCAATCACCAGAAAACCTTTTTCGGCAGGGAAGGCTTCTTCAAAACGGCGCTGCTTTATGGGCAAGGTCTGGGGGCCGAGGTCAAGAACGTTGGCTCGGATGGTGAACTGATCGACGATGCCCGCGCGCTGCGTCTGGCGCTTTACGGTGAGACCCCGCTGACCTCTGACTGGCGCATCGGGCCCAGCTTGCTGGCCGAACAGAGCAAGGATCGATACGTCAAAGGTGACGACTACCGCTGGCTGACTCTGAACGTGCGCTTGGCCAACACAATCAACAGCAACTTCGAAATGGCCTACGAAATGAGCTGGCAAACCATGAACCTCGACCCCAAAGGCTATCTACAACGCAATGCGGTCGATGGTAACTTCTGGAAATTCACGGTCGCCCCGACATTCAAACTGGATGTTGGCGATCTCCTCACGCGTCCGGAGTTGCGAGTGTTCGCCAGCTACATGAACTGGTCTTCGGATCTGGACCGGTTCAGTACTAAAGACTCTTTTGGCATGTCCGACTTCCAGGCGGGAGGGGTGTGGCAATACGGTATACAGATGGAAACCTGGTTTTAATCGTTGAACGTACTTGCGATAGTGCAGAGCTGGAGCGGCGAAGGATGCTCCAGGCTGATGATGTCGTTTCTTCCCAGGATGGATGATTACCCAATGCTCAAGTTCAATGCTCATCTCGGTTTCCAGTTCAATGAATTGCCTTTTCTGCAGCGCATCGAAGCCGCCGCAGCCGCCGGTTTCCGGGCAGTTGAATTCCCCTCGCCGTATGAATTCGACGCCAGTCTGCTTGCCGACCATCTAGCCCAATACAGTTTGCCGTTGATTCAGTTCGCCGCCCCGGCTGGCGTGACCAAAGGCATCGCCGCGTTACAGGGCAGGGGAGAGGAGTTTCGTGACGGGTTGCTCCAGGCCGCCCGCTACGCAAAGACCTTGGCGTGTGCGATGTCCACATCATGTCGGGCGTTACCACGCAGAATGACGCTGAGCGAACCTACGCGGGCAACCTGGAATATGCGGTTAAGTACTTGGAGGACCAGGGGCTGCGGCCGCTGATCGAAGTGATCAGCGCGCAGGCGATGCCGGGCTATTACATGTCTGACTTCAGCAAGGCGCAACAGGTACTGGAGACCTTCCCGAGTGTCGGGCTGATTCTTGATCTTTACCATGCCCAGCTTTTGACCGGAGATGCAGCCGATGTGCTGGCGCGGTTTTATGACAGAACCGTGCACGTGCAAATTGCCGATTGCCCGGGTCGTCACGAGCCAGGAACGGGGAGTATCGACTTTGCTGCCTTGTTCGAGGCGCTGGAGCAACGCGGCTATGCCGGATGGATCGGGTGTGAATATCGTCCCTCTGACTCTACCGTTGCGAGTCTTGACTGGATCAAGCAGCTGAGTGCTTAGGTCCCAGGTGAAAATCTTTGAGTCGCTGATATGGGGACAATCGCCGCCATCAAAGGCAGAAGCCCTTGATGGCCGAGCGAGAAGAACTCATCGATATCGGCCTGACGTCGACGAGTAGGGGGGATTAAATGCCTGATGCGGTTTTTGTATGCAGAACTATTTTGTTCGGAGATTGTGATCCGGCAGGGGTGGTTTACACCCCGCGATTCTCATATTTTGCTGTAGAGGCCATTGGTGTAGCACTCGACAGATGGGTAGGGGGGCCGGGGCTTAGAGCGGTGATGAGTTTTAATATATTGCCGCCGGTGCGTGCGATGTCGATCGAGTTGCTGGCTCCGGTGACCTGGGATGACGAAATGACTATTAAAGTTGGCGTGGCGAGGTTGGGCGAGCACTCTTTTACTTTTTTGGTGGAGGGGTTTATCGGCGAAGGCGTGCTGGCATTTACCGCGAATGTCACACACGTATGTGTCTCACCGGAAAGTAAAGAAGTCGTTCCCATTCCAGCTCCGTTGCGAGCGCTTCTTTCATAGACGATCAGACGGATCTCAACAAACGATCGGGGGCTGTCGAGTGTCCGGTTGTGGCCAAAATCTACCGTTCCTCACCGGCAGTTATGGGGCAATTGCAGCGTTGGTGACTGGCAGCAATCGGCCAAAAGCGGACCATCGACACGCAGCTAATACGTCAGTAATGTGCAAAGTATTATTTCGCTTCCCCCCTTCTTGATGTCGCGTTTACAGACGCGATTTTTGATTGCTCAAGGGATTACGCATGAACATGGAATGTATGCAAAAAGCGGTTCGGCACTTAAAGATTGAATTTAAGGAGCAATAAAGTGGAAATCAGGATTGATATATTGGGTTCTCCAACAGAAAAGGATAAAGGAGTTCTGAATAATAGGTTTTCAGAATATCTTCGAATTCAATATCCAAATCTACCACCAGAATCAGAAGATAAAATATTTATGGTGGTTGCACACGATGAAGTGGGCGACTACATCGGTGCAATAAGTTGTAATTGTTACTGGGATGGCTTAGAGATTGACACCTTTTGGGTAAAGGAATCTCATCGCGGTAAAAAAGTAGGATCTATGCTTTTGGAGAAAGCAGAAGCGATTGGTGCCGACAATGGGGCAGTAGTTGCATTCTTAAAAACCGTTGATGCGAAACAGTTCTATGAGCGGCATGGGTATGAGATTTATGGTGTTCTTGAGGATCGCCCAATCGGAACTAACCTGTATCATTTAAAGAAACGGCTAGTAAAACATGCATAGCAACTGGTTCTAACCGGTCGCTTTGCTCACTGGGCCGGGCTAAAGCCCGCCCCTTAGCCAAATTCTGGTCAGCGTCTGCATTGAGTCGATTTCAGCCTCTCACGAAAGGCAGCAATCGGCCAGAAGCAGACGCTGGACAGGACAGCTGCCCAACCTCGGCTAGATTCTAATTCGATCTGCTAAATCGCCGTAATGCCGAGGTTTCGTTATCAGTCGCTGGCGGATGCAGATGTTTTGACGGAAAATTCGGTGCTTTAGATAGTAGTCGCCAAGGAACGGATATGGCATTGACCAGCAAGATCACTCCCTACAACCCCACTTGGCCCGCCCGCTTTCTGGCAGACAAACCACTCATCGCTTCGGCCTTTGGCAATAAACTGATTGCCATACACCACGTTGGAAGCACCTCTGTTCCAGGGCTCGCAGCGAAGCCCGAGATCGATGTGCTCATCGAGGTTCTCGATCATCGCAATGCCTCGGTGCGGGACGAGGTGTTGATGGGTTTGGGATATGTACGAGGAAGTGATTTATCGGAAGGGCATCATTTCTATCGGCGTAATGTGGATGGGATTCGTACGCACAAGCTCCACGCTTGTACCCGTGGCCACCTTACGATCACCCAGATGCTTGGGTTCAGAGATTTGCTTAGGCGCGATGCCTCGATCCGCCAGCAGTATGAGGCGCTGAAGTTTCAGTTGGAGTCGAGCAATATTGGTGGGATGGCTGAGTATCTGGAGAAAAAGTCTCCGTTTATTATCGCGGCGCTACTTCATGCCGGTATATCCATTCCTGAATGACCGATGGGTCGCTGAGTGACCCCGGAATCAAGTGTCCGCTTTTGGCCGATTGCTGCTGGTCGCGACCGTAGGTGATTGGTGCTAGATACGAAGAACCGCCTGAACTTGTATTAATTTCTTAGCCAGTTCAGCCAGAGCATTTCAGGGACTTCGGATCGAATGACATATTGGCCATACTTCGAGTGTCAGGTACTGGTTGCCATTCAGCAGTGGTGGAGTCAATTTCGCGCAGAGTCCATTGCTGGGGGCCGGACCAGGACAGTTCTATGTAGGGGCCTTCAAGTACTTCGTTCGCTATTAACATGTCGACTTCGTCGGCAGGTCCCGGGAGCATGCCTCCGACAGCAATGGGCACGCGCTGACGCAAAAGGCTGTTGAGCATGCTCAACAACTCGGCACGTGATGTGTAATACACTCTGTAATCCCCGACTTCTGTGTAGGCAAACACCAGGCTGCCGGAAACGGAGTCGACGGAGCTGATCAAAGTGAGATGTGTCGGTGGCAGGCCTAACCCCTTTGAATACCGTAGTTTGATAACTGCGCCCCTTTATGTAGTTCGCTTTATGAGCTCGACAAGCTTCGCGGCTTCATTGCGCAATTCATCGAATCTTTCGTTTAGCTCAACATGACCCGGCTTCCAGCAAGGGACGCCATTCTCATCACTTTGACCAAGAATGAGATCATTGAATGAGCCCATTCCACCATAGGCTGACTGTAGGTACTCAATTCCGGAGTAATCAGAATCCATTAAGCGTGCTCTTGCCTTACGCATCCACAGGCTCCAGTGAGTATCTCCATCGCTCTCAAGCATTGCTGCAAGCTGATCAAGAACGCAGATCAGCTCTTCGGTTTTAGGTCCCATTTCTTGACATCGTCCAAGGTGAATCACGGTATGGGAAGGAACCCCACCGCCGAGTATTTTTCGTCAGTCTCGCTACATAAGCTACTGTTTCGCAATCAGGTTGTCCAAGGGCCGCTTTTGGCCGATTGCCGTCCACGAGCACCAATTTTCGAGCAACCTATAAGTTACTCTCGATCAAAAGTGATCGCAGCGCTTTTGCTTACCTGTCAGATCCTCGATGATGCGCGTTGACCACTTCTATTAGTGGCTTCCCTTGAGTAACTAATTCACGCGCAGTGGCGCTTGGTATCTCCGTAAACGATACCTCCCAACCAAACACGCGATTGGCGCATTGCTACACAGCTCGCTAAGGTCATGATTCGTTTTTGATCCTGCCCGCAAACCGGGCGCAAAGACGTCACCATCACCTTCAGCGGAACCCACATGCGATATCGACGCCTCGACCTTAATCTGTTGGTTGCGCTCGACGCCTTGTTGAGCGAATGCAGTGTCAGCCGGGCGGCCGAGCGCCTGTGCCTGGGACAGTCAGCGACCAGTTCGGCATTGGGCCGCCTGCGTGAACATTTCAACGACCCGTTACTGGTACAAGTGGGCCGCCGCCTGGAACCCACTGCGCTGGGTCTGGAGTTGCTGCCAAAAGTGCGTGCAGCGTTGGCGTTGACCCGGGAGATCGTCAACGCACCGCTGAACTTTGACCCGGCGAACTGCGACCGACACATCACTCTGGTAGCCTCCGATTACGTCGCCGATGTGCTGCTCCCTGCGGTCAGCCATGCATTGGCGCGTATCGCTCCGAATATTCGCTTGAGCCTGCGCGACATGCCTGTCCCGCGCGACGGTGATGTCGTCAGCGAAGCGCTGGATTATCGGCGCAGTGATTGCGTGATCGTGCCGCAACGACGGCTGAATCCGGCCTATCCCCATGTGCGGCTCATGACTGACCAGCTCTGTTGTATCGTCTGCGCGCAACAGCCACAGTTTGCCGAGCAACTGAGCATGGCTGACTATCGCGCGGCAGCGCATGTGGTGCGCGAGTTTGCCGACGGGCACAACCTGGCGATGGATGCCATGCACTTGCATGAACTCGGGATTGAGCGGCAAGTAGCGGTGACCGTTGAAAGCTTTGTGCTGATGCCGGAGTACATCGTTGGCACCGCGCGCATTGCCACGGTGTTTCAACGACAGGCGCAGCGCTTCGCCCAGCGTTATCCGTTGCGCGTCCATCCAGCACCGCTGGCGTTCCCCGAGGCTGTGCAAGTCTTGCAATGGCATCCCTATCAAGAACATGACCCGGCCATGCAGTGGTTTCGCGGCCTGCTCCTGGAACAGGCTGCGTTACTCGATCAACCCTCTGTCTGATCGCCGCTGTCGGCGACCAATCCGGCTTTGGCGATGGCCAGCAATGCGCAGCGTTCGTCGTTGTCCGAGGTATCGCCACTGATGCCGATGGCCCCGAGCACCACGCCATCGGCATTTCGAATCAGCACGCCGCCCGCCACGGGAATCACCTCGCCGCCGGTCAAACTGTTGATCGCATCGAAAAACGCCGGCATGGCTTGTGCGCGCCGCGCCAGTTCACGTCCGCCAAAACCCATGCCCAGGCAACCGCGTGCCTTGCCGGTGGCGATTTGCGTGCGCAGGAAAGTGGCGTCTTCGTCGCGCAAGATCGCCAACGGATGGGCGGCGGCATCCAGTACGGCAACGCCAAGCGGTTTGATCCCGGTTTCCCGAGCGATGCGGATGGCATCGCTGGCCATGTTCGTCGCAGTCAGTAAATCAAGTCGTTGCATGGCCTCAGTCCTCATACAGCCCACTTGCCCAGTTGAGCAACGCGGTCGCGGGTGTAAAGATCCGTCCATTTCAGCGAGTTGAAATCGGACACTTGCTTGGGGTTGTAGGGGCTGCGATCCATACGCACCGGTTGTCCGGCCTTGTAAACGGCCTTCAGGCGTGAACGATCCTGAAGGGTGCGGATGTCATCCAGTGGTGAGCCATCAAGCACGAGGAAGTCGGCCTGCTTGCCCACTTGCAGCGAGCCGAGGGTTTCACCGCGCGGCATACAGCGCGCACCGACAGCGGTCGCGGCGTATAACGCTTCGGCCGGGGTGAATCCGAGCCGGGTCACCAGCAGTTCCAGTTCACGGGCGTGCCATTCGCCGTAGGGCGTCACCGCAAAACCGCTGTCACTGCCGCAGGCGAACGGAACACCCGCCGCTTTGGCGCGTTTGAGTACCGCCGAACCGACCTCCAATGTGCGAGCACAATAACCGGCATAACCGGTGCTGATCGCCGGATCATGGGGCTGGCAGAAATCCACGGTGTTTTGCGGGAATGTCATGGTCGGGGCAAGGATGCTGCCGGCTTCAAGCAGCGCCTCGATGCACGCGTCGTCCATGTAAAAGGCGTGGAAAACCAGATCAACGCCGGCGCGCGCCGCGTACATCACGGCTTCGCGACCGTAGGCATGGGTGGCGACCTTGCAGCCCAGACGGTGTGCTTCCTCGACCATTTCGAAAGTCTCGTCGGCGGTGAAGGCCGCAATGATTTCGCCGTTGGGGCGGCGGTGCGTGCCGTCCATGGCGATCTTGATCAGGTCAACGCCATCCTTGGCCTGCTTGCGGATCTCCGCGAGGGCGTCGCTACGGCTGGTGACCAACTGCGCGGTGAAGTATTCCGGAGCGCCCACCCGACTCGGGAACCAGTCATTGAGACTCTGTCGGTTGGTGATGACGCGGCTGCTGGCTGCGATCCTCGGACCTTCGAACAAACCTGCGGTCACCGCGTTGCGCACGGCGATGCTGAGCTGGCCGCTGTCGCCGGGGCAGACCATGCTGGTGACGCCGGCGGCCAGCACGTGTTGTGCGAAGAACATCCCGCGCAACGCGCGAAATTCGTCGCTGGTCCACAGATCAATGTCTTCTTCGCTTTGCGCGTTGCCGAAGGCCAGATGCGTGTGCACGTCGACCAGCCCTGGCATCACGAAATCATCCCCTGCATCCACCTGCGTATCGCCTGGCTTGGGGGCGGGTGCCAGCGCGGTAGGCCCGACGTAACTGAGCAGGCCGTTTTCGACGATCAATGTTTGTTGTTGGCGGGTTTGCAGTCCGGTGCCATCGAACAGGGTCTGGCATTTCAGGTGCAGGGCAGTCATGGCGTCTTCGCTATGTGATTGTTATGCAAAGAGAGGCTAGAGAGCAGGCGAGGGGACGACCAGCAGATTGCATCGATGGCTGCGCATTGATTGCGTCAATAGCTGCGCCGGGCTGAAGCCACCAACGAAAACGCCGGACAATCGAGAGATTGTCCGGCGTTTTTTTGTGCGTGTTTTTCAGTGATCAGGCGGTACGGCCGCCCAGAGTTTCGGCGATCCAGTCAGCAATGTAATGCCCGGCATTGATGCTGTTGTCGAAGCTCGAATGCTGCACGCCACCTTCACGTTCGGTGAAGACTTTCAGTTCACATTTGGGACTGTTGACCAGTTGTTCGTAGGTGCGATGCGCCCACTTCAACGGAATCTGCGAATCCTGTTCACCATGGGTCACCAGGAACGGCACCTTGATCCGGTCGAGCACGCCATCGAGGTGGACGTTTTCGGCGATGGTCATGAATTCTTCGACGTCCTTGGCGCCCCACACCCAGCAGACATGCGCCCAGTAATGCGGCACCGGGAAGCTGCCTTCTTTTTCCAATCGACGCTTTTGCACATCACGCCAGTCGTGGTTGGCGCCCCAGACGACGCCGCAGGCGAAGCGTGGTTCGAAGGCAACCGCGCGCGGGCAGTAATAACCGCCCAACGAGACACCTTCGAGGCCGATACGTTTGGCATCAACATCGCTTCGGGTTTCCAGCCAATCCACCACGCGACTGGCCCAGTGTTCACTGTCGAATCGTGCGGTCAGGCCATGCAGGCGCAGCGCTTCGCCAGTGCCGGGCTGGTCGATGATCAGCGAAGAGATGCCGCGTTTCGCCAGCCAGGCTGGCAGGCCCACGCGGTATTTCATTTCTTTGGTCGAGTCCAGACCGTTGACCTGCACCAGTATCGGCGCCGGACCCTCGACGCCTTCGGCGCGCACCAGCAAGCCGGAAAGATGTTTGCCCTCGTAGGGGATTTCCACCCGTTCACAGTTTTCACGCGACAGTTCGATGCCGCGCTTGAAGGTTTGCAGGAAGCGTTGATAGAGCTCGGTACGGCCCGGCGCGCCGTGGGCCTGCAGGCGCTCGCAGGTCAGATAGTAAGTGGCGGCGCGGTTGTATTTTTCGCCAGCCGAGAGCATCCGGCCATTGCCTTCGTCTTCCTCGGCCAGACCGCAGAGCTTGTCAGCCATTTTCGCCCAGGTTTCGCGAAAGGCGCGGGTGCCGGCCGCGTCCGGCTGCTTGGCCGCCTCTTGCAGTGGGGCGCACATCTCTTCGATTTCACCCATGCGGGCGCCCATTTCAATGGCCAGGTCGACAGAGAGATTCCAAACGTAGTTGGTCGGGAAATAGCGAAACATGATTATTGTTGTCCTTATGGTTGCCTTGGCATTCCCAAGGCACGTTAAGGATCACCCGGCTAATTGGCCAATCGTGACGGCGGATACGAGGTATCGCGAGATACGATGGGCACGTGTTGCAGATGCTGGATGGATTCGCTGATGCGTTCGCGCAGCCAGCGGTGCATCGGGTCGCCATCAACGCTGCGGTGCCACAACATGTACTCGCGCATGACTGGAATTTTCACCGGCGGCGGCAGGATGCGCAGCGGCAGATAGTGCGCGTAGAGGTTCGCCAGACGCTGGTGCATCGTGGCGATGCGCTGGGTGCCGACAATCAGTTGCGGCAGGGTATTGAAGTCGCTGGTGATCACTTCAATGCGCCGATTGAAGCCGTATTGATTCATGAACCATTCTTCGATGCTCATGTGCCGGGTACGGCCGAAGCCCACCGAGACATGGCCCATCTCCATGTACTGCTCAAGGGTCAGGGTGTCGCCGACTTGCGTATTGCCTTGCCACACCACGCACACGTGTTCTTCCTCGAACAGCAGGCGCGAAGGGTGGCCCTCAATGATGTAGCGCTCGGGAACAATCATCAGGTCGACTTCGCCACGCACCAGCAACTCGCCGGAATTGTCGCTGGGGCCAAGCATTTCGAAGGTGATGTTGGGTGCTTCCTGATGAATGTTCTGGATCACCTGGGCGAACAGCACGCTGATCAGATAGTCCGAGGTCACCAAGCGAAAATGACGTTTGCTGGTGGCCGGGTCGAACACCGGTTTGGCAGTGATTGAAGACTGGATCGTCAGCAGGACTTCTCGCACCGGTCTGGCCAGTTCCGTGGCGTAAGGCGTGGGCTGCATCTTGCGTCCGACCTGGACCAGCAACTCATCCTCGAAGTAGGTGCGCAAACGCGCGAGCACGCCGCTGGTGGCGGATTGGGTCATGTGCAGGCGTTCGGCAGCGCGGGTGATGTTCTGCTCTTCGAGCAACACATCGAGCGCGACCAGCAGGTTCAGATCCAGATGGTTGAAACGCATGGGCAGGTCCGTTTTTGTATTTATTTTCGCAATACATTCGAACGAATCCATCGACACGTCAACCTTCGTCGCAGGTATCGCGTTTGCCGATAGGTCGCATCCCGACTTGCGATTAGTCAGCTGTCAGCCCTTGCGCCAATCTTCGCCGCAGTCGGCCCTGCTGCCGACACCACCACCGGTTTCCAGTCAGGCCCGGCGCGCTGCAAGGCGTCCATGGCGACAGTCACCGGATCATAATTTCAATGGAGTGGTAAGCCATGAACATCATTGGCCTTGATGCCCTGATTTTTGGCGTCGATGACATTCAAGCCTGCACCGATTGCCTGCGCGACTACGGCCTTGCGCCGGTCGGCGTTGACAGCAACGGCGGGCGTTTCGAAGCGCTGGACGGCACCGCCGTGATTATCCGTCGAGCCGACGATCCTGATTTGCCGGCGGCGATCGGTCCGGCGCCGTCGATTCGCGAGACGGTCTACGGGGTCGGCGCGATCAGCGATCTGGATGCCATCGAAGATGAACTGGCCCGTGATCGTAGCGTCCGTCGTGATCAGCACGGCGTGCTGCACAGCGTCGACGACATGGGGTTCGCGATCGCTTTTCAGGTCAGCGTACGCAAGCCGTACAGCGCACCGGATGACCTGACCAACGCCGCCGGCCATGCGCCACAGCGGCCGCTTAACCAGCCGGGCATTACGCTCGATATGGGCGCTGTCCCGCGCACTTTGTCGCACGTGGTGTATTTCGTACCCGATGCAGCGAAAGCAGAAGCGTTCTACGCCGAGCGTCTGGGTTTTCGCACCACCGACACCTTCATTGGCGCCGGGCCGTTCATGCGCCCGGCCGGTTCTGATGATCACCATTGCCTGTTCATGATCCAGACCCCGCCGCACATGAAAGGCTGCGAACACTTCACCTTCCACATGGGCAGTGGCACCGAAGTGCTGCTGGCCGGGACGCGTTTCGAGCAAAAGGGCTGGACCAGTTTCTGGGGCCCGGGCCGTCACCTGTTTGGCTCCAACTGGTTCTGGTACTTCAACAGTCCGTTGGGCTGCCACATCGAATACGACGCCGACATGGACAAGCACGATGACGCCTGGGAGGCCCGTCGCGCGCCGCTGTCGGCGGATAACTCGCAGCTGTTCCTGTTCAGCGCCAAAGAAAAATGGGCTCCCGGTGGCCCGCCGCCAAAACTCGGTTGATGGCGGCGCTGATCATGAGCGCAATTTCGCAGCCACTGTGTCGGCTGGACGAATTGGAGGAGGGCTGGGCGCGCGGATTCGATCCGTTGGCGCAGGGACGCGACAGCGTGTTTGCCCTGCGTCATGACCATCAGGTGCGGGTCTATCGCAACCGTTGTCCGCATCTGGACGTGCGCCTGGAGTATCGCAAGGACAAGTTCCTGTCCGCCGATGGCCAGTTGATCGTCTGCTATGCCCACGGTGCGCAATTTCTGCCGGCGACAGGCGAGTGCATCTACGGCCCGTGTCTGGGCCAGACGCTGGAGGCGCTGCCGAGCTGCGAGAAGGACGGCTGGCTGCTGGTGCAAATGCCTGAAGGGTTGCCGCTGCCGGGATAAATCGAGGTATCGCGTACGGCGATACATCGCATCCTTACTCGCGATTAGTCAAATCCCTGCTTTGCCGGGAAGCTTCATCCAACGATGCCGTGCCCGACGCAGCATCGATCACAAGAATAAAAAGAGAGAACACCATGAGTGCAGTGAACAACGTTCTGATCGTGGGCGGTGGTATCGGCGGCTTGTGTGCGGCCATCGCCTTGCGGCGTAAAGGTATCGAGGTCGACCTGATCGAGCTCAAGTCCGAATGGACAGTCTATGGCGTCGGGATTATTCAGCAGAGCAACGTCGTTCGTGAAATGGCCAAGCTAGGCGTTCTCGACGGCTATCTCGATGCCGCTTATGCGTTTGAAGACGTCGCCATCTACGGCCCGGGCGGACAGCAACTGGCGCGCATCCCGGGTCAACGCCTCGCTGGCCCGCAATACCCCGCCAACGTCGGGATTTCCCGCTTGGCGCTGCATAAAGTCCTCAGTGAAACCGCCTTGCAACTCGGTGCCAACGTGCGTTTGGGCCTGAGTGTGGAAACGCTGGACGACAACGGCACAGAGGTCGACGTGTTGTTTACCGACGGTAATCGCGGCCACTACGACCTGGTGGTCGGTGCCGACGGACTGTTCTCGAAAGTGCGCAGCCTGGTCTTCGGCGATGCCTACACCCCGCGTTTCACTGGTCAGTCGGTGTGGCGCTACAACTTTCCCCGCGCGCCACAAATCGATCATCTGGCCAACTATCAAAGCGCTGACGGCAACGCCGGGCTGGTGCCGTTGGCCGGCGATTTGATGTACCTGTTTCTGACGTCTCACGAACCGTCCAATCCGTGGATGGATCCTGCCGATCTGGCCGCGCAGATGCGCCAGCGCCTGCAAGGCTTTACTGGGCTGATCGGCGAGCTGCGTGAGCAAATCACCGACAACAGCCAGGTCGTCTACAAGCCGATGGAAGTGGTGTTCGTTGATGAGCCATGGCATCGCGGACGCGTCCTGCTGATTGGCGATGCGGCCCACGCCACCACGCCGCATCTCGGTCAAGGCGCCGGCATGGCCATCGAAGACGCGATTGTGCTCAGCGAAGAACTGACTCGCGAGCAGTCCGCCGCCACCAGCGTCGAACAGCAGCTGCAGCGCTTCATGGCGCGGCGCTTCGAGCGTTGCAAATACATCAGCGAAAGCTCGGTGCTGGCCGGCGACAAGGAGATGCAGCACGACCGCGCCTTCGATCGTATTGGCCTGGTCAAGCAAATGCTCGCGCGCACTGCCGAGCCAATCTAAGCCCCACCTGCGACGCATCCACAGCAGTTACCACTATAAAAACAAGAGGTTAACGCGATGGTTAGTTCTACGACTGCGGCGCTCGCGCGTCGCCCGGTCTGCTCGTCTGCACCCTTTGGTTTGAGCGTTGCTGCGCTGCTGGTGCTGTGCAGCCAGGCCGCTCAGGCTTTCGACATCGATACTGGCAACCCGGATTTCAAGTTGCGCTGGGACAACACGGTCAAGTACAGCGCTGCCTGGCGCACGCAGAATCCGAACAGCAAATTGACCGAGGGTCAGGTAGCGCTCAATCAGGACGATGGTGATCGTGCGTTCAAAAAAGGCCTGATCTCCAATCGCACCGACATCCTCTCGGAGCTGGATCTGTCATTTAAGGACTTCGGCGCACGTTTGAGCGGTGCAGCGTGGTACGACAGCGAGTACCAGGGCAACAACGACAATAACGATCCGTCCCGTGCCAACGCACGTTCCGTGGGCTACGACGAGTTCACCGATGACACCCGTCATCTGCATGGTGGCGACGGTGAAATCCTCGACGCGTTCGTCTACTGGAACGGTGAACTGGCCGACCGCGCAACGTCGGTGCGCGCCGGCCGTCATGGTCTGATCTGGGGCGAGAGCCTGTTCTTCGGCGCCAACGGCATTGCCGGTGGTATGGCGCCGGTTGACGTGGTCAAGGCGCAGTCGGTGCCTAATACGCAGTTCAAGGAAATCACCCGTCCGGTCAATCAACTGTCTGGCACGTTCCAATTGACTGACGACGTATCGCTCGGCGCGTACTACCAACTCGAATGGGAAGAAACACGCTTGCCCGGCGCAGGCAGTTACTTCTCTACCAGCGACACCATCGGTGAAGGCAATGAACGCCTGATTGTCGGCGCACCGTTTCCGGCGTTTCTGGGTGGCAACGCCAGCAGCCCGGCGGCGTTTTTCCATGGCAAAGACAAAGATGCCAAGGATTCGGGGCAGGGTGGCCTGCAACTGAAATACAGCGCCGAGACCGTGGAGTACGGTCTCTATGCCATTCAGTACCACGACAAGACCCCCAAGCTGTACCTCAGACCTTCCACTGGCGCACCGAACTTCAGCACGGGCCAAATCGGCGATTACTACTGGGTTTATCCGGAAGACATCCGCGCGCTGGGCGCCAGTTTTTCCACCACGGTCGATGCCTACAGTTTTGCTGGTGAAGCCTCGATGCGCTGGAACATGCCGCTGGTGTCCAACGGCGTCACGGTGCTACCGGGGGTTGCTGCCGACAACGATGACGATGCGCTTTATGCCGTCGGGCGCACCGCGCACATCAACCTCAACGTGATCGCTTCGTTCGGGCCGAACTTCATTGCCAAGGAGTCCGGATTCGTCGGTGAGGTCGCCTGGAACCGTCTGCTCAGCGTCACGAAAAACCGTGCCGCACTAGACCCCAACGCCACCGATGACGGTCTCGGCTTCAAGATGGTTTACACCCCGACTTATCGGCAGTTTTTCCCCGGCGTGGATATCAGCATTCCGGTTGGCCTGAGCTATTTCCCGCTTGGCAAATCGGCAGTTGTCAGTTCGTTCGGCGCGGATAACGGCGGTGACATGAATATCGGTATTACCGCGACCTACCTCGACCGTGTGACCGCCGGCCTGACGTACACGCATTACTACGGCCCCGAGAACACCAACCTGAACGCGACCAGCCAATTCAATTTCCAGCAATCGCTGAAAGACCGGGATTACCTGGCTTTCTCCGTCAAGACCACGTTTTAAGAGGACTTGCGCATGACCTACAACAATAAAAATGCCGCGTTTACACTCAAAGCCTTGTGCTTTGCGTTGCTCGCAAGCCTGGCGGTATTGAGTCAAGGTGCCGCAGCAGCCACGGCTGACGAAGCGGCGAAGTTGAACAAGTCGCTGACGCCTTTCGGTGCCGAGCGCGCCGGCAATGCCGACGGCTCGATTCCGGCCTGGGATGGCGGCTACACCAAGGTCGATCCGGCCTTCAAGGAGGGCGGCAAGCGCAGCGATCCGTTTGCGGCCGACAAGCCGCTGTTCAGCATCACCTCGAAGAATCTTGCGCAATACGCCGCCAAGCTCAGCGATGGCACCAAGGAGATGTTCAAGCGTTTTCCCGATACCTATCGCATCGATGTCTATCCGACCCGTCGCTCGGCCGCTGCGCCGCAATGGGTGTATGACAACACCCTGAAAAATGCCACCCGCGCCAAGCTGGTCGAGAGCAGCGCTGGCCCGGTGCCCGAAGGTGCGTTTGGCGGTATTCCATTCCCGATTCCGCATAACGGCGCCGAAGCCATGTGGAACCACATCCTCAACTGGCGCGGCACGTCACTCGCCATGCACTTTCGCCATTACCTGATGACTGCAGACGGCAAACAGGTGATGACCACCGACGGCCAGGCGATCCAGGACATGCCTTATTACTACCAGGACGGCACGCCGGAAAGCTTCGCCGGTGATTACTGGCTGTTCCGCCTGCTTAACGTCGGCCCGCCGTTGCGTGCTGGCGAGCAGATCATGGGGCGCACCAATATCAACGGCGACAAGTCCCAGGCCCACGTCTATCTGACCGGCCAGCGCCGCGTGCGCAAGTTGCCGAATGCCTGCTGCGATACACCGACGCCGGCAACCGCCGGGGTGATGTCGTTCGATGAGTTGAGCGTGTTCCAGGGGCGCATCGATCGCTTCGACTGGAAACTGGTCGGCAAGCAGGAAATGTATATCCCCTACAACACCAACAAGGTCCTGACGGCCGGCAAACCGGAAGACCTGTTTCTGGCCCATCACATGAATCCTGATTACGTGCGCTGGGAGTTGCACCGCGTGTGGGTGGTAGACGCCGAACTCGCGCCGGGCAAGCGTCACCAACTGCCGAAGGGCCGCTACTACCTCGACGAAGACACCTGGCAAGCGATGCTCGGCGATCGCTGGGACGCCAACGGCCAACTCGCCAAAACCTTGTGGTCGCTGCCAGCAGTGCTGCCGGATCTGCCAGCGCAGGCGCAGCTGTCTTCGGGTTTCTACGACCTGACCTCCGGCGCCTGGTTTATCCAGAACGTCTACACCGGCCTGCCTGAGCAATACGGCATGGTCGATCGCTACAAGGCGTCGGAATTCTCGCCAGCGGCGATGGCGGGTGCCGGGGTTCGTTGAATCGGGCCGGATCGCCACACGCTGTGGCGATCCGGTTTCACAGGTGGTTTCGAGGTCGGTATGAACAGAATCTGTCAGGTGCTCGGGCGGTTGTTAGCGTTACTGGCGCTGCCTTGCGTATTACCCGTAAGCCAGGCTCAGGCTGCTGTTGTCGGTGATGTATTGCACACCCCGGCAATGCGCGCGCCACAGGCCCGGCAAGCGGTCTTGCTTGATCTGGCGCGGGCAGGTGCGCGGTTGGTGGCGGTCGGCGAACGCGGCATCGTCTTGCTCTCCGATGACAACGGTATCAATTGGCGGCAGGCGCAGGTGCCGGTCTCCGTCAGCCTTACGGCGGTGCAGTTTGTCGATGCCAACACCGGCTGGACGGTCGGCCATGCCGGTGCGGTGCTGGTCACCCACGACGGTGGCGAAAACTGGGTTTTGCAACTGGATGGCAACCGCGCTGCGATACTGGAGTTGGACGCCGCACGCGAGCAATTGCCGACAGCCACTGACCCCGATGCAGCGGCGGCACGTGTGCAAACTGCCGAACGGATGGTCAGCGAAGGCGCGGACAAACCGTTTCTGAGCCTCAAGTTCACCGATGCGCGTCACGGCCTGATCGTCGGCGCCTACGGCCTCGCGTTTACCACCGAGGACGGCGGCGTGAGCTGGCAGTCGCTGATGGGCCATATCGACAATCCGATGGGCGCGCACCTGTATGCCGTCGCGCAACACGACGAGCGTTGGTTCATCGCCGGCGAGCAAGGCTATGTGGCGCGTTCCGAGGACGGCGGACGATCCTTCGTCGCGCTCGACAGCCCGTACAGCGGCAGCTTTTTCGCCCTGCAAGTACGCGATGACGGCACGCTGCTGGCGGCAGGCCTGAAAGGCAACGCGTTCATTTCCACCGACGACGGCAACAGCTTCGTGCCCGCGCCCGTACCGATGCCGGTGTCCTTCAGTGATGCGATCCGCAGCGCTGACGGCCAGTTGTTGTTGGTCAATCAGGCGGGCGCAATGTTTCGCACCTCGGGTGATGTACCCACCCTAGAGCCTTTCGGCAAACCGCTGGGCAAACCGATTTCCAGTGTCGTGCAGGCCGCCGATGGCAGCCTGGTGCTGGCCGGTTTCACCGGGGTGACGCGCCTGGCGTCGCCCACTGCTACAGCTTCGGAGTGAGGTTATGAAACCATTCGACAACGCCACGGCCAGCCTGGCGAGTTTCGACCCGCGCTCCGGCTCGGTCGTGGAACGCACTTTGTTCAATCACCGGTTGTGGGTGTTGCTGGTGTGCCTGGTGACCACGCTTTTCCTGGGCTATCAGGCCACGCGTGTCGAGCTGAACGCCAGTTTTGAAAAGATGATTCCCACGCAACAACCTTACATCGCCAATTATCTGCAACATCAAAAGCAGCTCAGCGGTCTCGGCAACTCTCTGCGTATTGTCGTCGCCAATCGCCAGGGCGATATCTACGACGCTGAGTATCTGAAAACCTTGCAGGCCTTGAGCGACAAGCTTTACCTGCTGCCCGGCGTCGACCGTGCCTACATGAAGTCGCTGTGGACGCCAGCAACACGCTGGGTCGCAGTGACTGAAGACGGCCTCGATGGCGGTCCGGTGATTCCGGACGATTACGCCGGCACCCCGGCCAGTCTCGAGGCCTTGCGCCGCAACGTGCAGCGCTCCAACGAGCTCGGCCAACTGGTAGCGTTCGATCAAACCTCGAGCATCATTTACGTGCCGTTACTGGCGACGACTGCCGACGGCCAGGCGCTCAATTACTCGGTGCTGTCGGAGCAACTGGAGGCGTTGCGCAGTGAGTACCAGAACGACCGGATCGACATCCACATTACCGGTTTCGCGAAAAAGGTCGGCGACCTGATTGCCGGGCTCAAGCAGATCCTGCTGTTCTTCGCCGTAGCGATTCTGATCACCACCGCCGTGCTGTTCTGGTACACACGCTGCCTGCGCAGCACGTTGCTCGTGGTGTTCTGTTCGCTGGTGGCGGTGGTCTGGCAACTGGGTCTGTTGCCGTTGCTCGACTATCAACTGGATCCGTATTCGGTGCTGGTGCCGTTTCTGGTGTTCGCCATCGGCATGAGCCACGGCGCGCAGAAAATGAACGGCATCATGCAGGACATCGGTCGCGGCATGCACCGGGTCGTTGCCGCACGCTTCACCTTTCGCCGACTGTTTCTGGCCGGGCTCACGGCATTGCTCTGCGACGCGGTGGGTTTTGCCGTGCTGATGCTGATCAAGATCCAGGTGATTCAGGATCTGGCGGTGATCGCCAGTATCGGTGTGGCGGTGCTGATTTTCACCAACCTGATTCTGCTGCCGGTGTTGCTGTCCTATGTCGGCGTAACGCCGCGTGCGGCGCAACTTAGCCTGAAGAGCGAGCAGAACGACCAGACCGGCGCGCGGCGTCATGGTTTCTGGCGTTTTCTCGATCTGTTTACCCGACGTCGCTGGGCCAGCCTGTGCATTGCCATCAGCCTGGCGTTGGCGGCATTGGGCTTTGTGGTCAGCCTGCAATTGAAGATCGGTGATCTGGATGCCGGCGCACCGGAGTTGCGAGCTGACTCACGCTACAACCAGGACGATGCGTTTCTGACCCGGCATTACGGCGCCAGCAGTGATTTGTTCGCAGTGATGGTCAAGACTCCGGCCGGGCAGTGTGCGCGCTACGACATCCTCGCCAAGGTCGATGCGCTGGACTGGCAACTGCGCGCGCTGCCGGGGGTGGATTCGACCAATTCGCTGGCCTTGCTCAACCGCCGCATGCTGGTCGGCCTTAGCGAAGGCAGCGCCAAGTGGTACGAGCTGCAGAACAATCAGGCGATGCTCAACATGATCACCGCCAGTGCACCGCGTGGTTTGTACAACGAGGATTGCAGCCTGCTCACGCTGTACGCCTACCTCACCGACCACAAGGCTGAAACGCTGACGCGGCTGGTCGAGCACGTTGAGCAATTCGCCGCCGCCAATAACGACAAGGATGTGCAGTTCCTGCTGGCGGCGGGCAATGCCGGCATCGAGGCAGCGACCAATATCGTGGTCAAGCAGGCCAATCGCGAGATGCTGTTCTGGGTTTACGGAGCGGTGATAGTCCTGTGCCTGATCACCTTCCGCTCGTGGCGCGCCACGCTGTGCGCGGTGATTCCGCTGATGGTCACCTCGATCCTCTGTGAAGCATTGATGGTCTGGCTAAACATCGGCGTGAAGGTCGCGACGTTGCCGGTGATCGCGTTGGGTGTCGGCATTGGCGTCGACTATGCGTTGTACGTGATGAGCATCCTGCTCGGTCATCTGCGCCAGGGTGCGAGCCTGTCAGAAGCCTATTACCGCGCCCTGGTATCCACCGGCAAAGTGGTGATGCTCACTGGCATCACACTCGCCATTGGCGTGGCCACGTGGATCTTCTCGCCGATCAAATTCCAGGCTGACATGGGCGTACTGCTGGCGTTCATGTTCGTCTGGAACATGGTCGGCGCACTGGTGTTGTTGCCAGCGCTGGCGTACTTCCTGCTGCCTGCACGGCACACGAACACCGACGCAGAAACGCCGGCGGAGGCCATCAATCTGAGCCTGCCGTCGCGAGCCGTGGCGGTAGATGTTCTTCAATCGCGTCATCGGGAGACCTGTCATGGCCGTTGAGTCTTCATTGGAAAACAGCGGCCGTCGCGCTGGTTTGACGCAATCGTTGCTGTTGCTGCTCGGCAGCTGTCTGCCCGTGCTCGGCGCGGTATTGCTCGCACCGGTATTGCCGCGCATGCAGGCACATTTTGCCGAGGTCACGGGCAGCGCGGTGCTGGTGCCGATCGTATTGACCTTGCCGGCATTGATGATTGCAGTACTGGCGCCGTTTGCCGGGGTCATCGCCGATCGGCTCGGGCGCAAACCGCTGTTGTTGGCGAGCATGGCCCTGTACACGCTGTGCGGTGTGTTGCCGCTGTGGCTGGATTCGCTGCCAGCGATTGTCGCCAGCCGCGCCGGTATCGGTCTGGCAGAGGCGGGGATCATGACCTGTTGCACGACGCTGATGGGCGACTACTACAGCGGCGCACGCCGTGAACGCCTGTTTGCGTTGCAGATGGTCGCGACATCGCTGTCCGCTGCGGTGTTTATCGCGCTGGGCGGTTTCCTCGGCCAGGACGACTGGCGCACGCCGTTTGCGTTGTACGCAGTCGGGCTGATTTTCCTGCCGCTGATGGCGTGGAAACTCTGGGAACCGCAATCCCGCGTGGAGCCGTCAACAACGCTGCCGGTGCCAGCCCTGCGCGTTTTTCCGTGGCGCGCACTGACGCCCCTGTATGCGTTGTCGCTGCTCGCGGGCCTGAGCCTGTTCATCGTGCCGGTACAGGCCGGTTACTTGCTCAACTTGCTGCACGTGGATGCACCGCAGCAGATCGGCATGACCATGGGCGCCAATCAACTCGGCGTGCTCGCGGGGGCCTTGAGTTTTCGCTTGTTGAGCGGTGTGCGCAGCCAGCATGTGTTGCTGATTGCCTATGGCCTGGCCGGCATCGGCGGGCTGTTGATGGCCGCTGCCGGCAGCCACGCGCAAGTAGTGGTCGCGGTCTTGATCAACGGTCTGGGCATCGGCCTGATGTTGCCGACGTTGATCACCTGGATCATGGCGCAAGTCGGGTTTGCTCAGCGTGGGCGAGCGGCGGGGTGCTTCACCGCCGCGATTTTTGCCGGCGAGTTCATCAGCCCGCTGGTGGTACTCGCCATCACTTCCGGGGCTTCCACGGCGTTGCCTCAAGCCTTGGCCATGATCGGTTGGTTGCAACTGGTCGTGGCGCTGTTTTGTCTGTCCGTGCCGAGGCTCGGTGGACTGTTGACCCGCAGCCATGTCGGCGGTCATGACTCCATCGGCAACGGCCATTGAACGAGGATATTCCATGCAAGCGCTTCCCCCTTTCAAACGCGTGGTCACCGGGCATGATGCCCACGGCCGCGCGGTCGTCGCCAGTCACGCAGCAACTACCAACGTCTTCGCACTGCAAGCGGTGCCGGGCACGGTGTTTCATGAAATATGGAACAGCAGCGGCAGTCCGGCACTGCTCGACAATGCCGATGATCCAACCAGCAAACCCTTACAGCTGAGCCCCGGCCCGCTGGGCAGTGTGATTCGTGTCGTCGACATTCCGCCGGACAGCGTGCAGAACCAGGTCAGCGCTGCCGATGCAGCCGCCGCATTCGCCGAGATTGGCCAGGCGCATGCCGGTACCGGCCAGGCGAACTCGCGGCACAAACTGATGCACCGCACCGAAACCCTCGATTACAGCATCGTCACCGAAGGCGAAGTCTGGCTGGTGCTCGACGAGACAGAAGTCCACCTCAAACGCGGTGACGTGGTGGTTCAGCGTGGCACCAATCACGCGTGGAGCAACCGTACCGAGGCCATGGCACGCATGGTTTTTATCCTGCTCGACGGGCGCTTTGCCGCTGAACTGCAAGACTGCCCGGGAGAAAAATCATGAAACTCGCAACCTTGAAAAACGCTAGCCGTGACGGCCAATTGGTGGTGGTTTCGCGCGACATGGCCCGGGCGCTGGACGCGCGTTTGGTGGCGCCGACCTTGCAGCACGCCATCGAAAACTGGCGCGAAGCCGAGCCGCGTTTGCAGGCCCTGGCGCGTGAGCTTGAAAACCACGATTGCCGCGAGGCCTTTGCCTTCGACCCGGCGCAGGCGATGGCGCCGTTGCCGCGTGCTTATCAATGGTGCGACGGTTCGGCGTTTCTCAGTCACGGCGCATTGATGCAGAAAGCGTTCAACCTCGATCCGATCGAAGGCGCTGACCGTACGCCGTTGATGTACCAGGGCGCCGGTGATGACTTCATCGGCGCACACGATGACATCGAACTGCCGAGCGAAAGCCAGGGCATCGATTTCGAAGGCGAATTTGTCGTGCTGGTCGATGATGTGCCGATGGGCTGTTCGGCCGAAAACGCGTTGCAGCACATCAAACTGATCCTGCAGATCAACGATGTCAGCCTGCGTGCACTCGCTCCGCGGGAAATGCGCACCGGGTTTGGTTTCCTGCAAGCCAAACCGTCCTCCAGTTTTGCCCCGCTGGCGATTACCCCGGATGAACTCGGTGAAGCCTGGCGAGACGGTCGCGTCAATTTGCCCCTGCAAGTGCAGTGGAACGGCGAGTGGTTCGGCCAACCGCACGGCGCACAGATGAACTTTCATTTTGGCGAGCTGATCGCTCACGCGGCCCTGACCCGTCGCCTGCGCGCCGGCACGCTGATCGGTTCCGGCACGGTGTCGAACGCCGAGCGCAACGTCGGCTCGGCGTGCATCGCCGAACGTCGGGCCATTGAGATGATCGAGCAGGGTGCGCCGGTGACAGGTTTCATGCGTTTCGGCGATCGCGTGCGCATGGACGTCACTGGCAGCGATGGTCAATCACTGTTTGGTGCGATCGATCAACGCGTCGTCAAAGCCAACGGCTAAGGAACGCCCATGCGTGTACTGATTACCGGAGCCAATGGCTTTGTCGGTCGCGAACTGCTGCGTTGTCTGCTCGCGCGCGGCAGTTTGCGCGGGCAAGTCATTCGTTCGTTGCTGGTGCTGGACACCGATGTCCAAGGCCTGCCAGACGATCCCCGCCTGCGGCGGCACAGCGGCAGCGTGACGGATGCAGCGTTGATGCGCCGGGTCTTGGCCGATGGCATTGATGTGGTGTTTCACCTGGTCAGTATTCCCGGCGGAGCAGCGGAGGCGCACTACGAATCGGGTTATCAGGTCAACCTGCTGGCCAGCCTCGAACTGCTTGATCAACTGCGCAACAAGGCGCGACCTCCGGTGCTGGTGTATGCCAGCAGCGTCGCGGTGTACGGCGCTGATCTGCCGGCAAAGATGAACGAGCAGGCTGAACTGCACCCGCAATTGTCGTACGGCACACACAAGATGATGGTCGAGCGTGCGCTGATCGATCTGGGTCGGCGCGCTGAAGTCGATGGACGCGCGGTGCGCCTGCCGGGCATTGTCGCGCGCCCGCGTGAACCCAACGGCTTGCGCTCGGCCTTCATGAGCGACTTGATGCGTGCCTTCGCCGAGGGCGCTGAGTATTGCTGCCCGGTGTCGCCGCAGGCTACGGCGTGGTGGATGTCGGCGCGCTGTTGCGTGAACAACCTGATCCACGCCGCCGAACTGGATGACGCCGCCGCGCAACAGCGGGTCTGGCAACTGCCGGTGCTGCATTTGTCCATCGCCCAAGTCATCGATGCGCTGGCGGCAACTTACGGCGAGCAACGCCGTGCGCTGATCAGTTTCGCCGCTGAACTTGACCTCGAAACCCTGTTCGGGCGCATGCCGCCCTTGAAAACCCCACAGGCCCGCGCTGCCGGCTTCAACCATGACGGCAACGTCGCCACGCTTATTCGCAACGCCCTCAACCCAGCCCCTTATCGGCCTCTGCCGTTGAACGGAGATACGCCTCATGTCACAGCCCATCCAGCGTAAACGTCGTCTGGTCGACCTTTCGGTGACCCTCGATAACAACCCGTACACAGACCCGCCACCGCTGTTGCCGAAGATCGATTACATGGATCACCAACAAGGCTGGCCGGAGATGGCGGCGATGTTCCCGGGTTTGCAGCTTGAGCAAATGCCCGGCAATGAGTCGTGGGCCGCCGAGCGCTTGCAGATCACCACCCACAGCGGTACCCACATGGACGCGCCGTGGCATTACGCCTCGACCACCGATGGCGGCGAGCCGGCGTTTGGCATTGATGAGTTGCCGCTGGACTGGTGTTTGCAGCCGGGGGTCAAACTGGATTTTCGCCATTTGCCTGACGGTCACGTGGTCACGGCAGAAGAGGTTGAAGCGGAACTGGCGCGCATCAAGCACACGTTGCAACCACTGGATATCGTGTTGATTAACACACGCGCCGGTGCGCTGTTCGGTGAGCCCGGGTATCTCGACGCAGGCATTGGCATGGGACGCGAAGCGACGATGTATCTGCTGGAACGTGGTGTGCGCGTGGTCGGCACTGATGCCTGGAGCTGGGACGCGCCGTTCAAATACACCCGTGAACGTTTTGCTGCCAGCGGCGATGCCTCGATCATCTGGGAAGGGCATAAGGCCGGGCGCGATATCGGCTACGGGCAAATGGAAAAACTGGCCAACCTTGAGTCCCTGCCTACGAGTGGTTTCACTGTGTCGTGCTTTCCCTACAAGATCCGGCATGCGTCGGCAGGTTTTGTGCGCGCAGTGGCTATTTTCGAAGAGTGATCGGGCTGTTTGAGGCATTCTTTCAACGACAGTAAGAGAACGGCAGGCTTTGAACACAGTGGACGGCGTTTGCCGCCGCCACTGTTCTGAGGCAATCAACCCGCTGGATTGCGCAGTCGCTCGATGATTCTGCGGGCACGATTGGCTCCGACATCGACATGAATATCAATCATCGGGCGCGTACCAAACCGGCACATGTTCTGGTACTGCGCCTCGATCACCACTTTGTCTTCATCGAACGTCAATCGCGTCTGATGCAGAACTTTGGCTGTGACGGCCTCGGGGTCATGTTCAGGGTTGGTGGCCATGGTCCAGAAATAGTGGCTTGAAGTGTCCGTTTCCGGTGTCACGCCGTGAAAGCCACGCATATGAAAACCGCCCCGATCCGGGTTGTTCAGATCGTCCGTGCCCGCGTCTATCGCGCCGGTCCAGATGCGCAGGTGATTGAAGTGAAATTCGATCTCCTGCCAGCGGTCGATGTTGCCTTTGAACGGGTAGGCCGCGGTGTAGGTCGGCGGCGGAACGGAGTCAGGCATATGACGAACCACGCGAACCATTGAGTCATCACCATCGACGTTCATCTTCGCGTTCATATGAATGCTGGCGTTGCCGCCAATGGTGTGCAAATGGACGTAGCCCAGATGACTGAGATCCATGAGGTTGTCGTGGATGAGTTGATAGGGCGCGTCGTAGTGGTAGACATCACCGTCGAACAGGTATTTACCGCTGCTGTGCACGTCGTAGACCGGTGGCGCGAATGTCGGCTCAGGATGCTCGGCGCTGCCGAACCAGATCCAGATGATCTGATCCTGCTCCCGGACGGGGTAGGCAGGGACTTTGGCTTTGCTCGGGATCTTGTCCTGGCCCGGAATTTCAATGCATTTACCGTCTTCATTGAATAGCAGGCCGTGGTAACCGCAGCGCAAACCGCGTTCCTCTACAGTGCCGCCCGACAGCGGCAATGCGCGATGGCAGCAGCGGTCTTCCAGCGCGGCGACTTGATTATCTGCCGTGCGGAAAAGCACCACCGGTTTGTTCAGTAACGTACGGCCAAGGGGTTGGTTTGTGAGTTCTCGGCTCAAGGCTGCGACGTACCATTGATCGAGAGGGAAACTCGGCGCAGTGGCCGGGGCAATTTCATGGGCAAGGGGTTGGGCAGCGGTTGTCATGATGTTCTCCGGCGAGCGGTCGATGCTCGGTTCAGGTCAAAGATCCAATACCAGGCGGGGCGATTTGGCACGTGAGCAGCACGGGGTGAAACGGTCATTGGCAGCGTGTTCTGCAGCCGTCATGAACTGATCACGATGATCGGCAATGCCTTCGAGCAAGCCCGTGACACAGGTGCCGCAGACGCCTTGCTCGCACGATGATTCGATGGCAATCCCGGCCTCATCGAGCACTTCGAAAACGGTGCGATCGGCGGGGATGTAAAAAATCTGCCCTGTGCTCGCCAGCTGAACTTCGAAAGGCGAATCAGCGCTTGCATCGACAGGTGCGGCGGCGAAGAACTCTCTGTGCACGCGATCTTCGGGCCAGCCAGCGGCCTGCGCGGTGTCGAGGATGAAACTCATGAAGCCCGCCGGGCCGCACACGTAAAGGTGAGTCGCGGTCTCGGGCGCGGCGAGGAGGGCGGTTGCATCGAGTTTCTGTGCGGGCGATCCGCTGTCGTCATGCAAGTGCACGTCGTTGGCGAAAGGCGCTTGCTTGAGCCATTGGATAAACGCGGCACGCTTGCTGGATCGGAAGCTGTAATGCAGTTCGAAATCCGCGCCTTGATGATGGAGTTCATGGGCCATTGCCAGCATCGGCGTAATGCCGATACCGCCGCCGAACAGCAGGTGACGCTTCGCTGAATCGGCGATTGGGAAGAGGTTGCGGGGTTCGCTGATGCTGAGTGTCTGTCCCTGACTGATGGTGTCGTGCATCGCAGTGGAACCGCCGCGCGAGGCGGGGTCCTTCAGCACACTGATCACGTAGCGATGACGTTCTCGGGAATCATTGCACAGCGAGTATTGCCGGGTGAGGCCGCCGGCAATGTGGATGTCGATGTGAGCACCGGCATTGAACGGTGGTAACGGCTTATCGTCCACTGCGCACAGCTCGAAACTGCAGATGCCCTCGGCCTCGACGACCTTGCGGGTGACGTTGACTTGAAGCATGACTTCTCCCTCCACATTGAAGTGGCTGCTGAAAAACGAAAGGGGCTTGCGGGTGACGAATCAGCCAGGCAAGAAGAAGTAGAAAGGCTGGGTAATCAAGGGCGCCAAGGAAGGGCACAGTTGGGGAGCGTTCATAAGCAAGACCTGTTAATTATTTTTTTGAGGTTGTGCTACGGCGTATCATGCGGCGCATTGTCCGCAATACTGGGCTGAGTGAATCCTCAGATAATTTAGTTGCGGTGTCAACCAAATTGCAAGATCTTCGATCTACGGTGTTTTCTCGATGCCTACCGATACACAACTGAACCTGTCGCGTTATGTACCTGGCCTGGTGACATTCCTGGCGAACAAACTCGCCACCGGGGCTTCCCAGTGCTATCGCAAACACTTCGGCATCGGCGTTGTTGAATGGCGGATGCTTTCGATGCTCGCCGTTGAATCCGACATCACCGCCAATCGAATCTGCCAGGCGATCGGTCTCGACAAGAGCGCTGTCAGTCGTTCCTTGCAAACGCTGGAAGCAGCGGGGCGGATCACCAGTCAACAGGATCCCAAGGATGCGCGGCGTTACACCGTGCGATTGACGGCCAGCGGCAAAGAACTGCATGACCGCGTGCTCAAAGTTGCACTTGAGCGAGAAGCGCGTCTGCTCAGCGGATTGACCCCGGCTGAGGTTGATACGTTGGTTGACTTGCTTGGGCGCCTGCATCTGCAAGTGCCCAATGTGAACAGTTATGACCCGAGTGAGGAGTGAGTCTCGGCAGACTGCAGCGTGAAATTGAGGGCTGCAGCCCGACGCGAGCTGGCGGGTTGCTGATTGGATCAGAGGTTGTAGACCGCTCAAAAGGCTGGGAGGCTAGCGTGACATTTACCATAAGGACATGCCGAAATGAGCTCAGGAAAAATCCTCGTCACAGGTGCGGCAGGAAAAATCGGCACTGCTTTCTGGCAAGAGCGCGATGATCAATCCGATTTGCGTTTGGCCGATCTAGACGTAACAGCACTTCCGGACTCGGCACAGCGTTTCGCTCTGGATGTCACGGATCAAGCCAGTTGCCTTCGAGCTTGCGAAGGTATCCACACCGTCATCCATCTAGCTGCTGACCCTGACCCAGACGCCGATTTCATGGCCTCACTGCTTCCAGTGAACATCGTGGGCACTTACAACATGCTGTTCGCCGCAAAGGCGCAAGGCTGCGAGCGCTTCATATTTGCGAGCAGTGCCCAAGTGATCGAAGGATATCCAACGGATGTTCAGGTACAGGAATGCATGGCACCTAAACCAGGCAATCTTTACGGCGTCAGCAAGGCGTTTGGAGAAGCATTGGCTTCGATGTATGCAAACGACGGACAGATGACGACCATCGCAGTCCGTATTGCCAACGTAGCCAAATTTCAACAAGGGGAGACCCACAGTCCCAGAGACGTCGCCGCCTTCATCAGTTTTAGAGATGTTGTCGCGCTACTCAATAATTGCGTTGAAGCCGAGCTAAAGGGGTTTCACGTTATCCATGGGGTCTCAGATAACCGCTATAAGCGCCTCTCTATTGATCAGAGCAGAAAAGTGGTCGGATATGCTCCCATTGATGATGGGTTTGAGATTTTGGAAGGAGGCGCTCAATCTGATTGAACGCAAACTTCCTCTGAGAAGGTCACATCAAGCAGGGGAGTTCTCATGTCCACACTCACGCTGACCTCACGCACTTTCAGTACCCCGCGCCATACGACGCATTATTTGGAGTCCGGGCCAGACGACGGGCCGCTGATGATGTTCCTGCATGGTTGGCCGGAGATTAGCCTGGTCTGGCGCGCGCAGATGGAAGCGTTCGCTGCAAAAGGCTGGCACTGCGTTGCACCGGATATGCGCGGCTATGGCCGTTCTGCCGCGGCAGAATCCACCCGCGAATATACGATGGAAAAAATCGTGGCGGACATGGCCGAACTTCATGACCATCTCGACGGCAAGCCCGCCATCTGGGTTGGCCACGACTGGGGCAGTGTAGTGGCCGGTGAATTGGTGGCTCATGAACCACAGCGCAGTCGTGGCGTGGTGCTGATCTCCGTGCCGTATTTCCCCGACACGAACGCTTTGTCGACGCTGATTCCACTGGTTGACCGGGCGATCTATCCAGCCAATCAGTATCCTGATGGTCAATGGGACTATTACCGCTACTACAACACGCACTTCACATCCGCCGTCGCTGATCTGGACGCGGACAAAGCGGCATCGCTGGCTTCGATTTATCGACGAAGAGACCCGGCGAATATTGGCAAGGTCGCGTCGAATGCCGAAGTGACACGCAAAGGAGGGCGGTTCGGCGTCAGTCATCGTGCGCCGCCTATGCAGCCTGATCTGGCGCTCTGGCCAGTGACGGACTTCTCCGCACTGCTGCAGGCATTCGAGGAGCGAGGCTTCCGCTCTCCCTGCGCGTGGTACCTAAACGATGACGCCAACATCGCCTACGCTCGTCGCGCGCCGGATGGCGGCAGGTTGTCATTGCCTGTGCTGTTTGTGAACGGCGACTACGATCAGATGAACAACATCAACGGCAATCGATTGGGCGACCCGATGCGGGCGGCTTGTGCAGACCTCACCATAACGAGCCTGCCAGGCGCGCACTGGCTGCCGCTGGAATGCAAGTCAGGACTCGTTGTTGCCATTGATAACTGGCTTCAAAGCAAAAAGCTTTGATGCCTGGGCGTAGCCAGCTTCGATGAAAGCGCCCATCGATTTGGCCGGGAATATAAACGGCTGTTGGACGAGCCGCCTCGAGATCGTGTCTCGAATACCAGGAAAAGCCTGTCTGTCGGATAGGGTTCTGAAAGTGTTATCAATAGGTCTGGCATCGGATGATGAGGGGGTAATCATGAACAACCGCCGAACCGCACTGATCACGGGTGCAACCAAAGGAATCGGTTTCGCACTCAGTACTCAGTTGAATCAGGCAGGCTGGAATGTGGTCGGCATTGCCAGGCATCCGGTTAATGATTTTCCCGGAAAGCTGTTGCTCTGTGATTTAAGCGATGCTCAACAAACGAGGGAAATGCTTGAGAAACTCCTGGAGCGGACTTCTATTGATGCCGTCGTCAATAACGCAGGCGTTGCATCTCCGCAAAGCCTGGAAACGCTTGAACTCGAAACACTCCAAAACGTTTTTGACCTGAATGTCAGAGCCTCGGTACAAGTCACCCAGGCTTGCCTGCCGTCTCTCAAGCGATCTTCTGCAGGACGCATCGTGAATGTCTGCAGCCGAGCCATTTTTGGAGCCCGGGACAGAACCGCTTACGCGGCCGCAAAAAGCGCATTGGTGGGTGTCACGCGTACGTGGGCACTTGAACTGGCGCCCATTGGCATTACGGTCAATGCGGTCGCACCTGGCCCGATAGACACCGAGCTTTTCCGAAAAAACCGACCCGTGGGCAGAGAGGGCGAGCGTCAGATACTCTCCACGATTCCGATGCAAAGACTGGGAACGCCATCAGAAGTGGCCTCGCTGATTACCTTCCTGCTCAGCGAGGCGGCATCCTTCGTAACGGGCCAAGTGATCAGCGTCGATGGGGGAGGGAGTCTCGGTGGGAAATAGCGATACGAAGCAGCTTTAAGAGTTGTTGATTCATCTGGCCAGAGAGAGCAACCCCACACTACTGCGGCATTGCCGCAGCGCTGTGGGGTTGGTATGACAGGGCCTACACCGCCCCGAAACGCACCTCCACCGACAGGCTGCCCTGGTTATCGCTCAGCCCAGCCCCGAAACGCCCGTCCAGGTCGTCATTGATGCACAATTGCAACTCTCCCTGCTGGCCACGCGGCAATTGCGCCTGGTTGCCGACCAGGAACGGCACGCCGCTGGTGCCGATCCGCCCGATCAACGCTCCTTCTGGTTGACCGGGCAAGGTATAGCCGGGTTTGGCGATCAACCTCGGATTGCCCGCCGCGCTGACCTTCCCGGTGTCCGGGTTGGCCGTCCACTCCCCACCGGTGCACACCGCCAGTTGCCAGCTCTGCCCGTTGACCTGCACACCGGTACCCTGCCAGGCCTGGTTGGCCTGCACCTGCACGGTATGCTTGATCAGATCATTGGCGATTACGTCGGCGGCCTGGAAGGTCAGCGCGGTGATGGTCAAGGTCGGATTGGCAGTGCCGCTGGTGGGGAATACGCCGGCACCAACCAGGAACAGATTGGAGTGGTCCCAGGTGCGCTGGTCCTTGTCCACCACCGAATTCTTGCGGTCCGAGCCCATGCGGTAGGTGCCCATCAGGTGGCCAGCGCCGAAGAACGTGTAGTTCTGGTGGTCGTACTCGAACACCGTTTGCGAACCGGTCTTGAGCGTGGGGTTCAGGTCGGTCAGCTCGGTGGCGCCCATCAGCTCGGTGATGATGTGCGTGGCGGCCAGGCGCGCCTGCTTGAAACCCTCCTTGGTGTATTCGGAGAAATTGTAGGTGATCTGCGGCCGAGGCAGGCCCAGGCCATCAGTGAGCGTCTTGGACAGCTCCACCTGGCAGATCGCCTTGGGTGGCTTCCCCGGGCGGGCAGGCTCGTCTGGGTCTTTCTCCAACTGCTCGACCAAGAATCCCAGGCGGAACTGGCGGGTCAGCACGCTGTTGAGCTGCTGCACCAGCGCCTTGCCGGACAGCGCCAGACCTTTGGGATTAGCGCCGCCGTTGTTGCTGCCGTCGATGAAATCGCAGACCGTGTTGTACGGATCATTCGCCGACCAGTTCCAGCCCTCGTTGCCGATCTCGATACGCCAGGCGGCGCGCTGGCTGCGGAACGGGCCATCGCGCATGTCCTCGATCCCCGAGGTGGACAGTGGCCCGCGGAACGGGAACAACGGCTTGCCTTCGGGCATCAGACCCCAGGCCAGGTAAACCGGGTGGTCGGATAACCCCAGGCCGACCTGCTTGCTGTTGTTGGCGACGCCGTGGGGGCTGTCCGGGCTGACCGAGTTGAGCAGCAGTTTCGGCGTTTCGATCGCGTGGGCGGCGATCACGTAGCGTTTACCCTGAGCCTCGCCGTTCTGGCGCGTGCCATCGTTCTGGTACTGGATGTACTCGATACCGGTGACGCCGCTGGCATCGACCTTCACCCTGCTCGCCACACTCTGGTAGAGGATGCGTACGTTGCCGGTATCCAACGCCTTGGCCATGGTCACGGTGGCGTCATACTTGGCCTGGATTGGGCAGATCGGCGTGCAACTGGTGTTGCCGGCACACACCCGGCGGCCATTGTCGTTCTGCGAGTTGCGCCCGGCCGGGGTCTGCCGGACGTTGAGGGTGACACCCGGGTAAGGCTTGCCGTCGGGGGCCTTCTCCGGACTCTGGTAAACCTTGCCCGTGACATTCTTGCTCAGGCCCTGGTCGACCAGCGACGGCGGGATGCCGTGCATGCTGTATTCGTAGCCCTTGGGGAAGGTCACGCCCAGGTAGGTCTGCGAGGCGACATCGGCGGACACGCCCATCTCTTCCTCGGCACGGCAGTAGGCAGTCTGCAGGTCGTCGTAGCTGATTGGCCAGTCGACCCCGACGTTGTACGCAGTGCGCATGCGAAAGTCGTTGGGCAACAGGCGCAGGGCTGTGCCCATCCAGTGCCACATGGTGCCGCCGCCTACCCGCTCGTAGGTGCTGGCGAACAGGAGATTCCCCTGCTGCACCAGGTAGCTCTTCTGCGCCTTGTTCTCTTCTTCGCTGCCGGCGGTAATCAGGTCCTGGATGGTCGCCCGTGGCGCGAACTGCGTGGCTGGGGTCTGCTCGGTCTGCTCGGGGGGGTATGGCGACTCGGGCGACTTGAGCACGGCGGTGTAGAAGCGCTCCAGGTACTCGCTGCGGTTAGGTGGAATCGCCGGGCCCGACTCGAGCACCAGCACTTTCAATCCGGCTAGGCCCAACTGATAGGCCATGACGCTGCCGGCCATACCGGCGCCGACGACGATCACATCGGCGGTTTCGATGTTCTGGGTTTTTAGATTGCTCATGGCTGCTGCCCTTCCTTGGCGTCGACACCGGTGAATTGCTTGAGGGTCGGTGGCTGTTCGGCCCAGTAGCCGAAATGGTACTGGCTGTAGCCCATGGGGTGGGACTGGGCGATCTTCCACGCCCAGCTTTCCTTGTAGGCCTGGTCGGAAACCACGCGGATAGAACCCTTTTTGGCGTTGCCTTCGTCATAAGGCTGGTACCAGCTGCCGAGCAGCCACAGCTTCATGATCGAGCGGGCGCCTTGAGCGATCTGCGGATCCGAATGGCCGCGTATGGCGCTGGCGATTTGCTCATCTGATTGGCCCTTGAGGCTGGCGATTTCCTGCTCTGACTGGCTCTTGAGACTGGCGATTTGCTGATCTGATTGGCTCTTGAGGCTGGCGTACAGCTCCAGCAGGTTGCTGAACGCTACGGTGCCCATCCCTTGCTGGGCGGTGGCGAAGAACAGCGGAGGCAGGTTGATCGGGTCGACGGACGGCGCGAGCTTGTCGGCCGCAAGGCCGGTGAGCGTGGCGGACAGGTCGATGAAGTTCTGCAGGTTCGGGTCGCTCATGGCATCACTCCTTGGCGCCGGTGGATTGGGCACGTTCAAGCAGGAAGGTGAAATCGGCGAAGCTGGTTCGCGGTGACTGGGTGACGCGGGTGGTCGCGTTGTTGTGGCATTCCATGCAACTGGATGAAGCCTGCGGCGTGGTGCCCTGGTTGTAGGTTTCCAGCGTGGCGTTGGCCAGGAAGCTCGGCGCAGGCGTGCCCAGCGGGTTGGTTGGCGACGGCTCTTCGCAACCCTTGGCCGGGGCGGTCGGCCATTGGGTGCTGATCAACTGGTAGTTGGCCCACACAGTGCCCTTGAGCGAGGCTTGCCATTGTGCGTTGAGCTGGTGGGTCGCGGCGGTGAGCGGGATTTCCCGCACGATCTGCGAGGGCGTGGCTTTCTTTGATGGGTCCCACGGTTGCGCGGGCGGTTCGTTCACCGGGCGGTCGCTGGCTTGGGCGTCGTAGAACAGGTAGGGGCCCTTGCGCTCGTTCATCGGCGTGGTCTTCTCCGGCACGTTGCGCACGTGCTCGAAGCTCGACCACACCCACTGCGGCGCACTTTCGGTTTTGTGCACGATGTGCAGGCCGACCAGCCCGACCTTATGCGCGCTGCACGACTCGGGGATCACCGCGCCCTTATTCGGGTCGGCGTTGCCGGGGGTGTAGACCAAGGCGTCAATGGCGTGGAATTCCTGCGGGTTGTCGCTGCCGCCGAGTACCTTCCAGGCCGACTTGACCATGATCGCGCCGACCTGCTGGGGCTTATTCGTACCGCAGGCGAAGGCGATGCCGTTGCTGGCCTTGCTCAGGAACGCTTGCTGGCCTTCCTTGCTGTACAGGCCATTGTTGACGATGTCATCGAACATCGGCTGGTTGACCATGATCGCGTTGCGCGTGTAAGTGCCGTTCTGATCCACCAGTGGGCCGGTCTTGAATGGCTGGATGATCTCGTCGAGTACACCGGCGACCTTGCCCATCTGCTGCAACACGGGCAGATCACCCTTGCCTTGGCAGGCGGCGGGTAGCGGCGCCTTCTGGTTCCAGGCGACCGGTTTCTGGCCTTGGGGCAAGAAAATCTCGTAGCTCTCCTTCCACGACTCCCACACCGTCTGCCCCGGCGCGCCGATCATCGCCGAGGTGTTGGCGCTGCCGTCAGCGTTGGCGGGCCAGTTCAGGGCGACGAAGGTCTGCCACGAAAGCACGTCGAAATCGTGTTGCAGGTTGTCCAGAGTGAAGGGGGGGTTGGCGGTGACGTCGTGGGGAATCGCAGATAACAGCACCGGCGGGCCAGCCGCATCGGCTATGGCGAGCGCGCTGGTGAAACTTGCACTCAGGCACGCCAGCCGTTTCAGGGTTATTTTCATTATCGTCTCCTCAGCAGATAAAGCGTCGGGACGACGAGGCGTACTGGCCCTTCATGGACCGAATGATCAGCGTTATCCCTGACGCTAGGCTGCAGGCTAGCTGTTGCGCTAAACCCCTCAGAAATATCCGACTAACGGTAGGGGTAAACGAGGGGGCATCGCACCGCGGCAGACGCTCTCGGGCGATCAGCCACCCGTGGCAATGATCACTGGAACGATTTTTTTCCGCCGTTCTCCAGCGGGATCAACTGATGAGTTTGTGCGATAGTTTGATGAGGCAAATTCATCAAAATACGTTGATGTGATCCGTAGAATCATCTGACGTGGTCGCTCGTCCGGCTTCCATCCAGAATTCAAGTTGTGAGGTCTCATGAATGTAAGCCGCGCCAACCTCGCAGATTTTGTCTACTTTCTTGCCATTGCCCGCCATCAGAGCTTCAATCGCGCAGGCAAAGAGGTGGGCATCAGTGCTTCCGCCTTGAGCCATGCCATCAAGGGCCTGGAAAGCAGAATCGGTGTTCGTCTACTCAATCGCACCACTCGCAGCGTTACTCTCACTGCGGCGGGCGAAGAACTGCACAAGCTGATCAGTGAGCCCATGCTGGAGATGGGGCAGGCCATGGAGGTTCTCAATCGTTTCCGCGATGAGCCTACTGGTCGTATTCGCTTGAACTTGCTCAGCGACGCCGCAGATCTTCTGCTCGGCCCGGTATTGCCCGTCTTCAACGACCGCTACCCGGAAATCCAGATTGACCTGACGGTGACCAACCTTATCGTCGATATCATCGGCGGTGGCCATGACGCAGGCATACGCTACGGCGGCACTGTGCCGGAGGACATGATCGCGCAACGTTTGTCTCCGGACATCCGCTGGGTCGTTGCCGGCGCTCCGCAATACCTGAAGCGCTTTGGTGTTCCAGAGCATCCGCAGGATTTGCTCAAGCATCGTTGTTTACGCATTCGCTTGGGCAACGGCTGTATGTACGACTGGGAGTTCGAGAAAGGCGAGGAAGCCGTTTCGATTGCGGTGCCTGGGTTGATCACCATCGACGAAACCCGTGTCGGCCTGTCTTTAGCTCGCCAGGGCGCCGGTTTGATGTATGCCCCAGAGCCGGCCATGGCGCCGCTTATCGAGAGCGGGTATGTCACGACAGTTCTTGATGATTGGGCCAGCATCGCACCCGGTTTTCACATGTATTACTCAAGTCACCGGCAGTTACCGATGGGCCTGCGTCTGCTGATCGATCTCATCCGTGAACTGCAGCCCCTTGATGAGCCATGAGAGGCCTCATCGCGATGCCTCATATTGCGCCTCGCTGACCGGCTCCATCCATACGACATTCTTGCCATCCACGGCCTCTTGGATCGCGATATGGGTCATACCCGTGGTCGCGGTCGCCCCGTGCCAGTGTTTAACGCCGGGCGGTGTCCAGATCACATCGCCTGGCCTTATCACGGTTTTTTCACCGCCCACCTGCTGAATCCAACCCACGCCGGCGGTGACGACAAGCGCCTGGCCTTTAGGATGTGTATGCCATGCAGACCGAGCCCCCGGCTGGAAGGTCACCGCACCTGCAGAAACAGTAGAAGGTTCCGGCGCGGCGAAAAGAGGGTCGATCCTTGCGTTGCCGACGAAATTACCTGGAGCCCCCATCAGTGAGGCTTGGTCGCCATTCCTGACAATGCTCATGGCTTGATCCTTAGGGAGATCCGCTGCGTGCGCAGAGGCGTCGGACAGGATCGCGGCAGTCAGCATCGAGGCGGTGACGAGTGTTCTCATGAGGCAAGCTCCTGCTGGATATGCAATAGAGCTGACAAACTATTCCAAGACCCACCTGAGGACTACACGGCAAAACCGACATGAAGCGATGAATATCTCTCATTAGTCCGGCTGTGTGCCTGCTCCTGTTGACTCGAGTCCTCTAGCGCAGTCGCTACCTGGATTGCTGAGTATCACTCATCAGAACATCCCGGATTTGCCCCATATTCATCTTCTTGCTCCTTGATTAGCGTGGGTGGCCTCACCAGCCCCATTCACTGGCTGTGATTCCTACGGCGCCTGACGGAGGCTTATTGATGATCCCCACACGCTTATCCAGCTCGGCGATAGTCGCTTTAAAACTGCTCGGCGGCTCTGCTCTGGATAAAACATGGGCGTATTACCGCACCAAATACAGCGCTAGTCGGTACATAGCTTCGAAGGTTAGCAAGCGCTCCCATACGGCCACTGTGCGTTTCTCGCGGACAAGGAGTGCCCGGTGAGCCAGACCAGCATTGCAACGGCAAAGCAACCGGGTCTAGGCGAAGGCAGCCAGCAAGGCGAGCGAGAGCACGGCTTGAGCATCCTGCTGATCCTCAGCGCGCTGCTCGCGTTTGCATCCATCTCCACGGATCTCTATTTGCCTGGGATGCCCGTGATGGCTGCCGATCTGCATGCGGACGGCGGCACGATGGAGTTGACCATCAGCGGTTACCTGGCGGGCTTCAGTGTGGGGCAGCTTTTCTGGGGGCCGTTCAGCGACCGGTTTGGCAGAAGACTACCCGTAGCACTTGGCTGCCTGTTGTTCATAGCCGGTTCTGCTGGCTGTGCACTCTCGACCAGCGGGACAACCCTGATCGCCTGGCGCCTGGTTCAAGCATTTGGCGCTTGTGCGAATGTGGTACTTGCACGCGCCATGGTGCGGGATTTGTATGAAGGTCAGCGGGCCGCACAGAAGATGTCGACGCTGATGACAGTCATGGCAATCGCACCGCTCGCGGGGCCGACAGTGGGTGGACAGATTCTCCATCTGTGGTCGTGGCACGCGATCTTCTGGACATTGGTGCTATTGGGTGGAGCGACACTGATGAGTTTGCTTTGGTTGCCAGAGACATTATCGCCGGTGCGCCGCGTTATTGCTGGTACCACGTGGGCAGATTGGGGGGGGGGGCGCTCTTGATCTGCGGCTGTTTTCTATTCGTATCGGCCACCGGTTTCGTGCTGGCCAACGCGATCACTGGTGCGCTCAACTGTCTCCCTGAATTTGCCGGGTCGGCGTCGGCACTCGCCGGCGCATTGCAGTACGGATCGGGGATTTTGGGCTCGGCATTGGTCGCCGTTTTTGCTGATGGTACGCCTTGGCCCATGGGGTGGGTTGTAGCCATTTGCGGCTTGGGATGCGCACTGAGTGCAGCCTTCGCCCTGCGCCTTTCGCAACCGATTCAACAGCCTTGGCATTAGAGGAAAAATCGATGAACTTCGCATTTGAAAATAGAGTCGCCCTGATTACTGGCGCCGCCTCCGGTATCGGGCTGGCAACGGCCAAGGCATTCGCCCAGGCTGGCGCTGCCGTCGCGTTGGCCGATGTCGATGGCGACGCGGCCAATGCTGCCGCTGAGGCCTTGGTGAAGGCCGGTCATCGAGCCATCGGGATCCGCTGCGATGTCGCGCAAATCGACCAGGTCGAAGCCATGGTGCAAGAAGTCATCGCAACGTTCGGTCGCCTCGATGCTGCCTTCAATAATGCCGGTATCCAGAACCTTCTTGCAGAAACCGCTGATGCCACAGTGGAGGATTACGACAAAGTAATGTCGGTTAACCTTCGCGGCGTTTGGAGCTGCATGAAGTTTGAGCTGGAGCACATGCGCCGCCAAGGTAGCGGCACCATCGTCAACTGCTCGTCTCTGGGCGGACTGATCGGGGGTGCCGAACGTGCCAACTACCACGCTGCCAAGCATGGAGTGATAGGGCTGACCAAAAGTGCAGCATTGGAATATGCAGCTCGGAATATTCGCGTCAACGCGGTTTGCCCAGGGCTGATCTGGACGCCGATGGTCGATCAGATGGTCGCGGCCGGGCAGGGCGAGGCGCTTGAGGGCATGACCAGAGCGGTGCCAATGGGGCGGCATGGCAAGCCGGAAGAGATCGCCGACGCGGTTCTCTGGTTAAGCAGTAGCGCCTCCAGTTATGTCACAGGCCAGTCCATTTCAGTGGATGGCGGATTCGTTATGCGGTGATCGTGCGGCGAAATGACTCTTTAACAGTGCGCTGATTTTTCAATGCTTGAACCACTGGCAGCGCGTGGCCTTTGCGAGCCATGCCTGACGTTCACCCGCCCATCAAAGGAAGAGCTACATGTTGGAATCGAATCCATCCAAAGCAAGAATGATGACGGTGATTGCATTGGGCATCATCATCCTGCTGGCTGGGTTATTCATGTTAGCGGGCGGCAGCTATCTCATTACCTTGGGCGGCTCCTGGTACTTCGCGCTTGCGGGTCTCGGCATGACGCTCGGTGGTTTGCAATTGGTTCGCCGTCGAGCTTCGGGGGCCGTCGTTTTCCTTTTAGTTTTCCTTGCTTCCATCGTCTGGTCGGTATGGGACGTTGGCTTCGCGTTCTGGCCGCTGTTTTCCCGCATGGTAGCGCTGGCAGTGTTAGCGCTGTTGGTATTGCTGGCAATGCCGTGGCTGCGCAATGGCGACAAATCTTTGATCAGCAAAATCGCTTACGCAGGTGCCGCCGTGGTGGCCGTTGCCTTAGGCGCTACGTTTTATGCAGCCCTGCAACCGCAACCCATCCAGACTGCAGAAGGAACTTCAGCCCCTGTTGCTGGCAAGGCCGTGGGCCTCGTCGAACCTGCTGCGGATTGGCGTTACTTCGGGCGCACCCCGTCAGGTACGCGTCACGCTGCGCTGGATCAGATCAACCCGCAAAACGTATCTGATTTGAAAGTTGCCTGGACGTACCGCACTGGAGAGATTCCGCAAGGCAGGGAAGGGCACGTTGTCACACCGCTTCACGTTAACGGCGTGCTTTATGGCTGTACGCAGTCGAGCCAGTTATTCGCTCTGGACGCTGATACGGGGAAAGAGATCTGGCGCCACAACCCGAATGTACAGGCAAACAACGTGTATCCGCGCTGCCGTGGAGTGGGTTATCACGATGCCACGACCGAGGTTTCAACCGCTGACGTTCAGATACCCGTAACAGCCTGCTCGCGCCGGATCATTTCAACGACCGTCGACGCTCGAATTGTTGCCGTCGACGCGCAAACGGGAAAAACCTGCGACGATTTCGGAGATCACGGCAGCGTCAGTCTGCGTAGCGGGATGGGCAGTCCTGATCAGAACCTCTACTTCCCGACAGCAGCTCCAACCGTCGTGCGCAATCTAGTGGTGGTCGGGGGACTGGTGTGGGATAACCAGAAAACGGGTGAACCCTCGGGTGTCGTTCGTGCCTTTGACGTCCATACGGGCAAGCTCATTTGGGCGTGGGATTTGGGCAATCCAGGCATCCTGCGTGAACCACCAGAAGGCCAGAGCTACACAGCGGGAACGCCCAATGTCTGGTCGACCCCGGCGTTCGACGATGAACTGGGTCTGATCTATCTTCCAACCGGCAACGCCACTCCCGACTTTTGGGGCGGCCACAGGACTGCGGCGGATGATCGTTATTCTTCATCAATCGTAGCGCTGGATATTGCCACTGGGCGTGAGCTTTGGCACTTCCAGACAGTGCATCATGACCTTTGGGATTACGACGTGCCGTCGCAACCAGCGCTGTATGAAGTGCCGGACGGTCAGGGTGGAACGCTACCAGCGCTGATTCAAACTACCAAGCGCGGCCAGATCTTCATGCTGGATCGACGTACCGGCACGCCGATCGCTGAAGTCGAAGAGCGCCAGGTTCCGCAAGGAGGCGTTGCAGATGATCGTCTATCTCCCACGCAACCGTATTCGGTTGGAATGCCGGCCATGGGTACAGAACCCCTCAGCGAAAAACGCATGTGGGGGCTGACACCTTTAGATCAACTGATCTGCAGGATCGACTTTCGCAAGGCGCGGTACGAAGGCGAGTTCACCCCACCCAATGAACGCCTGACCCTGCAGTATCCGAGTTGGTTAGGCGGTATGAATTGGGGTTCTGTTTCCGTTGCCGAGAACCTGGGTTACATGATCGTCAATGACACCAGAGTTGCCACCTGGAGTCGGATAATTCCCCGTAAAGCCTATGATGACGCAGGCACAACAGGTGGCGGCCATGAGGGCAACGCTCCCCAAGCGGGTACACCATGGGGTATCGAGATGGGGCGTTTTCTGTCTCCCTTGGGAATCCCTTGCCAAGAGCCTCCATACGGCACGATCAGCGCGATTGATTTGGCGACGCGTAAGGTCGCCTGGTCTATGCCGTTGGGAACGACCGAGCAAACTGGCCCATCGGGAATCGCTACTCACCTTCCTATGCCGATCGGCATGCCAACTCGCGGTGGGCCAATTACCACCTCCAGTGGATTGGTATTTATCGCGGCAGCGCAGGACTATTACATCCGAGCTTTTGATGTTCGTAGCGGCAAAGAGCTGTGGAAAGGGCGGTTGCCTGTCGGGGCCGAGGCAACACCGATGACGTACGTTTCGCCAAAAAGTGGCCGACAATATTTAGTCGTCAGCGCTGGCGGTAATTCAGCCACGACGCAGAAGGGTGATTACGTCGTGGCGTATGCGCTGCCGCAGTGAAGGAGGGGAAACATGAAAGGTAAACGTTTTTTAGGAGTGATCGCATTGGCTGGATTACTGGCAGGACAAGCCCTGGCCGCCGAGGAAAATGGCTTGGTTGTGCGCATCGCGCAACTCGAAATCGATCCTGCACAGGTTGCGGCCTATCAAGCCGCAGTCAAGGAGGAGATCACAGAGTCGACTCGAACAGAGCCGGGCGTCATATCAATCTACGCTGTCGCCGAAGTCGACCGCCCAAACTGGTTTCATTTCTTCGAAATCTACGCCAGCGACTCGGCATACCGAAGCCATATCGAATCGCCGCACTTCAAAAAGTACGCCGTTACCACGCAGTCGATGATTGTGTCGAAACGCTTGATTGAATCCACACCAATCGAACTTAGCCCCCGGCCTGGCCCGTAACCGGCTAGTTCGAAAAACATTTGTGCGCTGGGCAAGCCATTTTTTAAATGGAGGAAAGAGATGAAAAATTTAAAGGTGATGGCGATGGCAGGACTGGCGTATTTTGCGGCGTGCACTTGTCAGGTGATGGCATCCGCCGCCCATGCGGCAGCAGCACCGGCCTACTATGTCGCCGAGTTTGAAGTAACCGATCCCGAGGGGATGAAGCCTTACAGTGCACAGGTCGAATCAACCTTCAAACCCTATGGCGGACATTTCATCGTGCGCGGCGGAAAGACCATCTCGCTTGAAGGTGAAGCGCCAAAGCGACGCCGTGTTGTCATCGAGTTCGCCAGCGTCGAAAAAGCCCAGGCTTGGTACAACTCAGTGGAATACACGGAACTGAGGAAAGTCCGCCAGCGTTCAGCCAGAACGGATGTCTACCTGATCGAGGGAGTACCGGCGCAATAGTCATCGAGTTGCCTTGGTCCGGCAGTAATTGAAAAAAGGTGCCCACGAAGAAGCCGATCGGGGGGAGGTTTTGCGTTGAGGGTAGGGCGACTCCGTCATGATTGCCTGGCGATACCACCGACGTAGCGAATTTCAAAAGCAGTGGCGCGAGCGTGGCCCTATATTTACTGGAAAGTATGCGGCTCACGTTTAACTACACTAAATGGTCGTTTAGTCGAGTTAACGTAAAATGGCATCAATTTCGACGGAGAAGAGATCGTGATCATGCGTGAAGCCAAAGCTGGAGACATTATTAAAACGTTGGATCTGCAGCCTCATCTCGAAGGTGGCTATTTCCGTAGAACCTATCAGGCCGATCATCGCGACCCACTCGAAACCCCCAGCGGCCCACGGTATCTGATGACCTCGATTTACTATCTGTTGGATCAGCAATCACCGGTGGGCCAGTTTCATTTCAATCGATCCGACATCCTGCATTATTTCCACCTGGGCGACGCCATTGAGTACAGCCTGATTCATGCTAACGGCTCATTGCAGACATTGGTGATGGGCACCGACATTCTGGCAGGACAGCTTTTGCAATTACACGTACCGGGTGGAATATGGAAAGCTTCGCGGTTGCTCGAAGGCGAAAACGGATTTGGGCTGATCAGCGAAGCCGTTTCGCCAGGGTTTGATTTTGCCGATATGGAAATGGGTGATCGGCAGAAACTTACGCTGCAATTTCCACAGCATCGAACGCTGATTGAAAAGCTGACGCGTGATGAGCGTTGAGCGCCGTCGAATTCAAGGAAAAGCAGTGGACCGGCTTCAGGGCGATTCTGCAGGTTGAAATCCACTGTGCAACCGGGCTAATCTCGAAACATCTTGTTACGTGTAATGTATATTATGTTAAATCATGTATTACGCTATGCGCCCTTGCAGAGCGGCAATTGCCTAAAACCAAAAACCCGCTTTGCAGACGCGACTCTCACTCAAGTGCAACTTTGAGCGCACGGTCATGCAATTCTTTACCCCTGGCCGTCAAGAAAAGTCGTTGAGGCCGAAGGTCTTTGCAGTTTTGAACTGTGCTCAGCAGACGGTAGCCCGTTACCACCGTTCAACGCCGTTGCTCACATCGACATCCACATTGCCTGCGGCCTCACTCAACAATATTCGCTGTGCGCGGACTCAGCCAAACGCCACCTGTTGTTTGGCGGCGGAATTGACATTACGCCAATGCTGGCGATGGCCCATGAACTCCATCATCAAGGGGCCGATTTCAGCTGCACTACAGCTTTCGATCCAGCGAACGCGCCGCGTTTATCCGATACCAGCGGCAAGCGCCTTTTACCTGCCACGTGCATTTGCATGAAGACAGCGGATCTTCCGAACAGAAACTCGATGCTACCGCCCTCCTCGCCGCGCCAGACAACTCGAGCCACCTCTAGGTGTGCGGCCCAATTCCATCCTGGACACCGCGCAGGCTGCTGCCTGGGCCGGAGAGTCATATAGAACGCGGTTTATCGTTGCCCACTCGGGCCCAGAATTCCTCTGCTGACGGACTAATGGGGGCAGTCGGACGCGTGAGGTGAATTTCCAGAGGAATATCCCAACTTTCGTCGAGCGCCCGAACGAGACGTCCATCAATCATTTCCTGTTCAGTCAGGCTTTTTGGTAACCAGGCAACCCCTTTGCTCTCCAGTGCCATAGACATCAGGACGGCAGCAAGATGGCTGCTGAAAAGAGGTTTCAGATGAAGATAATCTTCTTTGCCGTGGAGTCGGTGAGCGACGATTCGGCCAAGCCCCGATTCGTGCGTATAGGCCAAGTAAGGCAGTGTTTCAGGGGAGGAACCAAAATTGGCAGAGGGACTCGCCAGTGGCACGAGTACATCCTCGCCAATCTTCTTTCCAGTGAACTGATCAGGGGCTAGCAAAGGCGGCACATCTGGGTGGCGGTGGCAAAGCAGAAACTGAACCTGGCCGTGAATTAGCATCTGTTCGCAAACAGCCATGCTGTCTGAATGCAGGCGTACCGCATCTATCGGTGCGCCATTTTCTGCACTTCTCAGCCATCTTGGGAAGAAGGTGAATGACAAGGAGTGAGTAGCTGCGAATTGCAGTGTTTTTGCGGCCATCCCCGCCACTTCCTGAGCCTCAGATCGCATCCGGTACAAACGTCTGGCTGCCTCTTGAGCGCTAGGCAAAATCTGTCTTCCAGCCTCGGTCAGGGTCGCTCCTTGGGGGGTGCGCACGAACAATTCGACGCCCATCCAGTTCTCCAGAGACCGGACTCTGCGACTGAATGCGGGCTGAGTTACGTGGCGCGCTTCAGCCGCCCGTACAAAGCTGCCGTATTCCGCAAGCGCTGAAAAATCCTCAAGCCAAACGAGTTCCAAGGGCAATGCCTCCTGTGCATAGGGCGCGGCATTAATAGCATTGGGCGGGTCACATCGCAAAGCATAACGTGGGGCCACAAACAACAAGAGGAACCCGTTATGCGTATCGTAGACATCCGTGAAAAAACTGTTTCCATTGCCTCCCCAATTGCCAACGCCTATATCGATTTTTCCAAAATGACCTGCTCGGTCGTCGCTGTTATCACGGATGTGATTCGCGATGGTAAACCTGTCATCGGCTACGGTTTCAACTCCAACGGTCGTTATGGCCAAGGCGCTCTGATGCGTGATCGCTTCCTGGCGCGTATCACCGAAGCTGATCCAGACACGCTTGTCGACCATGAAAACAATAACCTGGATCCGTTTGCCATCTGGAAAGCCCTGATGACCAACGAGAAGCCTGGCGGTCACGGTGAGCGCTCAGTAGCAGTTGGCACTATCGACATGGCGGTATGGGATGCCGTCGCCAAGATCGAAGGCAAACCTCTCTATCGTCTGCTGGCTGATCGTTACCGTAACGGCGTGGCCGATGACAAGGTCTGGGTCTATGCGGCGGGTGGCTACTACTACCCAGGTAAAGACCAGACCAAACTCAAAGCAGAAATGCAGAGCTACCTGGATCGTGGCTACGACGTTGTCAAAATGAAGATCGGTGCGGTGCCACTGGACGAAGATATCCGTCGTATCGAAGCGGTACTCGAAGTAGTTGGCGACGGTCGTCGACTGGCGGTCGATGCCAACGGTCGTTTCGATCTTCAGACCGGTATTGCTTACGCGGAAGCCATCAAGAAGTACAACCTGTTCTGGTACGAGGAGATCGGCGACCCACTCGATTACGCACTTCAGGCTGAGCTTGCCAATCACTATGAACTGCCTATGGCGACCGGGGAGAACCTGTTTTCCCACCAGGACGCCCGTAACTTGCTGCGTCACGGCGGCATGCGCCCGGATCGCGACTTCCTCCAGTTCGACTGTGCGCTGTCTTATGGACTCGTGGAGTACATGCGCACTCTGAAAGTGATGGAAGAAATGGGCTGGTCTTCGCGCCGCGTAGTGCCGCACGGTGGTCACCAGATGTCCCTGAACATAGCAGCCGGTCTGCACTTGGGCGGCAACGAATCTTACCCCGACGTGTTCCAGCCTTTCGGCGGCTTCGCCGACGGAATCAAGGTGGAAAATGGATATGTCGGCCTGCCAGATATTCCAGGTGTTGGCTTCGAAGCCAAGTCCGCCTTGTACGCAGTTATGCGCGAGCTAGGCGAAGGCTGATCAACCTCGATCTGCGGTTTCTTTTAAAGAGACCGCAGACTCAGGCGTCATCCGTTGACGCCAAACCACATGCCCATCACAAAAATAAAATGAGGTGCTTCCGTGGAAATTTCCAAATCCCGCTGGTACAGCCAGCTATATGTGCAGGTGCTGATCGGTATCGTCATCGGCGCAGCGATTGGTCACTTTGAACCGCAATTCGGAGCCAAGCTTCAACCTTTTGCGGATGGCTTTATCAAACTCATCAAAATGCTGTTGGCGCCTATTATTTTCGGTACCGTCGTGGTTGGTATCGCAAAGATGGGCAGCATCAAGGAGGTCGGACGGATCGGCGTCAAGGCGCTGCTCTACTTTGAAATCCTTTCCACCATTGCGCTAGTCATCGGCCTTATTGTGGTCAATATCGCAAAGCCAGGCGCCGGGATGAATATCAACGCTACCACGCTTGATGCCAGCGCTATCGCCAAGTACAGCCAAGCCGCCACGGAACAGGGTGGCACTATCGATTTCTTTCTAAACATCATCCCGAGCACCTTCATTGGCGCATTCTCGAATGGCGTCATGCTTCAGGTCATTCTGATTTCGGTATTGATGGGCGTAGCCCTCGTTCAGATGGGCGAAACCAGCAAACCGCTGATCAATACCATCGACTTGTTTCTGCAAGGGCTGTTCAAGATCGTGGCAATGGTGATGCGCCTTGCTCCCCTTGGTGCCGGCGCCGGGATGGCTTTCACTATAGGCAAGTACGGCATTGGTACCTTGCTGTCGCTCGGCCAGTTGCTGGTCGCGCTCTACATCACCACCTTGATTTTCATCGTGGTAGTGCTGGGTACGATTGCCAGATGGTCGGGCATGCCCCTGATGCAATTTCTTCGTTATTTCAAAGATGAAATTCTCATCACGCTTGGCACCTGCTCAACCGAAGCCGTGCTTCCGCGAATGATGGTGAAACTTGAAAAGCTGGGCTGCAAGAAGTCAGTGGTAGGCATGGTGCTACCCACTGGATATGCCTTCAATGCAGATGGCACCTGCATTTACCTCACCATGGCGGCGATTTTTATCGCACAGGCAACAAATACGCCACTGACGTTTATGGATCAGATGATTCTGTTGGGCGTCTTCCTGCTGACCTCAAAAGGCTCCGCTGGCGTGGCGGGTGCCGGGTTCATAACCCTTGCGGCAACGCTAACAACCATCCACTCCATTCCTCTGGTCGGCCTCGTCTTGCTACTGGGCATTGACCGATTCCTGAACGAAGCACGGGCCGTGACCAACCTGATCGGTAATGGCATCGGCACCATCGCCATTGCCAAGTGGGATAACTCGTTCGATGTCGAGGCCTGCGAGCGTGAAATCGCCGCCATGAAACACGAAAAAGCGGCCAGGAAGGCATTGCTGGCGCAGAAATAAACTGCAAAGGGAGTCGGTCATCTCGTCTTGAAACGGTTATGACCGGTAGTGCCTTCCAGGTGTCGTTCAACTCGAATGAGACCAACAAATTACTTGTAAGAATTTGATGGAGCCAAAAATGATTGAGCGATCACATCATGAACTGCGCAAGGCGTTTGGTGATTTACTTCAGGGTACCGTCTGCAAATTCGCTGCTTCAGTATTCGACCCGATCTCGGTTCGTATGGCTTGCGACCTTGGCTTTGAGGTCGCCATTCAAGGTGGTTCCGTCGCCTCGCTTCAGGTGCTCGGGGCACCGGACATCGCACTGCTCACGCTGGATGAGTATGTCGAGCAGGTTTCCAGAGTCGGACGAGCTAGCCAAATCCCAATCATTGGGGATGCTGACCATGGATTCGGAAACGCGCTGAATGTAATGCGAACTGTGACCGAGCTGCAGAAAGCCGGCGTCGCTGCCCTAACGCTGGAGGACACCCACCTACCGGCCAAGTACGACGAGCAATCGCATGTGCTCATCGAGAGGGAAGAAGCCGCGAGCAAGATTTACGCTGCGCGGTTTGCCCGATCAGATGATGCGCTCAGCATCATCGCCCGAACGAATGTGGCCGTTACCACTTTGGAAGATTCCATTGCACGTACCACGGCCTATGAAAAAGCCGGGGCCGACGCGATTTGCCTCGTCGGAGTAAAAGACTTCCAACATTTGGAAGCACTCACAGCACACCTCAGCGTGCCGATCATGCTGATCAATTATGGAAATCCGGCTCTTAGTGATGTTGAGAAACTGAGTGCTGCCAATGTGCGGATTGTCGTCAATGGGCATGCTCCGTATTTGTCCGCAATCAAAGCGACGTACGAGGCGCTGCGCGAACAAAGCGGCACAGACGGAAGTGAGCTTTCGCTTCCTGATCTGCTTTCTAAATACACACTCTCGGACAATTACCGTGAGTGGGCGAAAACCTATTTGAAGTCAGGACACGATTCAAATTGAGTTTGAAGCAGGTGAAATAAAGCGTCATGAAAAAGACAAGTGAGTTCAGGTCTTTTCAAATTGAAGAACGTTGTCACCGTGCCTCAAATCGGCTCTGCAACAGGCGATACACGCAATGCGATGGCACTGCGCGCATTGGAAAATTTGCTTACGGGTCTCGAAGGACGGCAACCAAGAGACCTCGTGAACACTCACGGGCTAGGACGCAGATGGACGCAGCAGTGACGACAAGGACGCTGGCGGTATGGCCACCGCTCAGGATGGATCGCGGCTATAGGTTGGGTCGCCTACTCAAGCTTAAGCCGCTCTAAACAAGATCGACTATTTGCCGATGCGCTCCGTTTCCTGTTCTCGCCGACGCGTGTCCTGATTTTGATGCTAGGCGTTATTCTTTTTCAGGCTCTCAGGGCTGCCAGCGCACAGACCATCCATCACCAAATTCATCAATCTGGCGAGACGTAAGCGCCATTCGCTCTGGGCATCCATTTGCCATATTCCCGCGATGGCTAGAAAAAAGTCGTCGTTTGTAATCCCGCTACGAATCGTTCCTGCCTTTTCATTTGCCCTCAAAAGCAACTCGGCGGCTCCTTGGACAGGAGCGTATCCCGACTTCCCAGGGAACTCGTAAACGCAAGCAGCTTGTTGGATCGCAGTAGCGAGTCCTGCCTTTGTCATTGCATATTCAGCGAGGCAGTCCATCCACTCTCGGAGGGCTTCCTTAGGTGGTTTTGTCGCGAGTAACTCTTCCGCCAAGGAGGCCACCTGCTGCATTTCGAATTGATAGACCTCGAACACCAACTTCTCCCTGGTAGGGAAGTGGCGATAGAACGTGCCCTGCCCTACCCCTGCCTTCTTCGCAATCGTGCTTAAAGGCATCGCAGGGTCGCTTGTCAGCTCTACCACCGCGACCGCCAAAATCCGTTCCCGGTTTTTTTTTGCGTCAGAACGCATCACCAACTCGTCAGTCATGAAAAAGTTTTCCTTCACTGCATTGCTAAGCGGACAATTGTCCGGTACGGTCGAAAAGTGGACAGCTGTCCGCTTAGGCATCGTTTCTGGAGTTTACTATGAACAGCACTGGCAACACGATTCTGGTTACTGGCGGCACCTCAGGCATCGGCCTCGGTCTGGCGCTGAGATTTCACAAGGCGGGCAACAAAGTCATCATCGCTGGGCGTCGCAAGGCTCTGCTCGACAAGGTCGTGTCAGAACACCCTGGCATTGAATCAGTATTGCTTGACGTCTCAAATCCCCAATCCATCCAGCGTACCAGCGAAGCGCTTGCGATCAGCCATCCGAATCTGAACGTTCTCATAAACAACGCTGGGATCATGCACTGGGAGGATCTGACTGATCCGGAAAGCCTGAGCACCGCCGAAGATATCGTGACAACGAACTTGCTTGGCACGATTCGAATGGTGTACGCATTCACTCCCCAGCTGATCAAGCAGATCAGTGCAACGATAGTGAATGTCAGCTCGGCGTTGGCATTCGTACCGCTGCCAGCCACACCGACCTACAGCGCAACTAAAGCGGCGGTTCACTCGTTCACTCAAAGTCTTCGAGTGCAGCTAGAAGCCTCGTCCGTCGAGGTCATCGAGCTTGCGCCGCCAGGGGTACGTACCACATTGCTTGGACAGGAAAACGACGAAAATGCTATGCCTTTGGAGGAGTTTTTGGATGAAATCTTCGAACTGCTCAAGATTTCTCCGACCCCGCCTGAACTTGTCGTTGAACGCGCGAAGCCATTACGATTTGCGGAAGCGAGCGGATCACATGGTGATGTCTTGAAAATGCTCGCGGGATACAAGCCACCGACAGAGTAACGTTTACCTTGTGGGCACACCTGATGCGTCCAAATAAGCAGCTAGCATCTGCCTACTGGGCGCACAGTTTTTTGTTGCTCCTATTCATCAAGGGAAAATGGCGGCAAAGCTGATCATCCAATTGGAGCGCGTAGATGGATGCAGTGCGCAATCTCACGCCCGTAAATTTGGCTACCCAGCGGAGCAGTCCGATGCAGCCTGAAACGCTGGCCTACCCCTCTGGCGAGTGGGATTGGCCATTTCCTACCGCATGACCAGGCGTCCGCCTCAAATCACAGCAAGTGCAAGGCATATGCTACTTAGCTAGATGAGCCATTCGTCGAGCGCCGAAGGCGTCGGTTGACAGAGCGACTCTCCTACTTAAATATATAGTGCACTATACAATAGCGAGCTATGAAATGACCTCAAACCTGAAACGGGTGGGTACCCAGCTGTCTTTTTCACTCTACGCGGCGGCAAATCGGGTCGTGCGATTGCACAAACCCTATCTGGAGCCGTTGGGCCTAACCTTCCCTCAGTATCTGGTCATCCTGGAGCTTCTAAACGGTTCGCCACTCACTGTGGGAGCACTCGGAACCCGGCTTGCGATGGACGCTGGAACCATAACGCCATTGCTGAAAAGGCTTGAGGCTGCCGAACTCGTCAGCCGCACACGGGATCCTGCCGACGAGCGCCGCGTGATGATCGACCTGACGCCTAATAGCCGCATGTTGGAAGCTGACATTCGGGGAATCACTAGCAAAATTAAGTCAGCTTGCCAGCTTGATGAGCGGGGTATCGATGAACTTCGACAAACACTCGATGCGCTCGGTCATCCGGCAACCGACTGAGTATTTTTCACGCCTTGCACAAAGAGGAAATCATGACTATTTCAATATCTAGATTCGATGCTGATACAGCGATGGATGACACCCTTCAATTTCAAAAGACGGCACGTACTCGGCGGTCTTTTCGAGGGTTTCTGGACACCTCCGTACCCGATCACATCATTCAGGAGGTGTTGAAGGATGCCCAGTGCGCCCCCTCCAACTGCAATACCCAACCTTGGGACGTGCACATCGTTCGCGGTCAAAAACTAAAAGAGCTTTCGCAAATCCTCCACGCAAAAAATACTGCAGGCGAATTCACGCCAGACTTTTCGTTCGATATGGATGCTTTTTACGGCATGTATGGGGATCGTAAGAATGCGCAAGGCAAAGCCTACTACGAGGCTATGAATGTTATGCGCGAAGACAAGGAGGGGCGTCGGCGGGCCGCAGCCCTGAACTTGTCTTTTTTCAATGCTCCCCAGGCAGTTTTTTTATTCATGCCGGTGTTTGGCGACAGCGTTCGAACTGCTGGCGACATTGGTATGTACGGCCAAACCTTCCTACTGTCACTCGCTGCCCGTGGGTTAGGCGGCATCCCGCAAACCTCGCTTGGTTTCTATGCAGAAACGATCCGCGAGGTGTTAGGCATTTCTGAAGAAATGAAAATGCTGTTTGGCATGTCATTTGGCTACCCAGACGAGAGTGCTCCAGGCAACCGCATGCATATGGATCGCGTGCCAATTACTGACAGCGTGACCTTTCACTCTTGAAGAGTCGTATTTACCTGAGCCAGGCGACATGCGTGCCCCAGAGCGAAGTGGCTGCGTGACATGCTTAATTCATTCGTATATCCAACCAAGCGGTCACTCAAGTATTGGTTGTAGGTAAGGAGGTTGAAGTGAAAATCGGAATTATTGGCGCCGGTAATATTGGGGCTACGCTTGCCCGCAAGCTTGCTGCGTGCGGCCATGAAGTTAAGCTGGCAAACTCGAAAGACCCTGAGAGCATTCAGAACCTTGCCAATGAAATCGGCGTGAGCGCGGTAACCAAGGAAGATGCGGTGTCCGGAGTAGAAGTTGTAATCCTCTCGATCCCCTTCGCAAAATACCCTGATCTCAAACAGACATTGAGCAGTGTCCCTGAGAAGACCGTCGTCATTGACACGTCCAATTATTATCCGGGGCGCGACGGGGCGATCAAAGAAGTTGACGACGGCAAGCCTGAGAGCATCTGGGTAAGCGAACAGATTGGCCGACCGGTGATTAAGGCTTGGAACGCCGTTCTCGCAGCGACTCTTGCCGACAAGGGTCAACCAGCGCGGTCGTCAGAACGCATTGCCTTACCTGTAGCCGGCGATGATATTAATGCTGAGGCAATTGCACAGGATCTCGTAGAGGACACTGGCTTTATCGCTCTGGCCGCAGGCAACATTGAGGATTCATGGCGCCAGCAACCAGGTACACCTGCTTACTGCACTGAACTGACCTTGCCAGAACTCAAATTAGCACTGAAAGCTGCAGACAAGGCACGAGCACCTCAAAACCGTGACGCACTGCTCGCTAAGTTCATGACTCCCGGCAGTCAGTTTACTCACCAGCAAATTATTGCCACCAATCGGGCAATGACAGCCTGACTTTTCGGATTGGGTGGAATCTGCATTTAGAGCAACGTAATGAAGCGCTCTGCGCTCAGCCTCTACACCCGCTAGGCGGGAAATGAACCAGGCAGCCAGATACTGCGATGCCAGGCCGCCGCCAGCGGTTGCGACATTGCCCTGCTATGGGTCGTTTTCTGCCTCTCGCGACGGGCAGAAAACGGCCAATAGCAGACATTCGCTTACGCGAGTCTGCTATATCCACTTTTCAAAACGTCAAAACTTCCGCGCCCAGCTTCCGAACATCACATCACCGACGTAGATGCCTGAAAAGGCTGAACGCTTCTGATCCAGACGCTCTTGCAACGCTTCGATTTCTACCTCTTCTGCACTGGCTACCCCTAACGCAATGATTCGCGGCAAGCACGCTCGAACAATAGCGCCGAGTCCGTAGGGTATTCCCTTAGCGCATCCCTGCCCCTTGCTGATACTCCCGCGGCGTACAACCAAACTCCCTTCGAAACACCGTGTGCAGATACTGCGCAGATTTAAACCCACAACTGCGCGCAACGTCGGCAATCACTGAATCTGCATCTTTAAGGCCGCTAGTCGCCGCTGCCAGTTTGAAACGCAGAATCTCGTCATGCACGCTACAGCCTCGCTCAGTACGAAAATGCGCTTCAAGTGACGAACGCGACACACCGACATAAGCCGCCACCTGCGCCGTTTTGATGCCCTGGCAAGCATATTGGCGAATGAACAGCAGCGCCTGCATGACATAGGGATTGCCCAATGGCTGGTGCAAGCTCGACACCTGCACGTTTACCGCATCGGGAGGAACCAGGATTTGCGTGCCGGTGGACGGCATGCCGTGCAGCATCTGGTGAAGCAATTGCGCGGCGGTGCGTCCCATGGTTTCCGTGCCCTGAATAACCGAGCTCAGCGGCACTCGAGTCAGGCTGCGGGTCAGCGGGTCGTTGTCGATGCCGATCAATGCCACCTGCTCCGGCACGGCAATCCCGGCCGTGAGGCAGGCTTGCAGCAATTGGCGCGCGCGGGCGTCGCTGACGGCGATGATGCCAATGGGTTTGGGCAGGCTTTGCAGCCAGGCGATCAGTTGTTCGACGGCGCTGTCCCAGAGCGGTGCGCTGGTGCCCATGCCGCGATAGATTTCGCCGTGCAAGCCGTCGCGTTTCATCAGTTTGCGAAAGGCTTTTTCCCGCTCCTGTGCCCAACGATTGGCTTGCGCTTCCGGCAGGCTGAAGCAGGCAAAACGCTGCAGTCCTGCCTCGATCAAGTGCGTGTAAGCCAGCGTCATCAGCGCATTGTTATCGGTGGCGACGTAGGGAATCGCTTTCGGATAGGCGCGTTTATCCTCGTACGAGCCCCCTACTGCTACCACCGGCATCTGGATATCAGCCAACGCCTCGCCAATCAGCGGATCGTCGAAGTCGGCAATGATCCCGTCCCCCTGCCAGCGTTCGATGCCTTTCAAGCGACAGAGAAAATCCTCCTCGAGAAACAGGTCCCAGGAAGCGCGGGTGCTGCTCAGGTAGTTGCCGATGCCGCTGATGATGCCACGGTCGTAGATCTTGCTGCCGTTGAATAACAGGGCGATGCGGTGAACAGGCGGTACGGTTTTCATTGTTTTTATGCTTGTTCCGGGCCTCTGGTCACTGAGGCGATTGGCACAGACTAGGCGCGTGGCCGAAGAAGCTCAATACGCAAAATCGCACTCCGTGTTGATGTTTTTCATAATCAGCAGGGCCGGGGCCGTTGCTAGTATCGAGACACCGCCAAGAACAACAAGGACAAGGTCCATGCAGTATTTCCCCGATGTCGATGCGATTCGCTACGAAGGCCCGGACAGCGATTCTCCCCTCTCCTTTCGTCACTACGACGCCGATAAAATCATCCTCGGCAAACCCATGCGCGAACACCTGCGAATGGCCGCCTGTTACTGGCACACGTTCGTCTGGCCGGGTTCCGATGTGTTCGGCGCGGGGACGTTCAAGCGCCCTTGGCAACACGCCGGCGACCCGATGGAAATGGCGATCGGCAAGGCAGCCGCCGCCTTCGAATTTTTCTCCAAACTGGGTATCGACTACTACTGCTTCCATGACACCGATGTCGCCCCGGAAGGCCAGTCACTGAGGGAATACCGCAACCACTTCGCGCAAATGGTTGATCACCTGGAGCAACACCAGGAACAAAGCGGAATCAAGCTGCTGTGGGGCACCGCCAATTGTTTCAGCAATCCGCGTTTTGCGGCAGGTGCCGCGAGCAACCCAGATCCGGAAGTGTTCGCCTGCGCTGCAGCGCAAGTGTTCAGCGCCATGAACGCGACCCATCGCCTGAAAGGCGCCAACTACGTGTTGTGGGGCGGTCGCGAAGGCTATGAAACCCTGCTCAACACGGACTTGAAGCGTGAACGCGAACAACTGGGGCGCTTTATGCGCATGGTGGTCGAGCACAAGCACAAGATCGGTTTCACCGGCGACCTGTTGATCGAACCCAAGCCACAGGAGCCGACCAAGCACCAATACGATTACGACAGCGCCACCGTGTTTGGCTTTCTCCAGCAGTTCGGGCTGGAGCACGAAATCAAGGTCAACATCGAGGCCAACCACGCCACCCTCGCCGGGCATAGCTTCCATCACGAGATCGCGACGGCGGTCTCGCTGGGGATTTTCGGCAGTATCGACGCCAACCGGGGTGATCCGCAAAACGGTTGGGATACCGATCAATTTCCCAACAGCGTCGAAGAAATGACCCTGGCCACCTATGAAATTCTCAAGGCCGGCGGCTTCAAGAATGGCGGCTTCAACTTCGACTCCAAGGTGCGTCGGCAAAGCCTCGATCAGATCGATCTGTTCCATGGTCACGTCGGCGCGATGGACGTTCTGGCCCTGTCTCTGGAACGCGCCGCGGCCATGGTGCAGAACGATGAACTGCAACGGCTCAAGGATCAGCGCTACGCCGGTTGGCAGCAGCCGTTCGGGCAAGCGGTGATGGCCGGCGACTTCAACCTTGAATCGCTGGCCGAGCACGCATTCACCAACGAGTTGAACCCGCAAGCCGTCAGCGGCCGCCAGGAAATGCTTGAGAACATCGTCAACCGGTTTATCTATCGCTGATCACACAGGGAGTCTGCGGGCGCATTCACGCGGTGACATTTCTACGACAAATCTGTGCCTGCGGCGTCTGCGGATTCTCTACAGTTTTACCAGCCCGATACTCATCGTCAGGCCGTGTCTTTCCAACAACAATAAAAGGACGCCCCACATGAAGAACGTAAAACGCACGCTGTTGGCCTCTGCCCTGGCGCTGCTGTCACTGCCGGTGATGGCTGACGCTGCCCACCCGAAAATCGGTTTCTCCATTGATGACCTGCGCCTGGAACGCTGGTCGCGTGACCGTGACTACTTTGTCGCGGCGGCAGAAAAAATGGACGCCAAGGTCTTCGTGCAATCGGCTGATGCCAACGAGCAGAAGCAGATTTCCCAGATCGAAAACCTGATTTCCCGAGGCGTCGATGTCATCGTCATCGTGCCGTTCAACGCCACGGTGCTGACCAACGCGGTGGCCGAAGCGAAGAAAGCCGGGATCAAAGTTGTGTCCTATGATCGGCTCATTCTCAACGCTGATGTCGACGCCTACATTTCCTTCGATAACGAAAAGGTCGGTGAGATGCAGGCCAGCGGCGTGCTGAATGCCGCGCCCAAGGGCAATTACTTTTTGCTCGGCGGAGCGCCCACCGACAACAACGCCAAGATCCTGCGTGAAGGCCAGATGAAAGTGCTGCAACCGGCCATCGACAAGGGCGATATCAAGATCGTCGGCCAACAGTGGGTAAAGGAATGGAACCCGACCGAAGCGCTGAGCATTGTTGAAAACGCCCTGACCCGCAACGACAACAAAATCGACGGCATCGTTGCCTCCAACGACGCCACGGCCGGCGGCGCTATCCAGGCACTGGCGGCGCAGCAACTAGCCGGAAAGGTGCCGATTTCCGGGCAGGACGCTGACCTTGCTGCAGTCAAACGTGTGATCGCCGGCACGCAAACCATGACCGTGTACAAACCGCTGAAACTCATCGCCACCGAAGCGGCCAAACTCTCGGTGCAACTGGCGCGCAACGAAAAACCCGCCTTCAGCTCGCAGTACGACAACGGCAGCAAAAAAGTCGACACCATCCTGCTCACGCCAACCCCGCTGACCAAGGACAACATCGACCTGCTCGAACAGGACGGCTTCTACACCAAGGCGCAAATTGCCGGGAAGTGATTGACGCTGTTTGTGCGTAACTCCTGTGGGAGCGAGCCTGCTCGCGAAGGCGGAGTGTCAGTCAGTACAGCTCTGTCTGAAAAGACGCCTTCGCGAGCAGGCTCGCTCCCACAGGGTTAAGTGTCTGATCCTTTTGGAATACGAGCCCTGTCCATGTCCGACTATCTGCTGCAAATGAACGGCATCGTCAAAACCTTCGGCGGTGTCAAAGCGCTCAACGGCATCGACATCAAGGTCAGACCCGGCGAGTGCGTTGGCCTGTGCGGCGAGAATGGCGCCGGCAAGTCGACGCTGATGAAGATCCTTTCGGCGGTCTACCCGCACGGCACCTGGGACGGTGAAATCCTCTGGGACGGGCAACCACTCAGAGCGCAATCGATCAGTGAAACGGAAGCTGCCGGCATCGTCATCATTCACCAGGAACTGACCCTGGTGCCCGACCTGTCGGTGGCCGAAAACATTTTCATGGGCCACGAGCTGACACTGCCCGGCGGACGCATGAATTACCCGGCGATGATTCACCGCGCCGAAGCCCTGATGCGCGAATTGAAAGTCCCCAACATGAACGTATCGCTGCCGGTTTCGCAGTACGGCGGCGGCTATCAGCAACTGGTGGAAATCGCCAAGGCCCTGAACAAAAAGGCCCGACTGCTGATCCTCGACGAGCCTTCATCGGCCCTGAGCCGCTCGGAAATCGAGGTGTTGCTGGACATCATCCGTGACCTCAAAGCCAAAGGCGTCGCCTGCGTCTACATCTCGCACAAACTCGATGAAGTGGCCGCCGTGTGTGACACCATTTCAGTGATCCGTGACGGCAAACACATCGCCACCACCGCCATGGCCGACATGGACATTGCGCAGATCATCACGCAAATGGTCGGGCGGGAAATGAGCAACCTCTACCCCTCCGAGCCGCACGACATTGGCGAGGTGATTTTCGAGGCCCGCCACATCAATTGCTACGACGTCGACAACCCCAAGCGCAAACGGGTCGACGATATTTCCTTCGTCCTCAAGCGCGGGGAAATCCTCGGCATAGCCGGGCTGGTCGGTGCCGGCCGCACTGAACTGGTCACCGCGCTGTACGGCGCTTACCCCGGCCGTCATGAGGGCGAAGTCTGGCTCGATGGCCAACCCATCGGCACCCGCACGCCACTCAAGTCCATCCGTGCTGGCCTGTGCCTGGTGCCCGAGGACCGCAAGCGCCAAGGCATCATTCCCGATCTGGGCGTCGGTCAGAACATCACCCTCGCCGTGCTGGACAACTATTCGAAACTGACCCGCATCGATGCCGAAGCCGAACTGGGCAGCATCGATAAGGAAATTTCGCGCCTGCACCTCAAAACCGCCAGCCCGTTCCTGCCGATCACCAGCCTGTCGGGCGGCAATCAACAAAAAGCCGTGCTGGCGAAGATGCTGCTGGCCAAACCCCGGGTGCTGATTCTCGATGAGCCGACCCGAGGTGTGGACGTCGGCGCCAAATACGAAATCTACAAGTTGATGGGCGCGCTGGCTGCCGCCGGCGTGTCGATCATCATGGTCTCGTCGGAGCTGGCCGAAGTGCTGGGTGTTTCCGACCGCGTGCTGGTGATCGGCGAAGGCCAGTTGCGCGGCGACTTCATCAACCATGAGCTCACCCAGGAACAGGTGCTCGCCGCCGCCCTCAGCCAGACTGGCAGCCATAACAATAATGATCGGAAATCCGCGTAAATGAATCAGGTCAAACAACTGTTCACCCGCTACAAAATGCTCGCGCTGGTGTTTGCCGTGGTGCTGATCTGGCTGTTTTTCAGCTGGCAGACCGAGGGCGGATTTTTGACCCCGCGCAACCTTTCCAATCTGCTGCGGCAGATGTCGATTACCGGGATTCTCGCCTGTGGCATGGTGCTGGTAATCATCAGCGGCGAGATCGATTTGTCTGTCGGCTCGTTGCTCGGCCTGCTCGGTGGTCTCGCGGCGATTCTCGATGTGGTCTATCACATTCCGCTGCTGGCGAACCTCAGTCTGGTCGCCTTGTGCGGGCTGATGATCGGCCTCGCCAACGGCTACATGACGGCTTACCTGCGCATCCCCTCGTTCATTGTCGGTCTCGGCGGCATGCTGGCGTTTCGCGGGATTCTGCTGGGGATTACCGGCGGCACGACCATCGCACCGGTATCGCCGGAGCTGGTTTACATTGGCCAGGGTTACTTGCCCCACGCAATTGGCACTGGCTTGGGCATTGTGCTGTTCGCGCTGACCGTGTTCCTGACTTGGAAACAACGACGCAATCGTGCCCTGCACGGCCTCGCGGCGCATTCATTAGTGCGTGACGTCGTCCGCGTGTTGGTGATCGGCGCCGTGCTCGCCGGTTTCGTGCAGACGCTCAACAGCTATGACGGCATTCCCGTGCCGGTCTTGTTGCTGCTGATTCTGCTGGGCGTGTTCAGCTACGTGACCAGTCAGACGGTTTTCGGCCGCCGCGTTTATGCGGTGGGCAGCAATATGGAAGCGACGCGCTTGTCTGGCATCAATGTACAGGCCGTGAAATTGTGGATTTTCGGGATCATGGGCGTGATGTGCGCCCTCGCCGGCGTGGTCAACACCGCGCGCCTGGCCGCCGGCTCGCCTTCGGCTGGCAGCATGGGTGAACTCGACGCCATCGCCGCGTGCTTTATCGGCGGCACCTCCATGCGCGGCGGCTCCGGCACGGTGTACGGCGCCCTCCTCGGCGCGCTGGTCATCACCAGCCTGGACAACGGCATGTCGATGCTCGACGTCGACAGCTATTGGCAGATGATCGTCAAGGGCAGCATTCTGGTGTTGGCGGTTTGGGTGGATGTGAGTACGCGAACCGGGCGCCGTTGAGCCGCCGGGATCACGCTGCGGGCGTGGTCGCGGCCGCCGGGTTGAGAACTTCCATCAGGAAATCGATAAACACATTGATCCGGCTGGACCCACGGTGATTGGGTAAATACAACGCGTTGATGCACGTGCTGGCACTGCCGGGATTGACCTCGTAGTGCTCAAGCAAGCGGGTCAGCCGGCCGGCTGCGACGTCGTCGCGTACCAGCCAGTCAGCCAGCAGCGTCACCCCGCCGCCGCCGATGGCGGCCTCGCGCAGGATGTCGGCGTTGTTGCTTTGCAGGCGCCCATGGACGTTGAGTTGAATGGGCGCGTCTTCATTCTGGAAGGTCCAGTGCTGGTGCGTGCCGCCGTAATCGAAACGCAGGCACTGATGCTCCAGCAAGTCCCGTGGATGACAGAGCGTGGCGCTACGCGCCAGATACGCCGGACTCGCCACCACCCAGCGCTCGAACTGCCCCACGCGTTTGCTGACGATGTCTTCACTGACCACGGAGGATCCCAGCCGCACCGAAACATCGATCTGCTCGCTGAGCAGGTCGCTGACCTGATCACTCAGCGACAGACTGATCTCCAGCCCCGGATGCCGCTCGAGCAAACGGCTCAGGTGCGGCGCGATCAGGCGTCGGCCGAACTCCACCGGCACGCTGATGCGCAGACGGCCCTGCGCTTCGGCGCCACGATCGGCGACGACGGCATCGGCTTCGTCGATCGCGTCGAGAATCGCCACGGCTTTTTCGAAATAGGTCTGGCCGGCAACGGTCACGCTGGTGTTGCGCGTGGTGCGATTGAGCAGGCTCGCGCCCAGCTCGTGTTCCAGCCCTGCCACTTGCCGTGTCACTGACGACGTGGATATCCCGAGTTTGCGCGCTGCCGAGGAATAGCCCCCGCAGCGCACGGTTTCCACAAACATCTTCAGTGCCAGCAACTTGTCCATAAGCGGGGTCCGGTCGAAAGGGAACGCGGATGATTGTGCATCACTGTTCGCCCTTCGTCTTGTGCCGCCGTGCTTGCCCGCACTCGTCGGCTGTTCAGACATCGCTCTTGCGGCTCAGAAACAACCCGAGCGCCAGCGCTGGCAGTAGCGCCACCGTGACGGCGGACAGGTTCCAGCCGAAGTGCTCGTACAGCGGACTGGCGACCAGTGAGCCCACGGCGCCGCCGACGAAAATACTGGTCATGTACACGGCGTTCAGGCGCGCACGGCTATGGGGATCGAGGGCGTACACCTCACGCTGGCCGAGCACCATGTTCAATTGCACGGCGAAATCCAGCAGCACCGCGCACACCACCAACCAGATATAGCCGCTGCCCGGGAGCGCAGCGATCAGCAGCGAAACCGGCGCCAGCAGCAATGCGACCAGCGTGCCGCGACGACCATGCCCGGCATCGGCCAGACGTCCGGCAATCGGCGCGGCAATGGCACCCACCGCACCGACCAGCGCGAAGATCGCCACGTGTGCCTGAGTGAAACCGTGGTGACGCATCAGTTCAATCGGCGCGAGGGTCCAGAACAGGCTGAAACTGGCAAACAGCAACCCTTGATACAGCGAGCGCTGACGCAACAGTGGATAGCGCCGGGCCAAGGCAAACACCGAACCGATCAGCGCAGCATAGGTGGCTTTATGCGTCGGCAGCCGACGCGGCAGTGCCACGGCGGTAATCAGCGCGATGACGGCCATCAGGGCTGATGCGCTGTAAAACACTCCGCGCCAGCCGAACACTTCAACCAACAAACTCGACAGTGGCCGCGACAACAGAATCCCCAGCAGCAGACCGCTCATGATATTGCCGACAACGCGGCCACGGCTGGCCTCGGGCGCCAGGTGCGCCGCCAGCGGCACAAGGATCTGCACAGCCACCGACGTCAGACCGATGAGCAAAGACAACACCAGGAACATCGACGGCGAATGGGTCAGTCCGGCGCACAACAGCGTGACGCTGGCCGCTAGCGTGAAGCCGACCACCAGCCGACGGTTTTCCATCAGATCGGCCAGCGGTACCAGCAGCAACAGGCCCAGCGCGTAGCCAAACTGCGTGAGCGAAACGATCAGGCTGGCATTGGCGCTGGACAGACCGATCTGCGGTGCAATGAGTTCGACGATCGGCTGCGCGTAATAAAGATTGGCCACGACCGCGCCACAGCAAAATGCCAGGAACGCGACCATCAGGCCGGAAAGTCCAGCCGGCTGTTCGGCGTTGGTCGCAATGACCGGATTGCTCGTGAGCATGATGACACCTCATTGAATTCAGGAAAGTGCTGCCAAGGCTACGGCCCTGTGGCGATGCGCAGAATCCATGCGGCGGGCAACGCAGTGATGCGTCCGGCGCAACGGCGCAGGCGTTGCTTCTCGCGCAACGCGCTGTTGCGTGCGCCGCTGATTCTCCGACGCTGGTGGTTTCTCTACGCTTTGGCCTCTGGCGCTGTCGTCCCCGGCGGCGCCCTTCCCCGGCTATCACAAGGAGCGTTTCCATGACCCGCAGCCCATCCGTCCTGTCATCGCCTGCCGCGTTTCTTCCTGTGCCATGAACAACTCATTTCTGAAATCCAGAACGCTTTGGATCAGCGTGGCCGTCGTCGCCGTGCTCGGCCTGATCGGTGCCGCTTGGCTGATGTGGCGCCCGGTGATTGCGCCGATCGAGCGCCCGACGATGTTCGACACTTCGCAGTTGCAACGCGGGGCGCGGGTGGTCGAGGCCGGCGATTGTGCGGTCTGCCATACGCGCCCCGGCGGTGAATATCTGGCCGGCGGGCTGCCGCTGGTAACGCCGTTCGGCACGCTGTACAGCACCAACATCACCCCGGACGCAGAGACCGGTATCGGCCAATGGTCGCTGCCGGCCTTCGAGCGGGCGATGCGTCAGGGCATCGCTCGCGATGGTCACTTGCTCTATCCGGCATTCCCCTACGTACATTACCGGCGCATGAGCGCAGCAGACATCGCCGACGCCTATGCCTACTTGATGAGCGGCCCCGCCGTGCACGCGCCGGCCGCGCAGAACCAGATGAACTTTCCGATGAACATTCGCCCGTTGGTGTCGTTCTGGAACCTGCTGTTCCTGCACGGAGAACCACTGACGCCGCTGGCGGGGCGCAGCGAAGCGTGGAATCGAGGGCGTTATCTGGCCGACGGTCCGGGCCATTGCGCTGGCTGCCATTCGCCGCTGAACCTGATCGGCGCGGAAAAGTCCTCGGAATACCTACAGGGCGGCAGCGTTGACGGCTGGCATGCGCCCGCACTGGTCGGTATGGGCCAACGCGTCAACCCGTGGAGTCGCGCGCAACTGGTCGGCTATCTGCGCGCCGAGATCGTCGATGGCCACGGCACACCCGCCGGGCCGATGCGGCCGGTCAGCTTGAGTCTGGCCCGCTTGCCCGCCAGTGAAGCCGAGGCAATTGCCGAGTATTTGCTCAGCCTGGAAAACCCGCCTTCGGTGACAGAGACGACGGCGAAGACGCCTGCCAGTGAGCCGGCAGACTATTCGAGCGGCGCCCTGCTCTTCAGCAGTGCCTGCGCCGGCTGCCATGGCCCGGCGGCGCCGATGCGCACCATCGATGGTCGCCCGGGGTTGCAAAGCACCTCGGCGCTGCAAGCGGCCAGTTCGCGCAACTTCCTCAAAACCGTGCTTGAAGGCTTGCCCGCCACGCCAGGATCGCCCGGCCCGCTGATGCCGGCGTTCGCCGCCAGCCTCGACAACGCGCAGCTCGGTGCACTGGCCGCGTATCTGCGTCAGCAAGCCAGCCCCGATCAGCCGTGGGCCGACCTCCCTTCCACTATTGAAGCGTTACGTCAGGAGACGAAATGAGCCAGATCACCCTCAACGTCAACGGAGCCGCGCAACCGCTTGAGCTGGAGCCGGACATGCCGCTGCTGTATGCGCTGCGCAATCACTTGAACCTCAACGGCGCCAAATACGGTTGCGGTCTCGGTCAATGTGGCGCCTGCACCGTGATCGTCGATGATCGACCGGTGTTCGCCTGCCTGACGCCCTGCGCCGGCCTCGAAGGCAAAAAGATCCGCACCGTGGAAAGCCTCGGCAGCACGGAAAAACCAGGCCCTCTGCAAGCCGCGTTCATCGAGAAACAGGCCGCACAATGCGGCTACTGCATCGCCGGCATGCTGATGCGCGCGCAAGCTTTGCTTGAGCGTAATCGCCACCCGGATGAGGCGACCATTCTCGAGCACATGGCCGGCAACCTGTGCCGCTGCGGTACGCACTTGCGGATCATCGAGGCGATCAAACAGGTGGCCGGGCACAACGGGAGCCTGAAATGAGCGAGTCGAATGGTTTGAACCCTAGTCGGCGCGCCTTTCTGCGCGGTGGTGCGTTGCTGATGGCGTTCACCCTGATGCCGGTGGCGCGACGTGTGTTGGCGGATACGGAAGTCGATACGCTCGGCACCGTGGTCCTCGCACCCGACCTGCCCGGAAGCCTGCGCACCAACCCGTTTCTCGACGCCTGGATCCGCATCGGCGCCGATGGCATTACCGTCTACACCGGCAAGGTCGAATTGGGCACCGGTGTGAAAACCGCGCTGCTGCAAATTGCCGCTGAGCGTTTGCAGGTGCCGACAACCTCCATAAACCTGCTCACCGCCGACACCGCGCTGACACCCAACGAAGGCTACACCGCCGGCAGCCACAGCATTTTCGACAGCGGTACCGCGTTGTATAACGCCGCTGCGCAGGTGCGCGAAATGCTCGTCGATGCCGCCGCGCGCCGTTGGCAGGTTGATGCGGCGCTGCTGAGCACCCGCGACGGTGTGATCGAAGGTCCGGCCAGTCAGCGGATGAGTTATGCCGACGCGGTCGGGCATGTCGATGTGCACCAATACGCCAAGGCCCAGTCACCGGCGATGGCCGCCGCTGACTTCAAACTGATCGGCGATTCTTTGCCGCGCCTCGACATCCCGGCGAAGGTCAGCGGTGGCGCAGCATTCGTCCAGGACATGCGCCTGCCGGGCATGCTGCACGCGCGGGTGATCCGCCCGCCTCGTCCGGGCTGCACGCTGCAAGCATTCGATACGGCGTCCATCGAGGCGTTGGCTGGCGTGGTCAAGGTGATCCGCGACGGCAACTATCTGGCGGTGGTCGCCGGTGATGAGTGGCAAGCGATCAAAGCCATGCGCCGTGCCAGCGAGGTGACGCAATGGAGCGTGGGCGAGGCGATTCCCGATGCGGCCGAAATTCATGGTCTGCTTAAACGCCTGCCCTCACGGCGCTATCCGATCAGCCACAGCGGCACGCCGAGCGGCGCGGCCGACACGCGTTTTCAGGCGCGGGTTACCAAGCAATATCTGATGCACGGCTCGATCGGCCCGTCTTGCGCAGTGGCCTGGTTCAAGGACGGCAATCTCACGGTCTGGACCCACACCCAAGGTGTTTATCCGCTGCGCGCCGGCATTGCCGAAATGCTCGGTCTGCCACCTGAGCGGGTGCGCTGTATTCATACCGAAGGCTCAGGGTGTTACGGCCACAACGGCGCCGATGATGCCGCCGCCGATGCGGCATTGATTGCCCTGCGCGTGCCCGGGACGCCGGTGCGCGTGCAATGGATGCGCGAACAGGAAAATCTTTGGGAGCCGTATAGCTCGGCGATGGTCACCGAAGTCGACGCCAGCCTCAGCCAAGGCCGCCTGCAGGACTGGGCCTACGAACTCTGGACCACGCCGCACAACGAACGCATCGTCAACGCCGGGCGTCTGCTGCCGGCACGCTTGCTCGCGCGGCCCTTCACGTCAGCGCCATCCGTGCCGATCGCCCAGCCCGAAGGCGATGGTGATCGCAACGCGGTGCCGCTGTACGAGTTGAACTCGACGCGCATCAACATGACCTTCGTCACCGAAATGCCCTTTCGCACCTCGGCCATGCGTTCGCTGGGTGCGCACATCAATATCTTCGCCATCGAGGCGAGTATCGACGAACTGGCGATCAGGGCCGGCATCGACGCGGTCGCGTTGCGTCTGGACCATCTCAGCGACCCGCGTGCTCGCGCGGTGGTAGAACGTGTGCGGGATGAGATCGGTTGGCCGCAAAAAAGCAGCGAGCCCGGCGCCGGTATCGGTTTCGCCTTCGCTCGCTATAAAAACATCATGGGTTACTGCGCCATCGCCGTGAAGCTGCGGGTGCATCCGCAGACCGGCGAGATTCGCATCGATCACGTGGTGACGGCGGTGGACGTCGGCCAGATCGTCAGCCCGGATGGCCTGCGCAATCAGGTCGAGGGCGGCATCGTGCAGTCCGCGAGCTGGACCCTGTACGAAAAAGTTGCCTACGACGCGGGGGGTATTCGCAGCTACGACTGGAGCGGTTATCCGATTCTGCGTTTCACGCAACTGCCGAAACAAGTCGATGTGCATTTGCTCGACCAGCCGGGAGAACCGTTCCTCGGTGCCGCTGAAATCGTCCAGGGGCCGATGGCCGCTGCCCTTGGCAACGCCGTCGCCAACGCCACTGGCCGGCGCTGGCTGAACCTGCCGCTGACCCGTTCTAACCAGCCCGCCTGAGCCACGCCCGTGTTCATCGCTGATGAGCACGGGCGCCATTGCGCCCTGCGCAAAACAGCGTAGCGCCGGTCACTGATTATCAGCCCCGCTGCACCCGGTTAATTTAGCGGCACTGGTTCGCGGCGCCGCTGCCGCGCTTGAATTTCCTTTGTTTTTATCTGGAGCTACCCATGACCCGTCGTCTGTTCCAACCCCTCGCACTCGGTCCTTGCACCCTCGCCCATCGCGTGGCGATGGCGCCGTTAACGCGCTCACGCGCCGGCCAACCGGGCGATGTGCCGACGCCGATGAACGCCGAGTACTACCGCCAACGGGCCAGCGCCGCGCTGATCATCACCGAGGCCACGCAAATCTCCCGGCAGGCTCAGGGTTATGCCTGGACGCCTGGCATCTACAGCCCTGAGCAGGTGCGGGCGTGGCGTGACGTCAGCGCGGCGGTGCATGAGGCTGGCGGTCTGATCTTCATGCAGCTGTGGCACGTTGGCCGGGTGTCCCACCCCAGTTTCCAACCTGATGCCGGCCTGCCGGTTGCGCCCAGCGCGCTGCCGGTACCTGGCAAGACGTTTATCGTCGATGAAAACGGTAACGGCGTCTGGGGTGATGTGCCGGTGCCGCGCGCGCTGGAAACCGCAGAAATCGCCGGGATCGTCGAGGACTATCGCGTGGCCGCGCGCAACGCATTGCAGGCAGGCATGGACGGCGTGGAAATTCATGCCGGCAACGGTTACCTGCTCGATCAGTTTCTTAACAGCAACAGCAATCAGCGTAACGATGCCTATGGCGGCAGCGTGGCGAATCGCGCGCGGTTTCTGCTGGAAGTGGTGGCGGCCGTCACTGAAGAAGTCGGTGCCGAACGGGTCGGCGTACGCCTGACGCCGATGGGGCGCTTCATGGGCATGGGTGACGACACCCCGGAGGCGACCTTCGGCCACTTGGTCGAGGCGCTCAACCAATGGAATCTGGCCTATCTGCACCTGGTCGAGCCAGCAATGGTCGGCACAGTCAAAGATGAGAACTTCGACCCGCGCTGGGACGCGATCATTGCGCAGTTGCGCAAGACGTGGAACGGCGTGCTGATCCTGGCGGGCGGCTACGATGCGCAATCTGCCGAACAGGCGCTGATTGCCGATCGTGCCGACATCATTGCGTTCGGCCGCCCGTTCCTGGCCAACCCTGACTTGCCGCGTCGGCTGCATGATGGTCTGGCGCTCAACGCGCCAGACCCGAGCAGCTTTTTCGGCGGGGATCAGCGTGGGTATATCGATTATCCATTTCATGCTTGAGCAGAAGCAGACCACCCGCCTGTCATGAATGTGTAAATCCCTGGAAGCAGGGGCCGATACGCCCCTGCTCTATCAAGTCATACGATCTCTACGCTTAATCAAATACGTAAAAATCCACCTTGACGCCGAACATATGCGTCGCTGTGCGTTTTCAGGTCTATTGCCCGACGTCGCTGAATGCGATAAAACGGCATAGTTGTACGACAACCAAATAAAAACCAAGTCGTTCGAACGGCTAACAATCCTGAGATCTGCCATGCCTCGCCCTACCGCTGCGCAAGCCGTGCCGCCACCCTTCCCCCGCTATCTGGCTGTGATCATTCTGTTGTGCATGGGCTGTGCATTTGCCGGCAATCATGTGGCGGCGCGGGTCGCATTTGATGATGGTGCGGGTGTGTTGCTGGCTATTTTGATGCGTTCCGGCGGGACCCTGCTGGTGCTCGCCATCCTGGTGCTGTGGCAAAGACAAAGCCCGCGCTTGCCGGCCGGTGCCTGGCGCTGGCAACTGTTGCTGGGGTTGCTGATCACTGCGCAGAGTCTGTGCCTTTACTCTGCTGTCGCACGGGTGCCGGTGGCGCTGGCCCTGCTGGTGGCGAACGTATTTCCTATTCTGCTGGCATTGCTCACCTGGGCGCTGGGTGGCCAGCGACCGAGCGCACGCACTGCGACGTTGATGGGTTTGATTCTGTTGGGTCTGGTGTTTGTGCTGGACGTCCCCGGGCGTCTCTCGACCACGACAGACGTCAGTGCGCAATGGCTGACCGGCGTCGCGCTCGCGTTCTGTGCCGCCAGCGTGTTCGCCTGCGCGTTGTGGATCACCGACCACAAACTGTCTCAGGTACGCGGCTCGGTGCGCAGTCTGCTGACCATTTTCATCGTGTTCAGCAGCGTCAACCTGGCAGGACTGACGGGCGCCCTTCCCGGCGGCTTGAACCTGCCCGCCACCTCGACCGGATGGCTGGCCCTTGCCACCCTGGTGGTGCTGTACGGCACAGGTTTTATCGTCCTGTTCATTTCCGTGCCTCGCCTCGACATGCCGCGCAATGCGCCGGTCATGAACATCGAGCCACTAGCAACGCTGTTGATGGGCTGGATTGTGCTGGACCAAATGCTCAGTACAGGACAGATTTTCGGCGGGGTGATTGTGGTCACGGGCATCGTTTTGCTGACTTACCGTAAATCAGTAGTCAAGGCTGAGGTTAAAGCCAGTGCGTGAGGGTTTCTCTCCAGTGGTCAGGTTCGTGATTAACCCAAAGCAGTATCGAGAAACATCATCACCCCAAAGCCGAGCATCAGTCCCAAGGTAGCCGGGGTCTCATGACCGTTGCGATGGGTCTCGGGAATGACCTCATGGGAGACCACAAAAATCATCGCCCCGGCGGCCAAACCGAGCGCAACGGGATATCCCAACGCAAAGCTGCTGGAAATGCCCAGTCCGACAATGGCGCCAATCGGTTCCATCAACCCCGAACCCACTGCAATAAGCGCTGCGCGAAGTGCAGAGATGCCTGTCACGCGTAACGCTAGAGCGACAGCCAGGCCTTCGGGAATATCCTGGATGGCGATCGCCGTGGTCAGCGGGAGTCCCACCTTCATGTCGCCGTTGGCGAAGCTCACGCCAATGGCCATGCCTTCCGGCAGGTTATGCAGTGTGATTGCCAGGACGAACAACCAGACACGATTGATGCGCTGCGCGTCCGGCCCTCGGCGTCCGCTTTTCTCGTGTTCGTGAGGCACGAAACGATCAAGGCCGACCATCAGCGCTACGCCCAATCCCAACCCTGCGACGACGACGCAGGCCGCGAGCAACTGGTTATCGCAAAGCGCCCGAGCCGCTTCTATGCCAGGCAGAATGAGCGAAAACGAACTCGCGGCCAGCATCATCCCGGCGGCGAAGCCGAGCATGATGTCTTGGGTTCGGGCGGCGATGTCTCGCAACGCGATCGCTACGACAGCACCGATTGCTGTCGCAGCGAAGCCAGTCATGCCACCGATAAAAGCGAAGTGCAGATTTTGTTTGTTGGCCCCGACAAAGGCGTCATACCCGCTTATCAGCAGGAAGATTGTCACGCCGATCAGAATTGACCAGAAGACCCGCCCGCCCCATCCACACCCTGAGAAACGAGCGAACCAGGAGCGAGTTGGTGCACCTGATGAGGACAACGGCTCGGGCATGGAAATCTCCTGTTTTGTTGATTCGATCTTTTCAGTGGATGCGGATAACGACCGTACATGACCTCAGTGGTAATCGTCTCCAGCGACTGCGCGCAGATAGGCGACATCTGCTTCTCTACGCAGGTCGCGCCACTCGTTCCAACTGAGTATGCCCAAGCGGTCCATTTCATCCGACTGGCGCAGCAGTTCGTCGTGATAGGCGTCTGGGCAGTCCATTCGCAGTTCAAGGTTTTCCAGTGCACGTTGCCAGGCAGCCAAAGCGAGTAGTCTGGTTTCTTGTGCGAATGTCAGTTGGTTCTTGAACGCGTTCATTTCGCCACCCCCGAACATTGCACGGTTGAGCGACCGATTTCGGATTAGGTTCAAAATGTCTGAAGAAAAGCGGATGACTGAAAGCTTTTTTGCTGACGTGGCTACCAACCAATCCAGCTCATGGATTGGGTAAATCGCCCCGCCACTGAATCCAGTGTCGGGGGCGATGTGGTTTCTTGCGTCAAGGCGCTATCAGGAAGCGTCAATCCAGATGGTTTTGATTTCAGTGTATTGGTCGTGCGCCCAGATCGACTTGTCGCGCCCGCCGAACCCTGATTCCTTGTAGCCGCCGAATGGCGTGGAGGCGTCGCCCTCACCGAAGCAGTTCACCGTGACGATCCCGGCGCGAATCCCGCGTGAGAGTTTCAGGGCATGGCGCAGGTTGCCGGTGTAAGCCGATGCTGCCAGACCGTAGGCTGTGTCGTTGGCCAGCGCAATGGCTTCGTCAACGGTCTGGAAGGTGGTGACGCTCAGTACCGGGCCGAAGATCTCTTCCTGGAACAAACGGCTATCGCGACTCACGCCGTCAACGATAGTCGGTTCGACGAAAATATCCTGGAGGGTTTTGCCGCCCACCAGTACGCGCAGATTTTCGTCGCGGGCCACGTCAAGGTAGGAGCGCACCTTGTCGAAATGCGCCTTGCTGATCATCGAGCCCAAGCGATTTTCAGGGTCCAATGGATCGCCCATTTTCCAGTCGCCCAAATGAACCTGCACACGCTGCAACAGTTCATCCTTGATGTCGGCGTGTACGATCAGCCTTGATGAGGCCGAACAGTTTTCACCCATGTTCCAGAAGGCGCCGTTGACCACATGCTGGGCGACGAGGTCGATGTCTTCGACATCATTCATCACCACAGCAGGGTTCTTGCCGCCACATTCCAGCACGATGCGTTTCAGGTTCGATTCGCTGGAATATTTGAGGAACAGCCGCCCGGTATCGGTTGAACCGGTGAAGCTGACCATCGCCACATCCGGATGACGACCCAGCGGCTCACCGGCCTCCTTGCCTCCCCCGGGCACGACGTTGAACACGCCGGCGGGAATCCCCGCCTGATACGCCAGTTCGGCGACACGCAACGTGCTCAAGGTGGTTTCCTTGGCCGGTTTGACCACGATCGAACAGCCTGCGGCCAGCGACGGGCCGATTTTCCAGGCGAGCATCAGCAGCGGGAAGTTCCACGGCAACACCAGGCCGACAACGCCGATCGGTTCACGCACGACCATGGTTACCGCACCCGAGCCGACCGGTGCCGTAGCGTCGTAGATCTTGTCGATCAGCTCGGCATGCCAACGTAACGTATGAATCGTTTCCGGCACGTCGATGTTCTGGCATTCACGAATCGGCTTGCCACTGTCCAGGCTTTCCAGCACCGCCAGCTCATGGGCGTGGTCTTCCAGTAATTGGGCGAAGCGCAGCAATACCGATTTGCGTGCGGACGGCGCCAGTGAATGCCAGCGTGCGTCATCGAAGGCTTCCTTCGCCGCCGCTACGGCCGCGTCGACATCATCGGCGTTGCACGCAGCAATCTCAGTCAGCACCTGGTCGGTAGCCGGGTTGGTTGTGGTGAATGTCTTGCCTGAACGCGAGGCGCAAAACTGGCCGTTGATGAACGCTTGATTGCGAAATTCGAGCTTCGCAGCCAGCTCGAGGTATTGCTCTTTACTCAGCAGGTCTGCCATTTCAAGCCTCCTCGACGATACGCGCGACGTTTTTCTGCAGGGTTTTGATCACGCCTTCCAGCGCTTGCTTCTCGGAAGGCTCCAGTGCTTGCAGTGGCGCACGGACGCCGCCGGCACGCAGGCCACTGAGTTCGCTGCCATGTTTGATTGACTGCACGAACTTGCCGCTCTCGAGGAAATCCATCAACGGCAGCATCTCCGACATGATCCGCCGACCTTTATCGAAGTTCTTTTCCAGCACGCAGGCTTCGTAAAGCGCGATGTGTTCACGCGGGATGAAGTTCGAACCGGCGCAAACCCAACTGCGCGCACCCCAGGCGAAGAACTCCAGCGCCTGATCATCCCAGCCACAGGACAACTGGATCGACGGATGAGCGTGAGCCAGACGGTGCAGGCGACTCATCTCGCCCGAACTTTCCTTGATCGCGGCGATGTTCTTGCAGCCAGCGATGGCTTCGAAAAACTCGTCGCCCATCGCCACGCCCATTCGCGACGGATAGTTGTAAAGCATGATCGGCAGCCCGGCCGCCTTGTCCACGGCGAGCACATGGGCGGCAATTTCCTTCTGCGTCGGCAAGGCATACGGTGGCGAACCGACCAGAATCGCGTCCGCTTTCAGGGATTTGGCCTTTTCGGCGAAGTACACCGAGTCTTCGGTACGAATGCCGCCGGTGCCGATGACCAGAGGCAAGCGTCCGCGGATCACCTCTTTGGCGCGCTCGGCCACGGCCACGCGCTCCTCGGCGGTGTGCGCGTAATACTCGCCGGTGGAGCCGCCAATAACGATGCCGTGAACCTTGGACTCGATCAGATATTCGAGCACATCGGCGAACGCCGAATAGTCGATCTGGCCATCAGCGGACAACGGGGTAATGGCAGGGGTAAAGATTCCGTCAAAGTTCATAGCGTTTTCTCCAGTGGTTCAATGTTCAATCCGTACACCCGACGGCATGCCGGGCAAACTGTGGTTATTGGCGGCGCAAGCCTGCAAGCGACGAGGCTTCAGCGACCGGTCAACGCAGACTCAGCTTTCTCTCCCGGCGCGGTACTGCCCCCACTTGAGGTTCATGTTCACCCCAAGCGAAAGAAACGGTTCTGGCGGGTTGCTGTTGGGGCCTGGCGCCTGCAACAGGAAATCAATCAGCGGATCACGCTGCCCCGCCAGCCAGTCAGCGAGCAACTTGCCGGTGACGGTTCCGCGCGTGACGCCCAGACCGTTGCATCCGAGCGCGGCATAAACGTTGGGCGCCAGTTCACCGAAGAAGCCGTTGTGGTTGCGTGACATGGCCAAGGCGCCGCCCCAGGTGTAGTCGAACGTCACGCCCGGCAACATCGGGAACCGCTGATCGAATGAAGCCTTGTGCCGACGCACGAAACGTTCGTTGTATTTGCTGTTGCTGCGGCCATCCGGGTTGAAGGTGAAACTGTTGCGGATCAGCAGGCGGTTATCCGGGGTGCGGCGCACCGTGGTACCGAACGGATCCGCCGGAATCGCGCCCCAGAAAGGTTTGCCGCCCAGCCGTGCCTGTTCTTCTTCGGTCAGTGGCCGCGTGATGCTCGCGTAGGTGTAGATCGGCAACATGCACCCTTGCAGGAAACCGAAGCGCATGCCGAACGAGTTGTTCGCCAGAATCAGTTTGTCGGCGGTGATGCTGCCGTGGGCATGTTTGAGGAGCGTCTTGGCGCCGTATTCCACTTCCAGAATCGGGGTGCGCTCATACAGCGTGACGTTCGATGGCAAATTGTCGGCCAGGCCTTTCACCAGTCCGGACGGTTGCAATAACACTGCGCCCGGCGTGAACAACGCCTTGCGGTAAAACCGCGTGCCCAAATGTTCGGGCAACTCATCGGCATCAATCATCTGAAAAGGCTGATCGAGTTTTTCCAGGCCCCGGCGATAGGCATCGAGTACGGCGATACCGCGGGTCTCTACCGCTGCCTGATATTTGCCGCAGGCTTTCATCTGGCATTCGATGCGGTATTGATCGACCAGCTCGCGAAGTATCGATTGGCCGGCCAGATTGAGTTTCAAACTGGTGCGGGCCAGTGCGATGTCACCGATGTAATCCTCAGCGCCAATGTCATGGGGAAGGTCAATGGCAAAACCGGCATTGCGACCCGACGGGCCCAGTCCGACTTCCTGCGCTTCGATAAGCACCACTTCGTCGTCGGGAAAATTCAACGCCAGTTGCCGCGCGCAGGCCAGTCCCGTGAAGCCGGCACCGATGATCACCCAGCGGGCTGAACGGTGCCCACGGTGAGCCGGCTCGGGACTGCGTGGCGTGCTCAAATGAAACCAGCCACAACTATCATCATCGGCGGGTAATGAACTGACTTTCATAGTGTTAAACCGTTAATCGTTGAAGTTGCAAAACGTACGCGGCACAAAGCAAACGCACGCAATGGCGTTGATCCGGAAACTTGCAAAACTGGCACTTGCACAAACAGTGACGATTGACTGCTTGTTTTAAAAACTGGCCGCTACGGCATAACGTCCGCTACTGGCACAGTCGCTCGAGTAGTAATAATCCCGGAAGGTCATGGGCGGTAAGCCGAACAGATCCTTGAAGCGTTTATAGAAGTGCGGATAACTGACAAACCCGGTTGCCAGTGCCACATCCGTCAACGAGCGATCACTTTGCACAATCAGTTGCCGGGCCCGGGTCAAACGCAGTTCCAGGTAGTAGCGATTCGGTGCCGCATTGAGATAGCGGGCAAACCTTCTTTCCAGTTGCCGGCGTGACACGCCGACCTGGCTGGCGATTGCATCGATTTCCAGCGGTTCCTCAATGTTCTTTTCCATCAAGTCGAGCGCGATGTTCAAAGGCTTTGGAATCGATGAACAGCGAAGGCTGTCGGCATTTGCCGAGAACTTCGGACGAGCTTGTGCGGGCTGGTGAACACGTTTTATCTCATCGACCAGTACCGCATCGTTGTGCGCACCCAGTTCCTGCATGATCGCCAGGGTCATATCCAGCGCCGAATGAGCGTTGGCGCAAGTGGCCCGACGCTGTGTGCAAATAAACTCGCGAGTCGAAACTTTCAACTGCGGGAAATATTCATGGACCAGACCGCAGCTGTCGCTGTGGCAGGCGAACTCCTGAGTATCGAGCAAACCGGCATCGGCGAGATAGAACGCGGCATTCCAGCAACCGGCAACGATCCCTTTGCTCGCGGACCTCTTCAGCACTCGGCGCAGCACTGGCTGCGTGGCAAGCCTCACACGCTGGCCTCCGACGACAATCACTGCATCATGACTGAAGCCTTCTGCGACCAGCCTTTGCGAAGCCAGCGACACGCCGATATCACTTTCAACCAGTCCACCCTGAAGTGAGTAGGTCGATACCGTGTAAATCGTCTCAGCGTTGATCAGGTTTCCAGTGGCCAGGGCATCCATCGCCGTTGAAAGGGTCGTCAACGAAAAATGATCGAGCAGGATAAACGCCACCCGCACCATGCGTTCATGGCCCGACATCACGGTGGATGGGCGAAAGCCGATGTTCTGTTGTTTCAACGGACTCTGGAACGTTTCCATCTTGCGTCACCCGCTCGCCTTCACTTGAAACGACAACCCTGTGGCTTGGCGACTGGCACCGCCCGCCGCCAACCCGTGTTCAAACCGATTACTTCGCTACCGCCCGGGCGTCACTCAACCAACCGTCATAGGCTTGCTGGTTGGCCTTGATCCATTCCGCGGCATGGCGCTTGATGTCGGCCAGCGACTTTTCACCGTTTTGCATGCGCAGGTTTTGCGCACTTTCAGCGGCCGTCGGGATGCTGACTTCAGAGAGGAATTTGCGCGCCACCGGGTTCTTCTCAGCGAACTCTTTGTTCATGACGGCATTGATCGTGTCCACCGGGAAACCGAGGTTCTTGCCGTCATGGAAGGTGTCCTTGCTTTCCTTGCCATCCGGCAGCGAGGTGAAAGGTACCGGCAACCAGACCACGTCACGCCCTTCCACCAATACACTGGCAATCCACTGCGGAACCCAAGTGAAAAACAGCACGGGCTTGCCTTGCTGAAGCCGCGCAATGGTGTCAGCCATCAACGCGAAGTAGGAGCCGCGGTTGTCGACTACGGTTGGACCCAAGCCATAGGCTTTCATGTGGTGTTCGATCATGATCTCGCAGCCCCAGCCCGGGTTGCAGCCCGTCAGGTCGGCCTTGCCGTCACCGTTACTGTCAAAGAGTTTGGCGATTTCGGGTTTCTTCAGGTCCGACAGATCCTTGATCTGATAAGCGTCGGCAGTTTTCTTGTCGATCATGTAGCCCTGGAGCACGCCTTTCATGACTTGCCCGACTTTGACCATCACGTCATCGCCGCCGGCCTTTTCATAAAACGCTTGGTGCAGGTGTTCCCATTCATGCACGGTGAAGTCCGCATCGCCGTAAGACAGCGCGAGAAACATCGCCGGGTAGTCGACTTCTTTTGGCTGTTTGACGTCGTAGCCCAGCTCCTTAAGGCCGGCGATCACCACCTCACCACGAAAGCGTTCTTCAGCAATGGTCGGGAAAATCGGTGTAATCGAAACACCGGCACCCGGTTTGTTGGCATCGGCCGCGTAGGCCGCCGAGCACAGCAAAGTCCCAAACACTGAAGCTACCAGGCTCGCAACCACGCTTTTCTTGAGATTTGTCAGTTTCATGTTTCACCACGCTTGGAGTTTTTAATGGGGTGAGCAGGCCAACTCAATTCGTCACTGGACGTGCAACGTTCTTCTTTTACTTCAGTTTCATGACCAGCCCCACCGGGCCGCTTTCATACCAGCGCTGACCAGTGGCCAGATCGCTGCTGCGCTCACCCATTGCCTGGGTCAGTCGGTCAAGGAATACCGCGAGCAGCACCAGCCCCGCGCCGCCGACGCTAGCCAGGCCCATGTCGAGGCGACCGATGCCGCTCAACACCATCAAGCCCAGACCGCCCACCGAAATCATCGAGGCGACCACCACCATCGACAGCGACAGCATCAACGTCTGGTTGAGACCGGCCATCATCGTTGGCGCCGCCAACGGCAACTGCACCTTCATCAGCATTTGCGTGGCCGTGCAGCCAAACGCGCGGGCAGCTTCGACCTTGTCCGCAGGGACTTGGCGAATACCAAGGTTGGTCAGCCGCACCAGCGGCGCGACGGAAAAGATGATGGTGACGATCACACCGGGGACGTTGCCGATACCAAAGAGCATCACCACCGGCACCAGATAGACGAACGCGGGCAGTGTTTGCATGGCATCCAGTACCGGACGGATGATCATTTCCGTGCGATCACTGCGTGCACACAGGATGCCCAGCGGTATGCCGATCACTGCGCAGAACAACAGCGATGTCAGCACCAGGGCCAGCGTGACCATCGCATCGCTCCACACACCGATCAGTCCAAGCCCGGTGAGGGTGGCGACGCTGAAAATGGCGATGCGTTTGCCGCCAATCTGCCAACTGATCAGTCCGGCGATGATGATGAACACCGTCGGCGGAACCGACAGCAGTCCCCACTGCACACCGTCGAGCACTTGATCGACCGGCCAGCGGATCGAGCGAAACACTTCCCTGAAGTTATGCACCAGGTATTTAAGGGCGGTTTCCACCCAGGATCCCAAAGGAATATTGAGACTTTGAAAGGGATCTAAAAAGTTGAAGTCTGACATGATGCTACCTCGCACTCAGAAACGGCATATCAATGCTGATTATTCGCAATTCAGCTGTTACACAGACAACTCAGAAGATGGCCTTGCGAAATCGAGCCTTTATAAAGCCCAACTTCATCCACAACCGGCATGGGAGTTGCCGAGGCAGCAACAAGATGAAAGATGTCGCGAAGAGACGCTTCCGCTTTAATCGGTGTTTGCCCGCCCGGTATGTAAGCGACATTGCCATCCTGTTGCGCGATATCGCCCGCTTTCAGAATGCGACTGGTGTCGAAGCCATTAAAGAAATCACGAACATATTTATTCACCGGGTTGCACAGAAGTTCACGCGGCGTGCCGATTTGCACCACGCGCCCGCCTTCCATGATCGCAATGCGGTGACCGATGCGAACCGCTTCTTCTATATCGTGGGAGATGAAAATGATCGTGCGGTCCTGCTCGGCCTGCAGCTTGATCAGTTCGCCCTGCATCTCGCTGCGAATCATCGGATCGAGTGCCGAGAAGGCTTCGTCCATCAGCAGAATGGCGGGATCGTTGGCCAGCGCGCGGGCCAGGCCGACGCGTTGCTGCATGCCGCCGGAGAGTTGGTGAGGAAAGCTCAGCTCCTGCCCCGAAAGTCCGACCTGCTCCAGTGCGCCCATCGCGCGGCAATAGCGCTCTTTCTCGCTGACACCGCTGATTTCCAGGCCGAAGCTGACGTTGTCGATGACGCTCATGTGCGGCATCAAAGCAAACGACTGGAAGACCATGCCCATGTCTTTGCGACGAACCTGCAACAAGTCCTTGTCGCCCAGGCCGGTGATTTCCTTGCCATTGAGAAAGATCTGTCCGGAGGTCGGTTCAATCAACCGGTTGAACAATCGGACCATGGTCGATTTGCCCGAGCCGGACAAACCCATGATCACGAAAATCTCACCGCGGCGAACCGAGAAGTTGGCATCAAAAACACCAATCGCCTGACCGGTCTTTTTAAACACTTCAGCTTTTGATGCGCCTTCTTTAACCATTTTCATGGCAAGTGCTGGCTGCGTACCGAAGACTTTGAAAACATTCTTTACGCAAATGATCTCGTCGGAACTTGTCATACCTTGCCTCCTTCGCATCGTGCATCTTTCGCATTAAGCGACAGGCAAACGAGCAAAAATAATTGTAAGCGGCAGCGGTAATGAATAGATGTCTTCACGACGGGCTTCCTTTTATTATTTTTGAGGTCCCAGGAAAAAGGGATGTTTCAAATCTATTAGCATCACCCCGCTTAATCCAACTACATTTACAGGGGCAATTCGATAACGTCGGGTTATCGGTTGCGACGGCTGCCATTGCCGAGTGCCGCGTCAACACCATGAGCGACCGGGTCTATCCCCACAGCGACGCTCGCGTAGCCCTCCCCGCACGGTTCCGTTACCCTCCTCGCGCTTCGTTGGGGAGCTGTACCGTTAGGAGAGTGTACGAATGAGCAAGCATGTCGACCCTGACACCATCCTGCTGAAAATGCCGTCCTTGAGGGCTGTGAAGGCATTTGTCGCCGCGGCCAAGTACGAAAGCTTCACCCGTGCGGCGGAGGCGTTGTGCGTTTCGCAAGCCGCGATCAGCCGGCAGATCCGTGAGCTGGAAAGCTATCTGGGCGCGCAACTGTTTACCCGGGTCGGCCGGGCGGTGGAACTGACGGCCGCCGGCGCGGTGTTCTTCGATGCCGCGCAACTGTCGTTCGTCAATATCGCCCAGGCCGCCGAACGCATTCGCAGCAGCCAGTCGACCAAGAAGGTGCTCACCGTCTGTTGCTCGCCGGCCTTTTCCGCGCTGTGGCTGTCGAATCATTTGCAGGAGTTCTTCGCGCAATGCCCGGACATCGAACTCAACCTGATCACCACGCAGAACTTTCTGACCATGGAACCCGGTGTGCAGCCGGACATCTTCATCACCAAGATTTCGCGCATTCGTGATGGTTATAGAAGCTACCCGTTGTGCCACGACGTGATTTACCCAGTGTGCACCCCGCAGTATCTGGAGAAACACCCGGAGATTGCGACGATCGAAGGCGTGCGCGATTCGTCATTGCTCAACCTCAGCCCTTATGGCCGCTCGCAAGTCGCCGAACATGTCGACTGGGGCGTGTGGCTGGCGTTTCAGGCCATCGATATTGACGATCGCCCGGCGAACAGTCCGCAGATCTTCAACGCCAACGACTACAACCTGCTCATCAGCATGGTCCTGACCCATCAGGGCATTGCGTTGGGCTGGAATCACTTGGTCACGGGATTGGTACAGCAAGGTCTGCTGGTGCGACCGATCGAGCAACAGGTGCAATTGCGTAACAGCTGGCACTACCTGAGCTGTCGCGAAAGCTCCGAAAACGAAGACGAACTGCGGCGTTTCCGCGAATGGATTCTGGCGAAGTTTCCCCGCCGTTAATTCAGTCCGCACAGGCGTCGGCTGATTTGGTTATCAATAGCCCGCCGAAAATGTTGCTAGAGCGGCACCCTCTCCCTGGCTCATTGTTGAGCCGCGCCGGCCATGATCGGTTCGGCTCAACTCACAGGAAGGGATTGTTGAATGTCACTCTTCGAATTCTGTCGCGACTTTGATTTCCTCGATGCCCCGTCCAAGACTCGAGCAATCGTGCAGGACAGTCTGCTGGATATCGTCGGCGTCATGGCCGGTGCGGCCAGCAATGACACCACCAGCGCGATGCGACGTTTTGCCGAACGGCATTACCCGGCGGGCGCTTACAGCAGTCGCCTGATCTTTGCCGGGCAGCGCGTCAACGTACTCGGCGCAGCTTGGGCCGGAGGGTTCAGTGCTGACAGCCTCGACGCCCACGAAGGCCACTTCAAATCCAAGGGTCATGCCGGTGCCACCGTTGTTCCCGCCGTGCTCGCCCTCGCCGATGCGCTGCATCATCAAGGCCACTCAATCAGCGGCCATGCGCTACTGACCGCCCTGTGCATCGGTTATGAAACGGCGCTGCGGGCCGGTTCCGCCTTGATGGCGACTTCGCCGACTTATCACGCCTCAGGTGGGTTTTCGACGCTGGGTGTGGTCTGTGCCGGGGCGCGCTTGCTGGGCTTGGATGAACCGACTTTTCGCCACGCCTTGGGCATCGCCGAATACTTCAGCGCACGCTGCCCGATGATGCGCGTGGTGCAAGCGCCGACCATGCTGCGCGATGCCCACGGTGCAGGCGCATTTGCGGGTTTGAACTCCCTGTTCATGGCTCGGGAAGGCATCACCGGTGCACCGGCAGAAACGGTTGAAGACGTCACCGTCGCTGAATACTGGACCGACATCGGAACACGCTGGGAGATCGACAGTCAGTACTTCAAACCCTGGCCGGTCTGCCGTTGGGCGCAACCGGCGCTGACCGCCATGCTCGAACTGCAGCGGGAAAATCCTCAGCTCGATGCCGACTCGATTGAAACCGTTCGTGTGGAAACGTTCTACGAATCAATGTGTTTGCAAGGGCATACGCCGAGTGACGCCGACCAGGCGCAGTACGCCCTCGCCTTTCCGCTGGCCGCATTGATTGTGCGGGGCAAGGTCGGTCCGGAAGAAGTCACCGGGGCGGTGATTTTTGCCGAAGACATTCTGGCACTGAGCCGCCGTATCGAAGTCGTCGAAGCCGCCGATATCTCCGCCCGATTCCCCGACGAAATCCTCTCCCGATTGACCATTACCCTGAAGAACGGTGCCGTGCTGGTCAGTCCGGTCACCGCCGCACGTGGCGATCCCGAAACCGCCCTCAGCGCTGAAGAGCTGAGTCAGAAATTTGATCTGTTCGCCAGCGGTCTCGGTGTAGAACGCAGTGCCGAGGTGAAAACAGCGATCAAACACATCGCTCAATCCAGCTGCGCCATTACCGCCCTGGAACCGATTTTCCACCCGCTTCCGGCACTCCAGTCAGGCCCTCATCGATAACGCCAACGCATGAATTGCCCACAGCAAATGTCGTTTGTGACGTCTGTCCTGGGCCATATAGGCTGAGAACCATGTCGCCTATGGGAGGATAACAATGAACAATAAAGAAAGCGTTTTTGACCTGATCGCTCAGCGCAAACCCTGGCACTCGCTGCCGGGTGCTCTTTACAGCAGTGAAAGCGTTTACCGTCAGGACCTTGAGCAGATCTGGCACAAGGACTGGATCTTCGCCGGCCACACCTTTGAAATTACCAAACCGGGGCAGTATTTCACCCTGCAGATCGGTGACTATCCCGTCGCAGTGGTCCGCGGCAAAGACGGCGAGGTTCGGGCGTTCCATAACGCCTGCCGTCACCGTGGCGCAAAAATCTGCGAGGCCGATCATGGCAAAGTGGCGAAGATGGTTTGCCCGTATCACAAGTGGACGTATGAGCTAGATGGCAACCTGTTGTTCGCCGGCAACATGGGCCAGGATTTCGACAAGTCCCAATACAGTCTGAAAAGCGTTCACTGCGAGATCGTCGATACCTACATTTATGTCTGCGTGGCCGCCAAGGCCCCGGACTTCGAGGGTTTCCGCAAAGCCGTCAGCCCTTTTGTAGCGCCGCACTATCTTGAAAACTGCAAAGTGGCGTTCGAATCGAACATCATCGAGAAAGGCAACTGGAAACTGGTCTTCGAAAACAATCGCGAGTGCTACCACTGCGACGGCTCACACCCGGAGCTGCTGCATTCGTTCGTCGATAACCTGTCGGTGGGCGGCGTCAGTGGCGAAGATGATCCAGAGCTGTCCGCTTACTGGTCCAAGTGCGAGAGCGCCGGGTTGCCGAGCCGTCTGGTGATGGACATCAACGGCCAGTTCCGCATGACTCGTATTCCGCTGTCATCCGGTGCCGTCAGCTACACCATGGATGGCAAACCGGCCGTTGCCGGTCGCCTGGACAAGACAGCTGAAGCGGACATCGGCGCGCTGCTGTACTTCCACTACCCCTCCACCTGGAATCACTTCCTCGGTGACCATGCGCTGAGCTTCCGCGTGCTGCCGATCAGCGCCACCGAAACCTTGGTCACCACCAAATGGCTGGTACCCGACAGCGCAGTGGAAGGCGTTGATTACGAAATCGAACGCCTGACCAAAGTCTGGATTGCCACCAACGATCAGGACCGCACGCTGGTCGAGGGCACCCAGCGTGGCGTGACCTCGCCTTCGTACGAGCCGGGGCCTTATTCGGAAACCGCCGAGACCGGCGTTTGCCAGTTCGATGACTGGTACTGCGCCACCATGATGGATCGGCTCAAAGGCCCTATCCCGTTGAAGTCTGTTGGCTGACCTGCGTTAACCCTGCTCCCTGCCAGCATCCCGACGGATGCTGGCAGGGACTCTTTCGTCTCGAAAAGCTGTTATTCCGGTTCGTCGCCAAAAAAGCCGGGAGGCACCGATAAGGATGTCCGCATCAATGAACGCCTCGACGTCATCCCTGGCAGCTTACGCAAACCACGGCGAACGCGTATCCACGCGCATCGTATTTTTGATCACCGGCATTGTGATGTCGGCCTGGGCGCCGCTCGTTCCGTTGGTGAAGGCGCGTACCGGACTGGACGACGGTGGACTGGGCCTGTTGTTGCTGGGGTTCGGTATCGGCTCGATCGTCGCCATGCCGTTTGCCGGTTATCTGACTGCACGGTTTGGCTGTCGGCCAGTGATCATCTGCTCAACCCTCGCGTTGTGTTCGGTGCTGCCTATGCTGAGCCATCTGACATGGCTGCCGGGGCTGGCGCTTGCGGTGCTGGGGTTCGGCGCCAGCATGGGCATGCTCGATTGCGCGATCAATATCCAGTCCATCATCGTTGAAAAGAACAGCGGCGAAACCCTGCAATCCGGGTTCCACGGGCTCTACAGTGTCGGTGGCATCGCCGGCGCAGGTGCCATGACGGCGATGCTCAGCCTGGGTCTGGATCCGCTGTTGTCGGTGCTGTGTCTGGTGGCGATCATCCTCGCCGCGCTGTACAAGGCTGCGCCGAGTTTGTTGCCCTATGGCACGGAGAGAGACGGCCCGTTGTTGGCGCTGCCAAGGGGGATCGTGCTGCTGTTGGGCTGTCTGTGTTTCATTGTTTTCCTGACGGAAGGCGCCATGCTCGACTGGAGCGCGGTTTTCCTCGCCTCGCAACGCGCAATGGAACCCAGCTACGCCGGTTTGGGCTATGCGAGTTTTGCGGCGGCGATGACGCTCGGGCGCCTGACCGGAGATGCCATCGTCAGCCGGCTGGGTGGCGTTCGCGTGGTGGCGCTGGGTGGGATCTGCGCGGCTGCCGGCATGTTGGTTTCTCTTGTGTTCGATAGCTGGCAAGCGTCCTTGCTGGGTTATGCCTTGGTCGGCATCGGCTGCTCGAACATTGTTCCGGTGCTGTTTACGGCGGCGGGTCGGCAACAGCGCATGCCCCAGCGCACCGCCATCCCGGCGATCATTTCCATGGGCTACGCCGGCATTCTCATGGGGCCGGCGTTTATCGGCATGGTTGCGCATCTCAGTACGCTGGTCATTGCATTGGGGGGATTGGTATTTCTGTTGTTGTTTGTCAGCTACGCCGCGAGATTTTTGAAAGCCTGATGCGCTGGTCACAAGCCTTTGGAACATTGATCGGCTTGAAGGAAATCTTTTAGCGAAGCCTGATAAAGGGTCAGTGGTCGATTGTCGGGCTGCGACAGTGCAAATGGAATCACAACGAGATGTGAAACCGTTGTGGCGTTTACTGAATAGGTTTTTTGCCTGCAAACGCCGTTTTCTTTATTCAGGATGAAATCAAACTTGAACAGGTCTGGCCTTGTGCACCAGCTCGGAATCAAACCAAAACTCAACCCCGTCAAATACTCTTGTGTGCAAGCGCCACCCAATGAAAATTCCGAGACTTTTATTTCCAGTGCAGGGAGTCTCGAGGCTGCAGGTCTGGAGCTGAGATCCTGTGCATTTGGAAACATGCTTTTTGTCTGCGCGTAGGCGTCTTTGCCAAGGCGACTGTTTTTCCAGGGAGAGTCTATTTGGTAGCTGAAGCTAGAGATGATTTCCTGTGTTCCAGTTCCAGCGTGCTCGTTGATTGTCGGCACGGTCGCATAGGAGGTACAGCCGGAACACAGCATCGCGATACTGACAACAACACATCCATGAGCTATTAAGCGGCGCATTCTAAATTTCAGTCCTGGTTATTGATCAGCCATTGCACTGGCGTTTTTCTGGCCTGCTTCGGCCAGCTTCTTTTGCACATAAAAAAGCATCAGCACCGAGTTTCTCTGAGCTTGCCGAGACTGTTGTTCGAACAACGTCACAAGTTCTTCTTCACGCTTGCACCCAGCATTGACATTGCCCTTTGCAAATTCGCAGGTACCGTATTGGCCCCAGCCTTTGCGGGCTTCATCGGTGTCTCGTGCGGGGTAAACCCAATACGCGTTCCATGCACCGTCGACGACAGGTTTACCGGCCGCGTCTATCTGCCCTATCGCTTGCAAGGTTGCTGTGGCAGCGGCGTCCAGAAAACGTCGAGGGTTGGCATCGGCTTTACCCGCCCCATCACGAAGCGCCTGACACTGCGCGTCAGACAAGTCGAACACTGGCAGGGCTTCAATACTTTCGAACTCATCAAACGGATCGGCATGATTGCCCGGTAACTTTGCGTGGTAAGCCGGCACCACATGGCCGGGTACGCTCATGTCCTGTATGTAGTGCAAGACCCTTCCCGCTTGCTCGTAGACCTCAACCGGGTCGGCATCAGGTTTCACCAGCAACTCGTTCAGCTTCTTGATGCGTTTGTTGAAAATCGCGTCCAGATTGCGCTCGAAGAACCAGAATGGCTCAAGCTTTTCGTTGCGGTTGTAGAAATGCCAGTGGGTGGCGCGCTGAAGGATCGTCCGCGGGCTTGAGTCTTCTGCATCCGTGCCTTTAGCCAACGCCTCGCCCAACTGCACAGGTAGCTTTACTCCGGGGCAGCGCTGAAACGCCTGCGCTGCTTTTAGCGCGTAGGCCGAATGCAGCTCGGGGGTAAAGGCCATGGCCGGGGTTGAGGGGTTGAACAGCAGTGACAAGCCCACTACTGCCCAGTAACGGATCGGGGCTGAACGGTCTACCGGGGTGGCTTCCATGCTGTTGCTCTCCATAAACCCGCGTGATTGCGGGAGACTTGCGTTGCGACGCTAATTTAGCATCGTTAAGGGAGGCCGCTAAGGCCTCTTTCAGTGAGGGTTTTCGCCCACGCTGACCTTGATCGGAGTTGCTTGGGAAATCTTGTGCTGCCGGGTCGCCTGCCAACACAGTAGCGAACCCACCGTCACCAGCACGGCGCCCTGCCAGAACTGCATCTGCAAACTGACGCCAAGCCACACCGCAGCGAATGCCGACGACAGCACGGGCGCGGAGTAGGACGCGGTCGCCAGCAAGGTCAGGTTTCCCCGCAGAATGCCGATGTTCCAGAGTGCGTAGCCACCGGCCATGGCGATTCCCGCCGCCAGCAGTTCCAGAGAGTTTGCCCAGGTGAATGGCGGAATCTGTTCGAGGCTGAGGAACCACTTCAACCACAACACCACGGACGTCAGTACGAAAAACAGCACCACCAGATTCTGCCCGCCGGCATAACGACGCGTGACATTGCAATACAGCGCAAAAGTAATCGCACAGGTCAGGGCCAGGCTGTAGCTCAACGGGTTGGACTGAACATTGCGCACAATCCCCGGCAACGATAATCCCTCGCCACTGACCACCCACAAGATGCCGAAAATCGCCAGCGCGGAGCCTGGGATGATGAACCACCGGGTCTTCTGCCCGTTCATGACAATCGCCAGCACCACGGTCAGGCACGGCCACAGATAATTGACCACGCCCAGTTCGATGGCTTGATGACGATCACTGGCGAAACCCAACGCCAACGACAGGCACACCTCATAAGCGACGAACAAAGCGCTGCCCAGCACCAGATAGAGCCTGGAGGTCGAGCGAATCCGCGGGCGGCCGAGGAACACCAGCAAGAGCATCGCGCCCAGCGAATAGATCAGCGCAGCGCCCCCCAGCGGGCCGAAGTGCTCGCTGACGCCTCTGATCAATCCGGCTGCGGTACTCCACAAAACGATCGCTACCAAACCACACGCCGTGGCGGCCCGCTCACCTTTGATCAGCATCATGACTCCTGGCACAAAATGGCAAACCGACCGCACACGCTAACCAGCGCAAGAGGATCAATAAAGGAACATTTTTGCCGTGCAAACCATGAGCTGTCGTTATGTCACGACCTTGATTGACCTGCGTCCAACTGTCGCAGCAAACAGCCATTGGAAAATTCCATACAAGCCTTAGAATCCGCGCGCTCTTGCAGTCGCCAGAGTTGGCGCCCGACTTGAAGGGCTAGCCACACCTCATTGACGAGTGGCCGACTCAACCGCCCTGCCCGTTCGGCAGGCATTCGCACCACACATTTTTTCGGCTTGGCAATCGCATGCGCAGAGGCGCACGTTCTGCTGTTCGATCTCCAGAGGTTTTTATGTCTCCGCGTTTGCTGGCCATGGCGCTGGCGCCCCTGCTCGGGCTGTTCATTGTTGCGCTGGGCAACGGTTTTCTATCTTCGCTGACCACCCTTCGACTCGATGCCGCCGGTGCCTCGGCGACGATGATCGGTGTCGTTTCATCGGCCTACTTCATCGGTCTGACCCTGGGTGCGGTGTTCAATGACCGTTTGATTCTGCGCATCGGTCATATCCGCGCCTACGGCAGCTTTGCTTCGCTGATCGCCGTGACCATCCTGCTGCAGGGCTTGTTCTATGACACCTGGGGCTGGTTCGCCCTGCGCCTGATCAACGGCTGGGCCACGGTCGGTGTGTTTCTGGTGATCGAAAGCTGGCTGCTGCTGGCGGGCGACGCGAAGATTCGCGGGCGCTTGCTCGCGTTGTACATGATCGTCTTGTACGGCGCCGGTGTGCTGGGTCAGGCAACGCTGGGCAAAATCACCGGGCTCAGCGACAGCGCGCCGTTCATGGTCGCCGGCATGCTCGCCTCGTTGTCGGTGCTGCCGATCGTAATCCTGCCGCGCGTGTCGCCACTGCTTGATCAGGTGGAACCGCTCAAACCACGGCAACTGCTGGGCGTGACCCCGACCGGGCTGGTCGGCTGTTTCGGCTCGGGTGTGACCATCGCGGCGATCTACACCTTGCTGCCGTTGTATCTGCAGCGCAGCGGTCTGAATGTCGGTGAAGTCGGCAGCATGATGGCCTGGACGATCCTCGGCGCGATGCTCCTGCAATACCCGGTCGGACGCTGGTCCGATCGCAAGGATCGCTTGCAAGTGCTGACCATTCTGACGGTGGCGTGCACGGTGTTGTCGCTGCTGATCGTCCTGGTGCCCTTGTCCAAGACGATGCTCGCGGTGATGTTGTTTCTGCTTGGCGGCGGTGTGTTCGCGCTGTACCCGGTCGCGGTCAGCCACGCCGCAGACCGCGCCCCTGCCGAAGCCTTGGTGCCAATGATTCAGGGCTTGCTGCTGATCAATTCGCTGGGCTCGGCGATCAGCCCGATGATGATCTCTCCGGTGATGAATTCGTTCGGCGCCAATGGTTTGTTCTGGGTATTTGCGCTGGTCAATCTGTGCATGGTCACCTTCTTCCTGTGGCGCCGTGGCAAACGTCCGGTTCCGGCCAATCCCGCGCCGTTTGCAGCGGCAGCAACCTTCTCGCCGACAGGTGCGGAATTGCGAGTGACCGAAGATCTGCGTCAGGCAGTGCAGGAGCATCCGCCAATGGTTGATGCACTGAGCGGCGAACCTTCGCCACAATGTGAGACGCGCTAAGGGTTGCGCCAGTCTGCGTCAAGCGCAGGCTGGCTCGCAGCACTATTCAGATTCGTGGGTGATGTCCACGAGCGGAATCGGCTCAATGGCCCAAGCGCGAATCTGACGACGTTCAGGGCTGGGTATTGCGCAGGCTTTGCGTCCAGTGAACGTTCGCGCGAGGCGGCCTTCATCAATGCGCCAGCCGCGCTGCTCCAGTGCCTGCACGTCTTTGCGAAAAGCAATCTGCAGCGCATCGGATTTCAACGAAACCTCCTGCTGGAAAGAGTCCGGCACACGTTCGGGCCGGACGTTTTTCAGCACGGCATGATCTTGTTCGAAGATGCGGATATTGCTCGCAATGAACCTGCGATCCAGCAGTCGGGTGCGCAGGAACGTTCTGCCCATCATCCACCAGGTGCGCGTGCGATTGGCGTCAATCGGAACATGCGCCGAGACGATGTAGATCCGCCAGCCGTTGGGCAACTGAAGCTCAAGCGTTGTACAAGGGCCGGACAGGTGAAACCCCGGAACAGTGCCGACGCTGACAAACTCAGTGGAGGATTTGCGCCGCAGCAGCCCCTTGCGTGCCGGCCTGCGCATGACCATTTGCGCGCTGCCGCTCCACGCATCGCTTGCGACCTCGAATGATTCAATCTCGGGATGATCCGGATCGCCGAAGGTTGAACCATGGACAAACGGTGCGTGCGCGAAGTCCAGACCGTTTTCAATAATCCGGTCCCAACTGGCCTGCCAGTCAAAGTGGCCCGAGACCACGCGGATGGCGGGATCGTCGATCCAGTCGAGCGCGGGCAAGGGTGGACGTTCAGACTCAGGCAGATCACCTAAAAACGCCCAGATCCATCCGTATCGCTCCAGCGTCGGGTACGCATCGACGCGGGCCTTGGCGGGAATCCGCAGGTCGGGCTGCGCCGGTATCAGCGTGCACACTCCATCAGTGCCAAACCGCCAGCCGTGATAAGGGCACTGCACGCTATTGCCCACTTTGCTGCCGGCGGACAGCGAGCCGCCGCGATGCACGCAAATATCCGAGAGCACATGAGCGACGCCTGCGTCATCGCGGAACGCTACGAACGGTTGTCCGAGCAATTGAACCGGCATCAATCCATCAGTCAACTGTGACGATGGGAGAACGACATACCAGAGGTTTGTGAGCATGGGGGGCGTGTGATCCGTCAGTACGGTGAGCTCAGATCAGAGAAACCTGACATTCAAATTAAACCAGCGCCTGCGCATCGACGATCAGCCAAGCACTCTATAGATCTCTGCAACTACCTGAGTCGTTGCGGCTTCGATGGTTCCCTCATTACGGCACAACACCCAGCCATGATCGGCAACCGCCTGCTCGAACATCTCGCTACAGACGACATGCTCGGTGTGTTTCTGGATCACTGTGCCGCCCAGTCCTCGTGATCGGGCCGTTGCCCGTGCCCATGAAATGTCCGGCGCGGTGACGACGCCGACATGCAGATCCGGCACGCGCACGCCTCGCTGCATGTTCAGATGCAGAATCTCGGCAAACGGCACGCTATGGCGAAATGCGGCATCCGACGGATACCAGCGGTCGATCAGAATGATGCTGTCCAGCGGCTGTTTGGGCAGCACCCGCTCAGAAATCCAGCGACGGCTATCGGCAAGGCGCTGACACACCGCCCACTCCAGATCCCGGGACGGATGTCTGGCGAGTTGGTTGACCAGGGCCATGGTTTCGCCGCGGTACGGATCGCTTTTTCTCTCGCACAGGCGGATGACTTTCTGGTTGTTTGCCCGCAGTGCAGCGGTAACGGCCTCCAGCAGTGTGGTTTTGCCGGTGCCCTTGGGCCCATCCAGAGAAATAAACAGCGGCAGCTTCATGGTTCACGCAACGACAGAGACATTGCTGAGCACTCTAACCTCATTTGCGCATTTCGATGAGCTGATCCCTGCCCTTTGCCTACACTTGCTTGCCAAAGATGTTTAGCCCTGCCAAAGGAGTCACCATGTCCAAGCTCTATCCGAGCATCGATCCCGAGGGATTGGTCGAGTATTCCGTGGTCTACACCGACCGCTCGCTGAACCACATGTCGCAGTCCTTTCAAGGCGTGATGAAGAACATTTCCATGACCCTGAAACAGGTCTACCACGCCGAGGCGGTGGCGGTGGTTCCGGGCAGCGGCACATTCGGCATGGAAGCGGTGGCGCGACAATTCGCCACCGGCCAGCAGTGCCTGGTGATACGCAACGGCTGGTTCAGTTATCGCTGGAGCCAGATTCTGGAGATGGGCAACATCCCGGCGGCCACTACGGTGCTCAAAGCCCGGCCGGTTGAGACGGGTCGCCAAGCCGCCTACGCCCCGCCACCTCTGGACGAAGTGCTGGCCGCCATTGCAGCGCACAAGCCGAAAGTGGTTTTCGCGCCCCACGTTGAAACTTCATCCGGAATCCTCCTGCCGGACGAGTACCTGCGAGCCGTTGGCGACGCCGTGCATGCGGTGGGTGGTCTGTTCGTACTGGACTGCATTGCCTCCGGCACCATTTGGGTGGATATGCACCAATGCGCGGTCGACCTGCTGATCAGCGCACCGCAGAAAGGCTGGAGCGCCTCACCTTGCTGTGCCTTGGTGATGTTCAGTGCTGCGGCGCTTGAGCGTATCGAACAGACGCAAAGCAGCAGCTTCGCTTGCGACCTGAAAAAGTGGCTGCAGATCATGCAGGCCTACGAACAGGGCGGACATGCCTATCACGCGACCATGCCCAGCGATTCCCTCGCGCGGTTCAACGACGTGATGAAAGAGACGCAAGCGTACGGCTTCGACAAGGTTCGCGACGAGCAACAGGCGCTGGGCGATCGGGTGCGTGCGCTGTTGACCGGCAAAGGCATCAAAAGCGTGGCGGCTGCGGGCTTTCAGGCCCCCGGCGTGGTGGTGAGCTACACCGATGATGCCGATATCAAAAGCGGCAAGAAATTTGCCCAACACGGCCTGCAGATCGCTGCCGGCGTGCCGCTGCAATGCGACGAGCCGGCCGACTTTCAGACCTTCCGCCTCGGGCTGTTCGGACTCGAAAAACTGCAGAATATCGAGCGCACAGTCAGCCTGCTGGAGCAGGCACTGGATGAGGTGATGGTTGAGTAAGCCCTCCTCTGCCCGCCGCAGATAACCAACGTTTGAACGCCAGGAAGGCGAAATAGAACCCCTCCTGGCAAGAAGGGTCTGCTCTCCTATGCCCCCTTCAGGAATACACCTCATGTCCGCACAACACAGCCTCGTCATACTTGCTCGGGGAGGCTACGCCGCTCGGGGAGTGCTGTATCTGATCATCGGTATCTTCGCATTGCTCGCCGCCCGGGATTCGACCCGACCCAAGGACAGCCACAAGAGTCTGGAGGCTTTGCTAGGCCAGCCATTCGGCTACTTTTTAGTTGGGTTGGTGGTGGCGGGTCTGCTCGCCTTTGCGGCCTGGCGTGTCCTGCAAGCTACGCGTGATGTCGATCATCACGGCAAACAGCTCAAAGGCCTGGTGATTCGCGCCGGCCTGTTGGCGGGAGGTCTGGTCAATGGGGCTCTGGCGTTTTTTGCCTTGGGCCTGCTCGTAAGCGGTATTCGAAGCTCGGGCAATACCGGAGGGCAGACCAAAGATTGGCTAGCGCATCTCTTGTCGTGGGAATACTCGAATGTGTTGGTGTATGTGATCGCCCTCGTTCCGCTCGGTGTTGGCATTGCTCACATCATCAAGGGCTGGAAAGCGTCGTTCGAAAGGTATTTTGAGGCCGATGAAGAAGTCATGCGCTACGTCCGCCCGGTATCCCGGTTTGGTCTGATCGCTCGCGGACTGGTGTTTATAGAGATTGCATTGCTCCTGGCAATCAGCGGTTCCACCTATCAAGCCATGGATCCACCGGGTCTGAAAGAAGCGCTCGATGCGCTGCAGAGTCTGCCCGCTGGCTGGCTGATTTTGATGATGATGGCCCTGGGGTTGATTGCCTTCTCGGTTTACAGTTTTTCTGAAGCGTTTTGGCGCAAGATCAATATGGATGTGCCAGGCGTCTCTAGGCAGTAGGGCTTCATAAAACAGCCGAAAATGCAGCGCATCCTCAGATGCGCTGCAGGCTGTTTTTACAACGCAAACGTAGTCCCGCGAGTATTCACAAACAGTGAGTAGATCGAGTGACTGCTGGCCATGAACAGCCGATTCCCTTCGCGTCCCCCAAAGCACAGGTTCGGGCAGCGCTCCGGCAGGGAAATATGCCCGATGGCCTTGCCCTGCGGATTGAAAACGCGCACACCGTCGAGTTTTTCCAGGTCGGCCTTGGGATCACCATTGCCGCCCCAGCCGCACCAGAGGTTGCCCGCTTCATCACATTTGATGCCGTCGATCGCGGCATACTCCAGCCCTTCGATGTGCTTGCGACGTTCGCCCAGTGTGCCGTCGTCCTTTACGGCAATTGCCCAGATCAGACGATTGGGCTTGGCCCGACCTTCAACGACGTACAGGGTTTTTTCATCGGGCGAAAAGCACAGGCCGTTGGGGCCGTTGAGGTCATCGATGACCCGGGTGACTTTTTTGCTCTCGCCGTCGATGCGGTACACGGCGTGGGGTTGGCTCGGAGTGATTTTGTGGCCTTCGTAGTTGTTGCTGGTCTGGAATGGCGGATCGGTAAACCAGATCGATCCGTCACTTTTGCAGACGATATCGTTGGGCGAGTTGAAGGGCTTGCCGTCGAAGCTGTCGGCCAGTACGCTGATCGTGCCATTGGCTTCGGTGCGCGTGATGCGCCTGCCTTCGCTGGTTGTGGTGGAGCCTTCGCAGACAATCAGGCGCCCTTGGCGATCCCGGCACATGCCGTTGGAAAAGTTCGAATGTTCGCGGTACACACTGAAGGTGTCGGTGATCTCGTCCCAGCGCATGATGCGATTGTTGGGGATGTCGCTGACCAACAAATAGCGGCCATCACCGATCCAAACCGGCCCTTCGGCCCAGCGCATGCCCGTGGCAAGTTTTTCAACACTGGCGTTGAAAACACGTAGTTCGAGAAAGCTGTCGTCGAGGATGTGAATCAGCGGATCAGGGTAACGCTGACTCAAGGGCTCGGCAGCCTCGGCGAGTCGGGTTAGCGCGGTACTGCCGACGGTGGCGAGCGTGGCGGAAACGGCGAGGGATTTTTTCAGGAAACTGCGGCGGGTATTGCCTTTCGCTGGGTCAAGGCTTTCAGAATTGGCGGACAGGGATGAGTCCATGTAGCGATCTCCGTGATTTTATTTTTTTTGGGGGAGACACAGTAATACCTTGTGATAGGACATCGTACAAGTGCTGCTTTGCGACGGCTGTATGGCGTATACAGCGGTGAAAACCTCTCCCTGCGCTTTGCGTTACTCCATCCAAGATAATGCTCGCGATGCGCTGCTCGGGTCGGCAAGTCGTTAGCCAAACATTGTTTTATAGCGTTGAAGCGTTAAGTCTCTCGATAGTTGCTGAAGCATTGCTGCCTCATGCTGCAGTAAGCCGATTATCTCAACGACGCTGTTTGCCTCCTTGTTCGTCAGTTTTTGCAGAATGCTTAACAAGTCAGCGGCGCAGCTTTCGTTCACAGCGGCAGACTCAACCAGTCTTAGCTGAAGATTTTGAAGGTCACGCAGAGGTTTCATCGGCTTAATCCTTCGACGAGGGCATTATCTGAGGTCTCACCCCCATTCTCAGGACTCATCAAGAGTTTTCCTATCAGACTGTTCCTAAAATCGCGCTGAACTTGATTTGAAACGGGTTGAGTTCTCGATTGATAACGGTGCCCTGGATGGGCACCGTTTTTGAAAGGCCTGGCCGAAGTCACGGGGGCGTGGAACACGCCAAAACGATACGTTCCAACGCTACTTTCCCTCCACCGGCATGGCCCAAAAATGGAAATGGCGTTAGCATTTCACCCATTCGGCTTAACAAGCCTGTTTTTTCAGATCAGGGTCGCAAAGTGGAAAAGCTAAAACGCCTTCAAAGCGGAATCGAAGGGCTCGACGCGCTGCTTCAGGGTGGCCTGGTCGCGGGTGCTTCGTACATCGTTCAGGGCCGCCCCGGTTCCGGCAAGACCATCCTCGCCAATCAGCTCGGCTTCAATCATGCCCGCAATGGCGGTCGCGTTCTGGTCGCCACGTTGCTGGCCGAGTCTCACGACCGCCTGTTTCAGTTTCTGTCGACCATGAGTTTTTTCGACGCATCCCGAGTGGGCGCTGAAATACAGTTTGTCAGCGCTTTCGATACGCTGGAAAACGAAGGCCTCGATGAAGTGGTGAAACTGCTGCGGCGCGAAATCAGCAGGCAGAAAGCGACGGTCATGGTCGTCGACGGTTTGCTCAACGCCCGCTCGAAGGCCGACTCACCGATCGACACGAAAAAATTCATCTCCGAACTGCAAGGCCATGCGGCATTCGCCGGTTGCACCGTGCTGTTTCTCACTAGCTCGCGCCTGGACGACGGCAGCCCGGAACACACGATGGTCGACGGCGTCATCGAAATGGGCGAAGAACTGTTCGGCACGCGATCGGTGCGACGCATTCACCTGCGCAAGACCCGCGGCAGCGGCGCCTTGACCGGTGTTCACGAGTGTGAGATCACCGAAAACGGCCTGGTGGTCTATCCGCGCCTGGAAAGTCTGTACAAGCGCCCTTCCGCCCCCGACAGTGCAGACATGACACGCATTCCCAGCGGCATCGCTTCGCTGGATGACATTCTCGGTGGCGGCTTGCACAGCTCCAGCGTCACGCTCGTCATGGGGCCTTCCGGGATCGGCAAAACCACGCTGGGGCTGAAGTTTCTCGCGCAGTCGACGGCCGAAGCGCCGGGCCTGCATTTCGGTTTCTATGAGAGCCCGCAACGGCTACGACTCAAAGGCCATTCGCTGGGCATCGATATTGAACAAATGGAACACAGCGGTGCGCTGAGCATTGCCTGGCAGCCGACCACCGAGGGCTTGCTCGACGCCCTCGGTGCGCGCCTGCTGAGCCTGGTCGATGAAAAAGGTATCAAACGCCTGTTCATCGACAGCCTCAGCGGCATGACTCGGGTTTCGACCACACCGGAACGCATCACCGACTTTTTCAGTGCACTGATGAACGAGCTGCGATCCCGAGGCGTCACGGTCTTCGCCTCCTGGGAAATGCGCGATCTGTTCGGCTCCGAGGTCAGCGCACCGAATTCCGACCTGTCCAGTATTGCCGACAACCTGATTCTCATGCGTTTCTTTGAAAATCACGCTGAACTTCGCAGGACGCTTTCCATTCTCAAGATACGTGATAGCTCCTATAACCCTTCGCGGTTCGAGGTAGTCATCCGTGATCAAGATGTGTTCCTGGAAAAGGCTTTGAGAAATGAACCTTCCGTCTCATCTGAGTCATTGCCTGGTTCAATATCGTAAGTCTTCGAGCGGGTTGAAATAACATGACCACCATCCTGGTAGTCGACGACGAGTATCTGATTGCTGACATTCTTGGCTTTGCGCTGGAGGATGAAGGCTTCATGACGGTGACGGCCAGCAATGGCAAGAAAGCCCTCGAAGTGCTGGAGAGAGAACGGCCAGCACTGATCATCACGGACTTCATGATGCCGGTCATGGACGGCCTCGAATTCGCCGAAGCCGTGCGTGCCCAGCCTTGCGTCAAACACCTGCCGATCATTCTCATGAGTGGAGCGCAGGCGCACATTGGCATGCAGCGCTCGGATCTGTTTGACGTGGTGCTGCCCAAGCCTTTCGACATTGAAGTGATTGTGGCTGAGGTGAAGAAGCTGTTGGCCTCCTCATAGATACTCAACGACAAAGGCAATTTCGGCATTGGCATTGCCCGCTCTCATTTGTGAATTGGCGGGTTCAATGCGCACGAAGCGCGCTTGCAAGTCTACAGCTGCATTCCCGCCTTCCGATGTAGGCGCTTTCGTTATGTAGTTCTGATTCAGCTTGAGTGGCTTCCCGTCTCTGAAGCGCATCTGCAATGCCAAACCTTTGGCAGTGGAGCTACTGTTCAGATTTACCATGCCAGTATTAGCGTCCCACGCAGGGCTGCCCGCAGTGGGCGAAAAGGAGTAGCGGAAGTTATTTATTCCGGCAGGACAGTTTTTCATACTGAGAAAAAAGTATTGCTCCTTGGCATAGGCACCGTTCTTCGGGAAATCGCTCAAGTTATAACTACCCATATCAACTTTCACATCAGGTGTTTCGCAAGACTGTGAGACGACCCTGGTGCCATTTGTATTCATTGCCAGAGGCTCGATTTCAGCGGCGACAAAGACTCCCAATTGGCCTGAGGGTATCGTCGCACTCCCTGAAATAGTGCCCGTCTTTACGAGCCGCAAGATGTGCTCACTGCCATTCCAACCCCAACCGCCAGCAACGTCGCTGTCTCCCGGAAAGCCTTTCCATGCTTTACCCGAGGGTGGTCGAATCCATTGCCAGCCGATCCCGGTATTTCCAACAGGAAAAATCTGCGCGCCTGATTGGGTGACACCCACAGAGTTGCGCACACCTTCATTGTGTACCGCAGAGCACCTGAACGAACTGGGAATGGCTCCCAGGGTCACGATTGGGCTTTCATAGATAACCGTGCCGTTCGGTGTGTCCTGCGGCACCGAGATCGTGGCCGGAAGGACAACGTGGACATTGCCCTTGGAGTTGTCGGGATAGAACTCGCATACCGCCGCCATTGCATTTGACGACAGCACATACAAGAGCCCGACAATTAATATATAGCATAACTTCATAACACTCTCTCTGACTCTGCGTTGCATGCAAACAACTGAATGATTGACGATGGTGCGAATATTCAACCGGCAGCAAAGTCACCACAACCGGAGCGAGAAGATAATGAATAAATAGCACTTGGGCAAAAAGTTTATTTATTCAACAATCAGACAATTCTCATGGATTTATAGTCAACTAACTAAATCTTGAAACCTATAAAAAGGACGCGTTGTTGAACACCTCCTTTACCAGCGCAAATAACCAACACCCAATTTAAGACTCGTCTTAAAGGCGCAACGGAACTCGGCCATTACACTGGCCGCTCGTGATAGGAGAAACGATTCCGTGAGAGCCCTCGATACCCTCAATAGTCCAAAACCCCAGAGCAACGCCGCCATCTACTGCCTGACGATTCTGGCACTGGCGCTGATCGCCATGACTGTGGTCGCCGGTTACCAGCTCAATGAACTGTTTCCACTGAAGGCTGTGGTGCAACAACAGGAGGTCCAGCTCACCCACCGCGCCGATGCTATCCAGTCAATGAGCGCAGAACTCAAGCGTCTGGCAGAACAGAAGCAAGCCCTGGAAACCGACCTGCTTACCACGAAGGAACAAGTGAAGGCCGCCGAGGCGGCAAAGACGGAGCTCGAAAACACTCAACGCGCGGCGCAAACCAGCGCCGCGTTAGAGGACGAAGATTCTCTGTGCGCGATCATCGAGCAAAATATCCGCCTCGTAGCGGATCAGCTCAGTCGCGACGACTTCTTTCGCTTGCGTGATGAGCGCGAAGCTGAAGCCGAAGCCGTGCTTGAAAGCTATGAAAAACAACTCGCCACCTGCATTGAACAACTGACGGCACAAACCGCATCGCCAGCTCAGAATTCTGCACCCGATGCGCAAGACTTCACTTCACCGATCAAGCACTGATAAAAAAGCCCTGGCAACCAGGGCTTTATGCTCACAGTCAGAGCTTGAATTCCTTGGTCAATTTGTTCAGCGACGCCGCTAACTGCGAGAGCTCCGCCGATGCAACCGCCGTCTGTTTCGAGCCTTCTGCGGTTTCGCAAGACAGGTCGCGAATGCTGATCAGGCTGCGATCCACTTCGCGCGCAACCTGAGCCTGCTCTTCGGCAGCGGTCGCCATCAGCAGGTTTCGTTCATTGATAAGATTCAGAGAGCCAGTGATGTCGGTCAGCACTTCGCCGGCGATATTGGCCATCTCGAGCGTTCTTTCGGCCTGAGAGCGGGTGTGGCTCATGGAAGAAACCGCCCTGCTGGTGCCCGATTGAATGGAGCTGACCATGGACTCGATGTCTTCGGTCGATTTCTGCGTACGCTGGGCCAGCCCTCTCACCTCATCTGCGACCACGGCAAAGCCACGGCCCGCCTCCCCCGCCCGCGCAGCTTCGATCGCTGCGTTCAAGGCAAGCAGATTGGTTTGTTCGGCGACTTCTCGGATGACGTCCAGCACGCTGCTGATATCGCTCGCCATCGTAGAAAGCGCCTGCACTTCTGCCGAGGTGCTATGCACGCTGGAAACCATCAGGTTAATTGCCGCAACCGTTTCGCTGACCCGGGTTTTACCGGCGATGGCTGCGGCGCTTGATTCCGACGTCAGTTGCGAGGTCGATGCGGCGTTGTCCGCAACCTGTTCCACCGCTGCACTCATTTGCGTCACGGCCGTGGCGGCCATTTCGATTTCATGGCTCTGACGCTGAGTGATACGCGAGATATCTTCGGTGACGCCGTGCATGACTTCCGAGGTTTCGGCCAACTGCGTGGACGAGTCACGGATCATGATCAGCGCATCACGCAAACTGGTTTGCATCGCCGCCAGTGACGACAGCATCTGCGCCGCCTCATCGGAACCATCCAGCGCAATGGTTTCGCTCAAATCGTTGGCAGCGATGCATTCCGCTACCCTCAGCGAGCCTGCAATCGGCACCGTCAGGCTGCGCGTGTACAACACCGCCAGGGCCAAGGAAGCACCGATGGCAATGACAATGAACACACTGACTATCAATAGCGTGTGTTCGTAGACATTGTCGGCCTGCTTGCCCGCTTCATATGCTTCGATCTCGTTGAGAGCAATCAGCTTTTTGAGCGCGACCTGCACGCCGTCCGAGGCGGCACGCATCTGATTCTTTGACAGCGCAATGGCCGCTTCAAGCTGCCCTTTTGCCACGGTTTCAAGGTATTGGTCCTGCGCCTGATCATTGACTTGTTGTGCTTTGGCGAACGCCTCGAAGGCCTCACGCCCAGCGTCAGTTGCCAGCAGATCAATGAGTGCTCGCTGATGATTTTTGATGAGTTGACGCGACTGCTGAATGTCCATCAAGGCCTGAGCCTTACGCTCAGGGGTTTCGATAGGGTTGCGCAGGCGGGCGTTATTACCCTTGATTTCGATGAACTCACGATCCAGTTGGCCGAGCAGCTTGATGCTTGGCACGATGGTCGTCTCGACATAGGTCTCTGCCTTGTTGAGCAAGTCGACTTGCTGCAAGGCGATCAGTCCGATCGCGATAATCATGAGACAGAACAAGCCAAAACACAGCGCCGAACGCGGCGCGAGATTGAGTTTACGAAGCAGCATGATGCCTTACCTTAGAGTGTATTCAAGACAATGGGGCAAACGAGTGGGCAGCACAGCAGGCGCTGGGCAATAGCACCTCAAAGCACAAGCGGATTACCGCGCGAAGGCGCAACAGCTAGCGGTTTGCACCTGAAGGAAGCGTGGAGTCGGATGAGGCCGGCTCCGCCAGTTCCTTGAGCGTCGGGTCGGCCAGCATCAGAAAATCCGCCAATCGCGGCAGATTGATTTTCGAGACCAGACGCATCCAGCGTTGCGGATGCGGGTTGAAGAAGGTCTTCGACCACTGATGATCATCACTGGGGTTGAAAATCAGCAGGTGACGAATCAGCGGGTTTTCCCCAAAAAAATCGAGCGGATCCATCGCCATCTCGTTGAGCAACTCAGCATTGACGACGACCAGGCTTAGCCGTTGGGGGCAGTAATACGTCAGTACTCTCAGGTCACGATAAGTACAGACATTCACTACGCTGAGACAGCCCAGCTTGTTGAACTGTTGTTCAATCGACAGACCTCTACGCACGTCGTTATCGGCGATCAGGATCCGCAAGGATCGACTTCGGTTATTTTCAAGAAACATCGGACACCTTTGGCAGCTCCATTCTTCCTTTCAAGAAAATAACCAAGGGCTAACCTGTCCGATATGAGACTTGTCTCAAAATGACCGCGGGGATCGCTGAACGAAAACCACACCTTGATGACAAGCCCGCGCTAGCGCGGCCAGGCCTGGGTCAAAGTCTTTGGAGGGAGGGGTTTGCAACGGTGGCGAGCGGCGCAATGCCAGAAGCGCGGGACGGTTGTGTACGAACCAGACAATTCTCATTATTAACGCCCCTTGTTGTCAGTAACCTTGAAACAAGAGGCGCAAACTCATTCTTTCTCAGTCCATCAAGGCAGCGTCAGCGTCACGACGTAATTGCCAGTCGTTATCTGATGGCCCTTGTTGTCCGTGAGCAGCAAACGCTGGTCGTAATATTTTTCCTGCTCGTGGGTATCGGCAATCATCCTCACGAACACTTGCTGGCGCGGCTCACCCCGCCCTGTCGCACTGACGTTGGTCACCGAGAACATCTGACCAGTGCTCGCCTGCGGACAATCAAGCAGCTCGACAGAAGCAGAAGCACGGCTGGCGCCACTCGCCATGCAACTTGCCTCGACGATCTGTCCGCTGAAGCGAATCACTCCGCTGACGGGTGCAGACTGGGCCGCACTGACGGTGTCAAAACCCAGCAGGCAGAGACAGGCAATCAATAAAGGACGTCGAATGATCATCGCGAAACTCCATGGTTATTAACCAAGGTATCGCCCGTTGCAAAATGATCTTTAGCATCCCCCTTCAATGCAAGGCCAGTCAGCAGAGCCCTGCGCCAATACGGTTACAGCTCGACCCGTTTGATTTTCTTGATCAGATCAGCCTGTGCATGCTCCAGCTTCAACGCGCTGCGATTGATATCCAGTGGATCGATGACCGGCGCTTCGCACTCGGCCTCAAGCTCGTTACACGCCTCGATGACCTGATGCTCGGCGACAATGCGCGCCGCGCCCTTGATCCGATGTGCCAGGTCAGCCAACAACCCGGGATCGCTTTCGGGTATCAGCGAATGCAGTTCCTCCAGATCCTTCTCACAACTCGACAGCGCCTCGCGCAGCAGTTCTTTCATCATGTCGAGATCGCCTCCGGTGAGCTCGTTCAGCCGCTCGCGAATCGATCCCAGCTCCTTGATACCCGCCGCAGGCGGGCTTTCCACTGGCTCGGTTTCGACGTTCTTTTCCCAGCCGGCAAGCAGGGTCGACAAGGTGCTGAGGCTGATCGGTTTGAACAGACAGTCATCCATCCCCGCCTCTCGGCATTTCACTTTTTCTTCCGGCTGCGCGTTGGCTGTGAAGCCCAGCACGATACACGGCGCTTCACCACTACCGCGTTCGTCCTGGCGAATGGTGCGGGCCAGTTCATAGCCGTTCATGACCGGCATGTTGCAGTCCGTGATCACAATGTCGAACGGCTCCGAGCGCCACAACGCCAATGCCTGGGCACCATCGGCAGCATCACGCACCGCCTGGCCAAGAAAACTGAGCTGCTGCGTCAGCAACAAACGGTTGGCGCTCTGGTCGTCCACTACCAGAATCCGCAGCGTCGGCACTGGCTTGTCCTGGACAACCGAAACAGGCAGCACCTTGCCGCCGAGCGGACTGAGGATATTGAAGAACAGCGACACTTCCAGGCAGGTGCCTTTGCCCAGCGTACTGGTGATGTTCAGCCGCCCGCCCATCAACTCGCACAACGAACGTGAAATCGCCAATCCCAGACCGGTGCCGCCCCGGTTCGAGGGGCCGTGATTGGCTTGCGAAAACGGCTGGAACAGGTTCTGCAGATCAGCACTGGAAATACCGATGCCGGTGTCTTCGACTTTGAGGTCGACTTGCAAACGTTCGTCAGCAAGGCGTTGGCCGCGAATCGAGACGCTGACATGCCCGGTATCGGTAAACTTGATGGCGTTGCCCACCAGGTTCGAGAGCACCTGCTGGAAGCGCATCGGATCAACCAGTACGTCACAGCCGACAGTGGCGTCGATGTCGAGCTTCAATACCAGACTCTTCTGCCTGGCCAGGCCGTCGAACACTCGCGCCACGGATTCGACCAGCTCGCGCAGGTTGGCACGTTTCGGCGAAAGACTGACATGCCCAGACTCGATGCGAACCACATCGAGGATATCGCCGATCAGCTCCAGCAGGCCTTTCGCCGAGTCGTAGGCCACTTCAATCGCCGGTCGATCGAAGTGGCCCTGCTCGGCACGCTTGAGAGTGAGTTCGAGCATGCCGATTACAGCACTCATCGGCGTACGGATCTCGTGGCTCATGGTCGCCAGGAACGTGGTTTTGGCACGGCTCGACTCATCGGCCAGTTCTTTCGCCGAACGCAACTCCTCGATCAGTTCGCGGCGTTCGCTGATGTCGATCCAGCCGCAGATCACGCCTCTGACTTCCCCCGTCGTGTCGTGATACGGCTGGATCCAGTGATAAATGATCAGCCGCGTATCACCGACATGCAGTGTGCGATCCACCTCGTAAGGTTCGTCCCGCTCGATGACGCGCAGATAGTCATCGTGAAATTGCAACGCTTCCTGGCGATTGCGCTTGCCGCTTTCGAGCACGGTCTTGCCAATCACGTCCTTTTCCAACAGGCCAAACGTCTGCAGATAATTGTTATTGCAGGTGACAAGCCGACCTTCCCGATCGCGAACGTAAATGGGATGCGGCGTGCCGTTGATCAGCGCCCCCATGAACTTCAGTTGATCGCCGAGCAAGCGCTCTGCCCGACTGCGCTCGCGGATCTGCCGGCGGATATAGAAATTCCACGCCAGCGACCCGAGGATAATCAAGAAAGCGCCAGCGCTGATCTGGTAGATCAACGTCTTGTAATCGCGCCATGACAAGCCCGAGAACGCAGCAATGGGGCGCCAACGGTTGAGAATCACGTCCAGCTCATCGGGTGGAATGCTCAGCAGAGCCTTGTTCAGAATGCTGACCAGTTCGGTATCTGCACGTCGGGCGGCGAAGGCGAGGAAACCCTTGTTCATGCCGACGATGTTGGAGATGCGCAAACTGTCACTGTAGATGTGAGCGATGTAGTAGCGCGCACCGTGCAGCGTGGTAATCATCGCGTCCGCTCGGCCATCCTTCACGTCAGCCAGCGCACCCAGCACTGTTTCGCTGTCGACAATTTCAATGTCGGGATAATCCTTGAGCAGCTCACGCTCCGCCGAACTCTCGGGGACGGCGACACGCTTGCCGCGTAGCTCCTGCAGGCTTGACGGCGCGCCTGCGTCCTTGGCGGTGACGATCACAAAGGGACTGGCGAGGAACGGATGGGTGAAACGCATACCGACTTCACGGGAGACGGTTGGCGTCAGCAACGAGATATCGGCGCTGCCATCCAGCAGGCGGGTGCTCAAGCTGGAAAAACTGTCGGTGCGCTTCACATCGATCTGCAAACCGGTGCGCCGCTGAATCAGTTCCAGCAGATCGGCGCCGATCCCGCCAAAATTGCCATCGCCATCAAAGAACGCAAATGGCGCCTGATCGTCATTGATGACGAACCGCGCGACCGGGTGCAGCTCAAGCCAGCGTGCTTCGCCGGGTGTCAGATCGATACGTTTGGGTGTCAGTGCCCCGCCGCCACCGGACCAGCGCTTGGTGATTTCGGCTATCTTGCCCTCACCCATCGACTCGATGACCGAGTCGATCAGACGCAGCAGTTGATCATTACCTCGGCGCAGGGCAAAGCTGAAACCGTTGGTTTGCGTTTTGACGAAAGAGTGCAGGCGCACATAATTGAAGTAGTTGAGGTTGATCAGATAGTTGCTGGACACCGTGTCGCCCAGAAACAGATCGACTTTGCCAAACGCCAGCGCAGCCAGTGCCAACTCGTTGGATGGGAAGAGTACGAACTCGGCGTTGGGATACAAGCCATGCAGCTGACTGGATGGCAGGTAATCGTCGGCAACCGCAATACGCAAACCGGCCAGATTGGCAGGCATCGGTCGCCGATCATCGCCGCGCATGAACATTGCCGGCACGTCTTCGACATAAGGTTTGCTGAGCGTGACGAGGCCGTCGATCAACTCGAAACTGTTGGAGCTGCCCAACATGTCGATGTCGCCGCGCTCAAGCGCCGCCATGGCATCGCGACGGTCGGGATATGCCTTGACAGTAACTTCGACATGCAGGGCCTGACCGATAATGCAGGCGATGTCGGCGGCAATTCCCTCGTAACGCGTACCGCTGGCGGTCATGACATAAGGCGGGAAATCCGGAAGCGCCGATCCCAATACGAGACTGCGTTTCTGCCGTAGCCAACTCCAGTCTTCATTGCCCAGATCGACCTGCACCTCCTTGCAGTCTGATCGACCGAAAACCTGCAGAGTGCGCGGCTCTGCTGCCCACAACGACCCGCTACCGACTACGAAAAGCACACTGACTAGCAAAACACCGCGCAACAGATGAAACATAAGCGTGTTATCCCTGGTTATCGGCTGTCAGGCTGTGCTGCAACTTGAACAGCTCTGCATCACCACGAATGCCAAGCTTTTTGAAAGCGGCCTGTTTTTGCCCACTGATGGTTTTGCGACTTCGGGAGAACTTCAAAGCGATCTGCGTCACCCCCATACCCTCGAGGCAGCAGCGCAAGACTTCTTTTTCTTTCGGCGACAGCAAAGGATTGCTCAGGAAATCGTCGCTGTGCGCCGCGCCGTCATCACTGGCACCAGCAGGCTCATCGACCGACGCAGGCAGCACATCAAGTTCGAAGGCCATTGCCGGCGACAGGTACAACTGGCCGGACGCTGCGCAGCGGATACCCGTGATCAGATCATCGACTGGCTGGGACTTGCCGAAGAATCCGCTGACGCCCGCTCCGATCGCCATGTTCACCACCGCCGGGCGCTCTTCAGAGGATGAAACGAGGATGCGCATGCCCGGATATTGCTTGCGCAGCAGGCGAATCAGATTAAGCCCGTCCAGTTCGCCATCGTGCAGCTTGTAGTCGAGTATCAGCAGGTCGATGTCGATCTCGCGCAATCCAGCGAGCAACTGCGCACTGCTCCCGTACACGCCCACGACACTGAACTCGGCTTCGCGCGTCAGCCGCGATTTCATCGCCAGACGTATGAGCGAGTGATCATCAAGGATGGCAACGCGTAACGGATTCACGACTGACCAATGCATGAGCAGCTCCATGATGAGGAGGGTTGAAGGATCATCAGCACTTGGCAACCGCAGCAGATCCCGGGCATCACCGAAGCTTTCAGGTGCATCTGATTGATTTCTCGGCACATGATGATTGTTTTGAAGATGTGACGAAATAGGGCTTTGTCCCAAAAGTCAGACCGCGTGCGCTCATTAAACGTCCGACGTGCCTATTGCGCGGCGCCAGGACGACTTTTGACCCTCGAAACGCCAATCGACCAGGTGCGCCCAATTCATGGGTCGGGCATAGAAGAAACCCTGCCCCCATTGGCAACCGAGTCGAGCCAGGTGATGAACCTGGTCTGCGGTTTCAATGCCTTCTGCCACCACACGCATGTCCAGTTCGCGCGCCAGGGCCAGAGCACCGTGGATGACCGCACTGTAGCGAGCCTGCTGGAAATTCTGCACGAAGCCGGCGTCGAGTTTGATTTCGTTGAACGGCATCTGACACAGTCGCTCCAGCGAAGAATAGCCGACACCGAAATCATCGATCGCCAGGCTGAAGCCGAGCATGCGCAGACGCACCATGTTTTCCATGCTGATCTCGGGCATCTGCAGCAGACCGGTTTCCGTCAGCTCGAATATGAGCCCGGCTGGCGAGGCGCCGTGTATGCGCAACAGTGCCTTGATCCGGTCGACAAGATTCGGGTTGGCCATCTGCGTCACGTCGAGATTGAATGCCAGCTTGAACGGCTTGCCGTGGGACTGCACAAAACGCTGCAGACTCAGTCCTTGCGTGAGCAGGCTGAAAAACATTTCGTCGAGCAGCCCGCAACGCTCGATCGTTGGCAGGAACATACCCGGTGAAAGTAGCCCGCGACTGGGGCTTTGCCAGCGCACCAGGACCTCGGCGCCATCCACCTCACCACTGCGCAGATGGAACTTGGGCTGGAAGTACGCGCGAAATTCCTGCCGACGTATCGCTTCGAGCACTTCGTTCTCCGAAGGCTGATCCAGATGACTTTCCGCCACTTTGGCATCGACCTGGCTGTGCGGCCGATAGCGCGCCAGCAATGGCGCCAGCACATCGACCATCAACGGCTTTGCGACACTGCCGAGCAATTCCAGGCCCTGCAACGTGACAATTCGATCAACCGTGCGCAACAAGTCTTCAGGCAATGAACTGCAGATGATCACTGCGCGAATCAATCCGGCCTCTCTCGCCAGGCGCAAAAAGGTCAAACCATCCATCCCCGCCATGCTCAAGTCACACAACGCAATGTCCACGCCCCCTGCCTGGGATATCACAGCCAGCGCATCCTTGCCGTCAGCCGCCTGAAAGATATTTTTGTAACCCAGACTATTAAGCGCGCTGACCGCAGCCGTGCGCTGGAAGGCGTGATCTTCCAATACCAATATACGAAGCGTGTTCACAAACCGGGAACCTCTTTCTATCAGTCATTAATAGCAAAACATCTGAATTATCTTTCAAGCAGAAAGAACACTGACAAACTTTGCATTGACTGAGAATTTCTGCATCCGCGAATACTAACCAAATAGAACCCGTGCGACTTTGAGAATTGTCTCATTTGATCCGTCATACAATTGACTGAAAATATAAATACGCACTTCCGATGTTACTGACTTGCTCGAACTTGCCACGCTTTAAGACAAATCTCAAAGACCCGCCACCATCACCGACCTAAGATGGCCGGGCATTTCAAATGCAGCACTTCACAATAACTTCGGATATAAACATGAAAAAGTTCGCTTTCGCAGTACTCACTCTTTCCGTGCTGGCTGCCTCCACTGGTGCACTGGCTGAAGAAGCCGCTAAAGCCGTCAAGGGCGGCAGCGGTCAAATCAGCTTCACCGGCGTCATCAACAATGATGCGTGCTCGGTAGATGGCGCTTCGGGTAACGACAAGATGATCGCCGTGGACATGGGCAGCGTATCGATCAAAGACATGGGCACCGATTCTGCTCCGGGTGCTGGTCGCGTGGCTGCCAACGATTTCAACCTGAAAGTGAACTGCAACGCCGGCACCAAGGTGTCGATGCTGTTCAAACCAACCGTCAACGGCGGTTCGGGCCTGGTTGATGGCAAGAAAGTGCTCAAGCTGCAAGGCACTGATGCGGCCAAAGGCGTAGGTATCGCGCTGCTGGACAGCAACGGCCAGTTGATCGACCTGAGCTCCGAAGCCACAGCCAAAGTACAGACCAGCCTGACCGGCGACGGCACCACTGGCGGCGACGGCACCCTGTCGTTCGCAGCCGCTTACGTCACCACCGGCGACAAGACCACCGCTACTGCAGGTACCGGTAACGCCACTCTGCCGTTCGTTCTCGAATACGAATAAGCAGCGCGTAATACCTGGACGGGGCCGCTGTGCCTCGTCCTTCCCGACCAGATCAATCGGTGAAAACTATGTTAAGTCGCTATTTTCCGCTCTGCCTGGGGCTTGCCGGGTTGTTGATGACGCACTCGGCATTCGCCAGCATCTCCTTGAGTTCCACCCGGATCATCTTCGATGGCGCGCACAAAGAGGCAAACGTCACCGTGCGCAACGGCGGGCAAACCATCCTCGCGCAATCGTGGCTGGATGCCGGCGACACGGCTGGCAGCGCGCCGCCATTTGCGGTGACTCCACCGCTGGCCCGACTCGAACCCAATCAACAGCAACTGTTGAGGATTCTGTATGAAGGCCGCGGCATGCCTGCGGACAAAGAGTCGGTGGTGTGGCTGAACGTGCAGGAAATCCCTCAGGCCAGCGCTGCCGATGTCAATACCCTGCAACTGGCGGTGCGTCAGCGCATCAAGGTTTTTTTCCGCCCGAACGGACTCACCGGTGACGCCGCGCAAGCGCCGGTGCAACTTGTATGGCAATTGGTCACGCAAGCTGGCAAGTCGGTACTGAAAGTAAAAAATCAAAGTAATTACCACGTATCGCTGGCCGACCTGAAAGTCGCTGCAGGAAAAAAAGCAGAGTTGGTGATTGATTCGACAATGATCGTTCCGGGCGAAGTTCGTTCATTCAACTTGAAAGAGTTGCCACCTGGATCTCCGCGTCTGACGTTTTCAGCCATTAACGATTACGGCGCACAACAACGATTCGATGCACCACTCAGCGCTACCGAAAGTCATGCCGAGCGCTTGAAAGATGCATCCGCCCAATAACTTCCCCGCCCCACCCCGCCAATTTACAAGCTATTTACGAGTTCCGGACTCCGGTTGAAGCAACACGGACTGATAAGGCAAATTGCATGTTTTCCTCCCAACACCACACATCTTCAAGTTGTGTAAAGCATCACGTTGCGCGCCATAAAAACAAAACGGCGTTGGGCTGCCTGCATCCATTGTGCTTTGCCATCAATATGGCCATTTGTGGATTCGCCATGGGTGCCGAAGCCCCCGCCGCGGTAGCGGGTGAGGCGTTCAATACCTTGTTTCTGGAAGGTTCATCGGCGGTCGATCTGCAACCCTTGTTGAATGCCAACAGCGTTCTGCCAGGCCGATATCGCGTTGACGTGTTCAGCAACGGCACGCTGGTCGGTCGTCGCGACGTTGATTTCGCGGCCAACCCGCTCAACGGCAAAGTCGAGCCACGTATCACCCTGGAATTGTTACAGCAGCTGGGTGTGGACATGCGCAAACTGCGTGAGCAAGGTCTGGTTGATGAGCAACGGCCTGCCGATCACTACGATCTTGCGTCGATGATCGAGCAAGCCAGTATCAGTTTTGACGCCAACCGCCTGCGCCTCAATATCAGCGTGCCGCAGGTTGCGATGGCGCGTGGCATGCGCGGCTATGTTGACCCAGAACTTTGGGACGATGGCGTGGCCGCCGGGTTCATCAACTATCAGTTGAGCAGCACCCGCAGCAAAACCGATTACTCGACGCAAATCTCCAATAATCTGGGGCTGCGCAACGGCATCAACTTCGGTGCCTGGCGTTTGCGCAACGAGTCCAACCTCAGCAGTGCCACCGGCCGGCCCAATCGGTTTGTCAGCAATCGCACGTTCATCCAGCGCGACCTCACGGCGATCAAGGGGCAACTGAGCGCGGGTGAAATCTTTTCCGACTCAGACCTGTTCGACAGCGTGCGCTATCAAGGGGTCAAGGTGGCCTCTGATGAGGGCATGCGTGCAGACAGCGAGCGCGGCTACGCGCCGATCATTCGTGGCGTGGCTGAAACCAATGCGAAGATCGAGGTCCGCCAGGATAACTACATTCTTTACACCACCAACGTGCCGCCGGGGCCGTTCGAGATCAGTGATATCTATCCATCGGGTTCCAATGGCGATCTGGAGATCACCATTGTCGAGGCGGATGGTCGGCGCAAGGTCACCCGGCAGGCCTTCTCCGCCTTGCCGACGATGGTGCGTGAGGGTCAATTGAAGTACAGCCTGTCGAGCGGCAAGTTCAACAACAACAGCGAGGGCTACGACAAGCCGGCCTTCCTGGGCGGCACTTTCGCCTACGGTTTGACCAGCAACCTGACAGGCATTGCCGGCATTCAGGCCAGCAACGGTTTCAAGGCGCTTTCCGTCGGTGCGGCGAAGAACACTTCGATTGGCGCGATGTCACTGGACGTCACGCAATCGTCCAGCAAGGCATTCGGCAAAACGACCCAGGGCAGCAGCGTACGCGCGCTCTATGCGAAGACCTTCACCGGTACCGATACCAGCTTCACCCTCGCTGCCTATCGTTATTCGACCGAGGGTTACCGCACGCTGACCGACCACGTTCAGGACACCAGCACCGGCGCTACGCGGCGCGCAGGTAACGCCAAAACCCGTACCGACCTCACGGTCAACCAGACCCTGGGCGAAGCGCGCCAGTACGGCTCGCTGTACTTGAATGCCAGTGATCAGCGCTATTGGGATCGCGGTGGCTCGCGCAGCTTTTCTGCCGGTTACAACAATAATTGGCGCGACCTGAACTACAACATCAGTTTGAGTAAAACCGAAGAGTTCGGCGCACGCGGTGACACCACTCACGACACCCAACTGAGCGTTTCGATCTCATTCCCGCTCGGATCGACACCTCGCGCACCTCGCGCCTATATTTCCAGCAATCATCAGAATACCGGCACCAGTACACAAGCCGGGATTAATGGTTATCTGACTGAAGACAGTGACACCTACTATTCCGTACAGACCGGGCGCAGTGTGCAAGGTGACCGCTCCGGCTCGCTTAGCTTGAGTACACGTACAGCGATGGGTGATCTGGGATTGGGCTACAGCCGAGGCAGCGGTTATGAATCACAGAACCTGAGCGCGGCCGGATCGATCGTGGCCCACGCGGGGGGCATCAACATGGGCCAGACCGTGGGCGAAACATTCGCACTGGTGGCGGTGCCTGGCATGTCAGGGGTAGAAGTCAGCAGCTACTCCGGCGTGAAAACCGGCCTCAACGGCTATGCCGTCGTTCCAAATGCACAGCCCTATCGCGTGAACTGGGTGACGTTGGATACACGCAATCTCGGCGGTGAAATCGAGTTGGACAACGCCACTCAACAACTCGTACCGAGACGAGGTTCAGTCGTGCTCGCGCGCTTTGAAGGCAGCAAAGGGAGGCGGATCCAGTTCGAACTCTACGATGCCGAGGGCAAACCCCTCCCATTCGGAGCGGTTTTGATGGACGCCGATGGTAAACAACTGGCACTTTCTGACCCCACCGGCAAGGCGTTAGCGCTTGTTACCAAAGATCAAGGCATCATTACAATCAAGTGGCAGGGTAAAAGTTGCCCCGCCCCTTACAAGCTTCCAGAACGACTGAAGGATTTGAACTATGAGCATTACCGGCTTTCTTGCTCAACCAGCGTAGACGCATCGAAATAACACGTTCAATTCGTCAGTCTTAAACATCAAGGCTCTGATTTATTCAGAGCCTTGTCGTTTCTGCGCGTCTAACCATGGCGCATAAAAACAAGACAATTCCTATATCCATACACAGAAGGCTCATTACCATAAAAGGCGTAGTGAGCACTCCCGCGCAACCGTGTGAGATCAATAGCCCCACCGCCCTATCGGCGAGAAAGCCAAGAGAATTAGCCATGCCAAAAATCAGCGCAATCAGCGTAACCACCTATAAGAAAAAACCAGAGGACAACCAACACATAAAATCAGATTCGCAAACCCATCTATCACTCACGAAGAAAACCACAAGCGACGACAAGTTTAGAATTGATTCCAGCGAAGAAGGAGTTAATACGGTCAAACAGCCGATTAGTGCAGTCGAGCTCATAAAAAAACAAATTGCCGAGATCCAGCAACAACTTGCAACTCGCAAAGCTGAGCTGGCTAAAACCGAAAGAATGAATATGCCAGAAGAAGAGAAGGCGCAAAGAACAATCGAGATTCAAAATCAGATTTCTGTATGCGCTGGCAACCTCCACGCGCTGCAGGCAACATTGATCCAAATGACACTCAGCGTTGACACACACGCTTGAAATCCCCGCCGATGGCCGCACTGGCACGGGCCAACGCCTCATGGCGCGTCGCACGACGAGCCGAAGGTACGTGGCCCGCGCCAGTGCCTACCCATCAGCAGCTGCCGGGCGGGATGCCTTCCTTGTTAAAATCTTTAAGGCGCTTTTGCTCTTCCTCTGTGGAATGCGCAGGCGTCGATTGATCCGGTACTTCTTCCTCTGGAAATTGTGCTGTTTCTTCAGTCATTGCTTTGCCCTCGTTCTGGTTACGCATTCGGCATCGGCCGAGGGCTGGCAGTTCCAAAACTTCGCACTTCTCCCTCTCGGCGAGCAAGTGCTCTTAAGTCTCTGGATAGCGCAACCTCACACCACTCGCGCTTCGTTTCAAAGCGGTTACGACCAAAAACCCTTGTGCGGCTCAGCCGCCTCCCCCTCCAGCATCGGCCCCAACACACTGACCTTGCGCTGCCCCTTGGCGAACACCTCGCGGCACGGCAAGGAGAACGTCGGGTTCTCCGGATGGTCACCGGTCAATCCCAGTAACGCATGCTCCGACAAGGCATAAACCACCCGCCCGATGCCGGTCCAGTACACCGCGCCGGCGCACATGCAGCAAGGTTCGGCGCTGGTGTACAGCGTGCACAGTTCCAGCTCTTGCGGTGACAGCAATTTTGCCGCTGCGGCGGCTGCTACCAACTCCGCGTGCTGCGTCGGATCGCCTTCCGGCGGCATCGAGTTGTTTCCCGCTTCGACAATCACCTTGCCGTTGCGGTCGGCCACCAATGCCGCGAATGGATGGCGGCCGCGTTGCTTCGATGCCTCGGACAAGGCGATGGTCTGGCGCAGCAAGGTCAGATCAAGCGCGCTGACGCCGGCCGGAATGAGCTGAGTGAATTGATTCATGGGTAACTCCTGGGCAGTGGAAAACAAAAGTCAGTCGGCCAGTTCAGCGCCGAGGGTTTCGGTCGATTTTTTGTCGTTGTTGAGCAGGACGTTGAGGACGATGGCGGTGATTGCGCCGAGGAAAATCCCGCTGTCGAGCACCAGTTTCAGGGTCGGGCCGACGTGTTCGAACAATGCCGGAAACGACATCGGTAGCACGCCGACGCTCACCGATACGGCGACGATGATGCCGTTGCGCGTCCCTTCGAATTGCACCCGTGACAATTCCTGAATCCCCGCCACCGTGGTCATGCCGAACATCACGATCGCGCAGCCACCGAGCACAGGCGTCGGCACGGCGGCGATCAACGCACCGAGTTTCGGGAACAGGCCCATCAGCACCATGATTGCCCCGGCCGCAGCGACGACGAAGCGGCTTTTCACGTTGGAAAGCGCGATCAAACCGGTGTTCTGAGTGAAGGCGTTGTAGGGAAAGCTGTTGAACAAACCACCGAGCATGGTCGATAAACCGTCGGCGCGAAATGCGTTGCCGAGGGTTTGTTGCGTGGTCGGTCTGCCGGTCAGTTTGCCGATCGCCAGGCAGTTGCCGGTGGTCTCGGCCATGATCACCAGCATCGCCAGGGTCATGATCAGAATCGGCACCGGCGCGAATTCCGGGGCGCCGAAGGCCATCGGCGCACTCAGCTCAAACCACGCGGCTTCGCTGACCTGATTGAAGTGAGTCATACCGCAAGCCGCGGCGATCAGGCTGCCGACGAACAAGCCAATCAGCACGCTGAGGTTGCCGATGAAACCCTTGAATTTGGCGTAGATCACCAGCGTCACGCTGACCGTGGCCAGGCCCAGCAACAAGTTCGCGGGATTGCCGAAATCCGCCGAGTCGGGATTGCCGCCGCCCAGCCAGATCGCCGCTGCCGGCATCAGCGAGATGCCGATAATGGTGATCAGACTGCCAATCACCACCGGTGGAAAAAAACGCAGCAAGCGGCTGAACACCGGCGCCAGCGCAATGGTGATAAAGCCAGCGGCGATCACCGCACCGAAAATCTGACCGAGACCGAATTCCTTGCCGATCATGATCATCGGCGCCAGAGCAATGAACGAGCAGCCCTGAATCAGCGGCAGCCGCGCGCCGAACTTCCAGAAACCGAGGGTTTGAATCAACGTCGCCACACCCGAGGTCAACAGGTTGGCGTTGATCAGCAACACCACCTGCGCCGAAGTCAGCCCCATCGCACTGCCGAGAATCAGCGGCACCGCCACCGCTCCCGCGTACATCACCAGCACATGCTGCAAGCCAAACGTGAACAACTGTCGCAGTGGCAAAACCTCGTCCACCGGATGAATGCGTTGTGTCGTCATTTCACACGCTCCTGAAGGTGCGGCATCTGTTGAGATCGCGGGCATGCTCAGGGGCGTTTGAAAGTCAGATCCACCCCGGAGATCGTTTGACGCGGGGCCATAGTTGAACGTTTATTACGATGAAACAAATTAGCAACCATCGCTTTTTTCGATGGCACAATCAGGCATTCGTTAGCCGCTCCAAACCTTTATTTTCGACCCGGGAGTTCACCGCTTGCGCTTCTCACTCGATCAACTGTTGATGTTCGTCCAAGTGGTCAAAAGCGGATCGTTTTCCGCCGCCGGGCGCCAACTGGGCAAGACCCAATCGACTATCAGTGCGGCGATTGCCAACCTCGAAACCGACCTTGGCGTCGACCTGTTCGACCGCAGCAACCGCAGCCCTGCCCTCACCGCCAGCGGCCACAAATTGCTGGTGCAGGCCGAAGCCGTGCTCGAACGCTGCATGACCTTCGAAGCCCACGCCGATTGCCTTTCGGACAACGTCGAAACCAGCCTGACGCTCGCCATTGAAACGCCGTACGGCCCGATCATGCCGGTGCTCAAAGCCTTCGAGGCCGCGTTCCCCTTTGTCGACCTGATCATCCGCCACCCCGTTTACGGCGACGTCAGCGAACTGGTCAGCAGCGGTGAAGCGGTACTCGGCGTGGCCTTTTCGCAGCCTGGCTATCCCAAGGAATTGGCGTTCCAGCAACTGGGCAAACTGATCATGCTCCACGTCTGCCACCCCGATCATCCATTGGCGCAACTCGACAACGTCACCTTCGACGACCTGCACGTCCATCGCCGCCTGGCCTTCAGCGCCCACGCAAGCAAACTGCCAAGCAGCGAATACCTGCGCTCGACCCAGTTGTGGCAAGCGGAAAGCTATCTGGCGTTACTGGAAATGGTCCGCGCCGGGCTCGGCTGGGCCACCCTGCCCCGCCAGCTCGTTCAGCGTGAACTGGCCAAGGGTGAGCTGGTGGAACTGCAGCTCTCGGCGTATCCGCATACCGACTGGCAGATTGGTGTCGATTTGCTCTGGGCGCGGCAGCGGCCGCTGGGTAAGGCCGAGCGGTGGTTGAAGGAGAAATTGCAGGGCAACAAGGTGTATGAACTGGATCGCAACGGGCAGATCACCACGCTTTGACGGGGGGACAAAGAGGCCCGCGAAAGCGGGCCTCGATTTCAGGCCAGTTTGACTGTTTCAGTCTGAGCCTGGTGCTCAGGGCGGATCTTGAACCAGATGGAATACATCGCCGGCAGAAACACCAGCGTCATGATAGTGCCGACGAACGTGCCGCCGATCAGGGTGTAGGCCAGCGTGCCCCAGAACACCGAGTGTGTCAGGGGAATAAACGCCAGGATGGCCGCCATTGCCGTCAGCAGTACCGGCCGCGCACGTTGCACCGTGGCTTCGACCACGGCGTGGAACGGGTCCAGTCCTTCCTGTGTGTTGTGGTGGATCTGCCCGATCAGAATCAGCGTATTGCGCATCAGGATCCCCGACAACGCAATCAACCCGACCAGCGCATTGATGCCAAACGGCTGATTGAAGATCAGCAGCGTCGGCACCACACCTATCAAGCCTAACGGCGAAGTGAGGAAGACCATGATCATCGCCGCGATCGAACGAACCTGCACAATGATGATGAGCAACGTCATGGCGATCATGATCGGCAGCAGGGGCAAGATTGCCTTGCCCGCTTTGCCGGACTCCTCGATGGCACCCGCCTGCTCGATCCGGTAACCGGAAGGCAGTGTTTCGATGATCGGCTGCAACTGCTTGAGGATCGCACTCGAAACATCCGGTGGCTGCAAGCCTTCGGCAATGTCTCCACGCACGGTGATGGTTGGCGTGCGATCACGGCGCCGCAGAATCGGATCCTCCATGCGCACATCGACCTCGCCGATCTGCGACAACGGGATGCGTTGCCCCGTCGCGCCGACCAAGGTGAAACCTTTGATCTGCGCCGGGTCGAGCCGGATATTACCGGCGGCACGCCCGACGACCTGCACAGAACGAATATCCTCGCGCACCGCCGTAATCGGTACTCCGCTCAGCAGAAACTGCAGTTGCTGGGCGACCGCATTCGAGGTCAGCCCCACTGCCTGCAGACGGTCCTGATCGAGACTGAAATGCAAGGTCGGGGTCAGCGGTCCCCAGTCAGTGTTCACCGTTCTCATCATCGGGCTGTCTTGCAGCACGCCGCGTACCTGCTCGGCGATATCGCGCAGCTTCGCCGAATCAGGGCCCATCACCCGGTAGGCAACCGGAAACGGCGAATAAGGGCCAAAGACAATTTGCGTTGCCCGCACACGAGCCTCCGACGCGAGGCCTTCAGCAACTGCTTCGCGCAGTCGGAACTTGAGGGTTTCGCGTGCGTCCTGACTGTCCGTCAGCACCACGATTTTGGCGAACGAAGGATCAGGTAATTCCGGCGCCATCGCCAGAAAGAAACGTGGCGCACCCTGGCCGATATAGGCCGTGACGATTTTTGCCTCGTCCTGCTTGTGCAACCAAGCCTCAACCTTGGCGGCCGCGGCGCTGGTCTGCTCGATCGAAGTCCCGTAGGGCATCTGCACCTCGATCATCACCTCGGGGCGGTCGGAGGTCGGGAAGAACTGCTTCTTCACCAGCCCCATGCCTGGCACGGCGACGAAAAACAGCGTGACCACCGTGCCCGCCACCAGCCATTTGCGCGCGATCACCGCGGTCAGCAGCCGGCGGAAACGGTTGTAATTCGGCGTGTTGTAGATCGCCGTGTGGCCACCTTCGACCTTCTTGATGTCCGGCAACAACTTCACGCCCAGATACGGGGTGAACGCCACCGCGACAACCCAAGACGCGATCAGCGCGATGCCGACGATCCAGAACATGTTGCTGGTGTACTCGCCGGCGGTGGACTGGGCAAAACCGTTCGGCAAGAAACCGATTGCGGTCACCAGCGTACCGGACAGCATCGGCGCCGCCGTATGGCTCCAGGCATACGCGGACGCCTTGATGCGGTCGTAGCCCTCCTCCATTTTCACCACCATCATTTCAATGGCGATGATCGCGTCATCGACCAACAGCCCGAGCGCGAGGATCAATGACCCGAGTGTGATGCGATCAAAGTTCTTGCCGGTGGCGGCCATCACCACGAACACGATCGCCAGGGTCAACGGCACAGCTGCAGCGACCACCACCCCCACCCGCCAGCCCATGCTGAGAAAACACACGAGCATGACCACCAGCAGCGCGACAAAAAACTTGACCATGAACTCGCCGACCGCCGAGTCGATATTCACTGCCTGGTCGGTGACTTTGGCGAGGGTCATGCCCAATGGCATTTCTGCATTGATCCTCGCGGTCTCCGCATCCAGCGCCTTGCCCAGATCCAGACCGTTCCAGCCCTCGCGCATCACCACACCCAGCAGCAGCGCGTCTTCACCGTTATTGCGCACAAAAAAAGTCGCCGGATCTTCATAACCGCGTTCGACCGTCGCTACATCAGAGAGCTTGAGTGTGCGCCCCTGCACGGAGACCGGCGTGTCGCGAATTTTCTGCACCTTGTCGAAGGCACCGTCGAGACGCAGAAAAACCTGTGGCCCGTTGGTTTCGATGGAGCCGGCGGGCGTCAGCACGTTCTGACTGTTCAGCGCGGCAAAGATGTCCTGCGGTGACAGGCCGAGGGTCGCCAAGCGGTCATGGGAAAACGAAACGTAGATGCGCTCGGCTTGCTCACCGATGATGTTGACCTTCTTCACCCCCGGTACATGCAGCAGACGCTGGCGCATGGCTTCCGCATCACGCACCAGCAAACGCTGCGGCTCGCCTTTGGCTTTCAAGGCGAACAGCGCGAAGGTCACGTCGGAAAACTCATCGTTGACCATCGGCCCGATCACACCGGCCGGCAACCTGATGGCTTCATCGTCGAGTTTCTTGCGTGCTTGATAGAACTCTTCCTGCACTTGCGCGGGCGGCGTGCTGTCGAGCAACGACACCATCGTGAACGCCAGTCCAGGTCGGGTGTAGGTTTCCGAGCGGTCGTACCACTTGAGTTCTTGCAGGCGCTTTTCAAGGGGTTCTGCGACCTGATCCTGCATCTCTTGCGCCGTCGCGCCGGGCCACGCGGTAATCACGGTCAACTGCTTGACCGTAAACGGTGGATCCTCCGCACGCCCCAATTGAAAGAACGACAACGTCCCGGCAACGGCAATCAGGAAAATGAGGAACACGGTGATCGCCCGCTCGCGAACGGCGATGGCGGACAGGTTGAATCGCCCCTGGCTCATGGACGACTCCCGGCAACGCTGGCTTCGCTCTGTTGCGGTAATCGCACCTCTTCGCCATCGCGCAGCAGATGGGCGCCCAACGCTACAACCTGCTCACCAGCAGTGAGGTCTCCGGCGATGCGGGCCGAATCATCGCTCAACCCCAACACCTGAACCGCTCGCCAGCTCACGGTTGCCGGCGTCCCGGCGATGACCCACACACCGGGGCCTTTGCCCGGGTCGTAAATCGCTGCGATGGGGACTTGTAATGCCTGTGTCTGGGTGGCGCCCTCGGCAATTCTGAGGGTCACGGTCGCACCGATCGGCGCGTTGGCCAGAGGCCCCTCGAGCACATAGCGCGCCTCGAACGTGCGCGTTGTGCGGTCTGCCGAATCTGAAAGCAGCCGCAGTTTTGCCGTCACCGCCGCTGAATTGACCCCGTAGAGGCTGGCTTGCGCGGTGGCGCCGGCAGCCGGGCGCAGGGTTTCGGGCAGATGCACGATGGCTTCGCGCTGACCTGCGCGCGCCAGTCGAACCACCGGTTGTCCCGGGCTGACGACTTGTCCAGGTTCGGCGAGTGTTTCCACCACTACGCCGTCCGCATCAGCGACCAGCAGCGCATAACCCGACGCATTGCGGGCCACGTCGGCTTGCGCTTGCGCGGCATTGAGCTGCGCCTTTGCAGTCTCCGCAGCGGCTCTGTACTGGTCGTAGGCTGATGCCGAAATGGCGCCAACGCCGACCAGTTTGCGATAGCGAGCCTCGTCGTCGGCTGTCTGTTTGGCGCGAGCACGAGCAGCTATGACCTCCGCCTGCTGCGCCCGCGCTTGCAGTCCGAGGTCACTCGGGTCGAGACGCATCAGCGGCTGCCCTTGCTTCACGGCCTGTCCTGTATCAACCAGGCGTTCGAGCACCTTGCCCGATACGCGAAACCCCAGGTCGCCCTGAACGCGCGCCGCCACGACACCGGTGAAAGAACGAGCGATGTCAGGTGACGCTTGTACCGCAGCGGATCTGACCAGCGGCGCCTGTGTACGGGGATCTGCAACACTGGAAGATTCGCCACAGGCGGTCAGTGCAAGAGGCAACAAGCATGCGGCAATGGGGAAAAGTCGGAGCCGGCGCATAGGTTCACTTACTGAGGAATAGGATGATCATCATATTCTCAGTCTTGTGACCAATATCGTCAATAGTCACAGCCTGCATCCTGACCACCTGCGAGATCGAACCATGAATCGACCGACAGGCCTGACTAAAAACGGTAGCTCACCGAAGTGCCGAATCCGCTCGCACTGTTCTTGTATCTGGCACTGTAGGCACCTCTCGATGCCGAGGTGTCGTTGACCTCGACGCTCTCCTCCCAAAGGTAGGAATAAGCCAGGTCGATCGTGACATTTTCCACGGGCGTCCAGCCGGCACCGAAGCTGAGCACCTTGCGGTCGCCCGTCGGAATGCGCGGCCCCCGATTGGTGTTGTTGGCCGGTGACTGATCAACCGAGAAACCGGCGCGCAGCACCCATTGGTTATTCAATTGATAGGCTGCACCGATCGCGTGAGCCCAAGTGTCATGCCAGTTCTGCTCTTCGCTGATCGTGCCCAATTGGCCACTCAGCAACGGCGGCAAGCCACTGTTCTCGATCGTCAGTTCCTTGAAGCGGCTCCAGCGCGTCCAGGTACTGCCGACATAAAGCGTCCAGTCGTTATTGAATTGATGCGTGACCGAAACGTCCACCGACTCCGGCGTGTCCACGTCCAGCGACGCGTCATAGCTGCGGCCGCTGACACCCAGCACGCTGAAAATGCCATCGGTGACCTTGGTTTTCGCATCCAGGTGGTAGCTGACCTTGGAGTGATAGGTCAGCCCCAAGCGAGTCTGGTCTGTCGCCTGCACCAGCACGCCAGCGTTGAAGCCCAGCGCGGTGTCATCGCCCGTGCTTTTCAGCTTGCCGTCATTACGCCCCGGGCTGAGCGGATTGGGGACCATGCCCGATATCTCGCCGCTGATACGGTTAATGGTCGGACCGAAACCGATCGAGACTTTTTCGTTAAAGGCGTAGCTGATGGTCGGCTGGAAAGTCAGCGTGGTGACTTCGCTCTTGTTGGCGTAATAGCGTCCGGCAAAGCCACTGCCGTAGTCGGTGATCAGCCCGAACGGTACATAAAATCCGACGCCGAATGCCCAGTGGTCATCAATGGGTTTGACGTAATACCCCATCGGCACTGTGGTCGTCGGCACCATGTCGCCATCTTCATTGCCGCCGAACGTACTGCGCGTGCGGCTGATATCTGACTTGGCGAACAGCGTCGCCGCGCCCACGCTGACCTGCTCTCGTTTAAGCCGCGCCATGCCCGCCGGGTTGCCGTAGATCGTACTGGCGTCTTCGGCTGATGAAGATCGCCCGGCAAAACCGGAGCCCATCCCGCTGATGCTTTGTTCGTTGAGTGCAAAGCCACCGGCAAACACATTGGAAGACGCAAGCACGACGGCTAGGCCCACGGGGCTCTTGAGCATTGTTTTTTTCATTATCGGGACTCTATGGAGATCACTGGAATAGAACATCGAGCACTACAGCGCAGCCATATTATCCATGTGACCAATTCAGTCAATGGTCACGACGAGCTAAATTCGACGCCCTCCCGGCACTGATGTGCCGGTGGTCAGGAAACGTAATGGGGGGATGTCGTTTGACTCGAATCGCCTGGAAACCGTGCTCAGCGATGGGTCAAGGCATGAGGCTGCGCAGGATGAGGTTTGTAGTCAGCGTGGGCGCTTGCTCGATCAGATCCAGATTGTGTTGCAGCAGCAGCGGGTTGACGAAAGGTCGCAACGCCAGATTGATCGCTTCGACGGTCTCGTCCAACGGCGTCTTGCGCTCGAACTCCCCCGCTTCTCGACCTTGACGCACGATATCGAGGATAAAGCCCTTGATCTGCGCCTCATACACCTGGGCGCTGTTCCAGCGCTCCGATGCGGAAAACGCCGCGATGTCGTAGAGCTTGCGATCGTTGAAGAACAGGTCCACACCCGTGGCGATCACAGTTTTGACCAACCTGCGCAAACGCTCGGTCGCTGAAAGCGCTTCTGCGTTAATCGCTTGTTCGACTGCTGCAGCGATTTGCCCCAGACAGTTGGCGCAAATGGCCTCGCCAATTGCCTGCTTGGAATCAAAGAATTTGTAGATATAGGCCTTGGAAAAACCGATGGCCTTGGCCAAGTCGGAAACCGTGGTTTTACCGTAGCCGTATTGGCTGAAATGCTCGTTGGCCGCGGCGACAATCTGGTCACGAATGTCGTGTTCGGCGGGGCCGCGAGTGCTCGGCGAGGAGGTAGAGAGGGATGGCTGATTCATGGGGGCAGCTTACTCACCCTGTCGGTGACTGACAACGCGTGATGATCTATGAACAGCGCATTTCACCCCCACCCCTGCGCCTCTTCAATGAAGTGCAGCACCGCGCTGGACCTTTCATCAATGCGCGAAATCAGCGAAAGCTCGCTGACCATTTCCGCTTGCGCCAGCGGTACGATGCGTATGCCCGGCATGGTCAACCGCGTCATCGTTTCCGGGACGATGCTCAGGCCGATGCCGGCCGCCACCAGCCCCGGAATGCTCATCAGCGACGGCACGTGCATGATGTTCTCGGGGTGCAACTGGTTCTGCCGGCACGCCTGGAGGGTGTGTGAGGTCAGGCCGATGCCGGCGCTGTCCTGCAGGAACACGAATTTCTCATGGCGCAGCGTCGCCAGTTCGCCGGTAAAACTGTCCGCCATGTCATGGTTGTCCGGCATCAGCAGCACCAGCCTCGATTGACTGAAATGATGGGTGCGCAGGCGATCCGGCAGGTGGTCCTTGAAAACCCGGGCGAAGGCCAGGTCAAGCTTGTGGTCGAGCAACATGTCGAACTGCGCGCGAATACCGGCGTCCACCAGCGACACTTTGACTTCCGGGAAGGTGCTGAAGTAATGCCGCAGCAACTGCGGCAAATTGGCCTCGAACAGCGCCGAGTGATAGCCGATGTTGATCTCGCCCACCTCACCACGGCGCGCTCGCCGTGCAGCAGCAATCGCCAGTTCACTGGATTCGATGGACTGCCGCGCATGGGGCAGAAATGCCTCGCCGGCAGCGGTCAACGCGACGCCACGGTTTTCCCGCCGGAACAATGCCAAGCCCAGTTCGGACTCGAGGGTTCGCATTAACTGGCTCAGTGCCGGCTGTGCAACACCCAACTGTTCAGCCGCGCGACTGAAGTGCTGCAGGTCAGCGGCAACGACAAAGGCTTTCAGGTGACGCAGTTCCATACTCGCTACTCATAAGGTCGGCTTATCTATTTGTCGTGATTTCGATAATTATTCTGCAAGCAGGATGCGCTAACGTCTAGCCACCTCGACGATTCCTGCCCATTGCGTCGTTACTGCGCAGAATCGTCCGGGCATCCCGACACTATAAAAATAATGATGAGCACCCTTATGAGCACAATCAGTCACGAGACTCATGATTCGCGCATGCCGCGCAAAGCGGTGACCGCTGCGACCATCGGCACGGCCCTGGAGTGGTTTGACTTCACACTGTATGGCGCGATGTCCGCGACCATTTTGCCCAAGTTGTTTTTCCCGGCCATGGAGCCGACTGCCGGCCTGCTCGCGTCGTTGGCAACGTTCGGTGTCGGCCTGGCCGCGCGGCCATTGGGCGCTATTACCTGTGGCTACCTGGGTGACAAACTCGGCCGCCGTAACCTGATGCTGGCCACCGTGACCATGATGGGTCTGGCTTCGGTGCTGATGGGTTTGTTGCCCACCTACGCTCAAGTGGGCATCTGGGCGCCGATCCTGCTGGTGTTGCTGCGGATCGTTCAAGGCTTTGCGCTGGGCGGCGAGTCCACCGGTGCACAACTGATGGCGCTGGAACACGCCTCACCTGATCGCCGCGGGCGCTATTCCGGCATGCTCGGCTTGTGCTCCCCGCTCAGCCAGATATTGGCCAATGGTGTGTTGATGGGCCTGGCCGCGAGCCTTTCAAGCGAGCAATTCGAAAGCTTTGGCTGGCGAATTCCTTTCCTGATGAGCTTCGTACTGGTCGTGGTGGCGATTTTCATCCGCCTGAAAGTCGATGAGACTCCGGCTTTCGTAGCCTTGAAAAACACCCCGGTCAAACAGGAAAAAAGCCCGCTCAAATCCGCGGTCGGCAGCCACTACAAAACCATCCTGCGTCTGATGCTGTTTTTCTGCTCGCCCGCTGCGCTGTTCTATCTGATCGTGATTTTCTCCCTCAGCTACCTGACCAAGCACTTGGGCTTCAGCCAGTCGACGGGTTTCATGTCACTGATGGTGGCGAACGTCTGCGCGATTTTCGGTGCGCTGGCCGGCGGATATCTGTCTGATCGCTGGGGCCGAAAAAAGGCCTTGGCGCTGGGTTCATGCATGACCCTGCTGATCCTGTTCGTGTACTTCCCGATCCTCAACACGCTGAACGTTCCAGCCATCATGGCAATCATGGGGCTGTTTCTGGGTTTCACCCAGTTCCAGAGCGGGATCCAGCCTGTGGCTTTTGCTGAGGCGTTCCCGACCCAGGTGCGCTATTCGGGTTCGGCACTGGCTTACACCGGCGCCAACCTGGTGATTGGTGGGCCGATACCGATGATCGCTGTATGGCTGATGAGCCAGTCGAACAACTCGCCGTGGCCGCTGGTGACCTTGTGCGCGGTCATCAACCTGATCTCCCTGGCGATGATTGTCATCGGCCCGGAAACCCGCGGCATTGACCTCAACGCCGTCGCCAGTGACGACACCCTCGACACCCGCGCCACCGCCCTTCTTTCCAAATAACGCAGCAGGACAACCATGAACCGCACCGTTTTCATCCTCAACGGCCCCAACCTCAACCTGCTCGGTCGCCGTGAACCGCACATTTACGGCCACACCACCCTTGAGCAGGTCCGCCAACGCAGTGAAACACTGGCCGCGGAACTTGACCTGATCTGCGACTTTCGCCAAACCAACCACGAAGGCGTGATGGTCGACTGGATTCAACAGGCGTTCGAGCAAGGCGCGGCCGTCATCATCAACCCGGCCGGACTGTCGTTCCACTCGATTCCGGTACTGGATGCGCTAAAGCTGCTCGACACACCGCTGATTGAACTGCACCTGTCGAACATCCATGCACGGGACGAACTGCACCGCCATTCGATCATGTCTGGGGTGGCCAATGCGGTAATTTGCGGCATGGGCGCCGACGGATATCCCCTCGCCATCCGCGCCGTCGATGACTTGTTGCGGCGTCAGGCAGGCGACCACTAACCAGCCTTTGCCGGACAGTTAGTTGGCGGTCGTTTTCGTCTCTTGGCTTAAGTTCAACAACCGGCGAAGCCTCGACCGAACCCTCATGGGTGGTGTATGAGCCGGCCCGGGCTTCGACAGGAGAAAGAACCTCAGCGGGCTTGGGCAGCTCAAGGTATTCAACGCAATCAATTGCCCATTGAATGCCTCTAGAGAGTGAATCGCCGGATTCCAGAGCGCGATGCCCAACCCTGAGCGGGCGGCTTCGATTGCCTGGGCGTAATCACCCAGCATCCTGTCGGCGGGCCTGGAGGTCAGGCGTTTGCCGTGATGGCTCATCCACGCTCGCCACAATGTCGAATCTCCGGTGTGCAGCAGTGCGCTGTCCTGTATCAAGGACAACGGCTGCTCGTTCATGGCAATGACGTCGGGTGACGCCACGGGACAAAGCGACTCGTCGAATAATGCCTCTTCGTCTCCGTCATTCCACTGTCCGCGCCCGTACCTGATGGCCAGATCGACCTCGCCTGAGGAAAGGCTGGCATTCAGCGCAGAGGTGACCAGTTCGATACGCAGATCCTGAGGCGAGCCTTCCAGTTCTATCAAACGCGGGATCAACCAGAAACGCGCGAAGGATGCCGTCGTGGCCAATTTGACGACGGGCAACGTCTGGCCGCCGGGCCGCAGCTGTCGCGCTTGCTTAAGCTGATCGAAGGCATGAGCAACCTTGACCAGCGCGATTTGTCCCGTGGCCGTAATGGTGACACCGCGCGCATGCCGGTCGAACAAGGCGCATTGAAACCATTTTTCAGCCAATTCAACACGTCGGCTGATGGTCGCATGGGTAACCTCCAGTTCCTCCGCTGCTGCAGTGAAGGAGCCGGTTCTGGCGGCAGCAAGGGCAGCTTGCAGCGCTTCAAAGGGCGGGAGAATATCGTCTGAGCTGTACGTCATATGCACAGCTTATGGATAAGTTGCGCTATAGGTCAACAGCTCGAGGTTGCCTATGCTGCGCTGCCTTGTACATTGAGATAGCAGCATGTCGTCTTTCAAAGCGCTTATTTCGCTACTGATGCTCACCGCTCCAGCGCTGGGGCTGTGGGCGGGCAATTATTGTTACGCCGACTCCAGCGTACAAAGGCCCATCGTACGAGGTTACGAAGGGAATGGCGGCGTCACCGTTGAACTGGTCATGTCAGGTACGCCTGCAAAAGAATGGGCATTGCTCAGGATTCGAGGAGTGGCAACGGAAACGGAGTCAGTAGTGCATCAAGCCAGCGTTCAACGCTCGCCGGTGTCGACGTCCTTCGTAGAAACTATCAACGGGGTTTCACGGACCATTTTTGAGGTGCGGATGCATCAGGGTTTTCTTCCGCGTCAAGATCAGGAGAACCATGTCCTGGGAGAAAGCGCTCGCCTGGAGCGCCTGAGTGATATCGGCAGTGAACTTCCGAGGTTCGAGTCAGAGCGTTATTCCACTCACGCGGCAGGCACTCAGACGGTGATATCCGCAAGCCGTCCTTGAGGAGGCCGTTTTGCTGCCTTGCGCGACTGGCAGAAAACGGCCCAAAGCTGTTGGTACATTCAGTCACCGGTGGAGTTAACTGTACGCAGTCACACCACGGCGGCTTCAATCGTTCTGGAACGCCACGCAAACCCCAACACCATCAGCAACCCCAGGCCCGCCATTGCGGCGCCGGCGAGGGAGATCGCCGGATAACCCAGCCCGCTGCTGATCACCGCGCCGCCCAGCGCTGCGCCAATCGCATTGCCGAAGTTGAAGGCGCCGATGTTCACCGCCGAGGCCAGATTGGGCGCGTCCTTGGCCGCTTCCATGACGCGCATCTGTAGCGGCGGCACGAGGGCGAAGCTGGCGATACCCCAGATCAGGATGGCCACGGCGGCCGGCAGCGGCCTGCGCATCAGTACGGTAAACGCCAACAAGACCACAATCAGCACGCTCAGCGAGACGATCAGAGTGCGATCTATCGAGCGGTCAGCGGCCTTGCCGCCCCACATGTTGCCCAGCGTCAAACCGACACCGTAAAGCATCAGCATGGCGGTGATGAAGGCGGTGGACGCATGGGTCTCGCTGCTGAGAATCGGCGCGATGTAGGTGAAAACGGTGAACATGGCACTTGAACCGACGACGGTCAGGGCCAGCGCGGCCAGCACCGGGCCGCGCCCCAATACGCGGATTTCCGCCATGACACCGACGCTTTGCGGCGCCCGCACGTTGGGCAGAGCGAACCACAACGCGGCCATGGTCACCACGCCCAGGCCGGTAATCCCCCAGAAAGCGGTGCGCCAACCGAACAGTTCGCCAAACCAGGCGGCCAGCGGCACACCGCCGATGGTCGCCAGAGTCAGGCCCATGAACATCGCCGCAACCGCCCCGGCACGTTTTTCCGGGGCGACCAGGGTGGCGGCGACAACTGAGCCAACGCCAAAGAAGGCTCCGTGGTTCAGTGAAGTCACCACCCTGGCGACCATGAGGCTGTAGTAATCGGTGGCCAGGGCAGACATCAGATTACCCAGAGTGAAAATCGCCATAAGCCCGATCAGCAAATAACGCCGGGGAATCTTGCCGGTGGTCAGGGTCATCAGTGGTGCGCCGAGCAATACGCCCAGCGCATAAGCACTGACCAGCAAACCGGCAGCGGGAATGGAAACGCCCAGATCCGCAGCGATACCCGGCAACATGCCCATGGGGGCGAATTCTGTGACGCCGATGCCGAAGGCACCGATGGCGAGTGCGACAAGTGGTGGATTGATACGCATGGAAAGCTCCTTATCTATGCCGCCAATGCTACGATCCTGTCTTTTCAGGCGGTAGATAGCATTTTTGGCAATCACCTTTGCGTAGGAGGCACAAGTGGATTTCAACGGCAGGTCAGGTGAAATGAGCGTGTTCACCACCGTGGCGCAGGAAGGTAGCCTGTCGGCCGCCGCGCGTGCGCTGGGCCTGACGCCCTCGGCCGTCAGTCGGATCATCGCGCGCACCGAGCAGCGGCTTGGCACCCGCCTGCTGTTGCGCACCACCCGAGCGATCACCTTCACCGCCGAGGGCGAGGCGTTCCTGCGCGGCGCTCGACGTATCCTCGCCGACATGGACGAGGTCGAAGAAGCCATCGCCGATCAGGGCGTGCCCAAGGGGCGTTTGCGCGTCAGTGCCGCCCTTGGCCATGGACGCTTGGCCATTGTTCCGTTGGTCGCAGCCTTCAGCGCGCGTTACCCGAACATCGTCGTCGACCTCACCCTCGGCGACGAAGTGGTCGACATTCTTGGCGGGCAGGCCGACGTCGCAGTGCGCTTTGGCCATCTGCCCGACAGCCCGCTAACCGCACGCAGGATCGGCACCACCGGCCAGGTCGTGGTGGCATCGCCCGAGTATCTGCAGCGTCACGGCGTCCCGCAGGAACCGGAGGACCTGCTGCAGCACAACTGCCTGCGCTTCAATTTCAAGCGTGCCGAACCCAACTGGCCATTTATCCGCGATGGCAAAGCGTTTTCCCTGAAGGTCAGCGGTAACATCGAATGCAGCAGTGGTGAAGCGCTGGCACAACTCGCGCGAGTGGGCGCCGGTATTGCCCGTATCGGCGCGTTCAGCGTGAGCGAGGATCTGCAGCGCGGCGATCTGATTGCGCTGTTGGAAGCGTGGAACCCGGGGGATCAGGAGCCGATTCATGCGGTGTTCGTCGGCGGCGCGGCAATGCCAGCACGGGTGCGATTATTCGTCGACTTCTTGCTGGAGCATCACCGGATGTCAGCGCAGGTATAAGCTGATATTTGCGCAGTTGTATTGCGGACAATTCGGCGCGTGTGAATGACCTCCCAAACACAAGGTGCGAGCAAGGAAGCCACCCATTGAGTACATTTCGAAAGTATCTTTGCCTGGACTTGTTACTTTGGATCTACCTCGGTTGTTGGAATACCACGCTACCTCTGATCATCTTGCAGCGAGGAAGCCTGCTGGAGCTGGCCGCATACGAAACAGCGCTCGCGCTCGCGGCGATCATTTCAATGTTGTGCCTGGCGCCGCGTGTTGAGTCGATGCGCCGCAGTACGGCGCTTAAGGTCGGCTGTTTTGCGGTATTGATAGCTAGCGTATTGCGATACTTTTTTGCCGCAAACTGGTATTCGCTTGATGCGCTGATACTGATCGATGTGATCGGCGCATCAGCTTTTGGAATGATCCAGCCTCTCTTGGGCATCTATCCTGCGGAAACCGTTGATAAACATCGTGCGGACGCTGCTTTTCGCGTCCGGCGCATCGTTGTTACTGTCGCCCGGGTTGCGGGGCCTTTGTTGGCGGGTATTGTGATAACGGTTTCTTCACTGGAAATCTCGCTGCTATTTGTGTCGTTGCTCGGACTCGTCATTTTGCACTCTGTGCAGCGACACAAGCCGACGAAATCTGGCTGTTGAGTGCTTGCCTGTTTTTCGCCGGGGCGGCGAGTGCATGTATTACGATGGTCGGAATGGACAAGAGACTCATGTCGATCCCCTCCGGCGTCCGCGTACGACTGATGGCATCCACATTAGTGATCAGTCAACTGGGAAGCTCGGTTTCATTCATGATGACGGGCGCCATCATGTCCCAATCCGGCGCAACCAGTTTGATGTGGCTTTATCTCGGGGTATTTCTGATTATCGTCATGTATTCCATGGGATCAAAAAAGGTATGGCACTTCCTGGAAGATGACGCTGAGTCAGAGTTGTATTACGCAAACAACCATCCAAAACTGGCTGCGATCATGAGTTCATGAAGTGCGCTTGAGACATTACTCAGCGAACCCAAAGTGGGCACCAAACTTCGAATTGATCACTCCCGCCATCTCTCAACATCGCCATGACTCACGCCAGAGATTGCAGTTTGTCATCACAGACAGCAGAGCGCCTGAGCTCCAGGATCGTGCGTTCATGCACTGCTCCCCACTCTCGCATCGCACTCACCAATGGCGCGAGTGAGTGACCTAACGCTGTAAGCGAATACTCCACTTTGGGTGGCACCTCGCGGTAGATTTCGCGATGAATCACCCCGTCAGTCTCCAGTTCTCTCAGCTGGAGTGTGAGCATTCTCTGCGTGATATCTGGAATTAGCCGACGCAGCTCGTTGAAGCGCTTCGTGCCTGACATCAGGTGAAAAAGTATGAGCGATTTCCATTTTCCACCAATGACATCGACAGTGAACGCCACGGGGCACGCGAAAGCCTCGATTTCGTCTTGAGGGTTACATTTTTTCACTGTTATCACCTAGGTATAAAAAGTGTGCCTACCGCACAAAATTGTGCGTACTTACGTCAATGTGCTGCAAAAGTTAGCATGGATTCCATATTCACCACTATGGAATCGGACAGATGAGTTTGTTGTTATCACCCTATGAAATTAAGGGCCTCACCCTGAAAAACCGGGTCGTCATGTCCCCTATGTGCATGCATATGGCGGCGGATGACGGTTTCGTCACTGACTGGCACCGCGTTCATTACGGCGCTCGTGCTTTGGGTCAGGCGGCGCTGATTTTTCCCGAAACGCTGGCCATTCAGGCTGACGGTCGTATTGGAGCCGGTGACCTTGGCATCTGGAGCGATGAGCACGTTGTCGGCTTGAAGGCGCTAACAGAGTTGCTTCACGGCTTTGGTGCAAAAGCGGGCGCTCAGATCGGCCATGCGGGTCGCAATGCTGACCTGCCCGGTCTGATTCACATCGCGCCGTCGGCGATTCCATTCACGGAAACCAGCCCTGTTCCTCGCGAACTTGCGGCTGACGAGATTCCGGGGCTGGTTAAACTTTTTGGCGATGCCGCACGGCGTGCCAGCGACGCTGGATTCGATGTGCTAGAGATCCATGCCGCGCACGGCTACCTATTGAGTGAGTTCCTCTCCCCGCTGGCCAACAACCGTGATGATGAATATGGCGGTGATGCCAAGCGTCGTTACCGCTTCCTGCGCGAGGTACTGGAAGAGGTCAAAACTCATTGGGGGGATCGCCCTCTATTCGTACGCATCTCGAGTTCTGATTACGCCGAAGGCGGAAACACGCCCGAGTCGTTTCTCGAATACGGTCGCTGGATGAAAGAACAGGGAGTTGACTTGATCGACTGCAGCTCAGGTGGGATCAAGATGGTGAAGGTCGAGACTTACCCAGGTTATCAAGTACCGGCCGCTGAATTACTCCGCAAGGAGTTGCATATTGCGACAGGCGCAGTGGGTGTGATCCAGAGTGGGCGTCAGGCGGAAGAAATCTTGCAGAACGGCCGAGCTGATCTGGTGTTTGTCGGGCGGCAAATGCTCCGAGATCCATTCTGGGTTCGCACCGCTGCAGATGATCTTGGAGAAATCATTGAAATTCCTGCCGCCTACACACGATATGGATCTGTCTGGCTTGATACCAAAGCCTGATGCCTTCGTTGCACTAATCCTATGAAGCAGGAGCAAGCACATGAGCAAACCGACTTACGTGGAAGAATACCAAGCCATTACCGAGGTACTTAACAAGTACATTGAGGGCTGCAAGCAGGCCAAAAGCAGCATCATGAAGCCAGCGTTCAGTGAGCAAGCAACCATGTTCAGCGTCGATGGCGACGGTAAGCTGGCTGGAGGGGCGATTTCAATACTGTTCGAAGGGATCGACAAGGGTTTCCGCCCTTCTCCTGACGCACCGGCAGCTATCGTCCGCGTCGAAGTCGTCGGTACGGCGGCTAGCGCTCGCATTGACGCCAACGACATGTCAGGTATCTCTTTCACTGACTTTTTTCATCTGCTGAAAGTTGATGGAAAGTGGACTGTGATCAGCAAGATTTTTCAAACGCATGCAGCGCCTTGATGACTTGCGCCGTCCGGCGGCTTAGTTTTCCACTCTCCCTGCTTATGCGTTGACATTAGGATCTGCGGGAGAATCAGCTGCGATGGGCGAGAAAAAAGGCGCCAAATTGGCGCCTTTACGTTATTAAGCGACTTTGATCACAACCTTGCCAAATGCTCCCCTCGCGAGATGCTCGTAAGCTTCTCGTGCTTTCTCGAACGGATATACCTGATCGATCACGGGACGGATCTTGTGCTCGTTGAGGAAAGCGTTCATCCGGTCGAATGATGAGCGCGGCGCCACGGCGATTCCGCGAATGGTCGTCTGGCGGAAAATGAGGGGCATCAGATTCAGTTCGACAGTTTGCCCTGTCAGAAAGCCGATCTGTGCAATACGCCCCGATGCTTTGGTTGCTGCGACCGATTGATTGATACCACTGCCACCGGCGACATCGAGTAGCAGATCCACACCCTTGCCGTCGGTTAGCTTGAGCACCTCGTCCGCCCACTTCGGGGTGGTTCGGTAGTTGATGCCAGCCACGGCCCCCAGCCCCGTCACGGTTTGCAGATTCTGGTCGCTGCTCGATGTTGCGATGACCTTTGCGCCAAGTGCAGTAGCAATCTGCACGGCAAATATCGATACCCCTCCAGTGCCTTGAACCAATACGGTTTGACCCGGCTGGATCTGTCCAAAGTCCACCAGCGAATACCAGGCTGTGAGCGCAGCAATAGGCAGTGTTGCCGCCTCCTCGTCGCTCATGTTGTCGGGGGCACCGACGGCGCTGTCTTCATGGATGATCATGTATTCGGCCAGACCGCCTGGCAACGGCGAACCGAAGCAGTAATCGGGTTCGTTCGGCCCTGGCTCACCATCCAGCCAGCGTGAATAAAGGTGGGAGTTGACGCGATCACCGACTTTAAAACGCGTGACGTTGTCACCAATCACGACCACCGTGCCGGCTGCATCGCTTACGGGAATCAGCGGTTTGGGCACCATGTGGGGTTCATAAATGCCGTCGACGATAGCCTTGTCGCGAAAGTTGAGCGAGACAGCACCGACTTTCACCAGTAACTCGCCAGCCTTGGGTTGCGGGGTCGCCACCTCTCCCAATTGCAGGTTGTCGAGTCCGAAATCTTTTAATAACCAGGCTTTCATTGCGAATCTCCAATTACACATCAATGGCCACGAACCAGAGCCGGTTCCGCCTTGGGTGCATTTTTCGCTGTTGATGGCGCGCAATAAATGCGTGAGAAAAGACATGATTGTTCTATTCTTGGATAACAATCATGCTCAACCTCTTGATTCAATCGGGGTTCACGGGAAAGCGTCATGGAATTGCTTCAATCAATGCGCCTGTTCGCCAGGCTTGCCGAACTTGGCAGCTTCACCAAAGCCGCCGAATCGCTAGACATTGGCCGACCTCAGGTCACTCGGTATATCCAGGAACTGGAAACGTCATTGGGCGTGCGGTTGTTCCAGCGCACCACGCGAAAGGTGGCACTCACCGCCGAGGGCGAGAGGTTCTATGAGCGGGTACAGGAAATTCTGGCGGGTATTTCTGCTGCGACCTCAATGTTCGATCGATCCGGAGTCACGCTCACTGGCCGGCTTCGCGTCGATATTCCAAGCGCCTTCGCGCAAATGAAATTCATCAATAGCCTTAAAGAATTCACCGTCTCCTACCCAGGCATCAACATGATTCTGGGCGTGACTGATCGGGCCGTCGACTTGATCGGCGAAGGCGTCGACTGTGCGTTGCGTATCGGCGATCTACCAGATTCGAGCTTGATCGCTCGCCCTGTCGCGATGGCGACGATGGTGACGTGTGCCGCGCCCGAGTATTTGAACGAGCATGGCGAACCCAAGACACTCGACGATCTGGCCTCCCATCGAGGCGTCAACTTCTTGTCCGGTCAGAGCAACAGAACATTGCCCTGGCATTTTTCGCTAAAAGGTCAGGATCGATCCTTTGTGCCTGATGCCGGCATCACCGTCACCGAGTCGAATGCGTACGTCCAGTGTGGCGTGTCGGGCTTCGGAATAATCCAGGCGCCCGGGATCGCCGTGGCCGACCATTTGGAAAGTCGCGGTTTGGTGGAGATTCTAAAGCCCTATCGGCCAGCCCCTTGCCCTGTGTCGTTGGTATACCCGAGCCGGACTCATCTGGCACCGCAGGTTCAAGCTTTTATCGAGTGGCTGCAAGAGCGTTTTCCGCAGCTTGATTCTGACTGGCTGGAACGTGCTATCCACGACCCGATCACTCATACCCGATAATACTCGCGATACCAGCGTACAAACTGCTGCACACCGGCTTCAACCTCCACCTGCGGCGAAAACCCGATCCAGTCTGCCAGCGCCGAAACATCCGCCCAGGTCTTGATGACATCGCCTGCCTGCATCGGCAACAAATTGCGCTGAGCTTTTATGCCCAATGCCGTCTCCAGGCAGTCGACAAAATCCAGCAGCGCTATCGGCCTGCCCCGCCCCAGATTGAAAATCCGGTGGCAACCCTTGGCGTCTTTGTCCGGCATCGGCGGCTTCGGGCACAGGCGGAAGATGCTTTCGACAACGTCATCGACGTAGGTAAAGTCCCGCGCCATCTGGCCCTGGTTGTAGATATCAATCGGCCGCCCCTGCAGGATCGCCTCGGTGAACTTGAACAGCGCCATGTCCGGTCGACCCCATGGCCCATAGACGGTAAAAAACCGCAGCCCGCTGGCCTTGAGGCCGTAGAGATGGCAGTAGCTGTCGGCAAGCAATTCATTGGCGCGTTTGGTGGCGGCATACAGCGAAACCGGATGCTCGACCGCGTCATCGACGCTGTATGGCAGCTTGCTGTTGGCCCCATACACCGAACTGCTCGACGCGTAGATCAGATGCGCGGGTGCATAGTGGCGGCAGGCTTCCAGCACATTGAGAAAGCCCAGCAGATTCGATTGTGCATAAACATCCGGGTTGTCGAGCGAATAACGGACACCCGCTTGAGCGGCCAAATGCACGACTTCGGTGAACCCGTGCTCTTCGAAAAGTGCCATCAAGGCTGGCTTATCAACAATGTCCATGGTCTGGAAACGGAAACCTTTTAGCTCGCTCAACTGCTTGAGGCGCGCCTGTTTGAGTTCCACGCTGTAGTAATCGTTAAGATTGTCGATGCCGATTACTTGATGGCCTTGCAATATCAATCGTCTGACCGTGTGATATCCAATAAAGCCTGCAGCACCTGTAACAAGAACGGACATATTCGCCTCTCCAGCCAAGTCGCCAGGCGATTAGTTATAGCGTTGGTCTACTTGCGCAGTCCAGACTTTATAACTTCCCCCAACGATAGGAATTAACACCCGATCTAAATAGCGAGCGACGACTCTGAAGTGACAGTAAAGTTTCTTGCCTTCCGACAAAAGGCTGACGCCTTAGAAAACAATAACCTGCGTGCGAGTGCCATCATTAGCAGATAAATGGCGTGTTTTTTGACTGGGATCGTTTGACAGACCGCAAAGACTGGCCGATAACTACCAAGGTTCATTTTTACAGGGCGCGAGCAATCTTCTACTCGCGCCCTGTCGTTTCAGAGACAACTACTTAGTTACCTATCGTTAAAGCTGCATGAGCAGACCGTGCGGTAGCTTTGCCTTCTGAAAAGTTAAGCCGCGGCTTATTCCCCATGCGCCGCACAATATAGCGTCACGCCGCAGTTCAACGCACCTTAATGAAACGCTGTGTGATTCAAGTTTGAAACACTTCAGTGTTAATAAAATAAGAATAGATCTTCACCCCTTGCCCTTACTTAGCCCTCGATAGAGCTTCTGCCTGCATAAACTTTCGATCATTACAGAGTTTACCAGCATGCCAGTTATCAGCTCCGAACGTCCCTTTTGGTACCTTTTGCAATGCAAGCCACGTCAGGATGAGCGTGCTCACCTGAACCTGCTCCAACAGGATTACGTGGTATTCCATCCCCAACTACTCAGTGAACGCATCATTCGCGGGAAACGACAGCGAGTGCGCGAATCGCTGTTCCCCGGGTATCTGTTTATCCAACTCAGTCGTAACGACAATTGGGGACCCTTGCGTTCTACACGCGGGGTCAGTCGTATCGTCGAATTCAATCACGGGCCTGCGACGGTGGCAGAGCATGTCATCGAGCACCTGCGTGTGCGCTGTATCGAATCATCCCTGGCGGAGCCGGATCAGGCCCTGAAACCAGGGCAGAACCTGCAGATCGTCAGCGGCCCGCTGGCTCCCTTGGAGGGCGTGTTTCTCGGCTTGCACGGCAACGACCGGGTGATGGTCCTCTTGCAGTTTCTGAATCGCGAACAATCCGTTTGCTTGCCACTCAGCGTGATCGAACGTCAACAACCCAACGTTCAGAACTATCACTAACCCTTTGCCTTATAAGCCTTTGCTCAGGAGCTATAACATGGCTTTGAAGTCACGATGCCCTGTCGCACTGCTGATGGCCTCTCTCTATCCTGGAATGGCCTGGAGTATCGATCCGCAAGCCATTAATGTTTACGGATTCGATTTCACACCATCCTTTTTGTTTTCAGAAAGTTATGACGATAACTTTCGCGAAGTGGAAAACAGTAAACAGTCATCGATGGTCACCAAACTGGCGCCGACCTTCGAGCTCAAGGCCGAAGATCGCAACAGCGCCACTCGACTGATCTGGCAGCCCACGCGTTATATCTATCACGACGATTCCGATGCCTCGAACACCGCCCAGCGCGTGCGTGCCGACAGCATCATGGAGTTCACCGACCGCCATCGTCTCAAACTCGACGCCGAATACCGTAAATGGGAGCGCACCGAGTCGACGGCGGTCGAGGGCATCAACGACAAGCTCAACAATAAACGCGTGGGCGGTCTCTACACCTTCGGCGCTAAAAGTGCCGACAACCAAATCGATGTCGGCGCCAGTTACGCGCAACTTCGCTACGACAATGCCGACGGCATCAACGACGACAAGGAACGCAATACCACCGCCCTCACCAGCACCTGGTACCACCGCATCGGCAGTAACACCCGCGGCCTGCTGGAATATGACCATACCGACTTTGATTACCAACAGGCCAACAGCCCGCGCAGCAGTAAATCCGATGCGGTACTGGCCGGCGCCGTGTGGGACTTCACCGCACGTACGACGGGCAAAGTGCGCCTCGGTTATGAGCGCAAGAACTTCGACAACAGCGAATCCAAAGACCTCAACAACCCGACCTGGCAAGTGGACTTGCAATGGAAACCGCGAACCTATTCGACGTTTACCTTTGTCGCCCGTCAGGCCCTCGCCGAAGGCGACGATGGCGCTGATGCCGTGAAGTCGACGTTCACTCAGGTCGGTTGGCGCCACGGCTGGACCGAACGCATCACCACCGTGGCACAAGCCGGGTTTGGCCGTTATGTCTACGAAGGCCAAAGCCGTACCGACGATCTCCAGGACTACAACCTGGCCGTGGTGTACGCGATGCGCCGCTGGCTGGATATCGAATTGGGCTATCGGTACCGCGACAACGATTCCGATGCCGACGATGAAAGCTTCACCCGCAACGTGTTCCAGATCAGTTTCAACGTCAGCCTTTAAGAGGGTCTCGACATGAACACACGCACACTCGTCTTGCTGTTCGCCCTGTGTTTTGTACCCCATACCTTTGCCGCAGACCCCAGCACCCAATACAAACTGGCCGCTGGCGATGTCTTGCGCATCATCGTCTTCGGTGAGCCGGAATTGAGCCTGAAAAAGATCCGTCTCAGTGATGCCGGCACTTTTTCCTACCCTTTTCTCGGTGAGATCTCCGCCAAGGGGCTGACCCCCGGCCAAGTCGAAAAAATCATCGTCGACGGGCTGAAGCAGGGTTACCTGATCGACCCGAAAGTCAGCCTCAGCCAGATCGAATACCGGTCTTTCTACATCAACGGCGAAGTGAAGAAACCCGGCAGCTACCCGTTCGTGCCCGGTCTGACTCTGGAGAAAGCCATCGCCTTGGGCGGTGGCCTGACCGAGCGGGCCTCGATCAAGCGCGTGACCATTTTGCGCGGCGATGGTGGCGCGACCCTCACCGATGACGTGACGCGCAACACCACGATTGCCCCCGGCGACACCATTTCCATTGCACAAGGCTTTTTCTAATCATGGACAACAGCCCTAGCACCTACGTCGAACGTCCTTTGCAAGCGCATCTGCATCAGCAGTACAGCGAAGACAAGGACACCCTTGACCTGTTAAAGCTCTGGAGAGTGATCTGGCGCGCCAAATGGAGCATCGCCTGGCTGGTGCTGGCGAGCGCTGCGCTGGCCGCGATTGTGGTCTCGAACATCACGCCGCAATACATCGGCAGCACTACCTTGCTGTTCAACGATAAAACCCCGCCGCTGATGTCGTTCCAGCAAGTCAAGGATTCCGGCGGCAACGCCACGGATTACTTGCAGACTCAGCAGGCACTCCTGCAATCGCGCGATCTTGCCGAACGCGCAGTGAAAAAACTCGGCCTGACCACCCACCCGGTCACCGACCCGCGCCAACAAGCAAAGCCCTGGTTCACACCGCGCCAGTGGCTGGCGGATCTCGACCTTGATCAATGGATCCCGGAGCTGAGCCGGGTGATGCCGCTGACCAACAAAGAGCAGCCCACTGAAGAAGATGTTTTCAATCAGGTCACGCAGAACCTCATGCTGCACACCAGCGTCAAGTTCGTCGGCAAGAGCCAGTTGCTCGAAATCGAGGTCGAGTTGCCCGATCCGGTTCTCGCAGCCGCAGCGGCCAATGCGTTGGCCCAAGGCTTCACCGACAGCCAGCTCGACACCAGCGAAAAGTCCTCGCAAACCACCACCGCCTGGATGAACACCCGGCTGGTCAAATTGCGCGACAACCTGCGCGTCGCCGAGAAAAAGCTTCAGGGCTACCGCGAAGAACAAGGTCTGGTGGACGTTGGCGGCGTTGCCACCATCAGTGCCAACGAACTGGAAATGACCGGCAATCGCATGGTCGACGCCCGGCGCAACCGCGCTGAAGCCGAGAGTGAGTACCGCCAGGCGAAGGCTTTGGGCAACGGTGATCTGAGCCGACTGTCCAGCGTGCCTGCGGTGCTGAGCAATCCCTTGGTGCAGAAATTCCAGGCCGACCGCGCTGTGGCGCAAGCCAAGGTGGATGAACTGGCGGGCCGCTATGGGCCAAAACACCCGAGCCTGCTTTCTGCGCAGACCGAATTGCGCACCGCCACCACCAGTCTGCAATTGCAGGTGCAGCAAGTGGTCGCCGGTATTGAGCGGCAATACCAACTCGCTACCGCCAGTGAAGCCTCGCTGCGTCAGTCGTTCAACAGCAACAAGGCGCAAATCCAGGACATTGCGCGCAAAGAGTTCCAGTTGCGTGAGTTCCAGCGTGAGGTCGACAGCTCCCGCGCGCTGTATGAAACATTCGTCACCCGCCTGAAAGAAACCACCGCCACCGCCGACATGGACTCGACCAAGGTGCGCATCGTCGACCCGGCCATTGTCCCGGTTGACGCGAGCAAACCGCGTAAAACCCTGATTGTCGCGATCGTCGGGTTGATCGCTGCGGTGATCGGCGTTGCCTTGGCGCTGCTCTTCGACAGCCTGAGCAATACCTTCAAAACCGATGAGTCGATCGAAAACGCGCTGAACATTCCGTTGCTCAGCGTCGTACCACTGGTGACGAAGAAAACCCGTCGGCAACTGGCGCGCTTGTTCGAAGATAACGACAATCCGCGTTTCTCCGAGACCATTCGCAACCTGCGCACCTGGTTGATGCTGCAAAGCAGCGAAATGCCCTCGCAGGTGGTGCTGGTGACGTCGACGGTTGCCGGTGAAGGTAAAAGCACGATTGCCAACAATCTGGCCAGCTCGCTGACGTCACTCGAACGAGTGCTGTTGATCGATGCCGACATGCGTCAGCCAACCCTGTCGCTGAACTTCGATTTCCCGCCGGACAGCCCGGGACTGGCGAATGTCATTGCCGGCACCGCCCGGCTTGAAGACTGCATTGTCTCGGTGGGCAATCTGGACATGTTGCCGGCAGGCAAAGTCCTGCCGGCACCGCTGGACATGTTCGCCGCCCCGCGCCTGCCGTCGCCGGCCGATTCGCTCAATCCGTTACAGCCACCGCCGCAGGATCTGCTCAGCTCACCGCGCATGGCGCGCATGCTTGAGGCACTGAGGTCGCGTTACCGCCACATCATTATCGATTCACCCCCAGCCGAGATGATCAGCGACGCACTGTTGCTGGCGCGGCATTCGGATGCCGTGATCTATGTGGTCAAGGCCGACAGCACGCCGATCAGCCAGGTGCAGCGCGGCTTGGCCGTGTTGCAGCAGAGCCATGTGCCGGTGTTTGGCACCGTGCTCAATCAGGTCGACCTGCGCAAGGCGCGCAAGTACGGCTATCACCACTCCCGGGCGTTCTATAACTACGATTTCGCGCCCAGGTAACACCAGGCGAATACGCCAACCGCTACGCCCCCTTCTGCCCACGCACAACCCGCTTCACCTCTGCCGAGCTACGGAATAGCCATCGGGCGACACGTCCTGTCCGTTCGATTAGCGCTGATGCATGACTGCTGCCTTGAGGTTAAGCCCATGACGCCGCTCTATACCGCTCACCTGACGCATCGCCGAGGCCTGACCTTCTGGGGCCAGTGGCTGTGTGCGCTATCGCTGACCACCGTGTTGCTGATGTTGCTCGTGCATTGGCGAGTCGGCAGTCTGAACAGCGAATACCGCATCCTGATCATTCTCGCCGTGCTCGGTTCGGTGCCGATTTACAGCGTGATGCAGGTCTACCACAAGCGCCATGGTCTGCTGGTCGGCCTGGGCCGATTGCTCGCGGCGTGGCTGATTCTGCTGGCCGTGTTGGCGGCGATTGCCTTCATCACCCAGACCAGCGCGATCTATTCACGCCAGGTGATCATTGTCTGGGCCGTGTTGGGTTTTGTGGTTCAGGCGGCGAGCTTTCTACCCCTGCATTACTTCGCCCGGCTGCACTCGCGCAAGGTCTGCAAAGAGCGCCGTTCAGTGATCATCGGCACCTGCCCGACGGCTCATGAGCTGGCGAAAAAACTCTCGCGACCGAACCGCGCGCTGGTGCTCGGTTTCATCGCCGCCGCCGACAATAGCGGCCCGGCCCCGAGCATTCTGCCGCTGCTCGGCCACGTTGCCGCGATCCGCGAGATCATCACGCGTCTGGAAGTGCGCCGCGTCTACATCGTCCTGACCATGGCGCATGCCGCGACCATCGAAGCGCTGTACATCGACCTCTTGGACATGAATGTCGACGTGGTGTGGATTCCGGATTTCGGCAGCATGGTCTTGCTCAACCATTCGATCTCGGAAATCGAACGGATGCCGGCGATCTACCTCAATGAAAGCCTGATCAGCTCGCACCCGGCCAGCCTGTTTTGCAAAGACCTGTTCGAGCGCAGTCTGGCGGCGCTGGCAATTGTGCTGCTCAGTCCTTTGCTGCTGGCGGTGGCCGTCGCCGTCAAGCTGACCTCCGCAGGCCCGGTGCTGTTCAAGCAGGCCCGCCACGGTTGCAACGGTGAAGTGATCAAGGTCTGGAAGTTTCGTTCGATGCACGTCCACGATGATCGCGAGGTACGCCAGGCCACCCGCGACGATGACCGCCTCACCCCGATCGGCGGCTTTCTGCGCCGCAGTTCCATCGACGAATTGCCGCAATTATTCAATGTCGTGTCCGGGCAGATGGCCCTCGTCGGCCCGCGCCCGCACGCCGTCACCCACAACATTTATTACACCGGCAAAGTGCGCGCCTACATGGCCCGCCATCGCCTCAAGCCGGGCATCACCGGCCTCGCCCAGATCACCGGTCATCGCGGCGAAACCGAGACCGTGGAAAAGATGCAGCTGCGCGTCGCCCAGGACCTCAACTACATCAACCAATGGTCGCTGTGGCTCGACATCAAAATCCTCATCAAGACGCCCTTCACGCTGTTCTCGAAAAACATCTACTGACCCCTGCCCGAGCGCTTGATCCCCGCCCTGCCCCTGCATTGACAACCTTCACCACGATCCGAGGTTTGACCATGAATGTGAGCGTATTCGGTATTGGTTATGTGGGCCTGGTCCAGGGCGCCGCACTGGCCGAGGTCGGGCACAACGTGCTCTGCGTCGATGTCGACGCGGCCCGGGTCGAGGCGCTGAAACAAGGCACGCTGCCAATCTACGAACCGGGCCTGAAAAGCCTTGTGCGTGACAATTATCAAAGTGGTCGCCTGCGCTTCGGCACCGACCTGGCCGACGCCGTTCAGCATGGCGATGTGCTGTTGATCGCCGTCGGCACACCGCCCGACGAAGACGGTTCGGCCGATCTGCAATACGTGTTGAGCGTGGCGCACACCATCGCGCTGAACATGGATCGGCATCAGATCATCGTCGACAAATCGACAGTACCGGTCGGCACGGGCGATCAGGTACGTGCGTGTATCGAGCAGGTGCTGGCCGACAACGATCGCAGTCACCTGACGTTCGATGTGGTGTCAAACCCGGAATTTCTCAAGGAAGGCTGCGCGGTCGAAGACTGCATGCGCCCGGACCGGATCATCATCGGCACCGACAGCGCGCAGGCCGAAGCGGTCATGCGCGAGCTGTATGAACCGTTCAATCGCAGCCGCGACAAAATCATTGTCATGGACCTTCGCAGCGCTGAGCTGAGCAAGTACGCCGCCAACTGCATGCTGGCGACCAAGATCAGCTTCATGAACGAAATGGCATGCCTCGCCGAAAAGCTCGGCGCCGACATCGAAAAAGTCCGCCACGGCATCGGCGCCGACCCGCGCATCGGTTACCAGTTTATCTACCCGGGCGTGGGCTACGGCGGCTCGTGCTTTCCCAAAGACGTCAAAGCGCTGATCCATGCCGCGACCAGTGTCGATATCGACGCCCGGCTGCTCAAGGCTGTAGAGGCGCGCAACCAGGACCAGAAAGCCAGTCTGTACAGCAAGATTTTCAATCACTTCGACGGCCATCTGCGCGGCAAGACGTTTGCCCTCTGGGGCTTGAGTTTCAAACCCAATACCGACGACATGCGCGAAGCCCCCAGCCGCGTATTGATGGAAGCCTTGTGGCACGCCGGCGCGAGCGTTCAGGCGTTTGATCCGAAAGCCATGGAAGAGGCCCAGCGCCTGTATGGCGCCCGCGATGATCTGACCCTGTCGGGCACCAAGGAAGCGGCGCTGAAAAATGCCGACGCATTGATCATCGTCACCGAGTGGCAAGCGTTCCGCGCGCCGGACTTTGACTTGCTCAGCCAGCAGCTCAAACAACCGTTGATTTTCGACGGACGCAATCTGTTCGATCCGCAGCGTTTGAGCAAACGCGGCTTCACCTACATTTCCGTGGGGCGGCCAACCCCTTCAGTCATTTGAAGGAGCCGCGCCATGTTGCAGCTGGAACTGGTCGGGCATTACTCGGCGAAATTACTGGAGGCCAACCAGGCCTATTCCTTTATCAACTTTGCCTCCATCGGCAGCGTTTTCCAGCAGACTCCGGGCAGCGTCGCCTATTTCTGCGACGGCATGCTGATGTCGACCTTCATGTCGCGGGTGACCGGCAGGGCCATTGGCCGGGTCAGCTTCGACTTCACCTCGATCGCCGATCTTGTCCTCGGCAGCGCCGAGCAACTGGGTAAACGCGTGTACTTCGTCGGTGCCCGGCAAGCCGAGCTGGAGCTGTTTATCGTCAAGATCAGGGCGCTTTATCCGCGGCTGATTATCGCCGGTTACCACAACGGCTATTTCGACGCCGTCGAGGCTGAAGATATTCAAGCGGACATCTGTCGCAGCGCCGCCGACATCCTGATTGTTGGCCTCGGCGCCGGGCTGCAAGAACAGTTCGAACAGGATGCCCTGCGCGCAGGCTTTCGCGGTGTTGCCTTCACCTGTGGCGGGTTCATCCGCCAGGAAGCCCTGGCCACGCGGCAATACTACCCGGCGCTGATCAATCGCCTGCACCTGCGCGCGTTCTATCGAATGTACCGCGAGCCGCACACGATCAAACGCTACCTCGTCGATTACCCCAGCAATTTCTTGCACCTGCTGACGATGCTCGCCCGGCACAAAGTCGCCATCAGCGTGGGGGAATGACCATGCACATCCTGTTTATCCTCAAGGATTTCAAGCTGGGCGGTGGCGTCGAGCGCGTTCAGCAACGGCTGTCCGAGCAGTTTCTCAAGGACGGTCGCCGGGTGAGTTTTTTCGTTATCAACGCAGACGTGCCAGATACGCCCGGTGTGCAGCGCTTCAACGGCGGCGGCAGCGGTCTTGTCGGTTTGCTCAAGTCCATCGTTTTGTTGCGCCGGCTCATACAGCGTGAAGGCGTCACACACCTGATCGCCGCCAAGGAGCAGGCCAATCTCTGCACCTGGTTCGCCACCTGGGGCCGTTTGTGCAAAGTCATCTATTGCCGCCACGCGACCCTCGATTGCAGTGAACAGAATACCGGTCCCGCCAGCCTGCGCTTGCTCTACAGCTTGTACCTGTGTGGCAGCGGCAAGGTCGTCACCGTCTCCAATGCCTTGCGCCAGACGCTTATCGAATTGCTGCCCTGGGGTCAGCAGCGCATCCGTTATTGCCCCAATGCGGTGGTCACCGAGCAACTGTTTCAAGCCTCGCAGGCGCCGCTACCCGCCGGAATGCCCGGTGCTTACTGGCTGGGCCTGGGCCGTTTGGTCGAACCGAAAGGTTTTCAGTTGTTGCTCGATGCTTACGCACTGGCATTGCGCAGCGCTGCGCTGCCGGATCTGCTGATCGTCGGCGATGGCCCATTGCGCGACGCACTGACGGCTCAGGCCAGTCGTCTGGGCATCGCCTCGCGGGTGCATTTCACCGGGTTCCTGAGCAACCCCTATCCGCTGCTCCGGCACGCGCAACTGTTCATTTTGAGCTCCGTGCAAGAAGGCATGCCGACGGTGTTGATCGAGGCGCTGGCACTGGGCACGCCGGTGCTGGCCAGCGACTGCGAGACCGGCCCTAGAGAACTGCTGGACAACGGTCGACTGGGCCAACTGGTGAAGGTCAACGACGTACCGGCGCTGGCCGCCGGCATGCTGCGCAGCCTGACGCCACTCGATGACGTTGCCTTCAGCGAAACCAGACTCACTGACACCCTGCGTCAGTACACCAGCCAGTACGCGGCGCAGGCGTATTACCAGGTATGGAATCAATGAAAAAACTGCTGATCATCCTGCATGACCTCAGCGCCGGCGGGGCTGAAAAAATGATGGCGCGTCTGGCCGGAGCGCTGGTGGACGCAGGCAATGACGTGACCTTGCTGATGCTCACCGGCGGCGGAATTCACGCCGCGCACCTCGATCCGCGAGTGAAAAAGGTTGAGCTGAATAGTCCGCGCAGCGTCCGTGCAGTGCCGGCACTCACGCGTTTTCTGCGGGCAAATCGCTTTGACGCACAACTGGCAGCCCTCACCCACGTCAACGTGGTGGCGATCGCGGCGTCGATTTTGTCCGGCACGCTGGCACGCCTGCACGTCAGCGAGCGCAATGCCTTTTCCCATGACAAGCACGTCAATCCCGACTTCATGGTGCGCGTCGCGTACCTGCTGGCGCCGCTGCTGTATCGGCTGATTCCCAACCCGGTGATCTGTGTTTCGCGGGGTGTCGCCCAGGACCTGGTCGACACCACCGTCGCCCGCCGCCAGGACGTGACCATTGCCGATAACCCGGTGCTCGACAACGACTTTCGCCAGAAAGCCCCGGGGCTGCCCAGCCACCGCTGGCTGCTGGAAAAGTCCGGCCCGGTGATTGTCGCCGTGGGTCGACTGGCGCCGCAAAAAGGCTTCGACACCTTGATCAGCGCGTTCGCCGCATTAGCGGACAGCAATGCCCGCCTGATCATTTTTGGCGAGGGTGCACTCAGGCCCAATCTGCTGGAGCAGGCGCGCGCACTGGGGGTGGCGGAGCGCTTCGATCTGCCGGGCTATGCCAATGCCCCGTTGGCAGAGGTCGCCGCCGCCGATTGCTTCGTGCTGTCGTCGCGCTTCGAGGGCAGTCCGAACGCGTTGGTAGAGGCGTTATCCACGGGCACGCCAGTGGTGGCTACTCGTTGCCCCCATGGCCCGCAAGACATCCTCATTGGTGGTGTGGTCGCGCCACTGGTAGACGTCGACGATCCGCTCGCCCTGGCTCAGGCGATTGCCCTGCAACTGGCTACACCGCGCAATCTGCAACGTGAATTGCGCCTGGAGGCCGCGGCCCGATTCATCAATGCCAGCGCGGTGCAGACCTATCTCAAAGCGTTGATCGGGAGCCCGTCATCATGAGCACATTGGCGATCAGGTATTCAACATTACGCGACGGCTTCACCTTGTTCGGCATCCTGTTCTACATCCAGGTGATTACCTTTGTCCTCGGCCTGGGCGGCGCCGCCAGCTTCGGCGATATCGATAAAGACCTCGAAGGCAACGTGGCCAATCAGATCTGCGGACTGATCACGCTGCTGGTGCCGTTATTCTTCTTCATCCGCAACAAGGTCTTCCTCAGCAAAACCTTCTATCGCAGCAACTTCTTTCTGTTGCTGTTCATGTTTTCTGTCATCGCCTCGATCGGCTGGTCCCACGACCCGATGCTGAGTTTCAAGCGCTTTATCGCGATGCTCAGCATGGTGTTTTTCGCCGGTTTCATTGCCTACAACTATTCGCTGGAAAAAATCACCTTCATGCTCGGCTGCGCCATCGGCGGGGCGGCGTTGATCGGCTTGATCCTCGCGGTTGTCATGCCTGACGTCGCGTTCCTCTCCGGTGGGATTCGCGACGGCGCCTTCAAAGGGATTTTTGCCGAAAAGAATGCCGGTGCGCGGCTCAACGCGATCGCTATTCTGTTGTTGCTACCGATGATTCGCCGACGCAATCACTGGGCGCTGTTCTGTGCATTCTTTTCGCTGGTCGCGATCCTGCTCGCGCAGTCTGCAACCGGGGTAGCGCTGATTGTTTCAGGCGCGATCAGCTACTGGTACTTCCTGACCTTGATCCGTTTGCGCGTCAACCATTCGCCGCTGATGTTCCTCGGCTGCACCCTCCTCTACCTGCTGGTGTGCCTGTTCCTCTACAGCAACTTCGCGGTGCTGCTGGAAATGGCCGGTCGTGACCCGTCACTGACCGATCGTACCTTGATCTGGGAACTGCTCGGGCCGTTTATCGACGGGCAGTTCCTCAAGGGTTACGGCTTCGGTGCCTTCTGGTCCAGCCCCGATGCCGATGGCTTCATTACCCGTTGGGGTTACATCGGTAACGCCCACAGCGGCTACGTTGAAACCCTGCTCAACGGCGGTGTCATCCAACTGACCGCGCTGGCGCTGATGTTTGGCGAAGCCCTGCTCAAGCAGTACCGCGCCGTGACCGCGAATCAAACGGCGCAGTTTCGCGCCAGTGCCCTGGTGATCATCGGCTTGTTCGCCGTCACCAATTATGTGGCGTACGTGATCCCCAACTATCGCTCCGCCGAGTTTCTGGTGTTCTGCACCCTCGCCCTGTCTTTCCGCCATCACCTCGCGACCTACCCCGCAACCTCACCGGCAACACAGCGTCAGCGTTTGTCTAGCAGAGCACTGCCGCGCGATTCAGCCAACGCGTAACCCAAGGAGAACCACCCGTGCCCAATCAAGCCCTCCCTTCCGTGGATTCAGTGTGCGTCGTCATCCCGATGTACAACGGTGCCGACAGCATCGAGCAGACATTGGCGTCGCTGGTCGGGCAAACCCGCCTGCCGGATCACGTCATCGTTATTGACGATGGCTCCACCGATGACGGACCGCAACGGGTCAGAGACTTTGTCGCGCCGTTTCGCCTGACGCTGCTGCAGCAAGCCAACGAAGGCCAGGCCAGCGCGCGTAATCACGGCATGCGGCACTCGCAAGAAACCTTTGTGGCGATGCTTGATGCCGATGACCAGTGGCACCCGCAAAAGCTTGAGCTGCAACTGGCCCTGTACGAAGAACTCAGTCGTCAGGGCCGGCCGGTGGGGTTGATCGACTGCTACGCGCAGGTCAATTACAGCGACGGCCGGCGGCAGCTGGACAACCGCCGCAAAAGCGGCAGGCACTTCTACGACTTCATCCACGCCAACGTCGTCAATGGCGTCTCCACCGCGCTGGTCAGACGCGAGGTGATCATGCAGCTCGGTGGTTTCGATGCCAGCCTGCGTTACTCCGAAGACCGCTACATGTGGACGCGGATCGCCGAACATTGGGAGGTTCACACAGTGCCGCAGGTACTGCTGGAGCGCACGGTCAACGGCGGCAACATGACCGCGCAACCGAAAAAGTACTACCAGAACAAGATCCATTTTATCGAGGTGTACCTCGCCCGCTACGGCGAGATGCTCAGCCAGCAGCAACGGATCAATTTCGTCCTGAGCAACCACACCGATTTTCTCGAAGCGTTTTCCCGACGCGGCGAGCATGACCAAGTGCTCGGCGTGTACCGGCGAATGCTCGAGTGCTCCTGGCAAGCGCTGATCTTCGCCAACGGCAAAGCGACCTTGCGCTATCTCTATGCGCGCGCCAGAACATGGCGCAAGGCAACGGCGTCAACTCCAGCTCATTGAATCGGTAACCGCCATGGCCAATCACCGTCTGGTGACATTGAGCTGGATCTTCACCGAGAAATTCGGCCTGATCCTGCTGTCGATGATCACCTTTGTCGTCTACGCGAAACTGCTCTCGCCGGCCGAGCTGGGTGTGGGCACGATCATCATTGCCATCGTCGAGCTGATTGGTCTGGTGTACTCATCGGTGCTGGAAGATCCGCTGGTACGCCTTGAACGGCTGGAAGACAAACACATCTCCACGGCTTTCTGGGCCGGTGTACTCGTCAGCCTGGTGTCGATTGTCATCATCTCGCTCGCGGCATTCCTGTACACGCCCGACCCGCTACTGCAATGGCTGACGGCGGTGGCCTCGGTGAAAATCCTGTTCACCATGATGGCGCGGGTCTATGTGGCGCAAATGCGCCGTAGCGGCAACTTCAAGATGCTCGCGTCGCGCACGTTACTGGGCAAAGTCGCCGGCGGTGTCGGCGGCATCGCGGTGGCGCTGTGCGGATGGGGTGCGTGGGCAGTGATTGCCCAGGCGCTGATCATGGAATGGGTGTCGATCATTGTCCTGATGCATGCAGACCGGCGACGCATCGCGTTTGCCATCGACCGGACGGTCTTGCGCGAACTGTTGAAGGCTGGTGCACCGGTTGCAATCAATTCACTCAGTTCACAAACCTTGCAGCGCGGCGTCAACGTGGTGCTGGGGATGACGGCCGGGGCGAATGCGGTCGGCATGTTCAACATGGCGATGCGCATCATCGAACTGCCGCGCACGGCGATTTATAACGGTCTGCTGAGTTATGCGCTGCCGGCGTTCGCCCGGCGCAGTGCAGAACCCAAGCGCCTGCTCGGGATCATTGGCGACTCGACCGCGGTCAGCGGCTTTGTGTTGACGCCGCTGTTCATCGGCCTCGCGCTCACCGCCAACGACCTCATCCTGTTGATCTTCGGCGCCAAGTGGGCTGACGCCATTCCATTGTTGCAAGTGCTGGCTTGCACGGCGGCCATTGGCAACACCGCCATGTACGCCACCACCGCACTGGTGGCGGTCAACCGCAGTCACCTGACGATCAAGGCAGAAGTGCTCACCACTGTTCTGGCTCTCGCGCTGGTCTACAGCCTCGGCAATGTTTATGGCGGCATGGCCGCAGCCGGCGCTCTGCTCGTGCGCATGCTGCTGATCACGCCGCTGCAGATCCGCGGCCTCAACCTGGCCATCGGTTACAGCTGGCGACGGTTTGTCGAGGCCAATTACCGCAGCGTGATTGCCTCACTGGTCATGGCCGCGACCGTGCTGCTGGTGTCACCGCAACTGGGCTTTCAAGGCTACCTGCACCTGATCGGCAACATCGCGCTGGGCGCGCTGAGCTACGCCGTGGCGTACAGCCTGATCCACCCGCACTGGCCGCAGGAATTCAAATCGGTTTTCACCGCCCGCTGATTCAGTCCCTGAGACAGGAAGACCTCACCATGCGCAAAACCACGTTGATTACTGGCGGGGCCGGTTACATCGGCTCGCACACCGCTTTGGCGCTCATCAATGCCGGGCACCGGGTGCTGGTGCTCGATAACCTGTGCAACAGCTGTCAGGAGTGCATCGCGCGCCTTGAGCAACTGACCTTGACCCGGATCGATTTCATCAAGGGCGACATCCGTGACTCCGACCTGCTGGACGACATCTTCCGGCGCTATGACATCGATGCCGTGGTGCATTTTGCCAGCCTCAAATCCGTCGCCGAAAGCGTGCGCAAGCCGCTCGACTACTACGCCAACAACGTGGCCGGTACGCTTGACCTGTGCCGGGCCATGGCGCGCAACAACGTCTTCCGTCTGGTGTTCAGCTCATCGGCCACGGTTTACGGCGAGCCGACCCGTACGCCGATTGCCGAAGACTTCGGCACCGGTAAACCGGTCAATCCCTATGGCCGCACCAAGCTAATGATCGAAGAGTTGCTGACGGATTTGTGCGAGTCCGATCCGCGCTGGAGCATTGGCCTATTGCGCTACTTCAATCCGATTGGCGCCCACGAAAGCGGGATGATCGGTGAAGACCCGCGCGGCCGACCCAACAACCTGCTGCCGTGCCTGACCCAGGTCGCCATTGGCCGGATACCGGAACTCACGGTGTACGGCAGCGACTATCCCACCGTCGACGGCACCTGCGTGCGCGACTACATCCATGTTGTCGACCTTGCCATTGGCCACCTCAAGGCACTGCTGGTGTTGCAGCAGAACCACGGCATCCGTTTCTGGAACCTCGGCACGGGGGTCGGCTACAGCGTGCTGCAGATCATCCACAGTTTCGAGGACATCACCGGCATCAGCATTCCCTACCGCTTTGCACCGCGCCGTGAAGGTGACATTGCCAAGTGCTGGGCCGACCCGGCCAAGGCCGGACGGGAGCTGGGCTGGACCGCGCAACGCGATCTGCCACAGATGATTGTCGATGCCTGGCGCTGGCAGTCGTGCAATCCGCAGGGGTATCAGTCGTCCTTCGAAATCCCCGCGCTGCTTGCGTTCAAATGATGTGCTTACGATCGCTGCCGGCACTGCTGCTGTGGGTTGCGCTGACTGGCAGCGCCGCACAAGCGCCGCCCAATGCCGGGCTGGTGCTGTGGCTGGACGCCGCCGATGCATCCAGCCTGAGCGTGAATGCGCAGAACCGTGTGCAGCGCTGGGGCGATAAATCCGGCCAGTCCCATGACGCGATGGTCGACGAAGGTGCCGAGCAGCCGCAACGTCTGGAAAATGCCGTGAATGGCCATGCGGTCGTGCGTTTCAGTGGAGGGTCGGCGTTTCTGGGCAAGAGCATTCGTAGCGCAAAAGGACCTGTCACGGTGTTGATCGTGTCCCGCCGATTGCCCGAACAGGCCGGGGTCGATCCGTGGCAGCGGTTGTTCAGTTCACGTGCGCAAACCGCTGACAACGATAACGTGTTGCCGAACTTCGCCATCAGCCTGGCGCAAACCACCGCGTATGAACCGACGGTTTCCGTCCTGGAACTACAGGGTGTGCCGATCGGCCCGTATGCGGTCGGGCGCAATGCCGTCGGTACGTCAGAAAATTTTCGCGGCGATATCGCCGAAGTGCTGGTTTACGACCGCCCGTTCGCGTCCCTCGCCGAGCGTCAGCAGGCTTTCCAGTACCTTGCGCACAAGTGGTCAGTGGCCGTTCCCAGCCACGCCGATACGTGGACCCGTGTCGGTCCGCTGGGCACGGTGCCGACCCGCACTCACGTTTATCTGCCACTGTCCGATCAAAACAATACCGGACGCTGGGAACTCGACACGAACCTGTCCGATGACTTCAACGGCAACACCCTCGACCCTGCGCGCTGGCACGTCAACAATGCCATCGGCAATGAATCGCTCGGGCGCAAACCGGCGCTGTTCACTCCACGCAATGCCAGCGTCAGCAACGGCAACCTGAACATTGTCTTTCGCAAGGAAACCTTGCCGCAGAAGTACGTCGAGCTTGGCTTCAAGGATTACACCTCAGCGATGGTCCGTACCCGTGAACGCGGTTTCTACGGTTATTACGAAGCACGCGCCAAACCGATGAACTCCGCAGCGTCGAGCGCATTCTGGCTGGCGTGGACGGGCTTCACGGACAACGCCACCGAAATCGATATCTTTGAAATTGGCGGTAAAACCAAAGGCGCAGCCTTGGACCGTTCTTACAATATGAACGCGCATTTATGGGCGACGCCGCACAGTAAAGAACATATCGCCAGCGGCAGCACCTGGATCAGCCCTTGGCGCCTGGCCAGTGACTTTCATGTCTACGGCTTCGACTGGCAGCCCGACACCCTGCGCTGGTACGTCGATGGCGTGCTGGTCAGGGAATCGAAGAACCGCCACTTCTTCTTTCCGATGCAAATCGTCTTTGACAGTGAGGCCATGTGGAAATGGTTCGGCGTGGTCGACGACGCTGACCTGCCGTCCACCTTCGAGGTCGACTACATCCGCATGTGGCAACGCGGTCCATAACCGTCACACCCAGCCTGGGACAGTCGACGCCCTCCTGCTGCCATAGCTTGCGCCTTGGGTCGAAATTCACTCGGCAAAGTCGTCAGTTCTCGATCAGCGCTAACACCTCCGGAGCGCCCAAACATGAACAACCGACGACTGAAGGAGCTGGATTTGCTGCGTTTCCTGGCAGCGCTCGCCGTGGTGATTTTTCACTACGCCTTTCGCGGTTATGCGCGGGGCGACATGTCGGTCATGCCCTATCCGATGTTGGCCGAGGTGGCCAAATACGGTTACCTGGGCGTCGAACTGTTTTTCATGATCAGCGGATTTGTCATCCTGATGACGGCTTCCAGCAACAACCTGCAAGTGTTTTTCATCTCCCGCGTGGTGCGCCTGTGCCCGGCATTCTGGGTCTGCTGCACGCTCACCTTTCTGATCACACTGGCCTTCGGTCAGCCGAGGTTCAGCGCGGATCTTTATCAATATCTGATCAATATGACCTTCCTTGGCGACCTGCTCGGCGTCCCGCCCATCGACGGCGTGTACTGGTCGCTGTTTGTAGAAATCAAGTTCTACCTGATGATCTCGATTCTCCTGGCCTTGAAGAAAATAGACAAAATCGAACCCTGCCTCGTGCTCTGGCTACTGGTCTCGGCCACCGCGGAAGTCCTCGCTTTTGAAAAGCTGCGCTCGATATTGATCACCGATTACGCGGCCTATTTCATCGCCGGTGCCACGTTCTACCTGATCTGGGCGAAGGGTATGACAAAACTGCGCATTGCCCTGGTGGCGGGAGCATTGGCCTTGGCCACCTTCACCGCCATTACCTGGGCCGAGTCGATCGAAAGCAAATATGCGACGGAGTACGATCCGTCGATCATCGCCAGCTTCATTATCGTGTTCTTCATGACCTTCCTGTTGATCGCAACCAACAAAACAGCCGCCATCGGGCAATTGAACTGGACGACCCTGGGAGCGCTCACATACCCGCTGTACCTGCTCCATCAAATGATCGGTTTCATCATCTTCAACATGGCCTATCCGGCGGTGAATGCTCACCTTCTGCTGTGGGGCACCGTGGCTTTGATGATCGCTGCGTCCTATGTCATTCACGAAAAGATCGAAACGCCGATGGCCAGACTGATGAAGAGGTCCCTGTCATTTTCCTTTAATCGTCTCCGGGCTAATTAACCCGCGGAGACGAAAGCTGAAGCGATTTAGCGAACCTTTCCCGCGAAAACAGCGTCCGAGCTAAGGCGTTAACGCTTACCGCTCACCACGAGGTTTCCGTTTGAAAGCAGCCATCGTCAGAAAATACCGTTTGATCATCAAGACTCTGGGCTATGTCGGCTGGGCGTTGTTCTGGCTGCTGCTCTGGGACATCGCCGTCACCGTCGACTTCATGTTGTTCCTCAACGCCAAACTGAATCTGCCATTGATGCCCCTGACGTTATTGGGTTCGGCATTGATCGTGCTGATCAGTTTCCGCAACAGCAGCGCTTACAACCGCTGGTGGGAAGCACGCACGTTGTGGGGTTCGATGATCAACAATTCGCGCAGCTTCGCCCGCCAGGTGCTGACTTTGTTGGATGATCCCGATGGCGAGGTCAATCCGGTCAAGTCGACCCTGTTGCGCCGCCACGTCGCCTATGTGAATTGCCTCGCGGCGCATCTGCAAGGCCAGCCTTGTCCCGTGGAAGTCCGCGCCTTCATTCCCGCCGAAGAATTCGCCCGCAGTGGCACGACCAATAACTTTGCCAACGATATCCTCACCGGATCGGCGACTTTGCTTGCGCGCGAATACAAGGCCGGGCGCCTGGACAGCATTCGTCTGGCGCGGCTGGAGTCGACGCTGGTGGATTTGTCCAACAGTCAGGGCGGCATGGAACGGATCGCGAATACGCCGCTGCCCTACCCTTATGTGTATTTTCCGCGACTGTTTATTTCGCTGTTCTGCCTGATCGTCCCGGTCGGTCTGGTGGAATCGCTGGGCTGGTTCACACCGCTGGCCTCGACCGTGGTGGGCTTTATGCTGCTGGCCATCGAACGTATCGGCACCGATCTGCAAAGCCCGTTTCGCCACAGCGAACACCAGATTCAGATGGAGGCGCTGTGCGAAACCATCGAGAAAAACCTGCAATCGATGCAGCGTGATTCCTTGGGCGATGTGCGCCGGCTTGAAGAGAACGCTTGAAGATGTCGGGAGCCGTCAGCATTTCTGGCGGCTCCCGACTGAGTCAGAACGCCGGCACCACATCGCCGTGATAACGCTCAAGAATGAACTGCTTCACTTGCGGTGAGTTAAGCAGCGCGCCGAGCTTCTGCACGGCCGGGGCGTTGGCCTTGTCGCGACGCACGTACAGGTAATTGGCGTACGGCGACTCGGAGCTTTCGATAAACAGCGCGTCTTTGTGCGGCACCAGTTTGGCTTCCAGCGCGTAGTTGGCGTTGATCAACGCCATGTCGACCTGATTCAACACCCTTGGCAGCATCGCCGCTTCGAGTTCCTGGAACTTCAGATGCTTGGGATTGCTGACGATGTCCAGGCGCGTCGCCATGATGTTGTCGGGATCCTTCAGGGTGATCAGGCCTTGCTTGGCGATCAGCAGCAGCGCCCGACCGGAGTTGGTCGGGTCGTTGGGAATGGCGATCGTCGCGCCATCCTTGAGTTCGCTGATGTTGTTGATCTTCTTCGAATAGGCGCCAAACGGTTCGATGTGCACGGCCACAATCGGCACTTGATCGCTGCTCGGCCGGTCTTTTTTGTAGGCCTCGTAATACGGTTTGCTCTGGAAGTAATTGGCGTCGAGCAAGCCTTCATCCGTCTGCCGGTCGGGCTGGATGTAGTCAGAGAAGACTTTGACATCCAGCGTCACCCCTTCCTTGGCCAGCTCCGGTTTCAAGAACTCGAGGATTTCGGCGTGGGGCACAGGCACCACGGCGATTTTCAGGGTTTCGGCATAGGCATTGCCCAGGGCGGCGACCAGCAGTGCTACGGAGAGCGCGACGCGTTTCACGATAGTTTTCCTTCGAAGCGTTTCAGGGAGAAAGAGGACAGATCCAGGTCGCTCGAGCCGCGCATGCACCACTGCGCAAATGCTTCGCCGAGCGCGGCGGAATGCTTGAAACCGTGCCCGGAACAGGCCGAGACGAACAGGGTGTGTTGCAGCGACGGATGCTCATCGATGATGAAATGGCGATCCGGGGTCACGGTGTAGGCGCAAACCGCCGACTTGAGCACTTTCGAGGTCACGCCGGCGATGCGCTCGTGCACCTGGTGCTCGTACATGTCCTGCGCTTCGGCCGCTGAAACCGTACGGTCGATGGCCTGAGGTGACGTTGCGGTGTGGTACTGCGCGGTGGCGATTTTCATGCTGCTTTCGCCGGGTAGCGCGGGAAAGCCGTAGTTGATTTTGTCGTCGCCGCGACCGTGGGTGAAGATGAACGTCGGTGAGTGGCCGACCAGTCCGGCGTTCTCTTCTAGTTCGAACCAGAACAGCTTTTGCCGGTAAACACTCAGCAGATTCTCATACGGTTCACCGAGCAACTCGCCGTTCCAGTTGCCCGCGCTGATCACCAGCTTATTGGCAAACAGCGTGCGCCGGTCCGTGGTGACCGTAACCCCTTCTTCGTTCGAGCTGATAGCGGTAACGGTCTCGCCTTTATAAAGCGTCGCACCGTGTTGCTCGGCCAGTTTGAGCTGCACATCGATGCAGCGTTCCGGGCGCACGAAGCCGCCGCCCGGTTCAAAATAGCCGATGGCCGAGTCGTGCACGTTGGCGAATTGCGGGAAGCGCTGGCGAATCTGTTCGGCGGACAGGACTTCGTGCTCGATGCCGTAAGTCCGCGCCAGGCCGATGGTGCGCAAGGTGAAGTCGGTCTCATCTTGAGGATCGAACTCGGCGCTCGACGTCAGCACCAACAGGCCCGATTGCTCGAACAAAGACTCTCCCGTCAGAGCCTCAAGCTCACGCCAGATACGATGTGAATTGCGCACGATCGGCACGTATTGCGCGCCTTCTCCGACCGAAAGCCGGGTAATGCGCGTATCGCCGTGGCTGGAACCGAGGTTGTGCGGTGGATGATGACGATCAATACCGACAACGTTCACTCCCGCTTTCGCCAACTGATAAACCGTCGCCGCGCCCATCGCGCCCAAGCCCAGAACCACTACCTCACATCGCTCGGACATAAATAGCCACCTATCAAAAAGGCGCCAGTTGAGCGGTAAACCGTGGCGAATTCCAAGATTAAAAAAGCATATCCATATAGCTCGATGCGTCCTTCGACCGCTCTGGAACGGGCTGGCTGGCGGTTATTCGTCGCATTTACAACCCTGTGAAAATGGATTACGCCTGAGGGCGCGGCATCCGATATCTGTCACAACTCACAATCAATCTGACAGAACAGCGATATTTGTGCGCATTTCGACAGACATTTCCACATCTGCGCCCCCCCGCAGCGTGAGTCAAAACCGCGAACTAAGCTTCACGTTGAAATTTGTGATTTAACTAGGTAGTTACCTAACTATATAATGCGCGCCTCATTTCAACGGGACACTCAACGTGAAGCAGAGTCAACGCCTCTCGGGCATATCGAAATTCATTCTGATCGGGCTGGGCGTCGTCATCGCCCTGCTCGGCTTGGCGCTGGCTGCGGGCGGCGTGAAGTTGGTCAGCCTGGGAGGCTCGTGGTACTTCCTGGTGGGTGGCTTGGTCATGGCCGTTTCCGGTCTGCTGATCGCGCGCTTCAAGCTGGCCGGTGCGTGGTTGTTCGCCGCGTTCCTGGTGGGCACCGCGATCTGGGCGGTGAGTGATGCCGGCCTGGTGTTCTGGCCGGTGTTCTCGCGCCTGTTCATGTTCAGTGTGATCGGCCTGGTCGTTGCACTGGTCTATCCGCTGCTCAAGCGTGCCAACGGCGGTGTTGCCGGTCGCGGCGCTTACGCCGTGGCTGCGGTGCTGGCGGTCGGCGTGGTTGTAGCGGCCGGCAATATGTTCGTCGCCCACCCAACCGTTGCTGCCACCGGCACTGGCCCGGGCCTGACCCCGGTCGAGCCGGACAAAGCGCAAAAGGACTGGGCGCACTACGGGAATACCGAAGGTGGCAGCCGCTTCGCTGCGCTGGACCAGATCAACCGCACCAACGTCGACAAGCTGAAAGTGGCGTGGACCTACCACACCGGTGACGTCGCCGAGAGCGATGGCAACGGCGCTGAAGATCAGCTGACCCCGCTGCAGGTTGGCAACAAGGTGTTCATCTGCACCCCGCACAACAACCTGATCGCCCTCGATGCCGACACCGGTAAAGAGCTGTGGAAGAACGCAATCAACGCTCAGTCGAAAGTCTGGCAGCGTTGCCGTGGCATGGCTTATTTCGACGCCACCGCCGCTATCGCTCAGCCGGCCAATTCGAAAATCATCGAAGCCAAGCCTGCTCCGGCGGCCAATTGCCAGCGTCGTCTGCTGACCAACACCATTGATGCGCGTCTGATCGCAGTCGATGCGGACACCGGCGAGTTCTGCCAGGGTTTCGGCAACAACGGCCAGATTGATCTGAAGGCCGGTCTGGGTAACGTGCCGGACAGCTACTATCAGTTGTCGTCCGCTCCGTTGATGGCCGGCACCACCGTGGTGGTTGGCGGTCGCGTAGCTGACAACGTGCAGACCGACATGCCAGGCGGGGTGATTCGTGGTTTCGACGTGATCACCGGCGCCATGCGCTGGGCGTTCGACCCGGGCAATCCGCAGGATAAAAACGCACCAGCCGACGGCAGCACTTATGTGCGCAGCACGCCGAACAGCTGGGCGCCGATGTCCTATGACCCGGCGACCAACACCGTGTTCCTGCCGATGGGCAGTTCGTCGACCGACATCTATGGTGTCGAGCGCAGCAAACTCGATCACACCTACGGTGCTTCGATCCTCGCGCTGGACGCCACCAGCGGTGACGAGCGCTGGGTATTCCAGACCGTGCACAACGATCTCTGGGACTTCGACCTGCCGATGCAGCCGAGCCTGATCGACTTCACCAAAGACGGCAAAAGCATTCCGGCGCTGGTCATCGGCACCAAGGCCGGGCAGATCTACGTGCTCGACCGCGCCACCGGCAAACCGCTGACCGACGTGAAAGAAGTGCCGGTGAAAGCGGCGAACATTCCGAACGAACCGTACTCCCCTACCCAGCCGAAATCGGTGGGCATGCCAGAAATCGGTGCTCAGCACCTGACTGAATCGGACATGTGGGGCGCCACTCCGTACGATCAGTTGCTCTGCCGCATCGACTTCAAAGGCATGCGCTACGACGGCCTGTACACCGCGCCGGGCATGGATAAATCGCTGAGCTTCCCGGGTTCGCTGGGCGGCATGAACTGGGGCAGCATTTCCACTGACCCGGTGCACGGTTTCATCTTCGTCAACGACATGCGTCTGGGTCTGTGGATTCAGATGATTCCGTCGCAGAACAATGGCCAGGCCGCTGGCGGTGGCGAAGCGCTCAACACCGGCATGGGCGCCGTGCCGCTGAAAGGCACGCCTTACGCGGTGAACAAAAACCGCTTCCTGTCGGTAGCCGGCATTCCTTGCCAGGCACCACCGTTCGGCACGCTGACCGCGATCGACATGAAGACCCAGAAAATCGCCTGGCAGGTTCCGGTCGGTACCGTTGAAGACACCGGTCCACTGGGCATCCGCATGCACCTGCCGATCAAGATCGGTCTGCCAACCCTCGGCGGCACCCTGTCGACCCAAGGTGGTTTGATCTTCATCGCCGGCACCCAGGACTTCTACCTGCGCGCGTTCAACAGCGGCAACGGTGACGAAGTCTGGAAAGCACGTCTGCCTGTCGGCAGTCAGGGCGGCCCGATGACCTATGTTTCGCCGAAAACCGGCAAGCAATACATCGTCATCACCGCCGGCGGCGCGCGTCAGTCGACCGATCGCGGCGACTACGTGATGGCTTACGCCCTGCCGTAAATCACGGTGTCCACGTAAAGCGCGGCACCTTCGGGTGCCGCGCTGCTTTCCCCCCTATTGCTCATGTTTTCTGCAGGAAGATTTACATGCTATCGGCTGTTGGTTTTTCCCGTTCCGACCTGTTCAAAGGCCTGTTGCTGGGCGTCGCGTGCACCACCACCCTCCCCGCGTTGGCCGACAACGATTCCGATCTGTTGACCCGCAGCACCCTCACCGGTGACTGGGGTGGCTTGCGTCACCAGATGGATGAACAAGGCATCAAGTTCACCGGCGATTACAGCGGTGAAATGGCATACAACGCCGACGGCGGCCTGCATCGCTCGGCGCGCTACTCGCAAAACATCAAACTCGGCGTGCAGTTCGACCTGAGCAAACTGTACGGCGTCGACAATGCCGGCAAAGTCCAGTTGACCATCAACGACCGTCGCGGCAACAGCGCCTCGGAAGACCTTGTCGGCAACCGCTTGCCGATCCAGGAAAACTACGGTGGCCTGTACACGCGCCTGACCGAGTTGAGCTACGAGCGCAGCGTGTTTACCCCGGCGCTCAATGTGAAACTCGGTTACATGGCCATGGGCAACGACCTCGGCGGCCTCGACAGCGGCATTCTGTGCAACTTCATGAACGCCGGTTTCTGCGGCCATCCGCTGAACATGTCCGGCGGCAGCGGCTGGACCAACTACCCCAATGCCCATTTGGGCGTGCGGGTGAAATACGATCTGTCGTCCTCGTGGCAACTGCGCGTGGCCGCATTCAACGTCGACCCGCAAAGCAACGGCAACTCCAGCCGCGCCTGGCACCTTGGCCCGAAACACACCACTGGCACCGTGGTGCCGATCGAGCTGGTGTACAAACATGCGGGTGAATTGCCCGGCGAATACAAGCTCGGTTACTACTACGACAGCTCTGATGTAAAACGCATCGGCAGCGATAAAGAAGTGTCCGGTCGCGGCGGTCATTACCTGCTGATCGATCAGGCCGTCTGGAACTCGCCAACGTCCGAAGGCCGCAGCCTGCATGCCTTCGGTCAGTACTCGGCGGCCAGCGAAGCGGCTTCGCCGTTCAGCAAGTGGTACGGCACCGGCGTGGTTCTGTACAAACCGTTCGAAGGTCGTCCGCGTGACACCGTAGCGCTGGGTTATGGTCGCGCCGTACCGAACCCGCGCAGCCGCGACGTGCTGCAGGACGCCGCATTGAACAATGGCACGGCATTCCCGAACCTGGACAGCGCCGAGCAATTGATCGAACTCGGCTACGGTTATCAGGCCACGCCTTGGCTGACCCTGCGGCCGAATCTGCAGTACATCATCGAGCCGGGCGCGTTCTCCGGGCAGGACATCGACAATGCGCTGGTGTTTGGTTTGCAGGTCAAAGCGGCGCTCTGATCTGCAAATAGCAGGCAATAAAAAACCCGGTTTGAATGCCGGGTTTTTTATTGCCTTCAAGATCACTTTTTCTTTTTAGCCGGCTTGTCAGCCTTCTTTGAATCCTTGGCCTTCTCAGGCTTGCTATCGGCTTTCTTGGCAGACTTCTTCGGCTCGGCATCTTTCTTCTTGTCTTTCTTGTCCTTGTCGGAGGACTTTGAAAGCGCCGAAGCCGCTGCTGATTTCTTCTCAGGCGATGACTTTTTGTCCTTCAAATCCTTGCTGGCTTTCGAAGCGTCACCTTTGTCTTTGCTTTTCTTTTTGTCTTTAGCCACGTTGACCACCTCTCGGAGTGTGCCGTGATTGACACAGGGCCTGTGCGATTGACCACAAGCTAATCATTAGGCGAGCAGGCCTCGGAGCGGTTCAGATTATTTTGCGGCATTAGAAACAATGCTAAATGAAGGCCGCGCCAGCTGTCGCCAGCGCCACCTTCAACAACAGCCCGTTAATCAGGCCTTGTTGCCCGCCGCCTCCAGCGCCTTTTCAGCGTTGAAGCCGTCGAAGTTTTCGAACACGCCCATGAAACCTGGCACGGTTACCTCTCGCGCCCAGTCGCGTTGCAGTTCGCAGTACATTTGCACGCGGCTGATGAGCTTCGCACCCGCCTGCTCCATTCGGCGCAACGCCGCGTCGTGCGCAGCGAGCGACGTGCCTCCCACCGCATCGACCGGCACGTAAACCTCATAGCCTTCCTGGATCGCATCGAGCACCGGGAAGGTCAGGCACGCTTCGGTCCACAGCGCGGTCATAATCAGTTTCTTGCGCCCGAGCGCCTTGACCGCTTGCTTGAACTCGGTGTCCTCCCAACTGTTGATCGATGTGCGGTCATAGGTCGGCAGATGACCGAGCACCGCTTGCAACTCTTGAATCGGTGGTTTGTTGCGGCCGGTCGCGACATTGACGGTCGAGTGGATGATCGGCAGGTTGTAGTTGAGCGCCGCCTTCGCAACACTGGTGATATTGAAGACCAGTTCATCCCGTGGCATCGAGCGGATCGAGGACACCTGAACCGGTTGATAGTCGATGATGATCAACGCTGAATTGTCGGGCGTCAGCAGTTGATCGGTGTGGGGGTTGCGGATTGTTTCGCTTGCCATTTGCAGGTCCTTTTGTATGGGTAACGCACGTCGGTGCAGCGGCCGTGGCCCGTGCGGCTGATGGGTTCCAGAACACTGGCGTGTGACGCCGCGGCTGGAAAAGCCATTGTGCTGTTCCCCTATTCGCTGCAGTAGTAGCATCCCGAGGCGAACTGTGTCGCGCCAAGGGGAACGCGAAAATGGATATCGAAGAACTGCAAACCTTTGTCGAAGTGGCGGATGCCGGGGGTATTTCACAGGCTGCGCTGCGGCTCGGGGTTTCGAAATCAATCGTCAGCCGCCGGCTGGCCCGGCTTGAAGCAGAACTGGGCGTGCAACTGCTGGCACGCTCGACGCGCGGGGCATCACTCACCGAGGCCGGCGCGACGTTCCGCGATTACGCCGCCCGAGTCTGCAGCGAAATCGACATCGCCAAGGAAACCATCTTGCCCGCCGGCGCCCTTCGCGGTCGCTTGCGCGTAGCAGTGCCGTTGTCGTTCGGGCCGACACACTTCGCCCCGGTGCTGGCGGAAATGGCGCGCCGTCACCCTCAATTGCACATGCAGACCTGCTACAGCGATCGCTTCGTTGACCTGATTACCGAGGGCTACGATTGCGCCATTCGCGTGGGTTATCTGCAGGACTCCAACTTGATCGCAAGACGTATCGGCCCGGTCTTCACCAAGCTCGTCGCAAGCCCCGACTACATCAAAGCGCACGGCGCCCCCGAAACCCCGGACGAACTGCACGCCCATCAGGCACTCATGCAAGGCACCGAAGCCTGGCAATTCATGGAGGCTGACAAGATCATCACGGTTCGCCCGCAAGGACGCTTCAAGGCTGACAACGGCACTGCCCTCGCCGCAGCCGCGACTGCCGGCCTCGGCGTCGCCTACTTGCCCGATTGCCTCACCCACGAACACATCGCCTCGGGTGCACTCGTACCGATCATGACCAACCATCCACCACCCCCGGCCGGTGCCTACCTCCTCCGCGCGCCAGGCCCGCATCCCGCACGCAAGATCCGCGTGCTCACGGATCTGCTGATCGAGTACTTCGGCGAATCCCCGCACCTCGCGGTGCAGCCGCTGTCACAGCACGATGAAGCGCAAGCGTTTAGCTGAGGAAGAATCAATGCTGAAGCCAAGAAAGGAGAATTGAGGTGCCGCAATGGCCACTTTCAGCGGATCAAACTCTTGTTCCAGTTTGATAAAAGTGGTCAACGCAATAGGCTCTTCCTTTGAGTGCATGTTGTTTGCAGTCCTTCGCCAGGCAAGAAGACGTATCCAGACCGCCATGATTCTCGACGATGCGTAGCTTTATCAAGGATTCCATATCAACTGATTCCCAGCCTTCGGGCGAGTCCAACTTGCGGGCGTACAGGGTTTGATACTTATCCCACTCATCGGTGCGCCAAAGCTGCCCACACTCGGGGCATTGCAATAGTTTGACCCAGTCCGCCGTTGCAAGGCAGCGCATTCCTGCGACAAACGCCGTGTAATGCTGACCAATCTCTACCAGATCGCTTCTGCCACTGCAGGTACAATGCACTGTTTAACTCCTGATCTTCTTGCTTCTACTCGCTGTAGGGCAAACCTCGGCTTCTGCCCGAACCCCTTGCTTAAGGCGTTCTCTGCGCATTATCGAAGCGGCGATCGAAAGCGTTATTCCTATAGTGGCTTTACTTATGGAAAAATGTATAGCCGACGATGTAGCTACCTATTTTGCTTGCTCGGGCCCTCACCCACACAGCATTCGTGCCTTGTTTTATTTTTTCATTCAAGTCCGCTTTATTCGTACAAAGCTTAATTTTTCGGTGCGTGCGTGAATCTACGATCCATAATCCTGCCTCGCAATGACCGAACCTTGAAGAGGAAGGGCCAGGATAGGTTATTTCATAGGCGGATTCATATTCAATGATCTCGCCAGGCATAAGGTAGGCGGCGGCATCATAACTATTTACAGATAAAATCAAACCTAAGCAAAACCAACCAATAAAAGAATCGAAAACTTTTCTTGCGGTGTTACCGTCAGGGCGCCTGTGCATAGTTCGACCCGCCGCAACAAGTCCAGCAATAGCGCTTATCAGCAAATACGTCTGCCACTCGTGGACTTCAGGCATTAAAACTGTTCGTGCAGAAATGCCGACAGACCAAAATGCATAACTAAGCCATGCACCAAAAAGCAAAGTCACTATAATTTTAACGACTATTCTTTTCGATTTTTTCTCAGGTGAGCTTAGTTTCATCTATGTCTGCTCTGCCATGTAAACAGCTTGAATATTTTTTCAAAACTTTATTTGAGTTAAAGAAGAATTTCAGGGGCTGACGGCCTCTGCCCCGGTGCTTATACTTTCTGCGCAGGACTGGCCCACTGCCCGATAAAGTCGCCAACTTTGCGCTCAATGTCACTCTCAACTGTGCGCAGCCGCAGAATGGGAATGCCACTTCTAGCCAGAATCTCATTTTTCATGGCGTCCCGAGCAGCCTGCACAGGTTGGTCGTGGTACCCGCCATCGACCTCGATCACACCTATCGGTTGCTTGCCCACTTTGAAATAGATCACGAAATCGCAACTGGCGCGACGCATGAACGCCCGCTGCGGCTCCGTCCAGTCGAGGCCAGCCGGCGATGCAAGCTTATCCAGCTGGATCTGTGTGTGGAACTTCAATGCCTGGCACGCCGGGGCGGACAGCGCTTCGCGCAGCAACTGTGCCACGATCTGCTCGGACTTGTAGCGTGAATCCTCGGGCCGCAAGCGGGCATCCAGTCGTGCCAGAGACTGGTCGTACTCGCGGTACAGCAAGTCGAATGCCGACACCACCGGCGCGCGTACGATCTGCTCATCCTGCGCGTAATAGCTGATGTAGCGGATCAGCGCGGCGATGTGGCCATTGTTGTCCGTGAACACCTCGTCCCCGGTCACCAGAGTGAAGCGATGTTTGGCCCGCGAAACGGCCACGTTGATCATGCAGGGGTCGTCGACAAAATCCAGGCGTGTTCGCGCCTGGTTGTAGCGTTTCTTGTCGAGCACGCTGGAGAACACGATTTCATCACACTCGCGCCCCTGAAACTTGTGCACGGTGTCCTTGACGAAATCCGTCGGCAAGTGCGTGCCGGACAAATTGACTTGTGCCCTGAACGGGGCAATGTAACCTCGGCCCTCGCCGTCTATTCCGATGGGCTGCCCCTCCTCCTCAAGCACCTTCAGCAGGGAGTCCAGTTCCCGAAGGTTGGTGTTCTGCCTGGCGTGGTTGCCCTTGGCGGTCACCACCAGTCGCAGGGGCTCTTCGCCGTTGTCCTCGGTCATCGGCACCAGTGCATTGTCGTAAAACTGCTGGTTGCAGAACTGAATGATCCGGGGGTGGCAGCGGTAATGTTCTTTCAGCAAGGTTCTGGGCAGCGCGTCCTGGAACACGGCAATGCACGAGTCCAGCAAGCTGTAGCGCTCGCAATCGTAGGCCTCGGCGCGCGCTTGAAGCCCCAATGCTACGGGGATATGCGGCAACTGGCGGTTGTCACCCACGACGATCAGGTTCTTGGCGCAACCCAGTGGCAGGATGCCCGGCACGATGTCCTGCAAAGAGGCTTCATCGATGATCACGTAGTCGAGGACCGCTCCCGGCGCGATCGAATTGACGATCGAGTGCGTGCCGCTGCCAAGGATAGGGAAGCGCTGCAGGAAGGCATCGAAATGCCTGCGGTAAGTTTTGACATCGAAGCTGTCCGACGGCGGTACCTGAAGTTGCAGGTGGTGCTTGAGATGCTGCATCGATGCGGTTGTCAGTTCTTTCAGCAGCGCCGTGAAATTCGCGCGTGCCAACGTTTCACGGCACGCCCGCAACTGCGCTTCCTTGTCCCGCAGCGACTTGTCGTAATAATGCATTTGCAGTGCATGGAAAACGGCCATCCGCGCCTCGGCGTCGGCGAATGGCCTGGTGCGAAAGATCCTGAATTTGAACAGTAGCTCGATACGGTCTTTGAGATGAATGCGCTGCTCGCCGAGGTAAGCCAGGTAGGCCATGAGGTCCGCCGTCTTGCGCGGTGTCAGGCCGTACTTGTCGAGCGAACCGTTGGCCTGCACCTCGCTTTCTGCCTGCCACTGCTGCAGGTAGCGCCGCTCGATGACCAGCTCGTCCAGCTCGATTTGCAGTTGCGCCGCCCTGTTGTGGTCTTGCAGGTGCTGCTTCAAGCGGGCCAGCAAGGCCTGGATCTCATCCAGGGACAGTGCTGGCTCGGGCAGACTTGATGGCCACGCAGGCAAGTCGGCGAAGAAGGCCTGGCGTTTGTCTTGGTTGCCAAGCTTGGCGACCAAGTGGCCCAGGCCGTATTTCTCCAGCTTTTCGTAGACGTTTTCCACGGCAGCATTGTTGTTGGACAACACCGCTACCGTCTGCCCACGTAACAGAATATTGGCGAGGATGTTGAGGATCGTCTGGGTCTTGCCGGTTCCTGGCGGACCCTCGATCACGCTGACTTGCGCGCTGAACGCCCGCTCGACTGCCTGAAGCTGACTCTCATTGAGCCCGAACGGATAGATGAGCCCCTGCCCCGGAGCCAGCGTGCCGTTGCGCCCCGTACAGTAGGCTTGCAAAGCAGTGCCAGCGATGGCGGGCAGAGCTTCGAGTTGGCGCAGCACATTGTCGGCAATCTCACGATCAGTCTGCGACGCAGCGTGATCCTTTCGGGCGTTCGCCACTGTATTGAAATAGCGGAAGACCGGCGTGTCCTTCATCGGTGTCGGAACGGAAAAGCCAATGCCGTCCATCTTGTAGACATAGGGCTTTTTGCTGCCCGGATAGTGCACAACAGCATAGCGTTCGCCGTAAATCGTAGCGTTGGCAATGGGCTTGACGATCGTGCTGCCGCGCTTGTGCAGCAAGACATTGGTCAACTCGCGGGTGGGCGAAACCAGACAATCACTGAGCGGGCGGGTGTCTTTTTTTCTGGAGGGATAATGACAGGTCAGCTGCAGAAATGCGTCCCTGTCGCTCCAGCGAATCGCCCAGTCGCTGATCTTTGCGGTCTTGTCCTCACCATCCATTTGAATCGAAGCCATATTCCTCGTCCCTATACGCATGACATCCGGCTTCGCTTCGCGCCGAATGCTACCTCTCCAGTAGCTGCCATATTGCCATCATTGCATGCAAGGTCGATAGCCCGGCCTTTAACGCCTGCGCAGCGCCGGACGCATTGAAGAATCGCCGAGCAGATGCAGGGTTTCGTCAAGGACGTCGACATCGGCAATGACGCTGGCAAAATCCCAGTAGCGGTTGAACCTATCGGATGTGTGGTGGTAGGTATTCGAGTCATAGAAATCATGCCGCTTCATGCCTTCCTCAACGCCTCCTTTGAGCAAGTCGCTGCCGGTGCTCACCTGCACCGTGGGGATATCAATCCTGGCAAAACTCGCCTGATCGGAGCGGAAAAAATATCCCGCCGAAGGCTCTTCATCGAGACTGATTGTGCGCCCCAGGGTGTGGGCGGCACTGACAAAGGCATTGGGCAAATCGGACTGATCGCCGTCCACCAGAAACAGATCACGGGTTCTGCCAATCGGTACGAAACCATCGACGTTAAGCGCCGCCACCACCTCCAGCCCCGTCTCGCGGATCAACTGTGCGACCCGTGCGGAACCGTGCATGCCGACCTCTTCAGCAGACGTCCAGGCAAAGAGTACCGTGCGCCGCAGCGGCGTGGAGTCGGCCAGACGTCTGGCCAGCTCAAGCAAGACCGCCACACCGATCGCGTTATCGACAGCGCCCGGGTAATAACCGCTGCCGTCGGCGGTTTTGCCTAGGTGATCCAGGTGCGCGCAGAACAGGACACATTGGCGGGGAAACAGTCGGCCCTTTTGCATCGCCAGCACATTCCGACAATGCCGGATGCCAATGTCGCAATCGAGCCGCAGTTGCAGGTGTGCATCGAGACGGCACAGGCGCCCCGCCATTGGCCTGGGTGCGGCGATGAATGCATCAAGGTCAACACCGCCGTCAGCTAGCAATCGCCGTGCGAACCTTTCGCTGCAGAACCCTTCGAAATCCAGCCGACTGCGCACCGCTTGCGGAAGAAAGCGAAACGGCCGGCGCATTTCGTCCTGCACCAGATGAAACGCGCTGCCGAACAGTTCATCGGTGTGGACGATGATTACGCCCGCCGCACCTTGGCGGGCCGCTTCCTCGTATTTGTACTCCCAGCGCCCGTAGTAACTCATGCGTTGGCCGAGGAACAGTTCGCCTTCCGGGCTGTTGCGTCCGGGATCGTTGGGCAACACCACGACCACTTTGCCAACGACATCCAGTCCGGCGTAATCGTCCCAGTCAAACTGCGCTGCGACAATGCCATAGCCGACAAACACCAAAGGCGCGTGGTCGAGCGAAACCCTGGTTTGCTGTGAGCGGATCAGCAGTTCATCGTCCTGTTCGAGGTTGTAGCGGGTATCACCCTGAATGATCGTCCGGCAGCTTTTCGCATCGGATCGCACCGTGGCGCAACCGAGGGGGACTGACTGGAACAGGCCCCGGCGGCCCTGCCAGGGCGTCAACCCTAGCGCTCGGACTTTTCGCGCAATCCACAGTGATGCTCGCCACGCACCGGGTTCCCCTGCCCCGCGCCCGGCAAAACGGGCGCTGGACAAGGTCCGACAAACTTCGGCGAGCGCTGCCGCATGGAGCTTGTTTTTCAGGTAACCGCGAAAGACCGGAGCGCGAGCGTTTTTTTGCCTGGCTTTTTTCAGGAGCGCGCGTCGCATGTCGGCTCCCCTTCGCCCGGCCACTTGAACAGCCGTGCGGCGTTGTCAAAGAACACCTGCCGGTGGTGCTGCTCGTCGATGGCACTGGCGCACGCGGCAACGTACCCAGGGTAATCGACGCTGGGCCAGCCCGAACCGAAGAGGAACCGCTCCGGTTTGCCGGTGTAATCGAGCATCCAGCGGATCGGTTCGACCATCAACCGACCAAGCGTGGCTTGCGAAACGTCGCTTAGCGACCCTTCGATGATCGAACTGAGTTCGAGCCAGACGTTGTGGTTTTTCGCCGCCAGCACAGCGGCATCGGTAAACCACGGGTTAGCGCTGTGAACCAGAACGAAATTCACGTCCGGATGGTCGACGATGACCTCGTCCAGGCTGAGCGGGTGGGCGTACTTGAGCTTGGAGCGATGCCAGCCTGTGTCACCACTGTGGAACAGCACCGGGACATCAAACTGACGCGCCAGGGTGTACAGCGGCATGAGCCTGTGATCGTCAGCATGCACATGCATGAATCCCAGATTGATTTTGATGGCCCCATAGACACCGCACGCCAGGTCCTGCGCCAGCGACTCTGGCGACCACTCAGGCTGAGCGATGACCGCGCACCTGGTCACGCCCAGCGCCTGCAACTGCCCGGCATCGCAACCGGGGTTATGCGAATCCGTTACGGATGCGCGGATGTCGAAGCGCGCTTGCAGCGCCTTGAAAGCTTGCAGACTGTCCGCCCGCGCAAATTCGGTATGCACGTGCGCATCGAAAACAGGCCCGGAATAACGACTCATCGAGAACTTCCCTGTGTGGACGATCGCAATTGCCGCGCATCCAGTTGCGCGGCGGCTCAAACGCTAGCTGCTGGCACTGCTGTAGGAACGCAGCGCAAACAGCCAGAACACCCGTGACAGACAAATAAACGCGACGGCAAAAAGCAGCGCGCCCATGACCTCCTGCCAGCCGACCATGCCCATGGCCGCTGCTACCGGGACATTCGAAACGAAATACACCGGGACCAGAAAGGTCAGGACCATGCGGATCGTCTGCGGAAACGCCGTGACCGGAAACCGCGCGATCTCCATGAGCGTGTAGCTGATGATCCAGACATCACCAATCTTCACAAACCAGATCGACAAGGTGCAGGTGATCAGAAACAACGAGTAGAAGATCGCCACTCCTGCCGCCATCAACCCTAGAAACGCCGCGAGATTGCCCACCCCTAGCGCACCTTCGCTGTGCATCGCATACACAACGACCGCAAGCCCGATCAATACACGAGGCAGTTCCCAAAGGCTGATTTTCGAGCATGACACCAGAAACTGGCTGTCGACCGGGCGCACCAGCATGTAGTCCAGATCCCCGGTGCGCACTTGCTCCGACAGCGCGTGCAGGCTGGGAAACAGCCAGACCTCAAGCAAACCTTCCAGCACCAGGGCCACGCCGAACAGCGCGAGTACCTGATGCAGGTTCCAGCCCCCCAGACTTCCGACTTCGCTGAACATGGCATCGAGGAAGTACAGCGCCAGGAGCATCCCGACCACCGTGTTCAGGGCATTGGTGACGGCATTGATACGAAATTCCAACTCCGCAAGCATCGAATGCCTGATCAGGGCCAGCAGCACTTTCAACGGTCGCAGGTTCATATGCCGGCCCCCGAAAAACGCTTCAACCCTTGGCGCCACAGCCTTCGGCGCAGCCCCACCAGCAGCACCACCCAGAACAGCTGCACCGCGAAACCCTGCAGCAGATCGCCGTCGGCCGCCTTGCCGATCAATACCTTGACCGGAAAATCCAGTGAGGCAGAAAACGGCAGCAACGCCACCAGATGACGGGTCGCTTCGGGAAACAGGTCGACCGGAATCAGCATGCCGCCCAGCACCGTGTACATCGACCAGACCATTGCATCCAGCGCCAGCGAATTGGCCATCCAGAACGCAAGCAGGCCGACGCAGTAATAGATATGGAAAATAATGATCCAGGCCAGCACCAGCGAGACGAGGAACAACGGTAATCGCCAGGCGACCGCTGCCAGGTCGATGGCAAACAACGAGGCCCCGATGCAGAACACGGTGATGACGATCGGTGCGCGCACCACCATCTGCCCCAAATGCTCCGCCACATGAAACCAGAAAGGTGCGACCGGTTTCAGCAGGCGACCGGACAGCGTGCCTTGGCGGATTTCGTCGTTCAAAACGAAGATGACCCATACGGCAGTCAGCTGTCTGACCAGATAGATGCCGAGGAAATACGCTACGAAATCACTGGGCGCATAGCCGCCGATGACCTTGTCCCGAGACAGCTCCCACCAGATCATCATCATGAACAACGGTGCAACGCCGCTGATCAACCAGACAAACAACTGCGCCCGGTAGACCACCGTCACCAGCACGCTTGTGCGCAGCAGGCGCCCGGCGATGCCGGGCCACGAAGCCAGAGCAACCATCACGCGTGCTCCTTTGGCAGCAACAGGCGCGGAAACGCCTGCTCCAGGGATGGCGTCTGGATCGAGATGTCCGTCACCGGAAAGTTCGCCAGCAGTTGCGCCACGGTGGCGGCGAACTGCTCTTCAGGCACCAGCAGCTCGGCGCTTTCACTGTCCAGGCTGAGCAGAGTGCCGTAAACGCTCAGTTCGTCGCTGCCGACTTGCGAGGAAAAGCGCAGGCTGACCTGGCGTTCGTTGACGTGCGCCTTGACCAGTGCCTGACGTGCGCCATCGAACACCACGCGTCCTTGGTCCAGCACAATGACGCGGTTGGCCAATGCCTCGATGTCCGCCATGTAATGGGAGGTGAGAATGATCGTGGCGCCAGACTCGCGGTTGTACTCGAGGAGGAATTTGCGAATGGCGACCTGCATTTCCAGGTCAAGGCCGATGGTCGGCTCGTCGAGAAACAGGATACTCGGGCGATGCAGCAGCGAAAGAATGAGCTCGCATTTCATCCGTTCGCCCAACGACAGCTTCCTGACTGGACGCCGAATGATGTCGCCGGCGGACAGCAACTGGCACAGCTCATCGATCCGGCGCCTGCATTCGACAGGCGCAATATCGTATAGCGCACCATGAAGATGGAAGGACTCCAGCGCCGGCAGATCCCAGGTCAACTGCTGCTTTTGCCCCATGACCAGCGCGATCGACTTGAGAAACTCCGCGCGCCGCTTGAACGGGTCATGGCCCAGTACCGAGAGGTGCCCTGCGCTGGGTCGCACGATACCCGAGAGCATTTTCAGCGTGGTGGTCTTGCCCGCGCCATTACCGCCGAGAAAGCCAACCACCTCACCCGCGTCTATCGAGAAGGAAACATCCGTAACAGCCGGCACGTACGTCTTCTCGCGACGAAAGTAACGCAGCAGGCTGCGCGACTGGTCATCACGGGCCCGGTAAACTTCGTAAACCTTGCTGATACCACACAGCTCGATTGCTTTTGACATACCTTTCCTTGAAATCCCGCATCCTTCACTTCAGTCAACACGCCAGCATGTAGCGGTGGCGATCCCTGTATGTTGGCGTACTCAGCCACGGCGAGCCAGCAGTTGATCGTGATGGGCTTGCACAGACAAACCGTCGTCGATCACCAGGCAAACCGCAGGCACCAGACTCGATTGCGCCAACAGGCCGAGGCCGAGTACTTCTTGCAGTTTGAAACCGGCCGCCAGCAGCGTCGCCTTCGTCCGATCGACGTCAACCGTGATCAGGTGCACCAGACACGGCGCCGCCATCAGCGCGGTCGACGCGTTGCCGGGTAATGTCTGACGATCAAGAAAGGCCAGACGCTGCTGGCCGATCATCAAGCGTCCCGGCTCCATTGCGATGCTGATCCGGTCATCCAGGTGTGTGAAGTAATGGTGTTGTTCCTGCTCGGGCCGGGCACAGAGCAAGGACACCCCGCCGAGCGCAAACAAACCGTTATCCGAGACTTGAGTGGCAAGGTCGCCACCGATGCCGCGCACGTACTCGATGAGCGACAGACTGACATCGTCCGTACTGCCAGTGGGTACGTTGGCGATCAGCCAGGCCGGCGCCGTCTCCCCCGCCGGAGCCTTGGCCGACATGGACAGGGCCGCGCGTTGCGACGGCAAAAGGCACGCCAGATGTGCCACCAGATCCGTTGAACACAGCCAGATTGAACAACCTCGATCGCTCCCATCCAGATTGCCCGAGCAGAACTCCAGATACCCGCCACTCAACCGGAAGAATGCGCTGACGCGGCCATCATCGTGACGCACTTGTCGCGTATGCGCCGTGAAGCCTGCACGGGCAAACTGGCCGATGACCTCATCGAACAGGCCTTGCGACACAGGGTAGACGACGTGATCCAGATGGGAAATCACCGGCGCCTTCCCGGCAACGCGCATGGCTCACCCGCTACACCTGGCGACCGCGGCAATGGTTTTTTGCGCTGCGTCACGCGGCTACGCCTGTCGAGGTTTTTGTACCTCGGGTGCACAGCGTTACGCCATGCTCTTGCACGCCACCACTTTTTTCCTCTTGGCTGACACCTTGCAGGCCCGCCGCTTTGAAGGCTTCGAGGTATCGGCTTCGTGGCCAGCGTGTCAGCTTGACCTCCAGCTCTTGCTCCCATCCCTGCGACTCTTCGCTTTCTTCGTAATAGTCCACCATGACAATCAGCTCGCCACCGGGCGCCAGCAGGCCGGCGGCTTTTTCGATGGCGGCGGTGATGTCTTCGAAGTAATAGAACACCTCCATGGAAAATATCAGATCAAACTGCATGCCCGCCGGCGGCTGCCAGTTCATGAAGCTTTCGACATCGATGTCGACGTTGTCGTAGTTCTTGACCTTGGTTTGGCAAATAATCGCCATTTCCTGACTGAGCTCCACAGCCCGGCAATAGCCGTTGGGAAACTTCGAGCGGGCCATATACTCCAGGGCATATCCGTTGCCCGGACCGATCTCCAGGTAGCGACCTGTAGAGGGTTCAAGCGCGGACAATACCGGTTCGACCCGCGCCCAATGCTCGCGGGCCATGTCCACCGCGCCATCCTCGATGGCCCATTCGTCGAAGAGCGTCTCGACTTCCTGTTCGTGACTCATCCAACACTCCTGTTTACTGCCGGGGTTCGATCCACGCTAGCGGATCCATTGATAAAAATGCACAGCGTTACGGTGCGAGCCAATCACCAGGTGCCCATCATCCGTGAGCAACGGCGAGGAATGAAATCCCGTGTCGTGCTCCAGTTGCCACAAGGTTTGTCCGCTATGTTGGGCCAGGCAGTGCAAGCGCTCGTCGGTGCCAACGAACAACGCGTCGCCGCTTGGCAGCACGGTAAAGGGTGTGTAGCGGAATTCGCAGGCGAGATTGACCCGCCACAACATCTTCAGGCTGTGCAGATCAATGCCGTACACGTGACCGTCATTGCTGCCGACATACGCCACACCTTCGGGCGACAGGCTCGGGCAGGACACCACGAAACCGTCGGTGTGAAATTGCTGCAGCACCGTGCCGTCGGCAGCATTGAAGACAATGATCTTGCCGTCGACTTCGGTGCCGATGATCCCGCGTCCCGAGGCATGGTCGATCGCAGCAGTGCCTTCAAACCGGCTGGTTTCGGTGATTCTCCAGCGCTCCTCGCCTTCGGGGCTGAAGCACATCAGCACATTGTCCGTACCGACGATGACATTGCCGTTCCCGTCCAGTGCCGGTGAACTGTAGAGGTCGTCCTCAACCTGATCGTCGAAGGATTGCTTCCACAGCAACGTGCCCGAAGCATGATCGACGGCGTAGAGCGTATGGTCGTAGCTGCCGGCGTAGACGATATCCCTGGCCGAGTCGATGGTCGGGCTGGCGTGAAACGGCCCCTGCGCCTGAAACGTCCACAGGCATTCGCCGTCACGGGAGATGCGACGTAGCAGATGGTCCTCGCAGCCCACGACGAAACTGCCGTCTGCCGACACGGCTGGCGAGCTGTAGACCGGTCCCTGAGTCGCAAACCGCCACTGTGGCTCGCCGTCACTCAAGCGTACGCACTGCAAGCTGTTATCCCAGCAGCCGAACAGAATCCGGTCATCAGCGATCCTGCCGGGAATGCTCCAAACCCTCTCGTCGCAGGACACCGTGCGTTGAAAAGTCGGAGGAGCCTGCCAGTCCTTGTGCGAGCTTTCCCGCCAGGGTCTGTGACTGCGCAGCGCCTGGTTGTTTTTGTACCAGGTGCTTAGCAGGTGCTGCGCATACACCGTTCCGGGTGCCGCGCGATCCGAGGTAGCGCTCAGCATGAGGTGTACCTGGCACTTTCGATACCGCCGCCGTACTTCTCGGAAATTTCGACCTTGTAACCGTTAGGGTCAATAAAATAAACGGAACGTGAAGAATGATATTGAACTTCATAGTCTGGCAGCAACTTGACGCCATGATCGCGAAGTTGCGTCAATACTCGATCAAAGTCCTCCACCAAAATCCCGAAGTGAGTAATTTCAAGACCATCGTTTTTTACGCCGCGACCTTCTGCATATTCATGCATGCATAAATAAAGTGTTTCATTGGCCCCGATCGTCATCCAGCGAGTAAATGCGCGAATACCCACTTCCTTGACTTCGAAGCCAAACACTCGCGCATAAAAATCGCGACTCTCTTCAATGTCAGCGACGTCCAGTTGAATATGATCGACAGCGACTATCCTGATCTTGTCGAGTGCGACGCTCATTGGACTAACCCTCGATATTCGTCGGGCAATATACCGTCAGCATGCCAGCGGTCGATGCAGGACTTGAAGTAAGGCAACTGTTCTGGAACATGTTCTCGGGCCACCCCATAACCGGCGACGCCTGCGGATATATTGGTATTGTCCAGCGACAGGGTGTCCTTGAATGCCGCCAATGCCTGATCGAAGTTGCCCATTTGCTGATGACAGGCACCCATCATGTACTGCGAGTAAGTCACTCGTGGAAAACCGATATCGTAAGCTTGCTGGTAACGTTGCAACGCACGCTGCCATTGCTGATCCTTGACTTCGATCTCGGCAGCCTCGTGGTAGGAGATGCTCCAGTGGGGATCGTAGGCGATCAACTCGTCAGCCACCTGGCGGGCGCTCTCGATGTCGCGGGCGACATAGAGCATTTCCTTGAGCTTGGATTCATAAACAGTCTTGCGCGCTTCCCTTGCCGGGATACTCGCGCCTTTTTCACCACGTATGACGGCATCGGCATATTCTTCGGCCAGCAGCATGTATTGCCGCGTGGTTGCCACATCGCCCCGGGCTGCCGGCACCATGGCCAGTCCGCGATAGAACGATGACAGCGAAACCAGATCCACCGGCGCGTCGCTCGAGGCAATCTGCCGGGCAGCCTTTTCGCCAGCGTCGATGAACCATTTGTTCAGCTCATCATCGATGGAGTCGCCTTTCAATTTCCAGACAATCGCCTGCGAGCAAACGTCCAGAACCCGCGACGGTGGCATACGCTGAGCCTGCAGCAATGCTTTGAGCGCAGTGAAGTCTTCCTGATGCGATGTGGTCATTTCAAGACGGTTCTGGATGGCGAACCGGGTCAGATGAAATGTCACACGCTGGTCGGGAAACAGTGCCTCGTAAGGGATTTTCGTCAGGACCTGATTGGCGTAGCGGTACCTGCAACTGGCGGCCAGACATTGCGCGAGGCTCAATTTCTGCACTGGAGGGGCCCACTCCAGCATGTCGGCCAACCACTTGACCTTGGTCACCGGGCCATCCATCGGGTAGGAAAAAAACTCCAGTTCGTCGACACCTATGGCGTGGCGCTGCGCCACTTCAATCAACGTCGAGGGTTCAAGCAGTTGAGGCACCCGGTAAGGCACCTCATCGAAGTTCTGTTCCGCCAGCCCCGCACACACGGAGCGCGACCAATTCGTCGGATGAGCGCCTGAGTCATCATAGAAAAACACGGCGCGCGAAAACGCATCGTCCAATTTGCTGTGCATATCACTTTCCCTAATGACATGTAGAAACTGCGCTGTCGAGATTAAATACGGCCGAAGCAACGCTTCGGCCGTACCTCACAAGACACCGGTATCTTGTGTACAGCGGACAATCAGAGGATGAACAGTGCCGAAAGAATTCGGTTCTGTACGCTATTGAACTTAATCATGTTGAAGCTCCTTTTTTGAAAGTATGCATGGAGTATCCATGCGATTCCGTTACTTCATTCGCAGCCAAGTCTTTCAACACGACCGGAATAAAAGTTACCGCTTCTCAGAGGATGAACAGCGCCGACAGCATCCGATTTTGTACGCTTTGATATTTGATCATTTCACTATCTCCATGTGATTTAAAGTTTGCTGCAAATTGCAGCGCCGTAAGATTTAGCTGTCATCCGAAGATACGTCAAGAAAGTTTGTGAAAGGCACTTGCCAGGTTAAAACGAACCTTCTAGTTAGTTCCAATGGCGTTTTTCGACGTGTATCAATGGTTTAAATGAAAAATAACCCGATCATGTTTTTTGCGATTTTTGACGGTGTACAGAAAGTTACCCGCCGTCGCGCCTCGCGATTTCGGCACCTTCCGCGTTGAAAGGTACAGCAGAAACAAATTGCAACATTCCGTGGTGAATTGACGCACCTGCAAACCTCAACTAGTTTAAACAACCGTCAGCGGTGGTAACTGGAAGTATCCGCCGTGAGACAGCGCATTCGAATGGAGTTCGACCGGCCGACAACCGCCTCGTCAGCCGTATGATCAGGAGCGATCAACCATGAAGTCCCTTAATCTGGGAATCCTCGCGCACGTCGATGCCGGCAAGACCAGCCTTACCGAACGGATCCTGTTCGATGCCGGTGCGCGTCTGCGCCTGGGCAGTGTGGATTCGGGCAACACCTGCACCGACAACCTGCTGCTGGAGCGGGAGCGCGGCATCACGATCAAATCCGCCGTGGCCTCGTTCGAGTTCAACCACCTGCTGGTCAATCTGCTGGACACCCCCGGACACCCGGATTTCATTGCCGAAGTGGAGCGTACGCTTGCCTTGCTGGACCTCGCCGTCGTCGTGGTGTCGGCCGTCGAGGGAGTTCAGGCGCAAACCCGAGTACTGGTCAATGCCCTGCAACGCATGGCGATACCTCATGTGTTCTTCATCAACAAGGTTGATCGGAAAGGCGCCGATTTTCTGCGCGTTCTGGAGGCTCTCGAAGTACAACTCAAGAGTCGCCCGCTGGCCTTGTACGCTGTGCACGAGACCGGAACGGCGCAGGCGACGGTCGAGCGCATTGACCCGGCGTCAGCCGAGGTCACTTCACAGTGGCTGGACGTGTTGTGCGAACACGATGAGACGTTGTTGCACGACTACGTGACGGCGGCGCAAACAATCGACGGTTCGCGTCTTGAGCAAGCAGTGCGCGAGCAACTGGGCAGAGGACTGATCAATCCGGTGTTTGCCGGGTCCGCCATTACTGGAGTAGGTGTCGCACAGATGATCGAGACGCTCACGCGGTTGGCCCCGGCCAAATGTCACGATGCCGAGGCGCCCGTGCTCGCCTCGGTATTCAAAATCGACCGGGGCTGGGGTGGGCACCGGCGTTTTCATGTTTGCGTCCAGGCCGGCACGCTGCACGTACGCCAATCAATCGAGACGCCGCAAGGCACCAGCAGAATCACCGCCATTCAGGTCTCCGAGAGCGGCGGTCTGCAACCGGCAACCCTCGCCCGCGCAGGCCAGATCGCTTGTATCAGCGGGCTTGAAGGCGTGCGCATCGGTGATCGGATCGGCGCGTGCAAAGAACGAAACACCGCCTCGCACACCTTTACCCCACCGGCGATCGAAACCCATGTTTCAGCCGCTTTGCCAGCGCAGACCAAAGCCCTCTGGGAAGCCTTGAGCCTGCTGGCAGAACAGGACCCGCTGATCGATTTGCGTCGAAATCCAGCAGGGCAAATGTTCGTCTCGCTGTACGGCGAGGTGCAAAAGGAAATCATCCAGGCCACGTTGCAAGAGGAGTGCGCCATAGAGGCGGTCTTCGAGGAAAGCTCGGCGATCTGCGTTGAAACCCTGCAAGCGCCTGGTCAAGCCCAGGAATCTATCGATGAACCCGACAACCCGTTTCTCGCCACCGTCGGTATTCGTGTCAGTCCAGGGGCCGCGGGCTCGGGGCTCACGTTTATTCGGCAGGCCCATGCAGGGCTGATGCCGACGAGTTTCTACAAAGCGATCGAAGAATCCGTCTTCGAGAGTCTCAAGGAAGGCCCGTGCGGCTGGATGGTTCACGATTGCGAGGTGACATTGACCACCGTCGACTATGCATCGCCCTCAAGCACTGCGGCTGATTTTCGACACCTCACACCGCTGGTACTGGCAGCAGCGATCACTCGCGCCGGCACCGAGGTCTGCGAGCCACGCAGCCAATTCAGCATCGAAGTGCCGGCGGCCATGAGCAGCGCGGTTCATGGTTTGCTGGCCAAGGCTGGAGCCACAATCCATGGCACCACGCTGGACGCAGAGACCGCGCGGATCGAAGGCTCGATCGTCACCACGCGAATCTACAAGTTGCAACACCAGATACCCGATGTCACCAGTGGCCTCGGTTTTATGGAGAGCCAACTGGCCACGTATACGCCGATCGCGGGTACCGCGCCTCGACGGGAGCGCACCCTGGCCAACCCTTACAACCGCCAGGATTACCTGCGGCAAGTCAGGCTGGGCTTGCGCGTCGGACGGCCGGCAAGCAGTGCCTGATGGCTATGTAACCGGCGGCTGGCTGATTTGGTTGAGATGACTGACATCGGCGGCCGGCAGGTGCAGTTGCGGGGACGCCATGATCTCGCGCAATTGCTCGACAGTACTGGCCCCCACCACGGGCGCCACCACCGCTGGTTGCGCCAGCAGCCAGGCGAGTGCCACTTGCGTACAGGTACTGTCGCAGTCCCGCGCAATCCGACGCAGTGATTCAAGGATCTGCCAGTTGCGCTCATTGAAGTAGTCTCTCTGTACACCCGGCGCGCGCGGAGAATCCGGCAATCCTGCCTGCGGGTGGTACAGGCCAGACAAAAAGCCCTTGGCGAGCGGGTTGTACGGCAGCAGCCCGACGCCCTCTTCCACGCACAATGGCTGCAGTTCGGATTCGACTCGACGCCGTTCGAGCAGGTTGTAGCGCTCTTGAACACTGACATAGCCGACCAGTGCGTTGCGCTCGCTGATCGCCAGTGACTTCATCAGGCGCCAGGCTTTGAAGTTGGAGCAACCGATGTAACGCACCATCCCCCGCTGCACCAGATGTTCGAAGGCGCGCAGGGTTTCTTCGACCGGAACGTCATCGTAGTCATCATGGGCCTGATACAAATCGATGCAGTCGACTTGCAAACGCGCAAGCGAACCCTCCACAGCCTTGACGATATGTCGCCAGGAAAGCCCCTCGTCATTCGGCCCGGCCCCCATGCGCCCGGAAACCTTCGTTGCGAGCAATACCTGGTTGCGGCTGGCCGTGGTTTTCAACCAGCGCCCGACGAACTCTTCCGAGGCCTTGCCACCGACACCGTCGCCCAGGACCGGGTAGACATCCGCCGTGTCGATCAGGTTACCGCCCGCTTCCACATAGGCATCGAACAAGCGGCGTGAAGTAGGCTCATCCACCCACCAGTTGCATTGCGCGGTTCCCATCGCAATTGCGGAAACCTTGAGTCCCGAGCGTCCCAGTCGTCTGTAGTTCATGATCAATATCGCCGTCCCTGTTACGAAGCTTCCATGATGTCGCGGAGCAGTATAGTGGAGTCGCGGCGCCTGCCCCCTTCAAGGCTGACTGCTTTTGCAGGTGTCACAAATACCACCGATACTCCCGCGCACTGATGTCCTGCATGAACGCCAAATGATCCTGGCGTTTATTCTCGCAATACACATCCACAAACTCTGCGCCCAAGCCCTCACGCAACTGCGGCTGATGCTGCATCGCGCGCACGGCCTCGAACATCTCTTTGGGGAAATCGATCCCGCTGTTGCGGTCTTCATTCAGCGGTACGATCGGTTCTTTGCCCGACTCCAGCCCGTGTTCAAGCCCGACCAGAATCGCCGCCAGCACCAGATATGGATTCGCATCCGCGCCCGCCAAGCGATATTCAACCCGCAGGTTTTTCGCGTCCGACTCGGGAATCCGCAGGCACGCATCACGGTCTTCAAAACCCCAACTGGCCTTGGTCGCTGTATTCACTGTGCCGCCCAAACGGCGCATCGAGTTCTGGTTCGGCGCGAAGATCGGCATGCTGTGCGGCAGCAATTCCAGGCACCCGGCGACCGCGTGGCGCAACGCCTGTTGCTGATTCGCGGCGAACAGATTATTTCCCTCAGCGTCGTAGAGGCTGACATGCACATGCATGCCGCTGCCCGGATGCTGCAAGTACGGCTTGGCCATGAAACTGGCGCGATAGGCGTGTTTAAGCGCAACACCGCGCGTGCTGCGGCAGAACAACGCTGCCCAATCCGCCGCACGCAAACCGTCGTCGAGATGGCCGAAGTTGATTTCAAACTGGCCGGGGCCAAGCTCAGCGGTAATCACCGTGGCGTCGATGCCCTGCGCCCGTGTGGCTTCGACCATGTCATCCAGCACCGGCGCGAAGCGTGAAAGCCGCTCGATGTGCAGGTTCGGTTGATCATCGGCGTCGTCAGTCAGGTCGTCGCGGGGGAATTGCGGCAGGCCGTCGCGCAGCTTTTTGTCGAACAGATAGAACTCCAGCTCGAACGCCACCACCGGGTGAATGCCTTTGCGTGCCAGACGCTTAAGCACCTGCGCGAGGACTTCACGCGGTTCGAACTCGATCGGTTTTTCAGTGCCATCGGAAGTGATCAGCATCTGCCCCAGCGGCTGCGCTTCCCAGGTCACCGGCGTCAAGGTGCCCGGCACCAAACGGCGCACGGCATCCGGGTCGCCATCGTTGAAGCAGTAATCGCCAATCGGAAACAAACCACCCTGCACGCCCAGCAGTACGCAGTTCTGCGGCAACTTCAGGACGCTGCCAGCGGCGACTTTTTCGAGCATGTCGACTGGATAACGCTTGCCGTAAAAGTGCCCGGGAATGTCCAGGGAAATCAGGTCGACATAACGCACCTCGGGGTAGCGTTGGCGAAAGGCACGCACTTCGGCGAGCAGGTCAGCGCAGACAGCGTCCATCGTGTTCATCCTTTGTTGTGATCAGGTGTAGACCCAGAGCACGCGGGTCAGCTGCTCGGTTAGGTTGCCATAGCGGCACCGGGTGTGGCTGTCGAACTGGAAGCTGTCGCCGGCCGTCAGCGTGGTCGGTTCTTCGTCGTCGCCCAACCATAAAGTCAGTTCGCCTTCGAGGACGTAACCGCCCTGCTCCGAACTGTCGGTCAGATGGCGATCACCGCTACTCGCGCCGGCTTCGAGATGGCTTTCGAGCATGGAGAACGAGGCGCGGATCTGCGGCGATACCAGAATGTCGGTGATGCCGTTGGCGTAATACAGCGTGCGGCGCTCGTCCGGGCGCGTCACCCACGGCAACTCCTTGGGCTTGGGCAGGCTATAGAAGTAGGTGGTCGGCACGCCGAAGGTTTCGCTGATTGCGGTCAGGTCTGCCACCGTCGGCCGCGACAAACCGCGCTCGACCTGCGAGAGAAAACCCACTGAACGGCCGATCTTGTCGGCCAGTTCCTTGAGGGTCCACTTCTTGTGCTTGCGCAGGTCGTGGATAAGGATCGCCAGCGCGGCGATTTCTTCTTGCTTGTTCATGGACGCGATTCCGAAAAAAGTCTCATCAAATGCTGTCGCGCAGTCGATACCAGGCCTTGCCGATGGCCTCCAGCGGTGCAGCGAAATGCTTGCCACCGGGGAAGCTGCCATTGCTCAAGCCCTGATACAACCCCAGTTCATCCGCGTCGCCAAGAATCGCATCGGACACCGCGCGTGCGGCGGCCAATGTCGGCAATACGCCGTGGCCTGAATAGCCTTGCAGCCAATAACGATTGTCCGCGCCGCCGACATCCGGCGTGCGCTTGATCGTCAGGTCGATATGCCCACCCCAGGCGAACTCGATGCCGACACCTTTAAGCTGCGGGAACACCCGCTCGAGAAACGGCCGCGTCGCCGCCGCAATGTCCTTGGGCATGCCACCGAGATACGTGCAGCCGCCGCCAAACAACAAACGGTTATCCGGCGTGCGCCGAAAGTAATCGAGGACGAATTGGTTATCGGTCACGCAGACATTGCGCGGCAACAGCGCCGTGGCCTGCTCAGGTGTCAGCGGTGCGGTGGCGACCTGGTAAGTACCTACTGGCAGAATGCAGCTGGACAGTTGCGGGTCGAGTTCATCGAGATAAGCGTTACACGCCAGCACCAGCACATCGGCGCGCACCGAGCCGCGCTCGCTGTTGACCCGGAAACCACCGCCCTGCTCCTGATAACTCAAGGCTTTGCTTTGTTCATGGATACGCCCGCCGGCTCGTTCGATGGCATCCGCCAGGCCCAGTGCCAGTTTCAGTGGATTGAGGTGCGCGCCCTCAGGATCGTAAAGCCCGGCCTGATAGCGATCGGTGGCCACCCATTCCGGCAATTGTTCACGAGGAATGAATTGCAACACATCGTGGCCCCACTTGTGGCTGGCCTCATGTTGCCATTCGCGGAGCAGACTGACCCGCCGTGGTATTACCGATGTCCAGAGGTGCCCAGGGCGATAATCGATATCGAAGCCGTGACGACCCGGTAATTCACGCAATTCCCGAGCAGCCCAACGCATGCCGTCCCACAAGCGTTTCGCCCGCTCATGACCGAGCGCAGCTTCCAGCGGCGGCATGTCGCACGACCAGCCGAGAATCGCCTGCCCGCCATTGCGCCCCGACGCTGCCCACGCCACGCGACTGGCTTCCAGTACCGTCACGCGTTTGCCAGCCAAGGCCAGACGCAGCGCCGTGTGCAGGCCACTGAAACCGCCGCCGATGATCACCACGTCGGCGTCATGTTCACCGTCCAGAACAGCGCGATGGCGCAGAATATCGGCGCAACTGTGGGCGTAATAGCTGTCGACGTGCTGGCTGGATTGCAGGAACATTCGCGACCTCATGAAATTATCTTTTTATAATTTCATGAAAATCTATAGAGATATTTTCACCAAAGCAACTCTGAAATCATGGACGGACGATGGTCCAGCCACGCTTAGGGAATACAGCCAGTCATTCGTAAGCAAAAAAAATTGCCATCACTTTGACAGCAACCAAAGTCGAGGCTAAGCCTTATGCAGGTTCAAGGATGGAGAAATGAATGCGCCTGACAGGGATATTTCTTGCGGCCTGCCTGACCAGTGGTTGTTCCGTTGTCACTGTAAAGGGCGCTCAAACGCAGCAACGCTTCATCAACATCGGCCCGGTCAATCTACAGACCGACATGCCTGCGCGAGCCATTGTCACCAGCGCCTTCGGTGTCGGTGCCACCAGCGTTCAGGGCACCAACAATATTGGTTACCTGAATCAGGAAGTTGTTGTTATCCCCTCCCCATCCTCCTGCAACCTGATCCTGATCGTTCGCGACCACAAAGAAATTGAAAACATCAAAAGAGCATTGGGTGAAACCATCAACCACGTGTGCTCGAACTCTGCAGAGGTCTCCCCTTGAAACGCTATCTTGTTCTTTCGCTTGCACTGGTCGCCACCGGCTGTACCAGCAAAACACCTTTGGTCTTCGTATCGAAAACATCCGTGGGTGTAGAGGTCTCAGCTCCCGGCACGGGCACCGGAGAGTTCGGAGCGTCGATTGGCGTGAATACGCTTGATGCGGCGTATGTTCCGGTTGTCGAACGCATCAAAAACGGAACCTCTGAATCAGTCCACGAGGTGAAATCTGGCGAGTCGTTAACCGAGGAGCAGCGTGCAAACCTTGCAGCTTTCCTGGCTAATCAGATCAGTATCGAAAAAAACAACATCAGCGCCGCCCAAGCAACGCTTGCAGGGAAGGTAACGCCTGAAACACGGGAACAAGGCGAGAAAGCTATTAACGAGGCAAACCAAAAGATCCAGAATCTGAGTGAGGACTTGAGCAACGTATTGAGTCGGGTTGACGCTCTTTCCGTGTTCTCGGCATTCGACTCAAACACACTCCTGCGAGCAGACGCTGCGGGCCAGGGAATAGGCAAAGTGTTTGCCACCGGGTTGGCGGCACAGCATGTGGCTCGAAACTTTAGTCAACAAGCCCAGGCACAAGCGAGCTGCAAAGATAAAATCGCGCCCACTGTGGCTAAACTGGCGGAGGTAGGCGACCAGACCAGCAGGGACTACGCGATCAAATTAATGGAAGCTTGTGAATAGCATCAGAGTGCCTTTAATAGCTTTTTGAGGAATTCATTGATTTCACTATCGGCGATCTTGGTATTCAGGCTATCGCACAATTTATCGTTCTTTTTCCAATCAAAGGTGGGTGATCCGCTTTTGATTGTGATGACGACCGTTTTGTCTGGATCGTCCCCCTGAGCGGCCTGTTGTGCGATCTCTTTGGTAAAGGCATCCAGTTGTGGGTCCGGCGCTGAATCGGGATGACCACTGGAGAGTGCGGCAAACAGTGATTTCACATAGGCGTTGTACTTTTCGTAGTGTCGGAAGCGGGTTTTGCCTGGACAGCTTTCAAACTATGAATCTGCTGTGTCTGGGAAAGGCAGCCTGCTTGCAAAACTAACGCGGCAAACAATGGAATTGTTCTTGCGAGCGTTTTAAAGGGCGTCATCTCATGCATCCTTGCTGTGGTTTACAGCGATAAGTTGCTCTGAACATTAGTACAAGTTTGCGATAAATGCGGTCCGTCCCGCCGATCACCGCCTCAGGCCATTGCGTTCAGTTGCCGTCCGCCAACGCACTCAGCCGGTGATTTCCGTGCAGATTTCAGCAGTCAGCGAGACTCTTCGACGTACTCAGTCATTACAAAATGCCAGCATGCAGACCAAAACCTTCTACTCTGCAAATCAGGACGCAACTTATAGAGGACGTTAGCAATGCGCGCACTCATTACCATCATTGCTTTGGGCCTGATTCTTCAGGGTTGTGCCCCACTGAAACAGTACCACCCTGCTCCGCCCTACTTTAAAACCTATGATCTCGACACTCCTCTGGCCTCCTGCCCGAATGACAGCGCGAAGAAGGCAGGCTTTCAGCATGGGTTCATCGAGTTCGACGAATACGGCAATCTGTTGAACCCTGACGCCTTCGAAAGGCAGATGGCCGACATCAGGGCGGTCAACGGGCCACTTCTACTTGTGACGTACTTGCATGGCTGGCGACACTCCGCAGCGCCAGATGATGACGATGTTCGTGAGTTCAAGCTGGCAATGCGCAACATCGCCGCCATGGACGGTTGCAAACGTACCGTTGTCGGGCTGTACATGGGCTGGCGGGGCCAGGTATTTGCGTGGAACTCACCGCTGGATCTGATTACGTTTTGGGATCGTAAACAAACAGCGCACAGCGTCGGTAGCGGAGCAGTCACCGAGGTGTTGCTGCGCCTGGATAAAGAACGCGTTCGACGCAATGACAACAGCCAACTGCAAGCAAAGAGCAACACGCAGACCCGCTTGGTATTCATTGGCCACAGCTTCGGTGCGGCAGTGCTCTATACAGCGCTTGCACCGATTCTGATCGAGCGTTTCACGCAAAGCAGTGGTTTCGATCCAGCCAACGACCTTGCGACCACCGGCTGCGAGAAAAACCCGCGGGAGCCTCTTAAAACGGTTGGTGATCTCGTGGTATTGATCAACCCGGCATTTGAGGCGATGCGTTTGGCGACCTTGCAGAAGATGAGCATGGGTTGTCATTACACCGAACATCAAGCACCTGTTGTGGCAATCGTAACCGGGACCACTGACCTTGCGACGAAGTGGGCTTTTCACATTGCACGCGCGCCCAGGGCAAGATTTCAAAAATACACGGACGATGTCGTTGAAGGTTATTCCGCCAATTCGACAGCCGTCGGTCACTATGAGCCTTACCAGACCCACTTTCTTTCTTCGCCAACTTTTTCGCCTGACAACGCTGACCGGGAAACTTTCAACGGTTGCGAGCAATACATCGATCCCCTCAAATCTGACTTGCGCATCAGCCTGACAACGCTTTCCACTTCAGAACCGTCGCGCACAGTCCGTTTTACATCGCAACAGAAGCAGATTGACGGTTCGCAGAAGTTCTTTGATCTGCATCTGGAAAAAAATCCGCAGCTGAAAAATTCTCCAGACCACAATCCGGTACTAAACGTCAAAGCTTCCGCTCCGATCATTAATGGACACGGAGGGATTTACAGTTGCCAGCTCATGACGTTCATCGGTGGCCTGATTACTCAAACGATAACCAACTGAGTCTGGAGATCAGCAATGGACATGAGTGAATATCAGTCTTTTGATTTTGAGCATTCAGACTACACGCATACCGTCTATAAAAAGGGCGACGGAGCTCCTGTCCTGGTCATGCATGAACTGCCGGGGCTGACCCGCGATACCCTGCGATTCGCCGAACGGTTGATCAGCGCCGGTTTTCAAGTCTACTTGCCGCTGTTGTTCGGGAAACCGGAAGAAACGGGGTGCTTGGTCAAGGGGCGCCTCCATTGCATCAGCAAAGAATTTGCGTACCTCAAAGCCGGGCGCAGTGCACCGGTCAGTGACTGGTTGCGAGCGCTGGTACGAAAGCTGGGCGTTGACCATGGCCACCAACGTATCGGGGTCATTGGAATGTGCGTCACCGGTGCATTCGTGATTCCACTGATTCTCGAAACCAATGTGGCCGCCGCAGTCGCTTCCCAGCCAGCCATACCCTTTAAATTCAGGTACTGGCTAACGGGCCGAGGCAAAGGTCCGTGGATGAGCGAACTGAACATTGCCGATACCGAACTGGAGGCGGCAAGCCAGGCTGCCGCGACGAGAGGCTGCGCCGTGCTCATTCAGCACTTCAGCGATGATCGACTGTGTACGCCGGCGCGGATCAATCGACTTGGACAAGCATTTGCTGCGACCGGCGTTGTTTACACATACGCCCCACCAGCAGATGGTCGTAGCACCCATCATGCGTTACTGACGTACGAATACGATTCGGCGAAAGCCCCCACGCCAAACCATCCAACACGAGTGGCTTTAAAGCGTGTGATTGATTTCCTGCATGCTCATTTATAGGGAAGAGCATTGTTCGACAGCAAAAAACCTCCGACGGATCTGCGCGGGCGCGCGGGCCCGCAAGAGATTGTCGGAACTATCCGCATCTAAATCGGTAATTCCACACGAGCCACCACTCCCCCAGCGCTGTGATTACTCAACGTCAGATCGCCGCCCTGCTCTCGAATGATTGCCCTGGCTGCCGAAAGCCCCAGCCCAACACCGCCCGTGTCTCGATTGCGTGAGGTTTCCAGGCGCAGGAATGGGTCGAACACACGCTCCAGCGATTCCTCGGGAATGCCGGGCCCCTGATCAATGACCTCAATGCGTATCGCATAGGCATCACTGCGCAGGGAAATGCGCGGGGCACACGCGTACTTCACGGCATTCTCGAGCAAATTGACGATCACCCGTTTGATCCCCAGCGGCCGGCCCTCGTACACCAGATGCGCCGGGCCTTCGAAATCGACATTGATCTGCTGGTCACGGTAATCATCAACGATGGTTTGCAGCAGCTCCGACAGATCGAACGCGGTGGTCTGCTCGCTGTGCGTGTCCTCACGGAAGAACGCCAACGCAGCGTTGATCATCGACTGCATCTCTTCAACGTCACGAATCAGTTTGCCCTGATGATCGAGGTCTTCCATGAATTCGCTGCGCAAGCGCATGCGGGTCAGCGGTGCACGCAGGTCGTGGGAAATCGACGCGAGCATGTGCGTGCGCTCGGCGATGAAATGCTGGATCTGCGCCTGCATGGTGTTGAAGGCGATGATCGCCTGGCGGATTTCGTCGGGGCCTTCGAGCTTGATCGGCGGTGCGCGCAGATCGGTGCCGAAACGTTTGGCGGCACGCGTGAAACGCTGCAGAGGGTTGGCCAGTTGCCGGGTGGCGACCCAGGCGACGAGCAATGTGGCAATCAGTCCCAAGGCGATGACGATCGCGATACGCACGCCAAATTCCAGGCCCCAGCTGCGCTCCGGCGGGATAAATGACAACCAGCTGCCATCGACCAATTGCACGACGGCGGCGTAATGCGCCTGGGGGCTGCCGTTCGGCCAGTCGCCTGGGCTGAACACCTCGATTTTTCGATCATTGCCCAACAGTTGCTGCAGCACCGGCACCCTGCTCGCTGGCAGGCGAAGGCCGTCATTGGGCAGATCGAAGTCGGCGCGCTGTGCTTTCCACGACACTTGCAGCATGGCGCTGCTCGCCGCTGCGGCCAGTTGCGGGCGCAGGTTGGCCGGGGCGGCTTCGATCACCCGCGAGGTCGCGGCAATCTGCTCCAGCAGGCCGGTGCGTTCGATCGGCGGCCGGGCCCAGATGCCGGCGACTTGCACGAACAGCGCATTCAACGCCAGCGAAGCGACCATCGCCGCCACGATGGTCAGGGCGATGTGCCGGCGCAGAGTGTCGCCGCGCCACAGTCGGCGGATCACGAGCGAGTGACCTTGGCCGTAAACAGATAACCGCCGTTGCGCACTGTACGAATCAGGTCCGGGCGCTTGCTGTCCGGTTCGATCTTGCGGCGCAAGCGGCTGACTTGCACATCGATGCTGCGATCGAACGCGTCATGGCCGTGGCCGTGGGTCATATCGATCAACTGCTCGCGGGTCAGAATGCGCTGTGGATGGTCGAGGAACACCAGCAGCAAATCGAACTCGCCACCGGACAGCGGAATCATCACGTTTTCCGGGGAGCGCAGTTCGCGGCAGGTGATGTCCAGATGCCAACCGGCGAAGCCGATCACCGGCCGCGAAGGTTCAACCGTTTGGCGCTGTTCGCCGGCGCGACGTTGCAAGGCACGCACTCGCGCGAGCAATTCCTGCGGCGCGAACGGCTTGGTCAGGTAATCGTCCGCGCCCAGTTCCAGACCGACAATGCGATCGCTCAGTTCGGCCATGGCTGTAAGCATGATGATCGGAATGCCCAGTTGCGTATGCACCTTCTGGCACAGGCTCAGGCCGCTTTCGCCGGGCATCATCAGATCAAGAATGATCGTGTCCGGGCGCTGCTGCGCAATGGCCGCCCACATCGCCTCGCCGTTGGCAGCAACGTCGACCTCATAAGCATGCTGCACGAAGAACTTCTTCAGCAGCGCGAGAATTTCCACGTCGTCGTCGACGAACAGCAGTCTGCTCACAGTGACAGGATCCATGCACCAAAAAAAGCCAATCTAAAGCCATTTCGCCGCCCGGGTCATTTATTTCAATCGAGCAACATTTCTACGCGCCAGACATCAAGCGGACATCCTCCGGCAAAACCGCGCGGGCACTCTGCAGCTATTTCCAACGGGGGGATTGGCATGAAGGTATTGAACAGCAAACCGGGCATCACGCAGCACAACGGTAATCGGCCGTTGATTCTCAGCCAGCGCACCGCAGCGCTCGGCCCGGACACACCGGTGGTGTTTCAGGAATCGTGCATGGGGGTTTCCCCTGATCAAAGCACAGTGGTGCTGCGCCGTTACTTCGAGCATTTCAGTCCGACCAACGCGCACTGGGTGGAATACGTGCACAGCGTCAACACGGCTGATCTGATGAACTGGATCATGGCCCAAGGCCGATTGCACATCGAATGCTCGGACAACCTGGCGCAGAACAAGGAAGCCGTTTGATGTCGCGCATTCGTTCGCTGTCGCTGTCCATTGCCACCACGTTGAGCCTGTCGGCGTGCAGCAGCAAAACGCCGGAACACTCAGGCTTTCTGCATGACTACAGCGTGTTGGCCGAGCGCCAGTCGCCGTCCGGTCAGCCCGTGTTGGCGTGGGTCAGCCCGGCCCTGGCCCGGGGTCGATACACCCAGGTTTATCTGGCGCCGAGTCAGTTCTACCCGAGTGCCGAGCCGACGCAACGGATTCCTCTGAGCACTCTGTCCGGCGTCACTGACTACTACGATGCGGCGCTGCGGCTGGAATTGAGCAAAGTGCTGCATCTGGTCAGTCAACCCGGGCCGAACACCCTGATAGTGCGCCCCGCTATCACCCAAGTGGCGACCAGCACTCAGGGTTTGCGCTTTTATGAGTGGCTGCCGGTCACCCTCGTCGCTGCCGGTGTGAGCACCGCCACCGGCATCCGTGATCAGGACAGTGAAGTCGCCACCGAAGTGTCGTTCGAGGACGGTTCGACTGGCGAAGTGATTGCCGAAGTGGTGCGCAAAGGCACTGGTGTGCCGCTGGAGAACGACCAACAGATGTTGACTGCCGACGACGTCAAGGTGGTGCTGGATGGCTGGGCCAGCGACCTGCGGCAATCGTATACGGCCATCCGCCGGTAAACACATTTCCCCTTCTTGATCGTTCCCACGCTCTGCGTGGGAATGCAGCCGGGGACGCTCCGCGTCCCAACAAGATCGCAGCCTTCGGCAGCTCCTACAGGGAAAATCAGGGTGCGCCAGGAAAAAAAACGCCGGGCAGTGAATTATTTCGTGTCCTCATGTATCTGAGCCAAAGAGTACGCGCCATCAAAAAGATGGCATCTACGCGGCACGATGGATCAGCAAAGAGAAGACCCGGATGAAATCACGCAAGAAAACCGTCAAGCCGATCGGCCTGAAAGACATCACCATTGTCGACGACGCCAAGATGCGCAAGGCGATCACCGCCGCCGCACTCGGCAATGCCATGGAATGGTTCGACTTTGGTGTCTATGGCTTCGTCGCCTATGTGCTCGGCAAAGTGTTCTTCCCCGGCGCCGACCCCGGAACGCAAATGATCGCCGCGCTGGCGACGTTCTCGGTGCCCTTCCTGATCCGGCCGCTGGGCGGCTTGTTCTTCGGCGCGCTGGGCGACAAGTACGGACGGCAGAAAGTCCTCGCCGCGACCATCGTGATCATGTCGCTGAGCACCTTCGCCATCGGCTTGATTCCGTCCTATGCCTCGATTGGCATCTGGGCGCCGATCCTGCTGTTGCTGGCAAAAATGGCTCAGGGTTTCTCGGTCGGTGGCGAATACACCGGCGCGTCGATCTTCGTCGCCGAATACGCGCCGGACCGCAAGCGCGGCTTCCTCGGCAGTTGGCTGGACTTCGGCTCGATTGCCGGTTTCGTCCTCGGTGCCGGTGTGGTGGTGTTGATCTCGACGACGCTCGGCGAAGCCAAGTTCGAGGAATGGGGCTGGCGTCTGCCGTTCTTCCTCGCCTTACCACTGGGCATGATCGGCCTGTACTTGCGTCACGCCCTGGAAGAAACCCCGGCGTTCCAGCAGCACGTTGAAAAGCTTGAACAAGGCGATCGCGAAGGCCTCGCCGGTGGCCCGAAAGTTTCGTTCAAGGAAGTCGCGACCAAACACTGGCGCAGCCTGATGACCTGCATCGGCGTGGTCGCGGTGACCAACGTCACCTACTACATGCTGCTCACCTACATGCCGAGCTACCTGTCGCACAACCTGCATTACAGCGAAAACCGTGGTGTGCTGATCATCATCGCGATCATGGTCGGCATGCTGTTCGTGCAGCCGGCAATCGGTTTCATCAGCGACAAGATTGGCCGTAAACCTTTCATCGTCGTCGGCAGCATTGGTTTGTTCATTCTGGCGATCCCGGCCTTCATGCTGATCAACAGCGGCAAGATCGGCTTGATCTTCGCCGGCCTGCTGATGCTGGCCGTGCTGCTGAACTTCTTCATCGGCGTCATGGCCTCCACGCTGCCGGCGATGTTCCCCACGCACATTCGCTACAGTGCGCTGGCGGCGGCTTTCAACGTTTCGGTATTGATCGCCGGCCTGACCCCGACCGTGGTGGCCTGGCTGGTCGAAAGCACCAACGATCTGTACATGCCGGCGTATTACCTGATGGTCATCGCCGTGGTCGGTCTGGTCACCGGTGTAACCATGAAGGAAACCGCCAACAAGCCGTTGCGTGGCGCCGCGCCTGCCGCGTCCGACCTTGAAGAAGCCAAGGAACTGCTGCAAGAACACCACGACAACATCGAGCAGAAAATCGAAGACATCGACGCTGAAATCGCCGCACTGGAAGCCAAGCGCAAGGAACTGGTTCAACAGCATCCGCGAATTAACTGAGCCGGATGCCGCGGTCAGGCAAAGCGCCTGACCGCGGCATCGATGAACTGACGAACCTTCGCGGTCTTCTGTCGATGCGCCGTGTACAGCAGATGCATTTGTCTGCTCGGCGCTTCGAATCCCTCCAGCAACCTGACCAGCTCACCTCTGCACAACGCCGGCTCAAGAAAATCGGCAGGCCCCAGCACAATCCCGAAACCATCTACCGCCGCTGATAACAACGCCTTGCTCTCGTTGACGTGTAAGCGACTGCTGACCGGCACGCGCTCGACCTGCGCACCGTTGAAAAACGACCACTCGTGATCGGCGGGCCGCGACCAATAGGCATAACCCAGGCACTCATGCTGTTGCAGATCGGCGGGCACTTGCGGCGTGCCGTATTCGGCCAGATAGCGTGGCGCAGCGCAGACGATCAGTCGATACGGAGACAATGGCCTCGCGGTCAGGCTGGCCGTCGCCAGCGGGCCGATCCGAAAAGCCACCTCAAAACCCTCCTCCACCAGATCCACGGCGCGGTCGGTCAAGTGCAGGTCGATTTCCACCTCGGGGTACTCGCGCAAGAAAGCGGTCACGAACGGCATCAGACTGTAAGAGCCAAAGCTCACCGGCGCGCTGACCCTGAGCTTGCCGCGCGGTGTGTCGTTCATGATTTGCGCCAGTGAATCAGCGGCTGATGCCTCACTGACGATGTGCTTGCAGCGCTCGTAGTAGGCCTGGCCCAGCTCGGTCAGGCTCTGCCGGCGCGTGGTGCGGTTGAGCAAGCGTGCGCCGAGCCGCTGCTCAAGGGCGGCCACGTGCTTGGCGACCATTTGCGCTGACATGTCCAGGCGTTGCGCGGCGCTGGCATACGAGCCGGCTTCAGCCGCCATCACGAAAGCCGCCATGCTGGTCAGCCGATCCATTCGATACTCCTGTTAGCGAAAGTAAGTAACAGAGTGCGATTTATCTGCACCTGATCAGGAATCATCATAGTCGCTCCCCACCTGACAGAGGACACACCATGCGCATTGGAATCGTTGGAGCCGGATTCATCGGGCGCGCTGTCGCGCAAATCGCCCTCGCCGCCGGGCACGAAGTAATGCTCAGCAATTCGCGCGGCCCGCAGACCATGAGCAGCGTGCTCGCAGGCATCACCGGCTGCCAGATCGGCACGGCCGAACAGGCCACACAGTTTGCCGACGTGGTGTTGGTGGCCATCCCCTACGAACAAATCCCGAGCCTGCAACCCGCCTGGTTCGAGGGCAAAACCGTGCTCGACGCCAACAACTATTACCCGGATCGCGACGGCCACATCGCTGCGCTCGACACGTTCCAGAGCACCACCAGCCGCTTGCTCGCCGAGCATTTGCGCGGTGCCACGGTGGTCAAGGTGTTCAACGCCATTCTCGCAGCGGATTTGCTTACGGATGGCCGCCCGCATGATTCCAGCGAGCGGCGCGCACTGCCCATTGCAGCGGATGACGCGCAGGCCAAGGCGTTGGTCGCGGGTTTGCTGGATGACCTCGGTTTTGATGCGGTCGACACCGGAGGCCTTGATGACAGTTGGCGATTCGAGCGGGCAAAACCGGCCTACTGCGCGCCGCTGGACAAGTCCGGGCTGGAACAGGCGTTGGCTGCGGCCGAGCGCGAGGTCGAATTGCCGTTGGGCAGTTGGCGGCACGGGTAACGCCCGGTCGCTCCCGCGCTTAACCCTTCCGGCAGGTGGATCGAGATCAGTGCGGCTGGCACCGGCCGCACACGTCACCGTTACCGAACTGTCGTGGCTGACCCTGGCCACCGGGTTGCGCCGTGGCGGCCGAGGCATGCTCGCGCACATGCACCCTGGGTGCCGAAAGCCTGATCAAGGCGCGTTGACCACCACATACGTGACGTCACTGCCCTGATACTGCGGCTGGTACCAGGTCGAACCGCACTGCATATACGCGACGTTGTACTGAATCACCTGCACACAACTGCTGGGCATTTGCGCCGGGGTGAAGATCGCGCCCACCACTGCCGCAGTGGCCGCGACGGTGGCCGTCACTGCCACTGCGGCCGCTACCGGATGGTAGTGATCGTCGTAGCCGTAGCGACCATGGCCGTCGACATCAATATCGACATCGCGACTGTTGTCGATGTTGACGTTTCGGTTGCCGTTGTTGACGTTCGTGCGGTTGCCAACGTTGTTGCCGGCATTGACCCGATTGCCCGAATTGACCCGATTGCCGGCGCTGACATTGTTGGTGCGCTGCGGCGCATTGATGCGCTGCGCACGTTGCGCGTTCGGCGCCGGCGCCCGGTTGACGTTGGCGCGCGCATGTCCCTGAGCGCGTTGCCCCCGGGCATCGGCTTCGGCGACATAACCGGCGGTCAGCAGCGTGGCGGTGGCCAGCGACAACAACAGACTCCACGTCATCGACTTGTTCATGTCACTGTCCTCCCTGATCGCTGGCTTTTTTAAACGCAATCGCCACATCGCCTTTGCCCGGTTTGAAAGTGAATTGCGTGTCCGGGATGGTCGGTTTGAGGTTCCACTGATACACCGCGCTGTACTCGGGAAAGCTCTTCTCGTCAGTAGTAGTGATCACCAGTTTGCAGGGCAAAGGTTTGTCGGAACGGGTCAGCCACAATTGCCAGTCGATGCCTTCCTGGCGAAACGCCAAATGGTCGCAGAGCTGGCCCTTGATGGCCGACGGCCCGACATACAGCGCGGCTTTCAAGGCATCGATCTGCGCCTGATCACTGCCGAACAGAAACAGGTCCTCCATCGGTACCTGCACACCGTAGAAGTTCTCGATCTTGTGCAGGGTTTCCGCCACGGTGGCCGGGGCGTCGACGGTGGTGTAGTACTTCAGGTACGGCGAATACTGGGTGAGTTTTTTGCCGTTGTAGAAGAACTCGCGGGTGCGCACATCGCCTTCGCTTTTCGCATACAGGCGATCGTGGCCGAGCACTTTCAGGGTATTGGCGGACTCGGTCTTGATCTTCTGCCCGGACTCCAGAACCGTGTCGCGCGAGACTTGGGCATCGACCTGAAATTTCGGCAGGCTGCGCAGGTAGTTGCCCATATCGATGAGCTTGTCGACCACTTGCGGGTTGATCAACGGCGCGTCGTCAGTGGCAGACGCAGCGGGCGCAGCCGGCGGGTCTTCAGCACGGGCTCCCGGCGCGAGAACCAGTGTGAACATCAGGCAGACAATACTGGCTGGGGCTTTCATCGGTTGCGCTCCTGTCCCTGGGTGGGCGTTGCGCCCGAAGGGCGACTGATTGACCAGCCTAGACCTCAGTCTGGGGGTACGCCAATGCGTCAGCGAGAGGGGTGAGAGTCACGGCAGATGTTCTTTGCGCTGGCTCTCCAGAAGCTCGGTGACATCGGCCGGTTGATACACCCAACCGATGAACAATTCGTAGCCAACCGCCAGAATCACCGGCCCAGTGAACAAACCAATAATGCCGCTGGTGACCATGCCCCCGAGCGCACCGATCAGCACCACTGGCATCGGCACCGCGACGCCGCGACCCAGCAACATCGGTTTGAGCACGTTGTCCGCAAGCCCGGCAATCGCCATCCACACCGCAAAGATAATCGTGCCGGCGCTGACCCCGTCCACGGCGAAGACATAAATCACGATGGGCAGCGAGATCAGCAGCACCGGTAATTGGGTGATGCCCAGCAGCAACACCATCAAGGCGAGAATGCCGGCAGCCGGGACGCCCATGACCACCAGTGCCACGCCGACCAGCAGCATCTGAATAAAGGCGATGCCGACCACACCCTGCGCCACGGCGCGGATGGTTGCCGTGCACAGTTCGGCAATCTGCGGGCCGCGCACCGGCCCGGAAATGCGGGTGGTGACAGCCACCGCTGTGCGGTGGCCGCGCTCGCCGTGGTGCATGATCAACCCGGCGACGATCAACGCGACCACAAACACCACGATGCCCGCCCCGACACCGGCGGCTTGATGCAACACCACTTTGCTCCAGTCCTTGAGATGTGGCGCCAGTTCCTGAAACACCCAGCTCAGGTCCTGCGAAGCGTGCATCCAGATGCCGTAAAGCGGCGCGCCAATCAACGGCCAGCCTTCGACACTGGCCGGTGGCGGCGGTATCTCGAACTGCCCCGCTTCGAACGTGTGCATGCTGCCCTTGATCGACTCGGCAATCGACGCGCCCAGCAGGCTTAACGGCAACATCAGAATCACCAGGCCCAGCAGCACCAGAATGATTGCCGCCCAACCGTAGCGATTACCGAGTTTGGCGCCCAGAGCCTGATTCAGCGGATACAGCGTGACGGCCAGGATCAGCGCCCAGAGCATGACATTGAGAAACGGATGAAAAATGTCGTAGCAGAACAGCACCAGAACGGTGATCAGACCCGCTCGAATGAGCACGTCGAGCAATGCTCTGGAACTCTGAAACGCTATCAGCGGTTTGTCTTCCATGTCGGCGCTCCTGGGTGGGCCATCGATGAACCGCTGTGAGCCTAGTTCACAACCGGCATATCGTCTCGACGGGGGCCCGACACGAGTCGCACATGATGGCGGCGATCAGCGCTCCAGCATGCCGTGACACAACAGATTCAAAACCCCGCGCATATGCAAGGCGTGCGCGGCCCGATCCGGGACTTCCTGCGTGGCGAGGCGAATGAACGCCATGTTCGCGTATTGGTTGAACAGCGTCGCCACCACGTCGAGATCGATCGATTCGCGCACTTTTCCCGCTTGCTGAAAATGCAGGAGCAGCGCTTTGGTTTCTTCGATCACGGCCGCGTTCCACGGACTCATCGCTTCGGCCAGTTCACCGGTCAGCAGAAATGGCGCCAGTTCCCGCCACAACGAAGCCGGCATCGCCTGTAGCTGGTAATCGGTCATCAGCCCTTCGAACTCGCACAACGCCTCCAGCGGATCGCTGTCCTCGTCCAGATTGGCCCGCGCCTCGCGCATGGCTTGCTCGTCGGGTTGCTTGAGCAAAGCCAGCAGAATCTCCTGCTTGCCGCCGAAATAATTGACCACGGTGGGTGCGGAAACCCCCGCCTGCACGGCGATCTGGTCCAGCGTGGTGGCCGCAAAGCCGTTGCGCTTGAACAACTCGAGCGCCGCTTCGGCAATCACCTGCCGGCGCTGTTCCTTCTGCCGTTCTCTGAGTCCGCTCATGTTGCCTCTGATGATCCTTGCCAATGGCTCTCAGCCTACGGAGATCTTTTTTCACCGACAAATATTTTCTTTACAAAAATATTTTTAGATGACAAAACTTTCTCCGTGCAGCGCTGCAACGAGCTCACTCACTTGCCCTTTGCTCTGGAGATCCGCCATGTCCGCCGAACTCGATTCGACCCGCAGTACCCGCGATTACCAAGCCTCTGACGCTGCTCACCACATCCACGCGTTCGTTGATCAGAAGGCCCTCAACGAAGAAGGACCGCGAGTGATGGTCAGCGGCGATCGGCTGGCGTTGTGGGACAACGACGGCAATCGATATCTGGATGGCATGTCGGGTCTGTGGTGCACCAACCTCGGTTATGGGCGCAAGGATCTCGCCGCTGCCGCGACCGCGCAGCTGGAACAACTGCCCTACTACAACATGTTCTTCCACACCACTCACCCGGCGGTGATTGAGCTGTCCGAGCTGCTCTTCAGCCTGTTGCCCAAGCACTACAGCCACGCGATCTACACCAATTCCGGCTCCGAAGCCAACGAAGTGCTGATCCGCACCGTGCGCAAGTTCTGGCAGGTAATGGGCAAGCCCGAGAAGAAAATCATGATCGGCCGCTGGAACGGCTACCACGGCTCGACCCTGGCCGCGACGGCGCTGGGCGGGATGAAGTTCATGCACGAGATGGGCGGCACCATCCCTGATGTAGCGCACATTGATGAGCCGTATTGGTTCGCCCACGAAGGTAATCTCAGCCCGGAAGAATTCGGCCTGCAAGCCGCGCGGCAACTGGAAGAGAAGATTCTCGAACTGGGCGCCGACAAGGTTGCAGCCTTCGTCGCCGAACCGTTTCAGGGCGCGGGCGGCATGATCATTCCGCCGGCGACTTACTGGCCGGAAATTCAGCGTATCTGCCGTAAGTACGATGTGTTGTTGTGTGCGGACGAAGTGATTGGCGGTTTCGGCCGCACTGGTGAATGGTTCGCGCATCAGACGTTCGGCTTTGAGCCGGACACGCTGTCGATCGCCAAGGGCCTGACCTCCGGTTACATCCCAATGGGCGGTTTGATTCTGTCGCGACGCATGGCCGAGGCGCTGGTGGAAAAAGGCGGCGTGTTTGCCCACGGCCTGACCTATTCCGGCCACCCGGTGGCGGCCGCTGTGGCGATTGCCAACCTCAAGGCCTTGCGCGATGAAGGCGTGGTCACCCGGGTGAAAACCGACACCGGCCCGTACCTGCAAAACTGCCTGCGCGAAGTGTTCGGCAATCACCCGCTGGTGGGTGAGATTCAGGGCGTCGGGCTGGTGGCGGCGTTGCAGTTTGCTGAGGACAAAGCGACGCGCAAGCGTTTTGCCAATGAAAACGACATTGCCTGGCGTTGCCGCACGATTGGTTTTGAGGAAGGCTTGATCATTCGTTCGACATTGGGGCGGATGATCATGGCGCCGGCGTTGGTGGCCATGCGCACGGAGCTGGATGAGCTGATCGACAAGACGCGGATTGCGGTGGATCGGACGGCGCGGGAGTACGGCGTTTTGTGATCGGCTGAAGGAATATGGCGGCCGGAATACAGCTATCGCGAGCAGGCTCACTCCTACATTTGAAATGCGTTCCCCTGTAGGAGTGAGCCTGCTCGCGATGGCGTCAGTCGGGTTGAAAACAGGCAAGATTCAATCCCGCCGATTACTCCGCGCGCCGCTTGGTGTTAAATAGGCGCCAGTCTTAACCTTGTCGCTTATAGCTGTGCAACGAGAACCGATATGAACACCCATTCCAGGAAAAACACCCAAATTCAAACAGCGGTGAGCGCATGATCGAAGTCACCGAAGTTTCCATTGCCCAACTGCGCGCCGCCCTTGAGTCCGGCCAGACCACCGCAGTCGAACTGGTGCAGGCGTATCTGGCGCGTATCGACGCCTACGACGGCGCCGACACACCGACGGCGCTGAATGCCGTGGTCGTGCGCAACCCGGAAGCGTTGAACGAGGCACGGGCGTCCGATGCCCGTCGCGCCAAAGGCGAAACCCTCGGCCCGCTCGATGGCATTCCCTACACCGCCAAAGACAGTTATCTGGTCAAGGGCCTGACCGCTGCGTCCGGCAGCCCGGCCTTCGCTGATCTGGTCGCTTATCGCGATGCCTTCACCATCGAACGCTTGCGCGGCGCCGGGGCGATTTGCCTGGGCAAGACCAACATGCCGCCGATGGCCAATGGCGGCATGCAACGCGGCGTCTACGGTCGCGCCGAAAGTCCTTACAACGCCGCTTACCTGACCGCGCCGTTTGCCTCCGGCTCGTCGAACGGTGCCGGCACCGCTACCGCCGCCAGTTTCGCCGCATTCGGTCTGGCCGAAGAAACCTGGTCGAGCGGGCGTGGCCCGGCGTCGAATAATGGTTTGTGCGCCTACACCCCATCGCGCGGGGTGATCTCGGTGCGCGGCAACTGGCCGTTGACGCCGACCATGGACGTGGTCGTGCCTTACGCGCGGACCATGGCTGACCTGCTCGAAGTCCTCGACATTGTGGTGGCAGAAGACCCGGACACCCGTGGCGACCTGTGGCGCCTGCAACCGTGGGTGCCGATCCCGAGCGTCAGCGAAGTGCGTCCCGCCACTTACGCCGATCTGGCCGCTGACGCCAAAGCGCTGACCGGCAAACGTTTCGCCGTGCCGCGCATGTTCATCAATGCTGACCCTGAAGCCGGCACCAGTGAAACCCCGGGTATCGGTGGCCCGACCGGCCAGCGCATCAACACCCGCGCTTCGGTGATCGACCTGTGGAAGCAGGCGCGTCAGGCCCTCGAAGCCGCCGGTGCCGAAGTCATCGAAACCGATTTCCCGCTGGTCTCCAACTGCGAAGGCGATCGTCCCGGCGCCCCGACCGTGTTCACCCGGGGTCTGGTCTCCAAAGAGTTCCTCCACCATGAACTGTGGGACCTGACCGCGTGGGCGTTCGATGACTTCCTGCAAGCCAACGGTGACCCGAAACTCAATCGTCTGGTCGACGTCGACGGGCCGAAAATCTTCCCGCACGAACCAGGCACGCTGCCTAACCGTGAGGGCGATCTGGTGGCGGGCATGGATGAATACGTGCGCATGGCCGAGCGTGGCATCACGCCGTGGAATGAAATCTCCACCGTGCCCGATGGCCTGCGTGGCCTCGAACAGACTCGACGCCTCGACCTCGAAGACTGGATGGACAACCTAGGCCTCGACGCCGTGCTGTTCCCGACGGTCGCTGACGTTGGCCCGGCGGACGCTGATGTCAATCCTGAGTCGGCCGACATCGCCTGGAGCAACGGCATCTGGGTGGCCAATGGCAACCTCGCGATCCGCCACCTCGGCGTGCCAACCGTCACCGTGCCGATGGGCGTGATGGCCGACATCGGCATGCCGGTCGGCCTGACCTTCGCCGGCCGCGCCTACGACGACTCGAACCTGCTGCGCCTGGCCGCCGCGTTTGAATCGACCGGCAGCAAACGCCAGATCCCGCCGCGCACGCCGCCATTGTCGTAACGCGATCAAAACTGTAGGAGTGAGCCTGCTCGCGATAGCGGTGTGTCAGCTGATAGAAATGTTGCCTGATGTACCGCATTCGCAAGCAGGCTCGCTCCCACAGGTTTTGTGTGATGCCGTTCATTGAGCACATCCGCTCAATCTCTCACGCTGCAATCCCTCGATCATTCCAGCCACCTTAATTGCCGCTGGCCACTGACCATGATCGACCGCTTCCCCTCGCGCCTCACCCTGCTCGCGCTGCTCTGCGGTCTGAACCCAACCGCCCACGCCAGCGGTTTTTTCGACGATGCCCAAAGCGAAGTGCTCAGCCGCAACTTCTACCTGAGCAACGACTATCGCTCGCCTTCGCCCTCCGGAAAAAACTATAAACAGGAATGGGCTCAAGGCTTTATCGGCACTTTCTCATCCGGTTTCACATCCGGTGCAGTCGGTTTCGGCATCGATGCCCACGCCTTCGCCGGGTTGAAACTGGACGGCGGCAAGGGGCATTCCGGGACCGGTCTGCTGCCGGTCGACAGCGACGGTCGCAGCGCAAACGACTACTCCAGCGTCGGCGGCGCGCTCAAGCTGAAAGCCTCGCGGACCACCCTCGCCTTCGGTGAAATGACCGTCGAAACCCCGGTATTCGACACCTCCGACAAACGCCTGCAACCGGAGTACGCCACCGGTTTCCTGCTCAACAGCGCCGAGTTCGACCACGTCAATCTGGTGGCCGGGCATTTCACCGCGTTCAAGAATCAGGACAGCTCATCTGGCAAAGGCGACTTTTACGGTTACGGCGCCAATACCGAGGCCGGCGGCATCAGTTTTCTCGGCGCCGACCTGTTCGCTGATAACCCGATTGGCGGCGCGTTGTACGCGTCTGAACTCAGCGACACGTGGCACCAGTACTACGGCAATCTGCATTTCAAGCAATCCGGCATATTGCTCGACGCCAACCTCTACCACACCCGCGACACCGGCCGCGCACTGGCCGGTGCCATCGACAACAGCGCGTTCAGCCTGTCCGGCAAATACGCCTTCGGCCCTCACGCGGTAATGCTTGGCTGGCAACGGATCAATGGCGACACGCCGTTCGACTTCGTTGGCGGCGACTCGATCTACCTCGCCAACTCGATCAAATACGCCGACTTCAACGGCGCCAACGAACGCTCCTGGCAAGCGCGCTACGACCTCGACCTCGGCGCCTTCGGCATTCCCGGGCTGAACTTCATGACCCGCTACGTCACCGGCAGGCACATCGACGGTACTCACGCCCCTAGGGGCGGCGCCTATAACCCGTTTGATCCTGACAGCGGAAACTTTCAGCCGCAGCAAGGCAATGGCGGCAAGCACTGGGAGCGCGATATCGATTTGAAATACATCGTGCAATCGGGCGCGGCGAAGGATTTGTCGGTGCAGCTATCGCACGTATCGCACCGGGCCAATGAGGCGCAGGCGGGTGATGATATCGACCGGATCTACGTAGTCGTCCAGTACCCCTTGAGTTTCTGACAGAACGCGATCGATGGAATTGAAACATCCTCAAATAATAATATTTCTCGTTTGGCACTAAATCCCAGCCCTACCCCTCGTCTTTGAACAAACGGAATTTTTCCCTCGAAGACAAGGAGTCGGCTGCGATGTTCGCGCCCATTACCCGTTCCATGACCCTGACCCTCGGCCTGTGCAGCGCTGCGTTCAGTGCCGATCTGCTAGCTGAAACCGAAGCCGAAAAAACGCCACAGCCTGCCAACACGGCGCTTGAGCTGGCGGCGACCAACGTCAGCGCACAAGGCTTGGGTACCACCACCGAAAACACTGAGTCCTACACCACCGGCGCCATGAGCACGGCTACGCGCCTGAACCTGTCGATCAAGGAAACCCCGCAATCGGTGTCGGTGATCACCCGCCAGCAAATGGATGATTTCAAACTCGGTACATTGTCTGAAGCGATGCGCCAGACCACGGGTGTGGTGGTGCAGCATCTGGATTCGGACCGAGTCAGCTATTCCTCGCGCGGTTATGCGATCAACAACTTCCAGATCGACGGGATGCTCAACACCTTCGATCGCATGAAGTCCGATTCCGACACCATCATTTACGACCGTATCGAGGTGGTGCGCGGTGCCACTGGGCTGACCACGGGGGCCGGTGATCCATCGGCGACCATCAACATGGTGCGCAAGCGTCCGACCGCGCAATGGCAGGCGCTGGCCGGGGTCAGTGGTGGCAGCTACGACAATTACTACAGCTACGTCGACGTCGGTGGGCCGTTGGCTTTCGAGGGTCGCCTGCGCGGTCGCACGGTGTTGGCCTATCGCGACAACCAGTCGATCAAAGACAAATACGCGCTGCAACGGGAGGTCGGTTATGGCGTACTGGAAGCCGATCTGACTGACTCCACCGTGCTGGCAGTCGGTTACGACTATCAGAACAAACACGTGCAAGGCTCGTCCTGGGGCACCGTGCCCTACTGGAATGCCGATGGCAGCAAGGCCGGTCTCGGGCGCTCGACCAACATGGCGACGTCGTGGAGTTCCTGGCCGCTGCAAGACAAGACCGCGTTTGCCACCCTCGATCAGCAACTGGGCGGCGGCTGGCGCCTGAAAGCCGCGTACACCCACCGCGAGAGCAATACCGACGGCAAGGTCTATTACGGTGGTGCCGGTTTTCCCGCAGCGGACCGCAGCGGCATGATCGCCTACACCTCGCACATGATCGGCACGCAGAAAATGCAGGCGTATGACTTCAATGTCTCCGGCCCTTACTCCCTGTTGGGCCGTGAGCACGAAATGATGTTCGGCTACGGTGAGGCCGAACGCCGCTCGAACTCTCCGTACACCATTGCCGGCGCACGTTCCAAGGACTACGGGACCATCCGCGACTGGAAATACATGGGCGACATCGCCAAGTTCAGCGACACCGTCACCGACCTCACCGGGTCCAAGGACGATACCCGGCAGAAAGCCGGGTACATCGCCACGCGCCTGAGCCTGACCGATGATCTGCACGCCGTGCTCGGCAGCCGATATGGCAGTTGGCAAGCGTCCAGTACCAGCAACAGTTACGACGCCAATCGGCAGCTGACGGAGGTCGATTACACCAGCCAGAAACAGAACGACGTCTGGACGCCTTACGCCGGGCTGCTGTATGACCTGACCCCGGAATACACGGCGTACGTGAGTTACACCGACATCTTCAAGCCCCAGGGCAACCGCGACAAGAATCGCAAATACATCGACCCGGTGGTCGGCAAAAACTATGAAGTGGGCATCAAGGGCAGCCTGCTCGAGGAACGCCTGAACCTGTCCACGGCGGTGTTCTGGAGCAAGCAGGATAACGTCGCCGAACTCGATAACTCGGTCCCGGCGGATCCGGTTACCCGTGAGCAGTTCTACAAATCCGGCGGCAAGGGCAACAAGGTCAACGGCTTTGAAGCCGAACTGTCCGGGGAAATCCTTCAAGGCTGGAACATGACCGCCGGTTACACCTACACCCACTCGGTCAACGGCGAAAGCGCGCGCACCAACACCAATCAGCCGATGAACCTGTTGCGCGTGTCCACGGCGTACCGTCTGCCGGGTGAATGGCAGGCGCTGACCGTGGGCGGCGCGGTGAACTGGCAAAGCGATGTGTATGGCACGTCGAGCCGACCGGTTGCCGGCGACACCGAAGAAGCGCGAATCGCCCAGAGCGCCTACACCGTGGTCAATCTGATGTCGCGCTACGAGTTCGATCGGCATCTGTCGGCATCACTGAACGTCAACAACCTGTTCGACAAGAAGTATTACGACAACGTCGGCTTCTATAACGGCGTGTACTGGGGTGATCCGCGCACGGTAACGGTGAGTCTCGACTGGAAGCTCTAAGCCTTCCCCTTCGACGCGGCGTGCCTTCGCCTGATGGCCGCCGCGTCTGTCAGATATCGCGCCGCAACATGCTGCAAAACCTACACTGAACCGGCGTTAACCCCGTGTTAATTCATGCCACCCAGACTCTCTTCCGAGATCTGCTTCATGGACGAACAGCTCCCACTTGTTCAGTAGGAGGCACCATGAAAATCACCACCATAATCCTTGCCGGGCTGTTTGCCCTGGGTTCTGCCAGCGTCTTTGCCGAAGGCGGCGCTGAGCGCATGCGTTATTACTACGACAACTTCCCGGTTCACCACGCCCAGAGCGAGCAGAAGAGCGACGCCAACGCGAAAGAAATTCGCGTTCCCGCCGACCAGACGGCGCAAGTGACCGAGTCCTATCGCGACTGAGATTGACCGAGCAACCGATGGACCTCCCGTGGCTCCGCTCTGGCCCGGGAGAAGACAGTTTGGCGCCCTGATTGGGGCGCCTTTTTTTTGGGGCATTGAGATGGGTGTTCGGCTTTCTACTGTGGCGCACTCACCCCTCATCGGAACGCCGCCCGCCCAGCCCTCTCCCGAGGGAGAGGGAGCTGTTTTGTGGTGTTTTCAAGCCTGAGTTCGACTCGATATTTCAGGTCGGCGTACCTCGTCCAAACACCTCGGTCAGTCCCCTCTCCCCCTGGGAGAGGGTTAGGGTGAGGGGCTTTTCAGGCTTTCAGGTCTGCAGATTCTTGATCCAGAACAGCATGCGCCCGTGATTCGGGTCGAACATGCCCGGCGCGAAGCCGAATTTGCTGTAGGCATTCTGCGCCACGGCGTTGCCTTCCAGCACTTCGAGGGTGATCTTGCAGCAGCCGCGCTGGCGAGAGATTTCCTCGACTTTCTGCAGCATTTTCTGGCTCAGACCGAGGCCGCGAAATTTGCCCACCACCGCCACGTCGTGGACGTTGACCAAGGGTTTGCAGGCAAACGTGGAAAACCCTTCAAAGCAGTTCACCAGACCTGCCGGCTCGCCACCGACGAAGGCCAACACGCTGAACGCATGCGAGCGTCGGGCCAGTTCTTCGGGCAGTCGACGCAGCAGATCGGGGTCGAGCGAATGACCGCCGCCCATAGGGTCTTCTGCGTAATGATTGAGCACGATACCGATGGCCTCGGCATGCGTCGGATTGCTGTAGCTGGCTTGAAGCACAAGAATTTCTGCGGAATCCATTTCCATCCCCGAACACACAAAAGCCCCGGCGCGCAAAGTGCGCACTGAAAGGCTGTCTGACCTTAGCGCGAGTGTGGACCGGCCGACAATCTTTTGTCTCGTCAGTGGCCCCAGATCAGTTCTTCAGTCCAACCCAGTTCGGCGAAATCCCCGGCGCGCAGGCCACTCTCGCCGACACAGAAAAACTCATCCAGTTGCGGCGGTTTCACAGAAGTGTCGCTAAGCATCGCATGCACCTGACCACGGTGATGAAGCTGATGCTCGAACAGGTGCGACAGCATGCGCAAACGACTGTCGTGCTGCGGCGTATCTCGGGCGATGGTGACGATTCGAGGCAGATCGGCATCGCGCAGTTGCTCGCAATAAGCAATCAGCCGTCGATCAACGTGAGCCTGCTCTTCACGCAATTGCGGGCCGTCGGTAAACGGCTCGTCGACATTGAAAAACACATAGCAGTCGGGATGCGGCTCGGCCCCGCGCAGTTCGCGCTCCAGTGCATCGACGTAGAACCAGTCGCAGGTGAGGATGTGGTTGAGGGTCAGACGAATGCTCGGGAAGAAGCTCACCCGGGGCGCGGCCAGATCTGCCGCGCCGAGCTGGCTCCAGGCCTTGGCCAGACGATGATTGGCCCAGGCATTCTGGTAAGCCATGGTCAACAAATGATGGGATAACGCTTGGCTCATGTCGGCGCCCTCTTCACTCAAGCTTCGGCAAAACGCTGCAGCTGCATTTCCTGCAAGCGACTGAGGGTGCGGCGGAACGGGAATTCCAGATAACCCTCGGTGTACAGCGCGTCCATCGGCACTTGGGCCTCGATGTACAGCGGCACCTTGCGGTCGTAGCACTCGTCGACCAGCGCGATGAAACGCCGCACGCCGTCGTCGTGAACCGACAATTGCGGCAACTCGCGATCACCGGCCACCAAACGTTGCGCGCCGTCTTCAGTGCCGCGAGCGATGCGCCCTTCACGTTTTTGGGCGCTGAGGTTCGGCACTTCGCTCAACAGAATAGCTGTGTAGCGATCGCACAGCGCGATGAAATCCATGGCGGCGAACGGTTGCTCGCAGAGATCGGCGTAGCGGCACCACACCACCGTTTCACTGGCCTGCACCACGTTCAACTGGCGATGCCCGACCGACACTGGTTCAACGCTCGCCGGTTGCCCGGCGGTCAGTGCCTGAAAGACTTCGTCCAGCGCACTGAGCGAGGACGTGGCCACAAAGTAGCGTTGCAGACCCGCCCCCGGATGCAGGCGATGATCCTCGGCGCCATTCACCGCGACCACCTGCATATGCGCCTTGATCGCGGCAATTGCCGGTACAAAGCGGTCGCGATTGAAACCATCGGCGTACAAGTCATCCGGCGGCAGATTGGAGGTGCAAACGATCACCACGCCTTCGTCGAACATCACCTGAAACAACCGACCGAGAATGATCGCGTCGCCGATGTCGTTGACGAACAGCTCGTCGAAGCACAGCACCCGCACCTCGGCCGCCAGCTCTTTGGCCAGCGCGCGCAACGGATCGGCAATCCCGGTCAACTGGAACGAGCGCTGATGCACCCAGCCCATGAAGTGATGAAAGTGTTGGCGTCGCGCCGGCACCCGCAGGCTCTGATAGAACTGATCCATCAGCCAGGTCTTGCCGCGTCCGACCGGCCCCCACAGATAAACGCCGGTGACCGAACGGGCACCGGTGTGCAGGGCTTCGTGGCATTTTTGCAGCGCCCAGACTGCTTGTTCCTGGGCTTCATCCTGTATGAAGCCCTTGTGTTGCACGGCGTGTTGCCAGGCGCTGAGGGGGGAGTCGAAAGTCATGCGCGGCAGTATGCCACGACTGTTACTACGCCAAAGACCAGCATTGGCAAATGCCCGTTCATCATCACGCCGCGCAGCTCGAATGACCGTTGAGCAACAAGGCACTTGACGCCGAATATTACCAGCATCATATTGCCGAAAATATGTTGCTCGTAATTTTTAATTCTTGCCACGTTTTCTATCTGGAGCATCGCCATGCATTACAAGGTTTTCGGCCGCAAAACCGGCCTGCGCGTATCGGAACTGGCGTTGGGCGCCGGCAATTTCGGCACCGGTTGGGGTCACGGCGCCGAACGTGACGAAGCCAAGCGGATCTTTGATGGCTTTCTCGATGCCGGCGGCAACTTCATTGATACCGCCAATGGCTATCAAGGTGGACAGTCGGAGTCGATGCTCAGCGAATTCATCGCCCCGGAGCGTGATCGGCTGGTGATCGCCACCAAGTACAGCATGGGCACGACCCCGGCCGACGGTATTTCCCACACCGGCAACAGCCGGAAAAACATGGTTCGCGCAGTAGAAGAAAGCCTCAAACGCTTGAACACCGATCACATCGATCTGTTCTGGGCCCACGTAACTGATGGCGTGACACCCATGGAGGAAATCCTGCGCGGTTTTGATGACCTGGTGCGCGCCGGCAAGATTCACTATGCCGGCTTGTCGAACTTCCCGGCGTGGCGCGTTTCCCGCGCTGACGTGTTGGCGGAACTACGCGGCTTTGCGCCGATCGCCGCGATTCAGGTTGAATACAGCCTCGCCGAACGCAGCGCCGAGCGCGAATTGCTGCCGATGGCCGAGGCGCTCGGACTCGCGGCGACGCTGTGGTCGCCGCTGGCCGGTGGCTTCCTTACTGGCAAGTATCGCGGCGGCGATGACAACAACCGTGCGAGCAAACTCGGCATGCTGGTGCACGCGGAAAAAAGCGCCCGAGAAACCGCCCTGCTCGATACGTTGCTGGCGGTGGCCGCAGAAATCGGCGTCAGCCCGACCCATGTCGCTATTGCCTGGTTACGCGAGAAGGCCCGGCGCTCGACGACCGCGCTGATTCCGATCCTCGGCTCGCGTACCCGCGAACAACTCGACAAAACCCTGGGCGCACTCGAGGTGCAACTGAGCGAGCAACACATGGCGCGGCTTGAGGAGATCAGCGTCGTGCCGGCCGGCGTACCGCACGAGACGATTGCCAGTGCCACACCTCGCTTTACCGGCCCGCAAACGTTGTACCTGCCGATCATCCCGGTGGCCTGACCCGGCTGTGAGTGCTTGCTCGCGAAAGCGGCGGGTCAGTCGACAAGAGGTTGGCTGATCCGACGCCTTCGCGAGCAGGCTCGCTCCCACAGGGGTACGCAGTGTTGCGTCAAATATCGACTTTGTGTCGGGCGGCATAGAGGCAGAGCATTTCCATCGCCAATGTGGCGGCGGCCAATGAAGTGACCTCGGCATGGTCGTAGGCCGGGGCGACTTCCACCACGTCCATGCCGACCAGGTTGATCCCGCGCAAACCACCGAGAATTTCCAGCGCTTGCACGGTGCTCAAGCCTCCACAGACAGGGGTGCCGGTGCCCGGTGCGAAGGCCGGATCCAGGCAATCGATGTCGAACGTCAGGTACACCGGGTTATCGCCCACCCGCGCGCGGATCGCTTCGACAATCGCCTCGCAACCACGGCGATGCACCTGCCGGGCATCCAGTACCTGAAAACCCATGTGATCGTCATTGGTGGTGCGCAAACCGATCTGCACCGAACGCGCCGGATCGACCAGTCCTTCGCGCGCCGCGTGCCAGAACATGGTGCCGTGGTCGACCCGCTTGCCCTCCTCGTCCGGCCAGGTGTCGCTGTGCGCATCGAAGTGGATCAGCGACAGCGTGCCGTGCTTGCGAGCATGGGCCTTGAGCAGCGGATAGCTGATGAAGTGATCACCGCCAAATGTCAGCATCGCGCTGCCGGCGTTGAGAATCTGCTCGGCGTGGGCTTCGATGCTTTCCGGGACGCTGTGCGGCGAGCCGAAATCAAAGTCGCAGTCGCCATAGTCGATGACTGCCAGATGATCGAACGGGTCAAACGTCCACGGCCAGTGGCGTTCCCAGGCAATGCCGCTGGACGCGGCGCGAATCCCCCGTGGCCCGAAACGTGCGCCGGGGCGGTTGCTGGTCGCGGTGTCGAACGGCACACCGCTGACCGCAACATCGACGCCGCGCAAGTCGCGGCTATAGCGCCGCCGCATGAAACTGGTGATGCCGGCGTAGGTACTTTCGGCGGCAGTGCCATAAAGGCTGTCACGGGTCAGGGCCTGATCATTCTGCATGGGCACATCCATCGTGGTGCTCCTGTTGTTATTGATGGCTACGGAAAGTGGTCCACAGACGCGTGCGCTGACGCATGTCCTTGAGGCTCATGCTGCGGTCGGCGTAGAGCCGCGCACGCACGTCGCTCGGCGGATAGATGTCGGGATCGTTGCGCACGGCTTCATCCACCAATGGCGTGGCGGCCTGGTTGGCGGTGGCAAAAAACAACGTGTTGGTCAGTTCGGCCACAGAGTCCGGGCGCAGCATGAATTCGATGAACGCCCGCGCGGCTTCGGGGTGCGGCGCGTCTTTGGGGATGGCCAGATTGTCCTGCCACACCAGCGTGCCTTCCTTGGGAATGCGGTAGGCCACTTCGTACTGTTTATTGGCCTTGCGGGCCTGATCAGCGGCCATGCTCGCGTCGCCGTTGTAGGTCAGCGCGAGACACACATTGCCGCTGGCCAGATCATTGATCTGCCGACCGCTGGCGACGTACAGCACCGACGGCTGAAGTTTCTGCAACAACGCCTCGGCGGCAGCCAGATCATTCTTGTCGGTGCTGTAGGGATCTTTACCCAAGTAATGCAGAGCCAGACCAATGACCTCCTGCGGCGAATCGAGAATGGCGATGCCGCAATCCTTGAGCTTGCTGGCGTTCTCGGGTTTGAACAGCAGATCCAGGCTGTTCAGCGGCACCTCGGGCAACCGTTTCTTCACGGCCTCGACGTTCATACCCAGACCCAGCGTGCCCCAGGTGTATGGCACGCCGAAGCGATTGCCGGGGTCGACAGCGGCCATTTTTTCGAGCAAATCCGGATCAAGATTGGCGTAGCCCTTGAGGCTCTCATGGGAGATTTCCTTCAATGCGCCGGCCGCCAGTCCACGCGCCAGAACGCTGGACGACGGCACCACCACGTCGTAACCGCTGCCGCCGGTGAGCAATTTGGTCTCCAGCACCTCGGAGGTATCAAAGGTGTCGTAGCGCACATGAATGCCGGTTTCCTGCTCGAACCGTTGCAGGGTTCGCGGCGGCACGTAGTCGGCCCAGCTGTAGAGGTTGAGGGTGTTGTCCTCGGCCTGAGCCTGAACAGCTACGGACAACAGCAGCGCGGGTAAACACAGCTTGAACACGGGAGCCATGACGAACACCTGACCGGAGGAAGTGGTTGCAGGATGCGTCGTCGGATACATTAGAAAAATATCCTAATAATTATCCTGACTTTATCCCGGAGTAATGTGATGTTGGGTCAATTGCACGACGTCGATTTGCAGCTGTTGCGCCTGTTTGTGCGGGTGGTCGAGTGCGGTGGCTTCAGCGCTGCCCAAGGTGATCTGGGCCTGAGCCAATCGAGCATCAGCCAGCAAATGGCCAAACTGGAAACCCGCCTTGGTTACCGTTTATGCAGCCGTGGCAAGGCTGGTTTCAGCGTTACGCCCAAGGGCGAGCAATTGCTGATCGCGGTGCGTGCATTGTTTGAATCGATCGAAACCTTCCGCCATCAATCCAACGGCGTCGCCGGGCGTTTGATCGGTGAAGTGCGTCTGGGGATTTCCGAGTCGGTCGATCAATCGGTATTGCAACGGGTGGCGGTGGCGATCCGGCGCTTTCGCGAGCGTGATGAGTCGGTGCGCATCGAACTGATCAGTGCCATGCCCGGCGAGATGGAACGGTTGTTGTTACAACAGCGGCTGGATCTGGCCATCGGTTATTTCTCGCAAGTGCAAAGTGCCTTCGACTATCAGCAGTTGTTCAGCGAAACCCAGCATCTGTACTGCGCTGCCGGCCATCCCTTGTTTACCGATGAGAAGCCCAGCGATGCAGCCTTGCAGACCTGCGACCGGGTCGATCACCCCTATCGGTTTTTTCGCAGTGACGAACCGTTTCAGGGCAAGGTCTGCTCGGCGCGCTCGGAGCAGGTTGAGGGCACGCTGACGTTTATTCTGTCCGGCAAACATGTGGGTTATCTGCCGGATCACTATGCACGGAGCTGGCAGGAAAAGGGCCTGCTACGGCCAATTCGTGAGGGCGAGTTGAGTTTCGAGGCGGCGTTTCATCTGGCCCGGCATCGGGCACAGGTGCCGGGGGATGCGCAAAAGGCGTTTGAAGAAGATCTGCTCAGCGCATTTGCATGAATCGATTTAGCGGGCAACACCCGAAAAACCTGACCTTTCAGGCAGTTATTGCTCGTTGCCCTCGCCGCCCTCTTCCGGCATCCTGCGCCTCCATTTTCTGACCCGGCCCCGCCTCGCGGCGCGCAAAACACCATGACCGCCTCTGAAAAAGCCCCGCGCAACAACGACCTGATCTACGGTCTCAACGACCGCCCACACCTGACTGCCACCGTGTTTGCCGCGCTGCAACACGTATTGGCGAGCTTCGTCGGCATCATCACCCCGACCCTGATCATGGGCGGCGCCCTCGGTCTGCACAGTGAAATCCCCTACCTGATCAGCATGGCGCTGTTCGTCTCCGGCCTCGGCACGTTCGTTCAGGCCAAGCGCTTCGGCCCGGTCGGTTCGGGATTGTTGTGCCTGCAAGGCACCAGTTTTTCCTTTATCAGCGTGATTCTCAGCGCCGGTTTCATGGTCAAGGCGCGCGGTGGCGGCACCGATGAAATTCTCTCGACGATCTTCGGCGTGTGCTTTTTCGCCGCCTTCATCGAAGTGGTGTTGAGTCAGTTCATCGGCAAACTGCGCATGCTGATCACCCCGGTGGTCACCGGCACCATCATCACGTTGATGGGCCTGTCGCTGATCAAAGTGGCAATGACCGACATCGCCGGCGGCTTCGGCGCGCCGGATCTGGGTGCGGCCAGCCATTTGTTTCTGGCGGCGCTGGTGATCGGCACTATCGTCGTGTTGAACCGCGTCGACGTGCCGTTTCTGCGCTTGGGCGCGATCGTTATCGGCCTGACTTTGGGCTATGTGGTCGCGTGTCTGATGGGCACGGTGGATTTCGCCTCGATGCCCGAGGTGCCGTTGGTCAGCGTGCCGGTGCCGTTCAAGTACGGTTTCAACTTCGACTGGGTGGCGTTCGTGCCGGTGGCGGTGATTTTCCTCGTGTCGCCGCTGGAGGCTGCCGGTGATCTGACCGCCAACTCGATGATCTCGCGGCAACCGGTCAAAGGCCCGTTGTATATCCGTCGGATCAAATCCGGCCTGCTCGCCGACGGCCTCAACTCGGCGATGGCTGCCGTGTTCAACAGCATGCCGATGGTGACCTTCGCGCAGAACAACGGCGTGATTCAGCTGACCGGCGTGGCCAGCCGTTACGTGGCCTTCTTCATTGCCGGTTTGCTGGTGCTGCTGGGGCTGTTCCCGATGATCGGCGCGGTGCTGCAACTGATGCCGAAACCGGTGCTGGGCGGCGCCGAACTGGTGATGTTCGGCACCGTCGCGGTGGCCGGGATCAAGATCCTCGCCGAGGCCGGCCTGCATCGGCGCAATATGCTGATCGTGGCGATTTCGCTAGGCATGGGCCTGGGCATCGCGGCGGTCCCAGAAGTCCTGCGCGAGTTGCCGCAAGCGCTGCGCAACATCTTCGAATCGCCAATCACCGTCGGTGCGTTGTGCGCTATCGTGCTGAACATCTTCCTGCCGGAAGAGTTCATCGAGCTGGAAGAAGACGATTTCGATCCGGAAGCTTCAATTCTTCAGGTCATGGAAAACCCGGACATGCCGGCCAAAGGTGAACCTGCCCCGGCGGCGGCTGTCGCACAGTTGAACCGCTAACGTCTGGCCTTTGCTAGAAAGGGCTGAGCCGGAGACGGTTCAGCCCTTTTTTGTTGAGAGACTGTTTATGCGCCGCTTCCAAGCCGTCATTCTGTCACTGCTCCTGCTGTCGCTCAGCGCCTGTGCGCTATTCCCCAACCGTGATCCGGTGAACATCAACGTGGTCGGCCTCGAACCGTTGCCGAGCCAGGATCTGGAAGTGCGTTTCGCCATCAAGTTGCGCGTACAGAACCCGAATGAGACGGCCATTGATTACAACGGCATCGCGTTGGATCTGGAGGTCAACGGCCACTCGCTGGCGTCCGGTGTCAGCGATCAGAGCGGTTCGATCCCACGCTTTTCCGAAAGCATCGTCACAGTACCGGTCAGCATCTCGGCGTTCTCGGTGCTGCGCCAGACCTTGGGCCTGAGCCAGACGCAAACCCTCGACAACCTCCCCTATGTGCTGCGCGGCAAGCTTGCCGGCGGTCTGTTTGGCACCATGCGTTTTGTCGACAGCGGCAAGCTCAGCCTGCCCAAGGCTACCGCCGCCACCTGGTAAAAATGCGCTAACCTGCTTCGTTCATTGAAGACATTCAGGGAGGCTGCAGGTTTATGGAAGACATGCCGACGCTGTACACCGAACGACTGATCCTGCGCCCATTGCAACTGGCCGATGCCGACGCCGTGCAGCGCGAATTTCCGCATTGGGACGTGGTGCGCTATCTGAACGCTGCCGTGCCATGGCCGTACCCGGAGGACGGTGCCCTCGCCTATCTGCGCGACAATGTCTTGCCGGCGGTTGCGGCGGGCAAGGAATGGCCTTGGACGATCCGCCTGAAATCGGCACCGGAACTGTTGATCGGCAAGATCAGCCTGATGGATCAGGCGGACAACCACCGCGGCTTCTGGCTGGCCCCGGCGTGGCAAGGCAAGGGCTTAATGACTGAAGCCAGCGCGGCGGTGACCAATTACTGGTTCAACGTTCTGCAACGCCCGGTGATGCGCGTGCCGAAAGCCGCGCCGAACATTGGCTCGCGCAAGCTCTCGGAGCGCGCGGGGATGCGCTTGATTCGGACCGATGAAGGCGATTTCGTCGGTGGGCGCTTCCCGCGGGAGCTGTGGGAAATCACCCGCGAAGAATGGCAGCAACGCCACTGACTCCCAGACACACCACCGATCCATTGTAGGAGTGAGCCTGCTCGCGATAGCAATCTGTCAGTTAACGATTATGGTGTCTGGCAGACCGCTATCGCGAGCAGGCTCACTCCTACAGGTTTTGTGTCAGCCAGTGGGTTATGTGTTGAATCGCACCCCGGGTTTCGCGCGTTCATCGACCGACAACTCAAACACATCCGGCCGCGCATAGTGGCCGACCACATCGTAGTCATAGCGCGCACGCACCAGTTCATCGGTGTCGATTTCAGCCGTGAGCAACCCCGCCTCCCCGCGCAACGGCCCTGCCAGCACATCGCCCATCGGCCCGACAATCACGCTGCCACCGGCAATCAGCGGTCGCTCCGCCGGCCAATTGGCAATCTCCACACCCATTTCATTGGGCGAAGCCTGCACCTGACAGGCACTGACTACAAAGCAGCGGCCTTCATGAGCAATGTGGCGCATGCTGACTTGCCACATTTCACGCTCGTCCACGGTCGGCGCGCACCAGACTTCAATGCCTTTGGCGTACATCGCCGTGCGCAGCAGCGGCATCATGTTTTCCCAGCACACCACGGCGCCGAGCTTGCCAACCGGGGTGTCGAACACCGGCAAGGTCGAACCATCGCCCTTGCCCCAGATCAGCCGCTCGGTGCCGGTGGGCATCAGTTTGCGGTGTTTGCCGACGAGGCCGGCCTGCGGGTCGAAATACAGCGCGGTGCAATACAGCGTGCTGCCGGAGCGTTCGATCACACCGATTACCAGATTAGCCCCGGTGCGCGCCGACAGGCCGGCCAGTGCTTGGGTCTCGGCACCGGGCACGTCGATCGCATTGGCAAAATAACGGGCGTAGGCTTCACGCCCTTCCGGCAGGCGATAACCCAATTGCGTGCCGAAACCCTCGCCTTTCGGATACCCGCCCAGCAGCGCTTCGGGCATCACCACCAATGCCGCTCCGGATTCAATGATCGCGCCTTCCCAATTGAGAATCTGTTCCAGAGTCGCGTCTTTGCCTTCGGGCAAGGCGCCGATTTGCAGCGCAGCAACGATTGATTTGGCCATCGCGGTAACTCCATCAGGTTCAGTGGTTGCTGATTCTGCGGCGTCACGCGATCATGAATAAAGCCCCGTTCACTGCTGAATGATATGAGCCATATGAATATCGCCACCGTCGACCTCAATCTGCTGAAAGTCTTTGAAGCCCTGCATGAAGAATCCAGCGCCAGCCGCGCAGCGTTGCGTCTGGGCGTCACGCAATCGGCGGTCAGTGCGGCGCTGCGCCGGTTGCGCGAGGTCTACGGCGATCAGTTGTTCGTGCGCACCGGCCGCGGACTGGCGCCGACGCTCCAGGCCAATCAATTGAAACCGGTGGTCAGCGAAGCGCTGAACAAATGCCGGCAGAGCCTGGCAATGGTCGACCCGGCGGCCAACCAATACGAGGGCCGTTCGGTCACAGTCGGGCTGTCGGATGACTTCGAGATTGCCTACGGTCGCCGCCTGATCGAGGAAATTGCCCGCAGTGCGCCGAAGCTGCGCCTGATCTTTCGTCAGACCCACAGCCAGATCGTCGCCCGCGCGCTGATGGAGCGCAGTATCGACCTGGCAATCACTGCTGGTGGCTTTGCCGAGCGTTTGCTCAGCCGTCAGGTGTTGGGCGAAGGTGGATATGCGTGTCTGGTCGATCCAGCGAGCCTTGCGCCCGGTCAGCAGTTGATTGATCTTGAGGCATTCGTCGCCCGCGAGCACATCCTGGTGTCGTCCGGCGGTTTTATCGGGATCACCGATGAGGGCTTGGCGGCGCTGGGCCTGAGTCGACGGGTGTGCGCCTCGACCACGCATTTCGCCGCGTTGCCGTATCTGCTCAAGGGCAGCCGGGCGGTGGCGACGATTCCGGCGCATGCCGCCGAAAGCATCGCAGCACTCAGCGGTCTGGCGCTGCTGCCCTGCCCGCTGAAGTTGCCGCGCTATCCGATCGAACTGGGCTGGCGCACCAGCACGCAGATCGATCCGGTGGTGGTCAAAGTGCGTGAAGCGATTGCCGCGACGTTCAGTTGAGGCGTTACTTGTTGGCGGCCATCAGGCGATTGACTTCACTGCGCACCATGTTGGCGAACTCCGGCGGCGACATGCCGTCCAGTTCCGCGCGGACCCACTCGGCCCATTTGCCTTTGCGCTTGCCGCGCTCGCCGAACAAACGCGCGGCTTCGCCTTTGGCTTTGCCCAGATTGTTCTGCCAGAGTTCGAACAGACGGGATTTCTCGTCTTCCAGCGCAGCGCGCTCTGCGAGGGATTTGTCGGCCAGATTGAAACTCATGGGGAATTATCCTGCTGCGTAAAATGGCGACATCTTACACGCTCGACGGAAATCTCCCGCGCAGGTTTTTCTTTCTGGCCTAAATTCAGTGCAACTTTTCAGCAAGCGCCACACTCCATTGATCACTGTCCATTCAACTGCAAGGAGTCACCCAATGGCCCGCAAATCCGCCGTGCAAGCCGCCGAAGATCAAATCAAGGATCAGGCCTTCAGCGAACTTCAGGCTCTGATTCAAGAGTCCGACAAACTGCTCAAGAGCAGCGCCTCACTGGTCGGCGAAGAAGCGGAAACGCTGCGCGGACAAATCGCCCTGAAACTGCAGCAGGCACTGGATTCGGTCTCGAGTGTACGTGACCGCACCAAACCGGCAGTCGATGCCACCGAAAGCTACATTGGCGGTCATCCATGGCAGACCGTGGCGATCTCCGCCGGTTTCGGTCTGGTGGTCGGTTTGCTGCTCGGCCGTCGCTGAGTCAAACGCAAACAAAAAGGCGAACCCACTGGGTTCGCCTTTTTTATGCCTGCCTGATTTTTGCTGTTCAAATCCTGAATTCAGCTCGGTATCCCACGTCGGCGTACCTCGCCCATTCACCGCGGTCAGTCCCCTCTCCCTCCGGGAGAGGGTAAGGGTGAGGGGCCTTTGCTCTTCGCTCACACCCCCGCCAACTCACGCAACTGCGCCAATGTCTGCCCATCCAGCACAATCCCCTCCGCCAGCGACTTGCTGCGCTGCCAATGCCGACGATCCCCCGGCAAACGCTTGAGCCCGACGCCGTGCATCTGCCGCACCAATTCCCCACTGCGCTCGGCAAAACTCTGCCCGGCGGCTTTGCTCGGGTCGATGACGATCAACAATTGCCCGGTCCACGGCGTTTTCGCCCCAGGATGATTGGACCAGTCGAACTCGAAAGAAAAATTCCCCCCGGTCAGCGCTGCGGCCAACAGTTCGACCATCATCGACAGCGCCGAGCCTTTATGGCCGCCAAACGGCAACAACGCCCCGCCCTCAAGAATCGCCTTGGGATCCTGAGTCGGTTGACCGAGGCTGTCCACGCCCATCCCGGCCGGCAGCCGCTCACCTTTGCGCGCAGCAATCTGCACGTCGCCATGGGCGATCGCACTGGTGGCGAGGTCGAAGACAATCGGCGCCGCACCGGCCCGTGGCGCGGCGAACGCGATCGGGTTGGTGCCGAACAGCGGCCGGTCGGCGCCGTGGGGCACCACGCAGGTCATGCTGTTGACCACGCTGAGCGCCACCAGACCTTCATCGGCAAATGGCTCGACGTCCGGCCACAGTGCGGCGAAGTGGTGAGAGTTGCGAATCGCCAACACGGCAATCCCGGCGTTGCGCGCCTTCTCCACCAACAACGGCCGGGCGGCGGCAAGTGCCGGTTGAGCGAAACCGTTGCCGGCATCGACACGGACAAATCCCGACGCGACATCTTCGACGTGTGGCACCGCTTGGCCGTTGGCCCAGCCGCTCTTGAGGGTCGAGACATACCCGGGCATGCGGAACACGCCATGGCTGTGGGCGCCGTCGCGCTCGGCCCCGGCGCAGTTGGCGGCCAGTACTTGCGCGACGTCGGCGGAGGTACCGTGGCGCAGGAAAATCGTTTCAAGCAATTGCGTCAGCGCTTCGAGGGATAACGAGGACGAGACAGCAGAGGACACCTGATCGTGTGGCGCAGACATCTGAAGCTCCAGAATGATTATTGGAGGGAACAACAGCGTACGGACGACTTGCTCGCCGATTAACCATGCCCTGACAACTGCCTGTCAACCCTTGGCCGTGAGATCAGCAAACTTCGCCGCCAGTGCGATAACTATCTACCACCGACGCAGCACCTGTGCTTTGTAGGCTGGGCCTCACTTGCGTGCCGAACACGCGCGCCCTACCGAGGCTTGATCATGTCTGAACCGGCGTCCCCCCTGTTTTTCTCCGAAACCTTGAATTCGCCCGGCTTGTGGCCATCGCTGCGCAAAACCCACGGCCTCGACGAGGCGGCCTTCAAATGGCTCGCCCATATCAAACTGGCCACCCATGCGATGCGCAGCAAACAATCCCCGCCGATGCATGCCCAACGTATCCGCCTCAAAGCCGGCAAACTGGCCCCCGTCACATTGGCGGGCAGTTTTATCCTCAGTGAAAACGCAGAGGACAAACGAGCGATTCTCTACACGCCCTACGAGGGCATCAAACAATACGAAGACCTGAAAACCCTTAAAACCTTGCTCGAAATACGCGTGAACAAAGCCGATGAAGAGGATGACATTCTGGCGTTTCTCGCGTTATCCGAGCGCAGAAACGTCGCCGAACAGAGTGGCATTACCCTGACCTACGAAACCCTCGACGGCGATATTTTCGACACCCAGATCGAAGTTGTTCGCGCCGCCCAGCGCCTCAATGCCGAGGCTGTACTTGGCGAACTGAAGCAACTGCCATCGCTCTCGTCCCTGCTGGAAACAATCCTCGATAATCTGTTGCGCGAGGACTTTCCCAACGTCCGCCAGGCCCTCACCCGGGTGAATTTCTATACCGATGCGTCTGCCGGCGACACCCGCTCCACGGCGGTAGCGAACAAGCATTGGCACGCCTCCATGAGTTTGAGCGAAGCACTGCTGATGTTTTATCGGCACCCGCAATGGCCTGCCGAGCAGTTGCACGAATTCTCCAACCCCGGGCGCGCAGCGTTTGCCGGCGATCAGGCGCTATGGGAAAACGCGCTCAAGCAAGCCTCGGAAAAACTCCAGGTGCTGCTGTTTGGCGAAATGGAAAAATACTGGAGCTCGCCGGCCATCGCGGGATCCGCGCGCCGCGCTTTTTTCAGTCAGGTACTGGAGGAACAGGCTCGCGCCGAACTGTTGATCAAACGCGAAAGCGGGATCATCGACGCCACGCAGTTCGCCATATTGCATCACATCATCAAACCCACAGCGGTGCCGGCACGCCGCCCGACCATCGAGAACGTGCGCTTGTGGGAGTACGAGCCCAATTACGTCGAACTCGCGGGATCGTTGATGATCACTCAAGCCAACGCGTGCCTCTACACGCCGACCATGGGCCTGCAAGTCCTGCACGATTATCTGGATCTGAAAAACACCGTGTTGAGCAAATTCCGCGCCCCCGGTCACGAGGATGAGCTGTATGGGCTGCTGAACCTCGAAGAGCGCAAACGCTTCGTCGGCTTCGACCACCCGCATGTCACCGGAGAAAACATCGGTGGCGAGACCTTCAAAGTATTGTTCGAAGCCATCATCACCAAGCAGCGGCAAAACATTGCCTACGCCACGCAAGTGTTCCGGCAAAGCGATGGCACCGTGGATATCCATGCTCTTTTCGACAAGGCCTTGGACATCCGCGCGATGGTTCATGAGCGCTTGCTGGAACTGGACGCCGGCGAACGCTGGTCGACCCGGCCGGTACTGGCCGGCGTCCAGCAGCCGTCCGTGGTGCTCGCCCACAAGGCAGAAGAGGTGATTCGGTCCTTTTCGGGAATCGATGCCTTGCTCACGGGCATGTTCAGAAGCCAGCCGTTGGTGACGCCGACGTTGCAACGGCGCTTTCTTGAAAACATGAAGGACAAACTCGCCCACTCACTGTTTGTCGGCGTCACAGGGGAAGCCGCGCTACGAGTGCTCAGTGGCTCGCTCGACACGGCTGCGCAGGCCATTGTCGATACCGTGTTCCATCCTGATCAACCGCGCCGTGACACTCGGCGTTCACTCAATGGCTTTCGCCCTGACGCCTGGTCGCTCACAGTGCAGCACCCCAAGACCCAGGCGCCGCTGCCACTGGCTCACTGTGTCTTGCTGACCGAGCGCGGTGGTCTTGACGACGTGCATTCAGGTCGGGCGATTGTGTGGACACCCGCTCAGGGGCTGGAAGTTTTCCCGAGAGTTACTCGTGCGCGACGGGCACTGGAGCGACGCCTGAAGGACAGTGTCGGACGCTTGTCGCTGCTGGAAAACCTGGCCCCCGAGGACTGGCTGTTCCATCAGGACTACACCTTGGGCGCGTTGCGCCTGATCGAAGACAATGTGCTGCACAACCGCGTGCAATCCGGCATTGAGCACTTCCTTGCGCGTTGCGATCGGGCGCGCGAGTGGTTCAAAGACCAGTCCGGACTGACTCCGACACTCAATGGTCTGAAAAAAACGCCTATTGCTACCAACCTGCTGCGCGGCATCGACCTCGCCAAGGCGATCAATCAACAGCAGTCACTTCCCGCCTGGCTCGGCATGGCGCAAGTCGAAGAGCAGCAAATGCACCTCGAACTGCTGGAGCAATGGCGTCACAGCGTCGTCGACCACAAGGATTACCTCAGCGGCCTGACCGCCCTGCCCGACTACGTCAACAAAACGCTGAAAACGCTCCTCGATGGACGATTTCCCGGGCAGCAACTCGACCCGCAGGACATCGAGATCATTCCCAACCTGGCTTTGGCGGGTCCCGCCCGCATGCTGAGCGAATTTGCCCTTAACCACGTCAACATCGCCCAAGGCACAGGCTTCTCGGTCATCTCGAAAACCGCGAAAGCGTTGCCGCCTGATCTCGATCAAAACGCGGTACGGCAACTGTTGCTGTCACTGGATATACCGACGACCTACGCCAACGCCGTGACCGCCGCGCTGTCGGCTGGCCACGCCGAGGCCGACGAACGCCAACAGCGTTTCTTTCGCCAGTTGCCTTGGCAATTGCTGCAGCACGCCCATGAACTGAAGCTACAACAACAGTTGTCGAGTGGTGCGTTCGATCAACTCTGTCAGGTGCTCGACATGCCGGACGGCATCGCACGTGCCGCGGTTGAGGGCGCCCATGCCATCGTCTCGCCTTTGTCACTGATCAAAACCGCCGGCGCCAGCGCGGTGCAAACCCTGGGTCTGTACGTGATCGGCCCCGGCAAGGGCCATCCAGGGCCACTGGTGCTGTACGCGCCGTATGCCGATCAGGTGCTACGAGAATTCACTGACGAGGCCAGCCTTATCGCCGCGGTAAACACCCCGGGCGTCTTTCAGGATCTGCTGATTCGCCGACTGCCGGCCGCGCAGCAATCGGTGTTTACAGGGTTATTGCAATCGAGCGAGGGTGAAACCAGTGAGATGACTGTGTCGAGCAACGCCATCACCGGCAATCTCCTGCACAGGTTCTACGCGGACAATCTCAAGCTCCTGCCCCAGTTGCTCGCCTGTCAGTTGAAGAGCCATGCACAAGCCGACTGGGAGGCTGCGAAGCACCTGTTCAGTCGAGGTTTCCAGGTAACCGCAGGGCTGCTGCCGGGCAAAATTTCGTACGTAACATTTCTATGGCAGGCCTACAAAGCGTTCAAGGATTCGGCGGAAAACCTGCAGGATCATCACTGGTCTCGCGCGTTGAAGTCGTTTATCGAAGGTGCCATCCAGATGATCAGCCTGGGGCGGCTGAGTATCGAGTCCACGGAAGCCACTGCTGCAGCGACGACTACCGCGTCCCCGCCTGAAGAGAGCGACATTATCGACACGACCTCCAAGCCGCCCGCGCCAGCGCCCGCTGCCTGGTCGCAGCTGAAGATCACTTCGCCCTGGCGCACTGAACTGCAGACCTTTGAAACGCCCGCCGTGGCACTGGAAGACCTCAAGCGCCAGACTAAAAAAGGCACTTTCGAAGACCCGGTCAGCAGGCGTACTTACACCGCCGTTGATGGCAAGGTTGTGCAGATAAAACAGCCAGGCGCCATGTGGCAGATGGTCAATGACGGCATCGCCGGCCCGTCATTGACCCAGGTGGGATCGCGACTTTTGCTGGCGCCCGACCGCCATGCGGTGCATTACGGCAAAGCCATGTCGACCTTGTACAAACGCTACAGTGTGAATCAGGATCGCCGTGCCCTGATCAATATCGAGGCGATGGGCATGAACGAAATCCGGCGCAATTATCCGCATAAGGCCCGTGTTATCCAGCACGCCGTCGACCTCGCCCGTTTTTATGCTTTCAACTGCCTGCATAACCTCGCGCAACTGAAAGCCAACGTACCCGGTACGCGGCTGGACGGCTTTCTCAGGGTGTTTTTCGGTGTTCCCCAGGTTGATCTGAACCTGCTGAGCAAACTCAACACAGCGATCGTGCCCATCTGCAAGGCGTTGGTGGACCCTGACGATGACCTGATGAATACCGAACGCTTCGTGGTCGGCTCCAACACCTATTTTTCCTCGATCATTGCGTTTGTGCTGAACAACGACGACCAGAAAAAAGTGCATTTCACCGAGAACTTCTTTCACCCGCAACTCGATGGGTACAAACCGGTCATGCCTGCCGATTTCAACATTGATGGCCATGCCCAAGCGGCGACACTCATCCACGAGTTTGCCCATCAGTTTTCCAACGCTGAAGATATCGCTTCGCTGGAGGCGCGCCGACCGTTTCACGACCTGATCACCACCCTCACCTCATATGGGCGGGCCATTCAGGACGAACTGGTGCGGTTCCAGGCCGATGCCCTGTCCATCACAACGCCTCGCGATGAACTGTTTGCGCGATGGAGCAGGCAAGAAGATTCCTTCGTAGACCTGGATCAGTTTGTGGGGGGCGAGGACCTCGGCAAGGAAATCCTCACATTGACCCGCAGCCCTGATATGGAGAAGGCTCGGGATGCGTTTCTGGATCAGGGTTCACCCGATGTTCGTATCGACGTGATCTTGCGCAACGCTGATTCGATTGCCCGTTTGGTCTGCGAAATGGGCCGGCAACTTGACCCGGTGCCGCTGCCCTGAAACAGGCGCAAAAAAAAGGCGCAGGTCGAAACCTGCGCCTTTTGCCAATCAGCGGCGGGCGCGTTGATCAGTCTTTCTGATCCCGCAGTATATTGCCCGACGCGCCGTCGATGCGGAACTCGTAGACAACGCCATCAGCCTTGCGCCCCTCGCCCTTCCAGTAGCCGTTGTTGTCGGCCTCGATCTCATAAACCTCGACATAACCGGCCTTGGTCTTGATGGTCTCGATGGCTTTTTCGATGGTGATCCAGCCCGCACCCGGCCGATCGGCCAACGCGGCACCAGCGCTGAGCAAACTGGCGGTGGCAATTAACGCTGCGAATGTCTTTTTGATCATTTTTTCACTCCATTTGTGGATAGTGTTCATAAGCGTCCTGCTTTTTGGGTGCCGGAGCGAAAAATAAGTTCCAATTTGATGGGTAAATGCCATGACGGATGTTCTCGGCCACTTCCCGACAAGGTTAGAATGTGCGAAATCAGGACGAGTCAATGACCCAAGACACCCTCTCGGAAGCCGAATACGATGCGATCACCGATGCCGCTGCGCATTGGTGCATGCGTGTGCACGCCGCCGACTGCACGGACGAAGAGCATCGCGCATTCAAGCAATGGCACGACGCACATCCACTGCATGCGTTCGAATATGAAGCCATGCTGGAAATCTGGGACGTGGCGGAACACTTGCCTCGTCCGGAATCTGCGTCAGTCGTGCCAGCCCCGCGACCTTCGCGCTCATGGCGTCAATTTGCTATTGCAGCCAGTGTCTGTGCGCTCGCCCTGCCCCTGGCCGCTTACACTGGCTGGAACCTGGGTTGGCTGCCCGACAGCTATGAGCATTTCGCCGCCACCGATAATGTCCGGCAGGTCACACTGAGTGACGGCAGCCAGATCGAACTGAACCTGAACACCGATCTGACCTTCAGCAATTACAAGGACGAACGCCGCGTCACCCTGAAAAAAGGTGAAGCGTTCTTTACGGTCAGTCACGACATGGCCCACCCGTTTGTCGTCCGCGCAGGCGAAGGCAATATTCGGGTCACGGGAACACGGTTCAACGTCTGGATGTATCAGGACCAGGTGCGCGTGAACCTGATCGAAGGTTCGGTGCTGGTCACCAGCAATCGTTCATTGCCAGGTGACGGCTTGCGCCTCGGCCCGTCGATGCAGGCGCGCTACAAGCAAGGCGATTACATGCCGCAGATCAGCCAGACCTACTCCGATGACAGTTCATTGGCTTGGCGCAACGGCAAACTGGTGTTGGATAACCTCGCGCTGAGCGAAGCACTGCCACTGATCAACCGTTATCTGAGCAATCCACTCGAACTGGCTGATAACAGCACCGGTTCGATTCGCGTGGGTGGCATCTACAACATCAAAGAGCTGAACAACCTCGCCAACAGCCTGCCCAAGGTGCTCCCGGTCTACCTGAGCCGCAACAAGGAAGGTAACCCGGTGATCAACTCGATACCGCAACAGCCGCCAAAAAGCTGAAGGCCGCAACCCTTGCAGGATGCGGCCTTCAGGCTCGTCGCCACTAACGCTCGGGTTTATTGAGCGGCAACGTTCCCCGCCTTGTCCAACGTCTCACGAACAGTCTGCACCTGATACTGCGGATCAGCCTGAATCTGCTGTTCGGTGAACGGCAATACACTCCACTGCTTCTTCGAGAACGCCTCGGTCTGGTCCCGCGAATACTTCGACGCAGGATCGCTCGACAGCGAGAACGCCAGCAGCCCTTGGGCGTGCGGGCCCTTGTCGTCAAAGGTCACGACTTGCAGGTAGCTGGTGCCACTGACCACTTCGAGTTTACCGTCCTCACGGGGCACGCTCTGGATGGCGTTGTAGATTCCCAGGGTAGCCGGCCCGCCGTGAATCGGCGTCTGTTGCCCGCCACTGCTGACCACCTGGATATCACCCCAGCGGGTTTGCGGCTTGAGACCCATTTTTGTAGTCGATTCGACCGACGCCAGCATGGCCTCACGCAATGCCTTGGCCACCGCCGGCTGCTCGACGGCCAGGCCACGCGGAGTGTGTTGCGCATCCTTGGGATCGAACGCCACGCGCCAGACATCCGGCGAAGCCTGCAACGCTTGCATGATGTTCTGGAAGTGCACCAGGCCCACACCCGAATCGAGATTGGCCCGGCCATCCCAGGCCTTGAGGCTGACGCAAACCGGTTTAAGGGCCTGAGCATCGGCGCCAAGGTCAGCAGCACAGAACTTCAGTAGATCCGGCACCACTTGCGTCGCCAGATACACCTGATCGTCCATCACCATCTGCTGCAGATCCTTCACCGCCAACGGCCCTTTCTTGCTCAGCGTGCTCAAACGATCCAGAGCAAACCGGGCGCGCAAGCCCAGCGGCTGGCCATCCTGACTGATCAACGGCGAGAAACCGGTTAGCGGTTGCGCCGGGTTGGCCAGCCATGCCGAGTCATTGGAGTGCTGGACGAAATCCTTGCGCAGCAGTTGCGGCAGTTGGCTGGAGGCATAAATGCCTTTCTGTGCAGCTTGCGGGTCGATGTCCCATGCGCACGCACTGTTGGAACCGTCCAGCACGATCATTTGTGTGCCGATACGCGGGTCGCTGCACTTGGCCAGCTTCTCGGCGTTGACGTTTGGCACCACCGACAGGTTCATGTACAGCGTCTGGCCCTTGTCATCGACGGCCAGGGTGTTGACCCACGGAATACCCTGAATCTTGTGCACCGAATCCTGCAGCTCCGAAAGTGTGGACGCCTGATTCATCGTGTACCACTGGTTCAGCACCCGATCATTGTCGATATTGGCGTCGCGCAAGCTGTAGGCGAACTGGTTGTCCCAGTCGAGCTTGCCCGGCCATTGCACAATCGGCCCGAATTGTGAGCTGTAGACATCACGCGAGACCGGCACCACTTGCCCGTCGGCCTGTTTCACCTGCACGGTGACGGTCTGCTTGTTCAATGGCAGAGATTTGCCATCGAGCAGATAGCGCGTGGAATCCTTCGGATCGAGTTGCAGACGATAGAGTGTGAAATGTTTCGATGAATCGACCGTGTGCGTCCAGGCCAGGTGCTGATTGAAGCCGATATTGATCATCGGCAGGCCTGGCAAGGCAGCGCCCATGACGTCGAGCTTGCCCGGAATGGTCAGGTGCATCTGATAAAAGCGCATGCCGCCAACCCAAGGGAAGTGCGGGTTGGCCAGCAACATCCCGCGCCCGTTGAACGAGCGCTCGCTGCCCACCGCGACAGCGTTACTGCCACGGTCCAGGGCAAAACGCTGCTGACGTGCATCGGCCAACTGATAGGCCTGCACGTTGTGTTCGATCCCGGCTGTCGCTTGCGGCGGAGTGGCGCCGGCCAAAGCCTCGGCAAACTGCCCGACGCCGCCCTCGACCAACAGACGGCGGGTCAGCTTCACCAGATCTTCCGGTGCGATCTCACGCACCCATTCGCCGTGACACTGTTGCGGCAAGCCCTGCTGGCGGCGCTCGGCCAGATAACGGTTGTAACCGGCGGTATAGCCTTCGACCAGATCACGCACCTGCACAGGTTGCGCCTGCCAGAATGCCTTGACCGCTTCGGGAGTGTTGAGCCAGGTAAAAAACACATCGCTGACACGGTTTTCGCGCTGTTCGACGGTGAACTGATCCGGGCCGAAGTAACGTGAACGCTGGCCGTTGACCGTCACGATCTCGTTGGCCAACAGGCACAGATTGTCCTGCGCATAGGCATAGCCGATGCCAAAACCCAGCCCGCGCTCGTCTTGCGCGCGGATATGCGGCACGCCAAAAGCAGTGCGGCGAATATCGGCGCTGACATCCGTGGCCGGGCTAAACGCATGGGCTGAACAACTCAGACCAAAAACCGTGCTGGCCACTGTAAGTTGCAAGCTGCGAGCGACAAGCTTCGAGCAAAAGCCATATTTGACATTCGAACCGAAGTTTTCAACTTGCCGCTCGAAGCTCGAAGCTTGCAGCTGCTTCAATCCCGTTAACTGTCTGGAAATAATCACGCTCGCTCCTGATCGACATGCCAAAGAGCGGGTCCGGCGCTGACGCGGACCCACCCTGGAAACACCCACGCGTCCACGCGCAATGAGCCTGTCGAAGAAACGAAGTCAGAGGAAAAAATTTAGGCTCTCCACGCAACCCCCCAAAGCAGAATCAAAAGCCCCTCACCCTAGCCCTCTCCCGGAGGGAGAGGGAACTGACCGAGGTGATGGCGAGAGATACACCGACATGAAATACCGAGCCGCACTCGAATTCGGAGCAAATCAAAAGCCCCTCACCCTGGCCCTCTCCCGGAGGGAGAGGGAACTGACCGAGGTGATTGCGAGAGATACCGCGACATGAAATACCGAGCCGCACTCGAATTCGGAGCAAATCAAAAGCCCCTCACCCTAGCCCTCTCCCGGAGGGAGAGGGAACTGACCGAGGTGATGGCGAGAGATACACCGACATGAAATACCGAGCCGCACTCGAATTCGGAGCAAATCAAAAGCCCCTCACCCTAGCCCTCTCCCGGAGGGAGAGGGAACTGACCGAGGTGATTGGGGAAGCTGCGCCTACATAAAAAACCGAGCCGCACTCGAATTCGGAGCAAATCAAAAGCCCCTCACCCTAACCCTCTCCCGGAGGGAGAGGGAACTGACCGAGGTGATTGCGAGAGATACCGCGACATGAAATACCGAGCCGCACTCGAATTCGGAGCAAATCAAAAGCCCCTCACCCTAGCCCTCTCCCGGAGGGAGAGGGAACTGACCGAGGTGATTGCGAGAGATACCGCGACATGAAATACCGAGCCGCACTCGAATTCGGAGCAAATCAAAAGCCCCTCACCCTAGCCCTCTCCCGGAGGGAGAGGGAACTGACCGAGGTGATGGCGAGAGATACAGCGACATGAAATACCGAGCCGCACTCAAATTCGGAAGCAAATCAAAAGCCCCTACCCTAGCCCTCTCCCGGAGGGAGAGGGAACTGACCGAGGTGATTGGGGAAGCTGCGCCTACATAAAAAACCGAGCCGCACTCGAACCCAGAAACAAATCAAAAACTACACCCTCCCCGCTCCTCACCACTCAACAGGATGAGCGTTAGCTCGGCTGCAGCTTTTGATCTTGCCGTGCTGGCCCCTTCGGCAGGCTGAGTGGAGGGATTTATCCGGGGGTGGGAGCGCAGCGACCGTTCGACGAAGTCAAATGCATCGAGAGGAGGTGCAGCGAAGCAAACCGTAGGCGATGCCCCCGGATAGATCCCGTAACGAAGGAACCCGAGCCACGGCGAGGGCCGAACGCCGGGGCCCAGACCTTTGGTTCCTTTGGGGCGTTTGCCAAAGGGACTCGCTGTAAGAGCGAAACCGCCAGCGGCAACACCCGCAGCAACGGATATTCCCCCAAAACCCAACAGCATGGTCGGCCCAAAGGCCGCCAAGGCCAACCCAATTCCAACCCGCAATCACAAGAAAAAGACAAACCCCCGACAAATTTTCTACATTTTTTCTTTCATGATTTGTCGTGCTGAAACGTCTTGTTTAGAGAGAGCAAAAAAACCCTCCCCGATCAGGCTCTGAAAAGGAGTAATCGCATGTACAACTCGCAACTACCAACGGACGGTAGCCAGGCACCCAAAGGAGTTTCCATGAGCCCCCACGCGAGCGATTTCGGGCAACGCGTCGAGCGTCACGGTAACGAACGCATCCGCTTGCTGCTGAAAAGTTTCGGGCTGCGCACCAGCCTGATTCGTCTGAAAGTCATTGATGCCCTGCTGGTCGCCGCACAAAGCGAGCGGCGTCTGGGCGTGCGCGGCGTCCACAGCCAATTGCTGGACCTGGATATTCCGCTGTCATTCCTCAGTGTGCGCGAAGTGCTAAAGCGTCTGTGCGCCGAAGGGGTGATCACCTTCAATGAAGACAAGAGCTACAGCCTGCATCCACAGGCTGCGGCAGTCCTCAACAACGATTGAAGCGTGCGGCAAACGCCGTCAAGGCTTGACCTTGCGGCGCATGACGCCGTTGATGACGACCACGATCACCGCCACACCGATGGCGACGAACTGGAAAGTCTTCTCCGAAATCATGCCGGCGTTTTGCAGCCAGGACAGACCAAGCATGATGGCCAGGACCGACACGGCGATCAGAATCGAATAAATCAAGCGTTGCTTGTGGGTCATTACGGCTTCCTGAAACGTTGAAATGTATCCGTTTTGTATCCGTTTGCATGCCATGCACATACCGTTCTACGGGGATGCGCCGCTGCAATCGGGGTCTCATGTTACAGCCGATGAAGAGTTTTGGCTTCATGACGGCGTAACCATGAGGAATTTTCAAAATGCTGCGTCGAATCACCTGGCTGATTCCCGTTCTTGCCCTGCTGACCCTGAGTGGCTGCATCATCTTCCCCCACGGCGGCTGGCATGACGATCACCACCGTTATTACCAGGGTGGCCCTGGTTATTACCAACATCGCTAGAACAGGATTGTTCGCCCTGCCCGCTTACCCACAAACAGATTGAGGCAGGAAATCAACAAGCCCGATCAACTTCAAACAAAGCCCGCCCTGTTGCGGGCTTTTCTGTTTTTTGCCGACGGCTTCTGGCGCGCAGTTGAAACTTGCCTGACAAGCAAAGCGGACTTGCTAAACAAGTTGCAAGCATTTGAAATCTAATGTCGCAGCAAAAGAATAGGTGACACAAGCCTCTGCAACTAGTCTCTGCCAACTTTCTCCCACTTACTGACAGGGACGTTTATGCAGAGAACACTTATAGCGATCGGGCCACGGCAAGTACTCGGATTTTGTTTGGCACTGAGCGCTTTTGAACTTCTGACGTATATGGCAAGTGACTTGATCATGCCAGCCATGTTGGGTGTGACAACAGAACTTCAGGCCGATGTACGACATGTTCCAAACGCGTTCAACTTGTATCTGATCGGCGGAGTCTGCCTGCAATGGCTGATTGGGCCGCTGTCCGATCAATGGGGCCGGCGGCGGGTACTGTTGATCGGCTGCGCATTGTTTGCGGTGGCCTGCGCAAGTGCATTTGCCACTCAGAACATTGAAACCTTCAATCTGCTGCGACTGTTGCAAGGCATGGGCCTGGGTTTCGTGGTCGCGGTCAGTTATCCCGCCCTTCAGGAAGTATTCTGCGAGGCCGATGCGGTGCGCTTGATGGCGCTGCTCGGCAATATCGCGCTGCTTTCACCGCTGATGGGGCCGCTACTGGGCATTGTCTTGCTGCAGTGGCTGTCTTGGCGCGAACTGTTTCTGGGCTTGGGTTTTGCCGCATCAATGGTCTGGCTGGGGCTTTTCGTCTGCATGCCGGAAACGGTCGGGGTCACTCGCCACGATGGGCAAGTGCAGGCCGCCGTACGTTTTTCCTGGCGCCAGACCGGTCAGCGCTACCGAGCCCTCTTGAGTAATCGTCGCTTCCTCGCTGCCAGTCTTGCACTGGGGCTCATGAGCCTGCCGCTGATCGCCTGGATCGGCCTGGCACCGTTGCTGCTGATCCAGCTGCTCGGGCTGACGCCGCTGGAATATGCCTTGTGGCAGATTCCGGTTTTTTCTGCCGTTATCACCGGCAATCTGATCCTCGACCGCTTGCTGGACACGCATTCTTTGTCCCGGTTGATCCGGTTGGCGCTCTGGCCTTTTGGTCTGGGTCTTATGGCATTGATCGCCTGCGCGCTGTCAGGTGCCGGACTGGGCGCAGTGGTTGCCAGTCTGGGGCTGTACGCGGTCGGGCTGGGAATGAGCAACGCTGCGCTGTATCGGTTGGCGCTGTTTGCCAGCGACGACAGCAAGGGGTTGGTTTCGGCGCTGGCCGGCATGATTTCGATTGCGGTGATGGGGCTCGGCGGCTCCCTGATTGCCGCCATCGGCGGCGGCACCCAACTCGAACTCTTCGCACTCTGCGCCGCCTTCAGTGGCCTGATGTGCCTGCCCCTGTTGCACGGCTTGTTGCAACGCAAACATCCCGACTCCGCCTCTACTCAATAAAGGAGTATTGAATGAATCAGTTCCCCGCCAGCGATGCGCTTTGCGCATTGCCACACCCCTATTGCCCGGCTTCCGTGCCAGCAGGCCTGTTCGATCAGGCCATGACCGAGATCAGTCGCTTTCATTGCCAGCACACTCCCGGCTATGAACATTGGCTGAACGCCAACGGCCTCGATGTGAAGGATCTGGACAGCCTCGATGACTGGTCCCGGCTCCCGCCGATTCTGGCCAATTTTTTCAAGCAGCAAATGCTGCTCAGCCCCACCGCAGAGAATGCCCTGGAACTGACATCGTCCGGCACCAGTGGCCAAAAAAGCCGCATGCGCTATGACCCGCGCAGTCTGTCGGCCGCGCAGTTCATGGTCGAGCGAATCTTTAGTCATTACGGTTGGCATTCAGCGCAGACGCCGTGCAACTACTTGCTGCTGAGCTACGAACCGCAGGGAGCGATCACACTGGGGACGTCCTTCACCGACCAATTTCTCTGCCGCTTTGCGCCCGTCAACCGAGTTGTCTACGCCTTGCGTTGCAACGGCGATGGCCACCAGTTCGATGTGTTCGGGGTCATCGCGGCTCTGCAATCGTTCGCCGAAGAAGGCCTGCCTGTGCGCATTTTCGGCTTCCCGGCGTTTCTTTGGCAGACCTTGCAGCAGATGCAGGCCACCGGCGTGCCTGCGCTGAAACTGCCAAGTGATTCATTGGTGTTTTTCGGCGGTGGCTGGAAAACCCTCGCGAGCAAGGAAATTCCAAAACAACAACTGTATGGGCGTATCGTCCGGCAACTGGGCATCGAACTGTCGCAGTGCCGCGACGGTTACGGCGCCGTCGAGCATGCGGTGCCCTACATCGAATGTGCCCAGCATCATTTTCATGTCCCCGTTTACGCCAAGGCTTACGTGCGCAATCCGCAGGATTTTTCCATCCAGCCCTACGGTCAGCAAGGCTTGCTGGGATTCGTCTCCCCCTACATCTCGTCCAGCCCCGCGCACGCGGTGGTCATGAGCGATCTGGCGACGCTGCATCCCGGGTCGAGTTGTGATTGCGGCCTCGCCAGTGACTGGTTCGAACTGCAAGGTCGCGCAGGCACCACGGCCAGTAGAAGCTGTGCGATGGCCGCTTCCGAATTGCTGGGGGGGCACTGACATGTACCTGATCAACGGAGAACTGCTAGCAGACGTCGACCTCGACAATGCACTGGCGCTGCTGCATCAGACTTTGCCGCAACACCTCTCTACACCGCTGGACAACGCCACCGTACTAAGCGCCGCCGCACAGTTTGCGCAGCAATTGCACAACGCCGAACTGCCGCTGGACGATGAACAACGCCAGGCGCTGATCGCCTTCTGTCAGCCTCACGCCTTGCAACTCAAGCTTGAGCGCGAACTCGGCGATCAGGCTGAATCGTTGCGACGTGTCGATTATCGGCAATCGCGTTTTGAGCGCTGGAGTCCGCTCGGCCTGGTGGTCCACGTCACGCCGGCCAACGCGCCGCTGCTGGCGTGCTGCGCAATGATTGAAAGTCTCTTGGCCGGCAACATCAACTGGCTACGGCCCAGCAGCAGTGACCAAGGCCTGACGGCGCGCCTGTTACATACCCTGGTGCAATGCGACCCAAGTGGTGAGTTGCGCCATTACGTCGCTGTGTTGCCGGTGGCGACAGCTCAGATCGGCAGTTTGTGCAAAATGGCCAACGGTGTTTCGGCATGGGGTGGCGAAGCGGCGCTGCACGCGATCCGCCAACAGTTGCCGCCCGGATGTCGCTGGATCGACTGGGGGCACCGCATCAGTTTTGCCTACCTGACGCCGGACGCGGCCTCGCCACAGGCGCTGGACGCGCTGGTCGATGAGGTCTGCCGACTGGATCAGCAAGCCTGCTCCAGCCCGCAATGGTTGTTGGTCGATAGCGACGACCCCGCCGTTCTACAAGCAATCGGCGGCGAATTGGCCAAGGCGTTCGAGCGCCGCGCCGGGCAATGGCCGGCACTGATCCCGACGGCTCAGGAGGCCAGCGAAATCACTACCCGCACCCTGATGACGCGCCTGAGCCAGAGTTTTTCCGAGGTGACGGCGCAGGTCTGGAGCGCACCGGGATGGCGGGTGATCTGGAGCCATGATCAGCTGCTTGCGCCCTCGCCGCTGTTTCGCACGGTGTTGCTCAAACCCCTGCCACGTACGCGTCTGGCGCAAAACCTGCTGCCTTGGCGCAATGTTTTACAGAGCTGCGCACTGGTGTGTAACGAAGCGCAGATCGGTGCATTGTCGCGAACATTGATTGCCGCCGGCGTCAGCCGAATTGCGCCGATTGATGCAATCCATGATGGCTACGATGGCGAACCCCACGACGGTGTCTATGCACTGCAACGCCTGAGCCGGCGGGTGTCGGTCAGCGTCGCCGCGACGCAGTTGTCCACCCACATGACCCTCGACCGGCCACCTTGCAAACCGACGATGGCGGGCGTGGCGATCACCGACAAAGAGGCGTTTATCGCGCGACCGACAACAGCAGCCGCGCAACTGTTTTTCCGCTCTGGCGGCAGCAGCGGCACACCAGCGTTGGCGGGATACAGCTACCGCGATTTTCAACGGCAAATGCGCGCAACGGCCGACGGGTTGTTTGCGGCGGGGCTCGATCCGAGCCGTGACAAGGTGATGAACCTGTTCTTCAGTGGGGGTCTGTACGGCGGCTTCTTCAGTTTTGCCAAAGTGCTGGAAACGCTGGGTGTCAGCCACCTGCCAATGGGCGCTCCCGCCGACGATGACTACCGCGATATTGCACAAGTCATTATCGAGCAACAGGTCACCGTGCTGATCGGCATGCCCAGCACCCTGCATCGTTTGTTCCTCAACGAACAGCAGCGCCTGAGCCGTTATGGCGCCATCGAAAAAGTCTTTCTCGGCGGTGAACACATCAGTGATCAGTGCCGCGAACTGTTGCAGCGCTGTGGCGTTGCCAGCATCCGCTCGGCGGTGTACGGCAGTGTCGATGCCGGCCCCTTCGGGCATGCCTGCGCCGCGACCGGCGATGGTGTGTTTCATCTGATGGACGCGATCCAGCATCTGGAAATCGTTGCGCTGGAGGAGGACGTACCTGTCGTTGGCAATGAAGTCGGCCGTTTACTGTTCACCTCAAAAGCACGCGAAGGTCAGCAGGTACAGCGTTATGACGTCGGCGACACGGGGCGCTGGTTGCCCGGCGATTGTCCGTGCGGGCTGAGTTCGCCGCGTTTCGAGTTGCTGCAACGGCACGGCAGACTGCTGCGTATCGGCACCGATTTCATCTGCCTGAACGAGCTCGCCAAACACCTGCAAGCACCGTTTCAGTTACATCTCGATCACGCCCCTGATGGCCTCGAACGCCTGCTGATTCGCAGCCCCGCTGCCCCCGCCGACATCCTCCGCCGACTGGAAGGCTACGTGACGCTGGCGACCCTCGTGCGAACCGGGCTGCTCACCGTGCAAGGGCAAACCTGCGAGCCACAACAGTTCGACAGAAACAGACACAGCGGAAAGATACCGGCAGTGGTCGACGCTCGCCGCTGAAGGCCAAACATCGTCCATTATCAGAACAATTAAAGAGAACACCATGAACACCACACTTGAACTGAACAAGTTGCTCGCCTTCGCCCGACAGCACTCAACTTATTACGCCAGACATTGGCAAGGCGTTAAGCCGCAGATCAGCACACTGGATGAACTTCCGCCGATTGATCCGCAACAATACTGGGCCAGCAGCAATAACTTCGATCAATGGCCAGTACTGACTTCAACGGTCGAACGCGCACTGGTGTTCAAGACTGGTGGAACAACCAGCGCGGGTAAGCTTTCGGTATTCACTCGTGAGGAATGGCAGACACTTGTGCGCGACTTCGGGCGCCATCTGGCGAGCCAACTCAATCCGGGAGACCGGGTTGCAAATCTGTTTTTTGTCGGCGATCTGTATGCCAGTTTCATCTTTATCCACGACGCCTTGGCGCACGAAACATCGGGTATTACCGAATACCCCTTCACCGGCGACGTCGACTTTACGGTGCTGGCTGACTCGATCCGCCAACACCGGATCAATGTGTTGGCCGGCGTGCCTGCACAACTGCTGACCTTCGCCAGCGTGCTGGAGCGCCAGGGACAAACCCTGGTCGAGGTCGAAAGCGTACTTTACGGCGGCGAAAGCCTGTTCGCCGGGCAATTGCAGATGTTGCACCGAGTGTTCCCCAACGCACGGATCGCCTCCATCGGCTACGCCAGTGTCGACGCAGGGTTCATCGGCGCCACAAGCCGCGATTGTGCCTTGGGCGAACACCGCATGCTGGCCAGCCACAGCGTGCTGGAAATCATCGACGAGCACACCGGTGAAGTGATTGAAGAATGCGATCGCACCGGGCGTTTGCTGATCACCAACCTCACTCGTCGGCTTATGCCATTGATTCGTTATCCCGTGGGTGACCTCGCCTGCTGGCGAGAACCGGCCACGGCGCCCATGCGCAAATTTGCCCTGATGGGTCGCAGCATGAGCAGTCAGCGCGTACGAGTCAGCAGCCTGACCCTGCTGATCGAAGACATCGACACAATCATTCAGCGCAATACCGTCAGCGACGACTGGCAACTGGTCATCAGCCAATCGGCAAACGTCGATATCTTGTGTCTGAAGTGGGTGCCCGAGGCGCTGAAACCCGAGACGACTCAGGCCAGTACAGCCTTGCAAAACGGCTTGATCGAACATTATCCGCTGATCGCGCAACTCTGTGCTGATGGCCAACTTGAGCTACAGGTCGCCCATTGCACAGCCGATGAGCTCGCTCGCCATCCGCGCTCTGGCAAACGCCAACGAGTCGTCGACCTTCGCGACTACAACGCCCCACGTCCGGAGCAACGCCCATGGACAACGTGACGCTGCGCAGCTATCGCCGCTCCGATGCCGCAGCGGTCAGCCGTCTGTTCCGGGAAGCCTATGGTGACCATTACGTGCAGCCGCACGTGTATATGCCGCTGATGATCAACCAGAACCACGGCGATGGTAGATGGCATTCACTGGTGGCGGAATCCGGGAAGAAAATTCTCGGCCACGCCACGTTGTGCAGAAATGTGGGAACGCGCACGGCGGAACTGGCGTTGAGCGTGGTCCATCCTTCAACACGCGGGCAAAACATTGCGACGCAGTTGGGCATGCGGCTGTTGATCCATGCCCAGGCACTCGGTTGCCACGGCGTGACCATCAAACAGGTGACGCAGCACCCCTACACACAACGCATGGCTGACCGCCTCGGTTTTTGCAGCACCGGGTTATTGCTCGACTACGTACCCTCACCGTTTGGCGAGCCACTGCCGGAGTCCATCGTCATCGGCTACACCCCTGTCGAAGGCTATCGCCGCCCGCTCCCGGCATTGTCCTGGCCGCAAAGCTGCCACGATTTCATGGCGCATTTGTGCGGCATATACGGGACCCAGGAAAAAGAGGCGCTTTGGGTGGGAGAGTCGATGCAGGTTGAACAATGCTCAGGGCGTTATGACGTGATACTGAAAAAACTCGACGCCGGCTTGCTTCAGCAACTACGACGACTACCCGAACACTGGATGATCTCGATCAGACTCAGGCTGGCAACGGGTTTCGCCAGTGCCGTGGAAAGCCTCTCGGCGATGGGTTTCGTCTTCACCGGGATTGCCCCGAATGAACGTTGCGCGGGATGGCTGGCGTTGTTTCATCGTGGATATCAGCCGCGTACGCTGGAGTTGCGCTGCCCGCACATCCAGCGACTGCATGATCAGGCGCAACAACACATTGCCCCGAGCGCCAGCGAGGCGCCGCCGCTGTCTTGAACCAAAAGTCTTTACCTCGACCAGCCCGTTCAAGCGTTGGACGGGCTACACCGGTGGGGCTCAAGCCTTGGCTTTGACACCCTCGTCGGCCGGTTTCGCGGCGTTGCCTTCACCGTAGGTCTTGAGGTTCTGCAGAACATAGATCGCTTTCTTGAACTCGGGAATCAGGTTCTTGCCGTAGGCGTTGCCATTGAGCCCGTTGGTCTGGATGGCATCGAGTTGGGTGGCGAAATATTCCAGCGCATTGAATTTCGCATCGACATCGGTCGTCACGCCGAAACGGTCGAACTTGTCACCGGCGTTCATCAACGTAAACGAAGTGATCTCGGAGATCAGCCCGCGGCCACGCAGAAACGCGCTCAGGTTACCCAGTTGTTTGACCGACACATTCGCAGGATCAAAACCCTTGATCTGCTTGCGCAAACCCTGCTTGTCCATTTCAGCAGTATTCAGTGCGTTGGGATCGTTGCCGACCATGGTCAGCATCTGCTGCACCTTGACGCTCTGGGCCACCTGTTTTTTTGCGCCGGTGTTACGAACCAGAACCCCTGCCTTGCTCTCCCAACCACCGACAATACCGATCGTCATGAGAAGACTCCCTGTGAAATGACCACGAAAATGTAGGTGCCAAGCACCATTAATGGGCGCGAGTATCGACGGGCGAACTGATGGCACCAACCTTTTTCTGAACTTTTTTACAATTCTTGTACATTCTCGATACAAAAGCCAAACACCCCGCAAATCCTGACCCAGAGCTGTCATGACAATGAAATGAAAATCGGGGTTACGCGCACTGGGGCGGGCTGATACGCGTTTGTGTATCGAACCTGATACTGACCAGTCATCGGCACCTGCATGTTTTAGGACGTGAGTACCTAAAGCTTCCCGTCGCAACGACGATACGCTGTGGATACCCGCACTGTTTTAACCCTGCCCCCTAATAAGAAACGCTGCTCAAGGACCGGTCTCCATGCCCGCATTCCGCACTATTCAGGCTCGCTATACGCTGTTTCTGGTTCTGTTCATCCTGCTGCTGTCGGTGTTGACCGTGGTCGGCATCAGCCAACTGGTCGCCCCCAAGCTGCGGCATACCGAAGAACAGGTAGTCCTCAACCGCATCGCCGAAGTGGCCGAGCAGATTCAGGGCGAGTTGAACAAAGTGCAGGCGCAACAGCGCAGCATCACCCAGACCATCCCGCTGCTCGACAGCGCCGCCATCGACACGGTGCTGCCAGGCTTGGTTGATCAGTACGGCGAGTTGAAGGTGTTCGGCGGCGGGATCTGGCCACTGCCGGGGCAGCGTGAGGCCGGGCGCAACAAATTCAGTACGTTCTGGCACCGCGACGCGTCGGGCAAACTCGCCGTGAACACCTTCTGGAATAGCGACGCGGCCCCCAACTATTACGATCAGAGCTGGTACAAGGGCGGCATGGCCACACCGCGCGGCCAATGCGCGTGGGCGGCAGCGTATAAAGATGACGCCAGCGCCGAGCCGCGCACCAACTGCGCCATGGCCATCCAGAAAAACGGTAGCGCCTGGGGTGTTTCAACCATCGACGTAACCCTCGGCTTCTTCAACGATCTGGTGGCGCGCAAGGAGAAAGACCTCAATGCCGAAATGCTGATCATCGAAGCCGACGGCAAGATCATCAGTAACAGCTCGCGCATCAGTGGCCCGATTGTGCTGAAAAACATCAACGAACTGGCTGGCACGTCGACCTTCGCCAGTCAGGTCAAAGCCGCGTTGCAGAACCGCGATCAGGCACAACGCATCGAGTTCGACAACAACGGTGAAGCCAGCACCTTCTTCATGCGCCCGATTGAAGGCACGCCGTGGTTCCTCGCCAGCGCCCTGCCGACGAAAATGCTTACCGCACAGCGTGATGACGTCCTCAGCACCTTGAGCCTGTTGCAGATTCCGCTGGTGATCCTGCTGGTGCTGTTGCAGGTCTACGCGATTCGCCAGTTGGTGCAGCGCATGAAAGCGTTGAAAGCCAACATCGATTTGCTGTCCAGCGGCGATGCCGACCTGACCCGCCGCATTACCATTCGCGCCGAAGATGAACTGGGTGCTATCGGTCATTCGGTCAACACCTTTATTGCCTACCTGCAAAACATGATCGGCGAAGTCACCCAGGCTACCGGTGCCATGGCCTCGAGCCTCGATAACCTGCAACGCACTTCGGCGAACACCAGCCAGATCCTGCTGCGTCACGCCTCGGAAACCGATCAGACCGTTACCGCCATCACCGAGATGAGTTCGACGGCAGAAAGCGTCGCGCAGAATGCCGCCGAAACCGCCGCGTTCACCCAGCGTGCCAATGAAAACGCCGACCGTTCCCGGGTGGTGGTGGGCGAAGCGACCAACAGCGTCGTGGCGCTGATCGATGAAGTGGCCAGCGCCACACACAAAGTTGAAAACATGCAGCAGGACGCCCAGCGCATCACCGAGATCCTCGGGGTGATCGGTGCGATCGCCGGGCAGACCAATCTGCTGGCGCTCAACGCCGCGATCGAAGCAGCACGCGCCGGTGAACAAGGCCGTGGTTTTGCCGTGGTCGCCGATGAAGTCCGCGCCCTCGCCGCCCGCACCCAGGCCAGCACTTCGGAAATCAACGAGATGTTGACCCGCCTGACCCAAGGCGTGAGCTCGTCAGTCAGCGCCATGGAAAACACCCAGGCCAGTTGTCAGTCTGCCGCCGACGCCACCGCGCGGGTCAACTCCGGTCTGGATGAAATGGCCGGTTCGGTCAGCCACATCAACAGCCTCAGCACCCAGATCGCCACCGCCGCCGAACAACAAAGCGCGGTGACCGAAGAGATCAACCGCAGCATGGTGCAGATCCGCCACATGGTTGATGAACTGGTGCAGAGCGGCAAAGCCAGCGAACTGAATACCCATCAGTTGCTCGAAGCCAACAGCCGGGTGAGCGCAATCATGGGGCGTTTCAAAGTCCGCTGATTCATGCCGGGGTTACTGCCAACCAGATAACCCCTGTGGGAGCGAGCCTGCTCGCGAAAGCGTCCTGTCAGTCACTGCATCCATTGCCTGACACACTGCCTTCGCGAGCAGGCTCGCTCCCACAGGTTGGTGCTGCGTTTTGCAACAACTGGAAACATTGCGTTGATGCCAAGCAGGAAAAACCGGTCAAAATGCGTTCTTTTCTGATCGTCAACCGAGCCGAGAATCCGCTATGCGAACCCACCTGCGTCTGGTCGCCCTGAGCGCCCTCTTCATCTCCTCCCTGGCCCAGGCCGCCGATCTGATCCCGATCGAAGTGCACCGCGACGCCAATTGCGGTTGCTGTAAAAAATGGATCAGCCACCTCGAAGCCAACGGTTTCAAAGTCGAAGACCACGTCGAAAGCGACATGAGCAGCTTCAAGCAACAACATGGCGTACCGCCGCGCCTGGCCTCGTGCCACACCGCAATCATCAACGGCAAATTCGTCGAAGGCCACGTGCCGGCGGAGCAGGTCTTGGCTCTGAGCAAGCGTGACGATCTGCTCGGCGTCGCCGCACCGGGTATGCCGATGGGCTCGCCGGGCATGGAAATGGACGGCACGAGCGATGCTTATCAGGTCATCGGCCTGAAGAAGGATGGCGCTGACGTCGTCGTGGCGGACTACCCGGCCCATTGATCGGCGCCGCTTACTTCGGGCTGTTCTTTGCCGCGTTCGGTGCGGCCACCTTATTGCCGTTGCAGTCCGAAGCATTGCTGGTCGGCTTGATCGTCAGCGAGCGTTACTGGCTGTGGGGTCTGCTCGCGGTGGCAACGCTAGGCAACGTACTCGGCTCGCTGGTCAACTGGTGGCTGGGCCGTGGCATCGAGCGCTTTCAGGATCGACGCTGGTTTCCGGTCAGCCCCGCGCACATGGCCCGGGCGCGCAAACACTATGAGCGCTACGGCCACTGGTCGTTGCTTCTGAGTTGGTTGCCGATCATTGGCGACCCACTGACACTGATTGCCGGTGTCATGCGCGAGCCGCTCGGGCGCTTTCTGTTGATTGTCACCCTGGCCAAAGGCGCCCGTTACGGCGTGCTGGCCATGCTGACGCTGGGCTGGCTGGGTTGAACGTTCGGGTGCGGGCATTGCCTGTGTTTAACGTCGGCATAATCCCGCCATTCCAGCATCGGCCGATTTCAAACGGAGTTTGACCTTATGTCTGTCACGTTTTCCCGTTGGCTCCCCTCCCTGCTCCTCTGCGCCGCCCTGCCCCTGTCGGTGCAAGCTGCGACGTCAAGCGCAGCCGCGCCGGAAGGCCCGGCCTATGGCCCGGAGCTGCAAGGCTTTGAATACCCCTACACACTTAAACACTTTGCCTTTCAGTCTCAGGGCAAATCCTTGCAGATGGGTTACATGGACGTCGCCGCCCACGGCAAGGCCAATGGCCGCACCGTGGTGCTGATGCACGGCAAGAATTTTTGCGCAGCGACCTGGGACAGTTCGATCAAGGCCTTGAGCGAGTCCGGTTACCGGGTGATCGCGCCGGATCAGATCGGCTTCTGCACCTCCAGCAAACCTGACAACTATCAGTACAGCTTTCAGCAACTGGCGACCAACACTCAACAGTTGCTCAAAGCGCTGGGCATTCAGAAATCCACGTTGCTCGGTCACTCCACCGGCGGCATGCTCGCCACCCGCTATGCCTTGCTGTTCCCCGAGCAGGTCGAGCAATTGGCACTGGTCAACCCGATCGGTCTGGAAGACTGGAAAGCCCTCGGCGTGCCCTATCGCACGGTAGATCAGTGGTATCAACGTGAGCTGAAAGTCAGCGCTCAAGGCATTCGCGATTACGAACGCACCACTTACTACGACGGCCGCTGGAAACCGGAATTCGACCGCTGGGTGGACATGCTCGCCGGGCTGAGCAAAGGCCCGGGCAAGCCCCAGGTCGCCTGGAACTCGGCGCTGATCTACGACATGATTTTCACCCAGCCGGTGTACTACGAGTTCAAGGACCTGAAGATGCCGACCCTGCTGCTGATCGGCACCTCCGACACCACAGCCATCGGCAAAGACCTCGCACCGCCTGAGGTGAAAGCGAAAATCGGCCATTACGACGTGCTCGGCAAACAAGTGGCCAAGCTGATCCCGCAGTCGACGCTGGTGGAATTTCCCGGCATGGGCCACGCGCCGCAAATGGAAGAACCGGCGCAGTTCCACAAGGCCCTGCTCGACTGGCTGAATACATCCAATCCCGTTCGTTGATGAGGTAAGGCTGATGGCGGTGCAGATTGCAGTGATCGATGACTGGCAGGACGTGGCCCGCGACGTGGTCGACTGGTCAGTGCTCGATAGCCTCGGTGAAGTGACGTTCGAGCATGATTACCCGGCCGACAACGCGACACTGGCCGAGCGCCTGGGCCGCTATCAGGTGATTTGCGTGATGCGCGAACGCACGCGGTTCGACGAAGACCTGCTCAAGCGCTTGCCCAATCTGAAGTTGCTGGTCACCGGCGGCATGCGCAACGCGGCGCTGGATATGCAAGCCGCAGCAAAACTGGGCATCAAGGTCTGCGGCACCGACAGTTACAAGCATGCCGCGCCGGAATTGACCTGGGCGCTGATCATGGCGGCCACGCGCAATCTGGTGAATGAGGCCAATGCCCTGCGCGCCGGTAAGTGGCAGCAAGGGCTGGGCGGTGACCTGCATGGCAAGACCCTCGGGATTCTTGGTCTGGGCAGCATCGGCCAGCGGGTTGCACAGTTCGGTCAGGTGTTCGGCATGAAGGTCATCGCCTGGAGCGAAAACCTCACCGCCGAACGGGCTGAACAGGTTGGCGTTACGTACGTGGACAAGCAGCAACTGTTCGAGCAGGCCGATGTGTTGTCGGTGCATCTGGTGCTCAGCGAGCGCAGTCACGGGCTGGTCGATGCGCAGGCCCTGGGGTGGATGAAACCGACGGCACTGCTGGTCAACACCGCACGCGGGCCGATTGTCGATGAAGCGGCGCTGATAAAGGCCTTGCAGAAACAGCACATCGCCGGGGCAGCGCTGGATGTGTTCGAACAGGAGCCGTTGCCGGCCATGCACCCGTTTCGCACACTGGACAATGTCTTGGCGACGCCGCATGTCGGGTATGTCAGCCGGCAGAATTATGAGCAGTTCTTTTCGCAGATGATCGAAGATATTCAGGCTTGGGCGGCTGGGGAGCCGGTTCGCCTGCTGAATTAAGCCGATGCGGTAATGATCGGGTGAATTCACCATCGTCATCGCGAGCAGGCTCACTCCTACAGGGGAACGCATTTCAAATGTAGGAGTGAGCCTGCTCGCGATAGCGACATAACAGTCACCCCATCAACAAACTGTCCGCACCACAACAGTGCAACCGCGCTGCCCGCTAGCACAAAATCGTGACCGCTCAGTCACCGTTTTGGCCCTCCCTCGCAGAAAAACCTGCACTTCGTCGGTGCGTTTGCCCCGCCAAAGTACGGTTTGCTCAGACTGCCAACCGATTGTCGAACAATTCACCCATTTGCTCTGGCCCGCTCTAGGATCTGGCCTAGACTGATTTTTTCGGGGTACGACCTGTCGGTCACATTGCGCAAAAAAACTCGAAACTTTTGCGCAAAGCGGCGGGTCATCTGAAAGGCAGGGCCAAAGCGACTGGTGCAATCCTTGCAACGGCCCGATCACCCATTCTGCTTGCGCGTGTTGGGTAGCGTTTGCTCACCGATGCGTGGCGCGTTTGCGCCCGGCCACAGGACTTGGCCATGGACATCGCTTGTTCAAGACAAGAATCAGATCAACGATACGGGAGATTCATATGATCAGTGCGGCATTGGATATTCAGGGAGAGCGTGCTCAGCAGGCGGTTGGAGAATCGAGCACCGTCAGTGTTCCCGGCAGCCGACAGATCAACGTCCCCGGCACCAAAACGCTGACTCCAGTAGCGAGCCAGAACCCCAACAAGAAAAAAGTATTGTTCGTCACCTCGGAAATCGCCGATCTGGTCAAGACCGGTGGCTTGGGTGACGTTTCCGCCGCCCTGCCGCGGGCCATGGCCCATCTGCACGATGTGCGCGTGTTGATCCCCGGCTACCCGCAAGTGATGCACAGCGAGAACCCGATCCACATCATCGGCGAACTCGGTGGCCATGCCGCTCTGCCACCGTGCAAGATCGGCCGTATGGACATGCCCGACGGTCTGGTCATCTACGTGCTGATCTGCCCGGAACTTTACGAGCGCGAAGGCTCGCCCTACGGCGCCAACAACGGTCGCGACTGGCCGGACAACCACATTCGTTTCGCCCGTCTGGGCCTGGCCGCTGCGGACATCGCCGCCAATCTCGCGCAAATTCACTGGTGCCCGGATCTGGTGCACGCCCACGACTGGCCGGCCGGTCTCGCCCCCGCCTATATGCACTGGCGCGGGCAGCGCACGCCGACCCTGTTCACCATTCACAACCTCGCCTATCAAGGCGTGACCAGCCTCGGTTCCTGCCCTGAACTGGGGATTCCCAACCATGCTCTGCAACAGGAAGGCATGGAGTTCTACGGCAAGATGTCGTTCCTCAAGGCCGGCATGGCCTATTCGAGCCATATCACCACGGTCAGCGCCACCTACGCGCAGGAAATCACCACCCCGGATTTCGGCTGCGGCCTCGACGGCTTTCTCGCCGCCAAGACCCAGCAAGGCTTGCTCAGCGGCATCCCCAACGGCATCGATGAGAGCTGGGACGCCGCCACCGATCCGCACCTGTTCGCACCGTTTGCCATCGGTGACTGGGAAGGCAAAGCGGTCAACGCCGCGCATGTGCGTGAGCTGTTTGAATTGAATGACTCAGAAGGCCCGCTGTTCGCCGTGGTTTCGCGACTGGTCTATCAGAAAGGTCTGGACCTGACGATCGCGGTATCCGAGTACATCGTTAAAAACGGCGGACAGATCGCCATCATCGGTCGCGGTGAGCCGGAAGAAGAACAAGCCATGCGCGAACTGGCGCTACGCTTCCCCGGGCAGATCGGTGTGCGCATCGGCTTCAATGAAACCGACGCCCGCAGGATGTTCGCCGGGAGCGACTTCCTGTTGATGCCATCGCGTTACGAGCCTTGTGGTTTGAGCCAGATGTATGCCCAGCGTTTCGGCTCGCTGCCGGTCGCACGCAATACCGGCGGGCTGGCCGACACCATTGAAAACGGCGTCACCGGTTTCCTCTTCGACGAATCCACTGCCGAGAGCTACCAGGAAGCCCTGAGCCGCGCGTTCAAGGTGTTCGCCTTCCCCGAACTGCTCAACGCCATGCGTTGCCGGGCGATGGCTGCGCCGTTCAACTGGTGCAAAGCGGTTGAACCGTACGCCGAACTCTACGAACAACTGGTCGCCAAGGCGCTGGGTAAAGCTCACCACAAATAACCAGGGAGGTTCACCACGATGCCGTTACGGTCTACTGAAACCTGGCCCCACGGCGCGATCATGCTGGACGCCGAACACACACAGTTCGCGCTGTGGGCACCCGATGCGTTTTACGTCAGTGTCGAGCTTGAAAATGGCCAGTCGCTGCCGATGCTGTCTCAGGCAGACGGCTGGTTTGTGATCAAGACTCGCTGCCCGGCGGGCACGCGTTACCGCTACAACATCGACGGCGAACTGGAAGTGCCCGACCCGGCCTCCAGAGCACAGGATGGCGACCTCGACCGCCACAGCGTGGTGGTCGATCCGCTGGCTTATCAATGGCGCCACACTGCCTGGCAAGGTCGGCCGTGGAGCGAAGCGGTGATCTACGAGTTGCACGTCGGTGCGCTCGGCGGTTTCGCTGAAGTCGAACAACATCTGGCGCGCCTCGCGGGCCTGGGCATCACCGCCATCGAACTGATGCCGCTGGCGCAGTTTCCAGGCGATCGCAATTGGGGTTACGACGGTGTTTTGCCCTACGCACCGCAAGCTTCCTACGGCACCCCGGAACAACTCAAACACCTGATCGACAGTGCCCACGGCCACGGTTTGGCGGTCATTCTTGATGTGGTCTACAACCACTTCGGTCCCGACGGCAATTACCTGCATCGTTACGCCAAAGGCTTTTTCCGCGAGGACAAACACACGCCATGGGGCGCGGCGATCGATTTTCGCCGCAGCGAAGTTCGCGAATTCTTTATCGAAAACGCCCTGATGTGGTTGCTCGAATATCGCTTCGACGGTCTGCGCCTGGATGCGGTGCATGCCATCGAAGACCCGGACTTCCTCACGGAAATGGCCCAGCGTGTCCGCGCGCAGATTGACCCGAGCCGGCATGTCTGGCTGACCGTGGAAAACGAACTGAACCAGTCGAGCCTGCTCGAATACGACTACGACGCGCAGTGGAACGACGACGGCCACAACGCCTTGCACGTCCTGCTCACTGGCGAAACCGACGCCTATTACGCCGACTACGCCGCGCAACCCACCGAACAACTGGTGCGCTGCCTCAGTCAGGGTTTTGTTTTCCAGGGGCACATCACCCGTCACGGCGAACCGCGCGGCGAGCCTAGCGAACATCTGCCCTCCACCGCGTTCGTGCTGTTCCTGCAAAACCACGATCAGATCGGCAACCGCGCGTTCGGCGAACGCCTGCATCACCTGGCCGATCCGCGTGCCGTGCAGGCAGCGACCGTGTTGTTGCTGCTGTCACCGATGATTCCGCTGATGTTCATGGGCGACGAGTTCGCCGCCGAGCAGCCGTTCCTGTTTTTCACCAGCCACCACGGTGAACTGGCGAAACTGGTGCGCGAGGGTCGACGCAATGAATTCGCCGCGTTCAGTGCCTTCACTGATCCGCACAAGCGCGAGCAGATTCCTGACCCGAATGCTGAAAAAACCTTCCACGCCTCACAGCCAAGGTTGATCGGCCATGGCAGCGCAAAACAGCAGGAAACCCTCGCGCTGTATCAAAAGCTCCTGCAATTTCGCCATCAATACATCATTCCCCATCTGTCCGGCACGCAAGCGCTCGGCGCGCACATGCTCGGTTACGGCGCGGTCAGTGCACGCTGGCGGCTTGGCAATGGCAGCGAGCTGCGAATTGACCTGAACCTCAGTGACACGCCAGTGGTCAACCCTCCACAGACCGAGGCCGTGTGGTTGTTTCAGCAGCCATCCAGCGCCGATCTGTCGGAATCGGGCGAACTGCCCGCGTATTGCGCGCTTGTCAGCCTCACGGCCGCAACCCCTTTGCAACCTCTGAATGGAGAGCGCCTATGAGCGATGCGCAACTGGAAATTCTTGCCAGCCGAGCCGGCCTCGCCGTCGACTGGATCGACGCCAACGGCCGTCCGCAGAAAGTCGCCCCAGCGGTGCTGCGCAATGTCCTGATCGGACTCGGCCACCCCGCCAGCACGGCGCAGGAAATCGACGCCAGCCTGCTGGAACTGCAAGCCGTGCAACAAGACCGCCACTTGCCGCCGCTGTTGACCGCCGATGTCGGTGTCGGCGTTGATCTGGCGCGTTATTTCGCTCCGCAAACGCCGTGTGAAATCCACCTTGAAGACGGCTCGCGGCTGAACCTGAAACTCGATTCCGAGGCGATACTGCCGGGGCTGATCCCGGTCGGCTATCAACAGGTGCACATCAGCGACCAGTATTTCACCCTGGCCGTGGCGCCGGAGCGCTGCTTCAGCGTCGGCGATGCGGTGGATAATCCGATTCCCCGCGTCTGGGGGCTGAGTGCGCAACTGTATGCCTTGCGCCGCGCCGGCGACGGCGGCTTCGGCGACACTCAAGCACTGGAAGACCTGGTCCGCGTGGCTGGTGAGCGCGGCGCCGATGCCTTGGCGATCAGCCCGCTGCACGCCATGTTCAGCGCCGATACCGGGCGCTACAGCCCTTATTCGCCATCCAGTCGGTTGTTCCTCAACTCTCTTTACGCCGCACCCGGGGCCATTCTCGGTGAGCGCGCCTTGCGTGATGCGATCGACGCGGCCGGCCTGGCCGAGCAGTTCGCGCAACTGGAAGACCTGACACTGATCGACTGGCCGAACGCCGCCGACGCCAAGCAAAAGCTCCTGCAAGCGTTGTACGAAGGTTTCATTGCTGGTGACCATCCGTTGCACCCGGATTTCGCCAGTTTCCGCCACGCCGGTGGCGAAGCACTGGAAAATCACTGCCGTTTCGAAGCGATTCAGGAAATGCGCGCCGCCCGAGGTGAAAACCTCGACTGGCGGCAATGGCCGGAACACTGGCACGACCCACGCGGCGCGGCGCTGGAGGCCTTTGCCGAGGAGTACGCCGAGCGCATCGGCTATTTCGCGTTTTGCCAATGGCTGATCCACCGTTGCCTGGAACGTGCGCAAACCGCCGCACGCAGCGCCGGCATGGGCATTGGTCTGATCGCCGACCTGGCAGTGGGCGCCGACGGTGCTGGCAGTCAGGCCTGGAGTTTTCAAGATGAACTGCTCGCCTCGCTCACCGTCGGTGCGCCGCCGGACATTCTCAATCGCTCGGGTCAGGGCTGGGGGATTTCCGCGTTCTCTCCGGAAGGCCTGATCCGCAACGGTTTTCGCGCCTTCATCGACATGCTGCGCGCCAACTTCGCCCACGCCGGTGGTTTGCGCATCGACCATGTCATGGGCCTGCAACGTTTGTGGGTGATCCCCAATGGCGCCGCGCCGGCCGATGGTGCGTACCTGTATTACCCGGTCGATGACTTGCTGCGCTTGTTGTCCCTCGAATCCCATCGTCATCAGGCGATCGTCCTTGGCGAAGACCTCGGCACCGTGCCCGACGGCCTGCGCGAGAAACTCATCGCCCGCTCCATGCTCGGCATGCGCGTGTTGCTGTTCGAGCAGGACAACACCCATTTCAAACCGATTCTCGACTGGCCGGACAACGCACTGGCGACCACCAGCACCCACGATCTGCCGACGCTCAACGGTTGGTGGCATGGCCGCGACATCGACTGGAACGCGCGGTTGGGATTTGTCGATGCCAACGGTGAAATCGAATGGCGCCAGCATCGTCAGCGTGAACGTGAAGGCCTGCGCAGTGCCTTGAGTCAGGACCCGCAGAATTTTCGCGAGGAATCCCACGAGGCCGATCAAGTGGTCGATGCCGCGGTGCGCTTCCTCGGTCACACCCGCGCGCCGCTGGTGCTGCTGCCGCTGGAAGATGCTTTAGGCATCAACGAACAAGCGAATCTGCCGGGCACTATCGACAGCCATCCGAACTGGTCACGGCGCTTGCCCGGCACCAGTGAGGCGCTGCTCGACGGCGCGGATGCGGCGCGACGCCTGGAACTACTCGCGTGCGCGCGTCTTCAGGCTGCCGAGCGTGACCAATGAATCAAGCGCTCATCCAGCCCCTGCGCGCGACATTGCGCCTGCAATTTCATAAAGGTTTTACCCTCGAACAAGCCGTACCATTGGTGCCGTACTTCGCCTGGCTCGGCATCAGCCATATTTATGCCTCGCCGCTGCTCGCGGCACGGGCCGGTTCCATGCACGGTTACGATGTGGTCGACCCGACCCAGGTCAACCCGGAGCTCGGTGGCGAACCGGCGTTAAGGCGCTTGGTCAGCACCCTGCGTGAACACAACATGGGGCTGATCCTCGACATTGTTTCCAACCACATGGCGGTCGGTGGCAGCGACAACCCGTGGTGGCTCGACCTGCTGGAATGGGGGCGACTGAGCCCTTACGGCGAGTTCTTCGATATTCAGTGGCACTCGCCGGACCCGTTGATGGAGGGTCAGTTACTGCTGCCATTTCTCGGCAGCGATTACGGCGTGGCGTTGCAGGAAGGCACGCTGAAGTTGCTGTTCAAGGCAAGCACCGGCAGCTTTTACGTCGAGCACTACGATCATCATTTCCCGATCTGCCCGAGTGACTACGGTGAGATCCTCAAACACCAAGAGACGCTGAAATCCCTCGCTGACCGGTTCAGCACGCTCAGTTATCAAACCGATGCACATTCGCTGGCGATGCCACTGAAGGAAGAGTTGCGCGAACTGGCGAGCGATCCGCAGACGCTTGAAGCGATTCACAGCAACCTGCAGCATTTCGACTCAACGACCGAAGCAGGCTTCCAGGCGCTGCATCAGTTGCTCGAGCGCCAGAGCTATCGCCTCGCGAGCTGGCGCACCGCAGCGGACGATATCAACTGGCGGCGTTTTTTCGACATCAACGAACTCGGCGGCCTGCGTGTCGAACGTCCGGCGGTGTTCGAAGCCACCCACGGCAAAATCTTCCAGTTGATCGCCGAAGGCTTGGTCGACGGTTTGCGCATCGACCACATCGACGGCCTCGCCGACCCGCGCGGCTACTGCCGCAAACTGCGCCGCCGCGTTGACCTGCTGGCACCGGGCAGGCATTTGCCGATCTACGTCGAGAAGATCCTCGGCGCCGGCGAAACCCTGCACCGCGACTGGGCGGTGGACGGCACCACCGGTTACGAATTCATGAATCAGCTTTCGTTGCTGCAACACGATCCGGACGGCGAATACGTCCTCGGTGATCTGTGGCAACGGCGCACCGAACGCCCGGCCGCGTTTATCGAAGAGGCGCAACTGGCGCGTCAGCAGATCCTCAACGGCTCGCTGGCGAGCGACTGCGAAAGCGTCGCCCAAGCGCTGCTGCAAGTCGCTCGCGATGACCTGATGACCCGCGACCTGACCCTCGGCGCGATCCGCCGGGTGTTGCAGGCGTTGATCGTGCATTTCCCGGTGTATCGCACTTACATCAGCGCCATGGGCCGCTCGGCGCAGGACGAGGTGTTTTTCCAGCAGGCCATGGACGGTGCGCGGCAAACGCTGAGCGAAGCCGATTGGCCGGTACTCGACTGTGTCGCTGCGTGGCTCGGTGGCACACCGTGGCGGCGCAAACCGCGCGGCCGCTCGCGCAAAATCCTCAAACACGCCTGCGTACGCTTTCAGCAACTGACCTCACCGGCAGCCGCCAAAGCCGTGGAAGACACCGCGCTGTATCGCTCGGCGGTACTGTTGTCGCGTAATGACGTTGGCTACAACACCGAGCAGTTCAGCGCCCCGGTCAGCGATTTTCATGCAGTCAATCAGCAACGGCTGGACGCGTTCCCCGACAACTTGCTGGCCACTGCCACCCACGATCACAAACGTGGCGAAGACACTCGCGCACGGCTGGCTGTGCTCAGCGAGCGCAGTCACTGGTACGCCGAGCAGATCGAATTGTGGCGCGCCCTCGCCCGTCCCGTTCGGGTTGACGAGCAGATGCCGTCGAGCGGCGATGAGCTGATCCTCTATCAAGCGTTGCTCGGCAGTTGGCCGCTGCAACTGCGCGATGACGATCAGGCCGGGTTCGCCGACTACGCCAAACGCATATGGCAATGGCAGCAGAAAGCCCTGCGCGAAGCCAAGCTGCAAAGCAGTTGGAGCGCGCCTAACGAAAGCTATGAAAACGCCGCACAGGCGTTCACCGAAAAACTCCTCACCGGTGAGGAAGGCGAACTGCTGCGCGCCGCGCTGAGCAAGACCGTCAACAGCATCGCCGCTGCCGGCGCCCTCAATGGTTTGGCGCAAACCTTGCTGCGCATGACCGTGCCGGGGGTGCCGGATCTGTATCAGGGCAATGAGTTCTGGGACTTCAGCCTGGTCGATCCGGACAATCGCCGGCCGGTGGATTACGCCGCTCGCGAGCACGCCTTGCAGGCGCCATTGCCACCTGTGGAGTTGCTGGCGAACTGGCGTGACGGACGCATCAAGCAAGCCTTGATCGCCGAGGTGCTGAACCTGCGTGTCGAGCATGCCGAGCTGTTCCGCCGGGGCACTTACCAGGCCCTGGAAGTGCTCGGCAGTCAGGCGCACAACGTGCTCGCGTTTGCCCGCGAGCACGAGGGCAAGCAGGCCATCGTGATCGTGCCGATCCGTTGCGCAACCCTGCTGGAAAACGGTGCTGTACCTCAGGTCGATGCGCTGCGCTGGGGCGATACGCGGGTGGTTTTACCGTTCGCCGCCTCTGCGACAAACCTGAAGGGACTTTTTTCAAGCAGCGCAGTCACAAAAAACAGGGAGCTGAATATCAGCGACGCGCTGGGGGATGTCCCGGTCAATCTCTTTATCCAACACTTAACACAAGCATGAGTTCAGTTCAGGAGCATTGCGATGAGTACCGACGATAAACGCATCCGCGAATTCGCCTATCAAATCTGGGAATCGGAAGGCCAGCCTGACGGTCAGGAGGCGCGCCATTGGGAGATGGCACGCAAGCTCGCTGAAGCTGAGGCGCTGGCACCGAAGAAACCGCCAAAAGCCGCTGGCAGCAAAACCGCGGGCAAGGCCACTGAGGCCAAGGCCCCGGCCGCCAAACCGAAACCTGCGGCCAAAGCCAAACCGGCCAGCGCCGCCAAAGTGATTCCCCCGGGCGAAAAAGCCGCCGAGAAAAAGCCTAAAGCGCCGCGAAAGCCTTCGGCGATCTGACGCTCACCGGAAATATGAATTGAATGACCGTGTGGCGGGTTCGCTCGCCACCGAGGACGCGTTCGTCCTCAAGAAACACACAAACCCCCCTGTAGGAGTGAGCCTGCTCGCGATAGCTATCTGACATTCAACATTGATGTCGCCTGATAGACCGCTATCGCGAGCAGGCTCACTCCTACAGGGGGATGTGTAAGCCCAGAATTTACCCGTTTTGCAGGAGCAATCATGACCCGTCCAAAGAAAGCCGAACCCACCGCGCACGCCGAGCCGTCGAGAATCCGTGAAGGTCTGCCCTTCCCGCTCGGTGCGACCTGGGATGGTCTGGGGGTGAACTTTGCTCTGTTTTCCGCCAACGCCACCAAAGTCGAACTGTGCATCTTCGACGATGCCGGCGAGGTCGAACTCGAACGCATCGAACTGCCGGAATACACCGACGAGATCTACCACGGCTACCTGCCTGATGCGCACCCGGGGCTTATCTACGGTTACCGTGTCTACGGCCCGTACGACCCGGCCAACGGTCACCGCTTCAACCACAACAAATTGCTCATCGACCCGTACGCCAAGCAATTGGTCGGCCAATTGAAATGGTCAGAAGCACTGTTCGGCTACACCATCGGCCACCCCGACGCCGACCTCAGTTTCGACGAACGCGACAGCGCGCCGTTCGTGCCCAAGTGCAAAGTCATCGACCCGGCGCACACGTGGGGCAATGACCACCGCGTCAGCGTGCCGTGGGACAAAACCATCATTTACGAAACCCACGTGCGCGGCATCAGCATGCGTCACCCGTCGGTGCCGGAGAACGTGCGCGGCACTTTTGCCGGGCTGATGGTCGACGATGTCCTCGAACACATCCGCAAGCTCGGCGTGTCCACCGTCGAGTTGTTGCCGATCCATGCCTTCGTCAACGACCAGCACTTGCTGCAAAAAGGCATGACCAATTACTGGGGCTACAACAGCATTGCGTTTTTCGCCCCGGACCCGCGCTATCTGGCCAGCGGCAAGATTGCCGAGTTCAAGGAGATGGTCGCGCACCTGCACGAAGCCAACCTCGAAGTGATTCTCGACGTGGTCTACAACCACACCGCCGAGGGCAACGAGCAAGGTCCGACCCTGTCGATGCGTGGCATCGACAACGCTTCGTACTACCGCTTGATGCCCGACGACAAGCGCTACTACATCAACGACTCCGGCACCGGCAACACCCTCGACCTGAGCCACCCGTGCGTGTTGCAAATGGTCACCGACTCGCTGCGTTACTGGGCTAGCGAAATGCATGTCGACGGTTTCCGTTTCGACCTGGCGACCATTCTCGGCCGTTACCACGATGGTTTCGATGAGCGTCACAGCTTCCTCGTTGCTTGCCGTCAGGACCCGGTGCTGCGTCAGGTGAAGATGATCGCCGAACCGTGGGACTGCGGCCCTGGCGGCTATCAGGTCGGCAACTTCCCGCCGGGCTGGGTCGAGTGGAACGACAAGTTCCGCGACACCGTGCGCGCCTTCTGGAAAGGAGACGACGGCCAGGTCGCCGATTTCGCCAGCCGCATGACCGCTTCCGGTGAGATGTTCAACCAGCGTGGGCGGCGTCCGTATTCCTCGGTGAACTTCATCACCGCGCACGACGGTTTCACCCTCAACGACCTGGTCTCGTACAACGACAAACACAACGAAGCCAACGACGAGAACAATCAGGACGGCAGCAACAACAACCTGTCGTGGAACCACGGTGTCGAAGGTCCGACCGACGACCCGGAGATCAACGCCCTGCGCCATCGGCAGATGCGCAATTTCTTCGCCACCCTGCTGCTTGCCCAAGGCACGCCGATGATCGTCGCCGGGGACGAATTCGCCCGCACCCAGGACGGCAACAACAACGCCTATTGCCAGGACAGTGAGATCGGTTGGGTCAACTGGGACCTGAGCGAGGACGGCAAGGCACTGCTGAAATTCGTCAAACGCCTGATCAAATTGCGCCTGACCTATCCGATTCTGCGCCGTGGACGTTTTCTGGTCGGCGAGTACAACGAGGACATCGGCGTCAAGGACGTCACCTGGCTGGCACCTGACGCTACCGAGATGACCACCGAGCATTGGCACGATGCGCACAATCGCTGCCTGGGCATGTTGCTCGACGGTCGCGCGCAGGAAACCGGGATTCGCCGCAAAGGTGCGGATGCGACATTGCTGCTGGTGGTCAACGCCCATCACGACATCGTCAATTTCACCTTGCCGGAAGTACCGGAAGGCAGTTTCTGGACTTGCATGATCGACACCAATCAACCGTCGATCCGTGGCCAGGAACGCTTCGATTTCGGCCACCAATACTCGGTCACTGGCCGCTCATTGCTGATGTTCGAACTGCAACGTGATGAAGAAGATTGATATGGATCTGCACCGTTATCTCGCCCGGCGTCCGGCGGATTATCCGCACACCGTAGCGCTCGGCAATTGCCTGCGAGCGCTGGTTGAAGCCGGGCTGGATCGTTTGCCATTGCCGGGCGGTGGCCGCACGCTGGAACGTTTCCAGCAATTGGCGGAAGTCGGCGGACATGATCTCGGTTTGTGCAAACTGTTTGAAGGCCACACCGACGCGTTGGCGATCATCGAACAACTGGGCGGCTCGCCGACACCGGGCAGCACTTGGGGCATGTGGGCAGCGGAACCGCCGCAAGCGCGGGTCAAGATCAGCCCGGCCGGGCACATGGTCGCGCTGCACGGGCGCAAGGCGTGGTGCTCCGGGGCCGCAGTGCTCAGCCATGCCTTGCTCACCGCGTGGGATGCCGATGATCAGCAACAACTGGTCGCCGTTGCCCTCGACCAACCGGGCGTGACTGTAACGGAGCAAGGCTGGCAAGCGGTGGGCATGGCCGCCACTGGCAGCGTGGAGGTGCTGTTCGACGGCGCCGAAGCGCAGGCCATCGGCAATCCCGGCGACTATCTGCAACGCCCGGGTTTCTGGCAAGGCGGGATCGGCATTGCCGCGTGCTGGTACGGCGCCGCGCGGCAAATCGGAGAAGCGTTGCGCGCGCAGTGTGGTCAGCGCCCGGAACCGCACGCCCTCGCCCATCTCGGCGCGGTCGACAGTGCCTTGCAGGCGGCCGCCGATGTGCTGCGTTTCAGCGCGCTGCACATCGATGCCCATCCCGAAGAAAACGCCGAATTGCTCGCTCGTCGGGCCCGCGCGGTGGTCGAGCAGTCTGCCGAACAGGTAACGCGTGAAGTCGGTCGCGCTCTCGGCGCCGGGCCGTTTTGCAAGGATCGACACTTTGCCCGGCTCAGCGCCGACCTGCCGGTGTTCTTGCGCCAGAGTCATGCCGAACGTGATCTGGCGGCACTCGGGCAGTTGATTGCCGAACAAAGCGGCGAGGCATGGACGTTATGAAAACCAACCCGATTGTCGGTCAGGGCACGAGCCTGCATCAGTGGCAGGCTTCGCGGCATCTGGCGGAACTGGACAGCATCGACATCCTCAGTCTGGTGCCACCGGGCGCACGGGCAGTGATTATCGCGCCACACCCGGACGACGAAGTGCTTGGCTGTGGCGGCCTGCTGCAATTGCTCGCCGAAGCTGGCCGACCTCTTCAACTAATCTCGGTGACAGACGGCAGCGCGAGTCACCCCGGTTCCAGTCGTTGGCCGGTTGAACGTTTGAGCGTGGTACGGCCGCAAGAGTCCGCCGAAGCGCTGCGCCGACTCGGTCTGCCGATGCATCGTATGAAATGGCTGCGCGGCGGTTTCAGCGACACGCAGGTCGCCGCTCAGGAAGCTGAACTGGTCGATTTCATCGCGCGTCATCTGCGTCCCGACGACGTGCTCTTCACCACCTGGAGCGAGGACGGTCATTGCGACCACGAGGCCGTCGGCCGCGCCAGTGCCGAGGCTGCCCGTCGCGTCGGTGCGACTTGCCATGAATTGCCGGTGTGGACCTGGCACTGGGCAACCCCGGAGGACGCCTTCGTACCGTGGCAACGAGCACGCAAGATTCTCCTGACGCCGGCGCAAGTCGCGCGCAAGCGTCACGCGGTGTACGCCTTTGCCAGTCAACTGGAAGGCGATCCTGACGCCGGACTCGGCCCGGTGCTCGCGCCCTATGTGCTCGATCGCCTGCTGCAACCCTTCGAAGTGGTGTTTCTATGAGTGTCGAAGATCGCTATTTCGACGGTCTGTTTGCCGGCAACGACGACCCCTGGGCCTTCCGCGAGCGCTGGTACGAGCAGCGCAAACGCGCGATCACCCTCGCCGCCCTGCCGCGTCCGCACTACCGGGCAATCTTCGAACCGGGCTGCGCCAACGGCGAGTTGAGCGCCGAACTCGCCGCGCGTTGTGATCGCTTGCTGTCCTGCGACACCGCCGGTGCGGCGGTTACGTTGGCGCGCACCCGTTTGAGTCTTTTCGATCACGCCGAAGTGCGGCAAAACCGTCTTCCCGGCGACTGGCCGGAGGAAAAATTCGACCTGATCGTATTTAGCGAGATCGGCTACTACCTCGACGGCCAGGATCTGACAGAAGTGATCCGTCGAGCCAGTGATTGCCTGACTGCCGACGGCCAGTTCCTCGCCTGTCACTGGCGTCCGCCCATCGACGGCTGCCCGCTGAATGCGCGGCAGGTGCACGACCTGATCCACGAAAAACTGCGTCTGCCGCGAGTGGTTCTGCATCAGGAAGCGGACTTCATTCTTGAGGTGTGGAGCCGCGAACCGCGCTCGGTGGCGGCACTGGAGGGCTTGCGATGATCGGCATTCTGATCCCGGCGCACAACGAGGAAGAGTTGCTCGACGAATGCCTGAGTGCGGCCGTGCGCGCCAGCCGGCATGGCTTGCTGGCCGGCGAGCGCGTCGAAGTGCTGGTGGTGCTCGACAGTTGCACCGATCGCTCGGCGCAGATTGTCAGTCGCTATCCGGTGCTGAGCCTGCACATCGACGCGCGCAACGTCGGCCAGGCACGGGCGGCCGGTGCACAGCTGTTGCTGGAGCGCGGCGCGCGCTGGATATCCTGCTCGGACGCCGACAGTCGCGTGGCCGACGACTGGCTGGTGGCGCAGTTGGGCTTGGGTGCGGACGCCGTCTGCGGTACCGTCACCGTCGAGCGCTGGCACGAGTCGTTCGATGCAGCGGCGCAAATCCGCTACCACCGGCATTACCGGGCCTGCGATGGCCATCGGCACATTCACGGCGCCAATCTGGGCATCAGCGCCGATGCTTATCGCTGGGCCGGAGGCTTTAAACCGTTGGCATGCGACGAAGATGTGCAATTGGTGCGGGAGCTGGAGCGGGATGGCGCCAACATCGCCTGGAGTCATCGCCCACAAGTGCTCACCAGCGCTCGCTTCGACAGCCGTGCACGCGGTGGCTTTGGTGACTATCTGCGAAATCTGGCACAGATAGAGCAAAAAAAAGCGGATCAGATTGATCTGTGACGCGACGAAGTTCGCTTCATGAGCAATACTCTGCTGCGCGGCAATCCAGGGTTCGGAGCGTCGCAGGGCAATCAACCAGCCTTCACGGGTCGGTAGCGTCGGGCAATCACTGTCACGCGCACGACTGAGGGCGAGTCAACACAAGGACGTCATATCATGAAACCGTTAACCCTCAGCGACAGCAGTTCGTCGACGCAAATCTGGAACAGCGCCGCGCAACTGGACAACATCCCCGTGATCAATACCCGCAGTCTGGTGCCCGACGGTGCCCGCGCCGTGGTCATCGCGCCGCATCCGGGCGATGAAGTGGTCACCTGCGGCGGTCTGCTGCAATTGCTCTCCAGCCTAGGTCATCCGCTGCAATTGCTCTCGATTACCGATGGCAGTGCCAGCCATCCGGGCTCGCGACAGTGGTCGGAAAAGCGCCTGAGCGTATTCCGCCCGCAGGAAAGCGTCGAAGCCCTGCGCCGCCTCGGCCTGCCGATGCACAGCCTGAAATGGGTGCGTGGCGGCTTCACCGACAACGCCCTGTGCGACCAGCAGGCACAAGTGACCGAATTCATCAGCCGCTACCTGCGCCCCGGTGACGTGGTGTTCAGCACCTGGCGCGGTGATGGCAACGACGACCATGAAGCGGTGGGCCGGGCCAGTGCGCAAGCGGCTGAACAGGCCGGCGCGACCTTTCATGATGTACCGGTGTGGGCCTGGCATTGGCCCGAGCGCGACCAGCAACTGATCCCTTGGGAACGCGCGCGCAAATTGCGCCTCGACACCTGGACCGTGGCGCGCAAGAGCCACGCGACCCACGCCTATGCCAGCCAGCTCAAGGGCGAACCGGCGATCGGCATTGCGCCGATGCTGCCGCCGGTGATTCTCGAAAGAATGCGTTTGCCCTACGAAATCGTCTTCGTCTGAATCTTTACGACACTGCCGAGCTCTTTGTAGGAGTGAGCCTGCTCGCGATAGCGGTGTGTCATTGACGCAAATGTTGATTGATCCACCGCTATCGCGAGCAGGCTCACTCCTACAAGGTTTTGTGGATTGATCAAAAGGAACTGCCGCCCCTCCCCATCAGTCGCATGAATAAGCGGCCCGCAATCCAGAGGAGTGAACGTGTCCAGCGATCCCGAGCGTCATGTTGTCGACGCGCCCGTCATCCATCGTCTCCGGGTGTTGACGGTCAACACCCACAAAGGCTTCACCGCGCTCAATCGGCGATTCATCCTGCCGGAACTGCGCGAAGCGGTGCGCAGCACCTCCGCTGACCTGGTGTTTCTGCAGGAAGTAGTGGGAGAACACGAACGGCATTCGAGCCGTTACAACGAATGGCCGCAAACCTCGCAATACGAATTTCTCGCCGACAGCATGTGGAGCGACTTCGCCTACGGGCGCAACGCCGTCTACCCCGACGGCCACCATGGCAATGCCCTACTGTCGAAATACCCGATCCGTGAGTACCGCAACCTCGATGTCTCGATCACCGGCCCCGAACGCCGTGGTCTGCTGCACTGTGTGCTGGACGTGCCGGGGCATGCCGAAGTGCATGCGATCTGCGTGCATTTGAGTCTGCTGGAAAGTCATCGGCAGTTGCAGTTGCAGCTGCTCTGCCAGTTACTCGAATCCCTGCCCGATGACGCCCCGGTAATCATCGCTGGCGATTTCAATGACTGGCAGTTGCAGGGCAATGTCGCCCTCGCTCGTCGCGACTATCTGCACGAAGCCTTCGAGCGTCATCACGGACGCCCGGCCAAGACTTACCCGGCACGTTTTCCGTTGCTGCGGCTGGACCGGATCTACCTGCGCAATGCCAGCAGCCATGACCCACAGATCCTCGGCAACAAGCCGTGGACCCATCTGTCGGATCATCTGCCGCTCGCTGTAGAGGTGCACTTGTAGCCGCAATAGTGACAGCAATACAGGAGGGAATGGGGCAACTCATTCGGCGGTTAAAAATTACCGGCAGACCATCTGTCGGTAACTGAATGCCTCTGGATCGGGGCTTTCGCTGCGTTTATCCATGCAAACAACCACTTAGTTATGTGCAGAAAAACAAACGCTTGCAAAGCCCGTTTTACCACTACCGCTCATCGTTCAATTTCTTGACGGGGGCGCGCGACTCTTCTTATCTCTACCTTACTACCCCCGGAATCACTACCCGGGACGAGCCTTCGGACACTCGCGAAATCGAGCGGCCACGGTTCGCCCCGCTCCATTCGGTCGCCCCTCGTTCGGGGTAGGAGAGACGCCACACAGAGAGAATGCATGCGCCTGCAAGGTAGACCTCCATGAAAACTTCCATCAGCCCACACGAGATCAAAATCACTTTCTGCACAGTGTCGAGTTCAATCTTGCTGTGCTCATCCATGGAGGCGCAGGCCGGTCCTGCAGCGGATGAAACGACCCCGTGGTATCGCGCGGATGTGCCCGTGATGACGTTGCCCACCACCGTCATCACCCCCGGGCCACAACGCTTCAGCCCACGGCCCGATCTGCAAGGCACACGCCTGATTACCGAAGACCTCGCACCGTCGGCCTGGGATGAGCTGTACGGCAGAAGCGCCCGGCAGGCGCAGACCGATGTGCTGTCGTCAGGCTACGCGATGCCCGGCAGTGGCGACTTCAAAGGCCCCGCCGTGCTGACTCTGCAAAGTGCTAGCCATACCCAGAAAATCGGCCTGATTGGTGGTCTCAACCAGATTCAAGCCAATGGCAACGGCGTGCTCACCAGTCGCGCGTTGGCCGATCCGAACAGTGACACGCTCAATCTGCAAGGCCAGAGCCTCGGTGCCTACTACAGCCTTACCGGTGCCCAAGGCTGGCACGTTGACCTTTCGGCCAGCGGTGGTCGGGTCAGCGGTTTCAGTCGCAACGGCCAAGGCGCGCGGCAAGCCACCGAAGGCAGCGCAATGACTTTCTCGGTGGAAGGCGGTTTTCCGATTGGCCTGAGTGACAACTGGGTGGTCGAACCGCAGGCGCAATTGATCAATCAACGCATCACCCTCGACACGCCATACGCCGGCTCGGGCAATGCTTCTTCCACCGATCTGACGGCGTGGAGCGGTCGCGTCGGTGCACGGTTGAAAGGCAGTTACGATTTGAATGGCTTGCCGGTCGAACCCTATGTGCGCACCAACCTCTGGCACACGGTCTACACCGGCAGCACGGTGACGCTGGATCAGGTCGACAAGATCAGCAGCAGCCGCAAATCATCCACCGTTGAGTTGGGCCTGGGCCTGGTGGCGCGGGTGACGCCGGCGGTGAGTCTGTATGTCAGTGCCGATTACAGCAGTGATGTCGATGACAATGATCTGAACGGGATCATTGGCAGCCTTGGGGTGCGGATGCGCTGGTAGAGTTTGGCTTGGCGGCGATAGTGTTTGTGCTGACGCCATCGCGAGCAGGCTCACTCCTACAAGGGGAACGCATTCCAAGTGTAGGAGTGAGCCTGCTCGCGATAGCAGCAACTCGGTACTGGATCAGCCTTCCGGTTTGAGGATCAACACGGCCAACGGCGGCAGGTTCAGTTCCAGCGACAACGATTGGCCATGGCTCGGCACTTCCTCGGTAAACGCCCCGCCGCCATTGCCATAATTGGAACCGGCATAGGTGTCGGCATCGCTGTTGAGCAATTCAGTCCAGCGCCCGGCAAACGGCACACCGACGCGATAGGCCTGACGCGGCACCGGCGTGAAGTTGGCCACCACCAGCACTGGCTTGCCGTCCTTGCTCCAGCGCAGCCAGGCATAAACGCTGTTGATCGCATCGTCACCGATCAACCATTGAAAGCCCTGCGGCGCGTCGTCCTGATCGTGCAGCGCTGGCTCGTCGCGATACAGCCGATTGAGGTCGCCCACCAGTTTCTGCACGCCCTTGTGCTCGGAATACTGCAGCAGATACCAATCCAGTTGCTGATCGTGATTCCACTCGCGCCACTGGCCAAACTCGCAGCCCATGAACAACAGTTTTTTGCCCGGATGCGTCCACATGAAGCTCAGATAAGCGCGCAGGTTGGCGAATTTCTGCCAGCGATCACCCGGCATCTTGTCGATCAGCGAATGCTTGCCGTGCACCACTTCATCGTGGGAGATCGGCAGGATGAAGCGCTCGGACCAGGCGTAGACCAGACCAAAACTCAACTCGTTGTGATGGTGCGCGCGGTAAACCGGGTCCTGCTGGATGTAATGCAACGAATCGTGCATCCAGCCCATGTTCCATTTATAGGCAAAGCCCAAGCCGCCCTGCTGCGTACTTTGGCTGACACCGGGCCACGCGGTGGATTCTTCGGCGATGACCAGCGCACCCGGCGCTTCCAGTTCGACCACGTCGTTCAAATGCCGGAGAAAGTCGATGGCTTCCAGATTCTCGCGGCCACCGTGGCGGTTGGGCACCCATTCACCAGCCTTGCGCGAATAGTCGCGATAAAGCATCGAAGCCACCGCATCGACGCGCAAACCATCGACATGGAAATGCTTCAACCAGTGCAGCCCCGAAGCCAGCATGTAGCCATGCACCTCGGTGCGCCCGAGGTTGTAGATCAGCGTGTCCCAGTCCTGATGAAAACCTTCCAGCGGGTTGCCGTACTCGTACAGCGCAGTGCCGTCGAACTGCGCCAGACCATGGGTATCGGTGGGGAAATGCGCCGGCACCCAGTCAAGGATCACGCCGATCTCGGCCCGGTGGCAGGCGTCGACGAATTCGGCGAATTGCGCAGGCGAGCCATACCGCGCGCTCGGCGCGAATTGCGAGAGCAGTTGATAACCCCAGGAGCCGCCAAACGGGTGCTCCATGATCGGCATCAGTTCGATATGGGTAAAACCCAGTTCCTTGACGTACGGAATCAACCGCTCGGCGAGTTCCGGCCAGGTGTACTGGCGCGCCACTTCGCCCAGATCGTCCAGCTCGCATTGCCAGGAACCGGCGTGCAGTTCGTAGATAGACAGTGGCGCCGAATGCTTGTGACGGTCACGGCGGCTGCTCATCCAGTCCTGATCCTGCCAGTCGATCTGCAGGGGTTCCGCGACTTTTGACGCGGTATCCGGCGGCAGGCTGGTGGCCAGCGCCATCGGGTCGGCCTTGAGCGGCAGAATGCCGTGGGCACCGAGAATCTCGTATTTGTACAACTCCCCAGCTTGCAGGCGCGGGATGAACAACTCCCAGACCCCGGACGGATGACGCAAACGCATTGGATGCCGGCGACCGTCCCACACGTTGAAATCCCCCACCACTGACACGCGTCGGGCATTCGGCGCCCACACGGCGAAACGCACGCCGTCGACGCCATCCACGGTTTTCAGTTGGGCGCCGAGGCACGCACTGAGGTCGCGGTGATTGCCCTCGGCGAACAGATACAAATCCATTTCACCGAGCAGTTGACCGAAGCTATACGGGTCTTCGGCGACTTGCTCGCCGCCGGCCCAGCGCGTGCGCAACTGATACGGTCGCGCCTGATCGAAATGGCCGACAAACAGCCCCGGCGTTTCGGTCTGCTCCAACGGACCGCGCTCTTCACCGCTGTCCTTGTCCAGCACCACGACGCTCAACGCACCGGGTAGATAAGCGCGAATGAACTGCCCGCCAGCGCCATCGCCGTGCGGGCCAAGAATGGAAAAAGGGTCGTGATGTTCAGCGCGGACCAAGGCGTCGATATCTTTTGCCGAGGGCAACAGTGCTTCTTTGACCTGACCCTGTTCCTTGTTCGAGAAACTCATGACTACTCTCCACCAAGATCGGAAAAGGGTTTAAGCCCCGTCAATAACCCGTACAAACCGTGCAACGGCACGGGCAGCCACGTGGGGCGATTTTCGGCTTCATAGGCCACTTCATAGGCCGCCTTCTCCAGTCCGAACAACGCAAGTGCTGCGTCGGCACCTTCAGGATCTTGCCAGGCATGATCAAGACTAGCTGCCGCACGGCGATATGCCTGCACAAATGCCTCACGGGCCTCACGCAGATAGCGCTCGGCGACCAGACGCCGCGCGGTTTCAGACTCCGCGCTGTGGTCAACGTTGTGCACGTTGATGGTCATCGCTGCCGCGTAATCGAAAGAGCGCAGCACGCCGCTGACATCCTTGTACGGACTGTGTTTGCCACGGCGCTCGCTCAATGGCCGCGCGGGTTCGCCCTCGAAGTCGATCAGATAGGCATCGCCCTTGATCACCAGCACCTGGCCCAAATGCAGATCGCCATGGACGCGAATGCGCAAACCGCCAACGGCTTTTTTCGCCAGATCCTGCACGTGGGCGAGGATGGTTTTTTTCTCGTCGACCAGACGCTTGACCAGTTTCTGATCCGCTGCGCTGAGTTCGCCCTGATGCTGCTTGAGCAGTTTCAAGGCGTGCTCGACCTGGGCCACAACATCCTTGCCCGTCGCCTGCATATCCTTGGCCGTCGACACCTGCGGCGCGAAGTCGGGATTGTCGGTGGGCGCGGCGAGCACCTTGTGCATCTCGCCCAGGCGCTGACCGAGCATCCCGGCAAAATCCTTCAGCTCGCCGAGGGCGTTGTAATGCTGTTCCTGCTCGGACATGGCATCGGCCAGTTCATCGCGCAGCGCCCGTTCGAGGTTGTTCTGCGTCCACTCCCAAGCGTCGCCCTGATTGCTCAGATAGCCTTGGGCGATCATCAGCAGGTTGTCTTCGCCCTTGGCATCGTGGCGAATCACCGAGCCGAGCAGCGGAGAGATATTGGCAAATCCGGCCTCGGTCAGGTAAGCGCTCATCTCCAGTTCCGGGTGTACGCCAGAAGCGACTTTACGTATCAGCTTGAGCACCAGGCTGTTGCCGATTACCACCGAACTGTTCGATTGCTCGGCGGACAGATAACGCACTTCCGACTCTGCACCGAGGCCGAGTTTTTCCAGATGCGGCGTCGGTGCGAAGCGGATTTCACCCTCATTCGACTCCAATACCGTGTTGTTCTGCATGCCTTGCAGCACCGCACGAACAAACGCTTCAAGGCTGAACGCGTCGGTGATCAGGCCGACTTGTCGCACGCGTCTTACACGGGACAGAGCCAATTGCTGCGGCAACGCCGGGCCAACCTGATCTTCGGCAATAAAACCAAACGGCAATTGATAACGACTGGTCTGCCCAGCGCTGGTGACTTCGATTTCGCTGAGCAGCACCGGATGCTGCGCATCGCCAAAGCGCACGCCGTAGGCCAGATGCACCTTGTCGATGGCCGCATCCTTGCCGGCGAACCAGCGACGATTTTGCAGCCAGCTCGGCAGAATGCTCTGCTCCAGCGTCGTACGCGACGGCGCTTCGAGCAATTCTTCCATGCGTTTTTTCAGCACCAGCGTGGTGAAGTCCGGCAGGCTCTGCGCCGGTTCGACGTGCCAGCTCGGCATCTGGTTTTCTGCCGCCAGGGCGAACCAGTAGAAACCGTAGGGGGCCAGGGTCAGGAGGAAATTCAACTGGCCAATCGGCGGGAACGCATTACCGCCGAGCATCTCCACCGGCACCATGCCGACATAGGCCGACAGATCCAGCTCCACCGCTTGCGCACTGCGCGAGACGTTGGCCACGCACAGAATGATTTCGTGTTTGCCGTCGACATCGGTGAATTCGCGGGTGTAGGCCAGCACGCGACGGTTGTTCGGCGAGAGCATTTTCAAGGTGCCACGGCCAAAAGCCTTGGACTGCTTGCGCACCGCAAGCAGACGGCGGGTCCAGTTCAACAGCGAATGCGGATCGCCGGACTGGGTTTCGACGTTGACCGACAAATAGCCGTACTGCGGGTCCATGATCGGCGGCAGTACCAGACTCGCCGGATCGGCGCGGGAGAAGCCGCCGTTGCGGTCGATCGACCATTGCATCGGCGTACGCACGCCATCACGGTCGCCGAGATAAATGTTGTCGCCCATGCCGATCTCATCGCCGTAATACAAAGTCGGCGTGCCAGGCATCGACAGCAGCAGACTGTTGAGCAGCTCGATGCGGCGGCGATCACGCTCCATCAACGGCGCCAGACGCCGGCGGATGCCAAGGTTGATCCGCGCACGGCGGTCAGCGGCGTAGTAATTCCATAGATAGTCACGTTCTTTGTCGGTGACCATCTCCAGCGTCAGTTCATCGTGGTTGCGCAGGAAAATCGCCCACTGGCAGTTGGCAGGAATTTCCGGGGTCTGGCGCAGAATATCGGTGATCGGGAAGCGATCTTCCTGGGCCAGCGCCATGTACATGCGCGGCATCAGCGGGAAGTGAAACGCCATGTGGCATTCGTCACCGTTGAGGCCTGCCGCATCCGTGTCGCCGAAATACAGCTGCGTGTCTTCGGGCCATTGGTTGGCCTCGGCGAGCAGCATGCGGTCGGGATAATTGGCGTCGATCTCAGCGCGGATCTGCTTGAGGACGTCGTGGGTCTCGGGGAGGTTTTCGTTGTTGGTGCCGTCGCGCTCGATCAGGTACGGAATCGCGTCGAGACGCAGGCCATCGATACCCATGTCCAGCCAGTAACGCATCACCGACAGCACGGCTTTCATCACTTGCGGGTTGTCGAAATTCAGATCCGGTTGGTGCGAATAGAAACGGTGCCAGAAGTACTGACCGGCGACCGGGTCCCAGGTCCAGTTGGATTTTTCCGTGTCGAGGAAAATGATCCGCGTGCCGTCGTACTTCTGATCGTCATCCGACCACACATAAAAGTCCCGCGCCGCCGAACCGGGTTTGGCCTTGCGCGCACGCTGGAACCACGGGTGCTGGTCGGAGGTGTGGTTGATGACCAGCTCGGTAATCACCCGCAAGCCGCGTTTGTGCGCTTCGGCGATAAAGCGCTTGGCGTCGGCCATAGTCCCGTAATCGCTGTGCACGCCACGGTATTCCGCAATGTCGTAGCCGTCATCGCGGCGTGGCGAGGGATAGAACGGCAACAGCCAGATGGTATTGACGCCGAGGTCGGCAATGTAATCGAGTTTGGCGATCAGGCCGGGAAAGTCGCCGATCCCGTCGTTGTTGGAGTCGAAAAACGATTTGACGTGAACTTGATAGATCACCGCGTCCTTGTACCAGAGCGGGTCTTTGATAAAGGTGGCTGCCTTGGGTTTCTTCGCCATGTGAAACTCCTGTTCAATTCTAGAAAAACCGTGAGCCGATCACCTGACTCGAAAACGCTGAGCAACCTGTAGGAGTGAGCCTGCTCGCGATCGCGGTTTCATATTCGGCAGAGTTGTCGCCTGCAAGATTGCTATCGCGAGCAGGCTCACTCCTACAATGGATCTGTGTTCAGGCAGTGATTCGCCAGATGCCAAACGGTTGATACGCCGGGTCCAAACGCATGAACTGGTATTTGCCATGCCAGTCCCAGCGATGCCCGTTCATCAAGTCTTCGCCGTGGGTCGTCGCATCGTCGGGCAGGCCCATTTCCCACAGCGGCAGTTCGAAATTCGCTTCCTGCACGTTATGCGGATCGAGGCTGACCGCGACCAGAATGAAGTTGCTGCCGTCAAAACTGCGTTTGCCGAAGTACAGAATGTTGTCGTTCCACGCGTTGTAGATCTTCAGACCCAAGTGCGTGTGCAACGCCGGGTTCTGCCGGCGAATGCGGTTGAGTTGGGCAATCTCGGCAATGATGTTGCCCGGCGCTGTGAAGTCGCGGACGCGGATCTCGTATTTCTCCGAGTCGAGGTATTCCTCCTTGCCCGGCACCGGCGCCGACTCGCACAGCTCAAACCCCGAATACATGCCCCACAAGCCCGAACCCATGGTTGCCAGCGCCGCGCGGATCAGAAACCCCGGACGCCCGGACTCGTGCAGGAACGCCGGATTGATATCGGGCGTATTGACGAAGAAGTTCGGCCGGTAGCATTCGCGCCACGGCGATTCATTCAGCTCGGTGAGGTACGTGGCCAGTTCGTTTTTGGTATTGCGCCAGGTGAAGTAGGTGTAGCTCTGTGTGTAGCCGACCTTGCCCAGACGCGCCATCATTGCCGGTGTGGTGAAGGCCTCGGCAAGGAAGATCACTTCCGGGTACAGCGCCCGCACATCGGCGATCAGCCATTGCCAGAACGGCAACGGTTTGGTGTGCGGATTGTCGACGCGGAAGATTTTCACACCCTCCTCTACCCAGCCGATGACGATGTCACGCAGCTCGATCCACAGACTCGGAATGGCGTCCGGCGCATAGAAGTCGACGTTGACGATGTCCTGGTATTTCTTCGGCGGGTTTTCCGCGTATTTGATCGTGCCGTCGGGGCGCCAGTTGAACCAGCCCGGATGCTGCTTGAGCCACGGATGATCCTGGGAACACTGGATGGCGAAATCGAGAGCGATTTCCAGTCCGTGATCGGCGGCAGCGGCCACCAGTCGGCGGAAGTCTTCGCGGGTGCCAAGTTGCGAGTGGATCGCCTCGTGACCGCCTTCCTCACTGCCGATGGCGTAAGGGCTGCCGGGATCATCGGGGCCGGCGGTCAATGAGTTGTTGCGACCCTTGCGATGGGCGCGGCCGATCGGGTGGATCGGCGTGAAGTACAGCACGTCGAAGCCCATGTCCTGAATCATTGGCAGACGTGAGTGCACATCGTTAAAAGTGCCGTGACGGTGGGGATCGTCGGTGATCGAACGTGGAAACAATTCATACCAACTGGCGAACTCGGCCAGTTCGCGTTCGACGTCCATGGGGAATTCAGGACTGACGCTCAAGTAGGCGCGGTGATCGGCCTCAGCCATCAATTGCGCACTGCGCGAGTGCAGAAACAGTGCGACCTGCTCGGTTTCGAGCAGCCCGGACAGTTCGTGGTGCAACGCGGCGAGCTGTTCGCTGAGCTGCCCTTCGCTGCGTTCAGCGGCCTGTTGCACCATCGTGCGGCCTTCTTGCAACTCGAGCGAAACCGGTACGGCGGCGGTGTGTTTTTTCTCCAGTTCGTACTGGAAACTCGCGAAGTGATCGATCCACGCTTCGATGCAATAGAGAAAACGGCCCTGCTGTTCAGGGCGGAACTGGCCTTGCCAGCCGTTATTGCCCTGATCAGTCATGACTTCGCTTTGCCAGGTCTCTTCACCTTCCTCGCGCCAGCGGATGCGCACGGCGAGTTTGTCGTGACCGTCGGCAAACACCTTGCTGGTGACCACCACTTCACGGCCGGCAATCGACTTCACGGCGAACTGTCCGCCATCGAGCGTCGGCATGGTGTTTTCAATGACAATGCGCGGCAGCAGCAACGCCTGCGACAGTGGCATGTGCGGGTTGTAGCTTTGTTCAGAGGGTTTTTCAGCAGTCATTGAGCATCTCTCCTTAACGCCCCAAGGACGCTCTTGTGCCGGTTCGGCGTTCACAATCGAGCGCCTGCCCGGAATGAACTCACTTAGGTTCCGAGCGACCGGCGCCGGGAAAAGTTCAGATGAAATTGCCGTGTCAGGAAAGCGGATCGAATTGCGCGCAGGGTGGTCAATCCACTTAAGCACTTCTCACGCCATGTGCCACACGGAGGTCATCAGATGAACATCCCTATCCCGGCCGAAACGCCCGATCCGAACATCGACAAACCCACCCTGCCCGAGACCGAGCCGCAACCGGTTCCCGAACAGGAACCGCCCGGCACCACGCCACCGCCGAAAGAAGAACCGCCGAGCACGATGCCGCCCGTGATCGTTTAACTTCGCGAACTGATCATTCCCACGCTCCGCGCAGGAATGATCAGTGGTCGTCAGTCTTCTCCTCTTCTTTTTCGAAGAGTTTTACGATGCGTGGCATCACGCTGAAAATTGCCAGCGCCAGAAAGGTGCTGAGCAATGCCGTAGCCTCTCTGCCCAACCCGGCCGCCACACCAATGGCCGCCGTCATCCACAGCCCGGCAGCAGTAGTCAGGCCTTTGACATGGCCTTCATCGCCTTCCTTGTTTTTCAGGATAGTCCCGGCACCGAGAAAGCCGATCCCGGCAATCACCCCCTGCACCACCCGGCTCATCGCATCGGACTCGGCCCCGGACGTCTGCGGCACCAGCACAAACAACGCCGCCCCCAGCGCTACCAGCATGTGCGTGCGCACCCCGGCAGCCTTGCCCTTGTGCTCGCGCTCGAAGCCGAGAATTCCACCGAGTACCGCCGCCATCAGCAGGCGCACGGTGATGCGCGTCAATTGCGAAGCATCTCCGACGTCGGCGAATTCCGCTTGCAGGGTTTGCCACACTTCATGCCACCACGCGTTCATCGTGCAGTCCTTGTTATTGGCTGGATAAACGATGGACAGCGGCGACCATTAATCAGTTGCGCAGAACGATCGGCGAAGTGTGCGCCCTAACCTTGCAGACCTCCCTGAAAAAAGGACTGCTCCTATGCCTCTTCGAGTCGATGAATCCAACCCCGAGCAAAAAGTGTGTTTTTTCACCGTTGAACATGGCGAGGAAATTCGCATTTGCGACACCTTGGAAGTCATGACGGATAGCGAAAAATCCATGTCGTTCGTGGAAATAGAAGGCCGGCGCGTTTACATCACCGAGGCAGAAGCTGACGCCTTGACCGTCGCAGGCGCCAAGGACGGTCGCAAACACCTGAAAGCCGACGAGAGTGATTCGGTGATTTGACTGACCTTGATCAACACCGCGCGCAAACGTCTGCGATAGGCGTTTGCGCCCACGCCTGCGGGCTGCTTCAACTTGTCGCAGGCGCCGCGCGAAAACGCATCTGATCCGCTTTTTATTGAAATACCTGAGTCTGTTATGCAAACAGATCGACGCTCATAGTGCTCTGGCCTGATGGAGGCTGATGAGCGAATGACCATGAGCGAACAAATCCCCGTCCGAACCGTAGAAGTAACGCCCGCTATAAAGAGTGTGCCCGCACGCCCAATGAAGGCGACGGCCAAATCCAGCGACAACCAGATCCACACCCGCAGCTTCACCGGCCTGTTCCGCACCCTGCGCATGAGCGGCGCGGGTTTTCTGTTTGTGCTGTTTTTCGGCACGGTGTGGCTGAACTGGGGCGGACGTCAGGCGGTGCTCTGGGATCTTTCCGAAAGCAAATTCCACATCTTTGGCGCGACATTCTGGCCGCAGGATTTCATTCTGCTTTCGGCTCTGCTGATCATCGCCGCGTTCGGCCTGTTCGCCATCACCGTGTTTGCCGGTCGGGTCTGGTGCGGCTACACCTGCCCGCAGAGTTCGTGGACGTGGATCTTCATGTGGTGCGAGAAGATCACCGAAGGCGAGCGCAACCAGCGCATCAAACTGCAAGCCGCGCCGTGGAGTCTGAACAAGCTGGCTCGGCGCGCGGCCAAGCACACCCTATGGCTGGCGATCAGCGTGCTCACCGGCCTGACTTTCGTCGGTTACTTCACGCCGATCCGGCCATTGGCCGAAGAACTGCTGACCCTGCAAATCGGCGGCGTCAGCCTGTTCTGGGTGCTGTTCTTCACTGCTGCCACTTACATCAACGCCGGTTGGCTGCGCGAGGCGGTGTGCATGCACATGTGTCCGTATGCGCGGTTCCAGAGCGTGATGTTCGACAAGGACACCCTGGCGATTTCCTACGACGTCGCCCGTGGCGAGAACCGTGGCCCGCGTAAACGCGACGTGAAACCGCTGGAAGCCGGCCTGGGTGATTGCATCGACTGTCAGTTGTGCGTGCAGGTCTGCCCGACCGGCATCGACATTCGCGACGGCTTGCAGATGGAGTGCATCGGCTGCGCCGCGTGCATCGATGCCTGTGACTCGATCATGGACAAAATGAATTACCCGCGTGGTTTGATCCGCTACAGTTCCGAGCGCGAATTGCAGGGTGGCAAGACCCATCTGATGCGCCCCCGACTGATTGGCTACAGCGTGGTGCTGGTGGCGATGATCGGCGCGTTGGCATTGGCGCTGATCGTGCGGCCTATGGTCTCGCTGGACGTGACCAAGGATCGCGGCTTGTTCCGTGAAAACGGTCAGGGCCAGATCGAAAACATCTATAGCCTCAAAGTCATCAACAAGACCCAGCAACGCCAGGATTACCACCTGAGCCTGGTCGATGGCGACGGCTTCCAGTTGCAAGGCAAGACGGAGTTGAGCCTGGCCCCGGGTGAGATTGTCGATGTGCCGGTGTCGGTGGCGATGACCACGGAACGCCCGGCCAGCAGCTCGCAGACCTTGAGTTTCAAGATTGCCGACAGTGATGAGCCTGAGGTTTACAGCGTGGCGAAGAGCAGGTTTGTTGCGCCGATGAATCGTTGAGCCGTTAGAATCTTTTCCCCTCACCCCAGCCCTCTCCCAGGGGTAGAGGGGGCCGACCGAGGTGTCTGTCGCTATACATCGACCTGAGAAACCGAGTCGATTATGGATTCAACAAAGCATTCTCAGGTCGAGTCGATTATGGATTCGGCGAAGCACTTTCAGGTCGGTGTAGTTCACAAGCATCCCCCAATCAGTCCCCTCTCCCTCTGGGAGAGGGCTAGGGTGAGGGCTTCCTCCCTGACACACCTCAATAACACCAGCACCAAGGTACTCGATGAAACGCTACGAAAAATTCGCCGACGACATCGCTGAACTGATCCGCTCCGGCGTTCTTGGCCCCGGCCAGCGCGTGCCTTCGGTGCGCTACGCCAGCCAGACCTACGGCGTCAGCCCGTCCACGGTGTTTCAGGCCTACTACCTCCTTGAACGTCGTGGCCTGATCCGCGCCCGACCGCGCTCCGGCTACTTCGTCAACACCCATGCACCGAGCCCGTTTTCCGAGCCGGTGATCAGTAGCCACGTCAACGACTCCACCGAAGTCGACGTCAGCGAACTGGTGTTCTCGGTACTCGATTCGATCAAGGACCCAAGCACCATCCCCTTCGGCTCGGCATTCCCCAGCCCTACCCTGTTCCCGCTGCAACGTCTGTCGCGCTCGCTGGCCAGCGCTGCCCGCGAGATGGATCCGCGCATGGTCGTCACCGACATGTCGCCGGGCAACCCGCAACTGCGCCGGCAGATCGCCCTGCGCTACATGGTTGGCGGCCTGATGCTGCCGATGGAAGAATTGCTGATCACCAACGGCGCCCTCGAAGCGCTGAACCTGTGCCTGCAAGCCGTGACCGAACCGGGCGATCTGGTGGCGATCGAAGCCCCGGCCTTCTACGCCAGCCTGCAAGTACTCGAGCGGCTGAAACTCAAAGCAGTGGAAATCCCCGTACATCCACGCGACGGCATCGACCTCGGCGTGCTCGCGCAAACCCTCGAACGTCACCCGATCAAGGCCTGCTGGTGCATGACCAGTTTCCAGAACCCGATGGGCGCCACCATGCCCGAGGCGAAGAAACAGGAACTGGTCGAGCTACTGCGCCGCCATCAGGTGCCGCTGATCGAAGACGATGTCTACGCTGAACTCTATTACGGTCAACAGGCACCAAAACCGGCCAAGGCTTTCGACACTGAAGGTCTGGTGATGCACTGCGGCTCGTTCGCCAAGAGCCTGGCCCCCGGTTATCGCATCGGCTGGGTCGCTGCCGGGCGCTATGCGCAGAAAATCGAACGACTGAAACTGATGACCTCGCTGTGTGCCTCGATGCCAGCGCAAGCAGCGATTGCCGACTACCTGCAACACGGCGGCTACGACCGGCATCTGCGCAAACTGCGTTACGCCCTGGAAGAACAGCAGAGCGCGATGTTAGCGGCCATCGCCCGTTACTTCCCGGCGCAGACGCGGGTCAGCCAGCCGGCGGGCGGCTACTTTCTGTGGCTGGAACTGCCACCGCAGATGGATTCGCTTAAGTTGTTTCAGATGGCACTGGCGCAAGGCATCAGCATCGCCCCGGGGCCGATTTTCTCGCCGACGCAGCGCTTCAGGAATTGTATTCGGTTGAATTATGGCAGCCCTTGGACCGAGGATTCGGAAAAGGCCATGGAGACGTTGGGGCGGATTGTGCGGTCGTTCTGACAAGTTATTGCTGCCCCGTCAGAAGCTATCGCGAGCAGGCTCACTCCTACAGGGGAACGCATTCCAAATGTAGGAGTGAGCCTGCTCGCGATAGGGCCAGAGCGGTCACCGCTGAATTAACGCCCGCCCCCCAAATCAACAAACGTCCCGGTCGCATACGACGCCTTGTCCGACAACAACCAGACAATCGCCTCCGCCACCTCATCCGGCCGCCCGCCACGGGCCATCGGAATTGCCGACTCCAGCTTGCTGACCCGATCCGGATCGCCGCTCAACGCGTGAAAATCGGTGTAGATATAACCCGGGCGCACCGCGTTGACCCGAATCCCCTCGCCCGCGACTTCCTTGGACAAACCGATGGTGAAGGTATCGAGCGCACCTTTGGACGCGGCGTAATCAACGTATTCGTTTGGCGAACCGAGACGCGAGGCCACCGACGACACATTGACGATACTGCCGCCCTGCCCGCCGTGCTTGGGCGACATGCGCAGGATCGCGTGCTTGGCGCAGAGGATCGGCGCCAGGACATTGGTTTTCATGATCTTGAGAATGCGAAATTCGGACATTTCGTCGACCCGCGACTTTTGCCCGACGGTGCCAGCATTGTTCACCAGGGCGGTGACCCGGCCCAACTCGGTGTCGACCCGATGGAACAGCGCGATCACTTCGTCTTCGATGCTGACGTCGGCGCGCACGGCGATGGCTTGGGCGCCCAATGCGCGAACTTGCTCCAGCACGCTTTGCGCGGCTTGCTCATCCGACTGATAGTTGATGCAGATCCGATAGCCTTGCTCGGCAGCCAACAACGCCGTAGCGGCGCCAATCCCGCGCCCGCCACCGGTGATCACAATGACTTTATCCATGCTGGCCTTTCCCCCCAATGCACACGTAACAGTCGGGGGGAAGAATAACCGCCATTGGCGGGTTTTGCATGGAGTCTGTGGTGTCTGGACAGACGTCTTCGCGAGCAGGCTCGCTCCCACAGGGGTATGCATTCCAAATGTGGGAGCGAGCTTGCTCGCGAAGAACGATAACGCGGTCGATCAGACCACCGCCACCTGCTCGCCCCGCGCAATATCCCGCATGAATTTATCTGCCGGCATCGGATGCCCCAGCAGATAACCCTGCAACGAATCACAGCCCAGCTCAGTCAGAAACGCCTGCTGCACACCGGTTTCCACGCCTTCAGCGACAATCCGCAACCCAAGCGCCTGCCCCAACGCAACGATCGCCGAGACGATCGCCGCATCATCACTGTCATGCTCAAGATCGCGCACAAAACCACGGTCGATCTTCAGCTCGTTGGCCGGCAAACGCTTGAGGTACATCAGGCTGGAATAACCGGTACCGAAGTCATCGATCGACAGATCGACGCCCATGTCCGACAACTCCTGCAGTACCGTCATGCTCGCATCGGCATCGCTCATCGCCGTGGTTTCGGTGATTTCCAGGGTCAGACTGTTGGCCGGCAAGTGGTGGGTGGCCAGCGCCTTGGCCACGCTGCGCACCAGACCGGTGTGGCAGAACTGCAACGCCGACAGGTTCACCGCAATCCGCCAATCGGTGTAACCGAGCACGTACCACTCGCGCATCTGCCGGCAGGCTTCATTGAGCACCCATTCACCGATCGGAATGATCAGCCCGGATTTCTCCGCCAGTTCGATGAACTTGTCCGGCATCAGCATGCCGTGAATCGGGTGCTGCCAGCGCAGCAACGCTTCCGCGCCGACCGGACGGCCATTGGCGGCGTCGAACTTCGGCTGGTAATACAGACTGAACTGGCTGTGCTCCAGCGCCGCGCGCAGATCTTGCAACAACTGCAATTGCTTGCGCGCGTTGTTGTTCATCGACGCGTCGAAGAAGCTGTAACCGTTTTTGCCGCCGCCCTTGGCGTGGTACATCGCCGCGTCGGCGTTCATCAGCAGTTCCTGCGCGTTCTGGCCATTGCCCGGATACAAGGCGATGCCGACGCTGGCGGAGATCTGCAAGTCATGCTCGGCGACACGAAACGATTGCGCAATCAGACCGACCTGACGTGCCGCCAGCCCGAGCGCGTCATTGGGTTCGGTCAGGCGCACCAGCAACACGAATTCATCGCCACCGATGCGCGCCAGTGTGTCCGGGCCGCGCAAGTCTTCACGCAGACGCAACCCCACTTCGCGCAACAACTGGTCGCCCATATGGTGACCGAAGGCATCGTTGACCGGTTTGAAGCCGTCCAGATCGATGAACATCAAGGCAAAACAGCCGCCCTGCTCGTGGACCTTTTTCATCGCCTGATTGATGCGGTCGTCCAGCAGCATGCGGTTCGGCAGGCCGGTCAGGGTGTCGTGCAGAGCCAGTTGCGTGAGTTCGCGGTTGGCCACAGTCAATGAGTGCGCCAGATCAGCGGTGCGCGCTTCCAGGCGTGCGTCGAGAATCGAGGTCAGCAAGGCAATCGACAGCACCGCCAACGTAGTGATCAACACCAGGCTGTCGAGGCCGTTGCCTTTCAAGCCATTGACAGTGGCACCGCAGAAACTGCCGTCAGGAAATTGTGCAGCCGCCATGCCGGTGTAATGCATGCCGACAATGGCGATGCCCATGATGATCGCCGCGCCGCCACGAATCAGGCGCACGTACGGCGAGTGCTGACGCAGGCGGAAAGCGATCCACAGTGCCGCAGCCGAGGCGCCGACGGCAATCAGCAACGAAGCGCCAAACAGCGTCGGGTCGTAATCGATCCCAGGCGTCATGCGCATCGCCGCCATACCGGTGTAATGCATGGCACTGATTCCGGTGCCCATGATCAACGCGCCAAACGCCAGTTGCAGAATCGGCAGCTTCGGCTGGCTGACCAGCCACAAGGCGAACCCGCAGGACAACACGGCAATCAGCAGTGACAGCGCGGTCAGAGTGATGTCGTAGCCAAGGTCGATCGGCAGTTTGAAGGCGAGCATGCCGATGAAGTGCATCGACCAGACGCCGATGCCCATGGCAAACGCACCACCGGCGGTCCAGAAATGCACCGCACGGCCCTTGGCCGTGGCAATGCGACCGGTGAGGTCGAGCGCGGTGTAGGAAGCGAGAATCGCCACGCACAACGAAATGAAAACCAGGGTGGAGGAATAACTACCGATGAGCATGGGATTTCTCGTGGCCACCCAACGCGGATTGCGTCCATTCTCGGTCGGGCAAATGCGGCGATTGTACTGATTGCGCAGAAGAACGCACTGACAAAGTAAGCAATTGGCCATCAAGCCGATGAAACGCTCGTTTGATCGGCCGACGAGGCTCTGGCGCGGCGTTCATAGCTTTGCTCAAAACTGAAATACATACCCGTAGGAGGCACATGGCGTCAGTTGGAGTTGCTTACGTCCAGTTGCCCGTCCCAACCACCGCCCAGCGCCGCTATCAATTGCACGCTGGCGATCAAGCGGCTTTGCAGAATGTTCAGCACGCTGCGCTCGTTGCTTAACGCTGTCGCTTGCACCACCACCACATCGATGTAGGCAATCAATCCAGCCTTGTACTGGTTTTCCGTCAGGCGCAGGGAGTCGCGGGCGGCATCGAGGGCTTCCTGACGCACCGCTGCTTCGTCTTCGTACACCTTGAGCTGCACCAGATAGTTTTCCACCTCGCGGAAACCGTCGAGCACGGTCTGGCGGTACTTGGCCACGGTCTGGTCGTACACCGCCTCGGTGCGCTCGACTTCTGCCGAGCGTATGCCACCGTCGAACAGCGGCAGCGCCAGTTTCGGCCCGACCGACCAGAAACGGTTCGGCAGGCTAACCAGATTCTGCGAGGTACTGCTGCTGTAGCCGCCGCTCAGGCTCAGGCTCAGGTCCGGGTAATACGCCGCTTTGGCCACGCCGATGTTGGCGTTGGCGGCAATCACCGAACGCTCTGCCGAAGCAATGTCCGGGCGGCGCTCGAGCAATTGCGATGGCAGGCTCAACGGCACCTGCGGCAGCTTTGGAATGGTCTGCACTTCGGCAATGTTGAAATCCGCCGGCGCTTGCCCGGTCAGCACGGCAATCGCATTTTCGAACTGCGCGCGTTGCCAGATCAGATCGACCAGATCGGCCTGGGTGCTTTTCAGTTGCGTCTGCGCTTGCGCTACCGCATCGCGCCCGGAAACCCCGGCGCGGTATTGGTTCTGGGTCATTTTCAGCGAGCGCTCATACGCCGCCACCGTGGCTTCGAGCAGACGTTTTTGCTGATCGATCACGCGCAATTGCAGGTAGTTCTGCACCAGCTCCGATTGCTGGCTCAGACGCATGGCCGCCAAGTCGGCAAAACTGGCCTGGGCGCTGGCCTCATCGGCTTCCAGTCCACGGCGCAGCTTGCCCCACACATCGGCTTCCCAACTGACACCCAGCTCAGCGTTATAGGTATCGCGAATACCACTGGACGAACTGCTCAGACTCGAACTGCTGCTGCCGGTGCCCTGACTGGAGCGGGTCTTGCCCAGGCTCAAGTCAACGCTGGGATAAAACGCTCCGCGAGCACTGCGTACCAAGGCCTGGGCCTGACGGTACTGGGCTTCCGACTGCGCGACGGTCTGGTTGGCGTTGTTGAGTTTTTCGATCAGTCCGTTGAGCTGCTGATCGCCGTATAACTCCCACCACGCACCACGGGCCAGCGAATCGCTCGGGTTGGCCTGAGTCCAGCCCTCGGCTTCCTTGTACTGGGCAATTTCAGCGGTCTGCGGACGCTGGTAGTCCGGGCCGACAGCGCAGGCGCTGAGCATCGCCACGCACAGCGACAGGCTCAGCAGACGCGAGCCGCGAGCAGTGGCCAGATTGAAAAGCGAACGGTCAGTCATAGCGGAGTTTCCAGAGCGGCGTCAGTACGCACGCCACGCCATTTGTTGAAACGATGGCGCAGCTTGTCGAGATAGAGGTAAACCACAGGTGTGGTGTAGAGCGTCAGCACCTGGCTGAAAATCAGTCCACCGATGATGGTCAAACCGAGCGGCTGGCGCATTTCCGCGCCTTCGGCCCGGCTGAGCAGCAACGGCAAGGCGCCGAGAATCGCCGCCAGCGTGGTCATCAGAATCGGCCGCAGGCGTTGCAGACAGGCACTGCGGATCGATTCCAGCGGCGACAGCCCTTGATGCCGTTCCAGTTGCAGCGCGAGGTCGATCATCAGAATGGCGTTTTTCTTCACCACGCCAATCAGCAGGAACAACCCGAGCAACGAGATCAGACTGAACTCGCCGCCCAGCGCATAGATCGACAGCAACGCGCCGACACCGGCCGACGGCAAGGTCGACAGAATCGTCAGCGGGTGGATGTAGCTTTCGTACAGCACGCCCAATACCAGATACACCGCCAACAACGCCCCGAGAATCATGAACGGTTGGCTCTTCTGCGTAGCGGCAAAGGCGTCGGCCGTGCCGGCCATTTTCGCGATGACATCTTCCGGCAGGCCGAGCTTGGCAATCGCCCGTTCGATTGCGGCACTGCCCTGCTCCACCGTCACGCCTTCGGCCATGTCGAAAGAGATGTCCTCGGAGGCGAACTGGCCTTCGTGGCTGACGCGATCATCTTCCAGGCTGCTCTCATAATGAGCGATCGTCGACAGCGGCACCCGCGCACCGTCAGCGGTGATCACCTGCACTTGCTTGAGAGTCACCGGGTCCTGGGCGTATTTCGGATTGACCTCCATCACCACCTGATACTGGTTGAGGCTGTCATAGATCGTCGAAATCTGCCGCTGGCTGTAGGCGTTGTTCAACACCGAGGTAACCATGTCCATGTCGATCCCCAGGCGCTTGGCCTGATCGCGGTCGACAATCAACGTCACTTGCTGGGCACCCTTGCCTTCACGCGCATCGATCGCGGTCAGTTCGGGCAACGCCCTTAACGCGGCAACCACTTTTGGATACCACTTGCGTAACTCGCCCAGATCGCCACTCTGCAGGATGTAGCTGTACTGCGAGGTAGTCTGTTCGCGGCCGCCGCCAAATTGCAGATCCTGATCCGCCATCAGCATCAGTTGCGCGCCGGGCACCTTGGGCATTTCCTTGCGCAGGCGCTCGATGACTTTCTGCGCGTTGAGCTGGCGCTCCTTGATCGGCTTCAGACGCACCAGCATGAAAGCGTTATTGGTGCCGTTGGAGCCACCGATGAACCCGGCGACACTTTCCACCGCTTCGTCCTTGAGCACGGCTCGGCGGAAGATTTCCATTTTCGGCTGCATCACACTGAACGACAGACCGTCGTCACCGCGCACGAAACCGATCAACTGGCCGGTGTCCTGCTGCGGCATGAAGGTTTTCGGCACCACCACGTACAGCGCGACGTTGACGCCGACGGTGATCAGCAAGCTGAGTAACGTCAGGCGCCGGTGGCGCAACACCCAGTCGAGGCTGGTGGCGTATTTGCCAACCATCCAGTCGTTGGTGCGGCGGCTCCAGCGTTGCAGGCGGTTTTCCTGCCCCGGTGTGTGCGGTTTGAGCCAACGGGCGCAAAGCATCGGCGTCAGCGTCAGCGAAACCACCAGCGAGACGACGATGGCCGCGGCCAGGGTGATGGAAAATTCGCGGAACAGACTTTCGACAATCCCACCCATGAACAGAATCGACAGAAACACCGCGACCAGCGAGACGTTCATCGACAGCAAGGTGAAACCGACTTCCTTGGCCCCGAGGTACGCGGCCTGCATCGGTTTGACGCCTTCGTCGATGTGCCGGGAAATGTTCTCCAGCACCACAATGGCGTCGTCCACCACCAGCCCGGTGGCCAGAATCAGCGCCATCAGTGACAGGTTGTTCAGCGAGAAACCGTAGAGGTACATCACCGCAAAGGTGCCGACCAGCGACACCGGCACGGCCAATGTCGGAATCAGCGAGGCGCGGAAGTTACCGAGGAACAGGAACACCACCAGAATCACCAGCGCCACGGCAATCAGCAGGGTCATCTCGGCTTCATGCAGAGTGGCCTTGATCACCGGCGAACGGTCCATGGCCAGATTCAGTTTCACACTGGCCGGCAACACCGCTTGCAGGGCCGGCAGTTGCGCCTTGATCTCGTTGACCGTCTCGATGATGTTAGCGCCGGCCTGGCGGTTGATCACCAGCAGCACCGCCGCGTCATCGTTGAAGAAGCCGCTGTTGTAGCGGTCTTCGACGCCGTCGCTGACTTTGGCCACATCCTTGAGGCGCAGCGCGGCGCCGTCGGCATAGTGGATGATCAGTGACTCGTAATCCTTGGCTTTTTCCAACTGGTCATTGGCCTGGATCTGCCACAAGCGCTGACCGTCCTCGACCGAACCTTTCGGCCGGCGCACGTTAGCGTCGGCAATGGTCTTGCGCACATCGTCGAGCGCCACGCCGTACTGGTTCAGCGCCTGCGGTTCGAGCTCGATGCGCACCGCCGGCAACGAACTGCCGCCGATCTGCACTTCACCGACGCCCTGCACCTGCGACAGGCTCTGGGACAGAATGGTCGAAGCCAAATCGTAGAGCTGGCCTTTTTCCAGCACATCGGAGGTCAGCGACAGCACCATGATCGGCGCTTGCGACGGATTGACCTTCTTGTAGGTCGGCATGCTGCGCATACCGCTCGGCAACAGGTTGCGCGAGGCGTTGATCGCCGCCTGCACTTCCCGCGCGGCACCGTTGATGTCGCGGTCGAGATCAAATTGCAGAATGACCCGGGTCGAACCCTGACTGGAGCGGCTGCTCATGGTGTTGACGCCGGCGATTGCGCCGAACGAGCGCTCCAGTGGCGTCGCCACGGTGGACGCCATGACCTCCGGACTGGCGCCGGGCAGGCTCGCCTGCACGACGATCACAGGGAAATCCATTTGCGGTAACGGCGCCACCGGCAGCAGACCGAAGCTGACGCCGCCGAGCAGCATGATTGCCAGGCTCAGCAGCATCGTTGCGACTGGACGCTTGATGAAAGGACCGGAGAGGTTCATTGACCACAAACCCCGACTTCACACCCATCCCCTGTAGGAGTGAGCCTGCTCGCGATAGCGGTGTGTCTGTTTACATTGATGTTGCAGGTGCCGGCCTCATCGCGAGCAGGCTCACTCCTACAGGGGTTATGTGTTCGGACAGTCATACCGACACCTCTTCAGCATCCGCATTGGTCTTGCCAAAGCGTCGCCCGAGGCGGTCGAAATACAGGTAAATCACTGGCGTGGTGAACAGCGTCAGCACCTGACTCACCAGCAGACCGCCAACCATCACCAGACCCAGCGGCTGACGCAATTCAGCCCCGGAACCGGTCGCGAGCATCAACGGCACCGCACCAAACAGCGCCGCCAGCGTGGTCATGAGGATTGGCCGGAAGCGCAGCAACGCCGCCTGATAGATCGCCTGTTCCGGCGCCATGCCCTGATTGCGCTCAGCATCGAGGGCGAAGTCGATCATCATGATCGCGTTCTTCTTGACGATACCGATCAGCAGGATGATGCCGATGATCGCGATCATGCCCAGGTCATTGCCACTGAGCAGCAGCGCCAGCAAGGCGCCGACCGCCGCCGACGGCAGGGTCGAGAGAATGGTGATCGGGTGAATGTAGCTCTCGTAGAGCACGCCGAGCACGATGTACATGGTCACTACCGCCGCCAGAATCAGCAGCAAGGTGCTCGACAGCGACGCCTGGAATGCTTCGGCCGCGCCTTGGAACTGGGTCTGCACGCCGACGGGCATGCCGATGTCTTTCTGCACCTGTTCAATGATGTCGACCGCATGCCCCAGCGCCACACCGGGGGCGAGGTTGAACGACATCATCACCGCCGGGAACTGGCCGATATGGGTGATCGCCAGTTGCGCCTGACGTTCCTCGATATGAGCCAGACTCGACAGGCGTACCTGCGCGTCATCGGTGGTCTTGACGTGAATCTGGTCCAGCGCCTGCGGGCCGATTTTCTCACCGGCCTGGGCTTGCAGCACCACGCGGTACTGGCTGGCCTGGGTATAAATGGTCGAGATCTGCCGCTGGCCGAAAGCGTCATAAAGCGCATCGGTGATGTTCGCCACCGAAACGCCAAGGCGTGAGGCGGCATCGCGATCGATCACCAGATAAACCTGCAAACCCTTGTCCTGCAAATCACTGGCAACGTCGGTCAGTTCCGGACGCTGGGCCAGCGCTTCGACGAGACGGCCGCTCCACTGGCTGAGCAGTTCGGAGTCCGGCGAGGACATGCTGAACTGGTATTGCGTACGGCTGACACGGTCTTCGATGGTCAGGTCCTGCACGGGCTGCATGAACAGGCGGATGCCGACCAATTTGTCCAGTTGTGGCTGCAGGCGCGCAATCACTTCAGTAGCGCTCAGATCGCGATCGCCATGGGGTTTGAGGTTGATCAGCAAGCGCCCGCTGTTGAGCGTGGCGTTATCGCCGTCGACACCGATATAGGACGACAGGCTCTGCACCGCCGGATCTTCGAGAATGATTTTCGCCAGTTCCTGTTGACGCTCGCCCATGGCCGCAAAGGAAATCGACTGCGGCGCCTCGGAAATGCCCTGAATCACCCCGGTGTCCTGCACCGGGAAGAAACCCTTCGGCACGACCATATAGAGGAACACGGTCAACGCCAGTGTGCCGATCGCCACCAGCAAGGTCAGTGGCTGGTGCTTGAGCACCCAGCGCAGCATCCGACCGTACTCAGCGATCATCCAGTCGATGACAGCGCCGCTGGCACGGTAGAAACGGCCCTGTTCATGTTCCTCGGGTTCACGTTTGAGCAAACGTGCGCACATCATCGGCGTCAGGGTCAGTGAGACCACCAGCGAAATCAGGATCGCAACGGCCAGGGTGATGGCGAATTCGCGGAACAATCGCCCGACCACGTCCGCCATGAACAGCAGCGGAATCAGTACTGCAATCAGCGACAGGGTCAAGGAGATCAGGGTGAAGCCGATCTGCTTGGCGCCCTTGAGCGCGGCCTGCATCGGGCTGTCGCCCTCTTCGATAAAGCGCGAAATGTTTTCCAGCATGACGATGGCATCGTCGACCACAAAACCGGTGGCAATGGTCAGCGCCATCAAGGTCAGGTTGTTTACCGAGAACCCGGCCAGATACATCACGCCAAAGGTGCCGATCAGCGACAGCGGCACGGCCACCGACGGAATGATCGTGGCACTGGCGCGACGCAGGAACAGGAAGGTCACCATCACCACCAGGGCGATGGCGATGAGCAATTCGTGTTGTACGTCGGTGACCGAGGCGCGGATGGTCTGCGTGCGGTCAGTCAGCACCGTCACTTCGAGGCCGGCCGGCAGGTTGTCGGTGATGCTCGGCAGCAGCGCCTTGATGCGGTCGACCACCTCGATCACGTTGGCACCCGGCTGCCGCTGGATGTTCAGCAACACCGCCTGATTCTGGTTGGCCCATGCAGCGAGGCGTTCGTTTTCGGCGCCATCGACGATTTCCGCCACGTCCTTGAGCCGCAACGGTGCGCCGTTCTTGTAGGCGAGGATCAGGTTGGCGTAATCCTTGGGCGAGGTCAGTTGATCATTGGCGTCGAGCATCGACACCCGCGTCGGGCCGTCAAAGTTGCCTTTCGGCTGGTTGACGTTGGAGGCGCTGATCAAGGTGCGCACGTCCGACAGGTTCAGACTGTTGGCCGCCAGCGCTTCCGGGTTGACCTTGATCCGCACGGCCTGGCGCTGACCACCGGCAATGCTGACCATGCCGACACCGCTGATCTGGGCGATTTTCTGCGCCATGCGCGTATCGACCAGATCGTTGAGCTTGGGCAGCAGCATGGTTTTCGAGGTGATCGCCAGGGTCAGCACCGGGGTATCTGCCGGGTTGACCTTGTTGTACACCGGCGGCGCCGGCAAATCAGTCGGCAGCAGATTGGTCGCGGCGTTGATTGCGGCTTGCACCTGTTGTTCAGCGACGTCCATGTTGATGTCGAGGCTGAAACGCAGGGTCAGCACCGACGCACCGCCGGAACTGGTCGAGGCCATTTGCGTCAGGCCCGGCATCTGCCCGAACTGGCGCTCGAGCGGTGCAGTCACGGCACTGGTCATCACATCCGGGCTGGCGCCGGGATACAGGGTCATGACGCGGATGGTCGGGTAATCGACCTGTGGCAACGCCGATACCGGCAACAAGCGATAAGCAATCAGGCCGGCCAGAACTATGGCCAGCATGCTCAGGGTAGTGGCTACCGGTCGGAGGATGAACAGCCGCGAAATGTTCATGCGCCCTTCTTGGCCTTGTCAGTGACCACAGCGTCTGGCGTCTGGGCAGCGGACTTGCCTTGCAGGTGTTCGGTCGGCGTGGTCGGTACTTGATTGCTGTCGTTGACCACTTCCACTTCACTGCCTTCCTTCAGGCGGTCGGTGCCTTCCAGTACCACGCGGTCGCCGGCAGTCAGACCTTCGGTGATGACGGTGTTTTCGCCGTCGCTGGCACCAATCTTCAACTGGCGAATGGTGACTTTCTTGTCGCCGTCCAGCGCATAGACGAAGGTCCCGTTGGTGCCGAACTGGATGGCCGCCGATGGTGCCAGCACCACGCCTTTCAGCGTGTCAGCGAGCAAGTGAACGTTGACGAACTGGTTGGGGAACAGCGCCTGATCGCGGTTGTCGTAGCGGGCCTTGAACTTCAGGGTGCCGGTGGCGACGTCGATCTGGTTGTCGAGGCTTTGCAATACGCCGGTCGCTTGCAGTTTGCTGTCACCGCGATCCCAGGCTTCAGCCGGCAGCTTGGCGCCACTGCGATAACGCGCGAGTACGGTTTCAAGGCTGTTTTCCGGCAAGGTGAAAGCCACGCTGATCGGCTGGGTTTGCGTGATCACCGCGAGGAACGTGGTGTCGTTGGCGGTAACGAGGTTGCCGACGTCAACCTGACGCAGACCGACGCGACCGGCGATTGGCGCGCGGATCTTGGTGAATTCGAGATTGAGCTTGGCGTCGTTGACCGCGGCCTGATTGGTCTTGACCGTGCCCAGATACTGGCCGACCAGTGCTTCGGCGGTGTCCAGTGTCTGTTTGGCGATGCTGTCCTCTTTGTACAGACCGCGATAACGCTCGACGTCGACCTGGGCGTTTTTCAGTTGTGCCTGATTCTGCAGCAAAGTGCCTTCAGCCTGCAGCAAGGCATTCTGGTATGGACGTGGATCGATCTCGGCCAGCAGGTCGCCAGCCTTGACCATCTGGCCCTCTTCGAAGTTGATCTTGACCAACTCGCCGCCCACCCGGCTGCGCACATTGATAGTGTTGAGCGCGGTCACGGTGCCCAGTGCCTTGTAATACAGCGGGAAGTCGCCGGTGACCGCCGGCGCCACGCGCACCGGAATCGGCCCGGTGCCGCCACCGAAGCCCGGCCGCATCATCCCCGAACGCCCGGTGTGCCCGGCCGCAGCCTTGTCAGCGCCCTCTTTGTGGGCTGAACCGGCGGGCCAGAATTTCCAGCACAGGACGGCGATCACCAACAAGACAAGCAGGCTGATCAGCCAGCGGCGGGAGTTACGAGGGGACGATTGCATGGAGTCATTAACCATTGGGCGCGTGGGCTTCTTTTACGGGAGGCTGAACGATAAGCACTGGTGGGAAAATAGCAAAGCAGCTTTACCGGCAATTTACTTACACCTTACGTTTCAAGGTGTGAGGCAAAACACTGATACACAAATGAAAACGGCCTGGACAGGGCCAGGCCGTTAACAATTGTAAAAGCGCTTACTTGAGAACGGACAGTGCCGCTTCGTAGTTAGGCTCTTCAGCGATTTCCTTGACCAGTTCGCTGTGCAGGACGTTGTCGTTTTCGTCCAGAACCACAACGGCGCGAGCGGTCAGGCCTTTCAGCGGGCCGTCAGCAATGGCCACGCCGTAGTTCTCGATGAACTCGGCACCGCGCAGGGTCGACAGGTTCTGGACGTTTTCCAGACCTTCAGCGCCGCAGAAACGCGCTTGAGCAAACGGCAGGTCAGCGGAGATGCACAGCACCACGGTGTTAGCCACTTCGTTGGCCTGAGCGTTGAACTTGCGCACCGAGGTGGCGCAGGTCGGGGTGTCAACGCTTGGGAAAATGTTCAGCACTTTGCGCTTGCCGGCAAAGTCTTTCAGGGTGACGTCGGACAGATTGCCGGCAACCAGAGAAAAGGCTGGCGCCTTGGAACCGGCTTGTGGCAACTGGCCGTTGACTTGAACCGGATTGCCTTTAAGGGTGACTTGAGCCATGACTTGAGTCCTTCTGATGTTTTGATTGGAAAGCATGCAAGAGGCCGAAGTTAACCACGAAATTGTCCGACGACCTATGCCCTGTTTGGAAATTGTTGGGTGCCTGCCTGAAAAATTGTATACAAAACCACCGCCGTTCCCCTGTAGGAGTGAGCCTGCTCGCGATAGCGGTCTTTCATATACGCAAATGTTGACTGACACACCGCCATCGCGAGCAGGCTCACTCCTACAATTAGATCTGCGGTGTGAAAATTCTCCGCATCTTTTACCAGAGCCCCTGTCGATTCGATCCCGGCTCGTTCGACTAAGCAATGAATCCCAACAATCCACGGAGTACCCGCCATGCGATTCATGATCCTTGTCAAAGCCAGCGCCGACTCGGAAGCCGGCATCATGCCCAGCGAAGAGCTGATCACCGCGATGGGCAACTTCAACGAAGAACTGGTCAAGGCCGGCATCCTGATCGATTGCGATGGCCTGCATCCGAGCAGCAAAGGCGCCCGCGTACGTTTCTCCGGGGACAAACGCACGGTCATCGACGGGCCGTTCATCGAGACCAAAGAACTGGTGGCCGGTTACTGGATCTGGGAAGTGAAATCCAAAGAAGAAGCCATCGAATGGGTCAAGCGCTGCCCTAATCCAATGTCAGGCGATTCTGATATTGAAATCCGCCAGATATTTTCTGCCGAAGACTTCGGCGCCGAATTCACCCCCGAAGCACGTGCGCAAGAAGAACGCGCTCGCGAACAAGCCAAGAAAAACAGCTGAACCGGATATCCCCATGTAGGAGCTGCCGAAGGCTGCGATCTTTTGATTCTGTTCTTAAAACACAAGATCAAAAGATCGCAGCGTCGTTTCACACGACAGCTAAAGATTCGATCAGTCGGGCATAGAGCGGATGATGTCAGCCAGATCATCCTTGGTTATTTCATTGGCCTTGATCGCAGCGGCGACATCTATTCTGGAAAGCGGAAAACGTTTGAAAGTTTCTTTCAAGGTTTCCTCATCAACATTGTCCAGCCAGAGCGGATCGATAAATGAACCGCCATATTCAGGCTTCATGGGAATTTCTTCGTGTGCAATTGCACCTCTATGGTTGAGATACACCACATAGCGGTCATGCCCTTCAGGAAAGCTTTTATCGTGATAAAGCGTAGTGCCCAAAGGCAGAACATAGTAGTTCTCGTCGCCATTTGGGCCTTCAATCAGCAACGGCTCTTTGGTTTTGATCATTTTCCTGTCGTGCCCTTTCCCGATATCACCAAAAATCAGAAAAGCCAAAAAAACTGCATTGACGGATAAAACTACCGCCAGCCATAGGCTAATTCGCCTGTTTGTAACCATCTTCCTTATCAAACCTTTGCTCCTGCAATTGTCACGGTTATGCCCGACCGTAATTCAAGGGACGCTCCGCGTTCCAGCTTGCGAATTTGACGCAGAGCGTCAGGGGCTGCATTCCCACGCAGAGCGTGGGAATGATCATTCAATGGATCAGTTCTTGAGTTCGACGTGATCCAAGGCTTGATTCACCGCCAGTTCCCCCAGCATGACGACCTGTGCGATCCCCAATGCAGTCTTGCGCTGAGAAGTTTCCAGCGAGGCGGCGAAGTTGATCAGCATTTCGCTGGCCGAGCCGAGGGTTTCGCTGGCGTTGGCGAGCAGGGATTCAGTGTTGTACCTGGGATTGGCGAGGTACATGGGTTCCGGCTCGTTGACGCTGGACATGATATGGGCGGAGGGGTTGAGGTAGAAATCGAGGGCGCGGTCGGCGGCTTCGTGGAGTTTTTTACTGTCGACTGAGGCGTAGGGGGATGTGCTGTCTGCGTCTGATTCTGGGGGATTGGGTGTTGGTTTTTTCATGGTGGAACTCCACTGGAAAGTTGGAGCTGCCCCATTCGGTTTCCGGACGAAGAGGTGGCAGCTGTACGCAGGTTGGAAACCCGGGCAGCGGCGACCCGGTCGACCCGAAGGTCTCCCGCGCACAGCCGCCATAACGGAGTGCACACATTCGAAGTGCGCAAGGATACGTTATGAAAAGCGTGTACGCGCCACTAATACCCGTCGGGGTTTCCAGTCCCGGTCGCTGATTTGGCAGCGACGAACACAGGCTAGAGACCCGACGTCCGACGGACAACCTGAAAACCTTGTGGGAACGTTCCGCAAATTCGAAACAACGTTTAAACATCCCGAATTGAAATACGCATAGGTAGCTGCCAAATGCTCGGGCCTTGATCGGACGATCTTTTGATTTCGCATTTAAAAAACAAGCGCAGCCTCGTGTCACTCGAAAGCTCCTGTCGCCAGTGCGCCGGCCGCTTGCAGGGTCAGTTGGCGGCTGATGCGCGGCGATGGCGGCACCCCGTATTTCCGCTGGTTCGTCGGCAAATAAACGACGGCTGAGGACTTTTAGACGCGAAACAGGTAGGGTGCGCACAATCAAAGTGCCACCACTGGACCGCGTCGAAGGTTTTCATGGAGTTGTACACGCAATGAGTTGCTGGACCGTCCTTGGCCTTACGGCCGACGCCGATACGCGCAGTATCAAACGACAATATGCTGCCCTGCTCAAACAGACCCGTCCAGACGAAGACGCCGAGGGCTTCCAGCGCCTGCGTGACGCCTATGAGCAAGCCCTGAATTACAAGGAATGGGCGCAGGCCAACGAAGACCTGGAGGCTGAAGAAGACGCCTGGGACTTGACCGGCCTGACCGTGGTCGAGGTCGATGCCTTGCAACAGGCGACCCGCTCGCTGCACGGCACCAGCCTTGCGCAGTTGCAACAACGCCATGCCCTCGCCGTCGAGCAGGGTTGCGCGCACATCCTCGAAGAGACCCTGCTGCAGCATTGCATCGAGCACCCTGAAACATCGGCGCCGATGGTTGATTGGGCGGTTCAGACCTATCACTGGTTCAGTGCCTGGCAGCGGCTTGAGCTGGATGAAGAGTCGATCGAGCTGTTGCTCGATCAGCAGCGGGAACGCATCACTCGACCGCTGCGTGATGCCCTCGAAAGTGAAGACACTGCAGCCTTTTTGCAGGCCTACGCACAGTGCGCCGAATGCCTCTGGCTCGACGCTGAGGTACACCGGCAGTGGTTCAACCTGTTTCTGAGTCGATTGCTACTGGACAGCGAACACTGGTCCTCCGCTATTTTCGAGCAGGTTTGTGCGGGCCAGGGCTGGCACACCGGCCCGGCCAACCGTTGCCCGCAAGACGAATGGAAGCGTCTGATCGCTCGCCATGAAGCTCCGCTTTTTATCGCGCAGCAACGACAACTTGCCCAAGAGCCGCCAGCCACTGCCGAACACCGCGCCGCGCGCCTGTTGCTCGGCAGCGGCCCGTTCAGTCAGCGTCGCGCGCTGGCCCGACGCCTGCGCGAAGAGGATTGGGCGCAATGCCGCCAATTGAGCTCGGCACTCTATGCCAATCACCCAAAGATCTGCGCAGAGTTGCCCGGTGGCACCGCGTTTTTCTGGCGCGACTGGGAGCTCGGCCGTGGCGAATGGCCGACATACCTTGGCGTGGTGCTGGCCTGCCTGATCGGTGCTTTTGCGCACTTCATCCCGCTGGGGCTACGCGTCACCGGCCTGTTCAATATTTTCATGGTATCGATCGTGGTGTTCGGTGTAATTGCCGCCGGCCTCAATTGGCTGGCGCACGATCTGGCGCACCGTTATTGGCTGCTGGATGACTGGCTCAGCGCGCGGCTGTGTCCGGGGATCGTGGCGCCATTCGGTGTACTTCGCGACTTGATTCCCTGTGCGCTGATGGCGGCCGGGCTCACTTGGCTATTCGGCCCCGTCGGCGGGGTGGTCTATGCGACGACGTTGGCGATTGTCGGTCTGGTACGGCGGCGCCAGATCCAGCCACATGTGTCCTGGGAACAACGCAATCCACTGCTGAAGATTTGCCTGGTGATCCTCGGCGTTGTTGCCCTGGTGATCGCCCTCGGCGTGCTCAATGTGATTGCCAGCAAAGACACGGTTACCCGCAATCAGGGACTGCAACCCTGGGCCGAGCGCTTGTGCAGTCGTCTGCCCGCCTCGGCGACCGGCTGCGGTGCGCCAGCCACCCGTGAGCAATGGTATGGCGCGGAGGCAAAACCATGAGTTCGAGAATGATGTTTGGCAGTGGCCTGCTGATCGCGCTGCTGGTGATGGGATTGTCGGGAGCAACCACGCCGTTCCTGCAACTCGATCTGTGGCTGGACAATCGCGACGCGCCCGTCACCGCTCAGGCCAACGCACTCAGCCCGATCATCACCTGCGTCAACCGTGTCGACGTGCATTGGCAGGTGGCCTATGAGCAATACAAAAATCCGAAACCGCCCAAGGATTATTCTGCCGCCAATTGGGTCCCCGAACCACGGGACTTCGAGGACAGTGATGCGCGCATCGTGCAGGACATCCAGAAGGATGTCTGTCTTTCCAACATGAACCTGAAGCTCGATCTTCTGGGCTATCAGCCGGGCCTCTCGCAAAGCGCCCGGGCCTATGCGAAAGCACTGCAGGGTGTAGCAACGGTATCGATGCCCTCACGATTCGATAGAAGTGCAAGTTTCGTTTCGGTGTTCCCGAATCCGTCAGGGGGCTACCGGGAGCGGTACCTGAGCGCCATCGCTGACTACCTCCAAACATCGGCGGCTCTGAGAAAAGACCTTGTGGCGCTCGATGTCGCCCAGCGCAACGAACAACTGAAACGCCTCGAAGCACGTGTGGGCAAGGATATCCACTGGTCTCTGCTGGCTTTCATGATTGAGGCCCGGGAGACACTAGAGCGACTGGAAGACGGGATGAAGCACCGAACGCTGACACCGCAAACCGTGGCGGACATCACCGCCAGCCTGCAACGAGCGTGGGATCGCCGCGATCCTTTCATGCGCTTGCCCGAGCGCGGATTACGCACCAAGGACGACGACGCGAGGGAACTGTGGGAGTACATCCGTGAGCCATCGCAACAGTACCTTGAGGCGCTGAACACACTGCACAAGGACTGGCAAAACCACGCCGAGCCGCAACGCTTGAGCGACGACTACTACGCCGTCACTCGCGGTTACGACGCCCTGCTCAGTCACTACAACCGCCGGGCGCGCGCTGACTTTTGAGGGTGTGCACAGGCCGGAGAATCCTCGCGGACCTCCGGCCGTATGCACTTATTTGCCGGCCTTGAGCTTCAGATACGACTGACGCAGGTCTGCGGCCCAGCCATCGATGACGGGTTTGACGTCATTGGCGCTCATTGCCTGCGAATCATTTTCCAGTGGCTTGCCGGTACCTTTGCGCACCACTTGTGCGACGACCTTGTTATTCGCGCCATCGAGGAACACCGCTTCGGTGGCCAACGTGGTTTCCTGATCGCGAATACCGCTGGCCGTGCTGACCGCAGCGGCGACCAACGCAATCGGAATCACCTCGTAAGCGTGCAGGCCTTCGGTGGAACTGCTCACGGCGGTGATCGCCGCACGCACCACAATCACACCTGGACCTGGGCCAGTCGCCAACGGCAGATCTTTGCCGATTTCACGCTTGAGCGCTTGATCGTAGTAGGAAGTGATGCCATTGAGGGTTTGCTGGGAGATCTTCGCGGTCGGTTGCGGTTTCGGGTAGAGCTGGGTCGGCTCGATATAAACGCTGGTGAATTTCCTGACGTCGACCTTCGGATCGATCCAGCGCATGACCTCGGCACCTGACGGGGATTTGGCCTCCTTGAGTTGGCTGTAGTCTTTGAGGAAGCCGGAGTACTCTTTCGGGTCGACGGTTTTGCTGGAACAACCTACCACTGCGAGGGTGGCAAAACACAGTGTGCCCATCATCACTGCTAGCTTCATGCTGTAACTCCTGTCAGAAGGCCGAAAACTTTGCCTGGGGGAGTTACAGGTATAGCTAAAACCTCAGCAATTGCGATTGCAAAGCACAATATTCACGCAAGGCTGCGCGGCGGATCACATGCATCATTTGAAAGACGTCGCGCATCCGGCAACGCTGCCTCGAGCACTTGGCCATTGGTGAGCTTCAAGAATCCGCTGCATTGGAGCAATCTGAGCCAGGACGCCCGCAGATGCTGTTGCAGGGGTGGAAGAAGATGAATATGGGGGATCCGGCGCTTAAGTGATTGGCTGGAAATTGTCTTCCCTCACCCTAGCCCTCTCCCAGAGGTAGAGGGGACCGACCGGGGGATATTCGAGAGATGCACCGACGTGACCGATTGGCTTTGAATCCATAATCGACTCGGTCTTCCACGTCGGTGCAGGACGCCAGACAACTCGGTCAGTCCCCTCTCCCTCTGGGAGAGGGTTAGGGTGAGGGGCTTTTCTGGGGTTCACCCCGTTACCAGGACGAAGTCTCACCACTGCGCAACGCCATCTCCCGCCGGCTGTTGATGTGCATCGCCTTGATCAACGACACCGTGCCCACCAGCAAAATCGCCGCACCCAACAGGAAGTCGATGTTGTACAGCTGGAAATCCTGCACCGGCCCGATCAACAGCACCCGCACGATCGCGGCGCCCAACAGCGTGGCAAGGAAGTCGATCCCCGGTTCATTACGGTAAAACACCAGCAGCAACGGCAGACACAGCACCAACAGCAGCAACAACACGACTACCTTGAATGAACCTTTACGCTCCACGCTGAAGGCACATTCGTGCGGCCCGTAAGCCTTGTAATCGTCGTCGCGGATCATCGAGTTGTTCTCGTTGATGTAGTCGACGCGGTTGTACTTCTGGATCGGTGTGAAGGTGTTGGACATCTCCATCAGCGTGGTGATGTTCTTGAAGCGCAGATCAATGCGCTCACTGCCCTTGAGGTAATAGAGCACCGGTTTGTAGCCGTAGCGATAGGTGTCGAAGGGGAATTCGGTGACCTGACCCTGCACACCGATCGGGCGCGGTTCGAGTTCGGCGTAGGCGCTTTTGTTGGTCGCGGAAAGGTTGCGGCTCAGCGGCTGCACCTTGACCTGCTCAAGGAAGATCGGCGTGACGCCGTAGGACCATTGCAACGGCTCCAGACGCAAACGCAGTTCATTGCGAGCGAGGTCATAGCGGTTGAAGGTACGTTCCGAGACCACCAGCGAACCACTGAGCATGAACTCGCCGCGCAGGTTATTGGTGACGCGCAAGGTCAGTTGATCCTTGCCCAGCAACGCCGCTTCCGTGGACGGCGGCGTGCCGCACCACGCGGTGCTTTCGCCGACACCGCCGAGCTGGCCGCTGCGGTTTTCCTTGAATACGTAAAAGTAACTGGCCCACAGCGTCACCATTAACAGCAACGCTGTGAGGCCGAGGATTTTTTTGCCCGGACTCACTGATCAGACTCCCTTCTTCGGTTCCATCGTCCAGCCGAAAACCCGCTGGCGACGGCGACTCTACCAAAAGGCCACCATCGACCCAAGGGAAAATGCCCGATTCATGAGGTTTCTAGGGGTTTCCCCGGTGTACATCGAAGATCAAAAGATCGCAGCCTGCGGCAGCTCCTACACGCAATCCACTGTAGGAGCTGCCGCAGGCTGCGATCTTTTTTAACCGTCAACGCCGACGAAAAAGCGGACGCGGCTCGATCACCGAACGCCCATACAACACGCTCATGCCGGCCAACCCCTTCAGCGCATCCTCGGCAGACTTGTCCTCGCGCACCGCGAAACTGTCGAACCCGCACTGGCGCATATGGCTGAGCTGATCGCGCAACACATCGCCAATCGCGCGCAACTCCCCTGCCCAGCCGAACCGACTGCGCAGCAGATACGCCTGACTGTAGGCTCGACCGTCGCGAAAACTTGGAAAATCCAAGGCAATCAGCGGCAACGAACCCAGCCACGGCACCAGGCTCTCGACCTCATCGTCCGGGCCGAGCCACACGGCGTGGGTCGACGGCGATTGCAGCCAGTGCATCAGCGGCAAGATCAGCAAACCTGCAGGCCTTGGCGTCGATGGTTCACGCACCAGCGTCCACGGATCGTCCTTCGCAATCCGCGCCACACCCTGCTCCAGCCGCAACAGATTGTTCATGCCGTGGCCTCCAGCGTTTTCGGATAGACCCGTTCCTTGAACGGCTCCAGGCCAATCCGTGCCACGGTATCGACAAACAATTCTTCGTGCTCGCGATAGCGCACGAAGGTGCCAATGATCCGCTCGATCACCTGCGGCACTTCGGCGGCGCTGAACGACGGGCCGATGACTTTGCCCAATGCGCTGTTTTTACCTTGGGCGCCACCGAGGGTGATCTGATACCACTCGCTGCCATTCTTATCGACGCCGAGGATGCCGATATTGCCGATGTGATGATGGCCGCAAGCGTTCATGCAACCGGAGATGTTCAGGCTGATATCGCCCAGATCATGCAGGTAATCGAGGTTGTCGAAGCGCGCCTGAATCGCCTGGGCGATCGGAATCGATTTGGCGTTGGCCAGTGCGCAGAAATCGCCACCCGGGCAGGCAATGATGTCGGTGAGCAGGCCGACGTTGGCGCTGCCCAGATCATGTTTGCACGCCAGTTGCCACAGCGCGTAGAGGTCGGTTTTCGGCACATCGGGCAAGACGATGTTCTGCTCATGGGCGATACGAATTTCGCCAAACCCGAAACGCTGCGACCAGTCGGCCACCGCCAGCATCTGCACAGCGGTCACATCTCCCGGCGGCGAAGCCATGCCCGGTTTGGTCGACAGCACCACGCTGGTGTAACCCGGCACCTTGTGCGGTTGCACATTGCGCGCGACCCAACGGGCGAACGCCGGGCTTTCCGCCAGGCGCGTGCCGAAGTCCAGATCGGTGTCGGCCAGGGTGTGATAAACCGGCGGCACGAAGGCACTGGCAACCCGTTGATATTCGGCCTCGGTCAGTTGCGCCGGGCCGTCCTTGAGGTGCTGCCATTCCTCTTCGACTTCCTTGGCAAACGCCTCGATGCCCAACGCCTTGACCAGAATCTTGATCCGCGCCTTGTACTTGTTGTCGCGCCGACCGTGGCGGTTGTACACGCGCAAAACCGCTTCGACGTAGGACAGCAAATGCTGCCACGGCAAACCTTCACGAATCTGCAAACCGAGAATCGGCGTGCGCCCCAGACCACCGCCGACGATCACTCGCAGCAACATCTGCCCGTCGCGCCCGGGGTAAAGATACAGGCCGATGTCATGCATCATGATCGCCGCGCGATCCTGCTTCGCCGAGCAGATGGCGATCTTGAATTTGCGCGGTAGAAAGAGGAATTCCGGGTTGATCGTCGACCACTGCCGCAGGATTTCGGCCAACGGGCGCGGGTCGATCAACTCGTCCGCCGCGACCCCGGCGAAGGCCTCGGTGGTGATGTTGCGCACGCAGTTGCCGGAGGTCTGGATCGCATGCATGTTGACCTGCGCCAGGCGTTCGAGAATATCCGGCACGTCGCTCAGTTCGATCCAGTTGAACTGCATGTTCTGCCGCGTGGTGAAGTGGCCGTAACCGCGATCATAGTCGCTGGCGATGCTCGCCAGCGTGCGCATCTGCTTGGCGTTCAACGTGCCGTAGGGAATCGCCACGCGCAGCATGTAGGCGTGCTTTTGCATGTACAGGCCGTTTTGCAAGCGCAGCGGCAAAAACTCCTCTTCGCTCAGTTCCCCGGCCATGAAGCGCTCGACCTGATCGCGAAACTGCGCAACGCGCTCGAACACCAGCGCCCGGTCGTAATCATCGTATTGATACATGCCACTGCCACCTCATCAGGACGCACACAATTCCTGTAGGAGTGAGCCTGCTCGCGATAGCGGTGTGTCAGGCAACTGAGATGTTGACTGACACACCGCTATCGCGAGCAGGCTCACTCCTACAGATTTTCCCAGACTATGGCCGAACAGCGCAGCACGTTACAGATTCACCTGAAGTCATAAAAACCATATCAGGGCGCGGCAGAACGCCGCAGCCAGCTCTTCAATCTGATCCGCACAAATCAAGGATTCCTGAGCCTGTTTTGTTTCTGGTGGGGTTTCTACAGTGCAGCTCATGCCAGACCGGGTGGCCTGGCAAGACTTTGCAACCGTGGATGAACTGACCATGAGTACAGCAACAATCGGACAGGCTTATAACTACAAGGTCGTCCGCCAATTCGTCATCGCCACAATTTTCTGGGGTGTGGTGGGCATGGCGATGGGGGTTTTTATCGCCTCGCAACTGGTCTGGCCAGAGATGAATCTGGACCTGCCGTGGACCACCTTCGGCCGACTGCGACCGCTGCACACCAGCCTGGTGATTTTCGGTTTCGCCGGCAGCGCGCAATTCGCCGCCAGTTACTACGCCGTGCAGCGTACCTGCCAGGTGCGGCTGTATTCAGACAAACTCGCGGCGTTCACCTTCTGGGGCTGGCAATCGGTGATCGTGATCATGCTGATCACCCTGCCGCTGGGCTACACCACCACCAAGGAATACGCCGAAATCGAATTCTCCGGCGCGGTGTGGATGGCCGTGGTCTGGGTCGCCTACGCCATCGTGTTTTTCACCACCGTGGTGCAGCGCAAGACCAAGCATATCTATGTCGGCAACTGGTTTTTCGGCGCGTTCATTCTGGTGATCGCCATGCTCCATGTGGTCAATCACCTATCGATTCCGGTTGACTGGTTCAAGTCCTATCCGGTGTATTCCGGCGCCACCGATGCGATGGTGCAGTGGTGGTACGGGCACAACGCGGTGGGCTTCTTCCTGACCACCGGGTTCCTCGGGATGATGTATTACTTCGTGCCGAAACAGGTCAATCGACCGGTGTATTCGTATCGCCTGTCGATCGTGCATTTCTGGGCGCTGATCACCCTGTACATCTGGGCCGGCCCGCACCATTTGCACTACACCGCGCTGCCGGACTGGGCGCAATCACTGGGCATGGCCATGTCGCTGATCCTGCTCGCGCCGAGCTGGGGCGGGATGATCAACGGCATGATGACCTTGTCCGGCGCCTGGCATAAGTTGCGTACCGACCCGATTTTGCGCTTTCTGGTGTTGTCGCTGGCGTTCTACGGCATGTCGACATTTGAGGGGCCGATGATGGCGATCAAAACGGTCAATGCCCTCTCCCATTACACCGACTGGACCATCGGCCACGTGCACGCCGGCGCCTTGGGCTGGGTGGCGATGATCACCTTCGGCGCGACCTATCACATGGTGCCGAAAGTCTTTGGCCGCGAGCAGATGTACAGCACACCGCTGATCAACCTGCACTTCTGGCTGGCGACCATCGGCACGGTGTTGTACATCGCCTCGATGTGGGTCAACGGCATCACGCAGGGCCTGATGTGGCGGGCGATCAACGAGGACGGCACGCTGACCTATTCGTTTGTCGAAGCGCTGCAGGCCAGTCATCCGGGCTTCATCGTGCGTTTTGCCGGTGGGGTGTTTTTCCTCACCGGGATGTTGCTGATGGCTTACAACGTCTGGCGCACGGTGCGGGTCGCCGATGTCGCGCTGGCGCACCGCGAAGCGCAGATTGCCTGAGGCAGGGAGCCGCTCGTGATGGATATTTTTTTCAATGTGTTGGGCGTGGTGTTTCTGTGGCTGGCGGTGGAGTACTGCTTGCGGCGGGAGACGGCGCAGAGTCTGGATGAGGCAAGCATGGTGCCGTTTGCCGATGACCCGGAGGTCGCTCGGCGGGTTGAGCTGGCCACTGGCAAGACAGTGAAAGCGGTGGCGCCTGAAGTAGCGAAGCCGGGGTGGGTCAATCTCGATATGTGAGGGTGTCAGGTGGGCTGCCCTCACCCTAGCCCTCTCCCAGAGGGAGAGGGAACTGACCGAGTGGTTTATGCGAACTACATCGACCTGAAATATCTAAGGTGAATGCAATCTCAAAAACGATGAAGATCGGCCCCCTTTCCCCCTCGCCCCCTTGGGGGAGAGGGCTGGGGTGAGGGGGTAAGCTCTTGATCTTAACTACGATCCCGAGGGATCAGGCTCTGCAACTGCTGGGCGAGGAAGTTGGCATCAAAGGCAAACGTATCCGGATCCTTCAAACCATTGGTCTTGCGCCACTGCCACTCACCATTCGCCAGTCCCACCAACGAAATGCTGCCATAACGCGCCGCCGTCAGCCCCATCACCGCAAGCGAAATCTGCCCCGCACTGCCCATCACATCCGGCACGAACTCCACCGGCTTGCCGGCAATCACAATACTCAGTTTCTCGGTCTTGAAGGTCGAGGTCTCCACCGGGTTGCTCGGCCCGAACGCGACATACGCCTCACGACTCACCTCCAGCAGATTCGGTGTCTGCACCGGCTCCAGCCATTGCTGAATATCACCGAACAACGCGGTAATCCGTGTAGCCCAAGCCGCCGATTGCGTCTCGAACAGTTGCTTCTTGTGCGCTTCACTCTCGGCGTAATGACGAAGCATCTCGCCCAGTTGTTGTACGTCGTCCATAGCGGTGTTCCTCGGAAAGGAGCTGCAAAGGTCGATAGTGGCAGATACCAGCCTCTGCGTACGTTTAACCTGCAGCATGCCCGATGAAGCACCATGACACTTGCGTGAAAGATCGGCAGTACAGTCACTTGTTACTGGCATCGAACGCTGAACAAAAGGAAACTCCGCGCAAACCTGAACGTTCGACACTGTCATATGCCTGAGGACATCCAATGCGCACCATCGGCCTGATCGGCGGCATGAGCTGGGAATCCAGCGCCGAATACTATCGACTCATCAATCAGCAAGTCCGTGATCGTCTCGGCCCGTTGCGCTCGGCACAATTGCTGATGTACAGCGTCGACTTCGGCCCTGTCGAACAGGCCCAGCACGCCGGGCGCTGGGACGATGCCGCCGCCATTCTGGTGGACGCCGCGCGCAGGCTCGAAGCCGGCGGCGCCGAATGCGTGGTGCTGTGTACCAACACCATGCACAAGGTTGCCGAACAGATTCAGGCGGCGATCAGCATTCCGTTCCTGCACATTGCCGAACCGGCCGCGCAGGCTGCCCTGTCGATCGACGCACGCACGGTGGGATTGCTCGGTACGGCATTCACGATGGAGCAGGACTTTCTCAAGCAACGCTTGGTCGCCAAGGGTTTGACCGTATTGGTGCCGGACGAAACAGAGCGCAAGGACGTGCACCGGATCATCTACGACGAACTCTGCGTCGGTGTGATCAGCGATCAGTCGCGAGAAATCTATCAGCGGGTGATCGAATCCCTCACCGCGCGCGGCGCGCAGGCGATCATCCTCGGCTGCACGGAAATCGGCCTGTTGCTCAAACCCGAACACAGCGCCCTGCCCCTGCTCGACACCACCGAGCTGCATGCGCAGTCGGCGGTGGCCTTCGCTTTGGGCGAGTGAGTCAGGTTTTCGGACGACTGCGCAGACGGGCCATGCTCAGGGTGTCGACCCACTGCCCGTCGCGCACCGCGTAATCGCGAAACAGGCCTTCGGTCTCGAAACCGAATTTGCGGTAGAGCGCGATGGCGGCCTCATTGTCGGCGTAAACCGAGAGTTCGACGCGGTGCAGGTTCATCCAGTTGTCGGCGATATCCAGCGCCGCCGCCAACAATCTCGAACCGACGCCTTTGCCCTGCCACGCCACAGCGACTGCCATACCGACGCTGCCGGCGTGGCTGCGACGAATCCGTGAATAGTTTTCCAGCCCCAGATGGCCGATGACCTGCCCCTGATGCAGCGCGACCAGCTTCAACACCCGTTCATTTTCCGCCAGCAGCCGTTGGCGCCAGACGTCGACGGACTGAAACGGCATCTGCAACACCTGCCGGGTGACGGCCCGCTCGTTGTAGAGCGCAGTGACAGCCTCGAGGTGCGACTCGCTGAAGCGTTCGATGTGAATGGCGGCGTTGTGGTCGGGCATGACGGATCCTTCCTGGATCGATGTGTGGCTGACCACTCTAAACCGCCAAACACGACATCAGCCATAGGTAAATACTTGTAGGAGTGAGCCTGCTCGCGATAGCGGTGTGTCAGTCAACATTGATCAATCTGACACACCGCTATCGCGAGCAGGCTCACTCCTACAGGGGAATGTGGGCACAGGAGGATTGCGTCAGGGCTGGAACCATTCGTGGCGTTCGTTGAAGGTGTGGTGGATGAGGTCGGTCAGGGTTTGGACTTCGCTGATATTTTGTGAGTCCGCGTTGACCGCCAGCCATGCCTGCAATTGCATGGGCTCGGCGAACAATCCGGGCAGCGCGATCAGGCCCCGATCAAAGCGGCTCATATACGCCGGTAATAAACCGATGCACGCGCTGCAACGAATCATCTCCAGCATCAATTCATAAGACTGCATCTGCACCACCCCAGCCAAGCGCTGTTCAACCAGTTCATTCCATGGGCGAAAGCTGTCGATCTGCCGATCATGTTGCCATTGCACCAGCATGAAATCGGCAAGGTCATCAGGGGTGTCCGGCCGCGCGGTGACGCGGGAGTAGCGTTTGGCGATGTGCGGCAGGTAGTCGAGACGCGCCAGCGCTTGTGGTTCGCTGGTGGCGAACGTCGGGCCGGGGTGTGGGGTTTCGCCGTTGGCCAGCCAGAGGACGATGTCGGCGCTGACGGCGCGCAGCGACAGTTCGCTGTCCAGCGCGATGATTTCCAGACGTACGCTGGCGTTGCGGCGCAGCAGCGCGATGAGGTCGCGGCCGAGAATGTCGTGGAGGATCGATTCGGCGACGGCGAGGCGAATCAATGGTTGTTCGATCACCGGGAGTTTGCGTTCGTTGGCCAGCGCTATCAGTTTGGCCTGCAATTGCTGGCCTTCGCGGGTGAGGCTCAGGGCGCTGCCCTGGAAGCTGAACAGGGTGTGTTGCAGTTCTTGCTCAAGTTGCGCCAGTTGTTTGCGCAGCAGGGTCGAGCGCACGTTGAGGCTGCGCGCCGCTTGCATGAAGCAGCCGCAGCGGGCGCTGACCAGGAAGTATTGCGCGACGTCGGCGTCGATGGTCGCGGCATGTGCGAGCCACGGTTCGCTGTTGTCCTGTGGCCAGCGGTAATCGTTGGTGCCCGGTCGTCCTGCGGGTTCGGTGAATGACATCGATGACTCCCTGTCGATCTTTGTATTTGTCTTAACGCAGCTCCCTGTAGGAGTGAGCCTGCTCGCGATAGCGTCCGGTCAGTTGACATTGACTAACCTGACCCACCGCTATCGCGAGCAGGCTCACTCCTACAGGGGGGGGGTGGTGAAACTGAGATTAGTGTTTTTCCTCGAGGACTTTGTTGAGTTCGGCGCCATCGATGCTCAGTGTTGCGGTGTTGAGCATGCCGTCGAGATAAGCCTGGGCAATCTGCTCCTGGCGCTGCGCACGCAAGGCCTGGGTCAGTTGATCGCGCAGTTCATCGAGGGTCGCGGTGCGTGCCGGTTGTTGCTCGGTGAGTTTGATCACATGGAAACCGGCCGCGCTTTGTACAGGATCGGAAACCGCACCGAGCTTGAGCCGCGCCACGGCACCACGCACCTCAGGCACCAGTTGCTGCAACGGTTGCAGGCCGGTATCGCCACCGCGTTCAGCGGTGACGCGATCCTGTGAATATTGAGCCGCCAATGCAGCAAACTCCGCTGGCGTCGCCTGCGCCTTCTTGCTCAGTTCGAGCGCCTGCTTGCGCACCGATTCAAGATTCTGCGGATCATTCACCCCAAGGAAAATCTGACTGACCCGATACAACGCCGGCGTCTGCCAGTTCGTCTTGCCGGCGTCATAAGCCTGCTGCAATTCAGCCGCACTCGGATAATCCGCCGGCACTTGACTGACCGAACGCAAGTAATCACGGAACACGATCTGCTCAGTCGCCGCACGGGTCTGCCGTACCACCTCCGGGCGCTGCGCCCAACCCTGTGCATCGGCCTGCTCCAGCACCGCTTTCTCGGCGAGACGCGTGCGAATCCAGCGCTCCAGCGCCTCACGGTTGCCGCGCAATTGTTCGCGGGTCTCTGGCGGGACTGTCGCCAGCAACCCCTGCAGTTCGTCAGGCGAAACCTGCTGATTACCCAACCGCGCCACCGCTGGCCCCGTTGCAACCGTCGCCAGCGGCGACGATTGCTGGGCGGCGACCGGGTCACTGCCCGGCCGCACCACCAGTGCCACGGCCACCACCAACAGCGCCACTGCCGCAGCGCTGATCACCATGGCAGGCTTTTTCACAGCGCGACTTCCTCTTGCTCGGCGACGGCGACTTTGGCGGTGGATGCTTGCGCGGCTTGAGTGAAATCACGCAGATAGACGATGAACTCCTGCAACAGGCGATCCCACAACTCCAGGTTGCCACGCAGGTGCTCGTTGCTCACGCCTGCTGCCACGACCACATCCATTTCCATCACCAGAAACTCACCCTGCAACGACAAGCGCGCAAAACGGCGCGTGGCGTTCCATTGCTCGGCCACACCCTGTGGCAACTCACCCTGCACCCGCAGCGCACAGCTGAAAGTGAAATCGACGTAGCTGCCCTGCTCCACCGCCGGGTTGCCGAAACGCACGGCGTAGCCGATGCCCTGGCTAGCGCTGAGCAACTGGACGATGCCGTTCTGCGCGGTTTCGTTGACGCGATAACCGGCGGCTTGCAGGACGTCGGTCAGGGATTGTGGGGAAACATGGCTGATCAATTGAGTCATTACTTCTTCCTTGTCTATCAGTGCGAGAGCGCAGCTTGCGGCGCGTCGAATTGAGTCTTGTAGAGCTCGTCACCGAACCCCTGAGCCAGTTCATCGAACTTGACCCGGGCGCTGCCCGCGAAGGGCTGGCGGATCTTCATAACCTCGGCCACGTCGATGTTTTCGTAGGAAGTGAGAATCTGTTTGGCGACGCCGTACATCTGCTGATTCTTGACTGAACATTGCTGCACTTGTGTGTCACGTTCAGCCAATTGCGCTTGAAGCTTAGACCGTTCTGCCTCTTTGGCACGGGCCATGACCAGCAATTCGTCATAGGCCTTTTTGAACTTGCCGGTCTGCTCGGCGCTCGCCGCCACTTGTGCCTGCGCCTGGCTGTGCAGGCTCTGTTGCTGCCCGGCGAGCTGTTCGGCAACGCCTTTGGCCTTGGCCAGTTCGGCAGTCAATTGCTTGATTTGCGCCTGCGCAGCCTTGGCCTCGTTCTGCGCCGCCAGTTGCGCGGCGCTGGCCTGGGCCTGCTGACTTTGCAGGGCCTGCAACTGTTGCGTGGTGCTGCGCAATTGCGTGCGCAGGCGTTCTTCCATGCCTTCGGCATGCGCTCCAGAGGCGATCAAAAGCCCGAGCCCGAGCCACACAAATCGCGTTTTCATAACCCTCTCCCGGCGCCTTAGAAGCGCGTGTTGATCTCAAGCTGCAAGACGTCGATGTCGAACGGCGCGCCGTACACCGCTTCGGTGCTCATCCAGCGCCCGGTGGCATAAACGTTCTTCGCCAGACCGTAGTTGCCGCCAATGAAATAACCCTTGGCGTTGGTGCCGCCGAGGTGGAACGACGAGTCGTTGAAGCCGTCCGGCAAGGCGTCGGGCTGGATGTATTTGTAACCAGCGAACATGTTCCAGTCGCCCTGCTTTTTCAGGTCCAGCGCGCTGCCGAGGGTGAACTGCACCATCCACGCATTGGCGCCGCTTTCGATGTCGCCGTTGCTGTCGAGGTTGTTGACGATCTGCCCGGCCGAACGCTTGCGCATGTCGCCTTCGTCGTAGGCGAGGTTGTGGATATAGTTGCCCTGGCTACGCAGTTTGAAATCTTCCGGCAGATCGGCGTCCCAGACCACGTTCAAGTCCAGCAGATTGAATTCCGAAGCAAGGCCAACGAACTGCGGCTGCGGCGTGGTGGTCGGGTTGAGCGGGTTCGGCGTGATGTCGCGCAGCAGGAACACGCTGTTGCCCTTCTGCATGAACGCTGCGCGGCTGCCATCGCTGTCGCAACCCGGTGCGCCGGCCCACGGTTCGCAAGGGCTGGAGCGCTGGCCTTGAATGTCGTCGAAGCGGTAGTAAGCCAGTGCGCCTTTCAAGCGGTTGTTGCTGTTGATCGCCCATTTGGCGCCGATCTGCGCGCCGTACAGCCACTTGTTGTCGCTCTCTTCCTTGTCAAAGCCGTTGCTGCTGGCGGTGTCGTTGGTGTAATCCACCGGGAACGCGCCGACGGTGCCGAACACGCCCCAATCGCGGTTGAGCTTGTGGTCGAAAATCGCTGCCACGCCGTCGAAATTCAAGTCGTTGGAATAGAGCATGTCGGTGGACATGAACGGGTTGGCGAAGCGCCCGCCGGTCAGGGTCAGCTCATCCGTAGGCTTCCAGTTCAGGTAGCCCTGATCGAGCCAGATGTCCTTCTTGGCGAAACCGCCACCGAGGTTTTGCGTGGTCGACACCGGGTTGTTGTCCGAACCGGTGCCGATACGAATACCGGCGGTCCATTGCGGCGAGATCTCGGCTTTCATGCCCAACCGTGCACGAATGCGGAATTGATTGGTGCGGTCTTCGCGGGTGTTGAGCAATGGCGGCAGACTGGTGCTGCTGTTGGGGTTTACGTCGTACGGGCCGTTATTGTTGAGCTTGGCGAAGTCGACGATCTCGTTGCTGTTGCTGTCCGAGTAGTAGCGCGATTCGTTGCGCAGGCGAATGTCGCCGTCGAAACTGATGCGCGCAGCCCATTCCGGGAAGCTGTTGGGCGCGGCCCAGTTTTCCTGTTTGGCGGTAGCCATGACTTCGGCTTTGACCTGATCGCGAATCTGGTCGCGCACAGCGGCAGGCACGTATTGCACACGCACATCGCCCGGCGCCGCCACCGGGCCGGCGGCTACGGCGGTGGATGTCGCTGCTTGTTTAGCCTGGGCCGCTTCGTTCTGCGCCTGAGCGATAAGCGCGTCGGCCTTGTCCTGTTTCAGAATGCCCTGCTCGACCAGCAAGCGGATCAGATTGATCGTGGCGTTCTCCGAGGGCGCAGGCGCTGCCACGGCCTGACCGACCAGGGTCGCAATGACCATGCCGACCGCCAGGGACAATCGATTCACGTTGGAAATCATCTGCACACAACTCCTTTTGGCAAAGCGTAAATAAGTGAATTAACCCGGACGCCGCCCTTGCAGGGACAGGCGCACAGGCAAAGTGATGGAGGCCGGTGGCCGTTCGCTCAGTGCCGGCGCGCCACGCAGCGCGGCCAACACTTGCGTATCAATCTCGGGGTTGCCGCTGGACTTGATCAGCTCGACCCGGGTGATCTCGCCAACGCTGCTCAGCCAGACATCGGCCTGCAGCGAGAACGCGAGGTTGCGCAGTTCAGGGTTCTCACGGAGCAAACGCTGGAAGGTGAACGCCAGAAACTGGCTGTATGTCCCCGTGCCCAGACGCCCGCCGCCAGCCCCGGCCATGCCGCCGCCCTTGCCCGCGCCGATATTGAAAGCGTCGTTGCCGCTTTGAGCATCACCGTCCATTTGCATCGGGTTGGCCAGATCGTCCGCCGGCGATGGCGGCGCTTCCTCCTCGGGCTTGACCTCTTCTGGCTCGGGCGTTGGCTCCGGCTCGACGACTTTTTCTTCCACTGGGGTTTCCGGTTCCGGCGGTTTTTCTGGCGGCGGTGGTGGCGGTGGCGGCAATGGAATGATCGTCGGCACCTTCGGCGCTTCGCGGCGGATGCCACTCATGTCGTTGGCCCACTGCCACAAAAACCACGCAGCGAGCGCGCCGATGAGCAAGCCGGCGCCCCACTTCGCATAACGCAGCGCTGGTTTTTTCACCGGCAACGGCTCGATCGGGAGTTGTGCGGTCATGACTCAGCCCTGACTCGGTTTGCCGGTGACGAGACCGACCTGGGACAGTTCGAGCCGGCGCAACAGATCCAGCACTTCGATGACTTTCTGGTATTGCACCGTCGCGTCGCCGCGCACGATTACCGGGAAATCCGGACTCTGCGCCTTCTCGATGCGCAGGCGTTCTTCCAGTTCAGCCAGGGTCACCGGGTAAGCGTCGAGGAACACCTGGCCGCCGTCGTTGACCGAAATTGCCTTGGTCTTGGCCTCGGACAGCGACACGGAGGCGCTGGCCTTGGGCAGGTTGATCTGGATCCCCGAGACCTGCGCGGTGGCGGTGAGGATGAACATCACCAGCACCACCATCAGCACGTCGACCAGCGGGGTGATGTTGATGCTGTCTACCGCTGCATCTTCGTCATCGTCGTGGGAGGCATTTACAGACGCCATGTCAGTGCTCCTCAGGCCGGTACGGAGTGGTTGGCGTGATGGCCGCGATGCGACGACTCACTGAACTGGCTCTCGCCGTGCATCTCTGCCAGACGGGTGATGAACTCATCGACGAACACGCGCATGTCGGCGCTGACTTCCTTGTTGCGGGTGATCAGGCGGTTGTAGCCAAACAGCGCGGGGATCGCGACGAACAGGCCCATCGCCGTGGCCAACAACGCGGCAGCCATACCCGGCGCAATGGCATTGATATTCACGTCACCGGCCATCGCCGTGCCGAGGAACACCACCATGATCCCCAGCACGGTGCCGAGCAGGCCGATGTACGGGCCGCCGGCGATGGCGTTGGACAGGGTCGAGAGTTTCGAACTCAATTGCTGGTTTTCACGGGTGCGCACGCCGTCCATCGAGCAGCGGATGGCTTCTATGGTGGCCGCTGACACCGAGGAGGTATCGGCGCCCTGCTCGCGGCGGGTACGGATCTCTTTGACCGCCACCAGATACAGGCGCCACAGCGACGAATGCTGCAAACGCTGCGCGAGTTGGGCGTCGTCGGCGAACATCTCCAGACGCGTGCCAACCTTGGCGAACTGCACGCGGAAGTCTTCGTTGGCGGCAGACACGCGGCTGAGGCTGCGGTTCTTGCGCAGCATGATGATCCACGACTGGAACATCATCAGCACCAGCACGGCGATGATCACCCAGGCGTCGATTGGCACGGCGTTGAGCAGGAAGCCGAGGCTGCCGAAACCGAAACCGGACTGTTCTTCGTCGACACCGTAAGCGACCAGTTTCGACTCGGCACCTTGCGAGGTAGCGTCGGCCAGCAACAGCGCTGCCGGGCGCGAAACCTTCGACAGGCGCAATTCATCGATAGCGCCCACAAACGGCTGGAACGGGCCTTCGTGCACGTCAGCGCCGATGGCCATGACCGAGTTGAATGCCGGCATCGCCAGAGCAAGCGTGGCCGCTTCGCGACCGTTGATGAACAGGGTCACTTTGGAACCTTCAGCGGTCAGCGCGACATGCTGCCATTGGCCCGGATTCAGCGCTTGTGTGGCGACGGCACGTTGACCGTCGATTTCAACAAACGGCGCACCTTGGTTGGCACCGATCAGCAGGCTATTGGCGCCTTCACGACGGGCGAGAATCAGTTGCTCGCCACTGGCCTGATCCAGACGCAACCAAGCACTAAAGGTGAACGCGCTGCCGGCGTTGTGTTGCAGCGAAGGACTTGCCGGCAGCAGCAACGGCTGGCCGCTGAACTGCAAGGCGCGCCCGACGACGCCGTCAATCGCCGCGCCGGTCGCGCTTTGTGCGGTATTGCCGTAGGCGGTGGTGTCTTTGGCCGGAGTGCCGGTGGCACCGTCGAAGTGATAGAGCGCGGTGTAATTCGGGTCGAAGGTCAGCTGGCCGTTGCCGGTCGCCGGGGCCTTCTGATTGCCGTAGTACATCCAGATGTCCTGGCGCTGACCGCCCTCGACATTCGGCACATCGACCCAGATCAGCGCCATGCCCATCAGCGCGTCGAAACTTTCGATCTGGTGGTTGAGCACGGTCTTGTCATCGGCGGCGACGAAGCGCAGATCCGCGCCGTCCTCCTTCACGCCATCGAAGGTGAAGTTGCCGGTGTGCAAACGCACCAGCAACGCCGTGCGGCCGAGGGCCTGATTGATCGCCGCGCCTTGTGGCGTGGTGTCGACGGCGATCTGTTTGCGGTAATGCCAGTCGTCCTGCCACCAGGCCTGAGCCGTGGCCGGGAGCACGAAGCCCAGGCAGATCAACAACGAAAGGAAGAGGCGCTGCATGAACGTGCTCCTTGTTAGAAAGTGGCTTGAAGGTTGAAGTGCAGGCGCGATTCCTGTTTCGAGGTGTTCGGCCCTTCGAGTAGCGGGTAGCCCCAGTCGAGGCTGCCGGACAGCCATTTGCTCAGGCTGGCGCGGGTGCCGAGGCCGACGCTGGCCAGGGCGTAATGGGCGTCCTGATCCGGCAGTTCGTCGCGCAGGTAAAGCTGCGCGCCTTCGGCGAAGGCATAGAAACGCCAGTCCTGCATCCACGTGCCGGCGTACTTGGCCAGCGACGGCGAGCGCACTTCCTGGCTGAGCAGCAAGCCGTCATCGCCGGTGCGTTCGGCGGCCAGATAGCCACGCACCGAGGTCGCGCCGCCGGCGGAGAATTGTTCGTTGGAAACCAGCGGCCCGGACGCGAGTTGGAACGCGGCTTTGCTTGCGCTCTGCCAATCGCTGTCGAAGGTCCAGGTATAATTGGTGTCGCCCTTGAGCACGGCGAAACTCGGTTTGGCGCGGTAGCGTTTGTAGTCGAAATCTTCGTCGGAGCTGCCGTAGCCGAAAATGCTGCGGGTCGCGGCAACCAGGCTCAGACCCAGGCCGAGCTGACTCTTTTCGCTGTAGCGATAGCCGTTGTAGGCGAAGGTGAACGGCGCGTATTGCAGCGGGACTTTGTCGCTATCACCGGACAGGGTCAGGCGTTCGTCGAAGTCCTTGAAGTCGATGCCGGCCGACAGCGAGTTCGACCAGTTGCCGCTGGAGGGCAGCGTATAAATCGCCGAGACGCCATAGGAATGGCCCTTGCCCAACACGTTGCTGCCGCCGATGGTGGCGACGTTGCTGTCGGACTGGTAACCGGAGAACTGCACGCTCCAGCGCTCGGTCAGCGGCGCGGTGTAGGAGCCGGACCAGACCTTGGCGTTGTCGGTTTCCTGCGGCGCGGTGAAGTACGTCAGCGAGATGCTATGGCCAAGTTGCCAGAGGTTGTTGTAGCCAAGGCTGGTGACAGTGCGCAGCTTTTCCGTGTCGGCGCTGTAGTCGTTGTTGAGGCCAACGCTCGCGGTCCACGGGTTCTGGTCTTCGACCTGCAGATCGACGTCCATGGTGCCGGGGCGCTGACCTTCGCGCACCAGCGGCATGACTTGCCGGCCCGGGGTTTTGTTGAGTTGTGCGAGTTCGCCTTGAACCTTGGCGAAGTCCGGCACCTCGCCTTCCTTCAGCGCCGGGACGTCGTCGCGAATATCCAGCGGCGAATAGTGTTTGGCGCCGACCACACGTACCCGGCCGACCTTGGTTTCGCTGACTTGCAGATAGACGATACCGTCGGCGACGGCTTGCTCCGGCAGCTCGACGAACACCGACTGATAACCGCGTTGCTGATAGGCCTTTTGCAACGCGTCCCGAGCGCCTTCGATATCCGTGAGGGCTTTTTGCGGGCCGAGGAACGGGTACACCGCTTCTTCAATCGCCCGCGCATCGAGCACGGTGTTGCCGCGCACGAAGTATTCGTTGACGTCGACCAGACGCTGCGCTGCGGTGTTTTGCGCAGCCTCTTCGGCCAACGCCGGCTGCACGCCCGCCGTCACCAGCAGCCAGCCCCACAGCGCCAGCCGTGACTTGAAAATCGGTTCCACACTACCCCCTGAATTCGCGATGACCTGTTGGCGTTTCGAACGCCGCGTGTATGGCGTCAATTGCTGGCTGTCGAGGCGCAGGCGTGTTTGCCCAGCCACGTGTGCAAAAGCGCGAAGTTCAGCGAGAACTCGGGCATTTGCAGCAGCGCGCCGCAGAACACTTCGCCGATGATTTTTTGAATAAGCAGCACCGCGCGCGGCTCGTTGAGCAGCGTGGCGATGTCGCGACTGAGGGCGTTGAAGCTCCAGACTTTCTGGTTCAGGCCAAGACCGACGAACCAGCGGAACAACAGGTTGTAATTGAGCTGTTCATACAGTTGCTGCTCGCTGGGCACCGAATACAGCAGTTGCAGGAGCAGGATGTGCATCACCGTTTGCGCGGGAATCAGCATGCCCGGCTCGGCATTGAGGTCGTGCAGGAGGTCGCGGTGGGCATCGAGCAGGTCGTCGATCTGCGGGCGCAGCAACACCAGCGAATGGCCCGGCGGAATGTAGCTCGACACCTCTTTCAAGGCGCCCTGCCAGTCATCCTGCGAGACGATCCAGACCCACGGCGCGCCGTAGCGATACACCGAAACCGGCTTCTTGCGCGCGGCTTCGACGATCTTCGACAGGCGTTGATCGAGTTCCTGCATGCCCACTTTCGAGTAGCGTTCCATAGTCCCCATTGCCTCACTCCCGGCGTCCCGCCTCGGCTTGTGAAAAGCGCCCCGTTGGGCCCCTCAAGCGCGTTACATAGGCATGACCGGACTGGCGATGTGCTACCGAACTTTTGTCATAAAAGCTTCATTACGGCGTATGGGTGTACACACATCCAATGTAGGAGTGAGCCTGCTCGCGATAGCGGTGTGTCAGCCAAAGAAATATCAACTGACAGGACGCTATCGCGAGCAGGCTCACTCCTACAGGGGATTTGTGGTGATTTTGGGTCAGGTGTAGACGGGCCAGGTGTCGACGATTTTGCCACCGCGCACGGCGAGCAGATCGCCGAATTGCAGCAGTACGGCCTCGGTCTGGGTCGGGCGCAGGAAGACTTGATCTTCGATGGTCAGGCCCACGGCATTGGAACCGTTGACCATCTCCTGATTAGAACTGCGACCGTAGACGCTGTTGCTCTGTAAACCCTTCGGCGATTCGAACTCGGCCATCCAGTTGCCGCCATAGATGAAGAAGGTCTGACGCTGATTCTGATCCCACCACGAGAACAGCTTCGACTTGTCATCCAATGCAGGAATGTTCACCGCGCCAGTGCTTTTCAACACGGGCGTGGCGATGTAGGTCGCGGGGACATGTTCGGTGAGCGATGGCAAATCGTAGTGCGTCGGTTTGAGCATCGCCGTGCCCACCGACACTTCCGTGCTGAGTTTTTCGTTTTCGTGAATGCGATAACTCGGGCTGCCGGCGGTGTTCAGGCACAAGCCGTCGTGCCACAACGCGGGGAACTGCTGCCGGGTGAAATCGACGCAACGCTGATAAATCACCATGACCTTGGCGAACAACTCTTCCGGCGAGCCGAGAATCCCCGGCACGCCCATACCCACGAACGGGTCATAGCCCATGAACCCGGCGAATTCCAGATGCTGGGGGTTGGCGCTGATCAACGTGAGCATCTGCCCCAGCGCATTCACATCACTGACGCCGCCGCGATGCAGGCCGACATCCAGCTCGATGTTGATGCGCATCAGTGTGCCCATTCCTTGAGCCAGCGCAAGGTATTGCTGCAAACGTTCGGGGCCGTCGAGCAGCCATTGCAGTTGCTTTGCGGGATCAAACGGGCCTTTGTGGGTTTGGTAGAACAGCTCTGCCGAGCGCACCGGCAATGGCTTGCCGAGCAGAATGTCGGACTGCGGAAAAACCTGCGCATCGTGATTGAGAAACGGCTGATGAAACGACATCAGCTTTTGCGTGCCGGCACGTTGCGCGATGTAGCTCAACAGCCCCGGCGAGGGCAGCGACTTCTCCACCAGCCGCAGGTGTTTGCCCCCGCGTTTGACCGACTGCGTCACCACATCGATGTTGTGATCGAGGCGATCCAGATCGATCAACAGCACCGGGCGCATCGGGCCTTTTTCCTTTAACTCTTTGTTCAGTGCGCGGAAATATTCGCTGTACGGCGCGCCTCGATCGCCCGGTCGCAGCCATGCTCCAGCCCCCATCAGCAACGCACCGACACCCAGCGTACCCAGTAGAAAATTGCGCCGATTGACCGCCATCAGCTCACCCCCAAAATCGACGACAAATGCGCATTGAGAAACCGCCCGCTCGGATCCAGCGCCTGGCGCACGTCGACAAACTCGCGCCAGCGCGGATACAGCGGTTGCAGGTTTTTTGCGCTGAGCGAGTGCAACTTGCCCCAGTGCGGACGCCCGTTGTACTTCCAGAAGATCGGTTCGACCGCCGCAAAGAAGTTGTGATGATCCATCTGATAATGCTGGTGCACCGAGATCGAACAGCTGTCGCGACCTTCGAACATGCTCAGCGGAATATCGTCAGCTTTGACGTAGCGGTACTCAATCGGAAACCAGGTGCGCAGATCCTTGTCCTGAATCAGCTTGAGAATCTCGCGCAGGCACGCCGGGCCGTGTTCGGCGGGCACCGAGTATTCCATCTCATTGAAACGCACCGTGCGCACATTGGCATAGATGTCGAACGAGTCACCGACGCGGTCATCGAAACTGGCCAGATGACGCAAGTTGTTGAGCAGCGTGCGGCGCAGGTCAGGGAAGTCGCTGCCGTACTTGTCGATCTTCTCGATCAGGGTGACGAACTCGTTGCCACCCTCCTCTTCAGGCGGGATCGGCGGTGTAGCCGGGTCATCGGTTTCGTTGAGGGCAATGGACAAGGCGTAGTCGGAATGGGTGACGACGAGCATTTCCCAGTGCTGGTTTTCTCGGGTGTTCTTGTCGAGGTCTTCGAGCAGTTCTTCGGTCTTGGCGATCCACTGGCGTTCGTGCAGGCGATAGGCCGGGCGGTTTTGCAGGCGGATTTTAGTGGCGACACCGAGTGCACCGAGGGAGACGCGGGCGGCGTTGAGTACTTCGGGATGCCGTTGGCTGTCGCAGTCGAGCACCTCGCCATTGGCGGTCACCAGTTGCATGCCGCAGACGTGGGCCGAGTAGGACTGGAAGTTTTTGCCGGTGCCGTGGGTCGACGTGGCAATGGCTCCGGCGAGGGTCTGATAATCGATGTCGGCCATGTTCTGCAAACCTTGGCCGATGTTTTTCAGCGGCTGGCCCATGCGTGACATCGGTGTGCCGGCAGCAAATTCGGCTTGCAGGGTTTTCGCATCGTGCTCGAGCAGACCGTTGAAGTAGCTCAGCGACAACAGCGTGCCGTCGGTGGGCACCAAGGCGCTAAACGAGTGCGCCGAGCCGACCGGGCGGATCTTGCCTTGCGCCTGCTGGATAGCGGCCACCAGCTCATCAAGATTCTTCGGCGCCAGTCGCGCCGCCGGCAGGCAACTCTGCCCGCCCGACCAGTTGCGCCACGGAATCAAGCGCGGCGCACGCAGCAATTGACCCAATGCCGGACAGCTCGCCAACGCACTGAATGCGCCGACAATACTTGTCCGTTGCAACAACTGACGCCGTGTCAGATCCATCGTCATGCCGGGCACCTTATTGAGGGAGGGGCTGGTCGGCCATGAAACCGATCAACTGCAGGAATTGTTCTTCCGAGCACTCGACGCACTGCCCCATCGGCGGCATGCCGTTGTAGCCGTTGATGGCGTGGTCGAGCAGTGTGTCGGTGCCTTGCTGGACGCGTGGCTCCCAGGCTTTGCGATCACCGGTCAGTGGTGCGTTGGCGGCGGGGTTGGCGTGGCAGAGTTGGCAGCTGTTGGCGTAGATCTGCGCCAGTGCCGGGTCTTTCGGCGTGGCGTTGCTATTGACGCTGGCCGGGGGTTTGGGGGCTTCGCCGCAACCGGGCAGAGCCAGGGCCAACACCAGCAGTAGAGTGAGTCGGATTGCCCGCATAACGGCCTCGCTTATTGTTGTGCTCACACCTTAAGGCAGCAACTGCAACGGGTTGAGGGCATTGCAGGCCAGAGAGGGGGCATCCGGGGACATGACCTCCCATGCAGGAGCTGCCGAAGGCTGCGATCTTTTGATCTTGACCTTCCAAAAGCAAAATCAAAAGATCGCAGCCTTCGGCAGCTCCTACAGGGTTTTCGGTGGGAATCACCGCTCTGCTGTGCGCCTTTGCGTGACATTCGGGTGACATTTGCGGGTTTAAATTTCGGCGCATTCAGGCGTATAACCTGTAGAGACTTTTTTGATCTGCATGCGGACATCAACACGGGGTAGCGACATGACCACAGCAAACATCCTTGGCAACCTGTTCCCTTCTGTCAGCGACATCCCGGAAAAATACCGCCTCGACGGTCAGGTCGAGCAACGCGAATATCTGGTAGACGGCCAGTTGCGCCGCTGGGACGGCCCGCTCGCCACCGTGCGCAGCCCGGTCTACCTGAAAGGTGACAACGGTGACGAACAAGTCATCCTCGGCAGCACGCCGCTGCTCGATGCCGACACCGCCCTCACCGCCCTCGACGCTGCCGTCCGCGCCTACGACCGTGGCCAGGGCCTGTGGCCGACCATGCGCGTGGCCGAACGCATTCAGCACGTCGAAGCCTTCCTCGGCCGCATGCGCCAACAACGCGATGCCGTGGTGAAGTTGCTGATGTGGGAAATCGGCAAGAACCTCAAGGATTCGGAAAAAGAGTTCGACCGCACCTGCGATTACATCGTCGACACCATCAATGCACTGAAAGAACTCGACCGCCGCTCCAGCCGTTTCGAGCTGGAACAGGACACTCTCGGCCAGATCCGTCGCGTGCCGCTCGGCGTCGCTTTGTGCATGGGCCCCTATAACTATCCGCTGAACGAAACCTTCACCACGCTGATACCGGCACTGATCATGGGTAACACCGTGGTGTTCAAACCGGCCAAGCTCGGCGTGCTGCTGATTCGTCCGTTACTGGAAGCGTTCCGCGACAGTTTCCCCACCGGCGTGATCAACGTGATCTACGGCAGCGGCCGGGAAACCGTCAGTGCACTGATGGCCAGCGGCAAGATCGACATCTTCGCCTTCATCGGCACCAACAAAGCCGCCAGTGACCTGAAGAAGCTCCACCCGAAACCGCACCGCTTGCGTGCTGCGCTGGGTCTGGACGCGAAAAACCCCGGTATCGTCTTGCCGGAAGTCGATCTGGACAACGCCGTCAGCGAAGCGGTGACCGGTTCACTGTCATTCAACGGCCAGCGCTGTACCGCACTGAAAATCCTCTTCGTCCATGAAGACGTGGTTGACAGCTTCATTGAAAAATTCAACGCCAAACTGGCCACGCTGAAGCCGGGCATGCCGTGGGACAGCGGTGTGTCGCTGACGCCGCTGCCGGAATCAGGCAAGGTCGATTATCTGCACGGTCTGGTTGCCGATGCGCGCAGCAAGGGTGCCGAAGTGGTCAACCCCCATGGCGGCGAATCCCGCGAGTCGTTCTTCTATCCGGCGGTGCTGTACCCGGTGAACCCGCAAATGCGTGTGTATCAGGAAGAGCAATTCGGCCCGGTCGTGCCGATCGTGCCGTACCGTCATCTCGATACCGTGATCGATTACGTGCTGGAATCGGATTTCGGTCAGCAGTTGAGCATCTTCGGCACCAACCCGGTGGCGGTCGGCCGTCTGGTCGACACCTTTGCCAACCAGGTCGGGCGGATCAACCTCAACGCGCAATGCCAGCGCGGCCCGGACACCTACCCGTTCAACGGCCGCAAAAACTCCGCCGAAGGTACGCTCTCGGTGCACGATGCGTTGCGGGTGTTCTCAATCCGTACGCTGGTGGCGACGAAGTTCCAGGACAGCAACAAGGACCTGATCAGCGAAATTATTCGCGGGCGTGATTCGAGCTTCCTGACCACCGATTACATCTTCTGATCCACGGTCTCCCGAATCGTGAATAAGCAAGAAGGCGAGCCCGTGCGGTTCTGATCCAAAGTCGCCAAGCGCCCGGCAAATCAGTGTCTACACTGATGCCAGCACTGTGCTGGATGCCGGGAGCTTGACCATGCTGGATTACTTTGCGCTAGGGGTTTTGGTGTTTGCCGGGCTCGTACTGTTTTACGGGATCATCGTGTTGCACGACATTCCCTATGAGATTGCCGTCCATCGTAAACACCCGCATCAGGATGCGATCCATGCCACTGGCTGGGTCAGTCTGTTCACGCTGCATGCGCTCTGGCCTTTCCTGTGGATCTGGGCGATGGCCTATCGAGAAGATCGCGGCTGGGGATTCGGTGACGGCAAATCCGTGCAAAACCATGTCGTTCGCCTGGAGCAACAGGTGGTCGAACTGCAAGGACGCCTCGAACGACTCGAAGCGCTGAATGCCACTGCCCCCCACAACCGGGAGGGCTGAACACTATGGATCTGCTCCTTGTCCTGACTTACGCCGCGATCTGCGTCGCAGTGTTCAAGATCTTCCGTATCCCGCTGAACAAATGGACGGTGCCCACCGCCGTACTGGGCGGCATCCTGATGATCGGCGCCCTGATTTTCACCATGAACTACAACCATCCCTACTCCGAGGTGGCGCGCACTTACTTCGTTTCCGTGCCGGTGATTCCCATCGTCAGTGGCCAGGTAATCGACGTGCCGGTGAAGGGGAACGAGCCGCTGGAAAAAGGCGACGTGCTGTTTCGCATCGACCCCACACCGTTTCAAAACCGGGTGAAATCGCTCAAGGCGCAATTGATCGCCGCCAAGGGTGATCGCTATCGCATCACCGAACTGATCCGCCGTAATTTCGGCACCCAACGCGAACTGGATGCGGCCATCGCCCGCACCGATGATCTGCAGGCGCAACTCGACAACGCCCAGTTCGAGCTGGACAACACCACCGTTCGCGCGCCAAGCAAAGGCTTCGTCACCCATGTTTCGCTGCGGCCGGGGATGATGGCGAGCAAGTTGCCGTTGCGCCCGTCGATGGTGTTCATTCCCGAGGAAGGCCAATATTTTGCTGCGTGGATGCGCCAGAACAGCCTGCTGCGCCTGACCGTCGGGGATGAGGCGGAAGTCGCGTTCGACGGCATTCCCGGCAAGGTGTTCGCCGGCCGGGTGAAAAACGTCATCGGGGTGATTGCCGAAGGTCAGGTGCAACCGTCCGGCACTTTGATCGGCTATACCGGTTCGCCGCCGGCCGGGCGTGTGCCGGTGATCATCGAAATTACCGATCCGGAATTCGCCCAGTACAGCAAGCTGATGCCGGGCGGTGCTTACGGGCAGGCCGCGTTGTACAGTCAGCACTTCCACCACATTGGCACGATGCGCAAAATCCTCCTGCGTATGGCAGCATGGATGAATTACATTTTCCCTTTCCATTGACCCGAAGCCCAATCACGAGAGGCCCGCACTGAGTACTTACAGCACCCATCGACTTCCGCCCTTGCTGCGCCGTGTCTTGCGTCCGTTGCTTGATCCTTATCGACGTTACCGGCACGCGCGGCTGATTCATGCGGTGCGCGTGGCCCTCGGGTTGCTGGCAACGATCCTGCTGACCACCGGCATCAACCTGCCCCACGGCGAATGGGCATCAGTGACCATGCTGGTGGTGATCGGTGGTTTGCAGCACCACGGCAACATCGGTAAAAAAGCCGCCGAACGCGCCACCGGCACCTTGATCGGTGCTGGCGTCGGCTTGCTGCTGGTGGCGCAGCAGGCGTGGCTCGGCATGCCATGGCTGACGTACTTTGCGATGGCGGTGGTCTGCGGTTTCTTCTCTTATCACGCCATCGGCAAGGGTGGTTACACCGCCCTGCTTTCGGCGATTACCGTGTTCATCGTCGCCGGGCATGGCGACAATCCGATCACCGACGGCTTATGGCGCGGGGTGGATATTCTGATCGGTATCGCCCTCGCTCTGGCCTTCTCTTTCGCCCTGCCGCTCTACGCGGTGTATTCGTGGCGCTACAACCTCGCCGATGCCCTGCGCGATTGCGCCACGGTGTATGGGCGGATCATCAGCGGCCAACCGATCAGCGCCGATGAGCATTTGAAACTGATGGGCCGACTCGGCGCGGTGATGGTGCAATTGCGCTCGCTGATGCCGTCGGTGTCCAAGGAAGTGAAGATTTCCATGACCGAACTCGATGCCATCCAGCGCAACCTGCGCATGTGCATCAGCACATTGGAAATCCTCGGCAACACGCGACCGGATGCCAACGATCCAGAAGCCATGGCGCATCTGCAATCAGCGCTGAAGGCCGAGCACCGGCAGATTCGCGTGCAACTGATCGGTATGGCCCGGGCGCTGAAAACCGGCGCTTCGCAACGCCTGGACAAGCCGCTCGAGTTGCCGGAAGCCAACCTCGATGCGCCGGTTTACAGCGCGCTGGATGGCTACCGACTGTTGACCCGGCAACTGGCGTCGAATATCGGCGAGATGCGCCAGCGCTTGGCGAAAACCGCAGCGCACTGGAACATCTGAGGGTTACTGCGCGGCCAGTCGCCGGCTCTTCAGGCCCCAGCCCTGCTGCATGCCGGCAGCGGCCAGCAGGATCGCCGCGACACCGATCCATTGCAGGATTTCCAGGCGATGGCCGAACGCAAACCAGTCAACGAAGATCGCCGCAATCGGGTAGATGAACGACAGTGCGCCGGTCAACGCGGTCGGCAACTTCTGGATCGCGCCGTACAGCAGCACATACATCACACCGGTGTGGACGATGCCCAATGTGACCAGACTGGCCCAGGCACTCGGCGCTTGCGGCAATGCGCTGAAATGCGCAAACGGCGCCAGCAACAAAATCCCGGTGCAGACTTGAATCAATGCAATCAGATGCGGTGGCGTGCCGGTCAGGCGTTTGATGATCAGCGCGGCAATCGCATAGAGAAACGCCGCACCCAACGCCAATGCAATGCCCATCAGATAGTCGTTGCCGCTCTCGCCCTGAGTGCCGTGGGCACTGACGATTGCCAGCATGCCCATGAACGAAATCGCCAGCCAGAACAGCTTCTGCAAAGTGATTTTTTCGCCCAGAAACAGCGCTGCCAAACCGACCAGCATGAACGGCTGGACGTTGTACACCGCTGTGCCGATGGCGATCGAAGCGCGGGAATACGAAGCAAACAACAGCACCCAGTTACCGACAATCGCCATCCCGCTCAGCACCGCGAGCAGGAATGTGCTGCGAGTCAGAATGCCCGGGCGCAAAAAGCCGAAAGCGGCACAGATCAACAACAAGGTGCCGGCACCGAACACGCAGCGCCAGAACACCACGTCCAGCACCGGTTGCCCGGAGACCAGCACGAACCAGCCGATCGTCCCGGAAATCAGCATGGCAGCGGTCATTTCAAATAAGCCGCGACGGATTGTATTGTCCATCTTCAATCTCCTGTCTTTGTGACAAAAGTATGCCAAGCAAACCCGCAGGCGCTCCAGCGCAAAAAGCAGGCTAAACTCGGTATCTGCCTTTTTTATCGTGGGTGGTTTTCACCAATTGCCTAATGCTGGAGTTTTTCATGACTGACGATATTGATCAGATCCTCATCGGCGCATTGATGGAGGATTCGCGGCGCTCGCTCAAAGCCTTGGCGCAAATCAGCGGATTGTCGTCGCCGAGCGTGGCTGAACGCTTGCGGCGGTTGGAAGAACGCGGTGTGCTCAAGGGCTACACCGTCGAGATCGATCCGAAGTGTTTTGGTTATCAATTGCAGGCCATCGTCCGGGTGCGTCCGCTGCCGGGGCAGTTACAGGAAGTCGAACGGCAGATCCTGTCGATTCCCGAATTCACCGAGTGCGACAAGGTGACGGGCGAAGACTGCTTTATCGCGCGCCTGCATGTGCGCTCGATGGAACAGCTCGACACCCTGCTCGACCGCCTCAATACCTTGGCCGAAACCAACACTGCAATCGTCAAGAAGACCCCGGTCAAGCGCCGCTTGCCACCGATGGCCTAAGTGCATTTGCTGCACGTTCAGCGTAGATTGAGGTTTTTCCGGCGAAGGATTGGCGGTATGAAAGTTCAGGCAATGATGCTGAGCGCATTAATGTTAAGTGGTTGCGGGACAGTGCAAACGGTCATGCGCGACGACCAGGTCGCCGTGGACGATTTGAGATCGAACAAATCCTATTGCGGGGCGGTGCCGAGGATCTACAGCGGTGTGATGTATGACTTTTGTAGCCTGCATGCGCCGATAGACGAAGGTAACAAGTACAACGCCGCCCTGCCCGGCTGGGCGATTGATGCGGTGGCGTCCGGGGTGCTCGACACGTTGTTGTTGCCTTACACCATTTACAAACAGCAGACTGACGGTAGCATCGTGATCAACTGAAAAAGCCTGCGCACGCCGCAACGTGCGCAGGCTTTTCGCTGCTTACTCCAGCAGTTGCTGCAGGCTCGGGTCACGAATGACTTTCTGCAATGGCTGCGGCGTGGCGTTGTTGGTGGAATTGAGCATTTTCAGTTTCATGTCCGACGCTTTGCTGCACGCGTTCTTGCCGTCGGCGTAGATGCCGCTCATGTTGCATTTCCACTTGAAGTAATTCACCAGACCGCCGGACAACTGCAGGCTGTAGTCAGTGCTTTGAGTGCCCGGCGTAAAAGCATGGCCGGCCGGAATATTCTGGAACCACTTCATCCATTCAGGCGAACCCGGCTGCGGCGCATTGGCCTGGAACGTTGGATTCATGATCGCCACTTGCGGCGTTTCGGCGGTTGCATGGCAGCTCAGGCAGGAACTGTTGGGGTTATCCACCGGACCGTTGAGGCGACCGTTCCAGCCCAGATGGGTGGGTGGCAACTCCTGGGTCTTGGCGTTGATCGCGGTCTGTTGCAACACGGGATTGATCTTGGTCTGCGTTGGTTGCGGGTTGGTGAAGTCGTTGCCGGTTTCTTCCGGATCGTTGCCCCACATGATCCCAACCGGGACGAGGTTGTCCCAGCCCGGCTTGCCGGTTTTCGCGCCGTTGTACTGAAAGGTGCCGAAGATCCAGCCCGTGGCGCTCATGCGCTGATCGCGCACGGCGATGTCCATCTGAATCAATGCGACATCTTTGACCTTGCGATTGGCCGACGTGAACGTTTCGGTGACGTAGCCCTTCCACAACACCGGATTCACCAGGAACGGCACGGTGCTGCGATCGATATCGGCGAACAGGGCTTTGCAGACCACGGTGCCGTCGGGGAAGCTGTTGGGCGCCGATGTGTATTTCGGATCAGGGTTGTTCGGGTCTTTCCAGACCTCTCCGATGGTATACGCACCGATGTCGTTATAGATGCCCACCGCGTAAGTCTGGCCGGTGGCGGTCTGCGTGGCGGCGAGTTGCTTGACCTGGATCTGCGCCTCTTTGGTCAGGCCGTGAATTCCTTCGCGTCCCAGCGGGCCGTAGTGCTGCCACGGCATGTGATACCACTGACGTTTTTTATTGTTCTGCACGTACCAATCAGCCTCGACGTTGCCTTCGAGGCAATAGGTTTTGACTTCCTCCATGTACGCACGCCAAGTCTCAAAATTGTTATCTGGCTTGGTCGGTAGATTCTTGAAAAAACCGGGTAGCGGTACTTGCGGCGCGGTTGCCGGGTAACTCTGGCTCAACTCGAACAATGGGCCAGAGTATTGGCTGGAAGGTGGCTGATAGCCGAAGTCAGGATAGACGCCGGCGAAGGTTGACGCGCTGAACAGCGCGGTGGTGACGGCCAGTACAGCCAGTTTTCCTTGGGGCTGGTTCATCGATGATCTCCTTGATTGGGACAACGCCCGCAATGGCAGGGCCTCCATTATTTTTCTGGTATCAGGGTCCCGGTCGTTCGCCGGGATACGGTCACGGTGCATGGCATTTGGCGTGGTTCACCTCCCGGTTTTTACTGGACGAACGAATACAGTCGCTCTCGACCGAAAGGCCTGGCGATCAACAGCGAGGGAAGTGAATGCGAGGGACGCAGGAATTACACGAGGGGGGCTGGTTACCGACTCCTGTCGATCAGGCTACTGCTCTTCCTTGGTAATTAGGTGTAGGTGATTTCCAAAAAGACGCCACTATTTTCAGATCATTTTATAGGTAAAAGGCCACTACGCTTTTCGGCGAGCAACAAAAAACCCGCCGAAGCGGGTTTTTTGTTGAAACGACTAACGATCAGTCGTCGCGGCTCATGATGCCGAAGATCTGCAACAAGCTGATGAACAGGTTGTAGATCGATACATACAGGCTGATGGTCGCCATGATGTAGTTGCGCTCACCGCCGTGGATGATGGCGCTGGTCTGGAACAGGATGCACACCGACGAGAACAGCACGAAACCTGCGCTGATCGCCAGTTGCAGACCGCTGACCTGGAAGAAGAAGCTCGCCAGCGTTGCACCCAGCAACACGAAGAAACCAGCGGTGATGAAACCACCGAGGAAGCTCATGTCCTTACGGGTGATCAGCACGTAGGCCGACAGACCACCGAACACCAGCGCGGTCATCGCGAACGCCGAGCTGACCACTTCAGCGCCGCCCTGCATACCCAGGTAACGGTTGAGGATCGGGCCGAGCAGGAAACCCATGAAACCGGTCAGCGCAAAAGCGGACACCAGGCCCCACGCGGAATCACGGAGTTTGTTGGTGAGGAAGAACAGCCCGTAGAAGCCGATCAGCACCACGAAAATGTTCGGGTAGCCAACACGCATCTGCTGGGCAACGAAAGCCATGACGCCGCTGAATGCGAGGGTCAGAGCCAGTAGGCCGTAAGTGTTGCGCAGGACGCGGCTAACCTCTAGCTGCTCAGCCTGCACGCTGTTATTAACTGCGTAATCCTGTTCGCGCATGGCGACACTCCTGTTGGTTTGAAACGTTCAGTCGCAAAGATCATAACAGACGCTCTGTAACAAGCCATGCAGAGAGTTTGACAGTGTGTTTCATTCAGGTATTATGGCGCCCGCAACGCAACGGAGGTGTGGCCGAGTGGTTTAAGGCAACGGTCTTGAAAACCGTCGACTGTAACAGGTCCATGAGTTCGAATCCCATCGCCTCCGCCATCTTAAGTACGACAAAGCCCTGATTATTCAGGGCTTTGTCGTTTCTGGGGTTTGAGATTTCTGCCGCGCTGATTGAAAAACTACAAAACTTTCTGACCTTCTCTGCCGTCCTGCCGACCGTCACCAATCCAAAATCCTGCATCTCGTCGAAGTGCTGTAGCCAGATCGCTACCTCGGCAAGCTGCACGCGTTACTGCATCAGCAAGATGTTGAAGCCGCCGGTTACGCTGACATTTAATCAAAAGCCTCATCGAACCAACCTCCCTGCTTCGACCTAGCGATTGCAGCTTTTCTAGCTACGCTTGCCGACAAGAGTCTGGCGAAAGTACGCCTACTGCTTATCAGTCAAGGGAGCCAACATCCATGGATAGCATGCAGGGCGTTTATCCATCAGCAACCGTTCTGGTGGTCGACGATACCCCCGACAACCTGATGCTGATCGCCGAGTTACTCAAGGACAAATACCGGGTCAAGGCCGCCAACAGCGGTGAAAAAGCCTTGCGCCTTCTGCAGGCCGACCCGCTCCCCGATCTGATTCTGCTGGACATCATGATGCCGGGCCTGTCTGGTTACGACGTTGCCGAACGGCTCCAGCATGACGCCCGCCTCGCTCACATACCGATCATTTTCCTGACCTCCATGACGGCCACAGAGGACGAGATTCGCGGCTTGAGCCTCGGCGCTGCCGACTACATCACCAAGCCGATCATTCCTCCGGTGCTCATGGCCAGGGTCGAGACTCAGGTCAAGCTCAAGGCCGTCGCCGACTTTCTGCGCAATCAAAACGATTTTCTGGAACAGGAAGTGCAACGCCGTACCCGCGAGGTGATTGCCATCCAGGATGTCACCATCCACGCCATGGCCTCACTGGCCGAAACCCGCGACAACGAAACCGGCAACCACATTCGCCGCACCCAGCACTACATAAAATTGCTGGCCGAACGGCTGCGCGAGCACCCGCGCTTCCGTCACTTCCTCGACGAGGAAACCATCAAGCTGCTATTCAAATCGGCACCGCTGCACGATATCGGCAAGATCGGCATTCCTGATCGCATCCTGCTCAAGCCCGGACGTCTCACTCCGGAAGAGTTCGAGATCATGAAGACCCACACGACCTTGGGACGCGACGCCATCCAGCACGCCGAGGACCAGTTGGGAATCGACGTCGACTTCCTTCGCCTGGCCAAGGAAATCGCCTACGGCCATCAAGAAAAGTGGGATGGCAGTGGCTATCCGCAAGGGCTGGCCACCGACGATATTCCGATCAGCGCGCGTTTGATGGCTGTGGCGGATGTCTACGATGCGCTGATCAGCCGCCGCGTATACAAGCCCGGCATGCCCCATGAGCAAGCAGTAGAAATAATCCGCGAAGGCCGAGGCAAACATTTTGACCCGGACATCTGCGATGCATTTCTGGCCAATGCCGAGCAGTTCCAGAACATTGCCGTGCAGTTCGCCGACAGTGACCAGGACGTGGCCAGACAACTGGCCTTGCTTGAACAGATCGCTGAACAACCCTGAACCCTGTGTAGCACTCTGCCCCCCTGTTGAACGAGGCCCTTTATGAACAGACTGTTCGAGATGCTCGAGCGCCTGTCCCTGCGCAGTAAATTGATCATCGGCTTCGCCGCGTTGCTGATATTGGTTCTGATACTGGGGGTGCAAAGCCTGCGTGCCCAGTATTCGCTCAGGAACGAAATGCAGCAGTTGTACCAGCAGGATCTGGTGGGTATCCAGCATGTGCAGGAAGTCCGGGTGCAGTTGCCGCATCTTTTGCTGGCCATGCAACGTGCGATCTCGACCAACAACGCGGACATCCGCATCAGCGCCAGAGCGCAGATGAATGTTGCCCAGGAACGACTCCACGAAGCCCTGGAACAGGTGCGCCCGACGCTGCGGCGACAGAGCAGTCTCAGCAGTCTGCTGGAATTCGAAATGCTCTTGCGGCGTCTGCAAAAAGACGGCGATGACGCCTTGGAATTCGCCGGCAAGGGCTCGCTGGGTCAAGCCTGGATGTTGCTCAACAGTAAGGATTTTCTCGCGCTGGAACAGGGCAGCGACGGGCTGCTCACGCAGATAGAGAACAACAAGCAAGCCGACATCCACGATACGGCGAAGAATCTGGCCGAATATGCGCAGCGCAGTACCACGATCACGTATGTGTTGCTGCTGGGCGGGTCGACGCTGGCGTTGCTGTTGACCTGGCTAGTCAGTTATTCCATTCGCGTGCCGCTCAATCGTGTCCGCGTGGCGGTGGACGAATTGGCGTCCGGCAAGCTGGACGGGCAAATCCCCCACACCGACCTTCGCAACGAAACCGGTGACCTCGCCCGTGCCATCGCCAAGTTGCAGGTGGAGGCTTGTCAGCTTGAGCGCCAGCGCTGGGTTAAAAACCACACTTCACTACTGCAAGTGGCTCTGCAACAGGCGGAAACGCCGCAGCAGTTGGCCCAGGCTTTTTTTAGCCAAATCGCGCCGCAACTGGGCATGTGCCAAGGGGCGCTTTACGTCCTCTATGAAGGCGCCTCGCGCCTTCGACTGGTTGGCGGTTACGCGGTGGACAATGAGCATCCTCTGCCCGTTGAACTTGAGCTCGGTGACGGCTTGCTTGGCCAGTGCGCACTGGATCGTCAACCTCGCCACCTGCAGAATCTGCCCGAAGCGTTTTGGCATGTACGCACGCAGTTGGGCGCAGCCCCCGCCAGCGTCCTGATGGTTCAACCCGTGCTGCGTGGCGAACGCCTGCTCGGGGTGGTGGAAATGGCCGGTTTTCGCCAACTGGAAGAGAACGAAGCGCTGCTCTTGCAAGAAGTGCTGCCCAGGCTGGCCGGTGCCATGGCCATCATGGAACGCAGTGAAGCAGCCCAGGCGCTGCTGCTGGAGACTCGCCGTCAGGCGGACGAAATGGGCGCGCAGACCTTGCAACTGGAACATCAGGCCAGCGAACTGGAGGCCCAGCAGGCAGCATTGCGCGCCACCGAGGCCTGGTATCGCGGCATCATCGAGGCCGCACCGGACGGTATGCTGGTGCTGGGGGCTGACGGTCGCATTCTGATGACCAACCCGCAAATGGACAGCCTGTTTGGCTATGCACCCGGCGAGTTGATTGGCGCCAGCATCGAGCGTCTGGTGCCGCAGGCTGCGCGCGAGCGCCATGTCAAATTGCGCGACGGGTTCATTGCCAGCGGCGGCACCCGGCAGATGGGTGGCGACCTGGAGGATCTGAGCGGCGTGCGCAAAGACGGCAGCCTGTTCTCCGTGGAAATTGGCCTGTCCCACCTGCCCCGCCTGGAGGGTCGTGGCGTCTGCGTCTGTGCCTCGGTGCGGGACGTGAGTGAGCGCCGGGCGATGGAGGCCAGACTGCGGACTGCCAGCGATCGTCTGAACCTGGCGCAAGAGGCCGGCGACATCGGCCTGTTCGACGTTGATCTGGTCAGCGGCACAAACTATTGGACGCCCCAGCTCGAAACCCTGTTTGGTCTTGAACCAGGCGCCTTCGGCGGAACGCTGCAGCACTGGCAGGCGCTGGTGCATCCCGAGGATGTGGCGCGGGTCCGCAGCACCTTCGAGAGCGCCGTGCAGAGTGGCGATGATCGCGTCGAATTCGACTTTCGCATCGTGCGCAAAAATGACGGGCAGATACGCACATTCCGCTCGCTCAACCGTTTCTCACGCACGTTGGACGGCCAGCCATTGCGCGCAACCGGCATCAACATCGACGTGACGGCGCTGGCAGAAGCAAGAGCAGCTGCCGAAGACGCCACTCAGGCAAAGAGCGAGTTCCTTGCCAACATGAGCCATGAGATCCGCACGCCGATGAACGCCATCATCGGCATGAGCCACCTGGCGCTGCGCACCCATCTGGATAATCGCCAGCGCAACTACATAGAAAAGGTGCACCGCTCGGCGGAGAACCTGCTGGGAATCATCAACGACATCCTCGATTTTTCCAAGATCGAGGCCGGCAGGATGAGCCTCGAACAGGCACCTTTCCGCCTCGAGGACGTGCTCGACAGCTTTGCCGCCATGATTGGCCTGAAGACCGAAGACAAGGGTCTGGAGTTGTTGTTCCAGATCCCGCCCGACCTGCCCACGGCCCTGCTCGGCGATCCCCTGCGCCTGGGGCAAGTGCTGATCAATCTGGGCAACAACGCGGCCAAATTCACCGAACACGGTGACATCGTGGTCGGCGTGGAAGAAGTGGGTACACACAACGAACACGTGCAACTGCACTTCTGGGTGCGCGACACGGGCATTGGCATGACCGTCGAGCAGTGTTCACGCCTGTTCCAGTCGTTCAGTCAGGCAGACAGTTCGATCACTCGCAAGTACGGCGGCACCGGGCTCGGCTTGTCCATTTCGAAGAAACTGGTGGAGCTGATGGCCGGCCGAATCTGGGTGGAAAGCCAACCGGGGGCCGGCTCGACATTCCATTTCCAGGTGCAGCTCGGCGTGCAGCAAGGCGCGCAACCGCGCCGTATGTTCAAAGCCGGCGAGCTACTGGGGATGCGGGTACTGGTCGTGGATGACAATGCCAGTGCGCGTGAAATTCTCTCGGGCATGGCGCGCAGCTTTGGCCTGGAAGTGGATGTCGCGCAGAGCGGTAGTCTGGCCCTGCGCATGTTGGCCGACGCCGAGCACAAGGCACTGCCTTACCATCTGGTCTTGATGGACTGGCGGATGCCCGGCATGGATGGCATGGAAGCCGTGAGCAAAATGCATTCCGCCAGCCTGATGCGCACGCCATCGGTGATCATGATCACCGCATTTGGACGCGAAGAAGCCCGCGAAGAAGCCGAGCGCCAAGGCATCCAGTTGCCGGTGGTACTGACCAAACCCGTCACACCGTCCTCGCTGCTCGAAGCCATCGGCGTGGTGCTGGGCAGAGAACCACAGGGTGAAACGCGAACGGGCGAACGCTCCCTGCACAATGCCAACACCGTCGCCAGCCTCAATGGCGCGCGGCTGCTTCTGGTCGAAGACAACGATCTCAATCAGGAACTGGCCAGCGAGCTGCTGGAGAGCGTCGGAATACGCCTGCGACTCGCCACACACGGTCAGGAGGCCCTGGACATCCTCGCCGAGGATGGCGACTTCGATGGCGTGTTGATGGATTGCCAGATGCCGGTGATGGATGGCTACACGGCAACCCGAAAAATTCGCCAGCAACCGCGCTTCAGCACTTTGCCGGTGATCGCCATGACCGCCAACGCAATGGACGGTGACCGCGAGCGCGCCCTCGAATGCGGCATGAACGACCATATCTCCAAGCCACTCAACGTCGAAACCATGTTCGCCACCCTGGCAAAATGGATCAAGCCACGTGCCGCTCAAGCATCGCTGAACGCAGGATTCGCCGATGGTTTGCCCGAGCAGCTTGAGGGCATCGATCTGGCAGCGGGTCTCGCCACCTGCATGGGGCGGCGAGATCTCTACCTACGCCTGCTTTGCAAATTTCGCGACACCCAGACAGGCTTTATCGAGCAGTTCCACACCGCACGGATCGATCCGGATGCTGGCGCCGCTGAACGACTGGCGCACAGCTTGCGCGGCACCGCCGGCAACATCGGCGCCAGGGCCTTGGCGCAAGCGTGCGGTTTGCTGGAACAGGCCTGCCATGACGGCGAGCCGGCTACGGTGCTCCAAGGGCTGGCGATGCAGGTCGAATATTGCCTGCACCCGATTCTGGCGGCTCTGGCCGACCTCAAGACAGACACACCGGCCAGCACAGGTGACGACCTGCTGAACGACTCGGCAATCAACGAGCAACTGAACAGACTCGTGGGTCTTTTGGACGAAGGTGACACGGCGGCTTTGGACGCGCTTGCGGGACTGCGCAACATGCGACTTGATCGGGCGTTAGAAGAACGTCTGGCACGGGTCGCGGTACAGGTGGAACGGTTCGATTTTGATCGGGCTTTGAAACTTTTGCAGGATGGGTGATTTGAGGAAGGACTGTAGCTGAGCTTTTTTGGTCGGAAGCGGACGTCCGTGAGGGGCCACTATCGGCCAAGACCGGACGTTGAAACACCACGAAAATACATGGAGTATAGAATTCAGTTTGCTTTGGATACTTGGGACGATGGTCTAGGGATTGAGCTACTGAGAAGATTCCGAATGTTCTCGCTGGAGTGTCTAGATGTGAATCTGAAAACGAATATGGAAGCCTTGTACCCGGTTTCCATTCTTGGTAAGAGTGATACCGCCGTACTCACTGCAATGGTGGGCAACACGGTCGCAGCCCAAGGCGGACGATCATGCGAATCCTCACGTACAAACGAACTCACATAGGCGACCCCGACAGAAATGGTCGATTTGGCATTCACGACTGTATGGGGAAGGTGCGGAACTGGGACTTTGATGCGGTAATTGGTATTGGAGGAATCGGTGACGAACCTCAGAGCCACGGAATTGCAGGGCGCGTTACGTGGGTAGGTCGACATCCGAAAAAACAGCTAAATCCGTCTGGCTCAGGACTGCTCGTTACCTTTGAGTCGTTTATCCTTCTGGATAGAAAAGGCCCACTGGTTTGGGACATTGCCCCCCACCTTGCTCGGAGGATGTACGAAGGCCGAGTCCGTACACTCCTTGTCGGCTATTCAGTTGACGAACAAGCCGATGCCGAGTACGTCCTGGAAGAACTCCTTAGATCTCCCATGCCGCTCCAAGGGTTAAAGGCAACCGACTATATCGATTTAATTGAAGGGAAAACTAACTGTTCCAAATTTAGCTGTGGACCACGGCGGCAATTATCAGCTAAAAATTCATGAGCGAGAAAATAGCCGCAGCACGGTTGACGTATTACTTTTTGCTGCAGCAGGTGCGCCAAAAATTATGGTCCGACTGCAACGCTTAATGTGGGGATGCGTAAATGATTTTAAGCACAATCACACTCTTCATCGGCGCCCCCATAGAAGAAGAGTCTGAACGAGTAGTTCTTCGAAATCTCTTGGCAATACTGGAGGGGCGTGCCGTTCCTGCTACGGTGCTAGTGACATGAACAGAGTGCAATTACCATTTTTCAAGCTATGAACCGATGCACAAATCTGATTTATAAACTTTCTTTGATAGAGATCCGGGATGACTTTTAAGAGAAAAAAACCAACCTTAAGCTTTGCCGGGCTTGGCATTCCCTTGCTCACTATTGCTGCAAGCTTAGGGGGCGTATACATGGGACAGAGAATGATTGCTGTGGGTGAAAGCAACAAAATTATCAGGGAGAAACTCGCCATGGCCTATAATATGAATTTGGAGGTATCTGACTTGGCGTTAGCGGTAAACATGTCTGCAACTGAAGTCACCACTCCTGCCAACGTTGGATTTAACGGCGGCACTTACAATAAAGCGCTCAACGCCTATAGAGCCAAACTGACTGAAATCAAGACAATTAACGAGTTGTATGTCGATGAAATTACACAATCCGTAACAGCGCTTTCCCGGTGCTCAGAGGCTTTCATCAATTATGCGGCGAACCATATGCTCCTGGAGGCCAGAGATGCAGGTATACCGATCACTCACGCCCTTATGTCGTATCGAGACCCAAGTAAAAAACTTGAGCGAAATGAGTCGTTAGATACCACCGCTCATACGAGAGTTAAATGTGAATTCGTGGGTGATCAGCTAAACGAAAACATAGCCAAAGTAATGAAGAAATACATATAAAGCATGCTCAACTCCTTTTCTACATTTGCAAGATGGGTGATTTGAGTAAGGCGGTCGCCGCAGAACCTTTCTGCATCTGAGCTTTTTTTGGCCGGTATCGGCCGCTCACGAACGACCGCTTTCGGCAAAAAAAGCGGACGTTTTGAGTAGAGAAATTAAACCATCTCCCTTTATCGTTCTTTATCCCTCTTTACGCCTAAAATATTAAGTACGCTTGTTTTGCTTCTGCTTCACTTTCGCCTTTTTGCTTGTTTCTGGCTGTGGATATTCAATGTGGAGAAAAAACTCAGATTGACCCATTAGTTCATATAGGTATTCTTGCTGATCCCTATTCTTAAATACGTCTGCCGAATGTTGGTCCTTACGATATTGAATCTCTTCAGCCAAAATAGAGCACAACTCCGAAAGATCTTCGAAGCTTCCTGCCACAGAGAAACCCGTGCTTAAAGCTGGGTAAAGGGTTAAGGCTTCATTGTCGGGCAAAAAAACCACTACACCGCATATCAATTCGTGATTACTCTTTCCGCCATGCCCGGCCCAATTGTGTCGAAGATCCATAAATTTCGCGTGATTTTTTTGCTGAAACTCTGACATCCTCTTTAATATTTGAGTTTCTTGTAGTTGGGCAATTCTTCCCTCGGCCGAGGTGAAGCACTTTCCGTACAGGGTAATTGCGGAAAGATATAGGCTACTGCAAATCAATTGGTTTGGGTCATCGAATTTAAATTCTCTAACCGGTAGATCTTTTTGCAGCTTTTCGTTGACTATTTTGCTACCGAGCTCTGTATAAGCCTGGATTTTGTACACGTCGTTGAGCATTGCTTGATATCCTGCCGTCAATCTCGCAGGGTGAGAATCGATCTTTGCTATTTTGCATAATATGTCATTATGATATATTTTTAGAACCTGGCCACCATCAACCAAGTCAGAGCCAATTCTAATTCCATTATCCTTGAGTGACTTATTGATATCTTCCATAGCAATTCCGAATATTTAGAAAATTACAAAAAAATAGACTGATTTATTTTCTGGAAATAAATCAGCCCACTTTTTATTGTATCACGCGACTACACTAGAACTCAGACTTCAAACTCACGGGCGGCCTCAGGATCAACTTTGTATCGATCACAGAGAGTGACGTACTGAACTATAGTTTCGACCAACCCTTGTAGTCTTAGCATATTCCCCTCAGTTGTTTGCCTAGAGTAGCCTAGTGCTTCTGACTCACGAAGAACGTCCCTGGACAACTCTTGCCTTATGCTACTCAGGAGAAGCTCTCCGCAATTAAAAACTTCTCGAAAGTCGTATAGCGTATCTAGCCTGCCCTCCGTCAGCATTCGAACAAGATAACCGTACTCGCGCACAACCTGCCTATTTATATTCAACCCACCAAACCCATCAAACTTCATTTCATGTTTTACTATGAACTCCTTGATCTCTTTTGGAAGAGGGTTCGGCTTGGCGTTGCGGAAAACACTGAGAACTCTTTTTAGCATGATTTCTTTGCCTTGCTTTGAGTAATCTTATATAAATCCTGGCTGGCAAAAGCCAACTCCTTTTGCTTCGACGCATGGCTTATTCAAACCCTATTTCGAAACTTGGCTCCGCAGACTGTAGTTATTATTCAAGAGTCTTACATTATTGTCGGCCTCGCACCTGAAAACTTTAAATAGGTATGCGAAGAGCCGTGCGGGCCTTTTGGTTCAAGCGTTAGAATCCACTTTGGAGCGGAAGTGGTGACGAATGAATGGCAGCCCAATTCACACAACAACCCTTATGTAACCCAAAAACACGCCGATACCGTCGAGCAGCACGGAAGCACCGCAGCAGCACTGACTCCCTAGAAGGAAGGAACCCGATCAATGTTGGAATACCTCTGGCGCAGCATTCATTCCCCGGACTACTTGCCCAACGTACTGGAGTGGATGCTCCATATTCTCCTCAGCCCGTTCATGGTGATCATGTGCCTGATGGTCGGCGCGCTGGCCGGTAAATGGTGGCGGGCACTGCCCTACGGGAGTCTGATTTGTTATGTGGTCTTTCTGAGCCGGTCCTCTTTCTATCGGTGGGAAAGCATTTTCCCCTCAGCCGGCTTGCCTGCGCTGGCGATAGATGGCGCGCTGTTGGCGCTCCTTGGTTTTTATTTGAAAGGAGTACTCAGAACCCGCGCAGACGCAAAACCCGAAGGCCATTGGCTGCGCAGGCTTTATCAAGGCCTTAAGGTCTTTCTGCTGACGGTCATGGTGATGTTCTGGGGATTGGTCGTGCTGTTTGTCGTGGTCTTCACTGTCTCGGTCGCGACCCAACCGTCAGTGGCCCATTGATCAGCCTTCTGCTTGATCAGACAAATCGGGACTCCGGATCGCCGGAAACAGCGCTCGTATGAGCTGCCGACTCAACAAGATGAACTTCAGTGGCGTTGCGACCCGCCAGCCAGGCAAGTACAGACGCGGCGACCAGCACCGCAGCACTGAGCTCGAATGTGGCTTTGTATCCGCTCAGGTCAAAAGCCAGACCGCCAATGATTGCGCCTCCGGCGATCGCCAGTTGCACAATGGCGACGAGCAAACCGCCTCCGGCTTCCGCATCATCCGGCAGCGTCTGCGCCAGCCATGTCCACCAGCCGACCGGCGCGGCCGTGGCTACCAATCCCCAGAGTCCGAGCAACATGGCGGTCAGCACCGCTGATTTGCCGAAGCTGACCAACGCCAGCGCGATGGCCGCCATGATCAGCGGGATGACGGTCAACGTGCGGTACAGGCCACGGCCCATAAACCTTTCGATCAGAAAGGTGCCGATAAAACCGGCCAGTCCCAGCCCCAGCAGCATCAAGGACAAGGTTGAGACACTGACGCCCGTTACGCCTTCAAGAAAGGGCCGCAGGTAGGTGAACAGCATGAACTGGCCCATGAAAAAAACGCTGACGGCGACCATGCCCAAGGCCACTGGCAATTGCTTCATCAGCCGCAAAACGTTGCCGCTGCCTGCCTGACGCTCCGCCTTGAAGGACGGCATACTCATCAGCAGCCACACGGCGGCCAGCACTGCGACCGGAACCACGCAAAAGAATGCCCCGCGCCAGCCGATCAGCGAGCCGAGAAAGCTCCCCGCCGGAGCGGCGATGACCGTCGCCAGGGCGTTACCGCCATTGACGATGGCCAGCGCTCGCGAAACCTGTTCAGGCTGCACCAGACGCATTGCAGTCGCCGCCGACAATGACCAGAAACCGCCGATCGCGATCCCGATCAGCGCACGTCCGAACATGAATGACGGGTAGCCTGGCGCGACCGCGACGACCGTACCAGAGACGATCATCAGCAAGGTCAGGCCCAGCAGCAGCTTCTTGCGTTCGACGCGAGCAGCGACCGAGGCAATCAACAGGCTGGTGATCAAGGCAAAGGCACCGGACACGGAAATCCCCTGCCCGGCCTGGCCTTCAGTGATGTGCAGGTCTGCGGCGATCGGCGTCAGCAGGCTGACCGGCATGAATTCTGAAGCTACCAAAGCGAATGCGGCCAACGACATGGCCAGCACAGCGCTCCAGCCGCCTGTTCTTTTAGAAGGATCTGTAGAAGGAATCGTCATGGGAACTACCTGTGGTGCGAAAACGTGTGGGTGTGATGCGCAGGGGCTCAGGCCTTTTTTCGCCTTTGCGGGCACTGCCCCTGTAACAGATAGACACATTCTCCCGGTCAATCCGGCCCTTCCCTAGCGCATTCCTCTTGAATGCTTGCCTGATCCTCTGAGGATGCAGGGTGATGGATAGGAAACGTCTCGCGCGCGGATTAGAGTTCGGTCAACAGGAGTGACCCGCCATGATCGATACCCCACTGCGTCAGGAATCACCGTTGGCGCTGAACATTGACCCGCGCGTGAGCGCACCGGGTGACTTCGCCACGGCCATCCCCGGCTTGTCGCTGTTTCGTCGCGACCAACCGGCGCCCCCGGCCGTGTGCATGATCGAACCGAGCCTGATTCTCGTCGGTCGCGGCGAAAAGCGCTTGTGGGTGGGTGGCGAGGGTTACAGCTATGACCCTTCGCGGTTTCTGGTGACCTCACTGGATCTACCCGCCAACTCCGAAGTGATGCTTGCCAGTCCCGAACAGCCCTGTGTCGGCCTCGTGCTGAAACTGGATGTGAGCATGCTCGCCGAAGTCATCACCAAGAGCGGCTTGCCGGCCAAGCGGCAGCCAGCAACGGGCACGGGCGCCGCGATTGGCAGCCTGTCGTCTGCGCTGGAGGGCGCGCTCGATCGGCTGCTGGCATTGCTCGATGAGCCCGAGGCCATCCCGGTGCTGGCGCCGCTGGTTCTGCGCGAAATCCACTATCGGTTGCTCCACACCGATCAAGGCACACGCCTGCGGCAGATCACTGCCGTCGATGGCCAGGGTTATCGCATTGCCAAGGCCATTGACTGGCTCAAGGTCAACTACACCGATGCCCTGCGCATCGACGATCTGGCCGCGCGGGTGCAGATGAGCGCGCCGACCTTTCACCATCATTTCCGCCAGCTCACTGGCATGAGTCCGCTGCAGTACCAGAAATGGCTGCGGCTCAACGAAGCGCGGCGGCTGATGCTGGTCGAGCGCCTCGACGTTTCGCGGGCGGCGTTTGCGGTCGGCTATGAAAGCCCTTCGCAGTTCAGCCGCGAATATGGCCGCCTGTTCGGCACCGCGCCGAGTCGAGACATTGCCCTGTTGCGCGGGCAGCCGTTCGATACAGAAGCGCTCGGCACAGTAGCGAATTGAACGAAAAACGCTGATGCGCCTCGCCGCGCGTCACCGAACATAACAATGCAAGTCAACCGATGATCAGCGGGTGAACCATGGAACTACGAATCAACCAGAAGACCTATCAGGTCGATGCCGACGCCGATACGCCCTTGCTGTGGGTGATCCGCGATGATCTGGGCATGACCGGGACCAAGTACGGCTGCGGCCTGGCGCAATGCGGCGCCTGTTCGGTGCTGGTAGACGGCAACGTGGTGCGCTCGTGCGTCACGCCGGTGGCCGGTGTGGTCGGCCGCGAGGTCACCACCATTGAGGCCATCGAAAGCGATGACGTGGGCAAACGGGTGGTCGCGACCTGGGTCGATCTGCAGGTCGCGCAGTGCGGCTATTGCCAGTCCGGGCAAGTGATGGCCGCCACCGCGCTGCTCAAACAAAACCCTAAACCGAGTGATGCGCAGATCGAAGCGGCGATGGTCAATCTGTGCCGCTGCGGCACTTACAACGCCATCCATGCCGCCGTGCATGAGCTGGCCGGCAAGGGAGACGCGTGATGAACGTTCGAATCGACCCTGCACTGCAAGCCTCAGCACTGGATCTGCACGAACCGATCAATGTTTCGCGCCGACGTTTTCTCACCGGTACCGCCGTCGGCGCCCTGGTTCTCGGCTTCGGCTTGCCGCTCGGTGCGACACGCGTGCAAGCTGCCGTTGCGGCGGCGACGGCCGAGCGCGGCACGCAGGTCCCGGCGTTTCTTGAGATTCGTCCGGACAACCGCGTGCGTCTGCTCTGCCCGTTCATGGAAGGCGGGCAAGGCACGTTCACCGCTATGGCGCAAATCGTCGGCGAAGAACTGGATGCCGATCCGTCGACCTTCCTGGTCGAAGCCGCACCGCCCGGCGAAGCCTATGTGGTGCTGGAAAACGGCATGCGCATCACCGGCGGCAGCATGTCGGTGCGCATGAGTTACCCGGTCATGCGCCGCCTCGGCGCCCTCGCCCGCGCCATGTTATTGCAGGCCGGTGCGCAGCAACTTGGCGTGCCGGTGAGCGAGTTGGGCACCGAGCCTGGCAAAGTCGTGCACGCCAAGTCGGGCCGCTCGCTGGCCTACGGTGAACTGGCTGAGCGGGCGATGGATCTGCCGGTTCCCGATCCTGCTTCGGTGCAACTGCGTGATCCGAGCCAGTTCCGCTGGATCGGCAAACCGGTGAAGCGCCTCGATGCTTACGACAAGTCCACCGGCAAGGCGCTGTACAGCATCGATCTGAAAGTCGACGACATGCTCCATGCTGCCGTGCAACATGCCCCGCGCTTGGGCATGACGGTCGGCAACCTGCGCAACGAAGAGCAGGTCAAGGCAATGAAAGGCGTGCATTCCGTGCATCGTCTACCGGGTGCCGTGGCGGTGGTCGCCGAGCGCTGGTGGCATGCCAAACGTGCCGTCGAGGCGATCCAGGTCGACTGGCAAGAGCCAACGGCCGAGAGCAAAGTGCGGCCGATGCCCGCCGACTTTTCCAGCGATGCCTGGTTCAAGCGCCTCGCTGAAGACAAAGGCCCGGCCAAAGATGATGAAAACCAAGGCGACGTGGCTTCGATCCTCAAGGATTCCAAGACCCGCATCGACGCCACTTACCACAACCAATACCTGAACCACGGTCAACTGGAACCGCCTTCGGCGCTGGCCCGATTCAACCCGGACGGTTCGCTGGAAGTCTGGTTGCCGAATCAGGCGCCGGACATGTTCCGTGCCGACATCGCCAAACGCACGGGCCTCGATCTTTCGCGCATCACCTTGCATTCGCCGCTGCTGGGCGGGTTCTTCGGTCGGCATTTCCTCTACGATTCGGCCAGTCCCTACCCTCAGGCGATTGCGCTGTCCAAGGCCGTTGGCCGTCCGGTCAAACTGATCTGGAGTCGCGAGGAAGAGTTCCTGCGTGACGTGCTCCGTCCCGTTGCTGCGGTGAACTTCCGTGCCGCGCTGGACAACGACGGCTGGCCGCTGGCAATCGAAGCGATCAGTGCCACCGAAGGCCCGACCGAAGCCCTCGCCGGCAAGCAAGGAGAAAAACTCGACCCCACGGCGCTTGAAGGGTTGTCGGGCAAAACCTATGCGATCCCCAACAAACGCATCGCGCAGATCTACGTCAAAGGCCCGGCGATGCTCGGTTACTGGCGTTCGGTGGGCAATTCGCTCAACGACTTCTTTTATGAATCGTTCCTCGATGAACTGGCCGATAAGGGTGGCAAAGACCCGTTCGACTTGCGCCTGCATCTGCTGCGTGACAACCAACGCCTGACCACTTTGCTGCAAGCGGTGGGTGAACTGTCCGGAGGCTGGAAGCGCGGGCCGTTTACCGCCGAAGACGGCAGCAAACGTGCGCGCGGCGTGGCCATGGCTTCGCCGTTCGGAACGGAGACAGCGGTGATCGCCGAGGTGTCCATCGAGAACGGCCAGGTCAAGGTGCACGACATCTGGCAGGCGATTGACCCGGGCAGCATCGTCAACCCGGCGATTGTCGAGGCGCAGGTCAATGGCGCTGTAGCGCTGGGGTTGTCGCAAACCCTGATGGAAGAAGCCGTGTGGATTGATGGCAAACCCCGGGCGCGCAACTACGACTTGTATCCGATTCTGCCGCCTGCGCGGATGGCGCGGGTCCATGTGCGAGTGGTCGAGAGTGGAGAAAAAATGGGCGGCATCGGTGAACCGCCGTTGCCAGCGGTCGCGCCCGCCGTCGCTAACGCGGTGGCAAGGCTAACCGGTCAGCGGGTGCGCAGCCTGCCCATGAGCCGACACACCTTCACTTGATCAGCGCCGGAGCGTCCATGAATAACAGCCGATTCGCAAGAACCGCTGGCTGGCTGGCAGTGCCGTGCCTGGTCGCGGCAGGCCTGCTGGCCTGGTATGTCACCCGCGAGCCTGTCTCGCGCCTGGAAAACCATCAGATCGCCGTGGCCGACATCGACCCGGCGCTGGTCGCCCGTGGCGAATACGTCGCCAGGCTCAGCGATTGCGTGGCCTGTCACAGCGTGCCAGGGGGCGCGCCATTCGCTGGCGGCCTGGAAATGGCCACGCCGCTGGGCTCGATCCATGCGACCAATATCACCCCGGACACGGAAACCGGCATTGGCCACTACAGCCTGGCGGACTTCGACCGAGCGGTGCGCCACGGCGTGGCACCCGACAGTCGCCGTTTGTACCCGGCGATGCCCTACCCGTCCTACGCCAAGCTCAGTGACGATGATGTGCGTGCGTTGTATGCGTTCTTCATGAAAGGCGTGGCGCCGGTCAAACAGGCGAACATCCCGAGTGCGATTCCGTTCCCGCTGAACCTGCGCTGGCCGATTGCACTGTGGAACGGTGTGTTTGTCGACGCCGAACCGTATGCGGCCAAACCGTCGCAGGATGAACAGTGGAACCGTGGTGCTTACCTTGTTCAGGGTGCCGGGCACTGCGGCAGTTGCCATACGCCGCGTGGCTTGGCGTTCAACGAGAAGGCACTGGATGAATCCGGTAAACCGTACCTCGCTGGCGCCCTGCTGGATGGCTGGTACGCGCCGAGCCTGCGTGATGACCACAACACTGGTCTGGGCCGCTGGAGCGAGCCGGAGATCGTGCAGTTCCTCAAGACCGGTCGCAACCAACACGCGGTGGTCTACGGCTCGATGACCGAAGCGTTCAACAACTCCACGCAGTTCATGAGCGATGACGATCTGAGCGCGATTGCGCACTATCTGAAGTCACTTCCCGGGGATCGCGAACGCGATGGCGCACCTTGGCAGTATCAAGCGGTGTCGGCAGCGCAACGTCTGGATTCGCCCGGTGCGCATACCTACGTGGCGCGCTGCGCTTCGTGCCATGGCCTGGACGGCAAGGGGCAACCTGAATGGATGCCGCCGCTGGCCGGCGCCACCTCGGCACTGGCCAAGGAAAGCGCCTCGGCGATCAACATCACCCTGAATGGTTCGCAGCGTGTCGTAGCCGCCGGTGTGCCGGACGCCTATCGCATGCCGGCCTTCCGTGAGCAGTTGTCGGATCAGCAGATCGCCGAAGTGCTGACCTTCATGCGCAGCACCTGGGGCAATCAGGCCAGTGCTGTCGATGCGCAGACGGTGAGCAAACTGCGTGAACATACTGATCCGGCCAGCAGCAGCCCGATCATTCTGCAGATGCGCTAAGAGGAGACACTGATGGAAAGCATCGACTTGCTGGTCCTGCGCACGGCGCGGGACTGGCTTGCCGCCGGCGAACGTGTGTTGCTCGCCACGGTGGCGCGCACCTGGGGTTCGTCACCACGGCCGACGGGGTCGATGATGGCTTTGCGTGACGACGGACGCGTGGTGGGCAGCGTGTCCGGCGGCTGCATCGAGGATGACCTGATCCATCGCTACACCACGGCCCATGGCGGCAGCGCTTTTAGTGACAGCGTACCGCAAGTCGTTCGATATGGCGTCAGCGCCGATGAAGCGCATCGCTTCGGCTTGCCGTGCGGTGGCACGCTGGAACTGATACTTGAGTTCAACCCGTCGTGGCAGTCACTCGATGAACTGCTGGTGCAGCTGGATACCGGGCAACTGGTTCGCCGTCGCTTGGTGTTGGAGTCCGGCCAGGTCACGCTCGAACCGACCGCGACGCCGGAACAATTCAGCTTCGATGGCGCGCAGATGCTCAACACCTTGGGACCGGGCTATCGGATGCTGATGATCGGGGCCGGCGCGCTGGCCGAGTATCTGGCGACCATGGCCTTGTTCAACGGTTTCAAAGTGGCGGTGTGCGATCCGCGTCCCGAGTACATCGAGACGTGGGCAGTAGACGGCGTGGAGCGCATCGTCGGTATGCCGGATGACGTGGTCCGCGACTTCGCGGTCGATCTGCGCACCTGCATCGTTGCCTTGAGTCATGACCCGAAACTCGACGATCTGGCCCTGCTCGAAGCGCTGCACAGCCCGGCGTTCTACATCGGCGCCATCGGCTCGCGGCGCAACAGCCAGCTGCGCCGCGAACGCCTGATCGAGCATTTTGGCGAGACCGAGGCGTCACTTCAGCGTCTGCACGGACCGATCGGCGTCTACATCGGCAGCAAGACGCCTGCAGAAATCGCCGTCAGCGTGATGGCCGAGATTCTTGCAGCCAAGAACGGTGCGAACTTGCCGAGTGAACTCAGCATCGCCCAGGCTAAACATGCCATCGACGCGGTGGCGATTGATTGAGCGAACGCGCCGACTCGAGTCGAGCCTTGAATCAATCAGTGATCCGCCACTCACGACAATCCATCGAACCAGCCCAGCACGCGCATGACCTTGGTGTAGGTTTTTTGATTGGCGAGGAGTGTCAACAGCACCAAAGCGCCGCCCAACACCGTGAAAAGCACGCCGCCGGTGCCATCGATGAACAGCAGAAACACGCCCAAGGTCGCGAATGCCGCCCCTAGCGCGCCCATCACCTGTCGGCTCTGCTTCTGCTCGGGATACTTGCCAAACATCGTCCTGATCTCATTCAGTCGTTGGTATCGATCACTCTAGAACAGGTGCACACGGCCCCTGATCGTTTTTGCGTCACGGAGGCGCACATCCGTCGCAGTAAAGCGTTTGCAGATGTGCTGCAATAGGCGTCGAAAAAGTCGCATGACGGGTTAACTGGCCTGATCCGTTAACCGTCACCAAAGGAGCCCTGAATGCCGAAAAAACCGCCGGTCAATAAAGAGGCCGCCACCGCAGCAGACATCGAACGCTCTATTCAGGCCTTGAACAAAATGGCCGAGCGTCTGTGGGGGGATGGGCGTGAAGCCGAGGCCAAATCGCTGCTCGATGCGCTTGATGCCTTGAACCGCGCACTCGACAGAATCCGTATCGGAGAAAGCCGCCGCGTTGTCACCCTGCATTGAATTGCGTATCGATCATCAGCCCTGCCAGCGTGGCAGGGCCCGATCTGCGCCTTAGGGTTTGAGTATCAGCACCGGCTCACCCTTCTTGACGATGTACGTCGCCAGCTCTGAGCCTTTGTCTTTTCCGACATTGCGGGCGATATGCGCTACGCCCTCAGGGATGAACAGCGAATCCCCGGCCTTCAATGTGACCGGCGCCCTGCCCTCCAGTTGATATTCGAACGTGCCGCTGATCACATAGGCGACTTCCACACCCGGATGGGCGTGTCGGGGCGAGGTCACGCCCGGCTCGAAATCAACCCGTGCCTGAATCACTTCGCGCTCGGCCGCGCCGAGATCCTCGCGGACCAGATCGGTGCGGCTCAGCCCTTGCTGCCAGCTCTTGGGTTGAGCGTCAGCCGCGTGTGCGAAGCCGATCATCGAAGCGAAGATTGCTGCGGTAGCCAGAAACAGTGGACGGTGCATGGCGGTGCCTCTCAAAGGTCATGTTGGGGTGACCTCTACTGTGGGCGCGGCATGTAGAAGGGATGTGTCGCAAATCCTCGTTTTGTTGTTTAGGTGTGTCCTTGCACGGGATTGATACACGCTTATACAAATGCCTCGCTGGAGGAGCATTGCGCCAACAGCCATGTCCTGAACGCCACGATCTTGCGGGTATCGGCGGTTTCATGGGGCGTCACCAGGTAGAACCCCAAGTCGTCCTTCAATCGCAGATTAAACGGGGCGACCAGCCGGCCCGCACGCAGATCATCGTCGACATACGTCGAACGCCCGATGCACACCCCCTGCCCGTCCACCGCCGCTTGCACGGCCATCATTGCCAGATCGAAGGTCAGGCGCGGACGCTCGGCGAATTGCGCAGGCTCACCGGCGGCGCTCAGCCAGTTGTTCCAGTCGCCGGCGGTCATGCCGCTGACTTGCAGCAACGCGTGCTCAAGCAAATCGGCCGGTGTGCTCAGGCTTTTCGACGCGCCGAGCAACGCCGGACTGCACACCGGAAAAATCTCATCGGACATCAGGAAATCGGCGCGCAGCCCTTTCCAGTCGCCACGCCCGTAACGAATCGCGGCATCGATGCCGCCCCGGCGAAAATCCATCAATTCAGTGGACGCGCTAATGCGCACATCGATCGCAGGAAACACCTGCTGAAATGCCGGCAATCGCGGCAACAACCATTTGGAGGCGACCGACACCAAAGTATTGATGGTCAACACACTGTGATAGTGCGACTCCAGTAACGCCTGCGTCGAAAAGCGCAACTCGTGGAAGGCCGCACGAATGCCGGGTAAGTAAGTCTGGCCGTGCTCAGTCAGCGTCAGCCCATCCTTCAGCCGCAGAAACAGACTCACGCCCAATTCTTCTTCCAGACGACGGATCTGATGGCTGATGGCGGTTTGCGTGACGTTCAGTTCTTCGGCAGCCTTGGTGAAACTCATGTGCCGAGCGGCACACTCAAACGCTTTCAAGCCATTGAGCGAAGGGAGTCTGGCGACCATGACGAGTTCGGTACTCATGAGATTTTGTCATACGCTAACACTGCAAATGACCTTTGCGAAGGCCTGCCCCGCCGATGGATGCTGACACTTCCTCATTCACTGGAAGTGCCATGAAACTGTATTTTGCCCCCATGACCTGCTCGCTGGCGCCACACATTGTGTTGCGCGAAACGGGCCTGCCTTTCGAGCTGATTCGCGTCAACAACCAGAGCAAGCGCACGGCCGATGGACAAGACTTTCGCGACATCAACCCCAAGGGCTACGTCGCTGCATTGCTCCTGGATAACGGCGAAGTGCTGACAGAAGGCCCGGCGATTTTGCAGTTCCTCGCCGACCAGATCCCCGAAAGCGCACTGGCGCCGACACCCGGCAGTTGGGAACGGACACGCTTGCAGGAATACCTGAACTTCATCAGCACGGAAATTCACGGTGGCTGTGCGCCGCTGTTTGATGCACAGATTCCACAGGCTGCCAAAGCGATTTTTACGCAAAAACTGTTCAAACGCCTGGACTACCTGAACCGCAGGCTGGCGGATCAGGACTATTTACTGGGCACGTTCGGTGTCGCCGATGCCTACCTGTTCAGCGTGCTGACGTGGCTGCCCAGCTTCAGTATCGACCTGCAGGACTGGCCAGCGCTGGCCGCTCACTCCCGCCGTATCGCCGCCCGCCCCAGCGTCCTTGCGGCCATGGCGGCTGAAGCGGCGACGCCGCCTGTTTGATCGCCCTCTACGCTTTCACTGCGGTGGCGGCTGATCATTTGTCCGTTGGCCGTGAATCTGTAAACTGGCGCGATTTACTCGCTCAAACAAGGGATCCGCATGGCTAACCAAGACATCACTTTTACCCCCGATCCGGACGCAGACTCGATTTCCTCGGACGTCACCACGTTCAACGGGATCATGATGTCCACGCAGATCCCGACCCGCGCCGATGGCAGCCTGGAACTGGGCGATATCACCCTGCAAAGCGAGTGCACCCTGCAAGCACTGAAGGTTGCGCTGGAACGTGCCGGCAGTTCGATGGACCGGGTGATGCACCTGACTATTTACCTGACCGACATGGCTGATCGCGCGGCATTCAACGAGGTTTACAAGCGCTACTTCGCCAAGCCATGGCCGGTGCGTGCGGCGGTGGGTGTGGCGTCGCTGGCGGTTGAAGGCATGCGTGTGGAAGTGACTGCGATGGCCGCCAAGGCCTGACCCACCACCCCAGCCCCTGTAGGAGCTGTCGAGTGAAACGAGGCTGCGATCTTTTGATCTGAGCTTCAAGATCAAAGATCGCAGCGTGCCGCAGTTCCTACTGGTCCGGAGTGGAAGATCAAAGTCGCCTGTGCCATCGGGCAGCACGGGCGTGCCGGGCGCGCGTTTCACGGGTAGAATGCGCGCCTAACCGTGACAGCCTGACTAAAAAAACTATGTCCTTGCCCAAGCATCATCTGGAATTGCTCAGCCCTGCCCGCGATGTCGCTATCGCCCGTGAGGCGATCCTCCACGGCGCTGATGCCGTGTACATCGGCGGCCCAAGCTTCGGCGCGCGCCACAACGCCTGCAACGAAGTTGGTGAAATCGCCGAACTGGTGGAATTTGCCCGCAAGTATCACGCGCGCATTTTCACCACCATCAACACCATCCTGCACGACAACGAACTGGAGCCGGCGCGCAAGCTGATCCATCAGTTGTACGACGCCGGGGTCGACGCGCTGATCGTTCAGGATCTGGGCGTGATGGAGCTGGACATTCCGCCGATCGAGCTGCACGCCTCGACGCAGACCGACATCCGCACCCTGGAGCGAGCGAAGTTCCTCGATCAGGCCGGTTTCTCGCAGCTTGTTCTGGCCCGTGAGCTGAACCTGCAGGAAATCCGCGCGATCGCCGATGAAACCGACGCCGCCATCGAGTTCTTCATCCATGGCGCGTTGTGCGTGGCCTTCTCCGGCCAGTGCAACATTTCCCACGCGCAAACCGGGCGCAGCGCCAACCGTGGCGATTGCTCGCAGGCCTGCCGCTTGCCGTACACCCTCAAAGATGAAAAGGGTGGCGTGATCGCCTACGAAAAACACCTGCTGTCGATGAAAGACAACAACCAGAGCGCCAACATCCGCGCCTTGGTTGAAGCCGGTGTGCGTTCGTTCAAAATCGAAGGTCGCTACAAGGACATGGGCTATGTGAAGAACATCACCGCCTACTACCGTCAGCGCCTCGACGACGTACTCGAAGATCGCCCGGACCTGGCCCGCGCCTCCAGCGGCCGCACCGCGCACTTCTTCCTGCCCGATCCGGAAAAGACCTTCCACCGTGGCAGCACCGACTACTTCGTCACCGATCGCAAGATCGACATCGGCGCTTTCGACTCGCCGACCTTCACCGGCCTGCCAGTCGGCACCGTCGAGAAAGTCGGCAAACGCGACATGCAGGTCATCACCCACGAGCCGCTATCCAACGGCGACGGCTTGAACGTGTTGGTCAAGCGCGAAGTGGTCGGTTTCCGCGCCAACATCGCCGAAGCCAAAGGCGAGTTCGAAGAAGACGGCGAGAAGCGCTACCGCTATCGCGTCGAGCCGAACGAAATGCCCGAAGGCCTGTACAAGCTGCGCCCGAACCACCCGTTGAATCGCAACCTCGACCACAACTGGCAACAGGCGCTGCAAAAGACCTCGTCCGAGCGTCGCGTGGCCCTGAGCTGGGTCGCACGCCTGCGTGAAGAGCAACTGGAAGTCACCGCCACCAGCGAAGAAGGCATCAGCGCCAGCGTTACCCTCAACGGCCCGTTCGGTGTGGCCAACAAGCCTGAGCAAGCGCTGGAACAGTTGCGCGACCTGCTCGGCCAACTCGGCACCACGCAGTACCACGCCACCGACATCAAACTGGATGCGCCACAGGCGTTCTTCATCCCTAACTCGCAGCTCAAAGCCCTGCGCCGTGAAGTGATCGAGAACCTGACCACCGCCCGTGTCGCTGCGCACCCGCGTGGAGGCCGTAAGGCTGAAACCAGTCCGCCGCCGGTGTACCCGGATTCGCACCTGACCTTCCTCGCCAACGTCTACAACCAGAAGGCGCGCGACTTCTACCACCGTCACGGCGTGAAGCTGATCGACGCCGCGTATGAAGCCCACGAAGAGCCGGGCGAAGTGCCGGTGATGATCACCAAGCACTGCCTGCGTTTCTCCTTCAACCTGTGCCCGAAACAGGCCAAAGGCGTGACCGGCGTGCGCACCAAGGTTGCACCAATGCAGTTGATCCACGGCGATGAAGTGCTGACGCTGAAGTTCGATTGCAAGCCGTGCGAAATGCACATCATCGGCAAGATGAAGGGCCACATCCTCAACCTGCCGCAACCGGGCAGCGTGGTCGGCCACATCAGCCCCGAAGACCTGATGAAAACCATTCCGCGCGCACCGCACTGAGTGGACGGCGTGCGCGGTGCTTCGGCGCCGCGCACGCCTGCTGTACCAAGCCTGGCCAAATCGCAGGCATAAAAAAACGCCAACTTCTTGCGAAGTTGGCGTTTTTTCGAATATGGCAGGGGCGGCTGGATTCGAACCAACGCATGGCAGGATCAAAACCTGCTGCCTTACCGCTTGGCGACGCCCCTACTGCTCTTTCCAGCTACTCCGTTAGTTTCGCTGTGAGAACGGGGCGCAATTTACCAAGGTTTTTTGGCTTTTGGAAGCGCGAAGTGAAATATTTTTTGTTTTAAAACAGCGACTTATTATTTTGGCCTGAATCAGGTCCAGGGTGAGTCGGTTTCGCGCCGTGTATCACACTGTGTACGAACCCCACCGCGACACATCGACTTTCAACTAAGCCGTTCTTCGACACAGGCCAGATACGTCCCAACGCTCAAATGCACTCAAGGTTTCAAGGGCTCACCAAGACCCCTCGGCCAACGGTTCGCAAAGGAGACGTCATCATGAAAAAGGCACTGCACACCCGCAACACCGCATTCGGCTTGTCGATCCTGGCGCTGTCGCTGTTCGGCGCTTTTGGCACCACACAAGCGCAAACCACTGAACCTGCGGCCGTCAGCTATTCCGCGCCCTCGCCTTTCGGCCCGCTCAAACATGTGAAGGCTGGCGTGCTCGACGTCGCCTACGCCGAAACCGGCCCGGCGAATGGCCCGGTGGTTATCCTGCTGCACGGCTGGCCGTACGACATTCACAGCTACGACGAAGTCGCGCCGTTGCTCGCGGCCAAGGGTTATCGGGTGTTGATGCCGTATGCGCGCGGTTATGGCGATACGCAGTTCCTTTCCAAAGACACCCTGCGTAACGGTCAACCGGCGGCGCTGGCCAGTGACGTCATCGACTTCATGGATGCGTTGAAGATCAAGCAAGCGGTACTCGGCGGTTATGACTGGGGCGCGCGTTCGGCGGACATCGTTTCGGCGTTGTGGCCGGAACGTGTGAAAGCACTGGTCTCGGTCAGCGGTTATCTGATCGGCAATCAGGCCGCCGGGCAAAACCCGCTGCCGCCAAAGGCTGAGTTGCAGTGGTGGTACCAGTTCTACTTTGCGACGGACCGTGGCCGTGCCGGGTATGAGAAGAACACGCATGATTTCGCCAAGCTGATCTGGCAAACCGCTTCGCCGCAGTGGAAGTTTGATGACGCCACGTTCGATCGCAGCGCCAAGGCGCTGGAGAACCCCGATCATGTCGACATCACCGTGTTCAACTACCGCTGGCGGCTGGGCCTGGTGCAGGGCGAAGCGAAATACGCCGCACTGGAACAGAAGCTCGCTACCGCGCCGTCGATCAGCGTGCCGACCATCACCCTTGAAGGCGATGCCAACGGTGCACCGCACCCGGCGCCAGAGGATTACGCCAAACGTTTTACCGGCAAGTATCAGTTCCGTTTGATCAATGGCGGGATTGGCCACAACTTGCCGCAGGAAGATCCGCAGGCGTTTGCCAAAGCGGTGATTGATGCGGATCACCTGTAGAAACAAAAAGGCAGTCAGCCGCTCAGGCTGACTGCTTGATTATTTGAGGGTGGAGGGATGGTCACGTTTTGCAGATGCTTTGCCTGAACGGACGCCATCGCGAGCAGGCGAACGCCTACAGGGGGAACGCATTTCAAATGTAGGAGTGAGCCTGCTCGCGATCACGCCCGACCAGACACCCTCAACCCCGACTAACGTGCGCGATCACTCGGTTGGCACGACCAGATCCAACGCCTTGTTCACTGCCAATTCCCCCAACATGACCACTTGCGCAATGCCCAGAAGCGTATGGCGGTTTGATCCCTCCAGCACGCCGGCAAAATTACCGAGCATGACCGACGCGGACGCCAACGACCCGCAAGCATTGGTCAGCAACGACTCGGTGTCTGCTTGCGGGTTGGCCATGAACAGAGCGTTTGGCGTATAGGGTTCGGCCATGATCGCGGCAGGCAACAGGTAATGGTCGAGTGCACGCTCTGCCGCTTCGTGCAGCTTTCTTGAATTGGGCGAGGCGTACGGCGATACCAGATCTGTGACCGGTGGTTCGGGTGGCTGAGACATCAGCTGAAACTCCAGACAAGAACCGTTGGCGGCTCTTTAATAGAAGGCCTGAAGCGCCCCGATTGCGGACGCTTCTGTGCAATGAGGGAGCGAGCCCCCTCACCCATCTGCATCGTGACTAGTGCGGCAATCGCTGGTTATCCAGGACTCGTCCGACTACCAACTCACTGAGCATGATCACCTGTTGCAGGATCAGCATCTTTTTGCGCTGTGAAGGATCAATCGAATCGGCGAGTTCACGGGCCATGTCAGTGGCGGAGGACAATGTTTCAGTGGCTTCGACGAGCAGGGTTTCGTTATCTACTGTGGGGTCGATGAGGTAGATCTTGCCGGTCTTGCGGGTGGGTACTGAGGTCTTCAGCGCCGAGGGATTGAGGTAGAAGTTGATCGCGCGGTCGGTGGCCTCTTTGATGTTTTGAGGCTCGAGTGCGGCGTCGTAGGGGATTGGATCGGTTTCTGGCGGGTTTGGCGTAATTTTGAACATAGATGAATTGCTACCTTGAAGGAATGAGGAGCCGACACTCTCGCTACCAAACGAAGGGTGGCGGCCATACGTGGGTTGGTAGACCGGTCAAGACAGCGAACCCGGCGCTCACGAATGAGCCCCACGCATGGTCACCATATAAAGCTGAGCCCAAATAAATGGCTGAATAAGGTGACGCAATACGGCTATCAAGAAACGGGCTACCAAACCCGATCACTGTTTTGCAGTGACAGGGAAACGATACAGCCCGCCTCAAGGCGCGTAAGCCGGCGGATTCTGGCGTACGCGTAGGCAACGGCGCAAGGTGTTGTAGCCGTTATGGCGTAACAGTGCGTGTAAGTTAAACTTGCGTGGGTGATGGCGTTTAAAAGCCCCTCACCCTAGCCCTCTCCCCGAGGGAGAGGGGACTGACCGTGGTGTTTGGAAGAGGTACGCCGACGTGGGATACCGAGGTGATCTCAGGTTGGGAAACGGCTGTTGCTATTTGACCAGTCGTTTTTCTTTGGAAGGTCTGTAGCCGAATATGAGCTGTAGCATTTGCTGAAATGGCTTGGCTGGCCCGATTTCCGGTACCGCAGCAGTTTTCAGTGCTCGGGTTCTATCAGAGAGGACTCACAGCGCTCATATGACAAGCCCATGCCTGAGTTGCCGGTTCCTAAAATATGTTTCTTAATTCGCTTTGAGCACGAACTCGAATCCGATACCCACGCCCTTCAGTGTCTCGGCAACGCGATCAATGAACAACTCGCCTTGCTCGGGTAACTCGTACTTGCCTTGAATACGAATGACAGGTGATTTTCCGAGTGCACCGGGTATCTCAGTGTAGATTTCACCGCTTTCGATGAAAGCGATGTAGTTGTTGATTTTCTCTTGAAGCACCAACAGGTGCTCGCCTTGTTCGGCCTTGCAACCCCATTCCAGGTGGTCAGTGATACCCAAGATGATCTTGTTGTAGTCCCATTTGGGGATACCCCATATGTCGATGGTTTTGGCGTCTGTTACGGACATAGCGGATCCTTGGCTCCTTGATAGCAGGGTTGTTCAATCCTTCTCGGGAAACAGAGCTTGAGCTCTGTTGCCGCTATCCGAACTCACAATTAGTGGCGAACTGCAAAGTCGTCCTTGAGTACAAACTCCATTCCAATGCCCACGCCTTTGAGTACCTCGGTCACTCGGTCGATAAAGGTTTCACCTTGCTCGGGCAGTTCATAGAGGCCGTTGATGCGAATCTTTGGATTCTTGCCTTCGGCTGGCGGATAGCTTTCCAGCAGTTCGCCGCTCTCGATGAAGGCGATGTAGGTATTGATTTTCTCTTGAAGCAACAACAGGTGTTCACCCTGTTGCGCTTTGTCGCCCCATTCCAGGTGATCGGTGATGACGAGCACGACGTTATCTGGTTCCCACTCGGGTACTGCGATGATGTCGACGACTTTGGTTTCGGTGATGGACATGTCTGCTCCCTCAGAGGGTCGGGTCAGGTCGAATGATGTCGACTCTGGTGGGTGGAATTCTGGTGCCTCCGGTGAAGCCGGGCTTACCTTTGCCGACGACGGTTGCGCCGGTCTTTTCTATTTCTGGAAAGCCGACTTTCTGGTTGCGGGTCAGCGGCGCTGTTTCTGACGATTTGCATTCGACGCATGAGAGGTTGCCATCGGCGTCGCGGCCCATCATATCAATGCGTGTGCGTACACCGCTGTCGGTTTTGACTGTGACCTCTCGGGCGGCCTCAGGTTTGATCTTGCTGAATTCGTCAAAGGAGGCCTCTTCAAACGCTTTGCCCTTTTGTTTGTTCTTCTCTAGTTGCGTGCTGAGCACGATGTAGATGGGCTCAAGGCCTGCATCGTCGGGGAACCAGATGATCGCATCCTGAAACTCGGGAGGATGTGCTGGATTAGCCAAAAGCGTGTCCGACTTTTCTGTCGGCGGATATACCCATACGGGAGGTAATTGCGGCACGCCTTCAAGTGCTGGAATACCCAGCACACCATCTGGGTTTGCTGCTGGCGTCCAGGTAAGGCCAATGCCATTACCTACGTCGGCCACGTATTTCTCGCCGTCCTTTTCCGCTTTGATGACAGGGACATTTTCCCAGTCCTTTTTGCCGCCCGTGTAAAAGCCGTAAGCACTGACGGAACCGTCCGGCAAAGTCTTTACGTTGACGCGGACGCGCGTGCGGCCCGTTTCGAGCGTGGCGTACTGGTCGATTTTGTAGAAGGCACTGTCGGGTGCAAGGTTGGTATTAGGCATTAATAGCGCAACGGTGCCGACGGCGGCACCTGTTGCCAATGCACCAGCACTTTCGAGCAAGCCCAGCGCGAGGGACCCACCCAGTCTCTGAGCGATGGCACTGCCGGTTGTGGAGCCGCTGACCAGTTGAAGCGCTGTGCCGTGGGCGGTAATTGCTGCACCTGTGGCAAGAACAGCCCACAAACCGTAATCCGCCAGTTTCTCTACAGGGACGAATCCAGCTTGGTTTGTGTGGTTGATTTCGCCGTCGGGAAGGTTACAGCTTTTGGCAAAGACGCAGCCCAAGGGTTCTGGTTTAACGATCGGTGCCGCTGGAAGGTCTTTGTATTGCGCCCAGTGTTGGGCGTTGACGTCGACGGGTTCGACGCCGGTGTTGCGATAACCCTTGGGAGGGTTGGGGACGTAGCCACTCAATCCTTGATTCCTTGTCCTGATCCTTTGAACGAGGCGCAGGGTGACAGGTGGTGTTTGGGGTGGCAATCAGTGGCACTTTGACGCCACTTTCAATGGCTCGGCATGACTTATCTGCAAACTGGAGGGACTCCCGCCTGCAACAACTGGGGCATATGGCGCGGTTCGGTGATGGAGATCGTCTTTTAAAAGCCCCTCACCCTAGCCCTCTCCCAGAGGGAGAGGGAACTGACCGAGGGGTTTGGGGGGAGGTACGCCGACGTGGGATACCGAGGTGAACTTAGGTGGGTGACGGCTTGGGTTATTTGACCAGGCGTTTTTCTTTGGAAGGTCTGTAGCCGAAATATGAGCTGTAGCATTTGCTGAAATGACTTGGGGAAACGAAGCCGCACGCGACCAGCACTTCCACTTGTGACAGCTCCGTGTGTTGCAACAACCGCCGTGCTTCAGTGATGCGCAGTTCCAGGTAATAGCGTTGCGGCGTGGTGCCGAGTTGCTCTTTGAACAAGCGCTCCAACTGCCGACGTGAGCGTCCGGCGTACACCGCCAGTTGCTCCAGCTCCAGCGGTTCCTCCAGATTGGCATCCATCAGTTTCACCACTTCACGCAGCGGCGCACTGACGCAGATGTTTTCATCCGGTTTGATCCGGCGGTAGCGCGATTCCTCGAAGGCGAGGATGTCTTCGATGCCTTCGACCAACGCTTTGCCGTGCAGGCTTTTGATCCAGTCGAGTGCCATGTGAAAAGCGCCGGACGGACTCGAAGCCGTCAGCCGATCGCGATCAATCACGTAAGGCTCACTGCTGACGTGGGTGGTTTTAGCGATTTCGGTCAGCGCGGGGCGATGTTCCGGGTGGATCGCGCAGCGATAGCCGTCGAGCAATCCGGCGCGGCCGAGAAACCATGAACCGTTCCACAACCCGGCGAGCGAGATGCCGCGCTCCGCTGCCGATCTGAGCAAGCCGATGAACTCATCACTCGCGCGCAGTTCAGTGCGATACCCGCCACACACCACCAGCAGATCCAGTTGCGCCAGCGCGGCAGAATCCAGACGTGCGTCAGGGCGGATGACCAGCCCCAGATCACTGACGACTTCGCCGTCACCCAAACCAAACGTGCGCGAGGAAAACAACCCCGGACGCAACAGATTGGTAGTGACAACGGTGTCCAGCGCTTGGGTAAACGCCGGTAGCGAAAAATGTTCGAGCAGCAGAAAACCGGTGCGGGTCATGCGCGGGTCTTCCGCGCTTTGCTCATTCAGATAGCGGAGGTTTTTCCCCTTCATGCCTCCGCTGAATTGGCGTCGTTCGATCAAGTTATGGTCCATCGGTCATGTTGTTATGCGCCGATAGTTGGCTTGATCCGCCAAAGAGTCAATCACGCTGGTGAATGGCGAACAGTTTCACTGGGTGGTTGTCCGCCAATCCATCTCTGACTCAAACGGCCGAGAAAACCCCGGCACCTAGTCGTCCCTCAAGCCGACCACAGAGCACGTAGTGCTGATAGGCGCTGGAGAAGCCTCCCTGGGCGACCGCGATCCTGACATCGTCATTCAATCGAAGGTATTGGGCTTCATCAAAGTTTTCTGCGCTGACTTCGCCGGCACGCCCCAGTTGCTCGCTTTCCACCGGCAGACCCTGGCTGGCACGCTGCTCGAAATCGATGATGCGATTCACCGCGTGCCGCTCCAGCACTCCCTGATTGGGATGCATCGAGTAGATATGCAGGCCTTTATTGGCGCAGCGGTCGCACATGTCGACACAGTTTTTCTGCGTCGATTTGCGTCGTGTCAGTTCTGCAAGCGGCATGTCGAGATACTTGCCGACCTGATACTCGGTCTGATTGAAGATCGTGCAGCACAGCACCGTGTTGCCATTGCAGTCGATGACCAGCCAGTCATCCTTGAGCGTGCACGCCATCTTGGGAAAGTTCTGGATGACGTTGACGAGATCGTCGTACGGCGGCAGTGCGAGGCGTTTCAGGGTGTCGATGTCCGTAGCCGTGACAGACGGGTCACGCTCGACAATGGCCAGTGTCTTCTCCAGCGGCATCATCACGGAGTACCCGGTGGTGAACATGAAGCCAAGACGCTCACTGAACTCGCGCATCAGTGATTCTTCTTCGATGTTATCCAGGTAGCGGTGATAGTAAACATCAACGCGGGTCCTCAGACCCAGGCGCTGCTTGATCTCCTGCAGGGCGATCATGTTTTGTTTTACAACTTCGATATCGCCGCCGACATGGCCCTTTTCGTAGGTCTCCTGGTAAAAACCGGAGAGCGAAATACGGAAGTAACTCGGCTCGGCCATCAAGGCCTTTTCCATATTCTTGGCGAGGTTCAGGTTGGTGCTGATGCCGCTGCCCATGCCGGCAGCATTGATGACCTCGATAAACTCGCCAATTTTTGGATGAATCAGCGGCTCGGTCCAGTTATAGAGGTAGATCGTGTTGACGCCCTCTGTCTTGGCCTTATCGACAATCTGCTTGAACATCTCGAGCTGCATGGCTTTTTTGAAATTGAGATTTTCCGAGTTGCCCATTGGGCAGGACGGGCAGCTCAGATTGCACGCACCGACGATATCGATGTACATATTCATGCGGGTGAAGCTCCTAGAATTGAAAGCCATGCATCTCATCACTACGGGCTTTCAAGTCGCCTGATTGTGTTGGTATTTTGACGGCACTGGCACAGCAGCTAGCAATAACTGCACCACAATGCTGCTACGCCATCAATTCAACGACCCAATCGATGAACACGCGCAATTTCAGGCTGACATGCCGGTTCGGCGGATACGCGATGTAGAGCGGCATCGGCGCGAGTTTCCAGTCTTCGAACAGCGGCACCAGTTCGCCGCGCGCCTCGTGGGCGGCAGACATGTATTTGGGCAGCCACAGCACGCCCATGCCCGCCAGACCTGCCGCGAGATAAGCGTTGCCGTCATCGACTGCCAACACGTGACGCCCCTTGATCTGCAGGTTTTCGCTGGTGTTGTGCAAGGCGTACGGTACTGGTCTTCCGGTGCGTGCCCAGAGAAAAGCGACGACCCGATGATGGCTGTCTTCCAGGTCCCGTGGGTGCGCAGGCGTACCGGCGCGGGCCAGATATTGCGGTGCGGCAAACACCCCCAACTGCAGATCGGCAACCTTGCGCGCCATCAGCGACAGGTCCATGAGTTCGCCCCCGCGCACCACGCAGTCGACGTTCTCATCAATGATGTCGACGATGCGGTCGCTGACGCCCATGTCGATCTGGATGTCCGGATAACGCGCGTGAAACTCAGGCAGGGCCGGCACCAGAATCAACCGTGCGAACGGACTCGGCACATCCACGCGCAGCCGGCCCGAAGGCAATGCCGCCGCACCCGGCAAGCTGCTTTCGGCATCCTCCAGATCGGCGAGCAACTTGATCACCCGCTGGTAATACGCCGCGCCATCGGCGGTGACGTTGACCTTGCGCGTGGTGCGATTGAGCAATTTCACCCGCAACCGTGCCTCCAGTTGCTGAACCAGTTGAGTCACGGTGGTCTTGCTCATGTGCAAGGTTTCCGCCGCTTTGGTGAAACTCCCCGCCTCGACCACCCGGGCAAAGGCCTGCATTGCGTCAAAACGGTCCAAGGTGTGCCCTCGATTGTTTGGATTTCACAAACAGTGAACGCCAAGCTTGCGCGTTTATCGGTCGACTGCAAATACCTACAGTGGGCCCATCAACTCACCGATGGAGACACCCCCGATGACCCAGCGCGATGTAGTTTTCCCGCCCGCACGCCGCACGCTTTACGAACGCCACCGTTACTCGCCAGCCATTCGCTCCAACGGTTTTCTGTTTGTCTCGGGACAGGTCGGCAGCACCGAGGACGGCACGCCCGAACCGGACTTGGAGAATCAGGTGCGCCAAGCCTTCAACAACCTGAATGCGATTCTCACCGAGGCCGGATGCAGCTTTGACGATGTGGTCGATGTCACCGTGTTCATCGTCGACCCGCCGTCAAAATTCGAGACGATCTGGAATATCGTGCTGACAGAGTTCTGGGGCGAAGCGCCGCATCCGACGGTGACGGCGGTGGGCGTGACCTGGCTGTATGGGTTTGATTTTGAGATCAAGGTGATTGCGAAGCTGCCTGGATCCTGACATGCATAAAACCTGAGCTGCGGCACGCTGCGATCTGTTGATGTTGATCTTTAAAATCAAAATCAACAGATCGCAGCGTGCCGCAGCTCCTACAAGGGACAGGGCGTAAAACATCGTGAAGCTCCAATGCTGGCCTTTGCCGCCTCGAATGCGTATAACCTCGCCGTTTCGTCTACCCTGAGTTTGCGCCTCACGTCGCCACTTCAGCCCTTTTGACGCTTACGAAACGGAGAATTCCATGCTCAAACGAACCCTGGCACTGACCGCCGGCCTGGCCCTGTCCTTTTCTACGTTGATGGTGCAAGCCGCCGACGTTTTGCGGGTCAGCGCGATTCCCGATGAAGCGCCGACCGAGTTGCTGCGCAAGTTCGAGCCGCTGGGTGCTTATCTGGAGCAGCAACTGGGCATGAAGGTGCAGTTCGTGCCGGTAGCCGATTACCCGGCAGTGGTTGAAGCCTTGGCGACCGATCGCCTCGACATGGCCTGGCTCGGCGGTTTTACCTTTGTGCAGGCGCGTTTGAAAACTGACGCAACGACGCCAGTCATTCCGCTGGTTCAGCGCGAGCAGGACGCGCAGTTCACCAGCAAATTCATCACTGCCGACCCGAACGTGAAGAGCCTCGCCGACCTGAAGGGCAAGACCTTCGCTTTCGGTTCGGTGTCATCGACTTCCGGCAGCCTGATGCCGCGTTACTTCATGCTGAAAAACGACAACATCAAGCCTGAGGGCTATTTCAGCCGTGTCGCCTACTCCGGCGCCCACGACGCCACCGTGGCATGGGTGCAGGCTGGCAAGGTTGACGCCGGCGTACTGAACGCCAGCGTCTGGCAGAAACTGGTCGATGCCGGCAAGGTCGACACCAACAAGGTCAAGGTCTTCGCCACCACCCCGACCTACTTCGATTACAACTGGACCGTGCGCGGCACTCTCGACCCGGCTCTGGCAGCGAAAATCAAGAAAGCTTTCCTCGATCTGGACCCGGCCAACCCTGAGCAGAAAAAGATTCTGGATCTGCAAGCGGCCAGCCGTTTTATCGACACCAAGCCCGAGAACTACAAAGGCATCGAGGAAGCCGCCCGCGCCGCCGAACTGCTGAAATGACCCTACGCCTCAAACAAGGCAGCCTGCGCCACGCCAATGGAGTCGACGCCCTGCGCGGTGTCGACTTGCAGATTGGCGTCGGCGAACAGGTCGCCATCATTGGCCCGTCCGGGGCCGGTAAGTCGAGTTTGCTCAACCTGCTGGCCACCGCCCTGCGGCCCAGCAGCGGCGAGATTGAAGTGCTCGGCGAACGCGCCTGGCACTTGTCCGCCCGCCAGCGCCAACGCCTGCGTGCGCGAATCGGTCTGGTGCATCAGGCACCGCCGTTGCCGCCGCGTCAGCGCGTGATCACAGCGGTGCTGGCCGGCAAGCTCGGCCAATGGAGTCTGGGTAAAAGTCTTCTGAACCTGTTGCATCCACTGGATGTGGCGGGTGCGCGCGCGGCGTTGGCGCGGCTGGATCTGGGTGACAAGTTGTTCGCCCATTGTCAGCAATTGTCTGGCGGTCAGCTGCAACGTGTTGGCATCGCTCGCGTGTTGTATCAGGCGCCGGAAGTTCTCTTGGCTGACGAACCGGTGTCGGCGATGGACCCGGTGATGGCCGGGCACACCTTGTCGATCCTCTCGCGGCATGCCCGCGCACATAACGTCACGCTGGTGGCGAGCCTGCATGCGGTGGACCTGGCGCTGTCGCACTTCCCGCGAATCATCGGTCTGCGCGACGGGCAGATTCTGTTCGACAGCGCCTCCGATCAAGTCAGCCCCGAGATGCTCGACGCGCTGTACGCCAACGAAAAACTGCAATCGCCGACCGCTGCGGTGGCGCCTCTGACTGTGCAGATTCCACGATGCTGAAAGGCGATTCACGCGATCCCGCCGCATGGCCACGTCTGCTGCTGACGTTGCTGGCGATTGCTTTGCTGTGGCCGGGCATTCAGCTCAGCGAGCTGAATCTGGGCGTATTGCTCCCCGACAGCCAGAATGAAATGGGCCGTTTTGTCGCGCAATTCTGGCCACCGGCGCACGACGAAGCGTTTCTGCAGTTACTGCTCAAAGCCACCCTGCAAACTCTGGCCATCGCCACCGCCGGCATGGCTTTGGCGCTGGTGTTGGCGATACCGGCGGGCCTGGTTGCCAGTCGTGCGCTGTCGCTGTCCGCCGCCTCGCGCGGTGGCGTGCCAAGCCGACTGGGGCGTCTGTTGCGCTGGCCGGTGCGCGGACTGTTGATTTTCCTGCGCAGCGTGCCGGAAATCGTCTGGGCACTGCTGTTTGTGCGCGCTGTAGGGTTGGGGCCGGCGGCCGGTGTGCTGGCCATCGCCATTACCTACAGCGGCATGCTCGGCAAGGTCTATGCGGAGATTTTTGAATCGACCGATCAGCGTCCGGCGCACGCACTGTTGCAGGCTGGCAGCGGCCGTCTGGCGGCGTTTGCTTATGGCACGTTGCCCAACGTCGGGTCAGAACTGCTCTCGTACACGGTCTATCGCTGGGAATGTGCGATTCGCGCTTCAGTGGTGATGGGGTTTGTCGGTGCGGGGGGCCTGGGTCAGCAGATCGACCTGTCGATCCGCATGTTCGCCGGCGGTGAGGTCGCCAGTATCCTGCTGTGCTTCCTGATTCTGGTCTTGGCCGCCGACCAACTCAGCCGCTTGCTGCGCTGGAGGCTGACATGAATCGCTTGATCAACTTGCTGCTGATCGCCGGCATCGCGCTGGCGGTCATCGCTTCCTTCGTTTATCTGGGGCTTGATCTTGGCGAACTGGGCAGCGCCACCAGTCTGAAGCAGATGGGCGCTTACGTGCAGCGTTTCCTCAGTCCGGACTTGAGCGCGGATTACCTCAAGGCAATCTTCCACGGTTCACTGGAAACGTTGGCGATGTCGGCCCTCGGCACGCTACTCGCGGCGGTGTTCGGCATCGTCCTGGCGCTGCCCGCCGCCGGGCGTTTCGGCTGGCCGCTGCAAAGTGCCTCGCGGCTGCTGCTCAACGCCTTGCGGGCGATTCCGGAACTGGTCTGGGCGGCGCTGATGGTGCTTGCCGCTGGCCTCGGCCCGAACGCCGGCACCCTCGCCCTCGCCCTGCACACCACCGGCGTGCTTGGTCGGTTGTTTGCCGAAGCTCTGGAAAATACGCCGCCGCAACCGGCCGAAGCCATTCGTTTGCAGGGCGGCAATCCGCTCCTTGCCTTCTGTTACGGCACGCTGCCGAACCTTGCGCCGCAACTGCTCGCCTACATTCTGTATCGCTGGGAAAACAACATCCGCATGGCCAGCGTGCTGGGTTTTGTCGGCGCCGGCGGGCTTGGGCAGATGCTCTATGTGAGCCTCAGCCTGTTTCAGGAAGCGCAGGCGAGTACGGTGATTCTGGCAATGCTGGTGCTGGTGTTTGTGGTCGACTGGCTGAGTGCGTGGAGTCGTCAGCGCTGGGTCAAGGCCTGATGCACGGGCCGGCGGGTGGATATCTGGCAAAAGCTGATTATGCTTCAGGAAACCTTGCAGCGATGCGAGGCGGTCAGACTGTGCAAGTTTCACGCGAGAGCAGTTGCGGCATACGCCACAAGGCCAGAGTGCGACAAGCGGTAACGGGGGACTCCGGCCTACGACAATAAGCACGACGGAGAACACCCATGCCCACAATCGACACAGCATCCACCGGCAGTCCACCGCGCAGCGGCGGCATCACCAAGGAGGAGCGCAAGGTCATCTTCGCCTCGTCCTTGGGCACGGTTTTCGAGTGGTACGACTTTTACCTCTACGGCTCACTGGCGGCGATCATTGCCAAGCACTTCTTCGCCGGTGTCAACGAAACCACCGCGTTCATCTTTGCCTTGCTGGCGTTTGCAGCGGGGTTCGCGGTGCGGCCGTTCGGGGCGATCGTGTTCGGCCGGCTCGGCGACATGATCGGGCGCAAGCACACCTTCCTCATCACCATTGTCATCATGGGCATCTCGACAGCCATTGTCGGTATATTGCCTGGCTACGCGACCATAGGTGTCGCCGCCCCCGTCATCCTGATCACCCTGCGTCTATTGCAAGGCCTGGCGCTCGGTGGCGAGTATGGCGGGGCTGCGACCTACGTGGCCGAACACGCGCCGCGCAACAAACGCGGGTTCTTCACCTCGTGGATTCAAACCACTGCGACGCTTGGCCTGTTCCTTTCGTTGCTGGTGATCCTCGCCTGCCGCACCGCACTGGGCACGGAAGCCTTCGAAGCGTGGGGCTGGCGGATTCCGTTCCTGCTGTCGATCCTGCTGCTGATCGTCTCGGTGTACATTCGCCTGCAACTGAGCGAATCACCGGTGTTCCAGAAGATGAAGGCCGAAGGCAAGGCGTCGAAAGCGCCACTGACCGAGTCCTTCGCGCGCTGGGACAACCTCAAAGTGGTGATCATGTCGCTGCTTGGCGGCACGGCCGGGCAAGCGGTGGTCTGGTACACCGGGCAGTTCTATGCGCTGTTTTTCCTGCTGCAAACGCTGAAGATCGATCCGCAGACCGCCAATCTGCTGATCGCCGGTTCACTGCTGATCGGCACGCCGTTCTTCGTGATTTTCGGCAGCCTCTCTGATCGTATCGGGCGCAAGCCGATCATCATGGTCGGCTGCATTCTGGCGGCGCTGACCTACTTCCCGATCTTTCATGCGCTGACCCAATACGGTAACCCCGACGTGTTCATCGCCCAGGAGAAGAACCCGGTCAAAGTGATCGCCAACCCCGACCAGTGCTCGTTCCAGTTCGACCCGGTGGGCAAGGCCAAATTCACCAGTTCCTGCGACCTGGCGAAGACCTTGCTGGCAAAACGGGCGATTCCCTATGAGAACGTGATTGCGGAGCCGGGCACCATCGCGCAAGTGCGCATAGGTGACAAAGTCGTCGAGAGTTTTGAAGGCAGCGCCCTGCCAGCCGCCGACTTCAAGACGCGCAATGATGCGTTCACCGCGACCCTCGGCACAGCACTCAAGGAGGCCGGTTATCCGGAGAAAGCCGACCCGGCGAAAACCAACTACCCGATGGTCCTGCTCCTGCTCACCGTGCTGGTCATCTACGTAACCATGGTCTACGGCCCGATCGCGGCGTGGCTGGTCGAGCTGTTCCCGACCCGCATCCGCTACACCTCGATGTCGCTGCCGTATCACATCGGCAACGGCTGGTTCGGTGGTTTCCTGCCGACGGTGGCGTTCGCCATGGTCGCCGCCACGGGGGATATCTATTACGGGCTGTGGTACCCGATCGTGATCGCGGTGATGACGGCGGTACTCGGCACGTTCTTCCTGCCGGAAACCAAGCATCGCGACATTCTCAAGGACTGAAAACCGTCAGCGCGCCCTCTCCATCGCGGGAGGGCGCCATTCGGCATAACCTGGCAAAAATATCGAACGCCTGCCGCACTGCCTGCCTCCAATGTTTACACCACTGGAGGTCAGCAAAATGAACAGCGACGATAAAACCCCGAACGCACCGCCAACCGACACGTCCGGCAAACCGGTGAACGTAGTCGAGCGCGATCTTGAAGACAGGGACGATGACACCAAAGCCGTGGATGAAGTCATCACGCCCTCGTCCACAAGAGTTAAGGAACAGGACGCCGAGACGCTACAGCGCAAGATCGATGAGATTGAACGCAAAGTGGCCGATGGTAATTAGTGTTTTTCAGGCGATCGCAACAGTCTGCTGGCTCCACCCCCTCACCCCAGCCCTCTCCCCCAAGGGGGCGAGGGGGAAAGGGAGCCGATTTGTGCGCTTTTCAAATCTTGCGTTCAACTCGGTCTTTCAAGTCGGCGTAACTTGCACAAACACCTCGGTCTGTCCCCTCTCCCCCTGGGAGAGGGCTAGGGTGAGGGTTTTTTCGCCAGGTTGAGTTTCACGGCCGCCTGAATCTGCGCCAGCGTCAAGGCGTTGCCCAGCGCTGCGCCGCTGGCGGTGTTGTCGAAAATACACCAGGTCGCCGCACCTGCCGTGGCCGCTGATTGCAAGGCTTGTGCGAGATTTTGCAGGTAAGGTGAATCGTAGGCGCTGTGGTAAATGCGCGGTGAGCCGTGCAGGCGCCAGTAACGGGTTCCCGCCCAGCCACTGGGCGCTGCATCACCTCTGATGCGCGAGGGATCGACGGCCGCTAGGGCGATCTGACAAGTCTTCAACATTGGCTCAGCGCTGACCCACGATTCATGCCGTGGCTCGAGCACCACGGGGCCGGAGAACCGCTCGCGCAATGTTGTGAAGCAGGCTTCGGAGATCGCTTCGTCAAACGCCAGTGATGGCGGCAATTGCACCAATAGGCAGCCCAGCCGATCGCCCAACCCGCCGCACTCAGCCAGAAATGTGTCCAACGCTGACTCGCAGTTCGCCAGACGCATTTCATGGGTGATGTGTTTGGGCATTTTCACCGAAAAGCGAAAGTCCTCCGGTACGCCATCGGCCCAGCGCTCATAGGTTTGCCGACGATGCGGGCGGTAGAACGAACTGTTGATTTCCACGGCGTTGAGGCGCCCGGCATAGCGCTGCAAATGCGTGCCTTCCACGGGAAATGCCGGCCAATGCTCGCGCCCCAGACTCCAGCCTGCGCAGCCAATGAAAATCAAAAACACACCTCCTCACCTGTACGCGCTGATCGTTCCCACGCAGAGCGTGGGAACGATCAAATCAAGCCTGCGCTAACCGGTTATTTTTTGCCGGGCAACACGGCGCCAAGCACCTGCTTCGCGGTTTGCACGATCACCCCGGCCTCATCCGGGTCGCCCTTGAGCAGCGTCGTAGCGAACTTCTTCGCCTGCTCAAGCTTGATGTGCGGTGGCAATGGCGGCACGTTCGGGTCGGTCTTGAACTCGATCAGCACCGGCACTTCCGAGGCCAGTGCCTTTTCCCAGGCCGCGGCGACGTCTTCTTCGCGATCGACAAAAATGCCTTTCAGGCCAATGGAAATGGCAAACAAGTGGTAAGGCACATCGGGAATGCTTTGCGAAGCTTCGAACTTCGGATCACCCTCCATCACCCGCTGCTCCCACGTGACCTGATTGAGGTCCTCGTTGTTGAACACCGCGCAGATCCATTTCGGGCTCGCCCACTGTCGCCAGTATTTGGCGACAGTAATCAGCTCGGCCATGTTGTTCATCTGCATCGCACCGTCGCCTACCAGGGCAATGACCGCGCGCTCGGGGTGAGCGAATTTGGCGGCAATCGCGTAAGGCACCGCGGCGCCCATGGACGCAAGTCCGCCGGACAATGAGCACTGCATGCCACGGCGGATTTTCAGGTCACGGGCAAACCAGTTGGCGCACGAGCCGGAGTCGCTGGTGATGATTGCCTGATCGGGCAGGCGCGGCGACAACTCATACACCACCCTTTGCGGGTTGACCGGATCGGCTTTGGCCATCGCGCGTTTTTCCAGGGTTTTCTCCCAGCTACCGCGCCAGCCTTCGATTTTCTTGCGCCACTTGCTGGAAGTTTTCTGTTCGAGCAGTGGCAACAACGCCGCGAGGGTTTCCGCCGAGTCGCCGACCAGATTGACCTCCATCGGGTAGCGCAGGCTGAGCATGTCGGGTTGCAAATCGATCTGCACACCGCGCGCCTGACCTTCCTTGGGCAGGAACTCCGAGTACGGAAAACCCGAACCGATCATCAGCAAAGTGTCGCATTCGCTCATCAGTTTGTAGCTCGGCTCGGTGCCGAGCAGGCCGATGCTGCCGGTGACCCAAGGCAGATCATCCGGCAACACGGCTTTGCCCAACAGAGCCTTGGCGACGCCGGCGCCGAGTTTTTCGGCGATGGCGATAACTTGCTCGGTTGCCTGCAAAGCACCCGCTCCAACTAGAATCGCGACCTTCTCTCCCGCATTCAAAACATCGGCGGCGCGCTGCAGATCGGCGTCATACGGCACTACTTTCGGTTTCGTGTAACCCACCCCGGAATGCGCGGTGCCATGGGCACGCGCTGGTGCTTGGTATTTCAGGTCCTGCAAATCGTTGGGCAGAATCAGCGCGGTCACCCGGCGTTCACCCACGGCCGTGCGCACTGCGCGATCGAGCAAATGCCGCACCTGCGAAGGCGCCGACGCCTGCTGCACAAAGGCCCCGGCGACGTCCTTGAACATCGACACCAGATCAAGCTCTTGCTGGTAGTGACTGCCCAGCGCCGTTCGCGCTTGCTGACCAACGATGGCCAGCACCGGCATGTGGTCCAAGCGCGCGTCGTAGAGGCCGGTGATCAGATGCGAGGCGCCGGGTCCGGAGGTGGCGATGCACACGCCCAACTCGCCGGTGAACTTGGCATGTGCGGAGGCCATGAACGCGGCCATTTCTTCATGCCGCGCCTGAACGAATTCGATCTTTCCCTTGGCCCGGCTGAGCGCGCCGAACACGCCGTTGATGCCATCCCCCGGATAGCCAAAAATCCGCGTAACGCCCCATTCGCTGAGCCGCTCAACCAGAAAATCTCCCACTGTCATCGTCATCTCGATCCTCGCCGTTCTCCGGTGCATGGAGCTGTCCCGGCAGAACATCCGCCGGGAGGTGTAAGGGTCTGGACAGTTGGGTTGTTGGCGAAGTTTCGATGGATTTCCCTGCGCGATCCTTGTTTGCGCACCAAACCGCCAGAGCGGCACAATGCGCGCATCGAAAATCGCAAGGACAAAGACATGGATTTCCCTGCAGCATGGCGCAGCCAATTTGCCGGTGCGGCCATCGAACAGCAGACCATTGGCGAATCGCGCGCTGATGTATGGCGGATTACGCCTGCCGGGGCGGCGCCGCAGTTCGTCAAAACCGAACTGGTGATGACCTGGGGCGAGTTGCCCGGTGAAGTGCAGCGGTTACGCTGGATGGCGACTCAGGATCTACCCGCACCGCGTGTGCTCGACACCACCACGCAAACGCAACACAACTGGCTGTTGATGACTGCCGTGGCCGGTCGCGATCTGGCCAGCAGCGAGCACCTCTCGCCCCAGCAGATCGTCACGCTCGCAGCAGAGGCATTGCGCGCACTGCACACAGTCGCGATCGAAAGCTGCCCGTTCGATCACAGCCTGGAAGCAAAAATCAGACTGGCCCGCGAACACCTGCTCGCCGGGCTGATCGACGAAGAAGACTTCGACGACTCGCGCCTCGGGCAATCCGCCGAGGAAGTGTTCCAGCAGTTGCTCGCCACACGTCCGTCGCAGGAAGACTTGGTGGTGACTCATGGCGATGCGTGCCTGCCCAATCTGCTTGCTGCCAATGGCCGCTTCAGCGGGTTTGTAGACTGCGGACGGCTGGGTGTCGCTGACCGGTATCAGGATTTGGCCTTGGCAGCGCACAGCATCACGGACAACCTCGGCGCCCAGTGGCTGCCGTTGTTTTTCGAGGTGTATGGCGTGGAGCCGGATCTACAGCGGATCGCCTTTTATCAGCTGCTCGACGAGTTTTTCTGAGGCACCCCACAAGACCTGCCTATCGGTGGTGAGGCCATTCGCGAGCAGGCTCGCTCCCACAGGGGATCGCGGTTTAAATGTGGGAGCGAGCCTGCTCGCGAAGGCGCCAGAACAGTCACCGCTGAGGCGGGCCTTTCAACAATGCGGATGCACCGTCCACGCCACCAGTTTGATCACGATCGGCCGCACGACGAGGATGCACATAAACGCTGCGGGCATCGCCAGCTTGTAGGCATGCAAGGCATTGCTCAGGTAATCGTTATCAATGCCGGAGTTGGCAGCGGTGATCACCAGCGACATCAGAAACGCCATGATCGTCGCCATGTACAGTGCAAACACATACGGCGTGGCACGCGGCGACAGCTTGCGGCGGCTGATGATCAAAGCTTCGGCGTTGGTTCTTTGATTCATATGGCTTTTCCATCCAGTGACAGGGAGACCGCACGTTAGCAAGGCTGCCCCCGCGCAACTAGACGCTCAACTGCAGGTACTTTATAAAGCAGATCTTACGAATCAACCCTCAGCGGGCCATGGATGAATCTGTTAGCGGCGATTGCCAGTTTTATCAAAGTGGTGGAATCAGGCTCGATTGTCGGCGCCGCCAAGACCCTGGGCGTCAGTGCGGCGGCGGTGAGCCAGACGCTCAATCGGCTCGAAGTGCACCTCGGCGTGCGGTTGTTGCAACGCACCACGCGCAGCATGGCACTCACCGAAAACGGCGCGGTGTATTACGAGAAAGTCCGCCGGATTGCAGCGGATCTGGAGTCCGCGCAAAGCTCGATCAGCAGCGATGAAACCGAGTTGCAGGGCCGACTGAGCATTGCCTCGACATCTGCGTTCGGCCGTCATGTATTGGCATCGCTGATCGCTGGTTTCACCGAACTGCACCCGCGCCTGCTCATCGAACTGTCGACCACCAATGGCAAGATCAACCACATTCAGGACGGCATCGACCTAAGCCTGCGCATCAAGCCGCAACTGGAGGACGGCATCGTCGCGCGCAAGATCGTTTCGCTACCCTTCATCATGTGCGCCGCGCCGGCTTATCTTCAGCGCGCCGGGTGGCCGCAATCGCCGGATGATTTGCAAAACCATGCCTGCCTGGCCTTTCGTTATCCCTTGGACGGGCGCTTTCTGCGCTGGAGTTTTATCCGCGACGGCGAGCGTTTCGACGCCAATATCAATGCCACCGCCATCAGTGATGACATCGATGCCCTGGCGCAAATGGCGGTTCACGGCGCCGGGGTCACGCGACTGGCGGAGTTTGTTGCGGCGCCTTATCTGGCGAGCGGGCAATTGGTGCCGCTGTTTGAACACAGCGTTGTCGAGCCGATGGACATCTACGCCTGCGTACAAGAACGGGCGGCGATGACGCCGAAGGTCAGAGCCTTTCTGGATTATTTGACAGCGCATCTGGCCACGCGCTGGCCGATGGAAAATGTTTAACACGAAGCGTTCAAAGAGGCTCGCTGAAGCGCGCGAATTCGGGCAAAGTCCATCTCGCCCAAACGCCCCATCACGGAAGATAACAACAATGAAAAAATCTCTCGGCGCTCTGCTACTGGTCTGCTTGAGCAGCCACGTATTCGCTGACGCCCAACCCGTTGGTTTCCAGTACGCCACGCTGGCCGATCCGCGCAACGAACGCCCGCTGAAAATGGTCGTCTGGTACCCGAGCTCGACCACCGCTGCGACGCCACAATTGTTCGGCGACAACCCGGTCTTCGTCGGCGCCCCTGCCGTGCTCGACGCTCCGGCCGCCAGCGGCGCGCATCCATTGGTGGTGCTTTCCCACGGCAATGGCGGTAGCTGGATCAACCAGACCTGGCTGGCCAGTGCACTGGCCCATCAAGGTTATATCGTCGCGGCAGTCAACCACCCCGGCACCACCAGCCGTGATCGTAGCGCGCAGGCAGCGGCGCAGTTGTGGCAACGCCCGGTCGACCTGAGCCGCGCCATCGATGCCGTGACGGCCCAGCCGGAAAAGTTCGGCGCGGTGGCGAAGGATCGAATTGCTGTTGTGGGCCATTCTCTCGGCGGCTGGACGGTGCTCGAAACCGGCGGCGCGCGCTTCGACCCCGAACGTTTTGCCAAAGACTGCAAGGTCCACACGCAACTGGCCAGTTGCACCGCCTACCAACAAATGAATACTGCAAGCACCGCGCAAGCCAAAGCTCAATTGGCCGCCGACTGGCGTGACAAACGCGTCACCGCCGTGGTGTCTCTGGACCTGGGGCTATCGCGCGGAATGACCGATGCAAGCCTGGCGGCCTACCCCGTGCCGATCCTGGTAATTGCTGCCGGTGTACCGTCGAAAGAGCTGCCTGCGGAACTGGAATCCGTCGATCTCGCCAAACGCCTGCCAAAAAACTCATCGCGTTATGTCGAGATCAGCGATGCCAGTCACTTCAGTTTCATGGCGAACTGCAAACCTGGCGCCGTGGCCATGCTCGACAAAGACGTACCGGGCGACAGCATCATCTGCACCGATGGCGAGGGTGGCCGTCCACGCCCGGTGATTCAGCAGCAGGTGATTTCCCTGATCACCGGATTTCTGGCGCAGTCACCTGAAAGTTTGAAACAAGCCATCACCTACAAGGATCCGCAATAACAATGCTCACGCCCTCCCCTCAGACCTTCCGGGGCAGTTGCCTGTGCGGAGCGGTGAAGTACCAGATCCGTTCAAGGCCCAAGGCGCTTTCGCATTGCCATTGCAGCCAATGCCGCAAAAGCCACGGCGCGGCGTTTGCCAGCTATGGCAGCGTGCAGCGCCAGAACCTGGAATTGCTGGAGGGTGCCGACCAGCTGAAGTCGTATCAATCGTCTGAATCGGTACAACGCCAGTTCTGCACGCACTGCGGCTCGTCGCTGTTCTGGGCAAGCAATCAAGGGGAGTTCAGCGGCTGGATCTCGGTTGCGCTGGGCACGCTGGACACAACGTTCACCACAGAAAAACAGCAACACGTCGAAGTGACATCTAAGGCGCCGTGGTTTGAAATCAAGGATCAATGGCCGCAGCGCTGAGATTGATCGTGTGCCAACCGGTAATGAACGCCCAACGGAGGGATTGTAAAAAACACCTTCGACTCATTGGGCTGTGGAATACAAAGCGGGTTCTGTGGTGTCCTGTCTATTCTCAGCAGGTATTTTTCCACTCGCCAACGATGAGGCCCCTTAGATGAGCAAAACGCCGTACGTTCCGCCCCAAGTCTGGCAACACGAAGCCCCGTCCGGTGGCCAGTTCGCCAGTATCAATCGGCCGATTGCCGGCCCCACCCATGACAAGCCCCTGCCAGTCGGCAAGCATCCATTGCAGCTCTACTCGCTGGCCACGCCCAACGGCGTCAAAGTGACGATTCTGCTGGAAGAGCTGCTGGCGCTGGGGCACAGCGCTGCCGAGTACGATGCCTGGCTGATCCGCATTGGCGAGGGCGATCAGTTTTCCAGCGGTTTTGTCGAGATCAATCCGAATTCGAAAATCCCCGCACTGCTGGACCGTAGCGTTGAGCCTCCGATTCGTGTGTTCGAATCGGGCTCGATCCTGCTGTATCTGGCCGAGAAGTTCGGTGCATTTCTGCCGAAAGACCACGCTGGCCGCACTGAAACGCTGAACTGGTTGTTCTGGCAAATGGGCGCCGCGCCGTATCTCGGCGGCGGTTTCGGACATTTCTATGCCTATGCGCCGGAGAAAATGGAGTATCCGATCAACCGCTTCACCATGGAAGCCAAGCGCCAACTGGATGTGCTTGATCGACGCCTGGCCGAAAGCGCTTATCTGGCCGGCGACAGCTACACCATCGCCGACATCGCGGTCTGGCCGTGGTACGGGCAACTGGTGCGCAACAATGTTTATTCGGCGGCCGAGTTTCTTGCGGCGCATGAATACACCCATGTGCAGCGCTGGGCAGAGGAGATTTCCAAGCGGCCGGCGGTCATTCGTGGGCAGCGCGTCAATCGCACATGGGGCGATGAAGCGACTCAAGTGCCGGAGCGGCACCAAGCCGAAGATCTGAACTGACACCCCTTGATTACCCTCGTCAGCGAGCCGATCACACGTTTCTGTGATCGGCCCGCTGTGCCTCGATTCGCCCCGCTCTCCTCCCCCAAAAAACCAGAACCCTGCGCTAACCCGCGACGCAGAGCGCCCGGCCAATTGTGAAAAATTCGTTAACTAACTGAACCGTACGACTTTCTTCGCCCGGAATGATCTGACACACTAATGCGAATAATTCCTACACGCACTCGCACCGGATTCGTTTTCGTATCATTTGGGGAAGCAGATTGATGTCGTTTCGCACCATTCACCGCCGCTCAAACCGTTCACCTAACCTGTTGGCGCTCGCCATCTGCATGGCCAGCATCGCGCCGGCATTGGCCGACGAGACAACGCCCGCCACGCCTGAAAAAACCGCGCCGACCACGCTGGAACTGGATGCGACGGAAATCGGCGCCACACAGATGAGCAGTACCACCGAAGACACCCAGTCCTATACCACTGGTCCGATGCGGACGGCGACCAAGCTGTCGCTGACCATGCGCGAAACGCCTCAGGCAGTGACGGTGATCACCCGTCAGCGCATGGACGACCAGAACATGACCAGCATCAACGATGTGGTGAAAGGCACACCGGGACTGTTTCTCAGCCAGACCAGCGGCCCGGGGCGGCAGACTTACAAGGCGCGCGGCTTCGACATCGACAACATCATGTACGACGGCCTGCCCAGCGCGTACTCGCCTTACTCCATGGCAGTGCAACCAAATCTGGCGATGTTCGACCGTGTCGAAATCGTCCGCGGTGCAACCGGGCTGGTCACCGGTGCCGGCAACCCGTCGGCAGCGATCAACATGGTGCGCAAACGTCCGACCGCCGATCAGCGCGTGACGCTCACCGGCGCGGCCGGCAGTTGGGACGACTACCGTGGCGAAATCGACGCCTCCAGCCCGCTGAACGACAGCGGCACCTTACGCGGTCGAGTGGTCAGTTCCTATCAAGGCGCCGACAGCTTTCGCGACAAGGAAGAGAACGATCATGGCTTGTTCTACGCCATCGGTGAAGCCGACTTGAGCGACAGCACCACCGCGACCCTCGGTTTCTCCCGGCAGAATGAACAGACCAACTATTTCTGGGGCGGTCTGCCGCTGGGCACCAATGGCCACCACCTCGATCTGCCCCGCTCCACCTACCCGGGCACCGATTGGGAAAACCGCAAGCTGCAAATCGACACCGTGTTCGGTGAAGTGGAGCATCGTTTCGACAACGACTGGAAACTTCACGTCGCCGGCTCCTCGTCGACCCTTGACGGCGAGTTCTCCGGAACTTACCTGTCGCGTTACGCCGGCCCGCTGGAAACCACCGCCTATCAATCCCATCACACCGACAAGCAGCGTGCGTTCGACGGCTTCGCCAGTGGCCCGTTCGAGGCGTTCGGACGTACCCACGAACTGGTCGTTGGCGCGAGCAACCGTGTGTATGACGCGACCACCAAAGAGTACGACCCGTACACCACCGCCTGGCCGATCGGCGCGCCAAAGCCCGACTTCGTCCGTGATGGCAAAACCCGCAGCGTCACCACCCAGGACGCCGTGTACCTGACCACCCGGCTGAGCCTGGCCGATCCGCTGACGCTGATTCTCGGTGGCCGGCTCGATTGGTACGACTACGATGACCGCACTGCCGATGGCGACTACAAAGTCACGCGCAACCTCACCCGCTATGCCGGCCTGATCTACAAACTCGACGACCACCACTCGGTGTACGCCAGCTACACCGACATCTTCACACCGCAAACCCAAAAGGATCTCGGCGGCAAGGTGCTCGAGCCGATCGTCGGTGAAAACTACGAAGTGGGCATCAAGGGCGAGTACTTCAACGGCGCCCTCAACGCCAGCCTGGCGGTGTTCCAGATGGACCAGACCGGCCGCGCTACACAGGCCGACACTCAGTTCGGCTGCCCGGTCCTGACCTGCTACAACTCATCGGGCAAAGTGCGCAGCCAAGGCGTCGACATGGAACTGCAAGGCGCTCTGACCGAGAACTGGCAGGTCGGTGCCGGCTACACCTACACCCGTGCGCACTACATCAAGGACGAGAACCCGGCGAACAACAATCAGCGTTTCGATACCGACACGCCAGAGCATCTGTTCAAAGTCTCCACCGTGTACCGCTTCCAGGGTCCGCTGCAACACCTGCGCGTAGGTGGCAACGTCTACTGGCAGAGCCGCATGTACAACGATGTCGCCCTGGCCAATAACGGCAGCTACCGCCTCGAACAGGGTGGCTACGCGGTCACCGACTTGATGGCTGGGTACGAGGTCAACAAACATCTGGATCTGCAGGTTAACGCGAACAATATCTTTGACCGCGTCTACTACTCCGCGATTGGCTCCAATGTCACGTGGGGTTCCAACGACAACTACGGCAACCCGCGCAGCTACATGCTGACGGCCAAGTACAAGTTCTGAGTCGTTGACGTTCGAACCAGCGATAAAAAAGGGCGCCCGGGAAATCCGTGGCGCCCTTGTTCTTTGTGGCTAGCGCATTGGTCATGTTCGGCAATAACAGATAGTCTCTGAGCGAACTCTTCACGAAGCATCACACCATGACCAATCCGGCATTTACCCCCGACATCGACGCGATCCGCAGCATTGACGCGGTGCCGGTCATCCTGAGCATGGTCAAACACCTCACCGGCATGCGTTTCGCCGCGGTGGCACGAGTCACTGAAAGCAACTGGGTGGCGTGTGCTGTCGATGACTCGATTGATTTCGGGCTCAAACCCGGTGGCGAACTGGTGCTCGAATCAACCATCTGCCACGAGATCCGCCAGCATCAACAGCCGGTGATCTTCGGTCACGCCAGCGCGCACCCGGTCTTTTCGCTTCACCACACGCCGAAAACCTATGGGCTGGAAAGCTATATCTCCATTCCCATCGTCAAAGCCAACGGTGACTTCTTCGGCACCCTCTGCGCCATTGACTCCGTGCCGGCCAACCTCGACGAACCGGCCATCGCCAAGACACTGACCCTTTTCGCCCAACTGATCGCCATGAGCCTCGACACACAAAGCCGCTTGGAAGCGACCAAAGCCGAACTCAACAACGCCAATGAACTCGGACGCCTGCGCGAACAATTCATCGCGGTACTCGGGCATGACCTGCGCACACCACTCAGCGCCGTGCGCATGAGCGCCGACCTGCTGCAAAGCAAAACCGAAGACAAACGCTCGCTCAACCTGATTGCGGCGATTCGCAACAGTTCGGTGCGCATGGGTGTGTTGATCGAAAACATCCTCGACTTTGCCCGAGGACGACTGGGCGGCGGGATTCCGGTGCAACGCAAGTTGGTGGATGACTTGCAGCACACCCTGCAATTGACCCTGGCCGAGGTGCAAGCCTCCCATCCGCAAGCGGTGTTTATCCATGAACTGGATGTGCCGGCAGGCGTCTATTGCGATGCGCTGCGCATCAGCCAATTGCTCTCCAATCTGCTGGGCAACGCCGCGACCCATGGCTCGAACAGCGCGCCGATCGTTCTCAAAGCCTATGCGGAAAATGACGAGATCGTGATTTCCCTGACCAATCAGGGCACGCCGATTTCGGCGCAACTGATGCCACTGCTGTTCGAACCGTTCTCCCGAGCCGAAGCCGGGCAGCGTTGCGAAGGTTTGGGGTTGGGACTTTATATCGCGTCGCAGATAGCGACAGCACACAACGGCACGCTAAGCGTATCCTCAAGCGCCGAGTCGGGAACCTGCTTTGTGGCGAGATTCCCGGCCCGGTTCAAATGGGTTTAAGCCGCCTGCCGACGCATCGTCAGAATCGCCGCACCAAAACCGATAAAGGTCGAACCGACCACACGACTGACCCAACGGGACAAGGCCGGACGGGTCAGCACGCCCTTGGCCCGCGAGGCCAGCGCGGCATAAACGCTCAGTGACGATACCGACAACGCCATGAAAATCGAAGTCAGGATCAGAAACTGCGGCAGCAGCGTCGCGCCCTGATCAATGAACTGGGGAAACAACGCAGTAAAAAACATCGTCGCCTTGGGGTTGGTGACCGCCGTCAAAAAGGCCGATTTATACAACTTGCCGCGAGTCGGCCGCACCTTGCTCGCCTCCCCCTCAGTCCCTTCCGGCAACATCGGCCCCTTTTTGAACAACTGCCTGACCCCGAGGTAGAACAGATACCCCGCACCGATGATCTTCACCGCGTTGAACAGAATTTCGGAACTGGCCAACAACGCCCCCAACCCCAACATCGCCGCTGCCGACAGACAAAACAGCCCACTGGCATTGCCCAGCGACGACCAGATCGTACTGCGCTGCCCGTGAGCAAGGCTATTGTTGATCGCCATCAGCGTCGCCGGCCCCGGACTGGCGATGGCAATTGCGGCGACCAGAGTGAAGGTCAATATCGAGTGAGAATCCATTTTCGCTGCTCGTATGATTGAAGTAGCCGCATGTTACAACAACCGGCCACATAGCCCAGATCAAAAGCCCCTCACCCTAGCCCTCTCCCGGAGGGAGAAGGAACTGACCGAGGTGAGGGCGAGAGATACACCGACATGAAATACCGAGCCGCACTCGAATTCGGAGCAAATCAAAAGCCCCTCACCCTAGCCCTCTCCCGGAGGGAGAAGGAACTGACCGAGGTGATGGCGAGAGATACAGCGACATGAAATACCGAGCCGCACTCGAATTCGGAGCAAATCAAAAGCCCCTCACCCTAGCCCTCTCCCGGAGGGAGAGGGAACTGACCGAGGTGATTGCGAGAAATACAGCGATATGAAATACCGAGTTGAACTCAATACTGCACCAGATCAAAAGCCCCTCACCCTAGCCCTCTCCCGGAGGGAGAGGGAACTGACCGAGGTGATTGCGAGAGATACACCGACATGAAATACCGAGCCGCACTCGAATTCGGAAGCAAATCAAAAGCCCCTCACCCTAGCCCTCTCCCGGAGGGAGAGGGAACTGACCGAGGTGAGGGCGAGAGATACACCGACATGAAATACCGAGCCGCACTCGAATTCGGAGCAAATCAAAAGCCCCTCACCCTAGCCCTCTCCCGGAGGGAGAGGGAACTGACCGAGGTGATGGCGAGAGATACAGCGACATGAAATACCGAGCCGCACTCGAATTCGGAGCAAATCAAAAGCCCCTCACCCTAGCCCTCTCCCGGAGGGAGAGGGAACTGACCGAGGTGATTGCGAGAAATACAGCGATATGAAATACCGAGTTGAACTCAATACTGCACCAGATCAAAAGCCCCTCACCCTAGCCCTCTCCCGGAGGGAGAGGGAACTGACCGAGGTGATTGCGAGAGATACACCGACATGAAATACCGAGCCGCACTCGAATTCGGAAGCAAATCAAAAGCCCCTCACCCTAGCCCTCTCCCGGAGGGAGAGGGAACTGAGCGAGGTGATGGCGAGAGATACAGCGACATGAAATACCGAGCCGCACTCGAATTCGGAGCAAATCAAAAGCCCCTCACCCTAGCCCTCTCCCGGAGGGAGAGGGAACTGACCGAGGTGATGGCGAGAGATACAGCGACATGAAATACCGAGCCGCACTCGAATTCGGAGCAAATCAAAAGCCCCTCACCCTAGCCCTCTCCCGGAGGGAGAAGGAACTGACCGAGGTGATGGCGAGAGATACAGCGACATGAAATACCGAGCCGCACTCAAATTCGGAAGCAAATCAAAAGCCCCTCACCCTAGCCCTCTCCCGGAGGGAGAAGGAACTGACCGAGGTGAGGGCGAGAGATACACCGACATGAAATACCGAGCCGCACTCGAACTCAGAATCAAATCAAAAACTACACCCTCCCCGCTCCTCACCACTCAACAGGATGAGCGTTAGCTCGGCTGCAGCTTTTGATCTTGCCGTGCTGGCCCCTTCGGCAGGCTGAGAGGAGGGATTTATCCGGGGGTGGGAGCGTAGCGACCGTTCGACGAAGTCGAATGCATCGAGAGGAGGTGCAGCGAAGCAAACCGTAGGCGATGCCCCCGGATAGATCCCGTAACGAAGGAACCCGAGCCACGGCGAGGGCCGAACGCCGGGGCCCAGACCTTTGGTTCCTTTGGGGCGTTTGCCAAAGGGACTCGCTGTAAGAGCGAAACCGCCAGCGGCAACACCCGCAGCAACGGATATTCCCCCAAAACCCAACAGCATGGTCGGCCCAAAGGCCGCCAAGCCCAAAGCCCGCCAAGCCCAAACAAAAAAAAAACCCCACAACCCCATAAGGCCGCGAGGCAAAAAACTGGTTGGTTGCGGCCAACCAAAGGAGCTCAGTCAAATACGTACAAAAGCCAAAATCAGATGCAATCCTGCGCAGCCCGCTCAAAACTCGAAGGCAAAAGATTCGAAGCCAACAAATGCCGCTCGTAGATAAACACCTTGCCGCCATTACCTGCCTTGTACGCCTCCAACACGTTGTCAGCAGAAATCTTGCTCGGCACCACAATCCGGTAACTGCGCTGAGTCTGCGAAACCGTCGGGGTCAACGCACTGCCCTGCAACTTCGGCACAACACAGTCGGCGTACTGCGCAGGCGTCTTGCTGGTCTGCAGAGTAAGGCTCGGATTATTCGGCGCCGAAGCACAACCGGCGAGCAACAAAGAGGCAACGGCCAAAGCAGGCACAAAGAAAAGACGCATCGGTGTCATCCTGAAAATAAAGGTTCGGTTCAACCGGCAACGGTTCAGCCTCACGGAGCCGCCGTCGCCATTTATGTTTTAAGTAATCAGCTCGACGCCACCAGCGCCTTGAGCGACACATCGAATTGCTGCAACGCGTGGAGTTGCAGGTCACGCTGCTTATCGATCTGCGCAGCGATTGCGGTTGCTGCCTGGTTATGCACCCACACCGAAGGCAACTGCTTCTCGACAGCGCCTTCAGCCTTGCCGATGTATTGCAGGTCGGCGTCGTAGAAACGTGCGGTGAAACGCGCTTCGACCAGGCTGTTTTGCTGCGTCAGCAAACGATTGAAGGTGTCGAGCTTCACCACGATGTCCGGATGCGCCTGTACCAACGCATCAAGGTTGTCGTAAACCGTCACGGACAAGAACTGCTGTTGCAGCGAACTCACCAGCCAGTCGATGGCCAGTTCCGGATCAGAACTGCTGACAAAGGCTTCACGAATCCGCGAATCCAGCGCATCTTTAGCGCCACTGACCGCCATGTCGTGGTAACGCTCAAGGTATTGCAGGTTGTCCAGGGTATTCTCGCTGAGCAACACACCCACGGTTTGCGAGTGCTGCAACGTGGCGCTGCTGCCCGTGATGGTCTGGAAATGACACGACCCGGCGTCGGCTGCGTAAGTCGGGGCTGTGAACAGTGCGCCGCCTGTCAGCAAGGCGACCAAAGCCAGTCGGGTCAATGTGTTCATCGCGCAAATTCCTTGAGCTGCGTATTCGATGGAAGTGATTTTCCGCCGATCACCGACAAAGCAGAACTTGCGTTTCGTGATGGTCACTATTACTTCTAGCAATAGTTGCGCGACGTACAGACTGGTACACACTCAACTACAACGAGAAAAACATGAAATGAGGAGTTCGCCTTGAGAACGTTTGACCTGATCCGTGACGCCGTTCTGCCCGATTTCCGCGAGCGTGTGGCCGAGTATCTGGTTCAGTACGAAAGCGTATTGCTGAACGAAGGCATCACCGACCCGCAGCTCATCATCGACACCGCCAATCAGTTGCGCGGTTACCTGCGCGGGCTCAACACCACGCGCGTGCTGGGCATGGCCTACTGGGAGGAACTGGATCGTCGAGTCGTCGACACCTGGCTCACGCCCAAGTAATGACCGAACGGCATGTGGTCAGGGTGGCGGCTGACGACTGCGCCCTCCCGTAGCCAATGGTCTGCGCGGCAATAAGGCCTCTGCGAAAAAACCGCCCGAACGCTTACAATCGCCGGTCTAATTGCCAATCAGACAGGCTCATCAAGAAATGCCGCTCGACCCACCTACGATGTTGACCATTTCCATCGCCCTCGCAGCCGCTGCCGCGCTGTATCTGGCGATCGAATGGCGCAGCATTCGTGAGCCTTCGCTACTGTTCTGGAGCGCCGGTTTCGCCACCATCACCGTCGGCTCCACCCTGGCCCTGCTGCGCAGCAGCGGCTTTTTGCTGATCGGCATCTGGTTCGCCAACGGCTTGCTGGTGACCGCGCACTTCCTGTTCCTGCTCGGCGTAGCGCGCTTCACCCAGATACGGTTGTCGCCGGCCTGGTACCTGATCTTTGTCACTTGGCTGATCATGCTGTTGCTGCCGGACGGGCCACTGTGGTCGAAGGTCATGCTGGCGGCCAATTCGCTGCTGGTGGCGCTGGCGACCCTCAAGGCCAGCTCACTGCTGCGCCCCCATGGCAAATCGTTGAGCGTCGGCGCGGTGCAATTGCGCTATGTGCTGCTCGGTCACGGAATTTTCTACGTGGCCAAAGCCCTGACGGTGGTGATCCCCGGGACGTTGATCGATCTCGCGGCGTTTCGTGGCGAGATCATCCAGATTTCTCTGGTTGAAGGCGCGATGGCGATCATGTTGATCGCCCTGTCGATGACCGGCACCGAACGCTATCGCCGGGAAAAACAGATCGCCCGCCTCGCCGAGCGCGACCCACTGACCGCCCTGTACAACCGCCGCGCTCTGGAAAAACGCGCGCCGCGCCTGCTCGAACAGGTTTCGCCGGAGCATCCCGGCGCCCTGCTGCTGATCGACATCGACAACTTCAAACTGGTCAACGACCAGTACGGTCACACCGCCGGCGATCGTTTGCTGATCGCGTTGAGCGAGATGATCCGCTCGGTGCTGCCGCGCAATGCGCTGACAGCGCGTCTGGGCGGTGATGAGTTTGTCATCCTCCTCAACAGCGCATCGAGTGAGCGCGTCATGGAACTGGGCAACACATTGCGCGAGCAGTTTCTCAGCACCACTTCGCAGACATTCCCCACCACCGCTGCCGTGACCCTGAGCATCGGCGCCAGCCTGTTCGACAACCCGCCGGCCAACCTCACCGCTCTGATAGAACAAGGCGATGCCGCCCTCTACGAATCGAAACGCGGCGGACGCAATCGCCTGCGCCTGACCGGACTCACCACTCCAGGATAATAAAAACCATGTCCAGCCTCGTTACCCCTCTGCAAGACCTCGCCGCGCCAGAAGGCGTTTGCTACGGCTGCGGCGGCCGCAACCCCCACGGCCTGCACGTCAAAAGCCACTGGCATGAAGACGGCGAGCACGTGATCGCCGAACATCTGCCGGAGGCCAAGTACTGCGGCTGGCCAGATCTGGTCTACGGGGGCCTGATCGCGATGCTGGTCGACTGCCATTCCAACTGGACGGCGATGGCGTATCACTACCGCGCAGAAAACCGCGAACCCGGCAGCCTGCCGCGCATCGACTGCGTCACTGGCAACCTTGGCATCAAATTCATCAAGCCGACGCCGATGGGCGTGACGCTGGTTTTGCGGGCAAAGGTCGAGGGTGAAGTTGGGCGCAAGACGCGGGTTATCTGTGAGGTGTATGCCGGGGATGTGCTGACGGCAGTGGGTGATTCGGTGTTTGTGCGGGTCGATACCGGGCAACTGGCGGATTCGGCGCATGGGCGAAAAAGCAAAAGCCCCTCACCCTAACCCTCTCCCAGAGGGAGAGGGGACTGACCGAGTTGTTTGGTTGAAATACGCCGACTTGAGATATCGAGTCGAACTCGGGTTTTGAAAAGCTCACAGATCAGCTCCCTCTCCTAGGGGAGAGGGCTGGGGTGAGGGGTGAATCCACCGCCAAACTCAATGTGAAACAGCCTTAGCCCTGCTTCACATTCGCCCGCGCCGTGTGCAACTTCTTATAGCTCTCAATCAAGCGCAAATGCCGATCCAGCCCTTCCAGCTTCATGCTGGTCGGCGTCAGACCGTAGAAGCGCACACTGCCGTTGACCGAGCCAATCGCCGCATCCATCCGCTCATCGCCGAACATGCGACGGAAGTTGGCTTCGTAATCTTCCAGCTGCAGATCCTCGTCCAGTTCCATCTCCAGCACGACGTTGACCGCTTGATAGAACAAGCCGCGCTCAACGGTGTTGTCGTTGTATTGCAGGAAAGCTTCAACCAGATCCTTGGCCTGCTCGTACTTCTGCAGCGCGAGGCAGATCAGCAGGCGCAGTTCCAGAATGGTCAGCTTGCCCCACGGCGTGTTGTCGTCGAACTCGACGCCGATCAGCGTGGTGATTTCGGTGTAATCGTCCTGCTCGCTGTTTTCCAGACCTTGTGCAAGGTTGCGCAGGCCGACCTTGCTGAGGTTGTGCAGGTTGAGAATGTCGGCGCGGAATTGCAGGGCTTTGTTGGTGTTGTCCCAGATCAGGTCTTCGACCGGGTAGATCTCCGAGTAATCCGGCACCAGAATCCGGCAGGCCTTGGCGCCGATGTGCTCGTAGACCGCCATGTAGACTTCCTTGCCCATGTCTTCGAGGATGCCGAACAGCGTCGCGGCCTCTTCGGCGTTGGAGTTTTCGCCATCGCCTGAGAAGTCCCACTCGACGAATTCGAAGTCCGGTTTGGCACTGAAGAAACGCCACGACACCACACCGCTGGAGTCGATAAAGTGCTCGACGAAGTTGTTCGGTTCAGTGACGGCCTGACCGGAGAAGGTCGGCTGCGGCAAGTCGTTGAGGCCTTCGAAACTGCGGCCCTGCAACAGTTCGGTGAGGCTGCGTTCCAGCGCCACTTCCAGGCTCGGGTGCGCGCCGAACGAGGCGAACACGCCGCCGGTGCGCGGGTTCATCAGGGTCACGCACATCACCGGGAATTCACCGCCCAGCGAGGCGTCCTTGACCAGCACCGGGAAGCCCTGCTCTTCCAGACCTTTGATGCCGGCGAGGATGCTCGGGTATTTTTCCAGGACTTCCTGCGGCACGTCCGGCAGGGCCATTTCGCCTTCGAGGATTTCGCGCTTGACCGCGCGTTCGAAGATTTCCGACAGGCACTGCACCTGCGCTTCGGCGAGGGTGTTGCCGGCGCTCATGCCGTTGCTGAGGTAAAGGTTTTCAATCAGGTTGGACGGGAAGTACACCACTTCATTGTCGGACTGCCGCACAAACGGCAGCGAGCAGATGCCGCGCTGGGTGTTGCCGGAGTTGGTGTCGAACAGGTTCGAACCGCGCAACTCGCCATCACGGTTGTAAATCTTCCGGGTGTAGTCGTCGAGAATCTCGCTCGGCAACTCATCTTTCGGACCTGGTTTGAACCACTGTTCGTCCGGGTAGTGGACGAATTCGGCGTTGGCGATTTCTTCGCCCCAGAACTGGTCGTTGTAGAAGAAGTTGCAATTCAGGCGCTCAATGAATTCGCCCAGTGCCGAGGCCAGCGCGCCTTCTTTGGTCGCGCCCTTGCCGTTGGTGAAACACATTGGCGAATGCGCATCGCGGATATGCAGCGACCAGACGTTGGGCACAATATTGCGCCACGAAGCGATTTCGATCTTCATCCCCAGGTCGGCCAGAATCCCCGACATGTTGGCGATGGTCTGCTCCAGCGGCAGGTCCTTGCCGGCGATGAAGGTGCCTGCGTCCGAATCGGCCACCGGCATCAACAGCGCCTGAGCATCGGCGTCGAGATTCTCGACTTCCTCGATGATGAATTCCGGACCGGTCTGCACGACCTTCTTCACCGTGCAGCGATCGATGGAACGCAGGATGCCCAGGCGATCTTTCTCGGAGATGTCCGCCGGCAACTCGACCTGGATCTTGAAGATCTGGTTGTAGCGGTTTTCCGGGTCGACGATGTTGTTTTGCGACAGGCGAATGTTTTCAGTCGGAATGTTGCGGGTGTCGCAGTACAACTTCACAAAGTACGCCGCACACAACGCCGACGATGCCAGAAAGTAGTCGAACGGCCCCGGTGCCGAGCCATCGCCCTTGTAGCGGATGGGCTGATCGGCGATCACCGTGAAGTCGTCGAACTTGGCTTCAAGTCGAAGGTTGTCGAGAAAGTTGACCTTGATTTCCATGCGGGATTACCAGAATACGGCTAAACGAATGGCGGCCATTATCCGGTTTTTACGCGGGAAGTCTTGCCCTTTCGGGATTGGCCGCTGATCGGCGTCCTGCACTTGGGAAGACAAATCACGCGGGGTTCACTACGCTTTCAGAGCAGTCGCCGAGAACAATCTGAACATTGCGCCCGCGCCGTGGATCTAGATTCAGAAGACAGCGGATCAAGGACGAGCACATGGACCTTTCCAGCTATGCAGCCCCGCTTCCACCACGCCAGAGCGCCGTCACTCGCCGCCTGGCCTTCGCGGTCGGAGCGCTGTTCGTCAGTGGCGTGATTGCGGCGGCGGTCGCTTTGCTGGGTATCGCCGAGCGCCTGGACAGCGAAGAGGTCACCAAAACCCGCTTTTACTCGGCTCGCGCGCTGGAAAACCGCATCACGGCCTCGAAAAACTACATCACCAGCTACGCCTACTGGACCACCGCCTACGAGCATTTGAGCGGTCAGGTCGACACGAATTGGGCCTACACCGAGCAGAACCTCGGCAAAACCCTGTTCACCACCGACGGTTATGACGGCGTGTTCGTGCTGAACCGCGAAGGCACCCGTTACTCGGTGGTGCGCGGGCAAATGGTCGATGCCGAGCTGTCCACGTTCGTTCAGGTCAGCGCCACGGAGTTATTCGATCAAGTGTTGGGCCAAGGTGATCTGACCAAGCCGGTCAGCCGCTATTCACTGTTCGAAGGCTGGCCGGCGCTGGTGTCGGCGGCGACGATCATTCCCAACGATGAACGACCACTCGGCGATCCGCAGACTTCTTCGGTGCTGGTGTTCGTCGACAAACTCACGCCGACCAAATTGCGTCTGATTGGCAGCGGTTACGGCTTGAACAACCTGACTCTGGCGCCGGACGAGACGATCGACCCGCAGCGCCCTCGGGTGCCGCTGGACAGCACCGGTTACAGTCTGGTCGCTGATCTGGAGCGACCCGGGCAACATTTATTGTGGTCCTTGCTGCCGCCACTCGGCGCGACGATTGTGGTGCTGATGCTGCTGACCGCGTACTTCTTCCGTCACGCCTTGCGTTCATCGCAGTACGTCGACCAGAGTTTCGCCGTCATGCAAACCTCCAATCAGGCGCTGGAAAACGCCAACCGTGAGCTCGAAGCGAGCGAAGAACGCTTTCGCGCGGTGGCCGAAGCCGCGTCGGACTGGATCTGGGAGGTCGATCGCGCCCTGGCGCTGACGTATCTGTCGGCGCGCTTCAGCGAAGTGACCGGTTACCCGCAAACCTTGTGGCTGGGGCAAGACATCGGCCACCTGTTGAATTGCGACACCACGCCACTGGAACTGTGGCTGAAAAACCTCACCGAGGAGAACAGCGCCAGTGACTTGCGTTGCACCTACCGTGACCACTCCGGCCAGCAGCGCCACTGCCGGCTGTCCGCGCGGCCGATCTTCGACAAGCACACGGTCATCGGCTATCGCGGCACAGCCAGCGACATCACCGACGAAGTCGCCGCTCATGCGCAGATTCAGCATCTGTCGATGCACGACGCCCTCACCGGCCTGCCCAACCGCAACAAGCTTGCGCGTTATCTGGATGAAGCGCTGCTGCTCAAGGAACACGCGCCACCGCTGTCGCTGCTGATGATCGACCTCGATAACTTCAAACCGATCAACGATTCGCTCGGCCACCCGGCCGGTGACGCCGTGCTGCAGGAAGTCGCCGTGCGCCTGCGTGAGTGCACCCGCGAACACGACATCGTCGCGCGTCTGGGCGGCGACGAATTCATCGTGGTGCTTAACGGTATGGACAGTCCGCACGAAATCGACAAATTCTGCACCCGCCTGATCGGCAGCCTGCATCAACCGGTGGTCTTCGAACACCATCCGCTGCACATCGGCGCCAGCATCGGCATCGCACTCAGCCGGCGCCACGGTTACTTGCCCAGCGATCTGATCCGTTACGCCGACATCGCCCTCTATCAGGCCAAATCCGAAGGCAAGAACACCTGGTGCTATTTCGAAGCGCACATGAGCGATCAGATCCAGACCCGCCGGCAAATGGAAGACGACCTGCGCCACGCGCTCAAGCACAACGAGTTCATCCTGCACTATCAGCCGCGCTACAAGGTCGATGGCAAACACATTGTTTCGGTCGAGGCGCTGGTGCGCTGGCAGCATCCGACCAAGGGATTGCTTGGCCCGGACTTGTTCATCCCGTTGGCGGAGCAGACCGACCTGATCGTCCCGCTCGGTCGCTGGGTGTTGCGCGAAGCCTGCGAAACCGCACTGGGCTGGCCGGAAGACATCCTGCTGTCGGTGAATCTGTCGCCCGCGCAGTTTGCCGTCAGCGATGTGGTCGAGGATGTTCGCGAAGTGCTGGTGCAAACCCGCTTCCCAGCCAGTCGCCTGGAACTGGAGATAACCGAAAACGTGATGCTCAACGACACCGACGGCGCCCTGACCACCATGAATGCCCTGAAAGAACTCGGCGTGCGCCTGAACATGGACGACTTCGGCACCGGCTACTCGTCCCTCGGTTACCTGCGCGCTTATCCTTTTGACGGGATCAAGATCGACAAGCGCTTCATCGCCTCGATCAGCAGCGGCACCAATGATCGCGCAGTGGTGCAGGCGATCATCGGCCTGGGCAAAGCCATGGGCCTGACCGTGACTGCCGAAGGGGTCGAGACCGAAGAGCAACTGGATATTCTCGGGGTCGATCAATGCAATGAGGTGCAGGGTTACTTCATGAGTCGGCCGATCGACAAAGTGGCGTTTGCGCGGCTTTTGCGCGACTCCAGAGGCGCGCAACAGAAGCTGAAGAAAGGCCGGGTGATCTGAGCGTTTTGAGATCTCCGCGCACTGATTAGCTGTGTGTTCGTCCCGGGTCACCGGTAAACACATTGCCCGCATCGCGCACCAACTGCCGCCACTCGGCGCTGGTGATCAGCCCCTGTTCCTCCATTTCATCGGCGGCCTTGAGCAGTTCGTCGTACTGTTGTTCCGGGTCCAGACGCATCTGCGCTTGCGTCGCCAGTTTGCGCCATGCCGCCAGTTTTTCTCGTTTACGCTGATCGAACATCGGGGATGATCTCGTGGGGGACGTCCTCCATAGAAAGACATGAGCCCCCAGTGGTTCAGCGTAATCGACGGATGGACTGCTCACTTCAAAGGGGTAGTACTTGTCAGCAATGCAGGAAACTCCACCAAACCCTGTGGGAGCGAGCCTGCTCGCGAAAGCGGATTGTCTGCCCCGAAAATATTGGCTGACCCACCGCCATCGCTTGCAGGCAAGCTCCCACAGAGATTGGGGTGGTTTGTCAGAACTTCCCGGCCACGCGCCGGTACGGATAATCCGGATCGCGGTACTTGCCCGGCTTCTGCCGTTTGGGTAATTCGACCTTGTCGCGCTTCACATCCTCATACGGAATACGACTGAGCACATCGGTGATGATGTTCAGCCGTGCGCGGCGCTTGTCGTTGGAGTCGGCCACCAGCCACGGCGCGTGTTCGGTGTCGGAGTGTTTGAACATTTCGTCCCGCGCCCGTGAGTAGTCGTACCAGCGGCTGTAGGACTTAAGGTCCATGGGTGTCAGTTTCCAGGTCTTGCGCCCGTCGTTGATGCGCGCTTCAAGTCGACGGGTCTGCTCTTCGGGGCTGACTTCCAGCCAGTACTTGAGCAGGATCACCCCGGACTGAACGATGGCGTGTTCGACCAAGGGAATCGATTTGAGGAATTTGTCCGCCTGCTCGTCGGTGCAGAAGCCCATCACCCGCTCGACACCGGCGCGGTTGTACCAACTGCGATCGAAGATCACCACTTCACCGGCCGCCGGTAGATAAGGCAGATAACGCTGCACATGCATCTGGCTTTTCTCGCGATCGGTCGGCGCCGGCAGCGCCACCACGCGAAAGACACGCGGGCTGACGCGCTCGGTCAATGCCTTGATGGTCCCGCCCTTGCCAGCGCCGTCGCGGCCTTCGAAAACGATGCAGACCTTGACGCCCTTGGCGATCACCCATTCCTGCAACTTGACCAGTTCGACGTGCAGTTTGCGCAAATGCTCGAGGTATTCCTTGTTTTTCAGCTTCAGACTTTCAGGCGCCGTGGCGGCCTTCTTTTTGCCTTTTGCCATGACCTTGGCCTCTCTCCAATAAATGCAGAAACAGAGTGTTGATTGACGGGACAAACCAGACACGTGAGGTTAGTTCATGGCGTGCCGTTTGCCATGACCGGGCAAAAAGCAAAATTGCCATGTGTTTCCTTCGTTCTTTCTTGCGTCGCACTGTTCATTGCCCTGCCCTTGTCTGCCTGGAGTTTTCTCGATGCCCGCGTCCAAATCCCTGCCCACCGCCCTGCTCGGCCTGGCCCTCGCCTGCCCGGCGATGGCCGAGACTCAAGGTCTGGAACTGGGGCAAGTGCTGATTTCGGCCGAGGATCGCAACGGCAGTGATGTCTCTGTTGAGGAGGCCAAGGCCCGCCTCGATCAGGTGCCCGGCGGCACTAGCGTGGTCGACATGCGCCAGCCATTGCAGGGCCGCGTGGCGAGCAATCAGGATGTGCTGGCGTATCAACCTGGGGTTTATGCGCAGTCGGCGGGCAACGAAGGCGTAAAAATCTCGGTCCGCGGCTCGGGCATCAACCGCGCACCGGGCGCCCACGCCTCTGGGCTGTACACCATGCTCGATAGCCTGCCGCTGACTGGCCCGGGCGGTACGCCATATGAATTGCTCGAGCCGCTGTGGGTCGAGCACGTTGAAGTGCTGCGCGGCGCCAACGGCTTCGATCGCGGCTCGCTGGCGCTGGGTGGCGCCATCGATTACGTCAGCCACACCGGTTACAACGCACCGAAACTTCAGGTGCGTTATGCCACCGGCAGCCACGGCTATCAGCAGCGTCAGGTCAGTTCCGGGCAGGTGCTCGGCGACTTCGATTACTACGTGTCGCTCACCGATTCCAACGCCGACGGCTATCAGGATCACACCGCCAGCGAAAGCAAAGGTGTGATCGCCAATTTCGGCTATCGCTTCAACCCGAACCTGGAAACGCGCTTCTATATTCGTTACCGCGAGACCGACAACGACCTCGCCGGCCGCGTGACCAAGCACTCCATCGAACACTCGCCACGGGCGGCCAATCCGTCCTATGTGGCTCGCGATGACAGTCGCAAGCAGCCGGGCAGCACCTTCATCGGCAACAAGACTACTTATTACATCGACGACGATTCGAGCATCCAGACCGGCCTCGTTTACCACGACTACCCGATGGACCTGCGCGAGGGCCCGAACCGCTTGAAGGTCGCCTATACCGACGTCAGCGGCACGTTTGACTACAAACGCCGAGACACGATTTTCGGCATGGAAAGCCACAGCAACGTCGGCCTGCGCGTGACCAAACACCTGCCCAACGATGGCGCCAGCGAGTTCGTGCGCATTCCTTCTGGCAACACCGCCAGCTACGTGCCCGGCACGCGCATGCGCAACTTCACCTATCAGGGTTCGGACACCGTTCTGCACTTGGGCAACGACCTGGAAATCGCCGACGACCTGTGGCTGACTACGGGTCTCGCCGCCATCTACACCCGCCGCGAAAGTGCTGTGACCTACCCGCAGAGCGGCGGCAAAACCAGCATGAACGACTGGGATTACGCGCCGCGCCTCGGCCTGCGTTACCAGATCACCCCGGACCTGCAAGTGTTCGGCAACCTCAGCCGCTCGGTTGAGGCGCCGCATCCGTGGTCGCTGATCTACAGCTCCAACGTGCGCTTTCCGGCTGGCAATGGCGCCGCGAGCGGTACACAGAAAGACCCGATCAAACTGCAGAACCAGACCGCGACCACGCTGGAGCTGGGCGGTCGTGGCGACAGCGTCGTCGGTGAATGGAGTCTGGCGTGGTACTACGCGCAGGTGCGGCATGAACTGCTGTCGGTGTTGCCGGATGCCAATGCCGTCACGCCGTATGAACTTAACGCCAGCCCGACCGTGCACCAAGGCGTGGAAGCCAGCCTCAACAGCAAACTCTGGTCGGCTGATGATGGCCGTCAGTTGAGTTTGCGTCAGGCGTATACCTTCAGTGATTTCCACTATCGCGATGATGATCGCTTCGGCGACAACCGCCTGCCCGGTCTGCCGATGCACTATTACCAAGGCGAATTGCGTTACGACTGGCCGCAGGGGTTCTTTGCGGCAGTGAATACGCAACTGGTGTCTAAAGTGGCGGTGGATTACGCCAACAGTTATTACGCCGATCCTTACGCACTGTTTGGCGCGACGCTGGGTTACAACGCGCCGAAGGGTGACTGGCAGACGTGGGTGGATATGCGCAACCTGACCAACAAACACTACGCGGCGACGGTGACGCCGGGGTATGACGACAAAGGGCTGGATGCGGCGCGGTCTACTCCGGGTGAAGGGATGGGGGTTTATGTCGGGGTGTCGTGGAGCCTGCTCTGACACCTAACCCTGTGGGAGCCAGCCTGCTGGGGAAGGCGGCGTGTCTGTTGCGAAGAAGCTAACTGACCGATCGCTATCGCTTGCAGGCAAGCTCCCACAGTGACCAGTGTTTCACCCCACTCGCATCGACAGCTCAATATCATCCGCAAACGGCACAGACAGATAACCGCTCTGCGGCGCGCGCACGTAAGCCAGGTACTCAGGGCAATAGTCGGTGTTGTCCGCCACCACCAACGCGCCCGGCTTCAGGTGTTTTTCGACCAGACTCAACACGTCGCCATACAACGCCTTCGCGCCATCAAGCAGGAGCAGATCGACCGAGTCCGGCAGATCCGTCGCCAGCGTCACCAGTGCATCGCCTTGACGAATCTCCACCAGATCGCTGACACCGCCTTCAACGAAGTGATGCCGCGCCAATTCGATCTTCGAAGGCTCGAACTCACTGCCGATCAGCACACCGCCACCGTTATCGCGCAACGCGGCCGCCAGGTGCAGCGTCGAAAGGCCGAATGAGGTGCCGAACTCGACAATGGCTTTGGCTTGGGTGTTGCGCGCCAGCATGTACAACAGTTTGCCGGTATCGCGGGAGACCGGCAGCCACAGGTCTTTGAGCATTTCATAGAGTTTCAGGTATTCGGTTTTGCTGTGCATCAGGCGTTCGCGTTCTTCGCCAGACACTGTTTGCAGCACCGGGCTGGTGGCAGCGCTGGCTTGGGTGTAGAGGCGTTCGATCAGGCTCGCCAAGGGTTCAGTGGTCAGGGTGGTCATGATTGCTTTCCGTTAGTTGGGGATTAAAATGCGAGTGATTCGTCGCATTTAAATAATGCGAGCGATTCGCTTCTTGCGCTATTCGCATTCCCACGGACGCCCGAGCTGCCCATGACCAACCGCAAGACTGCCCTTATTTCCTCACGCAAACAGCCGCAGCAGGCTCGCTCCAGCGAACTGGTGGCGGCGATTCTGCAAGCGGCTATTCAGGTTTTGAGCGAGCATGGGGCCAGCCGTTTCACCACCGCACGGGTGGCAGAAAAGGCCGGTGTGAGCATCGGCTCGCTGTATCAGTACTTCCCCAACAAGGCCGCAATCCTGTTCCGATTGCAGAGCGATGAATGGCTGCACACCACGCAGATGCTGCAGCGGATTCTGCAAGCGTTTGACCAGCCGCCACTCACCCGCTTGCGCACATTGGTGCAGGCGTTCATTCGTTCAGAGTGCGAGGAAGCGCAGATGCGTGGCGCGCTGAACGACGCCGCCCCGCTCTACCGCAACGCTCCCGAGGCCCACCAAGTGCGCGCGGCCGGGCGGCGGATTTTCGCCACGTTCATGGACGAATTGCTGCCTGAGGTCGGTGAACAAATCCGCACGTCGGCGTGCGATTTGATCCTGACCACGCTCAGTTCGGTGGGGAAAGACTTTTCCAGCAGCCCCCGTACAGAGGAAGAAATCTCGGTATGCGCCGACGGGCTGGCGGATATGTTAAGTGCTTACGTGCTGGCGCTGAATGAGCAGCGTGCACCGCTCACGCGCGCTTCGGCAGCTTCCAGTTCGGGCGAATGAAATGGCAGGTGTAGCCATTCGGAATACGCTCAAGGTAATCCTGATGCTCCGGCTCCGCCTCCCAGAATGGCCCCGCCGGTTCGATCTCGGTCACCACGCGACCCGGCCATAGTTTTGAGGCATCGACATCGGCAGCGGTGTCTTCAGCGATATCGCGTTGCGCTTCGCTGAGGTAGTAAATCGCCGAGCGATAGCTGCGACCGAGGTCGTTGCCCTGACGGTTGGGCGTGCTCGGGTCGTGAATCTGGAAAAAGAACTCAAGGATCTGTCGATAGCTGATCACCGCAGGATCGAAGGTGATTTCGATGGCTTCGGCGTGGTCGCCATGGTTGCGGTAGGTGGCATTCGGCACGTCGCCGCCGGTGTAACCGACGCGAGTCTGCAACACGCCGGCATAGCGCCGCAGCAGATCCTGCATGCCCCAGAAGCAGCCACCGGCGAGGATGGCGGTTTCGGTTTGAGTGGTCATGGCGTGTCGTTCCTCTTCGGGGTGTTGGGTATAGCGATGGTTATGAGGGCGGGTTGGCGGATTCCAAGGGGCTGAGCCAATACAACTCCATCCAGCACCTGCAGCGGAATAAAAAACGCTCGCAATCAGCGAGCGTTTTTCGAGCCGGGCCACAAGGTCGGACTCACTTACAAACCTACTTGCTTCAAGCCATTACGCATGCCTTGATCCGCCTGTTCGCACCATTGCTTGAGACTGAGCGTCGGCGGCAGGTTACCCTCGAGCTTCTGGTATTCACCGTTCATAAACATCTCACCCTTGCGTCCCTGAGCTTCGATTTTGTCGCCGTCACTTTTGTCCACTGGCCCAGGCATGCCCTTAATAAAGTCGCTCATCTTCTTGGCGTTCTCAGTACTGTCAGCTTTCAAGAATCCCTTGTCGACGCAGTGGTTGATCAAACCAACCGAGTTGCGCCCCATGTCATAGGCATTTTTCAGCGCTGCAGGATCCATCTCTTCCGCATGGGCGAAACTGGCGGTGCCCAGGGCTGCGGTCATGGCGAAGATCAAAGCGGTGTATTTCATGTTTAGTCCTTTAAGGTTTACAGCGGGGGTATTGATTGAATCCAGAATGTTTGATGCCTAGCTGATCACGGCGCCTTTCGGCCCACTCGCAATCAACGCAGCGCCGCAGGCGGTTTTCATGCCGTCGAGGGCGATGGGCGTGCCATCGACAGTGTAGGTGCTGCTGCCCTCGGCGATCGGGAATATGCCTTTGCACAATGGGCAACTGACCTTGTGACCGACACCGGCAATCGGCTTGCCGTTGAGGTCGGTCTGAGAGCCTGCAAATCTCGCAAGGCGAGTTAATCGGCGTTGTGACTGCATGGAAAGACCCGCTTAAAAGGCTAGAAATGGTGTCCACTTAAATTAGGTGGACACCATCGCCTTTGGCGTCGGGGTCAGGAAGGTGAGTTGGCCGGACGGTTACCCTCCGCCTACTAGGTAGGCGTCTCTACTGTCGGACCAATCCATACTCGAAATCCAACCAGTCTTTAGCTTTTCCCTCAGCAAGCAGGTCTATCGCCTCATCGAAGGAAACCTCCGCAGGAATGTTGATGGAAAAGAATTTCTTACTCATTCCTTCCCACTTGCAACCTATATTGACTAGGGAGTCCAGCACGGGCGAGATGTGAGGTACTCCTTCAGCAAAGAAAATTATACGAATGGTGCTGTTACCACTGCTCGTGACGACCTTATCGAAAAGGTGCTCACCGTCTGCACCGGCGATGACAGCAACCTCATCATGAAGACAAGCATCTCTCGAATAAAACGGTATGTTCTTCACAATGAATGTGTCGGATGCCGTTTTTTCGCCCCAAACGCTTTCGCTCGAGACAGGAGGGTAATCGTCTTCGACGATCAAGTTAAAAAATACCTTTTCCATTTCAGGTCCTTAAGGAGTGAGTATTAATAGGGACAGACTACGATTAATAAACTCCAGCTCACGGCCTGTCTCCATGCCCCCTTAGGGCTTACTCAATCAATGAGCTAGTAGTGGTAAAGAAGCCAATGACAGGCACTCCCCTAGACGAAATGACTCGATATCTGAGTGCTGCAGACAAGCATCCTCATATGCAATATTTTCCCCATCAGCAATATCAGACAAATATCTGTCGATTGCGAAAAAATCACAATCTGAGGGAATATCCACTGTAAACAGCGACATTTCCTGACTAACTGAGCACGAGGCACCTAACTGATGAAGATGAGCGATTATTTTACTTTTCTCTTCAGTATCACTGGCAAAAACTCTGACAGTCGAATGGCCGCCCTGTTTTGCGACACGCACAGCTATCATCTCATCGCCACTGGACTTTACCTGCACGGAATCTCCCTTACTCACGCCATAAACGTAATAGGGAGTATTGTCTAAGGTATAGGTGCCATCACCAGAATAGATGCCCCAAATAGTTTCAGCGGCGACCGGAGGATAATCATCCTTGTCAGGCGTCAACTCAAAGACAATCTTGTGAAAGGTACCTTTCATTCTATACACTCAGGGTGATAAGCCGACTAGACTTTATTAGGCAAACCACTTTTAAAAAACCTTCAGAAACGTGGTCTGTCCCAGAGCAGTTTTCATCAACTCGTGCACAGATGATTTTCTTCAGATACCGGTTTAGGGCTAAATCGCATGACGACGCTCCCATTTCTCACTGCTAGCGCGCCAAACGCTAACCCCATCAATTTTTGGTTCATCACGCCCTCCGATCAGGGTGTATCGATAACGTTGTTTCAGCCCTTTTTTTCTGACTGCCTGAATATTCGTTACCTTATCTAGCTCTTCGGTATCAGTCAAAATGGTCTGTTCATACTCCGGAGGCTGTCCAGTACCTAAGGTATCGAGCCTTGCTGATCCAAGGGCAATTGAAGCTTTCACACTCAGATTTTCAGAGAATATCGCTTCCAACCTTGATTTTGCTGCTTCATTCGCCTTAGTCCGATACCCCGAATCCGTCTTATATGCGTCGCATCGCTTCTCGGCATGAAATCCCACCTCCCACTCATGCATCTGCGAAAGAAAATTTTGTAATCGCTCACTAGGTGACATAAAACGATCCTATCAACAATCGCACGAACAAGGGTTCTGGAATAGCCGACTTTCAGTATCCCCGTCAACTCTCGCCTGGTACAAAACAGAATGAGGTCGAGTGGCACCTTCATCGTACTGAGGGTGACACGTACTATTACGTTACTACCGCCTTTAACAGCTTCGGCAATATCTCCCTCAAAGTCACGAAACTCACCACGCTTAACACTAGGGGCTTGAGGAAAAATGTTCCCCTTACCACCGCTTCCACCCAATCGATTTCTGATGGCATGGCCAGCGTCGTCCGTATTACAGTCAAAGTTACGCCCTCCGTTTTTTATCAGGACAGACTACGTTTAATTAATTATAAAAACGCAGCCCACCTCCGAGAACGCTCTTTATCCCGACCTATCTCCATGACCCACAGAAAACGGAGCAAAGAAACCTTGCACTAAAAACTCAAGCGACCAAGCTATCCCTACTCAGGGAAAACAAATCAATCGATGTTTCTTCAAGCAACATTTCAAAAGCATCCGCACCTTTTTGTTCAATATATTTAAGTTCCGAGTCAAATACTGGAACAATCCACGCAAAAACGCATGTAAGGCCATGCGTATCAGGCCCAGTATAAGAAAATGATTCATCTCCAAAAAAAACCGGAGGCTTGATCCATACAGCAGAGAGCGAGTAATCATCGAAAACAACTCCCCCCCTCTGTATTAACTGATTATTCAACAAGGCGTAAGTGGAGCCAATAGCATCATCTGCAAGTTGCTTTACGATTGCCACTGCATTCTTGGGAATCTCATTCTGATCAATAGACAATAACAATTCGTGGTGTATTACTTGTGCAGACACCGAAGACTTAAGCCCTACATGTGAAAGGCCTAGCGTACAAAATGTGACAACACCTTCCACACTACCATCCCGACACTCAACTACTTGATAAGAATGTTCACCTTCAGAAAAATCCCACCCTTGGTAAATTTTCCCAAAGTGCTTCTCTATATGTTCAATAATGCTCATTTTCGATTTCCTTCTCTACGGTTGCAGGATGGGCATTTTAGAATAACGCCCGTCTGGTAATTGTCGAGAACCTCTTTTCGACTTACGCCGTCTGGGAAATCTCTTTTGCTCCACGGATCGGGATGGTGATCCATATCCCAATCTCGCGGACCTGTTCCTGGGGCAACGTCTACTTCTGTTTCGCACACAGGACAGATTTTGCCTCCGTTCGGTCCGGGAAGAGCACTATTCCATGCGTCCCTTACAGATGCCTTTCTCCATCCTCCACGACTCGTGACCTGACCTTTTTCATTTGTACCTTTAACCAATCCAAGCGGATCAATCCAACCATTGGCGTTTGGCGCATACTGGTAGATGTTAATGCCGCCCGCGAAGCCAATAGGATCCTGCGAAATAAACCGCCCAACCCTCGGATCATAGTATCTATATCGATTGTAGTGCAGCCCAGTCTCATGATCGTGATACTGCCCCTGGAACCGTATCGGATTCGTCACACCATGCTGCCGCGCCCATTCTGAACGCTGCTCCGTCACCTGCCCCCACGCCTTGTACTGCGCGGTCCAGGCCATATTGCCGTGTGAGTCCGTCAGTTCCTGCGGTGTTCCCAGGTGATCGCACTGGTACCAGGCCAACGCATCAAACGGTAATGCCGTGGCTTTGTGATTCCACAACGGATCCTCATCAAGGCTGTATTCACCGCTGTAATCCGGCTGGCCCATGAGGTTGATCGGCGCGTGGCGCACAGTTTGAGCGACAGGTATGAAGGTGCCCGGTTCAAAGATGTAATGCACCGTGCGTCCCGGCTCGCCATCGCCCTGCGCAAGACTGCTTTCCCACGCGAGATTGTCGCCGTCCCATCCGTAAAGCGTAAAACCGCAGCCCAGTTCACGCTGTTTGCGGGCGTGCTCGTTTCTGTTCCAGAGGGAACCGGCTTCCGGGCGCTGTTTGTAGTGCGCTCGGGAGTTTTTGTGCAGGCGTCGTCCCAGTGCGTCGTAAGCGAAATCCACGCTCAGGCACGGATCTTCGAAATGCACCAGTCGATCAAACAGGTCCCAACGCAGATCACTGCGTTGGCCGTTGTGCCAGCGCTGGATCTGATTACCGCGTTCGTCGTAGTCGTAGTGGGTGCCGGCGTATTCGCGCAGCAGGTTGTCGACCAGTTTGCTGCGCGGTGGGGTCAGATCCAGTGGGCGACGGATTTCGGCAGTCTTGTCATCCAGCAGGTTACCGGCCGGGTCGAAGGCGAAAGTTTCAACGCCTTGACGTGTCACGGCGCTGAGCAGTCGGCCGACGGGATCGTAGCGATAGGCGAGCGGGCCGCGGCGACTGTCGTTGATGTCAGTCAGTTGGCCGGCAGCGTCGTATTTGTATTCGCGCTTGAGCAGAGTGCTTTTGTCATCGCTGCGCCCCAGCAGTTGCTCCTGCAAGCGACCGGCCGGGTCCCAGGTTTGAGTTTGCAGCAAATGGTTACCTTGATGACGGGCAACTTCGCGGTGCAGGTCGTCGCGTTCATAACTGATCAGCTCATGCTCGTCCAGGCGCATGCCCAGCAAATGGCCGCTGCCGTAAGTGAGCCAACTGACGCGGTGGCCGTCGGGGCGAACGGTGGCAACACGCTGGTTGAGCACGTCGTACTCGTGCTGCCAGATCGCGACGGTGGGCTTTTCCAGTCCGAGGTAATGTTGGTGCTCGCGCAGCAGATTGCCGGCCGGGTCGTGGAACCATTGCAGACGGCTGTCGGCGTTGTCGGCCAGCACCATATTGCCGTTGCCGTCGTAGGCAAAAGTCTCGCTTTGCGACTGCTCGCCCAGGGTAGCGCGACGCTCAATCAGGCGGCCCATCGGGTCAAAGCTCGCCGAGATGATGCGTTTGCCATTGATCAATTGGGCGAGGCGACCAGTTATCGGGTCGTACTGATAGCGAGTGCTGCGCCCGTCAAATCCGCTTTCCTCCAGCAGTCGACCGACCGGGTCGTAGTGGAAGTGCGCGCGTTGTTCGTTTTCATTTTCCAGGGCCGTTAACCGTCCGAGGCGGTCCCAGCGATAACGTAGGGTTTGTTCGGCGGCATCGACACGCTCGGTGACCAAACCGGCAGCGCTGTAGCTCCAGGTGGTGCAGCGATCGAGACCGTCGACATGCGTCAACAACCGGCCTTCGGCGTCACGTTCAAAGCGTTCTTCAGTCTTGTCCGGGTGCTTGATAAGCACCCGTTGGCCGGCCTTGTATTCGTATTCGGTGGCGTTTCCAGCAGCGTCGGTGAAGCAGATCATCTGCCCCAGCTCGTTGTATTCCCAGGCGCTGGTCTTGCCTGAGCAGTCGACGTACTCGACCAGTTGCCCGGCGTCGTTGTAGTCGAGGGCTTTTTCGTTACCGTTGGCATCCTTGATCGCCGTGGGCTGACCGGCCTTGTTATAGGCGTATTCGGTTTTGTTGCCCAGCGGATCGAGCGCTGCGACCAGATTGCCTTGGTCGTCATAGGCGCGTTGCCACTGACCGCCCTCGGCATCGCTGATTTTGATCAGCATGTCTTGGTCGTCGTAGGCGTAATGCATCACGGTGTGATCGGCGCGAATATGTTCGAGAAGATTGCTGCGCTCGTCAAAGCTGTAGCGATCCGTGCTTCCATCGGTATGCACGTGGCGCACAACGTTTTTCGCCTCGTCGCGGAAGAACCATTCCGAACGGTCGTCGGCATGGCGAATGCGATAGGTGTAGCCAAGAATGTCGTAGTAGTGCCAGGTCTCATTGCCTAGAGCATCGGTGACGTACGTCAGGCGGATGTTTTCGTCCCACTCCAGATGCGTGTCAAAGCTGCCGTCGTCCGCCCATTCACGCACGGCTCTGGCCTTGGCGCCCTGACCATCCCACTCCAGATTCATGCCACGCCCGGTACGGTCGGTGTAACGAGTGATCAGGTGATACTGGTACTGATACGACCAGACTGCACCGTTCTCGTCCTGGGCCTGAATCAGATCGCCGAAAGCGTCGTACTGGTAGGCGCAAAGTTGTCGCTGCGGTTCACCGTCGCGGATTTCCCAGAGACCGGTCAGTCGGCCGTGATCATCGATCAGCGTGCCGAGGTGCAGGTGGACTTTGGTGAAGTCGTTTTCCTGATAAGTGATCAAGTCCGAAAGCACCGACTGCTCATCGTGACGATGCTCGTAGTGCAGCATGATCCCGGCGCCATTTCGCAGCGAAATATTGGTCAACACATAGCGCTGGCCACGCCGGACGTAGGTTTCCTTGCGCTCGAAACCACGGCACACCAGCAACTGATCTTCGCTGGCACGAACGAGGGTGATATTTTCGATGGCGTCGTAGTGGAACAGACCGACTTTGGGCAACGGATAGCTGTGATCGCGGCCATCGGCGCCGTAGAAGGTCAGGCCATCATCCACGCAATCGAAACGTGTGGTGAACTCGTTGATCCAGCGGGCGCCGAGTTCGTTTGGGTCGTATGCGCCCAAACGTGAATTGTAGGTACGCATCCACACAACCGGGAAAGCCCCGGGTAAACTGAAATCGGTATGGCTGAGGCTTTCCGAACCCAGGGCAAAGTTAATGCTGTGACGGGTGCTGGAGCAGGCACAGTTTCTTTTCGGATTAGGGGCGTGAGTCGCCGGAGCCTGTCGGCCCGTCGCTCCCAGCGCCCCTTCCGAGGCAGTGCGCTTGGCCTGACTGGTCTGATCTGGTTTGACACCGGCCCCTTGACCATGGGCATTGCGCTTGCGCCACAGAGCCACGGCACTGGACAGTATCAACAGCAACCAGCCGATGGAGTTCTGAACGGACTCGTCGTCCAGCTTACTCAACTGGGTGCGCAGCTCCGGGCCCATCGCTCGCAGTTTTGCGGTTTCCGAAGCGACCCGCTTCTTCACGTCATCGGGCAGCAGGTGATCGGCTGCACTGTTGGCCAAACCTTTGCCTGCGGCTTTATAAGCGCTGCAAGCGGCGCCGAAGATGTTGCCGAACGATGCAAGAGGATCATTCTTGAATTGATCGACCGCTGCACTCGCTTGTGCGCCGGCCGCATTGAGATCGCCCTTGGCATCAAGCTTGCCATTGGCCACCGTCTCGAGGCCTTTGGCAATCTCGTTGATGACGTCCTCGCCCAGCTTGCCAGCGTCCGCCAGAATCCCCGGCAGCTTACCTTTGGCCTGTTCAACGAAGTCATCGAGGGTGCCGATGATGGACTCGTTCAAGTGGCCGATCAGGACTTCGATGACCGATGAACTGAGCAGCATCTTGCTGCTGGCCTTCATCTCCTGACGTACCAGAAACAGAGTCGGGCGCAGGGTCATCCGTGCTGCCGCCATCGCTGGTGGTAGCGGCAAAACACCGATCAGATTGATGCCCAGACTGGCCCAGGCAAGCAGATCACGCTTCTGCGCCTTAGACAGCGTGACGATGTCACCCAGCGCATCGACCAGCGCCATGATGTTGCCCACCACCGGCAAGGCGCCGGCGACGTTCTTGATCCGGTCGAGAGTGACCACACCACCACTGGCGGATTGCAGCCAGCCGTCGAAGGTTGCCGCACCGCTGGCGACATCCTGAATGTCGATGGCATTGAGTGGAACGATGGCAACTTGAGGTTCACGTTTTACAGCAGCTACTTCAGTGGTCATGACAGCATCTCACCCGCCAATAGGCCCGGGGTTTTCAAGGAAGGTTTTGGCAGACTCGGTGCAGGCAGACTCGGCAACTTGCCCGCCTTGCTCGCCGCCCCCAGAACCCCCGACGCACTCGGCAACGCCGCACTCGCCAGCTTCGGCAACCCGGCCACCCCGCCCTGCACCACACCCTTCACTTGCTGCGCCGTTTGCATCGCACCTTGCGCGGACTGCATTGCACTCATCCCTGTCTGCGCCATGTCCTTGCCCTTCTCCAACATCTCCCAACTCTTGCTCGGCAAAACCTGCGCGACCATGGCTTGCACCTGGCTCGGCACATCTTCAGGCCCCGGCGGATTCAACGGCCACTCCGGTTTGCCGATGTAACTGCCATCGCTCCAGGTATCCGCCGGATCCTTGCCGAACAGCACCCGCGCCGGCCCCGGTGCAGCGCCGGCGACGCTGGCGAAACCCTTGCCGTCGAGCTTGCCCTTGATGCTTTTGCCCAGCGCATCGATGACTTCGTAATCGCCGTCCTTGATGCCTTGGCGCCCGGCGTATTGGTTGAACAATTCCAGATTGCCTTTGCCCGGCTTCGGCGGTTCCGGGAACACGCCGGCGAGACTTTTCGCGCCGGTGTAGGCGAAGTTCGCCGCGTGCGCGGTGTACGGGCCGCTGGTGGCGTGGGTGATGCCGCCGGCGTTGTAGGTGGTGGCGCTGCCGCCGCCCTGGATCACCAGTTCGGTCTTGGCGGTGATGGTGATGCGGTCGGCATTGGCGGTGATGTTGAGTTTGGCCAGCAGGTTGATGCTGTCCTTCAGCGCTCGTACGTCGATGTCGCCGGACGCGGCTACCAGACGCCAGCCCATGCTCTGCACGAACAGGCGCATGCCACGGCTGGCACTGGCGAGCAGGCGTTTGCCGATCGACAGGCTGGTGTGGCCGGTGCTGCTCAGCGCCAGGTGTTCGCCGGTGGCAATGTGGCTGGAGCGTGGCGTGGTCAGGGCGATGCCGGCCGGGCTGGCGAGGACCAGATGCGGTTCGGTGAATTCGGGGAATTCGTTGGCGGTGAGGTTCGCCGGACCGCTGCCGAGTACGCCTTGATGCTGGGCGTGCAACGCTTTGGCGACGTCGTCCTGATCGCCGGCTTCCTGGGCTTGCAGCTCTTTGGCTTGAACGGCGAATCCATCTTGCTGATCGCTGGCGGTGGCGAGGCGTTCAGCGGTTTCCGGCAGATCCTTGTGGTGCTTGGATTCGTTCGGACGCGGCTCAGTGGTGATGAGCAGACCGGCCGCCGCACGCACCGCACCGTGGCGATCGGTTCTTAACTCAAACCCTTCGCCGCGTGGCTGGCCACCGCTCGGGCGTGGATGCGTCAGATAACCGAGGTTGATCGCACTCGCGCCGTGGTCGCTGCGCAACGCGATGCTGATCTCGCTGGTGGTATCGTCGATGCGCAGTTCGTTGGCGCGGCTGCCCTTGTATTCCTTGCTCTTGACCGTGGCCAGGGTCTTGAAATCCGGCAGTTTGTACGGCGGCAGATTGGCGCCGTGGTACAGGCAACCGGTGATCAGTGGTTGATCGGGGTCGCCCTCAAGGAAGGTGATCAACACCTCCATGCCGACCCGCGGAATGTTGATCGAACCAAAGGTTTCCGCGGCCCAACTCGACGCGACGCGCATCCAGCAACTGGTCATGTCGTCGTGTTTGCCTTCGCGGTCCCAGAAGAACTGGACTTTCACCCGGCCGTACTGGTCGCAGTAGATCTCTTCGCCTTCAGGGCCGCAGACCACCGCACTTTGCGTGCCGAGGACTTTCGGTTTCGGATGATCGAGCGGCGGACGATAAGGCACGTCCCACGGAATCGCGCTGAAGCGGTTGCGATAGCCCTGGTGGAAATCGTCCTTGTTGTCGGTGGTGTCGCTGGTCACCGACTCTTCCAGCACTTGCGGCTGTTTGCCTTCGTGGAAGATCTCGGTGAGCAGCCACAGGTCGTTCCACGTCGGGTTGGCGTGTTCGGTCAGGGCGAGGAAATGCCCGCTGACCAGAATCGGCTGATCGCTGTTGCCCTCGGCCAGACGGTAGTCGCTGCGATGGCGTTCCAGCGCGCGATTGGCCAAGTGTTTGCCGCGCTCGCGGTCAACGAAACGGCCGGGGTAATCGTAGTCTTCGAGGTCTGGCTGGGCGCTGCTTTTGGCATCGCTTTCCAGCTCGATCTTCGGTTTGACGAAGTCGTAATCGCGGCGCGTGGTGCGACTGGTACGCGTGGCCAAACGCAGGCCGAAACGCTTGACCACCGGTTTGTCGGCGACCAGTCCGGAGTCCTGCTGATAGGCCACTGGCGCGAGTTTCGGGAACACCGTCTGGTCATCGCCGAAAGTCAGTTTGTGGCCGCTGGACGTGTGCTGGAAGTGGTAGTGAATGCCCTCTTCTTCACACAGGCGCTGGATGAAATCCAGATCCGATTCGTCGTACTGCACGCAGTAGATGCGCTCGGGGTAAATCGCGCTGAGTTGGAAGTGGTAATCGCTGGCGAGGATGCCGTGTTCTTCCAGCACTTGGCTGATGATCTGCTGCACGGTCATCTGCTGGAAAATGCGCTGGTTGACCCGGTGCGCGAGGTACGCCAGTTGCGGGCGCAGGGAAATCTTGTAGCGCGTCAGGCGCTTGCCCGCCTCGCCCTGGGCGATGCTGTAGACCAGCCCGTGAATGCCAGTGCCGGTTGGCGACAGCTGAAGAAATGCCAGTTTGTGCAGCACGCTTTCGAGGTTGATCGAGGCCTTTTCACTGACCAGTTCCAGCTCGAATTCGAACGGCGTGTTGAGGGCCTCACGACCGGTAAACGACAGCACTTGGAAATCGCTGTCGACGCCATCGACGGTCAGATTGAAATGAGGCTGGTTGGCCGGTGAGAACATCCCTTGTTCCTCGCGCAGTGCTGCGATGCGCAACAGCCCGCTGTGGGGCTATTGGCAAAAATTCTTTAGAAGTGAGTGCGCCCCAACCGGTCATGCCGGTCGGGGCGGTACAACCATCAGCCGTAATTAAACGACTGGAGCACGCCAGTCATCGGAACCCGAAGTACCGGATACTTCGTGGGTCCAGGTGATTTTACGGTAGGTGAACTGCACTTCTTCCAGGTGGGTGAAGTGCGAGTTGCCTGGATCCTGGCAGTTGTGCATTTTGTTGTTGATGGCGACGATGATCGCGTCTTCCAGTTTGGTGGTGTAGTAGTGCTCTTGGGTGCCTTGAGCAGAAGTACGGAACCACTGGATAACGATTTCGCTCATGCGCTCGCCGGAGGTCAGAGCAGCTTGCAGCAGAGGCGAAGCCTTGTCGTAGACCTTGGTGATCACAACTGGCTTGTGCACGCGCTGACCGGTTGGCTGACCGGATTGTGGGTCACGCGGGATGATCACGTCGTGGGTGAAAGCCTGAACCATGACCTGGTCTTCGTGGCCTTCCTGGTAGGTGTTGCCTACGGAGTCGGCGGTGAACGCGCCGGCAGTGATCAGGCCTTGTTTTTCGCCAGTGACGGACATGTACGCTGGTGTTGCCATGGGGATGCTCTCCTTGCTTGAAAGACATACCTCTCAGGCACCATTGCCTGAAAGGATGGCCATGCGCCATCAAAGTTCATGCCAGCTTTTATGCAACCCATACAGATCAAGGCTTTGCGGCCATCGATTCACTTTTCTTGACACTAAACCGATGAAAAACCAAGAGAAGTGCGCAACTTCTTGCGCAGTGGTGTGCAAGAAGTTGCGCACTTGGCTGGAGGCCAATAACGACGTGGGCTACAGGGCATTCACCCGAGAAAAAAAGAAAGTCACTGCGCAACTTCTTGCGCACTTCAGAAAATGAGCTGCGTTGAAAAACCTTCAGTGCCCAACCACGACCGCCGCTCCCGCCCCACGCGCCCCCGCTCTGAACCCATGTGCCCGAGCACTCCAGGCAATCACAAACCCGACCGCCACCAACACCACCATCGCCCATGGGAAAGCGGCAACACCCCATCGATCCAGCAGCACCCCGCCGACCACGCCGCTGCCCGCAATCGCGCTATTCCACGCCACCACATTCAACGACAACGCCACGTCCGCGCCATCCCCCGCCGCATCTGCCAGAGCCGTCTGCAACAGCGTCGCCGCACCGCCAAAACTCAATCCCCACACCAACACGCCCAGATAAATCACCTCCGGCACTCGTCCGTAAAAGCCGAATCCCACGCACACCAGTGCAAACGTGGCCAGACTCACCAGAACGGTCTTACGCAACAGCGGCTCAACCAACTTGGCAGTCAACCAAATCCCCGCCAACGCTGCGAGACCAAACACCAACAACACCAGATCTACACGATCCGCCAACCCCGCCGGCGCCACGAACGGCGCAATGTAGGTGTAGAGAATGTTGTGCGCCAGCATCCAGCTGATCACCACCGCCAGCACCGGCCGCACACCCGGCGTGGTCAACACGCGGCGCAACGACAGACGCTGATGCGCAGGCTGTGGTGGATAATCCGGCACTTTCACCAACACCCAAACGATCAGCATCAAAGTCAGGGCCGACATCAACCCGAACGTCGTGCGCCACCCGACCAGCCCTCCCAGCCAAGTGCCGAGCGGCACGCCCAGTGACAAGGCAATCGGCGTACCGACCATGGCCAGTGCCAGCGCTTTGCCCTGTTGATCCGGCTCGACCATCCGCCGCGCATAACCAGCCAACAGACTCCACGCCAAGCCTGCCGCCACCCCGGCGAAGAAACGCGCCACCAGCGTCACACCATAGTGCGACGACAGCGCCGTGATCGAGTTGAACAGCAGAAAACCGACAATGGTCAGCAACAACACATTGCGTCGACGCCAGCCACGAGTGGCGATGGTCATCGGGATCACCGCCAGCACCGAGCCCAGCGCATACGCGGTGACCATCTGCCCGGCCATCGAAGGTGAAATCGCCAAGCCTTCGCTGATCAGCGGCAACAGCCCGGCGGGCAGGGTTTCGGTGACGATGCAGATGAAACCGGTCATGGCCAGCGCCAGCAAGGCGCCAATGGGCAGGCTTTTCGGCGCTGCCGATAGAGTCATTGAGGGTGTCACGGGAAACTCCTTGAGTTTGGAAATTCAGACTTGCGTACCGATCGATATAAAATACTGGCGGCAGCCGAGGCCCGTTGTCAACGACTTATGTATCGACTAGTATCCAAATCACTTTCCGAGGAGTTTCAGCTATGGCCAGAACCGGCCGCCCCCGCGCATTCGATCGCGACGACGCCGTCGACCAGGCCATGCAATTGTTCTGGCAACACGGCTACGACTCGACATCCCTTTCACTGTTGAAGGCTGAACTGGGCGGCGGCATCTCCGCCCCCAGCTTCTACGCCGCGTTCGGCTCCAAAGAAGCCCTGTTCGACGAATGCGTGCAGCGTTACCTCGCGACCTTCGCCCAAGTCACCGAATGCCTGTGGGACGAAAGCCTGCCGCCACGCCAAGCCATCGAAACCGCGCTGCGCCAGTCGGCCCGCATGCAATGCGACGACGGCCACCCCAAAGGCTGCATGGTCACCCTCGGCGTCATGAGCGCGCCGAGCCCGGAAAACGCCCACGTCGCTCAAGCCCTCACCCACTCTCGCGCCAGAACCCGCGCCGGGATTGTTGCGTGTGTCGAGCGGGGTGTGAGTGAAGGGCTGTTAGCGGACGATACAAACGCAGCCGCCATGGCGACGGTGTTCGACAGTTTCCTGCAGGGGATTTCCATCCTTGCTCGGGATGACACGCCGATTGAGAGCATTGATGCGGCGATTACGCAGGTGATGCGGACATGGGATGTGGCGGCGGTGAGTTCGACTTAATTGGGTTTTGCGGTGATTGAAAGGCTCGCGTAGCTAAAAACCGGACGGTTACGCGACCACCTCAACATAACTCGACTCCCCACCACCCTCGGCCCCCGACAACCACCCCCACACAAACCGCAACGTCGTCCGCCCCGCCTCATCAACCCCCACCACACCCCGCGACCAACCCGCGCGGATCTCGCCATCCGTGGTGATGCACTGATAAAGCAGCTCGATACTGTCAGACCTGGTCACCCGCCCAACCTGGTTACCCATGCGAATATGGCCACCCGCATAAGTCCCCCAAACCGCCGCGCCTTCGACGAAGTAGTGAAACACCGTGCGTGCATCGGACAAGCCCTGAGCGTTATTCGCCACGGAAAACCGGCGGTTGTGCAAACGCTCGGCAACTTGCGAAAAAGCAGATTCCATAAACCACACATCCTTAGTCGAGAAGATCCATTCCAGCCTTCGGGCATCCTAATCCATTACCTCCGCGCAGCAAGGCTCTACAGCCGTTTTCTGCCAACCCAACCGCACAGCCACGTTTGACGCCCCTCCCGGCCCCACCTAGTCTGCGCAAAACACCCTTTCAGCCGAAACCGAGTTCACGAGAGGCAAGATGAGCAACTTCCCAATCGTCGCCACCGTTCTCTCGATGATCCTCGGACTCTCCGTCACCCGCCTCCTGCTCGGCGCATTAACGGTGTTCCGCATCCGCCGCGTCGCCAAGCCCGACTGGGTGGCACTGGTCTGGGCGGTGATGCTGTTTACCATGCAGCTGCAATTCTGGTGGGCGTCAACGCACTGTCGGCGGTGAAACAGAGCTTCTCGTTTCTCGAATTTCTATTGTTGGTGATGCTGACATTGTCGCTGTTCGTCACGGCCGCGTTGCTGCTGCCGAGCCGCAGTGAGGATGAGCAGAACGGATTGCGCGTGTATTTCGAGCAGGATGGGCGCTATGCATTGCTGTCGCTGTCCACGTATCTGTGCCTGGGGCTAATCGTCAATGTCACGTTGTTTGAGGCATCGCCGGTGGCGCTTTGGGGGTTGATGGATGTGATCATGATTGTGTTGCCAATTGGCGCGTTTATGGCTCGGTCGCGTAAAGCGTATGCGGCGATTACGCTGATTTATGTGCCGATCAATGTGATCGACACGCTGATTTCGCTGGCGAATTAACTCCCCCCTGTAGCGAGAGAGCTTGCCCCCGATGGATCGCGAAACGGCTCCCGCTCCTCCAGTCCACAAAGACATCGCAAAAACAGCTCGAACTGCCCTGTTGAAGCAATTCCCGGACTTTGTTTAAAGACACCCCAAGTTACGTCATCCCAACCTACAACGCCTTGCGCCGTTGCCTACGACTACGCCAGAATCCGCCGGCTTGTGCGCCTTGGATGCGGGTTCTATTGTGGTTCGGTCACTGAATAGCAGTGATCGGGTTTGGTAGCCCGTGTATACAAGGTGCGCAATTCCACTATTGGCGAAAGTCTTCGCCTGGCTTTTATGGTGGTCATGCGCAGGGCGCTTTCGAGCGCGCCGGTTTTCCCTGTGTCCCGGTCTACCAACCTGTGCATGGCCGCCACCCATCGTTTGGTAGCGAGTGGGTGATGGCTCCTTTTAAGCGACACAAGGGAGTTACATCATGTTCAAGATCACACCGAATCCGCCAGAAACCGACCCGATCGCGGGCGACGAATCCCCAGACGCCAAGAAATTCAACGAAGCCGTCGACCGCGCCCTCTCTCATTACCTCGGCCCTGCCCCGGAAATCATGCTCACCCCGTACCAAACCAACACGATGTTTATCGCCAACCCGAACACCAAGACTGAGGAATTGCTGGTGAATGCCAGCGAGTCGCTGGGCTCGGCTTCGGTGATGCTTGGGGATGTGATCGGTCTGGTTCACGGACCGGAGCGCAAGACACTGCAAGGCATTGCACAGGTGGTAATGCTTGGGGAGTTGGCGGTGAATCGGGCGTTGGATAACGTAGTGCCGACGGAGTAAAGAAAATTCCTCCATGACGGCTTGGATGTCGTCATGGAGGTTGATCAGACATACGCACGAAGACAGAATGATTACCACCACTCAAGCCAAGGCCGGTATGAGATATTTGATGTTCGCTTTTCTAATTTCGCTTTTGCTTATTCTGAATACAGGCTTCTATAACGAAGTTTCAGACAGCGAAATCACTCGAATATATTTCATCAAAAAGCATCCGACCTTTCGAATGCAGTTTTTCAACATTCATGCGAATGACGGAAATTATCGACGTATAGAAAAACTCACGAACGAGCAGCGACAAGACATTATCGATTATTGTAAATACAGATTAGGCATCGACTCAGAGATAACCACCCAAGCCGACATCGAAACGTGCGCAGAGCGATAACACCAAAAAATAGACACAGATGAAATAAGGAAAATTCGGAACAGAACCGCCTCTTAATTATGCTTTGCATCGATATATTGACGATGTGAACCCATCTTGCTCTGCAAACTACAGTCTGCTGGCGATCTCCTTCCAGATGTAGGCGTAGTTGTATTCCAGCCAACGCACCAGCATCTTGTCGAACTGTCGACGAAACCAATTACGCTCTCTCGCAGCCAACCTTTCCTCAATCGACTCTCTGAGAGTTTCGGGGTCGAAGCCTGTCCACACCGGAGGTACAGCGGCCACAAGATTTGTGAAACACACCGGTGCGACCTCTGAATAAAGGATTTCGTAAAGGACGTCAGGGTCGACGCCTCTAACCTTCCTCGCCAGATAGTCATACTCGACAGGAAAGTCGTTGAATGGCTCGGAGAGTGCGGCTCTGATCTTGGTCAGTTGTGGTTCACTCAGAAGATGCCGCAAAACAAAAACTCCATCTGCTCTTTATCCAATGAACTCGCAACCGCTTCGCCCCGACCCCGCCGACGACCATCGTTCTGATGCCACTAAGGAGTATCTAGCGCCAGACCATTTTAGATTATAGTGGTCTGGCCCCGTTTTTTTCCAAAGATTTGTGCACTATATTTGTGAGAGCATGGAAAAAAGATAAAAAACCCTAGACCGCACCGCCTAAAAACAATAAATCACTCTAAACAACCCGAGACTCAAATATAATTTCGCTTCAACAGCTTCGGAACTTTTTCCGAATAACAAAAAGATTTATTCAAACTGGATATCAATGCAAAAATTTGATCTTCAATTTCGTAAAACTCATTTCTAGGCTGATGACTTAACACAATACCCAAAGAACATAGCGAATCAATGATCCTTTTTTGGTGTGACATATAACGAAAAGAGCCTTGAGCGGCAGTCCTAGCCTGCTCATTAGAAATGAATATCTCGGCATTCAATGCAGAAACGAGCCCACAATAGCTATCTGAAACAGACATCCTTCCAGTTCGCGATTCAGAGAAAATCAAATTATACCAAACAAAGGCATCCACGGAGGTTTGAGATATACGATTGCGCTTAGAGACCTCAGCCACAACATAATTTTGAAATATAGAAAAATGAGAGATATGGTTTGTTAGCGCTGTCGCATTCGCACTATTTAAATAGCTCATAAGCGCAACAATTATCCCCCCTATGGTTGTAACTCCGACAAGCAAACTCAGTGTTGCCGACAAAATCAGAAATGACTGATCAAAAACCTCTAAAAATTTTTTAATGCACTCATTATTGAAACAAAGAGGACGAGAAAACTGACCAGAAAAACCTGTAACCATTAAAACAGCGACGCTAAATACAACCCCCAGTGCCGCGACCAAAAAGAGACTAGTGGCCAAATAATTTAAGTATGGGTAACGAAACCAGGTCTCCTTGATTCTACTATTCATAATCAGGCCGTAACCCTTTCAAAGATTTTCTAATTTCTTTAGTGATCGCTGGAAATGACCGCTTGAGAACAATCAGCCGTTCCTGAAGTTTATAATATCGCTTTGCGTACCAGTAGGTGCTTCGCCTAGTACCAGAATCACGAATAAGACGTTCTAACATGGCATTTGCTCGATCAATATCTTTCTTTGAAGGCAAAGGAAATATTTTTTTTAGCCGACCTAGCAATGAGTCATACCTATCATGCCCAACTCTAACGAGCTTATTAACTCTCCCCATGCATCGATTGAAGTCATGACGATATGCGTGAGTTGTTCTGTAACCTCGTTCAGATGCTAAATTTTCTATATTTTTTACCGCTATTCTGATTCTCGCAACCTCTCCAGAAGGAAGGCGAGGTTGTGGAAAAGCAACTCTCAAACCATGGACGGTCAGTGGTTCGCTTGAGACATAAATAGTACGAGTTTTGGCGAGATTCAGTGGAAGTTCTTTGCTCGTAAGCATGGCTCTAATGATATCCAAAGAATAGCTAAAATCATAGTTAGAAACCTTTGAAGACACCGTAATATCATCCACCAACCGAGTATAGACCAACCCCTTTCTAGATAGTCTTTGAACAACCGAACCTTCAACATCGTACAAACACAAGCTTGCTAAATAACTTGAGGTCAAAGCACCCTGAATAACATGGGAATTAAAGCAACAGATTTCGGCGAGCAACTCAGAAACTTCTCGATCAAACTTCATGAAGTTTTCAAATATATCGAGCACCAAATCTTGGTGAATATTATCAAAAAAATCCTTAACATCGACCTTTAATAAACTTTTTGCACCGCAATGCTTTGCTGCGCATGATACATAATCTTTATTTATCATGCGTTGGTTTTTCTGATCTGGCTGATTGGGTACAGAGCCAAACAAGTGATCAGGCCATTGAATTATGCTCAACCTAGAGAATATCCTTTTATTTACTCTACGCTGAATTCTTCGAAGCAGATAATGAGGGTTATAAACAAACCTAACTCCACCATCACTTTTAGGGATATGGGAAACTGTGTATTTTTCCTCATCAGGAAGAGATAGCGCTCCGTAAATCTCCTGGAGAGAAACAGAGAGTGCACTACATAAATTCTCAATACTGGAGATTGAGCCAGTAGAAACTTTTTTAGGGTTAAGAAGGACCATTTTTAAATCCCTTTAAAAATAGATTTGGCCAACCCATACGCCAGGGTGCAGTGAAGGATGATGCATTCATCGATCAGATCGCTGGCAGCTGCCATCCTTCACATGGCCAAACCTACCGTCCCTGTCTCCTCCAGGTTCGTCGGAGGAGATCGGAGGTGCGAGCCTCCGGACAAGCTCGAAGTAAACCTCAAGCGCTCGTAAGAGCGAAATCCAGGATCTAAAAAACAATCGATTGCAGCACATAAGCGGTACGCTTACGCAGCTTGAATTTACATACCAGAAAAATTAATAGCAATACCCTACTGAAAGCCACTGATATTAAACACTTTTATATCAAGACAAGGCTATTGCTCATGAAAAATCAGCCGAACCGTCGATACGTGAGCTCCCCTTCATCCTTTTTTCTTGAAGGCCTTATTCCAGTAATACCCCAAACTCCACCGATCCTTCGGCCGCGGCTTATAGTGCGTTTTATTCCTCTGCCCCGGCTCCCCACCCACCCCACTCGCCGTGTAGTAATAAAGCGCAATCGACCGCCGAGTGATGTGTTCCGGCGTAGTCAACGGCTCTGGATGCCCATGGTTACTATCCTTGTCCGTATTAAAAATCACACACCGGTTATAAACGGGCAGCACCTTCTTCAGACATTTCTTCATCCCCACATCCCAAAGCTCCAGGTTGCCGCCGTACGCCTCCTGCCAGTCCTCGGTCAGGTAAATGATCACATTCAGCCGCCGCTCAACGTTGAGCTTTTTGTTCAGCCGAAAATCCGAGTGCACGCCGAGGAAGCCGCCGGTTTTGGTTTCGTGCAGGCCGCCGCCGGCGAAATAAGGATCGGGAATGAGCCCTTGGATGCCGGTGAGTTTTTCGAGGAATTCCAGCATGGGTGCGGAGTTGAAGGTGTTGAAGACGTTCTTCAGGTACGGGCTGCAGGCGTTGGGGCTGATCTGGCGTTTGAGTTGGCCTTTGTAGCCGCGCTCGTAGGTCTGTTCGTTGTGGGTCGGTTCGACCGGGAAGTGTTCGCGGATGCTGGCGATGACGTCGGCTTGCAGGAAGTTGTCGATGACGATGTGCGGGAATGGCGTGGCTTGGGTGTATTCGCGGGTCAGCGATTCGCCGAAAGCGCTGGCGGCGGATTGGTCGAAGTCGAGTTCGGGGGTCAAGGTGATGGGGAGTGTTTGTGTGTTGGCTTGCATTGCCGCTCCAATTAACTTGAATGCTTTCAGGTCGTGTCAAACAGGGCCAAACGCTGAGTGCATCGCCGCTATTTGTTTGCTGAGTACAGTTGCGAGCAGGTTGCCATGTTGGCCATGGCCTGCCGAGTGTCCTTCGCTTAAACATGGCGCGGCGCTGTAACGGCATGTTTCTGACTGTCACAAACCCGTCATATTGCCTCTGCTAATCTCCTCGGCGCCCTGCCCTACACCCCAGTCCTAGAGCCCCCAAACGAAGGTGCCGCCAAGGTGTTTCCGACTCCCGTTCGCCAGCAAATCATCCTGCGCTCCGACAATCTCCGTTCGGACGACTTCGGTGCACTGTTTTCCAGATTGTTTGGCAATCGTTATGCCGACAATCCGCCGCTGCCGTCGAACATCATCATTGGCGGGGTCTACGGTCGGCACGATGGCGTGAGTTTTCGGCGGATGCATTATCACGGTGATTTCACCGTCGCTTTCCCCGATCCACAGGATGAGATCACGTTCGTCATTCCCACTGCTGGCAAGATTGTTTTCAACCATGCCACCGAGTCTATCGGTATGTCGCACGTGGGGCTGGCGATCGATAAGGCGGATATCCGTTCGATGCACTTTCTGGATGATCACGCGCATCACGGGATGTCGATCAATCGTCTTCAGCTCACCGAGCGGTTATCGGCGCTGTTGGATAAACCGATTCTGCAGAAGATCGTTTTTGAGCCGAGCGTGGATCTGAATTCGGCAGCGTTTCAGGGGATCAAGGCGTTGATCGATCTGGCCACGGGGACGGAGTTTGATTTGTTGATCAACAGCGGGACGTTGATGCCGTCGCGGTTGCGCGAGATGTTGATTGATGCGGTGCTGGAGGCGTGGCCGCATAACTTTTCCGAGGCGTTGCGGCGGCCGACGGCGATGGTTGCACCACGGCATGTGAAGTTGGCGGTGGAGTTTATTCAGGCGCATCCGGAGCAGTTGGTGAGCGGTGTGGATCTGGCGCGGTTGAGTCATGTGAGTCAGAGGGCGTTGCAGGAGGGGTTTCGGCGGTTTGTCGGGGTTTCGATTGTGGCGTATCAGCGGCAGGTGCGGCTGGAGCGGGCCTATGAGGTTTTGAAGCGTCGGGGTTCGGGGTCGGTGACTGAGGTGGCGTTGCGGTTTGGGTTTAGTAATGTGGGGCGGTTTTGTCGGTATTTTCAGGGGGCTTTTGGGGTAAGTCCGGCGGATTTTCGCGGGCGCGGTTGATCGGTTCGTAAGTTGGAAAGCTGACTGTGGGAGCGAGCTTGCTCGCGAAGGCGGTGGGTCAGTCGATGTTGCTGTTGGCTGATCTGGCGCTTTCGCGAGCAGGCTCGCTCCCACATTGGGTTTTGGGGTGTTTGTTGGATTGGGGGTCATCCTTGATCCCGCGTGTGTTTTAGAAGGCGTAGCTGGCCTTGAGGCCGCCGTTGAAGCCGTGGCTGTCGCCGCCGCCATTGGCGCCGACTTCCGCACCCAGGCTCAGGGCGCCGAGGCTGGCCATGAGGTTGACGCCGCCGCTAAATTGGTCGCGGTTGTCGAAGGCGGCGCGTTGTTCGATGTCGAGGCCGAGCAGGTGGCTTTGGCTGTCGACCTGGTTGTCGCCCAGTGTGCGTTCGTAACCGACTTGTACGCCGGGCACCAGTTGCCATGCGCCCATCGTCACCGGGGCGAAACCTATGTTGAGGTTGGCGACGGCGCTGCGGCGGGTGGCGCTGTTGTCGTCGACGTCGAGTGCCAGTTCGCTGCCCTTCTCTTTGAAGCCGCTGAGGTCGAGGTGGCTGACGCGCAAACCAAGGCTTGGTTCGAAAGTCATGCCGTTGACCGGGGCGCGGTAGCCGAGGGCGACAGTGGCGCCGGTGAGGTTGCCGTGGCTGTTGCCTTTCGCGGTGCCGAGGCCGCCGCCGAGGTCGCGTTTGCTGTCGTAGTCGATGTACCCGGCGCTGGCGTTGGCGTCGACGAACAGGCCTTGTTCGAGGCTGGTGAAGCCGTAGCGGGCGCCGACGTTGAGGAAGGTGAAGTCGGTGTCGGCTTCACCACCCGCGCCGCCAACAGTGCCTTTGCTGTAGCCGAAGCTGCCGCGTGCGCTGAGTTGTTCGCTGAAGCGCTGGGTGATGCCGACCATCAGGCCTTGGCTGTGCTCATTGCTGCTTTCGGCGTGGGCCGAGCCGTCGGTGCCGAGGTAGCTGGCGAGCGCGGTGGTCCAGAGGCGATATTGGCCGACCTTGAGGTCAGTGCCGCTGGCGAATGGCGCGGCGGCTTGTTCGATCATTGCGTTTTGGCGCAGTAGGTAGCTGGCGGCGTCGGCGTGGACTTGGCCGCCGACCTGCGTTTCAACACCGCCGAGGGTGCCGGCATCAATGGCTGATTGCAGGTAGTAGTTGTAGGCGCTGTAGGTGCCGGACAGGTTGGTGTTCTGCAATTCGCGGAGCAATTCGGCGCCGGTGGCGGCGTTGCCGATCAGCCCGGCCTGACCCGGCAGGCTGTTGTATTCGACCAGTTTGCCGCGCAGGACGTAGATGGTTTCCTGCGACAGGCCGAGACCTTGTTTGAGGTAGTTGTCCATGCTGCCGTATTGCGCAGTGACCTCGTCGAGGCCGGCTTGCAGGTAGCTGGCCTGGACACCGAGCAGTGGCTCGTAGACGGCGGCCATGCTTGACGGCATGGCTTTCAACGTTGCGGCGACGCGGGCGGCGGTGTAGTCGTTGGTCGCCAGATAATTGGCCATGATGGTCGCATTGTCGACACCGGCGATGCTCTGCAACACAGCGGCGGTCCAGCCGGTGCGGTCCTTGCCGGCGGTGCAATGGAACAGTTGTGCGCCGTCGGTGCTGGCCAGTTCGTTGAACAGTTTGTTGAACTGGCCGCGCATGCCAGCATCGCTGACGAACGCGCGATTGGTCTGCTCCATCATGGCGATGGCGTCGGCGGCGCTTTTGAAGGAGATGTTGCTGATGTTCGAGCCAGAGGTGGTGCTGCCGATGATGTCGATGTTCTGCCAGGTCGCGCCGCTGATCATTGTGTCAGGGGTGGCGGCAATTTCGCTGGGGGTGCGCAGGTCGTAGACGGCTTTGATGCCAAGGCTGTTGAGGGTCGACAGGTCAGACGCCGTCGGGGTTACCGCGTTGGCGCGGTAGAACACGCCAGCGCGCATGGTACCGTCGTGGGCGGTGGAATACGCGATGGTGGTGCCGGCGACATCGCGGAAATTGTCCATGCCCTGCAGGCGCGGCGTGTCGAGCAACACGGGCTCGGCAGCATGGGCGGCGGCGATGGACAGGCTCAGTACGGACAGCGAACACAGCAGACGTTGAAACACAGTGCAGCCTCATTGTTTAAGCGTTGGGCTGGTCACTATGGGTAGGCAAGTGATACTGAATATGACAGTTTCGCTTGGAATGGAAATGGCTGCGCGAATGGGCCGTGGGGTGCGTGTTTGGTCCATCCACCGGCAGGGAAAGTCTCAGGGACTAACGAAAATGGAAGATCAGATTCGAATGGCAACACGCGAAGATGCCGCCATGATCAGTAAACTCATCGTGAACACCTTGCGTGAGTCCAATGGGCGCGACTATTCGCCAGACATAATCGAGCAGGTGCAACGCAGCTTTTCGCCGCAGGCGGTTCTTGGCTTGCTAGACAAACGTCAGGTTTATGTGGCGACTTTCAATCAGCACATCGTGGCTACCGCCAGTCTTGATCAGGACGTGGTTCGCAGCGTGTTTGTCGAGCCGGGCTGTCAGGGTAAAGGGCTGGGTAAGCGGCTGATGGAAAAGCTTGAGTCGGTCGCTGTTAGCCAGGGTTTCACCACGCTGCATGTGCCCTCTTCGATCACGGCTGAAGGTTTTTACCGATCGCTTGGGTTCGACAGGATTCGGGATGAATATCACGGAGCCGAACGCACGATCATCATGCAAAAGAGGTTGTGACCAAGCGGCAGAACCACTGTAGGAGTGAGCCTGCTCGCGATAGCGGTGTGTCAGCCAACCGATGTGCAGGATGACACTGCGCTTTCGCGAGCAGGCTCGCTCCCACAAGGATCGGTGTCAGTTGGTTTGATTGACCACATTGATGTCCGTTATCCCTACTCGCTCGGCATGTTCGAGGATCTGCTCGGGTGTCGAATCTGCGGTGGGCATGAGCAGGCCGTTTTCCGCGTCGCCCAGATGTAACTCCAGCAGATGCATCGCGGCTTCGTGGACGGCCAACTGCTGTTCTTTGAGTTCAAGCAGAAAAGTCCGAGGCTCTCCGTTGAATCGATATTTGATGTGATAGGTGTACATGATGTCATCCGCGTCAGTAGAAAAAGGCAACTGACTATCCTGACGCAGTGGTCAGTTTTTAGTTCAAATTGAATCACTCCTCAGACCAATCCGGAATTCATGGCAAACTTTTCGCTCGCCGGGGCGTCCCTTTCTTAAACCCCAACCGGCTGATTTCAGCCAAGGACTGGCGATGACCTTCTTCATTTTTCTTCTGGCCTGCGCAGCAGCGGCAACCACCGGCGTGATGTTCAAGCCGGGGCCGTGGTACGAAGGGCTGAACAAACCCGGGTTCACCCCGCCTAACTGGGCGTTCCCGGTGGCCTGGACGATTATCTATCTACTGCTGGCGTGGGCCGGTTATCGCTTGAGCCTGATCCCCGGCAGCCAGACTGTGCTGGCGTTATGGGCAGCGCAGATTGCGTTGAACACACTGTGGACGCCGGTGTTCTTCGGCGCGCATCAGGTGCTGGCGGCGATGGTGATTCTCACCGTGTTGTGGCTGGTGGTCGCGGCGATGGTGGTGCTGGCGATACAACTGGATTTGATCACTGGCTTGATCCTGTTTCCCTATCTGGCGTGGCTGTGCGTTGCCGCTGCGTTGAATTTTTCCATTCTGATCAAGAACCGCTGATGACCGATGCCAATTGGGGTAGTGAAGCGCCGTGGCCGCAGGGCGAGCGTGAATTGGCGCAGGTGCGCGCCTTCAACCGCAAACTCGCCTGGCTGCCACGTTTCAAGATCCGCAATCGCCTGACGCCGCGCTTGATTCAGGCGCTGTTGCGTGTCAGCCAGATCGGCGGCTCCGGCGTGTTGCGCAAATTTGGCCTGACTGCTGAGCGCCGACTTATCGGTAAAGTGCCCGTGCGGATCATCCGCCCCAAGGGCCCGGCGAAAGGCGTGGTGCTGGATTTTCACGGCGGCGGCTGGGTGATCGGCAATGCGCAGATGGACGATAACTTCAACGCGGCCATCGTCAATACCTGCGAAGTGACGGTGGTTTCGGTCGACTATCGATTAGCGGTTTCAACGCCAATTGAAGGTCTGCTGCAAGACTGCCTCAACGCTACGCGCGGAGTATTGAGTGATGCCGAATTTGCCGGTCTGCCTGTTGTAGTGGTCGGTGAATCGGCGGGCGGTCATCTGGCGGCTGCGACCTTGCTGGCGCTGAAACAATGGCCCGATTTACTGCAACGCATCCGCGGCGCACTGCTGTATTACGGTGTCTACGACCTCACCGGAACGCCAAGCGTACGCAACGCGCCGGCGGACACCCTGGTGCTGGACGGCCCCGGCATGGTCGAGGCGCTACGTCTGCTCACACCCGAGTTGACTGACGAGCAGCGCCGTCAGCCACCACTCTCTCCGCTGTACGGCGACTTCAGCGGCTTCCCACGGGCGCTGCTGTTTGCCGGCGAACTCGATCCACTGCGCGACGACACCCTCGACATCGCCAGGCGCTGGGCGCAATCGGCGCCGGTCGAGATGTACCTGCTGCCCTCCTCGCCCCACGGTTTTATCCACTTTCCCACGGCCATCGCTCAAGGCGTACTGGCCTACAGTCGGAAGTGGATTTCGGCGCGTGTCGAGGCCGTTAAGGTGCCTGACGAACTGGCGTAAACGTTGAGGCTTAGGCGAGGTAAAAGAAGTACAGCGCCAAACCCAGCAACTGCATGATCAGCATGATTGAAAGAACATGATTGCAAGCCTTCCACGCCTTGCTCACCGGTTTGCTCTTTGCCACCCGGTAGCGAAGATAACTGTCGAGTGAGAGCGATGCCGTGGGGATGAGCACGAACACAAACATCAAAAAGAAATTAAACATTTCCTTTGCCCATCGACTCCCAACATGAAACCGGATTTGTTCGCTGCATCGTGCGCTGCTCAAGTCGTCTGAGCAGACAGCTTAGCTGATCGGCAGGTCCCCGGAACCCGTGGGGTTCTGCACCGCAGCAATCCCGGGCAATGACACTTGGTGGGGACAAGTCAGTGACATGCAAACCCTCAAGTCCGTCATTCAATGGCAGAATCCCCTGACCCTGATGATTTCGGAGACCACAATGCTGCGCGTGTTTGAACAACGGCTCGACCCATTCCCTCCCGACGAAGCACCACCTCCGCCCGTCGGCCTGATGCGGTTCCTGTGGGCCTGCACGCGCGGCGCACGCGGTTATATCCTCGCGCTGGCGCTGCTCAGTGCCGGTGTTTCAATCTACGAAGCCTGGCTGTTTTCCTTTCTCGGCCAGGTCGTCGATCTGCTCTCGACGTGGCAGGCCGGCGGCGGTGTCAACGCGCAGGAAAGTCGCGTGCTGTGGGGCATCGGCATTGTGTTGTTTATCAGCATCGGGCTGGTGGCGCTGCGCACCATGGTTCAGCACCAGATCCTGGCGATCAATTTACCGTTGCGGCTGCGCTGGGACTTCCATCGACTGATGCTGCGGCAAAGCCTTTCGTTCTTCTCCGATGAGTTCTCCGGGCGGGTCACGACCAAGGTCATGCAGACCGCGCTGGCCGTGCGCGAAGTCTTGTTCACGCTGATCGAAATCGCACCGGGCATTGGCGTTTACTTCATTGCGATCATCGCCCTGGCTGGCGGCTTCGCCCTGAAACTCATGCTGCCGTTCATTGCCTGGCTCGCATTATTCGGGCTGGCCATGGTTTATTTTGTGCCGCGCTTGGGGAAGGTCGGCCAGGAACAGGCCGATGCTCGATCATCGATGACCGGGCGCATTGCCGACGCCTACACCAACATCACCACGGTGAAACTGTTCTCGCACTCCAAGCGTGAAGCGCACTTCGCACGCGCCGCCATGGAGGATTTCAAGCTCACTGGTTTTCGCCAGATGCGTCTGGTCAGCCAGTTCGAAATCGTCAACCAGGCACTGGTGGTCGGGCTGATTATCGGTGCCGGCGGCTATGCCCTGTGGCTGTGGCATCTTGGCCAGGTCGGCACCGGCGCGGTGGCGGCGATTACCGCCATGGCGTTGCGCATCAACGGCATGTCGCACTGGATCATGTGGCAGATGACGTCGCTGTTCGAAAACATCGGCACCGTGCAGGACGGCATGGCCACCCTCACCCGTGGCCCCAAAGTGCAGGACGCGCCGAACGCCACTGTGTTGGTGCCGGCTGGCGGCGCGGTGTCTTTTGACAAGGTGAATTTCAACTACAACGGCGAACGCCAGGTCCTCGACAACTTGAGCCTGCACATTCGCCCCGGCGAAAAGATCGGTCTGGTCGGCCGTTCCGGCGCGGGCAAATCGACTTTGATCAATCTGCTACTGCGCTTTTACGATGTCGACAGCGGCGAGATTCGCATCGACGGGCAAAGCATCGCACACGTGACGCAAGACAGTCTGCGCAGCGCGATCGGCATGGTCACTCAGGACACGTCCCTGCTGCACCGTTCGATTCGCGACAACATCGCCTACGGCCGCCCGGATGCCACCGACGAAGACATCCGCCGCGCCGCCGCCAATGCACAAGCCGACGGTTTCATCAGCCAACTCAGCGACAAGCAAGGCCACAGCGGCTACGACACCCTGGTCGGTGAGCGCGGCATCAAGCTCTCCGGCGGCCAGCGCCAACGCATCGCTATCGCCCGGGTGATGCTGAAGAACGCGCCGATCCTGCTGCTCGACGAAGCCACCAGTGCGCTGGACTCGGAAGTCGAAGTGGCCATTCAGGAAAGCCTCGATGAAATGATGCAGGGTAAAACCGTGATCGCCATTGCCCATCGGCTGTCGACGATTGCGGCGATGGATCGACTGATTGTCATGGATGAGGGGCGGATCATCGAACAGGGAACGCACTCGGAACTGCTGAGCAAAAACGGCATTTATGCACGGCTCTGGCAGCATCAGAGTGGTGGGTTTCTGGGTGAGGATCAGGGCGTGGCGGCGGCGATGGATCAGGCTTGAGGGTGTGGGGCTGGTTGGGAATGAAAATCGAATACCCTTGCTTTTCATCTCACAGATGTTGGCCAGGTTGACGGTGCCCGCAGTAAAGCGGGCACCGCTTCCTATCTGGGAAAAAGGTCTACACGTCTGCTTACCACTTGTAACTCACTTTGGCGGTAATCTCGCGACCCGGGTTGTAGAAGTTGGCGGTGCCGGAACCGACCACGTGCTGCTCATCCAGCAGGTTGCTGAGGTTCACCGCAAGGTCGGTGCCCTTGGCGATCTTGTAGTTGAACGCGGCGTCGAACAGCGTGGTGCCATCGCTTTTGCCGGAGTTGGCGGCATCGAAGTAGTAAGAGCCGACGTAGCGCGCACCCAAGCCAACGCTGACATCAGTGGCAGGCACGTCGTAATAACTCCAAAGCGAAGCTGAGTGCTTGGGTGCGGTGGCGAATTCATTACCCTTCAGGGAGCTGCCGTCGTACAACGAACCGCGCTGTACCTCGGACTCCATATAGGAGTAACCACCGATCAGGCTGAGGTTCTGCGTCACCTGCGCCTTGGCCTCCAGGTCGAGGCCACGCGCCCGCGACTCGCCCACTGTCTGTTGCTCAATAATGCCGCTCGGCAGCACCACGGCGATGGTGACGTTTTCCTGGGTCAGGTCATAAACGGCTGCGGAAAACAGTGCGTCCATCCCCATCGGCGCATACTTCACGCCCACTTCGTACTGCCGGCCCGTCTGCGGTGTGACGCCAACCTGCGGCGGCGAAACCGATTCCACCATGCTCACATAAGTGGACACCTCATCGTTGACGATATAGGTCAACGCACCGCGGTAGGAGGTTTCGGAGAAGGTGTCTTTCTCCGTGGACTCCAGACCTTTGCTGGTCAGGTCCATCGAGTCGTTGCGCACACCGCCGGTGACGATGAAACGCTCGTAGAACGACAGGTTTTGCTGCAGGAATACGGCCTTGGTGGTCGCGTCTCGCTTGTTCACGGCATACGGCGCGATTGAGCGTGAAACGCCAGTAAACACGGGGTTGGCAATGTCAATCGAGGTCGTCGGAGCGTAGACCGAGCTTTCCTTGGTGGTCGAATCGAGGTACTCCACGCCCACCAGGCTGCTGCTGTCGATGTTCTCGAAGCGGGCATCGTATTGCAGCATCAGATTGCCGTTGAACTGGTCGGCTTCGGTGTCCGTTCCAAACTGATAGCGGTCAACGGTGGTACCGACCCGTGCAGCGCTGTCGCTCAGATATACGTAGCCAAAATCATCGGTCAACTTGCTGTAGCGCAGATTGCTGCGCAGTACGAAGCCGTTGTCGAAGTCATGGGTGACGTTGCCGCTGAGGCTGGTGCGCTCGACATCGTGAAAGTTGTAGCTGGGCTCGCCATAAAACTTGCTGCGGTCGTATTCCTTGTCCAGCGGATAGCCACCACTGTTTGGCGAACTTTCGGTTTTCAGGTAGTCCAGAATCATCGTCGCCGACGTGTAATCCGTCGGTGCCCAGGTAAGCCCCCCCATGAACAACTGGTTGTCGTCCTGAGAGTGGTCGTATTCGCGGTCGCTGTTTTGGCCTTTGGCAGTAAAGCGGCCAGCCAGGGTTTTCTCGTCGTTCAGCGCATCCCCGACATCGATGCCCGTCTCGACATGGTCAAACGAACCGTAGGTCACATAGCCTTGGCCAAACTGCTCGAAACGCGGCTGTTTGGTCACGAAATTCACCGAGCCGCCCGGGTCCGCGGGGCCAAACAGCGTGGAGTTGGCGCCACGCAGAATTTCGATACGCTCGTAGGCGAATGGATCTTCGCGTACGCCGCGCATCGAACTCAGGGTCAAGCCGTCACGGTAAGTGGTGGCCTGGAAGCCGCGGATCTGGAAATAGTCGTTGCGGTCATCCGTACCATAGAAGTCCGTGATAACGCCCGGCGTGTATTGCAGCGCCTCTTCCGTGGTGCTGACGCTGCGTTGCTCCATTTCCTTGTTGGTAATAACCGATACCGATGCCGGAGTATTGAGAATGCTGGTTGCGACCTTGCCGCCAACCCAAAGCTCCTTGGCGACCACCGAGTTGGCGTCGTCGTCGGCACTGACCCTGACCTTGGCATTGATGATGAGGGGTGCAAGGCGGTAGTCCTCGACGTCTGTTGCGTCGAGCTCCAGCGGGCCGGCGGTCTTTGCTTGAGGGACCAACAGGTAGGCGTTCGGGCCTTGCTGTTCGATCTGCAATTCGCTCCCCTGCAGCAACGATGACAGCGCTGCCGACGTATCGAGCGAACCATTCACACCCGCGGTGGTGCGGTTCGCAACACTCGACGCGTCGAAGGAAAGACTGATGCCAGCCTCGCGCGCAAAGCGATCAAGCGCCGGCGCCAGTGGGCCGGCAGCGATGTTCCACTGCTTGACTTGATTGCTGTGGTCAGCACCCGACGTTTGCGCCAGCGATGGCAATGCGTAGCTGCTGACGATCAAACCCAACATCGCACCTTGCAAGGCACGATTTAATGGATGGCGCTGTGAAACCGGGGACGAACTCATTTTCTCGCTCCAAGAAAGGATATCGGCAGACTGGCCTGTATTCCGGCCTTCCTTAGAAGTCGAACGAGAATGCGAAACCACCTCATTATTTTTCAGGCAGCGCAAAAAAGTTGTGATGGACTCAGGTGGCAGCGGTCACGGTCACCCAATAACGAGTCCGATAATCAATGTGCAAGTGCAGTGATTGCGCGATCAATGCCAGTACCTGATCGTTGTCGGCGAGCTGGAAAGTGCCGGAAACGCGAAGATCGGCAACCTCTTCGGCGCAGCGCAATACCCCGGGGCGATAACGCGACAACTCCACGATGAAATCATTGAGGCGCATATTGCGCGCACTGATCACCCCGTCCGCCCAGCTCCATAGATCAAGGCCGTTGTCCCTGAACATTCGGGCGCCACTTGATGTGAACAGCAACTGATTGCCTGCCTGGACGCTGCGGCTCGCAGGCGTTTGACTGGAGCCGGGGAAAACCGTGACTGACCCTTCCTGAGCCGCGACCAGCGTGCCATCGTCACGTTCACGTGCCAGAAAGCGCGAACTCTGAGCGCGCATGATCCCGTCACGTGATTGCACCCAGAACGGTCGCGTTTGAGGTGAGTGTTGATCCGCACCGACATTCACGATGATTTCACCCCGTCGCAGGATGATCAGGCGTCGCTGGGAGTCGAAATCGCTGTCGACGGCGCTATCGCTATTGAGCTGGATAAGGCTGCCGTCATCGAGCTGGAAGCGTCGTTGCTCGCCGGTACTGCTGCGTTGTTGCGCAAGCATGGCGGGAACGGGTGTGTAGTCGCGGCCGAGCCAGGCTGCCGTGCCGACAGTCGCCAATATGCCCAGTAGCTTCAGGCTTTCCCGCCGGCGCATGCCTTGATTGCTGCCATTGAGGGTTTGTCGGGCCAGTTGGGCTGGCACGCCTGCGAGTTCATCCCCAAGCGTTTCCACTCGCTGCCACGCCAAGACATGATCTTGGCGCTGCTGCAGCCAGTGCTCAAAAGCGCGCTGTGTTTGTTCATCGGCTGGATTGAAGCGAAGGCGCACCAGCCATTGGATCGCCTGCTCGACAATGGCCGGATCCAGCGCCTGCGACTCACGACTCGACATAACGCAAGCGATAGCAATGTTGCAGGGCCGTGGCCAGGTCGCGTTCCACCGTCGCGCGGGAAACACCCAGCTTTTCGGCGATTTGCGCGCACGTCAGGCCGTCGAGTCGGGCAAATAAAAACGCCTGGCGAACTCTCGGTTTAAGCAGACCGAGCATGCGGTCTATGCGCTCGAGCGCATCAAGAATCAGCAGCCGGCTTTCTTCCGAGGGGACCTCGTGTTGAGGCAGCAATGCAACGCTTTCCAGGTAGGCACGTTCGAGTTCGCGACGACGATACTGATCAATCATCAGTCCGCGAGCGATGCTGCTCAAATAGGCGCGCGGCTCGCGCAAGGGGCTGGACTGACGGGAATTGAGCAGACGTACGAAAGTGTCCTGCGCCAAATCTGCTGCGTTATCGCGACATCCAATGCGTCGGATCAGCCAGCCGTGTAACCACGAGTGGTGGGTGCGATAGAGCAGCCCTAGATCTGCAGTACCTAGCGTTTCGTCGCTGCGCATCGGAATTCCGGAAAGTACACAATTGATAATTAATCGCATTCTACTCACGCGACAGGGCCTTAGGCAAATACGCGGCACTCAGCGTTCGCATTTGTACGGATGGCGTCATTCTGTGGGCTTCGAGTGAAAGAATGCATTTAGCGTCAGAAGAGTTTCAAAGTGCTTTCATTCCGCCAGCGAAATGGTGTTGTCAGTGCGAGGATGGCAGGCAGGATCATGAGTACTCAGTGATGGTCATCGCCGAAGCAGCGTCGGTAGGAGTTTCGGACTGCACGCCGTTGCGCTGGAAAAACATAGACAACTGAGTGACTGGATTTGGCCGATAGCAATCGTTCGTGAGCGGATATCGGCCAGAAGCAATCATCCGAGACATGGAAATATTTACCCACTATTCCCCAAGACGCAGTCTATCGATGGCCCAGCTCTTGATGGACACACATTTTTAACTCACCGGCACCGCAAACACCGCACTGGCCCGCGCCACCGTACGCTCCCCAACATGCAAACTGACAGCAGCAAACGCCAACTGCCGGCCTTTTTTCGAGTACTCCAAACGCACTTCCAGCCACTCGTTCATTTTTACGGCGCCGAGATAATCCAGAGTCATGCTCGCCGTGATCAATGGCTGCGGAGGGTCGCTGGAAAAGGCCATGGCGTAGCCCATGCCGACATCGGCCAACGTCGCCAAGACACCGCCATGCAACGTGCCACGGCCATTGGCATGGCGTGAGTCAGTCAATAAGCCCAGCTCCAATTGCAGCCCGCTACCCCTCGCGTAGATCGGGCCAAGCAAATCCAGCAACGGGCTGCTGCGGGTAAACGGGGCGAAACCTTCGGGAATTGCGGTGACGTCCATGATCCCTCCTCGTGCCGGTGACTCACCGGCTTCATTGACCTGAACAGGAGGGTTTATGGGCAATCACCTGATGGAGCAAGAACTATACGGATGCAGAATCTGCTGTGATAACCCGTCCCGAGCGATCAGCCCGTCGACGCCAGATCCGTACGCTCCATCATCCGAACACTGGCAAACGTCGATTCATTACGTGCCTGATCAAGCGTCGTCAGCGGCCTGAGCATTGACGGCTGCATTACCGGTTTGCGACTCATCTCGGAACCTGAGCGCTCGTCACTCGGTGGCACGCCAAAGTGCTCGCGATAGCATTTGGAGAAGTGCGGTGTGGAGACGAAACCGCAAACATACGCCAGCTCAACGATCGACAAAGACGTCTGCTTGAGCAGTTGTCGTGCGCGAATCAGCCGCAACTTCAAGTAGTAGCGCGACGGCGTGCATTGCAGGTATTTCTGAAATAGCCGCTCCAACTGTCGCCGTGACAGATCGACGTATTCGGCGAGGTTATCGAGATCGATCGGTTCCTCAAGATTGGCCTCCATCAACGCCACCACTTCCTGCAGCTTGGGCTGATGCGTACCGACCACATGCTTGAGCGGCACGCGCTGATGATCCTGCTCGTTGCGGATGCGCTCGTAGACGAACATCTCGGAAATGGCAGCGGACAGTTCACGGCCATGATCGCGGGCAATCAGGTGCAGCATCATGTCCAGCGGCGCAGTGCCGCCGGAACTGGTGAAGCGGTTGCGGTCGAGGGTAAAGAGGCTGGTGCTGACGCTGACGCGCGGGAAAGCTTCCTGCATGGCCGCCAGAAACTCCCAATGCACGCTGCATTCGTAGCCATCGAGCAGCCCGGCTTTGGCCAGCGCCCAGCTACCCGTGCACACCCCGCCCAAGCGTTTCGATTGCCGCGCCAGCGCCTGCAGCCAGGTTGTGTGTTCGCGGGTTATCACGCTCTGGATGCCAACGCCACCGCAGACGATGACGGTGTCCGCCACGGTGGGATTGCTCCACGCCCCATCCGGGGTAATCGGCACGCCGTCGCTGGCCCAGACCTGCGCGCCACCGGGACTGTAGGTATGCCAGCGATACAGCGTCCGGCCCGTCAATTGATTGGCCATGCGCAAGGGCTCGACGGCGGACGCCAGCGACATGAGGGTGAACTTGTCCAGCAGCAGAAAACCCACGCATTGCGTTGTCGCGTCGGCCACGGAGGGGGTCGATGACATCATGTCCTCGTAAGAGTCGGTCTGAGACACAGGCGTCTGTCATGCCCCTCGGCATTCGCGAAGGGCGTATCAGGATCGGCGCAAACGCCTACCCCACCGACGTGACCCTCGCCGCCGGCGCAGGGTGACGCGACGTCACCAAGCCGATAAAGGAAATCGCCAGTGCCAGTCCGATGGTTGTAGTGACCTCGGTGCGGTGTTGCGGGGTGATCATCATCACCGCCAGCGCGGCGCAGATGAACACGATCACCAGCCACGTCAGCCACGGAAACAGCCACATGCGAAAGGTCAACTCGACGTTGCGCTGTTGCAAAATCCGCCGCATGCGCAACTGCGAAACCGCGATCGCCAAGTACACCAGCAAGGCAATCGCGCCGGAGCTGGCCAGCAGGAATTGAAACAGCCCGGCGGGCATGAAGTAGCTCCACACCGTGATCAACGCCCCCAGCACGGTGCTGGCGATAACGGCCGCGCGGGGCACGCCTGCCGATGAAGTCGCCTTGAGGATTTTCGGCGCATCGCCACGACGGCCCAGCGAGTAAAGCATGCGCGAGGCAATGTAGATCGAGGAGTTCATGCAACTGGCCACGGCGATCAGCACGACGACGTCGACCATGAACTTGGCGTGGGGAATGTTCATGATTTCCAGGGCACGCTGATAAGAGCCGACCGAGGCCAGCAACGGATCATTCCAGGGCACCACGGAGATCACGACGAAGATCGACAGCAGGTAAAACACGCCGATACGCCAGATCACCGAGCGCGTGGCCTTGGCAATGTTTCGCGACGGGTCGTTGGATTCGGCAGCGGCGATGGTCACCGCTTCGGTACCGATGAAACTGAACATGATAGTGATGAAAGCGCCGACCACCGCCGACAGACCGTTGGGCGCAAATCCGCCGTGGTCGGCCATCAACCCGCTCAACCCGCTGACTTCGCGATCGGGCACCCAGCCCATCAACACGGCAAAACCGACACCGATAAAACCGATGATCGCCACAACCTTGGCCATAGCGAACCAGAATTCGAACTCACCGTACTTCGACACGCTGAACAGGTTGGTCACCACCAGCGCAATGATCGAGCCCAAGGCGAACAGCCAGGCATCGACCTGAGGAAACCATTGGTTCAATACATGACCGGCCGCCAACGCTTCGATGGGAATCACCAACACCCAGAACCACCAGTAGAGCCAACCGATGGTGAAGCCCGCCCAACGACCGATCGCCTGATCGGCATAAGTCGAGAACGAGCCGGTGTCCGGGTTAGCCACCGCCATTTCGCCGAGCATGCGCATGACCAGCACGACGAGCAGACCCGAGAACAGATAAGCCAGCAGAACCGCCGGCCCCGCTGCGGCAATGGCATGCCCTGAGCCTACGAACAAACCGGCACCGATAATCCCGGCGATGGATAGCATGGTGACGTGACGAGGCTTGAAGCCCTGCGCCAATTGGCTACTCGAATCCATGGAGTTAGGGCTGATCATTGGTTTTTTATTCTCTGCTGATCGACATTTAAGCGAGTTGCTGTGAGCAAACGATCATCATCGTTGCCTGTAAAACTCCCCGAAAGAAGCCCCCTCAACCGCCGCAGTTCTTATCAACCCCATGATCTGCATGGGGTTATCTTGACTTAAAGACACCTCACCTTACCCGGCCTGCCCGGTGAGTCAGTAGACTGATTGCGCCATGATCGTGTCTGATATCGACATTCGAGAACTACGTGTTCACGATGAAAACCAAGTGGTCACCGTGCGCACATTGCAACCTATGTTCGCTGCAATGCCTCATGACTCGGCAACGCAAACACAACCCGCGCCCCACAAGGCGCATTCGCCTCCGCCCACAAGCGTCCGCCATGCGCCTCAATGATCGTGCGACAGATCGACAGCCCCATCCCCAGCCCGGTGGCTTTGGTGGTGTAGAACGCGGTGAAGACTTCTTCCGCGCGCTCACAGGCAAACCCCGGCCCGGAGTCACTGACCGTGATCCGCACGTCTTCGCCGACGTAATCACTGGTGATGGACAGCCGGCGCTCGCCCTCCTCCCTCACAGCCATCGCCTCCAGGGCGTTGACGATCAGATTGAGCAGGACCTGTTGCAACTCGACCCGGTCCGCCAATACCGCCGGCAAGTCGCTGGCCAGTTGCACGGACACCACAGCCCCGTATCGAGTCGCCTCACCACGGGTAAACCCGACCATTTCGTCCACCACCGCATTGAGGTCCAGCGCTTGCCGTTGCGGCGGCGTCTTGCGGATCAATGCGCGGATTCGGCCGAGTACGTCGGCCGCGCGGTTGCCATCGCTGATGATGCACCTGAGGCCCTGCTCGACTTCATCGGTGTTCGGCGGTTGTGCGCCGAGCCAGCGCAGCGCGGCGTTGGCATTGGTAACGGTGGCGGCGATCGGCTGGTTGACTTCGTGAGCGATGGACGCCGCAAGCTGGCCCATGGTCGCCACGCGGTTGGCGTGGGCCAGTTCCGCTTGCACCTGACGATAGCGGCGTTCGCCTTCGCGCACTTGTTCTTCCGCTTGTTTGCGCTCGCTCAGGTCGAGGACGAACGCCACGCCCTGTTGCTGACTGGCTTCAAACGCGGCCAGACCGACGATCACCGGCAGGCAACTGCCGTCCTTGCGGATGTATTCCTTTTCGAACGGCTGAGTGCGCCCGGTGCGGATCGCCGTCGCCAGCGCCGCTTCGCTTTCGGCGCGCCGAGCCGGCGGGGTCATGTCGCGCCAATGCACGTTTCCCGAGAGCAGATCATCGCGCTGGTAGCCGACCATGCGCAGGAACGCGTCGTTGGCCTCGATGATTTCCCCTTCGACACTCCAGACGATGATGCCGATGATGTTGGCATCGACCAGCCGGCGAATCTTCGCTTCACGCTCGGCGACGTCGCGATACAGCCGCGCGTTGTCCAGCGAGATGGCAGCTTGTGAAGCGACCAGCCGCAGAATGGCAATACGCGCTGGGCTGAACACCCCCGCCGACAGATTGTTCTCCAGGTACAACGCCCCGGCGACCCGGCCCTGATTCATCAACGGCAGGCACAGGATCGAGCGGGCGCCGTGCTGGTGCATATAGGGGTCAGCGGCGAATGCCGGATCGGCGACGGCATCGTCCAGACACAGATTTTCGCCGGTGCGCAAGGTCTGGTAGAGCACCGACTCCGCCAAAGCCATCGCATTGACCGGTTCATTGCAAAGTAATGTGCTGCTGTCGCCAATGCGGGTGCGCGCGGCGATATACGGCGTCTCGCCTTCGGCAAGAATCAGCACACCCTGCTCGGCGCCGGCCTGTTCGATGGCGGTGCGCATGATCGTTTCGATCAGCCGGTCGAGAACAATTTCGCCAGACACGGCTTGGGAAACCTTGAGCACCGTGGCCAGATCCAGATGCTCGACGGCAGTGGTGATGGTCGCAGTCGGGCTGGGCAGCGCGTCTTCCTGGCGCAGAAAACGGTGCCGTCGCTCCAGTTGTCGCACCTTGCCATCGGCGCCCCAACGCAAGTAACCGTAGCGCGCATCTTGCAGGTAGACACGGGCGATTTTCGCCAGACCGCGAGCACCGTAGAAACGCGCCGCCAGTTCGTTGGCCAAAGCCTCGATGTGAACGAAACCGTTATCCGCCGCCAATTGAATCGCCCGTTCGTACAGCAACTCTGCTTCGATCAGTTGCCCCGCAACCCGCGCGATTTCCGCGCCGACCAGTGCCACGTGACTGGCGAAGGTTTCGGCACACTGTTGCGCCCAGGTCTGCAGTTGATCGTGGTGTTCTGCCAAGCGTTGCAGTTGATGGCTATTGGCATCGCCGTGGGCGGCCAATGTCAGCGCGGCGTAGAAATGGTATTCGGCTTCCTCGAAAAACGAGGAGATCACCCACATCAATTCCCGCGCTTGAGCCGCGCAGTCAGCGGCCGCCGCGTAATCCCCGGCCAGATAGCGCGCCTGCAACTTGCGCACCCAATACTTGCCCCGAGCCAGCGCCAGATCAGGCGCGGCGAGGTTCGCCTCGAAACGCGCTTCATCGAACTGTTCATCGTTGAAACTACCGAACTGCGCAGTCTGCCCGCGCAACATGCGGATCAGTGCCCGCTGGCAACTCATGAAGCTGATCACCAGCCCGAAGCGGATTTTCTGCGCATAAGCCAGCCCCGCCTCAGCTTGAACCTGCACTTCCGCCAGCGGTTCGCCAATAAACAGCAGGTCGGAAATCAGGCTGTTGCCGGCATAGGCTGCATAGGGCAAATCGCCGCTGCGGTTGCCGGCGCTGAGCGCGCGGCGCAGCAACTCACGGCACTCGCGCACCGGGCGCATCCAGCGCACCACGAAAATCGAGAAACACAGATACGTGCTCGCCTCGTAGCGTGTCAGGCCACGGCGGTCGACCAGATCGCAGCCCAAACGGCCAAAGCGGTAACCGCTGGTGTAGTCACCGAAGCGCCGCCCGGCGACCCGCACAACGTTGGCGTAGAGCATGCAGGAGGCGTCGCAATTGCCGTGCTCCAGACTCAGACTGACGGCTTTACAGATGGTCAGGCATGCGAGGTTCGCATCGGACTGCAACGCCGGGGCCAACAGTTTGCTCAACGCATCCAGCGTCACCAGTGAGGCCGGATCTTCCATCAGCGGCAGGTCGATCAATTGGTCGATGCTGCGCTCACCCAGTTGCGTCCAGATCTGCTGGTATTCCCGGCGCACTTGCTGATCGTCCGGATGCGCCGTCCAGTCGATGCCAACCTGACGCAGATAGGCCAGGCAGACTGCCACCGCGCGGTCGCTGCGATCGAGCAACAGGTAGACATCCATGTGCAAACACGTCACGGCCGCACGCTCCACGGTGGTTGCCGCGCGCTCGGCCAGACCCTGCAAACGGGCATCCGCCAGTGCCAATTGCCCGGTGAGAAATTCGCACTCGGCGCGGTTCAGCTCCAGGGCAAACGCCAACTCATGGCGGCTGTCGAAGCCTTGTGCGCCAAGCACTGTTGCACCCGCGCCCAGGTAGGTCAGCGCTGAGGTGTAAGCGGTCGAAGCCTTGGCGCGCTGACCGGCGAGCAGATTGAATTCGGCCAGTTGTTCACGCTCGGCCCGGGCGCTGATCAGGCTGGTGCCACGGTTGAGTTGGCCGACGATTTCAAAGATCGCCTCTTCGCGCCCCTCGCCCGGCGTTTGCAGCGCCAATAGCCGGCCGATGCGCAAATGCGTCTGCGCACGTTCGGCTTCGGCGATCAGCGAGTAAGCCGCCTCATGCACACGGTCGTGGGCAAACGCACAGGCGCCGTCCAGACGTTCAACCAGATCCTGGCGCACCGCCGGCCACAGCGCCGCGTGTACGCGCGCCGTGGACAGATCGAGCACGGTGGCCAGGGTGTCGATCCGCGCGACGTTGCCCAGGCACGCCAGTTGTTGCAGGGCCTGCCGGGTTTCCAGCGGCAAACGCGCAAGCTTGCCGACCATCAGATCGACAACGTTGTCGGTGTAGCCTTTGCCGTTGATCAGCTCAAGATCCCAGCGCCAACGATTGAGCTGATGGTCGTAAATCAGCAGTTCTTCCTCGGCGAGGGCTTGGAGGAACTGGATGACGAAAAACGGATTGCCGCCGGTCTTGTCCAGCACCAGTCGCGCCAACGTGACGATGCTCGCGGGTGGACAGCGCAACGATTCGGCGATCAGTTGTTCGATGTGCACACCCGCGAGCGGGGTCAGGCGAATCTCGGCGATGTGCGCGCCGGCACTACGAATGGCTTTGAGTTTGCTGCTGAGCGGGTGGTCGGCATCGACCTCGTTATTGCGGTAGGCGCCGACCAGCAGCAGGTGGCCAACCTCTGCGCGGGTCAGCAGCTCTTCGAGCAGATCCAGCGTCGCCGCATCCAGCCATTGCAGGTCATCAAGAAACAGCGCCAACGGGTGTTCCGGTCGGGCAAACACGCTGATAAAGCGCTGCAACACCCGCAGGAAACGCTGCTGCGCTTGTTGCGGTTCAAGCTCCGGCACCGCTGGCGGATCGCCGATGATCAGTTTCAGTTCGGGGATCAATTCGGTCATCAGCCGCGCGTTCGGCGACAGCGCCTGCAACAGCGCCGCGCGCCATTCAACGAGCACTTCGCGGCGCTTGCCCAGCAGCGTGCGCACCAGCCCTTGAAAGGCTTGAACCAGCGTCGCATAGGGAATATCGCGCTTGTACTGATCGAACTTGCCGGAGGCGAACAGCCCCCGCGACGGCACCAGCACTTTATGCAACTCGCTGACTACCGAGGATTTGCCAATGCCTGAGTAACCGGACACCAGCACCAGTTTCGGCGATTGGCTCTGCACCACGTGTGCGAACGCATCGATCAGCGTTTGCACTTCGCGCTCGCGCCCGTACAGTTTCTCCGGGATCAGCAGGCGATCGATCGCGCCCTGTTCGTTCAGGGTAAATGTCTCGATGTGCCGGGCGCGCTGCCAATCGTTCAGGCAACGACGCAGGTCATGCTCGACGCCGGCTGCGGTTTGATAGCGCTCTTCGGCGGTCTTGGCGAGCAACTTCATGACCACCCGCGAAAGCATCGCCGGCACGGTGGCCACCCGTTCGCACGCCGGCATCGGTAACCGCGCGATGTGGCAATGCACCCATTCCATCGGTTCATTGGCGCTGAACGGCAGTGAGCCGGTGAGCATCTGATAAAGGGTCACGCCAAAGGCATACAGATCACTGCGCGAATCGATCGAGCGGTTCATCCGCCCGGTTTGTTCCGGCGCCATGTACGCGAGGGTGCCGGCGATGGTTTCCGGTGGTTCCGGCGCCTGTCGTTCACGGGGCAGACGTGAGGCGAGGCCGAAGCCGGTCAGGCGTGTCTGGCCGTCGCTGCAATTGACCAGAATGTGTTGCGGCTTGAGGTCTTTGTGCACCAGCCCGCACTGGTGCAGGCGGCCCAGCGCCACGGCGATGTTGATGGCCAGCAGCAGGCCGGTTTCGGTGTCCAGCGGCGCGATCAATAAACGTGACAGCGGCTCGCCGCCGGGGTCGTCGAACAGCAGACGCGTGGTTGCGCCTGCGCGTTCAAGGGCTTGCGGTTGCAGCGCCCATTCACCGTTGAGATCGTCCTTGAGGTTGTATTCGTGCGCCAGTCGATCGAGGGTCGCAGGCAGCGGCTGAGCGAGGGTCGGGCGCATTACCAGAACATTGCGGCTGCCCTCCCCCTGGCCGCGTTCGCGGGTAAACACCCGCTCGCCGTCGTCCCACAAAATCTGTTTTTTGCTGGCCATCTGTGTCGACACCGTCAAAGGGTTTTCTGCCACGCGGTGGATGACCCGCGATTTTTAGCGAAGACCGCCGTTCAAGCGTTGCGCCGCGCCGGCTCGATGCCCAGGGCTTCGGCGATGCGCACCAGATCCGCCACCGAGCGTGCCGAAAGTTTCTTCATCATCTGGCCGCGATGAACTTTCACCGTCACTTCACTGAGGTTGAGTTGCGCGGCGATCTGTTTGTTCATCAGCCCGACAATGACAAAACTGAGCACCTCACGTTCGCGCACCGTCAATGTCTCGTAGGCCTGGCGCATAACCGCGCCAGACTGCTCGGCAAGCAACCGCGCACTGTCGCGGGCCAGCGCGCTGGCCACGGCGTCGAGCATGTCCTGATCGCGAAACGGCTTGGCGAGAAAGTCCACCGCGCCGGCCTTCATCGCCTTGACGGTCATGGCGATATCGCCGTGTCCGGTCATGAACACAATGGGAATGCGCACGCCGGTCTTTTCCATCTGCTCCTGTAAAGTCAGACCGCTTTCACCGCGCAGGCGCACATCGAGCACCAGGCAACCGGGCACGTCACGTTTGGCCGATGCGAGAAAATCCTGGGAGGTTTCGAAGGTCTGCACCTGCAGGCCGATGGAGCGCAGCAAACCGTCGAGGGCCTGGCGCATCGAGGCGTCGTCGTCGACCACATAAACCACTGGCTCGCGCAACGTCGGCGGGTTGGCGCTGGGGCTGGGGCTGGAATGCGACCACAGGGTCATGCTGTCTCCTCGGCGAGATCGCAACGCGTACGATGTGCAGGTGAATAAATCTAGTCCATGATGGCAAACGCAGCCAGAGGCCAGCCAAACGGTCGCGCAGCAGGCTAGCAGTCGGCGCGCGTTGCCGACAGGCCAGAAAACCCTGAAAATCGGCCATGTCGCCTCCGCCCCACTTCAGCCGATTGAACAGGCAGATTTTGATGTCCAGCGCCTTCCCACAGCCTCGCACTTCTGCCGCGCAATCACGCGACGTGGTGTTCATTGCCTACCCGCGCATGAGCCTGCTCGACCTCAGCGGCGCACAAACGGTGTTCTGGGCGGCGAGCAAAGCCTTGGCCGAACGCGGTCAACCCGGTTATCAACTGCACACCGCCAGCCTTGACGGCGGTTTGGTGTACACCGTCGAAGGTCTGGCCGTGGACACCCGCGCGCTACGCGATCTGGACATTGCCACGCTGGACACCCTCGTCGTCCCCGGTGCACCGGACATCTGCCAGACCCTCGACGAGCATGGTCAACTGACCGACTGGCTGCGTCGCAAGGCGCCAAGCGCGCAACGCGTGGTCTCGGTGTGCAGCGGCGCATTCCTGCTGGCCAAGGCCGGCCTGCTCGACGGCTGTCGCGCCGCGACGCATTGGGCCATGTGCGAAACGTTGCGCGAGCGCTTCCCGGCAATCGAGGTGGATGCCGATGCGATCTTCATCCAGCAAGGTTCGGTGTGGACATCGGCCGGGGTCACGGCCGGTATCGATCTGGCGCTGGCGCTGGTCGAGGCTGATGGCGGCCGCGAAGTGGCCTTGCAGGTCGCTCGCGAACTGGTGGTGTACCTCAAGCGCCCCGGTGGTCAGGCGCAATACAGCACGCTGCTGCAAGCGCAAGTGCAGGAAAGTCCGTTGTTCGACTCACTGCACCTGTGGCTGATGGACAACCTCGGCGATCCCAAGCTGAGTGTGGAGCGTCTCGCCGAGCAGGCCAGAATGAGCCTGCGCAACTTCACCCGGGTCTACAAACAGAGCACCGGCCGCACGCCGTCCAAAGCCATCGAATTGTTCCGCCTCGAAGCGGCCAAGCGTCTGCTGGAAAACTCAGCGCACAACATCGACAAGGTCGCGCGTCTCTGCGGCTTTGGTGACGAAGAGCGGCTGCGCGCCTGCTTTCAGCGGCACCTGTCGATTTCACCGCGTGATTACCGCAGCCGCTTCAGCCGTGAAGGCTGATGGCCCGAACGGCTGAGAGTTAAAGGGTCTCGACCGACTATACCTAGGTATAGTTTTGCGCCAGTGCGGACGGCGTATGGTGCAAGAACGACAGGAGTCGTAACGCGTGCCCATCCGGCCAGGGAGCCTTATGCACAACACGGTTGTCATTGCAGTGGTTGACGACGACGAGGCCATTCGCAGTGCGCTGAACAGCTTGCTGCGCGCCAGTGGCTACCGGGTGCTGAGCTATTCCAGCGCCTGCGCGTTTCTTCAATCAACAGGCCCCTCGCAGACGCACTGCCTGATTTCCGATATCCAGATGCCCGGCATGAGCGGCCTGCAACTCCATGAGGCATTGCACGCGCAAGGCTGGCGCATTCCGGTGATTTTCGTCACTGCTCATCCCGATGACGTGAACACCCGAGTCCCCGGAGTGGTGGCTTGCCTGCCCAAGCCCTTCCAGGCTGATGACTTGCTCAGCCATATCAAACAAACCCTGAATAAAACACCTCCCGCGTAGGAGCTGCCGAAGGCTGCGATCTTTTGCTGTTGCCCTTTAAAAGCAAGATCAACAGATCGCCGCCTTCGGCAGCGCCAACAGTTCGATACCTTCGTATACCTCCCCTCAACGCATGCGTAATCGACGCACACCGATGGACAACTGCGCCCGCAGCCCCGACGCCATAGCATTGTTTTCGACAGCGGGCGACTAAGCGCCATGCAGTACGGCAAGCAGTTTGCGGCGGCCAGTGATCGTCTCGCCAGAGTCGAAACCACGACTCGGTTTATCCAACCATCAGCGTCAGGGAGCATTTTATGAAACAGCAATTATTGGTGATCGGTGCAGGATTCGGCGGACTCTGGAGCACGTTGAGCGCCGCGCGTTTGCTGGACATGCATGACCGTCACGACGTGGAGATCACTCTGCTCGCCCCGCAAGCCGAACTTCGCATCCGTCCGCGTTTCTACGAACCCGACGTGCACAGCATGTATGCGCCGCTCGACGCACTTTTCGACGCTGTCGGTGTGCGCTTCGTCAAAGGCACCGCTGAAAGCATCGACGGCCAGGCACGTCGCGTCGGCTATCGCGATGAAAACGGTCGCCCGGGCGAACTTTCTTACGATCGCCTGGTGCTGGCCAGCGGCAGCCAACTGGCCCGTCCGCCAGTGCCGGGCCTGAAAGAACACGCCTTCGACGTTGACCAGATCGAATCTTCGGCGCGGCTGGAACGCCACCTGATCTCGCTGGCCAGTCAGCCGGCCAGCAAGGCCCGCAACACTGTGGTCATCGCCGGCGGAGGCTTCACCGGGATCGAAACCGCAACCGAAATGCCGGCCCGTTTGCGCGCCATTCTGGGTGAGGGTCAAGACGTTCGAGTGATCATCGTTGATCGCAGCAAAGACATCGCCGCGACCATGGGCGACGGGATTCGCCCGTCCATCATCGAAGCCTCGAAAGAACTGGGCATTGAGTGGATCGTCGACGCCTCGGTCGCCGGCGTGGATGCCAACGGCGTAACTCTCGCCGATGGCCGCCACATCGAAAGCAACACGGTGATCTGGACCGTGGGTTTCCGCGCCAGTCCATTGACTGAACAGCTCAACGCCGAACGCGACGTCCAGGGTCGTCTGCACGTCGATGGCAACCTCAAAGTGCAAGGTCTCGATCACGTATTCGCCGCCGGCGATGTCGCCCGCGCCGCCACCGACGACGTCGGTAACTTCTCGGTGATGTCTTGCCAGCACGCCATCAGCCTCGGTCGTCACGCTGGCAACAACGCCGTCGCCGATCTGCTCGGCGTGGCGCCAACCACTTACCGTCAGCCGAAGTACGTTACCTGCCTTGACCTGGGTGCCTGGGGCGCCGTGTACACCGAGGGCTGGGATCGCCAACTGAAACTGGTGAAAGCCGAAGCCAAAGAATTGAAGACGCAAATCAACAGCGTGTGGATCTACCCGCCGGCCGCCGAGCGCAGCGCCGCGCTGGCCGCTGCCGACCCGGCAATTCCGGTGGCTTGATCGCCCCCCTTCAACCTCGAACCGATGTCTTGCCTGAGTACAAGGAGAACACCATGACCGTGCATCTGGATTCCTTCACCGCCAATAGCGCAACCCTGCAAACCCCGCCCGAAGAACTGGTGCCGTCGCGCTACGCGCTGCGCCTGGGTGACATCGACGTGATGGTGATCAGCGACGGCGTCCTGCCGCTGCCGACCCAGACCATGTCGACCAACGCCGATCCCGAAGCCCGTGCTGCGTGGTTCAAGGAGATGTATCTGGGCCCCGACGCATTCGACTGGGCACTCAACGTGCTGGTGGTGCGTAGCGGCGAACAGGTGATCCTCGTCGACGCCGGCCTCGGCGGGCAGTTCCCCGGGTTCCCCCGCGCCGGACAATTTCCCAAACGCCTCGCGGCGGCCGGTATCGACCTACGCGATGTCACCGACATCGTAATCACCCACATGCACATGGACCACATCGGCGGCCTGCTCGTCGACACCGTGAAAAACCGTCTGCGCGACGACGTGCGCATCCACGTCACCGCCACCGAAGTCGACTTCTGGACCTCGCCGGACTTCACTTATACCGACATGCCCGCACCGGTGCCGGATGTATTGCGCTCCACCGCCAACGCGTTCATCCAGCAATATCAAAGCAAACTGCGGATCTTCGAAGACACGTTCGAAGTCGCCCCTGGCGTCGTCGCCAAACTCACCGGCGGCCACACCCCGGGCCACTGCGTGGTCTACGTGAGCTCCGGCGACGAACGCCTGACCTTCGCCGGCGACGCCCTGTTCCCGGTGGCCTTCGACCACCCGGACTGGCACAACGGCTTCGAGCACGACCCGAATGAAGCGGTGCGCGTGCGCGTCCGGCTATTGCAGGAAGCTGCGGCCAGTGGCGAACTGTTTGTCGCCACGCACCTGCCGTTTCCATCGGTGGGCCGTGTTGCCGTGAATGGCGAGGCGTTTCGCTGGATTCCGGCGATCTGGGATTATTGATCGCGATTGCGTTGTGCACCTTCGCCCGGCCTGTGTCGGGCGAAGGTGTGTCTGGGCCATGGACAATCCATCCTGAATTATGGCGACGCGCCGTGGCTCGTCGCACTGCCCGGATGGCAGCGAAGATATTTTGTGCTCGGGCGCCAGTCGCGTAGGCTGACGCTTTTGCGCAAAACAATTTGCCCCCGCAAGGACGCACTGCCCGATGAACACCACACAAGACTGGCTGACCCGGTTGGCACGCAAGCAAGGACAGCCTGCCACTTATGAGGACTACCGACGCAACGAGGCGCTGGAAATACTCGCTCACGTCGGCAGCACCGGCACATGGGCAGACGTAAGTAATCACGCCAACGGTTTTGTTCGTGAAGTCGCTGTGCGAGAAATGTGCAGGCAAGCGTCTGCCGAAGCATTGGCGGTGTTGATCGAACGCCTGAACGATTGGGTCCCGCAGGTGCGCGACCTCGCGGCGGCAGGCCTGCAACACTACTTGTCGCCCGCCCACACTCAGGCTTGGTTGTCCGCCCTTGGACCGTTGATGGCACTGGCAGCGCAACGCCGGGTCGACCACAGCCAGACGCTGTCGACGGTGCGCGCACTGCTGCAATCGGCGGAATGCCGGGATGAGGTGTATGCCGACTTCTTGCATCGTCAGGGTAAAACCGCGCGCTACCTGTTTACGCTGTTGCTGGAAAACCCTGAAAATCCCGAAACCCTGCTGCGCAGTGCTCTGGCGCATCGCGAGTTGACCGTACGCTTGATGGCAGTGCCGGCGAGTGCGATGTTGCCGGCGGCACAACGTCTGCCGTTGCTGCTTGAAGCGATGTCACACCCGGGCGCCAAAATCCGCGCGCTCGTGCTGTATGCGCTGCTCCCGCTCCTCGCCGATCCAAAACCTGTTCTGCGCGAAGCCTTATTGGATGTGTCACCCGCGGTGCGCAATCTGGCACTGTGGGCCGCACCGCGTAACGACGTTGAGGCGCATACGGTCCTCGCCGAGCGCTTGAGTCAACCTTTGCCCACAGCAAAACAACACTGGCTGGGCGTGCTCGGCCTGACCAATGAACTCGCTGACACGTTGCCAGAGCACTGGCATGCCCGCGCATTACGCTCGGCTTTTGTCACCGTGCGACAGGCAGCAGCGCGCCTGCTTCGCGATGATCAATTGCCTGAACTGTTCGCGGCACTCGACGATCCGTCGGATAAAGTTTTTTCGGTGGTGATTGCGCGACTGGACAAAGTGTCCTGGCCGCTGTTGATCCGTGGAGTGAAAGCCAAACTTGATCAAGACTGGCATGAACTCCCGTTGGCGCGGCGCAGCGCCATTTTCCAACTGCTGCCGACCTGGCAACAAGTCGGCTACTTGTTAAGCCGCCTCGACACGGGGCATGCCGGACAGAATTACTGGATCAGCCAAATCGAATCGTGGTGCGACAGGCAGTATCTGACTGCCGATCCGATAACGCCCAAGGCCGAGCGCGACGCATTGCGGGAAAAGATTCGGGAATTGACGTCAAAGGGGCTGATCCGCTCGGGTGTGCGTTTGCTCTCCTGAGTGATCCGGACTGATCAGCGCGGACGTTGTGAATCGCCTATTAGGCACCGGATCGAACAACCCACGCCGTAAATCGGGAGAGCGCTGGCTTGATCAATTACCTGATTCGAAAGGCTACGCATACAGATGCGCCGGCCATCAGTCGAACCATCACCCACACGCTGCGCGAGTCCAATGCGCAGGATTATTCTCCGGAAATCATCAATCAAGTGACGCAACACTTTACGCCTGAGGCGATCCTTCAATGGTTGACCGAACGCCAGGTACTCGTCGCAACAATCGACAGCCGAGTCGTCGCAACGGCAAGTATGGATAAGGACGTTGTCCGCAGCGTATTTGTCGACCCGCGCTATCAGGGCAAGGGCATTGGAAGACACCTGATGGCGCAGATTGAATCAAGCGCACTCGACGCAGGCGTGGAGGTGCTTCGTGTTCCCTCCTCAATCACCGCGGAGGGCTTTTACGCTTCGCTCGGCTTTCAGAAAATCCGCGACGAGTTCCACGGGGCGGAGCGCACGATCATCATGGCGAAAGCATTGGACCTGTAGCGCTGCTGCTTCGCCCGGCCTTCACCGGACGAAGTTGTTTTCACCGTTTGCCTGTCCGTTCCGGGACAACCGCTACCTTTCCTCATTTACATGGAACGACGGTCGATCCTTGTTCTCTACTGCTGAACCTACAGCGGAGGGATTGACCATGATTGCCCCTGAAACCGGTATGAAACCGGGTGAGCGTTATCGCATTGAAAGCGTCGAGCGCGCGCCGCAATTTGCTGGATTTTTCCTCGACGGCAAGTATTACCTGGGCCCCGAGTTGCAAACGGCCGTGGGCTGGCTCGAAGGGCAGAATTTCCTGTATGACCAACTCGATCCCAATGGCGAACCGGTTTATCCGGACAGAATCGTCGGCACTATCACCGCACGGACACTGGAGCTGACAGACGGCCTGCGTCTGAGCATCGAGGAAATGCCGTTTCAGGCAGAGGTCATTACGCCATTGCAGACGCTTGACGAAATAGCTATTGAAACCCGACCTCGGGCGATATCGCAGCGGCATACAGCAGCAGGCTTGCGCCAACCGATGCAACCTTCGGCGCTCCTGGTTGCAGGCGCTGCATTGCTGGTCGGGCTGTGCCTGTTGGCGATCAATCGTTCTGGTCGTCGAGTCAGATAGCCTGCGAATGATCCCGGCAGTGGCCGTGACTGGATTGCTGCCTGCGATCAAAAGCCAAGTACAGCGCTTGCTTCGCGCATGAAGATTTCCACGGTTTTCGGACCGATGCCGTCGAACTCCGCCAGCCGTTTCTCAAACGCCTGGCGGTCAGCGCTGGCCTCGACCATATGGCTGACCTTGCCCGAGTACTCATCGTTAAGTTTGCGTGCCAAGGCGTGCAGCCGCACTGCGGTGGTCTCGTCGTAACGCACGTAATGCGCCTCCCCGAGCATCGCGACTAGTTCACGGTGGCTGCACGCAGCCAGCTTGCGCGGTGTATCGCGCCCGTGTTTATCGGCAATCACCCGATAGGCTTCGGCGGCAATTTCGGCCTGTATCCGCTTGCCCATCAGGAAACTGGCAAGCAGCCATTTGAACAGGGAACCGTCATCGTTGTGCTTGAGCAGAATATCCAGATCCTCGGCACTGATCGTCTTGTTCACCGGGACCTCCGGGGGTGAGTTCGTTGAGACTGTTCGTCCGCGTATCTGCCTGGCAGACGCTCGATCTTTAGGCCACCGCCGGTTCCAACCGTTCAAAGCAAAACAATTGCCAGCGGCCTGAAACAAACCGCGAAAATCCTTTGAATTTTTTTCGTCGACAAAACTCATTTGCGTATGAGCGTAAGGAGGAACTCATGAGCAACGTCGACATCTTCGTCATCGAATACAAACTTCACGGCCAGCCAAAATCATTCGTCATCCGCGCGAAAACCATGCGCAATGCTGACGCATGGCATTGGGCGAGCTGCGATGCCGGCATTGCGCCGATTCCCAAACCTGGCAAGCCACCGTTGAAAGTCATCTCCAAACCCCAGGCCGAGCGGTTCGGCATTACCGAGGTGAAATGGCGCGAAACGGCAACGGTGGACTGGATGGAGGCGTAGTCATGCTCAAACAAATCGGCAACACGCTGATCCGCCGTGACCACCGCGCGAGTTGCCACTGCGGCGCCGTTATCCTCGAAATCCACTTGCCCGAAGGCCTGCCCACGCCCCACCGCTGCGACTGTTCGTTCTGCAAACGCCGAGGCGCGATCGTCGCAGCGGTGCCGGCTACGGACTTGAAGGTCATTCGCGGTAAGTCTGCGTTGTTGAAGTACAGCTTTGGCCAGCAAGTGGCTGAGCATTTTTTCTGCGGTAACTGCGGCATTTACACCCATCATCGACGCAGCACCAATCCGCATGAGTTTGGTTTCAATGTGGGGTGTCTTGAGGGGATCAATCCTTATGATCTGGGTGAGGTGCCGGTGGCGGATGGTGGGCCTTGGCAGTCGCCCTAGGGCTAATGGCCGCTGGCGAGCACATCGAGGCTCGCCAGCGGTTCAAAAAGCAAGATCGGCATTGCCGAAAGCGACCTGCCTTACTGCAGCACTTTCAGCTCAACCAGCTCACCGCCCTCCTTGCTCAGACGCCCCAGATAAGCACCGGCCTCCAGCAACTGATAAGGAAAGTACAGACCTGCCGGAGTGGGTGGCTTGCCATCCAGCCCGAGCAGTCGTTCCAGCAACATGGCCACGCTGAGCCCTGTCAACGCTGCGGCACCTGCCGGGTGAACGACGGCATGCCGTGTGTGCAACGTCCGACCCTGGCGATCCTCGCCGACCATTTCGATGAGAATTTCAGTCGACATCGGCCGACCCGCGCGCCGCGAAGAACTGACCCCGCTGGCCAGATTGAACTGCACATTTGGCGCGTCGGTAGCGGCAGCCAGCCCGCTAACATCAATGGACGAGAAGCCAGAGGCTTGCATCGACGTGCCGTCCAGCGCACGGAAGCTGACGCTCTGCTCCTCACCTTCACGCCAGATGTAATTGCCATCGCGCCGCGTCAGGGCGGCGGGCAGCATCTTGTTCAGGTGCTCGAAATCCTTGGCCACGGTCGGCCCGCCGCCGTCCTCCTCGTCGACCAGCGCATCAATGCGGATATCGCGCACCCGGAAAAACGCCTCAGCAATGTGCAGCGCCGCCACCGTCGTCGCGCCCACCATCCATTCGTAACCCAACACAATGGGCGACGCACCAGGTCGATGGATGAAATTGGCGATTTGCGGCGCAATCTCGAACACGCCAGAAGAAATGCTCAGGTGCGGCACCTTGCGCTTCTGCGCGAAACGCAGCCCGGCAAGAGAATGATCCATGTAGAAAACCGCCACAGCGCTGACCGGGCGATCGCCCAACCCCAGGTCATCGGCAGCAGGATCAATGACTACGCCCTGCGCCCCGCCCATTTCCTCGGCAGCCTGTTGAACCTTGGCCAGGTCGCGGCCGCCGATCAGTAACGGCACCTCAGGATAGGCAGCACGCAACGCTTCGGCAGAACGGTGGCCGATGGCGCCGGATCCGCCCAGAAACAAAATCGGATGAACTGACATGGGTATCCTTCCTCGTCTTTTTGGGTTGCAACTTAGTGTTGGTGCGTACCTTGGCGTGAGGGTTCCAACGCAATGATCTGAGTATTGACGCATGCCCTTTTGAACGGCGTGTTGATGAGGCGTGTTTACGAGTTTTCCATCACTGTTTAAAAGACACGCCGCGTTACCGGCTCAAGGCTACAACGTCTTGCGCCATTGCCTACTACTACGCCAGAATCCGCCGGCTTGTGCGTCTGGGATGCAGGTTTTATCGTTTCCGGGTCACTGAACAACAGTGATGGGGTTTGGTAGCCCGCTTCCATATAACGCATAACGTCACCGTGCGCAGATGCTTTTTCAGCATTTGTCTTATGGTGGCCATGCGCAGGGCGTCCTCGGGCGCGCCGGATTTTCCATATGGGCCGGTCTACCAACCTTCGTATGGCCACCACCTTTCGTTTGGTAGCGAAGGTGATGGCTCCTTAAGTCCCATATGGAGCTTCATCTATGTTCAAACCAACGCCGAACCCACCAGAAACCGATCCAGTCTCCCCCTACAAATTCCCAGACTCCCGAACACTCAACGAAGCCGCCGAACGCGCCCTCGATTACTACCTCACGCCAACCCAACGCATCATGGGCAGCGACCAGAAACACGCGCCCATGTTTCTGGCCAACGCCGACTACGACAGCGAATTCCTACTCGTCAACGCCAGCGAATCCCTTAGTTCAGCCACCGAAATGCTCTGCAACTTCGCCGCCCTCCTGGACCCCGGCCACCGCAAAACTGCGCTGGGGATTGCGCAAGTGGTGATGCTGGGGGAATTGGCGGTGAATCGAGCGCTGGATAATGTTGTGCCGGTGGATTGAGGGGTAATCCCTTTGTGGCGGTGGTGTGGCTGCTGTCACAAAGGGATCAAGATTGCATTGGGCGTCTGCTTTCGGCCAGAAGCGACCGGACTGCCTGATAAATAAATCTGTCCCCATTCCACCCGGCGATGAGTTCCCCTTCCTTGAACCATGAAGGCAATGTGATAGCATGCACTCGCCCCCGGAGAGGGGGAATTTTTCTACATCCCGCAAGGAATATGCCCCCGTGAAAGACTTCGTCATCAGCGTCAACAACACCGTCCTCTATCTCTCCCTGGCGTTCATCTGGCTGGTCGCTATCGTCGCGATTTTCACCAGCGGGTTCCTCCCGGCGCTGGGTATCTTCGTGGCCGGCACCCTGTGCTGGTGCATCATTTCCGGCTTCTGGTTCGTCCAGTCGGCGACCTACGAAGAACTGCGCAAGCTAAACGCAAACAAAGGCTGAAACATCAGGGTGGAGCAGTAAGTACCCCGCCCTACCCTGAGCGCTTGGTTCCGTGCCGAGCGCTCTCGCCCACTTTGAATGGCTCGCATAAATCCCGCATTCTCCGAAATCCTGAAATTCCCGCCATTCCTTTTCTGCCAATAAAAGCCCAGTACTATCTTTCAAGAAATATCCCCGTCCCTTGTTCTCATCCGCTGAGTGACGAACTAAAGGTGGTTTGGTTTGGGACATTTTCTGACTGTGCCATAGCTGACCGACATCAGAGCTGCACTCTCATGGCATCTCAACGATTTACCGGTCGAATACGACTATGTAGAACAAAAAGAAGAAATGGGACAGATTTATTCTCTGAAAATAAATCTGTCCCTTTTTTACTGATCGGCAGCAGGATCAATGACCACGCCCTGCGCCCCGCCCATTTCTTCTGCGGCTTGCTGAGCCTTGGCCAGGTCACGGCCGCCGATCAGTAAAGGTACGTCGGGATGGGCGGCGCGCAAGGCTTTGGTAGAAAGGTGGCCGATGGCGCCGGAGCCGCCCAGAAACAGAATTGGATGAACTGACATAGGTATCCCTCCTCGTCTTATTGGGTTGCAACTTAGTGTTGGTGCGTGCCTTGGCGTGAGGGGTTCCAAGCCATTGGCTGAGCTGGAGGATGGACCGACGAATGTCAGTTTGAACGGCGTGTTGATGAGGCGTGTTTAGGAGTTTTTCGTGGTTGTTTAAAAGACACGTCGCGTTACCTGCTTAAGGCTACAACGTCTTGCGCCATTGCCTACGACTACGCCAGAATCCGCCGGCTTGTGCGCCTCAAGGGCCACCGGTAACTTGGTTCGCATCACTGATTCCCAGTGATCGGGTTTAGTAGCCCGTGGTAAATGAAAGTGCACAAGCGTCCATCAAAAGGTATTCACGTACCTGCACTCGATGGCGGCTGTGCGTAGGGCGCCCTCGGGCGCGCCGGCTTTCTTCTTTTCCCCGGTCTACTAACCTGCGTACAGCTGCCACCCCCTGTTTAGTAGCTCGGTGCGGCGGCCACATAACAGGAAAAAGAAGAACATGTTCAAGATCACGCCGAACCCGCCGGAAACAGATCCGGCCTCCCCGTATGAATCCCCCAACTCCAAGAAATTCCACGAAGCCGCCGAGCGCGCCCTCGATTATTACCTCACGCCAACCCAACGCATCATGGGCAGCGACCAGAAACACGCGCCCATGTTTCTGGCCAACGCCGACTACGACAGCGAATCCCTACTCGTCAACGCCAGCGAGTCCCTTAGTTCAGCCACCGAAATGCTCTGCAACTTCGCCGCCCTCCTGGACCCATGCCACCGCAAAACTGCGCTGGGGATTGCGCAAGTGGTGATGTTGGGGGAATTGGCGGTGAATCGAGCGCTGGATAATGTTGTGCCGGTGGATTGAGGGGTAATCCTTTTGTGGCGGTGATCAGGTTGCTGTCACAAAGGGATCAAGGTTGTATTTTGTGTCTGCTTTCGGCCAAAAGCGGACATTCATGACCGAGCGCTTTAATGTAGAAAATCTCGCGTGTATGGCCATTTGCTACCGTCCTGATGGTCGTTAACTATGGCAGCGGAATGACCGCTCGTCGCCTTATAACAGCGTGTAAAAGGGAATGTTTGGGAATGCAATTATCGAATGATTTGAATGCGTGACAAATCCCCTCTGTTTGTATAATTAATTTTCAACCTGCTGATCTTCCTAGAATTTCATAATTCTTTTCGGAGCTTTATCCGAAACCTTTTCACTTCCCGAAACCTTAAGTTTGTCATTACTTACGATAATATTTGTTTCACTTGATTTCTGAAATCGGTCGAGTTTTTCCTAGCCAACTGCGAATTCCTACTACCTTCAAATGGGCTTGTTCTTTGCGCTTTAGGCTTAGCGCATTCCTACTATGAAGGAGCGTAGAAGATGGTCTTGGAAATTTACCCGACAGTGCAACGTCAATCCGGAGGGGAATGGCGTTCCTTGAAATTGGCTGGCGCCGCTTTATCGTTGGTAGCGGCCATAGCATTGGCTTCGCAAGCTCTCGCGGCTGACGCGGAAAAGCCAAAGCCTGCCTCGGAAGCCACCAAGGCGGCGAACAATGCGTTGCTCAAAGAGTTGCCGTTCAACGACAAGACATCCTTTGAATTGGCGCATAAAGGATTCATTGCTCCCCTGCCGTCGACGGTCATTAAAGGCGCCTCCGGGAATGTAATCTGGGATCCAACCAAATACGGATTTATCAAGGAAGGCGAGGCAGCACCGGACACGACCAACCCCAGTCTCTGGCGGCAGTCGCAGCTGATCAACATCTCTGGCTTATTCGAGGTGACTGAAGGTATTTACCAGGTTCGCAACTATGACCTGTCGAACATGACCATCGTCGAAGGCAAGGACGGCATCACTGTTTTCGATCCGCTGATTTCCACCGAAACCGCCAAGGCCGCACTCGATCTTTACTACCAGCATAGGCCGAAAAAACCGGTGGTAGCCGTGATCTATACCCACAGCCATATCGACCACTACGGTGGTGTACGCGGCGTGATTAACGAAGAAGATGTGAAAGCCGGCAAGGTGAAGATCTACGCGCCTCTAGGCTTCATTGAGCATGCCGTGGCCGAAAACGTAATGGCCGGCACCGCCATGAGCCGCCGTGCCAGCTACCAGTACGGCAACCTGCTGCCGCCTTCACCTACCGGTCAGTTGGGCGCAGGTTTGGGTACCACTACCTCGGCCGGTACGGTGACGCTGATCCCGCCCACCGACATCATCAAGACCACGGGTGAGTCCCATGTAATTGACGGCCTGACCTATCAATTCCTGTATGCGCCTGGCAGTGAAGCGCCGGCCGAGATGCTCTATTACATCAAGGAAAAGAAAGCCCTCAATACCGCCGAAGACTCCACCCATACGTTGCACAACACCTATTCCCTGCGGGGCGCCAAGATTCGTGACCCGTTGGCCTGGTCGAAGTACCTGAACGAAACACTCAAGCTATGGGGCGATGACGTGCAGGTGATGTATGCCATGCACCATTGGCCGGTCTGGGGCAATAAAGAGGTGCGCGAGCAACTGTCTTCCCAGCGCGACATGTATCGTTATATCAATGACGAAACCCTGCGCCTGGCAAACAAGGGTTACACCATGGTCGAGATCGCAGAGCAGTTCAAACTGCCGAAAGGGATCGCGAACAAATTTTCCAACCGTGGCTATTACGGATCGGTGAACCACAACGTCAAAGCCACCTATGTTTTGTACCTGGGTTGGTTCACCGGCAACCCGGCCACGCTGAACGAACTGCCACCGGAAGAAGGTGCCAAGCATTACGTGGAGATGATGGGCGGCGAAGAGGCGCTCCTGAAGAAAGCCAAGGAGTATTACGATAAAGGTGAGTTCCGCTGGGTTGCCGAGGTGGTCAACCATGCGGTATTCGCCAACCCGAGCAGCCAGGCGGCGAAGAACCTGCAAGCGGATGCCCTGGAGCAGCTGGGTTACCAGGCCGAGAGCGGGCCGTGGCGTAACTTCTACCTCACCGGTGCCAAGGAGTTGCGCGATGGTGTAATGAAGCTACCAACTCCCGATACCGCCAGCCCGGATACGGTACGGGCAATGGATCTGGATCTGTTCTTCGACTTCTTAGCCATGCGTCTGAATGGCCCGAAAGCGGAAGATAAACATCTATCGCTCAATTTTGATTTCACCGATCTCAAGCAAAAATATTCTGTGGAGATGGTCAATGGCGTGCTCAACCACACGGAGGGCGTGGCAGCAAAAGACGCCGATGCGACGCTCAGTTTGACCCGCGATACGCTGAACAAGATCGTGCTAAAGGAAACAACGCTAAAAGATGCTCTGGCTTCAGGTGATATCAAGGAAGAAGGAACCAAGGGCAAGCTGGAGGAGCTGGTGTCCTATATGGATAACTTTGATTTCTGGTTCAACATCGTCACGCCGTAACGACCGAGTCAGTTGATGTAGGTCTGCGGTAGCGGTTCAAAATGCCGCCGCAGATCAGCGTCACCCCAATATGTCGACAATGGAGCGTTCTCATGCGATTCAAAGCACTCGCTGTACCGTTGTGTGTGCTGTCGTTGGCCCTTTCCGGCTGTGCCAGCAAGTACGTGGACCCCGAGCAGTACTCCGGATTCCTCGGCGATTACAGCGTCCTGAAGGAGGAGAAATCGCCTTCCGGTGCAGCTGTCATGCGCTGGATTGATCCGAAAGTCGATGTCAGCGAATTCACCAGCGTTTACGTCGAACCCAGTCAGCTCTTTCCCAAGCCGCAACCTACCGCAAAAATCCCGCAAAAGACCCTCATTGGCATCACTCAGTACTACGATCAGACTTTGAAAAATGCGTTTTCCAGCGCACTTCCGCTCGCCAGCGGCCCTGGGCCGGGCGTGCTGGTGGTACGCCCGGCCATCACCGCGGCCAGTGCCAAGACCAAGGGACTGCGTCCGTATGAAGTGATCCCGATTGCCTTGGTGGCTGCTGGTGTCAGTGCCGCCACCGGCATTCGTGATCAGGACACCAGCCTCGCGACCGAAGCCGCGTTTCTCGATGGAAGTGACAACAGATTAGTTGCCGAAGTAGTGCGCAAGGGCGCAGGTGCTGATCTCGACAACTCCGCGCAGGTTCTGGAGGCCAAAGACTTCAAAGCAGTGCTCGATGTCTGGGCACGGGACATGGTCAAGTCTTATGAGCAGTTGAAGAAATAGCGCCAACTACGGCCACCTGACCTGAACCTGCCAAGACTGGTGTCACGCAGGTGGCCGTTCTAACGAAAAGCGTTTGGGTCAAGGTTTCGCAGAGGACGCGTCATGCACACAAGCCGCTACGCTCGCCGTTTCCAGGTTTCTTTCTTGGCACTCAGCCTGGGCTTGCTCGCCGGCAATACGTGGGCTGGGGGCATTCTGATTTACGAGGCTGGTCAAGAAGGTAACGGCCTTGCCAATGCCGGGGCCGCCGCAATGGCCACCGATCCTAGCGTACTCATGAGCAACCCCGCCGGCCTTACAGAGCTAAAGGGCACCCAGATCAGCGCCAATGGGCAGTTGATCCTCGGTGACATGCGGTTCTCTCGTGACAGCAACAACCAATTCAATGGCAACGAAGGCGGCAACGCCCTGCATTATTTGCCGGGCGCCAGTTTCTTCGTCAGCCACCAGATCGACGATCGTTCGGCCATCGGCTTTGGCATGTACGGTAACTTCGGTCTGGCTCTGGATTACGATGACGATTGGGCTGGCCGCTACTTCAACCAGGAAGCGGCGATCATTGGTGTGTCATTCCAGCCGACATTAGCGCACAAGTTCACAGATGATCTGTCCATTGGCATCGGCCCACGCATCATGTACGCCTATTACCGCAATGAAACGGCGATCAACAATAACCTGCTCGGACTGCGCGACAGTCCAGATGGTCAACTCGAATACAAGGACACCGACGTCGGTGCCGGCATCAATCTTGGCCTGCTCTATCGCTTGAGCGAACGCACGCAGATTGGCCTGGCTTACACCAGCAAGATCGATTTGGAATTCAAGGACAGTCCCAGCGTGCGCAAAGTCGACAATCCGATCATCAATGCCGCTTTACGGCGCTTGGATGTCGACTCACTGGAACTGGACATGTCGGTGCCGCAAACCGTGCTGCTCAGTATTGCCCACGACCTTGATCCACAATGGAAACTTCTGGGCAGCCTCGGTTGGCAGGACTGGAGTGAGTTCGGCGAAATCGGCGTGGAGGTCGACGCCAATGCCGCCGACGTCAGTCGAACTGCCAACCGCCAGTACAAAGACACTTGGCACGCCTCGATCGGTACCCAGTATCAGGCCACGCCGCGCCTGCGTTGGAGCGTGGGCCTAGGCTATGACAGTTCGGCCGTGGAGGATAAAGACCGAACCGTCGATAACCCGATGGGCGACGCTTGGCGTGTTGCGACCGGGATCAATTACCAGATCGACGACGGACTGGACTTACATGCGGCTTACACACTTGTGTGGCTAGGCGACATGGATGTGGATCAGACCAAGTCACGTTCGGACACCACCTTATCGGGCACCTATAAGAACGCCGCGTTGCACATCATCGGTGGTGGTGCGACGTGGCGGTTCTGAGGACGATCAAAACCATGCCTTGAGTGTTTGAACACTTTTTGTCTTGGTGCAAAGCGGATTTATTGACTTCCAAAGGACGTCGAAATGAGCGCTGTGATGAAAAAGGTCAAACATGAATTCCTGAAAGTGCTTCCACCCACCATCTTCTTTTTCGTTATCTTGCATATAGTCGCATTGATTCGTTCACTTATGATCAAAGGGTCTGGGGTCGATCTTCCGGTTTCAGCCTCGGTGCTGATTGCGGCCCTCATACTCGGAAAGTCTGTCTTGGTCGCGGATATGCTGCCCTTCATCAACCGTTTCCCCGATAAGCCGCTGCTCTGGAATATTATCTGGAAGACACTCATGTATGCATTGGTGGCGCTGATCGTCCACTATCTGGAGCGGCTCTACGACTACTGGAAAGAAGCCCCGAACCTCATGGAAGCGAACTCCCTGTTATGGGCTTCGATGAACTGGCCTCGTTTTTGGGCGGTGCAGATTTTGCTCATCACGCTGATATTCATGTATTGCGTTATCGCAGAGTTAGCGCGTGTAATCGGAAAGGATCGGCTAAAGGTTATGTTCGTCGGGCCGCTTCCGCCTATACAACGCTAGAGTGCCGAACTGTTTACGAATCAAGGATCCGCGACCACTCGGGGCGAACGCTTTGGGTAGCTATAAGTCGAGATCGAACGTCTGCTTTTGGCCGAAAGCGGACATTCACGACGATCCGCTTCTGGCCAAAAACAGTCGAAAGCATTCATCGAATGGCACGATTGTGGCTACCTTTGACAAGATCAAATGACCAAGCGCAATGAGAAAACCCCAATGCAGCACGAAGCACAGCTAAAAACCCTGCTCACTCAGAATCCTGTAAGGATGAAAATCCTGCGCATAGCTCGCGATCTGAACTTGCCGGACTGCTGGATTGGCGCCGGCTTCGTGCGCAGCCTGGTGTGGGATCATCTGCATCAGCGCCAGTCTTCAGCGCTGCGCGCAGATATCGATATCATCTGGTTCGACCCGGCACGTGCCAGTGCGCAACCGATTCGACACTGGAAGGCACACTATCGAGCCTCTGTAGCGAATTGAACTGGTCTGTAAAAAATCAGGCTCGAATGCACTTGCGCAACGCCGATGCTCCCTATCGCTCCGCTGCCGATGCAATGACCTATTGGCCCGAAACCGCAACCGCCGTCGCTGCCAGACTTGATCATCACGATGAGATAGAGGTTTTGGCGCCGTTCGGGCTGGAAGATCTGTTCTCGCTGGTGGTGCGGCCAACAGAGCGATTCAGAATCGAAAAACATGCCATGTTTCTGGACCGCATTCGAGCCAAAGCGTGGCGTGAGACTTGGCCCGACTTGATGTTTGTCACGGAGCGATGAGTTCCCCCCCCCCCGCCGGTTCTTGCCAGGTACGGCCATTCGCAGACAGCAACTTCTAAGGCTATGATCGCAACATTCCAGACTCTCCCGAACCCAACCCCATGCCCACCTCAAAAACCCGCCCTACCGCCGCCCCGCTCCTCAATCCCGGCGAATCCGTGGTCCTGTTCGACGGCGTCTGCAAACTCTGCAACGGCTGGGCACGCTTCCTGATCCGCCACGACCACCAACACCGCGTACGTCTGGCCGCCGTGCAATCCCCCGAGGGTCAGGAGCTTCTGGCATGGGCCGGCCTCCCCATCGACCAATTCGACACCATGGCCGTCATCCGCGACCGCCACTACTGGGAACGTTCCGACGCCTTCTTCGAAGTCATCCGCCAATTACCCGCCCGCTGGCAACCGTTGCAGTTGCTGCGCGTTTTCCCCCGCAGCCTGCGCGACTGGGCCTACGACCGTATCGCGCTAAACCGCTATCGCCTGTTCGGTAAATACGACACCTGCCTGCTACCCACTCCGGACCATGAACAGCGCTTCCTGAAAGCCGCAGCACCTACACCAGAAAGCTGAACAACTGCACCGGCGTCATCTTCGTGACCATCATCAGCACGATGACAAACATTCCGGCAAAACCCATCACGCCCATCCAGAACCATTTCCGGTACACGGCTTGATACTGCTCATCCAGCGCCGCGCCCACTTCGTTCGCACTCGCCGCCATCACGCACAGGCGTTTCTGCAACAGCAGCACCGGCAACCACAGCGAGCCGACGCAGAAGAAGATGATCAGCGACATCAGCACCCACTCGGTACTCATGCTCAGCCCAGAAAGCCGCATCAGCAGATAACCGGTGATGATCTGCACGAAACCGGCCGGCGTGGTGATCCACGTGTCGAAGCCGACGACCATGCGCGCGACGTGGGCGATCACTTGCGGGTTGCGCGTGCGGCTGGCGGCGATCAGGTAGAGGTAGGAGCCCATGCCGAAACCGAACAAAAAAATCGCGGCGATGATGTGCAGGTATTTCAGGCACAGGTAGAGCATGTCAGCGCTGCCCGTCCGAGAAGTTCACGACCAGACTCAGGTTGGCCGGGTCGTTGATCGCGGCCATGTACTCGGCGACGCTGATTTCGCCCACGCACGGTCGGGCGCCGGCGGCCGGTACGTAGCCCGAAGCCATTTTTGTTGCCAGGGCGACGGCGGCGCAGCTGGGGATTTCCGGGCCTTTGTCGTTCAGGGCGGTGAGTTGCGCGGTCATCGACAGCGGTTTGCCGTCAAACCCAAGGCCCCGAACGTCGATGTACATCGCGCTTTTGCCATCGCCGAAACGCTCGAAGCGCAGGCCCAGTCGATGCAGTCTGCCGGCCCACAGCGCATGGTCGCGCACCAGCCCCACCTTGAGAGCCTGCGCCAGCAAGCCGTTGGCGATGCCGCCGAGTTTCAGCCCGGCGCCGGCCTTGAACTTCAGGGTCTGCGCGCCATAACGGCTGGCGAAGATGTCCATGTCCGGGACATCGACGTTGGCCAGCAGCCGGGTGCCCATCTGCGGCATTTTGCGCAAGGTCAGGTCCAGCCAGCCGGACACTTCATGCACCTTGCCGTTCTTCAGCTGTTTGATCGGCTTGCCGGCATAGGCGAGTACGCCTTCGATGGTCGACAGCCCCGGCATTTTCGCCGATGAGGAAATGCCGTGTTCGATCGAGTCGATGCGGGAAAAGCGCTGGCGCTGTTCATCGATGATTGCCGACGACAGCGTTGGGACCGAACTGCAACCGCTGAGAATCGCCACGCCGGCCAGTTTCGCCCGCGCATCGAGCACGTCGATGCCATTGACGAAAGTTCGGCAGTCGGCCAGATCGCAGTAGTTCACGCCCGCGTCGATGCAGCTCTCGGCGACGGCATAGGATTGCCCCTGAAACGGCCCGCCGGTGTGGACGACCAACTGAATGTTCAGCGCCCGCAATGCGTCTTTGAAATCGGCGCCCATGGCATCGCCGCACCAGCCTTCGCAGACATTGCCCGATTGACCATTCAGTTCATCGACTTTGCGCTGCAATTTTTGCGGATCACGGCCGGAGAGTACCAGGCCGATCTGCGGCATCAACGCCAGATGCCGGCACACGATGCTGCCGAAATTTCCGTAACCACCGACCACCATCACCCTGAACGGCATGCAATTCTTCCCTAAGTCATTCCATCACACAGGCGTGCAGGATATAGGGCCGAACGTCGGCAAGCCATTCAGATCAAAGCGATCGCTCAGGCGTCCATAGGTGGTACTGGCAGATCCAGATTGAGGAGCACTCATCGGCAAGTTGACGAACGGTCTGTCGAATGTTCAGATGCCGGCCAGTTTCAGGTGTCCCATGCCGCCGTGCATGGGGTGAAACGGGAAACCGGTACGTTCTTTTCGAACCAGTCCGGTGCTGCCCCCGCAACGGTATGCGCGTGATGCTTTCGATACACCACTGTGGCCAGACGGCCATGGGAAGGTGAAAGCCTCGATACGCGCGAGCCCGGAGACCGGCCTGGAATTTCGTTTGGCAAAATCCTGCGGTGGGCGGGCATGGGCCGGTATTGGCTGTGCGCGATGCCTTCTCTTGCATGCTCTTCTGCGAAGATCCTTTTCGAGAAGACAATGATTCGACCTTTCAACACTTCTGCTCCAACCCTTTTGTGCGGCTGCCTGTTCAGCCCACTGCTGCTGGCCGACGACGCGCCGCTGGAACTCAATCAGCAAATCGTTTCTGCACCGTCGGTGGAGTCCACCACTGTCGCCGAGATGGCGAAGTTCGGCAGCAAGGTCGAGATCGTCAGCCGCGAGCAGATCGAACGCGCCGGCCCCAGCGCCGATGTCAGCCGCGTCATGCAGATGTTCATTCCCGGCTTGTACGTAGCGCCGAAAAACGGCCCGTTCGACTACGGCACCTATTCGCTGCTCGGCGGGCGCAACGACGACACGCTGATCCTGCTCGACGGCGTTCGATTGAACAATCGCCTGTACGGCGGCCTCTATCTGGACACCCTGCCGGCCAACGCTATCGAGCGCATCGAAGTGCTCAAGGGTGGCCAGAGTCTGTTGTTCGGCACTCAGGCCGTTTCCGGCGTGATCAACATCGTCACCCGCAGCCCGCAATCGCGCAAAACCTCTGGCGAAGTGAATCTGGGCGCCGACAGTTTCGGCGGCACCACCGAAGACGCGCGCGTCGAGAACATCTTCACGAACGGTTTCGGCGATCTCGGTCTGCTGGCGTATGTCAGCCACAACGTTTCCGACGGTTACCAGCCCTATCGCAACCGCGACATGAAAAACATCAGCGAGAAGCGCCGCGCCTACGAAGTCACCACGTTTGGCGGCAAGGCCATTCAGTCGTTCGGCGAGGATGCGCGGCTGGAACTGTTCTACCAATACGCCGACGCCAACCTCGACTTCGCCCGCCCGGTCGACAACCACAACACCACCAACGACCGCGTGCAACAGATCGCCACGGCGACCTTCGAGCAGACCATCAATGAGCGCCTGAGCTACTTTGTCAAAGGGCATATCAACGACTGGGACACGCGCTACACGCGGGTCAACAACGTCGTCGGCGGTGGCACCAAAGTCATTAACCACAACGACTATTGGGGCTTCACCGATTGGGGTGTGCAGGCCGAAGGCAAGGCTGAACTGCCCGGCGGCCATGTGCTGGTGTTCGGCACCGACAACCAGTGGTTCAAGGGCCAGGACGATGTGCTGATCATCGACAACGACAAGGCTGAAGCCCATGCGTTCTACACGCAATTGCGCCCGCAGATCGACGCCCTGCCCGACTGGCACCCGAGCATCGGCGTGCGTCATGAAGCCATGAGCGGCGGCGACAGTGCCACGGTCGGCATGCTCACTTCGCTGTATGACCTGAATGACAACTGGTCGGTGCGCGGTCAGTACGGCAGCGCTTACAAACTGCCGAACGCCGAGCAACTGTTCGTCAACGAACCGGGCGACGAGATCGGCAACCGTAATCTCAAACCGGAAAAAAGCCGCAACGTTGAACTCGGTGTCGACTACAAAGGCTTCTTGCTCGATCGCGAATTCAGCGCCAGCGTGACCCTGTTCAAACGCAAGATCGACGACTTGATCACCCTCGACGGCATTCAGTGGGTCAACGGTGAAGGCACGATCCAGATGCGCGGTTTCGAGGCCGACGCCAAACTGGCGCTCAACGATCAGTGGAGCCTGCAAGCGGACATGACGCGCAACCTCACCGAGTCGCGCACCGGTGTGACGATCAACGACATTCCAAGCTTTTTCGCCCGCTCGCGGGTGGGTTATGAATCGGAAAACCGCCTGTGGGGTGCCGGCGCTGCGATGCGCTACATTCGCGACATCAAAAGCTCGAAGCAAGTCGAATACGGCAACTATTCAGTGGTCGACGCCGACGCTTATCGCTACCTCGACAACGTCCACCAACACCGCGTAAGCGTGCTGGTAGAGAACCTGTTCGGCCGTGATTACGTCACCAGCCGTTCGAGCAACGTCGATAACCTCGGCCGGCCGTTCACCACCGAAGTGCGCTACACGTACCGCTTCTGATGAGTGAAATCACAACCGTCGACGGCGTCGACACGCACCCGGACTGGTCGCACGTGCCCGAGCATGCGCGCCATGTGTTCCTCTGCACCGGCCCGCGCTGCACCCAGCGCGGCGCCTTGCAGTTATGGAAAACCCTGCGTCGGCATTTGCTGGCGCACGATCGCATCGAGACGCCAGGCGGCGTCTTGCTGACCCGCACGCACTGCCAGTTTCCGTGCAATCTGGGGCCGATTGTGACGGTGTACCCGGAACGCTGCTGGTATGGCGTGCACAGCCATGAAGATGTGCAGCGATTGGTCGAGGGGCATCTGGTGGGCGGGGAAATTGTCGCGGATTTGCTGATCAAGGCGCGGGGATGAGATCGATTATGTTGGCGCTTGGCGCCCTGCTCTGCTCAACGCCAGTGCTCGCCGACAGTTTCAGCAATTGCGGCGAGGACTGGCACTTTGCGACAACACCACCCTCGCGAATTGTTGCGCTCAACCAGCATGCGGCCGACATTGTGTTGGCGTTGGGCGCGGGGTCATCGTTGGTCGGGGTCGCCTATCTGGATGACAACGATGCCGGTCAGCGGCAAGCCGATTATTTCGGCGTGCCGGTAATCGCGCGGCAGTACCCGGCCAGCGAAGTGCTTTACGCTGCGAAGCCGGATCTGGTGATCGGCGGTTTTGCCACGGCGTTCGGCGACGGGGTGACCTCACGCTCGGGACTGGCGCGCAATGGCGTGGGTTCGTATCTGCTGGAATCTGCCTGCAACGGGCACTCGCTGGACTATTTCGCGCATGTACGCCATGACCTGCTGACGCTGGGCAAGCTGCTGCACCAGCCGCAAAAAGCCCAAGCGTTGATCGACTCCATGGAAAAGGACCTTGCCAGCGCCCGAGCCTTGGCCGGTGCCGGTAAACCGTTGTCCGTGTTCTATCTCGACAGCGAAGTCAAAGGCCTCGACAGCGAAGGTCAACGCGGGTTTGTCACCCCGCTACTGGCCGCCGTAGGGGCACGCAATGTGCTCGCCGACATCAACCTCTATCGAGTCACCGTCAACAGCGAAACCCTGCTGGCCAGCGACCCGGACGTAATCCTGCTGGCCGACGCCGAATGGTCGCCCGCCAGGCGCAAACGCTATCTGCTGACCCACGACCCGGTGTTGTCGCAACTGCGCGCGGTGCGCGAGAACCGCATCATCGAGATCCCTTTCACCCACCTGCTGCCGACTTTCAACAGCGGCCGCGTAGCCTTGCAACTGGCGCGGCAGCTCAATGCACTGAAGAAAAATAAATGAACCCGTCGCACCGCACGCCACCTAACGAACAGACCATCAGGAGGTAGCCAATGCAAATCGAAACCGTGTGGATCGTACTGGCGGCAGTTCTTCTGCTAATCGAACTCTGGGCCATCAATCGGGTGCGCAAGAGTGAGGGGAAATCGAGCAACAAAGGTGTATGGATTGTGCTGATCGTGTTTGTGCCGCTGTTCGGCTTGATTGCCTGGGCGTTGGCGGGGCCCAAGCATGTCAGTCATAACGCGTCGTCGTAACCTGATTCATTCGCTGTCGTGCGGGGCTTGCCACCGGCAGCGCCCCGCTGTTCAAGCTCGATTTAACTGGCGGGCACCAGCGGCGGCATCTCCTCCATCTGCGCCAGCGGCACTTCACTGCTGCCGGGGGTCAGAATGACCTTGCGGCAGTTTTCCTCTTTCTTGTCAAAGATCTTGTAACCCTCGGCGGCCTGCTCAAGGGACAGTCGATGAGTGATGATCGCTTCGGGTTGCAATGCGCCGGTTTCGATGTAGCCGAGCAACTCGGGCAAGTAGCGCTGCACATGGGTCTGGCCCATTTTGAACGTTAGTCCTTTGTCGAAGGCATCGCCAAACAGAAAGCCGTGGATGAAGCCCGAATACACGCCCGGCACGCTCACTACCCCACCTCGACGCACGGCAGCAATGCACTGGCGCAACGCTTTGCCGCTGCTGCCTTCTAGCTTGAGGGTGGCGAGGATCGTTTCGGTGGTGCTGCCCTTGGCTTCAAACCCTACGGCATCAATTACTGCATCGACGCCACGACTGCCCGGAGTCTGGCGAATGATGGTATCTGCCGGGTCATCGTCGTCATCGAAGTTGATCGGTATCACGCCGTAGGTGCGTTGCGCGTAGTCAAGCCGATATGGGTGGTGATCGACCATGAAAATGCGCTCGGCGCCGAGCATCTTCGCGCATGCCGCGCTGAGCAGGCCAACCGGTCCGGCACCATAAATCGCAATGCTTGAACCCTGACCGATGCCAGTATTGGTCACGGCTTGCCAGGCGGTTGGCAGAATGTCCGAAAGGAACAACACCTTCTCGTCCGAGAGTGTCCCCGGCACTTTGAACGGCCCCATATTGGCCTTCGGCACCCGCACCAGTTCCGCTTGGCCTCCAGGGATTCCACCGTACAGACGGCTATAGCCAAACAGCGCGGCGGGTGGCGGGATGATTTTCTTGTTCATTGCCGAGCCGGGGCCGGTATTGGTGGTTTCGCACGCGGCATACAGTTCCTGCTGACAGAAAAAACAGTCGCCGCAGGCAATCACGAACGGAATCACCACCCGGTCACCGCGCTGCACTGCGGTCACCGCCGAACCGGTTTCCTCGACGATGCCCATGAACTCATGGCCGAAGATATCGCCATGCTCGACCGTCGGGATCTTGCCCCGATACAGGTGCAGATCCGAGCCGCAAATCGCCGTGGCCGTCACCCGCAGAATGATGTCGTCGGCGGCTTCCAGTTTCGGGTCCGGCACGTTTTCGACTCTGACGTCATGGGCGCCGTGATAGGTCATTGCTCGCATGGTGAGTTCCTCGATCATTTGAGTGAAATGGCTGCTGTTTCCATACGGCAGGGCAACGCCAAAACGAGTTCAGAAGGCTTTCGCACATTCGGATCAGCGGGCCATGAATTGCTGCGAAGCGGTGATCTGCAATGCCTGCGCTCCCCGCTTCATGCAGGCTGCACGAAGGCTTTTTGCCTCTGACCGCGCAAGCCCTTGATCCATAGCGCTTGAACATTTGCCACGAACTGGCACGGCAAATGCGGTTGAGTCAGGGCATTCACAGATCCGTGAGAAAACGGCCTGTGTCCACTCCGTGACAGCAGAGGCAATCCCATGAACGCCATCGACCTTCTCAAAGCCGATCATGCCAAAGTCAAAGATATCCTGAGCCAACTGAGCGACTCGACCGAGCGCGCGCTGAAAAAACGTGTCGAGCTGCTGGGCAAGCTGGAAATGGAAATTTCCATCCATACCCGACTCGAAGAGGAAATCCTCTACCCCGCCTTCAAGGCCGCCGGCAGCAAGGAACAGGACGTCATGTATTTCGAGGCCAAGGAAGAACACCGCACCGTCGACTCACTGGTGCTGCCCGATCTGAAGCTGACCGACCCCGGCACACCGGAGTTTTCCGGTCGGGTGAAAGTGGTCAAGGAACTGCTTGAACACCATATCGAAGAGGAAGAAACGGAAATGTTTCCTCAGGCGAAAAAGCTCTTGGGCAAGGAAAAACTTGAAGAACTGGGTGCGCAGATGGAGGCCATGAAGGCCAGTTGCAAAAAGGAAATGGCCGCCGGAAACATGGCTGCTTAACCCGTTGAAAGCTGACGAGCCCGGCTTTCGCCGGGCTTTTTTCCGGTTGCCACTCGGCCCCCACCGCCCAGAGCGTTTTTTTCAGAATTGCGAAGGCGCTTGATTTAGACTTGGCGACTTTTTGCAGCAAGGGATTTGCACATGCAACGCATCGTCATTCTGGGCAACTCGGGCAGCGGCAAATCCACCCTTGCTCGCGAGATGGGCAGGCGCCTGGGTCTGCCAGTGATTCACCTCGACCCGCTGTTCTGGGAACCGGACTGGGTAGAGCCGGACAATGAAGTGTTCCGCGAACGGGTTCGCCAAGCCGTGGCGGGCGACGCCTGGATCTGCGAAGGCAATTATTCGCGGCAAACCCTCGATCTGCGCCTGCCCCGTGCCGAGCTGGTTATCTGGCTGGATACGCCACGGTTGACCTGCATCAAGCGGGTCATTCTGCGCAGCGCACTGAATCGCCCACGCGCTGATTTGCCGTTGGGCTGCACCGAGCGTCTGAACCGAGCCTTTCTGCATTTCCTGAAATACGTGTGGAATTTTGACCGTATCAATCGCCCGAGCATTGAAGCAATACGTGCTACCGTCGGACCGCAGATCCCGGTCATTCACGTGCGCGGCCCCCAGCAGATTTCAGCGTTTCTGGCTGAACTGGCCGATGTGCGAAAACCTCAATGCACCCGACGCTGACACACTGACATTCAAGGAGCGCAGCATTGACGTTACGCAAGGACGTGTCATTTGCCTATCAGGATGTCTACCACTACCTCGTCGGATTGATAGAGGCCTCAAGTGGCACGACTGAACAGAAACTGCCGTCCTTGCGACAACTGGCCCTGCGCCTTGGCGTTTCGGTGTCGACGACCAAATACGCCTATGCACTGCTTGAGGACGAAGGCAGAATCCAGGCCAAAGCCAGGTTCGGTTATTTCACCCGGGCAACACCGGCGGCGCGTGTGACAGGCAGCGCAGACAGCCTGCTGGACAACGTCTTCGCCAGTGCCCGTCAGCCGGCCATGCTGGCCCTGAGCAGCGATGCCCCGGCGATGCTGTTGTCGCTTCAAGGTCCGCTGTTGACGATCGAGCGCGAACTGACCCGCCAATACCCGCACTCGCACGCACCGCTTTATCAGCCCCTAGGTGAACCCGAATTGCGCGCGGCCCTGGCTGAACGCTATACGCGCTCCACTCACGACCACTGGCAGGCCGAGCAGGTGTATATCGGCGCGGACCTGCGCAGCGTGTTGGAGTTATCGCTCAGCGCCTTGAACCTCGGCGGCAGCGTAGCGCTGGTGGAATCGCCTTGCTCATGGGCGATTCTGCGCCAATTGCAGGCTGCCAACATCCGCGTCATCGAGATGCCCCTCGGCGAAGACGGCCGCTTCAACTTGCCTGCGTTCAACGAACTGCTCACGCGCGAACCGGTGCGCCTGGCGGTGCTGTCCTCCACGGTGAATATTCCCCAAGGCCAGTTGATGCCAGCACAGGATAAACAGCAGATCTGTCACTGGCTGGCCGAGCGCGATGTCTGGCTGTTCGAAAACGATGCCTGGGGCGAGTTGTGTTTCTCCGATTCACCCGCGCGCTATCGCGATTTTGCCAACCCGGACAAGCTGCTGGTGTTCTCGACGTTCGACAAGATCATTGGCGGCGAAGCGCCGTACGGCTACGTGCTGTGTCGCCAGCAGACCGCGCAATTTCATCGACTGTTTATGCAGCGCGGATTTCGTCTCTCGCCGATGCGGCAGAAAGCGATTGCCAGACTCTACAACTCCAGGCGCATTGACCAGCACCTGACTATGCTGCGCGCACTGTTGGTCAAGCGCATGCAACAGCTGCAGACCTTGCTGGAAAAGCACGGTAACGGCCAGTGGCAAGTAGTCGTCCCGCAAGGCGGTGCGAGCTTCTGGCTCAAGGCTGTGCGGCCGATCGACATGCAACGGGTGTTCGAGCGCCTGCTGGCCGAGCGGATCGTCATCGCCCCCGGCGAAATCTTCAGCCAGCAAGGCGCCTGGAAGCAGCACCTGCGCCTGAGCTACACCCTCGACTGGGAAAAGGACATCGGCCACGCGGTGAAACAACTGGCGCAAGCTATCGGCGCAGAACATCCGGCGTAATCAGAGTCCATAACAATGCCGCGCTTCCGGAAACCGCCCATGGCGCACATCCTCAGCAAACTGCGCGCAGGCCTCACTGATCACTGCGCCGACATCGGCGTAGCGTTTGACGAAACGCGGCAGATGCTCACCGCCCAGGCCGAGCACATCTTCGGTGACCAGCACCTGCCCGTCGCAGGCCGGTGAGGCGCCAATGCCGATGGTGGGCATTTTCGACTCCAGGGTAATCTGCCGCGCCACGCCCTCGGCCACACCTTCGAGCAACAAAGCGAAAGCGCCTGCCTCTAGATTGGCCCGGGCATCTTCGGCAATCACTGCACCCGTTTCAGCCGTCAGGCCCTGAACCTTGAAACCACCCATGACATTGACGAACTGCGGCATCAACCCGACATGGGCCATGACCGGAATCCCGCGCGCCACGAGAAACTCGACCGTCGGCGCCAAGGTCTTGTTGGCCTCCAGCTTCACCGCATCACAACCTGTCCGCGCCAGCACCTGAGCGCAATTGCGAAAGGCCTGTTCATTGGATTCCTGATAACTGCCAAAGGGCATGTCGGCCACCACACAGGCTTGGCGCGTGCTATCGACCACTGCCCGCGTGTGGCCGATGATTTCTTCGAGCTGCATGCTCAGCGTCGAGGGGCGGCCATAACCGACCATGGCCGTGGAATCGCCGACCAGAATGAAGTCGACGATCGGGTCGATCAGTTTGGCGATACTGCTGGAGTACGCCGTCAGCGAGACGATTTTCTGTTGGCCTTTCATCGCGACCAGTTGCGGCACGGTCAGGCGTTTGGTGCGGGTATGCAGGCTCATGGGCGACTCCTTGAGGCAGCTGTCCGTAAACGATAGATGTCGTCAGAATCAACGCGGAAAACTTCCATACAGTGCTCATTCCAAAAGGTTTCGAGCGCTCGATTATTCGCCTGACGTAAAAACATTCAATGCACAGATTTGCCTGAAAAAGCGACCCAGGTGCACCCTGCTTCGTTGAAGTGCCCGCAGGATCCGGGATGTTTTATTTCGCCGTTTACCGCAGGATGCGAAGCTAATGAACTCACCCAAGGAACAATTTTTCTCATGGAAGAAGTCATCAGCTACCGCACAGCCACTGTCGCCGATGCTCTGGCGATGTGCGAACTGGGCCAATTGCTCAATTCGGTTCACCACGCCGCCCGCCCAGATATCTACGCCGCCGCGACCGAAGATTTTGTCCGCGACTTGCCGCACTGGTCTGGTGTTTTCGAGAAGCCCGGTCAGATCGTCTTCATTGCCAGCGCCGGTGACCGTCCCGTCGCGTTCATTACGGCCAACCTGTCCGCCAGTTCCGGGCCGTTGATGCAACCGCAGAATGTTGTTCGCATCGGTTCGGTGTGTGTCGCCGAGCCGTTCTGGGGCAAAGGCATTGGCCGCGCGCTGATTCAACGGATCAAGGACTGGGCCATCGAGCAGAATGCACAGGACTTGCGCCTGACGGTCTGGCCATTCAACGAGCGCGCGGTGCGCATGTATGCCGAGTTCGGCTTCGAGACCCGCGCCTTTGAGATGGGCGTGCGTTTGTCAGGAGCGCCCAGGTCCGATCATCAATAACCCCGGCGAAATATCCGCATGCCCCCTATCGAACGGTCCTATCCTGCCGACAACATCCTGTGTGGACGGCGAGAGGTTTCAACGATGCAAGTCCGTCCCGTATAAAGCTACTTTCAATGACGATTCAAGAGGCTGCACCCATGAGCAATGCCTGGAACGAAGGTTATTTCACCGACGAAGGCTACACCTACAGCTATAGCCGGGAAATCAATCCGGTTTTCCAGCGTTACTGCCTGTTGTTGCGCGGCTTTGCCGGTCTGGACAATCCCGACGGCTATCACTGCGAACTCGGTTTTGGTCAGGGTGTGTCGATCAATATCCACGCCACCGCCAACCCGGCAGGCTTCGTCGGTACCGACTTCCACCCCGGTCAGGCGGCCCATGCCATTGAACTCGCAGCGCTCGGCAACAACGGTGCGCGGCTGTATGACGACAGCTTCGAGCAACTGTTGGCGCGTCATGATCTGCCGCAGTTCGACAGCATCAGCCTGCATGGCATCTGGACCTGGGTCAGCCGTGACAACCAGAAGCTGATTGTCGAATTCGCCCGCCGCCACCTCAAACCGGGTGGTCATCTGTACGTCAGCTACAACGCCTTCCCGGGCTGGTCGCCTGCAGCGCCGTTGCGCCAGTTGTTCAGCCTGCACGACCGTTTTGCCAATCACTCGACGCGGGCGGATCAGCGCATCGATGCCGCGTTGCAGTTTTCCGAAGCGCTGCTGGCGGCCAACCCCAAGTACGCCATTGCTGCGCCAAGCCTGGGCGCGCGCCTGCAGACCATCAAAGGTCAGGATCGCCAATACGTCGCCCACGAATATTTCAATCGCGACTGGAACTGCATGTATTTCGCCGACATGGTCGATGCGCTGGCCCCGGCCAAGCTCGATTACGTTACGACGGCGGTGCCGCTGGATTCGGTCGACGTACTCAACCTGAGCGCCGAAGGCCTGGCCTTTCTCGACGGGATCGAACACCCGGTGATGCGCGAGCAGGCGCGTGACTACTTCGTCAACCAGGCTTTCCGTCGCGACCTGTACGTGCGCGGTGCCAACCGACTCAGCGCGACCGAGCGCCGGTCGCGCATGCTCAGTACGCGTTTTGTCCTGATGCAACCGACAGAAAACGTAGCGTCCAGCGTCACCGGCCCGGCTGGCGAAGCATCACTGCAAGCGGAAATTTATGGCCCGGTCCTCGATGCACTCGCCGGCCAGACGTATGAAGCCAAAACGATGCAGCAGTTGCTCGATGCGGTGTCACCAATGGCCTATGACGATCTCGAACAGGCCATCGCCATCCTGGTCAGTATGGGCGCGGTAGCCCCGTGCCAGAGCGAAGCCGCCGAGGCGCTGGTGTACGAACGCTGCGCCGCGTTCAACCTGCAATTGTGCAAGCGCGCGCTGCTCAACGCCGACATTCAGGTGCTGAGCAGCCCGGTTACCGGTGGCGGCGTTACCGTCAGTCGTTTCCAGCAACTGTTCCTGATTGCGATCCGTCAGGGCAAGCAGCACCCGGCGGAGTGGGCGCAACTGGCGTGGAGCGTCATCGCCGAACAAAACGAAGTGTTGGTCAAGGACGGCAAAGCGTTGACCACCGCCGAAGCCAACATCGCCGCGCTGACCGAACAGGCCCAGGCATTTGCCGAGCAATCACTGATCGTGCTGAGCGCGTTGAGAATCGTCTGATCGCCCTGTTGGCGCGCAGCGGTGCAGACTGGAGTCTGCTGCCACTCGCGCCATCAGCACACACCACTGCAAGTTTTCAAAAAGCCCACGGCGGCGCGGGCGCGAACTTCTCTTCGAGCCATTGCTTGAACGCGACGACCACCGCCGTTGGAAACCGCGCCGATGGTCTGACCAGATAAACGCCTCCAGCGCTGTCGAGTTGCCAGTCAGGCAGGACATGAATCAGCTTTCCGGCGGCGATATCGCGGCTCATCAACCAGTCTCCCGCGCCCAGAATGCCGGCATCCGCTCGGGCAGCGGCAAGCAGCGACTCGCTGTCACTGGCGGTCAGGTTGCCTTTGACGCTGACGGTTTGCAGTTCATGACCACGATGAAGGCGCCACAGCGGAAAAGAGGCCAACCCACTGAAGCGCAGGCAGTTGTGCTGAAGTAAATCCTCAGGTGTTGCGGGCACGTCATGCGCCTGGAGATAGGCTGGCGAGGCGCATAGAATCCGCCGGTGGTCGCAAAGCTTCGTCGCGATCAACCGATTATCCTCCAGCTCGCCAATACGAATGGCGGCGTCAAAACCCTGCTCGATGATGTCGACCAGCCCCTCGCTGTAGTCGGCAATAATCGAGACCTGCGGATGCGCCTTGAGAAACTCCGGCAACATCGGCCCCAGCCAGAGGCGGCCCATGGCAGCCGGCAATGCGAGGCGCAACGTGCCGCGAATTTCGCCGGCACCCTGCGCCGCTTGCTGCTGCGCGTCGTTCATCAGCTCAACGGCGGAGCGCAGGCGCTGTTCGAGTTGGGCGCCGGCCTCGGTGATGCGCACCCGGCGGGTCGAGCGCTCGACAAGGCGAACACCCAGGCGTTGCTCCATGGCGGCAAGGCGCTTGGAGATGATCGTCGGATGGCGTTGCAGCAGCCGCCCCGCCGCGACAAAGGAACCCTGCGAGGCGACGGCGAGGAAGGCAGCGATTTCGTCGCCGTGCTGATTGCTCAAAACATCGAGATTCATGGTTTTAGAATGATCGCCCCTGAAGATCGGCCCGATTCCAGGTCGGCATGGGCCAACGCGGCATCGGCCAATGGATAGCTTGCCCAGATATGCGGTTGGATAATACCGGCTGCGACAGCGGCCAGAACATCTTGCGCGCGCGCCTGATACTCAGCGACCGTTGCCGTGTGCGCGGCCAGTGAGGGACGCGTCAAAAACAGCGAGCCCTTGCTGTTGAGTGTCGCCAGTTCCACCGCTGCCGGCGCACCGGATGAGGCGCCGAACGACACCATCAAACCACGTGGACGCAGGCTGTCCAGTGACGCCTGAAAAGACAACCGCCCGATCGGGTCATACACCACATCGACCTTCTGTCCATCGGTGAGTCGCGCGACGTCCGCTGCCAGGGTCTCGGCGTCGAACACCAGCACCTCATCACAACCCGACGCCCGAGCTTTTTCGACACTGGCCTGCTTCGACACGACACCGATCACCGTCGCTCCCAGATGCTTGGCCCATGACGCCATGATCGCCCCCAACCCCCCCGCCACCCCGTAAAGCAGAAGGGTGGTACCCGGCCCTACGGGATAAGTGGATTTCAACAGGTACTGCGCGGTGATGCCCTTGAACATGACTGCGGCTGCCTCATCGCATGACAAGGAGTCAGGAATTCTGACCAGGCGCTCAGCGGGGAAGAGCCGCGCCGAGGCGTAAGCCCCCAATGGCCCGGTGGCGTAGGCGACACGATCCCCGACGCTGATGTTGCTCACACCTGCACCAATCGCAGCCACACGTCCCGCGCCCTCCAGTCCAAGGCCGGAAGGCAGAGGAACCGCGACCGCGCCCTTGCGTTGGGTCACGTCGAGAAAGTTGACACCTACCGCTTCCTGCTCAAGCCAGACTTCACCGGGCCCTGGTGCCTGCCAATCGGTTATCTGCATTTGCAGTACGTCTTGATTGCCAAACTGCTCAAGCCGGATCACGGAAACCATGGTTATCTCTCCTTTCTGGAAGTTGCTTCAACGTCAGTGGTTCCAGTCTGATAACCGATGAGTCGACGAACAAGACCCTCAACATGCAGATCATTGCTGCGTATTTTGCAGCAATTCAATCGCACATCAATAACAGCTGACGGCGACCGTGGCTCAGCGCTACGGCTTAATCAAATGCGCCGTTGAGCACCTCATAAATCAGCCCGGTTGCCAGCGCGACCAGGATCAGATCCGTGCCCACCTGCTGCCATTCGTAGCCATCGTAATGCGGCAGGTGCCCTACCAGGCGTCCATCGAGCTTTTTCGCGATCCCGGGCGGCAGCGGTTTGCCGCGTGCAAGGTTCTTTTGGATGCCCGGCGGCAGCGCGGGGCCCGGGCTCCAGTAGTCGCGGTAGCCGCCAACAATTCCGAGCACATTGCCGCGATCGATGCTTGGGCCATGACTCCAGTCACCCCCAGCGTTGTTGCCCTTGTTGCCATTACCTTTCTGGTTACCGTGGCCCTGCATGTTCTGCGGATTACCCTTGCCATTGCCCTGCCCCTTTCCGTTGCCGGGATCGGCCAATGCCATCGCCGAGCTGAAAACCAGCGCCAGCGAAGAAACCGTTGCAATCAACCTGCGTGACTTGATCATGCGGCGCGCCTTCATGGTGGGTTGCTCCTGTGTCATCTTGACGTTACACATCAGCTTAGTTTATTCCGGCTGACCGTTCGTCGATGACAGCCCGGCCCATCGACACCGCCCGACAGGAGCTATTTCATGGATTTGAAGTTCAGCCACATCGACGTACTGGTCAAAGACCTTGAACAAGCTTGTGCCTATTACGCGCAGATACTGCAGGCGCGGATCTCCACAACGCAGATATGGAATCGCGGGGGCCTGCACGTACGCTATGCCGTCGCGTTGATCGGTCAGGAACGCTTCATGCTGGTCCAGCCGCTGGCGGGCAATCTCAAGGATCTGTTGGATACGGTTGGCGAAGGCATGATTTACCGCCATTGCTACACGACCCCTGATATCGAATTGGCCTACGACGAACTGCTCGCCAGCGGGGTTCAGCCGGAGGACGAAAACGGCCAGCCGCTGACTCGCGAGAACCTGCAATCGCCGTCCGGAACGCGCATCATCTGGCTGCCGAAACGCTTCGGACATTTCTCGATCGAGATTCTTGAAGAGCAGGCGCTGGGGGCGTTTATCGAGGCAGCGTTCGCTTCTGAATGAAACTCCGCCAGCCCTGATCGATACGTCTACGCTCTCTCCATTCCCCCTACGCCCGGAGACTTCGTCATGACTCGTCCGCTACTGGCCGCCCTCGCCCTTACTGCCCTGAGTTTCCAGGCTTATGCCGACGTCGTCCCCTTCCCGCCGACCTTCCACACTCAGGACATCAAGGTCGAAGGCGCGACAATGCATGTGCGGGTCGGTGGCAAGGGTCCGGCCGTGGTGCTGTTGCATGGCTTCGGTGATACCGGCGACATGTGGGCGCCGCTGGCGGCGGATCTGGCCCGCGATCACACCGTGGTGGTGCCGGATCTGCGCGGCATGGGTTTGTCTTCGATTCCGGCGGACGGCTACGACAAGAAGACCCAGGCCGGCGACATTCGTCAGGTGTTGAGCGCGCTGAAGATCGAGCACTCGGTGGTCATCGGGCATGACATCGGCACCATGGTCGCGTTCGCCTATGCCGCGCGCTATCCCGAACTGACCGAGCGCCTGGTGGTGATGGACGCGCCCGTGCCCGGTATCACACCGTGGAACGATATCGTTCGTTCGCCGATGCTCTGGCACTTCGACTTTGGCGGTGCGGACATGGAGCGTCTGGTGGCTGGACGCGAGCGCATCTACCTCGACCGCTTCTGGAACGAGTTCGCCGGCACCCCGGCCAAAGTCGATGAGGGCACCCGCCAGCACTACGCCAGGCTTTACGCCCGCCCTGGCGCCATGCACGCCGCGTTCGCGCAGTTTCGCAGCATTCGTCAGGACGCCCTCGACAACGCCCCCGTCCTGCACAAACACTTGAGCATGCCAGTGCTGGCCGTGGGCGGTGAAAAGTCCTTCGGCAACAATGAAGCGATCGTCATGCGCAATGCTGCGGACAACGTCACCGAGGTGGTGATTCCGGCGGCAGGACATTGGTTGATGGAAGAAGCCCCGGCGCCGACCATCAAGGCTGTGCGCGACTTTATCGCGATGTGAAGAATTGGCATTGCCTTGGACGGAAGCTTACGTCAGGATTCGCGCCTTTTTGAGGGCAAAGTGCATATCTTGTGGATCGCCCCTTGATGCATACGTTTACGCCCTTCGCTAGTCGCTATTCAAACTTGTAGGCCGGACAGAAAACATGAATCGTCAAAAGAAACTCAAGCAGTTATTCAAGGAAAAGGCCAAAAAGGCCAGCGCCAAACTCGCGCCGAAAAAGCCCAAGTACATCAGCAAGGCTGACCGGGCGAAACTGGAAGCTGAAGCCGCAGAGCCAGTCGAAACCAGCGAAAGCTGAAATCCCTCTCGCCTGGCGAAAATCCTCTGCATTCTCCAACGGTCTGTCCAAGGCACAATGGGTCGCATCAACTACTGAACGGTCAATGGCGCACACGAAGGCGAAGAAACATTGCGTGCAGGTTCCCTGATCCCAAGGCGATTGCCAGTAACACCAGCAAAATCAAAAACCAATCGCCCGGAGTTGGGAATTGGCCGAATATCGCCATCGAGCTGAAGATCCCGAACACAGGGATCAACAGCGACAACGGCGCCACTCGCGACATCGGGTATTCGCGCAACAGCAGGTTCCATCCCCAGTAACTGAAGTGCGTCGCGGCGTAGACCTGAAACGCGAGTGAAAACACGGTTATCGCATTGAGCTGCGACGGCAATGCCGTGAACGGTGCCGAGCCATGCAGCAGCCACGTCAGCAGCATGAGCGGGATCGGAGGAAACAAGCTCGCCCACACCACGAATGCGAAAATCTCCCGCACCTTCGAGACTTTGATCACGACGTTGCCAATGCTCCACGCCACGGCGCTGCCAATGACCAACGCCAAACCCGCCGTTGATGCGTCGCCGGGGCGACTCAGTACGATGCCTATCAGGCCGGCGGCGGCCAGCAGAGTGCCAAGCCATTGCAGCCGTCCCAGGCGCTCGCCGAAGAAGACCACGCCCCAGCCCAAGGTGAAAAATGCACTGAACTGGATCAGCAACGATGCCGTTCCGGGGGGCACGCCCCACGCAATACCAAGGTTGATCAACGCCCACATCGCCACACCGAAAATCAATCCGTAAGCAGCCAGCCAGTGGAACGCTACGCGTGGACGCTCGACGAAAAACACCCAGGGCAATGCAGCCAACGTGAAACGCAGCGCGGTCAGCAACAGCGGGTCGATAGCGGCCAGTCCGAGTTTGGTCACGGGGAAATTCAATCCCCAGACAGCCGTCACCAGAACGGCGAGTACAAGATGCTTCTTTTGCATGGTCAATCTTTCCCGGCGCCGAGCGGAAGTACTCGGGCGCGGAGAAATATGCCGGCAATCGACATGGCCTGCTTTCAGTCACAGGCCAACTTTCATTAGAATCGGGCCATGCGAGAAATCTCCAGCCATCCCTATCAGAACACCCCGCGCGATGCCGTCGTGACTGCCATTGACTACGCGGACGGCACGCTGTTCCCGCTGCACGATCATCAGCGCGGCCAATTTGCCTACGCGGCCAGCGGCGTCATCACCGTTTTTACCGATGACGGCAACTGGGTCGTGCCGCCGCAACGCGGTATCTGGGTACCCGCGCAACTGCCGCACTCCATGCAAATGCGCGGGACTGTCGCGCTGCACAACACCTATATCCGCAAACAAGCGGCGCAGCGCCTCGGACTGCCGGGGCACTGTCAGGTACTGGACGTGTCGCCGTTGTTGCGCCATTTGCTGTTGAAAGCCATCGATGTACCCGCGCGCTATTCCACTCAAGGGCATGACGGCCATTTGATGGGCTTGCTGCTGCATGAAATCGCCAGCATGCCGGCGCTTTCGCTCAATGCGCCGTTACCGGCAGAACCTAGACTGGCAATGGTGTGCCGCGCGTTTCTGCAACAGCCTTCGCTGGAGGTCGGTATCGACGACATGGCGCAACGTGCTGGCATGAGTCGACGCACCTTCACCCGACACTTTCGACTGCACACCGGGATCAGCTACATCGAATGGCGGCAGCAAGCCTGTCTGCTGGCGGCGATTGTCATGCTGGGCAAAGGTCAGTCGGTCACAGAGGTCGCGATGGACTTGGGCTACAGCAGTTCCAGTGCGTTTGCGACGGTGTTCAAGCAAGTGTTGGGGGAAGTGCCGAGTCGGTACTTTTAGAGGCTGTCGCTTTTACACGTCAGCCACGCCTCCCAGAACAGGCAGCTGAAAAACCGCGGCGCCTCGCCAAACCCCGCCTCAGGCCGGTCGCGTACCTAGACTGGCCGCCACGCGAGGAAAAATTCATTCGCTTCATGCCCTGCATTCCTTGCGGGAATGAGGGCGTGTGAACCGTGTGTTGTTAAAGCTGAGCGAGCAATGCCTGCAGCCCGCTGTGCCCCTCAACGATCAGGCTTTGGATCAGTGCCTGATAGTGCTCAGCGGTATTCAGTTCTTGAGGATCGAAACTTGCCGACCAACTGATGAGCGTTTTGTTCTGTCCCGTTAAAGCGACCAACTTCACGCTGGCCACGTAGTTGTCCAGCGGTAAAGGTGCCTCTTCAAAGCGATAGGACAGCGATAATGCTGAGTCATCAAGCGCCAACAAGCGTTCTCTGACAACCGCGCCATCGGTCAGCGTGAGGGTGCGAATGCAACCCACCCTCTGCGCCGCCCCGCCTTCGATCTGGCTGCTCACGATCGAAGGATGCCAGTTCTGAATCTGGCCAAACTGCTTCAACACACTCCAGACCTGTTGTGCATCGCCGTCCACGACAGCGTCAAACTCAACCATCGGCATGACAAAAATCCTCTTATGTTGATCCCCGGCAGCGAGATGCCGGGAGCGGTCGGTATTCAGACCTCGAACTGGTGATACACCTTGGCGATGACCTTCCAGGCTCCGTCGATTTTGATCAGGGTCAGGTAGTCGTTGTAGTCGGCGCCAATTGCATCCGTTTCCATGTCCACACGCACCACCGCAGTGGTCGGGGTGATCGCCAGCACGTCGAGTCGCGTGCTGATTTCGGGGGCTGCGCCGTTCTTCTCGACAAAATCAAACAGGTTCTTGATCGGGCCGCCGAGCAGTTCGCCGTTGGTGAAACCGTACATCACTGCCTCTTTATGGAAGGCTTGAGCGACGCCTTGCGCGCTGCCAATGCGAAGGCCTTCGACGTATTGATTGGCGGTCGCGATGACAGCGTTGTATTCAGCCGTCGGCACGGCTTTGATGTTCTTGGACATGGTTGTTTCCTATCGTTGGGGGTGAGTGACAAAGGCTGCCAGGAACCAGGATTGGCACCCGGCAGCAGGAACAGCCGACGGTTACCAGTCCTGGCGCGTCGGCGAAATGATCAGGTCGTTGACGGTGACGTTTTCCGGCTGATTGAGCGCGTAGATCACGGCACGCGCGATATCGTCAGGTGCGATGGCGATGCGGTTCAGTTCCTGGGCAGCCTTGCGCCCTTGTGGATCACTGACCTTGTCCGCCCAGCCGGTATTGATGACACCGGGGCTGACCGTGTTGACGCGGATGCCGTGCTGCACACCCAGCTCTTTGCGCATGGACTCCGTCATGGCTTGCACGAAAAATTTGGTGGCGCTGTAAACACCCGCCGCCGGCCCGACCTGATGGCCGGCCACCGAGTCCATGTTGAGGATCTGCCCGGACTTGTGCTCCAGCATCATTGGCAGCACGGCTGCTGTGGCATTGAGATAGCCCTTGATGTTCACGTCGATCATCTTGTCCCAATCCGCCACGGCCAGATCGACCCAGTTGGAGAACAGCATCAGCCCGGCGTTGTTCACCAGAATGTCGACAGCGCCATAGGTGTCCTGCGCGAATCTGGCGAGCGCCCGGGTTTGATCCAGCCGGGTCACATCCGTGGTAAATGCAGCCACGTCATGACCGGCCTCACGCAACTCGGCAACGAAAGCCTGCAGACCCGTTTCGTCCAGAGCAGCGGCAACCACGCGAACCCCTTGTGCCGCCAGCGCGCGCGTCGTGGCCGCCCCGATACCGGAAGATGCGCCGGTGACGATGGCGACTTTGTTGTGTAGATAATTCATGTTCCGTTCCTCTTTACAATGAATGCGATTGCGTCAGGGCAGTCATTCAGGCGTTAGCGGTGGGCCAATCGATGTAGCCTTTGGCGCCCCCGCCGTAGTAACTCTCACGCGGCGCACTGGTCAGTTCGAGACCGTGCCGCAGACGTTCCACCAGATCGGGGTTGCCAATAAACAGGCGACCAAACGCCACCGCGTCGATACGCCCCTGCGCCCGACGCTCAAGCGCCATCGCCAGGTCATAGTTGTTGTTGCCAATGAACGCGCCTTCGAACTGCGCACTCAGCGCGTCCAGGTCCACGCCCGCCGGCACGGTTCGAGATGTGGCGGTGGCGCCTTCGACGAAATGCAGGTAGGCCAGATTGAATCGATTGAGTTGCTGGATCAGGTAGCCGTATGTCGCCATGACATTGCTGTCGGGCGGCGTATTGCCGGCATCGGGGGTTACGGGTGAAAGGCGGATACCGACGCGGTCGCTGCCCCAGATGGACACCACCGCTTCGGTGACTTCCAGCGTCAGCCGCGCACGGTTTTCGATGGTGCCGCCGTATCGGTCCGTGCGCTGATTGGTCGAATCGCGCAGAAACTGGTCGAGCAGATAACTGTTGGCCGAATGCACTTCCACGCCATCGAAACCGGCGCGCTTGGCGTTCTCAGCAGCCAGTTTGTACTGCTCGATGATTCCCGGAATTTCCGAGGTCTCAAGCGCACGCGGCATCGACACTTCGACAAAACCTTTCTCGGTGTACGTGCTGCCCTCAGCCTTGATCGCCGAAGGTGCCACAGGCGATTCGCCATTGGGCTGCAACTCGACACTGGAGAAACGCCCGACATGCCACAACTGGCTGACGATTTTTCCGCCGGCCGCGTGTACGGCATCGGTGACTTTCTTCCACCCGGCGACCTGCGCTTGCGACCAGATTCCCGGGGTCATCGCATAGCCACGGCCCTGAGCGGAAATGTTCGTCGCTTCGGCGATGATCAAGCCTGCACTGGCGCGTTGGGCGTAATACGTCGCGTGCATTTCATTCGGCACACCGTCATCAGCCATCCGGCTGCGCGTGACGGGCGCCATGACAATTCGATTGGCCAATTGCAGCGCACCCATGGCCATGGGCGAAAAAAGGTCGGTATCCACAGCGTTATCAATCATAAACCCTCCAACTCAATAGACCGGTCGTCTAGTAACCAGACCGAAAAAAAACGCCCCTTTGTCAGCGAGCGTGCACTCGTCATCAGTGCGGTTTAACAAGCAGATATCCGTCGTGCCGAGGTGCGACTAAAGACTCACACTTCGGCCGCAGGACGAACGCGTGCAGGTTCAAGCGTTGCTCTTTCCCACTTGGCAATCACCAGCGGTGCAATGGCATTGCCCAATACATTCAGCGTGGTCGTACCGCTGTCGATGATCCTGAAAATACCCGCGATCAATGCCACACCCTCCAGGGGCAAACCGGCTGAAGCCAACGTTGCGGAGAGAATGATGATGGCAAACCCGGGCACACCTGCCGCGCCTTTCGATGTCAGTACCATCGTCACCACCAGCAGGATCTGCTGCGACAGCGACAGGTCGATGCCATAGAGTTGCGCGACGAAGATCGTCGCGACGCCAAGGAAAATCGAAGCGCCGTCCAGATTGAATGCATAACCCACCGGCACCACGAAACTGACGATCCGACGCGGTACACCGTAGCTCTCCAACCGGGTCATCAACTGCGGCATGACGGCGGCGGATGCGGCACTTGAAAACGCCAGAATCAATTCACTGCGGAAGTAGCGAATCAATTTGAAAATGTTCTCGCCAATCAAGTAGCAAATTCCGCCGAGTATCACCAAGGCGAAAACCACCAGCGCCAGGTAAACCACGCCGATCAACTTGAGCAACGGCAACAGCGAGGCAAACCCAAACGTCGCGACAGTCGCGCCGATCATGCCGAAGACACCTATCGGTGCGTAGGCCATGACGATTGAGACAACCTTGAACATCGCATCGGAAATGCTCTGAACCAGCGCAATGGCCGGTGCACTTTTTTCTCTCGGCAGCGCGTTCAGGGCGAGGCCGAACAGCACGGCGAAGAACAGCACCGAGAGCAATTTCGCTTCCGACATCGCCACCAGAACATTGTCCGGCACGATGTTCTGCAGGATCACCAGCGCACCTTTTGACGGCTCCATGTTGATCGACGCCGTGCCGTGGGACAGGCCGGAAATATCGGTGCCGGTACCCGGCTCGAAGATATTTGCGAAACACAGGCCGACCACAATCGCCAGCGCGGTTATCGCAAAGAAATACCCCAGCGACTTGATGCCCATGCGGCCAAACGACTTGTTATCGCCACCGCCGGCAATGCCCAGGATCATGCAGCAGAACACAATCGGTACCACCACCATCTTCATCATCTTGATAAAGATGTCGCCCAGAGGCTTCAAGATCTCCGCACTCACCCATGTTTGATACTGCGGATGGGTGTTGAAATACCAACCGACGAGCACGCCAAGCAACAGCCCGGCAACGATTTGCCACACCAGGGGAATACGTTTCATGTCTAGCCTTTTTGTTGGAATGAAAGGTCTGCGCTAAGGGCAGTTGCTAGAGTCATGAGCTTCCAGCTCACTTGAGACCGAATGGCACAACCGGGTTGTGCCATGCCGCCTGTCATTTGGCGAAGAGCTGGCTCATATCCTTGAAAGCCTTGAATTCCAGAGCGTTGCCGCACGGATCAAAGAGAAACATGGTGGCTTGCTCGCCGACCTGCCCCTGAAAGCGAATGTACGGTTCGATCACAAACTCGGTGCCAAAGGACTTCAGGCGTTCGGCCAATGCTTCCCACTGTTGCCATCCCAGAATGATGCCGAAGTGCGGAACCGGAACGTCGTGACCGTCGACCGGGTTGCTGTGAACACTTTCCTGGGACGCGGTTTTCGGGTGTTCGTGGATGACCAGTTGGTGGCCATAAAAATCGAAGTCGACCCACTGAGTACTGGAGCGCCCTTCTGCAAGACCAAAGACTTCACCGTAAAAGGTGCGCGCTGCAGCCAGATCGTAAACGGGGATAGCGAGGTGAAAAGGCGAGAGGCTCATCAGAACTCCGATCATATTGTTGTGGGTTGGCGAACATTCCTGCCGTCATCGGCGCCTTAGGATTCAGCCGCTGCCGGGGAATGGGAAACATCCTAGGACGGAAAACCAAACATAAAAATCAATATATATTTCTTAGAAACACAATTAATATTTGTGAATGATCAAAGAACTGAAGACACTCATCACCGTCGCGCGCGAAGGTACTTTCGCTGCTGCAGGCAACAAAATCGGCCTCACGCAGGCCGCCGTCAGCGCACAGATCCAGCGCCTGGAAGCTGAACTCGGCTTCGAGCTTTTCGACAGGAAGGGGCGCTCGGCACACCTCAACAAAATGGGCCAGCAGATCCTCCTGCAGGCGCAAGAACTGCTCAGGCTCTACGACAGCCTCGGTTCGACAACGATGGGACTGCCGCCCAACGTGCTGGTCAACATTGGCGCGATTGCTTCAGTGCAGCGCTCTTACTTGCCGGACGCGTTGGCTAAGTTTCACCAGCACTGCCCGCAGTGCCGATCCCGCGTGGTGCCTGGGTTGTCGATGGAACTGGTCAACCTGGTGGATGTTGGCGAGATCGACATGGCCGTGATCATCCGCCCACCCTTTTCACTGCAAAGCGACCTGCGCTGGACGACGCTGGCACTGGAGCCTTACCGGTTGATCGTGCCGCGTGATATGCCGGGAGATGACTGGACCCAGTTGCTTTCCAGCCAGCCGTTCATTCGATATGACCGATCTTCCTTTGGCGGCAGGCAGGTCGACCGCTTTTTGCGGCAGATGCATTTCACACTGCGAGAGGTCTGCGAGCTGGATGAGCTGGAGGCGATTATCAGACTCGTCGAAAACGGTGTCGGAGTGGCACTGGTGCCGCAGACCGCGCCCGACTTTGCATGGCCTGCCGGTGTCCGGGTGCTGAACTTGGGGCAACACACTTTCCACCGCGATATCGGCCTGGTGCACCGGTCGCGGCAGACCTTCACCGAGCCGGTGCGGATGCTGGCTGAACTGATCAGTGCTCAGGTGAAGATCGGTTATGCGTAAGCCTGATTTACGCCTTGATGACTTCAGAAAGCCCAATCATTAACCGCGTCAATAACAGCCATTGATTCAATGAAGTTCTCTTATCAGGCTCACGGCGTAAGATCGGCTCCAGACCCAACCACTACCCCACGGAGCACACACTCATGAAACGCCAAGCCCTTCTCAGCATCGCTTTCTCACTGTTCGCCCTGAATGCTTTTGCCGCTGAACCTGCCACCCAGACTGATCCACTGTTCAGCGATGCAGTCGCCGCTGCGACCCAGACTGATCCGCTGTTCAGCGACGCAGTTGCCGCCGCCACTGAAACCGACCCGCTGTTCAGTGATGCCGTTGCCGAAGGTGGTTCGGACCGCTTGATTGAACGCCGCGCCGTCTGAATGCAGTGCTTCAGCGCCGTCACCGAAGAAAGGCCCGACCTTACCCGTCGGGCTTTTTTCGTCTGGACACTTGCTCACCTGCCCTGCTTTGCCGGAAAGTTTTCCTCCCTGATCGGCTCGATCACCTAACCTCATAGACTGTGTGATCCATTCGAGCCGCCTCACCCATGCGCAACACACTGAAGTCGTTGTTTTTTGTCGCGTTCATGCTGCTTGTTTGCGGCAGTCCGCCGCTGTGGGCAGCCGATTTGCCGGCGCCGGCCACCGCCGCCGCGCCGTTGCCGGTGATTTCACAAAGCGATCTGCAGGCGTTGCAACAACGCCTCGACGGCCTCAAGCAACAGATTTCCGCAGCGAACAATTACAACCAGCTCGAAGGCCCGCAGGATCGGGTGCAGGCGTTTATTCTGGATGTCGATCGGTTGTCGGCAGCGTTGTTGCCGCAGCAGGCGCAACTGGCCGTGCAGCTTGGGGTGCTGGGGGCTGCGCCGGATGCCGATCTGGCGGCCGAGCAGGCAGATATCGTCGCGCAACGGGCATCGCTGGCCGAGCAAAAGAGCAAGGTCGACGGCACGCTGAAGAGCCTGGCTGCGCTGAAGCAGAGCGCAGCGGACCTTATTACGCAGATCGCTGGCATCCGTCGCACACTGCTTGAAAGTGAGCTGACGCTGGGCACTGACAGCGTGCTGAGCCCGAGTTTCTGGTCGCCGCTGGTGAGTCCGAGTGACGACGACCGTCAGCGTTTACGCTTTTTCGTCACGCAGGTGCGCGATACATGGTCCACCGTGTGGGCGCCGGGCGAACGCGCCTACACCAGTGTACTGATGGCGTTGGCGCTGATCATCTGGACATTCGGCCGCAGACTGGCCGAACGCGGCCTGACCTGGGTGTGCATTTACCGCATGCCCGAGGGGCGTCTGCGCCGCAGTGCACTGGCGTTCGCCTCAGCGCTGGCGACCATCGCTACCACCGGCATTGCCTTGCAATTGTTGTTCTACGCCTGCACCCGCCACCAAAATTTGCCGCCGGTACTGGAAACATTCTCCGAAGAGTTCGAGAAGGTCGTCTATGCCTGCGTGCTGATCACCGGTTTGAGCCGCGCGTTGTTGTCGACCGAACATCCCTCGTGGCGCCTGCCGGCGATTGCCGATCAGGTGGCGCTGGCGCTCAGGCCCTACCCGCGCATCTTGTCCTGCACGTTATTGGTGCTGGTGACGCTGGTGCAGGTCAGCAACGCCACCGGCATGAGCAGCCAGATCGTGATTGCCGGGCGCGGGGTCATTTCGATCGTCGTGCTAGCGATCGTGACGGTCCTGCTGTTGCGCGTCGGCAAGGTGCGCAAGGCACTGGTCGCGGCCAATGATGCAGCGGCGGCCAACAGTACGTTTGCCGGGGTGATTTACACCATCGCGAGCATTTCGATGTTTGTCTCGGCGATTGCCCTGCTCACCGGTTACGTGTCGCTGGCGCGGTTCATCAGTTATGAGCTGGTGTGGGCGTACATAGTCTTGTCGGGGTTCTACTTGCTGATTCAATTGGTCAAGGACGCCTGCGAACACGTGTTTTCACCCAGACATGCGAGCGGCAAGGCACTTAAACAGTTGCTCGGCATTGGCGATCGCCGGCTTGATCAGATCGAGATTCTGCTGTCCGGTTTCAGCCGGGCCGCGCTGTTGTTGCTGGCGGTCATCGCCCTGTTTGTCGGCGGCATCGGCACCACGCTGGGACAACTGGCGAGCAACATCATGGCAATCCTCGGCGGCGCCGGGCTGCGCAAGCTGAACATCGTCCCCGGCCACCTGCTCAATGCCGTGCTGGCGCTGATGATCGGCATCTGGCTGATCCGCGCCCTGCGCCGTTGGCTCGACAACGAGTTCCTGCCCAAGACCGAGATGGACCCGGGCATGTGCGCCTCGCTGAGCACGCTGTTTTCCAACATCGGCTACGCCTTCGTGATTCTGCTGACGCTGTCGTCGCTGGGCGTGCAGTGGACCAATCTGGCGTGGATCGTCAGTGCGTTATCGGTGGGCATCGGTTTCGGCTTGCAGGAGATCGTGAAGAATTTTGTCTCGGGGCTGATTTTGCTGACTGAACGGCCGGTGAAAGTCGGCGACTTGATCAGCATCAGTGGCGTCGAAGGCGATATTCGCCGCATCAATGTGCGCGCCACGGAAATCCAGCTCAGCGACCGCTCGATTGTCATCGTGCCCAACTCGCAACTGATCTCGCAGAACCTGCGCAACGTGACATTGGGTGGCAGCGCGCAAGGCGTGGCGTCGCTGGAACTGGTGTTCCCGCTGGACATCGATCCCGAAGAGGTGAAAGACCTGTTGCTCAACACTTATCGGGAGAACGAAACCATCCTCGATAAACCGGCACCGTTCGTGCGCTTCAGCAAGTTGTCGCCGGACGGGATTACTTTGACGGTGACCGGTTATGTGGGCAGCCCGAGGATTGTCGGGGTGACCAAAAGTGATTTGTTGTTTGAAATTCTCAAGCGGCTGGGTGCGGCAGAGATTGCGTTGGCGAAACCGCCGGCGAGTGGGTAATGAATCGGTGAGGCTGTGGCATGGAATGTTTTCGGTGTTTGAAAAATCGCCTTCGCGAGCAGGCTCGCTCCCACAATTTTTGCGCGGTGAAGGGTTATTCCGGAAGCGCCTAAATGCCTGCTTTTTAGGTCTTTATTGGCGGTCAGACAGCAACCTTATACTCGAGCGGTTTACTCATCGTTCAATAAGGATGTTCCATGCCTCAACGTCTTTTACTGGCGGCTTTATTCCTCGCCGTAGCCGGTTGTGCCAGCCCTCCTCCTGCGTCCGTTCACACCCATGATCCCGCCAGTTCGACCCTGCAAGGTGATACTTCGCGGCCGGCGCAGGCGCAGTGGATTCGCACCGAGTTGTACTTCTCCGTGGGTTCGATTGATGGCAAGGAAGGTGCGGTCAGCCCGGCGCGCTGGCGCGAGTTTCTTGATCAGGAGGTTACGTCGCGGTTTCCTGATGGATTCAGTGTGCTTGATGCTTATGGGCAGTGGCGGGATAAGGGCGCGAAGGAGCCTGAGCGCTTGAGCACCAAGGTGATTGTGATTTTGCATGAAAATAGTGCGAAGAATGGGGCCAGCATCGAAGCGATTCGTTTGGCTTACAAGCGTATTACGGGGGACTTGTCGGTGCTGCGGTTGTCGCAGCCGGCGGAGGTGTCCTTTTAAGAGCCCCTAACCCTAGCCCTCTCCCAAAGGGAGAGGGGACCGATCCGGGGATATTGGAGAAGTACGCCGACCTGAACGTACTTCACTGAATCCATAATCGGCTTCGACCAGTATTTGCTTCACTGAATCCACAATCGGCTTCGACCAGTATTTGCTTCACTGAAGCCATAATCGATTCGGTCTTTCAGGTCGATGTATCCCCCAAGACACCTCGGTCGGCCCCCTCTCCCTCTGGGAGAGGGCTGGGGTGAGGGTTTAGCGTCAGTCGGCTCAACCCGGCCAACAGCACCAAGCCCACCAGCAACACCGCAATCCCCAAAAATGCCCCAAACCCCACCACCGTCACGCTGGAATACAGCATGTACAGGCACAACCCGAAAAACAGCAGCGGCAACAGCGGATACAACGGCACCTTCACCGGCCTCGGCACCTCAGGAAAGCGCCGTCGCAGGATGATCAGCGCTACGCTGCTCAAACTCAGAAACAGCCAATAAACCGGGGTCAGGTACTCGACCATGGTGTTGAAGCCGCTCTGAGTAAAACTGCCAAACAGCACCAGCAACAATGCCACCGCTCCTTCCGCCAGTAACGCTTTGCGCGGTACACCATGGCGGTCATCCCAGGCGCCGAAGCTGCGCAGTTGTGGCACATCGCGCGCAGCAGCGTAAGTGGTGCGAGCGCCGACCAGCAGGGTCGAGTTGATGGTCGCGATCGCGGCGATACCGACCATCAGCAAAATCAGCATGACACCCGGTGCACCGAAAGCACGGTTCAACAACTCAACCGCCGGTGCATTGCTGGCGGCCAGTCCAGCGAATCCCAAGCCCTGAACGAACGCCCAATTGAGCGCCAGATAGATCGCCATCAACACGCTCAGCGCACCGAGCATGGCGATGAAAATCCCCCGCCGGCCATCACGCACTTCCGCCGACAACGTCGCCGCATCGCTCCAGCCGCCGAATGCCAGAAAGACGAAAATCATCGCCGCCGAGAACCCGGCCATGCCGGTGTTTTGCGCGACGGGCGCAAGACTCGGCGCAGGCGCTTCGATACCTTGCCAGGCCAGAAAAACACCGGCACTGGCGATGCTCAAAAAACCCAGCGCCAGCAGCCCCACCAACAAGGTCTGGGTAATAAAACCAGTGTGTTTACCGATGAGATTAAGCGACACCAATGCCGCAATCACCGCCCCGGCAAACAACCCGGAGCCGTACTGCCCCAGCGGCACCACCGCATCGACGTAATCGGCAAACATGAACGCCGATAACGCTATCCACCCGGTGTGCATCACCGAAAACCGCGACCAGGCGAACAAGAATCCCATGCGTTCGCCATACGCCGTGCGCAGAAAGTGATAGTCGCCGCCCGGATGCGGAAACGCCGTGGCCATCTCTGCAAAACACAGCGCGCCAATCATCGACGCGACGCCGCCCAGCACCCACACCAGGTAGAAATGCTCCGGCCCGACATTGAGGGCCACGGTCGGCGCGGTTTTCAGGATGTCGGTGGTGATCACCATGCCCAGCGTGATCAGCAACGCCTGAAACACCGGCAGATGCCGCCCCGGCCCCGCGTCAGAAACCATAGGTGACGCGGGCGTAGTAGTAGGCGCCGTTGGTGCCGATTGGCGAGAGCACGTCGTACGGCAGGTTGCCGCCGTAGTTGATCGCCGAACCGGAACGTTCCGGGTAGTTGTCGGTGAGGTTGTTGCCGCCCACGGCAATGTTGAATTTCGGGGTGAATTTGTAGGCCACCTCGGCGTCCAGCTGCCACACCGCGCCGTAAGTTTGCTCCGGTTGCGAATCGCCGAAATCGAACACGCGAGTGGTCTCGCCCTGGCGGGTCAGACGCCCGAGCAAGCCCCAATGCTCGCTGGCCCAATTGGCGGAAAAGATGAAGCGATCCTTCGGCGCCGCGTCGGTCAGGGTGTTGGTTTCTTCGACACCAACGAGCGCGTCATTGCCAACGCCCAGCGCCGTCAGTTGCGACGGCGTGCCTTTGGTGCTGGTGACTTTGGTGTGGTTGTAGGTGTACGCGGTGGTCAGGCCCAGTTGCCCTTCGTAGAACGGTTGGTGGTAGTTGAGCACCAATTCGGCACCGTCGGTGCTGGTGTCCGCCGCGTTGGTGAAGAAGTTGACGTCGTGCACGCCAGCAACGCCGAAGTTGTCGTTGATGTAGTTTTCCAGAGCATCGCTGCCAATGCGTTGCGACAGGGTGATGCGGTCTTTGACGTCGATGCGGAACACGTCCAGCGACGCGTCGAAGCGTTCGTTCAACTGGAAAGTCAGGCCAAGGCTAAAGTTCTTCGAGGTTTCCGGATCGAGTTTTTCAGCGCCCAGTGCGCGGGCGATCGGGTCGTTGACCGAGAGCACGCGGATGTCAGTCAGCGTGCCGCCATCGCCGAAGTTACTGGTGGTGTTCTGGAAGCCACTTTGCGCCAGCGACGGTGCACGGAAGTTGTTCGACACCGCACCGCGCAAGGCCCATTGCTCGGTGAGCTTGTAGCGACCGCTGAGTTTGCCGGTGAGTTTGCTGCCGGCATCGTCGTAATGCTCCCAGCGCGTAGCGGCGTCAACGAAGAAGCGGTCGGTGAGATCGCCGGAAAACTCGGCGTAAGTACCGAACACGTTGCGATCCAGATCCGATTCTTCGCTCGGGCGCAGGCCATTGGCGCCGTCGGCACCGGAGCCGATGTAGGAGGCCTCGTCACCGGCATAGGTCAGGTAGTTTTCGTAGCGGTATTCGCCGCCAACCGCGAGTACGAAGGAGCGCTCACCGAGACGCAGTTCGCGGCTCAAGTCGAGGTTGCTGGTGGTCTGGCGCAGCTCGTAATCGCCGGTGTCGAACTTCGTCGGTGAGTCTTCGCCGAGACTGGCGTTGAGCGTGTGCCGGGTCGATCCGTCGAAGCGGTTGCGACCGTGGGTGACGCTGCTGTCGAAGTCCCACTCGTCACCGATCAGGCCTTTGAAACCGGCGGTGGCGGAGATGTCTTTGTTGTCGCCGAGCGATTGCGGCAAGTAGCCGTTGGGGTAGAACTGCGGCTGTTCGTACGGGTAGCGATAGAACTCGGCGCCGGTGGTGTGGCGCTGGTTATAGGTGCCGAAGCTGTAGGCCTTGCCGCCGGCCAGTGGCAACTCACTGTTGAACCAGAGGTTGACGTCGCGCGCGACGCCGTCGCCCATCACATAGTTGCGCTGGCCAGGGCTGTCGGCAAAACCGTCGAAACCAGCGCGGTTGGTGGGGTTGCGATCCTTGTATTCGGTGCCGCCACGGATAAACCCGCCCTCCTCCCCCAAACGCGTGCCGATCTTCGCCGTGGTCACGCTGTTCTGGCCGTCGGTGGTGGTCTTGTCGATCGCGTCCTGACGGGTGTGATAGGCGCCATAACTGGTCGACACCTCACCGCCCTCGGGGGCGTCGTCGAGGATAATGTTGATCACCCCAGCAATCGCGTCGGAGCCGTACTGCGCGCCGGCACCGTCACGCAGCACTTCGATGCGTTTGATCGCGCTGAGCGGGATCGAGTTGAAATCCACGGGGGCAGTACCGCGACCGATCTTCGACGAATCGTTGACCACCGCCGACGTGTGGCGGCGCTTGCCGTTGACCAGTACCAGCACCTGATCCGGGCTCATGCCGCGCAGTTGCGCCGCACGCACATGGTCGGCGCCGCCGGAGTTGGATTGGCGCGGCAGGCTGAAGGATGGCAACAAAGTCTGCAATGCCGCGCCCAGTTCACCGTCAGCGGCGCCGGCGGATTTGAGGTCTTCAGCGGTGAGCACATCGACCGGCACCGGCGAATCCAGCACGGTGCGCGAAGTGCCACGGGTGCCGGTGACCAACACGGTACCAAGTCGGGATTCGCTGTCAGCGCTTGCCGAAGTTTCTTCGGCGTTGGCCGGAAGTTGCCAGATAGCGGACACGACAGCAGCCGCCAGTAATGAACGGGAACGGTAATACATATAACAGCTCCTTGAATCGCAGTTAATACCCGGCCGTTGCCGACAATAAAAGTTCGGCAAGCAATGCGCGGAAATGTCTGCTGTAGTTTTGGATTTCTGGAAGGCAGTGAAGGCTTTTTTACGGTGAGTTGCAGTTTCCCCAGCGTGAGACGTTTCCCCTTGAAAGCCGATGCTAGACGAGCTGCCGTCGATCGCAAAAGAACCAATAACGCTTAGGTTAGATCGCTCTAAAAAGTTGTTCTTAGTTCAACAGAAGTGTTGCTGAGCCAACACCTGAACCAACCAACACCAATTTTTTATATTGAAATGCAGTCCCCCTGTAGGAGTGAGCCTGCTCGCGATAGCGGTACATCTGTCGACATCACCGTTGAATTTAAAACCGCTATCGCGAGCAGGCTCACTCCTACAGTTTTGATCTGCGTCGGGCACTACTTAGTCGAACTCTTTTTCCAGCCAGGCATTCTCGGCAATATCCAGTTCATCCCCACTGAAACGCTGTTCGGCAAACGGATCGGCGTGCAGATGAAAGCCATTCTGCTCCCAGAACCCCGGTTGTTCCTGCTCGACGAATTCAAGCCCGCGCAGCCACTTCGCGCTCTTCCAGAAATACCGCCCCGCCACCACCAGCCGCAGTGGCCAGCCATGTTGTGCGGTCAGCGGTTGGCCGGCGTAATGGGTGGCCAGCAGACTGCCCGGATGCAACAGATCGTCGAGTCGCAAGTTGGTCTGGTAATCGTGGTCGGCATGGGCCATGACAAAATCCGATGTTGGCTGGATATCAAATGCCTGCAACAGGTCCTGCAGATGCACCCCGCTCCACTCGGTGTCGAACTTCGACCAGCGCGTCACGCAATGGATGTCGCAGCGCAGTTGCCGTTGCGGCAGCGTCTGCAGATCGGCGTAACGTAATTCGATTGGCCGTGCGAGTGTGCCGAACAGGCGCAGCGACCAGTTGGCGAGGTCGTAATCCGGTATTTCGCCTTCGTGGAGAATTGGAAAACGCTCCGTCAGCACCTGGCCTGGGGGTAGTCGTTTACCGAGCGCCGTATCGGTTTTCGGGGAACGGCTTTTGCGTAAGCGGTCAGCTTTGTTGTGCATAGTCACTCCATTTTCAAGGGTGCCCCCAATTCCCTGTAGGAGTGAGCCTGCTCGCGATAGCGCTGGGTCAAGCGCCAAAGATGTCGACAGACCTGACGCCATCGCGAGCAGGCTCACTCCTACAGGGGATCGTTGTCGGTAGGAGGATCTAGTTGACCACCGGGATCCACGCCGCCCGTGCGACATTCGCGGAATCACCAAAGCTGGGGAGCTTCTGCGCCAGATCTCGAACGTTTTTCACATCCAGATCCAGCAACTGCTGGCGGGTAATCAACGTCGGCGGTACCAGCACCTGATGCCCCGGGTTTTCCCCGGCAATCAACATCGCCAGACTGCGCACGCTGATCGCCCCGGCGACTTGCGGATTGACCGCCGCCGTCGCCGCCCAGGCACTGTCCGGTTCTTTCATGATCTGAATATCGGCGGTGGAAATATCGGCGCTGTAGATCTTCACCTTGCTGGTCAGCCCAGCCTCATCGACGGCGATTTTCGCACCTTTGGCGAACTCATCGAACGGTGCGAAGATCACGCTGATGCCTGGATTGGCTCGAAGCACGGCGCTGGCCTGATCCGCCACCGAGTTGGCAATCGGCGGATTCAGCGTGCCAAAGCGTGCCTTCTCGACGATCCCCGGATTGGCTTTCTTCACCTGACTCCAGATTTCATCGCGGCGCTCCATCGGCGTAAAGCCGCTAATGTACACGTAGCCGGCATCAAACTTTGTGCCGTTGTCCTTGATGGCCTGATCCAGTGCCAGACGCGCCAGCGCATGGTGATCCTGCTCGACCTGAGTCACTTGCGGGGTGTTCAGATCGACATCGAAAGCGACGACTTTGATGCCTTTGGCGATGGCCCGATCGATCGGCGCTTTCAGGGTTTCGGCCAGGCCGAGCTGGACGATGATGCCGTCGACGCCGAGATCGACCGCCTGATCGATCATCTCGCCCTGACTCGCCGCTTGCTGCCGGGCATCGAATACCCGCAGGTTGGCACCCAGCGCTTCGGTCTGTTTTTCGACGCCGCGCAAATACGCCTCGGGGAAGTCCCCGGAGAACAAATATCCCACCAGCGCGATCTGCACCTGACCTTTATCGAACGGTGCCGGCGCACCTGGCAAGGCTTTAGCCTGAGCGCCCAGCGCCACTGCCGAGAGCAACGCACCAGCGAGGCATTGACGGGCGAACTGTGTGATTGAACCGTGCATGCAACTTCCTTGAATAAAGCGGCTCAACGCGCCCGATGCGCGAGGCCGAACGTGAACATCAGGGCCAGCACCAGCACCAGTCCCTTGACGAAATCCTGCGCGTAATACGGCGCGTTGAGCATGGTCAGGCCATTGAGCAGCGCCGCCACCAGCAGCGCCCCGACCAGGGTGCCGAAGGCATTGGGCTTCTTCGCACCGAGCACGGCAAAACCGATCAGCGCCGCGCCGAGAGCATCCAGCACCAGACCGTTGCCCGAACTGACATCGCCGCGACCCAGGCGCGCTGCCAGCAACAACCCGCCGAGCGATGCGAGCAACGCCGAGAGCACGTAAGCCAACAACTTGAAGCGCTGCACCGGAGCACCGGCCAGACGCGCCGCTTGCTCGTTGCCGCCGATCGCATAGAACAAACGACCAATGCGCGTACGTTCGAGAAACAGCCACACCGCCACTGCTACCACCGCCGTGATCAACACCGGAATCGGCACCACCTCCCACAACCGTCCACGCCCCAGCGCCAGAAACGCAGCACTGAACGTACCTTCGGTTTCCTCACCGCTGGGCAGCGTCATGCCTACCGCAATCGAGCGCCCGCCAGTGGGAATCAGCTGCACGCCGATCACCAGAAACATGCTGCCCAGCGTCGCGAGAATGTCCGGCACCCGCAGTTTGACGATCAGCCAGCCGTTGAGCAGACCGACCAGCGCCCCACCGGCCAGACTGATCAACACCGCCGGCACCGCGCCCCAGCCGAGCACGACCATCACGTAACTGGCGATCATCAGGCTCATCGCCGCCACCGCGCCAATCGACAGATCGAGACCGCCGACCGCCATGGTCAGCGTCACGCCGAGCGCCAGCAGCGCGACAATCGACACCGATTGCAGGATGCTGAACAGATTGCCGACGCGCAGGAATGCCGGCTCGGCCACACTGAAAAACACCACGATCAGCGCCAGCAGCCATAACAGGCCGTAACGGATCAACCCGTGCAGCAGACGTTCGGCGCGTGCCGGCTCGGTCGATAACAGTAAACTTGAATCAGGCACTCGCTCTGCTCCTTGGCGTGGCTTGAGGGGAATGTTCGGTCACGTCGCTGCCGGCCAGTGCAGCGACCAGATCAGCACGATCGAGGCCGGCACGCGGGTACTCGGCGACCACGGCGTGATCGCGTACCAGCAGAATGCGGTCGGCAATTTCCAGGGCTTCATCGACGTCGGCGCAAATCACTAAAGTCGCGCGCCCCTCGGCGCTGTCGCGCAGCAGTTGGCCGATGTCGCGGCGGGCGCGCACGTCGACGCCTTGAAAAGGTTCATCAAGGATCAATACTCGCCCATTGCCGAGCAGCCAGCGGCCGAGCACGACTTTCTGTTGATTGCCGCCCGACAACGCGCTCATCGGCACATCGATGCCGGCAGTCTTGATCCCCAGCGCTGCCACTTGTGCCTCGACCGCTGCGGCCTCGGCGCGGTTGCGGATAAAACCGCCACGTGTGAAGCGCTCCAGAAACGGCAAGGTCAACGTCCGGCGCAGGGAAAAATCCGCCACCATCGACTGACTGGCGCGGTCTTCGGCAGCAAAGAACACCCCGCTTTGAATGGCCTGGCGCGGTGAGTCCGCACGCCAGTCAGCGTTATCCAGTTGCACGCGGCCCGAGGTCGCTTTACGCAGGCCGAACAGCACCTCGGCGATTTCACTTTTACCGGCGCCCAACAGCCCAGTGAGCACCACCACTTCGTTTTCGTGCAGTGTCAGGTCGAACGCGGCGGAGCGCGGCAGAATTTGCATGGCGTTGAGTTTCAACACCTCGCGCCCGGCCACGCACGGCTGATAAACATGCTCGGCCAGCGCCTGCCCGAGCATGGCGCTCACCGCTTCCGGCAATTGCCGAGCGGTGAACTCACCCGCGAACTGACCATCACGCAGAACGATGGCGCGATCCGCCACGCGTTGCAGGTCGGAGAGTCGATGGGAGATGTACAGAATCGCCACGCCGCGACTGCGCAAGGTGTCGATCAAACCAAACAGGCGCTGCGCCTCGGTGTCGGAGAGCGCTGCCGTCGGCTCATCGAGAATCAGCAGACGCGGCTGCAAGGCCAAGGCCCGAGCAAGCACCACCAATTGCCGTTCGGCCTGACCGAGATGCTCGATCGGTTGCTCCAGCGGCAAGGTCAAACCCAGCCCGGCGGCGATGCTCGCGGCGCGTTCCAGCAGGCGTTTGCGATTGAGCCAGAAGTCCGCGTCTGGCTTGCACAGTTCATCGAGCAGGAGGTTTTCCGCGACGCTCAAACCGGGTGCAATGCCCTCGTTGATCTGTTGATGCACCGCGACAATGCCGAAGCGCCGCGCCGACAGCGGCGAGCTGAAATGCCGTGGCGCGCCTTCCAGCCAGATCTCGCCAGCGTCGGCAGTCTGGCTGCCCGCGAGGATCTTCACCAGGGTCGACTTGCCCGCGCCATTGGCACCGAGCAGCGCCACTACTTCGGCGGGATAGATGTCCAGGCTGACGGCATCCAGCGCCCGGCTCGCGCCAAATATTTTGCTCAACTCACGCACACGAATCAGTGGCTCGCGAACTACAGCGACCGGCACACTCATACAAATCCTTAGCGGCGATGCGCCAGCGAACGAACCAATCGATCACCCAGGCTTTGCACGCCTTGGACGAGGATCACCAACACCACCACCGTGGCAACCATCACTTCATTGTTGAACCGCTGATAGCCGTAACGGATCGCCAGATCACCGAGCCCGCCGCCACCGATCACCCCGGCCATCGAGGAAAAACCGATCAGCATCACCAGCGTCAAGGTGATCCCGGCCAGCAACGCCGGCAACGCTTCGGGTAGCAACACCTTGAAGATCACATGACCGATGTCGCCGCCCATGGCGAGGATCGCTTCGATGCGGCCCTTGTCGACTTCGTCCAAGGCGTTTTCAACGATGCGTGCGAAGAACGGAAACGCGCCGATGGTGATCGGCACCACAGCGGCGGTGCTGCCCAGTGTTGTGCCGACCAGCAACCGCGTCAGCGGAATCAGGGCGATCAGCATCACCACGAATGGCAGTGAACGGCCGAGGTTGACCACGCCACCCAGCGCGGCATTCAAGCGTGGCAACGGCAACAGCCCGTCGCGACGACTGATGAACAGCAACACGCCCAGCGGTAAGCCGATCAGCAGCGTGAACAGCCCCGCGAGCAAGACCATGTACAGGGTTTCACCGGTGGCGTTGAACACCAGTTGCAGGATTTCATCCCAATTGACCGTGCGGTTCATGAATGCGCCGCCCGTACGCCGTATTGTTTAAGAAAACTCAGGCCCGGCTCAGCGTGACCCAGTGGCAAGCCGCAGGTCGGCCGCAGCGAAGCGCCCAGTTGCGATTGCGCATCGGCCAGCAGCCTTGGCACCGGCCCGGCTTCGACCAGACGTCCGTTGGCCATGAACGCAGCGTGATCGCAGATCGACTTGACCACCTCCAGTTCATGGGTGATCAACACGATGGTCACGCCCAATTGCCGATTGATGTCGCGAAGCAATTGCAGGATCGATTCGGTGGTCTCTGGGTCGAGCGCACTGGTGGCCTCGTCCGAGAGCAGGTACGCCGGCTCTGCGGCGAGGGCGCGGGCAATGCCGACGCGCTGTTTCTGGCCGCCGGACAATTGCGACGGGAAGGCCTGCGCCTTGTCACTTAAACCGACCAGTTCCAGTAATTCGCGAACCCGCACATGGCGCCACGGTTTGCCGATATTGGCAATCTCCAGCGGCACCGCGATGTTGTCGAACACCGTGCGCGAATGCAGCAGGTTGAAGCCCTGGAAGATCATGCCGATGCGCTGGCGTTGTTTGCGCAGGTCACTGTCGGACAGCGTCAGCAGATCCACACCGTCAATCAGAATCCGGCCGCTGTCCGGACGTTCGAGCAGATTGAGACAGCGCAGCAGCGTCGACTTGCCCGCCCCGCTACGCCCGAGAATCCCGAAGACCGCACCGTCGGGAATGCTCAGCGAGACCTGATCGAGTGCCGGTTGCGCGGCCGAAGGATACGTCTTGCTCAACTGCTCGACGGCGATCATGGCTTGCTGCCCGCCACCGGAATCACTGAACCGGCAAAGTTGTCGGTGATGTATTTGGCGACTTCTGGCGAAGTCAGGTCCTTGGCCAGTTGCGCGATACGCGGGTCGTGCTCCAGCTTCGGCGTGGTCACCAGAATATTGGCGTAGGGGTTGTGCTCGGCTTTCTCCAGGCCCAAGGCATCCTTGGCTGGCACCAAGCCTGCGTCGAGCGCGTAGTTGCCGTTGATCACGGCCAGATCGACGTCGTCCAGCGAGCGCGGAATCTGCGGTGATTCGATTTCGAGAATCTTCAGCTGTTTCGGGTTCTCGGCGATGTCCTTGGGCGTTGCCTGATCGGCCGCCGGGTCATTGAAACCGGATTTGAGTTTGATCAGGCCGTTGTCCTGCAACAGGTACAGCGCGCGGCTCAGGTTGGTGACGTTGTTGGGCACGGCGACGGTGCCTTTTACCGGCACGTCGGCGAAGCTTTTGTGCCGGTGCGAGTAGATGCCCAAGGGTTCGATATGCACCGTGGCCGCCACCGCAAGTTTCTCGCCGAGGGCCTTTTCCTGGGATTTCAGGTACGGCAGGTGCTGGAAGTAATTGGCGTCGACATCACCGTGCACCAACAGCTCATTGGAGTTCACCCCGTTGGGGATCTCGATGACTTTGAGATTCAGCTGCGGATCGATTTTCTGGATGTACGCCAGAATCTGCGCGTGGGGCACCGGGTCGGCGGCCACGCGCAACGGCTCCAGCGCCTGCGCACCGAACGACGTCACTAGTGCGCCGAGCACGGCCAGGGTCAAACCTGCTTTCTTGATCATGTGCGGAGTCCTTGAGCGAGTGATGAGTCAGGCGGATTTGCGAACCGGCGGTGGCGGCAGCAGCGCATCGGCGTAGAAGCGCTGCGCGACATCGGGATGCGAGCGCAAACGACCCTTGAGGTAGTTCCAGCCGACATCGCGAAACAGCGGATTGAGCGGATCACTCGCCGGCCCGCGCGCCTCGCGCAACAGTGCAGTAGGCAGCGGATACAGCGGCACCACGGCGTCCAGTTGCGCGCCGAGGAAGAACGCGACCGACAGGCGTTCGCTACCCGCCGGTGGCGAAACCACGCGATGCACCGTGGCCCGCAGATAACCGTTGCTGGCCAGTTCGAGCAGTTCGCCGATGTTCACCACCAGGGTGTTCTCACGCGGCAACGCGTCGATCCAGCGCCCCTCTTCGATCTCGACCTGCAGACCGGCCTGCTGGTCTTGCAGGAGGAAGCTGAGGAAACCGGAGTCCTTGTGCGCGCCGACACCCTGGTGGCTCGACTCGCTGGACTGGCCGGGATAGCGCATCAACTTGATGTGTTCGTTGGGTTTGTCGCCGTAGAGCTGATCAAACGCGTCGGCCCGCAGCGACAGTGCCTGAGCGAACGCACGCAGCAGGCGCAACGACATCCGCGTCATCGCCTCTTGCCATTCCAGCAGCAAAGGTTTCAGTTCCGGCAGTGCCGCCGGCCATTGGTTGGGGCCTTGCAGCCGCGCCCAGAACGGGCTGTCCGCCGTCAATGGCAGCGCCTCGCGCTCGGCGCCCAGATCGAACTGTTCACGCAGATCAGGCTGGCCACGGGTGATCTCCGAGGCGGCACGGTTGTACCCGCGAAAGTGCGGTGAGTTGATCATGCCGACGGCGGTTTTCTCACTGTCGGGCAAGGCGAAGAATTGCCGGGCGTGGGCCTGCACCTGCTTGAGCAAGTCGCTGTCGATACCGTGGCCGGTCAGGTAAAAGAAGCCGACGTCGCGGGCGGCGTGGCGCAGGTTTTCGAGAAATTCGTAGCGCTGCTGAGCTGTGCCTTCGAACTGCGACAGGTCCAGCGTCGGTAATGCGGTGATATCGAGGGTATGCGGCATGATTCACTCCCGTGTGAATCAAACCTGAAGAACCTGTGATCGATTCAGCGTGTGCCGTCATGGCAATCGGGGGTCTATCGGTTTGATGCGTTTTGATTCGTCGTTGCGACAAAACTAAACGATCTTAAAAATACGTAGCCAATATCTTTTTCGCATTACCTTAGGTCTGAATTCCCCTCACCCCAACCCTCTCCCGAGGAGAGGGAGCCGACCGAGTTGTCTTGCGGTATACATCGACCTGAACAACCGGGTTGGATTCGGCGAATATCGTTCACGTTGGCGTGACGCTCAAGATCACCTTGATCAGTTCCCCTCACCCCAGCCCTCTCCCAGAGGGAGAGGGAGCCGACCGTGTTGGCTTGCGGTGTACATCGACCTGAACAACCGGGTTGGATTCGGTACAAAGCGTTCAGGTCGACGTAGCGCTCTAGATCACCTCGGTCAGTCCCCTCTCCCTCTGGGAGAGGGTTAGGGTGAGGGGCACTGACGACTCGGTATCAAGCGTCCTGCAACGCACGCGGTCGTTGGCTGCGTTGTTCGGCACTGGCGTCCGGCGCCTGCTGCAACTGGAAGTCGAACTTCAGCTCCGCATAACGCCCCAAAACCGCGTCCTCACGGAACACCACTTCCCCGACCAAGCCTTCACGGGTCGCATAGGCGAAGTCATCCCACAGGTATTGATCGCCCGACAGATTGATCTGCGTGGTCAGGTGCCGATGCCCCGGTGCGCTGATGAAGAAATGCACATGGGCCGGGCGCTGGCCATGGCGGCCGAGCTGGTTCAGGCATTCCTGGGTCGGCCCTTGCGGGTCGCAGCCATAACCGGACGGAACGATGCTGCGAGCGCGGTAGCGGCCCTCGGCGTCAGTGATGATGCGTCGACGCAGGTTGTACTCGGACTGGCTCGGGTCGAAAAACGAGTACGTGCCCTTGGTGTTGGCGTGCCACAGATCAACGGTGGCACCGGCCAGCGGCTGGCCATGCAGATCGAACACTTGGCCTTCGAGGTGCATAACGGTGGCGACGCCCTCCTCGCTGCCGTCATCCATGCGGCACTCACCTTCGCACAACGGCGCGCCGGCCACGTACAGCGGGCCTTCGATGGTGCGTGGCGTGCCGCCGGTCAAGCCGATCTGTGCATCCTTGGCGTCCTGCAACAGGTCGAGAAAATGCTCGATTCCGAGGCCGGCGACCAGCAGCCCTGCTTCCGAGCGAGCGCCCAAACGGTTGAGATAGTCGACCGATTTCCAGAACTCGTCCTCGCTGATGTCGAGGTCTTCGATGATGCTGGCGCTGTCCTGCAAAATGCGCAGGACGATGGTTTTCAGCCGGGAGTTGCCGTCGACGTTGGCAAAACCGGCGGCTTCTTTGAAGAACGTTTGCAATTCGGCGGTGTGGGCAATTTTCACGGTCATGGTGGTTACCTCATCTTGTTGTTTTGTCGACGCAGTTCTTGAGTTCCAGCACCGTCCCTTGTAGGAGTGAGCCTGCTCGCGATAGCGGTCTGCCAGTTACCATCGATGCTGAATGACACACCGCTATCGCGAGCAGGCTCACTCCTACAGGGACCGGGTTGGGTCAGCGGTCGTCGCTGTGGATCGACGACGGATGCCGGCAGAGGCCATCGACCTCGATGTCCATGTAGGGGAACAACGGCAGAAGAATCAGCGTGTCGTGCAGGGCCTCGACGCTGGGGACATCGAACACGCTGTAATTGGCGTAATGCCCGGCGATGCGCCATAGGTGTCGCCATACGCCGTCGCGTTGCAACCGTTGGGCCAGTTCCTTTTCGTCCGCCTTCAGCCGGGCGGCCAGCGACGGGTCCATATCGACGGGCAATTTCACGGTCATTTTTACGTGGAACAACATGCTGGTTCTCCTGATTCAGTGGCGACGAAAACGCGCCAGACGCTCTTCGTCCAGCGTCAGGCCAAGGCCCGGGGTTCGCGGGATGTGCAGGTGGAAATCGCGGTACTGCGGCGTTTCAATGACGATGTCTTCGGTCAGCAACAACGGCCCAAACAGCTCCGTGTCCCAGGTCAGTTGTTTGAGCGTGAGGAAGGCGTGCGCCGAGGCCAGCGTGCCGATGGAGCCTTCGAGCATGGTGCCGCCGTACAGCGCGATGCCGGCCGCCTCGGCGATCTGCGCGGTTCTGAGCACGGCACGCGGGCCGCCGTTCTTGGCGATTTTCAGGGCGAACACACTGGCAGCACCGTCGGCGGCAAGGCTGAAAGCATCCTCGACGCTTTCGATCGATTCGTCGGCCATGATCGGCGCCGGGCTGCGCTGATTCAGGCGAATCTGCCCGGAGCGGTTGACCCGCGAGATCGGCTGTTCAATCAGGTCGATGCCGTTGTCACCCAGTACCTGACAGCCGCGAATTGCCTGGGATTCGTCCCAATACTGGTTAACGTCAACTCGCACACTGGCGCGCTCGCCCAAGGCTTTTTTGATCGCCACCACATGCTTGAGATCCTGCTCCAGCGGGTTGGCGCCGATCTTCAATTTGAAGATGCGATGGCGACGCGCTTCGAGCATCTGCTCGGCTTCAGCGATGTCGCGGGCGGTGTCGCCGCTGGCCAGGGTCCAGGCCACTTCGAGGCTGTCCCGTACGCGGCCGCCGAGCAGTTCGCTGACCGGCAGACCGAGGCGTTTGCCTTGCGCATCGAGCAGCGCGCTTTCGATGCCGGACTTGGCGAAAGTGTTGCCCTTGGCAATTTTGTCGAGCCGCTGCATCGCCGCGTTGATGTTGTTGGCCTCCATGCCTACCAGCGCCGGCGCCAGATGCGCATCGATATTGGCTTTGATGCTTTCCGGGCTTTCATAACCGTAAGCGAGGCCGCCAATGGTGGTGGCTTCGCCGATACCTTCAATGCCATCGCTGCAGCGCAGGCGCAGAATCACCAGGGTCTGCTTCTGCATCGTGTGCATCGCCAGTTTGTGCGGGCGGATGGTCGGCAAGTCGACGATGATCGTCGTCAGGTTTTCAATCAGGATTCGCTGCATTTCAATGTCCCTTGAAAAGTAATCAACCGAGGTCGCCGCCACCAACCGGCAGAGTCACACCGGTGATGTAGGAAGCGTCGTCGGAGGCGAGAAAGAGGATTGCGCCAACCTGTTCGTCGAGGCTGCCGTAGCGTTTCATCAGGCTGCTGTCGAGGGTTTGCGCGACGATTTCCTGATACCAGGCCTGCTCCTGCGCCGACGGTTCGGCGGCATTGCGCGGGATCCGCCGGGGCGGTGCTTCGGTACCGCCCGGTGCGGTAGCGTTGACGCGAATCCCGCGCTCGGCGTTTTCAAAGGCCAGGCACGCGGTGAGCGCATTGATGCCGCCCTTGGCCGCGCCGTACGGCACGCGATTGACGCTACGGGTAGCAATCGATGAAACGTTGACGATGGCCCCGCAACCTTGCTTTAGCATGTGCGGCAGCGCGGCGTGGCAACACCACAGCGTCGGGAACAGTGAGCGGCGCACTTCAGCCTCGATCTGTTCGACTTCGTAATGCTCGAAGGGCTTGGCCCAGATTGTGCCGCCGACGTTGTTGATCAAAATGTCGAGACGGCCAAACGTGTTGATGGCTTCGGCCATGACTCGCGCACAATCGGCGTATTGCTCAAGGTCAGCGGTCAGTGCGAGAACGCCCTCGCCTTGCAGCTCGTGAACCAGCTCTGAGCGGTCTACGGCGACCACTTGTGCGCCTTCGCGCAACAGGCGTTCGCACACACGGCGGCCGATACCCTGCGCCGCGCCAGTGACCAGTGCGACCTTGTTGGAGAATCTGTTGTTCATGACAACCTCGAAAAAGGATTTCAGGCAGCCGCAGCGGCAAATTTTTCGTAGTAGAAATTCGCCGGGGTGATGCCCTGCTCGCGGATGTATTGGCTGACCGCCTCAACCATCGGCGGCGGCCCGCACAGGTACACGTCGACGTCGCCTTCATTGAGATGGCGCGGCTCGATGTGCTGGGTGACGTAACCCTTGAGCGGATGCGCGCTCTGCGGATTGGCCACGCACGCGCCGAAGCTGAAATTGGCGATACGTGCGGCAAAGGACTCGAGACGATCAAGTTCGACCAGATCGAAATCGTTGGTCACGCCGTAGATCAAATGCACGAGATGATCGCTGCCCTGCTCGGCGATCTTTTCCAGCATCGCGGTGAACGGTGCCAGGCCGGTGCCGCCAGCGAGCAGCAACAACGGCCGCTTGATCTCGCGCAGATAGAAGCTGCCCAAGGGACCGGCCAGCGTCATGCTGTCGCCAGCCTTGGCCAACCCGGTAAGGAAACTGCTCATCAAGCCGCCAGGCACGTTGCGAATCAGGAAGCTGACCTCGCCGTCCTTTTGCAACGAGCTGAAAGAATAGGCGCGACTCTGCGCGCTGCCCGGCACTTGCAGATTGACGTATTGACCCGGCAGAAACGCCAGTTTGCTCAGCGCCTCGCCCTTGATCGACAGCGCGATGGTGCTTTCGGACAACTGCCGGACATCGCTGATCGAGGCCTGGAAACTGGCCTGTTCGGTCTTGCACAGCTGCGAGCCTGCCGGCACTCGCACCACACAATCGCTTTCAGCGCGCATCTGGCAGGTCAGCACATAACCTTGTGCGAGTTCGTCGGCGCTCAAGGCGTCTTCGATGAAGTTGTCGCCCATGTCGTAACGCCCGGCCTCGGCGAAACATTTGCAGTTGCCGCAGGCGCCGTCACGGCAGTCCAGCGGGATGTTGATGCCTTGGCGATAAGCCGCATCGGCGACGGTTTCATGGCCGCCAGCCTCGATGAAACGGGTGACGCCGTCTTCAAAATTAAGCGCGATCTGGAAATTCATGGTGCACCTCGCCGTGTCGACTAGATGTGGTAGATGTCGATGACCTGACGGACGTAATCGTTTTTCAGCACGACTTTCTTGGCCTTGATCAGCGGCTGTTCGCCGCGCAGACCGAGGGTGTAGAAACTGCTGCCGAAGTAGCTGTCAGTGACCTGGTAACGAAAGCTCAGGGTGTGCCAGTTGAAGCGCACCTGACACTCGTCTGCGCTCTGCTCGACGATTTCGATGTTGCTCAGGTTGTGCGAGGTGCGGGTGTCGGGAATGGTCGCGCTGGAGCGCTCGGTCTTGATCCGGAAAATGCGGTCTTCGAGGCCGCCACGGTTGCCGTACCAGATCAGCGAGATTTCGCTTTGCGGGTCTTCGGTGAGGGTGTCGTTGTCGTCCCAGGCCGGCATCCAGAAAGTGGCGTCGGCGGCGTACAGCTCCAGCCATTGATCCCACTGGCCGTCATCAAGATAACGCGCCTCGCGGTAGAGAAAATCGCGCACGCAGTCGTAGAGGTTGCTCATCACACGGCCTCCACGGGGATCAGTTGTGGCTCGGTGGCAGCGGCCTTGAGCATGGTTTCCTGCCAGTACTTGTGTTGCAGTACAAACAGGCCTTCGTCTTCGGTGCGCATGCCGGAGAGCAACGGTTTGAGATCGATTTCTTCGGCCGCTGCGTCCGCGCCCTCGACCCAATGCGTCGCGCCTCGGGACATGTCGTTCCAGCCACGACCAGCGCCGTAACCGGTCTGGCACGAGCGGAATTCTTCCAGGTCATCCGGCGTGGCCATGCCGCTGACGTTGAAGAAGTCTTCGTACTGACGAATGCGCTTGGCCCGCGCTTCAGCGCTCTCGCCTTTGGGAGCGATGCAGTAGATGGTGATTTCGGTCTTGTCGACCGAGATTGGCCGGGCAATGCGGATCTGTGAGCTGAACTGATCCATCAAGTACACGTTCGGGTACAGGCACAGGTTGCGCGAGTTTTCGATCATCCAGTCAGCGCGGGCCTGACCGAAATCCCGGGCCAGTTCGTCACGGCGCTCATAAGCGGGACGGTCTTCGGGGTTGGCCCAGCGAGTCCAGAGCAGCAGATGGCCGTGATCGAACGAGTAGAAACCGCCGCCCTTCTTCGCCCAACTGCCGGCGCTCATGGTCTTGATCGCCTCACCTGCTTCGCGCTGTTGACGCTGGTTCTGGGTGGCGGCGTAGTTCCAGTGCACCGAGCTGACATGGTAGCCATCGGCGCCATTTTCAGCGGTGAGTTTCCAATTGCCTTCGTAAATGTAAGAGCTGGAACCGCGCAGCACTTCCAGGCCTTCTGGCGACTGATCGACGATCATGTCGATGATCTTGGCGGACTCACCCAAGTGCTCGGCGAGGGATTTCACATCGGCATTCAGGCTGCCGAACAGAAAGCCGCGATAGGACTCGAAACGCGCGACTTTGGTCAGGTCATGGGAGCCTTCGCAATTGAAGCCTGCGGGATAGCCGGCTTCGCTCGGGTCTTTGACCTTGAGCAGTTTGCCGCTGTTGTTGAACGTCCAGCCGTGGAACGGGCAGGTGTAGCTGGAACGGTTGCCGGACTTGTGCCGGCAGAGCATGGCGCCACGATGGCTGCAGGCATTGAGGAACGCGTTGAGCACACCGTCCTTGTTGCGCGCGATGAAGATCGGCTGACGGCCCATGGTGGTGGTCAGAAAATCGTTATTGTTGGGGAGCTGGCTTTCGTGGGCGAGGTAGATCCAGTTGCCTTCGAAGATGTGCGCCATCTCCAGTTCGAACAGCCGCGGATCAGTGAACATCTCCCGCTTGCAGCGGTAGGCGCCCTTCTCCTTGTCTTCTTCAAGCATGGCATTGAGGTAGTCGATTCCCAGGGACATGGCCGGGGCCTCCATTGTTATTGTTCAGGCCAGGTCAGATTAGGGAGGCGATGCACGGGGCAATAGCCGAATCCTGCAGATCGCTATCCGTTTTGTGCAGGATGGCGCGGCAGATGATTCGGCGTGTTTCGGAGAGGGTTTAGCGCTGTGTTTTAGTGGCGGCGTTTGAAGGTCTGCGACGGCAGTTCGCCGTACTGTTGGCGATAGCTTTCGGAGAAGCGACCGAGGTGCAGGAAGCCGTAGTCCAGGGCCAGTTCGGTGAGACTGCGCACCGGGCAACTTGGATCGCTGAGGCAGGTGTGGATGCGCGCCAGTTTGCGCTGGCGGATGTATTGCATCGGCGTGACGCCGAGTTGGCGTTCGAACAAAACGTACAGCGAGCGCGGGCTCATGCTCGCCTGTGCGGCCAGATGTTCGGCCGGCAAATCCAGTTTCAGATTGCGCTCGATGTAATCGACGATGCGCTCGAAGCTGACGTTCGGTGCGCTTAGGCACTCACGGCTGACATTGGTGTTCATCAGCGAGATCAGTTTGCTACCGATGATCTGCGCGTAATGCTCCTGCACCCGCAGCAACGGGTCGCTGGCCTCGGCTTCCTGACAGATCATCGCCAGCAGATTGGTGAAGCCTTCCAGCTCATCGAGCCGATAGTGATTGCGCAGGAAACGGATACCGCTTGCCGGACGCTGCCAGCGCTGCTCGTCGCACACCGATTCAAGCACGCTGACCGGCACCTTGAGGATGAATTTTTCGCAATCATCCGAGTAAGTCAGATCGACCGGATCATCAGGATTGATCAACAGCAACTCGCCCGGCACCAGATGCTGCTCGCGCTTGTGCCCGCGCCACAGGCAATTGCCTTGCAGCAGCACTTGCAGATGGTAAACGGTCTCCAGGGCCACGGAGGTCACGCGTACGCTGCCGCCATAGCTGATGCGGGCCAGATCGAGATTGGCGAGTTTGCGATGGTTGAGGCTGGCTTGCGGGTGGGCGGTTCTGGACAGGCCGATGAAGTGCTGGCCGACGTGCTGATTGACGTAGTCGGAGACGGCATAAGGGTCAGCGTGACGAAACACGCTGCTGCGATCGCTCAGCAGATGGCTGTCCATGGGAGGTGCTCGTTGTTGTCGTTATTTTGGTTTCACGGGGTTTCAGGCATCACGTGTCACAGTACGCCGGAGTGTCAGGGTGGGCAATTGGACGAAGGTTTGGGTACTCGATAATCGAACACTTTTTGTGGATTACAGAGTGTGTTTGAACAACGCCTACACTTGCCGAAGAAATGCCCTACACGCCAAAAAAACCCGATAAAGAAAAATCCTACTTATGACAGCTTTATAAAACATAAAAAGCCCGTTTCAGTCGAAACTGGAACGGGCTTCTCCCACCTCAACAGCCGCTACTTCAGGTCGTCAAAGTGGTCTCGCAGGAACTCGTAAAAGCGAAATGCTTTAAACAATCTCCATACAAGGCTCAGCGTACGCAGCAAAAGCTTCATACGTTTTGGCCTCCGGGGCTGGGGGCCAAACCTCCGGCAAACTTACCGGATCATGCTTGTCTTCAGCCTGCACGTTAAAGCAGCTAGTGAGGCGGCCGGTTGAAATCCCTCCGAAACATCATTCCGGAACGGGTGCAAAACCGTGTCAAAGGGCATGAAACCGTTTAGTCACCAGCCTGGCCTCACCGCTGCTCGAACAAGTGAGCGCCCGCATCATAATCTTCATTCAAAGGCTTTCAGGAAAAGTAATTTTCTGTTTTGTTAACCATTATTTCTGCCAGCTTTTTCTGGAAATGAAATAGCACAAACAACCAGCTTCATACGAACTTTAACCTTGCAAGGGGGCACAAAGACTCCTACCATGAGCGAACGTTAAAGCAGCTAGTGAAGCAACAAACCTCGGCCGCAACCCAAGGTTTACAAAAGAACCGCCCCGCAAAGGCGGTTTTTTTTCGTCTGCCTTTTCACTGCACCCACCGATGAAAATCAGATCACAACGCCCGCGCCCACGTCTGACTCACCAGATCCTTGCCAAAGCTGTGAACCGCTTCTTCCTCCACCAGTTCAAACCCGGCCTGCTGATAAATCTTGCGTGCAGCCGTCAGGTTGCTGGTCGTCCACAGGGTCATTTTCTGGTAGCCAATCTGCCGGGCAAAGCGCAGGCACTCCTCGACCAGACGACTGCCAATGCCCAAGCCCCGCGCGCTGGCGTCGACGTAGAGCATGCGCAGTTTGGCAGTGGTGGCGTCCTGGCGGACGATGAACACGGAGCCGATGACCTTGCCGTCCTTTTCCGCAATCCAGCAGCGCTCGCTCGTCGGGTCGTAATCACGCAGGTACTTGGCGACCACCTCCGCCACCAACACCTCGAACTCCGCGTTCCAACCGTATTCGCGGGTATAGAGTGCCGCTTGTTGTTGCATCACCGTGCCCATGTCGCCGGGCTGCGGATCGCGCAACAGGTAAGTTGAATCCTTGCTGCCCTCCAGCAGTGTCTGGATCAGCGTCATGGCGCCGATCAGTTGTTTTTGCTGCGGTTCAGGCAATCGCTCGAGCATGGCGACGATCTGTTCGCGGGAAGCCTTTTCCAGCGGGACCAGAATTTCGCGCCCGATGTCAGTGAGGTGCAATTGTGCAGCGCGGGCATCCGTAGGCGACGGGACTTTCTGGATCAAGCCGCGCTTCTCGAAACCGCTGATGATCCGGCTCATATAGCCGGCATCGAGGCCGAGCATCTGGCGCAGATCAGCGCTGGTCAGGTCACCACGCGAGGCCAGTTCATACAAAATGCGCAGCTCAGTCAGCGAGTAATCGCTTTGCAGCAGATGCTCCTGCAGTACGCCGATCTGATGGGTGTAGAAGCGGTTGAAGCCGCGCACAACGTCGGCTTGTTCGAGGAGATGGCTGCTGGACATGGCAGATACTCAAGTAGTTGCTTAAGGCAACTATATATTTGCCTGAAGCAACCATGTCAACAGAAAGCTATTTGCATTTGGCCAAGACCACCTGACAGGTATCCGGCGTGCCTCCAGACCGACCGGCATAGCGGATGCAGTTGTTCATCGACTTCTGCCGAGCCATGTTCAAACTGGAGCCCCAGGCCAGACCGCCCTCGCCGACCGACGGCAAGGCTTTGGCGTAGCAGGCATCGCCAACACCCGACGGTGGATAGTGTTTTCGGCTGGAACAGCCTGCGTTAAACGTCAGGCTGAGGCCGATCAGGGTAAGCATGCCCCAGAGCGAGCATCGGTTGAGCATCGTATTTCACCTGCCGCCAAAGGGGTCGTGACCTACAGAGTCTAGCCCCCTCACCTGCACAAATCTTCTAAACGCCCTTCACCATTGCGCGGTATTTTATGGAGCCGCACCTTTGTAACGCCGAACACTGGAGACTTCGTGGATAAACGCAACTGGATCGATCTGTCCCAGGATGTCGACACCGGGATTGAATCGATTCGCGCTCACTTTGAGGGCCATGCCTACGATCCGCACTGGCATGACAGTTTCCTCGTCGGCGTCACCGAGCAAGGTGTGCAGCAGTTCAATTGCCGCCGCGTGCGCCATCGCAGTACGCCGGGCAACGTGTTCCTGCTGGAGCCGGGGGAAATCCACGATGGGCAAGCGCCGACCGAGGAAGGTTTTACCTATTCGATGCTCTACCTCGATCCGCACTGGCTGGAGCGTGAAATGCACGCGCTGTTCGAAGACGCCCCGGCCGACAGCCAGCCCGGTTTTGCCGACACGCTGAGTCAGGATCCGCGTCTGGCCACAGCGATCAGTCAAGCCTTCCATGCGCTGCATGACGGCGATCTGCGCATCGTCCGGCAGACCGCCGTCGATGGTTTGCTGAGCTCGCTCACGCGCCATCTCGACTGGCGCAAGCGCCAGGTTTTCGATCCGCGCCTGCCATTGGTGGCGCAACTGGCGCGGGATTATCTGCACGCGCACACCTATGAAGATATCGGTCTCGATGATCTCGCGCGGATCTGCGGGGTAGACCGTTTTCGTCTCAGCCGCGCCTTCAAGTCTGCTTTTGGCCTGGCGCCCCACGCGTATCTGATCCAGTTACGGCTGGCCAAGGCGCGGCAGTTGCTGGCCCGGGGTGAAACGCCGGCGCAGGTCGCCAGCGTGCTCGGTTTTGCTGACCAGAGTCATCTGGGCCGCTGGTTCCGCCGCGCCTACCAGCTTACCCCCGCCGACTACCGCAAGCGCTGCTCAAACCTTCCAGACTGATCCACAACGGCTGGCGATCATGGCTTCCTGTGTTTACTTCCAAGGAATCCGCCCATGGCGTCATTATTGCCCTTCCTGCTGTTTGCTTTCGTTGCCTCGATCACGCCGGGGCCGACCAATATTCTGGTGCTGAGCCACAGTTCGCGCCAAGGCTTGCTCGCCACATTGCCGATCATTTTTGGTGCCTGCGCGGCGGCGGCACTGATTGTATTGGTGGTCGGCCTCGGTGCCGGCGAAACCTTGCTGCGCTACCCGCGCGTGCAGCAAGCGATGGCCTGGGGCGGTGTGCTCTGGTTGAGCTGGCTGGCGTGGCAGATCTTTCGCAGTGCGCCGCCGTCGCTGGACCCGACGGATACGCAGGAAGAAGGTTTCAGCGTGCTCGGCGCGGCGATGCTGCAACTGGTCAACCCCAAAGTGTGGATGATGGCTGTGGCGGTGGTCAGCGTGTTTGTCGGCGGTGGTGACAAGACCCTGCGGCTGCTGGTGTTGTCGCTGGCGTTTCTGCTGGTGTCGTTGCCATGCATGACGTTGTGGGCGTTGCTGGGTGTGGGCAGTGCGCGATTGATGGGGTCGCCGAAAGCGTTCAAGCGGATGAACGCGACGCTTGCCTTGTTACTGCTGCTCTCGGCATGGCTGACTGTCCTGGCTTAACGCCCTCGTAGGAGCTGCCGAAGGCTGCGATCTTTTGATCTTGATCTTAAAAAACAAAATCAAAAGATCGCAGCCTTCGGCAGCTCCTACATTGCTTCTCAGTGCCATTTCATCAGGGTGAGGTGGCCTGCCGGTACTCACGCGGCGTAAACCCGGTCGACGCCTTGAACTGGCGGGTGAAGGCGCTGTGATCGGTATAGCCGCATTGCAGCGCCACTTCGGTAATCGGCAGGTCGGTGTGCAGCAATCGATGCGCGTGTTCGAGGCGTACTTTCTGGATCATCTGCCGTGGCGTCAGGTGAAACACGCGTTTGCAGTAACGCTCCAGCTGCGCCACGGAAATGCCAGCGATGCGGGTCAGCTCACCGAGGGTCACGCGGCGATTGAAATTCGCGCGGATATGCTCATCGACAGCCGCCAGCCGCTCGAATGCCGGGTGCGTTTCACTGGCCGATTGCAGGTCCACGGAAATCCCCGCCAGGCCAATGATCACTCCGTCACGGTTGTACAGCGGCTGCTTGTGCGTCAGGCACCAGCCTGGTTCGCGGCTGCCGTACAGATGCAGTTCAAGCTGATCCTCCAGCACAAAGCCCTCCTCCAGCACTTTGCGATCCTGCTCGGTGTAGCCCGGCCCGAATTGCGCCGGGAATACCTGCGCGCTGGTTTTGCCAAGTAGCGGACGCAGATCCTTCAAGCCACAGCGTTGCACCAGCGTGCGGTTGGCGAGCACGTAACGGGCCTGCACATCCTTGATGAAAATCGCCGCGTTAGGGATCACATCGAGCATCGGCAGCAGCAGCGCCGCGCCGGCCAACAGTTCCTCAAGTGTCTGCGGACGATGCCCATCAATGCCTTGAGACAGGATCGAGAACGCCTGCTGCATCAAACAATCCCCTCGTAACGTGGATGGAAGAAGCGCCCGCCATGCGGCCTTCGCGTGCAGATTGCAGCATGGCTCAAAGCATGTCGAGGACCACGTTTATTCAGCGCGACTGTGCTGATTTCGTCATCGAAGCCGCCGCAAAACATCAATCGCCACAGCGTCGACACGTTCAAAGTCTGGGCGTCCCAGTGACACAACTGCCTATCCAATAACTCACAAGAAGGCGATGCCATGTCAGGCCAAGGCAAGTTCAAAAAACAGCTTTCACTGATCGACCTCACATTTATCGGACTCGGGGCGATTTTCGGCTCCGGCTGGTTGTTCGCGGCCAGTCATGTGTCCGCCATCGCCGGGCCGGCGGGGATTTTTTCCTGGCTGCTGGGTGGTTTTGCCGTGTTGTTGCTGGGCATCGTCTATTGCGAGCTGGGCGCTGCATTGCCGCGAGCCGGCGGTGTGGTGCGCTATCCGGTTTATTCCCACGGGCCTCTGCTCGGCTACTTGATGGGCTTCATTACCCTGATTGCGTTTTCCAGTCTGGTGGCGATCGAAGTGGTTGCCTCACGCCAATACGCAGCAGCGTGGTTTCCCGAGCTGACCAAGGCTGGCAGCGGCGATCCGACGATTCTCGGCTGGCTGGTGCAGTTCGGCCTTCTGTGCGTGTTTTTCCTGCTCAACTACCGCAGCGTGAAAACCTTCGCCAAGGCCAATAATCTGGTCAGCGTGTTCAAGTTCATCGTGCCGCTGTTGGTGATCGGCGTGCTGTTCACCTTCTTCAAACCGGCGAATTTCCAAGTACAAGGTTTCGCCCCGTTCGGCTTGTCCGGTATCGAAATGGCGGTGTCGGCGGGTGGCGTGATTTTCGCTTACCTGGGGCTGACGCCGATCATCTCCGTGGCCAGTGAAGTGAAGAATCCACAGCGCACCATTCCCATCGCACTGATCCTCTCGGTGCTGCTGTCGACGTTGATTTATGTGCTGCTGCAAATGGCCTTTCTCGGCAGCATCCCGACGGAAATGCTCGCCAATGGCTGGGCCGGGATCAGCAAGGAATTTTCCCTGCCGTACCGCGACATCGCCCTGGCACTGGGTGTGGGCTGGCTGGCGTATCTGGTGGTCGCCGACGCGGTGATCTCGCCGAGCGGCTGCGGCAACATCTACATGAACGCCACCCCACGCGTGATCTATGGCTGGGCGCAGACCGGGACCTTTTTCAAAGTCTTCACTCATATCGATGAGAAGTCCGGGATTCCGCGTCCGGCGCTGTGGCTGACCTTTGCTCTGTCGGTGTTCTGGACCCTGCCATTTCCGTCGTGGGAAGCGCTGATCAACGTGGTTTCCGCTGCGCTGGTGTTGAGTTACGCCGTGGCGCCGGTGACCGTGGCCGCGCTGCGCCGTAATGCGCCAGACATGCCACGACCGTTCCGGGTCAAGTGCATGGGTCTGCTCGGGCCGGTGTCGTTCATCATCGCCGCGCTGATTGTCTACTGGTCGGGCTGGAACACTGTGTCGTGGCTGCTCGGCCTGCAAATCCTGATGTTCGTCGTCTATCTGCTCTGCGGTCGTTTTGTGCCGACCGCTCACCTGAATCTGGCCAGCCAAGTGCGTTCCTCGGCATGGTTGATCGCCTTCTATGCGGTGACCATCGTTCTGTCGAAACTCGGCACCTTTGGTGGCCTCGGCATCCTCGCTCATCCGTTCGACACCATCGTCGTCGCTGCTTGCGCCACCGGCATTTATTACTGGGGTGCCGCAACCGGTGTGCCGGCGCATCTGCTGCGTCTGGAAGAGGACGATGAGGAAAGCGAAGTCAACGCCCCTGCCTCGACCGTTTCTGCACGCCCTGCCGGCGCCTACTGAAATCAACCAACGGGATCTAATCATGAAAGAACTACACGTCATTGATTCCCACACCGGCGGTGAACCCACGCGTCTGGTGATGACAGGCTTCCCGAATCTGCCCGGCAACAGCATGGTGGAAAAACGCGATGCGCTGCGCACTCAGCATGATCAATGGCGCCGCGCCTGCCTGCTGGAACCGCGCGGCAACGATGTGCTGGTCGGCGCGTTGTATTGCGCGCCGGTCTCGCCGGACGCCACGTGCGGGGTGATTTTCTTCAACAATGCCGGTTATCTGGGTATGTGCGGCCACGGCACCATCGGCCTGATCAACTCGTTGCAGTACCTGGGGAAAATCGAGCCAGGCATCCACAAGATCGACACCCCGGTCGGCCCGGTCAGTGCCACGTTGCATGACGACGGAACCGTCACCTTGGGCAACGTCCCCGCTTATCGTCACCGCAAACAGGTATCGGTGGATGTGCCGGGTTACGGCCGTGTATTCGGCGATGTCGCTTACGGCGGCAACTGGTTTTTCCTCGTCTCCGAGCACGGCCAGACGCTGACCATGGACAACGTCGAACACCTCACGGCGTACACCTGGGCCATGCTCAAGGCCCTCGAAGATCAGGGCATTTTCGGCGAAGACGGTGCCGTCATCGATCACATCGAACTGTTCGCCGATGACGATCGGGCCGACAGCCGCAACTTCGTCATGTGCCCTGGCAAAGCCTACGACCGCTCCCCTTGCGGCACCGGCACCAGCGCCAAACTCGCCTGCCTTGCGGCCGACGAAAAACTGCAACCCGGCGCAACCTGGGTGCAGGCGAGCATCACCGGCAGCCAGTTCGAAGGCCGCTTTGAATGGCATGGCGAACGCATCCGCCCGTTCATCACCGGCCGTGCCTACATGACCGCCGACAGCACGTTGCTGATCGACGAAGCAGACCCGTTCGCGTGGGGCATCTGAGCCGCCGCGCTGACTTTTCACCTCAATTTGAACGATGTGCCAAGGAGTTAAAGCAATGAGCGACAACATCTTCACCGGTTGCATGCCGGCCCTGATGACCCCGTGCACCGCCCAACGCAAACCGGACTTCGACGCGTTGGTGGCCAAGGGTCGCGAGCTGATCGATGTCGGCATGAGCGCCGTGGTTTATTGCGGTTCGATGGGCGACTGGCCGCTGTTGACCGAGGCTGAACGGCAGGAAGGCGTGGCGCGCCTGGTCTCTGCCGGGATTCCAACGATTGTCGGAACCGGCGCGGTGAATTCCCGTGAAGCGGTTTCCCATGCAGCGCACGCGGCGAAAGTCGGCGCGCAGGGTTTGATGGTGATTCCGCGCGTACTGTCCCGTGGTGCTTCGCCGGCCGCGCAAAAAGCCCACTTCGCCGCGATTCTGCAAGCCGCGCCGAACCTGCCGGCAGTGATCTACAACAGCCCCTACTACGGCTTCGCCACCCGCGCCGACCTGTTCTTCGAACTGCGCCGCGAGCACCCGAACCTGATCGGCTTCAAGGAGTTTGGCGGTGGCGCCGACCTGCGTTACGCCGCCGAAAACATCACCTCCAAAGATGAAGACGTGACCCTGATGGTCGGCGTCGACACCCAAGTGGTGCACGGTTTCGTCAACTGCAACGCCACCGGCGCGATCACCGGTATCGGCAACGCGCTGCCCCGCGAGGTGCTGCAACTGGTCGCGCTGAGCAAGCAAGCGGCCAAGGGTGATGCCAAGGCCCGTCGTCAGGCGCGGGAGCTGGAATCGGCGCTGGCCGTGTTGTCGTCGTTCGATGAAGGCTGCGACCTGGTGCTGTATTACAAACACCTGATGGTGCTCAACGGCGACAAGGAATACACCCTGCACTTCACCGAAACCGATGCGTTGAGCGATTCGCAGCGGCGTTATGCCGAGAAGCAGTACTCGCTGTTCCGTCACTGGTACGAGAACTGGTCGGCGGAACAGAGCTTCGCCTGACACTTCAGCCTCACCTGCCGCGATGCGTAGTGCTACGCGGCAGGCATTTCCCTTTTCATCAGGAAGACACCATGACTCTGACGGGCCACATGCTGATCGGACAGCACTCGGTTGCGGGCAATCGCGCCGCCATTCGCGGGATCAATCCGGCCACCGATGAAGCGCTGCAACCAGCGTATGCCGGTGGATCGGCCGAGCATGTCGAACAGGCCTGTGCTCTGGCTTGGGCAGCGTTCGATGCTTATCGCGAGACGGCGCTGAATGTCCGCGCTGAATTTCTCGAAAGCATTGCCGAGGAAATCGAAGCCCTCGGCGATGAACTGATCGAGCGTGCCCACACCGAAACCGGTCTGCCGCGTGCGCGTTTACTGGGTGAACGCGGGCGTACTTGCCAGCAATTAAGAATGTTCGCCCGCACGGTTCGCGCCGGTGAATGGCTGGATGTGCGGGTCGATAGCGCGCAACCGCAGCGCCAACCACTGCCGCGCGCGGATCTGCGTCAACGGCAGATTGCACTGGGGCCGGTCGCGGTGTTCGGCGCGAGCAATTTCCCGCTGGCGTTCTCCGTGGCCGGCGGTGACACCGCATCGGCGCTGGCCGCCGGTTGCCCGGTGATCGTCAAAGCGCACAGTGCGCATCCCGGCACCAGCGAACTGGTCGGCCGCGCAGTCGCTCGGGCGGTAAAAACCTGTGGTTTGCCGGAAGGCGTGTTCTCGTTGCTGTACGGTTCCGGCCGCGAAGTGGGCATTGCGCTGGTCACTGATCCACGGATCAAAGCAGTGGGTTTCACCGGCTCGCGCAGCGGCGGTCTGGCATTGATTCAAGCGGCGCAAGCACGGCCCGAGCCGATTCCGGTATACGCGGAAATGAGTTCGATCAATCCGGTGCTGCTGTTTCCTGCGGCGCTGGAGAATCGCACGCAGGCGTTGGCTGAAGGGTTTGTGGCGTCGCTGACGCTGGGCGCGGGCCAGTTCTGCACTAATCCGGGCTTGGTGATTGCCTTGAAAGAACCGGCGCTGGACAGATTCATTGGCGCCACCACCGAAATTATTCAACGCAGTCCGGCGCAAACGATGCTCACACCGGGCATCTTCAGTGCTTACGAATCTGCCGTGAATGCGCTGGCCGAGAATGCCAGTGCGAACATCGCGGGTGTTGGTCTAAGCGGCAACGGCCCGAATCAATGTCAGGCCCGTGTATTCGTGACCGAAGCCGCCGACTTTCTCGCCGATCACCGCCTGCAAGCTGAAGCCTTCGGTGCAGCTGCATTAATTGTGCAATGCGAAAGTGAAACTGAAATCCGCCAGGTCACCGAACATCTGGAGGGCCAGTTGACCGCGACATTGCATCTGGATGAGCAAGACCTGGAACAGGCACGCGACCTGCTGCCGACACTGGAACGCAAGGCCGGTCGGTTGCTGGTCAACGGCTGGCCCACCGGCGTCGAGGTGTGTGACGCAATGGTTCACGGCGGGCCGTTCCCGGCCACCTCAGACTCGCGCACTACATCCGTGGGTACAGCGGCAATTCTGCGTTTTCTGCGTCCGGTCTGCTATCAGGACTTCCCGGAGAACTTGCTGCCTGAAGCGTTGAAACATGACAACCCGCTGCAATTGCGACGTCTGCTCGATGGGCAAAGGGAAGCGCAGTACCATGACCAATAACGTCTCCCACGACATTGCTGTGGTCGGCGCCGGCATCATCGGCGTCGCCTGCGCACTGCGTCTGGCGCGCCAGGGATTACGCGTGGCGGTGATCGATCAGCAGCCACCCGGCCACGGCGCCTCGTTCGGCAACGCCGGGCATCTGGCGACCGAGCAGGTGTTTCCAATTGCCGACGCGTCCATCCTCAAGCGCCTGCCAGCCATGCTGCTGGATCCGATGGGGCCATTGCGGCTGGACTGGAAATACCTGCCGCGCGCCTTGCCGTGGTTTACCCGGCTGTTGCTGAATCTGCGCCCGGCGCCTTTTCAGAATACCGTAGCAGGCTTGCGCGCCCTGAATGAAAGCAGTCTAAAGGCTTGGCAGCGCTTGCTCGCCGACATCCAGCGGCCGGACCTGCTGAAGATCGATGGATCGTTACTGGTATTCGAGCGCCCCGAATCGCGTCAGACCATCCAGGCATTACAGGCCCGGATGCATCAGCAGCAAGTGCCGGTCGACCTCTGGCAGGCCGGCGCCATACGCGACACCGCGCCGCAACTCAGCGAACAGATTCAGGGCGGCTTGTTCTTTCCGCGCACCGGGCACTTCATCGACCCGTATCGCGTGGTGTGTGAATTGGTCGAAGCGGCCAAGGCCAGCGGCGTGAGCTTCGTACAGCAGCAGGTTCAGGGTGGCTATGTGCAAGAGCACGGGGTGACGCTGACCACCGGCAATGGCGGTCTGACTGCACGCCGCGTGCTGATCGCCTGTGGCGCACATTCGGCGAAACTCACCGCCGCCCTCACCGGCAAAACAGTACCGCTGGACACCGAGCGCGGATACCACCTGATGCTGCCTCAGGAACACGACCGACTGCCCTTCCCCGTGACCTCGCTGGAACGCAAGTTCATCATGACGCCGATGTCCGAAGGCTTGCGTCTGGCCGGCACCGTCGAATTCGCCGGTCTGGAAAAACCGCCGAGCATGGAACGCGCGTGGCAGTTGCATCGATTGAGTCAGGGCTTGTTTCGCAGGGATCTGAGCGCTGAAGCGGCGACGCCGTGGATGGGTTTTCGACCGTCGTTGCCGGATTCGTTGCCGGTGATTGATCGGGTCTGTGGAGGTAAGGTGTTGCTTGCTTTTGGGCATCAGCATCTGGGGCTGACACAGGCGGCGGTGACAGCGGAGATGGTGGTGCGGATGGCTCGGCCAGCAACGACGCATCAGGTGACTGATCTGACGGCAGATGAACGCTTCAGACTCGATCGTTTCTGAACGGCGGGTGCCGATGCGATTGAGCGTCTGCCCTCAAGTGATCGGTTGTAACGCTTCTATCAGCGCTCCTGACAACATTGCAACTAGCCGTTCCGCCGGGAGCATCAGCTCCCCTTTTCATACAGCGCCAATATCATCAACCAGACATTGTTCCCACGGCGGACAAGGAGACCACGCGTCTAAAAGCTTATCGATGAACAGGCGGATCTTGGGCGAAAGATGTCGTTTGCTGGGATAGATGATCCGGATGGGTTCTGCGGCCTCAGCGTATTCTTCGAGCAGTTGAACAAGCTTGCCGCTGCGTAGTTGGTGGCTCACTACGTACGACGGCAGTGTCGCAATACCCAAGCCCGCCATCGCGCACTCATGCAGCGCTTCCGCGCTGTCCATCTGTAGCCGCCCACCTTGAGTAAAGGCAACCGCTTGGCCGTCTACTCGAAAATTCCATGGAAGTAATCGTCCCCCGCTGACGAAATGCAGACATTCGTGCGTGGACAGTTCTTCGGGCGTTTGCGGCCGTGGATGCTCAGCCAGATAGTGGGGTGAAGCACAGGTGATCATCTGCTGGTACGCCACGGTGCGTGTCAGCAATCGAGAATCCTCTTTCGGCGGGCCAATTCGCATGGCCAGATCAAACCCCTCATCAATGAGGTCTACCAGTCGGTCGGAAAACGTAACGTCGACACTTAGCGAAGGCCAGTCCTTCAGACAGCATTCGATATGCGGGAGAACGTGAAGCCTACCCAGTGCGACCGGCAGACTCATACGCAATCGCCCACTGGGTGTCGAGCGACGAAACGCCAGTGCATCTTCGACATCGTCAAGATCTTGAAGGATGCCAACGCAGCGCTCGTAGAGAACCTGACCGTCGTCCGTCAGGCTCAGACTGCGGGTTGTGCGGTTGAGTAACCGCACTTGCAATCGAGCTTCCAGCCTGACAATCGATTTACCCACTGCCGAACGAGTGAGACCTAATTGCTTGGCAGCTGCGGTAAAGCTTCCGGCATTTACAGAACTCACAAAAGCCGCGATGTCGTTCAGGTTATGAATTTCCATACTTCCTCACTCGATCAACGTTCGGGCGCCCCGGCACTCGCTATGGGGAACCCTATTCCCCAATCAAGAGAATAGTATCTCAATTAGCTAATCCAACGCCCTCCTTCAATCGAGATCACTATGAATACGAAAGTAAAAGCAGCCGTTCAAACCTGGGCCAACAGCCTGAGCGATTTGATACCTGTCCTCAAAGGCATTGATACCACCACGAAAATGAGCGATATCCGCGACGCCTACGCAGGAATGCTCGCGCAAAATCCAGCGCCCACCGGCGTCAGGTTCGAAGCAGTCGACATGGGCGGTGTTCCAGGGACCCTGGTGACACCCGATGAAGTCAAGACCGACGCAGTTGTGATGTACATCCATGGCGGGGCGTATATTGTCGGCCGTCCAGATGGCTACCACGGCATTGGTGGCAACTACGCGAAAATGCTGGGTGCTCGTGTATACATGCCTGACTACCGCCTGGCCCCGGAGCACAAATTCCCCGCATCCATCGACGACACACTGCGCGCCTACGAATGGTTGCTTGAGCAGAAAATCCCGGCTGAAAAAATCGCGTTTTCCGGCGAGTCGGCTGGCGGCGCAATGGTAGTAAGCGTGATGGTGGCGGCCAAATCCAAAGGGCTTGCGTTACCTGCGGTGGGTTCTTCGATCTCGCCTTGGGCAAATCTCGAACACACCGGCGCCTCTATGAGCAACCGTGAGGGCCTGGATCCGCTGAATTCCAAGCCTGTTCTGGATATTCTTGCCAGAACATTCCTTGGCGAGACACTGGCCAACCATCCTCTGGCATCGCCGGTTTTCGCGGACGTCACTAGACTCCCACCCATTCTGATTCAGATTGGCGAGAACGAGCTGATGCTGAGTGACGCGATACGGCTTGCCAGCCATCTGGCGGACAACCGTGTCCGAGTCAATCTCGAGGTATGGCCTGCCATGTTCCACGCCTGGCACTTCTACTCTGCCATGCTGCCAGAAGGTCAACAGGCAATGGAGAGCTCAGTACGTTTCATTGAGGCGGGTCTGGTCGAAGCCAATCGCTGAATAGAAATTCAGACGGCGGGAGCTTTTCAGTTCCCGCCGTTCTGCCTTCAATAGAGCGTCGGCAAGGCAAAAAAAGTAAAGAGCGATTGACCGGTTACGTTGCCCGTCGCACTAATCGTAAAACGCTTCAACCGACACCCGACTGCCGACAAAGAAACTGTCCGCCACCAACCGTAACGGCTGCACATCCAGGTCACTGGCCTTGTCGCCAATCAACTGCTGAAAATGCCGATACACTGCCGCGTACTCACCCTCCTCCGACACGGCCTGACGCACGCCATCGATGCTCAACAACGCGCCGCCGTTATCCAGACGCAGAACACCCTCGGCGCAACGAACTTCGATACTCCACAGCTCATCATGGCCATGGTCGAAGTCGAACTCCGCACGCACATCGAGTTGATGCGCATCAGCCATTTTGATCGACGCAGCGATTGGCGATTGGCAGTTGCTCGGCACGCGCAGTTCGGCGGATTCGACAAACAGCGGCAGCGCCAGCAGATGGGTGACGATCGACAAGGCATTGATGCCCGGATCGAACACGCCGAGGCCGCCGGGTTGCCAGATCCAGGTCTGACCGGGGTGCCATTTGCGCACGTCTTCTTTCCAGTCGATCTGCACGCTTTGCAAAGTGCGCGAGGCGAGCCAGTCGCGCGCGGCTTCGATACCGGGCGCGTAGCGTGAATGCCAGGCAAACAACGCGCTGACACCCTGCTCCGCTGCCTGATCAACCAAGGCCAGCGCCTCGCCCAACGTGGCGCACGGTGGCTTCTCAACCAGCACGTGTTTGCCGGCGGCCAAGGCTTGCTGTACGAGTGCGAAGCGCCCTTGCGGCGGGGTGCAGAAGGCAATGGCGTCCACCGACGGGCCGTTTTCCAGCAACTCACTCAACGATTGGAAGTTTTCCACGCCAGCACAAGGCTTGCCTTGGGTGGCGACGGAGACCAACTGGAAAGCGGGATTGGCGAGGATCGCCGGGACGTGTTGATCCTGGGCAATCTTGCCGTAGCCCACCAGACCGAGACGGATTGGTTGCATCAATGACTCCTGTTTTGATTTTGTTGTCGTCAGTGAACCGGGAGATTACCTGCAAACGCCACGAGCGTCTGTCCGCGCAATGTCACAACAACGCACAGGATCAGGCAAGGATCGCACAGGAATGCACTAGTGCCCGCAGCGCTGAAAAAGAAACAATGCCTTACGACAAACCGATCGAGGATGTTCCCATGCTTGTACAAGCCTACGGCGCCCACGCGGGCGACAAACCCCTTGAGCCGATGCAGATCAACCGCCGCGCGCCGGCCGCCCATGATGTGCAGATCGACATCGCGTTCTGTGGCATCTGCCATTCCGACCTGCACCAGGTACGCGCCGAATGGGCCGGGACACAATTTCCTTGCGTACCGGGACACGAAATCGTCGGTCGCGTGTCGGCCGTCGGCGCACATGTGTCGGACTACAAGGTCGGTGATCTGGTCGGCGTCGGTTGCATCGTCGACAGCTGCAAACATTGCGATGACTGCGAAAGCGGCCTGGAAAATTACTGCGACGGCATGATCGGCACCTACAACTTCCCGACCCCGGACGCACCGGGCTGGACGCTGGGTGGCTATTCGCAAAACATCGTCGTGCATGAACGCTACGTGCTGCGCATCCGTCATCCCGAAGCGCAACTGGCCGCCGTCGCACCGCTGCTGTGTGCCGGTATTACCACCTACTCGCCGCTGCGCCACTGGAACGCCGGCCCCGGCAAGAAAGTCGGCGTGGTCGGCATCGGTGGCCTCGGTCACATGGGCATCAAACTGGCCCATGCTCTGGGCGCTCACGTGGTTGCATTCACTACGTCAGAATCGAAACGCGAAGCGGCCAAAGCGCTGGGCGCCGATGAGGTGGTGGTATCGCGCAATGCCGAAGAAATGGCCGCGCACGCCAAGAGTTTCGACTTGATCCTCAACACCGTCGCCGCGCCGCACGATCTCGATGCATTCCTGGTGCTGCTCAAGCGCGATGGTGCGTTGACGCTGGTCGGCGCACCGGCCACCTCGCACCCGTCGCCGAACGTGTTCAACCTGATCATGAAGCGCCGCACGATTGCCGGTTCGATGATCGGTGGCATTGCCGAAACCCAGGAAATGCTCGACTTCTGCGCTGAGCACGGCATCGTCTCCGACATCGAACTGATCCGCGCCGACCAGATCAACGACGCCTACGAGCGCATGCTCAAGGGTGACGTGAAGTATCGTTTTGTGATCGACAACGCAACGTTGGCCGGCTAAACCTCAGCGCCCATTGGCCATTAAGCGCGGCCAATGGGCCATTGAATTCCGTCGCCGGGATTTGACAGGCCCGACGTTGCTCGCCAGAGTCGCACCCCTTTGCCTGCCATCAAGGGGTTGCCGTTGAACGAACAGACATTGTCCATGCGCCTCGAGCGGGTGGCTGCCCACGTACCTGCCGGTGCGCGACTGGCGGATATCGGCTCGGATCACGGCTATCTGCCGGTGGCGCTGATGCGTCGTGGTTTGATCAGCGCGGCCGTGGCTGGCGAGGTTGCGGCGACGCCGTTCCACGCGGCTGAACGCACTGTGCGCGAAAACGATTTGCAGCAGCACATCTGTGTGCGCAGGGCCGATGGTCTGGCAGCAATCAAACTTGACGACGGCATCACCGCCGTCAGCGTCTGCGGCATGGGCGGTGAAACCATCCGCGACATCCTCGACAGCGGCAAGGCTCACCTCAACGGCCAGGAACGTCTGATCCTGCAACCCAACGGCGGTGAACAACCCTTGCGCCAGTGGCTGATGGAAAACGGCTACCGCATCCTCAGTGAAGAAGTGCTGCGGGAAAACCGCTTCGACTACGAAATCATCGTCGCCGAACGCGCCGAACCGGTGAGCTATTCCGACCAGGAACTGTACTTCGGCCCGCTACAGATGCAGGCACGCAGGCCAGAGTTTCTGGCCAAGTGGCAACGCATACTGAACGAAAAGCAAAAGACCCTCGGTCAGTTCGCCCGGGCGCAGCAGGCTTTGCCCGAGGCGAAGGTACGAGAGATCACGCGACAGGCTGAATGGATCGCGCAGTTGCTGGCTTGAGAAGCCGTGGCCGGCAGGTGCGCATGCGCCAATTCCGCGGGCAGGCTCGCTTCCAGATTCTGGTATTGACCTCACGTCAACACTTCGCCCTTTCGTCCCTGGGCTTTGCTTTTGTCACCGTCACACTTGAACGGGAGTCCAAGTGTGACGGTGACGTGATGCTGCCCTCCCTTGAATTACAGTTGAGGGATAACGTTGTAAATCTCTGGCGGAGAGAGTTCTGAGTTCGCTTGAAAACCCTGACGTCATTGCCTTCCTCCGCAGCCGCTACCGCCCACTGCATTCAAATTACATTTCTTCACTAAGGTCAAACGCCACGCCGCTGGCTCTCCGTCAGCGGCATTACAGCACTCAGCTGACGACCGCACCCTTCGGGCCACTGGCAATCAGCGCAGCGCCACAGGCGGTTTTCATGCCATCGAGCGCGATGGGCGTGCCATCGACGGTGTAGGTGCTGCTGCCCTCGGCAATCGGGAATATCCCTTTGCACAACGGGCAACTGACCTTGTGACCGACACCGGCAATCGGCTTGCCATTGAGGTCAGTCCGGGAGAAGGCTTCGAGGACCTTGCCACCGTGAGTGGTGGAGTCGCCCAAGCGAATGGCGTCTTTCATGTTGTCACTCCTTTGACCAAGCCGCTGATATTCCAATTGATCCACGGGATCAATCAAACGCGAAACCGGTGGTGAACCGGCTTCAATACTCCTTACTCAGCCATCCAGACATCTTCATAGCCGGCTGTATCGATGATGAATTTTGCGCCAGTGGGCAGACAAAGATAATTCACAACCTGAGGCAACATTTCACTCAGGTGGTGAACATGGACAGGCTTGTAGAAGTCATCCGCGTCAGAGAACTCACCACAGTGAATAAACCAGCTGATATTGCCGTCTTCCGGCAATTGAACTCTTGTGCCATAAATCGGCGACTTGCCAAGCGAGTCAATAGCGATCGCGACCATCTCTTCGGGCGGTTGCACAGGCATTCCATACTTGCTACAGATTTCTGTTTGCGCCTGGTCCGGATAAACAGCGTCAGCCTTTTGCATAAATCAGATTCCCAGCTTGGTTTTCATACATTTTGAATACGATGATGCATGCCCACCCTGTTTTTTTGAGCAGACGGGGCAGTGTGACTGCACAGCCAACAACGAGGACTGATGCGTCACATCGTTAGTGCCCGTTCGATAATACTCCACCACCAAGGCATCTTTGTGATCAGCAACCATTTTAGGCGCCACGGTTCCACACACCACACAAGGTAGGCCCTGTACCGAGGCGGTTTGCGCCGTAGTAGGCCCACACGCCGAACTTCGAGCGTAAGGCTTTGTAATGCCAGGTTTTGGAGCAAATTGACTCTTGTCGGGAATACCCAGATTGTTCATCGGAACGGTTTTCCCCGTACCGTCTGGGGTATTCGTCAAGCCTAGAGGGTCAATCCAGCCTGTGGGGTTAGGCGCGTAAGCGTAGGTGTTCAAACCACCTGCATAACCTACCGGGTCCTTGCTTATGAATCGACCGACACCAGGGTCATAGTAGCGATGGCGGTTGTAATGCAGGCCGGTCTCGACATCGTGGTACTGCCCCTGGAAACGTATCGGGTTGGCCAACCCCAACTGCTGTGCTCGAGCGGAACGTTGCTCACGAACCTCTCCCCATGCCTTGTAGTGAGCACTCCAGGCAATCTCACCGTTCTCATCAGTGAGTTCTAATGGTGTCCCCATACGATCGCACTGGTACCAGGCAATCGCATCGAAACTTTGTACAGTCGGTTGGTGATTCCACAAGGGATCGTCGTCGAGCGTGTAGTCGCCAACATAATCGGGCAGTCCTGACAGTTGTATCGAGCCGTTGGAAACAGCCTGGGCTACCGGAATGTAAGTGCCTGGCTCAAAAACGTAATGAACCGTTCTCCCCGTTCCGTCATCTGCTTGAGCAGGACTGCTTTCCCACGCCAGGTTATCTCCGTCCCAGCCAAATAACGTAAAACCGCAGCCTAACTCTCTTTGTTTACGAGCATGTTCGTTGTGATTCCACTGAGACCCTGCCTCTGGACGCTCCTTGTAGTGAGCATTGGAGTTTTTGTACAGGCGCCGGCCCAACGCGTCATAAGCGAAATCGACACTCAAACGTGCATCGTCGAAATTCACCATTCGATCAAACAGATCCCAGCGCATACGGCTGTAACTTCCGTTGTGCCATCGCTGGATAAGATTGCCACGCTCGTCGTACTCATAGTGAGTACCGGCGTATTCACGCAGGAGGTTATCGAGCAACTTGCTGCGCGGCGTGTCCTGATCAAGCGGTCTTCGAACCTGCGTAACCGCGTCATCCAACAGATTACTGGCCGGATCGAATGCAAATGTTTCGGTGCCCAGTCGGCTGACGGCACTGATGAGACGGCCAACCGGGTCGTAGCGGTACGCCAATGGGCCCCGTCGAGTGTCGTTAATCTCGGTCAACTGGCCCACTGCATCGTACTTATACTCGCGCTTGAGTAGAGTCGATTTGTCGTCAGAGTGCCCCAGCAGTTGCTCCTGAAGCCGCCCAGCCGGGTCCCACTTCTGGGTTTGTAGTAGCCGATTACCTTGATGGCGTGCCACTTCACGGTGCAGATCGTCGCGCTCGTATGCAATCAGATCATGATCGTCCAGTCGTAACCCCAGAAGGTGGCCACTTCCGTAGGTCAACCAGCTCACCTTGTGCCCGTCTGGGCGAACCGTCGCTATGCGTAGATTGAGAACGTCGTATTCATGTTTCCAGACAGCGACAAGAGGCTTGTCGAGATCCAGATAGTGCTGGTGTTCACGAATAAGATTGCCGGCAGGATCATGAAACCAGTTCAGGCGACTGTTGCCGTTGCTAGCCATGACCAGACGACCATTTCCGTCATAGGCATACGCTTCACTTTGAGACTCACCGCCCAGATTTGCATGACGATCAGTCAGGCGCCCCATGGAGTCGAAGTTGAACTTGATGACACGCTGGCCATTGAACTTGCTATCCAGGCGCCCGGTTTCAGGATTGTATTGATAGCGAGTCGTGCGTCCGTCGAACCCCCTCTCCTCCAACAAGCGGCCAAGCGGATCGTAGTGAAAGTGGGCGCGTTGTTCGTTCTCGTTCTCCAAGGCAACCAGACGACCCAAACGGTCCCAGCTGTAACGCAGGCTCTGCTCGGCGGCATCTACACGCTCACTGACGAACCCGGCCGCGGTATAACTCCAAGTCGTGCATTGCCCCAATGCATCAACGTGCGCCAGCAGTCGCCCCTCTGCGTCCCGCTCAAAACGCTCTTCCGTTTTGTCAGGATGTTTGATCAGCACCAGCTGACCATTTCTGTATTCGTATTCAGTGCTTTGTCCGGCGGCGTCAGTGAAGCAGATCATCTGGCCACGCGCATCGTACGCCCATGCGCTGGCCTTGCCAGAACAGTCAACGTACTTGGTCAGTTGGCCGGCCTCGTTGTATTCGATCGCTTTTTCATTGCCGTTGGCATCTTTGATGGCAATTGGCAGTCCGGCCTTGTTATAGGCGTACTCCGTCTTGTTGCCTAAAGGATCTATCGCCTCAACAAGGTTGCCGCGGTCGTCATACCCTCTTTGCCACTGACCACCTTCTGCGTCACTGATTTTGATCAGTTGATCATGGTCGTCAAACGCGTAGTACTCGACGCTGTCATCCGGGCGGATGTGTTCAACCATGTTCCCGCGGGCGTCGTAGCTGAAGCGATCGGTACTTCCATCTGTATGAACATGACGAACCAGATTTTTGGCGTCGTCACGAAAGTACCATTCAGAGCGCTCATCCGGATGACGGATGCGATAGGTATAGCCAAGGATGTCGTAGTAATGCCAGGTCTCGTTGCCATACGCGTCCGTCACATAGGTCAAACGAATATTGTCATCCCACTCAAGACGCGTATCGAAGCTGCCATCGTCCGCCCATTCCCGAATAGCCTTTGCGTCGGCGCCACGCCCCTGCCATTCGATGTTCATGCCCCGGGCGGTTCGATCGGTATAGCGAGTGATCAAGTGATGCTCGTACTGATACGACCAAGCGGCTCCATTTTCATCCTGGGCCAGAATCAGATTGCCGAAGGTGTCGTATTGATAACTGCACAGTTGACGCTGAGGCACGCCATCCTTGATCTCCCACAAACCGGTGAGACGTCCGTGATCATCAATTAACGTGCCCAGATGCGAAAGCACTTGAGTGACTTCGTCCTGATAAGTCATCAAGTCCGACAGGATCGATTCGTCACCGTGACGATGCTCGTAATGAAGCATGATCCCGGCACCGTTACGAAGTACAACGCCAGCCAACAGATAGCGCCGACCATGACGGACGTAGGTTTCCTTGCGCTCAAAGCCGTGGCATAACAGCAACTGATCTTCTCTGCTGCGGATCAGCGTGACGTTCTCTATAGGGTCATAGTGAAAAAGTCCGACCTTGGGGAGTGGGTAGTCGTGGCTTCTGCCATCGGAGCCAAAAAAGACCAGACCCTCTTCTCGGCAATCGAAGCGTGTGCTCAGTTCGGTTACCCAGCGTGCACCCAATGAGCCTTGGTCATAGGCATCCAGTCGAGAGTTATAGGTTCTCGACCACTCGATTGGAAAGGCACCGGGCAGACTGAAGTCGATATGACGAAGTAGCTCTGAGCCCAGCGAAAAACTAATACTGTGGCAGGTCCCCGTACAAGCGACGTTCTTGTTTGGATTGGCTGCACCTTTGGCCGGTGCTTGATGACTGGAGGCCTCTAATCGACCTTCCCCGGCCTTGCGTTGTGCCTTGCTAGTCGCATTGGGTTTGACGCTCGCGCTCTGACCATGCCCACGGCGCTTGCGCCACGTCAAAACAGCACCGCTGAGCATTTGCAATAACCAGCCGATCGAATGACGTGTACCTGGATCCCCCAACTTGCTCAGTTGGGTTTTTATCTCAGGCCCCATAGCTCGCAAGGTTCCGGTATGCGTCAACACCAGCTTCTTGGCTTGATCCGGAAGCAGATTCCTGGCTGCACTGTTGGCGACACCCTTACCTACTGCTTTGTAAGCACTGAAGGCGGCACCAAAAATGTTCCCGATGGCCGCTTTAGGATCACTGAGCAGTTGATTGCCCGCCGTGGTGATTTTCTGACTGGCCGCGCGTGCATCGCCTTTCGCGTCAAGCTTGCCGTTGACGACGGCCTCAAGCCCTTTGGCAATTTCGCTGACCGCGCTTTCGCCCAGTTTTCCAGCGTCAGCGAGTATCCCGGAAAGCTTTCCTTGGGCTTGTTTGACGAAGTCATCAATCGTGCCGACGATGGTTGCATTCAAATGACCGACCAATACTTCAATCATTGAATCGCCCAACAGCATTTTGACGCTGTTGCGCAGTTCCTGACGAACAAGAAACAGGGTCGGACGCAAGCTCATGCGCGCTGCAGCCATCGTGGGAGGCGCGGGCAAGACACCAATCAGGTTGATGCCCAGGCTCACCCAGTCGAGCAGTTCGCGCTGCTTGCTTTTGGTGAGGGTCACGATATCGCCAAGCGCATCAACCAGCGCCATGATGTTGCCGACAACAGGCAGGGCTCCAGCTACACCCTTGATACGATCCAGCGTAACCACATCGCCACTGATAGATCGCAGCCAGGCATCAAATCGAGCCGCACCGCGCCCGACATCCTGCACATCCAGAGTGTTCAACGGTACAACGGCGACCTGTGGTTCACGTTTTTGCGCACCGGCTGCTTCAGTCATGACAGTACTTCTCCGGTCAGGAGGCTTGGAGTTTTAACAACAGATTTCGAAATCGTCGGCGCTGGCAGACTCGGCAATTTGCCCGCCTTGCTCGCCGCTCCAAGAAGACCCGAAGCACTCGGCAACGCCGCACTCGCCAGCTTCGGCAACCCGGCCACCCCGCCCTGCACCACACCTTTCACTTGCTGCGCTGTTTGCATCGCGCCTTGCGCCGTCTGCATCACACTCATCCCTGTTTGCGCCATGTCCTTGCCCTTCTCCAACATCTCCCAACTCTTGCTCGGCAACACCTGCGCGACCATCGCCTGCACCTGACTCGGTACTTCTTCGGCCCCCGGTGGATTCAACGGCCACTCCGGTTTGCCGATGTAACTGCCATCGCTCCAGGTATCCGCCGGATCCTTGCCGAACAGCACACGCGCCGGCCCCGGTGCAGCGCCGGCGACGCTGGCGAAACCCTTGCCGTCGAGCTTGCCCTTGATGCTTTTGCCCAGCGCATCGATGACTTCGTAATCGCCGTCCTTGATGCCTTGGCGCCCGGCGTATTGGTTGAACAATTCCAGATTGCCTTTGCCCGGCTTCGGCGGTTCCGGGAACACGCCGGCGAGACTTTTCGCGCCGGTGTAGGCGAAGTTCGCCGCGTGCGCGGTGTACGGGCCGCTGGTGGCGTGGGTGATGCCGCCGGCGTTGTAGGTGGTGGCGCTGCCGCCGCCCTGGATCACCAGTTCGGTCTTGGCGGTGATGGTGATGCGGTCGGCATTGGCGGTGATGTTGAGTTTGGCCAGCAGGTTGATGCTGTCCTTCAGCGCTCGTACGTCGATGTCGCCGGACGCGGCTACCAGACGCCAGCCCATGCTCTGCACGAACAGGCGCATGCCACGGCTGGCACTGGCGAGCAGGCGTTTGCCGATCGACAGGCTGGTGTGGCCGGTGCTGCTCAGCGCCAGGTGTTCGCCGGTGGCAATGTGGCTGGAGCGTGGCGTGGTCAGGGCGATGCCGGCCGGGCTGGCGAGGACCAGATGCGGTTCGGTGAATTCGGGGAATTCGTTGGCGGTGAGGTTCGCCGGACCGCTGCCGAGTACGCCTTGATGCTGGGCGTGCAACGCTTTGGCGACGTCGTCCTGATCGCCGGCTTCCTGGGCTTGCAGCTCTTTGGCTTGAACGGCGAATCCATCTTGCTGATCGCTGGCGGTGGCGAGGCGTTCAGCGGTTTCCGGCAGATCCTTGTGGTGCTTGGATTCGTTCGGACGCGGCTCAGTGGTGATGAGCAGACCGGCCGCCGCACGCACCGCACCGTGGCGGTCGGTTCTTAGCTCAAAACCTTCACCGCGCGGCTGACCACCGCTCGGGCGCGGATGGGTCAGATAGCCGAGGTTGATCGCACTCGCGCCGTGGTCGCTGCGCAACGCGATGCTGATCTCGCTGGTGGTATCGTCGATGCGCAGTTCGTTGGCGCGGCTGCCCTTGTATTCCTTGCTCTTGACCGTGGCCAGGGTCTTGAAATCCGGCAGTTTGTACGGCGGCAGATTGGCGCCGTGGTACAGGCAACCGGTGATCAGCGGCTGATCGGGATCGCCCTCGAGGAAGGTGATCAACACCTCCATGCCGACCCGTGGAATATTGATCGAGCCAAAGGTTTCGGCCGCCCAGCTCGACGCCACACGCATCCAGCAACTGGTCATGTCGTCGTGCTTGCCTTCGCGGTCCCAGAAGAACTGCACCTTCACCCGGCCGTATTGGTCGCAGTAGATCTCTTCGCCTTCAGGGCCGCAGACCACCGCGCTTTGCGTGCCGAGGACTTTCGGTTTCGGGTGATCGAGCGGCGGACGGTACGGCACGTCCCACGGAATCGCGCTGAAGCGGTTGCGATAGCCTTGGTGGAAATCGTCCTTGAGATCGGTGGTGTCGCTGGTCACCGACTCTTCCAGCACTTGCGGTTGCTTGCCTTCGTGGAAGATTTCGGTGAGCAGCCAGAGGTCGTTCCAGGTCGAGTTGGCGTGCTCGGTCAGGGCGAGGAAATGTCCGCTGACGAGGATCGGCTGATCGCTATTGCCCTCGGCCAGTCGATAGTCGCTGCGATGGCGTTCCAGCGCGCGATTGGCCAGGTGTTTGCCGCGCTCGCGATCAACGAAACGGCCCGGGTAATCGTAGTCTTCGAGGTCTGGCTGAGCCGAACTCTTGGCGTCGCTTTCCAGCTCGATCTTCGGTTTGACGAAGTCGTAATCGCGGCGCGTGGTGCGGCTGGTACGCGTGGCCAAACGCAGGCCGAAACGCTTGACCACCGGTTTGTCGGCGACCAGTCCGGAGTCCTGCTGATAGGCCACTGGCGCGAGCTTCGGGAACACCGTCTGGTCATCGCCGAAAGTCAGTTTGTGGCCGCTGGACGTGTGCTGGAAGTGGTAGTGAATGCCCTCTTCTTCACACAGGCGCTGGATGAAATCCAGGTCGGACTCGTCGTACTGCACGCAGTAGATGCGCTCGGGGTAAATCGCGCTGAGTTGGAAGTGGTAATCGCTGGCGAGGATGCCGTGTTCTTCCAGCACTTGGCTGATGATCTGCTGCACGGTCATCTGCTGGAAAATGCGCTGGTTGACCCGGTGCGCGAGGTACGCCAGTTGCGGGCGCAGGGAAATCTTGTAGCGCGTCAGGCGCTTGCCCGCCTCGCCCTGGGCGATGCTGTAGACCAGCCCGTGAATGCCAGTGCCGGTTGGCGACAGCTGAAGAAATGCCAGTTTGTGCAGCACGCTTTCGAGGTTGATCGAGGCCTTTTCGCTGACCAGTTCCAGCTCGAATTCGAATGGCGTGTTGAGGGCCTCACGACCGGTAAACGACAGCACCTGGAAATCGCTGTCGATGCCATCGACGGTCAGATTGAAATGAGGCTGGTTGGCCGGTGAGAACATCCCTTGTTCCTCGCGCAGTGCTGCAACACGCCTCAGGGTGCAAGAGCCTGAGGCGAAGAATTCCTTGATCGAACAGTGAACTCGACCAGTCAGACTGGTCGAGTCGGTATCACTATCAGCCGCGATTAAACGACCGGAGCACGCCAGTCATCGGAACCCGAAGTACCGGAGACTTCGTGGGTCCAGGTGATTTTACGGTAGGTGAACTGCACTTCTTCCAGATGGGTGAAGTGCGCGTTGCCTGGATCCTGGCAGTTGTGCATTTTGTTGTTGATGGCGACGATGATCGCGTCTTCCAGTTTGGTGGTGTAGTAGTGCTCTTGGGTGCCTTGCGCCGAAGTGCGGTACCACTGGATAACGATTTCGCTCATGCGCTCGCCGGAGGTCAGAGCCGCTTGCAGCAGAGGCGAAGCCTTGTCGTAGACCTTGGTGATGACCACTGGCTTGTGCACGCGCTGACCGGTTGGCTGACCGGATTGCGGGTCACGCGGGATGATCACGTCGTGGGTGAAAGCCTGCACCATGACCTGGTCTTCATGACCTTCCTGAAAGGTGTTGCCAACGGAGTCGGCGGTGAATGCGCCGGCAGTGATCAGACCTTGTTTTTCGCCAGTAACGGACATGTACGCTGGTGTTGCCATGGGGATGCTCTCCTTGCTTAAAACACACAACCGACAGGCACCATTGCCTGTCCGGGCAGGCTTGAGCTATCAAACTCCATGCCAGCTATCACAAAACCATTACTCTTCAACGCCTTAAACAAACAGCCCGTACGCCGACCTTTGAATAAACGAGATTAAACAAATAAAAGTGCGCAACTTTTTGCGCAGTGGTGTGCAAGAAGTTGCGCACTTGTCTGAAAGCCGCGGTTCATAAGGCCTGCACAGACTTTCCCGGATGAAAACAGGCCAGGTACTGCGCAACTTCTTGCGCACTTCACCGCACGCAGCCATTTGATACACCACATTACAAATGATGTACCTCAAAGCCTATTTATCAATCTTGCGTGGCTTCTTAAAGTTCACTCCAACAGCGGCCCATCATCCTGACGGGCTGGCCAGTGGAGCGATCCCCATGCCTTTCATCAGCGTACGCATCACCCGTGACGGCGTGACCCGGGAGCAAAAAGCCCAGGTCATCAAGGAAATCACCGAAACGATGCAGCGGGTGCTGCACAAGGATCCGAAACTCACCCACATCGTGATCGAAGAAGTCGACACCGATAACTGGGGTTATGCCGGCATCACCACCACCGAATATCGCCAACAGTTGGCGGACTCGCAGTCATGAGCCGGGCCGTGAAAATCGATTTCGTCTCGGATGTCGTTTGCCCCTGGTGTGCGTTGGGCGCCACCGCTCTGGAGCAAGCGATCCGCAACCTGGCAGGCGAAGTCGACGTGGAGCTGACCTACAAACCGTTCGAACTGAACCCCGACATGCCCGCCGAAGGTGAGCACGCCATCGAGCACATGATGCGCAAATACGGGCGCAGCGCTGAGCAAGTGGCGGATCGCAACGCGATGATCATTGAGCGCGGCGAGCAGATCGGTTTTCACTTCGACCTGGAAAAACGCAGCCATTTCCACAACACCTTCGACGCCCATCGACTGCTGTTCTGGGCCGCCACACAAGGACGTCAGCGTGAGTTGAAGCAGGCGCTGCTCAAGGCCTACTTCACTGACGGCCTGAACCCGAATGACCACGCCACGCTGGTGACACTGGCAGGCGCAGTCGGACTCGACAGCCAGCGTGCACAAGAGGTGCTGGCCAACGCTGAGTTCAGCCAACCAGTGCGCGAACTCGAACGGTTTTACCAGCAACGCGGCATCGATTCGGTTCCGGCCATGGTCCTCGATGACAAACAGGTCATCCCCGGTTCCCAGTCCGTTGCTTATTACCAGCAAGCGTTACGTCAGGCCGCACAGGTTGCGGCTCACGCCTGACCTTCGAAATCCGTTTATTCAAACCATCCAGATTGCATGAGGAAACATCATGAGCACGTCCAAGAAAGTTGTAGTGATTACCGGCGCCTCGCAAGGCATTGGCGCAGGTCTGGTCAAGGGATTCCGTGAGCGCGGCTATCAGGTTGTCGCGACCTCGCGCTCGATCAAGCCTTCCACTGACCCGGACATTCTCGCCGTCGCCGGTGACATTGCCGACCCGCAAACCGCCGAACGGGTGATCCGCGAAGCCGTTGCACGCTTCGGTCGTATCGACACGCTGGTGAATAACGCCGGGATTTTCGTCGCCAAGCCCTTCACCGAATACAGCAAAGAAGACTACGCACAAGTAGTGGCGACCAACATGAGCGGCTTTTTCCACATCTCGCAATTGGCCATTGCCGAAATGGAGAAAAATGCCAGCGGCCACATCGTCAGCGTTACCACCAGTCTGGTCGACCACGCGATTGACGGCGTACCGTCGGTGCTCGCTTCGCTGACCAAGGGTGGCATCAACGCGGCGACCAAATCCCTGGCCATCGAGTACGCCAAGCGCGGCATTCGGGTCAACGCGGTGTCGCCGGGCATCATCAAGACACCGATGCACGGCGAAGAAACCCACGCCGCCCTCGGTAGCCTGCATCCGGTTGGTCATATGGGCGAAATCGACGACATCGTGCAAGCGATCCTTTATCTGGACAACGCGAACTTCGTCACCGGCGAAATCCTCCATGTCGACGGTGGTCAGAGCGCTGGCCACTGAAACCGCCGCACAGCACTGCCGGTGTGTACCGGCGGTGCCGCTTCATGAGATAAGGCGGAGGATGAAATGTCAGTTGATCCTCGGTGTACTCACATGAAGCGCCACTTTGATGACTTGCAACTGGGCAGTATCGAACTGTTCTGCCTCGCCGCTGAAGCCGGCAGTTTCACCGCTGCCGCCCAGCTTGCGGGTGTAACGCCGGCCGCCGTGAGCCGGTCGATTCTGCGTCTGGAACAGCGCTTGGGATCGCGCCTGTTTGCGCGAACCACGCGCAGCATTCGCTTGACCGAAGCTGGCAGAAACTTTTTCGTCCAGTGCAGCCAGGCGCTGACGCAACTGGTCGAAGCGCAACAGGAAGTCATGGGCGCACAGACGTCACCCTCAGGGCTGTTGCGCATCAGCCTGCCCACCACTTATGGGCATCACCGTATCCTGCCGCTGCTGCCAAAATTCCGCGCGCTCTACCCCGACGTCACCGTCGACATCCACTTGGGCAACCGCAATATCGACTTTGTCGGCGAAGGCTACGATCTGGCAATCCGCGTCCGCGCCCAACCGGATTCGACCATGGTCGCGCGCCTGCTGGAGGATGCAAAACTGGTGGTGGTCGCCTCTCCCGACTATCTGAAAAAGGCTGGCGTACCGCAGACGCTTGAGGATCTGGTGCAACACGAATGCATTCAGTTCGAACTGCCGAGCAGCGGACGGCGAATATCTTGGCTGTTCCAGGAAAACGGCGATGATCGGGAAGTGATTTCCGAGGGAGGCTACTCCTGCTCAGACGATGTGCTTGGCGGCGTCACCCTGGCCCAACACGGCGCGGGGGTCTTCCAGACGTACAAGTTCATCGTCGAAAAGGAGCTGGCCGACGGCAGCCTCGTTGAGGTGCTACAGCCTTACGCCGGGCGTTCGCGACCTTACACCTTGCTCTACCCGCACGGCCGCTATGTGCCGCAACGGGTCAGGGCGTTTGTCGATTTTCTGCTGCAGTTTCGTGATGAGTGGGCCGGGGCTTAGCGCTGAAGTCCACGCGGTGGCAGTCACTGCAGTTCAATGCCGCAGCAATTTGCGCAGCGGCACGCCATCCTTGAGTACGGGCGACTTGATGACGATGTAACTGAAGTACTTGGAAATGCCGATATTTTTGTCCAGCAAGCTTTCGATCACTTCCTGATAATGCTGGATGCTGCGGGTCATGAAGCGCACCAGATAATCGTAGCCGCCGCTGATCAGATGACATTCAAGCACTTCGTCGACCAAACGAATATTCGATTCGAATTTGGCGAAATCCTCGCGTTTGTGATCGCTCAAGGTGATTTCGGTAAACACCGTGACCGAGTCGGTGATCTTCGCCAGATTCAGGTGCGCTTTGTAGCTGGAAATATAACCCGCTGATTCCAGTCGCTTGACCCGTTGCAGACACGGACTGGCCGACAGCCCGACGGCATCGGCCAGGCTGACGTTGGTCATGCGGCCATCCTTCTGCAACTCGACCAGAATGCTGATGTCGATCCGGTCCAGTTTTACTATCCCTTCCATTGCATACCTCTGACTGCCATTTGTAGGACAATCTTCTAGCAAAATCAGCGCCGTAATGACAGCTGATGCTGAGTCACCAGGTCCGCCATGCTGTTGATGCAGTATTGCGCTGAGCAGGGCGTGGGTTGCCTGCCCCGATCACGACTGATCAGGCACACGTCATTCTCCGACCCTCGGCGCGCACCTGCGCGCGTGATATGGAGAATATCGCCCGGTACCAGTGCGTTGGCGCTCAGCCAATTGGCGTCCTGCAACGGTGCGTCAGCCAATGAAATGAAGTCGTCGGCATTGATCCCCAAACGCTCGCACAGCGGGCCACGATCTTCGGCATCGCGGTCACCCTGGACCAGCAGGCGGTAGAACTTGCGCAGGTACAACATCGCACCTGGCGCGTCTTCGAACAATGACCATGCCGCCACCGACCGGGCAAAGCTCATGCCCTCCTCCCAACTGGCATTCAAGCCCCAGCGTTCGGCGAGTTGACGATGGGCGAAACACAACATGCCACTGAAGCCTAGCTCAGCGAAACGCGGATACAGCGCATGCAGCACTTCACGGTATTCAGCCAGAACCTGATCCTTGTCCGGATGACCACCCCGACTGACCAGCAGCGGTAGCAATGCCGTCCAGACCCCCGAGTCGCGGTCGACCAGCGCTTCATCGCAATCAATGAGCAACGCTCGATAATCAATCAGTCCCATGGCGTGCGAAGCCTCCAATGATGCATTCCATCCGTCCATGCTCCACAAATGCTCACAAGCGATGCGCTGGCGCACCGCCGCGAGCGCACAGGCACTCAGTTCAAGACGCGTGCCAAGGCGCTTTCGAGAATCTGCAAGGCTTCGTCGATCTGCGTCGGCGTGGCCACCAGTGGCGCGAGAAAACGCAGAACATTGCGGTGCACACCGCACTTGATCACCAGCAAGCCGCCCTTGCGCGCCTCATCGATCAAGCGCTGATTCAGATCCGCATCGGGTGTACGCGCGTCGTCAGGCTTGATCAACTCGATCGCCAGCATGAAACCGGTACCGCGCACGTCGCCGATTTGCGCGTAACAGCTCTGCAACTGCAACAAACCGTGACGCAAGCGCTCGCCCAGCGCCTCGCCGCGTGCCAGCAACTGCTCCTCTTCAAAGGCCTCGATCACCGCCAGCGCAGCTGCGCATGACAACGCGTTGCCGCCGTAAGTGCCACCCAGACCTCCGGGCAACGGCGCGTCCATGATGGCCGCTTTACCGACCACCCCCGACAGCGGCAAACCACCGGCCAGACTTTTCGCCACGGTTACCAGATCAGGCTGGATGCCCGCGTGCTGGAAACCGAACCATTTGCCCGTGCGGCCGAACCCCGTCTGGATTTCATCGAGAATCAGCACGATGCCGTGCTTTTCGGTCAGCGCGCGCAGGGCCTGGAGGAACTCGGCCGGTGCCGCAAGAAAGCCGCCGTCGCCTTGCACGGGTTCGATGATGATGGCAGCCACCCGCTCAGGCGCCACTTGCGTTGCGAACAGTTCCTCGAGGGCCTTGAGCGCCATGTCACTGGTCAGGCCGCGATAGGCATTCGGGTAAGGCGTGTGAAAAACCTCCGGTGCAAACGGGCCGAAGTTCTGTTTGTAAGGCTGGCTCATGCCGGTCAGCGTGGTGCCCAGCAAGGTACGACCATGGAAGCCGCCACGAAAGGCAATCACCGCCGAACGGCCGGTGTGAGCCCTGGCGATTTTCACTGCGTTCTCGACCGCTTCGGCGCCGGAGGTGAAGAACGCGGCCTTATAGGCTTGCTGGCCGCCGATCATTTCACACAGGCGCTGGGCCAGATCCAGATAAGGTTGATAGGCGACCACCTGGAAACAGGCGTGCGAAATCTTGTGCAATTGCTGCTGCACCGCCGCCACCACCTTGGGATGGTTGTGACCAATGTTCAACACGCCGATGCCGCCGACAAAATCCAGGTAGCGCTTGCCGTCCACGTCCCACAACTCGGCGCCCTGGCCGCGATCAATCACCAATGGGTGAGCGGTAACCAGGCCACGCGGCACGAATTGATCGCGCTGACGGAGCAAATGAGGGGTGTCGTCGACTTTGCTATTCATGGCATTTCCCATCGTGAGACCGGCAACCTGGAGGTGGTTGCGATGGTGTTCAGATTAAGGCTTGCGCGAAACGAACTACGCCGAACTTCCCCCCTGAGAAATTCGGATCGACTGTTTTGACCCTGCCAAACGGCAGATTCCTTCAGCCCGCCGAATCTGCCGCCGTCACGTTCATCGAGCGTGACGCAGACCGTTTGCACTGACGCTTTCGACAGATCCTGCGCCGGCATTGCGCGATCATGAAAGCACCTACCCCTTTCAGGAATTGCTCATGGCCCTGCTTTATAAAGCTGACCCGGTACGCGGCGAACAGTGGCAAGCGTTGTTCGCCGAACACGCCCCGGACATCGAATGGCGCGCCTGGCCAGATATCGGCGATCCGGCCGACATTGATTACCTGGCTGCGTGGCAAGCGCCGGACGATCTGGCTGCGGTGTTGCCAAACCTGAAAGTGTTGTTCGCGCTGTCGGCCGGTGTCGATCAACTCGATCTGAGCCGCCTTCCACCCAGCCTGCCGGTGGTGCGCCTGCTTGATCCCGGCATCACCCGTGGCATGTGCGAATACGCCAGTTTCGCCGTGCTCTGCCTGCACCGCGACATGTTGCGTTACCGTCAGCAACAAATCGCGCGTTGCTGGCAGGCGCATATGCTGCAACCGGCGCACACGCGGCGGGTCGGGGTAATGGGGCTCGGTGCGCAGGCGCAACAGATTCTGGCGACGTTGCAGCCGCTGGGGTTCGCGTTGAAAGGCTGGGCGCGCAGCCGCCATCAAATTGCCGGCGTGGATTGCTTCGCGGGTGACGCGCAACTGTCGGCGTTTCTCAGCCAGTGCGACATTCTCCTGTGCGTGTTACCGCTGACCGAACAGACCCAAGGCATTCTTGATCGTGACGTGTTCCGGCAACTGCCGCACGGTGCGGCGCTGATCAATATGGGCCGTGGTGGGCATCTGGTGGAAAGCGATCTGTTGCAAGCACTGGACAGCGGACAGCTCAGTGGCGCGGTGCTTGATGTATTACAAGAAGAACCAGCACCGGCGGATCATCCGTTCTGGGCGCATCCAAAGATTCTGCTGACGCCGCACATTGCGGCGATGACGCAACCGCAAAGCGCATTTGCAGTGTTGCTGGAAAACATTCGCCGGTTTCAGCGCGGGGAGCCAATGACGGGCCAGATCGACCGCCAGCAGGGTTACTGAAAACATCGATAACCCAGGTGTGCGAGCCTGCTCACGAATGCGCATCGTCAGTTGATCGTCTCCGGGCTGACACCGCTTTCGCGAGCAGGCTCGCTTCCCCAGGCTGATTGACGTGGGCTTAAAGGATGTCGGCGATGGCTTTACCGACGTCTTGCGTCGCGCCTTTTCCGCCGAGATCCGGGGTAATCGGGCCGTCGGCAATCACCTGCTCGATTGCCCGCAATATCCCGTCATGCGCGGCCCGATAACGCTCATCACCGTTGCCGAGAAAATCGAGCATCAACGCACCGGACCAGATCATCGCAATCGGATTGGCAATGTTCTGCCCGTAGATATCCGGCGCCGAACCATGCACCGGTTCGAACAACGAGGGAAAACGCCGCTCAGGATCGAGGTTGGCCGAAGGCGCAATGCCGATGGTTCCGGCACATGCCGGCCCCAGGTCGGACAGGATGTCGCCAAACAGATTCGAGGCCACGACCACATCAAATCGATCCGGTTGCAAGACGAACCGTGCGCAGAGGATATCGATGTGTTGCTTGTCCCAGGTAACTTGCGGGTAGTTCGCCGCCATCAACGCGGTGCGCTCGTCCCAGTAGGGCATGCTGATGGAAATGCCGTTGGACTTGGTCGCCGCCGTCAGACGCTGGCGCGGACGGGTCTGGGCCAGATCGAAGGCAAATTTCAGAATTCGGTCGACACCGCGACGGGTGAACACTGACTCTTGCAGCACGAACTCATGCTCGGTGCCTTCGAACATTTTTCCGCCTACCGAGGAATACTCGCCCTCCGTGTTCTCGCGGATCACCACGAAGTCGATGTCGCCCGGTTCGCGCCCGGCCAGCGGGCACGGGACACCGGGAAACAGACGCACCGGACGGATATTCACGTATTGGTCGAAATCACGGCGAAACTTCAGCAGTGATCCCCACAACGAAATGTGATCGGGCACCTTGTCCGGCCAGCCGACCGCGCCGAAATAAATCGCGTCGAAGCCCTTGAGCTGCTCAAACCAGTCATCGGGCATCATCTGCCCATGCTCCAGGTAGTAATCGCAGTTGGCCCATTCAAGAACTTCAATGTTCAAGTCCAACTGCCATTTTTTCGCAGCCTTCTCCAGCACACGCAAACCTTCGGGCAACACTTCCTTGCCAATGCCGTCGCCGGCAATCGCGGCGATCTTGAATGCCTTGCTCATTGAACCTGCCTCCCCATGCACGTGAATTACAGCCCGCCGATGTGGAAGGCTTTGACTTCAAGGTATTCATCCAGGCCGTACTTGCTGCCCTCGCGGCCCAGCCCCGATTGCTTGATACCGCCGAACGGCGCGACATCCATGGAGATGATTCCGGTATTAAGGCCGACCATGCCGAACTCCAGCGCTTCGCCGAACCGCCAGGAGCGGCGCAGATCCTGGGTGAAATAGTAGGCACCCAAGCCATACGGCGTGGCATTGGCCAGAGCGAGGGCTTGTGCCTCATTGTCAAACCGCATCAACGGCGCCACCGGGCCGAAGGTTTCTTCGTTGGCCAGCAGCATGCCGGCATGGGCATCGCCCAGAACGGTGGGTTGCACGAACTGGCTGCTGGCATCAGGCATGCCGCCACAGAGCAAACGCGCGCCCTGGGTCAGCGCATCGTCAATGTGCCGCGCGACTTTGCTTACTGCGGCCGGGTTGATCAGCGGGCCAATCGTGACATCAGCTTCCAGGCCATTACCAACCTTGAGCTTGCCGACCTCTTCCACCAGTCGCTGAGCGAAGCGTTCATAGATGCCGTTTTGCACAAGGATGCGGTTGGCACACACGCAAGTCTGGCCGGCATTGCGAAATTTGCTGAGCATGACCCCGGCCACGGCCTGCTCCAGATCGGCGTCATCGAAGACAATGAAGGGCGCGTTACCGCCCAACTCCAGACTCAAGCGCTTGATGTGCTCGGCGCTCTGGCGCATCAGCAAACGGCCTACAGGGGTCGAGCCGGTAAAGGAGATCTTGCGAACTGTCGGGTTGCCAGTCAGCTCTTCACCAATGCCGGCGGGCATTCCGGTCACCACATTGAACACACCGGCCGGAATACCGACACGTTCTGCCAATATCGCCAGCGCCAGCGCCGACAGCGGTGTGAGATCCGACGGTTTGACAATGATCGGGCAACCCGCCGCCAGCGCCGGCGCGCATTTTCGGGTGATCATCGCATTGGGGAAGTTCCACGGCGTGATCGCCGCGCAGACGCCGACCGGTTGTTTCAAGGTCAGCAGCCGACGGTCGCCGCCAGGTGCCGGCATGGTTTCGCCGTAGACACGGCGGGCCTCTTCAGCGAACCACTTGACGAACCCGGCACCGTAGCGGATTTCGCCTTTGGCCTCGTTCAGCGGCTTGCCCTGTTCGCAGGTCATGATCAGTGCCAGATCATCGAGGTTGTCGACCATGGCCTGATACCAACGCTCAAGCAAAGTGGCGCGTTCGGCGGCCGGGCGCGCACGCCAGGCGGGCCAGGCCTTGTCGGCGGCCTCGATGGCGCGGCGGGTCTCCGCGCCTTGCATGGCCGGCACCCGGGCAAGCAACTGACCGCTGGCCGGATCAATAACGTCGAGGGTCGCGGCGTCATCGGCGCCGATCCACTGCCCGTTTATATAAGCGAGTTCTGCCAAAAGGCTGGAGTCTTTCAAACGATTCTTGAGCATGGTCGAGTCCTGATTCGAGACATGCTCCAGTCTAGGGAGGTACTACGGGGGAGGATGCTGAAAGCGCTTTGAGGACGGCGTCGGATGCTGAAATTTTCGCCGCAACAGCAGATCAACACAAAACCCTGTAGGCGCGAGCTGGCTCGCACCTACAGGCACCGTCATTGTTTCAGCGACCCCAGCAAACCCTGAAGAAAGCGTTCCCCGGCCTCCATCTGACTGACCTCGATAAACTCATCCGGCTTGTGCGCCTGCTCGATCGAACCCGGCCCGCACACCACCACCGGCACATCCAGACGCTGCTTGAACAAACCGCCTTCCGTGCCAAAAGACACCTTGGACACACCGGTATCCGGCGCGGCGAAGTTTTTCAGAAAGCGCACGGCTTCGATGCTTGGATGCGTGTCGAGCCCGGGATAGACGTTCAGCGTTTCGATCTCGATGGCGGCGACGCTCGACAGTAAACGCGCCTCGCGTACGATCAGCTCGGCGCGCTCCTGCATCTGCGCGAGAAACTGGTCCAGATCATCGGCCGGCAAGTTGCGCACCTCGAAGTCCAGAGTGCAGAGATTGGGCACGATGTTCAGGGCGCGCCCGCCACCAATCTGACCAACATGCACCGTGGTGTAAGGCACGTCGTAATCCGTATCCTGGGCGCCCTGCTCCTGCAATTGGCGCTGACTGTCGCGCAGTGCGGCGATAAAGTCGCAAGCCACGTGAATCGCATTGACCGAGCGAGGCGCCAGTGAGGAATGCGCTTCCAGGCCACGACAGTAGGTGCGATAGGAGCCCTTGCCCTTGTGCCCGAGTACGAACTGCATGTTGGTCGGCTCGCCAATCAGGCACAGAAACGGGCGCACCGGGGCCAGATGCAAAACGTCGAGCAAGCGCCGCACACCGACGCAGCCGGTTTCTTCGTCGTGGGACAATGCCAGTTGCAAAGGCCGGTTCAGCGAATGGTCGGCAGCGTCGAGCATCGCGTCGATGGCCAAGGCAATGAACCCTTTCATGTCGCAACTGCCGCGCCCGTAAATTCGCCCGTCCTGCAGCGTCGCCTGAAACGGCTCAAGCGTCCACGCCTGCCCTGCCGCCGGCACGACGTCGGTGTGCCCGGACAGCAGGATACCCGGCAAGCCTTGCGGGCCGGTGCTGGCGAACAGATTGGCTTTCCTGCCGGTTTGGTCTTTGACGATCAGCGACTCGATGCCCTTGCTCAGCAGCAATTCGCGGACGTAGTCAATCAGGGCCATGTTCGACTCCGAAGAGACTGTATCGAACGCCAACAAACGCTTGAGAATCTCCAGTACGCGCGGCTTCATGAGGCTTTGCTCCGTTGCTCGGTCAGGGTGGCGAACCGGCGGATGGAGAACGGTTCAATCGAGGTGCTGGTGCTGCCGGTGCTGATCAGTTCGGCCATGACGTCACCCACGCCAGGGCCGAGCTGGAAGCCGTGACCGCAGAACCCGAAGGCATAGAACAAACCGTCAACCGTGCCGCTCGGTCCCATGATCGGCAAGGAGTCTGGCAGATAACCTTCAATGCCACTCCAGACGCGGATGATGTTCAGATTGCCGACACCTGGCAGCAGGCGCCGCATCTGTTCCATCTGATTGAGCAGGCTGCGCGGCTCGAAATAGGCGCGGCGATTGAGCATGTCCGGCTTGCTGCGGTAGCCGCCACCAATGACGATGTTGCCGCGCGGAATCTGCCGAAAATAGATCACTTCCTCGGCGATTTTGGTGTAAACGCCAATCACCGTCGGCAACGCGTAAGGCACCGGCTCGGTCACGGCCATTTGCGGGCCGTGGGTGTCCAGCGGCACCGGTTCGCCGAACTGTTGTGACAGCTTCTGCCCCCACGCACCGGCAGTAATCAACAACTGCGCCGCGCTGAACTGGCGGCCATCGGTGGTGCTGACGCGAAAATCGCCAGCAACCTTTTGCACTTCGGCCACTTCAGTCTGTTCTTCGATCCGCGCCCCCAGACGCCGTGCTGCCCGGGCAAAGGCCGGTGCCGCCAGGCGTGGATTGGCGTGACCATCGTGCGGAGCGTAAGAGCCGCCCTTGACGTCCGGGCCGAGGAAGGGAAAGCGCTCATGCAACGCTTTGCCACGGTAGATTTGCAGATCCAGTTGCGCCGCTTCCGGCGCGTTGGCATACGCCTCCAGTTCGGCAATTTCGTCGTCGCGATAACACACGCGCATGTGCCCGCTGGCGATGAACTCCAGGTCGTCATCGATCAGTTCCGGCAAGCGCTTCCACAATGCCCATGAACGGTTGGCCAGTTCCAGTTGCCCCAGATAGCGGCCCTGACGACGGACGTTGCCGAAGTTGACACCGCTGGCGTACTGGCCGATCTGGTCACGCTCAAGCAGGATCACCGAGTGCCCGCGACGACGCAGGAAAAACGCTGCCGCCGAGCCCATCAAGCCACCGCCGACAATCACCACATCAGCTTTTTCAACAGTCATGGCGACACCTCCTCGGTGAACATCGAAAGCGGTTTGACCGGCGCCTGGCCGCGTTGTCGACCGACCTGCTGCACGCTGACACCCGCCGCTGCCGCGATCACCTCGGCCCCGGCCTGGGAACAATAACGGCCCTGACAGCGGCCCATGCCGACCCGGCTGAATGCTTTGGCACGGTTGACCTCACAGGCGCCCTTCTCGCTGACAGTGCGGCGCAGTTCACCGGCGCTGATCATTTCGCACCGACAGACAATGGCAGCGTCCGGCAACGCCGCGGCTTGCTGCGCAGGCCAGGGAAAGGCTTGCGCCAGGCCAAGACGAAACTGATCCATCACCACCAGCGCCTGCCGTTGTTGCTCACGCAGACCGGCGTTTACCGGTTGGTTCAAATCTTCCAGCAAGGCCATGGCCACCAGTCGCCCGGCGTGCTCAGCCGCATCGGCACCGCGAATTTTCGCGCCGTCGCCGGCAGAGTAGACACCGCTGACCGACGTGCGCCCCGCTTCGTCGACCGCCAGCCACCACTGGCCGGACGCCTGGTCAAACGCCATCCGGCATCCCGCCAGATCCGCCAGCTGAGTTTCCGGACGCAAGTGATAACCCAGCGCCACGGCGTCGCAATCCAGACTCAGCGTTTCACCTTTACCGGTGCGTATCCGCACGCCGCTGACACCGCTGGCTGCATCACCCAGGACCTGCAACGGCTCGACGCCGAGGTGCACCGGTATCTTTGCCCGATACAACTGCGCCAACAATTTCATCCCGGTCAACAGCACGCCGGGGCGCGCGAGCAATTTCGGCAGTGCGCCGATGCGCTTGTGCAGCGGCGAGGTGTCCAGCACCGCAGCTACCGTCGCCCCGGCTTTCACATACTGACTGGCCACCAGATACAGCAACGGCCCGCTGCCCATGAACACAACGCTGCGACCAATCGACACCGCTTGCGACTTGAGCGCAATCTGCGCCCCGCCAAGGCTGTAAGTGCCCGCCAGTTGCCAGCCTTCAATCGGCATCAGCCGGTCAGTGGCGCCCGTGCAGAGCAGCAACGCGTCGTAATCCAGCGTCGAGTGCCGGCCCTGACTGACGCAGCACAATTGTCCCGGCGTGAGGTTCCACACCAGGGTGTCCGGACGATAGTCGATCCGCTCGCGCAGGCGATCAAAGCTCTCATGCAGGTCTTGCGCCTTATGCGCTTCGCTGCCGTACAGCGTGGCGTAATTGCGGGTGAATCCCTCGGGCTGGCGACGATAGATTTGTCCGCCGTCGCGGCGATTTTCATCGATCAGCGTCGGTTTGAAACCGGCCGCCACCAGCGTTTCGGCACAACGAATGCCCGCAGGCCCGGCGCCGACAATGACTATGCGTGCAATGGCCATTTTGCCTCCGGTTGCGTGGTGACAATGTCCAGGCCTTCACGCACTTCATTGGAACAGGCGCGCAAACGCTCGCCGCTGCGCGTCCAGACCCAGCAATCCTGGCAGGCGCCCATCAGGCAAAACCCGGCGCGTCGACCTGAATCAAACTCCGATTGACGCAAGGCATTGCCGTGAGTCAGTAAGGCAACCATCAACGTGTCACCCTGCAACGCTTGCACCTGCGCACCATCCACCGTCAGGTTGACGCTAGGTCGCCCCTGTTCGGCCAGCCTTACAAAACGCCCGCTCATGCATAGGCTCCCTGACTCAGATTGATGACATCGCGCTGGGTTTTCAGCAGTTCGATGCTGTCGTGGTGACAGAGAATTTCACTGCCGCCGTCAATGTTGCGACGCGCAGGCGCGCTGCGATTGCACAGGCCATCGACCCGCACCGGACAGCGGTCGAGGAACGTACACAGTTCTGGTTCGTCGGATCTGGCCCCCACCGGCGGCAGTTCCCCACACGTCGTGCCGCAATTCTCCAGCCAGCCCTGGCGCAGTTCCGGGACAGAATGAATCAGCAAGTCGGTGTAGGGGTGAAACGGCGGCTGGGCAAATGCCTGACGCGTCCCGGCCTGAACTTTGTGGCCGCTGTACATCACCACAATGTCATCGCACAGCGCGCGCACGGTGGAGATGTCGTGACTGATAAACAGGTACGAAACACCCAGCTCCTGACGCAGATCGCGCAACAGTTCGAGAATCGCCGCACCCACCACCGTGTCCAGTGCCGAGGTCACTTCATCGCACAGGATCAAGTCCGGTTTTGCCGCCAGCGCACGCGCCAGGTTGACCCGTTGTTTTTGCCCGCCGGACAGTTCATTCGGCCGACGTTCGGCCAGGGTTCGGGGCAAACGCACCAGATCGAGCAGTTCGCCGATTCGTTCGTGCAACGCCGCGCCTTTGAGGCCGAAATACATTTTCAGCGGCCGACCGAGGATGGTGCTGACACTGTGCATCGGGTTAAGCGCGGTATCGGCGTTTTGAAAGACCATCTGTATCCGTCGGAACTGCTCATCGGTGCGCTCGGACAGGCAGCCGCCGAGTGGCTGACCATCGAAGGTCAACCCGCCCAGCGCCGGACACAGCAACCCCGCCACCACCCGCGCCAGCGTCGACTTGCCGGAACCGGACTCACCGATCACGCCGATTGCCTGCCCGCGACGCACGGTCAGATCAATGTCTTCCAATACGCGGATCGCCGGCATGCCGTGCGTGTTCTTGTTGCCGTAGCCTGCGGTCAGGCCTTTGATGGTCAGCAGCGGTTGCTTTTCAGCAATGCCGCAGGGTGGCCGGATCGAGGTGTCCGGGCGCGCGGCGGCCAACAGGCTGCGGGTGTATTCATGGGACGGCCCCTTCAACAACGGCGCGGTAGCGCTCTGTTCGAATATCTGGCCGCCATTGAGCACCACAATCTGGTCAGCCATTTGCGCCACCACCGCCAGATCGTGGGACACGTAGACAGCGGTCGCACCTCGTTCGCGAACCACCCGTTTGAAGGCACGCAACACGTCGATCTGGGTGGTCACATCGAGGGCGGTGGTCGGTTCATCGAGGACCACCAGCAACGGATCGCTGATCAGCGCCATCGCCGCCATCACCCGCTGCAATTGCCCGCCCGACACCTGATGCGGATAACTTTGGCCGATGCGCTCAGGGTTCGGTAATGCGAGGTCGCGAAACAACGCGATGGCTTTGGCTTCGAGCACCGCACGGGTGCCCAAACCGTGAATCAATGCGCCCTCCACCACTTGATCGAGCAGTCTTTTTGCCGGATTGAACGCGGCCGCCGCGCTTTGCGCGATGTACGACACACGGTTGCCGCGCAGTTTTTGCAGTTCTTTTTCGCTGAGGGCCAGCATGTCGTGCTCACCGACCTGCACCACTCCGCCGGACAACCGGCAGCCACGCCGGGCGTACCCGAGCAAGGCCAGGGCGATGGTGGTTTTGCCCGACCCGGACTCACCGATCAGCGCCAATACTTCGCCTTTTTCCAGAGCGAAACTCACGCCTTTGACGATTTCGCTTTCACCGCGCTCGCCACACGCGACCACCCGCAAGTCTTCGACTCGAATCAATTGGCTCATTTCAATGACCTCCCGAACGGCGACTGCGGCGAGACGACAGCCTGTCGATAAACAGATTCACGCCAATGGTCAGGGTGCCGATTGCCAGTGCCGGAATGACGATGGCCGGCGCGCCCTGATTGAGTCCACCGATATTTTCGCGCACCAGCGAGCCAAGGTCGGCGTCGGGTGGTTGCACGCCCAGGCCCAGGAAGCTCATGCCACTGAGCAGCAACACAATAAAGCCGAAGCGCAGGCCCAGATCGGTCAGCACCGGGTTGAGCATGTTCGGCAGGATTTCCACACAGGCAATGTACAGGCGCCGTTCGCCACGGGTACGCGCCACTTGTACGTACTCCAGAGCCTCGATGTTCACTGCCATGCTGCGGGCAATGCGAAAGGCCCCGGGAGCGAAGCTCAGCACGGCGGTGCATACCAGCAACATCACCGACGAACCAAACGCCGAGACCATGATCAGCGCGAGCATCTTGCTCGGGATCGAGATGAACGCGTCCATCAGGCGACTGATCACTTCGTCCAGCCATTTTGGCGACACCACCGACAGCAGCGCGCAACTGGTGCCCAGGCCACTGGCCAATATCGCCGCAATCAACGCCAGGCCCACCGTGAAGCGGGCGCCGACGAGCACGCGGCTGAGCATGTCACGGCCCAGATAATCCGTGCCGAACGGGTACAGGGCACTGATGCTGTCAAAGACATTGTCCGACACCACTTCGCCCACCGGATGGGGTGCCAGCCACGGGCCGAACATTGCCACCAGCAACCACAGAAGGCACATTGCAGCACCGATCAGACCCAGCCAGGCCGGGCCATGGGACACCTTGCCCACCGACAGGTCGGGCGCTGAAGGCGTCGATTTCACAATGAGATTGTTCATTGGTTTCGCAGCCTCGGGTTGGACAGAATGGCGCACAGGTCGGCGAGCAGCACCAGCCCCAGGTACGCTGTACAGAACAACATGGTGCAGGCCTGAACCAGTGCCATGTCACGGTTGGTCACGGCATCGACCATCAGGCTGGCGATACCGGGATAGTTGAAGATGGTCTCGACGATGACCACCCCGCCCAGCAGGTAGGAAAGGCTCAGGGCGATGGCGTTGGCAATCGGCCCGATCGCGTTGGGCAAGGCGTGCCGCAGTACGATACGAATCGGGCTGACCCCTTTGAGCCGGGCCATTTCCACGTAAGGACTGTCGAGTTGATCGATCACCGCTGCGCGGGTCATGCGGGCCATTTGCGCGACGATCACGCAACACAGGGTCATCACCGGCAACGCGTAAGTGCGCATGAATTGCCACGGTGAAGTGATGTCGCTGGCATAGGACAGCGCCGATAACCAACCCAGGTTTACCGCGAAGATCAGCACCGCCAGGGTCGCCACCAGAAACTCCGGAACGGCGACCATGGCCAGGGTAAAAAAGCTCAACAGGCTGTCGAGTCGCCCGCCCCTACCCATCGCCGAACCGATGCCCAGAATCAGCGCCACCGGTACCGAAACCAGTGCGGTTGCGCCGGCCAGCATCAAGGTGTTGGGGACGCGCCCGGCCATCAGCTCACCCACCGGCATGGCGTTGGAAACCGACAGGCCCATGTCGCCACTGAGCAAGTTCATCAGCCAGTGCAAATAGCGCAACACGCCGGGCTGATCGAGTCCCAGTTTCAGGCGCAACGCCGCGACCTGCTCCGGCGTGGCGAACTGCCCCAGCGATTGTTGCGCGGCGTCGCCCGGCAATACCGCCGTGATCGCGAACACGACCATGGACACAATCAACAACGTCACGATCGCGGCGCCCATGCGCCTACCGATCAACCACAAGGTGTTGCTGTTCATCGCCTGTCCTCCTGCACTGTTACTGCCGCTCAAACCGACGGCTTATCAAGCGTCCAGCCAGACCTGCTCGGCGAACATGTAACCCATGAAGCCGCCCAGCGGATTGCTGCTGTAGCCTTTGATGCGTTGGTCAACGCCATCGATGTTGCTGATGAATACCGGCACGCCGATGCCGCTGTGGTCGTGCACCAGCGTTTGCATATCGGCGTACATCTTGCTGCGCTTGGCGTCGTCGGTTTCGGCGCGGGCGAGCATCAGCAATTGGTCGAACTGATCGTTCTGCCAACCGGACTCGTTCCACGGCGCTTTCGACTGGAAGAACTGCGAGAACATCACGTCGGCGTTCGGCCGCGGGTTGATGTTGCCGAAGCTCAGCGGGTGCTTCATCCAGTGGTTGGACCAATAGCCGTCGCTCGGCAGACGGTTGACGTCGAGTTTCAGCCCGGCCTGTTTCGCCGATTGCTGCAACAGCACCGCGATATCCACTGAACCGGTGGCGGCCGGCGATGCGACCAGCGGCATGCTGATGTTTTCCATCCCGGCTTTCTTCAGCAGGAACCGGGCTTTTTCCGGGTCATAGACGGTTTGTGGCAGGTCGGCGTTGTAATAGCGCGAACCCGGCGCAATCGGATGGTCGTTGCCGACCACGGCAAAGCCACGGAACACCGCCGATTTGACCTGCTCGCGGTCGAGCAGATACTTCATCGCCTGGGTGAATTCGGCGCTTTTGCCGGGCATCTGATCCTGACGAATGATCAAATCAGTGTAGTTGCCCGAAGGCGCATCAACGACCCGATGCTTGGCACTGGCTTTGATCCGGGTGGTAGAACGCGGATTGACCTCGTTGATCATGTGTACGTCGCCGGAAAGCAGCGCGTTGACCCGCGACGGTTCGTCACCAATGGCGATGAACTCGATTTCGTCGAGGTACGGCAGGCCTGGTTTCCAGTAACCGGTGTTGCGCGCAGCCACCGAACGCACGCCCGGTTTGAATTCCTTGACCTTGAACGGCCCGGTGCCGATGCCCTGATTGAAGTCGGTGGTGCCTTCGGGAACGATCAGCAGGTGCGACACCGCGAGAATCGACGGCAGCTCTGCGTTGGGGGCGCTCAGGCGGATCTGTACTTCGTTGGTGCCGGTAGCCTTGATCTCGACGAACTGCTCCATCAGCGGCATGACTTTCGAACCGGTGAGCGGGTCCTTGTGTCGCGACAACGAAAACACCACGTCGGCGGCGCTCAGGGTCTTGCCGTTGTGGAAGGTCACGTCTTTGCGCAGGGTGATGGTCCACACGGTGGCGTCGGTGTTGTCGATACGCTCGGCCAGTTCCAGCTGTGGCACCAGATGCGAGTCGAATCGGGTCAGGCCGTTGTAGAACATGTAATGGCGCACATAGTCGGTGGACAACGCGCCTTTGGCCGGGTCGAGGGTGTCCGCCGTGGAACTGGACATCCCGGCGACACGAATGCGCCCGCCCGGTTTGCCTTTGCCCGGTGTTGCCGTTTCATCGGCGAACAGCTTGCCCGCGGCGCCAAACAGGCTGCTGGCGCCCGCCGCGGCAACCCCCGCGACACCGAGCATTTGCAGAGCATGACGGCGTGACATGCCACGATTGAGGCCCTCGAAAACCCGCAGGCTTTCTTCGCCGGAGATCAGGGGTGAGTCGTTCTTGTTGTCAGTCATATCAGTGCTACCTGTCGAAGATGAGAAGGCTCGAGTGTTCCGGTTGACCGGAACGTCCTGAAACGCAAACGACGGTGACGCTACAACAGCAACTCAATGCAGATAATCCTGAAAGCGGTAATACGCGCCCACGAACGGCAAAAACCACGGCTTGCCGAAATGCCCGGGGATGGCTGGCCATTCAAGTTCGCGCCATGGATTGGCCTCGACGTTACCCGCCATCACCTCGGCCATGACCTGGCCCATGTGTACCGACATCTGTACACCGTGGCCGCTGTAACCCATGGAGTGAAAAACCCCGCCATGCTGACCGGCCCGAGGTAGCCGATCGGAGGTCATGTCGACCAGCCCGCCCCAGCAGTAGTCGATTTTCACCTCGGCCAATTGCGGGAACATCTGCACCATGGCGGCTTGCAGGACCTTGCCGCTCTTGGCGTCGTTGACGCTGTCGGACATGGCGAACCGCGCGCGGCCGCCAAACAGCAAACGGTTGTCCGGGGTCAGGCGAAAGTAGTTACCGATCATGCGGCTGGTGACATAGGCACGACGACACGGCAGCAATTGGTCGATCAACGCGTCTGGCAATACCTCGGTAGCGATGACGAAACTGCCGACCGGAACGATGCGCCGCCGATACCAGCTCAAGCCGCCGTGTTGACAGGCGCCAGTGGCGAGCAGCACCTGCCCGGCGTGCAGCGAACCCTTGCTGGTATTGACCTGATAGCCGCCGGCCCTGGCCTTCCAGTCCAGTACCGAAGTGCCTTGATGGATCAGAGCACCGTGCCGCGCCGCCGCTTCGGCCAAGCCGACGCCGAAGCGGCCGACGTGCATTTGCACGCCGTTGCGTTGCAGCAGAGCGCCGTGAAACTGTGCCGAATTCACTTCAGCGCGGGTCTGCTCAGCGGACAACAACTCGACATCGGCATCGACCTCACGACGAATCAGCTCACAAGTGCGCGCCAGGCCTTCGTAGTGCATGGGTTTGGCGGCCAGTTTCAGCTTGCCGTTGCGGATCAGGTCGCAGGCGATCTGCTCCTGTTCCACCAGCGAAACAACACTTTGCACTGCTCGCTCATACGCCTGGTAATAGGCGCGCGCCTTGTCCGCACCGAGGCTGGCACTGAGGCCGGCGTAATCCTGGGCCACTCCGGTGTTGCATTGCCCACCGTTACGCCCCGAGGCTTCGCCGATCACTCGCCCGGCTTCGAGCACGACCACACTGGCACCCTTGAGCGCCAAGGCGCGGGCCGCCGCCAACCCGGTGAAACCACCCCCCACGACGGCCACATCGACCTGCGCGGGCAATGCGCCGAGTTGCCCACCGGTGAAAGCCGGCGCGGTGTCGAGCCAGTAGGATTCACTGCCCATGTCTGATTCGCCTATGCCAGAAAAAAAGCCGATGCCGATGCAACTCAGAGACCGACCAGCGCCGGCAGTCCGCCGATGTCAGTGATCTGCTGATAGCCGTAAAACGCATTGCCCGGAACTTCGTGACCACGGGCGACGAAGGCCTTGTTCTTGATCTTCATGTCGTGTGCCGGCATCAAGTCGTAACGGAAGCTGGAGGACACATGCAAGATGTCTTCCGGGCCGCAGTTGAGGTTGTCGAGCATGAACTCGAACGCCGCCAGGCGTGGCTTGTAGGCTTGTGCCTGTTCAGCGGTGAAGACCTTGTGAAACGGCGCGCCGAGTTTGTCGACGTTGGACATGATCTGACTGTCGCTGGCGTTGGAAAAAATCACCAGCGGGATCTTGTCGGCAATTTTCGCCAGACCGGCCGGCACATCCGCGTGTGGGCCCCAGGTTGGCACGGCGTCGTAGTACAGCTGACCTTCGTCGCGGTACTCGACGCCCCAACGCTTGCAGGTACGCGCCAGTGCTGTCTTGAGAATCTCGTCGTAAGGCATCCAGTCGCCCATGACCTGATCCAGGCGATAAGCCGAGAAATCCTTGACGAACTGGTCCATCTGCTCCGCTGGCACGCGATCGGCGAAGAGTTCGCGCGTCATGGTGCCCATGTGGAAATTGGTCAGCGTACCGTAGCAGTCGAACGTAATGAATTTGGGACGAAGAAAGCTCATTGGGTGCGATCCTGAAGTTCGTTGAGGTCATGGCGCGGCCAGCATTCGCTTGATTGGCAAGCGGTGATGCAACGCTGCAGCACACCGTCATTACAACACTGTGAATTCAGCAGATGGCGTTAAAAGCGACCTCTGCTCGATACAAACCACCGTTTTGGCCACCTGCCTCAGCAGACTTTGCGGCTCGCTCCAGCCTTGGGCAAACCCTGTATTTGTGCGCCCTTATGGACCTCCTTTGGCTGTTTGCGCGCTGGTTTTGCGGCATTCACCGCAGAAACTACGCCGAGCAAAACGAAAACGGGCGCGTCCCTAAGGACGCGCCCGTTCGCGACTGATGCAAGCGTTACTGATGCCACTGGATGACCCGATCTCTGCGAGCGCGAACCTGCTCGCAAAGCGCTGTGTCAGGCAACATCAATGTCGCCTCAGGCGCCCTCTTCGCGAGCAAACTCGCTCCCATGGCTTGATCGGCATTACTGAACAATATCGATCAGCACACTCTTGAAGCGCAGATTGGCCTCGAACGCCTCGCGCCCCAGGTCCTTGCCGATACCGGAGCGTTTATAGCCACCGGTGGGCAGGATGTAATCGTTACTGCGCCCGTAACGGTTGACCCACACCGTCCCCGCCTCCAGTTTGCGCACCAGGCGCAAGGCGCGATTGATATCAGCGGTGTGTACGCCCGCGGCCAGACCGTAAGTGGCGTGCGCAGCCAGACTGAGTGCCTGCTCCTCGTCATCGAACGCCTGCACCGTCAGCACTGGCCCGAAGATCTCTTCGCAGACCGCCGGATTCTGATTGTCGACGCCGGTCAGCAACGTCGGTTGATAGTAAGCACCGCCCATTTCTTCAAACAGTCCGCCGCCGGTCAACACCTCGGCCCCGGCCTGGCGCGAACGCTGAACGATGCCATCGATGCGACTGGCCTGCAGACGCGAAATGATCGGCGACAGCGTGCTTTGCGACGACCACGTAGGGCCGGGACGCAGCGTCTCGAAGTAAGTCTGCAAGTGCGCCAGGAAGGGTTCCATGATCGAGCGTTCAATCAACAGCCGTGAGCCGGAGACGCACACCTGGCCAGCGTTACCGGTAATTGCCAAGGCCACGGTGCGCGCGGTTTTGGCAATGTCGGGGATATCGGCGAAGACCAATTGTGGACTTTTGCCACCGAGTTCCAGTGTGACCGGTTTGGGCCCGACCAGCGCGCACGTCGACATGATGCTCGAACCGGTTGCCGTGGAGCCGGTGAACGTCACTTTACCCACACGCGGATGCCGGCACAGTGCGTCGCCCGTCACACGGCCATCCCCCTGCACGACGTTGAAGATGCCGGCCGGCAGCCCGGCGAGCAACGCCAGTTCAGCAAAGCGCAGACTGGAGAACGGCGTCAGCTCTGAAGGTTTGAGCACCACGGCATTGCCCGCAGCCAAGGCTGGCGCGACCTTCCAGGACGCCATGCTCAGCGGAAAATTCCATGGTGCGATGGCGGCGATCACCCCATAGGGTTCTGCAATCTGCATGCCCAGGCGATCAGTCTGGGTGGCGGCGACCTGACCGCCATGCTTGTCCGCCAGCTCGGCAAAAAAACGAATGCCTTCGGCCACATAGGGAATATCCCAGGCAATCACATCTTTGTGCGGGCGGGTTGAGCCGACAGCTTCCAGAGGCGCAAGAATCTCCGCGTCCGCCTCAATCAGATCGGCCCAGCGCCGCATCACCCGCGCTCGCTCGCGCGGTGGACGGCTGGCCCAGTCACTGCGATTGAAGGCCTGCCAGGCATTATTGACGGCTTCGTCCACCAGGTCGGCATCCGCCACCGGCAGTTCGGCATAGACCTGGCCGTCGGAGGGGCGAACCACTTCCAGCCCTGAATGCGCATCGCGGTATTGACCGTCAATGAAGTGGGCGCTGCGAACAGCGATAAGGCGGGGATCGAAGCTATTCATGGAGCACTCCAGAAGAGGGGCCGGCGAGTCATTACTCAGGCCTCCATCGTAGAAAAAAAGCCCAAGCATTTGCTGCCGACCTTGCCGTGCAAATAAGTAGTAAGTGTGGTCTTGCGGGCATCGTCTCGCCGAATCTGCCGAATGCGCGTTCGCCCCTTGTCAGCGCTTCACACAGATGGGATACAGGCACCATCGCGCCGCAAAACCGGGCGCTCGCGCACATTGTTCAACGGAGACTCGCCATGTCCGCCTCACACCCGTCCGCTTATGTTTATCGCCCGATGACCGCCGCCGATCTCCCCGCCGCCCATGCCTTGTCCGTGCAGCTGAAATGGCCGCATCGACTGGACGACTGGGCGATGCTGCAACGGGTCAGTGCCGGTTTCGTCGTGCTTGATGGCGAACGGTTGATCGGTACGGCATTCGCCTGCCCGCAAGGTGATTTCGCCACCATCGGGCTGGTCATCGTCAGCGACGACTACCAAGGCAAAGGCATCGGGCGCCAGTTGATGGAGCAAGCCCTCGATGCCTGCCAGGCGCGAACGCCCATGTTGAATGCGACCCTCGCCGGTGCGCCGCTGTATGCCAGTCAGGGTTTTGTCGAGTTTGGCAGGATCCAGCAACATCAGGGCCAGGCGCACGCACCGGCGCTGAGTGCGCTGGCCGAGGGCGAAGCATGTCGTGCCCTGACGGGCGCGGATCAGCAACAACGGTTGACGCTGGCGAACGCGGCCAGCGGCCTGGATCGGCGCGCTGTGCTGGACGACCTGGCGCCGGTGGTGGAGCAGTCCGTCGGCATTCAACGCGACGGCCAGTTGCGCGCCTTCGCGCTGATGCGCCCGTTCGGACGCGGCCGCTGCATAGGCCCGGTGGTTGCTGAAAACCTCGAACAAGCAAAGTACTTGATCGGCACATTGTTGAACCAAGTACCGGACGCCTTTGTGCGCATCGACATTCCGGCCGATTGTGGCCTCGCCGAATGGCTGGAAACAGCCGGACTCAAGCAGATCGACACCGTCGCGCAAATGGCCCGAGGCACGCCTCCTGCGGCCGCCAATGGCATGCGCCAGTTTGCTCTGGTTACCCAAGCCATCGGTTGATTGCGCTGTTGCAGTGCCTCAACGTTTTCTAATGGAGTGTTCTTCGTATGTCGCAACCTACTGTTCTGCTGTTGGCTCGCGCCGACGGTGGCCGCATCGCTACGTCTTTCGAACAGATGGCGCTGAGCGCCAGAGATCCTTTTGCCGCTGGCCGACGCGTTGCTTGGCACGGTGATGACGGCATCAGTGCAGGCATCGTTGAGGTTGGCGATTCGATGGAAATCGAGGATTTTCCGCACACCGAAACCATTGTCGTGCACGCCGGGCACGTGCGGCTGAAAGCCGGCGAACAGACATTGGCATTGGCTGTCGGCGGCAGCGCAGTGATCGGCCGTGGCACCTCGCTGCGAATAGAGGCTCAGGTCGGAACGCAATGGGCTTTCTGTGCAATGACCACTGACACCCCGACACCCGGCCTCACCGGCCTCGATCCGTTGGCGATGCTATCGCCGTCGGCGGCACCGCAAGAACAGATTCTGATTGGCGCGACACCACAATGCCGTTCCCGCAATGCCTTCGAAGATCCGGTAACCGATCTGCGTGTCGGTGTGTGGGATTCGACGCCCTACGAACGCCACGGCCGAGCACACACACTCAATGAGTTGATGCATCTGATCGAAGGCAGCGTCGCATTACTCGCACCGGACGGATCGAGCGTTACAGTCGATACCGGCGACAGCGTGTTCGTACCGCGCGGCGCGTCCTGCGCGTGGAAGAGCACGCGCTATGTGCGCAAGGTTTACGCGGTTCGATAGTCGCCTGTTTTTTCAGAGCTCTGAGGATCCACCATGACTGTGGCGAGGGAGCAAGCGCACTCGCCACAGGTTTTTTTCTCTCGTGCTATCGCTTGGTTGCGTCGGCTTGGAATTCAGAGTTTCACCTGCCCGCTTGATCAACCCGCGCCGTGCTGTCGCGCTTGGTCAATGCGAACGGCAATACCACATGCCGTTGCGGCAACGGCTGTTTCTCGATCAGCGCGATCAGCATTTCCACGGCTTTCTCGCCGAACATTTCGGCGGGTTGGGAAATGGTCGTCAGCGGTGGATCGGAGTACGCGGCCATTGGAATATCGTCGAATCCGGCGAGAGAAATATCCTCCGGCACGCGCAGCCCCTGCTCTTTGATCCGCTTGAGCGCGCCGATGGCCATTTCGTCATTTTCACAAAACAGCGCGCTCGGTCGGCTGTCGAGCGCGAGTAGTTTGCCGGCACCCGAATAGCCCGCGTCGAGCGTGAAATCGCCGTGACAGATAAGCGTGTGATCCAGCGCGAGACCGGCATCGCGCAGGGCCGCCTCATACCCCGCCAGACGATCACGCGTGAGCGGGCTGCCTTTGGGTCCTTTGATCAGTCCGATGCGCTGATGCCCCATCGCGATCAGGTACTCGGTCATGGCTTTGGCCGCCGCAACGTTATCCAGACTGATCGTTGGATGCCGTCCGTGCCGGATGACTTCGCAGGCATTGACGATCGGGGTCAGTGCTGGCTCGGCGGCAGATTCTTCGAAGGGATCATAGGCGCGCAACTGTATGACGCCATCGGCTTGATGGGCGTGCACCAGATCAGCGAACTGGCGCTCAAGTGATGCCTGGCCCTGGGTGTCGCACAACAGCAACCGGTAACCGGCGGCCTGCGCGGCTTTTTGTGCGCCGCTGATCACTCTGGCGAAAAAGGTGTTGGCAATGGTCGGGACCAGAATCACCAGGTTTCCCGTTCTACGCGAGCGAAACTGCACCGCCATCAAATTCGGTCGATAGCCGGTTTGCTGGACGGCGGCCATGACCCGATCGCGGGTATCGGGCAGCACCCGCTCGGGGGACTTCAATGTTCTCGACACCGTTGCCACCGAGACACCCGCCAGCCGTGCCACTTCGCGGATATTGGACAAGACTGCCTCGCTCTTTCAATCAAATCGGCCGTCGAGCTTACCGCACAGCGTCACGCGCCGAAACGTTGGCATTCGTCAGATGCGGTTTGACACTCGCTGATTTCAGGCCTAGATTTTGCCGACAATGTAACCGGTTACATCATCAATGTTCCGCATGAATCCACTGAGACAATTGCCATGATTGCTGCAGGTCGAAAAATAAGAATGGGCTTCGTCGGCGGTGGTGAAGGCGCCTTCATCGCCCAAGCACACCGGCAAGCCGCCGGTCTTGATGGACGCTTCGAAATGGTCTGCGGTGCGTTCAGCCGCGACGCACACAACAATCAACGCAGTGGTGCGGCGCTCGGGCTGCCTGCGCAACGCTGCTATGACGACTGGCAGAACATGCTGGCCGCCGAACACACACTGCCGGCCGATCAGCGCATGGAGCTGCTGGTGATTGTCACGCCCAATCATCTGCACGCCCCTATCGCCAGTGCAGCACTGAGTGCGGGTTTCCATGTGTTCAGTGAAAAGCCTGCAGCGCTGAATCTGGCGCAAGTGCAGGACCTGGCCCGCGTGGTCAACAACAGCCAGCGAATTTACGCCCTGGCGCACACCTACCTGGGGTATGCGATGGTCTGGCAGGCACGCGAGATGGTCGCCAGCGGTGAAATCGGGCGCCTGCGCAAAGTCCTCGTCGAATATCCGCAAGGCTGGCTCAGCAGCGATGTGGCTGGCCAAGGCAACAAACAGGCGGGCTGGCGCGACAATCCTGAACAATCCGGCATCGGTGGCTGCATCGGTGACATCGGCACGCACGCGTTCTCCCTCGCGGAGTTTGTCGCCGGTCAACCCATCCAGTTCATCAGCGCGATGCTCGGCTCACATTTGAGCAGTCGCCAACTGGATGACGACGCCTCGATGCTGTTCAAAATGGCCGACGGCGCCAGCGGCGTATTAATCGCCAGCCAAGTGTGCGCCGGCGAAGAGAACCCGCTGAAGATTCGTCTGTATGGCGATAAAGGCGGGCTGGAATGGCGTCAGGAAGAGCCCGCCAGTTTGATCCATCGACCCTTGAATGAACCGATGCGCGTGCTGCGCTCGGGCCTTGGTCAACCTTGGCTGTGCGCAGCCGCCACGCGGCGCATGCGCTTGCCCGCCGGACACCCGGAAGGCTACCTGGAGGCCATGGCCAATCTCTACGGTGACCTCGCGCAGGCCATTTTCAACGGTGCGAGCGGCCCTGACGCACCGGGCGTTCCCGGTATAGCCACCGGGCTGCGCGGCATGGCCTTCATCGAGACCGCCATCGCCAATCATTGCGGCGAAGCCAAATGGACTGCAATACCTGACCTTGCCAATGGAGCAACCGCCAATGAACGTTAATCAACAACGCCCGAGCGGGATGCGCGGCCCCGGCATTTTTCTCGCCCAATTCATCGCCGACGAAGCGCCTTTCGATACCTTGGCCAACATCGCGCAATGGGCAGCTTCTCAAGGCTACAAAGCCATTCAGTTGCCAACCCTCGGCACGCGCTTCATCGACCTTGAACGCGCCGCCGACAGTCAGGATTATTGCGACGAACTCATCGCTGTATGCGCCAAGGCCGGTGTGGTGATCAGCGAGCTGTCGACACACCTGCAAGGCCAACTGGTCGCGGTGCATCCAGCGTTCGACGCACTTTTCGACGACTTTGCCCCAGCAGCGCTGCGTGGCAATCCGCAAGCACGCACCGAATGGGCGATCAACCAGTTGAAACTGGCGGCGCGCGCCAGTCAGCGCTTGGGGCTGACGGCCCACGCGACCTTTTCCGGCGCCCTGCTCTGGCCATACGTCTACCCGTGGCCGCAACGTCCTGCCGGCCTGGTGGAACAGGGCTTTGCCGAATTGGCGAAACGCTGGTTGCCGATCCTCGAGTGCTTCGATGAGGCCGGTGTCGACCTCTGCTACGAGATCCACCCCGGTGAGGACTTGCACGATGGCGCCTCTTTCGAGCAATTCCTCGAAGCGCTGAATCATCATCCCCGCGCGGCGATTCTGTATGACCCGAGCCATCTGTTACTACAGCAAATGGACTACCTGGGCTTCATCGATCGCTACCACGCGCGAATCCGCATGTTCCACGTCAAGGACGCGGAGTTTCACGCCAGCGCCCGGTCCGGCGTCTACGGCGGCTATCAGGGTTGGGTTGATCGCCCGGGCCGGTTTCGTTCACTGGGCGATGGCCAGATCGACTTCAAGGCGATCTTCAGCAAACTGACTCAATACGACTTCAACGGCTGGGCCGTGCTGGAGTGGGAATGCTGCCTGAAAGACGCGGCACAAGGCGCTGCCGAAGGGGCGGCCTTCATCGAACGCCACATGATCACCCGAACCCGCAAGGCATTCGACGATTTCGCCGGTGTGAGCGCTGACGAGCTATCCAACCGGCGTCTGCTGGGCCTTGGCGAACGCTGATGACAACGCTGTTACCGACATAAAAATAATACGGTGATTGAAATGAACGTAATGAATGCGCGACTCAGCGTCATGATGTTTTTGCAGTTTTTTATCTGGGGCGGCTGGTTCGTCACCCTCGGCACTTTCCTCACCACGACACTGGCAGCAAGCGGCGGCCAAGTGGGAATGGCGTTTTCCACACAGTCGTGGGGCGCGATCATTGCGCCGTTTGTCGTTGGGCTTGTTGCAGATCGATTTTTCAATGCCGAACGCATTCTGGCGGTGTTGCACCTGCTGGGCGCGGTGTTGCTCTTTCAGCTTTATCGGGCAGCTGATTTCAGCGCGTTTTATCCCTATGTGCTGGCCTACATGCTGGTCTACATGCCAACGCTGGCCTTGGTCAACGCAGTAGCCTTCCGCCAGATCAAAGACCCGGCCCGGGAGTTTTCCCGCATCCGCGTGTGGGGCACCGTTGGCTGGATCGTCGCCGGCATCGTGATCAGTTTCGGCTTTGCCTGGGACGCTCAACAGGCGATTTCTGCAGGCGGTTTGCGCAACACGTTCCTGATGTCTGCCGTGGCCTCGCTGGTGTTGGGGCTCTACAGCTTCAGCCTGCCGAAAACCGCACCGTTGAAATCCACCGCCGATGCGCCTGGCATCAAACAGATGCTGGGGGCTGACGCGTTGGGCCTGCTCAAGGATCGCAGCTATCTGGTGTTCTTTCTCGCGTCCATCCTGATCTGCATTCCTCTGGCGTTCTATTACCAGAATGCCAATCCGTTCCTGGCCGAAATCGGTGTCACCAATCCCACCGCGAAGATGGCCCTCGGTCAGGTCTCCGAAGTGCTGTTCATGCTTCTGCTACCCCTGTTCATCCAGCGTTTCGGCATCAAGATTGCGTTGCTGGTCGGCATGCTGGCCTGGGCCTTGCGCTATGTGTTGTTCGCCTACGGCAACAACGGTGACCAGGCTTTCATGCTGTTGATCGGTATTACGCTGCATGGCGTGTGTTATGACTTTTTCTTCGTCTGTGGGCAGATCTACACCGATGCCAAAGCGCCCGAGCACTTCCGCAGCTCGGCTCAGGGCCTGATCACCTTGGCGACTTATGGGGTGGGCATGCTGATCGGATTCTGGGTGGCGGGACAGATCACTGACCACTTCACCGCGCAAAACGGCCACGACTGGAGAAGTATATGGCTGTTCCCGGCAGGATTTTCGGTGGTGGTTCTGCTGTGTTTCGCACTGGCGTTCAAAAGCCGTGGCGGCGAAAAGGAAGGGATGCCGTCGACCGTCTAGAAACGCCGTTCTGATAGGCGCAGCGGCAGAAAACAGAAAAAGCCTGCTTTTCAGGGCAGGCTTTTCGTTTGCAGCGCGCAGGCTTACTTCTGCTGAGCGGTCAGCGCCGAGTAGCTGTTCATCAGGTTGCGGTAGTTCGGGATCCGCTGCGACAGCAGATTGCCCAGCCCTTCAATGTCGTTGCGCCAGTCGCGGTGCAGCTCACAGGCCACCGAGAACCAGTTCATCATCTGTGCGCCGGCCTGAGTCATGCGGCTCCACGCGGCTTGTTGCACGGTGGTGTTGAAGGTGCCGGACGCATCAGTCACCACAAACACCTCAAACCCTTCCGCCAGCGCCGACAAGGTCGGGAACGCTACGCACACATCCGTTACTACACCGGCAATGATGATCTGCTTGCGGCCGGTGGCCTTGATTGCCTTCACAAAATCTTCGTTGTCCCAGGCGTTGATCTGACCTGGGCGAGCGATGTACGGCGCGTCCGGGAACATCTCTTTCAGTTCCGGCACCAGCGGGCCGTTCGGGCCTTGTTCGAAACTGGTGGTGAGGATGGTCGGCAGTTCAAAGAACTTGGCCAGATCGGCCAGGGCCAGCACGTTGTTCTTGAACTCGTTTGGCGAGAAGTCCTGCACCAGGGAAATCAGGCCGGTCTGGTGATCAACCAGCAGCACGATGGCGTCGTCTTTGTTGAGGCGGTTGTAGGTTGGAGTAGTCATGGTGTGCGTCCCTTTTGAGTTTTTGAAGTTGTTGTTGCGTTCAAGTTGGGTACAGATTACTGACGCACAGGGACGGGATAAATCGGCTGAAAAGCGTTTCACCGTCAACTCAAAAAGGACAATACCGATCAGCCAGGCACTTCTGCACTGTCGGCGGACATCAGCAACGACGCGGTCATTTCAGCGTGGCATACCGCAAGGATTTCATCGGCCAGCGCGGAATCAGCCGGGCAGGCCCGCGACAGGATGATCGCGCCAACCGCACGCGCCAGCATGTCGATCATTTTCACTCGCCCCTCACCAGATGCCGCGTCGGGCCCTGTCGGGTACTTGTCGCCAAGCGTCTGCAGCGTGCGCTCGATGCCGTCGGCAAACGCGGTTTTCACATCGTCAGACTGACGCGCTGCGTCGCCGCACAAAGCGGCCATGGTGCAACCGCTGCCCCGCCCGTCGCGATGTTCTTTCGACACATAGGCGTCGATGAAGCCTTGAACATCGACCATTTCGGCACCGGCTAACGAGCGCGCAAGGCTGTTGGCCGAGGCTTCGGACATCAGGTCGGCCTTCGAGCCGAAGTGTTTGTAAAAACCACCGTGGGTAAATCCGGCAGCCGCCATCAGGTCCGCGACGCCGACACCGTCAAAACCTCGCTCACGAAACAACACCGAAGCGGTCTCGACGATGTGCTCGCGGTTTGCCTGCGCCTGGGCTTTGCTCACTCTCACGTGCAATACCTCCGCTGAAAAATCATGCGCAGATGATACATAGATGTCAGCCATAATCAAAACCGTTGACAGTTTAGATTTCGATCATCATCCTAATTACAGACATTATCGCTGCTCATCCACAGGCACGGATCCAACCCCATGACCGATCAAAATCTGTTCACGCCGTACACGCTTGGCTCCCTGACACTGGCGAATCGAATTGTTCTCGCGCCGCTGACCCGCAATCGAGCGGGCGAAGGCTTTGTGCCCAGTGAGTTCGCAGCCACCTATTACAGCCAGCGCGCCTCCGCTGGCCTGCTGATTTCTGAAGCGACGCAGATCTCCCGACAGGGCCAGGGCTATCAGGACACCCCGGGGATTTACACGCAGGCGCAGATCGATGGCTGGCGCAAGGTGACCGCTGCGGTACACGAAAAAGGCGCGAAGATCTTTCTGCAACTGTGGCATGTCGGCCGTGTTTCACACGTTGATCTTCAAGAAAACGGCGCCGCACCTGTAGCGCCATCGGCGATACGCCCGGCGACCAAAGTGTTCGTCAACAACCGCTTTGAAGACGTTTCCGCGCCGCGAGCACTGGACATCAGCGAACTCCCGGGGATCGTCAACGATTTCCGTCAGGCAGCGGTCAACGCGATCGCCGCGGGGTTTGATGGTGTGGAAATCCACGGTGCCAACGGCTATTTGCTCGATCAATTCATCAAGGATGGCGCCAACGTGCGCACCGATGCCTACGGCGGCTCGATTGAAAATCGTGCGCGCTTGTTGCTGGAAGTGACGGCCGCGGTCGTCGCCGAGATTGGCGCAGATCGCACTGGCATTCGCCTCTCGCCGGTGTCGCCGGCCAACGGGGTTTCAAGCAGCGACCCGCAAGGGCAATTCGACTACATCGTCGAGCAACTCGATGCGCTGGGCATCGTTTATCTGCACGTGGTCGAAGGCGCAACCGGTGGGCCGCGCGATATCGCGCCGTTCGATTTCGGCTCTCTGCGCCAGCGTTTCAAAAACACCTACATCGCCAACAACGGCTATGACCTCGACCTGGCGAACGCGCGAATTGCCGAGGACCACGCCGATCTGATCGCCTTCGGTCGCCCGTTCATTGGCAATCCCGATCTGGTCGAGCGCCTGGCGGCCGGTGCGCCATTGGCCGGTTTCAACCCCGCCACCCTGTATGGCGGTGGCGCGGAAGGCTACATCGACTACCCGACCCTGGCTGAATGGAGCGCTGCTGCTCAGTAAGCCGAGTCCCAGCGCATTTACTGCTTCATGCATCAGTCCCTGATCGATTTTTCTGACGAAGAGATGACCCTATGAACGCCCACCCTGCTGTTCTGATCACTGGCGCCTCTACCGGCATCGGCGCGGTTTACGCCGAACGTTTCGCCCAACGCGGGCATGACCTGGTGCTGGTTGCCCGCGATCTTGAGCGCCTGGAAACACTCGCCGCGAAACTGCGTAGCGCACACAGCGTCGCCGTGGATGTGCTTCAGGCCGACCTGACCCAACTCAAAGACCTGACCAGCGTCGAAACGCGCCTGCGCGACGATGCGCGTATTGGCATCCTCGTCAATAACGCGGGTGCCGCGCAGTCCGGCAACTTCATCGAGCAGAGCACCGACAAAGTGGCCAATCTGGTCGCCCTCAACACCACGGCACTGGTGCGGCTCGCCAGTGCCATCGCACCCCGTCTGGCGAAGGCCGGTGACGGCGCCATTATCAACATCGGCTCGGTGGTCGGTCTGGCCCCGGAGTTCGGCATGTCGGTGTACGGCGCGACCAAAGCGTTTGTACTGTTTCTGTCGCAGGGCCTGAGCCTGGAACTGTCGCCACTGGGCGTCTACGTGCAAGCCGTGCTGCCGGCCGCGACGCGTACCGAGATCTGGGATCGCGCGGGCATCGACATCAACACCTTGAGCGAGATCATGGAAGTCACCGATCTGGTCGATGCAGCGTTGGTCGGCTTTGATCGTCGCGAGCCGGTGACCATTCCGCCGCTGCATGAAGGTGAGCGCTGGGATGCCTTGCAAACCGCGCGGCAGGGCCTGTTGGCGCAGATCCGCCAGTCGGCAGTCGCCCAGCGCTATCTGGCGTGAGTGCAATGAAGCAGATGCTTTTCGTCAACGCCGCCAACCAATCGATCAGGGTTGGCGGCACGGCGTTCGCCTATCGAGACCTTGGTCCGAAAACGGCTGTGCCGCTGATCCTGCTCAATCATTGGGGCGCGGTACTGGACGACTTCGATCCGCGAATCGTCGATGGTCTGGCGCGAACCCGGCGCGTGCTCGCCATTGACTATCGCGGTGTCGGTGGCTCAGGCGGCACCGCGCCCCTGACCGTCGCGCAAATGGCTGACGACGTCATCAGCCTGATCGGCGCGCTGGAATTCGCCTGCGTCGATCTGCTCGGTTTTTCCCTCGGTGGATTCGTTGCTCAGGACATCGCACTCAAAGTCCCCACTTTGGTGCGGCGCCTGATTCTGACCGGCACCGGACCGGCTGGCGGAGTCGGTATCGCCAAGGTCGGTGCGGTTTCCTGGCCACTGATGTTCAAGGGTTTGCTGACCCTGCGCGATCCCAAGTTCCACCTGTTTTTCACCACGACCGCCAACGGACGGCGGGCCGCGACAGACTTTTTGCAACGCCTGAAAGAACGCCGCAAAGATCGCGACAAGCGCCCGACACCCAGCGCTTTTCTACGGCAGTTGAGAGCCATCAAGGCATGGGGAAAACAGACGCCACAGAACCTTGGCGGCCTGCAAATTCCGACATTGGTGGTCAACGGTGACAACGACATCATGGTGCCCACGGTCAATTCGATTGACCTGGCGAACCGGATTCCCTACGCGCAACTGATCATTTATGAGGACGCCGGACACGGCGCGATTTTCCAGAACTACGCTGACTTTGTCAGCAAGGCGCAGGCGTTTCTCGATCGCTGAACCAGTCTGCTCAGACAACACTGCCCTCCCCCAGAACCGTGAGAGCCGCCCCCACCATGAAAGCTTATTTTATCGATCGCTACGGCAAGCAGAACGGGCGTATTGGCGATATCTCCGAGCCTGTAGCCGGCGCCCATGACGTGCTGATTGAAGTACATGCTGCCAGCGTCAACGTACTCGATTCAAAGATTCGCAGCGGCGAATTCAAACTGATTTTGCCGTACTCATTCCCCTTGGTGCTGGGCAACGATTGTGCCGGCGTGGTGATTGCGGTTGGCGCAGCGGTCAAGGGTTTCAAGCCCGGCGACGCGGTGTATGCGCGCGTGCCCGAACAGCGAATCGGCACGTTCGCCGAGCGAATCGCCGTCGACCAAAACGCGGTGGCCTTGAAGCCCGCCAACCTCGATATGGAGCAAGCCGCGGCTATTCCTCTGGTCGCCCTGACAGCCTGGCAAGCGCTGGTCGACATCGCCCGTTTACAAAAGGGTCAGAAGGTCTTGATTCACGCCGGTTCCGGCGGTGTCGGCAGCATCGCCATTCAACTGGCCAAACACCTCGGCGCGGTTGTCGCGACCACCACCAGCACCGCGAATGTCGAATGGGTTAAAGCGTTGGGCGCAGACGTGGTGATTGATTACAAACAGCAGCACTTCGAGGAGGAACTGCGCGACTACGACGTGGTGCTGAACAGCCTCGGCACCGACGTGCTGGGAAACTCGCCGAAGGTACTCAAACCGGGTGGTCAGCTGATTTCCATTTCAGGCCCGCCAACTGCCGAGTTCGCCAAGGCGCAAGGCCTGGCGTGGCCGCTGCGGCAAGTCATGCGCTTGTTGAGCCTGAGCATTCGGCGCAAGGCGCGCAAGCAGGATGTCCGTTACAGCTTCCTGTTTATGCGGGCCAACGGTGCACAGCTGCAAGAAATCACCACCCTGATTGAAGCCGGCGAAATAAAGCCCGTGCTGGATCGCACCTTCGCCTTCGAGTCAGCGGGCGAAGCCCTGACTTACGTCGAACAGGGCCGTGCGAAAGGCAAGGTAATTGTGCAGATCAAATAGTTGCCTGCCTGTAATCATCTGGCGAAAGACCCATGGATAACGTTGCCTGCGACACCGAAAAGCCCCCCGCCGACGAATTGCAAGACACGGAGAACAAACACCCACCTGAACCCGCGAACCACGAAACGCCCGACCCTAAGCAGCACAACGCAATACTTGGTGTTGCTCCGATCGTCTGGCGGCCCTTGATGCTTGAGCCCTAGGTGTTCAACGCGCATGTGTTTGCTGGAAAAACACCGGAAGGTAGTGTCACTGGCTAAGTGGCGGGTGCCGAAACAGCTGCCCTCACCCTAGCCCTCTCCCCCAGGAGAGGGAACCGATTGGGGGATATTGGCGATGGACGCCGACGTGCAATAGCGGCTGTGAATCCATGACCGCCAAGCATTGCGGATTGACCCGTCATCGACGCAATCCGTCAGGTCGATGCATAGGCTCCCTCTCCCGCAGGGAAAGGGGCCGATTGGGGGATGTTGGCGATGAGCACCGACGTGCAATAGCGCCTGTGAATCCATCACCGTCAGGCATTACCGATGAATCCATAATCGACGCGATCTGTCAGGTCGATGCATAACCCAAGACACCTCGGTCGGCCCCCTCTCCCTCAGGGAGAGGGCTGGGGTGAGGGGCCGCCGTTGCAGCGTTGAGCTCGGCTTACAAGGTGTAGGAAATCCCCACCTGCACCGTTCTCGGCGCACCCGGATAGGCGTAGACATTACCGAACGCGCCCTCTTCATAATCCCGATCAAACAGGTTCTTCACGTCAAGATTGAGCCGCACTTTCTCGTTGACCTTATAGAAACCGAGCAAATCGACAACGGTGTAGCTGTCCATCGAGAAGGCAGTATTGGCGGTTTGCCCGGCGCGTTCGTCGACATATTTGAGTCCGGTACCCAGGCCCAGGCCTTTTAGCGCGCCGTCCTGAAACTCGTAAACGTTGAGCAGGCTGAAGCTATTCTGCGGAATGTTCATCAGCCGCGTGCCCGAACGGATCACGTTGTCCTTGGTCACTTCGGCATCCACGTAGGCGTAGCCGCCGATGACGCGCCATTCGGGTGTCAGGTTGCCGGCGACGTTCAGGTCGAAACCACGGCTGCGCACTTCCCCGGCCGCCACACTGAAGGTCGAGTCCACCGGGTCGGTGGTCAGCACGTTGCGTTTTTCGATCTGATAGATCGCCGCGTCGACGCTCAACTGATGATCCAGCGCTTCCCACTTGATGCCCATTTCGTAAGACTTGCCTTTCTCCGGGGCGAAGCCTCCGCCCACGCGGCTTGCACCGGTATTGGGCTTGAACGAGCGCGCAGTGTCGGCGTAGACCGCCAGCGTGTCGGTCAGATCGTAGGTCACGCCGAGTCGTGGAGTCACCGCGTTGTCGCTGGCCTGCCAGTTTTTGCCGCCTGGCACGTAGGTTTCATAATCGTGCTCGAATCGTTCGAACCGCGCCCCGGCCAGCACTTTCAAGCGCTCGGTCAACGCCACTTGGTCCTGCACGAATGCGGCGTAGGTCTTGAGGTTTTCCTTGTCGTGGGTCGGCGTGCGGGTCAATGCCGGGCGTGGCTGACCGTAAACCGGATCAAAGATGTCGATCGGGTAGGCGCCGATCGCACCACTGGAGCGCTGAATGATCGACTTGTAGTCGTAATCTTCGTATTCGATACCGGTCAGCAAGGTGTGCTGCAAGCCACCGGTGCTGAAATGCCCGGTCAGATTGAGCTGGGTGTCCTTGTCGGTCCACTCCAGTTTGCGGTAGTTGAAATTGCGCCCCAGGGTTCGACCGTCATCGGCAATGCCGTTGGCTTCGATGGCATTGCCCTCAAGCGAGCCGTCGAGCCACTGGAAACCACCGCCCAGCGTCCAGTCATCATTGAGCAGATGTTCGAAGCGCAGTTGCGCCATGTTGTTGTCGTTGTGCAATTTGCCGGCGTCTTTCTCACCGAAAAACGTATCCCGCGAGGCGGTGCCAATCTGTTTGGCGTAACGCGTCACGCCGCGATCCAGCGGATGATTGTTGCGCATGAAATCACCCTCGAAGATCACCCGGGTGGCATCGCTGGCCTGCCAGGTCAGCACTGGCGTGATGCCGTAGCGCTCAGTCTCGACGTGATCGCGGAAGGTATCGCCGCCCTCACCCACCACGTTGAGTCGATAGGCCAGGCGCCCCTCTTCATCCAAAGGGCCGGAGGCGTCCAGCGTGCCGCGCTTCATGCCTTGATCATTCAACTGGCTGCCCAACGTGACCGTGCGCTCGGCCAACGGCTGCTTGGACACGACATTGAAGGTGCCGCCCGGATCGCCACGGCCGTAGAGCATGGTTGCCGGTCCGCGCAGCACTTCCAGACGCTCGATGGTGTTGGCATCGGGCATGTTCGGGTAGCCACGATTGATCGGGAAGCCGTTGCGGTAGAACTCGCCGGTGGTGAAACCGCGCACGGTGAACGTCGTCAGGCCCTGCCCGCCAAAATTGTTCGCCCGACCGACGCCGCCGGCGTAATCCAGCGCATCTTGCAGACGCGTGGCGCCGAGGTCTTCGACAGCATCTTTAGTCACTACACTGATCGATTGCGGGGTTTCATGGATCGAGGTGTCGGTACGGGTGGCACTGGCAGAACGTGTCGCGCGGTAACCCTGCACCGGGCCGTCGGCCCGTTCGTAATCCGCTGTACCGACCACGTCGGTCGCCTCCAGCTCTAGCGCTGCGGGTGTTGATTCGGCCTGTTCGGCCCATGAGGAAGAAGACAACGCCTGCAGCACGCAAATTGAAAGCAGAGTACGACGCATGAAAAGAAAACCTTGTGAATAGGCCAGAACGAAGGGTGAAACCGCCAGAACAGCGGCGCGGATGGTATACCAGAGATCGTGTAATTGAAACTTATTCTTATTTGTCATGTTGGTCAGGATTCGTGAGCCGGACTCATGACTCCATCCTGGCAAGGCGTATTATCAGATGCGTTTCAATGGCCTAGGCTCGTAGGCGATATGGCCTGCAAACGCTGGCGCTGAGGCGCCCGGCATTGTCCGCCAGCCCGCCTGAAGAGGAAATCAGCGATGAAATTCGACACACCGGCCGGCACTAATCCGATCGATCAATTGAACGTCATCGGCAAACCCGCCGACCGCATCGATGGCAAGTTGAAAACCACCGGGACCGCGCCCTACGCGTACGAACAACATGCCGCAGTGCCCAACCCCGCCTATGGCTATGTGGTCGGCGCCGGGATCGGCAAGGGACGAATTGCCTCGATCGACTCGACGCAGGCGAGCAACAGTTCCGGGGTGATTGCCATCGTCACCTACGAGAATGCCGGGCCTTTGGCCAAGGGCGAGTTCTATGTCGCGCGCGCCTTGGCCGGCCCGCAGGTGGACCACTATCACCAAGCCGTCGCGATTGTCGTCGCGCAGACATTTGAAGAGGCCCGCAGCGCCGCCAACCTGCTGGAAATCAACTATGTGGCCGAACCCGGCGCGTTCGATCTGGCGGCCGCCAAGGATTCGGCAACCCCGCCCCCACCCGCCGGCTTCGGCCCCCCGCCGCAGACGCAGACCGGAGATTTCGAAGGCGCCTTCAACACCGCACCGGTCCAGATCGACCAGCACTACAGCACGCCGGATCAGGCGCACGCGATGATGGAACCCCACGCCACCATCGCTCAGTGGAACGGTGACTCATTGACGTTGTGGACTTCGATCCAGCAGATCAACTGGGGCGTGCGCGATCTGGCCAGGACACTCGGCATGCGCAAAGAAGATATTCGTTTGATATCGCCCTACATCGGCGGCGGTTTCGGCGGCAAAGGCACGATCCTGTGTGACGCGGTGCTGGCGTCGCTGGCGGCACGACACGCCGGACGTCCGGTGAAAGTCGCGCTGCCACGTCCGCTGATGTTCAACAATTTGACTCATCGCCCCGCGACGCTTCAACGCATTCGCATCGGTGCCAGTCGCGAAGGTTTGATCACAGCCATCGGCCATGAGAGTTGGTCAGGCAACCTGCCCGGGGGCCGGGCCGAAGCCGCGACGGCCTCGACACGTTTGCTCTACGCTGGCGCCAACCGCATGACCCGCTTGAATCTTGCCGTGCTGGACCTGGCCGAAGGCTCGGCCATGCGCGCGCCGGGGGAAGCACCGGGGATGATGGCGCTGGAAATTGCCATGGATGAACTGGCGGAAAAACTCGGTATCGACCCACTACAGTTGCGCCTGCTCAACGACACACAGGTCGACCCCGAACAGCCATCACGCCCGTTCTCCACACGGCAACTCGTCGAGTGTCTACAAACCGGTGCCGAGCAATTCGGCTGGCACCAGCGCAACGCAAGCGCCGGCCGACGCCTGGAGAATGGCTGGCTGATCGGCATCGGTCTGGCGTCGGCAATACGTGGCGCGCCAACCACCGCATCGGCGGCCCGTGTGCGTCTTGATCGGCACGGCACAATCACTGTCGAAACCGACATGACTGACATCGGCACTGGCAGTTACACGATCATTGCGCAGACCGCCGCCGAGATGATGGGTGTGGAACTGGACCGGGTCGAAGTGCACCTTGGCGACTCGCGCTTTCCGGAGTCGTCGGGATCGGGCGGGCAATGGGGTGCTGCGTCGTCTACCGCCGGGGTCTATGCCGCTTGCGTCAAGTTGCGCGAAGCCGCTGCCCGCGCCGTCGGATTTGATCCGCAAACGGCCGAATTTGCCCACGGCGAGGTGCACGATGGCACGCGGCATGTTCCTTTGGCTCAGGCGGCGGCCGCGGGCGAACTCGTTGGCGAAGACCGCATGGAATTCGGCGATCTGGCCCAGCGCTTTGCCCAGCAGACATTCGGCGCACATTTCGCCGAAGTCGCGGTCAACGCGGCGACCGGCGAGATTCGCCTGCGCCGTCAAATGGCCGTCTGCGCAGCAGGGCGGATTCTCAATCCAAAGACCGCGCGCAGCCAAATCATCGGCGGCATGACCATGGGCGCCGGGGCCGCACTGATGGAAGAACTGCAGGTCGACAAGCGCCGTGGTTTTTTCGTCAACCATGACCTCGCCGGTTACGAAGTGCCGGTGCACGCCGACATTCCCCATCAGCAGGTGATTTTCCTCGATGAGGTCGACCCCTACGCCACGCCGCTCAAGGCCAAAGGTGTCGGCGAGTTGGGCATCAGTGGCGCCGCAGCGGCCATCGCCAATGCGATTTACAACGCCACCGGCGTGCGCGTGCGCGATTATCCGATCACGCTGGACAAACTTATCGCGCACTTGCCGGAGCAGATTTAACGCCCTGTTCAGTCAGCCCGGCGTGCGCTGACTGAACACTTCCTTGAACACCGGCACGGCGGAAAACGCATTCGGCCATCCGGCATAGAACGCCAGTTGGGTAATCATTTCCGCCGCTTCGGTCTGGCTCAAACCATTGTCCATCGCCCGACCCAAGTGATAGCCGACCTGGCCTGTCTGCCCGTTGGCCACCAGCGAACTGACCGTGATCAGGCTTCGATCGCGGGGCGCCAGACCTGGCCGCAACCACAGATCGCGGAACAGTGCTTTGGTGGTGAACTCGACCAGCCCCGGCGCCACTGATCCCACCGCCGCATTCACGCGCTCCACGCGGTCAGCTTCGCGAGCCTGGTCCAGCGGCAGCAATGACGGCGCAACCGGTGCCAGTTTCTCAGCATCAATGTTGCGCGCGATGAACACCTCGGCGGCGATGGGCAGAGCCGCTGATGCATTGCCCCAACCGGAATAAAACGCCAGGTGATTGAGCGTTTCGGACAGCTCAAGCGGCGTGACACCGTTGTCCAGCGCAAGGTTGAATTGCGCGGCCATCTCGGCGGTTTGCCCGCGTGCGATCAACACCGCAACCGTCACCAGACTGCGGTCACGCGGTGACAAGCCCGGGCGTTTCCATACTTCGCCAAACAACATTGCGTCGGTGTTATGAGCCAGTGCCGGGGACACGGCAGCCGCGGCATCGGAGGTCATTGCAAGTGAACGTTTCATGGAGGTCGAACCTTTTTCAGTTGAAGCACAGGCTGTCAGCAACAGTGCGATGGCTGTCAACAGAAGTCGGCTGAAGTGGGTCACGCTACGAACCGGGTGTGCTGGCATCGCAAAGCTCCTGCTGGCGGGATAATCAGCCGCTACGTTAAACCGACGAGGATCCTGCGACTATCTGCGCTCAGCGTCATGAAGTCATGAACACCGTTCATCAATCTGCATAAAGCGAATGGTGCCAAAAACTGGCACTGCCCCGTTATAGAGTCGGTGTCATGTCCACTCTCGGAAGGCGAACCCAACATGTCAGCAGGCTATAAACGTATTCAGTACTCGTGCTACGGCGGTCCGGACGTGATGCGCGTTGAAGCATTCCCGCTGCCGGCCCCCGGCAAGGATGAAGTGCTGGTGCAGGTCAGATTTGCAGCGATCAACCCCATTGACTGGAAGTTGCGTCAGGGCCGGATGAAGCTGATCACCGGCAGAACGTTTCCGCGCGCGATGGGGATGGATTTCTCTGGCGTGGTTCTTGCGGTTGGGGCAAGCGTCAGCCGCTTCCAGGTCGGCGACGCGGTTTTCGGGCTATCCCGCTTCAAAGAAAGTGGCGCATTGGGTGAAGCCGTCGTGACCAGAGAGGACTTTCTGGCGAGCAAGCCGGATACTCTTTCCTTCGCCGATGCGGCGTGCCTTGGCACACCGGGCATTACCGCGTGGAACGGGCTGATCGACAAGGCCAGACTGCAAGCCGGTCAGCAGGTTTTCATCAATGGTTGCGCCGGGGCTGTCGGCGAAGCGGCGGTGCAGATCGCCCTGATGTCGGGGGCCACGGTATCGGGCAGTTGCAGCGCGTCGGACGCTGCCCGGGCACAGGCGCTGGGGGTATCGACCGTCTACGACTACCGGTTAACGGACCTGAAGAGGCTGCCGACGCGCTTCGATGTGGTGTATGACACGGCCGCGTCGATGACGGTCTCGACCGGTATCGGATTGCTGCGTCCGGGCGGCTGTTTGCTTGATCTCAATCCGGGTCCGGGTAAATTCCTGCGTGGCCTGATTGATCGGCGACTGAAACTGGTCATTGGCACACCGCGACACGAAATCCTCGAAACACTGGCCAGCGCCGCCAGTGAGGCACGCTTGAAGATTCGGCTAGGAGAAGTGGTGCCGCTGGACGGCGCCATACAATTGATCCGCGAGCTCGAACAGGGCCGCAAACTCGGCGGCAAAGGCGTCGTCGCCATGGAGCGTTAATGGCCAGAAGTCATCGTCTGTTTGAGCTGATGCAAGCGCTGCGGCGTCATCGTCGCACGGTGTCCGGCAAAGCCTTGGCGGCTGAATTGGGTGTGTCGTTGCGCACGATTCGCCGCGACATCGTCACGCTGCAAGGCATGGGGGCCGAGATCGACGGCGAGCCGGGTCTTGGGTATGTGCTCAAGCCCGGTTTTGTCCTGCCGCCGTTATCGTTCAGCGCCGAGGAAATACAGGCTTTGGTCATCGGCGCGCAATGGGTCAGCCGGCAGACCGACAGCCAACTCGCGAATGCCGTCAACAATGCCCTGGCGAAAATCAGTGCCGTGCTGCCCGCGCAGATGCGGCCGATTTTCGAAGACGAAACCTTTTACGTGGCCAAGCCGCACAAGCCCGGCACAACCATCGACCTCAGCGAGATTCGTCGGGCGCTGCGCGAGCAGAACAAGCTGCGCATCGCGCTAGCGCTCGAACATGCGGATGCCGCCGAACACATCATCTGGCCGATCATGTTGGGCTTTATCGAAGGCAAGCGCTGCATTGCGGCGTGGTGCGAAAGCGACAGCCGGTTTCGCGTGATCGATATGGCTGACCTTGCGACGGTGCAGGTGCTTGTCGAACACTACGCGCCTGACCGCCGGCGCTTGATCAAACAATGGCGCGCCGAGGATGTGCGGCCCTGCAACAGTCAGGGCGAGGCGTGTTGAGTCATGTAACCTGGGCCACAACGACCACAACGGCCCCACCGCTCATACCGCCAGCAGTTGTCGGGTCATCGCCATCGAGGTCTGCAACGACTGCCCGGTGCGCTGCAATTTGTTCAGCAAACTGGCGCCCAACCACAGCTGATACAAGGTTTCCGCCAGATGCCGGGCATCGCCCTGGGGCAGGCTGTTTTCGGCTTGACCCTGTTCTATACACAAGGAAATGCGCGCCACCACTTGCTCGGCACCATCGCGCAAGGTCAGGCGCATCGACTCCGACAAATCGGCGACTTCGGCACTGAGCTTCACCACCAGACATTCGTCACCGTGGCCTTCGAGGGTGCAGCGGTTCTGCCAGCCCTGCCAGTAATCCATCAGCCGCTCATAGGCGCTCAGCCCTGGCAGCGTCAGGCGCCGCTCCATGTCAGCGAGGTAGCCGACGAAGTAATCCGCAAGCAACGCCTGGCCGTACAGTTCTTTGGATTTGAAGTAGTGATAGAACGAACCCTTGGGCACACCGGCGGTTTGCAGGATTTCGTTGAGGCCGACACTGGTAAAGCCTTTCTCGGCCATCATCCGGTGGCCGGTGTCGAGCAAATGTTGGCGGGTGTCGTCGTAGGTCGGTTTCATGGGGCGCAAATTACCAGGCAATAGACCAGTCGTATTTTCGGAGGAACGGAAGTTTGCCATACCTGTCGATGAAAAACCGCAGGATAAAAAATTACTAGACGACTGGTCTAATTGGAATCTATGCTGCGCCCCGACAAACGTTTTCTGACCGGTGTGGCCGATGGGCGAATCCTTCGCTCAATCGAAGACACCTGATCGACTCAAGGTGCTCTATGAAAATCCTGATGGTTTTGACTTCCCACGATCAACTCGGCAACACCGGCAAGAAAACTGGCTTCTGGCTGGAAGAGTTCGCCGCGCCCTACTACGCCTTCAAGGACGCCGGTGCCGACGTCACCCTGGTCTCGCCGGCCGGTGGCCAGCCGCCGCTGGACCCGAAAAGCGATGAGCCCGATGCGCAGACTGCCGAGACTGATCGCTTCCGAAAAGACTCCGCCGCGCAACAGGCACTGGCCAATACCGGCCTCCTGGCTGACGTCAGCGCTGATGATTTCGATGCGGTGTTCTACCCGGGCGGCCACGGCCCACTGTGGGACCTGGCCGAAGACAAGCAGTCGATCGCTTTGATCGAAGCGTTTGACCGCGCCAACAAACCCCACGGTTTTGTCTGCCATGCGCCGGGTGTGTTGCGTCACGCCCTCACCGCTGACGGCAAACCGCTGGTTCAGCATCGCCAGGTCACCGGTTTCACCAACTCCGAAGAAGAGGCCGTCGGGCTGACGGACGTGGTGCCGTTCCTGATCGAAGACGAGTTTCAGCGTCTCGGCGGTTATTACTCGAAAGTGGCTGACTGGCAGGTTCATGTGGTTGCCGATGGGCAACTGGTCACTGGCCAGAATCCGGCCAGCTCCGCCGCTGTTGCTAAAAAGCTTTTGGAAATGCTCGGCTAAAACCCTACAACCTCATCGAACGCCGGGGGCGTATCACCCGGCGTTATTTTTTCGCCCACCAATTAGTCGACTGGTCTAATAAACCCAAAGACAAGGTAATCCATGAATAGCAGCCCGTTCTTCACCCCGGCCAGACTCGGTCATCACACCCTGAAAAACCGCATCGTCCTGCCGCCACTCACCCGCCAGCGCAGCACCCAACCGGGCAACATTGCCAATGAGCTGATGGCCGAGTATTACCAACAGCGCGCCGGCGCCGGTTTGCTGGTCACCGAGGGCACGCAGATCGAGCCTCGTGGCCAGGGTTACGCGTGGACGCCGGGCATCCATACCGCAGAGCAAATCGCCGGATGGCGCAAAGTCACCGAAGCCGTACATGCCGTGGACGGGGTGATTTTCGCCCAGCTGTGGCACGTCGGCCGCGTCTCCCACACCGCGCTGCAACCCGACGGCGCAGCGCCGGTTTCCGCTTCCGCCGTGGCTACAGATCGGGTCAGCGTGTTTATCGAAACCGCCCCCGGCGCCGGTGAACTGGTGCCACCGTCGGCACCGCGTGCACTGAGCACCGACGAAGTGCAGGAACTGGTTCAGCTGTACATCCAGGCCGCACGCAACGCCATGGACGCGGGTTTCGATGGCATCGAATTGCACTGCGCCAACGGTTATCTGGTCAACCAGTTCATCTCCGCCCACAGCAATTTGCGCGACGATCAGTACGGCGGTTCGCTGCACAATCGCCTGCGCTTTTTGAAGGAAGTCGTCGCCGGCGTCGCCGAGTGCATCGGCAAGGAAAAAGTCGGCGTGCGTTTCGCCCCGCTGTTCACCACCACCGATGAAGCGCGCACTTACCTGGGCATGGTCGAGGAAGATCCGCACGCCACTTACATCGAAGCGATCAAAATCCTGCAAGACGTCGGCATTGCTTATCTGTCCATCGCCGAAGCCGATTGGGACAACGCCCCGGCGATGCCACAAACGTTCCGCCAGGCGGTGCGCGACACCTTCAGCGGCGCGATCATTTATGCCGGGCGTTACACCGCCGAATCCGGCGCGCAACTGCTCGATTCGGGGCTGGCAGACTTGGTCGCTTTTGGCCGCCCGTTCATGGCCAACCCCGATCTGCCTGCGCGGATTGCCAATGACTGGCCGTTGAATGCTCTCAACCCGGCGACGGTGTATGGCGGCAACGCCGAAGGCTATACCGACTACCCCGTTTATCCCGGCTAAGCCTTTCCTCGCGGCGTCAAGCGCTCCCGCAACAGCGGGAACGTTCATCCGAGTCGGAGTGCAAGCCCTTGTGGGAGCGAGCCTGCTCGCGAAAGCGGCGTGTCAGTCAGCCAAAATGTTGAATGTGACGACGCCTTCGCGAACAGGCTCGATCCCACAGGAGGGATGTGAATATTCACCGCACAAAAACCTATACACAGACTACAATCTGTACAACTATCTGAACTTGATGCTTAAACGTCCACTCGGCAGCCTGCTGCTCACTACGCTGAATCCGCTAAATGAACAAAACCCATCGGCTGTGCCTTGTTCTGGGTGACCAGCTCTCTTTTGATCTGGCTTCATTGGCAGGTCTGGATCGCGAACAGGATCGTGTGCTGCTGGTCGAGGTCATGGAAGAAGCCAGCCATGTTGCCCATCATCCGCAGAAGATCGCCTTGCTCTTCAGCGCCATGCGTCATTTCGCTCAGGCACTGAAAGCCCAAGCCTTTCAGGTGCATTACGTGACCCTCGACGACCCGCACAACAGCGGCTCGGTGCCCGGCGAATTAAAGCGCTGGCAGGCGCTGCTGCAAGCGAACGAGGTGCACCTGACCGAATGCGGCGACTGGCGTCTGGAGCAATCACTGAAGGATTGTGGCTTGCCGATCCACTGGCATGCCGACAACCGTTTCCTGTGCAGCCGCGACGAATTTCGCGCGTGGGCCGCTGGCAAAAAGCAGCTGCGCATGGAGTTCTTCTATCGTGAGATGCGCCGCAAGAGTCGCCTGCTGCTCAACGGCGACGGCACCCCGGTCGGTGGCGCCTGGAACTTTGATGCCGACAATCGCAAAACCTTGCCCAAAACGGTAAAGGCGCCCTACCCGGCGGGTTTTACCAACGATGCAATCACCCTCGAAGTTCTCGCACTGGTCAAGGATCGCTTCGCCAGTCACTACGGCAGCCTGGATGATTTCAACTATCCGGTGACACACGCCGATGCCCAGGCGCTGTGGGCCTGGTTTCTCGATTACGGCCTGGCCGGATTCGGCGACTATCAGGACGCCATGGCCAGCGACGAACCGTTTCTGTTCCATGCCCGCATCAGCGCTGCGCTGAACATTGGCTTGCTCGATCTGCGTCAACTCTGCAGTGACGTGGAGTCTGCCTATTGGTCAGGCAACATTGCCCTGAATGCCGCCGAAGGCTTCATCCGCCAACTGATCGGCTGGCGCGAATACGTTCGGGGCGTCTACTGGCTGCACATGCCGGAATACGCCGAGGGCAATGCCTTTGGTAACACGCGGCGCTTGCCAGAGTTTTACTGGACCGGCGACACAAAGATGAACTGCATGCGCCAGGCCATCGGCCAAAGCCTCAAACACGCCTACGCCCATCACATTCAGCGCCTGATGGTGACTGGCAATTTCGCCCTGCTCTCCGGCATCGCACCGAGCCAGATCTGTGAATGGTATCTGGCCATTTACATGGACGCGTTCGATTGGGTCGAGTTGCCCAATACCCTCGGCATGGTCATGCACGCCGACGGCGGTTACCTCGGCTCCAAGCCTTATTGCGCCAGCGGCCAGTACATCAACCGGATGTCCGACTACTGTCGCGGCTGTGCTTACTCGGTGCGCGAAACCACCACTGACAACGCCTGCCCGTTCAATGCCTTGTACTGGCATTTCCTGATGCGCCACGGCGACCTTCTGCGCAGCAATCAGCGCATGGGCATGATGTACAAAAACCTTGATCGCATGCCTCTGGAAAAACAGCAGGCTTTGTGGCAACGCGGGCAGAGTCTGCTCGACAGAATGCATCGCGGCGAATCGCTATGAAAACGCGTGTGCCTTTGGCCCGTGTGCAACTTAAACATGGGGCCCCGGGTCAATGGCTCACAAAGCTTGTGAGGCCGATGGTTTGAAACACGCCAATTGAACGCAAGCCAACCATCAACGCATGAAGGGTGAACATCCTGAAACAGCTTACTCGCGAGGAGCTTGAGTCTGAGGTCACGCGCCTGCGTCTGGCCGTCAAGGCGACCTGCGACGCCGTCTGGGACTGGGATCTGAAAACCAATCAGGTCATCTGGAACGACTCGCTGCAACAGGCGTATGGCTACGCGTCAGCAGCCATCGAGCCGACGTGTGACTGGCGATTTGCGCAGATTCACACGCAGGATCGCGCGCGCGTGACAACCTCGATTCGCTCGGCGATTGACGGCTCCGGGACGACCTGGAGCGCTGAGTACCGCTTCCTCTGCCACGATGGTTCATACGCCGAAGTGCTGGATCGCGGCCATCTGATCCGCAATGCCGATGGCCAGGCCGAACGCATGATCGGAGCGATGCTCGACCTGACCCGCTCGCGCAGCGCCGAAACCGCACTGCGCCAGAGTGAAGAGCGCTTCAGCACCATTCTGGAAACCATCGAGGCGGCGTTCGCCATCGTCAAAGTCAAATTCGACGCCGACGACCACCCCATCGACTATTACTTCGTCGAGGCCAACCCGGCATTCGAACGTCAGGCCGGGGTCAATCTGCGCGGCAAGTGGGTTACCGAGTTTGCGCCCAACCTGGAAAAATTCTGGTTCGAGACCTACGGCCATGTGGCCAAGACCGGCGAGCCGGCCAACTTCGAGAACTACGCCAATACCTTCGAACGCTGGTTCGATGTACGCGCCGTCCGCGTCGGCGACCCGGCCGATCGGCAGATTGCGATCTTCTTCAGCGATGTCACCGAGCGCCGCGACGCGCAAGAACGCTTGCGCATCAGCGAGGCCGTCGCCCGGGAAAACGTCGAGCGGGTACAACTCGCCCTGGCCGCCGGCGCCATTATCGGTACCTGGCACTGGCACCTGCCCAGCGATCGTTTCAGCGTCGATGAGGCCTTCGCGCGGGTTTTCGACCTCGATCCGGCCTGGGGTCTCGACGGTTTGAGCCTGGAACAAGTGGTAATGACCGTGCACCCGGACGACAGGGAAGGACTCACCACCGCGATCAACGAAGTCATTGCCCGTGGCGGTGCCTATTCGCACCAATACCGAGTGCGAGGCGCGGACGGCAAATACACCTGGATTGAAGCGAACGGCCGCGTCGAGTGCGCCGAAGACGGCACGCCTTTGCGCTTTCCCGGCGTGCTGATCGATGTCGAAGACCGGCGCAACGTCGAAGCCGAGCGCGACCGGGTCACCGCCGCGTTAAAGGCCCTCAACGACACACTGGAACAACGGGTCTCGGCGCGCACAGCGGACCTGATGCAGGCCGAAGAAAAGTTGCGGCAATCGCAGAAAATGGAAGCGGTCGGGCAACTCACCGGCGGTCTGGCCCATGACTTCAACAACCTGCTGGCGGGCATCTGCGCATCCCTTGAGCTGATGGACAAACGCATAGCCCAGGGTCGTTCGAACGACATCGACAAATACATGCAGATCGCCCAGGACGCCGCCAAACGCGCCACTGCCCTCACCCACCGTCTGCTGGCCTTCTCTCGACGTCAGACCCTCGATCCACGTCCGACTGAAGTCAACGCGCTGATTGCCGGCATGAGCGAACTGATCCAGCGCACCGTCGGCCCGAGTATTCGCCTGAAGACGGTCGCCGCCGCCGATCTGTGGCCGGCGCTGGTCGATGCCAGCCAACTGGAAAACGCCCTGCTCAACCTGTGCATCAACGCCCGCGATGCGATGCCCGATGGTGGCAGCATCATCGTCGAGACCGCCAATCGAACCCTGGATGCTGAATCAGCACGCTTACGGGAAATGCCCGAAGGACAATACCTGTGCCTGTCGGTCGCCGACACCGGTACCGGTATGAGTGCGGAAGTGATCGCCAAGGCCTTCGACCCGTTTTTCACCACCAAACCGCTGGGCCAGGGCACCGGGCTCGGGCTGTCGATGATCTACGGTTTCACCAAGCAATCCGGCGGGCAGGTGCGGGTGCAATCGACTGTGGGTCAAGGCACCACCATGTGCGTTTACCTGCCGCGCTACCTCGGCGAAGCGCAGCGCAATCACGATGACGCGCAAAGCTCGGCGACGCCTCATGCCAAGGCCGGTGAGACCATCCTGATTGTCGACGACGAACCCACCGTCCGCATGCTGCTCAAGGACGTGCTGAGCGACCTCGGCTACGACTTGCTCGAAGCGGGCGACAGCGTTGAAGGATTGGAAGTGCTGCGTTCCAGCGCGCACATCGATCTGCTCATTACCGATGTCGGTTTGCCCGGCGGCATGAACGGCCGGCAGATGGCCGATGCGGGCAGGCAAATCAGGCCGAAGTTGAAGACCTTGTTCATTACCGGGTACGCGGAAAACTCGGTGATCGGTAACGGTCAACTCGGCCCGGGCATGCAGGTGCTGACCAAACCGTTTGCCGTCGACACGTTGGTGTCACGCGTCAGTGGCCTGCTGTCCATCGAAGTCGAGTAAGGCTTGCGCGCGAGACGCCATGAAGCGGTTGCGCCCGGCCAACTTCGCTTGGTACAGCGCCTGATCGGCTGACTCGATCAAACCGTGCACCGGGTCCAGGTGCGACCCGCGCGCGGCGGCGATGCCAATGCTCAGGCTCACGCGGGCCACCGGGCTTGTCGGGTGGTCAATGTTGGCTTTCTGCAAGCGCTCGATAATCAACTGCGCTACCACGGCGGCACCGTCGATGTCGGTGGCGGGCATGATCACCGCGAACTCTTCACCGCCGTAGCGCGCGACCAGGTCTGACGGTCGCCGCACGCATTCATCCAGCACCCTGGCGACAGCTTGCAGACAAGCGTCGCCGGCAACGTGCCCGAGCGCATCATTGAACAGTTTGAAATAGTCGATATCGATCATCAGCAAGGCCAGCGATGAGCCGTCGCGCTGTGCCCGCCGCGCCTCTGTGGCCAGGGTCTGGTCGAAGCAGCGCCGATTCGCCAGACCGGTCAGTGCATCCTTCATGGCCAGCAGTTCCAGTTGTCGGTTCGAGCCGAGCAACTGCTGCTGAGCAATGCGCAGTTCGCCTTCAACCTGGGTCCGGCGCCGGATATCGAGGATCAAGCACCAGCCGATCAGGCCGGTCAGTCCCAACAGCCCCGCCACCACCACCGCCGACAACAGCGCCTCGGTTCGCCAGGCCGTGAGCGCTTCACGCTTGCCGATGGCGACCGTGGTGATCAGCGGCAATTTTTCACTTTTGCGGAAGGCGTAGAGGCGTTCGACGCCATCCAGGCTGGAGGTATACGACGCGGTGCCGACCGATTGATCGACCAGGTACTTGGCGTAGATCGGCGACTTGGAAAAGTTGCGGCCCATGTCCTGCTCGCGGAACGGATAGCGCACCAGCAACGTGCCGTCGGTATACGACAAACCGATGGCACCTTCCTGCCCGACGTCGAGTTTGCCGAACAGGCGCAGGAAGTTTTCCACGCCCAAGGTCACGGCCACGACCCCGGCAAACTCGCCGCGATCATCATTGAAACGGCGGCTGACGGTGATCACCCACTCCTGATTGGAGCGGCTACGGATGGGTGGCCCGATAAAGGGTTCGCGGCTCGGGTCGTCGCGATGATGAATGAAGTAGGCCCGATCACTGCTGTTGGCCCCCGCCGGAATCGGTCGGTTCGACGACATCAGCCAATGGCCCTGACGGTCATAGATGGTGATCCCGCTCATTTGTGGCATCAACGGCTGTTGGCGGTTGATCAACGCACCCAAGCGCTGGATCTGCGCGGGGCCACTGCCTTCGGTTTCCAGGCGCTCGACCAGCCCGAGCAACAGCAGCGAACTTTGCCGGACAATGCCCTCGGAATAGGTCTCGAGTGCCTGGGTCAGGTTCAACCCGTGCACGTTGACTTCCTCCAGCGCGCGATCGCGCGAGGACAGCACTTTCCAGATGGTCAGCGACGCCAGGGAGCAGCCGATGACCAGCAGCAAGAGGATGACGAGGTGGGTATCACGCTTCACGAAAGTACCTAATGGAAAGTCCGGTTTCCCGTTCCGGCCGTTACTGATTCAAGGCAATAACAGCGGTCGTATGTCCTCGACCGGCGCAAGGATACAAGTAGCGCGTCGAACGTGCAGCAACCGTATGACGGAACGTCGTTTTCAGCCCCTTGGCGTTGTTTCGCAACGACACGGCGGCGGCCTGCAACTTATATTCACGGGCGCAGGTCATTAGGCTTGCTGAGGTTGAATCCATCCGCAAACCTCGAACATTGAAGACACCGCCGTGGCCGCTGACCTCGATCGCCGCAACAACCTGTCCCTGGACAGCCTGAACTTTTTCCTCGCCGACGTGCGCGACGGCCTCGGCCCCTATCTGGCCATCTATCTGTTGGCGGTGCATCACTGGGAGCCGGCCAGCATTGGTCTGGTCATGACCATCGCCGGGGTCGCCGCGCTGATCACCCAGACACCCGCCGGCGCCTGGGTCGACAACAGCCGACGCAAACGTGCGTTGATTGCGATCGCCGCGCTGCTGGTGACCGGCAGTTGCCTGCTGCTGCCGTTCGTGACGTCGTTCACTTGGGTGGCGTTGACGCAAACCCTGAGTGCAATGGCCGCCTCGATATTCGCCCCGGCCATCTGCGCGATCACCCTGGGCATGACCGGACCACGGGCGTTCACCCGGCGAACCGGGCGCAATGAAACCTTCAATCATGCCGGCAACGCCTGCGCCGCCCTCCTCGCCGGTGTGTTCGCTTATCTGTTCGGCCCGGTGGCAGTGTTCTACCTGATGGCGGCCATGGCCCTGGCCAGTGTCATCGCCATCGCCTGCGTGGCGCCAGAAGCGATCGACCATGATCAGGCCCGCGGGCTGGACCCGGCCGACGCTGGGCATCGCCAACCTTCCGGGTTATCCGTGCTGCTGGGTAACCGGTCGCTGCTGCTGTTCGCCATTTGCTGTGCGCTGTTCCACCTCGCCAATGCGGCGATGTTGCCGCTGGTGAGCCAAAAACTTGCGCAAGCCAATCTGCAGATGGCCACCCCGCTGACCTCGGCCTGCATCGTCGCGGCGCAACTGGTGATGGTGCCGGCGGCATTACTGGTCGGGGCAAAAGCCGATCTGTGGGGACGCAAACCGCTGCTGCTGGCCGGTTTTCTGATCCTGCCGTTGCGCGGTGTGCTCTACACGCTGTCGGACGATGCTTATTGGCTGGTCGCGGTGCAGCTGCTCGACGGCGTCGGCGCCGGTCTGTTCGGCGCCTTGTTTCCGATCATGGTCAAAGACCTCACCCAGGGCACCGGCCACTTCAACGTCAGCCTCGGCGCACTGACCACGGTGTTCGGGCTGGGCGCAGCACTGAGCAACGGACTTGCCGGGTTCGTTGTGCAGGAGGCCGGTTACAGCGCGGCATTTCTGACCCTGGCCGGTATTGCGGCGGTGGCGGTTGTGCTGCTTGGGATTGGGGTTCCGGAAACCCTGCGCAGTGGCCGTCAGGCTGAAACCGGAGTGGCCGACGCCAGCGCTGAATCCTCAGCGTAATCCATATCCGGTGCCTGCCCTCTGATCGCCGCCATATCGTGTCTGCGCGGCGTTGAAAATGCAGACTCAGTGGATCAGGCAAGCAATCCAGAGGAATGCACTACGGCGCTGAGGCGCTGATCGAGAGAATGTTCGTGCACAGGCTCAGACGAATAAACCCTCAATCGCAAGGACATTCCAGTGAAAGGTTTTTGCTTGGCCTTCGGGCTGCTCTTCAGTACTTTTTCAGCCATGGGAGCCGATATGTCGAACGGCGCAGACAACTTCTACACCAGCGATAAAGTGACCGTGGAAAAGGTCACCTTCAAGAACCAGTACGGGATGAAGGTCGCAGGCAATCTGTTCAACCTGAAGAACCTTGACCCGCAGTCAAAAAATGCCGCGATCATCGTCGGCCACCCGATGGGCGCAGTGAAAGAGCAAAGCGCCAATCTCTACGCGACCAAAATGGCGGAACAGGGTTTCGTCACGCTGTCGTTCGACTTGTCCTACTGGGGCGAAAGCGAGGGCCTGCCACGCCAGTCGGTTGCACCGGACATTTATGCCGAAGACTTCAGCGCGGCGGTGGACTTTCTCGGCACTCGCCCGCTGGTCGATCGCGAGCGTATCGGCGTTATCGGTATTTGCGGCAGCGGCAGCTTCGCCATCAGTGCCGCCAAGATCGACCCACGTTTGAAGGCGATTGCCACCGTGAGCATGTACGACATGGGCGCCGCCAACCGTAACGGCCTCAAGCATTCGCTCACGCCAGCGCAACGCCAATCCATCATTGAACAGACGGCGCAGCAGCGTAACGCGCAGTCCTGGGGCGGCCCGGTGCGCTACACCGGCGGCACACCGCTGAAACTCACCGGCAACGCGGTGGGTGACGAGTTCTACGATTTCTACCGCACCCCGCGTGGCCAGGTCACCCCGGCCGGCGCTTCGCCGCAGACCACCACCATGCCCACACTGATCAGCAATGTGAAGTTCATGAACTTCTACCCGTTCAATGACATCGAGAGCATCTCCCCGCGCCCGCTGCTGTTCATTGCCGGCGCTCAGGCGCACTCCCGCGAGTTCAGTGAAGACGCTTACCAGCGCGCGGCCGAGCCCAAAGAGCTGCTGATCATTCCGGGGGCCGGCCATGTCGACTTGTACGACCGGGTCAACCTGATTCCCTTCGCCAAATTGACCACGTTCTTCAGCCATAACCTGAAGTAACGCCATCGCAACGCTGCCAGCGCTTTCAAGCGCAGACACGACAAAAGCCTGCTTTCAGGGCAGGCTTTTGTTCGGTCGCGTCAGCTTACTTCTGCTGAGCGGTCAGCGCCGAGTAGCTGTTCATCAGGTTGCGGTAGTTCGGGATCCGCTGCGACAGCAGATTGCCCAGCCCTTCGATGTCGTTGCGCCAGTCGCGGTGCAGCTCACAGGCCACCGAGAACCAGTTCATCATCTGTGCGCCGGCCTGAGTCATGCGGCTCCATGCGGCTTGTTGCACGGTGGTGTTGAAGGTGCCGGAAGCGTCGGTCACCACAAACACATCAAACCCTTCTGCCAGCGCCGACAAGGTCGGGAACGCTACGCAGACATCCGTTACTACACCGGCAATGATGATCTGCTTGCGGCCGGTGGCTTTGATCGCTTTGACGAAGTCTTCGTTGTCCCACGCGTTGATCTGGCCTGGACGAGCGATGTACGGCGCGTCCGGGAACATCTCTTTCAACTCTGGCACCAGCGGGCCGTTCGGGCCTTGTTCGAAACTGGTGGTGAGGATGGTCGGCAGTTCGAAGAACTTGGCCAGATCAGCCAGGGCCAGCACGTTGTTCTTGAATTCGTTTGGCGAGAAGTCCTGCACCAGGGAAATCAGGCCGGTCTGGTGGTCGACCAGCAGCACGATGGCGTCATCTTTGTTCAGGCGGTTGTAGGTTGGAGTAGTCATGGTGTGCGTCCCTTTTGAGTTTTTGAAGTTGTTGTTGCGTTCAAGTTGGGTACAGATTACTGACGCACAGGGACGGGATAAATCGGCTGAAAAGCGTTTCACCGTCAACTCGAACAGGACAATCAGGCAATAAAACACGCTCCGCGCCGAACTTTCTGGCGATCCTTGTCATACTGTTGCGATGCATTACGTATGAAAAAAGGAGATGTTCATGCTCGGACGCCGTCCGCCAGAGCCGAACACCGTAGACCCAAGCAGAGCCGCCTCTGCCCGCAACGCCGTGCGCGCCGGCTCGACATTCCGCCTGACGGTCAGCTTTATGCTGGTGGTGGTATTGGCCTTTTTGACGGTCGAGAGCTGGCGCACCTGGCGCGACTATCGCGCTGCATTCGCCTCGGCGCGCGATTCGGTGACCAACCTGGCCCGCGCCACCGCGCAGCACGCCGAAGACACCATTCGGCAAATGGATGTGCTGACCGCCGCCCTGAGTGAGCGGATCGAAGGCGATGGCCTGCAGAATCTCGACGTGCCGCGTATTCACAAACTGCTGGTGCAGCAATCGAAAATCATGCCGCAGCTGCATGGCTTGTTTATCTACGGGGCGGATGGGCAGTGGCTCGTCACCGACAAGGAAGTCACGCCCGAGACCGCTAACAACGCCGATCGCGATTACTTTCAATACCACCGCAGCCATGATGATCGGCAGGTGCGCATCGGTGATGTGGTGGAAAGCCGATCGACCCATGACCTGATCATTCCCGTCTCCCGTCGTCTGAACAATCCCGACGGCTCGTTCGCCGGGGTGCTGCTGGGCACGGTCAAGGTCAGCTACTTTGTCGACTATTACGGCGACTTCAGAATCGATGACAAAGGCGCACTGGTGCTGGCCAGACGCGACGGCACCATCCTCGTGCGCCGGCCGTTCATCGCCTCGGTGATCGGCAAAAGCCTGGCCAACAGCGAGATCTTCAAGGTCTACCTGCCCAACGCCAACGCCGGTATTGCGCAAGTCCGCGCGGTGGTCGACGACACTGAGCGGTTGTATGGCTATCGCGCGCTCACCACCTATCCGCTGGTGGTCGAGGCCGGGCTTTCACGGGACTCGATCATCGAACCGTGGCAGCAGGATTTGCTGAAAAACGGCTTCGTGCTGGTGTTTCTGATTTTGGTGCTCAGCGGTTTCGGCCTGGTGGTGCTGCACCAGTTGCGCCAGCGCATGGCCATGGAGCGGGAAATTCGCTACGCGCACCAGACCATGCGTGACATGGCGCTGACTGACAGCCTGACCGGACTGGGCAACCGCCGACGTCTGGACAATGCGCTGGCGGACGAAATCCGTCTAGCGCGGCGACAAGGTTCGGCGCTGTCATTGATCATGCTCGATGTCGACCACTTCAAACGCTACAACGATCAGTATGGCCATGCGGCGGGTGATGATTGCCTGAGCGCTGTCGGGCAGGCGATCCAGCAAGCAGTCAAACGACCGAGCGACCTGGCGGTGCGCTACGGCGGCGAAGAGTTCACCGTGCTGCTGCCCAACACCGACAATGCCGGCGCCATTCAGGTTACCGAAGACATACTGCAGGCCATCCGTGCACTGAAACTGGAGCACGCCGGGCATCCTTTGGGTTATGTCACCGCCAGCGCCGGGATTACCACTTGGCATCCAGTCGATGACACGGTAACCCCGGCGACCCTGTTGAAAGCAGCCGATACCTGCCTGTATCAAGCCAAGCAGCAAGGCCGCAACCGCTGGTGCTCACAGGGCAAGCAACCCGACGTCGCGGTTATGAGCAAATAACACCTTCATTAAACCGTCGCTCAAACGTTGTACTAGGATAGGATCCAAGTCTGCGGTATTTCGTCGACCAAGGAGATCGTCGACAGTGCGGCAGATGTTTATGAATTAACGTCTCTCAGGGATGACACGCAAATGAATTCACACTTGTTCCCCCACATCGGCAAGGTTATTGCCAGCACCGGCAGCCGGCACTTTCCGCGCATGCTGCATGACCTGATCCTGACGCAACTGGCGGTCGACGCCACGCACATCCGGCAGATGCGTGTCGAACCGGTCGGCCGCACGTCGAGTCGCAGTGAGCCGGAGCCGCTGAAAGGGCCGGCCCTGATCGCCGAAACGGTGTTTTCCGAACACAGTGCGGCGGCCCACCATTTACAGAATCCGCCGGCCGCGACCAGCGCGGACGCCTCACAACTGCACCTGACCCGGCGCAAGGACGGCTACCGCTACGTGATTTCGGTGTACCGCAACGGCGAATCGCAGCGCTTTTCCGCGCAGGAACGCAGCCTGTTGCAGGACATCTCCCCGGTGCTGCTGCCGATGGTGGAAAAACACATCAACGCCCTGCAACCGGCCACTCCTGATCCGCAAACCCCGCCCGAAGCAACCGAAGGCAACGGCCTGGAAACCTTGCGCCTGCGCTTTGACGAGCGCCTTGAGCAACTGGGGCTGAGCCTGTCGAACCGCGAAACCGAAGTGTGTGTCGGCCTGCTCGCCGGCCGCACGGCGCCGGAACTGGCGGAACAATTGGCGTTGAAGGTCAACACCGTGGAGAGTTATCTGAAACGGGCGGCGATCAAGTTGGGTATCAGCGGACGGCATTCGTTGATGCGCTGGATGTATTCGCCGTTGGAGGCGTTGGCGTCGAGTGCGGCTTGATACGCAGGGATTGAGAGGGTTTCGGTTTTTTGGGTGTGTCAGTGAGATTCCCCCCTCACCCCAGCCCTCTCCCCCCAAGGGGGCGAGGGGGAAAGGGAGCCGATCTTTGCACTGTTCAAAACCTGAGTTCGGCTCGGTATCCCACGTCGGTGTACCTCGAAAGAACACCTCGGTCAGTCCCCTCTCCCCCTGGGAGAGGGTTAGGGTGAGGGCAATCCAGCGACGTGCTCCAAAGCCTGATTCACCGCCAATTCCCCCAACATCACCACTTGCACGATGCGAGGGAGCAGCTCCCTCACGCGGCTGTTTCGCAATTAGTTGGGCAAGCGCTGGTTGTGGAGGACGCGACTCACCACCAATTCACTCAGCATGATCACCTGTTGCAGGATCAGCATTTTTTTGCGGTGAGGACTGTCGACCAAGTCGGCAAGGTCGCGGGCCATGTCACTGGCCGATGACAACGATTCGTAGGCTTCAACGAGCAGGGTTTCGTCGTCGATGGTGGGGTCGATCAGGTAGATCTTGCCGGTTTTGCGAGTAGGTTTTGAGGTTTTGAGCGCGGAAGGATTGAGGTAGAAATTGATCGCCCGTTCTGTGGCCTCTTTGATGTTTTGAGGTTCCAGTGCGGCGTCGTAGGGGATTGGATCGGTATCTGGTGGGTTGGGTGTGGCTTTGAACATAGATAAAGTCTCGTATCGAAATTAACCGGAGCCATCACTTTCGCTACCAAACGAAGGTGGCGGCCATGCGCGGGTTGGTAGACCGGTCGATACGGAAACCCGGCGCTCATGAATGAGCCCCACGCATGTCCACCATATAAAACGCAGCCGCAAAAAAGAGACTGCATAAGGGGGCGCCATACGGCGGTACCGAAGCGGGCTACCAAACCCGATCACTGATTTGCAGTGACAGGCAAACGATATATCCCGACCCATAGCCGCGTAAGCCGGCGGATTCTGGCGTACGCGTAGGTAACGACGCAAGGTGTTGTAGGCGGTATGACGTAACGGGTCGTGTAATTTAAACGCACTCACGGTATCGTGTTTATTGATGGAAATTCTGGATGGCGGTGGTTCGAGTTTTTGCGGTGTGTCAGTTGGATCTACCCCCTCACCCCAGCCCTCTCCCCCAAGGGGGGCGAGGGGGAAAGGGAGCCGATTTTTGTGCTGTTCAAAACCTGAGTTCGACTCGGTATCCCACGTCGGTGTATCTCCAGCAAACACCGCGTTCTGTCCCCTCTCCCTCTGGGAGAGGGCTAGGGTGAGGGTCAGCTCTTAATCCCGTGCCAACGCCTCAATCGGATCAAGCCGCGAGGCATTCCGCGCCGGCACAAACCCGAACACAATCCCGATCAACGTCGAGCACACCACCGCCGTTAGCACCGACGCCAACGAAAACACCATCTCCCATTCCTTGATAAACACCGAAAACAGATGCCCGATCGCATACGACAGGGAAATTCCGATCGCCCCGCCCAACAAACAGACCATCACCGCCTCCACCAAAAACTGCTGACGAATGTCCGACTGCCGCGCGCCCACCGCCATGCGAATGCCAATCTCGCGGGTACGTTCGGTCACCGACACCAGCATGATGTTCATCACGCCGATACCGCCCACCACCAACGAAATCACCGCAATCAGCGACAGCAACAGCGCCAGCGAGCGGCTGGTTTTCTGCACGGTCTGCAGGACGCTGTCGAGGTTGTTGGTGAAGAAATCCTTGGTGCCGTGGCGTTGCAGCAACAGTTGAGTGACGTGCTCTTCCACCACTTTGCTCGGCTGGCCGTCCTTCATGCGCACGCTGATGCTGTCCAGATAACGCTGACCCAACACCCGCCCGGCTGCCGTTTCGTAGGGCACCCAGACGTTGAGGGTCTTGCCCGAGGCGAACAGGCTTTTATCCTGCGCGGCCACGCCGATCACCGTGCAAGGCAGGTTACCGATCAGGATCACCTGGCCCAACGGGTCGACATCCTGGCCAAACAGGCGCTGCCGGGTGTTGTGATCTATGACCACCACCTGCGCCTGGCGCCGTGCATCGTTTTCGCTGAACGGGATACCCGCTGCCATCTTGATCCCGCGCACCTTGAAGTACTGATCGCTGACGCCGTTGACCTGCGCATCCAGGTCGATATTGCGATAGCGCAGCAACAGGCTGCGGCCGATCATCGGCGTGGCGCTGTCGACGTAGTACAGCTGATTCAGCGCGGTGACATCGGCCGGTGTCAGGGTTTCGATGGCCGCTGCACGTTTGTCGCCGTAACTGCTGCCGGGATAGACATCGATGGTGTTGCTGCCAATCGCGGCGATGTCCTTGAGCACGTAGTTCTTGGCGCCCTCGCCCACCGCTGAAATTGACACCACCGAGGTGATGCCAATGACGATGCCAAGCATGGTCAGCAAGGTGCGCATGCGATGGGAAATCAACGCCACCCACGCCATGGCGAACGCCTCTTTGAACAAACCGAGACTGGCAACAAGACGTCGAGAGGCGGTGGCTTTCGGCGTCACCGGTTCGTCGCTGAGCAGCTGCGTGGTGTCGCGTTCGTTGGCGCGGTCGCTGAGGATTTCGCCATCGCTGACTTCGATGATGCGCTCAGCGTTGGCCGCGACTTTCGGGTCGTGGGTCACCAGAATCACCGTGTGCCCTGCCGCGTGCAGCTCCAGCAGGATGCGCATCACCTCTTTGCCGCTGGCCGTGTCGAGAGCGCCGGTCGGTTCGTCGGCGAGGATTACTTCGCCGCCATTCATCAAGGCCCGGGCGATACTCACCCGTTGCTGCTGACCGCCGGAAAGCTGGCTCGGCCGATGCGTCAGGTGCCCTTCCAGACCCAATCGCGCCAATAGCTCACGGGCGCGGGCATGGCGCTGAAGCTGCGGTGTGCCGGCGTAAATCGCCGGCATCTCGACGTTGTGCATCGCGCTCAAATGCGGCAGCAAGTGATAACGCTGGAAGATGAAGCCGAAGTAGTCACGGCGCAGCTCGGCCAGGGCCTGATTGTCCAGATCGCGGGTTTCCTGGCCGTTGATCCTGTAGCTGCCGGCGGTGGCGTAATCGAGGCAACCGAGGATGTTCATCAGCGTCGATTTGCCGGAACCGGAGGCACCAATGATCGCGACCATTTCCCCGGCATTGATCGTCAGATTGATGTTGTTCAGCGCGAGAAACTCGCGGTCGCCGGCGGTGAAGCTGCGGGTGATGCCGGTCAGCTGTAGCAGCGGCTCAGTCATGCTCAGGCCCCCGCCACATTCGTCAGCGGATCACCGATGACCACGCGATCACCTTCCGCCAAGCCATCATTGATCTGCACTTTGACGTTGTTGTTGATCCCGGTCTGCACATTGCGCGACTGCGCGTGGCCCTTGGCGTCGAGCACCCGTACCGGAAAACTGCCATCGGCATTGCGCGGACCGAGCGCCGCCACCGGCACGGTCAGCACCGACTTGGCGGTGTCGAGGATAATGCGCACCTGCGCGGTCATCGAGATGCGCAGGCGATGATCGGGATTGGGCACCTCGAACAAGGCGTTGTAGAACACCGCGCTGCTTTGCTTAGGCGTGCCGGCGGGCGGTGTTTCAAGAAAGTTCTGCGGCGCCGGGTCCGTGCCGCGCAGCTTCGCGTAGTAGCGTTTGTCCTCGCCAAGAATGGTGAAATACACCTCTTGCCCCGGCGCAATGTGGATCACATCGGCCTCGGACACCTGCGCTTTCACCGTCATGGTGTCCAGATCCGCCAGTTTCAGCAGGACCGGCGCCAGTTGGCTGGCGATCACCGTTTGCCCTTCCTGTGTTACCACGCCGACCACATCGCCATCGATCGGCGCAACAATCCGCGTGTAGGCCAGATTGACCTTTGCCGTGTCGATCTGGATGTGCGCGCTTTTGATCTGCGCATCCAGCGACATCAGATTGGCCTGCTGCACCTGATAGTTCGACTCGGCGGTTTCGAAATCCTGACGGGAGATCGAGGCGTCGTCCTGCAAGTTCTTGTAGCGCTCGTAAATCGCTTTGGTCTGCCTCAGTTGAGCCTGAGTGGCGCGTTTTTGCGCTTGCAGGTTTTCCTCATCGACCTGGGCCTGACGCAGGGTGTTCTGCAACACCAGCGGATCGATTTCCGCCAGCCACTGGCCCTTCTTCACCTTGTCGCCAACCTTGACCTTGAGCGACTTCAATTGCCCGGACACTTGCGCGCCGACGTCCACTTGTTTGATGCCTTCAAGCAACCCGGTGGCCAGCACCGCGTTTTCAATATCACTGCGTTCAACGGGCGCCGTCAGATATTGCGGCGCCTCGGCCGGTGCCTGCACCGCATAGAACGCCAATCCCGCGACCGCCACCAACGCCAGACCCATACCGACTTTGCGCAACTTCGACTTTTCCATAAATGACCACAAGTCCGTTCAGGGGTGAGCCCGGCCAGCGGCCGGGCTCTGGTAGATAAACAACAATCAGGAAACCACTTGGCCGGCCGGCACTTTCAGGCCGTCATGCCACCACGCCGCGAGACTGAAGACGTTGGGCGCCTTGAGAATCGTGAAGTGGTTGCCCGGCCCGTACCACACCGCCAGATCCGCAACCTGACGCTGCCAACCCTCGACCATCGCCGCTTGCTCGCGCTGATTGCCCCACGCATCCAGCGTCGGGTCATCGACCAGTGCCAGCCGCACCGGGCCGGTGTAGGCCAGTTGCGGTTGATAGACCGTACGCAATGCCGTGGCGAAGGTGCGCACCGGGCCGTGCATCGCCTGCGCTGACGAACGCGCAGACAACACACCCGCACGCACCATGCCCTCGTGCAACAGGCGCATTTGCGTGGTGTCGTCAGCCTCGGCGAACGCCAGCGGATCGATGCCCAGGGACTTGCCGCTGGACAATTGCAGCGTCTCGATCAAGCGTTCCAGCGCCGCCGTACCGGTGTACGGCTTGCCTGCCGTGCCGTTGCCGCCGGGAGATTCGCTGTCGATCAGGGTCAACGACGCTACCTCACGTCCGATCGCCTGCAACTGCGTGGCCATGGCATGCGCGACCCAACCGCCGAACGAATGGCCGATCAAATGCACCGGGCCTTGCGGATACAGTTGCTCGACGGCTTGCAGATAACACGCCGCTGCCGCTTCTACCTGACTGTGCGGCACGCCGTGACCATCCAGGCCACGCGGTTGCAGACCATAGATCGGCCACTCAGGACCGAGCGCTTCGGTCAGGTGAATGAACCCGGTGACACTGTCGCCCGCCCCCGGCACACAGAAGATCGGCGCATGCCCGGCGTGCCCACTCTGGATCGTCAATACTGGCTGATACACCTGTGGTTGCGGGACCCGCGCCGCCGCCATGGCCTGACTCAAAGCCTGGCCGAGCGCCTGGATATCCGGGTTTTTCATCATGCTGCGGTGATCCCCCGGCACATCGATGCAGCGCAGCAAACCTGTACCGACCTTGTTCTCCCAACCACGGGTCGGACTCGGCTGTGCCTGTCCCGGCATCAATGCCTGGGCGCGGAACAAGTGCACCGGCTGGCTGGCCGGGCTGACGCGGTAATGCGCCAGCGCCAGGCCATGAGCGGCCTCACGATCAAAGTAACTCCAGGCATCCGCTGCGCTTAGTGCGGCCAGTTCCGGGTCAGGCAATTGCTGTTCGCAGCAGCGCTGGAACAGTTCGTCGAAGCCGGTCAGCTCGACTTCAGCCTCAAGCCTTTCGACGTCAGTCAATGCTTGCTGCCCTTCTTCACCGCGCATCTGTGAGCGCGCCCGGCAATGTTCGAGCAATTGACGCTTGTCGCGATGCTCGCCGCTCCAGCGGGTTTTATCCTGGCTGGCTGGATGCGGTGCGTAAGTATCAAGCAGGCCGACAAACGCCACCGCCTCATCGAGACCGAGCAATTGCTGCGCGACTTCGTACGCCAGCAAGCCGCCAAACGACCACCCGGCCAGATGATACGGCCCATGCGGCTGCACCGAGCGGATAATCCCGACCATCCGCGTGGCCATGCACTCAAGGGTGCGCAGTTGCGGCTGCCCCAGTGGCACACCGGGCAAGCCGTAAATCGGAAACTCGCCCTCGATATGCAGGCCCAATGCCGGGAAATATACGTCCCGGCCGCTGAATTCATGAATCAGGAATAGCGCATTACCGCCCTCGCCCGGCCGCACCACGACCAGTCCTTCCGGCTGTTCAGGCACGCCACTGCGCTGGCTGATCAGCGCTGCCAGTGATTCGATACTCGGCCGCTGGAACAGCTCCGCCAGCGTCACCTGTTGCCCCGCCCGCTGCAGCAAGTTGACCAGACGAATCGCCAGCAGCGAATGCCCGCCCAATTCGAAGAAATTGTCGTGACGTCCGACCTGCTCGACCTTGAGCACCTCGCCCCACACCTGCGCAAGCAAGGTTTCAATCTCGCCTTGCGGTGCTTCGTAGTGGCGGCTAAGCACCGCGTCCAAGCTCGGTGCCGGCAGTGCCTGACGATCGATTTTGCCATTGGGACTCAAGGGCAAGGCGTCGAGCGCAACAAACGCGCCCGGCACCATGTACTCCGGCAACTGCTCGAGAATGAACGCGCGCAACGTATCGATAGCGGGCACTGCACTGCCCTCGCGCACAGTAAAATACGCGACCAGACGCTCGTCGCGCATCAGCACCACCACCTCGCGCACCTGCGGGTGCTGGATCAATCGCGCTTCGATTTCACCGAGTTCCAGACGCAAGCCGTGCAGCTTGACCTGAAAGTCGTTGCGCCCGAGGAATTCGAGGTTGCCGTCGGCGCGGTAACGCACCAGATCGCCGGTGCGGTACAAGCGATCACCGGCCACGAACGGGCTGTCGATAAAGCGCTCGGCCTGCATCTGCGGCAGCCCCATGTAACCGCGCGCCACACCGATGCCGCCAATGTGCAACTGGCCGACGACGCCAATCGGCACCGGTTGGTCATGCGCATCGAGCACGTACACACGGGTGTTACAGATGGCCTTGCCAATTGGCAATTCGGATGACGGTACCGGCATGTGCGGTTCCAGTGTCCATGCCGTGCTGTCGACCGTGGCTTCGGTCGGGCCATACACGTTATGCAGGCGCACCCACGGCAGTTGCTGGCGCACGGCAGCGGCCAGTGCCGCCGTGAGTTCGCCGCCACCACAGAAAATATCGCTGAGGCTGGTGCATTCACTGACCTCCTGCAGCTCAACAAACTGCTGCAACAGCGCCGGCACAAACTTGACTACGGTAATCCGTTGCTGACGAATCACTTGCGCCAGATACGCCGGTTCCCGATGACCGCCCGGCCGTGCCAGTACCAGGCGTACGCCGGCCGTCAGCGGCCAGAAGAACTCCCACACCGAGCCATCGAAACTGAATGGCGCTTTCTGCAACAGCGCGCCGTCTGTGGTCGGTGGGCAAATCTGCGAGCCCCAATGCACCAGATTGCACAAGCCACGGTGTTGGAGCATCACGCCTTTCGGTGTGCCGGTAGAACCTGAGGTGTAGATCATGTACGCCAGATTCGAAGGCGTCAGGCCAGGCACCTGCGGATTGCCCTCCGATTGCGCGTGCCAGTTGCATTGGTCAAAGTCGATCACAGCTACGTCGGTCCCGGCAAACAGCGATCGGGTGGCCGAGTGAACCAGCACTGCCACCGGCGCGCAGTCCCTGAGCATAAAGTCGAGGCGCTCCGTCGGGTAAGCCGGATCCAGCGGCACGTAGGCGCCACCGGCCTTGAGAATGCCGAGCAGCCCGACCACCAGATCGAGTCCACGCTCGACGCACAGCGCCACCCGCGCATCCGGCCCCACGCCCTGCTCGCGCAGGTGATGCGCGAGACGGTTGGCACGGGCGTTCAGCTCGCGATAGGTCAGGCTGTGTTCGCCAGCCTGCACGGCGATGGCATCCGGCTGACGCTGCGCCTGCGCTTCAAACAGGCTCTGAATCGGTTGTTCGACCGGGCAATCAACCGCCGTCGCGTTGAAGTCGCCGAGCAAGCGCTGCTGTTCATCCGCCGCGAGCAGGTTGACCTGCGCCAACACAGCTTGGTCATCGCTGACCAGCGCTTTCAGCAAGCGCTGCAAGTAACCACTAAAACGCCGCACGGTCGCCTCATCGAACAACGCCGTGGCGTAGCGCAGCGCGCCACGGATGCCTTGCGGGTTTTCCCCCAGGCTCAGCGACAGGTCGAACTTCACAAAGTGATTTTCCCCGGCCACGCCTTCCAGCGTCAGACCGCCCAATGCCAGGGCCGGCGCGACGCTGCTGTCCCAGCTCACCAGGGTCTGGAACAACGGGGAGTGGGAAAGGCTGCGCAGCGGTCGGGTGATTTCCACCACGTGTTCGAACGGCAGATCCTGATGCGCCTGCGCGGCCAGGGTCTGGGCCTTGACCCGCGCCAGCAGCGCTGCGCCCGTCAGATCACCTGAGGTATCGACACGCAACGCAAGGGTGTTGACGAACATGCCGATCAACCCTTCGATCTCGACGCGGGTACGGTTGGCCACCGGCGAGCCGATGACCACATCGGACTGCCCGGACAAACGAGCGAGCAACATTGCCCAGGCGCTCATGAGCACCATGTACGGTGTCACGGCGTGACGCTGACACAACGCCTTGAGACCGACGCTGGTCTGCTCGTCCAGCACGATCTCGACACTGCCACCGCGATGATCCTGTTGCGCCGGGCGCGGACGGTCGGTCGGCAGGCTCAACAAGGCCGGGGCGCCGGCCAGCGTCTGCTGCCAGTAATCGCTCTGGCGCTGCAGCACCTCACCGCTGAGCCAGCGACGTTGCCACACCGCGTAGTCGGCGTATTGCAAGGCCAGCGGCGGCAGCGGGTCGTCCTCGCCGTAACTGAACGCCTGATACAACGCCATCAATTCACGAGTCAGCACGCCCATCGACCAGCCGTCGGAGATGATGTGGTGCATCGTCAGCAAGAGCACATGGTGCTCATCGGCCAGCCGCACCAACCGTCCCCGAATCAACGGACCGTCCTGCAAATTAAACGGTCCGCGAGCTTCAGTTTCGATCAGCGCGCGCAATGCCTCGTCGGTCTGCGGCTGTTGCCGCCAATCCTCTTCAATCAGCGGCAGGCCACTGTCGACCGGAGCAATCAGCACCTGTGCTTCGTCGTTCAATTGCGCAAAACGACTGCGCAGGGTTTCGTGACGAGCGGCGATCCGCGCCAATGCCCGTTGCAGGGCCACGGCGTCGAGTCGGCCGCGCAAATGCAGGCCTAAAGGAATGTTGTAGGCGGTATTGCCGCCGTCCATCTGCGCGAGGAACCACAAGCGTTGCTGGGCGAACGACAACGGCAGCACCTGATCGCGCGGCGCCGGCAGAATCTGCGGCAAGCTGCTGCGTTCGGCCTGACTCAACACTTCGGCGACTGCCGCCAGTTCCGGGTTGGCGAACAGATCAGCCAGCGCCAGTTCCACACCCAATTGCTGGCGCACCTGGGACAGCATGCGCATGGCCAGCAATGAATGCCCGCCGAGTTCGAAGAAGTTGTCATGGCGCCCAACCTGTTCGACCTGCAACACCTCGGCCCAGACCTGTGCGAGGCTGATTTCCAGTGGATTGGTCGGCGCCTCGTAAACCCGGCTGAGCAGCGCCTCCTGCGTCGGTGCCGGCAGTGCCTTGCGGTCGACCTTGCCGTTGTTGTTCAACGGCAATACGTCGAGTTGCACCCACGCCGTCGGCAGCATGTATTCCGGCAGTCGTGCGTGCAGCTGCGCGTGCAGATCGGCGTTATCCAAGGGTTCATCGTGCGCCGTGTAGTACGCCACCAAACGCGTGGCGTCCTGACCGTCGCGGCGCGCCAGCACCACCGCTTCCTTGATCCCCGGGCATTTCAACAGGCGGTTTTCGATTTCCCCCAGTTCGATGCGGAAGCCACGGATCTTCACCTGATCATCGTTACGCCCGATGCAGTCGAGTTGCCCCGGTGCCAGCCAGCGTGCGAGATCGCCGGTGCGATAGAGCAACGCACCAGGCGTCTCGCTGAACGGATCGCGGAGGAACTTCTCGGCGGTCAGATCCGGCCGGTTCAGGTAACCCAGCGCCACGCCCTGCCCGCCGATATACAGCTCCCCGGTGACGCCCATCGGCACCGGTTGCTGATACGCGTCGAGCACGTACACCTGCGTGTTGCCGATGGGGCCGCCAATCGGCACGTTCTCGGCGTCCTGCGCCACTTCCTGCACTTCGAATGTGGTGGCGTAGGTGGTGGTTTCGGTCGGGCCGTAGCAATGCACGATGCGCAACGCGGGTGCTTCGGCCAACAGTCGACGGAACGCCGCCGGATCACCACGTTCACCACCACACAAGAGGATGCGCAAGCCCTTGAGCGCCTGCGCAATCAGCTGCACGTACTGGTTGAACAGCGCGGTGGTGACGAACAGGATCGTCGCGCCACTGGCACTCAGTTCGCGGCCGAAGGCATTCGGATCGAGCAGGGTTTGATGGTCAATGATCACCACGCGACCGCCATTGAGCAGCGGCCCCCAGATGTCCATGGTGCTCGCATCGAACGCCGGATTCGAGGCGAACACCACGCGATCCTGTGCATTGAAATCGGCGTAACCGTTGTTGAGCACCAAGCGGCCGATGCCCCGGTGCGGCACCATTACCCCTTTCGGCGTGCCGGTGGAACCCGAGGTGTACATGATGTACGCCAGGGCCTCGGACGACTGCAGCAGGTTCGGGTTGTGCGTCGGCTGACCGCTGAGGGTCAGCATGTCCAGATCGATACGCGGTGCGGCGTAGTCGATGACTTCGCCGCTCAAGGTCAACAGCGCCACCGCTTGGCAATCATCGACCATGAACGCCTGGCGCTCGCTCGGTGCATTGATGTCCAGCGGCACATAGGCCGCCGCGCATTTGGCAACGGCCAGTTGCGCCACCAGCAACTCCAGCGAACGTGGCAGCAGAATCGCCACGTGATCGCCCGGCTGCACCCCGTGAGCAATCAGGTGATGGGCCAAGCGGTTGGCTTGCGCGTTGAGTTCAAAGTAGCTCAGTGAATGTGCACCATGCACTGCCGCCACAGCCTTGGGATGCGCGGCTGCCTGCTGTTGGAAAACCCCGTGTACGGTCAGTGTTTGCGGGTAGTCACGCGCCGTGGCGTTGAAGTCGTACAGCAAGCGCTGGCGCTCATCGTTTGCCAGCAATGGCACACGTTCCAGCACCGTTTGATCATCGATAACCATCGCGTCGAGCAGACGTTCGAAGTAGCCGATGTAACGCTTGATCGTCAGCGCATCGAACAGCGCCGTGGCGTAGTTCAGCGTGCCACGAATCACCCCGTTGACCTCGCCCAGTGTCAGCGTCAGGTCAAACTTGGCGACCTCGCCCGGCCCGGCAACACCCTCCAGTGTCAGCTCGCCCAACGCCAGTTGCGGGCCGACACTGCTGTCCCAGCTCAGCGTGGTCTGGAACAACGGGCTGTGCGCCAGACTGCGCAGCGGTCGGGCGATTTCCACCACTTGTTCAAACGGCAAATCCTGATGCGCTTGCGCCTCCAGTGTCCGCGCCTTTACCCGCGCCAGCAGCGCTTCGACACTCGGCGCGTCCGAGGTGTCGATGCGCAAAGCGAGTGTATTGACGAACATGCCGATCAAGCCTTCGATTTCAGCGCGGCTGCGGTTGGCCACCGGCGCACCGATCACCACATCGGTTTGCCCGGACAGACGACTCATCAGCAGCGCCCAGGCGCTCGTCAAGGTCATGAACAGGGTCGTGCCGTGACGCTGGCTCAACGTTTTAAGGCCAGTGCTCAAGCGTTCGTCCAGCAACACCTCGACGTTGCCGCCGGTGTAATCCTGCTGCGCCGGGCGCGGGCGATCGGTGGGCAACGTCAACAAGGCCGGCGCGCCGTCGAGGGTCTGCTGCCAATAGTCGCTTTGCCGCTGCAGCACTTCACCGCTGAGCCACTGACGTTGCCACACGGCGTAGTCACCGTATTGCAAGGTCAGTGGCGGCAGCGGATCAGGCTGACCGTGGCTGAACGCTTGATACAACGCCATCAACTCAGCGGTCAGCACGCCCATCGACCAACCGTCGGCGACGATGTGATGCACGGTCAACAGCAAAACACAGTGATCGTCGGCCAGGCGCACCAACCGTCCGCGAATCAACGGATCGTTGTGCAGATCAAACGCTGTCGAGGCTTCCTGCGCCATCAATCCCTGCACGGTGTGCTCGGCTTGCAAGTCCTGGCGCAGATCTTCCACGCGCAACAGTAAACCGCTGTCGACCGGGGCAATCGACACGTGTGCGCTGTCGTCGAGGCTGATGAAACGGCTGCGCAAGGTTTCGTGGCGGGCAACGATGCGTGCCAGCGCCGCTTGCAGGGCATCGATGTCAAGTCGACCGCGCAGACGCAGGCCAATAGGGATGTTGTACGCCGAGTTGCCACCCGTCATCTGCGCCAGGAACCACAGGCGTTGTTGGGCGAAGGACATCGGCAACGGTTGATCACGCGGTGCCGGCACAATGTCCGGTAGCGCGCTGCACCCGGCGCGATTCAATACTTCAGCGACTGCGCTCAATTGCGCGTCGGCAAACAGGTCACTCAGCGCCAGTTCGACGCCGAGGCGCTGACGGATCAGCGAGACCATGCGCATCGCCAACAGCGAATGACCGCCGAGTTCGAAGAAATGATCGTGACGGCCGACCTGCTCGACTTGCAGCACTTCGGCCCAAATCTGCGCCAGTGCGGTTTCCAGTTGGCCTTGCGGCGCCTCGTATTCGCGGGCCGGCAACGCGGCCAGATCCGGTTTCGGCAACGCTCGGCGGTCGACCTTGCCATTGGCGGTCAGCGGCAAAGCTTCGAGCCGGACAAACGCTGCCGGCACCATGTAATCCGGCAACTGCGTCAACAGCTGTGCGCGCAAGTCGCCCACCGCCAGTGGCTCGGCCCCCGTCTGTTCGGTGAAATAGGCCACCAGTCGCGGCTGACCGGGTTGGTCTTCGCGGGCCAGCAGCACCGCTTCGTTAATCCCGGGGAGCCGATTGAGGCGGGTCTCGATTTCACCCAATTCAATGCGCATGCCACGGATTTTCACCTGGTCGTCGTTACGCCCCAGGTAGTCGAGCGAGCCGTCTTCGCGCCAACGGGCAAGGTCACCGGTGCGGTACATGCGCGCATTCGGCGTGTTGCTGAACGGGTCTTGCAGAAAGCGCTCGGCGGTCAGGTCGGCGCGGTTCAGATAACCCCGGGCCACGCCCGCGCCACCGACGTACAACTCGCCCATGACGCCCATGGGCACCGGACGTTGCTGCTCGTCGAGCAAGTACACCGCCGCGTTCGCCACCGGTTGGCCGATGTGCAACGCCGCACCGACTTCAATACGTCCTGAAGTCGCGACCACAGTGGCCTCGGTCGGGCCGTAGTTGTTGATCACCGCGAAGCGCTGCTGACGGCTGAACTGGCGCAAGCGATCGCCACCGATCAACAGAGTGCGCAAAGTCGGGTGATCGAGGTTCTGGCTGAACGCGTATTCGGCGACCGGGGTCGGCAAAAAGCTCACGTCCAGCGGTTGCGCACGCCACCATTCGAGCAAGGCATCGACGTCTTCCGCGCCGTCGTGAGTAGGTGCCAGATGCACCGTGGCGCCCGCGCACAGAGCCGGCCAGACTTCCCACGCCATCGCATCGAAGCCAAATCCGGCAAGGCTTGAGGTGTGGCTGCCGGCGTGTAAATCGAATGCATCACAGTGCCAGTCGACCAGATTGGACAGCGTCTGATGCTCGACCATGACCCCTTTGGGCAGACCGGTCGAACCCGAGGTGTAGATCACGTACGCCAGATGCGTAGCGCTCAGGCCCGGCACTGCAGGGTTGTGCTGCGCCTGCGCTGGCCAGGCGCACAGGTCGACATCGATCACTGGCACGGTCAGCAGTGGCAGTCTCTTGTGCAGATCGCTTTGCGTGAGCACCGCAGCCGGCGCGCTGTCGCCGAGCAAATAGCTGATCCGCTCGGCAGGATGCGCCGGATCGATCGGCACATAGCCGGCGCCGGCCTTGAGGATGGCGACCAGCCCGACCAATGTATCCAGCCCCCGGCGGGCGACAATGGCCACGCGGTCATCGGCTTTCACCCCGATGGCGATCAAGTGATGAGCCAAGGCATTGGCCTGGCGATTGAGCTGCAAGTAAGTCAGTGGCTGTCCGGCAAACAGCGCTGCAATAGCCTGCGGACGCTCGGTGACCTGCGATTCGAAGCGCTGGGCAATCGTCAGCTCACGCGGGTAGTCAGCCTCGGTCGCATTGAAATCCACCAGCAACTGTTCGCGCTCATCTGCCGGCAGGATCGACAACCGGTCAAAGCCCACGTGCGGCGTGTGCTCCAGTGCCTCCAGCAACGTCATCAACGCACCCTGCATGTACCCGCAGATACGCTGTGCATCAATCCCCGCACCGGCCAATACCTTCAGGCGGAAGTCTTCGCCGAGATCATCAACGCTGAGGGTCAGGCGATAGTTGCTGTGCTCCTCGGCTGCCAGCAATTGCATGCCCTGCCACGCCGCTTGCACCTCTGCGGATATCGGCCCGACCGGGGTGCTGTGACGATAGTTGAGCAGCGTGCTGAACAGCGGCGTGCCCGCCGGCATCGCGCTGCACTGTTGCACCTGCGCCAGTTGCGCGTGCTCGTGAGCGAGCAACTGACTCAAGCGTTGATGGGTCGCCAGCGCCGCACCTTTAACGCTGTGCGCATTCAGTTCGATGCACAGCGGCAAGGTGTTGATGAACACACCCAGCGCTCGCTCCGCTCCTTCGCCGCCCTGCAATCGGCCAAGCAAAACCGTGCCAAAGACCACGGCGTCGCGCCCGGACAATTGCCCCAGCACCTGCGCCCAGGCGAGGTGCATCAGGCTGGCGGCGCTGACACCCAAGCGCCGTGCCTGTTGCCGGACGCTGTGGCTGATTGTGTTTTCCAGCGCCAACTGCGCTTCTTGCGCGGGCCCGTCATGGGCCAGATTCTGGCCATAGGGCAAGGTCGGCTCATTGATCGCGCCGAGCATTTCGCGGAAGAAGCTTTCGTGCTCTTGCGCGCTAAGCCCGGCGCGGGTGTGCGCCACGTAATTGCGATACGGCACCGGCTCGCTCAAGTGTGCGGCGTTGCCCAGCAGAAACGCCTGCATCTCGTGCTGCAACACCTCAAGCGCCACGTGATCCATGACCAAATGATGAAACAGCAACAACGCAACCACGCGGTGATTGGACACATCGCGGCTGTACACCACGCGCATCAGCGGCGCCTCGGTGACGGGCATGCGGTAGTTATCGATGGTGAAGCGCTCACGCAACAGGCTCAGTGCGTCGCCCGCTTCGGTGTCCAGCTGCAAGGCCTCGCAGCCCAGCGAAGCCTCACGCCAGACCACTTGCACCGGTTCTTCAAGGCCTTCCCAGAACAGCGAAGTGCGCAGAATGTCATGGCGCTCGATCACCCGTTGCAGTGCCTCAGTGAATACCTGCAAACGCTGCTCGTCGGCGAAGGCAAACTGCGCCTGCAGCACATACGGATCACCCTGCGCAGCCGACAGATGATGGAACAGGATGCCGGTCTGCAACGGCGCCAGCGGGTAGATATCCTGCACGTTGCGCGCACCGCCGGGGATACTCGCAACGATTCGGTCAAGCGTCGCTTGATCCAGCGCCACCAGTGGCAGCAGTTCGGGCGTGATGCGCGTGCAATCGGCCGGAACAAGATTGGCCGGCACCGCTGCCTCAGGCTCTCCGCCCACCGCCGCAGCCAATGCGGCCAGCGTCGGTTGGCCGAACAGCACGCGGATATCCACCGACAGTCCGGCCCGGCGCATGCGCGCAACCAGATTGACCGCGAGCAACGAGTGGCCGCCCAGTTCGAAGAAATGATCAAAGCGCCCGACCAGCTCGACCTTCAGCAGCTCGGCCCAGAGGCCGGCAATGACCGTTTCAACTTCACCGAGCGGGGCTTCGTACTCGCGGGTCAGCAGTGCAGTCTGGTCGGGAGCCGGCAAGGCTTGACGATCCAGTTTGCCGTTGGGGCTCAGCGGCAAGGCCTGCAAATGCACAAACACGGCAGGCACCATGTAATCCGGCAGATGCTTGAGCAATTGGCTGCGTAGCTGATCTGTTTCCAGTGGCTCGCCGCTGTAATACGCCACCAGCCGCTGATCGCCCGGCACGTCTTCACGGGCCAGCACGGCCGCTTCACGCACGCCATCAATGTGCGCGAGATGCGCCTGAATCTCGCCCAGTTCAATCCGCAAACCACGGATCTTGACCTGATCGTCGTTGCGCCCCAGGTACTCGATGTTGCCATCAGCCAGATACCGTGCGACGTCCCCGGTGCGGTACAAACGCGCGTCGGCCTGATCGCTGAATGAGTCGTCAAGGAAGCGCTCGGCCGTCAGCTCCGGCCGATTCAGATACCCCCGCGCCACCTGCCCACCGCCCAGATACATCTCACCGACCACACCGAATGGCACCGGTTGCTGATGAGCATCAAGGATATACACGCGGGTATTGCACAGCGGTTTGCCGATCGGCGGCGTGCCGTCCGGCACCGGCGAATCCGCCTCCAGCGTCCACACGGTGCTGTCGACGGTGGCTTCGGTCGGGCCATACACGTTGTGCAGGCGTACCTGCGGCAGACGCTCGCGGACGCTGCGCACCAACGCGGCAGTCAGCTCACCGCCGCCACAAAACACATCAGTAAGACTGCGGCACTCGCCCACCTCTTCCACTTCAAGGAATTGCCGCAACAGCGCCGGTACAAACTGGACGACATTGACCTGTTGCTCACGAATCAGTTGCACCAGCGCGGCCGGATCGCGGTGATCATCCGGGCCGGCGAGAACCAGGCGCATCCCGCAGCTCAACGGCCAGAACAGTTCCCATACCGAGGCGTCGAAACTGAACGGGGTTTTCTGCAACAGCGCGGCGCCGGTAGAAAGCGGACACAGTCCGGCGCTCCAGTGCAGCAGATTGCCCAGGTTGCGGTGCTCGACCATCACGCCTTTCGGTGTACCGGTGGAGCCGGAGGTGTAAATCACATAAGCCAGGTTCGCGGCGCTCAGGCCGGGTACCTGCGGATTGTTTTGCGCCAGGTTTTGCCAGGTGCACTGGTCGAAATCGACCTGCACGCCCGCCCACTCGCCGATCAGCGCACGCGTCGGCGCATGCACCAGCAGCACCGTTGGTGCGCTGTCCTCAAGCATGTAGACCAGACGTTCGGCAGGATACCCCGGGTCGAGCGGCACATAAGCGCCGCCAGCCTTGAGAATCGCCAGCAGACCGACCAGCAACTGCGGCCCGCGTTCGACACAGATCGCCACCCGCGAATCGCTACCCACGCCGCACTGGCGCAGGTGATGGGCGAGTTGGTTGGCGCGGCGGTTCAGTTCGGAGTAACTCAAACGCAATTCACCGGCCACCACGGCATCAGCGTCTGGCGTGCGCAACACCTGCGCTTCGAAGCGACCATGAACGGTCTGCTCGAGATCGTGGGCGACGGCGGTTGCGTTGAGATCGAACAGCAGATGCTGACGCTCGTCATCCGCCAACAACGCCACCTGCTCCAGCACCGCTTGATCATTGCTGACCATCGCCTGCAACAGGCGCTGGAAGTAGCCGACGTAACGTTGAATAGTCGACTCATCGAACAAGGCAACGGCGTACTCCAGCACACCGCGAATCCCGTCCGGCACCTCTGCCAGCGTCAGTGACAGATCAAATTTGGCAAAGTGGCTTGGTTCGGCGACGCTTTCCAGCGTCAGCTCGCCCAGACTCAGGCTCGCGCCATGGCCGCTGTCCCAACTGAACATCGCTTGGAACAACGGGCTGTGCGCCATGCTGCGCTCAGGCCGGGTGATTTCCACCACTTGTTCGAACGGCAGATCCTGATGCGCTTGCGCATCCAACGTCCGCGCCTTGACCCGCGCCAGCAGCGCCTCGGTGCTCAAAGCGCCCGAGGTATCGATACGCAAGGCCAGCGTGTTGACGAACATGCCGATCAAGCCTTCGATCTCGGCGCGGGTACGGTTGGCCACCGGCGAACCGATGACCACTTCCGATTGCCCGGACAAACGACTCAACAGACTCGCCCAGGCACTGAGCATGAGCATGTACATGGTAACGCCGTGACGCTGGGCCAAGGCCTTGAGCCCGGCACTCAGGCGTTCGTCGAGCACCACGTCGACGGTGCTGCCGGCGTAATCCTGCTGTGCCGGCCGGACGCGGTCAGTCGGCAGCGTCAACAGTGCCGGAACGCCCGCCAAGGTCTGTTGCCAGTATTCACTCTGGCGCTGCAACACCTCGCCACTGAGCCAGCGTCGCTGCCACACCGCGTAATCGGTGTATTGCAGCGGCAGCGGCGGCAGTGGATCCGCCTGCCCCTGGCTGAAGGCCTGATACAGCGCCATCAGTTCGCGGGTCAAAACGCCCATCGACCAACCATCAGAAATAATGTGATGCATCGTCAGCAACAGCACGTGATGATCGTCGGCCAGACGCACCAGCCGTCCGCGAATCAGCGCATCGTCCTCCAAATCGAACGGCCCCGAGGCTTCGCCCTGAATCAGCGCCTGCAAGGCCTGGTCCGGTTGCGGGTGTTGGCGCAGGTCTTCAACGCGCAGCAGCAGACCGCTGTCGACCGGGGCGATCAGCACTTGCGCCTGGTCATTGAACTGGGCGAAACGGCTGCGCAGGGTTTCGTGACGCGCAACGATACGCGCCAAGGCTTGTTGCAGCGCATGCTCATTCAGTTGCCCACGCAGGCGCAGGCCGATGGGAATGTTGTACGCGGTGTTGGCACCTTCCATTTGTGCGAGAAACCACAAGCGTTGCTGGGCGAACGACAGCGGCAACGCGCCGTCACGGGCCACCGCGACAATCTCCGGTTGCGTGCTGCGCCCGGCCTGCGCCACCGCCTCGGCAACCGCTGCCAGTTCGGCGTTGGCGAACAGATCGCCCAGCGCCAGTTCCACGCCAAGACGCTGGCGAACCTGGGACACCATGCGCATGGCCAACAGCGAGTGACCACCGAGTTCGAAGAAATGGTCCTGACGCCCGACTCGCTCGACTTGCAGCACCTGCGCCCAGATCTGTGCCAAGGCGCTTTCCAGTTCGTTGTGCGGTGCCGCGTATTCGCGGGTGAACAGCGCCGCACGCTCGGGTTTCGGCAGGGCCTTGCGGTCGACCTTGCCATTGGCGGTCAACGGCAGTGCGTCGAGTTTGACGAAGGCCACCGGCACCATGTACTCCGGCAGCTGGGTCAACAGGTGCGTGCGCAACTCGGCTACGGCCAGCGGTTCAACCTGACTCTGCTCGGTAAAATACGCCACCAGTCGCGGCTGGCCGGGTTCATCTTCACGCGCCAGCAACACCGCTTCCTGAATACCGGGCAACTGATTGAGGCGGGTTTCGATTTCACCGAGTTCGATGCGCACGCCGCGGATTTTTACCTGATCGTCGTTACGCCCCACGTAGTCAATCGTGCCGTCCGCGCGCCAGCGTGCGAGGTCGCCGGTGCGATACATGCGGGCATTCGGCACGGGACTGAACGGGTCATGGAGGAAGCGCTCGGCGCTCAGGTCGGCGCGATTCAAATAGCCGCGCGCGACCCCGGCACCGCCAACGTACAACTCGCCCATGACGCCAATCGGCACCGGACGCTGCTGTTCATCGAGCAGGTACACCGTGGCATTGGTCACCGGTTTGCCGATGTGCAAGGCATCGCCTGCCTCGATGCGTCCAGAGGTGGCAACCACGGTGGCTTCGGTCGGGCCGTAGTTGTTGATCACATCGAATTGCTGGTTGCGGCTGAACTGGCGCAAGCGGTCGCCACCGATCAGCAGCGTACGCAACGTCGGGTGTTCGAGGTTCTGGCTGAAGGCGTATTCGGCGACGGGCGTCGGCAGAAAACTGACGTCCAATGGCTGCGCGCGCCACCAGTCGAGCAGCGCATCGATATCCTCGGTGCCTTCGTGAGTCGGTGCCAGGTGCAAGGTCGCGCCGGCACACAACGCCGGCCAGACTTCCCAGGCCATGGCGTCGAAACCGAACCCGGCAAGGCTTGAAGTGTGGCGCCCGGCGCACAGATCAAACGCGCTGCAATGCCAATCGACCAGATTCGACAAGGTGCGGTGTTCGACCATCACGCCTTTGGGCAGGCCGGTGGAACCGGAGGTGTAGATCACGTAGGCCAGATGAGCGGCGGTCAGAGCCGGCACCTGCGGATCAGGGGTCTCGCTCAGCGGCCAGGTGCGCGGGTCAAGATCGATCACCGGCACCGCCAGCGCCGGCAAGCGCTCCCGCAGATTATTCTGGGTGAGCACTGCGACGGGGGCGCTGTCGCTGAGCAAGTAGTGCAGACGCTCGGCCGGGTGCGCCGGGTCGACCGGTACATAACCGGCGCCGGCCTTGAGAATGGCGACCAGCCCGACCAGCGTATCGAGGCCACGGCGGGCGACGATGGCGACGCGATCGTCGGGCTTCACACCCAGTGCGATCAGATGATGGGCCAAGGCATTGGCATGCCGGTTGAGTTCGGCATAACTCAATTGCTCACCCAGGCACTGTGCTGCCAGCGCTTCTGGTCGCTGCGCCACTTGCGCCTCGAAACGTTGGGCAATGGTCAACGTTGCCGGGTAGTCGGCCTGAGTGGCATTGAACGCCAACAGCACCTGCTCGCGCTCGGCCGCCGGCAGAATCGGCAACTGGTTGATTGCGGTATCGGGCGCCTGCTCCAGTGCCAGCACCAGACTTTCCAGGGCGCAGTGCAAGTAATCGCAGATACGCTGTGGATCGACCTCGGTGGTAGCCAGCAAGGTCAGGCTGAACGCATCGCCGAAATCATCAACGCTGAGGGTCAGCGGATAGTTGGTGCGTTCTTCGGAGCTGATCGTGCTGATGCCTTCCCAGGCGGCAAGCACCTCGGCACTGGCCGTCGCCGCCGTGTGGCTGTGACGGTAATTGAGCAAGGCACTGAACAACGGCGTCGGCGCGACCACACCACTGCAACGCTGTGCCAGGGCCAGCGGCGCGTGTTCGTGGCGCATCAGCGTGGTCAGGCGTTTGTGGGTCGCCTCCACCGCCGCACGCACGCCTTGCGCATCGACATCGACCCGCAGCGGCAAGGTATTGATGAAAATTCCCAGCGCCCGTTCGGTGGCTTCGGCGCCCTGCATGCGCCCCATCAGCACCGTACCGAACACCACGTTTTGCTTGCCAGTGAGCACCGCCAGTACCTGCGCCCAGCCCAGATGAAACAGGCTCGCGGCACTCACGCCGAGCTGCCGCGCCTGCGCGCGCAGACGCTGGCCGAGCAACGGGTTGATCGGCAGGCTCAGTTCGGCGATGCCGAGGCCGTCACCCTGCACATCCTGCAAACCGTAGGGCAGCGTCGGCTCGGCAATGTCAGCGAGCATCTCGCGGAAAAAAACCTCGTGCTCGGCTTCGCTGATGCCCAGCCGCGCTTGCGCCACGTAATTGCGAAACGGCACCGGGCGCCCGAGCGTTTGATCCTGGCCGGTGAGGCAGGCGAGCAGTTCGTGACGCACTACATCGAGTGCCGAGTGGTCCAACGCCATGTGATGAAACAACAACGTCGCGACCACGCGCTGACCGTCCTCGTCCCATGCGTAGGCCAGACGCATCATCGGCGCGCACCGGACGTCCAGACGGAAATGCCGCGCATCGAAACGCTCGTGCAGTTGCTGCAGCGCAGCGCTTGCGCCGTCTGCCAGCACGACCTCTTCGATCGGCAACTGTGCCTGACGCCAGACCACTTGCAGCGGCACGTCCAGCCCCTCCCAATGCACCGCTGTGCGCAGGATGTCGTGGCGATCGATGACTTTTTGCAAGGCTTGAGCGAAGTCCTGCAGACGCTCATGGCTGCTGAACGCGAAGTACGATTGCATGACGTAGGGATCGCCCTGCTCGTTGCTCGCGTGGTGATAGAGAATCCCCTCCTGCAACGGCGCCAGTGGGTAGATATCCTGCACGTTGGCGGCGCCGCCCGGTACCTCGGCGAGCAAGCGGTCAAGGGTCGGCTGATCCACGTCAGCCAGAGTCACCATCGCTGGCGTGATGTGCGTGGTGCCGGGAAGAATGCCGTTGGCCGGCACATCGATCTGGCCAACGCGGGTGGCCGAGTATTGCCCGGCCTTGATCAGTTCGATCAGTGCCGGTTTGTGCTCGCGCAGCGCCGCCAGCAGCGCCGGATCGCTCAATGCCTGCTTGTTGCCGTTGACGCGCAATTGCTCATCGGTCACCGCCAACTGAATGTCTTTTGCCTTCAGGGTTGCCAACAGTTCCAGCACATTCACAGGACGATCTCCATTCTTTCGGTAATTGCGGCGTAGCCGGCCAGGGTCGGTTGTTCGAACAACGCCCTGACATCGGCTTCCATGCCTTCCTGACGTAACCGGCCGATCAGACTGACCGCCAGTAATGAGTGACCACCCAGTTCAAAAAAGTGATCGTGACGCCCTACCCGCTCGACGTTGAGCAGTTCGGCCCAGAGCCGTGCGAGGGTGATTTCGACGTCGCCGACCGGGGCTTCGTATTCGCGGGTTTCCAGCGCTTGCCGGTCCGGCGCCGGCAGGGCCTTGCGGTCGAGTTTGCCGTTGGGGCTCAGCGGCAAAGCGTCGAGATGGACAAACACCGCAGGCACCATGTAATCCGGCAAATTTTCCAACAGTTGGGCGTGCAGCACGTCGATTTCCAGGCGTTCACCGGTGTAATACGCGACCAGACGTTTGTCGCCGGGCACCTCTTCGCGAGCGACCACCACGGCTTCCTGCACACCTTCGATCTGGGCCAGGCGTGCCTGAATTTCGCCCAGTTCAATACGCAGGCCGCGGATCTTCACCTGATCATCGTTACGCCCCAGGTACTCGATATTGCCGTCCGGCCGATAGCGCGCGACGTCGCCAGTGCGGTACATGCGCCCGTGCGGATGAAACGGATCCTCGAGGAAGCGTTCGGCCGTCAGCTGCGGTCGGTTCAGATACCCGCGCGCCACCTGCACGCCAGCGATGTACAACTCGCCGACCACGCCTTGCGGCACCGGTTGCTGCTGCGCATCGAGGATGTACAGGCGGGTGTTGGCAATCGGTTTGCCGATCGGTGTGTTGTCCGGGGTCTGCTCGATGGATCCGGTGCAGTCCCATGCGGTGACATCGACGGCGGCTTCGGTCGGGCCGTAGAGGTTGTGCAAACCACTGCCCGGCAATTGCAGTTTGAAACGTCGCACCAGACTGCCCGGCAACGCCTCGCCGCTGCACATCACCTGCCGCACGCTCTCGCAGCGTGTGGTGTCGCTGTTGGCGAGGAACACGTCGAGCATCGACGGCACAAAGTGCAGCGTGGTGATGTTTTCGGTTTCGATCACCTCAGTGAGGTATTGCGGATCCTTGTGTCCGCCGGGCCGCGCCATGACCAGTCGCGCGCCGGTCATCAGCGGCCAGAAGAACTCCCACACCGACACGTCGAAACTGAACGGGGTTTTCTGCAATACCGAATCGGCTGCGCTCAGGCGATAGGCGTCCTGCATCCACAGCAAGCGGTTGACTACACCAGCATGCTCGTTGACCACGCCTTTCGGTTGGCCGGTCGAGCCGGAGGTGTAGATCACGTAGGCGCTGTGTTGTGGCGTCAGCGCCGGGATCTGTGGATTTTCGGCAGACAAGGATTGCCAAGTGTTCTGGTCGAGGTCGATTACCGGTGCCGAGATATCTCCCAACAGCGCGCGGGTCGCGCCGTGCACCAGCACCACGGCCGGCGCGCTGTCCTCGAGCATGTAGGCCAGGCGCTCCGGCGGATAGGCCGGATCGAGCGGCACATAACCAGCGCCGGCCTTGTTGATCGCCAGCAGACCGATGACCATTTCCAGGCTGCGTTCAACGCAGATCGCCACCCGTGAATCCACTTGCACGCCAAGGCTGATCAAGTGCAGGGCCAAGCGATTGGCGCGTTCGTTCAGCTGCGTGTAGCTCAATGCGTGTTCGCCGGCGACGACGGCCACAGCCTCTGGCGTACGCTGCACCTGCGCCTCGAACAAGCCGTGCAGCGTCTGCTGCAAGTCGTAATCAACGTTGGTGTCGTTGAGGCCGAACAGCAACGCCTGCCGCTCCTCCTCCGGCAACACCATCAAGCGGTTCAACGGTTGCAGTGGTGTTTGTTCCAGCGCTGCAACCAGTGCGATCAGCGCGTTGTGCATGTACTGACCGACGCGTGCCGCACCAATGCGCGACGGCGTCATCACTGTCAGTTGGAAGCCACTGCCCAGATCGTCGACGTTGAGGGTCAACGGGTAATTGGTCCGTTCCTCGCCGGTCAGCGATTCGATGCCTTGCCAGGCCTCACGCTTGGTATTTTGCTGAGTTTCACTGTCGCTATGCCGGTAATTGAGCATCGCGCTGAACAGTGGCGACGGTGCCGCGATACCACTGCAACGCTGGGCCAGTGCCAGTGAAGCATGTTCGTGGGCCAACAGTGCACTGAGCCGCGCATGGGTCGCCTTGACCCCGGCGCGCACGTTGCTTTCGTCGACATCCACGCGCAATGGCAAGGTGTTGATGAACATGCCCAAGCCGCGATCCGCGCCCGCGCCGCCCTGCATGCGCCCGAGTAACACGGTGCCAAAGACCACGCGTTCCTGACTGGACGTTACCGCCAGCACCCGCGCCCAGGCGAGATGGAACAGACTGGCGACGCTGACACCGAGCAAACGCGCCTGACTGCGCAGCCGCTGTGCCACCGCAGCAGGCAGCGGCTGGCAGACTTCCTCGATGTCATTGCCGTCGCCGTGCACGTCCTGCAAGCCGAATGGGAGCGTCGGTTCGTCGATGTCGCCGAGCATTTCGCGGAAGAACACTTCGTGCTCTTGTTCGCTGACGCCAAGGCGGGTCTGCGCGACATAATTGCGGTACGGCACTGCGGGCACAGGCAATCGTTCATCACCGCGCAAAATCGCCTGCATTTCTTCGCTGACCACCGCCAGCGCGGTGTGGTCCATGGCAATGTGATGGAACAACAGCATGGCGACGACACGCTGATTGTCCGGATCGAGGGCATACACCAAACGCAGCAACGGTGCCCGATCAAGTTCCAGACGCCAGTGCCGCGCATCGAAGCGCGCCCGCAGTTGATCGATGGCCTCTCCCTGCGCAGGCTCCAGCGCCACAGCTTGTACCGGCAACTCCGCCTGACGCCAGACCACTTGCACCGGCGCCGCAAGGCCTTGCCAGACTATCGAAGTGCGCAGGATATCGTGGCGCGCCATGACTTGACGCAGCGCCGCAGCGAACCCTTGAAAACGTTCGATACTGTCGAACGCCAGACACGATTGCAGCAGATACGGATCGCCTTTCACGGCGCTGAGGTGGTGATACAGAATCCCCTCCTGCAACGGCGCCAGCGGATAAATATCCTGCACATTGGCCGCGCCACCCGGCACCGTAGCGACGATGCGTTCGATGCTGGCCTGATTCAGTTGCACCAGCGGCAGCATGTCCGGGGTGATGTGCGTGAAATCGGTCGCAATCAGATTCTCCGGTACCGCAACCTCGCGCCCGCTGCCCACCGCTGCCGCCAGCGCGGCCAATGTCGGCTGGCTGAACAGCACGCGCACGTCCGTGCTCAGATCGACCTGCCGCATGCGTTCGATCAGCGTCACCGCCAGCAACGAATGCCCGCCCAATTCGAAGAAGTTATCGTGACGCCCGACCTGTTCAACGTTCAAGACGTCCGACCAGATCTGCGCCAGGGCGATTTCCACCGAACCTTGTGGCGCGGCGTATTCGCGGCTCAGCCACGCCGTTTGATCCGGCTCCGGCAACGCCTTGCGGTCGAGCTTGCCGTTGGCGGTCAGCGGCAGTGCTGGCAGGCGCACGTAAGCGGCGGGCACCAGGGCTTGCGGCAATTGCGTTTGCAGATGACTGCGCAGATCCTCGATGTCGACGCTCAGGCGTTCGGTAAACCACGCCAGCAACTGCCCGTCGCGCACCAGCACCACGCAATCCTGCACGGCCGCGTGACTGCTCAACGCCGCTTCGATTTCGCCCAGCTCGATGCGCACACCGCGTAGTTTCACCTGATCATCGTTGCGTCCCAGATACTCGATTGTGCCGTCGGCGAGCCAGCGCGCGAGGTCGCCGGTGCGGTACATGCGCGCCTGCGGTTCGTCGCTGAACGGGTCGTCGAGGAAGCGTTCGGCAGTCAGCTCGGGGCGATGCAGATAACCGCGCGCCACGCCGGCACCGCCGACATACAACTCGCCCGCGACGCCGATTGGTACCGGGCGCTGCTGGTCGTCAAGCAGGTAAATTTTCGCGTTGGCCATCGGCCGGCCGATATGCAGCACCTGCCCGGACTCGACCGCGCCGGAGGTGGCAACCACCGTGGCTTCGGTCGGGCCGTAGTTATTGATCACCGCGAAGGTCTGCTCGCGGGGGAACTGGCGCAGTTTGTCGCCACCGATCAACAGCGTACGCAAAGTCGGGTGGCCGAGGTCGCGACTGAACGCGTATTCGGCCACCGGAGTCGGCAGGAAACTCACCTGCAACGGCTGCGCACGCCACCATTCCAGCAACTCATCGAGGTGCTCGTTGCTCACCGTTTGCGGCGGCAGGTGCAGGGTCGCGCCGACACACAGCGCCGGCCAGACCTCCCACGCCATCGCATCAAAACCGAAACCGGCGACGCTCGACGTGTGGCTGCCGGCGCGCAGGTCAAACGCCTCGCAGTGCCAGTGCACCAGGTTTTCCAGTGTTGCGTGTTCGACCATCACGCCTTTCGGCTGGCCGGTAGAACCCGAGGTGTAAATCACATAAGCCAGATGCGCCGGGGTCAGCGTCGGTAATTGCGGATTGCTCTCGGACAAGTGCTGCCAAGTGGGACGGTCCAGATCAATCAACGGCACGGCGCCGAGCAAATCAGCCGTCGCAGCCTGCGCCAGTACCGTCATCGGCGCGCTGTCCTGCAACAGATACGCGATGCGTTCCGCCGGGTACGCCGGGTCGACCGGCACATAACCGGCGCCGGCCTTGAGGATCGCCAGCAACGCGACGAGCATCTCCGGGCCACGGCGCAGGCACACGGCGACGCGGTCATCGGGCTGCACGCCAAGCCCGAGCAAGTGATGGGCCAGGCGATTGGCGCGCTGATTGAGCTGCACGTAGGTGAGGTGCTGCGTGCCCTGCACCACCGCCAGTGCGTCCGGCTGCTGCTCGGCCTGCGCCTCGACCATGCTCTGAATCGTCGCGCCACGCGGATAAGCCGCTGAGTGCTGGTTGAAGCCGACCAGCAAGTGCTCGTACTCGGCCACCGAAAGCACTGGCAAACGGTTGAGCGGACATTGCGGCGCCTCTTCCAGTGCCGTCACCAGATGTTCGAGTGCGGTGTGCATGTAACTGCAGATCCGTTGCGCACCAATCTCGGCGACCGCCAGCACGTCGAGGACAAAACCTTCGCCCAGATCATCCACCGACAGGGTCAGCGGATAATTGCTGCGCTCCTCGCCGCCAAGCATGCGCACGCCTTGCCAGATGCCCTGGCCGTCCTGCGGCTGTTGCTCGGCGGCACTGTGTCGATAGTTAAGCAACGCGCTGAACAGCGGCGCGGAACCGACCATGCCACTGCATCGTTGAGCCAGCGCCAGCGATGCATGTTCATGAGCGAGCAGCGCCGTCAGCCGCGCATGGGTGGTTTTCACCCCGGCACGCACGCCTTCAGCGAGATCGACGCGCAGCGGCAAGGTATTGATGAACACCCCCAGCGTGCGGTCGGCACCCTCACCACCCTGCATGCGCCCCATCAACACCGTGCCGAAGACCACGTCACGGCGTCCGGAGACCACGCCCAAGACCTGCGCCCAGGCCATGTGCATCAGGCTCGCCGGGCTGACACCCAACTGTCGCGCCTGTTCACGCAGGCGCAGATTGAGACCGGCATCGACCGCTTGCAGCGCTTCTTCGATGCCCCGCCCATCGCCCTGAACATCCTGCAGGCCGAAGGGCAAGGTCGGCTCGTCGATATCGCTGAGCATCTCGCGGAAGAACGCTTCATGTTCCTGCTCGTCGGCGCCCAGGCGGGCCTGCGCCACGTAGTTGCGGTACGGCATCGGCGGCGTCAGCGTGTCGAGTTGATCGAACATCAGCGTGTGCATTTCCCGGCCGATCACGTCCATGGCCGTGTGGTCGAGAATCGAGTGATGGAACAGCACGATGGCGACGACTTGCTGTTGCGCCGGATCCTCGGCGTAGACCATGCGAATCAGCGGTGCCTGATTGAGGTCGAGGCGGAAATGCCGGGCATCGAAACGCGCGTGCAACTGTTCGAGAATATCGCCGTCCTGTGCATCAAGTGACACTTGCTGGACGACCATCTGCGCCTCGCGCCACACCACTTGCTGTGGGTTGGGCAAGCCTTCCCAGACCACGCTGGTGCGCAGAATGTCGTGACGGGCGATGACCTGCTGCAAATGCGTGGCGAAGGTTTGTAAACGCTCGAGGCTGTCGAAGGCCAGACGTGATTGCAGCAGATACGGATCGCCCTGCTCGGCGCTGAGGTGGTGATAAAGAATGCCTTCCTGCAACGGCGCCAGTGGATAGATATCCTGCACATTGGCGGCGCCGCCCGGCACCGTGGCGACGATGCGTTCGATGCTGGCCTGATCGAGTGTGGTCAGGGTCAGCATGTCCGGTGTGATGTGCGTGCAACCGATCGGAATCAGATTGGCCGGCACCTCGATTTCCCGTCCACTGCCCAAGGCCCGTGCCAGCGCGGCCAGGTTCGGCTGATTGAACAGCACGCGCACATCGGCGCTCAGACCGACCTGACGCATGCGTTCGATCAGGCTAACCGCCAAAAGCGAATGGCCGCCCAGTTCGAAGAAATTGTCGTGGCGGCCGATCTGCTCGATATTGAGCACGTCGGCCCAGATCTGTGCCAACGCGATCTCGACCGGGCCTTGCGGCGCTTCATATTCATGGCTGAGCCACGCATCCTGATCCGGTTCGGGCAAGGCCTTACGGTCGAGTTTGCCGTGTGCGGTCAGCGGCAGGCTGTCCAGTCGCACGTAAGCCGCCGGCACTAAAGTGTCGGGCAGTCGCGTTTGCAGATGCTGGTGCAAGTCGCTGATCTCGACCGACTCGATCTCAGTGAACCAGGCGACCAATCGTCCGTCGCGCACCAGCACCACGCACTCGCGAACCGCATCGTGGGTACTCAGCACCGCCTCGATTTCACCCAGTTCAATCCGTACACCGCGTAGTTTCACCTGATCGTCATTGCGTCCCAGGTATTCGATATTGCCGTCCGCCAGCCAACGCGCGAGGTCACCGGTGCGGTACATCCGTGCGTGCGGCTCGTCGCTGAACGGGTCGTCGAGAAATTGTTCAGCGGTCAGTTCCGGGCGATTCAGATAGCCGCGTGCGACCCCGGCACCCCCGACGTACAACTCACCCTGCACACCGGTCGGCACCGGCTGTTGCTGGCGGTCCAGCAAATAGACTTTGGCATTGGCAATCGGCCGGCCAATGTGCAAAACCCGCCCGGGCTCAATGCGCCCGGACGTCACCACCACCGTGGCTTCGGTCGGGCCGTAGTTATTCATGACGTCGAAGGTCTGATCCCGTGGGAACTGGCGCAACTTGTCGCCCCCGATCAGCAGCGTGCGCAGGGTCGGATGGCCCAGCCCGCGACTGAAGGCATATTCGGCCACCGGGGTCGGCAGAAAGCTCACCTGCAACGGCTGCGCGCGCCACCATTCGAGGAGTTCATCAAGGTGTTCATTACCGATCGCGGGCGGTGGCAGGTGCACGGTCGCGCCGACGCACAGCGCGGGCCAGACTTCCCAGGCCATGGCATCGAAACCGCAACCGGCGACGCTGGCGGTGTGGCTGCCGGCATGCAGATCGAAGGCTTCAGCGTGCCAGTGCACGAGGTTTTCCAGAGTGCGGTGCTCGACCATCACGCCTTTCGGCTGCCCGGTGGAACCCGAGGTGTAGATCACGTAGGCCAGATTTTCCGGGGTCAGTCCCGGCCGTTGCGGATTGTCGTCAGGCAGGTGCCGCCACTCGCTGGCATCCAGATCAATCACCGGTACAGCGCCGAGCAGGTCGCGCGTCGATGCCTGCGCCAGTACCGCAATCGGGTCGCTGTCCTGCAACAGGTAGGCGATGCGTTCTCGCGGATAATCAGGATCGATCGGCACGTAACCCGCGCCGGCCTTGAGAATCGCCAGCATTCCAACAAGCATGTTCGGGCCGCGACGCAGGCACAGCGCGACTCGGTCATCGGTTTGCACGCCGAGGCCGATCAAGTGATGAGCGAGACGATTGGCGCGCTGATTCAGTTCGCGGTAGCTGAACTGTCGCTCACCCTGCACCACCGCCAATGCTTCGGGATACGCCAAGACTTGCGCTTCAAAGAGCCGCGGCACTGTCTGCGCGGACGGGTATTCACGACCGCTGATGTTGAAACCAACCAGCACACGCTGCCGCTCGCCCGGCGACACGATCGATAGCTGCTGCAACGGCGCCGTTGGCGTGTACTCCAGTGCTGTGACCAGGCTGTGCAACGCGGTTTGCAAGAAGTCGCAGACCCGCGCGCCATCCACCTGAGGCACGGCTTGTACGCTCAAGCGGAACCCTTCGCCAAGGTCGTCGACACTGACCACCAGCGGATAATTGCTGCGCTCGCGCGAACTGAGAATCTGCACGCCATCCCACGTTACAGCGGCCGACTCCGGCGCACTGTGGCGGTAGTTGAGCAAGGTGCTGAACAGCGTCTGCGAACCGGCGACACCACTGCAACGCTGGGCCAGCGCCAACGAAGCTTGCTCATGGCCGAGCAATTGCGCCAGACGTGCATGGGTGGCACGCACGCCGAGTTCTACCGATTCAGTACCGACGCTGACACGCAGCGGCAAGGTGTTGATGAACATGCCCAGCGCCCGATCAGCGCCCTCCCCACCCTGCATGCGTCCGAGCAATACCGTGCCAAACACCACATCCTGCTGGCCGGACACCTGCGCCAACACCTGAGCCCAGGCCTGATGCACCAGACTGGCCACGCTGACACCCAGGCGCCGCGCCTGCTCGCGCAGGCGTTCGCCGAGGCCGACGTCCAGCTCGGCATGACTGTCGAGGATATCGCTGCCGTCGCCGTGCACGTCCTGCAAACCGAAGGCCACGGTCGGCTCGTCAATGTCGGCAAGCATTTCGCGGAAGAACGCCTCATGCGCCTGATCATCGGCGCCAAGGCGCGCCTGCGCGACAAAGTGGCGGTACTGCACCGGCGGCGGCAGGTCGCTGCTGCAGCCGAGCATGACGTCGCTCATTTCCGCCACCAGCACGTCCAGCGCGGTGTGATCGAGGACGATATGGTGCATCAGGAGAATGCCGACCCACCGGTTGTGCGGCTGATCTTCGGTGTAGACAAAACGCATCAGCGGCGCGCGATTGAGGTCCAGACGATAGTGGCGTGGATCGAAACGCGCCTGCATCTGCTCGAGCACGTCGCCGTCGAGGTCATCGGCATCGACGCGTTCCAGCGCGAGTGGCGCCTCGCGCCAGACCACTTGCACGGCTTCCTCAAGCCCCTCCCAGACCACGCCGGTGCGCAGAATGTCATGGCGTTTGATCACGCCGTTCAAGGCGCGGACGAAGGTTTTGATCTGTGCCAGACCGTCGAAGGCGAATTGCGCCTGCAACACATACGGGTCTCCGGCGCTGGTTGCCAAGTGGTGATAGAGAATCCCCGCCTGCAACGGCGCTAGAGCATAGATGTCCTGCACATTGGCGATACCACCCGGCACGGTTGCAACGACACGGTCGATCGCGGCCTGATCGAGATTGGCCAGCGGCAACATGGCCGGAGTAATGCGCGTGCAACCCGGTTCGATCAGGTTGTCCGGGACAACGATGGCACGTTCGCTGCTCAAGGTCGCTGCCAGCGCTGCCACGCTCGGCTGACCGAACAGTACGCGCACGTCACAGTGCAGATCCTGTTGGCGCATGCGTTCGATCAGCTTCACTGCCAACAGCGAGTGACCACCGAGCTCGAAGAAATTGTCATGGCGGCCGACCTGCTCGACACCAAGCAATGTCTGCCAGAGACCGGCGATCAGATTCTCTACTGCTCCGACCGGCGCTTCGAAACCACGCCGGGCGAAGGCCTCGCTGTCCGGTGCCGGCAAGGCTTTGCGGTCGAGCTTGCCATTGGTAGTCAGCGGAAAAGCGTCCAGGCGCACGAAGGCGCTTGGCACCATGTAGTCAGCCAGCGTCGCCAGCAAATGATCACGCAATTGCGCCACATCAGGCGCGGCATCGGCGTCAGCCAGCCAGTAGGCAACCAGACGCTGATCACCGGGGCTGTCCTCACGGGCGATCACCACGGCTTCGCGTACACCTTCGCAGGTAGACAGGCGCGCCTCGATCTCACCCAGCTCAATGCGGAAACCGCGAATTTTCACCTGATCGTCGTTGCGCCCCAGATATTCGAGGTTGCCATCAGCGGCCCAGCGCGCAAGGTCGCCGGTTTTATACAACCGCGCCTCGGCATTTGCGCCAAACGGATCATTGATAAAACGCTCCGCCGTCAGCGCTTCGCGATTCAGATAACCGCGCGCCACCCCGGCGCCACCGACATATAGCTCACCGATCACGCCGACGGGGACCGGTTCACGCTGCGCATCGAGGACATACAGTTGCAGGTCGGGAATGCGCACGCCAATCGGGCTGACGCCGAGCAATTGCGCGTCGGCGGCCTGCAACGGCCGATAGGTCACGTGCACCGTGGTTTCGGTGATGCCATACATGTTCACCAGCCGCGTTCCGGCATTGCCGACCCGCGCGTACCACGGCTTGAGCAGCCCAGGCTCCAGCGCTTCGCCGCCGAAAACCACTTCCCGCAAGGAATGCTGCAAGGTGCTGCGGCCCTGAGCGGCGATCAGTTGGCGGAATGCGCTCGGCGTCTGGTTGAGCACCGTGACGCCGGTTTCGCAGAGCAGTGCATAGCAGTCGTCCGGCGAGCGGCTGACGGCTTGCGGGACCAGCAGCAATTGCCCGCCGAACGCCAATGCACCCCAGATTTCCCACACCGAGAAGTCGAACGCGAAGGAATGGAACAGCACCCCGATGTCTTGCTGGTTGAACTGGAACCAGTCATGGGTGGCAGAAAACAGCCGCGCCACGTTGCGGTGCTCGACCATCACGCCTTTGGGCAAACCGGTGGAGCCGGAGGTGTAGATCACGTACGCCAGATGCGCCGGGGTCAGCTCGGGGATCTGCGGATTGCTGTCGAGTTCGGCCTTGAGGTGAGCGCTGCCGAGGTCGATCTGCGGCACATCGAGAGCGGCCACGCGATCGCGGGTCGCCGCCTGCATGAGAACCGCCGCCAGGGCGCTGTCCTGCAAGGTGAAACTGATTCTGTCGAGCGGATAGGCCGGATCGATCGGCACATAACCGGCGCCTGCCTTGAGCACGCCAAGCAGGCCGATGATCATTTGCGGGCCACGCTCGACGCAGATGGCGACACGGTCGTCAGGGCGAATGTTCAGCGCCAGCAAATGGTGGGCGACCTGATTGGCGCGGCGGTTGAGCTCGCCGTAGCTGAGCGTCTGCCCTTCGAAGATCAGCGCCGTGGCGTCCGGGCGGGCCTGTGCATGGATTTCAAATTGCTGGTGGATCAGCGGGGTGTCGGGGAACTGCGACAGCGGCAAATTGCTGCCGTACAGCAGGTGTTCGCGTTCGCTGGCGGGGAGGATTTTCAGCTCTTGCAGCGGCACATCGGCGCTGGTTTGCAGGGCCGCGAGCAGACTTTCCAGCGCCGTATTCAGGTACGCGGCCATGCGCTCGGCACCCAGCGCCGCATCTGCCAGCGCGGTAATGCGCAAATCTGCGCCGAGGTCATCGATGTTGATGGTCAGCGGGTAGTTGGTGCGCTCGCGGGCACCCAATACCTGCACACCGGGAGCAATGTCGACCACATCAGCGACTTCTTCGACGCTGCTGTGCCGGTAGTTGAGGATCGCGCTGAACAGCGGCGTCGGCACCGCGACGGCGCTGCAGCGTTGCGCCAAAGCCAGCGAGGCTTGCTCGTGCGCCAGCAACGCGGTCAGCCGCCGATGGGTCGCCAGGACCCCGGCGCGCACGCTTTGCTCACCGACATCAACGCGCAGCGGCAAGGTGTTGATGAACATCCCCAACGCCTGCTCACCGCCCTCGCCCGCGTCCATCCGCCCCAGCAGTACAGTGCCGAACACTATCGCTGTGCGCCCGGACAATTGCCCGAGCACCCGCGCCAGCGCCAGATGCGTCAGGCTCGCGACGCTCACGCCGAGCTGCCGCGCCTGCTCGCGCAACTGCCGGCTCAAGCGGCTGTCGAGCATCAACGAAGACTCCTCGATAGCATGGCCGTCACCCTGCACATCCTGCAAACCACACGGCAGCGTCGGCTCGTCGATATCGGCGAGCATCTCGCGGAAAAACGCTTCCTGTGCCTGCTCGTTGCCCGCACTGCGGGCCTTGGCCAAGTGATCACGATACGGCACCGCCGCTGGCACTTGCGCAGTCTGCCCGAGCAGACAGGCCTGAATTTCCCGGCGCAGTACGTCCAGCGCCACGTGATCCATGATCATGTGATGAAACAGCAACAGCGCGACCACGCGGCCCTGAGCAGGATCCTGCGCGTAGACCATGCGCAGCAAGGGCGCTTGCTGCATGTCCAGACGAAAGTGCTGCGGATCGTGACGTTCGAGCAATTGCGTTAGTACGTCGGCACCACTGTCGACGTTGATTTCCTCACACAGCAGCGGCGCCTCGCGCCAGACCACTTGCACCGCCTCGTCGAGGTATTCCCAGACAAACGAGGTGCGCAGGATGTCGTGACGTTTGACCACCCAACGCAGCGCGTCGGCGAAGGCGTCCAGCCGTTGCTGGCTGTCGAACACGAAGCGCGCCTGCGAGATGTAAGGGTCACCGGCAGCGGCCGAAAGATGGTGGTACAGCATGCCTTCCTGCAACGCCGACAGCGGATAAATGTCCTGCACGTTGGCCGCGCCACCCGGCACCGTGGCAACGATGCGGTCAAGGGTGTGCTGATTCAGCGTCACCAGCGGCAGCATGTCCGGGGTAATGCGAAAGGCCGGGCTCAGCCAGTCGCCGCCATGTTGGGCTACTAGCTCCAGCAGTTGCGCCTTGTGCGCCGAAAGGCTGTCCCACAACGCGTCATCCAGCGCGTCGTCGCTGCCCAGAATGACCAGGTCTTCATCTTCCTGTTGAAGGCGGATCGCATGGGTGGAAATAACAGCCATCAGTTCGCTGAAATGCATGAGGTAACCTGCTGTAAATACGGAAAAAAGGAGCGCGCAGCAGCGAGTCCGTGCAGACGGCGCGCAGCCTGGAAAAACTAAAACATCGGGGCGTGGGTGTCTGACATGGGAAGCGGGGACAAGCCATACCGGACAGGAGCCACATAACCCCCCGTGTAGGAGTGAGCCTGCTCGCGATGGCGTCAGGTCAGGCGATATGTTCGTGACTGACCCACCGCAATCGCGAGCAGGCTCACTCCTACAGGGTTTGTGTGCGCCGTTAGAGGCGGCGTTTGCGGTTGAGGTTGGGGATGGTGGTCGGGGCGATCTCGACCTGCCTGGCCTGCCGCGAGGTCTGTGCCGCCAGCGCGGCCAGTGTCGGCTGACTGAACAGCGTGCGCGCGTCGACATGCAGGCCGGCCAGACGCATGCGCGCGACCAGACTGACCGCCAATAGCGAATGCCCGCCCAGTTCGAAGAAGTTGTCGTGACGCCCCACCTGCTCGACGTTGAGCACCTGCGCCCAGATCTGCGCCAAAGCACTTTCCACGTCACCTTCGGGTGCCTCGTAAGGACGGCTGAGCAGTGCCTCCGCCCCCGGCTCCGGTAATGCCTTGCGGTCGATTTTGTCGTTGGGCGTCAGGGGCAGCGCCGCCAGCATCACGTAGGCGCCGGGCACCATGAACTCCGGCAACTGCGCCAACACATGCGCTCGCAATGCTTCAAGCGTTGGCGCAGCCAGCTCGGTACGCAGGGTGTAATAAGCCACCAGCCGCTCATCGCGCACCAGCACCACTGCCTCACGGATCGCCGGATGTTCCAGCAGCCGCGCTTCAATCTCGCCCAGCTCAAGGCGCACCCCGCGCAGCTTGACCTGAAAGTCGTTGCGACCGAGGAATTCGAGGTTGCCATCGGCGCCGTAACGCACCAGATCACCGGTGCGATACAAGCGATCACCGGCCACGAACGGACTGTCGATAAAGCGTTCGGCCTGCAATTGCGGCAGGCCCAGATAGCCGCGCGCAACGCCCACTCCACCAATGTGCAAATGCCCACTGACGCCAAGCGGCACTGGCTGATCGCAGGCATCGAGGACATACAGCCGCGTGTTGCTCAGCGCCTTGCCGATTGGCACCAGTGTCGGCGGCAGCGGCTCGCCGGGCTCCAGGGTCCAGCCGCTGCTGTCGACCGTGGTTTCGGTCGGCCCATAGACGTTGTGCAGACGCACCCACGGCAGGCGCTCGCGCACTTGCCGGGCCAGGGCGACGGTCAACTCGCCGCCACCGTTGAGCACGTCGGTGAGGCTGGTGCACTGGCTGACGTCGTCTTGTTCGATGAACTGCTGCAACAGCGCCGGCACGAATTTGACCACGGTAATATTCTGTTCGCGGATCACTTGCGTGACATACGCCGAATCACGGTTGCCGTCGGCCCGCGCCAAGACCAGGCGCATGCCCGAGCACAGCGGCCAGAAGATCTCCCACACCGAACTGTCGAAACTGTACGGAGCCTTTTGCAGCAACGCGCCGTGTTCAGTCGGCGGCGACAACTGCGAGCCCCAGTGCACCATGTTGCAAGCGCTGCGGTGTTCGATCATCACGCCCTTCGGCGTGCCGGTGGAGCCGGAGGTGTAGATCATGTAGGCCAGATTCGCCGCGCCGAGACCCGGAACCTGCGGATTATCGTGCGGCTGCTCCTGCCAGGCACCGAGGTCGAGATCGATCAGCGGCACGCCGGGCTCGCCGAGCAGATCGCGCGTTGCGGCATGCACCAGCAACGCGACCGGTGCGCTGTCCTGCAACATGTAGTTCAGGCGTTGCAGCGGATAATCCGGATCGAGCGGCACATAAGCACCGCCAGCCTTGAGAATGCCCAGCAGACCGATCACCAACTCAGGCCCACGCTCGACGCAGATCGCGACTCGCGAATCCGGTTGTACGCCGAGCCCGCGCAGATGATGGGCCAAGCGGTTGGCCTGCTCATTCAGCTCGCGATAGCTCAGGCGTTGCTCGGCGAATTGCACGGCGATGGCATTCGGTTTGCGCTGCACCTGTTGTTCAAACAGCGCCTGAAGTGGCTGGTCCATCGGGCAGTCGACCGCCGTATCGTTGAACTCGATCAGCAGCCGTTGCAGTTCTTCCTGTGGTAACAACGGCAAGCTATCCAGCGCCCGCTGCGGCGTGGTCTCCAGCGCCGCGACCAAGCCATTCAGCGCCGACTGCACATAACTGCAAATGCGCTGCGCACCAATGCTCGACAGGGTTCGGGTGGTCAGACGCAAGCCCGTGCCGAGATCATCGACACTCAGGGCAAACGGGTAATTGGTGCGTTCCTCGTTGGCCAGGGTCTCGATGCCCTGCCAGGTTTGCCGGGAAGTCTTTTGCTCGACATCATCGCTGTGCCGGTAGTTGAGCAAGGCACTGAACAGCGGCGCTGGCGCGGCAACGCCACTGCAACGCTGGGCCAGCGCCAAAGAGGCATGTTCATGGGCGAGCAAAGCGGTCAGCCGTGCATGGGTGGACTTCACCGCCGCGCGCGCGCCTTCACCGACGTCGACCCGCAGCGGCAAGGTGTTGATGAACACCCCCAGCGCCCGGTCGGCACCCTCGCCGCCCTGCATGCGCCCCATCAACACTGTGCCGAACACCACGCTTTGCTGGCCGGATGTCGTCGCCAACACTTGCGCCCAGGCGAGGTGGATCAGGCTGGCGACGCTGACGCCCGCCAGACGTGCCTGCTGCTGCATGCGCTGATAGAGATCGCTCGCCAGGGTTTGCTCGGCTTCTTCGATGTTGCTGCCGTCACCCTGTACGTTCTGCAAAGCGAACGGCAAGGTCGGCTCGTCGATGTCGGCGAGCATCTGGCGGAAAAACGCTTCATGCTCCTGTTCACTGACACCCAGTCGCGTCTGCGCCACATAGTTGCGGTATGGCACCGGCGGCGCCAGCGGTTCAGCGCTCCCGGACAGGCAGGCGTGGATTTCTTCGCGCATCGCCTCCAGCGCAATGTGATCCATCGCCAAATGATGGAACAGCAAGATGCCGACCACCCGGTTGTGCGCGGGATCACGGGCATACATCAGGCGCAGTAGCGGCGCCTGACTGACGTCGAGGCGATAACGCCGTGCATCGAAACGCTCGTGCAACTGATCGATGATCGCGCCGCCAACAGGGTCGAGTTCGACTTCCTCCACCGGCAAAATGGCCTCGCGCCACACCACTTGCACTGGCGACGTCAACCCTTCCCAAACCACCGCCGTACGCAGGATATCGTGCCGCGCCATGACCTGACGCAACGCAGCGGCGAAGGCCTCGACCCGCTCGAGGCTGTCGAACGCCAGCAGCGATTGCAGCAGGTACGGATCACCCTGCGCAGCGGTGATGTGGTGATAGAGAATGCCTTCCTGCAACGGCGCCAAGGGGTAGATGTCCTGCACATTGGCGGCACCACCCGGCACCGTCGCGACAATGCGCTCGATCATCGGCTGATCCAGTTGCACCAGCGGCAGCAGATCCGGCGTGATGTGCGTGCAATCGGGCGCAATGCGGTTGGCCGGCACCTCGACTTCGCGGCCGCTGCCCTCCGCTGCTGCCAATGCGGCCAGTGTCGGTTGGCTGAACAACACGCGAACATCGCTGCTCATGCCAATCTGGCGCATGCGTTCGATCAGGCCGACGGCGAGCAAAGAGTGGCCGCCCAGCTCAAAGAAGTGGTCGTGACGCCCTACCCGTTCGACTTGCAAGACCTCGGCCCAGATCTGTGCCAAAGCAATTTCTACGTCACCTTGGGGCGCCTCGTATTGCCGCCGGATCAGCGCTTCCGGCCCCGGCGCCGGCAAGGCCTGGCGATCGAGCTTGCCGTTGGCCGTCAGCGGCAACGTCGCCAGACGGATATAGGCGGCCGGCAGCATCGCGGCTGGCAAGCGCGATGTCAGGTGCGCGTGCAGTTGCAGGATGTCCAGCGTTTCACGTTCGGTGAACCACGCCAATAGCTGGCCGTCACGCACCAACGCCACGGCTTCCTGCACCGCGTCATGGCTGGCGAGTGCCGCTTCGATTTCGCCCAGTTCGACACGCACGCCACGGACTTTCACCTGGTCATCGTTGCGACCGATGTACTCAAGATTGCCGTCGGCGCGCCAGCGGGCGAGATCGCCGGTGCGATACATGCGCGCATCCGGCTGTGCACTGAACGGGTCGTCGAGAAAGCGTTCGGCGGTCAGCTCCGGGCGATTCAGATAGCCCCGGGCAACCCCGGCGCCGCCGACATACAGCTCGCCGATGATGCCGATCGGCAGCGGGCGCTGCTGATCATCGAGCAAATACGCCGTGGCATTGCTCACTGGTTTGCCGATGTGCAACGCCTGCCCGGACATGATCAGCCCCGAGGTGGCGACCACCGTGGCTTCGGTCGGCCCGTAGTTGTTGACCACCGCAAAACCCGGCGCACGGTTGAACTGGCGCAGACGATCACCGCCGATCAGCAAGGTGCGCAAGGTCGGGTGGTCGAGTTGTTTGCTGAAAGCGTATTCGGCAATCGGCGTTGGCAGGAAGCTCACGTCCAGCGGCTGCGCACGCCACCAGTCGAGCAGCGCGTCGATGTCTTCGTTGCCTTCGCTTGCGGGCGACAAGTGCAATGTCGCCCCGGCACACAACGCCGGCCAGACCTCCCACGCCATCGCGTCGAAACCGAAGCCGGCGAGGCTCGAAGTGTGCTGTCCGGTGCCGAGACCGAATGCCTCGCAGTGCCAGTCGACCAGATTGCCGAGTGTGCGGTGCTCGACCATCACACCTTTGGGCAATCCGGTTGAGCCGGAGGTGTAAATTACATAAGCGAGGTTTTTCGTGGTCAACCCCGGCACGTCGGGATCGACCATGTTATCGAGCGACCATTCGCGCCGATTGAGCTCGATCACCGGCAGCGCTGTGGCGGGCAAACGCTCACGCAGATCGCTTTGGCTCAGCAACGCCACCGGAGCGCTGTCACTGAGCAAATAGCTCAGGCGCTCGGGCGGATGCGCCGGGTCAATCGGCACATAAGCGGCGCCAGCCTTGAGAATCGCCAGCAACCCGACCAATGTATCGAGGCCTCTGCGGGCAACGATCGCTACCCGGTCATCCGGCCGTACACCGAGGCCCAGCAGATGATGGGCCAACGCGTTGGCTTGCCGGTTCAGTTCGGCGTAGCTCAGCGTCCGCCCCTGACAAGTCGCGACCACAGCGTCCGGTTGTTCGGTCACTCGGGATTCAAATCGCCGTTGAATCAGCTGGCCCTGCGGATAACTGACTCGGGTGTCGTTCCACTCATCGAGCAGGGCCAGCTCTGCCGGGCTATTGAGGTTGAAATCGGCGATTGCCAGCGCAGGGCATTCCAGGCCTTGCTCCAGTATCAACAACAAGTGTTCGGTCAACGACGCGATCTCGTCTGCCGTGAAACAGGCCGGCGAGTACACCAGATGCAACCAGGCCTTATCGGTGTAACGGTTGCTGCGCAGGTGAAGGGCCAGCGGTGTCGCCTCGTACTGGTTGGAGACCTTGACCGAGTGTCCCGACGCCTCACCGTAACGGTAGTCATGGTCGTCCTGTTCGTACGACACCGACAGTTCGAACAGTTGCGCACGGTCTTCACGCAACAGGCCCAGCGCGCGGTTCATCTCGCTCAGCGGGTAGCGCTGATGGCGGAAATCCTGCTTCAGGCCAGCGCCGATCGCCTTGATCAATTCACCAAATGACAGTGCCCGGCCAAACTCCATACGCATTGCACTGACCTGGGTGAATAACCCTAGAGTGCTTTTGAAGCGGGCACCGGAGCGATTGAGAATCGGCAACCCGACCACCCACTCGTCACGTTGCGCGGTGCGACTGAAATACACGTGCAGCGCCGCCAGCAACACGTGAAAGGCCGAGCCACCCAATTGCCGCGCGCAGTCCTTCATGCGCTCGTGCAGCACGGTTGGAAAAGCCTCGACGTGGATGCGACTGGGGGCGGCTTCAACGTCGAGGGATTCGCGATGGCGGGCAGTCAACAAGGGTTCGGGCAAGCTGCGGTACTTGTCCAGCCAGTAGCGTTGATCTCGCTCATAACGGGGTGACTGGTGGTAGCGCGCGTCATCTTCGATAAAGCCGACGTAGGACGGTGCCGCCCCACTCGGACGCTCGCCAAGGCACAACGCGCTGTAGATGTCGCCCAGCGACTTGAACAGCAGAGCGAAAGCCCAGCCATCGATAATCAAGTGGTGGGCCTGCGCTGCCAACCAGTGGCGATCGCGATCGAGGCGAATCAGAGTGAAGCGGAACAACGCTTGCCCGTGCAACACGAAGGCATGCGCCATCTGCTCTTCGACCAGCGTGCGGGCCGCCGACTGCGGATCGGGGTGTCCACTGAAGTCATGCAGCGGCATGGCCACCGGCAACGCCTGGGCAAACCCTTGCAACGGCAGCCCGTCGTGACCAACTTCCGATCGCAGAACAATGCGCAAGGCATCATTCGCTTCCACCAGACACTCAAGCGCCGATTGCAGCAATGCCGGATCCAGCGGCCCGGTCAGCTCCACATAACCGCCAATGTTATACAGCGGCGAATCTCCACGGCTCAGTTGGTCCAGCCAGATATCCCGTTGAGCGGCAGTCAGCGCGAATGTCTCGACAGGCACGGACAGATCGTCCGCCACGTTGGCAGAAGTAGGCTGCATAAGATCCTTCTCATGTGATTTTGCCGGTATTCAAGCATCGGCCCCGAGGCTGACATGACACCTGAAACCCGGACAACCGCGAGGCTCGAACACGCCTGTCTGACGTTACGGGCGTGTTTATCGTAGGCACTGTCGAAAAGCTCGGAGAGGAAATACTGAAAAGCTTGTAGGAAAAAAACCACATAGCAGCGCCGCCATTTGCCCGAGCGCTGCCGATCAGAACTCCCCTTCGCCAGGTTTTCCGGGGCTTGAGCGTGACTGAACAGTCACTCATGCCGGTACACCTGGGTTCAGCGGCGTCAGAACCCCGGCGCCAAGATTCAGAAATAGTGGCACTTTGTGTCCCTGTTTTCCCCTACAGACGTAGGACAAATCCATAGGCTTAAATCCCGCTCCAGATCATGTTCAAGGAGAAATGACTGCGTGGGCGGCTTTTACAGAGACGGCAGACGATTCAGTGATGGCTCTGAACCAGGGATGAAGGATATGAATCTGACCGGCACTATTCGCAACACCGAAAACCCGCATTTCTACTGGCAACTCGGTGAACTGATTGCCAGTACCGGCGATGATCACTTCGCCACGAACATGTTCCAGTTGGTCGACACGCTGGTGCCGGTCAACCGGGTAGATCTCAGTGAGTGGACGCTGGATGAGCGACAGGCCAGCGTGGTCGAGATCAAACCGTTGGGCAGTGCCGGTCTGACGCAGACCTGTGCACCGGCCGATCCGTTGGAAAGCCCCGACGATCATCCGCTGTTGCAGAAAATGATCGAGATGAACGACTCTCTGCTGATTCAACTGAAAGCCTCGCTGCAGCCGCGCCATCCGCAACACAGCGCCCATCAATGCAATCTGGTCTCGCGCACGTCCAACCGCCGTTGCGTGATTTCGTTTTACCGACCGCATACACAACGGGTGTTTTCCCTGCCGGAGTTGTCGTTTCTGAAAAGTCTGTCCGACACCCTGCTGCCACTGATCGAACGCCACGCACAGATCAGCCGGCAGATCCTTGCCAGGCAACCTCGCCAACCCTTGGCCGAGCTGGATCAGGCACCGCTGGCGCAAGTGTTCGATGAGCGCTTGGCGCTCAGCGACATCGCCCTGTCGGTGCGCGAAAAAGAAGTCTGCCTCGGTTTGTTGACCGGCGGCACCGTGCCGCAAATGGCGGAAAAACTGCGAGTCAAAAACAGTTCGATCGAGACGTATCTCAAGCGTGCCACCGCCAAACTCGGCGTCAGTGGCCGCCATGGTCTGGCGAAATGGATGGCCGGGGCCTGAGCACAACGCTCTTATATGCATGAGGCAGTTCGATGTTGACGTTGCGACTTTCCCTGCTGTCCATCGCGGTGCTGATGGGCGGTTGTTCATTGATTCCCGAGTATCAGCGCCCCGCATCCCCCACCGCCGCGCAATATCCGACAGCAACGCAAGCGGCCAGGAACGGCGAAGACTGGCGCACACTGTTCACCGACCCGGCGCTGCAACAGCTGATTGAAAGCGCCTTGGTCAACAACCGCGACCTGCGCGTGGCGGCTCTTAACGTCGAAGCCTTTCAGGCGCAATACCGCATTCAGCGCGCCGACCTGTTCCCGGCGGTGTCGGCCAACGCCAACGAGTTGCGCCAGCGGATGCCGCCGAGCGTGACCCAGGGCAAAGCGCTGATCAACTCGACGTACTCGGCCAACCTCGGCATCAGCGCCTATGAACTGGATTTCTTCGGGCGCGTGCGCAGCCTCAGCGAGGAGGCCTTGCAGACCTGGCTCTCGACTGAAGAAGCGCGGCGCAGTGCCGAGCTGAGTCTGGTGGCCAACGTCGCCAACGCTTACCTGACCTGGCGCGCCGATCAGGAACTGCTGGAACTGACCCGCGACACCCTTGCCGCCGATGAGCAGAGCCTGCACCTGACCACGCGCAATCGCGAGGCCGGCAAATCGTCGGCGCTGGAACAGGCGCAGGCGCAGACCAGCGTCGACAGTTCCCGGGCCAATCTGGCGCGCTACCAGCGTCAGGTCGCCCAAGACTTGAACAGCTTGACCTTGCTGGTCGGCGCACCGGTGCCGGACGCCCTGCCCGGCCGTCCGCTGGCCAGCGATCTGGTGCAACAACTGCCGGCCGGACTGCCTTCGGACCTGTTGCAGCGCCGTCCGGACATTCTCCAGGCTGAATACAAACTCAAGGCCGCCAACGCCAATATCGGCGCAGCGCGGGCGGCGTTTTTTCCCAGTGTCAGCCTGACGGCGAATGCCGGCACCTCCAGTCGTGACCTGTCCGGATTGTTCGGCAGTGGCTCGGGCGCATGGAGCTTTCAACCGCAGATCAGCCTGCCGATCTTCAATGCCGGCGGCCTGCGCGCGAGTCTCGATTATTCGAAGTTGCAGAAAGACGTCGCAGTGGCCGAATACGAAAAATCGATTCAGACCGCGTTTCAGGAGGTCGCCGACGGCCTCGCCGCGCGCAGTACGTATCAGCAGCAATTGCAGGCGCAGCGCGATCTGGTCGCGGCCACGCAGACCTATTACAACCTGGCGCAGAACCGTTATCAGAATGGCGTCGACAGCAGCCTGACGTTCCTCGATGCGCAGCGTTCGTTGTTCAGTTCGCAGCAGGGTCTGATCACCGATCGCCTTGCGCAACTGGTCGCCGAGGTCAATCTGTACACCGCGCTGGGCGGTGGCTGGAGCGCTGACGAGTCGCGAATGCAGTGAGCCATCGTCACTTTTTCTTACACCTTTTGTCGCTCGATCCTGTGCCGTGCGGCGATCCGTGGCCGGCCTCTGCCCTCAGTTTGGTATCATGCGCCGCTTTTACGGTTAACCCCCCGCCAGTCCTGCTGACTGACGGGCTGCAAAAGGCGGTATTAGATGACGGCTTTGTTGACTCGCCGCAAGGTGCTTGCGGGAATGGGCGTGCTCGGGCTAGGCCTGCTCGCCGGCTGCGACACCCGCGGCCAACTGTCGTACAAGTACGGCAAGGATCTGAGTAACAAGATCATGGGGCGCACCTTCAAACTGAAGAACACCGACGGCGAAACCATGACGCTGTCGAGCTTTCGCGGCATGATGCCGATGGTCTTCTTCGGTTTCACCCAGTGCCCGGCGGTCTGCCCGACCACCCTCGCCCGCGCAGCAAAAATCAAGAAACTGATGGGCGCCGATGGCGATCGCTTGCAGGTGATCTTCATCAGCCTCGATCCCGAGCGCGACACCCCGGAAATCCTCGACGCCTACATGAAAGCCTTCGACCCGACCTTCGTTGCGCTGTACGGCACGCTTGAGGAAACCGCGGCCACGGCCAAGGAATTCGACGTGTTCTACGAGAAAGTCCCGGCCGGCGACACGTACACCATCTCGCACACCGCCACCAGTTACGTTTACGACTCCAATGGCGGCTTGCGCCTGGGTCTGTCCACCTCGCTTTCGGCAGAACAATGCACGGAAGATTTGCTTACTGTTATGGAGGTTTGCTGATGCAACCTGTTCTGAACCACCTCAAACGCGCTGTTATCGGTCTGTCTCTGCTGGGCCTGGCGTTCCAGGTCTCCGCGCAGACCAAAGTCGACGACGCCTGGGTGCGTGCCACCGTGCCAACCCAGACCGCCAGCGGCGCGTTCATGACCCTCACCGCCGACAGCGACAGCAAGTTGCTCAGCGTCGCGACGCCGGTGGCCAAAGATGTGCAGATCCACGAAATGACCATGAAGAACGACGTCATGAGCATGGGCCCGGTGAAGTTCGTCGAGCTGCCGGCCGGCAAAGCCGTCAAGCTTGATCCGAACGGCTACCACGTGATGCTGATGGGCCTGACCGGTCAGCTTAAGGAAGGCGAAACAGTGCCGCTGACCCTGACCGTGGAAAACGCCAAGGGCGAGAAACAAACCATCGAAGTTAAGGCACCGGTTCGTGCGCTGACCAACATGGAAGGTCACGATCACAGCAAGATGCATTGATCACTGAGCGGCAGTAAAAAAGGGGCGGCCCGATCGATGATCAGGCCGCCCCTTTTTTTGTTTTTGATGTGTGCCGAATTAACGCTTGCGGGCCAATGCCTTGCGCACGCTTTCCCGTGACATCCCCGAGCCGGAACGGGTCACGGCTTTCTCTACGGGCGCCTTGGCCAACTGTCCCTTGCGCTTTTCCACCTCACGCCACTGGTAACCGAGATATCCGCCTGCCGCCACAATCCCCAGCCAACCGAACACCGAACTGACGAAGAACCACAGCCCGAGGGTGATCCACACGTTTTTCGAGGTGAACAGCTTCAAGCTGTCATCAGCAGGCAACGGTTCAACCGGTTCAACCGCTGCCTGCTGCGTCACCGGCACTCTATGCACGCCATCCAGATCAATGCGCCAAGCGAAGTCCGCCCCGGCCACCGGAATGTCTAGCTGATTGCCTTCAGCACGATGCCCCCGAATGTCGCCATCGACGAGCGACGTGGAGCTGAAACTGATCTGGGTTTCATAGTGAATCTCGCCGTTGACCTGGGTCACGACCGTTCGTTTTTGGTCAATGCGGGTGTCGCGCATGTCGATTCCTTGAGCGTTCCACGTCGGACGACGTGCGAAGGGATAATCCGTTGGGCTCGAATGCTACTGAGTGGTTATTACGCTGTCCAGAAGGCGTGCTTTTAAGCTACTGACCTAGGCGAAAATCCTCCGGCATGAGTCTGTTCTAGGCTACCAGCCATGATGGAAAGTGTGCTTTACATCGAATAAATCTTCAGCGACCATGTAAAGGGTCTTTTACATAGGAAGTGAAGAATGAACCGGTACTACCTCGAATTGGGCGCAGCATTAATCATCTACATGCTGGTCCTGACAGCCTCATTGATTGCCTCGCAATACCTGATGGACGCCCCCATCGTGCTGCGCTCGGCCGTCGCACTGACGCCGATCATTCCGGCGGGACTGATGTGCTGGGCCATTGTGCGCAACATGCGGCGCATGGACGAAATGCATCTGCGCATCCAGTTCGAAGCGCTGGGCTTCGCCTTCGCCGCCTCGGCACTGTTGACCTTCAGCTACGGTTTTCTGGAAAACGTCGGCGCTCCGCACATTCCGTGGACGTGTGTGTGGCCGGTGATGGGGCTGATGTGGATTGTCGGCCTGCAAATTGCGCGACGCCGCTACCAATGAAAAACCGCCTTAAGGAATTGCGCGCCGAGCGCAAGTGGTCGCAAGTCGATCTGGCTGAACGCCTGAGCGTGTCGCGTCAGACCATCAACGCGATTGAAAACGAACGCTACGACCCGAGTCTGCCATTGGCTTTTCAGATTGCCCGGGCGTTCGAGATGCCGATTGAAAGCATTTTTGATGATGGCGAACCTTGAATGAAAAAAGGGGCAACACACGTTGCCCCCTGTTGTATCAACTCCCCGCGCCGCCATGCGCCTCTTCAAAGAAGTAATCCTTCCAGCTGTCGGCCTTGTTCTTCAGCACGCCCAGTTCCTGCAATTTCTCGGCGTAGATAAAGGTGCGCTGCGGCACCACGGTGAAATCGATTTCCGGGTCTTTGACGATTTGCTCAACCAGGGCCAGCGGTAGTTTCGACTGCTCGACACGGATATAAGCCTGAGCCGCCGCCGGTTTGTCGGCCTTGATGATCTTCTCGGCCTCGGCCAGCGCGTCGTAGAACGCCTTGTAGGTCTTCGGGTTTTCGTCGTGGAATTTTTCTGTGGTGTAGAGCACGTTGAACGTCGCCTGGCCGCCGAGCACGTCATAGGAGCTCAGCACTTTGTGTACGTTGGGATTCTGCAAAGCCTGGTACTGGAACGGCGGACTGGAGAAGTGCGAGTTGATTTCCGAGCCGCCGGCGATCAGCGCGGCGGTCGCATCGGGGTGCGGCAGGCTGACTGAGATGTCATCGAATTTCTTGTACTGCGCGTCACCGAACTCCTTGGCGGTTTCGATCTGCAAAGTACGCGACTGGAAGCCGACACCGGCGGCCGGCACAGCAATTCGGTCCTTGTCGGTGAAGTCCTTGAGCGTCTTGATGTTCGGGTTATTGGTCAACAAATAGTTGGGCATCGAACCCAGTGCGGCGATGGCTTTGACGTTCTGTTTGCCTTTGGTGCGATCCCACACGGTGAGCATCGGCGGCACGCCCGCCGAAACCACATCGAGCGAACCAGTCAGCAGCGCCTCGTTCATTGCTGTAGCGCCGGAAATGCTGTTCCAGTCGACCTTGATATCGAGGCCCTGCTCCTTGCCGTGTTTTTCGATGAGGTTCTGATCGCGCACCACATCGAGAATCAGGTAACCGATGCCGAATTGCTGGGCGATGCTGATCTTGCCTTCGGCCTGAGCGCCGGTGCTGAACAACGCACTCGCGGCCAGAGAAGCGGCCAGCAGAGTCAGTGCGGAACGTTTGAACGGTGTGGCCATGACAACCTCGCAGCATGGGGTGGTTTGCTGAAAGGCCTGACTTTATCGCTATAAAAAATAGAAATTAAATATCTTTATCGCATATCGATAGCACGGGTTGTTGAGCGGAATGAGGCTGCGATCTTTTGATTCCGGGTTTCGATAACAAGATCAAAAGATCGCAGCGTCCCGCAGCTCCTACATTGGAATTCGGTGGCGGCTCGAAGGGTTAAACAGCCTGAAACAATAAATCCACCAGCCTCAATATCGTCGATTGCCGTGCCACGCGAGGGCCGGTCAGGGCTGCAGACGCGACATCACCTTCGAAAGCTCGCGCACCAGCGCATCAGTTGAGCGTTTAAAAGGGCGATCAGACAGCCCACCCTTGGTATCATCGCGCACACTTTTATGACGATTTAATGGCTGGAAGGTCTTTTTTTGTGAGCGCTCTTTTTAACCGGTTGCGGCAGCCGTATGCCCGCCTCTTTTCGCTGATTTTTCTCGTGTTGATTGTGCCGGTGTGCCTGCGTGCAGCACTGGGCTGGTCAACACCGCTGGGCTATGTGTCGGACCTGGCCATTGGCAGCCTGTTGGTGGTGTTGCTGCATCGCCGGGCGTGGTGGCTGGCCTTGCCGGTATTGGTGTTCTGGGGATTGCTGGCGGTGGCGACGGCTGAGCTGGTCAGCGCGGTCGGGCGTCTGCCGACACCTTCGGATATTCATTACCTGATCGATCCGCAGTTCGTCGAGAACTCCACCGGCGGCGGGCTGGCGCATCCGGCATTGGGCATCACCTTGCTGCTCGCCCTGCTGTTTTGGCTGCTGACTCAATTTGCCGGCCGTGGCATGCAGCGTCCAGCCCTGCCCCGCGCGGTCTGGGGCGCGCCGCTGGCGCTGTTCGCCGCGCACTGGGGCGCGCAAAACCTGTGGCCAAGCGAAGCGGATCCGTGGCGCCAGTACAATCTGCCGCACCAGTTGCTGGCGACCGAAGTGGCCGATCTGCAGATCCGGGCCGAGGAATGGCTCGATGGCGATGTCGAAGAACCCGCGCCGGCCATGGCCGGACTCACCGACGTCGACCTCAACGGGCAGAAACTGCTGGCCGTACCAGGTCAGGCGCGCAACGTACTGATCATCGCCCTCGAAGGCATTCCCGGCGCCTACATCCGCGCCAACCGCGAGGCCATCGGCAGCCACTATCAGGAAGACCTGATGCCCAACCTCAGCCGCTGGGCCGAGCGCGGCATGAACACCCCGGATTACGTGCTGCATACCCACCAGACCATTCGCGGTCTGTACGCGATGCTTTGCGGTGACTACGACAAACTCAACAACGGCACGCCCAAAGGCGTGGAAATGCTCACCCTCAACGAACGCAATCAGGCCTGCCTGCCGGCGCAACTGCGGGAGCACGGCTTCAGCACGCACTATCTGCAAGGTGCCGGCCTGCGTTTCATGGCCAAAGACAAGATCATGCCGCACATCGGTTTTGATGCGACCCACGGTCTGGAGTGGTTCAGCAACAGCAACTATCTGGAATTCCCGTGGGGCAAGGATGACAAGGCATTTTTCGAAGGCGCGCTGGACTATGTCGGCCAACTGAAAAAGCAGAAAAAGCCGTGGATGCTGACGTTGCTGACCGTCGGCACCCATCAGCCCTACTCCGCGCCTGAGGAATATCTGGAGCGCTACGAAACGCCGAAACAAGCCGCCGTCGGTTATCTCGACGATGCGCTGGAACAGTTCCTCAGCGGCCTCGAACATCAGGGCGTTCTGAAAGACACGCTGGTGGTGATCACTTCCGACGAATCCCACGGCATCGACGGCGTGCGCCTGGCCTCTTCATGGGGCTTCAATCTGACCTTGGCGCCGGAGCAAGAACAGCTGCCGCGGCTGAATAAAGGCGTGTATGGCCACGTCGATCTGAGCACCTCGATCCTCGACTACTTCGACTTGCCGGTGCCCTCCGCGCTGAGCGGTCGTTCGCTGTTTCGCGACTACGACAGCGGCCGCGAAATCATGTCGTTCACCAACGGCAAGCTGCGTTATCACAACGGTCAGGGGATCTTCTCCGAGTGCGACATGCCACGCCGTTGCCGCTATTACGAAAGCGCCGGCTTCATCGCCGAAAGTGCCACATACAAAGGCAACTACAGCGGCCACCCGGCCCGGCAGATCGCCGCCCGCGCCAATGCGCTGGACCTGTCACTGCTGCGTACGCCGCTCAATCATCGCTATCAGTTCGGCAGCACCAACGTCATCCCGCTGCAGGCGCAGATCAAGGATGACTGGGCCGACAATCTGATCGGCGCACAGTACCTGGAAATGCCCAAAGGCTCGCACACCCGCGTGCGCCTGACCGTACGTTCAGTCGACCCGCAGCAGGCTGCGTACATTCAGCTCAAGGCCAAGGAGTTTGAACAGGACGTACAGATCGGTTTGCCACAGGAGATGGTGGCAACCGCCGACCAGCCACTGCAAATGAATTTCAGCTTCGACAACCCGCAAGAGCGCAAAGCGTTTTCTTTCCATTTGCTGGGGTATGGGTTGGGTGCGGTTGAGGTGACGGACTTCAGTGTGATTACTGAATTGCCGGGGCAAGAGGATATTCTCGACGACGTGCCGGAGGACGACACCGCCCAATCCACCTGACCAAGGTTCTATACGGGCGAGCGCGCAGTAAAAGGTTCTGACTATCAATGTCCAATAGTCGGCCTATTAGCTGACTCCCCAAGTCGGGTCTAGCCTTACTAGTCCGAAGTCGGCACGAGCCGGCCGTAGCAGACCTGATAAGGACCCGAACATGGCAAACGAATCGAAATGCCCGTTCAACCACGCCGCCGGTGGTGGTACGACGAACCGTGACTGGTGGCCGAATCAACTCAACCTGAAAATCCTCAGTCAGCATTCGCCAAAGTCCGACCCACTGGGCAAGGATTTCGACTACGCCAAAGCCTTCAAGAGCCTCGACTTTCAAGCCCTGAAACAAGATCTCAATGCGCTGATGACCGACTCCCAGGACTGGTGGCCGGCCGACTTCGGCCACTACGGCCCCCTCTTCATCCGCATGGCCTGGCACAGCGCCGGCACCTATCGCACCGCCGATGGCCGTGGTGGCGCCGGCTCCGGCCAGCAACGTTTTGCGCCGCTGAACAGCTGGCCGGACAACGTCAGCCTCGACAAGGCCCGCCGCCTGCTGTGGCCGATCAAACAGAAATATGGCCGCAATATTTCCTGGGCCGACCTGATCGTTCTGACCGGTAACGTTGCGCTGGAATCCATGGGCTTCAAGACCTTCGGTTTCTCCGGTGGCCGCCCCGATGTGTGGGAGCCGGACGAAGACGTCTACTGGGGTTCGGAACACGAATGGCTGGGTGGCGACAGCCGTTATGGCAAAGACAAGTCCGCCATGCAGGAGCCCGGAGACGGCACGCTGGTCGCCGAGCCGGATTTACACGGTAAAGAGGAAAGCCGCACCGATCAGGGCGAACGCAATCTGGAAAACCCGCTCGCTGCGGTGCAAATGGGCCTGATTTACGTAAACCCCGAAGGTCCGGAAGGCAATCCGGACCCGGTCGCGTCGGCCCACGATATCCGCGAAACCTTTGGCCGCATGGCCATGAACGATGAAGAAACCGTCGCGTTGATCGCCGGCGGCCACGCCTTCGGGAAAACCCACGGTGCCGGCCCTGCCGATAACGTCGGGCCGGAACCGGAAGCGGCCGGCCTCGAAGAACAGGGCCTCGGCTGGCGCAACGCGTTCGGCACCGGCAAGGGTGGCGATACCATCACCAGCGGCCTCGAAGTGACCTGGACCACCACACCGACAAAGTGGAGCAACAACTACCTGGAAAACCTGTTCGGTTTCGAGTGGGAGTTGAGCAAAAGCCCGGCTGGTGCGCACCAGTGGATTCCGAAAAACGGCGCCGGTGCTGGCACCGTTCCGCATGCCCATGATCCGAGCAAAAAACTTTCGCCGACCATGCTCACCTCCGACCTGGCGCTGCGTTTCGATCCGGCCTACGAGCAGATCTCGCGGCGCTTCCTCGCCAACCCGGATCAATTGGCCGACGCCTTCGCCCGCGCCTGGTACAAACTGATCCACCGCGACATGGGCCCGCTGTCGCGCTACCTCGGCCCGGAACTGCCGAGCGAAGAATTGCTGTGGCAGGATCCGATTCCGGATGTCACTCATCCGCTGATCGACGACAGCGATGCGGCGGCGCTGAAAAGCAAAGTACTCGCCTCAGGCCTGTCGGTGTCGCAACTGGTCTCCACCGCCTGGGCGGCACTCTCGACGTTCCGCGGCTCAGACAAGCGCGGCGGCGCCAACGGTGGTCGCCTGCGTCTGGCACCGCAAAAATTCTGGCAGGCCAATCAGCCTGAGCAACTGGCCAAAGTGCTGCAAACCCTTGAGGGCATTCAGGGCGAGTTCAATGGCGGCGCTGGCAAGAAAGTCTCGCTGGCAGACCTGATCGTGTTGGCAGGGAATGCCGGGATTGAGCAAGCGGCGAAAAACGCCGGGCACTCGATCAGCGTGCCGTTTAATCCCGGACGCACGGATGCCACTCAGGAGCAAACCGACGTCGACTCCTTTGGCTTCCTTGAGCCGATTGCCGATGGTTTCCGCAACTACAGCAAAGGCAAATACACCGTGTCGGCCGAAGCGTTATTGATCGACAAGGCTCAACTGCTGACGCTCACCGCACCGGAAATGACTGTGTTGCTGGGTGGTTTGCGGGTGTTGAATACCAACGTCGGGCAGACCCGTCATGGTGTGTTCACATCGCAAACTGAAGCGCTGACCAACGACTTCTTCACCAACCTGCTGGACATGGGCGTGGAGTGGAAGCCGACTTCAAGGGATGCGGATGAGTTCGAGGGGCGCGACCGTAAAACCGGCAGCGTGAAGTGGACGGCGACGCGGGTGGATCTGGTGTTTGGTTCCAATGCGCAACTGCGGGCGTTGGCTGAGGTGTATGCCAGTTCGGATGCGAAGGAGCAGTTCGTTAAGGACTTTGTTGCGGCGTGGACGAAGGTGACAAATCTGGATCGTTTCGACCTGAAGTAACTTTCGGTCAATAAAAACGCCGCATTATTAATGCGGCGTTTTTTATGTATATGGCTTGGGCTTTGTGGTGAGGCTTACATCTTACCCCCTCACCCCAGCCCTCTCCCCCAGGGGGGCGAGGGGGAAAGGGGGCCGATCTTCGTGCTGTTCAAAACCTGAGTTCGACTCCGGACTTTCAGGTCGGCGTAACTCGAACATTCACCTCGGTCAGTCCCCTCTCCCACTGGGAGAGGGTTAGGGTGAGGGGCCCATCAAGCCAGGCTCTTGCTCACCACCTCATACACATCACTCGACAGCTGCCCCGACGCCCGAATCCGCTCCAGCTCGCCCTTCATCAAGGCCTGACGCGCATCGTCATATTTGCGCCAGCGGGTCAGCGGCGCCAACTGCCGCGATGCGATCTGGGGGTTGAAGCCGTTCAGCTCGATCACCAGATCCGCGAGGAAGCGATAACCGGAACCGTCCGCCGCGTGGAAGTTGATCAGGTTCTGTCCGGCAAATGCACCGACCAGTGCACGCACCTTGTTCGGGTTCTTGATGTTGAACGCCGGGTGCTGCATCAACGCTTTCACGCGCTCCAGACCGCCTGGCAAAGTACTGCCGGCCTGCACGCTGAACCACTGATCCATGACCAGAGGATTGTCCTTGAAGTGCTCGGCGAAACTGGCCAGTGCCAGTGCTTTCTGCTCTTCGAACGGCGAGTTGACCAACACCGCCAGCGCCGTCAAGCGCTCGGTCATGTTGTCGGCGCTTTCGAATTGCTCCAGCGCCGCCGCCAGTACTTCCGGCTTGCCGCTGAGCATCAGGTACGACAGCGCAATGTTCTGCAGCGCGCGACGAGCAAAGTGCTCGGCCTCGGCCACATACGGGGTCTTTTTCGACAGATCACGATTGGCTTGATAACGCAGCCAAAGGGCTTCGAACAAACCTTCCGCCAGTTGCTGACGAGCGAACTCACGGGCGATGTGAATGGCATCGACATCAGCCACTTCGCTGATTTCAGTGAGGTACGCCTCACCCGGCAGCGAGAGCATTTCCGCGACCATCGCCTGATCCAGCGACTCATCCGACAGCACCGTGCGCAACGCTGAAACCAAACGCGGATCGAGCTTCAGGCTTTCGCCCTTCTGCTGCTGGCCAATCAGCTCTTGCAGCACTTGCACTGACAGTTGCTGACCGGCATCCCAGCGGTTGAAGCCGTCGCTGTCGTGTTGCATCAGGAACATCAACTGATCGCGGTTGTACGGGAAGCTCAGTTTCACCGGCGCCGAGAAACCACGCAGCAGCGAAGGCAGCGGCTGTTCAGCGATGTCAACGAAAGTGAAGGTCTGCTCGGCTTCGGTCACCGAGATCACGCGGGTGGTGCCTTGCGCCGACGCTTCGCCGCTCAGACGCAGGGCAATTTCGTTGCCCTTGCTGTCGAGCAGGCCCAACTCGACCGGAATCACGAACGGCAGTTTTTCAACTTTGTCCGGGGTTTCCGGGCAGCTCTGGCGGAAGGTCAGGCTGTAGGTTTTCGCGGCAGCGTCGTAAGACTCGCTCACCGCCAGACGCGGTGTGCCGGCCTGGCTGTACCAGCGCTTGAACTGGGTCAGGTCGACGCCGTTGGCATCTTCCATCGCCTTGATGAAGTCGTCGCACGTCACGGCTTGGCCGTCATGACGTTCAAAGTACAGATCGCTGCCCTTACGGAAACCTTCAGCGCCGAGCAAGGTATGGATCATGCCGACCACTTCCGAACCCTTCTCATAAACAGTCAGGGTGTAGAAGTTGGAGATTTCGATAAAGCTGTCCGGGCGCACAGCGTGAGCCATCGGGCCGGCATCTTCGGCGAACTGGTGGGTACGCAGGTAGGCGACGTCCTGAATGCGCTTGACCGTGGCCGAGTTCATGTCGGCGGAGAAGCCGGAATCACGGAACACGGTGAAACCTTCCTTCAGCGACAGCTGGAACCAGTCGCGGCAGGTCACGCGGTTGCCCGACCAGTTGTGGAAGTATTCGTGAGCAACGATCGCTTCAACGCGCTGGTGTGCGGCGTCGGTCGCGGTTTCGGCGCGGGCCAGTACGGCGCTGGAGTTGAAGATGTTGAGGCCTTTGTTCTCCATCGCGCCCATGTTGAAGTCGTTGACCGCGACGATCATGAAGATGTCCAGATCGTACTCGCGACCGTAAACCTCTTCGTCCCAGCGCATCGACTTCTTCAGGCTGTTCATCGCGTGCTGGCACTTGTCGATGTTTTCCGGCTCGACGTAAATGCGCAGTGCAACATCGCGGTTGGTCATGGTGGTGAAGCTGTCTTCAACGCACCACAAGTCACCGGCCACCAGCGCAAACAGGTACGCCGGTTTCATGAACGGGTCTTCCCACGTCGCCCAGTGCCGGCCGTCTTCGCCCGGGCCCGAGGCGATCGGGTTGCCGTTGGAGAGCAGCACTGGATAGCTGTGCTGTTCGGCGACCACGGTGGTGGTGAACTTGCTCATCACGTCCGGGCGGTCAAGGTAGTAAGTGATCTTGCGGAAACCTTCGGCCTCGCACTGGGTGCAGAACATCGTGCCGGATTTGTACAGGCCTTCCAGCGCGGTGTTGGTTTCCGGGTGGATCCTGACGCTGGTGTCGACTGTGAACGTTTCGGCGGTCGGCTGCAGGGTCAGATGATTCTCGGACAATTCATAGTCAGCAGCGCCAAGCTCTTTATCAGCCAGCGTCACCGACAACAACTCCAACTGCTGGCCATCGAGCACCAGCGGCGGCAGGCCCGGGCCACGTGCCGGGTTGCGGCGCATCACCAACTGCGCGTGCACCAGGCTGTGATCCTCGAACAACTCGAAGGTCAGGTGTGTTTCGTCAATCAGGTACTCGGGCGCCTGATAGTCCTTCAGGTAAATCATCTTCGGTTGTTCGGTGCGCATGCTGGGGTCCTTATTGATGCACGGCGAGCTGATAAGCCGTGTACTTGCGAATATTGATCACGCCGGTATCGAAGATCAGGTACTGGCCTTTGATCCCCAACAACGTGCCTTCGGCAATCGGGTTCTTGTCCAGGTTGAAGCTGACGATTTTGGCCGGGTATTGCTCGACCGGATAGCGGATTTCCAGCGGTTCGACATCGGCAATGGTCTGAATCGCCTGCAGGCCGAATCGCTCTTGCAGGCCTTGCAGACCTTCAGCGCAACTGTCGAACAGTTGATCGCGCACTTGTGCCAGATTGACCGCCACCGCATCGCCCTTGAGCAACGCGCGCCAGTTGGTCTTGTCGGCCACTTGGCTGCGGAACAAATCTTCGACGAAGCCCGACTGCTGCCGCGTCGAAACGCGCATGATCGGCAAGGCCTGACACGCGCCCTGATCGATCCAGCGGGTCGGCAGTTGCGTTGCACGGGTGATGCCAACCTTGATGCCAGACGAGTTGGACAGGTAAACCACGTGATCGGTCATGCAGAACTGCTCGCCCCACGCAGGATCGCGGCACGTGCCGGCGTCATAGTGGCAGCGCTCCGGGCTCATGATGCACAGGTCGCACTGCGCCAGTTTGGTCATGCACGGGTAGCAATAGCCCTGACTGAAACTGGTCTTGGTTTTACGCCCACAATGGGTGCAGTGAATCGCCCCCAGGTACTCCAGACGCACCGTGGTGCCGATCAACGGGTTGACCGGCACCTCGACGTCATCCAGACGAAACGCGTATTGCACATTCGGCCCGTCCAGGCGCGCCGACATTTTGCTGATTGCACCGCGGCCAATCTCGATCAATGGATGGCATCCGACTTGAACAGGATGTTCGGCACTTCGATCGACTTCGATGCACATTCCTGCGGGCCCATGTAACCGGTGCGCTGGTCTTCAGGCAGGTTCTGGATTTCCCAGGCGATCATCGCCTGCAACGACAGCTCGCGCTGCTCGGCGGTGAGCTTGCCACCGTCGGACCATTTGCCGATTTCCACGGCCAGCTTCAGGCTCTCGTAGATGTCCGGGGTGATGTTGTTGATCATGTCGTTAAAAGAGGACATCAGGGTCTCCGTGCTCTTTATCTACAGAAAAATTTTAGGCGGCCAGTTTACGGCGGTTATACAAACCGCCCAACAAACCGGTGAAGCATCCGATGAGTAACCCGCTGACATGCGCGGCGTTGGCGATTTCGCCGAAGCCGATTACCGAGATCAGCCCCGACATGCACACCAGCAACCACACCAGCATCATCACCAGCACGCCACGCGGCAGGCGATAGGCCGGGTTCGGCGCCAGCAGCTGGAAGATCCAGCAGTGCCCGAGCAAGCCGTAAAGTACGCCGGACAGCCCGCCGAACAAGGTCGCGCCGCTCCAGACAAACTGCGCGTAGTTGGAAACGAGGCTGAACAGCAGCGTCAGCCCGATCAGGTTGATGCTGCCCTGACGCGACTCGATGCGCCGCCCCAGTTCCCAGTACCACATGCCGTTCATGGCCAGATGGAGGATGCCGAAGTGGATCAGCATCGGTGTGACCAGCCGCCACCACTGCCCCGCCGCCAGACTGTCGGCTAACGGCGTGAAATGGATGTACTCGCCAACTACCTGAAAATCGAGGAAGGTCAGCCAGCGCAGCGTTTGCAGGTTCTCACCGAGGTAGGTCAGCCCGCCAACGATCAGGCACAACAACAGGATGAACCCGGTGGCCTTGGCGTATTTCAGTTGCTCGGTGAAGCTCGGCCGCTTGAAGGTCGGCGCGACGGGAATGTCCATTTGCTGATCGGGATCACCTGCCGGGAAGCGCTCGTACAGCGAGCGCACGTCTTCGCTGATTTCCGCCGGTGCCCACAGCACTTGTTCGCCCGCCTCTTCGCTGACGCGATGCGGCACTTGCATGCGTTGCAGCAGTTTGACGAAACCGCTCAGATCGACTGCCAACGGCAGTCGCAATACCGCTACCGCACTCATTGCAGCACCTCCGGCCGCTCGACATCGACCCAGACAAATTTATGCGGATCCAGACGTGTTTCCTGATCCAGACGATAGGCCACCAGTTTGCCGTAGAGCACCGCGCTGTAATCCAGACACGCGAGGTTCGGGCGGATCGGCGCCGGTTTGCCGCTGCGCCAGTAGTGGCCGACGAACAGCAACGGCTCGTCGACACCGTAGCGCAGCAGGTTATTTTTTTCGCTGGAGGTCAGCGGCTTCTGCGCCACCGGATCGGGCAGCGCATCGGGCTGGAAGACGATATCGCCGTAGGTCTTCGGATCGTCTTCCCAGAACTTGGTGCGGAAGAACGAACGCACCAGGCCATCGCCGCTGGTCATGGTCAGACCATCCGGCAGACGCATGTCGGTGCCGCGCAACAGGCGGTCGAACACGGTGCAGGCGAAACTGTCCGGCACCGCCGAGGCCTGCAGGAAGTGTTCATCGATGCAGCCGTTGGGGAACAGCGCGCGCAACGGTTCGATCAGTCCGGCATCCCAACAGGCATGCACGACGCGGAAACGTCCGGCGTCGACAAACAGCGGCAGCTCATAGAACCAGCGCTGGAAATCATGCCAGTCGCCTGGATGGTCTTCGAACTGGGTCAGGGTTTCGTGCAGCAGACGCGCATGGCGCGGCGTGTGTTCGCGGACGAACTGCTTGCCGCTGCCCGGCGGCGCCGGCGTGCTCCAGCCGAGGGCGTTGAATTCGTGGTTGCCCATGATGCACAAGGCCTGGCCGGCCTCGACCATGTCGTGGACGATGTGCAGCGCCTCGCGAATGCGCGGGCCTCGGTCGATGATGTCGCCGACGAACACGGCCATGCGCGATGGATGCCGCCAGACCCCGCCCTGCTTGTGATAACCGAGGCGGTCGAGCAAGTGTTCGAGGGTCAGGGCGCATCCGTGCACGTCACCAATCAGGTCATAACTGCGCGCGGGATCGAGCATCAGTCGCCTCCACCGCCCAGCTTGCTGCCCCAGCCGAGCTTGGTGCGGCAGACTTCGTAGTAGTTGTGATCAAGCGGGTGAATCAGGCGCAGCTTCTGCGCTTTCTTGCTGACGGTGATGGTGTCGCCCGGCGCGCAGGTGAAATGGTTCTGCCCATCGCAGGAGACTTGCGGGTAAATCTGCATGTTTTTCGACACGACGATTTTCAGCTCACTGTTGCCATCGACCACAATTGGCCTGCTTGACAACATATGGGGGTACATCGGCACGATCACAATGGCATCGAGTTTGGGATGCATGATCGGCCCGCCGGCGGACAGCGCGTACGCGGTGGAACCGGTCGGCGTGGCGACGATCAGGCCATCGGCCTTCTGGCTGCAGACGAACTGGCCGTCGATGTACAACTCGAACTCGATCATCCGCGTCGATTTGCCGGGGTGCAGCACCACATCGTTGAGCGCATCGCCCTGGCCGATGGCCTCAGCATGGCGGCGCACTTCGGCTTGCAGCAGGAAGCGGTTTTCCACCAGATAGTGGCCGTCGAGCACTTTGGCGACTTCGACTTCCAGCTCGTCCGGGCGAATATCGGTGAGAAACCCGAGGCTGCCACGGTTGATCCCCAGCACCGGAATATTGTGTTTGGCCAATGCCCGCGCGGCGCCGAGCAGGCTGCCGTCACCGCCGACGACGATGACCATGTCGCAGACTTCGCCGAGCATCTTGCGCGACGAGGTCTGCAGGCCGTGGCCCGGCAGGACTTCGGCGATGGTGTCTTCGAGGATCACATGCAGGTGACGATCGAGCAGAAACCGTTTCAGTCGGCGGACGGTATCCAGCACCTGGGAACTGCCCAGGCGACCGATGATGCCGATATTACGAAATTGCTCCATGGGACCTCTGCGGACAATCGAAAACGCGAAAAACCCGATTATGGGCGAAAGCGCCGGTTAGACAAAATCCTTTCAGCCTCAAGGGTGTGCTCGTGTTTACGGCTATGCTCGCAAGATGATCCTATTTCCCGACTTGCTTCAGTTGCCTCACCAATTACGCCATCCGGAAGTGCGCGATCTGGCGTGGGTGATCCTCGCCCCGCCGATGCTTGCTACCACGCCGTGGCCGCAGCGCCATCCGCTGGCGGGCAGCGATTGGGTGCATGACCCGCAGCGACTGGAGCACTGGTTGCGCCAGCTCGACCGCGACAGTTATGGCTTATTGCATTGGCTGTCGCAGGCGCGCACGCGGCGTCTGGGCTTGTATTACGAACGGCTGTGGCAGTTTGCCGTGGAGCATGCGCCGGGCATTGAACTGATCGCCGCCAACCTGCCGATCCGCCGCGAGGGCCACACCCTCGGCGAGCTGGACATGCTGTTGCGTGACCGCGACGGCGTGCATCACCTGGAACTGGCGATCAAGCTTTATCTGGGCCCGCAAAATGGCGACGGTCGTGATCCCGCGCAGTGGCTAGGCCCGGGTTGTCATGATCGGCTGGATCGCAAACTAGCGCATCTGGCCGAGCATCAACTGCCGATCTCCGCGCGTCCGGAAAGCCGCGAAGTGCTGGCGGCGCTGGATATCGAGGTGTTCAGCGCGCAGCTGTGGCTGGGTGGTTATTTGCTGTACCCGTGGCCCGGGCAGGCTGAATCACCGAACGGTGCGCATCCGCAGCATTTACGCGGGAGCTGGTTGCATCAAAAGGATTGGCCGGCATTTGTTGCGCAACGTCCGGCCGGACGCTGGCAACCCCTGCCCCGCCATGCATGGCTGGCGCCGGCGCATTACCCGGCGGATCAGACCTGGACATTGGAGCATTTACGGATGTGGCTGGAAGACCTCGAGCCGCTGGCACCGGCACAGCTGATGGTGCGCCTGATCGAGAATTCGCAGGGGGAATGGGAAGAGGCTGAGCGGTTGTTTCTGGTCTCCGATCTTTGGCCGAATGTACCCGGTCAGGCCTGAAGTTTTTGTGGCGTTTGTACCGGCCCTATCGCGAGCAGGCTCACTCCTACATTGGAATGCGTTCCCCTGTAGGAGTGAGCCTGCTCGCGATAGGGTCACCTCGGTCTATAGGGAAAGCCGCAAAGCCAAAGCCGCCAACGTCACCAACAACACCGGCACCGTCAACACAATCCCGACCCGGAAGTAATAGCCCCAGCCAATGTGAATCCCCTTGCGCTCCAGCACATGCAGCCACAACAACGTGGCCAGACTGCCAATCGGCGTGATCTTCGGCCCCAGATCACTGCCAATCACGTTGGCATAAATCATCGCCTCCTTGACCACTCCGCTGGCCTGACTGGCATCGATCGACAACAAGCCAATCAACACCGTCGGCAAGTTGTTCATGATCGACGACAGCAACGCCGTCAGCACCCCGGTGCCCATTGCCGCACCCCAGACGCCATGACCGGCGAAGACATCCAGCCAACCGGCCAGATACCCGGTCAGCCCGGCATTGCGCAGGCCGTAGACCACCAAATACATGCCGAGCGAGAAAATCACGATCTGCCACGGCGCTTCTTTCATCACCTTGCGCGTGGAAATCTTGTGACCGCGAGCGGCGATGCCCAGCAGCAGTGCGGCGCACACGGCGGATATCGCACTGATCGGAATGCCCAGCGGCTCCAGCGCAAAACAACCGATCAGCAGAATCACCAACACCGCCCAGCCGGTATAAAACGTGGCTTTGTCATGGATCGCGGTTTCTGGATGCTCAAGTTGCTCAGGGTCATACGTCGATGGAATGTCGCGGCGGAAAAACCACAGCAGCATGCCCAGCGTCGCCGCGACGCTGACGAAGTTGACCGGCACCATCACCGCTGCATAGCGGTTGAAGCCGATGTGAAAGAAGTCCGCCGAAACGATGTTGACCAGGTTCGACACCACCAGCGGCAGGCTCGCGGTGTCCGCGATAAACCCCGCGCCCATGACGAAGGCCAGCGTCGCCGCCGGGGAAAACCGTAGCGCGAGCAACATCGAAATCACGATCGGGGTGAGGATCAGCGCCGCGCCGTCATTGGCAAACAACGCCGACACCAGCGCGCCGAGCAGCACCATGAAGGCAAAAAGCTTGCGCCCACTGCCGCGTCCCCAGCGCGCCACATGCAGCGCGGCCCAGTTGAAGAACCCGGCTTCGTCGAGCAACAGACTGATGATGATCAGCGCGACGAAGGTGCCGGTGGCATTCCAGATGATCTGCCACACCAGCGGGATATCGCTCAGGTGCACAACGCCGAAGATCAGCGCCAGCACCGCGCCAAGCGTCGCACTCCAGCCGACGCCGAGGCCTTTGGGCTGCCAGATCACAAGGGTAATGGTCAGCAGGAAAATCAGTGACGCAGCGAGCATCCGCAACAGCCTTAAATTGAAATGGGGTTATGAAGCCAACACAAAACCTGTAGGAGTGAGCCTGCTCGCGATAGCGGACTGTCAGTTACCAATTGGTCGACTGACACACCGCTATCGCGAGCAGGCTCACTCCTACATTGTTCCGTGTACAGGTTACTTCTTGTGTTGTTCTACGAATTGTCCGTACGCATTGATAAAACTCTGCAGAAAAGGTTTCACCGATTCGCTCAATTTTCCCGCCTCATCAAACGCCGAACCCGCGCCGCCCAGGTACGCTTCTGGCTGCTGCATGCACGGCACATTGAGAAATACGAACGACTGGCGCAGATGCTGGTTCGCGCCGAAACCACCGATAGCGCCGGGCGATACACTGATCACCGCGCCCGGCTTACCACTCCAGACAGCTTTGCCATAAGGCCGCGAACCGACGTCAATGGCGTTTTTCAACGGCGCCGGCACCGAACGGTTGTATTCGGGCGTGACAAACAGCACCGCGTCGGATGAACCCACTTTTTCCCGGAAAGTGCTGTAGGCTGCCGGCGGTGAATCACCGTCGATGTCTTCGTTGTAAAGTGGCAGATCGCCAATTTCGACAATCTCAAGTTTGAGGTTCGCCGGTGCCAGCTCCGCCAGTGCCAGGGCGACCTTGCGATTGATCGATGCTTTACGCAGGCTACCGACCACTACAGCGACGTTGTAGACATTGCTCATGGAAGACTCTCGATGGTCCGTGGGAGGAGCCAGTAGTTATAGATGATCCGGTGACGATTCCACCAGCACACAATGGGAAATTCCCGCGCGCTGATTATTTTTTTCCTGTAGGAAAACTTACAGGCCTTGATGGCGGTCTACCAAGCCGCAAATCAAGCGTTTTATCTCCAGAGGTTCTAAGCAGATGGCAGCAGTACTCGTCGGTCAGTTCCATGCAAGAGATGCGGAAGGCCGCGTTTATTCCGTGCATGAGTTCCAGGAATCCACCCCGTCGGACGACGGTCTCACTGGCTCGGAGCCGATTTACCGACTGGCCATTGGCGATCGCATTAAAAAGATCGATGACCAGACATTCGAACTGGTTCAGTCCGGCATCACCCTGATCCGCGAACCCGAGCCAACCATCGCTTCATAACTGGCCGTTATGAGCAGAAGTCATATGCGCAGACTTGGGGTAGGATTCAGCCACTGACCCCACCTGCTGAACATGGACTTCACGCATGCGTTTACGTCATATCGAAGTGATTCAGGCGCTCTTGCAGACCGGTCACCTGGGCACCGCCGCCGAATGGCTGCAGTTGCCGGTGGGCGAGGTCGAAGAGCGTTTGCGCGAAGCCGAGAGTCAGTTGGGGTTCATGCTGTTCGCCAGCGTGCGCGGACGCCTGCAATCGACGCCCGAAGCACGGGCGTTGCAGGTGGAAATCGCCCACGTTTATGAAGCTCTGGAACCCGTGCAACGGTTGGCCAGCAGCCTCAAGCAATACCTCGCCCCGCCACTGCGCATCATCGGCACCCCGCCGCTGGCGCAACAGTTACTCCCGCAAAGTCTCGCCGCCCTGCGCCGACGTCTGCCGGATGCGCCGTGCAGCCTGCTCAGCGCGCCGACCCGCGACATCGTCCGCAGCCTGTTGCTGCGCGAGAGCGATCTGGGCTTGAGCCTGCACGATCCCGAACACCCCGACATTGATTGCCGGCCACTGGCCCAGGGCAAGCTGCAATTGCTCGCGCCCCACGGTTGGTTGCAACCGAAGCAGAAATACATTTCTTTGCAGGATCTCGCTGGCCAGGCGATGGTCGGCCTAGAAGGTCAGGACCCGCTGAGCCCGGCGCTGGAAAACAAGCTGCAGGCCTTGCGCCCGGCGCCAAGCATCCAGACCCGCGTGCAAACCCATCAGATGATGCGCAGCATGGTCGAGGCCGGCGAAGGCCTGGCCATCGTCGACCCGTTCACTGCATTGGGCGCACGCTCTGCCGGGCTGGATGTCTGCCCGCTGTCGCCAGCGGTGCCGATCAGCCTGTACGCCCTGACCTTCAAGCACGCCGCGCCGTCAGCGGCGATTCAGACCCTGCTCGCCATCGTCACGGAACAAGCCGAGGCGATGCTGTCGAACTGAGCGGGTTTTCCAGTGGATTATCGAACAATCGGTACCAGAACAGCGCCACTTCGGCGGTGTTCGGATCAATGCCGCGATAGCGCAACTGGTCCACGCCACCAATCACGTAGCCGCAGCGCTCATACAACCGACAGGCGCCGAGGTTGTTGTTCTGGGTTTCGAGCATGATCCCCGGCAGCTTTTTCTTGCGGCTCCAGAACTGCGCGACATCGAGCAACGCCTTGGCCACACCATGCCGACGAGCCGGCGCGTGCACCGCCAGCTCGTCGATATGCGCGAAGCCGTTCCAGTTGGTGCTGATCACCAGATGGCCAACCGGCTCATCGTCGAGATAGGCCATGAAAATCGCGCTGTCCGGCGCGTTGTGAAAGGCGCTGAACTCCTCCGGATCGATGCCGTAACACTTGCGGTACGGGATGATCGGCGTCACCCGCCATTGCTCGACCGGCTGGCCAATCACGGCCGCGCCATAGGCGGCGACTTCGAAACTGAAGTCGCTGCCCCAGATATACGGCGCAAAGCCTTCATCGGCGACACGCACCGACAGCCCTGGGTATTTCGGATTCATGACCGGTTGCATACTGGGAAATGTCCTCATTCCTTGACGCAATCGACGGTGTATTGCCGTCCATTGCCTTCGTCTTCGTGCTGCAATCCATGCACATCCACGACAAAACCGGGGAAGCTGCTATCGAACGTGCGAGCAAATTTCAGGTAATCAATGATCGAGCGCGTCGATTCGGTAAAGCGTTCGCCGGGCATGATCAGCGGAATCCCCGGCGGATACGGCACCAGCATCACTGCGGCAATGCGTCCTTCGAGCTCATCGATGGGCACCGCTTCGACTTCACCACGTACCAGATGATCGTAGGCATGAGCCGGTTTCATAGCAATTTCCGGTAGCACGGTGTACATGCGTTTAAGGTGTTTGGCCGTGGCGTTGCTGCGATAGCAGGCGTGCAGTTGATCACACAAATCGCGCAGGCCCATGCCGCGATAACGCGCGGTGTCTTCTTGTGCCACGCACGGCAGGCAGGTTTCCAGACGCACGTTGGCATCGTAACTGCGTTTGAATTCCAGCAACTCGGTGAGCAGCGTGCTCCATTTGCCCTTGGTGATGCCCATGGAGAACAACACCAGAAATGAATACAGACCGGTTTTTTCAACAACCAGGCCACGCTCCCACAGAAACTTGCTGACCACCGCCGCCGGGATGCCCTTCTCGCTCAGTGCACCGCCGGCGTTCAGCCCCGGCATTACCAGCGTGACCTTGATCGGATCGAGCAGGACGTAATCGTCACTGACTTCACCAAAACCGTGCCAGTCGGCCTGCGGTTGCAGCAGCCAGTCCTCCGTCTGTACGCGGTCAATGCCCTCGACACCCGGCGGCTGCCAGATCGAAAACCACCAGTCATCAGCGTCGATATGCTGGCGCAGATTGGCCAGCGCGCGGCGGAAGCTCAGCGCTTCATCGAAGGTTTCCTGCAACAGCGAACGCCCGGCCGGGCCTTCCATCATCGCCGAGGCAACGTCCAGCGAGGCAATGATGCTGTACTGCGGCGACGTCGAGATATGCATCATGAACGCTTCATTGAAACGATCGCGATCCAGTTGCCGCGCGCCGCCGTCCTGCACATGAATCATCGACGCCTGACTAAACGCGGCAAGCAATTTGTGCGTGGAATGGGTGGTGAACACCAGCGGGCTGTCTGCGCTGCGCGAGGTGGCCATACCATAGCGCCCGGCGAAGAATTCGTGAAACGCCGCGTAGGCGTACCAGGCTTCGTCGAAATGCAGTACTTCGACACTGTTGCCGAGGTTTTGCTTGATCAGTTCGGCGTTGTAGCAGAGGCCGTCGTAGGTCGAGTTGGTGACCACCGCGAGTTTGACTTTTGGCGCACGGTCCTTGGTCAGCGGGCTGGCATCGATCTTCGCCTGAATCGATTCGCGGCTGAATTCGCTCAGTGGGATCGGGCCGATAATTCCCAGTTCATTACGCTCCGGGCACAGGTACAACGGAATCGCGCCGGTCATGATGATCGCGTGCAACACCGACTTGTGGCAGTTGCGATCGACCAACACCAGATCATCGCGGCCAACCATCGAATGCCAGACAATCTTGTTGGCGGTCGAGGTGCCATTTATCACGAAAAAGGTGTGATCAGCGCCGAAATTGCGCGCCGCACGCTCTTCGGCTTCGGCGAGCGGCCCGGTGTGATCGAGCAGCGAGCCAAGCTCCGGCACGGACACCGACAAGTCCGAACGCAAGGTGTTTTCGCCAAAAAACTGGTGAAACGCCTGCCCCACCGGACTCTTGTGATACGCCACGCCACCACCATGGCCAGGGGTGTGCCAGGAATAATTGGAATCGGCGGTGTGCTGCACCAACGCTTTGAAAAACGGCGGCAGCAAGCCGTCCAGATACTTGCGCGCCGCCCGCGCCACTTGCCGGGCCAGAAACGGCACGGTGTCTTCAAACAGATAGAGAATGCCGCGCAGTTGATTGAGCTCGGCCATGGCATCGGCCGGGGCATTTTCCAGGGTAACTTGCTCGCCCAAGGCAAAGATTGGCAAATCCGGTGCGCGCACCCGCGCGAGACCAATCAGTTCGGCCATGTTCTGCAGCAGATGGGAATTGGTGCTGGCGTCCTCGGCGGCAATCAGCATGCACGCGAGGCCGTGGTGGGTCGACGCCACCAACCGCCCTTCGGTGTAGTCGATAGCCGAAACGATATTGAAACCTTCCTGCTCCAACTCCCGGGCGATGCCACGGATACGGTCACCGGCGACCGTGTCGGCCTTGATGTCGCGATGGACGATCAACACCGGAAACTTCAAATCTTTGTACATGGGGCTCAGTGTCCTGAGGCGGCGGCTCAATGTCTGCCAATGCACTCAGGGTAGAGGGTTGCGGCGAATGTGGCGAGGGTGGCCACTTGGCTTCATACCGCCAAAAACAAAAGATCGCAGCCTTCGGCAGCTCCTACAGAGGATCGCATTCCAATGTAGGAGCTGCCGAAGGCTGCGATCTTTTGATTTTCAAGCCTGAGCGTCCGCCTCGGCGATTTGCGTCCACATCGCCGGGCCACCGGCAGACTTGGCAATAATTTCCAACCGCGCCAGATGCGCCGCCAGTTCATCTTCCGTCGCACGAATGATCCGCGCAGGCTGACGATCCGCCGGCAAGCGCCGAATCTCGGTTGCCGAGTTGTCCGCGCCATCGCCGGTGCCATTGCCGTCAGACGCATTGCCCGCCAGCGACAGACTGGTCTGGCCACCGGTCATGGTCAGGTAGACGTCGGCGAGAATCTCCGAGTCGAGCAAGGCGCCGTGCAGCTCACGGCCGGAGTTGTCGACGCCATAACGTTTGCACAAGGCATCGAGGCTGTTGCGCTGCCCCGGGTGACGTTCCCGGGCCATCATCAGGGTGTCGAGGATCGAGCAGTGCTGCGTGATGTCAGCGCGATCCTGCTGGCCCATCAAGGCGAATTCGTTGTTGATGAAGCCAACGTCGAACGCCGCGTTGTGGATGATCAGCTGCGCGCCTTTGATGAACTCGAAAAACTCATCGGCGACTTCGGCAAAACGCGGCTTGCCGACCAGGAATTCGTTGGTGATGCCGTGAACGCCGATGGCGCCTTCATCACTCTCGCGATCCGGTTGCAGGTAAACGTGAAAATGCCGGCCGGTCAGGCGTCGGCCGATCAGTTCGACGCAGCCGATTTCAATGATCCGGTGACCATCGGTCACCGGCATGCCGGTGGTTTCGGTATCGAGTACAACGGATCTGGTGGCCATCAGTGTTCAGCTCTCAACGGGTCGATCTTGCAAAAAACGCGGATGTTAGCACGCTCGGTGGGGTGTTTCAGGTGGACCGTGTCGCGCCCTTCGCGAGCAGGCTCGCTCCCACATTGGAATGCATTCCAACTTAGGGCATCAGATCTGGAATGCATTTCCCTGTGGGAGCGAGCCTGCTCGCGAAGGCCGCGACACGGTGTAACGACAAAATCAGCTCTGCTTGTAACCGCGGACCTCATCCACCCCACGATTAGCCAACTGGTCCGCCCGCTCGTTACCATGATGGCCAATATGCCCACGCACCCATTTCCAGGTGACCTTGTGGCGGTTGACCTGCTCGTCCAGTTCTTTCCACAGATCAGCGTTCTTTACCGGCTCTTTCGCGGCGGTTTTCCAGCCGCGCTTCTTCCAGTTGGCCATCCACTCGTTGATGCCCTTCATCACGTACTGCGAGTCGGTCACCAACAGCACTTCACACGGACGCTTCAAGGCTTCGAGGCCACGAATCGCGCCGAGCAGTTCCATGCGGTTGTTGGTGGTATTGGCTTCGCCGCCCCACAGTTCCTTTTCGACGCCCTTGCACACCAGCAAGGCGCCCCAGCCGCCCGGGCCGGGATTGCCCTTGCAGGCGCCGTCAGTGAACAGTTCTACGGTGTCGACGCTTTCAACGCTTTCGCTCATGCCAATCTATCCAGAAAAATGCCTGTCTTGCCGATCACGGACCGACAATGACCGAGGCCGGGACAAGCCCGACCACAAATAAAGAAGGTTTACGGTTCGATGCGCCGGCGATTGACCTTGGCCATGGGCAGCGGAATCAGCTTGCCCATCGGCTCGCGACGCTCCTGACGCAGCGGCCGCAACCCAACCACGATCTTGCGCGCGACCAGTAAATAGAAGCCGCCGCCCGACAACTGCCAGTCACCGGCCTTGCGTTCCCAGCCGGCCAGACGGGCCTGCCACTTGGGTGACGCGAGCGGCGGACGATAGCACCCGAAGCGGCGTTTCTCCAGCGCGAAGCCCAGCAGATTGAGCCAGTCAGCAACCCGCGACGGCGAGATGCAGCGTGCCTGGCGCAAGGCGTCGTGGGCGAAAACATGGCGCAATCCCCAGGTGCTCCACGGGTTGATGCCGATGATCAGCAAATGCCCGCCGGGGCGCACACTGCTCGCCGCTTCACGCAGCAAACCATGGGGCGACAGGCAGAAATCCAGACCGTGCTGCATCACTACCACGTCGGCAGCATGCTCGCTCAGCGGCCAGGCCTGTTCTTCGCAGACGATCTCGACGCCGGGCAACGGCGCGCCAAGGCGCACATTTCGCTGCACTTGCGGCGCCGCCGGCGGAGTTTCGGCCGACGGCCCGTAATGCACCAGATAACCGCCAAAGAACCGACCCAACTCGTCTTCGAGCATGCGCCGCTCTTCATCGAGCAGAAATTGCCCGAGCGGGCCGGACAGCCATTCACGGGCTGCACCGATCAAGGCCAGCCAGTCAGGATCAGCCTGTGCGAACGCTTTATCACTCATCGCATTCTCCAAAGCGCCAGGAACTACTAAGATGCGCCAATGTTTCCCGCTTGGCGAATTCCGACAATGATACAGATCAGTGCCCTGCCCGCGTTCACCGACAACTACATCTGGTTGTTACAGGATCACCGCACCCAGCGCTGCGCTGTGGTCGACCCGGGCGATGCCGCGCCGGTTCAGGCGTGGCTTGCAGCGCATCCGGGCTGGGTGTTGAGCGATATCCTGATCACCCACCACCATCATGATCACGTCGGCGGCGTCGAACGCCTGAAAGCGGCGACCGGCGCCAAGGTCTACGGGCCGGCCAGCGAAAACATTCCGGGACGCGATGTGGCGCTCAAGGATAACGACACAGTCAGCGTGCTCGGCTGGGACTTCGACGTCTATGCGGTGCCCGGTCACACCCTGGGACACATTGCCTATTACCACCACGGTCTGCTGTTCTGCGGCGACACGCTGTTCGCTGCCGGTTGCGGACGTTTGTTCGAAGGCACGCCGGAGCAAATGCACCACTCGCTCAGCCGCCTCGCCGCGTTACCGGAAGATACGCTGATCTACTGCACCCATGAATACACTCTGAGCAATCTGAAGTTTGCCGCCGCCGTCGAGCGGGGCAACCCGGACATTGCCGCCCGTCTGGAAAAAGTCACCCAGCAACGGCAAAACGGCGTGATGACCCTGCCTTCGACCCTGGCCCTGGAAAAACTCACCAACCCGTTTTTGCGCACCACTGAAACATTAGTTACACAAAAAGTGGACGAACGGGCAGGCGCTCAAAACCGGGCGCCGAGCGAGGTATTTGCGGCTCTGCGGGCCTGGAAAGATACGTTCTAAGTGACCCAGCACTTGATACAAAAATTCTGAATGGTTGACCTAGGGGGGTGCGCTTTCTAGAATCGCCCGACATTTTTGCCCGGAACTTACTTCCAGCCAATGTCGTCATCCATACGTAAGTCCGTCAATTCAGACGCATTGACCCGCCTGGCGCAAGCCATCGCGGTGGCTGTGTCCGCCACGCTGGCGGGCTGTTCCAGCCATGCTCCGCAGACTGAAGCGACCCATACGCCGAACATTGCTGCGCGAGCCAAGCAGAAGCCGATCTGGCTGACCGAAAAGCCCAGCCCACAGGTTCCCCAGGATATCTGGGAACGCATGCGCCAGGGCTTTCAGCTGCAGGAAGGCCTCGGCGTCAACCCGCGCATCGAGCAGCAGCGCCTGTGGTTCGCCAGCAATCCCTCTTTCCTCGAGAACGCCGGCGAACGCGGCAGTCTCTATATTCATTACATCGTCGAACGCCTCGAAGAACGCAACATGCCGCTGGAACTGGCCCTGCTGCCAGTGATTGAAAGCGCCTACAACCCGATGGCCTATTCCCGGGCCGATGCTGTAGGGCTGTGGCAGTTCATTCCTTCCACCGGGCGTTACTTCAACCTGCGTCAGACCCGCTTCTATGATGGCCGTCGCGATATCACCGCTTCGACCACGGCAGCCATGGACTACCTGACCCGCCTGCACGACATGTTCAACGGCGACTGGTTGCTGGCCCTGGCGGCGTATAACGCCGGTGAAGGTACCGTCAGCCGCGCGATCGAACGTAACGAAAAGCTTGGCCTGCCAACCGACTACTGGAACCTGCCGCTGCCGGCGGAAACCCAGGCGTACGTGCCGAAACTGCTGGCATTGTCGCAAGTGGTACTGGCGCCGGAAGCCTACGGCGTGAACCTCAACCCGATCGCCAACGAACCGTACTTCCAGGTCGTCGAAATCAACCAGCGCATGGACCTGTCGAAAGTTGCTGCGGTGGCCAACATCGACGAAGACGAACTGTTCCAGCTCAACCCGGCCTTCAAGCAGCGCACCACCATCGACGGTCCTCAGCATTTGCTGGTGCCAACGTCGAAGGCGCAATTGCTCACTGCCAGTTTGCAGACCATGCGGCCTGACGAACTGATCAGCCCGCGCTCGCTGAAGCCGGTGTTCGAGGGTGCCGATCCTTCCGAAGTGGCAAAACTCAAGCGTGCTTATCGCGTGAAGCGTGGCGATAACCTCGGTTCCATTGCCAAGGCCAACAAGGTCGAAGTCAAGGATCTGCAACGCTGGAACAAGCTGACCGGCAAGAACCTCAAGGTCGGCCAGACCCTGGTCATGCAGGACACCACCAAACGCGCACCGGCTCGCAAGTCCGGCCGGGTCAACACGGTGGTTGCGGCCAACAGCAAGAGCAAAGGCAAAGACGACAGCGCGCAGCAGACTCAGTACAAGGTCAAGCGCGGCGACACGCTGTACGTGGTGGCCAAGCGCTTCAACGTTGAGATGCAGCATCTCAAGCGCTGGAATCCGGGTGCGGGTAAAGCACTGAAGCCGGGGCAGATGCTCACGGTTTATCAGCCGCACTGACAGATGAGCCCCTGAGATTTCGGGGGCTTTTTTTTGGTGATGTTTTTGTGGTGTGCTTTAGATCCATCCCCCTCACCCCAGCCCTCTCCCCACGGGGGCGAGGGGGAAAGGGAGCCGATCGAGGGCTTTTCAAAACGTGAGTTCGACTCGGTATTGCACGTCGGTGCAGCTCGAAGAAACAACTCGGTCAGTCCCCTCTCCCCCCGGGAGAGGGTTAGGGTGAGGGGCTCTTCGCGCAAACGATTAACCGCGCATTAACCCGCATCTTTTTCCTGTCCAGACAAGCTGTTACTGTACGGCCCACTAAGCCCAAGCCGCCTGGATCGGATCTGACTTGAAGCGTCCCCTCCTCCTGCTCCTGATCAGCCTGGCCTTGAGCTCAACCGCAAGCGCGACGATTACCCAAAGTCACGGTTATGCGCAGTTCGGCACGCTCAAGTACCCGGCCAGATTTACCCACTTCGACTGGGTCAACCCGCAAGCGCCCAAGGGCGGTACGTTGCGGGTGATGGCGTTCGGCACCTTCGATACGGTCAACCCGTACACGTTCAAGGGCACCAGCCCGGTCACCACAGCGAATTTCCTCCAGTACGGCATCAATGAGCTGAACGAGCCGCTGATGGTCGGTACCGGTCAATATTCGCCGTCCGGCGACGAGCCGGCGTCGAGCTACGGCTTGATCGCGCAATCGGTGGAGTACAGCGAAGATCGCAGCTGGGTCGTCTTCAACCTGCGTCCTGAGGCGCGTTTTCACGACGGCACGCCGATCACCGCTTATGACGTAGCGTTCTCCTATCGAACGCTGCTCAAGGACGGCCATCCGCTGTACCGCACTGCGTTGCAGGAAGTACTGCGGGTCGACATTCTCAACAAACAGCGCATCCGCTTCGTGCTCAAGCGCTCGGGCAATCCGCTGCTGATCCTGCGCCTCGGTGAGTTACCGGTGCTGCCGCAACATTACTGGAAAGACCGCGACTTCAAGGCCACCACCTTCGAACCGCCACTGGGCAGTGGCCCCTATCGCATCACTTCGGTGACGCCGGGTCGACAGTTGATCTTCGAACGGGTCAAGGATTACTGGGGCAAGGACTTGCCGGTCAATCGCGGCAAGTACAACTTCGATCGCATGGAAGTCGAGTTCTACCGCGACAGCGATGTCGCCTTCGAAGCGTTCAAGGCTGGCGAGTTCGACATCTACATCGAGCATCAGGCGAAGAACTGGGCCAACGGCTACAACTTCCCCGCCGTACGCCGAGGCGACGTGATCAAGGCGCAGATCCCGCATCAGATCCCGACCCAGAGTCAGGGCCTGTTCATGAACACCCGCCGTGCGACGTTCTCGGACGTTAAGACCCGTGAAGCGCTGGGCCTGATGTTCGATTTCGAGTGGACCAACCGCGCACTGTTCAGCGATGCCTACAAACGCACCACCAGTTACTACCCCAACAGTGAATTCACAACCTCCGGCCTGCCGGTCGGGGGTGAATGGCTGATGCTCAAGCCGTACAAGGAACAACTGCCGGCCAAGCTGTTCACCGAGCCGTTCACCCTGCCAAAAACCGACGGGCGCGGCATTCCCCGGGAAACCATGCGCAAGGCATTGGCGTTGCTCGCCGAAGCCGGCTGGAAGCTCAACGGTCAGCGCCTGCAAAACGCTGACGGCCAACCGCTGCGATTCGAGCTGTTGCTGGTCAATCCGAACCTGGAGCGCCTGTACCAGCCCTACATCGAGAATCTCAACAGCATCGGCATCGACGCGCGCCTGCGCACCGTGGATCGGGCGCAGTACAAACAGCGCCTCGATCAATTTGATTTCGACATGATCTCGATGACGCTCAACCAGACCTTAAGTCCGGGCCTTGAGCAGTGGCAGTACTTCCACTCCAGTCAGGTGAACGTCAAGGGCAGCAAGAATTACGCGGGCATCGCCAACCCGGTGGTCGATCACCTGCTCGAACAATTGCTCGCCGCGCGCACTCGCGACGAACAGGTCGCCGCTGGCAAGGCGCTCGACCGCGTGCTGCTCTGGCAGCATTACAGCATTCCCAACTGGTACCTCAATTATCACCGTCTGGCCTACCGCAACCGGTTGGCCTTCGTCACCACGCCGCCCTACACCCTGGGCCTGAGCGCATGGTGGCTGAAGTCTTCGGAGAAAGATCGATGAAACCCATCCGCGCCCTGCTCGTCCAGGCCAGCGGCTTGCTGTTCGCCGGGCTGGCCTTTGCCGCCCCGCAACACGCCGTGACCCTGTACAACGAGCCGCCGAAATACCCGGCTGATTTCAAACAATTCGATTACGTGAACCCCGATGCGCCCAAGGGCGGCGTTTTTCGTCAGGCCGGATTCGGCGGCTTCGACAGCCTCAACCCGTTTATCAGCAAAGGTGTGCCAGCCGATGACGTCGGGCAGATCTACGACACCCTGACCAAACACAGCCTCGACGAGCCGTTCACCGAATACGGCCTGATCGCCGGCAAAATCGAAAAAGCCCCGGACAACAGCTGGGTGCGTTTCTACCTGCGCCCCGAAGCACGTTTCCATGACGGCCACCCGGTGCGCGCCGACGACGTGGTATTCAGCTTCAATACGCTGACCAAGGAAGGCTCGCCGATGTTTCGCGGCTACTACAGCGACGTATCCGAAGTGATCGCCGAAGACCCGCTGAAAGTGCTGTTCAAGTTCAAACACAGCAACAACCGCGAATTGCCACTGATCCTCGGCCAGTTACCGGTGCTGCCGAAACACTGGTGGGCCGATCGCGATTTCAACAAGGGCAACCTGGAAATCCCGCTCGGTAGCGGCCCGTACAAGGTCGCCGAAGTGAAGGCTGGCCGTTCGGTGCGTTACGAGCGGGTCAAGGATTACTGGGGCAAGGACCTGCCGGTCAACCGTGGCTTCTACAATTTCGACACGATGACCACCGATTACTACCGCGACAACACCGTCGCCCTCGAAGCGCTGAAGGCCGGGCAGTTCGATTACTGGCTTGAAATGACCGCGAAGAACTGGGCCAACGCCTACAACATTCCGGCGGTCACCGAAGGTCGCCTGATCAAGGAACAGATCGCCAACAGCAACCCGACCGGCATGCAGGGTTTCGTCTTCAATCTGCGCCGCCCGCTGTTCCAGGACGCGCGAGTGCGTCAGGCGCTGGGTCTGCTGTTCGATTTCGAGTGGACCAATAAACAGCTGTTCAACGGTGCCTACTTCCGCACTCGCAGCTATTTCGAGAACTCGGAAATGGCCGCCACCGGCCTGCCCGATGCCGATCAACTGGCGATCCTCGACCCGTTCCGCAGCAAACTGCCGGCGCAAGTGTTCAGCGAAGCCTTCGAAAACCCGAAGACCGATGCCAGCGGCATGATCCGCGCCCAGCAGCGCGAGGCCTATCAACTGCTGCAGGAAGCCGGCTGGAAGATCGTCGACGACAAAATGGTCGACGCCACCGGCAAACCCGTGGTGATCGAGTTCCTGCTCGCGCAGACCGAATTCGAACGCGTACTGCTGCCGTTCAAGCGCAACCTCAGCGACCTCGGCATCGATCTGGTAATCCGCCGCGTCGACGTTTCGCAGTACATCAACCGCGTGCGTTCGCGTGATTTCGACTTGATGGTCGGCAGCTTCCCGCAGTCCAACTCGCCGGGCAACGAACAGCGCGAATACTGGATGAGTGCCGCCGCCGATAAACCGAGCAGCCGCAACACCATGGGCTTGAAGGATCCGATCGTCGATCAACTGGTCGAGAACCTGATCAACGCCGACTCGCGCAAAAGCCTGGTGGCCCACGCCCGTGCACTCGATCGAGTGCTGCAATGGGGTTATTACGTCGTGCCCAACTGGCACATCAAGACCTGGCGCGTGGCGTACTGGAACCACATCGGTCACCCGAAAGTCTCGCCCAAGTACGACATCGGGATTAACACCTGGTGGGTCAAGCCGAACGCAAAACCGGCGATAGAAGTCGAAACCAAACTGCAAGCCGACCCTGTGGGCACGGAGTAATCAGATGCTGGCGTATATTTTTCGGCGACTGCTGCTGATCATCCCGACGCTGTTCGGCATCTTGCTGATCAACTTCGTGATCATTCAGGCCGCGCCCGGTGGCCCGGTGGAACAGATGATCGCCAAGCTCGAAGGCTTCGAAGGCGCCACCAGCCGGATTGCCGGCGGCGGTGCCGAGGTGTCCGTGGCCGGTTCGTCCTATCGCGGCGCGCAGGGTCTGGATCCGGCGCTGATCAAGGAAATCGAGCACATGTACGGGTTCGACAAATCGGCCCCGGAACGCCTGTGGATCATGGTCAAGAACTACGCGACGCTGGATTTCGGCGACAGCTTTTTCCGCGACGCCAAGGTCATCGACCTGATCAAGGAAAAGATGCCAGTGTCGATCTCGCTGGGGCTGTGGAGCACGCTGATCATGTACCTGGTGTCGATCCCGCTGGGGATCGCCAAGGCCACGCGGCACGGCAGCCACTTCGACGTTTGGACCAGTTCGGCGATCATCGTCGGTTATGCGATCCCGGCGTTCCTCTTCGCGATCCTGCTGATCGTGGTGTTTGCCGGCGGCAGTTATCTCGACTGGTTCCCGCTAAGGGGCCTGACCTCGAACAACTTCGATGAACTGAGCATGGGCGGCAAGATCCTCGATTACTTCTGGCACTTGGCGCTGCCGGTGACGGCACTGGTGATCGGCAACTTTGCGACCATGACCCTACTGACGAAAAACAGCTTCCTCGACGAGATCAACAAACAATACGTGGTCACCGCCAAGGCCAAAGGCCTGACCCGTCATCGCGTGCTCTACGGCCACGTGTTCCGCAACGCCATGCTGCTGGTAATTGCCGGGTTCCCGTCGGCGTTCATCGGCATTTTCTTCACAGGCTCTCTGCTGGTGGAAGTGATTTTCTCCCTCGACGGCCTCGGGCTGATGAGTTTCGAAGCGGCGATCAACCGCGACTACCCGGTGGTGTTCGGTACCCTGTTCATCTTCACCCTGCTCGGGCTGGTGGTGAAACTGATCGGCGACCTCACCTACACCCTGGTCGATCCGCGCATCGACTTCGAAAGCCGGGAGCATTGAGATGAACCTGTCCCCTCTCAACCGCCGCCGCTTCGAACTGTTCAAGGCCAACAAGCGTGGCTGGTGGTCGCTGTGGCTGTTTCTGATCCTGTTCGGCCTGAGCCTCGGCGCCGAGCTGATCGCCAACGACAAGCCATTGGTGGTGCATTACGACAACAACTGGTACTTCCCGGCGATCAAACGCTACCCGGAAACCACCTTCGGCGGCGAATTCCCGCTGGAAGCCAACTACAAGAGCCCGTACATCCGCGAATTGCTCAAGGCCAAGGACGCGTGGGTGCTGTGGGCGCCGATTCCCTACAGCTACCAGAGCATCAACTACGACCTGAAAGTCCCGGCCCCGGCCCCGCCCTCGGCGGACAACCTGCTCGGTACCGACGATCAGGGCCGCGACGTACTGGCGCGGGTGATTTACGGCTTCCGCATTTCCGTGCTGTTTGCGCTGACCTTGACTGTGTTGAGTTCGATCATCGGCGTGATTGCCGGTGCGTTGCAGGGCTTCTATGGCGGCTGGGTCGATCTGGCCGGGCAGCGTTTTCTGGAGATTTGGTCGGGGCTGCCGGTGCTGTATCTGCTGATCATTCTCGCCAGTTTCGTCCAGCCCAATTTCTGGTGGTTGCTGGGGATCATGCTGCTGTTCTCGTGGATGAGCCTGGTCGACGTGGTGCGCGCCGAGTTCCTCCGTGGACGTAACCTTGAATACGTGCGTGCGGCGCGGGCGCTGGGCATGCAGAACGGCGCGATCATGTTCCGCCATATCCTGCCCAACGCGATGGTCTCGACCATGACGTTTATGCCGTTCATCCTCACCGGCGCCATCGGCACCCTCACCGCGCTGGACTTCCTTGGTTTCGGCTTGCCGGCCGGCAGTCCGTCGCTGGGTGAACTGGTCGCGCAGGGCAAATCCAACCTGCAAGCGCCGTGGCTGGGCATGAGTGCCTTTGCCGTGCTGGCGCTGATGTTGAGTTTGCTGGTGTTTATCGGCGAGTCCGCTCGCGATGCCTTCGACCCGAGGAAGTGAAATGAATCAGGACAATCTGATCGAAGTGCGTGACCTCGCCGTCGAATTCGGTTTCGGCGAGCGCGTGCACCGGGTCGTCGAAGGCGTGAGTTTCGACATCAAGCGCGGTGAAACCCTGGCGCTGGTGGGCGAATCCGGCTCGGGCAAATCGGTGACCGCGCACTCGATCCTGCGCCTGCTGCCCTACCCGATGGCCCGTCATCCCGCCGGCAGCATCAACTATGCCGGGCAAAACCTGCTGGGCCTCAGCGAAAAGACCATCCGGCATATTCGCGGCAACCGCATCGCGATGATCTTTCAGGAGCCGATGACTTCGCTGAACCCGCTGCACTCGATCGAGAAGCAGATCAACGAAGTGCTCGGCATCCACAAAGGCCTGACCGGTAAAGTCGCGACCAAGCGCACGCTGGAGCTGCTGGAGATGGTCGGCATTCCCGAGCCGCACAAGCGCCTCAAGGCCCTGCCCCACGAATTGTCCGGCGGCCAGCGTCAGCGGGTGATGATCGCCATGGCTTTGGCCAATGAACCGGAACTGCTGATTGCCGACGAACCGACCACGGCGCTGGACGTGACCGTTCAGCTGAAAATCCTCGATTTGCTCAAGCAATTGCAGGCCCGATTGGGCATGTCGCTGTTACTGATCAGTCACGATTTGAACCTCGTGCGAAGAATTGCGCATCGCGTATGTGTCATGCAGCGCGGTTGCATCGTCGAACAGGCATCGTGCGCAGAGCTGTTCCGTTCGCCGCAGCATCCGTACACTCGCGAATTGCTCGGCGCGGAGCCCAGCGGAGGCCCGGCGAGCAATAAAATCGGCGCGCCGCTGCTTGAAGTCGAGGACCTGAAAGTCTGGTTCCCGATCAAGAAAGGCCTGCTCAAGCGTACGGTGGATCACGTCAAGGCAGTGGACGGCATCAATTTCAGCCTGCCCCAGGGTCAGACCCTGGGGATTGTGGGGGAAAGCGGTTCCGGCAAATCCACGCTGGGTCTGGCGATTTTGCGGCTGATCGGTAGCAAAGGCGCGATCCGCTTTGAGGGCAAGCAGCTAGACTGCCTGACGCAGAACGAGGTTCGCCCGTTGCGGCGGGAGATGCAGGTCGTGTTTCAGGACCCGTTTGGCAGCCTGAGCCCGCGCATGTGCGTCAGCGATATCGTTGGCGAAGGCCTGCGGATTCACAAGATGGGCAGCGCCGAGGAGCAAGAAGCGGCGATTATTGCGGCATTGAAGGAGGTAGGTCTGGATCCGGAAACCCGGCACCGCTACCCCCACGAATTTTCCGGTGGGCAACGGCAACGAATCGCCATTGCCCGGGCCTTGGTGCTGAAACCGGCGCTGATCCTGCTGGACGAGCCGACTTCGGCGCTCGACCGGACGGTGCAGCGGCAAGTGGTGGAGCTGTTGCGTTCACTGCAAGCCAAGTACAACCTGACGTATTTGTTCATCAGCCATGACCTGGCTGTCGTCAAAGCGCTGAGCCACCAGTTGATGGTGGTCAAGCATGGCCAAGTGGTCGAACAGGGAGACGCGCAAAGTATTTTTGCCGCCCCCCAACATCCGTATACACAGCAGTTGCTGGAAGCCGCTTTTTTGGCACCAGCCACTGCGCAATAACCTGAAAGAGGAGCAACACATGGGTTTTCTCGCCGGTAAGCGCGTACTGATCGTCGGTGTCGCCAGCAAGCTGTCCATCGCATCCGGCATTGCTGCCGCCATGCATCGCGAGGGCGCTGAGCTTGCCTTCACTTATCAGAACGACAAACTGAAAGGTCGTGTTGAAGAATTCGCCCAAGGCTGGGGTTCGAGCCCTGAGCTGTGCTTCCCGTGCGACGTGGCCAGCGATGAAGAAATCGCCAAGGTCTTCGAAGCACTGAGCAAGAAGTGGGACGGCCTGGACTGCATCGTTCACTCCGTTGGTTTCGCCCCGGGCGACCAACTGGACGGCGACTTCACCGAAGCCACCACCCGTGACGGTTTCCGCATCGCTCACGACATCAGCGCCTACAGCTTCGTGGCCCTGGCCAAAGCCGGCCGCGAAATGATGAAAGGTCGCAACGGCAGCCTGCTGACCCTGTCGTACCTGGGCGCCGAGCGCACCATGCCGAACTACAACGTCATGGGCATGGCCAAGGCTTCGCTGGAAGCTGGCGTGCGTTACCTGGCCGGCTCTCTGGGCCCGGACGGCACCCGCGTCAACTGCGTATCGGCTGGCCCGATCCGTACCCTGGCAGCCTCCGGCATCAAGAACTTCCGCAAGATGCTGGCCGCCAACGAAGCGCAAACCCCGCTGCGTCGCAACGTCACCATCGACGAAGTCGGCAACGCCGGCGCCTTCCTGTGCTCCGACCTGGCGTCGGGCATCAGCGGTGAAATCATGTACGTCGACGGTGGCTTCAACACCACCGCCATGGGCAACATCGAAGAGTGATCTTCGCTTAGCCAATAAAAAACCCGCCTTTTCAGGCGGGTTTTTTATTGGCCGAAACACTGTCCCCTGTGGGAGCGAGCTTGCTCGCGAAGACGTATTCCGCCACACCGATAACCTTTCTGACGCGCCGCCGATTGGTCACCTGATCTTTCCGAATATTGGCCGTTTGAATGCGCCACCCTGCGGACTACTGTGATTGCACTCCCAACCCTCACAGGTAGCCTGCCATGAAAGCCCTGCCCTTCTTCGCCGCCGCCCTCGCCCTGAGCCTTTGCACCTCGGCCGCTTTCGCTCACGATCCCTCGGAAAAAGTCACGGTCCTGCAAGACCAGATGCTGAAAAACGCCCCGAGCAAAAAAGCCATGATGATCGAGGTCGACTACAAACCCGGCCAGTCTTCCATTGCCCACAAACACGACGGCACCGCCATGGCTTACGTGCTCGAAGGTGAAGTGATTTCCCAGGTCAAAGGTGAACAGGCGATCACCTACAAGAAAGGCCAGTTCTGGTACGAGCCCGCCGGCTCCGAACATCTGGTGTCAAAAAATGCCAGCAAAAGCAAACCTGCCAAGTTGCTGGTGTTCTTGGTGCTGTCCCCGGATGAACAGGTGTTGATCCCGCTGAAAAACTGATGGCTGTTTAATCAGCCATAAATAAACGGGCGCAAATCGACGATTAGCGCCTTTTTATTTCCCTGCGCAATTAGCCGCTACGGGTTAAAGCCAATCAAACTATTGCTCTGGTTTTATTACAGCAAATTGTCAGCTTGGCGGGTTTAGTCTGAATTAACTGTCGTCGCCGACGGCATTTCAAACTTTCCGACTGATGTTGTTTCACGGGAGAAACACCATGAAACTTGCGTTCACCAGTGTACTGGCGATATCGGTTTTGGCTCTGTCCGCCTGTTCGGTACCCACCGCGCCGCAAGCCGTTTCCTCACTGGATACCCTGCTCCCCCATCCCACCGGCCGCAGCAGCGCCGCGCAAGTGAAAAGCGGTCCCGGCGTGTCCTTGGGCGTGATCTACAGCCCAAGCACCCAGACCAACCGCGAATACCTGCGCGACTATCAGGCCAACGCTGGCACCGGTTTTGGCCAGAGCCTGCTGGTGCAACCGATCCATGACGCCTACGTCGCCAGCTCGAAACCAGACATGGCGGTGGAATGGGTCAACGCATCCTTGCAACGCCAGTTCGGCTCGGTGACGGTGTATCCGAATATGCAAAGCCTGCGTGCGGCCAGGCCGGATGTGGTAGCAATCGTCGACACCCACAGTCAGTTGATCACTTCGCGCAGTTCCGATATCAAGGCCGATGTCAGTGCCGACTTTTATGATGCGCAGTTGAACTATATCGGTACGGCGAAAGGTTCCGAGGCGAGAGAGTTGACGCCAGTATGGGCGGACTTCAAACGGTCGGAAGAGATAGTTGCCGACATTAATCAGCAGCAGGATGTGCAAGTTCGGGCGCTGCAGAAGTTTGACCAGTCGCTCAACAATTTAGTCGCGCGGCCTGCGGATAAAGTGTCGATGCTTGATAGTAAACAAGGTCAGAAGTTGTATTGACAGTAAGGGCCTCTTCGCGAGCAAGCTCGCTCCCACAGGGGAACGCATTCCAAATGTGGGAGCGAGCCTGCTCGCGAAGGGGCCAGACCTAACACTACAAACCCCTCAGACATAAAAAAGCCCCAGCATCTCTCGACGCCGGGGCTTTCTCATTCAAGCACTACTTACGCCAGTTCAAGCTCGGCATTCGCAGCAACAGCAGGCACTACCGCCTGCCCACTCAACGCCAGATCCAGCAGTTCCCGGTTGGCCACGGCATACATGGCGTAGTCCGTACCGCTCGCCGCACGGATTTCCACCAACATGGCGCGCCAGCGCGAGATCATGCTTTCGTGCTGTTCCATCCACAGCGCCAGGCGTGCTTCCACATCCAGCGTGCCGTCGCCCTGTTGCAGGACGGAGATGGTGATCGCACGTTGCTGCCAGTCGACATCGTCACGGAACGCTTCACGAGCCAGGGCTTGCCAGTTGTTTTCAACCGGCAGCGCGCTGATCTGTTGCAGGTACCAGGTGATGTCCAGCGCACTGCCCACAGCGAAGTAGGCCTTGGCCACTTCAGCAGGGTTCTGGCCAGTCACGTCGGAGGCTTCGATGATCGGCAGCAGCGTGTACAGGTGCGAGGTGCCCGCGACCATACGCGCCAGCAATTCCGGTACACCGGCTTCGACGTAAGCCTGATAACGCGCCTGCCAGTTTTCACGGATTTCGCCGCTCAGCAGTTCGTCGAGCTTAAGACCCAGCTCTTTCAGGTGCGGACCGAAGTGCGCGACGTCACGGGCAGCGTTCTGCTCGTTGCGACGGGCACGCAGGAACCAGCGCGTAGCGCGACGGCCCAGACGCATCAGTTCGTCCATCAGTTCCAACTGAACGTCAGCGCTGACTTGGTAGTCCAGCGCTTCGATCTGACGGAACCAGTGCGGGAGGTGGAAAATGTCGCGCACGATCACGTAAGCGCCAGCGACGTTCGCCGGGCTCATGCCGGTCGACTCTTTGAGTCGTTGAACGAAGGTGATGCCCATGTGGTTGACCAGGTCGTTGGCGATCTGGGTGCTGACGATTTCGCGCTTCAGACGGTGACGACGCATGGCTTCGGAGAACTTGCTGACCAGGGTCGGCGGGAACGCCGTTTCCATGTCGCGGGTCAGGTAATCGTCGTCCGGAACCAGCGAGCCCAACAGCTGCTCTTTGAGGTCGATCTTGCTGTAGGAGATCAGCACGGACAGCTCAGGACGGGTCAGACCGTGGCCTTCAGCAATACGCTCGGCCAGTTGCTCTTCGGTCGGCAGGAACTCGATGGCACGGTCCAGCTTGCCACGGCCTTCCAGATCGCCCATCAGACGCTTGTACTCAGCGATGCGCGCATAGGCACGGCGCGCCGCCAGGGACAGGGCCTGAGTCTGCTTGTAGTTGTTGCCCAGCACCAGATTACCGACTTCGTCGGTCATGCTCGCCAGCAACTGGTTGCGTTGCTTGTCGGTCATGTCACCGGCCTGAACCACTTCGTTCAGCAGGATCTTGATGTTCACTTCGTGGTCGGAGCAGTCCACGCCACCGGCGTTGTCGATGAAGTCGGTGTTGGAACCGCCGCCATTCAGACCGAACTCCACACGACCCAGTTGGGTCATGCCGAGGTTACCGCCCTCGCCAACGACTTTGCAGCGCAGTTCGTTACCGTTCACGCGCAGCGCGTCGTTGGCCTTGTCGCCGACATCGGCGTGGCTTTCGGTGCTGGCCTTGACGTAAGTACCGATACCGCCGTTCCACAGCAGATCCACCGGCGCCTTGAGCAAGGCGTTCAGCAGTTCGGTCGGGGTCAGCTTGTCAGCCTTGATGTCGAAGCGTTCCTGCATTTGCGGGGAGATCGCGATGCTCTTCGCGCTGCGCGAGAAGATACCGCCACCTTCGGACATGATGCTGGTGTCGTAGTCGGTCCAGGCCGAACGCGGCAGGTCGAACATGCGCTGACGCTCGACGAAGCTGGTCGCCGGATTCGGGTTCGGGTCGATGAAGATGTGCATGTGGTTGAAGGCCGCGACCAGTTGCAGCTTGTCCGACATCAACAGGCCGTTACCGAACACGTCACCGGCCATGTCGCCGACGCCCACTACGGTGATGCTGTCTTCCTGAACATTGATGCCGCGCTCGCGGAAGTGGCGTTGTACGCCGACCCACGCGCCTTTGGCGGTAATGCCCATTTTCTTGTGGTCGTAACCGGCCGAACCACCGGACGCAAACGCGTCACCCAGCCAGAAGCCGTAATCGATGGCGATGCCGTTGGCGATGTCGGAGAAGGTTGCAGTGCCCTTGTCCGCTGCGACCACCAGGTACGGGTCGTCATCGTCGTGGCGAACCACGTTCAATGGCGGTACCAGCGCGCCGTCTTTCAGGTTGTCGGTGATGTCCAACAGACCGGAAATGAAGATGCGATAGCAGGCGATGCCCTCGGCTGCGATCTCGTCACGGCTGCCGCCCAATGGCAGGCGACGCGGCAGGAAGCCGCCCTTCGCGCCCACTGGCACGATGACCGAGTTCTTCACTTGCTGGGCTTTTACCAGGCCGAGGACTTCAGTACGGAAGTCTTCTTCACGGTCGGACCAGCGCAGACCACCACGGGCGACGTTACCGAAGCGCAGGTGCACGCCTTCAACGCGTGGCGAGTAAACGAAAATTTCGAACTTCGGCACTGGCTTCGGCAGTTCAGGGATCGCGTGCGGGTTGAACTTGAAGCTGAAGTACGACTTGTTCTGGCCGTTGGCGTCAGTCTGATAGAAGTTGGTCCGCAGGGTGGCTTTGATCAGGTCGAGGTAACGACGCAGGATGCGGTCTTCGTTGAGCACCTGGACGTCGTCCAGTGCGGTCAGAATCGCTTGTTCCAGACGCAGTTGCTTGTCTTCCAGATCGTCGTCGCTGAGTTTGCGCGCCAGATAGAAGCGGGTCTTGAACAACCGGGTCAGCTCGCGAGCGATGTCGGTGTGGTTGTTCAGGGTGCTGGCGATATAACCGAGGTCGAAGCCCAGACGAATCTGCTTCAGGTAACGCGCGTAAGCACGCAGCAGCGCCACGTCGCGCCATGGCAGGCCGGCGGTCAGTACCAGACGGTTGAACGCATCGTTTTCGGCGTCGCCGCGAACGATGTGGACGAACGCGTCCTGCAGGGTGTCGTTGAGTTGCTGAATGTCGAGGTCGAGGCCTTCAGCGGCAGTGAACGCGAAGTCGTGAATCCAGAACTCGCGGCCATTGGTGTGACGCAGACGGTACGGGAATTCACCCAGTACGCGCAGGCCGAGGTTTTCCAGAATCGGCAACACGTCGGACAGCGCCAGCGGCGTGTCGGCGTGATACAGCTTGCAATGCAGCTCGCGCTGGCCGGAGACCTGACCGAGCGGCTGGTAGAAGCTCATCACCAACGGATTTTTTTCGTTGAGGCTCAGCAGGTGCTGCATGTCGACCACGGCCGAATGCGCAGCAAAACGCTCGCGGTAGCCAGCCGGGAAGCCTTTCGGGAAGTCGGCCAGCACGTTGGTGCCGTGGGCTTCCCCGAAGCTTTCGACGGTCAGTGCGGCGTAATCGTCCTGCCAGCTGCGGCAGGCTTGCACGACTTCTTTTTCCAGCAGCACCGGGTCGATGTCGAGACGGTTTTTCGGGTCGACACGCAGGATCAACTGCACGCGCGCCAGCACGGATTCGGAGAAGAACGTCCAGAATTCGCAATCGGAAGCCTTCAGGCGCTCCATCAGCACTTGCTGGATCTTCTGACGAACTTCGGTGGAGTAGATGTCGCGCGGCACGTAGGCCAGGCAGTAGCAGAAACGCCCGTACGGGTCTTTGCGCAGGAACACGCGGATCTTGTTGCGTTCCTGGATCTGCACGATCGACATCACGGTGGTGAACAGTTCGTCGACCGGGGTCTGGAACAGGTCATCACGCGGCAGCACTTCGAGAACCTGCGCCAGTTCCTTGCCCAGGTGAGCCTTGGACTGGAAGCCGGAGCGCGTTTCGATTTCTTCGACCTTGCGGCGGATGAACGGGATGACCCGCACGCTCTCGCCATACACCGACGAGGTGTACAGGCCCATGAAACGGTGTTCCTTGATGACTTTGCCGTCAGCGTCGATTTCACGGATCGACACGTAGTCCGGGTACGCCGGACGGTGGACACGGCTCGGGTGCGCAGCCTTGGCGAATGACAGCAGGGTCGGTTCGCGCAGGTAGGCAACGGCGTAGTCTTCGATGCGCAGGTCTTCGTAGGTCAGGCCGGTGCGCAGCAGTTTGGTCAGGCCAAGGAAGGAGTTCTGGTCGTACTCGATGTGGCCGCCATCGGCCTGATCGGTGACCACGAATTCTTCGTAGCCGAGGAAGGTGAAGTGGTTGCCAACCAGCCATTCCAGGAAGCTTTTGATTTCGTTCTTTTCGTCGGCATCAACGGCGAACGCGCTGTTATCGAGCTGGGTGAGGATGTCCTGCACCTTGGCTTTCATCGGTTCGAAATCGGCGACCGCGACGCGGACTTCACCGAGAACCTGTTCCAGCTCTTTGCTCAGCACATTCAGTTCGGCCGCGTTGGCGCAGCGGTCGATTTCCAGATACATCAGCGATTCATGCAGAACGCCTTCGCCGGTGCTGCCCTTCGGCAGGATTTCCAGCAACTCGCCCTTGCTGCCACGACGCACGCTGAGCACGGTGGTTTGCAGGGTGTGGATGCTGTAGCCGCGACGGTTCAGCTCGGTACGAACCGAGTCGACCAGAAATGGCAGGTCATGGTGCAGGACTTCGACCGCGGTGTGGGTCGACTGCCAGCCATGACGCTCGTAATCGGGGTTGTAGACGCGCACTTGCGGTTGCGCGTGATCGAAGCGCTCAAGCAAGCGCCACGCGGAAAGAGTACAGCCAGCGAGGTCGGAGAGGCGACGTTGAGTCAGCTCGTCCAGGGAAATGATGCCGAAGAATTGTTCAGCGAACAGCGCCACTTGTGGCAGTGCCTGTTCACTGATGTGCTGCGCCAGTGCCGCTTGCAGTTGGTGCTGGAAGTCGGCTTTGCTGGCTGCGGTGAAGAACGCCATCTGTGGTACTCCGCTTAAGCTTGTTATTGATGGAAAGCGTCGCGTGCAACACCCCTTTCGGGGCTTGTGTCGCCCTGTTCCTGATTCTCGGGCAGAGGAAACAGGGGGACAGGTGGGTGAAGCTGGACGGGACACTCAGGTCACATTCACCTTCCATTGAATGGGCATCTGCAAAAGCGACTGCCAGCGGTGCCGACAATGCCTTTACGGGTGCTCATCCGTTGCGCAGCTTAAAGGGTGCGACAATGTGTCTGCTTGCGGTGCTGCGACATATTCGGTCATTGGCACGTAAACCAAGGGTTTGGCACCGGTAAACACTAGCAGTCGTGGCGGAAAACGCCGGGCTACATGCCCGTATTTACGGGACATCCGTCCCAAGTGCAGACCTTTTCCCTCTACATATCCAGAAACGAAAACGCCCAAGGCCGTTCTATCGACCTTGAGCGTGGCATCGGGTTCAGCGCGAGCGGTTGACGCGGATCAGTCCCGCCACGTAAAAAATCCTACCTTCGCGTCAGCAATTTCATCTCCAACAATAAGAAAATATCGCAGGATATTTCTACCGCAGCTCTTTTTAAATCAAAAAAACACCAAAAATAACGACCACCAAAAAGCTTTTATAAAAACTTACAACCCGACAAGAATTGTCTCACAAAACTAAAAGACCGGACCCTACAGAATATTTCTGCCAGCAGCGCTATTAATATGAGACCGAACCACGGAACAGGTTCTGTATCAGGAAAAGGAGTCAACACATGAGACAACTGGAACTTCCGACAACTGTATTTTATGGCGACGGCACATGGGAAATAATCAATCTGAACCCAGGCTCCATTCGCGGTGACATTCTAAAGAATTATCCGCTTGGTAATCCAATGCATGGATTTACACTGGCCATCGAAAGCGACTATCTCGCGCAACAACAAAACCTTGAGCACAACTTGCAAATAGAGCTCAATCTGGCAGACAGCCGACAGCCACCATTGGCTGACGTAACACCGAAAACATGGTTGGAGAGAGCGACCAATACAGTCAACGAGTTACTCTTTCAGAAAAACACGGCACTGCAGCAAAAGCTGAGAGACGTGCAGACCTCTCGGCAGCATGCAAAATTGCAAGCGACTTATGATGCGATGCTGTTGAATGCGCAAATTTCCAGCCTTCAATCAAGACAAGCACAACTGTATGCCGAGATAGCCCGTCGACAGGCCGAGGCGCTTGCGCAACAACAGGCTGCCGAAGCGGCGCGACGTGCTGAAGAAGCTCAGAGACACGCGGCAGAACAAGCTCATTTGGCCGCTCTGGCGGAAGCTCAACGACAGGACGACGAAAAAAAGCGAATTGCGGCCGAAGCAGAAGCCAAACGCATTGATGACTACAAACGCGCGGTGGCTTTCGTCGCCGACGCGAACAAATACATCTTCGAGAAATATGGCGCCAATCTGCACCAGGTGGTCATGGATCTTCAAAAGGATATTTCGGGGAAGAAGATCAGAAGCTATGCGGAGGCGATGCAGACTTTCGAGACAGTGCGGACCAATCCCAATGCGCGGCTCAGTCCGCAGGATACGCGTGCGGTTGTGGACGCGCTCAATGCGCTGGATAAAGCGACCTATATGGACAGTGTCAATAAGCTCGCCAAGGGGTTTGGCGTGACCGGAAAAATCGTTCAGGCCCATTCGGTGATCGAAAAGACGGTCATTGGCTTCCGGGACGGTAACTGGAAGCCCTTGATTCTGGAGCTTGAGAGTATCGCGCTCGGCGTGGGTGCTGGCGCGGCGGTGGCGACATTGCTCGCAGTGTTCAGCCCGGGTTTCGCCGCTAGCGCAATAGGTATCGTTGCCGTTGGCGTAGCGATTGCCACAATCGCATCTCTTTTAAATGCCAATAATGTAGAAAAAATAAACGCTTTCATCTCTGACCACCTAGAAACTGCACTGAAAGATCAGCGCTAAAGTCACTGTCGGGGTCGAGCACGCCTAGCCAGACCCCGATTACCAAAGCGGCATAAACCTCGATTCCAAAGAGTGCAGTTCATGACGAGTAAAAAACCAGATCAACCTTTACCTTTGATTGCATTCGGACTGTTCGCGACGCCCATTTTTCTAATTAACCTGATCCTTCCCGCCCACCCTCAGTCCAACTTGGATATGGCGATTGATCACTTTCTGGACAATCAGCTATTCGGACTGATTGGTTTCTGGTCATCCTTATTTCCTTTCAGCTCAAAAGCGACTGCAAATTATATTGCGCTTTTTGCCCCCCTGCTCGCTGCTGTCTCAACTTTTTATGCCTTCACGGAAAAGTTCGACTCAACGCAGTTCGATCAAATGACACTTAGACGATATCTGACCTTGCTTTTCGCAGGCGTAGCTCTCTCAGCACTTTTTATCTGGTGTTTTTATTTGACATCAACAGACCTCGGAACAACCAAAGGCAAATACGGAAATTTGTTCGGACTTAATGTCTTTTTCTTTTCCGCCCACAACGTGGCCATGTCTTTATTTCCATTTCTCGTTGTACCATTTATGGTGCAACGCTGCTTGTATTACATCCCATGTCGCATTCTAAAAAGGTGGTGGAACTCTAGAGAAAAAGCGTGAAGCAATAGCAGCAAAAACTTTTTTAGGGTGGCAAAATTACATTTTGTCCGCGCCGACTAGGAATACCCCGATGCAAATGACCACCGCCCTACTGATCGTCAACCCGTGCGATGACGAAGAAGACAACATGGCCATGCTCTGCTGCCACAGCGACAAGGGCGACATGTTCCTGATGAGCCGCTATCCGGATGAGGATGAGCTGGAGATCACCCTGGATGGCGAGCCTTCGACGCTCGACGGCGTAAAAATTACTTTGACCTCGACGCTGCTGAAGATCGAGATTGCGGCGGCGGATGCTGATGCGTTGAATGGGGATGATGTACTGGAGATCAGCTTTAACCCGGATATGGTGGATATGGATGAGGTTGTCGAGACCTTGACGAATATCCTCGACGGGACTGGCACCTTCATTAACGAAGTTTGATGGTTTCTGAATAGGCCTCTTCGCGAGCAAGCTCGCTCCCACATTTGAACTGCGTGTACACCGTCAATGTGGGAGCGAGCTTGCTCGCGAAGGGACCCTGAAGAACACAGCCCCTCCCCCGGCACTACAAAAACCCAACAATTCCCCCAGTCATTTCCCGCACTTTGCGCAAAATGCCGTTAGTCGCCACCCCCCGCGATGGATTAAAGTAACGCCCCCAGCCCCGGCGTTATCCGAACGCGCGTGGCCACCCCTTTCCAGGAACAGTCACCGATGGAACATCGTGAAGCGCTGCTGGCGCTGCGAACCTTTCTTTCAACGCAGATTCTCGGCCAGGAAAAACTCATCGAGCGTTTGCTCATCGCCCTGCTCGCCGACGGTCACATGCTGGTCGAGGGCGCTCCGGGTCTGGCCAAAACCAAAGCGATCAAAGAACTCGCCGAGGGCATCGAAGCCCAGTTCCATCGCATTCAGTTCACCCCTGACCTGCTGCCGGCCGACATCACCGGCACCGAGATCTATCGCCCGGAAACCGGCAGTTTCGTGTTCCAGCAAGGGCCGATCTTCCACAACCTGGTGCTGGCGGACGAAATCAACCGCGCCCCGGCCAAGGTGCAATCGGCGCTGCTCGAAGCCATGGCCGAGCGTCAGGTCAGTGTCGGCCGCAGCACTTACGAGCTGTCGCCGCTGTTTCTGGTGATGGCCACGCAGAACCCGATCGAGCAGGAAGGCACGTATCCGCTGCCGGAGGCCCAGCTCGATCGTTTCCTGATGCACGTAAAAATCGGTTTCCCGGACGCCGCCGTCGAGCGCCGCATCCTCCAGCAGGCCCGTGGCGAAGCGTTGAACGGCGAAACAAAACCCGAGCGCCGCGTCAGCCAGCAGGCAATCTTCGCCGCGCGCAAGGAAATCCTCGGTCTGTACATGGCCGACGCCGTGGAGGAATACCTCGTGCAACTGGTCATGGCCACGCGCAACCCGGCCAAGTTCGACCCGGAAATGGCCGAGTGGATCGCTTACGGCGCCAGCCCGCGCGGTTCGATTGCCCTCGACCGCTGCGCCCGCGCTCATGCCTGGCTGGCCGGTCGCGACTTCGTCAGCCCGGAAGACATTCAGGCGGTGCTGTTCGATGTGTTGCGTCACCGCATCATTTTGTCGTTTGAAGCCGAAGCCGCCGGCATCGATCAGGATCGGGTGGTGCAGCGGATTCTCGACGTCGTAGCCGTCGCTTGACCCCCATGAACGCTTCCCTGCCGTCCGAACCGGGCATCCGCGTCAGCCTCGCCGAGCTGATCGAGATGCGTCACCGCGTACGTGAAGTGCAGCTGTTTTCCACGCCGAGTCAGCGCAGCCCGCTGATCGGCCTGCATCACTCGAAATTCCGTGGCCGCGGCGTCGACTTCGATCAAGTGCGGGTCTATCAGGCCGGCGACGACGTGCGCACCATCGACTGGCGCGTGACGGCGCGCACGCAAGAGCCGCACACCAAGCTGTTCCATGAAGAACGCGAACGGCCGATTTTCATCATGGTCGAGCAAAGCACGCGGCTGTTTTTCGGTTCCGGGCTGATGTTCAAATCGGTGCTCGCGGCGCAAGTTGCGGCGTTGATCGGCTGGGCCGCGCTCGGCCACAACGATCGCGTTGGCGGGCTGGTGTTCGGCGACAACGAGCACTACGAAATCAAGCCACGGCGCAGCAAACAGAGCCTGCTGCAATTGCTCAATCGTCTGGTCAAGGTCAATCAGTCGCTGCACAGCGAGCGTGAACCGGATCGCGATGCGTTCGGCGTGGCCTTGCGCCGCGCCCGTGAAGTGCTGCGCCCGGGCAGTCTGGTGATCGTCATCTGCGATGAGCGCGCGCTGTCCGACAGCGCCGAACAGCAACTGAGCCTCCTGTCGCGCCATTGCGATCTGCTGATGTTGCCGCTGTCCGATCCCCTTGATCACGCCCTGCCCGCCGCCGGCCTTCTACGGTTCGCCGAACGTGGCGCACAGCTTGAACTCGACACCCTCAACTTCGACCTGCGCCAGACCTATCGCGCCCAGGCCGAAGCGCGCATCGCTCGCTGGGAACTGCTCGCGCAAAAGCTGCGGGTGCTGCTGATGCCGCTAAGCACGCAAAGCGAAATGGTCGAGCAGATGCGCGAATTCCTCAATCCGCAGCGACCGGGGAAAGGTCGATGAGCGGCCTCGAACAACTGCAACCACTGATCTCGCCGCCACCGATCGCCTTCTGGCCGCCGGCGCCGGGTTGGTGGCTGCTGCTTCTGTTGCTGCCGCTGCTCGGTTATGCCGCGTGGCGTCTGCGCCGTTTCTTTCCGATGAAAAAGCGCCCGATCGTGCGCGCCGAACAGCCGCTCGACCCCGTGCGCATCGCCGCCCTCGCCGAACTGGCGCAAATGCCCAAACCCTACGACGGCGCTCCGGCTGGCGCGTGGCTGCAGCAACTCAACGGCCTGCTCAAACGCCTGTGCCGCAACCACTATCCCTACAGCCAGAGCCATACCCTCAACGGGCGCAAATGGCTGGCGTTCCTCGACAACCGCTGCCCGGCGGCGGGCCTGACGCGCTGGATGGTGCTGGTCGAAGGCGCGTACAAACCAGAATGCAAACTCGACGACAAAGCCATCGCCGGCCTGACCCAGGCTGTCGACACGTGGATTCGCAAACATGTTTGAGTTCGCCTGGCCGTGGATCTTCGTGCTGGTGCCGCTGCCGTGGCTGATGCGCCTCGTATTGCCAGTGGCCGACAGCGGCGAACCGGCACTGAAAGTCAGTTTCTTGTCCGACCTCGAAGGCCTTGCCCGCCGTCGCGCTCGCGCCAATCTCCCCGCATGGCGCCAACAAGCACCGTTCATGCTGTTGTGGCTGTTGCTGCTGACCGCCGCCGCGCGCCCGCAATGGCTCGGCGAACCACTGCCGATTGCTGCCAGTGGGCGTGATCTGCTGGTGGCGGTGGATGTGTCCGGCTCGATGGATTTCCCCGATATGCAGTGGCAGGACGAAGAGGTCAGTCGCCTGACGCTGGTGCAGCATCTGCTCGGTGATTTCCTTGAAAGCCGCGATGGCGACCGTGTCGGCCTGATCCTGTTCGGCAGTCAGGCTTATCTGCAAGCGCCGCTGACCTTTGATCGCCACACCGTGCGCGTCTGGCTCGACGAAGCGCGCATCGGCATTGCCGGCAAAAACACCGCCATCGGCGATGCCATCGGTCTGGCGCTGAAACGCCTGCGCATGCGCCCGGCGCAAAGTCGCGTGCTGATTCTGGTCACTGACGGCGCGAACAACGGCGGCGAAATCGATCCGCTGACGGCGGCAAAACTGGCCGCTAGCGAAGGCGTGAAGATTTACCCGATCGGCATCGGCGCCAATCCGGAGGACAGCGGTTCAACCGGCCTGCTCGGCGTCAATCCGAGCCTGGACCTCGACGAACCGGCGCTCAAAGCCATCGCCGAAGTCACCGGCGGCCAGTATTTCCGCGCCCACGACGGCAAGGAACTGCAAGCGATCAAGGACACCCTCGATCAACTCGAGCCGGTCACCCAGCAACCGACCCAGGCCCGCCCGGCGCAAGCCTTGTATCACTGGCCTCTGGCGCTGGCGTTATGGCTGAGCCTGTTGCTGGTCGCCCGGGAATTGTGGCCGGACAACCCGCTGCAACGCCTGTTCAGCAAGGAGCTGTATCTGCAAAGTCCGCTGCCTGACTGGCGCGAGCGCCTCAAGCGCCTGCGTCTGCGGAGGCGCCGATGATCGCGCTCTGGCCGCACTGGTTTCGTCCGTGGTGGCTGCTGTTGCTGCCACTGCTCGGCTGGCTGATCTGGCAACTCTGGCACCGACAGAAACGTGCCGGGCGCTGGCAGATGATCTTGCCGCCAGCGTTTCATGCCACCCTGCTCAGCGGCGGCAATGGTCGCGACAGCAAACTGCCGTGGGTCGCCCTCGGCGTGGCGTGGTTGCTGACGGTCCTGGCGCTGCTCGGGCCGAGCTGGGAACGCGTCGAACAGACCAGCCAGAAACCCGCCGATCCGTTGGTGGTGGTGCTGGAACTGACCCCGGAAATGCTCGCCACCGACTCGCCGCCAACGCGACTGGAACAGGCGCGGCGCAAGCTCTTCGACCTGTTGCAGGCGCGCAGCGATGCGCAGACCGCGATCGTCGTCTACGCCGGTAGCGCGCACACGCTGGTGCCGCTGTCGGATGACCTGGCGACCAGTCGCAATTTGCTCGATGCGCTCAAGCCTTCGCTGATGCCGGAAAGCGGCCACCGTGCCGATCTCGCCGTGAGTAAAGCGCTGGCGCTGCTGAAACAGGGTGCACTCGGTCAGGGGCGGATTTTGCTGATCGGCTCATCGCTCGATGAAGAAGAACGCCAAGGCATTCGCCGCGCACTCAGCGGACAATCGGCGCAGTTATTGATGCTCGGCGTCGGCACCGCCGAAGGTGCGCCAATCGCTCAAGAGGACGGCAGTTTCCTCAAGGACGAACAAGGCGCGATTCGCGTGCCGCAACTCGACAGTCCGGGCCTGAGCGCTTTCCTCAACAGCGTCGGTGGCGAATACCACCCTGCGCGCCTCGACGAAGCGGATCTTGGCGCGCTCGGCCTGCTCAACGGCCCGCGCAGTCTGCGCGATGATGGCCAGACCGTGCGCCTCGATACCTGGGCAGATCAGGGTTACTGGCTGCTGTTGCCGCTGTTGTTGCTCGCCGCGTGTGCCGGGCGTCGTGGCTGGTTGTTCTGCCTGCCGTTGCTGCTGTGCTTGCCACAGCCGAGCTACGCTTTTGATTTTGAGGACTTGTGGCTGCGCCCCGATCAACAGGGCCTGCACTTGCTCAAACAGAAGCGTCCGGCCGAAGCCGCGCAGCATTTTGACGATCACCAATGGCAAGGGGTGGCGTTGTACGAGGCCGGCGACTACAGTGGCGCCGCTCAGCGTTTCGCCGAAGGCAGCGATGCCCGCGCCCACTACAATCGTGGCAACGCTTTAGCGAAAAGCGGTGAGCTGGAAGCGGCAATCGACGCCTATGAACAGGCACTGGAACTGCAACCGGATTTGCGCCCGGCGCAGACCAACAAGGCGTTGGTGGAAAACCTGCTCAAACAGAAAAACACGCCGCCGCCCGCCGAACCGGACAACAAATCGACCGAACAGAGCCTGCCCGGCGACGAACCACCGCCTGCAACCGCACCACCACCGGCGGTAAAAAGTGAAACCCACAGCGAAGCGCAACCGAGCGAATCGGCCAGCGAACCGCCACCGACCACGCCGCCGCAGCCAGGCCCCAACGAAGTGCCGGGCAGCGACGAGGAAGAACAGACGGACACCGTGCCGACGCTGCGCCAGAGTGAAGACAACCTCGAAGGCGAGCAACGCCAGGCGCTGGAACAATGGCTGGGCAAGATCCCGGATGATCCGGGCGAATTGCTGCGACGCAAATTCTGGTACGAACAGCAACAACATCAGGATCAGGAAAACACTCGATGACCCGCTTCACCGCTCTCTTGCTGCCCCTGCTGCTCTGCACGGCCACCGCCCAGGCGGCCGAGCTGACCGCCAGTGTGGATCGCAGTCGCCTGAACTCCGGCGAGACGGTCGAACTCACCCTCGAAACCAACGACGTCACCCAGTTCGGCAAACCCGACCTGACTGCGCTGGAAGCGTTGTTCGAAGTGCGCGGCACGCGGCAGGTCAACCAGCTCAACACCCTCAATGGTGACAACCCCGCGACCACGCGCTGGATCATCACCCTGCTGCCCAAAGAGAACGGCAGCGTGGTGATCCCGCCGCTGCAATTGGGCGACGCGCAGAGCCAGCCGATCACCGTACAAGTGGTCGAAAGCGACACCCGCGAGAATAAGAACAGCCTTGATCCGGTGTTCATCGAGGCCAGCCTCGATCAGTCCAGCGTGTATGTGCAGGCACAGGCAATTCTGACCCTGCGTATCTACCATTCGGTGTCGCTTTACGACGACAGCAGCCTGACGCCGCTGCAAATCGCCGATGCGCGCATCGAACAACTCGGCGACACGCGCACCTACGAAAAAGACCTCAACGGTGTGCGCCACGGCGTGATCGAGATGCGCTATGCGATCTACCCGCAGCACAGCGGTTTGCTGACCATTGCGCCGCAAACGTTCAGCGCGACGCTGGTCGACACGCAGCCGTCTCAGGACGCGAATGCGCAGGGCCCCAAGCCGGGCAAACTGATGCGCGTCAGTTCGTCCGAAATCCCCCTGACGGTCAAACCCAAACCGCTGACCTATCCCGTCGACGCGCCTTGGCTGCCCGCGCGCAGCCTGAGCCTGAGCGAAAGCTGGAACCCGGAGCCGGAGCACACCCAGGTCGGTGATTCCCTGACACGCAGCCTGACGTTGAAAGTCGAAGGCCTCGCCAGCTCGCAACTGCCAGCGCTGCCCGCCACCGACGTCAACGGCCTGCGCCGCTACCCCGATCAACCGGTGCTGAGTAACCAGAGCACCGACCGCGGTATTGTCGGCAGCCGCGAAGAACGCGAAGCGCTGGTACCAAGTCGCAGCGGCGCCATCGACTTGCCGACGGTGGACGTGGTCTGGTGGAACACCTTCGAAGACCATCTGGAACACAGCAGCCTGCCCGCACGCACCCTGCAAGTGGCCAACAACCCGAGCCTGCAAGTCGACACCCCGGCCGGCAATCTGCAAGTGAGCGCCGTCGATAACGATGTGTTGTGGTGGTGGAAACTCAGCACGCTGATCCTCGCCTGCACCACCCTGCTCGGCTTCGGCCTGTGGTGGCGCGCGCGCTGGCAACCGGCAGTGCATCGCGCTGCCCAAACCGGCCCGAGCCCGCGCACGTTGATGGATGACATCAAGCGGGCGAGCCAGGCCAATGATCCACAGGCAACGCGGCAGGCGCTGGATGCGTGGGCGCGTCAGCAGCCGGAGACACTGGCGGACATGGCGGCGCGGTTTGTGCCGTTGTCGGATGCGCTGGATGGGCTTAATGGTGCGCTGTACAGCGAGACGGGGCAGCATTGGCAGGGTGAGGATTTGTGGCGGGCGATCCGCACGATTCCAGCGGCGGAACGGGTGCAGGATCCGGTGGGTGATAGCGGGTTACCGCCGCTTTATCCGAAGTAAAAGCAAAAGATCGCAGCCTTCGGCAACTCCTACAGAGGGTATGTGTAGGCGCTGCCGAAGGCTGCGATCTTTCGATTCTACTTTAGGGAAAAAAGGCTGAAAACAATCGGAATCAATAGTCGAATTTCGTTTTCACTTGTTCGCCTTCGCGATAGGAGAGAACAAATGCCTTCCAGGGTTCACCGCGAGCGACCGCACGCTCGTGTAATTTTTCTACAAGCGCATAGATTTTCGAATGGTTGAAATCAGTTTCAGCGTCCCAGATTTCTGAGCCATTTTTTTCAACGGCGAGGTCTGCCTCCATATAGTTCCCCCCCCATTCAACGCGGTATCGAAAGGCGTCATAACCGTGAACAATTCCGGCCTCAACCAGCTGAAAAATGGCTGTCACAAGTTCAAAATCTTCAGCAATCACTCTCTGACCTCCGGAAATTTATTGTTCCAATCATCCCCTCTTTTAAGTGTGCGCGGAAAAGCTCGACACAGTTGGCCTCGACATCCTGTCAACTTCAATCGCCCAATCCCAAGCAACTAATTCACTTCCTTTATATAGGAAGAAAACTGTCCACCACCTTGGTCCACGTGCAGCCGCCCGCACTGCTGGCATCGATAAACCGTAACAGCCCCATGGTCTATCGCTTCGTAGAATTCGTCTTCAGACAGCCAGCGATTTGATAGCGCATAGCCAATTTCATCTATCTTCTGTTCAGCGACCAGAGACATTTCACACTCGGACGTCCCTTGAGACAGGTTAATGACGTGACCGCATACACAAGCAAATTTTGGCATGGCTACTGAAGTGTCCTTTTTCTGTTCAAGTTGCCTTATGGCGATTTTGGAGTCACACCCACGAAAGATCCCTCATGGACAGTCCACGTTTTTTTTAAAAGAGGTCTGTCCCGTTATCCTCCGCCTATTCAACCTATGCCCGTAGTCTGGACATGCTGGTCGGCGCCTACAACTACCTCGACCTCACGCCCAAGGGCAGAAATGAGGACGAGATCATGGAGTGGGTGCGGCATCATGATCGGTATGATAATGAGACAAAATCCTGCGGATGCCATGAACGATAAAAGATTCCACCACTTCATGGAGATAGCGCTGAACCTGGGAGATTTACGTTGAGTAAATCTCCCAGGGCTTTACAGGAAAAAAACACTCAACCTTCTTCTGGCGCAATGTAGTTGAAATCAATTTTCAACTTCCCCAGCACGGTATCCAACGTGATAACACAGCTGTTCCAAACCGGTAGCCCGGATGTCATGTTTTGCGCTTTATAGAGATTCCTCAGCGCTATCAGGTTTTCATGAATACCAACATCGACCTCTGGGCTGCCTGGGCTGAACCAATCTTTCTCTCCATTCTCATCAATATAGTCAAACAACAACTTACAATGATCATCCTCGGGTGAAAGTTCAGCCTCAACGATAACCGCACTCGCTGTATCAGGAGCAGTGTTAATCAGAATTTGGCCGATCTGGCGATAAATTTCGTCTTCACTCATCCTACCCCCCCCGTTTACACCCCAGCCAGCGGCCTCTTAATCCGAAACTTTTTCGTAAACAAAACCTTTGGGGATTTCCGGCCAAATAGGTTTTTTTACCAGCGCATCGAGATCGTCATAAATATCGCGGAAAAAATTAGCCAGATCCATGAAGTCCACACGTGAATTCATCAGCGCAACTTTCAACATGACATCGTCTGCATTTTCCTTGGCGGATGCCGCTCTGGACATATTGTAGAGAGCGTTTCCCAACCTTTCGGAAAGTTCAACCTCCCAGTCCAGCTTGTAATCGGCCTCCAAACTATTGCCATCAAAGCTACCCGCCTTTTCTTTCATCAGCTCGATGATCAGCTGTTTCACCGACTCAAAATCATTCATCTCAATTTTCTCTCATAGTAAAACGGGGACAGACTACGTTTTCGGAGTACTTTCTAAAAGTGGTCTGTCCCCATCATTTACTCGTATGTCTCAAGAAATTGTCACTCGATTCAACGGTAAGAACTCTCTGTGCCGCTCTCCCCTGATTCATTTTTCAACTATGGCAATTTCAGTATCACAACCTCATCGGAAGCTTTTGGCAGCTCTAAAGTATGCTTCCATTGTTTCAGGATCTTGCGCCACTCCTCCAACGTAAACCAGCTTTGCGGCTGACCAGTCCAGTCATCGTTGATCAGAATATCCACCTGTACTCCCTCGGAGCTCATATTCAGCAGAACATCGTTTCCCCCTTCAGTGACTGAGGTTTGCGCGCCCCGCTCTACTGTTGAAATAGCTGCCAGCAGACGATCACAATCCTCCGGAACTTGTGCGATGGCATCAAGAACACTGCATACATAAAGCTGGTAGCGTTGCGCGTCTTCCTGATCAGAATTCACTTCAACGATCGCGTGAAACAACTGTCCTTCGGGGTAGATACCGCCGGCGGTTTGATAAAATTTCAGTTCCATAAATGCCTTGGAATTTACGACTACTCCTCAGCGCGTGTGCTGAGGGTCAAAATTTTCTATGGCAGTTGGACTAACACAACCTCATCTGACCCCTGGGGCAACTCCAAAAGGTGTTTCCAGCCCTCAAGAATTTTTTGCCATTCCTGCAAGGTGAATTTGCTTTCTGGCTGACCGATCCAGTCGTCATTGATCGAAATGTCAACCTGCACACCCGCTGTATCAATATTCAAAACAACGTCGTTTCCACCCGCACAAATTGATCGCTCTGTGCCATCCAGTACAGCCGCCAGATACCCAAGCATTCGATCACAACTGGCCGGGGTTTGCGCAACGGCGCCCAGCACGCTGCAGACATAAAGCTCATAGCGTTGAGCCCCCTCCTGCCCCGAGCTCACTTGCGCCATTTCATAAAAGACCTCGCCCAAAACAGGGTGAGGACCGGCCGAGTGATAAAAAAACTTCAGCTCCATGAATGTGCCCGATATTTAGGATTCATAGACGGGAAAAACGTTGTGCCAGGATTCCATCAGGGTAAAACCGCACGACCCGTTAATTTGCGCTTTTTCCGTAATCAAACCCTTCAGGAATATCCGGCCAGACTGGTTTTACCAGCAGTGCATCGAGATCGTCAAAGATGTCCCTGAAAAAATTTGCGAGGTCCATGAAATTCATCCGGGAATGCACCAGCGCCGCCGTCAACATGACACCATCGCCACTCTCCCTCGCGGAGGCCATTTTAGACATACTGAAAAGAGCGCTCTCAAGCCTTTCCGCCAACTCGGACTCCCAATTCAGCTTGTAATCAGCCTCCCAACTGTCGGCATCAAAATCACCGGTTTTTTCTTTCACCAACTGGATGATCAGGTCTTTCACCGCCTCGAAATCATTCATCTCAATCTTCAACCTTATCTCCAGTACGACTCTGACTGTTACGTTTCGCGAAGCGACTGTTTAGTAGCTCTTCGGCGCTCAAGCATCGACTTCCATCTTCAACTTTTCTTTGAAACTGAGCACCTCCGACAGAGGCACGACCCACTCGGAAATCCTGTCGCCATCTTCGTTAACGACCTCTCGTGCACCGACGTAAGAATTAACATCATCCAGATTGAACCCGGAAACAACGTAGTCTAGAAAAACCACATTATTCTGAATGTGAACAGACTCTCCAACAAAGTATAAAACCCAGACCATCAGAAAATTTGCGGAGTCTGGATCAAGCATTGAAGTGACTAATACAGAATGCTGTCTCCTTTCGAGACCGAGACAAAGCGATGAGTACCAGCTACTCACGTATTCCTGCCTGCCCCAGAAGGAGATCGGAGCAAAGAAGTTTTCCTCTTCGTCACCCAGTCGTATCAATCCACGTAAGGCCTGGGTTCCAAAGTGCTCGAAAGGCTCTTTTTCCAGCAGGATTTCAAAACTCATTAGCTAATCCTTCACCCAGTTCAAATCTTTCAATCATGGCTACTCTTGAGTTATCAACCAGCACCCAATAGATATCTTCCCCTTGTTCAGGAACCCAATCCAGCACGAACGCAAGGTTGATAGCAGGAAAGCAAGACCTCAAAACCTCAAGCAAACCAGTATTCTTCTCACCGGAAAACAATGCGTCTTTTGCGCCCAACGACTCTTCCTTCCATTTCTCATCAACAGCAATTCCACCCCCCCCGGAAAGGCTGGAGAACCGGGGAATGACAACGTTTATTTAAACGTGGTCTATCCCATTCACCACCTATGGCTCTTCGGAAATGACGTCCAACTCGTCCCACAGCATTGAAAGCCCCATGCTTTGCATGTAAGTACCATAATCCATAAAAGGTCCAACGCCGATTTTCTCAATTGAAAACCAGATGGCGTCACACTCTGGGCATATAAATAACTCAGTCCCGGTAGCCCTGATACTGGCACCGACAATGTGGTCCTGCTCACACCTCGGGCAAAGTATCTTCACTGTCCGGATTCTCCGGGCGGAAAGCCTGCCGACCCACTATCAATAATTGCTTCACCTGATAAAACGTAATCACCGGACCGTAATTTTCGTCGGAGTTCGAGACCTCGACACTAAATGATTTGTCCGGGAATTTTTCCTTCAGCACCATGCGCCAGGCAAAACCAATGACCTCGCACAACTGCAGAAATATGCTGGCTGATACGCCATCCCCGTATTGACCAAAAACATCGTAGAGCTTCACATAATTCAACAGTCGCTCAGCCTCTGCCATGTCGTGAGAGGCCAGACTCAAGCAGCGCGCGAACGTTTCTACTGAAAAATTTCGCTCTAGAAAAACGCCCCCTTGAGACATGACGAACGTCGGGAAGAACAATGTCGAAAACACCAGCATCTGTTCCGGGTGGCATTGATCATGGATGTAAGAATGGATATCCAGGCCTTCCTGATTCGCCCACTGTTTCTTCCAGGCGTCATATTGTTCAGTGTCGATGACCGGGGGTATAGAGTTGATCAGTTGCACTGCGTTTGCTCCATGCATCCGAGGTGATATCAATATGATGGCCAGATACTAGATAGCTGCTGTTTGGGCGTCAATCAAGGGATTCATCGAAATGCCCGGCCGCGTGCCGTCCGGACAAGCCCTCCCACCGCAATAATCTGTAAACTCTCCCCTCTTTCGCCGCCCTTCATTTCTTCGCGGCCATCACCTCTTTAATTGTTGCGGAGTCCACCTTGCGTCTGTTCCACACCTCCGACTGGCACCTTGGGCAAAACCTGCACGGCCAGGAGCGCGATTTCGAGCATGCGTGCTTCCTCGAATGGCTGCTGCGCCAACTGCAACTGGCGCAGCCGGATGTGCTGCTGATTGCCGGGGACATCTTCGACACGGTCAATCCGCCGGTCAAAGCCCAGGAACGCCTCTACGATTTCATCGTCAGCGCCCACGAACAGCAGCCGTTGCTGACCATCGTGATGATTGCCGGCAACCACGATTCCGGCTCGCGGATCGAACTGCCCGCGCCGCTGATGCGCCGTTTGCGCACCCATGCGCTGGGTCGGGTGCTGTGGCTGGATGACGGTCAACTCGATGCCGAGCGTCTGCTGCTGCCGTTGCCCAATGCCCAAGGCGAAATTGCTGCGTGGTGTCTGGCGCTGCCGTTCCTGCGTCCGGCGGAGGTGACTGGCGCGCATCTGGGCGACAACTATCTGCGCGGCATCGGTCAGGTGCATGAATGGCTGATCGAAGCGGCCAACGCCAAGCGCAAACCCGGTCAGGCGCTGATCGCCATCAGCCACGCGCACATGGCCGGCGGTTCGGTGTCGGAAGACTCCGAGCGCAGCCTGATCATCGGCAACGCCGAAGCCCTGCCCGCCAGCCTGTTCGGGCCGAGCATCAGCTATGTCGCCCTCGGCCATTTGCACAAGCCGCAGAAGGTCAACGGTGAAGAACGCATTCGTTATAGCGGCTCGCCGATTCCGTTGTCGTTTTCGGAGATTGGCTATCAGCACCAGATCCTCGACGTCATTCTCGACGGTGAAACCCTGGTCAGCGTCGAGCCGAAACTGATCCCGCGCTCGGTCAATCTGCAACGCATCGGCCCGGGACCGTTGGCCGAGATTCTGCTGCAACTGGCCGATCTGCCGAACATCGACCTGCTCGCCGAAACCCAGCGTCAACCGTGGCTGGAAGTACGGGTAACCCTCGACGAGCCGCAGCCGGATTTGCGCCATCAAGTCGAAAGCGCCCTGCAAGGCAAAGCCGTGCGCCTGGTGCGCATCGCCGCCGAATACGCCGGCAATCGTGGAGCTGACGGTACCGAAGACGGCGCCGCACTGATCGAACTCGACCAACTTACTCCGCAAGAACTGTTCAGCCGCGCCTGGCTCGACAACTACGGCAACGAGGTCGATGAGCAGACGCTGAAGGACTTTGCCGAATTGCTGCAGGACGTACAACTGGAGGGCGAGCAGCCATGAAGATTCTCGCCATTCGCTTGAAGAACCTGGCCTCGCTGGCCGGCCCGTTCGAAATCGATTTCACCGCTGAACCATTGGCCAGCGCCGGTTTGTTCGCGATCACCGGCCCGACCGGCGCCGGTAAAAGCACCCTGCTCGACGCGTTGTGCCTGGCGTTGTTTGGCGCTGTGCCGCGTCTGAACAACACCGGACGTGACGCCAAAGTCCCGGATGCCGACGGTGAAATCGCCACCGGCGACCCGCGCACTCTGCTGCGTCGCGGTACCGGCGAAGGTTATGCCGAAGTGGATTTCGTCGGTGTCGATGGCCGTCGCTACCGTGCGCGCTGGGAAGCCAACCGTGCCCGCGAGAAGGCCGGCGGCAAGCTGCAGGCCAGCCGTCAGAGCCTGCGCGACATCGATCAGGATCAACTGCTCGCCAGCCAAAAAGGCGAATACAAAACTCAACTGGAAGCTGCGCTCGGCCTGAACTTCGAACAGTTCACCCGCGCCGTGCTGCTGGCCCAGAGCGAGTTCAGCGCATTCCTCAAGGCTGACGACAACGACCGCAGCGAGCTGCTGGAAAAGCTCACCGACACCGCGCTGTACACCCGCCTCGGCCGCCGCGCCTTCGACAAGACCAAAGAGGCCCGCGAAGCGCACAAGCTGTTGCAGGATCAGGCCACCGGCGTGACCCCGTTGGCACCTGAAGCCCGGGCCGAGCTGGATGAGCGTTTCAATGCTGCACAACAGCAAATGAAGTTGCAGCAGGCGCAGCTCAAACAACTTGAGCAACAACACAGCTGGCTCAAGGATTTGCGTGTGTTGCAGGACGCGCAGCAAGCTGCCACCGAGCAATTGCACAGCGCACAGCAGCAATCGGACAGTCTGGCCGGCGAACGGGTGAAACTGACGCGGCTGGAGCAGCTCGGCCCGCAGCGGCATCAGTTCGCCCGCAAAAGCGAACTCGATGCCCTGCTGACGCCACTGGCCGCGCAAATTGCCGCGCACACCCGGCAACATGCCGAACTGACTGAGCGCCAGACGCAACTGGAGCAAACTCTGGAAGCGGCGAAAGTTGCCCTGAGCGAAGCGCAGCAACGGCAAAGTGAAAACGCGCCGCTGTTGCGTCAGGCCTTTGATGAGCAAAGCACCCTCGCCCGTCTGGCCAAGGATGTCGCGCAAAGTACCGAAGCCAAGCTCAATGCGCAGCAGGCTTGCACCGAGGGCCAGAATGCCATTCAAGCCTTGCTGGATAAACAGACCCAAGTCGCCGAACGCCTACAACGCATCGCCGCTGAGCTGGAGCAAAGTACCCATCTGGCACCGCTGAGTGATGCGTGGAATGCCTACCGCGATCGCCTGCAACAGTTGATGTTGATCGGCAATCGCTTGAACAAGGGTCAGGCGGAACTGGCGAGCCTCGAAGAAAACGCCACTCGCAGCGCCGCAGAGCTGACCACGCAAAAGCAGCAACTGGAAGTGCTATTCAAGGAGGCCGGCGCCGAACCTGATGCCGTCGCCGAACAGATCGGCCTCCTCGGCACGCTGTTGCAGGACAACCGCAAACAACTGCGCGCCTTCGAAGACCTGTCGCGTCTGTGGGCCACGCAGCAAGATCTCGACAAGCGCAGCAGCGAACTGCAACAACGCCAGCTCAGCGCCCAGCTGGAACGCGAGCGGCTGACTCAGGACGGCATAAAAACCAAGGCCGAGCTGACCGTTGCCGAGCAAACCCTCAACGTCACTCGCGAGCTGCTTGAACGTCAGCGGCTGGCGCGCAGTGCCAGCGTCGAAGAGTTGCGCGCGCAGTTGCAGGATGATCAGCCGTGTCCGGTCTGCGGCAGCAACGAGCATCCGTATCATCAGCCCGAAGCGCTGTTGCAAAGCCTCGGCCGCCACGACGAAAGCGAACAGGCCAACGCTCAGCAAGTAGTCGATCAGCTCAAGGAAAAACTCATCGAACTGCGCGCCGAAGTCGGTGGCGTGATAGCTCAGCAAAAAGAATTACTGCAACAGCAGGAACAACTGGCCACTCAGCAACAAGCGTTGGCGCCAAGCCTCGACGCGCATCCGCTGTCCGCGCAGTTGTTCAATCAGGACGCCGACAAGCGCGATGGCTGGCTCGCCCGGCAAAACGAGCAACTGAACCAGAGCATCACTCAGGACGAACAACGCCAGAGCGCCCTGCTCACCCTGCAACAGGATGCCGCGCGTCTGACCCAGCAATTGCGTCAGGCCGAAACTACGCATCAACAAGCGGCGCAGCACCTGAGCAATCAGCAGCGCGAGCTGAGCAGCGACCGTCAGCGCCTCGACGAAGAACTCACTGCGTTCGGCAGTCTACTGCCGGCCGACACCCTTGAGGCCTTGCGCCAGGAACCGGCGGCGACCTTCATGCAGCTCGACCGGCAGATTGCCGAGCGCCTGGCGCAGGTCGATCAGCAGAAGGAGGAGCAGACCGAACAGCAACAACGTCAGCAGACGCTGGAGAAGGAGCAGGATCGCCAGCAGACCCGCGCACAGCAGTTGCTCAGCGCCGAACAGCAATTCGCTGCGCTCACTGAGCAACAGCAAGCCTGCCAGCAAAAACTTGCACAGTTGCTCGGCGAGCACAGCAGCGCCGAACACTGGCAGCAGCAGCTTGAGCAAGCGGTTGAGCAGGCGCGCAATGCCGAAACCGGTACCGCGCAGGAACTGCAGAACGTGCGCACGCAACTCGTGCAGATCGCCGCCGAACTCAAGGCGCAGCAGGAACGTTTGCAGGCGCTGCAAAGCGAAGACCAGGATCTGGCCAGCAAGATTGCCGACTGGCGCGCTCGCCATCCTGAACTGGATGACGGCGGCCTCGAAGACCTGTTGCGGGTCGACGACGGGCAAGTCGCCGAACTGCGCCAGCGCTTGCAGCACATCGAAAAAGCCATCGAACAGGCCAAGGTGCTGTTGCAGGAGCGTGACCAGCGTCTGCTCGATCATCAGGCGCAGCACAACGGCAATCTGGATGCCGAACAACTGGCCAGCGCCCTCGCGGACCTGCAAAACCAGTTCACCGTCAGCGAACAGCAGTGCGCCGAATTGCGCGCCGAACAGGTCGAAGACCAGCGCCGGCAGAACGCCAATCAGGCACTGGCGCAGCAGATTGCCTCGGCATATGCCGAGTATCAACGCTGGGCGCGACTCAGTGCCTTGATCGGCTCGGCCACCGGCGACACCTTCCGCAAGATCGCCCAGGCTTACAACCTCGACTTGCTGGTGCATCACGCCAACGTGCAACTGCGCCAACTGGTCAAACGCTACCGCCTGAAACGTGGCGGCAGCATGCTCGGTTTGCTGGTGATGGACACGGAAATGGGTGACGAACTGCGCTCGGTGCATTCGTTGTCCGGCGGCGAGACGTTCCTGGTGTCGCTGGCCTTGGCGCTGGGCCTGGCATCGATGGCGTCGAGCACGCTGAAAATCGAATCGCTGTTTATCGATGAAGGCTTTGGCAGCCTTGATCCGGAGTCGCTGCAACTGGCCATGGATGCGCTCGATGGCTTGCAAGCGCAGGGCCGCAAAGTGGCAGTGATTTCCCATGTGCAGGAAATGCACGAGCGGATTCCGGTGCAGATTCAGGTGCAGCGTCAGGGCAATGGTTTGAGCACACTGGAGGTGAAATGAACACGCTGTACTCCTTCCGCCGCTGCCCGTACGCGATGCGCGCGCGAATGGCGCTGCGCTATTCGGGTGTGCCCGTGGAGATCGTTGAAGTCAGCCTCAAGGCCAAACCGGCCGAGATGCTGGCGATCTCGCCCAAGGGTACGGTGCCGGTGCTGGATGCGGGTGGGCGGGTGATTGATGAGAGCCTGGAGATCATGCGCTGGGCGTTGGCGCAGAATGATCCGCAGGGTTGGTTGCTTGATGGCGACTCGCGGATTGCTGAATTGATCGAGGCGAATGATCAGGGGTTCAAGGTGCAGTTGAATCGCTACAAGTATGCCGAGCGTTATCCCGAGCAGCCAATGGAGGTTTATCGGGCTGAAGGCGCGGTGTATTTGCAGCGGTTGGAAGCGCTGCTCAACGATCGCGATTATCTTCTGGCCGACCATCCGAGCCTGGCAGATATCGCCCTGCTGCCCTTCGTTCGGCAGTTTGCCCATGTGGATCGCGAGTGGTTTGCACAGACGCCTTATGTTCGCTTACAGGCCTGGTTGCAGCGCTTCCTCGAATCCGAGCTCTTCACTTCGATCATGAAGAAGTAACTCACTGTAGGAGCTGCCGGAGGCTGCGATCTTTTGATTCTGATCTTTTAAAAACAAGATCAAAAGATCGCAGCCTTCGGCAGCTCCTACAGAGGTCAAGCCAGCGCATGGCACATGCCGAGTGCCATGCAATCGACTTCGAAAGGCCCGAGAAAATCCGCCGAAACCTTTACCGGCGGATTGCCTGCCATCAGCCCTAAGGTATTCGCCCGTTCGATGTTGTGCGCGATCGTGTGATTAGCCTCTATGGCCCGGGCCAATGCCCCCACCGAGCCTTGACCGATACCCAATAATGAAGCGCCGTTGGTGAAAAACGCCAAACCGGCGACTACCCAAAGTCTGTAGCCTTTCATGCTCCGCCGACTCCCGCGAGTTCGGCCCGGTCGACCATCACGCTTTGCGAGCTGACTTCGAACTGGACGCCGGGGTGGGCGACTTGAATCGGCGCTTCGAAGCTGTGTTCCATCTGCGAGGCGATGCTGACGACCAACACTACGGCCAGGTAAAGACCGATGGCCAGATAGGCGCCGCGTTTGGCTGAATGAATGATTGCGCTGGCCATGGTGTTCTCCCGTGGGCATGTTTCGATGTCCACAGAATCGATCAAAAAAGCCGTGGCAACCACTCAGGGTTTTCCATAGTAAACATCAGCTTCGTTGATTATTTAGCCAGTCTATTTGCGTGTTTGAAGAAACCTATCGGTTTGCGAAAAACACACTCACACGTGTAGGAGCTGCCGAAGGCTGCGATCTTTTGATTTTGCTTTTGCCGATCGTTCCCACGCTCTGCGTGGGAACGATCAAACAAGATCAAAAGATCGCAGCCTTCGGCAGCTCCTACAAGGGAGTTTTGTCTGCAGACTTTCAGTGTTGGGCTTTGTGATCCAGGGCGGCGTAGAAGTTGGCGCTTTGTTGCAGGTATTTCTGGGTGTAGCTCTGGGTGTGGGATTTTTTGCTGGCGATTTCAACGTTGGCACCGGCTGGCAGTACCACGGTGGCAGAGATGGCGGAAGCGGCAATTACGGAGAAGAGATTGAAGTTCATGGCGGTAACCCTCGTGTGCGGTTGGCTTGTTTGCCCGATTGGGCTGTGAAGCAAACTTAACGCTCGAGGGTTGATCGCTTGAAATGCTTTGTAGCATTACCGGATATCAGCGCGATTAATACAAAGAGACAGGCCCCGAAAACCGGGGCCTGTGGCTTATTGTCGCACTATGAACTTGAGGTCGCTGGGGGCGTCCATCGACAGTTTCTGCACGGTTTTTCCGAGCAGACCGGTCTTGCCATCGCGCTCGACGACGACGATTTCGTTGCTTTTCTGGTTGGCGATCAGCAGGAATTTGCCACTCGGGTCGAGGCTGAACTCGCGCGGGTGATCGCCGTCCACCGAACGCTTTTGCAACTCTTTGAGCTGACCGGTAGCCGGATCGATCGCGAACACCACCAGTTGGTTGGCGGTACCGCGGTTGCTGACGTAGAGGAACTTGCCATCGGCCGAGGCATGCAGCGCCGCACCGGCCTTGTCCGAGGTCGGCTGGCCGGCGGCCAGGTCGACCAGTTGCGTCTGCGTCAGCACGCCGTCGTGGTAGTCGAACACCGCGACCTGCGCGCTCATTTCCATGGTCAGCCAGGCGTGTTTGCCGTCAGCGCTGAACAGCAGATGACGCGGGCCGCTACCGGCCGGCAAGCTCACTGCGGCGGTCATCGCCGGGGTCAGCGGCAAGTCCGGGTTGGCCTTCGGATCGAACAGGTAGACGAAGACCTTGTCCGCGCCCAGATCATTGGAGAACACGTAGCGGCCGTCAGGCGAAGAAACCGTCGAGTGTACGTGGTTGGAGGCCTGGCGCTCAGGATTGATCCGACTCGCCAGGTGCGCGCTCATCTGCACGACGGGTTTGAGCTTGCCGTCGGCACCGACCGGCAATACCGCCAGCGTTCCACCCGGATCTTCCATCACCGAATAGTTGCTGACGAACAAGTGGCTGGCATCACCGCTGAGGCTTGAATGGGTGGGTTCGTTGCCCAGGCTCTGCACTTGATTGATCAGGGTCAGGGCGTGGGTTTTCGGATCGATCGAATAGCTGCTGACGCGACCGACCGGGTCTTTCTGGCCAGGACCGTTTTCGTTGACCACGTAAAGCCTGCGCTGGTCTTTGGACAGCGTCAGCCATGACGGATTTTCGCTTTTGACCACTTGCAGCGGTTTGGCAGCGATCTGGCCGGTGGCACTGTCGAAGTTCATTCGATAGAGGCCTTGGCTGGTGTTGGCGGTATAGGAACCGACCAGCAACTGGAAGCTTTCTGCAGAGGCCGTGGACAGGCCCATGGCGCCGACGCTGCCGGCCATCAGCAGCGGCCAGAATTTACGCATTTTCATCAGATTCTTCCTCGTCATCGCTGCTGCTGACTACATCGCCATGACAAACCAGGCGGTGTTCGCCGATCGCTTTGGTTTCATTGAAATAACCGACGATCAGCCAGCTTTGCAGGGAGTCATCAAACGTTGCCGCTGCAACCTGAGCCGGGGTGAATTCCCAATACTTGACCGCTCGGCCGTCGATGCATTCGATGTGCAGGTTGTCGTCTTCATCAAGGAAAAATTCGAAGGCGTGCAGGCCGTCGATTTCGACCATATCGGAGTGTTCGAGGACGTCGAGAAGGGTTTGGGCAGTCATGGCAAACAGTCTTTCTAGGGGGGAAAGGGCCAATGATAGCTCATGGCGCTCCACTCCCCCCTGTAGGAGCTGCCGAAGGCTGCGATCTTTTGATTTTGTTTTTAAGATCAAGAACAAAAGATCGCAGCCTTCGGCAGCTCCTACAGGGGTACCGTGTCAGAGGGCTTCGCGGCTAGGCTTGCCGTCGACCAGGCGCTGGATGCGCAGCGGATTGGCGTTTTTCAGCGGCTCCGGCAGCAAGCTGTCCGGGTAGTTCTGGAAGCATACCGGGCGCAGGAAGCGATCGATAGCCAGGGTACCGACGGAGGTGCCGCGCGCATCGGACGTCGCCGGATACGGTCCGCCGTGGACCATCGAATCGCACACTTCGACACCGGTCGGATAACCGTTGAGCAGGATCCGCCCGACCTTCTGTTCCAGCAGCGGTGTCAGTTCTGCGAAGCGCTCGAAGTCCGCCAGCTCACCAATAATAGTCGCAGTGAGCTGCCCGTGCAGGCCATGCAATGCCGCACTGAGTTGCGCCTGATCCGCCACTTCGACAATCACCGTGGTCGGGCCGAACACTTCTTCCTGCAGCACTTCATCGCCATCGATCAACAGGCTGGCATCGGCCTTGAACAACTGCGGCTGCGCTTGATTGCCCTGCTGCGGATTGCCGGCCAGATGTTCAATGCCCGGATGTGCCAACAGCTTCTGCAAACCTTTGCCGTAGCTGCCGAGGGTGCCGGCGTTGAGCATGGTTTGCGCTGGCTGATCACCGATCAGACCGGCGACTTGCTGTACGAACGCGCTGAACTCTGGCGAGCGGATGCCAATGACCAGTCCCGGATTGGTACAGAACTGACCGCAGCCCTGCACCACCGAAGCGGTCAGGTCGCGGGCAACCGTTTCCGAACGCTCGGCAAGGGCCTGCGGCAGGACGATCACCGGGTTGATGCTCGACATTTCGGCAAACACTGGGATCGGTTGCGGGCGTGCCGCGGCCATGTCGCACAGTGCGCGTCCGCCCTTGAGCGAACCGGTGAAACCGACCGCCTGGATCGCCGGATGCTTGACCAGCCATTCGCCGACGCCACCGCCGTAGATCATGTTGAATACGCCGGCCGGCATCGAGGTTTTTTCGGCGGCACGGATCAGTGCATCGGCGACCAGTTCAGCCGTGGCCATGTGACCGCTATGGGCCTTGAACACCACCGGGCAACCGGCGGCCAGCGCCGACGCGGTGTCGCCGCCAGCGGTGGAAAATGCCAGTGGAAAGTTGCTTGCGCCGAACACCGCGACAGGGCCGAGGCCGATGCGGTACTGACGCAGATCCGGACGCGGCAGCGGCTGACGATCCGGCAGTGGCAGATCAATCCGCGCACCGTAGAAATCACCTCGGCGCAGGACTTTGGCAAACAGACGCATCTGCCCGCTGGTGCGTCCGCGCTCGCCTTGAATGCGTCCGGCCGGCAACGCGGTTTCGCGGCAGACCACAGCGACGAAATCATCACCGAGCGCATCCAGTTCATCGGCGATCGCATCAAGAAATTGCGCGCGGCGTTCGGCGCTGAGGCTGCGATAAGCAGGATACGCGGCAGCGGCGGCTTTAGCGGCGGCGTCGACTTCTTCAGCCGTGGCCTGGATAAAGTCGTGCGGTAGCTGTTCGCCCGTCGTGGCGTCGACCGATTGCAGTTTGACGGTGCCAGCGGCGCTGCGCTGACCGCCGAAGTAGTTGTGACCGAGAATCTGAGTCATGGGATCTCCTTAAAGGGTGCCGATGCTGTCCGGCGCAAAAGCGGCTGGAACAGGAACGATGCCATTGACCAGCGGTGCGCCGAATTCGGCCTGGCTGATTTCGAACAGGTCGCCCGGTTGCGTGCGGATGCCATCGGCGAACGACAGCGTCGCGGTGCCGAAGAAGTGAATGTGCACGTCGCCCGGACGCAAGAACTGACGGTATTTGAAGTGGTGGTATTCGAGGTTGGCGAGGCTGTGGCACATGTTCGCCTCGCCGCTGAGAAACTCGTTCTGCCAGAGCACTTCGCCGTCACGCAGAATTCGACTGGTGCCGGCAAGGTGTTGAGGCAATTCACCGGTGCGAAGTTCCGGGCCATAACTGCAACTGCGCAATTTCGAGTGCGCGAGGTACAGGTAATTCTTGCGCTCCATGACGTGGTCGGAGAACTCGTTGCCCACCGCGAAACCGAGACGATAAGGCTTACCGTCGTGACCGATCACATAGAGGCCGGCCATCTCCGGTTCTTCACCGGCATCCTCGGCGAACGGCGGCACCGGGAAAGGTTGGCCCGGACGCACGACGATGCTGCCATCGCCCTTGTAGAACCATTCCGGTTGCACACCGGCCTGCCCCGCCGCCGGTTTGCCGCCCTCCACGCCCCATTTGAAAATGCGCATGGTGTCGGTCATCGCCGCTTCGTCGCCGGCCTGCTGGTGCATTTTGTCCCGCGCCGAGGCGCTGCCCAGGTGGGTCAGGCCGGTACCGCTGACCAGCATATGTGCCGGGTCCGGATGGTCGAGTGGCGGCAGAATGCGCAGTTGCGACAGTAGTTCGGCGTAGTCGTGGCTGATGCCGAGGCCGAGGTTTTGCACTTGCTGCTCAAGGGAGTGGCCGGCCTCGATGGCGGCCAGCGCCAGATCGCGCACGCTGCGCGCATCCTGCACTTCGCGCACCAGAGCGTTGTCGACCACGCCGACGCGGCGCTCGCCGTTGCTTAATTCGAATTGAACCAGATGCATGTTTTTCTCCTGTGTTATTCGAAACACCGCAGATCCTTGTAGGAGTGAGCCTGCTCGCGATAGCGGTGTGTCAGCCAAAAAGTTGTCAACTGATAGACCGCTATCGCGAGCAGGCTCACTCCTACAGGGAACCGGTGTGGGTCTGTCAGGTGCGGGTTGCGCCACGGGCGCTGGCGGCAAATTGGTCAACCGGCAGGACGTGTTTGCGTTCCAGCACGCGGTAAACCACGCCCGTCAGGATCAAACCGAACACCATCACGCCCGACAGGAAATACAGGCCGGACGCCAAATTGCCGGTGTATTCCTTCAACGCGCCAATCACAAACGGCCCGATGTACCCACCCAGATTCCCCACCGAATTGATCAACGCAATCCCCGCCGCCGCACTCGCGCCGGCAAAGAACCGTCCCGGCAAGGTCCAGAACACCGCCGTGCAGGAAAACAGCGCAAACGCCACCAGACACAGCGCCGCCAACTGCGCTACCGGCAACGACAGCCAGGCACTGAGGAACAAGCCAATCGCACCCAGCACATACAGAACAGCCAGATGTCCGTAACGATCATTTAAACGATCGGAACTGCGCGGCACGATCAGCAAACCGATAATCCCGAAGATGTACGGCACCGACGAGACGAAACCGGTGACCAGATCGCTGCCGCCAAACTGTTTGATCAGCGTCGGCAACCATAGACCGAGGCCATAAATGCTCAACGTCACCGGCAGATAGAACAGCGCCAAGAGCAAAACGCGTTTGTCTTTCAGCGCATGCAACGGGTTGCCGTGGCGGGTCTGGCCGTACTCCTGCAGGTCCTTTTTCAGCTCACCGGTCAGCCAGTCTTTCTCTGCCTGATCCATCCACTTCACTTGCTGCGGGCCGTCCGGCAACCAGCGCAACACCGGCCAGGTCAGCAGGATCGCCGGGGTGCCAATGACGATAAACAGCCACTGCCAGCCGTGCAGACCCAGAACGCCATCCATGCCGAGCAGACCGCCGGATACTGGTCCGGTGATCATCATCGCGATCGGCTGGGAAAGGATGAACAGCCCGAGGATCTTGCCGCGATGGCGCACCGGGAACCATTGGGTGATGTAGTAGAGAACGCCCGGAAAGAACCCCGCCTCGGCCGCGCCGAGCAGAAAGCGCATCACGTAGAAACTGTGCGGGCCCTGAACGAAGGCCATGCCGATGGTGATCGCGCCCCAGGTAATCATGATTCGCGCGAACCAACGCCGTGCGCCGAAGCGTTCAAGCATCAGGTTGCTGGGAATTTCGAGGAGGAAGTAACCAATGAAGAACAGCCCGGCGCCGAGGCCGTAAGCCGCATCGCCAATGCCGATGTCGGCGCCCATGTGCAGCTTGGCGAAGCCGACGGCCGAGCGATCCACATAGGCGATCAGGTACAGCAGGATCAGGAAAGGAATCAGTTTCAGCGTAATGCGCCGTATCAGCCGCAGTTCCTGGCTCATGAGATCGGTCTCCGATTGTTGTTTTTATAGAACCTCGGGGGACGCCTCTCACGGAAAACCGTCAGGGCCATCCCTCCGTCGAAAACGACTATATAGTAATACTAATTCACCAACAACACTTCCAAACCTTGGATTTTACGCTTAGATTAAGCCGTAGCTGGAACACTATAGTCATACAATAAGAGAATCGATCATGTCTGATAAGAAACCCACCCTGCGCTCCGCCCAATGGTTTGGCACGGCCGACAAGAACGGCTTCATGTACCGCAGCTGGATGAAGAATCAGGGCATCGCCGACCACCAGTTTCACGGCAAGCCGATCATCGGCATCTGCAACACCTGGTCGGAACTGACCCCGTGCAACGCACACTTCCGCCAGATCGCGGAGCACGTTAAACGCGGGGTGATCGAGGCCGGTGGCTTTCCAGTGGAGTTCCCGGTGTTCTCCAACGGCGAATCGAACCTGCGCCCGACCGCCATGCTCACCCGCAACCTGGCAAGCATGGACGTTGAAGAAGCGATTCGCGGCAACCCGATCGACGGTGTGGTGCTGCTGACCGGCTGCGACAAAACCACCCCGGCGCTGCTGATGGGCGCGGCCAGTTGCGACGTGCCGGCCATCGTTGTCACTGGCGGGCCGATGCTCAACGGCAAGCACAAAGGCAAAGACATCGGTTCCGGCACGGTGGTCTGGCAGCTCAGCGAGCAGGTCAAGGCTGGCACCATCACCATTGACGATTTCCTCGCAGCCGAGGGCGGCATGTCGCGGTCGGCGGGCACCTGCAACACCATGGGCACCGCATCGACTATGGCGTGCATGGCTGAAGCACTCGGCACTTCGCTGCCGCACAACGCGGCGATTCCAGCGGTGGACGCACGACGTTATGTGCTGGCGCACATGTCCGGCATGCGTGCGGTGGAGATGGTGCGCGAAGATTTGAAGCTGTCGAAGATTCTGACTAAAGAAGCCTTTGAGAACGCTATCCGCGTGAACGCTGCTATCGGTGGTTCGACCAACGCGGTGATTCACTTGAAGGCCATCGCCGGGCGCATCGGCGTCGAGCTGGATCTGGACGACTGGACCCGCATCGGTCGCGGCATGCCGACCATTGTCGACCTGCAACCGTCGGGGCGTTTCCTGATGGAAGAGTTCTATTACGCCGGTGGCTTACCAGCGGTGCTGCGTCGTCTCGGTGAGGCCAATCTGATTCCAAACCCGAATGCACTGACCGTCAACGGCAAGTCGATCGGCGAGAACACCAAGGACGCGCCGATCTATGGCGAAGACGAAGTGATCCGCACCCTCGACAATCCGATCCGCGCCGACGGTGGCATCTGCGTGCTGCGCGGCAATCTGGCGCCACTCGGCGCGGTGCTCAAGCCGTCCGCCGCGACACCGGAACTGATGCAGCATCGCGGCCGTGCGGTGGTGTTCGAGAACTTCGACATGTACAAGGCGCGGATCAACGATCCGGAGCTGGATGTCGACAAGGATTCGATTCTGGTGATGAAAAACTGCGGGCCGAAGGGTTATCCGGGCATGGCTGAAGTCGGCAACATGGGCTTGCCGGCCAAACTGCTCGCGCAGGGTGTGACGGACATGGTGCGCATTTCTGATGCGCGGATGAGTGGCACCGCTTACGGCACCGTGGTTTTGCACGTGGCGCCGGAAGCGGCGGCCGGCGGGCCTTTGGCGACGGTGAAGGAAGGCGACTGGATCGAGCTGGATTGCGCCACCGGGCGTCTGCATCTGGACATTCCCGATGCCGAACTGGCGGCGCGCATGGCGGATCTGCAGCCACCGCAGCAGTTGTTGGTGGGCGGGTACCGTCAGTTGTACATCGACCATGTACTGCAGGCGGATCAGGGTTGTGACTTTGACTTCCTCGTCGGCTGCCGAGGCGCCGAAGTACCGCGCCACTCCCATTAACGGCCCAGCATCATAGCCTGCATTGGAATGCATTCCCCTGTAGGAGTGAGCCTGCTCGCGATAGCGGTGTGTCAGTTAGCAATTGTTCATCTGACACGCCGCTATCGCGAGCAGGCTCACTCCTACATTTGGTTTTGTGTACTCCCTCAGGATTGTGCCGTGCCTGCTATGATGCGCGGCATCTCCATCGCTCAGGATCGCGCCGTTCCCCATGGATTACCGCAAACCCTCCGACCGCAAAAGCATGCACTCGCGCATCGTCCAGGAACTGGGCATGCAGATCGTCTCCGGACGCTTCAAGCCCGACGACAAACTGCCCGCCGAAGCCTTGCTCTGCGAGGAGTACGCGGTCAGCCGGCCGGTATTGCGTGAAGCGACGCGGGTGTTGGTGGCCAAAGGTCTGGTGTATTCCAAGCCGCGTGTGGGAACTGTGGTCAAGGCCCGCCGCGAATGGCACATGCTCGACCCGGACGTGCTGCACTGGCTGATGCAAAGCAGCCCGCAGAATGAATTCTTCAATGTGCTGACCAGTGTGCGCAGCATTATCGAGCCGGCGGCTGCCGCCCTCGCCGCTCAACATGCGACCGAGGCTGATATTGCCGCGATCGGCGAGGCTTACCAGCGCATGGAAGCGGCGCCGACACCGGAAGCCTTGTTGCAGCCGGATCTGGATTTTCATAGCCGGATTGCCGATGCGACGCACAACGATTTGCTGGCGAACCTGTGCAACATGTTGTCGGTGGCGATTGCCGAAGCGTTGAAGCATTCGAATCAGCGGCCGAATCTGCATGAATTGGCGTTGCCGCGGCACAAAGCAATTCTTACCGCCATCGAAAACCGCGACGCCCTTGGCGCCCGGCATGCCACGCTGGTTCAGCTCGATGATGCGCGCAGTGCATTGAATGTTGTATTGGGCAACGACCCTGTGTAACCGCGCCCGCTTCAAGCTTTGAATGATTTGATGTGCGGTATCCCGTTACCGCACCTGAATACGTACTGCGTTTTACCGTGTGCAATCCCCAACGTGCCAAGGATTGCACTATGCCTACCTCCGACCCAACGGACTCAACCAATATCATCGCCCGGGCCGTCAGCGCCCGGTTCAGCAACCGCCCGACATTGCGCTCGGAAACCGCGCGTCTGCTCAAGGACGGCTTGCTGGAAAAATATCCCGACCTCGAGTTCGACCCCTATCTGACCCGAATTGCGCTGCCCATTCCCGGGGGCGCCTGGCGCCTGTCTTTATTACTCGACGAGGTACTGGAATACCTTGCCAGTGGCGTGAAACTCGACCTTTCCGATCAATACGATCGCAACTGTTTCCTGACCAACAAAGTCCCCAAGCAGATGCGCACCGGTAAGGGTTTCGCACCCTGGCCCGATATGCAGGTCATTTCCAACGTGATCCTCGAACTGCCGAGCATTGTGTACATCGGCTTGCAGGACGCTCTGACGAACTACTGGAGCGACGACAACAACACGGGGATCAGCCGCTGGCAATGGCTGGGTGACTTGCTTGCCGGGGTGTTGAAAACGGCAGCGGTTCGCCACGTCACTGTTGACGCCTTGCAGGCCGGAATACTGGCAGAGCTGGCTGAACACCCCGATCGCAGGCAGCGTCCGGGCAGTGCCCTGCAAGCCTGCACACTGCAAACGACACTGAGCAAAGGCAAGCGCTCGGCCACGTTGCAGGCACCCGATCTATTGGTCAGCTGCGGGCAAACCCATCTATTGTGCAGTTTGACCGGTCGCGTCGAGGCCTATACATCACTGGAGAGTTTTGGCCTGGCGTGGGCCAAGCGTTTTCAACGAGAATTTTCGGCCGACGTGACGACCTGGAAGCGCTTCGAGCCTGACGGCAATATCTTCGACCTGCAGGCCGCCCTGCTGCTGAATCAGCAGTTGGACAATCTGGCAGCACTCAAGCTGCCCGCTAACCAAACTCTGGACGAATTGCAAAGGCGGATTGACGCAATCACTGATCTCGCCCGCGTGTTCGTCGACGAGACGCCCGATCTGCACAACCTTGTCCCGATCCAGGCGGGCCTTCCGGACTGGTTGCAAACAGCGAGTGCAGACAATCGAATGGCCTACCGGCAACACGTTCTGGCGCTCGCGAGGACCCGGCAGCAAACCCGGGGGCGATCCTTCAGTGACGGGATTGACGACCTTCACACCTTTGCGAAAAAAGCACTGCACAAGCAGATGCTGGAGGACAAACCCCAGGCGCCCGGTTACAACGCCGACGAATTGGAGCTGACCTTTCACGTGCCTGTCGGTGACATGGGCAGCGGCTACATCGAAAAGGTGAAAATGTCCCTGACCGAACTGGCAATCAAGAACCTTGCGGGCAAGCCAAAAGGCCGGATGACCATTCGGCACACAGGTAATCAACTGATTCAGGACTGGACCACCGAGGCGTACCTGCTGGATTTGGTAAAACGCGTCGATGTCGGCAAACACTATCCGCAACTGATCGATACGTTATTGCTGGGACACAGTACCGAGACGCGCGAGCGCGAGCGACTGTTTGCGCTGGAGCTTGCCATTCAGTTACCGCTGCAGGCGCTCGAACATTCGATTCGGGGCGAGCACGGTTTTAACCGACTGGGCTACCGATACGTCAACGCGCTGATGAAGGGCAGCAGCACCGACCGCCTTGTCGAAGGGCAGGCCATCGTCATCAGGCCATTGGCGTTTCAACGCAAAGCAGATGCCGCCATCGATACAGTCGCCAACATGTTTGTCATCGAAGCCAAAGACCTGAATGCCGAGGGTCCCCACATTCTTTATCGCCCGCTGTATACGCCTGCCCTTCAGCAATACGCGAGTCGCAGGGATCTATTCAAGGCGATCGCCCTTCCCGGACCGCTGCAAGACAGTGTGCTGACATGGCTCACTGATCGAGCCAGACCGATCTACGCCAACAACGGTTTCAATGAACCGCACATCCGCCATTTTCATATTGGCGACGAATTCCCTTCGTTCGAAAAACCTGCGCCCGCGATATTGGTTGGCAACGCAGCCGCCGCTGAATGGTTGAAGGCTGTCGAAGAGAATCGGGTATTGCGCAGCCTGTTCGTCAGCAATGCTCAGGCATTGGTCCAGTTTGCAGACCAGCAAGCTGTGTCCAATGCAGAGAGCCGCTGGGCGATCATGCTTGAAGGTGGCTGGCTGATCTTCAACCTCCTGCTCCTGCCGTTGCGCGGCCCGGCAATGATCGTCGGCTGGATGCTTCAGCTCACCCATAGCCTGATCAACGATATTCCGGCATTGGACAGTGATGATGCAACGACCCGGAACCAGGCGTGGACCGACCTTTTGTTGAATATTGGCCTGGTCGTGCTGCATGTGGCGAAGGAATCCAGTAGCGCCGCGTTGCCCGGTAGCGTCGACAGGGTCGTCCCGCTGGCTCTTGAACCGTTACGCCATCCATACCCGTCGCCATTTGATCCAGTGGTGCGTGAGGAGGCCCCCGGGTTGCCCTCCGCGCCACCTGGCGATGGCAATACGGTGCTGGATTTCAACTTCTCGACAGCCCGGGACTCGACTTCGGCCAGGTTGCTTGACACGTTTCGGGAGATGCATGTTCCGTGGCCGACACCTCTGCCCAGTCCGACCACAACCGGCCCTTTCAAAGGGTTATATCTGATTGCCAACGAGTGGCACGCCAGCCTTGCCGGCCTGCTGTTTCGCGTGCGTATCGTGCCGGGCTTCGGTGAGGTGTACCTGTTCCACCCGGACCATCCAGGCATCAAGTTACGAAGCAACGGCCAAGGGCAATGGCGTCTGGATCATGGCCTGAAACTGGGTGGCGGCGGTCCCAAAGCAAGAATCAGCAAGCAGCGAGACCAAAAAAATCGCCGCATCGAAAAACTGGATGAAAACTACGACAATTTTATCGCTCAGCAGGCGGGAGCTCAGGCACGCGTGGATTTCGCTGAACAGTTGATGAATCGCACGGGTATCACCGAGCCGGAACGAACGCGACTCAGGCAATTGTTCAGCGCCAAGCTGGAACAACAGACCGAAACCTACCTTCAGCAGATCGCCGAACAAAAGGAAATTGCCGAGCTGAAAAAAACCGATCCGGATGTTTCCCGCATCAGGCCATTGCTGAGAAACAGCATCAATAACCTCAGAAAACAGATCGTAATGGCTGACCTGGACCGTCGAGCCATAATCGTCAAATATCGCGAGTTCAACATTAATCGTGACCAAACCAGCGTAGCGTTGTTAACCGGAGGGGACGCCATGAGGAACCGCTACCTTGGGTTTCTCCGCGAAACCTCCACCGTCAATGAAACGATGATCAAGCTCTATGACGAAGTGGAAATCCGGTTGCAGGAATTGAAAAAGATCCCAGACAAAACCACGCCTTCTGCCTGGGAACAATTGACCAGTGGCCGCCCCGAAGAACTGACAGCCTTGCGACTCAGGGCTTTTCAACTTGGAGTACTGCGTCCGCTGAGTATCAAGACCCTGGAATTTGAAACCGTCGTCGGCCTGGACGACGCTGTTGAGCCTGTGGTGGTGCTGTCTCGTTCACACTCCGATCTGCAAGGCCTGGAAGTGTTTGACAGCAAGGAACGTATTGCCGTGTTTGACAACCTGGTCGAACGCTACGGCAAGGCGCAGGACGCGCTGGAAAGTATCGGCATTTTCAACAGCGAGGAACTGGAGCCGAGCAATTTCAGTCGCTTGCGCGAGATCATCGTCGAACTGCGCAACGACGCTGAACGTCGCTTGGCAGACGAACTGCAGCAACTGCCTGAACCGCCCGAGTCACCTGCTCCTCAAGCCGGCTCCAGCACTGCTGCGGCCAAACCTGCAAAACCTGCAAAACCCGCCAGACCGGTCAGGCCAAGGGCCAGTCACAAGCGCGTTATCAAAACCGACACAAAAGGTGTATTGATCGGCGACTTGCGTACCCCGGTAGCGGGTCAGGTCACGAACATCGTCGATGTCAGAAACCCGATGGACGAAGGCATCCTCGCTTCTTTCGAGGAAAAACAACCGGATGTCTGGAAGGAGATCACACCCCGCAGGGCCGACGCCGCGACGGTGGCAACGCCCTACTCACAACTGAAGGGTTATGCTCGAAAAGCCTTGGCCAAGGTTGACCAGGAGATGCTGAAAATCGAGGGGTATGCGCTCCGAGCCAGTTACCCCAAGGAGATTGAAGAACAGTTGCAGCGTGAGGCAACGAAACTCGCCGAATTTGCGAGCAAGCTCGAAAGCCATGTGCAGGCTCCAGCGAATAACGAGCCGGATGCCCGGCTGATCAGTCAACTAAGGGACAAGGCGACGGTTATCAATACCAAAGCCATTGAACTGCGCACACAGATGACGCTGGCCGCACCACCGACTAGCGAAGGAGTCGAGTATTTGCTGAACAAGAAAGTCATTTACGCTCGCACGGACGGTAAACGCGTTCAGCTGACAACCGGGCGAAAAGACTTCATGCAGGAATACACCTTGATGGTCAACGAGGACACTCCCCTTTGGTACGCGCACTTTCACTATGACAATCTCACTGACGCGAAGGCCAATTACAGACGCACACATCTGAAAACCAAAGATCAGCGATATGAAAACTACGAGACGGCGTTGGCGAAAGCCGCGAACTCACGGCAGAAAATCGACATCCATCGGGCGAACATCAGCGATGAACTGGCCCTGATATTCCTGCCAATTGAACCACGCTGAACCCAAAAAAAGCCGCAACCCTAAGGTTGCGGCTTTGTCGTTTCAGCGCTTCAGATCAATGCGCAAACAGCGAATTGCCCTTCTGCCCCGCCAGTTTCTCCGGCTTGATCAGGAACTTCGCCAGTGCCGGCAGCAGCCACAGCGCACCGAACATGTTCCACAGCAGCATGAAGGTCAGCATCAGGCCCATGTCGGCCTGGAACTTGATCGCCGAGAAGATCCAGGTGCACACGCCGATCGCCAGGCACAGGCCGGTGAACAGCACCGCTTTACCGGTGGATTTCAGCGTCTGGTAATAGGCCTCCTGCAACGGCAACCCGGCACGCAGGAAACTTTCCAGACGGCTGTAGATGTAGATGCCGTAGTCGACACCAATCCCCACACCCAACGCCACCACCGGTAAGGTCGCAACCTTCACGCCGATGCCCATGAACGCCATCAGCGCGTTGCCGAGTACCGAGGTCAGCACCAGCGGCAGGACGATGCACAAGGTCGCCGCCCACGAACGGAAGGTGATCATGCACATCACCGCCACGCAGATGTACACCAGAATCAGGATGGTCAGCTCAGCCTGTTTGATCACTTCGTTGGTGGCCGCTTCGATCCCGGCGTTACCGGCGGCGAGGATGAACTCCAGACCGTCCTTGTTATTCTCCTGGGCAAACTCCTGCACCGCATGTACCGCCCGATCGAGGGTTTCGGCCTTGTGATCGTTGAGGAACACCAGCACCGGCGCCAGCGAGCAACTGTTGTTGTACAGGCCGTCGGCACGGGCAATGGAGTTGTTCAGCACGTCCGGGTTGCGCGACAGGGTTTCCCATTTCAGGTTGCCTTCGTTCATGCCCTTGATCATCTGCTTGGACACGGTCACCAGCGAGATCGCCGACTGCACGCCCTCGGTGTTCTGCATCTTCCACATCAACTGATCGATCGGCGCCATGGCTTCATAACGCGAGCAGCCTTCAGCCTTGGTCTTGACCATCACCACCAGTACGTCAGAGCTGGTGGAGTAATTGCTGATGATGAAGTTGTTGTCTTTGTTGTAGCGCGAGTCCGGACGCAGTTCCGGTGCGCCCTGGTCGAGGTCGCCGATTTTCAGGTTCTGGCTGTACCAGAGGCCGCCGCCGAAGGCGATCAGCGCCAGCAGCACCGAGATGCGTGCGACTTTCGGGTTGGCAAAGTTCGACAGCAGGCGCCAGAACGGATGCTCGCGGTTGGCGTCCTTCTTGCTCCTGGCAATCGCACGTTTACTGATGCCGACATAGGAAATCGCCACCGGCAGCAGAATCAGGTTGGTGAACACGATCACCGCCACGCCGATCGACGCGCCAATGGCCAATTCACGGATCACGCCGATGTCGATGATCAGCAGCGTGATGAAGCCCACCGCATCCGCCAGAATCGCGATCATCCCCGGCAGAAACAGTTGCCGGAAGGTACGTCGCGCTGCGGTCAGTGCGTTGTCGGCCTCGCTGGATTGCAGGGCGATGCCGTTGATCTTCTGCACGCCGTGGGAAATACCGATGGCGAAGATCAGGAACGGCACCAGCATCGAATACGGATCGAGTCCGAAACCGAAGAAGTGCATCAAGCCGAGCTGCCAGACCACCGCCACCAGCGTCGTACTCAATACGGCGATGGTGCTGCGCACGCAGTTGGTGAACCACAGCAGCAGGATCAGGGTGATGACGAAGGCGATGCCGAAGAACAGCACCACCATCACCAGACCGTCGATCAGGTCACCGACCTTCTTGGCGAAACCGACGATGTGGATTTTGACGTTGGGATTCTGCGCTTCGAACTTGTTGCGGATCTTGTCTTCAAGCTCATGGGAGAACTTGCGGTAGTCCAGCGCCAGTAACTTGCCCTGGTCTTCCGGATCCGGGTAGGACTCCAGCAGCGGAATGTCGACGATGCTCGACTTGAAGTCGTTGGCCACCAGACGCCCGACCTGACCGGACTTGAGCACGTTGTTACGCAACAGATCGAGGCTGTCCTGCGAGCCGTTGTAGCTCTGCGGGATCACTTCACCGCCGGCAAAACCCTCTTCGGTCACTTCGGTCCAGCGCACGCTCGGACTCCACAGCGACTTCAGGCCGGAGCGGTCGACGCCGGAGATGTAGAACACCTCGTCGTTGATCTGCCGCAGGGTCTCCATGTACTCCTTGGAGAAGATGTCGCCGTCCTTGGCTTCCACCGAAATACGCACGGTATTGCCGAGATTCGCCAGATCGTTGCGGTGCTCCATCATCTTCTCGATGAACGGATGCTGGAGCGGGATCATTTTTTCGAAACTGGTGGAAGGCCGGATCAGCGTGGCCTGCCAGAACAGGAAAATGCTCACCACTAGACAGATCAGGATTACTGCCGGGCGGTTGTTGAAGATCAGGCGTTCAAGAAACGTCGCCTTGTCCTGCTGAGGAGTGATCAAGGAAGTCATAGCCCCGCCTTCTTGTTATTGATCTCGGCACCGTTCGGCAGTGTGGTGTGAACGCCGCCCTGCCCGCTCAGAATCAGGTTGCCGTCGCCGGCCGCAGTGACCGATGACAGCGAAATGCGGTCCGGACGGTTGAACACGCTGAAGGTCTCGCCATTGTCACTGCTGCTGATCACCGAGCCGCCGTTGCCGACGATGACGATCGAGCCGTCTTCGAGCAGGGTCGCACCTGACAGGCCGAACTCCAGCGCCCCACGTGCAGCTTTCAGTTCGACCTGCTCCCAGGTGCTGCCGAAATCCGTGGAGCGATAAAGATTGCCGCGCAAGCCGTAGGCCAGCAGGGTTTGCGGTTGTGCCGTGCCGATCACGCCAAACAGCGAGCCTTCGTACGGGCCTTCGAGTTTTTCCCAGGTCTGGCCGTCGTCGGCGGAGCGAAACATGCTGCCCGACTCGCCGACGATGAACAGCCCGGCATCCTTCACCGCCGCGATGGCGTTGAGGTGGAACTGGTCTTCGTTGTCGAGGCGGTCGCTGACGTCTTGCCAGTTTTTACCGCCATCGGTGGTTTCCAGCAGCGCGCCGTACGCGCCCACGGCGAGGCCGCTGTTGACGTCCTTGAACCAGACGTCGAGCAGCGGCGATTCACGTTTGAGGTCTTCGAATTGTTTGGTCCAGGTCAGACCGCCGTCTGCGCTGGCGAGGATTTGCGCGTCGTGGCCGACCGCCCAGCCGTGCTTGTCGTCGACAAAGTACACCGCTGTCAGCAGTTGCCGGGTCGGCACTTTGGCTTGGGTCCAGGTTTTGCCCTGGTCATCGGAATAGAGAATGTGCCCGCGATCCCCGACCGCCACCAACCGTTTGCCGGCGTGGACAACATCGAGAATCAGGCTTTTCGCGGCTTTGGCGGATTCGGTGGCGTAGACCACGTCGGCTGGCGCCTCGGCGGCAATCACCGGTGCCGATAACGTGGCAAAGCCCAGCAGAGAGAGTGCTGTGGCCAGCAACGCGGTGTTGCGTAACGCCGGCGGGCGGCAACGACTCATAGACCTTCCCCTATTTATTATTGTTAGGCCATCTGGCCTTCAAGGGCGCCGCAAGTGTGCTCCGCTGATGGCTGCTCAGGAGCATAGTCCTGAAACCCGCAATCCAGAGCCACTTCGGAAGCTGGCTCATCCTATCGGGCTTTCGAAACGTCTGACAATCGGCGCCACGTTATCTTTTGTTAACCGCATTGCCGACGGATTCCCCTGTAGGAGTGAGCCTGCTCGCGATAGCGGTGTATCAGGTAAGAAATCATTGACTGACACACCGCTATCGCGAGCAGGCTCACTCCTACAGGGGTTGTGGGGGCTTTGGGAGTTGAATACATGACCATTCGCCGGGGTGATGCGGCAAAAGTCATCGAGGGGACTTGCACGATCGGTATTATGGTATACCATCAGACGCACAGACACTCTCAATACACCTACGGAGCAGCTCATGAGTTTCGAAATTCGCAAGATCGTCAGCTATGTCGAAGAAACCTTCATCGAAGGCGGCAAAGCCACTGACAAGCCCGTGACCATGGTCGGCCTCGCCGTGGTGATGAAAAATCCTTGGGTGGGCAACGGTTTCGTTGAAGACCTCAAGCCGCAGATCCGCGCCAACTGCTCCGACCTCGGTGCACTGATGGTCGAGCGTCTGGTCGGCATCATCGGCGGTGCCGAGAAGATCGAGGCCTACGGCAAAGCCGCTGTGGTCGGTGCTGATGGCGAGATCGAACACGCCTCCGCGGTGATCCACACCCTGCGCTTCGGCAACCACTACCGCGAAGCCGTCAACGCCAAGAGCTACCTGAGCTTCACCAACAAGCGCGGCGGTCCGGGCACTTCGATCCAGATCCCGATGATGCACAAGGACGACGAAGGTCAGCGTTCGCACTACATCACCCTGGAAATGCAGATCGAAGACGCGCCGCGTGCCGACGAAATCGTCGTCGTGCTGGGTTGCGCCGACGGTGGTCGCCTGCACCCGCGCATCGGCAACCGCTACATCGATCTGGAAGAACTGGCCGCCGAAAAAGCCCAGTAATCACAATAAAAAGGCATTGCAGGAGCGCTCCATGATTCGGCTCACCGCTGAACTCACCCCGGCTGGCACCAGTTACCTGGCGACCGGCCAAGGCCAGCCCGTGGTTTTGATCCACGGCGTGGGCCTCAATAAAGAAATGTGGGGCGGGCAGATTGTCGGCCTGTCCAGCCAGTACCGGGTGATCGCCTACGACATGCTCGGTCATGGCGCCAGTCCGCGACCGGCCAGCGGCACCGCCCTGCTCGGTTACGCCGATCAGTTGCTGGAGCTGCTCGACCACCTCAATCTGCCACAGGCAGCGGTGATCGGTTTCTCCATGGGCGGTCTGGTCGCGCGGGCCTTTGCCCTGCATTACCCGGAGCGCCTGCAAAGCCTGGTGGTCTTGAACAGCGTGTTCAATCGTAGCGAAGAACAGCGTGCCGGCGTCATCGCGCGCACCGCGCAAGCGGCCGAGCATGGCCCGGACGCCAATGCCGAAGCGGCGCTGTCACGCTGGTTCAGCCGTGAATATCAGGCGGCCAACCCGGCGCAGATCGCGGCGATCCGCCAGACTCTGGCCGGCAATGATCCGCAAGGCTATCTGACGACTTATGAATTGTTCGCCACCCAAGACATGTACCGCGCCGACGACCTGGGCAGCATTCAGGCGCCGACGCTGATCGCCACCGGCGAACTCGACCCCGGTTCGACCCCGGAAATGGCCGAGCAACTGGCCCGACGCATCCCCGGTGCGAAGGTTGCCGTGCTGTCTGAGCAACGGCATATGATGCCCGTAGAGTCGCCGCGTCTGGTCAATCAGACACTGCTGGAATTTCTCCAATTCGCACACTCCCGACAAAACCATATAAAGGGGATCGTTGCATGACACTCGCACGCTTCCAGATGTGCATCGGCGGAGAATGGGTCGACGCCCTCTCCGGCAAGACCTTCGAAAGCCTCAACCCGGCCACGGCGCAAGCCTGGGCCCAACTGCCCGACGCTGATGAGGCGGACGTCGAACGCGCCGTGCAAGCGGCACAAACCGCCTTCGACAGCCCGGCGTGGCGCGGTCTGACCGCCACCGCACGCGGCAAATTGCTGCGTCGTCTCGGTGACTTGATCGCGGAAAACAAGGAACAACTGGCGCAGCTGGAAAGCCGCGACAACGGCAAGCTGATTCGCGAAACCCGTGGCCAGGTCAGCTATCTGCCGGAGTTCTTCCACTACACCGCCGGTTTGGCCGACAAGCTCGAAGGCGGCACGCTGCCGCTGGATAAGCCCGATCTGTTCGCCTACACCGTGCACGAAGCGATGGGCGTGGTAGCCGCGATCATTCCGTGGAACAGCCCGCTTTATCTGACCGCAATCAAACTGGCGCCGGCCCTCGCCGCTGGCAACACGATTGTGATCAAGCCGTCCGAGCACGCCTCGGCGACCATTCTTGAGCTGGCGCGGCTGGCCCTCGAAGCAGGGATTCCGCCGGGCGTGGTCAACGTCGTCACCGGTTACGGGCCGAGCACTGGCGCCGCCCTCACCCGCCATCCGCTGATCCGCAAGATCGCCTTCACCGGCGGCGCGGCGACGGCACGGCATGTGGTGCGCAGCAGCGCCGAGAACTTCGCCAAGCTGTCGCTGGAACTGGGCGGCAAGTCGCCGAACATCATCTTCGCCGACGCCGATCTGGACAGCGCGATCAACGGTGCGATTGCCGGGATCTATGCCGCGTCCGGGCAGAGCTGTGTATCGGGTTCACGGCTGTTGGTGCAGGACGAAATCTACGACGAATTCGTCAATCGACTGGTCGAACGCGCCCAGCGTATCCGCATCGGCAACCCGCAAGAAGACAACAGTGAGATGGGCCCGATGGCCACCGCGCAGCAACTGGCGGTGGTCGAAGGTCTGGTCGCTGATGCCATAGCTGAAGGCGCCCGTTTGCGTACTGGCGGCAAGCGGCCAACGGATCTCGGCGAAGGCTGGTTCTACGAGCCGACGCTGTTCGAATGCGACCGCAATTCGATGAAGATCATGCAGGAAGAAGTCTTCGGCCCGGTGGCTTCGGTGATTCGCTTCAAAGATGAAGCCGAGGCGCTGGCGATCGCCAACGACTCGCAGTTCGGCCTCGCCGCCGGCATCTGGACCCGCGATCTGGGCCGTGCTCACCGCCTCGCTCGCGATGTGCGCTCGGGGATTATCTGGGTCAACACTTACCGTGCGGTGTCGGCAATGGCGCCGATCGGCGGCTTCAAGAATAGTGGCTATGGACGCGAAAGCGGCATCGATTCGGTGCTGGCCTACACCGAACTGAAAACGGTGTGGATCAACCTGTCTCAGGCGCCAATGCCTGATCCGTTTGTGATGCGCTAGGAGTCCTGCGAAATGATCGAACCCGGCATTTACAAAGACGTCATGAGTTCCTTTCCGTCCGGCGTCACGGTGGTCACCACCGTTGACCCCGAAGGCGGGATCGTCGGCATCACCGCCAGCGCTTTTAGTGCGCTGTCGATTGATCCGGCGCTGGTGCTGTTCTGCCCTAACTATGCTTCCGACACGTATCCGGTGTTGCGTGACAGCAAGAAATTTGCGATCCATTTGCTGTCCGCTGACCAGACAGCTGAGGCCTACGCCTTCGCCGGAAAGGGCAAGGACAAGGCCAAGGACATCGAGTGGCATTTGAGCGAGTTGGGTAACCCGATTCTGGCCAAGGCCACGGCGATCATCGAATGCGAGTTGTGGCGGGAATACGACGGTGGTGATCACGCGATCATTGTTGGCGCGGTGAAGAACCTGATCCTGCCCGCGCAACCGGTGACACCGATGATTTACCACAAAGGCAAGCTCGGGCCCCTGCCAACCCTGGCCTGACGGATTCACACAAAACCCTGTAGGAGTGAGCCTGCTCGCGATAGCGGTGGATCAGTCGACATCCATGTTGAATGTCAGTCCGCTATCGCGAGCAGGCTCACTCCTACAAGGGATCTGTGGTCACAGGAGGAATGATGAATAACGAAAAGTACGAAAAAGGCCTGAAGATCCGCACGCAGGTGCTCGGCGAAGCCTACGTTCAGCGTTCAATCGACAACGCCGACGATTTCACCCGCCCTCTGCAGGAAATGGTCACCGAATACTGCTGGGGCCATGTCTGGGGTCGCGACGGTCTGTCGCTCAAGGAGCGCAGCATGATCAACCTGGCGATGATCTCGGCGCTCAACCGTCCGCATGAACTCAAGCTGCATGTGCGTGGCGCCTTGCGTAACGGCCTGAGTCGTGAGCAAATACGCGAAATTCTGCTTCAGGTCGGCATTTATTGCGGCGTTCCGGCAGCCGTGGACAGTTTCCGGCTGGCCCGTGAAGCCTTTGCCGAAGCCGACGCCGAAGCCTCAGTCAACCCCTCGGCTGTTTAGATGCCCGTCTGGCATGGACAGCCAACTTAAAGAGCGGACCCCATGAAACGCCAGCCACTCGACGACAGCTTCAAGGTCAATCGCAACCCCGTTACCCTGCGCGAAATCGTGCTGGATAAACTGCGTAGCGCGATCATGAATTTCCAGCTCATGCCCGGCGATCGTCTGGTCGAGCGCGATCTGTGTGATCGCCTTGGCGTCAGCCGCACCTCCGTGCGCGAGGCCTTGCGTCACCTGGAATCCGAAGGTCTGGTCGAGTTCGCCGATGCCAAAGGCCCGCGTGTCGCCATCATCACGTTGGCCGACGCCGTCGATATCTACGAATTGCGTTGCGTACTGGAAGGCCTGATCGTCCAGCTGTTCACCCTGCGTGCCAAGGCCAAGGACATCAAAGCCCTGGAAAAAGCCCTCGACGAAAATCGCAAGGCGCTCAAGGACGGCGAACTGCAACAGGTGATCGACTCGGTGCAGGGCTTCTACGATGTGCTGCTGGAAGGCTCGGGCAACCATGTCGCGGCGACTCAGCTGCGTCAGTTGCAGGCGCGCATCAGCTACTTGCGCGCGACCTCGGTGTCGCAGGAAAACCGTCGCGGCGCGAGTAATCAGGAAATGGAAAAAATGGTCGAAGCGATCAAGAGCGGTGATCCGCTGGTGGCGCATCAGGCCTGTGTTGATCACGTTCGCGCTGCCGCTGCGGTAGCGCTCGACTATCTCAAGCGCAAGCAGGAAGAGACCGGCTCTGTCGTTAAAGGCACGCCGGCCATGACCCTGCCGATCGCGCTGAAAGAACCGCGTATAGGTCACTGATATGTTCAGCCCGAGCTATTGCCCGAAATGCGGCGGCCCTGACCTCGGTCAGCAGGTACCAGCGGGCGATACGCACGAGCGCCTGATGTGTCGCGGTTGCGGCTACATCCACTACGTCAATCCGAAGATCATTGCCGGCTGCATCATCGAGCAGGACGGCAAATACCTGTTGTGCCAACGGGCGATCCCACCGCGCCCGGGCACCTGGACGCTGCCCGCCGGTTTCATGGAAAGCGGCGAGACCACCGAGCAAGCGGCCCTCCGAGAAGTCTGGGAAGAAAGCGGCGTGCGTGCGGAAATCGTCTCGCCGTATTCGATTTTCAGCGTGCCGAAGATCAGCGAGGTGTACATCATCTTCCGCGCGATCGCGCTGGAGATCACCGGGCAGTACGGGCCCGAGACCATGGATTACAAGTTCTTCGCGCCGGAAGACATCCCGTGGGAGCAGATCTATTACCCGGCGATCCGGCAGATTCTCGAACGCTATATCGAAGAGCGCCAGGCTGGGGTGTACGGGATTTACATGGGCAATGACGACAGCGGCAAGATCCACTTCATCCGCTGACAACGCAGCCCGCTCTTTGTAGGAGTGAGCCTGCTCGCGATAGCGGTGTGTCAGTCGGTGAAAATTTTGACTGATAAACCGCTATCGCGGGCAGGCTCACTCCTACAGGGGTTTTGTGGTGTGGCTTAAACTGGGGCGATGCCTTCAACGATGATGATCTCCGCCCTCGCCCATTCTTCCCGATAACTTTTCGCCTCCTGGTACGCCGCCGAGTGGTAGCAAGCCACAGCCTTCTCATAGCTCTCGAACTCGATCACCACGCTGCGCTGCGGCGTCTCGCGCCCTTCCATCGCCTCGCTGCGCCCGCCTCTGGCCAGAAACTTCGCGCCAAACTCAGCGAAGGCTGCCGGCGCGCGCTGGGTGTATTGGCTGTAGTGATCGGCATCGGCTATATCCACATGAGCAATCCAGTACGCCTTCATAGTGACCTCTCTGTTGATTTTGTATTATGGTATACCAATATATTTCCAACGAACCCTGAGAGTCCAGCATGGCCTTCAACAGCATTGAAGAAATCATCGAAGATTATCGTCTCGGCAAAATGGTTTTGCTGGTCGATGACGAAGACCGCGAAAACGAAGGCGACCTGTTGCTGGCCGCCGACCGTTGCACGCCCGAGGCCATCAGTTTCATGGCCCGAGAAGCGCGAGGGCTGATCTGCCTGACATTGACTGACGAACATTGCCAGCGTTTGGGCCTGGAGCAAATGGTCCCGGCCAATGGCAGCGTGTTCAGCACCGCGTTTACCGTGTCGATTGAAGCGGCGGTTGGCGTGACAACCGGCATTTCGGCGGCGGATCGCGCCTGCACGGTCGCCGCCGCCGTCGCGCCGAATGCCCGTGCCGAAGACCTGGTGCAGCCGGGGCACATCTTCCCGCTGCGCGCCAAGGAAGGTGGCGTGCTGACTCGCGCGGGTCACACAGAAGCGGGTTGCGATCTGGCGCGTTTGGCCGGTTTCACCCCCGCCTCCGTGATCGTCGAGGTGATGAACGACGACGGCACCATGGCCCGGCGCCCGGATCTGGAAGTATTTGCGCGCAAGCACGGGATCAAGATCGGCACCATCGCTGACCTGATCCACTATCGCCTGAGCACCGAGCACACCATCGAACGGATTGGCGAACGCGAGCTGCCGACGGTGCATGGCACGTTCCGTTTGATCACCTTTGAGGATCGCATCGAGGGCGGCGTGCACATGGCGATGGTCATGGGTGATCTGCGCCGTGAAGAGCCGACACTGGTGCGTGTGCATGTAATCGATCCGCTGCGTGATCTAGTCGGCGCGCAATACAGCGGGCCGACCAACTGGACGCTATGGGCGGCGCTGCAACGGGTTGCGGCTGAGGGGCATGGGGTTGTTGTGGTGCTGGCCAATCACGAGTCTTCGCAGGCGTTGCTGGAGCGGGTGCCGCAATTGACTCAGCCGCCGAGGCAGTTCAGCCGTTCGCAATCGCGGATTTATTCCGAGGTGGGGACTGGGGCGCAGATTTTGCAGAATCTGGGGGTTGGCAAACTGCGTCACCTAGGCCCGCCGCTGAAGTATGCGGGGTTGACGGGGTATGACCTGGAAGTGGTCGAGAGTATTCCGTTTACCGAGTGAAGCTGCCCTCACCCCAGCCCTCTCCCGGAGGGAGAGGGAGCTGACCGGGTTGTTTGAACGCTATACACCGACCTGAGATACCGAGCCGAACTCAGGTTTTGAACAGCCTCCGATCGGCCCCCTCTCCCGAAGGGAGAGGGCTGGGGTGAGGGGCTGGATCTAACATTCACAAAAAACATCCAAGCCGAACGCATCAAATAATAACCGCCCGGCCAGATAACCGGTAAGGCAAAGTGCTTGCACAAAGTTTGGAATACCATAATATGATATTCCATAGACCGGACGCTCCAATGAACGTCCAGCTACTGCTCCCGACAGGCGGGCAACAACGCAAGCCCGCTCAAAAACACAACAATGAGGGCGTGAACATGGTGTTGAACAAAGCTGCAACCGCGATCTTTTTTGCGGGACTGCTCAGCGTCACCGGCCAGGCTGCAATGGCGGCCGAAAGCGTGAACTTCGTCAGCTGGGGCGGAAGCACCCAGGATGCGCAGAAACAGGCCTGGGCCGATCCGTTCAGCAAGGCCAGCGGCATCACCGTCGTGCAGGACGGTCCGACCGACTACGGCAAACTCAAAGCCATGGTCGAGAGCGGCAACGTGCAATGGGACGTGGTCGATGTCGAAGCCGATTTCGCCCTGCGCGCCGCCGCTGAAGGCCTGCTCGAACCCCTCGATTTCAAAGTGATCCAGCGCGACAAGATCGACCCGCGTTTCGTCAGCGATTACGGCGTCGGCTCGTTCTTCTTCTCCTTCGTCCTCGGCTACAACGAGGGCAAACTCGGCGCCAACAAACCGCAGGACTGGAGCGCCCTGTTCGACACCAAAACCTGGCCCGGCAAACGCGCCCTGTACAAATGGCCAAGCCCTGGCGTGCTTGAACTGGCGCTGCTGGCCGACGGCGTAGCGGCTGACAAGCTCTACCCGCTGGACCTGGATCGCGCCTTCAAGAAACTCGACACCATCAAGAAAGACATCGTCTGGTGGGGCGGCGGCGCGCAGTCGCAGCAACTGCTGGCGTCCGGTGAAGCGAGCATGGGCCAGTTCTGGAATGGTCGCATTCATGCCCTGCAAGAAGACGGCGCACCGGTCGGCGTGAGCTGGAAACAGAACCTGGTCATGGCCGACATTCTGGTCATCCCTAAAGGCTCGAAAAACAAGGACGCGGCGATGAAGTTTCTCGCCGCCGCCAGCAGCGCCAAGGGCCAGGCCGACTTCTCCAACCTGACCGCCTACGCCCCGGTCAACCTCGACAGTGTGGAGCGTCTGGATTCGACGCTGGCCCCCAACCTGCCGACTGCCTACGCTAAGGATCAGATCACTCTTGATTTCGCGTACTGGGCCAAAAACGGCCAGGCCATCGCGACACGGTGGAACGAATGGCTGGTCAAATGAAAATGGCGGCCACCGCGTCCCGTCCCTCCACTGCCACCGGGAGCGCCGCAAGCGCTGCCGGTTCGGCCCACGGAACACAGGCGGTTGCGATGCAGCAAGCCCCGTCACTCAGACAACGCTGGCGCGGCGCCGGCAACCTCGCCCCGGCGCTGTTGTTCATCGGCCTGTTCTTTCTCGCGCCGTTGATTGGCCTGCTGTTGCGCGGCGTGCTCGAACCGACGCCAGGCCTCGGCAACTATGAACAACTGTTCGCCAACTCGGCCTATGCCCGCGTCCTGCTCAACACCTTTTCGGTGGCCGGGCTGGTGACGCTGTTCAGCCTGTTGCTGGGCTTTCCGCTGGCCTGGGCGATCACTCTGGTGCCGCGCGGCTGGGGACGCTGGATTCTCAACATCGTGCTGCTGTCGATGTGGACCAGCCTGCTCGCCCGCACGTATTCGTGGCTGGTGCTGCTGCAAGCGTCGGGCGTGATCAACAAGGCTCTGATGGCGATGGGCATCATCGATCAACCGCTGGAAATGGTCCATAACCTCACCGGCGTAGTGATCGGCATGAGCTACATCATGATCCCGTTCATCGTGCTGCCGTTGCAGGCGACCATGCAGGCCATCGACCCGATGATTCTGCAGGCCGGCTCGATTTGCGGCGCGAGTCCGTGGACCAACTTCTTCCGGGTGTTCCTGCCGCTGTGCCGGCCGGGTCTGGCCTCCGGTGGGCTGATGGTGTTCGTCATGTCGCTCGGTTACTACGTCACCCCGGCGCTGCTTGGTGGGGCGCAGAACATGATGCTGCCGGAGTTCATCATTCAGCAGGTGCAATCGTTCCTCAACTGGGGCCTGGCCAGTGCCGGCGCCGCGTTGCTGATCGCGATCACTTTGGTGCTGTTCTACTTCTACCTGAAGCTTCAGCCGGAATCCCCGGTTGGCGCCAGTAACGCGAGGTAAGCCGACATGCTCCTGACCCCCAATGCGATGAGCCGGCGCATGCGTTTCGGCCTCTACGCCACCACCGGGCTGATCGGTCTGTTCCTGCTGTTGCCGATCGTCTTCATCGTGCTTTTGTCGTTCGGTTCGTCGCAGTGGCTGGTGTTTCCACCGCCGGGCTGGACGCTGAAATGGTACGGCCAGTTCTTCTCCAACCCGGACTGGATGAACGCTGCAGCGGCGAGCCTCAAGGTTGCTGTGCTGACGACGATCTTTGCCGTGGCCCTTGGTTTGCCGACGGCGTTTGCGCTGGTGCGCGGACGCTTTCCCGGTCGGGAAATGCTCTACGGTCTGTTCACCCTGCCGATGATCGTGCCGCTGGTGATCATCGCCGTGGCGGTGTACGCGCTGTTCCTCAAGCTCGGTTACACCGGGACGATGTTCGCCTTCGTCGTCAGCCATGTGATCGTCGCGTTGCCGTTCACCATCATCTCGATCATCAACTCGCTGAAGCTGTTCGACCAGTCGATTGAAGACGCGGCGGTGATCTGCGGTGCTTCACGCCTGCAAGCGGTATTCAAAGTGACCTTTCCGGCGATTCGTCCGGGCATGGTCGCCGGCGCCCTCTTCGCCTTCCTCGTTTCGTGGGACGAAGTGGTGCTCAGCGTGATGATGGCCAGCCCGACCCTGCAAACCCTTCCCGTGAAAATGTGGACCACCCTGCGCCAAGACCTGACGCCAGTGATCGCCGTCGCCTCGACGCTGCTGATCGGCTTGTCTGTTTTGGTCATGGTCATCGCCGCCGCATTGCGCCGGCGCAACGAAATCAGCGCCTGAGCGCCCAGGAGTACGACATGAGTGCCGTGATCAAAGACGCTTCCCAGCAGAACGACAAACCCCTGGTCAGCCTGCGCAACCTGAACAAGCACTACGGTGATTTTGCCGCCGTCGACAACATCTCGCTGGACATCAAGGACGGCGAGTTCCTGACCTTCCTCGGCTCCAGCGGCTCGGGCAAAAGCACCACGCTGTCGATGCTCGCCGGGTTTGAAACGCCGAGCAGCGGCGAGATCCTCGTTAACGGCCAATCGCTGGTGAACGTGCCGCCGCACAAGCGTGACATCGGCATGGTGTTCCAGCGCTATTCGCTGTTTCCGCATCTGTCGGTGCGCGACAACATCGCCTTTCCTTTGGCGATTCGCAAACTCGCGGCGGCTGAGCGCGACAAGCGTGTCGATGCAATGTTGAAACTGGTGCAGCTTGAGCAGTTCGCTCATCGCCGCCCTTCGCAATTGTCTGGTGGTCAGCAGCAACGTGTCGCCATCGCCCGGGCGCTGGTTTATGAGCCACGCATTCTGTTGATGGACGAACCGCTCGGCGCGTTGGATAAAAAGCTGCGGGAAGATCTGCAGGATGAATTGCGCCAATTGCATCGTCGTCTGGGCATCACCATTGTTTACGTAACCCACGACCAGGAAGAAGCCATGCGTTTGTCGCAGCGCATTGCGATTTTCAGTCACGGCAAGATTGTTGGATTGGGCAGCGGTTATGACCTTTATCAGAATCCGCCGAATGCGTTTGTGGCGTCGTTTCTGGGCAATTCGAACTTCCTCAAGCTCAAGGCGCAGGGCAATGCGGCGGCTTCGTTTGAAGGCCAGTCATTGTCGATTCGACTGACCGCTGGGCTGCACACCGATCAAGATGTTTTGTTGATGGTGCGGCCGGAAAAGGCACTGGCTTTGAGCGTGGCGCAAGCAATCAGCGAACCGCTGCCGTCGGGCTGGAATGAGGTTTCAGCGAAGGTCGTGGAGGTGTTGTTTCTGGGTGAGAGCCAGACCTGCAGCGTAGTCACCTCGGGCGGCACGTCGATGACGGTGAAAGCACTGTCGGCGGCGGGCATGCCGCTCAAGGCTGGCGACCCAGTGCAAGTGCGCTGGGCCACTGCCGACGCCTGCGTCTACACCGAATGGACCGAAAGCGACCTGAACAAGGCTGCCGGCGCTCACTGATAGCGTGTTGCCTGTGAGATTTACCCCCTCACCCCAGCCCTCTCCCCCAAGGGGGCGAGGGGGAAAGGGAGCCGATCTTCATGCTGTTCAAAATCCGAGTTCGACGCTGCATTCTCAGGTCGGTGTAACTTGTCCAATCAACCCGGTCAGTCCCCTCTCCCTCTGGGAGAGGGCTAGGGTGAGGGAACCAGTCGACGCGGTATCAGACAATAGCGCGGTAGCCTTCAATCTCATCCGGCCACGCGGTCAAGATCTCAAACCCCGTCTCCGTCACCGCCACCATATGCTCCCACTGCGCCGACAACGAGCCATCCCTGGTCAGCACGGTCCAGCCATCCGGCATGTTCTTTACATGGCGTTTGCCGGCATTGAGCATCGGCTCTACGGTAAAAATCATCCCCGCCTTAAGCTTCATGCCCTGATCGGGAAAGCCGTAATGCAGAATCTGCGGCTCATCGTGATAGACCTTGCCGATCCCGTGCCCGCAATACTCGCGCACCACGCTGAAGCCTTCCTTCTCCGCCAACGTCTGGATCGCGTGGCCGATATCGCCCAAGGTGGCGCCTGGCTTGACCACGCGAATCCCCGCGCACATGGCGTCATAGGTAGTCTTGATCAGATGCTGCGCCTCAGGTGTCGCCTCGCCGACCACGTACATGCGGCTGGTGTCGCCGAACCAGCCATCCTTGATCACCGCGATATCGAGATTGACGATGTCGCCATCCTTCAACGGTGTGCCCGACGGAATGCCATGGCAGACCACGTCATTGACCGACGCGCAGACGGTTTTCGGAAAGCCGTGATAGCCGACGTTGGCCGGCACGGCTTTCTGCACCTTGACGATGTAGTCGTTGCACAGTTGATCGAGCTGATCGGTGGTCACGCCCGCCTTCACATGGGGCACCAGCATCGCCAGTACTTCAGCGGCAAGTTTGCCGGCAGCGCGCGATTGGGCGATGTCGGCCGGGGTGTTGATCTTGATCTGGTTTCTCATGCGCTGACGGCTTCCTGAGTCAGTTGTTGCAAATCCAGCCCACCGTTCTGTTCGGCGCGGATCAGCAAGCGGCAAATGGCGCTGTGGTCGAGGTTGGGGTGCAGTTCGGCGAGCATGCCGATGCGCATCCAGTGTTCAGCCTGCGCGTTGATCGAGCGGCTGAGGGCGTTGCTGGAGATCCGCAGGTTCTCGTGCATGTCCTCTGAAATCTTTACGATACCCATATATGAATCCGATACGATGTGTATATGGATCGTATATTAGCCAACCTCTATTAAAAATTGCAAATACGACCCTTGGAGGAGCTGCCGAAGGCTGCGATCTTTTGATCTTGCTCTCCAAAAACAAAGTCAAAAGATCGCAGCCTTCGGCAGCTCCTACAGGGATTTCGCTGAATTTTGGGCAAAAAAAAGCTGCCAAAACCGGCAGCAAAAACTTTAAGAACACGCGATGTATTGGCCTCAGCATAGACGCCGGATAATGACAGTGTCATGACAGCCGCACATTCATTGAGCCGCCCCTGCCCCGTCATCAGGATGTCATCAAGATCACGGCAAAATCCTCGCAAACCGTCTCGCGCCTCCCGACGGGCGCTTTGCAAGGATTCCCATGAAAGACGACGCCTCGCTGTTTGCCGCCATCGACCTGGGTTCGAATGCCTTTCGCCTGATGATCGGCCAGTCGGTGCGCAGTCGAAAGGGCTTGCAGATTCAGGAAGTGAAAACCCTGCGTGAGCCGGTGCGCCTCGCCGAAGGATTTGACGGTGGCGCGCTGGACGCGTTGGCGCTGGATCGCGGCTGGCAGGCGTTGGCGCGGTTCGGCAAAAAACTGCGCGGTTTCGAGGCCGGCCGGGTGCGCGCGGTGGCCACCAGCGCGGTGCGTGAAGCGGACAACGCGCTTCTGTTTCTCGCCAGTGCCGAACGGCATCTGGGCTTTCCCATCGACGTCATTTGCGGCCATGAAGAGGCGCGGCTGGTCTACGCCGGCGTGACTCACGCCTTGCCAAGCGCTGAAGACCTGCGCCTGGTGGTCGACATCGGCGGTGGCTCCACAGAGCTGATCCTCGGTCAGGGTGCGCAACCGTTGCTCACCGAAAGCATCGCCATCGGCAGCGGCACCTTGAGCACGCGCTTTTTTCGCGGCGGCGATGTGTCCGCCGGCGCGCTGCAGGAAGCCGAACGCTTCGCCATCCTGCAGTTTGAAAAAGTTGCCCGGCGTTACCGTGCTCAGGGTTGGCAGCAAACCATCGGCTCTTCCGGCACTGCGCGCATGCTCGCCAAAGTGCTCAAGGCCAACCACCTGAATGACTTCGGCCAGGACGGCATCACCTACGGCGGGCTACTACGCCTGTCGCTGCTGCTGTTGAAAGTGAACAACGTCCAGCAACTGAAACTGACCGGTCTGCAAGCGCACCGCCAGAGCATTCTGCCCGGTGGTCTGGTGCTGATGCTGGCGGCGTTCAAAGTGTTCGGCATCGCGCAGATGGTGCCCTCCGAACCGGGTCTGCGTTTGGGCGTATTGCACGGTTTGATGAGCCAGCACTAATCCGCGCCACGACAGATTCGTCTCCCCTTCAGCGGCTCGATCGACTAACATGCCGCCGCTGGTTCCCGAACGGGACTAACAGGGAATCCGAGGTGCTTGCACAGCATTGATCGGAACTGCCCCCGCAACTGTAGGTGCCGAGCCTGCTCCACGACTGCCACTGGGTGAACCCCGGGAAGGCCGGAGCCAGGCGATGACGCATCAGTCAGGAGACCTGCCGGCACAGTGACTACTAACCGGCGGGGTGTCCGGGAAGGACATCGTGCCGTGCGCGTCTTTGTTTGCTGCCCGGCCTTGCGCGGTTGCCCTGACTGCGTTCGAAGATGTGTTTCCGATCCGTACTCTCCCGCTCCCCGTACGGTTCCCTCGGAGACTGCCCCATGCTGCTGCCCCGCATCGCCACCCTCATTACCGGCCTGAGCCTTTGCGCCATGGCGCAGGCGGCCCCGACGGCCTATCCACTGACGATCGACAACTGCGGCAGCACCCTGACCTTCCAGCACGCACCGATGCGCACCGTGACCATCGGCCAGGCCGGCACGGAAATGCTCTACGCCATGGGCCTGAGCGATAAAGTCGTCGGCACCTCACTGTGGTTCAACAATGTGCTGGCCAAGTACAAAGCGCAGGACGACAAGATCCAGCGCCTGGCCGACAACGAGCCGAGTTTCGAATCGGTGATCGGCAAGCGCCCGGAACTGGTTGCCGTTGAACTGGAGTGGATGGTCGGCCCACAAGGTGCGGTGGGCACCCGCGAGCAGTTTCATGAACTTAAGATTCCGACCTACCTGCTGCCCTCCGATTGTGAGGCCAAGGACAACCTCGTCGGCGCCGATGGCACGCGACTGGCGCCGTTTCGCATCGAGACGATTTACAAAAGCGTGAGCCAACTGGCGCAGATCTTCGATGTTCAGGAGCATGGCCAGCAACTTAACGACGAGCTCAAGGCCAGCCTCGCCAAATCGATTGCCACCGCCCAAGGCAAACAGCTGAAGGACGCCAGCGCGCTGGTCTGGTTTTCCAGTGCACAAATGGACATCGAGCCGTTCGTGGCCGGGCACAAAGGCGTTCCCGATTTCATGCTCAGCACCCTCGGCGTGCGTAACGTGGTGGCGTCCGATGAAGAGTGGCCAACGGTCGGCTGGGAAACCATCGCCAAAGCCAATCCGACCTTCCTCGTCATCGCGCGCATGGACCGTCGGCGCTTCCCCGCTGACGACTATGAAAAGAAACTCGCCTTCCTGCGCAGCGACCCGGTGACACGCAACATGGACGCGGTGAAACACAACCGCATCATCATTCTCGACGCCATGGCCATGCAGGCGAGCCTGCGCATGTTCGACGGCATCGAGCAACTGGCCACGGCCATCAACGGCTATGACCTGTCGCAATGAGTGCCAGCCTGATCCGCACGTTACTGGCCCTGGCGACGCTGTTGATTGCAGTGGTTGCTGGCGTGGCCATTGGTGAGACGTCGATTGAACCTAGCGTGGTGATGCAAGTACTGGCGAACAAATTGTGCGGCGCCGGGTACGCGCTGGATCCTATCGATGAAGGCATCGTCTGGAACTACCGCCTGACCCGCGCACTGGTCGCGGCCGCGTGCGGTGCCGGTCTGGCGACGTGCGGGGTGATTTTGCAGTCGCTGTTGCGCAACCCGTTGGCCGATCCGTATCTGCTGGGGATTTCTGCCGGCGCCTCGACCGGAGCGGTGATGGTGGCGCTGCTCGGTGTTGGCGCCGGGATGATCTCGCTGTCAGTCGGTGCCTTCGCCGGCGCGGTCACGGCGTTCGTGTTGGTGATTCTGCTGGCGCGGGTCAGCGGTTCGGCCAGCGGCACCGGGCAGATCATTCTTGCCGGGATCGCCGGCTCGCAGCTGTTCAACGCGCTCACGGCGTTTCTGATCACCCGCTCGGCCAGTTCCGAGCAGGCACGCGGGATCATGTTCTGGCTGCTGGGCAATCTTGGCGGCGTGCGCTGGCCGTCGGTATGGCTGGCGGTGCCGGTGGCCGTGTTCGGTTTGGTCGTGTGCCTGTGGCATCGTCGCGCGCTGGATGCGTTTACCTTTGGTGCGGATTCGGCGGCATCCCTCGGCATTCCGGTGCGACGTGTGCAGATTTTGTTGATTGGCTGCGCGGCGCTGGTGACGGCGGTGATGGTGTCGATTGTCGGTTCGATCGGTTTTGTCGGGTTGGTGATTCCCCACGCCGCACGGCTGTTGCTCGGCACCGGGCATGCACGTTTGCTGCCGGCCAGTGCGTTGGGCGGCGCGGTGTTTCTGATTGCTGCCGATGTGTTGTCGCGCACCTTGATCAAGGGCCAGGTGATTCCGGTCGGGGTGATTACCGCGCTGGTCGGCGCGCCGGTGTTTGCCCTGATTCTGGTGGGTCGGAGATCGGCGCGATGAGCAGTGTTTTGAGTTGTTCTGGTCTGAGCTTCAAAGTGCGCGGCGCCGAGTTGCTCAACGGTGTCAGCCTTGAGGTTCAGCGTGGCGAAACCCTGGGCATCGTCGGGCCGAATGGATCCGGCAAATCCACCCTGCTTAAACTGCTGGCCGGGCTGCGCGAACCGAGCGCTGGCGAGGTCCTGCTCGAAGGTCAGCGCTTGGGCAAAATGGCCCGGCGCAGCATTGCGCAAAAGCTTGCGGTGGTCGAACAACAGGCCGACACCGACGACGGCATTCGCGTGTTCGATGCGGTGGCGTTGGGGCGCACGCCTTGGCTGTCGGCGCTGCAACCATGGTCGGCGGCGGACGACGCGATTGTTCAGCAGGCGCTGAACGACGTTGACGCCATGCACCTGCGCACGCGTCTCTGGCGCAGTCTGTCCGGCGGCGAGCGGCAGCGGGTGCACATTGCTCGGGCATTGGCGCAGCGACCGCAAATTCTATTGTTGGATGAGCCAGCCAACCACCTCGACATTCAGCATCAACTGACCATCCTCAATGTGGTGCAAGCGTTGCCGGTGACCACGCTGATCGCATTGCATGACCTTAATCAGGCGTTGAAATGTGATCGTCTGGCGGTGCTGGAGCGCGGGCGACTGGTGGCGCTGGGCGAACCGTTGGAGGTGCTGACACCACAGCGGTTACACGAGACTTTCGGGGTCAGGGCGCATTATCTGACGGACCCGTTTGATGGGGCGCAGATTCTCAGATTTCACTCATGACGTTGTGCATGTGGGTTGTTTGCCAGACCGGGTCAGCGTCGACATCGATTATCTCGAAGCCCTGCCGCTGCCAGAACTCGATGGCCCCCGGCAGAAACGGATGGGTGTGCAGGTAGATCACCTCGACTCCGTCGGCGAGTGCCAGGTCTTTGAGTGATCGATATATCGCACCGGCCAGCCCTGAGCGGCGCTGCGATGGCAGGACAAACAGACGGACGATTTCCACCACTTCAAGGTCCGGATAGGGCAAGTGCGGGAAGCGCCGGTCGTAAGGGAGATAGCCGATGGACGCGACGATGTGCCCTTCATGGCGAGCAATCAGAAAGCGCCCTGCCCCACGCAGATAAACCTCGGCAAAACGCGCCAGATCGTCAGGCATACCGGTCGCGCTGAGCTTGGGAAAAAGCTCGGCACGGGCCTTTAGAACAAAATCCAGAACTTCAGGAATGTCTGCGTCGGACACAGTCTGGATAACGGGTTGATCACTCATTTAGCGGCAAATACCTGAACTGCGGCTGACTACAGTAGCAACAGCTTTTCGGCGATGCCATGAGAATTCCCGTTTCTGAAAATACATACACAACCCCTGTAGGAGTGAGCCTGCTCGCGATAGCGGTGTGTCAGTCACCGATGAGTTGACTGACACACCGCTATCGCGAGCAGGCTCACTCCTACAAGGGGTTGTGTTTATTCAGGTGGTTAAGGTGTCAGGCCAACTCTTTACGCAATTGCCGGGCGGCAGTAACCATGTGCACCAGCGCCGCTTCCGTCTCCGGCCAGCCACGGGTTTTCAAACCGCAATCCGGGTTGACCCATAGGCGCTCAGCCGGAATCCGCTTGGCAGCCTTGCGCAGCAGATTAGCCATTTCCGAAGCGTCCGGAATGCGTGGCGAGTGGATGTCGTAGACGCCCGGGCCGATGTCGTTCGGGTAAGCGAAGGCTTCGAACGCCTCCAGCAATTCCATGTCCGAGCGCGAAGTCTCGATGGTGATCACGTCGGCATCCATCGCCGCGATGGATTCGATCACATCGTTGAACTCGCTGTAGCACATGTGCGTGTGGATCTGCGTTTCGTCGCGCACGCCCGAGGCGCACAGGCGGAACACTTCCGTCGCCCAGTCCAGATACTGCTGCCACTGCGCCTGACGCAACGGCAGCCCCTCACGGAAGGCCGCTTCGTCGATCTGCACGATCTTGATGCCGGCGGCCTCCAGATCGACCACTTCATCGCGGATCGCCAAGGCCAGTTGTCGGGCCTGCACTTCGCGGCTCACGTCTTCACGCGGGAACGACCACATCAGCATGGTCACCGGGCCGGTCAGCATGCCTTTCATGACTTTGTCGGTCAGGCCTTGGGCGTAGCGGATCCACTCGACAGTCATGGCTTTCGGGCGGCTGAGGTCACCGAAGATCGCCGCCGGTTTAACGCAACGCGAACCGTAACTTTGTACCCAGCCAAAACGGGTAAACACATAACCGTCGAGCTGCTCGGCGAAGTATTCGACCATGTCATTGCGCTCGGCTTCACCGTGCACCAGCACATCGAGGCCCAGACGCTCCTGGATTTCCACTGCGTGACGGATCTCGCTGTGCATGGCTTCGGTGTATTCGGCTTTGGTCAGCTTGCCCTGTTTGAACGACTGACGAGCGAGGCGGATCGACGCGGTTTGCGGGAACGAACCGATCGTCGTGGTCGGGAACAGCGGCAGGTCCAGGCCAGCGCGCTGTTTGGCAATGCGCTGGGCGAACAGCGACTGACGCTGACTGTCCTTGGCCGTGATAGCGGTAACCCGAGCCTGAACGGCAGGCTTGTGAATACGTGGCGACGCCGCGCGGGCGGCCTGCACCGAACGGCTTTCGGTCAGGGCACGCAGCACATTCGGCGCTTCCGGTTGGTTGACGGCTTGGGCCAGCACCGCCACTTCTTCGCACTTCTGTACGGCAAAGGCCAGCCAGCTTTTCAACTCGGCATCGAGCTTGTCTTCACGGCCCAGATCCACCGGGCTGTGCAGCAACGAACAGGACGGCGCCACCCACAAGCGATCACCCAAACGTTCATGGGCATGCTGCAACGTTGCCAGGGCATTTTCCAGATCGCAGCGCCAGACGTTACGGCCATTGACCACGCCCAAGGACAACACTTTATAGGCCGGCAGACGATCAAGAATGGTCGGGTATTGCTCTGGTGCGCGCACCAGATCGATGTGCAAACCGTCGACCGGCAGGTTGGCGGCCAGGCCGAGGTTTTCTTCCAGGCCCCCGAAGTAAGTCGCCAGCAGCTTCTTCAGCGGATCCCGCTGAATCTGGTTGTAGGCCCGCTCGAAAGCGTTCTTCCATTCCTGCGGCAGGTCGAGCACCAGAATCGGCTCGTCGATCTGCACCCACTCGACGCCTTGGGCGGCAAGACGCGCGAAGATCTGCCCGTACAGTGGCAGCAGACGATCAAGCAGTTCGAGCTTGTCGAATTCGGCGCCTTTGGCCTTGCCCAGCCACAGATACGTCAGCGGGCCGATGATCACCGGTTTGACGTTATGGCCCAGTGCACGGGCTTCTTCGACTTCTTCGAACAACTGCTCCCAGCCCAACTGGAACTGTTGATCCGCACTGAATTCCGGGACCAGATAGTGATAGTTGGTGTCGAACCACTTGGTCATTTCCTGGGCGTGTGCACCGCCACAGCAGCTGTCGCTGACACCACGGGCCATGGCGAACAAGGTCTGCAGATTGGCTTTGCCGTCATGCGGACGGAAGCGCTCGGGGATGACGCCGAACATCAGCGAGTGCGTCAGCACCTGGTCATACCAGGCGAAATCGCCAACCGGCAGCAACTCGATGCCGGCGTTTTTCTGCAGGTCCCAATGGGCCTTGCGCAACTCGCGACCGACGTCACGCAGGCCTGCCTCGTTCAGTTCTCCTTTCCAGAACGCCTCTTGCGCTTTTTTCAGTTCGCGGTCGCGACCGATGCGCGGAAATCCAAAGGAATGGGCCAGTGCCATAACAAACAACTCCAATGTTCTGTTGATGGCGGCCATTGTCGGCATCGGTCGCTAGTGAGACAAACTCAATTTAATCTTGATCAACACGAGTTTCCCTCATGATCAAATCATCCCAGCCTGTCAACTGAAGACATTGCAGAGTTGAGCGCGCGGGCGACGGCTGGACGGTTTTTGCGGCAGTAAATTTCTTGGTAATTCAAGCTGTTCGTCGCCATGAAGACGCCCTTTGAAAACTCGATGACGCCTCCGTATAAACGCACCCGAAAGCACCCCCGCAGGTCTTTGATTTCGATCTATCGTTAGATCGAAATGGCTGTATTTGCGACCGACTAAAGGTTGCGACAGCTGATGTCTGAGCCTATGTTGCACGCGAGTCTTTTCCCCGCGATTGGAACGCGATCAACACCACAAAGAGGTGAAGAAATGTCTAAGGAATCACGCCCTGCCGTACTTGGGCTGATCGGCAATACTCCACTGGTGCAAGTCACCCGCTTCGACACTGGGCCTTGCACGCTGTTTCTCAAACTTGAATCGCAGAACCCCGGTGGTTCGATCAAGGACCGCATCGGTCTGGCGATGATCGACGCCGCCGAACGTGATGGTCGCCTGCAACCCGGCGGCACCATCGTCGAAGCCACCGCCGGCAACACCGGCCTGGGCCTGGCACTGGTTGGCCGCGCCAAAGGCTATCGCGTGGTACTGGTGGTGCCGGACAAAATGTCCACCGAGAAAGTCCTGCACTTGAAGGCCATGGGCGCCGAGGTGCACATCACCCGCTCCGACGTCGGCAAGGGCCATCCCGAGTATTACCAGGATGTCGCCGCCCGTTTGGCGAAAGACATTCCCGGCGCATTTTTCGCCGACCAGTTCAACAACCCGGCCAACCCTCTGGCCCACGAATGCAGCACCGCGCCGGAGATCTGGGCGCAGACCGAACATGACCTGGACGCGATCGTCGTCGGTGTCGGTTCGGCCGGTACGCTGACCGGCCTGAGTCGCTTCTTCAAGCGTGTGCAACCGGATCTGGAAATGGTCCTGGCCGACCCGGTCGGTTCGGTGATGGCGCAATACAGCCGCGACGGCTCGCTGCCGACGCCCGGTTCATGGGCGGTGGAAGGCATTGGTGAAGACTTTATTCCATCGATTACCGACCTCTCCAGCGTGCGCCACGCCTACTCGATCAGTGACGAAGAAAGCTTCGATCACGCGCGTCAGTTGCTCAAGGCCGAAGGCATTCTCGGCGGCTCCTCGACCGGCACCCTGCTCGCGGCGGCGCTGCGTTATTGCCGCGAACAGACCGAGCCGAAACGCGTGGTCAGCTTCGTCTGCGACACCGGCACGCGCTACTTGTCGAAGGTTTACAACGACCAATGGATGACCGATCAAGGCCTGTTGCAGCGCAAGGGTTACGGTGACCTGCGTGATCTGATCGCCCGGCGCTTCGAGGACGGCCGCGTGATCAGTGTCGGCCCTGACGACACCCTGCTGACCGCGTTCCAGCGCATGCGCCTGGCCGATGTTTCGCAGTTGCCGGTGCTGGTGGAAGGCAAACAACTGGTCGGCGTGATCGACGAATCCGACATCCTCCTGCCGGTGCACGAAGACGCCGCCCGCTTCAGCCAATCGGTGTCCAGCGTGATGACCGACAAGCTGCAAACCCTTGCCCCCGGTGCCAGCCTTGCCGAGCTGGAAGCGGTGCTCAGCCGTGGCCTCGTCGCCATCATCGCCGATGCATCGGGCTTCCATGGCCTGATCACCCGCACCGACATGCTCAACCAATTACGGAGATCCCTCGCATGAGTCAGCACGACGATAAATCCCAAGGCTTCGCGACCCGGGTGATCCACGCCGGGCAGGAACCGGACCCGACCACTGGCGCGCTGATGCCGCCGATCTACGCCAACTCCACGTACCTGCAAGACAGCCCCGGCGTGCACAAGGGTTTCGACTACGGGCGCTCGCACAACCCGACGCGTTTTGCCCTGGAGCGTTGCGTGGCGGACCTTGAAGGCGGCACCCAGGCGTTTGCGTTCGCCTCCGGGCTGGCGACGATTTCCACGGTGCTCGAACTGATCGATGCCGGTTCGCACGTGATCTCCGGCAATGACTTGTACGGCGGCACGTTCCGCCTGTTCGACAAGGTTCGTCAGCGCAGTGCCGGACACCGTTTCAGCTACGTCGATTTGACTGACCTGGCGGCGTTCGAAGCGGCGCTGCAGGACGACACACGTCTGGTGATTGTCGAGTCACCGACCAACCCACTGCTGAGCCTGTCGGATCTGGCCGCGATCGCCCGTATCTGCCGCGCTCGCGGGATCATCTGCGTAGCCGACAACACCTTCGCCAGCCCTTATATCCAGCGGCCGCTGGAGTTGGGTTTCGACATCGTGCTGCACTCGACCACCAAGTACCTGAACGGTCACTCCGACGTCATCGGCGGCATCGCCGTGGTCGGGCAGAACGAAGAACTGGCCGAGAAACTGGGCTTCTTGCAGAACGCAGTCGGTGCGATTGCCGGGCCGTTCGATGCGTTTCTGACTCTGCGCGGGGTGAAAACCCTGGCGCTGCGCATGGAGCGTCATTGCAGCAACGCGCTGGATCTGGCGCAGTGGCTGGAACAGCAACCGCAGGTCAAACGCGTCTACTATCCGGGGCTGGCCTCGCATCCGCAGCATGAGTTGGCCAAGCGCCAGATGCGCGGTTTCGGCGGGATGATTTCCGTCGATCTGAACAGTGATCTGGCGGGTGCGCGGCGCTTCCTTGAGAACGTGAAGATCTTCGCATTGGCGGAAAGTCTCGGTGGCGTGGAAAGCCTGATCGAGCACCCGGCGATCATGACCCACGCGACGATTCCGGCGGATACCCGCGCCAAACTGGGCATTGGCGACGGTCTGGTGCGCCTGTCGGTTGGCGTTGAAGACGTCGAAGACTTGCGCGCCGATCTGGCGCAGGCGCTGCAATCGATCTGACCTTGCATGAACGACAAAGCCCGCACGAAGCGGGCTTTGGTGTTCGAGCAGGCGGCCAGTGCTGGTCTCTGGCTTACAAGGTTTATCGGGCTTCCCACAGTACCGGGCCAAATTGAAAAGGTACGGCCTCGGCTGCTTCACACGGCATAAGGGCTGGATCTCAGCGCGGAGATCTTTCTAACCGTGTACCTTTCGGAGCGCGCCCCACGCCCCCTTGCTATCCGATTGCGCATCAGTCTGCGTCTTCGCCTACATCTTTGAGCCTAGCAAAGCCTCGCACGAGCGCCCTGGCATTTTTAGATCAATTCGAGCTTTGCCCGAAGCGGGCAGAAAGCGAAGCGCCTAACGCCCGTCGATCCCCCGCCGCACTAGCACATTTGTGCTAATCGACCGCCCTGTCCGCTGGCGCTATATTCCCCCGCACCCTCGATGTTCCTCGACGTTGCCTGTTCGCAGCGTACGGGATCGTTGTGCCTGGAAATCAGAACAACACCAAGGAAGACACACCATGAAACTGCATGCAAACCTCTGCAAGATCACCCTGGTCGGCGCCGTGCTGCTCGGCGTGGCCGGCTGCCAGACCGTCAAACCCACTGAAGCGAGCATGAAAGAACGCGCGCAAACGGTGATCGGTAAACCGGTGTCGAAGATCGACAATATCCGCAACGACAGCACCCTCACCTACTACACCGCCTACACCCCGGCCGGGGAATACAACTGTGAATTGCCCAGTGGCGTCATCATCGCCGTGGCGAGCATGGGCATGATGTCGCCGCCGCTTTCCTGCCTGCCAAAAGGCGCTTCGCCAATCCCGCTGCAATAATTTCCCCGCCCGGTAAAGGATACCGTTTGCCCATGAAAACCCTGATCGCAACACTCACCCTCAGCGCCCTGTTCCTCACCGGCTGCGCCACGCCAAAACAATGGGAAGCCACTGGCGGCAGCAAAAACGATGGCGTCGTCCAGGTCTCCTATGAACTGGGCCAGTTCGAAAGCGGCCAGACCAGCGCCGAACAAGGTTTGACCGTTGCCACGCAACGCTGCAAGACCTGGGGCTACAAAAACGCCGAGGTCACCGGTTCCGAGAAAAACATCTGCCGCACCATGGGCCAGTACAACTGCCTGCAGACCACCATCACCCAGGATTACCTGTGCAAACGCTAGACGCTTGACCCTGTAGGAGCTGTCGAGTGCAACGAGGCTGCGATCTTTTGATTTTGATCCTGAAAATGAAGATCAAGAGATCGCAGCATGAACAGAGTATCTACAGGGTTTGGGTTTCGCAGTCGCGCAGCGCTCGCAGGGTCGCGCGCAGTTCGACCGGGCGCACCGGTTTGGACAGAATGGCAATCTGGCGATCGTGCAGGGCCGCCTGGATTTTTTCGACGTCGTGCCCGGTGATGATCATCGCCGGAACCGCCCAGCCTCTGCGCTTGCGGACATCGTCAATACACTCGATGCCAGTGGCGTGGGTGCCGAGGTCATAGTCAGCGACGATGATGTCGCAGTCGGTCATCAAATCCTGCCCGCTCAGTTCCGCTTGAACCACACAGCCCCAACGCTCCAATAACGCTGAAGTCGCGAGCAATACGTTGCGATCATCCTCCACCAGACACACCTTCAGCCCGGTCAGCAAACCGACCTGACGCGCCTCGTCGCGATTGACCGTTAACGGTGCGGGCGCAGCGATTGACAGGCCGTACAAGGTCACTGCCGTTCCCCGCCCAAGCCGCGAACGCAGGTCAACGCCGACACCGATCAACTCGCCCAGACGCTTGACGATCGACAACCCGAGCCCGACGCCTTCGACGTCTTTGTCGCGTACTTGGCGCACTCGATAAAACTCCTCGAACACCTTGGCCAGATGGTCTTCGGCGATACCGTTGCCGCGGTCATAAATCACGATGGCCAGCCCCGCTCCGCGCCGGCGCACGCCGATCAGCACCGGCCGATGCGCGCCATATTTGAAGCAGTTGGAAAGCACGTTCTGCACCAGGGTCGCGAGCAACGCCGGATCCGTGCGCACCCAATATTCACAGGGGCGCAACCGCAGCTCGACCCCGGCCCAACGTGCTGCTTCAGCGTTCTGGCGAATCAGATCCGCGAGCCATTCACCCAAATTGAAGGTTTGCAGTTTGGGCAGAATCCGGCCGTTATCGAGGGTGTACAGATCGAGAATCGAGCGGAACAGTTGCGAAACATTGAGCAGTGATCGGTCGATGTTATCGACCAGACGCCGCTCCTCATTCCCTAACCGCGACTCCCGCAGGCACGCGGTAAACAGGCCGATGGAGTGAATCGGCTGGCGCAGATCATGACTGGCCTGAGCGAGAAACCGCGACTTTTCCAGATTCGCTGCGACGGCTTCTTCGGAGGCTTTACGTGTGCGCTCCAACAGCAGATGCGCATAGAACGGAATCACCGTGCTGGTGAGCATCAGCATCAACACCATGAACGGTTGCGCTTGCCACACTGGCGTCAGGCGATAGACACACAGCAACGCCACTAACGCCAGCGCCGTGGCAATCGCCAGATAGCGCGAGCCGTAGCGCATGCCATTGCCGAGGTTGACCCAGATGATCACCGCATACAGCGGCAACGCCGCCTCACCACCGACCACCAGACCGAAACAGGTGCCGGTGTAATCGTGGACCATGGAAAAAATCCGCCGCGCCGGGTAATGCCCCGGCCAGCGTGCAATCGCCTGACGCAAACCGATCGAGGCCAGCAAAAACAGGCCAATGTAAGTGATCACGGGCAAATACGTATCGAAGCGCTGTCCCGGCAAAAAACCGAGGACGAGCATGTAAACCACGGCAATCGCGGCGATGATAATGCGAAGATTGGCCTGGTCCAGTTCGGTGTTTTTCTCGAACTTCATGGGAAACGTCCTTGTGCGGTATTCGTCAGATTCAGAAGCAGCCTACAGGCAACCCTTGCGCTCGGTGCTAATGTGCAGATCTTGAGCAACGCCTGACCCAGGGAGGGTCATGCCATGACATGCCGAATTATCATAGCCGACGATCACCCGCTGTTTCGCGAGGCAATGTTGCGCACGGTGCAGCGTTTACTCCCCGCAGCCGTCATCGACGAAGCCGGCGATCTCGACACGGTGCTGACGCTGCTGCTCTCGGGTGAAGAGCCCGACACCCTGATACTCGATCTGCGTTTTCCCGGACTGACCTGCGTCAGCCAGCTCGCCGGGCTGCGCCAGCGCTTGCCGCGCACCACGCTGATTGTGGTGTCGATGGTCGATGATGAGGCGTTGATCAGCGAAGTCATGGCCGCTGGCATTGACGGTTTTATCGGCAAAAATATTGCCCCCGATGAAATCGGTCAGGCGATTCTGGCGATTCGCGAAGGTGAAGTACTGGTGAAGTTCGCGCCGTCAGGCCTGCTACCGCTGGAAACCGACACCGCCCTCACACCCCGTCAGCAGGACGTGCTGCGCTTGATCGCCCAAGGCAAGACCAACAAGGAAATCGCCCGCGACCTGGATATCTCCCCGTTCACGGTGCGCATTCATGTGTCTTCTTTATTACGCACGCTCAATGTGCCCTCGCGAGCGGCCGCCGCCGTGAAATACACGGGGACTCTGTAGCAGCAATTCCATGGCCTCAGTGGAAAATCGGTAGGTCTTGTCACTCCCGAGCACGATCAGCCCCTCTTCACCCAGACGCTTGAGCACTTCACGCACACTGACGAACGACAGCTCGGGCGATGAAGACTCGACAAACGCATGCACACCATTCACCCCGATCCCATGTCCGTCACGGTCGGCCACCACCAGTGCATTGATGACTTTGAAGCGGATCAGGCTGGTGCGCAGTCCGAAGTGGCGCAGCAGTTCGCGAATATGCGTATTGGCGCTGCGATCAAACTCAAAGGCCAATGGGTTGTTCGCTGTCCGAAACGCTGAAGGTGCGTTTACAGCGCCAACGCCTGGGTGGTTAAACATGGCGAATACTCCCTTTCTAAAATGTTCAGGCGGGTCGCAGCTGCTTCCCGCCTGCCGACCACGTGTCGGACAGGCAACGTGATCGTGACTTTCTATATAGAAGGTGACGACAGCGCCGCCCTTCCCGCCCCGTCAGAAATCGACCGTGGCCGACAGCTGCAAGGTCCGTGGATAACCCGGAGAGAACGCGCCGTAGGACGCCACGCCCGACCAGTACTCACGATCGAAGACGTTCTGCACGGTGGCGCGGAACGTGGTGGGCCGGCCTTCGATTCTGGTCGCATAACGCGCGCCGGCGTCGATGCGGGTCCAGGCATCCAGTTCCTGAGTGTTGGCCTGGTTGACGTACTGGCTGTCGGTGTAAATCGCACCGCCGGTAAGGGTGAAGCCTTCAAGCCATGGCGTGTCCCATTCGGCCCATACGTTGGCTTGCACGTCCGGCACGCCAACCGGTTTGTTGCCGCGATTGGCTTGGGTCGCCGAATCGGTCAGCTCGCCGTCGAGCACGGTCACCCCGCCCATCAGGCGAGTGCCCGGTGCCACTTCGCCGAACATGCTCAACTCGACACCACGGTTGCGTTGTTCGGCCTGCACAGAGAACACGTTGTCGGCACCGACTTCACCGCTCGGCTTCTCGATCTGGAACAACGCCAACGTCGTCATGAACGTGCCGTGTTCATACTTGACGCCGATCTCATGCTGCTTGGATTCGTACGGGGCAAAGGTTTCGCCGGCATTGGACGCCGTGCCCGGGGCGATGTCGCCCTTGCTCAGACCTTCGACATAATTGTAGTAGAGCGAAACGTCCTCCCAAGGCTTGATCACCACGCCGACCAGCGGGCTCGTGGCGTTGTCCTTGTATTTCGAACTGACCGCACCGGCCGCGTTGTAGTTACGCGATTCGATGTCCTGGCGACGCACGCCGAGGGTCAACTGGAAGCGGTCATCGAGCATCGACATCGTGTCGGTCAACGCCACGCCGGACAGTTCCGATTCGGAAACGCGCAACACTTTCGGCGAATTGATGTACTGCTGCGGCCTGTCGATCGGATGGTAGATATTCGACAGGATGGCCGTGCCGTTGTTGATGCCGCGTGACAGTTCATCCTGATACCGGGTCGCCATGACCGTGGTGGTGTGAGTGATCGGGCCAGTGGCAAACACACCACGCATACCGACATCAGCCGTCGAGCGATCAACGTTGAATTTGTAGTAGCCGGGAATGTTGCTGGTATCACCCGCATCATTGAGGATTCTCGGCACCTGGTCGGACAGGCGTTTGACATCGGATCTACCACCGCCGGCATGAGCGAACACGGTGACGTTGTCGGTCAGGTCATATTCGCCACCGAGCAACGCCGACTGCTCTTTGGTATCCGACCAGCCCCAGTCCTGCGAGTGATTGGTGCGGCCGTTCGGCGCAGACGGCACATCAACGCCCGGCGCAATGGTGAAGGGCCGCGAAGCGCCCTCCCAGCTTTCTTTCTGGCTGATGTAATCGAGGTTCAGGCGCAGACGCTCGCCGCGATAATCCAGAGCGATCGCGCCGACACCGAGGTCGCGATGCTGATCATCGACGGCGGTATCGCCACCCTGCAGGTTGCCGTTGAAACGCACGCCGAACTGGTTTTCCGAACCGAAACGCCGGCTCAGGTCCAGGTGCCCACCGACCTGCGAATCCGAGGCATAGGTGCCGGTGAACCGGGTCAGGTCTTCATCCAGCGGGCGCTTGGGCACGATGTTGATCACGCCGCCGACGCCGCTGTTCGGCGAAATGCCGTACATCAGCGCGCCCGGCCCTTTGAGCACTTCGACGCGCTCGGCGTAGTCGGTGAACACCCGATAATTCGGCGCGACACCGTAGACGCCGTCGAACGCCAGCTCACCAAGGTTGCCTTCGCCGATCGGGAAGCCACGGATGAAAAACGAGTCGACGATACCGCCGGTCTGCCCGGTCGAGCGCACCGAAGGGTCGCGTTCCAAGGCGTCGGCGACAGTCACGGTTTGCAGATCGGCGAGGGTTTTGGCGGTGTAGCTGGTGACGCTGAACGGCGTGTCCATCACGTCTTTGTTGCCCAGCATGCCCAGCCGTGCGCCGCGCGCCACCTGACCACCGGCGAGGGTTTCCGGCAAGGCAGTCGCGCCGTTGTAACGGGCGTTGACGTTGGTGGTGTCGAGGGTCAGCGCGTCCGGCGCGGCGTTCGCAGTCGGGTCGGCGGCAACGCCTGGTTGCTCGGGGCTGGCGGCCCAAGCGTTGGCGCTTCCTGCGACCAAAACGAAATTCAGCATGGCGGTACGCACGGCGAGTGCTAACACCCGCTCACCGCAAGGACGACTGACAACAGGCATGACGTGAGGATCCTTTTCATCGAGGGAAAATGGTAATCACTCCTATTGCCAGTCGATCTGCGAAAAAGTATCACCCGCAGTAAAGTTTTTTTCCGTCGCCCGATCAGGGTCAGGCGTAGAGGCGCTCCAGCGGAATCGCGACCAGCGGCAGCGCGGGGTCAAACGCGTGCCGGGTGGTCTTGTACGGCAAAATCTCGCCGCGAGCGATGGTGGTGAAAATTCGCGCCACCTCGAACGCTTGTCCAGTTTGCCAATGCCGCACACAGACCCGCGGATCGGAGTAATCGAGCTGGATGCACGGCACCCGTTTCAAACCCAGCTGCAACGCCGCGGTGAAACGGTGATTGCCGTCCATCACGATGCCGCGCGAACGCTCGACGATGATCGGTTCCAGCCAATGCCCGGCGCGGACAATCGACTCGCGCAGCAGCGTCACGTTGGCCGGGTCGACCTGCTCCGACTGCAACACGTCGCACAGCGGCCGCAGCGCAATCTGATAACCGTGGTCCATGATGATCTCCTGATTCGCCGGGGATTCAGCAGGCATCGGCGCGGGCAACCGGCGCATGCTGACTGGCCACATCGAGCAGGCGCTGAGCGTGTTCGATCAGCGGCAAGTCGACCATTTCGCCGTCCACTTGCACCGCGTGGCTGCCCGTGGCCACTGCCCGCATCACCCGATCGGCCCACGCCAGTTGGCGCGAGTCCGGCAGGAAGGCGCGCTGCACCGTCGCCAGTTGCCCGGGATGGATGCACAGCTTGGCGCCGAAGCCCAGCGAACGCGCGTATTGCGCGTCTTGGGCAACCACCGCCAAGTCGCTGATTGCCGGCGTCACGCCATCGATCGGCGACGGCAGATCAGCCGTGCGCGACGCCAGCACGATGCGGTTGCGGGCAAACAGAAACGCCTCGGGCACCTGGCTGCAGTTGATATCGAGCGAGAAATCCAGCGAGCCAAACGCCAGCCGCGCCACGCCCGGAATCGCAGCGATCGACTCGACCTGCTGCAGGCCTTTGGCGGTCTCGATGATCGCGACGATCGCCAGCGTCGGTTGCCACTCCAGCAAGCGCTCGACCGCCCGCGCCAGCGTCTCGGGACATTCGGCCTTGGGCAAAAAAATCCCATCGCAACGCTCGGGGTAACGCATGTCGCTGAGCCAGCTCAGGTCCTGGCGAAACAGCGAACTGCTGACGCTGTTGAGGCGGATGTAACGCTCACAAGCAACGCTCGGCGTTTTCTCCTGCCACGCCTGGATGGCGTCACGGGCGGCGGCTTTGCTGTCCGGATGAACGGCATCCTCAAGGTCGAGAATGATCGCGTCCGGCCCTGCTTCGCAGGCTTTGGAAAAACGCTCGGGACGGTTGCCCGGCACGAACAGGTAGCTGATCGCGAGTGGCGCTTTGCGGCTGAGTCGATCGGATTGCATGGCGTTGCTCCTTTGACGTGAACCCGTCGTGGTTTGTGAAAATTTTCAGGCCCGTTCAACGGCAGATTTGCCTGCCGTGCCGGGGCTTATCGCAACAGCCCTTAACGCCTTATTGATCAAGCAATTAAGAGACTTTTTAATCTCGGGACGAACGAGTCCTTGAGCGTGTAAATACACGTTCATGGATTCGCCTTGAGCAGGTCGTTATTGAAAAATATTTGAAAACCTTACTTGATAATCGTTCCTGTTCGCAATATTGTTCACGCCGCCAAGAGGAACTATTCTCGTTTCAAAGCGAGTCATCGGTATCTGCAAAAGTACCTGTCAGTGATGTCACTTAAACATCAGCTACAGGCTGCTACAGGGCAATGGCCAGCAACTAATGGCCATTCAGTACATCCGCACAAACCTTATGGAATGGGGTTCTCATGCAATTGTTTTGTGAACCATTTATTACGATCAGGGCTACAGATCCAATAGCGGATTTCACTTGGCATCCGCCTCCAAGTTATTTAAAGGCTCGACGCTGACGAGCAAAAAAAGACGACCTGCATCGATAACGATCGGTGATCGAACTATCAATGGCGACGTAACTTTCGACGCCAGGGGTTAACTATGCCTACAACAAATAAATCTGCTGTTGAACAGCCGTATAAAGTTCATCACCCGGAGATGTTAACGCCGTTGATCGACCCGGTTATTTCCACGTTTATCAACAAGTTCCCGAACAAACTTACAGACTTGGTGGAACAACAGGGCTCGCCGTTAAATCTGGTCTGGCCCCATGCGTTTGAATTAAACACGCAAGCACTGCTGAACGTGTTGAAGCAATACCAGGTTCCCCATGCCATTTTCTACGGGGCCAAGGCCAACAAGTCGCAAGGCATGCTCGGCGCTGCAGCGAATTCGGGGATCGGCGTCGATGTGTCGAGCATCCACGAATTGAATGCTGCCCTGCGCGCAGGTGTGCCGGGCACCAGAATCTGCGCCACAGGACCGGCCAAAACAGCCGTTTTCCATCAAGCGCTGATCAGCGCCGGTTCATTGATTTGTGTGGATTCGCTGGAGGAATTCGATCACCTGCATAGCGTGATCCCCACACAACCAGGTCCGACGAAAACCAGAGTGCTACTGCGTTACAGACCGAAAAGCAGTCAGAACAGCCGATTCGGGATGGGCTCACGAGACCTGTTGCAATGCCTGCAACGGTTGACAGAAAAACCTGAGCTTTTTCATTTTGAAGGTTTCCATTTTCACCTCGGCGGCTATGGATTCGAATCCCGTGCACAAGCCTTTCGTGAGGTCAGCGGATTTATCCAGGCGGCCAGGGAAATGGGCTTGAATCCGCAGATGATCGACATCGGTGGCGGCTTGCCGATTCGTTATGTCGAGCCTGAGACCTACGCTCAGTTCCTGCAAAATGACAATAACCCGAGCCACTATGACAACCAGAAAGTTCCCGCCACTTATTATCCTTACGGCAGTGAACTGACCGCGACACAATGGCTGACGTTATTACTCGAAGCCGAGCATTCTCACGGCTTGTCGATTGCCAATTACTTGAAGACCCAGCAAATAACACTGGCACTCGAGCCGGGCCGAAGCCTGGTCGATCAAGCCGCCATTTCAATCTTTCGCGTCACGCGCAGCAAACAATTGGCTGACAATAAAACTGTAATCTTCGTTGAGGGCAGCAGTTTCAGCGCTTGCGAAACCTGGTTTGCCTCGGAATATCTGCTAGATCCAATACTTGTCAGCACCAAACAACAGCCAAACACCCCGACTCAGGCTTATATCGCCGGCCATAGTTGCCTGGACGATGACGTCATCACCCATCGCCTGATCAACTTTGCAACGGCACCGCAAGCCGGTGACTTATTGATTTATATCAACACCGCCGGTTACCAGATGGACTTGCTGGAAAACGAGTTTCATCGCCATCCCCTGCCCCGGCGGCTGATGGTGACCTGTTGTACGGAAGGTAACTATGCGTTTTCACCTGACTATTAAAGGGAACAATTGCAATGATCTTGAATAAAGTCTCTGACCTTATCGGTAATACACCGATGTTGGGCATCGATGTTCCGGATACCAACGCGCGTTTGTTGTTGAAGATTGAAAAGAACAATCCCGGCGGCAGCATCAAAGACCGCATGGCGCGCAACATGGTGCTGGCCGCGCTCAAGTCCGGTCGCTTGAAACCCGGCGGCGTGGTGGTTGAGTCATCGTCGGGCAATACCGGGATTGGCCTGGCCATGGCGGCGGTCGAGTTTGGTCTGCATTTCATCGCCGTGGTCGATCACCACGCCGCGCAAGACAAGATCGCCGTGATGAAGGCCCTCGGTGCCGACATTCGTTTCGTCAAAGGCACCTATCGCGAAGATGAAGTGGCGGTGGTCGAGCGGCAACAGATGGCCGCCGAACTGGCCAGCGAAATTCCCGGCGCGGTGTTCATGAACCAGTCCGACAATGCGGCCAATGCCGGCGGCTACAGTGATTTCGTCCGCGAAACCATCGTGCAGGCTGAAGGCGTGGTCGGCGCTTACGTCGGTTGCGTCGGCACCGGCGGTTCGATGACCGGCATCGCACGCGGCTTGAAAGTACACAACCCGGACACCGTCACCGTCGCGGTGGAACCGGCCGGTTCGATTGTCTTCGGCCACCCCGGCTACCCGTACTACCAATCCGGCACCGGTACGCCGGCCGGCGACACCGTGGGTCTGGTCCTCGACTACAGCTGCATCGATCTGGGCGTGCAAGTCACCGATTCGCAGGCATTCGAAACCGCCCGCTACATCGCGCGCAACTTCGCCCTGCTGGTCGGCGGCTCCACTGGCGGTGCGATTTTCAAGGCGCTGGAGCTGATCCACAAAGGTGTGCTGAGCGGCAACGTCGTGGTGCCAATTGCCGACGGCGGCGAGAAATACCTGCACACCGTGTTCGACGACCAATGGCTGCAGGAGCGCGATCTGATCGATCCGAGCATCGCCCCGCAACTGGACGCCTGGCTGGGCAAGACCCACTGGCTGGACAGCGTTTCCGCGCCGCTGCAACTGAGCGTCGCATGACCCACCCTTCACACAGGAACGCCTCTCGATGAATCTGTTGAAAGTCGCCATCTGTGGTGGCGGCAGGACCGGCCATCTCAACGCCATCCTGTTCAAGCAGCTACCCAATGTTCAGGTTTCGCTGCACACCCATAATCAGGAGGTCATCGAACAACACGCTCGCCAGACGCCGATGCAGGCCTTGCTGCCCGACGGCTCGACCCTGAGCGCCCGGCTGGATCGGGTGACCAGCGACGCGAAAGCCGCGGTGGAAGATGCCGACATCGTCATCATCACCGTGCCGGCCCATGCGCGTCCGCAAACATTGAAAGATATCGCGCCGCATCTGACCACCAGCAAACCCGTGTTCATCGGCGCTATTCCCGGCTTCTGCGGTTTCGACTGGCTGGCCGAAGCGACCCTGCCCGACCGGCCGAACGTGGTGATCTGGGGCATGAAAGATGTGCCGCACACGGCGTTCGAATTGACCCCGGGACGCTCGATCAAAATGGGCGGCGGTAAAAGCCAGTTGTACGTCGCGACCCATGCCCGAGAGCCGCAAACCGCGCGCCGCCAATTGGAGAAAACACTCACCCGGCTTTATGGCCCGTGCGTGACGATGCTCGACCACTTTCTGGAAATCACCCTGACGCCGGGCAACCCGATCATGCACAGCTCGGTGATCTACGGCCTCATCGGCCCTTACGGCCAATGGCATCGCAAGATCTTCCCGCAACGCATGTGCTGGTGGACCGAATGCCCGGAACTCGGCGCCTATTTCCTTGAACGCATGGATCAGGAAAGCCAGCAACTGTGCGCGGTGATCAGCCAGCGTCTGGGCATCGACCTGTCTTCGGTGAAATCCCTGAAACAGGAAATCGTCGAGGCCTACGGCGAGCAGATCCGCGACCAGAGCAGCATGCTCTCGATCCTGCGCACCAATCAGGCCTACAACGACATCCTTGCGCCGATGGTACCGGCCGCGGACAACCGCGCCGGCTATGTGATCGAGCGCGAGAGCCGCGCCTTCAACGAAGACGTCGCCTACGGCCTGGTGCTGCTGGTGGAAATGGCCAAACGCTTCGACCTCAAGGTGCCTTATATCGAGGAAGTCCTGCAGTGGAGCGTGGCCTACATGGAAGGCCTGCGCGGCTCGGCACTCGACTATTTCCCGCGCCAATGGCCGCACACGACAAGCGCCGCCGCTTGATCTTCTTACTCAATTTTCGACGAGCAGACCGCTGATATGGATGACTTCAAGACACTGATCGCCTACTCCCGCAAAAACGCCATGCGCCGTCTGGTGCGTTGCCTGTTTGCGGAAAACATCCTCGACCGTTCGGCCCTGAGCTTTTCCGTAGAGGGCCACCAGGCGACTTACCCGCTCAAGGGCGGTCGCGCCCATCTGGCTTTTTCCGACATCGCCAAAGGCCCGGCCGATACGGTGGTCAACGACGGCGACGTGGTGTTGGTCACCGATGAAGGCGTACGCCAGGTCATCACCAGCCACCAGGACATGCTCGATGTGCTGCGCGACAGTTTCGACTTCGCCCCGACCGACGAAGGCGTGGCCGGGCTCAAGTCCGACATGGAAAACAGCCTGAGCAACGACGCCCACGCCCGTCAGCATCGTCAGCATTGGAACGCCCGACTGGCACAAGCCGCCAAGGATCAAGGACTGCACAGCTTCACTGATTACTTGCGCCAGCACGCCAAAACCAAGGACGCCGCGATCCTGCTCGACCAGTGGGGTTCACTGGAGGGCCACCCGTATTACCCGACCTGGAAAGCCCGCCCGGGCCTGACCGATGAAGAGGTCGAGCAACTCTCGCCCGAGTTCAACGCACAGGTGCCGCTGCGCATCGCCGCACTGCGCGCCGACAACGCGAAAAGCGAAAGCATGCCGCACGTGATCGATTACCGCGCCTGGTTCGCTGAGCATTTCCCGACGCAATGGGCGCAATGGAAAGCCTCGCTCAACAGCAAGGGGCTGGACGAAAACCAATGGCTGCCCTTGCCGATCCACAGCTGGCATTTACAAGCCTACGTGCTGGAAACCTTCGCGCAGGAAATCGCCGACGGCATCCTGATCACCGATGGTCCGGACCTGCCAACCCTGCCGACCATGTCCTATCGCACGATGATGCCGGTGCTGAACGAATCCGCGCCGCTGATCAAACTGCCCATCGCTGTGTGGATGACCAGCGAACTGCGCAGCCTGCAAGCCAAGTCGATTCACATGGGCCCGCGCATCAGCACGGTGATCAGCAAGATTCTCGAGACGGAAAACGGCTTCGATCAGCGCCTGGAAATCTTCCCGGAAGAAATCGGTGTGCGTTACAAAAATGCCGTGACGCAGGACGATCATCCGGGCCGGCATTTGTCCGTGGTTTATCGCGCCAGCGCACCGGCATTCGAACGCAACGATGAGTGTCTGCCGATAACCGTGGCTTCACTGTTCACCCGTTTGCCCGGCAGCGGTCGTCCGCTGTTCACTGATCTGATTGAACGCGACGGTGTGCGCGCCAATACTGCGCAGGTCGAGAACTGGTTCCGCGAGTACGCGAAAGTGGTGACTCACCCGGTGGTGGCGATCTACTTGATGTACGGCATCGGCCTTGAGGCGCACCAGCAAAACACCATGGTGCTGTTCTCCCCGGACGGCAAAGCACGTAGTCTGCTGATCCGCGATTTCGGCGATGGCCGCACTTACGCGCCGTTGCTCGAGGGCCGTGGTTACAGCCTGCAACCGCACGTACAGCCGGGCATTCTGCCGACAGTATTCTCCGGTGATATCGAGCCGGTGCGCATGTTTGTGCTCGACGCGGCGTTCCTCACGCACCTGCATGAAATGGCCCTGTGGCTGACCAAGGAATACGCTTTCAACAACACGCGGCTCTGGCAGGTGTTGCGCGAAGAAACCGACCTTGCCTTCGAAGCGGTGCGTGACCGCGTCGCGGCAGATGTGTGGGAAACCGAGCACAAGGCGTTCGTCGAAGAGCCTTGGCCAACCCGTTCGTTGTTGCGCATGCACTTGATGCAGTACAGCAACTATCGTTTGCAACACACCCTGACCAACCCGCTCGCTAGCGTTTAACCGAGGCTGACTCATGTCCCAAGCAGGTGCCATCCAGGGTTCGAGAGTAAGAATCCTGATTTATCTTCTATTTGCGATCCAGCTGGTATCGATGGGCGCGATGGAAATGAGCGGGCCGTTCTGGCCTGTCCACCTGCGTGGGCTGACGACGTCAGAGTCGCTTTTCAGCTTCGCCAGCATCGCCGTGTACGTCGGGCCGATGCTGGGCATTATTCTCACCAGTGCATTCTGGGGCCGGATCGGTGATCGCTACGGCCACAAGTTGATGATGATCCGCGCCCTTGCCGGCTTGTCGTTGACCCAGCTTGGGCTGGCCCTGTTCAGTGATATCTGGGTGATTCTGATCCTGCGCTTTCTGCAAGGCGCGTTTGCCGGCTATATCGCGCCGGCACAGGCCTACGGCGTGAGCATTGAAGCGCCGTCGCGGCGCGCACGGCTGTTCGCCATTCTGCAAATCTCGACCAACGTCGGCTCGCTGCTGGGTGCGGTGGTCGGCGGTTTGATCCTCGATTACGCGACGTTCTTCTGGATCAACATCATCGCTTCGGCGCTGTGTGCGGTGTGTACCGTGATCGCCGCCGTGACCTTGCCGGACGTGCCGCCGGTGAAGAAAGCCGTGGCCGTCGACAAAACTGCACCGGCGCGTTCCGGCAGCCTGTGGCAAGGCTCACCATTGCTGTCGCTGCTGGGTGTGATGGGCATTCTGTTGCTGGCGCGGATGCTGCCGCAGACCTCGTTTTCGCTGTATGTAAGCTCGGTGTTCGAGGTCAGCAATTCGGTGGTCGGTCTGTGCTACGGCTTGCTGGCGCTGGGCTTCATTCTGTCGGCCACGACGTGGTCGCGTTATTTCGAACACCGTGGTCAGCAGGACACCTTGCAACGCATGACTTACGTGGTCATCGGCTGCATCGTCCTCACTGCGGTGGCAGGCGTCACCCACAACCCGGTGGTGTTCGTCATTGCCTACTTCATCTGGGGCGTGCTGCTCGGTGCGACTACACCCGTGTTGATGGCGCTGATCTCGAAAACCGCCGACAGCTCGCAACAGGGTCATGTACTGGGCATCGCTCAGGGCACTGCGCAATTCGCTTCGATTGCGGGAATTTCCGCCGGCGGCCTGCTCAGTCAGGTCTACGGTTTGCAGTACACCTATCTGTTTGTTTGCCTCGCTTACGTCGTCGCACTGATCCCGATCGTCGCGTTGCGCTACTGGCCGGCGGCGATGCAAGCAAGCCCTGCCCCGGACGGGGAATGATCAAGGAGTCTGCTTTTGAATATTGAACAACTGCGCGCCGACACCCCCGCCGTCGCGCAACTGATCCACTTCAACAATGCCGGCGCGGCGCTGATGCCCGCGCCGGTGATCGAGACGATGACCCGTCATATTCAGCTTGAAGCGACTCAGGGCGGCTATGAAGCTGCCGGACGGCAATCGGCCAACCTGGAAAACGTGTATGGCGCCATCGGCCGTTTGATCAACGCCCAGCCTGATGAAATTGCGGTGATCGAGAACGCGACCCGCGCATGGGATATGGCGTTCTATTCCTTGCCATTGCAACCCGGCGATGTGGTGCTGACGTCGACCACCGAATACGCCGGCAACTACATTCCCTATCTGCAAATGAAGCAGCGGCGTGGCATCGAGATTCGGGTCATTCCTAATGATGAACACGGCCAGGTTTCCCTGTCGGCACTAACGGCAATGCTCGACGATGATCGGGTTGCGCTGATTTCCCTGCCGGTGATCGCCACCAATGGCGGCCCGGTGCAACCCATCGAGCAGATTGGCGCACTCGCCCGTACGGCTGGCGTGCTGTTTCTGCTCGACGCGTGTCAGGGTGTCGGGCAGATGCCGATCGACGTGCAGAAAATCGGCTGCCACATGCTCGCGGCCACCAGTCGCAAATACCTGCGCGGACCGCGCGGGATGGGCTTCTTGTATGTCGAAAAGTCCCTGTGCCAGAACCTGGAACCGGCATTTCTCGACTTGCATGCCGCCTCATTGCAGGACGCCGAGACGTTCGAAATCCGCGCCGATGCCCGACGTTTCGAGAACTGGGAATGCAACGTCGCCGCCAAACTCGGTCTCGGTGCGGCAGTGGAATACGCGCTGGCGCAAGGCATCGAACCGATGTGGCTGCGGATTCAGCAACTGGCTGATTACCTGCGCCGACAACTGGCAGATATTCCTGGCATCACGCCGCGAGACCTCGGGGTGCAGAAGTCCGGCATCGTCACGTTTACTCATCTCGACAGCAGCGCTGCGCACGTTCAGCAGTGGCTGGCTGGCCAGGAAAAGCGCATCAACGTCAGCACCTCGACCGTGCGCTCGACTTTGCTCGACATGCAGCACAGGGACTTGCTGGAGGTCAGCCGTGCCTCGTTGCATGCGTACAACACCGAGGCGGAAATCGACACAATGGTTGCTGCGCTGCGCGGTTTGCAGGGCGCCTGAACAGGACGCCAATCGGCGCTTGCGTCAAAGAGGGGTTGTAAACTAGCATTGGGAATACTTCTCAATTGCATGAAAATCTGCAGCCATGAGCGAAACCCTTCCCGCGAATAATGCCAATCACCTGCGCGCGATCGAAGCCCTGTATAGCGGCCATCATGGCTGGCTGTACGCGACGCTGAGAAAAAAACTGGGAAACGCCATGGATGCGGCGGATCTGGCGCAGGATACCTTCACGCGCATTCTCGCCTCGCAAGTCACCGTCATTGAGCAGCCGCGCGCGTATCTGAGCTGCGTGGCCAAAGGCATTCTGGTCAACTGGTATCAACGCAAGGCGCTGGAACGTGCCTACCTGGACGCCCTCGCCCATGTGCCGGCGCCGGAAGTGCCTTCGCCGGAATTGCGTTTCATGGTGCTGGAAACCCTGCACGAAATCGACGCGATGCTCGACGCCCTGCCGCCGCTGGTCAAACGCGCCTTTCTGTTGTCGCAGATCAGCGGGCTGAAATACGACGACATCGCCGAGCAGTTGGGCGTATCGCTGATCACCGTCAAACGCTACATGAAGCAAGCCTTCGTGCAGTGCCTGTTGCTGGTGGAGTGAATGCTCAGCCGCCGCCATGAGCCGCACCTCGATCACCAGGCCCTGGAAGAAGCCGCGGACTGGTTGATCCGCATGAGTGAAGGCGAACTCAGCGACAGCGAGCGCGGCGAATGGGAATACTGGAAAGCCAGCACGCCCGAGCGCGGTCGTGCCTGGGCGCGGGCGCAGTTGTTGCAGAGCAAACTCGGCGGCCTGCCACCATCCTTGGCGATGTCCGCACTCGATCGCCCGAGCAGCCCGGAGCGCCGTGCGGCGTTGGGCAAACTGGCGATGATTCTGGCGATCCTGCCGGCCGGTTGGGGCAGCTGGAAGCTGGCAGAGTCGCAGCAATGGTCAGCCGACTACCGCACTGCGATTGGCCAGCAACGCGAGCTGACCCTCGCCGACGGATCGAAAATCACCCTGAACACCGACACCGCCATCGACGTGCTGTTCGACGCCAATCAACGCCTCATCCACCTGCGCGAAGGCGAAATACTGGTGCAGACCGCGCCGGACATTTCACCGTTGGCGCGACCGTTTCTGGTCAGCACCCGTCAAGGTCGCATGCAGGCACTGGGCACGCGTTTCACCGTGCGCGAACTGCAACCGCGCACGCACCTCGCGGTGCTCGAAGGCGCGGTCAAAGTCGAGCTCGCGGACAATCGCCAGACCACGCCGCTGATCGTCAACGCCGGTCAACGCACCGACTTCTCGTCCCACACTTTTGGCCAGATCAGCGTTGCCGACCGCTATGTCGGAGCCTGGAGTCAAGGCATGCTGATGGCCGACAAGATGCGTCTGGCCGACTTCGTCGAAGAACTGACGCGCTATCGCCGTGGCTTCGTGCGCCTCGATCCGGCGCTTGCCGATCTGCGCATTTCCGGCGCCTACCCGATCAGCGACAGCCAGCGCACCCTGAACATGCTGGCGCAAACCTACCCGATCCTCGTCAGCGGCCACCTGAATGGCTACTGGGTCATGCTTTCCCCCGCCTGAGTGAAAAAATATTTGCCGCAGCGGTGATACTTTTTCCGATCTCGACTGGCTACTGGGGAGAAGCACCTTTTCGTCCTGTTCATAGGCTCATTCATCCATGCTTGCCGCACGCCACCTGCGCCCGGAACGTCAGCTCAAACCCGTTGTTCGCAGTGCGTTGCTAAGCCTTGTCCTGATCGGTGCCGTTTGCCCGTTTGCCTTGGCCGCCGTGCCGGTGCAACTGGACGCTGTCGCGGTTCGTGCCTACAACATTCCTGCCGGGCCACTGGGTGCGACCCTGTCGAGCTTCGCCGTGGACGCCAACATTGCCCTGTCGTTCCAGCCCTCGCTGGCCGAAGGCCTGACCAGCCCTGCGCTGATCGGTCATTACTCGACGCAGGAGGCGGTCAATCGCTTGCTGGCCGGCAGTGGCCTGGACATGGTCTTACGCAGCGACGGCAGCTATACGTTGGTGCAGCGCCGGGTGACGTTGGATGAAACCGCCGTGATCGGCACCGACAAGCGCAGCGATGCCCTGCCAGAGGTGTATGCCGGTGGCCAGGTGGCCAATGGCGGGCGCCTGGGCATTCTTGGCAATACGGATGTGATGGACGCGCCATTCAGCGTCAGCACCTACACCTCGGCGCTGATCAAGGATCAACAGGCCGTCACCGTCGGCGATGTGCTGGAACGTGATTCTTCGGTGCGCTCCACTGGCCAGACCGGGGGGATTGTCGACTCGTTCTTCATCCGTGGCTTTCCCGTCGGCGAAGGCAACCTCGGTGAACTGGCCTTCGACGGCGTGTACGGAGTGGCGCCCAATTACCGCGTGTTCACCGAATACGCCGAGCGCATCGAACTGGTCAAAGGCCCCGGCGCCCTGCTCTACGGCATGTCCCCCAACAACGCGGTGGGCGGCGTAATCAACGTGGTGCCGAAACGCTCCCTCGATGAAGACCTGACCCGTTTCACCGCCAGTTACGCCATGGATGCTCAGGCCGGTGGCCATCTCGATGTAAGTCGCCGCTTCGGTGAAGAGCGCCGTTTTGGCGTGCGCTTCAACGGCAGTACGCAACTGGGCAACACGGCGATCGACGATCAATCGCGCCACGTCGACATCGGCGCGATTTCCCTCGACTATCAGGGCGAACGCCTGCGCACAACCTTCGACTGGCTCAACCAGAAAGAAAGCTTCGACGCCGCTTCGCGGCCGTTCCTGATTGCTTCAGGCGTGGACATTCCTTCCGCCGCCAATGGTCGCAGCAACGTCAGTCAGGATTGGGGCTGGTCGAAAACCCGTGACAAATCGGCGCTGCTCAGCGGCGAATATGACCTCAGCGACGCATTGACGGTGTTCGCCCATGCCGGTGGCGGCAAATCCGATGTGGCGCGGATGTCCGACCAGACGCCGACCATTATCAATGCCGCTGGCGACACCTCGTCGATCCCCGGTTACTACAAGTTCGAAGTCGAGCGTTACACCGTTGATGCCGGTGCGCGGCTGCGCTTCGATACCGGGCCGATCAGTCACCGCACCACCGTGCAGGTCAGTCGCTATCGCGATGTGTTGTCGCGCGGGATCATTTCCGGAGCACCGATCCTGTCGAACATTTATCACCCGGTGGATCGCCCGCAACCTTACATTCCCAAGCCGGATACGCCGAAGGTCTCGCAGAGCGAACTGACTGGCGTGGCGCTTGCCGACACGCTGTCGATTCTCGATGATCGCGCGCAGGTAACCCTGGGCTTGCGCAAACAGAACATCAAATCCGACAACTACAACGCCGCCGGCGTGGTGACCACGTCCTATGACGACGGCCGGACGACCCCGTTGTTCGGCGCGGTGATCAAGCCTTGGGATCACGTTTCGTTCTACTACAACTACCTCGAAGGGCTGAGCAAGGGCGACATCGCGCCTTCCACCGCGTCCAACGCTGGCGAGATCTTTGCCCCTTATGTTTCCCGCCAGCACGAACTCGGGGTCAAAGCCGACTACGGCACGTTTACCTCCACCATCAGCCTGTTTCAGATCACCAAACCCAGCGGCGAACTGGCCTCCGGGGTGTTCTCGGTGCAGGGCGAACAACGCAATCGCGGGCTGGAGCTGAACGTGTTCGGCGAAGTCACGCCGGGCACTCGCCTGCTCGGCGGCGTGACCCTGCTCGATGCCGAACTGACGAAAACCGGCGTGGCCGCCAACCGCGGCAACAAACCGGTCGGCGTGCCCGAGGTTCAGGCCAACCTCTGGGCCGAATGGGACACCTCATGGGTCGAGGGGCTGACGCTGACCGGAGGCGCGATCCACACCGGCAGCCAGTACGTGAACCAGGCCAACACACAAAAACTCGATGACTGGACCCGCTTCGATGTCGGCGCCCGCTACAGCACGCGCATCGATGATCGACCGACCACGTTTCGCGCCACCGTGCAGAACGTGTTCGACCACGAGTATTGGTCGGGCGTCGCTTCCTACGGCGCGTTCTCCCAAGGCTCACCGCGCACCTTATTACTGTCGGCGACTGTCGATTTCTGAAACGTTCAGCCGGCCAGCGGTGTGAGCCGTTGGCCGAACTGACCTTTGCAAAGGCTTTGACCATGGTGATTTTCGATCGACGCAGCCTCGCGATGGCTGCGCTGTTACTGGCAGGACTGCTGAGCCTGTCTGCGCTGGCGCCGCGCAATGCAAACGCCAGCGAAGCGGATACGGCGCGCACCGAAGTGACCGATCTGCTCGGGCGCAAGGTCAAGGTGCATCTGCCGGTCAGACGGGTCATTCTCGGTGAAGGCCGGCAGTTGTATCTGCTCGCCGCGCTGGACACACAGAATCCGATCGAACGCATCGTCGGCTGGCGCAAGGATCTGATCCAGTCCGACCCGGACACCTACAATGCCTACCTGCGCAAATTTCCCGGCATTGCCAAAATCCCCACCTTCGGCGGCTTTGAAGACGGCACCTTTGATATCGAACAAGCGATCTCGCAGCGCCCGGATGTGATCATCCTCAATATCGAAGCGCAGCACGCCACCGAAGATGCGCGCTACATCGAGAAGCTCGACGCTTTGGGCATCCCGGTGGTGTACGTAGATTTTCGCAACAACCCGATGCAGAACACCGAACCGACCATGCGCCTGTTCGGCAAACTGTTCGGTAAAGAGCAACGCGCCGAAGCCTTCATTGATTTTCGCAACCAGCAGATTCACCGCGTCACCGACGTCATCGAGAAACAGCACCCACCGCGTCCAAGCGTGTTCATCGAGCGCATCGGCGGCTATACCGACGATTGCTGCCTGAGTTTCGGCAACGAGAACTTTGGCCTGTTTGTCGATATGGCCGGCGGCAACAACATCGCCCGGGGGATCATTCCGACCACGTTCGGCCAGTTGAATCCCGAGCAGGTCATCGTCGCCAATCCGGCGCACGTGGTGGTCACCACGGCCAACTGGGAAGCCTTTGCACCCGGTGGCCATTGGGTCGGTGTCGGGCCCGGCGCCGACATGAACCAGGCACGGAAAAAACTCGCGTGGTATACGCAGCGTTCGGCCTACGCCGGGATCAAGGCTCAGGAGACACAAGCCTTCCACGCCATCTGGCATCAGTTCTACAACAGCCCCTACCAGTTCGTGGCCATTCAGCAATTGGCCAAATGGTTTCACCCGGAGCTGTTTGCCGATCTCGACCCGGACGCCTCCTTCCGTGAACTGCACGAACGTTTTCTGCCCGTGCCGTATGAGTCGGGCTACTTCGTCAGCCTGCGCAATCCTGAGGTCAAACCATGAGTTCGTTGACCGACACCGTCGAGGTGCAGCGCGAAACCTATCGGCGACTGGTGCTGCGTAAACGCCTGATCCTCGCCGGGCTGGTGGTTCTGTTGCTGTGCAGTGTGCTGCTCGATCTGGCACTGGGCCCGGCGAGTTACAGTTTCAGCGAAGTGCTCGGCGCCCTGTTTTCGCCGGACAGCGCCTCGCCACAAGTGCGCGTGGTGATGTGGGACATTCGTCTGCCGGTGGCGTTGATGGCCGTGGCCGTCGGCGCGGCGTTATCGCTGGCCGGCGCGCAGATGCAGACCATCCTCAACAACCCGTTGGCCAGTCCATTCACCTTGGGCATTTCCGCCGCCGCCAGTTTCGGCGCGGCACTGGGCCTGGCCTTCGGCGTTGCGCTGTTCCCGCTGGCCGCGCAATTCATGGTGCCGCTCAACGCCTTCATCATGGCCATGCTCTCGGCGCTGTTGATTCACTTCCTGAGCATGCGCCGTGGCGTCACTGCCGAAACCATCGTGCTGCTCGGCATCGCGCTGGTATTCACTTTCAATGCTCTGCTGGCGCTGGTGCAGTTCTTCGCCACCGAGCAAGCCGTCGCCGCCGTGGTGTTCTGGACCATGGGCAGCCTGACCAAAGCTACTTGGCCGAAACTCGGGGTGATCTGCCTGGTGATCCTGATCACCCTGCCGATCTTCGCCAAACGCGCCTGGGCCCTGACCGCCCTGCGCCTGGGCGACGACAAGGCTGCCAGTTTCGGCATCAACGTGCGCAGCCTGCGCTTTCAGACACTGATCATGGTCAGCCTGCTCGCCTCGTTTCCCGTGGCCTTCGTCGGCACCATCGGCTTCATCGGTCTGGTCGGGCCGCACATCGCGCGCATGCTGATCGGTGAAGATCAGCGCTTCTTTTTGCCGGCCTCCTTGCTCACCGGTTCGTTGATTCTCTCGGCCAGTTCGGTGGTCAGCAAGACCCTGATCCCCGGTGCGATTTTCCCTATCGGCGTGGTCACCTCGCTGATCGGCGTGCCGTTCTTCATTTCACTGATTCTCGGCGGGAAGAAAAACTCATGGTGACGCTGCAACTGGACAATCTGGGCGCGCGCTACGGTCAGCGCGAGATCATTCGTGGCGTCTCGACGGCGACGTTTTCTGGCGGTCAGGTGGTGGCCGTGGTCGGGCCCAATGCGGCCGGTAAATCGACCCTGTTCAAACGCATGGCCGGGCTGATCGATGGCCCCGGGCAGGTGATTTTGCAGGACTCGAAAAAAGGCCCGAGCGGCATCAGTTACATGCCGCAAGGCTTGAACGCCAGTGCGCGTTTGACGGTGTACGAATCGGTGCTGCTGGCGCGCAAGCAGCTGACGCCAGGCTGGGTGGTCCACGATGATGAGCTGAAACTGGTCGACGAGATTCTCGCCGCACTGGGCATCACCGGGCTGTCGTTCCGTAACCTTGGTGAACTCAGCGGCGGTCAGCAGCAGTTGGTCTCCATCGCCCAGACGCTGGTGCGCGAACCGGAAATCCTGCTGATGGACGAACCGACCAGCGCCCTCGACATGCATCGACAAGTGCAGGTGCTGAACTTCATGCGCAGCCTCGCGCGCAAACGCGAGGTGATTGTGTTCATTGCCATCCATGATCTGAATCAGGCGTTGCGCTTCGCCGATCAGGTGCTGGTGATTGCTGATGGCACCAGTCAGGGCAGCGGCCCGAGCAATGAGGTGATCACCGAACAGATGCTGCGCGATGTCTATCAGGTCGAGGCGAGGATCGAGCAGTGCAGCAAAGGGCTGTCGCATATCCTGATCGACGACATCGTCTGATCTCCCCGCCCCTGTAGGAGCTGCCGAAGGCTGCGATCTTTGTTTTTTAAAAGACAAGATCAAAAGATCGCAGCCTGCGGCAGCTCCTACACGGTGGGGTGTGTTATGGATCGACTTGGGCCATCAGCTCTGGCACCGATTCCGGGCGCTTGGCGTAGCGCTGAGCCAGCACCGCGCAGACCATCAGTTGAATCTGATGGAACAGCATCAACGGCAGAATCAGCACGCCAATCGTGCTGCCGGCAAACAACACTTGCGCCATCGGCACACCGGTGGCCAGACTCTTTTTCGAACCGCAGAACAGAATGGTGATGCGGTCTTCCTGGCTGAAGCCGAATGCCTTGCCCAGCAACGTCGACGCCAACAGCACCAGCGCCAGCAGAATGCAGCAGACCACCACCAGCCCCAGCAACTCGAACAGCGGAATCTGATGCCAGATACCTTCGTTGACCGCCTCGCTGAACGCGCCGTAAACCACCAACAGAATCGAACCCTGATCAACGAACTTCAGCCAGTTCTTGTTGCGCCCCACCCACGCGCCGATCCAGCGACGGGCGATCTGCCCGGCAATGAACGGCAGGAGCAATTGCACGCTGATTTTCAGGATCGCATCGAGGGTTGAGCCGCCATCATCGTGGACGTTGAGCAGCAGCGTCACCAACAGCGGCGTGAGGAAAATCCCGAACAGGCTCGATGCCGCCGCGCTGCAGATCGCCGCTGGGATATTGCCGCGCGCCAGCGAAGTGAAAGCAATGGCCGACTGCACCGTGGCCGGCAGTGCACACAGGTAAAGCATGCCCATGTACAGCTTGTCGCCGATCAGCGGTGACAGCAGCGGTTTCAGCGCCAGGCCCAGTAACGGGAAAAGAACAAACGTCAGGCCGAACACCAGCAGATGCAGGCGCCAGTGGCCGGCACCGGCAATGATCGATTCGCGGGACAGTTTGGCGCCATGCAGGAAAAACAGCAGGGCGATGGCGATGTTGGTCAGCCAGCCGAAGCCGACGGCGACTTGGCCGCTGGCCGGTAGAAAACTGGCCAGCAGCACGACGCCAATCAGCGTCAGGGTGAAGTTATCGGGCAAAAAACGTGGGCGAGTCATGGTCGGTTCATCCGAGGGTTGCCAGTGCGTGCCGACGACTCTAACGTGACTGCCAATTACCGACTAACGCCGAAGGGCCACAAGATGCCGCCTAAAGGACATGACAAAAGCGTCCGTCGTAGCATTCCCGGGCTGCCCAGCCTGCCGCGTCCACTCTACGGGCGCACCGAATCGCTACCCAATCGCGCCCTGACCCGACGCCACAGCCACCCGTGGGTGCAGTTGTCCTACGCGATTCAAGGTGTGCTTGAAATCCAGACCAGCGTCGGCCGCTTCGTCGCGCCGCCGGAGCGCGCCGTGTGGATCCCGGCGGGCGTGCCGCATCGGGTGTTCAGCTCGCCGCACACGGAAATGCGCAGCCTCTACATCGATTGCAGCGTCGCCGGATGGGCGCTCGAGCGCTGCCACGTGCTCGGCGTCAGCGATCTGCTCAGGGAACTGATCCGCGCGTTCAGTCAGGTTCCGGTGGAATACGACCAGAGCGGCCCGCACGGGCGCTTGGCTCAAGTGATCCTCGATCAACTGGCCGAGGCGCCGCAGATCGACCTGATGCTGCCGTTGCCACAAGACGCGCGCTTAAAGCAGATCTACCAGAGCCTGGAACAACATCCGGAACAGCAAACCACGCTGAGCCACTGGAGCGAGAAGTTCGGCGTCACCGAAAAGACCCTCACCCGCCTGTTTCTGCGCGACACCGGCCTGACCTTCCGCGCCTGGCGCCAGCGCTTGCGCCTGCTCGGTGCGCTGACACCGCTGGAGAAAGGTGAACGGGTTACCGATGTCGCACTGGCCTGTGGTTACGACTCGACGTCGGCGTTTATCGCGGCGTTTCGTCAGCAGTTTGGCGAAACACCGGGGGAGTTTTTTCGCTGATCAGCGATCCGCCAGTTCTTCCAGCAAATCCGCCGACGGCACGAAATACAGACTCCCAGTCACGGCCGTGCTGAAATCCAGCAACTTGTCGTAGTTGCCCGGTGGCTTGCCGACAAACATGTTTTCCAGCATCTGCTCCAGCGGCTCCGGCGAGCGTGCGTAGCCGATGAAGAAGGTGCCGAACTCCCCTGCTCCTGGCCGGCCGAACGGCATGTTGTCACGGAGGATTTTCACTTCCTCGCCGGCAGCGTTGGTGATGGTGGTCAGTGCACTGTGCGAGTTGCTCGGTTTGACCGCATCATCCAGTTCGATATCGGAGAGTTTCGTGCGACCGATCACGCGTTCCTGCGCTTCAACGCTCAAACCGTTCCACGCGGTCATGTTGTGCAGGTACTTCTGCACCAGCACGTAACTGCCGCCGCTGAAACCCGGATCTTCGTCACCGACGATGGTGAAGTTGAGCGCTTTGCGCCCGACCGGGTTTTCCGTGCCGTCGACAAATCCGATGATGCTGCGCATGTCGAAATAGCGGAAACCCTGCACCTCATCGACCACGGTCACCGCATCGCCGAGGGCCGCCATGATTTGTGTGGCCAGCTCAAAACACAGGTCCATTTGATCGGCGCGGATGTGCAGCAGGAGATCGCCAGGTGTCGCAGGGGCGTGGCGCCCTTCCCCGCCAAACTCGCGAAAACCATGCAGCGCCGCTGGCCGTGGATGGCCGAACAGGCGATCCCAGGCGTTCGAGGAAAAGCCGCAAATGCAGGTCAGATTGCCAGTCGGTACACGTTTGCCAACCGAACGCACCAGCCCGGCGACATCGCCGCACCAGTCTTTGACGGTTTGCGCGGCTTCAGCCCCCGCATTCAGCGTCGCGACGATGAAAATCGCGCTGCTGGTGATCGGACTGCACACCGCTTGAGGTTCGAGAATGTCGGTATTCATCGCTGAAAACATTGCTCCGTAAAAAGTGCCCGAGCTCTTAACGAGGGCGGATAGTTCGTTTTTATCGAACTGTTGCGCAGAAATAAACGATTTTTCTTTGCTGCAAACTCGTCGCTAGCATGGCCTCGTCTGACCCCAATCCAAGAAATAGACAGGGAGCGTGACATGCCAGCCACAAACATCAATATCGGCGAACCGTGGATGTGGGGCGCCTTCATCGTCTTCGTGCTTGCCATGCTGGCATTGGACCTGTTTGTCTTCGGTGGGCGCAAGGCGCATCGGGTCTCAGTGCGCGAAGCCTTGTCCTGGGTCATTGCCTGGTGCCTGTTGGCGCTGAGTTTCGCGGCACTGCTCTGGTGGTATTTGCACGGTGCGTTCGGCGCCGAGATCGCCCGGGAAAAGACCCTCGAGTTCCTCACCGGTTATCTGATCGAACAATCGCTGTCTATCGACAACATGTTCGTCTTCGTAATGATCTTCAGCTACTTCGCCGTACCGCCGGAGTTACAGCGGCGGGTGCTGCTGTACGGTGTACTTGGGGCGATCGTGATGCGCGCGGTGATGATTTTTGCCGGCGTGTGGCTGGTGTCGCAGTTCGAATGGCTGCTGTATGCGTTCGGCGTGTTCCTGATCTTCACCGGGATCAAGATGCTGGTGTTTGCCGACCACCAGCCGGACCTGGACAAAAATCCGTTGCTGCGCTGGGTGCGCGGGCATATGCGCATCACCAGTGGCTTTCATGGCGAACGCTTTTTCGTCCTGCAGAACGGCGTGCGCTGGGCCACGCCGATGTTTCTGGTGCTGGTGCTGATCGAGGCCAGTGACTTGATGTTTGCGGTCGACAGCATCCCGGCAATTTTCGCCGTGACGACTGACCCGTTCATTGTCTTCACGTCGAATATCTTCGCAATCATGGGCCTGCGGGCGTTGTATTTCCTGCTGGCGGACATGGCGGACCGCTTTCACTTGCTCAAGTATGGGCTGGCGATTGTGCTGGTGTTTATCGGAGGGAAGATGGTGTTGATGCCGTGGCTGCACATGCCGGTGGAGTGGTCGCTGGCGGTGGTGGGAGGGGTGATTCTGGGGTCGGTTTTGCTGAGCCTTGTCATCACCCGAAATGCTGAACGCAGCACCGAATGACACACCACAAAACCCTGTGGGAGCGAGCCTGCTCGCGAAGGCGTCGGACCAGTCAACATCGATGTTGAATGACACTCCGCTTTCGCGAGCAGGCTCGCTCCCACATTTGGATTGCGGTGATTGTTACTTGTCGGACTTGATACTGGTCCACACGCGCGTACGCACACGCTCAAGCTTCTGCGGCAACGGCTGCACGACGTAGAGGTTTTTCAGCGCCTCAGGTGTCGGCGTCAGGTTCGGGTTATCGGTGATTTCCTTGTTGATCAGCGGTATCGAATCCTTGTTCGCATTCGGGTAGCCGAGGAAGTCACTGATCGGTGCGATCACTTTCGGGTCGAGCAGGTTGTTGAGGAATTCATGCGCCTCGGCGACGTTCTTCGCGCTCTTCGGAATGGCGAAGGTGTCGAACCAGATCGGCGCGCCCTCCTTCGGCAAGCGCCAGTCGACCACCACGCCATTTTTTGCCTCTTTGGCGCGATTGCCGAACTGGTAGAAGCTGCCGGAGTAACCGATGGCCACGCAGATGTCGCCATTGGCAATGTCGGTCATGTACTTGGCCGAGTTGAAATAGGTCACGTACGGACGAACCTTGAGCATCAGCTCTTTGGCTTTTTCATAGTCGGCGGGGTTCTGGCTGTTCGGGTCGAGGCCCAGGTAATGCAGGGCTAACGGCAGGATTTCCGTCGGTGAATCGAGCATCGCCACGCCGCAGGATTTGAGTTTTTCCATGTTCTCCGGTTTGAACACCAGATCCCAGCTGTCGACCGGCGCGTTGTCGCCCAGTGCGGCTTTGACCTTGGCCGGGTTGAAGCCGATCAGCACGGTGCCGACCATGTAGGGCACGCCGTACTGGTTGCCCGGATCGTTCTTGCCCAGCAGTTTCAACAACTCCGGATCCTGGTGGCTCCAGTTCGGCAGTTTGGATTTATCCAGCTTCTGAAACACGCCAGCCTTGATCTGCGTTTCAAGGAACTGGTTGGACGGCACCACCAAGTCGTAACCGGAGTTGCCGGTCAGCAGTTTGGCTTCCAGGGATTCGTTGGTGTCGAAGGTGTCCCAAGTCACTTTGATGCCGCTTTTGGCGGCGAAATCCTTGGGCACGGACGGCAGGATGTAGTCCGCCCAGTTGTACACGCGCAGTTCGCGTTGCTCGGCCTGGACCGCGCCGGCCAACAGCGACAGCCCACACACAGTGGCACCCAGAATGCGTTTCATCGTGACCATGGTTGTTCCCCAAAAGGCAGCGTGAGTTCGATGGTTTTTATGTTCTGTACACGGCAGCGGCTGTAAAGGTAGCCAAGGGTAAAAAAGGTTCAGCGTCTGGTTATGGTTTTGATTCTTGCTGACAGCGTAGCTGGAGCACAGTAGGGGATGGGCCAAAAGGGGATCGATGTGGCCAATTTGATTGACCGCCGGGATGCGGAAACAACAATGCCCGGCGAATGGCCGGGCATTGTCGTGAAGCGGACCAGCTCAGTCGGTGTAACCCAGCCTTGCCGCCCTGCTCTGCTGTGTCTGGCCGCGTGTGGCCAGGCAGTAATACAACGGCACGGTGACCACCAGTCCAACCAGCCAGGACAAGTCCGCGCCCTCGACCAGATTGGCGTAAGGGCCGACGTACAGAGAGGTATTGGCGAACGGCAACTGCACGAGGATGCCGATGAAGTAAGCAATGATCGCGTGCAGATTAAAGCGCCCGTAAACCCCGCCATCGGCGCAGAAGATCGAGGTGATGTCGTAGCACCCGCGCTTGATCAGGTAGAAGTCGATCAGGTTGATCGACGCCCACGGCACCAGCACCAACAGCAGTGCCAGAATCAAACCGATGAACTCGGAAATGAAATCCGCCGACGCACCCAGCGCAACCACGCAGCAACCCGCCAACACTACGCTCGACAACACCACGCGCACCTTGATGCTCGGCGTCCATTGGCTGGCAAAGGTCTGGATCGAGGTGATGATCGACAGCACCGCACCATACAGATTCAGCGCGTTGTGGCTGATGATGTTGAGCAGAAACAGCACCATCAGAATCGGCCCGAGCCAACCCGTCGACTGCTTGACCGCGACCATCGCTTCAGTACCTTCCGGGGTCGCCAACACGGCAACGGCGCCGAAGCTGAACGACAGAATCGTGCCCAGCGTCGCGCCCAGATAGGTCGCCCAAAATGGTTTGGCAATGCCAATGTCCGCCGGCAAGTAACGCGAATAGTCAGACACGTACGGCGAGAAACTGATCTGCCAGATGATCCCCAGCGACACCGTTGCCAGCCAGCCGGACAAGTTGAAGCTGCCGCGAGTGAGAAAATCCGCCGGCAAGTCATGGGCAAAGATATAGATGAACCCCGCCAACAACGCGCTGCCCATCACCCAAGTGCCGATACGGTTCAGCGTGTGGATGAAGTTGTAGCCGATCACACCGATCGCCGTAGCTGCCAGTGCACCGATCAGAATGCTCAACGGCGCCGGCACCGACGGCGCGATGCCGACGATGGATTTGCCCGCCAGGACGATATTGGAAATAAAGAAACCAATGTAGATCAGTGCGGCAAAGAACACGATTAACAGCGCGCCATAACGGCCGAACTGGCCGCGACTCTGAACCATCTGCGGAATGCCCATGCGCGGGCCTTGCGCCGAGGCCAGCGCAATGATCACGCCGCCAATCATGTGCCCCAGCGCAATCGCCAGCAGCCCCCAAAGCAAATCGAGATGGAACACTTGAACCACCATGGCGCCGGTGACGATGGGCAGTGGCGCAATGTTGGTGCTGAACCAAAGGGTGAATAGGTCGCGGGCCTTCCCGTGGCGTTCCGCGAGTGGGACGTAGTCGACCGTATGGTTCTCGATCAACGGATCTTGCCGGGACATCTGGGACATATGCATGAACTCGAGTTTGTCTGTTCTTATCGTTGTATGAAGCCAAACCGGGGGGACTCTCTGGCCGCCCCTCAGATGCAGACCATATTATGGTATTCCAAACAATTCACAAGACTGATCCGTAGTTTGCGGCGCTATCTGATACGCCATCCTTACTGAAACCGCGGCTTGCAGACCAGCCGAAAGCCCCGTAAATGCTGAGTTTCCGACGAACGCGGCACGTTTATCGGTTCAGCTTAAAAGGCCTTGCAAAGATCGAATAGTGGTATACCATCAGACCAACAAACACATAAAAACAGCAGCACCACACCCGAGGACCGACCAATGATCGATGCCGCCATCTACAAACAAGTCATGGGCTCGTTCCCGTCCGGCGTAACCGTTATCACCACCCTGGACGATGACGGTCAGATCGTCGGCCTGACTGCCAGTGCGTTCAGCTCGCTGTCGATGGACCCGGCGCTGGTGCTGTTCTGCCCCAACTACAGCTCTGATTCCTACCCGGTACTGATCAAGAACAAACGTTTTGCCATCCACGTTCTGTCCGGCGGCCAGCAAAGCGAGGCCTACGCCTTCGCCCGCAAAGGCAAGGACAAGGCGCAAGGCATCGAATGGACCTTGAGCGAACTGGGTAACCCGATCCTGGCCAACGCGACAGCTATCATCGAGTGTGAGCTGTGGCGCGAATACGAAGGCGGCGACCACGCCATCATGGTCGGCGCGGTGAAGAACCTGATCGTCCCCGAACAAATCGCCGGGCCGCTGGTGTATTGCCACGGCAAGATGGGCGCCCTGCCCGTCCTGGCCTGATCGTCAGCCCCGCACAAATCAACTGTAGGAGTGAGCCTGCTCGCGATAGCGATTTATCCGATGTCGATATGTTTTCTGACACACCGCCATCGCGAGCAGGCTCACTCCTACAAGTTTTGTAGCCTCAACAACAAAAGATCCGAGGAAGCGTCATGAAATTTTCCCTGTTCATCCACATGGAACGCTGGGACGAAAGCGTCAGCCACCGCCAACTGTTCGAAGACCTCACCGAACTGACCCTGATGGCCGAGGCCGGCGGTTTCAGCACCGTGTGGATCGGCGAACACCACGCCATGGAATACACCATCTCGCCCAGCCCGATGCCATTGCTCGCCTACCTCGCGGCCAAAACCACCACCATCCACCTCGGCGCCGGCACCATCATCGCGCCGTTCTGGCATCCGCTACGCGTTGCCGGCGAATGCGCGTTGCTCGACGTGATCAGCAACGGGCGTATGGAAGTCGGCCTCGCCCGTGGCGCTTATCAGGTTGAATTCGATCGTATGGCCGGCGGCATGCCTGCCTCATCTGGTGGCCAGGCATTGCGCGAAATGGTCCCGGTGGTCCGCGCCCTGTGGCAAGGCGACTACGCCCACGACGGCGACATCTGGAAATTCCCCACCTCGACCAGCGTGCCAAAACCGATCCAAAAGCCGAATCCGCCAATGTGGATCGCCGCCCGCGACCCGGATTCACACAACTTCGCCGTGGCCAACGGCTGCAATGTGATGGTCACACCATTGATGAAGGGCGACGAAGAAGTCCTCGACCTGAAGAACAAGTTCCAGACTGCGCTGGATAACAATCCAGATGTGCCACGTCCGCAATTGATGGTGCTGCGTCACACCCACGTGCACACCGCTGATAACCCGGATGGCTGGAAAATCGGCGCGAAAGCGATCTCACGGTTTTATCGCACGTTCGATGCGTGGTTTGGCAACAAAGAAACACCGGTCAATGGCTTTCTGGCGCCGAGCCCGGAAGAGAAGTTTGCCGGACGTCCGGAGTTCGAACTGGAGAGTCTGCACAAGACGGCGATGATTGGTACGCCGGAAGAGATTATTCCGCGGATCAAGTATTACCAGGAACTGGGGGTGGATGAGTTCAGTTTCTGGTGTGACAACAGCTTGCCGCATGAAGAGAAAAAGAAATCACTGGAGCTGTTTATCAAGCATGTGGTGCCAGCGTTTCGGTAAACACTATGCTGGTTCAGCCCGTAAATGAAAACGCCCCGACATTGTTCGGGGCGTTTTCTAACCTGCGATTCAATTCCTGAACGTGAAGCCGAAATTGCAACGCATCGCCCAAGCAACAGACCACGTTTTCGGAGTGTTTTCTAAACGTGGTCTGTCCCCAGTCATTTTTCCCTCTTCATTCCCGAAAGAGCAGGAAGTTGGCCGATTATTACGATTCAATACTGGTAATCCAAAAAGAAGAATATTGCGTATAGAAAGAAAGCAAAAGACGCCAAACCGGCTCGCCAGGTGGGATCTGCATCTCTGCCCAGCCCACCCGGGGCGATTGAAATACCCGCGCCACGAAAGTAGCAATAGACACCTTGTGCAAACCATAACTGGGTTGCCAGCACAGTGAAAAAGCGCCCCCAGCTACTATTGAATTGCAGATAACCATTTATGACTGCGGCGACAAGCAATGCAACACCCACCATGTGGTGGTGTTTAAAAAGCGCTGCAATTATTGATTTAATGGGAATAGGCATCAGCCGCTTCCTTTACAAGATTGTCCCACACCTCTTGCGTTCCTAAGTAATTGGAGATCCTTCCCGCATCCACGGCCGGAATGCCCTTAGCTACCAGAAATTTCTCAAACCCTGTGCTCAAGATATTACTGGCGGTTGTTTTTGGCAGATCACTGTCCAAATATCCCGCGAGCATCGATGCAGCCATTGATGAGTTCGACAAAATTACCGATGCTTTCGCCGGCCCCATGACTGCTCCCCAACTCATCGCATACCCAACATCCTTGACCATTTGAATGTTTGCAGCTCTGATCCACTTGAGTGTCTGTGGATCCTTCAGATCAATATTACCTCCCGTTGCGATGCATTCAGCAGTTGCACAGGGATAAAACCGTGGTGTGTAGTTCTTGCCGTCGATGGTGATGGGTACACGATACCCGCCATTGCTATCCATGGGGTACCCAGTGAGCCGGTCACGACCGCCAGAACCATCAGAACTGAACTGAGACCATCCATCTTTGACGATTGATGAAAACCCCATCTCCGCTTCCAGTGTCCATGAATAGAGGTCGGTTTTCCCTTGTATGTACGCCACAACATCATGATCGCTACCAGTGAAGTTCTGTACAAAGAGTCCACTATTACCCAGCGGCAACCAATTACCATCGGGATCATACATACCTTCTTGAGTCGCTACGATATCGCTGCCTGGGCCGATCTTCGTCCCTTTGACAAAAGACAATCGCAACTGAGCTTCAATCTGCTCCACCGTGTACTTGCCATTGCTTTCAGCAGCCAGTCGCCGTGCCAGAGCCTTCTCTTCCGGGTGTAACTGGCGGTTGAACGTGGTGGCGTTCATGGCGATCTGAGCACCAGTGTCGACGTCCCCTCCCACCGCGGATGAAGCCAGAATACCGGTGAGTTGAGAAAGCACGCCTTCAATGTTTTTGTCGCCATTAGCCATACTGGCCAGCACGTTTATCATTGCCTGATTGAGCCCTGCCGAAGCCGCACCAGTGGCGAAGTCACTGCCTGTCGCTTTCGAAAGTAGCCCACCCATAATGGCGTGCGCGAGAATTTTCTGCGGACTGCCTTCAGGGTAAGAGACGTAGTCGCCTACCAGTTTGAATCCGATCGCCATGGCCGAGTTACCGGCCTGCGATGCTAAAGCGTTGCCTAGATTGCGCCCCAAATCCCCACCGTTCAGAGCAGTACTGATTGTTGCCTGAGTAGCGCCCTGACTCAACGAATAAGCCGTAAAGCCCAGCATCCCGTCGAGCGTACTAAGGTTGAATCCATGTTCAGGCTGAACGACTTCAATGCCTTGAACGCCGAAAAAATCATTCAAGAAGGAAGACGTGAAGCCGGCTGTTGCAGCCCCGGTCAGATAGTTCTTCAAATTGTCTTCAGCCAGGAGATCTTTGAAGACAGCACCTATATCTCCCTGGTTATTGATGAAACTGATTGAAGCAGTTCCGGCCATTGATGTCAGAACACTGGAGGCCATCACGTTACCCCATCCAGCTGCAGTGAACTGAGCGCCTGCCGCAACGGCCTGCGCGGTAGTCGCAGCCGCCATGGTGGTCCCTGATCCGGCAGTTGCACCTGCGGCTGCCCCTACAGCACCACTGGCAGCACCTGCAGTAAGAACAGTGATAATGATGAGCACCGCCAGCATCAAACCGGGCCCCATGCCGGAGCTACTGTACTGGTATGAGTCGTGCGTTTCCTTGACCAGACGCCAGTCCACGTCCCCGCGAGCTTCCAGATCCTTAAGCCACGCGAGCTTTGGGTCTGCGTTGACCATTACATCGATTGTCTGACTGATAGTGTGCTGGTCTAACTGCTTGATATCGACAGTCAATCCATTAACCGCATGAATGACCAGGTTACCTTCGGCAGTCAATTCACTCTGGCGTAAAGTCTCATCGGTTGTACCTTTGCCTTTGGCAGAATTCCAGGCAAGGCTGCTGCTGCTTTTATTGTGACTTTCCTGCTTGAGGTCTTTGACGCCTTCAAAAGTGATAGAGCCGCCACTGAAAAGGGACAGATCTTTTGCACTGGTGAGTTCAGCTGCTTGATAGCGCTGATCACCAGCGCTGACAAGAGTCAAATTGCCGCCACTGGAAATTTGCGTACCAATATTAGTTATCTTGGTGACTTCATCCCGCTTGGTTTCCTTTTTACCCCAGCTACTCTTTTTCTTTTTGTCATATAGAGAATAGTCACTGTCCTGTGCCGCCAGTAAATTGAGCTGATCTCCCGCGATCAAATAAGCCTCTTCGCCGGCGGTGACACGACTGGCTATCAGCGTCATGTCATCCCGAGCGCTAAGGGATATTTTCCCACCCGCTTCGACAGTCGTCTGAACCTGGTCAACGTGATCTTCCTTGCGGACAATTTTGCGATTTTTCGAGGCCGAGTGCTCTTCGTCGGCCGCAGAAGCAAAGAGAATATCTTGGCCCGCACTCATCGAGATATTCTGCTTGGCCGTAATTTCACTTGCGATTACAGCGATGTTTCGGCCACTTTCCACTGAAAGATTTCGACCCGCATCGACGTAAGAGCTCAACTGATCAACCGATTCTTTGAAATTTACAGAGTTACCTTTGTAGGAGCGCTCTTCCATCGACAGAATATTGACATCCCGCCCGGCATCCAAAAGCATGTCACGCCCACTCTGCAGTACTCCACCCGCAATAGTTACGTCACGCCCGGCTTTGATTGTCAGATCGTTTGCAGCCTCCACGCGCGCGGCAGAGTCGCCGTAGTCCTGATGTTGGGTTATACCAAGACCGCTGCGATCCATTCCGATAATCGTTCGCTCATTGATCACGTCGCCACGAACAGCCACCATGCTGACATCACCCCCGGTGATGATCCCGCCGGCCTTGTTCACCAGATTCTCACTGGCTAACAAATCCACTCGTCCGTTCGCTTCGATCAATCCACTGTTAACAAGATCTTTACTTGCGGTGGCCGACAGATTATTCGTCGCCTTCAACGTCCCGACGTTATCCAGGTTCTCACCGGCAATCAGCGTCACATCGTTACCGGCAATCAACGCCCCGGTCGGGCCCAAACGGCCATTGGCCTGGGCCAGATACACCACCGGCACCAACACTTTTTCGCCATTCACTTCGTGCTCTTCGAGCCAGACGATGTCGTGGGTCAGTGCCGCGACTTGCTGCGACGTGAGGCCGACGCCTACCGACAGGTTGAGTGCGTCCTTGCTGGCGATGGCGTTGTTCATCAGGTACTTGAACATGCCCTCGTTGGAGGTCTGGCCGTCGATGAAAGCCTGGCCGGTGCGTGCGGTGACGGCTTGCTGGATCAGGCGTTGTTCGTAGAGACCGTCACCGAGGCGCTTGGCGCTTTGGTCGGGGTCATAGCCGAGTTTTTCCAGCAGGTAGTCGGAGCTCATGAACGACTTGAGGTCGGTCAGCACCGGGTTGGTTTCGATCAGGTATTTGTGCGCGTTGGACGGCGCCCTGGTGTCCGGCAGGCCGGTGACGCGGGTCACCGGGCGGTTGTCGATCGAGTCTTTGGCGTCGTTGCCAGCACTCGGCGTGCGACGGAATGTATCGACTGCGCGGGTGCTGTCGGAGACCTGAGCCGGCGCGTCAATGAACAGATTGCGCGGACCGCCACTGGTGGCGGCGACCATGTGGTCCTGAGCGCTGACCGCTTGACCGCCCACCGTCCAGGTTGGCGCGGGGCCGTTGCCGGGCGATGCCGTGCTACTGCCCTGCCCGCTCAAACGGAACAAACCGTTTTCGCCGGTGGGCAGGGAGAAACCGGGCAAGCTCAGCGGATTGACTTGCTGCTGTGCAAGATCTGGCGGCAATTGGCTGTTGATGCGGACAACGGTAGTGCCACTCTTGCCGACGTTGGTGTCGGCGATTTTGTTAGTACCCCCAGCGGAGTTGTAGTCCTCATGGATAACGCTGTTTTCGACTTCCCGGGTGGCCGTGATCGAGACTTTGCCGCCCGCCTGGATGACCGCGTTGCGACTGGTGACTGTACCGGTGGAGCCGGTGCTGTCAGTGGGTAGCTCGATGGCATCGCCTTGCTGGTATGGCGCCAGTTCGCTCGGTAACGCAACCAGGTTATTGGGGTCGTACAGCGATGGCATCGAGGTTTCAAAGCCATATTTCAGCCCCGATAGCCCCCGACCATACTTGCGATCACTGACGACTTCGCCTGTTTCACTGTCTGTGAGAATAACGACTCGAAACGTCTCCCCGTCTCGCCCGCCCTCCCTTTTACTGCCTGATTTCGCGATGGCTTTGCGCACCGTGCTATCAGGGGCGAGGTAATACACATACGGAAAATCGGGGTTGTTGTGCTGGTTGTAAGGCGCAACGTAGTTGGCCATGAAATTTTCCGTGCTGCCGGCGCCCATTTCAAAGGCGTACTCGCGGGTGACTTCGATAGTCCCGCTTTTTGCGCCGATATTCTTCAGACTCGTAGCGTTGATATCGATGTTGCCACTGGCCGCCACCGTGCTTTTACTGTTGAGAAACGTGCCACCCTGAAATACAAAATCCTTGCCGACGTTGAGCACGGCAGAGGCGCTGGCGTCAGTGTCGACACTTTCATAAATCTCACGAGCCGTGAGGAAGTTGCTGAAAGTGCTGCCGACGCAGTCGCCACAACTGGCCGCGATATACCCCGATATCAGCTTGCGCTCAGACGAAGCCGCCGAGCCTTCAGTTCGGTTCTCGAACACATCGGCATTGAGCGTGAACCCGCCCACGCTCTCCATCGAGCCGGAAATGTTGTAGACCCCGGCAGCCCGCGCCGCACCGCCATATCCGCCGATGACTACATTGCCCAGGCTGTAGAAATCACCGTTCTGGTTGGTCAATGTACTGACGCCGAGCGTCATGTCATTGCCGCTGAAAATCAGTCCGCGATCGTTGAGCAATGAAGGCGTGTTGATGGTCAGGTTCTGCGCCGCCCCCAGACTGCCGTAGTTGGCAACGCTGCCAGCGTTGACGGTCAGGTCTTCACTGGACGTGATGCGGCCCGAGTTGATCAGTTGCCCGCTGACACGAATGGTCGACGTCGCACCGGCGGCAAAACTGCCGCCTGCACCGATGTTCATCTGCGCGACAGACAGTTCGGTCCCTCGCTGGCTGGTCAAGCGGCCGCTGCCGCCGTAACTGCCCGACAGCTGCATGTCGATAATGCCGTCACTGGCGATCAAACCGTGGTTGGTCCAATTGCCGCCACGGGCCTGTAGAGACTCCGAAGCCAGCAGCTTGCCGCTGGCGCTCTGGCTGAACTCGCGCACGTTAACGTTCAGGCGACCGGCCTGAATCGTGCTGGTGTTGTTCCAGGTATCGGCATTGAGCTCCAGCAGGCCGCCGGTGACGATGCTGCCGCCGGCCCCCAGCACATTGGCCGTAGAGATATCGAACTTGCCGCGCCCGACGTGGTTGAGTTGCCCACCGGCATTGAGGAAGCTACCGACCGCGAGGGTCATGTCAGTGTTGGCGGTTTCCAGTACGCCATTACGGTTGTCGAGCAGACCGCCGAGCTGAAATTCGGTCTTGCCGGAGGTGCCCAGGGAGCGCAGGCGACCGTTCTGGTTGTCGACGCTGGCGGCTTTGACGCTCAGTTGGCTGTTGCTTTCGATGACGCCCGTGCCATTGCGCAGCGCACCACTGAGGCCGAAGTCGATACGTTCGGCGGCGATCTGGCCGCCACTGTTATCGAGGCTTGCGGCGGTAACACCCAGCAGCCCTTTCGCGTAAAGCACCCCAGCGCCGTTATCCAGCGCCGCCGTGGTGATGCTGCTGTCTGCCGCTTGCGCCGAGATCCGCCCGCCGTTGTTGTTCAGGCCGGCCAGTGCCGACAGCGTCAGGCCCTGTGCCTGAATGATGCCGCCCTGACGGTTGTTGTTCAGGTCGAAACCATTGCGCAGAACACCAACCGTGCGTGCTTCCAGTGCACCTTTGATGCTGGCGAGTGTGCCGCCACGGTTATCGATGTTGGCGGCGTTGATCAGCACATCGCCATTCTGGGCGATGGCTTTGCCGCTCTGGTTGTCGAAATCGCCGCTGATCTCCAGCGTCAGCGCGCTGTCGCTCTGGATCGAGCCTTTAGCGTTGAGCAAGCTTGCCGCTTTCAGTTGCACATCGGCTTTCTGGCTGTAGATCAGGCCGTCGGCATTGTTGCTGACGGCGCCAGTGGCGGTTATCAGCAACTGGTCATTGGCGGCGACGGTGCCCTTGTTGCCGTTGTCCAGCGACCCCGTGCGCAGGTCCAGGGTTTTCTGGCTGGCGAGTTGGCCGTTCTGGTTGTGCAGATCGGTTACGCCCTTGATCAACAGCGGACCGGCAGCAGCGAGTTTACCGGCGTTGTTGTTCAGGTCACCGCTCAGGTTGAGGGTGATAGCATTGTTGCTGGCGATCTGTCCGCCACGATTATCGAGGCTCGATGCCGTGGCATTGAAGACCTGCTGTGCATTGATCACACCGCCGATATTGCTGAATGCCGTGCTGACGATATCCAGCGCCGCGCCACTGGCAATCAGGCCGCCCTGATTGTTATCAAGCGCACCGGACAACGTCAGGGTCTGCCCCGCCCCACTGCTGAGATTACCTTTGTTGCTGTTATCGACATTGTCAGCGTTGATACTCAAATTGCCCTGAGCGACCACAGCACCCGCGCCACTGTTGAGCAGCGCGCCCGTCAAATCCACGCTGACATCGGCGTACTTGCTGGACAGCGTGCCGCTGTCGCGGTTGTCCAGGCTGTTGCCGTTGACAGTGAGCCCTTGCCAGCCGGACATCAGGCCTTTCTGGTTGATCAGGTTCGTGCCGCGCACGAGCAGTTTTTCACCGCTGATGATTTTGCCGGCGCTGTTGTTCACCGCTCTGGCGATCACATCGAAACCGAGATTGCTCGAGAGTTCGCCATTCTGGTTGCGCAGGTCGCGCAGACGCTGGAGGGTCAGCGGACCTTTGGCGGTGAGCTGACCGTTCTGGTTGTCGAGGTCGCCGTTGGCCAGATCCAATGTGATCGATCTGTCACCCAGCAGTCGCCCGCCGTTCTGCGTCAGCGAGGTCAGCGTCAGGTCTATGTCGCCATTGCTGGAGACTTCGCCATCATTGCTGGAATCGAGACCGGTCGCCCTCAGCGTCAGGTTGCCTTTGCTGTTGATCAAGCCACTGTCGCGGTTGTTCAGTTCGGCACTGTCGATGTGCAGCGCCTGCGCGGCGCTAATCAAGCCTTTGGCATCGTTACGCAGCAGGCCATCGACCGTGAGTTCCAGGCCGCCACGGCTGATCAGGTTACCGCCGCTGTTGTTCAGGCTGGCGGCGCGGGCATCGATCGATGCGGCGCCGATCATGCCTTTGACGTTATCCAGCGCTGCGGCAATGCGCAGGATCAGCCCCTGATTGCTCAAAAGATTGCCGTTGCCGTTATCCAGACTTTGCGCGGTCAGCGTGAAGGCTTCAGCGCTGGAAATCGTACCGCCCTGGTTGTTGATGCCGTTGAGTTGTTTGAGCAGCAGAGTGCCAGGGGCGCTGATCAAACCACCATTGTTCAGCTGACCGTGATTCAAATCCAGACTCAGGCGCGTGTTGCTGAACAGCTTGCCGCCCTGTTGATCGAGTCCTGTAACCGAAGCCGTCAAAGCACCTTGACTGCCGATACTGCCGTCACCGGCATTGGTGACCTGAGCGGCGACGAGGTTCAGGGTGTCGGCACTGCTGAGCAGACCGTTGCTGTTATCGAAGGCGCCGGTGGTAACCGTGACTGCACCTTTACCGCTTAGCGTGCCCTGCTGGCGATTGTCGAGGCTGCCACTTTCAATGACCAGTGCACCGTCGGTGACAACCTTGCCGCCCTGGTTATCAACGCCATCACGGCTGACCAGCTTCAAATCGGCGGCACTGGAAAGACTGCCTTGAGCATTGGTCATCTGCGCGGTGTCGACCGTCAATGTCGCTTCACTGCTGACCTTGCCCTGGGTGTTATCAAAGGCGTCGGTGGCGGTCAGGAGCATGGTTTGCTGACTGCGCAATTCACCGCCGTTGTTGGCCAGGGTGCGCGATCTCAGCGTCAACAACGTGCCCGCATCGATCAGGCCTTTATTGCGGTTGAGCACGTCATCGACAGTCAGCGTCAAGGCTTTGCCGGTGAAGACCTTGCCGCCGTCACTGCTGTCGAGTTTTTTACCGGTGAGCAGCAGATCGCTGTTGGTGCTGATTTCACCGCCGCGGTTATCCAGTTCACCCACGGTCAGGGTCATGGCTTTGGTCGAACCCAACAGACCGCTCTGGCGGTTATCCAGTTGAGCGGCGTTGAGTTTGAGCACGCCGGTGGCGATCAACTTGCCTTTCTGGTTATTGACGTTCGGTGCCTGCACGTTGACGTCAGATTTGCCGGCGATGTTGCCGACCCGGTTGTCGAGAACACCGGCCGTGAGCGTGAGCTGGCCGTCGGCAATCACTGTGCCCAGCTGGTTATCCAGCGTTTTGTCGGTAGCCAACAGCAACACACCGCGACTGCTGATCAGACCTTCATGGTTATCGAGGCTGACGCTGTGGCTGTCCACGGCGGCGGCGGAAATTACCCCTTTGACGTTGTTCAATGCTTGCGCCATGCGTAGCGTCAAGCCTTGTTGCCCGAGGAGTTGACCGTTGCTGTTGTCGAACAGGCCGGTATCAATCCGGCTGTTCTGTTTAGCGATGATCAGGCCTTTTTGACTGTTGTCCAGGCTTGCGCTGTTGACGGCCAATGCGCTGTCGGTGCTGATCGAACCGGCCCGGTTGAGCAACGCTCCCGCGCTGGTGATCGTGAGCATGCCGGCACTGCTCAGGTTGCCTGTGCTGTTATCGATACGTCCGGCATTGAGGGTCAGCGTGCCTTCACTGCTGATGACACCCGTGGCGTTGGTCAGTGCATCATCAAGGGTTATCACCAGACCGTTGAGGCCACTGAGGATGCCGCCGCTGTTGTTCAGTGTGCGCCCGCTCACAGACGTTGCGCCCTTGGCCGAGATCTCGCCTTTGTTGCGGTTGTCGAGCAATCCGCTGACACGCACCGTCAGGCCGCCATCGCTGACCACCACGCCGCCATCGCGGTTATCCAGACCGGCCGCTTTGAAGCTCACTGACCGCCCGGACCCGAGCATGCCGTCACGGTTGTCCAGCGCCCCGCTCAGATCAATGTTGAGGCCCAGATCGCCAAGAATCTGGCCGCTGCGATTGTCTACAGTCCCGCCGCCCATGGCGATGGCTTGTGCACTGAGCGAACCGCTGCGGTTGTTCAGAGTCGCAGCGTTGACCGCCAAATAGCGGCTCGCCACCAGGCTCTTGCCGGTGTTATCGAGGTTCTGCGCGGTCAGGCTCAAATCCCCCGTAGCATTGCGACTGCCATCAGCATTGATGCCGGCTTCAATCACACCGTTGTTGGTCAAGCGGCCGCCAGCACTGAGTGTGATGTTGTCGCGGGCCGCAAGGCTTTGCCGGTTATTCAGATCACCTTGGGTTTGCACGTTCAGTGCGGTCCCCGCATAGACCGGACCGCGCGCATCGAGGCTGGCGGCTTTGACGTTGACCGCGCCGGTGGCCGAGGTATCGACCAGACTCAGTTGCCCATTGGCATCAAGCTGGATGTCGCCACCGCTGGCGATCAGTTTGCCGTCGAGTTTCACCCCGACCCCGGCTTCGGTGCCGACCAGTTTGATCGCCCCGGCGTACATGCCGCCGAGTGCCGAGGAGTCGATGGCCAACTGCGGTTTGCTGCTGCCGTCCTCAACGCGTGCGGTGGCGTTGAGGGTTTGCGCATTGACGTCGTTGCGACCTGCGACGATGGCCAGGTTCTGTGCCTGAATCTGTGCGTTGATTTTCGCGCTGCGGGTGATGATTTCGAAACGGTCGACGTTGCTGGCGTTAAGCCCGGCGCCCTCGATGGCCACCGAGCCCTGATCAACCTGAAAGCGATCCAGCCGGCCGTTGTCGAGCACCGGTTTGCCAGTGGTCAGCGTCACTCGAGGCGAGTTGATGAAGCCGCAACCGTTGCAGGTGATGCCATACGGGTTGGCGACAATCACACGCGCCGACTGCCCCGCCACTTCCGTGTACCCGCGCAACTGGCTCGGGTTTCCGCTGATGACTTCATTGAGAATTGCTTGCGCCGAACCGCTGTTCTTCAGGTTCGGGTTGTCGACGATGTGCCCGCCCAATTGGGTGACGTTATTCTGCGTGGAGCCGTTGTTGAGGATCAGCCCCTGCGCACCGACGTTATAGTCGTGGAACTGGTTATGCGACAGGCCGCTGGCGTTGGGCGTTGCGATGTTGATGATCGGCACGCCATTGCCGGCGCGATCCAGCGAGGTGTTGGGGTTGGCTACGACAATGCCGTCAGCCTGCGCCCACATCGGTTGCCAGAACATCACGTTCGCCAACAGGAACGCCAACCCGCGTTTGGGCATGCCCAAAAAAGACTCACGTGTTTTCACGGCCGCAGAAGGTTGGTCTGCAAGGAAGGCGAACTGACGAACATCCATGTCGATGATCTCGAAAAGTTGTTTTAGATAAAAAAGTCGAGGCGGAAATAGATCGGTGCTTCACGCTCGGTCAGCGCGTCCGGTCGTTCCAGGGAATGGGCAAATGTCACGCTGGCGGCGACGTGCTGGCCACGGGTGAACAGTTCCAGCGAGTTGCTCGACATGCGCCCATGCTGATTGCCGTTGTACTGATTGTTCTGGATCACGCCTTGGTCGTAACCGAGGCTGGTGCCGTACTCGGCGAACACCGGTTGCAGCCACTCGGCAGTCACCGGACGGCTCCAGCGCAGGTCGTTGCGCCAGTAGCCGCCGCTGTCGCCGGACAGCGATTGATCCTTGTAGCCACGGATCGACGACGATCCGCCGAGACTGGTGCGCTGTGAGCTGAACAACACGTCTTCACTGCGTTGACCGGTCATCAAACTGCTGAAACTGAACGACTCGCCCCACACTTTGAAGGGCTGCAGATAGCTCAGGGTCGCGGTGTATTTGCGGTAGCGCGCATTCGGCTCGCCGGGGCCGGGGTCATGGCTACCCTGTGCGTCGAAGGCGCCGATGCCTTCCTGCATGCCCGCGTCAAAGTTGACGAAGGCACTGCCGACACGGCGACCGTGGTTGAAGCCAAATTGTGCTTCGCTGATGCGGTTGCTGCTCAGTTTGAGTTTGCTGTCTTCGATGAAGTTGTTGGTGCGCAGGTACGACAGGCCAGCGCTGAGCGAGGTTTTGCTGACGGCGTCGCGATGGATCACCCGCTCGGCGCGCAACTGATGGTTTTCGCTGTCGCCGGTCTGTTTGAAGTTGTAGCCATTGGCGGCGATTTGCGAGCGGTACTCGCTCTGGCTGTACGTGTAGCCAAATGTCCACCAACCCCATGGCAAGCTGTAATTGAGCATGGCGTTATTGGAGGTGTGTTGATGGTCAGTCATCGCATCGTGACCGCCGCGCAGGCTCAACTGATCCGCCAGGCCAAGCGGGCTATCCCAATCAAAAGTCGTGCCCCATTGCTGCTCACCGGTGCTGCGCTGACCGTCGTTGTTGCGCGACAGCCCGACTCGCCATGGCTTCTGCGGGGTGTTGGTGACCAACACTTTGCTGCCACCGACGTTCTGGCCGGGCGCCAGCTCCATTTTTGCCTGATTCGATGGCAGACGGTTGAGCTGATCGACCATTTGCTCGATCTCGCGCAGGTTGACCAGTTCACCGGTTTTGCCGGGAAAGGCCATGGCCAGTTCCCGCTCCGAGAGCCGGCTGTTTTCCGCGCCTTTCATGCCTTCGAGCTTGCCTTCGACCACCAGCACTTGCAGGTGCCCGCTGGACAGATCCTGCTGTGGCAAGTAAGCGCGGCTGGTGACCAGACCTTTCTCGATGTAGTGATCGGTGATGACTTTGAGCAGTTCGTTGAGCTGCGGCACACCGAGGCATTCACCGATATAGGGTTTGAGCAGGCGAGTCTTGTCGCGCTCGGAAAGGCTGTCGGCACCTTTGAGTTCGATGTCTTTGATCGGGAAACAGCGGGTATCGTTGGGGGCTGCCGGTTGCGCAGGCCTGGCGTCCTTGCCGGGCAGATCCTTGAGTTCTTCGAGGCGCCGCTGCTGCTCTTCGAGCAAGCGGTTCTGCCGGTCACGGATAAGGTCGGTGTCACCGGGAGTCGGAGCGGCGACGGCAATCTGAAGTGGAGACAGGCACAGCAACGCTACGCACAACCTCGCCACGAGGGCGGGTGAGGACATGTTCGATCCCTCGAGACGAAAAGTGACATCAAAATAGTGGCGCGATATTAGATGGCCATCATTTTGACGTCAAACAATCGTGTCGACCGCTTGTCGGGTTTGTATCGAGGAATGTACGACCGGTTTCGGTGCAGCGAGGGCCCGTTTTCATTGATCTGGCGGCAGCGGGTGACTCAGTCAAGCAGCCCCGCCTTTCAGTGTTCAACACCCAGTCGTGTGGCGACGTCCTCGGGGGCCAGCACGCGGCCATCGGCCGCCGTTAAGGTCAGCTTGCGAATCGGCTGACGATTCTTCGCATCGACCATCACCGAACCCGGCTCACCCGGCGCATACATGAATTCACCACCCCACTGCGACAGCGCGACGATCACCGTCTGCAAGGCTTTGCCGCGCTCAGTCAGCACGTATTCCTTATACGCGCCGCCATCGGCCGCAGGCAGCGCTTGCAGGATCCCCTGCTCCACCAGCCCTTTGAGGCGCGCGCTGAGCATGTTCTTGGCGATATCCAGACTCTTCTGAAAATCATTGAAACGGCGAATCCCGTCCAGCGCGTCACGAATGATCAGCAGTGACCACCAGTCGCCGATCAGGTCCAGCGTCCGGGCCACCGGGCAGGCATTGCCCTGCAAACTTTTGCGTTTCACGTATGAGTACTCCATGCATTCGTCGATTGGCCTCGCGGCTCTCAGTTGCATCATACAACTCCAGGATACGTTCACGACTGGACCGACGCAAAACCAGCACCTGCATACAAGTAGCCGGAGCGCTTTGCGCTGATAGTGAATGCCGCCATTTCGGCAATGAACCCCGAAGCAGGAGTTTCCATGAGCACCTTCACCACGCAAGACGGCACCGATATCTACTACAAGGATTGGGGCAGCGGTAAACCCGTGCTGTTCAGCCACGGCTGGCCGCTGGATGCCGACATGTGGGAATACCAGATGGAATACCTGAGCAGCCGTGGCTATCGCACCATTGCCTTCGATCGCCGCGGTTTCGGTCGTTCCGACCAGCCGTGGACCGGTTATGACTACGACACTTTCGCCGATGACATCGCGCAACTGATCAATCATCTGGACCTGCGCGACGTGACGTTGGTGGGCTTCTCGATGGGCGGCGGCGACGTCAGCCGCTACATCGCCCGACATGGCAGCGAGCGGGTCGCCGGGCTGGTGTTGCTGGGCGCGGTGACGCCGTTGTTCGGCAAGAAAGCCGATTTCCCGCAGGGCGTCGACACCTCGGTGTTCGACGGCATCAAGGCCGGCCTGCTGCAGGATCGCGCGCAGTTCATTGCGGATTTCGCTGCGCCGTTCTATGGCACCAATCAGGGCCAGAAAGTATCTGACGGCGTGCTCACACAAACCCTGAATGTCGCCCTGCTAGCGTCGCTCAAAGGCACGGTGGATTGCGTAACCGCGTTCTCGGAAACCGACTTCCGTCCGGACATGGCGAAAATCGATGTACCGACGCTGGTGATCCATGGCGACGGCGATCAGATCGTGCCGCTCGAAACCACCGGCAAACAGGCTGCTGCACAAATCAAAGGCGCCGAGTTGAAGGTCTACGCAGGAGCGCCACACGGCTTTGCGGTGACACATGCGCAGGCCTTGAATGAGGATTTGCTAGCGTTTCTCAAACGCTGAAAATTCGGCATTAAAAAAGTCCGTCGGCATCGGCTTGACGGACTTTTTTGTTACCCTCGTTCAATGACCCCTTCCGACCGCAACGAAATGGACGAAGACATCTCTCTGCAAGCCGCCGATTGGTGCATGCGTCTGCACGATGATGAGTGTTCGCCGGCTGTACGCCAGGATTTCCAGCGCTGGGTACAACTCGACCCGCGCCACGCTTTCGAATACGCCAAAATGCTCGAGATCTGGGATCTCAGCGGCCAATTGCCGGATGAACCCGAGACGGCGAAAAAACTCCTCACCGGTCATGGTCTGGCGCTTGAGCGCAAGCGTGAAATTTAAGAGTCAGGTTCACCCCGACCTTCCCGCCTGCAAAGCTGTAGCCCGCATGGTTCAAGGCTTTCGCCCCTCTGCATCAGAATTTTATCTTCACATCCCAGCTTAATAATATTTTACCGATATCCCCCCTCTCCCTAGTCTGACCTCAAGCCAAACGGACAAGCCAACAGCGGCCCGAATCCCACTGCCTTGCTAGGAAGGATGTAGAGATGACCCCTGAAATAATAAAAACAGACACGTTGATCGTGGGTGCCGGCCAGGCAGGCGTCGCCATGAGCGAGCACCTGAGCAAACTCGGCGTGCCGCACCTTGTGCTGGAGCGCAATCGCATCGCCGAACGCTGGCGCACCGGGCGCTGGGACTCGCTGGTCGCCAACGGCCCGGCGTGGCACGACCGCTTCCCGGGCCTGGAATTCGATGACGTCGATCCCGACGGTTTCGCCCCGAAAGAACGTGTAGCCGACTACTTCGAAGCCTATGCGAAGAAATTCAATGCACCGATCCGCACCGGTGTTGAGGTGAAAAGCGTGGTGCGCAATGTCGGTCGCCCGGGTTTCACCGTCGAGACCTCCGAAGGTGTAATCGAAGCCAACCGCGTAGTCGCCGCGACCGGGCCGTTCCAGAAACCGGTGATCCCGGCGATTGCCCCGCAAGACGAACGTCTGCTGCAAATCCACTCCGCCGACTACCGCAACCCGCAGCAATTGCCGGCAGGCGCGGTGCTGGTGGTCGGTGCCGGTTCTTCCGGTGTGCAGATCGCCGATGAGCTACAACGTAGCGGCAAGCAGGTTTACCTGTCGGTCGGCGCTCACGACCGCCCGCCTCGCGCTTATCGCAACCGGGATTTCTGCTGGTGGCTGGGTGTGCTCGGCGAGTGGGATCAAGCGGCGATGAAACCCGGTCGCGAGCACGTGACCATCGCAGTCAGTGGTGCCCATGGCGGTCGCACCATCGATTTCCGTGGTCTGGCCCATCGCGGCATGACCCTGGTTGGCGTTACCGAGTCGTTCAATAAAGGCGTGGTGAGTTTCAAGCAGGACCTCGTCGGCAACCTTACTCGCGGCGACGAAAACTACCTGGCGCTGCTGGATGCTGCCGATGCCTACATCGAGCGTAACGGCCTCGATCTGCCGGAAGAACCGGAAGCGCGCGAAACCTATCCGGATCCCGAGTGCGTGAAAAACCCATTGGCCGATCTCGATCTGGCCAAGGCTGGCGTGACCTCGATCATCTGGGCCACCGGGTTCGCCGTGGATTACTCCTGGCTGCAAGTCGCCGCGTTCGACGACAAGGGCAAGCCTGTGCATCAGCGTGGCGTGTCGAGTGAGCCGGGGGTGTATTTCCTTGGTCTGCCGTGGCAGTCGCGTCGTGGCTCGTCGTTTATCTGGGGTGTTTGGCACGACGCCAAACACGTCGCCGATCACATCGCCACCCAGCGCAAGTATCTGGACTACCGCGATGCCGAGCAGCGTGAAGCGGAGTTGCACCAGAACACCCACAGCAAAGCTACCGACACCGTCGACGCTTGATGTCCCTTTTCGTACCGGCGCCGATGGCGCCGGGGCAAACCTTCTTCAGGAGCGCTCAATGAGCCAGCCAACCCACACTCGCATCCGCATGTTCAACACCAAAGACACCTACCCCAACCAGACGCTGGACAACGATTTGTGCCAGGCCGTGCGCGCCGGCAACACGGTGTATGTGCGCGGTCAGGTCGGCACTGATTTCGACGGCAATCTGATCGGTCTTGGCGATCCGCGCGCGCAGGCTGAACAAGCGATGCGCAACGTCAAGCAACTGCTCGAAGAAGCCGGCAGCGACATGAGTCATATCGTCAAGACCACGACGTACCTGATCGACCCGCGTTATCGCGAAGCGGTGTATGGCGAAGTCGGCAAATGGCTCAAGGGTGTGTTCCCGATTTCAACCGGACTGGTGGTGTCGGCGCTGGGGCAGCCGCAGTGGTTGATGGAGATTGATGTGATTGCGGTGATTCCTGAGTAAGGCATCACACCGAGTCGCGGCCTTCGCGAGCAGGCCAGCCCAGACACACAAGGAGTTCATTAGATGACCTTTTCAATCGCAGCCCGCTGCGCGGAAACCGGCCAGTTCGGTGTCGCCATCAGTTCCTCCAGCATCGCCGTCGGCGCGCGCTGCCCGTGGCTGCTGCCGGGTGTTGGCGCGGTGTCGAGCCAGAACATCACTCTGCCGTCCCTCGGCCCGGAAGTCCTTGCTTTGATGGAACAAGGCCTGGCACCCGACGATGCGCTGGACAAAGTCCTCACGCGCAACGGCTACAGCCAGTACCGTCAGATCACCGCGATCAACCACCTCGGCCAGACCGCACATTTCAGCGGTGCGCAAACCCTCGGCATACACAACGCCGTCAGCGGCGAACAGTGCGTCGCCGCTGGCAACATGCTCGCCGGGCGTTCGGTCATCGAAGCGATGGTCAGTGCCTTTGAGGGCGGCGAAGGTCAACTCGCTGATCGCCTGCTCCAAGCCCTGCACGCCGCGCAAGCACTCGGTGGCGAAGCCGGCCCGGTGCATTCGGCCGCTGTCGTGGTAGTCGGCGAACAGACCTGGCCGATCGTCAACCTGCGCGTCGACTGGGCTGATGAAGACCCGATCGGTCAGTTGCAAAAGCTCTGGGATGCCTACGAGCCGCAGCTTCAGGACTACATCGACCGCGCCCTCGATCCGGCCAAAGCGCCGGGTTATGGCGTGGCCGGTGATAACCGATGAACAGCGTCGAGTTGCTCAAAGCGTTGGTGGCGTTCGACACCACCAGCCGTGAATCCAACTTGCAGTTGATCGAATTCGTTCGCAATTACCTCGCGGGTTTCGACGTGCCGTGCGCGCTGATCTATAACGATGAGCGCAGCAAAGCCAACCTGTTCGCCACGATCGGCCCGGTGGATCAACCGGGCATTGTGCTGTCCGGGCATACCGATGTGGTGCCGGTCGATGGCCAGCCGTGGACGCTGCCGCCGTTCGAACTGACGGAACGCGACGGCAAAGTATTCGGGCGCGGTACCGCAGACATGAAGGGTTATGTCGCCTGCGTGCTCGCCCTGGTGCCGTCACTGGTTAAAACGCCGCTGCGCATGCCGGTGCACATTGCCTTGTCCTATGACGAAGAAGTCGGCTGCCTCGGCGTGCGCTCGTTGCTCAAGGTCTTGCAGCAACGTCCGATCAAACCGTTGCTGTGCATCATCGGCGAGCCGACCGAACTGAAACCGGTGCTCGGCCACAAGGGCAAACTGGCAATGCGCTGCGATGTGCATGGCCATCCGTGCCATTCGGCCTATGCCCCGCTCGGGGTCAACGCGATTGAATACGCCGCCGAACTGATCGCTGAACTGGGCCGCCTCGGCCAGCAGTTGAAAGCGCCGGAGCATCACGATGCGCGCTTCGATCCGCCCTACAGCACGGTGCAGACCGGCGTGATCAGCGGCGGCAAGGCCTTGAATATCGTCCCGGCCGATTGCCGTTTCGATTTCGAAATCCGCGCCCTGCCCTCACAGGACCCGATCCTCGTTGCCGAAGCGCTGCAAGCCTATGCCGAGCGCGAAGTGCTACCGCGTATGCGAGCGGTCAGTGCGCAGAGTGATATTCGCTTCAGCGCCTTGTCGGCGTATCCGGGGTTGGCCACTGATGCGCAAAGTCAGGCCGCCGAGTTGATTTCGGCTTTTTGCGGTTCGAAGGATTTCGGCACTGTGGCGTTCGGAACTGAAGGCGGTCTGTTTGATGCTGTCGGCATTCCGACCGTGGTCTGCGGGCCCGGTAGCATGGATCAGGGCCACAAACCCGATGAGTTTGTCAGCCTCGATCAGTTGCAGGCTTGCGATCAGATGCTCCAGCGCATGCTTGCGTTTATCAGAGCTTGAACCCTGGCCCGACCGCCCTCACGGGTGCTCTCGGGCCAGTTCTTCGCGGCAATGATCGACAAACAACTGCGCCGGTTTGGTCAATTGCACACGACGCAACCAGGCCGCCGACAAGCCCGAACCGGTGACGTTTTCCGCCAGCGGCACACAGACGACTTGCTGACCGTCGTAGGTGTAGTCGCTGAACGGTTTGGTCACCAGAATCGAAAAGCCGAAACCATTGCCGACCATGCCGCGCACCATCTCGATCGACGGTGAGCTGAAGACGATGTTCGGCGTCAGCCCGCGCTCTTCGAAGATACTCACGAAATAGGTGCGGCTCGGCACCACGTCGAGCAGGATCATCGGTTCCAGCACCAGATCATCCAGCGAGACTTTCGCCTGTTGCGCGAAGCGGTGGCTGGCCGGCAGCAACGCGTAAGGCTGTTGCGGCGGCATCAGCGGCGCAGTTTCGATAGTGCTGTCCAGATCGTGTTCGAACAGCATCGCCACGTCGATGCTGCCAGCGGTCAGGGCCTGCACCAGTTCTTGTTGCTCGCCATCACGAATGCGGATTTCCACCCCCGGCCAACGCGCCTTGAACCCGGCGATCAGACGCGGCAGGTACAGCGGAGCAACGGTTTCGAAACAGCCGATATCGATCTGCCCCGCGACCACATCATTGTCGGCCAGCGCGTTCTGCTCGAATTCGTGAGCCACGCGCAGCAGCTCCAGCGCCTTGCGATAGAACCGCGAACCGCTGGGCGTCAGAGAGACGCCTTGAGCGTGATGGCGGATGAACAACTGCACGCCGAAGCTTTCCTCCAGGTGCTTGATGGCCGTGGAGACCGACGGCTGCGCGATGTACAGCTTGCGCGAGGCTTCGGCGACGCTGCCGCAGTCGGCCGTGGTGACGAAGTATTTGAGCTGACGCAGGTTGTAGGCAGCCATGTGAGTCTCCCGAAGAGCGCGAGTGTTCGCCCTGTTCCCTGGCGCACGATCAGGTTTGAACATACCGGACGCGCGCATCCGTCGAAGCATATTTTTTTTAAGGTCTGAAGCAACAAACTTACTAATTTATCTATCCCGACGCTTTGCACATGATCACTTCAACAAGAAATGCGCCGCCCGTGCCGGCGCTTGCCGAAGTACGTCCACGTACTCATCCTTGCCTTGGAGTTCGTCATGGCTACCCCTGCAGCATCCTCCGCTCCGCTGATTGAAAAACACACGATAGGATACGTGCCCCACGAAGATCGCCACGGAAAGGTCAGGGATCTGTTCACGCTCTGGTTCGGCGGCAATATCGCGCCGTTGCCCATCGTCACCGGTGCGCTGGGCGTGCAGTTGTTTCACTTGAATCTGCTCTGGGGCATCGTCGCGATTCTGGTCGGCCATCTGGTTGGCGGCGTACTGATGGCGCTGCACTCGGCGCAAGGCCCGCAAATGGGCATCCCGCAAATGATCCAGAGCCGCGCGCAGTTCGGCTCCCTCGGTGCGTTGCTGGTGGTGTTGATTGCCGGCGTCATGTACATCGGCTTTTTCGCCTCCAACATCGTGCTGGCCGGCAAGTCGCTGCATGGCGTGGTCGACAGCGTTCCTGTGCCGGTCGGCATCGTCATTGGCGCAGTCGGTTCGGGAGTCATCGGCATCATCGGCTACCGCTTTATCCACGTGCTCAACCGCATCGGCACGTGGGTGTTGGGGATCGGCATCGTCGTCGGTTTCGGCTATATCTTCACGCATATTCAGACCGATGATTTCCTCACTCGTGGCAGCTTCAACCTCTCCGGTTGGCTCGCCACGGTGTCGCTGGCGGCTTTGTGGCAGATCGCGTTTGCGCCTTACGTGTCTGATTATTCGCGTTACCTGCCGGCGGACGTGAAAGTCTCGTCGACGTTCTGGACCACGTACCTGGGGTCGGCGCTGGGGTCGAGTCTGGCGTTCATCTTCGGTGCCGTCGCAGTGCTGGCGACGCCGGTGGGCATGGACACCATGGACGCGGTCAAACTCGCCACTGGCTCCATCGGCCCGCTGATGCTGGTGCTGTTCCTGCTCAGCGTGATCAGTCACAACGCTCTCAACCTGTACGGCGCGGTGCTGTCGCTGATCACCCTGGTGCAGACCTTCGCCTATCGCTGGATCCCCACCGCCAAGAGCCGCGCGGTGATCTCGATCATCGTCTTGCTGGCCTGCTGCTTTGCCGCCGTTGGCGCCTCGAAAGACTTCATCGGCCACTTCGTCGACATGGTGCTGGTGTTGTTGGTGGTGCTGGTGCCGTGGACGGCGATCAACCTGATCGACTTCTACGCGATCCACAAAGGCCAGTACGACATCCAGTCGATCTTCCAGGTCGATGGCGGTATTTACGGCCGGTACAACCCGCAAGCCCTGCTGGCCTACGCGATCGGTATCGCCGTGCAGATCCCGTTCATGAACACGCCGCTGTACGTCGGCCCGGTGTCGGCGCACATCAACGGCGCGGATCTGTCGTGGCTGGTGGGACTGCTGGTGACCTCGCCGTTGTATTTCTGGCTGGCCAATCGGGACACCTCCTATCGTCGGCGGATGATGGGCGGGAAACTGGCGAGCAGTCTGTGAGATTGATTCGCTGAAAATGAAGGCCCGCACTGTGCGGGCCTTCTCCGTTGCGGTGTGGTATTTCTTTACCCCTGACGACGATTGGGTAAGGGACATCCAATGCTGCGAATACTCGGTAAAGCCTCATCGATCAACGTGCGTAAAGTGCTGTGGACATGCGCTGAATTGCAGATTCCCTTTAAGCGAGAAGACTGGGGTTCGGGGTTCAGATCGACGAACGATGCGCAGTTTCTCGCGCTCAATCCCTGTGCCATGGTGCCGGTAATTCAGGACGGGGATTTCACGCTATGGGAATCGAACACGATCATTCGTTATCTGGTGTCGCGCTATGACGGCGCGCAGTTTTATCCGACGGAGCCGATGGCTCGAGCGCGGATTGATCAGTGGATCGACTGGCAAGCGTCGGAGCTGAATCGTTCGTGGTCGTACGCCTTCATGTCACTGGTGCGTCAGTCGCCCGACTATCAGGACAATGCCACGCTGGCGGTCGGGATTGAGCAATGGTCAAAAAACATGGCCATCCTCGACCGGCAACTGGAAAAGACCGGCGCTTACGTCAGCGGCGAGCAGTTTTCCCTGGCGGACATTCCCATCGGGCTGTCGGTGAACCGCTGGTTCGAAACGCCACTGGCTCACCCGGATTTTGCCGCAGTGAAAGTCTATTACGAACGCTTGAGCCTGCGTCCCGGCTACGTGCTGCACGGTCGCAACGGCACGCCGTGATAGAGATCATTTGCCTTTGAATGCCTCACGCCGCGCCTGTCGTTCGGCGGCGTAGGCAGCTTGTGGCTGGCTGATCAGATCTTGCCGACGCAAGGGTTCGCCACAGTGATCGCACAGCGGCCCGAGGCCGGCGTCGTGGTTGCAGTTTTTGTGGGTCATGTTCACTGCCAGCCCTTCCTCCGGTGCTTTGCACCAGGTCTCACCCCAAGCCCGCAACGCGATGATCACCGGATAGAACGCCTCGCCTTTCGCGGTGAGGTGATACTCGTAGCGTTTCGGCCGCTCGTTGTACAAGCGTCGTTCGACCAACCCATCCGCTTCCAGACATTTCAGACGCGCGGCAACCATTTGCGGGGTACCGCCGGTCTGCGCCTGGATTTCGTCATAGCGATGATTGGCCATGAACAACTCGCGCAAAACCAGCACTGTCCAGCGGTCTCCGACGATCGTCTCGGCCCGGGAGATCGGGCACAGCGTGTCAGGAAGACTATTGTTTACTGCCATCAGGGCTTGCCTCTTTTACAGTTACTATGATTATCATATCTACACGATGCCGGGACAAGCCCTGCGCACCGATAATCCCAATGCCGGAGCAAGCCGCCATGTCGAATACCCCCTATCCGCTGGACAGAACCGCCTACCTGTTGGTCGATCCGTACAACGATTTTCTTTCGGACGGCGGTAAGATTTTCCCTTTGATCAAACCCATGGCCGAACAGAATGGCCTGCTCGATAACCTGCGCAAACTCGACCGCACCGTGCGCGAGCTGAAAATGCCGGTGGTCATCGTACCCCATCATCGCTGGGAAAAAGGCGACTACGAAAGCTGGGACCACCCTACCCCGACCCAATGCAAGATCATGCACATGCACCACTTTGCCCGCGGAGAATGGGGCGGTGAATGGCACCCTGATTTCGCCCCGAAGGACGGCGATATCGTGGTTCAGGAACACTGGGGTTCGAGTGGTTTCGCCAACACTGACCTGGATTTTCGCCTGAAGCAGCAAGGCGTCACCCACGTGATCATCGTCGGCCTGCTGGCCAACACCTGCATTGAAGCCACCGCGCGCTATGCCGCGGAACTGGGCTACCACGTCACCCTCGTACGCGATGCAACAGCGGCCTTCAAAGCAGAAATGATGCACGCCGCCCACGAGCTCAACGGCCCGACATTCGCTCACGTGATTGCCAACACTGACGAACTGATTGCCAACCTCCAATCCCAAGGTGAAGCGCAATGAATCTGTCCGGCCATTTGCTGATCGGCGCGGCGGATGTCGCCGCCACCGCAGGCACGATGAAAGCGCTGAATCCGGCCACTGATCAGTTGATCGAACCCGACTTCGCCTTCGGCGGTGCCGCACAAGTTGATCAGGCTGCAACACTCGCCGATGCAGCGTTCGACCGCTACAGCCACACCTCGCTGGCCGAACGCGCGGCGTTCCTCGAAAGCATCGCTGACAATCTCGATGAAGTACGCCGCGAACTATCTGCACGCGCCGCACTGGAAACCGGACTGCCGCAAGCCCAGCTCGAAGGCGAAGCCGCGAAAGCGGCAACCCAGTTCCGCCAGTTCGCCGATGTGGTGCGCCGGGGCCGCTTTCTGCAATTGGCCATCGACCCGGCGCAACCCGAGCGTCAGCCGCGCCCACGGATGGATCATCGCCTGCAAAAAATCGCCATTGGCCCGGTGGCGATTTTCGGCGCGAGCAACTTCCCGATCTCCTACTCGGTGGCGGGTGGCGATACCGCGTCGGCACTGGCGGCCGGGGCGCCGGTGATTCTCAAAGCACACAACGCGCATCCCGGCGCTTCGGAAATCCAGGCGCAAGCCATTCGTAAAGCCGTGCAGGCACATGGCTTGCCCGAAGGTGTTTTCTCGATGGTGCGTGGTGGCGGCAATGCCATTGGCGAAGCGCTGGTCGATCATCCGTTGATCAAAGCCGTGACCTTCACCGGCTCCAAACAGGGCGGCATGGCGCTCTATCGCCGCGCGCAATTGCGCCCCGAGCCAATCCCGGTGTTCACCGAGATGACCAGCGTCAACCCGACCTTCATCCTGCCCGAGGCCATGGCGGCTCGCGGCGCCGAAATCGGTGACGGCTTTATCGAACGGATGTTGGTCAATGTCGGTCAGGCCTGCTTGTGTCCGTCGATCCTGATCGCCGTACGCGGTGCGGGGTTTGATGAACTGCGCAGCGCCATGCGTAAACGGGTCAGCGAGGCACCGGCACGGACGATGCTGACGCCGGGCATTCATGGCGCCTACGTCGAGGGCTTGATGGTGATGAAAAGTGCCGGCGCGCAGGTGATCGCGGCAGGCACACCGGCCAATGCCACATTCGCCGGACGTGCTGCGTTGCTGGAAGTCGAGGGACACCAATTGCTCAGCGAGCCGGGGTTGGCCCATGAAGTTTTCGGCCCGTCGGCGCTGCTGGTGGCGGTCAACGATGAAGCCGAACTGCTGGCGGTCGCCCGCTCATTCAAGGGTCAGCTCAGCGCGGCGATTCACCTTGAAAGTGTCGATCTGGAATTGGCGCGGCGCCTGCTGCCGATTCTGGAACGGCGCACCGGACGCATCGTGGTCAACGCCTTCGCCCACCCACAGGAAGTGACCTTTGCTACGGTGCACGGCGGCCCTTTTCCGGCCACATCGGACAGCCGCTTCACTTCGGTCGGCATGACCTCGATCGAACGCTTCTTGCGGCCCGTGGCTTATCAGGGTTTTCCGGATGAGTTGTTGCCGCAAGTGTTGCGCGAAGGTAATCCGCTGAATCTGCCGCGCAGCGTCGACGGGCAATAACAGGAGCCAGTGCGCGGCACACGCGATCATGCATCTGCGCGCACGACCCCGCGCTCTTCCAGCAAGCGCACAAACATGCTCAAACTGCGCGACACCGTGCCCCGTCGCCACACCAGCCAGGTGGTCAAATAGCGAAAATCCGCTGCCAATGGCCAGACGCTGACGGTCGCACTCCCGGGCATGCTCTGCAGCATTTTGCGCGGCATCAGCGCCAGACCGGCGCCGGCGCTGACACAGGCGAGCATGCCGTGGTAGGACTCCATTTCGAAAATCTTGCCCGGCACAGCGGCGTCGGTGCTGAACCATTTTTCAAAGTGGTGACGGTAGGAGCAGTTGGAACGGAAGGCATAAATATTCTCGCCGTTTACGTCCGCTGCGCGCTTCACGGGCGGGTGGTTGATCGGGGCGATGATGACCATTTCTTCCTCGAACGCCGGCACGCCTTCCAGTGTTGGATGCAGCACCGGGCCGTCGACAAACGCTGCAGCCAGACGCCCGGACAGCACGCCGTCGATCATCGTGCCGGACGGTCCGGTGGACAGATCGAGATCGACTTTCGGGTGCAACTGGTTGTACGCCGCCAGCAATTCGGGAATGCGTACGGCGGCCGTACTTTCCAGCGAGCCCAATGGAAAAGCGCCCTGCGGTTCCTCGCCCGCCACCGTCGCCCGAGCCTCCTGCACCAGGTCGAGAATGCGCCGCGCGTATTCAAGAAAACTCCACCCCGCCGGGGACAAACGCAGACGGCTTTTCTCGCGAATAAACAGATCAACGCCCAAATCCTGCTCAAGTTGCTTGATCCGCGTGGTCAGGTTCGACGGCACGCGATGGATCTGCGCGGCGGCGGCGCTGATGCTGCCGTGTTCGGCAACGGCTTTGAAGATTTCCAGCTGCACCAGATCCACATTCATTCTCCAATTGTGAAAGAAACGATCTTTATTATTCAGTTTCCAGAAAACAAACACCACCCTACTCTAGGCTCATCCGACGAACATGCAGGACGATGCCATGAGCCAGATTTCCAGCCAGACCCACGCCATCTCGATCAACCCCGCCACTGGCGAGCAGATCGGTCATTACGCATTTGAATCCGCTGCCGCCCTCGACGCCGCGCTGATCCGCGCCGCCTACGGCTTCGGCAAATGGAAGCGCAAGCCGTTGCAGGATCGCTCGCGCTTGTTGACCGCCCTCGCCGGTGCGCTGCGTGAAACCAGCGACGCCATGGCCACCATGATCACTCAGGAAATGGGCAAGCCGATCGCTCAGGCCCGCGGTGAAATCGAGAAATGCGCCAAGCTCTGCGAGTGGTACGCCGAACACGGCCCGGCGATGCTCGACGCTGAGCCGACTCAGGTTGAAGGTGGCAAGGCGCGCATCGAGTACCGTCCGCTCGGCCCGATTCTCGCGGTGATGCCGTGGAACTTCCCGATCTGGCAAGTACTGCGCGGTGCCGTGCCGGCGCTGATCGCCGGCAACACTTACGTGCTCAAACATGCGCCGAACGTGATGGGCAGCGCCTATCTGTTGCGCGATGCCTTCACCCGCGCCGGTTTCGCCGAGGGTGTTTTTGAGGTGATCAACGTCACTCCGGAAGGCGTTTCCACCGCCATCGCTGATCCCCGCATTGCCGCCGTGACCCTGACCGGCAGCGTCCGTGCCGGCATGGCAATCGGCGCGCAGGCCGGTGCTGCGTTGAAGAAATGCGTGCTGGAACTGGGCGGTTCCGATCCGTTTATCGTGCTCAACGACGCCGATCTGGACGAAGCGGTGCAAGCGGCGGTCATTGGTCGCTACCAGAACTCCGGTCAGGTCTGCGCGGCAGCCAAACGCCTGATCATCGAAGAAGGCGTGGTTGAAGAATTCACCCGCAAGTTTGTCGAAGCCACGCGCAAGTTGAAGGTCGGGGATCCGCTGTCCGCCGACACATACATCGGCCCGATGGCGCGTTTCGACCTGCGCGATGAACTCGACCAGCAAGTGCGTGACACCCTGGAAGAAGGCGCCACCCTGCTGCTCGGCGGCGGCAAGTCCGCAGGCCCGGGCAACTACTACGAGCCAACCGTGCTGGCCGATGTCACCGATCGTATGACCTCGTTCAGACAGGAACTGTTCGGCCCGGTCGCGTCGATCATCACCGCCCGCGATTGCGCGCATGCCGTGGCCTTGGCCAATGACAGCGAGTTCGGCCTGACCGCTACGATCTACACCGCCAACGTGGCACTGGCCCAGCAACTGACCAGCGAACTGGACACTGGCGGCGTGTTCATCAACGGCTACTCCGCCAGCGATCCGCGTGTGACCTTTGGCGGCGTGAAGAAGAGTGGTTTCGGTCGCGAGCTGTCGCACTTCGGCGTGCGCGAGTTCTGCAATGCGCAAACTGTGTGGCTGGATCGCAAATAATCCAGACACCGGAAAACCATGTGGGAGCGAGCCTGCTAGCGAAGAGGCAATGTCAGTCAACCCATCCGTTGCTGACTCACCGCTTTCGCGAGCAAGCTCGCTCCCACATTGGGTTTATGCAGCAGCCTGTTGTGGCTCGGCGACGCTGCGATCCTTGCTCAACAAGCCCAGCACCACCACCGCCGACACCAGCGTGATCACCGTCAGGATATGCAGTAGATATTGAAACGCTGACGCATAACCTTGCACCAGGCGTTCATTGGCCAGACCTGGCACGGTGTTGATCGCATGCGCCATATCACCCGTCGTCACCCGGTGCGCGGTCTCGGCAATCAGCGATGCCTCGGCGCTGCCTGTCACCACGTGCACGGCACTCGACAGATCAGCGTGCAGCAATGACGCCAGCACTGCCGCGACAATCGCCAAGGCAATCCCCTCACCCGCCACGCGCACAGTGCTGAAGATGCCCGCCGCCATGCCGGCGCGCTCTTTCGGCACGACGCTGACCGACAAACCATCCATCAGCCCCCAGGGCAAACCGGCGCCTACACCGATCAGCAGCATCGGCACCACTAGCGCGAATTTCGCCTCACCGACGCTGTACAAACTCAGCCAATGCAGACCCGAGGCGGCAATCAGGAACCCGGTGCCGGACAAAATGCCAGCGGATACAAAGCGCGCCAGCGCGGCGGCCAGCATCGGTACCACCAGCATCGGCGCCGACAACGCCAGCAACAGCAGACCGGCATCGATCTCGCTCAAGCCCTCAACGCCGATAAAGCGCAGCGGCAACATCACCACCAGCACGATGTAGCAGAAACAGGTGCCGATCGGCAGCATCTGCACGCCAATGAATCGCGGATAACGAAACAGGGTCAAGTCCAGCATCGGCCGCTCGACACGCATTTCGACGCGCACGAACACCGCCAGCAATACTGCCGAAGCACCCAACAAACCGATGACCAGCGGACTGCCCCAACCACTGTCCGGCGCCTGAATCAGGCCAAACGTGAACAGCGCCAGCATTGTGCTGAACAGCAACGTGCCCGGCCAGTCCAGCCCTTTGGCATCGGGGTCACGGGTTTCGCGCATGCGTGGCAGACCGAAGACCATTGCGATCATTCCAACCAACGCCGTAAAGACAAAAATTGCTCGCCAGTTGAAAACCTCGATCAATGCCCCGGCCACTAAGGGTCCGAACGCCAGACCAATGCCGAACGTCGTGCCAAGCACGCTGTACGCGCGGGTCCGGGCGTGCCCTTCGAACTCTTGCGCCAACGCCGCCGAACCGCTGGCCAGCGCCGCTGCCCCCGCCACACCTTGAACGGCACGCAACACGTCCAGCCAGAACACCGAAGGCGCCAGACTCTGCGCAAACGACGCGGCGGTGAACAGCAGCATGCCAAAGGTGAACAGGCGTTTGCGCCCATAAACATCAGCCAATGCGCCGGCGGCCATCAGCAAACTGCCGAACGACAACATGAACGCATTGGTGATCCAGGTCAGCGCCACCGGGCTGCCGCCCAGATCGCGACCAATGGCCGGCGTCGCCACCGCGCCGCCGGTAAAACTCAACGGCAGGACCAGTGCCGAGAGACACACGGCCGCGAGTACGAGCAACTTGTCGCGCGCTCCGTGCGGCTGAGTCATAGCGTTCATCATTCCATCCTTTGAGATATCACAAAGCTGCGTCGCGCAGCGAATAAGGCGCAAAGCACACAGAAAAATCCACCGAAGTTTGCGCACGAAAAAGATGAGAGCGAGCAGCCTCGCTCTCACAGCTCTGGCGTTCAGTTGGCGAAGTCGGTGGACAGCGCCAGCTCATTCCACTCGGCCAACTCCTGCGCCACCAGGCGATTCTTCGCCTCGATCCGCGCCACCGTATCGCTGCCCAGCGCCAGGCGCAGCGGCGGGTTCGGTGCATTGACCAGCGCCAGCATCGCCTCGGCAAACTTCTGCGGATCACCCGGTTGTGCATGATTCGCAGCTTCGGCAAACACTCGCATCTTGCCCACGGTTTCGTCGTAGTCCGGCAGCTCAAGTTGCGTCTTGATCAACGACTGTTCATCAAGGAAATCAGTGCGAAAGAAACCCGGCTCGACCACCGTGGCTTGAATGCCCAGTGGCGCCAGTTCCTGATGCAATGCTTCGGTGATGCCTTCGACGGCGAACTTGGTCGAGCCGTAAACGCCCCAGCCCATGTACGCCTGATAGCCGCCAATCGACGAGATGTTGATCACCCGACCACTGCGATGCGCCCGCATATGCGGCAACACGGCGCGGGTGACATTGAGCAAACCGAACACATTGGTCGCGAACAAGCGCTCGGTCTCGCTGGCGCTGGTTTCTTCTACCGCGCCCAGTACGCCAAACCCGGCGTTGTTGATCAGCACATCGATACGGCCAAAACGCTTGATCCCTTCAGCGACCGCTTGATGCGCTTCGTCTTCACGGGTGACGTCGAGACGCAATGCCAGCAGGTTCGGTTGCTCGCCGAGGCGGTCAGTGATGTCTTGCGGGTTGCGCGCGGTAGCGATGACCGCGTCACCGGAACGCAGGGCCTGCTCGGCGATGAGAATGCCAAAGCCACGGGAAGCGCCAGTAATGAACCAGGTGCGCATAACAACTTCTCCTGTTAGAAACCCTGACATGGGTGCCGGGCCTGTTTGATAAGTTGATGCGACTTTAAAGCCGTGCTACTGATGCGATAATCCCAACAATTTTGCATGACTTTGTGAAAGGCATTCACAGATGAAATCACCTTCGGCGGCAGATCTCAGCGTTTTCCTCTGCACCGCGCAGTACCTGAACTTCAGTAAAGCCGCCATCGAACTCGGTCTGACGCCCTCCGCCCTGAGCCATTCGGTGAAGGCGCTGGAAAACCGTCTAGGCGTGCGCCTGTTCAATCGCACCACCCGCAGCGTGGCGTTGACCGAGGCTGGCGAGCGCCTGTACGCGCGATTGAAACCGGCCTTTCGTGATATCGACGATGCGCTGGAAGACCTCAACCATTTTCGCGATAAACCCTCGGGCAACTTGCGCATCACTTCGGGGCGGCAAGCCTGCGAACTGGTGTTGCTGCCGATTGCCAGTGAGTTTTTGCAGGTGTATCCGGACATTCGTCTGGAAGTGGTCGAGAGCGATGCGCTGCTGGATATCGTCGCCAATGGGTTCGATGCCGGCGTGCGCTTCGGTGATCGCCTGGAGGCCGACATGGTGTCGCTGCCGATTGGCCCGCCAATGCGTTCAGTGGTCGTTGGTTCACCGGCGTTTTTTGAACGTCACGCAGCACCGCAAAAGCCCGAAGACCTGCACGGACTGCCGTGCATCCGCCACCGCTACCCCAGCGGTTCGATGTATCGCTGGGAGTTCGAGCGCGGCGGCATTGCCCAGGAAATCGAAGTCAACGGCCCGCTGACCCTCGGCGATGTCAGCCTGATGGTCGGCCCAGCGCTGCAAGGGCTGGGCCTGGCCTATGTGTTCGAAGACATGGTCAGCGAACACCTCGCCAGCGGGCTTCTGGTGCAAGTGCTGGCAGACTGGTGCCCGTTCTATCCAGGTCTGCACCTGTACTACCCGAGCCGCCGTCATGTGCCGGCAGCGCTGAAGGCGTTTATCGACTTCGTGCGCAACCGGCGCTAGCGCTTACAGGTACTTCAACCAGGCGATGTCGCGACGACGGGCCTTCAACGCCGAGAACCAGCGCACGGCCGGGTACAGCGCTATCGACAGAAGCGCTGCTGCCAGCCAGATGGCCGCGACTGACGAGAAACCGAAATAGCTGCCCTGATTCAGCCCGAACAAGGCCACGCCGATCAGGTACAACACCTTCAACGCGTACAGGTGCAGCAGGTAGAAAAACATCGGCGCCGAACCGAATACGGTCAGCCAGCGAATCCAGCGACGATCCTGCAAACGTTCGAATGCCAGTAGCAGCAACAGGCTGACGCTCACGGTCAGCGCGATAAACAGCAACGACGGCGGGTACTTGGTGATGTTGAAAAAACTCATCAGGGTTTGCACCGACGTGTCGCCCACGGCCCACGGTTTTTCGCCATAGCCATTGATCAGCCGCAGCCCGACAAAGCCAAGCAGCCCGGCGCAACCCGCGATCAACAGGTGGCTCTGACGCAAACCCGCTTCAACGCCGCGAGCAAACCACGGCCCCAGTGCATAACCCAGACCAATCACACCGATCCATGGCAACAACGGATAGGAGGTGCGCAGGCGCAGAGTGTCGCTGACGTCGATCCAGCCGCGATCATGCAAAATCGCCCACGGCACATGCAGCGCCGACTCCACCGGGAAATGCACAGTGTCGAGCAGGTTGTGTCCGGCGATGATCGTCAGGCTTAACGTCAGCAACAGCCAGCGCGGCAGCCAGACCAGCAGCGACAAGGCGATCATGCTCAAACCGATCGCCCAGATCACTTGCAGATAAATCACGCTCGGTGGCAGCTGGAACGTCCACGCGAAGTTCACCAGGGTGAATTCCAGCAGCACCAGAAACAGACCACGCTTGAACAGAAAGGCGCTGACATCAGACTTGCCCGCGTACTTTTCACCGAACAACCACGCCGACAATCCCGTCAGCAGCACAAACACCGGCGCACACAGATGCGCCAACGTGCGGCTGAAAAACAGCGCCGGCTCGGTGCTGGCAATGTCCATCGGGTCGCTGACCTGACGGTGCAGCAAAAAGGTTTCGCGCACGTGGTCGAGCAGCATGAACAGAATGACCAAGCCTCTGAGGGCGTCAATGGACAGCAGCCGGCCAGCGGCCAGCGGGGCAGAACGAGGGAGCACAATCGTCATGAGCGTTTCGCAATCGAAGGGTTAACACCGGATGCCCACAAGGACCACCCCTGAAAATTCGCGTTACCTTATAACAATAACCAGCAAAAACCCAAGCTCAATCGATAGTGATTCTCAGAAAAACCTCAGTTGATCACGCCGGGCAAGTTGCCCAATAGCCTCAGGCTTCTATAGTGATCAAGTCCCCTGCCCTTGCGGCTTGCTGTCGAGCGTTGTCCATGGTCAACACCGAACACCTGATCATCTGCGAGCACTGCGATTGTGTGTACGAAAAAACCGTGCTGGCCAAACACCAGAAAACCTCGTGCGTGCGCTGCGGCGGCGTACTCCAGCGCTTCAACGGTTTGACCGTCGAACAGCGCCTGGCACTGACCTTCACGGCGGCGATGCTGTGGCTGTTTGCCAATTTCTATCCGGTGATGAGCATCAGCCTCAAAGGCCTGAAAAACAGCGCGACACTGTGGGATTCGGTGCTGGCGCTGAGTCAGGGGCCGATCACCTTCATAGCGATGGTCGCGGCAATTTCGATCATCATTGCCCCGGCATTTCAACTGGTGCTGCTGATCTGGGTGCTCAGCTTCGCGCTGTCCTCCCGACGCGCGCCGGGCTTCAAGCTGTGCATGCGCTGGCTGGAAACCCTGCGGCCGTGGAGCATGCTCGAAGTGTGCCTGCTGGGGGCGATGGTCGCGGTGTTCAAACTGGCGGGATTGCTCGACGTGTTGCCCGGCATCGGCCTGTTCGCATTGGCCGTGCTGAGTTTGATGATGATCAGGATTGCCGGCCGCGATATCCGCGACCTATGGGACATTCCATGAACCGACCCGCGACTGCCAGCGAACTCAACCTGTGCCTGTGCCACAGCTGTGGCCTGGCCTGCGACATGACCGACGAGCCACATGAATGCCCGCGCTGCGATGCGCCGCTGCACCGGCGCAAAACCAATTCACTGGCGCGCACCTGGGCCTACATGCTCGCGGCGCTGGCGTTTTACGTGCCGGCCAATCTGCTGCCGGTGATGAACACCACCATGCTTGGCAGCGGCGCCGACAGCACGATCATGAGCGGCGTGCTGGAGTTCTGGCAGCATGGCGCGTGGGACATCGCACTGATCATCTTTATTGCCAGTATCGCCGTGCCGGGCGTCAAGTTCGTCGCCCTGTCGCTGTTGTTGATCACTGTGCAACGCGACAGTGGCTGGGCACGCCGGGAACGCTCGAAAATGTTCCGCTTCGTCGAGCTGATCGGCTACTGGTCAATGCTCGATGTGCTGGTGGTCGCACTGGTGGCAGCGTTGGTGAAGTTCCAGACACTGGGCGATATCGAACCGCGACCGGGCATCCTGTTCTTCGGCATGGTCGTGGTGCTGACCATGCTCTCGGCAATGAGCTTCGACCCTCGGCTGATCTGGGACAACGCTCCAGTCGATGAACCACTCAGCGACGCAGAGCCGTCAGCAACACCTGCAACGGATGGCGCAGTGCCTGATCCGACTGGCGCTTGACCTGACTGCGGCAGGAATACCCCGTGGCCAGTGCTTCGCCATGCTCTGCCGGCGCGTCTACCTGACGTGCCCACGACTGCTCGTAGATCACCGCTGAGGTTTGGCGGTTGCGCGCCTCGTGGCCATAAGTCCCGGACATGCCGCAGCAACCGGTGGCCTGCGTGGCCAACTTCAAACCTGCGCGTTCGAACACCTGTTCCCACTGGCGGGTCGCGGCCGGGGCATTGGTTTTCTCGGTGCAATGGGCAAGCAGTCGGAACGCTGCGCTTTTATCCTGCACCGCCTGCTCTGGCATCACTTTGAGCAACCACTCCTGCACCAGCGCCACTTCCGGGCATTGCTCCATGCCCGGCACTTTCAGGTATTCCTGGCGATACACCAGCGTCATCGCCGGATCGAGGCCCAGCAACGGCACGCCCACATCGGCCAATTCACGCAACTGCCGAGCGTTGCGCAATGCCGCGCGGTTGAACGCCGAAAGGAAGCCCTGCACGTGAAGCGGCTTGCCGTTGGCGCTGAACGGTGCCAGATACACCTGATAACCCAGACGCGAAATCAACTCGACCAGATCGGCCAACAATGGCGCTTCGAAGTAGCGGGTGAAGGCATCCTGCACGATGACCACGCTGCGCTCGCGTTGCGCCGGGGTCAGCGCCGCCAAGGTCGACACCGTCGCCGGCTGCACCTGCCAACGGCGCATCGCCGCATGGAAATCAAAACGACTGAGCAACGGCACGTCGATCATGCCGCCGACCCGTTCCAGCAAGCTACGAACGAATGAAGCGCCCATCAAACCGTTGTACAGCGCCGGAATCCGCGCCATGTACGGGATGCTGTACTCCAGCGAAGCAATCAGATAATCCCGCGCCGGACGCAGATAACGGCTGTGATACAGCTCAAGAAATCGCGAACGAAACTCCGGCACATTGACCTTCACCGGACACTGCCCCGCGCAGGATTTGCACGCCAGGCAACCGGCCATGGCGTCGTAGACTTCGTGGGAGAAATCCTCGGACTGTGCACGGCTGTTGCGCCAGCGCTGCCACAACGTGCTGAAAAACGCCGGCTTGCGAATCGCATCGGACAACACATCAACGCCCGCCTCGCCCTGCAAACGCAGCCACTCACGGATCAACGAAGCGCGGCCCTTGGGCGACTGAGCGCGCTCGCGGGTGGCTTTCCACGACGGGCACATGGCGTCATCGGGATCGAAGTTGTAGCAGGCGCCGTTGCCGTTGCAGTGCATGGCCGCGCCGTAGCTTTGCCAGACTTTTTCGTCGATCTGCCGATCCAGTTCGCCACGCAGAGTGACTTCATCGATTTTCAGCAACGCCGCACCGGTGTTCGCCGGCGTGGCGATCTTGCCCGGGTTGAACTGGTTGAACGGGTCGAACGCGGCCTTCAAGGCTTGCAGTGCCGGATACAACTCGCCGAAAAACGCCGGGGCATATTCCGAGCGCAGGCCTTTGCCGTGCTCGCCCCACAGTAGCCCACCGTAACGCTGGGTCAGCGCGGCGACGCCATCAGACACAGGGCGCACCAGCGCCGCTTGCTGCGGGTCTTTCATGTCGAGAATCGGCCGCACGTGCAGCACGCCCGCGTCGACATGACCGAACATGCCGTACTGCAAACCATGGCTGTCGAGCAGGTCGCGCAACTCGGCGATGTACTCGGCCAAGTGTTGCGGCGGCACAGCAGTATCTTCGACAAACGGCTGCGGCCGCGCTTCACCGGCGACGTTGCCGAGCAGGCCTACCGCACGCTTGCGCATGCCGTAGACCTTGTTCACCGCCGCATGACCGACCGCCAGCGTATGACCCAGGCGCTCAACGGTTTGATCGCGGCTCAGGTGTTCGACGAATGCTTCGACCCGGCGCTGTAAATCCTCGGGATCGTCGCCGCAGAACTCCACCAGATTGATGCCCAGCGTCGGGCGCTTGGCGCTTTCCGGGAAATACTCGGCGACGCCGTGCCAGACGATGTCCTGCATCGCCAGCAACAGCACTTTCGAGTCGACGGTTTCGATCGACAACGGCTTGAGCGCCATCAAGGCCCGCGCATCGCGCAAAGCATCCATGAACCCGGCGTAGCGGATGTTCACCAGCATCGTGTGTTTGGGGATCGGCAACACGTTCAGCCGCGCCTCGACGACAAATCCCAGCGAGCCTTCCGCGCCGCAGAGCACGCTGTTGAGGTTGAAACGGTTGTCCGCCTCACGCAAGTGCGCGAGGTCATAACCGGTCAGGCAACGGTTGAGATCGGGAAAACGCGCCTTGATCAGCTCGCCCTGCTCATCAATGATCTGCCGCGCGCAGCGATAGACTTCACCGACGCGATCTTCGCGGGCACACAGCGCTTCAAGCTCACTTTCCTCAAGCGGCAAACCGTGCAGACGTTCGCCGCCGCGCAAAACCATGTCGAGTTCGAGCACATGGTCGCGGGTCTTGCCGTAGGTGCAACTGCCTTGGCCACTGGCGTCGGTGTTGATCATGCCGCCGACGGTGGCGCGGTTGGAGGTCGACAGCTCCGGGGCGAAAAACAGTCCGGCGGATTTCAGCGCAGCGTTGAGCTGATCCTTGACCACCCCGGCCTGCACGCGCACCCAGCGTTCCTCGACGTTGATTTCGAGGATGCGGTTCATGTGCCGCGACAGATCGACGACGATGCCGTCCGTCAGCGATTGGCCGTTTGTGCCGGTGCCGCCGCCACGCGGAGTGATCACCACTTGCTGGTACGACGGCTCGGCGATCAGTCGCGCCACCCGCGCCACGTCCTCGGCATCCAGCGGAAACACCGCCGCTTGTGGCAGGCGCTGATAGATCGAGTTGTCGGTCGCCAGCACCACGCGGCTGGCGTAATCGGCGCTGATTTCACCGCGAAAACCGCTGGCTTTCAGGGCTTGGAGGAACTGCTGGTAATCGCTGGTCAGGGCTTTGCCAGGGGACAGCTGGGCAATCATCGGTCAGGTTATCTCGGTCAAAATCGGGCCGCGCGGCGGTGAACAGTTGTACGCAACGAATGATTGCGTCAGGCTCCGCCATCTCATGGTGCCCATGTTCATTGCTGGCGAACGCCGGGACAACCGTAAATTCGACCCGCTATTGATGACTTTTACGAATGAATCCGCGCACGCTCACCCCTTCCATGTCGTTATTGCTGGCCTTTGAGGCCGCCGCGCGCCATGAAAGCTACACCCGTGCCGCCCACGAACTGTCGCTGACGCAGAGTGCGGTCAGCCGTCAGGTGCAGATTCTGGAGAAAATGCTCGGCATGCGTTTGTTCACGCGCGAAGGCAGGCAAGTGGTGCTGACCGATGTCGGACGCATGTATCAGCGCGAACTCGCCGAAGCGCTCGGGCAGATTCGCAGTGCGACGTTGCAGGCGATGGCGTTTGGCTCGGGCATTCACAGTCTGCGCCTGGCGACGCTGCCGACTTTCGGTTCGAAATGGTTGCTGCCGCGCTTGAAGGATTTCTACACCGCACATCCAGGCATGACCGTGCACTTGCATTCGCGTATCGAAGCAATCGACTTCGATACCAGCGAAATCGATGCGGCGATCTGCGTCGGTGGTGGTGAATGGCCGGGGCTGACGGCCCTGCCCTTGCACACCGAGGAACTGGTGGTGATCGCCAGTGCGCAACTCTCTGACACTGAGCGCGACGACGCCGAGCAACACATCGCCGGGCAACTGTTGCTCAACGTCAGTAGCAATGCCCAGGCGTGGGCGGAATGGTTCAGCCATCAAGGTCTGCCGCACCGAAGCATGCGTATCGGGCCGAGCTTTGAAATGACCTCGCACTTGATTCAGGCGGTGCGGGCGAATATTGGTGTGGGGTTGGTGCCGCGGATTCTGGTCGAAGATGAGTTGTTGAAGGGTGAACTGCTGCAACTGGGTGAGCCGATTACCAGTCGCCGCAGCTATTACCTGGTGTATCCGCCGCGCAATGAGAATTTGCCGTCGCTGAAAGCGTTTCGGGATTGGCTGGTAAAAACGTTGTGAACATGAGGACGCCAATCGCGAGCAGGCTCACTCCTACAGGGAAGCGCATTCCAACTGTAGGAGTGAGCCTGCTCGCGATGGCGTCAAATCAAACACCTCAAAACCGTGGCTTGACCGCCTTCCAGTCCGGCTTGTAGCGCTGCATCTGCCGCACATCATCACGCTGGCGAATCCCGCACGTCAGGTACTGATCATGCAGCTTGCCCAACTGATCCTGATCCAGTTCCAGCCCAAGCCCCGGTGCGCGGGTGATCTTCACGCAGCCATCGACAATCGGCAGTTTGCCGCCCTTGATCACCTCCTCATCCGGCTCCTGCCACGGATAATGCGTATCGCAGGCGTAATCCAGATTCGGCACCGCCGCCGCCACATGCGCCATCGCCATCAGGCTGATGCCCAGGTGTGAATTGGAATGCATCGACACGCCGAGGCCAAACACGTCGCACATCTTCGCCAGGGTCTGCGTGTCGCGCAGGCCGCCCCAGTAATGGTGGTCGGCGAGAACAATCTGCACGCTGTTTTGCGCGATGCTGCGGCGGAATTCGTCGAAATCGGTGACCACCATATTGGTCGCCAGCGGCAGGCCAGTGCGCTTGTGCAGCTCGGCCATGCCGTCGAGGCCCGGGGTCGGGTCTTCGTAATATTGCAGATCATCGCCGAGCAACTCGGCCATGCGAATCGAGGTTTCCAGTGACCAGTTGCCGTTCGGATCGATGCGCAACGGATATCCCGGAAAGGCTTTTTTCAGTGCCTTGATGCATGCCACTTCATGCTCCGGCGGCAACGTACCGGCTTTGAGCTTGATGCTCTTGAAACCGTACACCTCGATCATCCGCGCAGCCTGCGCGACGATCTGCTGCTCGCTGAGCGCCTCGCCCCAATTGTCCGGTTTGTACGGCGAATCGACATGCTGCGCGTACTTGAAGAACAGGTAAGCGCTGAACGGCACTTCATCACGAATAGCACCGCCGAGCAGGTCCACCAGCGGCACATTCAGGTAATGCGCCTGCAAATCGAGAAACGCCACTTCGAACGCCGAGTAGGCATTGCTCACCGCTTTGCTGGCGTGGGAACCGGGTGCCAGTTCGGCGCCGGCAAGACTGGCCGGTTTGTTCGCGGCAACGGTGGCCTGCACGATCGCGCGTAACTGATTGAGGTTGAACGGGTCGAGGCCGATCAGCTGTGCCTGCAACTGCTGCTGAATCGCCAGCGCCGGGGCATCGCCATAGCTTTCGCCGAGGCCGATATAGCCGTTGTCGCTTTCGATCTCGATGATCGAGCGCAGAGCGAAGGGTTCGTGGATGCCGCTGGCGTTGAGCAGCGGCGGATCGCGAAAGGCAATCGGGGTCACAGTTACGCGGGTGATTTTCAAGATAACGCTCCTGACAGATCAACAATCAATTCAATGGCTCGCGGCCGGGCTGGCCGTCACGACAACGGCGGCCTCGTCATGCGGCTTTGCAAGGTTTTTACCTTTCGCGCCAGGCGCCGTGCGGGCAAAAAAGATCACCACCGCAGCGACCAGCGACGTCGCCGCCAGGCCGTACAGTCCGCCCTCGATGGAGCCGGTGGTTTCTTCGAGGATGCCGAACGCCGTCGGCGCAACGAAACCGCCGAGGTTGCCGATGGAGTTGATCAAAGCGATCACTGCAGCGGCGATACGCGCATCCAGATAGCTTTGCGGAATCGGCCAGAACAACGCCGACGCAGCCTTGAAGCCGATGGCGGCGAAGCAGATGGCGACGAAGGCGAAGATCGGCCCACCGGTGGTCGACATGAACATGCCAATCGCCGCAATCACCAGCGTCAGCGCGACCCAGGCTTGCTGGAACTTCCACTTGCCGGCCATCGCCGCAAAGCCATACATGGCGACAATCGAAATGATCCACGGGATCGAGTTGAGCAGGCCGACCTGGAAGTCGCCGAGATTGCCCATCTTCTTGATCATGCTCGGCAGCCAGAACGTCGCGCCGTAAATGGTCAGGGCGATAGAAAAGTAGATAAAGCAGAACAGCGCAATCTGCCGATCCGCCAACAGCTTGAACATCGACGGCTTGGCCACTTGCGACGCCTCACGAGCGCGCTGCTCTTCGGCAATTGCCGCCACCAGTGCTTCGCGCTCTTCTTCGCTCAGCCACTTGGCCTGACGCGGATGCGATTGCAGCCAGAACCAGACGAATGCGCAGAGCACCACTGAAGCCGCGCCCTCGATCAAAAACATCCATTGCCAGCCATGCAGGCCCAGGCCGCTGATGTGCAGCAACGCACCGGAGACCGGGCCGGAGATCACCGAAGCAATGGCCGAACCGCTGAGAAATACCGCCATGGTCTTGCCGCGCTCGGAGGCCGGCAGCCACTGAGTGAAGTAATAAATAATCCCCGGGAAGAAACCCGCCTCGGCCGCACCGAGAATAAAGCGCAGCACATAGAAACTGGTTTCACCTCTGACGAAGGCCATGGCCATGGCCGCTGCACCCCACGTGAACATGATCCGCGTCAACCAGACCCGCGCGCCGTAACGCTGCAAAAGCATGTTCGACGGCACTTCGAACAGCGCGTAGCCAACAAAGAACAATCCAGCGCCGAGGCCGTAAGCCGCCGCGCCGATGCCCAGATCGGTTTCCATGTGGCTGCGCACAAAACCGATATTGACCCGATCGATGTAGTTGACGATGAACATCACCACGAACAGCGGCAGCACGTGGCGCTTGACCTTGGCGGCGGCACGGGCGAGAACCGTGACGTTCAGCGGACTCTGGAGGGTTTTCAAGGGGCGACTCCCGATCTTGTTTTTTTAGGGATGGCGTAAAGCGATGGACCGATCATGGACGGCGATCATTGATCCCGTCTAATCTAACTTGGCATTCGATTGATACCCGGATTAGATCAATGTTCGAACTGACCCAATTGCGCTGCTTCACCACCGTCGCCACCGAACTCAACTTTCGCCGCGCCGCCGAGCGACTGAACATGACGCAGCCGCCGCTGAGCCGGCAGATCCAGTTGCTGGAGCATCACCTTGGCGTCGAGTTGTTCACCCGCAGCACCCGCAGCGTCGCGCTGACCGCCGCTGGCCGTGCATTTTTCATCGAAGCACAGAACCTGCTGGAGCGCGCGCAGCAAGCAGCCGTCACCGCCCGACGCTTTGCCGAGGGCGATATCGGTTCGGTGAACATCAGTTTTGTCGGCAGCGCGGTGTACGAGTTTCTGCCCAAAGTGATCGCCGAGGCACGGCTGAAACAGCCGCAGGTGAAAATCGATCTGTCGGAGATGAACACTTACCAGCAACACGAAGCCCTGCGCGCCCGCCGCATCGATCTGGGCATTGCCCGTGCGCCATTATTGGAGCCGGGCTACGCCACCGAATGCCTGGTACGCGAGCCGTTTGTATTGGCGGTGCCGAGTGGACATCCATTGGCAACGGCGGCTGAAGTGGCGGTCAGTGATCTGGATAAACAGCCGTTCCTGATGTATTCCCACGCCGCGTATCCGCCGTTCAATGAACTGCTGACCGGCATGCTGCGCTCGGCACGGGTCGCGCCGGATTATGTGCAGTGGCTGGGGTCATCGCTGACAATTCTGGCTTTGGTTAACGCCGGCATGGGCCTGGCGCTGGTGCCGCGTTGCGCCACCAGTGTGGTGTTCAAGAATGTGATGTTTCGCGATATCGATCTGGGCGAAGGAGTGCAGAGCGAGCTGCATCTGATCTGGCGGGAGAACAACGACAACCCGGCGTTTGCGATGTTGCTGGAAGCGATTCGCCGGGCGGTGGCTGAGGGTTGGGGCTGAAGAAATACTAGTTCTTCAGAGGTGGTGGAGCACTGGGTGCCTTGGGCTGCGCATTTGCCACTGGCTTGCCATCTTTCGTGTAGCGACGCGCTACCCATTCCGGCATTGGTTGCGGTGCTCTGGCTGTCATATAGAAACCTCCGATTTCGGGCCGAATTCGACCCACTTGACCTTCCCGGAATCTATCAGCAAAAACTCAGCGCCAAAAGGCACTTCTGCCCCTTCCGCATCCAGCCAGCAGGGATTCTGCATGACGAACTGGCCACTGCTGGATTCCGGTGGCCACTCCACGGGCCAGCCAAACACGCGCCTTTCATCGATCAAATGCAGTGTGACCAGACGATGGTGCTGGGCAAAAATGCTGAACCATTCGCTGGGGTAGGAAGTTTGTTTCGTGACATTTCGATTGCGTAACCAGCCGTGCAATTTGTCATTCGTGGCCAGATAACAGGAAAACAGCCCGAGCGTCACCGACACAACGAATGCCCACATCGTTTCGCTCTTGGCATCCCAGCGCCCGACAGAAAACCCCTTCGAACCCACCCACAAACACAGAGTGCCCACGCCCCAAACCGCGCCCTGAATCACAAACGTAAAAATCAGCGCCTGCACAATCTGCCCGAACGTATCCGGTCGCTTGAACGCCGTCAGCGAATAAAAAATCCACGCCGACAAAAACCCGGGAATCAGATACTGCAACAGCGGAATAACTTCTTTGACCAGATCATCCATGATCCGCGACTCCTTGAAAGACCGGCCGACCTGACTATCGACCGCCCCGCAAAAGCCTAGTGCACACCGAGGAAACCCTTCGTGCGCAACTGTCACCGTTCATTTCGCGAATCAAATCCACACCTTATCAGCCTCCAGGCAGGCAAAAAAAAACAGAAACCGACGATACGGCTTCTGCTTTTTTGTCTCGGCAGGCGTCGTTACAGGCAATCACGCACCGACTGGCGCAACGACCCGGACTTGGCCCACGGCGGGCCCTGATACAACGAAACCCGGCTGCCGTCCTTGTATTTGACGATGTCGAGGATCTCGTCCGCCGTAATGATGCTCGGCGCGGTGATGCGGTAGCCGTTGGAAATCGATGTCTGCGAGGTTTTGGCGACATCCTTCTGCCACAACGGTAATAAACACGCAGCATAGTCCTTGGGCGACTTGTCGCTGGTCTTGCTGATATTCGGCTCACCCGGCACCAGCGATGCCGGCAACGAGCAACCCGCCAACAGGGTCAACGCCAAACTCCCGATCCATATCCGCATGCTGTGTTCCTGATCTGAAAAAAAGTGAATGTAGCGTGTAAGCGGCGCTACATCCATCGTGGCACCGCGCCCTCGGCGCAATCTGCACAACTTTTCACAACCGTCCGGCTTACTGACGAACAGGCTTTGCCCATCGACGAAAAATGCGACTACTCTTTTCTACCGAGAATGTTCTGGAGGTGATCATGCGGCTCAATGAATACGAACACGAACTTCAACGCGACCTGCAAAGCGTTGCATCGGACTTGAGATGGTCGGCGGTCGACCTGAAACGAATCGCAGAACAGCTGCGCAAATCCGGCAATGAGGCGGACGCACAAACCGTGCTGAGATCCTGCGAGGTGCTGCAAAGCGACGAAGAACGGCTGCAACTGTATGCCAAGGAAGTGAAAGCCCGCGCCATCAGCCGAACCAAGGTCCACTGAGAGCACCCTCCCCCAAAACAGAAGCCCCGACAATTGCCGGGGCTCTTTCATTACAGGCAGCCTGTCAGTGGGTTTTGTGACTCTGCACGCGCGTCGAGCGTTTTTTGTAGCCAGGCAATGCGGCGGCGTAGGCCAGCGCCTCCTCCCGGCTGCCAAACGACGCCAGCCGATCACCCTGGGTGCAAACCCGCCATGGGCCATTGTTCACGCTAAGCACGTCATAGCCGTTCATGTGCATCTTGTTCAACATTGGCATGCTCATGGACACCTCCATTTTTGCTAACGGTCAGATCCAGCTTCACGCTTTTACCTTACACCCTGATCCGCCCGAAATGCCGACCGGGTGTCGCAAGCCGCATCCGTCATGGCTCTGGCACTTTTCGCCGCCGCGAACGCTCCAAACTCCAATGAAACCTTTGCCGCAAGCCTCGGCTCAAATATTGCAGTTTTATTTCTTTTTTGTGACAGGCAGTAAACAGGTAACAGATGAAAGTACGCGCCACCGTTATATGCGAACAGGATCGCCACATTCTCCTGGTGCGCAAACCCCACTGCCGCTGGACATTGCCCGGCGGCAAAGTAGAGCCCGGAGAAACCCGCGCGCAAGCCGCCGTACGCGAACTGCAGGAAGAAACCGGCCTGAACGCCGACGACGTGTTGTATTTGATGGAACTGCAGAGCGGCAGCACGCGACACCATGTCTACGAAGCGTCAGTGCAGGATCTCGAACAAGCGCGGCCGCAGAACGAGATCATCGATTGCATCTGGCATCCGCTGGACGCAGTGCGCAATTTGAATACCAGCGACGCGACGCTACGCATCGTTCAAGCGTTTCAGCGACGGTTATGAGGGATTAGCCAGCGAACGCACGACGACCGGCGCTCATTTCCGTGCGTAATTCACCGATGAAGTTGGAAATGTCACGAATCGTGACGAGGTGTTCCGGGGAGACGCCATTCAACAGCAACTCGACTCGCCCGCTGTCCGGCTCATACACCTTGATTTGCAATAGCCCCTGCGTGCTCGGGATGCAATCGCACTTGAACGCAGGAAAGCCGGATTCGACAATCCGGCAGATATCGTCAATGGCAAGCATGAGTGGACGCCTCGCAGGCGGTGGGTCGGTCGACTCGTAGAGCATAGATGAGCAATTTGTGTCTCGCTCGACACAAAAATGCCAACCCGATCACAACTTTCAAGCACGCCGTCAATGCGCGTCATGATCCCAGATCCAGTTCCACATCCCCGGCAAATTCACCGACTCCGAACTGTTCTCCACGGCACGCGCCAACGCGGCTTTCTCAAGTTCAGCGTGATCATCATAGAAAGGCTTGTCCGCCAGCCTCACGCCCGTGGCAGCGGCGCTCTCCAGCAGAATCTGCAGGTATTCGCGGGTGTGCCTCGCGGTATAGCGGTTGAGATCATGAAACGTCACCACGACCGGGATGACCCCGTCCACGGTGGGCAATTCGCCAAGGGCGATACGTTCACGGACTTCCGATAATTGCCGCAGCATGTTGGCCCGACGTCGCGGGCTGGCATTGAAGCCCCAGATCTTGCCGTCATTGGCGCTTAAATCGGTGAGCAATACATGCAAGCCATGCTGTTGATAGGCGGCGAAGGTGCGCTTGTCGTAATTCCAGAACGGCGGGCGCAGTAGCGTCGGCGGCGCCCCCGTAATGGCGGCAATATCAGCTGTGCCGTTGCTCAGCGACTCTTCCAGTTCTTGCGGGTCGAGCAAGCGATGATTGGTGTGCCAATGGGTCGCGGTGTGAAACGCGAGGATGTGCCCCTCCTCATACTCACGGTGCATGATGCCGCGACCGATGTCACTGTTGCCCGCTCGCGGTGCACGCGTCTGCACGAAGAACACCGCTTTGATGTCAGGCATCAGCGGATTGTCCTTGAGACTGTCGAGTACCGTGGCCGACGGATTCCACAAACTCGAGGCACTGGGGCCGTCGTCGAACGTCAGCAGAAAGCGCACTGGCGCCTGGTTCTTCAGGCGCGTTTCGGTTTGCGCGGTCATTTCGATCGGGGCGGCGATACAACCGGCCAGCCCGAGAGCAATCAGCGCGGCACAAAAAAGTTTGAATCCGGATGTCATGTTTTGCCTTGAGCACGGCGGCTGCCGTCATGTGATCGATTGGCAAAACTCCCTCGCCCTTATCCATCCCTGCGCTCGGATATTCGAGCCGAGGTTGGATAAGGTACACAGGGTTTGGTTCCGGCGCTCGTTCAGTGAGCCAATGCCTGCTGAAAAGACGTGTCGATAATGCCAGCGGTGGCCAACGGAGCTGGCAGCGCTTTCACTTTGAACAGGAAATCGGCAGTGCTTTGCAGATCCGTCGCCGCTTGCGTGTCCACAGGGCCGACCGTCATGTGCGCCTGGCGCAACCAATGCCGCGACACTTGCTGATCGAGATTGGCTTTCTTCGCCCACAGATCGGCGTACTCATCGGTGTGGCTGTCGACCCAGGCCCGCGCCAGTTTCAAACGACCGAGAAAATCCGCAATCGCTGCACGTTTGCTGTCGATGGACGGTGTCGACGCCGCGATTGCACTGAGCCCCGGCATCAGGTTTTTTGCGGTCAGGATCGGCCGCGCACCGGAGAACACGATCTGCTGGGAAATATACGGTTCCCACACCGGGAAGGCATCAATACTGCCCTGTGGCAGGGCTGCGGCGGCATCGATCGGCATCAGCTTGACGAAGTCGACGTAGTTTTCCGGCAGACCGCCCTGCTCCAGCGCGCGCAAGGTCAACTGCTGACTCCAGGCTCCGGGCCAATAAGCGACCTTTTTGCCCTTCAAGTCGGCGATGGTTTTCACCGGAGAATCCTTGGGCACCAACAACGCGATGGTGTCCGGATTCTGCCGCGATACGCCGATCAGTTTCACCGGCGCCTGCTTGGCAGCCAGAAACAGAAAACCGGAATCGCCCAAAAAGCCCAGGTCGAGCGAACCGGTTTGCAAGGCTTCCGCCAAGGGTGCAGCGGCCTGGAAGTGTTTCCAGTCGACGGTATAAGGCGCGTCTTTCAACACACCGGATGCCTCCACCGAGGCACGGATGTTGTAGTAGTTCTGATCGCCCACATGCAGGACCAATGGCTCGGCTGCATAGGAAAGCGGCGAGGTGAATACTGCAGTGATTAACGCACGGCGGAGGAAACGAGAAAGCTTCATGGCGAGTCCTGCAAAGGTAATTGCATAGACCATAACGCTGTTGATTCAAGGTTTTGAAATTCGATAAATGCATAAGCTCATCACGGTTGATACTTGCTGTTTGCTTGGCAACAGTGGCAGATCACACTGTTGCCCACGCAACAGCTGAAATCCTGCACTTGACGTTAAAACCCTTACAAACCGGGGCTTTCAAGCACATGGCACAGAGCCTGCAATATTCCATTCATGCAGGAAGCATTCGATAAAAATATCTTTTTGGACATAAGAAACCTGTGCCTTTGCCGGAGCGCCCCATGACATCGTTCTTTCCTCGACTCAAAACCCTGCTGGCTGCCAGCGCAGTGGCACTGAGCCTGCAACCGCTCGCCCACGCGACTGAAACGGCGCCGGCAGAAGTGCATCTGGACTACGCCTATTACTCACCAGTCAGTCTGGTGCTCAAGCACTTCGGTTTCCTCGAAAAAGCCTTGCCGCAGACCAAGGTCAGCTGGGTCCTGAGCCAGGGCAGCAACCGCTCGCTGGAATACCTCAACAGCGGCGGCGTGGATTTCGCTTCCAGCGCCAGTCTCGCCGCCGTGCTGAGCCGAGCAAACGGCAGCCCGATCAAATCGGTCTATGTCTACAGCCGCGCCGAATGGACAGCATTGGTGGTGCGCAAGGATTCTCCTTACCAGACTGTCGCCGACCTCAAGGGCAAAAAGATCGCTGCCACCAAAGGCACCGACCCGTACCTGTTCACCCTGCGCAGCCTGCAACAGGCCGGGCTGAAAAAAGACGATGTGGAACTGGTTCATCTGCAACATCCAGATGGCCGCACCGCACTGGAAAAAGGCGATGTCGACGCCTGGGCCGGACTCGATCCGCACATGGCCGCCAGTCAGGTGCAGGCCGGTTCGCGCCTGCTCTATCGCAACCCGGCGTTCAACAGTTACGGCGTGGTCAGCGTCACCGAGCAATACGCCAAAGAACATCCGCAAACCATCGACACCGTCATCAAAGCCTACGAACAGGCCCGCGACTGGGCGCTGAAAAATCCCGATGAATTCGCCGCCCTTCTCGCCAAGGAGTCCGGATTGCCGCTGGATGTAGCCAAGTTGCAACTGTCGCGCACTGACCTGAGCAGCCCGCAACTCACTCAACAGGACATCAGCGCCTCCAAGGCAGCGGCGCCGATTCTGGTCTCCGAGGAACTGGTGCGCCGTGGGGTGAATGTCGATCAAGTCATCGATCAATTGCTCGACAGCGGTGTGCAGCAAGCCGTCGCCCACCAGTAACCGATCAGCCTCACGACAAATCCGCGCCCCGTCGCGGATTTGTCGTGAGCGGAGCCAAAACCATGACCACTCACAGCAAAGACTTGCCCGCGCCACTTGCCGTACCGCGCCAGCGTCCTGCGAGTTTGAATCCGACGTGGCAGCGCCGCGGCAAAGGCCTGGCCCTGCCGCTGCTGATCATCGTTGCACTGGAAATTATCGTCCGCATCGGTTGGCTGCCGTCCTACCAGATGCCGGCGCCGAGCGAAATCGCCCTGACCCTCACCGACCTTGCTGAGGGCGCGCTGTGGAAGCACATCGGCGCCAGCCTGATTCGCGTGTTGCTGGGTTTTGCCATTGGCGCCAGTCTGGCGCTGGTGTTTGCTGCCTGGGTCGGCTTGAGCCGTGAAGCCGAGGCCTATCTGGAGCCGACGTTCGCCGCCCTGCGCTCCATTCCGAGCCTGGCCTGGGTGCCACTGCTGCTGTTGTGGCTGGGCATCGACGAGACCTCGAAAATTGTCTTGATCGCGATCGGCGCGTTCTTTCCGGTGTATGTGAATGTCGTCGCGGCGATTCGAAATATTGATCGCAAACTGGTGGAAGTCGGCCGCATCTATGGTTTCAGCCGCTTGCAACTGGTGCGACGAATATTGCTGCCCGCCGCCCTGCCCGGCCTGTTCACCGGATTGCGCAGCGGCATGAGCCTGGCATGGATGTTTCTCGTGGCAGCAGAGTTGATCGCGGCCACCAAGGGTTTGGGCTATCTGCTCAGTGACGGCCGGGAAACCTCGCGGCCGGACATCGTGCTGGCCGCGATCATCGTGCTCGCCTTGCTCGGCAAACTCAGCGACGGCTTGCTGGCCATGCTCGAACGCCGCTGGCTGAACTGGCGTGACACCTTCACCGGGCAGGACGCCAGCGACTAAGCTGAACTCTCCAACCGGAGATTCAGCCCATGTGCGGAAGACTCTCGCAGTACCGGGGCATTCACGACTTCGTCGCGGTGCTGAGCATTCCCGACGCGTTGATCAATCACGTCGGCGACGCGCCGCTCGATCGCTACAACGCGGCGCCGACCACCGCGCTGGCCGTCCTGCATCAACAAGGGCAACACCTGCATGCCGACAATCTGCGCTGGGGCTGGCGCCCGCATTGGGCCAAGGATCGTCCACCACCGATCAATGCCCGGGTCGAGAAAGTCGCCCATGGACCATTCTTCCGGGCGATCTGGCGACATCGTTTGATTGTGCCCGTGGACAACTGGTTTGAATGGGTCGATAGCGCAGACAAAACACGACAACCATGGCTGATCCGTCGCGCGGATCACGAAGCGGTTTTCTGCGCAGCCATCGGGCAATTTCCTACAGCCGAAACGCCAGCTCGGGATGACGACGGTTTCGTGATAATCACCGCCGATGCTGTCGGCGGCATGCTCGATATCCATGATCGCCGACCCGTAGTCTTCTGCGCAGACTTGGTGCATGAATGGCTGGATCCGGCGACACCCTTTGAGCGCGCCGAGCAAATGCTGCTGTTCGAAGGTGAACGCAACGAAGTGTTCGAATGGTACAAAGTCGGCAAAGCTGTCGGTAACGTGCGCAATCAGGGGGCCAGTTTGATTATCGAGCAGACTTAAACATTTGCCGACTTCAAGCGTTTATCAATGTAGGAGCTGCCGAAGGCTGCGATCTTTTGACGCAGCGTTACAAGCAATAAAACTATTGCAAATTTTAGCGACTCATAAAGCGAATCACTGTTGTTACAAACACTGTTTCATTTTTGAGACGGAGCACATAAAACAGACGTTCGAATGAACTAACCGCCTGTCTGACATTTCAACCGTCATACATACATTTATATGCACTACGGCTAGCATGCGCGCCGCATTTCCATTTGGTATACCAGTTGACCAAAGAGTCAACAAACCAGGAACCCCTAACGTCTACAAGCCTTGCAGAGAAATAAGTTGCGCGACGATTTTGCAATCAAACAGGTCAGCGGCCTGGAGTGTATTCATCTGTCGATGACAGAACGCTTTGAACTCGACTGTTTTATCGGCCACTACATCAAGACCCGAAACCTGCGTTCCGTACCCGATATCGAACACATCCTGCGCACCACCCTCGAAGGGTATCCCGGCCACGCGCCGGTGATGGTCAACGAGCTGAATGCGTGGATTGATCGAACCTTGGGATATCGGGCCACACACCCCGATTTCACGCAGCTGGACGATCTCTGAACCACAAAAAAGCCCTGCATTTGCGGGGCTTTTTCGTAGAAGTCACTCAAAACTTGCGGTCAGGATCGGAAAGCTCTCGGCCATCATCGTGCTTCCAGGTCTGTTCCTTGTGCTTTTCACGCTCTATTTCTTCTTGCGTCGGTTCGTCCGTATCTTCGTCATCCGTGTCTGGATGCTTTTGCTCAGTCGCCATGTGCACCTCCCGTTATCAGTTAATCTCCATCCCTGAAGCGTAGAACAGACAACTTACAACCACCAGCGCAGCAAAAAGAAGAACGCCATGCTCAACAGCATGCTGAGCAAAGTACTGCGGGTGTATATCACCAGTGCGATCGCTACCAGCGAACTAAGCAGATAAGGATTATCCCACTGCAGATTCAGTTGTTTGTCGGGCATGAAGACAATCGGCCCACAGATAGCGGTCAACATCCCCGGTACCGCAAACCCGAGAAACTGTCGCGCATTGCTGCTCAGACGCACCGGCAAACGCGGTTCGAGAAACACGTAGCGATTAAGAAAGACCAGAATCCCCATGCCGAAAATCACCGCCCAAACCATCATGTGCGCTCCCGATACAGCTTGTTGCAGATAAACCCTGCGGTCATTCCGGCCAGCCCGGACAACACCAGGGCCGAGCCCCATTGCCAGTAACTGAACAACACCGAACAAAACAGCGACACCGCCACACACACCACCGTCGGCACGTTACGCACCACCGGCGTGATCAATGCGATAAACGTGGCGGCAATCGAAAAATCCAGCCCCAGGTGCTCAAGCCCCGGAATGCTGCTGCCGAGGACAATGCCGGCGAGAGTGAACAGATTCCACGCGATGTAGAACGTCAGGCCAACGCCGAGCGCATACCAGCGATTGAATTGTTGACGATCATGCTGACTGGTCAGTGCAAACAACTCATCGGTAAGCAAAAAACCCAGACCTATGCGCCAGCGCCCCGGCAGCGGCGAAATCACCGAACGCATGCTCATGCCATACAGCAAGTGCTGCGACGTCAGCAGCAGCGTGGTCAACAGAATCGAAAAAATCCCCGCGCCGCCCTTGAGCATGCCAATCGCCACCAATTGCGCCGCCCCGGCAAACACAATGCTCGACAAGCCTTGGCCTTGCAGCGGTGTGAGATTGGCTTCGATCGCCATGGAGCCGGCCAACAGCCCCCACGGCGCGGTGGCCAGAGACAACGGCATGATCGCCGCAGCGCCGCGAAGGAACGCACTGCGCGGCATGAGTGAGTCAGACATAAACGTTCTTCAACCAGGAAAACGGTCTAAGACTGTGCCAGCCATTTCGCCTTTCTGGCTTGAACAATCTTGCGCACTTGTGGGAAATCGGCCGGATGCGCGCGCAATTCGCTGATTTTCGCACTGACCTTTGATCCCCTGACCGGCGTAACATGGCGCTATTCACAATCGCGTCAGGGAGACGACATGCTGTACCGAATCGCAGCCGACGGGCTGGTGCTGTTCCATTTGTGCTTCATTTTGTTCGTGCTGTTTGGCGGGCTGCTGGTACTCAAATGGCCGCGTTTGATGTGGCTGCATCTGCCGGCAGCCGCCTGGGGCGTGGCGGTCGAAGTACTGCACTTGACCTGCCCGCTGACCTACTGGGAAAACCTTATGCGCCACGCGGCCGGGCAGACTGAATACGCCGGCGGCTTCATCGAGCATTACATCTGGCCGATCATTTACCCGGCCGGGCTCACCCCGCAGATTCAACTGGCGCTCGGCAGCGTGGTACTGGCGGTGAACCTGTTGGTTTACGGCCGTTTAATCCGGTCGTGGAAACTGCGCCGAGCACTGTAATCAACGCGCCGTTTGCTTCAAGGCCTCAAGCCAGGCCGGATCCAGGCGCGTCTGCGCGGTATCGAGCCCCAGCGCCTGCATCCGCTCCTTGTGTGCTTCAGCTTCCCGCCACAATTGCCCGTGATCGCTGGAGTTGCCATCCAGTTCGTGCATTTGTGTCAGCCCTAGATGGTAGAAGCGCAGCACCTTCATCGCCGTCGCATCGTTCTGCTCCACCGCCGCCTTGACCTGATGCATCACATTGGTGATGCTCATCAGGTTGCGCTTGAGTCGCCAGCTATACACCGCTGGCGCCATCCAGCTCTGATTCCAGAAGCGCCCGCGCAGTAATGCCGCAGTCAGCAGAAATGCCAGAAAAACCCCGCCGACATTGAAGCGCAGGTTATCGCCGCCAGGCTCGCCGAACAGCGCCACCGCGACGCTGGAAAACAGCATCGCCAGCACCAGGAACAGCACGGCGATGATGATCGTGCTGCGGCGTGTCTGCTGACGAAAAGTGGCGGCGTCCATCGGCTGAATCTCGAACATCACAAATGACTTCCTTGAGCGACAAAAGGGCTAACAGAAAAAACCGGCCGGCGCATTATCGCCTCTACCGCGGATTTAGCTATGCTGGGGCTCCTTTTCATCTTTTCAGCGTCCAACGGGGACATGGCGGTACAGCGCAGATCGTGCCATCTTCATTCATGGATACACACTATTCGGATGCCATTCGCCTGGTTTTGGGATGACATCGTTTTAAGGATCATTGCATGACCCAACGACACGTAATCAATGCCTCGGTCAGCCCGAAAGGCAGCCTGGAAACCCTTTCTCAACGTGAAGTTCAACAACTGAGCGAAGCCGGATCCGGCAGCACCTATACCCTCTTCCGCCAGTGCGCCCTGGCCATCCTCAATACCGGCGCCCATGTCGACAATGCCAAAACCATCCTCGAAGCCTACAAGGACTTCGAAATCCGCATTCACCAACAGGATCGCGGCGTACGCCTGGAGCTGCTGAACGCTCCGGCCGACGCCTTCGTCGACGGCGAAATGATCGCCAGCACCCGCGAAATGCTCTTCAGCGCCCTGCGCGACATCGTCTACACCGAAAACGAACTCGACAGCCAACGCATCGACCTGACCACCTCGCAAGGCATCAGCGACTACGTTTTCCACCTGCTGCGCAATGCGCGCACTTTGCGTCCGGGCGTCGAGCCGAAAATCGTCGTGTGCTGGGGCGGTCACTCGATCAACACCGAAGAATACAAATACACCAAGAAAGTCGGCCACGAACTCGGCCTGCGCAGCCTCGACATCTGCACCGGCTGCGGCCCCGGCGTGATGAAAGGCCCGATGAAAGGCGCGACCATCGCCCACGCCAAACAGCGTATTCACGGCGGTCGTTATCTCGGCCTCACCGAGCCGGGCATCATTGCCGCCGAAGCGCCGAACCCGATCGTCAATGAGCTGGTGATTCTGCCGGACATCGAAAAACGTCTGGAAGCCTTCGTCCGTGTTGGCCACGGCATCATCATCTTCCCGGGCGGTGCCGGTACCGCGGAAGAATTCCTCTACCTGCTGGGCATCCTGATGCACCCGGACAATAAAGGGCTGCCGTTCCCGGTAATCCTCACCGGGCCGAAACACGCCGCGCCGTATCTGGAACAACTCGATGCTTTCGTCACCGCGACCCTCGGTGAAGCGGCCAAGCAGCACTACGAAATCATCATTGACGACCCGGCCGAAGTGGCACGGCAGATGACTCAGGGGCTGAAAGCGGTGAAGCAGTTCCGTCGCGAGCGCAACGACGCGTTCCACTTCAACTGGCTGCTGAAAATCGACGAAGGCTTCCAGCGTCCGTTCGATCCAACCCACGAGAACATGGCCAACCTGAAACTGCACCGCGACCAGCCACCGCACGAACTGGCGGCCAATCTGCGCCGGGCGTTCTCCGGCATTGTCGCTGGCAACGTCAAGGACAAGGGCATTCGTCTGATCGAGGAACACGGGCCGTACCAGATCCGTGGGGATGCGGCGATCATGCAACCGCTCGATGCCCTGCTCAAAGCCTTCGTCGCCCAGCACCGGATGAAACTGCCGGGTGGCGCGGCGTATGTGCCGTGTTATCGAGTGGTGGCGTAATACTTTCAGCTACCACCTGACCTTGTAGGAGTGAGCCTGCTCGCGATAGCGGTATATCAGTCACCTTTTATATTGACTGAACCACCGCTTTCGCGAGCAGGCTCGCTCCCACAGGTTCTGTTATGTGGCGCAAATGGTATTTGCAACCTGAATCCCCCTGTGGGAGCGAGCCTGCTCGCGAAGAGGCCCGAAAGAACAACCTCAACCCACCAACCGCGCCGCCAACGCCTTGGCCTGCAACGCCACATCCGTCACCGCCGTACTCTCCCACCACATCCCGCGCAATGGCGGTCCCATTGCAAACAACCGGCTAGCCGCAAGCCCCTCGGCATCCAGCACCGCGCCATCCCCTGCCGCCGCAATCCCCAACGCCAACGGTCCCGGCTGCACCAGACCACGCGCCAGCACCTGCTGCGGCAACGGTCGCGCCACCCGACGCCAGTCGTATTCGATGCCACTGGAATTGATCAGCGCGGCGCCCTGCACCACGCAGATTTCCGACTCACCGCGCCGTCGAATACGAATGCTGACGCCATCTTCAGGGCTCGACTCAAGCCCCTTGAACGACGCTGCCTGAATACGCAATCGCCCTTCTTTATAAAGATGCTCAACCAGCGCCGCACTCAGCGGCGGCGAACGGTGATGATGGCTTTCCCACCACGGCCGCACATGCCGTACGAATTGTCGACGCTGCACGTCAGTCGCCTGACTCCACAACCGGGCGATGTGCACCCGCACCGTGTCCAGCGGCGCTTGCCAATCGATACCTTGGGCGATGGCTGCCCGGCATTGCCGACGCAACTCGCGCAATAACTGTCGGGGCGTGCGAGTACTGTGATCGTCGCCAAGAAAATCCACCCAGGCCGGCGGTTGTCGGCGCACATGGGGTAACAAGCCATGCCGCGAAAACACTTCGATCGGCCCGCGATGCCCCGCCTGCTCCAACGACACCACGGCATCGACCATGGTCAGGCCAGAGCCGATGATCAACACGGTCGATTGCGGGTCGAGTTGACGCATCGCCGCGACATCCCACGGATCAAGCGCGGCGGCGTTGAGGCCGCTGGAGGCTTTCTGCGGAGTTCGTGCGGCAGGGAACATTCCAGTCGCCAGCACTGCGCAGACTCCAGACAATGACTGACCATTGCTCAGCGTCAGCTGCACCGAATCGGCATCGACCTGCAGATCGACGACCTCTGCACGAATGTGTTCAACGCTCGAACCATAACGCGCCCCGACAGTGCAGGCTTCAGCCAGACGCTGCTGCACATAGACCCCGAACAATCCACGCGGCGGGAACAGTTCGCTGACCGGTACGTTCTGCTCTGCAGACTCCGGCCAGCCTCCGCCGGCAATGTGTTCAGTCAGCCATTGCGTCAGATCATCAGGATTATCCGGATCGACGCTCATGCGCGCCGCATTGCCGTTGAGTGTGTGGCCCAACTCGACTGCACTGTAGGCCTCGCCGCGTCCCAATTCAGCACGCGGCTCAATGATCAGGACCTTGCGCTGGCCGGGCAGACGCAACAATTGCACCGCCAGCATCGTGCCGCTGAGGCCGCCGCCGATGATCAGGATAGTTTCCTGTTTGTTTAAGGGGGAAAATTGCCTGTGCTGCGCTTCGTCCATGCTGATTTCGCCAGCCTGAGTCAACCTGATAGTTCCAACACTTTAGAGGTTTGGCTGAGGAAGAGACAATGATGAGATCTAATATTGAAACGCAAGTGATGACCATCTCACGAAGCGTTTATGCAGTCCCCCTATTGTCGGATCGGTTGTGTCTTCGACGTCAACATTCGAGACGTCGAAGACCGTGACCTTCTCTCTTTCAAGAAGGTAGAATGTCGTAAAAAACAACATCCGAATAATACGAATTGCCGAGTTGGTCATAACCGACATACGAAAATGACTTCTGTGGGCCGGTGTGATCATGCAGGTGGGCTCTTGGAATGAAAACCTCTGCACTTACAGGTTGAATTTCCACAACAATTTTATCGGAGATCAGGATTTCAATTTCACGAACATCACCATGTACAGTAATTTCCGCTGTCGCGCCCTGAGCGGGTACGTCCCCCATGCTGATCGCCCCCTCTTTTGCTTCTTTGATAGTGAGTGCGTAGGCCATTTTCCAACTCCTTTCCATTGCAGTTTGGTTTGAATACCGCGAAGAGAATATGGCCCGTATCCAAGATTAAGGTCTACCGTCAGAAATTACAGGTAGACACGTTTTACCGACAAACGGTCATATGACCACATTGCGCACAAACCGCGCCGCAACATCGCCATCATTGCGATAGGAATGCGGCTGGTTGCTGGCAAACATGAAAAACTCCCCAGTGCCGATGTGCTGCGGCTGATCGCCGAGCATCAGCGTCAGGCAACCTTCAAAGACGAAAATCTGCTCGCTCCAGCCCTCGGCATCCGCTTGCGACGGGTAGACCTCGCCCGGTTGCAGACACCATTCCCATTGCTCGACTTCGCGAGTCGCCGTCGCTTTGGAGAGCAGCACCGCTTTACTGCCCGGGATCGTGCCCGCCCAGGCCACCTCGTTGATGCGGCTTGGATCACGCGCATCCGGTGCCTGGATCAGATCGCTGAACGCCACATCAAGCGCCTCGGCAACGCGATCAAGCGTGGTCAGACTGACGTTCTTTTCGCCCGCCTCAATCGCCACCAGCATGCGCCGGCTGACGCCAGATTTTTCCGCCAGCGCGGTCTGGCTCATGTCAGCGGCATGGCGTAGACGTCGCACATTCAGGCTGACGTGTTGCAGGACGGACGCCCGTTGCGTTGAATCTTTGTGCACTATATTGCTCACTCGGTGAGGTTGGGCAGTATACTGCGCAACGTTGGGCGCATTGTGCGGCCTCCTTTTTATAGTGCGCAAGGTCATGACGTCGCAGAACAGCTCTCCCACTCCCCTTCGTTTCTCTCGTTTCAGCAAAGCCGAGTGCGTGCTGGTGCTGATCACCATGATCTGGGGCGGCACCTTTCTGCTGGTTCAGCATGCGATGACGGTCAGCGGGCCGATGTTTTTTGTCGGTCTGCGTTTTGCGGCGGCGGCTTGTATCGTGGCGCTGTTCTCGTGGCGGCATCTGCGCGCACTAACCCTATTCGAACTCAAGGCCGGCGCGTTTATTGGCGTGGCGATCATGCTCGGTTACGGCTTGCAGACGGTTGGCTTGCAAACCATTCCGAGCAGTCAGTCGGCGTTCATCACCGCGCTATACGTCCCGTTCGTGCCGTTGCTGCAATGGCTGGTGCTTGGACGCCGTCCGGGGTTGATGCCAAGCATCGGCATCATGTTGGCGTTCACCGGTTTGATGCTGCTGTCCGGGCCGTCCGGCGCAGCGCTGAATTTCAGTCCCGGCGAAATCGCCACGCTGATCAGCGCCATCGCCATTGCCGCCGAAATCATTCTGATCAGCACCTACGCCGGTCAAGTTGATGTGCGCCGAGTGACCGTCGTGCAACTGGCAACGACCTCCGTGCTGTCGTTCCTGCTGGTGGTGCCGACCGGGGAAATGATTCCGGACTTTTCCTGGACCCTGCTGGTGACCGCGCTGGGACTGGGCGCAGCGAGTGCAGCAATTCAGGTGGCGATGAACTGGGCGCAGAAGAGTGTTTCGCCAACCCGGGCGACGTTGATCTATGCCGGTGAGCCGGTATGGGCCGGGATTGTCGGACGGATTGCCGGGGAGCGCTTGCCGGCGATTGCGCTGGTGGGCGCGGGGTTGATTGTGGCGGCGGTGATTGTCAGTGAGTTGAAGACCAAGGGTAAGGTTGCTGAAGCCGAAGCTGGGTTGGAGCAGGAAACCCAAGGTTAACCCGCATCACCTTCAGCGTCTGGCCCAACGCTTTCGCGAGCAGGCTCGCTCCCACATTTTGAAATACATTCCAATGTGGGAGCGAGCCTGCTCGCGAAAGGGCCATCTGCCACAACATCGCTGCCCCTGAAACAATGCCAAACAGAAAATTCCAGACTACTTTGTAGGATTCTGAGACATCCTGGCGTTTGGTGATCGGGGAGCTGGCACGTATGATGCTTCACAAACTTCCGCAGATTAGAAGCCTATGTCCCTGATAGTTCTACTGCTTCTGCCATTCATTGGCAGCTGTCTGGCAGCGGTGCTGCCACACAACGCGCGTAATACCGAATCCCTGCTGGCAGGTCTGGTCGCTCTGATCGGCACCGTCCAGGTCGCGCTGTTGTACCCGCAAATTGCCCACGGCGGCGTGATCCGCGAAGAATTCATGTGGCTGCCCAGCCTCGGGCTGAACTTCGTTCTGCGCATGGACGGTTTCGCCTGGCTGTTCTCGATGCTGGTGCTCGGCATCGGCACGCTCGTTTCTCTCTATGCGCGTTATTACATGTCGCCGGACGATCCGGTGCCGCGCTTCTTTGCGTTTTTCCTGGCGTTCATGGGTGCCATGCTCGGTCTGGTGATCTCCGGCAACCTCATCCAGATGGTGTTTTTCTGGGAACTGACCAGCCTCTTTTCATTCCTGTTGATTGGCTACTGGCACCACCGCGCCGACGCCCGTCGCGGTGCCTATATGGCGTTGATGGTCACCGGTGCCGGCGGATTATGCCTGCTGGCGGGGGTCATGATTCTCGGCCATGTCGTCGGCAGCTATGACCTCGACGAGGTCCTGGCCGCCGGCGACATGATTCGTGCACACGCCCTCTACCCTATTCTTTTACCCCTGATTCTTATCGGCGCACTCAGCAAAAGTGCGCAGTTCCCTTTCCATTTCTGGTTGCCGCACGCAATGGCGGCGCCGACACCGGTTTCTGCCTATCTGCATTCGGCAACCATGGTCAAGGCCGGGGTGTTCCTGCTCGCGCGTCTGTGGCCATCGCTGTCTGGCAGTGAAGAATGGTTCTACATCGTCAGCGGCGCCGGCGCGTGCACGCTGTTGCTCGGCGCGTATTGCGCGATGTTCCAGAACGATCTCAAAGGTCTGCTCGCTTACTCGACCATCAGCCATCTCGGCTTGATCACCCTGTTACTGGGCCTGAACAGTCCGCTGGCTGCCGTGGCGGCGGTGTTCCACATCCTCAACCACGCTACGTTCAAGGCTTCGCTGTTCATGGCCGCAGGCATCATCGACCATGAAAGCGGTACCCGGGATATCCGCAAACTTAGCGGCCTGATCAAACTGATTCCGTTCACCGCGACGCTGGCCATGGTTGCCAGCGCCTCGATGGCGGGTGTGCCATTGCTCAACGGTTTCCTGTCGAAAGAGATGTTCTTCGCCGAAACCGTGTTCATCAACGCCACGGCGTGGGTTGAAGCGGCGCTGCCGATTGTCGCGACCATCGCCGGTACATTCAGCGTTGCCTACTCGCTGCGTTTCACCGTCGATGTGTTCTTCGGTCCACCGGCCACTGAACTGCCGCACACCCCGCATGAGCCGCCGCGCTGGATGCGTGCGCCGGTAGAACTGCTGGTGTTCACTTGCTTGCTGGTGGGGATTTTCCCCGCGCAGATCGTCGGCCCACTGCTCGCGGCAGCCGCCTTGCCTGTCGTCGGCGGCGAACTGCCGGAATACAGCCTGGCGATCTGGCATGGCCTCAACGCGCCAATGATCATGAGCCTGATCGCCATGTCCGGCGGCATCATCGTCTACCTGTTGCTGCGCAATCAGCTCCAGCGCGGTCGCTTCAAGTACCCGCCACTGGTAGGCCGCTTCAACGGCAAGCGCCTGTTCGAGCGCAGTCTGGTAGTGATGATGCGCATGGCCCGGCGCGTCGAGCGGCGACTCGGCACCAAGCGTCTGCAGATGCAATTGTTCCTGATGGTACTGGCGGCAGTGCTCGCCGGCCTGATCCCGATGCTGCACAGCAGTCTTAGCTGGGGCGACCGGCCGAAGATTCCTGGTTCGATCGTTTTCGTGACTCTTTGGCTGCTGGCAATTGCCTGTGCCCTCGGCGCCGCGTGGCAGGCCAAGTATCACCGTCTCGCGGCCCTGACCATGGTCAGCGTCTGCGGCTTGATGACCTGCGTGACCTTCGTCTGGTTCTCCGCGCCTGATCTGGCGCTGACACAACTCGCAGTCGAAGTGGTCACCACCGTGCTGATCCTGCTCGGCCTGCGCTGGTTGCCACGCCGTATCGAAGAAGTCTCGCCACTGCCAAGCAGCCTGCGCAAGGCGCGGATTCGTCGTCTGCGCGACTTGCTGCTGTCGATTGCCGTCGGCGGTGGCATGGCGCTGCTGTCCTACGCGATGCTGACGCGGCAGACGCCGAACGACATCTCCTCGTTCTACCTCAGCCGCGCCATGCCCGAGGGCGGCGGCAGCAACGTGGTCAACGTAATGCTGGTGGATTTCCGTGGCTTCGACACCCTCGGTGAAATCACCGTGCTGGTCGCCGTGGCGCTGACCGTGTTCGCCCTGCTGCGGCGTTTCCGCCCGCCGAAAGAAAGCCTGCAATTGCCAGCCCAGCAACGCTTGCTGGCGCCGGACGTGGTCACCGATCTGGTCAACCCGCGTTCAGCCAGCGACACCGCGCTCGGCTTCATGATGGTGCCTGCAGTGCTGGTGCGTCTGTTGCTGCCAATTGCGCTGGTGGTGTCGTTCTATCTGTTTATGCGCGGACACAACCAACCGGGCGGTGGTTTCGTCGCCGGTCTGGTGATGTCGGTGGCGTTCATCCTGCAATACATGGTCGCTGGCACACAGTGGGTCGAGGCGCAAATGAGCCTGCGGCCGCTGCGCTGGATGGGCACCGGGTTACTGTTCGCCACCGCCACCGGCCTGGGGGCGATGGTCGTCGGTTATCCGTTCCTGACCACGCACACCTGGCATTTCAGCTTGCCGGTGCTGGGTGACATCCATATCGCCAGCGCGTTGTTCTTCGACATTGGCGTATACGGTGTTGTGGTCGGCTCGACGCTGTTGATCCTCACCGCCCTCGCCCACCAATCGGTGCGAGGTCACAAGACCGCATCGCTGCCCAAGTCCGTCGCCAGCAAAGGAGCCGTCTGATGGAAGAAGTCATCGCAATCGCCATCGGCGTGCTCGCCGCGTCCGGCGTCTGGTTGATCCTGCGACCACGGACCTTCCAGGTGGTCATGGGCCTGTGCCTGCTGTCGTACGGCGTCAACCTGTTCATCTTCAGCATGGGCAGCCTGTTCATCGGCAAGGAGCCGGTGATCAAGGATGGCGTCACCCAGGATTTGCTGCATTACACCGACCCGCTGCCACAGGCACTGGTACTCACCGCGATCGTCATCAGTTTCGCCATGACCGCGCTGTTCCTCGTCGTTCTGCTCGCCTCGCGCGGCCTGACCGGCACCGACCACGTCGACGGCCGGGAGCCTAAAGAATGATGGCGATGACTCACCTGATCGCCGCACCGATTCTGCTGCCGCTGCTGACCGCCGCCATCATGCTGATGCTCGGCGAGCGGCACCGACCGCTGAAGGCGAAGATCAACCTGCTCTCCAGCCTCGTCGGCCTGTTCATTTCGGTGATGCTGCTGCAATGGACGCAAACCACTGGCGTCCCCGGTTCCATCGGCGTTTACCTGCCGGGCAACTGGCAGGCGCCGTTCGGCATTGTGCTGGTTGTCGATCGCCTGTCGGCGCTGATGCTGGTGCTGACCGGTATCATCGGCGTCAGCGCTTTGCTGTTTGCCATGGCCCGTTGGGACGGCGCCGGTTCGAGCTTTCACGCACTGTTCCAGATTCAGTTGATGGGCTTGTATGGCGCATTCCTGACCGCTGACCTGTTCAATCTGTTCGTGTTCTTCGAAGTGTTGCTCGCCGCGTCCTATGGCCTGTTGCTGCACGGCTCGGGGCGGGCGCGGGTTTCATCGGGGCTGCATTACATTTCGATCAACCTGCTCGCCTCGTCGCTGTTTCTGATTGGCGCCGCGCTGATCTATGGCGTGACAGGTACGCTGAACATGGCTGATCTGGCGCTGAAGATTCCGCTGGTGCCGGAAGCCGACCGGGGCTTGCTGCACGCCGGTGCGGGGATTCTCGCCGTCGCGTTCCTGGCCAAGGCCGGCATGTGGCCGCTGAACTTCTGGCTGGTGCCAGCCTACTCTTCGGCCAGTGCACCGGTGGCGGCGATGTTCGCGATCATGACCAAGGTCGGCGTCTACACCCTGCTGCGCCTGTGGACCCTGTTGTTTTCCGGGCAGGCCGGAGCGTCGGCATTCTTCGGCGGCGAATGGCTGATCTACGGCGGCATGGCGACCATGGCCTGCGCGGCGCTGGCGATTCTCGCCGCGCAACGCCTGGAGCGCATGGCCAGCCTGAGCATTCTGGTGTCGGCCGGGATTCTGCTGTCCGCCGTCGGTTTCGCGCAGCCGAATCTGATCGGCGCGGCGCTGTTCTATCTGGTCAGCTCGACGCTGGCGTTGAGTGCGCTGTTCCTGCTGGCGGAGTTGATCGAGCGTTCGCGCTCGGCCAACGAGATTCCGCTGGAAGACGAAAGCGAACTGCTGCCGCGCCCACAGGAATCCCTGCAGCCGCCCAAAGGCATCAACCTCGATGACGAGCAGAAAGCCGTGGTCGGTCAGGTCATTCCGTGGACCATGGCGTTTCTCGGCCTGAGCTTCATTGCTTGCGCGCTGCTGATCATTGGCATGCCGCCGCTGTCCGGCTTTATCGGCAAACTGAGCCTGATCGGTGCATTGCTCAATCCACTGGGGCTGGGCACTGGCGCGCCGATTTCCAACGCGGCCTGGGCATTGCTGGCGCTGCTGATCCTCACCGGGCTGGCGTCGTTGATGGCGTTCTCGCGTCTCGGCATTCAGCGCTTCTGGACGCCAGAAGAGCGCCCTTCACCGCTACTGCGCAAACTCGAATGCGCGCCGATTTTCCTTTTGCTCGGGCTGAGCATCGTCCTGACCTTTAAGGCTGAGCCTTTGTTGCGTTACACCCAGGCCACCGCCGAAGCGCTGAACAACCCGCAGCAATACGTCATGGCGGTGCTCGGCACCCGTGCCGTACCGAGCCCGGAAGCCAAATCGGCGATGCTGGAGGTGCAGCCATGAAGCGTGTGTTTCCTGCACCGTTGCTATCGCTGGCGCTGTGCGCCTTATGGCTGACCCTGAACCTGTCGGTCAGCCCGGGCAACCTGCTGCTCGGCGCAATATTGGGATTTGCTGCGCCGTTGATGATGCGCAAATTGCGTCCGAAGCGCGCGCGCATTCGCCGGCCGGGGACGATCCTGCGCCTGTTCCTGGTCGTCGGTCGTGACGTGGTGATGTCCAACCTGATCGTCGCGTGGGGTGTGTTGAATGCCGGTCGTCGCCCTCTCCGCTCGGGTTTTGTCAAAGTGCCGCTGGAGCTGCGCGACGCTCATGGCCTGGCGACCCTGGCGATGATCTGCACGGTGGTGCCCGGCACGGTGTGGTCGGAACTGTCGCTGGATCGCAGCATTCTGTTGTTGCACGTCTGGGATCTGGATGACGAAGCGCAATTCATCGAGCACTTCAAGAGCACCTACGAGCGGCCGTTGATGGAGATTTTCGAATGAGCCCATTACTGTCGAACGCGATCCTGCTGACGCTGTTCCTGTTCTCGCTGGCCATGGTGCTGACGCTGGTGCGCCTATTCAAAGGCCCGTCGGCGCAGGATCGGGTCTTGGCGCTGGATTACCTGTACATCGTCGCCATGCTGATGATGCTGACCCTGGGCATTCGTTATGCCAGTGACACTTACTTCGAAGCGGCGCTGCTGATTGCGCTGTTCGGCTTCGTCGGCTCGTTTGCCCTGGCGAAATTCCTGCTGCGTGGCGAGGTGATCGAATGAATGCCGAATTGTCTCTGTGGGTCGAGATTCCGGTGGCGATCCTGCTGGTACTCAGCGGCCTGTTCGCGCTGATCGGTGCGGTCGGATTATTGCGCATGAAGGATTATTTCCAGCGCATGCACCCACCGGCACTGGCTTCAACGCTGGGTGCATGGTGTGTGGCGCTGGCGTCGATCATCTGTTTTTCGGCGCTGAAGGCCGGGCCAGTCATACACGCCTGGCTGATTCCGATATTGCTGGCGATCACTGTGCCGGTGACTACTTTGCTGCTGGCGCGGGCGGCGTTGTTCCGCAAGCGCATGGCTGGGGATGATGTGCCGGCTGAGGTCAGTAGCCGACGCACCGAGAGTGGTAGCTGAAGTTTTGTATTGTCTGCAATGACGCTATCGCGAGCAGGCTCACTCCTACATTTGGAATGCGTTCCCCTGTAGGAGTGAGCCTGCTCGCGATAGCAATCTCCAGATCACCTCAAATATCAAACCCAAGCCACCGCCAACAACCCGGCCCCCAACACCGCACACAACGGCGAATACACCCAGGTGTCCAGTCGCGCAAACCGCGAATCCTTCACTTCCTTGAAGAACCCGACCAGATTCGAATCACCAATCGCCCGGGCAAACATCAACAGCGCAATCGCGCTGATCGCCCATTGCAGCGCCTTGTGCGTCACCGCCGGCATGCCCCAGCCAACCCGCATGCACACCAACGCCGCAATCACCAGTAACGCCGCCGCCACGATCAACGTGAGCCAGCCCGATGGCTTGAACGCCGGTCGCACCGTTGCGACAAATCCGCGCACCGGCACCTGCGGCACCACCACCGCTGCCGCCCATTGCCCACCCAACGCCCAATACACATGCATCAAGGCGATCACCGCAAACGTTGTCACCAGCCATTGAGCCAACACAAAGGTCATGGTTGAAATCCTTGGAAAGGGATTTGAACAAATCATCCTAGTCGGATTTTTTTCAAGTGCACGACCGATCAGCGGTACGGTAAAGTGCCGCCCCATGAAATTCTCCCGTTCCGATCGCTCACTGCTGGCCTGGATGCTTTATTGCTGCGTCCTGTTCAACGTGTTCGCCTGCAGCATCGGTCACGGACAAATGGTCGGCATGCAACTCAACGGCATCGGCGGCCAGTTCTGTACAGTCGACCCGGCCACTCAAGCGCCGCTCGCCAGCAATCCCACCGAAGAACAACTGCCGACGCTGTCCAAGGCGTTTGGCTGCCCGCTGTGCTCGGTCGGCGGCGGCATGGGCCCGGCGTTCAACTCCAGCCTCACGCTGGCGATCCTGCCGGAACAACACAGCCCGCCACTGGCGCCCATCGTCAGCGCTGACCTCCCTGCCCGCTTCACCTGGCCTTCGGCCAACCCCCGCGCCCCACCGCTCGCCTGAATATCCCTGCCTTTTTGATTTGTCAGCCCACTGCGCCAACGCGCGGCGTTTGCCTGTGCGCTGACTCCTAGACAAGCATTCAGGATTCAATGATGAAACAACTCACTCTGCTGGCGAGCCTGTGCGGCTGCCTGTCCGTTAACGTTTGGGCGCAATCCACTGTGGATCTGGCGCCGATCACCATCGATGGCGAGTCCGGCATAGAACCGGGCCTGAGCCTCGACCAATCCAGCGGCATGGCCTCGCGTCTGGGTTTGAGCGTGCGCGACACACCGGCTTCGGTGGCAATCGCCAAGCGCAACGACATCGAGCGCCACGGCGCGCAGAACTTCCAGGACGCCGCCAACACCCTGCCCGGGGTCAACGCCAGCGCGCCGCCGGGCTTCGGCGGATTCGTTTCCTACCGTGGTTTCACCAGCAGCCAGATCACCCAGATGTTCAACGGCATCAACGTTTCCGGCGGTCTCGCGCGGCCCGTCGATTCGTGGATCTATGACCGCGTTGAACTGGTCGGCGGCCCGTCATCGCTGATCAATGGCGCAGGCTCCGTCGGCGGCTCACTGAACTACGTGACCAAACTCGCCAGCCGCGACGAACAAGCTGTTGAAGGCCGGGTCAGCTACGGCACCTACGACACCACCGAAACCGCGTTCGGCCTCAACCATACCCTGACCGACCCAAGCGCCGACGTGCAGCACTACGCGCGACTCGACGTCAGCCACAACACCAGCAACGGCTACATCGACCGCCAGGAGCGCGATGCCTGGAGCGTGGCGTTCTCGCTGCTCAGCGATCTCACTCCGAACCTGTCGCACACGCTGGCGCTGGAATATCAGGACGAACACGAAGACAGCCCTTACTGGGGCACGCCCGTGCTCAATCCCAAGGCCGGCGAATTGAAGATCGACAAACACAATCGCTTCAACAACTACAACGTCGAGGACGGACGTTACGAGCAGCGAACGATCTGGGTACGCTCGATCATCGACTACCGCATCAACGACAACACCACCCTGCGCAACACGCTGTATCACCTCGACAGCCAGCGCGATTACCGCAACCTCGAAACCTACCAGTACAACGCCGACAACACCGCGGTGAACCGTTCGACCGCCTATCAGGTTCGCCATCAGGGCGAACAGAACGGCAACCAGTTCGAACTGCGCCACGACAACACGCTTTTAGGTCTCGACACCACGTGGTCGGGGGGCTTCGAATACAAGGTCAACCAGACCACCAACTCGCCGCTGAACATCAAAGGTGCGAGCACCGTTGACCCGAACAACTACCGCCCGGGGCACTTCTACGACATTCCCGGCACCAACCCGAAATTGATCAGCGACAAAACCAACGAGGTCACCACCAAGGCATTGTTTGTGGAAAACCGTTTGGCGTTGACCGACAAACTGTCGCTGCTCACCGGTCTGCGCTATGACGACATTGACCTCGATGTGACCAACCATCGCACCGTCACCGCCGCCAATCCCAAGCACCTCAAGCGCAGTTGGGAGCCAGTCACCGGCCGCGCCGGCCTGAGCTACCAGTTCATTCCGTCGGCCAACGTCTACGTGCAATACAGCACCGCCGCCGAGCAACCGAACGGCACGCAGGATTTCGACGTCTCGACCGGCAAGCAATGGGAGATTGGTAGTAAATTCGATTATCTGAATGGACGCGGCTCGGCGACGATTGCCGCTTACACCATCGAGCGAAAAGACTTCGCGGTGACGGACCCGCTAGATCCGGCCGGCAGTATTCCGGTCGGTCAACAGACGTCGAAAGGGGTGGAAATCGCCAGTTCGTTGCGGATCACCGATAAGCTTTTGGCCGAAGGCAACTTCGCCTGGGTCGACGCGCAGTACGATGATTTCACCGAAAAGAATGCCGCCGGTGTCGTGGTGTCACGCAAGGGCAACACGCCGACCAATGTGCCGGATCGGGTCGGTAATCTGTGGCTGACTTATGACTTTTCGCCGCAGTGGCAAGGTGGGGTGGATGCGCGGTATGTGGCGTCGGTGTACGCGGACACGGCCAACACCATGACCGTACCGTCGTACACCTTGTTCGGCAGCTTCCTTAGCTACAAGGTTGATTCGCACACCACTGTGACCGGACGCGTGCGTAACCTGACCAATGAGGTGTATGCGGAATTTGCGCATGTTTCGCCGGCGTATTACCTCGGAACACCGCGCACCTTTGAATTGGCGGTGCAAACGAAGTTTTAAAAGCATCGCGAGCAGGCTCACTCCTACAGGGGAATGCATTCCAATTGTAGGAGTGAGCCTGCTCGCGATGAGGCCAGCCGCATCAGCCTCTATTTCAAATCAGCCGAAACCTTCTCCGCCACATCCTTCGGCAACCAGGCCTGCCAAACGTCCGGGTGCGCCTTCATGAATGCCTCCGCCGCCTCACGCGGCGCCGTGTGCTTCTCGCTCATCTCGGCCAACGCCTTGTTCAGCGGCTCGATCGGGAAATCCACTTTGCTGAAAAACTCGGCAATCTGCGGATACTGCTTTTGAAACGGCGTAGACACACCAATCGACAGCTTCGACGCCAGCGACCGGGTCGGTTTCGGATTGGGATTATCGGCATCGGTCAGCGTTTTCCACGCCTCGGCATCAAACGGCGGCTCTTCCAGTTGCACCAGTTTGAACTTGCCCAGCAGCGGCGTCGGCGACCAGTAGTAAAACAACACCGGTTTGCCACGACGAATCGATGAGCTGATCTCGGCATCCAGCGCCGCCCCCGAGCCACTGCGGAAGTTGGTGTAGTCGTCCTGCAATCCGTAAGCCGTCAACTTCTGTTTGTTGACCACTTCCGAGGTCCAGCCGATCGGGCTGTTGAGGAACCGCCCCTTGTTCGGGGCTTCCGGATCCTTGAACACGTCCTTGTACTTCTTCAGATCACTGACACTGCGCAGATCCGGCGCCAGCGGCTTGATGCCTTTGGCTGGGTCGCCCTTGATCACGTATTCCGGCACCCACCAGCCCTCGGTAGCGCCCTTGACGGTATCACCGAGGCTGACGACTTTGCCTTCGGCCTCGGCTTTGACCCACACAGGACTGCGCCCGGCCCACTCCTCACCAATGACCTGAATGTCATTGTTGGCCAGTGCGGTTTCCAGCGTGATGGTGGTGCCAGGCAAGGTGTCGGTTGGCAAGCCGTAACCCTTCTCGACGATGATCCGCAGCACATCGGTAATCAGGCTGCCGCTTTCCCAGTTCAGGTCGGCAAAATGGATCGGCGCCTGGGCGGCCGTCACCGATTGCGCTGATATCAGCAAACCGAACGTGGCCACGCTGGCGGCCAGTAACCGTCGAAATCCGTTCATGCATTGCACCTCGTGCTGTTCACAGCAATGGCAGGATGGCCTGACAGAAGACCGCAAGCCTCTGAATACTCAGTCAACTGACTGTAGCCGAGGTTCCTGCTTTTTCCGGGCCATGCCCCAGACGAGGTTACGAATCAGAATTTTCCTGCAAGCTTTGCAGCTCGCGTCTGACCATGCTGGCGTATTCCGCGGGACGTAACTGGTAGATCTGCGCAGCCACCCAGTTCAGCCAGGCGCCCTGCAATTCGGCCTTGGCGGCGAACAAACGCAGGGCTTCCTCGCGTGCAGTGTCGAGGTTCTGCGAATGGAAATCTGAGCGACTCACTCGCTGGCCTTGAACGTCACCAGCTCGCCCTTGCGCCATTTGGCGGCTTTGGCGGTCACGGCTTTCAGGGTTTTGGTCAGGCCTTCCTGCAATTGCTGATGAGCGGCGAACACGGTCACCACGCTGTGGCCTTCCTTGAACAGGATCGCGTGCCCGTCAGCAGTTTCGACGAAGGCGTAATCGCCCAGTCCATAGACCGTGAGTTTGATTTCGCGAAAGCGGATATCCATCTTGCCGCCTTCACGGCTGGGCAAGACCGATGCACTGAAATGATCGCCGACCTTGAGCTTGAGCCCTGGTTTGTCATCGACCACCAAGGCGCTTTCGGTGTCGATCTCGGCCACGTAAATGCCTTCGGCGTTCTGCTCGGTGATGTAAACAAAACGCGACTGGAACAACTTGACCAGCTTTGCACGCAAATCACCCAACACGAACAAAGCATGCATATCGAGATTACTGACTGCCAAAGAAACATCCCCACATCTGAAAAAACCGCACACGGAAAACGCGCACGGCAAAAAAAAGCCAGGCCAATGCAACTACCAAATGACTCAAATAAATACCCGAATCGAGCAGAGTGCTGATTCAGCGCGAGGCCCCTAAGACTACTGGATTGTCACTCGCGAAACTCATCCAGATTTCGCCAAAGCTTGAAGGAAAAATCCTCACCGTTGGCAAGAGCAGTCTGACTACGAACTTTAGGGAAAATTCTCACGAAAAAAAGCACTTTTCCGACATATCGCTGGCGAAAAATTGCTTTAGATAAGCCCTGTCGTCAACAGGTACTGGCGATTCTAGAGCAGCGATGCTCATTCCGACTACCCGAAACGGCCTGTAAATATCGGCCAACTGATGAAAAGGACTTCATATGTGCACTCGGACTCACTTTGCCATGACCACAGACGCCCGTATCGAATCGCCGCTGATCCTGCATCTCAGCGCCATCAACGAGCATTGGCCACGCTTTCAAGTCGTACCGGCCGGCAACGCCTTCTTCCACATCAAGGAAACCTCGACCGGGCGTGTAAGAGGTTTCCGTGAAGATCACAACGAAGCCTGCGCCCTCGCCCGCTCACTTGAATCGAAGATCGAACTCCTGGCGAATGGCTGCCTCAGATAAAGAGAGTGATCGACCGCGCCGTACCGGCGCCCACCGAAGGAGTACACGATGGAACTGCCAGCATACGATCTAAAAACCCTGTTCGATCAACTGGGGTTGCCTTCAGATGGCACAGCAATCGACGATTTCATCGAAAAGCATCAGTTGACCTCTGAGACCAAACTGATCGACGCCGATTTCTGGACGCCGCAACAGGCGCAATTACTCAAGGAATGGTTAAGGGCCGACGGTGAAGAGGCGATCGTGGTTGATGAACTGAATGTGCGCCTGCACGACGGCAAGTAATCAGGAGTCAGTGAAGGCTGTCACCCGGCTCAGCGTGCAATTGCGCGAGCCACGCAGCCTTGCACTCCTCCGCCTCGTCGCGACTGGCAAACGCGGTACCGCGACGCTCGCCATTGAGCAACACCACCCAGCAGACGCTGCGGCCCATTGCGCGCAAACCGGCCGGCACGCCACTGCCGATCATCACGGCAACATCAACTCTGCACTGCATGCAGCTCTCCCGAAATCATTAGCAACCTAACTAAGCGGTCAGATTAATGGTTTCTTTCGAGCGGAAACAGCAAGCTCCATGCACAGATTCATTGCACCGGCAGTAACAATCCCTCAGCGCGGTTTTTCCGGTTTATAGCCCAGACGCAATCCACCCCAGTGCCGGCCCTTGATCATGATCGGCACCGACAGGTCATGCATCAGCTCACCGGTGTCGCGGGTGTAGGTCTGCAACAACACCGGTTGCTGATGGCTGCCGCAGCGAATACCCGTGCGGTCGGCAAACTTGCGTTTGGTGCGATTGTTCACCGCGTCGACCTGTGCATCGCCGGTCAACGGCTGGCTGAACAACTGATTGTGCGTCGGCACATAACCCTGCTGCGTGCAGGCAATGGCGAACACCAGCCCCTCGTGACGCGGCAACAAGGGTTCCTGAATCGCCGGCAGCACCTGATCGGTGTAACGGTCGAAACGGGTTTGGAATTTCGCCGGCTGCGTATTCGGGATCGGCTGATACTGGCGGTCGAACAGGTCTTCGAGGCTGATCCGGCCCTGCTCGACATCCGCCTCGAAACGCGCGGCAATCTGGCTCGCCCCTTCGCGGGCCAGATCGTAGATGCGCTGGTGATAGTCATCCAGACCGACTTCAGCCAAGCGTTCGCTGATGGTTTCCGCCTGCCCTTCCATCTGCACCGCCGCTTCGGCGAGGCGGCGCGTCTGTTGATCGCTGATCGCCAGATCGCTGCGCATCTGTTCAATGGCTTTAAAAAGACTGTCGAGTTGTTCGCGATTGGTTTCCGCGCCCTGGGCAATTTCACCGACCTGACTTTCCACACCGGCAGCCAATCGTGCAATGTTCTCCAGATGCTGACCGGTGTGCTCGACCTGCTCGACACCGGTCTGCAGATCGCTGGACAGCTCACGAATCTGCTCAACCACCTGCGCCGTGCGCTGTTGAATGTCCGCGACCATCTCGCCCACTTCACCGGTTGCCGAAGCTGTGCGTGCCGCCAACCCGCGAACTTCGTCCGCCACCACCGCGAAACCACGACCATGCTCACCGGCCCGCGCCGCTTCGATCGCCGCGTTCAATGCGAGCAGATTGGTCTGGCTGGCAATCGACTGAATTACCAGGGTCACGCGCTGAATATCATCGCTGCGCAGACTCAAGGCTTCGATCAATTCACGGCTGGCATTGGCGCGTTGACTGAGCTGATGCATGCGCGAGATCGAATCCACCAGCTCCGTGCGCCCCGCCGCGCCGCTGTGATGCGCCTGACTCGCTGCCTCGAGCGCTGCACGGCTGAGCTGCGAAGTCGCGTGTTCGGTCGCGATCATCACCTCGGCATTGCTGACAATCCGCGCCGCCGCATCGAGTTGCGATTCGAGTTTGCTCGCCAGTTCCTTGACCGAAAACGCCACGCCGGCTGCCGACAACGCGTTATGACTGGTGGTGTAGGAAAGGTCGCGGGTCAGGTCGGACATTGCGCTGCCAGTGTCGGCAGGCTGAACATCGGGGATAGCGCGGGAGCGCAGGCGCGGCAGCCAGACAATCAGCACCGCCAACGGCATGCCAATGTACAGCGACCATTCACCCAGCGTCATGCCGGCCAACAACAGCATCAGGGCGATGCTTTGCAGGGTCGGTGCGATCCAGCGGTTTTTCGGCAAAGGCACTGGTGCAGGCAAAGCCCCAACCAGAGATCCATCTCTCGTCATATCAACACCCCACGCTTGTTCTCATTGTTGTGACTGCATTAAACGCCACTACAACGCCATTATCCATGGTCCGTTAGTCGTGGGGTCTGTGGCAGGTCAATGGAATCGCGGGGAAATATTGCGGACGAGCAAAAACAAAGATCGCAGCCTTCAGCAACGCCTGTGTAGGAGCTGCCGAAGGCTGCGATCTTTTCAAGGCGCCCCTATCGAAAGGGTCACCTCACAGAATCAGGCCTGACGCTGGTGCTTGTCGATCTGCTCGTGACGCTCTTGAGCTTCGATGCAGTACTTGGTGGTCGGGCTGATCAGCAGGCGTTTCAGGCCAATGGCCTCGCCGCTGTCATCGCACCAGCCAAAACTGTCTTCCTTGATGCGCTCAAGGGCTTGTTCCAGTTGTGGCAGCATGCGCTGGTCGCGATCGATCGCGTTCACCAGCCAAGTGCGCTCTTCTTCAACCGAAGCCGCGTCCGCCGGGTCAGCCGGGGTGTCCAGGCTTTCGATGGCGATACGGTTTTGCTCAATGCGCTCGTGGGTTTCGACTTTCATGTTCTGCAACAGCTCAGTGAAGAAAGCGTGCTGCTCGGCATTCATGTAGTCATCTGCCGGCATGGCCAGCAACTTGTCCTTTGTCATTGATATCTCTATAAAAAAACGTGCATTAAGGCGAATTAGGGAGCGTTTCGGCGAACCGCGTGCGGTCGGCGAAAAGGCATCGTTTATTGCAAATGCCACCCGGCACTCAATTTACGAGGGGCGGCAGTCTAAGGCCCGAATGAGGCCTCAGCAACTGTAAATACAGGGAATTTGTCCGACAACGTCCGGAAACTGCTCTGACACAGCGTTCACACGGGCAATCGGAGTGCGTTTATAGCAAGAAATTCAGTCGAGCGGCTGTATATAGAAGACAAACGGCTAACCGCGCAGCGTTCAGACGCAATTTTTTACCACGCACTGCATCGTTTCAGCAAAGCAGAACCGCAAAAGCCCCCCTACTATCAGGCCCACCGTGAGATCAAACAGCCTGAAGGATGACCTATGCCCCGCCCCGATCTGCCGGCCACCGACGAGGTTTCACTCGCCAGCCCCCCGATCAATGCCGAGCGCCTGCTGCAACTGATCACCGACGAATACGACGCCCTGCCGCGCCAGCTCAAACGCATCGCCAGCTACATCAGCCAACAGAGCGACCGGATCATGGTCGACCGCATCAGCGACATCGCTCGCGAGTGCGAAGTCCACCCGTCCGCCATCGTGCGCTTCTCGCAACGCTTCGGTTTTAGCGGCTTCAGCGAAATGCAGGCCTTGTTCCGCAGCGCCTACACGCACAAAGCCTCGCCGGTGCAAAACTACCAGCAACGCATCCGCAGCATGATCGCCGACCAGTCGCAGCAAGCCAGCGCCGGTGACCTCGCCCGCGAATGCATCGACGCCACCCGCTCCGGCATCGAACGCCTGGGCCGCGAACTCGACGACACCGCATTCGAAAAAGCCGTCGACCTGATCGTCAACGCCGACAACATTTATGTCGTCGGCGTGCGCCGCTCCTTCGCCGTCGCCGACTACCTTGTTTACAACTTGCAACACACCCAGAAAAAAATTCATCTGGTGTCCGGGCTAGGCGGCAGCTATCGCGAGCAAATGCGCAGCGTGCGCGCCAAGGATCTGGTCATCGCCATCAGCTTCGTGCCCTACGCCAAGGAAACCCAACACTGCCTGCGCTTCGCTCGCCAGCAACAGGCCAACACCCTGATCCTCACCGACAGCCACCTCTCGCCGCTGGCGAAACTCGCCAACAGCGTATTGCTGGTCAACGAAGGCAGCGCCCTCGCCTTTCGTTCGCTGAGTGCGACGCTGTGTTTGTGCCAAGCGTTGTTTGTAGCGGTGGCCTATCGGCTGGAACTGAATGTTGATGAGATTCACGAACAACCCGGCTTCGACGACTGACAATTGCCTCAACGTCGGCTAGGTTATGCCTTCCCACCGGTTTGACTTGAAGGAACGCGTCATGAAACTGATCGGCATGCTGGACTCCCCTTACGTGCGTCGCGTGGCGATCTCCGCCAAACGCTTGGGGATCGACCTCGAACACGAGTCGGTCTCGGTGTTCCGCCACTTCGAGCAATTCCAGCAGATCAACCCGGTGGTCAAAGCCCCCACACTGATCCTCGACGACGGCGTGGTCCTGATGGACTCGACCCTCATCCTCGACTACCTCGAAGCCAGCTCCGGCAAAAGCCTGCTGCCAACCGACCTGAAACAACGCGCCCACGCCCTGCGCCTGATCGGCCTCAGCCTCGCCGCCTGCGAAAAAGCCGTGCAGCTCTATTACGAACGCAACCTGCGCCCGGCCGACATTCAATACCAGCCGTGGGTCGAACGCGTCGAAGGCCAACTCGCCGCCGCCTTCACCGCCCTCGAACACGAACTGGAAAAAACCGGCCTGCCCACCGACGGCACCCTCACCCAGGCCGGCATCAGCCTCGCCGTCGCCTGGAGCTTCACCGACCTCGTCGTCCCCGACCAGATCGACACCCGCCGCTACCCCCACATCGCCCAATACACCGCCTACGCCGAAACCCTCGAAGCGTTCGTCAGCACCCCGATGACCTGACCATGAGCACCACCGACACCGCCGCCCCGGCGTTAAAGGAAATCTTCAACGCCGAGCGCTTGCAGCACATCGCCAGCGAAATGAGCGCCGTGTACCCGGCGTTCAAGGCCAAGGCGTTTCTCAAACACGCCCAGGATGGACTCGCTGAATTATCAGTGATGCAACGCATGGCGCGTGTCAGCGAAAGCCTGCACGCCGTGTTGCCGCTGGATTACCAAGATTCCCTAGAAGTGCTTTTCGAACTCGCACCACGGCTGAACAGCGGATTCGTCAGCATGTGCCTGCCGCACTACGTCGCGAGCTACGGCGGACATGCGTTCGACACCTCCATGGACGCCCTGAAGTACTTCACCACCTTCGGCTCCTCCGAATTCGCCATCCGCCACTTTCTGCGCAGCGACCTGGAACGGTCGTTAGAGCTGATGCATGACTGGACCCGAGACGAAAACCACCACGTCCGACGACTCGCCAGCGAAGGCAGCCGCCCTCGCCTGCCTTGGTCGTTTCGGTTGGAAGCGGTGCAGGCGGATCCGCACTTAGCGGCCGGGATACTCGATCGTTTGAAAGCGGATGAGAGTTTGTACGTGCGCAAGTCCGTGGCGAATCATTTGAATGACGTGACGAAGGTGCATCCGGAGTGGGTGTTGGACACGATTGAAGGTTGGTCGTTGGAGAACAAGAACACGGCGTGGATTGCCAAGCATGCTTTGAGGAGTTTGATCAAGCAGGGGGATTTGCGGGCGCTGACGGTGATTGGTGCCGGGGCGAAGGCTAAGGTTGAGTTGTTGGATGTGCGGGTTGAGCCGGCGGTGGTTAGGTTGGGGGAAGCGATTACGTTGTCGTTTGTGGTGAAGTCGACGGTGGCGCATGAGCAGCGGTTGGTGATTGATTATGCGATTGACTATGTGAAGGCGAATGGTGGGGTTTCGGGGAAGGTTTTTAAGTTGAAGACGGTGGTTTTGGTGGGGTTTGGGAGTGTGGTTGTGGGGAGGCGGCAGGTGATTAAGGATTTTACGACGCGGAAGCATTTTGAGGGGCTGCATAGAGTGCGGGTGATGGTTAATGGGGAGGTATTGGGTAGCGCTGCGTTTGACATTGTTGCTGGATGAGGCTGTGTGTGGATTCGTTGATCTGGCAATATTCGGAGTGAGAGGAAATTGCGCATGGGGCGGCTTTCGGCCATAGCGGATGTTCACAAGCGGCCGATACCGGCAAAGAGTAATCTATCGATGTGTCAATGGAATCTGAGGCGATTCAAGGAAGTCGCCCCGCTAGCAACGCTATTTATAATACCTAGCTGCTTTGGGTGTTAGCAGAGGGCCATTTCCGTTCAGCCATCTCGTAACAATCCACCCCGTCGCATTCACGGGAAATTAGCTCCAACTGCAGTTCGCCAAAAGTCGGTGAGTTGGTCCAGTAATGACCTCTAAGTTGCTTGGAGTTATTGATTAGGCGGAGGTCACCGGCTCCAGTAGCAAGCTTGTTTTCGCCTTGGTACAACCTCTTAAGTTCGAAAACATAGCAAAGCCGGGTAGCCTCAGTTCTACCGTTTTGAATCAATGCTTCGAGTTTTGACTCACCTTCTTGAGACTTTGTGAAAGACTCTATCGAGATAGTCAAGTATGTTTGTCGTATTACGAAAATGATAGGTATCTGCAAAGGCGTTCTATCCGCCTGATGAAAGTCAGAGCTAAGTGTGCCACGCCATACTCCATGCACCATTGGTCTTCGCATCCACCGCGCAATCCGGGGGGATCTCCACGCCAGTTTAAAAAAAACACCAAATAGAAATGTAACGCAAGTTAATGCGTATGAAATGGCACGCCACCCCGCTGTAAGCGGTTCGTATCCTAACAACACGTGAACGAGGTAGAGAGAGATCGCGACAGCTAAAACCAGGCTGACGTATACCTTCAATAGTCGCTGCAGTTCGATTTCGGTGAGGCTTAAATTATTCATCTTTCTCAGTTGCTCGCGACAAGACTCTTCCATTTTTGTACACAACGATTTCATCCCCCATACCGAGCACCCCTACATATATAATTCCCGGAATGATGGAAGTTAGTAGCGCTGTCATCTGCCTTGCACCGCTAGGTAGATCCTCTGAAGGCTGCGCCAAACACTCCAACGAAGGCGCTAGAAACTGGGAAATATGTGTGAGTGATTGCGACTGTATGTCGATCATATGGAATCCGTCGTGCCAAGGTGAAGCTTGGTCTGAAACCTCAGCTAATATGCGGGAAATTGCCTCAACTCCGAAGATTGGTAGATCTGGTTTCATCGCGTTCCGATGTCCCAGGGGCACTCTCGGCAACTCTTCAAGATCGGAATAGAAGACAAGTCCGACTCCAGAGAACCCTTCTGATCTCAGCCTTTTGATCTGTTCCAACAAAATTACTGGAAAGTCTCGATCTTGCGATGCCGCGCTGGTTTCCACTGTGTAATATTCCACTAGCTGAGCCTGCATTTGGTGAGGCCGATGAAGCCATAATGCTATCTCGAGGCGGTCGAGGTAAAGCTGGAATGCCATATATCTTAAAGCTAGACCCCATTGCAATCCTCAAGGCTGAGGGCTATCCGCTTAATAGCCTGAACAAGGGCCCTTTACTCTATGGCTGATGAACTAAACCGCTCCACCAAGCTGCCAGATCATCTGGAAATGCTATTACAGCGCGGTTTTAGGCCGATAGCGCTTTCATTAAACGATGGAAAGCGATGATTATCATGATCCGTTTCAACTTGTTGGCCAATACAAAAGCTCATCTCTTTACTGAACCAGGCCTGCTGAGCGTAACCGCGCGGCATATTTACTCCATCGGATGGCCAAGTATTCGGAGAACGAGGGCGGACCCCATGTGCAGCGAGAGGTTACCCATTTGCCCCGAAAATTTAGTCTGCTCTAACGAAACTCAAAATCCCAGCAGTGTTTCCTGCACGTCGCCAATTTCGCGCAGTCCAGTAATAGCCAGTCATCTCCATTTCCCCCTCTGAATTGCGTCTCACCTGGACGTCCGCGGCGCCGGTATGATTCGACTCGTCATCGGCAGCTTTCTTAAAGTGCTTTGACTTATATATGTATACAAGCCGATGCGGCTCGTCATTTTGTGCAACGATCGGTGCAGCAGAAATACTATACGAGTCGGACTTATCAGTCAGACCTTGGACTTCCATAAGGATGTTAATTTTTAGCAGGCTGGCTTTAATAGTCAGCTTTGCTTCGAAAGCTTCAAGTGGTATCGCATCTATTTGTTTCGGATCAAACGGACTCAATGTATCAGTTGAGGAGGATGCTGCCGATTGAATAGCCCGATGAACTGAATAATTCGACTCAACAGTGCCTATCCATACGCCAGACAGGTCTGGATATGCACCGCTGAAGACAAACTCATAGCATTTCCAAGCCCACCGATAGCAGAACGGTACGCTTCCTATAAGGAGGAAGGCCGTTACAACGCCCGAGGCGACCTTCCAGGCCGTCTTGCCAAATTCTAGAAGATCGGTAGGGGATTCTTTGAACATCAGCCCGATGATCACCAAAACAACCAATCCGGTAATGAAGGTGAGAACCTTTCTCAGCCCGAAGACAGCGTACATTTTATTCCTCGCGAGCCATTGAACCTGTTAATTTCGCGCCTATATCATAATGGCACATTGCACCCTTTCTTAGGAGACCGCCACTAATGCCGAGCCTCAATCTGCATAGCCTGTTTGATACGCGGGTCGAAGGCCGGGTGGCCTTCCTCGATAACCTAACTCTAGCCCCTGAAGAACGGAAGCTGATGCTCAGTGCACGTACTGACATCCGTCAGCGCCTAAAAGCTCGCCTACCAAAACGGATCCAGAAGAAGGCCGAAGACGCTGGTCAGGGTCATATTGAAGTGCCTGACCCCAGATTCTTCACCCAAGGGTCGTGGGCTTACAAGACGCTCAATGCCCCTTGTCGCTCTCCTCAGCAGGCTGACCTAGATGACGGCGCCTACCTGCCGTTTAGCTACATCGAAAGCCAACCACCGGCACAGATGAGCGCCCTACTCTTCGAGGCCGTCGAGGAAGTTCTCTCGGAGCTTGCGGATGATAAAGGGTGGACAATTGACACGAGCAATGACAATTGCACCCGCCTGATCATCGATAGCGATAAGCACATCGATGTACCCGTCTACAGCATTTCCGATATCGAGTTCGCGACGCTTGTAAAAGCGAGTATGGAAATGTATCGCGTTGGGCTGGAGCACTTGGCCTTCGATAGCGCTGAATCTCAAGAGCTTGCTGACGAGCAAGAGTGGCACCTAATGCCGACTGAAGGCGTACTAATGGCCACCAAAAATCGCGGCTGGCAGGACTCAGATCCTCGTCCGGTACGCGACTGGGTGATTGAGCAGGTTGAGCTAAAGGGCGAACAGCTTCGCCGCGTCATGCGCTATTTGAAGGCTTGGCGCGACTTCCAGAAATGGGAAAAAGATGATCCGAAGTCGATCCTGCTGATGGTTGCCGCAGACGCTGCTTTCGATATGGCAATCGAAAAGCGCGATGACCTTGCACTGCTGAAGGTTCTCCAGAGGTTGCCAGACATCCTTCGAGGGAAAGTCACCAACCCAGCCACCAGAGATAAGCCTCTGGACGAGCAGGAAGATTTGGCGAAACGGCTAGACAACAAGGGCATTCGAGAAGACGTCATCGCCAGAATCGAACATTTTGCCGACCAGCTTGAATATGCGATCGATACCTGTGGAGTTCCATCCCAAGCTTGCGAGATTCTGATCGAACTTTTGGGCAAGCGTGTTCCGAATGATCCCGATCGAGTGACTCAATCGACAGTTCAGAGCCAGCCTGCCCAGAAGACCGCTGCGGTTCCCCCGCTTGGAAAAGCGACGGCGGGCTAAATGACAGATTTAAGCTCTGTTCACAAGGCTCTGACGGAAACGGGCTTCAAGCAAGTTAGAAGCCCCCTAAGCCTTCGGTATACTGGGACCATCTCCTTTAAAGGAAGGCAGATACCAATTAACCTAGATATCTTCGACAAAAGCTTCAAGCGACTGCCTGCTATCCAACTGCTTGAACGCCCTACAGAAATACCCTCGGTCTGCGCTCATATAAATCACAATGGCTATCTGTGCTATCTGCGCGACGACCAAGCTCACCTCCCTCGACACAACCTCGGGGGAGCTGTGTTAGGTTGCCTGGAAGTTGCCGAGCAGCTATTGGAAAGGCTCGCCAATGGTGGCGCCCTCACAGACTTCCAGGACGAGTTTCCGGTTTACTGGGGCGGACTACCTCTCCTAATCGATATTCCGGAGGAAACAAAGCCTGGCCTCCTCACGGATGTTGCTCTGTTGAAGCGCCCCAAAAGCCCTGAAAGCGACTGCCTGTATTTACTTGGTCGAGACGCTTCCAAACTTCAGGTCTTGTATTCTCGTTGGGGATTCGAGGTTCTAAGCCCGTCTTTGAAGATGAGGGTTGTGGACTCAGACAAACCTCTTGGCGCCATGGCCTCCACGTGGCCTCCTAAAACACTTACCGATCTCAAGACGTGGCTGCTCAGTGACAGAAACTCTGCAGTCAAGGGCCTTTATGATTCCGTCAAAGACGCCTTTGAGCACAAATTAGACAAGCTTCTTCTTCTAATCCGAGCTCCAAACACGAGCTGTTGCGTTCTAATCGACATTGAATATGTCAGAAAGATGCTGCCGTGCCGAAATGCAGCTGACTTCATGCGTTCGGTTTTTAGATCCTCAGAAAAGATTGATCAATCTGGAGTGAAAGTAATCAAGTCTCGGGCTGACAGAGCCGCAATCACCAGACTTGAACCAATGCCTGCCGATCCAGGATCTTGGCTTACACGCAACATGCCCGACTCAAAAGCCGGGCTTGCAGGCAAGAATGTTCTCTTGATCGGATGTGGTGCGATCGGTGGTCACTTGGCCGATCTCCTCGCAAAGAGTGGCGCTGGATTTGTAGGCGGAAAACTGATGCTATCTGATCCGGATACATTGTCAGTGGGAAACATCGGCCGTCACGTTTTAGGCTTTGGCGATCTAGAACACAAGAAAACCAGTTCTATCAGACAGCAGCTATTTGACTGCTATCCAAGAATAGAAGTGACAGAAGTAACGGATCAGGAAGTGGTTGCAACAGGGATGGTGGGTATAGATTTAGTGGTTGACGCTACGGGAAACCAAGCGCTTTCGCTCTACTTGAACGAGCTTAAGCTGAAAGAAAAATTCGATGCACCTATAGTCTTCGCATGGGTGGCAGGAGCAGGCTGCGGGGCTCAAGCCTATCTTTTTTCAAACGGCAAGGATGCATGTCTGAACTGCTTGGACTATAGCGTTCCAGGGGGCTCGTCTTCTGTAATGCGAAAGGGATACGAAATGACGCTTAAGAACTCTGCCGGAAGCTGTGGGGACTGGCTTGTACCGTTTTCGGCAACGGCGGCTATGCACGCTGCAGCGTTAGCTACCGACTTAGCGGTTGGATGGGCCAAAGGTAAGCCAAATCCTCGCTTTCGGAGCATCACGCTGGATTACGAAGGTGGAAAAACTGTCAAGCCCATCTCACCTACACCTAACCTCAAGTGCCCCGCATGCGCCATAAATCACTAATCGAACCAAACTCTAAGCGCTTAGTATTAGTGAACGAAGAAGTCTTGTCTCTGATATCAAGTTATCGGCAGTCTACTCCCGATGGTTGTGAGGCGGGAGGCATCCTTATGGGGAAACGCAGGGGGGAGCATTTTGAGATCACCTTCGCGACCGCTCCTCAACCGAAAGACAGCCGAAGTCGCTGCCGATTCAATCGGCAGCCCGGCGGTCATCAGGAGATTGCAGAGGAAAGATTTAGAGTAACAAACGGAGAAGAGAACTATATCGGCGAGTGGCACACTCACCCTGAAAATCATCCAACGCCATCAACCATTGACACACGTGATTGGAAAAGACTTTCGAAAATACACCGTGTCCCTTTGTTGGTAATCATCGGCGGGATTGAAACGAACTATTTTGGCCTTTTGGCCGGCTCAGAAATCCATATACTCAATGAGTGTAGGAGAAGTATTTCGAGGCTTTAGCACCGTGCAGTAGGCGTGATGTTCAAATCAACTAACGAGACAAGTATGCGACCAATGCAGCAGTGGCGATCGTCGCAGAGATAGGTACCGAAGTCGCTACTGGTTTGCACTGGCCTAACAAAAGAGCTGACCAGGCCTATCATCATCAATATGAGTGAAACGATAGGCCGCGCCCTCAGAGAAAATCTAAGCACCTCGCCGCTACAAAATAGGTGGTCATGAAAACTAGCGACCGTCTCCTATTGGCCGAAAGCGGACCTCGGTTGAACCCAGCATTGACGCGGCAACTGTCAAATATAGTTACTCAAAACCACGGTACTGGAAAATAGGTAGGAGAAATATCTTCTGCCTGCTTCCTACCAACTTCCATACGGAATGCCGTATTTTTCCACATATCGCTTAGCCTTCTCACTTACCGGATAGGCATAACGACCACCGTGCTTCCCTTGTTCCGGCCCCAAAACTTCTAATTCACCTTGACCTCGGGCGACTTCAACCGGATTTCGACATGAATCTCTAACCCATGCTTGGAGTACGCCGCCCGGAGCGAGCCCCACGTACAGCGACGCCATAAACCGCGCGGTTTTCTCCGGTGTTTCCGGGCAACGCTGGTGTGTTGACTTCACCATCAGTTGCCTGCCTTCCTCCGGAATTTCGATGAAACCTTGATAGGTTTTTTGCTCTGTTATGGATTGCCAGCGGACAAAGATTTGTTTTGGAAGATCAGCGCCCGTTACAGGCATCCCAGTCCCCGATACTGTCCCCCAACCACGAGCAGACTCTGTGCTGATATCGGGCTCACCGCTAGCAGCAGTGCTCTTGCCAGCGCGAAAGAAAATTCTGTTATTGATGTCTTGGACGGAGCTGTCCTCTACCCAGACCTTCATGTAATTCGGCTGAACGAACACTAACTCCCACCATGGATATTTAGGGTCATTTTCGCCGGTTTCTGAGCCTGCGATTTGGCAACCAGACAACAATAGAGCGCCCAGCAGCGCAATCCTTGCGTTCATTACAAAAGATCCATTCAGTTAAGTGTCACCACTACCAACTTCCGTATGGAATGCCATATTTATCGATATACCGCTTTGCCTTTTCACTCACCGGATAAGCGTAACGCCCTTCGTTCTTACCTTGGCTCGGCCCCAGTGGCTCAATTTCAGCCTGCGCTCGAGCGACTTTAACCGGGTGGTGGCAAGAGTCTCTTACCCAAACCTGCACAACACCACCGGGGGCCAACCCTAAATAAACCGACGCCATAAATCTCGCTTCCTGATCAGGCGTCTGCGGGCAACGTTGATTGACGGACGCCACCATCAACTGCCTGGCTTCCTCTGGGATTTCTACCCATGCCTGCCACGTTTTCTGTTCGACAGTCGATTGCCAACGGACCCAGATGCGAACAGGCAAATCTGCTCCCACCACCCTCCTTCCGCTGCCGCCTACCCTACCTGTCCACCCTCGGGCGGACTCCGTTCCATCTTCCGGCTCTCCCCCCGCAGCGGTGCCGCCGCCGGTTTTATAGAAAATCCTGCCATTAATGTCTTGAACAGAACTGTTCTCTACCCAGACTTTCATGTAGTCCGGCTCGGTAAACGCCAACTCCCACCACTCGGATTTCGGATCGCTTTTGGCTGATAGTGGATCACCAACCTGGCATCCCGTGACTAGCAAGATGCAAAGCATCGTAATGAGTTGCTTCATTGGCTGATGGCTTACCAACTCCCATACGGAATGCCGAACTTGTCGATATACCTCTTGGCTTTTTCACTAACCGGGTAGGCATAGCGCCCTCCATGTTTCCCCTGCTCTGGGCCAAGTGGTTCAACTTCACCTTGGGCATGAGCGACTTGAACCGGGCGGTGGCATGAGTCTCTGACCCACGCTTGTAATACACCACCCGGGGCTAGCCCCACGTACAGAGAGGCCATATACCGTGCAGCTCTTTCAGGAGTTTCCGGGCAACGTTGGTGCGTTGAGTCCACCATCAACTGCCTGGTTGATTCTGGGATTTCAATGAAACCCTTGTAGGTCTTCTGCTCTGATATGGACTGCCAACGGACGAAGATGAGTTTGGGAAGATCGGCACCGGTTACCGGAATACCAGAGCCACTGACAGTGCCCCAACCACGGGCGGACTCTGTGCCATCTTCGGGTTCACCTCCGGCAGCGGTTCTCCCTCCTGCCTTGAAAAACATCCTGTTTTTGATGTCCAGAACTGTGCTGTCTTCTACCCAAACATTCATGTAAGCCGGTTCAGTGAAGGCTAGTCCCCACCAATCGGATCTCGGATCGTTCTCGGCTGAAAGTGGGTCGGTAGCTTGGCATCCAGCTACCAGTAAAACACTCAACATTAATATGATTTGCTTCATTGGCAGACGGGTTACCAGCTCCCGTACGGAATGCCGTACTTTTCAATGTAACGCTTGGACTTTTCGCTGATGGGATATGCATAGCGCCCTTGATTCTTCCCCTGACTGGGCCCCAGCGGATCGATCTCCGCCTGAGCTCTAGCCACCTTGACTGGACGGTGGCAATAGTCTCTGACAAAAACCTGCACAACGCCTCTAGGAGCCAGACCCAAATAGATAGAAGCGCTGTAGCTAGCCTGCTGTTCCGGAGCTTCCGGACACCGCTGATTAACTGACTGCACCATCAGGTTCCTCGCCTCTTCTGGCACATCAACCCAAACCTGATATGTCTGTGGCTCGACAATTGATTGCCAGCGCACGTAAATGCGCTTGGGAAGATCAGCACCAATCACTGCTTTCGCAGCACCACCTAATGCATGCCAGCCCCGAGCAGACTCTTTTCCGTCTTCAGGCTCCCCGCCTGCGGCTGTTCCGGATCCTGTGCGCTTGAATAGCTTGCCGTTGATGTCTTCTACGGCGCTGTCCTCAACCCAAACTTTCATGTAATAGGGCTCGGTGAACGCAAGCTCCCAAGATTCGGATTTGGGGTCGTTCTTCACCGATAGCGGATCAGCAGATTGGCAGGCAGTCATGAATAGCGCGCACAGCAGGGTCACAAGAACTTTCATTACCAAAGCGTCCAGTCAGGTACATGAGGATGTTGCACGCGGATTGAGTCTTCCGTGGGGGCGTTGATGTACACCGCGTTGATCCCGCTACCATCTTTTCGGCCAAGCGGATGGTTCCAATTGGCGGAGGTGTGAATGTACTTCAATTTCAACAATTCATCTTCTTGCGGTGTGACGCTGTAGTCCCCCGCCAAAAACCTATCGCACAGGGGTTGCAGCTCTTCAGGAATGGCCAGATCAGGCGTATCTGGAATGTCGTTGAATCGAGCGCCCTTTTCTTTTGCCAAACGGTGCATCACTCGCAGGTAGATCCTCGACAACATGCCACTCACCGGGCGTTTAAGCTGCAGAGCGGCATACACACGCTTCACATTGGGACTGAGTCGATCTTGCGGGCTGTTCGGCATCAGCAATGCGTCGGGCGTTACGATTTCAAGCATTTCCGTAGGCCAGCCTTTGGCTAACCATTGGGCCTTGGCATTGACGGCATCGCGGTAGATCGAGGTCGTCGTGACATCAGTATTCAAAGGCACGATCAGAGTTTGCATGGGACTTACAAGCACACACTCCTGCGCCTCTTCCAGATAGCCTCCGCCGATATCCGAATGCACACCCGGCAAGGTTATCTCCAAGTGATCCGCTTTGACGCGACTGAGTGCGAAGTTGGCGCGGCATTCATCACGGGCAGACAACTGGACGACATCGGTAAAAAAACGACGATCAAGATAGAGTTTGACGCCGGTCGCTACAGCACTTTTGATGTTGCCAAGATTTGACCAACCAGCAATCGATGGGACGGTATCGAACAAGCCGATAAACCCCATGTTGATGTCACTTTTATACTGCTCGTTAAATTTAGGGCTGAAGGCTCTGGGCAGGTTTCTCAGCACGGTGCCAAGCGGGCCACGACTGGTGCGGACGATCTCATTGGCAAAATGTCGAGCCGCTGCGGCGCCGCGACTGAAGCCAAACGTGTCGAACGTCAATGAAGCGATTTCACTGCCTGGGTTATCGATCAAGACTCGGCTGATAGCTTGTTGAATGACTGGAAATGAGGACTCGACTCGACCAGCAACGCCTGTTTCACCGCGTCCGGTGCCAGAGCCGAACTTACTGTCTTCCTCTCCGGAGCGGGTGCCAATGCCCTCGATATAGACGACGCGGGAGGTTCGCTTCAGCGGCCCCTCTCCTACTGCGTCGGGTACGGCGTCATACAAGTCGCTCAGCCTTTTCACATTGCTGACATCGTTGCCGTAACTGCTATCAGGGTCGCTCATGTAAGGCTGGCAACTCGCAGGAATATCCTGAGGCGCAATCGGATGCTGCGCCCCACACAGCAATCCCGCCGCCGTGTTGTTCGCATTATTGCCAGTGCCATCAAAGAAAACCCCAATCCTCAACGCGATCCCGATTTTCTCAGGTTCGCGCGCAGGTTCTTTCCCGTGTTTCTCATATTCCGCCCAACGCTGGGCGTGAATATCGACGGGTTTGGCTTCTTCGTAACGATAATTTTTCGGGGGGTTGGGTACGTAGCCACTCATCCGTGATTCCTGGTTCTGATCCTTGAGAACGGCCCGAAGGGTGACAGCCGAGGCTGGGGGGCGCAAGCCGTGGCCGTGTGCCAGCCAGGGTGTGACAGCGGGGTTCGACGAGGGTTTCCCCTCGTCGGGCTGGGGGTTAGCTGGCGATTTCGACGTTATCCAGCGCTTGATTGACGGCGATTTCGCCGAGCATCACGACTTGGGCGATGCCCAGTGCGGTTTTGCGGTGGGGGGTGTCGAGCATGGCGGCAAAGTTGAGGAGCATTTCGCTGGCGGAGCCGAGGGTTTCGCTGGCGTTGGCGAGCAGGGATTCGCTGTTGTACTTCGGGTTGGCGAGGTACATGCGTTCGGGTTGTTGGGTGCTGGCCATGATTTGGCTCGCGGGTTTGAGGTAGTGGTCGAGGGCGCGTTCGGCGGCTTCGTGGAATCGCTTGGAGTCGGGGGATTCGTAGGGGGATGTGGGGTCGGTTTCGGGTGGGTTGGGTGTTGGTTTGATCATTGATGAAGCTCCTACGTCAAAAAAAGGAGCCATCACTCTCGCTACCAAACGAGGGTGGCGGCCATGCGCAGGTTGGTAGACCGGGACGTAGAAAACCGGCGCGCCCGAAGACGCCCTGTGCATGACCACCATAAAGCCGTGTCGAACAGACACTGCGAATCATGATGCTTATGCAATCTACGAAAACTCAGGGCTACCAAACCCGATCACTGTTTTTCAGCGACCGACAGACGATAGAACCCGCGACCTAGACGCACAAGCCGGCGGATTCTGGCTTAGTCGTAGGTAACGGCGCAAGGCGTTGTAGGGTTTTGGTGGCTACTTGAGGCTTCGTTTAAACAGTTGTGGTTTTTACTGTTTATTTCGGTCAGTGGTTGATGGGGTGACTGGGTGGGCGTCTTCGCGAGCAAGCTCGCTCCCACAGGGATTTGTGGTTGGCGCGAGACTTGTGGTGGCTGGGCTGGCGTTATCGCGAGCAGGCTCACTCCTACAGGGGATTGAGTCTGGCTTGGGATTTGGAGTGATTGGGCTGGCGTCTTCGCGAGCAGGCTCGCTCCCACAGGTTTTGTGTTGGGCTCGGGGTTCGCGGCGGGCGGGCTGGCGTCATCGCGGGCAAGCCCGCTCCCACAGGGATTGGCGGATGGCTATGGTCGGTGGCGTGTCATGTTGATGAGGGCGGATCGTCCACCATTTGGAGCCGGGCGCTCTTCGATGGAGTAAGGCACGAAGCCAAGTTTTGGGTAGAGCAGCAGGCCTGCGGTGTTTTCGTTGAAGCAGGACAGTCGCACTTCCTTGGCCTGGTATTTTTCGAAGCCCAGCGCGGTCATGGTCTCGACGATGTACCGCGCCACACCCTGGCCTCGGGCATATGGCGCGACGATGACGTTGCCAATACAGCAGATGCCGTCATGCTCAACACGGTAGAAATTGGCGAAGCCGACGAACTCGCCGTTGGCCAGAAAAGCCGTGGAGTCGAAGCGTTGGCTGATTGCGCTGTGCATCTGCTCTTCCGTTAGCGGGAAGTTGGCTTTCGGGAACATGAAGAACAACTCTTGTTCGCCTTGGGGAAAGCTGCAGAGGGTGTTGACGTCGTCGGCCGTCACTGGCCGGTGGGAGAAATTCATCGCTGCCCTGTCCTCACTTTTTACCCGCCAGATGGTGCGCCACCAAGGCGTTGGCATGACCGTGGCCGATGCCGTGTTCGTCCTTGAGCCACGCCACCAGTTCCATGTGTTTCTTGTCGGTGATGCCGGCGAGCAGGTTCAGCCAGTGATCGATAGGCTGGCCGTACTTCTTTTCAATGGAGGGGAAGTAGGAGGCTGGGCCTTTTACCTTGTTGTCTTCGCTCATGCTGCAAGCTCCCTGTGGTCACGACGGAGGGTCGGCGGACGCTCCTTGTCGGCAGGTCATAGAGTGGACGCGAGACGCTGTTCCGGCAAGTGGCCCGCCGATCAGTTCGGGCCACACGGCACCCCTTATTTTTTCGATAGCGCTCTGAGTCGCTCTCTATCGGTCAGCCCATCGGTCCTGACGCTGGCGACAGTCGTGTGGTTTTTCTGCTGCGGCGAAAGGATCGGTTCGCCGGGGTATCGGTAATCGCTAAAGCCCTGCATGACTTTTTGGTCGATGGCACTGTTACCGCAACTTTGCCGCAAGGCGATCGCTGGCACCAACGAGCCGGGGGTGTAAGTTAGTTCCAGCTGCACCGACTTGCGCTCGGGGGTCGACAGCTTTTCTCGCGCCAGAGCCTTCTCGATACCGTCAATCTTCGCCCTGACGCCATACTGCATCCGGTTGAGATAAACCTTGTTGTACTGCTGTTGTTGTTCGATCGTCATCACCACGCCTTTGCTGCGCAGGCGTTGAAGGTTGTCCCATGAGTCGGCTTTGAAATACAGCTTCAGCGCCCCCTGAAGGTCTTGCGGGCCGCCTTTGCCGTTCTCCAGAAACTCGGCGACTTTGAGTTCCATTGCGGTATTGCCGGGCTCCGCGATAGAGCGCTCATAAAAGTCCCGGGCAGCCACCAGATCGACCGGCCCGCCGACACCGGCTGCCGCCATATCGCCCAGTCGGCTGTAGACATTCGGCGCACGTCGGGCCACCGACTCATAGATGTCTTTGGCCTTCTCGATGTTTTTCGGCACGCCATGTCCCTGCTCGTACATCTCACCGAGGATCACCTTGCAGTTGGCGTTCTGGGTGCTGAGATAGCGGATTTCGTCGAACTGCTGCTCACTGATCGACGCTTGCTTGAAGTACGCCGCACAACGAAAGCTGGGGAATTCATCGTCCGCAAAATTGGGGTGATGGTGGGATTTGCAGCCTGCAACGAGGGCAGTAAGCGCCAGTACAGCAACTACCTTGTTCATGAATGGCATCCGTTGAAATCGTGCAGATTTCATCGGCAGGCAGGCGCAAAACCTGAAGTGTCGGTTACTTGAAAACACCACAAAAACCTGTGGGAGCGAGCTTGCTCGCGAAGGCGGTGTGTCAGCCAAGATCATCAACACCATCGCCACGCAGTTGGGCGGTCGAATCACCTTGGCCGACAGCGCTGAGGGCGGCCTGCGCGCCACCTTGTCGATGTCTAACCCGCTTCGCAACGTAGCACCCGCGAGCCGCCGCAGAGTGGTGTCTGCCGTCCCTCGCCGAGGGACGGCCTCAGGTCGAACGCTGATTGACCCGCGCCATCAATTGCTCAGCACTTTCCTTACGCTCGGAGTAACGATCGACCAGATGCGCCTGTTGATCGCGCAGCAGCACGGTGAACTTCACCAGTTCTTCCATCACATCGACCACACGATCATAAAACGGCGACGCGTTCATCCGCCCGGTGTCGTCGAACTCCATGTAGGCCTTGGGCACCGAGGATTGGTTGGGGATGGTGAACATGCGCATCCAGCGGCCCAACACACGCAACTGGTTGACCACGTTGAACGACTGCGAACCGCCGCAGACTTGCATCACGGCCAGGGTTTTACCCTGAGTCGGGCGTACCGCGCCGAGTTCCAGCGGCACCCAGTCGATCTGCGCCTTGAACACGGCAGACATGGCGCCATGACGTTCGGGTGAGCACCAGACCTGGCCTTCCGACCACAGCACCAGATCACGCAATTCCTGCACCTTGGGATGGTCGACCGGAACGTCGTCGGGCAGTGGCAGACCGGACGGGTTGAAGATGCGCGTTTCAGCGCCGAAATGTTCGAGCAGGCGCGCGGCCTCCTCTACCAGCAAACGGCTGAACGAGCGTTCGCGGGTCGAGCCGTAGAGCAGCAGGATGCGCGGTTTGTGTTCGCGCAAAGGGGACGCTACTTCGAACAGCGAATGATCAAGATGGGGCAGGTGTTCTGACATGTGTCCTCCAGCTCAGAGAGAGCCGATACGATCCAGCTCACGCTGGAGTTCAGCGCGGCTGAGTGCTTTAAATGGCAGGCCGAGGAAGGTCGCGCAGCGCCGCTCGATGATCGCCAGCGTGGCAGCAAATGCCGCGTCCACGGCGGCATCGTCACCGAGCACATCCGAGGGATCTGCCAGCCCCCAATGGGCTTTGAGCGCGGGGCCGAAGTACACCGGGCAGCTCTCACCGGCGGCCTTGTCACAGACGGTGATGACAATGTCTGGTGGATTGTCTTCGAACGCGTCATTGCCCTTGCTATACAGACCATCGATGGCAATGCCGGCCTGTTGCAGCGTCGACAGGCTGCGCGGCAACACTTGGCCCTTGGGGAAACTTCCGGAACTCACGGCCTCGAATCCGGGGCGCGCCAGATGATTGAACATGGCTTCGGACAGGATGCTGCGGCAGCTGTTGGCCGTGCACATAAACAGAATTCGCATGGTTTTCTTGCTTCCTCAGCAGCAGGCGGTTTCACGGACGGGACGACCGTCCATGTTCTGCAGGCGCGCGGCATTGTCCTTGAGCCAATCGGCGTTGGCTTTGGACGTCACTTGCAGGATTTCGCGTACCCACGCAGGAAGATCAGGGTTGAGGCGGTAATAGACCCATTGCCCCTGACGGCGATCAAGCAGCAAACCATTGCTGCGCAGTTGCGCGAGATGGCGGCTGATTTTCGGTTGGCTGTCGTCGAGCGCACACATCAGCTCGCAGACGCAGAGTTCACCTTGATCGGCGATGAGCAGCATGGCGCGGACGCGGGTTTCATCGGCGAGGCTCTTGAAGACTTCGGTGGGGGTGATCATGGAACGGGCTCAACACATACGGAAATTCGAATATACGGATATCCATATATAAATCAACCCGGAGATGACACACATCTCGAGTGATATGCGCAGACCCCCTGTGGGAGCGAGCCTGCTCGCGAAGGCGGTGGGTCAGGCGAGATTTGCGTATCAGATACATCGCTTTCGCGAGCAGGCTCGCTCCCACAGGGGGATTTGGATCTAACTGGTTAACCGCGTAAAAGCCCCTGCTCCGCTTCACATAACCCCACCACATAATCCCAGACCACCCGCAGCCGCACCGATTTGTGCAGCTCGCGCCGCGTGCTGATCCAGTAACTGCGCTCGATGCTTTCATCCGGCAGCAACGGCACCAGATCGGGATCCGACTCGGCCATGTAGCAAGGCAGCACCGCAATGCCCAATCCCGACCGCGCCGCTTCCTGCTGCGCAATGACACTGGTGCTATGAAACACCACGCGCGGGCTGCGGCAGAAGCTGTTGAGAAACATCAGTTCCTGGCTGAACAGCAAATCATCGACATAACCGATCCACGCATGCCGCCCGAGGTCTTCGCGGCTGTGCAGTGGCGGCGCCTTATCGAGATAGCGTTGGCTGGCATACAACGCGAGTCGATAGTCCGTGAGTTTGCGCGTGACGAGCATGTCGGCCGCCGGGCGCTCCAGATGGATGCTGATTTCCGCTTCACGGTTGAGGATGCTGACAAAGCGCGGCACGGCGACCAGTTCCACTTCCAATCCCGGATAGCGTTCGAACAAGCCGATCATGCGACTGGCGAGAAACTTGATGCCCAGCCCTTCAGTGACGCCGACACGAATCTTGCCCAGTGGCGCGGTGGATTGGGTGATCTCTTCCTGCGCCAACAGCGCAACGTTTTCCATCGCTTCGGCATGTTTGAGCAAAGCCTCCCCCGCCGGGGTCATTTCGTAGCCTTGGGCGTGCTGGACGAACAGTGCGGTGCCGAGGCTTTTTTCGATGGCTTCGATATGGCGGGCGACGGTGGCGTGGGTGGTGTTGAGGCGGCGAGCGGCGGTGAGCAGGCGGCCGCTGCGTTGCAGTTCGAGAAAAAACCGCAGGTCGTTCCAGTCGAACATTGCGTGTCCTTGTCGGCTATGGTCTATGCAGGCTGTTTGAAAACGCACAGCGGCTGCGCAAAAACTAACATTCTTTTAACGAAAGCTAACAACTAGAGTGTCCGACAATAAAAACAAAAAGCGAGGTCAGGGAATGCAGACTTCCCTCGATGAATACGACTACATCGTGGTCGGCGCCGGCCCTGCCGGGTGCTTGCTGGCCAATCGGCTGTCGGCAGATCCTCAGCAGCGCGTGCTGTTGCTCGAAGCCGGCGGGCGCGACAACTATGCGTGGATTCACATTCCTGTCGGTTACCTGTTCTGCATCGGTAACCCGCGCACCGACTGGTGCTTCAAGACTGAAGAACAACCGGGCCTCAACGGCCGCGCGCTGAGCTATCCGCGCGGCAAAGTGCTGGGCGGTTGTTCGTCCATCAACGGCATGATCTACATGCGTGGCCAGGCCAACGATTACGATGGCTGGGCTGCCGAGGGCAATCCGGGCTGGGCTTGGAATGATGTGCTGCCGCTGTTCAAAGAGAGCGAAAACCACTTTGCCGGCGCGGCTGAGTTTCACGGCGCCAAGGGTGAATGGCGGGTTGAACAGCAGCGCCTGTCGTGGCCGATTCTGGATGCCTTTCGCAGTGCGGCTGAGCAGAGCGGCATCGCCAGCATCGATGACTTCAATCAGGGCGACAACGAGGGTTGCGGCTACTTCCAGGTCAATCAGAAATCCGGCGTGCGCTGGAACGCGGCGAAGGCGTTTTTGAAACCGGTGCGCGACCGGACGAATCTGACGGTGCTGACCGGGGTTGAGGTGGATCGTGTTCTGCTGGAGGACGGTCGCGCCTCGAAAGTCAGCGCGCGTCACGAAGGTCAGGCCAAGCAGTTCAAGGCGCGCAAAGAGATTGTCTTGTGCGCCGGCGCGGTCGGTTCACCAAGTATTTTGCAACGCTCCGGGATTGGTCCTCGGCCACTGCTCGAACGCTTGGGTATCGGCGTGATTCATGAGCTGCCGGGCGTCGGCGGCAACCTGCAGGATCACCTGCAATTGCGCCTGATCTACAAACTGGAAAACGCCCGCACCCTAAACCAGATCGCCGGCAGCGTATGGGGCAAAATGGGCATGGGCCTGCGTTATCTGTATGACCGTAGCGGGCCGCTGTCGATGGCGCCGAGTCAGTTGGGCGCGTTTGCGCGCTCGGGGCCGGAGCAGACTTCGGCGAACCTTGAGTACCACGTGCAGCCACTGTCGCTGGAGCGTTTTGGCGAGCCGTTGCACAGTTTCCCGGCGTTCACCGCTTCTGTGTGCGACCTGCGTCCGCAGAGTCGTGGGCGCATCGACATTCGTTCGGCGGATCCGCAGGAAGCGCCGTTGATTCAGCCCAACTACCTCAGTCATCCAGAGGATTTGCGCGTCGCGGCAGATGCGATTCGCCTGACCCGCCGCATCGTCAGCGCCCCTGCCCTGCAAGCGTTCAAACCGGTGGAGTACCTGCCCGGCGCCAACCTGCAAAGTGAAGAACAATTGCAGCAAGCAGCGGCGACGATCGGCACGACGATTTTCCATCCAGTCGGTACCTGCCGCATGGGCAATGACGGCGATGCGGTGGTCGACGCACAGCTGCGCGTCCACGGCGTGCCCGGTTTGCGCATTGCCGACGCGTCGATCATGCCGCGCATCACCTCGGGCAACACCTGTTCGCCTACGCTGATGATTGCCGAGAAAGCGGCACAACTCATCCTCAACCCTAATGCTGTGAACACAACCCCTGTAGGAGTGAGCCTGCTCGCGATGACTGAATAACATTCAACATCTGCGTTGGCTGATACACCGCTATCGCGAGCAGGCTCACTCCTACAAGGGACCGCGTTTAATTCAAGGCATCACCCGGACACGCAACACCAGTGGAACAACAAAAACAATCACTGTGAGGGATACCGATATGTCAGAACACGTTCAGCCGCTGGACGCCGTGCGCAGCGCGGAGACCAGCCCGGATACACGCAAAGTCATCTTCGCCTCATCACTGGGAACGGTGTTCGAGTGGTATGACTTCTTCCTCTACGGCGCCCTCGCGGCGGTGATCAGCAAGCAGTTTTTCGCCGGAGTCAACGACACCACGGCGTTCATCTTTGCGCTGATGGCTTTCGCCGCAGGCTTTATCGTGCGGCCGTTCGGGGCGCTGGTGTTTGGTCGGTTGGGCGACATGATCGGGCGTAAATACACCTTTCTCGCGACGATCATTCTGATGGGCGTGGCGACGTTCTGCGTCGGTCTGCTGCCGACCTACGCCAGCATTGGCATCGCCGCGCCGATCATTCTGGTGGTGCTGCGCATGCTGCAGGGCCTGGCGCTTGGCGGTGAATACGGCGGCGCGGCGACCTATGTGGCCGAGCATGCGCCAATCGGCAAACGCGGATTCCACACCAGTTGGATTCAATCCACCGCGACTCTCGGCCTGTTGCTGTCGCTGCTGGTGGTGCTCGGTTGCCGCTACTTCACCGGCGATCAGTTTGAGGTGTGGGGCTGGCGTATTCCCTTCCTGCTGTCGATCGTACTGCTGGGCATTTCCACTTGGATTCGCCTGAGCCTGCACGAGTCGCCGGCGTACCTGAAAATGAAAGAGGAAGGTAAAACCTCGAAAGCGCCGATACGCGAATCCTTCGGCAAATGGGAAAACCTCAAAGTTGTGCTGATCGCCCTGTTCAGCATCAACGCCGGGCAAGCGGTGACCTTTTACGCGGCGCAGTTCTACGTGCTGTTCTTCCTCACCCAGTTCCTGAAAATGGACCCGGCGGTGGCCAACACCTTGCTGATCATCAGCGTGGTCATCGGCGCGCCGTTCTTCATCTTTTTCGGCTGGCTGTCGGACAAGGTCGGGCGTAAACCGGTGCTGATGCTGGGCTTGCTGCTGGCCACCGCGTTGTACTTCCCGATCTTCAAATCCCTCGCGCACTACGCCAACCCGGCGATCGATCAGGCCAGCCGTCAGGCGCCGATCACCGTGCTGGCGGATCCGGCGACCTGCACCTTCCAGTTCGACCCGGTCGGCAAAGCCAAATTCGACAGCCCGTGCGACAAGGTCAAGACCTTCCTGGTCAAGCAAGGCCTGCCCTACTCCAGCGCCGCTGCGCCTGCTGGCAGCGCCGTGCAAGTGAGCGTCGGCGACGTCAAACTCGACGGCTTCGATGAGGCTGCACTGCGCGGTGCGATCACGCTGGCCGGCTACCCGCAACAGGCCGATCTGCAGCAGATCAACAAACCGATGATCGTCGCCCTGATCGTGGCGTTGATCATCATCTCGGCGATGTGCTACGGCCCGTTGGCGGCGCTGATGGTCGAACTGTTCCCGACGCGCATTCGCTACACCTCGATGTCGCTGCCATATCACATCGGCAACGGCTGGTTTGGCGGATTCCTGCCGACGGTGTCGTTCGCGTTGGTGGTGTACACCGGGGACATCTTTTATGGGCTGTGGTATCCGGTGTTGATTACCGGGGTGAGCCTGGTGGTGGGGATGATCTGTTTGCGTGAGACGAAGAATATCGATCTCGACAAGAACTGAAACTCAACCAGATAATTCAATCGGCGAGGGTTTTTACTCTCGCCGATTTTTTTGCTCAGGCATCAGCCTTGATCACTTCGAATTTCACCTGATCCGGATAAAACGCCACGTAGTCCTTGATCGGCCCGACCGAGATTTTCGGCTTCTCATAAGTCCACACCGCGTTCGCCCCTTCATGCCCCGGCACTTGCAGGCTGAAGTAGTTGGCGTCGCCCTTGTACGGGCAATAACTGGTGTGGTCGGTGCGGGCGAAGTACTTTTCGTCGATGTCTTCGCGAGGGACGTAATAGACCGGCGGGTAGTTGGCTTCGTTGAGGATCAGTACGTGGGAGGACGCGGCGACCTGGATGCCGTGGAATTTCACTATCAGGCAGCCGGGAAGTTGTTCGAGGGCAATGACGGGACTAGGGCCGGAGCTTTTCATGGGGGTTCTCCTGGATACGGCGAAGAGACCGGTTCAGGTATAGCTCATTGGTTCTGGTTGGGGTGGGTTTGCAGCCGAACGGCCCTTCAACATCAAAAGCCCCTCACCCCAGCCCTCTCCCCGAGGGAGAGGGAGCCGATTGGGGGATATTGGCGAACTTCACCGACTTGAACGTTTGGCTTTGAATCCATAATCGACTCGGTTTTCCAGGTCGATGGATTTCGCCAGACAACTCGGTCAGTCCCCTCTACCTCTGGGAGAGGGTTAGGGTGAGGGCCGTTCTTCAGGCATCACGCAACGATATCAGTTGCCACCGCTTGCCCCACCACGCCCACGGCAAAGTCCACCGCCCCCTGCCCCGTCAGGTCAACCATCAGGCTGGTCTGATTGGTCTGCGCGAAGTAGGTCAGGATCGCGTCGCCCGCATGCCCGGTGAAGCCGCTGACAAAGTTCAGCGACGCCGCGCCCGTGGCGAAACCGGCGATCCCCGACAGGTCGATCTTGTCCAGGCCGCTGGTGAAATCCATGATCCAGTCCGGCGCGGTCATGGTCGAATCACTGGCCGCGCCAAACACGAAGGTGTCCGCACCTGCACCACCCCACAAGGTGTCGCCACCGCCACCACCGTAAAGGATGTCATTGCCGGCACCGCCGACCAGTTCGTTGGCAACGGTGTTGCCGATCAGCAGGTCATTGCCTGAACCGCCGATGGCATTTTCCACGGTCACACCGTAAGCGATGGACACATTACCGACGAGGCCACCGATGTCGGAGAACGAACCTTCATTGAGGTTGATCTTCTGGTTCTGGCTGAAGCCGGAGAAATCCAGCGTGTCATTACCGCCGCCATCCCACACCGAGAACACCACTTTGGAGGACGCCGAAGTGGCGCTGTAGAAATCGCGCTCGGCATTGGAGTTGAAGCCGTAGGTGGTGTCATCGGCGCGGGTCGCGTAGTTGGCGCCATACAGTTTCTGCACCGCGACGATATCGTCGAGCAACGGCGCCGAGGCGTACGCGCCGCTGCCGTCCTTGCTGAAGTTTTGCTCGGTGTTGGCTTCGCTCCAGTAGCTCATCAGGCTGTAGCCACGGGTGTCTTCGGCGTACTTTGCGTCGTTATAGGTCGGGTTGCCATTACCGGCGTTGTACGCGCCCGGATGCGACAGGCCAAGGGTGTGACCGATCTCGTGGGTCAGGGTCTGGCGCCCGTAGTTGTTGATGTCCGGGGTTTTGTTGACCTGGTATTGATCGTTGATCAGGTACCACGACTGGCCGTCATAGCTGCCACCGCTCGGTAAGTAAGCGAATGCCGCACCACCGGTGCTGACATCGTAGTTACCGAAGGTCATGTGGCCATCGCCGCCCTTGCCTTCAGTGAAGGTGACGTTGGCGACATCAGCCCAGGATTGCATGGCCAGCACGGCCTGGGCCTTTTGCTGGGCGCTGAACTCGCTGAAGTTGCCCAGTTTGACGTTGTAGTTCGTCGGTTTCTCGGTCAGGAAGGTGTAACTGAGGTCTACTTTGCCGTCAGCGTTCTTGTCGCCCCACGACAGGCCTTTGCGCAGGATTTCATCCGCAGCCTGATCGGCAGTGAATGAGGGTTTGCCATTGACCAGCCCGACGCCACGGTCATACAGATGGCTGAAGGTATCGATTTCGTCGAAGGCGCTGCTGGTGTTGGATTTGGCTTGAGCCATGATGGACTTCCTTGTTTCTGAGTAGTCAGTGTCGACAGACCACGGCGATCTTCTGGCGAGATCGTCCTGTCACTCGCGTGTTTTGAATCGGCGAAAAACCTGACACAGGCGCAAACCGGGCGCTAATCAATTTCTCGATAGCCGGGCCTGCGTCCCTGTATTGCCCGTCACCTGCTGCAATGTTTTTTATCTGTATATCCATACAGATAAAAGTTGCCCCTGACGCCAAGTCCGGCCATTCTGTGCACCTGTTCGGACCTTGATCGACGATGGTGGTTATGCGGCTGTACCTCTGTGAAAAACCCTCCCAGGCCAAAGACATTGCGGCCGTGCTCGGCGCCAAGCGTCGGGGCGACGGCTGCTGGCTGGGAACGGACGTCACGGTGACCTGGTGCATCGGCCACTTGCTCGAAACCGCGCCGCCGGATGCCTATGACGCCCGCTACAAGCGCTGGGTACTGGCCGATCTGCCGATCATTCCGGACAAGTGGAAAATGACCGTCAAACCGCGCACGGCCAGCCAGTACAAAGCGGTCAAGCGCCTGCTCGGCGAGGCCAGCGAGCTGATCATCGCCACCGACGCCGACCGTGAGGGCGAGATGATTGCCCGGGAACTGGTCGAGCATTGTCGTTATCGCGGGCCGATCCGCCGCTTGTGGCTGTCGGCGCTGGACGAAGCCTCGATCCGCAAGGCTCTGGCCGCATTGAAACCGGGGGCCGAGACCTTCAGCCTGTATCACTCGGCGCTGGGCCGCTCGCGGGCGGACTGGCTGATCGGCATGAACATGAGCCGACTGTTCACGCTGCTCGGTCGGCAATCGGGTTATCAGGGCGTGTTACCGGTTGGCCGGGTGCAGACACCGACCTTGCGGCTGGTGGTGGATCGCGACCGCAGCATCGCCGATTTCGTGCCGGTGCCGTTCTGGGCGATCGATGTCGATCTGCTGCACAACGGCATTCCGTTTACTGCGCAATGGCGTGCACCACCGGATGCCTGCGATGATCAGGAGCGCTGCCTGAATCAAACGCTGGCCCAACAAGCGGCCGCCGCCATCAACGGCGCTGCCAATGCCCGGGTGGCCAAGCTGAAAACCGAGCGCATGCGCGAAGTGGCGCCCCTGCCCTTCGATCTCGGCACCTTGCAGGAGGTCTGTTCGAAGAAGCTCGGCCTCGGCGCGCAGGAAACCCTCGACATTGCTCAGGCACTCTACGAAACCTACAAAGTCATCACCTACCCGCGCAGTGATTGCGGCTACTTGCCGCTAAGCCAGCACAGTGAGGCGCCGGGAATTCTCGCGGCGTTGCGTCAGGCCGACTCGAGTCTTGACGCACTGCAAGGCCATCTCGACCCCCAGCGCCGCTCCCGAGCGTGGAACGACGCCAAGGTCAGCGCGCACCACGGCATCATTCCCACCGCTGCAGCGAAGAATCTAGAGCGCCTGACAGGCAAACACCGTGCGGTCTACACCCTGATCCGCGCTCGCTATCTGGCGCAGTTCCTGCCCAATCACGAATACGATCGCACCCAGGCCGACTTCGATTGCGCCGGTGAAGCGTTGCGCGCGGTCGGCAAGCAGATCATCGAACCAGGCTGGAAACGCGCGCTGCCCGAGGCACTGGCGCCGGCCAAGGGCCGCGAAGCTCCCGCGCCGCAAACCTTGCCGGCCCTGAGCCAAGGCATTGAATGCGCCATCGCCTCTGTGAAACTCAAGGATCTGTGGACGCAACCGCCCAAGCCCTACACCGAGGGCGATCTGATCAAGGCGATGAAGAACGTCGCCAAACTGGTCGAGGATCCACTGCTCAAACAGAAACTCAAGGACACCACCGGCATTGGCACGGAAGCCACCCGCGCCTCGATCATTCAGGGCTTGATTGACCGTGGTTATCTGGTGAAAAACGGCAAAGCCCTCGCTGCCACGCCGGCGGCGTTCAGCCTGATCGACGCAGTGCCACGCGCGATTGCCGACCCCGGCACTACGGCGATCTGGGAACAGGCGCTGGACATGGTGCAAAGTGGCGAAATGAGTCTTGAAGAGTTCGTCACCAAACAAGCTGCATGGATGAGCAAACAGGTGACGCGCTGCTCCAGCCTCAGCCTGACCATCAGCGGCCCGCCGCCGGCCGGTAAAGCGGCGGCCCCGTGGAAGAAGAAACGCAAATCATCGACCCGCAGCAAAACCACAGGCACCACCAAACGCACGCCGAAACCAGCTGCCAAATAAAACCCGCTAGTGTTTCTGCAAGGCTCATCACTTTCAGGAACCCGGCGTATGGCCAATATCGAACTGCACCCAGCCCGGCGCGATGAGCTGGAAATCATCGAAAACCTCATGCAGTTCTACATGTACGACTTCAGCGAATGGCTGCCGCTAAAGCTCGCTCCGCATGGTTTCTTCTCCATCCAGCCGAAAATCGACTACTGGCGCCACCCGGCCACCCAACCATTTCTGATTCGCGTCGACGGCGAACTCGCCGGTTTCGTGACCGTCGATAACGAAACGCATATCGCCGGGGCTGAGCACAACATCGGATACTTTTTCATCGCGCGACGCTTTCGTGGCCAAGGCGTCGCGCAGTTTGTCGTCTCTGCCCTCTTGAGCCAGATCCTCGGTCAATGGCAGATTTTCCATATCGACGCCAACCTGCCGGCCCAGCGCTTCTGGGCCAGGCTGATTCCGTTATTGAGCGACGCCCACTTCACCCTGCAGCAGCGCGAAGTAGGCGGTTATCCATGCACCTTCTATGCGCTGCGCACGCCTTTTTCCGTTGCCTGAACGAATTCTTTCTCATTCCAAAACTGCTTTGTCCGACAATATGTAGTGAGCAAAAATAATCACTACAAAACCGTTGACGGCATCGTTTTGCTTTTGCATGATGAAGACGTTCCCCGATCGGGAACATCGGTAACACGCTTGAGCAAACTCGTCTGACCGCCGAGTTGTTTTTTCCGGATACACGCTGCCCACAAGGCAGATTGAAGAAGCTGACCTGGCCTGAACGTCCAGTACAAGGACGAGAAGCGCTGGCGAAAATTCTCAAGACGCTTGTGGTCGACACGGTAAATGTCGTCAAGGAGCCTCCCGGTTTTCGCTGCTTCTCCTCGTTGTGACGCTATTGCGTAGCAGTTATTCAACACGACTACATGCAACAGATGCACGACCCCGTACTGCACACGGGCGAGCGCTGACGTCCTGGTTTCGGTGCCAGGGATCAACTAACCGATGGGCTACCTGTATTAGCGAATCAACTTTGAAAGATCACCAGACTGGTCAAGGGGCAATATCATGAATCTGAACAATCAACCAACTATCGAAGAACTGGCTCGTATGTTCGCTGCGCAGAAAGACAGCCACGACAGCCATATTCTGTGGATCAGCAAGTCGGGTCAGGTACATATCGACTGCCTGGCGACCCATGCTGACGAAGACGAGTTCGACCGCAACCATCAGAACCTGCTGGCCCGCCTGAAGATGTACCGTCGCGGCCACGGTTATGTTGGCAAGAAAGCCGCGGCCGACAAGGACTTCATCGGGAATGTTCTGCAAACGCTGAAACAGGCGTGGGGTTCGATGCAGAACAATAATGAAGTTCGGGTGATTGATCGGTTCTGCTGAGTTAGTCATTAAATAATTGAAAGGCCTGCTTCCTTAAAGGAAGCAGGCCTTTTTTGTTCGCTTGCATTGATTTGGCGTGACTGGAATTGTAGCCCCTCACCCCAGCCCTCTCCCGAGGGAGAGGGAGCCGATTTATGGTGCTTTAAGAACCTGAGTTCGACTCAGGTTTCTCAGGTCGGCGTAGATCGCACAAACATCTCGGTCAGTCCCCTCTACCTCTGGGAGAGGGTTAGGGTGAGGGGCTTCCCATGCCCAACACCAATTCCACAAACGCCACCGCCGCCGCACTGTGATAATTATTGCGCCGCCGCAACAACGCCGCTCCACGCTGCGGCGCATCACTCTCCACGCGCAACCGGCGCAACGCCCGATCCTCCGTCGCAATCGCTTCCGGCAACATCGTCGCCAGCGGCGAATGCCGCACCACTTCCAGCAACGTACTCACCGAATTCACCTCGATCCGCACCTGTGGCGTAATCCCGTGCTGGCGGAAATACTCGTCCACCGATAACCGCGTGATGAAGTCGGGCGCCAACAAGGCAAAGTCCAGCGAAGCAATATCCCCCGGCGTCAGTACCGAGCGACTGTCATACAACGGATGCTCCCGCCCGACCATGATCCCCAAGGTTTCGGTAAACGCCGGAATACACTCGATATCGGCGCTGCGCACCGGCGTAAACGCAATCGCGATATCCAGAGAGTCATCCGCCAACCCCGCCTCAATGTCATCCATCGACAACTCGAAGATCTGCAAATGAATCCCCGGATACCGCGCGGCAAAGTCGCGCACCAATGGCCCGACCAGATACGCCATGAACGTCGGCGTCATCGCCAGACGCAACGTGCCGCGAGACAGATCCTTCACGTCATGCAGCGCGCGCTTGCCCGCCTCCAGCTCGACCAGCACCCGTCGCGCGCATTCGATGTAAGCCGCGCCGGCATCCGTCGGTTTTACCGTGCGCGAAGTGCGATCAAACAGGTTCACCCCCAGGGTTTCTTCCAGTTGGCGAATCTGCTGCGACAGGGTCGGCTGCGACACATGCAACGCCTCGGCGGCACGGGTGAAGCCGCCGTGATCGGCAACGGCCAGCAGATAACGCAAATGTCGCAGCAGCATGGGAAATACCATCTATAGGCAGGACTTATGCGAAGCATTGTATATCGGTCTTGGACGCTATGGATGAATCGGCAGAAGATCAATCCCACACAGCAAGCCAACCCCTGAAAGGAGTGACACCATGCAACAGTCCCACGCCTACAACGACACCAGCCTGGCCCTGACCACCCGCGTTCTCGACGCCAAGGCACGCAAAGATCTGTCGTGGCAGGATCTGGCCGACGGCACCGGCCTCAGCCTGGCGTACGTCACCGCTGCCCTGCTCGGCCAGCACCCGCTGCCAGAAAACGCCGCCCAAGTGGTCGGCGACAAACTCGAACTGAGCGCTGAAGACGTCGCGGCGATGCAGATCATCCCCCTGCGTGGCAGCCTCAGCGGTGTGCCGACCGACCCGACCATCTACCGCTTCCACGAGATGATCCAGATCTACGGCACCACCCTCAAAGCCTTGGTTCACGAGCAGTTCGGCGACGGCATCATCAGCGCGATCAACTTCAAACTCGACATCAAGAAAGTCGAAGACCCGGAAGGCGGCTCCCGCGCGGTGGTCACCCTCGATGGCAAATTCCTGCCCCTGCGTCCGTTCTGATCCGCCCAGGCCCGCACCGAGCGTGCGGGCCAACCCACCTCGAATGGCTACCCGTCACCCAACACATCTGGAGGCTGCCCCATGCAAAAAATTCTGTTGATTCTGGCCCTGCTCGGCGGCGTTTGCGCCCAGGCATCTGCCGCTGACGAGGTCGTCGCCTACCGCTACGGCATGCCACTGGACATCGCTCAAGTGCTGAGCATTACCCCGGTTACCGATGTGTGTGGCGTAGTGCCGGTGGAGATGACGTATCTGGACAGCCACGGCGGCAAACACACTCTTCAATACAGCGAATTCGGCAGCGGTTGCTCGAACTGAGAGGACAACACCATGAAAAACCTGATTGATGGCTTCCTGAAATTCCAGAACGAAGCGTTTCCGCAACGCACCGAACTGTTCAAACACCTGGCGACCACGCAACAGCCCGGCACCTTGTTCATCACCTGTTCCGACAGCCGAGTAGTGCCAGAATTATTGACCCAACAAGAACCCGGCGAACTGTTCGTGATCCGCAACGCCGGCAATATCGTGCCGTCCTACAGCCCGCATCCGGGCGGGGTTTCGGCGACGGTGGAATACGCGGTGGCGGTGCTCGGGGTGACCGACATTGTGATCTGCGGGCATTCGGACTGCGGCGCGATGACCGCGATCGCGAAGTGCAAATGCATGGATCACTTACCTGCGGTCAGCGGCTGGCTGCAGCATGCCGAGTCGGCGAAAGTGGTTAACGAAGCGCGGCCACATGCCAATGACGCGGCGAAGTTGAGCTCGATGGTACGCGAAAACGTGATCGCGCAACTGGCGAACATTCAGACCCACCCGAGCGTGCGTCTGGCGCAGGAGAAAGGCCTGCTGAACCTGCACGGCTGGGTGTATGACATCGAGACCGGCTCGATCGATGCGCTGTCCTCGGACCGCCGCACGTTTGTGCCACTGGCCGAGCAACCGGCGACTTGCGCGATTCATGCACAAACCACCCACGCGGCCTGAGCAACTGATCGTTCCCACGCTCTGCGTGGGAACGATCATTGTCCGCCAGATCAGCGTTTTACTGTGAGATCGATCTGGGTCATGCGGCTGCGCACAGTGAACACGCCATCCCCCGAAAGAATCGCACTGCGCGCAAACAAGCGCCCGCTCTCCCAGTTCGAAAGACCCAGCTCCGGCTTGTTCAGCGCGTACTGGCCGTCGACCCAACGGGTAATGCCATTGCCCACGAACGGCGCATTCACCGCGTTGTAGAAACGCTCTTGTACGGCTGCATCCTCACTGATCAAAGACACAGTGAACTGCGGGCTGTAGCGGTTGAACAGCGCAATCGCCTGATCCAGATCGTCAACGATCATCAGGCTGACTTCCGGGGTTTCTTCCCATTCCCATTCGCGGCCCAGCGCCGACTCCGCCAAAGGTTCAGCCAACGCTTCGGTCTGAAAACCCTCGGCGCGATAGACCTCGACCGTCGCGTTCTGCCACTCACTCGGCAAGCATCCTTCACTGCCTTCAACGATGTGCAATTTGCAGCCCTGGCCACGCGCAGTACCGGCCTGTTGCAGCGCATCAAGAAACAGCGGCACCAGTTCCGCCGCGCGATCACGCTGGATCAGGCAGACGTTGAGGGTGTTGCACACTTTGCGGTCCAGCGAGTTGCGCACCACGGCGGCAAAACGTGTGGCATCGGCAGCACGATCGGCGATCAACCACGCGCCACCCGTGCCATGCAGGCTGACCGCGGTGCCAGCCTGCTGGGCAATGCTGCCCAACTGACTGACCGCACGACCCGAGCCGCGCGCCACCGCCAGCGACAAACGTCGATCAGCAAACATCGCCCAACCAGCCGCGTGATTGACGCTTTCCACCAACGAGACCGCGCCCGCCGGCAGACCGGCATCAGTCAGCGCCGGGTTCAGTGCGTGAGTGACGATGGCTTGCGCGGTGCCCAAGGCATCGCTGCCGATACGCAGCACAGCGGTGTTGCCGGTGCGCAAGACACCGGCCGCATCGGCGAACACGTTCGGCCGACCTTCAAAGACAAACGCGACAATGCCCAGCGGCGAGACCACTTGTTCGACCTTCCAGCCGTCGTGCTCGACACTGCTGATGACTTTACCGCGCGTGGCGGCGGCATCTCGCCAGGCACGCAGGCCGGCAATCATGTCGCCGCGCATGCGCTCGTCGGCGAGCAGCCGGGTGGTGGAGCGGCCGCGCGCCTTGGCGCGTTCGATGTCGGCAAGGTTGGCGGTTTCGATGTGCGCCCAGCACGCCGGGTTTTCCAGACGTTGCGCGAACAGGTCAAAAAACGTGCTGATCGCTTCATCGGATACAGCCGACAGCGCAGTGAATGCGGCGGCTGCGCGCTCGATCGCTACCGACGCCGCTTGCTGATCCGCCACGGGGATCAACAGCAGCTCGCCACTGACCTGCTCCACCAGCAGGTGATCACCGGGCTGAAAGCGCGCGGCCAGTTCGGGGCTGACCACGGTGACGCGGTTACCAGCGAAAGGGATCGGCGTGCCAGCGACTAGACGTTCGAGCGCAAGAGACATGAAGCGGATTCACCATGCAGGGAGCGGCCGGAAAATGTATAGGAACACCCTCTCCCCAGGCAACACAAAACCCCTTGTAGGAGTGAGCCTGCTCGCGATAACGGTGGATCAGATATACACATGTTGACTGACACTAAGCTATCGCGAGCAGGCTCACTCCTACAGGGATTGGGTTTCAGATCAAAATACTGACCAGCCAATCCGCGAACTGAGCATCTCCAGCGCCGCCATCCCCGCCAGCGAGTTCCCCGCCGCATTCAATTCCGGCGACCACACGCACACCGTGAACTGCCCTGGCACCACCGCGACAATCCCGCCACCAACGCCGCTCTTGCCCGGCAAGCCAACGCGGTAAGCGAAGTTACCCGCTTCGTCATACAGCCCGCTGGTGGCCATGATCGAGTTGACCTGCTGGGTTTGCCGACGCGTGAGGATCTGTTCGCCGCTGTGTTTGCAAAAACCGTCGTTGGCCAGAAAGCAGAACGCCCGCGCCAGATCAATGCAGTTCATGCGCAACGCGCAGTGGCTGAAATAGCTGCGCAGCACCGCTTCGACATCGTTGTGAAAATTGCCGAACGACTGCATCAGATACGCCATCGCCGCATTGCGCGCACGGTGTTGATATTCAGAATCGGCGACTTTGCCGTCGATCATGATCTGCGGATTGCCGGACAGGCGCCGGACGAAATCGCGCATCGACAGGGTCGGTGCGGCAAAGCGTGACTGGTTGATATCGCAGATCACCAGCGCGCCGGCATTGATGAATGGGTTGCGTGGCCGACCGCGCTCGAATTCCAGCTGCACCAGCGAGTTGAACGGCTGCCCGGACGGCTCGTGACCAAGGCGCTCCCAGATCGCTTCGCCGGAATGATCGATCGCCTGCACCAGGCTGAACACCTTGGAAATACTCTGCACCGAGAACGGTGTCTCGGCGTCCCCGGCGCAATACATCTCGCCGTCGTTGCCGTACACGGCGATGCCCAGTTGATTGGCCGGCACAGTGCCGAGGGCGGGAATGTAGTCAGCCACCTTGCCTTGCCCGATCAGCGGGCGGACAGCGTCAAGAATCTCGTTCAACAGCGCTTGCATGCCGGGTTCCGAAGTCTCGCCCCATGGGATTGCGGGGACACTGGGGCTAGACGCTGCCCCCGCCCGTCGAATCACACCGACCGCCATCGCACTGAATGTTCTAGGCTCAACCGCACATTCAGAAACCGGAGAGCTCCCATGCATCTCGAAGGCTCCTGCCATTGCGGCGAGGTCACATTCAGCCTCACCAGCGCCCACCCCTACCCTTATCAACGCTGCTACTGCTCGATCTGCCGCAAGACCCAGGGCGGCGGCGGTTATGCGATCAACCTCGGCGGCGACGCGACCAGTCTCAAAGTGCGCGGGCGCAAACACATCAGTGTTTACCACGCGAAGATGAAAGACGAAGGCGACAAGCGCGCCCATCGCAGCACGGCCGAACGGCATTTCTGTTCACTGTGTGGCAGCGGTTTGTGGCTGTTCAGCCCTGAATGGCCGGAGCTGATCCACCCGTTCGCCTCGGCCATCGACACGCCTTTGCCGGTGCCGCCGGAGCACACACATCTGATGCTCGGTTCGAAAGCGCCCTGGGTCGAAGTCGAGGCCAAAACCAAAGACCAACAGTTCGACGCCTACCCCGAAGAATCCATCGCCCAGTGGCATGAACGTCTCGGCTTGACCCGCTGAACCGTGCCCCCTGTAGGAGCGAGCCTGCTCGCGATAGCGGTGGATCAGACACACCCATGCTGACTGACCCGACGCTTTCGCGAGCAGGCTCGCTCCCACAGAAGAACGCATTCCATTTGTGGGAGCGAGCCTGCTCGCGAAGGGGCCGGCGCAGGCAACAGCATTCAATCCAGATGCGCCCAGGTCATCCAGAACGACGCCCCACCCCAAGCCGAATCGCCCACTTCAACCTGCCCGCCATGGGACTGCGACACTCGGCGTACCAACGCCAAACCCAAGCCAAACCCACCCGTACGCCGATCCCGGCTGGCATCCAGCCGCGAAAACGGTTCGAAGATCTTCTCCCGCCCATGCACCGGTACGCCCGGCCCATCGTCGTTGACCCGCACTTCGTAATAATCGCCGGTGCGCACCAGCGTCACCTCAACTCGCTGCTCGGCGTAACGAATCGCGTTGCGCAGCAGATTGATCACCGCCCGCGCCATGAATCGCGGCTCGATACGCACGGTGTCGAGCCGGCAATCACCGATCAGCAATTGCACTCCCGCCGCTTCGGCCTCCAGCGCCACGCTGCCAACCACACTGTCGAGCCAATTGGCAGCCTGAATGTTTTCGCGTTTGATTACCGTCGCACCGCGCTCGAGGCTGGCGTAGGTCAGCAGTTCCGAGACCATTTCCTCGAGTTCGCCGAGGTCAGCGTACATGTCGGCAATCAGCTCGCGGTTCTGACTGGCGTCCGGTTGCTGTTTGAGCTGGTCGAGTTCAAACGACAGCCGCGCAATCGGTGTGCGCAGTTCGTGGGAGACGGCGTTGGTCAGCTCACGCTGGTTGGCGATCAGGCCTTCGATGCGTGCGGCCATCAGGTTGAAGTGCTCGGCCAGATCGCGGATGTTCGAGCGCTTCGACAACTGGATGCGCACCGACAGATCGTTGTCGCCGAAACGCTCGGCAGCCAGACGCAGTTTCTCCAGATCGCGCCAGTGCGGACGCACCCAGAAAAACAGGACGATGCCGATCATCACGGCAATCATCAGGTAGGCGCCGGCGATGTAGAACGGCATCAGACTCGGCTCGGCCGGCAAGCGAATACTGAGTAATTGCGGCCCCTCATCAATCGCCGAAATGTACTGGGTGTACTTGTCGCGGATCACCAGCAACCCTTTAGCCAGTTCGGCCTTTTCCTCGTCACTCAGGGCGAGTTCAGAAGTGTCGACCAGCGTCAGCCCCAAGCCGTAATGCGGGCGGATCGTTTCTAGCTGCTTTTCCCGGGCCGGGCCGTCGAGGTCACGCAACTGCTGGCCCAATGTCCATGCCTGCCCGCGCACGGCCTCACGGTTGTAGTCCTGCATCTGGTAATCGAGCAAGGCATCAAAGGTACGTTCGACCGTCTGCAACGCCAGCACCAGACCAATTGTCATGACCAGAAACAGCCCGAGAAATAACCGCAGCATCTACAGCTCCCAAGCGAACGGATTGAACAGATAACCCTTGCCCCACACGGTCTTGATGCACATCGGCTCACGGGGGTTGTCTTTGAGTTTGTTGCGCAACTTGCTGATGTAAACGTCGACGCTGCGATTGAGCCCGTCGAAGGCGATCCCGCGCATGCGATTGAGGATGTCATCACGCGACAGCACCTTGCCGGCCGCGCTGGCCAGCAACCACAGCAGCTCGAATTCCATGGTGGTCATTTCGATGACCTCGCCCGCCAGCCGCACTTCCCGACAACTGCGGTCGACGCTCAACTGGCCGAACTCCAGAAAACTGACGACATTGCTATCCGGCACCTGGCGCCGTTGCAGCGCCCGCAGCCGGGCCAGCAACACCGGCGGCTTGATCGGTTTGATCACATAGTCATCGGCGCCGGATTCCAGCCCGAGAATGTGGTCGAGATCGTCCTCCTTGGCAGTCAGAATCACGATCGGCGTGTCCGATACACTGCGAATCTCGCGGCACACGTGCAAACCGCTCTGCCCCGGCAACATCAGGTCGAGCACCACGACTTTCGGCTTGAATTCCAGAAAGGCAGCCACGGCCAGGTCGCCGCGCAGCACGGTGCGCACCTCGTAGCCGTGTTGTTCGAGAAAGTGCGCGATCAGCGCCGCCAGACGCTCATCGTCTTCCACCAACAGAACTTTGCCAAAACCCAGGTTATCCATAACGACCGTCTGCCACCCAAGTGTGAAGTGGTCGGCATTATGGCGGCAATCGCGCTGAAGGCGTTTGCTTCAGGCAGCAAAAACCGGCCGCTGGGGCCGGTTTTCGGTGATGTTTCATACTCTTAAGAGTTTTTAACATTCAAACGCAAAAGATCGCAGCCTTCGGCAGCTCCTACAGGGAAACGCATTTCCAAGTGTAGGAGCTGCCGAAGGCTCGGGCCGCGTTCGGACGATCTTTTGATCTTTAAGTGTTGGCAGGCACACCGCTGTGGAAGCGAAACTCTTCATCCGGCGATTCGATCAGTTCCTGCTCGGCGGCGCGGACCTTGTCGATGACCTGGGCAATATCTTTCGCATCACCGTACTGATAGGCCAGCTTCAAATACCCCTGAAAATGCCGCGCCTCGCTTTTCAGCAGGCCAAAGTAGAACTTGCCGAGTTCTTCGTCCAGATGCGGCACCAGCGCTTCGAACCGCTCGCAACTGCGCGCTTCGATAAACGCGCCGACCACCAGCGTATCCACCAGTTTCACCGGCTCGTGGCTGCGCACGACCTTGCGCAAGCCCGAGGCATAACGACCGGCGTGGAGCTGGCGCAGTTCGATCTTGCGCCGTTTCATGATGCGCATGACCTGCTCGTGGTGCACCAGTTCTTCCCGGGCCAGACGCGACATCATGTTGATCAGGTCGACGTGGGAATGGTACTTGGCAATCAGGCTCAGGGCGGTGCTGGCAGCCTTGAACTCGCAGTTCTTGTGGTCGATCAGCAGGGTTTCCTGATCGGCCAGTGCCGCCTGAACCCAGGCGTCGGGGGTGCGGCAGCCAAGGAATTCGTGGATTTCGGGAAGGATCATGGGGCTCACGGTAAAAGGTGTTCGAGCGAAGGGCGCCGATTATACCGGCCTGCCCGCAGACCACCAGCGGCTGGCGTTGATATGCATCAAGTCGCGCATGATCGAGCAGCAACTATAGTTGTGCAACGCCGTGCCTTTTCTTTGCTGGAGACTCCGCTCATGCAAGCCATTCGCAGCATTCTGGTGGTCATCGAACCCGAACATTCGGAAAGCCTGGCGCTCAAGCGCGCCAAGTTGATCGCGGGCGTGACCCAGGCCCATCTGCACCTGCTGGTGTGCGACAAGAAGCACGATCACGCCGGTATGCTCGGCGTGCTCAAAGCCGCACTGCTGGCCGACGGCTACAGCGTGACCACCGAGCAGGCGTGGAACGAGAGCCTGCACGAAACCATCATCGATGTGCAGCAGGCCGAAGGTTGCGGGTTGGTGATCAAACAGCATTTCCCTGACAGTTCGTTGAAAAAAGCCCTGCTGACCCCGGCGGACTGGAAGCTATTGCGCCACTGCCCTACCCCGGTGTTGCTGGTGAAAACCGCCGGTTCGTGGAAGGACAAGGTGATTCTGGCGGCGGTGGACGTGGGCAATGCCGATGGTGAGCACCGGCATCTGCACACAACGATCATTGATCATGGCTACGACATTGCCAGTCTGGCCAAAGCGCATTTGCATGTGATCGCCGCGCATCCATCGCCGATGCTGTCAGCAGCGGACCCGACGCTGCAACTGAGTGAAACCATCGAGGCGCGTTATCGCGAGCAATGCCGGGCGTTTCAGGCGGAATTCGATGTCGATGACGAGCACCTGCACATCGAGGAAGGCCCGGCGGATGTGTTGATCCCGTTCATGGCGCACAAGCTGCAGGCAGCGGTGACCGTGATTGGCACGGTGGCGCGTACCGGGTTGTCAGGGGCGTTGATCGGGAATACGGCGGAAGTTGTGCTGGATGCACTGGAGAGCGATGTGCTGGTGCTCAAACCGCAGGAGGTTGAGGATCATCTGGTGGAGTTGGCGGTGAAACACTGAACAGCCACATTTGAAATGCGATCCCTGTAGGAGTGAGCCTGCTCGCGAAGCTTCTAGGCGCCGAAAGCGTCTTTCAAAAAGCCCGGGGCGATGTAGCGCTGATAATGCGCTTCCGACAGCAGGAAGAATTCCCGATCAATGGCATCGCGCAGTTCCGGCAGGTTCCAGTCGCGAAACTCCGGCAGCAACACCATTCCGTAGGCTTCCAGATTAATGATCACCCGCGCACCGCGAGCAATCAGCTGATACGCCCAGCAATATTCCGACTGATGCGGCACGAAGCGGATCTTGCGCTGCTCCAGTTGCTCGCGCAGGCGCGCCGAATCGAAAATCTCGACCTTGCCTGCCATCACTTGTGACAGCAATTGCTCCAGACGCAGCCACACCGCGCGTTTTTCCTCCTCGTTGTACCCATTCCAGTGGATCACTTCGTGGTGGAAACGCTTGCACCCACGGCACACCAGATCACCGTAAACAGTGGAGCAGAGGCCGACGCAGGGGGTCTTGATGGTCTGATTGGGCATAAGATAGGCAAAACACTGAAACGCGGAACAGGTCGGCATGTTAGCCCTTTGTCGGGCATTGATCACCCCTCAAACATCAGGGTCTCAGTCGCACCGCGCGTTTGACCCAGACACGCGCATTGCCACGAAAGTCCAATAGAGCCCGACTTACCTTTAAATTTTTTTTGCCGTAGAATCAGCCAGCCTTTTAAGGCGCCAATGTCCGTTAGAAGCTGTTTTCAAAGCGTCACGAGCACAGTCGTTCCTTCAGAGCGGTGTTGGCGAGGGATTTTTCCAGCGGGGAAAAATCCAGCGCCAACCCTCATCAGTTCCCCGTTCTGCAGGCGTAAAACTTTGAAAGCAGCTTCTGTAAGGAATTGCCGGTAATTCTGGCCGAACGACCCACAACGTCGTGAGGAGCATGAGTACGGCAATTTCGGGATGAGCGTCCCGGACACCCATTTGGGACCACTGATGAGGGTAATAACTGTGCTTGAAGCCTACCGCAAACATATCGAAGAGCGTGCAGCCCTGGGTATCGTTCCCCAGCCGCTTAACGCCGAACAAACAGCAGGCCTGGTCGAGCTGCTGAAAAACCCTCCGGCTGGCGAAGAAGAATTCCTCGTTGACCTGATCACCAATCGCATTCCACCAGGCGTGGACGAAGCGGCTTACGTTAAAGCCGGTTTCCTGTCTGCACTGGCCAAGGGCGAAGTTTCCTCCCCTCTGCTGGACAAAAAGCGCGCTGTAGAACTGCTCGGCACCATGCAGGGCGGCTACAACATCGTCACTCTGGTTGACCTGCTCGACGACGCCGAACTGGCGCCAGTCGCCGCCGCGCAACTCAAGCACACCCTGCTGATGTTCGATGCGTTCCACGACGTCGCGGAAAAAGCCAAGAACGGCAATGCTCACGCTAAAGCCGTGCTGCAATCCTGGGCTGACGGCGAGTGGTTCAAGAACCGCCCAACGCTGGAAGACAAGATCAGCCTGCGCGTATTCAAGGTCACCGGCGAAACCAACACCGACGACCTGTCCCCTGCTCCAGATGCGTGGTCGCGTCCAGACATCCCGCTGCACGCCCTGGCCATGCTGAAAATGGCCCGTGACGGCATCGTTCCTGATCAACAGGGCGCCATCGGCCCGATGAAGCAGATCGAAGAAATGCGCGGTCAAGGCTTCCCGATCGCCTACGTCGGTGACGTGGTCGGTACCGGTTCCTCGCGTAAATCGGCCACCAACTCGGTGCTGTGGTTCTTCGGCGACGACGTTCCTTACGTGCCGAACAAGCGTGCTGGCGGTTTCTGCTTCGGCAGCAAAATCGCTCCGATCTTCTACAACACCATGGAAGATGCCGGCGCACTGCCAATCGAGTTCGACGTTTCCAACATGAACATGGGCGACGTGATCGACCTGTACCCGCATGCTGGCAAAGTCTGCAAACACGGCACCGACGAAGTCCTGACCACCTTCGAAATGAAAACCCCGGTGCTGTTGGACGAAGTCCGTGCCGGCGGCCGTATCCCGCTGATCATCGGCCGTGGCCTGACCGAGAAGGCTCGCGCCGAACTGGGTCTGCCACCGTTCGACCTGTTCAAGAAGCCTGATGCACCGATCGAAAGCACCAAGGGTTACACCCTGGCGCAGAAAATGGTCGGCAAGGCTTGCGGTCTGGCAGAAGGCAAAGGCATCCGTCCTGGCACCTACTGCGAACCGAAGATGACCACCGTAGGTTCTCAGGACACCACCGGTCCAATGACCCGTGACGAACTGAAAGACCTGGCGTGCCTGGGCTTCTCCGCTGATCTGGTGATGCAGTCGTTCTGCCACACCGCGGCGTATCCAAAGCCGATCGACGTGACCACCCACCATACCCTGCCTGACTTCATCATGACCCGCGGCGGCGTTTCCCTGCGTCCGGGCGACGGCATCATCCACTCGTGGCTGAACCGCATGCTGCTGCCAGACACCGTCGGTACCGGTGGTGACTCGCACACCCGTTTCCCGATGGGCATTTCGTTCCCGGCCGGTTCCGGTCTGGTTGCGTTTGCCGCTGCCACCGGCGTTATGCCGCTGGACATGCCGGAATCGATTCTGGTGCGTTTCAAAGGCAAAATGAAGCCTGGCATCACCCTGCGTGACCTGGTTCATGCCATTCCTTACTTCGCCATCCAGAACGGTCTGCTGACCGTCGAGAAGAAAGGCAAGAAAAACGCCTTCTCCGGCCGCATCCTGGAAATCGAAGGTCTGGAAGGTCTGACCCTGGAGCAGGCGTTCGAACTGTCCGACGCCTCGGCCGAACGTTCGGCTGCCGGTTGCACCATCAAGCTGTCGAAAGAGTCGATCACCGAGTACCTGAACTCCAACATCACCCTGCTGCGCTGGATGATCGGTGAAGGCTACGGCGATGCACGTACTCTGGAACGTCGCGCTCAAGCGATGGAAGCCTGGGTTGCCAACCCGGAACTGATGGAAGCCGATGCCGACGCCGAATACGCCGAAGTCATCGAAATCGATCTGGCCGACATCAACGAGCCGGTACTGTGCGCGCCGAATGATCCGGACGACGCCCGTCTGCTGTCCAGCGTTGCTGGCGAGAAGATCGACGAAGTGTTCATCGGTTCGTGCATGACCAACATCGGTCACTTCCGCGCTGCCGGTAAGTTGCTGGATCAGGTCAAGGGTCAGCTGCCAACCCGTCTGTGGCTGTCGCCGCCGACCAAAATGGACGCTCACCAACTGACCGAAGAAGGCTACTACGGCATCTACGGCAAGGCTGGCGCACGCATGGAAATGCCAGGCTGCTCGCTGTGCATGGGTAACCAGGCACGTGTAGAGCCGAACAGCACCGTGGTGTCGACGTCGACCCGTAACTTCCCGAACCGTCTGGGCGACGGCGCGAACGTCTACCTGGCTTCGGCCGAGCTGGCGTCCGTGGCTTCGATCCTGGGTCGCCTGCCGACCGTCGAGGAGTACATGGAATACGCTGGCAAGATCGACAGCATGGCGGCCGATATCTACCGCTATCTGTCCTTCGACCAGATCGCCGAGTTCCGTGAAGCTGCTGCGAACGCCAACATCCCGGTCGTTCAAGCCTAACGTTGCAACGCAATGAAAAACGCCGCCCATCGTGAGATGAGCGGCGTTTTTTTATGCCTTGGGGTCTGGTTTGAGGGCTTTCTGCACGGCGCCATCGACGCTCAAACCGCTGAGGATCACACCGTTGGCCTGCACTTCAGGCAATGCGTCCAACACCGTCAGCGCTTCATGCTTGAGCCGCGCCAGAATCAATCGCTTGCCTTCCTGATGCACCCGCAGGAAAAACTCCTGCATCGCCTCAATACTGGTGCCATCCAGGTCAGGCGTCTCCTCAAGACTCAGAATCACCGTGTGCACCGGCACCTCTGCATGGCGGATCAGCCGTAACGCCGCCCCCAGAATTCGTTCAACGTTGGCAAAAAACAACGCTTCACTCGGTCGAATGATCAGTACGCCGGGTTCCGTTTGCGCAATGGGATGACGCTGCACATCGACAAAATCGTGCCCGCCATCAATCCGTCCCAACACTTGAATGTCCGCTGCCGACATCTGCTTGAGCATCAACAGCACACTGATCGCCACCGAGACCAGCAAGCCGTCCAGCACGCCCAACATCAAAACGGCCGAGACCGCACAGATAACCAGCACACGATCCCGGCGCCAGATGAAGTAGCGGCCCAGCGGCTGCAAACTCAAACCGCGACCCAACGCATGCATGACAATCGCGGCAAGAATCGGCTCCGGCGTCAGGGCAATCCACGGCAACACCGTCAACACGATGATCAACACCACCAACGCGGCTACCCCGCCGGCCCAGCGAGACGTCGCCCCTGCGGCTTCATTTGCCGAGGTCGCCGAGTACCCAGCCCCTGCCGGCATGCCATGAAACAACCCGGAGAGCAGGTTCGACGCTCCCAGCGCCAACAGATCACGGTTTGAGGTGACGCGGTCGCCATGCTTGAGCGCATAGGAACTGATCGATCCGTAAGACTCCGCATACAGAATCATCACCAACGCAAACCCCACCTCCCCCAGTCGTAGCCAGTCGGCGAACGGCAGCGCCGGCAGGTTGGGGACGTCCAGGCTGAGGTCGATAATGCCGATCATCTTCACACCATGCGCTGGCAGGTTCAGCCATTGCCCGGCGGCGATGCCGATCATTACCACCAGCAAGCCACCGGGTAGACGAGGGAATCGTGAAAACAGCCCGAGCAATACCAGCGCAACGGCAGCGACACCTGCGGCCGGCCAGTTCCATTGCGGCAGTTGCTCAAGCAGTTGCGGGGCGAAGCGCACCAGATTGGCGTCGGTCAGATGCACGCCGACCACACTGGCGACCTGCTTGAGAATGATCGTCAGCGCCAGACCGAAGGCGAATCCACGCAAAACCGGTTTGGCGATGAAGGACGTGACACTGCCCAGACGAAAGGCCCCGGCCAGCAAAAACAACACGCCCGTGACCAAGACCAGGCCAACCGCCAACGTTGAGCGCAACTGCGGGTCTCCATTGGCCAGGGTCGCCGTTGCCGCAGCCAACACGGCGGCCGAAGAGGAAGTGGCCGAGACAATCGCAAAACGACTGGTGCCGAACACCCCGTAACACAACAGCCCGGCAAACAGGGCGATAACCCCGGCCTGTGGCGCCAGAGCGGCGATGGTCGAATACGCCACCGCTTCGGGCAGCAAGAGGCCGGCTATCGATAGGCCGGCCAGCACATCCTGCCAGCGATTGGGTGGTTCAGGTTGCGGGGCGCTCGACAATCCACTGTCTCCAGACGAAAAAAAGCCGCTGCATACACCGTATGCAGCGGCCACTGTAGCTGAGTATCTGGAGTTGTGGCTTACGCGGTCAGCGAATAAATCAGCGCCGAAATCGCCACCAGACCTACTGCGGTGACAAACACGTTAGACGCCTGACCACGATAACGCGCCATCGCCGGCACCTTACGGATGGCGTACATCGGCATCAGGAACAGAATCGCTGCGATCACCGGGCCGCCGATGGTTTCGATCATGCCCAGAATGCTTGGGTTCAGGGTCGCCACGATCCAGCACACCACCAGCATGAACGCCGCCACGATGCGATCCAGCGCCTTGGCGCCCGGACGTTTGCCGCTTTTGATGATCAGGCCTTTGAGACCTTCGCTGGCGCCGATGTAGTGACCGAGGAACGACTTGGAGATCGCCACAAACGCAATCAACGGCGCCGCGAAGGCGATGGTCGGATTGCTGAAATGGTTGGCCAGGTACGACAGGATCGACAGGTTCTGCGCCTTGGCTTCCGCCAGTTGCTCCGGCGTCAGGGTCAGCACGCAGCTGAAGACGAAGAACAGCACCATCGCCACCATCAGCAGGTGCGCGCGGGACAGGATCTGCGAGCTGCGCTCTTCAGCGTGGACGCCATAACGACGCTTCTGATCGACCGCAAACGCCGAGATGATCGGCGAATGGTTGAACGAGAACACCATCACCGGAATCGCCAGCCACAGTGTGTGCAGCAACGCCGACGGCGCTGGCACGTGCGAAGCGGTAGCAAGGATGCCGCCGTTCCAGTGCGGAATCAGGTACACCGCGAGGAACAGCAACGCGACGATAAACGGGTAAACCATCAGGCTCATCGCCTTGACGATCGCCTGCTCACCGCAGCGCACCACGGCCAGCAGACCGAGGATCAACACGAACGACAGCAGCGCGCGCGGTGGCGGTGTGATGTGCAGTTGGTGTTCGAGGAAACTGGCGACCGTGTTGGTCAGGCCAACACTGTAGATCAGCAGGATCGGGAAAATGGCGAAGAAGTACAGCAAGGTGATCAGCGCACCGGCCTTGATGCCGAAATGCTGCTCGACCACTTCCGTGATGTCGGCGCCTTCGCGACCGGAAAGTACGAAACGGGTCAGGCCACGGTGCGCGTAGAAGGTCATCGGGAACGCCAGCAGCGCGAGGACCACCAGCGGCCAGAAGCCACCCAGACCTGCGTTGATCGGCAGAAACAGGGTGCCGGCGCCGATGGCCGTCCCGAACAGTCCCAACATCCAGGTGGTGTCCTGGCGATTCCAGCTCGAAAGTTCAGCGGGTGCTGCTGCATCAAAGCGCTCTTCGACGCTATTGGCCTGATCATTCATCCGGTCGGATCTCCGCATTCCGGTCACTTGCCACTCGGTCAGGACGCGTCGGAAAAAACCGACAGACATGCTCCGGCCGAAACAGGGGCGCGATTCTCCGCGATAAATGAGCAGAAGCAAAGACTTAGCTGAGGAATGGTTGTGCGGAGCAGATCCGTTTGGTGTCGTTTTCGGGAAATTATCTGTCGTAAACAGGTATTCATGATGTCGTTAACAGGCACATGCAAGGGTATTCAGAGGGCTCGAGCCAACACCATCACGAAAGCGATCCCCACCGCACCCATCAGCATTCCAAGGCCAAACAGCAAAACCGTTTCACGCCTTTCGGCTTTGCGAAAGGGCTTCATGGCTTCTCTGAACTCAAACTCCTCTTGATACAGTCGGTCTATCCTGGCTCTGCTTTCCTCTGTGCTCATACTGCCCCCTTCCCTTTTTTTGGTGCTCTGAATCAACACGCATGCGCAACGGCAACCTGCTGCGCTCTCTTACAGCTTCAGATAAAGCCCAACGGCGGTGGCAATTGCAGTTAATGCCCCAGCCCCCACCACAAGGGGATACAAAAAAGTCTCAAGTTTCAGTTTTGCTTCCTCCGCCAAGAGCTTGCGCCTCTCCGCGCCGAGCTTTTGGGTTTCCGTTTGTAGCCTTTCGATCTCCACATTTTTGTAGTCATCAAGATGCATGAACCTTCCTTGGCTGCTGACAGTTAACGCTCGGGAAGCTTTTCCATCCTGGACCACCTCCCATTGCTGCCCCATGATTTCGCGTGGACCGTCTGCCCGATAGCAGATGGCTCTGCCAAATGCGTAGGTAAAATCCTCGAGTTTCGTAGGTAGCCTCATACAAAAACAGCAACGAGGTCATCACCCCATACTTTCAATCTGGTTGATATGTTCTAGCGTGAATGAGTCCCCTCCCACCGGAGTCTCTGCCCATGCCCCTCGTTCGCGTCGACATCAAACAAAACCCCGACCCAACTTTCGCCAAACGCATCGGTGAGCAGATCTATTCCGCCCTGCGCAGTTGTATCGATGTGCCGGAGCACGACAACTTCCAGATCCTCACCGAGCACGATAGCCAGCACTTCGTCTACGACCCGCAGTATCTGGGAATCCAGCGCAGCGACGGCGTGGTGTTCATTCAGATCACCATCAGCGAAGGGCGCTCGGTAGAGAAGAAACAGTTGCTGTTCAAAACCATCGCCGAAAGCCTGCACACCCAACTGGCGGTGCGCCTGGAAGACGTCTTCATCAATCTGGTGGAGGTGAAAAAAGAGAACTGGTCATTCGGTAACGGCATTGCGCAATACGTCACTTGAGCGGGTGATTGACAGCCCGGCATCGGTGCCAGCATGATCGGTTCCATGAACATTCGCGCGCTGCAACTCACCCGCACCACCACGACCGCCACCGGCGGGCCGTGGTGTTTGTGCGTGAGGTAAACCCAGCGCAGCAAACCCAGGGCCCCGCCAGCAATGGACGGGGCCTTGTTGTTTCTCCCGTCCGTGCGGCATCTGCAGCACTCAAGGAGAAGCACCATGCCCGCAGCACTGTTGATCATCGATATGCAGGTCGGCCTTTTCCACGGCCCGGAAAAGCCCTGCGACGGCGAACGGATTCTGGCCAACATCCAGCGCCTGATCGCTCAGGCACGCGCCAGTCAAGTGCCAATCTTCGCCGTTCGCCACACCGGCCCGGAAGACTCACCGATTGCCGCTGGCAGCCCATTCTGGCAATTGCTGCCAGCGCTTGAACTGGACGCTGATCTCGACACCCTCTTCGACAAATCCCGGCCGAATGCCTTCCATGGCACTCAATTGGCTCGGCAACTCGAATCCGCGCAAGTCGATGACCTTTATATCGTTGGCATGAAAAGCCAGTTCTGCATCGACAGCACCTGCCGCGCCGCCGCAGACCTCGGCTTCAAGCCACTGCTGGTCGTTGATGCTCACACTTGCATGGACACTGCTGCGCTACCGGCCGCAGCGATCATCGAGCATCACAACGCAACCCTCGGCGGCGCCTTCGCGCGGTTAATCGACAGCGCGCAAGTGACGTTCTGAAAAAGCGCCTCTTGAAATCGACGCAACTTCATTGACTGCAGTTGCGTCAATCAGGAATTTGTAACCCTATTCCCCGTCCTACAACACCGTGTAGGTCATTAACATTAATCGCGACATTAATGACAGAACTCGCCAACAAACAAGCTCATCACACACCCACTACTCAGAATTTTCCTACAACTAATAACACCGAAAAAACCTGCAACAAAACACGACCAGAAACCAAACAACAGGCATTTGTTACAAGCAACTACGCAGCCATTGAATATCCCTCCACAGCGGGTCTATATTTTTCACGCCGTGAGTTCAAACAACCAATAGCAAGCGATCTTTAAAGTTTTTCAAGAGGATCACCGCATGCAAAAGAACCTGATGACCGGCCTGTTGTTGGCCGTACTGTTCTCCTCGCCCGCCAGCGCTGACGTCCGCGAACTGGCTTCCTCGCCCCGCTGGCTGACAACCCGGGTATATATCGACGGTGCCCCTGAAACCGACGTTAAAGCAAAGTATCCCGATGTCGTGGGGATATCGACGTGGGATCCCGAGCGTAATCGCTATGAGTTCTTTTACGCCGACACAGGCGAGTCAAAGTACAGCAAGGGTGGTGGAGGTTACTTCTTTGTCACCGGCGATCAAAAACAGCACGTACTGGTGCCTGATATCGGCCCCACCAAAACGATTGTCAGGCAGCTGGAAACAATGAACAGCGTTGAATTCACTTATTCTCGGGAAGTCCCTCGCGACATGATGGAAAACAACTCGCTGGTGCGCATTCATGTCGTTCATGCACCGTATACCGGAACTATTGAAACAAAGTCCGCCATCAAACAATAAAGCCAGGAGTCGATGATGCAAAAGTCACTTAAAACCCTGCTGATTTCCACGTTAGTTGTCTCATCGGTATATTGCGCCGGTGTCAACGCGCAAGCCGCCGCCCAACCCGCCAAAAATGCAGTTGCCACGGCCGACAACGCCATGATGCTGACCGTGTTTCTCAAACATGATCAGACCCGTCCGTTGAACGAGCTCAAAGCCCAGCTGACGCAACAAGGCTTTTACAAAACCTTTCCTCCCGCCGGGGTCGAAGTGGTGAGCTGGAACATCATGATGGGCATTGGCCAGGTGGTGACCGTGCGCTTTCCCGCCTCCAGACTGGCAGAAGTGAACCTCGCCCTGGAAAACACCGCGTGGGGCAGTTACCGAACCGAGTTTTATCCGACCTACGATTTCAAGCCGATTGCCCTGGCTGAACAATCCAAAGCCCAAGCGGCCCAATGATGCCGACAGCACAGCGGATCACCGGTGTGCTGCCTCCCCTTGCTTCTTGCCCGAAGCCGTCCAGAATCAAAAGCACCACTGCGTGAATGACAATGATTGCCAAGCCGCTGCGGATTCAGCACTCTGAAACGACTTTCGCGACCAACCCGCCGCCGATCACAGGAGCCGCGCAATGCCCGCAACCGTTCTGGTACTGGTTGAAACCATCAATGACTATTTACCGATTCTCGAACATCAGGGCTTTCACCTGATCCTCGCTCCCACGCCCGCCGAACGTGCGCAAGCCATCGCCACCCACGGCAGCCGTATCGACGCGGTGCTGACACGCGGCCCGCTGGGCCTGACAGCGGAAGAAATCGCCGCCCTGCCCGCGCTGAAAATTATCACCGTCATCGGCGCCGGGTACGAACACGTCGACCTGCAGGCCGCCAGCAACCGTGGTATCACCGTCACCAATGGTGCCGGGGTCAACGCTTCGTCGGTGGCCGACCATGCAATGGCGATGCTGCTGGCGCTGGTGCGGGATATTCCGCGTTGCGACGCTGCGGTACGCCGGGGTGAATGGCCAAAAATCATGCGTCCGTCGCTGGCCGGCAAACGCTTGGGGATTCTCGGGCTGGGCGCCGTGGGCATGGCGATCGCCAAACGCGCCAATCTCGGCTTTGACATGGAAATCAGCTACCACAGCCGCCAGGTGCGCAGCGATGTGCCTTATGCGTTCTGCTCAACGCCGACCGAACTGGCGCGGGCATCGGACTTCCTGATCATTGCCACGCCTGGCGGAATCGGCACACAGCATCTGGTCACTCGTCCGGTGCTGGATGCGCTCGGGCCGAAGGGCTTTATCGTCAACATCGCCCGCGCCAGTGTGATTGCCACGACGGATCTGATCACGGCGCTTGAACAACGCCGAATTGCCGGTGCGGCACTGGATGTGTTCGACCACGAGCCGCAAGTGCCCGATGCGCTGAAAACCCTGAGTAACGTGCTGCTGACGCCACACGTCGCAGGCCTGTCACCGGAAGCGACGCAAGGCACAGTGGAACTGGTGGGCAAAAACCTCGTGGCATTCTTCTCCGGCGAACCGGTGCTGACGCCCATCGCTCTTCCACCGAAACTCAACAACCAGCGCGTGCACTGACCAACACCCGACCGCTGCAGAAACGCCGCAGCCTGCGGCGGCTTGTGCATAGGGCTTCTGCGCTTATTCGGAACGCTGATTATCCGGCAACACGCTAACCTATAAGACCGTACCGCGCTTGTGAGCAATCGGGCGCGCCATTAGATTAGCCAATGATGTCTGGCCTCCAAAATAAGCAGAAGGGATAAGCATGGCGCTTACTGACCAGTCCACCCGTATCCGCTCTGGCGAAGAACTCGATGCCAGCCTGATCGATCCGTACCTCAAGGCGCACATTCCGGGCCTCAGCGGCACACCTGCGATCAGCCAGTTCCCCGGCGGTGCGTCGAACCTGACCTACCTGCTGGAATACCCGGAACAGGAATTCGTCCTGCGCCGTCCGCCGTTCGGCCACAAGGCCAAATCCGCCCACGACATGGGCCGCGAATTCCGCATCCTCAATCAATTGCGTGACGGCTTCCCGTATTGCCCGAAAGCCTACGTGCACTGCACCGACGAATCGGTAATCGGCGCCGAGTTTTATGTGATGGAACGGGTCAAGGGGATCATCCTGCGCTCGGAACTGCCGCCGGAACTGGGCCTCGATTCGGCAAAAACCGAAGCGCTGTGCAAAAGCTTCATCGATCGCTTCGTCGAACTGCACCGCGTCGATTACAACGCCTGCGGCCTCGGCGACCTGGGCAAACCGGAGGGCTACGTCGCGCGCCAGATCAAAGGCTGGAGCGAACGCTACGAAAAAGCCCTGACCCCCGACGCGCCACACTGGGAAAAGGTCAAAGCCTGGCTCAACGACAAGATGCCGGCCGACCACCCGACTTCAAGCATCGTCCACAACGACTATCGCTTCGACAACGTCATCCTCGATCCGCAGAATCCGATGCAGATCATTGGTGTTCTGGATTGGGAACTGACCACCCTCGGCGACCCGCTGATGGACCTGGGCAACACCCTCGCCTATTGGATTCAGGCCGAGGACCCGGCGCCGGTGCAACTGATGCGCCGCCAGCCGAGCCACGCACCGGGCATGCTCACCCGCCGCGAGTTCGTCGATTACTACGCCGAGCGTTCGGGCATCCAGATCGACAATTTCGACTTCTACTACACCTACGGCCTGTTCCGTCTGGCCGGCATCGTGCAGCAGATCTACTACCGCTTCTACCATGGCCAGACCCAGGACAAACGCTTCGCGCAGTTCATTCACATGAACAAACTGCTGGAGCAGATGAGCTTGCAGGTCATTGCGAAATCGAGCCTCTGACGGCCCACACCCAGGAACCCTTATGTCCAAGACTCAGTTGTTCGACCTCGACGGCAAGATCGCTTTCGTTTCCGGCGCCAGCCGTGGCATCGGTGAAGCCATCGCCAAACTGTTGGCCCAGCAAGGCGCCCACGTGATCGTCTCGAGCCGCAAACTCGACGGCTGCCAGCACGTCGCCGATGCGATCATCGCTGCTGGCGGCAAAGCAACAGCCGTGGCCTGCCACATCGGTGAAATGGAGCAGATCAGCCAGGTCTTCGCCGGGATCAAGGAACAGTTCGGCCGCCTCGACATTCTGGTCAACAATGCCGCGACCAACCCGCAATTCTGCAACGTGCTGGACACCGATCTGAGCGCGTTCCAGAAGACTGTCGACGTGAATATTCGCGGCTACTTCTTCATGTCGGTCGAGGCCGGCAAGCTGATGCGCGAAAACGGTGGCGGCAGCATCATCAACGTCGCGTCGATCAACGGCATTTCGCCGGGGATCTTCCAGGGCATCTACTCGGTGACCAAAGCGGCGGTGATCAACATGACCAAAGTGTTTGCCAAGGAATGCGCGCAGTTCGGCATCCGCTGCAACGCCCTGCTGCCGGGCCTGACCGACACCAAATTCGCCTCGGCGCTGGTGAAGAACGATGCGATCCTCAAGCAAGCGCTGACGCAGATCCCACTCAAGCGCGTGGCGGATCCGAGTGAAATGGCCGGTGCGGTGTTGTACCTGGCCAGTGATGCGTCGAGCTACACCACCGGGGTTGCGCTCAACGTCGACGGTGGATTTCTTTCCTGATCCGGATCTGAAATCGAATTTGTAGGAGCTGCCGAAGGCTGCGATCTTTTGATCTTGATCTGAATAAATCAAAGTCAAAAGATCGCAGCCTTCGGCAGCTCCTACAGGGATTTGTGTATCAGGCAATGACTCTGGGTAACTGCCAGCCAAAATGCACCGACAGCAAACGCAACATCAAACACCCCGCCCCCGCCAGCAACGCCGCCGCTACCGGTGAAACGCCCAACCTGCGCGCAACGATCAACACCGCCGCACCGACAAACGCCGAGCTCGCATACAAATCCGCCTGCAACACCACCGGTATCCGCGCCAGCACAATGTCACGAATCACCCCGCCGCCAACGCCGGTGATCGTGCCCATCAGCATCGCCACAAACGGCGTAATGCCGTAATTCAACGCCTTCTGCGCACCCGCCACGGCAAACAACGCCAACCCCGCAGCGTCCAGCACGATCAGGGTTGAACCGGACCAGCCCAGCACCTGCTCATGAAAGACAAACGCCAGCCCGCCCATGAAAAACGCCAGTGCCGGATAGCGCCAGTCGGCCACGGCATTGGGTGGCGTCGCACCAATCAGCAAGTCACGAGTAACCCCGCCGCCGAGGGCGACGATAAACGCAATCACCATCACCCCGAGCAAGTCGAGCTGACTGCGCATCGCCGCAATCGCACCTTCCACGGCAAACACCGCCATACCGGCCAGATCGGCCACCAGCACAATCCGCTCAACCCGGGACTTGCGCCCCGCCGGCGCTACTGCGTGACGCAACGGGTGGTGGTGATGTGTCGAGTCACCTGCCCGTCGGCGTACACGTCACCGGCGACTTCAGTGTTTTCGAGCACCTGGCAAGTACGTTCCGGTGGCGGAGGTGGCGCTACCGGTGGAGGTGGCGGTGGACTGGCACAACCCGCCAGCAAAACGGTAAAAAAAACCAACGGCAACACGCGTTTCCCAAGATTGTTCATAGGACGACCCGCGATGAATGGAAGAGCAACTCCCGCGACCCAACCGACCACGGAAGACCTGACCACTCATTCTTTATAGCCGAGCGCCCTGCAAGCGCCAGTGAATCGGCCGGATCGGGAGAAAGTGGCTGTCGATTTTGCGTTCGGATTCGAGAGAATTGGCAACTTGAAATGTGCTTTGCCAGACAAGGCCTCTTCGCGAGCAGGCTCACTCCCACAGGGATCATGTACATCTGGAAGATATTGGTCGGCTGTCAGGCCGCCATCGCGAGCAGGCTCACTCCTACAGAAAAGCAAAAGCAAAAGCAAACCGCATCGGCTTCTAACCACTCAACAGGATGAGCGTTAGCTCGGCTGCAGCTCTTGATCTTGCCGTGCTGGCCCCTTCGGCAGGCTGAGTGGAGGGATTGATCCGGGGGTGGGAGCGCAGCGACCGTTTGGCGAAGCCAAACACAGCGAGAGGAGGTGCAGCGAAGCAAACCGTAGGCGCTGCCCCCGGATCGATCCCGGAACGAAGGAACCCCGAGCTTTAGCGAGTGGGCCGAACGCCGGGGCCCAGCCTTTTGGTTACTTTTTGGCGTCTGAAAAAGTGACCCGCTGTAAGAGCGGAACCGCCAGCCGCAGCCCCCGAAGAAACGGATATCCCCCCCAACCCCCAAGAGCATGGTCGGCCCAAAGGCCGCCAAGCCCAAAAGCCCTAAGCCAAACCCGAATCCCGAGACGAACGCAAAGAATTGCTCTCAAGCTCATACCGCAACTCTTCAACCAACGCCTCGACCGACTCAGGCGAACGCAACCCATCAAGCTTCAACCCACTGATCACCAGATCCACCTGCCCCGACACCGGGTGATAAAGCTTTACGGTAAGCGAATGATCACCATCCACCAGACACTCACACGCCAGCGGCGAAAAACTGCGTTCAAGCTGAGCGCGCAACTGCGCAAGATTCATCATTGCAGCTGTTCCTTTACCAACTTCGAAGGGACGCGACCACAAACCTCAAAAGGCTTGCACCGCACCCCACCAGACTAAGAACAGCCGCCGCCCGCCAACACCTCAAATTGCACCAGACCCACTAGTGCATTTGCACCCTATCGCTGACCCTTGCCACCCGACTCCCCGGAGAACAATCCACGCTCCCGCGCCCAGACAATCGCCTCACTGCGACTGTGCACATCCAGCTTGGAATACACCGTGGCGACATGATTACGCACCGTGTTCGGCGCGAGTTTCAGCCGCGCCGCGATCTCCTTGTCCGCCAGCCCTTCACAGATCAGCCCCAGCACATCACGTTCACGCGCCGTCAGATCGGTAAACGAAACGGTAGGCAATTGCGGCGAGTTGACCTTCTTCACATTGGCCAGTTTTTCGATCAGCGTCCGACTGAACCACGAAGCATCTTTCATCACCTCCTCAATCGCCGCCACCAGTTCAAGCTCGGTGCGCTTGCGCTCGGTGATGTCCATCAACACCAGCAAATAACACGGTGTGTCCTGAATATTCACGGTGTCGGCGGACAGCGCACATTCGAGCAGATCCGCATCCTTCCTGCGCACCCGCACATCCACCCGATCTACCCGACCGTTTTTCGCCAGCGCCGCCAGCAACCGAGTACAAGCGCCGCTGTCATCGATGAAATCCAGCTGCGTGACGGTTTTGCCGAGTACGTCCTCGCTGTCGTAGGCCAGGGTTTCGAGGAAGGCCTGATTGACGTCGATCACCTGCTGCTCGTCGGCACTGCAGATCAGGATCGGCACCGGCGTCAGGCGGAACGCCTTGGCGAAACGCTCCTCACTCTGACGCAGCGCCACTTCGGCTTTGTGTCGCAACTCCATGTCGACGAAGGAAAACAGCATGCAATCCTCATCGTTGAGCGTCAGCGGCTGCCCGGCGACGATCACTTGCTTGCTGCTGCCATCGGGCAGGCGCAATTCGGCCTGCATCTGCGGGATGGTCGCGACATCGCGCAGGCGCTGAATCGCCAGATCGCGGTGTTCGGCCTGCTCGAAAATATCGATTTCATAAGAGGACGTGCCAATCACTTGCTCACGGGTGTACCCGGTCATGTCCAGAAACCCCGAATTGACCTTGATGTAACGCAGATCACTGAGCCGGCAGATCACCGCCGGTGCCGGGTTGGCGTTGAACGTCCTTTCGAAGCGTTGCTCGGCGTTGGCCCAGTCGGTGACGTCGCTCATGATCAGCACCAACGACTCGGGCTGCCCTTCGCGATCGGTGAGAATCATGCTGCGCACGCTGTGCACCCAGATGCGCTCGGGGTCGTCGCTCGGCGACACTTCAATCAACACGTCATTGAAACTCTCACAGCGCGCTACCCGGCTGATCGGATAGTTTTCGGCGGTGATCGAGTGATTATTGCGATAGCGCAGGTTGAATTTCTTGGCGTATTCGTCGGCATTGTGGCCCAGATCGGTGATCCGCTTGACACCGTGCATGACCAGGGCCGCTTCGTTGGCCCAGAGAATTCTCTGATCCAGCTCCAGCAGAATCACCCCGTCGGACAGCCCGGCGATAATCTGCTGCAACTGGCGGCGGTTGGTTTCGGTGGTCAGGACTTCCTGGCTCATTGGATCTCCACAAGTGATACGCCCATGTGAAGAGTACGACCGCGGCGACCTCTGATCGTGCCGAGCATAAATGTTCGCAACGGTACAAATCCCTTTGTAGGCCTTCGCGGCACATTCGCGACTTCCGGCTTTGTCGTCTAACGTTAATACCTCATCGGATTGAGCCCCTGCCCGCAACACCGGGCTCTTGATCAAGGAGAGACTGATGACGTCGCGTCGCAACATCGAACAGACCTACCGCGCCTGGTCCAGCCCGATTCTGCTGGAGCTGAAAAAGCGTGAACACCAAATGGCGCCGGTCGAGCGTCAGGCGCTTGAGAATGTCTTGGTGGAAAGAAGGTTGCTGGACAGCGGCGGCCCGGAGGGTATTGAACGTCGTCGCAACAACGGTGGCTGATACTCAGTTTTCGCCAGCAGGCTCGCTCCCACCCTGATCGAGGTCGGTCACAAAACTTGTGTTCACCTGCAATCCTGTGGGAGCGAGCCTGCTCGCGAAGAGGCCGGTACAGAAACCGTCATCACTTGGGCCGCGATTGCCAAACTAACCACGGCGCCCCGATGAACCTTTCCTTAGCCGATTATCAAACCAGCAATCCGGCATTCTCCAGCATATCGTGCAAACCTTTCGGTACCAAAGGCGCTAGCGCGCTGAAGCTTGAGCTGTCGTGCCAGCGCGCGGTGAAGGGAGCGCCGTCGCTTTCATGTCCATCGATCTGTGGGTGCGCGTAAACGCTACGGTCGATAAACGTCGCGTCATACACCTGAACGATTTCATGACCCGGTTTGCCGTTGTAGACGAAGAGGCTTTCGAGTGTGCCGAGCAGGCGCACGTCACTCACGGACAGGCCCAACTCCTCCTGCACTTCGCGCACGATCGCTTCGGCGCTGGTCTCGCCAAATTCAATACCGCCGCCAATAGGCCGAAAGCAGGTTTGCTGGCTGACCGGATCACGGAACTCATTGACCAGAATTTTGCCGTTGTGATGAAAAACGCAAAGTGCGAGGGCGCGGATCCGTTGTTCGGCCATGGGTGACGTCCATTTCCAGCTCTGAAGGCGCGGCATTTAAACACGATTCGCGCGCAACTCCTCCGACATCACCCGGTGGCCATCTCAGACCGGAGAAATCGTTGCGAGCAGGCCGATCAGAATGGTCAGTGTCAGAAAGCCACCCAGAAAAATCGCCATCTTGTTCATGTTGCTCTCCTCAATGCTGAGCTTGCGGTGCACTGGGCGCTTCGGAATGAAGGACTGTCGCGAGTGACCGCACTGCCGGGGCATTTTGGACGTTTGGCTGCGCCGGTAACAGCGTCAGATAAGACGAAAAAATACGGATCAGATACGCATCTGATCTGCACCGGCCATGGGCCGATATTCAGGTCGGCACACAAGGGTTTCCTTTCACTGAGATTGATCTAGAGTCATGGCGGTCGCCAGAAAACCAACAACATCGCGGAGTGCACATGACTGACCTGAACCTGCAAGCCAACGTCGCCGAATCCCTGAAGCAATGGCACGAAATGATCCGCACCGGCAGTTTGAGCGCCCTGCCCTCATTGCTTGATCCGCAAGCCGTGTTCCGCTCGCCGATGGCGCATACGCCTTACCCGGGTGCGCCGGTAGTGTCGATGATCCTCAATACCGTATTTGAGGTGTTTGAAGACTTCATCTACCACCGCGAACTGGCGACTGCCGATGGCTTGAATGTGATTCTGGAGTTCAGCGCCAAGGTGGGTTCGAAGGAGCTGAAAGGTATCGACATGATTCGCTTCAATGAGCACGGCAAGATTGTCGAATTCGAGGTAATGGTTCGCCCGCTGAGCGGATTGCAGGCGTTGGGGGAAGAGATGGGGCGACGACTCGGCGCTTATCTGGCCAAGGCAAAAGCCTAAACACCTGAGCACAGATATAACCCCGTAGGAGCTGCCGAAGGCTGCGATCTTTGACTTTTCTTCAAGATCAAAAGATCGCAGCCTTCGGCAGTTCCTACAGGGACGTAAAGGGCAAATGCAAAAAAAAGCCCACTGACCGTCGCCGGTTCAGTGGGCTTTGTGTGTCAGGCGGCTAGTTACAGCGCCATGTCACGTGCAGCGTTTTCCTTCGGCGCTTCAGCTTTCTCAGCTGCAGGTGCCGCAGGAGCAGTCACCTGACCGATCACTGGAGGCGTCGGCAGTTCGAGGATCTTGGCGGTGTAGGCCCATTCTGCAGCCACTTTGGCTGGATCGCTGTTCAGCTGAGTGCCGTAGCTTGGCACGATCTGGTGCAGCTTGGTTTGCCACTCAGGCGATGCAACTTTGTCTTTGAAGACTTTCTGCAGCACGCTCAGCATGATCGGTGCAGCGGTCGACGCGCCTGGCGATGCGCCCAGCAGGCCGGCGATGGAGCCGTCTTGTGCAGCAACGATTTCGGTGCCCAGTTTCAGCACGCCACCAGCGGCTTCATCACGCTTGATGATTTGCACGCGTTGGCCGGCTTGCCACAGGCGCCAGTCTTCGGCTTTAGCGTTCGGGAAGTATTCCTTCAGCGCGTTCAGACGGTCTTCATCCGACAGCATCAGTTGACCAGCCAGGTACTCGACCAGCGGGTATTCCTTGATGCCGACCTTGGTCATAGGCCAGATGTTGTGGGTGGTGGTGCTGGTCAGCAGGTCCAGGTACGAACCTTCCTTCAGGAACTTGGTGCTGAAGGTCGCGAATGGGCCAAACAGGATGACGCGCTTGCCGTCCAGAACACGGGTGTCCAGGTGCGGAACGGACATCGGTGGTGCGCCAACCGAGGCTTTACCGTAGGCCTTGGCCAGGTGCTGTTCAGCGATGGCCGGGTTATCGGTCACCAGGAACGAGCCGCCTACCGGGAAGCCAGCGTATTCCTTGGCTTCAGGAATGCCCGACTTCTGCAGCAGGTGCAGTGCACCGCCGCCAGCGCCGATGAAGACGAACTTGGCGTCGGTTTCGGTTTTAGTGCCGTCTTTCAGGTTTTTGTAGCTGACGCGCCAAGTGCCGTCGGCATTCTTGGTGATGTCCTGCACTTCGCTCGACAGTTTCAGATCGAAGTTAGGCTTGGTCTGCAGGTGGGCAGCGAACTGGCGGGTGATTTCGCCGAAGTTCATGTCAGTACCCAGCGGGCTCCAGGTGGCCGCGATTTTCTGGTTCGGGTCACGCCCTTCCATCATCAGCGGAACCCACTTCTTGATCACAGCCGGGTCTTCGGAGTACTGCATGCCGGCGAACAGCGGGCTCGCTTGCAAGGCTTCGTAGCGCTTTTTCAGGAACTTGATGTTGTCATCGCCCCACACGAAGCTCATGTGCGGAGTGGTGTTGATGAACGAGCGAGGGTTCTTCAGAACGCCTTGCTGAACCTGCCAGGCCCAGAACTGACGGGAGACCTGGAACGCTTCGTTGATCTCGACGGCTTTCGGGATCGTTACGTTGCCTTTGTCGTCTTCCGGGGTGTAGTTCAGCTCAGCGAGCGCCGAGTGACCGGTACCGGCGTTGTTCCAGCCGTTGGAGCTTTCCAGGGCGACGCCGTCGAGGCGCTCGACCATTTCCATCGACCAGCTTGGCTCCAGCTCATTGATCCACACACCGAGGGTGGTGCTCATGATGCCGCCGCCGATCAGCAGGACGTCGACTTTCTTTGCTTCGTCAGCATTGGCGGATGTCATCCCCATCGCCAAAGCCAGACCCAGCAGGGCTGTGTTCACTTTCTTAAACATCTGTTGCACCTATGATAAAACGCCTTCCGCCCGCCGCTGTTATCTGTATGCGATCCGCTTTGATGACGCTCAGGCTAGCGTCGCAGATTCCGGCACACTTCAATTTTGACGGGTGGGCACACAAGGCCGACATGTTGCATCGACCTCAGTTAATGTCCCTTCTGAACTGACTTCTTATCATTATTGGCTCAGCTACTTGAGCGACAGGGATTCCGTCGGCCCGCCCTGAGGCAAGCAAACTGAATAAGGTCAAACCAAGTTGGCGCGAAGAATATCACGTCAGGGCAAACCCGCGCGTCTGTTCCCGACCTGAGAGTCTTTTTCCGCTCTGGACGGTATCGGCCGATGAAGGCTGAACATGACCCCGACGATTAGCGCTTTGGGGCAGTGCCTTATCCAATCATTATCTGCTAGGTTGTACGATGACCGACGAACCAGTCATCACCCATAACAACAAGGAAACACATGTCATGACCAAGACCCGACTCCTGATCGGCTTTCTCTGTGCCTTCAACGGTTACGCCATGGCTGCGTCTGCCCCGGCGGAAAAAGATGTCGCCCAAGCGGTGGATCATCTGACCCAGGCAATGCTGCACAAGGACATCGCCGAACTGAACGCCCTCACCGCGCCCAACCTGACCTACGGCCATTCCAGCGGCAAGATTCAGGACAAGAAAGAATTCATCGCCGATATCGAAACCGGCAAGAGCGCGTTCAAGACGCTAGAGATGCAGAACCAGACCATTACCCTGTCCGGCGATACCGCGCTGGTGCGCCACCACTTTTCCGCGCAGGCGTTGAAGGGGACCGAGGTGATACCGACCGAGATCGAGAATTTCCAGATCTGGCAGAAGCAGGACGGCAAGTGGTTGTTGGTGGGGCGGCAGGCGTTCAAGTTTTGATCGGGGTTAACTGACTCTGAATAGATGTTGACTGGGCTGCCCTCTTCGCGAGCAGGCTCGCTCCCACAGGGGAACGCATTCCAAAGGTGGGAGCGAGCCTGCTCGCGAAGGCGGCAGCCCAGGCACTACACATCTTTCTGGTCACAACCGAAACCGATCCACCGACTGCGCCAACTGCCCCGCCAGACTCGACAACTCATCGGTGGTATTCGCCGTTTGCCCGATCACACGGCTATTGCCCTCGGACATCCCGGCAATCATTTCCACCTGATGGGCAATTTCGTTACTGGCCTGACTCTGCTCGCCAATCGTGCGGGTGATGTCGTTGACCAGTTGCGTCGTGCTCAACGTCGCCTCGAGGATTTCGCGGATGGCCCGCTCGACATCCGCCGTCACCGCCATGCCCTTGTCGACCTGCGCGACACCCGCCTCCATGCTGCTGACTGCCTCGCGGGTGCTGTGCTGAATGCGCGCGACCATCGCGGCGATTTCCTGGGTAGAAGCGCTGGTGCGTGCCGCCAGACTACGCACTTCATCCGCGACCACCGCAAACCCCCTTCCCTGCTCGCCGGCCCGGGCCGCTTCAATGGCGGCGTTGAGCGCCAGCAGGTTGGTCTGGTCGGCGATGCTCTTGATCACCTGAATGATGTTGAAGATGGCTTCGGATTCCTGATCCAGCGTGCGGATCACCTGTGCCGACTGTTGCGCCGAGCGCGCGATATCGTCCATGTCGCTGACCACTTGATGAATCACACCACCGCCCTCTTTCGCCAGGGTTTCGGCTTGATTGGCCATGCTCAGGGCGCGTTCGGCGTGGCGGGTGATTTCCTCGATGCTCGCGGTCATCTGGCTGGCGGCGGCGGCCATGGTGCCGGCAGCCACGCTTTGCTGCTGACTGCTGTCGGCAACCTGATGGCAGCCGTGGCTGAGCTGTTCGCTCATGCCACTGACGCCGTGAGCATTGCGCCGCACCACATCGATCATGTTGCGCAAGTCGCGCTGCATGGTCGCCAATGTACGAATCAAGACACTGGCTTCATCCTTGCCGGACGGTTCGGCAATCAGCTCGCTGAGGTTGCCGTGGGCGATGCTTTCGGCGATGCGACTGGCGGTCTTCAACGGCCCCATGATGCTCAAAATGACCCAGCGCCCCTGGATCAAGAGCAGCACAAGACTGGCGATCAACACCACGCCGAGCGCAACGTTGGCGCTACGGATCGCTGATTCGGTTGCTGCGCTGGTCTGCAGCGTATTGGACTCGATCGACTCGCTTAACGCAGCCATTTGCTCTTCAAGCTGACCAAACGCCGTGTTGAAGGTGCCCAGTTCCTGTTGAGCGGCATCAGGATTGTCCAAGGCCAACCCGACGATCCGTTCACCCGCGTTGATGTAGGTATCGAGGCTCGGTTTGATCTTTTCCAGGGCCGTGCGCAATCTCGGGTTGATCGGCAGTTTGAGGTTCTCCTCGAGCACTTCGCGAAAATGCCCGGCATGTTCGTTGATCGAATCGCGCACCTCGCTCGCCGTGCTGGTGCTTTTGCCTAGCCCGACCAGCATCGCCGAGTAGACATCGGCGCGCAGGGCGTCGTGCATCATGTCGGCTTCCATGTGGTTGCGCAGCGCGCTCATGCTGACCGCGTTATCGCTGACCGCTGAGGCCATCCGCTGGTTGCCGACGTAACTGACCAGACTCACGATCAACGCCGTCAGCAGACTTGTCACAATCAGCAACACTAAACGCAGTTTGATCGACACCGGATTTTCCTCTCTCGTTACGCCCGTAAGCGCTTGTCAGCCTTCAGTTAAGCCTATTTGCGCAGGTCTGCCGCGCCAGAGCGTGTCAGCAGGTGTCGGCATGCTGGCTAAAGGCAGCAAAACTTTCGGATTGCGCAGCAAGTCTCACTTTTCAACGCGCACGGCCAACGCCTTCATCGCCGGTTAATGCCGTCAGGCTATTGAGTCCGTCGCTCTGAACATTCGTACAGCAAAAGGAAACGCCTATGAAACGCGCATTGTGGTTGGGTTTGCTCGGCACCTTCGCCATCGGCACCGCACACGCGGCGACGGAAAAAGTCGCCATCAATCTGGTCAGCGCCGACGGTGCGCCGCAGGCGATCGGCTCGGTCACCATCAGTGAAACCGCCTATGGCCTGCTATTCACCCCGGATCTGAAATCCCTGCCTGCCGGCATCCATGGTTTTCACGTGCATGAAAACGGCAGCTGCGAAGCCGGCATGAAGGATGGCGTGAAAGGCGCCGCACTCGCCGCAGGCGGACATTTCGACCCGCAGAAAACCGGCAAGCACCTCGGCCCGTACGCTGATGGTCATTTGGGCGACCTTCCAGCGGTCTACGTGACTGCCGACGGCATCGCCAACTACCCGGTTCTGGCGCCGCGCCTGAAAAAAATCTCCGAAATCAAAGGCCACGCGCTGATGATTCACGCTGGCGGCGACAACCACGCCGACATGCCCAAACCGCTGGGCGGTGGCGGTGATCGCATGGCCTGTGGAGTGATCTGACTCATTACAGAGTGAAAGACGGGCAACCCGCCATGGCGTTGCCCGCGCCTGTTTGCAATAACGCAGACTTTGTTGCGCCACGGAACTCCCGCCGCGCGCGCCCCTCTCACATTATGTAGTCCTTCCCTTTTTGCTTCGCGCTTGTGGAGGAACACCGTCATGCGCAAGTTAGTGCTCGTTTCTTCTTTACTCCTATGCCTGCCCGTTGGTTCCGCTCTGGCCAAAGTCGATGCCGGAGATGTCGCCACCTCGGCCGGTGTCTCCGCGTCGCTGTACTCGACCTTCAAGGATCACAAAATGGTGATTCCGGCCCGTGACGACTTGTCTGCTTTTGTCGCCAGTGGCGGGGCCATTCGTGGGGTTTATCTTGAATCGGTACTGCAACAGGTTCGCCAGGACAATCCTGGCATCAACGCCAGCGATGAAGATCTGGCCAACGCGATTCTGGTGCATTACGAAGGCCTGAATCAGTAGCCGTCACGGATAAAGCAGCCGATGGATGGCCGCTGACGGCGCATAGGCAAAACTGTCCGACGGCCTCTATGATGGAGGCCATGACGACTTCTGTGCCCTTGCGCTTACCCTGCCCGCCCGGCGCCTGCAATTGCGGGCGCGACCCGTTGCTGGAAATGCCCGATGCGGATCTGCGCATCCTGCGCCTGACCAGAGAGGAAGAAAAACGCCTGCTTGCTCGCCTTGAAATGCTCAAGGACCTGAATGATCTCAAGCATCTGCAACAGCGCATGTTCGAGCAACTGGGCATTCGCGTCGACGTCGCCCCCGGCTTCAATGAAGTGCGCACCATGCGCGGCATTGCCATTCAGATCGACGAATTACCGGGCCTGTGCCGCAAGACCCGTGCAGCGATTCCGGCGGCCATTCGCCGCGGACTGGAAAATCGCCCGGAGATCGCTTTCGAACTGCTCAACGCCCACGACTTGCTGCGCGACACCTGATCACTTTTTCAGACCCAGGCGTTTACGCATCTCGGCGGTAATGATTTGCCGGGTTTTCCTCATGTCGGCCCACGGCTCGTCACCGACTTCAACCAGTCGCTGGTGAACGTTATGCACGTTCCACTGATTGCCGCCCTTGATCTCGGCGACCTCCTCGCGAAACAGCGGCACCGACACCGGCAAGCCTTCGCGGGTGCGCGCGGCGTAAGCGCAGATGGTGGTGGCGCCCAGACCGTTGCGCAGGTAATCGATAAAGATTCGCCCGACGCGGTTTTTCGGCCCGGACACCGCCGAAAACCGCTCCGGCAACAGCTTGGCAATATGACGGACGATGGCGTGGCTGAAGTCCTTGACCTCGTCCCAGCCAAGTTTGCGGGTCAGCGGCACCACTAGGTGGATGCCCTTGCCGCCGCTGGTTTTGAGAAACGCTTTGAGGCCCAGTTCATCAAGTACGGTCAATGTCAGTGCCGTCGCTTCGACCATGCTTTTCCATGGCAGTGCCGGATCCGGGTCGAGGTCGAGAACGAAGCGATCGGGCTTGTCCAGATCGATCGTGGTGGCGTTCCAGGTGTGCAGTTCGACCGTGCTCATCTGCACCGCGCCGATCAGCGCTTCGGCGTTGTTGATCAACATCACCGGCTGCCCGGTAACGTCCTTGTCCAGCGTGGTGATGCCGGGGATCGCCAGGCGTTCGGCGTTTTTCTGGAAGAACAGTTCGCCGGCGATGCCGTCCGGGGCACGCACCAGGGCCACCGGGCGATCCTTGAGCTGCGGCAGAATCCATTCGGCAACGCTGGCGTAATACTCGGCCAGTTGCATCTTGGTGGTGCCACTGACTGCGTCGATCACCCGATCCGGGTGTGTGATGCGCACCTTGCCGTTGGCTAGTCCAAGTTGAGACGGCGCGGTTTCGGTGTTGCTCGCCGGGGCCTTTTTCGGCGCTTTCTTCGCAGGCGTTTTCTTCTCTGCAGTCTTCACCGGTTTCGCTCGCTCCTCTGTGATGCCCTTGGCCGGTTTGTCATCGCGCAAGCCATGGAATACAGCGTGGCGCACCGAACCGTCCTTGGTCATTTCGGCGAATGCGACTTCTGCCAGCAGTTTCGGCTTGAGCCAGTGCACGCCTTTGACCTCGAAGCCGCTGGGTGGATTGACCACCGCCGCCTTCTTCACCTGCAAGGGTTTGAGTTGGGCCAGAATGCTTTTCAACGTTGATTCGTTGAAACCGGTGCCGACCTTACCGGCATAGCGCAATTCGCCGCTGTCGCGATCGTGCAGCCCCAACAGCAATGCGCCAAAGGCACTGCGCGAACCTTTCGGATCGGTGTAACCAACGATCACGAACTCCTGACGGTGTTTGCACTTGAGCTTGATCCAGTCGCCACTGCGCCGCGACACATACGGCGAGCCTAGGCGTTTGCCGATCAGGCCTTCCATCTGCATCTGGCAGGCACTGTTGAGCAGTGCATCCGGGGTTTCGTCGAAGGCTTCAGAGAAACGCAGCAACGGTTGTTCGTGGACGCCGAGCACCGTGGCCAGCGCAGCGCGCCGCTCTTCAACCGGCACTTCACGCAGGTCGACACCGTTGAGATACGGCAGATCGAACAGGTAGTAGAGGATGTTGCCGCTACGCCCTGCTTCAAAGGCATTTTGCAGGGCCTGAAAATCCGGGACGCCCTGATCGTTGGCGACGACCATTTCCCCGTCCAGCCACGCCGATTCCAATCCCAGCGCCGCCAGAGCTGCGGCCTGTTGCGGCAACTTGTGCGTCCAGTCGTGACCGTTGCGGGTAAACAACTGCACCTGATCATGATCAATGCGCGCCATGATCCGGTAGCCGTCGAATTTGATCTCGTAACTCCACTGCCCTTCGGGCGCACTGTCGACCAGCGTGGCCAGTTCTGGCTTGAGTTGCGTCGGCAGTTTGGCCTTGTGCGCGCCGGTGAGCTTGCCGCTCACGGGCTTGCGGGTTTTCGCCGCAGGTTTCTTCAGCGGTTTGCTTTGCTCGGCGGCCAGTTTGGGTTTGTCGACGATCGTGCGTTCGCTCAGGACACTGTCCGGTTCGGCCAGCAACACGTCGTAGTCATCCTGCGGCCGTGCAGCGCTGTCCTGATGCTTGATCAGAAACCATTGCTCTTTCTTGCCTGGCATGTGCGTGCGCACCAGGTTCCAGATACCGCCGAGCTTTTCGCCTTGCAATTCGAACTTGAGCTTGCCCTTTTCGTAGGCCTTGTGCGGGTCCTCCAGCGGAATCCATACGCCACGATCCCAGACAATCACATCCCCGGCGCCGTAATGCCCTTCGGGAATGCTGCCTTCGAACGTCGCGTAATCCAGCGGATGATCCTCGACATGCACCGCCAGACGCTTGACCTTGGGGTCGAGCGACGGCCCTTTCGGCACTGCCCAGCTCTTCAAGGCGCCGTCGAGTTCCAGGCGAAAGTCGTAATGCAGGTGCGAAGCATCGTGCTTCTGGATGCAGAACTGCAACGCGTGATCCGTAGCGGTTTTACGCCCCGAGCGCTTGACGGCGGCCGGTTCCGAGGTCGCCGAAAAATCGCGCATGCGGTTGTAGTCGTCGAGGTTCCTGTTCATCGTCCACCTGCCTTGTTTCAACCCATTCGGGTCACGGTCAGCGCCACCACTGCGATGCGGTCGACTCGTTGATAGCCGGGGTTGAGCAACTCTTCGCCGAAGACATCCGGATCGAGTTCGCGGTACGTCCAGCCGAAGCGCTTTTCGTCGAGTCGCGGTAGCACGGTGTCGAGAAACGGATCGCGACCATCGACCATCGCCACGCCCGTGTAGAGCAGCAGCGAGCCACCAGGTGCCAGCCGATTCAGTGCCTGCTCGACGATGCGCAGCGACAACCCTGCCCCAAGCGTGCCGCCACCATGGCGATAGGCGCGCTCGGCCGGATCGGCCATGTACGGCGGGTTGGCGACGATCAGGTCGAACTCGCCGTCGACGCCCTGCAACAGATCACTGGCGTGCGCTTCAACGTTGGCAACTTCCGCCAGCGCGGCATTGATAGCAGTCAGACGCAGCGCGGCAGGGTTGATGTCCAGCGCCAGCACCTGTGCCTCGCGACGGGCGCGGCCGATGAGAATCGCACCGACGCCAGCCCCACAGCCGATGTCCACCGCGCGATGGATCGGCGCGAAGTTTTGCTGCAGGTGAGTGTGGATCAGTTGCGCAAAACGATAGGTGTCAGGGCCGAAAAACACCGCATCAGCCGCCTCGGTGGGGAATGCCGAATGCACGAACAGCAAATCATCCAGGCTCGACCAGCGCACGCGACTCTTCAGGTGGCCTTCGTAATTATCAATGACCTGCGCGTCGTGCAGTTGCCGCTGCTCATCGGCCGACAACAACCCCGGCGCGAATGGCCGCGACCAGCCGAACACATCGCGCAAAGAGTCGGCCATCTGACCCTCGTCACGCTGGTTGACCCTTTGATGGGTCAACGGCGTCGGGGTGGTGAACCGATATCCATCTGCCAACAAGCGCCGGCCGAGGTGCAGCAGCACAAGATCGTTGGGGCAGAGTTGTTCTTCCTGATTCATCGGCAAGGTCCTTAAGGCAAGCGGGATTTGAGTTCGATAAAACGCCGGGTAGCGAGCAGTCCGGCCGGGTGTGCATGGCGGGCCGGGGCGAGCCAGGGGATCAGGATCGCCATCTGCGCCAATCCGTCCTGACCTTGCAGCGCGGCGTCGAGTGCCTGTACATCGGGATCCTGTTCAAGCCCTTCGATGGCCGCTGCGGTCTGACTGTGCCGTCGAGCGGGTTTGGTTTTATCCGAAGAGGTCCAGTCACCCGCAATCCAGTCGTGCACCAGTTGTTTCTCGTAGGCATTGAACACGCCAAACATCGCCGCACCGTCGCCCGCGATCAGCTGCCAAAAGCGGCTCGCCTGCGGGTCTTCGTGGCGTTTGATCCAGCCTTTGTTCTGCAATGCCTGCAGAAATCCGGGCAATTGCTCCGGTGCAGCCAGCCACTGATTGACGGTCTGCCCTTCGAAGCGGCAGTAATCGGAATGCATGTGCTGGGCGAACGGACACTTGCGTTCGAGCATCGCCAGCAGCTCCCGCTCAAGGTCGAAACCTTCGATGATCGCGCGACTGCCCTGCCCCAGATCGTTGAGTCGATAGCCCAGCGCTACCCGGCGCAGAAATTCGCCGCGATCGGCCTCCAGCGGCAGCAGATCGAGCGCCGCCTGCACAGCCTTTTGCGCATGGCCGGTGCTGGCGTTGTCGATGGTCACATGCAGGGTGAAATAGTAAGGATCGATGCCCAGTTCGCTGAGTTCGTAGCTGCTGATCAACAAGTGCAACGGCAGCTGTTCATAGCCGAGGTTGTAGCCGATCACTTCGGGCAAGTAATCAGTGCCACAGACACCTAGGGCTAGTTGTATCGCGCCTTGCAGGTAGCGTTCATCGTCGATGGCGTTGCCATCCTGCAAATCGTGCTCGGCGAGCAATTTCTGGTAAATCACCACGTGATTTTGCGCCGGATTGCCTTCGCCCAGTTCTTCCAGAAAGGTGCGCAGCAAGCCTTGGAAACGCGGGTCCTGCCAGCGCGGCAAGAGGCCAAAAAGCCAGGCGCCGTCGACCAGTTTGGTCGGCGCCACCGCTCGCAGGAAATACAGCGCCTGCGCTTTGCCACGGAAGAATTGCCGAGGCCCGCCGGACTTGCGTTGTTGCAGATAGTCGGCGTATTGCCGGGCGACATCGGCGCAATGTTCGGCCACCCAGGCGTGCCACGTCGTCGGGTCTTCAGGAAGAGCATCGGTGAGGGGCGCGGCGTGTTGCAGTTGCTCCTGCAAAAACGCCTGCGCAAGCTCTTGGGGATTGTCATCGCGCAACAGCGCTTCATAGACCTGGCGGATATTCCCGGCGGCATTCATAAGATGCGGTTGGGCAGGCGCGGCCTGCAGGTTTGTCAGGACAGTCATGGCAAAATTCTCGGTCGGTTGGCAGGACGCTGTTCCACACGCCTCTACAGCAGCAGAGAGGCGGCGCCTGTGAAAAATTCAATCGACGTGAAAATTGCCCGGACGGACGGCCGTCAAATGCACTGAAACACCGTGTAGGAGCTGCCGAAGGCTCGAGCCGCGATCGGACGATCTTTTGATTGTGATTTCAAAAACAAGATCAAAAGATCGCAGCCTTCGGCAGCTCAGGGTTACATCGTGCAATGGGTTGAGTTCGCGTAACGGTGAGGGATGGCTAACGTTCAGGGACGATGTTTTTGGGAGGGCAAAGGAATGCCTGTTGCTGCAAAGGCGTGTGGATTACGCAAGGGACGCTATAGCGAGGATGGACGTATTTATCTGCTTACCGCCGCCGTTCACGAACGTCAGTCGGTGTTTTCGGATTGCGTTTGGGAAGACTGCTGGTAGAGCAAATGCGTGCAGCCAATGACGAGGGAATGGTTCAGTCGCTGGCGTGGGTGGTGATGCCGGATCATCTGCATTGGCTGATTGAATTGAAACAAGGTTCATTGGCAGCGCTCATATGCCGCGTGAAATCGCGCAGTTGTCGTTCGATCAATCTCAAGCGCGGCAGTCAGGGACGGTTATGGCAACGCGGTTACTACGACCGCGCGTTGCGTCGCGATGAAGATCTTAAAGCGGCGGCCCGATATATCGTTATGAACCCGAAACGCGCCGGATTGGTTCGGCGTGTGGGGGACTACCCGTTATGGGATGCAATCTGGTTTTGATGTTGCTTTCAGGCCTGGCCCTTGGCTTGCTGCTCCAGATGCACCTGCAACTGCGGGTCGATATTCAACGCTGCTGCCAGCTCATCCAGATAACTGCGCTCGGCGTCCTGCTGGTCGTCCACCAGCATCACGCTGGCCAGGTACATTTCGGCGGCGACGGCTGGGTCACCGTTTGCCGATTGCGCTACTTCCTCAGGATCCAGCGGCTTGGCGACTTCGGCATTGAGCCATTGCTGCAACTGCGGATCGTCGGTGTGTTTGCCGATTTCGCTGCTGATCAGGTGTTTCTCGGATTCATCGATACGCCCGTCAGCCTTGGCTGCTGCGATCAACGCGCGCAATACCGCGTGGCTGTGTTCTTCAATCTCCGGGCCAGCCAGGAGGTTAGCCGTTTGCGGTGTTTGTTGCGGTGCCGAGCTGGCCTGGCTGCGTTGCCAGGCCTGATACGCCTGGAACGCCATCATTCCCAGCGATGCCAGCGCCGCATAATTGGTACCGCCGGAACGACTTTGCGTACCGCCCCCGCCGCCCAGTGCGCCACCGAAGGCGCCGCCCAGCCCTCCACCGGCACCGCCGCCGAGCAAACCACCGAGCAAGCCACCCAAGCCGCCAAGTCCACCGGCAGATCCGCCGCCGCTGGCCGCGCCCGAGCCGCCACCGAGCAGCCCACCCAGCAACCCACCCAAACCACCGCCGGCAGACGCTGAAGATTGTTGTCCCGCCGGGGCCTGGCCTCGCAGCAGTTGTTCAAGCAAATCGCTGGTGTTCATGACGTCATCCTCAAACATTGGCAGTGACTGCGTCTGGCAACGATAGACCCCTTAAGCCATAGCGCCAGCACCGTTTGGCTGACACTCAATGCCTTGGCGGATTTCGCCCGCGTATTTTTTCGCCGGCCAGCTAAGATTGATCATTGGTGAACCTTATCCCGGCCAGACCGGTCGATAGCTGCAACCCCGACCCGGTTTGCCGGCGCCCTGTTACTCAAGGGTGATACCCGGCTTGCTTCACTTTCTGGAGAACGCCCCCGTGATATCGACCGTACACATCGCCAGGCTCAAAGCATGGGGCGCCCATGGTTTTACCGCGACTGGCGTGGTCACTGCTTTTCTGGCCACCCTCGCCCTGTTGGAGAACCAGCCGACCCACTGCCTGATGTGGCTGGGCGTAGCGCTGATTGTCGACGGCCTCGACGGCGCGCTGGCGCGCAAGGTCAACGTGCAGTCGGTGCTGCCGAGCTTCGATGGTTCGATCCTCGATCTGGTGATCGATTACCTGACCTATGTATTCATTCCGGCACTGTTTATCTATCGCTACATTCCGTTGCCCGACTACACCCTGCTGCTGACCGTGTCGCTGATTCTGGTGTCGTCGCTGTTCTGTTTCTGCAACGTCAACATGAAGAGCAAGGACAACTACTTTGTCGGGTTTCCGGCGGCGTGGAATGTGGTCGCGCTGTGCCTGTACATCATCGGCCCGGGGCCGTGGATCACTTTTCTGACGGTGATTGGCCTGGCGTTGCTGACGGTGACGCGGATGAAATTCCTCCACCCGTTCCGTGTGCGCCGGTTCATGCCGATCAACATTGCGGTGACGGCAATCTGGCTGCTGTGCAGTTTGTCGCTGGTGCTCAACCACCCGGTGATCAACCCGTTGGTAATGGGCTTGTGGTTGCTGATGTCGGCGTATTTTCTGGGGATCTGCATCTGGCGCACGGCGCTGGAGTGGTTTGAACGGCCGCAGGTGAAATAGGCTCCAGAGCCCAACACAAATCCATTGTAGGAGTGAGCCTGCTCGCGATCGCGGTCTGTCAGCTGAATATTTTTTGACTGAAAGACCGCTATCGCGAACAGGCTCACTCCTACAGGGATCTTCATTCAGCGTTTAGTGATCACCACCTCCAGATATTCACTCGGCACCACCAGCGACTCCTCCCCTGCCCGGTTCAAACGGTTTAGCAAATCCGCCAGATCACTTTCCAGCGCCTGCCCGCTCTCCGGCGGCAGTGCCGCGAAGGCCTTGTGCACCGGCCCGTACCAATGGCGGAAGATGTCGATGAAATGCGCGGCCGAGCGATAGCGGAAGTTGAACTCGCGCCGCGTCACACGCAGCAGAAAATCGCGGTCATCGAAATGTTTGTGCAGCCACGCATCGGAGCCCCAATTCGAGGGAGGTTGTGCGCCGGCAGGTGGTGGCAGATGCCGGCCGAGGTTTTTGAACATCTGGCCGACGAAACCTTCCGGCGTCCAGTTGGCCAGACCGATCCGCCCGCCACGGCGACAAACCCGTCCCAGTTCGGCGGCAGCCTTGTCCTGATCCGGTGCGAACATCACGCCAAAGGTCGACAGCACGGCGTCGTAGCTCTCGTCGGCGAACGGCAGCGCTTCGGCATCGGCAACCTGAAACGTCACGTCCAGATGCTCCGCGCGGGCACGATCCTGGCCGCGTTCCAGCAGCGCCGCGACGTAATCGGTCGAGGTGACCAGGCAACCGCGCCGCGCCGCCGCCAGCGTTGCATTGCCATTGCCGGCAGCGACATCCAGCACCTCCTCGTCGCAACGCAGGTCGCAGGCTTCGGCAAGGTTTTCGCCAACGATTTGCAACGTCGTGCCAATCACGGCGTAGTCGCCACTGGCCCAGGCGATTTTCTGGCGTTCTTTCAAGGCAGTCAGATCAATCGGGGTACTCATAAGCGTGAACTCCGCTGCGGGTGGGGTCGGTGATCATTCGGCCGTCGTCGGATCGATGACCGTCATCACCCGCGCCACACTGTTGGCAGGAAATCCTCCAAGCCTGGCGTGTTCGCGTACCTGCTCTTCGTCAGGTGCGATGTACACGCAATAGATCTTGTCAGCGGTAACGTAGCTCTGCAGCCACTGCACTTGCGGACCGAGTTCACGCAAGACATCACAGGACGTTTTCGACACGGCTTTGAGTTCTGCGTCCGACAGCTTCCCGGCCCCTGGAATCTCGCGTTCAATCACGAATTTCGGCATGGCAACCTCGCGTTCTTTTTATGTGGCAAGGCCGGCAGTGACCCTGCTCCTGCACTATCGCGCCGAGTTCGGCCGGCGTCCCTGCCAATCGTCTGGCAAGCCCGGAAAACCGAGGGTTTGCCGATGAGTGGTGGATATCTGTAAAGCGTCTGGAACACCTTGACGATTGCCAAGGTTCGGAGATTGGTTTCTGATGCGCTCTCGCTTCTGGAACGGACTCGACTGATGTCACTGAAACTCGATTGGCTCGCGCACCACATGCACTACAGCGACCGTTATGCTCAATGGATCCACGAACAATTCCCCTACGAATACGTCGATCACCCGCTGGCCGAATGGCAGCGTGAATTTGCCGAGGGCCAAAGCAATGGCGACTGGTCCTGCCTGATCGCCATGGACGGTGATCATCTGGTCGGCGGCGCCGCGCTGGCACGCGATGACCTCGCCCTGCGGCCCGATCTCGGACCTTGGCTGGCCTGCGTGTTCGTCAGCCCTGAAGCACGCGGGCAAGGTCTGGCGGAGCGTTTGATTGCAGGGATTTGCCGAGAGGCGAAAGACTGCGGCTTTGCACGCCTGTATCTGCACACGCAGAACAAGCAGGACTACTACGCCAAGCGCGGCTGGCAAGTCCTGGAGCGTTTTCGCGCCTGGGACAACGAACAATGGCTCATGGTGCGTGACCTCTGAACCATTGCCTTTGCTGATCAAGCGGCAGGCGCTTTCGCCTCTTGCAGCAATTGCTGGATCATCTGCTCCTGCGCTTCGTAGCGACCTTCGCCGAAGTGGCTGTAACGCACTTGCCCTTTGGCGTCGATCAGGTAATGCGCCGGCCAGTATTGATTGTCGAAGTTGCGCCAGATCGCATAGTTGTTATCGATGGCCACCGGGTAAGTAATGCCGAGTTTTTTCACCTGATCCCGGACGTTGTCGATGATCCGCTCGTAGCCGTATTCCGGGGTGTGGACACCGATCACCACGAGCCCGTCCTTTTCGTATTTCTTAGCCCAGTCCTTTACGTACGGCAAGGTGTGCTGGCAGTTGATGCAGTCGTAGGTCCAGAAGTCCACCAGCACCACTTTGCCGCGCAGTGACTCAGCGCTCAGCTCGGGCGAGTTCAGCCATTGCACTGCGCCGGCCAGCGACGGCATCGCGCCTGTGCCCTCCTCCATCGGCGAGTCCGCACGGACTTTGCTGACGAAGTAGTCGACCACTTTCGGCACGTTTTCCAGCACGCTTTTCTCGACGCTGGCCACGCCTTGGGAGGACGTGTTCGCCAGCAAGGTTTTATCGAAGCCAGTGGCAATTACCGCCGCCGTCGCGAGTACCGCAACACCGGCACCACGACGCAACCAGCCGGTGAACGGAATCGACGGTTTCAGGCGATTGACCAAGCCGCGTCCGATGAAGATCAACGTACCCAGCGACAATGCACTGCCGGCGCCGTAGGCCAGCAGCAACAGGCTAGTCTGCGCGTTGGCGCCTTGCAGCATGGCCCCGGTGAGGATCACGCCGAGAATCGGTCCGGCGCACGGAGCCCAAAGCAGTCCGGTAGCCACGCCGAGCATGATCGAAGCCATCGGTCCGGCCTTTTTCCGCATGCCCGGGTCGAGACGGTTGCCGAGCATCACGAACGGTCGCGTCAGCCAGTCACCGATGCGCGCCGAGATCAGTGACAGGGCGAACACGCTCATTACGATCAGGGCGACGTAACGTCCGCTGTTGCTGGCCTGGATCACCCACTCGCTGCTGACCACGGCCAGGCTGGAGATGAGCGCGAAGGTCAAGGCCATGCCGCCGAGGGTCAGCAGTATCGAAGCGCGGCTGCGTTGGGCGCCGGCAAACAGAAACGGCACCACCGGCAGAATGCAGGGGCTGAGCACGGTCAGCAGACCGCCGAGAAATGCGATGAGGTACATAGTGAGTCACCCTTGATCAATGAATGTGACGAGCCATTCAGACGCTCTGACTTTCCAGCCAATGGCTCTGCGGCGTACGGCTGGCGCCGTTCTCGGCAAACATCTGGCCCTGCGGCGTGCGGCTGGAGCCATCGGCGGCAACCATCTGGCCTTGTGGCGTGCGGCTGGAACCGTCTGCAGCAACCATCTGGCCTTGTGGTGTACGGCTGGAACCGTCCGCGGCAAACATCTGGCCCTGTGGCGTGCGGCTGGAACCGTCCGCGGCAATCAAGCCGTCGCTGCCCTGCTTGGCCACCGGAGTCAGTTGGAAGCAGGCGCTGCTGTGGCAGCTATGCTGTTCAACCGCGGCGTTGGCATGGGCGGCGACGCCGGCGAGAGAGAAAGCGATGGCGGTCAAAAAACGCGATACGTTGTTCATGGCTGTTTCCTTCTATAAAGAGTGATGGCTTAGTTGTCGTTGTTGCAGCCGTCGGCGAATTTGCTGTAATCGAGTACGCGGGTCTGACCGGCCGAATCGAGGTAGGTCATGCGCGCCTCGACAATCCCGCAATTCACTGAATTGTCCTGTTTCAGCGAGATCACTTTCTGGATATCCAGGTGGGTGCCGTAGGTGTAGGTTTGCGCGGTGACATCGGCTTCGGCGCGGGCCGACAGCGTGCAGATGTTCAGGGCGGCAAACAGGCAGGCGGCAATTACGGATTTGTCATTCATGGCGTGTTCCTCAAGGCTTCAGTGGGGTTTGAGCCGAGGCGATCTGTGTGGGCCTCGATGGAGCCTATTTGAGGCTCGCGAGGTATCGCGTCTGTGTCAGGAACAGGCGCGTTTCAATCGCTGTGTATCCCTGCCATCGGGGGATACACAGCGATACAAAACCCTGTAAAAATCGCGTTTTTGCGTCTCCGTGTATCCGCCGACATGGCAGATACACTGCAATACAAAGGCAGGCAGGCGAGCCACTGAAGGCTCTATAGACTGCACGGCATTCCCCTTCTGACTGAGGCTTGAACCGATGGATCATGTCGATCACATTCTCATCGTCGACGACGACCGCGAGATCCGTGAACTGGTAGGCAACTACCTGAAGAAAAACGGCCTGCGCACCACCGTGGTCGCCGATGGCCGGCAGATGCGCAGCTTTCTCGAAGCCAACACCGTCGACCTGATCGTGCTCGATATCATGATGCCCGGCGACGATGGCCTGCAGCTGTGCCGCGAACTGCGCGTGGGCAAACACAAGGCCACGCCAGTGTTGATGCTGACCGCACGCAACGATGAAACCGACCGCATCATCGGCCTGGAAATGGGCGCCGACGATTACCTGACCAAACCGTTCGCCGCCCGCGAATTGCTCGCGCGGATCAACGCCGTGCTGCGCCGCACGCGCATGCTGCCGCCGAATCTGGTGGTCACCGAGGCCGGTCGCTTGCTGGCCTTCGGCCGTTGGCAACTGGACACCTCAGCCCGTCATCTGCTCGACAAGGACGGCACCATGGTCGCCCTCAGCGGTGCCGAGTATCGATTGCTGCGGGTTTTTCTCGATCACCCGCAACGGGTGCTCAGCCGCGATCAACTGCTCAATCTAACGCAGGGCCGTGACGCTGACCTGTTCGACCGCTCGATCGATTTGCTGGTCAGCCGTTTGCGCCAGCGTCTGCTCGATGATGCGCGCGAGCCGGCCTACATCAAGACCGTGCGCAGCGAGGGTTATGTGTTCTCGTTGCCGGTCGAAATTCTTGGTGCCCCGGCATGAGCGTCAATCTGCACTGGCCACGCACCCTCGCCTCGCGCCTGTCGCTGATTTTCCTGATTGGCTTGCTGCTCGCTCAGGCGCTGTCGTTCGGCGCGCAGTATTACGAGCGTTATCAAAGCGCGAAAAACACCATGCTCGGCAATCTCGAGACCGACGTGTCGACTTCGATTGCGATCCTTGATCGACTGCCTGCCGAAGAGCGCCCTGCCTGGCTCGAGCGTCTGGCGCGAAAAAATTACGGCTACTTGTTGAGCGAAGGCGAACCGGGCACGCCGATCGAGGTCGGAAATGTGCCGGTGGCCGTTACCTCGATCACCGAAGCCATCGGTGAACGCTATCCGCTGACCTTCACCGATATTCCCGGGCCGAAGAAACACTTTCAGGGCCATCTGCGCCTGAGCGACGGCAGTCCAGTGACCATCGACGTGCGCCCCGCCATGGTCCCGTTATCGCCCTGGTTGCCGGTGGTTTTGCTCGGCCAACTGGCGCTGATGATCGCCTGCACCTGGCTGGCGGTGCGTATTGCGGTTCGCCCGCTGACCCGTCTGGCCAACGCCGTGGAAACCCTTGACCCCAACGCCCACCCGATCAACCTCGACGAAAGCGGCCCGAACGAAGTGGTTTACGCGGCACGTGCATTCAACACGATGCAGGCGCGCATCGCCGCTTACCTCAAAGAGCGCATGCAACTACTGGCGGCGATTTCCCACGACCTGCAAACGCCGATCACGCGGATGAAACTGCGCGCCGAGCTTATGGACGATTGCGCTGAAAAAGACAAACTGTGGAATGACCTCAGCGAGATGGAACATCTGGTGCGCGAAGGCGTGGCGTATGCGCGCAGCATCCATGGCTCGACCGAGGAAAGTCGCCGCACCAACATGGATTCGTTCCTCGAAAGCCTGGTGTTCGACTATCAGGACATGGGCAAGCAGGTGCAACTGGTCGGCAAGAGTGCGGCGGTCATCGACACCCGTCCTCATGCGTTGCGCCGGGTGCTGGTGAACCTCACCGATAACGCGCTGAAGTTCGCCGGCGCCGCCGAAGTCTGGGTCGAAGCCAACAAAGGCAACCTGGCAATCACCGTCATGGACCGTGGCCCGGGCATCGCCGATGCCGAACTGGCGCAGGTGCTGCAACCGTTTTATCGCGTAGAAAATTCGCGCAATCGCGACACCGGCGGCACCGGACTGGGACTGGCCATCGCCCAGCAGCTGGCGATGGCGCTGGGTGGTTCGTTGACCTTGAGCAACCGCGAGGGTGGCGGATTGTGTGCGGAACTGAAACTCCCCCTGCACCCCTGAGAACAGCGAAAGTCCTTGTGGGAGCGAGCTTGCTCGCTCCCACAGTGTGCGGCGCAATATTAGTACTCAAGGTGCCAGACCGATCACTTGGTCCTCATGCATCTGGCGCAACAACACCAGGCCGTTATCCATGAACGAATTGCTGGCGGGCTGCCCGGCCTCCTGCGCCAGAGCTTGCAACTGCTCGCGCCCCGTCAACGACGCAAACTCAGTGATGCGCTGCAGCAAGCGCCAAGCCAGCGGACTCAGTTCGGAAAACTTCATACTCCAGTCTGCCGTACGCCGCACCAGCAACAGCGTCGGTTGCGCCGGGGGCGTGGCGGGTTGATGGTGCGGATCGAGTTCGTGCACCGGCCAGACATACGCCAACGGCCAGGCCAGTGCCGAGATCAGCAACGGGCGTTCCAGCAATAACGCCGGATCGGTCGGCAGCAGCGCTTGGGCATCAGATTGCTGCAAAACCATCTCAACCCATTCGTAATGTGCCAGCTCCAGCAAAAACGCCGGCCACTGACCTTCGCGCAACACCTGTGGTTGCGTGGCCAGGTAGTCGAGAAAGGTTTCGGCAATCTCGCCAAACTTCGGCGTCTGCGCCCGCCAGTCGCGCAAAAAGCCGCGCACCAGCAGACCCCAACGTTTCTCACCGACGATGCGGATCAACACCGGAAACGTGCCGCTCAACAGTTGCGATACGTTGTTGAACACCAGATCGCGATAGACATTGACCCGCGCCGCGTTCATCTCGGCCGGCGGCGATTGATGGTCGGGATCGCGCAAGTATCGGGTCAGTGCCTGTTGTTGCAGTATCAGGTTATCCACGATGGTCGCCCCCCGCCTGCAAGTGGCGAATGGTTTGCAACTCAGCGACCAGTTCGGAAAACGCCGGGAAGTTGAAGTCCCGCTCAAGCAGCGTTGGCTGCGCGCCAAACCGCCTGTAAGCCTCCGCCAGCAGAGACCACACGACCGGTTTGACTGAGGCCCCATGGGTGTCGATTTTCAGCGTGTCGGACTCATCAAAATGCCCGGCCACATGCATGCCGACCACCCTGCTCGGCTCGATAGCGGCGAGAAACGCTTGCGGATCAAATCCGTGGTTGATCGCATTGACGTAGACATTGTTGACGTCCAGCAGCAGATCGCAATCGGCCTCGCGCAACACGGCGTTGGTGAAGCACACCTCGTCCATGTCCTGACGCGGTGCGGCGTAATAGGAGACATTTTCCACGGCCAGACGCCGGCCGAGAATGTCCTGAGCCTGACGGATCCGTGCGGCGACGTGGTGCACCGCTTCTTCGGTAAACGGCAATGGCAGCAAGTCATACAGATGCCCGTCATCGCTGCAATAACTCAGGTGTTCGCTGTACAGCGGCACGTTGTAATGGTCGAGAAACATCCGCACTTCCTGCAAGAACCCGACGTCCAGCGGCGCCGGTCCGCCAAGTGACAGCGACAAGCCGTGACAGGACAACGGGTAGCGTTCGGCCAGTTCACGCAACGCCGCGCCATGAGCGCCGCCAACGCCGATCCAGTTCTCCGGGGCGACTTCGAGAAAGTCGAAAGCGCCGGTGCGGGCCGCTTGCAGGTCTTTCAGCAGGCCACGGCGCAGGCCGAGGCCGACGCTCGGTTGCAGTGATGAGACAGGCGTTTGCATAGGGAGTACCTCAGCAGTGGGTTTTCTCCAGTTGAAGCGCTGGCTGTATCGCTGGTGTGTACAACTGAATAAACATTTGCAGCCCGATGTATCTCTCAACAACCGCGATACACAGTGATACACGCCAAAAACCTGTGGGAGCGAGCCTGCTCGCGAAGACTGCTGAACAGTCGACAACGATGTTGACTGTACTGGCCTCTTCGCGAGCGGGCTCGCTCCCACAGGTTTTTTCAGTGTTTACAAATACAGCGGCAGTCGCGGACCGGGGCTAGACTCCTTTATTACCCAGTCGAGGGGGACGCAGGACGTCAGCCGTGCCCTGCCCAACTCCGTGACCACCGCCCGGTGGCGCACGCCTCGACCTTCGACGCCGCCGGACCGTGATCCTGTTTCAGGAGCACACATGATGGACGAGGCGAAGCTCAACCAATTCATGGCCAAACTGGTCAACGACATGGGCGGCGCGGCGATGCTGGCCAATGTCATCGTCGGCGAAGAGCTCGGCTTGTACCGGGCCATGGCCGACAGTCAGCCGGTCAGTGCCGATGCCCTCGCGGCAAAAACCACCTGCAACCCGCGTCTGGTGCGCGAATGGCTCAGCGCTCACGCGGCCTCCGGCTACATGGAACACCACGACGGCCAGTTTCGTTTACCGGAAGAACAGGCGCTGGCGTTGGCCGTCGAAGACTCGCCGGTTTACGTCGCCGGTGGCCTCGGCGTGGTGGCATCGTTTTTCCATGACAAAGACAAACTGGTCAAAGCCATGCGCGGCAATGGCGCCCTGCCCTGGGGCGATCACCATCCGTGCATGTTCACCGGCACCGAACGGTTCTTCCGGCCCGGCTACAAAGGTCACCTGATCGCCGAATGGCTGCCGGCGCTGGACGGTGTGGTGGCCAAGCTTGAAGAAGGCGCCAAAGTCGCCGACATCGGCTGCGGCCACGGCGCCTCGACGGTGATCATGGCCCAGGCATTCCCCAACTCGCGTTTCGTCGGCTACGACTATCACGCGCCGTCGATCACGGTCGCCACCCAGCGCGCCGAGGAAGGCGGAGTCAGCAGCCGGGCGAAGTTCTTCCAGGGCTCGGCGAAGAGCTACCCGGGCAATGACTACGACCTGATCTGCTATTTCGACTGCCTGCACGACATGGGCGACCCGGTCGGTGCAGCCCGCCACGCCTATGATTCACTGAAGGACGACGGCACGGTGTTGCTGGTCGAACCGTTCGCCAACGACACGCTGGACGACAACATCAACCCGGTAGGACGGCTGTTCTACGCGGCCTCGACATTTATCTGCACACCGAACTCGCTGTCGCAGGAAGTCGGCCTCGGCCTAGGTGCGCAAGCCGGGGAAATACGCTTGCGTAAAGTGTTTGTCGAGGCCGGGTTCAAGCACTTCCGCCGGGCCACGCAAACACCGTTCAACCTGATTCTGGAGGCGCGCAAGTAAGCCTCGCGGGTCGCGTGCTAACCTGCTGGCATCGTCCTTATCCGGAGCGCTGACCATGCTCGACAGCCCGACCCGCGAACACCTCGACACGCTCCAGCAAGTGATGGCGGACGGCGATTTCCTCGTATTGACCGGGGCCGGTATCAGCACGCCGTCGGGCATTCCGGATTACCGCGACAGCGACGGTGTACGCCGTGGGCGGCAACCTATGATGTATCAGGAGTTTCTGGCCGCCCCCGAATCACGCCGCCGCTACTGGGCGCGGGCCATGCTGGGTTGGCCGAGGGTGCGTCAGGCGCAGCCGAATGCAGCGCACGAGGCGTTGGCCGGTTTGCAGCGCCACGGGCTGATCCACGACTTGATTACCCAGAACGTCGACACCCTGCACGATCAGGCCGGCAGTCAGGATGTCATTGAGCTGCACGGCAGCCTGCATCGCGTCCTGTGCCTGGACTGCGGCCAGCGCAGCGAGCGCGATTCGATTCAACAATTGATGGAACGGCAAAATCCATATCTGGCCGGGGTCGATGCGGTGCAGGCGCCGGATGGCGACACCCTGCTCGATCCGGCGTTGGAGGCGCGTTTTCAGGTACCGCACTGTCCGCATTGCTTTGGCGAGCGGATGAAACCGGACGTGGTGTTTTTCGGCGAAAACGTCGCGCAGCCCACGGCGGCTCGGGCGATGGCGGCAGCGGAAAATGCGGCGGGGATGTTGGTTGTGGGGTCGTCGTTGATGGCGTATTCGGCGTTTCGTTTGTGCCGGGTGATTGCCGATCGCGGTAAGCCGCTGATTGCGATCAATCTGGGCAAGACCCGCGCGGATGACTTGCTCGATTTGAAGATTGAAGCGTCGTGTGAACAGCTTCTACCCCTGTTGGTCAGGGAGCTGGATCGGTGAGTTGCTGCACTCTGCGCTCGACTCAGGACCCAGGCCCCTCACCCTAGCCCTCTCCCAAGGGAGAGGGAACTGACCGAGTTGTAGTCAAGCGATACATCGACCTGAAAATTTCGAGTCGAACCCATTTTCTGAAATACCCCCGATCAGCTCCCTTCCCCCTCGCCCCCTTGGGGGAGAGGGTTGGGGTGAGGGGGTAGATCTCACAGTCGCCCCAGATCTTCAGCCTTGAGAATATCGAACAACGCCTGCGCCGCCGCCGACAGTTCATTGCCCGGCTCGGTCAACACACCAATCGCCCGTTCCACCGAGTCGTCCAGCGTCAGGCAATGGGCGCCAAGCTCCTGCATCTGCCCGGCGCACAACGCTGGGACGGCACTGACACCCAGCCCGCTGGCGACCATGCGTCCGACGGTCGCTAATTGATGGCTTTCAAATTCCACCGGCAACTTCATACCGCGAGCCTGCAAGTGCTCTTCGAGCATCACCCGCACCGTCGATGGCCGCTGCAAGGTGATAAACGGCTCCTGAAGCAACGTCTGCCAATCGATCTCAGCACGCTGGGCCAACGGCGAATCCTTCGATACCACCGCAACAAAGCGATCCATATACAACGGCGTGAACGTCATCGCAGTGTTTTGCATCGGCTCGAACGCCACCCCCAGTTCCACCTGACGATCACGAACCATCTCCAGCACCTGCTCGTTGATCACGTCATTGACCGTGACGTTGACGTTCGGATAACGCGCGCGAAAGGTCTTGAGGATCGGCGGAAGCAGATTGCCGGCAAACGACGGCATCGCCGCTAGCGTCACCCGCCCGCGTTGCAGGCTGAAACGCTGGCGCATTTCATCTTCGGCGTTGTCCCAGTCGGCGATCAGCCGCCGCGCCAGCGGTAGCAGCGACTCACCTTCTGCGGTCAGCGCCACATTGCGGGTGTTGCGGCTGAACAGGCGACCGCCCAAGCCCTCTTCCAGCGCTTTGATGGTCAGGCTCAAGGCTGATTGCGACAGGTGCAGACGCTCGCAGGCCACGGCAAAACTCAGGCTCTGTGCCACGGCGAGGAAGGCGCGGATCTGTTTGATGGTCATGGTCGCTTCGCTCCAGTTGTAAGCTACAAGCGTTAAGCGGCAAGCCATGATGATCGTTCCCACGCTCCTGCGTGGGAATGCAGGCCGGGACGCTCCGCGTCACTGGACGGGGAGCGTCCCTAGAGGCATTCCCACGCGGAGCGTGGGATCGATCAAAGCAGCCGCCATAACGCGACTATTGAGCTTTATCAATCAATCAACCTTAAAAATCAACTTAACAAATATATTCTTCAGCGAGACACTCCAACCATTCGGCTAGCCAGCCGCCCGCAAATAATAAAAGAGGTGCATATGGCAGGTTTCGACAAGCGCGTGAGTTCCTACGAGGAAGCCCTCGCCGGGCTTGAGGACGGCATGACCGTCATCGCCGGCGGGTTCGGTCTGTGCGGCATTCCGGAAAACCTGATCGCCGAGATCAAGCGCAAAGGCACCCGCGACCTCACCGTCGTCTCCAACAACTGCGGCGTCGACGGCTTTGGCCTCGGCGTGCTGCTCACCGATCGTCAAATCAGCAAAGTCATCGCCTCCTACGTCGGCGAAAACAAGCTGTTCGAAGAGCAACTGCTCAAGGGCGACATCGAAGTCATCCTGACCCCGCAAGGCACTCTCGCCGAGAAAATGCGCGCGGGCGGCGCCGGCATTCCGGCCTTCTTCACCGCCACCGGCGTCGGCACCCCGGTCGCCGAAGGCAAGGAAGTGCGTGAGTTCAAAGGGCGCAAGTACCTGATGGAAGAATCCATCACCGGCGACTTCGCTATCGTCAAAGGCTGGAAAGCCGACCACTTCGGCAACGTCATCTACCGTCACACCGCGCAGAACTTCAATCCGCTGGCCGCCACCGCCGGCAAGATCACCGTGGTTGAAGTCGAAGAAATCGTCGAACCCGGCGAACTCGATCCATCGCAGATCCACACCCCGGGCATCTACGTCGATCGGGTCATTTGCGGCACGTTCGAAAAACGCATCGAACAGCGCACCATCCGCAAATAATTCAGGCTGACGGAGAATAAAAACATGGCACTTACCCGCGAACAAATGGCTCAGCGCGTCGCCCGCGAAATGCAGGACGGCTTCTACGTAAACCTCGGCATCGGCATTCCGACCCTGGTCGCCAACTACATTCCCGACGGCATGGAAGTCATGCTGCAATCGGAAAACGGCCTGCTCGGCATGGGCCCTTTCCCGACTGAAGACACCATCGACGCCGACATGATCAACGCCGGCAAACAGACCGTGACCGCGCGCATCGGCGCGTCGATTTTCAACTCCGCCGAGTCCTTTGCAATGATTCGCGGCGGCCACGTCGACCTGACCGTGCTCGGCGCGTTCGAAGTCGACGTCGAAGGCAACATCGCTTCGTGGATGATCCCCGGCAAACTGGTCAAGGGCATGGGCGGCGCGATGGATCTGGTGGCTGGCGCCGACAACATCATCGTAATCATGACCCACGCATCCAAGGACGGAGAGTCCAAGCTGCTCGCCAAATGCAGCCTGCCGCTGACCGGCGCCGGTTGCATCAAACGTGTGCTGACCGACCTCGCGTACCTGGAAATCGAAAATGGCGCTTTTGTCCTCAAGGAACGCGCACCTGGCGTCAGCGTCGAGGAAATCGTCGCCAAAACCGCTGGTAAACTGATCGTCCCGGATCACGTACCGGAAATGCAGTTCGCTGCCCAGTGAGGAATTCGAAAATGCAAGACGTCGTAATTGTTGCCGCCACGCGTACCGCGATCGGCAGTTTCCAGGGTTCCCTGGCCAGCGTTTCCGCCGTTGATCTGGGCGCGGCGGTGATCCGCCAGTTGCTCGAACAAACCGGCCTGGACGGTGCTCAAGTCGATGAAGTGATCATGGGCCAAGTTCTTACCGCCGGCGCTGGCCAGAACCCGGCGCGTCAGTCGGCGATCAAGGCTGGCTTGCCCCACGCCGTACCAGCGCTGACCCTGAACAAAGTGTGCGGCTCGGGCCTGAAAGCCCTGCACCTCGGCGCACAGGCGATCCGTTGCGGCGACGCTGAGGTGATCATCGCCGGCGGCCAGGAAAACATGAGCCTGTCCAACTACGTGATGCCGGGCGCACGCACCGGTCTGCGCATGGGCCACGCGCAAATCGTCGACACCATGATCAGTGACGGTCTGTGGGATGCGTTCAACGATTACCACATGGGCATCACCGCCGAGAACCTCGTCGACAAGTACGACATCAGCCGCGAACAGCAGGACGCGTTCGCCGCAGCCTCGCAGCAGAAAGCCGCTGCCGCGATTGAGGCCGGTCGCTTTGTCGATGAGATCACCCCGATCCTGATCCCGCAGCGCAAAGGCGATCCTGTTGCCTTCAAGGTCGACGAACAGCCGCGTGGCGACACCACCGCAGAATCCCTGGCGAAACTGCGCCCGGCGTTCAAAAAGGACGGCAGCGTCACCGCTGGCAACGCCTCGTCGCTGAACGACGGCGCCGCTGCGGTGATTCTGATGAGTGCCGAAAAAGCCAAATCCCTCGGCCTGCCTGTGCTGGCAAAAATCGCCGCCTATGCCAACGCAGGCGTTGATCCAGCAATTATGGGCATCGGCCCGGTATCGGCGACCCGCCGCTGCCTGGACAAGGCTGGCTGGAATATCGATCAGCTCGACCTGATCGAGGCCAACGAAGCCTTCGCCGCACAATCGCTGGCAGTGGCCAAGGATCTCCAGTGGGATCTGGACAAGGTCAACGTCAACGGCGGCGCCATCGCCTTGGGGCACCCGATCGGTGCCTCGGGTTGCCGCGTGCTGGTGACCCTGCTGCATGAAATGATCAAGCGTGATGCGAAAAAGGGTCTGGCGACCCTGTGCATCGGCGGTGGCCAAGGTGTGGCGCTGGCGCTGGAACGCGCATAACCAGAGTTCAACAGTGATCGGCGGATCCACGACATCCGTCGTTGGCTGGCAACAAAAACCCGGTGCGACTTGCGTTGCACCGGGTGTTTTTTTGCCTGCTCGAAATGTGCGTTGAATGTTCCGGCGCCTTCGCGAGCAGGCTCGCTCCCACAGGGAAATGCATTTCAAAATGTGGGAGCGAACCTGCTCGCGAAGAAGCCATCCCAGCCAGCGAAAATCTATGGCTTGCGTAACAAATACGTATCCATGATCCACCCATGCTCCGCCCGCGCAGCCTTGCGCACCCGCTCGATCTCATCCGCGACATCGGCAAGCCTGCCACTGATCAGAATCTCATCCGGCGTGCCCAGGTAGGCCCCCCAGTAAATCTCGGTCTGCTGATCGGCGACATGGTGATAAGAGTCTTCAGCATCGAGCATCACCACCAGACTGTCCGTATCACTCACCTGCCCGGCCGCCAAACGCCGCCCGGTAGTGATTTCGATGGAACGACCGATCGTGTTCAGCGGCACCTTATGCTGCGCCGCCAACGCCTGAACGCTGGTGATCCCGGGAATCACGTCAAACTCGAAGGCACACGTGCCCGAGGCCAGTATTGCCTGGAGGATACGCACAGTGCTGTCGTACAACGCCGGGTCGCCCCACACCAGGAAACCGCCGCACTGACCATCAGACAATTCGTCATTGATCAGGCGTTCGAAGGTCTGCTGCTTGGCGCGGTTCAGATCATCGACACTGGCCGTGTAGTCGACATCGCCCCGTTCGCGTTCCGGGCTGTGGGCTTCGACGAAGCGGTAGTCGGGGTCGTCAATGTAGCGCTCACAGATCCCACGACGCAGGTCGATCAGCTTGTCCTTGCTCTGGCCTTTATCCATCAGAAAAAACACGTCGACCCGGTTCAGCGCCTTCACGGCCTGCATCGTGATGTAGTCGGGGTTACCGGCCCCGATGCCGATTACCAGCAGTTGTTTCATCAAGGTGCTCCTTTAACCTCCAGACTTGGCAGAAGCAGGCGCCAGCGCCCGGTGAAGCGTAGTTCGACCATCGACAGCGGTTCGACATCAATGTCATGAAACGCCGAACCGCGCATCACGTGGATGAGCGCCGCGCGGATGACAAACGGATGCGTCACCGCTACCACATGCCCCGGCGTGGCTTGCAGGCTGGCCAGCCACTGCGCCACGCGCTCACACAACTGCGCCACCGACTCACCACCATGGGGCGTGGCGTGGGGATCTTCCAGCCAAGCCTGCAGCGCGGCGTCTTCCGAGCGTTGCAGATCCTTGATCGACATCCCGTGCCAACGTCCCCAGTCACAATCGCGCAGCGTCTCATCCACTTGCGCATCCGCGCCAAGCCACGCCGCCGTCTGCCGCGTGCGCAATTCCGGCGCGCAAATCAAGCGTCGCGCAGCGTCGAAACGCTGGGCCAATGCAGCCGACGCCAACTCGCCATTTTCAACAGGCTCATTCGTAGGAAAACACGCCAGTTTCTGTGCGACGGTTCGCGCATGGCAAATCAATGTCAAACGGGTGGTTTGCACAGGGATCGCTCCGGAAGGCCTTCATGTAAATCAACGACACAAAGCCGTTCTGTCGGCAATTGTGCCGTAAACGGAGGGCTGCGGGACTGTTTGTTCACCCCGGCAACAGCGGACAAAGGCAGAAATACGGCAATATCTGACACGGTTATGGGCGATGGACTACAAAATCAGTCGAATTCGGTGTAGCCCTTGTTAAACGGGCATCTTGGCCCATTTTGCAGGCCTTTCAACATGCAAAAAAATTCACTAGACATGTAACGCTAGTTACATAAATACTGTTTTAATGGATTTTGAAGCGAATTCAACACCTCATCCAGCAGGAGCCCGGATGCCCCCTCTCAGAGACCTGATCACCGATCCCGGCCTGGAGCTTACGCCGTCGGAGCGCAAAGTCGTTCGCGCCTTGCTTGATCAGTACCCACGCAACGGTCTGGGGCCGATGGCGCGTCTGGCCGAACATGCCGGCGTCAGCGATCCGACCATTGTGCGGCTGGTGAAAAAACTCGGTTTCGGTGGTTATGCCGAATTCCAGGATGCCCTGCTCAGTGACATGGACCATCGCCTGCGCTCGCCGCGCACGCTGTTGCAACCGCGCGCCCATCAGCACAAGGACGACGCCTGGAGCCACTACCTGGGCGACAGCCATCGCCTGCTGGTCGACACCCAATCGCTGACCCAACCCGAAGACGTGCGCATTCTCACCGACTGGCTGCTCGATGCCCGGCATCAGGTGTACTGCTTCGGCGGGCGCTTCAGCAGCCTGATGGCCACCTACCTGCTCAATCACCTGCGCCTGCTGCGCCCCGGTTGCTTTGCCCTGGAAGACAACGCGCAACTGCCCGATCGTTTGTTTGATCTGCAGCGCCAGGACGTAGTGCTGGTGTTCGATTATCGCCGCTACCAGACGCAGGCCCTGCGCGTCGCCAGTGCTGCGAAGAACAACAACGCGCGCGTGGTGCTGTTCACCGACATCTATGCCTCGCCGCTGCGCGAACTGGCCGACCTGATCATCAGCGCACCGGTCGAATCGGCCTCGCCGTTCGACACCATGGTGCCGGCGCTGGCTCAGGTCGAAGCGCTGATCGCCTGCCTGACCCTGCGCACCGAAAACCTCGCCGATCGCCTGGAAGGTATCGATGCCCTGCGCAATGACTTCAACACCCACCTGCTGGAGGATAAATAAGGATGTTCAGCCTTCCCCACCGCTCGCCGCGGGACTTGCCGTTTGTCAGCGATCACACCGCACTGTTGCTGGTGGACATGCAGCGTGCCTGGCTCGAACCGCAGTTCGACGCGCACCTCAACGGGCCTGACGCCGAGTATTTCCTGACCCGCGCGCACATGCAGGTGGTGCCCAACCAACGTCGCCTGCTCAGCGCTTTTCGCGAAGCGCGGCAGAACGTGCTGCACACCATTATCGAAAGCCTCACCGCGGATGGCCGCGACCGCTCGCTTGATCACAAACTTTCGGACATGCACCTGCCCAAAGGCAGCGTGCAGGCCAGGATCATTGAAGACCTGACCCCGGTGGAAAACGAAATCGTCCTGCCGAAGACCTCGTCCGGGGTGTTCAACTCGACCAACATCGACTACGTGCTGCGCAACCTGGAAACCCGTCATCTGATTATCGCCGGCATCGTCACCGACCAATGTGTGGATATGGCCGTGCGCGACGCTGCTGATCGCGGCTATCTGGTCACGCTGGTCGAAGATGCCTGCGCCACCTATAGCGCCGAACGCCATCACGCCTGCCTGAATGCGATCAAGGGTTACTGCTGGATCACCGACACCGACACCGTGCTCGCTCGCCTGCAGGAGATGCGGCCATGAGCGCCCGCCTGACGCCGCTGCCGATGACCACGCTGGTCACCACCGACCTGATCGGCATCACCCGTGGCCGTTCGTTTCCCACTGATGAGCTTGAGCACTATCAAGCCGCCGGGTGCGGCTGGGTGCCGGCCAACAGCGCGTTGACGCCACAGGACATCATTGCTTCAACCAATCCGTGGGGCGCCTATGGCGATCTGCGGTTGATTCCCGATCTGGGCAGCCGCGTCACCGTCGGCAACGGCCCGGACGCCGACGCGCCGGCGCTGGATTTTATCCACGGCGATATTCGCGAAACCGATGGCCGCCCGTGGGGCGCCTGCCCGCGCACGTTGTTGCGCGATGAAATCGAGCGTTATCGCGATGAACTGGGCTTGCAGGTCAACGCCGCGTTCGAACACGAATTCAACCTGCATGCCGGTTTTGCCGAGCATCTGGCGTTTTCCCTCGAAGCTCAGCGTCAGGGTGCCGAGTTCGGCGGCTGGCTGCTCAGTGCCTTGCGCGCCGGCGGTGTCGAGCCGGAAATGTTTCTGCCCGAATACGGCAAGCACCAATACGAAATCACCTGCCGCCCGACGCTCGGCGTGGCGGCGGCGGATCGCGCCGTCAATGTGCGCGAGATCACCCGTGAGATCGCTCGGCAAATGGGCCTCGACCTGAGCTTCGCGCCGAAGACCGCCGCCGACGCGGTGTGCAACGGCGTGCATCTGCACGTCAGCCTGCTCGATCTGGGCGGCCAGCCGATGCTTTACGACGCTGGCACCAGCAACGGTCTGTCGAGTCTCGGCCAGCATTGGGCGGCGGGGATCCTGCATTACTTGCCGGCCCTCTGTGCGTTCACTGCGCCGACGCCGGTGTCGTACGAGCGCTTGCAGCCGCATCACTGGAGCGCGTCTTACGCTTGTCTGGGTCAACAGAACCGCGAGGCGGCGCTGCGTATCTGCCCGACCGTAACCCTTGGCGGCAAGCCTGTGGCCAACCAATTCAACCTCGAATTCCGCGCCATGGACGCCACCGCCTCGCCGCATCTGGCCATGGCGGCGCTGCTGATCGCCGGACGACTGGGCATCGAACAGCGTCTGGCGCTGAACGCGATCACCAACGAAATTCCCGATTCACTCAACGACGAGCAACGCCAGGCCCGGGGCATCGTCGCCCTGCCCGCCTCGCTGGCCCAGGCGCTGGATTGCCTGCGCAACAGTGGCGCCTTCACTGCATGGCTGCCCAAGCCGCTGCTCGACACCTACTACGCCCTGAAAACCGAGGAACTGGCGCTGACGGAACAGCTCTCGCCCGCTGACTTGTGTGAGCACTATGCACGCCTGTACTGAATCCACCGAGTTGGGGTTGTACACCCGACCGGCCTACAACCTGAGCCGCGCCGACTCGACGCACCCGGTGATTCTGGTGTGCGAACACGCCAGCCGCTACATCCCCGAAGCCCTGAACAACCTGGGCCTGGACACTGCCGCCGCCGCTGAACACATCGCTTGGGACATTGGCGCACTGCAACTGGCCGAGCAACTATCAGAGATGCTCGGCGCCACCCTGTTGAGCGCCAATTATTCGCGCCTGCTGATCGATCTGAACCGGCCCCGCCACGCCCCGGACAGCATTCCGGCGCAGAGCGAGATTTATCAGGTGCCGGGCAACCGCGAACTTGACGAAACCACCCGTGAGTACCGCCGCCAGACCCTGTTCAAGCCGTTTCACGCGCGCTTGCAAACCTTGATCGATGAACGTGTTGCACAGGGCCAGGCAGTGCGCGTGGTCGGGATTCACAGTTTCACCCCGGTGTATTACGGCCAGCCGCGACCGCTGGAAGCCGGCGTGCTGTTCGGTCAGGCCAAGGCCTATGCGCAACGCCTGCTCGACGGCCTCGCTGAACATCCGCTGAAAGTGGCCGGCAATCAGCCGTACAGGATTGATCCGCTGGGCGACATGACCGTGCCGGTACACGGCGATGCCCGTGGCCTCGACTCGGTGCTGATCGAGGTGCGCAACGACTTGCTGCGCAGCCCCGAAGCCGTATCGCGCTGGGCCGGATACCTCGCGCCATTGCTGTAATGAATAAAAGACGGCTGATGCTGTAAACGATGGACCGATAACAACTAAAACGACCGACTGGCTGACAAGGAGTTGCGCTTCATGGAAATTGAAGAATTCGGCTACAAGCAAGAGTTGAAACGTAGCCTGACGCTGACCGACCTGGTGGTGTACGGGATGATCTTCATGATCCCCATCGCCCCGTTCGGTGTGTATGGCTACGTCAACGCCGAGGCCCCGGGGATGGTGCCGCTGGCGTACATCATCGGCATGGTGGCGATGCTGTTCACCGCGCTGAGCTACGGCAGCATGGCCAAGGCTTTTCCGATTGCCGGCTCGGTGTATTCCTACGCGCAACGCGGCCTCAATCAACACGTCGGCTTCATCGCCGGTTGGCTGATGCTGCTCGATTACCTGCTGATTCCGCCGCTGCTCTACGTTTACGCGGCGATGGCGCTCAACCATTTGTACCCGGACATTCCGAAAGTCGGCTTCATTCTGGCGTTTCTGGTCAGCGCGACCTTCGTCAACCTGCGCGGCATCACTTTCACCGCGCGGATGAACATCATCTTCCTTCTGGCGCAACTGGTAGTACTCGGCATCTTCCTGTTCTACGCCTGGAATGCCTTGCACAACGGTGGCGGTAACGGCGAGCTGACCCTGGCGCCGCTGTATCACGCGGAAACCTTCAACTTCGCCCTACTGATGCAAGCGGTGTCGATTGCGGTGCTGTCGTTCCTCGGCTTCGATGCGATTTCGACGCTGGCCGAAGAAATCAAAGGCGATCCGGGCAAGAGCGTCGGCAAAGCCGCGTTGATAACCCTGGTGGTCATGGGCGTGATTTTCGTCGCACAAACCTGGATCGCCACCGATCTGGCAGCCGGCATGGGCTTCAAATCCGCTGACACTGCGTTCTATGAAATCGCCGAAATCGCCGCCGGCAGCTGGCTGGCGACCCTGACCGCTGTTGCGACGGCGCTGGCCTGGGGCGTGGCCGTGGCCATCACCTCGCAAGCCGCTGTTTCGCGCCTGCTGTTCGGCATGGCGCGCGACGGCAAGCTGCCGAAAGTGCTGGCCAAGGTGCACCCAAAACACAACACACCGTACCTGAGCATTTATCTGGTGGCGGTGCTGTCGCTGGTGATCTGCTACCTGTTCATCAACTCGGTCGACACCCTGACCTCGCTGGTCAACTTCGGCGCGCTCAGCGGCTTCATGCTGCTGCACCTGACAGTGATCAACTACTACTGGCGTCGGCAAAAGTCCGGTCAGGTCGTGCGTCACCTGATCTGCCCGGTGATCGGCTTCATTATCGTCGCGGCCATCATGTACAACATGGGCGTCGATGCGCAGAAACTCGGGCTGATCTGGATTGCTCTGGGTCTGGTGTACCTGTTCTTCCTTAACAAGCTCGGCGCCAGCACCGCGCTGCCCGACCCGAGCAACGGCTGACAAGAAAAAGAGCGGCGTCTGACAACAAATCAGGCGACCGCCGATTTATCGCGTGGAAACCGACAGTGATAGTCAGGTTCGGCGACTTTGCCGAACCTTTTGATACAGGAGTACATCCATGCTGGTCCTACGCCCAGTCGAGCAGACTGACCTGCCCCAGCTCCAACAATTGGCCCGCGACAGTCTGGTGGGCGTGACCTCCCTGCCGGACGACAGCGAGCGCCTGCGCGCGAAAATCGCCGGTTCCTGTGCCTCGTTCGCCAGCGCAGCGACGGCCCACGGCCCGGAGAATTACTTCTTTGTGCTGGAGGATCTGGACGATCAGCGGCTGGTTGGCTGCTCGGAAATTCTCGCGACTGCAGGCTTCGACGAGCCGTTCTACAGCCTGCGCAACCGCCACTTCACCAGTGCGTCCCGCGAGCTGAACATCGAACACGGCGTGCCAGCGCTGTCGCTGTGCCATGACCTCAACGATCACACGCTGCTGCGCGGTTTTCATATCGACGCCGGGCTGGTGCGCACGCCATTTTCCGAATTGCTGTCCCGCGCGCGCCTGTTGTTCATCGCTGCCCATGCGCCGCGCTTTGCCGAAGCGGTGATTACCGAAATCGTCGGCTACAGCGACGAGACCGGCAATTCACCGTTCTGGGATGCGCTGGGCAAACATTTCTTCGATCTGCCCTACGCCGAGGCCGAACGTCTTTGCGGCCTGCAGAGCCGCTCGTTCCTGGCTGAACTGATGCCGCAATACCCGATCTACGTGCCGATGCTGCCGCAAGCGGCGCAGGATTGTATCGGTCGTATTCACCCGGACGGTCAGGAAGCGTTCGACATTCTTGAGCGCGAAGGCTTCGAAACCAATAGCTACATCGACTTGTTCGACGCCGGCCCGACCCTGTATGCGCGCACGTCGAATATCCGTTCGATTGCCCGCAGCCAGACCGCAACGGTGCAGCAACGGCCACAGATCGATGCCCGTGGCCGTTATCTGCTGAGCAACGATGCGCTGCACGGCTTCCGCGCAATCATGGCCGAACTCGATTACCAGACCGATCAACCGCTGCCCCTCACCCCTGCAATGTGTGCGGCGCTGAACGTGACCGATGGCAGCCCGATCCGGCTGATTGCCCTGTGAAACCCGCGCGGTTGCGCAGTCAACGACAGTGCCCGAACAGGCGCGCAGAAGGAGTTACAGCATGATTGTCCGCCCGGTCAAAGTCAGCGACCTGCCAGCCTTGATGGCGCTGGTGCAACAGGCCGGCCCGGGGTTCACCACCCTGCCGGCCAACGAAGATCGCCTGTCCCACCGGGTCCGTTGGGCACAACGGGCGTTCGCCGAACAGGTGGAGCGGGCCGACGCGGACTATCTCTTTGTACTCGAAGACGACGACATGCGCGTGGTCGGCGTCAGCGCATTGGCCGGGGCGGTCGGCCTGCGCGAGCCCTGGTACAACTACCGGGTCGGGTTGACCGTGAGTTCGGCGCCGGACCTGGGTATTCAACGACAGATCCCGACGCTGTTTCTCAACAACGAACTGACCGGCCAATCGGAACTGTGCTCGCTGTTTCTCGGCCATGATCAGCGTCACGGCAGTAATGGCCGCTTGTTGTCACTGGGGCGCCTGCTGTTCGTTGCCGAATTCCCGCACCTGTTCGGCGAGAAGATGATTGCCGAATTGCGCGGCAGTGCCGATGAACACGGTTGTTCGCCGTTCTGGGACAGCCTGGGCCGGCATTTCTTTCAAATGGACTTCAGCCATGCCGATCACTTGTCCGGGCTGGGTAACAAATCGTTCATCGCCGAACTGATGCCGCGCCAGCCGTTGTACACCTGCATGCTCACCGAACAGGCGCAGGCGGCGATCGGCCAGGCACACCCGAATACCGAGCCGGCACTGAAAATCCTCCAGGCCGAAGGGTTTACCCACAAAGGCTACATTGACATTTTCGACGGCGGCCCGGTGATCGAGGCGCCAGTGCGCAATATCCGCACCGTGCGCGAAAGTCTTGAGCTGACCTTGAGCCTCGGCAGCCCGGATGAACAGGCACCGTTGTGGCTGATTCACAATCGTCGTCTGGAAAACTGCCGCATCACCGTCGCCCGCGCCCGCCGGGTCGGCAGCAGCCTGGTGATTGACCGCCTCACGGCCAAGCGCCTGCAACTGCAACCGGGCAATTCGGTGCGCGCGGCGATGCTGCCCAATCAACAGCAACAGGCGGTGGCGGCCTGACGGTCACCATCGCAAAAAGGTAAATCCTTTCAGCAAAAGCGTCCGCGACAACCTGTCCCTTGCAAATTCGTCATGATCATTGACCCATTCGCGTGATAGCCTTTTCATTCTTCGGCGTTGACACCTTTGTTCAAGCCTTTCCATTCCTTTGTATTGGTGGAACTCGTATGACCAGGCTTTCCCATCAAGATTTGCGCCGTAACTTCCGTCAACTGCTGGCTTCCGACACCTGCTATCACACGGCGTCGGTGTTCGATCCGATGTCCGCGCGCATTGCCGCTGACCTGGGTTTTGAAGTGGGGATTCTCGGCGGTTCCGTGGCCTCGTTGCAGGTGCTCGGTGCCCCGGACTTTGCCCTGATCACCCTCAGCGAGTTCGCCGAACAGGCCACCCGCATCGGCCGCGTCGCCCAATTGCCGGTGATCGCCGACGCCGACCACGGCTACGGCAACGCCCTCAACGTGATGCGCACCATCGTCGAACTGGAACGCGCCGGGGTCGCCGCCCTGACCATCGAAGACACCTTGCTGCCGGCACAATTCGGCCGCAAATCCACCGACCTGATCACCGTGGCCGAAGGCGTCGGCAAGATCCGCGCGGCATTGGAAGCCCGGGTTGATACGGAAATGGCGATCATCGCCCGTACCAACGCCGGCATCCTGCCGAACCAGGAAATCATCAGCCGCACTCGCCAGTATCAGGCGGCCGGGGCTGACGGTATTTGCATGGTCGGGATTCAGGATTTCGATCAGCTCGAGCAAATCGCCGAACACCTGACCGTACCGCTGATGCTGGTGACCTACGGCAACCCGGCGCTGCGCGACGACAAGCGTCTGGCCGAACTCGGTGTGCGCGTGACCATTGATGGGCATGGCGCTTACTTTGCCGCGATCAAAGCGACGTATGACAGCCTGCGCGAACAGCGGCAGATCTTTACCCAGGCGTCCGACCTGAGCGCTACCGAGTTGACGCACACCTATACCCAGCCGGAGGAATACATTCTCTGGGCCAAGGAATACATGAGCGTCAAGGAGTGATGGGTTGGCCGGGCTGACGCCATCGCGAGCAGGCTCACTCCTACAATTGATCAGTGTTGAACACAAATACTGTGTGCACTGAAGATCTACTGTAGGAGTGAGCCTGCTCGCGATAGCAACAGCCGCTACACCGCTAAACCGGTGTCTTGTAAGCCTCCTCCCGCTGCACCGCCCGCGCCTGAATCACATTCAGAATCGCACAGCCCTCGCGCATCAACAGATGTACCGCACTGGTCACTCACAGCTTCCACTTTTCCCACAAAAGCCCCTCACCCTAGCCCTCCCGAAACGTCGGACCGCCCAGAGGGAGAGGGAACTGATTGGGGGATGCTCGGGAGCTACGCCGACTTGTGATACCGCGCTGAATCCGATTTTGAATTCAAAATGGATCTTTCAGGTCGCCGTGTTAATCACACACAACACGGTCAGTCCCCTCTCCCTCTGGGAGAGGGTTAGGGTGAGGGCAAATGCACCTGACACCCCACCCGCATCAGTCACACCACGAACCCACTCACCGCGACTTGGCCAACTCCATAATCATCCGCGACAACAGATAAATCCGCGGCGCCACGCTCGCCACTTCGGCGTATTCCTCCGGCGTATGAATATTGCCACCAACAATCCCGAAGCCATCCAGTGTCGGCGTGCCGACCCCGGCGGACAGACTGGCATCCGCCGCACCGCCACTGCCCTCCTCCGTCAACTTGCGGCCAATCTCGCCGTAAATCCCCTGAGCCATGGCCATCAGGCGATCCGACTCAGGCGTCTGCGGCATCGGTGGCAAGCCGCGCTGCAGAGACGTCTTCACTTCCGTATCAGCAATCAGCTTGTCCTGGGACACCCGCGCCAGATCCTTCTCGATCCGGTCGAACTCCTCCGGCACCGCCGCGCGCACGTCGGCCTTGGCCGTGGCTTGATCGGGAATCACGTTGGTGCGGTCGCCGGCCTTGAGCACGGTGAAGTTGATGGTGGTTTTCTTCGCTTCATCGCCGAGTTTGCCCAGTTGCAGAATCTGGTGCGCCGCTTCCATTGCGGCATTGCGCCCCAGTTCCGGAGCGACGCCGGCGTGTGCGGCTTTGCCCTTGACCTCGACCAGCGCCGTCGCGCTGCCCTTGCGCCACACCACCAATCCATCGGCCGGGCGCCCCGGCTCCAGATTGAGGGTCACGTCGTGCTGTTTTGCGGTTTTCTTGATCAGGTCGGTGGCGACGTCCGAGCCGGTTTCTTCGCTGGCGTCGAGCAGAAAAGTGATTTGCGCGTAGTCCTTGAAGTCGAGGTTTTTCAGGACTTTCAGCGCATAGATCCCGGCGACGATGCCGCCCTTGTCATCCATCACCCCCGGCCCGTAAGCACGACCATCCTTGATGTGAAACGGCCGCTCGGCCGCTGAACCTTCCTTGAACACCGTGTCCATGTGCGCCATCAGCAGGATTTTCGCCTTGCCGGTGCCTTTCAGCGTCGCGAGTACATGGTTGGATTTTTCCGGTGTGTTCGGTACCAGTTCGATGGTGGCGCCGAGTTTTTTCAGCTCATCGATGGCGATATCGCCGACTTGCTTGAGGCCCGGCTCGTAACCTGAACCGGAGTCGATATTGACCAGCCGCTCCAACAGTTTCAGCGCTTCTGGCTGGTATTGCTCGGCATCGGCGAGCACTTGTTTGTGCGGTTCGGCGAAGGCGTAGGCAGCGGAGAAAGCAAGAGACAGGCCGAGACTGGCGGCCAACAGGGAGCGAGAAAATGAGCACGTCATGAAGCGATCCTTGTTTCGCGTCGGGGGGATTCAACCGTACCCGACATCGGCGCGAGGCTCTACACCGAATGCGACACTGATCTAACCGACAACACACAAACCCTGTGGGAGCGAGCCTGCTCGCGAAGGCGTCGTGTCAGGCGATATCAATGTTGACTGACCCAGCGCTTTCGCGAGCAGGCTCGCTCCCACAGGGGATCTACGGTGTAGCGGTCAAACCGAATCCAGCAACGTCCGCCGGGGCTTGCCATCACAATTGCAGATCACCCGATTACGCCCGCTCGCCTTGGCCTCGTACAACGCCTGATCGGCATCATTGAGCCAGCGTGTCGCGTCGGCATGCGCCGGATCGTACGCCGCCAGGCCGATACTCAAACTGACCTTCAACGCCGGATTCTGCTCATAACCCAGAATCGCGAAACGCTCGCGCAACGCTTCCATGGCTTGCGCGGCGTTGAACAGCGGCAGATCCGGCAAAATCACGCAGAACTCATCACCGCCGTAACGCCCGGCAACGTCAGTCGCCCGCAGGTTTTGTTTAAGTAATTTGCTCAACTGGCGCAACACGATGTCGCCCGCAACATGGCCGTAAGTGTCGTTGATTGCCTTGAAGTGATCGATGTCGATCAGCGCAATCGCCGCGCCCTGTTTCTGCCGTTTACAGCGCTGAAAAGCAATCTCCAGTTGATCCTTCCAGGCGCCGTGATTGAGCAACCCGGTGAGGCTGTCGGTGCGGCTCAGGGCAAGCAATTCGCGTTTATGCCGACCCAAGGTGTAGGCCTGGCGAAAGCAGATCCAGCCCAGCGCCAACGGGTACAGCAGCAGTAACGGGAAACAGGCATACATTTGCGCAGGCGTGGTCTGAGGAACGAATGCCGGAGCAAACACCACCAGCCCGACGCCGACCCCGAGCAATTGCGCCGCCGAGCCTGCCAATAGAAAACGTGAACCACCGATAGCGACGTTGTTCATCGCCATCATCGAAATGGTCGTCGCCGTGGGCAGCGGATTGAAATGCATGGCGGCAAGCCAAAAGCCGCCGAAAAAGGCGTCGATCAACAGATTGCGGTGTTCAGCGTGGTAAGGAACCCGGGCGCGGCGTGCCCATTGAAACGCCAGATGCGGCCAGACCAGGCCGTTGAAAAACATCAGTGCCCAGACCCACAGCGGCGGATCGAGCGAGTACATCGCCACGCTCACGCACACGAGCCCCAGAATCAACCCGAGGATGCGCGACGTATAAAGCCTCCTGGCCAATGAAAGTCCCTTTCCTCCGGTATTTCCCATAAGGACCTCGATCACGCACACCGCAGGACGGATGTGCTGGAAGTCTAACAGGGCGACGTTAAATAGCCATCACCGGCCAGCGGGCTGAATAGAGCGACATCATGGCCGCACACAGTGCAAATATTTGGCTATACATGAAAGGAGCAAAATGGAAAAAAAACTATAAGAAGGAGGCCCATGCACATCTATAAAGTGTTGATCATCGGCAGTGGTTTTGGCGGTCAATGTGCTGCGGTCAACCTGCTCAAGGCCGGGATCGACGATTTTCGCCTGCTGGAGCGACGGGACTTCTTTGGCGGCACCTGGTGCCAGAACACCTACCCCGGCGCGGCGGTGGACGTGCCATCGCCGCTGTATTCGCTGTCGTTTGCGCCGTACCGCTGGTCGCAGATGTTCGCCGGACAGGCCGAACTGCAGCACTACACCGAGCATGTGATCGAGCAGTTCGATTTGCGCAAACGCGTGGAGCTGCAAGCCAATGTCGAGCGCGTCGAATGGGACGACACGGAAAAACGCTGGGCTGTGCACACCGCCAGCAAAGGCACCTTTTATGCGCAGTTCCTGATCAATGCCACCGGGCCATTGAGCCAACCGGTCATTCCGCACTTTCCCGGCCAGGATCGCTTTCAAGGCAAGACTTTTCATACAAACAATTGGGATCACAGCTACGACTACCGCGGTAAACGCGTGGCCATCGTCGGCAGCGGTGCCAGCGCGGTGCAGGTGATTCCGGCGATTGCGCCGCAGGTCGAGCAACTGCACGTGTTCCAGCGCACGCCGCATTGGGTGCTGCCCCGCGCCGATCGTCAGTTCGGGCCGTTGCAACGCTGGCTGCTTGGCCGCAAACCCGCCTACAAACTATTGCGCTGGCTGATTTACTGGCAATTCGAAACCCGGGTCATCGCCTTCAAATACTCGAAAGCGGCGATTCACATGGTCCAGCAGCACGCCCTGCGCTTTCTCAAACGCCAGGTGCCGGACCCGGTGCTACGAGAAAAACTCACCCCGGACTTCACCATCGGCTGCAAACGGGTGCTGGTTTCCAGCACCTATTACCCGGCGCTGAGTCGCGCCAACGTCACCTTGCATACCCGCGAGCAAGGCATCGCTTCCATCGACGAAACCGGGATCAACACTCAGGACGGTCAGCACATCGATGTTGATCTGATCGTCTGGTCGACCGGTTACGCCGCCACCGACGGGGTGATTTCCTACCCGGTCAGCGGAAAAAACGCCGTACAACTCAGAGAGGTCTGGGCGCAATACCCGCGCGCCTATCTGGGCACCAGCCTGCCGGACTTTCCCAACTTGTTTATCGTCACCGGGCCCAACACCGGCATTGGGCACACCTCGGCGCTGTTCATCATCGAGTCGCAGATGAACTACATCCTCGACTGCATTCGCACCGTGCAGGCCAAAGGTCTGCGCAGCATCGAAGTGCGCCGTGATGCGGAACGTACCTACACTGAGATGATTCATCGGGAGATGGAGCGCACGGTCTGGAAGTCCGGCGGCTGCCACAGTTGGTATCAAAGCAAGAGCGGTCATGTGATCGCGATGTTTCCCGGCTTCAGTTTCAGCTATCACCGCTTGACCCGAGCGCTGAAACCGGCCGACCACATTCTGTCCTGAACACGTAAAAGGAAGACGTCGATGCTTTTGCTGTTTGTCGCCCTCGCGGTTTTCGTGGCCTGGAGCTGGTTGAGTTATCCGGCGGTCGGTCATTGGCTGTACGACCTGAACATGGCCATCGAGGCCAAGTTGTACAAATTGCACAAGATCGAAGTGCCGATCGCCGAGATGACCGTCTCGACCTGGCAGGGCGGGCCGTACGAAGCGGCCAGCGCGATTCTGATGCTGCATGGCTACAGCGGCGAGAAGAACCTGTGGCTGCGCTTTTCCCGGCACTTTGTGCGCCAGTATCGGGTGATCATCCCGGACCTCGCCGGCCATGGTGAAACCGGCTTCAAGGCGGGCGGCGGTTATGACATTCCGCTGCAAGCCAAACGCATGATCCAGTTGCTCGACGTCTGCGGCGTGGAGAAAGTCCATGTGATCGGCAACTCGATGGGCGGCTACATCGCCGCGTGGCTGGCGGCGACTTATCCGGACCGCATCGCTTCGATGGCATTGATCGACCCGGCGGGCGTCACCGCGCCCGAGGTCAGCGACATGGAGCGGCATCTGGCGCGCGGGCATAACCCGTTTCTGATCAACTCCCGGGAAGAATTTCGCCAGTTTTACGCGATGACCATGGAGTCGCCACCGTGGGTGCCGAACCTGGTGCTGGACGCCATCGCCCAGCGCTACGAGCAACAACGCGATGAACTGGAAGAGATCTTCCGCGATTTTCGCGCCAGCCCGCCGATGGAGCCGAAACTGCCCGACATCAAGTGCCCGGCGCTGTTGCTCTGGGGGCGCAAGGATCGGCTGATCGATGTCAGCAGCGTGCCGGTGTGGAGCAAGGGCATCGCCAATTTGCGCGTGGATGTCTGGGATCATGTCGGGCACATGCCGATGGTTGAACAGCCGGGGAATACTGCACGCCTGTATCGTGAATTCCTCGGAAGCCAGAAATGACACTCAACACATCCTGTGTAGGAGCTGCCGAAGGCTGCGATCTTTTGATTCTGCTTGTAAAAAACAAGATCAAAAGATCGCAGCCTCGTTTCACTCGACGGCTCCTACAAGCTGACGAGGTCTGAGGTGTAGATGAACATTCTTTATGACGAACGCCTCGACGGCCCGTTACCGAAGGTGAACAAGGCCGAATTCCTCAAGGCATTGCAGCAAGCGCTGCCTGATCTGGATATTCTGTGGCGCGAGGAAGAACTCAAACCCTATGAATGCGACGGCCTCTCCGCCTACCGCACCACGCCGATGCTGGTCGCCCTGCCCCGACGACTTGAGCAAGTGCAAACCCTGCTCAAACTCTGCCATCAGAAGAACGTCCCGGTGGTTGCGCGTGGCGCCGGTACCGGGTTGTCCGGCGGCGCCTTGCCGCTGGAACAGGGCCTGCTGCTGGTGATGGCGCGCTTCAATAATATCCTGCACATCGATCCCGCCGCGCGCACCGCGCGGGTGCAACCGGGGGTGCCTAATCTGGCGATTTCCCAGGCAGCCGCGCCTTTCGGTCTGTATTACGCGCCGGATCCGTCCTCGCAAATCGCCTGTTCGATCGGCGGCAACGTCGCCGAAAACGCTGGCGGCGTGCATTGCCTCAAGTACGGTTTGACCGTGCACAACCTGCTGAAAATCGAAGTGCTGACCATTGAAGGCGAACGCCTGACCCTGGGTTCGGACGCGCTCGACTCAGCGGGTTTCGATCTGCTCGCGTTGTTCACCGGTTCCGAAGGTTTGCTGGGGATCATCACCGAAGTCACGGTCAAACTGCTGCCCAAACCGCAAGTCGCGAAAGTCCTGCTGGCCAGTTTCGATTCAGTGGAAAAGGCCGGCCGCGCGGTCGCCGAAATCATCGCGGCGGGGATCATTCCCGGCGGCCTGGAGATGATGGACAACCTCGCCATTCGCGCCGCTGAAGATTTCATCCACGCCGGTTACCCGGTCGATGCCGAGGCGATTCTGCTGTGCGAACTCGATGGCGTCGAAGCCGATGTCCACGACGATTGCCAACGGGTGCGCGAGGTCATGACCGCGGCCGGCGCCACCGAAGTGCGTCAGGCCCGCGACGAAGCCGAGCGCGTGCGCTTCTGGGCCGGGCGCAAAAATGCGTTTCCCGCGATCGGCCGTTTGTCACCGGACTACTACTGCATGGACGGCACCATCCCGCGCCGCGAATTGCCCGGCGTCTTGCAAGGCATCGCCCGCCTCGGCGAAGAATATGGATTGCGCGTGGCCAACGTGTTCCATGCCGGTGATGGCAACATGCACCCGCTGATTCTGTTCGACGCCAACCAACCCGGCGAGCTGCACCGCGCCGAAGCCTTGGGCGGCAAGATCCTCGAACTGTGCGTGCAGGTCGGCGGCAGCATCACCGGCGAACACGGCGTCGGCCGCGAGAAAATCAATCAGATGTGCGCGCAATTCAACAACGACGAACTAAGCCTGTTCCATGCAGTAAAAACCGCGTTCGACCCACAAGGCCTGCTCAACCCCGGCAAGAACATTCCGACCCTGCACCGCTGCGCCGAATTCGGCGCGATGCACATTCACGCCGGGCAACTGCCATTCCCCGAACTGGAGCGCTTCTGATGGCCGATGTCGACGCCGCCAGCGCCCTGCTCGATCAGGTCAACGAGGCGCGGGCCAATGCCACGCCGCTGAAGATTCAGGGTGGCAACAGCAAAGCGTTTCTCGGCCGCGAGGTCGCCGGGGAAGTGCTCGACACCCGCGCCCACTGCGGCATCGTCCGTTATGAGCCTACCGAACTGGTGGTCACGGCGCGCGCCGGCACGCCTTTGTCCGAGCTGTTTGCAGCGCTGGATGCCGCCGGACAAATGCTGCCGTGCGAACCGCCGGCGTTCGGTGAAGGCGCGACAGTCGGCGGCATGATCGCCACCGGTTTGTCCGGGCCACGACGACCGTGGTCGGGCTCGGTGCGCGACTTCGTCCTTGGCACGCGGGTGATCACTGGCCTCGGTCAGCACCTGCGCTTCGGCGGCGAAGTGATGAAGAACGTCGCCGGTTATGACCTGTCGCGGTTGATGGCCGGCAGTTACGGCTGCCTCGGCGTGCTCACCGAAGTGTCGCTGAAAGTCCTGCCGAAACCACGCCAGTGTCTGAGCATTCGTCTCGATATGGACTGCTCGCGGGCACTGGCCAAGCTTGCCGAATGGGGTCAGCAACCGCTGCCGATCAGTGCCGCGTGTCACGATGGTCAGAGTCTGTATCTGCGGCTTGAAGGCGGCGAAGGTTCGGTGACGGCGGCGCATCAACGACTCGGTGGTGAGCCGCTGGATTCAGGGTTCTGGCGAGATCTGAATGAGCAGCGTCTAGCCTTTTTCAACGAAGGTCTGCCGCTGTGGCGCTTGTCGTTGCCGAACAATCTCGGGCCACTGGATCTGCCCGGCGAGCAACTGATCGACTGGGCCGGGGCACAACGCTGGCTGAAATCCGACGTTGAGCACATTCATATTCTCGCTCAGGAACTCGGCGGCCATGCCACCTGCTTCACCCACGGCGCCAGCTCTTCGCCATTCCAGCCGCTAGCCTGGACACTGCTGCGCTATCACCGACAACTCAAAGCGCAACTCGACCCGCAAGGGCTGTTCAACCCCGGGCGCATGTACGCGGAGTTCTAGCCATGCAAACCACCCTCAGCGAACAGTCACGGCAACTGCCCCGCGCCGCCGAGGCGGAAAAGATTCTGCGCACCTGCGTGCATTGCGGTTTCTGCAACGCGACCTGCCCGACCTATCAGTTACTCGGCGATGAACTGGATGGCCCGCGCGGGCGCATCTACCTGATCAAGCAAGTGCTCGAAGGTGCGCCGGCCACTGCACAGACGCAACTGCATCTGGACCGCTGCCTGTCGTGCCGTAACTGCGAAACCACCTGCCCGTCCGGCGTCGACTATCACAACCTGCTCGACATCGGCCGCGCGGTGGTCGATCACGCGGTGCCACGTCCGGCCGCGCAACGCCTATTGCGCGAAGGGTTGCGCGCATTGGCGCCGAATCCGGGGTTGTTCAAAGGCTTGCTGCGGGTAGGCACGACGTTCCGGCCGCTGTTGCCGCGCTTGCTTGAAAGCAAACTGCCGCAGCATCTGCCGTTTTCCGGTTTGCGTCCCGCCCCGCGCCATGCCCGGCAAGTGCTGCTGCTTGAAGGCTGCGTACAACCGGGGTTATCGCCAAACACCAATGACGCCACGGCGCGGGTGCTGGATCGCTTGGGCATCAGCGTCACCCCGGTGGCCGAGGCCGGGTGTTGCGGCGCATTGGACTATCACCTCGACGCCCAGGCCAAAGGCCTCGACCGTGCCCGGCAGAACATCGATGCCTGGTGGCCGCACCTGCAAAACGGCGCCGAAGCGATTGTGCAAACCGCCAGCGGTTGCGGCGCATTCATCAAGGATTACGGGCATTTGCTGGAAGACGATCCGCTGTATGCGGCCAAGGCCCGGGAAATCAGCGAGCGGACGCTGGATCTGGTGCAGATACTCGCGCAGGAACCGCTCGAACAGATCTGCGCCGCCACTGAACGGCGGATTGCCGTGCATTGCCCGTGCACTTTGCAGCACGCGTTGAAACTGGGCGGCGCGGTGGAAGCCGTGCTGACACGCCTCGGTTTCAACCTCGCCGCCGTGCCCGACGGCCATTTGTGCTGCGGCTCGGCAGGCACGTATTCGCTGACGCAACCGGTGCTGGCCCGGCAACTGCGCGACAACCGCCTCAATGCGCTGGAGAGTGGCCGCCCTGAGCTGATCGTCACTTCCAACGTCGGCTGCCAGAGTCATCTGGCCAGCGCCGGACGCACGCGGGTGATGCACTGGATCGAACTGGTGGATCAGTCGTTGGCAGAATGAAGTTCGTAGGATTCTTCGTTTGCCCGCGTGCGAGAAGGCTGCGATCTTTTCCCTCATCCATTTCGTGACCGTGGCAGGAATTTTTTTCATGACCGTGCAGCCGTTCGTCAGCCCCGACCTGATCCGCCAACGCTTCTCCAAAGCGATGTCCGACATGTACCGCGAAGAAGTGCCGCTGTACGGCGCGCTGATGCAATTGGTCGAGCAAACCAACCGCGAGGTGCTTGCACGTCAGCCGGACATCGCCTGCCAGCTCGACAGCACCGGCGAAATCCAACGGCTGGACATGGAGCGCCATGGCGCCATTCGTGTCGGCACCGCGACGGAGCTGGCCACCCTCGCCCGCCTGTTTGCAGTGATGGGCATGCAACCGGTGGGTTATTACGACCTGACCCCAGCGGGCGTGCCGGTGCATTCCACAGCGTTTCGCGCGGTGCATGAAGAGGCGCTGCAAGTCAGCCCGTTTCGCGTGTTTACGTCGCTGTTGCGCCTCGAGTTGATTGAGGATGCGCAACTGCGTGCCTTTGCCGAATCAGTGCTGGCCAAGCGTTCGATCTTTACCTCGGAGGCGTTGCGCCTGATCGCGCAAGCTGAAAACGCGGGCGGACTGAATGAAAGCGAGGCCGAGGCATTCGTCCTACAGGCATTGGAAACCTTTCGCTGGCATCACAGCGCCACGGTTACCGCTGCGCAATATCAATCTTTGAGCGCCCAACATCGCTTGATCGCCGATGTGGTCGCATTCAAAGGCCCGCACATCAATCACCTGACGCCACGCACGCTGGACATCGACCGCGTCCAGGAACAGATGCCGGCCCATGGCATCACCCCGAAAGCCGTGATCGAAGGCCCGCCGCGCCGGCAGTGCCCGATCCTGCTGCGCCAAACCAGTTTCAAGGCACTGGACGAGCCGATCGCCTTCACCGATCAGAACCAAACCCGTGGCAGTCACAGCGCGCGTTTCGGCGAAATCGAACAGCGCGGCGCGGCGCTCACGCCCAAAGGTCGGGCGCTGTATGACCGCTTGCTGAATGCCGCGCGCGATGAACTCGGTGACTTCCCCAACGAAGGCAATGCCGCACGCTACAACGCGCTGATGGCTCAGCACTTTGGCGAATTCCCTGACAGTGCCGAGGGTATGCGAGAACAAGGGTTGGCGTACTTTCGCTATTTCGCCACGGAAAAAGGGCTGGCCGCTGGAGGGCTTGGGCAATCGTCTCTGGAGGACTTGTTGCGCGATGGCTATGTGAAAGCGCAGCCGTTGGTGTACGAAGATTTCCTGCCGGTGAGTGCGGCGGGGATTTTTCAGTCGAACCTTGGCGACGCGGCACAGGCGCATTATGGCGAGCATTCCAATCGGCAGGCCTTCGAGCAGGCGCTGGGGCGCGCGACTATTGATGAGTTGGGGTTGTATGCCGCGACGCAGCAGCGTTCGATCGATAATTGTCTGTCCACACTTTCCCGGTAACGGCCGAAAAGATCGCAGCCTTCGGCAGCTCCTACAGGAAAAATACATTCCAAATGTAGGAGCTGCCGAAGGCTGCGATCTTTTGATCTAAAAGTTTTAATCAGCCGCCTCGATCAAATGATGGCATCTGGCCATTGTGCGCAAGAAGTTGCGCACTTGTTTTGCAAAAAAGCCTGATAAAACCGCTGAGAGCCACGTCGCACAAGGCCTGCAGCCAAGTGCGCAAGAAGTTGCGCAGTACTGCGCAACTTCTTGCGCACTTTTGCCTTGAGCGAGCGCTTTATTTCGCACAAGCGCCTGAAAAATCAGACAAACACCCCGGCCCGCATGGTCGCCACAATTGTTGGCACGCTCCTTGATAACAGTCAGGCACCCACCGGGCGATTTCGCCTCCCGGGCACCTTAAATTATTCCGCAAGGAGAGCACCCCATGGCAACACCAGCGTACATGTCGGTTACCGGCGAAAAACAAGGCCTGATCACTGCAGGCGCTTTCACCGCTGACTCCGTAGGCAACACCTACCAGGAAGGCCACGAAGACCAGGTTATGGTTCAGGCTTTCAGCCACGACGTGATCATCCCGCGTGACCCACAATCCGGTCAGCCAACCGGTCAGCGCGTTCACAAGCCAGTTGTGATCACCAAGGTCTACGACAAGGCTTCGCCTCTGCTGCAAGCTGCTCTGACCTCCGGCGAGCGCATGAGCGAAATCGTTATCCAGTGGTTCCGTACTTCTGCTCAAGGCACCCAAGAGCACTACTACACCACCAAACTGGAAGACGCGATCATCGTCGCCATCAACAACAAAATGCACAACTGCCAGGATCCAGGCAACTCGCACTTCACCCACCTGGAAGAAGTGCAGTTCACCTACCGTAAAATCACCTGGACCCACGAAGTATCCGGTACTTCGGGTTCCGATGACTGGCGTGCTCCAGTCGTTTAATTACGGCTGATCGTTACAAGCATCGGCCAGCTCTGCTGGTCGATGTTGTTTTCGCCCTCCAGAATTTCGCGTAAGTTGAGCCGCTTTGCGGTCGTCGACGTACGCCGCTGTACAGCACGAGGAACAAGGGATGTTCGCGCCGGCCAATGAAACCCACTTTGCCCTGACCATCGAAGGCCTTTCCGCCGATTTCCAGGTGTTTACCCTCACCGGTCGGGAAGCCATCAGCCAGCCTTTTGTGTTCGAGGTGGAGCTGGTCAGTGAGCAGCCGTCGCTGGACCTCGAAACCCTGTTGCACAAACCGGCCTTCCTGCAACTGTCGCCCGACGGCAGCGGCATCCACGGTCAGATCTACCGCGCCGCGCAAGGTGATTCCGGCAAACGCCTGACCCGTTACTCGGTGACCCTGCGCCCGCAACTGTCCTACCTGGCGCATCGCGTCAACCAGCGCATCTTCCAGAACCTCAGCGTGCCGAAAATCATCGGCATGGTCCTCGAAGAGCACGGCATTCAAAGCAACGCCTACGAATTCAAGACCGGTTCGATTTATCCCGAGCGCATCTACTGCGTGCAATACGATGAGTCGGACCTGCATTTCATCCAGCGCCTGTGCGAAGAAGAAGGTATCCACTACCACTTCGAGCACACGGCGACGGCGCACAAACTGCTGTTCGGCGATGACCAGACGGTGTTCCCGAAACTCAAGCCTGTGGCCTATCAGCAAGACTCCGGCATGGTCGCCAGCGACCCGGTGATCAAGCGCTTCGACCTGCGCCTGGAAACCCGCACCAGCCGCACCACCCGCCGCGATTACGACTTCGAAAAACCACGCCTCACCCTCGAAAGCGAAAACCGTGGCGACGCCCTGCCCGACCTCGAAGACTACGATTACCCAGGTCGTTTCATCGACCGCGAGCGCGGCAAACACCTGGCCAAACGCGCCCTCGAACGTCATCGCAGCGATTTCAAGCTGGCTGAAGGCAAGAGCGATCAACCGTTGCTGGTCAGCGGCCACTTCCTCGCCCTGACCGCGCACCCGAAAGCCAAATGGAATGACCTCTGGCTGCTCACCGAAGTCCACCACGAAGGCAAGCAGCCGCAGGTCCTCGAAGAGTCGGTGACCAGCGACACCACCGCGCTGAAAGACGATTTCCACCAGGGCTATCGCAACCGCTTCCAGGCGACCCCATGGGACGTGCCGAACCGCCCGCCCCTGCGCCACCCGAAACCGCGCATCCTCGGCAGCCAGAGCGCTGTGGTCACCGGCCCGAAAGGTGAAGAGATCCACTGCGACGAATACGGCCGCGTCAAAGTCCAGTTCCACTGGGACCGCGAAGGCGAAGCCGACGACAAAACCAGCTGCTGGTTGCGCGTCTCCAGTGCCTGGGCTGGCGCGCAATACGGCGGCATCGCCATCCCACGCATCGGCATGGAAGTGCTCGTCACCTTCCTTGAAGGCGACCCCGATCAACCGTTGATCAGCGGCTGCCTGTACCACAAGGAAAACACCGTCCCCTATCCACTGCCGGCAAACAAGACCCGCAGCACCTTCAAGACCCTCAGTTCCATGGGCGGTGGCGGCTACAACGAACTGCGCATCGAAGACAAAAAAGGCCAGGAGCAGATCTATCTGCACGCCCAGCGCGACTGGGACGAAAACATCGAGCACGACCAGAAAATCCGCGTCGGCAACGAACGCCACGACACCGTCGAACAGAACAGCTACAGCGAATTCAAAGCCGAAGAACACCACACCGTCTACGCCGACCGCAAAGTCGAAACCCGCGCCAACGACCACCTCACCGTCGGCGTGAACCAGCACATCAAGATCGGCACCGGCCAGTTCATCGACGCCGGCCAGGAAATCCACCTCAGCAGCGGCATGAAAGTGGTGATGGAAGCCGGTAGTGAGCTGACCCTGATCGGCGGCGGCAGCTTCATCAAGATTGATGCTGGTGGCGTGACCATGAGTGGGCCGGTGATCAATATGAACTCCGGTGGTAGCCCGGGGAGTGGCACCGGCGCGGCTCCTTTGTTGCCGGGCGTCGTGAAACAGGCTGACGCTGACAAGGCTGGCAAGGTGTTAGTCCCGCCAATGACCAATCCGTTTGTACGAAAAAGCGTTCAAGGCCTGCCCCTTGTTCCGATCTGTGGAAAGCAAGCCAATGGCGCTTGCTCGCGAGAGGTTTGCCCATGTCTGAATGGCTGAGTCATTTCCTTGAACAACCCGTGGCCACAACGCCATCGGGCAACAGTGGAAACCGCACCCTGTATGGAATCATCGACAGCGTTCGCCAGCCTCGGGCTCTGGAAAAGCTTTATCAACAGTCCGGGTTGAATGGTGTTGAAAAGCTGTTTCAGGACACGCCGTTTGCCGAAATGAATGATGTCAGTCCGATCTGGCTGCAACTGACACCGGGAAGTCCTGCCGCCGCCCAAGCCATAGAGCTATGCCGCGACAACCGCGCGGGAATTTTGCTGACCTCGCGTGAAAAGCCAGAGACCGCGCTCTTGCATGCTCGTCGCCTCCTGCGCATGAACGACCCGTCTCATGGTGACTCGCTGGCGCGCTACTACGACCCGGCATTCTGGAGCGCGCTGGCGCTGACGGTACCCGCCCGAGCGCTGTTCGGCCCCTGGGCCAGCGTCTACACCCCGCCCGCCCACAGCGACGATCAACAATGGCGTGTTTGGGAACAAACAGAAAAAGTTGATGCCTCTAATGGCGAACAAAAATATCCGCTGCACCTGAAGAGCGACACGCTGATAGTGTTCGATGAGATCCGCTGGTGGTACTGGATTCGGCTGCGGAACGCCGAGTCCGCAGCGGGCTTATCGGATTCGCAATTGTCTGACGTGGCCGATAATTTGCAACTGCTGGTGGATCACGGCATTGAAGAAGGACGTCATCTTGAGCACCTGCTGCCGAATCTGAACCAAGGTCCGTTGCAGGCCCGCACCGACGTCATGAACGTGCTGAGCAGCGACATGCCGGCATTCGAGAAAGTACAACGACTGGAAGTCTGAGATGACAGGTACGTCCGAACAAACACCCGCGCCAGAACAACCACCTGTTGTCATTCCGGCCGATCCACCAAAAAAGACTGCCGACGCGGAAACGTTCTGCAAAGACAAGAAGCCGGGCTGCAGCGGCAGCTATGACGACATCATCTACGTCACCGGTCAGCGCCGTTTCTGGCTGTTGCCCAAGCGCACGTCCGAGAAACTCAAGGAAAGCGTCAGCCTGCTCAAACAGAAAACCGTCGACGCTGATAAAGCCACGCGCATGAGCAACATCGCCGACGCGGGTTTGATGGACTATTTCCTCACCCCTGGCCCGGAAGCCTTTCTCGAAGGCGAGCAACATAGCAGTTACCTGGCGTCGAAGTCGGCAATCCCCGAAGACACTGCCAAAAAGGCGCAGTGCCGCAAGGATTGGGAAACGGCAAAAGCAAAGGGTGATAGCGACGCCACGATGCACGCCGAGCGCGAGATGTTCCACGCTGGACAACGCATCGAGAAAAACCAGAAAAACATGGAAACCCTCGAAAAAGTTTCCGACGAAAAAGCAAAAACGTTGGGGTACAAACGAGAAAACGGCGTCTTCTATACCCCTCGCGCGTTAAAGGCCTGTGAAGCCATCGATACGTACATTAAAGAGCGCGACAAGGCGAAAGCCCACGGCTACAAAATGTTCGATCCAGGCACCAAGAAGATCGCCTCGGCTTGGGAACATCTGAAAGAATATAAGGCCCTTCACAAAAAGCTGATTGAAACCGGCGAGATCGACGAAAAGAAACTCAAGGGTGTGCAAATCAACATCCTGGCGTTGAAAGACCTGATGTCCAAGTACATCAATGCCATCGTCGAGCTTGCCGAGTGCGGGATTGCAGTTCCCGAGTTTGCGCTGAGTCCCGATGACCAATACGCCGGTACCGAGGATTTTCAGGCATTCATCGAGCTGACCACCAAACGCGATGAGCTTGAGAAAAAGATCGAAGAACGTTACTCCCAATGGGTCTCGGCCACTGGCGGCAAATCTGCTCCACCCGGCGTGCTCTTCGTCAGCTTGCAGAAACAGTGGTACGACCTGAATGACGAGGCAGAGCGAATTCAGAACACCGCCGAAGCACGCGTTCGAACACTGAAGCCGCCCCGTCTGTTTCTCTGGGACGCGGAAAGCTACAAGCCAAAACCCCTCGAACGACTGGCCAAAACAAACATTCCACTGCGTGAGCTCAGCAGCGCATCGTCGACGACGATCCTGAACCACATCAGCCTGAAACATCTGGCACAGGTCAGCGGCAACGCATTCGAGGGTCAACTCAAAGAACTCGCGACCAGTTTGCCCAAGTCGATTGCCAAAGAATCCGACGACGACCGGATATTCAGTGATTGGCTGGAACAGGAAGGCGCGCTGCAGTTCGATGAAAAGGGACCATGGTTCGATGAACATGGACTTTTCGTGCCTGAAAAATTCTTCACCGCACTGGAAGCCAAAGGCTACAGAGTCGAAAGCATCAAAGCCGAAGCCAAACGCAAAAGCTGGGGCGAAAACCTCAAAGCCATGGTTTTCGAAGATAAACAGTTGCGCAACCTCATGCTGTTCGACAACAGCCCGCAGGCCCAACTGGTTCGATGCTTGCTCCCGGAAAGTGCCAACCTGCTGTCCGAAGTCAAAATGGAAGGCCCCACGCTGAAAAGTGGTTCCCCTCAGATTGCCAACGTAGAAGTAGCACTGGATGTAACTGCGTGGCGCGGGGAAGTCAGCTTACTCAAAGTCGAATTCCCGAAACGGGCAAAAGCCGATCCTTGGGTCGCGAAATACAAGGCCCAGGACGGCAGCGTGCGCAGCGTCAACTTCGGCAAACTGTCTCTGGATCTGGAAGCCAAGGCCTGGGGATTCGCTGGCGCAAGCCTCATGCTGTCACGCGACCTGACCCTGGACCAGAAAACCGGCTACACCAGCCTGGTCGGTGTGGACATTGCCGAGAAATCCGGCGACCTCGCCAAGTTCGAGGTGTTTGCCGGCGCCCAAGCCGGGTGCAAAGTCACCGGTAAGCTGTTCTGGTGCCCTCCCCCAAGCGTCCTCCCACCTGCTCCCGTGCCCAATCGCATTTCAGCCAACCAGTGGCGCCCTATGGCCAAACTGGAAGTTGAAGTGGCCGTGGCCATCGGCGCCGGCTACACCGGCGACATGCAACTGCGGATGCAAAACGGCCTACTGCTGTTATCGATCAAGGGCGCGCTGGTTTGGGGCGCAGGCGTCAAAGGGTATTTGACCTTTGAAGTCGGCTACGACAGCATCGTGGCTTTGACGGAACTGGTGCGACAGGAAATGGCCGCGAACCAATACAAGGATCTTGAGTGGGTCGATGGCGAAGCGTTGGACTACCTGCAAAAACTGAGCTTCCTCGGCGCCACTGGTATCGATGTGGCGTTTGCCTATGTGCGTGGGTATGCGATTGTTAAAGGGATATTTGATGCGCTGACTGAGGGGGGGCGTGGGGGGGTCATTGCGTACTCAATCGTTAAAGATGAGCATCAGAAAGAAATGCAAGATTGGGTTTACAACCTACAGCCCCAAGCTTTTGGCGCCTTATTATTTGCGTTGAGCACCTCCTCTAAACCGTTTACCGTAGAGGAAGAAGGTGAGGAAAAACAAAGTTTTAATGAGGACAATGCTCAGCTTCTTCAACAGCAGGCGATTGAACTATGCCTAGGATGGATAGCTAACAAAAACGATGCTAATCGACAATTTGAAGAAACGATCATTTGCATGAATCGAGATGGAATGCGCCCTAATCAAGCGGGTAACAACTACTGTAAGAACATGGCAAAACTAGACGCCTTTATGGCAGAGCGAGTTCTTGGATTCGCCGACGCCAACAATAAAATGCGCTCAAGATATCGGCTTACCGCTTCAAAACTCGGCGCACGTTTGAACAAATACTGTGAACGCAGCATTGTTTATAAGGGGCCCGCTTTTGCACCTATTCAAGAATTAGAATCCATTTACAAAGGACCTAGCATTGATTAAGCATGTTTTATCCGGACTGCTGTTGACAGTGTTATTCAACTGCGTTTCTGCTGCCCAATTAACTGAGCAACAGAGCGAAGCGCGAAATAAGGGTATTGCTCTGTATCACCAAAGCGCTTGGTCCTCGTCTCAGCCCTTTCTAAGAACTGCAGCCGAAGCTGGCGATGTAAAATCCCAATACTTCTTGGGTGAGGCCATTCGTTTAAGCAATCGCTATATGACTGAAGAAGCGAGAAAATGGTATGAGGCTGCTGCTAACCAAGACGACCTTTATGCGATGCTTCGAATTAGCAGTAAAGACGACTTATGCCACGAAGTCGGCACTTGCTTAGAGAAAAGCGGTGAAACCTGGAGGGAAAAATCAATAAAAATCGCCCTCAAACGTGCAGCAGCAGGTGACACAGAGGCGATGGTTGTACTCTTTACTGCTAAACAAGGTTTGGAGTGGCTAGAAAAGGCTGCAGAGTTGGGGGATAACTTTGCCCAGCAACTTCTAGCAAGTGCCTACCAAAGTGGACAGGGTTCGTTCCTGATCCCAGGCAGTCGAGAGAAAGCAGTCAAGAAGTGGTTTAAGGCGTCTGCGGAAGGGGGCTATCCTCCCGGAATGTACCTTTATGCTAACTACCTATATGAGCACAATGGAAAAAAGGAAGAGATAGGACATTGGCTTAAAAAAACAGCCGAAGCAGGACATATCGATGCACTTGGAAGCTATGCCCTCAATATCGCCCACCTTCCGAACAGCTACGACTTTCCGCTCGATTTAGTCAAAGCCTATGGCTTTACCTATTTGATAACACAGCTTCAAGGAGGGGGAGCAGCGCCAAGGGAAGCGAAGATCAGCCTCCCTGAGATTGCAGAAAAAATGAAACCTGAAGAAATCGAAATGGGGATTTCATTCGCAAAGGAATGGGAAAAGACACACCCTCCGCTTTCCTATTTTGATCCAATTTACGGATATTAAGCCAATTTATTCCCAAGGCTACCGCCAAATATTCTAAGTGCGACTAGCCCTTGGGCATTTGTAAAACCAACGATCATATAACAAGAAATTAAAATTTTATAGACCCCATCAATGATCAAAAATATCACCTTATTTTTATTGCTCTCGTTAGCACTATCTAACCCAGCTTCCGCCGGAATGACAGCAGCGCAAAAAGAAGCAGGAGAAACGGGAGTTATTCTTTTCAAACAGAGCGACTGGTACGACTCCCAGCCCTTCCTGAACATTGCTGCAGAGGCAGGGGATCGTGACGCACAATATTATTTGGGCGAAGCTATTAGACTCAGTCAGCGCTATATCACTCCAGACGCAAAAAAATGGTATGAGGCCTCAGCTGAGCAAGGTTCTTTATATGCAATGCTCCGCTTAAGCAACAAAAATGATTTGTGCGGAAGTATGGGTACCTGCACAGATAAAAATGGAGTGGACTGGCGAGAGCGTTCACTAACAACGGCTCAAGAACGAGCAAAAAAAGGCGACACAGAAGCAATGACCGTCCTATATACGGCTGGTCAGGGCCTGCCATGGCTTGAGAAAGCGGCCGAAGCAGGTGACAGTTACGCACAACAAATGCTGGCTAGCGCTTACAAAAGCGGTGCCGGGTGGTTTTTGATTCCAGGTAGTCGAAAAAAATCGATTATCAAATGGTTTAAAGCGTCATCGGAAGGTGGTAACCCGAGAGGTATGTTCCTCTATGCGAATTACTTATACGACCATAATGGTAGTAAAGAAGAGATCGCATACTGGGTGAAAAAATCAGCGGAGCACAGCCATATAGATGCAGTTGGCACCTACGCATACAAAATTTCAGATCCGTCCAATGAGCTTGGTTACCCAGAAAATCTGATTGAAGCATACGGTTTGACGCTTTTACTTTCGAAACTGGAAGCAGGAACAGCACCAGAAGATGCAAAGCGTCTGCTCCCGGATTTAGCTAAAAAGATGAACCCTGCAGAAATAACAGCAGGGATTGAGTTTTCGAAAGAATGGAAAAAAATCACCCTCCCTTATCCTATTTTGACCCAATATACGGATACTAGACGATTAAATATTCTTAACAACCCAACCTCCGCTCAATTACATTCAGGGGCAGAACACAGTTTGTCATGTTTTACATATGGCATGCCCCCGATTAAAAATACCATTGACAGATTAGACTTTTTTGCACCAGAGACAAGAATCCATAGCCACCATACTTAATCGAACGTAAACACTGGCCATAATTTCTCTCCATTCAAGTAGTCAAAGCTTTCCATACAGGACGAATCATTGACTAAAATAATATATACCATCATTTTATACTCAATATATTTATTCACTCCAGCTTTCGCACAGCTAACAACACAACAGCTATTAGCAAGAAATTACGGGATTATTCTTTATCAACAAAGTGATTGGTACGATTCACAGCCACTACTGAAAATCGCGGCAGATGCAGGGGATAGTACAGCGCAATATTACCTGGGAGAGGCTATCCGCCTCAGCCACCGCTACACCACCGAAGATGCAAAAAAATGGTATAAATCCGCAGCCAATCAAGGAAATTTGTACGCAATGCTTCGGCTGAGTGCGCATAACTTGTGCAAAGAGATGGAAAGTTGCTTAGGTAAAAACGATGAAGAATGGCGGAGTTATGCGCTGCAGATTGCAAATGAACGCGCCGAGAAAGGCGATACTGAGGCAATGATTTTTTTATTCACCGCTAGCCAAGGTTTGCAATGGTTAGAAAAGGCAGCGACAGCAGGCAGTGGATTTGCTCAAAAAACGCTCGCTGGTAAGTACAAAGATGGTGAGGGTTGGTTCCTTATTCCTGGTAGTCGCGAGAAAGCCGTTGAAAAATGGTTCAAAGCTTCAGCTGACAGCGGTTACCCGCCGGGCATGTACCTATACTCAAATTTTTTATATGAAAATAATGCGCGCAAAGAAGATGTAGGATATTGGCTAAAAAAAGCGGCTGAGTCAGGTCATATTGATGCTGCTGGTGGATATGCCCTCACTGTCGCGCATCTCCCTGACAGTTACGGATTCCCTTTTGACTTGGTAGAAGCCTATGGAATCACCTACCTTATCTCCCATTTGCAAGGCGGTGGCGTAGCCCCTGAGGATGCTCGAAGAAGCCTCTCTGAAATTGCCGAAAAGATGAGTCCTCAAGAAATCGAGGATGGGATTCGCTTTGCCAAAGATTGGGAAAAGACTCACCCACCACTTTCCTACTTTGTTCCGGCTTACGGCTACTGACCTAAGGAAGTTTATCTGTGTCCGCTCTCCGCCCTCTTTTCTTAAGCATCGCCTTGTGGGTTTCCACAACATCAATTTCCAACGCCCAATTAATTGAAAATCAAGCGGTAGCGAAAGAAACTGGCATTATGCTTTACAAGCAAGGTGCATGGACTTCCTCGCAACCGTTTTTACGAACCGCGGCTGAGGCCGGCGATAAAAAATCTCAATATTTTCTAGGTGAGGCGATACGACTGAGTAATCGCTACATGACAGAGGAGGCCAGAAATTGGTACGTAGCTGCGGCAGAGCAAGGTGAACTTTACGCTATGCTACGTCTAAGTAGTAAAAAGGATCCTTGCAATTTACTAGATGACTGCGCGGGGAAAGGTAATGTTGATTGGAGAGAGCAAGCTTTAAAAATTGCCCATGAACGTGCCGACAAAGGTGATACTGAGGCAATGGTTGTGCTGTTTACGGCAAATCAAGGATTGGAATGGCTGGAACGAGCCGCAGAATCGGGTGATAATTTTGCTCAACAGCGGCTCGCTAGTGCTTACCAAAGTGGAGAGGGATGGTTTTTGATCCCTGGGAGTCGCGAGAAAGCAGTTAAAAAATGGTTTAAGGCTTCAGCAGAAGGAGGTTTTCCTCCGGGCATGTATCTGTATGCAAACTATTTATATGAACACAATGGTAGTAAAGAAGAAGTAGGAAGCTGGCTCAAAAAAACAGCTGAATCCGGACATATAAATGCACTAGGGGGTTATGCATTAAATATTGCCCATCTTCCAGATACTTATGGATTTCCTTTAGATCTCGTTAAGGCTTACGGCTTCACCTACTTGATAGCAAGCCTCAAAGGCGGAGCAATCGCACCGGAAGATGCAAGATTGAACCTCCTGGAAATAGCAAAAAAAATGCAACCTGGAGAAATAAAGCTAGGAATATCATTCGCAAAAGAATGGGAAAAATCCCACCCTCCTTTATCGTATTTCCATCCGACATACGGTTACTAGCAAATCCATTGCAAATAGAGAACAACCAACAACACAAAGCGATAGATTTATTTAACAGACACTTCAGCAATTAAATAATCCGTCGCTTTTTCCTTCCAAAACAGCCATTTCTTTCAGAGCCGCCGCAGGAGCAAAGGAAGCAAGCGTGGAGAACCCAAGTGCTTAAAAGTAAGTATGAGCGATTACCCCACGCGGGGGACTTCGAAAAAGAAAATGGACTAGAAATAATATACTTGTCTCCGAAACCGATACCAACCGGGATGCCTGCGATCAGCTCTCGGCAACTACACCGCAATGCCAATAGTACCTTCCTGGACTTTTCTACAGGGCAAGGGAACTTCGAGTTCATGGCGCGAATCGGTATTGGTTCGATAATGTTAATTATTACCTCACTTTTTTTCTTCTCGGCTTTCGCTTCTTGGATCAGAAGATACTCAGAGCCGTTCCTGAGTGCTTGGGCGAGCTTTTTCTTCAACCCCGTGATATGGTTCATAATTCTATCGATTGCTGCACTCTATCTTTATTACTTTATAAAGTTAGCCAATGAACTCTCTTCAAACCCGCCTCTACGTTTTAATCGTGAGCGCCGCGAAGTTGTATACGTAGCTAAAAAGGGAGACAAGCCCAGATATACATCTTGGGAAAGCGTTATAGCCTGCGTATCTTCCGGCAAGCTGATAACACAATATTCTGTGACCCCAGAACACAAGCTAATGATCGGTCTGCGCGAGACGACCAGCGGCGAAGTCCTTTGGAGTGTAATACCATGTGGTAGCTTAAGTCTGGCGCTATCAGAATGGGAAGCTATTAGAGCTTACATGGAGAATGGTATAGACAGCCTCCCAACCAATTATAGCGACGAACTTGAAGAAGGTACTGTCGAGTTTTTCAAATTATGCCGTGAGAGCTATCGCGAAGAACATTCCCTAGTACGTTACATCTGGGGCTTTATCACAATTCAGTTATTTAGTGGTTGGACTTTACCATGCCACATATCCGAATGGATTAACAATCGTCCTAAAGCGCTATTCCCCAAAGAAGTATTAGAGTGGTCAACGCCTCTCCCACTAGCCGATCATGCAAAGCCCAGCAAAGAGCTAGTTGCGGAAACCGAAGAAATCCGCAAGCACTTCGCAAGAGAGAAGACTCTTTTAGATTACTTCAGCGTAAAATTCTCTGATATGGATACAAAATCCGAGACAAATGAATAATTACTACCTAGGACTCTGCGTCGCTGGCATATATGGTGCATTCCTAGTTCCCGTAAGATGCCATATACAACAGAGCAACCGCAAGGGATGCCACACTCTACCGGAACAACTCAATGCCTGCTAAAAAATACGGCCGTTTGCCAAAGGCAGGAGATACCGAAAACAAGTCGGGAATTGACTTCCTTTATCTATCCCCCAAACCGCTCCCAACGGGTACGGCACCGTTTAGCTCAAGGCAACTACATCGTACGAGCAACGAAACCTATTTAGACTTTGCTGTCGGCCGAGGCAACTTTGAGTTTATGGCACGGGCAGGCATTGGTTCGATAGCCTTCATAACACTGTTCTTTCTATTCGTATCTGGCTTTGGCTCTTGGCTTAGAAGGGATATTCAGCCTTTTCTCGCTAGCTGGTTTGATTTTTTTACAAACGCCTTTACCCAAGGATTTATCTGGACTCTTTCTGCTGTTTACCTTTTCATTTTCATGTACGCAGTTCGTCAAGTTAGCGTGCATCCTCCTATTCGTTTCAATCGCCACCGCCGCGAGATAGCATTCATAGCGAGGCGCGGTGACCACCCACGCTATGTACAATGGGAAGACATTATTGTCTGCGTGTCATCAGGGCAACTAATAACTCAACATGCCATGATGCCTGAACATAAATTAATGATTGGGTTACGAGAGACGCTAACCGGTGACGTCCTATGGACCGATATATCAACTGGCAGTTTCAACCTGGCTGTTTCTGAATGGGAGGCGATACGCATATACATGGAGGAAGGACCTAAAACGACTCCAACCCACCACTCCGAGGAACTTGAAGAGGGAAGTATAGAATTCTTCCATTTGTGTCGTCGCAGCTATCGATCCGAACATTCTTTTATACGCTATATTTTTGGTTTTCTAGTAATTCAATTTTTTAGTGGATGGACACTACCTTGCTATATTTCTAACTGGGCAAATGGGAGACCAAAGTCCGGCTTCCCTAAAGCAGTTTTAGAATGGTCAAAGCCACTTCCAGTGGAACAACGAGCGAAACCTAGCAAAGAACTAATCGATGAGACTGCGACAATTCTAAAAGAATTTGCAAAAGGTCGAGATTTATTCAGCTATTTAAAAAACAAAGCCAATGACAAACGGACACAAGGAATGAACCTTTGATTAAGCTTGTACTAATCACACTTCTATCCACCCTTTTCCCCTGCACAGCTTTTGCGCAATTAACCCAAGAGCAGCAGCTAGCAAAAGAAAAAGGTCTAACTTTATATCAGCAAAGCGACTGGTATGATTCTCAACCTTTACTAGAGAGTGCTGCCATAGCCGGGGACGAGACAGCTCAGTATTACCTCGCAGAGGCAATTCGCCTGAGCAACCGATACACAACCGGTGAAGCGAGAAAATGGTATGAAGCAGCAGCGAATCAGGGCCACCTCTACGCAATGTTGAGACTAAGCAGTAAAAACAATATTTGTCTCGATATGAAAGGCTGCGGTGGCAAAGGTGCAGACGAATAGCGTGATCAAGTAATACAAATAGCTCAGGAACGAGCCAAGAACAACGACACTGAAGCGATGACCGTTTTATTCATCACTAGACAAGGCTTTAGTTGGCTGGAGATGGCCGCTGAGGCAGGTGATCCTTTAGCGCAAAATACACTCGCTGGAATCTACGATGACGGAGACGGATGGTTTCTTATTCCGGGTAGCCGCGATAGAACCATTCAAAAGTGGTACAAAGCCTCAGCTGAAGGTGGATATCCCAAGGCAATGTATCTTTATGCCAACTATCTATTCGAACATGATGGCAAGAAAGAAGAAGTTGCTTATTGGCTGAAACAATCGGCCGAAAACGGTTATGCCAGCGCAGTCGGGAATTACGCTCTCAGGTTAGCCCATTTGCCAAACGATCTAGACTATCCAAAAAACATGATTGAGGCTTATGGACTAGCCTATCTGATGTCTAAATTCGAGGGCGGCGGGACAGCAGGTGAAGATGGAAGGATGATACTGCCTGATATAGCTGAAAAAATGACGGAGCAAGAAATCAAGCAAGGCCTTCTATTCGCAGAAGAATGGAAAAAAACGCACCCACCGCTTTCTTATTTCGTCCCTGTTTATGGCTACTGAGATCTCTTGGTAGTTAAAGAAAATCACCGCCCCGGAGCCGGGGCCTGATCCCGGAGCGGGCGAAGCTGCGGCTGGAGCGCTCTACGATCACCGACGGCGAATGGGAACAATGGGGGATAAACCACGTTTTCTTTCTTCTAGAAGTGGTCTCCCCCCGAATGGCCTGCCCCCTTACTCGGTAAACAGCTAACCCGCATAAAAAATCCACGAAAAGCTGAAGAACAACACTTACGTCATCGAAGCTGAAACCCCGCACCCACAATGCATCTACTCAACCAGTTCGCCCGCCACGTCATACTTCACCACGACCCGATTCCGATAAAGCCTCTCCCTTTCCACCAACGCCCCCACCTGCCCTTTTTCCCTGACCTCTCGCCAAATCTCGTTCTCGCGAAACACCCTGCTGCCTTCCCGCACAAACCGGTGTGCCTCCTGGAACACGTGATAGCGATATTCCCTCACCCGATCACACAACAACTCCCCTTCGAGTTGTGTCTCGCCGACGTTCAACTTCAGCTGAAAGCTCCGATCCGTCGGGTTATGCAGCACCAGATCAACGTAGTTGTAGAAAATCGCCGCCCCGGACCCGAACGGCAGCACCCTCCCCTCATCCGGAAACGGGTCGAAGCTGTGGTTGGAGCGTTCGACCACCACCAGCGGCGAATGAATGGCCATCCAGTGAATCAGGTTGCTCAGTTGGCAAATGCCTCCGCCTACCCCGCGTCGAGCCTCGCCGAAGGACAGCTCCATGCCTTCAACGTAGCCACGCTTCAACGTCGGGCGGCCGACGAGGCGGCAGAAGGAGAAGTGTTCGCCGGGGCCGATGATGACGCCGTCGATGGCGGCGACGGCGAGTTTGAGGTTGATGACTTTGTTGTGTTGCAGGGCGAGGTCGGAGTCGCCGAGTTTGCGGATGAGTTTCGAGGTGTGTTTGAGGTAGCGATATGGCAGACGCTCAGCTGCAGCAACGGGGCGTGCGTAGCGTTTGCTGGAACAGTGCCAGGCAATCTGGCGGAACAGTCTTTTTTGCCACACGCGCAGCCAGTACAAGGCCGGGTGGTAAAGGGAAAGTGGTTTCATCCGTGACACAACGGCGTGCGCCGTTTCTTCCTTGAACCGTGAGAGGGGCGCGCATTTTATCCGGTAATGATCGGCAGCACCCCATGCATTTCATAAGACCAGCAGCCTCTCTTCGGCATACATCTACCGTCACATCCGCAAATTAAGGTTCGACTAAGGTTGCCTCGCTACGATCGCGGCAACGAAACCCTGTTGTCTTTGAATCGCAGATGAGTCCTTCCGACATGAAAGCGTTTGATTTACCAGCCCAGCCAGCGTCGAATTTCAGCCTTGTCTTGGTAAATTACAAAACCCCGGACATCACCCGAATGTGCCTCGAGCTTTTGCGTGAGCATGTCCAGGAACAACGCATTCCTGTGTGGGTGGTGGACAACGATTCGGCGGATGCCAGTCTCGATTACTTGCGTTCGCTCGACTGGATCAACTTGATTGAACGGCCTTCCCCGGGTAAGGAAATCGGCCATATTGCGCACGGCAAGGCGCTGGATCTGGCACTGGAAAAAGTCGACACCGATTACTTGTTCCTGTTGCACACCGACACCTTTGTCTACGACAAAGAAGTGTTCGCCATGATGATGCGTGAATGCACGAAAAACCCGGATATGGCCGCAGTCGGTTGTGTCGAACAACTCAATCGCGGGATTGTGCGTGACACCTGGCGTTTAACTTCGCGTTTCTGCAAGCACTATGTTCGTAAAGCAAAAGTGCGTCTTGGCCTGCGTTCGAAAATGCCAAGACCCTACAAAGAAACTCATCTGAAAAGTTTCTGCACATTGTGGAACGCACGTTTGATGAAGTCCCTGGGCTTGCACTTCTGCATGGATGAGCAGGTGCCCGGTTATGCGCTGCAAGATCGCATGAGCAGCCTGGGCTATGGCATCAAGTTTCTGTCGCCACGCAAGATTTTTAGCTATCTGGATCACATTCAGTCAGGAACTGTCGCGGCTGCCGGCACCTACGGGGAAAATCACCGCAGGACAAAAATGTATCAGGCCACGTTGAAGCGCTTTCAAGGGGCAGCTAGACACAGCTGAAGCGCACACCTCGGACTAATTCACAGCAAACAAAAAGGGCGACTATAAAGTCGCCCTTTTTGTTTGCAGAAATTGTATACATCCACTCCGAAGAGGTGTTCGCCCAGTGTAATGGCCTGGCAATCCATGCACCGGTAAAGAGCCCTGACACTGGGCGAACGGGGTGGATTTTAATAGAAGTTGGCGCTTATGTCCTCATTCTTGAATATGAAATTTATGTACGGAAACGTTAATAGATATTTATCGGCGATTCCTTTCATGAAACTTTCAATGAGGTCAAACCACACTAATAGTATGACTACTCTCATACAAAAACTGTACAAGAGCAGTCATCCTGTAGAGTTAAAGCTCAACTTTCGTGTTGACTGGTCACTTTCAAGATATCGGTGTAAGTGACAATAACGCTCTGCCCTTCTTTCAGATCTTTCAGCTTGGCTTGAATTTCAGGCTGTTTCACGTCGAGGACTTTCGATACGCCCGCCGGGGTTTGCAGGGTCACCTGATTTGTTTTCAAATCAATTTTGGTGATTTTCAGTTGCACCTGAACCTGACGGTACGCTTCGCCACCGGGGTTATCGCTGCCCGGAGCCTTACGCAACTCACCGGTACGTTCGGTGGTGCCAGGCAGACCTTTATCCACATCGGTGTCGAGGTAAGCAGCGACGGAACGCTGTACCTGGATGTTGACCTGATCGCCGGCCTTGAGATTGGCGAGGTTTTTCGCCTTGTCGCTGAGCTGAACGTGAACCGGCTTGCCTTCCGCGCCTTCGAGCACAACCTGATGGTTGGCGGCATCGACGGAGATCACTTTGGTGGTGACCTGATCGGCTTCAACTGTGGCAGACAGCGGAATATCGGCAGCCAGTGCGCCGAAGCTGGTGGCGGACAGTACGGTTGCGAGGGTGATGGCCTTGGCCAGTGCGTCGAGCTTCATAAGCGATACCTTCCCTGTGATTAATGGCAGCACTCGCCGCCGAATCGACTTCGGCGACGAGCGTGACACTGAGCATAGACGCAGTTCAGGGCTTGGCTTTGGTTTGTGACGGCGAGGTTTGTTGCTTAGCGATGTCTTGCGCGGTGGATTCGCCACTGGGCGTGCCTTTGCCATTGTTTTCACGCTGTTTCGGGTCGGTGGGCCGTAGGGCGTCGTTGTCACGTTCGGTCTCGCCCGGTGGCCGGGGTTCGTCGGGGTGTTCGCCTTGGGTGATGGGTTTCATGGGGTTGTCCTCAGGCTTCGGGGTCGTCGAGTTCACGGGTGACGTTGATGGCGGGGGAATCCTTATGCAGGTCGTCGGCTTTGCCGCGCAGGATCTGCCATTGCTCAAGATCGATGGCGCCTTGGCCGAGCATATCGTCGGCGATGCGCTGCAGGTCGAAATAATGCGCGTCGGGGGATTGCTGCCAGTAGGTTTCGTCGTCGAACAGGCGCTGCCAAGTGGTCATGTCTGGGGGTTGCAGGTCGTCGCTCATGGCTAATCCTCGGCAGATTTTTCTGTAGAGGACAACACACCAAGCCAAGTTCAAACCGATCCATTGTAGGAGCTGCCGAAGGCTGCGATCTTTTGATTTTGCTTTTAAAAAACAAGATCAAAAGATCGCAGCCTTCGGCAGCTCCTCCAGGGATTCGTGGGTACCTTTCAGTACCCGGTCATTTCCAGATAGCCCTGGCCGGAATGACTGCCGCTGATGTGCACCGGGCCTTCCCAGTAAGGGATGCGCAGGTTCATCCAGGCGTTGGGGTTGAGCGCGTCGAGGCTGATGTCGAGGTGTTTGTCGGGGATTTTGATCGACCATTTCACCGGCATCGCCCGGCCGGCTACTTTAGAGGTTTTTTGCGGGGTGAGCTGAATCTGCGAACTGCGCAGGGTTTGCGTCTGGCCATCGGCGGCTATCCACGTGCCGGTGAGATACGGCGCGCCGTCCTTCTGGCGCATGCGGTACAGCATCACGTGTTCGCCGCTGTCCAGATGCAGGGAAAACCAGTCCCAACCGGTTTGATTTGCGGTCAGCGGCTGGCTGCTCCATTCGCGATCAAGCCATGCCGGGCCGCTGACGGTGTAGCTCTGGCCGTCAATCTGCAACGTGCCGCTGGCCTGAAAAAACGGCTGGCTGTAGTAATACGACGCCTGACCTTCTTCGGATTTCTGACTGAAACCCTTGTCGCCCTGCAACACCAACGGGCGACTTGAGGTGAGGTGCAGTTGATAGGCGAAATTCTTGTCGCGAGCGCTGAGTTGCAGGTCGCTCAGCGGATCCTGCGCCTGACTGGCGAACCGCCAATCATCGATCCACGCCTCGAACGGCGCCAGTTGCACACCCGCCTGCCCCACCCCGCCTCGGGCGTAACGTTCGGCGGCGTGATGCACCGTGCTCGAAGTCACCGCCGCATGCCCCAGCCAGATCGTCTGATCAGCCCATCCGGCCTGCTCCGCCAGCGGTTTCAGCGCACTGCGAAACAGCGTCCACTGCACGCCAAACTCATTGCCCTGCTGATCCTTTAGATTGGCGGTGACGTACCACCACTCAATGCGAAAACCGTCATGCGCCCCGTGATCTGCCGGAAAACTGAACACCCGCCCCGGCACCACCGGCGTAAACGCCAACGCCTGATCGCCCATCCCGGCGAAGCCTTTTTGCTCCGGAGCCGATTGATCGCAACCACCGAGCAGCAACAAAACCAGGAGCACAACGAGGTTAATCCTCATGGGCAAACGTCCTCAGCAGGTCCGCTGGTTGCGTGCGGTACAGCGAGTACAGCGGCCATGCCGAAGCCAGTAACGTCGCCAATAATGCCAACCCCATCAACTGCAGCAATTGCCAAGGAAACACCCGCAACGGCAGCCGCCAGCCAAACGCCTGCACATTGATCACCGCGTCCAGACACCACGCCAGCGCGATTCCCAGCGGCAACGCCAGCACCAGCGTCAGCACCGCCAACAGCCAGGTCTGACCAAGATTGAGCAGCATCAATTGCCGCCGCGTTACGCCCAGCGCCCACAGCGGTGCGAGTTGGCCGAGGCGACTTTGACTCTGGGTCAGCAGGCTGATGAACAGCGCCACGCCCGCCACCGCCAGGGTCAAGCTGTTCAACGCCGCCGTCGCCGCAAAGGTCCGTTCGAAAACCTGCACCGACCAGCCCTTGAGCCGCGCCTGATCGACGATGCGGCTGTCATCCAGTTGAAAGCGCGCCTGCAGGCTATTCAACAACGGCGGAATGTTCTGCGGTTCGATACGCAGATTGAAACGGTTCGGCGTCAGTTGCGGCCAGCCACGCAGCAGGTGATGGATGTTGACCAGCAAGTGCCCCTTGGGATTGCCGTAATCGGCGTAGATGCCGACGATGCGCGGCGTCCACGCACCATTCGGCGCAGGAATCGTCAGTCGATCACCCGCGCGCACCTTCAGTCGACGCGCCAGCTGTTCGCTGAGCATCACCGCATCGTCGGTGGCCAGATGCGCCCATGGGTCGCTGCCACTGACATCGAGCAACGGCCAATGCTGGCGATAATGCGCGTGATCGATAATGCCGAACACCTCCGCCGGCCAGCCCTGCAATGTCACCGCGACCTGCCAGTTGGGCAGCACTGCCGCGACGTTCGGCTGCTGCTTGAGCCAGCTGTACATTTCCCGCGACTGCGCCGGATTGCTCGGATTGATATACAGCTCGGCACTAAGGCGTTGTTCGAGCCAGTCATCGAAGGTCTGGCGAAAACCGGCGGTCATGCTCCCCGCGCCGATGTTGGCGGCAAGCGCCAGGAGCAACGCCATCAGCGCCAGACTCAGTGCTGGCAATTGCTGACGGCAATCGGCGAGAAACCACTGCCCCAGCACCGAGCGACTGCGCCCGAGCAACTGATTCAACAACGCGCTGAGCAACACCGGCAGCGCCAATGCCGCGCCGATCAGCAATCCGGCCATCAAGACAAAACCGCTGGCCAGACTGTCGCCCCAGATCAATGCCACCAACGCAATCAAACCCAACCCTGCCGCCAACCAGCCCTGCCGACGCAACCAACGCGCATATTGCTGATGCCAGGCTTGCGGATCCGCCACGGCCAACAACGGCAAACGGGCGGCGCGCAGCAGACTGTTGGCCCCGGCGAGCAAGGCGCCGAGCAGGCTCAAACCGATGCCGCTGAACCACCACCAAGAACTCAGACGCAACTGCCCCGCCACTTCTGCGCCGTACAAACCGCGCAGGCTGGCGGCGACGTCCGGCAGCAACACACTCGCCAGCCAATAGCCGCTGATCACGCCGAACAATCCGCCGATCAGTGCAAGAACCCCCAACTCAACGATCAAGCAACAGATCAACATCCGCGCGCTGACCCCGCAGGCGCGCAGCGTACGCAGCAGACCGCGCCGTTGCTCAAGAGCCAGGCCAATCGCGGCGTGGACGATGAACAAGCCGACCACGAACGAGAGAAATCCCAACGCATCGAGATTGAGGTGAAAACTCTCGGTCAGTCGCGCCAGATTGTTTTCCTCACCGCTGCTTTTTAGCTGCAACTGACCTTTGAACACGGCAGGCAACTCGGCGTGAAAATCCTTGGGCAGCAACAGCCGCGACAATTGCCCGGGCTGTTCCAACAGGGTTTGTGCGACGCCGATGTCCACCAGCAACACGCCCGGCGCCATTTCCTTCTGCGCGAGCAGCGGTGGCAGTTTCAAGCCATTGAGCGTTTGCGGCGTATCACCTTCGCGCAGATTCAGCGCCTGCAAGGTATCCGGGGAAATCCACGTATTTCCGGGCGGCGTGAAAAACTCGACGACACGCTCGATCGGCAACGCCTGACCGGCCACCGCCGAATCGGCCGGCAGCGACACCGGTTCGATGCCCATCAATTGCAGCCGCTGATTGTCGAAGCCCTTGAGCAGCACCCGACCTTGCAACAGCGGCGACACCGGCCAGCCCTGTCGGCGCAGATCAACGAACCATTGCTGCGCGAACGTCGCGCCATTCGGCGTACCGAGACTGGCCTGCGGTTCGTCGCCGATCAACTGGCTGGCCCGCGCGTAACTATCGCGCGCCTGACTGTTCAGCGCTTCGACGCCGGTGAGCAGACTGGTCGCCAGCCACAACCCGGTCAGCACACTGAAAAACTGCACCGGATGGCGCCGCCAATGGCTGAGCAGAGCACGCAGGGTCTGACGGAAAACGATCACGTCAGCCGCCCACTGGACAACACCACTCGCTGCGCCAGACGCGCCGCGACCCGTTGGCTGTGGGTGACCATCAACAACGTGGTCGGCGTGTCGTCGAGCAATTCCAGCAACAGCCGCAGGACTTCATCACTGGTCGCTTCATCGAGGCTACCGGTGGGTTCATCGGCCAGCAGCAATTTCGGCTGCGACGCCAATGCCCGGCCCAACGCAACGCGCTGCTGCTGGCCACCGGAAAGCTGCTCCGGATAACGCTTGAGCAAATCGCCCAGCCCTAAGCGTTGCACCAGATGCGCCTGCCATCGTGGTTCATGGCGCCCGGCCAGACGCGCCTGAAAGGCCAGATTGTCCTCGACGCGCAGACTGCCGATCAGGTTGAACTGCTGGAACACCAGACCGATTTCCGTTCGCCGCCAATTCGCCAGTTGCGCCTCGTTCATCGCTTCCAATCGATGCTCGCCACTGCGGATGCTGCCGCTGTCGACTTTGTCGAGACCGGCCACCAGGTGCAGCAACGTGCTTTTGCCACTGCCGGATTCGCCCATCAGCGCGAGGCTGCTGCCGGATTCGAGCGACAGGTCGACGCCTTGCAACACCGGCAATGGACCTTGCGGGGTGAGATAGCTTTTGAAGACGTTTTCAACACGAAGCATGCCGCCACCTGATCAGTCAGTGTGGGGCAAGGATAGCGGATGGCGATGACAGACTTGAACTCAGCGTTGAATTGACCGGCCCCTTCGCGAGCAGGCTCGCTCCCACAGGTTGATCGCGTTCCAAATGTGGGAGCGAGCCTGCTCGCGAAAGCGTCAGCCCAGCCAACTCAAAACTTACTGCCCGACTGCCACACTCGCCGGCGCCTGCGTCGGCGTGACAATGCTGCCCAGATCAATGTGCTTCCACTCAGGCTTGGCCCCCAACCGCGCATTGAAGCGGTAGTTGAACGTAAATTCATCCGCCGTCGCGACACTCAGTGGCTTGCCATAAACAGCCTCGATCCCCGCCAGGTCGTAGCCCATCAACTGCAGCAGGGTCGGGAAGATGTTGTAGTGGCTGGAACGATCCTTGTTCGCCGCCAATTGCGCCGACCAGTCCAGCGTCTTTAGAGCGCTGCCCTGAATCACCACCAACGGCACCAGGCCCTCCTCCTCCACCGGATCGCCGCCGCAGTGAGTGTTCAAACCCGGATTACCGCGTTCGTGCAGATCCTGGCCATGATCAGAGGTATAGATCAGTAACGCATTGTTCAGACTGGCCTCGGCGAACACCCGCGCAAAAAACTCACCGACATTCCACAACACGGTGTTCTTGTAGGCATTGCGGTACAGCACCCAGTCATCCGGCTGGCCATTGAAACCGTTGCGCTCGCCGGTATCGGCCACCTCGGTGAACTGCCCGCGCGGCAAGGTCGGGCGGTAAGCCATGAACGCATCCGGGTATTTGTCATGCACCGGGAAGTGCGCGCCGACCTTGTTGATCACCACCAGCTCCGGCTTGTCATCGTTGAGCAATTCGATGAGCTTCGCCGCTGCCGCCATGTCGCGATCGCGCACGCTGGTCTGGTCGAATTGCACGAACTGGTCGATGTCCTTCTTTTCGGTATCGGTCATCAGATTCTGCAGATTGCCGGCGGTGCGCTGGGCGTCGATGTACACGGTGCGCAGCCCAGCCTTCTTGGCGTACTGCCAGATCGACGGCAGCGTGGTGTTGATGCGCATGTAATCGGCGCGGGTGCCGCCGTAACGCAGGGTCACGTTGGTGTCGGCGCTGCAATTGGCAATGGACGCGGCGTAGCCGTAATTGAAGATGTCGACGCCGGGGTGCGCCTGCTTGAGATTGCTGTGCACACCGAACGGCGCGTTGATATCCAGATAATTGCCGGAAATGCTTTCGTCGATGATCAGCACGATGTCATGGCCGACCGCTTGCGAGGTGCGCGCCAGTGTCACCGGTTCGCGCGGGCCGACCGTGTTATGCAGTGCTTCGTAGGCAAACAGATTCAGATAGGCCAGCGGCGTGTACATGATCGGCAAGCCACGAGCGCCCTCTCCCGCACGCAAGAACAGCACGGCACTGAGCAGCAACACGCCGCACAACGGCGCCGCCACACGCAGCGCGTTGGGAATCGCCAGACCATGGCGGGGCTTCAGACCGATGCCGAGTAGCAACAGCAAACCGCTGAGCACGCCACGCAGGAGCGCGTCCCGGTACTGGTACGCCGCCTCCTGGATGAAACCGCCGGAGTAAACCAATGAGACGAAACCGCTGTAGGTCAGGTAATCCGCCGTGACCCGGGTATAGACATCGAAAAACACTGCCGAGACAAACATTGCCAATGCGAACACGTGGCGAATGAGAGCCTGCCTTATATACGCCATTAGATATAACGCAAAAGTAAGCGCCAAAAACATCGCGCCAAAAAGAAGTACAGCAAAACCGAGGCCGATAGCATTTAACCGATCAATGTAATATTCGGAATAAATCAACAAATAAACAATTAAGAACAATTCTTTGGCATATTTGAACATGGCGATACCGATCGGGCAAAACGGCAGGGAGTCAAAGGTTTGTCAGTCAGAACCTGACACTAGCACCCAGCCATCAAAGCGCAAGAATTGACTGTTTTCTGTAGAAAGCGTCAAAAAAACGGTGACTCAAATCTGACACAACCGAAACGCTACAAGCCTTTAAATTAGCGGCCTACGACCGTTTATCGCATATTTTAAATCTGAACAAATCTGCACAAAAGCAACAAATTCAATCGCAGCAATGACTTGATGGCCAATCGCCAAAAAATGCTCAAGTGTTATACAGATGCAACATGTCATTTTGCTGACACGCTTTTCAAACGCTGCGCTATACCCCTTTAACTATCTCATTCCGTAGTTAACTTTTGGTGTTATTGAGGTGCGCAGATGGACGTGAGCGTATTTGGCACTGGCTATGTCGGACTTATACAAGCCGCCGCACTTGCAGATGTCGGTCATCGCGTTTTATGCGTGGACATTGACCCAAACAAAATTAAACAACTGCAACAAGCAGTGCCGCCCATTAGCGAGCCAGGTTTATCGAGCACGCTTGAGGAAAACATCAAGGCCGGCCGTCTGTTGTTCAGTACTCAGGCCAGCGACGCGGTCGAGCATGCCGAGTTGATTTTCATCGCCGTCGGCACCCCGGCCGATGAGGATGGCTCTGCCGACCTCAGTCACGTGCTCAACGTTGCCCGGCAAATCGCCTCGTACATGGAGGCCGATCGCACATTGATCATCAAATCGACGGTGCCGGTCGGCACGGCGGATCAGGTGTTGGCCGCCGCCAACAGCGAACTGCAACGCCGCGATAAGAGCAGCCTGACAGTGCGGGTGGTGTCCAACCCGGAATTCCTCAAGGAAGGTAGCGCCCTCGCCGACTGCATGCGCCCGGATCGGATCATCGTCGGCACCCGTGACGATGTAGCCCGCGAGCAGATGAGCGAGTTGTACGCACCGTTCTGCCGCAACCGCGAAAAACTGATGTTCATGGACAACCGCAGCGCCGAGCTGACCAAGTACGCGGCCAACGCCATGCTTGCCACGCGCATCAGCTTCATGAATGAGCTGGCCAATCTCACCGAACTGCTTGGCGCCGACATCGAAGCGGTGCGCAAAGGCATCGGCTCTGATCCGCGCATCGGCTACCACTTCATCTATCCGGGCTGCGGCTTCGGTGGCTCGTGCTTTCCCAAAGACCTGCGCGCCCTGCTGCACACCGCCGAACACAACGGCATGCCGCTGAAGTTGCTGCGCAGCGTCACCGACGTCAACGACCTGCAGCGGCACATCCTCTTCAGCAAACTCAAAGCACAGTTCCCGCAGGGCCTGGCGGGTAAATCGATCGCGATCTGGGGCCTGGCATTCAAGCCAAACACCGATGACATGCGCGAAGCCCCGAGCCGTTATCTGATGGATGCGCTGTGGGCCGAAGGTGCCAGCGTGCAAGCCTACGACCCGGAGGCCATGTCCGAATGCCGGCGCATTTACGGTTACCGTAACGATTTGCACCTGTGCGCGACCCGCGACGACACCCTGGAAGACGCCGACGCACTGGTGATCTGCACCGAGTGGAAAAACTTCCGTGTGGTCGATTTCGAGTTGCTCGCCGAAAAGCTGCGCTCGAAGGTAATCATCGACGGCCGCAATCTGTACAACCCGGAACAAGTGGCGGCCGCCGGCCTGCATTACAGCGGCATCGGCTTGCGCCACATTGCCCCTGAAGGACTACGGCCATGAAGGTCTTGGTCACCGGTGCGGCCGGTTTCATTGGTGCCCATTGCGTACTGCGGCTGCTGCGCGACGGGCATTCAGTGGTCGGTCTGGACAATTTCAACGGCTACTACGACCCGCAGCTCAAGCACGACCGCGTGCAGTGGGTGCGTGAGCAGGCCGGCGATTTCCAGCTCGCTACGGTTGACCTGGCCGATGCCTCGGCCATCGAAGAACTGTTTGTCCGCGAACGTCCGCAAGTGGTGATCCACCTCGCGGCGCAGGCCGGGGTGCGTTACTCGCTGGAAAATCCACGTGCGTATCTGGACAGCAATCTCAACGGTTTTCTGAACATTCTGGAAAGCTGCCGGCATCACCCGGTCGAGCACCTGATCTACGCGTCGTCGAGTTCAGTCTACGGCGCCAACCAGCACACACCTTACTCGGTGCAGGACGGCGTCAATCACCCGTTGTCGCTGTACGCCGCGACCAAGAAAGCCAATGAACTGATGGCGCACAGTTACAGCCACCTGTTCGGCATTCCCTGCACCGGCCTGCGTTTTTTTACCGTGTACGGGCCGTGGGGCCGGCCAGACATGTCGCCGATCCAGTTCGCCCGGGCGATCAGCGAAGGCACGCCGCTGAAGCTGTTCAACTACGGCGAGCACCAGCGCGACTTCACCTACATCGACGACATCATCGAAAGCATCGCCCGCCTCATCAAGCAGCCACCGCAGGTCAATCCGCAGTGGGATCGCGAGCAGCCCGACCCGGCCAGCAGCATGGCGCCGTGGCGCCTGTTCAATATCGGCGGGCAGCACCCGGTCGAGCTGAAAACCTATCTGGCGCTGCTGGAAAAGCACCTCGGTCAGACCGCCATTGTCGAGTTGCTGCCGCTGCAACCGGGCGACGTGCTCAACACTTGCGCCGAGGCCAGCGATCTGGCCCAGGCCACCGGATTTCAGCCCCGGATAGAGCTGGATGAGGGACTCGGACGCTTTATCGCCTGGTTCCGCGACTACTACCCCACTGCCTATCGCCCACGCGCCGTTCGCGGCTGAATTACTGTGGAGGACTCCATGACTGGACATGAGAAAGGTGTACCGATCCTAGAAATGCGCCGCGACAAGCGCGTGGATCCCGAGCACCGAATGCGGCTCGACGCGGCGATTCATCGCCAGGGTCGCGGCTGGTTCACGGGCCGCGACGGCGGTCGCCCATGGCAACTGTCACGCACCAATCGCGTGGTCGCTTGCCTCGGTGCGCTGATGATTCTGCTGCTGATTTCGCCGTTGTTGATTGGTCTGGCGCTGACCATCAAATTCACCAGCGAAGGCCCGGTGATGTTCGTGCAGAAACGCACCGGTTATCGCGGGCGCAAATTCGGCATGTACAAATTCCGCACCATGGTCGCCAACGCCGAAGAGTTGAAAGAGTCACTGCGTCACCTCAACAAGCACGGTGCCGACGCGATCGATTTCAAGATCGACCACGACCCGCGCATCACCCGCATCGGCGGTTTCCTGCGGCGCACCAGCCTTGATGAACTGCCCAACCTGATCAATGTAGTGACCGGCGACATGCGCCTGGTCGGCCCGCGTCCGACCTCGTTCAACGCCTATCGCTACAAGGACAATCACCTCGCGCGTCTGGCGATCTACCCCGGCATGACCGGCCTGTGGCAGATCTCCGGACGCAGCAATATCGACTTCGACCAGCGCGTTGAGTTGGACCTCAGCTACATCGCCGAGCAGAGCCTTCTGCTTGATCTGAAGATTCTGTTGAAAACCCCCTTCAAAGTATTCAGCGGCCACGGAGCAAGCTAATGGACGGTTCAACCAACAAAAGCCTGAGCATCGCCACCCCCAGCGAATCGAACCTGACCTCGACCGTGCTGGATCTCGATCTGCGGATCCTGTTCCTGACCGCCGCCAACCCCGGCTCAGGCACCACCACCAGTGCGCTGGCGCTGGCCAGCCAACTGGCACAAATGAGTAGCGGCCAAGTATTGCTGGTCGATGCCAGTCAGTCGGCGAGCAACCTCACCCAGCAGTTGAACCTGAACAAGGAGCGCGGCCTGCGCGACTTGCTGTTCAACCCCGACAACCCGCCGCTGTTGCAGGACTGCGTGGTGCAGGTCTCAAGCCTGCCGTTCCACGTGCTGCCCAATGGCCGGCCGATCCGCACCCTGGAGCACCTGACCGCCGAGCGTCTGAGCCCGTTGCTTGATCAATTGGGCAGCCAGTATCGCTTTGTGGTGATCGATGGCGACGCGGTGTACTCCGACGCCGACACGCTGGTCATCAGCACGCAAGTCGATGGCGTGGTGCTTGTCGTACGCGCCGAAGACACGCGCTGGGAAGTCGCGCAAGCCGCCGTGCAACGCCTGACTCAGGCCGGGGCAAAAGTGGTCGGTAGCGTGTTCAACCGGCGCAAGTACTACATGCCCAAATGGCTTTACAAAAACCTGTAAGCGAACGCAAAGGATGACGCCATGAACGCCAAAATGCTTGTCCTGCTGTTGCTGCCGCTTGCAGGCTGCTCCAGCAATTCCGACACCCGCAACATGCCGGTGAATATCCTCACCGCCACACCGGCCAATGCGCAAGCTACCGACATGCCGAGGGTCGAGCAGACCCTGCGCCCGAAAGACGTGCTGGATGTGATTTTCCACATCAGTACCAGCGGCTCGGACGCTTATCGCGTGCAGTCGGGTGACCAGATCGGCCTGAACTTCACCGCCGCCAGTCAGCTCAACGGCACGCAACTGGTGCTGCCTGACGGCACCATCGAACTGCCGGGCGCCAACACCTCGGTGAAAATTGCCGGGCTGACCAGCGACGAGGCGCGGCAGGAAATCCAGCGCGCCTATCAACGCAAGCAGTTGTTCCAGCCCAACCGCAATCAACTCTCGGTGCAGATTCTCAGCCCGCTGAGCAACGAGCAAAACCTCAAAAGCGCGCTTAACCACCCGGCCACCGGCATGAGCCGCGAAATCACCGTCGGCACCGATGGCTATGCGAGTTTTCCGGAAATAGGCGCCGTGCCGCTGCAAGGCATGACGGTCAATCAACTGGAAACCTTCCTCAACAGCAAATACGCGCAACTGCCGGGACGGATGACGGTGGATGTGCTGCTGAAATCCACCGCCGGCAACGAGATCTACGTGCTCGGCGAAGTCGCTCAGCCGGGCTCGTACCCGATCCGCCGGCCGGTGTCGGTGCTTGAGGCGCTGACCCTGGCACGCGGTACCAATGTCAAGGCGCGTCTCGATTCGGTGGTGATCATGCGGCGCAACGGCAATCAGGTGCAGGCCATGAACTACGACGTCGAGAAAGCGCTGTCGGGCGATGCGCCACAGATCGCCTACCTGCAACCGGACGACATGCTCTACGTACCGAAAACCAAACTGGCCAGCGCCGGCGAACTCGCCCGCCAACTGGCCGATGTGGTGCTGTTCCAGGGCGTGGGGTTCAGCTTCGGCTACCGCGTCGACAACAAAGGCAGTGACAACTGACTCTCAGGTGAACGACATGAACCCAAAAGAAAATTACCTGCACGAGTTCTTCAGGATTTTCTTCGCCAACAAGCAACTGGTGAAGCGCATCTTCCTGATCTTTGCAGTGATCGCGCTGTTGCTGCCGCTGTTGCTCAAACAGAGCTTCGATATCACCGCGCAGGTGATCGTGCAGTCGAAAAAACTGTCTCAGGGCGATGCGACCACCTCGCTGACCCAGGACAACGCCACCTTCATTCCGCCATCGCTGGCGGACATGGAAACCGAAAGCAACATCCTCCGTTCGCCGGCACTGATTCGTCAGACCATCAGCGAACTGCGCGACCAGGGTCAGTACAACCCGCCGCCGGGGATGCTCAGCAAACTGGCCGAACCGTTCAAGCGTTATGTCAGCACGCCGCTGCGCGAATACGTGATCAATCCGCTGCGTGATGCACTGGGGATGGAAACCGATCCGGTGCGCGACACGGCACTGGACGGCTTGACCCAGGAGGCCATCGACAATCTGAAGATCGAAACCCTGCCGGGTTCCAATGTCATCTCGATCGTCTACAGCTTCCCCGATCCCGCCCAGGGCACGACGTTCGTTGCCACGCTGTTGCGCAACTATCTGGTCGATCGTCAGGCGTTGCAATCGATCGAGCTGCCGCACTCGTTCTACGAGACCAAGAAGCTTCAGTATCAGGTCCGCCTCGACGGTCTGGAAGGCGAGCGGCTGAGCCTGCTGGAAAGCGTCGGTTCGTCCGATCCGAAAGAGGAAATCACCTTTCGCCTCAACGCGATCAACACCGAAGAGCAGGCACTCAACCTGTATCGCGATCGCTTGCTGCAAAGCCAGCGCTGGCTCGATTACCTGAAAACCAGCCTGGCCACCGCCAACACCAACAAACTCAATGACTACACCTTTCCGTTCACCTTCACGACGACGGTGGACAACATCGCGTTCGAGGATCGCGAGATCCGGCAGATGGGCGAGGCGCTGACCACTCAGGTCAGCCGCTATATGAACGACCTCGCGATATTTCAGCCCAGCAGCGAACCGATGTTGCTGGCCCGCGAGCAGATTGCCCGGACACGCCAGCAGTTCCTCAAAGTGGTCAACAACCGCATCCAGGAACGCACGATCGACCTGTCGGTGGTCAGCCAGGTCATCGAGCAGAAAACCGCGCGCATTGCCGAGTTCAAGAATCGCATCCATCAATTGCAGCAGACCCAAAGCAAGCTGCGCCAGATGGACACCGAGATCGGCGCATTGCATGCAGCGTTCTCAACCTATGCGCAACGCTTTGCCGAAAGCAGCACGACGCGAGCGCTGGATAACGACTTGTCCAACGCCCGTGTCTTGAGCCCGCCGTATGAACCGACCGAGGCGGCGTTTCCGAAACCGATGCTGATCATTCCGTTTGGTCTGCTCACCGGTCTGCTGCTGGCCATTGCCTTCGTCTATGTACGTGAGTTCTTCGATCACCGCTTCAAGCATCCTGCGCAAATCAGCCATGAACTGGGCCTGCCGGTGCTGTTGGTGCTCAACGAAGAAACATCGCAGCCGGGCAATCCGCACAAGAACTGGACCGTGCCGAGCCTGGTTCACTGGGTGCGCAATTGAACGCGGCGTCTACCCCGTGCGTCGCCCTGCCGATCATTCATTTGCTCAGCAGCGGCGGCTTCTACGGAGCCGAGCGGATGTTGCTGGATCATTGCCTGGCGACGCCGGGGCAGCACCAGGTGCTGTTCCTCGATGCGCCACCAGAGCTGATCGAGCGCTTTCGCGAGGCCGGGGTGGACGCTCGCGCCTGTGCCGGGCTCGGCGGACTGCTGTGGCACTTGCATCAGCGCCGTAGTGACAAGCCGTTGCTCAACACGCACAACTTCAAAGGGCTACTGTTCGGCTGGTTCGGCGCCACTGTGTTGCGCCTGCCGCTGGTGATCACTCAGCACGGTTTCACCCCGCGCAGTCGCAAGCAGAAGTTCTACACCTGGCTAAGCCTGCAACTGTGCCGCACGGCCTCGGTGAAGCGGGTGGTCTGCGTCGCGCAAAGCATCGCTGTGCTGCACCGTCAGGCCGGCGTCCGTGCCGAGAAGTTGCAGGTGATTCCCAACGGTTTGCCAGCGGCGCCTGCGCTGCCGCCGGCACTGGAACGACAACGCTGGCTGGTCGGTTACGTCGGTCGGTTGAGCAGCGAGAAAGGCCCGGATCTGTTTCTCGATGCGCTGATTGCGTTGTGTCACCAGCATCCGCAACTGGACGCCGTGATGCTCGGTGACGGTCCGGAACGTGAGGCCTTGCAGGCGCGTATCGACGCTGCCGGTTTACCACAGCGGATTCGCTTGCCGGGCTATCAGACGGCGATGCAAGGCTGGTGGCAGCAACTCGATGCGCTGGTGATCAGCTCGCGCACCGAGGGTACGCCGATGATTCTGCTCGAAGCGATGCAGGCCGGTGTGCCGGTGGTGGCGTTCGCGATCGGTGGCATTCCCGATGTCTTGCAGGACCGCCACAACGGCCTGCTCGCCGCACCGACCGATACCGCCGCCCTCGCCCGTCAGCTCGACACGTTGCTGGCCGAACCGAAGCTGGCCGCACAACTACGCGACAACGCCAGACGCACACAACAGGAACGCTACGACCTCAAGGCTTTGGCTGAACGCTGGTCGCAGCTGTACATCCACACGGCACCGGAGGCACGCGCATGATTTTCCCGCTCTCGATCGTCAGCCTGCTGGCACTGGTCTGCATGGCTTTGCTGGTCAGTCCTTATCCGTATCTGGCGCCGGGGGCGGTGTTGGGGCTGCTGGGTTTCACGGTGCTGTACCGCAAACCGTCGTGGGGCCTGCTGGGCATTGCCGCGCTGGTGCCGTTTGAAGGGTTCTTCAAGGACAGCGCGTTATCCGGGAGCAAATTGATCGGTGCTTCGCTGGCGCTGATCCTGGCGTTGCAACTGGCATTGCATCAGATTCCATCGCAGCGCCTGCGCAGCAATCTGTGGCGCTACCTGATCGGCTTCATGGCGCTGTACCTGCTGAGCCTGCTCGCCACCGACAACATGGGCATGTCACAGAGTCATCTGCGTGAACTGAGCGTGGGCCTGATTCTGTTCGTGATCACCTTGTTGGTCGGCCGCGAGCTGAACCTCGATCTGTTCGCCCGGCTGGTCACGCTCAGCGTCAGCGCCACCTGCGCGATGGCGATGTTTTCCAGCCGATTCCAGGACAAGGGCCGCGCCGCCGGCCTGCTCGAAGACCCGAATGCCTTTGCTCTGCTGATCGCCTTCGCCGTGCCGCTGGGCCTGCTGTTGGTGATTCGCGGCCCGAATCTGCTGCACCGTCTGTTCTGGGCGGGCTGCTGTCTTTTGCTGCTCGGCGGCATGACCAAAACGGAGTCGCGCTCGGGCTTGGTGGTACTGGCCTTGAGTCTGGCGATCGGGGTCTGGCATTACCGCCAGCACCTCAACCGCATCCGCCCCCGGCATTTCGGATTCGCCATGCTCGGCGCGGCCATCGTGCTGCCATTGGCGATGTATGCGATGCCTGCCGGTTACCTGGCGCGCATCCAGTCGCTGAGTATCTTGAGCGCCGGGGCCAAGGCTCAGGATGAATCCCTCGGCCGTCGCGCCTCGTACATTGTCGTCGGCAGCCAGATCATCCGCGAACATCCGCTGCTCGGCTCCGGCCCCGGGACCTTCCCGTTGCACTATGCGACCACCGGTTATGCCAAGGCATTCTCGGCCAACCGCAAGATCGGCGACCTGTATCGCCGCGCGCATAACACTTATCTGGAGATTTTCAGCGAATTGGGGATTCCCGCCGGCCTGCTGTTTGTCGGCATGCTCGTGCAGGGTTTCTACAACCTGATCCGCGCACGACGCGAATGGCTGCAACGGCGCGAGTGGCAGCACGCCGACCTGATGACCCATCTGGGAATGAGTTTTCTGTCGTTGACGTTGTTCCTGATGTTTCTCAGCGCGCCGAACCTCAAATACCTGTGGATCATGCTTGCACTGACCTGGGTGCTGCGCCTGAAAGCCGAGCAAGCACCGCTGACGGAGGCCAGGGCATGAGCCGGATCAGCATCGTCATTCCGATGTACAACGAGGCACGGCACATCGGCCGCACCCTCCTGGCCGCTCGCAAAGCCGCGAACGCCGCCGACATCGACTGTGAACTGATCGTCGTCGACAACGGTTCCACTGATGACGGGCCACAGATCGCTCGCGCCTTCGGCGCACAGGTGCTGGTGCTGCCCGGCCTGCTGATCGGCGCTTTGCGCAATCGTGGCGCAACGGTTGCCAGCGGTGAATGGCTGGCGTTCATTGATGCCGATATCGAAATGCCCGAAGACTGGCTGAACGAATTGTTCGCTCTCGAAGCGCAGAATCAGGGCGACATTTTTGGCCTGGATCTGCACACCCCCGCCGCCGCGCCGTGGTACGCGACCGCCTGGCAACGGCGCATGTTGCGTCCATCAGCGCACGCCAATCGCACCGTGGACTGGCTGCCCAGCGCCAACCTGTTGATGCGCAAACGCTGGTTTGACCTCGTCGGCGGATTCAACGAAACCCTGCGCACCGGCGAAGACAAGGAATACACCTTGCGTCTGAGCACACAGGGCGCTCGGCTGCTGTCGACCAGTAACAGCATCGCCCTGCATTGGGGCTACGAAATGAACTGGCGCGAGTGGATGGGCAAGGAGCTGTGGCGCCAGGGCAGCCACCTGCAGTTGCTGCGCACCCATGGCATGAGCCTGCGCCTGCTGCGTTTTCCTCTGCTGTCGTTGCTGGTCTGGATGACGGATTTTCTACTGATCGTTGCCTTGCTCGCCGGCCTCGCGCAGCTCGCGGTGATCCTGCTGGTGCTGACCCTGCTGCCGAGTCTGATGCTCAGCGTGCGGCAGAGTATCAAGCACCACAACGCTCGCCTCACCTTGCAACTGTGGGGTCTGCACTGGTTACGCCTGCACCTGCCCAGCGCGGCACTTGTTCTCAGTCTGTGTCATTGGAACGCCAGGAGGCCCGCCCGTGGCTGAATTCATTTTTTGCCTGTGCCTTGTGCTGCCGGCGTACGCCTACATTGGCTATCCGCTGCTGCTGACCTTGCTGGCGCCGCTGTTCCCGGCCTGGCGGCACGCGCCGGCACCGCCGCTGAACGTCAGCATCGTCATCGCCGCGCACAACGAGGCGCGACACATCGAGCACAAGTTGCGCACCCTGCTGGCCCAGGATTATCAGCCCGCCACGCTGCAGATCATTCTCGCCAGCGACGGTTCGAGCGATGACACCGTGGCCTGCGCGCACAAAGTGATCGATCCGCGCATCACCGTCCTCGACCTGCCGCGCCAGGGCAAGGCCGCCACACTGAATGCCGGCGTCGCCGTGAGCAGCGGCGACATTCTGGTGTTCACCGACGCCGACAACCAATGGTCGCGCGACACCCTCGGCCATTTGCTCGCGCCGTTGAGCGATCCGCAGGTCGGTGCCTGCGCCGGGCACATGGTGATCCCGGTCACCGGTGGCGGCCTGAGTATTGGCGACAGCCTCTATCGGCATTACGAAGGCTGGTTGCGCCGGGTCGAGAATCGCACCGGCTGCATGGTCTCCGCCGACGGCGCCCTGCTCGCCTTGCGCCGCGAGCTGTTCCAGAACGTACCGGCCGAGGTCAACGACGACTTCTTCATCAGTACCTGCGCGCCGGTCGCGCACAAACGCATTGTTTACGTCCCCCAGGCGCAAGTGATCGACCAGGGCGTCGACGAAGCGGGCAAGCAATGGCGCCGCCGCCAGCGGGTCACGGTCGGTGGCCTGCAAAGCCTGGCGCAACGCAGCGCCCTGCTGAACCCGTTCAAGTACGGCCTGTATTCCATCGCCTTGATCAGCCACAAACTGATCCGCCGCCTCGCGCCGATTCTCTTGCTGCCGCTGCTGCTGAGCAATTTCTGGCTGTGGAACGAGCACGGTTTCTATCGCCTGAGCCTGGTGGCGCAATTGCTCGGCTACGCGGTGGCCATCGCCGGCCTGCTGGATTCGCAACACCGTTTACCCAAACCGTTCCGCCTCGCAGCATTCCTGCTGGTGACGCTGGCCGGCATGAGCGTCGGTCTGTGGCAGTTCCTGCGCGGGCAACGCTACGCACAGTGGAATCCTGACCAGAATCGTTGAGAGGACTCATGCCATGGCGATCAAACAACTGCTAAAACGCACCAGCGGCTGGCTTTATCTCAACTCGTCAGTGGGGCGCAACCAGTTGCACGGTGCCGGGGTCATTCTGATGCTGCACCGGGTGCTGGCCAACGACCGTGCCGCCAACCTCCCGCACCGCAATGAACTGTGCGTCGGGCCCAAGGCCTTCGAGCATTTACTGCTGTGGCTGCGTCGGCATTTCGATTGCGTGCCGCTGATGGAAATCCTCCAGCCCAATTCGCTGCGCAGCGAGCGCCCACGGGTGGCGCTGACCTTTGATGACGGCTGGCGCGACAACGCGGTCAACGCCTTCCCCCTGCTGCAGAAACATCAGGTGCCGGCGAGCATTTTCCTCTCCACCGATTTCATCGGCAGCCGTCAGCGTTTCTGGTGGGAAAGCCTTGGCGAAACCCTGTGGGGCAGCCACGGTGAAAAAGCGCGGATGCACTTGATCGAGAGCCTGCAGTTCATTCATCACCCATTGCCGGTAATGCTCGATGACATCGATGTCGACCGCCGCAGCCTGGCGCTGCTGCATTTCCTCCAAGGGTTGAAGACGCTTGACCCGCAGGAACTGGAAAAACTCACCGATGAGTGCCCAGCCGAATCACAGCCGCAAGCGCTGGACTGGCATCAAGTGCGCGCGCTGGAGGCTTCCGGTCTGGTGCGCTTTGGCCCGCACGGTGCCAGCCACGCCATCCTCACCGGCCTTGATGATCAGCGCCTGAACGAAGAAATCAGCCGCAGCCGCGATGCCTTGTACAACGGCTGCAACCGCCCACTGCCGGTGTATTGCTACCCCAACGGCGACAACGATGAACGCGTGCGCGAGCAGATCGCCAATCACGATTATCCGTTCGCCCTCGGCACCGGCACCGGCATTTATCGCGGCGCAGGCGACCCGCTGAACCTGCCGCGCTTCGGCGTCAGTCAGCGCATCGCGTGCAATCCGGCGTTGTTGTCGTGGCGCATTTATCGCGGGGCACGGCCATGAGTCGCGGCAGCTACCTCAAGCATCTGGCCCTGAGCATGGGCACCAAACTGGCAATGATTGCCTTGCGCCTGCTGCGCAATGTGTTGCTGGCGCGGATTCTCGGCCCGAGTGAACGCGGTTTGTTCGCCCTGCTCAGCACCCTGCCGGATCTGATCAGCGCGGCTACCAGCGGCGGTTTGAATTCGGCAGTCGGTTATCAAGCGGCCAATCAGCGGCCGATGGGCTTGTTGCTCGCTCAGGTGTTGGTGTTCGGCTGTGTTCTGGCCGGACTGCTGACCTTGCTGGTGGTCGCGTTGGCCCGCGAGTTCGGCAGCGAACTGGATGTGACGATGCAGCTTGGTCTGTTGGCGTGGCTGTTGCTGCTGGCGGTGCCGTTGACCGTCCTTAAGAGCGGCTTGCTGACCTTGCACAACGCGTCGGGTGGTGTGGTCGCCTTCAATGTTCTGCGGCTGATCGAATCCCTGGCGCCGCTGCTGTTGTTTGTTGCGCTGTTCTGGATGTGGAAAGAGGCAGCACTCGAAGCCGCGCTGATCAGTTGGCTGGCCGGCATCAGTCTGGTGGTGCTGGTCGGCTGGATGTGGCTAAAACGCGCGCAGCCGCTGCAACTGCAATGGGACCGTGCGAGCCAGAACGAGCTGCTGCGATTCAGTGCGCGCAGCCATCCGGACCTGCTGTTTCAACAGATCATTCTGCGCTCCGACTACTTGTTTATCGGCGCCCTGCTGGGCAGTACCGCGCTCGGCCACTACGCCATGGCCAGCGCCGCCGCCGAACTGTTGCTGATCGTTCCGGAGGCGGTCACCACACCGCTGATGAAGCGACTGCTGCAACAGGACAAAGGCATGGACAAGGTCACTCCGCTGGCGCTGCGCCTGACCGCCACGGTGATGCTCGGCGCCTGCATCACCATGGCAGTGATCGGCGAATGGTTGATCGTCACGCTGTTCGGTGCGGCGTATCAACCGGCGTATCCGGCGCTGCTCGCGTTGCTGCCCGGTCTGCTGGGCCTGTGCTATGCGAGCATTCTGCGCCTGGATCTGATTGGCAAGGATCGCCCGGGCACGGTGTCGTTGCTGATGGGCATCGGCGCTCTGTTCAACCTGGCGCTGAATCTGCTGTTGATCCCTGCCTTCGGCATTGTCGGTGCAGCGGCGGCTTCATCAATCGCCTATCTGGCGGTGACGGTGGCGATGCTGGTGCTTTATTGCCGCTTGAGCAACGTGCCGTTCTGGCAAACCTTGATCATCCTGCCCAGCGACATCACCCCGATGTGGTTGATGCTGCAACGTCGGAAGACAGCATGAAACGCCTTGCCCTGCTGTTCGGACTCGGCCTGACGCTGGACGCCTACGCGGCGTCGATGCGCTGGGGCGATATCCGCGACGGCAGTTTGTATCTGCAGGCTGATCGCGCGGACACCGTGACCGTCAGCTGGGTGCCGGCGTGGCAGGCCGAGGCTAACGAAGAGCATCTTTACCTGCTCGACGGTCAGGGCAAGTTGCAGGGCGAACGGTTGATCAAGGCCAATGAAACCCGTGGCAGCCAGAGCTGGCCGCTGGCACCTGGCGCTGCGAGTTATCAACTGGAGATTCCCGGCTACAGCTTCCGCGGTTACCGGATCGAACATGACGAAAAAACCGTGGCGCTGTTTGCCCCGGCCAAGGTGCATTTCAGCGCGGAAGTACGTAACGCCACTGAGCTGTATTTCAGAGTCGCACCCGGCGAACACGCGGTGCTGGCCGGCAAGTTCCATGGCGGCGTCAGCGGTTTGCAGGCACAGCGGGTTGGCGATGGACAGCAACTGTCATTGGCACTGAAACCCTATCGTGCCTATTGGCAGTTCGATCAAGTTGCGCTGCCCGTCAGCGAACAACCGCAGGTCTGGCGCCTGCTTCTGCAAGGTAGGGGCAAAGCAGCATTCTGGCTCGACGGCACGGCCAATCTGTTTGCGCAAAATCCGCAGCAATTGCAGCCCTTGCGCGAAGATCCGGGGCAAACGCATTTGACCCTGCACGACAAAATTATCGGCCGCACGCCGGATCTGGGCATTGCTCTGCCGTACCTCGTGCCGCCACCCGCCAGCCATGCTTTACTTGATGCGCTGAGGCCTGGGGCAGCGAGTTACTACAGCTTCGTTGACGTCACCGCGAAGAATCCGCATTTCGAAGACGCGTTCCGTCAGCTTTATCAAAATCGCTTCGGCATTCGCCAGGACATCACCCTGCTCGCCGGCACCGGGCGTCAAGCCGATCTGCGCGCCGATGGACAAAGCAACAGCGGCCTCGACGCCTGGCTCGCCGGCACTCGCGCCCTGGGTGGCAAAGGCACGCATTACATCGGGTTCGCCGACGAGCCTAATCTCAACTATTCAAGCTACGAACAATACCGGGCGATCTTCAACAGCATGGCGCGGCAGGTGCGCAGCGACCCGGCCAACGCCAAGGCCGGCGTGCGCATCGCAATGCCGGCCAGTTCACGGCTGGTCAACGGACCGTTCACCGAAAACGCAGCGGACAAGCGCGGCATCGATTGGGCGCGGCGTCTACTCAGTGAATCCGCCGATCAGGTCGATGCCTTGGCCTGGCATGAATGGATGATTCGCGACTTGCTGGCGACCCGGGTTTACCGCGATAGCGTACGCCGCGCAGCAGACTTGGTGGGGCTGGACGCTAAAGGTCAGCCACGCAAAGCGTTGCTGCTCGACCAGACCAATCTGTCCAGTGGCTCAGCCCTGAGCCCCTACGATCAGGAAACCCATTACACCGCGCTGTGGTGGGCCTCGGTGGTGATCAACGCCTCTCAAGACGGCCTGCTGAGCATGCTCAACTGGTTTCAGGCCGCCGACGAACCGCCCTACGGCAAGGGCATGGTGCGCGTACATGACGATGGTCGCTTCGAGCTGAAACCGGTGGGCCTTGCCCAGCAATTCATCGCCCGGCATTGGCTGCCGCAAGTGCTGCAACTGGATAACGACGCTTTTGAGGTGGATGTCCTGGCGATGGCCGGCGACGAGCAGCGCGCACTGCTCGGGGTGAACAAAGGCACGCGCCTGCAACGGGTTGATCTGAGCGGTGCCAAGTGCCCGCTGAACCAAAGCGCCCTGCGTTTCTTCGGCGCTGACAATCGCAGCCGCGACATACCGTTTGCCTGCGAAAACGGGCGCGTACGTTTCGAATTACCGGGGCAAACCCTGTTTGCCCTGAACTGGAGCGCTTCATGAACCGCCCTTCGATGTTCTGTCCCGCGAGCCTCTTGCTGTGCGCGGGACCCTCAACAGGAGAAGAGACCATGGAAGTTTTGCAAAAACTCAGCGGACATATCCGTCGTAAAGGCCTGCGAGCGACCTTGGCGAAGATCCGCAGAATGTACATTTTTGCCCATCAGGAACTGCTGTGGATGGAGCGCGATCTGGTCAGCCCAGTGCCGCCACACAGCCTCAAGCCCTACCCGCCACTGCGCATGTTGAAGATCACCGAAAGCAACGCCAGCGCCTTTACCCGCTACTTCGGCAACCGCGTCGGCGTCATGGCCGAGCTGGCCAGTGACGGTCACACCGGGCACATGCATATCGACGACAACGGCGATGCCGTGGCGTTTATCTGGGGCACGCCACGCGACTATTTCGATCGGCATTACTACCGTTGCCGGTTCCCGGTTAAACCCGGCGAATTTTTCGAGTTCGGCGGCGAACTGACCCGTGCCTACTGGGGCACCGAATTGTCGGTAGATCTGCAACTGCGCCTGTGGGAAGCCATGGCCTTGAAAGGCTGCCGCAAAGTGGTCGATGTCTGTGACTCGAGCAATGTCCCGGCGCTCAAGCTGCACCTGCGCATGGGCTATACCGAACAACAGCGGATCATGAATATCTACACGCTGTTCGGCCGCTGGCGCTTTTATCGCGAAACCCGCTACAGCGGTTCGCGCCTGGCGGCGCTGGGTAAAACTTCCCGTCCACCTGTCAAAGCAACGGCGGCCTGAACCTATGGTGATGCGATTCGAATGGCGCACGTCCCTGTGCGCTGCCGACTTCCCGGCCACAGCCTACGAAGCACTGCGCCTGCGCGTGGCCGACCACACGCCGTTCAACAACCTTGGCTGGTTGTGCGCGGCAGAGCAGGCCATGGACGAGGATCAGCGCCTGCACATTCTGCTCGGCTGGGAAGCAGAGCAATTGCTGCTGTGCCTGCCACTGGTGGCCAGCCGCGAACGCTTCGCTGGCGTACCGTTTCGCGTTTTGCATCACTTGGGTTATCCAATGGCCGATCGCCTGGCCTTGCTGTCGATGCTCGGCAGCGAAGACATGCACAAAGCGCTAGTGCTGATCCGTAAACATCTGCCCCATGCGCTGCTGCAACTCAATGAACTGTCGGAACCTGCCGGTGAAGAAAGTGCGCTCACCGAATGGATGGCGCGCAGTTCCACGGCTGAACGGCGCCTGAGTTGCCGGGTGCCGGTGCATCTGATCAGCGATGCCGATCATCAGGAGATCTCCGGCGACCCGCGCTACAAGCTGCGTCGGGCACGCAAACGGATTGCCGCATGCGGTGCGCAAGTGCGGCGAATCACCCCCGATGCGCTGTCGATGCCTACGATTTTGGAAGCGCTGCAGGAAGTCGAGTCGGTCAGTTGGAAAGGTGACGAGGGCGTCGGGATATTCGCCACCGAACGCAGTCGTCAGTGGATGCAAAGCGCCTTCACCGCCCTCGCCGACCAAGGCCTGGTGCGGGTCGTGACGCTGGAGCTGAACGGCCGCTGCATCAGCTATCGCCTCGGCCTGCTCGAACAGGGCCGGCTCTACGATTACAACCTGGCGTTTTTGCCGCAGTACGCCGACCTCGGTAGCGGCCGGGTGCTGCTGGAGGAATGGATTCGCTGGGGGCTGGATGAGCACTGGCGCTGGATCGACGCGTCGCGGGTCAGCCTGGAAAACTCCAGCCATCAACTGCACGAACGCATGACCGGGCAACTGGAACACTGGCGCTGGAGTTTCTACTCGTGGCGCCCAAGCGGCTTGCTGCTGGGCCTGGGGTTACGCCTTTGGCACCACGTCAAACCGGCCCTGCAAAAATGGCGCGCACAGCGTGCCGGCAACTCGACGGCGGCGAACACATCCGAAATTCAACCGGCAACACCATCCAACACACCTGGGCTAGCGCCTCGGAGGGCATCATGAGCGTCATTGAAAATCTGCTTCTGCGCATCAGACAAAAAGGCCTGCGCCGCACCCTTGGCGCACTGTGGAAACGTTACGTCTTCGCTCACCGTGAACTGCTGTGGATGGAGCGCGACCTGGTCACGCCAATTGCCCCGAACAAACTGCGCCCCTGTGAAGGCTTGCGCAGAGTCGACATCACCGAGGACAACGCCAAGGCATTCGGCAAGTACTTTGGTGACCGCGTGGAGACCATGGCCGAGCTGGCCGCTGAAGGGCATACGGGGCACATGTACCTGGACCAGGACGATCACACCGTCGGGTTCGTCTGGGCCAGCACGCGCGACTATTACGACCGCCACTTCTACCGCTGCACGTTCCCGGTCAAGCCCGGTGAATACTTCCAGTTCGGTGCCGAAATTACCCGGCACTATTTCGGCAGTAGCTTGACCGTCGATGCACAGACCGCACTCTGGCAAGTCATGGCTGCCCGAGGCTTTAAAAAAGTCGTGGATATCTGCGACAACGCCAATGTGCAGGCCCTGAAGATGCATATTCGCCTGGGCTATCAGGAACAAGGGCATATCACGCATGTTTACGACCTGTTCGGGCACTGGCGTTTCTTCCGCGAATCGAACTACAGCGATTCAAGGCTGGAGGCACTGCGCAAGCCGGAAAGACCAGCAGTGACGGTGGCGGCGCAGGCTTGATTCAGTCTGGATATTTGTGGCGGCTTTGATGCCGCCATCGCGAGCAGGCTCACTCCTACAGGGGTATGCATTTCAAATGTAGGAGCGAGCCTGCTCGCGAAGAGGCCGGTTGTCGCGATCAAGAATTCAGGACTTGGTGGCGATCAGGGTAAAACACATCGGCATCTGCGCCTCTCGATTCAGATACCGGTCATACACCTCTTCCCGATTCGAATGCGCGTACTCCCTGAAGTGCGCAATATTCAGCCCCGCCCCGATGGCACCACTGAAAATCGCCCCCAGCGTATGCACAAACCAATACGACTTCGCCGACTGCTGCTCGACCTTGCCGACGTAGACAATCGGCTCTTCCTGCACAAATGGCTCGGCGCGAAAGTACGAACTGGCGAGGCGATAAGGATCTTCCGCATCCGGGTCGACCATTTCCAGAAACGGATGGGTTTCGTAGATCACCAGTTTGCCGCCAGGCTTCAGCGTTGAAGCGACATGGCGGAAGAACTCGCCGATGTCCGGCATCCAGTTCAAAACACCAATGGTGATCAGCGCCACGTCGAAGCGGTTCTGCAATGACACTGGCAAATGATGGATATCGGTTTCGATGAATTCAGCGTTGTGCGGGGAACGCTTGTTCAGCTCACGCGCCTGATCGAGAAACGCCGTCGACTGATCGACACCGACCACGCTTCTGGCACCGAGCGCAAACAGGGAGAGACTCTCACGGCCGTTGTTGCAGCCCAGTTGAATCACATCCTTGCCATCGACCTCCAGCAACCCGCTCAACGTCTCATCGAGACAAGAGAAATCCACCTGCACGACCTCGCCGAGCAAAGCCTGCCAGTCAGGCGAATCCTGATGATGGCGGGCGGAATCGTTCCACGCCTGTCGATTGCTCTCGATGGCGATTTTATTGTTGGGCACTTCCATGGCGGACTCCGGACGATGCTCGTGATTGAGCGGATCCGAGTCTAGATCAGCCCGGCAATTGCGGTTGTTGCAAACTTGTAAGCCAATTCGTGTAGGAGCTGCCGCAGGCTGCGATCTTTTGATCTTGTTTTTAAAGGTCAAGATCAAAAGATCGCAGCCTGCGGCAGCTCCTACAGAGATCCGATGTGGATCGAGCGTTGGGGGCGTGGGCAGCTATAGTTAATAGCCTTGGGGAAAACCGCACTCGCAGGTGCCGCCATGCAAATGCTCGAACGGCTGTTGTTGACCGGCTGTCTGCTCGCTGCCACACAGGCGCAAGCGCTGGACAGCAATTTCAATTATTACGGGCCCAACCAGCCCTTCGCCCACCCTGCTCCGTATTCACTGAGTTCCACGCCGCCCAAGCCTTACGACGATACGGCGCCGCAGGATTTTGTGGTGATTCCGGGTGACCATGAGTTCTACGATTCGCAGTTGCCCACCGTGGCGGATGCGACAGTGCGGGTGTTTATCCGCACCTACGATGCGGAGCGTGGGATTTATGTGAATGACGAGGTGCTGGATCCGGGTTGTTTGCTGGAATGTTTGAGTCGACAGCAGCATTGATTCTGACGACCAAGAATTAACCAGACACCACAAAACCCTGTGGGAGCGAGCCTGCTCGCGAAGGCGGTGGACCAGTCAACATTGATGTCGGCTGACATGCCCTCTTCGCGAGCAGGCTCGATCCCACAGGGGAAATGCGGTGTGTCTGGGTTACCACTGGCGTTTATCCGGGCGGGCGAGGCCGAGCTTTTCGATGCGGTAGCGCAACATGTCGCGGCTCAGGCCCAGCAGGCGCGCGGACTTGGTGACGTTCCAGTCGGTCTTGTCGAGCATCTTGCGCACCATGTCGCGTTCGACTTCCGGCAGGTTCATCGATTCGGTGTTGCTCGCCGGGCGCGGTTCGTAGTGCATCGGGGCTTCATGAATATGCAGCGGCGGCTCGTCGACCAGGCTCATGCACACGTTGAGCTGATGCGCGGCGATGGTGTCGCTCGGCGCCAACAGCACGGTCTGCTCGAGCATGTTGCGCAGCTCACGCACGTTGCCCGGCCAGGTATAACTGAGCAGCAATTCTTCGGCCTGCTGGCTGAAGTGAAGATTCGGTTTGCCGTAGCGTTTGCCGTGACTGGCGAGGAAGTGCCGCGCCAGCAACAGAATGTCATCGCCACGGGCGTAAAGCCGCGGCACTTTGATCGAAATGATCCGCAGACGGAAAAACAGATCGCGACGGAATTTGCCCTGCTGCACCATCTGCTCCAGATTGCAGTTGGTCGCGCTGATCACCCGCAGATTGACCTTACGCTCCTTCACCGAGCCGACGCGGCGAATGGTGCGGTCCTCCAGCAACTTCAAAATCTTTGCCTGCAACAGCAGATCCATCTCGCCAATCTCATCGAGAAACAGCGTGCCGCCATCCGCCGCTTCCACCAGCCCGACCCGGCGATCCTTGGCATCGGTGAACGCACCCTTCTCATGCCCGAACAGCTCAGATTCCACCAGATTCGACGGGATCGACGCGCAGTTGAACTCGATAAACGGACCTTTGCTGCGCGGGCCGTCGAAATGCAGCGCCCGCGCCACCAATTCCTTGCCGGTACCGGTCTCACCTTCCACCAAAACCGGGGGCAGATCGGTGTTGGCCATGCGCCGCTCGGCATCGAGCAACTGGCCGATAGTATTTTTTAGATATTGCATCGGTGCCGAGTCGCCGATCAGCGCCTGCACCCCGGATTTCTGCGCCTCGCGTTCCTGATAAAACGACAGCGTGCGCTCCATCCGTTCGGTGGCCAGAGCCTTGTCGAGCAGCAGTTTGAGTTCCTGCAGCGCGACCGGTTTGGTGACGTAATGAAAGGCGCCCTCCTTCATCGCCACCACCGCATCTTCGACGTTGCCGTACCCGGTCATCATGATCACTTTGAGATCCGGCGCGCTGATGCGCAGCTTCTGGATCAGCTCGTGACCGCTCATGCCCGGCAGCGAGTTGTCGGTCAGCACGATGTCGGGCATGAAGCTGCCCAATTGCTCCAGCGCGTCTTCGGCGGAATGGCAGACGGTCACCTCGAAGTCTTTGCGCTCAAGGTAGGTCTGAATATTTTCGGCCAACAGTTCGTCATCCTCGACCAGCAGAATGCTGTGTTCCATATTCCCCTCCCGATGCCACTTTGAAGTTGAGACTGACGCGGGTTCCTTCCTGCTCGCGGCTGGTCAGCACGACCGAACCTTCAAAACGCTCCATAATTCTTTTGACCAACGCCAGACCAACCCCGAGGCCGCCCTGTTTGGTGGTGAAAAACGGTTTGAACACCAACAGTTGCTGCTGTGCGCTCATGCCCTTGCCGGTGTCGCTCAGGGTCATGCGTACGCGGTCCGGCTGCGGCGTTTCGAATTCGACGCTGAGCACACCGCCCTTGGGCATGGCTTCCAGGGCATTGGCAAACAGGCTATTGAGTATTTGCGTGAGCAACACCTTTTGACTGACGACCGGCGCGCAGTTTTGCGGACTGAATCGCACTTCGACGCCACTGCGTTTAATCAATGCATCAAATGCGCCAAAGGTGTCTTCTACTGCCATTACCAGATCCACCGCCTCGCCGTCGTCATTCATCGGCCGCAGTGAGACGAGCAATTCGCGCACCCAGCGCGACATACGATCGACCTGACTGATGATGTCGCCGATGTTGCGCTGCGCACCGGGGCTGGCGATCTCTTGCGCCAGTTCGGCGCTGGAGCGAATGGTCGCCAATGGATTGCGCAGACTGTGCGCCACCGCCGAGGACATCTCGCCGAGGGCGACAAAGGTTTCGTTGCTGATCAGTTGTTGCTGCTGGCTCTGCAGCAATTTCGCGGCACGGCGGACGATCCAGAACAACGCGAGAAAGATCGCCGCACCGCCGAAGCAAGTCGCCGCCCAGATCGAGGCGAAGCCACGGTCGATGCGGTCGACCAGATCCGCCGGCTCCTTGTAGACCTCAACCATGGCGACGACTTTGCTTTTGTCGGCGTTGAACATCGGGATGTAGTTCTCGATGAACAGGTATTTCGGTTCGCGCAACATTTGCTGTTCGGGTTTCTCATCGTTGATCTTGTGGTAGCTGGAAGACACCGGCACTTTCATCTCGAATGATTCGTCGAGCTCATCGTCATCCTTGATGTGCACACCGATAAGCTCAGCGTTGGTCGACCAGATCACCGTGCGATCCAGCGCATAAACCGTCGCGAGCAAAATGTCCGGCAAGTGTTCGACGTGATCGAGAAACTCGGTGCGTGCCGAAGCCTGTAACGCCGGGTCAACATCGGGATATTGGTTGTCCTGGCGCGGGTCGAGCATTTCGCCCATCGTTCGGTTCGGATTGATTTTGGCGTGACGCATTTCCGCCGCGCCGATGGCCTGAACGAATTGCGCGGTCAGCAGCGCATCGCGCTCGACGCTTTCGGTGACCACGAAGCGCGTGGAGATATAACCCAGCCCCAGCGCCACGGCGGCGATGATGAAAAAACTCGCGAGCGAGAACCAGCGCAGCAGATTGAACTGCTCGCGCCAGCCCTTGCCTGCGACCGATGGGTTCGGTGCAGAGGTTTTTTGTGCTTCCAGTCGCTGCATGGGAGTGCCCTGGAGTTTTTCAATCGAGTCGCGTACAGAGATCAGTGTAGGTGGCTCTGACCGCGACACACGGTTCAATGATGCTATTTCGCCGCTACTGCATACGACTCAACGTCGCGGCGCTATCGCCCGGTTTTACTGGCGTCAAAGCGCCGTCGGCCAAGGCTTTCGCGGACGGTTGCTGACGCTCGGTTTCATCGAGGAGGTAGTCGATGATCGACTGCGCGGACGGCTCGTCGAGGCGCAGGTTGGGCATCGGAATTCGCTCGAACTGTTCGTACAGCTGCAGGGCAATCGGGTCTTTTTCCGCGAGCAGGCGATCCGGTTCGCGTATCCAGCGATTCAGCCATTTCGGATCTCGACTACGCGTTACGCCAATCAGATCCGGGCCGATGCTGCGCATGCCGAGGCCCTGCCCATCCATTGGGCCGAGGCTGTGACAGGAGGCGCAGCGGGTGCGGAACAGTTCTTCGCCATTGCTCGGCGGGCGAATGTCCGGGGCGTTGGCGTAACTTTCTTCGATGCTCGGCTGCTTCCAGTTCTGCAAGGTGTTGGCCAGTTGATCGGCAAGGATCCACGGGTTCTCGAACGGCGAGGCTTTCATCCAGCGACCGGTGCTCTGGTTGCCGACGATCAGGCTGAGGTTGTGATCCTTGCTGCGACCGTTGTCGACGCCTTCGATAAACAGCCCGAGTTTCTTGCGCAGGTCGGTGACGTCTTCGAATTCACCGGTGAGAAACTTCCAGCCGGGGCCGACCTTGAAGCGCTGCGAATAGGCCTTGAGCACTTCGGGAGTGTCGCTGAGCGGATCGATGCTGATCGAGTAGAAGAAGATGTCCTGGCCGACCCGATCGCCGAGCAGTTTCTGCACCTGACGCAGCCGTGCGGTTTCCAGTGGGCAGGAGTCGCTGCACGACGTGAAGATGAAATTGATCACCACCACTTTGTCTTTGATCAGGTCATCGAAGAAATGCACCTGCCGACCGTCCTGATCGGTCAGCAAGGTGTTGGGGAAATAGTCGCCACCCCACGGGGTGGCGGATTCACTGGCCGCTGGCGGCTCGCCGAGGCTGGCCTGGTGTGCCAGCAGCACACGGCTGGCGAGCACACAGACCACCAGCATCAGCACCAGGTGCATGCCCAACGCCCGGGAGCGCGGGGTATGCAGCGGTTGGCGGTCACCGTGGCGGCGGTTCATGGCTTGACCACCACTTGTGGGCCAACACCGTCACCGTTGCGGAAGGTAGGCAGCGCGGCAGAGTTGACGTAGCGCACACCGTCCCAGCTTGGCAGTGGGGTTGGCATCAGTTGCAGTTGCCCGGGCTTCTCCAGGTCCCAACGCAGCAGCATCGAGTTGTCCTCATGCTGAGTGTTGTGACAGTGCTCCATGTAGGTCCCGGCGAACTCGCGGAAGTTGATCGCCATTTCGACGCTGTCCAGACCGTCCTTTTCGGAGCCGATGCGATAGACGTCCTTGCGTGCCCATTTTTCCCACTCTGGCGGGGCCTTGCCGCCGCGACTGAGGATGATCCCCTCCTCGAAGTGCACATGCACCGGATGGCTCCAGCCCGTGCCACCAGCCTTGATGTTCCACACCTCCAGAGTGCCGAACCCGGTGACACCGGCATCGGTCGGGCCGCTCGACAGTTGCGTCGAAGCGTTCAGGCGACGCGGGTCCATGTGGAAGCCGAAGCCGCCATCGGTCTTGACCGTCCACGGCGCTTCATCGGTGCCGTCGGAACGGCCGAAGGTGAAGGTGCGGTGGCGAGCCTTGGCCAGCACGGCTTTATCGGCGGCGTTGTCGCGATGGAGCTTCAGCGGGATCATCACCAGCCCTTCCGCCTTGCCCGGTTTCGCCGGTTCGTAGGCTGCCGGGTTCATCGCCAGATCCTGACCGGTGTAAGACTTGACGTTGAGCTGCAAGACCTTGCCCACCGCCGGGTCGCCTCTGTCCCACTGCGGACCCTTGCTGGTCTGCTTGATCACCGCCAGGTATTTCTCCGACAGGATGTCGCCTAACGGGATGACGTCTTTGGGTCCCTTGCCGTCGTCGTGAGCCTGCAGGTTGACGAAGAACAGCTTGTCGCCTGGCTTGATGCCGTTTTTCGAGAAGTTGACGATGATGTCGAAGCGCTCGGCGATGCCCTGAGTCGGCAGGATCGCGTTGTGGTTCTGTTTGTCGCCATCGGCATCGAGATCCATGCTGCCGTCGAACGGCACGCTGTGTTCCATGATGTTGCCGTCGTTAGCGATCATGTGGAACGGCACACGGCTGTACGACACACCGGAGTTTTTCGGCCCCTGGAACTCGCCGCTGGTGCCTTTGATTTCCCGCACCAGCGCCAGTTTGAAGTAGCGCGACACCGAGCCGTTGAGGATGCGGAAGCGATAACTGCGCGCACGCACATCGAGGACCGGTTTCCACTGCCAGTTGACCAGCAACTGATCACCGAGGAAGCCGTCGGTGTTGAAAGGGTTGAACCACAACTGCCCTTCCTGATCCCAGGCCTTGTCGGCGAACACCAGGTTGACGTCGTAGTCACGGTTGCCCCATGGCAAGGCGCTGCCGCTGGGCAGACGCAGGTTCACGCCGTCGTCCACCGACTCGTTGCCGCGATCCAGGGCACTGTAGTAATTCATCATCGCCGCGTTGCCCTTGTAGACATTCTGCGCGGTGAAATCGAGCATGTGATCGTGGAACCAGTGGGTGCTCATGGTCTCGCGCCAGTCGCCACGGATTTTGATCGTGCCGTGGTCGCAGGTTTTCTTCGCGGGGGCCAGGTCGTTGACCCACAAGGTTTCACCCGGTGCACACGGGAACGCCGCACGCGGGTCTTCAGCCTTGGTGTTGATGCTGTCGTAACCGGCAAGCTGGATCGGCCAGCGATAGTCATAGAACTGCCCAGGAAAGAAGAACGCGTTGGCATAGCCGTCGCTTTCCGCCGGCGCGTGACCGTTGTGCTCGTGGGTGCTGATGGTGTGCAGACCGAATCCACGGTTGGCCGACGGGTCGATCGGCAAGCCGTTGTAGTGGCGCATCATCACCGGTTGGCCGTAGCGCACCATCAACAGTTTGGGCGGCAACGTGCCGTCGAAGGTCCACACCGAATTGTGGTTTTGCGCCGGCATGGCCGGGTGGAAACGCGGGTCGACACCTTTGGCAGTGCCATCGGTCGCTGGTACGCCAGCGACGTTGTGGTACAGGCCGCCGGGGCCGAATTCGCCCACCGCGTAATGGTGCATTTGCACGCTGTCACGCAGGCCACCATTGAGGCGTGCACCGGTCTGCGCGGTTTTGTAGGCGACTTGCGGGTAGAACTCGTTCCAGCGCTGGTGCGCCCAGCCTTTTCCTGGCGGCCGACCTTCGGCGGATGAGCCGATATGGCGGTTGAGGTACACCTCGATCTGCGCCTGCCACGGGTTGCGGTCGACGACGTTGGCGAACTGGCTGGGGAACGGCGTTAGCCCCGGTTGGCGCAGGAACGCATCAAGGGCGGTGCCGGGTGGCGCGCTGCGGGCGATGTTGTTCGGGTCCTGAGCCGGTGCCGGGCCAATCGCGGCCGGCGGAAACGGCAGCGGCGCGGCCGGGGTGGTCGGGTCGAGTTTTTCCGGCCCGAACTCTTCGAACAGGGTCAACTGCTGGGTGAACGGCTGCGCGCCATAGAGCGGGCTCGGCTTGCCGTTGGTGGGGTAATTGAAACTGGTCTGCACGGACGGCGGCAGGACGTTTTCGACACGCGTTTCAGCGCGGTCGCCTTTGACCCCGTCGGGCAAATCGAAAGAGTCTTCGTTCGCCTCCGGCATGGTCAGAATGGCATTGAGCGCACCGGCGCGGTCAGCCGGTTCGTCGTAGTACGCCGAAGGATCGGAGGTTTCTGGCTGTCGCTCGTCATCGATCGGGCTGGCGCGAACGCCGGCCATGCTGCCGAGGGTCAACATCAGAAAGACGCTCAAGGGCGTCAGCGAAAAGGTGTTGCTTGGGGCACGCGTTGTTCTGTCCATCACCAGCCGCCTCATCAAGGAAGGGATGATGGTGTTTTGCAACTACTGCGCCAATAAATTATTTCCAGTTGTAACAGGGGCTTGGGGATGCTGTGAGTTTCCCCACTCCCCGGTGACCGGGGCTTGACACCCACTGATGGGGGAAGTTCACATTTTTTTGTTCATACAAATCCCCCTGTAGGAGCTGCCGAAGGCTGCGATCTTTTGATCTTAAAAACAGAATCAAAAGATCGCAGCCTTCGGCAGCTCCTACAGGGGAACGTGTTTATCAGGGGACGAGTTGGAAGGCCAGACGAACGGTGGTGCCCTCGCCTTCGCGGCTGTCGAGGGTCACGCCGCCGCCGAAGCGTTCCATGATGCGTTTGACCAGGACCAGACCGACACCCAAACCACCCGATTTGGTCGTGAAAAACGGCCGGAAGGCCATGGTCCGTTGTTCTTCATTCATGCCTTTACCAGTGTCGCTGAGCACCACGCAGACGCCACGGTCGTCGCTCGGTTCCAGGCTGACGGTCAGCGTGCCGCCCTTGTCCATCGCCTCCAGTGCATTTGCCAGCAGGCTGTTGAGGATTTGTGTCAGTTGTACTGGCTGGCTGAGCACCATCGGCGTGTGCTGGGGATGAAACACCACCTGCACGCTCGCTCTGGCAATCTGCTGTTCGAACGCCACCAGGCTTTCGTGCAACGCGGCCACCAGATTCACCGGTTCCGGATCATCGTTGAGCGGTCGCAGCGATTGCAGCAGCTCGCGCACCCACTTCGACATGCGGTCGACCTGGCCGATGATGTCGTTGATGTTCTTCTGCGCCGGGCCGGCATCGAACTCCAGCGCCAGTTCGGCGCTGGAGCGAATCGTCGCCAACGGATTGCGCAAACTGTGCGCCACGGCGGAAGACATCTCACCCAGAGCGACAAAGGTTTCGTTGGCAATCAGTTGTTTTTGCTGAGCGGCGAGCAGAATCGCCGCGCGCCGGACGATCCAGTACAGCCCCAGATAAATCAGCCCGCCGCCGAGCGCGGTGGCCAGCCAGATCAGAACCAATCCGCGCTCCATGCGTGCGATCAGATCCTTGGGCTCCTTGTAGATCTCGACCATCGCCGTGACGTTCTTGCCCTCGGCGTCGAACAGCGGAATGTAGTTCTCGATGAAGATGTAATCCGGCGGCGTGATGAATTTCTGTTCTTCACGGGCCTTGTCGACGTCGTGGTAGCTGGCGGATACCGGAATCTTTTCGTTGAAGGCGCGATCAAGGTCTTCGTCGGCATGAATGCTGGTACCGATCAGCACGGGATTGGTTGACCAGATTACCTGGCGGTCCGGCGCGTAAATATTAGCCAGAATCACGTCCGGCAAGTGTTCGATGTGATCGAGAAACTCGCCCCGTGCATCGGCCCGGGCTTGCGGACTGACGTCGGGAAAGTGCATGTCCTGACGCGGATCGAGCAATTCGCCCATGGTCCGCACATTGGGAATCGACACATGGCGCACCTCGGCCGAGGCGATCGCCTGAATGAACTGCGCGGTGAGCAAGGCATCGCGCTGTACGCTTTCATCAATGACAAAACGCGTCGACACCGCCCCCAGCGCCACAGCCACCGTGCCAATCACCGCCATGCTGATCAGCGAAAACCAACGCAGCAGGTTGAACGACTGCTTGCGCGAGTTCAAGCGCAGATTGCCCTCCTCGACCGGTAGCGATTTCGACTGCATGTTCATGGCGGCGACTTCTCTATACGTCCCTATAGGGTTATAGCCCACCGTTGGGTGTTTGCCCGGTTGCGGGGGTATCGACCCGGTTGAGTTGATCCCACAGACACCGCCAATCCCTTGTAGGAGTGAGCCTGCTCGCGATCGCGGTGGGCCAGTCGACATTTTCATTACAGACACATCGCTATCGCGAGCAGGCTCACTCCTACAAGGGTTCGGTGTACGACAGGTATTCAGTTTTCATCCCCACCGTCCCCGATTCTGGGGAATGACGCCCTTTCCCCGCTGGCCAAAAACCCAGCTTCATTCCTGCAAACCCTTCTAATCCGGCCCTCTCACGCCCATTCACCGCACCTTGGCATGGAAGGTGTACAGGCCCTGTGCAACTGACCCATCCCCAAGGGGCAGGTACTTTGATAGAGGGATTAACTCATGCACCCTTTACTGTCCAAAACCGCGACTGTCCTGGTCGTGAGCGCATTGGCCCAAGGCATTGCCCAAGCCGCTTTGTTTGCTGTTGATCCGGGTCCGTACACGCCGGCCAACGGTGGTTTCGCCAGTTGGTATCAGGACTCCCACGGTCGCACTCTGGATCTGTGCCTGTCCAAAGCGCTCAGCTCCCGAGTACCCAGCGCCCCCGGCGCGCCGTCGTACATGTGCTCGCTGCTGCCAACCCCCGGCGTATTCGATGACGCGCAACCGATTGTCTTCCCGACAAACTTTCCCGACGAAGCGTTCTGGTTCACCGGCGAAACGGCCCTCGTCGACGCCGCCCGTGGAATCGACCTGACCTACGTCAGCGCCATCGAAGCCGCATTCGCTGCCGAAGAACCGGTTGAGGGCGATCAAGTCAGCTTCGCCCGCATCCGCATTCGCGTCGACGTGCCCACGGCCGGCACCTACGTCATCACCCACCCGTATGGCGTCGATGTGTTCAACATCGACACCCCCGGCCGCCGCGCGATCAACATGACCCGCGACATCGGTATCGGTACGCCGAAAACCTATGACGGCGCGCTCAAGGGTGACATCGGGCCGTTCCTGCGCAGCGTCAACGGCCCGTACACCGAGACCAATCCGCTGACCGGTGCCGCCGAACAATTCGTCGGCGACCCAAACCTCAACGAGGCAGTCACCGGCAGCCCGTTCAACACCAACTACGTGCGCATCGAAGGCCCTAACGGCCTCGACCTGCGGACGAATGTGTTCGCCGTCTCCGGCAAGTTGTCGACGGTGGTCCGGCCAACGCCAATGATCACCCAGCGCAGCACCTACTCGCGTAAAGCGGGAACCAGCGCGCCGGTCGCACAGCAAGACGTGTTCGTTCTCGCGCCACCCGCGCCGGGCACCGTCGCCGTAACCAGCAGCACCCCGGTGCTGAACATGACCGAAGCCAACAGCACCGGCAGCTGGTACGCGCAGTCCTCGGTCAACCCGACCTTGCCAACCACTTTGCAAGTGACCGCCGACAACCACCTGGCCATCGCCAGCAGCACGCCGACCACTCTGCCCATGACCCTGACCGATCTGGTGGTGATCCAGAGCGCGCAATACAGCCTGAGCTCCGGGCAACTGACCGTGGTCGCCTCGACCAGTGACGAAACTTCGCCACCCGTACTCACCGCCACCTCCGGCAGCGGCGCCGCCATCGGTGCGCTGGGCGGCGACGGCGCGGTGAAAACCCTCGCCACCGGGATCTCGCCAATACCGCCGGCCAAGGTCCGCGTGACGTCGTCCAACGGCGGCAGCGATACCGAAGAAGTGGTCATCGTGCAATGAACGCTCACATGCCCAGATCCGCATCAGGAGGCATCATGAACAAGTGGCCACGCTTTGCGCTCAACGCGCTCGGGCTCGCTCTCTCGCTGACCGGCAGTGCCTATGCGCAACTCGCCGCCGTCGACCCCGGCCCCTACACCTTCGCCACCGGGAAATTCCCGATGTGGTATCAGGACAACAATCTGCTGTCGATGGAACTGTGCCAGTCGCGCGCCGCCAGCTCGCGCGTTGCCGCGACCACGCCGCCGGCCTACATGTGCATTTTGCTGGCTGAACCGGGTATCTACGACGACGCCCAGCCGATGATTTTCCCAGACAACTGGCCGCCGGAAGCCTTCTGGTTCCTGGCCGAAACCACGATTGCCGACAACGCTGCCGGTTATGGCGTGGACGCTTATGTCGCCGGGATCGAAGCGGCATTCGCCTCGGAAAATCCGGCCGATGGTGATCAGCAAAGCTTCGCGCGGATTCGCATCCGGGTGAACGTACCCGTTGCCGGCACCTATACGATCACTCACCCGTATGGCGTCGAGACGGTCAATGTCACCGCGCCTGGACGCCGCGCGATCAACATTACCCGCGACATCGGCATCGGCGCACCGGGCAATTTCACCGGTGCCGTCAATGGCGCCATCGGACCGTTCCTGCGCAGCGTCAACGGCCCGTACACCGAAGTGAACCCCGACACCGGCGCCACGGAAACTTTCGTCGGTGACCCGAACCTCAACGAAGCGGTGACCGGCAGCCCGTTCAACACCAACTTCCTGCGCATCACCGGGCCTGCAGGGACGATCCAGTCGAACGTGTTCAGCCTGTCCGGCAAAGTGCTCGACAACCGTCAGCAGACCCAAGTGGAAATCGACCGCGCCACCTATCGCCGCACCGCCGCCGGCGTGCGTGCCGAAGTGTTTGCCAAGGCCAGTAACAGCTCGACCCTGTGCTTCCGCGAAACCGTGGCGCTGCTCCCCGGCCCACCGCCAACGCCGTGCCAGACCACTCTGCTAGGTGACAACAATGGTCTGTTCTTCGGCCACCGCTTGGGCATTGGCGCGGTACCTCCGGTAGTCGTCGTGACCGCCACCAACCCCGCCGGCACCACGCGTCCGACGGCCGTATCAGCCAAGCTCACCGACGTGGTGAAAGTGCAGACTGCGCGCTACAACTGGGCCAATCACAGCCTGCTGATCGAAGCGACATCGAGCGATGAAGTGGCGATCCCGGACATGGTTGCCCAGGGCTACGGGCGTCTGTCGAAAACCGGCACCCTGCAGCGCATCACCGTCGCCGACCTGACTCAGCCACCCGCTACCGTGACGGTGAAATCTGCCGCTGGCGGTGGTGACACTGAAGCGGTCGTCGTGGTCGGCAGCGCGCCGGACACGGGTGAAAATCAAGCGCCGATCAGCAATGCCGACACCGGCAGCACCAGCTTCGGTGTGCCGATCACCCTCAGCCTGTTGACCAACGACAGCGATCCCGATGGCGATAATCCACTGGGCATCACCGCGTTGACTCAACCGGCCGCGGGCCAAGGCACCGTAGCGCTCAACGGCACCACATCGGTGGTCTACACGCCGCCAGCGGTAGTCAACGCGCCACTGACCACGACCTTCACCTACAAGGCGCAGGACGCCAAAGGTCTGGCCTCGGCCAACCCGGCGACCGTAACCATCACCGTCGCACCGAACCAGGCCCCGACCGCCGTCGCCGACAGCGTCGCAACACTGGGCGTAGCGATCCCGATCAACGTGCTGGCCAACGACACCGATCCGGAAGGCAACGTGCCACTGGCCGTCAACAGTCTGACCCAACCCGCCGCCGGGCGCGGCACGGTTAGCAGCAACGGCACGGTGATCACCTACACCCCACCGGCCACCGTGACCACGGCATTCACCACGACCTTCACCTACATCGCCCGGGACGCCTTCGGTGCCCTGTCGACGCCGGCCACGGTCACGGTGCAAGTTTCGCCACGGCCAGCAGCGGAAACGTTCGCCGTCACCGCGTCGACGGTGCAGGCACGCTCCGGCGGGCGCTTCAACTGGGACTTCACCGGCACCTCGTCAGTGACCACCGGCAACACCATCACCGTGCAGGTCACCACCCCTTCCGGGCTGGTCACCCTTGGCACCACCACGGTGCCGTTAACCGGACGCTGGCGGCTGACGCTGAACAACACGCTGGTAGTGCCTTCGGCCAACCCGACCGCGACGATCCGCTCGTCCCAAGGCACCGTGCGCACGGTCTCGGTGACCACGCTGTAAGCCAGATCCCCAGCCACTTTCGGGTGGCTGGGGCACGGTTCTAAACCGGATAACGCCACACAGGATTTTCGCCATGAACACGCCGATCGCAGCCCTGCTTTGCCTGCTCCTGCTGTGCAGCACTGCGAGCGTGCGCGCCGACGACCTGATGGAAAACGACGACCTGGCCCCAACCAGCAGCGATCTCGGCGAACTGCCCCCACCGGTGGGTCAGCAAGCCCTGATCGACCAGCTCGGCCAGGCCAACGTCGCCCTGCTGCAACAGAACGGTCAGTCGCTGCTCGGGCAGATCGTGCAGTCGGGCAGCAATCAGGAGGCGTACATCCTGCAACAGGGCAGCGACCTGATGGCGCTGATCAACCAGAACGGTTCCGGCAACGCCGCCTCAATCACGCAAAACGGCAGCCACAACCGCGCGCAGATTTCGCAAAACGGCAACAACAACGACGCCAGCATCGAGCAGGCCGGCGCGGGGCTGCAAAGCGCCGTGACCCAGTCGGGCAACGGCATGAGCGTTTCGGTCAAGCAATATCGCTAAGCACTGCAAATCATCGGAGAGTTCATCATGTTCAAACTGACGCCCCTCACCGCCGCCATCCTGGTCATGATCAGTGCCCAGGCCATGGCCGACGACAGCCTGTCCAACCAAAGCCAGGTCGGTACCGCCAACATCGCGGATGTGAAACAGACCCAGGCCCCATTCAGCACCGCAACCCAGACCCAACTGGGCCAGGGCAACGACGCCGCCGCCGTGCAAGACCATGCCACTAGCGTGATCACCCAGGACGCGGTCGGCGACTACAACGCCGCTTACGCGGAACAACTTTACGAAGACAACGCCACCATCACCCAGCAACAGGTCGGCGCCTTCAACACCGCCCATGCCAGCCAGTCGCTGGGCTTCGGCTCACCGAACAATGCGCTGCAACAACAGCAAGGCACTGGCAATTTCTCGTTCATCTATCAGGATTCGCAGAACGGCAGCGAAGGCAAAACCTCCCAGTTCGGCGACAGTAACGAAGCCAACATCGAACAACTCTATGAAGGCACCGGCAACAGCGCCGTGATCACCCAGTACGGCACCGCCAACTACGGCACCGCCGAACAAGTGCTGCACAACGGTGGCCAGATCGGCATCAACCAGGCCGGCGAAGGCAACTACGCCTACGGAGACCAGCGCAATGGCACCGGCGGCAACATCACCATCAGCCAGTTCGGCAACCTCAACGGCACTGAAATCTGGCAGGACGCGCAACTCGCCAGCCAGGCCACCGTCAACCAGTACGGTGACAGCAACGAAACCGTGGTCGACCAAAGCTTCGGCGAAAACAACACCGCCGCCGTCACCCAGGTCGGCAACACCAACGCGATCTACGCCGACCAGTTCGAATCGGTCAACTCGACACTGGCGCTGTATCAGGTCGGTAACGGTAACGTGCACTTCACCTACCAGAACGGCGACAGCCACGTGCTCAACGCCACCTCCGTGGGCAACGACAACAAGGTCTACGCCAGCAACTGGAAAGGCCCGCAATCCGGCGGCCAGTTCGGCAGCGGCCAACGCGCGACCGTTACTCAGGCGGGCAATGGCAACATCGCCAGCTTCACTCAGGATGGCGTCGGGCAAGTCATGACCACGCATCAGACCGGGACGGGCAACAAGACCACGGTCAGTCAGGCTGATTCGTATAACGAGCTGTATTTTGATCAGAATGGTAGCGACAACATTTTGATCTCCGATCAACGCGGCACGGGCAACCTGGTGCAGGGTTCTTCGAATGGCACGGGTAACAGTGCTGAGTTTGATCAGTCTGGGTCGGGGAACCAGGCGTATACCGCGCAGTTGTATGGCAGCGACAACATGATCACTGTTAAGCAGGCGGATACGATGAACGTGGCGTATGTGACCCAGGGCGGCACGGGGAACATTGCCAATGTCGATCAGAGTGGGGTTACGCAGACGGCGAATATTCAGCAGTTCGGGTCAGCTAACCAGGCGACGGTGTTGCAGCAGTAGGGGGTGGGTGTTGATGGGCCGCGATTCTCTGGTGAGGGGGTCGCGGTTTTTTTTGCGCTTACGCTTGAGTTGCGTCCTACGGAAAACGGAACGTTTTCAGAAATTCGGGGAGTTTTCTGACAAGTTCTGGCGGTTGGCCGTCGGAAGTGCAGGCTCTAGGATTTGCCAGGACAACTTGATCCTAATGGAGCTTGGCCTACATGCAATTCATCCAGACAGCGACGACAGCGATACCGTTAACGAATAGACTTCGAGGCACCAAACCCGGAGGCTCTATGATCGACCCGTCCTTGATCGACCCACTGTGCCCAGTCGTCTCGGATCTTGATCCTGAAGAACAGGCTGCGAGTTATGACCGCTGGTTCAGGGCGGAAGTACAAGCGTCTCTCGATGATCCGCGCCCGAGTATTCCCCATGAGCAAGTGATGGAGGAAATCAATGCCTTGATGGAATCAATGCGCAAAAGCGCTGATGCAGATTAAGTGGCGACCCAAGGCTCGGGTCGAACTCTCGAAAATCCTGAAGTACATTGGCGAACGAAATTTTGTAGCGGCGACTGCACTTCACACGTCCGTCGTAAAAACTACATCTGCGCTTTGTTGGCATCCACACCTGTATCGCAAAGGCCGCTCTCCTGGCACTCGAGAGATTGTGGTAAGCCCGAACTATCTCGTCGTTTATCAAGTGGCGGACCAAATTGAGATTGTGAGCATCTTGCATGCGCGTCAGGAGTACCCTCGACGCGACCCCGGTTAAGATCGCCTCCTCGTCTCAACACAAAAAACCGTGCCTCCCGTGGAGGTACGGTTTTTTTGATCGTTCCCACGCTCTGCGTGGGAATGCCTCTCGGGACGCTCCGCGTTCCAACTCGCGAATTTGACGCAGAGCGTCAGGGGCCGCATTCCTTTGCTGCGCGTGGGAACGATCAATCAGCCATCCTTCAGCTCGACGTGATCGAGAGCTTGATTCACCGCCAGTTCGCCCAGCATGACGACTTGTGCGATACCCAGTGCAGTCTTGCGCTGTGAGGTTTCCAGCGAGGCGGCGAAGTTGATGAGCATTTCGCTGGCTGAACCGAGGGTTTCGCTGGCGTTGGCCAACAGGGATTCGGTGTTGTACCTGGGGTTGGCGAGGTACATGGGTTCCGGCTCGTTGGCGCTGGACATGATGTGGGCGGTGGGGTTGAGGTAGAAATCGAGGGCGCGGTCGGCGGCTTCGTGGAGTTTTTTGCAGTCGACTGAGGCGTAGGGGGATGTGGTGTTGGTGTCTGGTTCTGGGGGGTTGGGTGTTGGTTTTTTCATGGTTATTTACCCTGTATGACGGTTATAGCTGGCCCCCCATTCGGTTTCCAAGCGAATAGGTGGCAGCTGTACGCAGGTTGGAAACCCGGGACAGAGGCAACCCGGCAGACACAAGGTCTCCCACGCACAGCCGCCATAACAAAGTGCACACAGTGAGGTGCGCAAGGATACGTTATGAATGGCGCTTGTGCGCTCTGTAGTTACTCGGGTTTCCACGCCCGGTCGCTGAATTGACAGCGACGAATATAGGCTAGAGACCGGACGTCCGACGGACAACCTGAAAACATTGTGGGAAGGTTCCGCCGATTCAGACACTTCTTTAAACACACTTCAGATCGCAGCCCTCACCCTAGCCCTCTCCCGGAGGGAGAGGGGACTGACCGGGGTGTTTGGAAGAGGTACGCCGACGTGAAATACCGAGTCGAACTCAGGCTTTGAAAAGCCCACAAATCGGCTGCCTCTCCCTCGGGAGAGGGCTGGGGTGAGGGGCGAATCCACCACAAATCCAAAGCCGACCACGCTGTGCTCCTCACCACTCAATAGGCCGAGTGTCAGCTCGCCTGCTCTTGATCTTGATCCACGGGCGACGTCGGAAGGCTGAGTGGAGGGATTGATCCGGGCGTGGGAGCGCAGCGACCGTTTGGCGCAGCCAAACACAGCGAGAGGAGGTGCAGCGAAGCAAACCGTAGGCGCTGCGCCCGGATCGATCCCGGAGCGAAGGAACCCCGAGCTTTAGCGAGTGGGCCGCACGTAGGAGCAAGCGTTTTTTTGCTTACTTTTTTTAGGCGTTTGTAAAAAAAGTGAGTCGCCGTCAGGGCGAAACCCTAAGCAGCCGTTACCGCAAGAATGGATATGTACTCAGCCAGCCAGAAAATCATCGCCAGCAGGCTGGCTCCCACAGTTGGAACTGGGTACATCTGCCAGAGATTGGTCGGCTGTAAGGCCGCCATCGCTGGCAAGCCAGCTCCCACAAGGATTTGGGTACATCCGCAATAGCTCCTGTGTCTGAGAAATAGCTATCGCGAGCAGGCTCACTCCTACAGGTTTAAACCGGTTTCGACCGAGAGAGCCTGGTCGGCTGTCAGGCCGCCAAGCTCAACAGCAAAAACCTCACTCCGCATCCGGATCAATCTTGTTCTGGCTCAAATACCGATTCAACACATCATCCTGCCCCGGCACAGAAGCGTCCCCCGCCACCTGCCACAACCGCCGCTCAATCCCCTGCGCCACCATATGCCCCACCGCCGCCTCAATCGCCGACAGAACACAAAGCTGCGCCGGCTCATTCGTCGTATACCCAACCTCAGCCTCAAGCAACTTCTTGAACTCGATAAACTTGAAAATCCCCGCACTGCGCGCCACCGAATAAATCGTCTTGCTGGTCATCACATTCGCCAACACCTGCCCGCTACGCACATCCACCGCCCGCAAATTCACCGTCACCTGATCCACCCGATACTCACGCTGCAAATCAATCCCCAGATACCGCGCCCCTTCCCCACCGCTACGCACATTCGTGTCATACGCGATGATCCCGCCCTCGAGCATCATGTTCGCCGCCTGCAACGGTGGCAGCTCACCCTGAATATTCACCGGCGTATTCGGCTTCTTCTGCGACGCGCGAATGATCTTGCGTTCAGTCAACAGGTTCTGCAGCCCTTCCCGCTCCAACACCACAAACCAGCCACTGGCCTGCATCGCGTCCATCAACATCGACGCCGCGCCCTGAGTCACACTGGTGGAAAACGAACTCGCCGGCGTCGGCTTGTACTGCCCGGTCTGATCACGGAAGCCGTACACCACCGCCATCAACCGCCCCTTGGGTCGCGGCATCTTCAGCAAGTCGTAATAAGTCGAGGCCCTTGGAGTCAGGGTCGGGGTTTCGGTGTCCTGCTCGGCCGACATCGGCTCACGCAGACTGCACCCTTGTAATGTCGCCAACAGCAGCCCTAACGCGATGATCTTTTTCATGTCCGTTCTCCCCGGAACCGTCAGCCCGTCACGGGTTGAGGCCGTTCACCTGAATTTCCGAAACCTCACCGGTCGCTCGATCGGTCACTTCAATACTCAGTGCCCCGGAGTCGTCGATGACGTTGACGATAAAAGAGTCGGTGGACAGGCTCCCCGTATTGCCAGTGGAGATGTTGTCCAGCAACTGCCCTAGCAGCCGCGATTGCAATTGACTGGTGAAGCGCTCCAGCGCCGAGGTGCCGGCCACGCTCGAACGGCTTTTCAGGTCCGGATCGTCGTGATCGTTTTGCGCCTGCGCGTTATTGAGTAACCAGGTGCCGTTGAGCGGGTTGCCGCCGAACGACGGGTTGACCGGCGTGTAGACCAGTTCAGTGGCCTGGACAGCCGCGGCGCTGGCGAGCCCGATCAACAACCCCGAGATCCAGAATCCGCTGCGCTGTGAGAACGTTGTGCTGTTCATAGTTCGTCCTTCTCAAGGTCGGTGGTGTCCTGCAACAGAGCCTCCAGCTTGCGCTGGACAACCTGGCGTCGAACCCAGTCGGCGGCCGCGTAGGCCTCGTCCTTCAGTTCCACGGTGTTCGGCGGCAGGAAGCGCCGATAAACCAGGCGTTGCTGATATTCCACGGTCACCAGGCTGCCCCAGCGCGCGTCGGGCCGCTCGCGCACCACCAGGTTGAAATCCATCCGGCTGGTGTCGCGCAGGCGTTCACTGAACGAGTAGTAAAAGTCGTGTCCGATGTGCGAGATCGTGTCATCGACGATGAAACCCATCATTTCGTCTTCTTCACCGGCCTGGGCGCAGCCCGCCACCACGGTGAGGACCAACGCGCACCACCATTGGCGAGTCATGGCTGCAACGCCTGTGGCAGATTCGACTGGCCTTTGGCCGGGCCATTGGTGCCGTCGAGGAAGGCTTTTTCGGCGACGAACTGCCAGTCCGAATAACGCTGCATGCCGTCGAAATCCGACCACTGCGTCGGGAAGCCCGATTGCTTCAAAGGCAGCTCGGCCGAAGGGCTGTTGAGACCGGTAATGCGTCCATCGAAACCGCGTTGCAGCGCCCATTCACCTTGGCCGATCGGGTCCGGATAGAGCTGACGCAGGTGATGCTTGGCCTCGGGAAAGCGCTGATCTTCAAGCAGATCCGCCAGTTCTTTCGGGTACTGCGCCAACCCCGGTGAACTGCGGTAGTAGCTGCGCAACGCCTGGGCGTACTGAGTGCCGACCCAGAGCAACTGGCGTTCACGGTCACGGCGCGAAGCGGTCGACCACAACTCACCGGCACTGGCCAGGCCCATGCCCATCACCACAATCAGGAACAGCACGCCGAGATAGGTGAAGCCACCCTGCTGCGCGCGGTTACCACTCGGAAAATTGGCTGCCATCACGCGCCCTCCCGGTAGCACCGCTTTTGATGTCGGCCACGCCACCGGCAACGCCATCCGGTGGCGCGATCAGCACCCACTGATCTTTACGTTCGGTGATCGGATCGAGTGGCGCGTTGCGCAGGTAACGCTGTTCGATCAGTTGCTCGATGGAATCCGGATAGCGCCCGGTGTCACCGTAGAAGTGATCCAGCGCCTCGCGCATCGCCGACAGACTTTGGCGCAACGTGGTTTCCTTCGACGCTTCGAGGCTATTGAAGTAGCGCGGCAGCGCGATGGTCATCAGCGTGGCGATGATCGTCATCACCACCATCAACTCCAGCAAGGTAAAACCTTTTTCCCGGCGCATGAGGTTCACCACTCGCGGTAGGCGATGCCGTTGAGGCCCTTGCCGCGGGCGTGGGAGTAGACGTCGAACACGTCCTCGCCATCGCGCGGGTTCTGAGCCGAACTGTTGTAGGCGCGCACGCCCCAACCCCCTTCGTCATCACGTTTGGCCGGCACCAGCGGATCGCGCGGGATGCGGCGTAAAAAGTAGAACTTGGCGCCTTTGGCACTGCGCACATCGCGCACGCCTTCGACCAGTACTTGCAGGTTCGGCGGGTAGCCGCTGCTGTTCAGCGACTTCTCGATGTACCCGGCATCGAAGGCACGCTTGTAGGCGTCGATGCCATCGCGAATCTGGTACAGCGCGTTGCGCAATTCCTGCTCCTTGCCACGCCGCACCAAAGTCTCGGTCAGCGGCGCGGCCATGCTCGCCAACAGGCCGATCAGGGCCAGCGTCACCACGACTTCGATCAGGCTGAAACCGCGTTGGGAGGCGTTCATGATCAAGGCTTCTCGACAGTGACGCGGGTGGTGGCCACGGCCGATTCACCGACTGCACGCGGCTGCGCGGCAGGCGATGGCATCACGTAACTCTGCGAACGATCCGGTGCCTGGATGTGCATGCTGGTTTCAGTGCCGGTGGAGAACTCCATGTCCGACGGGCTCTGGTACGGCAAGTTGCGCACGATCCGTGGGGTGATCGACAGCACCAGTTCGGATTTGCCGACGGTGTCCTTGTTGCTGCCGAACAAGCGGCCAATCCCGGGAATGTCGCCGAGGCCGGGAATCTTGTTGCCGGTGGCGCCGTGGTCGTTGCGCATCAGGCCGGCGAGGATCTGCGTTTCGCCGTCATGCAGGCGCAGCGAGGTTTGTGCGTTGCGGGTGTCGACCTGCACCGGGATCGTGCCCTGACGGGTCGGCTCCAGCGGCGTCGCATTACTGACTTCGAGGGCAATCTTGATCGCCACTTCGTTGTTCAGGTGCACGGTCGGTTGCACTTCGAGCTTCAGACCGACGTCGAGGTAAGTGACGCTTTCAGTGATCACCGGGCCTTGCGTCGACGGCACCGACGTGGCGCTGATGATCGGCACGCGCTGACCGATGTGGATCCGTGCCTGCTCGCGGTTGCTGACGCGAATCACCGGGCTGGCCAGGGTGTTGATGTCGTTGTCCTGGGCGTTGATCTTGGCTTGCGGTGACGGTGAAATCGAAATCCGGCTGGAGTTGATGCCTTTCAGTTGATCAAGCAGGGTCACCGCCGAACCGTCGCTGTTGACCACGCCGAAGGTGTTCGGCCATTGCAGGCCGAGGTCGAGAATGCGCTGGGTGGCGACTTCCATCACTTCCACTTCGAGCACCACTTCCGGGTTGGACTGGTCTTGCGACTGCAGAAGTTTTTCGGCCATGCGCACGGCGTCTTCGGTGTCGCGCATGGTCAGGGTGTTGAGGCGTTCATCAACGAACACGTCGCGGGTCTTGAGCATGGTTTTGACCATGTTCAGCGCGGTGTTGGCGTCGATGCTGGTCAAGTAGAAGGTGCGCATCACCAATTCCTGGTAATCCTTCACTTTCTGCGGCGAGTCCGGGTAGATCAGCAAGGTGTTTTCGTTCACCACTTTCTGGTGCAACTGGTTCTGTTGCAGCAGCAGGGTCACCGCATCTTCGATGCGCACGTCACGCACGAAGATCGTGGCTTTCATGTCCGGGCGCAGGTCTTTGTCGAAAATGAAATTGAGCCCGGCGACCTGCGACAGCACCTCGAAAATGGTCTTGAGGTTGGCGTCGCGAAATTCCAAAGTCACTGGCCGATCTAGCTTGGTGCGCAGTTGCGGATAGGCAATCACGTTGCGGCTCTGCACCAGACGAATGTTGCCTTGCAGCTCCAGCGCACCCTCGTTGTTCGGGTCGAGTTCGAGGATCTGTTTGACCTGGCGATCAGCGCCGTAGATGTCGCCGCGACGCAGGTCGCCACGGGCCAGTTCCAGTTTTTCGTCCATGCTGCGCAGGTAATCCATCTGCTTCAGGGCATCCTGAGCGCGGCGGTTGTTCGGCTCGATGGTCAGCGCGCGGTTGTAGGCCACCCGTGCCGAAGCAAAGTCGCGGCGCGAACGGTCAGTGTCGCCAGTCGTCAGCAACGCCGTGATCGCCTTGGCCCGACCGCTGTTGAGCAACAGATGCAGTTCGGTGTCCCGTGGGTTTTCGCGCAGGCCTTCTTCGATTCGGGCCAGACCCGCCTCGTACTGACCCTGTTCAATCAGGTCGGCGGCCTCCTTGTTCGCCACTTGTGCAGAACTGCACGCGGCCAGCCCGGCGCACAGGCCCAGGCTCATCAGCAAACGGCAACGGTTCATTGCGTACTCCCCACAGACAGGGTCTGCGACAAATGCAAGGGCAGGTAGACCAGACTCAGTTCCAGATCGGAAATGCCGGTGATCTTCCAGGTGTCGTCGATCACATCCCCGTTGCGCACGACGTAGATCTTTTCGCCGTTCTGCAAAAACACTTGCAGGTCGCTGCGGTCATGCAGCCTGCCGACGAACTGAAACGGCACCGGTGGCAGGCTCGGGGCTTGCACCACTGTTGCTGGATTGATGGCCATTTCGGTGACCGTGGCCAGGGTTGGCGCGGCCTTCCAGGATTTGGCCGCGAACAGGTCGCCGGCCGGGCTCAGGTCCTTGATCGGGGCGTCTTTAGCCTTGGCGGTGCTGGCCGGCAGCGCGCCTCGGGTCTTCCCCGGCGTAGCGACAGCCACTTCGTTCGAGTCGGCGTCTTCGCTCGGCGAGAAATATTCCGGCAACCACGCCAGCGCGGCCGCTACGCCGAAGAACGCCAACCAACCTGTCACGCGTTTGGTATTCATCACGACCTCGACAGGTAAAGGGTCATACGGATCCGGCCATTGAGGTCGGTGTCGCCAATCTTCTTGCGTTGCAACTCGAGGTCTTCCACCACCACCGCCGGCAACTGACCGAGCAAGGCATGCAGAAAGCGGCGCAGTTGCGGGTAGCTGCCGCGCACTGGCAGGAGGATCTGATAGCGCGCCAGATGGGTTTTAGGGTCGACGCCGAGGGCGTATTCGCCGCGAGCCAAGGTGATGTGCTCCTGGGCTGCGAGGGCGTAGATGCGGTCGATGGCGACGGTGGCTTGCGGCTGCGTCGGCAGTTTGTTGCGGAAGTCGTCGAGCTGACGCTGCGGCACCACCGGCGGCGCGATGCTGCCGTCTTCAACCTTGGCCAGATACGAGGTGGCTTCCTGAGTCTGTTGGCTGATGTGCTGCAACGATTGCCAGCCCGGCAGTAAACCGCCGAGTGCCCAAGCCACGGCGACCAGCAGCAGCGCCAGTCCGGCGAGGCCCGGAATGCCAAGGCCTTGCAGGTATTCGTGGACGATCAGTCTAGGGATTCGCATCGCCAATCTCCCAAGTCGCCGACAGGTTGAATTGCACCGGTTGTTCCGGCGATTTGACGACGATTTCATGGCTCAGCAGCGACACGTCGGACAGCTCGTCGCTGGCTTCCAGCCGTTTGTGGAAGTCGAGCATCGCTTGCAGATCCCGTGCTTCGGCGCTGATCCGTACCTGGCCTTTGCGCGCATCCGGGGTCAGGGTCAGCAGCGCGACGTCATCGCGCGGCATCGCTTCGAGCATGGCGAACAGGCGTTCCCACGGCCGGCGCAGTTGCTGCGAGACCTTGCGCATTTCGGCGAGGTTTGCCGCTTGCTCGCGGATTTGCGCCGGGCTCAGGGTTGACTTGGCGCCGCTGTCACCGTTGAGCTGACGCTGGGTGGTTTGCAGGTGGCCCTGTTGCTGTTCGGTGTGCGCGTCGAGGTGCTGTTGCACGCCGAAGCACAGCGCCGCCAACAACACACCGCCGCCAAGCAGGCTCCAACCCAACGGGCCGGAACGGGGACGCGGTTGAAAATCCAGATTCAGGGCGCGCATATCAGGCCACCGCCCGGGACATGACGTACAAGCCGTCACGCACGTTCATCGAGGCGTCTTCAAGGGTGCGCAGTTGCACCCCCGCCACGTCCGGATGCGCATCGAGGCGCGCCGGGGCATGCAGATAAACGTTGAAGGCGCGTTCACTGGTCGAGGCTTGCAGCTGCCGCTCGCGACCGATCAGGGCATTCAACGCGCCATCGCTGTCGCTGCCGCCCACTGAGCGCACACCGGCCCAGCGCCCTTCCCTCGCCAGCAACAACACGCTGCGTTGCGGCTCGGCGACGACGAAGAGGAAGTCGCCGGCATCGAGGCTTTTGTCGAAGCGGTTGAACGCCGTCATCAGGTACGGCTGCACCGAGCGCAGGCGCAAACCGCGACCGTTGACCAGCGCGCGCAGACGTTCAAGCAAGTCTTGCGGCAAGGCGCTGGCAATGCGGTCGTAACCGGCAGGCTCGGCGGACAGCACCAGACTCCAGGCTTGGCTTGGCGCTCCGAACAGGTCTTCGAAACACAGTTGGGCGAAACCACGCAGTTCTTCAGGGCTGCTGATCTGCGCGCTCCACGGCACCAGGCAGAAGCGGCTGAAGTGCCCGGAGATGACCACACTCAATTCGGCACCGGCGCGAGCGTGTTCACCGAGCAGGCGATCGAGGGTATCCAGCGCCACCGCGTAGCTCTGGAAGCCTTCGTCGATGTAACCGACGCTGCCCAGCCACAGGGTGTCGCTGCCACGCCGCTGACCGAGGCCAACACCGCTGGCGCCGAGCACGGCGACAAAACGCTCACGAGATAAAAGTGACACGATTGATCTCCTCCAGCGTGGTGCGACCTTGTTCCACCAGTTCCAGCGCCGATTCACGCAGCAGGCGCAAACCTCGGGCACAGGCCAGGGCTTTGATTTGTTTGATCGGTTGGCGCTCGACGATCATCTGGCGCAGCTCGTCGTCGAGGTGCAGCAGTTCGGCAATCGCCGTGCGCCCGCGGTAACCGCTGCCCCGGCAGTGGCCGCAGCCCTTGCCATGAACGAAGTGGTAATGGTCGACTTTCTGTGGATCGAGGCCTGAGGCGCGCAGCTCTTCATCGCTTGGATTGACCGGCGCGCTGCAACTGGCGCAGACCAGACGGATCAGGCGCTGGGCAAGGATCGCGTTGAGCGCCGAGACCAGGCTATAGGGGTCGATTTCCATTTGGGTGAAGCGGCCAATCACGTCAAAGACGTTGTTGGCGTGGATGGTGGTGAACACCAGGTGACCGGTGAGTGCCGACTGCACGGCGATCTGCGCGGTGTCCGGGTCACGGATCTCGCCGACCATGATCTTGTCCGGGTCGTGGCGCAGGATCGAGCGCAGGCCTCGGGCGAAGGTCAGGCCTTTTTTCTCGTTGACCGGGATTTGCAGTACCCCCGGCAATTGATATTCGACCGGGTCTTCGATGGTGATGATCTTGTCCACGCCGTGGTTGATCTCGGTGATCATCGCGTACAGCGTGGTGGTCTTGCCGCTGCCGGTCGGGCCGGTGACCAGGACCATGCCGTAGGGTTCAGCGGCGAGGCGGCGCAACTGGCGCAGGGTTTCGTCTTCAAAGCCCAGCGCCTGCAATTGCACGCCGCAGACTTTGTCGGCGAGATCCTGTTTGTCGAGCACACGCAGCACCGCGTCTTCGCCAAAAATGCTCGGCATGATCGACACGCGAAAGTCGATCTGACGGCCACTGATGCCGATCTTGAAGCGTCCGTCCTGCGGCACACGCTTCTCGCCGATGTCCAGTTCAGCCATGACCTTGACCCGCGAGATCACCTGTTCGGCGAACTCGTTGCCCTGGACTTTGCTGATGTTGTTGAGCACGCCGTCGATACGGTACTTGATTACCAGACCGTGGCCGGTGGTGCCGAGGTGAATGTCGCTGGCGTGCATTTTCAGCGCGTCGTAGAGGGTCGAGTTGACCAGTTTCACCACGCTGCTGGCGTCTTCGCTGATGCTGGTCAGCGACAGGCTTTGCAGGGTGTCGATTTCGCTGTGAGTGTCGCCCTGGGCGTTCAGCGATTCGACGGCGTGGAAGCTTTCTTCGTGGCGGGCCAGATAGGCCTTGAGGTCATCGGCGTGCACCAGATGCAGCGGCGCGCCATGCAGGCAATCGTCGATCCAGGCCAGCCGCGCCGGGTCGAAAGGGTCGGCGAACACGCCAATGACTTCGTCGTTGTGGCGCAGCAGGATGAATTCACGTTTAAGGCATTGTGCGAGGGTGACGCGGTCGAACACCGGCGTCGCTTGAAACAGGCTGTCGGTGTCGAGCACCGGGTAATGCAGGGTAGCGCCGAGGGTGTGAATGAACCGCATCGGCGCCAATTCACAGAGTACGCCAAGGGCTTCAAGCACGCGTTCGCCGGAGGTGGCGGCCCGCGCCCGGGCCTGAGCAAGCTGTTCACTGGAAAAGCGCGCGGGGGCGCTTTCGGCCAACAGCGGTTCGACGACAACGGACAGACGTTCCATAGCTTGCTCTCCAACCGGGGCTTAGAGCCCTGTCGGCGCGGCAAACCTTGGCGGCAAGTGCCGGAACGTCTGTTCGCGCCATTACTCCCCGGTGAGCATTTGATCGTCGTCCGGTGCCATGGCGTGCAACTGTCGTCGCCGATCCGCCAACACCCAACTGCCATCGTACAACTGCAACGGGAAGCTCTCGGTCCTGCTCTGGCGTCGTTCGACGAAACCCTCGGAAGGGTTTGCACCGGGTTTCGCTTCGCGCTTGAACCCCAGAAGGTCGCAGACAGCTCGGGCCAGTTCCGCCAAAGGAAACGGTTTGAACAGGATGTGGCTGACCCCCAGTTGCCGCGCCCGCTCACAGACTTCAGCGGTCGGGTGACCCGTTATCAGCACAAAATGGCACGTCCTGTTCTGGCGGACCGCGTCGAGCACCTCAAAGCCTTCCATATCGGGCAAGCGGTAATCGAACACCAGCACGTCGGGGGCAAAGGTTTCGGCCAGGCCGATCGCCGTCGCTCCGTCATGTGCAATCCGGACGTCCAGCCCCTGCGCCGACAGATAATCCTGAAGGTTCTGTGCAAGCAGCTGTTCGTCTTCGACAACCAGTACTTTGTTAACCAAGGTCGACTCCTTGAAACAGCAGGTCCGATGACCCCGCCCTGAGAGTGCGCCTTACCATCGGTAACGCACACTTCATGCCAGGCTGAGTGCCGGTAATTTTACGTCTTCATGTCCTTGAATTTAATGACAATGCCCGCTCGTCCCGGTACCCCGTTCCCCAGAAACGGGGAAGCACCTGAACGGGCATCGAAGCCATTCCCCACTATTGGGGGGGAACCTTCAGTCGTCGTCAATTCGTTCGATCCTGTTCTGCACCCGTAATTGCGCGAGCACTTGGCGACGAGCCTGGGTCTGTTGCTGTCGGGCGAGCTGTGCCCTGACTGTGTCCAGCCCCTGCAAATCTGGGACATCGGCGGCCTCCAAGTGGTTCGGCAAATAAATCACATGCCAGCCAAACGGTGAACGCACCGGTTCGCTGGCGAAACTCGCCCCGCTGACAATCGAGGCGCGCATTTGCAACAAGCGTAGACGCGCTGCGGCGACTGTGGCTGTATCCGCTTGCGCGGGCACACGGATCAGCAGGTGGCGTGGTTGCAAGGTATTGGCGCGAATCAGTTCGGCGAACATCTGCTGCGCCGCCAGTTCGCGGCGGGTGTACTCGGTGAAGGATGCCTCATCGAAACCGGCGTCCTGCAAGCGCCGGACGAATTTATCCGCGCCGCCGATGGCCATGCGGGTTTGCTCGATTTGCTCGCGCACCACTTGATCGTCAATCTGCACACCGCGTTTTTGCGACTCCTGCCATAGCAGTTCTTTGTCGATCAACGTTTGCAGCGCTGCCTGACGCAGCTCTTTATAGGCCCTGGGGCTACGAATGCTCGCCACGGCGCGCCCCTGATCTTCCAGGTATTCGGCGAAGAAGCGCTCAAAGCGAAACCCGGAAATCTCCTCGCCGTTGACTCGCGCCACGGCCGGTTCGTTATTGGCCCACGCCAGCGGCAGCCAACAGGTCAGCAGCATTATCAGCGTTGTGAGCTTCATGATCGGGCCCTCCATTCAGGGGCTGGCAACAATCGGTTTATAAGGCGCGACCAGATAGAAACGCTGATCGGGCAAATCCACGGTGACCACGTGGGCGCCGCTCAAGCCCAAGCGTCGGCCTGGGCCGAAACTCAGGCGCGGGGTCAGGCCGGTGTCGAAGTCGTGCAGGCCTTCCAGCGCCGTCACCAGTTTTTCGCGGCTGGCGTCGCGGCCAGCCTGTTTCATGCCTTCGCTGAGCAGCAACATCGAGGCGTAAGCGCCGACTTGCAGCACGGCGTGCTGGGCGCCAAGGCCCTGGCCTTCGCGCAGCAGTGTCAGGGCCATGCGTCCGGTCTGGGTCCAGTCGCTGGGCACGAACGGATAGGCGAGAAACACCCGCCGGGTGAAGCCGTCGGGCACTTGCAGCAGATCGCCGGCCACTTGGCTTGAAGCGGCGAACAGATACGGCACTTGCCCGGCGCTTTGCAGGCGCGTCGCCAGACGACTGAAACCGCCGCCATTGCCCAGATAAAACACTGATCGCGAGCCCAGCGGCAGTGCATCCGCTGCTGGGTCGTAGGCTTGCAGATGGACGTTCTGCCAGCCGTGATCCTGCAAGTACTGGCCGAGGTTTTGCGCGGCCAGCGTTTGTGCAGGGTCATCGGGATAGGCAATCAGCGTCGGCCCTTGCAGCACGCGCAAACTCACCGTGGCATAGTCGGCCAGGGCGATCAGTTGCTCGCGCAGGCCGGGCAACGGTTCGAAAATCTGTGGACTGGTCTGCAGGGTGCCGAGGATCGACATCGGCCCGATCAGCGGCATGCCGGCCTGTTCCAGACGCGGCCCGAGTTCGCCGTCGAGGGCCGGCGCCAGCGGCGCGATCAGGGCAAACACTTGTTCCTGCTCGATCAAACGCTGCAATGCCTGCTCGGCACTGGCGCGATCCGGACCGGGATCGATCACCGTCAACCGCAACTGGCGGCCGTGAATGCCACCGGCCTGATTGATCCGCGCGACACTGCCGTTGAGTACGGCTGCTACTGTCGCGCCCTCCTCGGCCAAAGGGCCTTGGCTGGGCAGCAAGGTGCCCAGGTGCAGGGTCTCGGCATCGAGGCCCGGGTCGCGCTCATCGGCCAGACGCTTGAGGTACGCGGTGAGATTGCGCTGATCCTTCATCGACAGCAGAAAGCGCGGCATGCTCGGGTCGAGGCGATTGTGGCCGGGGTCGCGGCCCTGCTCGATGACAGTCGCCAGACTGCTTTCGGTGTACGCCGGATAGCTGCGCCCGTTGACCTGTTGCTGACCGTAGGTGCTGGTCAGTCGCGCCCAGTTCAGGGGCGGCGGACGCACCCCGCCTTCCGGTCGCCCGAGGCCATCGGCGCCGTGGCAATTGGCGCACGGCAGGCTGGTTGCCGGCAGCAACATATCCGCCGCGCCAACCCGCGCCATGATCGCTTCGCCGCTGGCCGACAGACCCTGGCGGTACAGGCGCTTGCCTGCCGCTTCCTCCGAAGTCAGCGGCGCAGCACTCGCGCCAAGGCTGACGCCAGCGAGCAGGATCAGGGCGAGTACATCGCTCAGGTTCATGGCGCGGACTCAGCGGCCAGCCACGGGCATTGTCAGCAACTGCAAGCGCTGGGCAATGGCGGCAGCCGGGGCGTCGGGGCGGATTTTGCTCCAGCGTTTATTGGCGACATCGCCGACGATCAACTGTGTGGAATGCTGTTCGGGAGTCGGCACGATCTGGCCGATGCGGCTCAATACCAGGTCCATCTGCGCCTTGTCGCCGGTAAGAAAAAGCCAATGAGGGTCATCGGAACCCTGCTTCAAGGTGTAAGCCTTGAGCACCGCCGGCGTGTCGCGCAGCGGGTCACTGGTAAGGGAAATAAAAGTGATGTCTTGAGCCTTGTCGCCCAGCAGCTCGCGGACCTCCTTGAGCTTTTGGGTGATCAGCGGGCAGGCATCGTTGCAACTGGTGAAGATCACGTTGAGCAGGACTATGCGGTTTTGCAGTGCGTCGCTGTAGAAGCGCAGGGTTTCACCGTTCTGATCCTGCAACGGCGTGTCGGTGAACCAGGTTTTTGCGTCGTGAGTGCCTTTGGCCGGCGCGGCAGCCACAGCGGCTGGCGGCTCAGAGACGTGGCCTTCGTGAGCGAACGCGACGTTACCGAGAATCCAGAAGCACACGGTCAGGGAGATCCAGTCGAGCAGTCTCATGGCTGTTGCTCCATGGCGATGGCGGTGTGTTTGGCGTGGGTGCGCAGGCCGCTGAGTTTTTCCACTTCCTTGGCCAGCAGCGCCGGATCAGTGAAGCCGTAGTAGCGCATCCAGTGGCGGCTGTCGCCGTCGCCGACGAGGATCAGCGGTTGATGACTTTTCAGGTCGCCACTGAAACTGCCAAGGCCCTTGAGGGTTTCATTGATCGACTGCGGCGAGCCGGTCAGCCAGCTCCAGCCCGGCCCGCTCTGGAAGGTACGGGCATAATCCTGCAGGCGTTTCGGGTCGTCGCGCTGCGGGTCGATGCTGATTGAGACCAACTGCACTTCTTCGCCGACCCGCGCGCCGAGCTGCTTCTGCACCTTGCCCATGATCGACGAGACCACCGGGCACACCGTGGTGCAACTGGTGTAGATAAAGCTCATGACGACGATTTTGCCCTGCACCAGGTCTTGTTCGAGGCGTACGGTTTTACCGTTCTGGTCGAGCAACGGCACATTGGCGAATTTCACCTGGGCATGTTCCTGGGTGTTGCTGGCCGGGGCTTTGTGACCGGCGTGTTCGTCGGCCGAGTGGACCTGGGCTTGTTGGATGCCGAGGCTCAACAGGCACAGGGTCAACAGGCCAGCGGATGCAAATCGGTTCATGTCGAAACTCCTCTTCAACGGGCCTGGCCGGGGGCGACCCGAACACTGGCAAAGGTCTTGTCATCGAAACCGGCACCCAGCGACGCCGCACGCACATGCAGATACCAGGCGCCGCTGCGGTCGAGGGTGATTGGCGCTTCGTATACGCCATCGGCGACTTCCAGCGCCGCCACTTCGCGGGGGTGCGAGGTGGGCGCGAGGTAGTAGCGCAGTTGCACGTCTTTGACGCCGCTGCGCTGGGTTTTGTCTTTGCCTTGGACGATGCGGAAACGCACGACGTAAGGGTCGTTGAGTGCCACGGCAGTCTTGTCGAGGAGGAACTCGACTTTCGGCTGGCCGAGGTGTTTTTGCGGTTTGCCGTCAGGATCAATCTGCGCGGTAAAGCAGTGAATGATGTTCGGCTGGTTGAGCAGGAACGCCACGTCGAAGCGCCCTGCTGCCGGCAGTTTCACCCGGGCGCTGTAGAGCCCCGGCGAGACTTCGCGCAGGCTGCGATCAATAACCATGGCGGCGCGGGCGATCTGGCCACGGTTGGGGTAACCGGACATCGGCGCGTTCATGCCTTCGGCGTAGAAATAGGTGGTGTTGTCGACCGGATTGACCACGAACACCGCGTTGTCGTCACGCGACACCGCGAGGCTTGAGGCCAGCGGCAAATCCCCGGCCAGGCGCGGCGCTTGCGGGCCGGCCTCGAAGCCTTGACTGATCGGTTGGCGGCCCTCTCCGAGGGAGGACAGGTTGATCATGGTGACTTTTGGTGAAGCGAGTCCGCGGATATAGGCGTAGGCCTGGGTAAACACCACTTGGTAGGGTTCGGCGCTGACGTCGAGGTCGTGGATCGCGCTGTTGGTGGAGGCGTCGATAACCGTGGCGCGGTTTTCCACGGTGTTGAGCACTACACCGAAGCGGCCGTCGGCGCTGAAGCCCATCGGGCCGAGGCCTTGTTGCAGTTTGATCACCCGGCGGATGGCGTGGGTGCTGGCGTCGATCACGCTCACGGTGCCGTCCTTGCCATCGGCCACGTAGACCGCGCCGGACAGCGGCGAATAGGCGACTGACAACGGATGGGAGCCGGTCTTGATCTGCTGGACGATGGTCAGGCTGGCGATGTCGATCACGCTGACGGTGCCGTCGTCGCGATTGCTGACGAAGGCGTAGCGGCTGTCTTTGCTGAAGCTGATTTCGTGGTGGCCGCGTCCGGTATTCAGATGTTTGAGGGCTTTTAGGCTTTGCGTGTCGATCACCGTCACGCCGGAGTCCTCGGCTTTGCTCGCGTTGTTGCCGACCCACAGTAGACGTTCATCGGGTTGCAGCGCCACGCGCACCGGTTGGCTGCCGGCCTTGATCGAATCGAGAACCTTGAATTGCTCGCTGTCGATAACGGCCACTTCGCCGGCGGTCGGCATCGAGACGAACACGCGTTTGTTGTCTTTGGGCGTGACCCAATCCATCGGCGGTTGTTTGAGTTCGATCCGTGCGAGGGTGCTGGTGATGCCGCCGACCGAGACCGACGGATCGACCACGGCGATGCTGGCGTCACGGTTCATCACCAGCAGGAAATAGCTGTTGAGGTCGAGTAACGGCCGCGCGCCGATGTTGGATTTGAGGAACACGCCGACCCGGGCTTTGCAGCTCTGGTCGCGGCCCTGGGCCTGATCGGCGGCGAGGGTCTGCGGATCGACCCAGGCGCCCGGCGCCACGCCCGACAGAGCCTGGCCGGAGGCGCTGTCAGTGACGCGGAACTGCACATCGGCGAATTCGCCTTCGCGCAGCTTGCCGTCGACGGCCAGTGGCTTGAGGTTGAAGTCCACCGCCACTCCGTCACGATTGAGCGTCTGATCGCCAGCGGTTTGCGCCAGCGCAATCTCACTCAGCGTCAGCACCGCCCCGGCCATGGCCAGCGAGCAAATACCAATGATGTTGATGATCCTGTTCATCTAACTCTCCCCTACCTCTTCACCTGGCAAAACACCGTCCCCCATGTGGGAGCGAGCCTGCTCGCGAAAGCGTCTTCAGCCTCACCCTCACAAACCGAGTTGCTCCCATTCGCGAGCAGGCTCGCTCCCACAAGGGATTTGCATTCCTACCGCATCCTCACTGCCCACCACCGGCCCCTGTAGGCCTTCGCCTGCTTGCGATGGCGTCATCCGCCTCACCATCCGAAACCGAGTTGCCCCAATCGCGAGCAGGCTCACTCCTACAAGGCTCTTCGTTGTGCCTACTGGCTTGGCGGCGCCGGCTCCGGTTCGTTGGTCACGCGCAGCAGTCCCCATAAACCGGAGGTGTTGCCGTAGGCGGCGTAGTCGCGGAACAGGTAATCCCCCGGGATCGCATTGCTGCCGCCAGCGCTCGGAATCATGAAGCTGAAGTGCGCAGCCGGCAGGATGCTTTCGTGGGCGCCGATGTACATCGACATCGGGTTGTAGCCGAAGCGCACCGAGCCTACGCCCGGCGAGCCCATCGGATAGCCACCGACATCACTCTTCTCGGCCTGGAACGGGTTCACCGACCAGACGTGCCCGTCGAGTTGGAACGTGGTGCCACGACTGCCACCGCTCGGCATCAGAATATGCGTGCGGAACGGTTGCCCCGGTTTGGCGTAGAGCACAGGCGTCTGCGGATCACCGCCGACCAGCGCATTGCTGTAAGCCATGTGCGCGTTGACCATGTCGCCGTAACCCGCGCCGTCGGCATGACCAAACGGTGCGTCCGGGGCGAGGCCGAAGCGATACCACAGCGGTTCGGTCTTGTAGTTGATCGCCATGCTCGAGTTGTCCTGCGGATCAGTCGGCACGCCGAAGCCCTCAGCGGCAATCCCTTCCACTGGCCGGCCATTGGCCCAACGGGTGTTCAACGCCTTGTGCCAGACCATCGCAAAATCGCGGTAGCTGGTTTGCCCAGGCGCCGTAACCGTGGCGTTGACCTTGCGTGCATCATCAACCCAGGTCGCGCCGATCGGCAGAATGCTCATCGCCCCACCGAGGCCTTTTTGCGGCTGCTTGATCACGTCCGCCGGGGTGATGTTCAAGCCGCCGAACTCCACCGCCGTGGCGTTGATGTTGTCGACGCTGCGGCCCAGTTGAGTCACCGGTTTGCCTTCACGCTCCAGATGCCCGGCGTAGTACTGATAGGTACGGGTCGGGTACGCGCCGCTGTTGCCAACACGCGGTGGCACGGTCTGGATCGGGTTGGCGCCGACGTTGGCACCGTCGGATTTGGTGATGTCGTAGGCCAGCAATTGCGCGTGCAGGCCGACGTGGCTGGACGGCCGCATCAGGTTGTTACTGAAGGTGGTCGAACCCAGACCGCTGTTGCGATCACGCTTGACCATGCCTTGCATCACCGCCGTCTGGGTCAGGTCAGGCATCACGCTCGGCAGACGGTTTTCCAGAGTGATATTGATGCAATCCCCTGCGGCTGCACGCAACACCAGCGGTTCGACCGGGATTCCGGGTTTGAGCTTGCCACTGACCGGATCGAGATCGGATTTACGCACATACAGAATCGCGGTCGGGTCATGCAACGGCCCGCTCTGCCCGCCGATGGTGATGGTTTCGCCATCCTCCGGGTCGGTCACTGTGACTTGTGGAATGCTCACCGTGCGCGAGTTCAGCACCAAGGTGCCACCCGCCGGATTCAGCGGCCCGCCGACATGCTGGCCGAGCCCTTCGGGATCGCCGATGGTCAGGCCCAGCGTATTGCCGAGGATGTCATTGGCCAGCGCCGCGACCACTTCATAGTTGCGCTGCACAGTGGGCCGGGTGCCAATGCCGTTAGGGTTGGCGCCATAGCGCGGGCAACTGCCCTCGAACGCTACGGTGTTGCGCATGCCCGCCGGGCTCGGGTTGTTCGGGATGGCGAACAGGTCGGCGCGTTTGGCGGTGTAGTTGCGCATCACGCCCCAGATACCGCTCCAGTAGCCTTCGATCGAAGCGTCCATCGAGTACAGATAATCGCCCGTGGTCGCCGCCGAACTGGAGAGCATCGACACCGGCGCAATGAAGCCCATCTGCTCGGAGATGCCGATCATCTGCGACGCGCGCCAGCCGGAGTTGGAGCTGTTACCGAAGCCGGAACCGCTCTGCAGCCACTTCACACCGTGCAGGGTGACGTTGTGCTCTTCTTCATGGCCGCCGGCATGCACCCGCAGCCGCACATTGTCGCCAGTATAGGTGCGCAGCATCGGCGTGAACGGGTCACCCGGTTCGGCGCCGCCCTTGTTGATGTGCGGCGGAAACAGCGTAGTGCCGCCGGTTGGGCCGGTCGCTGAGGTGAGCAGATTCGGCGCCAGGTTCATCGCCGGGATCGCCCGGTCGGTGCGGCTTTGCATGGCGAACGACAGATCGCCACCGAGGCCATCAGCCTGCATGCCGCGCTTGCCATCCGGACCGACCTTGTTCGGGTCGTACACGCGCAGCGCCAGTGGCTCGTTGCGATAGTTGACGACGAACATCCCAGGATCATCCACCGAAATCGCCTGCGGACATGGCCGGCTCGGGCAGCCAGGGACCTGACCGCCCTGCACTTCCAGTACGCCTTCAAGCAAGTTGCTGGCGTTGTTGCGCACCGGCGGGTTGATCGCGTAGCGGAAGCTGTCGGCGGTGGCCGGGAACGCCTGCGCATTCGGCACACCGTTAGGACCCGCTCCCACATAGACGCCAGCTTCATAGGCGTGCTGGAAGTCGCTGTATTCGAGGAAGAACTCGCGGAAGCTGTCGTTCTTGCCGTCGCCATCAAGGTCACCGGTGTTGATCACCGCTTGCCACGAGGTCGGCCCGCCGTCCTGACGCGCGCCGCTATAGAGAGGCTCGCCGGTTTCGGCGTGGAACCAGGTCGAACCGGCCGGCTCAGCAAGCACAGTCGCGTACAGACCAATCTGTTGGTGCGTCGATGGGCCTAAGTGGTCGTGGGTGAAGATCGTGCCGAGGCCGCGATCGACGCCTTTGGCATTGACCACCGGATCGACGAACCAGCGCTGCATCGCCGTGCGCGCACCGAGCCAATCGGCGCGGCCGTACTGGCCGAAGAACGGATGGTTCTTGGCTTTCGGGCAGGCCTGGGTGCCGTCGCGCGGGTCAGTACCGGCGCATTGATTGAACTCGCGGATCGCGTGAATGCGTTCCTGCACGGCGCCGGGCGAGAGCACGCCGTCCTCGTAGTTCCAGCCGTTGGACGAGCCGTCCGCCGAGGTCAGATCCCATTTCGGCAAGTGGATGTGCTGGCCGATCACGTCGGTTGGCGTACGCACCTGATAGTCGTCCATCTCATAGGTGGCCGGCACCAGGTTGGTTTGCTGGTATTGCACGCAATCGAAGGTGTTCATGCGCATCACCAGCGGCTCTGGCGGACGTTGCTTGGTAATCACCGGCCAGGCGTCTTCCCACAGCGCCAGAATGCGCGCTTGCGGAAAGTGATAACCGACTTTGTTGTACACCGCGTCGAACTGGATGTTGGCGGCTTTGTAGATGCGTGGGCGGTCGGCGGTGAAGCTCGAGGCGCCGACAAAGGACATGCCGTCGATGCGTTCACCGCTGGCGAACTCACCGCTGCCAGCGCTGCTGGTCAGGCGTTTTTGCCGATCGTCCATGCACGGTTCGTAGTACGGCGCGCCGGCCATTGGCAAGGCGCCGTTGGTGCGGAACGCCTTGGCCACCACTTGATTGCCGGGCAGCAAGGCATAGCTTGGATGGTCTTTTTTCGCGTGGAAGGCCATCGCCGCTTGTTCGACTTCGGTGCCTTCTTCCGGCAGGTAAATCGGTTTGGCGCGGGTGACTTCCTTGGAGAAGTCCAGCGAAGTGGTGACGGTGTGCGCCTCGCCACCGGCCGCGACGCCGTCGAGTGCGTGCCGTTGCAAGCCGCCATCCCAACCGCCGGACTGCGCGGGATCAAGGTTGGCCCACAGCGCTTTGCCGCTGGCCTTCAAAGACTGCGCGGTGGCGGCGTCGAGCATGTCCAGCGGTGGGGTTGGCGGACGTTGGCCGACCGAACTTTCCATGCCGCCGATCCAGAACGGATAGCCAGGGTTTTTCAGGCTGCCGTCGGCGTTGCGGTTGGCTTCGCTGCGATCGACCAGCGCCAGCGAACCGATGGCTTCACCACCGACATTGCCGCCATGGTGCTCGCCGTCGTCATCGCCCTCTTCTTCGTCATCGTCGTCATCATTGCCGGCGACCAGGGTATCGCCGATTTTCGGCACCACCACCACTTTGCCGGGCATTGGCGCCATGGCTTTGCCCGGCAGCGGCACGATGGCCGGAATTGGCGTACCGGCGACGATTTCGCCATCGGGCAAGGCCCGTGCGCCCGCCGCCGGTTTGCCACTGCGCAAGGCAAACGGTTCGCTGTGATAGCCATCGGCGCCCTGCTGCGAAACATCAAGTCGAGTGCCTTCTTCGAAGACATCGTGCACCCGCCACATGGCCCACATGCCCTGGGCGAAGTGCGGATAGAAATGGCAGTGATAGATCGCATCACCGGCAACGCGGTTGCGGTTGCCCGAACCACCGTTGGCGATTTCATAGGTATAACCGGCGCCCGGCCCGATGCCCTGGGCGTCGACGTAATCGGAGTTGTCGTCGTTGGGGTTGAACAACCACTGATGGCCGTGCAGGTGGAAGATGTGCTGCTCGTGGCCATTGTGGGTATTGCGGAATTTGACGAAGTCACCGATGTAGCTGTGGTTGACGTTCGACGGCTCCGACGGATACAGCGCCATGGTGGCTTTCACGCCGATCTGATCGGCGCGCGGTATCTGGCCGGGGGCGATGTTCTCAAGCCCGGTGTTGGCCGGCACATCCACCAGCATTGCCACATCACCAACCGTGTGCGAGCTGAGGAAGAATTCTTCATAGGCGCACGACAGGCAGTCGTGCATCGGCCCCACGCCCAAGCGGTTGGCGACCACTTCGGCCCCCATGCCGCCGGAGCCATAGTTAATCATGAACGAGTCGCGGGTCGGCTCCAGCACATGGGCCATCACCGGGTCGGTCCAATACGCCGGGAACGCTTGAGTGGCAGCGGTTTCATCCTGGAATTGCGAGGCGAAATCGCGGAACGCTTCGAGGCGGTTGGGGATTGCCGGGTTGCGTTTGCCCACCGACTCCAGCGGATAAGTGCTGGATGGGAAACTGCCGTCGGCGTTGCTGCCCATGACAATCGCATCGCTCTCGCTGGAAATGATTTCATTGCCGTCGACCATGCCGATGATCGGCGTACCAGCCTTGCCTTCGCGCAACCACGGTTCGCGTTGTGGGTAACGCGCCTGGTAATCAACGATCGGTTGGCCGGTGGGTGCGCGGCCAGTCGTGGCCAGACGCATTTCTTCTTCGGTGAGGGTATTGCGATAGGTGCGACCGCCCTTGGGCAGCACGACGACCTGGCCGAACAGACCGTTGGCAACGTTGCCGGCCGCGCCCTCGCCGCCAAACGTTGCGCCACGGCTGCTCACGGCAAACGCGCCTTCACGTTCGGCGTACAAGGTGTAAGAACGACTGGCGCCCGGTGGCACCAGCGTATTGGCGTTCCGCCCCGTGAACGAGGAAATGTCATCGATGCTGTTCACCGCTTGCAGGCCGTTGACCTGAAAACCGACGTGACGATCCGCCACCTGCTCATCGACTTTGAAGGCTTCGGCGCCGTTGGTGTTCTCGGCCCCCTCCTCTTCGCCCTCGTTTTCAAAGTGCTTGTTCGGGTTGGCCTGATAGTCGAGCAGGTTCTGCAGATTGATCGTCAGGCAATCGCCGGCAGCCACACGCAGCACCAGCGGCCGTGGACGCTTGTCCGGGCGCAGCGAAACTTTGCCTGGCACTGCGGCGCCGCCGTAAGCCAGTGACTGCTCATGTTCATCGACCACATCGCGGCGCAGGGCGAACATCATGCCGTTGATGTTCTGCGCGCCGAGGCGGTTGAACATCAGTGGCTGATCGAAGGCGACGACGTTGGCCACCAGGTTGCGCTCGCAACGTACGGCCGCGCCGGCCAGCTCGACGCTGAGCATCGAGGCCAGAATCAGCAGCCAGTTAATCAGGGACGGAGCGTGAGGAAAGCCAGCCATGATCAGTAACCTCGTAGTGGGTGCTCTTGGGAACACTTCTCGACAAATGCCTCGGAGCAATCCGCGTGCCACAAAAAATTGCATTAGCGTTCAATCAGTTACTGCGGCCACTTGAGAATCCGGGGGATATTCCCCACCCGTTTTCCCCACTTTTCGGGCCTCCACGGTTTACCCCGAAAGTGGGGAAAACCGGGTTGGGGGTCACAACGGCGCGTCCATCGCCAGGCCCTGCAAACGCCGGTACTGACGCAACACATTCGGTACATAACGCTGGGTTTCGGCGAACGGCGGAATCACCCGGCCACGGCTGAGCACCGCGTCTGGCCCGGCGTTGTAGGCCGCCACGGCGAGAGCAATGTCGTTGTCGAACAGGGTCATCAGGCGCTTGAGGTATTTGGCCCCGCCCTGGATGTTGGCCTTGGGGTCGTAGACATCGGTCACGCCCAGCTCGCGTGCGGTATCGGGCATCAACTGCATCAGCCCGCCCGCGCCTTTGGGCGAGGTGGCGCCGGGGTTGTAACGGGATTCGGCGTTGATCACCGCGTGCAGCAGCGCTTCGGGTAATTGATTGACCTTGGCTGCCGCTGAGACCAGTTCCGCGTAGGGCTGGTTGGCGATCATTTGCGGCTGTTGATCGAGGCTGGCCACAGGCATTTCAGCCTCGTGGATCACCCGTTCGTAAGTGCGTCCGGGCCGGTGAACGTTGGACAGTACATAGCTGCCCTTGGCGTCCACCGAAATGAACACATCGGCCTGCGCAACGCCGCTGAGCAGCACACAACCGAGCAATCCGCTGGCGATAAATTTCATGTCGGGCCTCCCCGGATCGACCCCGATAAATTGGGGGAAATGCCCCAATGGCCGATCACGTTTGAGCCATACGCAAGCACTGTGCCGACTCTGGAGATGCCCGGATTACAAGGGTTTCAGCAAATCCAGTGATTTTCAGTTGGGCTGAGCATGGCAATTGCATAAGCCCTTCTGGCGACACGGCTGCCACTCACGGGAGGTCATCATGAAGCTGCAATTTCGTCCGCGTGACCAACGCGGTTTTACCCTGCTCGAATTGCTCGTGGTGCTGGTGGTGCTCGGCCTGTTGGCCGGGATCGTCGCGCCGAAATACTTCGCCCAACTCGGTCGCTCCGAAGTGAAAGTGGCCAAGGCGCAGATCGAAGGGCTGAGCAAGGCGCTGGATATCTATCGACTGGAGGTCGGCCATTACCCATCCACCGAACAGGGCTTGCAGGCCTTGGTCACCGCACCGAGCGACGAGGCGAAATGGACCGGCCCGTACTTGCAGAAAAAACTGCCGCAGGATCCGTGGGGACGTAATTACGCCTACCGCTATCCCGGCGAAAACAGCGAGTACGACTTGTTGTCGATGGGCAAGGACGGCCAGCCCGGCGGCGAAGGTGAAAACGCCGAAGTGACCAATTGGCAGTGAGCGGAGCGCGGCCCATGCGATTTCATGTGAAAGCGGTCGGCAAGGCTGGGGTGGTGTCCTTGAGCGTGGAGGCACCGGGCGACAGCGAGGCGCGGCGGATTGCCGAGGATCAGGGCTTGCGTGTGCTCAGCTCGCACGCCGACAAGCATTGGCGCTCGCTGAAACTGCGCCAGCGCGAGACCTTCAATCTGGTGTTGTTCAGCCAAGAACTGACCACGTTGCTCAACGCCGGTCTGCCGCTGATCGATGCGCTGGAAAGCCTCGCCGAAAAAGAAACTGCTCCCGCTGCCAGGAAAACCTTGAGTGAGCTGGTGCGCCTGCTGTACGAGGGCAAATCCTTTTCGCAGGCGTTGGGCCAGTTGTCGGCGGTGTTCCCGCCGTTGTACGTGGCGCTGGTGCAGTCCAGCGAGAAGACCGGCGCGGTCGGCGATGCACTCGGTCGCTACGTCAGTTATCGCCAGCGCATGGACGAGGTGCGGCAGAAGATCATCAGCGCGTCGATCTACCCGATGCTGTTGCTGATAGTCGGCGGTGGTGTGGTGCTGTTCTTGATGGGGTATGTGGTACCGCGCTTCAGTCTGGTCTTTGAAGGGTTGGGCAATAACCTGCCGTGGCTGTCGCAGGTGTTGATGAGCAGTGGCATGTTTTTACATGCGCATCAGGCTGAACTCTTCGCTGGGCTGGCAGGGATTGTCATCGCCCTCGCCGTGCTGCAAAAGCAACCGGCGTTTCGCCGTGGTCTGGATCGGCTGGTGGAAAAACTGCCGGCCGTACATCAGCGGATTTTCATGTATGAGCTGGCACGGTTTTATCGTTCGCTGGGGATTCTGCTGCAAGGCGGGATTCCGCTGGTGACCGCCATGAGCATGGTGCGCGGCTTGCTCACCGTGGCCTCACGGACGCGGCTGGATCAGGCCTGCGAGCGGGTGCGCGAGGGGCAATCGTTGTCTACCGCGCTGGAGCTCAATCACCTGGTGACACCGGTGTCTCTGCGCCTGCTGCGCGCCGGTGAACAGTCCGGCAATCTCGGGCAGATGATGGAACGCAGTGCCGACTTCTACGACGAGGAAATCAGCCGCTGGCTGGAGTGGTTCGTGAAGCTGTTCGAACCGCTGCTGATGACGTTTATCGGCCTGCTGATCGGGGTCATCGTGATCCTGATGTACATCCCGATTTTCGAACTGGCTTCGAGTATTCACTGACCCGCGGGAACGGATCCGGTCGCTGCAACAACGCACTTTTATGCTCCCAACAAGACCACAAAGACGGAGAACGATATGCACATTAAAAAGCTCGTGCTCGCAATGGCCATCGGCGCAGTTCTGTCGGCGTCTGCGGTACTCGTTCCAGATAGCTTGTCCGGGGTGTCCAGTGCTTATGCCAAGGATGGGGGGAGCGGTGGTGGAGGTGGCGGCGGTAGTGGTGGTGGAAGCGGAAGCGGCGGCGGCAGTCACGGCGGCGGAGGCAACAGCGGCAGTGGCGGAGGCGGTGGCAGCAACAGTGGCCACAGCGGCAGCGACCACGGCTCGGGACACTCGCGTGACAGCGCCTCATCCGGTCGCAACGGCACCCATGCTGAAGCGGGAGATGACCATGGCGTCCACCGCGCTGGTGAAGTCGATGATGACCACGGGGTCCACCGCGCGGGCGAAGTCGGCGATGATCGTGGCGTACATGTCGGCGGAGAGCCGGGCGATGACAAGCGCGCCAACTGATTTTTAGAAGCACCACAAGAGTTTTGTGGCGTACGCAGATTACGCAGACAACCACCATCAATTGTAGGAGTGAGCCTGCTCGCGATAGCGGTCATTCAGACACTGAAGCTGTGACAGACAGAACGCTTTCGCGAGCAGGCTCACTCCTACAGTTTTGATCTGCGTAAGGCTCAGAGAGCGACGTGGCTCTGGTTCAGGCGCTCTCGCAAAAACTCAACCAGCGCCTGCACCGGTCTCGAGGCCTGGCGATGTTGCGGGTAAACGGCTGAAAGCGTCAACGGCTCCGGCCGCAGATCATCTAGCACCGGCACCAACCGGCCATCCTTCAATGCCGCGCCAACGATGAACGTCGGCAAATAGGTAATGCCCATCCCCTGCACTGCCGCGTCCCTGAGCAACTCGCCGTTGTTCACGCGCATGCGCCCGGTGACATTGACCAACACAGGCTTGCCCTGCTCCGCGTTGAAGCGCCACTGCACCGAACGACTATGCCCGTACGGCAAACAGTCATGGCTATGCAGATCTTCAGGCTTGAGTGGCGTGCCGCGCTCGGCGAGGTACGCCGGGCTGGCGCAATACACCCGTTCGATGGATGCAATGCGCCGGGCAATCAGCGTCGAGTCTTCCAGCACGCCAATGCGCAGTGCCAGATCGTAGCCCTCACCGAGCAAATCCACCGGCCGATCACTCAGATCAACCTCAACCGTGACTTCGCGATAGCGCTGCAAGAACAGCGGCAGCAGACACCCCAGATGCGCCACGGCAAACGACAGCGGCGCACTCACGCGAATCGTCCCTCGTGGCTCGGCAGTCTGCCCGGCGATGCCCTGCTCCACTTGCTCGACTTCACCCAACAAGCGCAAGGCGGATTCGTAATAACTCTGCCCCAGCGGCGTGACGTCCAGGCGCCGCGTCGAGCGGTTCAACAACCGCACGCCGAGACGCTCCTCCAACTGCATCAAGCGTCGGCTGACGAACTGCTTGGACAACCCCAATTGATCAGCCGCGGCGGTGAAGCTGCCGGAGTCCATGACCTGGCAAAAAATACGCATGTCTTCGAACGGGTTCATTGTCACTCTCTGGTGGACAGTTAAACGCTTTATAGCCGCTTTTTCACTTCTCGGCACCCTATTAATCTGTGTCCACGGTGTTGAAACCACCCCCCCACAAACTCAACAAACTCAACAAACTCAAAAATGGAATTGAACATGAACATCAAGAAAACCCTGACCGCTTCCCTCCTCGCCCTGTCCATCGGCAACGCTTTCGCCGCTGAAAGCAGCGGTGTCGAACACAACACCCAAGCCTTCCTCAACGCCCTCGCCACCGGCGGTGGCAAACCGCTGGAGCAACTGAGCCCGAAAGACGCCCGTGCGGTGCTGACCGGTGCGCAGGCTTCGGTGAAAGTGGACTTGTCCGGAGTTGAAGTCAGCGACAAAGCGATCAAGGTCGACGGCCAGACGATCAACCTGAAAGTCGTGCGGCCGGCCAAGGTCAAAGGCGAGTTGCCGGTGTTCATGTTCTTCCACGGTGGCGGCTGGGTGCTCGGTGATTACCCAACGCACCAGCGCTTGATTCGTGACTTGGTGGTGGGCTCTGGCGCCGTAGCGGTGTACGTCGATTACACGCCGTCGCCGGAAGCGCAGTACCCGACCGCGATCAACCAGGCCTACGCCGCGACCAAATGGGTGGCTGAGCACGGCAAAGACATTGGTGTCGACGGTAAGCGCCTGGCAGTGGCCGGCAACAGCGTCGGCGGCAACATGGCGGCAGTCGTGGCGTTGATGGCCAAGGAACAGAAAGCCCCGGCGCTGCGCTTCCAACTGCTGATGTGGCCGGTGACCAACGCGCAGTTCGACGACGGTTCGTACCAGCAATTCGCCGAGGGCCACTTCCTCACCAAAGGCATGATGCAGTGGTTCTGGGACAACTACACCACCAACCCGGCCGAACGTGCGCAGATCCACGCCTCGCCGCTCAACGCCAGCGCCGAACAGCTCAAGGGCTTGCCTGCCGCATTGGTGCAGACCGCCGAATTCGACGTGCTGCGGGATGAAGGCGAAGGCTATGCACGGCACCTCGATGCAGCCGGCGTGGCGGTGACCTCGGTGCGTTACAACGGGATGATTCATGACTTTGGCCTGCTCAATCCGTTGAGCCAGATTCCTGAGGTGAAAGCAGCGGTGCGTCAGGCGGCGGCTGAGTTGAAAACCCATCTGAATCCATAACGGCAAAAGATCGCAGCCTTCGGCAGCTCCTACTTGGGAATGCAATTTTCTGTAGGAGCTGCCGCAGGCTGCGATCTTTTTATTGGCAGACATTGCGGAGCTTCGGTCATGACCCTTTTCTACACTCACCTGCTGTCCTGGAGCGCTGCCCTGCTGCTGCTCGACGCTGTGCTCTGGCACTTCTCGCCCTTCACCCATCGCGCCCCGAGAGTCGGTGTGCGGCTGGTGCTGTTTCTCGCGTTCACGGCGCTGGTGATCAACGCCGGCGTCAGTCCGTTGCAGGCACCACAGTTTGTCGATGACCGGGTGGCGCAATTGGGTGCGACGGCGCTGGGCATTCTCTGGTGGCTGTACGCCGCGCGGGTGCTGACCGAAGTTATCGGCCTGGCGCTGATGCGTCGCATCGGCCACAGCGGTCGTTTGCTGCAGGACGTGATCGGCGCCCTGGTGTTTCTGGTCGCAACGGTCGCCGCTGCCGGTTACGTGCTGGAGCTGCCGGTGAAAGGTTTGCTGGCGACCTCCGGCGTGGTCGCCATCGTTGTCGGTCTGGCGCTGCAAAGCACCCTGGCTGACGTGTTTTCCGGGATCGTGCTCAACACCACCAAGCCGTATCAGGTGGATGATTTCGTGGTGATCGACGGCGTCGAAGGCAAGGTCTTCGACATCGACTGGCGCGCTACGCACCTGCTGACCAGCGCCGGGACCATGGCGGTAGTGCCGAACTCGGTCGCGGCCAAGGCGAAGATCGTCAACCTCAGCCGTCCGAACAACATGCATGGCGTGTCGATCAGCATCAAAGTGCCGAATCACATCCGCCCACGTCGGGTACTCGATGCGCTTGATCGCACCTTGCAGGGCAGCAGTTCGCTGTTGCTGACGCCAGCGCCAAAAGCCGTGCTGAAAGAGGCCGGCGAAACCATGTCGGAGTACGTCGCCAGCGGTTTCATCGCCGAGCTCGGCAAAAAAAGCGAAGTGCGCAATCAACTGTTCGACCTCGCCCACCGGCATCTTGAAGCAGCAGGCATTTCGCGCCATCCCGACGGCGTGATCGAGCCGTCGACCCGCGCCCGCGCATTGCTCGATGAAGTGAAAGTCTTCCGCTCGCTGAGCAGTGAGGAGCGTGATCGCCTCGCCGAATCGATGGTTGCGCAGCAGTACGCGGCGGGCCAGGTGGTGCTGGATCTGGACGAAGTGCCGGACAGTCTGTTTGTGATTGCTACCGGCGTCGTCAGTGCGACTGTGCCTGACGGTGACAGCAAGGTCGAGGCCGGGCGAATGGGACCGAGTGAGGTCATGGGTGAACAGAGCATTCTGGCCGATACACCGTCGCAGGCGACGTTCACGGCACTGACGTCGAGCATCATTTATCGACTCGACAAGAATCTGACCCGCGAGTGCATGGCGCAGCGCACGGAGGTCGGTCGGGCGTTGAACAAGTTGCAGGCGGTGCGTCAGCAGAACAGTCGCCTCGCGTTGATGGCCAAGCCGGTGGTGGTGAGGAAAGGTGGGTTTTTGGGTTGGTTGCAGAAGCGTTGAAGCGGCAGGATCAAGATCAAAAGCCTCCCCCTCACCCCAGCCCTCTCCCCCAGGGGGGCGAGGGGGAAGGGAGCCGATCTTCATGCGGTTCAAAACTGAAGTTCGGCTCGAAGTTTCAGGTCGGCGTATCTAGAAAACACCTCGGTCAGTGCCCTCTCCCCAAGACATCAAAGGGAAAGGGAGCAGACTGCATGCAATTCAGACCTGAGTTCGGCTCGGTATTGCAGGTCGGCGTACCTCGAAAGAGCCCATCGGTCAGTCCCCTCTCCCTCCGGGAGAGGGTTAGGGTGAGGGGCTTTTCAGGATCAGCCGATTACTTGGCAGTGAACTTGGTATAGCTGTTGATCAAATTGCGGTAGTTAGGCAGACGCTCCGACAGCAGATGCGCCAGGCCTTCCATGTCGTTGCGCCAGTCACCCTGCAGCTCGCACGCCACCGAGAACCAGTTCAACAGATGAGCACCCGCTGCCGACATCCGCGCCCACGCCGCTTGTTGCACAGTGGTGTTGAAGGTGCCGGACGAGTCGGTCACGACAAACACTTCGTAGCCTTCAGCAATCGCCGACAGCGTCGGGAACGCTACGCAAACGTCCGTCACCACACCGGCGATGATCAGTTGCTTGCGACCGGTGGCCTTGATTGCCTTGACGAAGTCTTCGTTGTCCCAGGCATTGATCTGGCCCGGGCGCTGAATGAACGGCGCGTCCGGGAACTGCTCACGCAACTCAGGCACGATCGGGCCGTTGGGGCCTGCGTCAAAACTGGTGGTCAGGATGGTTGGCAGCTTGAAGAATTTGGCGATGTCGCCCAGCGCCAGCACGTTGTTCTTGAATTCGTTCGGGGTGAAATCCTGTACCAGCGAGATCAGGCCGGTCTGGTGATCGACCAGCAGTACAACCGCATCATCTTTGTTCAGACGTGTGTAAGGAACGCTCATGGGAAAACTCCTGATGGACGGATGGATGAAGCGTTGAGCGCCGACCGGATGGCCGGCGCTTCAGGGGAAATCAGAAAGCGAAGCAGGAACAGCCGAACGCACCCCAGAAACCGGCGAAGTCGCTGACCGGCGCGTTCGACATCCGCGCCTTTTCATGGCTGTGGGTATGCACCGCGCACGGGCCGCTGCACTGGTGGACCTGCGCCTGCAATGGCGAATTCGGCCGCCAGTGGCCTGGGACTTTCACCACCGGTGACCAGTCCGGCAGCACCGGAATCGAGCGTGGGCCGAGGTCTTCAAAGTCGCCGGCGGCGTAGACAATTTTGCCGCCAACCACGGTCATTACCGACTCGATCCACTTGATCGCCTCTTCCTCGACATGGAAGAAGTCCGCGCTCAGCGCCGCCAGATCCGCCAGTTGCCCGACCTTGATCTGGCCTTTCTTGCCCTGCTCCGAGGAGAACCAGGCGCTGCCGTGGGTGAACAGTTCCAGCGCCGTGGTGCGCGGCAGACCTTCTTCGTACAAGGCCAGACCACCCACGGTGCGACCGCTGACCATCCAGTACAGCGAGGTCCACGGGTTGTAGCTCGACACCCGCGTTGCATCGGTGCCCGCACCGACCGGCACACCTTCGGCGAGCATGCGCTTGATCGGCGGAGTCGCTTCGGCGGCTTGCTTGCCGTAGCGGTCGACAAAGTACTCGCCCTGGAACGCCATGCGATCCTGGATCGCAATGCCGCCGCCCAACGCTTTCACCCGCTCGATGTTCTGCGGGGTGATGGTTTCGGCGTGGTCGAAGAACCATGGCAAACCGTTGAACGGAATGTCACGGTTGACCTTCTCGAACACGTCGAGCATGCGGCTGATCGATTCGTTGTAGGTCGCGTGCAAACGGAACGGCCAGCGCTGCTCGACCAAGTGGCGCACCACCGGCTCCAGCTCTTCTTCCATGGTTTGCGGCAGATCGGGGCGCGGTTCGAGGAAGTCTTCGAAGTCCGCTGCGGAGAACACCAGCATCTCGCCGGCGCCGTTGTGGCGCAGGAAGTCGTCGCCCTGGTGCAACTTGACGCTGCCGGTCCAGTTCTGGAAATCGCTCAGCTCTTCTTTCGGTTTCTGGGTGAACAGGTTGTAGGCGATGCGCACGGTCAACTGGTCGTCTTTGGCCAGTTGCTCGATCACCTGATAATCGTCCGGGTAGTTCTGGAAACCACCGCCGGCATCGATCGCGCTGGTCAGGCCGAGACGATTGAGTTCGCGCATGAACTGGCGAGTCGAGTTGACCTGATATTCCAGCGGCAGCTTCGGCCCCTTGGCCAGCGTCGAGTAGAGGATCATCGCGTTCGGCCGCGCGACCAGCATGCCAGTCGGGTTGCCATTGCTGTCACGGACGATCTCGCCACCCGGCGGGTTCGGCGTGTCACGGGTGTAACCGGCCACGCGCAGCGCGGCGCGGTTGAGCAGCGCGCGGTCATACAGGTGCAGGATAAACACCGGGGTGTCCGGCGCGGCCTGGTTGATCTCTTCGAGGGTCGGCATGCGTTTTTCGGCGAACTGGAATTCGTTCCAGCCACCGACCACGCGCACCCATTGCGGAGTCGGTGTGCGATCGGCCTGATCCTTGAGCATGCGCAGCGCATCGGCCAGCGACGGTACGCCTTCCCAGCGCAGTTCGAGGTTGTAGTTCAAACCGCCACGGATCAAGTGCAAGTGCGAGTCGTTGAGGCCCGGAATGACGCAGCGGCCATGCATATCGACCACTTGCGTGTTCGGCCCGCGCAGGGCCATCGCTTGATTGTCGTTGCCAACAACCACGAAGCGGCCATCGGTGATTGCCACGGCACTGGCCAGCGGTTTGGTGCGGTCAACGGTGTGAAATTGACCATTGAACAGAATCAGATCGGCGCTCATCGCAGTTCCTCAAGCAAAGTGAAAAGGAGCGAACCCCGCGCGCTCAGCGTGGCGAGGTTTCTTGGGAATCGAGGTGTTCATGGGCCTGGCTGGCTTCGAGCCACGGCGTAAACAAACGGGTAACCGGCGGCATCACCACGTACACCACCGACAGGACGATGGTCAGGGTGATCAGGAACGTGGCGACTACGTAGTTGGAAAGAAGCGGATGCAACGCCAGCAGCGGCCCCCAGATCAACGGCACGAGCAAGGTGTGCGGCAGAATCACCAGCAGCGTGACCACGGCTTGCTTCCAGCGCGGTGGCGGCGAAGCAGCGTCGGCCAGTGGCGTAAACCAGAATTCCTTGATCGGCGCGACTTCGGTCTGATCGCCATCAGCCAGCATTGGCGCGGCTTCGGCGACCAGTGCCTGACGCTGCGGCGACTCCAGCCAGCCTTGCATCGCTTCGGTGGTGCTGAAGCGCAGCACGCAAGTGTAGAAATCGAGACGGCCGCGCTTGCCGCGCACCACGTCAACACCCAAATGCCCCTCACGCTGCCCCGCCACGCGGACGATATTGCGCAGCCAGGCCTCATACGCTGACTCGAAACCGGCCTTGACCCGGTGTTTGATGATCAATGTGACCGTCTCATCGGCCCCCGGTGACTGTGGATTGAGGACTTCAGGCATAACGCAACACTCCGGGCAAACGAACAGGAATCACCAACCGTCCCGGCCCGGCGATCAACACAGTGGTAAACACGATCAACAGCAACCAGCCGAACTGCCCCTCGGCCACACTCCATTGCGGATGCACGACCAGCAGCGCCACCAGCAGCACAAAGAGAATAGGCACGCAGGCCAATCGCGCCAGTAACCCGGCGACGATCAGTAGCGGACAGAGGACTTCAGCGAAGATCGCCAGGATCAACGTGAGGTGAGATCCGAGGTGGAACGGGTCTTCGATCAGTTGCAGTTGCGCGGTGAAATCCAGCAGCTTGGGCAAGCCGTGGACCCAGAGCAAAAACAACCCGCCGCTGACCCGCAGGAACAGCAAACCGATGTCGCGCGACCGTTCTTCTCGTTGCCAAGCGTTCATGACCCCACCCTTGTAATGTCATTGGCCTGAATCATGCCAATGATGGGTGGGGGGAAATTGCACGGATGTGCTCAGTTGCGATGGCGGTTACACGAGTTCAAGGCACCGCGCGAATAGTGTATTCACGTGTCTGAAAATCCGTCGCGGTATCCGGGTTCGCCACCTTGTCCAGATTGACACTGAAATAAATGAACAGCCTGCTGCCATCAATCAGCAACCTCAGGTAATTGGCAGAAACACTGGGGCTGTAAGCACTGTTCGTAATCCAACTTCGATGCACCGCGTGACTGGTGCCGATCCACATCTGGAGATCGTGCTGTCCCAAATCGCTTTGCCCTTCAAATCTGAGCCAGACCGGTTGATTCACAGAAATATGCGGCCAAAGACCAAACAACATCCTCCCGCCGGACTGGACATCTTTCAGATCGAGAATATCCGTGCCGTTGGCCTGAGTGATCACGGGGGCCAGGAGTCGATCCCTCGAAATCGGCAACACGTTGAGGCGCAAAGGTTCTGAGGTCACCTGAGCAGAAGCACCTCGGGTATAGGTAAAACTCACCTGCATTATTTTTCCAATGCTGAATGCCACCAGCCGTGGGGGCAAAGGAATCCTTATCGGCCTTGTGGTACCGGCCTCAACCGGCGTAGTTGTATGTGAACCTGCAGGAAGAGTGCCGTCAGCGGCTGTCACCGTCACTGAAACCATATCGGTGGGTTGCAGGTCGAGATACAACAACGCAGTCAGGGTCGTTATTGCTCTCAGCGGATCAAGGTTGATGTTACCGGGGGCCTCGACAATGGTCAGCACCGAGCTTTGCATCAAGACGTTGATTCGCCATGGATTTGAGACGCTCCCGCTACCATCGGCCAACCTCACCGTAAATTCATGCGATCCTGGTGTCAGGTCAGTCGCAACGTACTGCCAGTTACCATCAACAACATCGGCCGTGTCGAGCCTGGTCGCGCCATCGAACACAGCCACTGTGTCGCTAGCGCTGCCGCTCAGCGTGACAGTGGAGTATCGGGTGTCCGCGCCATTGAGTATCTCGCCTCCATCAGGATCGGTGACTGACGATATCCTCGGCCCGCTGGGGGCTCCTGTCAGTACGATGTAGTTTCGATGTGCAAATGGCTGTGAGAGGAGCGGATCCTGACTGCCTTGCAGCCCGGCCATGAAGCTCAGCGACAGCACGCTGCGATTCTGCAGACGTTGCAGTGGTGCAGCGGGGAAGTTCTGCTCGAAGAAACCGAAGCGGTTGAATTCGTCATCGACCACATTGTCCGGCGCTTGCCAGTACGTCGCCTCGAAATCACTGCCATCGGCATTTGTGCCTTTGAGCTTTAGCCAGAAGGGATTGCCGCGCCTGCCCAGTAGCCACGCATTTATACGCAAGGTGAACTCAGACAGGCTGCTGACATTCAGCTCACTTCCCTGACCGTCGTTGTCGGCCTGTCGGATAAATGGCCGAGGCAGATTCAACTGATTGATGCGTGTTATGTAAAGCGGCAAAGGCTGTGAAGTAACAGGCGGTTCTGAGCCACGATAAACCGTGTAAGTGACGATGACGGTTCGCTCGAAGTTGAAAACCACCAAGAGGTTATCAATATGGGTCTGGAAAGGTCGGGAAAATCCGCCGATCGGAATACGCGGTGAAGTGTAGGACCCAGGTCCTGGCGTACCCGCCCACGTGATCGTGAGACTGTCTCCTGCCTGCCAATCGAAGTCGATTTTTACCGTCAGGTTGTACCGAGCGGCTTCCGGGTCCAACAAACCGTCAGGGCGACTTTCTATGATTGAGAGCGGCGGAAGACTGCTGCTGTCCAGCGCGGGTGTCAGCGTGTCCATGTTCACGTCCTTTTTGGCTACCTTTCGACATCGGCCAATCAGACATCGGAACACGGTGATGCGCCACTGTCAGAACTAACAGGTCAAGCCCTGTTTCAGACGAATGGACACTCACGTCAGGGGAATATCCAGCGGCGCCGCCATGAACTGGCTGATTCGTGAGCGCAACCATTTCTCCGCCGGATCGTTGTCATGCACCCCGCTCCAGGCCATCGACAATTGCGCCGCATCAATCGGCAACGGTGGATCTTCGGCGCGCAACGCACACCCTTCCACCAGCGCGCAGGCGGCGTAATCGGGCACGGTGGCGATCATTTCGGTGCCGGCCAGCAAGGCGCGCAAGCCGCTGAATTGCGGCACGCCGAGGACGACCCGGCGGCTGCGTCCGACCTTGGCCAGGTCCATGTCGATGTTGCCGCTCAAGTCGCCGGAGAACGACACCATCGCATGCGGGCGCTCGCAGTATTCGTCGAGGGTCAGCGGCCCCGGACGGTCGTCGCCGCGCAGGACCTTGCAGGGAATGTCGCGCAGTTTTTTGCGCTTGGCGTTGGCCGGCAACTCAGTGGTGTAACTGACGCCGACGGAGATTTCTCCAGAGGCCAACAGTGCCGGCATCAGCAGGTAATTGGCGCGGCGCACCACCACGACAATCCCCGGCGCCTCTTGCTGAAGCTGGCGCAGCAACGGCGGAAACAGGCCAAACTCGGCATCGTCCGACAAACCGATGCGGAACACGTCGCAACTGCTCGCCGGTTCGAACTCCTTGGCCCGGCTGACCGCGCCGGAGATGACGTCCATCGCCGGTTGCAGCTCCTTGAGAATTGCCAGCGCTCGCGCGGTCGGCTCCATGCCGCGACCGTTGCGCAGCAGTAATGGATCGTCGAACAGATCGCGCAAACGCCCCAACGCAGCGCTGACGGCCGGCTGGCCCATGAACAGTTTTTCGGCGACGCGGGTCAGGTTCTTTTCGAACATCAGCGCTTCGAAAATCACCAGCAGGTTCATGTCAACGCGACGCAGGTCGTTACGGTTCATGGGCACGGGTTCCTTATAGCCAGCCAGACGCAAGTGCTACGCACTTTACGCGATCAACGAGACTTTTAGCGCCGTTTCGCAGCGAAATTAACAACGATTAACTCGTCAGTCCCCCGCCCTCGCCCAACAATGAATCCCTCTGCGCAGCGTTGCTTTTTTGACCTGAGGGGATGCGCCGACCGTGCATTCCCCATCGACACGGACTTTGGCCATGGCTCATTTACAGCACAGCGTCGCCCTCGCCCCTGCCAACGAACCACGCAAGACCGGGATCGGCGGGCTCAGTCCGCAGCGCGAACGACAGGTCAAACAACTGATCCTCGAACGTCTGGGCGAAAGCCTTGAGGTCACCGAACTGGCCCGCGCCTGTTCGCTGTCGCGCAGCCATTTTTCCCGTGCCTTCAAATGCAGCACAGGGCTGTCGCCGCAGGACTGGATTCGCACCCAGCGCCTCGCGCGGGCCAAGCTGCTGATCCGCCACACCGACCTGAGCCTGACGCAAATCAGCCTGGAGTGCGGGTTCTGCGATCAGGCGCACTTCTGCCATATGTTTACCCGCAGCGAAGGCATCAATCCGTTTGCCTGGCGCTGCCAGATCACGAGAGAACCCAAAGCCCACCCTTCACAGCCCGCCGCGTTTTGATCGCGACGCCCGTTGCACTGAAGCTAAAACCTGAGGATTATGCCGGGACACCCCGGAATAGAAGGCCTGCGCACGCGCCCGGCACTACTCCGCCCTGTCCGCCGCAGCACCGCAGGAGTGAGCTGTTGAGTCTTTCCCCGAATCAGGCCCTCGGTTTTGGCCCCTATCGGATACATCCCGGACAACGGCGGGTGCTCGAAGGCGAGCAGCCGTTGCGCCTCGGTCGACGGGCGATGGACATCCTCCTGATTCTGCTGGCCCATGCCGGCGAAGTGGTGAGCAAGCAGCAATTGATGGCCGGGGTCTGGCCGGACAGCGTGGTCGAAGACATTAACCTGCGGGTGCACATGGCGGCGCTGCGCAAGGCGCTCGGTGACGGTCAGGCCGGCCAGCGCTACATCATCACCGTGGCGCAACGCGGTTATAGTTTTGTCGCACCGGTTTTACTGCAATCCATGGAGGAGCGTCCTGTGGGCGATGCTGGCGGTCGGCACAATCTGCCCTTGCGGCGCACGCGGATGATCGGCCGCCAACCGCTGGTCGACAGCTTGATGAGGCAGTTGCCGCGCCGACGCTGCATCACCCTGGTCGGCCCTGGCGGGATCGGCAAGACCACCGTGGCCCTGCGCGTGGCCGAGCAGTTGATCGGGCACTATCGCGATGGCATTCGTCTCGTGGATCTGGCACCTCTGAGCGATCCCCAACTGATCTGTTCACACCTGGCCGCCCTGCTTGATCTGGCGCTTCTCGAAGGCGACCCGCAGACAGCACTGGTCAAAGGCCTGCAACAGCGGCGGATGCTGTTGCTGCTCGACAACTGCGAGCATTTGATTGATGCCGTTGCGGCGCTCAGTGAACGCATTCTGCGCGGGGCGCCGCACGTGCATATCCTCGCCACCAGCCGCGAAAGTCTGCGGGCCGAAGGCGAATACGTGCAGCGTCTGGACTCCCTCGAATACCCGCCGATGACAGCGACGCTGGATCGTGAGCAAACGCTGAATTTCTCGGCGCTGCAGTTGTTCGTCGAACGAGCGACGGCCGCGCAGGAAAGCTTCGAACTGAGCGATGCACAGTTGCCGCAAGCGATCGAGATCTGCCACCGACTCGACGGTATTCCACTGGCGCTGGAACTGGCCGCAGCGCAGGTCGCCGAACTGGGTCTGGACGGTCTGTTGAGTCAGTTACAGGGCCGCTTGCCGCCGCTGGCAGCGGGCAATCAAAACAGTCTTGAGCGCCATCTCACCCTGCGCGCCACGCTGGACTGGAGTTTCAATCTGCTCGACCGTTGCGAACAAACCTGCCTGCGCCGTTTGGGCGTGTTTCGAGGGGGTTTCACCTTGGAGTCCGCGGCGGCCGTTATCGTCGGCCAACATATCGACCCCAGCATGGTATTTGTATCGATCAGCCAACTGGTGGCGAAATCCCTGCTCAGCGTCGAGGTCGGTGACGAACAGGTGTTTTATCGCCTGCTCGACACGACCCGCCGCTACGCCCTGGAAAAACTCGATCACGCCGCCGAATGCGAGGAAACCCGCGAACGCCATGCCGAACGCTGTCTGGCGTTGATGCAACAGGGGCAAAACGATTGGGAAAATACGCCGACGGCGTTGTGGATCGAGCGCTATGCCCGAGGCCTGGAAGATCTGCGCGCGGCACTGGACTGGAGCCTGAACGGCGTCGGCCCCGCAGGTTTGGGGATTCGCCTGACAGCGGCGTCGGCGCCCTTGTGGCAAGAGTTGTCGCTGCTCAAGGAATACGGCAGCTATGTACGGCGGGCGCTGAGCCTGCTTGATGAACTCGGCGAACCTTGCCTGCGTCTGAAAGTTGCGCTGAAACTGGCTCTTGGCAGCGCCTGCTACCACACATGGGGCGGCACTGCAGAAACCATCGAAGCCTTCGTCGATGCCCGCCGGTTGGCGCACGAAAACGATGATGTTGCCGGGCAGTTGCGCGCGGTGTCCGGGCACATGGCGGTCAACCTCAGTTGCGGGCACTACCGCATGGCGCTGGCACAGAGCGAGCACTTCGACCGCCTCGGCCTGCACGGCGACCCGCTGTTGTCACTGAGTACCCACCGCTTGCGCGTTTTGGCCCTGCATTATGCCGGCGATCAATTGCAGGCGCGCATTCACGCCGAACAGGTACTCCAGCGCATGGCGCACAGCGGCCATGTCAACCGCTTCACTCATGGCTTTGGCGTGCAATACGACCAGAGCGTCGCGTCGCTGACGGTGCTGGCGCGGGTCTTATGGATGCAAGGTCTGCCGGAACAAGCCTGGCGCACGGCGCGGCAGGCCCTGAACATTGCCGTACAGATCGACCATGGCACCTCGATTTGCTACACCCTCGCGCTGGCGAGTTGCCTGATCGCCCATTACAACGGCGATGAGCAAAACGCCCGGGCGCTGTTGCAGTTACTGCTCGAGCAGTCGCAGAAACATTCGGTGCTGCTGTTCAACACGTGGGCGCGGCACTACGCGCAGGTGCTCAATGCGCCCAACATCACGCCAGTGCCGAAGGACAGTAGCGGGCTGATTCGGGAAATCATGGTCACGCTGGATGGCCGTTTTGTGGATGACGCGCTGGTTGAGCGGGCGTTGAGTGGTGATGCGGGGTGGAGCACGGCGGAGATTCTACGGGTGCGGGCGGATGCCTTATTGAATGGAGAGATGGTTTGTCTGGGTGGTCCTCTTCGCGAGCAGGCTCGCTCCCACAGGGATTTTGGGTGTAGTCAGACCCCATGTGGGAGCGAGCCTGCTCGCGAAGGGGCCATTCAGGAAGCCGAAGCACTCCTGCAACAATCTCTGACCATCGCTCGCACCCAAGGCGCGCTAGCCTGGGAACTGCGCAGCGCTACTTCATTGGCGCAACTCTGGCAGCGCCAAATGCGCTGTCGCGAGGCGCTGGATTTGCTCACTCCGATCTATCAACGCTTCACTGAGGGCTACGCGACCCCGGATCTGCGCAAGGTGCACTTGCTGATCGACGAATTACGCGAGTGCGTGCACTCCTGAGGCCAGACGAATCCGCTTGATGTAACGTGCATGCCGGCGTTCAAGATCAATTCCTTCACCGCTGCGCTCAAGTTGCTCGCGGGCATAGCATCGGATGGTATTGAACATCCGGTACCGGCCTGAAGTGCCGCCCCGCTCCACCGTCAACAATGACTTTTGCGCCAGGCCGTCGATGATCGCGGCAAGCCTCTGCGGAGCCAGTTGCGGGCAACTGATCACCGCCAGCGCCGCCTCCAGCGTAAACGCCAGTTTGAACACCGATAAGCGTTGTAGCACACGTTGTTCCTGCTCACTCAAGCGCTGATAGCTCCAGTCGAGCGCCGCCTGCATGGATTGGTGCCGTGGCACAGCCGTGCGCCGCCCATGGCTGAGCACTTGCAGACCGTTGGCCATTTGCGCCTGCAAGCCGACCAACGCCAGTGCATCGATCTGCGCCGCAGCCAATTCGATTGCCAGCGGCAAACCGTCGAGTTGCCGACAGATCTCGACCACGACTTTGACGTCCTGCTCGCGCAGGCTGAAATCATGCTGTCGCGCCCGAGCCCGGCTGACAAACAACTGCACCGCAGAATGGCCCATGGCTTCAGTGATGCAATCAGCCGCCGAGCGTTTCGGGATGGCCAGCGGTGGCACACACTGCTGGGTTTCCAGACTGACCTGCAAGGCTTCACGGCTGGAGGCGAGAATCGACAGCCGAGGCGCCACTTCAAGCAACGTTTCAACCGCTGCTCTGCAAGCGTCGCGGCGCTGGTCACAGTTATCCAGCAGCAACAAGGCATGGCGAGTCGAGAGCCCGGTCAAATCGCTGTCCAGGGTGCGCAGCACATGATCGAGCAGCGACGTCTCGCCATCGATCAAGCTCAGATCGATCTGCCACACGCCGTCCCTGTAGTACTGCAACAGCAGTTCCGCAACCCGCAGCGCCACCGTTGACTTACCGACGCCAGGCGCTCCCGTCACGGTCATCAGCCGATACAGCGGCATTTTCCGCACCAGCCCACCGACCAATGAGTCGCGTCCGGCAACCGGGGTCAGTCGCGCAGGCAAATTATGCTGGGGCGTTTGCAGACCCTCGAAGACCACTTGCGCGGCGCTGTCGCAACGCACCGGGGCAATAAAGCTGTATCCACATTGCGGCACGTTGACGATGTAGCGCTGACCGTTTTCGCCGTCACCCAAGGCCCGCCGGAGCGCAGCGATGTGCACGCGCAGGTTGATCTCCTCGACCACCGACGTCGGCCATACCAGAGCAATCAATTGCTCCTTCCTGACCACTCGACCGGCACGCTCGACCAGCACTTGCAGAATGTCCAGAGCGCGCCCGCCCATACGCAAGGGCCGATCTCCATCGAGTATCAGCCGTTGCCGCAGGTGGAACGCGTAAGGGCCGAAACGCAGCACCGACGCCGTGTTCAAATCATTGAGGCTATCCATGCCAACTATCTTGGCAGCCTCAGATGACGCGACAACCGCTAGACGAGGCGCAGCACGGACATCCGGGTGCGCCAGACGGACACAAGCGCTCTAGCTGAACTGTTCGCGGTACTGCGCAGGGGTCAGGCCGAGCTTTTCAGCGAACAATGAACGCATGTGCCGCACACTGCCGAAACCACTTTTGTAAGCCACGGTTTTAAGCGGCAGATCGCTGGTTTCGAGCAGATTTCGCGCGCAGTCGATGCGCGCACTTTGCAGAAACTCCATCGGCGTCATATTGATTTCGCGGGTGAACACGCGTGCAAAGTGCCGCGCACTCATGTTGGCAATGGCGGCCATGCGTTCGACCGTGAACGCTTCGTCGAGGTGCTCCAGCACGTAGCTTTGCGCGCGGGTGATCGGCGTTTCCTGCGGTGCCACAGCGGCCATCAGCGGACTGAACTGGGCCTGCCCGCCCTGCCGTTTCATCACCACCAGCAGGACTTTGGCGACATCCTGGGCGAGTTTCTTCCCGTGATCGCGGGCGATGACAGCGAGCGCCATATCGATTCCGGCCGTGACACCGCCCGAGGTGATCAGATTGCGATCTTCGACATAGATCTGATCCGTGGTGACATGGGCCTTCGGGAACCCCTTGATCAGACGTTCGGTGTAGTTCCAGTGGGTGGTCACCCGGTAGCCATCCAGCAACCCGGCATGCCCGAGCACGAAGGCGCCGGTGCAGATCGAACCGTAATGTTCGACGCGCTGAACAGCACCTTTGAGCCAGGCGAACAACGACGGAAATTGTTGGTTGTAGGCACCCGGACCGCCCGGCACCAACAGCAGATCATAATGTTCGGTGTTGTCGTCAATGGTCGCATCGGCATGCACCAACACGCCATTGGATGCCCGAAGTGGGCCACGCTCGGTGCCAAGCGTGACCAATTGATAATGCGCTTCGGCTTTCAGGTAGCGGTTGGCAACCGAAAAAACCTCCAATGGCCCGGCCATATCGAGCAGGAGAAAGTCGGGGAACAGCACCATTGCCACGGTTTTCATGGGCAGACATCACTTAAATCAGGGAGACATGAGACAGGCCAGACATTATGGCCAAGTGCGGCACTCCGGGCATAAAAGTTTGTGTGAACAGCATCGCACAACTGTCAACCTGATCAGGACAGTCTTTCAATTTTCATCTACTTATTGCGCCGAACAGTAACCAGTAACCTTCTCCTCACTCGGACGAATTCACGTCCTGCAAGGAGATTTCATCATGCTGACCCTTCGCAAAGCCTCCGATCGTGGCCTCGCCAATCATGGCTGGTTGAAGTCCTTTCACACATTTTCCTTCGCCAGCTATCGTGACCCACGTGAACAGGGTTTTTCCGACCTTCTGGTGATTAACGACGACCGCGTTGCCGCCGGTAAAGGCTTCGGCCAGCACCCGCATCGCGACATGGAGATCTTTTCCTACGTGCTGGAAGGTGCGCTGGAACACAAGGACACGCTGGGTACCGGCTCGGTCATCCGCCCGGGTGACGTGCAATTGATGAGCGCTGGCAGCGGCGTGGCGCACAGTGAGTTCAACCATTCGGCGAGCAAACCGGTGCACTTCCTGCAGATCTGGATTGTGCCGGAGGTTGCCGGCGCCAAACCGCGCTACCAACAGGAGCATTTCAGCGCCGAGAAAAAACGCGGTCGCCTCCAGTTGATCATTTCGCCGGACGGCAAGCACGGTTCGCTCAAGGTGCGTCAGGATGCACGGGTCTTCGCCGGGCTGTTCGACGGCAAGGAAAGCGCCACGCTGGAACTGGCGGCCAACCGCTATGCCTATGTGCATGTCGCACGTGGCAGCGTTGAACTCAACGGCCAGTCACTGCGCGAAGGTGACGGCGTGCGGATTCGCGAGGAACAGTTGCTGACTTTGAGCAACGGTGTCGATGCCGAAGTGCTGGTATTCGACCTGCGGCCGCAGGAATTGCCAGAGATGCCATAACGCGGTGTTTCAATGCTCACGAAAAACGGCCTTCTTTGAAGGCCGTTTTCTATTGTGCTGATTCGGGTGCTTGTTGCGAAGCAGGTCTTGGTGCGCCTATATCTTTACCTGCCTGGATCGCAGCGAGTGTCGTCTGCAAGGTGGTTAACACCGCTGCCTGATTGGCGAAGTGCGCCCCCACGACGACGGTGATCATTCCAAGGAAATGGACGGCTGTCGTCGCCCAGTAATGCGCCTTCACTGTCGAGGCTTGTTTGATGGCTTCTTTTGAGTCTTCGGCGATTTTTTGTACACCGTCCCACATCAGATCGTATCGTTTGTCCCTCTCCGCCTGAGTCAAAAGATAAGCATCGATTTTTGCCGACACACCCTCGAACCGAGCATCCATCCTCGTCTCAATGGTCTCGATCCTGGCATTGAACTCTTCACGGCTTATAGCGTTCATGGTTTGAGTATTCCGACCTTTACTCGATAGGTCACTGACTGGATTTTGACTGAATTCCGTGGTTCTCAATTCGGCACCTTCCTGGGTTTACCAATACCTTCCCTGGTATCAACATCAGTGCGAGTCCTGCGCCCCTCACCGACATGCCGAAACAATAGGCCCCATCCAACAGGCTCACAAGCCGGGAGATTCTGCCTCTGGTGTAGGCCGTTTCGTCAGAGGTTGTAGCCCTGCCAAAACAGCATCTACCTACTCATTCTCCGACGCGAACACGTCGACAATCTGCTCAATCACCGCCCTCACCCGCGCGGTATGGCGCAGGTCCGCGTGGGTTACCAGCCATACCTCATAGGGCAATGGCGTGGTGCGCTCCGGCCAAAGCCTGATCAGGCCATCGCGCTCGCCCATGTACACCGGGATTTCTCCTACACCCAACCCTACTGCAATCGAACGACGCACGAGCAAACTGGAACTGAGGCTGGCGACTATCCGGCCGCGGCTCAGCGGTTCCGATACCAGGGTCAGGTCCTTTTTGCTTTGCAGATACGGTTGATAGACCACCAGATCATGCCCTTCGAACGCCGTGCCCGGCGGCGGCACGCCATTGGCGTCTATATACGCTTGGGAAGCAAACAGCCCCACCGGCCATCGAGCAATTCGCCGAGCGATCAGATCCGGATTGTCCGGTCGGGTGTTGCGCACGGCGATATCCGCCTCGCGCTTGGCCAGGCTGAGGATTTGCGTGGACGCATCCAGTTGCACCCGCACTTCCGGGTGCTGCTCGTGCAAACGGGCGATCGCCGGAATCAGGAAATCGATGGCCAGCGAATCCGTGGTGCTGACGCGCACCGTGCCGGTCAGGCGATCGTCCAGGCCTTGAATCTGCCGCTCCAGCTCCAGTGCCGAATGCTCCATCTTCTCCACGCTTTTGAGCGCCGCTTCGCCGACGGCCGTCAACGCGTAGCCGTCGGAGGTGCGCAAAAACAACGTCGCACCCAGGGACTTTTCCAGCGCCGTGATCCGCCGCCCGACGGTTGCCTGATCTACCCCCAGAATCCGTGCGGCCCCGCGCAGCGTCGACTCGCGGCAAACGGCGAGAAATACCCGTGCGTCATCCCAATTCATGCTGCCTCCGTATGATGCAAATACGCATCAGCGTGCCGCTTAATCGCTGCATTAACGCAGCAAAGATAGCCGATATGCTGAACGCCATAAACCTTCCGCGAGATCGCTATCATGCGCACTTCAACCTCCACCGGTATCTGGCTGCCGATCTTCGCCGGCCTCTGCGCCAGCCTGGTCAGCATCGGACTGGCACGTTTCGCTTACACGCCGTTGATTCCTGCGCTGATTGAAGCGCAGTGGTTCAGCGCCGATGATGTGGTCTACCTCGGTGCGGCCAATCTGGTCGGCTATCTGATCGGCGCCCTGCTCGGCCGGCCGACAGCGCGCCAGTTCGGCAATAAAAATGCCTTGCGCTTGATGATGCTGATCGTCACCGCCGCATTTTTTGCCTGTGCATTTCCCTTGTCGGTGAGCTGGTTCTTCGGCTGGCGGCTGCTGTCGGGGATTGCCGGTGGCGCGATCATGGTGTTGGTTGCGGCGACGGTATTGCCGCATGTTCCAGCCGCACGCAAAGGGTTGGCCAGTGGTGCGATTTTTCTCGGCATCGGTCTCGGCATTGCCGGCTCCGGGACGCTGGTGCCGCCGCTGTTGAGCCTGGGTTTGCAGGCGACTTGGCTGGGCCTGGGCGCATTGGCCCTGTTGCTGACTGCGCTGAGCTGGTTCGGCTGGCCGTCCGATTTTGCGCACCCGGTGGCTGCGCACGAAACGGCGTCCGTTGAACCGACGCCGCGCGCGGTCTACGTGCTGTTCGCCCAATATGCCTTTATGGCCGCCGGTCTGGTGCCGGCGATGGTGTTTCTGGTGGATTACGTGGCGCGTGGACTCGGCGCCGGCGCGCATATCGGTGCGCTGGTATGGGTGATGTATGGCTTGGGTGCGATTGTCGGGCCAGTGACTTATGGCTTTCTCGCCGATCAGTTGGGTGCACGGTCGAGCATTCGTCTGGTGCTGGTAGTGCAGGCGATTACCCTCGGACTGCTGGCGATCTCCCACTCGTTTCTGGCGTTGGCGTTGCTGGCGGTGATTCTCGGTTCATTTCCGCCCGGCATCGTGCCGCTGGCGCTGGCCCGGGTGCATGAACTGGTGCCGGAGCACCATCGCCAGCAAATCGCCTGGAGCCGCGCCACGGTGTCGTTCGCCACGTTTCAGGCGTTGGCCGGATTTGCCTATTCGGCGCTGTTCAATGCCAGCGGCGGCCACCACGCGTTGTTGTTCGTTATTGCCGCTGGTGCGATCGTCGTGGCGTTGCTGCTGGAGCAGGCCATGAAATGGCTGCCCGCCCCGGTTGAGCCGCGCTGCTGCGCAAATTGAAGGGAATCATTGCCTGCCCGGCAGGCTCCCACCTACACAACTCAAGCCAAGAGAAACGATATGTCCCTGCCCAATGAAATGACCCGAATCGAAATTACCGAACCCGGAGGCCCCGAAGTCTTGCAACCGCGACGCGTGCCGCTGCCGGTCGCGGCACAAGGCGAAGTGCTGATCCGCGTACACGCCGCCGGGATCAACCGGCCGGACGCCTTGCAGCGTGCCGGTAAATACCCGATGAAACCCGGCATGAACCCGATCCCCGGGCTGGAGGTTGCCGGCGAAGTCGTTGCACTCGGGGCGGGTGTCAGTCAATTCGCCGTGGGCGACAAAGTCTGCGCGTTGACCAATGGCGGCGGTTATGCCGAATACTGCGCCGTACCGGCCGGCCAAACCCTGCCGATTCCTGATGGCGTGGACTGGGTCCAGGCGGCCGCGATCCCGGAAACGTTCTTCACCGTGTGGGCCAACCTGTTCGGCCTTGGCGGCGCCAGCCGTGGTCAACGCGCGCTGATTCACGGTGGCACCAGCGGTATAGGCACTACTGCGCTGATGCTTTGCCGCGAGTTCGGTATAGAAGCGTTTGCCACCGCCGGCAGCCCGGACAAATGCGCGGCAATTCGCGATCTGGGTGGCGAAGCGATCAATTACCGCGATGAGAAATTCGCACAGGTCATCACCGATAAAACTGCTGGCCAAGGTGTGAATGTGATCCTCGACATCATGGGAGGCTCGTATCTCAACGATAACGTCAGCGCCCTGGCGATGGATGGCCGTCTGGTCATGCTCGGTTTCCTTGGCGGCGCACGGGCCAATGACTTTGATCTGCTGGCGATGATGGCCAAACGCGCGGTCATTACCGGATCTCTCCTTCGCGCCCGCACCGCTGCCGAAAAAGCCGCGATTGCCGATCAACTGCGTGAGCACGTATGGCCGGCACTGTCTGCCGGGCGCTGCCTGCCGATGATCGACAAGGTTTATTCACTCAACGACGCGGCTCAGGCCCACGCGCACATGGAGGCTGGCGACCATATCGGCAAGATCGTTCTGCAGGTCGTGTGAGTCCTTGCAGCATTTGGTAATCGTTGCGCCGGGGCGGTGGTCGAAAAATTCACGCGCAGGCCGAGCCATCTGGTAAAAAGCGTTCTTTGGCTGCGCCTTGGTGAAACGTTTAATGTTCCAGTCCTTCATGACGCGTCTACGACGCCGCCGTTTGGCGTTCGCCTGCATGGCCGCGCTGATTATCGGCGTGCCGGCGAGTTGTGGTGTGCTGCAACACACCGAGCGCAAATTGCTGTTTCGCATTGAGCCGGGCACCGCCGGCTGGTATCACGGCTTGCCCGGCAGCGTGCAGGAACTCGACCTGCAACCGAAGAGTTTCAAGGCCGGGCAGAACATTCATGCCTGGTGGTGGCCGGCGGAAAAGGCCAGTGCGCCGGCCATTCTTTATTTGCACGGCGTACGCTGGAACCTCACCGGGCAACTGTTCCGCATCGAACAATTGCGCGCGGCGGGTTATTCGGTGCTGGCCATCGACTACCGTGGTTTTGGCAAGAGCCACGGTGATCTGCCGTCGGAAAGCAGTGTTTACGAAGATGCGCGAGTAGCGTGGGAGCGCTTCAAGCTGCTGCAACCGGATCCGGCCAAACGCCTGATCTACGGGCACTCCCTGGGCGGCGCCGTGGCGATCGATCTGGCGGCGGAACTCGGGCAAACAGCCGCCCGCGATCATTCCGCACTGCCAGTGCGCGGACTGGTGATCGAGTCCACCTTCACCACGCTGGCGGATGTCGCCGCGTCCGTGGCCAACACTTCACTGCCGGTACGATGGCTGCTGTCGCAGAAATTCGATTCGATCGACAAGATCGCCGACATTCACATGCCGCTGCTGGTGGTGCACGGTCTGGCTGACGCTTTCGTGCCACCACGTTTCAGTGAGCAATTGTTCAACGCCGCGCAACAACCCAAACGCCTGTTGCTGGTGCCTGGCGCGACGCACAACAACAGCATGGCGCTCGGCGGGCAGAATTACCGCAAGGCGCTCGACAGCCTGATGCAGAGCAAGCCCGTCCCTAGGGTGGCCGGGCCGACAACCGTGCGCAGCGGACGGGACACTTAACGGTAGCCGCGCGCCTGCAAATCAAACAGTTGCGCGTAATGCCCGGCAGCGGCTATCAGTTGATCGTGGCCGCCCTGCTCGAGGATTTGGCCTTGTTGCAGCACGATGATGTGGTCGGCATTGCGCACGCTGGAAAAGCGATGGGAAATCAGCAAGGTCATGCGCCCTTCGCTGTGCTGGCTGAAATGCTCGAACACCGCGGCTTCAGCTGCCGGGTCGAGCGCCGAAGTCGGCTCATCAAGGATCAGAATGTCGGCCTCACGGCGCATGTACGCGCGGGACAAGGCAATCTTCTGCCACTGCCCGCCAGACAATTCCTGGCCACCGGCAAACCAGCGTCCCAACTGCGTGGCATAGCCCTTGTCCAGTCCTTCGATAAAGGGCGCCGCCATGCCTTGGGCAGCCGCCTCTTTCCATCGTTGCGAATCGTTGAACGCCAAGGTGTCGCCGACGCCGATGTTTTCGCCGACGCTGAACTGGTAGCGAATATAGTCCTGGAAAATTACGCCAATACGCCGACGCAATGCGGTCTCCTGCCAATCCTGCAAATCGCTGCCGTCGAGCAGAATGCGCCCTTGATCAGGGCGGTAGAGCCGGGTCAGTAACTTGATCAGCGTGGTCTTGCCAGAACCGTTCTCGCCGACCAGCGCCATGCTCTGGCCTGGCATCAGTTGCAGGTCAATGTTTTCCAGTGCTGGCCGACTGGCACCGGGATAACGGAAACCGACGTTTTCGAAACGCAAACCATCGCCCGGGCACGCTCCAACCGTCAGGTGGCCGGTATCCGCCTGCACCGGTTCGGCCAGGTATTCATAAAGACTGGTCAGATAGAGGCCGTCTTCGTACAGGCCACTGATCGCACTCAAACTGCTGCTCACCGCACTTTGGCCTTGCTTGAACAGCACCAGATACATGGTCATCTGGCCGAGGCTGATCTGGCCATGCACGGCATCGATCACCACCCAGGCATAGGCCACGTAAAATGCCGCAGTACCGAGCAGGCCGAGGCCGAAACCCCAGCCATCGCGCCGCAGTGTCAAACGCCGGTCTTCGGCATACAGCCTGGCGAACGTGTCGCGGTAGCGTTGCAGCAACAACGGTGCAAAGCCGAACAGCTTGACCTCTTTGATATAGGTTTCGTGGGACAGCAAGGTTTCGATGTAATTCTGCTGCCGACTCTCCGGCGCGCGGCGGGTGAACAACCGAAAGGCGTCACCGGAAAAATGCGCCTCGGCAAAGAACACCGGCAACGCACCGACCACCAGCAGCACCAGCGCCCAAGGGGAAAAGTGCACCAGCAGCACACCGAAGCTGATCAGCATGATCAGGTTCTGAATCAAGCCCAACGACTTCATGACCAGCGCCAGTGGCCGGGTCGACGCTTCGCGACGCACGCGCACGAGTTTGTCGTAGAACTCGGAGTTCTCGAACTGCACCAGTGACAGGGTCTGCGCTTTTTCCAGGATCAGCGTATTGACCTTCTGCCCCAGTTGCACCCGCAACAACGACTGCTGCACCGACAGTGCCCGTTGTGTACCGGACAACAGCGCCAACACCCCGGCCTCCAACAACACATAACGCAACACCGGCCACAGCGGCGCACTGCCGTGTTGCGCGTGCAACTGCATCGCCGCCACCACGGCATCGACAATCTGCTGCCCCAACCATGCCGCCAGTGCCGGCAGCAACCCGGCCACCAACGTTGCCAGCACCAGCCCCAGAAACAAGCCTCGCGAGGTCCCCCAAACCAGCCGCAAGGCTCGCAGCGCCTGATCGAAAAAAGAGGTGAAACGCGATAGATCAGGCATGGGGCATTGGACTCGGCAGGCGATGGCGGTGCGTTATGGTACTCCAGCGCTACGACTGAACTTCAAACGACGAGCGCGTTATTGTCGACGCGCTTTTCAGAACAAAAACATCTGGAAGACTCAGGCCTTTCCGGCGTCCAACGCTCTGCTATGTTTTAACCGCCCTACGCGGAACCCGGCGCCCCCCCGCCACGCTCCGCGCCTGACTGCCGGGAGCAGAGACATGAGAATCGACCCGTACCTGATCTTCAATGGTGACTGCCGTGAGGCCTTCACCTTTTACGAGCAAGCTTTGCAAGGGAAGCTTGAGGCGATGATGACGTTCGGCGAAACACCTGCCGCCGAACATGTGCCCAGAGAGCATCACTCTCTGATCATCCACACCTGTTTGAAAGTGGGTGATCAGATGATCATGGCCTCGGACACCACGCCCGACCGCCCGACTCAGGGCATGAGCGGCTGCTCGATTTCACTGAATGTCGACAGCATTGCTGAAGCCGAGCAGGTGTTTAACGCTCTGGCCAAGGACGGTCGCGTCGATATGCCGCTGGAAGCGACCTTCTGGGCGGTGCGCTTCGGCATGCTGGTGGATCGTTTTGGCGTATCGTGGATGGTCAATTGCGAGAGCGAAAAGTAACCCTGACATTTCCTCAGGCATGAAAAAGCCCAACCTGAAAAGATTGGGCTTTCTGCGTTATCGCTGGGCCAGTTCGTGGCGTACGCATTGTTCGTAATACGTCTGTTTGACCGCCGCCGGCTTGAGCTTCGACGTGCTGTTGTAGGTTTGCTCGGTAATCCCCATCGCGGTCATGCGCATCCACGGTTGCTGGAACCGGCGCACCTGCAATTGTTTGCGTGCGCCGTACAGCGAGACGCCCGCCAACTTCGATTGCTGGGCACCGGCAGCAATGTCCGAGCCCCAGGTGCAGGCAAAGCGATGGCTTTTACTCAGCTCTTTCGCCTGCACTCCCACCGCGAAAACAGCCAGGGAAAGCGTTGCAACGGTGATGACAATCGTCCGCATAAGCCAACCTAACCTTCTGAAAAAAGGCGATTTTGCCGGGGAAGCAAAAATCCGGGGGCCAGCAATTTGCCGCCTTTCGCGATTTTTTACGGACGTAAAAAAGGCAGTGGGGTTTCCTGATGAAATCCCACCGCCCCTAGGCTGACTATCAATTGGCGCTGACCTCAACACGCAATCGACCCGCGCCCTCCACCCGACAATCGATGCGATCCGGCAAAAACACCTCGCTCACTCGGCCGGTTCGGGCTTGAGTGGAGCCAGATCGTCGACCTCGCGTGATGCGAACAGCAGCGACTGACCGCCCGTCCAGCAGCGGGCACCTTCGCTTGCCGGGCGCCTCCAATGATCACCATCCGCCTCGACCGGAAGACGACCATCATGAACAGCAAAATTGCAGCGATCACCTTGGCCAGCCTGCTCGCGGCCTGCCCGCTTTTCGCCTCGGCAGCCGCTAAGACGGCTGACGAGTCTGCCGCGCCGCCCACCGCGCTTCCCGGCGTGAATCAAGCCGGCAAAGCTCAATCCAACGCAGACAAGGCCGACAAGAAAGGTGAAGAGGCGTCGGGCTCGAACTCCGGCGCCGAGTCGCATGAAACGGCAAAAGATGCAGCCACTTCAAGCGACTCGGAAGACCTCGGTAAATCGCCGAAACCTTGATCAGGGTTCTACGGTGGTGGTGGCTGCACATCCTTGAACGTCAGCCCGACACTCCCGGTGACTTGCCACGGGTTGGCAGCACCGTACTCGCTGAACGACACATGGTCGAACAGCGAATCCTTCAACCCGTCGATCTGCGCCTGTGCCGGACCACTGAAGCGCACGCGCTCGAACACCAATCCCTGATGCCAGGCATTGTGCTGACTGTCGCCCTTGACCTCGATCGCTTTGCCCTGGGCATTTTCGATGCTCACGTCGGCGATGCGGATATCACGGAATTGCCCGGGAATGGTTGAGCGCTGGTAATCCAGCTTGGCATTCGGATCGTTGTAGTCGAGGGTAAAAATGAACGCCTGCTTGAGCGTATTGCGGATCGCCGAGTCGCGGAAGATCACGTTACGCGCGCCGCCGCCCATGAAGTTGGTGCTCTTCATGCGCAGGCCGGCATCGGTGCCATCGGAAACGTTGTCTTCGGCGAGGATGTTTTGAATCCACGCGCCGGTATGGCTGCCGGCAACCACCATGCCGTGACCCTTGCGAAAGTAGTTATTGAAGATCCAGGCATCTTCCTGCGGCTTTTGCTGCACGGCATCCGCCCCGGTACCCGCAGCAAAATTGACGCAGTCATCGCCGGTATCAAAGAAGTTGTTGAAGACCATTGCGCCCTTGCTGTTGGCGAATTCGATGCCGTCGCCGTTATTGGCGTCGTAGGTTTTATGCGTGGTGTTGGCCAGCACTACGTTTTCGGTTTCCAGGTTCATGATTCCGTGGAAGGCCGGGTTCACCACGGTGAAACCGCCGTAGAACACGTTTTTGACGTTGCGCAGGGTGATCAGCGACGAGCGCATCTGCCCGTAGGCGTCCTTGACGTTCATGCCGCGCGCCACCGCTTGCTCGACTTGCGCCTTGGCCAGAATGCCGTCCTGCTGGTAGCGGGTGTTGTCGCTGGGCAGGTAGAACGGCAATGGCTGACCGCGTTCGTCGACGACATCAGCGCGGCGTTTCCAGCCGTTGCCGTCAATCGTGCCTTTGCCGACGATACGGATGTTTTCGAACGACTGGTGCTGCCGCGGATCGCGCGGCAAGGCGTTGATCAGCGACGCCGGGCGCACGGTGCTCGAATACGGATACTGGATGTAGCCAGCCAACGGATAGTCTTCGGCACGCTCGGAACCCAACAGCGTTGCACCCTCGGCGATTTCCACGGTGATGTTGCTCTTCAGGTAAAGCGCCCCGCTTTTATAGGTGCCCTTGGGCAACCATACTTTGCAGCCGGGGGTGCAGGCGTCGATGGCGTTCTGGATCGCCAAAGTATCGAGGCTTTTGCCGTCACCCTTGGCCCCATATTTCCTCACATCGAACACGGCGGCGACCTTGCTCGTCCGTTGTACAACGGCCGGACTGTCGGCCGACTCTGTGCCATCGGTGCCCACCGAACGCACGGTGAATCGATAGGCCGTATCCGCTTTCAAGCCTTGCGCGGTGTAACTGTGAATGCCAATGCGATGATGAAAACCGGCAACATCCTGTTCGTAGAATCGATCAATGTAAGGTTTGGCCGGCGAGACGCGGTAATTGTTGGCGTTGCTGCCGCCCAGCAACACACCGTTGGCGTAGACCCGGTAGTCGCTGATATCGGCGTGATCGGCGGGCTTCTCCCAGACCAGGATGATCTGCTGATCATCGTAGGCCAGCGTCGGCACCTGCAGTTTTACCGGCGCCTCCAGCGCCCACGACGGCACACTGCAAACCAGCGTCAACGTGGCTGCCAGCGACAAGGCCAAAGGCTTTTTGCGCTGCGTCGGAACAACATATCGATAAGGCATGAGCACTCCTTGTTCAGGCCGACAATCCGGCTTCTTGCAAATATTGGCTGCGGTTGACGAACGTCTCGCGGGGCATTTCCACAACCTCCATCGACAGCGATTCGACGTCCGGCAGCAAAGCGACCAGCGCCGCCACGGTCGCCGAGGCCAGACGCCGGCGCTGTTCAGCACTGCGCCCGGACAACACCGACAGGACGACATGGACAAAATCGTCCGCGCCCGCACCGCAGCGGTAATGCTCGAACGTGTTGAGGCGCACCTTGATGTCCCCGGCCTTGAACAGGCCGAAGGCATCGAGGGCGTCATGCACGGCAGCGAGCAGGGTTTGCTCGCCGACACGCTGGGCCAGGCTTTGCGGGCAATCGATAAGACAATGCGGCATGTCGCGCTCCTTGATGGATCGGCTCAACCAGCGAGCTGGCGCGCCGATTCCTGGCTGAAATCACGACTGGCTTGTACCAGCATCCGCGTGTAGGCGTGGCTTGCCAGATCCTGGCTGAGCGCCTGACTGTCGAGCAGCTCGACGATCTTGCCCAGCTGCATCACCGCCACCCGATCACACAGATGCGTGACCACGCCCAGATCGTGAGTGACCATCAGGTAGGTGAGTTTCTCGCGCCGGCGCAAATCCGCCAGCAGATTGAGAATCTCCGCCTGCACCGAGACATCCAGCGCCGAAGTCGGCTCATCGAGCAGCAACACGCGCGGCTCGAGAATCAGCGCACGGGCAATCGCCACGCGCTGGCGCTGGCCACCGGACAACTGATGCGGATAGCGAAAACGGTAACTGTCGTTCAGACCGACCTTGAGCAGGATCTCGTTGATCCGGTCGTCCTTGTCGCGCACGCCGTGAATAATCAGCGGCTCACGCAGGGCCGTGTCGACGGTGTGGCGCGGATGCAGCGAGCCGTAAGGGTCCTGGAACACCATCTGCACCTGACGGAAATGTTCCTTGGGAATCTTGTGCTGCAGCGGCGCGCCGGCAATGCTCAACTCGCCGGTCCAGTGCCGGTACTGCCCGGCCAGGCAGCGCAATACCGTGGTCTTGCCGGAGCCGGACTCCCCTACCAGGCCGAAGGATTCGCCGTCGGCGACACTGAGGTTGACGTCGTGCAGCACCTGATTGAGGGCCGGGCCGGCGCCGAAACTCAGGTTCAGCGCGTGTGCTTGGATCATGGACATGGTCGATTCCTCAGCAAGTCAGCCACAGTGGATCGCGTTGCAACACCGGCAACCGTTCGCGACGGTTGTCCATGCTCGGCAACGCCGCCATCAGGCCGCGGGTATAGGGATGTTGCGCATGTTGCAGGTCACCGGCGGCGAGCGATTCGACCACCCTGCCGGCGTACATCACCAACACGCGGTCGCAGTAATTGCGCACAAGGTTGAGGTCGTGACTGACGAAAATCAGACCCATTTCCTGCTGTTCGACCAGTTCTTCCAGCACGTTGAGCACTTGCTGACGCACCGACACATCAAGGGCCGAGGTCGGCTCGTCGGCGATGATCACCTGTGGCCGGGTGATGACCATCATCGCGATCATGATGCGCTGACCCATACCACCGGAAACCTCATGCGGGTAAAGGTTGTAGACCCGTTGCGGATCACGGATATGCACCTTTTCGAGCATTTCCAGCACCCGCTCGCGGGCCTCGCTGCGGCTGGCCTTGTGGTGCGCCAGATACGCCTCGGCAATCTGATCGCCGACCTTGACCACCGGGTTCAGCGAGTATTTCGGGTCCTGCATGATCATCGAAATGCGCTGACCACGAATCTTCTGCATGACCTTTTCGCCGGCTGACAGCAGATCGACTTCACCGAACTGCATTGCCTTGGCGGTGATCCGCGCGCTGGCCGGGTGCAGCTTCAGCAAGCTGCGACCGACCGTCGATTTGCCCGAGCCCGACTCACCGACAATGGCGAGTTTTTCCCGCCCGAGGGTGAAGGACACGTCGCGCACGGCATGGGTTTCTTTCTGAGCATTGACGAAGCGCACATTGAGCCCTTCGACGTTCAATTTGATTGCAGACATACAGCCTCCGATTACTCGCTGCGCGGATCAAGAATGTCCCGCAGGCCGTCGCCCAACAGGTTGAAAGCCAGGCTGACCAACATGATTGCGGCCCCCGGAACAGCCACCAGCCACCAGCACTCGAGCATGTAGCGGCGCCCGGTGGAAATCATCGCGCCCCACTCCGGCGACGGCGCTTGCGCACCGAGGCCGAGAAAGCCCAAAGCCGCTGCGGTGAGGATGATCCCGGCCATGTTCATGGTCAGGCGGATGATCACCGACGACATGCACATCGGCACAATGTGCCGCAGGATGATTCGCGTGGACGAAGCCCCTTGCAGCTCGACCGCCACGACGAAGTCAGCCTTGCGCAACGACAGGGTTTCAGCCCGCGCCAGTCGCGCAATCGGCGGCCACGACGTCAGCGCAATCGCTACCACTGCGTGTTCCAGGCCCGGACCGAGCGCCGCGATAAATGCCAGCGCCAGCACCAGGCTGGGAAAGGAGATGAAGATGTCGGTCAGGCGCATGAACACCGTGTCGACAACACCACCGTAGTAGCCGGAGACGGTGCCGATAAACAGCCCGATCGGGCCGACGATCACGGTCACCAGGGTGATGATGTACAGCGTGATGCGCGAGCCGTAGACCAGCCGACTGAAGATATCCCGGCCGTATTCATCGGTGCCGAACCAGTGCGCGGCGCCCGGTGCCTGCAGGGCATTGGCGAGGTTTTGCGCCACCGGATCATGGGTAGCGATCCACGGCGCAAACAACGCCACCACCACCAGCACCAGCGCGACCAGCAATCCGGCCAGGGTCATCGGGTTGCGCAGCAGGTGCCGCAAGACTTTCAGGGCACTTTTGCAGAAGGCATCGAAGCTGGATCCGGGGGTACGATCCGACCGCCGCTTGGCGCTCGAATCAGTAGAAGACATGTTGGCAATCATGGGCATGTTCTCGGATTGAATTGAGGATCACCCGGCGCGTACGCCGACGCACCGGGCAGCGTTCAGCGTTCAGCGTTGTTTGTAGACACCCAGATAGCGCGTGGCCTCGGCATCATCACCGGCGAAGCCCTTGACGTCGGCGGCGCTGACCACGGTGTCGGTCATCTGCGAAATCATCATGATCGGGCCGACCTGCTCGTCGTAGATTTTCTGCGCCTGGTGATACAGGTTCAGGCGCTGGCCGGCATCGCGTTCGACCCCGGCCTGATCAATCAGGCTATTGAGCTGCGGGCTGAAAAACGACGCGCGCCAGCCCTGGAAATTCGGCAGGCCGGCGTCATCGCTGTTGTTGGGGTTGTAGGCAAACGTACGCAGGCTGAAATACGGATGCGGATAGCGCTCGGCCCCGCGCGCAACGATGATGTCGAAGTTGCGCGCGCGCATGGCGCCATACACCTGGTTGCCAGTGCCGTTGACGATGCTGGCCTTGATCCCGCCCTCGGCCAGCGTCGCTTGCAGACGCGCGGCGATGTCGATGAAGGGCGGCTCTGACAAGGTGCGAATGGTCGTGCTGAAGCCGTCCGGATAACCCGCTTCGGCGAGGAGTTTTTTCGCCTTGGCGACGTCCATGTGATAACCCGGATCCGGCAGGCGCGCCGCCAGACCGAGTTGCATCGGCTGCTGATTCAGCTGGCCGTAATACGGCATCACCTGTTCGTCGAGGCCCTTGTAGTCGATCAGGTTGCGCACCGCTTCGCGCACTTTGGGATTGGCAAATTCGGGCTGTTTCATGCTCAACGCGACGTAGTACATGGTGCCGCGCGGCAGTGACTGCACGTGGATTTTTTCCGAACCGTCGATGGCGCGGATGTCCGGTGCGGCCATGCCATACGCCAGATCGAGGTCACCGCGCTCCAGCATCAGGCGCAGCGACTGCGATTCGGTCATGTGCCGCACCACCACGCGCTTGAGCTTGGCAGCACCACCCCAGTAACCGTCGAAGCGGGTCAGTAACAACGAGTCGTTCGCGGTCCATTTGCTCAGTACAAAGGGGCCGCTGCCGGCCTCGTTGGTCACCAGCCAGTTAGCACCGAGGTCAGCGTTTTTCTCATGCGCCAAAGCCGTTTTGCGATCGATCACCACCGCGCTCGGCGAGATCGCCAGCGAGTCAATCAATAACAGTGGGTCCATGGTTTGCGGCAAGTCGATAACCAGCGTGTGGGCATCGCTGGCACGGATCAGTGACTGGATGTTGTCGACGTTATAACCGTAGGCTTTCCAGGTCGTGGCCAGGCCGAAATTCAGTTTCATCACCCGGTACAACGACCAGGCCACGTCTTCAGCGGTCAGCGGATTGCCGGAGTGAAACTTCACGTCCTGACGCAAATGAAAGGTTATCTGCTTGCCGTCGTCGCTGATCGTCCAGCGCTCGGCCAGTTGCGGCAGATGCTGTTCCGGATTGCCCTGATCACGCTTGACCAGGGTGTCGTAAAGATTGGCATTGACGCCGGAAGCGTCGAGGCCCGGTGCGTTGGCGGGATCGATGGAAAACAGGTTGACCATGCTCATGCCGACGATCAGTTGATCGGCCGGCGTCTTGGCGCTGGCCTGGGTCATCGGCACCAGCGCCAGGATCGCCGCCAACAGGCCAGCGTGCAGTTTGGTAAATGCAGTCGTCATTGAAAAATCCTTGTTTTTATAGTTTTGGTGCCGCCAGGCGTGTTAACGGGTGCGCGGGTCGAAGACCTTGTACAAGGCATCGCTGATCAGGTTGAGCGCGACGAAAATCAAACCAATCACCAGCACACAGCCCATCACCGCGTTCATGTCGCCGAGCATCAGGCTGCTGGTCAGGTACTGGCCGAAACCCGGCCAGGCAAAGACCGTTTCGATCAGCACCGCGCCTTCGAGCAGCGAGCCGTAAGCCAGCGCCACCACTGTGAGCAGTTGCACGAGGATGTTGCGAAAGGCGTGACCCCAGACCACCTGGCGACGCGACAAACCCTTGACCCGAGCGGTGATGATGTATTCCTGAGACAGTTGCTCGAGCATGAAGCTGCGGGTCATCCGACTGATGTAAGCCACCGAGTTCAGCCCAAGGATCAGCGCCGGCAAGACGATGTGGCGCAAGGCGCTGGCGAAGGCTTCCCAATCACCGGCCAGGCTCGAATCGATCAGCAATAGCCCGGTGACCTCGGGCACCATGCCGTCGTACGCCAGGTCGATGCGACCGGCGCCACCGGCCCAGCCGAGCCAGGCGTAAAACACCAGCAAGCCCATCATGCCCAGCCAGAAAATCGGCGTGGAATAGCCGAACAGGGTTATCACTCGCGCGACATGATCGCCCAGTCGCCCTTGATTACTCGCCGCGCAGACGCCCAGCGGCAAACCGATCAGCACACCGAAGAGGATGGCCAGAGTCGCCAGTTCGATGGTGGCAGGGAACACTCGGCGGATATCATCGAGCACCGGGTGCCCGGTCAACAGCGCGTTGCCGAAATTGCCGTGCAGCAAGTCATTGAGGTACAGGCCGAACTGGGTCCAGATCGGCTTGTCCAGCCCCATCGCCCGGTACACCTGATCGTAAGTCGAGCTGTCGGCATCCGGCCCGACAACCGCCAGCACCGGATCGAGCGGCATGACCCGACCGATGATAAACGTCAGCGCCAGCAGGCCCAGCAACGTCACCAGTACCGTGCTGGCACGCCGCGCAGTATTGGAGGCGCGGGCTCCCATGGCAGAGGCAGTCATAACAAACATAGTCAGCTCCTGATAAAACGGTCACCGGTGCACCCGGCACGCGAAGTTCGTCCGTGCATTTCAGCGTTTTTTGTAGACGTCTTTGTAGCGCGTGGTCGCGGCCGTGTGCCCCTGAAAATCGGCAACATCGGCGTAGACCAGCACCGTGTCGGTCATCTGCGAGACCGGCAGAATCGCGCCCACTTGCTGATCGAGTTGCTGTTGGATGTCCTGATACTGCGCCTGCTGTTTCTGCGCATCGGGCTCGACTTCGGCACTCTCGATCAACTGATTCAACTCGGGACTGTAGAACGAAGTGCGCCAGCCCTGAAAGTTGCTCAGCTTGGCTTCGTCACGGTTATCCGGGTTGTACACCAGCGTGCGCAGGCTCGAATGAGGATGACGTTCGGCGCCGCCACCGCCACGGCCGACGATGATGTCGAAACTGCGCTCACGCATGGCGCCGTAGATCTGGTTACCGGTGCCGGTGATGATGCTGGCTTCGATCCCGGCCTGCGCCAGCGTCGATTGCAGGTTGGAGGCAATGTTGATGAACGGTGGCTCGGCCAGCACGCGGATGCTGGTCTTGAACCCGTTGGGGTAACCGGCGTCAGCGAGAAGTTTTTTTGCCTCATCGACATTCAGTCGATAACCGGGATCCGGCAGGCGCGCGGCCAGTCCCAACGGCATCGGGCGCTGGTTGATCACGCCGTAGTGCGGCATGACGGTCTGGTTGATGCCTTGATAGTCGATCAACGAGCGCACGGCTTTGCGCACGCGCGCGTCGGCAAACATTGGCTGCTTCACGCTCAGCGCGACGTAATACAGCGTGCCGCGTTGCAGGGTTTGCGTGCGGACCTTGTCGCTGTTCTGCAAGGCCTGGATGTCCGGCGCCGACATGCCTTTGGCGATGTCGAGGTCACCGCGCTCGATCATCAGCCGCAACGACTGCGACTCGGTCATGTTGCGCATGACGATGCGTTTGAGCTTGGCCGGGCCACCCCAGTAGCCGTCGAAACGGCTCATCAGAATCACGTCGTTGGCCCGCCAGTCATTGAGCACGAAGGCACCACTGCCGGCGGCGTGCGTCACCAGCCAGGCGGCGCCCAGGTCATTGTTCTTCTGGTGTTCGAGGACTTTTTTGCGGTCGAGAATGAAGGCACTTGGCGAGGTCGCCAGCGTGTTGAGCACCAACTGTGGATCGGTGGGGCGCGGCAATTCGATGACGAAGGTATTGGCATCAGTCGCGCGCATCGAACGCTCGACATTCTCGGCGGTAAAACCGTAAGCCTTCCAGGTCGACGCCAATGCGAGATTGAGTCTGAGCACGCGCTGCAACGACCAGGCGACGTCTTCGGCGCTCAACGGGTTGCCCGATTGAAATTGCACGCCCTGGCGCAGATTGAAGGTCAGGGTCTTGCGGTCGTCGCTGACTTGCCAGCGCTCGGCGAGTGCCGGCAACAGCTGATCCGGCGCAGCGACGTCCTGCACCAGCAACATGTCATAGAGATTGGCATTGATCTCCGACACGTCCAGGCCGGTGGCGGCCGCCGGGTCGAGGGACAGCAGATTGATCATGCTCATGCCGACGATCAATTGATCGGCCGGGGTTTTGGCATGCACGACAGGTAGCGCGGTCACCGTCAGGGTAGCCGCCAGAACCCGCGCCCACAGCGAAGGAAGAATGTTCATAGCGAGAGTGCCTTTCTTATATTTATAGGGCTCTCGGACAACCCGGCATGCACCGGGCAGCCCGCGTACACGTCAGAAGCTTTTAAGCGTGTTCATCTCGATGAAGTTGAAGTCGATGTCTTCGCCCAGACCCGGCAGGTCGGACAAATGCACAAAACCGTCGCTGTCCATCGGGTCGACCAGGCGCTTGAGGTACGCCGGCACCTCGTCGTAATCCAGGTACGGGTGCAGCAAACCGCGCTCGTACCAGGTGCAGTTCTTGATCGCGCCAACCACTGTCAGGTTGGCTGCGCCGTTGCCGTGAATTTCGCAATCCATGCCAAACGACTCGGCCATGTGCGCGACTTTCAGGCAAGGCCCGATCCCGCCGACCCCGGCGACGCCGGCACGCAGGATGTCGCAAACGTCGTGCTTGACCCAACTGGCCCGGCTCAGGTGTTTGCCGGACAGGGTCTCCGGGCCGAGCACCGGAATGTCCAGTTGCCCCGCCAGCCAGGCATAGGATTCGGCGGACTCTTCCATCATCGGTTCTTCGAACCAGGCGAAGTCGAGTTTTTCCAGTTCACGTCCGATGTACAGCGCTTCGGTGCGGCTGTACCAGTGATAACCGTCGAGCATCAAGGCGATGTCCGGGCCCACCGCTTCGCGCACCGCCGCGCAGGCTTTGACGTCAATGCGCGGGCTCGGTGCGAACGAGACCGGCGGCATCCAGGTGTGCAACTTGATCGCCTTGTAGCCGCGCTTGACCAGCGTTTCGGCAAAGCGTCCGTAATCTTCCGGCGTCGCCAGGCCCTCAGGCAATTCATCGCCGCACATGGTTGAGCCGTACGCCGGCACCTTGTCGCGAAAACCGCCGATCAACTTGTGCACCGGCACGCCGAGCTTGCGCCCCGCCCAATCCCACAACGCCTGCTCGACCAACGCCAGCGCGCGATCAGTCAACTGGCTGGCGCTGCCACGCTGCCAGTGCGCCAGGTCATGCCAGATCTTTTCGCGATCAAAGGCGTTCTGCCCGACCAGCACCTTGCGCACAAAACCATCCAGCACATAAGGACGAATCAGTTCCGGCGCACCGAGGGCGTAACCCTCCTTGCCGTCTTCGGTCTGGATGCGCAGCAACGCCATTTGCGCCTGACTGACATCACCAGGATGAGCATGACCGGCGCTGTCGACTGCGCGGCGGGTGGGATAGGAAAAAACCTGGACGTTGACTGCTGTGATTCTCATGGACGTCTTGAGCCTTCTTATTGGATTTGTGACAGGAGTGTCGTCGGGTTGCGACCGATCATAGGTCATCGTACAACACTTGAAAAGACCCAATAACACCTCTTCCAATCGAAGCCTTTGCGGCTAAACGTCCAGCAAAGCGCCATATTTAAAGATGACTACGGAATAACAGGACTTGCTTTAGAACCCTATTCATAGGGCATATATGTATCAATATGTTTCTAAACAAGCAAAATCACGTAGACGAGTCATCTTGTCGTACGATAACTTATATCTGCGCCTCAAATGAGAGCCATACGCAACATCGCGGTGCCTGTAGTACTCGTCAAACGACCCTAACAAAAACAAAAAAAGAAGACCGTATGAACACCACCCTACGCACGCTCGTCACTGTCGCGGCCCTCGGCCTGCCCTTCGCTGTCAACGCTGACTCCGCCAGCCTCAACTACCGCCACCAGTACACCGAGGAGGACAGCGCCCACGCCGACCGAATCAAGCTCAACTACCGCCTGGACAGTGGACTGGGGTTTGAGGCGGAGATGAAATACCGCACGGCCGGTGACCGCAAAGATGTCGCCTACGACAACATGGTCAACAACGGCCATGAGTTCACGGTGAGCTACAACTACAAGCTCAGCGCACAGTCGACGCTGACCCCGGCGTTTCAGATGGACAGCTCCAAGGATGCGACCGCCTACAAGTTCGGCCTCAAGTACAACTACAAAATCGACGACGCCTTTTACGTTGCGACGCGCTATCGCCTGGACCTGCGCAAACTCGATCGCGATCAGGTCAACAAAGACATGCCCGATCACTACAAGGATGACCAGACCACCCACCGCTTCGAAGGCTGGCTCGGCTATACGCCAGCCAACAAGTGGGCCTACGAATATCAGTTCATCTATTTCAAGACCGACTACATCCGCTACGACAACAAGAAGAGCGACTACGAACAGAACCTGATCGTCAAATACAAGCTCACCAAACAATGGGCGCCCTTCATGGAAATCGGCGACATCAAAGTCGAGTCCACCTCACCCGACCGCCAGGCTCGCTGGCGTCTGGGCGTGCAGTACAACTTCATGTAAGCCGCGTGCAGCTTTGCCTGGCGAGCGCGCATCGCTTGTCGGGCAGCCCCCCCGCCGCTCCCCCTTTCTCCCCCGCGTAATGGAAGACCCGACCATGACCACACACGCTACGCAAGCCAAACCCTTCAACCGTATTCTGCTGACCGGCGCCGCCGGTGGGCTCGGCCAGATTCTGCGCGAAACCCTGCAGGTTCACGCCGACATCGTCCGCGCCTCGGACATCAGTGCGATGGCGCCGAGTCGCGGCGCGCATGACGAAGTGATCAACTGCAATCTAAGCGACAAGGCCGCTGTCGCCGCGCTGGTCGAGGGCGTCGATGCCATCGTGCATTTGGGCGGGATCTCGGTGGAGCGATCCTTCGAAGAAATCCTCGAGGCGAATATTCGCGGCACCTTTCATGTTTATGAGGCCGCGCGTCTGCACGGAGTCAAGCGCATCGTCTTCGCCAGCTCCAACCACGTCACCGGTTTCTACTCGCAGGACGAACAGATCGACGCCCATTCGCCGCGGCGCCCGGACGGTTATTACGGCTTGTCGAAGGCTTACGGCGAGGACTTGGCAACGTTCTATTTCCACCGCTATGGCATTGAAACAGTGAGCCTGCGCATCGGCTCCTCATTTCCCGAACCGCGCAACCTGCGCATGCTGGCGACCTGGCTGAGCTATACCGATCTGGAGCATCTGATCGCCCGCGCACTATTGGCCAGCGATGTCGGGCACAGCGTGGTGTACGGGGTGTCCGCCAACCGTGATCAGTGGTGGAGCAACCGTTACGCCGCGCACCTGGGCTTTGCGCCGCAGGACAGTTCCGAAGCCTTTCGCGCAAAGGTCGAACAACAACCGGCACTCGCTGCCGACCACCCCGACCGCTTGTATCAGGGCGGCGCCTTTACCGCTGCAGGTCCGTTTGAAACGCCGGCGCAGACGCACTCATGAGTGCCGAACTGATTGTCGATGCGCGCAACGCCACCGGTGAAAGCCCGGTCTGGCAAGCCGACGAAAATGCCTTGTATTGGGTGGATATTCCGGCCGGCCGCTTGCATCGCTGGCAGCTCGACGGCCAGACCGACTGCTGGCAGGCGGACGAAATGCTCGCCTGTATCGCCCGCAGCGAAGCGGGACATTGGCTGGGCGCGCAGGAAAGTGGCCTGTTCAAACTGTGCCCGCAGGCTGACGGACGTCTGGCTGCCGAAAAGCTCATCGGCGTCGAGCACGCCCGCCCGCGCATGCGTTTCAATGATGGTCGCTGCGATCGTCAGGGACGCTTCTGGGCCAGCTCGATGCCAACCGCCATGGGTGCCGAGGCGGTCGGCGGGCTGTATCGCTACGACGCGCAAAACCCGAATGATGCATCGATGCTCGCGCCGCAACTGGAGGACCTCGTAGTGCCCAACGGCCTGGCGTTCAGTCCCGACGGGAGCATCCTGTATCTGTCCGATTCGCACCCGAGTCGTCAACTGATCTGGGCCTTCGATTACGACATCGACAGCGGCACGCCGCACAACCGCCGGTTGTTCGTCGACATGAACGACCACCCCGGTCGACCGGACGGTGCCGCCGTCGACTCACACGGCTGTTACTGGATCTGCGCGATTGATGCCGGCCTGGTGCTGCGCTTTACCCCGCAGGGGAAACTGGATCGCGCGCTGCCGGTACCGGTGAAGAAACCGACGATGTGTGCCTTTGGTGGCCCTCGGCTCGACACCCTGTTTGTCACCTCGATTCGCCCGCAAGGCATCGACCTCGCCGACCAGCCGTTGGCGGGCGGAGTGTTCGCCCTCAATCCGGGCGTTCAAGGCCTGCCTGAACCCAAGGCCCGCGCCTGAGGCTTCAGACGTTCAACGCCGCCGCGTCTGCAGCTTCGTAGGCCCGGCGTAAACGCTCGCGGCTGTTGGACAGATGCAAACGCATGGCTGCGCGCGCGGCGTCGGAATCACGCCGGACAATCGCAATGTAAATGTCTTCATGCTCACGACTGAGGCGCTCCAGATAGGGCTCCTTGCGGTCATTTTCCAGGCGTTTGGAATGCAGGCGTGTGCGCGGCAGAATGTTCGCGCCCAGGTGCAGCATGATGTCGGTGAAATAGCGGTTGCCGGTGGCCAGCGCAATTTGCTGGTGGAACTGGAAATCCGCCGACACGGCATAGTCGACGCTGACGGCGCGGGAGTTGATCGCGTCCAGCGAATCACGCATCAGTTGCAGCTGCTCATCGGTACGCCGCGCACACGCCAGGCCGGCGGCCTCGACCTCCAACGTGATGCGCAACTCAAGCACCGCCAAGACATCCTGAAGCGTGACGATGCTGTCCGGATCAATGCGAAAACCGCTTGGGCTGGGAATGTCCTGAACGAAGGTGCCGATACCGTGACGGGTTTCCACCAGGCCTGCTGCCTGCAGACGCGATATCGCCTCGCGCACGACCGTGCGACTGACGCCGTGCTCGGCCATGACCTGAGATTCAGTCGGCAGCTTCGTCGCGCGTGCGAGTTCGCCACTGCAAATGCGTCGGGACAGCTCGGTGACCAGGTCCTCCGCCAAGCTGCGATGCCGGCGACGAACATTGGGTGTGGCGTTGGATCTGTCCATCAGCAACAAAAATCTCGAATTTTCGAATAATTACGCATCATAGCCCATTCAGTTGTACGACAACGCACCAGTTCAATGATAGGATTTCTCATGCAGCGGACGTTCGATTCGCTGCAATGGCGATAAGGACGTCCGCTCGAGAAACACGTCGAGACATCGCGTGTAAAACACTCAAGTTAATCAAGGATCTGATTACTCATGACAAAACCAACAACCTTCACGGCCTGCAAACTGGCCAGCGCCATCGTCGGCAGCCTGCTGTTTTCCAGCCTGCCTGCACAAGCAGCCGATATCTGGCTGGATGTTGCAACGACTGGCTGGGCCACGCAAAACGGTGGCACCAAGGGTGGCTCCAGAGCGGCAGCCAACAACATCTACACCGTGAAGAACGCCGCCGAACTGAAGACCGCACTCAGCGCTTCGGTCGGCACCAACGGTCGCATCATCAAGATTACCGGGCCGATCGACATCAGCGAAGGCAAAGCTTATACGACGACCGCCGATATGAAAAAGCGCGGTCGTCTGGATATCCCGGGCAAGACGACCATCGTCGGTACGAGCAGCACGGCGGAGATCCGCGAGGGTTTCTTCTATGCCAAGGAAAACGATGTGATCATCCGCAACATCACCATCGAAAACCCGTGGGATCCCGAGCCGATCTGGGACGCCAATGACGGCAGCGCCGGCAACTGGAACTCCGAGTACGACGGGCTGACCATCGAAGGCGCCAACAATGTGTGGGTCGACCATGTCACCTTCACCGATGGCCGCCGCACCGATGACCAGAACGGCACTGCCAACGGTCGTCCAAAGCAACATCACGACGGCGCACTGGACGTGAAAAACGGTGCCAACTACGTGACCATTTCCTACTCGGCGTTCAAATCGCACGAGAAGAACAACCTGATCGGTTCCAGCGACAGCCGTACCACCGATGATGGCAAGCTCAAGGTCACGATCCACAACACCCTGTTCGAAAACATCTCCGCCCGCGCGCCACGCGTTCGCTTCGGCCAGGTGCATCTGTACAACAACTATCACGTGGGCAGCACCAGCCATAAGGTCTACCCGTTCAGCTACGCGCACGGTGTGGGCAAAAACTCGAAGATTTTCTCCGAGAAAAACGCCTTCGAAATCTCCGGCATCAGCGGCTGCGACAAAATCGCCGGCGACTACGGTGGCAGCACCTACCTTGATCAGGGTTCTACGCTCAATGGCTCCTTGCTGACCTGCAAGTGGGGCACCAACATCGGCTGGACCCCGCCTTACAGCTACACCCCGCTGAACGCAGACAAAGTCGCGGCCGACGTTAAGGCCAAGGCTGGCGCTGGCAAGATCTGATTGGTCGATGTAACCGTGTTAATGAAAAGCCCTCGGTGACGAGGGCTTTTTCATGTCTGTTTGCAGACCGTGCGGGGGTAAAGTCCTGACAAAAATCTGGATTTTTTGTTGCCCTGACTGGCCCCTTCGCGAGCAGGCTCGCTCCCACATTTTGAAATGCATTCCCCCTGTGAGAGCGAGCCTGCTCGCGAAGGGGCCCGATCAGACACCATCAAAAGCGGCTACTGGACCAGTTGATTAATCTCAATGATCGGCAGCAGCACCGCCATCACAATCACCAGCACCACCCCGCCCATCACCACAATCATCAGCGGCTCCAGCAGCGCGGTCATGCCCATCGCCCTCCGCTCGATATCACGCGACAACGTCTGCGCTGCGCGCTCAAGCATCGGCGGCAGCGAGCCGGTTTTTTCACCGCTGGCGATCAGATGAATCAGCACCGGCGGAAACACATTCTCCACCCGCAACGCTGCCGCCAGATTCACGCCCTCACGCACTTTGGCCGTGGCCTCAGTGACGCTGAGGCTCAAGCGGTCATTGGACAGCGTCTGCCGCGCCGCTTCCAGCGCACGCAGCAACGGCACCCCGGCGCCGCCGAGAATCGCCAGGGTCGAGGCGAAACGTGCGGTGTTCAGGCCCAGAATAAAACGCCCGAACAACGGCAACTTCAGCACGCGATGATGCCAACTCAAACGTGCCGCCGGATTGCGCAGGTACAAACGCCAGCTCCAGAAACTTGCGGCCATGATCCCAGCGCACAGCCAGCCCCAACTGCGGATGAAATCACTCGCGTTGAGCATCGCCAAAGTCAGCCCGGGCAAGTCCTGCCGCGCCTGGGAAAACGCGCTGACCACCTGCGGCACCACGTAACTGAGCAGGAAAATCACGATGCCGATCGACACCAGACCGACCACGCCCGGATAGATAAACGCCGTGAGAATCTTGCCACGCAGGTTGTTGCGCTCCTCGATGTAATCAGCCAGTCGCTCCATGACCTGTGCCAGATCGCCGGACTCTTCCCCGGCCGCAATCAGCGCGCGGTAAATCTCGGGAAAGTCTCTCGGTCGCGCGGCCAGCGATTCCGCCAGTCGCATGCCGCTGCGCACATCGGCGCGCACGGCGCTAAGAGTGTGGGCGATGTGTTTTTTCTCGGCCTGTTCGACCGTGGCACTCAGCGCCGCTTCCAACGGCAGACTCGCGCCCAACAGACTCGCCAGTTGCCGTGTGGCCCAGGCCAGATCGTTATCGGAAAGTTTGGCACTGAACAACCCGCCGCCGTGCTGGGCAACGTTGCTTTCTTTGTTTACCGACAGTGCAGTCAAACCGCGTCCACGCAAAACGCTGAACGCCGCACTCTGGCTCTCGGCCTCAAGATGCCCGGACTCAATCTTGCCGGTGGCGTCAGCTGCTTCAAAACGATAGCGATTCATCAGGCGTCCCGTGTCACACGGAGGATTTCTTCAGGCGCGGTGGCGCCGCTGCGGATCCATCGCTCACCGTCCTCGCGCAGGCTGAACATCCCGGCTTTCGCGGCTGATGCGCGCAAGGCCTGCTCCCCTGCCCCTTGGTGAATCAGTGTGCGGATGTCGTCGTCGATGCAAAACAATTCGTGGATGCCGGTGCGGCCGCTGTAGCCAGTCTGATTGCACGCTGGACAACCGACCGGGCGCCAAGTGCCCGGTGTCGCCGGGTCTTCCTCTTTGCATTGATTACAGAGGCGGCGCACCAATCTTTGCGCGAGCACGCCGAGCATCGACGAGGCCAGCAGAAACGGTTCGACGCCCATGTCGATCAAGCGGTTGACTGCCGACACCGCGTCGTTGGTGTGCAGCGTCGCCAGCACCAAGTGGCCGGTCAACGAAGCCTGCACAGCGATTTGCGCAGTTTCGAGATCGCGGATCTCGCCGATCATGATGATGTCCGGGTCTTGCCGCAGGATTGCTCGCAGCGCCAGGGCAAAAGTCATGTCGATCTTGGCATTGACCTGGATCTGGCTGATGCCCGGCAGGTCGTATTCCACCGGATCCTCGACGGTGAGAATGTTGCTGGTACTCGCATCCAGCCGTGCCAATGCGGCGTAGAGGCTGGTGGTTTTGCCGCTGCCGGTCGGCCCGGTGACCAAAACGATGCCGTGGGGCTGGCGGATCAGGTGATCGAGTTTGGCCAGCACCTGCGCGTCCATGCCCAGTGTTTCCAGATGCAGACGCCCGGCCTGTTTGTCGAGCAGACGCATCACCACCCTTTCGCCATGACCGGTGGGCACGGTTGAAACACGAATATCAATCGGCCGCCCGGCCACGCGCAAAGCGATGCGTCCATCTTGCGGCAGGCGTTTTTCGGCGATGTCGAGCTGGGCCATGATCTTGATCCGCGACACCAGCGCACCGTGCAAAGCCTTGCGCGGTGAGACCACATCGCGCAAGGTTCCGTCGACGCGATAGCGCACCACCGAATAGGTTTCGAACGGTTCGATGTGAATGTCGCTGGCCTCGTCGCGCGCCGCTTGCGTGAGCAAGGCGTTGATCATGCGGATCACCGGCGCGCCGTCCTGGGTGTCGAGCAGGTCGGTGATTTCCGGCATGTCCTGCATCAGCCGATCCAGATCAACTTCGTTTTCCGCAGCCCCAACCACCGCCGCCGCGCTGCCCGTGTCGGCGTACGCGCTGGCGAGCAAACCGTCGAGTTCGTCATCGCGCACCCGCTGAATCGTGGTCGCGCCGAACTGCCGCCGCGCCTCGCTGATCGACCAGCCCGGCGTTGACGGGCACACCGTCAACACGCCATCGCACAACAGAATCCGCTGCGCCTTGGCCCAGGCGTAAGGCAGCGAACTCATTGGATGGGCACCGCTTTGATCGTCGCGCGTGGGCCGGAACTCGGTAACACCGCCGGCACCCCTTGCGCCGCCGTCGGCAACTGTGGTGCCTGCATGTCCGGCATTGCCCAGCTGCGTTCCGGCTGCAAACCGCCTTGGGCGCGGCGCATGAAGTCGTAACGGTTGAGGGTGATGCTGCGCCCCGCTTCGCTGTCGCGGATGATGTACGGACGCAGGAACACCATCAGATTGGTCTTGGTGATCGCCCGGCGTTCATTGCGAAACAGCGCGCCGATGCCCGGCAAACTGCCCAGCCACGGCACCGCGTCATTGCTCTGGCTGTAGCCATCCTGCAGCAAGCCACCAAGGACCATGATCTGCCCGTCATCGAGCAGAATGCTGGTGTCGATCGCGCGTTTGTTGGTGACAATCCCCGCCGAATTGGCACTGGCCGAAGCCCGCTCATCAATGCTGCTGACTTCCTGATAGATGTCGAGCTTGACCGTACCACCCTCGGAAATCTGCGGGCGCACGTTGAGCTTCAAACCGACCTCTTCACGGGTCACGGTCTGGAACGGGTTATTGCTGGTGCCCCCGCCGCCCGTCACATAACTGCCGCTGACAAACGGGATGGTCTGGCCGACAAAAATGCTCGCCGCCTCGTTGTCGAGGGTCAGCAGATTCGGCGTCGACAGCACGTTGGTGCCACCCTTGCTTTTCAAGGCCCGGGCCAGCACTTTCAGGTCAAGAATCTTGCCGATCCCGGGGATATCGACGGTGCCGTTGACGTAGCCCAGATTCAACCCCTGAGGCAGCACATCGATGCTGGTTTTGCCGTTGGTGTTGAGCCCCGAACCACCGAGATTCGCGCCACCGATCACGCCATTGCCACCGAGATTGCCGGTCTGCCACTGCACACCGAACTCACTGGCATCGTCCTCGCCGACTTCGACGATCAGGCTCTCGATCACCACTTGCGCGCGGCGCTGGTCAAGCAGATCGATCACCTCGCGCAAGTTGCGATACAAAGGCTCCGGCGCGGAAATCAGCAAGGTGTTGGTGGTGGCGTCCGCCTGAATGGTCACGCCGCCGGCACTGAAAGCGACGTTCTGCTCGCTGCTTTGCGCGCCGCCGCTACCAGTTGTGCCGCCACTGCTGCCCTGGGCGTAACTGCCGCCCGTGCTGACGCTGCTATTAGTCGATGTAGTGCCGCTGCTTTGCGTACTACTTTGGCCATTTTGCCCAGCGCTACCGCCAGTACTTGCGCCCATGGCACTGAGCACCGAACGCGCACTGTCGCTGCTGCCGCTGTCACTTTCACCCGTGAGCAACCCGCGCAAGGCCTGCGCCAGTTTCGCCGCCTGCGCGTTACGCAGATAAACCACATGCAGATTGCTCGGATTGCTCTGCGCGTTATCAAGTTTGTAAATCAGATTACGCGCCAGCTCCGTGCGCTCCGGACTGCCTGCGCGAATGATGATGGTGTTGGATCGCGGATCACCAATCACCGCGATTTTCTGCGTCGGATCATTGCCCGGCGCATCGAGCAAGTCCGCCACCATTGGCGCGATGTCAGCGGCGATGCCGTTCTGGATCTGCACCACATCGGTGTCGATCGCACTCGGCGAATCAATGCTCGCAATCAACTGCGCAACGCGGGTCAGGTTCTCGGCGTAATCGGTGATGACGATGGTGTTATTGCCCGGATAGGCGTTGATCGGATTGTTCGGCGAAACAATCGGCCGCAGCACCGGAATCAGGTTCACCGCGTTCTCGTATTGCAGACGAAACGTGCGCGTGAGCATGCCGTTGCCCGCCGGTTTGTCGGCACTGTAGATCGGCCCGCCGAGCAACTTCGCATCCGCCTCCGGCACCACCTGCGCCACACCGCCAACATCGACCACGCTAAAGCCCTGCATGCGCAACGCCGCCAGCAGCATGTCGTACGCCTGCCGCGCCGGCACCTGACCTTCGGACACCAGCGTCAACGTACCCTTGACCCGAGGGTCGACCAAAAACTGCTGCCCGGTAGAACGCGCCAACGCGCGCACCACCGCTTGAATATCGGCGTCGACAAAATTCAGCGTTACCGGTTGATCGCCCAAAGGATTACTCGGCAAGGCAATGCCCGAAGCCGCCGCCCCACTGCGCGCACTCTTGCTGATGTTGTGCAACTGCTTCGGCACAGGTCGCGCTTGGGCCTGCGCACGTTCGCGATCGAGCACCGCGTCGCCGCTGCGCTGGGTGTTGGCCAGCGGCCGCCCGAGTTCACTGTCGACCAGCAATGGCGGCTGGTTCTGTGGCGGAGTGGTGTTGCTGCATGCGCTCAGTGCCAACAACAGGAACGGCGCGGCCGTACGTACACAATTGGAACCTGACCACTTCATGAAGCTTCCTTAGCGCCCAGCGCCTGATCCATGCGAACGGTTCCCGACAGAGTGCCTGCCGTATCATCGACCTTGACCTCACTTGCACGCTGCAAACGAGCCTCGACCACTTCAAGTGAAAACCGCACGGGGTGGATTAACAGCCAACTGATGACGGCATCAGCGGGTGCATCCTCGAACGTCAACTGCCAAGCGGTGCCAACTGTCTGCAACTGGTAGTGACCAAGCAGCCCGCTGCCATCGAGAGATTGCTGCAATGACCGCTCGAAGTTTTGCCCAATGGGCGCTGTCGCCACCTCGCGCAACAACAGATCCAGCGCTTCGGCCTGGCCACGCAACTTCGGCGTTTCGGTCTGCCAATGCTCAATCTTTTTCAGCGGTGGCTGGACGAGCAGCAGCCAGATCAGCACAACCCCCAACATCAATGCGGTGCCCGCAACCAGGCGTTTTTCGCGTAAGGTCAGCGGCGCCCAATGCCGATGAATCTGTGCACGCAGCAGCAGCCAGCGAGCCCGATAGATCGCCAGTAGATTATTCATCGTCGCTGTCCATGTCGGCATCGTCCTCAACCGCTGCCGGCTCAATCTGCGGGCTGAAAATCCACACGTTGTCTTCGCGTCTGGCGACCAATCCTGCCTGCGTCAGCGCCCCCGGCAATGCGCCGTCGGCGGGTGCCTGCGCAGTGTCGGCGGCCAACTCCAACTGCAAACGTCCCTGCTCATAGGTCATACGCTGGACGCTGCCCGCCATAAACGGCAGCGCGCTCGCGGCGTTTTGCACCAGGTAGGCAAACCCGTGATTCGCCTCGGCCGCCACCCCATTGTGTCGAGCCGCCAGTTGCTGGCGAGCCTGCTGCAACGGATTGAGAATCACCGGTAACTCTGGAAAAGCCTGCTTCACCCGTTGGCTCATTTGCGCCTTGAGCTGCTCGCCCTGGGTCACTTCACGGGCCGCGTAAAGGTTCAGCCCTGACACCCAGATCGCAATCGCCAAAGCACAACAGAAGACGGCCTTGCCCCAACCGCGAGCGGGGCCGGCAGCCTTGCCGATGCCTGCATGCAACCCCCATCCCGGCGCAACGCCACACCAGCGCTGCTCCGCAGGTTGTGGTTCGAAGACTGTTGCAGGAGCATCCGCGCCGATCCACTGCAAGCCGCGACCACTGGTGACGAGTTCATCCAGACGCTCCTGCGCCAAGGGTTCTACCGAAGCCTGCGCACCGCTGAAGCGCAGCAGCAATTGCCCGTCCAGCACGCAGGCGCTGACCTGCCCCTGCGTGGGCACCGGCAGAGCATAAGGCGCCGGGTAAAGGCCTCGCAGCTTCAATCGGTGCTGAGCCAATAACAGCCCGAAACGATCCAGAGATGCCTGCGCGAGCCAGGCCAGCGACACTTGTCCCGAGACCTCACGAGCACTGTGTGCAACGTACATCTGTTCGGTGCCACCCAGAATCAGCGCCTGCGCGGCACACTTCACCGCCGCATCGATCTTCACCGGCGCCAGCGGTGGCAACTGCAAACTGGTCAGTACGCTGTCCGCCGGATGCAGAAAAAACTCGACGGGCAGTAACGGCCACTCCTGTTCAATCAGCAACAGCGTAGTGACACCGGTCTGACTGACCCGGTCGTGCCGATCCAGGCGCGCAAATTCAATCTCGGAATCCGAGGTCAAACCCGCCAGCGGCGGCAAGGCGACTCGCAGGCGAGTCATACGCCGAGCCTCGACCAGACCACTTTCGGCATGTCGTCGGCGGGTCGATGCAGCAGCGCATCCAGACTGACGCGGCGCTGGTCACGACGCGCGTGTCCGCGCAGCAAAAACCAATCGCTGCTGATGCCGACGTTCAGTCCGTCGACGGTCAGATGCGGCAAGTGCAGACGGTTGACGAAGTCCCCGCGATTGATGAACCACTGGCCACGATCGCGCTCTCCTACCACGGCCCTGGCCTGCGCGAGCGATAACCCCGGAACCACCGCCACCAATACCTCGGCGCTGGCAGTATTACCGTTGACCCAGGTCTTGGCCGGAATCAGGCTGACATACTGATTCAAGCGACCCAGCAACTCCTCGTTCATGCCTTCGAGGCCACGTAAATCATCAAGGCTGCGCAACATCGGCTGAGTGGCCGGCAAGGGGCTTCGACGCGCACTCGGCGACGTCGCGCGGACGCCGTCGAAACCGGTCTGCGCCATACTCTGCCCGGCGGCTTGCAGGTCGGGCATTCTCGGGTAGGAGGCAATGACTCGCTGGCTGATGCGCTGGCTGAGGGCAGCATCGATTCCGATCATTTCGCAGAGGCGTTCGAAGCTGCGCAACTGTCCGCCATCGACGCGCTCATTGCTGAGTAAATTGCGCAAATTGAACTTGCCCTGCTGATCCTCGATGCGCCCCTCGAAACCGCCCCCCGGCGAACTCAACAAATGGCTTTTGACAGGCTGCGCCCAAGGTTGATCGAGCCGGGTCAGCGCGTCCTGTTGACGCGTGTCTCTGAGCAGTTGCCGACTGAGCTCCAGCCCCGCCAACAGCGCAGCAGCGCCCTGCACTCGCGACTGTTCCGCTTCAAGAGAACGGGTAAAGACGCTCTGACGGGTGAGCATGCCAGCGGCGATCACCGCAACCACGGCGGCAATCAGCAAGGCGCTGATAATGGCCATGCCGCGCTGTTTCTGCGCCTGTGGCGACGATGATTTCATGGCCGCTCTCAGAGCTGCCAGGAACCAATATCGGCATTGACGCCGTCGCCGTCGGGTTGGCCGTCTGCGCCGAGGGAGAAGATGTCGATCTCACCGTTCGCGCCAGGATTCAGATAGTTGTAAGGACGCCCCCACGGGTCGTTGGGCAAGCGTTCCAGATAAGAGCGCCAGTTGCTGTTTTTCGCATCCGCCGGACGCTCCACCAACACCTTCAGCCCCTGATTCAGCGTCGGGTAATTGCCGTGGTCGAGGCGATAGAGTTTGAGTGCCTGCATCAGGCCGGCGATGTCTTGTTTCGCCGCAGTGGCTCGGGCCTGATCAGGTCGGTCGAGCACCTTGGGCACGACCATCGCCGCCAGAATGCCGAGGATGACTACCACCACCATGATCTCGATCAGGGTAAAACCCTGCTGACCTCGACGACCTGCGGACTGAGATTTGACGCGCGCGAAATCCATTTCAACCTTCCTTGGCATGATTACATTCGGCGCGCAGTGTAACAAAAGCCAGTCATCGTACAACAATCATTAACGCACTGTTTTTCTGCACATTCGCCAAAGGACGGGTGTTATTCTGCGGGCCGGTTTCAACCGCAGAGACAAGCATGGAAGCGTTGCGCAAGGAGCGAGGTTTCACCCTCATCGAGGTTCTGGTGGCTTTGGCAATCATCGCCGTGGCCATGTCTGTCGCCGTGCGCGTTGCGGGCCTGATGACCCAGAGCAATGGCCTGTTGCGCGATCGCTCGATCGCTTTGCTGGCGGCGCAAACCCGGCTCGCCGAGTTGCGTCTGGAGGAAGATTTTGCCCCGGGACTGAAAACCTTCGAGTGCGATCAAGGTCGCCTGCAACTGCGCTGTGATCAACGCGTGACCCCGAGCACCGATGGACGACTGATGCGCGTGACGCTGCTGGTTTCGGATCGCGAACGTCAGGCACCGCCCTTGGCGCGACTCGAAACCTTACTCGGCCGGCCGCAGGAAAAGCGCCAATGACACAGCTCAGGGTCGAGTCAACCGAGGCAGCGACGGGGAGTCTGGCAGCGTGCTGACTTTTAATCGGCTCTTTTCTGCGCCACGCTCAATGACCACCGCATCCTGTTCAATAGCTATCACGTGCACACCCAGAGCCAAGCGATCACCCACCAGAAAACTGCGCGGCGGACCGTCGTTGAGACTTAGGATTGCTACTGCAGCGTGCGCCCCTGCCAGCACTCCGGAAACCTTGATATCCAACGGTGCCGGCTGGTTGGAAAACCACTGCAAAGCCGCTGTGTCGGCGCGCGCCGGCAGCACTTGGGGGTCCACCGCCGGAACGTGGGACTGTGCCGGCGTCAGCAACAGCGCAGACCAGAATAGTCCGCCTGCCAGCGCCGTGATCAGCGCCGCCGACTGCACAAGCTGCGTTGCGGATAAGCGAAAAGTAAATGCCAAGACCCAACCTCCCTGTTGTCTTGCGTCGCAGTCTACAGGACAACATTCGCTTTTCTATCGGGATTGATGGTTCGAATCCGCCAGGATGGATTCACAACGAAGGAACGTTGCGGTATGGACAAGGACAGACAAACAGGCTTCACCCTCATCGAATTGATGGTGGTGTTGATCATCATCGGTATTGCGAGCGCCGCCGTCAGCCTGAGTATCAAGCCTGACCCGGCGCAACTGCTGCGCAAGGACGCCAATCGCTTGATCCAGTTGCTGCAAATCGCCCATGCCGAAGCCCTGGCCGATGGACGCCCGATCACTTGGCTGGCGGACAAAAACGGCTTTCGTTTCAGTCGTCGCAATGAACAAGGCCCCGGCTTCGATCACTTTCTCGCCGATCCGCAACTGCGCCCCCGTCACTGGGAAACGCCATCGCTGAAGGTGCAAGTGACACCTAGGCAGCCGCTGATACTGAACGCCGAGTGGTTCGATTCACCCGCACAACTGCAACTCTCGGACGGCCAGAACACGCTCACCGTGCAGCGCACAGCCACGGGCAAATTGACCTTGGCCAACCAGCCATGAATAACCGGCAAGAGGGTTTTACCCTGATCGAAGTGATGGTCGCGATCATGCTCATGGCGATCGTCAGCCTGATTGCCTGGCGCGGTCTGGACAGCGTGAGCCGCGCCGACACGCACCTGCAGGCGAGCACCGAACACACCGAAGCACTGCTGCGCACGCTGCATCAACTGGAACGAGATATCGCCTTGCGCGCCAGCATCGAACTGCGCGAGCCACTGTTGAACGACAACGATGACGAACGATCCGAGCAGCCAGCGGCAATCAGCGTGCGCAGCGCCGACGACCAGCGCTTTCGTCTTGACGTGATCCGCAGTGCTGCCACCTCGCACAACGGCTTGCAGCGCGTGCGCTGGTGGTTGAAAGATCAAACCCTGTACCGCGCCGCCGCCACGCCACGTGATCACTACCCGCTGCCCGCGCCGAAACAGGCAGTGGCGGTGCTCGACAGCATCAGCGACCTGCAAGTACGCGTCTGGGAACCCGAGATGGGCTGGCGCCAGCTCAGCGGCAACCGCAAAGAAAACCCCCAAGGCCTGGAAATCCGCCTGACCCGGCAGACGCTTCAAGGCGAAGAACACTACCGCCAGGTCTTGGGCCCACTGGATTAGTCTCTGGGCAATATTGCGTATTGCCCTGACACGCACAGCGACTGTAACGTCGAACGTCAGTTACCGAGGAAATCTCATTGCACGACTCTAAACTTCTCGAAGATCTACGCGCTCGCTTCAACGCTGGAGAGCCTCTGGATTTCACTTTTTTCTGGGGACACCAGCGAAGCAAAGACGCCGTCACGGCTTCGTGCTTCAGCCAGTGGTATGAAGCCGAATTCGTTGTCGAGGGGCAACGCTACCCGACAGCCGAACACTTCATGATGGCCGAGAAGGCAGCCTTGTTCGACGATCAGGAAATTCGTGCACAAGTACTCCAGGCCCCGACCCCGAACGCCGCCAAAGCCCTCGGCCGCAAGGTGCACGGGTTCAACGACCAGCTCTGGCTGCAACACCGATACGACATCGTCGTCCGGGCAAACCAAGCCAAGTTCTCCCAAAACCCGGAGCTGGACGAATACCTGATGCGCACTGGATCTCGGGTCATCGTCGAAGCGAGCCCGGTTGATGACATTTGGGGAATTGGGCTCGCGCAGGATCACGCAGATGTGAACGATCCGAATCTGTGGAAAGGCCTGAATCTTCTGGGGTTTGCACTGATGCAGGTGCGGGACTGCAGGGTTGGATCGTCCTGAGTTTTATCCGCGGAGGCGTCAGCAACGAAAAAGCCTTGGCACATGCCAAGACTTTTCTAAGGGAGTTTTACATTGCTTTGGGTTGCACTACCCGCCAGTCAGAAATTGCAGGTGTATTGATATTCGAAGGGGAAGAATACGGTATCGACCACCAATGAAAATGGCGCGTCGATCAGTAAAAAGGGAATCAACTTGCCTTTGGATGTACCGACCAACCACCAGTCGAGCCGAACACCGATGTAGGGACATCGGTGCTTGTCATAATCCATCCGCATGGCCGTTGCTGCACAGCCGCTTGAACTGGCGATCAACGCCAGTAATATCAGTTTGTGAAGCACTTAATATCCTTATTAGTTGTTGATACTGAGCTGTGTAAACGGGGGTTGCTGATGACTTTCCCTCTACGACGGGCCACCCCCGTGGGTGGAGTAGAGCCCTACGCCGACTACCGAGGCCGACCGTAAGGACAATGAGAAACTTCAACCAGACTGGAATTGGCAAGATGCGTGAAGCGTGCAGGCGAGGATGCAGATCTGATGGACTTTATTGATTTTCTGGGAAATCTTTGCAGCGCATTCAGTAACTATCAAGGCTATGAAAAGCCTCGCCGGGTGTTTACCTGAAGATTCGTTGCGTTCTGCGTATTTGTGGCTGTGTTTGAGCTGATTGCGCTGAACCTCTACTACGCATAGACGAGATGGAATCAGATGCTGAGGAAGGCATCAATTCTCGTGCGGAGGGGATGTCTGGTTTTTAATGGTGTTTTACGTTTGCTGAATGCCAGCAAAGATCGTCGGGACGGAGTGAATCCAGGCCTTCTCAACGAAATTACCGGGTAGTTTTGCGCAGGCACAAAAAAGCCGATCCATCTGATCGGCTTAACTGTCTGATTTTACTCAGGAATAATGGTCGGGACGGAGTGATTCGAACACTCGACCCCTAGCACCCCATGCTAGTGCGCTACCGGACTGCGCTACGCCCCGACTGGTTTTGCAACTGTTCTTCACCTCGAAGAACGCTCAAGAATATAGCGCAAGCGTTTGAAAACTGGAAGTATTCAAACGCTGCTTTTTATTTCTTGAGAACCACCAGTACGTCTTCCAGTTCGGCAATCATCTGCCGAATCATCTGCTTGTATTGGGTCGTGTCGTCTTTGGCTTCATCGCCGGACAAACGCAAGCGTGCGCCGCCGATGGTGAAACCCTGATCGTAAAGGAGCGCGCGGATCTGCCGGATCATCAGCACGTCTTGGCGCTGATAATACCGGCGGTTTCCGCGGCGTTTGACGGGGTTGAGCTGAGGAAACTCCTGCTCCCAGTAGCGCAGCACGTGTGGCTTTACGGCACACAGCTCGCTGACTTCACCGATGGTGAAGTAGCGTTTGCCCGGGATGACGGGTAGTTCGTCGTTATGACTTGGTTCCAGCATAAGCCTCAACTCGGGCCTTCAACTTCTGCCCTGGACGAAAGGTGACCACACGGCGAGCCGTGATCGGGATTTCTTCCCCCGTTTTCGGGTTGCGGCCAGGCCGCTGGCGTTTGTCCCGAAGGTCGAAATTGCCGAAACCGGACAATTTGACCTGCTCGTTGTCTTCAAGAGCGTGCCTGATCTCCTCGAAAAACAGTTCGACCAATTCCTTGGCTTCCCGCTTGTTCAGGCCCAGCTCTTCATACAGACGTTCCGCCATCTCAGCTTTCGTCAAAGCCCCCATACGTCACTTCCTTAACGTGGCGTTCAACCTTTGTTCGAGCGAGGTGAGGATATTTTGCGTCGTCGAATTCACCTCATCGTCATTAAGAGTGCGCGATGGATGCTGCCAGGTCAAGCCAACTGCAAGGCTTTTTCTATCAGGATCAATACCTTTACCCTGATACACGTCAAACAGCCTGAGATCTGTGAGCCATTCACCTGCATTTTCACGGATTACGTCCAGTACGGCTGCGGACGCGACGTCTTTGTGCGCAATCAGTGCAAGGTCACGACGCACTTCAGGAAAGCGCGACAACTCGTGGAATTTCGGCATTTTACCGAGTGCCACTTCAGCCAGAACCAGCTCGAAAACGAAGACTGGACGATCCAGACCCAGAGCTTTCGACAATTCCGGGTGGATGGCGCCGATGAAGCCGACTTCACGCCCTTCGCGCTCGATGCGCGCGGTTTGACCCGGATGCAGCGCCGGGTGTTTGCCCGGAGCGAAAGTGAACGAATCCAGTGCACCGGCAAAGCCCAGCACAGCCTCAACGTCAGCTTTGACGTCGAAGAAATCGACCGTGTCGCGACCTTGCGCCCAGCCTTCCGGCAGACGGCTACCGCAAACCACACCGGACAGCATCGGCTCTTGCTTCAGGCCTTCCAACTGACCAACGAAGCGCAGACCGCTTTCGAACAGACGCACGCGGTCTTGTTGACGATTGAGGTTGTGCTGCAATGCCTTGACCAGACCCGGCCACAGCGACGAACGCATCGCCGCCATGTCGTTGGAGATCGGATTGGCCAGCAACAGCGGCTCGACGCCCGGGTTGAACAGTTCGAACTGACGCGGATCGATGAAGCTGTAAGTGATTGCTTCCTGATAACCACGCGCTACCAGCAGGCGACGCAGCTCCGGCAGGTCGCTACGCGCTTCAGCTTTGGCTTGCGGCGCCAGACGCGCTTGCGGATAACGAACCGGCAGACGGTTGTAGCCGTACAGACGAGCCAGCTCTTCGATCAGATCGACTTCCAGGCTGATGTCGAAGCGATGGCTTGGCACTTCTACGCGCCACTGGCCTTCACCGTCGGCAGTAATGCCAAGACCCAGACCGCCGAGCAAACGCTCGACCTGTGCCGAATCCATTTCCATACCGAGCATCTGGGTGATGCGCTGGGAACGCAGGGTGATCGGTGCGATCGACGGCAGATGCTGCTCGCTGACGGTCTCGATGATCGGGCCGGCTTCGCCGCCAGTGATATCCAGCAGCAGGCCGGTGGCGCGCTCCATGGCTTCACGGGCCAGTTGCCAGTCGACGCCACGCTCGTAGCGGTGCGATGCGTCGGTGTGCAGGCCGTAGGAACGAGCCTTGCCCGCCACAGCGATCTGGTCGAAGAACGCACTTTCCAGGAATACATCGCGAGTGGTCGCGGAGACACCACTGTGCTCACCACCCATGACACCGGCAATCGCCAGCGCGCGGGTGTGGTCGGCAATCACCAGCGTATCGCTACGCAGGCTGACTTCCTGACCGTCGAGCAGTACCAGCTTCTCGCCCTCTTCCGCCATGCGCACACGGATGCCGCCATTGATTTCGGCGAGATCGAAGGCGTGCAGCGGCTGGCCCAGTTCGAGCATCACGTAGTTGGTGATGTCGACGGCAGCGTCGATGCTGCGCACGTCGGCGCGGCGTAGACGTTCAACCATCCACAGCGGCGTTGGCTTGGACAGATCGACGTTACGGATAACGCGGCCCAGATAACGCGGGCATGCCGCTGGTGCCAGCACTTCTACCGAACGCACTTCGTCGTGCACGGCAGGAATGCTCATGACCACCGGACGGGTGACCGGAGCATCGTACAGCGCGCCGACTTCACGGGCCAGACCGGCCAGGGACAGGCAGTCACCACGGTTCGGGGTCAGGTCGACCTCGATGCTCGCGTCTTCCAGATCCAGATACACACGGAAATCTTCGCCCACCGGCGCATCGGCCGGCAGTTCCATCAGACCGTCATTGCCTTCACCGACCTGCAGTTCGGCTTGCGAGCAGAGCATGCCGTTGGACTCAACGCCGCGCAGCTTGGCTTTCTTGATCTTGAAGTCGCCCGGCAGCTCAGCACCGATCATGGCGAACGGAATCTTCAGGCCCGGACGCACGTTTGGCGCACCGCACACGACCTGGAAGGTTTCCGCACCATTGCTGACTTGGCACACGCGCAACTTGTCGGCATCAGGGTGTTGCTCGGTGCTCAGCACCTCGCCCACCACAACACCACTGAAAACACCGGCGGCCGGGGTCACGCTATCGACCTCAAGGCCAGCCATCGACAGACGAGCAACCAGCTCGTCGCGATTTACCTGCGGGCTAACCCAGCCACGCAGCCATTGTTCACTGAATTTCATCCTGCTCTCCTAAGAATTCGTTACGACTAGCGAAATTGCGCGAGGAACCGCAAGTCGTTGTCGAAGAACAGACGCAAGTCGTTCACGCCGTAACGGAGCATGGCCAGACGCTCGACGCCCATGCCGAAGGCAAAACCGGAGAACTCTTCCGGATCGATGCCGGACATACGCAGCACGTTCGGGTGAACCATGCCGCAGCCCATCACTTCCAGCCAGCCAGTCTGCTTGCAGACGCGGCAGCCTTTACCGCTGCACATCACGCATTCCATGTCGACTTCAGCGGATGGCTCGGTGAACGGGAAGTACGAAGGACGGAACCGTACGGCCAGTTCTTTCTCGAAGAACACCCGCAGGAATTCTTCGATGGTGCCTTTGAGATCGGCAAAATTGATGTCGCGATCAACCAGCAGGCCTTCGACCTGGTGGAACATCGGCGAGTGGGTGATATCGGAGTCACTGCGATACACGCGGCCTGGGCAGACGATGCGGATCGGCGGCTGCTTCGATTCCATGGTGCGGACCTGTACCGGCGAGGTATGGGTGCGCAACAGCATGTTGGCGTTGAAATAGAAGGTGTCATGCATCGACCGGGCCGGGTGATGGCCTGGGATGTTGAGCGCTTCGAAGTTGTGATAGTCGTCTTCGACCTCAGGGCCTTCGGCAATGCCGTAGCCGATGCGGGTGAAGAACTGCTCGACACGTTCCAGAGTCCGGGTCACCGGATGCAGACCACCGGAGGTCTGGCCACGGCCCGGCAATGTCACGTCAATGGATTCGGCAGACAGTTTGGCAGCCAGTTCGGCTTCTTCAAACAGAGCCATGCGCGCATTGAGAACGCCTGTAACACGTTCCTTGGCAACGTTGATCAGGGCGCCGACTTGCGGACGCTCTTCTGCCGGCAAATTCCCCAGGGTCTTCATCACCTGAGTCAATTCACCCTTTTTGCCAAGGTATTGAACCCGGATTTGCTCCAGGGCATTGATATCTTCAGCGCTTTGCACAGCCTCTAGTGCTTGAGAGACCAGCGCATCCAGGTTTTCCATGTACAGACTCCAGATACAAAATAGGGGAAGAGCTTGAAGGCTCTTCCCCTATTTAAGACGTTTACCACCTGGCCCCACGGAAGTGAGGCCGGGTGATTGTCGGGGGTACTTAAGCCAAGGTGGCTTTAGCTTTCTCGACAATCGCAGCAAACACCGCTTTTTCGTTCACTGCCAGATCAGCCAGAACCTTACGGTCGATCTCGATGGACGCTTTTTTCAGGCCAGCGATGAAACGGCTGTAGGACAGACCGTTAACACGAGCACCAGCGTTGATACGAGCGATCCACAGAGCGCGGAACTGACGTTTTTTCTGACGACGGTCACGGTAGGCGTATTGGCCTGCCTTGATTACCGCTTGCTTGGCAACACGGAATACGCGGGAGCGTGCGCCGTAGTAGCCTTTAGCAAGTTTCAGAATTTTTTTGTGACGCTTACGGGCAATGACGCCACGCTTTACACGAGCCATGAGTTACTTCCTCTATTCTTGACTAAAATTAACGAAGGCGCAGCATGCGCTCGACTTTTGCCACGTCAGACGGATGCAGCAAGCTGCTACCGCGCAGTTGACGCTTACGCTTGGTCGACATTTTAGTCAGGATGTGGCTCTTGAAAGCGTGCTTGTGCTTGATACCGTTAGCAGTTTTCAGAAACCGCTTAGCAGCACCACTTTTGGTTTTCATTTTTGGCATGTTCGGATACTCCGCATTCAGTTGATAAACATAATCAGAAGGCCTGCCGTGCCCTGTTGATTACTTCTTCTTTTTCGGGGCGATGACCATGATCAGCTGGCGTCCTTCCATCTTAGGATGCTGTTCGACCGAACCGTACTCGAGCAGGTCAGCTTCAACCCGCTTGAGGAGTTCCATCCCCAGCTCCTGGTGGGCCATCTCACGGCCGCGGAATCGCAAGGATACCTTGGCCCTGTCCCCATCACTCAGGAAACGTACCAGGTTGCGCAGTTTTACCTGGTAATCCCCTTCCTCCGTCCCTGGACGAAACTTGATTTCTTTAACCTGAATCTGCTTCTGGTTTTTCTTGGCTGCGGCAACCTGTTTCTTCTTCTCGAAGATCGATTTGCCGTAGTCCATCAGTTTGCAAACAGGGGGTACTGCATCGGCGGAAATTTCCACCAAATCCAGTTTGGCCTCTTCAGCCTTAAGAAGCGCGTCTTCAATTGACACAATCCCAAGCTGTTCACCTTCAGCCCCAATTAACCGAACCTCGCGTGCCGAGATATTCTCGTTGATCGGGGCTTTCGGTGCAGCTCGTTTATCTTGTCTCATTTCACGCTTAATAATAATTACTCCGAATCTGGGCGACCACGCCGGGAAACCGCTTGCGCGAGAAACTCAGCGAACTGGGCGACGGGCATCGAGCCCAGGTCAGCACCTTCACGAGTACGCACAGCGACAGTCTGCATCTCGACTTCCTTATCTCCGATTACCAAGAGATAGGGAACCTTGAGCAAAGTATGCTCGCGGATTTTAAAGCCGATCTTTTCATTTCTCAAGTCGGACTTGGCACGAAATCCGCTTTCGTTGAGAGTTTTTTCTACTTCTGCAACAAAATCTGCCTGTTTATCAGTGATATTCATGATCACCGCCTGCGTTGGCGCGAGCCAGGCAGGGAACGCACCTTCATAGTGCTCGATCAGAATCCCGACGAAACGCTCGAAGGAACCGAGGATCGCGCGGTGCAACATCACTGGGTGTTTGCGGCTGTTGTCTTCGGAGACGTATTCAGCGCCCAAACGGACAGGCAGGTTAAAATCGAGCTGCAGAGTACCACATTGCCAGACCCGACCAAGGCAGTCTTTCAGCGAGAACTCGATCTTCGGACCGTAGAACGCCCCCTCGCCCGGCTGTAGATCGTACGGCAGGCCCGCAGAATCAAGGGCTGCAGCCAATGCAGCTTCAGCGCGATCCCACAGCTCGTCGGAACCGACGCGTTTTTCCGGACGAGTGGACAGTTTCATCTCGACATCGGTAAAGCCGAAGTCGCGGTAAACGTCCATGGTCAACTTGATGAACGCAGCGGACTCAGCCTGCATCTGCTCTTCGGTGCAGAAGATGTGGGCGTCGTCCTGAGTGAACGCACGTACGCGCATGATGCCGTGCAGCGCACCCGACGGCTCGTTACGGTGGCAAGCACCGAACTCGGCCAGACGCATCGGCAGTTCGCGGTAGCTCTTCAGGCCCTGATTGAACACCTGCACGTGGCACGGGCAGTTCATTGGCTTGATGGCGTAGTCGCGGTTTTCCGACTGCGTGGTGAACATGTTGTCGGCGTAGTTGGCCCAGTGCCCGGATTTCTCCCACAGGCTGCGGTCAACGACTTGAGGGGTTTTGATCTCAAGGTAGCCGTTGTCGCGCTGGATCTTGCGCATGTACTGCTCGAGCACCTGGTACAGAGTCCAGCCGTTCGGGTGCCAGAACACCATACCCGGGGATTCTTCCTGGGTATGGAACAGGCCCAGTCGCTTGCCGATCTTGCGGTGATCGCGCTTTTCAGCTTCTTCGATGCGCTGGATGTAAGCGGCCAGCTGCTTTTTGTCTGCCCAAGCGGTGCCGTAAACGCGCTGCAGTTGCTCGTTCTTGGCGTCGCCGCGCCAGTAGGCACCGGACAGCTTGGTCAGCTTGAAGGATTTCAGGAAGCGTGTGTTCGGCACGTGCGGACCGCGGCACATGTCGACGTATTCTTCGTGATAGTACAGCCCCATGGCCTGCTCGTTCGGCATGTCCTCGACCAGGCGCAACTTGTAGTCTTCGCCACGGGCCTTGAACACTTCGATCACTTCGGCGCGCGGAGTGACTTTCTTGATTACGTCGTAATCTTTTTCGATCAGCTGCTGCATGCGCTGTTCGATAGCGGCCATGTCGTCCGGAGTAAAAGGACGTTCGAAGGCGATGTCGTAATAGAAGCCTTCGTCGATGACCGGCCCGATCACCATTTTCGCGGTCGGATACAGCTGCTTGACCGCATGACCCACCAGGTGAGCGCAAGAGTGGCGAATGATCTCCAGCCCCTCTTCATCCTTTGGCGTGATGATTTGCAGGGTCGAGTCGCTGCTGATGATGTCGCTGGCGTCGACCAGTTGGCCATTGACCTTGCCGGCCAGAGTGGCTTTGGCCAGACCGGCACCAATGGATGCGGCGACCTCGGCTACGGAAACCGGGTGATCGAATGAACGTTGACTGCCGTCGGGAAGAGTAATAGTTGGCATGGCGCCTCCTCTCCTAGTGGTGACCCCTACCAAAGGTCACGTGGGTTGGGATGAGCCAGTACAAGATCCGATCCAGGCCATTCAATGACGAACGCCTGCCTTACAGCGGCAGGAGCCTTGCGGCCAACCGGAAAACCGAACCAGAGTGACTGGGATTCAAATCGAAATATTCGCACGTCGACCGCTGCCGGGACTGTAGGTCATCCGGAGCCTGAGAACGCTTGAGCCCGGCATGCTAGCACAGATGAGCGGTCACTTATGCCTCTGTTTGATCACAAGGCAAATCGTCTGTTTTTATGCCAGAGTGCTGAACTTGATGGCCCCTTCAGCCCTCAGATAACAAGACATTGACCCACAAGGAGCATCCTCGCATGCGTCTGAATACCCTGTTCGCCGTCGTCGCCCCTATTGTTATGTTGCTGCCGCTGAGTGCCCACGCCGACTGGCCGAAGGGCGAGCGCGAGAAGTACATGGCCCAGTGCACCCAGGCGGCGACCCAACAAATCGGTGCTGCAGCTGCCAAATCCCATTGTGCTTGCGGCGCTGACGCCATCAAGTCTTATCCAGCGAGCGACATTCAGGCGCTGATGGACAACAAAGCCACTCCTGAATTGCAGCAGAAAGCACTGGGCCAAATCGCCAAATGCAAGGCAAATACCCCGGCGAAAAAGTGATCAAAAAAGTCTTCTGAGTCGGCTCAGCGCCGCTAAAAAGGGCTGAATTTGAGCCTTTTCGGACGATTTATGCAGGTTTTACAGGTTTTTTTATTGTCTTTACGTTCCGCGCAAAGCCTTGTAAACCGGGGCTTTCAGCCGAAACAGACAGTAAAGAAAACACGACTGATTGGCAAACAGCACGTCCGGGGGGCTACCAAAGCGAACATTTCGACTATGATATCCCGGTGTGCCCAGTTGGCCTGAGCAGCACAGTACTGAAAAATATATGTTTCTTGGAGATACACCATGTCTAATCGCCAAACCGGCACCGTTAAGTGGTTCAACGATGAAAAAGGCTTCGGCTTCATCACTCCTCAAGGTGGCGGTGACGACCTGTTCGTACACTTCAAAGCTATCGAATCCGACGGTTTCAAAAGCCTGAAAGAAGGCCAGACCGTCTCTTTCGTGGCTGAGAAAGGCCAAAAGGGTATGCAAGCTGCACAGGTTCGCCCAGAGTAATTTCTGCGCGCACTAAAAAAACCCCGTCCATGTGACGGGGTTTTTTATGCCTGCAACAAAAGCCTTCGCTCATCAGCCACAGTTGACGCGAGTGATCACCAGGTTGTTGTCGGTGTTCAGATTCAAGCGGTCAGAGCGGTACTCGAGCGTGATCATATCGTTCGGCTTGAGGAAGCGGGCATTTTGCGCCCCGGCCTTGTTGCGCGCCTGCTCCAGCAGCTCTGGCGAAGCTTTCTTGCCAATGGCGAACTCCGCCGCCGTTGCTTCACAGCGGCTGTGACCGGCTTCGGTCGCCGCAGATTCCTTTGCCGACTCGCTGGAGGTCGTGCTGCAACCGGCCAACATGGCAGCGGCCATAAGTGCACCCAGTGTCGCGAACTTCAAAGGCATGAAGCCTCCTTGTTTTCAAAATGGTTAAGCTGAGATCGTGCGACCGCCATTCCGGCGTTTGGTTTCACAGCCAAGGCCATCACCCTGCCCCACGACCGGAAAAACGCCGAGTGTGCCTGAGCGGCACGTACCACTTCATCAATCAATCGTGACTGAATATTAATGGCGCTCAGTAGACGTCGATGTAGTCATACGGCGGATTGGGCCAGTTGTCCTTCAACGCGTTGAAAATCTGCATCACCCACACCTCATCACTGGCCGCGACGTTGCCCACGTAGCCCGAGCCCTTGGCCCAGGTTTCCAGGCGAAACAGCAAACCGTCGATATCCTGCCCACCGGTAACGCCGGAAGAAATGTAAGCGATACCGCCCTTGGTCACGCGCAGCTGCGTGTGTTCTTCATCACTGGCCGAAGCGAGCAACTGGCGCACTGCGTCGAGCGTGAGGCCGTCAGGGGTGTTCAAATCGATCTGCACAGCACGATCCTTGGAAAGCCCTAAAAGACCAAGTGTCGCATAGCGCTCCGCTCATGCCTAAGTCGCAGTGCCAAAAGCCCGACAAAATGGTTAACTCGAAACTCAGACTTTCCGACTTCTCGAGCGCTCTCATGACCAGCATCAGCATCGACGCCGCCATTAATGCCAAATGGGCAGACGGACACAGCTCTTACAGCCCGGGAACCACCGAGGAGCTTGCGCTGATTGGTATCGATCTATTGGTCAAGGAGTTGGGCACGGAGGCGGCTCAGCAATTCATCAAGCAGATTTTCGAGCGTTACCCGACCGAGCAGGTTGAACACACTGAGAGGGTGTAGAAACCCGCAGGCTGGCACCTGCGGGCGAATGATTTACTTCAGGCGCTTCAGGCGCTCGGTCAGCAAATCAAAGAAGCCTTGCGCGTCGCCGTTTTCCACCCAGAAGGCGTTCTTCGGCGCTTTCAGGCCATCGTACCAATCGACGATGGTCTGACCGAAAGTCGGCCCTTCACGGCTATCCACCACGACATTCACCGAACGACCGGTGAACAGTTCCGGCTTGAGCAGATAGGCCACAACGGTAGCGTCATGCACCGGGCCACCCGGAATACCGTAGTGCTCCATGTCGCCTTTGATGTACTCGTTGAGGATGTCGCCGACAATCTTGCTCGCGTTATTGTTCAGCGCCGCGATCTGTTTCAGGCGCGCATCACTGGTGAGAATCTTGTGGGTCACGTCCAGTGGCAGGTAGGTCAGTTTCACGCCGCTTTTCAGCACGACTTCAGCCGCTTGCGGGTCAGCAAACAGGTTGAATTCAGCCACCGGGGTGATGTTGCCGCCATTGAAGTGCGCACCACCCATGATCACCACTTCCTTGATGCCCTGAACAATTTCAGGCTCCTGGATCAGCGCCAATGCCAGGTTGGTCTGCGGACCAAGCATGGCGATCGTGATGCTGTGCGGCTTGGCTTTTTTCAGCGTATCGATCAGGTAATTGACCGCATTGCCTTCAGCCAGACCCTGTTTCGGTTCGTGCACGGTGACACCCGACAGGCCTTCCTTGCCATGGATGTTCTCGGCGTAGATCGGCGTGCGCATCAGCGGCTTTGGCGCACCGGCATAAACCGGTACGTCTTCGCGCCCTGCCCACTCGCGCGCCAGTCGGGCGTTACGCGAAGTCTTGTCGAGGCGCACGTTGCCGGCGACGGTGGTCAGCGCGCGAATATTCAGCTCGTCCGGCGAGGCCAGAGCGAACAGCAAGGCGACTACATCGTCAGCACCTGGGTCGGTGTCGATGATCAGGTCGATTTTCTCCGCCGCCTGAGCGCCGGTGGCAGTTATCACGGACAAAAGCAGTAGGCTCCGGATGAATTGATGCAGTTTCTGAGCATAGCGTTGCATGGCGCATTCCTTGTGCTTGTGAAATCAAAAGTTAAAAGGTGACTCCAGCGACCAGCACGATGTTGCAGTACGGCTGACATTCACCTGTACGAACAATCGCCCGAGCCTGTCGGCTGAGAACCTTGAATTGCTCATGACTGAGCAGATCGCGACGACCCAGGGCCCCCTCTTCATTCAACTCATCCAGCGTATTAAGCGCGGTCGGTTGTTTGTCGAAGATTTCTTTGGCCAGCGCATGGCTTTCCACCTGCATCTCGCTGAGCACGACTTTCAGAGTGCTGATGAAATCCGGGACGCCGTGGGTCAGCGCCAAGTCAATCAGCTCGACACCCGGCGGCACTGGCAACCCGGCATCACCAATAACCACCATGTCGCCATGGCCCAAGGACGCGATCAGCCGCGACAAGGCGACGTTAAGCAAAGGAGTCTTTTTCATACGGGTTCAAAGGCCTGTACGTCGGATTGGGTTGGAATGGACGGCTGCGCGCCGGCACGAGTTACCGACAGCGCAGCGGCAATCTGTCCGTAGCGAATAGCCTCGGCCTCGGACTTGCCATTGGCCAGCGCAGCGGCAAAACCACCGACGAAGGTGTCACCTGCCGCTGTAGTGTCGACGGCCTTCACTTTCGGCGCAGGGAAATGCTCGAAGCCCTTGCCATTGGCGAACAGCGAGCCTTGAGCCCCCAGAGTAATGATGACTTTGCCCGCCCCCATGGCGATCAACTGGCTGGCAGCAGCTTCTGCGGCTTCCAGCGAATCCACCGGCAATCCGCTCAATGCGCTCGCTTCGCTCTCGTTGGGAATCAGGTAGTCGATCGCGGCAAACCAGTCTGCCGGCAACGGACGACTGGCCGGTGCCGGATTGAGAATGACGATTTTGCCGAGGGCGCGGGCACGCTTGAGCGCATGCCCCACCGTGGCATCCGGAATTTCCAGCTGGCAGATGATCACGTCGGCGTCTTTCAGCACCGCATCAAACCGATCGATCACTGCGGGTGTCATGGCACCGTTGGCACCGGCGACAATGACAATGGCGTTCTGACTGTTGTCATCGACCACAATCAACGCCACACCGCTGGAATCCTCGACCGTGCTCACGGCCTGACAATCGATCTGCTCAGCCAGCAGAGCGTCACGCAATTGCACGCCATAGTCGTCATTGCCAACGCAGCCGACCATTGCCACCTGTGCGCCCAAACGCGCTGCGGCCACCGCCTGATTGGCGCCCTTGCCACCGGAAACCGTGGCAAACGAATGACCGATCAGCGTTTCACCACCTACGGGCAACCGTGGCGCCCGGGTCACCAGGTCCATGTTCAGGCTGCCTATTACCACTACATTTGCTGGCATACATCATTACTCGTCAATTCGGTTTCAGCGGTATTCGGTGAACACGCCGGACAACGGTGCGGTCGATTCGCGCAAGACAATACTCGGGGTCACGATCCGCTGATCGGTACCCAGAGTCGGCGTAGCAATCCTTCGCAACAGCACTTCGGCCGCCATCTCGCCCAACTGCAGGATCGATTGCCCCACAGTGGTGAGTGCCGGATATACGTAACGGCTCATCTGGATATCGTCGAAACCGATCACCGACAACTCGCTCGGCACGCGGACATTACGTTCCGCCGCCGCACGCAGCACACCGATGCCGATCATGTCGTTACCGGCAAAGATCGCGCTCGGTGGATTGCTCTCAAGAAGAATCGCCGCCGCGTTGTATCCACCCGTACTGGTGAAGTCGCTTTCCAGCATGCGCTCCTGGCGGACGTCGATGCCCGCCTCTTTCAGCGCCCGGCAATAACCGGCCTGACGCATCTGCGCCACACTGGTACTGGCCGGGCCGCCGATGGTGGCAATGTCGCGGTGACCCAATTCCAGCAAATGACGGGTCGCCAGGTATGCACCGTATTCGTGGTCGATGCGCACCAGATCGGCATCGACACCGTCTAGACCACGGTCGACGATGACCATCGGCGTTTTCACCCCGGCCAGTCCCTGCGCGAGACCGCTGTCACCGCCAGCGGAGGCGACGATCAAACCGTCGATGCGCTTCTCCAGCAACACACGCAAATAGCTGCGCTGCTTGTCAGGATTGTCATCGGAGTTGCAGAGGATCACGCAGTAGCCGTTACGCTCGCAGTAATCCTCGATGCCCCGCGCCAACTCCGCGAAGTACGGGTTGAGACTGTTCGGCACCAGCAGGCCAATGGTTGCAGTGGTCTTGGCCTTTAACGAGCGCGCCACTGCACTTGGCACATAGTCGAGGCTCTTGATCGCTGCCTCGACTTTCAGCCGCACTTCCTGACTGACCGGCCGCGTGTTGTTCACCACATGCGACACCGTCGTGTAGGAAATTCCCGCGAGGGCTGCCACGTCCTTGATCGTTGCCATTTCTTAGCCCCGGCGACTGGCGCGCTGACTGCGATAAGTATCGAGTACCACCGCTATCACGATGACCGCGCCAGTGATGATTCGTTTGGTCGGTTCGGTCGCCCCGATCTGCGCCAGACCCGCCGCCAGCACGGAGATGATCAACACGCCGAAGAACGTGCTGATCACCGAACCGCGCCCGCCCATCAGGCTGGTGCCGCCGATCACCACAGCGGCGATCACCTGCAACTCCAGACCAGAACCGGCATTCGGGTCAGCGGCTTCCAGACGGGAAATCTGAAACAGCGCGGCGATACCGGCCAGCAGGCCCATCAGGCTGAAAACCAGAATCTTGTAGGGTTTCGGATTGATCCCCGCCAGACGCACCGCCTCTTCGTTGGTGCCGATGCCGATCAGGTAGCGACCGAACACGGTGCGGGTCAAAACCGCTTGAGCAATGATGATCACCAGCAGGGCAATGATGAACGACGGCGAGATGCCGAACGCGATCGGATTCGACAGCCAAGCGAACGAGTCACCGATGTACGCGGTGCGCGATCCGGTCATCTGATAGGCCAGTCCCCGAGCCATTTCCAGCACACCCAGGGAAACGATGAACGATGGAATGCGCCACGCCACTGTGATCGAACCAGTGACCGTACCGGCCAGTGCCGCCACTGCCATGCCGAGCAATGCTGACGGCAACACGCCCCAGCCCCAGCCAAGAATGGCGACGCTGACCGTCGAAGCGGCGAGCGCCAGAACCGAACCCACCGAAAGGTCGATGCCACCGATGATCAACACGAAGGTCATGCCGACCGCTAGCACCATCAGATCGGGAATCTGGTTGGCCAAGGTACTGAAGGTGTTATAGGACAGAAAGTGGCTGCTCAAGACCGAGAACAGCGCAATCATCGCCAGCAAGGCACCGGCCAGGCCCAGATAAGTGCCCAGGCCATAGAAGTTGCCACCACGTTTGCCGGCAGGAGAAGCAGTTTTCATGGGAGATCCCTAGGCGCCGCTTCATTGAGCAGCGCATCACGTTTTTGGTAGCCGGCGAACGCGGCGGCAAGCAAGTCATCCTGGGTCCAGCTATCCCGCTCGAAGGTGTCGATCAAGCGCCCTGCCGATAGCACGCCGATCCGGTCGCAGATCAGCATCAGTTCACGCAGATCACTGGACACCACCACCAGTGCTTTGCCTTGGCGCGTCAGTTCGCCGAGCAGGGCATAAATGTCGAACTTGGCACCAACGTCGATGCCTCGGGTCGGCTCATCGAACAGCAGCACCGAACAGTCACGCTCCAGCCAGCGGCCGATCACGACCTTCTGCTGGTTGCCGCCAGACAACTCTGAGACCAGTTGTGTCGGACTTGAACTGCGGATGCGCATGGCGTCGATCTGACGCTGCGCCAGAGCGATCTCTTCGCCGTTGTTGACGACCCCACCAGTGGAAATTTCCGGCATGTTGCCGAGGGCGATGTTGGCGCTGATCGACTGACTGAGCAGCAGGCCTTCACCTTTGCGATCTTCAGTAATCAACGCGATGCCATTACGCACCGCATCAACCGGCGAACGTACGCTGACGACCTTGGCTGGCGAACCGAGGGCGATGGTGCCGCTGTCGGCGGTGTCTGCACCGAAGATCAGGCGCAGCAATTCTGTGCGCCCTGCCCCGATCAATCCGGAAATCCCGAAGATCTCGCCGGCACGGACTTCGAACGAGACATCGCGAACTTTGTCGGAGCGCGTCAGTCCTTTGATCGTCAGCGCCGGGGCACCAATCTTGCGCGGGCCCATGTCGATATGCTCACCCAACTCGCGACCGACCATCAGCGTAACCAGTTGCTCGCTGTTGTAATTGGCCATCGGCTCGACGCAGACCAGATTGCCGTCACGCAGCACGGCAATGCGCTGTGCGACTCGGGCCAGCTCTTCGAGACGGTGGGAAATGTAGATGATCGAAACGCCGCGCGCCTGCAAGCGGGTGATCTGCTCAAAGAGCATTTCAACTTCGCGCGCGGTGAGCATCGCGGTCGGTTCGTCGAGAATCAGCACATGGCAGTCGCCAATCAGGTTGCGGGCGATTTCGACCATCTGCTGATGGCCGATACCCAACTCGCCAACCAGCGTATCCGGATCAATGGCGTCGAGACCGACTTGCGCCATGGCTTCGATCGCCGCTTTGCGCAGTTGCTTGCGGCTGATCCAGCCGCCATTGCTTGGCAGATTGTCGAGAAACAGGTTTTCCGCGACCGACAAGGTCGGCAGCAGATTGAGTTCTTGCATGACCATACGCACGCCGAGATCTTCAGCCTGGGTACGACTGCCCGGACGGTAGTCCTTGCCTTGGAATTGCATCTGGCCGGTGGTCGGGGTGACCAGTCCGCCGATGATTTTCGACAGGGTACTTTTACCGGCACCATTCTCGCCGGTCAGCGCCAGCACTTCACCGCGCATCAGCGTCAGATCGATGCCGCTGAGCACCGGCTGCGCATAGGTCTTACCGATACCGCTGACCGAGAGGACAGCGTTCGGGGCGGAAACTGACATAAAAACTCTCCATGCGCTCGCCCGGACGGACGAGCGCCGTTGTGTCGCCAGAAGACTTACTTGGTGACCAGCTCGACCGGTGTTTCGATCACGCCGTTGGCGCCGCTGTCAACTTTCTCACCCTTGATGATTTTCAGCGCGGTTTCGATGCCGAACACCGCTTGTCGGGCAGCGAACTGGTCAGCCGTGGCCAACACGCGACCGTCTTTCAGCATTGGCTTGATCGCGTTGATGTTGTCGTAACCGACGACCTGAACCTGACCAGCCTTGCCGGCGGCACGTACGGCGGAAACAGCACCGACGGCCATGCTGTCGTTACCGGCCAGCAGTGCTTTGACGTCTGGGTATTCGCTGAGGATAGAGGCGGCAACCTTGTTACCCTTGTCAATCTCCCAGTCACCGGACTGCAGGGAAACGATCTTGATTTGCGCCGCATCCATCGCATCCTTGAAGCCAGCAGTGCGCTGCTGGGCATTGGTCGTGGTGGACACGCCTTCAATGATGCCGACTTCGTCACCGGCCTTCAGCTGCTTGGCCAGGTACTCACCGACCAGACGCGCACCTTTGCGGTTGTCCGGACCTACGAAAGGCACGCTGATGTTTTTGCTTTTGACGATTGCCGGATCGAGTTGGTTATCGATGTTGATCACGGTGATGCCAGCGTCGACGGCTTTCTTGATCACCGGCACCATGGCCTTGGAATCGGAAGGCGCAATGACCAGTGCATTGACCTTGGCCAGAATCATTTGCTCGACGATGCGGGTCTGGCCAGCAGTGTCGGTTTCATCCTTGATGCCGTTGGAGATCAGGTCGAAATCGGCGGAGTGTTCTTTCTGGTAGGCCTTGGCACCATCTTCCATGGTCAAAAAGAATTCGTTGGCCAGAGACTTCATGACCAGCGCGACTTTAGGTTTTTCGGCGGATTCGGCGAATGCCGAAGAGACAGGTAGTGCGGCGGCTGTGGCAGCCAGCATAGCGACAGCAAGAAGACGTCCAGCGAATGGCAGCTTCATGGGTTCACTCCGATCTTATGATTATTGTGAGCAACGCTTGCGCTGGCGTAAGCTACTTGGCTATCTGCGGGCCATATAGCGCCGGGAGAGCCGCGCAAACGTTTGCGTAGACCGAACTATGCGAATCCCGCCGACATTTGTCAACAATCAGAAATCGTCATTTTTTTTAGGGCGAATCGTCCGACTCGCCCTCCGCTGCTTATGCCGTGGTGCTGACAAGATTACCGCTGGTGGAACTCTTCGTCATTTCCTTGACCAGTGCACCGGCCACTTCTGCCATCGCAGCGCTGGTTTGCGCGATTTGCCCCTGAATGGACATCACCGCCTGCGATTTGGCCTCAGGCGTCGGATAGCTCTTGGCCTGTGCGGCCGCCAGTTGTTGTTGCTGCTCCTGAAGTTGCTTCTGCAATTCCTGCATGCGCTTGAGCAACATCTTGACCGTGACGCTCAGGTTGTCGCCGCTTTCAGCCTTGCTGTCTTCTGGCGCAGCAGCACCACCGGTCCGGACCTGATTGTTCGATTCTTTCTCAGTGCCCAGCGCCTCGGTGGAAGCCTCAGCTCCCGCCTCGCTCAATGCATTGATTGTCGCTGCGGTTTTGCCGCCGATGGTGACTGCAGCAGGATTAGATAAACCGACCGTCAGTGACATGTGAACTCCCTAGATTCTGTTTACTTGAACAACCATCGGCCCCCGCGAAGGTTTCTTTAGCACAAAAGCCGAAACCGGCCACTGGAATCACTCGACAAAAGCAGTAGTCCTTTTCGGAGAGCCGAACGAGAAAGCGCCCATTGTTCGGAAACCCGGATAAACGATTCGTCCCGCGATTTGCCAACTAATAAAATCTTGATGTAAATCATCGAGTTAAACATTTCTCTGACGCAAAGTACGGCTGGTACAGATCCTGCTCCCTTCACCGCACCCCGGGCATCCAGATCGGCTCGGAGTGCATCTAGATGAACCTGCATCAGCACCGTCTCACTACTAGAGAGAAAAATAATGAAATCTGCTTTCAACACTTTGGTTCCGGGCGCTTTGGCCCTCCTCCTGCTCCTGCCCACCGCCCTTCAGGCGAAAGAAGTCGAAACCCAGACCAAGCTCGCTAACGTCGTAGTACTAGCCACCGGCGGCACCATCGCCGGCGCTGGCGCGAGCGCCGCCAACAGCGCCACCTACCAGGCGGCGAAGGTTGGCGTCGAACAATTGATCGCCGGCATTCCCGAACTGAGCAAACTGGCGAACGTGCGTGGCGAACAAGTCATGCAGATTGCCTCGGAAAGCATCACCAACGAAAACCTGCTGCAATTGGGTCGTCGTGTAGCCGAACTGGCCGACAGCAAAGACGTCGACGGCATCGTCATCACCCACGGCACCGACACCCTGGAAGAAACCGCCTACTTCCTCAACCTCGTGGAAAAAACCGACAAGCCGATCATCGTGGTTGGCTCGATGCGTCCGGGCACCGCAATGTCTGCAGACGGCATGCTCAACCTGTACAACGCCGTGGCCGTAGCCAGCAGCAAAGAAGCGCACGGCAAAGGCGTACTGGTGACCATGAATGATGAAATCCAGTCCGGCCGCGACGTCAGCAAGATGATCAACATCAAGACCGAAGCCTTCAAAAGTGCCTGGGGCCCACTGGGCATGGTGGTAGAAGGCAAATCCTACTGGTTCCGCTTGCCAGCCAAGCGTCACACCATGGATTCTGAATTCGACATCAAAAACATCAAGAGCCTTCCTGACGTAGAAATCGCTTATTCCTACGGCAACGTCAGCGATACTGCCTACAAGGCCCTCGCACAATCCGGTGCCAAGGCAATCATCCACGCCGGTACCGGCAACGGCTCGGTGTCCTCTCGCGTAGTTCCGAGCCTGCAAGCACTGCGCAAGGATGGCGTGCAAATCATTCGTTCCTCCCACGTCAACGCTGGCGGCTTCGTCCTCCGTAACGCCGAACAGCCAGATGATAAGTACGACTGGGTTGTGGCTCACGACCTGAACCCGCAAAAAGCCCGCATCCTGGCAATGGTCGCCCTGACCAAAACCAACGACAGCAAAGAGCTGCAACGGATGTTCTGGGAATATTGATGGGCCTTCGCCCAATCAATTCTTGATTGGGCACCCTGCGCCATTCGCCTGTCGGGCGGGTGGTGCATCGCTCACAACGCTCTCGCACTTTTCCCACAAAAAATTCGACACGACCTACACCAAAATCGGAAAAGCGCTGTCAGAGGATTTTCTTGAATTTTAAGCAGTTGCGAAAATGCTTACAGTTAAATACTGTATGCACGTACAGCTTAATAAGGATAACCTCGTGGCCACCTCCCCTGATGCTCCTGACGCTTACGAACGCATGGGCATGCGCGTTCAGAAAATCATCAATTCCCCCACCGCACAGAAAGCCAAAGCGGCACTGATCTTCCGTCTGCCGGACGAGCCGATGGACGAGTGGGAGCGCCTGCTCGAGGAAATCGACGAGAACGACAACGTTACCCTTGCCTATCGCGACGACGGTGGCGTGCAGATTTTTTGGGTTGTGCCGAAGGAAGATTGATTCAATGAGTGTCCGCTGTTTTGCTCTGCTGTTGCTGTTCATCGCCATGGGTGCCCAGGCTGGCGCCCCCCGCACATTTACCGAAGCCAAGAAGGTTGCCTGGAAGCTTTATGCACCGCAGTCCACAGAGTTTTATTGCGGGTGCAAGTACACCGGCAACAAGGTTGACCTGAAGGCTTGCGGTTACGTACCGCGCAAGAATGCCAAACGTGCGTCACGTATTGAATGGGAACACATCGTGCCGGCCTGGCAGTTCGGCCATCAGCGTCAGTGTTGGCAGGAAGGCGGCCGCAAGAACTGCACCCGATACGACCCAAGCTATCAAAAGGCTGAAGCCGATCTGCATAACCTGGTGCCGAGCATTGGCGAGGTCAATGGCGATCGCAGCAATTTCAGCTACGGCTGGCTGCCAGTGCAATCCGGGCAATACGGTTCGTGCCTGACCCAGGTCGACTTCAAGGCGAAGAAGGTCATGCCTCGCCCGTCGATTCGCGGCATGATTGCCCGCACATACTTCTACATGAGCAAGCAGTACGGCTTGCGCCTGTCGAAGCAGGATCGGCAATTGTATGAGGCATGGGACAAGACTTACCCGGTGCAAGACTGGGAGCGCCAGCGCAATCAGAGCGTGGCGTGCGTGATGGGGCGCGGCAATGAATTTGTCGGTCCGGTGAATATGAAAGCCTGCGGTTGATCGACCACTTAAACGAAAAGGCCTCGAACGTCATGTCCGAGGCCTTTTTTGTGGCTAGCTGCCCGCCTTGTTGTAGCGCCAGTAACCCATCAGGTTGAGCGACTCCCTCGGGATCCCGCACTCTTTGATCAGGTATCTGCGCAGGCTCATCACTGCAGCGCTTTCTCCAGCGATCCAGCCATAGAAACCCTCACTGGCTGTCTCGGCTATTTCCCAAAGAATCTCTTTATCGATATCGACCTCGGCCAACTCGACAGCCTTGCCGATGGATGAGGCATGAATGGCTGGAACGACTTTCTGTACCGCCGCCGCCATCAACGTACCGGCGCTGGCCTGGTCCCGGATCAGCCACTGCACCGTCAGCCCGGCCCAATCGGGAACTGCCAGCATATCCTCGACACTGTCGACTTCGAAAAACACTTGAGTCAGAGGTGGCTCGGCCATAGCGGCCAACTCATCGAGAATGCCCATGGCCGCAGGTAGCGCGGTGCTGTCGGCGACCAGCAAAACCTGCTTGAGGGTCTGCGGCGGCTTCCATTCGAATCCTCCGGCGTCCCGTGCTGAAAACCGGCGATCCGGAGCGAGAACCTGCATCGAATCACCGGGCTGCGCCCGAAGCGCCCAACGCGAAGCAGGTCCGGTTTCGCCATGCAGGACGAAATCAATATCCACTTCGCCTTGTTCTGCACGCAAATGGCGAATGGTGTAAGTGCGCATGGCCGGACGTCGATCGGCAATCATTGCCTTGAACCGGGCGTACCAACCCTCTCCCTGAGCAAGCCTGGCAGGCGAACCATCAGCCGCAGGAAAAAACAGCTTCACCCTTTGATCAGGCGCCCAAGTGGCCATTTCTTTAACAGCAGGACTGGCCAGCGTGATCCGCATCATGTGCGGGCTGAGTAAGGTTTTGCGATGCAGGATGACGTCGAACAGCTTGTAAGGATTGGCGGAGGCCATGCGGAGCTCCTTCGGAAAATCGTGACTGACTCGTATAAGACGAGCCACATCCAAGGTCCTTTAGGTCGCTCCGCTGAAACGCAGCGTTTACGGCGTGATCGGGTGCTCGATCACTACCGATTCAATATTCTGCTTCTTGGCTTTCACCAGAGCAGCATCCACTTGTACTTTTCGGGCCTCAGCGTCGGCTTGCGAGTTGAAAGGACCAATCAGAATTCGCGCTTTGCCACTGCTGTCCTTGATCACCGTAGGTACGAAGGCGTGCTCGATCAACCAGCCACTCAGGTCGCTGATAGCCTGTGGCGTTTCACCGCGCACTTCGAGATCCCATTGTGGTGCAGCGGCCGCCGCCGGCGCCGTCACTGCTGCCGACTGTGGTTTTGGTGCGTCTGCATTCTTGCCTTCACCACACCCTGCCAATACCAGTGCCGCGACTACCCAAACCAATTTGCGCACAACGCTTTCCTCGAAATTCTCAAAGCCGCGATCTTATCATTCATAAATACTTCGCGAGCCCCGCAAAATGGGCACAAAACAACGAGATTGATGCCTGCAGCCTCTGTATAGTTACGCCCTGGGAATTAATGCCGCATCTGCGCGTCAGAAAGAGGCACCCAAACCGTGAGACTTCGCACTAATCTATACGTACCACCGACCTCTGCACTGTCTGAATCAGGTGCCCTACAAAGCAATCAAGGAGAAGACCATGCTGATACTCACCCGCAAAGTCGGTGAAAGCATAAACATCGGTGATGACATCACTATCACCATTCTGGGCGTAAGCGGCCAACAGGTCCGCATTGGTATCAACGCTCCGAAAAACGTTGCCGTGCACAGAGAAGAGATTTACCAGCGCATTCAGGCTGGCCTGACCGCCCCGGACAAACCACAAACTCCCTGAGCCGCCTCGCAGTCAGTAGCCAGTCCGTTTACCTTGTGGAATGACTGGCTAGAGCTTCATGCGCCGTTTTGCCATCCGCTCCCCACTCTGCTGGGTACGGCGCCTGACACGATAAGCCGATTCTACTTCCCCCCTCTATTCCCTTGCCGCACGATACTACCTGCCCTCCCCCAGGCTGGCTGTCGGACGTTTCCGATAGACCGCAGAGAATTTGCCCTCTAACCGAATGTCACGCCACGCGCCATCCCCGTCGCCGCAACCACCATCAGCACCAGCAACAATGCCTCGACATGACTGATTCGGGCGTACAGCCTCGCGCGCCCGGTATCGAGTACCGCGCCGCGCGCAGATGCGATCCGCCACTTGATCAACGTGATCATCGGGGCGAGCTCTACAATCAAAATCAGCACAAACAGGGTCATCTTCAGATGAAACAGTGGCTGGTGAAGATAATAGTCAGTGCCTTTTTCAAAGCCGCCAAAAGCCCGCATCCCGCCTGTCACCAGCAGAATCAACGCAGAAATGCCCCACAGGTTATCGGCCAGTAAAACGCGCTTGGCCTCGCCTGAACCGGCAGCCAGGCGACTAAATGCCGCCCCGCGAGTCAGAACCGCCCAAAAGCCCAAAGCAAAAGCCAGCAGATGAACAGCTGCGAGAAACCAGTGAACCAGCATCGACACACCTCCACCAGAAAGAGTTGAAAATCGGCCAGTCAGTAGTAGTCGAAAAAGCAGGGATTTGCTTGCGACGGAATCGTCGGGCGCGATGAGGCATTGCGAGGAGAATTTGAAACAGCAGATGCCAAATCGCAGGCAAAAAAAATCCCAAGCAGCTGATGGAAGCTTGGGATTTAAAAATGCATAAACCGTGGTGGTGAACGCGGGGCGAATGTTACTTAATTCCACGAACAGGAACAACATTTTTTTGATAACTGGCTGGTTAGTAACAATCGTAACCTATTCAATATCCACACTTTTTCAAAGGACGCTGGCGACGAACGGCGATTCCTCAATCTCCCGCCACTCAGGGAAGTTTGGCGTAGAAAACATCGTAAGGAGAAAAGGCTTCGTAGAAATTGAATCCTGCACCATGGGAACTCAACACTGCAGCTTCAACTACACCGAACAGAGAACCTGCCTTGGAGCAGGAACCGTGGGCGAAGATATTAAAACCATGAAGGTCTACTCATGGAATTTGGAATGTCCGGAGATCGATTAAGCGCGGAGTCGAACTGGCACTCTACGGAGGGTTTTGCAAAAGTTTTGCAAATCGCAGACAACAAAAAAGGGCCCACCTTTCGGTGAGCCCTTCCAGACCGCCCAGCAGAGCGGATTTTGTTTGGTAGGCGCGATTGGACTCGAACCAACGACCCCCACCATGTCAAGGTGGTGCTCTAACCAACTGAGCTACGTGCCTGCTGTGAGGCGGCATTCTACGGAATTCCGGAGGGGTGTCAACACCTTTTTTTCACCTAACCCTATGAATATGCAAAATATTTAATTTCGGGTCGTTGGCGAAGATTTTCCGGTGGCTAGCGGAGGTTTTTCAACTCGGGTAGGATCGACGCACTCGTAAAATATATTAAACAGAGGCTGCAGGATGGCGAACACCCTTTACCCAGAGTCCTATTACGCTGCGTCGGCCAATGCCGTACCGCCCCGCCCTGCCTTGCAGGATGATGTGGAGACGGACGTCTGTGTGATCGGCGCCGGGTATACCGGATTGTCGTCTGCCCTGTTTCTGCTGGAAAACGGTTTTCGCGTCACCGTGCTGGAAGCGGCCAAGGTCGGTTTCGGCGCTTCCGGGCGTAATGGCGGGCAGATCGTCAACAGTTATAGCCGTGACATCGATGTGATCGAACGCAGTGTCGGCCCGAAGCAGGCGCAACTACTCGGACATATGGCGTTCGAGGGCGGCCGGATCATTCGCGAGCGTGTGGCCAAGTACAACATCCAGTGCGACCTGAAGGACGGCGGCGTGTTCGCCGCGCTGACGGCCAAGCAGATGGGCCACCTGGAATCGCAGAAGCGCCTCTGGGAGCGCTTCGGCCATACACAACTGGAATTGCTCGATCAACGCCGCATCCGCGAAGTGGTTGCCTGCGATCAGTACGTCGGCGGCATGCTTGATATGAGCGGCGGGCACATCCATCCACTGAACCTCGCGCTTGGCGAAGCGGCGGCGATTGAATCCCTCGGCGGCACTATCTATGAACAATCGCCTGCCGTGCGCATCGAGCGCGGCGCCAACCCGGTGGTGCATACACCGCAAGGCAAGGTCAGGGCGAAATTCATCATCGTCGCGGGCAACGCCTACCTCGGCAATCTGGTGCCGGAACTGGCGGCCAAATCGATGCCATGCGGCACGCAAGTGATCACCACCGAACCGCTAGGTGATGAACTGGCGAAAGCGCTGCTGCCGCAGGATTACTGTGTCGAGGACTGTAACTACCTGCTCGACTACTACCGACTGACCGGCGACAAGCGCCTGATCTTCGGCGGCGGCGTGGTGTATGGCGCGCGTGATCCGGCGAACATCGAAGCGATCATTCGCCCGAAGATGCTCAAGGCTTTCCCGCAACTCAAGGATGTGAAGATTGATTACGCTTGGACAGGAAATTTTCTGCTGACCCTGTCGCGTTTGCCGCAAGTCGGCCGTTTGGGCGACAACATCTATTACTCGCAGGGTTGCAGCGGCCATGGTGTGACTTACACGCATCTGGCAGGCAAGGTGCTGGCTGAGGCGCTGCGCGGTCAGGCTGAGCGCTTCGATGCGTTTGCCGACTTGCCACACTACCCGTTCCCCGGCGGGCAACTGTTGCGCACGCCGTTTGCCGCACTGGGTGCGTGGTATTACGGGCTACGCGATAAATTCGGGATGTAAAAAAAGGGCCGCTGGTCGCGGCCCTTTTTATTAAATACAGCACTCAGAGCTGATCCCGAGCAATCCCGCTGCGGATGCGCAGGATATCGGCCAGCACCGCCAAAGCAATTTCCGCCGGGGTCTTGCTGCCGAGGTTCAGACCGATCGGCGCATGAATCCGCGCCAGCTCCGCCTCGCCCAAGCCACCAATACGACGCAACCGCTCGAAGCGCTTCTGCGACGTCTGCTGCGACCCCATCACGCCGATGTAGAACGCTTCGGTGCGCACTGCTTCCATCATCGCCAGGTCGTCGATGCGCGGATCATGCGTCAGCGCCACCACCGCCGTATCACGATGACAGCCACCATCAGCAATAAACACCGACGGCAATTGCCGACGAATTTCCACGCCATCCAGCACCACGCCTTCAAGCACCTCGTCACGCGGATCGCAGAGAATCACCTCAAAACCCAATCCAACGGCAAACTCGGCACACGCCTGCGCCACGCTGGAGTAGCCGGCGAGCAACAGACGCTGTGCCGCGCCGACACGGATGCGCACCCGATCAATCTCACGCTCGATCCGCGCACCCTGCTCGCGATCAGCGAACAAACTGCGCGCACCGCTGACCAGATCGACCTCGCGAATCAAGCGACGCTGACCGAGCAGCGCCGATTCCAATTCACGCAGATGCGCCTGCACCTCGCAGTCAGCGTCAAATTTCTCAACCAGCACGTCGAGAATGCCGCCACAAGGCAGGCTGACTCGCGAACGCGGATCGTCGCCTTCCCCGTAACGCACGACGTTGACCGCATCGAGAAACGCACCTTCGGCGACGCGCTCCAGGAAATCTTCCTCGACGCAACCGCCGGACAGCGAGCCGATCCACTGTCCGCCATCGTTCACCGCCAGCAGCGAACCCGGCGCACGCGGTGCCGAACCGTAAGTGGTGAGCACGGTGCAGAGCCAGATGCGCTGCCCCGCCACCGACCACTCCAGCGCTCGCCGCACCACTTGTAGATCGAGATGCTGCATGTCAGTGCGCCTTGTGCTCGATGGACGGTGCGTCGGCTTGCAGCTTCTGCACCTCACTCACCGCCAACTCAGCGGACTGACCACCCCAACCTTGACGCAGATAGTTGAGCAGATCCGTCAGCTGTTCAGGACTGAGCTTGTCGGCGAAACCCGGCATCGGTTGCATATGCTCGAAGCCGGAGAACTTCTGTTCGCCAATACCATCTTCGATCACCCGCAACAGGTTACGTGGGTCTTCCAGGCGCAGCGTAGTGTTGCCGCGCATGGCCACCGCGATGTGCGGCTTGCCTTCGCCACCAACCGCATGGCAACCGGCGCAAACGTTGAGGTATTCCTGACGACCGCGCTGGGCACTGGCGCTGAGCTTCTCGACTGGCACTTCAACCAGCGTTTTGGCTGCAGGAGGTTGGTCGCCGAGCAGGAACGTCGCCATCGCTGCCAGATCCGCATCGCTCAGGCCCTGGGTGCTGTTGTGGAACACCGGGAACATCTCATTGAACATCGTCCCCTGCGCACTCATGCCGTGCTTGAGGAACGTGCTCAGATCCTGCTCATTCCAGCCGCGCGCAGCCAGATCAGTGGCCAGCAGACTCGGCGCCAGATAACCATTGAGGATGCCGCCGGTCAGGCGTTTATCCAACTGCATCGCGCCCGGCAGGCCGCGCGGCGTGTGGCATTCGCCGCAGTGACCGAGCACCTCGACCATGTACTGGCCGCGCGTCCAGGCTTCACTTTTACCTTCGGCTGGCTCCAGTTTCAGGACTTTGCCGTACATCATGTTCCAGCCCATCAGGCCCAGACGCACGTTGAACGGAAAGCTCAGGCTGGTAACCGGCGCTGCGCGCTCGATTGGCTCGATGGTTTTCAGGTACGCATGAATCGCATCCGAATCTGCACGCGGCATCAAGTGATACGAGGTGTACGGCATCGCCGGATACAGGTTCGCGCCATCGCGGCGTTTGCCTTCGGTCAGCGCAGCGAAGAACTCGTCATCGTTGTACAGACCGATGCCGTGCTCTTTGCTCGGGGTGATGTTGGTGCCATAGATCGTGCCGAACGGCGAGACGATCGGCAGGCCGCCGGCAAACGGCGCGCCACCCGCTGCGGTGTGGCAAGCCATGCAGTCAGCGGCGCGAGCGAGGTATTCGCCGCGTTTGACCTGATCATCGGCGTGGGCAAACAACACCGGCGCGGCGAGGCCGACCGCCAGGGTCAGGCGGGTCAGAAAAAGCTTCATGCTTAACCCTCCTTGACCAGGCCGAGATCGGTCAGCACGTTGCGGGTCGCGTTGTAATAACGCACGTACCCGGTGCAACGGCAGATGTGATGCCCGAGGCTGTCCTCGATGACTTGTTCGAGCTTGCTTTGCACGGTCGGCTGACGCTGCAGCTTTTCAACCAGCACGGTCGCAGCGTTGACGAAGCCCGGCGCGCAGTAACTGCACTGGAAGGCGAACTCATCAACGAAGCGCTGCTGGATCGGGTTCAGTTCGGTGACCTGGCCCGCCTCATCACGCTTGGCGTGAGCTTCGATGGTGCGGACTTTCTTGCCTTCGAAGTAATGCGCGCCGGTGATGCAGGTGCGCACTTCTTCGCTGGTGCCGTCCGGGTTGTCGACGATCACCACACAGGCGTGGCAGATGCCCTGGCCGCAGCCCAGACGCGAGCCGGTGAGGTTTTTGTATTCGTGCAGGTAGTCGATCATCGGCAGGTCATCAGGGATGTCCACCGGGCCGACGGATTGACCATTGAGGGTCAGTTGAAGCGGACGGTTAGCCATTGAGGGCCTCCTTGATGCGCGCTGGAGTGATGGGCAGGTCGCGAACACGTTTACCGATGGCGTGGGCCACGGCGTTACCGATGGCACCGACAATCGGGATCATCACCACTTCGGCGATGCCTTTGGACGGATCACTTGGCGACAGCGCCGGCAGAATCTCCGACGTCTGTTTCCACACGGCAACGTGACGTGCCATCGGCAGACGGTAACGGTTGAAGTTCCAGTCACCCTCCCCCGGCCCGCCTTCATACAGCGGCATCTCTTCCATCAAAGCGTGGCCGATGCCCATGGCAATACCGCCTTCGAGCTGGCCCTTGACCAATTCTTCCACCAACACACGACCGCACTCGACCCACGAATGGTGGTTGAGCACTTCGACTTCAGCAGAACCCTTGTTGACCTTCAGCTCGACCAGCGTGGCGACCGGGCTGTAGTAAGTCACGGCAGCGTTGTTCAGCTGAACAACCGGATAATTGATGTTCTGGCGGTCCAACAGATGGAAACCAGACGTGGTCATCAACGCTTTCTTCGCCTTCGGCGCACCATCGCCATACTTCACTGCCAGACCATCCAGCGGCAGACGCTCGCGCACGCCGTCGATGCTGTATTCAGCTTCTGCCCAGCTCCAGCGGTTGAATGCGTGAACGGTGGCGCCGGTCACCAGACCACGCTCGTGAGCGTGTTTGGCCAGCTCTTCGAAGGTCAACGGCTGCATGCCGTTGGCCGTGAGTTTGCCGTTGACCCAATGCGCATCTTCGCGACGCACGACGTAGGGGTTGGCTTGACCGCCGTAAGGACCCTGACGCCAGATCTCCATTGCCGCCGGCCACAAACCGTTGTTGAACAGCACGCGCGCTGCTTCACGGGTAGCGTGACTGAAGTAGTAAGCCGAGTTGGTCGCCGACGAGGCCGAAGCCAGTTTGCCGACCCAACGCGGGTTGCGCAGCAGGTTGTCCTGCTCGGCCTGACTCATGATGTAAGGATTGCCGCTGGTGATCAGCTGCATTTCCTTCCACTCGGTTTCGCCGGTTTTCACTTCGTGCGCCGGGCTGCCGAGGAAGTCGGCCACGACCAAGGCTTGCGAGGTGGACATGCCGGTGCCGATCTCAATGCCGATATGGCGCAGAGTAATGCGACCGTCAGCGGTGAATTCGATGCTGGCCATCGGCGCTTCGGAACCGGTGCCGAAGTCTTTCTGGCAAATGGCAAAACCAACGCCGTACCAGTTGTCCGGGTCGGCAGCTTCGCGCTGTTTCTTGATCGCGTCGCGGTTTTTCCAGACCTCGTGCACCGAGGCCTTGTCGAGAATTTCATGCAGGCGCAAAGCACCGGCGGGGATCGCGCCCTGGGTGTTTTTCATGCCCGAACGCAGGGCGTTCTTGCGACGCAGGTCGATGGCATCGACACCGAGGCGATTGGCGATTTCGTCGACCATCATTTCGGTCGCCGCCATGCTCTGCAGGGTGCCGTAACCACGCATCGAACCGGCCTCGACACCACGCGAGTGGTAGGCGGTGACCTGCAGGTCATTCTGCGGCATGTAGTAGATCGACTGCGCCGCCGTGGCACCAACCGCCGCTACCGATGGGCTGTAGTTGACCCGGCCGCCACCGTCGACGCTCATGTCAGCGCGGAAAATCTTGAAGCTGTAGTCGTTCTTGTCCACGGCCAATTGGTAGCGGATGTCGAACGGGTGGCGCTTGATGCCACTCTGGAATTGCTCGTAGCGGTCGTTGGCCAGACGCACTGGCACGCCAGCGCCGTACAGTGCAGCAAGGGCTGCGTAGTAGACGAAAATGTTGTGGTCTTTGGAACCGTAACCCACGGTGTAACCCGGGTGCATGCTCAGGTTGTCGAGGCCGAAGCGCGACGGCGCGATCATTTTCGCGGTCTCGGTCGCAGCTTCCAATGGGCACTGGGTGGCCACGACGAAGTGCAGGGTTTTGGTTTTCGGGTCGTACCAGCCATTGCCGTTGTCCGGCTCCATCGCGGCCGGTTCGATCGACGGGGTTTTGTAGCGCTCGTCGAACACCAGCCAGTTGTCCGGCGGGGTGTCGATCTCTTTCTTCATGCGGTCGGCGTAGAACAGGCCGCGCTCGGTCAGGCTGCCATGCAGATTGGGCTGAGAATTCCACACTGGACGACGGTTTTTCAGCATCGGGAACAGGATCGAATCCTTGAGGCTGGCAAATTCATCTTCGTCTGCCGAGGTCGCGCCGCCCACACGTACGTAGCGGAAGCTGCCATACGGATCGCCTTCGTAGAACGGCACTTTCGCACCGTAACGAATCGCTTTGTCATTGAATTTGAGTTTGTTCTTGGCCTGACGGAAACGCTCGAAATCGTTCCAGATCAGGATCGCTACCGGGTGACCGATGAACATCGGCACCTTGCCTTCCGGCAGCAACGGATCCGGGGCGTGCTCTTCCGGGAAGACGATGCCGTCCTTGTCCAGGTCAGCCGCGGTGACGATGCGGTCCGGCTGCAAATCGGCGCCGAGCCACGATAGGTCGTAACCGGCGTAGATGCGGTCAGCCTTGATGGTTTTCAGCAGCATGGCGTGGCCTTGCTGTTCAGGCCAGCCCGGCATGTCCTTGGAGCGGATGTCGCGGGCGAAGACCTTGCTGCCGCAGACTTTGGACAGTGCATCGTTACGCTGACGCGCCTTGCCGTTATTGCCGAGCCATTTTTCGGACGGCACGGTGACAGTGTTTTCCATCAAGGCAGCCAGCGCCTGGGTGCTGAGCGGCGTGAGCGTGACGCTCACACCCGCCACCAGCCCGCCCTGGAGGAACGAGCGCCGGGATATATCACGGTTGGACATGGATCATCCTCTGGGCGGTTATGTGTCCGCCCTTCTGGTTATCTACTGGGGAATCTCGAGTCTTGCAGAAGCCCTTTCTGGCGAAACAAAGGGCGTGTTGACAGTGCAAAGCTGACCGAAAGGTTAACTTTAAAGGTTTCTGCGCTCGCAGCAAACAACCAGTTACAAAAATTTGACTAAAGAATCAAAAAATCAATGCGACGTGGCACCGCAGCAGATTACCGAACCAATAGATATCCCCCCCTGTGGGAGCGAGCCTGCTCGCGAAGGCGTAGTGTCAGCCAGCACATTATTAGCTGACACACCGCTTTCGCGAGCAGGCTCACTCCTACAGGGATTTGTATTGGATTCAGGATTTAGGCAGGAGAAAAAGAGGTGGATAGCCAAATTTCAGACACAAAAAACCCCAGTCTTTCGACCAGGGTCTTTGCTATCGATTCCGAATCAACCAAGGGTTGCTTTCGGTGCTTCAAGGCGTTCAGTGGTCCTTGAAGCAGATATGGCGCAGCGGACGGGACTCGAACCCGCGACCCCCGGCGTGACAGGCCGGTATTCTAACCGACTGAACTACCGCTGCGTATCGCTTTGAGCTTACGCTCAAGTAACTCGTTTTGACTGCAAGCTTCGGTGCTTTGCAATCGCGAACCAGACAAGCCTGATTCGTAAAATATGGCGCAGCGGACGGGACTCGAACCCGCGACCCCCGGCGTGACAGGCCGGTATTCTAACCGACTGAACTACCGCTGCGCGTCGGTGCAGGCACTTTCAGCCTACGCTCTTGCTTACGCAAGTTTCTCGGGGAGTGGTGGGTGATGACGGGATCGAACCGCCGACATTCTGCTTGTAAGGCAGACGCTCTCCCAGCTGAGCTAATCACCCGTTTGCATCTCCGAGGCCGCGAAATGTACGCAGGTAGCGAACCTAAGTCAATAGCAGGATTGAAGTTTTTCTTAAAAAGACGAAATTGTTTCCATCCTGCAAGACCGCCTTCGCGAGCAAGCTCGCCCCCACAGGGGGTATGCATTCCAAATGTGGGAGCGAGCCTGCTCGCGAAGGCGTCAGTTCATCCAACGCAAATTCAGAGAAAAAGGCGATCTACTCGCTATAGATCATCTTTTTCGTCATACCGCCATCGACGACGAATTCCTGCCCAGTGACAAACCCGGCATTCCTCGACAGCAACCAGGCGACCATGGCCGCCACATCTTCAACCGTCCCTACCCTGCCCGCCGGATGCTGAGCATGATCGGCATCGGCCAAAGGCTCGGCCCGACGCGCAGAGGGATCCCGCGCATCGATCCAGCCCGGGCTGACTGCGTTGACGCGAATCTCCGGCCCGAGGCTGATGGCCAGCGCATGCGTCAGCGCCAACAAGCCGCCCTTACTCGCCGCATACGCCTCGGAGTCCGCCTCCGACTGCCGCGCACGGGTCGAGGCCAGGTTGACGATCGAACCGTTGTGCGCGCGCAGATACGGCGCACAGTGCTTAGCCAGTAACATCGGCCCGCTGAGATTCACCGCCAACACACGATTCCAGTACGCCAGATCGAGGCTTTCCAGGGTGATGTTGTGCGGATCGGCGACCGCCGCGTTGCACACCAGCGCATCGAGGCGACCAAACTGCCCCAGCACTTCGGCAACGCCGAGCGCGACCTGGCCCTCATCGGCGACGTCCATGGCGATGAACCAGGCGTTTTCGCCCAGCACCTTCGCCACTTTCGAACCGCGCGCACGATCCAGATCAGTCAGCACCACTTGCCAGCCTTCGCTGATCAGCCATGCCGCGATCCCCAGACCGATACCGCGCGCGGCTCCCGTGACCAGCGCAACGCGGCCATGGGTACCCGCTGTCGGCGTAGACAACTCGATCACAACGCTGCCAGACCGCGCGCCAGATCGGCCTGCAGGTCCGCCACATCTTCCAGACCGACCGCAATGCGGATCAGGCTGTCACGGATGCCTGCCGCTTCACGCTCCTGCGGCGCCAGACGGCCGTGGGAGGTGGTGCTCGGGTGCGTGATGGTGGTTTTGCTGTCACCGAGGTTGGCAGTGATCGAAATCAACCGGGTGGCATCGATAAAGCGCCACGCGCCCTCTTTGCCGCCCTTGACCTCGAAACTCACTACCGCACCGAAGCCCTTCTGCTGACGCTGGGCCAGTTCGTGCTGCGGATGGCTCTTGAGACCGGCGTAATGCACCTTCTCGATGCCGTCCTGCTGCTCCAGCCATTCGGCCAGCTCCTGGGCGTTGGCGCAGTGGGCCTTCATCCGCAGGTTCAGGGTTTCCAGACCTTTGAGGAAGATCCACGCATTGAACGGGCTCAAGGTCGGCCCGGCGGTGCGCAGGAAGCCGACGATCTCTTTCATCTGCTCACTGCGACCGGCAACCACGCCGCCCATGCAACGGCCCTGACCGTCGATAAACTTGGTCGCCGAGTGCACAACGATATCTGCGCCCATTTTCAGCGGCTGCTGCAACGCTGGCGTGCAGAAGCAGTTATCGACCACCAGCATCGCGCCTTTGGCGTGAGCGATTTCCGCCAGTGCGGCAATGTCGACCAGTTCAGCCAGAGGGTTGGATGGCGATTCGACGAAAAGCAGCTTGGTATTCGACTTGATCGCCGAATCCCATGCCGACAGATCAGCCAACGGAACGTAATCGACTTCAACGCCAAAACGCTTGAAGTACTTCTCGAACAGGCTGATGGTCGAACCGAATACGCTGCGCGAAACCAGTACGTGATCACCGGCACTGCACAGGCTCATCACCACTGCCATGATCGCGGCCATGCCGGTTGCGGTGGCAACGGCCTGCTCGGCGCTTTCCAGCGCGGCAATGCGCTCTTCGAACGCGCGCACGGTCGGGTTGGTGTAACGCGAGTAAACGTTGCCCGGCACTTCGCCGGCAAACCGCGCGGCTGCGTCGGCAGCGGTGCGGAACACGTAGCTGGAGGTGAAGAACATCGGATCACCGTGCTCGCCTTCCGGCGTACGGTGCTGACCGGCACGTACGGCCAGGGTGTCGAACGCTACGCCTTCGAGGTCGCTATCCAGTCGACCGGCATCCCATTCCTGACTCATGCTGTCACTCCTTGCCCTGTTCGCGAAAATTGAAAGTCAGATACAAAACCGGCCCCTCAGGGCCGGTGATAACTCAGTTGTTGTACAGATCGATGATCGCACTGACCGCTTGGGTCTTGATCTTCGAGGAGTCGTTACGCGCCTGCTCGATCTTGTTCAGGTACGCCTCGTCGACGTCGCCGGTGACGTACTTGCCGTCGAACACCGCGCAATCGAAGTTCTCGATCTTGATCTTGCCGCCACCGACCGCCTCGATCAAGTCAGGCAGGTCCTGATAGATCAGCCAATCAGCGCCGATCAGATCCGCCACGTCCTGAGTCGAACGATTGTGCGCGATCAGTTCGTGGGCGCTTGGCATGTCGATGCCATACACGTTCGGGAAGCGTACCGCTGGGGCTGCCGAGCAGAAGTAGACGTTTTTCGCGCCGGCTTCGCGGGCCATCTGGATGATCTGCTTGCAGGTGGTACCGCGCACGATCGAGTCATCGACCAGCATCACGTTCTTGCCGCGGAATTCCAGCTCGATAGCGTTGAGTTTCTGGCGAACCGACTTCTTGCGAGCCGCCTGGCCCGGCATGATGAAGGTACGACCGATGTAACGGTTCTTGACGAAACCTTCGCGGAATTTCACGCCCAAGTGGTTGGCCAGCTCCAGTGCCGCAGTGCGGCTGGTGTCCGGAATCGGGATAACCACGTCGATGTCGTGCTCTGGACGCTCGCGCAGGATCTTCTCGGCGAGCTTCTCGCCCATGCGCAGACGGGCCTTATAGACCGACACGCCGTCGATGATCGAATCCGGACGCGCCAGGTAGACGTGCTCGAAGATGCACGGTGTCAGGGACGGGTTGGTCGCGCACTGACGGGTGTGCAGCTTGCCGTCTTCAGTGATATAGACCGCTTCGCCCGGGGCCAGGTCGCGAATCAGGGTAAAACCGAGCACGTCCAGCGAAACGCTTTCCGAGGCGATCATGTACTCGACGCCTTCGTCGGTATGACGCTGGCCAAACACGATTGGGCGGATGCCGTGCGGGTCACGGAAACCGACGATGCCGTAACCGGTCACCATCGCCACAACGGCGTAACCACCAACACAACGGTTGTGCACGTCGGTCACGGCGGCAAACACGTCTTCTTCAGTCGGTTGCAGCTTGCCGCGCTGGGCCAGTTCGTGAGCGAACACGTTAAGCAGCACTTCCGAGTCGGAACTGGTGTTGACGTGACGCAGATCGGATTCGTAGATCTCTTTGGCCAACTGTTCAACGTTGGTCAGGTTACCGTTGTGCGCCAGCGTAATGCCGTAAGGCGAGTTGACGTAAAACGGTTGGGCTTCGGCCGAAGTCGAGCTGCCCGCGGTCGGGTAACGAACGTGGCCGATACCCATGTGGCCGACCAGACGCTGCATGTGACGCTGCTGAAACACGTCACGCACCAGGCCATTGTCCTTGCGCAGGAACAACCGGCCATCATGGCTGGTCACGATACCGGCAGCGTCCTGGCCGCGGTGCTGGAGCACGGTTAGCGCGTCATACAGCGCCTGATTGACGTTCGACTTACCGACGATACCGACGATGCCACACATGCGACGCAACCCCTACTTAATGGATCTGAACTGAACAACACTCACTGGGGCGTTTTCGCCGACGGCAAGAGTTGCTCCTTGAACGGAATATCAGCGGGTACGCTGATTCCGCTGGCAAGCCACTGACTGCTCCACCCGAGAATCAGGTTTTTGGACCAATCAGCGACCAATAGAAATTTTGGTACGAGCTGTGATTCTTTCCACCACCCGTCCTGCTGTACCGGCCCCAGACTCAACAGCCCGACCGCCACGACCACCAGCAACACGCCACGCGCTGCGCCGAAGGCCATGCCGAGGAATCGATCGGTCCCGGACAACCCGGTGACGCGAACCAACTCGCCGATAAGATAATTGATCATTGCGCCCACGATCAGCGTGGCGACAAACATGATGGCACAGCCCGCGATCACGCGAGCCGATGGGGTTTCGATGTATCCGGCGAGGTACTCGGACAATGAGCCACCGAACATCCAGGCGACGACTCCTGCGATGATCCAGGTCACCAGCGATAATGCTTCCTTGACGAAGCCGCGGCTCAAACTGATCAAAGCGGAGATGGCGATGATTGCAACGATCGCCCAGTCAACCCAGGTAAATGGCACAGTGCAGCCTACAGACGGATAAGGCGGCGCATTTTAGCAGAGCGCATGCCTCTCGGTAAGCTGCGATTGTCAGTGCATTTCAATCGGCGCGATAGTTTTTAGCCGCGCTCAGGCTGGAAGCGCACGACAAACCCTTTGAGGTTCTGCTGACGACCCAACAGATCACGTAGACGATCAGCCTCGGCACGCTCGATCAGCGGACCGACAAACACCCGATTCTTGCCATCGGCGGAGCGGATGTAAGCGTTATAGCCCTGACTGCGCAGGGTCTTCTGCAGGCTTTCGGCGCTGGCACGACTCGACAGACTGGCCAGTTGCACCGACCAGCTCACCGACAGACCGTTGGCATCGACGCGGCTTTGCGTCGTGTCAGGCTTACTCGATGCAGAGGTAATCGGCTGGGCAGGCGCAGGAATCGGCTTGGCCACCGCCGGCGGCGCAACAGGCTTGGTAATCATAATGGGAGCCGCCGGCGCAGGCGCAACAGGTGCAGTATCTTCTGCGACTTCTTCATCCGTCGGCACCGGTTCTTGCGGCAAGGCTTGCGGCTCGGGAACAGCCACGGTTTCCATTTGCACTTGCGGCACGACAGGTACTTGTGGTGCGGCGGGCGATTCGACAGTTACCTGACGCTGCTCGTCCTGACGGGAAAACAGCATTGGCAGGAAGATCACCGCCAGCGCGACCAGCACCAAAGCGCCAACCATGCGCTGCTTGTACGCTTTATCCAGCAAAGCCATTTGCCGCTTCCTCCGTGGAGCGCCGGGCCAGCCATTCAAGGGCCTCGGCGACACAATAAAATGATCCGAACAACAGAATCTCGTCGTCACTGGTTGCCACGGCGCACTGCCCTTCCAGCGCGGACGCGACACTGTCGTAAGACGTGACCGCAGCGCCAAGGTTCTGCAATGCAGCGCTTAATTCAGCCACTGGACGTGTGCGCGGTGAATCCAGCGGTGCAACGGCCCAATGCTCGACACTAGCATTCAATTCGCTGACAACACCATCCAGATCCTTGTCGGCCAACAGGCCGAATACCGCCAAGCGCTTGCCGACCGGTGACTGCGAGGCCAGACGACGGGCCAGATACTCGGCAGCATGCGGGTTGTGACCAACATCGAGCAACAGATTCAGGCGCTTGCCGTTCCACTCGAACGCGCGGCGATCCAGTCGCCCGACCACGCGAGTGGCCCGCAACGCAGCGACGATCTGCTGGGCATTCCATGGCAAACCGAGCAGCAAATACGCCTGCAACGCCAGCGCGGCGTTTTCCATCGGCAGATCGAGCAGCGGCAAGTCGCGCAACTCGACAACCTGACCTTGCGCATCAGTGCCGCGCCATTGCCAGTGCTGATCAGTGATACCGAGGTCGAAATCACGCCCACGCAGGAAGAACGGACATGCCAGTTCACGCGCCTTGTCGAGCAGTGGTTGCGGTGGATTGAGGTCTCCACACAGAGCAGGCTTGCCCTGGCGGAAGATCCCGGCCTTTTCGAAGGCCACAGATTCGCGGGTGTCGCCCAGATAATCGGCGTGATCGACGCCAATGCTGGTGACCAGTGCGATATCGGCATCGACCACGTTGACCGTGTCCAGACGCCCGCCCAGCCCGACTTCCAGCACCACCGCATCAAGCCCGGCCTGCTGAAACAGCCAGAACGCCGCGAGGGTGCCCATTTCGAAGTAAGTCAGGGAAGTGTCGCCGCGCCCGGCCTCGACTGCTGCAAAGGCTTCGCACAGCTGTGCGTCAGTGGCTTCGACGCCATTGAGCTGCACCCGCTCGTTGTAACGCAGCAGGTGCGGAGAATTGTAGACACCAACGCTCAGGCCCTGCGCCCGCAGCAATGAAGCCACGAAAGCGCAGGTGGAACCCTTGCCGTTGGTGCCGGTGACCGTGATCACCCGAGGCGCCGGCTGGCCCAGCCCCATACGGGACGCTACCTGTTGTGAACGTTCCAGACCCATGTCGATGGCCGACGGATGCAACTGCTCAAGGTAGGCGAGCCATTCGCCAAGGGTGCGCTCGGTCATAGGCCAGCAGGTACCGGTGGAACCACGATCGGCTCGATTGGCGCGGCGACGAATTTCGGCGTCGGCTTGCCAGTCATTTGTGCCAGCAGGTTACCCAGACGCGGGCGCAGTTCCTGACGGTGGATGATCATGTCGATCGCGCCGTGCTCCAGCAGGAACTCGCTGCGCTGGAAGCCTTCCGGCAGTTTTTCACGCACGGTTTGTTCGATAACGCGCGGACCGGCGAAGCCGATCAGGGCTTTCGGCTCACCGACGATGACGTCGCCGAGCATCGCCAGACTCGCCGAAACACCGCCGTAGACCGGGTCGGTCAGTACGGAGATGAACGGAATGCCTTCTTCACGCAGACGCGCCAGCACAGCCGAAGTCTTGGCCATCTGCATCAGCGAGATCAGCGCTTCCTGCATGCGCGCACCACCGGAGGCGGCGAAGCAGATCATCGGGCAGCGGTTTTCCAGCGCGTAGTTGGCGGCGCGCACGAAGCGCTCACCGACGATGGCACCCATGGAACCGCCCATGAAGGCGAATTCAAAGGCCGAAACCACTACAGGCATGCCCAGCAAGGTGCCGCTGACGGAGATCAGCGCATCTTTTTCGCCGGTCTGCTTCTGTGCAGCGGTCAGGCGATCCTTGTACTTCTTGCCGTCGCGGAATTTCAGACGGTCAACCGGCTCCAGATCGGCGCCCAGTTCGTTGCGACCTTCGGCATCGAGGAAGATGTCGATTCGCGCACGTGCGCCAATGCGCATGTGGTGGTTGCATTTAGGGCAAACGTCCAGGGTCTTTTCCAGCTCTGGACGATACAACACCGCCTCGCAAGACGGGCATTTGTGCCACAGACCTTCAGGGACCGAGCTCTTCTTGACCTCGGAACGCATGATCGAAGGGATCAGTTTGTCTACTAACCAGTTGCTCATGCTTTCTTTCTCCAGTACCGGCGGCCCGAACGCTCTGGTTCGCAGCCCCGCGTATGCCCTTCAGCTAAATTCATGTGTGTGGCGATGGTTGGTGGACAGCCACGGTCAGCGCGAAACATGACCTGCGTGCGATCCAGAAACCCTCAGCCGCGCCTGCTTTGTGCAAGTGCATTGATGGACGGCGGCAGACTGCCAGCCGTCACATCAATATGGCGCTTTGCGTACCGCGTTGATGAACGCCCGAACCTTTGCGTGATCCTTGATGCCTTTGCTCGCCTCCACCCCGCCGCTGACATCCACCGCGTAGGGTTTTACCCGAGCCACGGCCTCTGCGACGTTCTCTGGGGTTAAACCACCCGCCAGAATCAATGGCTTGCTCAACCCCTGCGGAATCAAAGACCAGTCGAACGCCTCACCGGTTCCGCCGGGCACGCCTTCAACGTAGGTATCGAGCAGAACACCGCTGGCGCTGGGATAAGCGTCAACGGCAGCCGCTATGTCATCACCGGCCTTGACCCGCAACGCCTTGATATACGGACGATGCCAGCCTTCACAATCTTCAGCGGCTTCATCGCCATGGAACTGCAACAGATCCAGCGGCACGGCATCGAGGATTTCCCCCAACTCGCAGCGACTGGCGTTGACGAACAGGCCAACGGTGGTCACGAACGGCGGCAATGCCTGAATAATCGCCCGCGCCTGCTGCACGGTGACCGCACGCGGACTCTTGGCATAGAACACGAACCCGATCGCATCTGCCCCGGCCTCAACGGCGGCCAGCGCATCTTCTATGCGGGTAATCCCGCAGATCTTGCTGCGAACGGCTGACATATCGAGAAAAACTCCGAGGCAAAATCCGGGAAAGTCCCGGATGGTAACAAAAGCGTTCGAGGGCGTCAGCCGTCAAGTTCGGAGAAACCCGTAAGGAAATGTGGCCCGATAAAACGCTCGGGCAACGGGAATTCGTCGTGGTACTCGACCTGCACCAGATACAGACCGTACGGATGCGCCGTAACGCCACCGGAACGGCGCTCGCGGCTTTCCAGCACTTCCTTCATCCACTCCACCGGGCGCTCACCGGCACCAATGGTCATCAGCACGCCGGCGATATTGCGCACCATGTGATGCAGGAACGCGTTGGCGCGTATATCGAGCACGATCATCTTGCCGTGACGGGTCACGCGCAGGTGATGCATTTTTTTGATCGGCGACTTGGCTTGGCACTGGCCGGCGCGGAACGCACTGAAATCGTGGGTGCCAATCAGGTACTGCGCGGCCTCGGCCATGCGCTCGACGTCCAGCGGACGGTGGTTCCAGGTGATTTCTTCGTTGAGATGCGCCGGGCGAATCTGATCGTTGTAGATCACATAGCGATAACGCCGCGCGATAGCTTTGAACCGCGCGTGAAAATGCGCCGGCATCACCCGCGCCCAACTGACGCTGATGTCATGGGGCAGATTGATATTGGCGCCCATGACCCAGGCTTTCAGTGAACGATCGACCGTCGTATCGAAATGCACCACTTGTCCGCAAGCATGCACGCCCGCGTCGGTGCGACCAGCGCACTGTAGCGAAACCGGCGAATTGGCGACTTTCGACAGGGCTTTTTCGAGTTCTTCCTGCACCGTCGCCACACCCGCCAATTGACGCTGCCAGCCGCTGTAGCGCGAGCCTTTGTACTCAACGCCCAGCGCGACGCGGTAAAAGCCGTCGGGGGCCATTTCGGCGACCGGGTTATCTATGTTTGCCAAGGTGGGACAGCCTGCTGTTTGTGCAAAGGCGGGCATTATAAGGCGGCGGTTCAGGGATACCAGAGTTCTCTATCAGCAGTGCCGCCCTCTTCGCGAGCAGGCTCGCTCCCACAGGGGAATGCATTTCAAAGGTGGGAGCGAGCCTGCTCGCGAAGACGGCAAATCAGACAACCCATAATCCAACCGAAACAAAAACGGCAGCCTCACCGGGCTGCCGTTTTCGTTTACCGCTGGACTTACTACAGGCTCGAGAGCATGTCCTTGGCCTCGCCACGCTGCTTCTCGTCACCCTCGGTCAACACTTCGTTGAGGATGTCGCGCGCACCGTCGCTGTCGCCCATGTCGATGTAGGCCTGAGCCAGATCGAGCTTGGTCGCCGCTTCATCGGTGCCAGCGAGGAAGTCGAAATCATCCTCGCCAAGATCATCACCCTTCATTGCATCGGCTTCAGTGAAGGTCGGCTCTGCAATGCTTTGCGACAGACGATCCAGCTCGGCGTTGACGTCGTCCAGTTCAGCAGCGAACGCATCAGGCTCGGCCGCTGGGTTGCTGTCCATTTCATCGGCCAGCGACAGATCGAAATCGGCCGGCAGCTCCAGATCATCCTGCGGCACATCGGCCACCACCGGCGCCTCGACCGGCGGCAGATCCTTCACGCCTTCGTCCAGATCCAGCAGGAAGTCATCGTCCGCCAGATCAACCGCAGGAGCCGCCGGCTCGGCACCGAGGTCCAGATCGAGGTCGAAGTCCGACAGATCATCCAGGTTCTCTTTGATATCGGTCTGCTGTTGCAGCACCGACTCAAAGCTCAGGTCGTCGTCCGCCGGAAATTCGTCCAGCTCGACCGGTGCTTCAGGCTCAACCACCGGCGCAGGCTCTACCGGCGTGATGTTGTCGAGATCGTCCAGGCTCAGATCAAACGCGCTGTCGAGGTCGTCTTCCACTGGCGCTGGCGCAGGTGCTTCTGGCTCATCCAGCAGCAGATCCTTGACGTATTGCGCGTCCAGTTCGGCAGCCACGGCGGCAGCGGCCAGACCACTGGCAGCAACGACGGCCATGGCCGGGAAGCGGCTTTTCAGCTCTTCGACCTTGGCGAAGTTGTCGCCATTGGCCACCAGTTGACGCTCCTGACCGACGAAGGCATCGCGGTCGCCCTGCTGACCGTAAACTTCCATCAGCTTCAGACGCAGGTCACTGCGCTGCGGCTCTAGGCTGACGCCCTCTTCGAGCAGCGCGGCTGCCTGATTCAGGCGACCGGCGTTGATGTGCGATTGCGCCTTGTCGAGCACGTCGTCCGAACGTTCGGCGGCCGGCGCCACCAGTGGCGCAGCAATCGGTTCGGCCATCACTATCGGGGCGACTACCGGAGCCACTACGGGGGCCGGAGCAGGTGCCGGAGTGTTGAGCTTGACGCTCGCCGCAGGAGTTTCCAGACCTTCGAAGCTGCTTTCCGGCAGATCCTGCTCGGCGGAGAACTCTTGCTCTTCCGACAAGGCACGGGCCATGCGCAGATGTTTCTCGGCTTCCTGCTGAGCTTTGCGGCGACGCGCCAGCAGCAACAGCAGGAGCAGCAGAACGACTGCGCCACCACCGATCAGCCCCAGCAGAATCGGGTTGGTCAGCAGATCGTTGAAGGTTTTCTCTTCATCGACAGGCGGCTTCGGTGCGACCACTGGCTCAACTGGCGTTTCAGCCGGTGGTGCAATCGCGGACTCTGGCGTCGGCGCCGCTTCTGCCGGGGTGGCCGGCGGGGTGGCAGCCAGTTCAGCCGTGATTGCAGGCACCGTCGGTGCAGCAGCGTTTGCGGCTGGCGCAGCGCCCGCCCCTTCGGCCTGCAGTTTCGCCAGCTGATTGTTTTTCAGCTCGATCAGTTTTTGCAGCTTGTCCATCTGGCTTTGCAGATCGGACACGCGGCTTTTCAGTTCCTCATTGTCACGACGGGTCGTGTCGAGGCTTTCCTGAGTGACCGCGAGCTTGTTGCTCAGCGCCTTGGCGTCACCCGCCGGGCCCTTGCCGCGCGCCTTGGCGCTTTCAGCGGAGACCAGACTCAGATTGTCTTGGGCATTCTGTGCACCAGCGGTATTGCCGCGACCACGGTTGGTCGCATCGAGCTGCTGCTGACCAGTGCCCGGTTTGGCCACATAACGACGGCCCTGACGCCAGGCTTCGTTCTGCGCCGCCACTTCGGCAATCGCTTTCGATTGTGGCAACGCAGTGCTTTGCACCGAATCCGGCAGGCGCAGCACTTGACCGGTTTTCAGGCGGTTGATGTTGCCGCCGATGAACGCATCCGGGTTCAGCGCTTGAATGGCCAGCATGGTCTGCTGCACCGAACCGCCGGTACGCGCCTTCGCGGCGATTTCCCACAGGGTATCGCGCGGCGTGGTGGTGTACTGCGTCGGGTGCGTGGCGCCAGTAGTCGGCGCAGCAATGGTCTGCGACGGCGCCGGTTGCGCGGCGGCGTCAGCGGTCTGCGGCGAGAACTTCGACGGATCGAGCAGCACGCTGTAATCGCGCAGCAGACGACCGTTCGGCCACATCACCTGCACGAGGAATTTCACCATCGGTTCGGACAGCGGCTTGCTCGACGTCACGCGCAGCACGCTTTTGCCGCTGGCGTTGAGCACCGGAGTGAAAGTCAGGTCATTGAGGAAGGCCTGGCGATCGACGCCGGCCTTGGCGAAGTCTTCAGGTGAAGCCAGGCTCGGCACCACTTCGGCAGCGGTGAGATCCTTGACGTCGAGCAGCTCGATTTCAGCCACCAGCGGCTGGTTCAGGGTCGACTTCAGGGTCAGCTCCCCGAGCCCGAGGGCATGCGCCATACCGGAGGACAGCGCCGAGGCGGCCGCTATTGCTAACACCAGTTTGCGAACTTGAACCATAGCCTCATCCTTTGTTTGAACGTTCCTCGGCCAGCGAGAAGATGTTGAATACCGCTGCCGTAAGGCATTGCGCGCGACGACGACAGATGTCGCGCGCGATCATTTCTTTGATGCCCCGGAATGTCCCGGAGGGTGACACGTTATCGATCAATCTGGGCAAGCATAGCGCTCACCTAGAATCAGTCGACAAATTGTTGCCAAGTATCTTTTACAGCAGGTCTTTTATCAACAATTCAGCCACCTGCACAGCGTTAAGGGCCGCGCCTTTGCGTACGTTATCTGACGTCAGCCACAGATTTAGTTCCGCCGGGTCGTCGACACCACTGCGCACGCGACCGACATAGACAACATCCTGCCCTACCGCGTCACCGACTGCAGTCGGGTAATCACCGGCTTCGACCAGCTCGATACCCGGCGCATCTTCGAGTGCAGCGTTGACTTTCGCCAGGTCGACAGCCGACGTTGACTGCAAGGTCACGCTAAAGCTATCGCCAAAAAACACCGGGGCTTGAACGCAAGTTGCGGAAATCTTTAATAAAGGCTTGGCCAGCACCTGACGCAACTCGCGCACCAGACGTTTTTCCAGCAGCGTATGGCCCTGCGCGTCGGGCGTGCCGACCTGAGCCAGCAAGTTGAACGCCATCTGCCGATCAAAGAAAGTCGGCTCCAGCGGGCGCATGTTCAACAGCTCGGCGGTCTGCCGCGCCAGCTCGGAAACGGCTTCGCGACCCTGGGCGGAAACGGCCAGATTGGCGGTGACATTGACGTATTGCAGGTCAATGAGATCGAGCAGCGGCGCCAGTACCACGGCCAGCGAAGTAGCCGACGGGCTCGGGCTGCTGACCTGGAACGGTGCTTTCAAACCAGCGAGCACTTCGGCGTTGGCTTCCGGTACCACTTGCGGCGCTTGATCGGCCGGCAAGGCGCCGGACAGGTCGATCAGCGAGCAGCCGGCAGCGTGGGCACGGGCGGCGTAACTCAGGGTAATGGCCGGGCCGGCGGCGAAGAACACCAGTTTGACCTTGCTGAAATCGAACTCGTCGACTTCGCGAACGCGCACGTTCTTGTTGCGGTACAGCACCGAGCTGCCGGCGGATTCGCTGCTCGCCAGCAGGTGCAGGGTGCCGACCGGGAAGCTGCGCTCTTCGAGAATCTGTACGAGGGTTTCGCCGACAGTACCGGTGGCGCCGATCACGGCAATATCTAGGGTCTGGGTCATGGTGCGAGCCTCTGGCGAAACGGGGGGAGCGGCACTTTACCGGGTGACTGGCGCACAGGCAATTTCTGCCGGGATTTGCGGTGTCTGGACCGGCCTCTTCGCGAGCAGGCTCGCTCCCACATTTGAAATGCATTCCCCCTGTGGGAGCGAGCCTGCTCGCGAAGGGGCCAGACTAGGCAACCGAGAAATCCAAGGCATAAAAAAACCCGCACCTCTCACAAGGCACGGGCTCTTTCATTGCCGCAAACGATCAACGCTCAAGCAAAATCCGCAGCATGCGACGCAGCGGTTCGGCCGCACCCCACAGCAGTTGGTCGCCGACGGTGAAAGCACCGACGAATTGCGAACCCATGTTCAGCTTGCGCAGACGACCCACCGGAACATTCAGGGTGCCGGTGACCTTGGTCGGACTCAGCTCCTGCATGCTGATTTCGCGCTGGTTCGGGACCAGCTTGACCCAAGGGTTGTGCTGGCTGATCAGCCCTTCGATATCGGCGATCGGTACGTCTTTGTTCAGCTTGATGGTCAGCGCCTGGCTGTGGCAGCGCATGGCGCCGATGCGCACGCAGATGCCGTCGACCGGGATCGGGCTCTTGAAGCGACCGAGAATCTTGTTGGTCTCGGCCTGAGCTTTCCACTCTTCGCGGCTCTGGCCGTTCGGCAGTTCCTTGTCGATCCACGGGATCAGGCTGCCGGCCAGCGGCACACCGAAGTTTTCGGTCGGGTACGCTTCGCTGCGCATGGCATCCGCTACGCGACGGTCGATGTCGAGGATCGCGCTGGCAGGATCGGCCAGTTGATCGGCGACAGCGGCGTGGGTTGCGCCCATTTGCTTGATCAGTTCACGCATGTTCTGCGCGCCGGCACCGGAGGCCGCCTGATAGGTCATGGCGCTCATCCACTCGACCAGACCGGCTTCGAACAGACCGCCCAGGCCCATCAGCATCAGGCTGACGGTGCAGTTGCCGCCGATGTAGTTCTTGGTGCCCGCGTCGAGCTGCTGGTCGATGACCTTGCGGTTGACCGGATCGAGAATGATCACTGCGTCATCGTTCATGCGCAGGCTCGAGGCCGCGTCGATCCAGTAACCCTGCCAGCCGGCTTCGCGCAGCTTCGGGAACACTTCGCTGGTGTAGTCGCCGCCCTGGCAGGTCAGAATCACGTCGAGGGTCTTCAGCTCGTCAATGCTGTAAGCATCCTTGAGCGGAGCAATGTCCTTGCCCACGGACGGGCCTTGGCCACCGACGTTGGACGTGGTGAAAAACACCGGCTCGATTAGATCGAAATCCTGCTCTTCCAGCATCCGCTGCATGAGCACGGAACCGACCATCCCGCGCCAACCGATCAGACCTACACGTTTCATCGCAACTACACCTTCTTGAAAAGTGGGCCGCTGCTTTGTATTGAATTTCGCAGCGGGCCCGAGAGATTACAGATTCCGCAGCGCGGCGACTACTGCGTCGCCCATTTCCTGCGTACCGACTTTGCTGCAACCGGCCGAATAGATATCGCCAGTGCGCAGGCCTTGATCCAGCACCACGCTCACGGCTTTCTCGATGGCATCGGCCGCGTCATGCAGATTGAAGCTGTAACGCAGCATCATCGACACCGACAGAATGGTCGCCAACGGGTTGGCAATACCTTTACCGGCGATGTCCGGAGCGGAACCGTGGCAAGGCTCGTACATGCCCTTGTTGTTGGAATCCAGCGAGGCCGACGGCAGCATGCCGATGGAACCGGTGAGCATCGACGCTTCGTCGGACAGAATGTCGCCGAACATGTTGTCGGTGACGATCACGTCGAACTGCTTCGGCGCGCGCACCAGTTGCATCGCGGCGTTGTCGACGTACATGTGGCTGAGTTCGACTTCTGGATAGTCTTTCGCTACTTCTTCAACAATTTCACGCCACAGTTGGCTGGACGCCAGCACGTTGGCTTTGTCCACCGAGCAGAGTTTCTTGCCGCGAACCATGGCCATGTCGAAACCGACGCGGGCGATGCGGCGGATTTCGCTTTCGCTGTAAGGCAGCGTGTCGTAGGACTGACGCTCGCCGTTATCCAGAGTGCGGGTGCCGCGCGGCGCGCCGAAGTAGATGCCGCCGGTCAGCTCACGGACGATCAGGATGTCCAGACCAGCGACGATTTCCGGCTTAAGGCTCGAAGCGTCGGCCAGTTGCGGGTACAGGATCGCCGGACGCAGGTTGCCGAACAGACCCAGTTGCGCACGGATTTTCAGCAGACCACGCTCAGGGCGGATGTCACGCTCGATGGTGTCCCATTTCGGACCACCCACAGCGCCCAGCAGCACAGCATCGGCAGCACGAGCGCGGTCGAGGGTTTCGTCGGCCAGCGGCACGCCGTGCTTGTCGATGGCGGCGCCACCGATCACGTCATGACTCAGCTCGAAACCCAGGCTGTACTTGTCGTTGGCAAGTGTAAGAACCTTGACCGCTTCGGCCATGATTTCCGGACCAATACCGTCACCTGGGAGAATCAGAATCTGCTTGCTCATGCTTTCCTCGTGTCTTCAGTCGGTGCGCCATCTGAGGCGCGCCCGGAAAAATTCTTATCGCTCAGCTATCAGTACGATGACATCTGTACTGAACGAGCCCTCAGCATCAATCTCAAAATATTCGCGCACTTCGTTGCCCATCGAGTGCTGCAACTGGCGGATCGCGGCGCGCATCACTTCAGGTGTGCGCATGCGCTCAACCCAACTGGTGTACTCCAGACGCAGGCGCTGACGGGTAGTACTGCGCACGTGCAAACCGGCCTCGCTGACCTGACGTAACCATTCGGCAGCGGAATAATCGCGCACATGGCTGGTGTCGCGCAGCACTTCGACGCTTTGCAGGTAAGTGTCGAACAACGGACTGCCCGGTGACAACACGTCAACGAACGCCGCCACACCGCCCGGTTTCAGCACCCGGCGCACTTCACGCAAGGCCACGCCCAGATCACTCCAGTGATGCGCCGAATAACGGCTGAACACGAAGTCGAACTCGCCATCGGCAAACGGCAGACGCTCGGCGGCACCGTTGACCGTGGCAATGTTGGTGAAACCGCGATCAACGGCAGCAGCGGCGACCACATCAAGCATTTGCTGCGACAGGTCGTAGGCGACCACTTCCCTGACCAGCGGTGCGACGTGGAAACTGACGTGACCGGCGCCGCACCCCAAATCCAGTACCCGGGCGTTGCCCTGCCCGGCCAGCTCAGCCTGTAGCAGTGCGAATTCGCTGCCCTGCGCGTGAACAGCGCTGCTCAGGTAGGCGGCGGCCTGCTCACCGAATTGCTTTTGTACGACCTGAGTGTGTTGGGCGGTGCTGGTCATGGGACTTCCTTTTTAGGGTGAGTCTTGTGGTGCTTTTGAGGGCCTCATCGCGAGCAGGCTCACTCCTACAGGGGAACGCATTTCAAATGTAGGAGTGAGCCTGCTCGCGATGTCGCCATTCGCCATACGCAAATCACGCGTCGCGGAACAACCACGGCTGGCTCACACGATGCTTGGCCTCAAACGTCGCAATCGCATCACCGTCCTGCAAGGTCAAACCGATATCGTCCAGACCGTTCAACAAGCAATGCTTGCGGAACGCATCGATTTCAAAGCTATACACCTTGCCATCCGGACGCGTCACAGTCTGCGCTTGCAGATCGACCTGCAATTGATAGCCCGGCTCGGCCTCAACCTGCTTAAACAATTCATCCACTTCAGCATCGCTCAAGATGATTGGCAGCAAGCCGTTCTTGAAGCTGTTGTTGAAGAAAATGTCGGCGTAGCTCGGCGCGATGATGCTGCGGAAACCGTATTCTTCCAGCGCCCACGGCGCGTGTTCACGGCTGGAGCCGCAACCGAAGTTCTCGCGAGCGAGCAAGACGCTGGCGCCTTGATAACGCTCGGCGTTGAGGACGAAGTCCTTGTTCAGCGGACGCTTGGAATTGTCCTGATACGGTTGCCCGACATCCAGGTAACGCCACTCGTCGAACAGATTCGGACCGAAACCGGTGCGCTTGATCGACTTCAAGAACTGCTTTGGAATGATCTGATCGGTGTCGACGTTGGCACGATCCAAAGGCGCGACAAGACCAGTGTGCTGAGTAAAAGCTTTCATGCTGCGCTCCTTTAAATCAATTCACGAACGTCGATGAAACGACCGTTCACCGCTGCCGCCGCCGCCATGGCCGGGCTGACGAGGTGGGTACGGCCACCGGCGCCCTGACGGCCTTCGAAGTTACGGTTGGAGGTCGAGGCGCAATGCTCGCCGGACTCCAAACGGTCCGGGTTCATCGCCAGGCACATCGAGCAACCCGGCTCACGCCATTCGAAACCGGCTTCGAGGAAAATCTTGTCGAGACCTTCGGCTTCTGCCTGAGCCTTGACCAGACCCGAGCCCGGCACCACGATCGCTTGCTTGATGGTCGAAGCGACTTTGCGGCCCTTGGCAATGACGGCAGCAGCGCGCAAGTCTTCGATCCGCGAGTTGGTGCAGGAACCGATGAACACGCGATCCAATTGAATGTCGGTGATCGCCTGATTGGCGGTCAAACCCATGTATTTCAAGGCACGGACGATCGAGTCGCGCTTGACCAGGTCCATTTCTTTGGCCGGGTCCGGCACGTTCTGATCAACGGCCAGAACCATTTCCGGGGAAGTACCCCAGCTGACTTGCGGCTTGATCTGCGCAGCGTCGAGCTCAACCACGGTGTCGAACTTGGCGTCAGCGTCGGAGACCAGGTCTTTCCAGGCTTCGACGGCCATGTCCCATTCCGCGCCTTTCGGGGCGAATGGACGGCCCTTCACATAGTCGACGGTCTTCTGATCCGCTGCCACCAGGCCAACGCGGGCGCCGGCTTCGATGGACATGTTGCAGATGGTCATGCGGCCTTCGACGGACAAGTCGCGGATCGCGCTGCCAGCGAACTCGATAGCGTGGCCATTGCCGCCGGCGGTGCCGATCTTGCCGATCACCGCGAGGACGATGTCCTTGGCGGTCACGCCGAACGGCAGTTGCCCTTCAACGCGCACCAGCATGTTTTTCATTTTCTTCGCGACCAGGCACTGGGTGGCGAGCACGTGCTCGACCTCGGAAGTGCCGATACCGTGAGCCAGAGCGCCGAAGGCGCCGTGGGTCGAGGTGTGCGAGTCGCCGCAGACCACGGTCATCCCCGGCAAGGTTGCGCCCTGCTCCGGGCTGATCACGTGGACGATGCCTTGGCGCACGTCGTTCATCTTGAATTCGACGATGCCGTATTCATCACAGTTGTCATCGAGGGTCTGAACCTGCAAACGCGAGACCTGATCGGCAATGGCTTCAATGCCGCCCTTGCGCTCCGGGGTGGTCGGTACGTTGTGGTCCGGGGTCGCGATGTTGGCATCGATGCGCCAAGGCTTGCGCCCGGCCAGACGCAGGCCTTCGAAGGCTTGCGGCGAGGTCACTTCGTGAATGATGTGACGATCGATATAGATCAGCGCCGAGCCATCGTCGCGCTGCTTGACCAAATGCGAATCCCAGAGCTTGTCGTAGAGCGTTTTGCCGGCCATCAGACGGTTCCTCATCAGCTTGTTTCTATGCCCTGGGCTTATCAATAACCCTTTGGCTTGTGAGGCCGATCCTATGGGGTTAGATTAAATAACTCAAATTCATATTTTTTATGCTTTGGATAACCAACTGGAATACGACGATGGATCTGGCCAACCTCAACGCGTTTATCGCGATTGCCGAGACCGGCAGCTTCTCCGGCGCCGGCGAACGGCTGCACCTGACGCAGCCGGCGATCAGCAAACGCATCGCCGGGCTGGAACAGCAATTGAAGGTGCGCCTGTTCGATCGGCTGGGCCGTGAAGTCGGCCTGACCGAAGCGGGTCGCGCCTTGTTGCCACGGGCTTACCAGATACTCAACGTGCTGGATGACACCCGCCGCGCGCTGACCAACCTCACCGGTGAAGTCAGTGGGCGCCTGACCCTGGCCACCAGTCACCACATCGGCTTGCACCGTTTGCCGCCACTTTTAAGGGAGTTCACCCGCCGTTACCCACGGGTGGCGCTGGATATACAGTTCCTCGATTCGGAAGTGGCCTACGAAGAAATACTCCACGGCCGCGCCGAATTGGCGGTCATTACCCTGGCGCCGGAGCCTCACGCACTGGTCAAAGCCAAGCCAGTGTGGGACGACCCGCTGGATTTCGTGGTCGCGCCCGAGCATTCGCTGATCAATAACGGAGCCGTCAGTCTGGCGGACATTGCCGGTCATCCGGCAGTTTTCCCCGGCGGCAACACCTTTACCCACCATATTGTCCAACGCCTGTTCGAGGCCCAGGGACTGACGCCGAACATCGCCATGAGCACCAATTACCTGGAAACCATCAAGATGATGGTCTCCATCGGTCTGGCCTGGAGCGTTCTGCCACGCACCATGCTCGACGAACAGGTGGCAAGCATCGTATTGCCGGGCATACAGCTCAGTCGCCAGCTAGGCTATATCCTGCACACTGAACGGACGCTATCGAATGCGGCAAGAGCATTTATGGCCTTGCTGGATGCACAAATCGATCTGCCAGGGACTTAAGGCCAACTTGTGCTACTCCTATAGAGCCGCTACCCCTGTGCCTAACGCCACCATCAGCTCAAGGCCTGTCCACAATGCCGAAATCTGTTGACCGAATTCCGCCGATGCCGCGTATTCAGGCGATTGACCCGCGACATTCCGAGCAGAGCTGGGAGAGTGCGCCGCAATTGCTGGCGGCGCTCAACGGCGCGCGGCTCGGCGCCTGGTATTGGGACATCGAGCGCGGGCAGATCAGTTGGTCGCGTGGCACCCAGGCATTGTTCGGCTTCGATCCTCGGCAACCGCTGCCCGAAGATCTGGAATACCTCGATCTGCTGCCGCCGGAAGACCGCGCGAAAACCGTCCGCGCCTTCCACGCGGTGATTGCCGGGGCGCCGCTGGAACAGGCGATGCACCACCGCATCCGCTGGCCCGACGGCAGCCTGCACTGGCTGGAGATCAGCGGCAGCTTGCTGCCGGATAAACACGGCCGCCCCCGAATGATCGGGGTGATTCGTGAAATCACCCACCAGAGACAACGCGAACAGGCCCTGAGCAGTTCGGAGAAACGTTTCGCGACACTTTTCCACCTGTGCCCGAACATGGTCCTGCTGACCCGCCAGGAAGACGGCCTGATCAGCGAAGCCAACCAGTATTTCGAAAGCCTGTTTGGCTGGCCGGTACAAAGCGCCATCGGTCGTACCACGCTAGAGCTGGGCTTGTGGGTGCACCCCGAGCAGCGCGCAGAACTGGTCAAGAAGACCAACACCAAGGGCGAATTGATCAGCATGGAGGTGCAATTTCGCGCCAGCAATGGGCAAATTCACGACGGCATTCTCAGTGCGCAGAAAGTCGAACTTGAAGGTCAGCCGTATCTGCTCAGCACCTTCCTCGACACTACCGAGCGCAAAGCCGCCGAACACGCCTTGAAGGACAGCCAGGAACGCCTCGATCTCGCACTGGACTCGGCGCAGCTCGGCACCTGGGACTGGCATATTCCCAGCGGCATGCTCTACGGCTCGGCGCGGGCCGCGCAACTGCACGGCCTGGAACCGAAACCGTTTCACGAGTCGTTCGATGAGTTTTTCGAGGGCGTGCCCGGCGAAGAGCGCGACAGCATGCGCGACGCCTACCGCAGCCTGCGCGAAGGCCCGGCGGGCAATTATCAGCTGACCTATCGCGTGCAACTGCCCGACGGCAGCTCGCGCTATCTGGAAAGCCGTGCCCGCCTCTACCGTGACGACAACGGCGCGCCACTGCGCATGGCCGGCACGTTGCTCGACATCACCGATCAGGTCGAACGTGAACAGCGGCTGGTGGCCTCGGAAGAGAAATTCGCCACGCTGTTCCAGGTCAGCCCCGACCCGATCTGCGTCACCCGCCAGGACAGTGGCGAGTTCATCGAAATCAATAACAGCTTTACTCAGACCTTTGGCTGGAGCGCCCCCGACGTCATCGGCCACACCGCCGAAGAAATCGGCCTGTGGGACGCCTCGGCAAAAAGCCTGCAACGCATTGAACGGGTCATCCGCGAACAGGGTTTGAGCAATGTCGCGATCATCGTCCAGCACAAGGACGGGCAGTCGCTGACCTGCGTGATTTCCAGTCGGCAGATCAGCGTCGGCGACCAGCCATGCATCGTCACCACCCTGCGCGACATTACCCAGCAGCAGCGCTCGGAAGCGGCGCTCAAGGCCAGCGAGGAAAAGTTCGCCAAGGCGTTCCACTCCAGCCCCGACGCGATCACCATCACCGAGCGCGACACCGGACGTTATCTGGAGGTCAACGACGGTTTCTGCCGTCTCACTGGCTACCGCGCAGAAGAAGTCGTGGGTAAAACGGTTTATCAGGTGGGGATTTGGGCTGAGGAAAAACAGCGCTCGGCATTACTCGCCGAATTGCAGATCAAGGGCCGCGTGCACCATCAGGAAATGCTCGGGCGCAACAAACGCGGGGAGATGCTGACCGTGGAAGTCTCGGTCGAGCCGATCACCCTCAATGAAACTGCTTGCCTGCTGCTGACCGCGCGGGACGTCAGCCTGCTGAAAAACGCCGAAGCGCAAATTCGTCATCTGGCCTATCACGACCCGCTGACCAACCTGCCCAACCGCGCCTTGCTGATGGATCGCCTGAGCCAGCAGATCGCCTTGCTCAAGCGCCACAATTTGCGTGGCGCGCTACTTTTCCTCGATCTCGATCACTTCAAGCACATCAACGATTCCCTCGGCCATCCGGTCGGCGACACCGTGCTGAAGATCATTACCGCGCGGCTCGAAGCCAGCGTGCGCATGGAAGACACGGTCGCGCGCCTCGGCGGCGATGAGTTCGTGGTATTGCTCAGCGGTCTTGAAGGCTCGCGCAATGAAGTCAGCGCGCAAGTGCGCAATCTGGCCGACACCCTGCGCGAACTGCTCTCGGAACCGATGTTCCTCGACGGCCAGCGCCTGCAAGTGACCCCGAGTATTGGCGTGGCGCTGATCCCCGATCACGGCTCGACGCCGACCGACCTGCTCAAACGCGCCGATATTGCCCTGTACCGGGCCAAGGATTCCGGGCGTAACACCACGCAGATGTATCACAACACCATGCAGAAAGCCGCCAGCGAGCGGCTGCGCATGGAGACCGACTTGCGCCTGGCGCTGTCGCGCGGGGAATTCAATGTGCACTTTCAACCGCAGGTCGATGCCCGCGACAACCGCATCATCGGCGCCGAAGCCCTGGTGCGCTGGAATCACCCGGAACTGGGCGCGCAGTCGCCTACCGAGTTCATCAAGGTGCTGGAAGACAGCGGCCTGATTCTCGAAGTCGGCACCTGGATCCTCGACGAGGCCTGCAATGCCTTCAAACAACTGATCGCGCTGAAACTGGTCGACCCGCTGAACTTCAGCCTGTGCGTCAACATCAGTCCGCGCCAGTTCCGCCAGAACGACTTTGTCGAGCGCGTCGAACACAGCATGAGCAGCCATGGCCTGCCCTGCTCGCTGCTGAAACTGGAAATCACCGAAGGCATCGTCATCCAGAACCTGGAAGACACCATCAGCAAAATGCGCCGGTTGAAAAAGCTCGGCGTGAGTTTCGCCATGGACGACTTCGGCACCGGTTATTCGTCACTGACCTACCTCAAGCGCCTGCCGCTAGACACGCTGAAAATCGATCAGTCGTTTATCCGCGATGCAACGACCGACCCGAACGATGCCGAGATCATCCGCGCGATTGTTGCCATGGCGCGCAGCCTGGAGCTGGAAGTTATTGCCGAGGGCGTGGAAACCCCCGAACAACTGGCGTTCCTGCAAGGTCTGGGCTGCCATTTGTATCAGGGTTATCTGCACAGTCGACCGGTTGCGCTGGAGGATCTGAAAAAACTCCTGCCATAACCGGTGCACGTTGCAACAGACGCGTAATTGCCACGGTTTGCGGCAACCTGTAGGGTCGCGTTTTTTGCGCCGTTTCGAGATCTGTCATGCAGGATGCAACCCTCCCCCGCCCGGCTCTGCTGGGCATCGACCTTGGCACCACCAACAGTCTGATCGCCGTCTGGCAGGACGGTCAGGCCCGCCTGATTCCCAACGCCCTGGGTGATGTGCTGACGCCCTCGGTGATCAGCCTCGATGAAGACGACACGATTCTGGTCGGCAAAGCCGCCCGCGCCCGCCTGACCACGCACCCGGAACGAACCGCTGCAGCATTCAAGCGTTTTATGGGCAGCGACAAACAAGTTCAGCTCGGCACACGTCGGTTCAGCCCGGAAGAGTTGTCAGCGCTGGTACTCGGCTCACTCAAGCAAGACGCCGAAGCCTTTCTCGGCCACACCGTGTCGGAAGCAGTGATTTCCGTGCCGGCGTATTTCAGTGATGAGCAACGCAAACGCACGCTGTTTGCCGCCGAACTGGCCGGGCTCTCGGTGACGCGTCTGATCAACGAACCGACGGCCGCCGCCATGGCTTACGGGCTGCATGAGCAGAAGTTCGAACGCACGCTGATCTTCGATCTCGGCGGCGGCACCTTCGACGTTACGGTGCTGGAATACGCTTTGCCACTGATCGAAGTGCACGCCTCCACCGGCGACAACTTTTTGGGCGGCGAAGACTTCACGGCGGCGCTGTTGCAGGCCTGCCTGAAACACTGGCAACTGACCCCGGCAATGGTCGATGCGCAAAGCATGGCCAGCCTCGGTGATGCCCTTGAGCAGCTCAAATGCAAACTCGGCGAAGGCACTCAACACCTGAGCTGGCGCCACGCCGACAAGACCTTCGAATGGTCACTGGACGAAGCCGCTGCGGTAAAAATCTGGGAACCGTTGCTGGCGCGTTTGCGCGCGCCGATCGAACAGGCCCTGCGCGACGCCCGACTCAAGCCCCGCGACCTCGACAGCCTGGTACTGGTCGGCGGCGCCACGCGCATGCCGGCGGTGCAGCAAATGGTCGCCACGCTGTTCGGGCGTTTGCCTTACCGGCATCTTGATCCGGATACCATCGTTGCGCTCGGGGCGGCGACGCAAGCGGCGTGCAAGGCGCGTGACGGGGCGGTTGAAGAGTTGATTCTGACGGATGTCTGCCCGTATACGCTGGGCATCGAAACCATCCGCGGCAAAGACATCGATGGCGCGTTTTCGCCGATCATCGAACGTAACACCATCATTCCGACCTCACGGGTGGAGCGCTATTACACCACCCGCCCTCAGCAGGCAGTGCTGCGCATCGCGGTCTATCAGGGTGAGCGGCCGTGGGTATGCGACAACATTCTCATTGATGCTTTCGATGTCACCTTGACGCCCACCGCGCACATTCAGGCGCTGGATGTGCGCTTCAGTTATGACATCAACGGTTTGCTCGAGGTGGACGTCACCCTGCTCGAAACCGGCGAGCGTCACAGTCATAGCATCGACCGCAGCCCCACGGGCCTGGATGAGCAAGCGCGCCGCGACAGCCATAACCGGCTGTCGACGCTGAAGGTCCATCCACGCGATGCGCTGCCCAACCGCACATTGCTGGCTCGTCTGGAACGGGCATGGATGCAGAGCCTCGGCGCGCAACGCGAGCATATTGCCGAATGGCTGCACAACTTCACCACGGTGCTCGGCGGCCAGCAATCAGCGGAGATTGCCAGCCATCGCTCGGAGCTGAACAAGGCGCTGGATCAACTGCGCCTCTAGCCGTTGAGCCGCCGTAAAGCAGCCTGTAGGCCGCTGGACAGCATCTCGCTATCGCCGCTGTCCGGCGGCACACCATAACGGTTGGGCAGCTTGTCACCGGGAAAGCCGAACAGCACCAATGGCAGGAATGGCAAAACCGGCGTCAGCGCCAGGAAGATCAGCAACGTCGGGATGCCCCGGCCCATGTCGTGCAAGCGACGCAGAATGGCGCCGAACAACAACAGCACGGCCAATAGCAAGATAAGAATGCCAGCGCCCGTGGTGCCACTGATCAGCCCTGCCACCGGCGCAATCACCAGACACCCCAAGACCTGAGCGATAAAAGCCTTGCGCCCCAACCGCGATCCCAGGCGCCAGATCGCTGTCGCCGCTACCGGCTGAACATCGCTTTTCGCCAGCAGTAATCGTTCCGACCAGGACAATATCGCGCACAGGGCCAGGCGCAGGCCGATGCTGTTCTGCACATCGTCCTTGCCCTGTTGCAGTTGGCGCAAGACGCGCGTTTTCGGCACCCCGGCAGCGCCATAGCGAAGCAAGCCCTTGAGCGCATCCAGCGCTTCATACGCCAGCAGTTTGTCGACACCAAAATCGGTCAGCACTTTGCGCGGCGGCCACACCGGTTCGCCTTTGATCAAACCGTCGCGGAAGCCTTCGAACCATTCGTCCTCACAACTGATTGCCGCTATCGATTGCAACAATGCGCGATGCTGCTCGGCACTCAGGCTCGGGTCGTGATAGAGCACGCCCCAGAACATCATCAACCCCAGCAAATCATCGCCGCAGGCAGCACGATCGCTTTCGAGGCAGGTGTAAAGCAGGGTATTGGCCGGCAACCGGGCACTGTCGAGTGCCTGCTGTACGCTGAACAATTGCTGCACCAACAAACCGTGCACCGGGTCATTGCCTTGCAGCCATCCGAGCAAACCGTGGCAATTGCCTTGCTCGCGCAGCAAGCGCCGCAACAAAGGTTGCAGGCGACTCAACGGATGGGCCGGATTGAAAGGCAGGCGCTCCACGCACTGCATATCAATCATTTGCAACCAGCGTTCGGGCTGGTCCAGCAATGCCAGCAAGAACAAGGTCTGCGCGTGCCACTCCCAGGTGGCCTCACCCAGCCCGACCGGTGGCAACTGAATCCCGCGCCGGCTCAACTGCAGAATCAAATCGAGTTCGGACAAGTCGCAATCATCTTTGACCGCGGCCAGCGTGAACGCGTCTGCCAGTCGTTCCAGCGCAGCGTCGCTGTAAGGCCGCAAGCGACGCAACCACAAACGACAGACCTTGTGCGGCTCACCGTTGGTCAGCACCTGCGGCAATGGCCGCGAACCTGAATCCGCATCGCTGAACGCGCTCATGGCCAGCGCAATCGGTGCCCTGCGCAACCAGCGCAGATGTTGCTCGGCCTGATATTTGAACCCACTCATCACCAGGCTTTCGAGGGCATCGATCGGCAGCGGTGCATCCACAATCTGCTGCAACAACGCCGTATCACCGCGATGCAGCGCCCAGGCGTGGCGGTACAGATGCAGCAATCGGCTGTCGGCATTTTCGCCCAGCAATTGCGCGAGCAATGGCAGTTCATCACCGCTCATGCGCCAATCGACAAAGCTTTGCGCAATGCTCTCAAGCTTTAACCGCCCGACACCCAGCCAGCGGTTCAGCGTCTCGGGATGTTGAGACGGACAGCCATAAACCTGGGCGTCATCGCCAAGATCCTCTGGCCAGTCAGAGACGCCCTGCAGGCGATCGAACGCCTGAATCAGCAGCGGCAGAAAAGTCGGCTGGCGCTTGGCGCACAACTCCAGCAGACGACTTTCAGCCATCGGATGGCGGTGCTCGTTCCACAGCCGGATCCAGCACGGCAATGCCTGATCGTCGCGCCCCTGCAGACTGTTCTGACATGCCAACAGGTAAAGCCAGTCGACATCATCCGGTGCAGCAAGCTGCTGTTCGACACAGCACTGCAAAAATGTCGGCCCGCCAATACCTGCCTGAGTGAACTGCACCAACAGACGCTTGAGGAACGCGGCATCATTCGGCAATGGCAGACAGGTGTGCCGACTGGCGAAGTCGGCGAACTCCTGCAGTGGACGCTGATTGAAGATGAAGTCGAGACTACGGGCGTACCACAGCGCTTCAGTCTGGGCGGCCTCTGACCATGTGCACATCAGATCCGTATCGAACGGGTCCGGCGTTTCGATTCGCTGGAGAAAGAAGCCCACCTGATGCGCGTCGTCGAAGCCCAGATCCAGCAGCTGTTGATCCCAGGCCATACGCTTGGCCAACAGATTCGCGCAGCGGTACGACAACGGACCGGCGTCGGCCATCCGGTGGTACAGCGGCCAGCTGAGTTCATCGAGCACGTCCAGCGACAGCTCATCCAGCCCTCGGACAAAGGCCTGCCAGGCGGCGAAATTGAAACGGCGCGCGGGATCATCCAGCAGCTCGCAAAAATCCCCGAACACTGGAGGGATCTCAACGACAGTCTGTTCTGAGGCTTGGGACTCGTACTCGTCCTCGGGCTCTTCTTCCTCGTCTTCACGCGCCAGACGCAGGGCGTTTTCGTAGGCCATGCGCAGCGCCTGGAAGCCTTGCGGGTCAGTCTCCGGGTGATGTGCCGGCAAGCGTGCGCGGTAGGCGTTGCGAATCAGGGTTTCGTCGTTAGTAGGCTCGATGCCCAAGCGGATCCAGCAACTCATGACCAGTCGAACTCCTTGAGCGATGCCGGGCGTGGCGGCAAATCGATTTCCATATGCCACGGCAAATCAGCAAGGAACCGAGGGATGTTTTCGGCAAGGCCGCGGGCAATCCGCAGGTTAAGGGCGTTGGCGCCTTGTCGATCGAGTTCGCGCGCCAGCTCATCGTCGCTGGCGCTCAGGCAGGACCAAAACGTCCGGCCCACCACAAAGCCGTCGAAGTAAGCCATCCAGCTACCGTAGTGAAATTGCGCTCTGAGGGCCAAACGACTGTGCAGCCAGTTGCTTTCGTCCAGGTCGACCCACTGATTGCGCACCGCGCAACGCAAGAGAAAACCCATGCGGCCATAGTCCCAGGACAAAATCCCGCCCGGCCCGCAACTGCCGAAGGTGCGACTGGCAAACTCATGCAGGATGCGTTCGCGGGGATTCAGGTCGTCGAGCAAGGCCTGCCATTCACTCGGCAGACAGCGCTGCCACACCATATAGGCTGCACTGAGGTGTTTGGCATGGCCGTCGTCGGTCATCCGTTCGAGCATGTCGAACAGCTGCCCACGGTCATCGATCCCCCAACTGTCTTTCAGGTCGATGTAGCGATCGTCGCAGAACGCCGGGTCGTCGTAGCTGGCGCCGGTATTGATCGCCGCCATTGGCGCAGACAGGGCGCACAGCCAGCGCTGTTGAATCTCGTCCATGAAAAAAGGCTCCAGGCCGACCGGTGCGGAATGGGGGTCGGCAAAACTGCCGCGGATTGTAGAGAAACCGCCGCCTGCGGCAAAGCCGAACAACGGTTTTCTTGCGCGCACAAAAAAGGCCCCGACGTATCGGGGCCTTCATTCAGCGGCTCATCGCCTGTTCAGACGATTGTGTTGCGGCACATGAATCAGTGCTGCAGCGCCGGCTTCTGCACCCCATTGATCGGGATGCGTTTGGCTTTCGCTTCTTCCGGGATCACGCGCAGCAGGTCGATGCTCAGCAGACCGTTACTCAGATCGGCAGCCTTGATCTCGATGTGATCGGCCAGACGGAAGGACAGCTTGAAAGCACGCTGGGCGATGCCTTGGTGCAGGAAGGTCACGCCTTCGTTGGCATCACGCTTGCCACCACTGATGGTCAGCACACCTTTCTCGACTTGCAGTTCCAGGTCTTCTTCCTGGAAGCCGGCGGCCGCTACGACGATGCGGTATTGGTCGTCACCGTGTTTTTCCACGTTGTAAGGTGGATAGCTGCTGCCTGGCTCGTTGCGCAGGGCGGTTTCGAACAGGTCGTTGAAACGGTCGAAACCCACCGAGGAACGGAACAGTGGCGCGAGGGAAAATGCAGTACTCATGGTTCAAATCTCCTGAAAACAATCAGCAAGGTTTTTTGACTCCGCGACCCGAATTCGGCATCGCGTAACCCTTAGATAGGGACCGCTGATTTGATTTCAAGAGATTATTTGCAGATTTTTTTCAGGCCGCTTCGGCGACCGGCAGACCGAGCAAACGCGAGACGTGATCCGGCTCGGTCTCACGGCGCAGGACGGTGAACAGCTCGGTGGCCTCGGGATAATTACGCGTCAGCATGGCCAGCCATTGCTTCAAACGGCCCGGCGATTGGCGTGCGGTCATCTGCGCTTTGGCTTGCAGCCAGAAGTCCTGGATCAGCGGCATCAGCTCGGCCCAGCTCATCTCGACGACTTCTTCACCGGCGCGGGCGGCAGCAATCTGTTTGGCCAGATCCGGGCGCGACACCAGACCGCGACCGAGCATGATGTCTTCGACGCCGCTGATTTCGCGGCAGCGGCGCCAGTCTTCGACGCTCCAGATATCGCCATTGGCGAACACCGGGACTTTGACCACGTCCTGCACGCGCGGAATCCACTCCCAATGCGCCGGTGGTTTGTAGCCGTCCATTTTGGTTCGGGCGTGGACCACGATGTGTTCGGCGCCGCCTTCGGCCAGCGCTGTGGCGCAGACCAGCGAACCGTCGGGGCTATCGAAGCCCAGGCGCATTTTCGCGGTCACGGGAATGTGCGCGGGTACGGCGCGGCGCACGTGCTCGACGATCTGGTTGAGCAGTTCCGGCTCTTTGAGCAGAACCGCACCACCACGGGATTTGTTGACGGTCTTGGCCGGACAGCCGAAGTTCAAGTCAATGACTTCGGAGCCGAGTTCGCAGGCCAGTGCAGCGTTTTCCGCCAGACACACCGGGTCGGAACCGAGCAATTGCACACGCAATGGCACACCGGACGCGGTGCGGGCGCCGTTGAGCAGCTCCGGGCCGAACTTGTGGAAATAGGCCGGCGTAAGCAACTGGTCGTTAACGCGAATGAATTCGGTGACGCACCAGTCGATGCCGCCAACGCGGGTCAGCACGTCGCGGAGGATGTCGTCGACCAACCCCTCCATGGGCGCCAGAGCAATTTGCATGGGGAAACACTACTTGAAGAAAAACGTGCGGCAGTTTACTGGATATCGCGCAAATCCGCAGAACAACACATTTCCCTTGTAGGAGTGAGCCTGCTCGCGATAGCGGTGTGTCAGTCAAAAATAAGTGACTGACACACCGCTATCGCGAGCAGGCTCACTCCTACATTAGATTTTCGCAGATTCTGAGATATGGATCGCGGGACCATAGCCTTCGATGAATTCAGCCGGCATGCGCTTGGGCTTGCCGGTGGACAGCTCGATACAGACGAAAGTGGTTTGCGCACGCAGCAGCGTGGTGTTGTCGCTCGGGCGCTTGAGCTGGAAATGCCGGGTCATTTTCAGGCGCTGATCCCAATCGACGATCCAGGTCGCCAATTGCAGTTCGTCGCCTTCATAGGCGGCAGCCAGATAATCGATCTCGTGACGGACCACGGCCATCGCCCGATCCAATCGCCGATACTCCACCAGATCCAGGCCCAGACGCTGCGAGTGGCGCCAGGCGCAGCGCTCGAGCCAGGTCACGTACACCGCGTTGTTCGCGTGGCCCAGCCCATCGATGTCCTCGGCGCCTACTTGCAGATCAATGGTAAACGGCGTTGCCCGATCCCAGCCCATGCCACACTCCCGGTCAATGTATTCAACCGGGGCAGTGTAACGGAGCTCACGCCGATTGGCGCGCTTGAAGGCTGCGGCCAGCCAGCAGTGATAACACGCCATCAACCACGCGCGGGTCGGCCAGCACACGCTGATGCCCGCCTCCTTCAAGGCGCAGCAAGCGGCTGTCGAACCAGGATTCGTGGATCAGTTGCGACTCCTTGACCGAGACGAAGTTGTCGTCCTCGGCATGCACGATCAGACCGGGCATATCCAGCTGATAGTGAGCGACATCGAGCGTGGCAGCGCGCATGCCAACGTCTTGCTCGACCTGACGGATGAACGCGGAACGCGCTCGAGGGGGCATGCCGACATAGCGAGCGAACCCGCGCAGTACGCCAAGAATGCGTGCAGGCGCGGCGATGCTGACGAGGGTTTCGGTGCGCAAGCCCAATTGCACGGCGAGCATGGCACTGGCGCCGCCCATGGAATGACCGATCACCGCTTGCAGCGGCGGCAATTCGGCAGCGGCTTCGAGCATTGCCCGAGCGAACAACACGACATTGGCTTCACGCCCCGGCGAGCGCCCGTGGGCCGGACCATCCAGCGCGACGACGGTATACCCGGCATCGACCAGTGCAGTGATCAGCGCAGCGAACTGAGTGGGCCGCCCTTCCCAGCCATGCATCAGCAACACCGCCGGGCCTTGGCCCCAGCGCAGCGCCGAGAGACCGAAGCGCAAAGTGATCCGCTCGGAACTTGCCAGCAGCGGCAGCTCCCAATCGCGCAGTGGCAGCGCGCGCGGCGTCATGAACGCCAGACGCATTTTGCTCGCAACCCGTTTCGGTGCAATCCAGCCCAAGGTGCCATTAACGCCACGAACCCACTTCAACGTGTTCATCGCTCTCTCCTCAGGCGTGTTGCCTTCAGGTCAACGCACCGCCGACTTGGCAGCGCGCAGCAATCGATCGGATAAATCTCCCGGGCCCAGCGCCCTGGCGAGGGCCAGACCACCCACCATCAAGGCCACGTCGGCCAGGGCTTTGTCGGTGTCCTCAGGGCTGGACGCCAACTGCGCAATCATCAATTCCAGGTGCTCGTTCAGCGCGATGCGGAACGACTCCGGCAAACGGCCCAATTCACCGATCGAAGCTGGAATCGGGCACGCCGCGTCGCTGGAGTCACGATGCTTGCGCGACAGGTAGAACGCAGCGACCAGGGCGCGGCGCTCTTCGCCGGTCAACTCGGCATCCATGTCGGCAATCAGGTCGCGGCGGCGACCGAGCAATTGCTTGAACGCTTCGAGCATCATTGCGTCCTTGCTTTCGAAGTGCGCATAGAAGCCACCGACGGTGAGGCCGGCGGCGCCCATCACTTCGCCCACGCTCGGGTCAGCCGGGCCACGCTGAATCAGTGCGGCGCTGGCAGCCTTGAGGATGCGTTCGCGGGTTTGAGCTTTTTTATCGTTCATCGTTGCCTCCGAATATTACGACTAGAATATTATTCGCATAATAATATTCTGCAAGTCAAGGATATGACCGCTGGTCTGAAGCACAGTGTAAGGAAAAAGGAGAGTTGGCCAAACGCCAGACAAACAAAAGGGCCATTCAATAATTGAATGACCCTTATAAAATCCCGCAGAGCGGGTAATCGTGGCGTCCCCTAGGGGACTCGAACCCCTGTTACCGCCGTGAAAGGGCGGTGTCCTAGGCCACTAGACGAAGGGGACACAAACCTTCTATACAACTGATCAGTGCTGAGATCTGATCGATTCAAGGCCGGTGTGGCCAGACCTTGAACTGTAAATTGGTGGAGCTAAGCGGGATCGAACCGCTGACCTCCTGCATGCCATGCAGGCGCTCTCCCAGCTGAGCTATAGCCCCGGATTTTTCGCCTCGCGGCGGAGCGACGTTTTGCAACATCGCTTCTGTAAAACTGGCGTCCCCTAGGGGACTCGAACCCCTGTTACCGCCGTGAAAGGGCGGTGTCCTAGGCCACTAGACGAAGGGGACGCAAACCCTTCTATACAACTGATCAACGCTGAGTGTTGATCGCTTCGGAGCCGGTGTGGCCAGGCTTCGAAGTGTAAATTGGTGGAGCTAAACGGGATCGAACCGTTGACCTCCTGCATGCCATGCAGGCGCTCTCCCAGCTGAGCTATAGCCCCTCATCGTTGATGTCATCGCTGAGGACGGGGCGAATCTTAAGGGCGTATCGAAAACCTGTCAAACTTATTTTTGAAAAATTTCAAAGTTTTTCGTCGGCATAACAATCACTTACCGCCCTCCTCCCGAAAAACCGGGACTTGGGATAAAGCATGCCCCTGTAGGAGCTGCCGCAGGCTGCGATCTTTTGATCTGGTTTTTAAAAGCCAACATCAAAAGATCGCAGCCTTCGGCAGCTCCTACAGGGGGGTTAAGCTATCAGGCGATAGCGCCCAGCAGCTTTTCCCACTCTTTGTTTTCTTTCTTCGACACGCCGCCCAGCAGGTCGATCGCCTGACGCAGACGGAAACGCGTCAGATCCGGGCCAATGATTTCCATCGCATCGAGTACCGACACCGAACTCGCCTGCCCGGTGATCGCGGCAAACATCAGCGGCATCGCATCGCGCAGTTTCAGCTCCAGCGATTCAACCACCGCCTGAATCGTTGCGGTGATGTTGTCCTTCTCCCACTGACGCAGGCTTTCCAGTTTCCACAGAATCAACTGCATCAACTGACGAACCTGATCACCCGAGAGTTTCTTCGACTCAAAAAGCTTGGCATCCGGATTGACGCCACCAGCGAAGAAGAACCCGCCCAGCGGCGCAACCTGGCTGAAGGTTTCAACGCGCCCCTGCACCAGCGGCGCGATCTTCATCATGTATTCCGGGTTCAGCGCCCAGGTCTGCAGACGGCTGGCAAACTCTTCCACCGGCAGATCACGCAGCCACTGGCCGTTGAGCCACGACAGTTTCTCGATGTCGAAGATCGGCCCGCCCAGCGAGACACGCTTGAGGTCGAAGTTGTCGACCATTTCCTGCAGCGAGAACTTCTCGCGCTCGTCCGGCATCGACCAGCCCATGCGACCGAGGTAGTTGAGCATCGCTTCCGGCATGAAGCCCATGCGTTCGTAGAAAGTCACCGAAGTCGGGTTCTTGCGCTTGGACAGCTTGCTCTTGTCCGGGTTACGCAGCAGCGGCATGTAGCACAGCTCTGGTTGTTCCCAGCCGAAGTATTCGTACAGCAGAATCAGTTTCGGCGCCGATGGCAGCCATTCTTCGCCACGCAGCACGTGGGTGATGCCCATCAGGTGATCGTCGACGACGTTGGCGAGGAAGTACGTCGGCAAGCCGTCGGTCTTCATCAGCACTTGCATGTCCATGCGATCCCACGGGATCTCGACATCGCCACGGAGCATGTCCGGCACCACGCAAACGCCTTCGCTTGGCACTTTCATGCGGATTACGTGCGGTTCGCCAGCGGCCAGGCGGGACGCGACTTCTTCTTTCGACAGCAGCAGCGCGCGGCCGTCATAGCGTGGGGTTTCGCCGCGAGCCATTTGCTCGGCGCGCATCTGATCGAGTTCTTCAGCGGTGCAGAAGCATGGGAACGCGTGCCCCATGTCGACCAGTTGCTGGCAGTACTTCTGGTAGATGTCGCCGCGCTCGCTCTGCCGGTATGGACCGTGCGGGCCGCCAACGTCCGGGCCTTCGCTCCAGTCGATACCCAACCAGCGCAGGGCGTCGAAGATCTGCTGTTCGGACTCGCGGGTCGAACGCAACTGGTCGGTGTCTTCGATCCGCAGGATGAACTCACCGCCATGCTGCTTGGCAAAGCAGTAGTTGAACAATGCGATGTAAGCGGTACCTACGTGGGGGTCCCCGGTAGGCGATGGCGCGATGCGAGTGCGGACGGTGGTCATGGCATGTCTCGAAAAGAATGAAAAGCAAAACAATCAAGCGGCGAATGGTAACAGGCGACACCCGCCCCGCTCCAGCGGGCAGGGCATTTAAGCCAAGTTTGCGTCTGTAACGCCCGTAAGCCGTGGTGAATGGGCAAATATCAACGGATGGCATTTACCGTTTATCGGCTGTATGCCAGATTCGCCTGCTGATAACTTTCCTTACAATTCCTCGACTACAGTTTGCCCATGCCTGCCCAACTCAAGCGTCGCCTGTTGATTTTCCTGCTGCTCGTCCTGCTGATCGCCGGGGGCTTTTTCGCCCATTGGTTTTTCAAGGGACGCTTTTATGAAAGCACCGACAACGCCTATGTCCAGGGCGAAATCACCCGTGTCTCGAGCCAATTGAGCGCGCGCATCGACGAAGTGCTGGTGCAGGACAATCAACACGTGGAAAAAGGCCAACTGCTGGTGCGCCTGGAGCCGAATGATTTCCGTCTGGCCATTGATCGGGCCAACGCCGCCCTCGCGACGCGCGAGGCGGAACGCCTGCAAGCGCAAAGCAAATTGACTCAGCAAGCCAGTCTGATTGCTTCCAGTGACGCGCAAGTGGCGACTACACAAGCAACGCTGGGCCGCTCGCAGATGGATTTGTCGCGCGCCGAAACCCTGCGCAAACCCGGTTATGTTTCCGAAGAACGCGTGACCACCCTCTCCGCTGACGCGCATATCGCCCGTTCGCAAGTAGCCAAGGCGCAAGCCGACGCACAGGGCCAGCGCCAACAGGTCAACGCCCTGAACGCGGAAATCAAACGCCTCGACGCACAAATCGCCAACGCCCGCGCCGATCTCGCGCAAGCCGAACTCAACCTGACCCGCAGCGAAATCCACGCGCCAATCAGTGGTCTGGTCGGCCAGCGCGCCGCGCGTAATGGTCAAGTGGTGCAGGCCGGCGCCTATCTGCTGTCGATCGTTCCGGACGAAGACATCTGGGTGCAGGCCAACTTCAAGGAAACCCAGATCGGCCACATGCAGCCCGGGCAAAAAGCCGAGCTGACCTTTGATGCGTATGGCGACACGCCGATCGAAGCGCGGGTCGACAGCCTGTTCGCTGCTTCCGGCGCGCAGTTCAGCCTGCTGCCGCCGGACAACGCCACCGGCAACTTCACCAAGGTCGTGCAACGGATTCCAGTGAAACTGACCTTCAAGGCTGACAACCCGCTGCACGGCAAAATCCGCCCGGGCATGTCCGTCACCGCCACCGTGAACATCAAAGACGCCCCGGACAATGGCCGGTGATTCACTGATCCGCCCGGTCGGCGAACCAACCCGGCGCGATTGGATTGCGGTAATGAGCGTGATGCTTGGCGCCTTTATGGCGGTGCTCGACATCCAGATCACCAACTCGTCGCTGAAAGATATTCAGGGCGCGCTGTCGGCGACGCTGGAAGAAGGCTCATGGATTTCCACCTCTTATCTGGTCGCGGAAATCATCATGATTCCGCTGACCGCGTGGCTGGTGCAGTTGCTCTCGGCGCGACGTCTGGCGGTGTGGGTGTCACTGGGCTTTCTGGTTTCATCGCTGCTGTGCTCGATGGCCTGGAGCCTGGAGAGCATGATCGTCTTCCGCGCCATGCAGGGTTTTACCGGCGGCGCGCTGATCCCGCTGGCGTTCACCCTGACCCTGATCAAACTCCCCGAACACCACCGCGCCAAAGGCATGGCGATGTTCGCCATGACCGCCACCTTCGCGCCGTCCATCGGCCCGACGCTGGGCGGCTGGCTCACGGAAAACTGGGGCTGGGAATACATTTTCTACATCAACATTCCGCCGGGCCTGATCATGATCGCCGGTTTGATGTACGGGCTGGAGAAGAAAGAAGCGCACTGGGAACTGCTGAAAAGCACCGACTACACCGGCATCCTCACGCTGGGGATTGGCCTCGGCTGCTTGCAGGTGTTTCTGGAAGAAGGCCATCGCAAGGACTGGCTGGAATCAAGCCTGATCGTGACGCTGGGCAGCATTGCGCTGGTGAGCCTGATCACTTTTGTGATCGTGCAGATATCCAAACCGAATCCGTTGATCAACCTTGGCATTCTGCGCAATCGCAACTTTGGCTTGTCGAGTATTTCCAGCCTGGGCATGGGTGTCGGGTTATACGGTTCGATTTATTTGTTGCCGTTGTATCTGGCGCAGATCCAGAACTACAACGCTTTGCAAATCGGCGAAGTGATCATGTGGATGGGCGTGCCGCAGCTGTTTCTGATTCCGCTGGTGCCGAAGCTGATGAAGATTGTTTCGCCGAAATGGCTGTGCACGCTTGGCTTCGGGTTGTTCGGGTTGGCGAGTTTTTCGTCCGGTGTGCTCAATCCGGATTTTGCCGGGCCGCAGTTCAATCAGATTCAGATTATTCGCGCGCTGGGACAGCCGTTGATCATGGTGACCATTTCGCTGATCGCCACGGCGTACATCCTGCCGCAGGACGCAGGGTCGGCGTCGAGTCTGTTCAATATCCTGCGTAACCTGGGCGGTGCGATCGGGATTGCTCTGTTGGCGACGCTGCTGGATGCGCGCACCAAGACTTACTTCGACTATTTGCGCGAGGCGGTGGTGCCGACCAATCCGCAGGTGGCGGAACGGTTAGCGTCGATGACGGATCGGTTTGGTAGTGACACGGCAGCGTTGGGCAAGTTGAGCGAGATCGTCCATCAGCAGGCGGCGATCATGGCCTACAACGATGCATTTCACTTTGTCGGGATTGCGTTGGGGATCAGCATGTTGGCGATTTTGTTGACCAAAAAACTGCCGCAAGGGCTGAAGGCTGGGGAGTCTCATTAAGACCGAGTCGCCCCATTCGCGAGCAGGCTCGCTCCCACAGGGGTTTTGTGAACGACACAGATCCAAGGTGGGAGCGAACCTGCTCGCGAAGAGGCCCGCTCAGGCAATGAAGATCAAACAGCCAAAAGCCGCTCACGCAGTTTGGCAATCTCATCGCGCATCTGCGCCGCCGCTTCAAACTCCAGATCCCGCGCCAGTTGATACATCTTCTCTTCCAGCGCACGAATGCGCTTGGTGATCTCGCTCGGCGAGCGCAATTCGGCTTCGTACTTGGCGTTCTCTTCGGCGGCCTTGGCCATGCCTTTGCGCTTCTTGCTGCGCGAGCCCGGCACGGTGGCGCCTTCCATGATGTCGGCGACGTCCTTGAACACGCCTTTCGGGGTAATGCCGTTTTCCAGGTTGAAGGCGATTTGCTTGTCGCGACGACGCTCGGTCTCGCCAATCGCTCGCTCCATCGACCCGGTCATGCGGTCGGCGTAAAGAATCGCCCGGCCATTGAGGTTACGCGCCGCGCGGCCGATGGTCTGGATTAACGAACGTTCGGAGCGCAAAAAACCCTCCTTGTCCGCATCAAGAATCGCCACCAGCGACACTTCCGGCATGTCCAGGCCTTCGCGCAGAAGGTTGATACCGACCAGTACATCAAAAGTGCCGAGACGCAGATCGCGGATGATCTCGACCCGCTCGACGGTGTCGATGTCCGAGTGCAGGTAACGTACGCGCACGCCGTGGTCAGCGAGGTAATCGGTCAAATCTTCAGCCATACGCTTGGTCAGCGTGGTGACCAGCACACGCTCTTCGATTGCCACGCGCTTGGAGATTTCCGACAGCAGATCGTCGACCTGCGTCAGCGCCGGACGCACTTCAATCTGCGGATCGACCAGCCCGGTCGGACGCACCAGTTGCTCGACCACACGCCCGGCGTGCTCGGCTTCGTAGTTGCCCGGCGTCGCCGAGACAAAAATGGTCTGCGGGCTGACCCCTTCCCACTCGTCAAAACGCATTGGCCGGTTATCCAGCGCCGACGGCAAGCGGAAACCGTATTCGACGAGGGTTTCCTTACGCGAACGGTCGCCCTTATACATCGCGCCGACCTGCGGCACGCTGACGTGGGATTCGTCGATCACCAGCAAAGCGTCAGCAGGCAGGTAATCGTAAAGGGTTGGCGGCGCGGCACCGGCCGGACGCCCGGACAGGTAGCGCGAGTAGTTTTCGATGCCGTTGCAGTAACCCAGTTCGAGGATCATTTCCAGGTCAAAACGGGTGCGCTGCTCCAGCCGCTGGGCTTCCACCAGTTTGTTGTTGCTGCGCAGATATTCGAGACGCTCCTGCAGTTCGACCTTGATGTGTTCGATGGCGTCGAGCAGGGTTTCCCGTGGCGTCACGTAGTGGCTCTTCGGGTAGAAGGTGAAGCGCGGCATCTTGCGGATGACTTCGCCAGTCAGCGGGTCGAACGCGGAAATGCTTTCGACCTCGTCATCGAACAACTCGATGCGGATCGCTTCCAGGTCGGATTCCGCTGGGTAAATGTCGATCACATCGCCGCGTACACGGAACGTCGCACGGGCAAAATCCATGTCGTTGCGGGTGTATTGCAGGTCGGCCAGACGCCGTAGCAACGCACGCTGATCGAGTTTGTCACCGCGATCGACGTGCAGCACCATCTTCAAATAGGTTTCCGGGCTACCGAGACCGTAGATGCATGACACCGTGGTAACGATGATCGCGTCCTTGCGCTCAAGCAGCGCTTTGGTCGCGGACAGGCGCATCTGTTCGATGTGGTCGTTGATCGACGCGTCCTTCTCGATGAAGGTGTCGGACGACGGCACATAGGCTTCGGGCTGGTAGTAGTCGTAGTAGGAAACGAAGTATTCGACGGCATTGTTCGGGAAAAACGCCTTGAACTCACCGTACAACTGCGCGGCGAGGGTTTTGTTCGGCGCCAGCACCAGCGTCGGGCGCTGAATCTGCGAGATGACATTGGCGATGCTGAAGGTCTTGCCCGAGCCGGTCACACCGAGCAGCGTCTGGTGCGCCAGGCCGGCTTCGATGCCCTCCACCAGTTGGCGAATGGCCTCCGGCTGGTCGCCGGCGGGTTCGAAGCGGGTGACGAGCTGGAATTCGGACATAAACACCTCTGGAATCGCGGCATTCCGAGTAAAACGGAGCACCACGGGGACGACCGCAAACGACCAGTGTCGCGCAAGAAAAAAGCTGGATTGTGCTCAATGTGGTGGCGATTGCCTCACCTTTCAAGGCAAACGTCCTACATCCGGTAAAGACTCTGACACGAGCAGTCGACTAACGGTCAAGAAATAATCGGAAAAACTTGGCCTAAAAGCCGAATCGCCTGTCGCCATTGTTCAGTAATGGCCTCTATACTAGCTCCCCGTTTGTGCACCGCTCTAGTGCATCCGGCTGGAGCGCGACACGTCCCTCCATTCTCCATTCAGAGCCGCCGCAATAATGAGCCTGTTCTCCGCTGTCGAAATGGCACCCCGCGATCCAATCCTGGGCCTCAACGAAGCATTCAACGCCGATACCCGGACCACCAAGGTCAACCTGGGCGTGGGTGTTTACTGCAACGAAGAGGGGCGAATTCCACTTCTGCGCGCCGTGATCGAAGCCGAGACGATTCGCGTCGCTCAACACGCTTCGCGCGGTTACCTGCCGATCGATGGCATCGCTGCCTACGACCAGGCCGTGCAAAAGCTTCTGTTCGGTAACGACTCGCCGCTGATCAGCGCCGGTCGCGTCATCACCACTCAGGCTGTCGGCGGGACCGGCGCACTGAAAATCGGTGCCGACTTCCTCAAGCAACTGCTGCCGAACGCCGTTGTGGCGATCAGCGACCCAAGCTGGGAAAACCACCGCGCGCTGTTCGAAACCGCCGGTTTCCCGGTGCAGAATTACCGTTACTACGACGCCGCCACCCACGACGTTAACCGTGCCGGCATGCTCGAAGACCTCAACGCCCTGCCGAACGGCTCGATCGTTATCCTCCACGCGTGCTGCCACAACCCGACCGGCGTCGACCTGACCCCGGCGGACTGGAACAACGTGCTGGAAGTGGTCAAGACCAAAGGTCACGTGCCATTCCTCGACATGGCCTACCAAGGCTTCGGCGACGGTATCGACGAAGACGCCGCTGCCGTGCGTCTGTTCGCTGAATCCGGCCTGACCTTCTTCGTCTCGAGCTCGTTCTCCAAGTCGTTCTCGCTGTACGGCGAGCGCGTTGGCGCCTTGTCGATCATCAGCGAATCGAAAGAAGAAAGCGCGCGCGTGCTGTCGCAAGTCAAACGCGTGATCCGCACCAACTACTCCAACCCGCCGACCCACGGTGCAAGCATCGTCGCTGCTGTACTGAACAGCCCGGAACTGCGCGCGCAGTGGGAAGCCGAGCTGGCCGAAATGCGCCTGCGCATTCGCGGCATGCGCGAGCAGATGGTTGCCCTGCTGACCGAGAAAGCACCGGGCCGCGATTTCAGCTTCGTTGGTCGTCAACGCGGCATGTTCTCCTACTCCGGCCTGACCACTGAGCAAGTGCATCGCCTGCGTAACGAGTTCGGCATCTACGCCCTGGACACCGGCCGCATCTGCGTGGCGGCGCTGAACCAGAGCAACATCAAGGCTGTAACGGATGCGATTGTTCAGGTCATCTGATTTCGCCGCGTGATGAAAAACGGGAAGCCTTGGGGCTTCCCGTTTTTTATTGTCACGAATAACGCCCCATACCCTCTAGACTGCACACAAATCAAACTGTAGGAGTGAGCCTGCTCGCGATAGCGGCGTGTCAGGTAATGAATCTTCGGCTGACACGACGCTATCGCGAGCAGGCGAAGGCCTACAGGTTTTGTGTACACCCGAGATTTCTGAAGAGACCCCATATGAAAAACGACAACCTGCGCGCCGACCGTGACGATCTGGATGATTTCATCCCTCGCGCCTCGGCCAAACGCGAAAAAAGCCTGGTGCTGCAAGTCGCCGCCGGGGTGTTCCTGGGTGGCCTGGTCCTGTGGCTGGTGCAACTGGCAGCCACAGCGGCTTACGCCAAACTGATGCTGGGCACCATTACCTTCGGCAGTTAAGCCAGTTCGCTCGCGCGCTGAGTGGCGGCATCGTCATAAGCGACATACAGCGATTCGGCGATCTGGCTTTTGATCGCCTTGGTGCTTTCCAGGCCGAGGACAAAACCTTCAGCCTTGCCGCCGGCGCGGTTCAATTCTTCAGCGGTGCCAGCCTGAGTGATTGCGTCGAAGAGTTTTTCGGCGTGTGGACCGACGCCTTTAGGCAGGCTGATTTGCGCGATGCTCATGCGAACACCTCGTTGTTGCGGGACAAATGGTTCATGACGCGGACCTTTTTCGGCGAATGGCCGGCAGCGCGTGTGACCACTTCCGGGCGGCCATGGTAGACCTCTGCTACGGTTCTGGTAACCGCCAATCGCTGACAAACCACCGTCCGTCCCGAGAATTCACTCGTTTTTGCAACCGGCGCTTGACTTCTCTTTTTGAATCAGTAACATACGCACCAATTCCGCAATAGCTCAGTTGGTAGAGCAAATGACTGTTAATCATTGGGTCCCTGGTTCGAGTCCAGGTTGTGGAGCCAAATAGCAAAGCCCCTGAATCGAGAGATTCAGGGGCTTTTTTGTGGGCGCTCGAAAAGCTCAAAAGATCGCAGCCTTCGGCAGCTACAGGTTCAGCGTTCATCCGCAGAATCGGCAAAGTATGAGATCTGTGTAGGAGCTGCCGAAGGCTGCGATCTTTTGATCTTGAAATGAAGAAGGGCCGATCTGTGGTTAACAGATCGACCCTTTTCTATTCAGCCACAGCGGTCAGACATGCTCGCTGCTTTTCACCTGCACCTTCGGCGCACCGTGCCCATGATCGTGATCATCAGGCTCGATGACTGGCACTTCCTTGCCATCGCAGTCGTGCAACTTGCCGTCGCTGAAGTAATCGCCTTCACGCAGCGCTGCCAGATCGCGATAACGCAACGTCCGCTCTTCGGCTGCGGCAAACACCGATTGCTGATCCGAGTTACCGGCGGTGAAGTGGTTGAAGGCCAGGTTGAGCAGGATCGCCATGATCGCCGACGAGCTGATGCCCGAGTGGAAAATGGTCGCGAACCAGCTTGGGAAGTGATCGTAGAAGTTCGGCGCAGCAATCGGGATCATGCCGAAACCGATCGAGGTGGCGACAATGATCAGGTTGACGTTGTTGCGATAATCAACCTTGGACAAGGTACGGATGCCGCTGGCTGCCACGGTGCCGAACAGCACGATACCGGCACCACCGAGTACCGAAGTCGGCACTGCCGCAATGACCCGACCCATGAATGGCAGCAGGCCGAGGATGACCAGGAAGATACCGCCTGTGGCCACCACGTAACGGCTCTTGATCCCGGTGACCGCCACCAGCCCGACGTTCTGGGCGAACGCACTCTGGGTGAACGAACCGAAGATCGGCGCAAACATGCTCGATAGCATGTCCGCCCGCAGGCCATTGCCCAGACGTTTGGAATCGACCTTGGTGCCGATGATTTCACCGACCGCCAGAATGTCCGCCGAAGTTTCCACCAGCGTCACCATGACCACGATGCACATCGACAGGATCGCGGCGAAGTGGAAGGTCGGCATGCCGAAGTGGAACGGCGTCGGGAAGCCGAACATCGGCCCCGTGGTGACACTGGAGAAATCCGCCATGCCGAGGAACACCGCCAGCACCGTACCGATCACCATGGCCAACAGGATTGACAGACGCGAGATGGTCGAGCTGCCGACCTTGCTCAGCAGCAGCACCAATACCAGCGTGACCGCCGCCAGACCGATGTTCTGCATGCTGCCGAAGTCCGGCGCATGGCTGTTACCGCCCATGGCCCAGCGTGCGGCCACCGGCATCAGCGTCAAGCCGATGGTGGTGATCACGATTCCGGTGACCAAGGGCGGGAAGAACTTGGTGATGCGCGAGAACACCGGTGTGATCAATAAGCCTATCAAGGACGCCGCAATCACTGCACCCAGCACCGACTGAAAGCCGCCCTCCCCGCCACTGCTGACGATCGCGACCATGGTCGCCACGCCGGAGAACGACACGCCCTGTACCAGCGGCAACTGACAGCCAAAAAACGGCAGACCCAGGGTTTGCAGCAGTGTCGCCAGCCCCCCGGCAAACAATGAAGCAGCAATCAGCAAACCAATGTCCGCCGGCGACAGGCCGGCCGCCTGGCCGATGATCAGTGGCACCGCAACGATACCGCCGTACATGGTCAGAACATGTTGCAGGCCGTAAGCCATATTCGCGCCGACCCCGAGATTTTCGTCCTCGGGCCGTTGGTGTGAAACATGGGGCGTTTTCATGGTGGGGGGTTCCCTGGTTTTTGTTATGCGCACACTGTATTCAAAACTCGCGACAAGTGTCCATGGTTTTGTATACAAAAAACAGCGGAGGGTTACTCATCACTCAAACGGCCTGACCACTTGAGTGCTCCCCTATCACGTGGCAGGATCAAGCACCACGCCGTACGGATTAATGGATGCCCGCTGCCGGGCAAGAAAAGGACATCACCATGAGTGGAAAGCCCGCTGCACGCGCAACAGATGCCACGACATGCCCTGCCCATGCGGCACAGAAAATAGTTGCCGGCTCCCCCGACGTATTCTTCGATGGTTTGCCAGCCGCGCGCCTCGGCGACCCCGCCTCTTGCGGCAGCTCCATCAGCGGCAACATTTCCGCGACCGTTTTCATCAATGGTAAAAACGCCGCCACGCAAGGCAGCCTGGGCAGCCACGGCGACGTTATCGTTGGCGGTTCCGGCACCGTCATCATTGGCCAGAGCGGCGGTGGCGCAGCGATCAGCCCCGTTCCGCCGATCAACTTGGGTTTCGACGAACAGTTCACGTTGCTGGACGCCGATGGCGAGCCCGTACCCGACTTCGCTTACAAGATCACCACCGCGTCGGGCAAGGTAATCCGCGGTGTCACCAATGAGCGCGGACTGACTCAAAGAGTGTCGACCCGCGCGAGCGAAATGCTGCATCTGGAGCCTGACGACCTAGCCTGAGCAGAAAAAAACCAGCGGCTGAATTCACCTGAAAGGAGCTGTAACCAGCATGGCGCAGGCAATCCTCAACAATAACCAGGCTCCCTCGAACCGACAGGGTGGCAGTACGCATCCGGCGGTCGTTGTCACCAAATACACCAAACGGGCTGACGAAAACGGTTGGCTGAGTGTCAAACTCGAGCCTAAGGGCACACTTGTCGCCCTCTGCGAATACACCAAAGTGACCTTCACCAAGGAATCCGGTGGTCGGACCTACTTCCGCATCGCCGACGGCAATTCTGAGTTCGTCGGGCAGACGGCCAGCCTGAAAACCGAAAATGCCTTGAAGTACCTGATGGATACCCCGCCAACGGCGCCGGCCACCGTCAAGGTCAAGTACACCGGTGCACCGGCTCATGCGGTCTCGGAGTTCAAAGGCAAACTCCTGCAGCAATGGGCACAGGTCAGCTTCAATGGAAAAACGGCGAAGGTGACGCTGAACAGCCAGTGGGGCGGCGAATTTACCCCGATTCCTCCCGGACGCCACCGGATCATGGCACCCGACCGCTCCCACGGAAATATCTCCACAGGTGGCTACAAGGCACAAGGTAATCTGCATTGCACCGACGTCTGGTTTCCCATTGAACTGCAAGGCACAAAAGGCAACAGCAGTCGTTACATCCACGTCGGCCATTTGTCCGACGGCTGTGTAACCTTTTATGAGCTGATCAAATGGAACGATGTTTACGACTACCTGATCTGCCGGCGAGTCAAAGGTGAAGGCGGGAAATATGTCGGTGAATTGCTGGTGGAGAAATAATTGAAACGGTTGCTACTTATCCGATTGATACCCGCGCTGTTGCTGGTCATTGCCAACAGCGCCAGTGCCGACTTTGGCTGTGATGACTTTCTGTCGAAGCTCGCAGACAAGCCATCGTTTGTTGAATTCAAAGGCTGCACACAGGCGCTTGATCGCATGGGCCAGCCATTTTCCGCCAGCTATGAAGTATCCGGGGCCAATGCTTCGAAAGCCGAACAGTACCTTGAACAGCACTTCGGGATTTCGCCGATCACGCGCGCCTGTTGTGTCTGGGACTCGACCCAAAATGGATTCAGAGATCCAGCAACAGGCATCAACTACCTGATCAGCATTGGCTCAGAGGAAACAGAGGTCAGGCAACGGGAGTCGTGGGCGAAGATCAATCGCTTCACGATCCAGGTCGATGCTTACGCTGAGGATCCCTGACCAGGCTGGATAAGGTGTCCGAGCACCGGCCTTAACAACTCTGGGCGCGCGACACGTATCCCGAACTCAACCTCAAGCAGATCGAGTAGATCCTCGACGTCCGCGACCTCACGCCGCTCGCTCTCAGCGCCCATGCGGTGAACAGCGAAACTGCCGTTATTCAGCGTCTTGCGCCAGCCCTCCCCGGTGCGCGCCACCATCAGACGCTGGCTGAACGGTGACTCAGGGTGAGTCGAGACATACCAATTGCCGACGGTGTAATCGATGTCTTCCTGGCGTTGCAGATCGAACAGGTACATCGGCCGCCATTCTCCCGCCACGTTGGCACGCAGCATGTAGCCGTCGGCCTGTTTTTCAATGCGATAAGGTTCGTGTGGCGTTGGTTGCTCCGCTTCGGTGTCGAGCAGCAGCGGTGCAGTCGGCACCATGCCACCAAAACCGACATCGGTGATGTAGCGCACATCGTCGATGGTCACCAGACTCAAGCGGTGCGTGCGCGCCGTCCAGCTGCCTTCCGGCTGATTCATCACCACGCGCCCGCTGATGGCCCGTGTATCGAAGCCCAGCTCCAGCAACAGGGCAAAGAACAGGTTATTCAGTTCATAGCAGTACCCACCGCGCCCACCGAGCAAGACTTTTTCTTCAATGGACGGCAGATCAATCAGCACCGGTGCACCGGTTATCGTCGCCAGATTCTCGAAAGGGAAGACGCCGGTATGGCGCAGTTGCAACTGCCGCAGGCTGTCCAGCGCCGGCGCGGGCGGTGTGTCGAAGCCCAAACGTTGCAGGTACAGCTTCAGATTCGTCAGGCGTGGCTCACTCATTGCTCGATCCTTATGCATGGGGCCGCAGGTCACTGCGTTGATGGTCGCCATGTATACGGGATCGGGCACTGTTTTCGACAATTGATTTCGCCAATCGCCCGCTAGCGTTTCTTGCGTGAACCGATACGAATCCACGTCGGCGCATGGTCGCTGGCATGCGGCTCGTTGCGCACCCAGGCGTCGACCCCGGCCTCGTGCAAATAGGGACTCAGCGCCGGGTTGAGCAGCAGATGATCGATGCGCAGTCCGGAGTTGGTTTGCCAGTGCTGGCGAAAGTAGTCCCAAAACGTATAGAGGCGATCCTCGGGGTACAGATGCCGCAGCGAATCGGTCCAGCCTTGATCGAGCAGGCGCTGGTAGCACTCGCGACTCTGCGGTTGCAGCAGCGCATCCTTGAGCCAGGAGCGGGTGTTGTAGATGTCCATATCAGTGGGCACGACGTTGTAATCACCGGCCAGCACCACCGGGTGATCGCTGCTTTGCAGGTCTTTCGCATAGCTGATCAGCCGCTCGAACCAAGCCAGTTTGTAATCGAATTTCGGACCGGGCTGCGGATTGCCGTTGGGCAGGTACAGGCACCCGACCAGAACGCCGTGCACCGCTGCTTCCAGATAACGGCTGTGCTTGTCATCCGGATCGCCCGGCAGACCGCGTCGACTCTCCAGCGGTTGCGCATCACGGGCGAGAATCGCCACGCCGTTCCACGACGCCTGGCCTTGCCAGATCGCGCCATAACCGGCGGCTTCCAGTTCTGCGGCGGGGAATGCCGTGTCGACAGATTTGAGTTCTTGCAGGCAGGCGATGTCCGGTTGTTCGCGCTTGAGCCAATCCAGCAGATTTGGCAGACGCGCGCGCAGGCCGTTGACGTTGTAGGTGGCGATCCGCAGGTTTTTCATCGGCTGAGGCTCCTGCCCATGGGCTGTGAAAATTGTGACCTCGTGAACATCGCCACGGTTGCATCGGATCCACCCACTGCGGCGTAATAGACACTCGTCATTCGCCCGTTCCGCCGAGACCTGAATCCCATGCCAACCACGCTGCAAGGTCAGCGCATCCTGTTGCGCCCGCTTCAGTATTCAGATGCCGCCGCCCTGCTCCAGGCTGCCGCCGATGGCGAGTTTTGGAACCTCACCGTCACGGTTGTGCCTTCAGCAAGCATCGTCGACAGCTACCTGAAAAAAGCCCTCGACGGCCGTGACGCCGGCACGGTGCTGCCGTTTGTCATTGTCTTGAAAGACACCGGGGAAGTGATCGGCTCAACCCGCTTCTGGAAGATTGACCCGCTCAATCGCAAGCTGGAAATCGGCAGCAGCTGGATCGCGGCGAGCTGGCAGAAATCCTTCGTCAATACCGAAGCCAAGTACCTGATGCTGCGCCACGCCTTCGAAGTGCTCGATTGCGTGCGCGTGCAGTTCACCACCGACGAGACCAACCAGAAGTCGCGCAACGCGATTCTGCGCCTTGGCGCGCAACAGGAAGGCATCGTCCGCCATGAGCGGATCATGCCAGATGGACGCAAGCGCAACTCGGTGCGCTTCAGCATCATCGACGACGAGTGGCCGCAGGTGCGCTTGCATCTGGAGCAGAAACTCGGCGCCTGACCCTTCAGGCGCGATTGCGCAGCCACTGCAAAAAGCCTCTTTTCGGTACCACCGCCGGCGCTTCCTCGGTCAGGGACTGCGCCTTGTGCAGGCGGAAATCGAGCAGCGTCTGCATCGCGTCGTGGATGTCATGGCGCGCATCGAGGCACGGTTTAAGGTAGGACTTCTCGATGCGATACAACGCGCAAAAGGTCTTCGCCGAAAAGTCCGCCGGCAACGCGGTGTCGGACAAGATCCCAGCCTCGCCAATCACCTCGCCCGGCCCCATGCGCCCGGACTCGAATGGTGTGCCGTGGCGCTTCAATGTCACCGAAACCACTCCGGACTCGATAATGAACAGGTGATCGCTGACCTCGCCGCCCGCAAGAATGATTTCACCGGCGCGAAAGGTTTGCAGGCTCATGTTCTGGCTGAAGGTGTCTTTCTCTTCCTGACGCAGGGTGGAAAAAATCGGCGAGCTGTCGAGCAACGCCCGGGGCCGCGACAAATTGGTCGGTGCAGAGCTTTCATCGCTCGACAGCAGATTGACCCCGGACGCCTGCAAGTGCCGATAGGCCAGATCGAACAGCTGATTGCGCACTACACGCTTCTCGCCCATCGACGCGACGAACCCGCTGATTTCGTATTCCGCACCGCTGCTGCTGGAGCTTTTCAGTGCCACGCTCGGCGCTGGCGTATCGAGCAGCTGCCGACAGCCCTGCATTGCCCGCTCCAGCGCATCGATTACCGAACTGGGCCGGGCATGCGGGCTGACCTGCACGCTGACCGCGACACCGAACATATTGCTCGGTCGACTGAAGTTGATGATCTTGGCCTTGGCCGCCAGCGAGTTAGGGATCACCGCCATGCTGCCCTGACTGGTTTGCAGACGCGTAGCGCGCCAGTCGATGTCGGTGACCCGCCCTTCCGTGCCGTCGATGGAAATCCAGTCATCCAGTTGATATGGCTTGGTGGTGTTGAGGACGATCCCGGAGAACACGTCGCTGAGTGTGCTCTGCAAAGCCAGACCGACGATGATCGCCAAGGCGCCAGACGTCGCCAGCACGCCTTTGACCGGCAGATCCAGCACATAGGCCAGCGCGGCAATGATTGCGATGAGGAAAATCACCGCGCCGAGCAAGTCCTGCAACAGCCGCCCGGTGTGGCCGACCCGCTGCATCATTACCGCGCCGATCAACACCGTCAGAGTGCGCGCGCCGAACAGCCACCAGCCAATCTGCAATCCGGTCGCCGCCAGATGCAGCGGCACGTTGTCGGCCCACGGCGCCGGCTCCATCGGGTTGAGGCCTTCGTTGAACAGCAGCACGCTGAACAACGTGAAAATCAGCACCCGCACCAGCAGTTTCCACTCGCTGCCGTGGGAGGAGATCAGACGCCACAGGCCCAGATCGAGGAGGATCAGGATCAACGCGCAGAACAACGGATGTTCGGTGAGCAGAGACAGCATCAAACAACTCCGACGGGGGCCAATCGCGAGAAGATCGCACAGATTGAGCAAGTGTAGGAGCAATTGATTTCAGAGCCTGAACACCCACGCCAAAACACCGCGAAACCCATGTAGGAGCTGCCGCAGGCTGCGATCTTTTGATCTTTAAAAAACAACATCAAAAGATCGCAGCCTGCGGCAGCTCCTACACAGGTTTACGGGGTGGCAGATTACTTACCGTTAGTCAGGGTGCTGTAGCTGGTCATCAGGTTACGGTAGTCCGGGATGTGGTTGGAGAACAGCGTGCCCAACCCTTCGATGTCGTTGCGCCAGTCGCGATGCAGCTCGCAGGCCAGACCGAACCAGGTCATCAATTGCGCACCGGCGCTGGACATGCGGTTCCACGCCGATTCGCTGGTCAGTTCGTTGAACGTACCGGACGCGCCTTCAGCTCTGGCACCAACGGGCGTTGGAGCCGGTTTCGAAACTGGTGGTGAGGATCGTCGGCAGTTTGAAGTACTTGGCCAGATCGGCCAGCGCCAGCACGTTGTTCTTGAATTTGTCCGGTTCAATGTCGCGCACCAGTGACAGCAGTCCGGCTTGATGGTCGACCAGCAGCACCGCAGCGTTGTTCTTGTCCAGACGTTTGTATTGAGTGGTCATGTGCGTTTCCTCTTTTCTATAGGCAACAGCCATCCCTGGCCTGCGAACCGGCCTACGCGTCCTGTGTAGAGCGGAGTGGTGATGCGTTAAGCGTGCATCTGACCGAAGCGGCCGGACTGGAAGTCGGCGAAGGCCTGGTGAATTTCCTGCTCGGTGTTCATCACGAACGGGCCGTGGCCGACGATCGGTTCGTCGATCGGCTCGCCGCTGAGCAGCAACACCACCGCGTCCTGGCTGGCTTCGAGCGTCATCTGATGGCCGTCACGTTCGAACAGCGCCAACTGCCCTTCACGCACCGATTCCACACCGTTGACCTGCACCGAGCCTTTCAACACCACCAGCGCGGTATTGCGGCCTTCGTGCAGATCCAGCGTCAGCAACTTGCCGGCGTTGAGGCGCAGATCCCACACGTCGATCGGTGTGAAGGTGCGCGACGGGCCTTTGTACCCCTCGAATTCACCGGCGATCAGGCGCAGGCTGCCGGCGTTGTCCTTGAGCGCAATGCTCGGGATGTCGCTGTCGAGAATCGTCTGGTAGCCCGGCGCGGCCATTTTGTCCTTGGCCGGCAGGTTGACCCACAGCTGGACCATTTCCAGTTTGCCGCCGGTTCTGGCGAAGTTTTCCGAATGGAATTCCTCGTGGAGGATCCCGGAAGCCGCAGTCATCCATTGCACATCGCCCGGGCCGATCACGCCGCCACTGCCGGTCGAATCGCGATGCTGCACTTCGCCTTCATACACGATAGTCACGGTTTCGAAACCACGGTGCGGATGCTGACCAACGCCACGCCGTTCAGTCGTCGGGGTGAAGTCGGCCGGGCCGGCATGATCGAGCAGTAGGAACGGGCTGATGTGTTTGCCCAGGTTGTCGTAGGAAAACAGCGTGCGAACCGGGAAACCATCGCCGACCCAATGGCCGCGCGGGCTGGTGTAGATACCGATGATGTTTTTCATGGTTGTCTCCAATGGGGTGAGTGATGTGATGGATTAAGCTTAAATCCATGACCATTAATGCACTAGACTGCAAAAATCAGCCTTAGCGTTCTATCTGGAGAACGATGGTGGAGTTGTTTATCGAGAGCACCAACCGCCGTGTCGATCTGTTGCATGAAGGCATTGACATTGCCTTGCGCGTGCGTTTCCCGCCGCTGGAAAACACCGACATGGTCATGAAAGTGCTGGGCAACAGTACGCAATCAGTGGTCGGCAGCCCGTAGTTCGTCGAACGTCTGTCATCACCGCCCTCGCCTGCTGACCTCAATGGCCTGCCGAGCCTGCATTGGGGGGCGGCGCAGCGCGAATATCAATGGGAACTGCTCGGGCCGAATGGCAACACGGCGCTGATTCGGCATACGCCGCGGATGGTCACCGATGATTTGATTGCCTTGCGTCAGGCGGTGATTGCCGGCGTTGGCGTGGCGCATCTGCCGAGCGTAGTCGTGCGAGAGGACATTGCTACCGGACGAGTCGTGGAGTTGATTCCGGGCTGGGCTCCGAAATGCGGGGTGGTGCATGCGATCTTTCCGTCGCGGCGCGGGTTGTTGCCGTCGGTGCGCACGTTGATTGATTTTCTCGGGGAGGAGTTTGCGCAGAGCGATATAGCCTGAGACCGAGTCGCGACCATCGCGAGCAGGCTCACTCCTACAGGAGACCGCGTTCCAATGTAGGAGTGAGCCTGCTCGCGATAGGGCCAGTCCAAACAACAAAAATCAATGGGTGGATTCATGACTTGCGGTCAACAGTGCTTTGCCCCGCCAGCGGTTTTTCTCAACGATGCAGACGCGGATACTCCCGGCCATTCCCACTGCAACCCCTGGAGTCTTTCATGTCTGTTCCCGCTTTTGGCCTTGGCACGTTTCGCTTGCAAGGCCAGGTCGTCATTGACTCAGTGAGCACCGCCCTCGAACTCGGCTACCGGGTCATCGACACCGCGCAAATCTACGAAAACGAAGCCGATGTCGGCCAGGCCATCGCAGCCAGCGGCATCCCGCGTGAAGAGCTGTTCATCACCAGCAAGATCTGGGTCGCCAACTTCGCCAAGGATCGCCTGATCGACAGCCTCAAGGAAAGCCTGGAAAAACTGCAGACCGGCTACCTCGACCTGACGCTGATTCACTGGCCATCGCCGGAAAACCAGGTCCCGGTCGAAAAGTTCATGGCCGCCCTGCTGGAAGCCAAACGCCTGGGCCTGACCCGGCAGATCGGTGTGTCCAACTTCACCATCGAGCTGATGCAACAGGCGATCGCCGCGGTCGGTGCCGACCACATCGCGACCAACCAGATCGAACTGCACCCGTACCTGCAAAACGGTAAAGTCGTCGAGTTTGCACAGAGCCAAGGCATCCACATCACGTCGTACATGACCCTCGCCTACGGTGAAGTGCTGAACGATCCGCTGATCCTGCAAATCGCCGAGCGCCTGCAGGCTACTCCGGCGCAAGTCACTCTCGCCTGGGCAATGCAGTCGGGCTATGCCGTGATTCCTTCGTCGACCAAACAGGCCAATCTACAAAGCAACCTCGCCGCCACGGCGCTGACGTTGAGCGACGCCGACATGGCACTGATTGCCAAACTGGATCGCGGCCATCGCCTGACCAGTCCGAAAGGCATCGCGCCAGACTGGGACTGATCCAGCGATATTGCCCGTTCAGGCCTGCAGACGTTGCGCGAGACCGGTCATGGCCTTGCGCAACGTCTCGACTGCGATGCCCAGCGTGGCCGCTTGCGCCTGTTGACTCGCCAGTTCCAGATCAACACACGCCGCCACTACTTGCGCCGCGCCCACCATCTGCGCCCCGCCCTTGATGTGATGAGTGAGTTCACGCAGCCCTGCACGATCCAGCTCAGGCTGCAAATCATCAAGACGTTGCAGATCGAGTTGCAAACTGTTCAACACTTCCTTGCGCAACTGTTCGATCATGGCACGATTATCCCCGGCCATTTGCTCCAGGGTGCTCAGGTCGATTTCCGCCAGCGCCAGCACCTCAACGGGGTCAACCGCGATGTCGCAATGACTGGCCGCCGCCAACGCCTGCGCCAGGTCGTGCAAGCGGATCGGTTTGAACAGACATTCGTCCATGCCGGCATGCAGGCAACGCGTTCTTTCTTCGGCCTGTGCATTGGCGGTAAACCCGAGAATCAGACAGGGTTCGCGACCGGTAATAGCTTCTTCATCACGAATGGTCCGCGCCAGTTGATAACCGTTGCGCCGCGGCATGTTGCAGTCGGTGATCACCACATCAAACGCCTGCGCCCGCCAGCGCTCCAACCCTTCATCGCCGTTCTCGGTGTCGACCGTGTGATGGCCGAGTTCACTCAACTGCCAGCACAACAGCAAACGGTTCACCGGGTGATCGTCCACCACCAGCACGCTCAGTGAACACGTATCAGCAGCCGCAGTTCGTGGGGTTGCCGGGGGCTGAGCGAGGACGACCAACAGTGGCAGTTCGAGACTCACTTCGACCTGCGTTCCCTCGCCCGGCGTACTGTCGAGCCGCAGCGTGCCGCCCATCATTTCGCAGAGGCTGCGACTGATGACCAGCCCAAGTCCGGAACCACTGCGTACCGACTGCGAGTGATTGCTCGCCTGCACGAAAGGGCTGAACAGCCGCTGCCGATCATCGTGGCTGATCCCTATTCCGCTGTCCTCAATCAGCACCTTCACGGCCAGGCGCTCAGTCATTCTTGCACTCACCGTCAGCCGTAGACTGACCTCACCCTCCTCGGTGAACTTGATCGCGTTGCTGAGCAAATTAGACAGCACCTGTTTGAAGCGCGTCGGATCAATCAGCACGTCCACATTGCTGCGCGCATCGAGTTCGATGTGCCACAGCAAGCGTTTCTGCCGCGCCAGCCCTTCAAACACCCGACACACCGACACCACCAGTTCACGCAGGTTGGCGCGTTCGGGCGCGAGTGACAAATGCCCGGTTTCGATCCGTGCGATGTCAAGAATGTCGCCGATCAGCGCCAGCAATTGTTGCCCGGCGTTGGACGCCACCTGAATGGCCAAACGATCGGTCACACCCTCTTCTGCGCGCTTCAAGGCCAGTTCGAGCATACCGATCAAGGCATTCATCGGCGTGCGGATTTCATGGCTCATGGTCGCCAGAAAGGTGGTTTTCGCCCGATTGGCGTCGTCCGCCGCATCCTTGGCTTCCTGCAATTGCTGCAACCATTGCTGGCGCCGGCGAATCTGCTGGCGCTGAAAAACGATCCAGGCCAGTGCCAGCGCCAACAAGACCGCTGCACCGGCAAAGCCAAGCAGGATTTCCTGGCGATGTTTTAACCAGTAACTGTCATCGACCACCACATCGTGGCTCCAGCGTTCAACCAGTTCGTCCATCTGTTGCGGGGCGATACTCAGGAGTGCCTTGTTCAGGATCGAATGCAGCGCGGGCATTTGCGGTGCGGTCGCCAGCGCAATGCGCGCCGGTTGATCGCCGACGGTGCCGCTGATCCGCAGGTGTTCACGGTAGTGACGGGCGATCAGAAAGCGTGCGACCAGTAGAGAGCTCACCGTGGCGTCGACTTGACCTTTGGCAATCATCGCCATGCCTTCAGCGGGACTTTTGACGTCGACCAGACGAACGCGCGGCACGCGTCCCAGGAGATAACTGCGCAACGGATGGCCGCGATAAATCGCTAGTCGCTTGCCTGCCAGGTCATCAAGGTTGAGCGGCCCCTGCGCAGTGTTTGCGCTGACCAGCACAAACGGATTGTTCAGATAGGCGCGAGTAAATTGCAGTTCGGTTTCGCGCTCGCTGCTCGGCGTCACCACCGGCAATACATCGAGTTCACCGGCCTTGAGCTGTTCTATCTGGCGATCGAGCGATGCTCCGCGCACGATATCGAACTTCAGGCCGCTGCGCTGGCTGATCAAGTTCAGCAGTTGCGCCGACAGCCCGCTGAAACGGCCATCGGCATCAAAAAAAGTCAGCGGTGCGAAATCTTCGATGGCACCGACGCGCACCACCGGATGCTGCTCCAGCCACTCCCGCTCACTGGCACTGAGTTGCACCCGCGACTGTTCAGCCATTTCGGCAAGGCCAGCGCTCCAGCGTTGCTCGATACGTTGACGGCGCTCCATGGGGATGGCCGCCAACGCTTTATCGACGATGCGTTTGAGGTGCGGGTCGCTGCGCAACAGGGCAAAGCCGAACGCATTGGCGTCCAGTCCCGCCGGGCCGGCCAATTGCAGGTCGTTACGATAATTGGTGTTGATCAGGTAGTTGGCGCTGATGAAGTCACCCAGATAAACGTCATCCGCGCCAAAGGCCACCGCGCCCAGCGCATCCATCGCCGAAGGATAACGCTGCACGCTGGCGTGGGGATAAAACGCTTGCACGCTCGCCAGCGGCAGATAGTCCTCGACCATGGCCAGACGCTTGCCGGCCAGATCGCTCGGCAATTGTTCTTCGAGCCGGGTCACCAGCATCGGCTGATCTTCGGCGTAAGCACGGGACAGGATGATGTCCGGGTCGGCGGTCTCAAAACTGTTGGAAGTCCCCAACACATCGAGATCGCCGCGCTTGAGCGCCGCCATCACCGCATCGCGATTGGCAAAACGCAGGACTTCGATGCGCACGCCGAGTAATTGCGCCAGCAGATCGGCGTAATCAGCGGTCAGCCCTTCGAGTTCCTGTTGATTGCGGGAGATCTCGAACGGCGGGTAATCCGGTCCGGAAATGCCCATGCGCAACACCGGGTGCAAACGCAGCCATTGCCGATCCTGTTCGTCCAGACGTAGCTGGACATTTCCCGGTCCCGTGCGGGTCAGCACTTGCAGCACTTGCGGCGCTTCACTCGCCCAACAGGTGGCCATCAGGCTCAACCACCACCAGACAATCCAGCATCCTGGCTTCATGTGCGATCGCTCAGATCAAATGATTGCGCTTGGCGAAGTCGCGCAAGTGCATCGCCGAAATCACCCCGAGTTTTTTCATCAGGCGGGTCTTGTAAGTACTCACGGTCTTGTGGCTCAGGTGCATGTCCTCGGCAATCGCCTTGTTGGACTTGCCCTGCGCCAGCTGCTGGAAAATGCTCATCTCACGATCAGAGAGCTGATCGATCATCTGTTTTTCCGTGGCCTGCACGGCATTCAGCGTGCTGAAATAGTCCGGGAGTGCGGCAAAATAGGTATGCCCTGACATCACCGCACGAATGGCATTGCGCAACTGCTCCAGTTGATTGGTTTTGGTCACGTAAGCCATGGCCCCGGCACGCACACAGCGCTCCTGATAGAACGCAGGTTCGTATGTACTGAAAACCACCACCGGGCTTTGAAGATTATTGACCCTGATTCGCTCCAGAACGTCCAGTCCATCGAGTACTGGCAAATTCAGATCGAGTATCACCAGTTGAGGCTTGTGTTCACGAATAAGCGACACCACCTCGTTGCCTTGAGATGCTTCGTAGATCAGTTTGAAACCCGCAGCTATTAACACGATTCGGATGGCGGCGCGCACCACCGGATGATCATCGACGATCAGCGCTGACTTCATGGCCACTCCCGATGCAAAGTCTGGCGAACGAGCCACCGATGGGGGCTGATCCAGACTCAGTGGCTGCGCAGGGACTGTTACATGGAACGGCGAGCGAATCACCTGTCAGACCTGACAGTTGTGGTCAGGGATTTTTTATGCATGTGCAGCATTTTGCACCGACGGGCACACCTTGCGCACGGCCGGTTCGTGTGGCTTTGCGGGTACATCGACCAGCGCCATCAACTGGCGGATCGACTGCTTTGAGGGCAGTGACAAATGACTGACGTGTACATTTTCCTGAGCGAAGCCCGAAGCCTGCTGTAGCGGTGCCGTGCCTTCGTTGTAGATCAACGCCTGACGAACCTGCGGGTTATCGAGGAAGAACCCCAGCAGATCCAGCGAGCCCGCCGCCAGTTCGGCGTTGATGACCACCACATCGAAGGGCTCGCAACCGTAATCCACCAGCGTCATCAGTTCGATAAGGCTTTGCGCCGGCGCCACGCGGTAATAGTCGAGGCTGTTGAACAAGCGCTCGACTTTCATCCGGTGGAAGTGCTGCGAGTCGGCGATCAGGATGCGCAGGGCTTTATTGATCATGGTCAATCTCCCGGGGTCACGGTTTCTGGGTGCGGCAAGACTACGCAAGCCTCGTGGCGGGATCTGTAGGAATATTCCGAAAAAAACAGCTACTCATCGGAGGGTGAGGCAGTTTACTCAGTGGTACTCGGGCTCCAGAACGCCTGCACTACCAGCGCCGACGTGGAAATTCGCGCCACCAGTGCGTCGAGTTCATCGCCATCGACCGACGTTGCCGCCAGCGTCGCTTCGATCTCGATTTCATCGGCACCGAACGCATGCACATCAACATCGCTGGCCGGGTAGTTGCTGCGTTCAAGCTCGGCTTCGAGCAAGGCAAACACGGCGGTTTGCTGTGAGCGTCGGGCGATGACATAGACGATGTTGGTGACTTCCGCCGAGACCACGTCCAGTGGCTGGCGGTTGATGTTGTTGACGATCGGCCGCAGCAAGGTGTTGGCGGCCAGAATGAACAGCGTGCCGAGTACGGCTTCGGCGAGCAGATCGGCGCCGGCACAGGCGCCGACCGCCGCTGAAGTCCACAGAGTCGCGGCGGTGTTGAGGCCGCGCACGTTGCCCTCTTCGCGCATGATCACCCCGGCGCCGAGAAAACCGATGCCGGACACCACGTAGGCGACCACACGCACCGCGCCTTCAGCGCCGGCGAGACGGTTGGCCATGTCGACGAAAATCGCCGCACCGACCGCGACCAGCACATTGGTGCGCAGGCCGGCGGTGCGTTGCCGGTACTGGCGCTCGAAGCCGATCAGACCGCCGAGAATGAACGCAGCGCTGAGGCTGACGAGGGTGTCGAGCAGCGAATCGAGGTTGAGGTTGTTGATGGCTTGCATCGTCATCTCCCTGAAAAAATACACAGCCCTGTAGGAGCTGCCGAAGGCTGCGATCCTTTGATCTTTGGAAGCAGAATCAAAAGATCGCAGCCTTCGGCAGCTCCTACAGGGGGCAGCGTTCTAGCTGTTTATTGCCAGCCGAACCGGCGGATGTAAAAACCTTTCACCGCCTGGGTCAGCGCCATGTACGCCAGCAGAATCACCGGCAGGAACACGAAGTACAGCGACGGCAGCGCCTGCAATTTGAAGTAGTGCGCCAGCGGCCCCATCGGCAGGAAGATGCCGACCGCCATGATGATCCCGGTCATCACCAGCAGCGGCATGGCGGCACGGCTTTGCAGGAACGGAATCTTCGGCGTGCGAATCATGTGCACGATCAGCGTCTGGGTCAGCAAGCCGACCACGAACCAGCCGGACTGGAACAGCGTCTGGTGATCCGGCGTGTTGGCGTCAAACACGTACCACATCAAGGCGAACGTGGTGATGTCAAAGATCGAACTGATCGGGCCGAAGAACAGCATGAAGCGCCCGACATCGCCCGGCTGCCAGCGTTGTGGTTTTTTCAGCATTTCCTCGTCGACGTTATCGAATGGAATGGCGATCTGCGAAATGTCGTAGAGCAGGTTCTGCACCAGCAGGTGCATCGGCAGCATCGGCAGGAACGGAATGAACGCACTGGCGACCAGCACCGAGAACACGTTGCCGAAGTTGGAACTGGCAGTCATTTTGATGTACTTGAGCATGTTGGCGAAGGTGCGCCGGCCTTCGAGCACGCCCTCCTCCAGCACCATCAGGCTCTTTTCGAGGAGGATGATGTCGGCCGCTTCCTTGGCGATGTCCACCGCACTGTCTACCGAGATACCGATGTCAGCCGTACGCAGCGCGGGTGCGTCGTTGATGCCGTCACCCATGAAACCGACCACGTGACCGTTGCCTTTGAGGATGCGCACGATGCGCTCCTTGTGCGACGGCGTCAGTTTGGCGAACACATTGGTGGTTTCCACGGCTACCGCCAGTTCGGCATCGCTCATGCGCTCAACGTCATTGCCCAGCAGCAGGCCTTGTTGCGCGAGGCCGACTTCGCGGCAGATCTTCGCAGTCACCAGTTCGTTGTCACCGGTCAGCACCTTCACTGCCACACCATGTTCGGCCAAGGCCTTGAGCGCTGGCGCGGTGCTTTCCTTCGGTGGATCGAGGAACGCCACGTAACCGATCAGCGTCAGGTCCTGCTCATCGGCCAGGCTGTAAATCTCGCGACCTTCGGGCATTGAGCGGGCAGCCACCGCCACCACGCGCAAGCCTTCAGCGTTGAATGCTGCGGTGACCTGACGAATCCGGGTCAGCAATTCATCGCTCAAGGCTTCATCGACCTCGCCGTGACGCACGCGGCTGCACACCGCCAACACTTCTTCCACCGCACCTTTGCAGATCAACTGGTGTGGCTGGCCACGCCCTTCGACCACCACCGACATACGCCGACGATTGAAGTCGAACGGAATCTCATCGACCTTGCGAAACGCCGTGCCGACTTTCAGTTCACGGTGAATTTCCACGTGTTCCAGCACCGCGACATCCAGCAGGTTTTTCAGGCCGGTCTGGTAGTAGCTGTTGAGGTAAGCCATTTCCAGCACGTCATCGGAGTCTTCACCCCAGACGTCGACATTGCGCGCCAGGAAGATCTTGTCCTGAGTCAGCGTGCCGGTCTTGTCGGTGCACAGCACGTCCATGGCACCGAAGTTCTGAATCGCGTCCAGACGTTTGACGATGACCTTTTTGCGTGACAGAAACACCGCGCCTTTGGCCAACGTCGAGGTGACGATCATCGGCAGCATTTCCGGGGTCAGGCCGACGGCAATCGACAGTGCGAACAGCAGCGCTTCGGTCCAGTCACCCTTGGTGAAACCGTTGATGAACAGCACCAGCGGCGCCATCACGAACATGAAACGGATCAACAGCCAGCTGACTTTGTTGACGCCTTGCTGGAAGGAAGTCACTGCGCGATCAGTAGCGCCAACACGCTGGGCCAACGCACCGAAATAAGTGCTGTTGCCGGTGGTGAGAATCACCGCCACCGCTGTGCCGGAGACGACGTTGGTGCCCATGAACAGGATGTTGTCCAGCTCCAGAGGATTGCGCGTGTCGCGATCAGCCTGACGTGGAAACTTTTCCACCGGCATCGATTCGCCGGTCATCGCCGCTTGGCTGACGAACAGATCCTTGGCGCTGAGCACCCGGCAATCGGCAGGAATCATGTCACCAGCCGATAGCACGATCAGATCGCCCGGCACCAATTGCTTGATCGGCAACTCGCTGCGTGGCGCGTCACGGCGCATCACCGTCGCGGTGTTGCTGACCATGGCTTTGAGCGCATCGGCGGCTTGGTTGGATTTGCTTTCCTGCCAGAAACGCAGCAGTGTCGACAGCACCACCATGGAGAAAATCACCACGGCGGCTTTGAGGTCTTCGGTCAACCACGAGATCACCGCCAACAGGGTCAGCAGCAGGTTGAACGGATTTTTGTAGCAGTGCCACAGGTGAATCCACCATGGCAGCGGCTGCTCGTGTTCAACTTCGTTGAGGCCGTATTGCGCACGCAGCGCATCTACTTCGAAATCGGTCAGGCCATCGGAATGCGTACCCAGTGACGACAGCAACATACCGCTGTCGCACTGCGCGGCATCGACCAGGGTGTTGGCCAGAGTGGGCGGGACTTCACGGCTGACCGTGGAGTCGCTGATCGATTCCAGCAGCGCCAGGCGACGGAAGTGCCGGGCGATGTGGCGGGTCCGCAGAAAACCTGCGAAGAATTCCTTGAGCGTAAGTTTCATGGCTGTTGCCCCTATGGTCAGCCGGGAAACCGTCAAGCAGGTACCGCCGCGCCTCGTCCGCCGGAAAAACCGGCACGGCAAGGCTTGGCGCGCCGGTCAGAAAAGACAGGCGTGTCGATAGGGCTGCGATCACAACAATGAAGTCGCAATCACGCTCTGTTCAGCGTCGATGAGAAGGACGTCTAGCCATGGCCCAGGACGGGTCATGCACGGGATGCCGCTGCTCGCTTTTACGGCGAGACAACGACAGAGAAAGTCTGCGCGTTATCTTGCCGAGAATCTGCCGGTTACCGAGACCGGCCGACAACTGTCACTCGAACAAGTACCCACTGTGGGTCTCCGCTATTGATGAAAACGCGCGAAGCTTACGCCCCGATGTCTGGAGAGTAAACCCGCAAAAGGAGGTGTGTCGGGGAATGTGGGGGATGTTCAGGAAGGGTTCAGGATTGTGAAACTCTGGTGTTTTCGAAGGCCCCATCGCGAGCAGGCTCACTCCTACATTGGTCCTGCGTACACAGAACATTGTAGGAGTGAGCCTGCTCGCGATAGCGGTCTTTCCAGCGCCGCTGGTCTTAGCTGGCAGTCGCCAACAACAGGTCCGCCATCGAACGATGCCCACGGTTCTTGCCATGCTCATACAAAGAACCGGCAATCTCGTCCGCACGAATCGGTAGCACCGATAGCAACGTATCGCTCAGACCGTGGCTGGCCTGGCAGAAGCCCTGCATGTAGATGCCGGCCTTGCAGCGTTCGTCGGTGATCACTTTGTAGTTGCGATCGACCTCGAAGTCGCCCAGGTATTCTTCCAGCGGTGCCAGCAGTTTGCGGTGCATCTGCCGTTCGTAGCCGGTCGCCAGAACAACGGCATCGTAGTTGCGCACGGTGACTTCGCCGGTGGCGTTGTTGCGCACGGCCAGTTCGATACCGTTTTCGGTCGCGGTAGCGCTCTCGACAGTGGTCAACGTACGGAACGCGTGACGGGCAACCCCGGACACCTTCTGACGATAGAAGATGCCGTAGATGCGCTCGATCAGGTCGATGTCGACCACCGAATAGTTGGTGTTGTGGTACTCGTTGACCAGACGCTCACGCTCGGCGCTGTTCTGCTGGAACACCAGGTCGGTGAACTCCGGGGAGAACACTTCGTTGACGAACGGACTGTCGTCGGCAGGCTTGAGTGCCGAGCCGCGCAGGATCATGTCGACCTGTACCGACGGGAACGAATCGTTCAGATCGATAAAGGCTTCCGCCGCACTCTGTCCGCCACCGATGATCGCGATGCTCATCGGTTTATTGTTGACGCATGGCTGCTTGGCCATTTGCGACAAGTACTGCGAATGGTGGAACACACGAGTGTCGCCCTTCAGCGCCTTGAACGCCTCCGGAATGCGCGGCGTGCCGCCGGCGCTGACCACCACCGAACGGGTGGTCCGCACATGCTGCTGGCCATCGCTGCCACGGGAAATCACCCGCAGCGCTTCAACCTGGTGGTTGTGCAGGACCGGCTCGATGGTCAGCACTTCTTCGCCGTAACGGCTCTGCTCGGCGAATTGCCCGGCAACCCAGCGCAGGTAGTCGTTGTACTCCATACGGCACGGATAGAAGGTGCCGAGGTTGATGAAGTCGACCAGACGACCGTGATATTTGAGGTAATTGACGAACGAGTACGGGCTGGTTGGATTGCGCAGGGTCACCAGATCCTTGAGGAAGGAAATCTGCAACTCGCTCTGCGTCGACAGGGTGTTGCCATGCCAGCTGTAGTTGGCCTGCTTGTCGAGGAACAGCACATCCAGCTCGCCTTGGGTCGGGCCGCGCTCTTGCAGAGCGATGGCCAGTGCCAGGTTCGAAGGGCCGAAACCGACGCCGATCAGGTCGTGAACGATGGGCGATGCAATTGCCTGAGTCATTTCCAGTGTCCTCTGGATGAACCCCTCAACAAGGGGCAAGGAGAGCCTAAGTGACCTGACTGGCCTTGAGCAGGACAGCAGGTCGTCTGTTGAGTAGGAACGAGGACAGTGAAATAAAATTTAACGCAGACGGCTCAATGGGCATCCCATTGCTTGATGCGCAGGCGGCAATGCTTCATGGCATTGACGATGTGCTTTTCCACCAGAGCCTTGGAAATGCCGAGCTGCCGGGCGATTTCCGGGTGCGACAGGCCTTCGATCTTGCGCAGCAGAAAACTTTCGCGACACAGCGGTGACAACTCGGCCAACGCACGCTGAAGCATCTCCAGGCGCTGGCCATGATCAAGGTTGCCGTGGGGAGACGGGGTGAAATAGCGCTCTTCATTATCGAGCACGTCGAGTGACTCGACCTGGCGCAAAGCGTTGCGCCGATGATCGTCGATGACCAGATTCAGCGCGGTTCGGTAGAGAAAGGCGCGGGGTTGCTCGATCGGTGTGTCGCTGGAACGTTCCAGCACTCGCAGATAGGCGTCATGCACCACATCTTCGGCAACCTGACGGTTGCCGAGCTTGGCGTTCAGGAAACACACCAGCTCGCGATAGTAGTTTTCCAACATGACTCCCGGCCGCAAACCTGCGGGTTCTGTCCTTGAGCTCACTGATTGACCCCTGCGCAAAACGCAGTAGCAAGATAGTGGCAACTTGAGGTGCGTAATTTATAGTAATTCTCATATAGATTTAAAGTGGTGTTTATCGTTGACCGACAAATAGTGCTGCTCTATAGCTGTAACTTCGTATGTCCGCAGTTAAATTCTCCTGCACTTCCATCGTTTACAGGACAGCTCCCCGTGTCTGTCGCACCTTGCGACAGCGTTCAGTGCTGCCCGAATCTGTGTGCCAGCCGAACGACGGGCCGATTTTCACTGGCCGGAACCCTGCATGAAACGTCCCCGCCCCGCCCGACGCGCCCTGCTCGTAGTCCTTTGTCTGATCCCCGCTGTCGCGTACGCTGCGTGGCAGATCCTGCCGCCAGGTCGGGATAAATTCACCACTGTGCAAGTGACCCGTGGCGACATCGAAAGCAGCGTCACCGCGCTTGGCACACTGCAACCGCGTCGTTACGTGGATGTTGGCGCGCAAGCCTCCGGGCAGATTCAGAAAATCCATGTCGAAGTCGGCGACGTGGTCAAGGAAGGACAGTTGTTGGTGGAAATCGATCCATCAACGCAAAAGGCCAAGCTTGACGCCGGCCGCTTCTCGGTCGAGAACCTCAAGGCGCAATTGCAGGAACAACGTGCCCAGCACGAATTGGCGCAACAGAAGTATCAGCGCCAACAGAATCTGGCGGCTGGCGGTGCAACCCGCGAGGAAGACGTGCAGACCGCCCGCGCCGAACTGAAAGCCACGCAAGCGCGCATCGACATGTTCCAGGCGCAAATCCGTCAGGCTGAAGCCAGCCTGCGCAGCGATCAGGCCGAGCTCGGCTACACGCGGATCTATGCGCCAATGGCCGGCACCGTGGTCGCCCTCGATGCCCGCGAAGGCCAGACCCTCAACGCGCAACAGCAGACGCCGCTGATTCTGCGCATCGCCAAGCTGTCACCGATGACCGTTTGGGCCGAGGTTTCCGAGGCAGATATCGGCCATGTCAAACCGGGCATGACGGCTTATTTCACCACCCTCAGCGGCGGCAACCGGCGCTGGAGCAGCACCGTGCGGCAAATTCTGCCGGTGCCACCAAAACCGCTCGATCAGACCAGCCAGGGCGGCGGCAGCCCGGCCAGCAGCAGTAAAAGCGGCAGCGCTCGCGTCGTGCTGTACACGGTTTTGCTCGACGTCGATAACGCCGATAACGCCTTGATGGCCGAGATGACTACCCAGGTGTTTTTCGTCGCTGATCAGGCCAGGGACGTCCTCACTGCCCCAGTGGCTGCTCTGCAAGGCAGCGCTACCGCCAACCTGCAAACAGCCCAAGTGGTCGCTGCCAACGGCAAGATCCAGTCGCGCGAGGTACGTACCGGGATCAGCGATCGGCTCAAGGTGCAGGTTCTCGAAGGACTTGACGAAGGTGATCACCTGCTCATCGGCCCCGCTGACGGCAGTGGTGGTTGAATGCAAACGCCCTTGATCGATCTGCAGGACATCCGCAAATCCTACGGCGGCGGCGACGCACCTGAAGTTCATGTACTGCGCGGCATCGACCTGTCGATCCACGCCGGCGAATTCGTGGCAATTGTCGGCGCATCCGGTTCCGGCAAATCGACACTGATGAACATCCTCGGCTGCCTCGACCGCCCGACGTCCGGCGAATACCGCTTCGCCGGGGAAAACGTCGCCGGCCTCGACAGCGACGAACTCGCATGGCTGCGCCGCGAAGCCTTTGGTTTCGTGTTCCAGGGTTATCACCTGATTCCGTCAGGCTCAGCCCAGGAAAACGTCGAGATGCCGGCGATCTATGCCGGCACTCCGGCCGCCGAGCGCCACGCCCGCGCGGCCGCCCTGCTAGACCGCCTCGGCCTGGCCTCACGCACCGGCAACCGTCCGCACCAGCTCTCGGGCGGCCAGCAACAACGGGTGTCGATTGCCCGTGCGTTGATGAACGGCGGCCACATTATTCTTGCCGACGAACCGACCGGCGCCCTCGACAGCCACAGCGGCAAGGAAGTCATGGCGCTGCTCGACGAACTGGCGAGTCAGGGCCACGTCGTCATTCTCATCACCCACGATCGCGAAGTGGCGGCGCGGGCCAAACGCATCATTGAAATTCGCGACGGCCTGATCATCAGTGACAGCGCCAAGGACAACCCCGAAGCCCAGACCAGCGCCAACCCTGGCGCCTTGCAAGCCGTCGATCTGCGCAAACGCCTGGTCGAAGGCGCCGAAGCCACCGGCGCCTGGAAAGGCGAACTAGTCGACGCCTTGCACGCCGCTTGGCGGGTGATGTGGATCAATCGCTTCCGCACCGCGCTGACCCTGCTCGGCATCATCATCGGCGTAGCCTCGGTAGTGGTAATGCTTGCGGTCGGCGAAGGCAGCAAGCGTCAGGTCATGGCGCAGATGGGCGCGTTCGGTTCGAACATCATTTACCTCAGCGGCTCGGCGCCCAATCCGCGCACGCCACCGGGGATCATCACCCTCGACGACGTCCGCGCACTGGCGAGCCTGCCGCAAGTGCAACGGATCATGCCGGTCAACGGCGCCGAGGCCGGTGTGCGGTTCGGCAATGCCGACCACTTGAGTTACGTCGGCGGCAACGACACCAACTTCCCGGCGATCTTCAACTGGCCGGTGGTGCAAGGCAGCTATTTCACCGAGGCCGACGAGGCGAACGCCGCCGCAGTGGCGGTGATTGGCCACAAAGTCCGGAGCAAACTGCTCAAGGACGTGATCAACCCGATCGGCCAATACATCCTGATCGAGAACGTACCGTTTCAGGTGGTCGGTGTACTGGCGGAAAAAGGCGCCAGCTCTGGCGACTCCGACAGCGACAACCGCATCGCCATCCCCTACTCGGCCGCCAGCGTCAGGCTGTTCGGCACCCGCGATCCGGAATACGTGGCCATCGCCGCCACCGACGCACGCAAGGTCAAGGACGCCGAAGAAGCCATCGAGCAGCTCATGCTGCGCTTGCACAACGGCAAGAAGGATTTCGAGCTGACCAACAATGCCGCAATGATCCAGGCCGAGGCGCGCACGCAAAATACCCTGTCGCTGATGCTCGGCTCGATTGCCGCGATTTCCCTGCTGGTCGGCGGCATCGGCGTGATGAACATCATGCTCATGACCGTGCGTGAACGTACCCGCGAGATCGGTATCCGCATGGCCACCGGTGCGCGGCAGCGCGACATATTGCGCCAGTTTCTCACCGAGGCAGTGATGCTCTCGGTGGTCGGCGGCATTGCCGGCATCGCCCTGGCGTTGATCGTTGGCGGCGTGCTGATTCTGAGCGAAGTGGCCGTCGCGTTCTCGTTGATGGCAGTGCTCGGCGCTTTCGGCTGCGCCCTTGTCACCGGTGTTGTCTTCGGCTTCATGCCAGCCCGCAAAGCTGCCCGGCTCGACCCGGTCACGGCCCTTACCAGTGAATGATCGATCTATGAAACCGCGCCTCAGTTTATTGACCGTGTGCCTGATCCTCAGCGCCTGCGGCAGTCCCGTGCAACGCCCCGACAGTGGCGTGCAAGCGCCCGCGATCTGGCAGTCGCCGCACAGCGCCAGCAGCGCCCGCAACAACCTGCAGTGGTGGACGCAGTTCGGCAGCCCCGAGCTGGATCGCCTGATCGAACAGGCCCGCGTCGGCAGTTTCGACCTCGCGGCCGCCGTTGCCCGCGTGCGCCAGGCGCAGGCCGGCACGGTGATCGCCGGCGGCTCACTGCTGCCGGAGGTCAAGGCCGGGCTCAATGCCAATCGGCAGAAACTGCTGCGCGGCAATGGCTACAGCCAGCTCGATGCCAACAGCAGCAACAAAGCCGTGGACTACTTCGACACCAATCTGAGCGCCACTTACGAAATCGATTTCTGGGGCGGCAAACGCGCCTCGCGGGACAGCGCGCAGTTCACTTTGCAGGCCAGCGAATTCGACCGGGCAACCGTCGAGCTGACATTGCTCAGCGGCGTAGCCAGCACGTATGCGCAAACCCTGTCACTGCGCGAGCAGAGCCGCATCGCCGAACTCAATCTGGCCAACGCACAAAGCGTGCTGAAATTGGTGCAGACGCGTTTTGATTCAGGCTCGGCGACCGCGCTGGAACTGGCACAGCAGAAGAGCCTGGTCGCCGCCCAGCAGTGGCAATTGCCGCGCGTGCAACAGCAAGCCCAGGAAGCGTTGATCAGCCTCGCCGCCCTGCTCGGCAGACCGGTGCAGCAACTGTCGCCGACAGAGTCCTTCGATCACCTGCAATGGCCTGATATTGCCGCCGGCGTGCCCAGCGAGTTGCTCACTCATCGTCCGGACATTGCTCGCGCCGAAGCGCAACTGGCCGCCGCCGAAGCTGACGTCAAAGTCGCCCGAGCGGCGATGTTGCCAGCACTGACCCTGACCGCCCAGCTCGGCTCAGGCGCCAACCAGTTCGACGATTTGATTCGCAGCCCTTTCTACAACCTGACCGCCGGGCTGGTCGCACCGATCTTCAACAACGGTCGCCTCGGCGCGGAACGCGACAAGGCCACGGCACGCCAGCAAGAGCTGCTGGAAACCTATCGTGGCGCGATCATTAACGGTTTCGCCGACGTGGAAAAAGCCCTCAACAGCATTCGTCGGCTGGACGAGCAGCGGTTGTGGCAGAACGAAGAATTGAATCAGGCGCAGACCGCTTTCAACATTGCGCAAAGTCGATACGAGGCCGGTGCTGAAGATTTGCTCACGGTATTGGAAAACCAGCGCACGCTGTATGCCGCGCAGGACCAGAATGCGCAACTGCGGCTGTCACGAGTGCAGGCAAGCATTGCGCTGTACAAGGCGCTGGGCGGTGGGTGGACGCAGTAATAGCGTTGCCTGACAGACCGCTTTCGCGAGCAGGCTCGCTCCCACAATGAATGGCTGTGTTTGCGCAATCTGCGAGCAACACCTGATCCTGTGGGAGCAAGCCTGCTCGCGAATGAACGATGACGCAGCCCTCAAGCCGGGCTGGTTTTAGGCTTCAGATTGCGCGCATACCACGGTCGTTGCGGCACGCGGCGGAACAGCCCGGCAAGTTTTTCTTCGTCGGTGATGAAGGTGATGCGCAGCGCCAGTTTCATGGTTTCCGGATCCATTTCCACCGACTTGCCCACCTGCAGACCCGGCGTGGTGCTGCAGCCATGGGTGATCGGCCCCAGCCACGGATCATCAACCTCGACCCAACGCCCCGGCGCAAACCACTGCACGCCATTGACCTGCAGGCGGCTGACTTCACCCGGATGAAAACGCTCATGGGCGCGGAACCAGTCTTCGATGCGATCGTCGATCCAGCCATGAAAGTGCCAGAACGCCGGGTTGACGTGGGATGAAAACGGGTCACCGAGGAAGTCGTTTTCAGCGTTGTACCAGCGCGCAGCGAAGTCTGCCGGATCCCGTGCAAACGGCACCGGTTGCCCATTGGAAGGATCGCGCGGCACCGAAGCCCAACGCATGTGCAGCCAGTCGTGCAGCCCCAGCTCCACTTCGGAGCCGAACTGCCCCAACGTGAGTTTCGCCAGATACGCCGGATCGCGGTATTGCGACTCCCAGACCTGGAAGTTGCTTTCATAGGTTTCAGCAGTCTTGATGTCGCTGACCCACTGACTGAACTCATCGTCGCCCGCCGCCGTCCACGTTGGCGGCAAAGCCGTGCCGTCGTGGTTGTCGAAGTAGCGGGCGAAACCGATGCGATCGCGGATCAACTCCGGCTGCGGTAGCGGGAAATACTCCCAGGACGGCAGGTCCTGCATGGAACGCGCCGTACCGAGCATGTGCCGGTGCATGAAAAAGAAGTCCACGCCGGAGCCGTTGCGATCTTTGCGCGGGCCACGGGCATCTCGCTCCTTGTCACGCGGCCCGGGCTGCCAGCCAATCCCGCGCAGCGCCTCGCGCTTGTCCTCGGGAAGCTTGTGCCATTTGTCGCGCGTCGCATGCCACAACTGGTGGAACAGGCGATGCTCAGGAGAAATCAACCACGCCAGCAGCGTCGCGTTCAGCGGCGTGCGCTCGCGGGCTTCGGGAAACAGCTGCTTGACCGCGACGAAGCGGTTGTCCTGCGCAGGCAAATTCAACGGCCGGTCGAGGCGCAGCGCTTTGCCGCTGAGAGTGCCGCTGCCGGCATTGCCGAAATCGGCCCAGACCTCATCGAGGATCATGTCCAGCTCATAGCTGATCTGGCCATCAGCGCCGATCAACCGCCAACTCAGTTTCGCCGCATCGGCCTTGGCCAGATCACCGAGAATTCGGTAACGAGGTGTTTCGCCAGAGCGCAAACGCTCCGGCGTATCGAGAAAACCGCACACGCCCCGACCTTTATGGCCAATGTCGAGAAGCACCTGCAGACCTTTCTGCGGCAAGCCTGCAAGGCCCGCGTCAGCGCCTTCGAAACGGATATCCCAGACCCCGCGCAAGGCGTTCGCCAGGCGCTGACCGGCCATGTCCGCCACATCAAAAGAGGCCTCGCCCGGCGTGATCGTCGGATCCGGCTTCGTCCATTCACGATGCCCAAAATAAGCCGCCGGCACGGCAGCGCCAGTCAGCGCCAGGCCTGCCATGAACCATCGTCGAGAAATCTTCATTGCCCTACCTGTGTCAGCCATGAAGCAGGCTTTATCCAAGCTAGAACGTTTGTTGCGCAGGTAAATTTATGTGGGTTTGAAAAGATCGCAGCCTTTGGCAGCTCCTACATGGAATGTATATCCCTGTAGGAGCTGCCAAAGGCTGCGATCTTTTAACCTGGCAACCTAAATTCCACGGCCATCCACTCGTTCTTCCCAGATAGCAAAGGCCCCCGCGCCTGCACCTCAATGGCGAACCCGACTGAGATGGCAATGACAAAACCACGTTCGAAAAAGGCTCTATTCATTGGCCTGCCGTTAGCCTTGGCGATCAGCGCCGGCGCAGGCTTTGCCGTATGGCAACACTGGTTCAAGGATGACCTGGGCTACCCGGTCAAAGTCATGAAACAGGCAGATGAGCTGCACGAACGCATGCTCTCTTTCGATAGCCATGTCAGCCTGACGCAGAACTTCGGCACCGACGGCCACGAGGCCGACAAGGACGGTGACGGCCAGTTCGATCTGGCCAAAGCCAATCGCGGTCGCCTGTCCGGCGCGGCACTGACCATCTTCGGCTGGCCAGAAATGTGGAACGGTCCGAACGCACCGCACAAGCCAACACCCGGCTTCGTTGACGAGGCGCGCAACCAGCAGGAAATTCGCTTCAAGATCATCTCCGGCATGGTCCGCGACTATCCCAATCAGGTCGCCATCGCCTACACCCCGGATGATTTCCGTCGTCTGCACGGCGAAGGCAAATTCGCGATTTTCATCAGCATGCTCAACGCCTACCCGCTGGGCCACGATCTGAGCCTGCTGGATATGTGGACGGCGCGCGGCATGCGCATGTTCGGTTTCAGCTACATCGGCAATAACGACTGGGCTGATTCATCGCGTCCGTTGCCGTTCCTCAATGATTCACCGGACGCCCTCGACGGTCTCTCGGATCTGGGCAAGCAAGCGGTCAAGCGCCTGAACGATCTGGGCGTGATCATCGACGTCTCGCAAATGTCGACCAAGGCCCTTGAGCAAGTCGCGCAACTGAGCCGCACGCCGCTGATCGCCTCGCACTCGGCGCCACGCGCGATGGTCGATATTCCACGCAACCTCAGCGACAAGGAAATGCAGCTGATCAAGAACAGTGGCGGCGTGGTGCAGATCGTCGCATTCTCGCAATACCTGCGCCCACTGACGCAGACCACGCAAGACAAACTCAATGAGATGCGCAAGGACTTCGATCTGCCGCCCCTGCCAAACCTGGCCATGGCGTTGATGCCCGGTGATCCGATCATTGCCGCGTGGTCCGAACAGAAGTTCGGCCAGTACGCTGGCCGCCTCTACGGCATCCTCGAAGAAGAGCCGAAAGCCAGCCTCAAGGACCTGGGCGACGCCATCGATTACGCGGTGCGCAAGATCGGCATCGATCATGTCGGCATCAGCTCCGACTTCAACGAAGGTGGCGGCGTCAAAGGTTTCGAGAACGTTGGCGAGATCCGTAACGTCACCGCCGAGTTGATCTCGCGCGGTTATTCCGAGGCGGATATCGCCAAACTGTGGGGCGGCAACTTCCTGCGGGTCTGGGATCAGGTCGAGAAAGCCGCGAAACCGGCACTGGCCGCTGCACCGGGAACCGCTAGGCCATGAGCAATCGTCGTGCTTTTCTCAAGCAGGCCGGGATACTGGCTGCGGCGCTGCCACTGGGTGCGAGCCTGCCCACGCTCGCCAGTGCTTCAGCCGTTGCGCCGCTGCCGCGCAACAAGTGGGCGCAGCTGCAACAGCTGTTCGATCAGGACCCGGACTGGCTGCACTTCTCCAATTTTCTGATCACCTCGCACCCCAAACCGGTGCGCGAGGCCATCGAGCAGCATCGCGCGGCCCTCGACAAAAACCCCGGTCTGGCGATGGATTGGGACCTGGGCGTGATCGAACAGCGCGAGGAAAACGTGCGGGTCTGGGCCGCTCGCTACTTGCAGGCCAACGCCAAGCAGATCGCGCTGACCGGCAGCACCACCGAAGGCCTGGCGACGATTTATGGCGGCGTGCATGTGCGCGCCGACCAGGAAATTCTCACCACCGTCCACGAACATTACGCCACCCACACCATCCTCGCCTTGCGCACCGAACGCGATGGCACGCGGGTGCGCAAGATCCCGTTGTTCAAGGATGTGTACAGCGCCAGCAAAGCCGAAATCCTCGCCAACATCGACAACGCCATACGCCCCGAAACCCGCGTGCTGGGCATGTGCTGGGTACATTCGGGCAGCGGCCTGAAACTGCCAATCGGCGAGATCGGCGCAATCGTCGACAAGCACAATCGCGGTCGCAGCGATGCCGACCGGATCGTCTATGTGGTCGACGGCGTGCACGGCTTCGGCGTGGACAACCTCAACTTCGCGCAAATGAACTGCGACTTCTTCATCGCCGGCACACATAAATGGATGTTCGGCCCACGCGGTACCGGGATCATCTGCAGCCGCTTCGAAGACGTCAGATACGTCACGCCGGTTATTCCGACGTTCTCCGAAGCCACAGCGTTTTCCACCACCATGACCCCGGGTGGCTACCACGCGTTCGAGCATCGCTGGGCACTGGACGAGGCGTTCAAGTTGCACCTGCAACTGGGCAAGGCTGATGTCGAAGCACGCATTCACGCGCTCAACAGTTACTTGAAACAGCGCCTGCAACAACGTCCGCAAATCGAACTCGTCACGCCGTTGAGTCCTGCGCTGTCCGCCGGTTTCACATTCTTCCGGGTCAAGGGCAAGGACAGCGACAAGATCGCTGCGCACCTGATGGCCAACCGTGTGGTCGCCGATGCCGTCCACCGCGATGTCGGCCCGGTGATCCGCACCGCCCCCGGGCTGCTCAACGACGAAGCACAAATCGACCGTCTGCTGGCCGTGCTCGACCAAGCCCTCTGAGCGCTCCCTTTTTCTTTTAGCGAGACCCGCCATGAACAGTGAACTGCGTCGTTTTCCTCTCAAGACCCTGCCGGCGCTGATGCTCACCGCCCTCGCCGCCGGCCTGCTGCCTGGCGCTGCCCAGGCTGCCACACCACCGGCGCCGGGCAAGGTGTTCAAGGACTGCAAGGACTGCCCGGAAATGGTCGTGCTGCCCACCGGCACCTTCACCATGGGCACCCCGGACGATGAAGTCGGCCGCGAGCCTGACGAAGGCCCGATGCACCCGGTGACGTTTGCCCAGCCGCTGGCGATCAGCCGTTTTCAGGTACTGCGCGGCGAGTGGGATGCCTACCTCAAGGACAGCGGCTACAAAATGCCCGACGGCGACACGCGTCCAGGTCGTGCGTGCAAGGCCGGCATTCCCGACTATCAGGGCAGCGACCCGCGCAAACAGTACACCGACAAGCACCCAGCAGTGTGCATGGACTTTCCTGAAATCGAAGCGTACGTGGCGTGGCTGTCGAAAAAGACCGGCAAGCAATATCGACTGGTCAGCGAATCCCTGCGTGAATACGCCGCACGTGGTGGCAGCACCGGGCCGTTCCCCTTCCCATTCGATGAGGGGAAGGAATACAGCATCGCCAAACACGCCAACACTTACGGCGCCGCCGATGGCTACAACTTCACGGCGCCGGCCGGCAGCTTTCCAGCCAATGCCTTCGGCGTGTACGACATGCACGGCAACATCTATGAATGGACCGCCGACTGCTACAACGAAAACTACGTCGGCGCACCGAGCGACGGCAGCGCCTGGCTGAGCGGCAAATGCGAGATCCGCCGCATCCGAGGCAACGACTGGGGCGAAGCGCCAGTGTTCTCCCGCTCCGGTAACCGCAATGCCACCTACACCGACACGCGCGGCGACTGGATCGGCTTTCGCGTCGCCCGCGATCTGTAACGCCATCGCCGGCTAAATTAGCCGTCCCGCCAGTCGTTTTACAGGTGAGCGCGAACCGCCACGGTGCGCCACCGCCCTCTACGTCATCCAGGCGAAGTCCGCGATCAATAGCGGCCTTCGCCGCTCTTTCAAGCAGGGAACCTCCATGAGCAAACCAACACGCGGGGTGATCAAAGAATTGTTCGCCCTGCTCAAACCCTTTCGGCTGATTGTGACCGTCTCGACCCTGCTCGGTATGGTCGGCGGTCTGAGTGTCACCGCGTTGCTGGCGACCATCAACAGCGTGCTGCACACCGAGGGCGACCTGAGCAACACCATGGTCGCGCTCTTCGCCGGGTTGTGCCTGCTGGCCCTGACCAGTTCGATTTTCTCCGACATCGGTACCAACTATGTCGGCCAGCACATCATTGCCAAACTGCGTAAGGAGCTGGGCGAGAAAGTCCTCTCGGCCCCCATTGAACAGATCGAGCGCTATCGCAGCCATCGGCTGATCCCGGTGCTGACCCACGACGTCGACACCATCAGCGACTTCGCTTTCGCTTTCGCCCCGCTGGCGATTTCCATGACCGTCACCCTGGGCTGCATGGGCTATCTGGCGATGTTGTCATGGCCGATGTTTTTGATGGTGGTGGTCGCGATTCTGCTGAGCACGATCATTCAGTACATTGCTCGCGGGCGTGGCATGCAGGGCTTCATGAAGGCCCGCGACTACGAAGACGAGTTGCAGAAAAACTACCACGCCGTGGCTGAAGGCGCGAAAGAACTGCGCATCCACCGCCCGCGCCGGCACCGCATGTTCGTTGCCGGCATCGAAGGAACGGCGAACAAGATCTGCGACACCCAGGTACGCTCGGTGAATACGTTCGTCATTGCCAAAACCCTGGGTTCGATGCTGTTTTTCGTGGTCATCGGTTTGGCGCTGGGCTTGCAATCGCTATGGCCGAGCGCCGATAAAGCGGTGATCAGCGGCTTCGTGCTGGTGTTGCTGTACATGAAAGGTCCGCTGGAACATTTGATCAGCACTTTGCCAATTGTCAGCCGCGCACAGATCGCGTTTCGCCGCATCGCCGAACTGTCGGAGCAATTTTCTTCGCCCGAACCACACCTGCTGCTCAGCGAGCAAGGCCCGAAAAACAAAGTCGTGCACAGTCTGGAACTGACCGACGTGTCGTACAGCTTCCCCACCGTGGAAGGTGCATCGCCGTTTCGTCTGGGCCCGGTGAACCTGAAAATCGAACAGGGCGACATCATTTTCATCGTCGGTGAAAACGGCTGTGGCAAGACCACTCTGATCAAGCTGTTGCTGGGCCTGTACGCGCCGCAACAGGGTGAGATCCGCCTCAACCAGCAGATCATCGACGCCGCGACCCGCGATGATTATCGTCAGTTGTTCACGACGATTTTCGCCGACTATTACTTGTTCGACGACGTGGTCCAGGGCGACACGCATATCCCGGAAGACGCCAACAAATACCTGCAGCGTCTGGAAATCGCCCACAAGGTCAGCGTGCGTGACGGTTCGTTCACCACCACCGACCTGTCCACCGGCCAGCGCAAGCGTCTGGCGTTGATCAACGCATGGCTGGAAGAGCGTCCGGTGCTGGTGTTCGACGAATGGGCCGCCGACCAGGACCCGACCTTCCGCCGCATTTTCTACACCGAGCTGCTGCCTGACCTGAAGCGTCTGGGCAAAACCATCATCGTCATTTCCCACGACGATCGTTACTTCGATGTCGCCGACCAATTGGTGCGCATGAGCGCCGGCAAAGTGGTCACCGAGCTTCAACCCGCCTGATTGTGAAAAATTTGTAAAAAAAGTGCGTTGAGCCTTTCCGGTTTTCGGAAGGTTCAACGTCTTATTTACAGTTAATAGAAATAGTTCTCAGTCAACACTTTGAAGAGTAGAAGAATAATGCCCGCACCGCACGGACTCCACCCGCTCGCCAAGGCTCTGCTGATCCGCCGTTCTTTCCGTTCCACGTTGCCAGCGCTGTGCGCCATGGTTCTGACCTTGCCGATGATCGGCCAGGCGCAGGCTGCGGCCGTGGCGATCAATATTCCTGCCCAGTCGCTGGGGAGCGCTTTGCAGGAATTCGGCCGCCAGACCAACCTTCAGGTGCTGTACAGCCCGGATGAAGTGAGTGGTCTGCGCAGCAGCGCGGTCAGCGGCAACCTGGAACCGACTGCCGCCATCGCGCAGTTGCTCAACGGCACCGACATTGCCTACAGCGTTGAAGGCAATAACGTCGCGTTGCGCTCGCGCAGCAACAGCGGCGCCAGTCTGGATCTGGCACCGACCAACATCTCCGCCACCGCGGAATCGGCCTGGGGTCCGGTCGACGGGATCGTCGCCAAACGCAGCGCCACGGGTTCGAAAACCGATACGGCAATCAAGGTCATCCCGCAGACGATCAACGTCGTCACCCAGGACGAAATCAAGATGCGCGGTTCGCAATCGGTCACCGAGGCCCTGCGTTATACCCCGGGCATCACTGGTGGCGGATTCGCCGACCGCGTGAAGATTTTTGACGAGCCGACTTCCCGCGGCTTCTCCCCGACTCCGCTGTACCTCGACGGCCTGCACATGCCTTACGGCGGCGGCAGCACCGGCGGTTCGCTGCAGATCGACCCATACACCCTGGAGCGCATCGAAGTGCTCAAAGGTCCGGCCTCGGTGCTCTATGGTCAGAACCAGCCTGGCGGCATCGTCAACATGGTCAGCAAGCGTCCGACCGCGACACCGCTGCACGAAGTGAAGATCGGTGGCGGCAGCTACGACCGCGCCTACGGTGCCTTCGACCTCGGCGGCCCGATCGACGATCAGGGTGAATTCCTCTATCGCCTGACCGGTGTGGTCAACGACAGCAACTCGGCCATCGACTACGCCAGCCAGAACCGCATGATGCTGGCGCCAAGCCTGACCTGGCTGCCGAACGACCGCACCACCATCACCGTGTTCGGCCAGTACCAGAAGGACCACGACGTACCGGAAGCCCAGGGCCTGCCAGCGTTCGGCACAGTCAAGAGCACCTCCAATGGTCGCATCAGCCGCAGCCGCTTCATCGGCGAGCCGGACGTGAACAAATACCATCGCGAGCAGTTTGTCGTCGGTTACGAAATCGCTCACGAACTCAACGACGTCTGGACCTTCAAGCAGAATGCCCGTTACGCCGACGTCAACGACCAGTACGTCGCGCCGCTGCACGGCTATTCGTTCCCGACCAACCCGGTCACCGGCCTCAACGACAGCAGCTTCCAGAGCCGTTACGCCGTGGACTGGTCGCAGCACAACAAGGTCTACGGCCTCGATAACATTGCCCAGGCCAAGTTCAAGACTGCCGATATCGACCACACCGTGCTGTTGGGCGTGGACTACTACCACTTCAACTCGAAGTTCCTTGGCCTGTATGACCGCACTGCTCCGGGTATCGACCTGTACAACCCGGTGTATGGCAGCGCGATCAACTTCCGCCAGCCGTACAAATGGGATAACACCATCACCCAGACCGGTCTGTACGCTCAGGATCAACTGCGCTGGAACCAGTGGTTCCTGACCCTCGGCGGTCGTTACGACTTCGCCGAAACCGACAACAAGCAACCGCTGACCGGTGGTCACAGCAACCAGAAAGACGAGAAGTTCACCGGTCGCGCCGGCCTTGGCTACGAGTTCGAGAACGGCATCACCCCTTACGTGAGCTACGCCGAATCGTTCCTGCCGCAAACCGGTACTGACATCGGCGGTGGTGCGTTCGAACCGACCACCGGCAAGCAGTACGAAGTCGGTATCAAGTACGAACCGACCTTCGTCGACGGTTTCATTCAGCTGTCGGCTTACCAGATCGACCAGGACAACATGCTGACCACCGACCTCAACAACCCGGGGTTCAGCGTGCAGAGCGGTACGGTGCGTTCGCGTGGCGTAGAGTTGGAAGGCAAGGTCAATGTCACGCAGAACCTGCGCGTACTGGCCGCCGTGTCGCGTAACCAGACCAAGTGGCACAGCGCCAACGATGGTCGCGAAGGTCGCACCGTGGCCATGGCTCCGCCGCTGACCGCATCGGCGTGGATCAACTACGACTTCGACATTTCTACTGCTCTGGCCGGTTTCGGCATGGGCCTGGGTGCTCGTTACGTACAACAAAGCTACGGCTCGGACTACGAGTCGGATTCCTTCCAGGTACCGTCGTACACCGTGTATGACGCGATGGTTTCCTATGATCTGGAAAAATCGCCTCTACATGTCAAAGGTGTGAAGCTGCAGGCTAACCTGCAGAACATCACCGACGAGAAGTATGTTGCCGCGTGCAACGGGACCCTCGACTGCTACTACGGCGAAGGCCGTACCATGACTGCTGACGTGACCTACAACTGGTAATACGTTTTGCGCTCACTGAAACGCCGGCATTTGCCGGCGTTTTTTTTGGGGATCTTGGGTTTTGGGTGTATATCCGTTGCTTCGGGTGCTGCCGCTGGCGGTTTCGCTCTTACAGCGACTCACTTTTTCAAACGCCAAAAAGTAAGCAAAAGGCTTTGCCCCTGGCGTACGGCACTTCGCTTAGGCTCAGTGTTCCCTCGCTACGGTGTCCATCCGGGGGCATCGCCTACGGTTTGCTTCGCTGCACCTCCTCTCGATGTGTTCGACTTCGTCGAACGGCGCTGCGCGCCTACCCCCGGATGAACACCTCCGTTCGGCCTGCCGATGGGGCAAAAGATCAAAAGCCGAAGCCGAAGCCAGATCAAAAGCCAGATCAAGAGCCCCTCACCCTAGCCCTCTCCCTGAGAGAGAGGGGACTGATCGGGCTGTTTGGGAGGGATACGCCGACGTGCAATTCCGCGTTGAACTCAGGTCTTGAATAGCCCATAAATCGGCTCCCTCTCCCTCGGGAGAGGGCTGGGGTGAGGGGCAAGAGCACCACAAAAACAAAAGCCGTGCGCGCCGTGCTCTTCACCACTCAATAGGCCGAGTGTCAGCTCGCCTGCTCTTGATCTTGATCTGTAAGGCGACATCGGAAGGCTGAGTGGAGGGATTGATCCGGGCGTGGGAGCGCAGCGACCGTTTGGCGAAGCCAAACACAGCGAGAGGAGGTGCAGCGAAGCAAACCGGAGACGCTGCGCCCGGATCGATCCCGCAGCGAAGGAACCCCGAGCCCCAGCGAGCGGGCCGCACGCAGGAGCAAGCCTTTTTGGTTACTTTTTCGGCGTCTGGAAAAAGTGACCCGCCGTAAGGGCGGAACCCTAATCAGCAACACCCGCAGCAACGGATATTCCCCCCCCCCCTCGTCAAGCCAAAGCAAACACCTCTACCAAGCACCCAGCAATATGCTCCTGCGCCTCTTCAGCCTCATCAATAATCGCCCCCATGCGCATGAAGTCGTGGGTCATTCCCTCATAAACCTTCAACTCCACCGCAACCCCCGCCGCCTGCAAGTGACGCGCATACGCCACGCCCTCATCGTGCAACGGATCACACTCGGCCAACACCAACAGCACCGGCGCAACGTTAGCGTTAACCTCAGCCAGCAACGGCGAGAAACGCGGATCGAGACGATCACTGGCATCACGCTGATAGTGCTCATAAAACCACTGCAGCGAAGCCTTCTCCAACAGATACCCTTCGCCGAACTGCTCGATGGAAGGCGTGCTGCGACTGGCATCGGTGACCGGATAGATCAGCACCTGCAAGCGCGGCTGCACAGCCGCATCCGTCAGTTGCGCGGCGAGCACCGTGGTCAGGCTGCCACCGACGCTGTCACCGGCAATCGCCAGACGCGCGGCATCGATGCCCAGATCCGCAGCACGGGCCACCAGCCAGTCCCAGGCATCGCGGGCGTCGTTGGCTGCCGTCGGAAAGCGAAACTCCGGCGCCAGCCGATACGCCACCGACAACACCACACAATCAGCCATCGAAGCCAACGCCCGGCACAGAGAATCGTGGGAATCGAGGCTGCCGACCACATAACCGCCACCATGGAAATACAACAGCGCCGGACGCCCGGCACCACTACTCAAAGGCTGATTGCTGTAGATCCGCGCGTTCAGACGCGTGCCATCGCGCACCGGCAATTGCAGTTCATCCACCACAACCAGCTCTTCGCCGCCGGCGTCCATCAACAACGACGACTGATCAAACTGTTCGCGAGCCTCTGCCGGGCTCAGCTCATGCATGCCAACGCGCTTGCCACTGGCCCGGCCGTTGCCGACCAGTTGCAGGAACGCGGCGATATCAGGGTTCAACGACATTCGTATCTCTCCAGACAGGTCGAGCGCCATAAAGGCGCCCGACCGTTTTTTCAGGTTCAGAACATAGTTCAGGACATGGCTACTGGTTCAACGATCTCGCCGAGCATTTCTTCAGCCTCGGACAGGAAAGTTTCATCGCGCGGGATCTGGAAGTGCCCGCAATCGAGCCATTCGCCGCCCATACCCGGTTGCTCAAGTTGCGCCGCCAGTTCCACAGCCTCCTCTTCGCGACCCAGCGTCCACCAGCAGATCGGATTGACCGCCAACGGAGCACAGCGATCCAGTTGCAACGACAATTGCTTGAGCCGGCGTGCCACGCTGAACACATGGGCCAGTTCATCGGCGCCGAGTGCCACGTAGGTTGAAGCGCCACGTTCGACACTCATGGCGCCGGCGAACAGTGCCCGCAGGTTCTGCGGTGTTTCCTCACCGTCGATGCTCAAGTCCTGCGCAGCATCCGGCAGGGTCACCCGCAGGAAATCGCGCAGATCAGCCTGCCAGTCATCCACTGCGCCTTCGTTGACCTTGGCCGACGGCACGAAGCTGTCCACCAGGCCGACGAATTTCACGGTCTGACCAGCCTGTTCCAATTGCGCGGCCATCAACATCGCCAACGTCCCGCCCAGCGACCAGCCCAACAAGTGATACGGCCCGTGTGGCTGCTTCTCGCGAATCTGCGCCACGTAAGCGCTGGCCATGCTCTGCAACGACACATCGTTGAATGCCGGGTCCAAGAGCATGCGCGACTGAATTGCCAACACCTGACGACGACCGCTCAAACGGCGCGCCAACGGCTCGTAGTCGAACACCGTGCCGAAGCCTGCGTGGATGCAGAACAGCGGCGCAACGCCCTTGACCTCTGCGTTCATCGCCAACAGCCCGGAAGCTTTTTCGGCGCTGCCCTGCACACTGGCGACCAGTTCGGCGATGCTCGGTTTCTGCATCAGGTCGCGCAGTTTCAGGCTCAGCCCCTGAGCCTTGAGCACACGACTACGGGCCACCACTTGCAGGCTGAGAATCGAATCACCGCCCAGTTCGAAGAAGTTGTCGGTGAGGCCGACGCGTTCGATTTTCAGCACCTCCTGCCAAATCTTCGCCAGGGCCTTTTCCAGCTCAGTGCGCGGCGCCAGGTAATCCTGACGCTGTTCAGCGTCCGGGTTCGGCAGCGCCTTGCGGTCAAGCTTGCCGTTCGGCGTCAATGGCATGCGGTCGAGCAACATCAGGTGCGCAGGCACCATGTAGTCCGGCAAGCTGGCCTTGAGCTGCTCGCGCAGGCGTTCGCACAAACCATCGGTTTGCGTATCGGCATTCGCCAACACGTAGCCGAGCAATTGCTTGCCACTGGCCCCCTCACGGGCCACCACGGCCGCGTCGCGCACGCCTGGCTGCTGCTTGAGACGCGCCTCGACTTCACCCAGCTCAATGCGGAAACCACGGATTTTTACCTGATGGTCGATCCGTCCCAAGTAGTCGACAGTGCCGTCCTCGCGCTGGCGAACCAGGTCACCGGTGCGATACAGACGACTGCCGTCGGTGCTGAACGGGTTGGCCACAAAGCGCTCGGCGGTGCCGCCGGCACGGCCCAGATAACCACGGGCCAGCGCGCCGCCCAGGTACAGTTCACCGGCAACGCCCGCGGGTAATGGATTGAGGTCAGCGTCGAGCACATAACCGCTGCGCTCGCCGACCACACTGCCGATTGGCGCGTAGGCCGCACCGCACTGATCATCCGCACCGGCCTTCCAGATCAGCGGTGTGACCACGGTTTCCGTCGGCCCGTAACCGTTGATGATGTATTGCGGCTTGAGCGCACGTTTGGCCAGTTCGAAACTCGCCACCGGCACGGCATCGCCACCGAAGCAGTAAATACGCACCGCCGGCGGATTGCCGTCTTGCTCGGCGTGTTCGGCCAGTTGCTGCAAATACACTGGCGGGAACGCGGCCACGGTTACGTCATATTCATGCAGAGCGCTGTACGTCTGCTCGGCGGTCCACAGGCTGTCGTCACGGATCAGCAAACGCGCGCCGTGTGTCAGAGTGGTCAACCAGCGCTCATGCGCGCCGTCGAACGCGAACGACATGAAGTGCAGCTCGCAATCGGCCTCACTCATTTCATAACGCTGACCGATCGCCTGGCAGTGCATCGCCAACGGGCCGTGAGCGACACCGACGCCTTTCGGCTGGCCGGTCGAACCGGAGGTATAGATCACGTAGGCGAGATTGCCCGGTTGCACCGCAACATCCGGTGCGCTGGCGGAGTGCGCGCTCAGATCCAGTTGATCGAGCTCCAGCACATGCAGGTTGTCCTGCGTTGGCAGCACCTGACGCAGACTCGAATCACTGAGCAGCAAGGCAATTCCGGAATCGCGCATCAGATAACTCAGGCGCTCACGCGGATAGGTCGCATCCAGCGGCACATAAGCGCCACCAGCCTTGAGCACCGCGAGCAACGCCACGATCATGTTTTCGCTACGCGGCAACGCCACGCCGACGCGTATTTCCGGGCCGACGCCTTCAGCGATCAGCGCATGGGCCAGACGGTTGGCGCGGGCGTCGATCTGCCCGTAACTGAAGGTCTGGCCATTGAAGATCAGCGCCGTCTGCTCACCACGCTGCGCCGCCCATTGAGCGATCCGCTGATGCACGGCCGGTGCTTGCGAAGCGGCCGGCACAACCTGCGCGGTAGCCGCCTGCCCCGTTGGCAGACCAATGCGCCCCAGCGGTTGCGCCGCATCCTGTGCCAACGCCGCAAGCAAGCCTTCCATGTTGCTGCGAATGCCTTCAACGGTCGCCCGGTCGAAATGCTCGCGCAGGAACATGTACTCGATCACCAGCCCCTCTTCGAGGGTGACCATCAAGTCCATCGGGAAGTTGGTCAGGCCGGCGTTGCTGATCTCGCCGAACTTCAGCGAGTCATCGCGCCACTCGCGCAGCGCTTGGTCGATCGGGTGGTTCTCGAACACGATGATGCTGTCGAACAGCGATTGCCCGGCACGTCCGGCCCAGCGCTGCACGTCGGTGAGCGGGGTGTATTCGCGCTCACGCATTTCCAGGTTGAAGTCCTGCAAGTCGCGCAGCCAGTCGCCGACCGCCTGCTCGGCCGGTACATCCTTGATCACCGGCAAGGTGTTGATGAACAGACCGAGGATCGATTCCGACGCCCGCAGACTCGCCGGGCGCCCCGCCACCGTGGCGCCGAACGCCACACAACGCTGACCGCTGTAACGGCTGAGCAGCATCAGCCACGCGCCCTGCACCAAGGTATTGAGGGTGACTTGCTGTGCTTGCGCGAAGGCTTTGAGCTGTTCGGTACGTTCTTCGCCCAGGCGGCTGTACAACGCTTCGTGGCCACGACCGCTGCCGGTGCGCGCCACGGCGTCGGCCAGATAAGTCGGCTCGTCGAGCTGACTCAGGTGCTGACGCCAGAACCCTTCACTGGCGTTGCCATCCTGCTGTTGCAGCCAGTTGATATAGCGGCGGTACGGCACGGCGTCGGCCAATGGCTTGCCGGAGTATTGGCTCAACACCTCACCGATCAACTGCGAACTGCTCCAGCCGTCGAGCAGAATGTGGTGGTAGGTCCAGATCAGTTGATAGCTGTCCTCGCCCACTTGCACCAGCGTCAGGCGTTGCAGCGGCGGCTGATCGAGATCGAAGCCCTTGGCTCGCTCGGCATCGGCCAACGCTTGCAGCGCTTCGGCCGAGTGATCCTGCTCGCGCCAGTCAAGCAGGCTGATTGGCAATTGCGGATCGGCGAGGACGAATTGCAGCGGCTCGGCCATGTCCTGCCAGAGGAATCCGGTGCGCAGGATATCGTGGCGTCGGCTGACGGTTGCCCAGGCGTCTTTCAACCGCGCGGGGTCAAGGCCCTGCACCGGAATGCACAACTGGTTGATGTAGAGATCCGACTCCGGCGCGTTCAGGCCGAGGAACAGCATGCCCTGCTGCATCGGCGACAGACGATAAAGACCTGCCAACTGATCTTGCGGCAGCGGCAATTGCGCGACTTGCACCTCACTCAGACCATGCAGCGGCACCTCGATCAGTGCTGCCACCGGCTTATCGCAGGAGGCTTCGACGCGCAGGGCCAATTGCGCAATCGTCGGGTGCTGGAACAGGTCCTTCGGACTCAGTTCCAGGCCTTGCTGACGGGCGCGGCTGACCACTTGAATCGAAATGATCGAATCGCCGCCCAGGGCGAAGAAGCTGTCGCTGGTGCTGACCTGTGCCAGCCCCAGCACGTCTTTCCAGATCTCCACCAACGCCTGCTCGGTGGCATTGACCGGGTCGACGTGTTGTTGCGCCGCCGTGAGTTCCAGAATCGGCAAGCGCTTGCGATCAATCTTGCCATTGGGCGTGAGCGGCATTTGCGCCAGCCACAGACGATGGGTCGGCACCATGTAATCCGGCAGCGTTGCGCCCAGCCAGGTACTGAGGCTGTCATGCAACTGACGTTGCTGCTCGGCGCTGGCGTCGACCGTCGCCGGATCACTCGGCACAAGGTAGGCGATCAACTGCTGGCTGCCCTGCACTTCACTGGCCACCACGACCGCTTCGCGTACGCCGTCATGCGCCACCAGGCGCGCTTCGATTTCGCCGAGTTCGATACGCAAACCGCGAATCTTCACCTGATGGTCGATCCGCCCCATGTACTCCAGCTCACCCTCTTCGCGTTCACGAATCAGGTCGCCAGTGCGGTACATGCGCTCACCGTTGCTGGCGAGTGGATTGGGCACAAACCGCTCGGCGGTCATGGCCGCACGGCCCAGATAACCGCGCGTTATGCCGGCACCGGAGAGGTACAGCTCCGCCGACACACCTTGCGGCACAACGTGCAGATCGGCATCGAGCAGATGGCTGGCGGTGTAGTTCAGGGCACGACCAATGCGCGCCTGACCACCGGCAACGCGGCGGGTCCAGGTCGAATAGGTGGTGTCTTCCGACGGGCCATAGAGGTCGTAGACGTGCTCGACCGTCGACTGCTGATACAACGCGTCGACCAGGCCTTGCTTGAGCGGTTCGCCGGCCAGATTGATGATGCGCACGCTCGCGGGGATCTGTCCGGCGCGTTGCAGTGCAGCGATGGCCGACGGCACGGTGTTGATCAGGCGTACCTGATCACGCGCTGGCAACTGCGGCAGTTCGAGAGCATTGCGCGCAATGATCAGCGAACCACCATTGGCCAAGGTGACAAACAGCTCCCACACCGACAGGTCGAAGCACACCGAAGTCGAGGCCAGCACGCCTTGGATGTCGTCGCGGCTGTAAACCTTGGCCGACCAGCCAATCAGCGCCATGACGTTGCGATGGGCAATCGCCACGCCTTTCGGTTTGCCAGTGGAACCGGAGGTGTAGATCACGTAGGCGAGGTTGTCCGGTATGACCGATGTTTGAGGTGCGCTAGCCGGATAAGCGTTCAGCGAAACCTGATCCATCAGCAGCACTTGCGTATCGCCCGGTACGCTCAGCGTCGCCGCGACCGCTTGCTCGGTGAGCAGCACCCGCGCACGGCTGTCTTCGAGCATGTAGGCAACGCGATCCGCCGGGTAATCCGGGTCCAGCGGCACATACGCGCCACCGGATTTGAGCACCGCCAGCAAGGCAATCAGCAACTGCTCGGAACGCGGCATCGCCACGCCCACGCGCACTTCCGGGCCGACACCCAACTCGATCAGCTTGTGCGCCAGACGATTGGCCTGCGCATCCAGTTCAGCGTAGGTCAGTTGTGTATCGGCGAAGGTCACCGCAAACGCATCCGGAGTCGCCGCCACTTGGCGAGCGATGGCTTGATGAATGCACCGCTCGGCGACGAAATCGGTCTCGACGCTCGTGACATTATCGATCAGGTTCAACTCGCTGAGCGTACGTTCGCCCGACTCGCTCATTTGCCCGAGCAGGCGCTGCAAGTATTCGCCCAACTGCACAACGCTGTGCGCCGCAAAGCTGTCGCACTGGTAGCTGAAGTGCATCGACAACTCATCGCTCAGATGTACCAACAGCGTCAGCGGATAGTTGGTCTGCTCATGGTTGTTGATCTCGCCGAAGCGCAATTCCTGCGGCGCGCCCTGCTCCAGCGCCTCGGACACCGGGTAGTTTTCAAACACCAGAATGTTGTCGAACAACGCTTCACCGTTGCGCGCCGCCCACCGCTGAATGTCGAACAACGGCGTGTGTTCATGCTCGCGCAACGTCAGATTCTGCGCCTGCACGCTCTGCAACCACTCACCTACGCTCGATTGCGAACGTGGGCTGGCGATCACCGGCAAGGTATTGATGAACAAACCGATCTGCTGCTCGACACCTTTGAGTTCCGCCGGACGCCCCGCCACCGTAGCGCCGAATGCGACGTTCTGTTGACCGGTCAAGCGCTGCAACAACAGCAACCAGGCCGCTTGAATCAGCGTGTTGAGGGTGACTTTCTGCTGCCGGGCAAACTCGCCCAACTGCCGGGTTTGCGCCGCGTCGAGCACACAGAAATGTTCGCCATGACCGTCTCGCGGGGCGTCGCCACGCTGCGCCTGAAGTGCTTGCGCCAACAGGGTTGGCGCTTCCAGGTCAGCCAGTTGCGCGGTCCAGTAATGTTCGCTGGCCTGCACGTCCTGACGCTGCAGCCATTCGATGTAATCGCGATAACGCCCGGCCAGCGTCGGCTGGGCAATGCCGCTGTAGCGCTGCAGCACTTCGCCGAGCAACTGCGAGTTGCTCCAGCCGTCCATCAGGATGTGGTGGTTGGTGTAGATCAAATGGCAGCGCTGATCGTCCAGGCGCACCACGACCATACGCAATAGCGGCCCCTGACTCAGGTCGAAACCTTGCGCCTGCTCGGCACTGGCCAGCATGTCCAGTTCAGTCCGGCAGTCGCCCCGCTCGCGCCAGTCGAGCACGCTGAATGGCATGTCCAGTTGCTTGTGCACCACTTGCACCGGGCGCGCCAGTTCACCTTGCCAGACAAAACTGGTGCGCAGGATGTCGTGGTTATCCACCGCCGCTTGCCAGGCCTGCTGGAAGCGCTGCGGGTCGAGGCCTTCGACGTCGAGACGGACCTGGTTGATGTAATCACCGGTGGCCTGTTCGTAGAGACTGTGGAACAACATGCCCTGCTGCATCGCCGACAGCGGATAGACATCGGCAATCTGCTGGGCCGGCAAAGGCAAGCCGTCGAGTTGCGTCTGGGTCAGGCCGGCCAGCGGGAAGTCCGACGGCGTCAGGCCTTCGACGCCCGGGGTCAGGCAATGCTCGATCAAAGCGGCCAGTTCTTCGGCGTAATCCGCCGCCAGTGCTTCGATCACGGCGTTGTCGAAACGCTCGCTGCTGAAGGTCCAGCCCACGCGCAGTTCACCGCCATACACCTGACCGTTGAGGGTCAGCCAGTTACCCATTGGCGCGTCCGGGCTCTGGTCGAGACCGGCATTGTCCGGCGCCGGAGCGAACAGCGCGCCGTCATCGCCCTCGAAACTGCCGTCGAACTGGCCGAGGTAGTTGAAGGTGATGCGCGGGGTCGGCAAGGTGCGCAGGCTCTGTTGTGCCTGAGCATCGCCAAGGTGACGCAGCGCACCGAAACCGATGCCTTTGTTGGGGATCGAGCGCAGTTGTTCCTTGATCTGCTTGATCGACTCGCCCGGCGTAGCCGCCGGGGTCAGACGCACCGGGAACAGACTGGTGAACCAGCCCACGGTGCGGGTCAGATCGACGCCGTCGAACAGCTCTTCACGGCCATGGCCTTCGAGCTGAATCAGCGTCGATGACTGCCCGCTCCAGCGCCCGATCACCCGCGCCAGCGCCGTCAACAACAGGTCGTTGACCTGAGTGCGATAAGCCGCCGGCGCTTCTTGCAACAGTTGTCGGGTCAGCTCCGCGCCCAGTTTGGTCTGTACCGTCTGCGCCAGTCTGTTCTGCTGACCGGCGTCCATCCGCTTGCACGGCAGATCGCTGCCGACATCACTCAGGCATGCCTGCCAGTAAGCCAGTTCCTGTTGCAACGCCGCGCTGTTGGCGTAGCGCTGCAAGTGCTCGCTCCAGTCCTTGAAGGCACTGGTTTTGGACGGCAGGTTCAGGGGCTGACCGTCGAGCACTTGTTGATAAGCGTTTTGCAGATCCTCCAGCAGAATCCGCCACGACACACCGTCGACAGCCAGGTGATGGATCACCAGCTGCAAACGCTGAGTACCATCGGCCAGATTCACCAGCACCGCCCGTAGCAACGGCCCGCTCTGCAGGTCGAGGCTGCGCTGGGCACGATTGCCCAAGGCTTCCAGCGCAGCGGCATCGGTGACGTCTTCTTGCCACAGCAGGTTGTGCGGCTGCGCTTCAATCGCGCGGTGCTCGGCCTGCCACACGCCGTTGTGCAGAGTGAAGCTCAGGCGTAAGGCATCGTGATGCGCGACCAGCGCGCGCAATACTTGCTCGATTTTCTCCGCGTCCAGCGGCTGACGCGGCTTGAGCAACACCGACTGGTTCCAGTGCTGACGCTCAGGGATATCGTCTTCGAAAAACTGCTGCTGGATCGGCAGCAACAACGCCGCACCGGTGACCGCTTGCTGGTCGATGCTCGATTCGTCGTCGCCCAACTGCGCGACCAGCGCCAGACGCTGAATGGTCTGGTGCTGGAACAAATCTTTCGGATTCAGCCGAATGCCGGCCTGTCGCGCGCGGCTGACCACCTGAATCGAGATGATCGAGTCGCCACCCAGCTCGAAGAAGTTGTCGTTGAGGCCCACTTGCGGCAGCTTCAGCACGTCTTGCCAGATCGCCGCCAAGCGTTGTTCCAGCTCACTTTGCGGCGCCTGATAGGCCTGCTGCGCCTGACTGGCATCCGGCGACGGCAACGCGCTGCGGTTGAGCTTGCCGTTGGCCGTCAGCGGCAATTGCCCGAGCAGCAACAGGTGCGCCGGGATCATGTGATCCGGCAGGTTTTCCTTGAGCTCGGCACGCACGCTGTCGCGCCATTGCGCTTGCTCAGCGGCGCTGGCGTCGAGCAACGCCGCATCGTTCGGCACTAGCCAAGCAACCAGTTGCTGACCACTGAGGCCCGGTTGCGCCAGCACCACCGCCTGACGCACGGCAGTCTGTTCGAGCAGCTGCGCTTCGATCTCACCGAGTTCGATACGGAAACCGCGAATCTTCACCTGATGGTCGATCCGCCCGATGTATTCGATCACGCCGTCAGCGCGATAACGCGCCAGGTCGCCGGTGCGATACAGACGACCACCGTCAGCGGCAAACGGATCGGGAATAAACCGCAACGACGTCAGATCGGCACGGTTCAGATAACCGCGCGCCAGACCGGCGCGACCGACGTACAGCTCACCGATGCAGCCTTTGGCCACCGGGTTCAGGTCGCCGTCGAGCAAATACCACGACAGGTCCGGGATCGGCTCGCCGATCGGGCTGCTGGTGTCACGCTGCAAATCGGCCATCGACAACGGCCGGTACGTCACGTGGACGGTGGTTTCGGTGATGCCGTACATGTTGATCAGTTGCGGCGTTTGGTCGCCGAAACGCTCGAACCATGGACGCAGGCTTTTCACTTCCAGCGCCTCACCGCCAAACACCACGTAACGCAGCGCCAGCTGTTGCGCAGCGTGCTCCGGGGCGCAAGCAACTTGCATCAACTGCTTGAACGCCGAAGGCGTCTGGTTGAGCACGGTGATGCCTTCGCGGCACAGCAAGGCAAAGAAATCTTCCGGCGCACGGCTGACCTCGTAAGGCACCACCACCAGTTTGCCGCCGTACAGCAACGCGCCGAAAATCTCCCACACGGAGAAGTCGAACGCATAGGAGTGGAACAGGCTCCACACATCTGAAGGGCCGAAATCGAACCAGGCATCAGTGGCTTCGAACAGGCGCAGCACATTGCGATGGACGAGCAAGGTGCCTTTGGGCTGGCCGGTCGATCCCGAGGTGTAGATCACGTACGCCAGGTTATCCGCGCTCATGCTCACTTGCGGATTGCTGTCGCTGTAGCCCTCGAGGTCTTCGCGACCCTGATCGAGCATCAGGCTGCGCACCGAGTCCGGCACCGGCAGACGTGCGAGCAAATGGCTCTGGGTCAACAGCAGGCCGATGCCGCTGTCGCCGATCATGTAGCTCAGGCGTTCTTCCGGGTAGCTTGGGTCGAGCGGCACGTAAGCACCGCCGGCCTTGAGAATGGCGAGCAGTCCGACCAGCATGTCGAGACTGCGTTCAGCTGCCAGACCGACGCGCACGTCCGGGCCGACGCCATTGGCGATCAGCTTGTGCGCCAACTGGTTGGCGCGGCTGTTCAGTTCACCGTAGCTCAAGGATTGCTCGGCATACGTCACGGCAACCGCTTGCGGTGCGCGGGCGGCCTGGGCTTCGATCAAGTGATGCAGGCACTGCTCGCTTGGGAAGTCGGCCACGGCCGGGTTCCATTGCAGCAGGGTCGCGCCGCGCTCGGTGGCATCGTGCAGTGGCAGTTCGGCGATACGCTGGGCGCTGTCCGCGACGATGCCTTGCAGCAGATTCGTCCAGTGTTGCGACAGACGCTCGATGGTCTCGACGTCGAACAGGTCGGTGGCGTAAGTCAGCTCGGCCCAGACATTGTCGGTCGACTCAAAGGTGTTCAGCGTCAGATCGAACTGCGCGGTATTCGACGCCCAAGGCAAGCCTTCGATCTGCAGTTGCGGCAGACGTGTAGCACCCTGCGCCTGACGCGCCTGGCTCTGGTGGTTGTGCATCACCTGGAACAGCGGGCTGTGGCTGAGGCTGCGTTCCGGTTGCAGCGCGTCGACCAGTTGCTCAAACGGCAGATCCTGATGGGCCTGAGCGCCGAGCACGGTGTTCTTCACTTGTTGCAACAGGCTGCGGAAGGTCTGCTGGCTGTCGAATTCAGCCTTGAGCACTTGGGTGTTGACGAAGAAGCCAATCAACCCTTCAGTCTCGACTCGATTACGGTTGGCCACGGGCACGCCAACACGGATGTCGGCCTGACCGCTGTAACGGTGCAGCAAGGTCTGGAACGAGGCCAGCAGCAGCGCGAACAGGGTGACGTTTTCACGCTGCGCGATGTGCTTGAGGGCTGCGGCCAGTTCGCGGCTCAGCGGGATGTCGCGACGCGCGCCGCGATAGCTTTGCTCGGCGGGACGTGGACGGTCGGTCGGCAGCTCCAGCAACGGTTGATCACCATCGCCGAGTTGCGCGGTCCAGTAGCTCAACTGACGCTCGCGTTCACCAGCGTCCATCCACTGTTTCTGCCACACGGCATAGTCGGCGTATTGCACCGGCAGCGCCGGCAATTGCGCGGTCTGGCCCTGGCTGTACGCGGCATAGAGCGCCACCAGTTCATCGACCATGATGTTCATCGACCAGCCATCGGAGACGATGTGGTGCAAGGTGATCACCAGCGCATGGTCATCGGCGGCCAGGCGCAGCAGTTTCACCCGCAGCAACGGGCCTTGCTGCAAATTGAACAAGTGCAGGGTTTCTGCGGCGACCAGCGCTTGCAGCGCCGCATCGTCGAGCCCCGCCACGTCCTGCACTTGCAGATTCAGCGTGCCGTGGGCCTGAATCACTTGCAGGGTCTGGCCCTGCTCTTCGACGAAGCAGGTGCGCAGGGACTCGTGGCGCTCGATCAGCGCATTGAAGCTTTGCTGCAACGCCGGCAGATCCAGTTCGCCACGCAGACGCAGTGCCGCCGGAACGTGATAAGCGCTGCTGGTCGGTTCCAGCTGCCAGAGGAACCATTGGCGTTCCTGTGCATAGGAAAGCGCCAGCGGTTGCAGGCGTGGCAAGGCAACAATCGGTGGTTCCTGAGTGGCTTGATCGACACCCAATGCAGCAACGAAATCTTCCAGCGTGCTGTGTTCGAACAGCGTGCGCAGCGGCACCTGAACGTTCAGCGCCTGACGCACACGGGAGACCACTTGCGTTACCAGCAAGGAATGGCCGCCGAGTTCGAAGAAGTTGTCACTGAGGCTGACACGCTCAAGCTTGAGCACCGCTTGCCAGATCTCGGCGACGGTGTGTTGGGTGGCGGTTTGCGGCGCGCTGTAAGTCGATTGCAACTGGCTGGCGTCGGGTGCCGGCAAGGCTTTGCGGTCGACTTTGCCGTTGGGCGTCAGCGGCAGTTGCGCGAGGAACAACAGGTGCGCCGGCACCATGTATTCCGGCAGCTCAGCCTTGAGGCTGGCTTTCAGTGCGGCGCGCAGTTCGACTTCGTCAACAGCACTGGCGGACGGCACCACATAGCCGACCAGTTGCGGACCGGTCGGGCCGTCCTGAGCGACGACGACGGTTTCACGCACGCTGTCCAACGCAAGCAAGCGCGCTTCGATCTCGCCAAGCTCGATACGGAAACCACGGATTTTCACTTGATGGTCGATGCGCCCGATGTACTCGATCACGCCTTCTGCGCGATAACGGGTCAGGTCGCCGGTGCGGTACAGACGCGCGCCGTTTGCCGAAAACGGATCCGGCACAAAACGTTCAGCGGTCAGGCTCGGACGCTGGAAATAACCACGCGCCAGACCGTCACCACCAATCAGCAATTCACCGGGTGCGCCGAGCGGATTCAACTCAAGGTCGCTGCCGAGGATGTACAGCGCGGTGTTGTCGATCGGCGTGCCAAGGAATGGACGACTGTTGTCCACGCTCAGCGCATGTTGCGCCGACCAGATCGTGGTTTCGGTCGGGCCATACAGGTTCCACACACTCGGCGTCAGCGCCAGCATGCGCTGGGCCAGTTCCTGCGGCAGCGCTTCACCGCCACAGAGGAACGTGCGGCCCTTGAGAATCGCTGCGTGTTCGTTGTCGAGCAGCATGCGCCAGGTCGATGGCGTGGCTTGCAGCACGCTGACGGCATGACGCTCGATCAGTTCGAGCACCGCTTGCGGGTCTTGATGCACGTCCTTGCCGGTCAGTACCACACAGGCGCCGGCGAGCAGCGGGCCGTAGATTTCCAGGCCGAAAATATCGAAGGAGAACGTGGTCAGCGACAGCATGCGATCCGCAGCGGCAATCCCCGGCTGCTTGATCATGCTCGCGACAAAGTTGCGCAGCGCCGCGTGGCGTACCATCACGCCTTTCGGTTTGCCGGTAGAGCCGGAGGTGTAGATCGTGTACGCCAAGTGTTCGCCATTGACGGCAACGTCCGGCGCGGTCTGTGGGTAAGCCGCCAGCCAGTCACCGGGCTGATCGAGCAACAGGGTTTGCACACCCGCCGGGATCGGCAATTGCGCCTGCAAGTGCGTTTGGGTCAGCAGCAATTGCAGACCGCTGTCTTCGATCATGTAGGCCAGACGATCCTCGGGATACGCCGGATCCAGCGGCACATACGCGCCACCGGCCTTGAGGATTGCCAGCAGGCCGACGATCATTTCGACGCTGCGCTCGACCTCGATGCCGACCAGCTGATCCGGGCCGACGCCGGCCTTGATCAGGTGATGCGCCAGTTGATTGGCCCGGGTATCCAGTTCGCCATACGTCAGCACCTCGTCGCCGATGATCAGCGCCGTGGCCTGCGGGTTTTGTTGCGCCTGCAAGGCAAAGTCCTGCTGCACGCACTCGGCCTGCGCACTGTGATCCGCCACGCGCAACCAGTCCTGCAACAACACGCCGTGTTCAGCGCTGTCCAGCAGCGGCAGTTCGCCGACACGCTGGGTTGGCGCGGTGATGATGCCTTGCAACAGGTTCTGCCAGTGACGGGCCAGACGCTCGACGGTTTCCGGTTTGAACAGATCGGTGGCGTAGGTCAGCTCGGCGGCAAAACCGTCATTCGATTCATAGGTATTGAGGGTCAGGTCGAATTGCGCGGTGCGCCCTTCCCACTGCACATCCTCGACGCTCAGTTGCGGCAGTTGCACCGCGCCACGGCCCTGATCACGGCTGGTCTGATGGTTGAACATCACTTGGAACACCGGGCTGTGGCTCAGGCTGCGTTCCGGTTGCAGCGCTTCGATCAACTGCTCGAACGGCAGATCCTGATGCGCTTGGGCGGCCATCGCCGCTTGCTTGACCTGCGCCAGCAATTGGTTGAACGGCAGTTGACCATTGACCTCGGCATTCAAGACCTGGGTGTTGACGAAGAAGCCAATCAGGCCTTCAGTTTCGACCCGGTTGCGGTTGGCAGTCGGCACGCCGACACGAATCTGCGCCTGGCCACTGTAGCGATGCAGCAACGCCTGGAACGACGCCAGCAACACCATGAACAGGCTCGCGCCTTCACGCTGGGCCAGTTGTTTGAGCGCATCGCCGAGGGCGGCTGGCAGGTCCAGTTGCAGACGTGCACCGCGCAGGCTTTGCACCGCCGGGCGCGGAAAGTCGATGGGCAATTCCAGCACCGGCTGCTCGCCGTCCAGCGTCTTGATCCAGTAAGCCAGTTGCCGCTCACGCTCGCCCGCTTCCAGCCAGTGACGCTGCCAGATCGCGTAGTCGGCGTATTGCACCTCCAGTTCCGGCAATGCCAGTGGCTGCCCGGCGGTGTCGGCGGCGTAATGCTGGATCAACTCGTTGACCAGCACTTTGATCGACCAGCCATCGGAGATGATGTGGTGCTGGATCAACACCAGCACATGATCGTCATCGGCGACCTTGAGCAATGCCACGCGCAGCAGCGGCCCCTGTTGCAGATTGAACGGGCGCGCGGTTTCGCTTTCGACGAACGCCTTGATCGCCGCCTCTGCGCCAGCGGTGTCGAGGCCGGCCGGTAAAGGGGCCAGGGTGATGCTCAGCGGCAACTGCGGGTGAATCACCTGACAGAAAGTTTCGCCGTGCTCGGCGAACGTGGTGCGCAAACTTTCATGACGCGCGGCCACGGCATTGAAGCTGCGCTCCAGCGCCGCCACGTCCAGCTGCCCCTTGAGGCGCAAGGCGCTGGGAATGTGATACGCGGTGCTGTGCGGGTCCATTTGCCAGAGGAACAGTTGGCGTTCCTGAGCGTACGACAGAGGAATCGCTGCAAACCCGGAACGTGTTTCCGGGATCGGCAGGTTGGCCGGAGAGACGCCCTCTTCGAGCATCTTTTCCAGGTACAGCTTACGTTTGTCCAGCGGCAGAGTGATAAAGCGCTTGGCTACCCTCAAAGCAACACTCTTGTCCATCAGACTTCCTCCATATCGTCAAGCAGGGCTTCCAGCTTGTTCAGTTTCTGTTCGTTGATTGCCCCGCCTCCTGTATCGAGTCGAGCGACAAAGTCGCTCAGGACGGGGTGCTGGAATAACAGTTGCGGGGTCAGCGTCAGGCCCAGTTCAAGGGCCATGCGCGACACCACGTTGACCGCCAGCAGCGAGTGCCCGCCCAGTTCGAAGAAGTGATCGTTCAGACCAATGCGTTCAACCTCGAGCACTTGCTGCCAGATCGCCGCGACCTGCTGCTCAAGCTCACTCTGCGGCGCGACATACGCGGCCTGCATCTGGCTGGCATCCACCGCGGGCAGGGCCTTGCGGTCGAGTTTGCCGTTGGGCGTCAGTGGCAACTGCTCAAGGAACAGCAGGTGCGCGGGAATCATGTAGTCAGGTAACGAAGACTTGAGGCCAGTCTTTAGTCCGTCGCGCAGTTGCCGCTGCGCTTCACCGTCATACAGATCCAGTTGCGCGGCGACCACGTAGGCCACCAGTTGCGCACCGCCCTCGCCTTCAACGGCAAGCACCGCCGCTTCGGTGACCACCGGTTGCGCGAGCAATCGCGCCTCGATCTCGCCCAGTTCGATGCGGAATCCACGAATTTTCACCTGATGGTCGATCCGCCCCATGTACTCCAGCTCGCCCTCTTCGCGTTCACGAATCAGGTCGCCGGTGCGGTACATGCGCTCGCCATTGCCAACCAACGGGTTCGGCACAAAGCGCTCAGCGGTCATCGCCGCACGGCCCAGATAACCGCGGGTGATGCCGGCACCAGACAAGTACAGCTCCGCCGAAACCCCGTGCGGTACCGCTTGCAGATCGGCGTCGAGCAAGTGACTGGCGCTGTGATCGAGAGCACGACCGATGCGCGGCTGGCCACCGGCGGTGCGATGAGTCCACGTCGAATAGGTGGTGTCTTCCGACGGGCCGTAAAGGTCGTAGACATGCTCAACGGTGGGCTGTTGATACAGCGCGTCGACCAGCCCTTGTTTCAGCGGCTCACCGGCCAGGTTGATGATGCGCACGCTCGGCGGAATCTGCCCGGCGCGTTGCAGCGCAGCGATGGCCGACGGTACGGTGTTGATCAGGCGTACCTGATCGCGCGCCGGCAGGTTCGGCAACTCCAGCGCGTTGCGCGCGATGATCAGCGAACCGCCATTGGCCAACGTGCCAAACAGCTCCCACACCGACAGGTCGAAGCACACCGAAGTTGACGCCAGCACGCCTTGAATGTCGTCACGGCTGTAGACCTTGGCCGACCAATCGATCAGCGCCATGACATTGCGGTGGGCAATCGCTACGCCTTTCGGTTTGCCGGTGGAACCGGAGGTGTAGATCACATACGCGAGGTTGTCCGGCTGCACTTTGGTTTGCGGTGCGACGGCTGAATAACCGCTCAGCGAATCCTGATCCATCAGCAGCACCTGCGTATCGCCCGGCACGCTCAGCGTCGCCGCGACTGCTTGCTCGGTGAGCAGCACTCGCGCACGGCTGTCTTCAAGCATGTAGGCAACGCGATCAGCCGGGTAATCCGGGTCCAGCGGCACATAAGCGCCACCCGACTTGAGCACTGCCAACAGCGCAATCAGCAACTGCTCGGAACGCGGCATCGCCACGCCTACGCGCACTTCAGGACCGACACCGAGCTCGATCAACTTGTGCGCCAGACGGTTGGCCTGCGCGTCCAGTTCGCCGTAGGTCAGTCGTGTATCGGCGAAGGTCACCGCCAGCGCATCCGGCGTTGCTGCCACTTGGCGGGCAATGCCTTGATGAATGCACAGTTCGGTGACGAAGTCGGTGTCGACGTTCGTGATGTGGTCGATCAGGTTCAACTCGCTCAACGAACGTTCACCTGCTGCAGCCATCTGCGTCAGCAAACGCTGCAGACTCGCGCCCAACTGCGCCACGCTGGCCGGGGCGAAACTGTCGCGCTGGTAACTGAAGTGCACCGACAGTTGCGCGCCCATGCTCACCAGCAAGGTCAACGGATAGTTGGTCTGTTCCTGATTGACCACTGCACCGAAACGCAAACCCTGCGGCGCGCCGCGCTCCAGCGCTTCGCCAATCGGATAGTTCTCGAAAACCATCAGGCTGTCGAACAGTGCGTCACCGCCCTGCCCGGCCCAGCGCTGAAGGTCCGCCAGCGGCGTGTGTTCGAACTCGCGTGAAGCGAGGTTCTGCGCCTGCACGGCTTGCAGCCAACTGGCCAGACTTTGCTGCGTTTGCGGCGCGGCCACCACTGGCAAGGTGTTGATGAACAGACCGATCTGCTCCTCGGCCCCCGGCAGATCCGCCGGACGCCCGGCCACGGTCGCGCCGAACGCCACGCAGTCCTTGCCGGTGTAGCGCTGCAACAGCAGCAGCCATGCGGCTTGCACCAGTGTGTTAACGGTGACTTTCGAGGCCCGGGCAAATTCACCAAGACGCACGCTCAGATCAGCATCCAGCACTTGGTAATGGTCGCCGTAACCGACACTTGGCAAAGCATCGACTGGCCGTGCAATGGCATTGGCCAGACGCGTCGGCTCGTGCAGAGGTTCCAGCGCCGCCAGCCAGTAGGCTTCAGCCGCCGTTGCATCCTGACGTTGCAGCCAACCGATGTAATCGCGATAGCGACCCGCCGGACGCGGCACCGCTTCGCCGCGATAATGCTGCAGCACTTCGCCGAGCAATTGCGCACTGCTCCAGCCATCCATCAGGATGTGATGGTTGGTGTAAATCAGGTGATGACGATCAGTCGCCGTGCGCACCAGCACCAGACGCAGCAGCGGCGCACAGGTCAGGTCCAGCCCCAGTGCGCGCTCCTCATCAACCAGGGTTTGCAACGCCGAATCCAGATCAGCCTTGCCGCTCCAGTCGAGCACACTGAACGGCACGTCCACCTGCCGTTGCACCACTTGCACCGGTTGCGGCAAGTCGCCCTGCCAGAAGAACCCCGTGCGCAGAATGTCGTGGGCATCCACCACCGCTTGCCACGCGGCGTGGAAACGCTGCGGATCGACGCCATCGACGTCCAGCCGCATCTGGTTGATATAGTCGCCACTGCCCTGTTCGAGCAGGGTGTGGAACAACATACCCTGCTGCATCGGCGATAGCGGGTAGATGTCATCGATGCCTTGCGGCTCCAGCACCAGCGCATCCAGTTGCGCTTGCGACAGTTGCGCCAGCGGGAAGTCCGACGGCGTCACGCCGCGGTTGCCGCTGTCGCAACAGTGGCCGATCAGTGCTGTCAGCTCCTGCACATAGTCATCGGCCAGACGCTGAATGGTCGCCGCGTCGAACATGGCGCCGCTGTAAGTCCAGCTCAGGTCCAGTTCACCGCCGAAGACTTTGCCGTTCAGCGCCAGCGGGTTGCCCAGCGGCCCTTGCATATTGACTTCGGCGCCACCGGATTCGCTGGTCGGTGCGAACAAAGCCTCATCCGCCTCGGCAAAGCTGCCATCGAACTGGCCCAGATAGTTGAAGGTCAGGCGCGGCGCCGGCAAGGCCTGCAGCGTTTCGCGAGCCTGCGCATCGCCCAGATGTGCCAGCGCACCGAAGCCGATGCCTTTGTGCGGAATCGCCCGCAACTGCTCCTTGATCTGTTTCAGCGAAGCCCCCAGCTCAGCCACTGGCGACAGACGCGCCGGGAACACACTGGTGAACCAACCGACCGTGCGGGTCAGATCGATGTTGTCGAAGAGGTCTTCGCGACCGTGGCCCTCAAGCAAGACCAACGCGTTGTCAGCGCCGGTCCAGCGCACCATCACTCGCGCCAATGCCGTCAGCAGCAGATCGTTGACCTGCGTGCGATAGGCCTGTGGCGCGTCCTGCAAGAGTTGACGGGTCAGGGCTTTGTCCAGTTTGCTGCGGATTGTCAGCGCCTGATCGTGTTGCTGCCCGCCGTGCGGATGGTCGTAAGGCAGGTCAGCCGAAGCGCCTCGCAACTGGTGCTGCCAGAAGCTCAACCCAGTCTGCAACGCAGGGCTTGCCGCGTAGTCCTGCAAGGCTGCCGCCCAAGCTTTGACTGCACTGGTTTTCGCCGGCAATTGCACGGACGCGCCAGCGCTGAGCTGCCGATAAGCGTTTTGCAGGTCTTCGAACAAAATCCGCCACGACACGCCGTCGACCACCAAGTGATGCACGATCAGCAGCAGACGCTGACTGCCGTCGGCCAGGTTCGCCAACACCGCGCGAATCAGCGAGCCACCGCTCAATTGCAAGCTGCGTTGAGCCTTGTCACCCAGTGCCTCAAGGGCAGCAAGATCAGCCACCTCGACTTGCCAGAGGATGGTCTCGCCCGCTTGCGTTGCAGCATCGCGGTATTGCGCGACCCAGCCGTCAGCCTGCTCGACAAAGTCCAGACGCAAGCTGTCGTGATGCAGTACCAAAGCGTCCAGCGCTTGTTCCAGCAGCTGCGCGTCCAGCGCCTGATTCGGCTTGAGCATCACCGACTGGTTCCAGTGATGACGATCGGGAATCGCCTGCGCGAAGAATTCCTGATGAATCGGCAACAGCGCAGTGCTGCCCGTCACCGGTTGCTGATCAATCGACTGCAGCGCTTCACCGGTCTGCGCCACCAACGCCAACGCCGCGATGGTCTGGTGCTGAAAAAGGTCTTTCGGTGTAAAGCGAATCCCGGCCTGCCGTGCACGGCTGACCACCTGAATCGAAATGATCGAGTCGCCGCCCAGCTCGAAGAAGTTGTCGCTGACGCCCACTTGCTCAAGTTTGAGCACGTCCTGCCAGATCGTCGCCAGTTGCTGTTCTAGCGCGGTTTGCGGTGCAACGTAAGTTTGCTGCAGTTGGCTGACGTCCGGTTTCGGCAGGTTCTTGCGATCCAGTTTGCCGTTCGGTGTCAGCGGCATGCGTTCCAGACGCAGCACGTACGCCGGCACCATGTGCGCCGGCAACGTCGCCTTGAGTTGTGCACGCAGATCGTCGGTGAAGCCGGCACGGTCTGCATCGCCGACTACATACGCCACCAAGCGCTTGCCACTGCCGGCGCTGCCTTCCTGCGCGACGACCACCGCTTCGCGCACGCCGTCGAGGGCTTGCAGCGCCGCTTCGACTTCGCCGAGCTCGATGCGGAAGCCACGAATTTTCACCTGATTATCGATGCGATCCAGATAGTCGAACGTGCCATCGCCACGCTGACGCACCAGGTCGCCCGTGCGATAAAGCAAACCGCCGGTGGTGCTGAACGGATCAGCGACAAAGCGCTCGGCGGTCAGACCCGGACGGTTCAGGTAACCCCGCGCCAACCCTGTACCACCAAGGTACAACTCACCGGCCATGCCTTGCGGCAGCAGGTTCAAATCGGCGTCGAGCACATAAGCGCTACGGTCACCAATGCGGCTGCCGATTGGCGCATAGGCTGCACCGCATGGCACTTCGCGTCCGGCCTTCCAGATCAGTGGGGTGACCACGGTTTCGGTCGGGCCGTAACCGTTGATGATGTAGTCCGGATCGAGCGCGCGTTTAACCCGCTCGAAACTCGCGTTCGGCACCGCATCACCGCCGAAGCAATAGATACGCACCTTCGGCGGATTGCCGACGCGCTCGGCGTGTTCGGCCAGTTGTTGCAAGTACACCGGCGGGAAGGCGACCACGGTTACGCCGTGTTCGATCATTGCGTTGTAGGTCTGCTCCGGCGTCCACAGCGTGTCGTCGCGAATCAGCAGCGACGCACCGTGAGTCAGGCTGGTCAGCCAGCGTTCGTGGGCACCATCGAAGGCGAACGACATGAAGTGGAATTCGCAGTCGCTGTCACGCATCTCATAGCGCTGACCAATGGCCTGACAGTGCATGGCCAACGGGCCGTGCGCGACGCTGACGCCTTTCGGGTTGCCGGTGGAACCGGAGGTGTAGATAACGTAGGCGAGGTTGTGCGGATCGAGTTGCACCTGCGGTGCCTTGATCGGCAGCTCACGCAAATCGAGGCGATCCAGTTCCAGCAGCGGCACCGCTTCATCGACCGGCAATTGCGCCGACACCGACGAGTCGCTGATCAGCAGCGCCAGCCCGGAATCTTCGATCAGATAGGCCAGACGCTCGCGCGGATAACTGGTGTCCAGCGGCACATAGGCGCCGCCCGCCTTGAGCACGGCCAGCAGCGCGACGATTACCGACTCACTGCGCGGCAACGCTACGCCAACGCGGGTTTCGGCACCGACACCACGGGCGATCAGCGCGTGCGCCAGTTGATTGGCTCGCTGGTCGATTTCGCCGTAGCTGAAATGCTGATCATTGAAAATCACCGCTGTGCGTTGCGGATTTTCAGCGGCCAATGCGGCAATGCGCTGATGCACGCCGATGTCCACCGGGTACGGCTGCGGGTGGTTTTCGGCTTGCTGGCGTGCCTGCTCTTGAGCATCTGCCAGAGCGATTTCACCGAGATTGCGCTCGGCCGACAGGGCGAACTGTTCCAACAATTGCAGCAGGTGTGCACTGATGCCGGCGACGACATCGCTGTCAAACTGGCCGCGATCAAAGCTGTAGTGCAACGCCAGTTGCTGGCCAAGCGTGACCGCCACGCTCAGTGCATAGTGCGTCTGTTCGAGGTTACCGACCTCGCCGAATGTCAGTCCTTGTCCGGCCTGACTCAGCGCCTGGGCAATCGGGTAGTTTTCGAACACCAGAATATTGTCGAACAGTGCTTCACCGCCCTGCCCGGCCCAACGCTGGATGTCCGCCAGTGGCGTGTGTTCGAAGTCGCGCAGGCTCAGGTTTTGCGCCTGAACGGCTTGCAACCAGCTGCCAACGCTTTGATCCGGACGCGGCGCGCCAATCACCGGCAAGGTGTTGATGAACAGACCCACCTGTTGCTCGATGCCCGGCAGATCCGCCGGACGCCCGGCCACGGTCGCACCGAACGCCACGGCTTCGTGACCGGTATAGCGTTGCAGCAACAGCAGCCACGCCGCTTGCACCAAGGTGTTGACGGTGACTTTTTGCTGGCGGGCGAAGGCCTCCAGTGTTTGAGTGCGCTGCACGTCCAGGGTCAGGTAGTGATCGCCGTGGCCGCTGAGGTTCTCGCCGCCGGTGGCTGCGCGCGCCAGTCGCGTCGGCTCTTGCAGCGCGGCCAATTGACCGCTCCAGAATGCCTGACTCAGTTGACCATCCTGGCGTTGCAGCCAGGCGATGTAGTCGCGATAACGCCCGCCGCCATTCGCCGGCGTGCGCCCGCTGTAGCGCTGCAAGACTTCGCCGAGCAACTGTGAGTTGCTCCAGCCGTCCATGAGGATGTGGTGATGGGTGTAAATCAGGTGCCATTGCTCGGCGCCAGTCTGCACCAGCAGCAGTCGCAACAATGGTGCACTGCTCAGATCGAAACCTTGCTGACGCTCGGCATCGGCCAACGCCGCAAGCGCTGCGGGCTGATCGTCGCGGTCGCGCCAGTCCAGCGTGCTGAATGGCAGATGCACCTGCTTGTGGACGATCTGCACCGGCTGCGCCAGCTCACCCTGCCAGACGAACCCGCTGCGCAGAATGTCCTGCGCATCGACGGTGGCTTGCCACGCAGCGCGGAACCGCTCGGGATCGAGACCTTGTACGTCAACGCGCAACTGGTTGATGTACTCGCCCGCGGCTTGTTCGTAGAGGGTATGGAACAGCAAGCCTTGCTGCATCGGCGACAGAGGATAGACATCGTCGAGTTGACCCGCTGGCACCGGCAACCCATCCAGTTGCGCTTGCGTCACGCGCGCCAGCGGGAAGTCCGACGGCGTCGCTTGCGCGGCTTGCAACGTGCAGCAATGCTCGATCAGCGCATGCAGTTCCAGCGCGTATCGATCGACCAGATGCTGCACGGTCGCGCTGTCGAACATCTCACGACTGAAACCCCAGCTCATCGACAACTCACCGCCATACACCTGACCTTCTACGGTCAGCCAGTTGGCCAAGGGCGCAGCCGGATCCTGGGCGACGCCGCTGGTTTCAGCGGACGGCACTAACAGCGCGGCGTCGTCGAACTGACGGTCGAACTGGCCGAGGTAGTTGAAGGTAATGCGTGGCGGTGCCAACTGCGCCAGCTCGGCGCGCACCGATGGCGCCGCCAGATAACGCAGCACGCCGTAGCCCAGACCTTTGTCCGGCACCGCGCGCAGCTGCTCCTTGATCGACTTGATCGACCCGTCGAGATCGTCACTAGCCGTCAGCTTGACCGCGAACAGACTGGTGAACCAGCCCACGGTGCGGGTCAGGTCGATGTCATCGAACAGGTCTTCACGACCATGCCCTTCCAGTTCAATCAGCGTACCCGGCTGCCGGGTCCAGCGGCTGATGGTGCGCGCCAATGCGGTGAGCAGCAGATCATTGACCTGCGTGCGATACGCGGCCGGTGCCTGTTGCAGCAACTGACGGGTGCGCTCGGCATCAAGGCGCCATTCGATTTTCTCGCCGTGCAGGTTTTGCAGGCTGCCATCGGGACGTTCGCACGGCAAATCCTGCGCACCTTGATGCTGGGTTTTCCAGTAATCCAGTTGTTCGTCGAAGCGTGAAGCGGCGCTTTCGAGGCGCGCGGTCCAGGTCTGGAAGGCATTGGTCTTGGCCGGCAACTGAATGCCGCCTCCCGCCGCCAATTGCTCGTACGCCTGCTGAACATCTTCCAGCAACACCCGCCAGGAAACGCCGTCCACCGCCAAGTGGTGAATAATCAACGCCAGGCGCTGAGAGCCATCGGCCAGCGTCACCAGCAGTGCACGCAGCAGCGGACCGTTTTGCAGATCAAGGCTGCGCTGGGCTTCGTTGCACAGCGCCTGCAATTGCTCAGCAGTCTCGGCGTCACGCAGCCACAGCTCAGCACTGTCGACCAGCGGGCCGTGGCTTTGCTGCCAGCCTTCGGCGCTTTCGACAAAGCGCAGGCGCAAGGCGTCGTGATGATTGATCACCTGCGCCAGCGCGGCATCAAGCCACTGTGCATTCAATGTGTCGCGCGGCGTCAGCAGCAGCGACTGGTTCCAGTGTTCACGCAGCGGCATCGCGCGACTGAAGAAGTACTGCTGGATCGGCCCGAGTAAGGCGCTGCCGGTCACCGGCCCTTGATCTACCGAGGTCTGATTATCCAGCGTGGCAACCAGCGCGAGGCTGCGCACAGTCTGGTACTGGAACAGGTCGCGCGGGCTGAGTCGAATCCCGGCCTGCCGCGCACGGCTGACCACTTGAATCGAGATGATCGAGTCGCCGCCCAGTTCGAAGAAGTTGTCTTCGAGGCCGACGCGTTCAAGGCCGAGCACGTCCTCCCAAATCGCCGCCAGAGCTTTTTGCAGCGCATCCTGCGGCGCGACGAACGCCTGTTGCGGCGCGGCGTCCGGTTGCGGCAAGGCTTTGCGATCGAGTTTGCCGTTGGCCGTTACCGGCAGTTTTTCCAGCGTCATCAGGTAGGCCGGCACCATGAATTCCGGCAGGCTGCCGAGCAGCCACGCCTTGACGTCCTGCTGCCACTGTTCGTCCGGCTGAGCCTGTTCCAGCACAAGGTAGGCCACCAAGTGCTTGCCGCCCTGCACCAGCACCACCGCTTCGCGCACCAGCGGGTGCTGCATCAGGCGGGTTTCGATTTCGCCCAGCTCAATGCGCAGACCGCGCAGTTTCACTTGATGGTCGAGACGACCGAGGTATTCGATCACGCCGTCGGCGCGCTGACGCACACGGTCTCCGGTGCGGTACAGCCGCGCGCCGTCGTGGAACGGGCACGGCACAAAACGCTCGGCGGTCAGCGCCGGACGCTGGTGATAACTGCGCGCGAGACCGGCACCGCCCAGATACAGTTCGCCAGCCACCCCACTTGGCACCGGCAGCAACTCGGCGTCGAGGACGTGGGTACGCAGGTTGGCGATCGGCCGGCCGATCGGCACGCTGTCGGCGCCTTCGTCAACGCAGGTCCAGTGGGTCACGTCGATGGCCGCTTCGGTCGGGCCGTAGAGGTTGTAGAGGCCGGCATTCGGCAGCTTGGCGAAGACTTGCAGTTGCGCGTCCAGCGGCAGCGCTTCACCGCTGCAGACGATGCGCTTGAGGCCCACGCAGCTTTCAACGCCCGCCTCGTGAATGAACGCCTGCAACATCGACGGCACAAAGTGCAGCGTGCTGATGCCGTGGCGGTTGATGATGTCGATCAGTTGCAGCGGATCGCGGTGCGCACCCGGCGCGGCAACCACCAGGCGCGCGCCGGTCAGCAGCGGCCAGAAGAACTCCCAGACCGACACGTCGAAACTGAACGGGGTTTTCTGCAACACCGAATCGCTGGCATCGATCGCGTACGCTTCCTGCATCCAGCACAAACGGTTGACCAGCGCGGCGTGGCTGTTGCCGGCGCCTTTCGGTTTACCGGTAGAGCCGGAGGTGTAAATCACATAGGCCAGATTCAGCGGATCGACGCTGACCTCGGGACGGCTGTCGCTGTAGCCGTCAAGCAGACCTGGCTGATCCAGTGTGATGACCTTGACCCCGTCAGTCGGCAGCGATGCCCGCAAAGCATCCTGAGTCAGCAGCAAGGTGATGCCGCTGTCCTCGATCATGTACGCCAGACGTTCCTGCGGGTACTCCGGATCCAGTGGCACATAAGCACCGCCAGCCTTGAGAATCGCCAGCAGCGCGATGACCATTTCCACCGAACGCAGGGCGCACACACCGACCAGACTGTCGGCCCGCACGCCTTGCTCACGCAGCAGATGCGCCAGGCGGTTGGCGCGGGCATCCAGTTCGGCGTAGCTCAGGGTCTGCTCACCGAACAGCAGCGCCGGCGCATTCGGCGTACGCGCAACTTGCGCTTCGATCAGTTGGTGTATCGGTGTTTCGGTCGGATAGACCGCGTGGACGTTGTTCCAGTCATGCACCAGCGTGTGTTGTTCATCCGCTTCCAGCAACGGCAATTCGCCGATGCGTTGCGACGGATCGGCGACCATGGCGGTGAGCAGACGCAGCCAGTGGCGCGCCATGCGCTCAATGGTCGCGGGCTCGAACAAATCGCTGGCGTACGTCAGCGCGGCGTGCAACTTGCCGCCCTTCTCGTAGGTATCCAGGGTCAGATCGAATTGGGTGGTGCGGCTCTGCCAGTCGAGGCTGTCGAGCACCAGACCGGACGCCGTGCTGAGGGTGGCGATATCGGCCACTTGCGGCTGATGGTTGTACATCACCTGGAACAGCGGCGTGTGACTGAGGCTGCGCTCCAGTTTCAGTGCTTCGACCAGTTGCTCGAATGGCAGATCCTGATGCGCCTGAGCGCCGAGCGCGGTTTCCTTGATCCCGCGCAGCAGGTCATCGACTCGCGTCTGCCCGTCCAGTCGAGTACGCAACACCTGAGTGTTGACGAAGAAGCCGATCAGCCCTTCGATTTCGCCACGGTTGCGGTTGGCAATCGGCACGCCGACACGGATGTCAGTCTGACCGGTGTAGCGATGCAGCAGCGCGTTGAAGGCACCGAGCAACAACATGAACAGGGTGACCTGATACTTCTGCGCGGTATTGCGCAGTTGCTCGGCCAATTGCCCATCAATGGCGAATTCGTAACGAGTGCCGCGATAGCTCGGCATCGCCGGGCGGGCATGATCCAGCGGCAGCTCCAGCACCGGGTGTTCGTCACCCAGTTGTGCTTGCCAGTAATCGAGTTGCCGCGCCTGCTCGCCGGCCTCCAACCAACGGCGCTGCCACAGGGCATAGTCGCTGTACTGGATCGGCAGCGCGCTCAGCTGTGGCGGCTGACCGGCATCGAACGCGTCGTAGCAACGAATGAATTCGTCGATCAGCACGTTCATCGACCAGCCATCGGAGACGATGTGGTGCAGGGTCAGCAGCAGAACATGTTCCTGCTCGGCGAGCTTGAGCAAGGTCACCCGCAGCAGCGGGCCGACGGCCAGATCGAACGGCAATACCGATTGCTGTTCGGCGGCCTGCACCACGGCCTGTTCCCGCTCACTGGCTGGCAGCGCGCTGAAATCTTCATGCCTGATCATCAGCGGCGCCGTGGCCGGCACCTGCAACAGGCTGTCGTCCGCCTGGCGCTGGAACACCGTGCGCAGAGTTTCGTGACGCTCGACCAGGCTAGCGAAAGCTTGCTCCAGCGCGCCGAGGTTGAGGCGGCCGCTCAGGCGCACCGCGCCCGGCAGGTTATAGGCGCCGCTCTGCGGATCGAGTTGCCAGAGAAACCACATGCGCCGCTGCGCGTAGGACAACGCCAGGCGATCCTCGGCTTCGATCCCGGCCGGGATCGGAAACCGGGCGAAATCCACGCCCTCCTTTTGCAGCGCCGCGAGGAACATCTGGCGCTTTTCCAGGGGCAACCCGATAAACCGGCGAGCAAGTTTCAAGGAGTCTTCAGCATTCATTTCTCAGCATCCGGATCAGTAGGCAGGAAGCACAAAGGCACGTCATCCCTATAAAACGAATGCAGACCGGAAAAATTAGCGAATGAGAACAACTGTCAGGCGGGCTATGCGAGGGTTTGAGACATGTGCAAATCAGTGTGGGAGCGAGCCTGCTCGCGAACGCGGTGTGTCAGGCGCCATCTATATTGGCTGACAGGGCGCATTCGCGAGCAGTCTCGCTCCCACAGGGATTTTCGGTGTTCAGGCGGTGGCGGCCATGGCATGCCGGCGATGATGCACGTCGAGCTGATCCTTGATCACCTTCAATACCTTCGCTTCATGCTCATGAATAAAGAAGTGCCCGCCGGCGAACATGTCCACCGAGAAACTGCCGCGGGTTTCCTTGCTCCAGCCGATCAATTGCTCGGTGGTGGCGCGATCTGCCTTGCCGCCCAACACATGCACCGGGCAGTTGAGCAGCGGTCGGGCCAGCGGCTCGAACTTGCCGCAGAGCTGGAAGTCGGCACGCAGGATCGGCAGGGTCAGGCTCATCAATTCTTCGTTGGCCAGCACTTCCTCGCTGGTGCCATTGAGCGTGCGCAATTGTTCGATCAATTCGGCGTCGGTCTTGGGTTCGGCAAAGCCGCGATCATAATCGGCACGCATCGTCGGCGCCGCGGTTCCCGAAGCGAACATCGCCACCGGCTCCGGACAACCCAGCGCACGCAAGGCATGAGCAATTTCGCAGGCCAGCAACGCGCCAAGGCTGTGGCCGAACAGCGCATAAGGCGCTTTTAGGGTCGGGCGCAATTCCTTGGCCAGCTGCATCGCCAGCCCACGCATGTCAGTGTGCAGCGGCTCACCAAAACGTGCGCCACGTCCCGGCAGCTCAACCGGTTGCAAGTGTAGCCACTGCGGCAGTTTCGGCCGCCAGCGGCTGTAGACCATGGCACTGGCGCCGGAATACGGCAGGCACAGCAGGGTCAGCTTGGTCACCACGCTTTCCTCGGAAAATTCATCTGTAGAGAGAAACGGATCCCGTGGCGGTTAAATTAGTCATCGACCGGTAAATTCCCCCCACAGGCGCTCGTTAACTGTTCAGGCCAAAACCAATAACGAGGATTCACCGTGGACCTGCAGAGCATTCTGGGCAAGCTGTTCGCCAATGCCGGTGCCGTCGGCATCGAAGGCGTTTTCCAATTCGTCTTTGGCCCGCACCTGGCTTTCTGGTCAGAGGTCAAGGCCAGCAGCCGCACCGAGCCAGGACTTCACGCCAGCCCGGACGTGACCATTGAAGTCGCCGAGCGCGATTTCCTCGGGATCATGAGCGGCATGGCCAACGTTGAGGAGCTGTTCGCCAGCGGGCGCCTGAAAATCGGCGGCAACATGGGCCTGGCAACGATGCTGCCGCAAATCATCGAGCATGCGATGCACGGTGGCGCCGTGGCGGAAAAAGTCGACATGAACAAGCGCTACCCAACCCCGCCGCGCTTCAGTGAAAAACTCACCGCCAGCCTGCCGACCCAAAGCAGCATCGAACGCCTTGCCCGCAGTGATCTGTCGGTCGCCGAATTCAACAGCCGTTACCTGCCCAATGGCATTCCGGTGGTGATCAGCAATGCGCTGCACGACTGGCCACTGTTCAAGCTCAGCCGCGAAGAATCGCTGGTGCATTTCGCCGAGCTGCAAGGCATCACCCGCCATGGCGATTACGTGAAGAAAACCTTCTCCACCGAACGTGATTTCCGCTCGACGTCGATGGCCGACTTTATCGCCTCGCTGGACCAACCGGCGGTCAAGGGTGCGGATGGCGAGCCGCCAGCGTATATGGGCAACAACATTCTGCCAGCGCAGTTGATGCAACAGATCAAATACCCGGCCTACTTCGACGCCTCGTTATTCATTCCGCCGCGTATCTGGATCGGTCCCAAAGGCACGCTGACGCCGCTGCATCGCGATGACACCGACAACCTGTTCGCGCAAGTCTGGGGACAGAAGAAATTCACCCTCGCCGCGCCGCATCACCGCGAGGCGCTGGGCACTTGGTCGACGGCGCCGAAGGGCGGGCTGGATGGTTGTGATTTCAACCCCGATGCGCCGGATTACAAGCGCTTCCCCGCCGCTCGGGACGTGACCTTCCTGCGCGTAACGCTGGAGGCTGGGGATCTGCTGTTTTTGCCGGAGGGCTGGTTCCATCAGGTGGAGTCGGTGTCGACATCACTGTCGGTGAATTTCTGGGTGAATTCGGGACGGGGCTGGTAAACAGTTGCCACCTCCACTTTGTAGGAGCTGTCGAGTGAAACGAGGCTGCGATCTTTTGACTTTAACGATCAAGATCAAAAGATCGCAGCGTGCCGCAGCTCCTACTTGAGATGGCGGTAGCTCTGTATCGCGGAGCCAAGCACCACCGCCCCTGCTGCAATCGCCAGCCAGAAACCGCTGCGCGCACCGAAAGCGTCCACCAGCCAACCGGAGCCGGCAGCCCCGACGGCCACGCCGATACTCAAACCGGTAACCAGCCAGGTCAACCCTTCGGTGAGTTTGGCCGCTGGCACAATGCGTTCAATCAACGCCATCGCCACAATCAGCGTCGGCGAGAAGAACAGCCCGGCAACGAATACCGCCAGCGACAAGCCGAAAATATTGCTCGCCAGCAACAGCGGCAATGTCGTCACCGCCGTCGCCACGCCGCCGTACAGGAACAACTGCGGCAATGGCAATTTCGAGCGCATCGCACCGAAGGCGATGCCGGCCAGGCACGAACCGATCGCGTACACCGACAGCACGATGCTCGCGGCCGCCGGCTGCCCTTGCTGTTGGGCAAACGCAACGCTGACTACATCAATCACGCCGACAATAACGCCCATGGCGATCATCAGCGCTAGCAGTAATTGAACGTCGGTCGAACCAATGATCGAGCCCTGATCTTCGGACGAGTGCGGATGCACCCCCGGCTCGGTGCTGTGCTGGGCGACAAACGCCGTCACGCCGATCGCCAGCGCCAGCAGCGCCGCCAGCGGTCCCGCCTCGGGAAACACCGCCACGCACAACCCCACCGACAATGGCGGGCCGACGATGAAACAGACTTCATCGAGCACCGACTCCAGCGCATAGGCCGTCTGCAATTGCGGCTGACCGCGATAGATTTCCGTCCAGCGCGCCCGCACCATCGCCGACATGCTCGGCATGCAACCGGCCAGCGCGGCGAAGATGAACAGCGTCCAGGTCGGTGCCTGCAAGCGGGTGCAGAGCAGCAGCATCAGCAGCGCTCCGCCGCCGATCAACGCCGATACCGGGAGAATTTTTCGCTGGCCATAACGGTCAACCAGACGCGACACCTGTGGCGCGCAAAACGCGGTGGCCAAGGCAAACATCGCCGCCACCGCACCGGCCAACGCATAGCCGCCCTTCAACTGCGAGAGCATGGTGATCACACCGATACCGGTCATGGAGATCGGCATGCGCGCGATCATCCCGGCCAGCACAAAATTTCGTGCACCGGGGGCGTTGAATAATTCGCGGTAAGGGTTTGCCATGGACTGCAGCCTCATCAAGGGCCGCCAAGTTGCCATAGGGTCGGGTGGCGGGGAAGCGCGCAATTGTTGGTGGAATGTGAAGGAGTGAAGTCCAAGGGCCTTTTGATAAACAGATGACTCAGCCGCCCCGGCGAGCCTGCCGGTGTCAACTGACCAGACCGATGGAAATCTCCGTTGGATGCTGGATCGACGTTGACCATCCGTCGCAAAACGCACAGACCTGTCAGGTCTGACAGGTGCCTTTTTTGGCCAATAGGGCTCTGATGACCCTGCGCTCAACCGCGAAGGAATCGTCGATGAAATCGCCCTGGACCGTCCCGCAGCTTTATGGACTTGCGCCCTTTAGAGTCGACCTCTCTCTGGCGGCAGAAGTGGATGATCGCCTCATGCCGTGGATTGAGCAGGTCGGAATTTTTCCAGGACACCATGCAAAAGTGCGCGCCATGGGCTTCGGCCGCTTCGCCATGCTGTGTCATACCGACACCGATGATCCGGCTCGGCTGTTGCTGGCGGCGCAATGTTTTGCCGCCCTCTTCGCTGTCGATGATTACTACTGTGATGATGAGAGAACGGGATCTGAACCGAAAATGGTCGGCCCGCGCCTGTCCGTGGCGCTGGCGGCGCTGGAACCGGTGTACTTGAGCGAACGGTTCCGGCCCGGTCTTGAGCAGGCATTGAGCAGCGATCCGGTATTGGTCGCTCTGCGCGGCTATCTGGCGCGGGTGGAGGCCCTCGCAACACCGGCACAGGTCGCACGCGTACGCCATGAAATCATCGCCATGTTCGTGACCATGAGCGCCGAAGCGGCCTGGCGCACCGAAGGTCTCACGCCCGCGCTTTGGGAATATCTGGCCCACCGTCAGGTCAACAGTTTCCTGCCGTGCCTGTCGTTGATCGACATCATCGGGGGCTACGAACTCCCCGCGAATGTGTATAGCGCACCGGATGTGCGACGCGTCACGGCTCTGGCCGCCAGCGCGACGATCATTGCCAATGATCTTTTTTCGGCGCTGAAAGAACAGCAGGCCGGGATCGGTGATTTCAACCTGCCTTTGCTGTTGACCCGTGAACAGCAATGCTCGCCCGAACAAGCCATGGCGCAAAGTGCCGCCATTCACGAAGAAATCATGCATTTGTACGAAGCCGCAGAACAGTCCGTACTGCCGAACGCATCAGCGCCGCTCAAACGTTACCTGTGCGGAATCAAGAGCTGGCTGGCCGGCAATGTCGAATGGCATCGCACAAGTGGGCGCTATCGGGTCTGAAGCTGTCGATCTTTTCATGATCGCGAGATGAACTCTCGCCGCCGCACGTCAGTCAGCTAAATAAGCCCACTGACCCAAGGTGCGACTTTGCATGCACATTTCCCTCGCCGGACAAACAGCCCTGATCACCGGCGCCAGCTCCGGCATCGGCCACGCTGCCGCCAAAGCCCTCGCCGCTGCCGGCGCGGCGGTGGTCATCAACTACAACCGCCAGGCAGAACCGGCCGAAGCACTGGCCCGGCAGATCATTGCCGACGGCGGCCAGGCGCTGGCCATCGGCGCCGACGTCTCGAAGGAAGACGACGTTGAGCGACTGTTCGCCGAAACCCTCGACGCCTTCGGCTCACTGGATATTCTGATCGCCAATTCCGGGATGCAAAAAGACGCCGCCGCCGTGGACATGACCCTCGACGACTGGAACGCGGTCATCGGCGTCAATCTCACCGGACAGTTTCTCTGTGCCCGCGCCGCCCTGCGCATCTTCAATCGCCAGGGCATTCGCGAAGGCGTGTCCAGCGCCGCCGGCAAAATCATTCACATGAGTTCAGTGCACCAACGCATTCCCTGGGCCGGGCACGTCAATTACGCCGCGTCCAAGGGTGGCGTCGATCAATTGATGCAGACCCTCGCGCAGGAAGTCAGCCATCAACGCATTCGCATTAACGGCATCGCGCCGGGGGCGATTCGCACGGCAATCAACAAAGACGCGACCGAAGGCGCTGCCGGCGACAAGCTGCTGGAGCTGATCCCCTACGGCCGTATCGGCGACGCGGAAGACATCGCCAACGCCGTGGTCTTTCTCGCCTCGGATGCCTCCGATTACATCGTCGGCACCACCCTGTTCATCGACGGCGGCATGAGCCTCTATCCGGAGTTTCGCGGCAATGGCTGAGCATCACCTGGAACGACAAAGTCCGATCGATGCCCACGGCATCATCGGTGACATGCGCAGTGCAGCGCTGATCAATGATCGCGGTAGCGTGGATTTCTTCTGCTGGCCGGAGTTCGACAGCCCGTCGATTTTCTGTTCGTTGCTGGACAGCCCCGACGCGGGGATTTTTCAGTTGGCGCCGGACTTGCCCGATGCGCGCCGCGAGCAGATTTACCTGCCCGACACCAATGTGCTGCAAACCCGCTGGCTGAGTGAGCGTGCGGTGGTAGAAATCACCGACCTGTTGCCTATCGGAGACAGTGACGATGCCCTGCCGCTGTTAATGCGGCGGGTTCGCGTAGTAAGTGGCTCGGCGACTTTCACGATGCGCTGCGCCGTGCGCCACGATTACGCCCGAGCCGACACCCGAGCAGAGATGGATCAACAAGACGTGACGTTCAGCGCTGCTGGCCAACCATCACTGCGCCTGGCTTCGGACCAGCCGCTGCGGATCGATGCGCAAGCAGCGGTGGCGCAATTCACGCTCAAGCAAGATGAAACGGCGGCGTTCATGCTCGGTGCCACCGATGATCCTCGATTCGCCGAAGGCGCCGGACACTTGTGCATGGAACGCACGCTGAAGTTCTGGCGCGACTGGATCGGACAGTCGATTTACCGCGGACGCTGGCGCGAAATGGTCAACCGCTCGGCCCTTGCGTTGAAACTGCTGACGTCGCGCAAACACGGAGCCATTCTCGCTGCCGCCACTTTCGGTCTTCCGGAAACGCCCGGCGGCGAACGCAACTGGGATTATCGCTACACGTGGATCCGCGACGCGTCATTCACGGTGTACGCGTTCATGCGCCTGGGCTTTGTCGGCGAAGCCAACGCCTATATGGGCTGGCTGCGCGGACGGGTCAGCGATTGCTGCGGCAAGCCGATGAAGTTGAACATTCTGTACGCCATCGACGGACGACAGGAATTGCCGGAAACCGAGCTTTCGCACCTGTCCGGTCACGGCGGCGCGCAACCGGTGCGCATCGGCAACGGCGCTTACGATCAGATTCAACTGGATATCTTCGGCGAGCTGATGGACGCGGTGTATCTGGTCAACAAATACGGCGATGCAATTTCCCACGAGGGCTGGAAACACGTGCGCGAAGTCGTCGATCAAGTCTGTGAGACGTGGCAGACCAAAGACGTTGGCATTTGGGAGATGCGCGGTGAGCAGCACCACTTTCTGCACTCGCGTTTGATGTGCTGGGTAGCGCTGGACCGGGCTATTCGTTTGGCCTCGAAACGCTCGCTGCCGGCGCCATTCGCGCAATGGGATCAGACCCGGCAGGCGATCTACGCGGATATCTGGGACAACTTCTGGGATGAAAAGCGCGGGCATTTCGTTCAGTACAAGGGTGGCACGGCGCTGGACGGCTCGATGCTGCTGATGCCGTTGGTGCGCTTCGTCAGCGCCAAGGATCCGCGCTGGCTGTCGACGCTTGAGGCGATTGAAAAACATCTGGTGCGCGACGGCATGGTGTATCGCTATCGCAACGACGACAGCAATATCGATGGCCTGGCCGGCACCGAAGGCGCTTTTGCTGCGTGCTCGTTCTGGTATGTCGAATGCCTGGCTCGCGCGGGGCAGGTTGAAAAAGCACATCTGGAGTTTGAGCAATTGCTGCGCTATGCCAACCCGCTCGGGTTGTATGCCGAAGAATTCGACAGCCATGGCCGGCACCTTGGCAATACGCCACAGGCGTTGACACATCTGGCGTTGATCAGTGCGGCGAGCTTTCTGGATCGACGCTTGAGCGGGGAAAAGAGTGAGTGGCAGCCTTGAGGTCGTCCCGTTCTTCGTCAGCGTCTGTCAGATAAATCGTACTTTAAACGCCTTTTGTGGGAAGCCGGACTACACGCCACACACATCACCCAGCGCCGAATTTCGGCGCTGCCCCCTGCACCGGTTACCTGCGGCGACACTTTGTGTAAATCAATGCCTGCAAAAAACTCACAAAAGCCACGCAAAGCCACCCTCGTAACTTGCACTTACACCCCGAAATACCTTGTTGCCAGCCGTTACATCCGCCCCTACCATCCACCGCAACGGGCACAGCGGAGCTGTCCAATAAAACCCGAATTCAAGGAACCAGAATGTCCCAGCACGTCCAGCGCACCATCGACACGCCTCTTCGCAGCGGCCTGACCCGCACCCAACTCTGGGAAGCCGCGGACAAAGGCCTGATCAAATGCTGGGAAATCGGCCGCCAACGCGCCAACCGCTTCCCCGACCTCGCGCAAAAATGTCTCGCCGGCGAACTGCCAGTGCTCGGCTGGAAGGGTGGCGTGAGCCGTAGCCTGAAGAAAAACGAAAAATATGGCTCGCTGAAGTATCTGGCGCAATGGCAAGGCTTGCGCGGCGAGGATCTGGATATCGATTTGAGTGAAGAGCGTTCGCTGACCTGCTCGCGGACGAAGATGCGGGTGACGTTTACGCCGGATCGGACGAAGTATTTCAATCAGGTGGCGGAAGCCGAGGCTTAGCCGTGCGGAAGTCCGGGCGGTAGCAATCCGGGTACAGCGCGCATACGCCGTACTGGGCATCCAGATCGGCCATGTGCTGGTAAAACTGCTCAATTTCCCAGAACGTCTCATCCGCGACGGTCATCAAGTAGAAGTAACTGAGTTGATGATCATTGGGCAGCACCAGCGCAAACTCTGGCAGCGCGTCCATTCGCGGTGCATCGGCCAGAGCCGCTAGCATGGGCGTCGGAGCCTCGGACAACTGCTCGAAGTACTTTTCTTTATAAGCCGTCAGGCCGATGGCTTCGCCCTTGGCTCTGGCATCGATCAGTTGCGCGAGGTTTGCGCGGCGCTGCTGCCAGTACGCGGCTGGCAGGTCGACATTCATTTGTTTCTTATGGCTGGCCACTGCCTCATCTGCAGAGACTTGGCGCTTTCGTTCGCCCGGCTCGGCGGCAGCTCGTGCTTCGAGTTCCTTGAATGACAGCATGATCGTCGACTTGGCAAACATGCGCTCCATCAGTTCACGGCGTTGCGGGGTATCCGGCAGTGACGGGGGCGGCGAAGCGCAACCGGCCAGCATCCCGACGAATACCAGCAGAGCAAGCAGCGATTTGAGTGACATGCATCGTCCTTGAAGTCGGTTGGCAGAATAAGCTGCGCAGTCTATCTGAACCGGAGAAAGCCCCACCGGAAATGCTCAAGGCATCACCAGTTCTGCTGCAGCGCTAACCGAAAACCGCTCCCGATACGCCTGAGGCGTCACCCCGATCGCGCGCAGAAAACTTCGTCGCAATGTCTCTTCACTGCCAAACCCGCAATTGGCCGCGATGCGTTTGACCGGCAGACCAGTATCACTGAGCAAGCGCCGCGCCGTTTCGACGCGGATCAGTTCAATCGCCCGCGCCGGGGTCTGGCCGGTGTCGGCGCGGTAATGGCGGACGAAACTGCGTTCGCTCATGCCAGCCTGCTCGGCCAGCGCCGGGATGCCGAGATCGCAGGTGAGGTTTTCGGCGATCCACGCGTGCAACTCATCAAAACGATTGCCCTGATTCTGCAACGACAGGGTCACGCTGAACTGCGACTGTCCGCCCGGACGTTTGAGAAACACCACAAGATGCCGGGCGACGTCCAATGCGATGTCGCTGCCCAAGTCCTCTTCCACCATCGCTAGCGCCAGATCGATGCCGGCAGTGACACCTGCCGAGGTCCACACCGGGCCGTCATTGATGAAAATCGGATTGGCTTCGACTTGCAGTTTCGGGTGCTGCTGCGCCAGTTGTTCGCAGCGGGTCCAGTGGGTGACCACTCTGCGGCCATCAAGCCAGCCACTGGCGGCCAACAGAAATGCCCCTGTACACACGGAGGCCACGCGTCGACATTTGCCGGCATGTTGGCGCACCCAATCCACCAGCGGCACATCTTCGGCGGCGGGATAAATGCCCCAGCCACCGGCAATGATCAACGTGTCGCTGGGCGCTTCGGGCAACGGCTCAGCCAACACCGCCAAACCCGCCGATGACATCACCGCCCCGCCGCCGCTGGCAATCACACTCGGTGCATAAGGCATCGGCAAGCCGCGCTGACGGGCGATGTCGTTGGCCGAGGCGAACACCTGCAACGGCCCGGTGACATCGAGGATCTGCATGTTGGCAAACGCGAGTACGTGGATGGCTTTGGGCATTTGGCGTAATTCGTGGGGTTATTGGCGTATGCGCCAGAACCTACGCGCCTACAGTGAAGCCGTCCACCCCTTTTTCATGGAGCAAGAACGATGACGCTGCAGATCGGTTTTCTGTTGTTTCCACAGGTTCAGCAACTCGACCTGACCGGGCCGTACGACGTGCTCGCCTCGTTGCCGGGCGTGCAGGTGCATCTGATCTGGAAGGATCTGATGCCGGTGACCGCCAGCACCGGTCTGCTATTGAAACCGACCATCACGTTCGAGGATTGCCCGTGTCTGGATGTGATCTGCATTCCCGGCGGCGGCGGTGTCGGGCCGTTGATGGAAGACGCGCAGACGCTGGACTTCATCAAACGCCAGGCCCTTCAGGCGAAATATGTGACCTCAGTGTGCACCGGCTCGCTGGTCCTCGGCGCAGCAGGCCTGCTGCAAGGCAAACGCGCGACCACGCATTGGGCGTATCACGATTTGCTGCCGACATTGGGGGCGATTGCGGTGAAGGATCGGGTGGTGCGTGACGGCAATCTGTTTACGGGTGGCGGAATTACAGCGGGGATCGATTTTGCCTTGGTGTTGGCTGAAGAGTTGGTGGGGGCCGACACGGCGCAACTGATTCAGTTGCAATTGGAATATGCCCCAGCGCCGCCGTTCAACGCGGGCAGCCCGGAGACTGCGCCGGGTGCGATTGTCGATGAGGCACGTTTGCGTGCGGCGCCATCACTGAAGTTGCGCACGGAAATCACCGAGCGTGCTGCCGCGAAACTCAATCTGCACTGATTCGTCAGCCAAATACAAAACCCTGTAGGAGTGAGCCTGCTCGCGATTGCGGTGGGTCCGCCAACATCTGCGTTGAATGACACACCGCAATCGCGAGCAGGCTCACTCCTACAGTTGATCGGGTTACCAAGGATATTTTGGTTGTCCCCGATCACCGCCACACCTTCACTTGTCCCCACGCCCCCACCCGTGTAGAAAGCCCCTCCACACATTCTGCACAGGGACTTTCGATGAAGGCTTTGCCATGGCTCTATCTGGCGCTTCTCAGCCTCGGTTATGGATGGGCGCTGAGCTACGGCCACCTCGGCTGGCTCGCTTTGATTTCCGTGGGGCTGCTGGCGTTCGCCGGTTTTGCCGTTCGCCAGCAACAGGTTCCGGTCGCACGTTTTCTCGGCCATGGCCTGTTCATCGTGCTCGCCTTGGCGTTGGCACTGCACTGGCTGCCGGGCTTCGCCAACGGTCGCGCCATTGATCCGCAACGCTTCACAGACAACGCCGTGCCGTTCGCGATGTACCTGAATCTTGATAAACCGCTGATTGGTTTCTGGCTGCTGCTGGTGTGCCCGTGGATTGTCGGGCGCCGTTCATTGCGTCTGAGCGTGTACGCCACCGCCCTCGCCCTGACTCTCAGTGCGATTCTGGCTCTCGGCGGCGCACTGTTGCTGGGCGTGATCGCCTGGGCGCCGAAGTGGCCGGATCAGGCATGGTTGTGGGTGCTGAACAACCTACTGCTGGTGACCTTGGTCGAAGAAGCGCTGTTTCGCGGCTATATACAGGGCGGCCTCAGCCAGCGTTTCAAACATCTGCCTTACGGTGAAAACCTCGCCCTGCTGCTGGCCTCGCTGCTGTTTGGTCTGGTGCATGCCGGCGCGGGCTGGACCTGGGTGTTGCTGGCGGGTCTGGCGGGTGTCGGCTATGGTCTGGCCTACCGTTTTGGCGGGCTCGGCGCGGCAATCGCCACGCATTTCGGCCTGAACCTGCTGCATTTCGGTTTGTTCACCTATCCGATGCTCGCCGGCTGAAGCAAGCGCCGTTTTGCGACGCCGTACTGATTATTGAAAAAAAATTTCAATAAAAAGCTGTCACCGCCGACAACCTTTCAAAGCCTTGCGGATTGAAAAACCATGCGTAACAACCAGCCCATTACACAACGCGAACGGACTTTCCCGGCTCAGCAGCGGTTGATTTCCACAACCGACGCCAAGGGCGTGATCACCTACTGCAACGACGCTTTCGTCGAGATCAGCGGGTTTTCGCGTGAAGAGCTGATCCGTGCACCGCACAACCTGGTCCGTCACCCAGACGTCCCGGCGGCGGTGTTTTCGCACATGTGGGGCACATTGAAACAAGGCTTGCCATGGATGGGCATTGTCAAGAATCGCTGCAAGACCGGTGACCATTACTGGGTTAACGCCTACGTAACACCGGTGTTCGACGGCAATCAGGTGGTCGGTTACGAGTCGGTGCGGATCAAACCCACCGCCGAACAGATCCGCCGCGCCGAAGCGCTCTACCAACGCATCAACCAAGGCAAGTCGGCGATCCCTTCCAGCGACAAATGGCTGCCGGTGCTGCAAGACTGGCTTCCGTTCATTCTGGTCAGCCAGTTGAGCTTCGTGATCGGCGCGACCCTGAACTCGCAGTGGGGCTTCGCCCTCGCCGCCGGTCTGTCGGTGCCACTGGGCCTGATGGGCCTGCAATGGCAGCAACGCGGGCTCAAGCGCCTGCTGCGTCTGGCCGAACAGACCACCTCCGACCCGCTGATCGCGCAGATGTACACCGACAGCCGTGGCGCCCAGGCGCGTCTGGAAATGTCGATCCTCAGCCAGGAAGCACGCCTGAAAACCTGCCTGACCCGTCTGCAGGACACGGCCGAACACCTGACCGATCAGGCCAAGCAATCCGACCGACTGGCACACAGCAGCTCGACCGGCCTGGAACGTCAACGCGTGGAAACTGAACAAGTCGCCACCGCCGTCAACCAGATGGCCGCGACCACTCAGGAAGTGGCGAGCCACGTGCAGCGCACCGCCGACGCCACTCAGGAAGCCAATCGCCTGACCGGTCGCGGTCGTGACATCGCCGGCGAAACCCGCGAAGCCATTCAGCGTTTGTCCGTGGTGGTTGGGGAAACCGGTCTGACCGTGACCCAACTGGCCAAGGACAGCGACGAAATCGGCGGCGTGGTTGATGTGATCAAAGGCATCGCCGACCAGACCAACTTGCTCGCTCTGAACGCTGCGATCGAAGCCGCGCGTGCCGGTGAAATGGGCCGTGGTTTTGCTGTGGTGGCTGACGAAGTACGCCAACTGGCGCAACGCACCAGCGAATCGACCGGGCAGATTCACGCTCTGATCGCCAAGCTGCAACAGACAGCTTCGAGTGCTGTGCAAACCATGGAAGCCGGGCATCGTCAGGCTGAAGAAGGTGTAGCGCGGGTGCTGGAAGCGGATCAGGCGCTGGTCGGGATCAGTGAAGCGGTGGCCAACATCACCGACATGACCACGCAGATTGCAGCCGCGACCGAAGAGCAAAGTGCGGTGGCTGAGGAGATCAGCCGCAACATCAGCAATATTTCGGAACTGGCGGATCAGACCTCGGAACAGGCGCATAACTCGGCGTTGCTGAGTGAAGAGCTGACGAAGACGGCGAATACGCAGTACTCGTTGGTGGAGCGGTTTAACCGCTGATTGAACTGGCGATAACAAAAAACCCGGAGAGCGAGAGCTTCCGGGTTTTTTGTTGCTTGTCTGAAAGTGATGGTGGCAGACCGCTTTCGCGAGCAAGCTCGCTCCCACATTGGAACTGCTTGGGACCACAGTTTTGTGTCCGACGACAATCCCCTGTAGGAGCGAGCCTGCTCACGAAGAGGCCTTCTCTGCCGACGACGATCTCACTCAAGCAATGCAGACACTGCCTACAACTCACCCAGAATGCGCCGACTGGTGCTCGTTGAGGCCAGGTTCTATCGTTTGCCGGTCGCTACTCAATCACGCAGACCGGCAAGCATGAATACAACCCCTGCTCGAAAACCCGCAAAACAGAAAGTTCGTGATGAACTGACATTCCTTGATGTTCGACAAGCCGCCCGTGATGGGCAGAAAGTGCTCGATAAATTTGTGATCACTGGCAGGCTACCCATTACAAAGTAAATCAAAAAAATCGCAGCCTGCCACAGCTCCTAAAAAGCCATTGTGTAGGAGCTGCCGCAGGCTGCGATCTTTTAATTCTGAAAGCCCGGACGGCGAAAGCTTCCGGTTTTTTATTGCCTGTTTGAAATCGATGGTGCTTGGCAGGCCGCCATCGCGAGCAGGCTCACTCCTACAGGGGATCGTTGTCGGGCACTCAATCAGTGATCACCGCAGATTCAATTTGGGAGCGAGCTTGCTCGCGATGAAGCCATAACAGCCAGCGAAACTACTGAGGCAACTTCAGCTTATCCAGCAGTCGATTGACCAACAGTTCGTTGAGCATGATCACCTGTTGCAGCGCCAGCAGCGGTTTGCGCTCCGGGCCGCCGATTGAGTTGGCGATGTTACCGGCCATGGCATGGGCGTATGAAAGCGACTCGCTAGCCTCGACCAGCAGGGTTTCGTCATCCAGCGTGGGGTCGACGAGATAGACGGGGCGAAATTTTGGCGAGCTTGGTGGAGCCCCCAGGGCTTCGGGGCGGAGGTAGTAGTCGAGGGCGCGATCAGTCGCTTCTTTGACCTTTTGCGGATCAAGTGAGGGGTCGTGGGGGACTGGGTCGGTGACTGGTGGGTTTGGTGTGATTTTGAACATAGATAAAGCTCCAATTTGAAAAAAGGGAGCCATCACCCTCGCTACCAAACGGCGGGTGGCGGCCATGCGCGGGTTGGTAGACCGGTCAAATTGGGTAACCCGGCGCTCACAGAGGAGCCCCACGCATGCCCACCATACAAAGCCATATCTCAAAAAAGGAGACAGCATCGACGGTGTCGCAACAACGACAATTTAAAGCGGGCTACCAAACCCGATCACTGATTTGCAGTGACAGGCAAACGATATAGCCCGGCCTATAGCCGCGTAAGCCGGCGGATTCTGGCGTACGCGTAGGTAACGGCGCAAGGTGTTGTAGGCCCGATGGCGTAACGGTTCGTGTACTTTAAACGCGCTCACGGAATCATGTTTACGCACAGGAAATGCTGGACAGAGAGCGCTTCCAGTTTTTTATCGTGTCAGCGAAATCGCCCCTCACCCTAACCCTCTCCCAGAGGGAGAGGGGACTGAACCGAGGTGTTTGGGCAAGGTATACCGACGTGCAATACCGCGTTGAACTCAAGCACTGAAAAGCACACAAATCGGCTCTTCTCCTTCCCAGAGAGAGAGGTGACTGACCGAGGCGTTTGGGCAAGGTACGCCGACGTGAAATACCGAGTCGAGTTCAGATTCTGAAACAGATCAAAAGCCCCTCACCCTAGCCCTCTCCCAGAGGGAGAGGGGACTGATCGCGGTGTTTGGGAGAGGTACGCCGACGTGCAATAGCGCGTTGAACTCAGGCTTTGAAAAGCTCACAAATCGGCTCCCTCTCCCTCGGGAGAGGGCTGGGGTGAGGGGCAGTCACAACACAAATTAATAGCCGAACACCGCTTGGCCCTTAACCACTCAATAGGCCGAGTGTCAGCTCGCCTGCTCTTGATCTTGATCCACGGGCGACGTCGGAAGGCTGAGTGGAGGGATTGATCCGGGCGTGGGAGCGCAGCGACCGTTTGGCGCAGCCAAACACAGCGAGAGGAGGTGCAGCGAAGCAAACCGTAGGCGCTGCGCCCGGATCGATCCCGCAGCGAAGGAACCCCGAGCTTTAGCGAGCGGGCCGGACGTAGGAGCAAGCGTTTTTGGTTACTTTTTAGGCGTTTGTAAAAAGTGACCCGCCGTAAGGGCGGAACCCTAAGTGGCCGTTACCGCAGCAATGGATATGTACTCAGATTGAAAAATGTGTCGCGTTCAAGATCTACCCCCTCACCCCAGCCCTCTCCCCCAAGGGGGCGAGGGGGAAAGGGAGCCGATCTTTATGCGGTTCGGGATCTCGGTTAACCCTTGAGAAATTCGGATACTTTCTGCGCAGCGGCAGCCAAATGCTGTTCATGGGTAAACCCGGAAACCTTTAATGGCTTGAGGTCATGATCCCCGGTCACTAGCCACGCCACCTCAATACTCGGTGACAAAGTGTAAGCCTCGACAGCCTCACGATTGCCCAACGCATCCCGCTCCCCCTGCACAATCAACGTCCGAGTCTGCAAAGAAGCCAAATGCTCAACCCGCGGTTTCTCCGGCTTCCCCACCGCATAAAACGGATACCCCAGACACACCAACGCGTCAGCCCCCAACTCATCAGCAAGCAGACTCGCCATCCGCCCACCCATAGACTTCCCGCCAACGGCCAAAACCCCAGCGACATGACGCCGCACCTCGGCATACACCTCACGCCAGCATTCCTGCAATTTCCCAGCAGGATTCGGCGGCCGTTTAACCCCATCCACCCGCCGCTGCGCCATATACGGAAACTCAAACCGCAACACGTTCACACCCAGTGCAGCAAGGCGCCCAGCCATGTCATTCATCCAGTCACGGTCCATCGGCGCACCAGCACCGTGAGCAAGGATCAACGTCGCCGCAGCCTTACCACTGGCGGCATCCCAAAGCCACCCATGATCACGCACGCACTGCGCCCATTGATCCCCGTCAATACTGGCCTTGTGCTGTTTGTCCATGCTTGCCTCGCTTTTAGTCTGCCTATAACTCCAGACGAAGGATTCGCCGCGTCTTTTGCGCGCGCTCACTTCGGCTGAACCGTGGATGGGGAACCATGAACACTTCTATCAGTACCGCCTACAACTACAAGGTGGTCCGCCAATTCGCCATTATGACGGTGGTGTGGGGCATCGTCGGCATGGGGCTCGGGGTTTTTCTCGCGGCCCAATTGGTCTGGCCCGAACTCAACTTCAATTTGCCCTGGACCAGTTTCGGCCGTCTGCGCCCGCTGCACACCAACGCGGTGATCTTCGCCTTCGGTGGCTGTGCGCTGTTCGCCAGTTCGTTTTACTCGGTGCAACGCACCTGCCAGACCCAATTGTTTGCACCAAAAATCGCCGCGTTCTGCTTCTGGGGCTGGCAGTTGGTGATCCTGTTGGCGGCGATCAGCTTGCCGCTGGGTTACACCAGTTCCAAGGAATACGCCGAGCTGGAATGGCCGATCGACATCCTGATTACCATCGTCTGGGTCGCCTACGCCATCGTGTTCTTCGGCACGATCATGCAGCGCAAGACCAAGCACATCTATGTGGGCAACTGGTTCTTCGGCGCGTTCATCATCACCGTGGCGATTCTGCACATCGTCAACAACCTTGAGTTGCCGGTGAGTTTCACCAAGTCGTACTCGGTGTACGCCGGTGCAACCGACGCGATGGTGCAATGGTGGTACGGCCACAACGCCGTAGGCTTTTTCCTCACCGCCGGTTTCCTCGGGATGATGTACTACTTCGTGCCGAAACAGGCCGAGCGTCCGGTGTATTCGTATCGCCTGTCGATCGTGCACTTCTGGGCACTCATCACCCTGTACATCTGGGCCGGCCCGCACCACTTGCACTACACCGCGCTGCCGGACTGGGCGCAGTCGCTGGGGATGGTGATGTCGCTGATTCTGCTGGCGCCGAGCTGGGGCGGCATGATCAACGGCATGATGACCCTCTCGGGCGCCTGGCATAAGTTGCGCAGCGACCCGATCCTGCGCTTCCTTGTGGTCTCGCTGGCGTTCTACGGCATGTCGACTTTCGAAGGTCCGATGATGGCGATCAAAACCGTCAACGCCCTCTCCCACTACACCGACTGGACCATCGGCCACGTACACGCCGGCGCCCTCGGTTGGGTGGCGATGATTTCCATCGGCGCGCTGTACCACATGATCCCGAAAATCTTCGGCAAAACGCAGATGCACAGCGTCGGTTTGATCAACGCGCACTTCTGGCTCGCAACCATCGGCACCGTGCTCTACATCGCGTCGATGTGGGTCAACGGCATCGCCCAGGGCCTGATGTGGCGGGCAGTCAACGAGGACGGCACGCTGACCTACTCCTTCGTCGAAACCCTGGTGGCCAGCCACCCAGGCTTCGTCGTGCGGCTGATTGGTGGGGCGATCTTCCTCAGCGGCATGTTCCTGATGGCTTACAACACCTGGCGCACCGTGCGGGCCTCGCAGCCTGCTGACGTCGTTGCTGCCGCGCAGATGGCCTGAGGAGTCCGCCATGAAACACGAAACGATTGAAAAGAACGTCGGCCTGTTGATGTTGCTCATGGTGTTCGCCGTGAGCATCGGCGGCCTGACCCAGATCGTCCCGCTGTTCTTCCAGGACGTCACCAACAAACCGGTGGAAGGCATGAAACCCTACACCGCGCTGCAACTGGAAGGCCGCGACATCTATATCCGCGAAGGCTGCGTCGGTTGCCACTCGCAGATGATCCGGCCGTTCCGCGCCGAAACCGAACGCTACGGGCACTACTCGGTAGCGGGCGAAAGCGTTTGGGATCACCCGTTCCTGTGGGGGTCGAAACGTACCGGTCCGGATCTGGCCCGGGTCGGCGCCCGTTACTCGGATGACTGGCACCGCGCGCACTTGTACAACCCGCGCAACGTCGTACCGGAATCGAAAATGCCGGCCTACCCGTGGCTGGTCACGCAAGCGGTCGACAGCAGCCACACCGAAACCAAGCTCAAGACCATGCGCACCCTCGGCGTGCCGTACACCGACGACGACATCAGCGGCGCGGTGGCCAGCCTCAAGGGCAAGACCGAAATGGACGCCCTCGTTTCTTACCTGCAAGTGCTCGGCACTGCGATCAAGAGCAAGAGGTGAGCACGATGGTCTTTGAAATGAGCGCAGGGCTGATCCGTGGTTTAGGCACCGTTGTCGTGTTTGTAGCGTTCGTCGGCTTGACCTTGTGGGTGTTCAACCGCAAGCGCACCCCGGAGTTCGCTGAAGCACGTCTGCTGCCGTTCGCCGACGAGCCACAACCCGAAACTACCCCAGCATTTGAAACAACCCAAGCACCTGAACCAAGGAGTACCCGGCCATGACCACCTTCTGGAGTACGTGGATCTGCGTACTGACCATCGGCAGCCTGATCGGCCTGACGTGGCTGCTGATCGGCACCCGCCGGGGCGAAACCAAGGGCAGCGTCGACCAGACCATGGGCCACAGCTTCGACGGCATCGAGGAGTACGACAACCCGCTGCCGCAGTGGTGGTTCATGCTGTTCGCCGGCACCCTGGTGTTTTCCGTGGGCTATTTGATCCTTTATCCGGGCCTGGGCAACTGGAAAGGCATCCTGCCGGGTTACGAGGATGGCTGGACCGGCGTGCACGAGTGGGAAAAGGAGATGAACAAGGCTGACGCCAGGTTCGGCCCGATCTTCGCCAAGTTCGCCGCCATGCCGCTGGAAGAAGTGGCGAAGGACCCGCAGGCGCTGAAAATGGGTGGCCGCTTGTTCGCTTCCAATTGCTCGGTGTGCCACGGTTCCGATGCCAAAGGCGCGTTCGGTTTCCCTAACCTTGCCGACAGCGACTGGCGCTGGGGCGGCGACGCCGACACCATCAAAACCACCATCATGGGTGGCCGGATGGCGGCGATGCCGGCCTGGGGCGAAGTTTTGGGCGAAGCCGGGGTGAAGAACGTGGCCGCCTATGTGCGTCACGAACTCGCCGGCCTGCCGCTGCCCGCCGACAGCAAGGCTGATCTGCAAGCGGGGCAGCAGGCATTTAGCACCACTTGCGTGGCCTGTCATGGGGCAACCGGTCACGGCACTGAAGCCATGGGCGCGCCGAATCTGACGCACCCGGCCGGGTTTATCTATGGCACCAGCCTGACTCAACTCGAGCAGACCATTCGCCACGGTCGTCAGGGCCATATGCCGGCGCAGAACGAACTGCTGGGTAACGATAAAGTGCAATTGCTGGCCGCTTATGTGTACAGCCTGTCGCACGTATTGAATACAGAAAAACTGATTACTGAAGACAAGAAAAAGTAAGTATTGCGTACACATCTGCCGCACCATTCTCGGTGCGGCAGCATCCAGCCCCTTTGCGACGCATTGTCGCACCCCTTCACACCCTCTCCTTTCGGTTCCCCGGATTCGGGTCTACGCTTGCTCGATGCGGACTGGCTTGTGCCGGTTCCAGGTCAACGCTGACTGCTGTGTTCCGCGAACCGGCTGACTGATGTGGCCGCAAACGCCGGTAGATACCGGCTGTCGTGCCATTTGCCATCCGTCACCCGAACCGAGCGTTTGAACACACCCCGTTACAAGCGACCTGAACCCCTCGCTTTTTTCGTCCGCTGCGACATTTTGTCCGAGGCCGATTTTGTCCTTACGCGGCGCATGGAAAGGCCGCAGAATCAGCGTTGGAAAGCATTGACCCAGGTCATGGCGCGTTGCAATGACCCCCTGCTCTCTGCATACTTGCGGCCGATTTTAATCCTAATAAAACACCCAAACCGTGGAACCTTAGAATGAGCACAGCAATCAGTCCGACTGCTTATAACTATAAGGTAGTCCGCCAGTTCGCCATCATGACGGTGGTCTGGGGGATCCTTGGCATGGGGCTCGGTGTCTTCATCGCCTCGCAACTGGTCTGGCCGGAGTTGAACTTCGGTCTGCCGTGGACGAGCTTTGGACGCCTGCGCCCGTTGCACACAAACCTGGTGATTTTCGCCTTCGGTGGTTGTGCACTATTCGCCACTTCCTACTATGTCGTGCAGCGAACCTGCCAGACGCGACTGATTTCCGACAGCCTCGCGGCCTTCACCTTCTGGGGCTGGCAAGCGGTGATTGTCGGCGCGATCATTACCTTGCCGCTGGGTTACACCACCACCAAGGAATACGCGGAACTGGAATGGCCGATCGCCATTTTGCTGGCCATTGTCTGGGTCACTTACGGTCTGGTGTTCTTCGGCACCATCACCAAGCGCAAAACCAAGCACATCTACGTGGGTAACTGGTTCTACGGTGCCTTCATCGTCGTGACCGCGATGCTGCACATCGTCAACCACATGTCGCTGCCGGTGAACCTGTTCAAGTCCTACTCTGCCTACTCGGGCGCGACCGACGCGATGATCCAGTGGTGGTACGGCCACAACGCGGTGGGCTTCTTCCTCACCACCGGTTTCCTCGGGATGATGTATTACTTCGTGCCGAAACAGGCCGAGCGTCCGATCTACTCTTATCGCCTGTCGATCGTGCACTTCTGGGCACTGATCACCCTGTACATCTGGGCCGGCCCGCACCACTTGCACTACACCGCACTGCCGGATTGGGCACAATCGCTAGGCATGGCGATGTCGATCATCCTCCTGGCGCCAAGCTGGGGCGGCATGATCAACGGCATGATGACCCTGTCGGGTGCCTGGCATAAGCTGCGCACCGACCCGATCCTGCGTTTCCTCGTGGTATCCCTGGCGTTCTACGGCATGTCGACCTTCGAAGGTCCGATGATGGCGATCAAGACCGTCAACTCGCTCTCGCACTACACCGACTGGACCATCGGCCATGTACACGCCGGCGCTCTCGGCTGGGTGGCGATGATCTCGATCGGCGCGATCTACCACATGATCCCGCGTCTGTTCGGCCGTGCGCAGATGCACAGTGTCGGCTTGATCAACGCGCACTTCTGGCTCGCGACCATCGGCACTGTGTTGTATATCGCTTCGATGTGGGTCAACGGCATCACTCAGGGCCTGATGTGGCGTGCAATCAACGACGACGGCACCCTCACCTACTCGTTCGTTGAAGCACTGCAAGCCAGCCACCCGGGTTACATCGTGCGTGCCTTGGGCGGTGCTTTCTTCGCCAGCGGCATGTTCCTGATGGCTTACAACGTCTGGCGCACCGTGCGCGCCTCGAACCCGGCTGAAGCCGAAGCCGCTGCCCAGATCGCTGTCGTTGGAGCTCACTGATGAAGCATGAAGCTGTCGAGAAGAATATTGGCCTGCTGGCCTTCTTCATGGTCATCGCCGTCAGCGTTGGCGGCCTGACCCAAATCGTTCCGCTGTTTTTCCAGGACGTCACCAACAAGCCGGTCGAAGGCATGAAGCCGCGTTCGGCACTGGAGCTGGAAGGCCGCGACGTTTACATCGCCAACGGTTGTGTCGGCTGCCACTCGCAGATGATCCGTCCGTTCCGTGCTGAAACCGAACGCTACGGCCACTACTCGGTTGCCGGTGAAAGCGTCTGGGACCACCCGTTCCTGTGGGGCTCCAAACGTACCGGTCCGGACCTGGCCCGTGTCGGCGGTCGTTACTCCGATGACTGGCAACGTGCGCACTTGTACAACCCGCGCAACGTAGTGCCTGAGTCGAAAATGCCGGCTTACCCGTTCCTCGTGGAAAACAAGCTCGACGGCAAAGAGACGGCCAAAAAAATGGAAGTCTTGCGCACGCTCGGCGTCCCTTACACCGACGAAGACATCGCCGGTGCCAAGGATGCCGTGAAGGGCAAAACCGAAATGGACGCGCTGGTGGCCTACCTGCAAGGCCTGGGCACCATCATCAAAAGCAAACGGTGAATTAGATGGATATCGGGATGATTCGTGGCCTGGGCACCGTTGTCGTGATGGTGGCCTTCATCGGTCTGGCGTTGTGGGTGTTCAGCCCCAAGCGCAAGTCGGAGTTTGAAGACGCGACCTTGTTGCCTTTTGCGGATGATCCCGAAGCCATCAAGCACGTCGAGCAAGCTTCTAGGAGTAACAAAGAATGACTACATTCTGGAGTCTGTACGTCACAGTCCTCAGTCTCGGTACGATCTTCGCCCTGACCTGGCTGCTGCTGTCGACCCGCAAGGGCCAGCGCAGCGAACAGACGGACGAGACGGTCGGGCACTCCTTCGACGGGATCGAGGAGTACGACAACCCACTGCCGAAATGGTGGTTCATGCTGTTTGTCGGCACCATCATTTTTGCCTTGGGTTACCTGGTGCTGTACCCGGGCCTGGGCAACTGGAAAGGCCTGCTGCCGGGCTACAACTACCTTGATAACGACAAACAGACCGCGTTCGCCAACGGCCAGACCGGCTGGACCGGCGTACACGAGTGGGAAAAGGAAATGGCTCGCTCGGACGCCAAATTCGGTCCGATCTTCGCCAAGTTCGCCGCGATGCCAATCGAAGAAGTCGCCAAGGATCCACAAGCACTGAAAATGGGTGGCCGCCTGTTCGCCTCCAACTGCTCGGTGTGCCACGGTTCCGACGCCAAGGGCGCTTACGGTTTCCCTAACCTGACCGACGCCGACTGGCGCTGGGGCGGCGAGCCGGAAACCATCAAGACCACTATCATGGGCGGTCGCCACGCGGTGATGCCGGCCTGGGCTGAAGTGATTGGCGAGCAAGGCGTTGCCGACGTGGCAGCTTTTGTCGTGACCAATCTGGATGGCCGCAAGCTGCCGGAAGGCACCAAGGCTGATCCGGCCAACGGCGGCAAACTGTTCGCCGCCAACTGCGTGGCGTGCCACGGTCCGGCCGGCAAAGGCACTCCCGCCATGGGCGCGCCTGACCTGACTCACCCGGGTGCTTTCATCTACGGTTCGAGCTTTGCGCAACTGCAGCAGACCATTCGTTACGGCCGTCAGGGCCAGATGCCTGCGCAGGAACAACTGCAAGGCAACGACAAGGTGCACCTGCTGGCGGCTTACGTTTACAGCCTGTCTCACGGTGAAAAAGCACCGGAAGCGAACGCCGAATAGGGTCATCGCTTGAAACAAAAAAAGGCCCCGCCAATATTGATTGGCGGGGCCTTTTTTCATGCTGGCATTCATGACTTGTAACGTTTGCTCAATAGACCTGAGGAAAGCTGCCCTGTAGGTTTTTCCCACCCCGATGAGCAGCATCGGGTCAACCTTCAAGGATGAAGCCTACATGTCAAAAAATAACGAAAACACACTGCCAAAATGTTTGCAGCCCTGCCCTGACCATCAAGCAACGCCGGTAAAAACACCTGCTGCGCTCGCACGCTCGACATCGCCAGACACCATGGCCCATCCAGGTAACGGTGGCGGTCTGGACGGTCTCGGCGGCGGCCGATTGCTCTGAAAAAGCAGCAAAACGCAGCGAATATTCGCCCGATATCCTGCGCCCCTGCCCGTTGGCTGGGGCGCTCTGGCTGGTGCCGTTATGACAGTGATAAACCGATCGTCCGCAACCCACCTTTCCGATTGCCGGGAAAACCTCAGCGTAGTAACGTTTCTACACCAGAATCACCGGAGGCCGAACTTGATGGCCATCACGACCATTTCCAGCCGCGAATTCAATCAGGACACCAGTGCTGCCAAAAAAGCCGCGCATCTGGGTCCGGTCATCATTACCGATCGTGGCAAGCCTGCCCATGTACTGCTGAGCATCGAGGAGTACCAGAAACTGACCGGTAGCCAGACCAGCATCGTCGACCTGCTGGTCATGCCGAATGCGCCTGACATCGAATTCGAACCCGAGCGCGCCGTCATCCTCCCTCGCAGCGTGGATCTGTCCTGATGTTTCTACTCGATACCAATGTCGTTTCCGAGCTGAGAAAACCCCAAGCCGACCGGCAAGTGGTGACATGGGCAAACAGCGTTGCCCCGGCCAGCCTGTATTTATCGGCCATCACTGTGCTGGAGCTGGAAACCGGCATTCTGCGTATCGAACGCCGCGACCCGCCACAAGGAGGGATGCTGCGCAACTGGCTCGAGCGTCATGTCAAACCCGCATTCTCGGGAAGAATCCTCTCGGTCGATAGCGCCGTCGCTAGCCGATGCGCACAGCTGCACGTGCCTGATCGCAGCAATGAATGCGACGCTTTGATCGCCGCCACCGCGCTTGTTCATGGGCTGACGCTGGTCACCCGTAATGTTGCCGATTTCCAACTCAGCGGCGTTCATCTGATCAATCCATGGAACGCTGCCAATCACTGATCGTACAAAGCCCCGCCTAATCACTGGCGGGGCTTTTTTTATGGGCGCTTGGCAAAGATTGAATGCACCGGCGTCGTATCGATCAGCGTTCGATTGCGCCACTGATTGTTCTTCACCAGATAGACCTGCAACTGCTTGCGGTCCTCGGTGAAACTGGCAATCAGATAGGTTTGCTGAGACGTACTGCCGCTCAGGTAGATGGGTACGCTACCCTCCCAATAAGCATCACCTCCATCCTTATGTAAATGGCCGGCAAAGATCGCCGTCACTTGATATTTATTGACCATGTCGTGGAAGCGTTTTTGTTGCGCCTGGGTCCCTTTGTGGTTCAACGGTTTATGCATATTGATGATGATGGCGTAACCCGAAACTCGTGCCAGCCTGAGGTCCTTCTCGAGCCAGTCCAGCGCGTCGTTGATTTCAAATGTCGTCGGGTTCAGTGGATGAGCAATCCGGGTGGTATAAGTCGGCTCGTTATTGAGCTGAACCATATGAACTTCGCCGATATTTTTTGAATACGCGAGACTGCCGGAGTACGTCTTGCTGAGAAATCCACTGGTGACTTTCAAATCAAAGCTGTCCACCTTGCCTTCATGATGTTCCTTGAACTCGACGATACTTCCCGCCGCACAGCTATTGGTAAAACAATCATCAACATTATTTTCATAATCGTGATTACCCAGGCCGTACAAGTAGTCACCCTTAAAGTGTTTGTTCAACATATCCTTCATAAAAGACCGCTGCCAGCCATGACCAAAAGCGGTTATGTCACCATTGATCATCAGTGGAACCTGGGCTTGCGAACCATGCTGATTTCTGAAATCAGCAATACTCGCAAGCTGACTGTCGACCAGCCACTTGGAGCGAACTTCGAATTCCGAGTCGGATTCAGGATCACGGTTATCTGTCTTGTCGGTCCAGGGATATTGAGTATCCGAGGCAAAAACCATGTGTTTCGGGGTTCCGGTCATCGCCTGAGCGCAGGCAACCGAAGCCAATAAACAAACCCCCAGCACAACGCTTGTAAACTTATTGAAAGTCATACTTAAAATTCCATTTAAATTAATCAATTACACGCGAACAAGTTTTCGCGAAAACAGAACTTATTAGAAAAAACAGAAAACTTCAAAGCACCGAACCAGAACAATCAAGTAGATATGTTTCAGGCACAAAAAAAACTTACAACAACGCCTGATGCAAAAAGCCATGTTTGAAGTTGCACTTTGAAGTGCTCACTCGGCAACTTCTGCAACTGGAAACCTGAAGATGACACTGTCAGTGCTCGCCCCCCTTCAAGTCGACCCAGATTTTTCCAAGGCTTGCGGTGGCAAGCGCGTCGTACCGATGAACCCCTGACAACAACGGATTAGCCACCACGCCAAAACCGTCCATACTCAATAAGTCAATTGACCTGCATCAGGCTTTACTGCATTCGCTACACCATTCAGGTTTTTTACCCAACGCGACCAAAGGTCGCACCCTCGACCCAGAGCGACCGGCGTATCATTGCGCCACTGCAACGCCCCTTTTTGACCTTGGTTGGCACGTATCGACCGAGGCATTTTTCCACTGCCGTGGGATGCAATGATGAGCAATCAGATTCCGGTACACGACGTCACACCACCGAGCAAAAACGCGAACAACAGCGTTGACCTTTACGCCTCCAGAGAAAAAATCTACACCCGTGCCTTCACCGGTCTGTTCCGCAACTTGCGGATGATGGGCGGCGCCGCCTTGTTCCTGCTGTATTTCGGCACGGTGTGGCTGAACTGGGGCGGTCACCAGGCCGTATGGTGGAATCTGCCGGAGCGCAAGTTCTTCATCTTCGGCGCAACGTTCTGGCCGCAGGATTTCATCCTGCTCTCGGGCCTGTTGATCATTGCCGCGTTCGGCCTGTTCTTCATCACCGTGTATGCCGGGCGCGTCTGGTGCGGTTATACCTGTCCGCAAAGTGTGTGGACGTGGATTTTCATGTGGTGCGAGAAGGTCACCGAAGGCGACCGCAACCAGCGCATCAAGCTCGACAAGGCGCCGATGAGCGCCAACAAGTTCCTGCGCAAAGCCGCCAAACACGTGATGTGGCTATTGATCGGTTTCGTCACCGGCATGACCTTTGTCGGCTACTTTTCGCCGATCCGCGAACTGGTCTTTGAGTTCTTCACAGGGCAAGCCGATGGCTGGTCGTATTTCTGGGTCGGTTTCTTCACCCTCGCTACCTACGGCAACGCCGGCTGGTTGCGCGAGCAGGTGTGTATTTACATGTGCCCGTATGCGCGCTTTCAGAGCGTGATGTTCGACAAGGACACGCTGATCGTCTCCTACGATCCACGTCGTGGCGAAAGCCGTGGCCCGCGCAAGAAAGGTATTGATTACAAAGCCCAGGGCCTTGGTGACTGCATCGACTGCACCATGTGTGTTCAGGTCTGCCCGACCGGCATCGACATCCGCGACGGCCTGCAGATCGAGTGCATCGGCTGCGCCGCGTGCATCGATGCCTGCGACAGCATCATGGACAAAATGGATTACCCGCGCGGGCTCATCAGTTACACCACTGAACACAACCTGTCTGGGCAGAAAACCCATAAACTGCGGCCACGCCTGATCGGTTATGCCGTGGTGTTGCTGGCGATGATCAGCCTGTTGGTCACCGCGTTCTTCATGCGTTCGCTGGTCGGTTTTGACGTCAGCAAGGACCGCGTGCTGTACCGCGAAAACGCTGAAGGCCGAATCGAAAACGTCTACAGCCTGAAGATCATGAACAAGGATCAGCGCGACCACACCTACGTGCTCGAAGCCAGCGGTTTGCCGGATCTGCGCCTGCAAGGCAAGCGCGAGATCAAAGTCGCGGCCGGCGACATCGTCAGCATGCCGGTCGAGTTGTCGAGCGCGCCGGAACAACTGCCATCGAGCACCAACGAGGTGAAATTCCTCCTCAAGGATGCCGATGATGACAGCGTCCACGTTGAAGCCAAGAGCCGATTCATCGGCCCACAAATCCGTTGAGAGAACTGAACATGCCCGCAGCAAACGCCGCAAGTCCCTGGTACAAGCACCTCTGGCCATGGATCATCATCGGGATTCTGGCCTGCTCGGTGACCCTGACCCTGTCCATGGTGACCATTGCGGTGAACAACCCGGACAACCTCGTCAACGACAACTATTACGAGGCTGGCAAAGGCATCAACCGTTCGCTGGACCGTGAGCTGTTGGCGCAGAATCTGAAGATGCGTGCGGCGGTGCGTCTGGATGATGTTACTGGTGAGGTTGATCTGCGTTTGAGCGGTGACAGTCAGCCGAAGACACTGGAATTGAACCTGATTTCGCCGACGCAGCCCGAGAAGGATCGCAAGATTATCCTGACTCGCAGCGAGACTGAAACGGGCCGCTACATCGGTCAACTGGGTGACAAGGTTGAGGGTCGTCGCTTTGTCGAATTGCTCGGCAGTCAGGATGACCATGTGTGGCGCATGTTCGAGGAAGAGTTGGTGAGCCATGACAAGGATCTGCTGCTCGGTGATGAGCCGCTGCAAGGCGCCGAAGACCTGAAAAAATAAGCAACTTCGAAAGCCCCCTCACCCTAGCCCTCTCCCCCAGGAGAGGGAACTGATCTGGAGCGTTTGCACGTTTTGTGTATGACAGTGAAAATCCAGGCTCACACCGATCGGCGCCCTCTCCCTCCGGGAGAGGGCTGGGGTGAGGGCAAGCGGACAACTCCAATGCAAGGGTTTAACCCCTCAACGATGCCATGACCACCCCACTCCCCTGCTACCACTGCGCCCTGCCCGTCCCCTCCGGCAGCCGCTTCACCGCCGTCGTACTCGGGGATTCCCGCGAGTTCTGCTGTCCGGGCTGTCAGGCTGTGGCCGAAGCCATCGTCGCCGGTGGTCTGGAAAGCTACTACCAACACCGCAGCGAAGCCTCGGCCAACCCCGAAGCATTGCCGGTGCAATTGGTCGATGAGCTGGCCCTGTACGACCGCGCCGATGTGCAGCAACCCTTCGTTCGCCATGAAGGCGATCTGGCCGAAACCACCCTGTTGATGGAAGGCATCAGTTGCGCCGCTTGCGGCTGGCTGATCGAAAAACACCTGCGCACGCTGCCCGCCGTGGCCGAGGCGCGGCTGAACCTGTCCAACCATCGTTTGCACGTGAGTTGGGCCGACGCGCAATTACCGCTGAGCCAGATCCTCGCCGAACTGCGCCACATCGGTTACGCCGCCCACCCGTATCAGGCCGACCGTGCCAGCGAACAACTGGCCAGTGAAAACCGCCTCGCTCTGCGCCAGCTCGGCGTGGCTGGACTGCTGTGGTTTCAGGCGATGATGGCGACCATGGCCACTTGGCCGGAATTCAACATCGACCTCAGCCCCGAGCTGCACACGATCCTGCGCTGGGTCGCACTGTTCCTGACCACACCGATCGTGTTCTACAGCTGCGCGCCGTTCTTCAAAGGCGCAATGCGCGATCTGCGCACGCGCCACCTGACCATGGATGTCTCGGTGTCACTGGCGATCGGCAGCGCCTACATTGCCGGGATCTGGACTTCGATCACCGGCGTTGGCGAGTTGTATTTCGATGCGGTCGGCATGTTTGCGCTGTTCCTGCTCGCCGGCCGCTATCTGGAACGCCGTGCCCGTGAGCGCACCGCTGCCGCGACGGCGCAACTTGTGAATCTATTGCCGGCCTCGTGTCTACGGCTGGACAACAACGGCCAGAGCGAACGCATCCTGCTCAGCGAGCTACGCCTCGGCGAGCGGATTCTGGTGCAGGCCGGCTCGATTCTGCCGGCGGACGGCAAGATCATCGACGGCCAGTCGAGCATCGACGAATCGCTGCTCACCGGCGAATACCTGCCGCAACCGCGCATGCCGGGCGATGCGGTCACCGCTGGCACGCTCAACGTTGAAGGCGCGCTCACCGTGGAAGTTCAGGCGCTGGGCCAAGACACGCGCCTATCGGCCATTGTCCGCCTGCTCGACCGCGCTCAAGCGGAAAAACCGCGACTGGCAGAAATCGCCGACCGTGCCGCGCAATGGTTTTTGTTGTTATCGCTGATCGCCGCAGCCGCCATTGGCCTGTTGTGGTGGGAACTGGATTCGTCGCGAGCATTCTGGATTGTCCTCGCCATGCTGGTTGCCACCTGCCCGTGCGCCCTGTCGCTGGCGACGCCGACCGCGCTCACCGCTGCCACCGGTACCTTGCACAAACTTGGTTTGCTGCTGACGCGCGGGCATGTGCTGGAAGGCTTGAATCAGATCGACACGGTGATCTTCGACAAGACCGGCACCCTCACCGAAGGCCGATTGATGCTGCGTTCGATTCGCCCACTCGGCGCGCAGGACAGTGATCAATGCCTGAGCCTCGCCGCCGCTCTGGAAAACCGGTCGGAACACCCGATTGCCCGTGCCTTTGGCCGTGCGCCGCTGGCCGCTGAAGACGTCCACAGCACGCCGGGGCTTGGCCTCGAAGGCTTGGTGGGCGGACAGCGTTTGCGCATCGGCCAGGCCGAGTTTGTCTGCGCCCTCAGCGGCGCAACGGCACCGTCGATGCCGGACGAGGCCGGCCAATGGTTGCTGCTCGGCGATACTCAAGGGCCACTGGCGTGGTTCGTCCTCGACGATCGCTTGCGTGATGACGCCCCCGCCTTGCTCGCTGCTTGTAAGGCACGCGGCTGGCGTACGCTGTTGTTATCCGGTGACAGCTCGCCGATGGTCGCCAGTGTGGCGGCGGAACTGGGCATTGATGAGGCTCGCGGCGGCTTGCGCCCGGACGACAAACTGCAAGTCCTGCAGCAACTGCACAAGGAAGGTCGCAAAGTGCTGATGCTCGGCGACGGCGTCAACGATGTACCAGTGCTCGCGGCAGCCGACATCAGTGTCGCCATGGGTTCGGCCACCGATCTGGCGAAAACCAGCGCCGATGCGGTGCTGCTGTCCAACCGTCTCGACGCCTTGGTTCAAGCGTTCACTCTGGCTCGGCGCACCCGCCGGGTAATCATCGAGAACCTGCTGTGGGCGGCGCTGTACAATGGCCTCATGTTGCCGTTCGCCGCCCTCGGCTGGATCACGCCGGTGTGGGCCGCCGTCGGCATGTCGATCAGTTCGTTGACCGTGGTGCTCAATGCCCTGCGCCTGACTCGCCTGCCGAGTCCGCCGCCCGCCAGCACCCGATCACAAACCCGCCCGCTGCCGGCCTGAACCGTGCGGGCGCCTGGAGTACCGATGCCAGCTCTCTACGTGATGATCCCGGCCGCCCTGCTGATTGTGGCCATCGCCGTGTACATCTTTTTCTGGGCGGTGGACAGCGGTCAGTACGACGACCTCGACGGCCCTGCGCACAGCATTCTGTTCGATGATCAGGATCCGAACCACACCGCCGCCGTGGACGAAGTCAACGCCAGCAAACCGGACGACAAGGCCCCGCCTCATGCTTGAACTGGCGCCCTTGCTGGTCTCGGCATTGATCCTCGGCCTGCTCGGTGGCGGTCATTGCCTGGGCATGTGCGGCGGTTTGATGGGCGCGCTGACTTTGGCGATCCCCAAGGAGCAGCGCAGTCGGCGTTTTCGCTTGTTGCTGGCGTACAACCTGGGCCGAATCCTCAGTTATGCCACGGCTGGCTTGCTGATCGGGCTGGCGGGATGGGCGGTGGCGAACAGTCCAGGCGCATTGTTCATGCGTGTATTGGCCGGGTTGTTGCTGATCGCCATGGGTTTGTATCTGGCCGGTTGGTGGAGCGGACTGACCCGCATTGAAAGCCTCGGCCGCGGGCTGTGGCGCTACATTCAGCCGGTCGCCAATCGCTTGCTGCCGGTGTCGAGTTTGCCTCGCGCGCTGTTGCTTGGCGCGTTGTGGGGCTGGCTGCCGTGCGGACTGGTTTACAGCACGCTGTTGTGGTCGGCGAGTCAGGGCAATGCGCTGGACAGTGCGTTGTTGATGCTTGCGTTTGGCCTCGGCACCTGGCCGGTGTTGCTCGCCACAGGGCTTGCGGCTGAGCGGGTTACGGCGCTGTTGCGCAAACGCAGCGTGCGCATGGCCGGTGGTTTGCTGGTGATTCTGTTCGGGATATGGACATTGCCCGGGCCGCATCAGCATTGGTTGATGGGCCATTAAGATCAAAAGATCGCAGCCTTCGGCAGCTCCTACCTTTGGAATGCGTTTCCCTGTAGGAGCTGCCGCAGGCTGCGATCTTTTGATCTTATGCTGTTGATGCAAATCAAGATGCCCCTGCGCGCCCTCCCCTAGACTCGCCACACTGCCAGCCTATCCGGGGGAATGCCCGCATGCTCGACGCCATTCGTTGGGACTCTGATCTGATCCGCCGCTACGACCTGGCGGGGCCGCGCTACACCTCTTATCCGACGGCCGTGCAATTTCACGGTCAGGTCGGTACCTTCGACCTGTTTCATGCCCTGCGCGACAGCCGCAAGGCCCTGCGCCCGTTGTCGCTGTACGTGCATGTGCCGTTCTGCGCGAACATTTGCTACTACTGCGCGTGCAACAAGGTCATCACCAAGGACCGAGGTCGCGCGGCGCCATATCTACAGCGGCTGGAGCAGGAAATCCAGTTGATCGCCTGCCACCTCGACCCGGCACAAAAAGTCGAGCAATTGCACTTTGGCGGCGGCACGCCGACCTTTCTCAGCCACGACGAACTGCGGCAGTTGATGGCGCACCTGCGCAAGCATTTCAATCTGCTGGACGACGACTCCGGCGACTACGGTATCGAGATCGACCCGCGCGAAGCCGACTGGTCGACCATGGGCCTGCTGCGCGAACTCGGCTTCAACCGGGTCAGCATCGGCCTGCAGGATCTCGATCCGGCGGTGCAGCGCGCGGTCAATCGCCTGCAGAGTCTGGAAGAAACCCGCGCGGTGATCGATGCCGCGCGCACCCTGCAGTTTCGCTCGATCAATATCGACTTGATTTACGGCTTGCCCAAGCAGACGCCGGAAAACTTCGCCCGCACCGTCGAGGAAGTGATCAGCCTGCAACCGGATCGGCTCTCGGTGTTCAACTATGCGCACCTGCCGGAGCGCTTCATGCCGCAGCGGCGGATCAACGGCAATGAACTGCCGGCGCCCGCGCAGAAACTGGAAATGCTCGAGCGCACCATCGAACAGCTCACCGCCGCCGGCTATCGCTACATCGGCATGGATCACTTTGCCCTGCCCGACGATGAGCTGGCGATTGCCCAGGAAGAACAAACCCTGCAACGCAACTTCCAGGGTTACACCACCCATGGTCATTGCGACTTGATTGGCTTGGGCGTGTCGGCCATCAGCCAGATCGGCGACCTGTACTGCCAGAACAGCAGCGACCTCAACGAGTACCAGAACACCCTCGCCGCCGCGCAACTGGCGACTAGCCGGGGCCTGGTGTGCAACGCCGATGATCGCTTGCGCCGTGCAGTGATTCAGCAACTGATCTGCAATTTCAGCCTGGAATTCGCCGAGATCGAGCAGCAGTTCAACATCGACTTTCAGGGATATTTCGGCACGCTGTGGCCGCAGCTGCAAGGCATGGCCAGCGATGGCCTGATCGAACTGGATCGCGAGCGGATCGAAGTATTGCCGGCGGGACGTTTGCTGGTGCGCTCGGTGTGCATGGTGTTCGATGCGTATCTGGAACAGCAGAACCGCCAGCGTTTCTCGCGGGTGATTTAGTTCTTCATCAGCAGCGAACCGACTTTCATATTCTGATCCGCCGTCAGGCCCGACTGCCCCACCACTTTGGACAAGGCCAGGTTGGCGGTGATCAGACCCGTATTCAACGCGGCGATGGCGCCGCGAAGAGCCGCGACCTTGTTGATTTTTTCTTCGTTGGAAAGGCGCTTGTCGGCCATGACCGCTTCGATAAGCGCCTTTTTCTCGGCAATCTGTTTTTGCAACTTGCGGATCATCTTCAGCAATTGCTGGATGTTCTCCGGCAATCCGCTGTCGTCGATGTCGCTGTTTTCACCACCGACACCGGCGGATTTTGCGATCGACGCACCGGACAGCGACACTTTGACGCCCTCGACCAAGGTCGGGGTTGCCTCTTCGGTCGAGTCTGGGTCGCGTGCATTGCCCGACGAAGCTTTAAACGTTTCCGGCACTGCCGCAACGTCGCTGCTACCGGGGCCCAGCGTGCCAATGGTGGCCATCGAAGCGTTCCTTGTATGCGTTCTGATACCTGTATATCGGCGGCTCGCTCTGCGGCTTTATGGCGGTGGGACAAAGTCGCCACAGACTGGCCTGAATGTCCTCCCGTGGGTTACCCTTACGGCTTATGTGTGTTTTCCCACAAGGATTAAAGAAATGTCCGAGCCAGTTAAACTGCGCGCTCACAACCAGGCCCATTGCAAGGATTGCAGCCTGGCCCCTCTCTGCCTGCCACTTTCTCTGAATCTGGAAGACATGGATGCGCTGGACGAAATCGTTAAACGTGGCCGCCCGCTGAAAAAAGGCGAGTTCCTGTTCCGCCAGGGCGACACGTTCGATTCCGTTTATGCAGTACGCTCCGGCGCCCTGAAGACCTTCAGCCTCAGCGACAGCGGCGAAGAGCAACTGACCGGTTTCCACCTGCCGAGCGAACTGGTCGGCCTGTCCGGCATGGACACTGAGAAACACCCAGTCTCCGCCCAGGCGCTGGAAACCACCTCGGTCTGCGAAATTCCGTTTGAACGCCTCGACGAATTGGCCCTGCAACTGCCGCAGCTGCGCCGCCAGTTGATGCGCGTGATGAGCCGGGAAATCCGCGACGACCAGCAAATGATGTTGCTGCTGTCGAAAAAAACCGCCGACGAGCGCATCGCCACCTTTCTGGTCAATCTGTCCGCGCGCTTCCGCGCTCGCGGCTTCTCGGCCAATCAGTTCCGCCTGAGCATGTCGCGCAATGAAATCGGCAACTATCTCGGTCTGGCCGTGGAAACCGTGTCTCGCGTGTTCACGCGCTTCCAGCAAAACGAGCTGATCGCCGCCGAGGGCAAGGAGATTCACATCCTCGACCCGATCCAGTTGTGCGCACTGGCCGGTGGCTCGATCGAAGGCTGATCTCGATCCGCGGTTGAGCGAAGCGTTTCAGCCGCGGGTATACTGCGCCGTTTGCAGCCCTGCCAGGACACCTCGACGATGGTCTTCGACTCCTTCGACATCAAATCGCTTATCCGCCCAGTGATCGACTTCCCGAAACCGGGCGTGATCTTTCGCGACATCACCCCGCTGTTCCAGTCGCCGACGGCCCTGCGCCTGGTGATGGACAGCTTCGCCCACCGCTACGTTGAAGCCGACTTCACCCACATCGGCGCGATGGATGCCCGTGGTTTCCTGATCGGTTCGGTGTTGGCCTATCAGTTGAACAAGCCGCTGGTGCTGTTCCGCAAGCAAGGCAAACTGCCGGCGGACGTGTTGGCCGAAGGTTATGCGACCGAGTACGGCGAAGCGTTCCTGGAAGTACACGCCGACAGCCTGTGTGAAGGCGACTCGGTGGTGATGTTCGATGACTTGATCGCCACTGGCGGGACGTTGATTGCAGCCGCCAACCTGATTCGCCGCATGGGCGCGCGGGTGCATGAGGCGGCGGCGATCATTGATTTGCCGGAGCTGAACGGGTCGCAGCGGCTTGAGGACATGGGGATTCCTACCTTCTGCCTGACGCAGTTTGCCCTGACTGATAAGTAAGTAGCGCCTGTCAGACCGCTTTCGCGAGCAGGCTCGCTCCCACATTTGGAATGCATTCTCCTGTGGGAGCGAGCCTGCTCGCGAAGGCGTCGGGCGCCTCCACGCAAAACCTAAAGCCCCATCTGCTTGCTGATGATCTCGTTCATCACCTCCCGCGTCCCGCCGCCAATCGACAAGATGCGGTTATCCCGATACAGCCGTTCCACCAGACTCTCGCGCATATACCCCAGCCCGCCGAGAATCTGCACCGCCTCGGTGGTGATCCGGTCCGACGTGTCCGTGGCAAAATTCTTCGCCATGGAAATCTCCTTGATCACACTCTGCCCCGCCGCCATCTTCGCCGCTTGCCGATAGGTGAATTCCCGCGAGACCTCCAGCGCCGTGGCCATCTCGGCGAGGCGATGCTTGATCACCTGGAACTTGCCGATCGGCTTGCCGAACGCCTCACGCTCGCGCGCCCACTTCAGGCTCTCTTCCAACGCAAGCTGTGAGGTCATGTTGGCCATCAGCGCCAGCGCCAGTCGTTCGCTTTGAAAGTTGCCCATGATGCAGGCGAAGCCCATGTTTTCGGCACCGATCAGATTTCCCACAGGCACCCGGCAGTCGTCGAAAAACAATTCAGCCGTGTCCGACGCCCACCAGCCCATTTTCTTCAGCTGGCGACCAACGGTGAAGCCCGGCGTACCCTTCTCGATCAACAACAGGCTGATGCCGCCGAAACCCAGCGCACCGGTGCGCACCGCAACGGTGTAGAAATCGGCGCGTACGCCACTGGTGATAAAGGTTTTGCTGCCGCTGACCCGGTAGCAGTCACCGTCACGCACGGCGCGGGTTTGCAGGTTGGCGACGTCGGAGCCGCCGACGGGCTCGGTGACCGCCAGGGCGCTGATCTTCTCGCCGCTGAGCACTTGCGGCACAACACGCTCACGCACCTCGGGATGGGCCCATTTGACGATCGGCGGCAAGCCGATATCCAGCGAGCCGAGCCCCGCTACCAGGCCGCCAGAGCCGCAGCGCATCAACTCCTCGCTGGCGGCAACCTTGGCGAACAGATCGCCTTCATGGCTGCCTCCCAGCGTTTCGGGGTAACCAATGCCGAGGATGCCTGCCGCGCCAGCCTTCAGGTATAGCTCGCGGGGGAAGCTTTCGGCTTCTTCCCACTGATCGATGTCCGGCAGGATCTCGCGTTCGACGAAACGTCTGACGCTGTCGCGGACCAATTGGTGGCTGGGGTCGAAGTATTCCTGAAAGGCAGGCATGGGCGAGCTCCACGGAAGGGTTCGCCGAACTTAACCGAGCGCTTGCTTGGTTTACAAGATGCAGAAGATCAAAAGATCGCAGCCTTCGGCAGCTCCTACATTGGAAATACGCGCTTCCCTGTAGGAGCTGCCGAAGGCTGCGATCTTTTGATTTTTATCAGAGGGAGATCGGTTTACGCCCGGCAAACGAATGCGCCAGCGTGCCGCCATCGACCAGCTCCAGCTCACCACCCAACGGCACGCCGTGGGCAATCCGCGAAGCGATCAGGCCTTTGTTGCTCAGCAGCTGTGCGATGTAATGCGCCGTCGCCTCACCTTCCACTGTCGGATTGGTGGCGAGAATGACTTCGGTAAACGTCCCCGCCTCTTCGATCCGCGTCATCAACTGCGGAATGCCGATCGCCTCAGGCCCGAGGCCATCAAGCGGCGACAAATGGCCCTTGAGCACAAAGTAGCGCCCACGGAAGCCGGTCTGCTCGACGGCATACACATCCATCGGCCCTTCGACCACGCACAGCAGCGTGTCGTCACGGCGGGTATCGGCGCATTGCGGGCACAGATCGTCTTCGGTCAGCGTGCGGCACTGGCGGCAGTGACCGACCCCTTCCATAGCCTGGCTGAGGGCCTGGGCCAGACGCAAACCGCCGCTGCGGTCACGCTCGAGCATCTGCAACGCCATGCGCTGGGCGGTTTTCTGACCCACGCCCGGCAAGGTGCGCAAGGCGTCGATCAGTTGGCGAATCAAAGGGCTGAAGCTCATGGGTAAAAAGTCCGACAAAACAACGAGACGCGGTTTATACCCGCGCCTCCGGCCAGCGTCAAATACTCAGTCCTGCGCGACCTTCACTACCAGTTTGCCGAAGTTGCGCCCCTCCAGCAGACCGATAAACGCCTCGGGTGCCTGCTCCAGGCCTTCCACCACGTCCTCGCGGAATTTGACCTTGCCATCGCGCACCCACGGCACCATGTGGCTGATGAATTCCGGCTGACGATCGCCGTAGTCGTCGAACACGATAAAGCCCTGAATGCGCACGCGCTTGGTCAGCAGTGTGCGTTGCAGCATTGGCAGGCGATCCGCGCCTTGCGGCGCTTCGGAGGCGTTGTAACCGGCGATCAGGCCACACAACGGAATGCGCGCCTTGGGGTTGAGCAACGGCATCACCGCATCGAACACATGACCACCGACGTTCTCGTAATAGATGTCGATGCCATCGGGGCAGGCCTTGGCCAATTGCTCAGCAAAATCGGGCGCCTTGTGATCGATGCAGGCATCGAAACCCAGCTCTTCGACCACGTATTTGCATTTGTCGGCACCGCCGGCCACGCCGACCGCGCGCAGGCCTTTGATCTTCGCCACTTGGCCGACCACCGAGCCCACCGCGCCGGACGCCGCAGCGACGACTAGCGTTTCGCCTTCTTTAGGCTGACCGATGTCCATCAAGCCCATGTACGCGGTCATGCCCGGCATGCCCAACACACCCAGCGCCATCGACGGGCTCGGCAGACCGGACGGAATCGGGATGATGTTACGACCGTCGCTGATGCTGTGGCTTTGCCAACCGGTGGCGCCGACCACCAGATCGCCTTTATGAAACTTCGGATGACGTGAGTCCTCGACACGGCTGACAGCGCCACCGGTCATCACTTCGCCGATTTGCACCGGCGCAGCGTAGGACGGCGCGTCACTCATGCGTCCGCGCATATAGGGATCGAGGGACAGGTACAGGGTTTTCAGCAGTACTTCACCGTCCTGCAGATCCGGCAGCGCTTCGCGTTCGAGGCGGAAGTTTTCCGGGGTCGGCGCACCGACCGGGCGTGAGGCGAGGACAAAGCGCTGGTTGAGGGTGAGAGGTTCGGACATGTCAGCGTCTCCTGTGAAGGGTGAATTCAGCGGGTATAGAGCAGACCGTTGAGGCTTTTGCGCGTTCGATGTTTATTCAGGTGGACCGAGGTGAATTCATTCGCGAGCAGGCTCGCTCCCACAGGGGAATGCGTTTCAAATGTGGCAGCGAGCCTGCTCGCGAAGGCGGCCTCAAAGACACCGCACCACCAAGAGTCGGAAACAAAAATGCCAGGCGCAAGGCCTGGCATTTTGTGTAGCTCATCTGCCGCCGATTGGCGAATCAGAATGGCAGTTTCATACCGGCTGGCAGGTTCATGCCGGCGGTCATGTTGCCCATTTTGTCCTGGCTGTTTTTTTCGATCTTGCGCACGGCGTCGTTGACGGCGGAAGCAATCACCGCTTCCAGCATTTCTTTGTCGTCTTCGCTCATGCCTTCAACCAGGCTTGGGTCGATGCTCACGCTTTTCACGTCGTGACGACCGGTCATCACCACGGTGACCATGTCGCCGCCGGCCTTACCGGTGACTTCGGCGTTGGCCAGTTCTTCCTGCATCTTGGCCATTTTTTCCTGCATCTGCTGCGCCTGCTTCATCAGGCCGGCCATGCCACCTTTCATCATGGGAATCACCTCAAAAGTACTTGGATCAAAACAGCGCCCGGCCAGCAAGGCCGGGCACCTTCAGTTATTAGCCTTGGGCGACCAAGGCGTCGACAGGTTCAATAGTATCGTGTCGCACCACCGCGCCGAACTGCTGAACCATCTGCTGGATGAACGGATCGCCGTGAATCGACTCCTCCGCCTCGCGTTGACGGTTGGCGCGCCGGCGGGATGCGGCCTGAGCCGGGGTCTCCTGTTCGGGCTTGATCAGCTCGATGGTCAGGCTCAGCGTGCGGCCGTGGAACTGGTTCAACGCGTCGTTCAGACGCCGCTGTTGCGTAGCGTTGAACAGTGCGCTGTGCGCCGGGTCGAGGTGCATCAGCCAATGATCGCCATCGACCGCGATCAACGTGCAGTTGGCGGCGATGCTGCCGGTCATGCCGGAGATCGGCAGTTTCGGGAACAGCTCCAGCCATTGCAACGCCAAACCTGTGGCCGGCGCTGCAGCCGGTTCTGGCTCAGGTTCCGGGGCAGGCTCGGCGGCGTGTTCGCTGGCCAGTTCGTCGAGGTAGCTGTAGGCCGAATCCATGTCCGGCTCGATGTAGTCCTCGTCGAGCGGCGGCTCGTCGTCCATGTCGATGCCCGGTGTGGCGGCATCGACATCGGCGACCGACGGCTCGGGAATCGGTGCGGCGGCCCATTCTGGAGCCTCCGGAACGACGCTGTCCGGGGTCGGCAACGGCATCGGCGGCAAATCGGGTTGCTCGGCGGTGGTTTCCAGTACCGGCTCGACGGCGGGTTGCTGCGCAGGCTCGGGCTCTGGCTCCGTCTCGGGCTCAGCCGGGGCATTCCACGGCAGGTCGACGACGGCTTCGGCGACGACAGGCGCAGGTTCAGGATCATGTTCAGGTTCTGGCGCGGCAACGGGCGCAACCGGCGCGGGTTCGGGAGCCGGTGCAGGCGCTGGTACCGCCACGGGTGCCGGAGCTGGAGCCGGCGCAACAGCCGCAGCGACTACCGGCGCAGGTTTAGGCGCGGCAGCCACGGAGTTTGCGGAATCAACTGTGGCCTGGCTGATCCCCACTGGCTTTAGCGGTTGCCTCGGGGCGTCCGCGGTGTCGGCGGGCCGGAAAGCAAGCATCCGCAGCAGGACCATTTCGAAACCGCCACGCGGATCCGGCGCCAGCGGCAAATCGCGGCGACCGATCAGGCCCATCTGGTAATAAAACTGCACGTCTTCGGCCGGCAACGCCTGCGCCAAGGCCAGCACGCGATCGCGGTCACCGTGCCCGTTGTCGACACCTTCCGGCAACGCCTGAGCGATGGCCACGCGGTGCAACACGTTGAGAATTTCCGAGAGCACGCCGTTCCAGTCAGGGCCCTGTTCGGCCAAGTGACGCACCGCCTCAAGCAACGCCTTGGCATCGCCTTCGATCAACGAATGCAGGACGTCATAGACCTGACCGTGATCCAGCGTACCGAGCATTGCCCGCACGTCGGTGGCGAGCACCTTGCCTTCACCGAAGGCAATCGCCTGATCGGTCAGACTCATGGCATCTCGCATCGAACCGTCAGCGGCGCGACCGAGCAGCCACAGCGCATCGTCTTCGAACGGCACGTTTTCGGCGGTCAGGACGTGGGTCAAATGCTCGACCACACGCTCGGGCGTCATGTTCTTCAGCGAGAACTGCAGGCAGCGCGACAAAATCGTTGCCGGAAGTTTCTGCGGGTCAGTGGTCGCCAGAATGAACTTGACGTACGGCGGCGGCTCTTCGAGGGTTTTCAGCAGCGCATTGAAGGAATGGCTGGAAAGCATGTGCACTTCGTCGATCAGGTAGACCTTGAAGCGCCCACGGCTTGGCGCGTACTGCACATTGTCGAGCAGTTCGCGGGTGTCTTCGACCTTGGTGCGGCTCGCGGCGTCGATCTCGATCAGGTCGACAAAGCGACCTTCGTCGATTTCACGGCACACCGAGCATTCGCCGCACGGGCTGGAAGTGATACCTGTCTCACAGTTCAGGCATTTGGCAATGATCCGCGCAATCGTGGTTTTACCCACCCCGCGCGTACCGGTGAACAGGTACGCGTGGTGCAGCCGCTGGCTGTCCAAGGCATTGATCAGAGCCTTGAGCACATGGGTCTGGCCGACCATTTCGCGGAACGAGCGCGGACGCCATTTACGTGCAAGAACCTGATAACTCATCGAAAACCGTCGCAGCGAAGGAAGCAGAAGCGGCTAATGCTAGCGGAGCAAGGGCAAAATTGCATCCGGTGTCCTCGTCTAATATGGCTAAGCTGCATCAGCAGAGGCTTTTATCGGCTCGGGATCGGGAATTACCGGAGCGTTTATGCGGTGGGCCGTGGGGGCGTTGCTGGGAATCAGCCTGAATGTGATGGCAGCGCAAGCCCCGTTGCGCTTCGCCATGCCCGACAGCTGGGCGATGCCGATGGTGCAATACGAACGCGGCCGCCCGACCCAGGGCATTCTTTACGACCTGATGCTCAGCCTGGCCACGCAGGTCGGCGTACCGGCCGAGTTTCACGTCCTGCCCCGCGCCCGTGTGCAGACGGCGATGGAGCACGGCGAGATCGACGTGCGCTGCTATGCCGCGCAGTCATGGCTGCCGAATCAGTCGGGGGACTACATCTGGAGTCTGCCGTTGTTCTTCCAGCGCGATCTGTTGATCAGCCGCAAGGATCAACCTGCCAGCGCCGATCCCGCTCACCTGCCCCGCCAATCCATCGGCACCGTGCTTGGCTACACCTACCCGACTCTGCAACCGTTGTTCGACGCTGACCGACTGCAACGCGAAGATGCGCGCAATCAGGAGCAGGTGTTGGAGAAGCTGCTGGCCGGGCGTTATCGGTATGCAGTGAGCAATCAGTGGACGCTGGACTGGTTTAACCAACGCTTGATGCCGGAGCAACAACTGCAAGCGGTGGCGGTGTTGCAGGAGCAGAAGGTCGGTTGTTATGTGAGGAATGATCCGAAGGTGCCGGTGCAGCGGATATTGCGCACGTTACTGCGGATGAAAATGTCGGGGGAGATTGATGAGATTATCCGGCTCTATACCGGGTCCTCCGAAGCCACCCCATAACCCTTGTAGGAGTGAGCCTGCTCGCGATGGCGTCCTGTCTCCCAAACATGAGCTGACTGACCCACCGCCATCGCGAGCAGGCTCACTCCTACAGGGGATTTGTGTCGACCTGACAAATCGCAGACACAAAAAAACCGCAGTGGGCGAAACCCATGCAGTTCTGGTGAAGCGTTCGATTGTTCGTTAAGGTGGTAACCCCACCAGCCACACCCCGGCACACAATGTTCCCGCTGTGGCTGCTGCCTTCCGGCTCTGACCAGGTTCACGGGTAATCGTTGCGGGGGGACCGATGGGGTCACCATAACGATGCTTGCCTGTCGGCGAGCCGCGCCATTGTACCTATCTGAGACGAAGTTACAACCGTTGGTTGCAGATTAAAAATATGAACGGGTTCAAGGACATAAAGATCGCAGCCTGCGGCAGCGCCTACAGGGCCAAAACCTCGTCCGCCCGGCCGCCCGCCTGCTGGATCACCAGATGAATGAAGTGCAACTTGGCAATCGCCGCCGCCGGCAGCACGAACGGGTAGAAATCCGGCTGACCCATGCTCCGTGACAACTCATTGAGCATCCCGGCCAGTTCGATCCACGCGTTGACGAACGACAGGAACGCCTCGCCACCAGGATGCTCCGGGTCATACAGCGTGCTGGTCGGAAACGGCTGGTAATCAAAATCCATTTCCCGCGCGCTCATGCCAAAACCCAACGCGGTGTCCACGGCATCCATCATGTGCAGGTAGTGCGCCCAGGTTTCCGCCCAGTCTTCCCAGGGATGCATGGTTGCGTAGGCGCTGACGTATTGCTGCGGCCAATCCAGCGGCGCGCCTTGCTGATAGTGACGATCGAGCGCCTCGGCGTAACTGGCGCGTTCGTCGCCGAACAGGCTGCGGAATGAGCCGAGCCACGGGCCGTTGGCGATCAGGCGATCCCAGTAATAGTGGCCCACCTCATGGCGAAAATGTCCGAGCAGCGTGCGATACGGTTCGTGCATCTGCGCCCTCACCTGCTCGCGGTGGGCATCGTCGGCTTCTTTGATGTCGAGGGTGATCAGGCCGTTGGCGTGGCCGGTCATCGGCGCGTTGCCTTCGAGGTCGACGCCGATGAAATCGAAGGCCAGCCCGGCGTCTTCATCCACGCTCTTCGGGATGACCTGCAAGCCGAGGGTGATCAGTTGTGCGACAAGACGACGCTTGGCGATTTCGACTTTGCGCCAGCGTTCGGGGTTGTCCGGATCGGACAGGTCGGGGATGGTGCGATTGAGGCTGCAAGCGATGCACAGGCTGTCGTGATCGTTGGCCGGCAGCAGCCAGTTGCACGCGGCGGCTGTGTCGAGGTTGGCGCAGCGGCGGAACAATCCGGCGTCGGGATCGGCGTCGAGCGTCCAGGTGCCCTCGTACGGGCCCGGTTGCAGCGAAGTCAGACGACTTTCTTCCGGTTGATAACCGAGCAAAGCGTTACAGGCCAGGCACTGGCTGTTGCGAAAGAACAGCGACTGGCCGCAGCGGCACGGCCAGACTTTGCTGTTGCGTGAGGATTCGCCCATGAACGGCGCGATGATGCGGGAACTGAGCTGCTCGAAAAAACGGTGCATGGCGATCTCTCCCTGGGGCTTGCCAAGACTAGATCATTCCCGTGACAACATCGTTCCCGCGCTGTGTTTGGGATAAATCAAAAGATCGCAGCCTGCGGCAGCTCCTACAGGAGATCAATGTGCTAGACACTAACCCCAAGGAGCTGCCGCAGGCTGCGATCTTTTGATCTTAAACGGCGACGCCGTGAGTTTTGAGGAACGCGATGAAAGTTTCTTCGTCCATCACTTTCACGCCCAACTCATTGGCCTTGGTCAGTTTGGAACCGGCGCCGGGGCCTGCGACCACACAATGGGTCTTCGCCGACACCGAACCCGCGACCTTGGCGCCCAGGCTTTCCAGATGCTCCTTGGCGACATCGCGGCTCATCAACTCGACCTTGCCGGTCAGCACCCAGGTTTCGCCGGACAGTGGCAAGCCTTCCACGACTTTCCTCTCGCTCTGCCAGTGCATGCCGAAATCACGCAGTTGTTTCTCAGATGCCTCAGCCAGTTGCCGATGCTCAGGCAACGCAAAAAACTCTCGCACCGAATTCGCCTGTTTCTCCGGCAATGCCTGACGCATGTCCAGCCAGTCCGCATCCATCACCGCTTCCAGCGAGCCAAACTTGTCCGCCAGTTTCTGCGCGCCACCGGGGCCGACCGACGGAATGTGCAGCTTGTCGAGGAAGCCACCCAGCGTCGTGCTGGCAGCAAACTCGGCGCCCAGCTCACCCTGATCCTGAATCTGCAAACCATGCCCCAGCAACTCGGCAATCACCTGCTGGTTATGCGCATCCTCAAAGAAGCTGTGAATCTCGTGCGCCACTTCCAAGCCGACATCCGGCAGGTAGGTCAGCACTTGCGGCAGCGCCTGCTGCACACGCTCCAGCGAACCCAGCGAGCGCGCCAGCACCTTGGCCGTCTCTTCGCCGACATCGGGAATCCCCAGCGCATAAATGAAGCGCGCCAGCCCCGGCTTCTTGCTGTCCTCAATGGCTGCCAACAGTTTGTTGCTGGAGACTTCGGCAAAGCCTTCCAGATCGACGATATCGTCAAACTTCAGCGCATACAGATCAGCCGGCGAATTGACTAAACCTTCATCGACCAGTTGCTCGACACTCTTGTCGCCCAGCCCTTCGATATCCATCGCCCGACGCGAAACGAAATGAATGATCGCCTGCTTCAGTTGTGCGCCGCAGGCCAGACGGCCGACGCAGCGATACACCGCGCCTTCGCTGACGGTTTCTTTGCCTTTGCTGCGCTTGACCAGTTGCGTGCGCTCGACGTGTGAGCCACAGACCGGACAGCTCTCGGGAATCGCCACCGGCCGTGCGTTTTCCGGGCGGCGCTCCAGAACCACCTGCACCACCTGCGGAATCACATCACCGGCGCGGCGGATAATCACGGTGTCGCCGATCATCAGGCCCAGACGCGCGACTTCATCCATGTTGTGCAGCGTGGCGTTGGCCACGGTGACGCCAGCGACCTTGACCGGTTTCAATCGTGCCACCGGCGTAACAGCGCCAGTACGGCCAACCTGAAACTCTACGTCGAGCAGTTCGGTGAGTTCTTCCATCGCCGGGAATTTATGCGCAATCGCCCAGCGCGGCTCACGGGCACGGAAGCCCAGTTCACGCTGATCGGCAATGCTGTTGACCTTGAACACCACGCCATCGATTTCATACGTCAGCGAGTTACGGCGCGCGCCAATGTCGCGGTAGTAATCCAGACATTCGTCGATGCCCTTGGCCAGCTTCAGCTCGTGACTGATCGGCATGCCCCACTGCTGCAACTGCTTGAGGTTGCCGATGTGGGTGTCGGCAATATCGTGGGAAACCTGACCGATGCCGTAGCAGCAGAATTCCAGCGGACGATTGGCGGTGATCTTCGAATCGAGCTGGCGCAAGCTGCCGGCGGCGGCGTTGCGCGGGTTGGCGAAGGTCTTGCCACCGACTTCCAGCTGCGAGGCATTAAGGCGCTCGAAACCGGCCTTGGACATGAACACCTCACCGCGCACTTCCAGGGTCGCCGGCCAGCCTTCGCCGTGCAGCTTCAGCGGAATATTGCGCACGGTGCGCACGTTGACGCTGATGTCTTCACCAGTAGTGCCGTCGCCGCGTGTGGCGCCACGTACCAGCACACCGTCCTGATAGAGCAGGCTGACCGCCAGGCCATCGAGCTTTGGCTCGCAGCTGTATTCCACCGCCGCGCCGCCGCCAAACAGATCACCTGCAGGGATATCCAGCCCCTCGGTGACGCGGCGATCGAACTCGCGCATGTCGCTTTCTTCGAAGGCGTTGCCGAGGCTGAGCATCGGCACTTCGTGACGCACCTGAGTGAACGCGGTGAGCGCCACGCTGCCGACGCGCTGGGTCGGCGAGTCGCTGGTAATCAGCTCCGGATTGGCCGCTTCCAGCGCCTTGAGCTCGTGGAACAACCGGTCGTACTCGGCGTCCGGAATGCTCGGCTCGTCGAGGACATGGTAACGGTAGTTGTGTTGATCGAGTTCAGCGCGTAGCTCGAGAATGCGGTTTTTCGCGGCGGTCATGGGTGTTCTCTCATAAAGCAAAAGAGCAGCCGAGGCTGCTCTAATTCATCTATCTGTGGCAGCAGAAGCAAAAGATCGCAGCCTTCGGCAGCTCCTACAGAAATAGCATTCCTGTAGGAGCTGTCGAGTGAAACGAGGCTGCAATCTTTTGATCTTGGCCTTAGCGCTTCTGGGTCAGGGCGCGACGTTCGAATTCAACGATGCGCTGACGGTAGTGCTCAATCGTTTGTGCGGTCAGAACGCTGCGCTGGTCATCTTTCAGCTCGCCGTTCAGTTCCTGCGACAACTTGCGGGCTGCCGCCACCATCACGTCGAAGGCCTGCTTCGGGTGACGCGGGCCTGGTAGGCCGAGGAAGAAGCTCACCGCCGGAGTGCTGAAATGGTCGATGTCGTCCAGATCGAAGATACCCGGCTTGACCGCATTGGCCATGGAGAACAGCACTTCACCGTTACCGGCCATGCTTTCGTGGCGATGGAAGATATCCATCTCGCCAAAACGCAGACCGCTTTCGAGAATGTTCTGCAACAGCGCCGGGCCTTTGAAGCCGGCAGCGTCGCGGCAGATCACGCTGATCACCAGCACTTCTTCAGCTTGCGGCTGATCCTTGTCGACCACCGCCGGCGATGGCTTGCTGTCTTCGGCGAAATCGTCGTCACGGCTGCTGAAGCTCGGGCCGCCGTCCAGATCCAGGTCGAGGTTCAAGTCGCCCTGAGCCGGACCGTTGCTGCCACGCTTGCCACGTTTCGAGCCGGATTCGCGAGGCTCGCGTGCTTCGCGGGCCGGCATGCTCACCGACGGCAGGTCGTGTTCGTCCAGCTGTGGTTCTTTATGGTTGTCCAGAACACGGGCCGGGCCCAACAGCTCAGCGCTGGTGTCCTCGTCCGGCAGGTTGGACAGACTTCGGTCAAGACGGAATTTCAGTTTTCCCTTGCCGCCGCGCATACGGCGCCAGCCATCGAAAAGAATACCGGCTATCACAATGATGCCGATGACGATCAGCCACTCGCGCAGACCGATTTCCATGTAATCCCGTGCCTCTATAAAAAATGCTGAAAAATAAGGGGTTTACATTGTGCAAACCGCTTTAAAACGTGGCGCCAACTCTATGTTCTGACAGGCGTTTTGCCCACGTATACGAAAAATTGACATTAAACTAGCACGACCAAAGACAACTTTACACCGTCTGTCTCATTGGCTTGCGCGAATATGTCGATTGGCCAGCAAGTCGAACCCGGTAAAAAAGTCCTACAACCCTCAATTACCTTTCCGACACCACGCTGGCTCAGGCGTCCACCATCGCCATCGCCTCCTCGACATCCACGGCTACCAGTCGCGAACAACCCGGCTCATGCATCGTCACGCCCATCAACTGCTCGGCCATTTCCATGGCGATCTTGTTGTGGGTGATATAGATGAACTGCACGGTCTGCGACATCTCTTTGACCAAGCGTGCGTAGCGTCCAACGTTAGCGTCATCCAGTGGCGCGTCAACCTCATCGAGCATGCAGAACGGCGCCGGGTTCAATTTGAAGATGGCAAAAACCAGTGCCAGCGCGGTCAGGGCTTTTTCCCCACCGGAGAGCAAATGGATGGTGCTGTTCTTCTTCCCTGGCGGCTGCGCCATGATCGTTACCCCTGTATCGAGTAGATCTTCGCCCGTCAGTTCCAAATACGCCCGTCCACCACCGAAAACTTTTGGAAAAAGTGCCTGTAAACCGCCGTTGATCTGATCAAAGGTATCTTTGAAGCGATTACGGGTTTCCTTGTCGATCTTGCGAATGACGTTTTCCAGGGTCTCCAGTGCTTCGACCAGATCGGCGTCCTGCGCATCCAGATAACGTTTACGCTCGGATTGTTGCGTGTATTCATCGATGGCCGCGAGGTTGATCGCACCCAAACGCTGAATCCGCGCATTGATGCGTTCGAGTTCTTCTTCGGCTTCGCGTTCACTGGCTTGCGCGGTTAATGTCGCGAGCACGCCGTTGAGATCGTAGCCGTCTTCGAGCAATTGATCCTGCAAGGCCTTGCGGCGCACGGTCAGGGCTTGCCATTCCATGCGCTGCTGTTCGAGCTGGCCGCGAATCAACTGCGATTGCTGCTCGGCCTGAGTCCGGCGTTTTTCCGCGTCGCGCAATTCGCGGTCGGCGTCTTCGAGGGCGATCTGCGCGGTCTTGAGTTCTTCGTCGACGGTCATGCGCTTATCGAGCAACTCTTCGAGTTTCAGGCGCAGCTCTTCCAGCGGCGCCTCGCCCTCCTCCAGATTCAGACTCAACTGTTCGCGCTTTTCAGTGAGGCGCTCGGCCTGCATCTCCAGACGCTCCAGCGCCTGACGCGTGGAGTCGTGCTGCGCGCGCAACGAGCCGAGACGCACGGCCAATTGATGCGCATGATCCTTGTGCTGCCGCGCTTCCTGACGCACGCGGTCGAGGCGTTCGCGCAGGCTGTCACGCTGGGCCAGCAGCAACTCGCGCTGCTCGGTGTCCAGCGCCATGGCATCCAGCGCGTCCTGCAGTTGCATGCGCGCTTCGCCGATTTGTTCGTGCTCGAGTTCGCGCTGTTCGCCGAGTTCGACCAGTTCTTCATCGAGGCGTTTGCGGCGCAAGGTCAGCTGTTCGGCCTTGGCTTTGCCGGCGGACAGCTGTGCTTTCAACTCGCCCTGCTGACGCGCTTCGTCTTGCAGCAAACGGCGCAAATGTTCGCGGCCGTTTTCCTGCTGACGCTGTTGCGCACGCAGGGTTTGCAGACGGGTTTCCATCGCCTCGACGGTGGCTTCTTTCTCTTCACGCTCAAGATGCAGCGCTTCGATTTCCTGGCCACGGGCGAGCATGCCGCTTTCCGCTTCGCTGGCCCGACGCACGCGTAAAAAGTGCCGACCGACCCAGTAACCGTCACGACTGATCAGGCTCTCACCAGCGCTCAATTGCCCGCGCAAAGCCAAGGCCTGTTCGAGGCTGTCGACCGGTTTGACCTGACCCAGCCACGGCGACAGATCGATCTGCGCGTCGACTTTATCCAGCAAGCTGCCCGCCGCTCGCACACCATCATTGCCGGGGCTGAGCAGACGTAGATCGCCTTGGGTGAACCCGGATAAATCGAAGCCACTGAAGTCGTCGACCAGCACCGCTTGCAGGTCAGCGCCGAGCACGGTTTCCACCGCCAGTTCCCAACCTGCTTCAACCTTCAGGCCTTCGGCAAGACGCGGGCGCTCGGCGAGGTGGTGTTCCTTCAGCCATTCGGCGGTGCCGGTGCCTGGATCGAGCGCGGCTTGTTGCAAGGCTTCGAGGGACGCGAGGCGACCGTTGAGGCGCTGCAAATCGCCCTGCGCCTGTTGCTGCGCGGTCAGTGCTTGCTGCAACTCCTGACGCAATTGTTCGAGTTTTTCGACTTGGGCTTCTTCGCTGGTCTGCAAATCTTCGAGGGTCGCTTCGGACTCGGCGAGCTGCTCGTTGAGTTCCATTATCGCCGCGTCTTCTGGATCAGCCGAGAGCAACGCGCGCTCTTCGCCGAGGCGTTTCTGCCGGTCAGCGAGGCGCTCCATGCTGGTTTCCAACTGCTGGATGCGCGACTGTTGCACTTCGGCCTGACGACGCGGTTCGGCGGCGGTCAGGTTGAAGGCGTCCCACTGCTCCTGCCAGCCGTGCATGACGGATTCGGAATCCTCCAGCGCAGCGGCGGCTTCTTCGGCGGCGGCGCTGGTGACTTCCTGCTCGGGGGTAAGCATGTCCAGCTCTTCGCCGAGGGTCAGTAGCAACGTGCGGTCGTGGCCCAGATGCGACTCGGTTTCGAGGCGTGCGCGTTCGGCTTCTTTCAAGTCGTCCTGCAACTGCCGCAGACGTTGCTGGCCGTGCTGGATGCTTTGCTCGACCCGGGCAATATCGCCGCCGACCGAATAGAAGCGCCCTTGCACCAGATTGAAGCGTTCGGACAGGTCATGGTGCCCGTCACGCAGGCGTTCGATGGCCGCATCGGCATTGCGCTGCTCAGCGACCAAGGCTTCGAAACTGATTTCCTGGGTGCCGATGATCGACTCGCGCTGGCCGACCTGATCGTTGAGATCCTGCCAGCGCAGGGCCGACAGTTGCGCCTTGAGCTGGCGCTCCTCGGCTTTGAATTCCTGATACTTCTTCGCCGCTTCGGCCTGGCGGTGCAGGCGTTCGAGTTGCCGTTCCAGCTCATCGCGCAGGTCAGTCAGACGCGCGAGGTTTTCGTGGGTGCGGCGGATACGGTTTTCGGTCTCGCGGCGGCGCTCCTTGTACTTGGAGATGCCGGCCGCTTCTTCGATGAAATTACGCAGGTCTTCGGGCTTGGATTCGATCAGCTTGGAGATCATCCCCTGCTCGATGATCGAATAGCTGCGTGGGCCAAGACCGGTGCCAAGGAAGATATCGGTGATGTCGCGGCGCCGGCATTTGGTGCCGTTGAGGTAATAAGTGGTCTGGCTGTCGCGGGTGACTTTGCGGCGAATCGAGATCTCGGCGTAGGCCGCGTATTCGCCCAGCAGCGTGCCGTCGGAGTTGTCGAAGACCAGCTCGATACTCGCCTGACTCACCGGTTTGCGACTGGTCGAACCGTTGAAGATGACGTCGGTCATCGACTCGCCACGGAGGTTCTTCGCCGAACTCTCGCCCATCACCCAGCGTACGGCGTCGATGATGTTCGACTTGCCGCAACCGTTCGGCCCGACGACCGCCGCCATGTTACTGGGGAAGTTCACCGTGGTCGGGTCGACGAAGGATTTGAATCCCGCCAGTTTGATGCACTTGAGCCGCACGCTTAGGCAACCGTCAGGGCAGAAACCACCAGATCGCAGCTGCGCTGGGCGTAAGCCGTCAGCACGATGCGGATCTGCGGCAAATCACGGGCGAGCACAGCGGCCAGCAAGCGTTCGAACAGTTCGAGGAACTCGCTCATTGAGGCCTTGCGCTGTTCGAGGGCGAGAAAGTAGGCGCGACTCATCGCCGGCTGCAGGTTCTCGACGGTTTCTTGCAGGTAAGGATTGTTGGCGAACGGATAAGCGGCGCGCATCACCGCGAAGCTGTCGTCGACAAAGCTGCGGATGTCCTGACGCTCGTAGCTGGCGGTCAAGCGCTGCTGGATCTGCACGAACGGCGCCATGTCCGACTGCACTTGCCAGCCATTGGCCACCGAGTTGCCAAGCAGGATGTACAGCTCGCTCATCAGCGTGCACAGGCTCTGCACCTTGTGCGGCGTCAGCTCGGTAACGTGCGCGCCACGGCGCGGCAGGATCGCGATCAGGTGACGGCGTTCGAGGATCAGCAAGGCTTCGCGGACCGAACCGCGGCTGACATTCAGTGCCAGCGTGACCTTCTGTTCCTGGATGCGCTCTCCCGGCTTCATTTCGCCACGAATGATGCGTTCGGCGAGGTGGTGAGCGATTTGCTCGGCGAGGCTGTCCGGCGCCTTGAACGTCATGGTTGTCCTTCAAACTCTATCGATCTGCACAAGCGGCGCAGTGTAGCGCAAATGCACGGTCATGGCGGAGTGCCCACTCAGCGGTTTTTGGCACGATTCCCGCAAAAAAGCAGGAGATCCGATGTGGGTCAATACTGAATAGACACGTTGTTGATCGACGAAATACACTTTCCTGACCTTTAAGTCAGAAAACCATTGACCGAAAAGTCAGACCTGCTAAATTCGGCTCAAGTCGGTTAACAACAATAATGAGTCTGCGAGGCCTTCCGTGATCCAGTTTTTACTTAACCAGGAACTCCGTAGCGAGCACGCCCTGGACCCGAATCTGACTGTGCTCAATTACCTGCGTGAACACGTCGGTAAATCCGGCACCAAAGAAGGTTGCGCCAGCGGTGACTGCGGCGCCTGCACCGTGGTGGTCGGCGAGTTGCAAACGGATGACGCTGGCCGCGAACACATTCGCTATCGCAGCCTCAATTCGTGCCTGACCTTTGTTTCGTCGCTGCACGGCAAACAACTGATCAGCGTCGAAGACCTCAAGCACAAAGGCGAACTGCACAGCGTGCAGAAAGCCATGGTCGAGTGCCACGGCTCGCAGTGCGGTTTCTGCACCCCCGGTTTCGTCATGTCGCTGTTCGCCCTGCAAAAGAACAGCGATGCACCGGATCACGCCAAGGCCCACGAAGCGCTGGCCGGCAACCTCTGCCGCTGCACCGGTTACCGCCCTATTCTGGCGGCTGCCGAGCAATCGTGCTGCGGCAAGCAAACGGATCAGTTCGATGCCCGCGAAGCGGAGACCATCTCGCGCCTCAAAGCCATTGCCCCGACCGATATCGGTGAACTCAACAGCGGCGACAAACGCTGCCTGGTGCCGCTGACCGTCGCCGATCTGGCCGACCTCTACGATGCTTATCCACAAGCGCGTCTGCTCGCCGGCGGTACCGATCTGGCACTGGAAGTCACCCAGTTTCACCGCACCCTGCCGGTGATGATCTACGTCGGCAACGTCGCGGAAATGAAGCGCATCGACACCTTCGAAGACCGCATTGAAATCGGCGCCGCCACCGCCCTCTCCGATTGCTACGAAGCGTTGAACGCCGAGTACCCGGACTTCGGCGAGTTGCTGCACCGCTTCGCCTCGCTGCAGATCCGCAACCAGGGCACCCTCGGCGGCAACATCGGCAACGCCTCGCCGATCGGTGACTCGCCACCGCTGCTGATCGCCCTCGGCGCGCAGGTTGTGCTGTGCAAGGGCGAAACCCGCCGCACCCTGAACCTTGACGATTACTTCATCGATTACAAAGTCACTGCCCGTCAGGAAAGTGAGTTCATCGAGAAGATCATCGTCCCGCGCGCCAGCGCCGTGCAATTGTTCCGTGCCTACAAAGTCTCCAAGCGTCTGGACGACGACATCTCCGCCGTCTGCGCCGCCTTCAACCTGCGCGTCGAAAACGGCGTTATCACCGATGCGCGCATGGCCTTCGGCGGCATGGCTGCGATCCCGAAACGCGCCGCCCATTGCGAAGCCGCACTGATCGGTGCGCCGTTCAACAACGCCGTAGTCGAACGCGCCTGCGCTGCCCTGGCGGAAGATTTCACCCCGCTCTCGGACTTCCGCGCCAGCAAGGAATATCGCCTGCTCAGCGCGCAGAACCTGCTGCGCAAATACTTCATCGAACTGCAAACACCGCACATCGAGACTCGGGTGACCGCTTATGTCTAACCATCACGGCGTAGAGAAAACTCAAGCTGAACTGGCTGAATTGTTCGCCAAGGATCTGACCTCCGGTGTCGGCCGCAGCGTCAAGCACGACAGCGCCGCCAAGCACGTGTCCGGTGAAGCGCAGTACATCGATGACCGCCTGGAGTTTCCGAACCAACTGCACCTGTATGCACGCATGTCGGACCGCGCCCACGCGAAAATCATCAGCATCGATACCTCGCCGTGCTACGCCTTCGAGGGCGTGCGCATCGCCATCACCCACGAAGACGTGCCAGGCCTGAAAGACATCGGCCCGTTGATGCCGGGCGATCCGCTGCTGGCCATCGATGACGTGCAGTTCGTCGGTCAACCGGTGCTTGCCGTCGCCGCGAAGGATCTGGAAACCGCGCGCAAAGCCGCGATGGCGGCGATCATCGAATACGAAGACCTCGAACCTGTGCTCGACGTGGTTGAGGCCCTGCGCAAACGCCACTTCGTGCTCGACAGCCACACCCACCAGCGCGGCGATTCCGCCTCTGCGCTGGCCACTGCTGAACACCGCATTCAAGGCACGCTGCACATCGGCGGTCAGGAACACTTTTACCTGGAGACGCAAATCTCCTCGGTAATGCCCACCGAAGACGGCGGCATGATCGTCTACTGCTCGACGCAGAACCCGACCGAAGTGCAGAAACTGGTCGCCGAAGTACTCGACGTGTCGATGAACAAAATCGTCGTCGACATGCGCCGCATGGGCGGTGGTTTCGGCGGCAAGGAAACTCAAGCTGCGAGTCCGGCGTGCCTGTGTGCCGTGGTCGCGCACCTCACCGGTCAGCCGACCAAGATGCGTCTGCCGCGTGTTGAAGACATGCTGATGACCGGCAAGCGTCACCCGTTCTACGTCGAATACGACGTCGGCTTCGACAGCACCGGACGCCTGCACGGGATCAACATGGATCTGGCCGGCAACTGCGGCTGCTCGCCGGACTTGTCCGCCTCGATCGTTGACCGGGCGATGTTCCACTCCGACAACTCGTACTACCTCGGCGATGCGACCATTAACGGTCACCGCTGCAAGACCAACACCGCGTCGAACACTGCTTACCGTGGTTTCGGTGGCCCACAAGGCATGGTCGCGATCGAAGAAGTGATGGACGCGATTGCCCGTCACCTGCAGCTTGATCCGCTCGCGGTGCGCAAGGCCAACTACTACGGCAAGACCGAGCGCAACGTCACCCATTACTACCAGACCGTCGAGCACAACATGCTCGAGGAAATGACCGCCGAACTGGAAGAAAGCAGCCAGTATCACGAGCGTCGCGAAGCGATCCGTCGCTACAACGCCAACAGCCCGATCCTGAAAAAAGGCCTGGCGCTGACCCCGGTTAAATTTGGTATTTCCTTCACCGCGAGTTTCTTGAACCAGGCCGGTGCGCTGATTCACATCTACACCGACGGCAGCATCCACCTGAACCATGGCGGCACCGAAATGGGTCAGGGCCTGAACACCAAAGTCGCGCAGGTCGTGGCCGAAGTGTTCCAGGTTGAAATCGATCGCGTGCAGATCACCGCGACCAACACCGACAAGGTGCCGAACACCTCGCCGACAGCGGCGTCCAGCGGCGCTGACCTGAACGGTAAAGCGGCGCAGAACGCGGCGGAAATCATCAAGAAACGCCTGATCGAATTCGCTGCACGTCACTTCAAAGTCACTGAAGAAGACGTTGAATTCCACAACGGCCACGTGCGTGTTCGTGACCATATCCTGACCTTTGAAGCGCTGATTCAGCAGGCGTATTTCAATCAGGTGTCGCTATCGAGCACCGGGTTCTACAAGACGCCGAAGATCTACTACGACCGCAGCCAGGCGCGTGGCCGTCCGTTCTACTACTTCGCCTTCGGCGCGGCGTGCTGCGAAGTGATCGTCGACACCCTGACCGGCGAATACAAAATGCTGCGTACCGACATCCTTCACGACGTCGGCGCCTCGCTGAACCCGTCCATCGACATCGGTCAGGTCGAAGGTGGCTTCATTCAGGGCATGGGCTGGCTGACCATGGAAGAGCTGGTCTGGAACAACAAAGGCAAGCTGATGACCAACGGCCCGGCCAGCTACAAGATTCCGGCGGTGGCGGACATGCCGCTCGACCTGCGGGTGAAGCTGGTGGAAAACCGCAAGAACCCGGAAGACACGGTGTTCCATTCCAAGGCTGTCGGTGAACCGCCGTTCATGCTCGGGATTGCCTCGTGGTGTGCGATCAAGGATGCGGTGGCGAGCCTCGGTGATTACAAGCATCAGCCGCAGATCGATGCGCCAGCGACGCCGGAGCGGGTGTTGTGGGGGTGTGAGCAGATGCGTCAGTTGAAAGCGGTGAAAGCCGTTGAAGCTGAAACCGAGTTGGCTCCGCTCTAAAGACCGAGGCGCGGCCATTCGCGAGCAGGCTCGCTCCCACAGGGGAATGCATTCCAAATGTGGCAGCGAGCTCGCTCGCGAAGAGGCCCGAACAGACAACGATGTTGTAGGGGTGAACTATGTACAACTGGATCGACGCCCTCGCCGACCTGCAGAACCAGGGCGAGCCCTGTGTGCTGGTGACGATCATCGAAGAACTCGGCTCGACGCCACGCAACGCCGGCTCGAAAATGGTCATCAGCGCTAATCAGAGTTTCGACACCATCGGTGGCGGGCATCTGGAATACAAAGCCATGCAGATCGCCCGCGAGATGCTCGCCAGCGGCAAGCAGGACACCCATCTGGAGCGTTTCAGCCTCGGCGCCAGCCTGGGCCAGTGCTGCGGCGGCGCCACCGTGTTGCTGTTCGAACCGATGGGCCAGGTGCAGGCGCAAATCGCTGTGTTCGGTGCCGGCCACGTTGGCCGCGCCTTGGTGCCGTTGCTCGCCAGCCTGCCCTGCCGGGTGCGCTGGATCGATTCGCGCGAGGCCGAATTCCCCGAACACATCCCCCACGGCGTGCGTAAAATCGTTTCCGAAGAGCCTGCGGATGAAATCGATGAGCTGCCCGCCGGCAGTTATTGCATCGTCATGACCCACAACCATCAGCTCGACCTTGAACTCACTGCCGCGATTCTCAAGCGAAACGACTTCGCCTACTTCGGCCTGATCGGTTCGAAGACCAAACGCGCGAAGTTCGAACATCGTTTGCGTGATCGCGGTTTCGACAGCGGCGTCGTGCAACGCATGCGCTGCCCGATGGGCATCGGCGAGGTCAAAGGCAAACTGCCTGTGGAAATCGCCATCTCCATCGCCGGCGAAATCATCGCCACCTACAACGCCAACTTCGGCCAGCAGACTGCCAGCGCCGAACCGATTGCCAAACTGCTGCCGGTGTCGCGGCGCAGTCAAGCCACCAAACTCAAAGCCTCAAACTGATTAGAGAACCCTCATGCCTCTGACTCGCAAAGCCTACCGCGCCGCCATCCTGCACAGCATCGCCGACCCTGCCGAAGTCGGGATCGAAGCCTCCTACGAATATTTCGAGGATGGCCTGCTGGTGGTCGATGGCGGCAAGATCAGCGCCCTTGGCCACGCCAGTGATTTGCTGCCGACGCTGCCGGCAGACATCGAAATCGAGCACTACCAAGACGCGCTGATTACTCCGGGCTTCATCGACACCCACATTCACTTTCCGCAAACCGGCATGGTCGGTGCCTACGGCGAGCAATTGCTCGACTGGCTGAACACCTACACCTTCCCGTGCGAAAGCCAGTTCGGCGACAAGGCCCACGCCGACGAAGTCGCTGACATTTTCGTCAAGGAGCTGCTGCGCAACGGCACCACCACCGCACTGGTATTTGGCAGCGTGCACCCACAGTCGGTGAACTCGTTGTTCGAAGCGGCCGAGAAGCTTGACCTGCGGATGATCGCCGGCAAGGTGATGATGGACCGCAACGCGCCGGACTATCTGACTGACACCGCCGAATCGAGCTACGTCGAGAGCAAAGCGCTAATCGAGCGCTGGCACGGCAAGGGCCGTTTGCACTACGCAGTGACCCCGCGCTTCGCGCCGACCAGCACCCCGGAACAACTGACCCTCGCCGGGCAACTGCTGACCGAATACCCGGATCTGTACATGCAGACCCACATCAGCGAGAACCTCAAGGAAATCGAGTGGGTCAAGGAGCTGTTCCCGGAGCGCAAGGGCTACCTCGATGTTTACGATCACTATAAATTGCTCGGCGAGCGCTCGGTGTTCGCCCACGGTGTGCACTTGTGCGACGACGAATGCGCGCGACTGGCAGAAACCGGCTCGGCGATCTCGTTCTGCCCGACCTCGAACTTCTTCCTCGGCAGTGGCCTATTCAACTTGCCGATGGCCGAGAAGCACAAGCTCAATGTCGGCCTGGGCACTGACGTCGGTGGCGGCACCAGTTTCTCGCTGCTACAGACACTGAACGAAGCGTACAAAGTGATGCAGCTGCAAGGTGCGCGACTGAGCCCGTTCAAGTCGCTGTATCTGGCGACACTGGGCGGTGCGCGGGCGCTGCGCCTGGAAGACAAGATCGGCAATCTGCAACCGGGTTCCGACGCCGACTTCCTGGTGCTGGATTACCACGCTACGCCGCTGCTGAGCTACCGCTTGAAGCAGGCCAACAACATTGCCGAAACGTTGTTTGTGCTGATGACGCTGGGTGATGACCGCACGGTGCAGCAGACGTATGCGGCGGGTGCGCTAGTGCATCAGCGCTAAGCTTTTTCCAAGGCATAAAAAATCCCCCGGTGGTGTTCACCCCGGGGGATTTTTATTGCCTGTCAGATCGCCTTCGCGAGCAGGCTCAGAGCTTGGCCGCTGGGCGCCCCGGTTTCTTGGTCTGCAACAAATGCGAGAACACCGCATGCAAGTCATCCGACGCACCCTCCTCATCGAGGTTGAGCTTGCTGTCGATGTGATCCATGTGATGCATCATCAGATTCACCGCCAACTCACCGTCGCGCTTCTCGATCGCGTCGATCAACTGGGTGTGTTCGTCATACGAGCAGTGCGAGCGGTTGCCGCTTTCGTACTGGGCAATGATCAGCGACGTCTGTGAAACCAGACTGCGCTGGAAGCTGATCAACGGTGCGTTCATCGCCGCTTCCGCGAGTTTCAGGTGGAATTCGCCCGACAGACGAATACCGGCACCACGATCGCCACGGGAGAAGCTGTCGCGCTCGTCGTTGACCATCTGCCGCAGCTCGGCGATCTGCTCGGCGGTGGCGTGTTGCACCGCCAGCTCAGTGATCGCACGCTCCACCAGACGGCGGGCGAGGAACACCTGTCGCGCCTCTTCCACACTCGGGCTGGCAACCACGGCGCCACGGTTCGGCCGCAACAGCACCACACCTTCATGGGCCAGACGCGAGAGCGCGCGGCGAATGATGGTGCGGCTGACCCCGAAGATTTCCCCCAGCGCTTCTTCGCTCAATTTTGTACCGGGCGCCAGACGCTGTTCGAGGATGGCCTCGAAGATATGCGCGTAGACAATATCGTCCTGGGTTCCGCTGCGGCCGGCTTTGCCTGCTCGCGGTTGTTTCTTGAGGGGTTGCAACTGTTCGTTCATGGGCACTCGAGTCGGGAGAACTGCGGCGAATAGACCGTGACTGTAATACGGCACAGTAGGTCGCTGGCAAGTATCGCGTAAAAAACAGCGCGATTGTACACAATGGAAGGTGGCAACACGACTGTACGGCTGTTTGTGACTTCGGCTGTATTGCAACGATCCGTTACGATTGAGTTTAGGCTTGATCACAGAATCCGCCTTCAGCGCACATTTCCCTGTAGGAGTGAGCCTGCTCGCGATGGCGGTGTGTCATTCAATAATAATTCGACTGACACACCGCCATCGCGAGCAGGCTCACTCCTACAAGGGATCGCGTCAAAGGGGACATCTTTATCTGTATAAGGAACACCGTTGTCATGAACGACGCCACCCACACTCGACTGCGCCCTCTGGCCGACACCTCGCCCTCGGCGATCGTCGCCGGTTTCATTGCGATGATGACCGGCTACACCAGCTCACTGGTGCTGATGTTCCAGGCCGGGCAAGCGGCGGGCCTGACCAGCGGCCAGATTTCTTCGTGGATCTGGGCGATTTCCATTGGCATGGCAGTGTGTTCGATCGGTCTGTCGCTGCGCTATCGCACGCCGATCACCATCGCCTGGTCGACGCCCGGCGCGGCCCTGCTGATCACCAGTCTTGGCGGTGTCAGCTATGGCGAGGCCATCGGCGCCTACATCACTTGCGCGGTGCTGGTGACGATCTGCGGGCTGACCGGCAGCTTCGAGCGGCTGGTAAAAAAGATTCCGGCCTCTTTGGCGGCGGCATTGCTGGCAGGGATTCTGTTCAAGATCGGCAGCGAAATCTTCGTCGCCGCGCAGCATCGTACCGGGCTGGTACTGGGGATGTTTTTTACCTATCTGCTGGTCAAGCGTCTGTCACCGCGCTACGCCGTGCTCGCCGCGCTGCTGATCGGCACCGCGCTGTCGGGCTTCATGGGCTTGCTGGATTTCAGCGGTTTTCATCTGGAAGTGGCGACGCCGGTATGGACGACGCCGCACTTCTCGCTGGCGGCGACCATCAGCATCGGCATTCCATTGTTCGTGGTCGCGATGACCTCGCAGAACATGCCCGGCATCGCTGTCCTGCGCGCCGATGGCTACAACGTACCGGCCTCGCCGCTGATCACCACCACCGGTATCGCCTCGCTGCTGCTGGCGCCGTTCGGCTCCCACGGCATCAACCTGGCGGCCATCAGCGCAGCGATCTGCACCGGGCCGCACGCCCATGAAGATCGCAACAAGCGCTACACCGCGGCGGTCTGGTGCGGGATTTTCTACGGGATTGCCGGGGTGTTCGGCGCGACATTGGCGGCATTGTTTGCCGCGCTGCCGAAGGAACTGGTGCTGTCGATTGCGGCGCTGGCGTTGTTCGGTTCGATCATCAATGGTTTAAGCATTGCCATGACCGAGGTGAAGGAACGGGAAGCGGCGTTGATCACCTTTATGGTCACGGCCTCGGGGTTGACGCTGTTTTCCATTGGTTCGGCGTTTTGGGGGATTGTTGCGGGGGTGCTGACCTTGCTGATCCTCAATTGGCGCAAAGCTTAAGGTCAAAAGCCCCTCACCCTAGCCCTCTCCCGGAGGGAGAGGGGACTGACCGCGTTGTATGCGGGAGTTATAGCGACGCGGGATACCGAGTCGAACTCAAATTTTGAACAGCCCACAAGTCGGCTCCCTCTCCAGGGGGAGAGGGCTGGGGTGAGGGGTAGACTCACCACAAATCCCAAACCGCCCCCCCAAACCCCAGACGAAAAAAAACGGCGACCCTCAGGTCGCCGTTTTTTTCAGTATCACTTAGCCGCGTTGATCGGCTTTTCCGGATACCAAACGTCCAGCAACGGGCTGACGTCATACTTGGTCAGCTCGGAGCGGGTTTTCAGCCAGGCTTCAACGGCAGCGCGCTGCTCTTCGTTGACCGAGCCACGCTTCTGCAGGCAAACCAGACCGAAGTCGTCGCCGCCAACATAACCCAGACCATTGGCTTCCATGGCTTCTTTGATGAAGGCTTCGAGGAAAGCGTCAATGGCTTCTTCGGACAAGTCTTCTTTGAAGTCCAGGTTCAGTTCGAAACCCAGCTCTTGAAATTCATCAACGCACAGTTTTTTGCGCAGACGCTGGGAACGGTTAGTCGCCATTGGAACAATCCTCATAAGTATTAACGGCCGGCACTTTACCAGTTTAAGCCGTCGATTGCCCGACTCTCTGGCCCCTGAAGCCGACCGCCTGTAAAAAAATAACGTATTGGCCGGCCCCGACAAGGCACAAGCTGTAACACCTTGGGGCATAATGCCGACACTTTCATGACCGCTGAGGGCTTTTTCATCCATGTCCTCGTTATTTTCCCCTCGACTGTAGGGTTTTATTTCATATGATCAAATCGTTGCGTCCTCTATTGCTCGCTGGCCTTCTTCTGCCTCTGGCCCTGCCTGTTTCTGCTGCCACCATCAATACTTCCCTGACCCCCAACGTTGAAAAAGCCCTCAAGGCGAGCAAATTGCAGCCCAGCGCCCTGTCGCTGGTGATGGTGCCGCTCGACGGCCCGGGCACGCCGACCGTGTTCAATGCCGACGTTTCGGTCAACCCGGCCTCGACCATGAAACTGGTGACTACCTACGCGGCGCTGGAAATGCTCGGCCCCAATCATCAATGGAAGACCGAGTTCTACACCGACGGCGACCTCAATGGCGGCATCCTCAACGGCAACCTCTACCTCAAGGGTGGCGGCGATCCGAAGCTGAACATGGAAAAACTCTGGCTGCTGATGCGCGACCTGCGCGCCAACGGCGTGACCCAGATCACCGGCGACCTGATCCTCGACCGCAACTTCTTCGTGCAGCCGGTGCTGCCGGAATTCAACGATGACGGCAATGACGAGAACAAACCGTTCCTGGTCAAACCGGATTCGCTGCTGGTCAACCTCAAAGCCCTGCGCTTTGTTGCCCGCAACGACAATGGCCGGGTACTGATCTCGGTTGAACCGCCGATTGCCAGCATCCACATCGCCAACACCGTTAAAGCCCTGCCCTCCAAACAATGCACCGGCGGCGTGCGCTACAACCCGGTGCCAGAAGCTGATGGCAGCGTGACCGTGACCGTGGCCGGCCAGTTGGGCGAAGGTTGCAGCTCGCAGACTTACCTGTCGCTGCTCGACCACGCGACCTACACCGCCGGCGCCGTGCGGGCGATCTGGAAAGAACTGGGTGGCAGCATTCAGGGCAAGGATCGTCTGGCCTCGACGCCGGGCAACGCCAAACTGCTCGCGCGTGCCTACTCGCCGGATCTGGCGGAGATCATCCGCGACATCAACAAATACAGTAACAACACCATGGCTCAGCAATTGTTTCTGAGTCTTGGGCAGAAATTCCGCAACGACGCCGACGGTGATGACGCGAAAGCCGCACAACGTGTGGTGCGCCAGTGGATGGCGAAGAAAGGCATTACTGCGCCGCACCTGGTGATGGAGAACGGCTCCGGCCTGTCCCGTGCTGAACGGGTCAGCGCCCGTGAAATGGCAAGCATGCTGCAAGCCGCCTGGCACAGCCCGTATGCCGCCGAGTACATCAGCTCGCTGCCGATCGCTGGTACCGACGGCACCATGCGCAAGCGTCTGAAGACCACGGCAATGCGCGGTGAAGCGCACGTCAAGACAGGTACTTTGAATACTGTGCGAGCGATTGCCGGTTTCAGCCGTGATGTGAATGGCAACACTTGGGCGGTGGTGGCGATCCTCAACGACAAGGCACCGTTTGGGGCATCGTCGGTTCTGGATCAGGTGCTGCTCGATCTGTACAAACAGCCGAAACTGGCGCAGACCGCTTCGGTCCTCTGATCACCGCGGCCCCCTGTAGGAGTGAGCCTGCTCGCGATAGCGTCAGTTCAGGCATATCAAAGTGACTGACATATCGCGATCGCGAGCAGGCTCACTCCTACAAGGGTTTAGCGTCGCGGCTAACTCATCTGCTCGACGCGATCACGCCCGCGCTGCTTCGCCATATACACACCCGAATCCGCCCTGAGCAACAGTGCATCCGCGCCCTCCTCCGGTCGCCAACTGGCGATCCCGAAACTCGCCGTGACCACGCCGACCACATCCACCGGCGCACTGCGCAAACCCTGCCACAACTCAACCGCCAACATGTACGCGTGTTCGCCGTCGATGTCCGGGCACAGCACCATGAATTCCTCGCCGCCCAAGCGACAGAACACATCGGTGCGCCGCAATCGATGGCCGATCCGCTCGCACACCGCTTGCAGCACGCGGTCGCCCACGGCATGGCCGTACTGATCGTTGATGCGTTTGAAATGGTCGATGTCGAGCATGATCACCGACAGCTCGCCGCCGCCGCGCTCGACCCGGGCCATTTCCGTGGTCAGGCGTTCCTGAAAATAGCGGCGGTTGTGGATGCCGGTCAGCGAATCGGTCACCGACAGCGCACGCAGTTCTTCTTCCACGCGTTTCAGGTCGGAAATATCCGAGATATAGCCGTGCCACAGCACGCCGCCGCCCGGCAGTTCCTCCGGCGTCGCCTCGCCGCGCACCCAGCGCAGGCCACGTTCGGGCAGTTGCACGCGGTATTCCTCGCGCCACGGGCTGAGGCTGTCGGCCGAGGCGCGAATGGAAGAACGCACACGAGTAACGTCCTGTGGATGAATGCGCGTGAAGATCGCTTCGGCGTTGAACAGCAGCACGTCCGGCTCCAGCTCGTAGATCTCGCGGATGCCGTCGCTGGCGTAGATCACACTGAAGCGTCCGTCGAATTCCATCTTGAACTGATAGATGCCGCCGGGTACGTGCGCGCTGAGTTTCTTTAGCAGCACGTCGCGCGCGGCCAGCACTTCGTGCACGCGCTTGCGCTCGGTGATGTCGATGCAGATCGCCAGATGCCCGACCCATAAACCCTGCTCATCGAGCACCGGGGTGGCCAGCATGTTCACCGGAATATGGCTGCCATCGCTGCGCACCAGCGTCCACTCGCGGGCCTCGTGGCCGCCGACTTCGCCGCCCTCGACCAGCATCGCGTGGCAGGTCGGGATGCTTTTACCGTAGCGCGCACTCAATTCGGCAGCACGGGCCGTCAGCTCACGGGGCAGGTGCAGGTTTTCCAGGGTCATGTGACCGACCACCTCGGCGCTGCTGTAGCCGAGCATTTGTTCGGCGCCTGGGTTGAAGGTATTGATCACACCGCGCAGGTCGGTAGCGATGATCGCCACCTGCGTCGCCGCATTCAGCACGCCGCGCAACTGACCGTGGGTGCCGCGCAGCTCCTGTTCGCTGGCATGCAGTTCCTGTGTGCGCAATTCGACCATGCGCAAGGCGCGCTGGCGCTGACTGACCAACACATAGAGCAAGGCGCTGAGCAGCAGACTGAGCAAGCTGCCCAGAATGATCACACTGCCGACCGACGAATGGTTGGCCTGAACGAACGCGTCGCTCGGCAGAATATCGACCTGATAATCATGATCGGCCATGCGCACCAAGCGCGTGGCAGTCAGGTCGCTCGGCGCCGGTTCATTGGTCGACTCGAACAACACCTCGTGCTGATCATTGGTCGACATGTCGAGAATGCGCACCGACAGATAGTCATGGAAGGCATCCGGCAAACCGTCGGCCAGCAACTGACGCATGCTGATCACCGCCATCACGTAGCCGAACGATTGGCGCTCGCCACTGCGGCTTACAGGCGCGACGAGCAGCACACCGCGCGCATAGGACGGCTCGATGCTGACCAGATGCATCGGTTGCGATACTGCCAGACCGCCGAGCCTGTCGGCGCGTTGCAACGTGTCGCGGCGTAAAGGTTGCGCGAGCAGGTCATAACCCAACGGTGAGCCGAGCCGACTTTGCGTCTGGCTATAGAGCACCGGCACATAGGCATCGCGCACGCCAGCCAGTTGCAGCTCGCCCTGTGCATTCAGTTCACGCAGGGTGAAGTTACTCAGGCCTTCGTCACGCACCCGTTGCTCGAACGCAGCGCGCTCGGCACCGCTGACCTTGAGGGCAAACGAATAGGCCTGGGTACGCATTAATAAGGGTTGGGTGTAACCGTCGAATTCGGCGCGGGACACCGATTCAGAGTTGGCGAAGAAGCGGCGCAGGCCGTCGAGGCGTTGCTCCTGATCCTGAAAGCGTTCTTCGATGCGACTGTAACGTTCGTTGGCCAGAAGTTGAAAACGCTGACGGGTTTGTTGCTGAAACTGATTGAGGGTGGCCCAGGCGAGCAGCCCCGTGAGAATCCCGCCGGCGAGCAATACCAGCAGCGCGACCAGCCAGGCCGAGACGTCTTCGCTGATGAAACCCAGAATCTTTGGGCGCACGGGGTGCAACGACATAAAGACAACTCACTACGCCAGCATTTACGGGAAAACCCCATTGACCGTGTGTGAGTTATAGCTATTAGCCACTAATTTAGCTAGCGCGGGCAGATCCACGGAGCCTTTAAAAATCAAGGCTCTGTGGATCCAACCCGGCAAAGCGTCAACGAGCCGTGATTTTCCAGGCGCGGTGGATCTTGGTGTTGCGGGCGAAATCCGGATCGATGGTCTGCGCACTGATTTCCTCGACCGCGTAACGCTCGGCGAGGTTTTCTTCCAACTGGAACTTGCGGAAGTTGTTGGAGAAATACAGCACACCGCCGGTTGCCAGACGGGCCATGGCCAGGTCGATCAACTGCACCTGATCACGTTGCACGTCGAAGATGCCTTCCATGCGCTTGGAGTTGGAGAACGTCGGCGGATCGATGAAGATCAGGTCGTACTCGTCACGGCTGCTTTCCAGCCACGCCATGACATCGCCCTGCTCCAGACGGTTCTTGTCCGAGTAGCCGTTCAACGACAGGTTGCGGCGCGCCCAGTCGAGGTAAGTCTTCGACAGATCGACGCTGGTGGTGCTGCGCGCGCCGCCCTTGGCCGCGTGTACGCTGGCGGTCGCGGTGTAGCAGAACAGATTGAGGAAGCGCTTGCCGGCGGCCTCTTTCTGAATGCGCATGCGCATCGGGCGGTGGTCGAGGAACAGACCCGTGTCGAGGTAGTCGGTGAGGTTGACCAGCAACTTCACGCCGCCCTCGCTGACTTCATTGAACTTGCCCTGTGCAGCCTGACGCTCGTACTGCTTGGTGCCGCTCTGGCGTTCGCGGCGTTTGACCACCACGCGGCTCTTGTCGACGTTCAGCGCCTGCGGAATGGCGGCCAAGGCGTCGAACATGCGCGCCGAGGCTTTTTCCGGATCGATGGATTTTGGCGCGGCGTATTCCTGGACGTGCACCCAATCGTGGTACAGGTCGATGGCCATCGCGTACTCAGGCATGTCGGCATCGTAGACGCGGTAGCAATCGATGCCTTCGCGCTTGACCCACTTGCCCATGGCCTTGAGATTCTTTTGCAGACGGTTGGCAAACATCTGCCCGCCTTCGCTCAAGCGCGGTTGCTCGATCACCGGTGCCGGGGCTGGCGTCGGTTTGATCGGGTTGCCGTTCTTGTTGAACTTGCGCTCTTGCGGCTCGTCCGGGGTCTGGTCGTAAGCCGCTTGCTCGCGCTCGGCCTGACGCTGTTCCGGAGTGCGACGCTCGCCGGTGACGAACTGATCCGGCAGCACTTTGATCAACAGCAGTTTGCACGGCAGTGCGCCGTTCCAGAACGAATACTGTTTGTGGCTGCGAATGCCCATGCGCTTGCCCAGATCCGGCGCGCCGGTGAACACCGCCGCTTCCCAGTTCAGGCAGGCCTGACGCAGGCGCTCACCGAGGTTCTGGTAGAGGTACAACAGGCTGGCTTCGTCACCGAGACGCTCGCCGTACGGTGGGTTGCAGATCACCAGACCTTTCTGGTTCTGATCCGGACGCGGCTCGAAGGTCGCGACTTCGCCCTGGTAGATCTTGATCCACTCGCTCAGGCCGGCACGCTCAACGTTGTTGCGACCCGGTTGAATCAGACGAGGGTCAGCTTCATAACCACGAATCCACAGCGGTGGCTTGGCCAGACCGGCAGCGGCGCGTTCGACGGCTTCTTCATGGAGTTTTTTCCACAGCGCCGGGACGTGACCGAGCCAGGCGGTGAAACCCCACTGCTCACGACGCAGGTTCGGCGCCATGTCGGCGGCAATCATGCCGGCTTCGACGAGGAACGTACCGACACCGCACATCGGGTCAGCCAGCGCGCCGCCTTCGGCAGCAATGCGTGGCCAGCCGGAACGGATCAGGATGGCTGCCGCGAGGTTTTCCTTCAGCGGTGCCGCACCTTGCTGCAAGCGATAGCCGCGCTGGTGCAGGCTGTGGCCGGAGAGGTCGAGGGAGAGAATCGCTTCGCCGCGATCCAGACGCAGGTGAATGCGCAGATCCGGGTTGAGCTTGTCGATCGACGGACGGTCGCCCTGTGGGGTGCGCAGTTTGTCGACGATGGCGTCTTTGACTTTCAGGGCACCGAAGTGGGTGTTGTCGATGCCTGAGCCGTGGCCGCTGAATTCAACGGCCAAGGTACCGTCGCTGAGCATGTGATCCTGCCACTCGATGTCGAGCACGCCGTGGTAGAGGTCTTCAGCGTCTTTCATCGGAAAACGCTTGAGCACCAGCAACACACGGTTGGCCAGACGCGACCAGAGGCACAGGCGATAAGCGGTTTCCATGGTCGCCATGCCACGCACGGCGGAAGTGTGCTCGCGCGCTTCTTCAAGGCCAAGCCCGACGGCTTCCTCGATGAGCAGGCCTTCAAGGCCTTTAGGGCAAGTGAGGAAGAGTTCGAAACGGTCGGACATGGTATTTCCAGAGCCTTTGGCTAGTGAATCGGCAACGCATTGCCGATCCGGTTTTCAATCAGGCGCTTTTCTAAAAGAACGCCCGTGTGGCACGAAGGTGTGCCGTTCCATCCCCGCTGCTCGGGTTAAAAGAGCTTAGATGCCGGGACAGATAAAAAAGTTGATGCAACAAAAAGTCTTAAAGCGACCCTTCGTCGCTTTATACCCCAGCGCAAACGTGGGTCATTCTCACTAAAGAATTAACCCCATCATCCAGCGCGGGGCCGATCATACCGGGGTTTGCTGAAAAACCGTGCATGAAACCCGTCGTTACTTATGGCTGTAGCACTAATTTCGTTACGTCCTTATGACAAAACGATCATTCCCTCGGTGTGACTCATTGGTTAGAACTGAACACAGGTTGACGTCGCAACGGCGTCAACACCTTGGCTCGCCACGCCGGCAGCGAGCCGCACCATGGCAGGTTTCTTCTGCCAGACCTCAGTTGAGGTCAACGCGACACAAAACAGTCAACAAGTGAGGGAAACACCCTATGAGAAGACTTAAGCGTGATCCGTTGGAAAGAGCATTTTTGCGCGGATATCAATATGGCGTTGGTGGCAAATCCCGTGAGCTTTGCCCATTTACTCTACCGTCGGTACGTCAAGCCTGGATTAACGGCTGGCGAGAAGGACGCGGCGACAACTGGGACGGTATGACCGGCACTGCGGGAATCCACAGACTCAACGAACTTCACGCCGTCGGCTGACACAGGGCATTTATTCCGACACGACAATCTGAATTTGTAACGACTTACCATGCACGTCCTTCCCGGACGGCGGGCTGCGGCCCAGGGGCTCCTTCGAGGAGCCCTTTTTTATGCCTGTCTGGCTGACACACATTTCGTGTAGGAGCTGCCGAAGGCTCCTACATTGGCCAGGTCAGCCTAGGGGGATCAGCGTAGGGCGGCGATCGCGTCGACCGATTCGCGAATCAGCGCCGGGCCTTTATAGATGAAGCCGGAGTAGATCTGCACCAGGCTCGCACCGGCGGTGATCTTCTCGGCCGCATGCTTGCCTTCAGTAATCCCGCCCGCGGCAATGATCGGCAAACGCCCAGCCAGCTCACCGGCCAGCACCTTCACCGTATTGGTACTCTTCTCCCGCACCGGCGCGCCCGACAAACCGCCCGCCTCGTCGCCATGCTCCATGCCTTCAACACCAACCCGGCTGAGGGTGGTGTTGGTCGCGATCACCGCGTCCATGCCGGTTTCGATCAACGCTTGAGCCACCTGCGCGGTTTCTTCATCGGTCATGTCCGGCGCGATCTTGATCGCCAACGGCACATGTTTGCCATGACGCAACGCCAGTTCAGCGCGGCGCGTGGCCAGATCCGCGAGCAATTGCTTGAGCGAATCACCGAACTGCAGGCTGCGCAGGCCCGGGGTATTTGGCGAGCTGACGTTGACCGTCACATAGCTGGCGTGGGCGTAGACCTTGTCCAGGCAGATCAGGTAATCGTCGACCGCACGTTCAACCGGAGTATCGAAGTTCTTGCCGATGTTGATGCCCAGCACACCTTTGTATTTCGCCACTGCCACCCGCGCCAGCAGGTTATCGACACCGAGGTTGTTGAAGCCCATGCGATTGATAATCGCCTCGGCTTCCGGCAAGCGAAAAATCCGTGGTTTCGGGTTGCCCGGCTGCGGGCGCGGAGTCACGGTGCCGATTTCGACAAAACCGAAACCAAGTTGCGCGAAGCCATCAATGGCCGCGCCGTTCTTGTCCAGACCGGCGGCCAGACCCACCGGGTTCGGGAATTCGAGGCCCATGACCGTCACCGGTTTCTTCGCCGGCGCCTTGCACAGCAAGCCGTTGAGGCCCAAACGCCCACCCGCGCCGATCAGATCCAGCGACAGATCGTGGGAGGTTTCCGGGGAAAGTTTGAACAACAGCTGACGGGCCAGGGTGTACATGGGCGGCGATGACTCGGGCGGCGAAAAGAGGCGGCGATTATAGCCGGGCATCGACCTGCGGCGCGAGGCGCATGCGCAAATCGCTGTCACTGGCATATGCCTTGCACCCTCCTTGCCATCAGCGCGCAAGGCCAATGACGGCACGCGGGCAAGGACAATGGCGTCGTCCCGGGTTTTGCCTGCGCAAAGTCCGCGGCGGCGCTTTTTTTCGAGGTGGCGGTGTATGAATGAACCTTCGGTAGGGCCACTGGCCTGGGTCAATGGCAGCGATGCCCCGGAAAAGACTGCAATCAACCTCGGTTTCATGGCCCTGAGCGATTGTGCCTCGGTGGTCGTCGCGGCCACACAGGGCTTTGCCCAGCCTTACGGCCTAACGCTGAACCTGAAGCGCCAGGCCTCCTGGGCGAATCTGCGCGACAAATTGGTCAGCGGCGAACTGGATGCCGCGCACAGTCTGTATGGCCTGATTTACGCCGTGCACCTGGGCATCGGCGGCGTCGCCCCGACCGATATGGCCGTGCTGATGGGCCTGAACCAGAACGGTCAGAGCCTCAACCTCTCCCACGGTCTCCAGAACATTGGTGTGAGCAGTCCTGAAGCGCTGGACCGCCACGTGCACCAAAGCCGCGCAAAACTCACCTTCGCCCAGACTTTTCCCACCGGCACTCATGCCATGTGGCTGTATTACTGGCTGGCGAGTCAGGGCATTCATCCATTGCAGGACGTCGACAGCGTCGTCGTGCCGCCGCCGCAAATGGTCGCGCACCTGCAAGCCGGGCGCATCGACGGTTTTTGTGTCGGCGAGCCTTGGGCGGCCAGTGCGGTGCAGCAGGATCTCGGTTTCACCTTGGCCACCAGCCAGACCATCTGGCCCGATCACCCGGAAAAAGTCCTTGGTTGCACCCGTGAATTTGTCGAGCAATACCCGAACACTGCGCGGGCGTTAGTGATGGCGATTCTTGAGGCCAGCCGCTTCATCGAAGAAAGCCCGGAGAATCGCCGTAGCACCGCGCAATTGCTCAGCGCTCCGGAATATCTGGACGCGCCGCTTTCGTGCATCGAGCCGCGTTTTCTCGGTGATTATGCCGATGGACTCGGCAATCGCTGGCAGGATCCACACGCGCTGCGTTTTCACGGCAACGGCGAGGTGAATCTGCCCTATCTGTCGGACGGTATGTGGTTCATGACCCAGTTCCGCCGCTGGGGCCTGCTGCGTGAGGATCCGGATTACCTCGCCGTCGCCCGTCAGGTCCAGCAAATGGATATCTACCGCGATGCTGCGACGGCAGTCGGCGTAGCGGCGTGGGGCACAGACATGCGCAGCAGCCAGTTGCTCGACGGCAAAGTCTGGGACGGCAGCGATCCCGCCGGCTACGCGCGCAGTTTCAAGCTGCACGCGTTGAACGACGACGCCCCCCTTCTCGCCCGCCGCTGACAGGAGACCGCGAACATGTTGCGCATTCTGTTGATCAACGACACAGCGAAAAAAGTCGGTCGCCTGAAAGCTGCGTTGACCGAGGCCGGTTTCGAGGTGATCGACGAGTCCGGCCTGACCATCGACCTGCCCGCACGCGTCGAAACGGTGCGCCCGGACGTGATTCTGATCGATACCGAGTCACCGAGCCGCGATGTCATGGAGCAAGTGGTGCTGGTCAGCCGCGACCAGCCACGGCCAATCGTGATGTTTACCGATGAACATGATCCGGGGGTGATGCGCCAGGCGATCAAGTCAGGGGTCAGTGCTTACATCGTCGAAGGCATTCACGCCCAGCGTCTGCAGCCAATTCTGGATGTGGCGATGGCGCGTTTCGAGAGTGATCAGGCCTTGCGTGCGCAGTTGCAGGCGCGTGATCAGCAATTGGCTGAGCGCAAGCGTATTGAGCTGGCCAAGGGTTTGTTGATGAAGATGAAGGATTGCAATGAGGAAGAGGCTTACACCCTGATGCGGCGGCAGGCGATGAGTCGGCAGCAGAAGCTGATTCAGGTGGCGGAGCAGATTATTGCGATGAGTGAGTTGCTTGGCTGAGGTGTTCTCACCGCTGAAAAGCCCCTCACCCTAGCCCTCTCCCAGAGGGAGAGGGGACTGATTGGGGGATGGCGCAGTAATACTGCCGACCTGAACGATTTTCGGTGAATCCATATTCGACTCCGTGTTTCAGGTCGATGTTTTGCGCAAGACACCTCGGTCAGTCCCCTCTCCCTCTGGGAGAGGGCTAGGGTGAGGGGCTTTTGATCTTTCAGCTGTTGGCACAAATCTCGCTACGTAAAACGCACAGGTAACCAACGGCGGTTGCCCCACCCACGACAAAGACGTCGCTCACCCGTTCGCCCAACCGGCGCATCAGGTAGCGGCGTTTTTGCGTTTTGGCCCCACAGCTCGGGGCCGGTGGTGCGGCCGTGGCGGCGCTCCACCTGCTGTTGCATGACTCCTTTCGAGACTCTTTTCAGCTGAGGTGCGCGATGAATTCAAGCTTCTGGAAATCCGGCCACACCCCGACCCTGTTCGCGGCCTTCCTCTATTTCGACCTGAGCTTCATGGTCTGGTACCTGCTCGGCCCGCTGGCGGTGCAGATTGCCGCCGACCTGCACCTGACCACGCAACAACGCGGCCTCGTCGTCGCCACACCGATCCTCGCCGGCGCCGTACTGCGCTTCGTGATGGGCATGCTCGCCGATCGACTGTCGCCGAAAACCGCCGGGCTGATCGGCCAGGTCATCGTCATCTGCGCATTGTTCGGCGCCTGGAAAATCGGCATTCACAGTTACGAACAGGCGCTGATACTCGGCCTGTTTCTTGGTATGGCCGGCGCGTCGTTTGCCGTCGCCCTGCCCTTGGCCTCGCAATGGTATCCACCACAGCATCAAGGCAAAGCCATGGGTATCGCCGGTGCGGGCAACTCCGGCACCGTGTTCGCCGCGCTGCTGGCACCGGTGCTCGCCGCCGCGTTCGGCTGGAGCAATGTCTTCGGTTTCGCTTTGATTCCGCTGATCCTGACTCTGGTGCTGTTCGCCTGGCTGGCAAAAAATGCGCCTGAGCGGCCGAAAGCCAAAGCCATGACCGACTACTTCAAAGCCTTGGGCGACCGCGACAGCTGGTGGTTCATGTTTTTCTACAGCGTCACCTTCGGCGGCTTCATCGGCTTGGCCAGCGCCCTGCCCGGCTACTTCAACGATCAATACGGGCTGAGCCCGGTGACCGCTGGCTACTACACCGCAGCCTGCGTGTTCGGCGGCAGTTTGATGCGGCCATTGGGTGGCGCCCTGGCTGACCGTTTCGGTGGCATCCGCACCTTGCTGGCGATGTACACCGTCGCTGCTGTCTGTATCGCTGCTGTCGGCTTCAACCTGCCAAGTTCCTATGCGGCGCTGGCACTTTTCGTCTGCACCATGCTCGGTCTGGGCGCCGGCAACGGCGCCGTTTTCCAACTGGTACCGCAGCGTTTTCGTCTGGAGATCGGCGTGATGACCGGACTGATCGGCATGGCCGGCGGCATCGGCGGTTTTGCCTTGGCCGCCGGCATGGGCGCGATCAAACAGAGCACCGGCAGCTATCAACTGGCCCTGTGGTTGTTCGCCAGTCTCGGCGTGTTGGCATGGTTTGGCCTGCACGGCGTCAAGCGTCGCTGGAGAACCACCTGGGGTTCGGCGGCAGTGACGGCGGCGCGGGTCTGAAGCATCGATGGCCCTGCAACTGAGTTTCGCCGAAGCCAGCGCCACCGGCCCGCGCGCAGAGAATCAGGACGCTTTGCGCCTGGTCACGCCCGCTCCGGCGTTGGCGGCGAGCAAAGGTTTTCTGTTCGCCATCGCCGACGGCGTCAGTCAGTGTGCCGATGGCGGACTGGCTGCGCGTTCGACCTTGCAGGCCTTGGCGCTCGACTACTACGCCACGCCGGAAACCTGGAGCGTGGCGCAGGCACTGGATCGCCTGCTGCTCGCGCAAAACCGCTGGTTGCAGGCCAACGGTGGTGGGCAACCGTTGCTCACCACGGTCAGTGCTTTGGTCATGCGCGGTCGGCGTTTTACCCTCGCGCACGTCGGAGATTGCCGGGTGTATCGCTGGCACTACGATAGTTTGCAGCGGATCTCGGAGGATCATGTCTGGGATCAGCCGGGCATGCAGCATGTGCTCAAACGCGCGCTGGGGCTGGATCAGCATCTGGTGCTGGATTTTCTCGATGGCGAACTGCGTGAAGGCGAAAGCTTTGTGCTGCTCAGCGATGGTGTCTGGTCGACACTCGGCGATACCGCCATTGCGGCGATTCTGCGTGATCAGCCGGATCTGCACAGCGCCGCGCAGACGCTGGTCAACGCCGCGCATCTTGCGGGGAGCCAGGACAATGCCAGTGCTTTGCTGGTGCGGGTGGATGCTTTGGGTGAGGCAAATATCGGCGATGCACTGATTCATTTGCAGCAATGGCCACTGCCGCCACCGTTGAAACCCGGTCAGTCGTTCGAAGGCTGGCAAGTGCTGGACATTGTCGCTCAGAGCCAGCAATCGCTGCTGTATCGGATTGTCGATGAGCAAGGTCAGATGTGGTTGCTGAAAACCCTGCCGTCGCGCAGCGCCGATGATCCTCACGCCGGGCAGGCGCTGCTGTCCGAGGAATGGTTCCTGAAACGCGTGGCCGGCCGGCATTTTCCTGAAGTCCATGCGTGTAATCAGCGTCAGCATTTGTACTACGTGATGCGAGAATATTCCGGGGCGACGCTGGCACAGTTGTTTCAACAGTCAGGCCCATTGCCGTTGGCACAGTGGCAGGACATCGCCGAGCGCCTGTTGCGTGCGGTCGGTCTGCTGCATCGGCGGCAGATCCTGCATCGGGACATCAAACCGGAAAATCTGCACGTGGGCGACGACGGCGAATTGCGTCTGCTGGATTTTGGCCTGGCATACTGCCCAGGCTTGTCCGAAGACGCGCCGTCGACGTTGCCGGGAACGCCCACCTATATCGCCCCGGAAGCGTTTCGTGGGGATCCGCCGAATGTGCAGCAGGATTTGTATGCGGTCGGTGTGACCCTGTATTTCTTGCTCACCGGGCATTTTCCCTATGGCGAGATCGAAGCGTTTCAGCGGCCGCGATTTGCTGTGGCAGTGAGTGCCAGTCGATTTCGGCCGGATCTGCCGGAATGGTTGGCGCAGAGCCTGGAGCGTGGGGTGGCGGCTGATCCGCAACAACGGTTTGAAACGGCTGAGGAATGGCTGTTGGTGTTGGAACAGGGCGAGCGGCGCAGTTTGAGTGTGCGGCCCAGACCGTTACTGGAGCGTGAGCCGTTGAAGGTTTGGCGGACGATAGCGTTGGTGGCTTTATTGGGGAATATGGTGCTGCTGGTTTTGTTGTTTCATGGCTGACACCGCGTCGCGTCATTCGCGAGCAGGCGCGCTCCCACAAGGAATTTGTGAACGACAAAGAGCCACTGTGGGAGCGAGCCTGCTCGCGAAGGCGCCCGCCCAGTCACCACAAATTCAACTGCCTGAATGCCCCACGAACGAGCAACCCGCTTCGAATCAGTGCAAAAAATCCATCCTCAAAATCTGTCACCCCCAATAAACCCGCCACCGTCCCCACTTGGCACAACCACTGCATTACCTCTCCCAACACACACATAAAGCTCAACCTTCAACGACGAAGGCTGCGCTTCCCGAGAGAACGGGACCAGGACAAAGGCGTCCTCGCTAGGCAACTAGCGGGACGCCTTTTTTTGTTTGCGCAAAATTTCTCGAGCAAGGCCTGACTGCCCACAAGAGGCCAGCCGCAGCTCCCCGGAGAACCTGATGAAAAAACTCAAACTGGTGATGATCGGCAATGGCATGGCCGGGGTCCGCACCCTCGAAGAATTGCTCAAGCTGAGCAACGAGCTGTACGACATCACCGTCTTCGGCGCCGAACCGCATACCAACTACAACCGCATTCTGCTGTCACCGGTGCTGGCCGGCGAGCAGACCTTCGAAGAGATCGTCCTCAACGACCTCGATTGGTACCTGGAAAACAACATCAAGTTGCTGCTCAACCGCAAAGTGGTGGAGATCGACCGGGTCAAACGCCGGGTGATCGCCGAGGACGGCACCGAAGCCGAATACGACCGCCTGCTGATCGCCACCGGCTCGACGCCGTTCATTCTGCCGATCCCCGGCAACACCCTGCACGGTGTGATCGGTTATCGCGACATCGCCGACACCCAAGCCATGATCGACACCGCCAAAACCCACAAACACGCGGTGGTCATCGGTGGCGGTCTGCTCGGTCTCGAAGCGGCCAACGGCCTGATGCTGCGCGGCATGCACGTCACCGTGGTGCATATCGGCGAATGGTTGTTGGAACGGCAACTGGATAAAACCAGCGGTCAACTGCTGCAAAGCGCCCTCGAATCCCGTGGTTTGCACTTCCGTCTGTGCGAACAGACCCAAGCCCTGCACGACGCTGGCAATGGCCGGGTCGGCTCGGTGCAATTCAAGAACGGCGACATCATCCCCGCTGATCTGGTGGTGATGGCTGCCGGCATTCGCCCCAACACCGAACTCGCTGAGAAGGCCGGCATCCCGTGCAATCGCGGGATCCTGGTCAATGACACGCTGCAAACCTACGACCCGCGCATTTACGCGATCGGCGAGTGCGCCAGCCATCGCGGGATTGCCTACGGTCTGGTCGCGCCACTGTTCGAACAGGCCAAAGTCTGCGCCAATCACCTCGCACAACTGGGGTTCGCCCGTTATCAGGGTTCGGTGACTTCGACCAAACTCAAAGTCACCGGCATCGACCTGTTTTCCGCTGGCGACTTCATGGGCGGCGAAGGCACCGAGACCATCACCCTCTCCGACCCGATCGGCGGTGTGTACAAAAAACTGGTGATCAAGGATGACGTACTGGTCGGCGCCTGTCTGTACGGCGATACGGCAGATGGCGGTTGGTATTTCCGGCAGATTCGTGAGAATCACGCCATCGGCGAGATCCGCGATCACTTGATGTTCGGCGAAAACGCCCTCGGCGACGTAGGACATCAGGGCCAGGACAAAGCCATGGTCATGGCCGACACCGCCGAAGTCTGCGGCTGCAACGGCGTGTGCAAAGGCACCATCGTCAAAGCCATTCAGGAACACGGCCTGTTCAGCGTCGATGAGGTGAAGAAACACACCAAGGCTGCCAGCTCCTGTGGCTCGTGCGCCGGGCTGGTCGAACAGATCCTGATCAACACCGTCGGCGGTGCGGCCGACGTCAAACCGAAAAGCGAAAAAGCCATCTGCGGTTGCAGCGACCTCAATCACGGGCAGATCCGCCAAGCCATTCGCGAGCAACATCTGCTGACCATCGCCGGCACCATGAGCTACCTCAACTGGCGCACGCCGAACGGCTGCGCAACGTGCCGCCCTGCTCTCAACTATTACCTGATTTCCACTTGGCCCGGCGAAGCCAAGGACGATCCGCAATCACGCCTGATCAACGAACGTGCACACGCCAACATCCAGAAGGACGGCACGTATTCGGTGGTGCCACGGATGTGGGGCGGCGTGACCAATCCTTCGGAACTGCGACGGATTGCCGACGTCGCCGACAAGTACAACGTGCCGATGGTCAAGGTCACCGGCGGTCAGCGCATCGACTTGCTCGGCATCAAGAAGCAGGACTTGCCCGGCGTCTGGAAAGACCTCGACATGCCGTCCGGCCACGCTTACGGCAAATCCATCCGCACGGTGAAAACCTGCGTCGGCAGCGAGTTCTGCCGCTTCGGCACGCAGAACTCGACACAACTGGGCATCGAACTCGAGCACGACCTGTTCAACATGTGGTCGCCGCACAAAGTGAAACTCGCTGTCTCCGGATGCCCACGCAACTGCTCGGAAGCGGGGATCAAAGACGTAGGAATCATCGGCGTCGACTCCGGTTGGGAGATGTACATCGGCGGCAACGGCGGGATCAAAACCGAAGTCGCCGAATTCTTCGTCAAGCTGAAAACCGCCGAAGAAGTGCGCGAATACAACGGCGCCTTTCTGCAGCTGTATCGCGAAGAAGCCTTCTACCTCGAACGCACCGTGCATTACCTGCAACGGGTCGGCATGGAACACATCAAGAAAGCCGTGCTGGAAGACCCGGAGCGCCGCAGAGCGCTGAACGAACGCCTGCAATTCTCCCTGTCGTTCGAACAAGACCCGTGGAAAGAACGCCTGGCGCAGCCGCAACTGAAGAAAGAATTCGATGTGATCCCTGTGAAAAACCTGGAGGTGCCGGCATGAACTGGCTGGATATCTGTGCTCTCGAAGAGATCAACGCCCTCGGCTCGCGGATCATTGCCGGGCCGAAAGGTGACATCGCGATTTTTCGTACAAGCGACGATGAGGTTTTCGCCCTCGACGACCGCTGCCCGCACAAGGGTGGGCCGTTGTCGCAAGGCTTGATCTACGGCAAACGTGTGGCCTGCCCGCTGCACAACTGGCAGATCGATCTCGAATCCGGCGAAGCGCAGGCGCCGGACATCGGTTGCGCGCACCATCACCCGGCGCGGGTCGAAAACGGTCGTGTGCAACTGGCCCTGCGGGACGCCATCTGATGAACCGCCAGACGACCGCCTCGACCTGCTGTTATTGCGGGGTCGGCTGCGGCGTGCTGATCGAGCATGACGGCGAGCGCATCCTCGGCGTCAGCGGCGATCCGGCGCACCCGGCCAACTTCGGCAAACTGTGCAGCAAAGGCTCGACCCTGCATCTGACCGGCGACCTTGCCGCTCGCGCGCTGTACCCGGAATTGCGCCTGGGCAAAGGCCTGGCGCGCAGCCGCACAGACTGGGACACCGCACTGGAACACGCTGCCAACGTGTTCGCCGAGACCATCGCCGAGCACGGCCCTGACAGCGTGGCGTTCTATATCTCCGGACAGTTGCTGACCGAGGACTACTACGCCTTCAACAAGCTGGCACGGGCACTGGTCGGGACCAACAACATCGACAGCAATTCGCGCCTGTGCATGTCCTCAGCCGTGGTCGGCTACAAGCGCAGCCTCGGCGCCGACGCCCCGCCGTGCAGTTATGAGGATCTGGAGCTCAGCGATTGCGTGATGATCGTCGGCAGTAACATGGCCTACGCCCATCCGGTACTTTTTCGTCGGCTGGAAGAAGCAAAATCTCGCCGCCCGCAGATGAAAGTCATCGTCATTGATCCACGGCGCACCGACACCTGCGACCTTGCCGATTTGCACCTGGCGATTCTGCCCGGTACCGATGTCGCTTTGTTTCATGGGATTTTGCATCTGTTGTTGTGGGAAGACTGGATCGACCGCGATTTCGTCAAAGCGCACACCGATGGCCTCGCCGAACTGAAAAGTCTGGTGCGCGATTACACCCCGCAAATGGTTTCGCAGTTATGCGGCATCAGCGTCGAGCAATTGCAGCAGTGCGCCGAATGGGTGGGCACTTCGCCGAGTTTTCTGTCGCTGTGGTGCATGGGTTTGAACCAGTCCACGGCTGGCAGCGCGAAAAACAGTGCACTGATCAATCTGCACCTGGCCACCGGACAAATCGGTCGTCCGGGTGCAGGACCTTTCTCCCTGACCGGTCAGCCAAATGCCATGGGCGGACGCGAAACCGGCAGCTTGTCGAACCTGTTGCCGGGTCATCGTGACGCGGCCAACCCGGAGCATCGCTCACAAGTGGCGGCTTATTGGGGTGTGGATCAACTGCCGGAAAACACTGGTCTCAGCGCCATCGAACTGTTCGAGCAAGTGCGCAGCGGCAAGATCAAGGCGTTGTGGATTGCCTGCACCAACCCTGCGCAATCGATGCCGGATCAGAACTCAGTGCGCGCGGCGCTGGAAGCTTGCCCGTTTGTGGTTCTGCAAGAAGCCTTTCGCACCACCGAAACCGCAGCGTTTGCCGATCTCCTGCTACCCGCCGCCAGTTGGGGCGAGAAGGAAGGCTCGGTGACCAACTCCGAACGACGCATTTCCCACGTACGCAAGGCCATCCTCCCACCGGGCGAAGCGCGGCCGGACTGGGCGATCACAGTGGATTTCGCACAGCGCCTGGAGAAACATCTGCGTCCCGCTGAGCCGAGCCTGTTTACGTTTACTCGGCCCGCGCAGTTGTTCGATGAGTTCAAAGGGCTGACACGCGGCCGCGATCTGGATATGTCCGGGATCAGTCACGCGCTGATCGACGAGATCGGACCGCAGCAATGGCCCTTCCCTGTCGGAGCGCGGCAAGGAACGCCACGCCTGTACGAGGATGGGATTTTCCCAACCGCCAACGGACGCGCGCAATTCATAGCCGACCCTTATCGCGCCGCCAAAGAACAGCGCGACGCACGTTTTCCACTGACGTTGATCACTGGACGTCTGCGTGATCAATGGCACGGTATGAGCCGCACCGGCACGGCGGCGCAATTGTTCGGGCATGTCAGCGAAGCGGTGTTGAGCTTGCACCCGGACGAACTGCGCAGGCATCGCTTGCAGCCAGGAGATCTGGTCAACCTCAAAAGTCGTCGCGGCGCAGTGATCGTCGCGGTTGGCAGCGATGACAGTGTGCGTCCGGGACAGGCATTTCTACCGATGCACTGGGGCGACCGCTTTCTCAAGGGTGGCGTAAACAGCCTGACCCTGCCGGCCTTCGACCCGTTGTCGAAACAACCGGAACTCAAACACAGCGGCGTGCGCCTGGAGCCGGTCAATCTGCCGTGGCAGCTTTTCGCGCTCATTGAGGGTGATGTTCAACGGCATTTCGAGGCCCTGCGACCGCTCTGTGAGGCATTTTCCTACGTGAGTCTCAGCCTTGTCGGACGTGAACGACCGGCATTGCTGATACGCGCAGCCAGCAGCGAGGCGCCGGATGCGCAGTTGCTCAATGAAATCGACCGATGCCTGTCACTGATCGACGGCCCGGTTCTGGCTTACGACGATCCACGTCGGGCCATTGGCAAGCGCGTACGCATTGAAAACGGCCGAATCACCGCGATTCGCCTGGCCGGCGAAACCCTCGCCCGGCATTGGCTGCAAGGGTTGTGGCTGGAGGGCCGTGCGGACGAACAACTGCGGCGCTGGTTGCTGGCACCGATGAGTGCTCCTCCGGGTAGTGCCGGGGCGCAGATCGCTGCGGATAAAACCCTGTGCAACTGCAAGAACGTCAGCCTCAACGCGGTCTGCGCCGGTATTCGCCAAGGGCTCGATTTGCAAGGCTTGAAAAACAATCTGGGCTGCGGCACGCAATGCGGCTCCTGTGTCCCGGAAATAAAACGCTTGCTGGCTGCCGATGTGCAGCCAGTCGCCGTCATCTGATGAGGAAAACACCATGAACGCAAAAGTCTGGCTGGTGGGTGCAGGTCCTGGTGATCCCGAATTACTGACCCTCAAAGCGGTGCGCGCCCTGCGCGAGGCCGATGTGGTGCTGATCGATGATCTGGTCAACGACGCAGTGCTCGAGCACTGCCCTGGCGCGCGCATTATTGCGGTGGGTAAGCGCGGTGGTTGCCGTTCCACGCCGCAGGCATTTATCCATCGGTTGATGCTGCGCTATGCCCGTCATGGCAAGTGTGTGGTGCGGCTCAAGGGCGGCGATCCGTGCATCTTCGGCCGTGGCGGTGAAGAGGCGCAATGGCTGCGTGAACGTGGCGTTGAGGTGGAGTTGGTCAATGGCATCACCGCCGGGCTCGCTGGGGCGACGCAGTGCGATATTCCATTGACGTTACGCGGTGTAGCGCGCGGGGTGACGCTGGTGACTGCGCATACTCAGGACGACAGCCAGTTGAACTGGCAGGCACTGGCGCAAAGTGGCACAACGCTGGTGATATACATGGGCGTGGCTAAGCTGGGCGAGATTCGCGATCAGTTGTTGGCGGGCGGAATGGCGGCGGATACCCCGGTGGCGATGATCGAGAATGCATCGTTACCAGAACAACGAGAATGCCGGAGCGATCTCACGGCAATGAACGAAGCAGCCTACAGATTTCAATTGAAGAGCCCTGCGATACTGGTGATCGGCGCCGTGGCCGGTTATGCGCAGGAAGCCAGCGAGACGCGTATTGCCGCAATGTAGGAGCAGCCTGGTTTCAAAGCTTCAATCTCAAATCGCAGGCAAAGAAAAGCCCGGCCTAAGCCGGGCTTTTCTCAGAGCGGCAGCTAATTACTTAGCTTGAGCTTCAACCTGCGCTTCTACGCGACGGTTTACAGCGCGGCCAGCTTCAGTTTTGTTGTCAGCAACTGGGCGGGATTCGCCGTAGCCAACAGACTGAACGCGGGACGATTCAACACCGTACTGGTTGGTCAGAACTTGCTTAACGGCGTTTGCACGACGCTCGGACAGTTTCTGGTTGTAAGCGTCAGGACCGACGGAGTCAGTGTGACCTTCAACAGTAGTGGTGGTGGATGGGTACTGCTTCATGAAGTCAGCCAGGTTCTTGATGTCGCCGTAGCTGTTGGTTTTAACAACAGATTTGTCGAAATCGAACTTAACGTCCAGCTCAACACGAACAACTTCAGCAACTGCTGGGCAGCCGTCAGCGTCAACAGTTACGTTGGCTGGGGTGTCCGGGCACTTGTCAACGTTGTCGCAAACGCCATCGTTGTCGCTGTCGGAGCAAACTTCAGCTGGTGCTGGAACTGGAGCAGCAGCAGGCTTGGAGCCACCACCGAAGTTCACACCGATACCAACGCTAGGAGCCCACTCGGTGTCGCCCTGGTCGATGTTGTACTGAGCTTCAACGCCGGCACGGGCGTAGAAGTTCTCGGTGAAGTACAGCTTGGCACCGCCGCCAACGTTGGCGAAGGTGGAACGGTTACGACCGCCGGAACCGTTCTGACCGATGCTCTGATCGGAGAAACCAGCCGATACGTATGGACGCAGCATGTCGCCTGGGTTGTTGAAGTGGTACAGAGCGTCCAGAGCGGTGTTAGCGCCCTTGATGTTACGACCGTCGTCGGAACGCACGTTGTGCACTTCGTCGTAGCCCAGACGCAGTTCAACGTCGTCGGTCAGGAAGTAACCGATCGAACCGCCGAACAGGTTGCCGTTGTTCTTGAAGTTACGAGCGCTGTCGAATTGTTCTTTCTTTGCGAAGCCTTCGATTTCAACTGCGCCTTGGCCTTGTGCCAGAGCGCCGAACGAAGTGGCGGCAATCAGAGAACCAATGGCCAAGCCCAAGGTGTTTTTCAGTTTCATCCGTTAAATCCCCATCTGGTGATTGTGAAGCAGTCCCGCAAACCGGGGGACAACTCGGCGGCAAGTCTATCAGAACTTGCCTACACGTAAGAGATATTTGCGCTGAACTAAGTTTCAGCAATGCCTGCAAATTTCTCACGCAATTTATCTAGAGCACGTTTGTAACGCATTTTTGTCGCACTCAAACCCATGTGCATGATGTCTGCGATCTCCTGAAATTCCAGCTCTGCGACAAATCGAAGCACCAGAATTTCGCGGTCAATCGGGTTCACATACACCAGCCAGCGATCAAGCCCGCCCTTCTCCTCGGGTTTCGGCGCCTTTTCTTCGGACGCTTCCTCGAGGGGGTCAAGACTCAATGCGTCCATCAAGCGACGCTTTCGCCGTTCCTTCCGATACTGCGTAATACATTCGTTGTACGTGATGCTGTAGAGCCACGTTTTGAACTTCGATTTCCCCTCGAAGTTCTTCAGGCCATACAGCACCTTCAACATGACTTCCTGACAGACATCGTCTGCGTCGCGATCGTTCCCAAGATATCTCGCACAAACGTTAAATAATGTTCTCTGGTAACGCCGCATCAGTTCTTCATAAGCGCGCGTTACGTGAAAAAGCTCGGTATGCGAGCGCGCGACCAACTCCTCATCAGAGAGCTCGCGGGGGTCGTAGCGCGTGGATAGCGTTTGGGCTTTATTCAAAACAAGTCGTGCCGACAGTCAGGTCAATGTCCACCGCGACCAGCATCAGCTGGCATTTTGCGGCGGCATACATTAGCAGGGTTTGCCGGATTAGCGGCTACTCACATGCTGTTCCAGCAGGATCCGATTGGAAAGAGAGACTAGCTCACCCTCATCGGTCAGCAATGTGGTTTTCACCGTGCCGATCTCCTCGATCTGCCCTTCGACCTCGCCAACACGCACTTGTTGCCCAACCTGATACAACTCACGCACATAGATTCCCGCAAGAATCTGACCGGCAATTTCCCGGCTTCCCAAACCCATGGCCAGCGCAACCGCCAGACCAACGGTAATCAAAACGATGACGATCACATGGTTCAGCAGGTCGGTCTTGACCTCAAGCTGGCTGATCGCGACCGAGATGCTGATGATGATTACCAGCCCCTGAGCAATTCGCCCAAGCCCCGAAGCGTAGTCCAGGCCTACGCCTTCTGCCGCCCCGCGCACCAGTCCGTTGGCCAATTGCGCGAGCAAGACACCTACCAGCAACACCAGCGCCGCGCCGAATACTTTCGGCAAATAGAGCGCCAACATATCCAGCGTAGCTGAAACTCGCTCAAGGCCAAGGGATTCTGCTGCAGAAACCAGAAAAATCAGCAGGACGAACCAGTAAACGATTTTACCGATCAGCGTCGAAATCGGAACCTGCAGTCCCGCCCGGGACATCAATTTGGTCAGCCCGGTACCGCCCATCAGGCGATCAAGGCCCAGTTTGGCGAGCAGCTTGGAGAGCAAGGTATCGAGCAGCTTGGCCACGACGAAACCCAACAGCAGCACGACCAGTGCGCCGAACAGGTTCGGGATGAAATTGGCCACTTTGGTCCACAACGCAGTCATTGCAGTGACGAGGCTCTGAGTCCAGAGGTCGAGTTCCATATTCAATCAGCCTTATCAGCAGTGCGAGCGGTAGGTTTACGAAGACGGGAAACCGGCGAGACATGGGCCGAGCCGTTATTCAGGGCGATCATCAGCGCGGGCAGCCAGCGGCCCAGCAGGCTGAACAGATCACCGGCGCCAACCTGGCGGTTGGCGGTTTTGAGTACGCGGCCCAAGCACGCATCGTCGTCGCGGCTGGACGGCGAGGCGTTGAGCATGTCGCGCAAAGACTGTTCAAACGGATCGTGCATACGCACCTCTCGTGATGTCTGTGAAAGACGCGGGCAGATTTGGTCGGGTCACATGCTCCATGTTCAAACCCAGCGCAAACGACGGAACAACCACCACTGACCAAAGGCCAGGGCGAGCACCGTCAAACAGGCAATCAGGAAACCATAGGGGCTGCTGGAGAATGGAATGCCGCCAACGTTGATGCCCAGCAGACCGGTGATGAAACTCATCGGTAAAAAGATGCAGGTGATGATCCCGAAGCGGTACATCGTGCGATTCATGCGCTCGCTCAAACGCCGGTCTTCAGCCTCAAGCACAAGCCCCACGCGCTCTCGGGTCAATTCGAGCTCTTCGAGATAGCGGGTCAGGCTGTTGTTCAATTCGTTCCAGTAATCGGCATCGTCATCGACAAACCACGGCAGTTTTATCCGCGTGAGTTGTCCAAAAATATCCCGCTGCGGCGCAAGAAAACGCTTCAGCCCGGCAGCCCTGCGACGGATGTGCAAAATGGCGCCATGCTCAGGGGTATACCGTTCGTCGGCATCCATCTTTTCTTCTTCCTCATCGGCGATTTCCGAGAGGCAAGTGACCAGATCCTGAACCTTGTTGGTGAGGAACTGCGCCAGATAAAGGATCAGTTCAGAGGCCGTTTTCGGACCTTTGCCATCCGCCAATTGAACCAACAGTTCATCGGTGGCGCGCAATGGGCGCAAGCGCAGGGAAATCACCCGTTGGGCCGAAGCAAAAATCCGCACCGAAACCATGTCTTCCGGCTCGGCACCCGGGTTGAGATTGACCCCGCGCAGAAACAGCAGCAGTTCGGCATCCGGCAACGGCAACAGGCGCGGACGCGTGTTCTCTTCCAGCAGCAGGTCGCAGGTGAATTCGTTGAGACCGCTGGATTTGCGCAGCCAGGTCTGGGTCTGCGGATGGCTGCGATCCCAATGCAGCCACAGGCTTTCATGGGCCTGCAACTGCAAATCGTCGAGCTCAGTCCGGGCTATCGAACGCGCACCGCCTTTTCCGTCCAGCACCAGGGCATGCACCAACCCCCATTGCGCGTTTTCTTCCTCGAACATCCGCATCCCTTTGTCGAAACTCTTATTCAGGCATCTGCAGCGGGCTCGGCGAAATGATCACGCCGTTGTTGTCCGCATAAATGTACTGGCCCGGGTGGAACGTCACACCGGCGAAAGTCACCGGAACGTTGAGGTCACCGATACCACGTTTTTCAGTTTTCATCGGATGGCTGGCCAGCGCCTGCACACCCAGATCGGTTTGCGCGATGACGTCGACGTCACGGATGCAACCGTAGATCACCAGCCCTTCCCAACCGTTTTTAGCAGCCTTCTCGGCAATCATGTCGCCCAGCAGCGCGCGACGCAGCGAACCGCCGCCATCGACCACCAGCACCTTGCCGTTGCCTTTGAGTTCGGCTTGTTCCTTGACCAACGAGTTGTCTTCGAAGCATTTGATGGTCACGATTTCGCCACCGAACGAATCACGGCCACCGAAATTGCTGAACATCGGTTCCAGCACCTGCACCAGCTCCGGATAGGCGTCGCACAGGTCAGGCGTAAGGTAATGGTTCATCGAAAAACTCCTGTAAAAAGGAAGACGATCAAGGATGCCGCGTTCTGAAGAGACGAGCTCCGCTGGTCGCTGTTTACCTTAGCTCATTGAATGTTCGCTGAATGAACCTGAACAAACGCTGAAACGTAATTGCTAAACAGTCACCGAATATGACCAGAACCGCACAATTCGTCATATCTTAGCCGCAAGCCGATCTGAACGAAATGCCCTTCAGAGCCTCCGTCTCAGACCGCAGCAACCAGATCAGGCTGCTCGCCCAGCAACGGCGCGTGCTGATCGTTCAACCAGCGCGCCACCAACGGCCACACCTCAGTCTGCGCGGTTTTGCTCACCAACATTTCAACATGACCGAAATTATCAGTGAAACCCTTCTCGCGCCCCAGATTGATGAACTGCTTGTGTTCGGAGCCAATTTGCTCAAACAGTTTGCGACAGGCCCACGCAGGATCCTGATGATCCCCTGCTGCAGTCACCGCCAGCACTGGCACTTGAACATCGGCCAGCCCCGCCCACCAATCCGTGTCCTTGTCGCCAAAACGGCCGAACAAGCCGTACCAGCGCATGCTTTCCAGCGCCAGACCGATCGGCTCATCTTCCGGGCCGCGCTTGAGGCGTGAACCCGACAGTTGCGCAAAACGCTTGAGAATGAAGCGGCTGCTCCACTCCACCGGCGGAATTTTCAGCGGCCAGTAAGTGCGGCTGACTTGTGTGCCGAAAAACGCTGCCGAAGCTACGGCAGGCTCGCCGAGGTATTCGCCACCGAGCGCTGCGGCCAAAGTGATGCCGCCCAGCGAATGGCCGATCCAGTGCGGGATCTGCCCGCTCTGCTCACGCACGAACGCGGCAATCGCCGGCAGATCGTAACGGGCGTAGTCGGCGACACGATTGCGCCGGTACTCCTCATTGCGCTGCGACAGGCCGTGGCCGCGCATCTCCGGAATCCACACGTCGAACCCCAGTCGCGTCAGATACGCGCCCAGGCCCAGGCCTTTCGGTGAAAACCAGAAGCGACGATTGGAAAAACTGCCGTGCAGCAGAATCACCGGCACGCCGCGTGGCGCGGAGTCATCGGCCATGCCCAAACGGGTGACGGCGATCTCCACGGACCAGTCGGGACTGTTGCCGGGTTTCAGTCGGTAAACGTCTTCGCTCAGATCGCCGCGCCGTTCGGCGCTGATCAGGGCGACAGGAAACAGGTTGCTGCTGCTTTGCATAATGCTCTTGCACAAAAAAGGGCGGCATCCGGAGACCCCGCCCTGTTTGAATCATAAGGAGCCGAATCGTGTAGGAGCGAGCCTGCTCGCGATGGCGGTGTGTCATTCGAATCAATGCAGACTGTCATGACGCTATCGCGAGCAGGCTCACTCCTACAGGGGGACGCGGCCCATTCACATGTTGATCAAGCCGGCGCCTGGCCTTCCGCCAGGAAGAACCAGGTTTCCAGCACGGTATCCGGGTTCAGCGACACGCTTTCGATGCCCTGTTCCATCAGCCACTTGGCCAGATCCGGGTGGTCCGAAGGACCCTGACCGCAGATGCCGATGTACTTGCCGGCCTTGTTGCACGCGGCAATCGCGTTGGCCAAGAGCTTCTTGACCGCCGGATTACGCTCGTCGAACAGGTGCGCGATGATACCGGAATCGCGGTCCAGGCCCAGCGTCAGCTGAGTCAGGTCGTTGGAACCGATCGAGAAACCGTCGAAGAATTCGAGGAACTCTTCGGCCAGAATCGCGTTGGATGGCAATTCGCACATCATGATCACGCGCAGACCGTTTTCGCCGCGCTTCAAGCCGTTTTCGGCGAGCAGATCGACAACCTGACTGGCTTCGCCCAAGGTACGGACGAACGGCACCATGATTTCAACGTTGGTCAGGCCCATCTCGTTGCGCACACGTTTCAGCGCGCGGCATTCGAGTTCGAAGCAGTCACGGAACGATTCGCTGATGTAACGCGAAGCGCCACGGAAGCCCAACATCGGGTTCTCTTCTTCCGGCTCGTAGAGCTTGCCACCGATCAGGTTGGCGTATTCGTTGGACTTGAAGTCCGACAGACGCACGATGACTTTTTTCGGCGTGAACGCTGCAGCCAGGGTGCTGATGCCTTCCACCAGTTTGTCGACGTAGAAGTCGACCGGGTCATTGTAACCGGCGATACGCTTGTCGACGCTGTCCTTGATTTCCTGTGGCAGACCGTCGTAGTTCAACAGCGCTTTCGGGTGGACGCCGATCATGCGGTTGATGATGAATTCCAGACGGGCCAGGCCGACACCGGCATTCGGCAACTGTGCGAAGTCGAAAGCGCGGTCCGGGTTGCCGACGTTCATCATGATCTTGAACGGCAGCTCCGGCATGGCGTCGACGGAGTTCTTCTTGATGTCGAAACCCAGCTCGCCTTCGAAGATGTAACCGGTGTCGCCTTCAGCGCAGGACACGGTCACGCCCTGGCCATCCTTCAGCAATTGGGTGGCGTTGCCGCAACCAACCACAGCCGGAATACCCAGCTCGCGAGCGATGATCGCTGCGTGGCAAGTACGGCCGCCACGGTTGGTGACGATGGCGCTGGCGCGCTTCATCACCGGTTCCCAGTCCGGGTCGGTCATGTCGGAAACGAGTACGTCGCCCGGCTGGACTTTGTCCATCTCGGAGACATCTTTGATGATGCGCACTTTACCGGCGCCGATGCGCTGGCCAATGGCGCGACCTTCAACCAGCACGGTGCCGGTTTCTTTCAACAGGTAACGTTCCATGACGTTGGCCTGGGTGCGGCTTTTCACGGTTTCCGGACGGGCCTGAACGATATACAGCTTGCCGTCGTCACCGTCCTTGGCCCATTCGATGTCCATCGGGCACTGGTAGTGCTTTTCGATGATCATCGCTTGCTTGGCCAGCTCGCTGACTTCAGCGTCGGACAGGCAGAAACGCGCGCGGTCAGCCTTGTCGACATCGATGGTCTTGACCGAACGACCGGCCTTGGCCTCGTCGCCGTAGATCATCTTGATGGCTTTGCTGCCGAGGTTGCGACGCAGGATCGCCGGACGACCGGCTTCCAGCGTGCCCTTGTGCACGTAGAACTCATCCGGGTTGACCGCGCCTTGTACGACGGTTTCGCCCAGGCCGTAAGCGCCGGTGATGAACACCACGTCACGGAAACCGGATTCGGTATCGAGGGTGAACATCACGCCGGCAGTGCCGGTTTCCGAACGCACCATGCGCTGCACGCCAGCCGACAGGGCGACCAGTTTGTGGTCGAAGCCCTGGTGCACGCGGTAGGAAATCGCACGGTCGTTGAACAGCGAAGCAAACACCTCTTTGGCGGCGCGGATAACGTTTTCCACACCACGGATGTTCAGGAAGGTTTCCTGCTGACCGGCGAACGAGGCGTCCGGCAAGTCTTCGGCGGTGGCGGAAGAACGCACGGCCACGGCCACGTCAGGGTTGCCGGCCGACAGCGCGGCGAAGGCGGTGCGGATCTCGGCATTCAGTTTTTCCGGGAATTCGGCTTCCATGATCCATTGACGGATCTGCGCGCCGGTCTTGGCCAGGGCGTTGACGTCGTCGACGTCGAGCGCATCGAGGGCCGCGTGGATCTGGTCATTGAGGCCGCTCAGTTCGAGGAAATCACGATAAGCCTGAGCCGTCGTGGCGAAGCCGCCGGGGACCGAAACACCGGCGCCTGCCAGGTTACTGATCATCTCGCCCAGGGATGCGTTCTTGCCCCCCACATGCTCAACATCGTGTTTGCCGAGCTTATCGAGGGAAACTACGTACTCTACCAAGGTGATCTCTCCACTAACTGTGTTGGAAAAGCTCAGAAACCGGCGGCCCGGGGGAGCCTTGGCCGGTTGTATGGCCTGGACCTGGAAAATAAGTGAGAATGCGGGCCAGTCGCGGCCGACAAATCGCGCCTATCATATCCAGAAATGCTCATTAGCTTAAGGCCCAAGGTGCAAATGAAACGATCTGCTTTCTTCATCTCCGATGGCACCGGCATCACTGCCGAAACCCTGGGTCAAAGCCTTCTGGCGCAGTTCGAAAACATTACCTTCAGCAAATTCACGCGACCGTACATCGACAGCGTTGAAAAAGCGCGGGCCATGGTACAACAAATCAACAAAGCCGCTGAAACCGACGGCTTTCGCCCGATCATCTTCGACACCATCGTCAATCAGGACATCCGTGAGATTCTCGCAACGTCCAATGGTTTCATGATCGACATTTTCTCGACCTTTCTTGCCCCGCTGGAGCAGGAACTGACCGAGCACTCTTCCTACACGGTCGGCAAGTCGCACTCGATCGGGCACAACTCCAATTACATGGAGCGTATCGAGGCGGTTAACTTTGCCCTCGACAACGACGACGGTGCGCGCACGCACTATTACGACAAAGCCGATTTGATACTAGTGGGCGTGTCGCGATGCGGCAAAACGCCGACGTGTCTGTACATGGCCATGCAGTTCGGCATTCGCGCGGCCAACTATCCGCTGACCGAAGACGACATGGAACGTCTGACCCTGCCGACGGCCCTGCGCGCCCATCAGCACAAGCTGTTCGGCCTGACCATCGACCCCGACCGCCTCACCGCGATCCGCAACGAGCGCAAGCCCAACAGCCGCTATTCGAGCTACGCCCAGTGCGAATTCGAAGTGCGTGAGGTAGAGAATCTGTTCCGCCGCGAGAACATCCCCAACATCAACTCCACGCATTTTTCGGTGGAAGAGATTTCGGCGAAGATTCTGGTGGAGAAAGGTGTGGAGCGGCGGTTCAAATAGATTTGTGGTGTCTGAATGACCGCTATCGCGAGCAGGCTCGCTCCCACAGGGGGAATGCATTCCAACTGAAAGAATGCGGTCCACTGTGGGAGCGAGCTTGCTCGCGAAGAACGATTACACGGACTCTGTTAATGCCTGCGCCAGAGCTTCAAAGCCCCCCAGCAACAACCCATCATCCCCCACTGCATTACACACACTCACCCGAACAAACTGCGGCACCGCCGCATGCCCGACCGCAAACGCCTCAGCGGTGGCGACCAGATAGTTGTTTTCCTTCAACTCCGCGGCAATCTGCGACGCCCGCCACAGCTCAGGCACCTCCACCCAGAAATGCGGGCTGTAAGCATGAGTCTTGTAATTCAAGCCCTGCAGAACGGGCGAAACCAGTGCCTTGCGCCGGCCAATCTCGCTTATTTGCTCGTCCAACAAGCGCTCGGCCATGCCGCTTTCAATCCACAGGCTCGCCACTTCCATCGATAACGGATTGGCCATCCAGCACGTTGCACGAATGGCGGAACTCAAACGCCCGACCAGCGGCAGTGGCGCATGCAGGTAACCGACGCGCAATCCGGCGGAAACAGCCTTGCTCAGACTGCCGATCAACACCGAGCGCTCCGGCGCGAAATAACTCAGCGGCAACGGGCGCTGGCGGTCCAGAACCGCATGGGCTTCGTCTTCGATAATCAGCAAATTGTGCTGGCGGCAGATATCGGCAATCGCCTGGCGCCGTGAGATCGACATCACAGCGGCTGTAGGATTCTGGATCGTTGGCGTGCAATACAGCGCTGAAACACGATGTTGACGGCAGATGTCCTCCAGTGCCGACGGCAACAGTCCTTCGTCATCCATCGTCGCGCCGACAAGTTTTATCCCAAGCTGGCGTGCGACGCCGATCAATCCCGGGTAGGACAAATGCTCAGTCACCACTGTGTCGCCGACCTTGAGCAGGCCCATCAACGCGCACAACAAGCCATGCTGACCACCGTTGACGCACAACACCTGATCGGCGTGCGGCACGAACGCTTCGTGCTGCAGCCAGACCGCCCCGGCCAATCGGTGCCGTGCCAGCCCCGCTTCGGCGGTGTAACCGGTCAACTGCTGTAACACCCGCGGATCACTGGCCAGTTCCTGCAGACTCTGGCTCATGAACGCCGCTTCCTGTGCGGGAATCGGCTGATTGCGGCTCATATCGAAACAGGCTGACGGCTCATCGCTGACATTACGAAAGCCTTTGTCCTGCGCCCGCTCCATCCCGCGCTGACACACATAAGTGCCATCTCCGACGCGGGCGACGACCAATCCCACGCGTTCCAATTCGCCGTAGGCACGGCTGATCGTACCGATGGTCACTCCGAGATTGTCGGCCAACAACCGATGCGGCGGCAGTTTACTACCGGAATCGATGACGCCCTCATCGATGGCCTGCGCGACGGCATTCGCCAGGCGTTTGTACTTCACGCCCACGCCATTGGCGAGACCATCACGGAGGATTGACACCATGGCAATACTTACTTTGACAGTCATTCTCACCCCGAATAGCGTGATTAAAAAAGGGTCAATCAGAAATAGACCGTTTCCGCGATCAGGTCAATTCCACCGTTCGGAGCACGCCACATGTCGACCGCCGTCAGCACACCGATGCACATCAGCAAACCCTGGCTCGCAGGACTGGTTACCAGCACCTTGTTTCTGATCGTCTGCCTGAGTTGGGGCACGACGTGGCTGGGGATCAAGATTGCGGTGGAAAGCGTGCCGCCGCTGACGGCCGCCGGGCTGCGTTTTCTGATTGCTTTTCCGCTGTTCCTGAGCTTCGCGCTGTTGCGCAAGGAACCGCTGTTGTTTCCCCGACAAAGCCGCTGGTTCTTTGTGTTCGTCACGCTGTCGTATTTCAGCCTGCCTTACTACTTGCTCAACTATGGCGAGATGCACGTGTCGTCAGGCCTGACAGCGCTGCTGTTCAGTTGCATGCCGGTGTTTATCCTGCTGTTTTCCGCGTTGTTTCTGCGCGAGAAAATCTACCCGTCGCAGATGCTCGGTATCGCGATTGGCTTTGGCAGTCTGTTCATGATTATCCGCAGTCAGGGTCTGCACCTGGATCAGGCCGAATGGCTGGGGGGGCTGGCGATCCTGTGCGCAGCGGTGATGCACGCGCTGTGTTACGTGGTGACGAAAAAACACGGCAGCGCGATCAGCGTGATCACCTACAACACCCTGCCGATCGGCATTGCCGGGGCGATGTTATTTATTGTCGGGCTGAGCATTGAGACGCCGGTGTTCAGGGATGTCAGCGCACGCTCCTGGGCCGCCCTGTTTTACCTAGGACTGGTGGCGTCGGTCGGCGGATTCATCGTTTACTTTTTGCTGCTTAAACGCTTGAGCCCGATCATTCTGTCGTTCGTGTTTATCATTTTCCCGGTGTTCGCCGTGATCATCGGCGCCTGGTACGAGGGACAACCCCTGTCCCGGGAGTTGATGATCTATTCAGCGATTTTGTTGAGCGGTTTTGCGATCACCAAATTGCCCATCGAAAAATGGCGTACGCGGTCCGTGTAGGAGCTGCCGAAGGCTGCGATCCTTTGATCTTGTTTTTAAACATCAACGTCAAAAGATCGCAGCCTGCGGCAGCTCCTACAGGTTTTTCGTCAGATCACAAGTAGGTCGACGAAACGGTTTACCGGGGTGGCCTCGAGCCGGGTTTGATCCTTGCACAACGCAAAGATCTCACCGCTGCGCTGGCCGGTGAAACGTGTTGCCAGATTGGCCTTGAACTTGTCTTCCAGTAATGGAATGCCCTCGGCACGGCGCCGGCGATGACCGATCGGGTATTCCACGACGACGTTTTCAGTGCTGCTGCCATCCTTGAAAAACACCTGCACGGCGTTGGCGATCGAGCGCTTGTCAGCCTCCAGATATTCGCGGGTGAAACGCGGTTCTTCGACGATGAGCATTTTCTCGCGCAGCACATCGATGATCGGATGCGCACGGTGGAAATCGTCTTCGTATTGTTCGGCGACCAGATTGCCGAACGCCAGCGGCACGGCGGTCATGTATTGGATGCAGTGGTCGCGGTCGGCGGCGTTGGCCAACGGTCCAACCTTGGAAATGATGCGGATTGCCGATTCGTGGGTGGTGATGACGATTTTGTCGATTTCGTGCAGGCGATTGCGCACTTGCGGGTGCAGTGTCACCGCGGCTTCGCAGGCGGTTTGCGCGTGGAATTCGGCGGGAAAGCTGATCTTGAACAGGACGTTTTCCATCACATAACTGCCGAATGGCCGAGAGAAATTGAAGGCGCGTTTATCTTCCGGTTTCAGCGCCAGATCGCTGTTGGTGTGGCTGAACAGCACATCATAAAAGCCCCATTGCCTGGCGGTGAGAACGCCGGGAATGCCCATCTCGCCACGCATCGCAATATCGGCCAGACGCACACCGCGACTCGACGCATCCCCCGCCGCCCAGGATTTTCGTGAACCGGCGTTCGGCGCATGACGATAGGTACGCAGGGCCTGACCATCGGCAAACGCATGAGACAACGCCGACAACAGTTGCTCACGATTGGCGCCCATCAGTTTGGCGGTGACAGCGGTTGAAGCGACTTTCACCAGAATGACGTGATCGAGTCCTACACGATTGAAGGAGTTTTCCAGGGCAATCACGCCTTGAATTTCGTGGGCCATGATCATCGCTTCAAGCACATCGCGGATTGTCAGCGGCGCTTCAGCGCTGGCCAGACGCTTCTGCGAAAGATGATCGGCCACCGCGAGAATCCCGCCGAGGTTGTCGGATGGATGGCCCCACTCGGCAGCGAGCCAGGTGTCGTTGTAGTCGAGCCAGCGGACGATGCAGCCGATGTCCCACGCGGCCTTGACTGGGTCGAGGCGATAGGAGGTGCCGGGGACCCGCGCACCGTAAGGAACCACCGTTCCTTCGACTATCGGGCCCAGGTGTTTGGTGCACTCGGGAAAGCGCAACGCCAGCAGGCCACAGCCCAGCGTGTCCATCAGGCAGTTGCGGGCGGTGTCGAGGGCTTCGGCAGAGGGGGCTTTGAAGGTGAGGACGTAGTCGGCAATGTCCTGCAGGACACGGTCGTAATCGGGGCGGTTGTTCAGGTCGACGTTGGCGCTCATTGCGGTTCTCCTGTGCGGGAATGATGAGTGGTGCGGTCTTCCTCAGGGCTTGGCGGGTCTGGTTGATTGCAGGTCTGGGGTGCCTGCTTGTTTGGGGTTTCTTCAGTGGGAGGCCCCTCACCCTAGCCCTCTCCCGAGGGAGAGGGGACTGATCGGGGGATGCTTCAGAGGTTCACCGAAGTGAACGATCTGCGCTGAATCCATAATCGATCAGATCAATGTACAACCCCAGACACCTCGGTCGGCCCCCTCTCCCTCCGGGAGAGGGCTGGGGTGAGGGCAAAGGTTATCGAATCAGAAAGAGTCTCCGGGGATGCGTACATAGCCTTCCATCAGCACGCGGGCACTACGGCTCATGATGGCTTTTTTGACGATCCACTCGCCGTTTTCCAGACTGGCTTCAGCGCCAACGCGCAAGGTCCCGGACGGATGCCCGAAACGCACGGCATTGCGTTCAACGCCACCGGCAGCAAGGTTTACCAACGTGCCGGAAATAGCCGCCGCAGTCCCAATCGCCACCGCCGCCGTGCCCATCATCGCGTGGTGCAACTTGCCCATCGACAACGCGCGCACCAGCAAATCCACATCGCCAGCCCCAACCGCTTTGCCACTCGACGCCACGTAATCAGCAGGCTTGGCAACGAACGCGACTTTCGGCGTGTGCTGCCGCTTGGCCGCTTCATCCACATTGGCAATCAGGCCCATGCGCAACGCGCCATAAGCTCGAATCGTCTCGAACATCTGCAGCGCTTGCGGATCGCTGTTGATCGCACTCTGCAACTCGGTCCCGGTGTAACCGATGTCTGCGGCGTTGACGAAAATCGTCGGGATACCGGCGTTGATCATGGTCGCCTTGAACGTACCGACACCCGGCACTTCCAGCTCATCGATCAGGTTGCCGGTAGGAAACATCGAGCCACCGCCACCCTCTTCTTCCGCTGCCGGGTCCATGAATTCAACTTGCACTTCGGCCGCAGGAAAGGTCACGCCGTCGAGTTCGAAATCACCGGTTTCCTGCACTTCGCCGTTGGTGATCGGCACGTGGGCAATAATCGTTTTGCCAATGTTGGCCTGCCACACGCGCACCACCGCGACACCGTTGTGCGGAATGCGGCTGGCGTCGACCAGACCGTTGCTGATGGCAAACGAACCGACCGCAGCCGAGAGGTTGCCGCAGTTGCCGCTCCAGTCCACGAACGGCTTGTCGATCGAGACCTGTCCGAACAGGTAATCGACGTCGTGATCGGCCTTGATGCTTTTCGACAGGATCACGGTTTTGCTGGTGCTCGAAGTCGCGCCGCCCATGCCGTCGATCTGCTTGTCGTACGGGTCAGGACTGCCGATCACGCGCAGCAATAAAGCGTCGCGAGCCGGGCCGGGAATCTGTGCCGCTTCAGGCAGATCCTTGAGGCTGAAGAACACGCCTTTGCTGGTGCCGCCGCGCATGTAGGTGGCGGGGATTTTGATTTGTGGTGCGTGAGCCATATTGCTCCTTACCGAAAGCATGGGACTTAAAATCCCATGCCCACATCAGTTGATTTTTTAAACGGCAACCGCCGACTCTTCAAGGAAGTCCTGCGCGAAGCGCTGCAATACGCCGCCAGCCTCGTAGATCGACACTTCTTCAGCGGTATCCAGACGACAGGTCACCGGCACCTCAACGCGCTCGCCGTCCTGGCGATGGATCACCAGTGTCAGATCCGCACGCGGTTTGCGCTCGCCGATCACGTCGTAGGTTTCGCTGCCGTCGATGGCCAGGGTGTGACGGTCGGTGCCCGCTTTGAACTCCAGCGGCAACACGCCCATGCCCACCAGGTTGGTGCGGTGAATGCGCTCGAAACCCTCAGCGGCAATCGCTTCGACGCCGGCCAGTCGCACGCCTTTCGCCGCCCAGTCGCGGGACGATCCCTGACCGTAATCGGCGCCGGCAATGATGATCAGCGGCTGCTTGCGTTCCATGTAGGTTTCGATGGCTTCCCACATGCGCATCACTTTTCCTTCCGGCTCGACACGGGCCAGCGAACCCTGCTTGACCTTGCCGTTTTCCACGACCATTTCGTTGAACAGTTTCGGGTTGGCGAACGTCGCGCGTTGCGCGGTCAAGTGGTCACCACGGTGGGTGGCGTACGAGTTGAAGTCTTCTTCCGGCAGACCCATTTTCGCCAGGTATTCGCCGGCGGCGCTGTCGAGCATGATTGCGTTGGACGGCGACAGGTGATCGGTGGTGATGTTGTCCGGCAGCACCGCCAGCGGGCGCATGCCTTTGAGCGGACGGGCGCCGGCCAGTGCGCCTTCCCAGTACGGCGGACGGCGGATGTAGGTGCTCATCTCGCGCCAGTCGTACAGCGGCGTGACTTTCGGGCCGGTGTCTTCGTGGATGGCGAACATCGGAATGTAGACCTGACGGAACTGCTCAGGCTTGACCGAAGACTTCACCACGGCGTCGATTTCTTCATCGCTCGGCCAGATGTCTTTCAGGCGGATTTCCTTGCCATCGACCACGCCCAACACGTCCTTCTCGATATCGAAGCGGATGGTCCCGGCAATCGCATAGGCGACCACCAGCGGCGGCGAGGCGAGGAACGCTTGCTTGGCGTACGGGTGAATGCGGCCGTCGAAGTTGCGGTTGCCCGAGAGCACGGCGGTGGCGTAGAGATCGCGATCGATAATCTCTTGCTGGATCAGCGGATCGAGCGCGCCGGACATGCCATTGCACGTGGTGCAAGCGAAGGCGACGACACCGAAACCGAGCTGCTCCAGCTCAGTGGTCAGTCCTGCTTCATCGAGGTACAACGCCACGGTTTTCGAACCCGGCGCCAGCGAGGATTTCACCCACGGCTTGCGGGTCAGACCGAGCTTGTTGGCGTTGCGCGCCAGCAGGCCGGCAGCAATCACGTTGCGCGGGTTGCTAGTGTTGGTGCAACTGGTGATGGCGGCGATGATCACCGCGCCGTCAGGCATTTGCCCCGGCACGTCATCCCACTGCCCGGAGATGCCTTTGGCGGCCAGATCCGACACCGCGACGCGCGCGTGCGGGTTGCTCGGGCCGGCCATGTTGCGCACCACCGAAGACAGGTCGAAAGTCAGACCGCGCTCATATTGCGCACCTTTCAGACTGTCGGCCCAGAGGCCGGTGAGCTTGGCGTATTGCTCGACGAGCTGCACTTGCTGGTCTTCACGACCGGTCAGTTTCAGGTAATCGATGGTCTGCTGATCGATGTAGAACATCGCCGCCGTGGCGCCATATTCCGGGGCCATATTGGAAATGGTCGCGCGGTCGCCGAGGGTCAGCGCGGCGGCGCCTTCGCCGAAGAATTCCAGCCACGCGCCGACGACTTTCTGTTTGCGCAGGTATTCGGTCAGCGCCAGCACCATGTCGGTGGCGGTGATGCCCGGTTGCAGCTTGCCGGTCAGTTCGACGCCGACGCTTTCCGGCAGACGCATCCACGACGCGCGACCGAGCATCACGCTCTCGGCTTCGAGGCCGCCGACGCCGATGGCGATCACGCCCAAAGCATCGACATGCGGGGTGTGGCTGTCGGTGCCGACGCAAGTATCGGGGAACGCGACGCCCTCACGCACCTGAATCACCGGTGACATTTTCTCCAGGTTGATCTGGTGCATGATGCCGTTGCCCGGCGGGATCACATCAACGTTCTTGAAAGCCTTTTTGGTCCAGTTGATGAAGTGAAAACGGTCTTCGTTGCGCCGGTCTTCGATGGCGCGGTTTTTCTCGAACGCCTGCTTGTCGAAACCGCCCGCTTCCACTGCCAGCGAGTGGTCGACGATCAATTGCGTCGGCACCACCGGATTGACCTGCGCCGGATCGCCGCCCTGCAAGGCGATCGCGTCACGCAAACCGGCGAGGTCGACCAGCGCGGTCTGGCCGAGAATGTCGTGGCAGACCACGCGCGCCGGGAACCACGGGAAGTCGAGGTCGCGTTTGCGTTCGATCAGTTGTTTGAGGGAATCGGTGAGCGTGGCCGGGTCGCAGCGACGTACGAGGTTTTCCGCCAGCACGCGGGAGGTGTACGGCAGGGTGTCGTAACTGCCGGGCTGAATCGCTTCGACCGCCGCACGGGCGTCGAAATAATCCAGAGGGCTGCCGGTCAGGGTTTTACGGAATTCTGTGTTCATCGGGTCAGGACTCGGGTCACGGTAGTTTCAAAGGGTGAGGCCAGAAACCTGAGTTACACACCGTCCACTGTGGGAGCGAGCCTGCTCGCGAAAGCGGTAGATCAGTCTACATCCATGCTGGATGTCAGTCCGTCTTCGCGAGCAGGCTCGCTCCCACAGGGTCTAGCGGTGCTCTCTGGTTCCGGGTCAGCTCACCATTTCAGCGACGTTCGATTGGCACGAACTTGCGCTGTTCAACGCCGACGTACTCGGCGCTTGGACGGATGATGCGGTTGTTGGCGCGCTGTTCGAACACATGCGCAGCCCAGCCGGTCAGGCGCGAGCAGACGAAAATCGGCGTGAACAGCTTGGTCGGGATGCCCATGAAGTGGTACGCCGAGGCATGGTAGAAATCGGCGTTGGGGAACAGTTTTTTCTGCTCCCACATGGTCTTGTCGATCGCTTCGGAAACCGGAAACAACACCTTGTCACCGACTTCATCCGCGAGTTTTTTCGACCAGCCCTTGATCACCTCGTTGCGCGGATCGCTGTCCTTATAGATCGCGTGCCCGAAGCCCATGATCTTGTCTTTGCGTTCGAGCATGCCGAGGGTGCCTTTGATTGCCTCTTCCGGCGACGAGAAGCGTTCGATCATTTCCATCGCCGCTTCGTTGGCGCCGCCGTGCAACGGGCCGCGCAGTGAGCCGATGGCGGCGGTCACGCAAGAATACAAATCGGACAGGGTCGAGGCGCAAACGCGGGCGGTGAAGGTCGAGGCGTTGAATTCGTGTTCGGCGTAAAGGATCAGCGAGACGTTCATCACTTTGACGTGCAGTTCGCTCGGTTTCTTGTCGTGCAGCAGGTGCAGGAAGTGGCCGCCGATAGTCGGCTCGTCGCTAACGCAGTTGATGCGTTTGCCGTCGTGGCTGAAGCGATACCAGTAGCACATGATCGCCGGGAACGCGGCGAGCAGACGGTCAGTCTTGTCGCGCTGCTCGGAGAAGTCTTTCTCCGGTTCGATGTTGCCGAGGAACGAGCAACCGGTGCGCATCACGTCCATCGGGTGGGCGTCGGCAGGGATGCGTTCGAGCACTTCTTTCAGCGCTTGCGGCAGGTCGCGCAGCTTGCTCAGTTTGCCTTGGTATTCGTCAAGTTGCGCTTTCGTTGGCAGCTCGCCGTACAGCAGCAAGTACGCGACTTCTTCAAATTGCGCATCGGCTGCCAGTTCACGCACGTCGTAGCCGCGATAGGTCAGCCCGGCACCGGCCTGGCCCACGGTGGACAGTGCGGTTTGCCCGGCAACCTGGCCACGGAGCCCGGCGCCACTGAGTACTTTTGCTTCGGCCATTGTGTTCTCCAATCTTCTTGAATTTGTATGGGGAAACTTGTGGGAGCGAGCCTGCTCGCGAATGCGTCGTGTCAGTCACATTGATATTGCCTGACCCGCCGCTTTCGCGAGCAGGCTCGCTCCCACAGGGTTTGATTCAGCCTTTCTTTTGTGCAAACAACGCATCGAGCTTCTGCTCGAACGTGTGGTAATCGATGCGATCGTAAAGCTCCATGCGAGTCTGCATGGTGTCGATGACATTCTGCTGCGTGCCGTCGCGGCGGATTGCGGTGTAGACGTTTTCCGCGGCCTTGTTCATCGCGCGGAACGCCGACAGTGGATAGAGCACCAGCGAAACATCGGCGCCAGCCAGTTGCTCGGTGGTGTACAGCGGTGTCGAACCGAACTCGGTGATGTTGGCCAGAATCGGCGCTTTCACACGGTTGGCGAACAGCTTGTACATCTCCAGCTCAGTGATCGCTTCCGGGAAAATCATGTCAGCACCGGCCTCAATGCACGCGGCAGCGCGATCGAGTGCCGATTCCAGACCTTCCACCGCCAGCGCATCGGTGCGGGCCATGATCACAAAGCTGTCATCGGTGCGGGCATCGACGGCGGCTTTGATGCGGTCGACCATTTCCTGCTGGCTGACGATCTCTTTATTAGGACGGTGGCCGCAACGCTTGGCGCCAACCTGATCCTCGATATGAATCGCCGCCGCGCCGAACTTGATCATCGACTTCACCGTGCGCGCGACGTTGAACGCCGACGAGCCGAAACCGGTGTCGACGTCGACCAGCAGCGGCAGATCGCAAACGTCGGTGATACGGCGCACGTCGGTCAGCACGTCATCCAGACCGGTGATGCCCAGATCCGGCACGCCGAGCGAGCCTGCGGCCACCCCGCCACCGGACAGGTAGATCGCCTTGAAACCGGCGCGCTTGGCCAGCAGCGCGTGGTTGGCGTTGATCGCGCCGACCACCTGCAAGGGATGCTCGCTGGCGACCGCATCGCGGAAACGCTGGCCTGGGGTGCTGTGCTTGGAACTCATGACTCACCTCGTTCAGTGGCTGTCTTATTGTGGGTGCCGTCCTGGTAATGACGGGCGATGTTGCGTTTCGAGGCGCCGATGTGACGGCGCATCAACAATTCCGCGAGCTCGCCGTCACGGTCGGCGATGGCATCGAGAATCCGGTGGTGTTCGGCGAAGGCCTGACGCGGGCGGTTCGGTGTGGTGGAGAACTGGATGCGGTACATGCGCACCAATTGATAGAGCTCGCCGCAGAGCATCTGCGTCAGCGTGCGGTTGCCGCTGCCCTGGATGATCCGGTAATGGAAGTCGAAATCACCTTCCTGTTGGTAATAACCCACGCCGGCCTGAAACGCCGCGTCGCGCTCGTGGGTTTCCAGCACCCGGCGCAGTTCGTCGATTTCTTCGACGCTCATGCGTTCGGCCGCCAGACGGCAGGCCATGCCCTCGAGGGATTCGCGGATTTCGTAGAGTTCGAGCAATTCGGCGTGGCTGAGCGAGACCACCCGCGCACCAACGTGTGGTACGCGCACCAGCAGGCGCTGGCCTTCCAGGCGATGAATCGCCTCACGCAACGGCCCACGGCTGATGCCGTAGGTGCGCGCCAGCTCCGGCTCGGAGATCTTGCTGCCCGGAGCGATCTCGCCTTTGACGATGGCTGCCTGAATGCGCCGGAAGACGTTTTCCGAGAGTGTCTCGGAATCGTCGCCGCTGATGACCGGGGGATCGAGTTGATCCAGCATGATTGTCGACACCTTTAAATCCAATGCGGCAAAAACTAGCCAATTAGCCCGCATCAGTCAAAGGATAAATGGGCATTGTCGACAATCGTCTAATAACCTTAAAAGATCGCAGCCTTCGGCAGCTCCTACAGGTCGCACGCAAATCCTATGTAGGAGCTGCCGAAGGCTGCGATCTTTTGATGTTTTATAGACCGGCCCCGGCGCTGGCGCCATAAAACCACCGTGCTAGAATGCCGCCCGCATTTGCTGGCCATTTGTACGGCTTGTCATATAAAGCTGCCAGGCACACGAAGGGCCTTGCGCAAGTTTTGCCAAGGACCTGAACCGAAAACGGAACGCTGCGCACCAGGATTTATGAGACTCAAGCCTTTTCCCACATTCTTTGCCCTGTTTTGCCTGCCCGGCCTCGCCGCCGCGGGGGAAAAAACCGTGTACGGCCTCAACGAATACGCTTCGCTTGACGGCATCAATCTCGAAGTCGCAGCCAAACTCGATACGGGCGCGAAAACCGCCTCGCTGAGTGCCCGCGACATCAAACGCTTTAAACGCAATGGTGAGTCCTGGGTACGTTTCTACCTGGCGATTGACGCCGCGCATTCGCACCCGATCGAACGGCCGTTGGCCCGGGTCAGCAAGATCAAGCGCCGCGCCGGCGACTACGACCCTGAAGAGGGTAAGAAGTACACCGCCCGTCCGGTGATCGAGCTGGATATCTGCATGGGCACGGCGCTTCGCAGCATCGAAGTGAACCTGACCGACCGAAGTGCGTTCCAATACCCGCTTTTGATTGGCTCCGAAGCGCTGAAACGCTTCGATGCGCTGGTCGATCCAAGCCTTAAATACGCTGCCGGCAAACCCGCCTGCACCATCGCCGCTCATACCGCCGAGTAATTTCCATGCGTTCTCTAACCTTCCACCTGAAAATCCTGATCACCATTCTGGTGCTCCTGGGCGTTTCGGTTACGGCCTATCAGATTTTCGTGCTCGGCATCCCGGTGACCGAAGATGCCACCGACGACTTGTGGAACATCGACGCCAAGGTCGAGTTCGTCGCCAGCACCAAGGATCCGGTGAAGATCCAGATGTTCGTGCCACCGTTGAGCCGCGACTACGTCAGTCTCAACGAAAGCTTTATCTCCAATAACTACGGCGTCGCCGTCAACCGCGTCGACGGCAACCGCAAGGTCACCTGGTCGGCGCGCCGGGCCAAGGGCAACCAAACCCTTTATTACCGTTTGGTGCTGACCAAGCGTTACACCGCCGAAAAATCCAAGATCAAGGGCCCGACCTTCCGCGACAGCATCGCCATCGAAGGCCCTGAGAAAATCGCCGCCGAAGCCCTGCTCGCGCCGATTCGCCAACACTCGGCCGACGTCGAAACCTTTATTGGCGAGGCGATCAAACGCGTCAACAACCTTAACGATGACAACGTGAAACTGCTGCTGGCCGGCGATCCATCGACGGCGCACAAAGCCAAAATCGTCGAACTGCTGTTGTCCATCGCCCACGTCCCGGTGGAAAAAGTCCACACCATCCGCCTCGTCGCCGACCAGCCACAAATGCCTGAACTGTGGCTGCGCAGCTTCAACGGCAACGACTGGCTGTACTTCAACCCGGAAACCGGCGAGCAAGGCCTGCCGACCGACCGCCTGCTGTGGTGGACCGGCGATGAAAACCTGATCACCGTCGACGGTGGCAAAAAAGCCAACGTGACCTTCAGCCTGAACAACAGCGAGATGAACGCGATTCGTCTGGCCAAGCTGACCGACGAAAACACCGACGCCAACTTCCTCGAATACTCGCTGTATGGCTTGCCGCTGCAGACCCAGCAGACCTTCATGATCATGGTGATGATCCCGATCGGCGTGCTGGTGATTCTGATACTGCGCAACCTGATCGGCCTGCAGACCCTCGGCACGTTTACCCCGGTACTGATCGCTCTCGCCTTCCGCGAAACGCAGCTGGGCTTCGGCATTCTGCTGTTTACCGTGATCACCGCGCTGGGCCTGTCATTACGTTCGTATCTGGAACACCTGAAGCTGCAAATGCTGCCGCGACTCTCGGTGGTGTTGACCTTTGTCGTAGTGCTGATCGCGGCGATCAGTTTGTTCAGCCATAAACTGGGTCTGGAGCGCGGCTTGTCTGTAGCGCTGTTCCCGATGGTGATTCTGACCATGACCATCGAACGCCTGTCGATCACTTGGGAAGAGCGCGGTGCCAGCCATGCGATGAAAGTCGCGATTGGTACGCTGTTCGCCGCTTCTCTGGCGCACCTGATCATGACCGTGCCTGAGCTGGTGTACTTCGTGTTTACCTTCCCTGCGATCCTGCTGATTCTGGTCGGCTTCATGTTGGCGATGGGGCGTTATCGCGGCTACCGCCTGACCGAGCTGGTGCGCTTCAAGGCTTTCCTGAAGAAGGCTGACGCCTGATGTTCGGTTTCTGGAAGACCTGGAAGGCCCTGGAGGCGCGGGGCATCATGGGCATCAATCGGCGTAACGCCGACTACGTGCTCAAGTACAACAAGCGCAGCCTGTACCCGATCGTCGATGACAAGATCATCACCAAGGAGCGCGCCATCGAGGCCGGCATCCATGTGCCGGAACTGTATGGTGTGATCTCCACCGAGAAGGAAATCGACAAGCTCGACGAGATCATCGGCGGGCGCAACGATTTCGTAATCAAACCGGCGCAGGGCGCGGGCGGCGACGGCATCATCGTGATTGCCGACCGCTTCGAGGGCCGCTATCGCACGGTGTCTGGCAAGATCCTCGCCCATGAGGAGCTTGAGCATCACATCTCGAGCATCCTCACTGGCCTGTATTCGCTGGGCGGCCACCGTGACCGCGCGCTGATCGAATACCGGGTAACGCCGGATCAGATCTTCAAAAGCATCAGCTACGAAGGTGTGCCGGACATCCGCATCATCGTGCTGATGGGTTATCCGGTGATGGCGATGCTGCGCCTGCCGACCCGGCAGTCGGGCGGCAAGGCCAACCTGCACCAGGGCGCGATTGGCGTCGGTGTCGATCTGGCGACCGGTTTGACGTTGCGTGGCACCTGGCTGAACAACATCATCACCAAACACCCCGACACCACCAACGCGGTGGACGGCGTGCAACTGCCCTACTGGGACGGTTTCATGAAGCTCGCGGCTGGCTGTTATGAGCTGTGCGGGTTGGGCTATATCGGCGTTGATATGGTGCTGGATCAGGAGAAAGGTCCGCTGATTCTGGAGCTGAATGCGCGGCCGGGGTTGAATATTCAGATTGCCAACGACTGTGGGCTGACGTTGCGTACACATGCGGTGGAAGCGCGGCTTGAAGAGCTGAAGGCGCGTGGGGTGACGGAGACGGTTGAGGAGCGGGTGGCGTTTACTCAGGAAATGTTTGGGCATATTCCTGCGGTCGAAGGCTAAGAGCTGAAAAACTAAAAGCCCCTCACCCTAGCCCTCTCCCAGAGGGAGAGGGGACTGACCGAGTCGATTGTTCGAGGTACATCGACCTGAGATATCGAGTCGAACTCAGGTCTTGAAAAGCCCCCGATCTGCCCCCATCCCCCTCGCCAGCTTGAGATATCGAGCCGAACCTGGATCTTGAAAAGCATGAAGATCGGCTCCCTTTCCCCCTCGCCCCCCCTTGGGGGAGAGGGTTGGGGTGAGGGGGAGGCTTTTGACTTTGATCTGGCATCGGAGAGGACTACAATCCCCCTCCCCGCCTCAACGGCCGATCTGCCCCGCCCATGTTGACCTGTTCCGTACACCCGCTGCCCTACCGCGCCAATCCCGCCGACTACTTCGCGGCCATCCGCAACGCGCCCGGCGCCGTGCTGCTCGACAGTGGCCGGCCGAGCGCTGACCGTGGCCGTTATGACCTGCTCAGCGCCTGGCCACTGGAACAACTGGCGGTGTTGCCTGACGAAAGCGGCAGCCATTTCCTGCAACGTCTGCGTGACAATCTGAATCGCCTCGGTGAGGCTGATTTGCCAGCGGGTTTCGAACTGCCATTCGCTGGCGGCTTGATCGGTTATCTGAGCTACGACTTCGGCCGGCATCTGGAAAACCTGCCGAGCCAGGCCCGCGATGATCTGCAGCTGCCGGATGCACGTTTTGGCCTCTACGACTGGGCACTGATCAGCGATCACCAGGCGGCCACCAGCCAATTGGTCTTCCACCCGTCGGTGATTGATAGCGAGAAACAGCGGCTGATTGCGTTGTTCACGCAGCCAGTCGCCAGTGCACTGATCCCGTTCAAACTGAACAAGCCGATGGCCGCCGATCTCTCGGCCGACGATTACCGCCAGGCGTTCGAACGCATTCAGCATTACATCCAGGCCGGCGACTGCTATCAGGTCAATTTCGCTCAGCGTTTCCGCGCGTCGTGCCAGGGCGACCCGTGGCTGGCCTACTGCAAATTGCGCGAAGCCTGCCCGACGCCGTTTTCCGGTTTCCAGAGCCTGCCCGACGGCGGCGCCGTGTTGAGTCTGTCACCCGAGCGCTTCGTCAAAGTCAGCCAGCGCCAGGTGGAAACTCGCCCGATCAAAGGCACCCGCCCGCGTGGCCTGACACCCGCCGAAGATGCCGCCAACGCCGCTGAACTGCTGGCCAGCCCCAAGGATCGCGCGGAAAACCTGATGATCGTCGACCTGTTGCGCAACGACCTCGGCCGCACCTGCCGCATCGGCTCGGTGCGGGTGCCGGAGTTGTTCAGCCTGGAAAGCTATCCGAACGTGCATCACCTGGTCAGCAGCGTGACCGGTGAATTGGCGGATGACCGCGATGCACTGGATCTGATTGCCGGCAGCTTCCCCGGCGGCTCGATCACCGGCGCGCCGAAGATTCGCGCGATGCAGATCATTGATGAGCTGGAGCCGACGCGGCGTGGGTTGTATTGCGGGTCGCTGCTGTATCTGGACGTGCGCGGAGAGATGGACAGTTCCATCGCGATTCGCAGTCTGTTGGTCAAGGATGGGCAGGTTTGTTGCTGGGGCGGCGGCGGGATTGTTGCCGATTCGGACTGGCAGGCGGAGTATCAGGAGTCGATCACCAAAGTCAAAATCCTCCTGGAAACCCTGCAGAACCTCTAAAAGCTTAAAAGCTTCGCGAGCAGGCTCGCTCCCACAGGGTGAATACGTTCCAAATGTGGGAGATTCTATGGTTCATGCCTAGCCCCTAAACGGCTTTAGGTGAGTATTCGCTCTGGTTTTTCAACAGAGCAAATACCACCCGCGCAAGCTTGCGGGCTAGTGCAACCAGTGCTTGGGTAGTGCTCAGTCCGCGCTCTCTCAAAGCCTCATAAAATCCTTTCCACGCCGAGGTTCGGCTCGCCGCCATTGCAGCGTTGTGCAGCAACCGACGCGCCTCTGAGTCGCCTCGTTTGGTCAGGCAGCGACGGCCTTTCTTTTTGCCTGAGTCAGATATGCGCAGATCCAGGCCTAGAAAGGCGATGAAAGCGTCGGCATTCTTGAAGTCCCCACGCTGAAAGGATGCGAGCAAGCGGGCACCGGTCAACGTACCGATGCCTTCTACCTTCATGCAACGCTTGAGCTGAGCACCTAAATCGGCTTCGTCTATCTGCGTCAGGATCGTTTTCTCCAGCAGGATTTCCAGTCTTTGCATGGCGTTTATCTGATTTTTGAAAGCGGTTTTGAGCAACGGCTCATTCTCCCAGCTCTGCTTGAGGCTGACACGAGCCTGGACCAGAGCCGCACGGCGCCGGAAAAGACTGATGAGCCGGCAATACAAGGGCGACGGCGGTGTCCAAGGGCGTAAGTGGTCCCCTTCGTTTGTGAGATAACGGGCCAGTAATCGGGCATCCAGCGCATCAGTCTTCGCGCGAACGTTCACGCCTTTGCGGTAATGGCTGAGCTCATAACCGCCAACCATATAGATCACGCACCCATCGGCATGCGCCAGATCAGCAAATTCCTGGTGATAGATATTGGTGGCTTCGATGGCGATTGCCACTGGCTTGGCTACAGTTTTGAGCCATTTTTTGATTGCTGCTTTGGTGTTAGAGATTGTCTCGAGATGATCTGATTCGGCGCAATAAATCACCAGTTCATCCTTGGCGACATCAACCCCGATGATCGACTGAGTAGTAGCGACGGGCATTGCCATGAGAAATCCTCCGGGCTAAGGTTTGAACACTTGAAGGGTTCACCCAGAGGCGCAGGCTTGTTCCTATCGTCGGTCTAGGCCAGATGCATTCTTTATCGGCGCTTGGGTGAAAGGAGGAGGGTGAAATCTCCCACGGTCTGTACTGCGCTAACAGTCAGAATCGAGCCTTGTCCCTCCTCCTCCCTTCAAGTCCTACCATACAAGCGAGCCTGCTCGCGAAGGCGTCCTTCCAGACGACTAAAAACTCAACTCTCTATTAGAAGCCTTCAAGAATTCCTGTTTCAACTCGGCAAAGGTATGCACCGCCGGAAACTGCGGAAACTCGCGAATCACATTCTCCGGCGCGTGAAACAGAATCCCCGCGTCCGCCTCGCCCAGCATCGTCGTATCGTTATACGAATCCCCCGCCGCAATCACCCGGTAATACAGGCTCTTGAACGCCAGCACCGACTGACGCTTGGGATCTTTCTGACGCAGTTGATAGCTGGTCACCCGCCCGGTCTCGTCAGTAATCAGACGATGGCAAAGCAACGTCGGGAAGCCCAACTGGCGCATCAGCGGCTGTGAAAACTCGTAAAACGTGTCCGACAGAATCACTACCTGAAAGCGCTCGCGCAGCCAGTTGACGAATTCCACCGCCCCGTCCAACGGCTTCAGCGTGGCGATCACTTCCTGAATGTCCGACAGCTTCAAGCCATGCTCATCAAGGATGCGCAGGCGCTGCTTCATCAGCACGTCGTAATCGGGAATGTCCCGGGTCGTGGCCTTGAGGGATTCGATTCCGGTTTTTTCGGCGAAGGCGATCCAGATTTCCGGCACCAACACCCCTTCAAGATCCAGGCAAGCAATTTCCACAAGACACTCCCGTTTGTATTGATTATTTGAGTCGAGCGAGGCCGAACTCTAGCGACTCACATGCAGACGCGCAACGCACAGCACGTCCCCGAGTCGTGCAGCTTTTTGTTACCATCAGCGCCATATAGAGCGCCCAGCGCCACCGACCTGTAGGAAGCCGCCCTGATGAGTGCAACGTTCGACGTCGTGGAACTCGCCACGACCTATGCCAACAAATCCGCGCAAGACATCCTCAAACTCGCGTTTGCCGAGTTCGGCGATGACCTGTGGATATCTTTCAGCGGCGCCGAGGATGTGGTGCTGGTGGACATGGCCTGGAAGCTCAACAAGAACGTCAAGGTGTTCAGCCTCGACACCGGCCGTCTGCATCCAGAGACCTACCGCTTCATCGATCAAGTGCGCGAGCACTACAAGATCGATATCGAACTGGTGTCGCCGGACTACACGAAACTCGAACCGTTCGTGAAGGAAAAAGGCCTGTTCAGTTTTTACAAGGACGGCCACGGCGAATGCTGCGGCATCCGCAAGATCGAGCCGCTGCGCCGCAAACTGTCCGGTGTCAAAGCCTGGGCCACCGGCCAGCGCCGCGACCAGAGCCCGGGTACACGCAGTGCCGTGGCGGTGATGGAAATCGATACTGCGTTCTCCACTCCTGAGCGCACCCTGTACAAGTTCAACCCGCTGGCGCAGATGACCAGCGAAGAGATCTGGGGTTACATCCGCATGCTCGAACTGCCGTACAACAGCCTGCATGAGCGCGGCTTTATCAGCATCGGCTGCGAACCGTGCACCCGCCCGGTGCTGCCGAACCAGCACGAGCGCGAGGGGCGCTGGTGGTGGGAAGAAGCGACGCAGAAAGAGTGCGGGCTGCATGCCGGTAACATCATCAGCAAGACGTAACTCCCTGTCGCGCTGATTTCCCCCTGTAGGAGTGAGCCTGCTCGCGATAACGGTGTCTCAGTCGATGAATTTTTTGCCTGATATACCGCTATCGCGAGCAGGCTCACTCCTACAAAGGTCACTAGCGACTCTAAAAACGTGTACACACGAATGTCACCATCGGTGCCATTTATGTGTGCACTTTTTTGTTTCCGCGCCCTGAAAAGTTACATCCCGCCTGCAAAACGCTCACTCCAATCCGCGATGAAATTCCCGCGCCAAAAATAAATACCTGTTCAACCGGTCAATTTTTAACCAATTATTTTCAGACACTTAGCGCTCATCGATAACTTTTCGAAATGAGCACGGTTGCGCATAGATCAACGACTGGCACAGATCTGGCTTAGGTGCATACATGTTTTGTATACAAAACTGCAAAACATAAACACTTTCGATCCGCAAGCCTGAAGCGCCCTATCCCGTACAGGCTGCAGATGCCCCGTAACCAGTGATGTTTGCTGGCCGCGACGAAGATTTGTCGAGCCTCACGGCTTATGCACAGTCATCGCAGCCTTGAACATCAGGAGCCTGCCGGAATGCGTACAAGTCTCTCCAATAACATCGCGCTGAATCTGCCTGCCTCTGCTCTCGATCAACCGTCGCCGCACGATGGCCTGATTGAGCCGCTGCAACTGAGCCCCCGCCTGCACAACAGCGATCTGGCGCCAACCAAGGCCGAAGGTCGACGCTGGGGCAAATACAGCATCTTCGCCCTGTGGACCAACGATGTGCACAACATCGCCAACTACTCGTTCGCCATTGGCCTGTACGCCCTGGGCCTGGGGGGCTGGCAGATTCTGCTGTCGCTGGGGATTGGTGCGGCGCTGGTGTATTTCTTCATGAACCTGTCCGGTTACATGGGGCAGAAAACCGGAGTGCCGTTTCCGGTGATCAGCCGGATCAGTTTCGGCATCCACGGCGCGCAAATTCCTGCACTGATCCGGGCGGTTATCGCCATCGCCTGGTTCGGCATTCAGACGTATCTGGCGTCGGTGGTGTTCCGCGTATTGCTCACCGCAGTGCATCCCGGTTTTGCCGAATACGACCACGATTCGATTCTTGGCCTGTCGACGCTGGGTTGGATTTGCTTCGTGGCGATCTGGTTCGTACAACTGGCGATCCTCGCCTACGGCATGGAGATGGTTCGCCGCTACGAAGCGTTTGCCGGGCCGGTGATTCTGCTAACCGTTGCCGCCCTCGCCGCCTGGATGTATTTCCAGGCCGACGCGACCATCGCCTGGTCGATCCGCGAACCGCTCACCGGTGGCGAGATGTGGCGCAACATCTTTGCCGGCGGCGCGTTGTGGCTGGCGATCTACGGCACGTTGATTCTGAATTTCTGCGACTTCGCCCGCTCCTCGCCGTGCCGCAAGACCATCAAGGTAGGAAACTTCTGGGGTTTGCCGGTGAATATTCTGGTGTTCGCTGCGATTACTGTCCTGCTCTGCGGCGCGCAATTTCAGATCAATGGCCGGATCATCGAAAGCCCGACCGAGATCATCGCCTCGATTCCCAACACCTTCTTCCTGGTGCTCGGTTGCCTGGCATTCCTGATTGTCACCGTGGCGGTGAACATCATGGCCAACTTCGTCGCCCCGGCCTTCGTCCTCAGCAACCTGGCGCCGAAGTACCTGACCTTCCGCCGCGCCGGGCTGATCAGCGCGACCATCGCTGTGTTGATCCTGCCGTGGAATCTCTACAACAGCCCACTGGTGATCGTGTACTTCCTGTCCGGTCTCGGCGCCCTGCTCGGCCCGTTGTACGGGGTGATCATGGTTGACTACTGGTTGATCCGCAAAGGCCGGATCAACGTCCCGCAGCTCTACAGCGAAGATCCCAACGGCGCTTATTACTACAGCCACGGCGTCAATTTCCGTGCGGTGGCGGCGTTTATTCCTGCGGCGCTGATCGCGATCGTCCTGGCCTTGGTTCCCGGTTTCCACAGCGTCTCGCCGTTCTCCTGGCTGATCGGCGCCGGGATCGCCGGAATGCTTTACCTGATCATCGCCAAACGCCAACCGCACTACGCCGACATCAGCGGCGAATCGATCGCTGTCGACAACGTCTGCCATTAACTCCCTCGCGGCCCGGTTTCGGGCCGCAGAACTGCCCGCTATAAGGATTTCCCCATGCGTATTCTCGTGGTCAACGTCAACACCACCGAGTCCATCACCGAGGCCATCGCCCGTTCAGCGCAGACTGTTGCGTCACCCGGTACCGAAATCGTCGGTTTGACGCCGTACTTCGGTGCCGACTCGATTGAAGGCAACTTCGAAAGCTATCTGGCGGCCATCGCGGTGATGGATCGGGTGATGGCCTACGATCAACCGTTCGACGCGGTGATTCAGGCCGGTTACGGCGAACATGGTCGTGAAGGTTTGCAGGAATTGCTCAACGTGCCGGTGGTGGACATCACCGATGCTGCAGCGAGTACGGCGATGTTTTTGGGGCATGCGTATTCGGTGGTGACCACGCTGGATCGCACCGTGCCGCTGATTGAGGATCGGTTGAAACTGTCCGGTCTGTGGGACCGCTGCGCTTCGGTACGGGCCAGTGGTTTGGCGGTGCTGGAACTGGAACACGAGCCGCAGCGTGCCTTGGAAGCCATCGTGCATCAGGCAGAACTGGCGGTGACGCAGGACAAAGCCGAGGTGATCTGCCTGGGTTGCGGCGGCATGGCCGGGCTGGATGAGCAGATTCGTCGGCGTACCGGGGTGCCAGTGGTGGATGGAGTGACGGCGGCGGTGACGATTGCGGAATCGCTGGTTCGACTGAAGTTATCAACCTCGAAAGTGCGGACTTACGCGACACCGCGACCGAAGACCATCATTGGCTGGCCGGGGCGGTTTGCCCGCTGAGGTCATCAGCGAAAAACCGAGTCGACCCATTCGCGAGCAGGTTCGCTCCCACAGGGGAAACGCATTCCAAATGTGGGAGCGAGCCTGCTCGCGAAGGCCACAACTCGATCTGATGCCTTACTCAAATCGCACTGAACCGTCGCGCCAACCCCTGCTCCGCAAACTGCTCAATCACAAAATCCACAAACGCCCGAGTCTTGCCAGGCAACAATTTATGTTCGGCGTAATAGATCGAGATATTGCCATCATCAACAAACCAGTCCGGCAACACCCGCTGCAATGTCCCGGCCTGCAGATAGCCCACCGCAAAAGGCATACTCACCAGCGCGATTCCCAAGCCTTGTGCTGCTGTCCTGCAAGCCGCCTCGGAATCACTCATGGTCATTCGCGCCTTGAGCATCAACGGCTGACAGTTCTGTGGATTACGTCCGGTCAATTGCCAGGAACGCACGCGTCCGGTTTGCGGCGAGCGGATCAGAATGCCGTCGTGATGGCTGAGGTCGTCTGGATCGATGATCTTGGGGTTGGCCTGTAGATAATCTTTGGATGCCACCAATATACGGTGCGCCGGGCTCAACTTGCGTGCGATCACCCCTTGCGGCAGTTCAAAACCACCACCAATGGCCGCATCAAAGCCCTGCCCGATCAGATCAACCTGTCGATTATCGAAATGCCAGTCCGGATTGATCGCGGGATATCGTCGTAGAAACTCACCGAGCATCGGCACGATATGCAGACAGCCAAATGCTGCGCCCATGCTGACTTTCAGCGTTCCCGCCGGCAGGCCTTCGACACTGGACAGATTGGCCACGGCATTTTGAATCGTCGTCAAACTGCCACTGACCTGATCCAGGAAAAGTTGCCCGGCCTCGGTCAGCGTCAGGCTGCGTGTACTACGCTGGAACAGCCGCACGCCGAGCCGCACTTCGAGTTTGGCCACACTTTTGCCGACGGCTGCCGGGGTCAGGCTCAAGCGTCGCGCGGCCTCGGCAAAGCTGCCGACTTCGGCGCTGCGCACGAAGCATTCAATGCTGCTGAAGGTTTCCATGATTGCCACTATAAACTTCTGGTTTACACAGACTATAGCAATCATGGTCTACACAGTTGTCGATACCACGCCGATACTCGGCACCAATACCAAGGCATTCCTGCCTTGACCACTCTGGAGATCGAACATGACCACTCAACACCTCAGCGGTAAAGTTGCTCTGATTCAAGGCGGTTCCCGTGGTATCGGCGCAGCCATCGTCAAACGCCTGGCCGCTGAAGGCGCTGCAGTAGCCTTCACCTACGTCAGCTCCACCGCCAAAGCCGAAGAATTGCAGAACAGCATCACCGCCAACGGCGGCAAAGCCTTGGCGATCAAGGCTGACAGCGCTGATGCCGCCGCCATTCGCCACGCCGTCAGCGCCACCGTCGAAGCCTTTGGCCGCGTCGATATTCTGGTCAACAACGCTGGCGTGCTGGCCGTCGCACCACTGGAAGATTTCAAACTCGAAGACTTCGACCAGACCGTGGCGATCAACATCCGCAGCGTCTTCATCGCCTCGCAGGAAGCCGCCAAGCACATGGGCGAAGGCGCGCGCATCATCAACATCGGCAGCACCAACGCCGACCGCATGCCCTTTGCCGGCGGCGGTGTGTATGCGATGAGCAAATCAGCGCTGGTCGGCCTGACCAAAGGCCTGGCCCGCGACCTCGGCCCACGCGGTATCACCGTCAACAACGTGCAACCCGGCCCGGTCGACACCGACATGAACCCGGCGCACGGTGACTTTGCCGAAAGCCTGATCCCGTTGATGGCAGTGGGTCGTTACGGCAAAGCCGAAGAAATCGCCAGTTTCGTCGCCTACCTGGCAGGCCCGGAAGCCGGTTACATCACCGGTGCCAGCCTGACCATCGACGGTGGTTTCGGCGCCTGATTTTTCCGGGTCGCCTGAACGAAAAACGCCGCCCCTCTTGTTACAGAGGGGCGGCGTTTTTTGTGTCAGATGCTTACGCCCATTCCAGCGCCGGCAAGCCGCAAGCACTCGGAGTAAACGCTTTCAGTGTGCGCAGAATCCCGTCGGCGTGTGCGTACTTTTCATCGGCCATGGCAGCATCGGGGATCGCAATCGCGGTCATGCCTGCGGCTTTCGCAGCGGTCACGCCAAACGGCGAATCCTCGAACACCAGACAATCTTCAGGCGCGACACCCAAACGACGGGCAGCGGTCAGGAAGATATCCGGCGCCGGTTTGGCCGCGCCGACTTCCGGGTCGTCTGCCGTGACGATGAAGTCGAACAACGCAAACCAGTCACGGTGCAGCGTGGTTTTCTGGCCGAACGATTGACGCGAGGAACTGGTGCCAACAGCAATCGGGATGTTGTGCGCCTTGAGATGGCGAATCAATTCCTCTGCGCCCGGCATCGCTTGTGCGGTGGGAAAACGTTCGCGCATCAGCGGCTCGCGAATCACCAGAAACTCTTCGGCGGTGATCGGCAGATCCAGTGCCTGCACCACGTAGTTCGCCAGATCGTTGGCCCCGCGACCAATGATGTTCTGCTTGATGCTCCAGTCGAAGGTGCGCCCGTAGCGCCCGGCAATCAACGAGGTGACTTCGGTGTAAATGCCCTCGGTGTCCAGCAGCAAACCGTCCATATCGAAAATCACGGCCTTGATCGGGCCGAACGCCTTCAGCGGTGCATTCATCATCGGATCCGTTAACAAAGACATCCCGGGCGGCACAGTTGGCGCCACTACGCGGATCTGATTAAAGGGTTCAGCAGCATAACGAGCGCGACGGACATTGAGCAACGGCAATGTCCATCGCAGCGATGAACGACTCGCAACAATTCAGCGAAACATCCTACAGGTATTGCCTACTCGCCCGACTTCTTTCCTGATTGATCCCCCGCAAAGTCCCCGCACCTTTTTGATGTGCGCGAGAGACTGCGAATGCTTCCAACCGATCGGCTGCTGGCCCTGAACAACAGCATCGGCCTGCTCGTTGTTGCTGCTTTGAACCCGGACGAGCCGGACTTCGAACACCTGATCCGCGAATTCCGCCTGTGCCTGAACCACTACGACGCCTGGGCCGAGCAGTTCTGGACAGGCACCGCGCTGGAGGTCGAGCAGGTGTTCACTGTCGGCAACGACGTGCGCCTCAGCGCGCCGATCAAGTCGCGCCAACCGCTCAGTTCATCGGTGGTCATGTGCCCGGCCAGCGGGACGTTGACGCTGGTGCACATATTCGACGCCGCGCGGTTTGTGCCGATTGGCAACACCCCGGTAACCCTCGAACCGGTGCTTGCCGATGTCGGCGGCGTGCTGACTTTCGGCGAAGCGCTGCATTACACCATCGGCCCCAGCGGCATTCTGCAGGTGACCAACTGCGATCGGGGCCAGCGTTATCGCATCACCTTCTTTCCCGATGTGTCCACGGACCATGTGCGTGCGCTGTATGCCTCTTATGAAGGTGTCATTGCAGGCCTGGAAGGCTGGCTGCGCGCTGAGTGGGCAGGGTTTCAGCCCCAGTGGACGGAGTTCTCCAGCGCCGGATTTCTTGACCGTTACGGCCAGTTGCAGCAGGCCGACTGGCGCGGGTTCGAGAAAGCCCTGAATGGCGTTTGGGACGACATCAAACAGGTATTCGGCCTGCTCGCCGACCTGCAGGCCAACAGTGAAAAACTGCTGGAGTACCTCAGTGAGGCCGAGCTTGAGGCGTTGTTGAATGCCTCCAGCGACGCCATTGCCAATGGTCTGCTGATCCTCAGTGACGAGCCTTTGCTGTTCATTCATCTGGCCGCGTTCACCAGTTGGCTGAAGATGCTGCCGCCGCAGTATGTAGCTGAAGTGGTAGCCGAGGTGCGGGTCGAACTGCTGATCAGTTTTCTGCTGATGGGGTTGTCGGGTGGCGTCGGCGTGCCGGTGCGCTTGAGCAGCAAGGTGCTGGCGAAGGTCAAGTCGCCACGGGCGCGGGAATGGCTGGCGGCCTCGGCGTTGCGCTTGGCCGAACTGACGTCCTCGGCGGATTTGACGCGGCATGCCAGCGTTTTGAAGCCGCTGATGCTCAATGTGCGTGACGTTGAGTTGAAACCGACACCGTCGATACCGCTGAACATTCGTCAGGCCGATTCTGTGGTGTTGACGGTGCCGAATCCGGCGCCTGTTGTGCGGGACAAGTCTGGCGGTTCGAGCCGGATCGAGCGACATGAGCCGCATGACGACTCGCCGGATCAGGCGAAAAATCCCAACGGTGACAGCGCTGATTGTGTGCCCCACACCTGCACCAACGGTTGCCCGGTGTCGATGGTCACCGGTGAAGAACTGCTGACCCTGACTGATGCCGTGCTCGATGGCGTGTTGCCGTTTGAATTCACGCGGTTGTATCGCAGCAGTGCCGCCGAAATCGATGTTGGGTTGGGGTTTGGCTGGAGCCATTCGCTGGCGCATCGACTGGCGTTTGAGGGCGACTCTGTGGTCTGGGTCGACCACGAAAACCGGTGTACTCGTTTTCCGTTGCCGAGCGTTGAACGACCGGCGATTCACAACAGCCTATCGCGGGCGGCGATTTTTCTGGGCGATGAGCCGGAAGAGCTGATCCTCGCACTGGCCGGGGACGCGGCGCGGTTTTATCACTTTCGCGCGGGACGGCTGACGGCGATCAGCGATGCCTATGGCAATCGTCTGACGGTGCAGCGCGATCGCTCTGACCGGGTGCAGCGCCTGGACAACGGCGCCGGGCGTTCGCTGCTGTTGCGCTATGACCGCGCGCAGTTGGTTGGTGTGGATTACCAGGTGTTTCGCGACGGTGCCTGGAGCACCGAACAGGCGCTGGTCAGTTACCGCTACGACGCCTATCAGCACCTGATCGAAGCGAGCAACGCCGTCGGTGACAGCGAGCGTTACGACTACGACGACGCTCACGTGATTCTGCAGCGGCAACTGGCCGGTGGCGCGAGTTTTTTCTGGGAGTGGGAACGTTCGGGCAAGGCTTCTCGCTGTGTCAGGCATTGGGCCTCGTTTTCGCAGATGGACACGCGCTACGTCTGGAACGACGACGGCAGTGTCGCGGTGCATTACGTCGATGGCACCGAAGAAACGTACGTCCACGACGAGCGTGCGCGGCTGGTGCGTAAAGTCTCGGCGGATGGTGGCGAGCAGCTCAAGGCCTATGACTCATCGGGGCGGTTGATCGCCGAGCAGGATGCCTTGGGGGCGGTCACCGAATACCGCTACGACGAGGTCGGACGGCTGATCGCGCTGATTCCGCCGGACGAGGCGCCCACGTCCTACGAGTATCGCAACGGTTTCTTGCATCGGCGTTCGCGCGGCGAGGCGGTGTGGATCTACCGGCGCAATGCCGAGGGCGATGTCACCGAAGCGGTCGATCCTGATGGCCAGGTCACCCATTACTACTACGACACCCGGGGTCAGTTGCTGTCGATCCGCTACCCGGACAGCAGTCGCCATCGCTTGGTCTGGAACAACCTCGGCCAGTTGACCGAAGAGACCCTGCCCGACGGTGGCGTGCGGCGTTTTTCCTACGATGCACTGGGGCGGCGGACCACCACCGCCGACGAACACGGTGCGGTTACCCGTCAGCATTGGGACGCCGTTGGCCGACTGATTCAGACGACTTTTCCTACCGGTAGCACCCGCGCCTACAGCTACGGCGCCTACGGTCAGGTCACTGCCGAGCGCGATGAACTCGGGCGCATCACCCGTTATGAGTATGACGACGACCTGCACCTGGTTTCGCGGCGAATCAACCCCGACGGCACACGGGTGCAGTACCGCTACGACCATGCGCAACTGCTGCTCACCGAGATCGAAAACGAGTCCGGGGAAAAATACCGGCTCGATTACACGCCGACCGGGCTGATTCGCCAGGAAAGCGGTTTTGATGGCCGGCGCACGGCGTATGCCTATGACCTCAACGGCCATCTGCTGGAGAAAACCGAGTTCGGCGATGACGGCTCTTGTCTGCTCACCGCTTATGAGCGCGATGCCGCTGGCCGGCTGTTAGTCAAAACCCTGCCCGATGGGATCAAGGTCACCTACCAATACGATCGCCTCGGCCGACTGGTCAGCGTCGACGATGGCCAGAACCATCCGCTCGCCTTCGAGTACGACCGCCAGGACCGGCTGATCACCGAGCATCAGGGCTGGGGCACTCTGCGTTACCGCTACGACGCCTGCGGTCAGCTCAAGCGCCTACGTCTACCGGACAACAGCGTGCTCGATTACCGCCACGCCAAGGGCGGCGCGCTGACCGACATCGACCTCAACGGCACGCCGCTGACCCGTCACGTCTACCAGTCCGGACGCGAACGGCAACGCCAACAAGGTTTGCTGCTCAGCGAATATACCTACGACGATCAAGGACGATTACTCGCCCACGCCGTAGGCCATCAGCGCGATGCGTTGTACCGCCGCGATTATGCCTACAACGCCAACGGCAATCTCGCGCACATTGCCGACAGCCGCCACGGCCAGCGCACCTACGGCTACGACGCCCTCGACCGCCTCATTCGCGTACGCCACTCACGCGACGAACTGCCGGAATCCTTCGCCCACGACCCGGCCGGCAACCTGCTGATGCAGGACCGCCCCGGCCCGAGTCAAATCAAAGGCAACCGCCTGCTCATGCAGGGCGACCGCCATTACGACTACGACGCCTTCGGCAACCTGATCCGCGAACGCCGCGGCCGCGCGCAAACTCTCGTCACTGCATACCGCTACGACAGCCAGCACCGCCTGATAGGCCTGACCCGCCCCGACGGCCAGACCGCGACTTACGCCTACGACGCTTTCGGCCGACGCATCCGCAAAACCGTCGGCGACGCCACCACCGAATTCTTCTGGCAAGGCGACCACCTCGTCGCTGAAAGCAGCGAACACGAATACCGCAGCTACGTCTACGAACCCGGCACCTTCCGCCCGCTCGCGCTGCTCGACGGCAAAGGCCCGAAAAAGGCCTGCCCGTTCTACTACCAACTCGATCATCTCGGCACCCCGCAGGAACTCACCGACTACAGCGGCGACATCGTCTGGTCCGCGCAATACGACGCCTACGGCAAAGTCGCCACGCTGACCCTGGCCGGCGACGACTACCTGAATCAGCCGCTGCGCTTTCAGGGGCAGTATTTCGACGGGGAAAGCGGCCTGCATTACAACCGGCACCGGTACTACGACCCGCGGCTGGGACGGTATCTGACGCCGGATCCGATCAAGTTGGCCGGTGGGTTGAATCAGTACCAGTACGTGCCGAATCCGACGGGGTGGGTGGATCCGTTGGGGTTGACTTGCACTCCGTGTCCGGGAGCAATACAAGCTGATGGACCCTATAGTGAGATAGTTCCAGGAGGTGGTTTGAAGGCAAACGACTCTCGGGGAGGGCATGTTTATGAAAAACATGTCGAACGATCTGAGGCCCAGCTAAGACATAGGTTAAAAGCAGAGCCAAACATACCCATTGCCTCCACATTTCTCACTAGAACTGAAGCCGAATCCTCTATTTCAGCCGTGATCAAAAACAATCAAAACAAGATAGACAGTTTTCTCAAAGGTAAGGGAAAGAAACTTGTTATCAATGAACCTACAATTGCTCCGGCAGGCGTAGGTGTTGTTCGGCAGAGCGGGAAGCTGGAACCGCTATTCAGCATTAGGCTGATAATCCAACGTGAGGCAAAAGCACCTCTCGGCTATTTCATTTTGACAGGATTCGTAAATGACAAATGATGATCACCCCCAGCTCTTTCAATTCCTCGGCGCATATTTCCATGAAGACTGGATGTGTGAGTCAGCACGGGCAGACGACATTATCAAGTCGTTCATAGCAGACTCCGAGGAAGTAACATTGCTCGATGTCGCAAAAGAAATTGAAACCCTATTGGCGCTAAATCTTACAGAAACTGACTTACGGAGTTTTTTACTCAAAGAAATAGGATGTTGTTACTGCTACTGGCATGAATGGCCGAATGGGATCGAATGGCTAGATCACGTTAAGCTTTTACTAAAAAAACGGAGGTAAACGATCGATCATTGATTTTTAAAAAACATCATCCAGTCGAAGGAAACTACCAAATCACCACTTACTTCCAATAGGGCCTGAAAACAGGCCCTGTAGTGTGAAAACCATCTACAAACATGCTCAATGGCTTCACGCACTCTCACTCAACATCAAAATTACTATTGGTCTTGAAAAAAGACCCTGCGCTACCTTTGGGATATTTTTTACTAACGGGATTTCCAGAGCTATGAAAAGTGACTTTCCAGAGGCTCATGATTTTTTGGCGCCTACTTTCATCAAGACTGGCTGGTGGAGCACGACACATCTGATCAAGTGATTGACGATTTTTTGAGAAACTCCGACAAGGAAGTATTACTATTAGTCCGTAACGAGTTGCAAACCTTACTCAGCCGAAGGCTAAACGAAATGGACCTACGGGCGTTTCTGTTAAAGGAACTGCATTGCTACTACTGTTACTGGAACGAATGGGCATCTGGCGAAGTATGGCTACATCACATCGAAAGGAAGTTAAACGAAAGTATGGCTGACTAGCATGCACACCTATAAGGGCCTGAAATTACAGGCCCAGTAGATTCAGGTTCAGATAACTAGGTTCGGTTTGAAGACAAGCGTTCACTGCTCATCCTCATCCTCTTCATACTCCATATCCGCCTCATCCGAATCATTCAACGGCACCGTGGCATCATCCATCAACGACCCCGGATCCTCATTCCCCGGGTCATTGATAAACGGCAGTCCACTCGAACCTTTCTCTTCCTTGCCTTCAGTTTCGGGAGTCATGGCAAACCTCATCATCTCATGGCGTGTATGACGTTCGAAAAGCCCTACGGCCAATCGTTCCGGTGTCTGACGAGCAAATACAAAAAACCCGGCAAAAAGCCGGGTTTCTGTTCAAACCTCCATCAATGATGGCGGTTTTTATGTTTGTTCTTGTGTTTATGACCGCCGCCCGAATGAGAGCCACCATCGTCACCGAGGTTATTACCGACCGCACCACCCGCCGCGCCGCCCAACCCTGCGCCAATGGTCGAACCCGTTGAGCCGCCGAGGCTGTTGCCGACGACCGAGCCACCCGCCGCGCCGAGACCACCACCAATGGCAGCTTCGGTGCGATTACGCTTATTCGCCCCGACGGCACTGCCGGCCGCGCCGCCAACACCCGCACCTACCGCCGCGCCAGTACTGCCACCGAGTTGTCCACCGACCACATTGCCGAGCGCGCCGCCCAGGCCGCCACCCACAGCGGCGGTGCCATCACCAGCGGCCATCGCCCCTTGTGCTACCAGCAAACCGAAAAACAGTGCAGATAATGACAAGCGCATATGAACCTCACAGTTCCCGAAGCGGGACAGTCCGCCCAGACATGGGCCTATGTGAGATTGGAGACGCAAACGGGAAAAACGTTCAGCCATGAAAAAGCCCGACATCAAGCCTAATGCTGTTCACTTAAGCGGAGCAGCCTTACGGTCCACCGGAAACCGGGTTTTTGAGCTCTTCACCGTCCTTGGCCTCGAAGGCCTTGGGCGGTGATCCAGAAACAACCCGCCAACGCCTTTTCTAAGTTCCGCCAACCGTCTACCCGTCGCTGAAACAGGATTGGCCGCAGCCATCACGATCAACTGCACGGCGATGTACTGGCAAACCGGCTTGAAACGGACGTCCGACGGCGCTCGACCAAACGCCACTGCTGCCTGACTTGCCTCCCGACGAATCACGTTGTAAGCCAGCAACAACCCCCATACTTCCTGGTAGATCAGATCGACCTTTTTGCTGCGCAAGGTCATTGCGTTTTGCTGCATTGAGCTTTTGATATCCCTGAAGCCCAATTCGATTTCCCAGCGCTCCTGATAAAGCTTGGCAACAGACTTGGTGCTGTAGATCTTGGCCGGCAACGACGTCATGACTGTTTTTACTTTGCCTTGAATTTCATAACTGACTTCACGCGCCTCCCAGTGTGTGGGAAGAGTCGGATTTCGCTTTCTGGCTTGCGGCGACACTTTCATACGCACCAAACGGTCGTGCTGGTTGTAACGGGCTATCTCCTCGCAAACCAATCCCTTTTTTGCCGGAATCAGTCAGTGGCGCTGGTTGCCGTCGCCGCTCAGGCTGAGCATGAGATCGGCGCTCCAGAATCCCTTATCGAACAGCGTCACGGAGTGGTCGGGGATCTGCTGCAAAAACTCATCGGCCAGACGCATTTCGCTGCGTCGGTAAGGGCTAAGCTGTGCATCCAGGATCAGGTGTGAACGCACATTCATCAGCGCCACCAGGCGCAGCATGGGAAAGGGAGTCTGGCGGTCGGTCGAGGTGTTTCCAGAACCGAAATGGTCTCGCAACTCCGGCGTATCCGGCGTGCGCAGAAGCGCACCATCGACTGCAAATACTTGCAGATCCTGCCAGGCATCATCGGGATAGCGCTGCGCGCCCCATTGAGTACCCGTTTTGCGAAACAACCACTCAACCGGGTCGGCCCCCAGCCGCTTGCGGGCCTCGGTCACACCGCTACGGGCCAACAGATGGTCAGAAGCCAGACCTTGGGCGCAGATGTTCAAACGTCGGGCGACCTCATGAACGGGCTCGTCGCGAAACAATGCCATGCCGAGCACCAGCCAGAGCACTTGGTCGGCAGGCAAGCGACGCCGCCGCCGGATAGTGGCCTGGCTAGACAGATCCAGCGCAGACGCAACCCACTCGATGGGAATATTTTGAGTGAAAGTACTCAAGTCACAGAAGTTGAAAAGGTCGCCGAGGTCGAGCAAGTCCTGTTGAACAGACATAAAAAAATCCGATGCCAGAGATCTGACATCGGATTTTCGAAGAAGCCCGGCGAGGATTCAAATGCTTAAGTGAACAGCATTAGACATCAAGCCGGGCTTTTTCGGACAAACAATCAGTCTCAGTGACGCTTGTGACCTTTGGACAAGTTGCTGCCCACCGCGCCGCCAGCTGCGCCGCCCAGGCCTGCACCAATCGTGGCGCCGGTTCTGCCGCCCAGGCTGTTGCCGATCACCGAACCACCGGCTGCACCAACACCGCCGCCAATGGCCGCTTTGGTCCGGCTACCCTTGCGTGCCGCCATTGCGCTGCCCGCCGCGCCTGCTACGCCAGCACCGATTGCCGCGCCAGTGCTGCCGCCCATTTTCTGGCCGACGACATTACCCAGCGCGCCACCCAGACCACCGCCCAGCGCCGCAGTACCATCGCCAGCAGCCATTGCACCTTGAGCAACCAGAAGCCCGAGAACCAGAGCAGGCAGTGTTAAACGCATGACGAAAACCTCAAAAATTGGGATGACAAAAAGGGCCGGGATTTAATGCCGTCGCTGCGCAAAAGTCCAGCCGAAATCAGAGGCTTCGCGTACTCGGCGCCGATTGGACAGCGATTCTGCAAAAGGTTTTATGACAGGCAAAAAAAAGCCCGCTGGGGAGACGGGCTGGAGACTTGCTTTCTAACGGATGGCTTCACCCTACCGCGGTAGACGTGAAAAGTTTGTGAAAGCCCACTGCATTTGCCGCCGAACTGAGTAGGACATGTCTCTCACTCAATCAGCCATAAAAAACCCCGTTCAATGACGGGGTTATGCAGTGACAGATTATTTTCTGGATCGCGCGCTGACCTTGGGTAGAAATTTTGCCTTCGGTCCTTTCGGTGCTGTGGATTTGATCTTGCCGGTCTGCACCCGGTCCTCGCCAAAGCCTGACTGGTACTCGGTCTGACCGCACCGTACACAGTTATTGAAGGAAAATTCAGCGCCATCGTCTTCGATATACGGATCAGTCATACCATCGCCCCTTCGCCACCGGTCGACACCGGCAAAAACCCATTCGCCTGAAAAAATATCGACCTCCAACGTTTTTGAGACTAGCTGGTCATTCCTGGACTTGTTATTCAGATCTCCTGATGCCCGACGAATGGCCTACAAAAACTCAACGCGATGTAGTGCCATTGGTCCTACACCGCTAAAGAATTGCAGAGACAGGCCGTTGCCCTTTTTCATACAAATGAATCTCAAGGAGAGAACATGCAAATCAACGGATTCCCGAATATGCCTGTCGTAAAACTCACGGACGAACAGATCGCAGCCGGCAAGGCTGGCGCTGAAAAACTCAAGGAAAAGATCGCTTCCGGTGAAATCACCATCAAGTATCCAGATCCGGATACACCGGTTCTGCAACCAGGGGTCATTTACCATCCCAGCAAGCCAGTCGAACCCATCCCGCCTTCTGATACACCCCCTCTGGTCGCCATTGATACACCACTGACCTATGACGAAAGAGGCACCGTGCTCCTCAAGCCACAAGGCTGATTACACAGAAAGACTGAGCCCGTTCAATCTCTGAATGGGCTCACACACCGCCCAACAAACTCAGCGCAACTTCACCGCTGTACCCGTCGCAAACACCACAACCATCCCGCCCTTGCCGCCGGGCATGCTGATTTCGAAATCCACTCCGACCACCGCATCAGCTTGCAGAGCACGCGCGCGCTCCCTGATCTCTTCAGTCGCCTGAATACGCGCCTCCTTCAACGCCCGCTCCAGCGTCTGCGAACGCCCGCCGAAAAAGTCGCGCATACCGGCAAACATGTCACGGATCACATTGACGCCCTGCACCGACTCGGCGCTGACGATGTCCAGGTATGCGGTGATCTGCCGACCTTCAATTGCGTGCGTGGTGGAAATAATCATGGAATGTCGTGCCTATATGGATGAATAAATCCGCGATTGTAATAGCTCAAAGCGGAATTCAAGCCGCAGCCAATAAAATCCAGACGCCAGAAACCACAAAACCCCTGACTTCTTTCGAAATCAGGGGTTTTGTGTACTGAATATGGCGGTGAAGGAGAGATTCGAACTCTCGATACAGTTTCCTGTATACACACTTTCCAGGCGTGCTCCTTAAGCCACTCGGACACTTCACCGTATCTCTTCAAACATGTTCTGTCTGTCGAGGCGCGCTAATGTAGTCGAAAGCTTTTGCGATGGCAAACTTTTTTTCAGAATTTTCATGCGGTTAAGAGAAAAAACCATTTTGCCCACCGACGGGCCATGGCAAACCGGCCAATCTTCGGTGGGCGCGGCCCTTCTATATAGAAGCGCAATGCCTCGTTACGCTGGGTGGGCCGGGAAACGGTGACTGGCGAGTCAGTCACGGCGCTTTACCTGGCCTGCGACGGTGGGTAACGTTTGCCGATCTTTCTTACAAGGAATAGCGTCATGAGTGAGTTGATTTCCTACCACCTCGAAGACGGTATCGCGACCCTGACCTTGAGCAACGGCAAGGTCAATGCCATTTCTCCGGACGTGATTGTGGCATTCAACGCGGCGCTGGATCAGGCGGTAACGGATCGTGCCATCGTGATCATCACCGGTCAGCCAGGGATTTTGTCCGGCGGCTATGACCTGAAGGTGATGACAGCCGGCCCTAAAGAAGCGGTAGCGTTGGTGACTGCCGGTTCGACGCTGGCCCGTCGTCTGCTCTCTCACCCGTTCCCGGTGATCGTAGCTTGCCCGGGTCATGCCGTGGCCAAGGGCGCGTTTATTCTGTTGTCTGCCGATTACCGCATCGGTGTTGATGGCCCGTTCAGCATCGGCCTGAACGAAGTGCAGATCGGTATGACCATGCACCACGCTGGTATCGAGTTGGCGCGTGACCGTCTGCGTCGCTCGGCATTTCACCGCTCGGTAATCAACGGCGAGATGTTCGATCCGAAAAGCGCCGTGGATGCCGGTTTTCTCGACAAGGTGGTTTCCGCCGAGGAGCTGCAAGGCGCCGCCCTCGCCGCTGCGCGCCAACTGAAGAAGATCAACATGCTCGCGCACAAGAACACCAAGTTGAAAGTCCGTAAGGCACTGCTGGAAGCGCTGGATAGCGCGATCATCCAGGATCAGGAGCATCTGGGTTAAGCCTGGATTCAAGAACGGAACGAAAAGCCCGACCGTCGTGTCGGGCTTTTACTTGCACATATGGTTTAAAAGTCTGCAACAGCTCTAGGACAGGTCTGATCATCAATTCGGAAACATGCGCTTAAACATCGGCTATCTCCGGACTCTATAGTGGCAATTGCCGAAAACAGTGCACATCCGTACACTGCGCCACCTTTTGTCCCGGTGGGGCCTGAAAATGCTGTTCGTGTTTCGTATGTTATTGATGAGCCTGCACTTTATTCTGGCCGGCGTGCTCGGGGTGATTCTCGGGATCTGCCGCCCGTTCAATCCTGACAACAGCCGTCTGTGCGCCCGCCTCTATGCGCTACCAGCGATGTGTATTTTGCGTTTACGAGTGAAATCCGATGTCAGCGGTTTGCTGAACAAACCCGATAGCTGCGTGATCATCGCCAACCATCAGTCCAACTATGACCTGTTCGTTTTCGGCAACGTCGTGCCGCGCCGTACCGTGTGCATCGGCAAGAAGAGCCTCAAGTGGGTGCCACTGTTCGGACAACTGTTCTGGCTGGCGGGCAATGTGTTGATCGATCGTGGCAATGCGCACAAAGCACGTCAGTCGATGCTGACCACCACCAATACCTTGCAGAACGAAGACACCTCGATCTGGGTGTTTCCGGAAGGCACGCGCAATCTCGGCGAAGAATTGCTGCCCTTCAAGAAAGGCGCGTTCCAGATGGCGATTGCCGCCGGTGTACCGATCGTTCCGGTTTGCGTGAGCAGTTACATCAAGCACATGCGTCTGAATCGCTGGCGCAGCGGGAAAATTCTCATACGCTCGCTGCCGGCGATTCCTACAGCCGGATTGACCATGGATGACATGCCCATGCTCATCAATCAGTGCCGCGAACAGATGCGCGAGTGCATTGAGTCGATGGATCGGCAACTGCAAGCCGCCTGAAAAGACAACCCGCCCTGTGCGGGTTTTCTTTTGCCCGGTGAACTGTACAGATTTCACTGACTCTCAAGCAGCGACACGGCTAAGCTGAAGCCTTGTATTCCCTGCCACCTGCCAAGAAGAAGTGAATCACCACCATGGGTCGAGTTGTTGCTGCTGCGGTGTACAGCGCAGGCAAGAAAGTCACCAATATTACCCTCGACGAAGGCGCTGCCTGGGCCGCGAAAACCGGTCACTTTGTCTGGATCGGCCTGGAAGAGCCGGACGCTCAAGAGCTTTCCAATCTGCAACGTCAGTTCAACCTGCACGAACTGGCCATTGAAGATGCCCTGGAAAAACATAGCCGACCGAAGCTGGAAACCTTTGGCGACGCTTTGTTTATCGTCACCTATTCGCCCATCCGCGAAAACGGCGTTCTGCAATTTATCGAGACGCACATCTTTGCCGGCAAGGGCTACATCATCACCGCGCGTAACGGTCACTCGGCGTCCTACGCGCATGTCCGCCAACGTTGTGAGGCGCGTCCGCTGCTGCTGGAGCATGGGGAAGATTTCGTACTTTATGCGCTGCTGGATTTCGTCATCGAGAACTACCAACCAGTGGGCGAAGCCATTCATGCCGAAATCGATGAACTGGAACGCAACGTGTTGTGTAGCGCGTTGAATGAACGCGACATTCAGAAGCTGCATGGCTTGCGCCGCGATGTCGTGCGCCTGCGCCGGTACGCGGCGCCGATGGTGGAGATTGGCGAGGAACTGCAGAAACTGAGTTTCCCGTTTATCGACAAGAACATGCGCCCGTACTTCCGCGATGTGCAGATCCACGTCACGCGACAGATGGAAGACCTGAGCACTCTGGCCGACATCGCCAGCCAGACCATCGAGATCGGTGTGTTGCTCGAGGCTTCACGGCAAAGCGTGGTGCAGCGCAAGTTTGCTGCCTGGGCGGCGATCCTGGCGTTTCCGACGGCGGTGGCGGGGATTTACGGGATGAACTTCCAGAACATGCCGGAGTTGAGTTGGCACTACGGATATTTCGGCGTGCTGGGGTTTATTGCGGTGGGATGTGTAAGTTTGTGGGCGAGCTTCAAGAAATCCGGGTGGTTGTAGCGCAGACCGAATTGTCTGGAACATTCGCGAGCAGGCTCGCTCCCACACTGATCGATGGCGCACCGAACATCCAATGTGGGAGCTAGCCTGCTCGCGAAGCTTTTGGCCTTAGACAGTTTCTGGCTTATGCGCCACAAAACGCATCATCCACTCCGCAACCGTCGCACCATGGTGTTCCTGCTCAAGACTGGCCACGCCCTTGGTGTAGATCTGCGAACCCAACGCTTCCTGACGCAGATCCAGCAGCGCCCGCGAATAATCGTGGATAAATTCCGGATGCCCCTGGAAGCACAGCACCTGATCGTTGATGTGATAGGCCGCGAACGGGCAGAAATCGCTGGATGCAATAACCGTCGCGTTTTCCGGCAGCGCTGTGACCTGATCCTGGTGGCTGATCAGCAGCGTCAACTCTTCGCGTACCGGGCTCATCCATGGCGCCTTGGCTGCCAGTTTGTAATTGTGGGTGCCAACACCCCAACCTTGCGTGGCGCGCTCGCTCTTGCCACCGAGCAGCAGCGCCAGCAGTTGATGGCCGAAGCACACGCCGAGCAGTTTGTCGCCACGCTCGTAACGAGTCAGCAGATATTCCTTGAGGGTCTGGATCCACGGATCAGTACCGAACGAGTCAGCCTTGCTGCCGGTGACCAGGTACGCGTCGAAGGTTTGGTTGTCGCTCGGATATTCGCCCTGCATCACGTTGTAGACAGTGAACTCGGCAGCAATCGGTTGCTGCGAGAACAGGCGCTGGAACATCTGCCCATAACCCTGATATTGATCGACCAGTTCCGGACGCAGGATGTCGGTTTCCAGAATGCAGATGCGTAGCGACATAAAAAATACCTGACACGTGATGGGAATAATGAACACCCCAGAGCCTGCCTTGAAACACCCTGGCAAGGCAAGCCCCGGAATGCTCGTTGCCCTTAGAACATTTCACCTTTTGCCGCTTTATCCAGCAGCAACGCTGGCGGCGCGAAACGCTCGCCATATTGCTCGGCCAGATACTGCGCGCGAGCAACGAAATCCTTCACCCCGTACTGGTTGATGAACTGCAAGGCGCCACCGGTCCACGGCGCAAATCCGATGCCGAAGATCGAACCGATATTGGCGTCCGCCGTCGAGGTCAATACGCCCTCTTCCACGCAGCGCACGGTTTCGATGGCTTGCACAAACAACAGTCGATCACGCACGTCTTTGGGCGAAATCTGCCCGTCGACCTGCTCGAAACGCGCCTCCAGTTCGGGCCACAAATGTTTCTGTCCACCGGCCGGATAATCGTAAAAGCCGCCACCCGCCGCTTTGCCCGGGCGCTTGTATTCATTGAGCAGCAAGTCAATCACGGCGAAGGCCGGGTGCTCAATCAGCGATTTCCCTTCTGCCTGTAGGTCCTTGGCAGTTTGCTGACGGATATGGCTCATCAGGCTGAGGGAAACTTCGTCGGAGATCGCCAGAGGCCCGACCGGCATGCCGGCCTTGCGCGCCTCGGTTTCGATCATCGGCGCACTCACGCCCTCGCCAAGCATGGCGATGCCTTCGTTGGTGAAGGTGCCGAAGACGCGTGAAGTAAAGAAGCCGCGACTGTCGTTGACGACGATCGGGGTTTTCTTGATTTGCAGGACGAAATCAAAACCTCGGGCAAGCGTTTCATCGGTGGTCTGTGCCCCTTTGATGATTTCCACCAGCGGCATTTTTTCCACCGGACTGAAGAAATGCAGGCCGATGAATTTGCCAGGATCAGGCACAGCCTTTGCCAGACCGGTGATAGGCAACGTCGAAGTATTGGAAGCGATGACGGCTTCGGCGCCAACCACTTGCTGGGCGGCAGAGGAAACCCTAGCCTTGAGATCGCGATCTTCGAACACCGCTTCGATGATCAGATCGCATCCCGCGAGGTCCGCATCACTTTCGCACGGCTTGATCCGCGCCAACACCTCATCACGCTTCGCAGCATCCATCTGTCCGCGAGCGACTTTCTTGTCCAGCAACGCCGCAGAATGTGCTTTGCCTTTTTCGGCGGCAGCCAGATTGACGTCCTTGAGCACCACTTCAATACCCGACGAAGCACTGACAAACGCAATCCCCGCGCCCATCATCCCAGCGCCAAGCACGCCGACCTTTTGCGTCTTATAAGGCACAAAGCCCTGCGGCCGCGAACCACCGGCGTTGATCTCATTGAGTTGAAACCAGAACGTGCCGATCAGGTTTTTCGAGATCTGCCCGGTGGTCAGTTCGGTGAAGTAACGGGTTTCGATCAGGTGCGCGGTGTCGAAATCGACCTGAGCGCCCTCGACTGCCGCGCAGAGGATTTTCTCCGGCGCCGGCATTGTCCCTTGGGTCTTGCTGCGCAGAATCGACGGCGCAATCGCCAGCATCTGCGCGACTTTCGGATTCGACGGCGTGCCGCCCGGAATCTGATAACCCTTCACATCCCATCGCTGCACTGCCGTCGGATTGGCAACGATCCAGGCGCGCGCCTTGGCCAGCAATTCATCGCGATCCGCCGCCAGTTCATCAATCAACCCCGCCTGCAACGCCTGTTGCGGACGTACTTTCTTGCCTTCGAGCAAATACGGCAGCGCTTTCTCGATCCCGAGCATGCGCACCATGCGCACCACTCCGCCGCCGCCCGGCAACAGGCCGAGAGTCACTTCCGGCAGACCGAGCTGCACCGATGCATCGTCCAGCGCCACGCGATGATGACAGGCGAGGCAGATTTCCCAACCGCCGCCCAACGCCGCGCCGTTGATCGCCGCGACCACCGGTTTGCCAAGGGTCTCCAGGGTGCGTAACTGCGCTTTGAGGGTCAGCACCATGTCGTAGAAGGCTTTGGCTTCGGGCTTGCCGATCTTGATCAGCTCCTTAAGGTCGCCGCCGGCAAAGAAGGTTTTCTTCGCCGAGGTGATGATGACCCCGGCAATCTGGTCTTTTTCAGTCACCAGACGGGCAACGCAAGCGGCCATGGCCTCGCGGTACACAGCGTTCATGGTGTTGGCGCTCTGGCCCGGCATGTCGATGGTCAGCACGACGATAGCGTCCTGGCCTTTTTCGTAACGAATGGCTTCGCTCATAACAAGGTTCCTTGGATTCGGGCTCAGAGGCGTTCGATGATGGTCGCAATGCCCATGCCGCCGCCGACGCACAGCGTCGCCAGGCCATAGCGCAGGCGTCGCGCTTCCAGCTCATCGAGCAAGGTACCGAGGATCGCGCAACCGGTCGCGCCCAGCGGGTGGCCCATGGCGATGGAGCCGCCGTTGACATTGACCTTGTCGGGGTCGACTGCCATGTCCTTGATGAACTTCAGCACCACCGAAGCGAACGCTTCGTTGACCTCAAACAGATCGATGTCTTCAACGCGCAACCCGGCCTTGGCCAGTGCCTTGCGCGTCGCCGGCGCAGGGCCGGTGAGCATGATGGTCGGGTCGGTGCTGGTGACCGCCGTGGCGACGATGCGCGCCCGAGGTTGCAAGCCCAGCGCCCGTCCCTTCGCTTCTGAGCCGATCAGCATCAGCGCCGCACCGTCGACGATCCCGGAACTGTTACCCGGTGTGTGCACGTGATTGATTCGCTCGACATGGCTGTAGACCCGCAACGCCGTGGCGTCGAAGCCCATCTGCCCGATCATTTCGAAACTCGGCTTGAGCTTGCCCAAGCCTTCCAGAGTCGACTCGGCACGAATGAACTCATCATGATCGAGCAGGATGATGCCGTTCTGGTCCTGCACCGGCACCAGCGACTTGTTGAACGAGCCGTCAGCCCGGGCCCGCGCGGCCTTCTGTTGCGAGTGTAAGGCGTAGGCATCGACGTCCTGACGACTGAAGCCTTCCAGCGTGGCGATCAGGTCAGCGCCAACCCCTTGCGGGGTGAAGTGGCTGTGCAGGTTGGTCTGCGGGTCCAGTGCCCAGGCGCCGCCATCGCTGCCCATCGGCACCCGCGACATCGACTCGACACCACCGACCACCACCAGGTCTTCGAAGCCCGAACGCACTTTCATTGCGCCGAGGTTGACCGCTTCGAGTCCCGAGGCGCAGAAACGGTTGATCTGCACGCCCGCGACGCTGACGTCCCAATCGGCCACTTGCACGGCGGTTTTGGCGATGTCCGAGCCTTGATCGCCAATCGGCGTCACGCAGCCGATCACTACGTCATCGACCTGACTGGTGTCCAGCGCGGTGCGCGCTTGCAGCGCGGTCAGCAGACCGGCCAGCAGATTCACCGGTTTGACGCTGTGCAGGGCGCCATCGGCCTTGCCTCTGCCACGGGGCGTGCGTAACGCATCGAATATCAAAGCTTGGGTCATGTCGTCCTCGAACCTGTGCGGTGAGTGATTTCTTGTACCTTCACTCTTGGCCCAAGCCGTCATCGTTTCAATGACCACAGTGCTCAATACACTTGACGCACACGCTCAGACGGACGGTCATCAAAGGCCGGGTGAACCGGTTCAGGTCAGCGAGTTGTCTAGCCAGCGGGCGGCAAAGAAGCTGGCAATACGCCTCATGCTTTTTTAATCGCGATTTTCAGTAACTCCATATGAAATGGATCTAAGGCAAGCGTGACGCGGGCCCTAAGGTAGTACATGTACGTCAGGGTCGTCGGGTTTTGCCGAGGCCTACGTTCTTCAACAGGAAGTGCAGCGCTCGCCGTCATGGATATGCAGGCAAGCATCAGGAAATAACAATAAAGGCGGTCAAGCCATGTTCAAACAACCGAAAGTTCGTCAAGCAGGGCTCATTCTTTTCGCCACGACGCTGTTGTTGATTTTGCCGAATCTGACCAAGGTCATCGGCTGAATCGAGCGGCAGGTGCTGTTTATCGCCACTGAAAATGTGACTGGCCCGCTACCCGGGCCAGCGTGGCTGTGCCAACCTTGGCGCACTCCCACGACATGGACGGCGATCATTTGAAAGCGCTCATTGTGTTCGGGGCCATGCTGCTGAGCATGCCCTTGTCTGCCGCTCAGTTGAACTTACAACTGGGTACAAACAGCCGCACCTGGCAGACCGAGGAATTGCTCAAGCATCCTCAAGTGCAAACCCTCACGATCAAAAACGATGTGTCCTATAAAAAGGACATGACCTATCGCGTCGTGCCTGTGGCTGCGCTGCTGACCGGGATAAAACCGCAAGATCATCTGCAAGCGGTGGCACTGGACGGGTTTGCTGCAGAACTGGCCGCTGCGCCACTGCTTAACCGCGACGGCGCACGGGCCTGGCTGGCCATCGAAGATCCGGCGCAGCCGTGGCCAGCACTGTCGGAAGGCAAGCACAGCGCCGGGCCGTTCTATCTGGTCTGGAGCGATCCGCAAGCCGGCAATATCAGCCCGGAGCAATGGCCATTCCAGGTCGCGAGCATCAAGCGCATGGCACCAGTGGCCGAGCGCTTTCCTGCCCTTCTGCCGGATTCTGCGTTGAAAGCGGATGACCCTGTGAACCTGGGATTTGCGCTGTTTCAGAAAAACTGTCTGGCGTGTCACCGGTTGAACGGTGCGGGGGATGCGCAGTTCGGGCCGGATCTGAATATTCCGTATAACCCGACCGAGTACTTCGGCGCGGATTTCCTCAAGCGTTACATTCGTGATCCGCAGAGTTTGCGTCAGTGGCCGCAGGCGAAGATGCCGGGGTTTTCGGTAGAGGTGTTGCCGGAGGGGGATCTGGAAATGCTTGTGGGGTATCTCCAGCACATGGCCGGACGCAAAGTTAAGCCCTGAGCACATTTCCTTGTAGGAGTGAGCCTGCTCGCGATAGCGGTGTATCAGTCAGCACATTTGTAACTGACAGACCGCTATCGCGAGCAGGCTCGCTCCCACAGGAGTACGGCGTTTACTGTTGTTGTACGGAGATGACTGGCGTCGGCGAGACAAATACCTTCGCGTGCATCTGCTCACACCCGCCGCCCCGGCGCATGCCGCGCACCGGGCAGGCATCCAGATAATCCAGACCCACCGCCAGTTTCAAGTGCCGCTCCGGCCGCGCCAGTTGATTGGTCACGTCAAAGCTGTACCAGGCGTCATCCAGCCATGCTTCTGCCCAGGCGTGGCTGGCGAGATGTTCGCAATCCTCGCTGTACAAGTACCCCGACACATAACGCGACGGAATCCCGAGACTACGTGCACAAGCCAGAAACGCGTGAGCATGATCCTGGCAAACACCCGCACGCCCGGCGAAGGCCTCAGCGGCGCTGGTATCGACCTCGGTGGATCCCGGCGTGTAAGTCATGTGTTGATTCAAACCGTGCATAAGATCAATCAGCGCGGTGCGATCCCGCCGTTGCTTGCAGGACCTCTCGGCAAACGCGCGCAAGGCCTCGTCCGCCTCGGTCAAGCGAGTAAAGCGCAGGAACGGCAGCGCCGACTGGCTCTCATGCTCGGCCTCGCGCAGTTCGTCGATATCAACCTGCCCGCGCGCGCCGATGATGATCGCTTCGTGCGGTTCATCCATGGTCAGCACATGCAGGATATTGCCGAACGGATCGAGTTGCGCACGCACCGGGCGCGGCAGGTCGAGCTGCCAGCTCAACACGTGCTGACGCTCGCTGTCGTGGGGTGTCAGCCGCAGGTACTGGATGCTCGCCCGCACCTGATCTTCGTAGTGATAGGTGGTTTCGTGGCTTATGGAAAGTCTCATGCAGCCTCCAGGTATGAACTGTGAATGGCGTTACCCAACTGGCGCACCAGCGGGATGAATTCGGTCAGCCAGGCGTGCAGGCCTTCCTCGAGAATTTCGTTGATGCCGGTGTAACGCAGGCGCGCGTCCATCTCTGCCGCCAGACGTTGCGCCGGACGACCGTTGGCACCGGGCAGTTGCGCGAGGATCTGATCAATCTCTTCGGTGCAGGCACGCAGTGAGCGCGGTACATCGGCGCGCAACAGCAGCAACTCGGCGACGTGACGGGCGCCGGGCGCATCGCGGTAGATTTCGGTGTAGGCCTCAAAGGAAGACAACGCACGCAGCAAGGCACTCCACTGATAATAGGCGTGGGCAGTGCCGTCGCTGACCGCTTCGGCCTGATCACCGGCCATTTCATAACGGGCATCGAGCAGTCGCAAGGTGTTGTCCGCGCGCTCGATAAACGTCCCGAGACGAATGAAACGAAACGCATCGTTGCGCATGATCGTGCCGTACGACGCACCACGGAACAGGTGTGAACGTTCCTTGATCCACTCGCAGAAACGGCTCATTCCATAGCGACTGAGACCCTGTTCGGCGATCCCGCGAATCTCCAACCATGTCGAATTGATGTTCTCCCACATATCCGCCGTGATGCGCCCACGCACCGCATGGGCGCTGGCCCGCGCCGCGCCGAGGCAGCTGTAAATGCTCGCCGGGTTGGCGGCGTCGAGGGCAAAAAAGTGCAGCAGGCGTTCGGCATGCAGCGCGCCGTGACGCTCCAGATAATCGTCGAGGGTGCCAGTGATGAGCAGCGGCATGGCGAGTTCGTGCAGACCGTCACCACGGCCGTCCTGCGGCATCAGCGACAGCGAATAACTGATGTCGAGCATCCGTGCGAGGTTTTCCGCCCGCTCCAGGTAACGCGACATCCAATACAGATCCGAGGCAGTTCTACTTAACATGGCAAGCTTCCTTCAATCCTCGACCACCCAGGTGTCCTTGGTTCCGCCGCCCTGGGAGGAATTCACCACCAGGGAGCCTTCGCGCAGTGCCACACGGGTCAAACCGCCAGGCACCACGCGGGTTTCGCGCCCGGACAAGACAAATGGACGCAAGTCGATATGGCGCGGGGCGATGCCGTTTTCGACAAAGGTCGGACAGGTCGACAGCGACAGCGTCGGTTGCGCAATGTATGCGTGCGGCTTGGCTTTGATGCGCTCGCGGAAGGCGTCGATTTCGGCCTTCGTCGATGCTGGCCCCACCAACATCCCGTAACCACCCGAGCCTTGGGTTTCCTTGACCACCAGATCTGGAAGATTGGCCAGGACATGGGAAAGTTCAGACGGGTTGCGGCATTGCCAGGTCGGCACGTTCTTCAGGATCGGTTCTTCGTCGAGGTAAAAACGGATCATGTCGGTGACAAACGGATACACCGATTTGTCGTCCGCCACGCCGGTACCGATGGCGTTGGCCAGCACCACGTTGCCCGAGCGATAGGACGACAGCAGCCCCGGCACACCAAGCATCGAATCAGGATTGAACGCCAGTGGATCGAGGAACGCATCGTCGAGGCGGCGGTAGATCACGTCCACCGCTTTCGGGCCGTCAGTGGTGCGCATGAAAACCTTGTCGTCACGCACGAACAGATCCGCACCCTCGACCAGCTCCACGCCCATTTCCCGCGCCAAAAAAGCGTGCTCGAAGAACGCACTATTGAAGCGCCCCGGCGTCAGCACCACCACGCTTGGGTCATCGATCGGACTTGAGCTTTTCAGGGTATCGAGCAACAGGTTCGGGTAGTGATCGATCGGCGCAATGCGCTGGGCGGCGAACAGCTCCGGGAACAGGCGCATCATCATCTTGCGGTCTTCGAGCATGTAGCTAACGCCGCTCGGCGTGCGCAGGTTGTCTTCGAGCACGTAATACGTGCCGTCGCCATCACGCACCAGATCGACGCCGGAGATGTGCGAATAGATATCGCGGTGCAGATCCAGGCCTTGCATCGCCAACTGGTATTGCTCGTTGGCCAGCACCTGTTCGGCGGGAATGATCCCGGCCTTGATGATGCGCTGCTCGTGATAGAGGTCGGCGAGAAACATGTTCAACGCTTTGACGCGCTGGATGCAGCCGCGCTCGACGATCCGCCATTCACTGGCAGGGATGCTGCGCGGAATGGTGTCGAAAGGAATCAGGCGCTCGGTGCCCTGCTCGTCGCCGTAGAGCGTGAAGGTAATGCCGGCGCGATGGAACAGCAGATCGGCCTCGCGTCGCCGTTGAGCCAGCAGTTCGTCAGGCGTGTCGGCCAGCCAGCGGGCGAACTCCCGATAATGCGGGCGAACCTGGCCGCCGGCATCGTACATCTCATCAAAATAGGTGCGGATCATGCCGTACTCCTTGTCACCCGGACATACAGGCCTTCGCAAGGCCCGTGCCATCGGCATAAACGCTTTGATTTCAATCGGTTGGAAATACACGCCGCAGGCACCGCACCATTCCTGTGCGGCAAATGCCCCAACCGGATTGCCCCCGCTTCATTGCGACGCACTGCATCGCCTATCACCAGCATAGTCAGAGTTGATTTCACTGCCCGGCGCTGCCTGCGGATAATCCGCGCATTCGCTGCAAAACTTCCGCGTGCACAGCGCCGCGAAGTCGCCAGCTCAACTGATCTGGACTGCCCTCGCAGCCCGCCCCGCTGTAACCCTGACCGGTTTCCTCTCCTTGTCGGTCTTCCCTTTTAGCCACCCTCTCCGGTGGCTCTTTTTTGCCTCGGTTTCTTGTTTCAGGGTTTTGCCACGGCGCTTTGCGTACGCCGGAAACGACAACGGCCAACCCGAAGGTCAGCCGTTGTTCAACCATTGAAATCAGAGATCAGTTCAAACGGTGGCGATTGCGCACCTCCTGCTTCACGCCCCAGCCTTCGATGATGCCGCCCAAAGGTTCAACCACGGCAGAGAATCCCTGCTCGAAGTCGCCGATATCGTCATACGTCGCGTACATCACTTTGCTCAATTCCAGCGCCCACGCACCGTCATCACGCACGCTGACCTGAGCATTGATGGATTCACCGCGAAATTTGCCTGCCGCCCTGCGCGCCCGCTCCTCGTCCGGGAAAATTGCGTAGAACTCGATGGGATGGAATCGGGAAAAATCGAAACCGCCTTCTTTCATGCGGCGCAGAACATTGCTGCTGATGTCTTCTTGATAGGCTGTGCTCATGAATCGTCCCCCTCGCATAGATGGATAGACTTTCCGTATTCCCGCCCCGGGCCTCTGGCCAAAGTACTACGGCAACGTGGTTGCACGCGGGAACAAGCATGTAGCTGACAAGACCAGACCTTAGCGATCCGTTCGCTGATCTCGCTTGCAGAGTAGCCCCAAGTTAGAGCCGCTGCCAAGGCCTGGTGTGAAAGGTGTCAGGAAGAATGTCAGACGGGAGTAATGCTGCGGATTTCGATGCTGTTCTGGGTTTTCAGGTTTTTCACGCCCGCATCGGCGGTGCGCCCTTCCAGATCGTTCAGGTCCAGTTCGGCGGCGACGGGCAGAAGCCGTGCCTTGATCAATCGAGCGGCCTCATCGTCGCTGGGGCATTCCGCGCGCTCGAACACCTCATCGACAATTTCACCATGATCGTCCACGAAAGTGACTTTCCACTTTTGCATCGGTGCCTCCTCGATCAAACCCGCAAATGGGCTTACACCTATCTCGACTGTGTACGCCGAAAGTTGGTTCAAAAGGATTACAGCGGGCAAAGATGAAAAAAACGACATCTATCGTGGGGGGCAAACAAATGTGGGAGCGAGCCGGCTCCCACAGGGGAGTTGCAGTGTTCTTTTAGTCGTTGCTTGGCTTGTTGATCGCCTGCAGCACGTATTGCGGCAAGGCGAAGGCGCCGATGTGGATTTCCGGGTTGTAGTAGCGGGTAACGATGCCGCTGCCGATGAAGCGCTGTTGCAGGGTTTCACGGCTGAGCTTGCGGTAGGCCGGGTTGGTCGAGCCCCACGCAAATGTCATCGAGCCGCCGATGTAGGTCGGTACGGCCGCCTGATAGAAGTGCCAGTCCGGGAACAGGCTGTTGAGGCGACCGGCGGTGGTTTTCACTTCGTCGATCTGCATGAACGGCGTGCCGTTCTGGGTCACGAGGATGCCGCCCTCGTTCAGGCAGCGGTGGCAGGCCTGATAGAAGTTTTCCGAGAACAGCACTTCGCCCGGGCCGATCGGGTCGGTGGAGTCGGAGATGATCACGTCGAATTTTTCCGTGGTGGTGGCGACGAAACGCATGCCGTCGTCGATCACCAGGTTCAGACGTGGATCGTCGTAGGCGCCGCTGGAGTGGTTCGGCAGGAACTCTTTGCACATGTCGACCACGGTGCCGTCGATCTCGACCATGGTGATGTGCTCGACACCGGCGTGCTTGGTCACTTCGCGCAACATGCCGCCGTCACCGCCACCGATGATCAGCACGCGCTTGGCACTGCCGTGAGCGAGGATCGGCACGTGGGTGAGCATTTCGTGGTAGATGAATTCGTCGGCTTCGGTGGTCTGGATCACGCCGTCCAGCGCCATGACACGGCCCATACGCGGGTTCTGGAAGATCACCAGGTGCTGGTGTTCGGTGCGCACTTCGTGCAGCAGTTTTTCCATGCGAAAACGCTGGCCGTAGCCTTCGTAGAGGGTTTCCAGGTACTCGCTGGTTTTGGTGACGGTCATGGTCAAGTGCTCCGATGAATGCGCGGGCGCCAATCGTGGGGACGATTGCCCGGGAAAGGCGCGCATTCTACGTTGCCGAAGATGACAGGTCGAACCTCACTTCATCGGCAAACCATAATCCCTTGTAGGAGTGAGCCTGCTCGCGATAGCGGTTTTTCAGTCACTGACTCATTGACTGGAAAATAGCTATCGCTAGCAGGCTCACTCCTACAGGGTATTGCGGTGTTCTCGGGATCGGGTCAGATCCGCACGTTGCCGCGCGGCCCGGCGATCGCCCAGATGATCAGGCCCAGCACTGGCAGGAGGATGATCAGCAACACCCAGACGATTTTCATCCCGGTGGTCGCGCCGCTTTTCAGCACATTGATGATGGCCCAGATGTCGAGGGCAAGGATGATCAGGCCAATCAGACCGTTGAACGTGGAACCCATGGTGTCGCTCCAGAATAGTGGCATGCACTTTTAGGATAGACGGTCGCGCGCAGGGTTCCCTTTTATTACGTTCAGACGTGAACGGCGATCTTCAAGGCTTCCAGCGAAGGCGCGGCGGCGATGCCGACTTCGGCGCACAGTTCCAGCACCCGAGGCACGTCGTTGCCGAAAACCAACACCATTTGCAATTCGTCGTCGAGCAATTGGCTGAAGTTCATCAGCGTGTAGCCGCCGTTTTCCTTGTTCATGCTGCTCATCTGCACCTGGATGCGGTTGAGTGCGACCAGCGCTTCGGTCTTGGCCAATTGCTTGGGCTTGAGGTTGAAATCCACGCCTGGGCCGAACGAGGCGACGATCTGCGCGAACAGGTCGCCATAGGTGTCTGCCTGGAACAGCACGGTTTCCGGCAAGCTACCGACCACGACCCACTCGCCCAGCGGGATCGGGAAGGTGTCGTCGTAGTTGATGTCGGGGTTGGCTGCCAGAAAAGCATCGGCATCGGCGTAGGCCTGTGCCGCTTCGTCGGCGACTTTCACGATCTCGTCCTCGCCCATGCAGCCGGAGCTGATTTTGCTGATGAGTTCGACGAGTGCAGCTTTCATGAGGGCGGATCCTGTGGCGAAGGTGAATTTCGAGGGCGCGAAGGATAGCGCATTCTCTCCTTCGCCACAGTCCATCAGAAGGGATTTCAACCCGACAGCTTTTCCAACTGAGCAGTGGTATCAACCGCGCCCATCGTCCGGGCCGCGTCGAGTGCAGTCACGCCATTGGCGTCCTTGGCCTGCGCGTTGGCGCCTTTGCTGATCAGGTATTCAACGATTTCAACACGGTTGAACATCGCTGCCATCATCAGCGCCGTACGCCCGTCAAATGACGAGCCCTCAATCTCGGCACCCGCCTCGACCAGCGCCTTGACCACTGCCAGATCACCTTTGAACGCCGCACCGGCAATCGGACTCTGGCCGTTGCCATTGCGCATTTCCGGGTCGGCCTTGTGTTTAAGCAGCACTTGCACCGCATCCACATGGCCGTAGTAGCTGGCCAGCATCAGCAATGTGTCGCCCTTGCTGTTTTTCAGGTTCACCGGCAAACCGGCCGTGACCAGACGATCAAGCATCTCGGCATCACCGTCGCGCGCCTTGTTGAAAACCTGCTCGGTGAATTCGGCAGCTTCTTCAGGGGTCATCTGGCGGCTTTGGTCGGACATGGTGCAACTCCACTTTCGGTCAATCGGAAAGCCGACAGTTTCCCGAGCGAGACGCTGGCTGTCACCCCCTTTTTCTCAAGTCGCGCCATAGCCAGATTCAATAACGATGCTTGCCCTGATGAATTTCCGCCAACACTTCGTCGGTGACTCGTACGTAAGTCTGCGTGCCGGGCAGCCAAGCGTAAATCGGGTCATCGCTGGTCTGGCCGGGGTCGAAGCCTTCATTTTTCAATCGGGTTTTCTGGTATTTGAAGGTACCGGTGGTTTCCATTTTTACCTTCACCCGCAGGAACAACGGCACCGCGTAGGCCGGCATACGTTCGCGGGCAAAGGTCAGCAACTCGGCGAAATCCAGCGTCGCCAGGGACTCCGCCGGCGTGATAGCCGCCATCCCGGCACGGCCGTTGGTATTGCGAATTTCCACCCCATAGGCCACCGCTTCGGAGATGTGCGGGTGTTGCAGCAACAGGTTTTCGACTTCAGTGGTCGAGACGTTTTCGCCCTTCCAGCGATAGGTATCACCGAGTCGATCAACAAATTGTGCGTGGCCGAAACCGATGTTGCGCAGCAGATCACCGGTGTTGAAAAAGCGATCGCCTTTGCTAAACACGTCGTGAAGGACAACTTTGGCGGTTTTTTGCGGATCGGTGTAGCCATCCAGCGGCGCCTTTTCGTCGATTCGCGCCAGCAGCAAGCCCTGCTCGCCCTTGCCGACCTTGCGCATGAAACCGTCGGCACCGCGCAGCGGCTCTCCGCTGTCATGATCGTAAGCCACCAGCTCCCAAGCCATCAGCGAGAAGCCAATGGTGTTGTCGAAGTTGAGGATGTTGGTAAAACCAATGTTGCCGTCGCTCGCCGCGTACAGCTCACAGATGTGCTCGACGGCAAAGCGCGTCTTGAACTCAGCCCAGGCGCCGGGGCGCAAGCCATTGCCGATCATCTTGCGCACCTCGTGGCGGCTGTCATCGGCGCTGGCCGGTTGATCGACCAGATAGCGGCACAACTCGCCGACGTAACCGATGGTCGTCGCGCGATAACGACGCACGTCGTTCCAGAACTGGCTGGCGCTGAACTTGCGACGAATCGCGAAGCCCGAGGCGCCGTTGACTGCCGAGCCCCAGCACACGCAAAGACCGGTGGCGTGATACAGCGGCAAGGTGCAGTAGACGACATCGTCGGGGCCCATGTTGAGGGCGATCATGCCGAAACTGGCGGAGCTGCGCATCCAGCGCCCGTGCTTGAACACCCCGGCCTTGGGCAGGCCGGTGGTGCCGGAGGTGTAAATGTAGAAACACGGATCGTCGAAAAACACCTGCTGACTGCTCGGCGGATTATCACTGGCGGCGTCGGCACTGGCGCTGATCAGATTGACGTAGCCTTCGGGCGCAATGCCCGGATGGCTATAGGTGTCCTGATCGGCGACAAACCAGGTGCGCGGCGTGGTAATCGCCACTTGCTCGCGAATCGCCGCATACGCCGGAAGCAGTTCTTCGCCGACGACAATTGCCACCGGCGCCACCAGATTCACACTGTGGATCAGCGTGTCGCGAGTCTGCGAGGTATTGAGCAGAGCACTGACCGCGCCGACCTTGGCCAGCGCCAGAATGGTCACCAGCAACTCCGGGCGGTTTTCGATAAACACCGCGACCACGTCGCCCTTGCCGATGCCCTGCCCGTTCAGATAATGAGCAATGCGGTTGGCCCACTGATTGACCTGCGAATAGGTCAGCGATACATCGCCCTGCAATAACGCCGGCCCCTCGGGATTGCGCAGTGTCGCTTGCTCGAACGTCCAGCCAAGGCCACAGCTTTGGGTCGGATCCGTGACGTTGGCCACCTTCATGCCCTTGACCACCCGAGGGATAGCTTTGGCGATCATCGGCAGTTTGCGGAGCATCATGCCCCAGGTAATCGTGTCGCTTGGCGCGTGGCTCATAAAAGCTCCCCGTCCGACCTTGGCGTGCAGGTCGATGTTTTTATTTTTCGGGCTTTGGCTTGCAGTAACCGACGCGTGCGAGCGCGGGTCGAGATCGAAAATACGTCAGCGCTTCTCAGACTGTACACGCGGTTTTTGCAATGTTTTGTATCCGCTGATCGGCCGAGGGCGGCGATGATCATCGGGTAAGCGATTGGTTCCGTTGTTTCGATAACGATCCCGCAAAATGCAGGATGCACGATGGCCATTCATGCAGTTTGCACGACGACCTGAATTTTCATTATTTATAACTAATTGATTTATAACGATAATTTTATTTTTAAATGCTGGCACAATCACTGCAACCTCCTTTGCATGCTTGCCATTCAAGTGCATACGGAGCTGAAAGACATGAGCCTGATCCAAGAAAAATTTACCTCCCTGTTCTCCAACTTCGACGTCACCACTGCGCCACGTCCCGATGGCGGGATCCTGCTGACTCTGCGCAGCAGCGACGGCAAAGTGTTTAAACGCGCACTGACTTATCAACAACTGCATGCCGGCGACCAACTGTCGTGGGCGATCAGTGCAATTCGCCGCGACCTGGCTGAACAGGCCAGTGAACTGCCGCAAATTGCCATGCTGCAGAGCCAGCAGCGTTTTGCCCTGCCGACTTATCACTCGCTGTAACTTCTAAAGCGCTTTAAACAAAACAGGCCGTGGAGCTCTCGCTTCACGGCCTGTTTTTTTATGCGCGATCTCCATCGCGATCGCGAACTCTTTGTAGGAGCTGCGGAACGCTGCGATCTTTTGATCTTTTTTTTAAGATCAGAATCAAAAGATCGCAGCCTTCCGCAGCTCCTACAGGGATTGTGTGGGTTAGAAGGCTTCGGGTTCGATGCCGGTGAAGGTGTCGACGGTGATGTGGCTGCCCAGCTCGCCGCCTTCGCGAGCCAAACCGCAGGTTTGCAGGCCGGCAGACTGCGCGGCGTCGAGTTCTTCGACGATATCCGAGAGGAACAGGATTTCTTCGGGTTCGACGCCAATGGCTTTCTGGATATTGGTGTACGACTGCGAATCGCGCTTGGGCCCCGACGTCGTGTCGAAATAGCCGCTGAACAGCGGTGTCAGATCCCCCGCCTCCGAGCAGCCGAAAATCAGCTTCTGCGCCTGAATCGAGCCCGACGAGTACACAAACAGTTGATAACCCGCCTGATGCCATTGCTTGAGCGCTTCAACGGCATCCGGATAAACATGCCCTTTCAACTGCCCGGCGTGATAACCCTGGGCCCAGACCATGCCTTGCAAGGCCTTGAGCGGAGTGGCTTTGCGATCTTCCTCGATCCAGCTCAAGAGGATTTCAACAACCCGTTCAACATCCGCCTGCGGTGCATTGCTGTCACGGCGCACGGCATCAAGTTGCTCGGCGACATCGGCGCGCTCGGCGTTCTGACGGACAAAGTCCGGCAGGTGTTTAGCGGCATACGGAAACAGCACGTCGAAGACGAAACTCACCGCGCTGGTGGTGCCTTCAATGTCGGTGACAATGGCTTTGATCGACATCGAATCAGTCCTCCAGTCGCGGGAAACGACCGGCGATGTCTTCGCCGGTGAAATTGGCAACCCAGCCTTCAGGGTTGTTGAACAGACGGATCGCGACAAAGTGCGGATGCTCGCCCATGTCGAACCAATGCTTGGTGCCGGCCGGCACTGAAATCAGGTCGTTCTTCTCACAGAGCACGGCGTAAACGTAATCGTCGATGTGCAAGGTAAACAGGCCACGGCCAGCAACGAAAAAGCGTACTTCGTCTTCGCCATGGCGGTGTTCTTCGAGAAACTTGGCGCGCAATTCGGCTTTTTGCGGGTGATCGCTGTTCAGGCTGATGACGTCGACAGTGATGTAACCGCGCTCGGTCATCAGTTGGTCGATCTGCTCCTTATAAGCGCTGATCACTTCTTCCTGGGTGGCACCGGGCTGGATTTTCGCGGCGGCATGCCAGCGGTCGAAGCGCACGCCCTGTTCGGCCAGGGTCGAGGCGATGTCTTCAAAGTGGGTCAGCACTTTGTTGGGAATCTCGGGGCTGGAGACGTGATAGACGGACAGGCTGCTCATTGGGGCAATTCCTCGGTATCGGCCTTGCCGTCCGGTTCTTGCAGACCGGTCGGGCACAGCATTTCATCAGGCAAATGGGCTACTTCCGGTGAAGTCAGCCTTGGCGGTTCATGACGCTGCGGGTTTTCAACTCGCATTCAAACAGAAATTCAAAGGCCTCGATCTGCCGCAGCGCGTCGTTCATCTGCGCGCCCCAGGTGTAGAGGCCGTGGCCGCGAATCAGATAACCGACACAATCAGGATGGGCGTCGAGCCAAGGCTGCACCTTGGCGGCGAGGCGCGCAATGTCCTGATCGTTGTCGAAAATCGGCACGCGCACCCGGGATTCGTGGGTCGAAACGCCGCTGAAGGCTTTCTGCAATTCGTAGTCTTCGAACTCGATAAAGTCTTCCGGGGTCAGGCGCGAGAGCACCGTGGCGTTGACCGAATGGGTATGCAACACCGCGCCGATCTCTGGGCGCCAGCTGTAGAGCTGGGTGTGCAGCAAGGTTTCGGCAGACGGTTTTTTACCCGGCTCCAGGCTGTTCCCAGAAAGGTCAGTGGCGAGCACATCGTCCAGACCCAACTGGCCCTTGTGCTTGCCGGACACGGTCAGCAGCGCTTCGCTCGGCGACAGGCGCGTCGAGTAATTACTGCTGGTGGCCGGCGACCAGCCGCGACCATAAAGAAAGCGCCCGGCGTCGACGATTTGCTGGGCGAGTTGTTCACGCGTAAGGCTCATGGCCTGTCCTCTTGCATACGTGTGGCAATGATAACGGCAGCAGCGAGCGCCGCGAGACTGGCAATACTAAAGGTCAATGTCGCGCCGAGGGCATTCCAGCTGTAACCGGAATACAACGCGCCGAGCGCACCACCGGTGCCGGCCAGTGCTGCGTACAACGCCTGGCCCTGCCCTTGCTGGCGGGCGCCGAAGCTACGTTGCACGAACGCGATGGCAGCGGCGTGAAAACTGCCGAAGGTCGCCGCGTGCAGAATCTGCGCGAGCAACAGCACCCACAGAAACTCGGCGAACGAACCTAGCAGCAACCAGCGCAGCGCCGCCAGCAGAAAACTCGCCATCAGCACGCGGCGCAGGGAAAACCGCGCAAGAATCCGGCTCATGGCCATGAACATCAGCACTTCGGCGACCACGCCCACGGCCCAGAGCATGCCGATCGTGCCGCGTGTGTAGCCGAGTCGTTCGAGGTGCAAGGTCAGAAAGGTGTAATACGGGCCGTGGCTCATTTGCATCAGCGCCACACAGCCATAGAACGCCAGCACGCCGGGATTGCGCAGTTGCTTGAGGAAGCCCTCACTGCTCGGCCGGTTGCCTTGCGGCGGTTGTGCGTTCGGCACCCACAAACTGCTGAGGACGATGCCGGCCATGATCAACACCAGCGCCGCCGGATAAATGTCGAGGCTCAGCCATTCGAACAACCGCCCCAACGCCACCACGGTAATGATGAAACCGATCGAGCCCCACAAACGAATCTGGCTGTAACGCGAGGTCTGCCCTTGCAAATGCGCCAGGGTGATGACTTCAAACTGCGGTAGCACCGCGTGCCAGAAGAACGCGTGCAGCGCCATGACCATCGCCAGCCAGGCGTAGGTCTTGCTGACGAAAATCAGCGAGAAGGTCAGTAGTGTGCACACCGCGCCAAAGCGCACGATGGCCAGGCGTCTGCCGGTGTAATCGCCGAGCCAGCCCCAGATGTTCGGCGCCACGCAGCGCATCAGCATCGGAATGGCGACCAGCTCACCAATCCGCGCCGGACTGAAGCCGAGGTGATCGAAGTACAGCGCCAGAAACGGCGCTGTCGAACCGAGCAAGGCGAAATAGAACAGATAGAAACTGGACAGCCGCCAGTAAGGGAGCGCCGTCACGGTTATGCCGCGACGGCTTTAGAGCCTGCCATCAAAGCTGACCCAGCACCGGCGTGCTCACGCGCACATCGGCGTTCTGGCCACGGTGACGCAGCAGGTGATCCATCAGCACAATGGCCATCATCGCTTCGGCGATCGGCGTGGCACGAATGCCGACGCAAGGGTCGTGACGACCCTTGGTGATCACGTCCACCGGATTGCCGTGGATGTCGATCGATCGACCCGGGGTGGTGATGCTGGAAGTCGGCTTCAACGCCAGATGCGCAACGATCGGCTGACCGGAGGAAATACCGCCGAGAATGCCGCCGGCGTTGTTGCTGAGGAAACCTTCCGGAGTCATTTCATCGCGGTGTTCGGTGCCGCGCTGCGCGACCGAGGCAAACCCAGCGCCGATTTCCACGCCTTTCACTGCGTTGATGCTCATCAGTGCGTGGGCCAGTTCAGCGTCGAGGCGGTCGAAAATCGGCTCGCCGAGACCTGGCATGACGCCTTCGGCGACCACGGTGATTTTTGCGCCGACCGAGTCCTGGTCGCGACGCAATTGATCCATGTAGGCCTCAAGCTCAGGAACCTTGTCCGGATCCGGGCTGAAGAAGGCGTTCTCTTCCACCGAATCCCAGGTCTTGAACGGGATTTCGATCGGGCCGAGCTGGCTCATGTAGCCACGAATGACGATGCCTTGGCTGGCCAGGTATTTCTTGGCGATTGCACCGGCGGCCACGCGCATCGCGGTTTCGCGGGCCGAACTGCGGCCACCGCCACGGTAGTCGCGCTCACCGTATTTATGGTGGTAGGTGTAGTCGGCGTGGGCCGGACGGAACAGGTCCTTGATCGCCGAGTAGTCCTTGGACTTCTGGTCGGTGTTGCGGATCAGCAAGCCGATCGAGCAACCGGTGGTGCGCCCTTCGAACACGCCGGAAAGGATTTCGACTTCGTCGGCTTCCTGACGCTGGGTGGTGTGGCGGCTGGTGCCTGGCTTGCGGCGATCAAGGTCGCGCTGCAGGTCTTCGAGGGAGATCTCCAGGCCCGGCGGGCAGCCGTCGACAATGGCGACCAACGCCGGACCATGGCTTTCGCCAGCGGTGGTGACAGTGAACAACTTGCCGTAGGTATTGCCGGACATGCAGGACGCTCCGTGAAATCAAACCCAAATTCGTGATGCGCGCCAGTATACGCAGGCTAACCGAGTAGTTCATCCTCGAACCTTAGTGGTGCTGGCGAGTCCAACCGGCACCTTGGCGAATGATGGCGTGATGATGCTGCGAGTTTTGATCTTGAGTCTTACCCTGTTTACGGGCTTTGCCCAAGCGACGGTCCTACAACGCCCGGTCACTTTGGATACCGGCACCGGCGAACTTTTCGGTTCGCTGCTGCTGCCAAAATCTGACAACCCGGTGCCGGTTGTCCTGATTATTTCTGGCTCGGGTCCTACGGACCGTGACGGAAACAACCCCGACGGTGGGCGCAATGACAGCCTCAAGCGCCTGGCCTGGGTGTTGGCCAAACACAACATTGCCAGCGTGCGTTACGACAAACGCGGTGTTGCCGCGAGTCTCGCTGCGACGCCGGATGAGCGCAATTTGTCGATAGAAGCCTACGCGGCGGACGCGGTGGCATGGGGGCAGAAGCTCAAGGCCGATCCGCGTTTCGGCAAATTGATTCTGCTCGGGCACAGCGAAGGCGCGCTGATTGCCAGCCTCGCTGCGCCGAAAGTCGATGCAGCGGCGGTGATTTCTCTGTCCGGCAGCGCCCGTCCGGTCGATCAGGTGATCCGCGAGCAACTGGCCCGCAGCCTGCCGCCACCGCTGATGCTGCGCAGTAACGAACTGCTCGACAGCCTCAAGGCTGGCCACACCGACGACAATGTTCCGCAGCCGTTGCAGGTGATTTTCCGCCCGAGCGTGCAGCCGTATCTGATTTCACTGTTCCGCCAGGACCCGGCAAAAGCGTTCGCGCAATTGAAGATGCCGGCGCTGATTGTTCAGGGCAGCAACGATATCCAGGTTGGCACCGAGGACGCGAAACGCCTCAAAGCCGTCAAACCGGACGCCGATCTGGTGGTGATCGAAGGCATGAACCACGTCATGCGCATCGTGCACAACGATATGAAGCGGCAATTGGCTTCGTACAAGGATCCAAATTTGCCGCTGGCGGCGGAACTCGGCGCGAAGATCATCGAGTTTATTGACGGACTTCGCACCCGTTAAGCGCGGTTTACCCTCTAGTCCTGCAAAAAACGGCCGATAAGCCTTTGTCGCCAGCGCAATGGCTGGCGACAAGCAGGGCTTGGACAGGATCTCGCCGTTATGACTGATACCCCGACTTCACCCGACACCACCGCTGAAAAAGACGCACCGCCAGCGGTCGAGCTGCCGTGGGCGGATGTCCACGTCGAGCACCACAAGATGCTCCGCCTGGCCCCGCTGCAGACCGACCGCAACACCGGCGGTCGCCCTTTGCGCTTCGTCGAATTCGGCTATGCCGAGCGCAACAGCAAAGAAAAAAGCCTGATGCGCATGGCCATCAAACTGCCCGGCCAGCGTGTGCGCAAAGAGCAGAATCAACTGGACGTGTGGGTTGATCACACGACCAAGCGTGTGCACTTCGGCCCGGACAGCGGCTTGCAGATCGAACCGATGAACCGTGGCATTGGCCGCTATATGGCCGCGCAAGGCATCAATTGGGCGAAAAAGCGCTGGCCGACCTACACCGTCGACGGCATGGATTTGAACAACAAGGACGCGCTGAACGAAGACACGCGTCTGCGTCGCGATCATTTCCTGCGTGTGCATGGTTTTGATGTGGTCTATGCCGATGCCCAGCATTTGAAGGGTAGCGTCAAGGAAGTGCAGGTTGGCGATCTGCTCGGTGACTGGAACAGCGAAAAGCTGCAGATCGTCGAAATTCTTGAAGCGGCGCAGATGCTTCAGCAAGCGGAGCAAAATCTGGCCGAGCAGGAAGTGAAGCTGAAGAAGCAGGAAGACAAGGTCAGCAAGTTCAAGCGTGAAGACGCCGGGCTGCGTTTCACCATCACTTGTCTGGTGGCGTTTGCAGTGTTTCAGGCAGGGTTGTTGATCTGGATTGCCACGCACCGGTAGATCAAAAGATCGCAGCCTTCGGCGGCTCCTACACGGGATGGTGTACACCCTGGAGCCGCCGAAGGCTGCGATCTTTTGCTTTTAACGGGTCAGATGCGGGAAGCGAAAAGCGCCTGATGATCGCGGCACTGCTCCGCCGTCAGCATGAACACGCCATGCCCGCCGCGCTCGAACTCGAGCCAGGCGAAATCGACTTCCGGGTACAGCGCGTCAACGTGTACCTGGCTGTTGCCCACTTCAACGATCAGCAAGCCCTTCTCGGTCAGATGATCGGCCGCTTGAGCCAACATCCGTCGAACCAGATTCAGACCATCATCGCCACACGCCAGACCCAGCTCGGGCTCATGTTGATATTCGTCCGGCATGTCGGCGAAATCTTCCGCATCCACGTAAGGCGGGTTCGACACGATCAGGTCGAAACGCTGACCCGGCAAACCATCAAAACCATCGCCCTGCACGGTGTAGACGCGTTCATCGACGCCATGGCGCTCGATGTTCTGGTTGGCCACTTCCAGCGCTTCGAACGACAGATCGGCCAGCACCACCTCGGCGTTCTGGAACTCGTAGGCGCAGGCAATGCCGATGCAACCGGAGCCGGTGCACAGGTCGAGAATCCGCGCAGGTTCGGTGCCGATCCACGGGGCGAAGTGGTTTTCGATCAATTCGCCAATCGGCGAACGCGGGATCAACACACGCTCATCGACGATAAACGACATGCCGCAGAACCACGCTTCACCCAACAGATAAGCGGTGGGAATGCGTTCTTCGATGCGGCGCTTGAGCAGTCGCTGCAGGTTGACCAGCTCGTCGTCTTCCAGCGCGCAATCGAGATAGCTGTCGGCGATTTCCCACGGCAGGTGCAAAGCTCCCAGCACAAGCTGCCGGGCTTCGTCCCAGGCATTGTCGGTGCCATGGCCGAAAAACAGATCCTCCCCATGGAAGCGGCTGACGGCCCAACGGATATGGTCACGCAGGGTACGAAGGCGGGAAGTGATCACGGCGCAGAACTCCAGAAAAAACGACTGGCGATTCTAGCAGCCAAAACGTGCCACGACGACGCAGGAAAATCATCCGGACGACGGTAGGAGTTTTCTGTTTTTTGCATCGGCTATTGAACAGAACGTGTAACTTGACAAGGCTGCAGGCCAATAACGACGGTGCCTACGATGGTAGCGATTCACAGAACCGCTCAGCCAGAGGACAATGTCGCAAAAGCCCCACCCCAAGGAGCCCCAGAATGTCCGTTCCAAAAACGATGTTTCAACTCAGCGGTCGCGGTTACGCAGCGGCCACACTGAGCCATGCCACCGTGGTCATCATCGATGCCCAGAAAGAGTATCTCAGTGGCCCGCTGGCCCTGAGCGGCATGGACGCGGCCGTCGCGAACATCAAACAAGTGGTTGCCGCAGCCCGTGCAGCCGGTCGGCCGATCGTGCACGTGCGTCATCTCGGCACCGTCGGTGGCTTGTTCGACCCGCAGGGCGAACGCGGCGAATTCATCCCGGGCCTCGAGCCACAAGGCGATGAAACCATTATCGGCAAACTGCTGCCGAGCGCGTTCCACGGCACCGAGTTGCTCGATCGTTTGCAAAACCTTGGCTCGCTCGACTTGATCGTCTGCGGTTTCATGAGCCACTCCAGCGTCAGCACCACCGTGCGCGCGGCGAAGAACCTGGGTTTCCGCTGCACCCTGGTGGAAGACGCCTGCGCCACCCGCGATTTGCCGTTCAAGGGCCGCGTGCTCAGCGCCGCCGTGGTGCAGGAAGCGGAAATGGCGATCATGGCGGACAACTTCGCCACCCTCGCACTGACTCAAGACCTGATCTGATCTGCTCTGATGAGCGGCTCAGCACGCCGCTCATCCGCAAACTCCTCTCATTTGCCGCAAATGCCATAGCCTCAGGAACAACCCGGTCAACTCCCGGTCGAAGGGCCGATACCCATTGAGGAAGGTCGGAATGAAGTTATCCGATGGATTTGACGCACGCCGCTTGCGGCCCAAAGGCCAAAGCAACTGGCGTTTTCGATTCGGCGCGGCGATCGCGGCCATTCTGGCGACGTTCGGCGTGCTGCTGGCGATGGCCGGGGCGGCCAGCCTGCTCGGGCGCCCACCAGCGCTCGGTGACTTGAATGCCACGCCAATGGGCTCGGCAATCATTCTGGCGGTCGGTTTGCTGTTTCTGTATTTCGGTGTTGCTCTGTGGCGCCGCTGCCGCCGTCGCGCGCGGCAATCGCGGGAACTGAACATGTCCCCGCACCTGATGAAAAAACACGACTGAATCACCGGCCTGGCTTTTTGCCGGGCCGTTTTGTTTCGACTTGGGTAAACTGGCCGCCCTTCGCGGAGGCTGACATGCAAGACGACGATTTTTCCCTGTTCAAAAGTGCGATCCAAGGCGTCAAGCCGATCAAGCACGACCGCGCCGACACCGGCAAACCCAAGGCTGACCGCGCACAGATTGCCAAGCTGCGTCAGTCGGCCACCGTGCGCACTGACACCGCTACCGTTGATGGTCTGTCCGATCAGTTCGTGATCGACGTCGGCCCGGAAGACGAGTTGATGTGGGCTCGTGACGGGGTGCAGGAAAGTCAGATGCGCAAACTCAAGGTCGGCCAGATTCCGTTCGAGGGCAGCCTCGATTTGCATGGCATGAGTGTGGAAAAAGCCCGGGAAACCCTTTGGGCGTTTCTTGCCGAAGCGACCAAATTCGAAATCCGCTGCGTACGCGTCACCCACGGCAAGGCTGTGCGTCTGGACGGCAAGCGGCCGATGATCAAAAGCCACGTCAACACCTGGCTGCGCCAACATGCGCAGGTCCTGGGTTTCTGCTCGTGCCAGGCCAAACACGGCGGTGCCGGCGCGGTTTACGTGATGCTCAAACGCACCATGATGGAAGGCCGCGACGAATAATCCGCCCCCTCTGAAGCCCCGCATCGTTAGTCACGATGCAGGGCTTTCACTTTGCTGAAGCTGTTCGAATGGCGTTGCTGAACGGCAGCTTTCGGCAGTCGGCTTTGCACCCACTGCCAGCGCCCGTCGCGATAAGCGGGATTCAATGAGTGACAGGCGACAGCGCATCGTTCGCTGACGATGAGGGCACATAAACCGAATTGCTCTGCTCATGTTCCTCGTGGTGAGCCTTTTCGATACGGTACGCAAGTTCTTCTTCAAGGTTTTCATAGTCGACGTTTTTGCCATCTTCGTCGCGCAGACCACCATAGTTGAACACCACAAGATGCTTACGAAAGCCTTTACCCTTTCGCGCACTTGGCATCTTGAAAAAGATCTTCCATCGGCTGTCATTAAAGTTCGGCAGGGTGTCAGCCTTTTCGGCAATGATATGAAGTACTGTATTGAGCTGCATCTGAGCTATCCCGCTGTACGATTCGACCTCTGTGGCTTCAATCGATGTGTAGGGGACTAACCCATCAGCATTGAAAAACCAGATGCCTTTGTCCTTGAGGATCATCAAGGTTTGCGAGCCCGCGTTGCGATTCAGCCACGCCATGCCCAAATACCATAACGAACACACCAGCAGCAGCGCAGCGATTCCATTGGAGTCCATACGGAACCCCTGGATGGCCATGACCAAGAATAAAACACCGCCCAATAAAGCCCTCACAGGCACGCGGCGACGCTCGGTAAACGCCATATCATTGATTGTACTTTTCATGATTTTCCTTTGGCTAACGGGCGCGAAAATCGCATCCAGGTAATGCAAAAGGCCCTTTCGGGCCGTCGTTTCAATGAACCTTTCACTCAACGCTTGTTGCCTTCCACATGCCAAGGCTCAGCCTCGACACGCAGCCGCTCTGCGCGTTCTTTACACGGTAAACGTGACCTGCGGCCCGCGATTTTACTCGATAAAATCGCTGAAGTGAGAGATCGGGTCTGGCGCTCTGGGTGTCGGTGAGCGTTTCAGGCCGCGCTGACCGAATTGGGGATTCGCGCCCGCCGGCAATACAACTGCCGACACACATACGCTACCATGTGCCTCATGGCGGGTATGAACCCTGCGTTTATTGCCACTCAGCTCGGTCATAGCGTTCAGATGTTGCTATCGACTTACGCACGATGGACCCCATTCCAGCACTGACTGGGGTGAACTCGGCAAGCTCGAAAACAGCTTGATTGGTACAAAATTGGTACAGACAGAAACAGTACCCCTCTGAAACCCTTATGGAATCAGCCCCTGTGACACTGGAACAGAACTACACCGCGATTCTCGGCCAATTGGGCGAGGACGTCTCCCGCGAGGGCCTGCTCGACACGCCAAAGCGTGCCGCCAAAGCCATGCAGTACCTCTGCCGCGGTTATGAACAGACGCTCGAAGAGGTCACCAACGGTGCCCTGTTCAGCTCCGACAACAGCGAAATGGTGCTGGTCAAGGACATCGAGTTGTACTCGTTGTGCGAACACCACCTGCTGCCGTTCATCGGCAAGGCGCATGTTGCGTACATCCCGAGCGGCAAAGTGCTGGGCCTGTCTAAGGTCGCGCGGATCGTCGACATGTACGCCCGTCGCCTGCAGATCCAGGAAAACCTCAGCCGTCAGATCGCCGATGCAGTGATGCAAGTCACCGGCGCGCTGGGCGTAGCCGTGGTGATTGAGGCCAAGCACATGTGCATGATGATGCGCGGTGTCGAGAAGCAGAATTCGTCGATGATCACTTCGGTGATGCTCGGTGAGTTCCGCGAAAACGCAGCGACTCGCAGCGAATTTCTCAGCCTGATCAAATAATTCGCAGTACGAAAAAAAAACCGGCATTCATCGCCGGTTTTTTTTCGCCCGGGAAAAATCGGGTAAGCTGCGCGCCTTTCTTTATTTGCACCGTGAGGCTTTCAACGTGTTTGTCAAAGCGCTTCGTGTCGGCCTCGGCCAACTGGTTATCTTCATCGACTTCATCACCCGTCCGGGCAAGAAACAGCGCCCTGCCGAAACTCAGGCACAGGTCAACGCCGCTGCGAAGGGTCTGACCCTGTATCAGTTCCATGCCTGCCCGTTCTGCGTGAAAACCCGTCGTACGCTGCACCGCCTGAATGTGCCGGTGGCGCTGAAGGATGCGAAGAACAACGAGCAGGATCGTCAGGCGCTGCTGGAACAGGGCGGCCGAATCAAGGTGCCTTGCCTGCGGATTGAAGAGAATGGCCAGACCACCTGGATGTACGAGTCCAAGGCGATTATTGATTATCTGGATAAGCGCTTTGCTGCGGTCTGATGATTATGTGGTGGGCTGATTGACGCCTTCGCGAGCAGGCTCGCTCCCACCCTTTGGAATGCATTTCCACTGTGGGAGCGAGCCTGCTCGCGATGAGGCCCGCCAAATCACCTCAAAGCTCAGACAAAAATAAACCGGCCCTCGAGCCGGTTTATTTGTTTTCAAGCCGCGTTGTCTATCTGTGCCTGGCGCACCACCGCCGCCAGTCGCTTCAGCCCTTCATCCAGCCGCGCCGGATCGATGTGGCTGAAGTTCAAACGCAAATGCCCATGATGGTTATCCGGCTCCGGAAAGAACGGCTCCCCCGGCATAAACGCCACATCATTGGCCAACGCCTCATTGAGCAACGTTCGCGTATCCAGCGGCTGCTTCAAGGTCAGCCAGAAAAACAGCCCACCCTGTGGCATGTTCCAATCGGCCAGATCGGCAAAATGCCTTTCCAATGCTGTTTGAAAGGCATCCCGCCGCTGTCGATAAAAGCCGCGCAACTCACTCAAATGCTGCTGATACTTTTCAGTACCAATCCACTGCAACGCCTGCCATTGGCCGATGCGATTGGTGTGCAGATCCGCCGATTGCTTGAGTTTGAGCAAGTGCGGAAAAAGATCGGGACTGGCGATCAGATAGCCGACACGCAAACCCGGCAGCAGGGTTTTCGACACGGTGCCGGTGTAGATCCAACTGGACTTCTGCAGACGCCCGGCAATCGGCTTCGCGCTGCCACCGTCGAAAGTCAGTTCACGGTAAGGCTCATCTTCGATCAGGGTGACGCCAAACTCGTCGAGCAAAGCCGCTACCGCTGCACGCTTTTCTTCGCTGTAGCGCACGGCGGACGGGTTCTGGAACGTCGGAATCAGGTAGATAAACGCTGGGTGATGTTGCTCCAAACGCTCGCGCAACTGCGCCAGGTTCGGGCCGTCGGACTCCTGCGGCACGGTCAGGCAATCGGCGCCGAACAGCTGGAATATCTGTAGTGCGGCGAGATACGTCGGCGCCTCCAGCAAAATTTCCGTGCCCTTGTCGATGTACAACTTGGCCGCCAGATCGAGGGTTTGCTGGGAACCGCTGACCACCAGCACCTGACTCGCCTGACACTCCAGTCCAAGCGCCCTCGCCTCCGCCGCCAACGCTTCGCGCAACGCCGGTTCGCCTTCGCTCATGCCGTATTGGCCAAGAGACAGCGGCATGTCGGCCCATTCAACCTTGGGCAACATGGCTTCAGCAGGCAAGCCGCCAGCGAACGACATGACCTCCGGGCGCTGGGCGGCGGCAAGGATTTCACGGATCAAAGAACTTTTAAGGCGCGAGACACGTTCGGAAAAGGCCATGGAGGTCACCGGTAGCGAGGCGGACGAAAAATGAGTCAAACTGGTTGACTGAAATTACGACAGCTTGAGCGAGTACGTCAACATGATTGACCTTAAAAACCCATCCAGTCAGCAACAGGCGATGGAAGCGTTTTTCTTCGGCTATCAGGCCTTCACCGCCAAGGCTGATGAAATGCTCGAGCGCCGTGGGCTGTCGCGGGTGCATCAGCGCATTGTGTTTTTCATCGCGCGGTATCCGAATTTGAGCGTGAAGGAATTGCTGGGATTACTCGGCGTGAGCAAGCAGGCGCTGAACATGCCGTTGCGGCAGTTGCAGGAAATGCATCTGGTGGACAGCGTGGCGTCGGAGGCCGACAAGCGTAAACGCCTGCTGGAGCTGACGGCGGAAGGCGCGAAATTTGAACAGGCGTTGCGCCGTGAGCAGGTGAAATTGCTGGAGCGGGTGTTTGCCGAGGCTGGTGAAGCGGCGGTGAATGGCTGGTTGGCGGTGAATCTGGCATTGGGGAAAAGTCAGACGGCTCTCGATTGAATGGGACTGCTTCTTCGCGAGCAGGCTCGCTCCCACAGAGGAACGCATTTCAAATGTGGGAGCGAGCTTGCTCGCGAAGGGGCCATCAAGGGCGATATATCCCTATCGACGGAACTTTCGTAAACAAAACCAAAAACAATATTTGCTTTATTTGTACACAAAAGCATAATCCACAGCGTGCGAGTTCCTGACCGCATGGTCAACAAATTCGCGTATGCCTCAAAGGGCCGCTGCCACCCCTCATGGGTCCGGCCCTGGAAATAACAATAAAACTCTTGAGGAGTACTCGCTGTGGAAAGCCGCAAATCCGAAGCATCGACGCTGGACCTCTCGCCACCATTACGCAGTGGCTTGCTGGAACGTCTGTTTAAACTCAGCTTGCATGGCACCACGGTGAAGACCGAGCTGATTGCCGGTCTGACAACCTTCATCACCATGGCCTACATCATCTTCGTCAATCCGAACATCATGGCCGATGCCGGGATCGATCACGGTGCAGCCTTCGTCGCCACCTGTATCGCCGCTGCACTGGGCTGCCTGTTGATGGGCCTGTATGCCAACTGGCCAGTGGGTCTGGCGCCGGGCATGGGTCTCAACGCGTTCTTCACTTACACCGTGGTCGGCACCATGGGCTACAACTGGGAAACTGCGCTGGGTGCGGTGTTCGTCTCCGGTGTGCTGTTCATGATCCTGACTTTTTCGCGGATTCGTGAGTGGCTGCTCAACAGCATTCCGGTCAGCCTGCGCTTTGCGATGGGTGCTGGCGTTGGTTTGTTCCTCGGCCTGATCGGTTTGAAAACTGCAGGCATCGTCGTCGATAGCCCGGCCACACTGATCAAACTCGGCTCCCTGCGCGAACCTGGCCCGCTGCTCGCGGCCATCTGCTTTCTGATGATCGCGATCCTCAGCTATCACCGAGTCTTCGGCGCAATTCTCATCAGCATCATCACCGTGACCCTGGCCGGTTGGGGCCTGGGCATCGTGCACTACGAAGGAATCATGTCGACCCCGCCGAGTCTGGCTCCGACGTTCATGGCCATGAACGTCGCCGGCGTATTCAACGTCAGCATGATCAGCGTGGTATTGGCCTTCCTCTTTGTGCACATGTTCGACACCGCCGGTACCCTGATGGGGGTCGCCCAGCGCGCCAATCTGGTGAACGCTGACGGCCGCATCGAAAACCTCTCCCGGGCGATGAAAGCCGACAGTGCCTCCAGCGTATTCGGTGCCGTGGTTGGAGTTCCTCCAGTAACAAGCTATGTGGAAAGTGCTGCCGGTGTCGCCGCTGGTGGTCGGACTGGTCTTACCGCAGTCACCGTAGGTGTGCTATTTATAGCGGCAATGTTTTTCGCACCGCTGGCCGGCATGATTCCCGCTTATGCCACCGCCGGTGCACTGATCTACGTTGCGATGCTGATGATGGGCGGCATGGCCCACATCGAATGGGACGAAGCGACTGACGCTATCCCGGCCATCGTCACCGCGATCATGATGCCACTGACCTTTTCGGTCGCCGACGGCATCGCGCTGGGCTTCATCACCTATGTGGCGTTGAAGGCCGGGACCGGCAAGTACAAGGAAATTTCCGTGAGCCTGTGGGTGCTCTGCGCGATCTTCATCGCCAAGTTCATCTTCCTGTAAGCGCTACGCGGTTCAGGCTTCAAAACAGCCTCACCCTGATGGGTGGGGCTTTGTGCATTTTTCAATACAACAAAAAAGGAGGAAAGTGATGAGTCTGGAAACCTGGCTGCTGTTCAGCGGTGCTGCGCTGGTGGTGATCCTGATTCCGGGGCCACTGTCGTTGCTGATGATCAGCAACAGTCTGAATTATGGATTGCGCCGCTCGTACCCGGCATTTCTCGGCGGCGTATTCGCCTCGATCTGTTTGCTCAGTGCTTCGGCGCTGGGGCTGGGTGCCTTGTTGCTGGCATCGGAGCAATTGTTCAGCGCCTTGAAAATCGTCGGCGGGCTGTACCTGTTCTATCTGGCCTGGCAGAGCTGGCAGCAATCGCGCCAGCCATCGGTGGGCGCCGTCGTACCGCAAGCGGCAGCCGTTCCACGCTTTCGCGCATTGTTCGGACGCGCGTTTGTACTGGGTGCCAGCAACCCGAAAGACATCCTGTTTTTTGCCGCCTTCCTGCCACAGTTCCTTAGCGCCGAACAGCCCTTCCTGCCGCAGCTACTGGTGATGATCGCCACCTGGACCCTGCTGGATCTGCTGTGCAAGCTGGCCTACGGTCTCGGTGCCCACGGCGCTGCGCGTTACTTGCGCAGTGGCAAAGGACAAAGCAGGTTCAACCGGATCAGTGCCGGTTTATTCGGAGGCGCTGGCGCTGCATCGTTGCTCAGCAGTCACTGAAACGCGTGAATCACTGATCATTGTTTACCTGAAGCCATCCTGACTGCAACGCACAAGTCTGGATGGCTTTCGCAGCGACCGCTCGCGTTGCTCGTGACATATCCCCGCAATAAAAACCCCATCTCTGACGCGCAATACACAGCAACAACCCGTTGATGTACATCGTTCGAAAAGCGACCGTACTATCACGACTCGCGCAAACAAAAACCTGCCAGAACAAGGAAGTTCAAATGGCCACCATGATACGTAAAGCGTCATTGGAAACTGCGGAAATCACAGACGCTGTCGTCATCACTGACATGCGCTTTGAAAGTAATGAGCGTCATGCTTCGACCATTGACCTCAAACGCAGCCCTGATGAAACAACCAGCATAAAAGCCAAAAGCAAAGTAGATCAGTTGCAACTTGCCGACTCCGTATTCGGCCCGCTACAAATCGGCAACATTTCCATAACCCGAGCGTCTCTCGATGCCTTGGGTGCAACGTTTGCCGGCCAGCCGCTCAATGGCAAGAACACCTTCTTCAGGGTTCCCAAGCGATCTTTCATCAACGCGTTGCAATTCAGCGCTGTCGATATTGAACACTACATGAAGTCCTCAACGGGCCAGGACAGTTATTTATTGACGACACTGCTGTTCGAAATGGCCAGCGAACGTCCACTCAGCGCCCCTCACCTGATAAGAGAAAGTTCGAACGCCACTACAGACAAAGGCAGCTATCGCAGCAAACTGGTAAAACTACTGGGCTCCGCACAAAAACTTGACCTCTATCACGCAAACTTGCCCAAACATAACCCCCGCTGGGTGGGTGTGACAAAAAGCTATGCAACGCTCGGCTCAAGTGTCGGCATTCAGGGTTTCGGGATCTTCATGGGTTTGCGCGGCGTGGTGGATGCCATCAAAGCTGACAATACTACTGAGGTTGTAATCAACAGCGTGGGTATTGGCACGGAAGTCGGCTCCATCGCGGTTGACATCGCCGTCAGCAAAATTGCATCCAATATGCTCTCGGCCGGGCAAGGTGCCCTGCTGGATTTTGCCAAGACCCGGTTTGCGCTGAGGCTCGGCCGTTCCGGCGGTTTGATCGGCGGCGCACTGACATTGCCGTTCGATATCTTCACCGCCGTCAGATCGATCAATGCCGCTGAAAATGCAACCGGCAAAGAAGCCATGGATCATTACGTGAGCGCTGGATTGAGTATTACCAGCGCAGCCATGACGATCATCCTCGGCACCGCTGCGTTGGCAGGGTTTTCATTTGCAGGCCCGGTGGGGCTGGCGGCGGGAGCGATCCTGGCCATCGGATCGCAAATTTATGGCGCAGTGCGTGTGGTGGACGACATTGATGACTACATCGAACTGACCCTGGACGAACGCTGGCGTACAGGCTGGTTTTCGTTCTGCATGATGGATCCTGACCAAGCCGTGCAGAACCGCTATCTGCTGGCAAAAACCAGATTTCAACACGCGAAGCAATTGAAAGAAACAGCCAGAAAACTGCTGGATGGCCAGTTAAAGGACACCACCGAAGCCATTGTTAATGGCAAATTCGAAGTCCACCTCAAACCATCGCGGGTGCGCAAGCGCAACTGGTGGACCAAACAAGACAGCTGGGAAACGGTACAAATCCCCGAAATCAGGGGCGGCGATGATGTCATTGACGCCCGTGACGGTGTGACCAAGGACACGCCTGGGGCAGAACTGGGAACATCTGCCGAACACAAGGGCATTCTTTGGTTCATCAGCGATGGTCAGGATTCGATCAAGGGCGTCGAGGACAAGCCAAACAGCTTTCATTACCGATCGGGAAAAAAAGAGCTGACGGGGGGTGAGAAAAACGACCGCTTCGTGTTTGAGGGTGCAGGGGACCTTTTAGTACAGGATGTGCAGCTATCTGAATACTCGACATTGAAAGGAGGCGCAGGCATCGACACCCTTGTCCTGGCCGGAAACAACTACACCCGCCATACCGATAAAAAAGGCTATGACGTCGATCTGCTCGCACAAACCCTGCAGATAATCATCAACGACCCGTCTACCGAAGGGGCTGAAAAATATACGCTCCACAGCCTTCTTGAAAGTATCGAAAATGTTGAAACCGTAAGCGGTGCAATCAGTGTCGTAACTGGCTCAGAACAACGCAACGTTATTAATTCGCGCGGCGAGGACACTGTTAATGCGGGGGCTGGAAACGATCAAATCCATCTGTCATACCCGGGAGCAACAGCCTCCGGCGAAGCTGGCATTGACGAATACATCATTGACCATAAACCAGGCCGGATCTCCATCATAGAAGACGGAGCAGAGGAAAGTATCATCCTGCTCAACTGGAAATATGAACTGATCGATAGCTGGATAATCGAGAATGGCTCGCTGTTTATCAGTTCACGGTTCGCATTCGCGGACAACCCCAAAAGCGTCGTGGCCATCCAGAACGTCTATAAGAAAAACGAAAACAAATTCGTACTACAGAACAGCAAACTGACGTTCATGACCAGCGACGGCTACTCTTTAAAACTGCCTGATGCACATGACCTTCCCGAGAGTATCGACAATGACCACAAGCTCGAAATCGAGGTCGTCGTTGTAAAAAAAGGAACACCCGAAAGACCGCTTATCCTCCACGCTCCCGAGTGCTCGATCGAACATCAACGCGAGGCGAGTTACTACCTCCCAAGGTCCAGGAAAAATACTACATTCTGGTCGGTAAAGCGTGCCGAAGCGGTAGTCCGCCTGCATCTGGACTACGACATCAGTGAACTGACCAAGGTCGAAGCGCACTTTGGCTCCGGCGAGTGGAAAGCCAATCGAGAATTCTTTGTCGGATGTGACCTGCGTTATCACTTTGGCCAAAACACAATCAAGTTCAGGGATTTCGCCTATGCGGAAGGCGGATCTGCCCCCCGAAACATGACCAGAATCCTGAGAACCATGGCCGCACGCCCCAACTACCGGGTTGTGCTCATTTTTAAAGGTGGCGTCACTGTCAATGCCGGACTGACACCCGAAACCGATGTGTGCCCCCTTGCAAGCCACAATCCGTATGGCTTTGATCGCTGGACAACGCCGTTTTCACTGCCGCTGCCACGTCGTGCGGATCAGACCTCTTTTGAATTACCGGACAGCAAACCCTTCAAATTCGACAGGGCGGGGTGCGGCTCGCTTTTTTCCTACCCCGAACAAACCTCGATCCAGAATCTTGAAGGTGCTGGGGCCACGTACCTGATACATCTGGTTGCCGATATAGCGATCAGACTCTCGACACCAGGAGCACTCGCGAACGCCCCAGAGCGATTGCCTTACTCGTCGACTTGGGATCTCGATGCGACAGCACTTGGCAAAGTCGAGATCAGGCTGGAAAACAACCAGTTGCACGTCGGCACCTGCATTATTCATCTGCCCGAATACGAAAGCGAAGACCTGATCGATCAAGTTCGCGTCATCACCGAAAAAGGTGTCGTCCATACCGTCGATCTTTCCTTCGACAGGGTTTACCTGGACGGCCTGGATGCACGGTTCTTTGAAGAGCCCGACTCGGCAAAAACATTGCCCGAAGCCTTCGCGGCAATGGCCAATAAAGAGATCAAAGTGAGAAATATCGTCCTTGCCGACAACCGGCCCGGAGCGCTGAGTTACAGCTTCCCCGCGCACGGCTGGATCCTGCGCAGCGACAAATCTCGCGTTGAATATTCCGCACTGCACGTGATCAACCGCTGCAGCCATCAAGATCTCACCCTCTTCACGCCGCCGCCCTTGATGAATGTGCCTGTCGCTTGACACGCCGTATACCAGGCGAACCCGATACCACGCGCGCACTCCGAAGTTGAAGTAACCAAACTTCTCCATCGTTTTCCCAACCCGGATTTTCCGGGATGTAGACGAGTGCGCCTGAAAAATGCGGCGAGGCACTTGCGTGCGTTGCGCATCATCCCTCAACGAGTAATTTCACATGGCGAAACCACCCAAGAAAGTCCCAGTGACAGCAGCAGCCGATACGACTGTTACAACAAGACCTGCGCAGTCAGGCTCGGGTAGCCGGGTTACCACAAACCTACCTGATACCCCGCTGTCTGGCGTCGACTCAACCACGGGGTCACAGCCCCCCGGCACCTCCACCAATCGGCCGCCAGCCGTCATCGTCAATGAAATCCCCGATACCTACAGGGCCGCCCGTAGCGCAATCGCCTGGCCTCAGGATCGATTGCACGAACTGACGCCAAGCGGAGAAAACACCAGCTTGTTCACCGGGCCGGATCAGCGAATCTACGCGCAAATCGGCAACGAAGGCCGGTTCGTCGTCGAACGAGACTTGCAGGGCAACTACTACGTTCCACTGACTTTTGCGCCCGGAATTCCCGGCCCGGTACTGACCAGGATTGAAGGCCAGGCCAGTTGGCACATCCAGCGTCCCGGCTGGCAATCGACACAGACCCGGCCCGGTACGCCTGCCACGCCATTAACCCTCTCCTACCTGGCGCACGATGACGCAAAAACGCTGACCCGAGCAGAACTATCAACGGGTGGAATCCGTTACAACAAACTCAAACACACCTTCGTCGATACGGCAGAAGGCACGGTCATGGTGCGGAAAAACCAGCAAGGCGATTATCAACTGACCTCTGCAACGAGCAGAGACTTGCCTGATGTATTTTTTGAACAGATTCCCGGAACGGTGCTCTGGCGCTTGAAGAATCCAGGCTCGCCAACCATTGAAAATCCTGCTGCGAGCAGGTCTCGGCCGCTAGCCGAGGCGGACGAACCGCAACCCGGCCCGAGCAAACGCGCGCGGGTCGAAGAGCCTAAAGATCCAGTGCCATCGCCAACTTTCGAACCGCCCCCCCCAGCCGAGCAGACACCGTTCTTCTGGCTACCATGGGGCCATCTGAACAAACCCGTGCAGGTGGAATCCGTCCAGCTCGGCTGGTTTCATTATCCGATAGTGCCCATTGGCTCCAACCGCAACCCCAAAGTCTACTTTGTACAGCATCCTGACTTTACGCCAGCGGGCTTCGACACCTTTGAGCAAATGCTGCGTACAGCGCCCTCGCTGCAGCCTGTTGCAACATTTCGCATCGGCAACGACCCGGGAGAAATAAACCCCGGAAAGCGTTTTTTTGATGAACCGATATCCCGGTCAGTTGCCAATGCGTTCCCCGACTTTTCTGATGCCACTGCCTATACCGTCGCCAGAAAACTGTTTGAACTCGCCGACAACTCACCGGAGATTACCGGCACCGGACTGGTCAATATTCAGGCGGTCCTGCATCAGTGGAAGCAACGACCGTTTCCCACCGCCCCTGCGTATGCCGACCCGCTGAACATGCTGTCTGTGGCGCCGTCCATCGACTTCAACGGAAAAAAACTGATCCGGATGCCCTTCCAGGTCGACGGCGAACTGCAACGACTCACCTTCAATCCACAGCGCTTTCCCATCGAATGGAATCACTACAAAACCTACCCGACAGATCTGAACCTCAGACGCCTGCTCGGCGCCCTGTTGGTGCGCAGCGGCTACGACGTCTTTCCCCTGACTTATGAGCATCGCATGCCAACCCTGGTATTTCGGCGCGAGACCCATGACCAGATTTATTTCATGAAACTGGGTGCGGTGGAACATGTCGGCTTGTCCCACACGCCCGGCAATGAACTGGCAGAACCGAACTTGCCGGCGCGGATTGGCAACGAGGCGTTTGCTGCTCTGACAACCGCGACGATAGAAAACAAAGTGATCTGGCTCATCGGTGGAGTATTGAAGGTCGATTCCACTCCGGATTCGGTGTTCGTTATCAGAGAGCGCTGAGTTGTCTCTGACACTCGCACCGCGCCTGCCGGAGCGAGTGGCAATCCTCCAGACGTCTCGTAACACCGTGCAGCACTTGCCCTCATCACAATACATATATACCGCACGCCAAGGACTTCTTTTGCCGACCATGATCCCTTCGGAGTCACTGGCCAGGCGACCGCAAAGTGGCGACCTGAACATCTGCCCCTATGCAAACGACTGGATCAACCATCCAAAGGAGTCATTCAATGGCCAAGCCACCCAAGAAAATTCCGCGCACGCTTCCACCCGACTCACACGTGACATCAGTCGAACATTCAAACATTGCTCACGAGGCCAATACTGGTGAAAACGTTCATCCTGCTCCTGGCACCGCCAACGTGCCTGCCTTAGCCGAATCGTCATCTGCCAATGCCTTGCCGGCGGCACCGGAACCGCGCCCCACTGTCACTATCCATCACTTACCGCCTGAAGCTTCCCAACGCCCCTCAGTCATCGTCCACCACCTTCCTGAGGTTTCAACGCTTGCAAACGCCGCGGAGTGGGTCGCCCTGCACTTCAGCGAAAACCAGCAGGCCGCCGTGGCAAGTACCTCCACGAGAGAGCGAGCGCAGCACCCGGTCTTCATCAACGCCGAATCGGCAAGCCGACTGAAGTTGCAGCCAGACACCGAAGAAGGTTTTCGATACGACAAGCGCAAGAAAGCCTATGTCGAAATGCCCGGCGGTATGGTCATGGTGGGCAGAACCCCGGACGGCTGGCGACAGACTCACGCCGGGGAATCGACCCCTACGGGTGAGAGGGTTGAACAGATTCCCGGCACAAAGCTGTGGCGTGAAACCGACGTGACGCGACCCCGTCATCAAGCTGCGACCGATTCAGTGACCACCGAAACGACTGACGCCGTGCCCGGTCCGAGCAGGCCCCCGCGCCTCGACGAACATACCCATGTTGCAACGGACACAAGCACACTGGTCGAACATCTTTTCTCCCAACAGAACGTCGCGCTGGATCTTTCCGCAGGTCAGTGGAAAAACTGGGGAAGAGCCACAAAACCCGGCTCAGGCGAGTCAATTGAAATCGACGGGCAGCACTTCCAGATCGTTGCTCAAGGTTTACGCGCCGATACCGCACTAGTCTATTTGCAGCACCCCGGATTTTCACTGGACAGCTATGACGCTTTCGAAAACATGCTGCGTCATGAACCTTCGCGTCAGCCGAAATGGGCGCTGAAAATCCAGGGCCACTGGAAGGTTCTGGACAACCATGCACCGTTCGAAATGTCCGCCAGGCAATATGTTTCCACCGCTTATAACTATCTGTCGGAACAGTCGACCAGCAACGTCGCCAGAGCGGTATTCGATCGGGTCTCCCTGCCTGAGGGAGTAAACGCCCATGGACTTTCGGTGATGGCGCTGACCTTTCGCCACTGGGTAGATCGGGTGAATAACGAGCCACCGATGCACAACCTGTCGGACCCGTTGGTGATGCTGCCAAAACTGCCGACACCGCCCGGCCACCTGCCAAGCGGTGGCTTGCTGACCTTGCCTGCGTACAATTCAGCCGTGCTGCAGCGCCTGGATTTCGATCCACAACGATTCCCTCAGGAGTGGGCTCCTTACGCAGCGACGCCGACGCCAGGCAACCTGCGTGCATTACTGGTGAACGTGCTGCAACACAACGGTTACAGCATCAATCCGACCACGCGCAGACTCAGCGAAGGCGCATTGATTTTCCACCGTCCAGGCGTTGCTGCTGTATTCGTGTTGAAGCTGCCGCCCATCGCTGGAAACCAGGTTCCTCGCACCACTCCCGCTGGATCCGAACTTACCGATCCCGCCTATCTGACCAGACTCAGCACTGCGCAAAAACACAAGCTGGACAGCCATCTGGCCCATACCGAACTGATCTATCTGGTGGGTGGCATACAACATATTTCCCCTGACAACCCGACGCTGTTCATTGTGAGAGAGGGCTGAGCCTGCGCCGAACATCTGAGCGGCGCGTCCGCAACCGCCTGTGGACAAGCCACAGCCTGAGCACCCCACCTTTCCAATAGCGAGATTCACTTAATGGTCAAACCACCGAAGCGTGTGGCCGGGGTTACTGCGCCCGATTCACATCCCAATACCGGTAACACTTCCCACAGACTCCCGGGCGAAAGCCAGGCAAGCGCGGGTTCCTCCACAGGTCTGCCGGGCATCTCAATGGACCAGCCGTCGGTACAGGTCCACGAGATTCCTGCACCTCAATCACGGCTTGAAGCCGCGCTGCAATCAATCACCTGGCCTGCCGATCAAGTACATCTGCTACAACGTCTCGATCCAGACAGCGGACTGTTCACCAGTCCGGATGGCAAGTTGTATGCCCACGTGGAAAATGAAGGACACCTGCTGGTCGAGATTCAATACGATGGCCGTTACCAGATCCCCTTCAACTTCGCCCCGCACTTGCCTGGCCCCTTCCTGATCAAGACAGAGCGCCAGCCTGTCTGGACTTTCGAACGACCGAACTGGCTGGCACACAATACAGAAAGCGACAGGCGAAATGCTGCCGCCGAGGGTTTCCTGACGGAGCAACCGATCTACCTCGCCCCCGATGATGCAGCCCTGCTCTCTCCTCGCCTGCAAACACCGGATGGAATCCGCTACGACAAGCACCGCAAAACCTATATCGATACCACTGAAGGAACCGTCATGGTGCGTAAAAACGCCAACGGTGAGTATCAGCAAACCTCCGCGACCGTGCGCGATGCATCCGCATTATTGTTCGAACAGATTCCGGGGACGCGACTGTGGCGGCGCAAAACCGAGCAAACCGATTCTGTACCGGAGCGGTCGCCACAGGAAAAACGCAAAGCCTCAACCGATACACCGGAGCCCACGGCCGGCTCCAGCAAACGACTGCATCAGGAAGAAGGGACAGACGCCACCCACGCGCTGACCGAGAGTTTGCTGTCGGCCAATCCCGACGCAATCAACCTGAGTTTCGGGTTATGGCGAAACTGGGGACACAGCATTCGCCCACGATCAGGCCAGCATATCGAGATAGACGGTCAGTATTACCGAGTGATGCAACAGGACTTGAATGCCAACCCGCGACTGGTCTACCTGCAACATCCGTTGTTCTCACCCGCCCTGTACGACACCTTCGAATACATGCTGCGGGATAACCCGTCGATGCAGCCGAAATGGGCGGTCAAACGAAACAACCAGTGGACGGTACTGGACAGCGTCGTGCCCTTTGAGATGCCGATCACTCAGTACATCTCCAGAACCTTCAAATATCTCTCGGATCAATCGGTCAACTCACTCGCCCGAGCCATGTTCAATCAGGCGAACCGATCCGAAATCATCGTTGCCCCCGGCTTGGCGCTGATGAATCTGGTGTTTCGTTACTGGGCCAACAGGGGTCAGCGCAGAGCGCCGCGTCGAGAACTGGCTGACCCGTTACTCATGTTGCGCCCTGTTTCCGGACCGGAAGAAACCCTGGCGATTCCCTCCTCACTGGGGGAGGGCTTGATGCGACTGGATTTTGATCCCGGACGCTTCTCTCGGCACTGGAACGAGTACGCCGCAGCGCCAACTGCGCCCAACTTGCGAAGGCTGTTCAGCCAGCTTCTGGCAGATGAAGGATACGTGCTGACCTCCTCGACAAGCACGTTTGCCGAGAACGAATTGCTGTTTCACCGCGAGAAAATCGATCACGTATTCGTGCTGAAACTGCCCCCTCTTATTAACGGGAAGTTGCAGCGATTTCAGCCTGAGCATTTTCAACGCAGTGAGGTCGTGGTGCAAACATCCAGCAGCGAACCAAAGCCACTGTCGGCTTACAGCAAAGAAAAAAAGATCAGCTACCTGCTCGGCGGAACCCAGACAGATGTTCTGGGGCAAACCACGCTGTTCATTTTCAAAGACCAATGATCGAGCAGCGCAGTGAGCACAAAAACATCAATCGCTTAGAGGCACTTCAATGACCAAACCTACAAAGACCACGGTTCGCCCTCCGTCGCCCGACAACTCAACTATCAACAGGTCTGAGGCTGGCAATGGCAGCCTGAAAAATACCGGTACTTCTGAGACTTTCGCGCCAGGTTCGAATCGACCGTCCGACACTTCCACTCCCCACACATCTGGCAGCGAAGTGGTTGGCGATCCACGTGTTGTGGTGAGTTACCTAACGGATCCGGTGCTCGCCGAAGCCAATGCCAGACTGGCGGAGATATCCCTGCCGGTATTACAAACCCATCTGCTGAAGCCACACAAATCCGTCGACGGCTTATTCGTGGCCCCGGGCGGTCAGATTTACGCGCATCTGGAAGACGGCCGTCATTACCGGGTTGAACTCAACACCGCCGGTGATTACCAGATTCCCTGGCCTGCAGCGCCAGGCGTTACGCCACCGATTCTGAAAAAAATCGACGGCCAGCCACGTTGGCGAGTCGAGGCACAGTGGTACACGGCTCAATCCAGGCAGAGAAATCTGTCAGCGCAGCAACGGACTGCCGAACTGCCACAAGAAATCATCCTTGTCGACCCGCACCTGGCGACCCTTCTCCCTGCCGCGCGCGAGTCCCTGGACGGCATCCGCAAAGGACCGCGCGGGAAAACCTATGTCGATATTGCCGACGGAACCATCCTGGTTCGCAGGAATGAACAAGGCGAATACAAACTGGCTTCTGCAACAACGATCAATGTGCCCGATATAACCTTCGAACAGATTCCGGGGCAATTCGTCTGGCGCCGTAAACTGAACACCGCTACAGATCCACAACCGGGCAGTTCCCGTGCCCTCACCCACTCGGAAAAACCCGGCCCGAGCCCAAGTAAACGCCCTCGACTGCCAGAAGACAGTGATCCTCTCAATCCCTTCGTACTCATGGGCATCAGTGAATTATGGAAAGGCTGGGGAACCACGACGAAACCGTCAGCCGGCGACTCCATCGAAATCGCCGGCAAGCACTTTGCGATACTTGACCAGCCGACTCACGCCGTTGACGCCTTTGCCTTCATCAAGCCCCCACTGTTTTCTGCTGCTCGTTTCGATGCTTTCGAACAGTTGCTGCTGACCAATCCTGAGTTACAACCCAGGGGTGCGGTGAAGTTGGCGGACAATACGGGGCACGGCGGTGAAGCATGGAGAATCATCGAGAGTCGGCCATTTGAAAAAAGCCTGACTCAATATGTCAGCGATCAGTTTCCCTACCTTTCCGATCACTCGGCAAGTAAAGCCGCACGGGAGATGTTCCACCGGGCCAGTCACTCCGACAAAATAACAGGGCCCGGGATCAGTGCATTGTTCGAGACTTTCAAGTACTGGGAAAACCGCTCTGTCTTCGTCGGCGATAACAGAGTCGTTCGCCAGGACTTGAGCGACCCGTTGATGCTCCTCTCGCCGCTTGCGGCCGACGTACATGGCTACATGCGTATGCCGCTACCGTCCACTGAAGGTCTGCAAAGAATCGACTTCAACCCGAAACTGCTCTCCGGTTCGCAACATCACAGGGGTGGCCGAACAACGCGAACACTTTTCAAAGATCTTCTTAGCGCACACGGCTACAACATTGCCCATGATTTTGGCGCCAACCTGGGGAATGCCTTGTTGATCAAGCGAACGGGGGTTGACCCTGTTTTCATCATGTTCATGGACAGGATTCAAAACAACACTGTTTTTCTCCCTGATCCCATTGCCTGGCTGAAAAAAAGAGTCTTTGTCGACAACATGGACACCCACATCAAAGATGACCTGATGGAGCATTTACACACGGACAGGATCATTTTTTTGCTGGGCACCAACGAGCCTCTTCCTACTCACGAACACAACCTTATCGTCACCCGACACAGCTGAATGCCCCTTACAGGAAGCGGAGCAACGCGCTCCGCAGTTCTCTGGAGCGTACGCAGGCAGATCGACACAAAATGCTGGAATAAAAAAAAGCCCGCAGTGTGGGCGGGCGAAAGACCAAAGAAGCTATATGCGCAGTCGCTTCCCGGTGGGGGCAGCTGCTTGGGGGTCAGCTGCCCCGGTACGTGGAATAGCTGTACGGCGAAATCAGCAATGGCACGTGGTAGTGATCCTGTTCGGCAGAGATGCCGAAGCGCAGCACGACCACGTCCAGAAATGCCGGCTCCGGCAACTGCACGCCACGAGCGCGGTAGTAATCGCCGGCGTGGAACTGAACCTGATAAACGCCGGTGCGATAATCATCGCCTTGCAGCAACGGTGCATCGACCCTGCCGTCGCTGTTGGTTATCGCACTGGCGACCAATTCCAGTTGCAAACCTTCAACGCGGTACAGCTCGACCTTGATCGAACTGCCCGGGCAACCGTGTGCAGCGTCCAAAACGTGTGTTGTCAAACGTCCCATTGATTCTGCGCGCCTGCCTGCATGGAGCAGTCAGACTTCGCGCCTCCCGAAGTCAGTTGAAAAGGAGACCGCACCGATTCGGAGCACGAAAAGCTGCGGCGAGCAATTGATTAAGACACTTTTCAAAAAAATTGTACACAATAAAAACGACATTTTTCATATCACCCCCGCCATTCGGGGGTTTCCTGCCGATGAGCCAGCGATACGCCTATTCATTGAACCTCCTATCCATTAGCTGACTGGTCAGGCAGGTTTCTTGCAGGCTCACGCCAATCGCAGTAAAAGATGACAGTCGGTGAGAAATGCGAAAATTCAGGCTTACAAATTGCGAATAAAGTTGTATACAATCAGCCCATCGCTGTGACGCCAGCCAGCCAGGCCGCCACACAAATCTGTCAACGAAAAAGAAGGAAGACTGCAGTGAGCGCTGACTACCCACGCGACCTGATCGGTTACGGCAGTAACCCTCCTCACCCACACTGGCCGGGCAATGCCCGCATCGCCCTGTCGTTCGTACTCAATTACGAAGAAGGCGGCGAGCGCAACATTCTGCACGGCGACAAAGAATCCGAAGCCTTCCTGTCTGAAATGGTTGCTGCTCAGCCGCTGCAAGGCGCGCGCAACATGAGCATGGAATCGCTTTACGAGTATGGCAGCCGTGCCGGCGTCTGGCGGATCCTGAAACTGTTCAAGGAATTCGACATTCCGCTGACCATCTTCGCCGTCGCCATGGCCGCCCAGCGCCACCCGGACGTGATCCGCGCGATGGTCGATGCCGGCCACGAAATCTGCAGCCACGGCTACCGCTGGATCGACTATCAGTACATGGACGAAGCGCAGGAACGCGAGCACATGCTCGAAGCGATCCGCATCCTCACCGAAATCACCGGCGAGCGCCCACTGGGCTGGTACACCGGCCGCACCGGCCCGAACACCCGTCGTCTGGTCATGGAAGAAGGTGGTTTCCTCTACGACTGCGACACCTACGACGATGACCTGCCCTACTGGGAACCAAACAACCCGACCGGCAAGCCGCATCTGGTGATCCCGTACACCCTCGACACCAACGACATGCGCTTCACGCAAGTGCAGGGTTTCAACAAGGGTGACGACTTTTTCGAATACCTCAAAGACGCGTTCGACGTGCTCTACGCCGAAGGTGCCGAAGCGCCGAAGATGCTCTCGATCGGTCTGCACTGCCGTCTGATCGGCCGTCCGGGTCGCATCGCTTCGCTCAAACGCTTTATCGAATACGCCAAAAGTCATGAACAGGTGTGGTTCAGCCGTCGCGTCGACATCGCGCGTCACTGGCACGAAACCCAGCCGTACCAAGGGGCCGCCAAATGAGCCGCTTTCAAACCCTGCAACCGTCGAGCCTGAGCCGCGACGCTTTCGTCAACGCTTTCGCCGACATCTACGAACATTCGCCATGGGTAGCCGAGAAGGCCTACGACCTGGGCGCGGACGCTTCGATCGACGAGATCGAAACCCTGCACCAGCGCATGAGCGACATCCTGTTGAGCGCCGATCACGCCAGTCAGCTGGCCCTGATCAACGCTCACCCGGACCTGGCCGGCAAAGCCGCCGTCCAGGGCCAACTGACCGAAGCCAGCACCAATGAACAAGCTGGCGCCGGTATTCACCAATGCACGGCCGAAGAGTTCCAGCGCTTCACCGAGCTGAACGACGCCTACAAAGCCAAGTTCAAGTTTCCCTTCATCATGGCGGTAAAAGGCAGCAACCGGCATCAGATCCTCGCGGCGTTCGAAACGCGCATTCACAACTCGCAAGATACCGAGTTCAAATGCGCGCTGGCGGAGATCAACAAGATCGCCCTGTTCCGTTTACTGACCCTATAGCGAGCCTGACCCGAGTACATCAAACGCGGAGAGTACCCAGGGTCTCGCAAGCATCCCCAGCCACTTATTTAAAGGCAGACAAGAAGAATGAAAGCTTACGCCGTACCTTTCGAAAAATTCGTCAACCTGGCCGATGCCCGTCTGGGCACCAAAATCATCTCGGTCACCGATGACTGGTTCGCAGACGCCAATCGTCTGTTCCAACCGACCCCGGCCGTATGGAAGGAGGGCGTGTTCGATGACAACGGCAAGTGGATGGACGGCTGGGAATCGCGCCGCAAGCGCTTCGAAGGCTTCGACAGCGCAGTGATCCGTCTGGGCGTACCGGGCTCGATCAAAGGCGTGGACATCGACACTTCATTCTTCACCGGCAACTTCCCGCCATCGGCCTCTCTGGAAGCGTGCTTCCTGGCCTCGGGCGAGCCTGATGAAAACACTCAGTGGACTGAAGTGCTGTCGGCCGTCGAGCTGCAGGGCAACAGCCACCACTACCACGAAATCAGCAACGACCAAGCGTTCAGCCACCTGCGCTTCAACATCTACCCGGACGGCGGTGTCGCCCGTCTGCGCGTGTACGGCATCCCGTTCCGTGACTGGTCGGCGGTTGGCGACAACGAGCAAGTCGATCTGGCAGCAGCCCTCAATGGTGGCCGCGCCCTCGCCTGCTCCGACGAACACTTCGGCCGCATGAGCAACATCCTCAACCCGGGCCGTGGCATCAACATGGGCGACGGCTGGGAAACTGCACGTCGTCGCACGCCAGGCAATGACTGGGTAATCGTCGCGCTGGGTCACCCGGGCGAGATCGAGAAGATCGTCGTCGACACCCTGCACTTCAAAGGCAACTACCCGGACACTTGCTCGATCCAGGGCGCGTTCGTGAAAGGCGGTACTGACAGCCAGATCGAAACCCAGTCGCTGTTCTGGCGCGAACTGCTGCCAAGCCAGAAGCTGGAAATGCACGCCGAACACACCTTCGTCGAGCAGATCAAAGCGCTGGGCCCGATCACCCACATCCGTCTGAACGTGTTCCCGGATGGTGGTGTGAGTCGCCTGCGCGTTCTCGGCAAGGTCGCGAAGTAATGCTGAGCCTGTAGGAGCTGCCGCAGGCTGCGATCTTTTGATCTTAAAAACAAAGTCAAAAGATCGCAGGCTTCGCCAGTTCCTACAGGGATCGCGCAAGACGCACTGACAAGTTGAACAACACAGAATTCGGATAAGAAGAACAGCATGCGCACACTAACGATTGAACCGCTGAGCAAAGAAGCCTTCGCCCCTTTCGGTGACGTCATCGAAACCGACGGCAGCGATCACTTCATGATCAACAACGGTTCGACCATGCGCTTCCACAAACTGGCGACGGTCGAAACCGCTCAGCCTGAGGACAACGCGATCATCAGCATCTTCCGCGCCGACGCGCAGGACATGCCCCTGACCGTTTGCATGCTGGAACGCCACCCGCTGGGCAGCCAGGCTTTCATTCCGCTGCTCGGCAACCCCTTTCTGATCGTGGTCGCGCCAGTTGGCGATGAACCTGTATCAGGCTTGGTCCGCGCCTTCGTCACCAACGGCAGGCAGGGCATTAATTACCATCGCGGCGTTTGGCACCATCCGGTGCTGACGATCGAAAAGCGGGATGACTTCCTGGTGGTTGATCGCAGTGGCACAGGCAATAACTGCGATGAGCATTTTTTCAAAGAGGATGAGCGTTTGATCCTCGCCCCCCACCAATAAGAGAAGGTCTGATCACTCGACAACAAGAGTGACAGGCGAGAGGTAAAGACTGTGGAAGCACATCTGTTGGAATGGCTGAACCTGAGCGTGCGCTGGGTTCACATGATCACTGGCGTGGCCTGGATCGGCGCGTCGTTCTACTTCGTCTGGCTGGAGAACAACCTCAACCGCGTCAACCCGAAAACCGGCCTGGCCGGTGACCTGTGGGCGATCCACGGTGGCGGTATCTATCACCTCGAAAAATACAAACTGGCACCGCCGGCAATGCCGGAGAACCTGCACTGGTTCAAATGGGAAGCCTACTTCACCTGGATGTCGGGTATCGCGCTGCTGTGCGTGGTGTTCTACTCCAACCCGACGCTCTACCTGCTGGCTCCGGGCAGCACGCTGAGCGGCCCTGAAGGTGTGGCCATCGGTATCGGCTCGCTGTTTATCGGCTGGTTCATCTACTCCTTCCTCTGTGATTCGGCCCTGGGCAAACGCCCTGCTCTGCTCGGCTTCATTCTGTTCGTGCTGATCATCGGCGCGGCGTATGGCTTCAGCAAAGTGTTCAGCGGTCGTGGCGCGTACCTGCACGTCGGCGCGATTATCGGCACCATCATGGTCGGCAACGTGTTCCGCATCATCATGCCGGCGCAACGCGCACTGGTCGCGGCGATTGCCGAGAACCGTACGCCGGATCCGGCGCTGCCAGCCAAAGGCTTGCTGCGTTCGCGTCACAACAACTACTTCACCCTACCGGTGCTGTTCATCATGATCAGCAACCACTTCCCGAGCACTTATGGCAGCCAGTACAACTGGTTGATCCTGGCCGGGATCGCGGTGTTGGCGGTGTTGGTGCGTCACTACTTCAACACCCGTCATGACAGCCACAAGTTTGCCTGGACCCTGCCGGTTGCGGCGGTGGGCATGATCAGTCTGGCGTACGTCACCGGCCCGATGCCGATGTCGACCGCTCCGGAAGTGGCCAAGGCGCCAGCGAAAATCGAATACCAACCGCTGCCGGAAACGGCACTGGGCGGTGGCGCGAAACCGGCTGAAGCGGCGGCACCTGCTGCACCCGCAGAGGCACCTGCAGCACCGGCACAGGCGTCGAATGCTGGCCCGGGTTTCGACAAAGTGCACACAGTGATCCAGGAACGCTGCGCGGTTTGCCATTCGGCCAAACCAACCAGCCCGTTGTTCAGCGCGGCGCCTGCCGGTGTGATGTTCGACACTCCAGAGCAGATCCGTCAGAACGCGGCGCGCATCCAGGCGCAAGCCATCACCACGCAGATCATGCCACTGGGCAACATCACGCAGATGACCCAGCAGGAACGTGACCTGATCGGTGCATGGATTGCCCAGGGAGCACAGACCAACTAAGCAACAAAGCTTCGCGAGCAGGCTCGCTCCCACAGAGATCGCGCATTTCCTGTGGGAGCGAGCCTGCTCGCGAATCGCCATAACGCGGTTTACCTGATGTAAAGAAACAGCTGTGAGCAACCCGGCAGCTGTTCAATCACAAGAATAAAAAGATCCGAGGTGTTGCATGTCCGAGCTGTCCAAAGCGCGCATCCCCGACGCACCCGCCATTCAGCGATTGCCCCTTTTGCAACTGATCCTGGTCGGTTTGCAACATGTTCTGCTGATGTACGGTGGTGCCATCGCGGTGCCGCTGATCATTGGACAGGCCGCTGGCCTGAGTCGTGAAGAAATTGCCTTCCTGATCAACGCCGATCTGCTGGTCGCCGGCATCGCTACCATTGTGCAGTCCATGGGCATCGGCCCGATGGGCATTCGCATGCCGGTGATGATGGGCGCCAGTTTTGCTGCAGTCGGCAGCATGGTCGCCATGGCCGGCATGCCCGGCATCGGCCTGCAAGGCATCTTCGGTGCAACGATCGCCGCCGGTTTCTTCGGCATGCTCATCGCGCCGTTCATGTCCAAGGTCGTGCGCTTTTTCCCGCCGCTGGTGACCGGCACGGTCATCACCTCGATCGGTTTGTCGCTGTTCCCCGTGGCCGTGAACTGGGCCGGTGGCGGTGCCGCCACCGCACAATTCGGCTCACCGATTTATCTGGCCATCGCCGCGCTGGTGTTGGGCACCATTCTGTTGATCCACCGCTTTATGCGCGGTTTCTGGGTCAACATCTCAGTACTGATCGGCATGTGCTTCGGCTACCTGCTGTGCGGCGCGATCGGTATGGTCGACCTGAGCGGCATGGCCAACGCGCCATGGATTCAGTTCGTCACTCCGCTGCATTTCGGCATGCCGAAATTTGAGCTCGCGCCGATCCTGTCGATGTGTCTGGTGGTGGTGATCATCTTTGTTGAATCCACCGGGATGTTCCTCGCGCTAGGTAAAATCACCGGCCAGGAAGTCTGCCCACGCATGCTGCGTCGCGGCTTGCTGTGTGATGCCGGCGCCTCGTTTGTGGCGGGTTTCTTCAACACGTTTACCCACTCCTCTTTCGCGCAGAACATCGGTCTGGTGCAGATGACCGGTGTGCGCTGCCGCTCGGTGACCATCGTTGCTGGTGGCTTGCTGATCGTGTTGAGCCTGCTGCCGAAAGCGGCGTTTCTGGTGGCGTCGATTCCACCGGCGGTACTCGGCGGCGCAGCGATTGCGATGTTCGGCATGGTCGCGGCGACCGGCATCAAGATTCTCCAGGAAGCCGACATCGGTGACCGCCGCAACCAGTTGCTGGTCGCGGTGAGCATCGGCATGGGCTTGATCCCGGTAGTGCGTCCGGAGTTCTTCGCGCATCTGCCACTGTGGATGAGCCCGATTACTCACAGTGGCATCGCCATGGCAACGCTCAGTGCGCTGACGCTGAACCTGCTGTTCAACATTCTCGGCGGCAAAGAGCGCGCAGCGATCAACGACTGCCACGCGCACCAGCATTAACTGAAAAACGCTATCCCCCTGTAGGAGTGAGCCTGCTCGCGATGTCGTTATCAGATTCAACAGATTCGTTGACTGATTCACCGCTATCGCGAGCAGGCTCACTCCTACAAGGGCGCGCAACAGCTCTGCGCCTCAAACAATAAAAACAAGAGGGAGCAACAGATGATTCGCACGCAAACCAGCGTTCTGTTGAGTGGCGGCCTGCTGGCCGCGAGTCAGGCCATGGCCGGCGATTTACTGCTGTGGCAGACCAACAGCCTGAGCTACCTGTACGGCAAGAATTTTGCGATCAACCCGTCGATCCAACAGACGCTGACCTTCGAGCACGCCGACAAGTGGAAGTACGGCGACAACTTCCTGTTCGTCGACAAGATCTTCTACAACGGCAAGGAAGACGCGAACAAAGGCCCGCACGCGTTCTACGGTGAATTCACCCCGCGTTTCTCGTTCGGCAAGATCTTCGACCAGAAGCTCGAGTTCGGCCCGATCAAAGACGTGCTGCTGGCGATGACTTACGAATATGGCGAAGGCGACAGCGAGGCCTATCTGATCGGCCCCGGCTTCGACCTCAAGGTGCCCGGCTTCAACTACGTCACCCTGAACATTTTCCGCCGCCAGACCGAAGGCCCACGCCCCGGCGACGGCGTCTGGCAGATCACCCCCGGCTGGTCCTACAGCTTTCCTTTAGGCAATTCCGATGTGCTGATCGACGGCTACCTCGATTGGGTGGTCGACAACGATGAGAACTCGCGCGGCACCTACCACGCCAACCTGCACATCAATCCGCAGATCAAATATGACCTCGGCAAAGCCTTGGGCTGGAGCCACAAGCAACTGTATGTCGGCACCGAATACAGTTACTGGAAAAATAAATACGGCGTCGAAAATACGCACAACTTCGACACCAATCAGAACACCGCCAGCCTGCTGGTCAAGGTGCACTTTTAAGATGGCCCGCAACCGTGCCCCATGCCTGTCGTCGGTGCTCTGTTGCGGGGCACTTGAGCCCTGGCCGTTGAGTCAGTATTCTCCGCGGCCTCATGAATTCGGTCTAAAAAAAAGCCCGGATTTAATTCCTGACCGAAAAGCCAACTTATCCCGGCCCCGGTCAGTACCGAGGCATCCCGAAAACACACTCAATCGACTGTTTTTCAGCAGCCGAGCGGGTGTTTTTTTGCTTTTCGAAAGCCTTGGCTCGGCTCTTGCTAACAGCAACGAAGCTGACCGATCGGATGACTTTTGCAGCAATGAAAAAAGGCGCCACACCAGAGCGCCGATCTTAAAAAAAATAAACGTGGAACACCTACTTTGGGAGCAACCGAATGAAACGTATGTGCACCAGCCTGATGCTCGCGGGATCGATGTTGGCCGGCGGCCAGGCCATGGCCGAGGGCCTGCTGCAGTGGCAGAACAACAGCCTGACCTACCTCTACGGCAAGGACTTCCAGGTCAACCCGCGCATCCAGCAGACCGTCACTTTCGAACACGCCGACGCGTGGACTTATGGGGACAACTTCTTCTTCTTCGACAAGATCTTCTACAACGGTGGCAAGGACTTCAGCAACGGTCCAAACACCTACTACGGTGAGTTCAGCCCGCGCATCTCGCTGGGCAAAGTGCTCGACCAGAAGATCGAGTTCGGCCCGATCAAAGACGTTCTGCTGGCGATGACTTACGAGTTCGGCGAAGGCGACACCGAGTCGTACCTGATCGGTCCAGGCTTCGATCTGGCGATTCCGGGCTTCGACTACTTCCAGTTGAACTTCTACCAGCGCCACACCCAAGGTGCTCGCGCCGGCGACAACGTCTGGCAGATCACCCCGGTCTGGTCCTACACCATCCCGGTCGGCAAATCGGACATCCTGATCGACGGCTTCATGGACTGGGTCACCGACAACGATTCCAACTCCAAAGGCGATTACCACGCCAACCTGCACTTCAACCCACAGGTCAAATACGACTTGGGCAAGGCGCTGAGTTTTGGCGAGAAGCAGTTGTATGTCGGTGTTGAATACGACTACTGGAAAGACAAGTACGGCATCGACGACACCGGTGCGTTCAAGACCAATCAGAGCACCACGAGCTTCCTGGTGAAGTTCCACTTCTGATCCGGCGGCGTCCGTATGGACGCCTTCGCGAGCAAGCTCGCTCCCACAGTGGTTCTATGTTGAATGCAAATGCCGCATACGACGCCGAACCCTGTGGGAGCGAGCTTGCTCGCGAATGGCGGCACCACAAATCTCAAGCCGGGACCACCGCCTCGGATATGCCCAAAAACCGGCACAGCTCCTCGCGCTTGGCCAACGCATCCCTGCGCCCCAAATCAATCAACTCGCTGCAATACCCCGCCTCGAACAGCAGATAACTCAACACCCCTGCCCCACTGGTCTTGGTCGCCCCCGGCCCGCGCAAAAACAAACGCAACGCCGCCGGCAATTCCTGGCGATGCCGCGCCGCGATCTCATCGATCGGCTGACTCGGCGAAATCACCAACACCTCCACCGGTGCCACACCCAATTCGCGAGTCGGTGTGCCGGCGGGTACCAAGTGGCTGAACTGGTTGAGACGCTGCAGCAACTCGATGTCGCTCTCCAGGCTGTCAATGAACGTGCTGTTGAGCATGTGCCCGCCAATCTGCGCCAGAGTCGGCTGTTGCCCCGTGTAGGCGCGCTCCAGCGGCTGCTGCGGATCAAACCCGCGCGGGTTGCCGCTGACACCGACCACCAGCACCCGGCTCGCGCCCAAATGCAATGCCGGGCTGATCGGTGCCGATTGCCGCACCGCGCCGTCGCCAAAATATTCATCACCGATTTTCACCGGCGCGAACAGCAACGGAATCGCCGAACTGGCGAGCAAGTGATCCACCGACAGTTGCGTCGGCACACCAATACGCCGATGCCGCAACCACGCATCGATCTTGCCGCCGCCCTGATAGAACGTCACCGCCTGCCCCGACTCATAGCCGAATGCGGTCACGGCCACGGCATGCAATTGCTTGCGCGCAATCGATTCGGCGATGCCGGGCATGTGCAGTTTTTCATTGAGCAGTTCGCGCAGCGGCGAACTGTTGAGCAGCGCCACCGGCAATTGCCGACCGAGGCCGAGCAGGCTGTGGCTGACAAAGCGGCTGGCCTGACGGATAACCCCGGGCCAGTCACTGCGCAGCACGCGATGACTGCGAAAGCCCTGCCAGAACAAGGTGAGACGCTCGATCGCAGCGCGAAAATCCGTGGCACCACTGGCGAGACTGACCGCATTGATCGCCCCAGCCGAGGTGCCGACGATCACCGGAAACGGATTGTCCGCGCCCACCGGCAGCAATTCGGCAATCGCCGCCAGCACCCCCACCTGATACGCCGCCCGAGCCCCGCCGCCGGAAAGAATCAAACCTGTGACCGGTTCAGCTGGGCTCATCGCAACACTCCATGGTGCTTAAAAGGATGGGTGAATCAACCGCGTTTGGCGTACAGCTTTGGCTCGCCCGGTGGACGGCTCTTGAAGCGACGGTGCGCCCACAGATATTGCTCGGGGCAGGCACGCAAAGCGCTCTCGACCCACTGGTTGATGCGGATGCAGTCGGCTTCTTCGGTTTCGCCAGGGAAATCTTCCAGCGGCGGATGAATCACCAACCGATAACCACTGCCATCGGCCAGACGTTCCTGCGTGAACGGCACGACCAGCGCCTTGCCCAGACGGGCAAATTTCGTTGTCGCCGTAACAGTCGCGGCTTGAATGCCGAACAGCGGCACGAAGATGCTCTGCTTGGCGCCGTAATCCTGATCCGGCGCATACCAGATCGCCCGACCGGAGCGCAGCAGCTTGAGCATGCCGCGCACGTCGTCACGCTCCACCGCCAGCGAATCGAGGTTGTGCCGCTCACGGCCCTGACGCTGAACATAGTCAAACAACGGATTCTTGTGCTCGCGGTACATGCCGTCGATGGTGTGCTGCTGGCCGAGCAACGCCGCGCCGATTTCCAGCGTGGTGAAATGCGCCGCCATCAGGATCACGCCTTTGCCTTCGCGCTGGGCCTTTTGCAGATGCTCCAGGCCTTCAACGTGGGCCAGCTTGGCCAGACGTTCACGCGACCACCACCAGCTCATGGCCATTTCAAAGAAAGCGATGCCGGTGGAGGCGAAGTTCTCCTTGAGTAGACGTTTGCGCTCGGCGGCGGATTTTTCCGGGAAGCACAGCTCAAGATTGCGCTTGGCGATGCGCCGCCGGTCGCCGGCCACGCGATACATCAAGGCGCCCAAAACTCGACCGATGGTCAGCAACGCCGGATACGGCAACTGCACGATCAGCCATAAAAGCCCCAGACCGCACCAGAGCGGCCAGAAGCGTGGAGCAAGAAATGCTTTTCGAAAACGCGGGCGATCCATTAAAGCTTCCGTAAATACAGTGGCCGCGCATTCTACATCGTTCGACCCGGCTTGCGGCCTGCGGGCGTTCTCGTTATAAGTCTCGGCACTTTTAGTGACAAGCCGTTGTATGCCGACATGAGCCAAACCGAACCGTTAGACCAAGATCCCGTATTCCAGCTCAAGGGCAGCATGCTGGCCATTACTGTGCTGGAACTGGCCCGTAACGACCTCGAAAGCCTCGATCGGCAACTGGCCGCCAAAGTCGCCCAGGCGCCGAACTTCTTCAGCAACGCGCCGCTGGTTCTGGCGCTGGACAAACTGCCGCCGAGCGAAGGCGCCGTCGATCTGCCGGGCCTGATGCGCGTCTGTCGTCAACATGGCCTGCGCACCCTGGCGATTCGCGCCAGCCGCATCGAAGACATCGCCGCCGCCATCGCCATCGATATTCCGGTGCTGCCGCCGTCCGGCGCCCGTGAGCGGCCGCTGGAAACAGCGGAAGCCGAAGTCAAAAAGAAACCGGAAAAACCTCCTGAACCAACGGTCAAACCGACCCGCGTCATCACCACGCCAGTACGTGGTGGCCAACAGATATATGCGCAGGGTGGCGATTTGGTCGTGGTGTCCTCGGTCAGTCCGGGGGCGGAACTTCTCGCCGATGGCAACATCCATGTATACGGCCCGATGCGCGGTCGGGCGCTGGCCGGCGTGAAGGGTGACACCAAGGCACGGATTTTCTGTCAGCAATTGAGCGCTGAACTGATCTCCATCGCCGGTCATTACAAGGTTTCCGAAGATTTGCGTCGCGACCCTATGTGGGGCTCGGGCGTACAGGTCAGCCTGTCGGGCGACGTGTTGAACATCATTCGGCTTTAACGGATACTGCCGCATTTTCCAAGCATCTCTAAAACGTAGCGAAAACGGCTCAAACGAAGTAGGAAAAAGGCTCAACGCCGAATTCCAGCCAAGGCTGTCCGACTGCAGTAGTTTTCAAGAGATGTTTTTCAGGGGCTAAAAAGTCCTTCTTCCTTAGGGGTGAAACACCTTGGCCAAGATTCTCGTGGTTACATCCGGCAAGGGTGGTGTGGGTAAGACCACCACCAGCGCCGCTATCGGTACCGGCCTCGCTCTGCGCGGCCACAAAACAGTGATCGTCGACTTCGACGTGGGCTTGCGTAACCTTGACCTGATCATGGGTTGCGAGCGCCGCGTGGTGTATGACTTCGTCAACGTGGTCAATGGCGAAGCCAACCTGCAACAAGCGCTGATCAAAGACAAGCGTCTGGAAAACCTCTACGTACTGGCCGCCAGTCAGACCCGCGACAAAGACGCGCTGACTGTCGAAGGCGTGGAAAAAGTCCTGATGGAGCTCAAGGAACAATTCGAGTTCGTCGTCTGCGACTCCCCGGCCGGCATCGAAAAAGGTGCTCACCTGGCCATGTACTTCGCTGACGAAGCGATCGTCGTGACCAACCCGGAAGTGTCCTCGGTACGAGATTCGGACCGCATGCTCGGCCTGTTGGCCAGCAAATCGCGTCGCGCCGAACGTGGCGAAGACCCGATCAAGGAACACCTGCTGATCACTCGCTACCATCCAGAGCGTGTTGAAAAGGGCGAAATGCTCGGCGTTGAAGACGTCAAGGAAATCCTCTCGGTAACGCTGCTCGGCGTGATCCCGGAATCCCAGGCGGTGCTCAAGGCATCCAACCAGGGCGTGCCGGTGATTCTCGACGACCAGAGCGATGCCGGTCAGGCTTACAGCGATACCGTCGACCGCCTGTTGGGCAAAGAAAAAGCCCACCGTTTCCTCGATGTCGAGAAGAAGGGATTCTTCGAGCGCCTGTTTGGAGGTAGGTAATGAACCTTTTTGACTTCTTTCGTGCCAACAAAAAGCCAAGTACCGCCTCGGTAGCGAAAGAGCGTCTACAGATCATCGTGGCGCATGAGCGCGGCCAGCGCAGCACGCCGGATTACCTGCCAGCCTTGCAGAAGGAACTGGTCGACGTGATCCGCAAGTACGTCAACATCGGCAACGACGACGTACATGTTGCACTGGAAAGCCAGGGCAGTTGCTCGATTCTGGAACTCAACATCACCCTGCCTGATCGCTGAGTCGATTTGGCAGGAACGACGGCGGTTCAGGGCCATCCCATGCGGGAATGGCCCTGAACCGCCGTTGGCATTTGTTACGAGGCTGTTTTAATGCCGCTGTCCAACATCCACATCCTCCATCAGGACGCCGCCGTACTGGTGGTGAACAAGCCGACGTTGCTGCTCTCGGTGCCCGGTCGCGCCGACGATAACAAGGATTGCCTGATTACCCGTTTGCAGGAAAACGGCTACCCGGAAGCGCGCATCGTCCATCGCTTGGACTGGGAAACCTCCGGCATCATTTTGCTCGCGCGTGACGCCGACACTCATCGCGAACTGTCGCGCCAGTTTCACGATCGCGAAACCGAAAAGGCCTACACCGCACTGGCCTGGGGTCAGCCGGAACTCGACAGTGGCAGTATCGATTTGCCCCTGCGGTATGATCCGCCGACCAAACCACGCCACGTGGTTGATCACGAATTCGGCAAGCATGCGCTGACCTTCTGGCGTGTGCTGGAGCGCTGCGGCGACTGGTGTCGCGTTGAGCTGACACCGATCACCGGCCGCTCGCATCAGTTGCGTGTGCACATGCTGTCGATCGGGCATCCGCTGCTTGGTGACGGGCTCTACGCCCATGAGCAGGCGCTGGCGGCATGGCCACGTTTGTGCCTGCACGCAAGCATGCTCAGCTTCACCCATCCGCAAACCGGCGAACGCCTGCGCTTCGAGTGTCCCGCGCCGTTCTGACAGACCACACTGCCCCCTGTGGGAGCGAGCCTGCTCGCGAAAGCGGTTTCACATTCAGCATTGATGTTGACTGATCAATCGCTTTCGCGAGCAGGCTCACTCCTACAGGGATCCGGTGCAGATTCAATTCCCCGGCCGATGCGTTAAACTCCCGCCCATTGCTGTCTGGAGTTTCTTATGCGCGAAGAGTTGAACCAAGGCCTGATCGACTTTCTCAAGGCCTCCCCTACCCCGTTCCACGCCACCGCCAGTCTGGTGCAGCGTCTGGAGGCTGCCGGTTATGTGCGCCTCGACGAGCGCGAGCCATGGACCACCGAGCCGAACGGCCGCTATTACGTCACCCGTAACGACTCTTCGATCGTCGCGATCAAAATGGGCCGCACTTCGCCACTGCACGGCGGCATCCGCCTGGTCGGCGCGCACACCGACAGCCCGTGCCTGCGGGTCAAGCCGCAACCGGAGCTGCAGCGTCAGGGCTTCTGGCAACTCGGCGTTGAAGTCTACGGCGGCGCCCTGCTCGCACCGTGGTTCGACCGTGATCTGTCGCTGGCCGGCCGCGTCACCTTCCGCCGCGACGGCAAAGTCGAAAGCCAATTGATCGACTTCAAGGCACCGATCGCGATCATTCCCAACCTGGCCATTCACCTCAACCGTGAAGCCAATCAGGGCTGGGCGATCAACGCGCAGACCGAGCTACCGCCGATCCTCGCGCAATTTGCCGGTGACGAGCGCGTCGATTTCCGCGCCGTGCTCACCGATCAACTGGCCCGCGAACACGGCTTGAACGCCGACGTCGTGCTCGATTACGAGCTGAGTTTCTACGACACGCAAAGTGCTGCGGTTATCGGCCTCAACGGCGATTTCATTGCCGGTGCGCGCCTCGATAACCTGTTGTCGTGCTACGCCGGCCTGCAAGCCTTGCTCACCGCCGAAACCGACGAAACCTGCGTGCTGGTGTGCAACGACCACGAAGAAGTCGGTTCCTGCTCGGCCTGCGGTGCCGACGGCCCGATGCTCGAACAGACCTTGCGCCGTCTGCTGCCGGAAGGTGACGAGTTCGTCCGCACCATCCAGAAATCCCTGCTGGTCTCGGCCGACAACGCCCATGGTGTACACCCCAACTACGCAGAAAAGCACGACGCCAACCACGGCCCGAAACTCAACGCCGGCCCGGTGATCAAGGTCAACAGCAACCAGCGCTACGCCACCAACAGCGAAACCGCCGGCTTCTTCCGCCATCTGTGCATGGCCGAAGAAGTACCGGTGCAAAGCTTCGTGGTGCGCAGTGACATGGGCTGCGGCTCGACCATCGGCCCGATCACCGCCAGCCACCTCGGTGTGCGTACTGTCGATATCGGCCTGCCGACCTTCGCCATGCACTCGATCCGCGAACTGTGTGGCAGCCACGACATGGCGCATCTGGTCAAAGTGCTGAGCGCGTTTTACGCCTGCCGCGAATTGCCGTAACCATTCGGGACTACTTGTTCGCTGTAGGAGCTGCCGAAGGCTGCGATCTTTTGATTCTGTTTTTAAGATCAAAAGATCGCAGCCTTCGGCAGCTCCTACTCAGATCAATAGCGGTCGGCAGAAACCGACCTAGACTTACATCATTCATTTCGACAAGGCAGTCTCCATGATCTCGATGTCTTCGTTCCACGCCATGCTCATTCCCATCCTGTGCGGAATGATCCTGCTGGCGATCGGTTTCAACTTCCGTGACAAGAACGCCGGGGTGTTTGCCATGTGGATCGGCATGCTCACGATCCTCGCCACCGTGGTGTACAAGATCCTCGCCAAACTCAACGAATAAATCCGCGCCCGGCTCGCATTGCTTTAGTGGGCCTCGTACACTCCAGCGAATCCGCCCCTTGCGAGGTTGACCGCCTAGTGTTCGCTCGTCTTTTTGCTTTGCCCAGCCTGTTCTTCGTCTGCCTGATGACGCTGCTGCCGCTGGCGCCCGCCCACGCGGTCGGTTTGCCCGGTCTGCTCAACACCAACAAAGCCCAACCGGAAGCCCAGGAACCGCTCGGCCAGTCCCTCGACGAAGTCATCAAGTCGCTGGAAAACGACAAGCAACGCGCACAGTTGCTGACCGATCTGAAGAAACTGCGCGACGCCACCAAAAAGGCTCAGGCCAGCCCTGAAGAAGGCGTGCTCGGCTTGATCGGCGGCACCCTGTCCAACTTCGAAAAACAATTTACCGGCGCCGACAGCCCGCTCAACCGCTGGGGCAACGAGTTCGACCTGGCCAAGGACGAACTGAGCGCGATGATGCTGCCGGCCAACGAGTGGCTGCCGATCATCTTCGGCTTCGCCATGATCCTCGCGGTGTGGAGCCTGCTCGCCGCCGCACTGATCTGGCTCAGCCATCGGGTGCGCATGCGCTTCGGCCTTACCGAAGAATTGCCGCAACACCCCAAGGCCCTCGACATGTTGCGCTTTGCGTTACGCAAGCTCGGGCCGTGGCTGATCGCGTTGGTGATGACCGTCTACATGAGCTACGCGCTGCCGTCGTCACTGGGCAAAAGCCTGGCGATGGTGTTGGCCTATGCGCTGGTGGTCGGTACCTGTTTCTCGGCAATCTGCGTGATAGCGTTTTCCCTGCTCGATGGCCCGCACCGTCATCGCGCGCTGTACATCCTGCGTCATCAGGCGTTCCGGCCGCTGTGGCTGATCGGCAGCTTCGCCGCGTTCGGCGAGGCGTTGAACGATCCACGCCTGATCGAAAGTCTGGGCGTGCATCTGGCGCACTCCGCCGCCACTATCGCCAATGTCCTCGCGGCACTCTCGACCGGTCTGTTTATCCTGCGCTTCCGCCGACCGATTGCGCATCTGATTCGCAACCAGCCGCTGTCGCGACGCCTGACCCGCCGCGCGCTCAGCGACACCATCGAAATCCTCGGCACCTTCTGGTACGTGCCGGCGCTGGTGCTGGTCGGCATCTCGCTGTTCGCCACCTTCGTTTCCGCCGGCGACACCAGCACCGCTTTGCGCCAATCGCTGATCTGCACCGTGCTGCTAGTGATGTGCATGGTGATCAACGGCCTCGTGCGCCGCCACTCACTGAAACCGCAACGCGGGCCGAAACGCCACGCGCTGTACTCCGAACGCCTGAAAAACTTCTTCTACACCCTCGCGCACCTGGTGGTCTGGCTGGTCTTCATCGAACTCGGCCTGCGCGTCTGGGGCCAGTCGCTGATCGGTTTCGCCGAGGGCGAAGGGCATGACGTCAGCGTCAAACTGTTCAGCCTGATCGGCACGCTGATTTTCTCCTGGCTGATCTGGATCCTCGCCGACACCGCCGTGCACCACGCCCTCACCCGCTCGCGCAAAGGTCTGGCGAATGCCCGCGCGCAAACGATGATGCCGCTGATCCGTAACGTGCTGTTCGTAGCGATCTTCATCATCGCGCTGATCGTCGCCCTGGCGAACATGGGCATGAACGTCACGCCTCTGCTGGCCGGTGCCGGCGTGATCGGTCTGGCCATCGGTTTCGGTGCGCAGTCGCTGGTCGCGGACTTGATCACCGGCCTGTTCATCATCATCGAAGACTCGCTGGCCATCGATGACTACGTCGACGTCGGCGGCCACCTCGGCACCGTCGAAGGCCTGACCATCCGCACCGTGCGCCTGCGCGACATCGACGGCATCGTCCACACCATCCCGTTCAGCGAAATCAAAAGCATCAAGAACTACTCACGGGAGTTCGGCTACGCGATCTTCCGCGTGGCGGTGCCGTACAACATGGAAATCGACGACGCGATCAAACTGATGCGTGAAGTCGGCCAGAAGATGCGCACCGATCCATTGCAGCGGCGCAACATCTGGTCGCCGCTGGAGATTCAGGGTGTCGAGAGCTTCGAATCCGGCAGCGCGATTCTGCGCGCGCGATTCAAGACCGCACCGATCAAACAATGGGAAGTGTCCCGAGCCTTCAACCTGTCGCTCAAACGCCACCTCGACGAAGCCGGGCTCGATCTGGCGACGCCGCGCATGAGCGTGCAAGTAATCACTGCCGGTGGCGGTCAGCCGAAGGAATAGCACTCAGGCGCGCGGTTGCAGTCACAGGCAGGGAAGCCCGACAACAATAATCAAGGAGTAACCGATGCAACTGACGCGCATTGCCCAAGCCGTTCTGCTCAGCCTGTTCGCCAGCCACGCTGGCGCCGCGACGTTGGAAAGCACCCGCACAACGATCGCCGAAGAGGCGCAAAAACTCGAACCGGAATTGCTGGAAACCCGCCGCGACATCCACGCTCACCCGGAACTCGGTAACACGGAAAAACGCACCGCTGAGTTGGTCGCCAAACAACTCAAAGCCATGGGCCTCGAAGTGAAAACCGGCGTCGCCCGCACCGGCGTGGTCGCCGTCCTCAAAGGCGCCCTGCCCGGCCCGACCGTGGCCCTGCGCGCCGACATGGACGCGCTGCCGGTCAAGGAAGTCTCCGACCTGCCGTTCGCCTCAAAAGCCAAAGGCACCTACCTCGACAAAGAAGTCGACGTCATGCACGCCTGCGGCCACGATGCGCACACCGCCATCCTGCTGAGCACAGCGAAAATTCTCACGGGCATGCGCGACACATTACCCGGCACCGTGGTGTTCTACTTCCAGCCCGCTGAAGAAGGCCCAAGCGACTTCATCCCCGACGGCAAAAACACCTGGGGCGCGAAAATGATGGTCGAGGAAGGCGTGATGAAATCGCCAAAGCCCGACGCGGTCTTCGGCCTGCACGTCTGGGCCGGCGTCCCCGCCGGCCAGATCGCCTACCGCCCAGGCGCCACCCTCGCCAGCTCCGACGACCTGCGCATCAAAATCCTCGGCAAACAGACCCACGCCGGCCGTCCATGGGACGGCATCGACCCGATCACCGTCGGCGCGCAAACCATCGTCGGCCTGCAAACTGTAGTCAGCCGTCGCACCGATATCTCCTCGTATCCGTCAGTGGTCAGCATCGGCACCATCAACGGCGGCACGCGCTACAACATCATTCCCGAATCCGTGGACATGACCGGCACGATCCGCTCCTACGACTACGGCATCCGCCAGAAACTGCACGCCGACGTACGCCAGACCGTGGAAAAAATCGCCGAAAGCGGCGGTGCAAAAGCAGACGTGACCATCATCGAAAAATACGATCCGACCATCAACAACCCGGCGCTGACAGAAAAAATGCTGCCGACGCTGAAGTGGGCGGCCAAGGACGATGTGGTGAATGCACCGCTGGTGGGTGGCGCGGAAGACTTTTCGTTCTATGCCAAGGAAGTGCCGGGATTGTTTGTGTTTCTCGGCGTGACACCGCGTGATCAAGACATGAGCAAGGCCGCGCCGAATCATAATCCGGGGTTCTTTGTCGATGAGTCGGCGCTGGTGGTAGGCGTGAGAACATTGGCCTCGTTGGCGACGGATTATCTGTATGCCAATGCGGGCGCGGGCAAGTAGGAATGAGGTGACTGTGGGGGCGCTTTCGCGAGCAGGCTCGCTCCCACATTTGGACCGTGTGCAGCCTGCCAGAAATGGGGCAGCTGTCAGGCCGCCATCGCGAGCAGGCTCACTCCTACAAGGGATTGAGTACATCCGCAGGAACAGGTCGGCTGTCAGGCCGCCATCGCTGGCAAGTCAGGGATTGAGTCCAACCGGTAAACCTAAATCGCTTCGGCTTCTCACCACTCAACACAATGAGCGCAAGCTCGAGTACCGCTCTTGATCTTGTCGTGCCGGCCCCTTCGGCAGGCTGAGTGGAGGGGTCTATCCGGGGGTGGGCGCGCAGCGCCGTTCGACGAAGTCGAACACATCGAAAGTAGGTGCAGCGAAGCAAACCGGAAGCGATGCCCCCGGATCGATCCCGGAACGAAGGAACCCCGAGCTCCAGCGAGCGGGCCGAACGCCGGGGCCCAGCCTTTTGCTTACTTTTCGGCGTCTGGAAAAGTGAGTCGCTGTAAGAGCGAAACCGTCAGCGGCAGCACCCGAAGCAACGGATATACACTCAAAACCCCAAGAACCTGGCCGGCCCACAGGCCGCCAAGGTCAAGGTCAAAGCTCAAACAACATCAACCCCAACGTGAATCGCATCATGCCGCCAAAACTCCAGATCACAATCAATCAACCGCTCATGCTGATCGTAATTGACCCGAGCAATCCGCAACCCCGGACTCCCCACCGACACCCGTAAAGCCGCCGCCGCATCCACCGACAACGACGTAGGCACGATCTCAAACCGCACCCGCCCATAGTGCAAATCGTAATGCCGCGCATACAACTCGGTCATCGACTGATTCAAATCAAACTCAAGAATCCCCGGAAAAAACTGCGGATTCAAATAGTGCTCCACATACAACACCAACCGCCCATCAATGCGCCGTGACCGGCAAATCTGAATCACGCTCGACAACGCCGGCAACTGCAACCAGGCACAAACCGCCGCCGACGCCGGCTGCAACCGCGCCGAAATCACCTCGGTCGACGGCACCCGCCCCTGCGCACAGACCATCGCGTGGAAGTGACTGCGCTGCATCAGGTTATAGGCCAGACGCGGCGGAGAAACGAACCAGCCACGGCGCTCCTCGCGATAAATCTGCCCCTGCGCCTCCAATTGCAACAACGCCTCACGCACGGTAATCCGCGTCGTACCGAACAACTCACTGAGCTTGCGCTCGGCCGGCAACTTGCTGCCCGCCGCCAGCAACCCGTGGTCGAGTTGCTCTTGCAACACCTGGCCAATCGCTGTCACCGCTTTTGTTGCCTCATCGCGCATCAACGTTACCTATCTGGACTAGACCAGCACTGTTTCGGGGCAAAACCGCACGGCAATCGAGCCGTTTCCTGATGATGCAAGCCTAGGCAGTGCAGATGACCGAGAGATGACAAAACTACCGAACGGTCGTCTTCACGACTTGCAATACATCGGCCAAGTCCCTTGCTCTTCGGGCCTTTGGGCATGGTCTACGCTTATCTGGGACCCGCCGATACCGGGCAGAAAAAACGCCTGCCGACGGCCAGCAGACATCAAAGTGTCATCCAGCCCCCTTAGATTGGCTCAGGTATTGCTGACCTAGACCAACACACACCGCAAACGCAGCGTTGAACACGACCAAGGAGCTTCGGAATGAAACAGCTTTTCCTGGCAACACTGTTAGGCTCGACCATTGCAATGTGCACCTCCGCCATGGCGGCCGGCACCGATCTGAAAACCCTCGAAGCCGCTGCGAAAGCGGAAGGCGCCGTCAACAGCGTCGGCATGCCCGATGACTGGGCCAACTGGAAAGGCACCTGGGAAGACCTGGCCAAGACCTACGGCCTGAAACACATCGATACCGACATGAGTTCCGCCCAGGAAATCGCCAAGTTCGCCGCCGAGAAAGACAATGCCAGCGCCGACATCGGCGACGTCGGTGCCGCGTTCGGCCCGATCGCGGTCAAGCAAGGCGTGGTGCAACCGTACAAGCCAAGCACCTGGGATCAAGTCCCGGACTGGGCCAAGGACAAGGACGGCAACTGGGCACTGGCCTACACCGGCACCATCGCCTTCATCGTCAACAAAAAACTCCTGCACGGCTCCGAAGTACCGACCAAATGGGCTGACCTCAAGGGCGGCAAATACAAGGTTTCCATCGGTGACGTGAGCACCGCCGCCCAAGCCGCCAACGGCGTACTGGCCGCAGCCCTGGCCAACGGTGGCGACGAGAAAAACATCAAGCCGGCCCTGCTGCTGTTCGCCGACATCGCCAAGCAAGGTCGCCTGTCGATGGCCAACCCGACCATCGCCACCATGGAAAAAGGCGAGATCGAAGTCGGCGTGGTCTGGGACTTCAACGGCCTCAGCTACAAAGCCAAGATGGCCAACCCGGATGATTACGTGGTGCTGATCCCGTCCGACGGTTCGGTGATTTCCGGCTACACCACGATCATCAACAAATACGCGAAAAACCCGAACGCCGCCAAGCTGACCCGCGAATACATCTTCAGCGATGCCGGCCAGACCAACCTCGCCCGCGGCAACGCCCGCCCGATCCGCGCCGAACACCTGCAACTGCCGGAAGACGTGAAGGCCAAGCTGCTGCCGAACGAGCAGTACAAAAAGGTCACTCCGATCAAAGACGCCGATGCGTGGGAAAAGACTTCCAAGGCCCTGCCACAGCAGTGGAACGAGGAAGTCATCGTAGAGATGAAGTAAGCCTGTAGATCCCTCTTCGGGATCCGCTGGAGTTCCAAATGTGGGAGCGAGCCTGCTCGCGAATGCGGTGTGTCATTCAACAATGATGTGACTGACACGACGCTTTCGCGAGCAGGCTCGCTCCCACAAGGGGATTGAGTTGATTTCGGAATATTTGAATTTCGCGGAGTTTTTGCCCCTATGAAGCACAACGTCATCCTTGTCGTGCTCGATGGCCTCAACCACGAGGTCGCGCGTCACGCCATGGGGCATCTGCAGGCTTATGTTGGCGCAGGACGCGCCGCGCTCTACCAGTTGGAGTGCGAACTGCCGGCCCTGTCCCGACCGCTTTATGAATGCATCCTCACCGGCGTACCGCCGATCGACAGCGGCATCGTCCACAACAACGTCTCGCGCCTGTCCAACCAGCGCAGCATTTATCACTACGCCCGCGATGCCGGTCTGAAAACCGCAGCAGCGGCGTATCACTGGGTCAGCGAGTTGTACAACCGCTCACCGTTCGTGGCTGCCCGCGACCGGCACACCGACAATCTGTCGCTGCCGATCCAGCACGGGCATTTCTACTGGAACGATCACTATCCGGATTCGCACCTGTTCGCCGACGCGGAAAACCTGCGCCTGCGCCACGATCCGAACTTCCTGCTGATCCACCCGATGAACATCGACGACGCCGGGCACAAACACGGCCTCGACAGTTCGCAATACCGCAACAGTGCGCGCTCGGCCGACATCATCCTCGCCGACTATTTGCAGAGCTGGCTCGACGCTGGTTATCAAGTGCTGGTGACCGCCGACCACGGCATGAACAACGACCGCTCGCACAACGGCCTGCTGCCGGAAGAACGCCAAGTGCCGCTTTTCGTCCTCGGCGATGCCTTCAGCTTCAGCGCTGATGCCGCGCCGAAGCAAACGGAAATCTGCGGCACCGTCTGCGAACTGCTCGGCGTGCCCCACGACAAACCTGTGTGCCGGGAGCTGCTCAAGTGAATGCCATGACTCGCGGCAAATGGCTGGCGGCGTTGTGCCTGGTGCCCTTCGCGCTGTTCTTTATCGTCTTCGAAATCGCCCCGCTGGTCTGGGTGATGATCAACAGCCTGCAATCGGAAGAGTTCGGTTGGGGCATCGAAAACTTCACCAAGATCTTCAGTTCGAAGTTCTATCTACAGGCGATCCAGTACAGTCTGGAAATCAGTTTCTGGTCGAGCGTGTTCGGCATCATCATTGCCGTAATCGGTGCGTATTCCCTGCGCCGGGTCGATTCGAAACTGCGCAATTTCGTGAATGCCTTCGCCAACATGACCAGCAATTTTTCCGGCGTACCCTTGGCCTTCGCGTTCATCATCCTGCTCGGTTTCAACGGCAGCATCACCATCATGCTCAAGCAGTCGGGGATCATTCAGGACTTTAACCTGTACTCGAAAACCGGCCTGATCATCCTTTACACCTACTTCCAGATTCCGCTTGGTGTGCTGCTGCTCTATCCCGCCTTCGACGCCTTGCGTGAAGACTGGCGCGAGTCGGCCGCGTTGCTCGGCGCCAACGGCTGGCAGTTCTGGCGACACATCGGTTTGCCGGTGCTGACCCCGGCGTTGCTCGGTACATTCGTGATCCTGCTGGCCAACGCCCTCGGCGCCTACGCCACGGTGTATGCGCTGACGACGGGCAACTTCAACGTCCTGCCGATCCGTATTGCAGCGATGGTCTCCGGCGACATTTCCCTCGATCCGAATCTGGCCAGTGCTCTGGCCGTGGTGCTGGTGGCGCTGATGACCATCGTCACCGTCGTGCATCAACTGCTGTTGAAGAGGAGCTACCATGTCTCGCGCTGAATCCGGCCCGGCCGGCCTCTACCACCGCGTCGTGGTTTATCTGTTGTTCGCGATCCTCTTGCTGCCGCTGGCGGGCACGCTGGTCTACTCGATCGCCAGCAGTTGGTCGGCGACTATTCTGCCCAGCGGTTTCACCTTCAAGTGGTACATCCAGTTGTGGAGCGATCCGCGTTTCCTGCACGCCTTCGGTCAGTCATTGCTGGTGTGCGTCGGTGCGCTGGTACTGTCGGTGGTGCTGATCCTGCCGCTGCTGTTCGTCGTGCATTACCACTTCCCGAAACTCGATGCGCTGATGAACATCCTCATCCTGCTGCCCTTCGCGGTGCCGCCAGTGGTGTCGTCGGTGGGTCTGTTGCAGCTTTACGGTTCCGGGCCGATGGCGATGGTTGGCACGCCGTGGATCCTGATCGGTTGCTACTTCACCGTGGCGTTGCCGTTCATGTACCGGGCAATCACCAACAACCTGCAGGCGATCAACCTGCGCGACCTGATGGACGCCGCGCAACTGCTCGGCGCCAGCACCTTTCAGGCGGCGTTTCTGGTGGTGCTGCCGAACCTGCGCAAAGGCCTGATGGTCGCCTTGCTGCTGTCGTTCTCGTTCCTGTTTGGTGAGTTCGTGTTTGCCAACATCCTCGTCGGCACCCGCTACGAAACCCTGCAGGTGTACCTGAACAACATGCGCAACAGCAGCGGCCACTTCACCAGCGCGCTGGTCATTTCGTATTTCTTTTTCGTGCTGGTCCTGACCTGGATCGCCAACATCTTGAACAAGGACAAAAGCGAATGAGCTATGTCAGCGTCCAACACCTGCAAAAAAATTACGCGGGCACGACCGTGTTCAGCGACATCAACTGCGAGATCAACAAAGGCGAGTTCGTCACCCTGCTCGGCCCGTCCGGCTGCGGCAAGTCGACCCTGCTGCGTTGCATCGCCGGACTGACGCCGGTGGATGGCGGCAAGATCCTGCTCGATGGCGTCGATATCGTGCCGTTGAGTCCGCAGAAACGCGGGATCGGCATGGTGTTCCAGAGCTACGCGCTGTTCCCCAACATGACCGTCGAGCAGAACGTTGCCTTCGGTTTGCGCATGCAGAAGGTCAACGCCGATGACAGTCATAAACGCGTTTCCGAGGTGCTGAAACTGGTTGAACTGAACGACTTCACCAGCCGCTATCCGCATCAACTGTCCGGTGGCCAATGTCAGCGCGTGGCCCTCGCCCGTTCGCTGGTCACGCGTCCGCGCTTGCTGCTGCTGGATGAGCCGCTGTCGGCCCTCGATGCACGGATTCGTAAACACCTGCGTGAACAGATTCGCCAGATTCAGCGCGAACTCGGCCTGACGACGATTTTCGTCACCCACGATCAGGAAGAAGCGCTGACCATGTCTGATCGGATTTTCCTGATGAATCAGGGAAAAATCGTACAAAGCGGCGATGCCGAAACCCTCTACACCGCCCCCGTCGATGTATTTGCCGCCGGCTTCATCGGCAACTACAACCTGCTCGATGCCGACGACGCCTCGAAGCTGCTGCAGCGCCCGATCAACCACCGCATCGCCATTCGCCCGGAAGCCATCGAACTGAGCCTTAACGGCGAACTCGACGCGCAGATCCGCAGCCACAGCCTGCTTGGCAACGTGATCCGCTATCGCATCGAAGCCCGCGGCGTGGAACTGGTGGTGGATGTGCTCAACCGCTCGGCGGCCGATCTTCATCCCGACGGTCAGCGTCTGGCGCTTTCCATCGATCCGACGGCCCTGTGTGAAGTAGCTTAAAAGCAGCTGCAAGCTTCGAGCTACAAGCTTCAAGTTGTAGACTGCGGCGTAACTGATTTCAATTCTTGCAGCTCGACGCTTGTAGCTCGCAGCTGTTCTCGGAGAGAACCGATGGCTTTGGCAATTTTTGATCTGGACGAAACGTTGATCCACGGCGACTGCGCCACCCTCTGGAGCGAGCAGATGGGGCGCTTGGGCTGGGTCGATCCCGAGTCGTTCATGCGCAAGAACAACGAGCTGATGGACGCCTACAGCCATGGCAAATTGCGCATGGAAGACTACATGGAATTCAGCCTCGAACCGCTGATCGGCCGCACGCCGGAAGAAGTCGAACATCTGGTAGGCCCGTGGGTGGAAGACTTCATTGAACCGATCATCTTCAGCGATGCCACCAAGACCATCGCCGCCCATCGCAAGGCCGGCGATCGCATTCTGGTGATCTCGGCGTCAGGCACGCACTTGGTCAAACCGATTGCCGATCGACTGGGCATCGATGAAATTCTCGGCATCGAACTGGAAGTCGCGCATGGTGTTTACAGCGGCCACACCGTTGGCACCCTGACCTACCGCGAAGGCAAGATCACCCGTTTGCTGGAATGGCTGGATGCTGAAGAAGAGAACCTGGAGGGTGCGAGCTTCTATTCCGACTCGCGCAATGATTTGCCGCTGTTACTGAAGGTGGACTTTCCGCATGTGGTCAACCCGGACCCGGTGCTGCTTGAGCACGCCGAAAAATCCGGCTGGCCGATCCACCTCTGGAAATGACAAAGATTTAATCTGCAATTGCAGACAGGCTGACATCCCAAACCTGAGTTCGACCCGATGCATCAGGTCGATGTAGCCCGGCAGAACAAACCGGTCAGTCCCCTCTCCCTTTGGGAGAGGGTTAGGGTGAGGGGCTTCTCCTACAAATCAGCTCAGACTTTCGTCAATCACCAATACCAATTTTCCAGAAACGGTATTACTCGCCAACTCGGCAAAAGCCGCTTCAGCATCCTTCACCGGGAACGCCTTGGCCAACCGTGGACTCAATCGCCCCTCAGCAAACAGCGGCCACACCTGCTGGCCCAGATCACTCAACAGATCCGCCTTGAACTGATCGTCACGACTACGCAACGTCGAGCCGAGCAACTGCACACGCTTGGCCAATACCTGCGCCAGATCCAGATTCGCCTCACGGCCGCCCATCAAACCGATCAACACCCAACGCCCATCCAGCGCCATCAGCTTGAGGTTCAACGCCGAATAACTACCGCCGACCGGGTCGAGAATGACATTGAACGGTCCGAAATCACGCAGGCTCTCCAGATCATCGGTGCGCACCACTCCGCCCTGCGCGCCCAGCGCCTCGCAATAAGCCAGACGCTCGGCCGAACCGACGCTGACCCAGCAGGGATTGCCAAACGCCTTGCACAACTGAATGGCGGCTGAACCGATTCCACTTGCGCCGGCGTGCAAGAGAATTTTCTCACCCGGTGTGAGCGCCGCAAGTTGAAACACATTCAGCCAGACTGTTGCATAAACCTCGGGCAATGCCGCGGCCTCAATCAGCGAGACGCCTTCGGGAACCGGCAGCACGTGCCGCCCGTCGACGACCACCTCTTCGGCCATGCCGCCCCCGGCCAGCAAGGCGCAAACCCGATCGCCGACCTGCCAGGCACTGCCCGCGCCGACCTCGCTGATCACCCCGGAGCACTCAAGACCGAGTACCTGGCTGGCCCCTGGTGGTGGCGGATAGAGCCCTGCTTTCTGTAATAAATCGGCGCGATTGAGGCCCGCTGCTGCCACTCGAATGCGGACTTGTCCTACATCGCACGTAGGACTCGGCTCTTCAACCCATGCCACTTGACCGTCAACGCCTTGCAATGCCTTCACAGTGCCTCCATAGTGAGTCTGGACTGAGCCCGAAGCTGTAGCGCCGGGCTTTTTGCATTATGCGACCGGCTCTCGTAGAACCGGCGACTTCAAAGACGGCCTAATATGCGTTATCAATTGTCCCCGCGTCGAATCAGCATGAAGCATTTGCTCCCCAGCACCGCCCTCGCTCTTTTCATCGGTATCGGTTTGTTGCCGGTGTCGGGCAATACATTCGCAGCCAACAGCTGGGACAAATTGCAGCCTGATCGCGATGAAGTCATCGCCAGCCTGAACGTCGTCGAGTTGCTCAAGCGTCACCACTACAGCAAGCCGCCGCTCGACGATGCGCGCTCGGTGATCATCTACGACAGCTACCTCAAGCTGCTGGATCCGTCGCGCAGCTACTTCATGGCCAGCGACATCAGCGAATTCGACAAGTGGAAGACCCAGTTCGACGACTTCCTCAAAAGCGGCGACCTCAACGCCGGGTTCACCATCTACAAGCGCTATCTGGACCGCGTCAAGTCGCGTCTGGACTTCGCCCTTGCCGAGCTGAACAAAGGCGTCGACAAGATGGACTTCACCACCAAGGAGACCTTGCTGATCGATCGCAAGGATGCACCTTGGCTCAAATCCACCGCTGAACTCGACGACCTGTGGCGCAAACGCGTCAAGGACGAAGTGCTGCGGATGAAGATCGCCGGCAAAGAGCCGAAGCAGATCCAGGAAACCCTGACCAAGCGCTACAAGAACCAGTTGGCGCGCCTGGACCAGACCCGTCCGGAAGACATCTTCCAGGCGTACATCAACACCTTCGCCATGTCTTACGATCCGCACACCAACTATCTGTCGCCGGATAACGCGGAAAACTTCGACATCAACATGAGCCTGTCCCTTGAGGGCATCGGTGCCGTGTTGCAGAGCGACAACGACCAGGTGAAAGTCGTGCGTCTGGTGCCGGCAGGCCCGGCCGACAAGACCAAGCAAGTTGCACCGGCTGACAAGATCATCGGCGTTGCCCAAGGCAACAAGGAAATGGTCGACGTGGTCGGCTGGCGTCTGGACGAAGTGGTCAAACTGATCCGTGGCCCGAAAGGCACCGTGGTGCGTCTGGAAGTGATTCCGGCGAGCAATGCGCCGAATGACCAGACCACCAAGATCGTGCCGATCACCCGTGAAGCGGTGAAGCTCGAAGACCAGGCCGTGAAGAAGTCCGTGCTCAACCTGAAACAGGACGGCAAGGACTACAAACTCGGTGTGATCGAGATTCCAGCCTTCTACCTCGACTTCAAGGCGTTCCGTGCCGGTGATCCGGACTACAAGAGCACCACCCGTGACGTCAAGAAACTGCTCACCGAGTTGCAGAAAGACAAAGTCGACGGCGTGGTCATCGACCTGCGCAACAATGGCGGCGGTTCCCTGCAGGAAGCCACCGAGCTGACCAGTCTGTTCATCGACAAAGGCCCGACCGTACTCGTGCGTAATGCCGATGGCCGTGTCGACGTACTCGAAGACGAAAACCCGGGCGCGTTCTATAAAGGTCCGATGGCACTCTTGGTCAACCGCTTGTCCGCCTCGGCTTCGGAGATTTTCGCCGGCGCCATGCAGGACTATCACCGCGCGTTGATCATCGGTGGCCAGACCTTCGGTAAAGGCACGGTGCAGACCATTCAGCCGCTCAACCATGGCGAACTGAAACTGACCCTGGCCAAGTTCTACCGTGTCTCCGGGCAGAGCACCCAGCATCAGGGCGTGCTGCCGGACATCGACTATCCGTCGCTGATCGACACCAAGGAAATCGGCGAGAGCGCACTGCCGGAAGCCATGCCATGGGACACCATCCGCGCGGCAATCAAACCGGCAGCCGATCCGTTCAAGCCGTTCCTGGCTCAGCTCAAGTCCGAGCATGACACGCGCACCGCCAAGGATGCCGAGTTCGTGTTCATCCGTGACAAGCTGGCTCTGGCGCAGAAACTGATGGAAGAAAAAACCGTCAGCCTCAACGAAGCCGAGCGCCGTGCCCAGCACAACGACATCGACGCCAAGCAACTGACGATGGAAAACATCCGTCGCAAAGCCAAAGGCGAAGAGCCGCTTAAAGAGCTGAAGAAAGAAGACGAAGACGCCCTCGCGGCTGCCGACCCGGACAAGGTCAAACCAGAAGACGATGCCTACCTGAGCGAAACCGGGCGCGTGCTGCTGGATTACCTGAAGCTGAGTAATCAGGTGGCCAAGAAGTAAGATGATGGCAATTTAGTGCTGACGATCCCCGGATCGTCATCAAACAGTCATCATTCTGTCGTGCAATAAAGGACTGGGAGCCACTCTCTTCATTGAGAACGCTCCCAGTCCTTTTTTTATTGCCAGAGATTGCCATGACCACGACCGAACAGCTGAGTGCCTTGAGCTCGATCCTGACTCAAAGCGGTTTACACAGCCTGTTCCAACCAATCATCTCTCTCTCCGAACGGCGCATTCTCGGCTATGAAGCCCTCACGCGCGGCCCTTCCAACAGCCCTCTTCACTCGCCGATCGCGCTGTTCGCCGTGGCGCGTCAGGCCGGGCGTTTGAGCGAACTGGAAATCGCCTGCCGTCAGAGCGCTTGTCGCCGCTTTAACGAGCAGCAACTGCCGGGCAAACTGTTTCTCAACGTCTCGCCGGAATCCTTGCTTGAAGCCGCGCACCAACCGGGGCGCACGTTGCAGTTGCTGCAGGATTTCGGCATTCCGCCGAGTCAGGTGGTCATCGAACTGACTGAACAAACACCGATCGACGATTTTCAGTTGCTGCAAACCGCCTTGCATCACTATCGAGCGATGGGTTTTTCCATTGCGCTGGATGATCTGGGGGCCGGTTATTCGAGCCTGCGGTTATGGTCAGAACTGCGCCCGGACTACGTGAAGATCGACCGACACTTCATCGACGGCATTCATCAGGATGCGCTGAAGCGCGAGTTTGTCGGCTCGATCCTGCAAATCGCCAAAGCCTCGCGCGCGCAAGTCATCGCCGAAGGTATCGAACTGCCGGAAGAACTCGCGGTGCTGACTGAAATGGGCGTCGATCTGGTGCAGGGTTACTTGCTCGGTCGCCCTCAGGAACACCCGCCCCGCGATGCCCGCGCCTTGATGCCCAAACACGACAGCAGCAGCGTTGCGCTGAACGACGAAGGCAGCGACCTAAGTGCCCTGCTCAACGACCAGCCAGCCGTACCCCGCGACACACCGACCGCCACCGTGCTCGAAGCCTTTCGCCGCCAGGCCAACCTCAACTCACTGGCAGTACTCGACGAACAAGGCCAACCCTGCGGCATCGTCCACCGCCACTCGTTGTCGGATGCCCTGCTCAAACCCTTCGCCACCGACCTGTTCGCACGCAAACCGATCAGCCGTCTGATGAACGATGATTTCCTCGCCGTGGAAATGAGTCAGTCGCTGCAACAGGTCAGCCGCCTGATCACCAGCCGCGCCCGCCAGCGCATCGAAGAGGACTTCATCATTACTCTTAACGGCGGCTACCTGGGTCTTGGCCGGGTGATCGACGTGCTTAAACTGATCACCGAGCTGAAGATCCAGCAGGCTCGTTATGCAAACCCTCTGACTTTGCTGCCGGGTAATGTGCCGATTCAGCAGTGCCTGACGCGGTTGCTGCAGCAAGGGCGCGAGTCGGTCATTTGCTACGTTGACATCGACAGCTTCAAACCCTTTAACGATATCTACGGTTACGGGCGTGGTGACGAAGTGTTGCTGTGTCTGGCGCAATGCCTGAATGAACGGGTAGACCCGAGTCGCGATTTCGTCGGCCACATCGGCGGCGATGACTTCCTCCTCGTCCTAGGCCCGGAAGACTGGCGCAAACGCCTCAACCAGTTGCTCGACGACTTTCAAAGCCAATGCCGCCGTTTCTACCGGCCCGAACACCTTGAGGCGGGATGCTTTATTGCGCCGAATCGCCAAGGGGTGCGGCAGGAGTTTCCGTTGTTGTCGCTATCCATTGGCGTCGTACATCTGCACCCCGAAGCCTGCGCACAACTAGATGCAAGTCAGCTTGCGGAAATGGCTTCCCAGGCGAAGCATCATGCGAAGAATGTTCCGGGATATAGCGTGCATGTGATTGATAGTCTTACCGCGCCCGACCTGCGCCAATCGCAGCTAATTGGCCAATGCTGATTCCTGAAAGCTGCCAAACCCTCAGGCCGCGCGAAGAGGCAGCTCAATCAAATTTTTTTACTGGGTCAACCTTTAGATCTTCGATTTGATACCTCAATAAACAACTCAACAAAACCTGCATAAACTGCCGTTGATCCTCTACATCATCATCGAAATAGGTGGTGATTTTCGTGAATACCGCATCAAAGTCATCATCGACGTCCAAATAGTGTTTCAACGTTTCAACACACCACTCGCGCTCTTCAACGCTATAGGAGAGAAACTCAGGCTTCATAAGAATATCGAATAGCTCGGCAAGCTCCTTATTATCATTCACGTTCTTTGAAACAATGATTTTTTCACGAGCGTCGTCGTCAGTATTTTCTATATCAAATAGAAACAGCAGACCACGCAAAACAAAATACTCAGGTTTACGTTTCATTTCATAAATTCCGTATAAGAGGTTATCGGCTTGCCGGCTCTATCAAGAATTACTACCGCATGTGTTTGCTGTCCGTAAATGACTCCCCCCCTCTTGTATCCTTCACCTACAATTTTGCCCATATTCATTGGCTCCTTCGACGCGATTTGTCCGTTCCGCCTAAAAATAAGCTGGGCACGATGTATGGCGTTCAGTTGGTCTCGATTACTAAAAAAGTGAGTGGCTGCACTGGGAATTTTTGGCTGCCCTGCTCGCCTTCCGTTGGTGTAAAGCTCTATGACTCCGGTCGATGGATTTCTTCCCGTCACTGAACGTTCTTGCTGAGAGGCCAATGTGGTTTGTTTGCCATGTTTTTCTACGAAGTGTGCGCCTGGTGTGGCTTTCTCCATTTCATCCAAACGCCTAAAAGCATTTGCCTCCGCCAAGTCATCAATCCTCGCTCGCCGTTCCTGCGCCGACATCTCCGGCAGGGCGGGCTCCCCCTCATCAACCTTAGCCCCAGCAATTCCACCCGGCACCTCACACCCCGGCTTATTCGGCGGCGGGCAGTTAGAGCTCAACCCCAAAGGATCCACCCACCCCGTCGGATTCGGCACGTACTGGTACTGATTCAGCCCACCCGCCAACTTGATCGGATCCGGCGTCAGATATCGTCCCAGCCGCGGGTCGTAATACCGGTGCCGGTTGTAATGCAGGCCGCTTTCCCCGTCGAAATACTGCCCCTGAAAGCGCAACGGCTGGTTGAGGTAGTCCTCGCCGGCCAGGGTCAGGGCGGCGACTTTGCCGTAGGCGTCGTATTGCGCGGACCAGACGATGTCGCCGCTGTAGTCGGTGAGTTCCTGCGGGGTGCCGAGATGATCGAGTTGGTAGTAGAACGGGCAGGCCTTTTTCGGGCCTTTGCCGTCGAGCAGCGCGAGCGGGCGGAAGGTGCCGGGTTCGTAGACGTAGCTGCGGTATTCGCGTTCGCTGCTTTCGGCGACGAGATGGTCGCCTTGCCAGAAGAACTCGGTGGTGTCGTCGCCGACGGTTTTGCGGATGCGTCGGCCGAAAGCGTCGTAGGCGTAAGTCGCGGTCTGGCCGTCGGGGCGGGTCAGGCCGATCAGGCGGTGCTGGCTGTCGTAGCGGTATGCAGTGACGAGAGTTTGCGCGCGGCCGCGACGTTCGCGGATCAGGTTGCCGAAGGCGTCGTAGTCATAGTGGCGGTCGCCCTGCATCAGCAGGCGGTTGCCTTTGATCTGACTCGGGCCGGGGCGGTCCTGCATCAGCAGGTTGCCGGCCGGGTCGTGGGCGAAGGATTCCGGCAGTTCGTCCCGTGAGTGACGTACGCGGATGAGGCGGTCAAGGGCGTCGTAGCCGTAGGTGCGCTGGCCGTGGCGGCTGTCGGCAATGTGCGCGAGATTGCCGTTGGCGTTGTAGGCATAATCGCGGCGATACAACGCATCGCGCTGATGGCCTACGGCGTGGGCGAGTAATCGTCCCTGGTCGTCGTAGGTATATTCGCTGAGCAGCAGGCCCTGCTGGCGTTGCCGTTCACGTCCGGACTGATAGACGTGACGGGTCAGCGGCGTGCCGTTGAGGTCGATGTCGGTCAGCGCGCCGCCCTTGGCGTGGCGGTAATCGAGCACGCTGTTGTCCGGTAGACGTAGGCGCTTGAGCTGACCGCAGGCGTCGTAGCGGTAACGCAGAGTGCCCCAGCCCTGATGCTCGGTGATCAGCCGGTCCTGGCGGTCGTACTCGAAGGCGAGCGGATGGTTCTGGCCATCGTCGACGCTGACCAGTCGGCCGAGGCGATCGTATTGGTAGGTGACCTTGATCCCATCGGGCAGGGTTTTGACTAACAGCCGGCCAGCGGCATCGCGCTCATAAGCGGTGAGCAGACAAGAGCCGTCATCGCCGAACTCGGTTTTCTCCAGCAGATGGCCGTTGAGGTCATAGGCATACGCCGTGCGCCGGCCATCAAAACCGCTTTCCTGGCGAATCAGCCCGGTCGGCGTGTAATCGAGCCGGTATTTTTCCCCGGACTCGTTTTCGATCTCGGTGAGCAGCAGTTGCGCATGGTCGTAGCGGTACTGCACCCGTGTGCCGTCGGGGTTGATTCGCCGCGAAACCAGGTGCAGGTCGTCGTCATACTCATAACGGGTGATGCGCCCGAGTTCATCGCGCTCGGCAGTGACCTGACCGTAGGCGCCGTAGCTGTAGGCGCGAGTGCTGCCGGTAGGAAAAGTCGTCTGAATCAGTCGGCCAACGGCGTCCCAATGCTGGCGGGTGACCGCACCGTGTTCGTCTGCGGTTGTGGTCCGGCGCCCCAGTGCATCGTAGGAAAAACGCCGCACGCCACCGTCGGGCAGGGTTTCCTCGGTCAACTGGCCGAGGTTGTTCCAGACCAAGCGATGGCGGCTGCTGTCCGGATAACGGATCGACAGCACCTGGCCCCGGGTGTCGTAGTAGTAATGGGTGACCTGACCATCGGGGTCGACCGCTTCGGTGACATCGCCTTCGGCATTGCGCCGATAGATCCACACCGCATCGCCGCGCGAACGCCGATGCAAGAAACCGTTGCGATACTCGTAGGACGTGGGCGCGTCATCCGGAGGAATCAGCGCAATCAGCCGTCCGACCTCGTTGTAGCGATATTCGGTGACGGCGCCTAAGGCATCCTGCTCGGCGATCAAGCGCCCCGAGGAGTCATAGGCCTTGAGCTGCTCGCCACCATCCGCCGAGACTTTACGCACCAGCCGCGCACGCTCGTCGTGGACGTACGTTTCTTCGGTGCCATCGACGTAATGCACCGCGACACTGCCGTCGTCGTTCCAGACGTAGCGCGTGTCCATCTGCGAAAACGAGGCCCAATGCCTGACACAGCGAGAAGCCTTGCCCGAACGTTCCCACTCCCAGAAGAAACTCGCGCCCCCAGCCAGTTGCCGCTGCAGAATCACGTGGGCGTCGTCGTAGTCGTAACGCTCGCTGTCACCGACGGCGTTGGTCGCTTCGATCAGATGCTGGTAAGCGTCGTAGCGGTAACTGACCAGCGCCTGTTCGGTGCTCCAGGCACCTTCGCGAAACACCTGGTAATCCACACCAACCAACTGCGCGCGGTCATAGCGCAACAGCAGCGAACGCCCGGCGCCGTTGTCCAGGCGCTGCACCCGGTCAGAGCGATCGCGCTGCACCGTCAGACGATTGCCATAGGCATCGCTGATCGCCGTCAGCCGTCCTGCGCGAAAGTGATAAAACCGCGCCGTTTCCCCGGCCAGTGCGAGGATCAGCTCTTCCGGCTCATCGCCCAGAAAAATCGCCGCCCGCGATAGGCTGTTGTGAATCGCCGGTCGTTCAACGCTCGGCAACGGAAACCATGTACGCCGGTTTTCGTGATCGACCCAAACAACCTCATCAGCGAAAAATTCCAGCCGATGCGCCAGCGAATGACTCCAGCCAAACCCCAGCCCGACATCGATCTCGGCGGCACTGCTGCGATACAACCGCGTGAACTCAAACGGCAGCACGCCATCGAGCATGGCATCGGTCAGGGTCAGCAGTTCCTCGCCGGTGACCATCGACACGGGACAACCGTTGGTGCAGGTACGCGGCACACAATCGGCGCTGTCACCGTTGGGGTTTTTCGCCTGATCCGGCGAGTCGTCGTGATGCTCGTCTTTCTTCAGCAAGGTGTTGCGCTGCGCATCCCAGCGCAATTGCATTCGGCCCTTTTTCACACCCGCCGCGATGCCTCGGGCAGCAACGGCTTTGTATTGATCGACGTATTTGATGAAGCCCTCGACGATGCCGAATATCGCCTTCACCAAACGTTTCACCGCCGACAGCAATTGCACGGCGCGATCCGCCAGACGCAGCGTCAGATATGCGATGCCTGCACCACCACTGACGAACGTCAAGACGACGCTGATCAGCACATCGATGAGCAACTGCACCATCATCATTGATGCCGCTTCAGCGGTTTTGCCGGCGATTTCACTGGGCGGCAGCATCTCCAGCCAAAGGCTGGCAGTGCGCAGCAATAAACACAGTGCAGCTTCGTCACTGACCAGCAATTGAAGCTTTTCCATGACGTCGGGTGCGCTCGCTGCCAGCGCCATCAACTGCGTGGCGCCCTCACCCAATCGCTCGGCGAACGCCCCGGGATCCTTGAGAATGTCCGAGAGCAGGCCAATGCTGTCCCACACGCCCTCGATCGCCGCCCAGCTCCCGGCGAGCATGCCGTTGCCCGCCGCCGTCGCTACCGACTGCGACCACTGCGGCTTGAAACCCTGCCATTCACTGCGCAGCCAGCCATCCAGCTCAGCGGTCAGGCCGTCATAGGCTTTGAACAGGTCCTCGACCTGACTCTCAGTGACATCGCTGTGCACCTGCACCCGGTAGAACTTGCCAGGTATTCCTTTGAATGAGCCCTTGCCTTGCGCATCAAGAGTGATGGGGGTGGTTTCGCCACCGTCCATGGCAATCACATCGACCGCGATGTTGCCGAGGGGAATGTCGTAGACCGACTCGAATTTGCTTTCGATCAGCATCGGGCCGCTCTCCGGGCACTGGACGACGCCGGAGAAAAACGCGTTGTCGGCGCTGCTGACGACAGTGCTATCGGAGCCGAAGCGAATGATCCGCTCCATACCCATCAACGACGGCAAATCCGCAGCATGGCTAACCTTGTCCGCCCCTCGACTGGCCCAATGCTTGAGCTGCTCGCGGTAAAGGCTGAGGGAGGCGGGAAAGCTGTCGAGTGCTTGCTCGATGCGAGTAACGGCTTCCATCAGCGCACGCGGGTGGGCGAAGTGGACTGAATAAGCAGGTCAAACATGAGCGTTCCCTCGCGCAAAAAATTAGGCGCGGGAACTGTGCGGGGGATCAATCAGGAAAGAAGTCAGGCAAGTAGGCGATGACTGTAGGACTTGTCTGTAAAAATCGCTCTTGGATAAACAAACGCGCAAAAAAGCAAACGCGGCGTGAGGAAAGCCTCACACCGCGTTTATTTGAGCAGACATAACTGGATTTACAGTGTTGAGTTGCGAGTACTCAGCTCTTTCAATTTGAGTTCAGCCAATGGGTGCCCGGCTTTGGCAGCTATGTTCCACCAGCGTGCGGCTTCGACCGGATCCGACGGTTTGCTCGTAGTCCCGGCCAGGCTGATCACGCCGACCTGATAAGCCGCTTTGCCATCACCCGCAAGTGCCGCCAACCGCAACAGGCGCACACCTTCTTCACGCGCGCCCAGGCCGACACCGCGAAAGGTCAGGATGTGCCCATAGAAGCTCTGCGCACCGACATCGCCAAGGTTGGCCATGCGCGCAAACTGACCTTCGAGCCAGCGCCAGCCGCGCGGTTGGCGAACAAACCATGACCAGTGAAACAGCCTGCGGGCCAGCCAGTAACTGGCCCGCGCCTTGAGTCGTAAAAACACTCAGGCCTCCGCCGATTCCGGGTACTCGTACTCAAAAACACGGACGACTTCCGAAGCATGCCAAGAGGCGGCGGCAACGCCATCGGACGGCCCGGAAAAGCGCCCCAGACGTTCAACACATTCAAAGAAACCGGTGCGTGGCAGGCGACTCGCGCCCTGGCTGATCACCAGCGAACTGCGCAAGGGTTGCTCGGCCTTCGCGTCTAGCGCGGCCAGATGCTCGAGTGCGGCGGTCAGGGTCTGCATCGCCGGTGTCGGTAGTTGCAACCGCTCCAGCAAGGCCCGATAAGTCAGCAGATGGCGCTGGCGGCGCGCCTGATCCAGTTCCCCGAGCAATCCGTCCCAATGTTGACGACTGATGCGTACGCTCACGATTCATCCCTCCACCCTGGCACCGTCAATTCCCAGGCCAGGCTGCGGCGAATCGCGGCGTCGGGCTGACGCTCGCCACTTTCGATCATGGCCAGATATGACGGGCTGATGCCTACCGTGCGGGCCAGCGCCTCAATGGCGATGCCCTTCCCTTCGCGCAAACTGCGTAGTTGATCCAGACCTGGAAGAATCGTGTCTGGTGAGGCCGCGAGTGGCGTGGCTGCCGGACGCGACGGTGTTTCATTGATGCCTGCTGCTTTTAGTAGAGCCTGATACTGAGCCCACGGCAGAACCGCGTATTCGGGTTCGCCATCGCGTGCAATTATCTGAATATCCATGACTACCCCGTAGGACAACAACACTTAGCGAGTCGGCACTTTTCCCTAGAAGTGTAATCCTAACAGCGGCCAAGGTCGCGGGGGGTATCTATCTACAGGAAGACTTAATGAATCAGGGCTTTTTCGGCCCCTGAAGTTGCAGTTGTTCAGGGGTATCGGGCAACCGTTCGACCACCGCGAGTTTTTCCGGTTGCTGGCGGTTGCGCCAGAGGCGGAAGGCATTGAGCTCATCGTCGAGGGTTTTCATCAGCCAGGCGAGGACGGCGATGTCGTCGAGCATACCGAACACGGGAATGAAATCCGGAATCGCATCCACCGGGCTGAGGAAGTACATCAACCCTGCAACCACCGAAATCAACGCTTTGCCACTGATGGCCCGATACTCGCCGCGCCAATAGGCCAGGCACAAAGCCTGGAGTAAACGTAAATCGTCCTTGAGTTTACCGAGGCGATTGCCCTGTGCAGCGCCTTTGCTGGCGACCGCAAACAATAAGGTCGGCAAGCGGCCGCGTGCCAGCAGGCGGCCAGCCAAGGGCAGGAATCGAGCGAAATTCCACGGAGCTTTCATCTATTCCTCCCGTTGAAATGTTATCCACACAAATTGTGGATAACCTTGTGAACAGAGCTGCATTTCAGCGCTGAAAGCCCCGTTTCATAAGGGCTGCGCTCAGATCGGGCGTTTTTTACTCACATAAAAAACCCCAATATTTCATTGACTTGGCTGCTCAGGGCGGCTAGCGATGGCAGTCTCATTGGCTATGACTCTCCCGACCGCCATCGGTTCGCTCTGTTTACCCTTGCCAGACTCCAGATGCAACAACGCCCCGCATAAGCGAGGCGTTGTTGTTGAAGCCTTTGCCAGTTACTTGGCAGCAGCAGCTTCTTTGGCTGGATCCTTGATGGCCAGCAGTTCCAGGTCGAAGACCAGAACCGAGTTGGCCGGGATTGCCGGGCTTGGCGACTGAGCGCCGTAAGCCAGATCGCTAGGGATGTACAGTTTGTACTTCTCGCCAACGTGCATCAGTTGCAGACCTTCAACCCAACCCGGAATCACGCCGCTCACCGGCAGATCAATCGGGCTGCCGCGCTCGACGGAGCTGTCGAATACGGTGCCGTTGGTCAGCTTGCCGGTGTAGTGAACAGTCACTACGTCAGTCGGCTTAGGCTGTGGACCGTCGGCTTTCTTGACCACTTCGTACTGCAGGCCGGAAGCGGTGGTGGTTACACCCGCCTTCTTGCCGTTTTCTTCGAGGAACTTCTTGCCAGCCGCAGCCGACTCTTCGCTCATCTTGGCCATACGCTCTTCAGCACGCTTTTGCAGCGCGGCGAAGGCTTCGACCAGTTCTTCGTCTTTCAGCTTCTGTTCTTTCTTGCCGACGGCATCTTCGATGCCCTGGGCTACCGCTTTGGAGTCCAGATCATCCATGCCTTCCTGAGCCAGGCTCTTGCCCATGTTCAGGCCGATACCGTAGGAAGCTTTTTGCGCCGGGGTTTTCAGCTCTACGCTGGTCTGCGAATCACAACCCGCGAGGACCAGGCCAACCAGGGCAACCGCCGCCGCCAACCGATGCTGTTTCATGCTATTTCCTTGTTCATGCGCCGAAAGGGCAATCGAGTAAAGCCGCGAGCTTATCAGGCCGCCACGACCAATGGCTACCGGCATGAGAGCAGGAAACTTCCGATAAGTTCAGGGATTAAAACGCATTGAGGCGAAGCGACGATGAAGCTTCTGTCATCTTGTCCCGACAATCAGCGTCGTTTCTCCTTGCATCATCTGGCGTAATGGCCACTTGCCGCATTTGGCAGGCTCAGGCATAACAGCGGAACAATTTGACAAGGATGTTTATCTTGCGCCTTCTATTCCGTGTGCTGACCCTGATCGTCGTGCTGCTGGGACTCGTTCTCGCCGTGGTGCTGTATTACGTTGCCAACCCGAAATTGCCCTTCTACACCGCCGCCGAGCAGGTGCGTTACCTCAATCAGTGGAGTGACGAAGAGCGGCAAACCTACTATTTCACGCCTCAGGGCACGCAGGTCAAAGGCCTGCGCTATGAGTGGTTCGAGGCGTTGGAACTGCCCTTCTCTGAGCGACGTTTCGCCTCACCCGATTACCTCGCGCGTTTCGGTTTTCTGATTGATCCGCAGCAGAAAGCCACGGCGAACAATCCGGGTAACCTCCCCGTCGGTTTTGCCCGGCACCAGAATCCCGGCAGCTCCGAGCAATATCTGGACATCACTTGCGCCGCTTGCCACACCGGCGAATTGCGCTTCAAAGGCCAGGCCGTACGGATCGACGGCGGTACCGCGCAACATGTGTTGCCTTCCAGTGTTCCTACTTTACGGGGCGGAAGTTTCGGACAGGCTCTGGTGGCAAGTCTGACCTCGACTTACTACAACCCATGGAAATTCGAACGCTTTGCCAGAACCGTGCTGGGCGACGAATACAACGCGCGCCACGAGCAATTGCGCAAAGACTTCAAAACTTCACTGAACACATTCCTTAAAGTGGCCTGGAACGATACCCATCGCGGCCTCTATCCGACCGAAGAAGGTCCCGGCCGCGCCGACGCCTTTGGACGCATTGCCAATGCAACGTTTGGCGATGCGATTTCCCCCGCCAACTACCGCGTGGCCAATGCCCCGGTGGATTATCCGCAGCTCTGGGACATGTGGACATTCGATTGGGTGCAATGGAACGGCTCCGCACAGCAGCCGATGGCACGCAACATCGGCGAAGCGTTGGGCGTCGGCGCCACCCTGAATTTTTTTGATGGCAACGGCCAGCCACTGCAAGGCGAAGCCCGCTATGCCTCCAGCGTGCGCGTGCGTGATCTGCACAAAATCGAAGAAACCCTGCAAAAGCTCAAACCGCCCGTTTGGCCAGAGGAGCTGCTTGGTGCCATCGACAAATCACTGGCAGCCAAGGGGCGCACGCTGTTTGCCGAGAATTGCGCCGGTTGTCACGTACCGCGCCAGACGCAGGAAGGTGAACGCTGGGTGCAGCATTTGCACATGCTGCCGGTCGATGTCATCGGCACCGACCCGACCGCCGCCAACAATATCGCCAGCCACCGTTTCGATCTGACTGCCCTGCAATGGGACCTGAAGGAACTCGAAACCATGGACGTCAAACTGCATCCGACGCCCAAGGAACCTCTGGATCTGAGCCAGTTGTCCGTGGCCAAGGGGCTGGCTTACGTCACCGCTTTTGTCGAAGACCGCGCCTACCGCGAGGCCAACGTCACGCCGCAGGAGAAACCACAGCTGGACGGTTTCGGCCTGCCAATCGGTGTGCGCGAAAAAGTCGCCTACAAGGCCCGTCCGCTGGCCGGTATCTGGGCCACGGCGCCGTTTCTGCACAACGGTTCGGTGCCGAGCATTTATCAGTTGCTGTCGCCGCAGGATGAACGCGCCACAACCTTCCTCAAAGGCACCCTCGAATACGATCCGCGCCATCTGGGTTATCGCACCGAAGCGTTTACCAATGGCTTCCTGTTCGACACGCGCATCACAGGCAACCACAACAGCGGCCATGAGTTCCGTGCCGGCGAACGTGGTAACGGCGTGATTGGTCGGCTATTGCAGCCCGAAGAACGCTGGGCACTTCTTGAGTACCTGAAAGTCCTCGGCGGCCCACTGGAGGCGCAACTGCCATGATCTCGACCTTCAAGAAAGAGTTACCGCTGTTGGCCAGAATCTGGTTGTGGCTTGGACGTCTGCTTGGCAAAGCCCTGCTGATATTGGCCGCCATCGGCCTGCTCGGCTGGGCCATCGCCACGGCGTGGTTTGCCTGGCAACACCGTGGCCCGGTTTCAGCGCTGGAACAGATTCCACCCGGCGAAGCCGCGATGACTCAAGACGTGATTCAGACCGCCGTGCGCATCGCTGATCAGCACCGCGAAGGCACACGTTATCTGCGCGACGCACACGCCAAGGCTCATGGTTGCGTGAAGGCGCAGGTGCAGGTGTTGCCGGAACTGGCGCAGTCGCTGCGACAGGGCGTGTTCAGTGAACCCGGAAAAACCTGGCAGGCAATGATTCGTCTGTCCAACGGCAATGCCTACCCACAGTTCGACAGCATCCGCGACGCCAGAGGCATGGCAATCAAACTGCTGGATGTTTCGGGAAAACAGCTGCTCGGCAACCGCCAGGCACAGCCTGAGCAGGATTTCGTGATGTTCAGCCACCCGAACTTTTTCGTCAGCGATGTCGCCGAGTACCGTCAGAACGTGGCGGCGCAGGCTGACGGCAAGAAGGTCATGGCGTTTTTCCCCGGATGGGATCCGCGCACCTGGCAGATCCGCCATTTGTTTATCGCGCTGGCAACCTTGGCGCCGCCGCCGGATAGCCCGACGGCGACGACTTACTTTTCGGTTTCGCCTTACAAATTCGGTGAGTCGAATGCAAAGTTTCGTGTAGCACCCGATCCGGATAACTGCCCCGCCTATACATTGCCCAAACAAAATCACGACCTGCCGAACTTTCTGCGCAGCGCGTTGAATCAGCAACTGTCGACGGATCGTGTACCCGCCTGCTTCGTGCTGCAGATTCAGCGTCAGGATGCCCATCAATACATGCCGATCGAGGACACCAGCATCGAATGGCGCGAGCAGGATTCGCCCTTCGAAACCGTCGCGCGGATCACCCTGCCGCCGCAGGATTTCGACACCCCGGCGTTGAATCTGCAATGCGATAACCTGTCGTTCAACCCTTGGTTTGGCATTGAGGCGCATCGCCCGATCGGAGGGATCAACCGGTTGCGCAAGGCCGTGTACGAAGCGGTCAGCGACTATCGTCACCAGCGTAATAGTGAGTAATCATTGGGAAGTCTCTACGCCTGTAACATCGACAGTAGAGGCAGCCGTGATCTTGCCGAGATCCGGCCAGGTCTGACTCGCCAATAAAACGCTGAGGATGCCCGCGTCGGCAACCTTGTCGACAAACCCCTGCGGTGGCATGTCGCCGTCGATGATTTTTTGCTTGAGGCCTTGCTCAAGGTTCGCTTTCAGCTCCCGAACCTTGGGGATTATCGGTTTGGCGAATCGCAAGACGGCGCCATCGGGGGTGACCATAAAAATTCGCTGATTGGGTGCCGCAATCATATGATCCAGGCCGACTTTCAGATCCTCGGGCGTGAAAAAATTCCGGTACAAATCCATTCCCCTCGGAGGCTGTCGCTCGGCCGCCAATTGCGGCGTGGAGTGATAAATACCGTGCACCCGAAACCCTCTTGGGATCAGTGGGTTGCCGTGCTGATCCTTGGGAAATAAAGCTGCCCGATCAAAACTGGCGTAGGGAATGGAGACCGGGTCAGTGACCACCAGGAAATCGCTGGCGTTATGTTTAAGGATGAAGCCGACACGCGGACTCGCTGGCGGTGGGACGGATAACTTTTCGCGCAAGTAAAGTGCGACCTCCCCCGCATTTCGGCAGATCGGCCCGAAGATTGGCATCTGTGTAATCGGCGGCTTGGCTTCAAGGACATCCGACCGCCAGCTGGCTTTGAGCGGGCCTCGGCGCCGCCAGAGATCGCCCGTTACCACAACGTTCACTTGCCCGGCCGCCAAGACCAGCAAGATCCACAGGCTGCTGGGGATTGCCCCTCTGGCAAGCAAGCTTTCGAACAATTGTGGGCCACTTTGAGGCCGCCTCGACAGTCGGGGCGCCAATTCCTGTTCAAACGGCAGGTTCGTCGAGGCGTAGCACAGGAGTCCGCCATTGTAGGCGGACAGATAACACTTCGAATATTTACGATGACTGTTCATCACAGCTGACAAATCGGCAATCGTGAAGAACCGATTACGCTGAGCCCATTCACTGGTGGATTCGTCAACACCACGGGCTTGGGCCGGGCGGGCGTGAAAGCTCGCTTCGATAGTAAAACCGCTCGGGACAATCAACTCGCCCAAGCCACCCACAGTTACCACAAGGGTCGTGCGCAGAAGCGTCGTTACTTCGCTCCGAAGTTCGCCACTGACAGGATTGGTGTCAACACGTTGAGCACAAAAGAAGCGCCCCTCGGTATTTTTCAGAATGAACCCGTGAAGTTCTGCGCTGAGCGGCGTTTTCAACAGATTGTGCAAGCCAGTGGCTGCATCGTCGCTGGATAAAAATGCCGGATTACTTGCCATGAATGACAGCGCATCCGTGTCTTCGGCGGAAGAAGGAATATCGGTTAAGGCAGGAGTCGAAGGCATCTGATCGGTCTCTCGGCTGGCAACGGAATTGCTCCATGACCCAAATGATCATGAAGAACATTGCCCATTGTCCGAAAGCGACGTGTTCCACAGGCACTACATAGATATATGCAGTGAAAAATACTCAAACGCCAGACAGCAAAAAGCCCGCACTTGGCGGGCTTTCTGTGGAATCTGGCGTTCAGTGTTGCAGATTCCGAATATGGCGCAGCGGACGGGACTCGAACCCGCGACCCCCGGCGTGACAGGCCGGTATTCTAACCGACTGAACTACCGCTGCGCGAAACGCTTGAAACGAATGGTGGGTGATGACGGGATCGAACCGCCGACATTCTGCTTGTAAGGCAGACGCTCTCCCAGCTGAGCTAATCACCCTTCGCTTCGTTACGGGACGCATTATGCCACAAGTTTTCGTAATGTGTTGATTTAATTGAAGTTTTTTTTCAAATAAATCCGAAAACCAGTAAAGCGACACATCCCGCGGGTACAACCTTGGAGCAGAAAAAAACCCGCCTTGGCGGGTTTTTCCGTGGTGACCTGGCGTTCAGTGGTCCAGGTTACCGAATATGGCGCAGCGGACGGGACTCGAACCCGCGACCCCCGGCGTGACAGGCCGGTATTCTAACCGACTGAACTACCGCTGCGCTAAACACTTGAAACGAATGGTGGGTGATGACGGGATCGAACCGCCGACATTCTGCTTGTAAGGCAGACGCTCTCCCAGCTGAGCTAATCACCCTTCGCTTCGGTGTGGCGCGCATTCTACGGAGCGACCCAACCTCTGGCAAGCACTTTTTTAAATAATTTTCTCAGGCCTTCCAAAGGCTTAGAGAAGGGTTGGCCTATGAGACGGCGAAGACAATAATGCCCCCCTTTGTATAAAGGAGAGACTCACCCCATGTGGTTCAAAAACCTGCTTATCTATCGCCTGACCCAAGACCTGCCTGTCGATGCCGAGGCGCTGGAAACTGCACTGGCCACCAAACTGGCGCGTCCATGTGCAAGCCAGGAGTTGACCACCTACGGTTTCGTCGCGCCGTTCGGCAAAGGCGAAGATGCTCCATTGGTGCACGTCAGCGGTGACTTCCTGCTGATTTCCGCGCGTAAAGAAGAACGCATCCTGCCGGGCAGCGTCGTGCGCGACGCGGTCAAGGAGAAGGTCGAAGAGATCGAAGCCGAGCAGATGCGCAAGGTCTACAAGAAGGAGCGCGACCAGATCAAGGATGAAATCATTCAGGCCTTCCTGCCGCGCGCGTTTATCCGTCGCTCGTCGACCTTCGCCGCCATCGCGCCGAAACAGGGTCTGATTCTGGTCAACTCGGCCAGCCCGAAACGCGCCGAAGACCTGCTGTCGACCCTGCGCGAAGTGATCGGCACCCTGCCCGTCCGCCCGCTGACGGTAAAAATGGCTCCAACGGCCGTCATGACCGACTGGGTCACCACGCAGAAAGCGGCCGACGACTTCTATGTACTGGACGAGTGCGAACTGCGCGACACCCACGAAGACGGCGGTATCGTCCGTTGCAAGCGTCAGGATCTGACCAGCGAAGAAATCCAGCTGCACCTGAGCACTGGCAAAGTGGTCACTCAATTGTCGCTGGCCTGGCAGGACAAACTGTCGTTCATGCTCGATGACAAGATGACCGTTAAACGTCTGAAGTTCGAAGATCTGTTGCAGGATCAGGCGGAGCAGGACGGTGGCGACGAGGCGCTGGGTCAACTGGATGCCAGCTTCACGCTGATGATGCTGACCTTCGGTGATTTCCTGCCAGCGCTGGTTGAAGCGTTGGGTGGGGAAGAGACTCCTCAAGGCATCTAAAGCCGTGTGATGTCCAAACTGTAGGAGTGAGCCTGCTCGCGATGAGGGACTGACATTCAACTAATGTGTTGATTGAAAGACCGCTATCGCGAGCAGGCTCACTCCTACATTGGTTTTGTGGTGTTCATTTAATAATAAGGATCAGGCCATGCGCGCACTGGCTGCACTCAGCCGCTTTGTCGGCAATACCTTCGCTTACTGGGTTCTGATTTTCGCGGTGATTGCGTTCCTGCAACCGGCGTGGTTCCTCGGCCTGAAAAGCGCAATCGTACCGTTGCTCGGGCTGGTGATGTTCGGCATGGGCCTGACCCTCAAACTCGACGACTTCGCTGCTGTTGCCCGCCATCCGTGGCGTGTAGCGCTGGGCGTCGTTGCACATTTCGTGATCATGCCCGGCGTGGCGTGGTTGCTCTGCCAGGTGTTTCACCTGCCGCCGGAAATCGCCGTCGGGGTTATTCTCGTCGGTTGCTGCCCGAGCGGCACGTCGTCCAACGTCATGACCTGGCTGGCCCGTGGTGATCTGGCGTTGTCGGTGGCGATCGCCGCCGTCACCACCCTCCTCGCCCCGCTGCTGACCCCAGCGCTGATCTGGCTGCTGGCTTCGGCGTGGTTGCCGGTGTCGTTCATGGAGTTGTTCTGGTCGATCCTGCAAGTGGTGTTGCTGCCGATCATTCTTGGCGTGGTTGCCCAGCGCTTGCTTGGCGACAAAGTGCGTCACGCGGTGGATGTGTTGCCGCTGGTGTCGGTGGTCAGCATCGTCATTATCGTCACCGCCGTGGTGGCCGCCAGTCAGGCGAAAATCGCCGAATCCGGCCTGTTGATCATGGCCGTGGTCATGCTGCACAACAGCTTCGGTTATCTGCTGGGCTACTTCACCGGGCGCCTGTTCAAGTTGCCGCTGGCCCAGCGCAAATCCTTGGCGCTGGAAGTGGGCATGCAGAATTCGGGGTTGGGCGCAGCATTGGCCAGCGCACATTTCTCGCCGTTGGCGGCGGTGCCGAGCGCGCTGTTCAGCGTCTGGCACAATATTTCCGGAGCACTGCTGTCGACGTACTTCCGGCGCATGAGTGAAAAGGAAGATCGCGAGACACTGGCGCAACAAGCGGCCGACTGAGGCGCAAACTTGATCCCCGGGTTAATGCTGGTCAAACTAGCGCGCAACGCGGGGACGACCCTGCGGCTCGATCGAGTCATTAATCTGGGGACGACCCCGTCAATCGATGGGGGTCTTGCATGTCCTGGATCATTCTGTTTTTCGCCGGCCTGTTCGAAGTCGGCTGGGCCGTCGGCCTGAAATACACCGACGGTTTCACCCGCCCGCTGCCCACCGTTCTGACCGTTGCGGCCATGGCCATCAGCCTTGGCCTGCTTGGCCTTGCGATGAAGGAATTGCCGCTGGGCACGGCCTATGCGATCTGGACCGGTGTCGGTGCCGTGGGCACGGTGATTGCCGGAATCATTCTGTTCGGCGAGTCGATGGCGTTGATTCGTCTGGCCAGTGTGGCGTTGATCATTACCGGATTGATTGGCCTTAAGGTCAGCGCTTAGGCATCTACCGCAATCGCGAGCAGGCTCACTCCTACAGGGAAACGCATTTCAAATGTAGGAGTGAGCCTGCTCGCGATAACGCCAACACAATCAGCGACTATCTGACTGCCCCGCGCAATTCCCCCACCAACCCCTGCAACTTCGCCGGCTCAGCCACATCAATGCCCACTGGCGCTCCCGCCACCAACGTCACCCGCGACCACAACCGCCGAAACACACCTTTATTCGGATCGCGACTGAAGAAACTCCCCCACAACCCCTGCAACGCCAACGGAATCACCGGCACTGGCGTCTCCTCGAGAATCCGTGTCAGCCCGCCCCGGAATTCGTTCATCTCGCCGTCGGCGGTCAACTTGCCTTCCGGGAAGATGCACACCAGCTCGCCATCCTTCAGATATTGAGCAATCCGGGTGAAAGCCTTTTCGTAAATCTGGATGTCTTCATTACGTCCGGCAATCGGAATTGTCCCCGCCGTGCGGAAGATAAAGTTCAGCACCGGCAAGTTGTAGATCTTGTAGTACATGACAAAGCGAATCGGCCGACGCACTGCACCACCAATCAGTAAGGCATCGACAAACGACACGTGGTTGCACACCAGCAGCGCCGCACCCTCGTCCGGTATCGCCTCAAGGTTGCGATGCTCGACACGGTACATGGAATGGCTGAGCAGCCAGATCATGAAACGCATGCTGAACTCGGGGACGATTTTGAAGATGTAAGCGTTGACGCCGATGTTCAGCAGCGACACCACGAGGAACAACTGCGGGATCGACAGCTTGGCCACGCTCAGCAGCACGATCGAGACGATGGCCGAGACCACCATAAACAATGCGTTGAGAATGTTGTTGGCGGCAATCACCCGGGCCCGCTCGTTTTCAGCGGTACGTGACTGGATCAAGGCATACAGCGGCACGATGTAGAAACCACCAAAGATGCCGAGGCCAAGGATATCGATCAACACTGCCCAGGTGTGCACAAAGCCCAGCACTTCAATCCAGCTGTGGCCGGTGACACTGTCGGGGATTCCACCGGAGTGCCACCACAGCAGCAGACCGAACACGGTCAGACCGAATGAGCCGAACGGCACCAGACCGATCTCGACCTTGCGCCCGGACAGCTTCTCGCAAAGCATCGAACCCAGCGCGATACCAACCGAGAACACGGTGAGAATCAGGGTGACTACGGTCTCATCGCCGTGCATCCATTCCTTGGCATAGGCCGGAATCTGCGTCAGGTAAATCGCCCCGACAAACCAGAACCACGAGTTGCCGACTATCGAACGCGATACCGCCGGAGTCTGGCCCAGACCGAGTTTCAACGTGGCCCACGACTGGCTGAAGATATTCCAGTTCAGGCGCATTTCCGGGGAGGATGCCGCCGCGCGCGGAATGCTGCGACTGGCCAGATAGCCCAGCACGGCAATCCCGACGATGGCGCAGGACACCAGCGGCGCGTAGTGCGAGGAAGACATGATGACCCCGGCGCCAATCGTCCCGGCGAGAATCGCCAGAAACGTGCCCATCTCCACCAGGCCGTTGCCGCCAACCAGTTCATCCTCACGCAGCGCCTGCGGCAGAATCGAGTATTTCACCGGCCCGAACAGCGCCGAATGGGTGCCCATGGCGAACAGCGCCACCAGCATCAGCGACAGGTGATCGAAGAGGAAACCGACCGATCCTACGGCCATGATCGCGATTTCCGCGAGTTTGATCAGACGGATCAGCGCGTCCTTGGCAAACTTTTCTCCAAATTGCCCGGCCAGCGCCGAGAACAGGAAGAACGGCAGAATAAACAGCAACGCACACAGGTTGACCCAGATTGAACGGTCACCCTCGATGGTCAGCCGATAGAGAATGGCGAGGATCAGTGACTGCTTGAACACGTTATCGTTGAACGCGCCGAGCGACTGCGTGATGAAGAACGGCAAGAAGCGCCGGGTGCGCAGCAGGTTGAACTGTGAGGGGTGACTCATCTTCCGTGTTTCCCTGATGTTTAAGGTAGAGAGGCCTGGGTACTGCTTATTGGATTCTCGAACCGCGATCCAGGCCACACCTTACCTAAACTTTTCAGGTTATTTCTTCAAACCTGCGATGCATGGCGAGACAAACAGCTCGCCACGCCAAGCGCCTTGCACCGTGCGTTTACCGACGATCAGCCACATCAGCGCCAGCAACATCACCAACAGCGTGCCGACAACGCTGAAAAACGTCAGGTTCAGAGTACTCGCCAGTTTCAGAGTTGCCAGCGAATACACACCCAATGGGAAGGTGAATCCCCACCAGCCGAGGTTGAACGGGATGCCATCACGCAAGTAACGCACGGTGATCAGCAGTGCCATCAGCATCCACCACAGACCAAAGCCCCACAGCGTAATCCCTGCAATAAGCCCAAGACCCGAGGCGATTTCACCGATGCCTGGCAGACCATTCGCCGCGAAGATCGCAGGCGCATCTCCACCGAGCAGCAACATGCCCAGCGCGCCGGTGCCGATCGGGCCGAGGGCCAGCCAGCTCGAAGCGGCCATGTTTTCGTGGGGCAGTTTATGCAGGGCCATGCGCAACAGCAGGATCGTCAGAATGCTGAACGCTACCGGCAGGGAAAAGGCCCAGAGCACGTAGCTCGTCGTCAGCACAACCAGTTGCGAGTGGGCATCGCTGAGATGCGGTGCGAGCAAAGCACCACTGGCCGCCGCTACTTCGGCGGCGACTACCGGTAACAGCCAAACGGCGGTCATCTGGTCGATGCTGTGTTCCTGGCGGGTAAACATCATGTACGGAATCAACACGCCGCAAGCCAGCGACATAGTCACATCCATCCACCACAGCACTTCGGCGAGATGAATCACACCGTCGCCCCAACGTGGCAGGCCGAACAGCAGAAAACCGTTGATGATCGTCGCCAGGCCCATCGGAATCGTGCCGAAGAACATCGATACCGTGGAGTGGCCGAAAATCCGCCGCGCTTCATCAAAGAACAAGATCCAGCGCGCAGCGTACGCAGCGGTAAACAGGCTGAACAACAGAATGTTGAACAACCACAAACCTTCCGCGATAGCGTGCAGACCTGGAATGGCCAACGGCAGTTGCGCCAGCGCCAACGCCAGCACACCCGTGCCCATGGTCGCGGCAAACCAGTTCGGAGTGAACTGGCGAATCACTTCACGCGGATGCTGAAGCTGGCTGAACGGCTTGATGCCGGGTTTGGCGCTGTTGGGGCAAATCATCATGAACTCCTCTCCTCTGGTGAGGTTGAGTCCATGGTAGAACCGAATCGAATATCTATATAACGGGTAATATCTCTAAATGTTATCTGTTTTACCAATAAGAAGTCAGACGCTGCCTTCGCTCTCAATTACCAGAATCCGCGCTGCACCCTGCGGATGCGCGACGTGCTCGGTGCCGACGCTCGCATAGAAGATGTCGCCGACATCCAGCTGCACCTGTTTTTCTTGGCCCTGCTCGCGGTAATGCATCAGCACTTGGCCATCGAGCACCACAAACACTTCCTCGCCATCGTTGACGTGCCATTTGTACGGTTGATCCGTCCAGTGCAGGCGCGTGGTGATGCCGTTCATGTTGGCGATGTCCAGTGCGCCCCAGGCGCGCTCGGCGGTGAAGGTTTTGCTGCGGATAATCTTCATGAGTCGATCCGTGAGAAGAAGGCTGGCCAAGGCTAACCGAAACCGCAGTGATTATGGAGCGCGGCACACTTTGGCTGGCGCGGAACGCAGGCTGAGCAACAACGCGCCGACGGCCAGCACGATCAACACCGCACCGTAACCATCGGTGGTCGCCAGCAGACCGTAACTGCGCGACAAGTGCCCGGCGAGCAACGCCGGCAGGCAGAACGCCAGATAACTGAGCACGTAATACGCGGCCATCAACCCCGCGCGCTCATGGGCCAAGGCCAGCGGCACCAGGCTGCGAACGGCACCGAGAAAACCCGAGCCAAAGCCGCAACCGGCCACCAGCGTGCCGAGGAAAAACAACGCCAAGCTGGCGCTGTGCACACCCAGCAGAATCAACACCAGGCCGATCGGCAACAGGCTCGCGCCCAACTGCAAGGCCCTTGTCGCGGGACGATTGCGCAGCGTGAAAATCATCAATGCTCCGGTCACCGTCAAGGCTGCCACGGTTGCGCCGCCGATCAGATTGGAGGTCGAACCGGTGGCGGTGCGCACCAGCGATGGCGCCAGAGATGCATAGAAACCGCCTAGCGCCCAGGTTGCAGTGTTCAGCGGCAACACTCGCCACAACGTTGAACGTGCCTGCACCGGCACATGCAAAGTCGGCCGCAACGATGCCCACGCTCCGGCTTGCGGCGTAACGCTTTCCGGCAGACGCCAAACGTATAACGCCTGCAATACAAACAGCGCCAGCAGCAGCCAGTAAGTCAGTTGCAACGGCGCGGGGGCAAACTCGGCCAGCAACCCGCAGCCCATGCCACCCAGCGCCATGCCCAGCAACGGCGCGACACTGTTGATCAGCGGTCCTTGCTGGCGATCGGTGTCCAGCAACGTGGCACTTAAAACGGCGGTGGCCATGCCAGTAGCGAAGCCTTGCAGTACGCGTGCTGCGATCAACCCACTGACGCTGTCAGCATAAATGAACAGCAGCATCGCCAACGCGTTGAGCAGCACCGAAGTGAAAATCACCGGTTTGCGCCCGAGGTGATCCGAGAGCGAACCGACGGTCAGTAGCGCTGCCAGCAGACTCAGGGCGTAGACCCCGAAAATTAGCGTCAGCACCGCAGCCGAGAAGTGCAGTTGATCCTGATACAAGTGATACAACGGCGTCGGCGCAGTGGAAGCGGCGAGAAAACTGAGTAAGGTGATCGCCAGAAACCACAGATTCGAACGATGTGAAACAGCGCTATTCATGTGCACACTCCGCAAAAGCTAATTTTTTGCTTTTGCGGAGTGTGCTACCGCTCAACGCTTAAAGCAAATTCTTTGTGTTAAGGTCTGCCGCATGGCTATTAAAGAAGGTTTACGCCCCGGCGGCCGCAGTGCCCGGGTGCAAGATGCAATTCATTCGGCAGTCCGTGCGCTCCTGCAAGAACAGGAGCGCTCGACCGTGACCGTCCCGCAGATCGCCGCGCGTGCAGGCGTTACACCGTCGACGATTTACCGGCGCTGGGGTGATCTGTCGGCATTGTTGGCCGACGTCGCCCTCGCCCGCATGCGCCCCGACAGCGAACCGGCGCAAACCGGCAGCTTGCACAGTGATATTCGTGCGTGGGCTGAGCAGTATCTCGATGAGATGAGTTCGGAGCCTGGGCGCAACATGATGCGCGACGTGCAGGCGAGCGCTACGCCGGGGTACTGCGTGACGATCATTGGCGCGCAGTTGCAGACGATCATCGAGCGGCATCCGGATGAAGTGGCTCCGAGTGTTGATCGGCTGATCAATCTGGTGGTGGCGCCGGTGGTGTTCCGGATTCTGTTTTCGGCGGCGCCGCTGGAGGTGGATGAACTGCATCGGCTGATAGATATTGCGCTGAACCAGCACTGACGCCGATCCCCATGTAGGAGCTGCGGCACGCTGCGATCTTTTGATCTTGATGGCAAAGATCAAAAGATCGCAGCCTCGTTTCACTCGACAGCTCCTACAGGGTTCAATGCTTGGCATTGTCAACGCCCCCCACTCAAACCTGCGACACCCCGCCACGCCACGACCTTGGTCGACACTGACTAACCGCCCCGCGCATGCGAGACTGTCCGCCCGGGCAGGAGTGCCGGGGAGTCTTCTGTCGGGAGTGTTGCATGTCGCTGTCCACCGGGCTGATCGCCGCCGTAGCCCTGGCCTATATGGCCATAATGTTCGCCATCGCCTTCTACGGCGACCGTCGCAGCGCGCCGTTGCCGCCGCGCATGCGTGCCTGGGTGTACAGCCTGTCATTGGCAGTTTATTGCACCAGCTGGACGTTCTTCGGCGCAGTCGGTCAGGCGGCCGAACAACTGTGGTCATTCCTGCCGATTTACCTTGGGCCGATCCTGCTGCTGGTCGGCGCGCCGTGGGTCCTGCAGAAAATGGTGATGATCAGCAAACAGGAGAACATCACCTCCATCGCTGACTTCATCGCTGCACGCTACGGCAAATCGCAATCGCTGGCGGTGGTCGTGGCGCTGATCTGTCTGGTCGGCGTCCTGCCATATATTGCCCTGCAGCTCAAAGGCATCGTTCTCGGCGTGAATCTGTTGATCGGTGCCGGTGCCGACGCCATGGGCACCCGCGCCCAGGACACCGCGCTGATCGTGTCGCTGGTGCTGGCGCTGTTCACCATTGTCTTCGGCACGCGCAACCTCGATGCCACCGAACACCACCGGGGCATGGTGTTGGCGATTGCCTTCGAATCGCTGGTCAAGCTGTTCGCCTTCCTCGCCGTCGGCGCCTTCGTCACTTACGGCTTGTACGACGGTTTTGACGACTTGTTCAATCAGGCCATGCTCGCCCCGCGCCTTGAGGAATACTGGAAGGAAACCATTAACTGGCCGTCGATGGTGGTGCAGACCGGCGTGGCGATGATGGCGATTATCTGCCTGCCTCGGCAGTTCCACGTCACGGTGGTGGAGAACATCGACCCGCAGGATCTGCGTCTGGCCAAATGGGTGTTTCCCGCCTATCTCGCACTGGCCGCGCTGTTTGTCGTACCGATCGCGCTGGCCGGCCAGATGATGCTGCCCAGCGACGTACTGCCCGACTCCTTCGTGATCAGCCTACCCTTGGCGCAGGCGCATCCGGCGCTGGCGATGCTGGCGTTTATCGGTGGCGCATCAGCGGCAACCGGCATGGTGATTGTCGCCAGCGTGGCGTTGTCGACCATGGTCTCCAACGACATGCTGTTGCCGTGGTTGCTGCGCAGAAATAACGCCGAGCGCCCATTCGAAGTATTCCGCCAGTGGATGCTCTCGGTGCGCCGCGTGAGCATCGTGGTGATTCTGTTGCTGGCGTACGTCAGCTATCGCTTGCTCGGCTCGACCGCGAGCCTGGCGACCATCGGCCAGATCGCCTTCGCTGCGGTGACCCAACTGGCACCAGCGATGCTCGGCGCGCTGTACTGGAAACAGGCAAACCGCCGCGGTGTTTTCGCCGGTTTGGCCGCCGGTACATTCCTCTGGTTCTACACGTTGATCCTGCCGATTGCCGCGCACAGCCTGGGCTGGTCGCTAAGCAGTTTTCCGGGGCTGGCGTGGCTGCACAGCAATCCACTGAACCTGCCAATTACCCCGCTGACCCAAGGTGTGGTGCTGTCGCTGGCCGGCAACTTCACTTTGTTTGCCTGGGTCTCGGTGCTGTCGCGTACTCGCGTCTCGGAGCACTGGCAGGCCGGGCGCTTCATCGGTCAAGAGATCAGCGCGCGGCCGAGTGCACGCTCGATGCTGGCGGTGCAGATCGACGACTTACTGCAATTGGCCGCGCGCTTTGTCGGTGAGGAACGCGCGCGTCAGAGCTTCATTCGCTTCGCCTATCGCCAAGGCAAGGGCTTCAATCCGAACCAGAATGCCGACGGCGAATGGATCGCCCACACCGAGCGCTTGCTGGCCGGTGTGCTTGGCGCTTCTTCGACGCGCGCCGTGGTAAAAGCCGCCATCGAAGGTCGGGAAATGCAACTGGAGGATGTAGTCCGCATCGCCGACGAAGCCTCCGAGGTACTGCAGTTCAACCGCGCCTTGCTGCAAGGGGCGATCGAGAACATTACCCAAGGCATCAGCGTGGTCGACCAGTCGCTGAAACTGGTGGCCTGGAACCGGCGTTATCTGGAACTGTTCAACTACCCCGACGGTTTGATCAGTGTCGGCCGACCGATCGCCGACATTATTCGCTACAACGCCGAGCGCGGTTTGTGCGGCCCCGGCGAAGCAGAAGTCCACGTTGCCCGCCGTTTGCACTGGATGCGTCAGGGCCGCGCGCATACGTCTGAGCGGCTATTCCCCAACGGCCGAGTGATCGAGTTGATCGGCAATCCGATGCCGGGCGGCGGCTTCGTCATGAGTTTCACCGACATCACCGCGTTCCGCGAAGCCGAGCAGGCACTGACCGAAGCTAACGAAGGGCTGGAGCAACGCGTCAGCGAACGCACCCAGGAACTGTCGCAACTCAACGTCGCGCTGACTGACGCCAAGGGCACTGCTGAGGCGGCCAACCAGTCGAAAACCCGCTTCCTTGCGGCGGTCAGCCATGACTTGATGCAGCCGCTGAACGCGGCGCGGCTGTTCTCCGCCGCCCTCTCCCATCAAGACGATGGTTTGAGCAGTGAGGCGCAGAAACTGGTGCAGCACCTCGACAGTTCGTTGCGCTCGGCCGAGGACTTGATCAGCGATCTGCTGGACATTTCCCGCCTGGAAAACGGCAAGATCAACCCGGATCGCAAGCCGTTCGCCGTCAATGAACTGTTCGACATTCTCGGTGCCGAGTTCAAGGCCCTGGCCCAGGAACAAGGACTGATTTTCCGTGTGCGCGGCAGTCATTTGCGCATCGACAGCGACATCAAATTACTGCGACGGATTCTGCAGAACTTCCTCACTAACGCATTTCGCTACGCCAAAGGCCCGGTGTTACTGGGTGTGCGCCGGCATGGCGGCGAACTGTGCCTGGAAGTGTGGGATCGCGGGCCGGGAATTCCGGAAGATAAACAACAGGTGATTTTCGAAGAATTCAAACGCCTCGACAGCCATCAGACCCGTGCCGAAAAAGGCCTCGGGCTGGGGTTGGCGATTGCCGATGGTTTGTGCCGTGTACTCGGGCATACCTTGCGTGTGCGTTCGTGGCCGGGGCGCGGCAGTGTGTTCAGCGTCAGCGTGCCGCTGGCTCGCTCACAAGCGGTGCCGGCGAGCGCCGCCGTTGAATTGAATGGCAAATTGCTGAGCGGCGCGCAGGTGCTGTGTGTCGACAATGAAGACAGCATTCTGATCGGCATGAACAGCCTGTTGAGCCGCTGGGGTTGTCAGGTGTGGACGGCGCGCAACCGTGAGGAATGTGCGGCGCTGCTGAGTGACGGCGTGCGACCGCAACTGGCGTTGGTCGACTATCACCTTGACCACGGCGATACCGGCACCGAGTTGATGGCATGGTTGCGCACCCGCCTGGGCGAGCCGGTGCCAGGCGTGGTGATCAGTGCTGACGGGCGACCGGAGATGGTTGCGCAGGTGCATGCGGCGGGGTTGGATTATCTGCCGAAACCGGTGAAACCGGCGGCGTTGCGGGCGTTGTTGAGTCGGTATTTGCCGCTATAGAAGCAAAAGATCGCAGCCTCCGGCAGCTCCTACATTGGTATGGCGTACATCCTGTAGGAGCTGCCGGAGGCTGTGATTTTTTGATCTTTATTCAGGGAGTTCGACGAGACCATCGACATCGGTCATCGCCCGCTCCAGCAAGTCCGCCGGCAAACTCTTGCTCGCCCGCGCACCGAGCAATTTGAGCTGTTCACTGCGACTGACCAGATTGCCGCGCCCCTCGGTCAGCTTGTTGCGCGCTGAACTATAGGCTTTATCCAGCTGTTGCAGACGATTGCCAACCTCGTCCAGATCCTGAATGAACAGCACGAATTTGTCGTACAGCCAGCCGGCGCGCTCGGCGATTTCACGGGCGTTCTGGCTCTGGCGCTCCTGCTTCCAGAGGCTGTCGATCACGCGCAAAGTTGCCAGCAAGGTGGTCGGGCTGACGATGACGATGTTGCGGTCGAAGGCTTCCTGAAACAGCGATGGCTCAGCCTGCAACGCCGCCGAAAACGCCGCTTCGATCGGCACGAAGAGCAAAACGAAATCAAGGCTGTGCAGACCTTCCAGGCGCTTGTAGTCCTTGCCGGCCAGGCCTTTGACGTGATTGCGCAACGACAGCACGTGCTGCTTGATCGCGATCTGCCCAAGGCTGTCGTCGTCGGCAGCCACGTATTGCTGATACGCGGTGAGACTGACCTTGGAATCCACCACCACTTGCTTGTCGCCCGGCAGATAAATGATCACGTCAGGCTGAAAACGCTCGCCATCCGGGCCTTTGAGGTTGACCTGGGTCTGGTACTCGCGGCCCTTCTCCAGACCGGCGTGTTCGAGCACACGCTCGAGAATCAGCTCGCCCCAGTTGCCTTGGGTTTTCTGGCCTTTGAGGGCACGGGTCAGGTTGGTGGCTTCGTCGCTCAGACGCAGATTGAGCGCCTGCAAGCGCTCCAGCTCCTTGGCTAGCGAGAAACGCTCGCGGGCCTCGGCCTGATAACTTTCTTCCACACGTTTTTCGAAGGACTGAATGCGTTCCTTGAGCGGATCGAGCAACTGACCGAGCCGTTGCTGACTGGTCTCGGCAAAACGCTGCTCGCGCTCATCGAAGATCTTCCCGGCCAGCTCGGCAAACTGCGCGCGCAGTTCATCGCGCGAGCCTTGCAGATCGTTGAGGCGTTGCTGGTGGCTTTCCTGTTGCTCGCGCAGTTCGGCGTTCAATGAAGCGGCCTGTGCGTCGAGGCGGCGCAGCTCGGCTTCCTTGTTGGCGCGTTCGAGGTTCCAGGCGTGGGAGGCATCGCGGGCGTCGTCGCGCTCGATCTGCAGCAGTTCGACTTCCCGGCGCAGGGCCGCCAGATCAGCCTGCTTGGCGGCATTGGCCTGGCCGAGATCGGCGACTTCATCGCGGCTGGCGTCGAGCTGCGCGTTGAGTCCGTCCTGTGCCAGTTGTGCCATGGCCAACCGTTCTTCAAGCAACGCGACCTCGGCCTGCCCATTGCTCGCCCGGCGTTGCAGCTGCCAGGCCAATGCCAGCAGTGGCAATCCCGCCCCTGCAAGCCCCAGCAATACGCTGGTCAAGTCCATAGCCATAGCCACTCCCGCCGATCTTATAAAGCCTGAAGGTTAACCAAGGTGTCAGGTCTTGGACAGCTCAGTCTTCGAGCAGACCAAGTTCCTGTTGCGCGCGACGGTCGCCGGCGCGGGCGGCCTGACGCAGCAGATCCTGACCGATGCGACGATCCCGTGCGTTGCCGCACTCGCGGCACATCAATTGACCGAGGCGACTTTGCGCGGCGACCACACCTTCACGCGCCGGTTGCTTGAGCAGGCGGCCAGCGAGGTGTTTGGCATTGTCACTGTCGCTCAGGCGCGGGCTGTCGAGCAGCCATTCGGCAACGCGAACGGAAAATCGCTTGGGCGGGGTAACAGGAGAAGGCTGTGAGGTAACAGAGTCTGATACTGAGCGAAACTTCATAAAGCACTGTGGGACGAATCGGAAGGCGCGCCACTCTACTCTCTTTTTCTTACAGGTAAAGTCGAAAAAAAACCCGGCACGCCCGTCCTAGAGCAAGCGCTCGGGACAATCCACAGAAGCTGTGGATAACTCAGTGGACAACCGCCTTCCAACTCTCGCAAAGCCTTATGGAATGGGGCTCGCAGTCAAACTGACGATTTTTTCACCAACAAAAAAAAGCGATGTTTTTCATTGACTTAAACTTTCGTTACAGGCAGCCACCGGGGTCAGGATTGGTATGACAGCGCCGTTACAGCCTGCGCAACTAATGTGCACAAGTACCTGTTACCTGGTTATATCGCTGCGCTTTTTCGGGTCGCTTTGGCAGTCGGGCTGGGGATAAACCGGTCTGGCACGCGCCCTGATGAAAATCTCTTCACCGACCGGCGGTCAAAAAATGCGCCAATTACGGGCAATTCAGTCAACCGGCCAAGCAGACTCGATCTGTGGCTGCAATGTTTTTCTACGCCAAGTTTGCTTTACCCGTTTCGATCCGTTAGTATCCGCGGCGTTAGTACCAAGCTGAAAGTCAATTCCGGTCGAACACATCCCCACGGTCAGCCTTCTACCAAGAAGCCCTACCGAAAAAGCGGGAACGACCCCTCGATGGTTTCCAGGTAAATCTTGCGACAACACTGCCTTCCAATGATGCGAAGGGTGTTGCGAAGAGCACTTACTCTGACCGAACCAACCTGCAAATTGATCAGGATCTTCACCCCGGGCCCAGAACCTTTGCCCTTGTTGTGATGCCTGCCCTCCTAAGTACCTACCTGCCAGCCCAAGCGCGCCAACTTATCAGCGCTTCAAACTGGCTGCTTTGTTCCAGTCGGGTTCTTCGTTCGATCAATGGTGATCGACGTTACTGGAACGTTTTAACGTTGCACGGTTCTTATCCGTGTCATTTGTAGGAACACCTAATAACTATGTCTACTCAAATCCATACTCAGGATGCCATTCGCACCCTAACCAACGCTTTTGCACCAATGAACTGCCTGATCATGGCCGCTCGCAAAGGCTGCTTCAGTTTCACACTGGTCAACGAACACGGTATCGCCCGCCACAGCGAGCGTCTGTACCCCGATCAGTACTCCAGCGCGGAACCGCTGCAGGCCGTGATCGATCGTACCCGTCAGGCATTGATTGCCTGAGAGCCGAAAAGGCTGCAAAAGCAAAGCCCCGCACAAAAATGCGGGGCTTTTTATTGCCCGATGTTTCACTTTTAGCCGACGGCGCTTAAGTACCAACCGATATAACGGTTATAACTCGAAGCCGAAAATATTTTAAAAACAGGCCTTTACGTCGCGAATATGACACTACACTTCAACTCAAGCGGCGTGATCCGCTTGCGGCGAGCCTGAACCGATCCACAGCTGCCAAGCCCCCTTCAGGACTCGCCATTAATAACAAGAACCGAGGGTTTTATGGGTATCGCTGCCAGCGAACTATGCCGCTACGTGATCCGTCCTACGCTGATCTACCTGGGACGTCACAGCGCGACTGCCGAATCCCTGCTGCTGGGCATCGCCGCCAGCCAGTCAGCCCTGGGTTCAGCCCTGCATGACCGCCGGGGCCACGGCCTCTACCGCATCGCCGAGCATCGCCATCAAGCCCTTTGGGATGATTATCTGGCGCTCGATCCGGAACGCGCCAGCCTGGTGCGCGGCCTCGCCAGTCAACATGCATTCCTGAGCGGTCCACACCTGGAACTGACGGTCAATCTGCGTTACGCCACGGCCATCGCCTGGTTGCTGGTGGAAGAACAAAACCCCACCCTACCCGACTCCAACGATTTGCTGGGAATGGCGCGTATCTGGCGCCAGACCTTTCAACCCCAAGGTCGCCTGCGCGACTTCACTTATGCCTGGCACACCTGTGTTTCAACGGTGAATCAGGTCGCGTGCTGACCCACTGGTTTCAGAAGATCTGCCAACAGGTCGCGATTCTGGTCGGATTGTCCTACAAAACCGCTCTAACTCAAGGCATACGGACTATAGCGCTGTGACGAAAATCTTGGTAATTTTCGCCCCGGTGATCACCAGGAGTTCTAATAATGAAAAAAGTCATGCTCAAAACCACCCTTAGCCTCGCCGTTACCCTTGCCTCCACTCAAATTTTTGCGGCCGGCTTTGCCCTCAACGAACAAAGCATCAGTGGGATGGGGACTGGTTTTGCCGGGCGATCTTCTTCTGCCGACGACGCAAGCACTGTGTATGGCAACCCTGCCGGCATGTCGCGCATCAAGCGCGAACAAGTTACCGGTGGCGTAGCCGTCGTCGATGCTCATACCGATATCAGCAATGCCAGCTCCAGCCCCAACGGCGGCAGCAACAAAGGCGACATGGTGCCCTTCACCGCGGTACCTATGGGCTTCTATGTCAAACCAATCGATGAGCATTGGGCATTCGGCCTCGGCGTTTATGTGCCGTTCGGCCTGATCACTGATTATGAAAACGGCTTTGCCGGCCGTTACTTCGGCAGCAAGTCCGAAGTACAAGTCATCACTTTCCAACCGACCATCAGCTACGCCTTCAACGACAAGGTGTCGATCGGTTTCGGCCCAACCATCAACCGCATTGACGGTGCGCTGGAATCCAACCTGTCGATCACTCAAGCCCTGCCGGACGGCAAGGTGAAGATCAAGGGTGACGACACCGCACTGGGCTACAACGTCGGCCTGCTGGTACAAGCCACCGACACCACTCGCGTGGGCCTGACCTATCACTCGAAAGTCGACTACAAGCTCGAAGGCAACACCAAGGTCAACTACGGCGCACTGGCCGCAGTCGGTCTGGGCGCCAGCCAGAAGTACGACGCTTCGCTGAAGATCACCACACCCGAATCGGTCGACCTCTCGGTTACCCAGGCGATCAACGATCGCTGGAACGTGTATGCCGGTACCACCTGGACCCGTTGGAGCCAGCTGGAAAAAATCACCGTGAAAAACTCCGGTGTGCAGCCGCTGCTGGCCGGCCAGTTCGGTTCGATTAACGAAGACCAGAACTGGCATGACTCCTGGGCCTACGCCGTGGGTACTTCGTACCAGTTGAACAAGGAATGGGTACTGCGTACCGGTCTGACCTTCGACCAGTCGCCGACCAATAATGAAGACCGTTCGCCACGCATTCCGACTGGCGACCGTACCATCTTCAGTATCGGTGCCGGCTGGAGTCCGACCGACGACCTGACCATCGACGTTGCCTACTCGTATCTGAAAGAAGAGTCGGTGAAGATCCGCAACGAAAACAACCGTGGACAGAGCTACGACGCCAAGTATGAAAACTCGGCAAACGGTTTCGGTGTCGGCGCGACTTATCGCTTCTGATGCTGTGTGGCGAGGCTGATCCCTCGCCCACAAAAAAGCCCCGCTCTCTTTGCAGAGGCGGGGCTTTTTAATGCCTGACGTTTGCGACACGTGTAGGAGCTGTCGAGTGCAACGAGACTGCGATCTTTTGATCTGTTTTTTAAAGTCAAAAGATCGCAGCGTGCCGTAGCTCCTACAAAATCATCGCCGGCCTACGGATTCAGGGCTTCAGTGGTTTCGAGGCGATAGCCTTTTCGATCGCGGCAACAAACTCCGGATCATCAGGCTTGGTCAGGCTGGAGAAATTGGCGATCACCTTGCCTTGGCGATCGACCACATACTTGTAGAAATTCCACTTCGGCGCGCTGCTCTGCGCAGCCAGCACCTGGAACATATGCGTCGCGTCATCGCCACGGACTTTCTGCGGCTCAGTCATGGCGAACGTCACGCCGTAGTTGGCGTAGCAGACCTTGGCAGTCTCGGCGCTGTCCTTGGACTCCTGCTTGAAGTCATTGGAAGGGACGCCGAGCATTTGCAGTCCTTGCGACTCAAAGCGCTTATGCAGCGCCTCAAGGCCTTCGAACTGAGGGGCAAAACCGCAAAAGCTGGCGGTGTTGACCACCACCAACGGTTTGTCGGCGTACTGTTTACACAGATCGATGGATTCCTTCGCCCGCAATTTGGGCAGCGAGCCTTGCAGCAGTTCAGGACAGTCAGCGGCCTGAGCCAGGCCAGTCAACGCCATCAGCATCGCGGGAACAGCACACCAGCGCATCAGCATGTCGAGCATCCTTGAGCAGTCGTTCAGAATTCGACGTTACTCGTCATCCCCGTTTCTAGCAAATGCTCATGCCCAACTGCATCAAGGCCAGGCCGCCCTGCTGCCAGCCCCACCACACCAGTGCCAGCAAGGTGGCGCCGAGTGCGGTGATGGCCATTCGTGGCCAGAATCGGCTCATGCGGCGCCCGCTGCGGTCTGCAGACGTGCGACCGGGCGCTCGCGCACCGGCCAGTTGAGCGCGGCCGCCAGCAGGCTCAGCAAAATCGCCACTTGCCAGATCAAGTCGTAACTCCCGGTTCGGTCATACACCACCCCGCCCAGCCAGCCGCCGAGGAACGAACCCAGCTGATGGAACAGAAACACGATGCCACCGAGCATGGACAGATTTCGCACGCCAAACAAGGTCGCCACCGTACCGTTGGTCAACGGCACCGTCGATAGCCACAGCAACCCCATGGCCATACCGAACAGGTAGGCCGACGTGGTCGTCACCGGCAGCCACAGAAACAGCACAATCACCACCGCACGCAACAAGTACAACGCTGTCAACAGACGCGGTTTGGACATACGCCCGCCGAGCCAGCCGGCGGTGTAGGTACCGAAGATATTGAACAATCCGATCAACGCCAACACCGTCGTGCCAACGCTGGCTGGCAGATGCTGATCGACCAGATACGCAGGCAAGTGCACGCCGATAAACACCACCTGAAAACCGCAGACGAAAAAGCCGAATGCCAACAACCAGAAACCCGAATGCGAGCAGGCTTCGCGCAGCGCTTCGGACAGGGTTTGTTCATGCCTAAGCACCGGCATCGGCTTGTCCTTGAGCATGCTCACCAGCGGCACGATCAGCGCCACCAGCAAGCCCAATACCAACAACGCCGCCGACCAGCCGAGCCAGCCAATCAAGCCGAGGGTACCCGGCAACATGGCGAACTGGCCGAAAGAGCCGGCGGCGCTGGCAATGCCCATGCCCATGCTGCGTTTTTCCGGCGGCACCGCGCGGCCGACCACGCCGAGAATCACCGAGAACGAGGTGCCGGACAGACCGATACCAATCAGCAGACCAGCGCTCAGCGACAGCGTCACCGCCGAATCCGACAGGCCCATGCACACCAGACCTGCCGCGTAGAGCACCCCACCGATGAGCACCACTTTTGCCGCGCCGAAGCGGTCAGCCAATGCGCCGGTAAACGGTTGCGCCAGGCCCCAGATCAAATTCTGCAAAGCGATGGCGAAGGCAAACACCTCGCGCCCCCAGCCGAACTGCGCGCTCATCGGCGACAGGAACAGACCGAAACCGTGCCGCACGCCCAATGACAACGCGAGAATCAGCGCACTCCCGACCAACACCCACCCGCACGTACGCCACATCGATGTCATTATTGTTCTCCGCTTGCGGGTATATACCCGCTTGAGTTTGGAAAAAACCGGCCTCAGGCCAGTTCATCCAGCAATCTGAGCAAGGTTTCACGCTTCTCGGCACCCAGTCGGTCAATCAACCGCTGCTGCGCCGCTTCCCAGGCTGGCAGTGCTGCTGCCAAGCGTTGCACGCCGGTCTCGGTAAGCTTGACGATGCGGTTACGCATGTCCTCGCCCTCGGCCAATACCACCAGCCCCTCGCCTTCCAGCACCCGCAAATTGCGCCCGAGGGTGCTGCGATCCAGGCCCATCGCTTCGGCGAGTTCGGAGATGCTCGGTTGATCCAGACGCTGCAGGTTGCACAGCAAAGAATACTGGGCAACGTTGATCCCGAAGCCGTCGAGAGCGCCGTCGTAATGCCTGCTGACGCCACGCGCGGCGCGACGCAGGTTGGTGCACAAACACTGAGAAGGAAGCATGATGCGTGTATATACCCGCGACTGTGTTAAATCAAGTTACAGATGAGTTTATCCATAACATTTGTACTACCTGGCAAACCGCTATCGCGAGTAGGCTCACTCCTACAGGGGAACGCGGTCAACTGTAGGAGTGAGCCTGCTCGCGATGAGGCCGGCATGACCAGTAGAAATCCATCAGGCCAAAACCACTCCAACCAGCACCACCATCTCCAGCAATTCCAGCAACGCCCCCGCCGTATCGCCCGTCGTCCCGCCCAACCGCCGCATCATCACCTGCCGCAACCAGACAAACACACCGACCGAAATCACCAGCGCAACAACGCCACTGAACCCGGCAATCAGCACGCAGGCCAACGCACTTGCGCCCAGCACCCACCACCCGGCCTTGCGCGGCAAATGATCCGCCAACGCCTGCCCCAACCCGCCCGCGCGCACATACGGCGTGGTCAGAAACAACCCAAGCAATGCCGCCCGCCCGAGCAACGGCACAATGATCAACGCAACGCCTTGCTGTTGCTCAATCAGCGCCAGCAGCGCGGCAAACTTGAGCAGCAACACCAACACCAGCGTCACTACCGCAATCGGCCCGCTGCGCGGGTCCTTCATGATGGTCAGCGTACGCTCGCGATCACCAAAACCGCCGAGCCAGGCATCGGCGCTGTCAGCCAGACCATCAAGGTGCAGTGCGCCGCTGAGCAGCACCCAAACCGTCAACAGCAATGCCGCATGCAGCAACAACGGCGCGCCGCTCAAGGCGAGATTCAGCGCCCACAGGATCACGCCGAACAGCAGCCCCACCAACGGATAAAACAGCAGCGACCGCCCAAGCTGCTCCGGCTCAGGCATCCCCGACAAACGAATCGGCAGGCTGCTGAGAAATTGCAGGGCGATCCACAGCGGCAACATGTCAGCAACCTTCCTTGAGTGAACCGTCAACATCGACCGTCAGCGCAAACAACGCGCCATGAGCAACCTCGACATTGAGCAGTTGTTCGCGCGGCAACCCTCGCGCTTGCGCCAGCAACAAACGCATCACGCCGCCATGACTGATCAGCAAAACCCGCTCGCCAGCGTATGCACTGTGCAGGCGCGCAACGGCCTCCAGCACTCGAGTAGAAAACTCGCTGACCGGTTCACCCTGCGGCGGCGTAAACGAATACGGATCGGCCCAGAACAACCCCAGCGCTTCAGCATCGGTCTCCATCAACGCGGCCGCGCTCTGCCCTTCCCACGCACCGAAATGCAGTTCCTGCAGATCCTTGTCCAGATGCACTGACAGGTTCAGTTGCTCACCTAGCTCTGCGGCAAACCGCGCGCAACGTTGCAACGGCGAACTGACGATCCGATCCCACGGCCCGCCCTCGACCACGGCCGCACGCATTTGCGTCCAGCCCTTTTCGGTCAGTGCATCGTCGAGGCTGCCGCGCAAACCACCGCCGAGTTCAGTCTCACCGTGGCGCAGCAGATCCAGTTGCAGGGTCATGCCGGACGATCCGCTACCGCTGCTTCGGCGAAGGTCGCCATCTGCCCGTGCAGATCACAGGCCAGACGCAGCAATGGCACCGCCAGCGCTGCGCCACTGCCCTCGCCCAGACGCAAACCGAGCTCCAGCAACGGCTCGGCCTGCAGGGTTTCCAGCACATGACGATGGCCCGGCTCGGCACCGCGATGGCCGAACAGCAACCACTCGCGGCAGGCCGGATTCAAACGCACCGCAACCAGCGCCGCGACCGTGCAGATAAAGCCGTCGACCAACACCGCAATGCCTTCTTGAGCCGCTGCCAGATAGGCACCGACCAGCGCGGCGATTTCAAAACCACCCAGGTTGAACAGCGTCTGCAACACATCGCCACGCTGCGCTGCATGCAACGCCAATGCACGCTCGATCACTTGCGCTTTATGGCTGACGCCTTCGGCATTCAACCCGGTACCGGGACCGGTCAGATGTGCCACCGGGCAATCGAGCAAGGCACAGGCCAAGGCGCTGGCGGCGGTGGTGTTGCCGATGCCCATTTCGCCACCGATGAACAACTGTGCGCCTGCGGCTTTCGCCCGCAGCAGACTGTCGCGACCGGCCTGCAACGCCAGCTCGCCTTGAGCCTGAGTCATCGCCGCGCCCTGCACAAAGTTGGCCGTGCCCGGACCGATGCTCAAGTGACGTACACCCGCCAGGTTCAGCGCTGGATTCACCGTGCCCAGATCAACTACTTCCAGCTGCGCACCGAGCTGCCGCGCCAACACACTGATCGCCGCACCGCCGCTGACAAAGTTGAGCAACATCTGCCCGGTGACTTCCTGCGGGAACGCCGAAACCCCTTCAGCCACCACGCCGTGATCACCGGCAAAAATCGCGATCCACACTTGCGCCAGCGTCGGTTTGATCTGGCCTTGCAGACCGGCCAGTTGCACCGCGACCGATTCCAGTCGACCGAGCGAACCGGCCGGTTTGGTCAATTGCTGCTGCCGTGCCGTCGCTTGTGCAACGACGTTGAGATCGACCGGTTTGCACGAGTTCAGCCACCAGGTTTGAGTCATAACGCAGGTCCTTTCAGAGTCAGGGGCAGGCCGGCGACGGTCAGGACAACACGCTGACAACGCTCGGCCAGAGCTTGATGCAGCCAACCGGCTTCATCGACGTAGCGGCGAGTCAATTCGCCCAGCGGCACGACACCCATTCCGGTCTCGTTGCTGACAAAAATGATTTCTCCCGGCAGCGAGGCCAGGCATTCGAGCAGGGCTTCGCGCTCGGCAGCGAGGCGTTCGGCGTCATCGAGCATCAGCAGATTGGTCAGCCACAGGGTCAGGCAATCGACCAGCAAACAACGCTCGGCGCTGGCGGATTCGCGCAGGACGCGGGCCAGTTCCAAGGGTTCTTCAATGAGTGCCCATTCGACGGGACGGCGGGCGCGGTGATGGGCGACGCGATCGCTCATTTCACCATCGAGGGGTTGGCTGGTGGCGATGTAGGTGACCGCCAGATGGCTATCGCTGGCGAGTTTTTCTGCCAGGCGACTTTTGCCGGAGCGGGCGCCGCCGAGGATCAGTTGGAGCATGGGTTCATCCAGGAAAATTCAAGTGAGACAACCGCCGCTTTCGCGAGCAGGCTCGCTCCCACAGGGTTATGAGTTGTACTCAAAATGTATGGCTAACCGCATTCACTGTGGGAGCGAGCCTGCTCGCGAAGAGGCCAGCACAGGCAACTCAAATCCCACAGAGCCGACGCAACAGATCAGTATCCAGATGCTTCTCCACCAGATCCGCCAAACGCTCGATATCACGCTCGCGCAAGCCGTGGTAATCCACCTCCTGGACATCGCTCAACCCGGCCCAGCGCAACAACGCCGCACTCGCCGCCGGCGATTCAAACAGGCCATGCAGATAGGTGCCAAATACCTGCCCATCAACACTCTGTGCACCATCGCAACGACCGTCATCCAGATACACCGCAGCGTTTTCCAGTGCCGGTCCGCTGGTCACGCCGGCATGAATTTCATAGCCGCTGACGTCGGCATCTTCCAGCGCCAGCCGTCCACGCACATTGCGCAACTGCTTCTCGGCTTCAAGTGTGGTTTCGAACGCCAGCAAGCCCAAACCGGCACTCGTGCCCGGCGCACCTTCAAGACCGAGCGGGTCATGCACCTGCTCACCGAGCATCTGCAGACCGCCGCAGATCCCCAGCACTTTGCCGCCGTAACGCAAGTGCCGAGAAATCGCCGCATCCCAGCCATTGGCACGCAGATAAGCCAGATCGCTGCGCACGCTTTTCGAGCCCGGCAGAATGATCAGGTCAGCAGCAGGAATCGCCTGCCCCGGCCCGACAAATTGCAGATCGACCTGCGGATGCAAACGCAGCGGATCGAAATCGGTGTGGTTGCTGATGCGTGGCAGCACCGGCACCACCACTTTCAGCACTTGTTCGGCCTTGTCGGTCTGGCGCTGATCGATGCCGTCCTCGGCCTCAAGGTGCAGATCCATCACATATGGCAACACGCCCACCACCGGTTTGCCGGTGCGCTGTTCCAGCCAGTCGAGGCCCGGTTGCAGCAAGGCGATGTCACCGCGAAAACGGTTGATGATGAAGCCCTTCACCCGCGCCTGTTCGCTCGGCGAGAGCAACTCCAGGGTGCCGACCAGATGCGCGAAAACCCCGCCACGATTGATGTCGGCAATCAGCAAAACCGGGCAATCCACCGCTTCGGCAAACCCCATGTTGGCGATGTCGCCCGCGCGCAGATTGATCTCCGCCGGCGAACCCGCGCCTTCGACCATCACCAACGGATACGCCGCGCTGAGCCGTTCGTGGGACGCGAGCACCGCTTTCATCGCGATGGCTTTGTAGTCGTGATACGCCACGGCATTCATCGACGTTACCGCGCGGCCATGAATGATCACTTGCGCGCCGATATCGCTGTTGGGCTTGAGCAGCACCGGATTCATGTCGGTGTGCGGTTCAAGAAACGCTGCTTGCGCCTGCACCGCTTGCGCGCGGCCGATCTCACCGCCATCGGCGGTCACGGCGCTGTTGAGCGCCATGTTCTGTGGCTTGAACGGTACGACCGCCACGCCTTGACGCGTCGCCCAGCGGCACAGCGCCGTCACCAGTGTGCTTTTACCGGCATCGGAGGTGGTGCCCTGCACCATCAGGGTGGTCATGCGTGATCCTTGGCAAAAGCGCTTAAAGCGTGTTCGAGACGCGCCTCTTCAGCCGCGTCGGCGGGCAGGCCAAAACGCAAACTGCTGTTGTGAGTGAAGATGCGCAGGAGAATGCCGCGACGGGCCATGAACCCGTGCATCGCTTCGGCATGCTCGGTGATCAGCCACTGGAACAGCGCGCAGCCGCCCTGCGGCTTGAAGCCGTAGCGTTCAAGCAGCGCCGCCAGCCGCTCACTGGCCTCATCACTGCGAATCCGTTGGCGTGTGTGCCCTTCAGTGTCTTGCAGACACGCTTGCCCGAGCACCCGCGTCGGCCCACTCACCGCCCAAGGCCCGACCTGTTCGGCGAGCAGCTTGAGCAACTTGCGCTCGGCCAGGACAAAGCCCAGACGCACCCCGGCCAGACCGAAAAACTTGCCGAACGAACGCAACACGATCAGCCCGACTTGATGGGCATGCGGCGCCAGACTCAGTTGTGGCGTGTTATCCATGAAAGCTTCATCGACCACCAGCCAGCCACCGCGCCGGGCGAGCCGCGCATGCCAGTCGAGCAATCGCGCCGGGGTCAGGCTCAGGCCGGTCGGGTTGTTCGGGTTGACCACCACCAGCACGTCGAGGCTGTCGAGAAAGAATTCGACTTCCTGCTCCAGCACTTCGCGCACGATGTAACCGCTGCGCCGCCAAGCTTCGGCGTGTTCGGCATAACACGGCGACAACACACCGACCTTGCCGGCCCGACGCAAACGCGGCAGCAACTGAATGGCCATCTGCGAACCGGCCACCGGCAGCACTTGCGCGGCACCGTAGTAATCGCACGCAGCTTGCTCCAGGCCGTCGTCGGTTTCCGGCAGGCGCGCCCAGGCGCGCAGCGGGATTTCCGGGATCGGAAATGGCCATGGCGCGAGGCCGCTGGACAGGTCGAGCCAGTCCGCCTCGGCAATGCCGTAATCGTGTGCAGCCTTGCGCAGCCGGCCACCGTGCTCAAGCATAGAATTCAGCCCCCACGCAGAGAATCAGCAGCCATAACCATACGCCGCGCTGGACCAATTGCCAGCCACGGTCAATGGAATCTGCATCGGCGGGAACGCCTTCACCCAGTTGCGGACGGTCGTGAAGTTCGCCGTGGTAAATCGCCGGCCCACCTAATTCCACGCCCAGCGCACCGGCGCCAGCCGCCATCACCGGGCCAGCGTTGGGGCTGTCCCACTTCGGCGCCTGGGTGCGCCAGCACTTCAGTGCAAGTCGGGTTTTGCCCAGCAGTGCGTAGGTCAACGCCACCAGACGCGCAGGAATGTAGTTCAACACGTCGTCGATTTTCGCCGCCGCCCAGCCGAAACGTTCGAAGCGTTCGTTGCGATAGCCCCACATCGCATCGAGCGTGTTGCTCAAGCGATAGAGGACCACGCCCGGCGCACCGGCCACGACAAACCAGAACAACGCGGCAAACACCGCATCACTGCCGTTTTCCAGCACCGACTCAGTTGCAGCGCGAGCGACCGCCGTGCTGTCGAGTTCATCGGTCTGGCGGCTGACCAGATAGCCGACACGCTTGCGCGCCTCTTCCTGATCATCTGCGCGCAAAGCAGCGGCCACCGGCGCCACATGCTCGCCGAGGCTGCGCATGCCGAGGGCGCAATACAATGCAAGAATCTCGACGACCCAGCCCACGTACGGTGCCCAGGAAAATGCGGTGGCGAGCAAGGTCAGCGGCAGCACCGCGATCACCCACGCGGTGACGCCGTGGCTGCGCCAGCCCCGGCCACCGGCGTTGAAACGTTGCTCGATGCGCCCGGCAAAATTGCCGAAAGCCACCAGCGGATGCCAGCGTTTCGGTTCACCGAGCAGCGCATCCAGCGCCACCGCGGCGACACTCAACAACGCCACACTCATTGACTCACTCCCCAATAATTTTCGTACAGCAACTCATTGAGCGGACGCGCCTGCGCCCACCCTTCGAGTACCAGCATCGGCGCCGGATAGAATTCCTTGACCGGGCCCAGACATAAAACAGCGAGAGGCTTGGCGCCTTCGGGCAACTTCAACAGGTCAGCGAGTGCCTGTGGCTCGAATAGTGAAACCCAGCCCATGCCCAGGCCTTCGGCGCGCGAGGCCAGCCACAGATTCTGGATCGCGCAGGACAGCGAGGCCATGTCCATTTCCGGCAGCGTGCGACGACCGAAAATGTGCTTTTCGCGATCGTCCATCAACGCGGCGACCAGCACTTCGGCGCACTCATGGATACCCTCGACCTTGAGTTTCATGAACTCGTCGCTGCGCTCGCCGAGGGCTTCGGCGGTGCGGATGCGTTCTTCTTCGACGAGGTTCTGGATCTGCCCGCGTAAAGTTCGGTCGCTGATGCGAATGAAGCGCCAAGGCTGCATCAGGCCGACGCTTGGGGCCTGGTGGGCGGCTTCCAAAAGTCGGCGCAACAGCTCCGGCTCGACGCTGCCGCCGGTGAAATGGCGCATGTCGCGGCGCTCGGCGATGGCTCTATAAACCGCTTCGCGCTCGGCTTCGGAAAATGTGTTGTCGGTCATGGCCTCTTCGCGAGCAAGCTCGCTCCCACATTGGACGGGGTGCTTGCTCAAGAAACGCAATCCCCTGTGGGAGCGAGCTTGCTCGCGAAGGCGGCCTCACGGTCTGGCGCAAACAATGCGGCAATCGCATTCGGATTCGAGGGAAAATAGAAGTGCACATAAGAGGCCGTCATCCGCCCTTCCCGATAAACCGCCTCGGCGCCACGCCCACCATTCGGGCTCAAGCCACGGGCAATCGGCGTCAGTTCGGTGGCGGTCAGGGAGTGATGATAGGTGTGACCGCGCAGCGAACCTTCCGGCAGATCCACCGCTTGCAACGCCAACGCCGCCAGACGCTTCTGCATCACCGCATCGCCCTCAAGCAGTCCGACCAGTTCGGTACGAGTGCCTTCAACGTCCGTCAAAGAGTCGAGCAAATACAACATGCCGCCACATTCAGCGAGCAACGGTTTCCCCGCCGCATGATGCGCACGAATCGCCTCAAGCATCGCGGTGTTCTGCGACAATGCAACATGGTGCAATTCCGGATAACCGCCGGGCAGATACAAGCTATCCGCCTCAGGCAAGTGCGTATCGCGGATCGGCGAGAAGAAACTCAACTCAGCGCCCATCGCACGCAGCAGATCCAGACTCGCGCCATAAGTGAAGGCAAACGCCTCATCACGCGCAACGGCAATGCGCACATCCTTCAGCAGCGGCTCGACAGCTATCACGTCAGGCGCGGCGAACTCAACCGCCGGTGGCAGCGCTACCTCGCAACTGCTGGCCAATGCATCGGCAGCGGCGTCGAGACGCACATCGAGGTCATTCAATTCGCTAGCCTGCACGAGGCCGAGGTGACGACTCGGCAATTCGATGCCAGTCTCACGCGACAACGCACCGTACCAGCGCAAACCTTCAGTCAGGCTGCCTTCGAGCAATTGCGCATGGCGCAAAGTGCCAACACGATTGGCCAGCACGCCGGCAAATGGCAAATCCGGCTGATACTTCGCCAGGCCCAGCGCCAACGCACCAAAAGTCTGCGCCATCGCCGTCCCATCAATCACGCCAAGCACCGGCACACCGAAGTGCCGCGCCAGATCGGCGCTGGACGGCGTGCCGTCAAACAGGCCCATCACGCCTTCGATCAGAATCAGATCCGCCTCGGCAGCGGCGTCCCACAACAGGCGACGACTTTCCTGCTCACCGACCATCCACATGTCCAGTTGATACACCGGCGCACCGCTGGCGCGTTCGAGGATCATCGGGTCGAGAAAGTCCGGGCCGCATTTGAACACGCGCACTTTGCGCCCCTGATTGCGATGCAAACGGGCGAGCGCGGCGGTGACGGTGGTCTTGCCCTGACCGGAAGCCGGCGCGGCGATGAGCACCGCCGGGCAGTGACGTGGTTGATTCAAAGTTCGACGCCTTTCTGCGCTTTGATGCCGGCCTGAAAGGCGTGTTTGAGCATGCCCATTTCGGTGACCGTGTCGCCCATTTCGATCATTTCCGGCTTGGCCGCGCGACCGGTGACGATCACGTGCTGCATCGGCGGACGCGCCTGCAGATCGCTGAGTACCTGATCGAGATCGAGGTAGCCGTGTTTGAGGGCGATGTTCAATTCATCGAGCACCACCAGACCGATCGACGGATCACGCAGCAGTTCGCGCGAGACTGCCCACGCGGCTTCGGCAGCGGCGATGTCGCGCTGACGATCCTGGGTTTCCCAAGTGAAGCCTTCGCCCATCACATGGAAGCGAACTTGCTCGGGGAAGCGGCGGAAAAACAGTTCTTCACCGGTGCTGTTGCGGCCCTTGATGAACTGCACCACACCGCACTGCATGCCGTGGCCCATAGCGCGGGCGAGCATGCCGAACGCCGAGCTGCTTTTGCCTTTGCCGTTGCCGGTCAGCACCAGCACCAGGCCACACTCGTCAGGCGAGTTGGCGATGCGTTCGTCGATCACGGCTTTTTTGCGTTGCATACGCGCCAGATGGCGTTCGTCGCGCTCGGGGGAATCAGTCATGGGGGAGCTCTCCGTTGAGGCTGGATAACGGCGGGCAGGCACAAGAATAGACGGCAAAAAGCCTGGCATCGCCCACCGTGATGCCGCTGGATGGATCAGGCCGGTCTCCGGGCTCATGAGCGGCGTTGGCCTGACTGCGCGCCTTCCCGCTTTGAGCAGTGGCATTCGACGCAGTGTTCACTCATTTACCGTTGCGGGGGCAGCGCCGGGATCGTGGTGGTTCTTCGTGCGAAGACAACCCTCACCGGCTTCCCTGTTTCACTCTGTCGACGCAGGTCACAGAGCACCTGAAACAAGCCGCGAAGGTTAGAGGGTTGGGGGTGGAGCGTCAATTAAAGAGGCGGCCATCGAGCGAATAACTGCCGTCGATCAATTCTCTGACGCCAATCTTGTGCCACACTGATACAAGCGATATCAAAGAGCCATGCTTTTTCCGAAACGCCCACTACAACAATAAAGGATGATGACGATGCAAGGCATGATCATCAGCAACCCGCGCCTGGAATTCCTGCGCCCGGTGCTTGAACGCTGGTTTGACTGTATCGACCGTTACAACGCCGTGCGCGGCGACAGCGACACGCCTTACTGGCATGACGAGAAAGCCAATCTCGGATTGCTCTCGGCGGCGGCGTGGATGGCCGAGCTGGTCACTTTGAACGACACTGCCACGCGCAAACAGAACGAAGAAGGCGAGCGCAATGCCCGCGCCGATCTGTTTCTCGCCGGTGCTGAGGACCGCGCTTTCATTCAGGCCACGCAACGCTGGCCAAAGGTTACCAACCTGAATCTGACCCAAGCTCTGCTGGACATCACCAACGATGCCAAACGCATCAGCTATGCCAGCGACCTCAAGCTCGGCTGCCTGTTTGTCGCGCCGCAAAAAGCCCAGCACAGCGCCAGCCCCGAAGAGTTGCAGGACATGGTCGACGATCTGCAAAAGGAACACACCTGTGCCGTCGCCTGGTATTTCCCCTACGCCTACCGCAAATTGCGCAGCGAAGCGGGCAACTATCACCCGGGCATCGCCGTGCTGTTCAAGGAAGCTCGCGGCTGAGCAGTTGAACCATCGGGCTTGCGCCCTCCTCTATGATTAGGAATGCATTCATAGGGAAGATCAGCAATGCGCAAGCCCCAGCTCGTTTTTGTCATCGCCTTCGCCGGAGGACTCGCCGCCTGCGGTGAAACCTCCAGCCTGCAAGTCTCCGACGGCACCGGCCCGTCACCGAAACTCCCCGAACCGAACAAGACCCTGATCCCGACGGTGAACATCGCCCCGGCAATCGGCTGGCCCGCAGGCGGCAAACCGACTGCGGCGGCTGGCACTCAGGTGGCAGCGTTCGCCGAAGGCCTCGATCATCCGCGCTGGCTCTATGTCTTGCCCAATGGCGATGTGCTGGTGGCGGAAACCAACGCCCCGCCAAAGCCTGATGACAGCAGTGGCATTCGCGGCTGGGTGATGAAAAAGGTCATGGGCAAGGCTGGCGCGGGCGTGCCGAGTCCGAACCGCATCACCTTGCTGCGTGACGCCGATCACGATGGCGTGGCTGAGACGCGCACGGTGTTCCTGCAGAACCTCAACTCGCCGTTCGGTATGACGCTGGTCGGCAACGATCTTTACGTCGCTGACACCGATCGCTTGCTGCGCTTCAACTACGAACCCGGCGCGACCGAAATCAAGTCGCAACCAATCAAGGTTGTCGATTTGCCCGGCGGCACGCTGAATCATCACTGGACCAAAAACGTCATCGCCAGCAAAGACGGCAGCAAGCTGTACGTCACGGTCGGCTCGAACAGCAACGTCGGCGAAAATGGTCTGGATAAGGAAGAAGGCCGCGCAGCGATCTGGGAAGTCGATCGGGCGACCGGCAATCACCGCATCTTCGCCTCGGGCATCCGCAACCCCAACGGCCTGGCCTGGGAGCCCAGCAGTGGCGCGTTGTGGACAGCCGTCAACGAGCGTGACGAAATCGGCAGTGATCTGGTGCCGGACTACATCACTTCAGTGAAGGACGGCGGATTCTATGGCTGGCCGTTCAGTTACTACGGTCAGCATGTTGATGTCCGCGTGTCGCCGCAAAACGCGGACCTGGTGGCCAAGGCCATCGCCCCGGATTACGCGGTCGGGCCGCACACCGCCTCGTTGGGCCTGAGCTTCGCCGAGGGCAACACCCTGCCGGCGCAGTTCAAGGAAGGCGCGTTCATCGGCCAGCACGGCTCATGGAACCGCAAACCGCACAGTGGCTACAAAGTGATTTTCGTGCCATTTACCGGCGGCAAGCCGAGCGGCACACCGGTGGATGTGCTGACCGGGTTCCTCGACAAGGACGAGAATGCATTGGGCCGGCCGGTAGGCGTGGTGATTGATCAGCAGGGTGGCTTGCTGGTGGCGGATGATGTTGGCAATAAGGTGTGGCGAGTCTCAGCCACGAAGTGATGTTGAATGTGACCTGAAACAACTGTGGGAGCGAGCCTGCTCGCGAATGCGGAGTGTCAGTCTCCATTGAGTTGACTGATACACCGCTTTCGCGAGCAGGCTCGCTCCCACATTAGGATTGCTGCGATTTTTACTACGGGTTATGCGCCAGATGCTCCGGCTGCAACACCCGCTTGGCACTCAGATAAGCCTTCTGCCAATACGCCTTCGACAGGCTGTCGAGCTTGACCGTCCCGCCCGTGGCAGGCGCATGCACAAACCGCCCTTCGCCGACATAAATCCCCGCGTGACTGACCTGCGAGCCGCCATTGGTGGCGAAGAAAATCAGGTCGCCCGTCTGCAAGCCTTCCTTGCCAACATTCGGCGCCTGCATGACGATCATCTCGCGCGTGGAGCGCGGCAGCGAGATGCCTGCTGCATCACGGTAGACAAACCCGATCAGGCCGCTGCAATCAAACCCCGAATCCGGCGTGTTGCCGCCCCAGCGATAAGGCGTGCCGACCAAGCCGAGCGCGCGAAACAGCACGTCCTCAGCAGCAGGCGAAAAAGCTTGGGAGGGGCCGAACACGACCGGGGCGCGTACCACCGGCGCAGGTGGCGGCGTGCGACTGGCGCAGGCGCTGAGCAGCGCTGCGAAGAAGATCAAAGTGAGGCGTGCCGACATCGTCATAAGCAGAACATCCTGATCTGGCTGCGGCTTTTTCTGCCGATGGACAGAAAACAAAACCGCCTGCGTGAGCACGCAGGCGGTTTGCCATCAATATAGATACAGGATTCTAGCGGCTACGCGGCAAACTTCAAGTAAGACTTTAACTTCACCTTGTAAAGTCTACGTCTACTCCGTTGCCGGAAGCCTGATTGTCGCCGCGAACGCAGCGACAATGGGGATTACTTGCGAGCGGTGACAACCGTCGGAGCGTTGGCCAATGCGCGTTTCGCTTCGATGAAGGTCTTGCTCCAGTAGCTGTCACCCAGGCTGTCGATGCGAACACCGCCGCTGCGACGACTGCTGGAGTGGATGAACTGGTTGTCACCGAGGTAGATCCCGGCGTGACTGACACGACCGCGACGACCGTTGGTGGCGAAAAACAGCAGATCGCCCGGCTCAAGGTTGCTGCGCGATACCAGTGGAGCATCGACGTTAATCATTTCACGCGTGGAGCGTGGCAGGTTCATGCCAGCTTCTTCACGGAACAGGTAGCCGATGAAACCGCTGCAATCGAAACCGGCTTCAGAGGTACCGCCGAAACGGTAACGGGTACCGATCAGGGACATGCCGCGTTCGAGGATACTGTCGGCCAGAACAGGAAGCTGATAAGGCTTCTTGCCATTGAATTCGTTGAGTTCTTTTTCGGTGTCCAGCTCTTCCTGATAAATAACGGAAGACTGAGCCGTGGCAGAATTTTTAACCTGTTGAGGCTGCTCTTGAACTGGAGAATGAGCAGCACAACCGTACAACAGGGTGACGAGTGCGAGAGGCACGAGGGGTGCGAAGCGCTTTAGCATGGGCACGACCGTGGCTGATAGTTGTAAAGAAGGCGAGACTATGCCCGCTATCAGCCTCATTTGCAAATTCAATCGATCTTTTTGTGACTTCTCGGTTTCTCGTTTACATCTAAGCGCTTAAGCCCATTTGAACCGATACGCGGCTTGCACACCGTGCAGGAAAGCGGATTTTCTGGCGCCTGAAATATGCCGAAATACGCTGAAAGCCGAAGAATCAAAGGGATAGCTACCAGCCCAGCGTTTCTTTCAGGAAGGGAATGGTCAGCTTGCGCTGAGCCTGCAATGAGGCCTGATCGAGCTGTTCAAGCAAGTCAAACAGCGCACTCATGCTGCGGGTGCCGCGAGTCAAAATAAAATGCCCGACTTCATCGGTCAGGTGCAGACCGCGACGCGAGGCGCGCAATTGCAGAGCACGCAGTTTGTCTTCATCGGAGAGCGGCCGCATCTGAAAAATCAGCGCCAGGGTCAGGCGCGATTTCAAGTCAGCCAGTTTGACCGGCAGCTCACGCGGAGAGGTGGAAGCGGCAATCAGCAAGCGCCGACCGCTGTCGCGCAGACGGTTGAACAGATGAAACATCGCCTCTTCCCAGTCAGCCTTGCCGGCAATCACCTGCAAGTCGTCCAGGCAAACCAGTTCGTACTGTTCGAGGTTGTCGAGGATTTCGACACCGCGATCCATCAACTCGGCCAACGGCAAGTACACCGCCGGCTCGCCCATCTGCTCGAATCGCAGACACGCCGCTTGCAACAGATGCGTACGCCCTACGCCGTGTTTGCCCCACAGGTAGATCAGGCTTTCTGTCCAGCCGGCGTCGGCTTCGCATAGACGCTCGACATAGCCGAGTGCAGCGGCATTGGCGCCTGGGTAGTAGTTGATGAAGGTGGCGTCGTCACGCAGACGCACACCTAGGGGCAGCTGAATCGGTTTCATGCTGACTGAACAGTTCTCAAGGAACCGTTAGTGGCCTCTGTGTAAAGTTTGCGAAGTTTATACCCGTGAAGCTGAGCGCACAATGCGACAGAGTCCAAGCAAAATCAAAGGTTTGCGATAACACACTGGATTTATGACAGATTCTTTGGCACCAACGCCTGCAGGACCCGGGCCAACCCGGCGATTCGCCGGGCCGTCCCTGTGCCATTACAACTGCGGATCGTCAACGCCACTATAGATGTCGGAGTCCTTGTACAAGTCGTGCACATGGCGCACCAGCACCATGATCACCGCCGCCACCGGCAATGCCAGCAGCACGCCGGTGAAACCGAACAGTTCGCCGCCGGCCAGAATCGCGAAAATCACCGCCACCGGATGCAGACCGATACGATCGCCCACCAATAAAGGCGTCAGCACCATGCCTTCCAGCGCCTGACCAACCATGAACACCGCGACGATCCCGACCATCGGATACAGATCGCCACCGAACTGGAACAACCCGGCAATCAGCGCCGCGCCAATACCGATCACGAAGCCCATATAAGGCACGATCGCCGCCAGACCCGCAATCAGGCCGATCAACAACCCCAGCTCCAGCCCGACGATCATCAGGCCCGCTGCGTAGATCACGCCCAACGCCACCATCACCAGCAACTGACCGCGAACAAATGCGCCCAGCACCTCATGACATTCACCGGCCAGCGATACGATGGTCTCTTCCCGATCACGCGGCAGGAGGCTGCGGATCTTGGCCATCATCACGTCCCAGTCGCGCAACAAGTAAAAGCTCACCACCGGAATCAGCACCAGATTGGCCAGCCAGCCGATCAGCGCCAGACTGGAGGCCGTTGCCTGACTGAGCACCACGCCGACAATGTCGGTAGTCTGCCCCATGTGCTCGCTGATCGCGGCCTTGACCTTATCGAACTTCCAGAAACCGTCCGACAACCCCAGCTTCGACTGCGCCCACGGCACCGCCGTGTGCTGCAGCCAATCGAGCATTTGCGGCGCCAGTTCGTACAGACGTAGCAACTGCTTGGCGAGCATCGGCACCAGCACCAGCATCAGTGCGGTGACGATCAAGGTGAACAGAGCAAACACCGCGATCACGCCCCAGGTTCGCGACAAACCGAGCCGCTCCAGTCGATCCACCAGCGGATCGAACAGATAAGCCAGCAGCAGCGCCACCAGGAACGGCGTGAGGATCGGATGCAGCAACCATACAAACGCGCAAAGCAGGACTACCCCACCGAGCCAGAACCAACGCCGCGTATCGGCCATGTACCACTCCTGCTTCTATATAAGGAAAGACTTACCAGCGAAACCGCAACGACGGTGCTGCCGGGGTCGGGGCTGGCGCCGCGACTGGCGCCGCACCTGCAACCGCAGGCTGTGGCGCAGCCAACGGAGTCGGCGCCTCGGCCGGCAACTCTTGCAACTTGGCCAGCGACAACTGCGCACGCATTTGATCGGCGCTGCCATTGACCCGATAAACGATGCGATCGCCGTCAACACTTTGCAGACGCACGCCAAACGGTTCGAGTAACCGCAACAGCGCCGCGTAATGCTCCAGATTCATACCTTGCACTTCCAGAGTCTGCTGCCCCGAAGCGCCGGGCTTGGCCACAAAACGTGGCGCCAGCCGCTCAGCCACCGCCAGCATCACTGCGTCAGCGACAGCAGCCTGATCGGCGCCCTGCACACTGCCCGCCTCTTTCTGATCGCCCAGCCACAAGTGCCATTTGGCCTGCCACTGCCCGCCCTCTTCACGGGCATGCACCGCCAGCAAGACATCAGCGTTGTAGCGCTCCGAAGCACCGCGCAGTGGCGCCGGATCCGTGCCCTCAAGCGCTGGCGCAGTGGCAACCAACTGCTCACTCAAATCAGCCAGCGGCAAACGCAATGGCAAGCCGCGATGTTGTGCAGCCGTACGCAACGGCGCGGCAGCGGCCTGACCATCACCGACCAGACTCGAACCCTTGGCCGAATCATTCAGCCACCAACTCAGGATCGACGGGCGACTGGCGCCCCACAACGACAACCCGGCACGACGCAACGCCTGCTCGGTGGTCGCCGGATCGAAATCGACCTTCAGCACCTCCGGCGGCCCGGCATCGAAACCGAACTGACTGATGATTTGCTGCGGATCCTTGCGAATCGCCGCCAACCCCGGGTTTTGCGCAGCCTTCGGATCGCCGGTCAGGCGCAACACCAATGTATCGAGCGCCGCTTGCGTGGCGCGACCACGTTCTTCCGGCGCCTGGCCATTGACCGGTTCGCGCACTTGATAAAGACCTTTGAGGTTTTCGGCATGACTCGCCAGGCTGATCAGAGACAAACAACCCACAAACAACAATTTACACAAACGCATGGAGAATTCCCGTCGACAGGAGCGGCTGGAACAGGCCGCGTGAACCGGTTAAGCAAGGCTGTGACAATCTGCCAGCACTAAACATTCACACGACAGCGGTAAAATTTTGCACAGTGATAACGATAGACGGTTAATCGCCACACTTTATACAGGCGTTCATACGGCTCAATTGCAAAAAATTTCCGCTGATATGGCCCTGCCCGTCGGTGCGAGGATGGCCGCTGCCCCTCAAGCCTGATAAAATCGCGCGCCTTCGCAGACCGGCAACAGCCGGGCACCTCGAAACTCGCGTGAGGCCATCGCCCCGTCGATTTCGAAGTTCCCGCTGAACTCGGTCGTTACCCCTGAATCCCCTCCCCTAAAGGCCTGGATCATGAGCAAGCAACCCTCCCTGAGCTACAAGGACGCCGGTGTAGACATCGACGCCGGTGAAGCATTGGTCGAACGCATCAAGAGCGTCGCCAAGCGCACTGCGCGCCCGGAAGTCATGGGCGGCCTGGGCGGTTTCGGCGCCCTCTGCGAAATCCCGGCCGGCTACAAGCAGCCAGTTCTGGTTTCCGGCACCGACGGCGTCGGCACCAAGCTGCGTCTGGCGCTGAACCTGAACAAGCACGACAGCATCGGTATCGACCTGGTTGCCATGTGCGTCAACGACCTCGTGGTGTGCGGCGCCGAGCCACTGTTCTTCCTCGACTACTACGCCACCGGCAAACTCAATGTCGAGACCGCGACCCAAGTGGTTACCGGCATCGGCGCTGGCTGCGAACTGTCGGGTTGCTCGCTGGTTGGCGGCGAAACCGCTGAAATGCCAGGCATGTACGAAGGCGAAGACTACGACCTGGCCGGCTTCTGCGTCGGCGTCGTGGAAAAAGCGGAAATCATCGACGGCTCGAAAGTTGCCACCGGTGACGCACTGATCGCCCTGCCATCGTCCGGCCCACACTCGAACGGCTACTCACTGATCCGCAAGATCATCGAAGTCTCCGGTGCCGACATCGAAAACATCCAGCTCGACGGCAAACCGCTGACCGACCTGCTGATGGCCCCGACCCGCATCTACGTGAAGCCGCTGCTCAAGCTGATCAAAGACACCGGCGCGGTCAAAGCCATGGCCCACATCACCGGTGGTGGCCTGCTCGACAACATCCCGCGCGTTCTGCCAAAAGGCGCTCAGGCGGTGGTTGATGTGGCTAGCTGGACTCGCCCGGCCGTATTCGACTGGCTGCAAGAGAAAGGCAACGTTGACGAAACAGAGATGCACCGCGTACTGAATTGCGGCGTTGGCATGGTCATCTGCGTGGCTCAGGAACACGTAGAAGTTGCCCTGAACACCCTGCGTGACGCCGGCGAACAGCCTTGGGTCATCGGTCAGATCGCTGCCGCTGCCGAAGGCGCTGCTCAGGTTGATCTGCAGAACCTTAAGGCTCATTAATGTCCGCAACCTGTGATGTCGTGGTGCTGCTGTCCGGCACCGGCAGTAACTTGCAGGCTCTGATCGACAGCACGCGGACCGGCGACAGCCCGGCCCGCATCGCTGCAGTGATTTCCAATCGCGCCGACGCCTACGGCCTGCAACGCGCCAGTGACGCAGGTATCGCTACCCGCTCGCTGGATCACAAGGCATTCGAAGGTCGCGAGGCCTTCGATGCTGCTCTGATCGAACTGATCGACGAATTCAATCCGAAACTCGTGGTGCTGGCCGGCTTCATGCGCATTCTCAGCGCTGACTTCGTTCGCCACTATCAGGGTCGCCTGCTCAACATCCACCCGTCGCTGCTGCCCAAATACAAAGGGTTACACACTCATCAGCGCGCGCTGGAGGCCGGCGATACTGAGCACGGCTGCTCCGTGCACTTCGTCACCGAGGAACTCGATGGCGGACCACTGGTCGTACAGGCAGTATTACCGGTAGAGTTGCACGACACGCCGCAGACTCTTGCGCAGCGAGTCCACGTTCAGGAACACCTGATCTACCCGATGGCTGTTCGCTGGTTTGCCGAAGGCAGGCTGGCACTTGGTGAACACGGTGCTTTACTGGATGGCCAGTTACTCGCGGCCAGCGGCCACTTGATTCGACACTAGGAGATATTATGCGTCGCGCCCTGCTCTTCGCTTGCGCTCTGCTCGCCCTGCCCTTCGCGCAGGCAGCGGAACTTCAACCGTTCTCCGCCAGCTACACCGCCGACTGGAAGCAGTTGCCCATGAGCGGCACCGCCGAGCGCAGCCTGGTCAAGGAAGCCAGCGGCGTCTGGAAGCTCAGCTTCAAGGCTTCGATGATGATCGCTAGCCTGACAGAAGAAAGCACCCTGACCCTGGACAAGGACACTTTGCTGCCGCAGTCCTACCACTTTGAACGTGGTGGCCTGGGCAAGGCGAAAAAGGCTGATCTGGATTTCGACTGGAACAGCAAGATGGTCACCGGCACCGACCGTGGCGACGCGGTGAAGATCCCGCTGAACCGTGGCATGGTCGACAAGTCCACCTATCAACTGGCGCTGCAACATGATGTGGCTGCTGGCAAAAAGACCATGAGCTATCAAGTGGTCGATGACGGCGAAGTCGATACCTATGACTTCCGCGTGCTGGGTTCGGAAAAAGTCGAAACCAAGGCTGGCAAGATCGATGCGATCAAGGTCGAGCGCGTACGCGACCCGACACAAAGCAAGCGCACCACCGTCCTCTGGTTCGCCAAGGATTGGGATTACCTGCTGGTTCGCCTGCAACAGGTTGAAACCGACGGCAAGGAGTACAACATCATGCTCCAGGACGGCACGGTCAACGGCAAAACCGTTAAAGGCAGCTGATTTGCCGCAAGAACAAAGAGCCCCGCGAAATGCGGGGCTTTTTTTGCCTGCTGGATTGGAGACTTGTGCCTGGCTCGCCCCTCACCCCAGCCCTCTCCCGAGGGAGAGGGAGCCGCCCGAGGTGTCTTTCGCCATGCATCGACCTGAAAAATCGAGTCGATTATGGATTCTCCAAAGCCAGATCAGGTCGGTGTATCTCGCCAATCTCCCACGGTCAGTCCCCTCTCCCTTGGGAGAGGGCTAGGGTGAGGGGCTTTTGAAGGCGAAACTCAAACCGAAAACTTCGCCACCATGCTGTTCAGATCCACCGCCAACCGCGACAACTCCTGACTGGCCGCACTGGTCTGATTGGCCCCCGCCGAGGTCTGCATCGCCAGATCACGAATATTCATCAGATTGCGATCAACCTCACGTGCCACAGCCGCCTGCTCCTCTGAAGCACTGGCGATCACCAGATTACGCTCGTTGATCAGCGTGAACGCCGAGGCGATCTCTTCAAGTGCAGTCCCGGCCGCCTTGGCCAACTCGAGCGTCGAACGCGCGCGCACATTGCTTTGCTGCATCGAACTGACCGCCGAATCGGTGCCCTGCTGAATGCCGCCAATCATCTGCTCGATTTCCTGAGTCGATTGCTGAGTGCGATGCGCCAAGGCCCGTACCTCATCCGCTACCACCGCAAACCCACGTCCGGCATCACCAGCCCGCGCCGCCTCGATCGCAGCATTCAAAGCGAGCAGATTGGTCTGCTCGGCAATCGAACGAATCACGTCCAGCACTTTGCTGATGCTGTAAACCTTCTGCGCCAGATCTTCCACCTGACTTGCATTGGCTGTCACATCATCGGCGAGCGATTCAATAGACAACACCGTTTGATGCACCTGTTGACGGCCATGCTGGGCAATACGATCGGATTCACGAGAGGCCTCGGACGTGGCCACGGCATTGCTTGCCACCTCCTCCACCGCAGCCGTCATCTGATTGACCGCCGTGGCCGCCTGTTCGATTTCCAGGCTCTGCTGGTGCAAACCGCGCGTAGCGTCTTCCGTGACGCAACTCAGCTCTTCCGAGGCCGAGGCCAATTGACTGGAGGACTCGGAGATTTGCCGAATCGTGTCACGCAGGTTGTGTTGCATGCTCTTGAGCGCGTGCAGCAGTCGCGCCGGTTCGTCCTTGCCGCTGATGTTGATATCGCCGGTCAGATCACCTCCTGCCACCACCTCGGCGACACCCAACGATTGCGCCAGCGGCAGCACGATGCTGCGCGTCAGCAACAGGGCCAAGCCAATGGTGATCAGCGCAGTGATACCGACCATCACGCCGACCCACACCCGCGAACTGGTAAACACCAGCCGCGCTGCTTCGGTGGCGAGATTGGCATTGTGTTTATTCAGTTCGACCAGTTCGCGCAAAAGCACTGCAATTTCATCGGCCAAGGGACTCATCTGACCGTTGAGAATGGTCGCGGCCTCCTCGACCCGATTCTGCGCAGACAACTGCATGACCTGCGCCTGAAACTCCAGGTATTGGTGCTCGGCGACCTTGAAGCGGTCAAATAGCTTGCGCTCCTCGGGCAGTACGATCAGCACGTCATAACGCTGCTGGGCCTCACTGAGCACACCGCGTAATTCATTGAGCTTGGCAACGTTCTGTTCGAGTGCCTGCGGATCTCGATTGAGCAGCAGGCGCATGGTCAATGCGCGCAGGCGCAGCATGTCCTGGCTCATCTCACCGACCGCCATCACGCTCGGCAGCCAGTTGTTATCAACCTCGTCGGACTGCGCGCGCATGTTCGACATTTGCAATAAAGCGAACGCCCCGAGGGCAAATACCATCAACGCCAACAAGCCAAAACCGAGCCCGGCGCGCGGGGCAATATTGAGACTACGGATACTCATTGCTCTGGTTCCTTCCAAAAGCGCTGCATCAACCCTGCAGCTGGTTGCTTTAGAAGGTATCGGCCCGGCGGAAAAATGCGTAAGACGAAAAGGCGATATCAAAAGGCCTTGATCCATCGAACCGTTGGCATTAACGATTCAGCGTGCTTTTGCCGGACTTGAGCACCGTTCGCGGCAAGATCGCCAGGAAGTTATCCCGAGCGACTTTTTTCGCGACGTCCTCGGGCAATGCATCGAGGAATGGCTTGAAGCTGTGCATTTCCTCACCGAGTTTGTTGAATCGCCCGACTACGTCTGAACCCAGCATGAAGCGCTCCGGGTATTTCTCGACCAGCGCCAGCCATTCCGCTCGCGGCTTGCCCTGCTCGTCCAGCAGGTACGGCGTGAGCATGCTCCATGACAAGTCGATGAACAGATTGGGATACGCCTCAAGCATGCGCGTCAGCGTGGGCAACAGGAATGTCAGTTGCGTCTGATGCCGATGGATTTCAGCGCTGGTGCCGGCGTGCGCCCAGATAAATCGCGTGTGCGGGTGATTACGCAGCGGTTCTTCGACTTCCTTCAGGTACAGAGGATTTTTCTCACGCTTGGAGGTGATGTTGGAATGCAGCATCACCGGCAGATCGTTCTCGGCGGCCAGATGATAGATCTTGGTCATGGCTTCGTTGTTGGCGCGCGGCGTGTCGCCGGACGTCAGCGCCGTGAGATCGTCATGACGAGTGAACACTTCGCCGATGCCCTGCCAGAGTCCCGGGTACAGATCGAGCATGCGCTGGATGTGTGCGGCGGAGTTCTTGTCGTTGGGATTGAAGCCGGACAGGAACGGATGAAAGTACGGGCGCTGCTCGGCGCTCAGTTTTTGCACCGCGTCGGCGATAATCACGTCGGTCGCGCTATACCAGTAAGCATCGGCGTCATCCCCGGCGTAATAGCGCGGGCGCTTGGGTTCGTCCTCATGCCACTTCTTAGCAACCGGAATACCGGAAATCATCACATGCTCGACGGAACCGCCCTTCATCGCCGTCAGCAATTTCGCCATGCCAGCACTTTCCTGGAAAAAATCCACGTAATGCAGGTGCGCATCGCTGTAGGTGTACTCGCGGGCGCTGACGTTGCCGGCAAATACCAACAAACAGGCAAGACTCAAACGATACAGGGACACAAGTAATCTCCAGGAAGTAGGCATAGCCTAGACCCTGCCCTGACGACAAGGGTTCATCCCGCAGGAAAGTGGAACGCGTACCGGTGGGAATACTCTATAACTGCAAGGTCTTTTTTGATCGAAGCGACTTTTCCTACTGCCAGTGAGGTTCCCATGACCGTTACCGTCAATACCGTCTCCGCTGAAGGTTTTCGTCACACCGTACAAATTGATGACCACGAATTGTTTGCCGACGTGCCGAAATCGGCAGGCGGCGAAGGCTCGGCACCTGAGCCGCACGACTATTTCGATGCAGCCCTCGGCGCCTGCAAAGCACTGACCCTGAAGATGTACGCGAAGAAGAAAGACATCCCGCTGACCGGTGTCGGTGTTGACGTCAAACGCGACAATAGCGAAGAGCAGAAAGGTAAATACGTCTTGCACGTCACCCTTACTCTCAAAGGCGTCCTTACCGATGCCCAGCGCGAGGAATTGCTGCGCGTTGCCGATCGCTGCCCGATTCACAAGCTGATGACCACCAGCGAAGTGACGATCGAAACCCACGCCCCACAAGGCTTCGACAGCCAGTAATCCTCCTCATGCCAGCGGCGGGTTATGCTTCTGGCATCACCCGCTCAGCCTGGAATGCACCATGGACACGCAACCTCTGATCATCCGCCCGCGCGCCGAAGACGTCGAAGGCCAGCCGATTCTGCGCCCGTTGCCGTCAGCCAAATGCCGCAGCGTCGGGCCTTTCGTGTTTTTTGATCACATGCTCGAAACGGTTTATCCGACAGGCAAGGGCATGAACATCCGACAGCATCCGCACATTGGTCTGTCGACCCTCACGTATTTGTTTGAAGGACAGATCCAGCACAAGGACAGCCTTGGCTCGGATCAGGTGGTCAGCGCTGGAGATGTCAGCTGGATGACCGCTGGCAGCGCGATTGCGCACGTTGAACGCACGCCGGAACCGTTGTGGGACCAGAGCTTCACCATGCACGGATTGCAGATCTGGCTGGCCTCGCCCAAGGATCATGAACAAGGTCCCGGGCATTACAGCCATCACCCGGCGGCGACATTGCCGGTCAGCGATAACCTCGGCGTACAGATCCGCATGATTGCCGGGTCAGGCTTTTGCCTGGAATCGCCGGTGCCGGTGCTTTCTCCTACGTTGTATGCGGAAGTGAACATGCAAACCGCAACCACTTTGCTGATTCCGACCGAGCATGAAGAGCGGGCGGTTTATGTGCTGAGTGGGGATGCGCAATTGAACGGCGAAGCGATTGAGCCGCATGCGCTGGTTGTGTTGCCGGCTGGGGAAGAGATGAGTTTGTTTGCCGAAAGTGATGTGCACGCGGTGGTGTTTGGCGGCGCGGCACTGGACGGGCCTCGGCGGATCAACTGGAATTTTGTCGCGAGTGATCCAGCGGCGATTGATCAAGCGCGGCGCAAATGGGCGGCCGGGGATTGGCCGACGGTGCCGGGAGAAGTTGAGCGGATCGAGTTACCGCGCTGAAAAGTACCCTCACCCCAGCCCTCTCCCAGAGGGAGAGGGAGCCGACCGAGATGTCTCAGGTTATACGCTGACCTGAAAAGTCTTGGCGACTATGGATTCAGCACAGCCCTTTCAAGTCGGCGTAACTCCCAAGCATCCCCCATTCAGTCCCCTCTCCCTCCGGGAGAGGGTTAGGGTGAGGGGCTTTTGATTTTCAGGCTTCAGCCCTTGAACACTTCATCCAGCAAATCATGCATCGACTTGAACGCGCGCTTCGCGGTCTTCGCGTCGTACATCATCTTGCCCGGCACATTGGCATGCGGATCAGTGAACGAGTGCACCGCACCGCCATAGCTGAGCAACTGCCAATCGACATTCGCCGCGTTCATCTCGTCTTCAAACGCCGGCAACTGCTCCTTCGGCACCAACGGGTCGGAAGCACCGTGCAACACCAGCACCGAGCCCTTGATGTTCTGCGCATCCGCCGGGTTCGGCGAATCCAGCGTACCGTGGAACGACACCGCCGCCTTCACCGGCGCCCCCGTGCGAGCCAGATCCAGCGCACAGCAACCGCCAAAGCAGAAGCCGAACACTGCCAGTTTCGACGTATCAACCGCCGCCTCACCCTGCTTCTGCAACTGCTCGAACGCCGCCTGCATCCGCGTGCGCAGCAACGCACGATCGTCCTTCAACGGCATCATCGCCGCGCCCGCTTGATCAGCATTCTGCGGACGCACGGCCTGACCGTAGACGTCAGCGATCAACACCACGTAGCCCTTGGCCGCCACCGATTTAGCGATCTCTTCGGCACCAGCACTGACACCCATCCAGTTCGGCGCCATCAACAAACCCGGACGCGCGCCTTTGTGCTCGGCGTCGAACGCCAGACGACCTTCATAAGGCTGGCCGTCAATCTGATAGACCACGGAACGTACTGTGACTTGGCTCATTTCTGACTCCTGATTTGTTAAACACCAGAATGAAAAAACCCGCCGAAGCGGGTTTTTCTACAACGTGATCAAGCTGACAGTTCAACCAGCAGCTTGTTCAGGCGGCGCACGTAGGCGGCCGGGTCTTTCAAGCTATCGCCGGCAGCAAGCGCTGCCTGATCAAAGAGGATGTGCGACAGGTCGCCAAAACGCTCTTCGCTCTGCTCGCCATCGAGTTTCTCGATCAGCGGGTGGCTCGGGTTGAACTCGAAGATCGGCTTCGAATCCGGCACTTTCTGCCCGCTGGCTTCGAGGATCTGACGCATTTGCAGACCCAGATCCTGTTCGCCGATGGCGAGGATGGCAGGCGAATCGGTCAGACGATGCGATACGCGAACTTCAGCTACGGAATCGCCCAGCGCGGTTTTCAGACGCTCAACCAGACCTTCTTTGGACTTGGCGACTTCTTCTGCGGCTTTCTTGTCCTCTTCCGAGTCCAGGTTGCCCAGATCAAGATCACCACGTGCCACGTCGACGAAAGTCTTGCCGTCAAACTCGCTGAGGTAGCTCATCAGCCACTCATCGATGCGATCAGTCAGCAGCAACACTTCGATGCCTTTCTTGCGGAAGACTTCCAGGTGCGGGCTGTTCTTGACCTGCGCGTAGGTTTCACCGGTCAGGTAGTAGATCTTGTCCTGACCTTCCTTGGCGCGTGCCAGGTAGTCGGCCAGACCGACGATCTGCTCGCCGTCGTCGCCGTTGGTCGATGCAAAACGCAGCAGACCGGCGATTTTCTCTTTGTTGGCGAAGTCTTCTGCCGGGCCTTCTTTCATGACCTGACCGAAGTTCTTCCAGAAGCCCTTGTATTGCTCAGGCTCGTTCTTCGCCAGTTTTTCCAGCATGTCGAGCACGCGCTTGGTCAGCGCGGTCTTCATCGAATCGATGATCGGGTCTTTCTGCAGGATTTCACGCGACACGTTCAGCGACAGGTCGTTGGAATCGACCACACCTTTGATGAAGCGCAGGTACAGCGGCAGGAACGACTCGGCCTGATCCATGACGAACACGCGCTGAACGTACAGCTTCAGGCCTTTCGGCGCTTCACGCTGGTACAAGTCGAACGGTGCGCGGGCCGGCACGTACAGCAGCGAGCTGTATTCAAGCTTGCCTTCGACTTTGTTGTGGCTCCAGGCCAGCGGGTTTTCAAAGTCGTGAGCGATGTGCTTGTAGAACTCCTGGTATTCCTCGTCCTTCACTTCAGTGCGCGGACGGGTCCACAGGGCGCTGGCGCGGTTGACGGTTTCCCACTCAACGGCCGGAGTCTCTTCGCCTTCGGCAGCAGCCGCTTCTTTCGGCAGCTCGATCGGCAAAGCGATGTGGTCGGAGTACTTCTTGATGATGTTGCGCAGACGCCAGCCATCAGCAAACTCGTCTTCTGCAGCTTTGAGGTGCAGAACGATGCGCGTGCCACGCTCTGGTTTTTCGATGGTGGCGACTTCGAACTCGCCCTCGCCTTTCGACGACCAGTGCACGCCTTCGCTGGCCGGGGTGCCGGCGCGACGGCTGTATACGTCAACCTGGTCGGCAACGATGAAGGCAGAGTAGAAGCCCACACCGAACTGGCCGATCAGGTGGGAATCTTTCTTTTGATCGCCCGAGAGATTCTTCATGAAATCAGCGGTACCGGATTTGGCGATGGTCCCCAGGTGGGTGATCACATCATCACGGTTCATGCCGATACCGTTGTCTTCGAGAGTGACGGTTTTGGCGTCCTTGTCGAAGCTCACACGGATTTTCAGGTCAGCGCCACCTTCGAGCAACTCTGGCTTGGCCAGGGCTTCGAAGCGCAGCTTGTCGACAGCGTCAGAGGCGTTCGAGATCAATTCGCGAAGGAAAATTTCCTTGTTGGAATACAGCGAATGGATCATGAGGTGCAGCAGTTGCTTTACCTCGGTCTGGAAGCCCAGGGTTTCCTTTTGAGTTTCCACACTCATGGTCATCAAACTCCAATCAGATGGCAGTGGCCGCGACCCGAAATGGTCGGCGGCGGGTTGTCTTGTGAGTTTGGGGCGCTGTTCAGGATTTCAAGGGCTCATCGATTTTGAAGTGCGCGCGGGCGGTGGCAATCGGTTCGCTTTCGGTGCTTTGCCAAGCAGTAATGGCGACGTTAGCCACGCGCCGGCCGTGGCGGCAGACCTGACACTTGGCCCAGGTATCGCGGAACTGCCCGGCGCGCAGGTAATCGAGGGAGAAATCAATGATCTTCGGCACGCCCGGCGTTTCGGTAAAGATCAGCAAATGAAGTGCCGCCGCCAGCTCCATGAATCCGGCGATCACCCCGCCATGAATTGCCGGCAATAAAGGGTTACCAATGTTGTCTTTGTTCGCTGGCAGCTTGAACAGCAATTCATCGCCGACGCGTGAGCATTCGATGCCGATCAGCCCGGCGTAGGGAATCAACTGCAACAGCGGCGCGTAGTCGCCCTCAGCGTGAGCCTGCTGCAACTGCTGTTTCAGATCATCGCTCATTGCCCTGCTCCCTTGATCGCGCCGCCGAAGCCTTTGGTGCCTTTAAGGCCCTTGCCCATGCGCATGAACGTACCGACGACGTGGGCGATGGGTTGTTCGGGATTGTCCTGATAGGCGAAACCACGAGCGAAGATCACATCGGTGGTTACCCGGTAGCACTGGGCGAAGCCATAGACGTCTTTGTTCGGTTCGGCGGCGTGCATATAGTCAATGCGCAAATCGAGGGTCGGGCAGACTTCGAATTCCGGCAACACACAGAGCGTCGACATCCCGCAAGCGGTGTCCATTAACGAGGTAATTGCACCACCATGAATAACCCCGGTCTGCGGATTACCGACGATTTGCGGACTATAAGGCAGGATCACCGTGAGCCCTTCGCTGGAGGCTTCATGTACTCGCAAACCAAGTACCTGACAGTGTCTTAACGCTGAAAGAAATCTCGTCGCGCGCTCAAAAACGGGGTTTTCAGCCATATGATAATTACTCTCGTTAAAGCCATTGGCCAGTAGTAGCGAACAGACCAAAAGTTCCGTAGCAAAACAAACTTATATATCTGACACAAATGAGGAACTTAACCTGTAGCGCCAAGCTCTTAAGGCCAGTAGTTATTTTCCATAAGGAGAAACACCCCATGCGTAAGACTTTAGCTATTGCCTTGATGTTGACCGCTTCCCTCGGTCTCGCTGCCTGCGATAAAAAATCCGAGGACAAAGCTCAAGATGCCAACCAACATGCTGAACAAGCTCAGCAAGACATGAACAAAGCTCAGGATAAAGTGAACGACGCTGCGAAAGAAAACGCCGAAGCTGCCAAAGCTCAGGCTGAATCGAACGCCGCCGCGCAAGAAGAAGCTGCCAAGAAGCAATAATCCGCTTTTTGCTGCAGAAAAAAGAAAACCCGCCAAGCGCGGGTTTTCTTTTGCCTGTCATTTAGCGCCAGGCTCGCCTTAGAGCAAGACAGTTCTAAAAGTCGGACTAATCATCAACAACAGCGAACAGACTAAACCAACTAGCCACACCAGACTGCGCAGCTTGGGCAGATCGGCCAGATAGAACCACAAGTAGAGGATCCGCGCGATCACGAAGATGATCGCCAATGTATCGATCAGCCAGCCTGCCGTTTGCGTGGTGTGCGCCATCAACACACCGACTGCGAACAGGATGAAAGCTTCGATACTGTTCTGGTGAGCCGCCAGCGCCCTCGCACCGTAACCGGTCAGCTGCGCCTGTTGCTGGCGCGGCAGGTGATTGTTGTACCCCCCCTGTTCTTTCATCGCTTTGCCCACCGGCATACGCGCGATATAGATCATCAGTGCACTGATAAACACACACCAGAACGGAATACTCATCAAGCAGCCTCTTTGTTCGCCTCGGGGATGGGCGCCTCTGTAGGGGTATAGACCATTACATCGAGAACGTCGGAATGAAACTCGCGGCGATACAAGACCAATACCACCCCGGCGCTCATGAGCATGAACAACCACGGGCTGACAAACCAGGCCAGCATGGTCATGCCGAAGTAGTAAGAGCGCAGCCCGAAGTTGAACTGGTTGGCCGCCATCGAAATCACCCGCGCCGCCCGCGCAGCGAAAGCCTTGCGCTCCTGTTCGGAGACATGTCGCTCACCGATCATCGGCGCCGAGCCGACCAACACGGCCGCGAAGTTGTACTGACGCATGCACCAACTGAAGGTAAAGAACGCGTAGACGAACACCATCGCCAGACACAGCAACTTGATTTCCGACATGCCCTGCGACGCCTGTTGCACCATCGGAATATCTGCCAGCAACGACACTGCCCGCTCAGATGCGCCAAGCACGGTGAGAATGCCGGCGAGGATGATCAATGTGCTGGAAGCGAAGAACGAGGCGTTGCGCTCAAGGTTACCGATCACACTGGCGTCGGCGATGCGGTTGTCACGCAGCAGCATGCGGCGCATCCAGTCTTCGCGGTACAGGTGCAGCACACTCGCAAGACATGCTGTATCGCGGCCCTTCCAAGAGGCATAACGGGTATAACCGCCCCAGCAGATGACGAACCAGACGGCGGCGAGCAGGTGGATCAGGTTGGCTTGGATGAACGACATGCAATTCCTTGTGAGGTGTGTACACGCACTGATTACTTGTGGGAGCGAGCCTGCTCGCTCCCACATTGAGATTTCGGCAACCCTTCGACGTTAGCTCAGGGAAAAAGACACTGCCTGACGCGCATAAAAAATGCCCCGTATCGATTGATACGGGGCATTTCTGTTTAAGCGTTGAAGACCCGCTTATGACGGGTCAGACAACGTCAGGCAACGGCTTCGCTGCGCTTGCCCAGCAGGCGATCGCAAACCACCGCGACCACCAGGGTCATCACGCACGGCACCAGCCATGCCAGGCCCTGCTCGCTCAGCGGCAGGTGGGACAACTGCGATGGCATCCAGCCGGCCAGACCAGCGCCTTTCAGCGCGTCGATGGTGCCGAAGATGAACGACACCAGCATCACCGGACCGAGAATGCGGCCGTGCTCATGCCAGAAGTCTTTGCAGAAGCTCAGCGCCACCAGCACGATGCACGGCGGATAGATTGCGGTCAGCACCGGAATCGAGAACGCAATCAGCTTGGTCAGGCCCAGGTTGGACACCAGCAGCGAGAACGCCGCCAGAATGATCACCAGGGTCTTGTAGGACAGTGGCAGCACGCGGCTGAAGTATTCGGCGCAAGCACAGGTCAGGCCGACCGCTGTCACCAGACACGCCAGCGAGATCAGCACCGCGAGGAAACCGCTGCCCAGCGAACCGAAGGTGTGTTGCACATACGCGTGCAATACTGCCGCGCCATTGGTCGCGCCAACCGCCACTTCATGGCTACCGGAACCGAGACGGAACAGGCTGATATACACCAGCGCCAAACCGAGGCCGGCGATCAGGCCAGCGATGATCGCGTAACGGGTGATCAACGCCGGCGACTCGACGCCACGGGAGCGGATCGCGTTAACGATGACAATGCCGAACACCAGTGCCCCGAGGGTATCCATGGTCAGGTAACCATTGATAAAGCCTTGGGAGAACGGTGCCGCGACGTATTCCGGCGTGCCGTGGCCGATGTCACCTGCCGGCAGGGCAAATGCAGCAATGCCGAGGACTGCCAGCGCGATGATCTTCAATGGCGCAAGGAAGCGGCCAACGGTGTCCAGCAAACGCCCAGGGTAGAGCGAGATGAAGAACACCAGCAGGAAGTACACCGAACTGTAGAGGAACAGTGCCAACGGGCTTTCGCCGGTCAGCGGCGCCAAGCCTACTTCAAAGGATACGGTCGCGGTACGCGGCGTGGCGAACAACGGGCCGACTGCCAGGTAGCAGGCAGCCGCCAGAATGCCGCCGGCAATCTTGCCGATCGGGCTGCTCAGCGCATCCATCGCCCCACCGACCTTGGCCAGTGCAACGACAGTGATCACCGGCAAACCCACCGCGGTGATCAGGAAGCCCAGCGCGGCCATCCAGACGTGAGGTCCGGCCTGCAAACCCACGATCGGCGGGAAAATGATGTTGCCAGCCCCGACGAACAGGGCAAATGTCATAAAGCCAAGTGCCAGGATGTCCTGACCTTTCAAAACTTTCATTAAGGTAATACCACACTACTGAATCGGAATTTAGAGGGGGATTGCCCTGTGTAATTAGGGAAATGCTGTCGATCCGTATGGGACTGACCCTTAAAGCGCGTTGCATGCCTTGTGGGCGGCAGACGCAAAAATGGCTGCTAGCCTAACGAATTTGCCGTGTAAACGCACTGTTAGAGGGCGAACTATCCGATACGCGACGTTTCCGTGTCGCGTTTACGTATTTATTTTTCGTTGGTACGGCAAAGATCAAAAGATCGTCCGATCGCGGCCCGAGCCTTCGGCAGCTCCTACAGGAGATTGCGTTCCTCTGTAGGAGCTGCCGAAGGCTGCGATCTTTGATCTTCTGATCTGCAGAAACGACAAAGGCCACCCGAAGGTGGCCTTTGTTTGGTGAAGCGTCAGCTAAGCGCGAGGCTTACTTGACAGCCCAACCGGTCAGCTCGGCCAGGGCCTTGCCGATGTCTGCCAGCGAACGCACGGTTTTAACGCCTGCGTCTTGCAGCGCAGCGAATTTCTCGTCTGCAGTGCCTTTGCCGCCAGAGATGATTGCGCCAGCATGGCCCATGCGCTTGCCCGGAGGAGCAGTCACACCAGCAATGTAGGAAACAACTGGCTTGGTCACGTGTGCCTTGATGTAGGCAGCCGCTTCTTCTTCAGCCGAACCGCCGATCTCACCGATCATGACGATCGCTTCGGTCTTCGGGTCTTCCTGGAACAGCTTCAGGATGTCGATGAAGTTCGAACCCGGGATCGGGTCACCACCGATGCCGACGCAAGTCGACTGACCGAAACCGGCGTCAGTAGTCTGCTTCACAGCTTCGTAGGTCAGGGTGCCGGAACGCGAAACGATACCGACCTTGCCTGGCAAGTGAATGTGACCTGGCATGATGCCGATCTTGCACTCGCCCGGAGTGATAACGCCTGGGCAGTTAGGGCCGATCAGGACTACGCCCAGCTCGTCGCACTTAACTTTAGCGTCCAGCATGTCCAAGGTAGGAATGCCTTCGGTGATGCAGACGATCAGCTTGATGCCGCCGAATGCCGCTTCCAGGATCGAGTCTTTGCAGAAAGGAGCCGGAACGTAGATCACGGAGGCGGTAGCGCCAGTGGCTTCTACTGCGTCTTTAACGGTGTTGAACACTGGCAGACCCAGGTGCTCGGTGCCGCCTTTGCCAGGAGTAACGCCACCAACCATTTTGGTGCCGTATTCGATGGCTTGCTGGGTGTGGAAACTACCTTGCGAACCGGTAATACCCTGGCAGATAACTTTGGTGTCTTTATTGATCAGGACGCTCATTATTTGCCCTCCGCAGCTTTGACAACTTGTTGAGCAGCGTCGGTCAGGCTGGTAGCAGCGATGATGTTCAAACCGCTTTCTGCCAGTACTTTAGCGCCCAGCTCAGCGTTGTTGCCTTCAAGGCGAACAACAACCGGGATTTTCACGCCGACTTCTTTCACAGCGCCAATGATGCCTTCGGCAATCATGTCGCAGCGAACGATGCCGCCGAAGATGTTGACCAGTACTGCAGCGACGTTGGTGTCGGACAGAATGATCTTGAACGCTTCAGTTACGCGTTCTTTGGTAGCGCCACCACCTACGTCGAGGAAGTTGGCTGGCTTGCCGCCATGCAGGTTGACGATGTCCATGGTACCCATGGCCAGGCCAGCACCGTTGACCATGCAGCCGATGTTGCCTTCCAGTGCTACGTAGTTCAGTTCGAACTTGGCAGCGTGCGCTTCGCGCGGATCGTCTTGCGACGGATCGTGGAAAGTTTTCAGCTTAGGCTGACGGTACATGGCGTTGGCGTCGATGTTGATCTTGGCGTCCAGGCAGTGCAGATCGCCGTCAGCCTTGATCACCAGCGGGTTCACTTCCAGCAGAGCCAGGTCGTGATCCTTGAACAGCTTGGCCAGACCTACGAAGATCTTGGCGAACTGAGCAACCTGTTTGCCTTCCAGACCCAGCTGGAATGCCAGCTCGCGACCCTGGAATGGCTGAGCGCCAACCAGTGGATCGATAGTGGCCTTGAGAATTTTTTCTGGAGTGTCGTGAGCGATTTTCTCGATGTCCACGCCACCTTCGGTGGAAGCCATGAACACGATGCGACGGCTCGAACGGTCAACGACAGCGCCCAGGTACAGCTCTTTAGCGATATCAGTGCACGATTCAACCAGGATCTTGGTGACTGGCTGGCCATTGGCGTCAGTCTGGTAAGTCACCAGACGCTTGCCCAGCCATTGCTGTGCGAAGGCTTTGGCGTCTTCTTTGCTGCGAACCAGCTTGACGCCGCCCGCTTTACCGCGACCACCGGCGTGGACCTGGGCTTTGACAACCCACTCACTGCCGCCGATTTTGTCGCAAGCTTCTGCTGCTGCTTCCGGGGTGTCTACTGCGTAACCAGTGGAAACTGGCAGGCCGTATTCAGCGAACAGCTGCTTACCCTGATACTCGTGAAGATTCATGCTTTTTACCGTCTTCGTTAGGTACTGCGCATTCGGCGCTGCGCTCGTTTGAGTGCCGCGCCACCTGTGACTGCTGCTTGCGTAGCTGAGCTACGCAAGACTGCGTCCAGCGGACATTCCGCGGTGAGACTTGCTCGCAAGGCTCACGACGGGCCGTTACCGCCGTGGTTTCTTATTGTCTGTTAACGCTTTTTGCGGTTGGCAATGTGGATGGCACCGCCATTCACAGCCAGAGCAGCTTCGTGCAAGGCTTCAGACAGGGTCGGATGGGAGAAAACCATCATGCCCAGATCTTCAGCGCTGGTGCCGAATTCCATACCGATCGCGCCCTGCTGAACCAGTTCTGCAGCGCTCGGACCAATCACGTGCACGCCCAATACGCGGTCAGTCTTGGCATCAGCGATGACCTTGACGAAACCACCGGTATCGTTGGCGGCCATGGCACGGCCGGAAGCGGCGAACGGGAAGGTGCCGACGTTAACTTCAACGCCTTCAGCTTTCAAGGCCTGCTCGGTTTTGCCAACCCACGCGATTTCCGGGTGAGTATAAATAACCGAAGGGATCAGGTCATAGTTCATCTGGGCTTTGTGGCCCTTGATGCGCTCGACAACCATGATGCCTTCTTCCGATGCCTTGTGAGCCAGCATCATGCCGCGAACCACGTCACCGATGGCGAAAACGCCCGGTACGGTGGTCGCGCAGTGATCGTCAACGTGCACGAAACCGCGCTCGTCGAGGGTCACGCCGCTGTCGGAAGCCAGCAGATCAGTGGTCACCGGACGGCGACCAACGGCTACGATCAGCTTGTCGAAAGTGATGGTCTGTTCGCCGTTGGCATCGGTGTAGTTCACAACGACTTCGTCGCCGTTGACTTTCGAGCCGGTCACGCGAGCACCCAGTTTGATGTCCAGACCTTGTTTGGTCAGGGTTTTCAGGGCTTCCTTGGAAACAGCGGTGTCCGCTGCCATCAGGAAAGTGTCCAGTGCTTCCAGGACAACCACTTCCGAACCCAGACGCGACCACACCGAACCCAGTTCCAGACCGATCACGCCAGCGCCGATCACGCCCAGACGCTTAGGTACGCTTTGGAATTCCAGTGCGCCAGTCGAATCGACGATGACTTTCTGATCAACCGGAGCCGGTGGAATGTCGATCGGACGCGAGCCTGGAGCCAGGATGACGTTTTCAGCTTCGATGACTTCAACCGAGCCGTCTGGCTTGGTGACTTCGACTTTCTTGCCAGCCAGCAGTTTGCCGTGGCCCTGAATCGAAGTAACGCCGTTGGCCTTGAACAGAGTGGCAACGCCGCCGGTCAGGTTCTTGACGATGCCAGCCTTGCGGCCAACCATCGCAGCGACGTCCATTTTGACTTCGCCAGTCGAGATACCGTGAACGTTGAAGCTTTCTTTCGCTTCCTTGTATTTCCAGGAGCTGTCGAGCAGCGCCTTGGAAGGAATGCAGCCCACGTTCAGGCAGGTGCCGCCCAAGGCTTGCTTGCCTTCTGCGTCGGTGTACTTCTCGATGCAGGCAGTGGTCAGACCCAGCTGCGCCGCCTTGATGGCAGCCACGTAGCCACCAGGGCCAGCACCGATCACTACTACGTCAAATTTCTGCGACATTCAAAAATCCTCTTTTTTGCAGCAAGCGTGAAGCCGCAAGCCTCAAGCCAAACTGCGGTTACTCGCAGCTTGCAGCTTGAGACTTGCAGCTGCTTCTATCAAATATCCAGCAACAGACGAGCCGGATCTTCCAGCAGGTTCTTGATGGTCACCAGGAAGGTCACAGCTTCTTTGCCATCGATCAGACGGTGATCGTAGGACAGTGCCAGGTACATCATCGGACGGATAACGACCTGACCGTTGATGGCCATAGGACGCTGGATGATGTTGTGCATGCCCAGAATCGCTGCCTGCGGCGGGTTGACGATCGGGGTCGACATCATCGAACCGAAGGTACCACCGTTGGTGATGGTGAAGGTACCACCGGTCATCTCGTCCATCGACAATTTGCCGTCACGGGCTTTCTTGCCGAAAGTGGCGATGCCGCCTTCGATTTCAGCCAGGCTCATCAGCTCGGCGTTACGCAGAACCGGAACAACCAGGCCACGGTCGCTGGAAACGGCAACGCCGATGTCCGCGTAGCCGTGGTAAACGATGTCGCCGCCGTCGATCGACGCGTTGACAGCCGGGAAGCGTTTCAGCGCTTCGGTGGCCGCTTTCACGAAGAACGACATGAAGCCCAGGCGTACGCCGTTGTGGGACTTCTCGAACAGGTCCTTGTACTTCGAACGCAGGGCCATGACTTCAGTCATGTCGACTTCGTTGAAAGTGGTCAGCATCGCCATGTTCGACTGAGCTTCAACCAGACGCTTGGCCACGGTGGCACGAACGCGGGTCATCGGTACGCGCTTCTCGATGCGGTCGCCAGCAGCGAACACAGGAGCAGCAGCCGATGGAGCAGCAGCCTTGGCAGGTGCGGCAGCCGGAGCGGCTTTCTTGGCAGCAACCGCTGCAACCACGTCTTCCTTGGTCACACGACCGCCCTTGCCGGTGCCGGCAACGGAAGCGATGTTGATGCCGTTTTCTTCAGCCAGCTTGCGCGCAGCCGGTGCAGCAACAGGATCATCTTCGCCTTCGGCAGCAGCCGGTGCAGCGGCAGCAGCGGCCGGAACAGCAGCGGCGGCTGGAGCAGCGGCAGCAGCGCCGCCAGCTTCGATGGAGCCCAGCACTTCGTCGGACAGAACGGTGTCGCCTTCGTTCTTGACGATTGCGCCCAGCACGCCGTCGGCGGTGGCCAGCACTTCCAGTACGACTTTGTCGGTTTCGATGTCGACGATCAGGTCGTCACGCTTGACGGCGTCGCCCGGTTGCTTGTGCCAGGTGGCAACGGTGCCATCGGCAACCGATTCCGGGAAAGTGGGGGCTTTGATCTCGATAGCCATTATCTGTGGTTCCTTAAATTCGGTTTCAGGTGCGCGAAGGCATTAAATGGTAAACGCGGCTTGCAGGAGTTTTTCCTGCTGCTCGGCGTGCATCGATGCGTAACCACAAGCTGGGGCAGCAGAAGCCTCACGGCCCGCGTACTCAAGTACGAGAGACTTGTCGAGGTTCCCGATGCTGCGACGCAAGTGGTGCTGGCTGCAGTACCAGGCGCCCTGGTTCATCGGCTCTTCCTGACACCAAACGGCATTTTTGACGTTGGTGTATGGAGCCAGGACTTCTTTCAAGTCGTCCTCAGGGAATGGGTACAGCTGCTCGATACGCACGATGGCGATATCTTCACGGCCTTCGGCACGGCGTTTTTCCAGCAGGTCGTAGTAGACCTTGCCGCTACACAGAACAACACGCTCGACCTTTTTCGGGTCCAGGGTATCGATTTCCGGGATCACGGTCTGGAACGAACCTTCGGCCAGATCTTCCAGGGTCGAGATGGCCAGTTTGTGGCGCAGCAGCGACTTTGGAGTCAGCACGATCAGCGGCTTGCGCAGCGGACGAATCACCTGACGACGCAGCAAGTGGTAGATCTGTGCTGGCGTGGTCGGTACCGCTACCTGAATGTTGTGCTCGGCGCACAGTTGCAGGTAACGCTCAAGACGTGCCGAGCTGTGCTCAGGGCCCTGACCTTCGTAACCGTGTGGCAGCAACATGGTCAGACCGCAGAGACGGCCCCACTTGTGCTCGCCGCTGGTGATGAACTGGTCGATTACAACCTGTGCACCGTTGGCGAAGTCGCCGAACTGGGCTTCCCAGATCACCAGCGCATCCGGCGTGGTGGTCGAGTAACCGTATTCGAACGCCAGTACCGCTTCTTCCGACAGGAACGAGTCGTACAGGTCAAAGCGTGGCTGACCGTCGTACAGGTGCTGCAGCGGAATGTAGGTGCCCGCGTCTTTCTGGTTGTGCAGCACAGCGTGACGGTGCGAGAACGTACCGCGGCCGATGTCCTGACCGGTCATGCGGATCGGGTGACCTTCGAACGCCAGGGTCGCGTACGCCATGGTTTCGGCGTAACCCCAGTTGATCGGCAGGCCGCCGGCTTGCATCTTCTGACGGTCTTCGTAGATCTTCGAAACCTGACGCTGAACCACGAAGCCTTCTGGAATTTCCAGCAGCTTGGCGGACAGTTCTTGCAGGGTCTTCAGATCAAAGCGGGTGTCGTGACGCGCAGTCCAGGCGTGGCCCAGATACGGACGCCAGTCCACGAACAACTCTTTGTTCGGCTCTTTGACCAGCGATTTCACTACGTGCAGACCGTTGTCCAGCGCGTTGCGGTATTCGTCGACTTTCGCCTGAACACGCTCTGCGTCAAGCACACCGCCCTGGGTCAGACGATCAGCGTACAGCTCACGAGTGGTGCGCTGTTTGGTGATCTGCTGATACATCAGAGGCTGGGTGCCGCTTGGCTCGTCGGCCTCGTTGTGGCCGCGACGACGGTAGCAGACCAGATCGATGACCACGTCACGCTTGAACTGCATGCGGTAGTCGATGGCCAGTTGGGTCACGAACAACACGGCTTCCGGATCATCACCATTCACATGGAGGATCGGCGCCTGGATCATCTTGGCAACGTCGGTGGCGTACTCGGTGGAACGCGAGTCCAGCGGGTTGCTGATGGTGAAACCAACCTGGTTGTTGATCACGATGTGCACGGTACCGCCGGTCTTGAAACCGCGGGTCTGCGACATCTGGAAGGTTTCCATGACCACGCCCTGACCTGCGAATGCAGCGTCACCGTGGATGGAGATCGGCAGAACCTTCTCACCGGTCGGGTCGTTACGACGATCCTGACGGGCGCGAACCGAACCTTCTACCACCGGGGAAACGATTTCCAGGTGGGACGGGTTGAACGCCATGGCCAGGTGAACTTCACCGCCGGCGGTCATCACATTGGACGAGAAGCCCTGGTGATACTTAACGTCACCGGAACCCAGCTCGACCTTCTTCTTGCCTTCGAACTCGTCGAACAGCTCGCGCGGGTTCTTGCCGAAGGTATTGACCAGCACGTTCAGACGACCACGGTGGGCCATGCCGATGACAACTTCCTTGGTGCCGTAGGAACCGGAACGCTGGATCAGTTCGTCGAGCATCGGAATCAGGCTTTCGCCGCCTTCCAGACCGAAACGCTTGGTGCCCGGGTATTTGGTGCCCAGGTATTTTTCCAGGCCTTCACCGGCAGTCACGCGCTCAAGCAGGTGGCTCTTGATGTCGGCGGAGTACGTCGGACGACCGCGCACGCTTTCCAGACGCTGCTGGAACCACTGGCGCTGCTCGGAATCGGTGATGTGCGTAAATTCAGCGCCGATGGTGCGGCAATATGTCTGCTGCAACGCTTCGTGAATTTCGCGTAGGCTCGCTTCCTCTTTGCCGATGAACAGGTCGCCGGCACGGAAGGTCGTATCAAGATCGGCATTGGTCAAGCCGTAATGATTGATCGACAGGTCTGCAGGTGCAGGACGCTGCCACAGCCCCAGCGGGTCAAGCTGGGCTGCCTGGTGGCCACGCATACGGTAGGCCTGGATCAATCGCAGCACTTCAACTTGCTTCTTCTCGTGCTCACTGCTCACGCTGCCGGCGGAAACCGGTTGAGCGCGGCGCTGGTTCTTTGCCAGCAGCACGAAATGATCGCGAATTGTCGAGTGCGAAACATCAGTGGCAGAGTTGCCGTCGGCAGGCAACTTCTGAAAGTAGGTGCGCCACTCTTCTGGCACAGCGTTAGGGTCGTGCAGGTAGAGCTCATAAAGCTCTTCCACATAGGCAGCGTTTCCACCTGAAAGGTAGGCGCTGTTCCACATGCGCTGCATCACGCTTTCTTGCATGCTTGGTCACCCTCGGTTAGGGGAACACCATCGATGTCGACACCGAGCAAACTTGCAGAAGTCCGAATGCAGCGACTAAAACAAGCCACTTAGGATCACACTGATAGTCCGGGTACCAGCCCGGATGCCCCTGCTTGTCTCATTTCTTCAAAATAAGAGCCGCAGCTTATGGCTACTGCTCTGGTTATAGCCATGACGCGGGTTGAAGCCCGCGCCACAGCCTCTACGGTGCAGCGGTTACAGCAGCTGAATCACACGCCGCTCGAAAGCAGCATGTTACGGATGTGACCGATGGCCTTAGTCGGGTTCAGGCCTTTCGGACATACGTTGACGCAGTTCATGATGCCCCGGCAGCGGAAGACGCTGAACGGGTCATCGAGTGAAGCCAGACGCTCGTTGGTCTTGGTGTCACGGCTGTCTGCCAGGAAGCGATAAGCTTGCAGCAGTGCAGCTGGACCCAGGAACTTGTCCGGGTTCCACCAGAAGGACGGGCAAGAGGTCGAGCAGCAAGCGCACAGGATGCACTCGTACAGACCGTCGAGCTTTTCGCGCTCTTCTGGCGACTGCAGACGCTCGATGGCCGGAGCCGGCGTGTCGTTCTGCAGGTAAGGCTTCACCTTCTCGTATTGCTTGTAGAAGATGCTCATATCGACAACCAGGTCACGGATAACCGGCAAACCTGGCAGTGGACGAACAACCAACTTGTTACCTTTTACAACGGCAGACAGCGGCGTGATGCACGCCAGGCCGTTCTTGCCGTTGATGTTCATGCCGTCGGAACCACAAACGCCCTCACGGCAAGAGCGACGATAGGAGAAACCTTCGTCCTGTTCTTTGATCAGGGCCAGTACGTCCAGCACCATCAGATCTTTACCACCGGTATCGATCTGGAATTCCTGCATGAACGGCGCGGCGTCCTGATCAGGGTTGTAACGATAAACGCTGACTTGCAACATGGCGGCCACCCTTAATAAGTCCGAATCTTAGGTTCAAAAGTCGGAACAGTCTTCGGCGAGAAGTTCACGGCACGCTTGGTGACGCGCTTGTCACCCGGGAAGTACAGGGTGTGGCACAGCCAGTTTTCGTCGTCACGGTCTTCGAAGTCTTCACGGGCGTGAGCACCGCGCGACTCCTTGCGTACTTCAGCCGCGATGGCGGTAGCTTCAGCCACTTCCAGCAGGTTTTGCAGTTCCAGCGCTTCGATACGGGCAGTGTTGAACGCCTGCGACTTATCGTTGATTTTCACGTTGGCGATACGGGTACGCAGGTCAGCAAGCTGAGCGATACCTTTCTGCATGTATTCGCCAGTACGGAATACACCGAAGTAGTTCTGCATGCAGTTCTGCAGCTCGCGACGCAGGGTTGCCACATCTTCACCGTCGGTACGGCTGTTCAGCGCGTTCAGACGCGACAGGGCAGCTTCGATGTCGGCTTCGGTAGCGTCGTCGTATTCGATGCCGTCGGTCAGCGCCTTTTCCAGGTGCAGGCCGGCAGCGCGGCCGAATACCACCAGGTCGAGCAGCGAGTTGCCGCCCAGACGGTTGGCACCGTGAACCGATACGCAAGCCACTTCGCCCACAGCGAACAGACCAGGGATGATCTTGTCGACGCCTTCAGCGTCCTGGGTGATCGCCTGACCATGAATGTTGGTGGCAACGCCGCCCATCATATAGTGGCAAGTCGGAACAACCGGAACCGGAGCAACAACCGGGTCAACGTGTGCGAAAGTCTTCGACAGCTCGCAGATGCCTGGCAGACGGCTGTGCAGCACTTCCTCGCCCAGATGGTCGAGTTTGAGCAGTACGTGGTCGCCATTCGGACCGCAACCGTTGCCGGCGATGATTTCTTTAACCATCGAGCGAGCAACCACGTCACGACCGGCAAGGTCTTTGGCGTTCGGAGCATAACGCTCCATGAAACGCTCGCCGTGCTTGTTGATCAGGTAACCACCTTCACCACGGCAACCTTCGGTAACCAGTACACCGGCGCCGGCGATGCCGGTCGGGTGGAACTGCCACATTTCGATGTCTTGTACCGGCACGCCAGCACGCAGAGCCATGCCGACGCCGTCACCGGTGTTGATCAGGGCGTTGGTGGTGGAAGCGTAGATACGACCTGCACCGCCGGTAGCCAATACAGTGGCTTTAGCGCGAATGTAGGTGGTTTCGCCGGTTTCGATGCAGATCGCGATCACACCGACGAAGTCGCCTTCCTGGTTTTTCACCAGATCGACAGCGTAGTACTCGTTCAGGAACGTGGTGCCGGCTTTCAGGTTGCCCTGATAAAGGGTGTGCAGCAGCGCGTGACCGGTACGGTCGGAAGCCGCGCAAGTACGTGCAGCCTGACCGCCCTTGCCGTAGTCCTTGGACTGGCCACCGAACGGACGCTGATAGATGCGGCCTTGTTCGGTACGCGAAAACGGCATGCCCATGTGGTCCAGCTCGTAAACGGCAGCCGGGCCTTCCTGGCACATGTATTCGATAGCGTCCTGGTCACCGATGTAGTCGGAACCCTTGACGGTATCGTACATGTGCCAGCGCCAGTCATCATTCGGGTCAGCGGACGCGATTGCGCAAGTGATACCGCCCTGAGCGGATACAGTGTGCGAACGGGTCGGGAAAACCTTGGTGATCACGGCAGTCTTGTGACCGCCCTGTGCCAGTTGCAGCGCCGCGCGCATGCCGGCACCGCCACCACCAATAATGATGGCGTCGAAAGAAATCGTTGGAATGTTAGCCATGACTCAGATACCCCAGAGAATCTGCACACCCCAGACGAAGTAAGCGAACATCGCAACGCCGCATACTGCCTGGAAAAGGAAACGTACTGCAGTCGCGGACTTGCCCAGCGCCATTGGCGTCAGGTAGTCGGTCGCGATGGTCCACATGCCGACCCAGGCGTGAGCGCCAAGGGCAACGAGGGCCAGCAGACTGAAGATACGCATCCCGTTGTGAGCGAACAGGCCGTGCCACTGGTCGTAGCCAATGCCCGGATTCGCTGCAAGGTATCCGATCAGGAAGATGAAATAAGCCGCGAGAACAACCGCAGACACACGTTGCGCCATCCAGTCATAGAGGCCCGAACGCGAAAGGTTCGTAACGCTGGTTACCATATCCAAACTCCTGCCAGAACGATCAGCACCACGGAAACGGCGATGATAATTTTCGAGCCCAGGCGGCCGCCTTCCAGCGTCTCACCGATGCCCATGTCCATGATCAAGTGGCGCACACCGGCTACCAGGTGATACAGCAGAGCGGACAGGAGGCCCCATGCTACGAACTTGGCCAGCGGGCTGGTCAAGCATGCCTTCACCTCGGCAAAACCTTCCTCGGAACCCAGAGATTTGCCCAATGCATAAAGCATGAAGCCGATACCCAGGAAGAGGATGATGCCGGAAACACGGTGAAGAAACGACGTAACGCCGGTGATGGGGAGTTTGATGGTCCTTAGGTCTAGGTTTACAGGTCGTTGGCTTTTCACGGCTTTTTTTTCACACTGAAGAGCCCCTAACAATCAGGGCAAAGTTGTTGGGGAGTGCACTGGTCAGGTAACCACCACCCAGGGATGCGACCCCCAACAAAGCTGGCCCAAAAGCCCTTGGCGGTCGGTGGCCGAGTATAGACAGTTAGGTTACTAATGACAACGCAATCACCTACCCCCAATAGCTGATTGCACAAGTCGTATAAAAGGCGTAAATGGCAGTCAATTTCGAGGAAAAAGTGCGCTTAAAGCCTTCTGGAGCAAGACTTTAGGCAAATTGACATTCGAATTTATCTCACTATAGTGGTGCGGGCCCTGCGTGGGGGGTCTGTCTGATGGTTCAAGCATAAATAGGAGGCCACATGGCTGACAAAAAAGCGCAGTTGATCATCGAGGGCGCAGCCCCCGTCGAGCTGCCCATTTTAACCGGCACCGTTGGTCCCGATGTAATCGATGTTCGGGGCCTGACGGCCACGGGCCGCTTCACTTTCGACCCGGGTTTCATGTCGACCGCCTCGTGCGAATCGAAGATTACCTATATTGACGGCGACAACGGCATTCTGTTGCACCGCGGCTACCCGATCGAACAGCTGGCTGAAAAGTCGGACTACCTGGAAACCTGCTACCTGCTGCTCAACGGCGAACTGCCGACCGCAGAACAGAAGGCCCAGTTCGTCAGCACCGTGAAAAACCACACCATGGTTCACGAGCAGTTGAAAACCTTCTTCAACGGTTTCCGTCGCGACGCCCACCCGATGGCCGTCATGTGCGGTGTAGTCGGCGCCCTCTCGGCCTTCTACCACGACTCCCTCGACATCAATAACCCGCAGCATCGCGAAATCTCCGCGATCCGTCTGGTTGCCAAGATGCCGACCCTGGCAGCGATGGTTTACAAGTACTCCATGGGCCAACCCATGATGTACCCGCGCAACGACCTGACGTACGCGGAAAACTTCCTGCACATGATGTTCAACACCCCGTGCGAGATCAAACCGATCAGCCCGGTGCTCGCCAAGGCCATGGACCGCATCTTCATCCTCCACGCCGACCACGAGCAGAACGCGTCGACCTCCACCGTGCGTCTGGCCGGTTCTTCGGGTGCCAACCCGTTTGCCTGTATCGCCGCCGGTATCGCCGCACTGTGGGGCCCTGCCCACGGCGGTGCGAACGAAGCCGTTCTGACCATGCTTGACGAGATTGGCGATGTGTCGAACATCGACAAGTTCATCGCCAAGGCCAAGGACAAGAACGATTCGTTCAAACTGATGGGCTTCGGTCACCGCGTTTACAAGAACCGCGACCCTCGCGCGACTGTCATGAAGCAGACCTGCGACGAAGTACTGAAGGAACTGGGCATCAACAACGATCCGCAACTCGAACTGGCCATGCGCCTGGAAGAGATTGCGTTGACTGACCCGTACTTCATCGAACGCTCGCTGTACCCGAACGTCGACTTCTACTCGGGGATTATCCTCAAGGCGATCGGCATTCCGACCAGCATGTTCACCGTGATTTTCGCGTTGGCACGTACTGTTGGCTGGATTTCGCACTGGAAAGAGATGCTCTCCAGCCCGTACAAGATTGGCCGTCCGCGTCAGCTGTACACTGGTTACGAGTCGCGTGATATTTCCAAGCTGGAAGACCGTAAATAAGATTTGTCTTGCGATGAAGTCTTAAGTTGTACCGGGAACGGCCTCTATTTATATAGGGGCCGTTTTTGTTTGTCTGGGGATTGGGATTGGGGGCATATCCGTTTTTCGGGTGCTGCCGCTGGCGGTTTCGCTCTTACAGCGAGTCCCTTTTTCAAACGCCAAAAAGGAACCAAAAGGCTTTGCCCCTGGCGTACGGCACTTCGCTTAGGCTCAGTGTTCCCTCGCTACGGTGTCCATCCGGGGGGCATCGCCTACGGTTTGCTTCGCTGCACCTCCTCTCGATGTATGCGGCTGCGCCGCACGGCGCTGCGCGCCTCCCCCCGGATGAACACCTACGCTCGGCCTGCCGATGGGGCAAAAGATCAAGAACCAAAGCCAAAGCCAAAGCCAAAGCCAAAGCAAGATCACAAGCCAGATCAAGAGCCCCTCACCCTAGCCCTCTCCCAGAGGGAGAGGGGACTGACCGCGTGGACTGGGAGAGATACGCCGACTTGGATATCGAGTTGAACTCAGATGTTGAAAAGCGCAAAAATCGGCTCCCTCTCCCTCGGGAGAGGGCTGGGGTGAGGGGCAGTTCCAACACAAACCCCAAGCCGAATACCCGTGCTCTTCATCACTCAACAGGATGAGCGTTAGCTCGGCTGCAGCTCTTGATCTGTAAGGCGACGTCGGAAGGCTGAGTGGAGGGATTGATCCGGGCGTGGGAGCGCAGCGACCGTTTGGCGCAGCCAAACACAGCGAGAGGAGGTGCAGCGAAGCAAACCGTAGGCGCTGCGCCCGGATCGATCCCGCAGCGAAGGAACCCCGAGCCCCAGCGAGCGGGCCGCACGTAGGAGCAAGCGTTTTTTGCTTACTTTTTTTGGCGTTTGAAAAAAAGTGAGTCGCCGTAAGGGCGAAACCCTAAGAAGCCGTTACCGCAGCAACGGATATGTACACAGCTCTAGCCGATAACCGCCCAATAAAAATGCCCCGATCTCTCAACCGGGGCATTCAGCACAACATTAAAAAACCATCAAACCATCAATGCGAAACCGCCCCACTCGCCCCCAACCCCGTCTGCGAACGCACAAACTGCGGGAAGAACAGCGCCCGCTCTTTATCCGCAGCCGCCGACTTATCGGTAATCGAGAAGAACCAGATCCCGACAAAAGCAATGATCATCGAAAACAGCGCCGGATACTCGTAAGGGAAGATCGCCTTCTCATGATGCAGAATCTGCACCCAGATGGTCGGCCCAAGCACCATCAAACCAACGGCACTGACCAGACCCAACCAGCCGCCAATCATCGCCCCACGAGTGGTCAGCTTCTTCCAGTACATCGAAAGCAACAGCACCGGGAAGTTGCAACTCGCCGCGATGGAGAACGCCAAGCCAACCATGAACGCAATGTTCTGGCTTTCGAACAGGATGCCCAAGCCAATCGCCAGCACCGCCAAGGCAATGGTGGTGATCTTCGAGACACGAATCTCGTCCTTCTCGTTCGCCTTGCCCTTTTTGATCACACTGGCATACAGGTCGTGAGAAACCGCCGAAGCACCCGCCAGCGTCAGACCGGCAACAACCGCCAGAATGGTCGCGAACGCCACCGCCGAGATAAAGCCGAGGAAGATACTGCCTCCAACTGCGTTGGCCAGGTGCACCGCCGCCATGTTGTTGCCGCCCAACAGCGCGCCAGCAGCATCTTTGAAGGCCGGGTTAGTGCTGACCAGCAGGATCGCGCCGAAGCCGATGATGAAGGTCAGGATGTAGAAGTAACCGATGAAGCCAGTTGCGTAGAGCACGCTCTTGCGAGCTTCTTTTGCGTCACTCACGGTGAAGAAGCGCATCAGAATGTGTGGCAGGCCAGCCGTACCGAACATCAGCGCCAGACCCAGCGAGAAGGCCGAAATCGGGTCCTTGACCAGACCGCCGGGGCTCATGATTGCTTCGCCCTTGGCGTGCACCTTGATCGCCTCGGAGAACAGCGTGTTGAAGTCGAAGCCTACGTGCTTCATGACCATCAGCGCCATGAACGAGGCACCGGACAGCAACAGCACAGCCTTGATGATCTGTACCCAAGTGGTCGCCAGCATGCCGCCGAACAGCACGTACATGCACATCAGCACACCGACCAGAATCACCGCAACGTGGTAGTCCAGACCGAACAACAGCTGAATCAGCTTGCCGGCACCAACCATTTGCGCAATCAGGTAGAACGCCACGACCACCAGCGAGCCGCAGGCCGATAGGGTGCGGATCTGGGTTTGCCCGAGGCGGTAGGACGCCACGTCGGCAAAAGTGTATTTACCCAGGTTGCGCAGACGCTCGGCGATCAGGAACAGAATGATCGGCCAGCCCACCAGGAAGCCGATCGAGTAGATCAGGCCATCGTAGCCGGAGGTGAACACCAGCGCGGAAATCCCCAGGAAGGACGCCGCCGACATGTAGTCACCGGCAATCGCCAGACCGTTCTGGAAACCGGTGATCTTGCCGCCCGCCGCATAGTAGTCGGCCGCCGAGTTGTTTTTCTTCGAGGCCCAGTAGGTGATGTACAACGTCGCGCCAACGAAGGCGACGAACATCAGGATCGCCGGAATGTTCAGCGGCTGTTTGGCCACCTCCCCCGTCAACGCGTCAGCCGCCCAGACACTCGGCGCGAAAGCCGCAACACTCAATAAAGCCAGTAGACGCCGGATCATTGCTGAGCCTCCTTGAGAATCGCATTGTTCAGGTCGTCAAACTCGCCATTGGCGCGGCGCACATAGATAGCGGTGAGGATGAATGCCGAAAGAATCAGTCCGACACCGATCGGAATACCCCAGGTAATCGAGGATTCCGGACTGAGTTTCGCGCCCAGAATATGCGGCCCGTAAGCGATCAGAAGGATGAAGCCAGAGTAAAGCCCGAGCATGATCGCCGAGAGTATCCAGGCGAACTTTTCCCTTTTTCGCACCAGTTCCTTGAATCGGGGACTGTTTTGAATCGAGAGGTAAATGCTGTCGTTCATTGTTTTTATCCTCGCAGCACAGATTATTGTTGGAACATAGCTAATGTATGCGGCTGCGGGAGCGGTAACAGACGACCTTAGTAGTAGAACGCCATGACACTTTTGCCAATTTCCGGTACACACAAAACAACTGTAGGAGTGAACCTGCTCGCGATGGCGTCGTATCAGTCGACATTTTCATCAACTGACAGGACGCTATCGCGAGCAGGCTCACTCCTACAGGGGTACAGCGGTGTTGCGGTTATTTGGTCCAGTCAGCCACGCGATCCGGGTGCTTGGCGACCCAATCTTTCGCCGCTGCGTCAGGCTTGGCACCGTCCTGGATTGCCAGCATGACCTCGCCGATTTCGTCTTTCGACGCCCACTGGAAGTTCTTCAGGAACTTGGCCACTTCCGGTGCTTTGGTCGCGAGTTCTTTACTGCCGATGCTGTTCACGGTTTCAGCCGCGCCATACACGCCTTTCGGGTCGTCGAGGAAGCGCAGTTTCCACTTGGCGAACATCCAGTGCGGCACCCAACCGGTGACCGCGATGGATTCGTTTTTCTTCTCGGCACGGGTCAGCTCGGCAATCATGCCGGCGCCAGAACTGGCTTTGAGGCTGTATTTGTCGAGGCCGTAATCCTTGATCGCCTGATCGGTTTTGAGCATAACGCCCGAACCGGCGTCGATACCGACGATGCGATTTTTGAAGGTGTCATCGGTTTTCAGGTCTTCGATCGACTTGGCTTTCACATACTCCGGCACGATCAGGCCGATTTTCGCATCCTTGAAGTTCGGGCCGTAGTCGACGACCAGATCCTTGTTCTTCGTCCAGTACTCGCCATGGGTCACTGGCAGCCAGGCGGAGAGCATGGCGTCGAGCTTGCCGGTGGCAACACCCTGCCACATGATCCCGGTGGCAACGGCTTGCAGTTTCACGTCGTAGCCGAGTTTCTGTTTGATCACCTCGGCCGCCACGTGGGTGGTCGCGACGCTGTCGGACCAACCGTCAACGTAACCGATGTTCAGGGTCTGTTTTTCTGCACTGGCGAACGTGGAACTCATCGCAAGCACCAGAGCAGCACTTGCGCCTAAAAGTCGTCGCATCTTCATCGTTACTTCCCCGAAATGCTGCGCCCGACGGATGACGGGCGGCGTCAACGTATTGTTATGGTGCACGGCGCCCCCATCACGCCTGACCGCAAACTCGTTAGAACATCAGCGGAGCACTGATGGCTTGATCATCAACCTCACGCGGCAGTCGACCTGCTCTGCCAGCGACCTCAAGACAACGAGAAACGACATCACAAGGCCATTAATGGCGCCCGAATATTTGACGCCAGACAATCCGCCCGAACTTTGCATGTACAAATCATGCGGGCCACCAACCCCTCTATAAATGCAGGTAACATGCGTCGCTTTGCAGCCACTCGGCCTGACCATGTCCGCGACTTCCCGTTTTCCCTTTCTGCCTTATCTCTTCGCCTGCCTGCTTGGGCTGTTTGCCCTCGGGGGCTTCTGGTACGGCCTCGGCCAACCGGTGATCCTGCCCGACGCTGCGACCCCGACGCATAAATTGCAGTGCGCCTCCTACACCCCGTTCGATAAAGACCAATCACCGTTCGACGTGCCGTTCAAGCTGCGCCCGGAGCGCATGGACGCCGATCTCGCATTGCTGGCGACACGCTTTGAGTGCATTCGCACTTATTCGATGACGGGCCTCGAAGCCCTGCCGGATCTGGCGCGCAAACATGGTCTCAAATTGATGATCGGCGCATGGGTCAACAGCAATCCGGTGGACACCGAGAAAGAAGTCGACCTGCTGATCAAATCGGCCAACGCCAACCCGGACGTGGTCAGCGCGGTGATCGTCGGCAACGAGGCGCTGCTGCGCAAGGAAGTCACCGGCGCGCAACTGGCCCGATTGATCAACAAGGTCAAAAGTCAGGTCAAGCAATCGGTGACGTACGCCGATGTCTGGGAGTTCTGGCTCAAGCATCCGGAAATCGCGCCGGCGGTGGACTTCCTGACCATTCACCTGCTGCCGTACTGGGAAGATGATCCGTCAAACATCGACGTCGCCCTGCAACATGTCGCGGATGTGCGCCAAGTGTTCGGCAATAAGTTCGCACCGAAGGACGTAATGATCGGCGAAACCGGCTGGCCGAGCGAAGGCCGTCAGCGCGAGACCGCCCTGCCGAGTCGGGTCAATGAGGCCAAATTCATTCGTGGTTTTGTCGCGATGGCCGAGAAGGAGGGCTGGCATTACAACCTGATCGAAGCGTTTGACCAGCCGTGGAAGCGCGGCAGTGAGGGCGCGGTTGGCGGTTATTGGGGCTTGTTCGATGCCGACCGTCAAGACAAGGGCGTGCTGGCCGGGCCGGTGACCAACGTTCCCTACTGGAAGGAATGGCTGGCGGTCGGTGGTTTGATTTTTCTTGGCACGCTGATCCTTGGCGGTCGCGTTCGCACTACGCGCTCGGCGCTGGTGTTGCCGCTGCTGGGTGCCCTCGCCGCTTGCTCGATTGGCGCTTGGGGTGATCTGGCGCGGGTGACTACGCGGTTTGCCAGTGAGTGGTTGTGGGTCGGTTTGCTGACGGCGTTGAATCTGTTGGTGTTGGCACACGCTGCGCTGACGCTGAGCGCGCGTGCCGGCTGGCGTGAGCGGGCGTTCAATCTACTGGAGCGCCGCGCGGGCTGGCTGGTCGCGGCAGCAGGCTTTGCCGCTGCGGTGATGATGCTGGAGATGGTGTTCGATCCGCGTTATCGCAGCTTTGCGAGCATGGCGTTCGTGCTGCCGGCGCTGGTTTATCTGTGCCGTCCGGTCAGCGTGCCGCGCCGGGAAATTGCCCTGCTGACGTTTATTGTCGGCGCGGGGATTGCGCCGCAGCTGTATCAGGAAGGGTTGCAGAATCAGCAGGCGTGGGGTTGGGCGTTGGTCAGCGGGTTGATGGTGGCTGCTTTGTGGCGCTGCCTGCGCGTTCGAAAAGACTGATCAAAAGCAAGATCAAAAGATCGCAGCCTTCGGCAGCTCCTACAAGGTGTACGCCATTTCAATGTAGGAGCTGCCGAAGGCTGCGATCTTTTCCATCAGTCGCTACGGGACTCGCGGACCAGTCGCAACCCGGCAATCACCAACGCAAACACCGCCAACGTGGTGTTGTACAACGCCAGTGCCGGCACGCCGAACACCAGCGCCAGCACCGCCAGCCACCACCCTGCCCGCCCGGGCAACACGAAACCGATCAGCGCCGCGCCGAGCGCCGTCCAGCCCAACACCTTGAAATGAATCATCAAGCCCAGGTTCGAACGCACCTGACATTCCCAGCGGCTGGCCTCATCCACGCAGATACCGACCCACTGCCCGTCTTCCATAAAGCCATAACGCGCGCCATAACTGGCGGCCAGCCACAACGGCAACAGAACGAGCAGCAAAATCACGGGAAAACGGTGGGACATGAAACACTCCAATCTTCGGAAATCGGCGGCCAGCTTAATCTGCCGCCAGCCGTGTGCAAGAACTAACAACTGTTAACTGTTCATTCAGGGCGTGCAAAGTGTATCGTCCAGCTACTATTACTCCGAATTCTGCCTGTTTGGTGCCGCAGCATGGCACTTTGGCGCAACCCCGGTGGTCATAGCCTGCGAACTTCATTCGGCACCTTCCTCTAAGGGATCTAGTCATGCTCCGTTCCTTGCGCTTCGCCGCGCTGTTCAGCGGCCTTATTTTGAGTGCGTCCGCACTGGCGGTGGATATCGATGCCGCCAGTTATGGCTATCCCCTGACCAACCCGTTCGAGGCGACCATCGCCACGACGCCGCCGGACTTGCGCCCGGAATTGCCGCTGGACGACGACATCAATCAGTCGGACCGCAGCTTGACGTTGCGTCCGGAACGAGAGTTCATCCTGCCGGACAACTTCTGGGCGGTGAAAAAGCTCACCTACCGCATCGCCACCCAGGACAAGCCGGCACCGCTGATCTTCCTGATCGCCGGCACCGGCGCGCGCTATGACAGCACGCTCAACGAATACCTGAAAAAGCTTTACTACAAGGCCGGCTACCACGTTGTGCAGCTGTCGTCGCCGACCAGTTTCGACTTCATCAGCGCGGCCTCGCGTTTCGCCACGCCGGGCGTGACCAAGGAAGACGCCGAAGACATGTACCGGGTGATGCAAGCCGTTCGCGCGCAAAATCCCAAGCTGCCAGTCACCGAGTATTACCTGACCGGTTACAGCCTCGGCGCTCTGGATGCCGCGTTCGTTGCGCATCTGGACGAGACGCGCCGCAGCTTCAACTTCAAGAAAGTGCTGTTGCTCAATCCGCCGGTCAACCTCTACACCTCGATCACCAATCTCGACAAACTGGTGCAAACCGAAGTTAAAGGCATCAACACCAGCACGACATTCTATGAGCTGGTGTTGTCGAAGCTGACCCGCTACTTCCAGCAGAAAGGCTACATCGACCTCAACGATGCGCTGCTCTACGACTTCCAGCAGTCCAAGCAGCACCTGACCAACGAACAGATGGCGATGCTGATCGGCACCTCGTTCCGCTTCTCGGCGGCCGACATTGCGTTCACCTCGGACCTGATCAACCGCCGTGGCCTGATCACCCCGCCGAAATTCCCGATCACCGAAGGCACCAGCCTCACGCCGTTCCTCAAGCGTGCGCTGCAGTGCGACTTCGACTGCTACCTGACCGATCAGGTGATCCCGATGTGGCGCGCGCGCACCGACGGCGGCAGCCTGCTGCAACTGATCGATCAAGTCAGCCTGTACGCGCTCAAGGATTACCTGCACGACAGCCCGAAAATCGCCGTGATGCACAACGCCGACGACGTGATCCTCGGGCCGGGCGACCTCGGTTTCCTGCGCAAGACCTTCGGTGATCGCCTGACCGTTTACCCTCTGGGCGGCCATTGCGGCAACATTAACTACCGCGTCAACAGCGACGCCATGCTGGAGTTCTTCCGTGGCTAAATATCTCCTGCTGATGGCAGCGCTCCTCTGCGCAGGCGTGGCCCAGGCCGACAACAGTAAAGCCAACGCGCCGGTGGTCGTCGACAGCGACGGCTTCAAGGAACCGCTGTCCAAACTCAAGTTCAACCCGGGGCTGGATCAGCGCGAATTCGAGCGTTCGACGCTCAACGCACTGAACGTCTACGACCCGCTGGAATCGTGGAACCGCCGGGTTTACCACTTCAACTATCGCTTCGACCAATGGGTGTTCCTGCCGGTGGTCGATGGCTACCGTTACATCACACCCAGCTTTTTGCGCACGGGCGTGAGCAACTTCTTCAACAACCTCGGTGACGTCCCGAACCTGGTCAACAGCCTGCTGCAGTTCAAGGGCCAGCGCTCGATGGAAACCACCGCACGCCTGCTGCTCAACACCACCATCGGCATCGCCGGCCTGTGGGACCCGGCCACCGCCATGGGCCTGCCGCGTCAGAGCGAAGACTTCGGTCAGACGTTGGGCTTCTACGGTGTACCGGGCGGTGCCTACTTCGTGCTGCCGATCTTCGGCCCGTCGAACATCCGCGACACTGCAGGCCTTGCTGTCGATTACACCGCTGAATCGGCGATCAACTTCCTCAACGTCTCGGAAGTCAGCTCCAACCATCCGGAAGTCTGGGCCCTGCGTGCGGTCGACAAGCGTTATCAGACCAGCTTCCGTTATGGCCAGATGAACTCGCCGTTCGAGTACGAGAAGGTGCGTTACGTGTATACCGAGGCGCGTAAGTTGCAGATCGCCGAGTAGTTTTCGGCAGGTACAAAAAGGGCCATTCGATGCGAGTCGAATGGCCCTTTTTCATGTCGCAACAAAGATCAAACTGTAGGAGTGAGCCTGCTCGCGATAGCGGTCTACCCGCCACCATTTGCAGTGCTGACACACCGCTATCGCGAGCAGGCTCACTCCTACAGGGGTTTTGTGTTGAATGTCAGTTTTTCAGAGATTTCCAGATTTTGCCGACAACGGAAACCACCGCCAACACCACTGCCCCAGCGATAATCCCCGCGACACCATTGAGCAACATCGGCACCGCAAACCCGACACTGCCGGCCGCGGCGCCAACGCCTTCAATCCAGTCATGCACCACCGGCACGCCGTGGGTGAGGATGCCGCCGCCGACCAGGAACATCGCTGCCGTACCGACCACCGACAAGGTTTTCATCATGTATGGCGCGGCGCTGAGAATGGCGCTGCCGACTTTTTTCGCAAACTGCCCAGGCTTTTGCGTCAGCCACAGGCCGAGGTCGTCGAGTTTGACGATGCCCGCCACCAGGCCATAAACGCCCACCGTCATCACAATCGCAATGCCGGACATGACAATCACTTGCTGAGTCAGCGAGGCAGTTGCCACGGTGCCCAGAGTGATCGCGATAATCTCTGCCGAGAGGATGAAGTCGGTGCGAATCGCGCCTTTGATCTTGTCCTTCTCGTACGCCACCAGATCCGTCGCCGGATCCGCTACCGCCTCAGTCAGTTGCGCATGTTCGGCTTCATCTTCAGCCGCACTGTGCAGAAACTTGTGCGCGAGCTTCTCGAAGCCCTCGAAACACAGATAGGCACCACCGACCATCAACAGCGGCGTCACCAGCCACGGCACGAACGCACTGATCGCTAGCGCCGATGGCACCAGAATCAGCTTGTTGACGAACGAGCCCTTGGCCACGGCCCAGACCACGGGAATTTCCCGCTCGGCACGTACGCCGGAGACCTGCTGGGCGTTGAGCGCCAGATCATCGCCGAGTACGCCGGCGGTCTTCTTGGCGGCCATTTTGCTCATCAACGCCACGTCGTCCAGCACGGTGGCAATATCGTCGACCAGCACCAGCAAACTGCTTCCTGCCATGAATCCTGTTTCCTTTTATGTATGAATGTTGCGAAGCATAACGCGACCGTAGACCACGCGGGGCATTCTTGAGCGCTGCGCGAGGCCGGTGCTACCATGCGCAACCGCCAGAACAGGCAAGGAACCACCGGGTTTATGAGCACAATCCGCGAGCGCAACAAAGAACTGATCCTGCGTGCCGCCAGTGAGGAGTTTGCCGACAAGGGCTTCGCTGCGACCAAAACCAGCGACATCGCCGCCAAGGCGGGATTGCCCAAGCCCAACGTCTACTACTACTTCAAGTCCAAGGAAAACCTCTACCGCGAGGTATTGGAAAGCATCATCGTGCCGATTTTGCAGGCCTCGACGCCTTTCAATCCGGACGGCGTACCGAGCGAAGTGCTGAGCGGCTACATCCGCTCGAAGATCCGTATCTCCCGCGACCTGCCCTTCGCCTCGAAAGTATTCGCCAGCGAAATCATGCACGGCGCCCCGCACCTGAGCGCCGACCTGGTCGAGCAGCTCAACGGCCAGGCCAAGCACAACATCGACTGCATCCAGAGCTGGATCGATCGCGGCCAGATCGCCCCGATCGACCCCAACCACCTGATGTTCAGCATCTGGGCCGCGACCCAGACCTACGCCGACTTTGACTGGCAGATTTCTGCCATCACGGGGAAGGACAAGCTGGATGAAGCCGATTATGAAGCGGCGGCGCAGACGATTATCCGGTTGGTGTTGAAAGGCTGTGAGCCGGACTGAAGTTTTGCGGAGACGCCATCGCTGGCAAGCCAGCTCCCACAGGTTTTTGTGTTGAATTCAGATTTAGCAACCAACACAAATCCTTGTGGGAGCTGGCTTGCCAGCGATGGAGGCAACTCCATTCAAAATTGTTAAAGCCAGACTGCATCCCACAGCGGATAGTCGCCAATCTCTTCGACGAGTCCCGCCCGTAAAGGGTTAGCTACGATATATCGCGCCATTTTCACCAGATCCTCTTCCCGCCGCAGCGCACGGTCGTGGAAACCCTGCTGCCAAAGCGGTCCTTTCCGGTGGATGGACATATTCACTTCCCGCGTAACCAGCGACTTGGTTTCGCGCATCAGTTTTTTGAGCGAACAATTTTCCAGTTCGATCAGCCAGTGAAAATGATCCGGCATAACAACCCAGGCCAGTGACTTTGCTAGTCCAAGATTTTGCGCACGACGAAACTGATGAACGACCAATCTGCCCAAAGCAAAATCGGCAAAGATCGGTTCTCGACCAAGTGTGTTGGTAGTCAGTAAATAGATTCGATTCGGCTCGGCATAGCGGCCGGCTCGCAGGCGATGTGAAGCAGGAAGATCAGGCAATCCATTACCCCTTCATGATGAGTTCATCAAAAGGCTAGACCTCAGCGATCTATTTGGCTGGATCTGTCTTTTTTCATGATGTGTCAGTCTGGCCGCCATCGCTGGCAAGCCAGCTCCCACAGGGTTTTGTATTGGTTACAAAATCTCAATACGACAGAGAACCTTGTGGGAGCTGGCTTGCCAGCGATGACTTTCGGTCAGACGTTAAAGATCAAGCAGCCACCCCCGCATCCGCCCGCAACTCCAGCGCCTCCACCGCTTTTATCGCCACCTGCTCATCAATATCCGACAAATCCCCGCTGATCCCGATTGCGCCCAGCACATTCCCTGCCTGATCACGAATCAACACACCACCCGGTGCCGGCACGACGCTGCCCTGGCCCATGCTGTTCAGTGCGGCAATAAACGCTGGGCGTTGTTGCGCGTCGAGTGCGAGCAGGCGCGAGCCTTTACCCAAGGCGATCGCGCCCCAGGCTTTGCCGATGGCGATGTTCGGGCGCAACAGGCTCGCGCCGTCTTCACGTTGCAGGGTGATCAGGTGGCCGCCGGTATCAAGTACCGCGATGGTCAGCGGCGCGGCGTTGATGCGGCGCCCTGCGTTGATGGCTTCGTTGACCAGGTTGACTGCGACTTTCAAGGTTAAAGCGCTCATGGTGCCGTCCTCATTTTGTTATAGGGAAAGTCGTGGGGCTGCGCTTTTCTGCCGCAGCTCGATGCAACAAATAGAACACAATGAGTTATTTTTTTGTATACAATAATTTTCGAAAAGCGCCACATGCGACGAAAAGCCACAGTCATAAAGGCTTCCGACGAATGAAACAGGCGCTTGAGAAAATGGATTGACCTGCGCCGTCCGCCGTGAATACACTCTGCGCAAAGCCACTTGTATACAATTACAAAACGTAAAGAGGCACAAAACCATGAGCAAAATGAGAGCAATCGAAGCCGCCGTTCTGGTGATGCGCCGTGAAGGGGTTGATACCGCTTTTGGCATCCCGGGCGCTGCCATCAACCCGCTGTACTCCGCCTTGCAAAAAGTCGGTGGCATCGATCACGTCCTTGCTCGCCACGTTGAAGGCGCCTCGCACATGGCCGAGGGCTACACCCGCACCAAGGCCGGCAACATCGGCGTGTGCATCGGCACTTCCGGCCCTGCCGGTACCGACATGGTCACCGGGCTCTACAGCGCCTCGGCCGACTCGATTCCAATCCTCTGCATTACCGGCCAGGCACCCCGCGCCCGTATGCACAAGGAAGACTTCCAGGCTGTCGACATCACCAGCATCGTCAAGCCAGTCACCAAGTGGGCGACCACTGTTCTGGAACCGGGCCAAGTGCCGTATGCGTTCCAGAAAGCCTTCTTTGAAATGCGCTCCGGCCGTCCAGGCCCGGTGCTGATCGACCTGCCGTTCGACGTGCAGATGGCCGAAATCGAATTCGACATCGACGCTTACCAGCCGCTGCCATTGGCCAAACCGACCGCGACCCGCGTTCAGGTCGAGAAGGCATTGGCTTTGCTCGATCAGGCTGAGCGTCCATTGCTGGTGGCCGGCGGCGGCATCATCAACGCCGACGCCAGCGATCTGCTGGTTGAATTCGCTGAGCTGACCGGCATCCCGGTGATCCCGACCCTGATGGGCTGGGGCACCATCCCGGACGATCACCCGCTGATGGTCGGTATGGTGGGTCTGCAGACTTCGCACCGTTACGGCAACGCGACGATGCTGAAATCCGACGTGGTGTTGGGTATCGGTAACCGTTGGGCCAACCGTCACACCGGTTCGGTTGACGTCTACACCGAAGGCCGCAAATTCATTCACGTCGACATCGAAGGCACGCAGATCGGTCGTGTGTTCACCCCGGATCTGGGCATCGTGTCCGACGCCGCCGCTGCGCTGACCGTGTTCATCGAAGTCGCCCGTGAATGGCAAGCCGCCGGCAAGCTGAAAAACCGCAGTGCCTGGCTGCAAGACTGCCAGCAGCGCAAAGCCAGCCTGCATCGCAAGACCCACTTCGACAACGTGCCGGTGAAACCGCAACGCGTTTACGAAGAAATGAACCAGGTGTTCGGCAAGGACACCTGCTACGTCAGCACCATTGGTCTGTCGCAGATTGCCGGCGCGCAGTTCCTGCACGTCTACAAGCCGCGTCACTGGATCAACTGTGGCCAGGCAGGCCCGTTGGGCTGGACCATTCCGGCAGCGCTGGGCGTGGTGAAGGCCGATCCGAACCGCAAAGTCGTGGCCCTGTCGGGGGACTATGACTTCCAGTTCATGATCGAAGAACTGGCGGTCGGCGCTCAGTTCAAACTGCCGTACATCCACGTCGTGGTGAACAACTCGTACCTGGGTCTGATCCGTCAGGCCCAGCGCGGGTTCGAAATGGACTACTGCGTGCAGCTGTCCTTCGATAACCTGAACGCGCCGGAACTCAACGGTTACGGTGTTGACCACGTCGCAGTGGCTGAAGGCCTCGGCTGTAAGGCGCTGCGGGTGTTCGAACCATCGGAAATCGCCCCTGCCCTGCGCAAGGCCGAACAGATGATCGAAGAGTTCAAGGTGCCGGTGATCGTCGAGATCATTCTGGAGCGCGTGACCAACATCTCCATGGGTACCGAGATCAACGCCGTCAACGAATTCGAAGATCTGGCGCTGGTCGGCAACGATGCGCCAACGGCGATTTCGCTGCTTGATTGATCGCTTTTAGCCCCCTCTCCCTATGGGAGAGGGCTGGGGTGAGGGAAAGGTTTTGCGGTGATCGCAAAATTCGGATCAGACTCAGGATCCCCCTCACCCTAACCCTCTCCCCCAGGAGAGGGGACTTGATCGCGTTCAGTCTGACCAACCGTGTCACATCCGTTTTTAGGAGACCACCATGCCGCGTTTCGCAGCCAACCTGTCCATGCTGTTCACCGAACAGGATTTCCTTGCCCGTTTCGACGCCGCCGCCAAGGCCGGTTTCAGCGGTGTCGAATACCTGTTCCCGTACGACTTCAGCTCCGCCGAAATCAAGGCCAAACTCGACGCCAACGGTCTGACCCAAGTGCTGTTCAACCTGCCGGCCGGTGACTGGGCCAAGGGCGAGCGCGGTATCGCGTGCCTGCCGGATCGGGTTGAAGAGTTCCGCGCTGGTGTCGATCTGGCCATCGCTTACGCACAAGTGCTGGGCAACACCCAGATCAACTGCCTGGCCGGTATTCGTCCGCAAGGCGTTGACGATGCCACCGTGGAAAAGACCTTCGTCGCCAACCTGAAATACGCCGCCGACAAGCTGCAGGCAGCGGGCATCAAACTGGTGATGGAAGCGATCAACACCCGTGACATCCCGGGTTTCTACCTGAACAACACGGCGCAAGCCCTGTCGATTCGCGAGCAGGTCAGCAGCGCCAATCTGTTCCTGCAATACGACATCTATCACATGCAAATCATGGAAGGCGATCTGGCCCGCACCCTGCAATCGCACCTGGGTGAGATCAACCATGTGCAGCTCGCGGACAACCCGGGGCGCAACGAACCAGGCACCGGTGAAATCAACTACCGGTTTCTGTTCGAACACCTCGACCGCATCGGTTATCAGGGTTGGGTTGGCTGTGAATACAAGCCACTGACCACCACCGAAGCAGGCCTCGGCTGGCTGAAAACCCACAACGCAATCTAACGCAGCTCCCCTGTAGGAGTGAGCCTGCTCGCGATGAATTCACCTCGGTACACCTGATGTACCTCAGCGCCTGAATCGCGAGCAGGCTCACTCCTACATAAAAGCAACAGCTTCCCCCCTATTTGCTTGAGCAAGACAAAAACAAGAGGATTTTCTCATGGCTAAAATCGGATTTATCGGCACCGGCATCATGGGCCACCCAATGGCTTCGAACCTGCAGAAAGCCGGTCACAGCCTGTTCCTGTCGGCGCACCACGACGCCGCCCCGGCCGACCTGGTTGCCGCTGGCGCCGTCGCCCTGGCCAACCCGCGCGAAGTCGCGCAGGAAGCAGAATTCATCATCGTCATGGTGCCGGATACCCCGCAGGTCGACGATGTACTATTCCGCGCCGACGGCGTTGCCGCAGGCCTGAGCAAAGGCAAAATCGTTATCGACATGAGCTCGATCTCGCCGACCGCCACCAAGGCATTCGCTGCAAAGATCAACGAGAAAGGCGCGCAATACCTCGACGCACCGGTGTCCGGTGGTGAAGTCGGCGCCAAAGCCGCGACCCTGAGCATCATGATCGGTGGCGACGCCGATGCCTTCGAACGCGCGCTGCCGCTGTTCCAGGCCATGGGCAAGAACATCACCCTGGTCGGTGGCAATGGCGACGGTCAAACCGCCAAAGTCGCCAACCAGATCATCGTTGCCCTGAACATTCAGGCCGTCGCTGAAGCCCTGCTGTTCGCTTCGAAAAACGGTGCCGATCCAGCCAAGGTGCGTGAAGCACTGATGGGCGGTTTCGCCTCCTCGAAAATCCTTGAAGTGCACGGCGAGCGCATGATCAAAGGCACTTTCGATCCAGGCTTCCGCATCAGCCTGCACCAGAAGGACCTGAACCTGGCCCTGCAAGGCGCGAAAGAGCTGAACATCAACCTGCCAAACACCGCCAACGCCCAGCAAGTGTTCAGCACCTGCGCGGCGATCGGTGGCAGCAATTGGGACCACTCGGCGCTGATCAAGGGTCTGGAACACATGGCCAACTTCTCGATTCGCGACAACAAATAAGCCACTGCCCCACCGCTTAAAACCTGTGGGAGCGAGCTTGCTCGCGAAGAGGGCGTGTCAGTCGACATGGATATTGACTGATCCATCGCTTTCGCGAGCAAGCTCGCTCCCACAGGGATCTCTACCGCCCTTTCGAATAACAAGAATTCCGGGAGCCCGCCATGTCGGTCGATCCGCAACAACTGCTGCGCGAGCTGTTTGCCACAGCCATCGACGCGGCCCATCCGAACCAGGTCCTCGAAGCCCATTTGCCCGCCGATCGTAGCGGCCGGGTGATCGTCATCGGTGCCGGCAAAGCCGCCGCCGCGATGGCGCAAGTGGTCGAGCGCAGCTGGCAGGGTGAAGTCTCTGGCCTGGTTGTGACCCGTTACGGTCACGGCGCTCCGTGCGAAAAAATCGAAGTGGTCGAAGCCGCGCATCCCGTCCCGGATGCTGCCGGTCTGGCCGTGGCCAAACGCGTGCTCGAACTGGTCAGCAACCTGAGCGAAGACGACCGCGTGATCTTCCTGCTCTCTGGTGGCGGCTCTGCCCTACTGGCGTTGCCGGCCGCAGGCATTACCCTCGCCGACAAGCAATCGATCAACAAAGCCCTGCTCAAATCCGGCGCGACCATCGGCGAGATGAACTGCGTGCGCAAGCACCTCTCGGCGATCAAGGGCGGGCGTCTGGGCAAGGCCTGCTGGCCTGCCACTGTTTATACCTACGCAATTTCCGATGTACCGGGCGACCTCGCCACGGTTATCGCTTCCGGCCCGACCGTGGCCGACCCAAGCACTTCCGCTGAAGCGCTGGCGATCATCAAACGCTACGGCATCGAGATTCCGGTTTCGGTGCGTAACTGGTTGCAAAGCCCTGAGTCGGAAACCGTCAAACCCGGTGATCCATCCTTGGCGCGCAGCCACTTCCAGTTGATCGCCCGTCCTCAGCAATCGCTGGATGCCGCTGCGGTGAAATGCCGTCAGGCCGGTTTCAGCACGCTGATCCTCGGCGACCTCGAAGGTGAGTCGCGCGAAGTGGCGAAAGTCCACGCCGGCATCGCCCGCCAGATCATCAACCACGGCCAGCCACTGGCAGCGCCGTGCGTGATCCTTTCCGGCGGCGAAACCACCGTAACCGTGCGCGGCAATGGCCGTGGCGGGCGCAACGCCGAATTCCTCTTGAGCCTCACCGACAATCTCAAAGGCCAGCCCGGCGTCTATGCGCTGGCCGGTGACACCGACGGCATCGACGGTTCGGAAGACAACGCCGGCGCGATCATGACTCCGGACAGCTACGCCCGCGCCGCCGCCCTCGGTTTGAGCGCCAGTGATGAACTGGATAACAACAACGGCTACGGCTATTTCGCGGCGCTCGATGCGCTGATCGTCACTGAGCCGACCCGCACCAACGTCAACGACTTCCGCGCCATTCTGATCCTTGAGAGCTGCAAATCATGACGCCTGATAAAAAGGTCAAAATCCTCGCCACCCTCGGGCCTGCTGTCGATGGCATCGAAGACATCCGTGAACTGGTCGAGGCCGGGGTGAATATCTTCCGCCTGAACTTCAGCCACGGCGATCACGCCGACCACGCCAAGCGCTATCAGTGGATCCGCGAAGTCGAGCGCCAGCTCAACTATCCGCTGGGCATTCTGATGGACTTGCAGGGGCCGAAACTGCGCGTCGGCAAGTTCGCTGACGGCAAGGTGCAGCTGCATCGTGGTCAGGCATTCCGTCTGGATCTGGACGCGACGCCGGGCGATGAGCGCCGGGTGAATCTGCCGCATCCGGAGATCATTGCCGCGCTGGAAGCGGGCATGGATCTGCTGCTCGACGACGGCAAACTGCGTCTGCGCGTGGTCACCAAATACGCCGACGCGATCGATACCACCGTGCTCAACGGCGGCGAACTGTCGGACCGCAAAGGCGTCAACGTGCCGCAAGCGGTGCTCGACCTCAGCCCGCTGACCGCCAAGGATCGCCGCGATCTGAGCTTCGGTCTGGAACTGGGTGTGGACTGGGTCGCGCTGTCGTTTGTGCAGCGCCCGCAAGACATCCTCGAAGCCCGCGCACTGATCGGCGACAAAGCCTTTTTGATGGCGAAAATCGAGAAGCCTTCCGCCGTCGAGCAATTGCGTGAAATCGCTGAACTGAGCGACGCGATCATGGTTGCCCGTGGCGATCTCGGCGTTGAAGTACCTGCCGAAAGCGTGCCGCAGATTCAGAAAAACATCATCACCACCTGCCGAGAACTTGGCAAACCGGTGGTGGTGGCGACGCAGATGCTCGAGTCGATGCGCTTCTCTCCTGCTCCGACCCGCGCCGAGGTGACGGACGTTGCCAACGCCGTGGCCGAAGGCGCCGACGCGGTGATGCTGTCGGCGGAAACCGCCTCCGGTGAGTACCCGCTGGAAGCCGTGCAGATGATGAGCAAGATCATTCGCCAGGTTGAGAACGGTCCGGATTATCAGACCCAACTCGACGTCAGCCGGCCGAAAGCTGAAGCGACCGTTTCCGATGCGATCAGCTGTGCGATCCGGCGTATCAGCAACGTGCTGCCGGTGGCGGTGCTGGTCAACTACAGCGAGTCCGGTGCATCGAGCCTGCGTGCAGCGCGGGAACGGCCGAAAGCGCCGATCCTCAACCTGACACCGAACCTGCAGACCGCGCGGCGCTTGAGCGTGGCGTGGGGCATTCATTCGGTGGTCAACGATCGTCTGCGTCAGGTCGACGAAGTCTGCTCTACCGCCCTGGAAATCGCCCAGGCGCAAGGCATGGCAGAGCGTGGTGACACGTTGCTGATCACTGCCGGCGTGCCGTTCGGGCAGCCCGGATCGACTAACTCGCTTCGGATCGAGACATTGATTTAGCGCCTGTACCGGCCTCTTCGCGAGCAGGCTCGCTCCCACAGTTGATTTGTGTACATCACAAACTCAATGACTGAACAAAGATTCAATGTGGGAGCCAGCCTGCTGGCGAAGAAGGCAACCCGGTTTCTCTGACTTTCAGAACTGCCATGCCTGCCAATCATTTCAACACCCACTGCCCCGACTGGGCCGAGGCTTTGCTCAACGGTTTCAGTCAAATATTCCTCCAGCGTCATCCGCTGTGCGGCCTGTTGTGCCTGTTGGCGATCCTGCTGACGGCGCCCGTGCTGTTCGCCGGTGCGCTGCTCGGTGCCGTTGCCGGTTTGCTCACCGCGCAACGCCGCAACTACGCCAAGGCTGATCGCCAGGCTGGACTGTTCAGCTACAACGGCATTTTGCTTGGCCTGTTGCTGAGCCTGTATTTCCCTTGGTCGCCGCTGCTGCCGCCGCTGATTCTTGCCGCTGGCGGATTGAGCGCGATGGTCACGCAGCAATGGCTCAAACACGTATATCGCAGCCGAGCCATACCGGCCTACACCTCGCCGTTCGTGGCCATGAGCTGGGTATTGCTGCTGTTCGCCGAACCGTCAGCGCCGATGGCGCACATCGAAATGAACACGCTGAATGTGCTTGCCGCCGAATTGCGCGGTTTGGGCCAGGTGATGTTCCTCGGCCATCCGCTGGCCGGCGCGCTGATTGCCATCGGTTTGCTGGTCGCTGATCGCCGCGCATTTTGCTGGGCAATGCTCGCCTCGGTGATCGGCCTCGGCTCCAGCCTGCTGCATCACGAAAGCGGCTCCGCTTTGCTCGGTCTCGGCAGCTATAACGCCGTGCTCGCCGCCCTTGCATTCTCCGCGCAACGCCAGCAACCTTGGCTGCCACTGGTCGGCATCGTGCTGGCGCTGCTGGTCACTCCGCTATTTGCCGCTGTCGGCCTGGCCACCCTGACCGCGCCGTTCATCCTCGCCGGCTGGCTGATCCGCGCCGGTATTCAGATGCTCGGCAAAACGCCGGTCGAGCGTGCGCCTTGCGCTCATGGGGAGAATCAACCTAGGCTGCGCTGATCTTCGATTCAGGCGTTATCCATGGACAGCAGCAACAGTTGGCGCGAACGGCTTTACGTGATGATTTTCCAGAGCGACACCCTCGCCGGGCGTCGCTTCGACGGCATCCTGCTGTTGATCATCCTCGCCAGTCTGGTGATCGTGATGCTCGACAGTATCGACAGCATTCACCAGAACTACGCGAACGTGCTGGCCTACATCGAGTGGGGCTTCACGATCATCTTTCTCGGCGAGTACATCCTGCGTCTGTACTGCTCACCGAAGCCGTTACGTTATGCCTTCAGCTTTTACGGGCTAGTGGATTTGCTGGCGATCGTGCCCGGCATCCTCGCCCTGTATTACAGCGATGCGCAGTACCTGCTGATTATCCGGATCATCCGCATGTTGCGGATCTTCCGGGTGCTCAAGCTCAGCCCGTACCTCAAGCAAGCCAATTATCTGATGTCGGCGCTGCGTGGCAGCAAGCAGAAGATCGTCGTGTTTCTGGTCAGCGTCTGCACCCTGGTGACGGTGTTCGGCACCTTGATGTACGTGATCGAAGGCCCGGAACATGGCTTCACCAGCATTCCCAAAGGCATCTATTGGGCCATCGTCACGTTGACCACCGTGGGCTTCGGCGACATCGTGCCGAAGACGCCGCTGGGCCAGGTGATTTCGTCGCTGGTGATGATCACCGGTTATTCGATCATCGCCGTGCCGACGGGGATTTTCACCGCCGAACTGGCCAACGCCATGCGCGGCGAACAGCTGCAACACGACTGCCCGGTGTGTAAGAAAAACAGCCATGAACACGGCGCGGCGTTCTGCTCGCGATGTGGCAATGCGTTGTTCAAGAAACTGGAATAAGCACAGAGCTTTTTAATCTTTAAACGACTATGCGCGCCCCGTTATAGTCAGTGGCAATTGAACATCACTCCCTGCTTCTACACCGATAAAACAAGGAATGCGCAGTGAAAAAACTCTTTGGCGCCTCACTTCTCGCCGCCGGCTTGGCCTTGACCAACATCGCTCAGGCAGCCCCGACGCTGCTCAACGTTTCCTACGACGTGATGCGCGATTTCTACAAGGACTACAACACTGCGTTCCAGAAACACTGGCAAGCCGAGCACAACGAAAACATTACCGTACAGATGTCCTTCGGCGGTTCGAGCAAGCAAGCGCGCTCGGTGATCGATGGCCTGCCGGCTGACGTCATCACCATGAACATGGCCACCGACATCAACGCCCTCGCCGACAACGGCAAACTGGTGCCGGAGAACTGGGTCACCCGACTGCCGAACAACAGCGCGCCGTTTACTTCAGCCACTGTGTTCATCGTCCGTAAAGGCAACCCGAAAGCCCTGAAAGACTGGCCGGATCTGCTCAAGGATGGCGTACAAGTGATCGTGCCGAACCCGAAAACTTCGGGCAACGGCCGCTACACCTACCTGTCGGCCTGGGGTTACGTGCTGAAGAACGGTGGTGACGAGAACAAGGCCAAAGATTTCGTCGGCAAACTGTTTAAGCAAGCGCCGGTACTCGATACCGGTGGCCGTGCAGCGACCACCACGTTCATGACCAACCAGATCGGCGACGTGCTGGTGACCTTCGAAAACGAGGCGGAAATGATCGCCCGCGAGTTTGGTCGCGATCAGTTTGAAGTGATCTACCCGAGTGTTTCGGCTGAGGCTGAGCCGCCGGTTTCTGTGGTCGATAAAGTGGTCGACAAGAAAGGCTCGCGTGCGGCGGCGGATGAATATCTGAAGTACCTGTGGTCGCCGGAAGGTCAGGAGATTGCCGCGGCAAACTACCTGCGTCCGCGTGATCCGGCGGTGCTGGCGAAGTACACCGATCGCTTCCCGAAAGTTGATTTCCTTTCGGTTGAGAAGACCTTTGGTGACTGGCGTACGGTGCAGAAGACTCACTTCAATGATGGTGGGGTTTTCGATCAGATTTATAGCGGGCAGTAAGGTTTAAGCTGGCGTGAAAAAGGCGATCCACAGTGGTCGCCTTTTTTGTGGCCGCTTTACCCTCACCCCAGCCCTCTCCCAGAGGGAGAGGGGGCCGACCGTGGGATGCTCAAAAGATTTGCCGACCTGAAAGTGCTGCTGTGAATCCATAATCGCTGCAAGTCTTTCAGGTCGATGTATAGCGCCAGACACCTCGGTCAGTCCCCTCTCCCTCTAGGAGAGGGTTAGGGTGAGGGGCTTTTACATCGGTGGGGTGACGCCATCCTTCCCCGCAGAAATCGATTGCGCCGTCAGCGTGCCATCCGCACTCTGCGTGACGAACGTAACGATCTTCACCCCAACCTTCAGCAAGCTCCGATCCCCCGGCACCAAATTCACAATCGGCACATCCTCGGGCACCAGAATCTTCTGCTGCCCACCCTTGTAGTTCACCGTCAACACCCGCCCGTTGCTCACCACCAGATCGCCGACGCTGCCATTGGTCATGCTGCTGCCCTTGGCCAGATCGAACGGCCGATGCCCGTCGCCGCTACCCGCCAGTTCCGGCGGGAACACATGCACCTCCAGCGCCTTGAGCGTGCCATCCTCCTGCGGTATCGCCGCCGAACCGATGTAGCTGCCGGGTTTGATGTCTTCGATATTGGCCAGGGTGACGGCGCGAACCTTAGTGTCACCGGTTAACTGAATCACCACGCTCTCACCGCTGTTGACGTGGACTTTCAAGCTGTCGGGACTGACCCCGGTGATCTCGCCGCGCACACCCATGCGCATCCCCGGTGCGTCGGCGGCCTGCCCGCTCGTCGCGCCTAGCAAGCTAGTCAGGACAATCGTTGCGATAAGACGAAGCTTCATTGCAATCCTCCGGTCATCAATGTTGTACAAGCCAATGCAAACATAAGCACGCTATCGAACAGGATGTAAGTGAATGTATCATCGCCCCCAGACGGTCGGACGCAAGGTTCGCCGATGGATGACATGCGACAGCCACGGTCATTCCGCAACGGAATAACTGATATCGACCGAAGGCGCCTTCTGCCCATCGGGTTTGTCCCATAGCCTCACCGCATTCCCTTTCGCTGGATCGAGAAACCTTATGACCACCACCACTCACGCAATGACCCGAGGCATGGTGCTGCTGTTCGCCTTCTGCTGCGGCGCCATCGTTGCCAACATTTACTACGCGCAGCCGATCATCGGCCTGATCGCGCCGGACATCGGCCTCTCCGACACGATGGCCAGCTTCATCGTCTCGCTGACGCAGATCGGTTATGCGCTGGGCCTGTTTTTCCTGGTGCCGCTGGGTGACCTGCTGGAGAACCGCCGGTTGATGATCATCACCACGGTGGTGGCGATTGCCAGCCTGTTGGCGGCGGCGTTTACCGATCAGCCGAATGTGTTTCTGCTGATCTCGTTGTTGGTCGGTTTTAGCTCGGTGTCGGTACAGATCCTGATTCCACTGGCGGCGCATCTGGCACCGGAAGAATCCCGTGGCCGGGTGGTTGGCGGGATCATGGGCGGCTTGCTGCTGGGCATTTTGTTGGCGCGGCCGGTTTCTAGCGTGGTTGCCGACCACTTGGGCTGGCGGGCGATGTTCATGATTGCCGCCGCACTGATGGCGGCGATCAGCGTGGTGCTCGCGTTGACCGTGCCCAAGCGCAAGCCGGATCACAGCGCCACGTATGGTCAGTTGATCGGTTCGCTGTGGACGTTGCTGCGCCAGCAACCGGTACTGCGCCAACGGGCGTTTTACCAAGGCTGCATGTTCGCCACGTTCAGCCTGTTCTGGACTGCCGTGCCGTTGGAACTGGCACGCAACCATGGCCTGTCACAAAGCGAAATCGCCATCTTCGCCCTGGTCGGCGCCATCGGTGCCATCGCCGCACCGATCAGCGGACGCCTGGCCGACGCCGGCCACACTCGCATCGCTTCGCTGCTGGCCATGCTGTTCGCCAGCCTGAGCTTCCTGCCCGCCTTCATTCACCCGGCTTACAGCGTCATCGGCCTGGCCGTGACCGGCGTGGTGCTCGATTTCTGCGTGCAGATGAACATGGTCCTCGGTCAGCGCGCCGTCTACTCGCTGGACGCGAAAAGCCGTGGCCGTTTGAACGCGCTGTACATGACCAGCATCTTCATCGGCGGCGCCTTCGGCTCATCGGTGGCCAGTGCGGTGTATGAGCATGGCGGCTGGTTGTGGATCGTGATTGTGGGCAGTTTGTTTCCGCTGCTGGCGTTGTTGCGGTTTTTGAGTGCTTCGCAGCGCAGTTCATTGGCAACGGCGTAAGGCCGCAAAAGCTTCGCGAGCAGGCTCGCTCCCACAGGTTATTCATTGAGCCTGGGGGAGCGATGAGACTTAATATCGAACCAGCTTTTCCATCGCCGCATCCGCCAGAAAGGAGGAGCGGCTTTTGACGTTGTGCTCGCGCACATAACGATCGATGCGCTGAATCACGTAACCGGGCAGCGTTACGTTGACCTTCTCGGTCTTGCCGAGATAGGGCGAAATGTCCAGCTCAAGCATGCCCCAGCCCATATCGGCAAATTCGGGATTACTGCGATGAGCGGATGCCGAAGTCGGCATAGGAATCGACTCCCCGTCCGCCGCAATCTCCTGCAGCATGATGTGGGCGACTTCAACCGCAGCCTTGTAGGCATCTTCAAAGCTATCCCCTGCCGTTACTGCGCCGGGAATATCAGGGATCTGAATACCGATGGCGGTATTTTCATCACCCCATTCGATGCAGATTGGATATTGCATTACGGATCTCCTTGGTAACTGGCTGGCGGGTTGTACAACCCGGCACGCCTCCTGATGCTTTTGACCGTCCCCAGTGGCAAATCCTTTTTCGGGTGAGGAACGGGAATCGTGTACGGGTTGTATCGGTGCCTGAAGATGTGATGACTGCCAGTGACCCGATCCAGCGTCCAGCCTGCCTCCTCCAACTCCTTGATCAATAGCCTGCTTTGCACCAACCGCCTCCTTGCCCTGGCCTTTTAAAAGTAACCCTAGAGTTATCTTTACTCAAGCACAGAAATCCTGGAAGCGACGCCCGGTTGTTTTACAGAGTGTGATTGAAACGCTAGACCCTGAGCTTTGCGCAGCACTTCCTTGAGCAATTTCCGTGCGAACCCAACAGGCACACAGCAAAACGGCGATCCGAAGATCGCCGTTTGCATTCACTGCCCGAACTGTTTGCCCAGCCCCGGCGGCACGCCGTGGATGTTGGTGTCTTCCCACGGGCCGTTGGGGCTGACCGAGCGGCTCCAGCCGTTGTTCCAGCGGTAGTAGGTGCGCTGGCGGTAGAAGGTGTTGGTCTGGTCGTCGAGGACGTAGACGCCGAGTTTCTGATCCCAATGGCTGTTGCCGCCCGGTGGTGGGGCGAAGCTGGCTGAGGTGCGCGGCACTGGTTTGGTTGGTTTCGCCGGGATGCTTTTGCCTGGGGTCGGCGAGGTCGACGGGGTCGGGCTTGGCTGCGACGGTGGGATTGGCGGCAGGTTGGTGGTCGGTTCCGGTCGTTGCACCGCACATGCACTCAAGCCCAGGGCCAGTGTGAGGACTGTGATTCGGGCGATGGTGTGCATGGCGGTGCTTTCCTGTTGTGTCCGGCTATTGGTCCGGGCTGTCGATGGTCAGTTTTTGTAGCGCAGTGGTGCTGCTGGCCAGAGGGCCGCTGCGACCGACCCACTCACCGGCGGTCGGTTGACCAGCCCGTGAGATGCGCGCAACCAGTTGGACTTCAGGGAAGTTCGACAGTTTCAACTGCGGCATCATTGCGTCAGCATCGCCCAGTTCGACGGTCACCGGCAGATCGGCCACGGTCAGGCGTTTGGCCGCCAGCGGTGCTGGTGGGCCAGAGGTGGCGCGAGCGAAGATGAACACGCTGTCGCCCGGTTTCACTTTGCTTCTGAGTTGGCTGGCCAGATCGACGCTGACTTTCAACAGCGCGGCTTTCGCGGCTACCGGTGCCTGAGCGACTTTGCCGCCACTGGCTTCCAGACGCTCGGCGGCGCGTTTGATCCCGCCTTGCAGCGCAGCGCGGGAGCTGTCCTCCGGCGGCAATTGCGCGAGCAAGCGGTTCCAATAATCGATAGCCTCCTGATAACGCTCGCCTTCAAACGCAGCGATACCGAGCAAACCAAGGCTGGTGACTTCTTTCGGATCAGCCTTCAGCGCTTCGTCGGTCAGGGCCTGAATTTTCGTAGACCACTTCTTGCCGTCAGCAAAATACTGCGCCTGCGCCCACTGGCCGAGCAGCTCCGGCTGACGACCCGCCAGATTGGCGGCGCGTTCGAACATCTTTGCTGCGTCCGCCGGGCGCTCTTGCGCCATGTAGGTGCGGCCAAGGAAATACAGACCTTCTGCAGAATCCGGTTGCGCTGCAACAGCACGCTCCAGACGCTGGGTCATCTCTTCCATCGACTGCGGCGCCTGGGCGAATTCGCGGGTCAGTTCGACTTTGTCGGCAGCGCCAAAATGCAGATACAGCCCCAGGCCCAACACCGGCACCAGCACAGCCGCCAACAACGGCAACGGTTTACCCAGTCGGGAAACCCGTGGCGCGCTGACGCCTTCGGTATCTGCCAGCAACTCACGTGCAGCCTCGGCACGACCACTGTCCATTTGCGCAGCGTCGAGCACGCCTTCAGCCTGTTGCGCTTGCAACTCGGCGACACGCTCCTGATACAGCGCGACGTTCAAGGCAGTACGATCCTCTTCACGCTGGGCGCGACGTTCACGCAGCACCGGGATCAGCAGAAAACTCAGGGCGACCAGAAGCAACAGCCCTGCGGCAAGCCAGAAATCAATCATTCTTGGTTTTTATCCAACAGTTGGTCGAGGCGCTGACGCTCTTCGCTGGACAGCGCTTGCGGTGTCTCGGCACGCTGGCCGCGACGACGGCGGACGATCACCGCGATCACCACCAAACCACCGAGCAGCAGACCGGCCGGGCCGAACCACAGCAGTGCGGTTTTGGCATTGAGTGCCGGTTTGTAGCGGACGAAATCACCGTAGCGATCGACCATGAAGTCGATGATCTGCTGGTTGTCCTTGCCCTCGCCGAGCATGCGGAAAATCTCTTTGCGCAAGTCAGCGGCAATCGGCGCGTTGGAGTCGGCGATGTCCTGGTTCTGGCACTTGGGGCAGCGCAGTTCCTTGGTCAGTTCGCGGAAACGCTCGCGGTCGCCTTCTTTGGCGAACTCATACGTATCGATGGCGGCATGGGCGACACCGGCCAGACTCAAACCCAATACCAGCGCCGCTAAAAAACGCTTCATGGCTTGGCCTCATCGACCAGTGCCTGATACTTGGCCGCGAGTTTTTCACGCCAGACCTGCTCGTCGATCACGCCGACGTACTTGTCGCGGATGATGCCCTTGGCGTCGATGAAGAAGGTTTCCGGCGCGCCGTAAACCCCTAGGTTCAGGCCCAGCGAGCCTTCGTCGTCACGAATATCCAGCGCATACGGATTGTGGAATTCGGCCAGCCATTTCAAGGCATCGGCGTTGGTGTCCTTGTAGTTGATGCCGTAGATCACCACACCGCGCTCGGCGAGTTTGTTCAGCACCGGATGCTCGACCCGGCAGGAAATGCACCAGGTGCCCCAGACATTGACCAGTGCCGGTTTGCCGAGAATGTCAGCCTTGGTCAGGCTCTTGTCGCCCTGCACATTTGGCAGGGAAAACTCCGGGAACGGCTTGTTGATCATCGCCGACGGCAGCTCCGCCGGATCGAGGTACAAACCGCGATAAAGAAACACCGCCACCAGCAGGAAAATCGCCAGTGGTACCAGCATCAACCAACGTCTCATGCTGCCGCTCCCGTCATGCCCAGCGCTTCACGCACCTTGGCTTTCACCTTGACCCGATAACGTCGATCCAGCGCCGCCAGCAACCCACCGAAACCAGTCAGCAGCCCGCCGAACCAGATCCAGCGCACGAACGGTTTGACGTGTACGCGTACAGCCCAGGCGCCGTTGTCCAGCGGTTCGCCGAGGGCGACGTAAAGGTCACGGGTGAAACCGGCATCGATGCCGGCTTCGGTCATCATCGAACTCTGCACGGTGTACAGGCGCTTTTCCGGGTGCAGCACGCTGATTTCCTTGCCGTCGCGGATCACCCGAATGGTGCCCTTGTCGGAGGTGAAGTTCGGCCCTTCAAAGTGCTTGGCGCCTTCGAAAATGAAGTGATAACCGGCCAGGTCCATCGATTCGCCCGGCGCCAGACGCAGGTCGCGCTCGGCACTGTTTTGACTCGACAACACTACGCCCAGCGCGCACACCGCGATGCCGAGGTGAGCGATCTGCATGCCCCAATAACTGCGGGTCAGCGTTGGCAAGCCTTTGATCAGGCCTCTGTGGCGAGTCTTGTCGAAGATGTCACGGACACCGGCGAGCAACACCCACGCCGCGAGCAGGAAAGTCGCGATCACCGCCCAGTTGAAATCGCCGTAAGCGACACCGGCCACCACCGCCAGCGCGACGCTGCCGAGCAGCACTGGCGTCAGCATGCTGGCCAGCCATTTCACCGGGGTGTCTTTCCAGCGCACGATAACGCCGACCGCCATGACCATCATCAGCAACGCCATCAACGGAATGAACAGCGCATTGAAGTACGGCGGGCCCACCGACATCTTCGCGCCGCTGAGGGCATCGAGAATCAGCGGGTACAGCGTGCCGAGCAGAATCATCGACGCGGCCACGACAAGCACCAGGTTGTTGCCCAGCAGCAGGGTTTCCCGCGACCACAGGTTGAAGCCGACCTGACTTTTCACCACTGGCGCACGCAGGGCGAACAGCGTCAGCGAGCCGCCAACCACGAACAACAGGAAGATCAGGATGAACACGCCGCGCTCAGGATCGGAGGCAAATGCGTGCACCGAAGTCAGCACGCCGGAACGTACGAGGAACGTCCCAAGCAGGCTCAGTGAGAACGCGGCAATCGCCAGCAATACCGTCCAGCTTTTGAACACGCCACGTTTTTCGGTGACCGCCAGCGAGTGGATCAGCGCGGTGCCGACCAGCCAAGGCATGAAGGAAGCATTTTCCACCGGGTCCCAGAACCACCAGCCGCCCCAGCCGAGTTCGTAGTACGCCCACCACGAACCGAGGGTGATGCCGATGCCGAGGAAGGCCCAGGCGACGATGGTCCAAGGACGCGACCAGCGTGCCCACGCGGCATCCAGTCGACCGCCCATCAACGCCGCAATGGCGAAGGCGAACGCCACCGAAAAGCCGACGTACCCCATGTACAACATCGGCGGGTGAACGATCAGGCCAATGTCTTGCAACAGGGGATTGAGGTCAGCGCCATTGCTCGGCATTTGCGGCAGGATACGTTTGAACGGGTTGGACGTGAGGATCAGGAACAGCAGGAAACCGGTGCTGATCATGCCCATCACCGCCAGAACGCGGGCGAGCATCACTTGCGGCAACTGCCGCGAGAACACCGACACCGCGAAGGTCCAGCCGCCGAGGATCAGGGCCCACAGCAGCAACGACCCTTCGTGGGCGCCCCACACCGCGCTGAATTTGTAATACCACGGCAAAGCGGTGTTGGAGTTGTTCGCCACATACGCGACGGAGAAGTCATCGGTCATGAACGCGTAGGTCAAAATGCCGAACGCGAACAGCAGAAAAGCGAATTGGCCCCACGCCGCTGGCTGGGCCAGACTCATCCAGAAACGGTCACCGCGCCAGGCACCCACCAATGGCACCACGGCCTGCACCAGCGCGAAACACAGCGCCAGAATCATCGCCAGATGGCCGAGCTCAGGAATAAAAATCGCCGAGGTCATCGATCAACCCTCCTTCGCAGGTGTTGGTGCGGATTGACCACTGTCTTTCAAGGCTTTGGTCACTTCCGGCGGCATGTACTTCTCGTCGTGCTTGGCCAGCACTTCATCGGCCACCACCACACCGTCGGCGTTGAGCTTGCCGAGGGCAACGATGCCCTGCCCTTCGCGGAACAGATCCGGGAGGATGCCGCGATAGGCGATGGTCACGGATTTATTGAAGTCGGTGACGACGAATTTGACGTCCAGCGAATCCTTCGAGCGCTGCAGCGAACCGGCCTCAACCATGCCGCCGGCGCGGATGCGGGTGTCTTGCGGGGCTTCGCCATTGGCGATCTGGGTCGGCGTGTAAAACAGATTGATGTTCTGCTGCAGGGCGCTGAGGGCCAGGCCGACGGCAGCGCCGACCCCGACCAGAATGGCCAGAATGATGATCAGACGTTTCTTGCGCAGCGGATTCACTTGCCGTTCTCCCGGCGCAGACGACGCGCCTCTTGTTGCAGATAGCGCTTGCGGGCCGCAATCGGCGCCACCACGTTGAGGATCAGCACCGCCAGACAGATGCCGTAGGCCGACCAGACATACAGGCCATGATGGCCCATGGCGAGGAAGTCGCCGAATGAAGCAAAACTCATCGAGCGGCCTCCAGACTGTTCTGCACTTCTTCTTTCACCCAACTGGCGCGGGCTTCACGCTTGAGCACTTCAAGACGCATGCGCAGCAACAGCACGGCGCCGAAGAAGCAGTAGAAACCCAGCACCGTCAGCAACAGCGGCAGCCACATTTCCGCCGGCATCGCCGGTTTTTCGGTGAGGGTGAAGGTCGCGCCCTGGTGGAGAGTGTTCCACCACTCCACCGAGTATTTGATGATCGGAATGTTGATCACACCGACGATGGCCAGCACCGCGCAGGCCTTGGCGGCGCTGTCGCGGTTGCTGATCGCATTGCCCAGCGCGATCACGCCGAAATACAGGAACAGCAGAATCAGCATCGAGGTCAGGCGCGCATCCCAGACCCACCACGAGCCCCACGTCGGTTTGCCCCAAATCGCCCCGGTGACCAGCGCCACGGCGGTCATCCACGCGCCGATCGGAGCGGCGCATTGCAGGGCGACGTCGGCCAGTTTCATCTTCCACACCAGCCCGACCACACCACACACCGCCAGCATCACGTAGATCGACTGAGCGAGCATCGCGGCGGGTACGTGGATATAGATGATGCGAAAGCTGTTGCCTTGCTGATAGTCCGGCGGCGCGAAGGCCAGGCCCCAAACGACGCCGACGCCAATCAGCAGCAACGCTGCGATGCTCAGCCATGGCAAGAACTTGCTGCTGATGCCGTAGAACCACTTGGGCGAGCCGAGCTTGTGAAACCAGGTCCAGTTCATACTGTTTCCATCACGGGTGCCGCTCATCGGTGTGAGCTGGCATAGGGTCATGCTTTTATTAAAAAGCGGTTAATTTTTAACCAGACCTCATTATTATTCGCCGACGCTGATCTTCAGGCCAGCAGCTATTGCAAAGGGTGTCAGGGTGATCGCCAGGGCGGTCAGGCTACCCAGCCACAGCAGATACCCGGTCGCCGGCATGCCTTGGAGGGCTGCCTGCAAGGCGCCACTGCCAAGGATCAACACCGGGATGTACAACGGCAGAATCAGCAGCGCCAGCAACAGGCCGCCACGTTTCAAACCGACCGTCAGCGCCGCGCCCACCGCGCCGAGCAAGCTCAACACCGGTGTTCCCAGCAACAACGAAAACAGCAAAACCGGCAGGCAAGCCGCAGGCAAACCCAGCATCAACGCCAGCAGCGGTGAGAGCAGAACCAGTGCCAGACCGGAGAACAGCCAGTGTGCCAGCACCTTGGCCAAGACCAGAAGTGGCAGCGGGTGCGACGAAAGGACCCACTGTTCCAGGGATCCGTCTTCGAAATCACTGCGGAACAGACCGTCCAGCGAGAGCAGGACCGACAACAGCGCCGCCACCCAGACTAACCCGGGGGACAGGTTTTGCAACACTTGAGTTTCCGGGCCGACGGCCAACGGGAACAATGCGATGACGATGGCGAAGAAAATCAGTGGATTGGCCAGCTCCGCCGGGCGGCGAAACAGCAGTCGGGATTCACGGGCAACCAGCAGGCCAAACACACTCATACTGCCCAGTTCCCCAGATCGATGTCGCGATAACCGGCCGGCATCCGGCTCAGCGTGTGGTGCGTGGTCAACACCACCAGACCACCGCGCTCGCAGTGCCCGACCAGATGTTCTTCAAGCTGCGCCACGCCCTGCTTGTCCAGCGCGGTGAACGGCTCATCGAGAATCCACAACGGCGGGCTGTCCAGATACAAACGCGCCAGCGCCACACGGCGTTGCTGACCGGCGGACAGGCTGTGGCAGGGAACATCTTCGAAGCCGCGCAATCCTACAGCTGCCAACGCTTGCCAGATGGCCTCGCGTTCGGCGGGATGATGCAGAGCACAGAGCCACGAGAGGTTCTCTTCCGGGGTCAGCAGATCCTTGATCCCGGCGGCGTGGCCGATCCACAGCAGGTTGCGGGCGAGTTCGCTGCGTTGTTCGGTCAGCGGCAGGCCATTGAGCAGGACTTGCCCGGCGGTCGGCTGCATCAGCCCGGACAACAGGCGCAAAAGGCTGGTCTTGCCGCTGCCGTTGGGTCCGCTGATCTGCACCATATCGCCACTGGCGAGTCTCAATTCGAGATTTTCGAAGAGCAGCCGCAGATCACGTTCACACGCGAGGGCAACGGTTTGCAGGACAGGACTGGTCAAGGGATCACGGGCCTTATACGGTTCAAGTCGGCTCTGGCGCGGCCGTTAAAGAGATGCAGCATAGATGCATTGACGGCTCGATCTAGAGAGCTGGGTCAAACAATTGCTATGTTTTTTATTCGAAGCGCAAGACGGGCGGCATTATACATGTCGTGCCTTACTCTCAAGAGTGCATTTTCCTCAGGTTGTGTCCGCGTATGACAGGCGAAATGAACATCCTCCCGCTCCCGCCCACTACCCCGGCGACCGTTCGCCCGCAGGTCGGTGAGCTGCTCAAGCTGCTGACCCCGGTCGAAGGCCTGATCGGCGCCGGGCAAAGCGCCAAGGCCGAGGTGTTGTCGCTCAAGCAGGCGGATCAGACCTTTCAGTTATTGCTCAAGGTGACCGTCGACGGCGGACGCCAGACCACCGTGCAGGCGACCAGCAATCTGCCATTGCCGCAAGGCACCAGCCTGGCGATCACTCAGCCATCGGCGGGCAACCTGGCGATTACCGTGCAGCAAGCCATTGCCAGCAGCGTCGCCGCCCTCACCCGCATCGATACGTCGCAATTGCCGGTCGGCACGCTGCTGCAAGGCAAAGTGCTGACGTCGCAGGCGCTGCCGCAGACGCCGGGGCAAGCGGCGGTATTCCGTTCGTTGGTCAGTTTGCTCAACACCGCACAGAGCGGCAGCACACTGACCATCGACAGCCCGCAACCGCTGCGCATCGGCACCTTGCTTTCGGCGTTGGTCGAAGATGCACAAACCCTGAAATTCCTGCCGATGAGCAGTCGTCAGGAACAACTGGCGGTGAGTCAGCAACTGGTTGGCCAGCAAAGTCGCCAGGCTTCGCTCAGCGGTCTGTTGAACGCATTACAGAATCTGCCGCCAGCCGATGACTCGACCTCGGCAGATCTGCGTGCGGCGGTCGAAAAACTGCTCGCCAGCCTCCCGGACGTGCAACAACTGAGCACCGCCAAGGGCGTGGCACTGGCGCTGGCCAACAGCGGCGCGTTCCTCGAAGCCAAACTGTTGACCGGGCAGAACCCGACGCTGGCCCCGGACATGAAGGCCGACCTGCTGAAGCTGATCGCGCAACTGACCCCGGGCCTGCCGAGCAGCACCAGTTTCAACGCGATCATCGCCGCCAACACCCTGGCGCAAGCGCTGCCGAGTTTCGTGCGTAATGCGCTCGGCATGCTCGGTCAGGTCAGCGCGAAACCGGTGCCGAGCAGCTTCCCGCTGCCCGACCGCTTGCTGCAAAGTCTGGACGGCGAAGGCGATCTGGAACAGTTGCTGCGCCTCGCCGCCGCTGCGGTTTCGCGCCTGCAGAGCCATCAACTGTCGAGTCTGGAACAGACCGGCGTCACCGACGACGGACGCCTGCTCAGCACTTGGCAACTGGAAATCCCCATGCGCAATCTGCAGGACATCGTGCCGCTGCAGGTCAAGTTCCAGCGTGAAGAAGCCCCGGAGCGAGAGCCGCAACCGAACGAACGTCGCGAGGAACGCGAGCCCAAGCAACAACTGTGGCGCGTCGATCTGGCGTTCGACATGGAACCGCTCGGGCCGATGCAGATTCAGGCGCAACTGATCGCCGGCAGCCTTTCCAGCCAACTGTGGGCCGAACGGCCGTACACCGCTGACCTGATCGAAAACAACCTGTTCGCCCTGCGCCAGCGCCTGCTCGATCGCGGGCTCAACGTCGGCGACATCGACTGCCACCTCGGCACTCCGCCGCAAGGCAACCAAACCCGTCTTGAGCACCGCTGGGTCGACGAAACCGCATGAACGATTCCACTGCCCCACGCCAGGCCATCGCCCTCAAATACGACGGCAACCACGCCCCGACCCTCACCGCCAAAGGTGATGAGGAACTGGCCGAAGAAATCCTGCGCATTGCTCGCGATTGCGAAGTGCCGATCTATGAGAACGCCGAATTGGTGCGCTTGTTGGCGCGCATGGAATTGGGCGACAGCATTCCAGAGGAGCTGTATCGCACCATCGCCGAGATCATCGCGTTTGCGTGGAATCTGAAGGGAAAATTCCCTGAGGGGCAGGACCCGAATGCGCCGATGGTCGAGAAGGACGTCACCGATCGCGGCGATGATTACTGAGCCTTAAAAGCAAAAGATCGCAGCCTTCGGCAGCTCCTACATTGGAATGCGTTTCCCTGTAGGAGCTGCCGAAGGCTGCGATCTTTTGATCTTGCTTGCCGCTAAAAGCTCGAAGCTCCTAGCTGCTTTTATGTAGTTTGCGCATCAACTCTGCCTCAGCCTGGGTCAACCCGCAGGACTGAGTCAGTTCATCAACGCTTGCGCCCATGCCCACCAGTTTCGCCGCCTGGGCGAATGACAGGCTGGATGGATCGCGCTGTTCCAGCTGAACGATTTTGTCCGGCAACGGACTGACTACCGCGCGCAGTTCGTGCAGGGCTTCGCCCATGCGCACGTTGCCGTTCTGGTAATCGTCGACACGCTTGGCCAGTTCCTTGATGCGCTGATCACGCAGCGCATCGCCCTGAGCCTGTTGCGCAGCGATTACCCGCTGCGCCTTGATGTACGACACAAACATTGCCAGCGTGCCTGCCCAGAAGAGGAACAGGACAATGACCGCGACCTCGAGAATCAATCAGATATTCTCCAGGTCCGACCATTCTTCTTCGCTCATCATCTTGTCCAGCTCGACCAGGATCAGCAACTCGTTGTTCTTGTTGCACACGCCCTGGATGAACTTGGCCGACTCTTCGTTGCCGACGTTCGGCGCCGTCTCGATTTCCGACTGACGCAGGTAAACCACTTCGGCCACGCTGTCGACCATGATGCCAACGACTTGCTTGTCGGCTTCGATGATGACGATACGGGTGTTGTCGCTGATCTCGCCGCTGTTCAGGCCGAAGCGCTGACGGGTGTCGATCACGGTGACCACGTTACCGCGCAGGTTGATGATGCCCAGCACGTAGCTTGGCGCGCCCGGCACCGGAGCGATCTCGGTGTAGCGCAGCACTTCCTGAACACGCATCACGTTGATGCCGTAGGTTTCGTTATCCAGTTTGAAGGTCACCCATTGCAGGATCGGATCTTCAGAACCTTTTGCATTCGTCGCCTGACTACTCATACCCTGACCCCTCGAAAAAACCGCGCTGAGCGGTGTGTGTTCTGTGTGGCGGCATTCAACAATGCCGTCGCCTGATTGTTATGTCGGCTGCTATGTCGGTTTATGTAGCGGCTTGTGGCCGCTCAGGTGCTTTGCCCCACCGCTGGCGATCAACTCGGCCAGTGCGGAAACGTCAAGCAATGCACACATGTGCTCAATCACGGTGCCGGCGAGCCATGGCCGCTGACCCCGGTGACTTCTCCATTTGATTTCATTCGGATCCAGACGCAACGAGCGACTGACCTGATGCACCGCCAGGCCCCACTCGTAACCTTGTACCGAAATCACGTACTGCAAGCCCTGACGGAAGTCATCGCGATAGCGATCCGGCATGACCCAGCGCGCGGTATCCAGCACTTTCAGGTTGCCGGCCTGGCTCGGCAGAATCCCGAGGAACCATTCCGGCTGACCGAACAGCGGCGTCAGCTCGTGGCCGGCCAGCGAATAGATCGAGCCAAGGCACACCAGCGGCACTGCCAGGGTCAGACCGGCGACGTCGAACAGCAGGCATTCGAAGGCTTCCGAGGCCCAGGCCGGGCGACCATCGGTTTCCACCGGTGGCGGCGTGTTGTTCGGCGGCAGATGCACTTCGACCAGCGGCGGAACCAGCGTTTGCTCGACGGGTGCGGGTGCAACTGGAGCAGGAGCCGGTTCGACCACGGCCGGTTCCGGCGCGGTTTTCAGCAGTTGGGTTTGCAGCAGCGGTGCCAGTGTCGAGACCGACGCGCGAACCGGCTCGGCCTCTTCGATCAATGCAACCGGTGCTTTGGTCACCGCTGCGGCGGCAGGCGCGGCAACCGGCGCAGCAGGCCTGGTCGCTTTCTGTGCGTCACGCGCCTGCTCTTCCAGCACCGCTGCCTGGAACTCGTCCAGCGCCTCGCTGCTTTTCACAATTTCAGGCTGCGCCTCGATGACCGGCGGCAGTTCCTCAGGAATGTCCTGCAGCAGATTATCCAGATAAGACTGCAGCGCCAATTGCGGCTTCGACGTCAACTTGAGCGGCCGATTCATACGCAACCCCAGGTAGGAGCTGCCGCAGGCTGCGATCTCTTGATCTTTTCAGAAGCACCACAAAGCAAGATCAAAAGATCGCAGCCTGCGGCAGCTCCTACACAAGTCAAAATCATTCAAGCCACCTGCGGAACAAGTTGTTGCGCCAACAGGTGCTTGAGCAGCGCGCGGTAAGCCAGCACGCCACGGCTCTTGCCGTCAAATTGCGAAGGCGTGACACCGGCTCGGCTGGCGTCGCGCAGACGGGTATCGACCGGGATGTAACCCTGCCAGATCTCGTCGGGAAATTTGTCACGCAGCACGCGCAAGGTATGCATCGATGCTTGTGTGCGGCGATCGAACAAGGTCGGCACGATGCTGAACGGCAACGCCTGTTTGCGCGAGCGGTTGATCATCGCCAGGGTGTTGACCATGCGTTCCAGGCCTTTGACGGCCAGGTGTTCGGTCTGCACCGGGATCACCAGTTGCTGGCTCGCCGCGAGGGCGTTGACCATCAGCACGCCGAGCAACGGCGGGCTGTCGATTACCGCGTAATCGAAGTCCTGCCACAGTTGCGCCAGACTCTTGGCGATTACAAGACCGAGGCCACTCTGCCCCGGCGACTGCCGCTCAAGGGTGGCCAGCGCGGTGCTCGACGGCAGCAGGGAAATGCGTTCGTCACTGGTCGACAACAGCAACTGCCCCGGCAGGCCTTGCGGCACGCTGCCCTTGTGTAGAAACAGGTCGTAGTTGCTGTGTTCCAGGCTGTCGGGGTCGTAGCCGAAATAGCTGGTCATCGAGCCGTGCGGGTCGAGATCGACCACAACCACGCGCTTGCCCGCCTCGGCCAGCAATCCGGCTAAAGCGATGGAAGATGTGGTTTTACCGACACCACCCTTTTGATTGGCGACTGCCCAGACTCTCATTCAGTTCGTTCCTCCCGGCCGATATGCTCGACCGAGACATAGCTCAGCGTGTTAATGCGGGTGACGGAGAATTGACGGCACTCTCGCGTCCCGGCGTCTTGACCGGGGTCGGTGCAGTTTGTGTGCCAGCCCGCTTCAATGCAGCGTCCGGTTGCGCATTGGCGGTTCCGGTGCCCGTGAGGCTGCGACGTACATCGAGATTGCGCGAGACCACCAGCACCACCCGGCGGTTTTTTCCCCGGCCTTCAGCGGTAGCGTTGTTGGCCACCGGTTGAAACTCGCCGTAACCCACCGATGCCAATCGGCCAGGGTTCACGCCCTGCATGGCCAGCATGCGCACGATGCTCGCCGAACGCGCCGAGGACAGCTCCCAGTTGGTCGGGTACTGCGCGGTGCGGATCGGTTGATCGTCGGTGAAGCCTTCAACGTGGATCGGGTTGTCGAACGGTTTCAGAATCGCTGCAACCTTGTCGATGATGTTGAACGCAATGTCACTCGGCATGGCATCGCCGCTGCCGAACAACAGGCTGGAGTTGAGTTCGATCTCGACCCACAGCTCGTTGCCGCGCACAGTCATCTGGTTGGAGCTGATCAAGTCGCCGAAGGCCGCGCTGATGTCATCGGCGATGCTTTTCAGCGGATCGCTGGCGCCGGCGATACCGGCATCGATCTGCTCGGCGTCCTTGACCAGTGGCTTGGCCGGAGTCACGGTTTTCGGTCGTTCGTCGCCGATCTGGATCGGTTTGAGCGCGCGGTCGGAGTCTTTGAAGACGCCGACCAGCGCTTCGGAAATTTCCTTGTACTTGCCTTCGTTGATCGACGAAATCGAGTACATGACCACGAAGAACGCGAACAGCAACGTGATGAAGTCAGCGTAGGAAACCAGCCAGCGTTCGTGGTTTACATGCTCTTCCTGGTGGCGACGACGTGCCATGAGGTTATTCCCTTAATCCATGAAGCCTTGCAGCTTCAACTCAATGGAGCGAGGGTTTTCACCTTCGGCGATCGACAGGATCCCTTCCAACAACATTTCGCGATAACGCGACTGCCGCAACGCAATTGACTTCAGCTTGGCAGCGATCGGCAGCAACACCAGGTTGGCACTGGCTACACCGTAGATGGTCGCGACGAACGCCACGGCGATGCCGCTGCCCAGTTGCGTCGGATCCGCGAGGTTGCCCATCACATGGATCAGGCCCATCACCGCACCGATGATGCCGATGGTTGGCGCGTAGCCGCCCATGCTTTCAAAGACTTTTGCCGCCTCAATGTCACGCGCTTCCTGTGTGTAGAAATCCACCTCGAGGATGCTGCGGATCGCTTCCGGCTCGGCACCGTCGACCAGCAGTTGCAGGCCTTTGCGCGAGTAATTGTCGGGTTCGGCATCGGCCACGCCTTCCAGACCCAGCAGGCCTTCCTTGCGTGCGGTGAGGCTCCAGTTGACGACGCGATCAATGCCACCGGCCAGATCGACCCGTGGCGGAAACAGAATCCAGGCAAGGATCTGCATGGCGCGTTTGAACGCGCTCATCGGCGATTGCAGCAGTGCGGCACCGATGGTGCCGCCCAGTACGATCAATGCCGCCGGGCCGTTGGCCAGCGCACCGAGGTGACCACCCTCAAGGTAGTTACCACCGATGATGGCGACGAACGCCATGATGATCCCGATAAGGCTTAAAACATCCATCAGAGACACGCCTCGACAATGTGTTTGCCGATGTCGTCGAGGCTGTACACCGCGTCGGCAAGGTCGGCTTTGACGATGGCCATCGGCATACCGTAGATCACGCAGCTTGCCTCATCTTGTGCCCACACCGCGCTACCGCCCTGCTTGAGCAGACGCGCGCCCTCACGGCCGTCGGCGCCCATGCCGGTCAACACCACCGCCAGAACTTTGTCGCCGTAGGATTTCGCTGCAGAACCGAAAGTGATGTCAACGCAAGGCTTGTAGTTCAGACGCTCGTCGCCCGGGAGGATTTTCACCGCGCCACGGCCGTCGATCATCATTTGCTTGCCACCCGGCGCCAGCAACGCCAGGCCCGGACGCAGGATGTCGCCATCCTCGGCTTCCTTGACGCTGATGCGGCAGAGCTTGTCGAGACGCTCGGCAAACGCCTTGGTGAACGCTGCCGGCATGTGCTGGATCAGCACGATCGGCGCCGGAAAATTCGCCGGCAACTGAGTCAGCACACGTTGCAGGGCCACCGGGCCGCCAGTCGAGGTACCGATGGCAACCAGTTTGTAGGCTTTGCGTTTCGGCGCTGGCGACGAAGCGCTGGCGGCCGGAGCACGGCTTGGAGCAGGAGCAGGTGCATGCACAGGCGCGTGTGCCGGACGTGCCGGTGCGCTGGTGCTGTGGCTGCTGAAGCTGGATGGCGCCGGTGCAGGCGTTGGCGCTGCGGCTGGAGCCGGTGCGCTATAAGCACTGAAACGACGGTTACTGCGCGAGATGCTATGGACCTTCTCGCACAACAGTTGCTTGACCTTCTCCGGGTTACGCGAGATGTCTTCGAAATTCTTCGGCAGGAAATCCACCGCGCCAGCGTCCAGCGCATCCAGAGTGACCCGGGCGCCTTCGTGCGTCAGCGAGGAGAACATCAACACCGGGGTCGGGCAGCGCTGCATGATGTGCCGCACTGCCGTGATGCCGTCCATCATTGGCATCTCGTAGTCCATGGTGATCACGTCCGGCTTGAGTGCCAGGGCCTGATCGATCGCCTCTTTACCGTTGGTGGCGGTGCCGACCACCTGAATGCTCGGATCCGCTGAAAGAATTTCCGAGACGCGGCGGCGGAAAAAACCCGAATCGTCCACCACCAGGACTTTGACTGCCATAAACACTCCATTAGGTGCAGCGGGACGTTGTCGCCCCGCCGCCCCGGATTCAAATACGCCGTGCGGCGTAACGCTTGAGCATGCTTGGAACATCGAGAATCAGCGCGATGCGGCCGTCACCGGTAATGGTGGCGCCGGACATGCCCGGAGTGCCCTGCAGCATTTTGCCCAATGGCTTGATGACCACTTCTTCCTGACCGACCAGTTGATCGACGACGAAGCCGATCCGCTGAGTGCCCACCGAAAGGATCACCACGTGGCCTTCACGCTGCTCTTCGTGAGCGGCGGAGCTGACCAGCCAGCGCTTGAGGTAGAACAATGGCAGCGCCTTGTCCCGCACGATCACCACTTCCTGACCGTCGACGACGTTGGTGGTCGACAGGTCGAGGTGGAAGATCTCGTTGACGTTGACCAACGGGAACGCAAATGCCTGATTGCCGAGCATGACCATCAGGGTTGGCATGATCGCGAGGGTCAGCGGCACCTTGATGACGATCTTCGAGCCCTGGCCCTTGGTCGAGTAGATGTTGATCGAACCGTTGAGCTGGGAAATCTTGGTCTTCACCACGTCCATGCCGACACCACGACCGGAGACGTCGGAGATCTCGGTCTTGGTCGAGAAACCCGGGGCGAAAATCAGGTTGTAGCACTCGGTATCGCTGAGGCGATCGGCCGCGTCCTTGTCCATCACACCGCGTTTTACCGCGATGGCGCGCAGGACGTTCGGGTCCATGCCTTTGCCGTCATCGGAAATCGACAGCAGGATATGGTCGCCTTCCTGTTCGGCCGCGAGCACCACGCGACCGCCACGAGCCTTGCCCGACGCTTCGCGTTCTTCCGGCGACTCGATGCCGTGGTCGACGGCGTTGCGCACCAAGTGGACCAGCGGGTCGGCCAGGGCCTCGACAAGGTTTTTGTCGAGGTCGGTTTCTTCACCCACCAGTTCCAGGTTGATCTCTTTCTTGAGCTGACGCGCGAGGTCACGAACCAGACGCGGGAAGCGCCCGAAGACCTTTTTGATCGGCTGCATCCGCGTTTTCATGACGGCGGTCTGCAAGTCAGCCGTGACCACGTCGAGGTTCGACACGGCCTTTTGCATGGCTTCATCGCCGCTGTTCAGGCCCAGACGCACCAGACGGTTACGCACCAGCACCAGTTCGCCGACCATGTTCATGATTTCGTCGAGACGGGCGGTGTCGACACGCACGGTGGTTTCGGCTTCGCTCGCCGGTTTTTCCGGTGGCGGTGTCGCCGGCGCACGGGCCGGAGCCGGTGCAGCAGCGGCAGCCGGTTTTGGCGCCTCGGCTTTTGGCTCAGGCTTGGCGGCAGGCTTGGGCGCTGCCACAGCGGCCGGGGCCTTGGCAGCCGGTGTGGCGACGGTCGAAGCACTGCCAGCAGCGGCGGTGCCGACTTCGGAGAACTTGCCTTTGCCGTGCAGTTCGTCGAGCAGCGATTCGAACTCGTGATCGCTGATCAGATCGCTGCCGGCAGCGGCGGCCGCTGGAGCAGCAGGCGCAGGTGCCGAAGCAATCGCCGACTCCAGCGCATCCACGGCAAAGTTGCCCTTGCCATGCAACTGATCGAGCAAGGCTTCGAATTCGTCGTCGGTGATGTCAGAGCTGTCGCCCTTGACCGGAGCAGCAGGGGCTGCCGCCGCTGGCGCAACCGCGTCCACCGCAAACTGGCCCTTGCCGTGCAGTTGATCGAGCAACGACTCGAACTCGGCATCGGTGATTTCATCGCTCGCGGCTTCAGCGGCCGTTTGCGCAGGGGCAGCAGCGGCCGGGGCTTCGGCTTCAGCCTTGACGGCGTTCAGCGAATCCAGCAGCTGTTCAAATTCGTTATCGGTGATGTCGCCCGACGAGTCGCCTTCGACGACCAGTTCTTCGATCATCTCGGCCACTGGCGAAGCCGGGGCTGCGTCCGCCGATTGCGGTTCGGCCAGACGCGCCAGGGCGGCCAGCAGCTCCGGCGTGGCGGCGGTGATCGGAGCACGCTCACGAACTTCAGTGAACATGCTGTTCACCGCGTCCAGTGCTTCGAGGACAACGTCCATCAGTTCTGCATCAACGCGACGCTCACCCTTACGCAGGATGTCGAACACGTTTTCGGCGATGTGACAGCACTCCACCAGCTCATTGAGCTGAAGGAAGCCGGCGCCCCCTTTTACAGTGTGGAAACCGCGAAAAATTGCGTTGAGCAGATCTGCGTCATCCGGGCGGCTTTCCAGCTCGACCAGTTGTTCGGACAGTTGCTCAAGAATCTCGCCGGCCTCAACCAGGAAATCCTGAAGGATCTCTTCATCGGCGCCGAAGCTCATTAATGGGGTGCTCCTACAGGTCTAAAAACCCAAAAAACCTAAAATTCCAAAACTCTAGAACCCGAGGCTGGATAACAAATCGTCCACATCGTCCTGACCGGACACAACGTCTTCTCGTTTATCGGCATGAATCTGCGGACCTTCACCCTGCGAGAGATGTTTTTGTGGATCTTTTTCTGCAAGCATCGCGGCGCGGTCATGTTCGATGCCCGCAAAGCGGTCCACCTGACTGGCCATGAGCACGAGTTTGAGCAAATTGCTTTCGACTTCGGTGACCAGTTGGGTCACACGCTTGATCACCTGACCGGTCAGGTCCTGGTAATCCTGGGCCAGCAGGATGTCGTTGAGATTGCTCGACACCGCACGGTTGTCCGTGCTGCTGCGTGACAGAAAACCGTCGACCCGGCGCGCCAGTTCACGGAACTCTTCAGCCCCGACCTCGCGACGCATGAAGCGACCCCAATCGGCGCTCAAGGTCTGCGCTTCGTCAGCCAGACCATTGACCACCGGCGTGGCGCTCTCCACCAGATCCATGGTGCGGTTGGCCGCGGCTTCCGTCAGCTTGACCACATAACCCAGGCGTTCGGTGGCGTCGGTGATTTGCGACACTTCCTCGGCCTGCGGCATGTTCGGGTCGATCTGGAAGTTGACGATCGCACTGTGCAATTCACGTGTGAGCTTGCCGACTTCCTGGTACAGGCCACGGTCACGGGTCTGATTGAGCTCATGGATCAGTTGCACAGCGTCGCCGAACCTGCCTTTTTCAAGGCTTTCGACCAGTTCGACCGCGTGTTTTTTCAGGGTCGACTCGAAATCGCCCTGTGAAGATTCGTTATGCTCCATAGCTCCCCCGCGCGTTCATCAGCCGATGCGTTCGAAAATCTTCTCGATTTTGTCTTTCAACGCCTGAGCCGTGAAAGGTTTGACTACGTAGCCGTTTACACCGGCCTGAGCGGCTTCGATGATCTGCTCGCGCTTGGCTTCTGCAGTCACCATCAGCACTGGCAGGTGCTTGAGTTTTTCATCGGCACGCACGTGGCGCAGCAGGTCGATACCGGTCATGCCCGGCATGTTCCAGTCCGTTACCAGAAAGTCGATGCTGCCGCTGTTGAGCACTGGAATGGCAGTCACGCCATCGTCAGCCTCGACGGTGTTGGTGAACCCAAGATCACGCAGCAGGTTCTTGATGATCCGCCGCATCGTTGAGAAGTCATCAACGATGAGGATTTTCATGTCTTTGTTCAATTCGACCTCCAAGCAGTCTTAAACGCGCCCAGCACCTGGACGCGCCACTTCAATCAATCGGCGCAGCACTTGAAGACTGTCTGGAGCACAACAGAGCAAGACCGGTGCCGTTCATCACCGCACCAGCCTCGTTCGCAGTGTCCCCACACTGCCTTCAGCGCGCTCGCCACTCCCCCAAACGCCCCCGCAAACGGGCCGCGCACTGGCTGTGTAACTGGCTGACCCGCGATTCACTGACGCCAAGGACTTCACCGATCTCCTTGAGGTTCAGCTCTTCGTCGTAGTACAGCGCCAACACCAGTCGCTCACGCTCCGGCAAATTGGCAATCGCGTCCGCCAACGCTGCCTGGAAACGTTCATCTTCCAGATCGCGTGACGGCTCAAGATGAGCACTCGCGCCATCCTCGTGCAGCCCTTCGTGTTCGCCGTCCTGCAACAGATCGTCGAAACTGAACAGGCGACTGCCCAAGGTGTCATTCAAAATCCCGTAGTAATCGTCGAGACTCAATTGGAGTTCGGCTGCAACCTCGTGATCTTTAGCGTCACGGCCGGTTTTAGCTTCAATTGAGCGAATTGCGTCGCTGACCATACGGGTATTGCGGTGAACCGAGCGTGGTGCCCAGTCCCCTTTGCGCACTTCGTCGAGCATCGCGCCGCGGATTCGAATGCCCGCGTACGTTTCGAAACTGGCGCCTTTGCTGGCGTCATATTTGGTCGAGACTTCGAGCAGGCCGATCATCCCGGCCTGGATCAGGTCTTCGACCTGCACACTCGCCGGCAACCGTGCCAGCAAGTGGTAGGCAATGCGTTTGACCAGCGGCGCGTAACGCTCGATCAGCTCGTACTGAGCGTCGCGTGCCGACTTCTTGTAGTAGTTCATACCGCTTGCTGTCATAGCACGGGCCCTGCCGTTTGCTGCACGAGGCGCTCGACGAAAAACTCGAGATGGCCACGCGGGTTGGCGGGCAGCGGCCAGGTGTCGACCTTCTGTGCAATGGCCTTGAATGCCAGCGCGCACTTGGAGCGCGGGAAGGCTTCGTAAACGGCACGCTGCTTCTGCACCGCTTTACGCACGCTTTCGTCGTAAGGCACGGCGCCGACGTATTGTAGGGCCACGTCAAGGAACCGATCCGTGACCTTGGTCAACTTGGCGAACAGGTTGCGCCCTTCCTGCGGGCTCTGCGCCATATTGGCCAGCACGCGGAAGCGGTTCATGCCGTAATCGCGGTTAAGCAGTTTGATCAGTGCGTAGGCGTCAGTGATCGAGGTTGGCTCGTCGCAGACCACCAGCAACACTTCTTGCGCGGCGCGTACGAAACTGACTACCGAGTCACCAATACCCGCAGCGGTGTCGATCACCAGTACGTCGAGATTGTCGCCGATGTCGCTGAACGCCTGAATCAGGCCGGCATGTTGCGCCGGGCTCAGGTGGACCATGCTCTGCGTGCCGGACGCGGCCGGGACGATGCGGATGCCACCGGGGCCTTGCAACAGCACGTCGCGCAATTCGCAACGGCCTTCGATCACGTCGGCCAGTGTGCGTTTAGGGGTCAGACCCAACAAAACGTCGACGTTCGCCAGTCCCAGATCGGCGTCCAGCAGCATGACCCGACGGCCAAGCTCTGCCAGCGCCAGAGACAAGTTCACTGACACGTTAGTCTTGCCGACGCCACCTTTGCCGCCGGTCACCGCGATCACCTGTACGGGATGCATGCTGCCCATGTTATTTCTTTACCTTGTCTTGCATAGACGGAGGCCACATTACTGGCTGCGCGTTCACAACCGGAACAATGCATGGCAGACCATCGATGTAGGTACAAAAACTGTTCATGAATACCTCAGCCTACCTGCTTGGTCGGGCTGTGATAGATATCAGCGAACATGTCAGCCATGGCTTCTTCGCTGGGTTCTTCCTGCATTTGCACGCTGACGGCGCGGCTGACCAGTTGATGACGGCGCGGCAGATGCAAATCATCCGGAATCCGTGGGCCATCGGTCAGGTACGCGACCGGCAATTCATGACTGATCGCCAGGCTCAACACTTCGCCAAGGCTGGCCGTTTCATCCAGTTTAGTCAGGATGCAGCCGGCTAGCCCGCAACGCTTGTAACTGTGATAAGCGGCGGTTAGAACCTGTTTCTGGCTGGTGGTTGCCAAGACCAGATAATTTTTTGAACGAATGCCACGCCCGGCCAGACTTTCCAGCTGCATGCGCAGCGCCGGATCGCTGGCTTGCAGGCCGGCAGTATCGATCAATACCACGCGTTTGCGCAGCAGTGGATCCAGCGCCTGCACCAACGATTGGCCCGGATCGACGTGGGTCACCGGCACATTGAGAATGCGGCCCAGCGTCTTCAGTTGTTCCTGCGCACCGATGCGGAAACTGTCCATGCTCACCAGCGCGACATTCTGCGCGCCGTATTTCAGCACGTAGCGCGCGGCGAGCTTGGCCAGCGTGGTGGTCTTGCCCATGCCGGCAGGGCCGACCATGGCAATCACACCGCCCTCTTCCAACGGCTCGACTTCCGGTACGGCAATCATCCGCGCCAGGTGCGCGAGCAACATGCGCCAAGCCTGACGCGGTTCTTCGATATCAGTGATCATCGCCAGCAGATCGCGCGACAACGGGCCGGACAGACCGATACGTTGCAGACGACGATACAGATTGGCTTGCGCCGGACGGCTGCCTTGCAGCTGATTCCAGGCCAGAGTGCCGAGCTGAACTTCCATCAGCTCGCGCAGGCTGTTCAATTCGAAACGCATCGAATCCAGGGCACGCGGATCAACGCCGCCGGAAGACTGCGCAGGCGCCGGGGCCGGACGCGCTGGAGCAGCGTAAGTCGGCTCGCTCAGCGGTTCAGCGGCAGTCAGCGGCAGGCCAGCGGTCAACGGCAGCCCTGCGAAGATCTGGCGATTGCTGTTGCCGTCGGCTTCGCCACGCAGGCTCAGTTCGGCCTGGGCGGTGACGATGCGCGACTGAGTCTTGCGCAGCTCGTCTTCGAGTTCCATGTTCGGAACCCGTGGCGCCAGCGCCGACAATTTGTAATCCAGTGCCGCCGTCAGCTCGACACCGCCAGCAATGCGGCGGTTGCCAATGATGGCGGCATCAGCGCCCAGCTCATCACGAACCAGCTTCATGGCCTGACGCATATCGGCGGCAAAGAAACGCTTAACTTGCATAAACCACTACCTCAGCCGTTGGGCCCTACTGTCGCAACGATGGTCACTTGCTTGTTGTCCGGTATTTCCTGGTAGGCCAGCACATGCAATCCAGGGACTGCGAGGCGGCCAAAGCGCGAGAGCATCGCGCGGATCGGGCCAGCGACCAAAAGGATCACCGGCTGACCTTGCATTTCCTGACGCTGCGCCGCTTCGATGAGCGAACGCTGCAGCTTCTCGGCCATGCTTGGCTCCAGCAGAACGCCCTCTTCCGAGCCTTGTCCTGCCTTCTGCAGACTATTGAGCAATATTTGTTCCAACCTTGGTTCCAAGGTGATCACAGGCAGCTCCGACTCAGTGCCTACAATGCTTTGGACGATGGCGCGGGATACGCCGACCCGTACAGCGGCCACCAACGCGGCGGTATCTTGACTCTTCGCGGCGTTGTTGGCGATGGCTTCGGCAATGCTGCGGATATCGCGCACCGGCACGTGTTCGGCGAGCAGCGCTTGCAGCACCTTGAGCAACTGCGACAACGTGACCACGCCCGGCACCAGCTCTTCTGCCAGTTTCGGCGAGCTCTTGGCCAGCAATTGCATGAGTTGCTGCACTTCTTCGTGGCCGATCAGCTCGCTGGAGTGCTTGTATAGAATCTGGTTCAAGTGAGTCGCGACCACGGTGCTGGCGTCCACCACCGTGTAACCGAGGGATTGTGCCTGCGCACGCTGGCTGATTTCGATCCACACCGCCTCCAGGCCGAAAGCCGGATCTTTGGCGTTGATACCGTTGAGTGTGCCGTAGACCTGGCCCGGGTTGATCGCCAGTTCGCGATCCGGGTAGATCTCGGCTTCGGCGAGAATCACGCCCATCAGGGTCAGGCGATAGGCGCTTGGCGCCAGATCGAGGTTGTCGCGGATGTGCACGGTCGGCATGAGGAAGCCCAGATCCTGCGAGAGCTTCTTTCGTACGCCCTTGATCCGCGCCAGCAATTGTCCGCCCTGGTTGCGGTCCACCAGCGGAATCAGGCGATAGCCGACTTCCAGGCCGATCATGTCGATGGGCGTCACATCGTCCCAGCCGAGCTCTTTGGTTTCCATGGCGCGGGCCGGCGACGGCAGCAGTTCCTGCTGGCGCTTGACCTCTTCCAACGCTACGACCTTGGCCACATTCTGTTTTTTCCAGAACAGGTACGCGCCGCCAGCGGCCAGCGCGGCCATGCTCAGGAACGAGAAGTGCGGCATGCCCGGCACCAGCCCCATGACCGCCATCAAACCTGCAGCCACCGCCAGCGCTTTCGGCGAGGCGAACATCTGGCGATTGATCTGCTTGCCCATGTCTTCCGAACCGGAAGCACGGGTCACCATGATCGCTGCCGCTGTCGATAACAGCAGTGATGGCAATTGCGCCACTAAACCGTCACCGATGGTCAGCAAGGCATAAACCCGGCCGGCATCACCGAACGTCATGCCATGCTGGAAGATACCCACGGCCATGCCGCCGATCAGGTTGATGAACAGAATCAGCAGGCCCGCGATGGCGTCACCACGGACGAACTTGCTGGCACCGTCCATCGAACCGTAGAACTCAGCCTCTTGGGCGACTTCCTGACGGCGCATCTTGGCCTGGTTCTGGTCGATCAGACCGGCGTTGAGGTCGGCGTCGATCGCCATTTGTTTGCCGGGCATCGCATCGAGGGTGAACCGCGCGCTCACCTCGGAAATCCGCCCGGCACCCTTGGTCACCACGACGAAGTTGATGATCATCAGGATCGCGAAAACCACGATACCAACCACGTAGTTACCGCCGATCACCACCTCACCGAAGGCCTGAATCACCTTACCGGCAGCGGCGTGGCCGTCCTGACCGTGGAGCATGACCACCCGCGTCGAGGCCACGTTCAACGCCAGCCGCAGCAACGTCGCAACCAGCAGAATCGTCGGGAACACGGCGAAATCCAGCGGTCGCAGCGCATACACGCAGACCAGCAGGACGACAATCGACAAGGCAATGTTGAAGGTGAAGAACACGTCGAGCAGGAACGGCGGCACCGGCAACATCATCATCGCCAGCATCACCAGCAGCAACAACGGCACGCCCAGATTGCCTCGACTGAGGTCGGCAACGTTTGTGCGAGCAGTGTTGAATAACTGAGAGCGATCCACCGGTTTTCCCCGTTCCTTTAAAGCAAACTTTTGACGCCCAGAGCGGGCTCACGGCGGGTACTGCAAGAAGCTTTCCAACTTTTGCGATTGATTGAAACAGAGAGGAAGGTGTACGCGAACACTGTAGGAGTGAGCCTGCTCGCGATAGCGGTGTGTCATCCAAAAAATTCGTCAACTGACACTCCGCTATCGCGAGCAGGCTCACTCCTACATTTGGTGTGCATTTCACTCTCACATTTGGAATGCAGTCTCTTGTGGGAGCGAACCTGCTCGCGAAGAGGCCCTTATGTCCGGCACAAATTTTTCGATTTAAACGAAGCTGTTTAAAAGACACCTCAAGACACGGTCTCAAGGCTACAAATCCTTGCGCCAATGCCTACAGCCAAGCCAGAATCCGCCGGCTTGTGCGCTTTGGGGTCGGGTTATATTGTGGTCCGGTCGCTGACAAATCAGCGACCGGGTTTAGCAGCCCGGGTTATCTCTAGACGCATGAAGTCCGTTGCCGTTATGGCGGCTTTGCGTGGGGCACTTCGGTGCGCCGGGTTCTAGAGTCCTGGTCTGCTAACCCGCGTACGGCCGCCACCTCCTTCGTTAGCAGCGAACGGTGGCAGCTTCACTACTCTAGAGGCTTCAACCATGATCAAACCAACCCCCAACCCACCCGCAACCGACCCCACCTCCCCCTACGATTCCCTCGACTCCAGCAAACTCCACGACGCCGCCGACCGCGCCCTCGATCACTACCTCTGCCCGCCCGGCTCCACGCCACCACCGCGTAAAACCCGCCGGATGTACGCCGTCACCGCGGACTTCAAAAATGAAGAGCTGCTGGCCGATGCCAGCGAAACACTCGCCTCAGCCAGAACCATCGCCCATGACTTCGCCCACCTCATACCCGCGTCGCAGCGCAGGACATTGTTGGGGATCGCGCAATTGATCATGCTCGGCGAACTGGCGGTGAATCGGGTGATGGATAATCTGGAGTTGCCGCGGTGATGCGGGCCGGTCGAGTTGTTTGGTGCCACTGCCTGCTCGCGATGGCCTATCTACAGGCAACCCCCAACTGCGGACAGTCAAAACCCGCCGCTCCTAATCAACCGGGGCGGCGCGTTTTACGTTTGAGCCTGGTAACTCGACTCTTTCCGCTTTCAAGGGAAGGGCCGGCACGTCGAACGAAACTTGAGCGCGCCGCCGAGTCTCGACCACTCGTCTGAAACAAGCATCTACCTGTCAGATATGACAGTGGGCAAAATTCACAAACCATTGTGTGATAGCGCTTCACCCACATGCCGGCCTGTCACGGGTCAGGAGCGCGTCATGGACACTCACTCGACCATTGATATCCAATCCGACGATCTGATTGAAGTATTCAAGTTGTTCCCGGTATTCATACCCGGCTGGTTGACACCGGTGAGGCCGTCCGGACTTGCTCACGGCGGCGTTCCGAGACGCCTCTTCACCGGCACACCTGAACGCGTGCGGTGTGTGGTTGATCCGTGGACTGAACTACTAAATCGAGGCGTGGCAGCACTGGCCGAGTACAATTCAGTCGCATTGTTTATCAATGATGGGGCGACGCCCGTGGACAGTCACACTGTCGAGCCCGGCGAGGAAAATAAACGAGTCGCGCTGTACGCCCCGAAATCCAAGTTCGTAAACGGCATCAACAAGCTGCACTACGTTGTTGAACGGCTCAGCGGCAATAAAGAAAAATCGGAAATATCGTCGGTGCTGTACCACCTGCCCCCCCATGCCAATTTCAAGCTGATTATTCCTTCCGAGGTGATCGCCAATGGCATTACCCCTGACTTGGCACAAAACGGTGTCACGTTCGAAATGCGCTACACGACCAAAGAACCTTTCGATCAAGTGATATTGAAGCTAGGCATCGCGACGTTCACGGTGGACGTTATGGATCCCTCGGCACCAGTGAGCAAGACGCTGTATACAGCTGATTTTGAGAACGTTGTTGACGGCGAGATAAACGTCAATTTCGAGGTAACTGATCAACTGGGACAATTTGGCGAATCGCCGAACGAGACGGTGAACATTCGTCTGAAAGAGAAATTGCCGGCCCCGACGCTAACCAACGTATTGGACGCCAACAATAAAGAAGTGCCGGAGGGTGCCAGCACCACCAGCACCACGTTAATACTCAAGGGCACAGCCAGCGAAGGGAAGGAGATCGAAATTTTCGACGGTAGGGGCCCGAGCGCAGAGTCCAAAGGCAAAGTGACCGCCAGTCCAATTGACAGGTCATGGCAGCACACCATCACCGTCACAGTCGGCGGTCACCGCTTGTATGCTAAATCGCTGTACCACCCGACCTCGGTTTATTCCAACGTGCGATTGCTGACGGTGAGTCCCCAGCAACTTTCAGTCGACACGACGCTGATGGAGCTGGATGGCGTGATGGTAAGAAGTGGTTACTGTCCAAACCTCAACGGTGTTGATGCCATTGGTAACACTAAGATCCGCGAGGCTGCCGGGGGTATTGCGCCCTATACATACAGGTCCTCGAATCCAGCCGTCGCGGCAGTTGACGCCGGCGGCAAGGTAACAGGAATGGGCAACGGTGGGGCAACCATCACCATCACCGATCAACAGGCTGCGCAGGTCAGCTACTCAGTCAAAGTCTCGAATATCTACTCCGTGTTCGTAGGTGGAGGCTTAGGCTGGACTTACCAGAGACACCTTCAAGCATTGGCGCAAAGAGGAGACGTGCATTTAACGCCGCAAATCCTTGCGGTCATTCAGCGTTGCTTCTCGCAACCTTGGTTCGTATGGAGTGCAGGTCCAACGGCCCCTCACCTGGACAGGGCCTGGACCGGCAACGCCAATGGAGCCAGGGCTGAGGTTTACAATACCTATACCCGAAATTTTGAATGGCTGGACCAGACAGCTGATCCCCATCATGGATTGTTCTTTTTATTTAACTATGCAGGTGCATTGGGAGCGATGAGCAGTAACGAGGAGCACCTAGAAGCCGCAGAAATGATCGGACCTTCAAGCAACACCGACTAGTTGAAACTTGTCGGAATAAATGTCTGCACAACTTCGCAATCCTGAAAGCCCGCGCCCCCATGAAAATGGCCGCGGGTTTGTTGTCTTTTTAGGCTCAACTTTAAGATCTCGTTGAATTGTGTGTAATGACATTTCCGCAAGGCTACAAATCCTTGCGCCATTGCCTACAGCCAAGCCAGAATCCGCCGGCTTGTGCGCTTTGGGGTCGGGTTCTATTGTGGGTCGGTCGCTGACGAATCAGCGATCGGGTTTAGCGACTCGAACTCAAGTCAAAGGTGCATCGGCGTTCCAGGCTTCGTTGCGGATCTGTATTTTCGCGATTTCGTCATGGTGGCTGTATGCGGGAGACCTTCGGGTCTGCCGGGTGCCTTTGACCGGTTCGCTAACCTGCGTACAGCCGCCACCCACCTGTTTAGCGACAGGGTGTAGCGGCTCCACTTCAAAGGAGCTTCACCATGATCAAACCAACACCCAACCCACCCGAAACCGACCCTACGTCCCCCTACGAATCCCTCGATTCCAACAAGCTCCACGACGCCGCCGACCGCGCCCTCGATCACTACCTCTGCCCGCCCGGCTCCCCCCCACCGCCACGCAAAACCCGCCGGATGTACGCCGTCACCGCTGACTTCAAAAACGAGGAACTGCTGGCCGATGCCAGCGAAACACTCGCCTCAGCCAGAACCATCGCCCATGACTTTGCCAACCTCATACCCGCCTCGCAACGCAGAACGCTACTGGGGATTGCGCAATTGATCATGCTCGGCGAGCTGGCGGTGAATCGGGTTATGGATAATCTGGAGTTGCCGCAGTAGCCGCGCCCCCATGATCGTTCCCACGCTCTGCGTGGGAATGCAGCCCGGGACGCTCTGCGTCCCTTCCAGAGCCGAACGCGGCGCATCCGTTGAGGCATTCCTTTGCTACGCGTAGGAACGATCAAAATATAGAGGCGCACGGGAAAACTCTCCCGGCGCCTGACAAGTCTCTGTACGTCAGGTCAAGTGATAAGCCATCCACCGTTTACGGACCGCGTTGCCCGCGACTGGTAAGCTTGCGCCCGCCAGAACTCCGTTATCCAACAGTTCGTAATAGACGACGTAGGGAGTGGCAAAGGAAAGGTTAATAGCGAAAAAACGGCCATAATATGGCCCTCTTGCACCGAACAGGGGAGTCAAGTCGACGAAATTCGCCTGTAGGTGGCCCGCGCCGAGCGGCCGGTTATCGTTGTAAATACGGGTGGCTCCGGATTGGCTAAGCCAGGAATGCGCCTCGGCTGCCGTCATGAACGCCTCGCTCATTCCAAGCCGATAAACATTCGTCACTTGCACCAAATACGAAACCTTTTGCTGATCGGCATCCGTCACGGTGATGGTGGTCGATCCGTTATGCCTACCGGCAACCTTGCCATCGGCGTCAACCGTCGCTACGCCCGCATTGGCCGATTGATAGGTATAAGGCGTTCGACCGCCCGTTGGCACGCGCACCTGCACATTATTGACAACTTCTCGCTCGCGTAATCCGTACGCCGCGCCCCCCACCACTTTCACACCATTGAGCAGCATGTTGGCAGTATTGATTGCCAGCGCCTCCGTGACCTTCACCGTGTACCGCGCCACTGGAAGCTTCAGCGCAGAGTCCTCGGTGTCCGTGCTGCGCAGCGCTATCTTGCAGATCAACTCACAGGGAGACAGATCCTTGAGCGCATAGAACCAGCTACGGTCAGCCTTGGCGCTGATGCCTTGAGTGATTTCTTCAGCCGTCAACGGGGTGCCGGCGCGCAACGATAACGGCGCAACCCCCTCGCTGGTGACAGTGAGCCAGACCCGCTGCCCGGCCACAGCAATCGGCAGCGGTGGCTTGACCACGCACGTGAGGTCAGTCTTGATGATTCGCAGATCGATAAGCGGCACAGCGCCCGCTTCTACAATTTGCGGACGGGTCAGGGCGGGATCCATGTCGCTGATTGTTTTGACCTTCAATATCAGAGGCTTGGACTGTATAGCCTTGCCATTTCTGATCAATTCAGAGCGCAGCTCAACCTGTTCTCCAAGATTCTGCGCAATGAATGACGGCAACAGCCAAAACACGGCAAAATTGTCTGCATTCAACGGTTGCGGTTCAAACGTCGGCGAACCTTCTTCTGGCGCGCCTTTAACCAGCGGCCGAACCTGATCACCCGGGCGTGGACTGGCTATCTGTATACGCGCTCTGACGCCTTCATGGTTTTCCAACGGGTCAAGCACGCCATCCGGAGCGCGGCGAACCGTTGGCGGCTGCAACGCCAGCGTCGGGTCTCCGATATACAACTCGAGCAGTGCGGATGATTGCGGCAGTTCGTCCGGCCGCTCGATCCACCAAAGCAGATTGAAAAACTGCTCCCGATAGGATTCGATCGCCTCGCCGTCCAGCCAGAACTCCAGATCCTTGCCGACACGTGTCTGATCAATCGGCAATCTGTCCCGAAAGACCACCCCGCCCGCGTCCCCCCGGCCTTCCACATGCACTACATCGCCCAAAAGCGTGTAGGCGGCCGCCGCAATCTGGATATCCGTGCCATACGGCACATGCGCCGGATTGAGCACGTCGTCAATGACGCCAACGATTTTTGGCGCTGGTAGTGCAGGATCAAGCTCCCCTATGCGCGCATTCATCACCTCAGAAACCAGCGCAGGATTCAACGTGGCATGACTGACCTCATACGAAACCCGGACCGACCCTTTGATCAATGGCGCGATATCTTTAGCGGTCACGCTAAAGGCGATGGCCTGGCCAACCAACCGGTCACTGACGTCGCGGTAAGTCTGGTACAGGTGCGGACGCCCGGAAGCACTGGTGCCCATCCATGTCAGTGTGACTCTGAAGCCCTTTTTGATCCGCTCATCAGGACCGCACAACACCGTGGTCCGGCTCAGCGCAGGATCGAGGGTACCGCCGACCAGATCCGGTATCTGCGGAGCGGGTAGTCGCAACGTTTTTCCTTGCAACTCGAAGATGTAGACCTGGGAGCGGTCCTGTGTGCCATCTGCTTTGGTGCGCAGATAATCCACTTGCACCTGCCCGGGCGCGCTGGCAATCACAATGGGATTAGGCACTTTAAAAGGCTGAATGCCGAGACGAGTAATCGATTGTTCTTCACTGTGCTCGACCACTTCACCGCTTTGTGTCGTAGCCGCCCATCGAAACAGTAATTTCTCTTTCAGCGCAAAGCCCGGGCGCGTAATGATCTGAGCCTCCAGATCATCGAATCCAACCTCATCAAGACTGACCTTATCTTCATTGGCAAGAGGGACGACTACCGGACCAAGCCAGACATTCTCCGGATCGCTGATGACCGTCGCGCGCTCAGAAAAATCGCTGACGTTTTCCACCTGATCTTTAATCTGGTAGACCATTACCGCCGGATCGGCCGGGCCTGCATCCTCGATGTTCTTCGGGGATACGAAAACACTGATTTCCTTTCCGACTTCGCTTTCCTGAACCGTATGCGGGCTGACAAGGATGCCGTGAAAATGGAACATCAACGTGTCACCCGAGGTCATGAAAGGCCATGGCGCAACGATTGCCGTGAAGCCCTCGGCGGCGATTTTCTTATCAATGACATCACCGTCCTTGAACGGCAACTTGGCCGGTTTGAGACGCTGATGGCCGGGCATATCCGGCTCGGGATCGATGCCGCCCGGAGGATCGATCTTGAACCAGACCTCAACTTGCGCCCCTTCAGGCGGCTGACCGCTTTTGCGCGTAATTTCGTAGCGCAGGGTGTGCACGCCAGGCAGCACTTTGTCCACGGGAATGTGCATCAGGACGTCAAGATTATTGTGATCGGCAGGCAATACCACCGTAGCGACCAGGGTTTTATCACGGTACAGACGAATCGTGTCGTCTCCGGCCATATTCAGATAGGCCTGCACCAGCACACGCAACCCCTTGGTAGTGGTAAAAAGCATGGGGCGGTTAACCCCGACTAGCGCCGGTGGAAAAACGATATCAGTAAACTGCCCGGGAATATTGGGCGGATAGAGGGAAAAAAGTCCCAGTCCTCCGCTTGAATCGAAATGGACGACGTCATGTTGCGTATCGTCGATAACTTCCTCAATCGGCATCACCATCAAACCAATCATCGCCCTGCTCCTGAAAAATCCGTAGCGGTTTGCCAGGGATCTGCAGAGGTCATTGGACACTTGACGCAAATATTCAACCACTGTCAGAACTAACAGGTGCGCACGGGTTTCAGACGAACGGCACTGACGAAGCGGGAGGAAACTTTGACGTTTGCCCCTGGGCATCGGTCAAAAGAAAAGGGGACGGATTCATTGACCAACACGCGCAATGCAAAAGTGAGCCTGCTCGCAATAGCAGTGGGCCTGGTTCGAATGCCGCGACTGATAAAACCTCATCGCGAGCAGGCTCACTCCTACAGGAGATCGGTGTTGATCGCAACCCTGTGGTTACACGCTGAACCTGTGGGAGCGAGCCTGCTCGCGAAGCGGTTTCAAGGCCAACACACACTTCAGGCAAAAAAACCGCCACCGCGCTGTATCGAGATGGCGGTTTTTCGTTTCGGCGGATCTAACGACGCAGACGATGTGTTGGTCAATACCGGAGATTTTTCACTTTTCCGTTCTTGTTCCGGGGCAGTTCGAACTCGACCTCGCCCCCCACTTTGACGTTCGCCTGCCGGGCATCGGCCAATGGAATGCTGAATCGGTATTCTTTGGCGGTCAGAAAAAAACCGGTGGCCTCAGCAAAGGAAATACATCGTCCCGAGGGCTTCGGCGTGATGGTGCCTCTTCCGGTTTTTTCATCGTAGCTGCTGAAAATACCTTTCATTGTCTTGCTCCCTTGCACTCGCTCGCCTGACCGCGCCAGGTTCGCGGCGCCACCTTGCATCAAACTGCAAAATCACGGGAAGCGCACCTGTCAGAGTTGACAGTAATGGGGAGTCTCAGACCAATGGCTGCACAACAACGTCAGGAATCGCGGCGCAGATCCGGCGGAATCGGCAAATCGTCCTTGAGCGGATCCGGGCGTTTGCCTTTGCCGGCGCGGTACTGGCGGATCTGGTAGACGTAGGCCAAGACCTGAGCAACCGCCAGATACAACCCGCCGGGAATTTCCTGCTCGAGTTCGGTGGAGTAGTAGATCGAACGCGCCAGCCCCGGTGACTCGAGGAGCAGGACGTTGTTGGCCACGGCGATTTCGCGGATTTTCAACGCGATGAAGTCGCTGCCCTTCGCCAACAATACCGGGGCGCCGCCCTTCTCCGAGTCGTACTTGAGCGCGACGGCGTAGTGGGTCGGGTTGGTGATGACCACGTCGGCGTCGGGAATCGCCGCCATCATCCGCCGCTGGGACATCTCGCGCTGGGTCTGGCGGATGCGCTGTTTGACTTCTGGGCGCCCCTCCTGATCCTTGTGCTCGTCGCGCACTTCCTGCTTGGTCATCAGCAGTTTTTTGTGCGCTTCCCAGAGCTGCACCGGCACGTCGACGGCGGCGATGATGATCAGGCCGCAGGCCAGCCACAAAGTGCTCCAGCCGACCAGCGTGACGCTGTGAATGATCGCCATCTCAAGCGGCTCGTGAGCAATCCGCATCAAGTCATCGACATCCGACATCAGCACCACCAACGCCACCCCCAAGGTGACCAGAAACTTGGCCAGTGCCTTGAGCAGTTCGACCACAGCCTTGAACGAAAACATTCGCTTCAAGCCTGCCGCCGGGTTCATCCGGCTGAACTTGGGTGCCATGGAGCCGGCCGCAAACAACCAGCCCCCCAGGGAAATCGGCCCGATCAATGCGGCCAGCAATAGCGTGATCATGAACGGCTGGATGGCCACCAGCGCCATCTGACCCGACTTCAACAAAAATGCGCCCATGGAACCCTGATCCATGATCACCTCACGCGACAGCGTGAAGTTCAGGCGCATCAGCTCCATCAGGTCTTCAGCCAGCATGCCGCCGAACACCAGCAGCGCGCCGGCACCGGCCATCATCACGGCGAGGGTGTTGAGCTCTTTGGAACGGGCAATCTCACCCTTCTCACGGGAGTCCTTTTTACGTTTCTCCGTGGGGTCTTCTGTTTTGTCCTGACCGCTTTCGCTCTCTGCCATGATTCAGCGCGCCCGTGCCAGTTCGCGTAGCAGCTGCAAGGCTTCAGTGGCCAGCGGCTGGTACTGATTGAGAATATCCGCCAGGCCGACCCAGACGATAAACAGGCCGAGCACCAGGGTCAGCGGAAAACCGATGGAGAAAATGTTCAGCTGTGGCGCGGCGCGGGTCATCACGCCAAACGCGATGTTGACCACCAGCAACGCCGTCACCGCCGGCAACACCAGCAACAACGCGGCGCCAAGGACCCAGCCAAGTTTGCCGGCCAGCTCCCAGTAATGCGCGGTCATCAGACCGCTGCCGACCGGTAGCGTGGTGAAGCTTTCGGTGAGCACTTCGAAGACCACCAGGTGGCCGTTCATCGACAGGAAGAGCAACGTCACCAGCATGGTGAAGAACTGCCCGATCACCGCCACCGAGACACCGTTGGCCGGATCGACCATTGAGGCGAAACCCATGCCCATCTGGATCGCGACAATCTGCCCGGCCACGGCAAACGCCTGGAAGAACAGCTGCAGGGAAAACCCGAGCACGGCACCGACCAGAATCTGTTCGGCAATCAACATCAAGCCACTGAGGTCCAACGGACTTACCGCTGGCATCGGCGGCAGGCTCGGGGCAATGCACACGGTGATCGCCACGGCGAAATACAGGCGTATCCGGCGTGACACCAGGGTGGTGCCAAACACCGGCATGACCATCAACATCGACGCCACGCGAAACAGCGGCAACATGAACGAGGCCACCCAGGTACTGATCTGGGTGTCGGTCAGCTGAAGCAGCGATTGCATGGCTTAGCCGATGACCATCGGGATGTTTTTGTACAACTGAATGATGTATTCCATGAACGTCTGCACGATCCACGGACCGGCGACGATCAACGTGACCAGCATCACCAGCAGACGCGGCAGGAAGCTCAAGGTCTGTTCGTTGATCTGTGTGGCAGCCTGAAACATCGCCACCAGCAGGCCGACCAGCAGACTCGGCACCACCAGAATCGCGACCATCAATGTGGTCAGCCAAAGGGCTTCACGAAAGATATCGACCGCAACTTCCGGCGTCATGGCGAGACACCTCCAAAACTGCTGGCCAGGGTGCCGATGATCAGCGCCCAGCCATCGACCAGCACGAACAGCATGATCTTGAACGGCAGCGAGATGATCAGCGGCGAGAGCATCATCATACCCATCGCCATCAGCACACTGGCCACGACGAGGTCGATGATCAGGAACGGAATGAAGATCATGAAACCGATCTGGAACGCGGTTTTCAGCTCGGAGGTGACGAACGCCGGCACCAGAATGGTCAGCGGCGCCTGATCCGGGGTGGCGATGTCGGTGCGCTTGGACAGGCGCATGAACAGCTCCAGATCACTGGTGCGGGTCTGGGCGAGCATGAAGTCCTTGATCGGTACCTGGGCTTTTTCTACCGCTTGCTGGGCGGTAAGTTTTTCCGCCAGATACGGTTGCAGCGCATCGTTGTTCACCCGGTCGAACACCGGGGCCATGATGAACATGGTGAGGAACAGCGCCATGCCGGTGAGGATCTGGTTCGACGGCGTCTGTTGCAGGCCGAGGGCCTGACGCAGGATCGAGAAGACAATGATGATCCGGGTGAAACTGGTCATCAGAATCACGGCCGCCGGAATGAAGCTCAGGGCGGTCATGATCAGCAGGATCTGCAGACTGACCGAATACTCCTGCGCGCCGTCGGCGTTGGTGCCCAGCGTGATCGCCGGGATCGACAACGGATCGGCGGCGAACGCCAGTGGCGCGGCCAGCAACAGGGCCAGCGTCAAGACGATGCGTAGCGCACCCATTACTTCGTATCCTTCTGATCCTTGCCGAGAATCTTCAGCAGATGCTGAGCAAATTCCGGAGTCGCTTTTTCACGGGTTACAGGCACGTCGACCGGTTCCTTGAGCACATGCAGCGCGGTGATGGTGCCCGGGCTCAAGCCGAGCAGAATCTGCTCGCTGCCAACCTGCACCAGCAGCAAACGGTCACGCGGACCGAGCGCGCGCGAACCGATCAGCTCGATCACCTGCCCCTTGCCGGCCGGACCTGCCTGCTGCACACGGCGCAGCAGCCAGGCGAGGAAGAAGATCACCCCCAGCACCAGCAACAGGCCGAACACCAGTTGCGTCAGTTGCCCGGCCACGCCGCTGCTGACCATCGGCGCGGTCGCGGCAGGCACCGTGGTGGCGGTCGACGGTTCGGCGGCCAGCACGCTCAGCGGCAATGCCAACAGAGCCCAGAGAAACCGTTTCACTCAGCGCAGCTTCTTGATGCGTTCGCTTGGGCTGATCACGTCAGTCAGGCGGATGCCGAACTTCTCGTTGACCACCACCACTTCACCGTGCGCAATCAGGGTGCCGTTGACCAGCACGTCCAACGGCTCACCGGCCAGACGATCAAGCTCGATAACCGAACCCTGGTTGAGTTGCAGCAGGTTGCGGATGTTGATGTCGGTGCTGCCCACTTCCATCGAGATCGATACCGGGATGTCGAGGATCACGTCCAGGTTCGGGCCGTCGAGGGTCACCGGATCGTTGTTCTTCGGCACGCTGCCGAACTCTTCCATCGGCAGACGCGAGCCGCTGGCTGCGTCGGCGGCCAGCAGGGCGTCGATGTCAGCCTGACCATCACCGGTTTCTTCCAGGGCAGCAGCCCATTCGTCAGCCAGTGCCTGGTCGTCCTGGGCGTTCATATCGTCGTTCATCATTTGTCCTCGGCGGGCAAAAATTCAGTTAAATGCTTGGGGGTTGGAGCGCCGCTTCAGCGACGCTCGATCGGCTCGATCACTTGCAACGCGAGGTTGCCTTTGTGCGAGCCCATCTTGACCTTGAAGGCCGGCACGCCGTTGGCGCGCATGATCATTTCGTCCGGCATTTCGACCGGGATCACATCCCCCGGCTGCATGTGCAGGATGTCGCGCAATTTCAACTGGCGACGCGCCACGGTGGCACCGATCGGCACGTCAACGTCGAGCACGTCCTGGCGCAGGGCGTTGACCCAGCGCTCGTCCTGATCGTCGAGGTCGGACTGGAAGCCGGCGTCGAGCATTTCGCGCACCGGCTCGATCATCGAATACGGCATGGTCACGTGCAGGTCGCCGCCACCGCCATCGAGTTCGATGTGGAAGGTGGAGACCACAATCGCTTCGCTCGGGCCGACGATGTTGGCCATGGCCGGGTTCACTTCCGAGTTGATGTACTCGAAATTGACTTCCATGATCGCCTGCCAGGCTTCTTTCAAATCGACGAAGGCCTGTTCCAGCACCATGCGCACTACGCGCAGTTCGGTCGGGGTGAATTCACGCCCTTCGATCTTGGCGTGACGGCCGTCGCCGCCGAAGAAGTTGTCCACCAGTTTGAACACCAGTTTGGCGTCAAGGATGAACAGCGCGGTGCCGCGCAACGGTTTGATCTTGACCAGGTTGAGGCTGGTCGGTACGTACAGCGAGTGCACGTATTCGCCGAACTTCATCACCTGCACGCCACCGACGGCAACGTCCGCCGAGCGGCGCAGCATGTTGAACATGCTGATGCGGGTGTAGCGGGCAAAACGCTCGTTGATCATTTCCAGAGTCGGCATGCGTCCACGGACGATGCGATCCTGACTGGTCAGGTCGTAGCTTTTGACACTGCCGGGTTCGGCAGCGTTATCGGTCTGTACCAGACCATCGTCGACGCCATGCAACAGCGCGTCGATTTCATCCTGGGACAGCAGATCCTGCACGGCCATGTCGTGTTCCTACTGCAGTACGAAATTAGTGAAAAGCAACTGTTCGATCACCACTTTGCCCAGCTCTTTCTGCGCCACTTCCTGGACGCTGGCGGTGGCCTTCTGGCGCAACATCTCCTGCCCGACCGGGGTCGCCAAGGTGGCGAAATCCTGACCGGAGAAGAGCATCACCAGGTTGTTGCGGATTACCGGCATGTGCACTTTGAGCGCTTCCAGATCGGCCTGATTACGCGCCAGCATGGTGATGCTCACCTGCATGTAGCGCTGACGGCCGTTCTGGTTGTAGTTGGCGACAAAGGCCGGCGCCATCGGTTCGAAGATCGCTGGCTGCTTGCCGACGGGCGCTGCATCAGCGGCCTCGGCAGGCTTGCTCTGGGCACTGTGCATGAAGAACCAGGTCGCCCCCACGGATGCACCAATGGCCAACAGCAACGCCAGCACGATCACAATGATCAGCTTGAGTTTGCCTTTGGTTGCGGGGTCTTTCACTGCTGCGGTTTCGCTCTTCGCCATGCCAATAATCCGTCACTATTCGGGTTTTCACAGTCGCACGGCAAGGCAAGAGCAAGTGTTATGCCAGAAGTGTCGGTAGTAGTGGAGACAACGCTAAAGTCAAAGTCAAAGGCACCCTCACCCCAGCCCTCTCCCGGAGGGAGAGGGGGCCGACCGAGTTGTTTTGTCGTGATACGTCAACCTGAAAGACCGAGTCGATTAGGGAGTCATCCATCAAGTCTTGGCGATCATGGATTCACAGACGCTATTTCAAGTCGGTGTAAATCTCCAATATCCCCCGATCAGTCCCCTCTCCCTCTGGGAGAGGGCTAGGGTGAGGGGCTCTTGATTTGATCAGGCGTAATAGTCGACGGCGCTGGTGCCAATCACGCTAGTGGTTTGAGCAGCGGCGTCAGCAATGGTGGCAGGCGCCAACTCTTCATCCGCCGAATCGAGGCGACCACCGGCAGCGCTGGTGCGACCACTCTGGCCCTGCTGTGCCTGCTCCTGACCTTGCTGCCCCTGCCAGCCACGGCTCTGGTCGGAGACATTGACGTCGACCTGGCCCATGCCCTGCTGGTTGAACATCTCGCGCAAACGATGCATCTGTCCGTCGAGTGCTTCACGCACGCTCGGATGCGCACTCATGAACGTCACTTGGGTCTGCTGATCCGGGACCATGTTGACGCGGATGTCCAGGCGCCCCAGTTCGGCCGGCTGCAACTGAATGTCCGCCGCTTTCAGATTGGCGCTCGACAGATACATGACGCGGTTGACCACTTCTTCGGTCCAACCGCTCTGGTGCATGGCGATTGGCTGGTTCACCGGCACGGCGTTCGCGGTCTTCGGCGTGGCGGCCTGCGTCAATGCCGCCAGACGGTTGGCGAAGTCATCCACGCGGGTATCGCTGGTGGCGGTTTTGAGGTCTTTGAGGCCATCGTCGATCAAACCGCTGAAGGCTTTTTCGCCGCCCTGGCTGGTGCTGTCCTTGTCGGCTTGTACGTCGAGCATGCTGGCCATGCCAGCAGCGAAGTTCTGCGCCGCAGTCAATTCGCCGTCGGCCTGTGCCTGAGCCGGCGAAGCCTTCGGTTGTGCCTGGCTGGCAGCGGAAATGTGCCCGCCCTGCTCCATCGCCATACGCACGGCCGGCATCGAGTCGAGGGGGTCGGCCGCAGGATCGAAATCGCTGTCGGTGGTCGGTGCCGGATCTTTGACCGTACCCGGCAACGCGGCGAGCGCAGGGGTTTCGGTTTCAGGTTGCGCAGGGGTTACAGCCGGGGCCGGCACCACTGGCGCCGTCACCACAGGCTGCACGGCGGTTGCCAATGCCGGATCGAGCGTCGGATCAACCGGCGCCGCGACTACTGGAGTCTGGGCGGTGTCAGTGTTGTCGTCGCTGCTGGCGCTGCTGTCATCGGTTGCCGCCGTTTTATCGGCAGGCAAGTCGTTGCCGCTATCGGCAACCGCCGGTTGCGCAGCGGCAGACTGATCCTTGCCGACTTCCTTTTTACCGCTGTTGTCAGCGACTTTGTCACGCGACGACTTGGGCGAGTTGTCAGCGCTGGCAACCGGCTTGCTCGATCCCTGATCGGCGAACACTTTCGCGAAGCTTGAGGCTTTATCCCCGGTATCTACGGCCATAGCCGACGTTTTGGCCGAGGCGGCTTGCGCCTTGGCCTGAGCGGCATTCTGAAGAAGGATGTTGGGGGTCGCAGGCATGAAACGGTCTCCGCTGCACTGGGATCGTAGGTACAGTTGGGGGAGATAGCTGCAAGTGCCGGGCCAGTTTTGTCCGACGCTTGTGAAAAGCGCCGGACGGTGAGGTCAGTGAGTGGTGGCGTGCTGTCGCTCGTCTTCGTAAACAGAGCGAACCTCAGCGAATTCGACGCTGATATCAGCGACCAGCCTTACGATCTCGGCGGGACTTTTGTCTTTGGCGTTTGATTCCAGCTCCTGGCAAAGCGTCGCCAGTCGAACCGCACCCATATTGCTTGCGCTGCCCTTGAAGCTATGGGCAACTTCCGACAGTTCCTTGGCATCTGCAGTCTCTTGCAATTGCTCCAGGCGAATTTTCGAATCACTCAGAAAGGTGTCCAGCAAATCCGGATAGCTGTCTTCCATAACGTCGCGCAAGGTGTCGAGCACTTCGCGATCTACATGTATGTCAGTCACTTGCTCACTCCTTGATCAAGAATTGCGCGGATTATGCCTCAACCTCCCAGGAAAACTCCACGCGAGCACTACGACCTTCGTCCGACCAACTGGCGTTAAGCCCCAATTGTCTGACCAGACTGACGCCACGCCCCGACAAACGGACACCGTCCAGCGGCCTGTCCATGACTCGCGCCACATCAAAACCCTTGCCGCTGTCTTCCACGCAAATCACCAGACAACCGCCCTCGCCCTGTGGCTGCACCTGCAAATGCACGCGCACGAAACCATCCTGCAACGCCTCCAGCCGATCATTGCGCTGCTGATAATACTGAGCAAAACCCGCCGCATCGCGCTTGAGACTGGAGTCCAGCCCCAGCACGCCGTGCTCCAGCGCGTTGGAATACAACTCGGCGAGCACACTGTATAAAGCGCCACTCTGCGCCCGCAGCCCATGCACCTCAAGCAGCAACTGCAACAGGTACGGCAACGGATTGAAACGCTTTAGCGTCGCGCCACGGAATTCGAAGCTCACCGACCAGTCGAGCGGGCACGACTGGCCGCTGTCGGAGTACAACGGCGCCGACGGTTTGACCTGCGCCGGCTCCAGCAGGCTGACCTCGACCATGCTGACGTCGTCGCGCGCCTCGCCGCGAAAATCCCGCAGCGCCTGTTCGATGTCCTCGAACAATCGGTCAGGCTCGCGATTGGCGGCGAACACTTGCTGTAAACGCTCGACACCGAACAGTTGATCACTGGCATCACTGGTGTCGATCACCCCGTCCGACAACAGAAAGACCCGATCACCAGCGCCCATCGGATGCACTTCAGTACGATCATCGAACGCCTGCGCGCTCAGTACGCCCAACGGCAAGTGCCGCGCCGCCAGCGGCACACGCTCACCGCTGACAATCCGATGCAGATAGCCGTCAGGCATGCCGCCGTTCCACACTTCGACCGAACGCCGCTGAAAACTCAGACACAGCAGCGTGGCGCAGCAGAACATGTCCACCGGCAGGATGCGTTTGAGTTTGGCGTTCATTTCGCGCAGGGTTTCAGCGAGGCCGTAGCCCTTGGCGGTCATGCCGTAGAAGACTTCGGCGAGCGGCATGGCACCCACTGCTGCCGGCAGCCCGTGACCGGTGAAATCGCCGAGCAGCACATGCATGTCACCGGCCGGCGTGTAGGCTGCCAGCAGCAGGTCACCGTTGAACAGCGCATAAGGTGATTGCAGGTAGCGGATGTTCGGCGCACTCAGGCAACCGGAATGGGCGACCTTATCGAACACCGCTTTGGCCACGCGCTGTTCGTTGAGCAGGTAATCATGGTGTTTGGCGATCAGGTCGCGCTGTTGCAAGACAGTCGCCTGCAAACGGCGCAAGCGATCCATCGCCTTGATTTTGGCGGCGAGAATCACCTGGTTGTAGGGCTTCGCCAGAAAGTCGTCGCCGCCAGCCTCCAGACAACGGGCCAGCGCTTCGCTTTCGGTCAGCGAGGTGAGAAAGATGATCGGCACTAGCATCTCGCCCGCCAACGCCTTGATCTGCCGCGCCGCTTCGAAGCCATCCATGACCGGCATCATCGCGTCCATCAGCACCAGATCGGGTTGCTGCCGGCGAAACAGATCGACCGCTTCGGCACCGTTGGCCGCCGTCAGGACTTCATGGCCCTGGCGGCGAACGATGGTCGAGAGCAGCAGGCGGTCGGCGGCACTGTCTTCGGCGATCAGGATAATCAGCGGCTCTTGCGCCAGCATGGCCGTCAACTGATGTCGAAGAGTTTGTCGAAATTGGAGATGGCGAGGATCTTGCGCACGTCGGAGCTGCTGTTCACCACCCGCACATCCGAGTTATCGCCACCGGCGTGATCCCTCAGCAGGAGCAGCATGCCCAATGCGGAGCTATCGAGATAGGTGGCCTCTTTCAGATCAACCACGATGGAGTCGGGCTTCTTGGCAAGATGCTCGTAGGACTCACGAAATTCCTGATGGCGACCGAAATCGAATCGCCCCTTGACCGAGATCGTCAGTTTTTGACCATCTGGAGAGACTTCTGTAACGACTGACATTGACTGGCTTCCTTGTCATTGACGAACCTGTACAAGGTTTAGCACCTGCACAGAGTTGCAGCAAGGTTAGAAGCCAGATCAAAAGATCGCAGCCTTCGGCAGCTCCTACACTGATCCCCCTGTAGGAACTGCCGAAGGCTGCGATCTTTTGATCTTGTTTTAAAAGGGATTCTGGCGGGGCAAGCGCTGCGACAACTCGTCGAGCAGCTTCTGCTCGCGCTTGTCTTCGAGGCGTTGCGCCTCTTCGCGATAACGCTGCACCAGTTTGCGCAGACCTTCGACCTTGGCAAACGCCTGTTGCCATTCCTCACGCGCCTTGTCGAGTTTGTTCTGGTGCCAGACCAGGCTCTGCCGCTGCTGATCAACAGCAGTGTCGAGCTGCGCCAGAAAGCCCTGAAAGCCCAGTAACCATTGCCCGCTCACGCCGGTGGCGCCGCGCACGATCCATTGCTCGGAATAATCCAGACGAAAGGCATTGAGGTCAGCCAGTTTGCTTTCCGCAACTTTTACCTGACCCTGAAAATAGCCCAGGCGTTGAACGGCGGCTTTCTCGGCCTGTTCGGCCATGTCCACCACCGGCGCCAGACGCGCGGCTCGACTGACGGCAGCCATGGCCGGTTAGCCGCCCGCCGCTGGGGCAAACAGGGTTGCGAGGTAAGCCTGGCTTTCGCCCATGTTGATTTTGTCGTTCAGCCCTTGACGCTGGTAGCGAACCAATTGTGGTTGCAGGGAGATCGCCAGATCGGTCTCGCGATCGCCGCCGGCAACGTAGGCGCCAACGCTGATCAGATCGCGACTCTGCTGATAACGCGACCACAACTGCTTGAAGTACTGCGCGCGCTGCATGTGCTCTGGCGAAACCACCGCTGGCATCACCCGGCTGATCGACGCTTCGATGTCGATGGCCGGATAGTGACCTTCCTCGGCCAGACGCCGGGACAGCACGATGTGCCCGTCGAGTACGCCTCGTGCCGAGTCGGCAATCGGGTCCTGCTGGTCATCGCCCTCTGACAGCACGGTGTAGAACGCGGTAATCGAACCGCCGCCCTTCTCCGCATTACCGGCGCGCTCGACCAGTTTCGGCAATTTGGCGAACACCGATGGCGGATAACCCTTGGTCGCGGGCGGTTCGCCGATGGCCAAAGCGATTTCCCGCTGCGCCTGAGCGAAACGGGTCAGCGAATCCATCAGCAACAGGACGTTCTTGCCCTTGTCGCGGAAATATTCGGCGATGCGCGTGCAATACATCGCAGCGCGCAGACGCATCAACGGCGCATCGTCCGCTGGCGAGGCAACCACCACGGAACGCTTGAGGCCTTCTTCACCGAGGCTGTGCTCGATGAATTCCTTAACTTCGCGACCCCGCTCGCCGATCAGGCCGACGACGATGATGTCGGCCTCGGTGAAGCGGGTCATCATGCCCAACAGCACGGACTTACCGACACCGGTACCGGCGAACAGACCGAGACGCTGGCCGCGACCGACCGTCAGCAAACCGTTGATGCAACGGATACCGACATCCAGCGGCACGCTGATCGGGTCACGGTTGAGCGGGTTGATCGTCGGGCCGTCCATCGGCACCCAGTCTTCGGCTTTCATGCCGCCCTTGCCATCCAGCGCACGGCCCGCACCGTCGAGGACGCGACCGAGCATGCTCATGCCCATCGGCAAACGACCGGCATCAGCCAGTGGCACCACGCGAGCGCCAGGGGCGATGCCGGCGACACTGCCGACCGGCATCAGAAAGACTTTGCTGCCGGAAAAACCCATGACTTCCGCTTCCACCTGGGAGGGGTGATAGCTGTCGTCATTGATCACCAGGCAGCGCGTGCCCATGGCCGCGCGAAGGCCTTCGGCTTCGAGGGTGAGGCCGACCATGCGCAGCAGGCGGCCTTCAAGAATCGGCGCGCCGGCAATCTCGGTGGCCTCAGCGTAAGTGCTCAGGCGCTTGGCGAAACTGGTGCGTTCAAGGCGCATCGGGTGCGTCCGCGAGCGGCTCTTCAGGCGAGGCCGCCGGTTTTACGTCTTCTGGAATGTCCAGAGTCAGATCCGCTTCAGCAGGGTGCAAAGCCTGCTCGTGCAACTGATCGAACAGTTTGGCCATGACCTGAGTAACGCGGGTTTCAATGCTCGCATCAATGCGGCTGTGCTCGGTTTCAACCCGGCAGCCACCCGGCAGCAGCGATTCATCTTCGACGATGCGCCAGTTTTCCTCATGACGTTCGCGCAAGGCCTTGGCCTGCTCGAAGTCCTGCGGATTGACGTACAGACGCACGTTATCGACGCCCAGCGGCAACAGCTTGAGGGCATCACGCATGACGTGTTCGATCTGACTGGAATCGATGGCCAGTTCGCGCTTGATCACCTGTTTGGTGATGTGTTGCACGAGGTCGACCAGCGATTTTTCGATCTGCGTGTCTTGCTCAGCGATGGGTTCGAACAGGTTCGCCATCAACTGCTCAAGGCTGGCAAGTTTTGCCGCCAGCGCCACTTCAGCTTCCTGACGGACCTTGAGCGTGGCGCTGTGAAAACCTTCCTTTTCGCCAATGCCGAAGCCTTCGTTGTAAGCCTCCTGACGGATGCTTTCGAGTTCTTCCAGGGTCAGTGGCTGGACTTCTTCCAGCGGCACTTCTTCCATTTCCGGCGGTTCGGGTTCCGGCTCAGGCTCGGGTTCCGGCTTCGGCGGATCGAAGCTGGGCATGGCCCAGGATTCGAAACCACGGACATCGCGGGCACGGATCAGATCCGTCACATCGTCGTCGTGCTTGTCCATGGGCTTAGATCATTTCCTCGCCACCTTTGCCACCGAGGACGATTTCGCCGGCTTCGGCCATACGACGGGCAATGGTGAGGATTTCTTTCTGCGCGGTTTCGACGTCGCTGACGCGCACCGGGCCCTTGGCCTCGAGATCGTCGCGCAACAGTTCGGCGGCACGTTTGGACATGTTCTTGAAGATCTTCTCTTTGACGCCTTCGTCCGAACCCTTGAGGGCCAGCACCAGCACGTCGGAAGACACTTCGCGCAGCAACGCCTGGATGCCACGGTCGTCGACATCGGCGAGGTTGTTGAACACGAACATGAGGTCTTCGATCTGACCGGACAGGTCTTCGTCGACTTCGCGGATCGAGTCCATGAGCTGGCCTTCGATCGAGCTGTCGAGGAAGTTCATGATGTCCGCCGCACGCTTGATGCCACCCAGGGTGGTGCGCGAGGCATTCGAGTTGCCGGAGAACTGCTTCTCGAGAATCTGGTTGAGCTCTTTCAGTGCTGCTGGCTGCACGGTGTTCAACGACGACACGCGCAGGATGATGTCCAGACGCACCTTGTGGTCGAAGTTGCCGAGCACTTCACCGGCCTGATCCGGGTCGAGGTACGCGACCACGATCGCCTGGATCTGCGGGTGTTCGTAACGGATCACGTCGGCAACGGCGCGCGGCTCCATCCATTTCAGGCTGTCGAGGCCGCTGGTGTTGCCACCGAGCAGGATGCGGTCGATCAGGCCGTTGGCCTTGTCTTCACCCAGGGCTTGGGTGAGCATTTTGCGCACGTAGTCGTCGGAACCGACGCCGAGGCTGGTCTGGTCGCCGACGATGTCGACGAACTCGCTCATGACCTGCTCGACCTGCTCGCGATGGACGTTGCCCATCTGCGCCATGGCCACGCCGACGCGCTGAACCTCTTTCGGGCCCATGTGGCGCAGCACTTGCGCGGCATCGGTCGAACCCAGGGACAGCAGCAGAATCGCGGCTTTGTCGACCTTGTTCAGTTTGACGGTTGCGGCTCGGTTATCACTCATCTGCGTTAATCCACTCTTTCACGACCTGAGCCACGCGACCCGGATCCTCGGCCACCAGACTCTTGATTGCATTCAGTTGCGCGTCATAACCCTCACTTGGGCTCGGCAACAGAATGCTCTGCGGACCACCGAGGCTCACGCGGTCGTTGGAAAGTTCGCCGTCCAGGCCGCCCATCCCGCCGAGTTCCACGTCGCTGCCAAGACCGGCCAGCTCCTTGCCTTTGCCGCCGCCGGTGATGTTGTTGAGCACCGGACGCAGCACACCAAACACCAGCACCAGGATGAACAACACACCCAGCACTTGTTTGACGATGTCCCAGAACCATGGCTGGGAGTAGAACGGAATATCGGCAATCACTTCGCCGCGCTCGGCGGAGAACGGCATGTTGATCACGCTGACGCTGTCGCCACGGCTGGCGTCGAAACCGACGGCGTCCTGGACCAGACGGGTGAAGCGCGCCAATTCGTCGGCGCTCCACGGCGCACGGGTGGTTTCGCCGTTGGCCGCGTTGACCTTGACCTGATCGTCGACCACCACCGACACCGACAGACGATTCAGGCGACCCTGCTGCTGTTTGGTGTGGCTGATGGAACGGTCGAGTTCGAAGTTCTTGGTCGATTGTTGACGCTTGTCTGCCGGGTACGGCGCGAGCATCGGCTGGCCGGTGGCCGGGTCCATGATCTGCTGACCGTTGGCGTCAACCAACGGCTGACCTGGCTGCACCATCGCGGCTGGCGCTGCGGCACCACCGGTGGTTTGCGGCGCCGAGGCTGGCGACGGCGGCTGGTTGCTCAGGGCACCCGGCACACCTTGCGGGCCATTGCTGGCAGTGCGTTGTTCGTTAACCGACTGCTCGCTGCGCAACGCCGGTTGATCCGGGTTGAACTGCTCGGCCGTCGACTCGACAGCGTTGAAATCGATGTCAGCCGAAACTTCCGCCTTATAGCGATCGTTGCCCAATACCGGTTGCAGAATGTTGTGCACGCGCTGGGTGAGCATGCTTTCCATGCGGCGGCTGTAATCGAACTGCTTGCCGGCCATGGTCATTTCGGAGTTTTCCGCCTGATCAGAGAGCAGGTTGCCCTTCTGGTCGACGACGGTGATCTGCGATTTGCTCAACTCGGGAACAGAAGTCGCCACCAGGTTGATGATCGCAATCACCTGACCCGGCTCCAGCGAACGACCGGAGTACAACTCGATCAGCACCGAAGCGCTTGGCTTGCGCTCGTCACGGACGAACACCGAGCTTTTCGGAATCGCCAGGTGCACGCGGGCACCCTTGACGTTGTTCAGGCTGGAAATGGTCCGCGCCAGTTCACCTTCGAGGCCGCGACGATAACGCGTCGCTTCCATGAACTGGCTGGTGCCCAGCCCCTGTTCCTTGTCGAGGATTTCGAAACCGATATTGCCGTCGCTGGGAGTGACACCAGCAGCCGCGAGTTTCATCCGCGCACGGGACAGGTCGTCGGCCTTGACCAGCAAGGCGCCGGAGTTCGGTTCGACGTTGTAAGGAATGTCGGCGGCGGCCAGGGTTTCCATGACCTGCTTGGCGTCCATGCCGGCAAGGCTGCCGTACAACGGACGGTAATCCGGCTGCTGCGACCACAGCACCACGGCAAAGCCAATCGCCACGCTCGCAGCCAGGCCGACCAACAGGCCCACCTGACGCAGCATGGTCATCTCGGAGAGGTTTTCCAGGAAGGACAGGCCGAACAGCGGCGGTTTGCCGTCTATCGGGGTGGCCTTGGCCGGAACGTTATCGGCGACTGCTTCTGCCATGACTCAATCTCGTCCTTAAACCGGCATCTGCATGATGTCTTGATAAGCCTGAACCAGCTTGTTGCGCACCTGGGTCAGAGCCTGGAACGACACACTGGCTTTTTGCGAAGCGATCATCACGTCCGTCAGATCGACGCCGCTCTTGCCCACTTCAAATGCGTTGGCCAACTGAGTCGACGCGGTCTGGGTATCGCTGACCTTATTGATCGCCTGACCGAGCATGTCGGAAAAGCTGCTGCCTCCCAGCTCAGGGACAGCGGTCGTCGATTTCGGCGCAGACATGGCATCCAGTTTCATGGCCTTCATGTCTGTCATCAACCGATTAAATTCAATACCTTGGCTCATGGTCTACTCTCTTGGGCGGCCCGCAATTTTTTGACACTCACTCGGCGGGTACACAGGTATTAGCAACAAGGGTGCCAGCTCATGGGCACCCCTTTCAGAAAAGCGTTTTCAACTTTTTCATCACGCCTCAGGTGGCGAACAGATAACCTTCGACGTCCATCCCGGCATCGCGCATTTGCGCCAGTTTGTAGCGCAGGGTACGCGGGCTGATACCGAGCTTTTCTGCGGCTTCCTTGCGTCGTCCACGCTCGGCGCGCAGGGTGTCGATGATCATCTGAAACTCCCGGCGGCGCAGGTCATCACCCAGTGCACCGGCGGAATCCGCATCGATTTCCACCTCGCGGATCACCGCAGACACCGGCGCGGCGACGGGCACCGCGGTGTACGTCACGGGACCTGCCAGACAGAAATCCTGTGGCTGAATCAAACCGCCCTGCTGCAGGATCAGCGCTCGCTGAATGGCATTATCCAGTTCACGCACATTACCCGGCCACGGGTACGCGATCAGGCAGGCTTGTGCGTCAGGCGAAAGTTTCGCTGCGGCGTGCTTCATTTTATTGACGTGTTTGGCCAGCAACCTTTCGGCCAGCGGCAGGATATCGGCAGTGCGCTCGCGAAGTGGACGCCACGCGAGAGGGAAAACCGACAAACGGTAATAAAGGTCTTCACGGAAACGCCCCGCCGCCACTTCGCCCGCCAAGTCGCGGTTAGTGGTGGCGACCACGCGAATATCCAGGGCAATCGGCTTACGCGCACCGACACGCTCGACTTCGCGCTCCTGCAACACGCGTAGCAGTTTGGCTTGCAGGCCAAGGGGCATTTCGGAGATTTCGTCGAGCAGTAATGTGCCGCCGTCCGCCTGTTCGAATTTGCCGGCCTGCGCGGCGATGGCACCGGTGAACGAACCCTTCTCGTGACCGAACAGCGTCGCCTCGAGCATGTTGTCAGGGATCGCCGCACAGTTGATCGCAATGAACGGCTGGCTGGCGCGATGGGATTGCTGATGAATGTAGCGCGCCAGCACTTCTTTACCCGTACCGGATTCGCCGGAGATCAGCACCGTGGAATCGCTGCGCGCCACTCGTGCGGCCAATTCGAGAAGTTGCGCACTGGCCGGCTCGACGGCGATAGGGCCTTCAATGTCGCTCACGCCAATATTGCCCAGCGCATGCCGCGCCACCAGATCCAGCAAAGCCTTGGGCTCGAACGGTTTGACCAGATAGTCCGCCGCCCCCTGACGCATCGCATCGACCGCGCGCTCGACCGCACCGTGCGCCGTCATCAGCAGCACCGGTAATTGCGGCTGGCGGGCACGCAGCAGGGCAAGCAATTGATGACCATCCATGCCGGGCATGTTGACGTCACTGACTACCAGACTGAACGCTTCGCGCGCTACTGCCGTCAGTGCGTCTTCAGCGCAACCGACCGAGTGATAATCGTGGCCGGCCAGCAACAGCGTGTCGGCCAGCGCTTCGCGCAACGAACGGTCATCTTCGACCAGCAAAACCTTGATGCCCATGTCTTTCACTCAGCTCCCTGTACCGCGGAAAACAGCGGCAGATTCACCTGCGCGCACGTGCCGCGCCCGACCCGCGAACGCAGCAGCAATTCTCCCTGATGTGCCCGAGCCACAGCCTTGACCACGGTCAGGCCGAGGCCGGTACCGGTAACTTTGGTGGTAAAAAACGGTTCGCCGAGCCGCGCCAGAACGGCTGGCTCGATGCCGCTGCCACTGTCGCTGATGCACAGGCGCAGGCTGTTGTCGCGGGTGTAGCAATGGACTTTCAGGCGGACGTCGCCGGCACTGGCCTGAATCGCGTTTTCGATCAGATTCAACAGCGCGCCGACCAACGTGTCGCGATTACACAGCAGCTCGCCGACATGACTGTCGCACTGCCAGCGGATTGGCAGATCCTGCACATGGGTCAGCGCCGCCGCTTGCAGCGCCTGCATCAAAGCGTTGGGTGTGAGGCGATCGGTCAGCGGCAATTCACCGCGAGCGAACACCAGCATGTCGCGCACCTGGTGCTCCAGCTCATGCAGGCGCTCTTTCAGGCGCCCGGCGAAACGCTGCTGAGTGGCCACCGGCAATTCCTGCTCAGTCAAATGACTGGCGTAGAGCAACGCTGCGGACAACGGCGTGCGGATCTGATGCGCCAGCGAAGCGACCATACGGCCCAACGAGGACAAGCGCTCGTGGCGCGCCAGTTGATCCTGCAGATGACGGGTTTCTGTCAGGTCGTTGAGCAGCACCAATTGCCCCGGCTCGGCGTCCAGCGAGCGGGTGGCAATCGACAGGCGCCGACCGTTTTTCAGGGAAATTTCATGGCCATCGTCTTCACGCGGGGCGAAGCAGCGGGCAATCACATGGCGCCATAATTCGCCTTCAAGCGGCAGCCCCAGCAACTCGATGGCGGCCGGGTTGGCCTCATGCACAATGCCGTGACCGTCGATGACAATGACGCCACCTGGCAGCAGATCAAGAAGGTTTTGCAGACGGTTGGCCAAGCGTTCCTTTTCGGCCAGCTCTTGCATGCGCTGGGCGCTCACCACTGCCAGCTCACCCTTGAGCTCGGTTACCCGCGCTTCAAGCATGCTGTAAGAGTCAGTCAGTTGGCTGGACATTTGGCTGAACAGCTCGAATGCCTGCTCAAGGCCCTGCCGGCTTGCCTGCTCTACGGAGGACGGTTGCCCCTCGGGACTGGAGGCAGAAGACATCTGGGCGTGGGGCATTGTGCTTTCTCGCTTGGCTGACCGTCAGTTAAACGGAACGTTGCGAGGGCTGTAGCAATACCCGTGCCTAAAAAAAACTGCTTATAAATGAAGCAGTTGAAAAACAGGCGTCAATCCTCCGCCTGTTCATCTCCATCGCGTCGGCTCATGCCGTACTTGCGCATCTTCTCGACCAGGGTGGTACGACGGATACGCAGACGTTCAGCCGCACGCGCGACAATGCCATTGGCATCGTCCAGCGCCTGTTGAATCAGCCCCTGTTCCAGACCACCGAGATAGTCCTTCAGGTCCAGGCCTTCCGGCGGCAGCATGGCGTTGGCGGTGAAGTCCGGCGTATGACCATTGATCGCCACGCGCTCTTCGAGATCACTGCGCAGGCTGTCGACCATTTGCTCGTCTTCGTCGTCGACGTAGCGGAATTTCTTCGGCAGTTCGACCACGCCGATCACCCCGTACGGATGCATGATCGCCATGCGCTCGACCAGGTTGGCCAGCTCGCGGACGTTGCCCGGCCAGCCGTGACGGCACAGCGACATGATCGCCGCCGAGTTGAAGCGGATCGAACCACGCTTCTCATGCTCCATGCGCGAGATCAGTTCGTTCATCAATAACGGAATGTCTTCGACGCGCTCACGCAGCGGCGCCATCTCGATCGGGAACACGTTGAGGCGATAGTAGAGGTCTTCGCGGAAGGTGCCGATCTCGATCATGCTTTCGAGATTCTTGTGCGTCGCAGCGATGATGCGCACGTCGACGCTCTGGGTCTTGTTGCTGCCCACGCGCTCGAAGGTGCGCTCCTGCAGGACGCGCAGCAGCTTGACCTGCATCGGCAGCGGCATGTCGCCGATTTCATCGAGGAACAGCGTACCGCCATTGGCCAGTTCGAAACGCCCGGCACGACTGGTGATTGCGCCGGTGAAGGCGCCCTTCTCGTGACCGAACAATTCGCTTTCGAGCAGCTCTGCCGGGATCGCCCCGCAGTTGACCGGCACGAATGGCGCATCGCGACGCTTGGAATGGTAATGCAGGTTGCGCGCGACCACTTCCTTGCCGGTCCCGGACTCGCCGAGGATCAGCACGCTGGCGTCGGTGTCGGCCACTTGCTGCATCATCTGGCGCACGTGCTGGATCGCACGGCTGGTGCCGACGAGGCTACGGAACAGATTGGGTTCGCGATGACGACCGCGCTCACGGGCCTGATCATACATCTCGCGATAGACCTGGGCACGGTGCAGGGAGTCGAGCAATTTGCTGTAGCTGGGCGGCATTTCGAGGGTCGAAAGCACTCGGCGACGCTGATCTTCAGGCAAGTCGACGGAAGAATTATCGCCCATCAACAAAACCGGAAGGAACTCATCCCAGGTTGAGAGTGTCTTTAGCAAGCCCAAAAGCGCACCAGGAGCATTAACGGTCCCGATCAGTACGCAAATGACCTCACGACTAGACGACAAAGAGCCGACTGCCTGCTGCCAGTCATGGCTGCCGCAGGGTAAATTTTCTTCGCCAAGAAAATTTAGAATCACCGCCAGGTCGCGGCGGCGGACGCTATCGTCATCGATCAGCAGAATTTTGGTTTCACGCCACATGCAATAGCAACTTCCCTAGTCAACTCAATGCCCAAAATAAGGGGCAAGCGAGACGCTTGCAGGACACCATGTGCCTGTAGACGCCTGAAATCTGAAAACAGCCACTAGTTAAGTCAAAAAACCGTGCACAGTCAAATTTATGGCGCACATGTCTGGATTAACTGGGGGTTAATTAACCAAACAGATGGTAAACCTTTGCCGCCTTTTGCGCTTGGGTGATCTGCGACATCTCGTTGGCTATCGCCTGTCGCTCCCCCATCGCCACCTCAAGAAGCTCCTTGTAGACATGGAGCAACTCCTCAAGATTATCGCGCAACGCGACTTCATCCAGCGCAGCTTCAGCCATGACGTCTTCCATGCAGGAACGGCAAGCCAGATCCAGCTCGCCAATGGCTTCCCAGTTGCGTTCGGCCAGCGCGGTGACCAACGCTTCACGGGTATCGGCGATTCGCTGCAATACTAGACTCATGACGATCTCCTTCAGAACTGCGGAGCTGGCACAGGAGCAATGGCATCCCAGCCTTCTTTCACCGTGCCCAGCAAGCCTGCAACCTCATCGAGAATGCGCGGATCGCTGCTGATGTTCGCCTCGGCGAGGCGCTTCATCATGTAGATGTACAGCCCGTCCAGATCAGCCAGGGTGTCTGCGCTGTTCTCCAGATCGAGGCCTTCGCGCAGGCCGCTGACAATGCCAATCGCTTTGCTGATCGAAGTGCACTTGCCAGGAATGTCCTTGCGCTCGATGGCGCCTTTGGCCTGAGCGATACGGGCCAGTCCACCTTCCATCAACATTTGCACCAGACGGTGCGGGCTCGCTTCGGATGTCTGAGCGTGTGCGCCGACTTTCTGGTACTGCCGAAGGGCTAACATCGGATTCATGTTCTACCTCATTGCCACAATGACTCGTATAACCAGTGTATCGCCAACGAATCACAGAACTTTAGTTCAAAAGACAAAAACCCGGCGCACGCCGATAAAGCGTAGCCGGGTTTTTGTCGTTACTGCCTGTTACTTCGCGGACTGCTGAGCGTTCAGGGAGCTGAAGAACGACGTGATATTACTCGCCGTTGCTTTCATCTGCCCGACCAGCAGGTCCATGGCGTTGTACTTGGCCGTCAGCGTCTTGGTCAGGTTATCGACGCGCAAGTCCAGGGCCGTCTGCTGCTTTTGCAGGGCCGAGGTGATGTTCGTCAGGTTGGAACTGCGCTGATCGAGCAGGCCACCGGTCTTGACGTACGGATCAACCGCCGCGTTCATGCGTGCCAACAAACCATTTTTGGCGTCGGTACCACTGAACAGCTGTTGAACCTGACCAGCCATGCCCGGGAGTTCCATACGCTTGTTGAACACCGCCGTGTCGAGCGTCAGCAAACCGGTTTTACTGTCAGTCAGAACACCCATCTGCGACAGCACGGACAATTGCCCTTTGCCACCAGCCCCTGGATCAGTCAGCTGAGCACGCACATCAGCCATCAACGAGCGCGGCAGCGCATCACCGGTGAAAGCCGATGAAACGGTCAGATTGCCATCGGCGTCCGGCGTCGCCTTGGACAGCGTGTCGACGGTTTTCTTCAGGGTGTTGTAGGAATCGATGAACGTCTGCAGCGACGTCTGGATACCGGCGGTATTGGTCGCAACCGAAACCGTCGCCGGGGTTGCCGTGCCGTTGACGACAGGGCTCGCAGCCACCAGATTCAGCGTCATGCCGCTGATTGCGCCTGTTACCGTGTTGGTCTTGCTGCTGACAGCCAGCCCGTCAATGGTGAGGTTGGCATCTTTGGCCACCTTACCGACCGCCCCGGAAGCGCCTGCCGCCGGGTTGTCACCCATTTCCTGGGTGCCATCGATCTCAAGACCCGCGATACCGCTGACCTGCAGGTCCATGCCGGCGCCAGTCTTGTTCGAGCTCAGCACCAGGCGCGAAGAACCGCTACTGTCGGTCACGATGTTGGCGGAAATACCGTTGCTGGCCTGCGCCGTGTTGATCGCGTCCCGCGTGGACTGCAAGGTGGCATTGGCCGGAATCGCAACATTGTAATCAATGCCATTCTGACTGATTTTCAGAGTACCACTCGGAATAGCACTGGCGGCACCGCCGGCAAATGCGGCACTGGCGACTTTCGAGCCGGTGGCCAGGTTCTTCACAACAACGCTGTAAGTACCCGGTACGGCCGTTTTGTCCGATGTTGCACCGACAATCGTTGGTGTGTCCGACGTTGCGGTAAAACCGGCAAATGCCGGGCTCGACGCTTTATTAAGGTCGGTCATCGCCTTCTGATACGCCGCCAGTGCGCTTTTCAGCGAACCGACACCGGAAATCTTCAGCGAGTTGGTTTTCGTCTGAGTGTCGATCTGCGTCTGCTTGGCAGACTTGTCGGCGTTGACCAGCGCGGTCACGATCGCGCCGATGTCCAGGCCGGAACCCAGTCCGGAACCCGGTAGAATTGGACTTGCCATGTGCATCTCCCTTCAGATTGTTGCCATTCTTTTGACCGTTACACGCGTCCTGAGAACGTACAAACATTATTCATGCCAGCTATCAGACTTTGGCGTCGAACAGAACGTGGCTCGCATTGGCGAGGCTGTCTGCCAGCTTGAGGGCTTCTGCGGAGGGAATCTGTCGAACGACCTCACCCGTCTCGCTTGCGATCACCTTGACGATGACCTTACCGGAATGCTCATCGATCGAGAACTCCAGATTGCGCTTGATCGATTGAACGAACTTCTCGATCTCCTGCACAGCCAGTTTCAACTTGGCGTCATCCGTGTCCTGACTTTTGCGGTCAGCAACCGGAGCATCGGCCTTCGCAACTTTTGGCGTCTCTGACGGCTTGTCAGCAACAGGGGTCGCTGGCTTGGGAGCCGGATAAGACACGTTAAGCTTTACGCTCATGTCCATGCCCATCACCTCTTAACGAAAAAAGCGAGAGAGCGCGACAAGCACACTCCCCCGCTTAAACTTATTCCGAAATTACTGAAGCAGCTTCAGTACAGCGGAAGGCAGTTGGTTGGCTTGAGCCAGAACAGAGGTCGAAGCCTGTTGCAGGGTTTGCTGCTTGGTCAGGTTAGCAGTCTCTGCGGCGAAGTCGGTATCTTGTACGCGACCTTGTGCAGCAGTGGTGTTCTCGGTGATGTTCTGCAAGTTCTGGATGGTGCTGGTCAGACGGTTTTGCGAAGCACCCAGGCTGGCACGAGTCGAACCGATTGCAGCGATAGCGGCGTCGATTGCAGTGATAGCGCTGTCGATGTTGGTAGCAGCGCCAGAAACGCTAGCACCGGTCAGGGACAGAGTACCGCTGCCTACCGACAGGCTTACTGCGTCGAACTTGGAGCTCAGTACCAGGTCGATGTGGTTAGCCGAACCGGTGTTTGCGCCCACTTGCAGGGTCACAGTACCAGCCGAACCGTCCAGCAGGTTTTTGCCGTTCAGGTTGGTCGAAGCCGAGATACGGGTGATTTCGTCAGACATCTGAGCGAATTCAGCGTTGGTAGCGGTCTGGTCAGCAGTGCCGTTGGTACCGTTACGTGCTTTAACAGCCAGTTCACGCATACGCTGCAGAATGTCGGTAGTGGCTTGCAGAGCGCCTTCAGCGGTCTGAGCTACGGAGATACCGTCGTTGGCGTTCTGGATAGCCTGGGTGTTACCGCGGATCTGGGAAGACATACGGTTGGAGATTTGCAGGCCAGCGGCGTCGTCTTTAGCGCTGTTGATTTTCAGGCCGGAAGACAGGCGCTGCATCGAAGTCGACAGAGCGTCGGAAGCGCGGTTCAGGTTTTTCTGAACGTTCAACGACGTAGTGTTGGTGTTTACTGTTAAAGCCATGACGAATTCCTCGTTGGTTGGGTACTGCGGCTTCCGGCCCTGGCAACCGCCGGGTATGGCCTAGAGAACCTTCGTAATAGTTATCGTCGGGTTTGCAGGTTGCTTGAGGGCTTTTTGAAAAAAATTTGCCATCACCCTGCCACCCCCGAGAAAACAAAGACTTAGCAGTCCATCCACCGCGAATAAATGACGTCATAAAACCGACTGTCGCGCAAACCTGCGGGCCAGTGCTGTCGGCACACTCAGGCCGGGACACTTTCCAGCAAATCCACCAGTTCATACTCCATAGCGTCAGCCAGCCCCAGCCAGTCCTGGCGCTCCTGGGATGCGAGCATTTGCAGTAACAGCTGCGCCCACATCTGCTGCACCTCTGCAGAAGCAGACGATAAACATTGCTGGGCCTTTTCAAACACATCGACCATCGCCAGCGCCGCCTCGACATCGCGACCCAGGCGAAACAAACCTGCGCACTGACGACATTCATCCTTACAGACACTCAGCGCACTCATTGCACAAACTCCGGATTGAAAGCGGTTCCGGCGATCAGCGCCCCGCAGCGGCTGCTGTTGAGAAACCCGACCTGTGGATGCGCAGCGATGTAGCGCTCCAGCACGCACAGATAACCGCGAAAATTGAGTTGCGTGCTGACCCGTTGGCCATGGCCATCGCGCACCCAATGCCGCGCCTGATTCACCGACGGCCCCAGCTCGCCGTCGTTCCAGCCGGCATGGGTCTTGTTCATCGGAAAAGCGAAGTCAGCGCCAAACAGCGTAATGCTGGCGGCCCCCATCTTTACCGCCAGATCCACCGCCGGGTGAATCACACTGCCGCCAACGTGCAACTGCGCTCGCGGATGCTGCTCACGCAAGTTCGCGTAGATCGGACTTGCGGAATAACCACCGTAACGTTTGCCCTTCCACGCCTTCAACACCGCCGGATCGCTCATCGGCAGATACACCAGCGGGATGCAGTCGGACTCTTCGAAGGGCAGATGACGAAAACTGATGCGCTGATCAATGCTCACCACCAGATCAGGCACAATCCCGTGTTCGCGCAGCGGTCGATACGCAGTGTCGACACAGATGAATAGCGGGCGTTCGGCGCGCTGGCGGATTGCAGCGAGACGCTGGTAATGCTGCTCCAGTGTCGGCCCGGTGGCGATCACATAGATTTCCCGACCCACACACGTGCCGAACAACTGCGCCACATCCGCATCGGCGAGCAGTACAGGCAGGCACGCCTGCAAACGCTGTTGAATCTCCGGCGACTGCGGATCGAAATCCCGATTGTTGAAACTCAGGTGCACTTCACTGACCAAGCGATCACGGACTTTCGCGTTGAAGTCATCGGCCAGCAGCATCTCGGCGGGCAAGGCAAAAAACGGCGTGAAAAAATCCGCGTGATCACCGGCATAAAACAACTCGACGCGCGGATCGTCCAGCCATTCACGCTGATCAAGCAGTTGCACCACCAGCGCAAACAACGCGCCGTTAAGGATGTGCACGTACAAGCGTTGCAGCCCTTCGCGTTCAAGCAGCACCCCGGGCAAATCACCGAGGCCCGTGCCATAAACATGCAATTGTGCTTTTTCTGGCAGGCTGGCCGCCTGAGTCCGCGCTTCATGGAGGCGGTCATGGCGGCTGGTGAGTTGAATGCCGTTGATGCTCAGCGTCGAGCCATGCCCCTCAACCAATTGAGCTGGAACGGCCGCACTGTCTTCAGCCATCAGTCGCTCGAACAGCGCCGGCCAGCGCCGTTGCAACACCTCGGCATTGGCTTGGAAAAACTCGCTCATGGCGCCTCGCGCTCCGTTTCAGGCAAAAAAATAGCGTTCAAGGTTAACCTTGAACGCTATTTTTGTATCCGCCGTTTTTGCTCGGACTCAAGGACGATAGATGATCGCCGAGCCCCACGACAGACCGACACCGAAACCGCTCAGCGCAATACGTTGCCAGTCGGAATCGAGTACGTGTTTTTCCAGCAGCAACGGAATGCTCGACGACACGGTATTACCGGTCTCGACCATGTCCTTGATGAACTTCTCCGGCTCGCCTTCGAAACGCCGCGCCACGGCATCGACAATCGCCGCACTGCCCTGGTGAATGCAGAACGCATCGATGTCATCGGCCTTCAGACCGGAATCATCGAGCAGTTCGTGCAAGTGTGCCGGGACTTTGAGCAGTGCGAAGTTGAAGACCTGACGACCGTTCATGAAGAACACGCCATCGGTGACTTTCAAGTGCGGCGCACCTGAGCCGTCAGTGCCGAACTTGGCCTTGCCCAGCGCCCAGGTCGGATCTTCGCCCATCCACGTAGCGGTCGCGGCATCGCCGAACAGCATGGTGGTGTTGCGGTCTTCCGGATCGACGATTTTCGAATACGGGTCAGCAGTGATCAGCAGGCCGTTCTTCAGACCGGCGGCTTCCATGAAGCCCTTGATCGCGTAGATGCCGTAGACATAACCGGAGCAGCCCAGGGAAATGTCGAACGCCGCCACGTTGGTCGGCAGACCGAGCTTGTCCTGTACGATCGCGGCGGTGTGCGGCAGGCCTTCTTCATCACCGTTCTGAGTGACGACGATCAAGGCGTCGATCGATTCACGTTTCAGTCCAGGGTTGCTGGCAAACAGCGCATTGGCCGCTTCCACGCACAGATCGGAGGTTTCCTGTTCAGCATCTTTGCGCGGCAGGAACGCCGAGCCGATCTTGCCAAGGATGAATTCTTCATCCTTCTCGAATTTTGCACCTTGTGCGTAATTGTCCACGCCGGCTACAGGAACGTAGCTCGCAATGCTTTTTATGCCAATCATTACGGCTTCCCAATAAAAAACAGCCCAAGACCACCGCTCGCAAGGATTTCGAGGGGCGCCGACAAACGAAAACGGCCGCCACAACGGGCAGCCACGGGGAGCGCAAAGGGCTATCACTGGAATCGAAAACGAGCCAGGCGCCATCTCCCCGATCAATACAATACAGTGAAGATGCGCGTTATGACTCGCAGGTCACGCTATTTTGCCGATTCGGTGCAGATCGGCTTATTCGACCAGCGACCAGTCCAGCGGCGTGCCGCGCTTGATCGGCGCACGCGCGCGGCGACCGAGGACGGCCTCGGTGTGCTTGGGCGGCAGTCCGAGACCGGGGCGAATCGCCCGCAGATTGTCCCCGGTAAAGGTGTCACCAGCGGCCATGTCGGCGGTAACGTACAGCGAGCGGCGATACACCACAGATTTCAGTTCGGCGTCGGTGGCGCCATAGCGCACCTGACCCAAGGCCTGCCAGGCTCGTTCGGTTTCCACTACCAGACTGGCCATTTCCGCCGGCTCCAGCGAAAAACTCGCATCGACGCCACCTGCCGAACGGTCGAGGGTGAAGTGTTTTTCCACCACCGTCGCGCCCAGCGCCACCGCCGCCACCGACACGCCAACGCCCATCGAGTGATCGGACAGCCCCACTTCGCAACCGAACAATTCACGCAGATGGGGAATCGTGCGCACGTTGCTGTTGAGCGGCGTCGCCGGATAAGTGCTGGTGCACTTGAGCAGCACCAGATCCTTGCAGCCGGCCTCACGGGCGGCACGCACGGTTTCATCCAGCTCGGCGATGCTGGCCATGCCCGTGGAGATGATCAGCGGCTTGCCGGTAGCGGCCACACGACGGATCAACGGCAAGTCGGTGTTTTCGAAACTGGCGATCTTGTAGGCCGGCACATCAAGACTTTCGAGAAAATCCACCGCTGTGGCATCGAACGGTGTCGAGAACGCAAGCATGCCCAGTTCTTTTGCACGGGCGAAAATCGGTGCATGCCATTCCCACGGCGTGTGGGCTTTTTCATACAAGTCGTAGAGCGAAGTACCCGCCCACAGACTGCCCGGATCCTTGATAAAGAACTCGCCCTCAGCCAGGTCCAGGGTCATGGTTTCGGCGGTGTAGGTCTGCAGCTTCAGGGCATGCGCGCCGGCCCTGGCCGCGGCCTCGACAATTTGCAGGGCCACGTCCAGCGACTGGTTATGGTTGCCACTCATCTCGGCAATGATGAAGGGCGGCGCATCGGCGCCGATCAAGCGGTTGCCGATTTTGAAACTAGTCATGCGGGTGATCCTTCAAAACACGGGTGAACGCGCAGGCCCCTTGGGTAAACCCGGCGTCACGAAACACATTCAATGAGGGCAGATTGTCCGGCAGGACGCAGGCGTTGATGACCGCCAGTTGTGGCCAGTGCGCGGCGACGAATGCCTGACCACGGGTCAACAGCGCCCTGCCCCAGCCGAGGCCGATACGCCCTTGCAGCAAGTAGATCGAGACTTCGGCTTCAAATCCGCGCAGGTCATAACGCACAACACCGACGGCGCCATCGTCTGCCTCGGCGAACAACAGCAGGCGCTGCGGATTACGCAAACTTGCCGTCAGCCAGTTGAGGTGTTGCACCCAATCGATCGCGCCAGTCTGCGGCGACCAGCGCCGCACGGCTTCGGCATTACGCCCCTCGAACAACAATTGCGCATCGTCCAGCGTCGCCGGGCGCAACTTGAGCACCGCGCCAGCCAGCGCTGCCGCAACGCGCTCGGCGCCGCGACCATCGACCAATTGCCGCGAACGTTCGGCCAGGCTCTGGCGCAGAAAATGATTGCCCACCACAAAACCGACAGCGTCACGCAATTGCTCGACACTGACCTGCTCACGGGCGCCCATGAACACATGCGCCCCCGCTGCGGCCATGACTTCGCCGTTGACCTGCTGGTTGTTCGACACCGCGATACAAATCGTCGGCAGCCCCAGCGCTGCACGCTCCCAACTGGTACCGCCGCCGGCACCGATAAACAGATCGGCTTCGCTCATGCGCTGGTAGAAATCACTGACGAAGCTGTGCAGGCGCCAGTTCGGCCGCGTCTCGGCCAAGGCCTGCATCTGCGCCCACGCCGGGTTCTCGGCGCCAGCAACGAAGTCCACCTGCAATTCGCTGAAATCAGCGAGGGCGAGCATCGCGTGATGAGTCTGCATCGCCGCATCGAAGCCGCCGAAATTCACCAGTACCCGGCGAGCCGTGGGTTTGATGTCGATGGCCGGGCAATTGAACTCTTCGCGCAGCATGGCGTAGCGCGGGCCCAGCAACGTGCGGCAACCCTCAGGTAGCAAGGGTGTGTAGTTTTCGCTGAGGCCGGACAAGTTCTGATTGAGCAACAGATCAACGCTGTAGCGCCGGGTCGCCAGATCATCCACCGCCGCGATGCGATGTGCCCAGCGGCGTGCAGCGGTTTGCCAGTGATGATCGAGGCCGTAATGATCGACGATGATCCAGTCGAACTCGGCATGGCCGTCCAGCAGCAGACCGAGTGCGTCGATATCGGCCTGCCACGGCAGCATCGACTCGATGGCTTGCTGTGGGTCTTCAGCGAGGTAACGATCAGGCAGCGCAAAGGTTTCAAACCCTTCGCCGTTCAGCGCCTCCAGCCGATGCCCCGGCAATTGCCGACAGGCAAACGCGACATGGCTGCCCTGCCCGCGCAACACCCGCGCCAGCGTCAGGCAACGGGCGATATGGCCACTGCCGATGGTCGGCGAGGCGTCGGCGCGAATCAGCACCCTCATTGCAGCTCTCCGCCCGCCTTGAGCGCGGCGTACAAGTATTCGGCGCGCTTCCAGTCTTCGGGCGTGTCGATGTCCTGCACCAGATGCCGAGGCAGAACCACTGGCAGACTGGCCGGCGAATAAACCACCTCACCACGCAACCAAGCCTCACTGCGGCCCCAGTAGAACTGACCGGCATCCTGAAACGCTTCGGGCAGATCCTGCGAGCGGGTATTACGAAATTCGGGATACAACGCAGTCAGCGCGCCCTGCCCGTCCAGCGTCAGCGCACGCTGCACCGGAAAACCGAAACTGCACACGGAAAACGCAAAAGACTTGTCGCGACGCTGTTCCAGTAATTCCAGTCCCTGATGCAGATAGCGCGCCTGCAGCAGCGGCGCCGTGGCGTACACACAGCAGGCGAAATCGAAGGTTGGCAACTGCTGCAAGGCATGCACGATCACTGCCGCCGTACCGGTGAAATCGTCAGCCAGTTCCGCCGGGCGCAGGAACGGCACTTGCGCGCCATGGGCCCGCGCGACATCGGCAATCTCGGCATCGTCGGTGCTGACCACGACCTGATCGAACACGCCCGACTCCAGCGCAGTGCGGATTGAACGGACAATCATCGGCACACCGTCGAACGGCAAGAGATTCTTGCGCGGGATGCGCTTGCTGCCGCCGCGGGCCGGAATGATTGCAACGTTGCTCAAGGACGTTTTTCCATCAGGAACCAAGTGACGTCATCCGCCGGGAACTGCGGGTCACGATGGTAAACAAAGCCGTAATCCAGCAGTTGCAGATCAGCGTAGCGATCGAGCATTTCACCGGCGAAATCACGCTTGAACAGCTTGCCGCTGTTACCGCGATAGGACACTTCCACCGGTGCCGGGTTGTAGTACTCGGCGATCAAAATATAGCGCTGGCTCAACGCGTACAACTGCGCATAAGCGGTCGGCAACAGTTCAGGGGCCAGATGGATCAGCACACCTTTGCTCAGGGTCAGATCGTAGCGGCGCTCGCGCGGGAAATCGAACAGCGAGCCATGCCAGATCTGTGCAATGTTCAACGCCCGTGCCTGAGCAAAAGCGCTGTCATTGATCTCGACCCCAAACAGCTCACAGCGCGGCAGCAACTGATGCAGCGCCTGCAAATTATTGCCGGCATTGGTGCCCAGCTCCACCAGGCTTTCAATGCGCCCGGCGCGGCTCAACGCTTTGGCAAACAAGGCAAGATTGGCCGCCACCAGCGGTTGGCCGATATTGCGCTCAACGTACTGGTTGCCGAACTCACCCTGCCAGAACTTTTCCTGCTCGCTCAGAGTACGCATGACTCAGTCTCACCCACCGCCACGGCGGTATTCATTCGGTCAGTCGACGCAATTGCTCGACTACATAATCCTGCTGCTGATCACTCAGCAACGGGTACAGCGGCAAGCTGATGGCCTCGGCGTAATAGCGTTCGGCCTCGGGAAAATCGCCCTCGGCAAAACCCAGGTCACGATAGTAGGGCTGCAAATGCACGGGAATATAGTGCAGGTTTACGCCGATCCCGGCGGCGCGCAAGCCTTCGAAAACCTGACGATGATTAAGGCCGATGCGCTCGGTCTGCAAGCGAATCACGTACAGATGCCACGCCGACTCCGCTTCCGCCTGAGGGCTGGGCAGCGTCACCGGCAAATACGCCAGCAAACGATCGTAACGCGCCGCCAGTTCGCGACGCCGGGCGATGAAGTCGTCCAGCTTGTTCAACTGAGACAAGCCCAGCGCAGCCTGCAGATCGGTAATCCGGTAGTTGAAACCCAGCTCGACCTGTTGGTAGTACCACGGCCCATGACTGGATTCGGTCATTTGCTGCGGATCACGGGTCATGCCGTGGCTGCGCAAACGTTGCAGGCGCTCGGCCAGATGCGGGCGGTTGGTTAGCACCATGCCACCTTCAGCACTGGTGATGATTTTCACCGGATGAAAACTGAACACGGTCATCGCCGCGAATTCACCGCAGCCGACCGGGCGCCCGGCGTAACTGGCACCGACGGCGTGCGAGGCATCCTCGATCACCGTGAAGTTGTAGCGCTCGGCCAATTCAGCAATGCGCCGCATGTCGCAGCTCTGCCCGGAAAACGCCACCGCCACCAGCACTTTCGGCAAAGTGCCGTCCTGTTCGGCCTGATCAAGCTTCGCTGCGAGGGCGAAGGCATCAAGGTTCCAGGTCAGCGGATCGATATCGACGAAATCGACCTCAGCGCCGCAATAGCGCCCGCAATTGGCCGAAGCGAGGAAAGTGTTTGGCGTCGTCCACAAGCGATCGCCCGGACCCAGGCCAGCGGCCAGACAGGCAATGTGCAGCGCCGCCGTGGCATTGCACACCGCAACGGCGAAGTCCGCCTGACAACGTTCGGCCATCGCCTGCTCGAAGCGTTCGATGGTCGGCCCCTGGGTCAGCCAGTCCGATTGCAGCACTTCGACGACCGCATCGATGTCTGCCTGATCGAGGCTTTGCCGACCGTAGGGAATCATGTCGAGAGCTTCGCGTGCAGGTCGGCGATCTGCCCGACCGAGAGAAAGTGCGGATTGGTGTCGGAGCGATATTCGAAATCTTCACTCACGGCAAGCCCCTGCTCGCCAAGCTTGTCGACGGCAAAATCGACATCGACGCTGGTGAAGCGGATCGACGGCTGGATGGTGTAGTGATCTTCGAACTCAAGGGTCATCCGCGCGTCGTCCAGCGGCACCATCAACTCATGGAGCTTTTCACCGGGACGAATGCCGACGTGCTTGTGTGGCAGATGTTCGGCCATGCCGCGCGCCAGATCGACAATGCGGATCGACGGAATCTTCGGCACGAACACTTCACCACCGTGCATCCGCGCAAAGCTGTCGAGGACAAACTGCACGCCGTGGTCGAGGGTGATCCAGAACCGCGTCATGCGTTCGTCGGTGATCGGCAACTCCTGAGCACCGTCGGCGATCAACTTGCTGAAAAACGGCACCACCGAGCCACGCGACCCGGCGACATTACCGTAGCGCACCACGGCAAAGCGGGTTTCCTGCTCGCCGGCAATGTTATTGGCGGCGACGAACAATTTGTCCGAGAGCAACTTGGTCGCGCCGTACAGGTTGATCGGGCTGGCCGCCTTGTCGGTGGACAGCGCCACAACCTTTTTCACGCCGTTATCGATGGCGGCGGCGATGATGTTTTCCGCGCCATTGACGTTGGTGCGAATGCATTCGGTGGGGTTGTATTCCGCCGCCGGCACCTGCTTCAACGCCGCAGCATGCACCACGTAGTCGATGCCGCGCATGGCCTGACGCAGACGGTCTGCGTCACGCACATCACCAATGAAGTAACGCATGCACGGCGCGTTGAACGTCTGCTGCATCTCGTACTGTTTCAGCTCGTCACGCGAGAACACCACCACGCGCTTGGGCTGGTATTGCTCAAGCAGTCGAGCGATGAATTTGCGCCCGAACGAACCGGTGCCGCCGGAGATGAAAATCGATTGACCGTTGAACATATGCTGATTCCTGTCCGGCACGCTTAAGCGAGCAACTGCGCCCAGTTGATCGAGGCATTTTCACCCAGGGTGAACCCTTTGCCGGTCAGGGCCAGGTTGGCGTTGTATGCCGAATCCTGAGCGAAAGCGCCGCTCCATTTTTCACGCAATGCCGCCAGTGCTTGCGGCGCCTGTGGCAGCTCGCCGGTATGCAGCACCTGCACCAACGGCGTCCACACGATGAGGTAACCGGACTGACCCGCCTTGAGGCACAGATCGACATCGGCATAACCCTCGGCGAACGTCACTTCATCCAGCCCGCCAAGGGTGTTGAACAGCTCTTTGCGCACCATCAGACACACCTTCGACACGGCCGAGTAATTCTGCTCGACCGTCAAACGATGCATGTAGCTGTCTGCGCTGTGTTTTTCGCCGATGAAGGGCGAACCCACGCCGTCATTGAGGCCAAGAATCAGACCGGCCTGAGCGATGTTGCCGTCGCGGTCGACCAGTTTGGCACCGACGACGCCCACTTCCGGACGCTGGGCGTGGTTGAGCAACGAATCGATCCAGTTCGGATTGACCACTTCGCTGTCAGCGGCCAACAGCACCAGATACTCACCCTGAGCCTGCTCGCTGGCGGCGTTGTACAACGCGACCTCACTCAGTGGCTGATCGGCACGCAGCACATTGACCTTGGCGTGGCGCAGGGTGCCCAGCCAGTCGTTGACCGCTGCCGACTGATTGGCGTTTGCCGCCAGCAACACTTCATAACGGCTGTAACGCGTTCTGAGCAGCACGCCTTCCAGGCAGCGGCGCAGCACCGGCAGATCGTCGATCACCGGCAGAATAATCGACACCAGCGGCTGTTCGCTGTGGCGGTAATCGATCTGCCAGGTGCCCGGCGCCGACGACGTGACCTTGGCCTTGTAGCCGCGATTGCCCAGATGACGCAGCAACGCCTGACGTTCGTGGGCGTTTTCTTCCAGCTCCGCCGCCTGCGTGATCAGCAACGGCTCGTCGAGGTGCGCCAAGCCGTCGAGGCCGCCCTGCTCGATGATGCGCAGCAACAGGTCAAACTCCAGCGCCTTGCTGAAGTCAGCCTGATAACCACCGGCGTCGAGCAACACTTCGCGACGGATCAACCAGTGGCGCGCCATCAGTGACGGTACGCTTTGCAGCAGATCCAGATTGAAGCCCGGGCGGAACACGTCAACCAGTGCGCCATTGTCCTTGCGCTGGATTTCATCGGTGGCGACGGCACGCACACCGTTAGCGGACATCAGTTCCAGACTGGCGCGCAACAGGCCGCTGCTGGTGAACTGGTCACCCGCCTCACACAGCAGCAACCAATCGCTTGGCGACTGCTGAGCGCTGAGGTTGAGCTTGTCGACAACGTTGCTCTGGGTGACACGCACAAAGTGCAGGGTGTTTTGCGCGGTCGTCGCCGCCGGCGCTTCACCGGTGGTGAACACCACCACCCTGAACGCTTTGCAGTGACCTTCGAGCAGGCTGTCGAGCGTTACCTGCAACTTGTCGATGTCGTTGTCCAGGTCGAGCACGAAAATGCCGAATTGCGGACCACCGCCTTCAGTCGCCAGATGTTCGCCGATCGACTCGAGTGGCTTGATTGCCGGCGCGCGAGCCGCCAGCCACTGCAACAGACGACCGGACTTCATCTTATCGAAGGCCGGCTGATTATCTTCAACCGTCAGCACTTCGAGGCGGGCGATCCACTCGTGCATGGCTTGCGCGGCGCTCTCGTCACCGACGATATCCAGTTGCGCCGCCAGACGTTTGACCACGGTCTGGTTGAACGCATTCAGATCATGCGCCTGCCACAACCGGTCCAGCACACTTTCCGCTGTATCGTTGTTGCGCGCCTGCAACAGGTGCGCCTGACGCGTCCACACGCCTTCCAGCCCTTCCAGTTGCATGCGGCCGGCCGGCAGGGCGTGCAAGATGAACTCGAACTGTTCCAGACGTTCGAAGAATGCCTGGTTGTAAAACGGCATTTCGACATACTGCAGCGGGCCAAAACGACGATCCGGCGCCTTCAGTTCCTGGTTCCAGGTCGACTCGATAATCAGCTCGGCAGTCAGCGCCCGCCCGGACTTCAGGCTGTCGGCCATTGCCTCGAAACTCTCCAGGGCAAAGGCCTTGGCCTGCCCGGCATCCAGCCCTTCGATAGCGGTGGGCAGCGAGACGAGGAACTCGGCAAACGCCTCGCGTTCGGCGACCGATTTGGCGTCGACGTAGGTCAGCGAGTGATACACATCGGTGTTGTGCTCGGAGACACCGTAGTTGATCTCGCGCACTACGTACGGAATCGGCAGGATGCGCGCCTTGGCACTGGCCAGCAGGTAGTAGACGTGGCCAATTTCCTGCCACTGGAAATTGGTCCCCGGCGGCAACGCCGCGTGCCAGTTTTTCATCAGGTCAGTACGGGTTACCGCGTAGAACGGCGGGATGTACTGGTGCATGTAATCGAGGACACGATCCTGCGCCCGCTCGGACGCATAGTCTTCCTGGACTTTCTTGTCACGGCGGTAGTAGTTCACGCCATGGGCCAATGACAGGTACATCAGGCAATAGCCGTGGCACATACCGTAATCAGGGTTGGCATGCAGGAAGCCAACGGACTCTGCCAGTGAATCATGCAGGATGAAGTCGTCGTCGGCCGCCAGCACCATATACGGCGTGGTCAGATGCTCGACACCATAGGCCAGTTTGGCCTGCATGCCCCAGTACGCGAACTGCGGCACGTGGTGGTAGTCGACAGCGGAAAAGTCGCCTTCAGGTCGATCCAGAGTCGAATCGAGCACCATGATTCTGCAGGGCAAGCTGCTGTAATACTTCACCGCCCGGCGCAAAAACGCCGGCCGATTGTGAGTAATCAGGACGACGGTCAATAGCTCATTGAGCGGTAGCGCCAGTTCAGTACTGTACTTGCCTTGCATAACTTCTCTCCACAACCGGCGACTCGCCGAAACAACGCTTGGTGATGTTGCGAATTAACGGACGCGACGCAGATAGCCGTCCGGCGCCACGGTGATCAGCAGCTTGTTCTGCAACTGCTGGTCGATCTCGAAATCCTGGTTCTCTTCCAGGTATTTCCACACGGCGGTTTTCGGGTTATCGCCCGGGCCCCATGGACGATCCGGGAAGAAATCGGCCGGCATGTCTTCAACCACGGTGTCCATCACCACGCAATAGCTGTCGACCGACACCAGCGGTGCGTACAGACGCAGCTCTTCGAGGACGTGATCGTGGGTGTGGTTGGAGTCGAGGACCAGAATGACTTTCTTGCCTTTCGCTGCAGCCTGCACTTGGGCGGCAATGCCGGCGTCGATGCTCGAACCTTCGATCATCTTGATGCGTTTGGCCATCGGGTGGCTTTCGATCGCTTCGCGGTTGTGCGGGCGAATGTCGAGGTCGATGCCCAGCACTTCGCCGTGGCCTTGCAGCTCCAGCAACGAGGCGTAGTAGATGATCGAACCGCCGTGGGCGATGCCGCACTCGATGACCAGATCCGGTTTGACCTGCCAGATGATCTCCTGCATGGCCATCATGTCTTGTGGCAACTGGATGATCGGGCGGCCCATCCACGAGAAGTGGTAGCTGTATTTGTGCTTGGCCGATTCATTGAAGAAATCGCGGGCCAGGCCGGTCAGTTTCTGGTCGTCACCCTGCTGGGCAATCTGTTCCCGGCACTCTGCTTCGAAGGCTTGGTTGATGCTGTTGTCGGTCATTTTAATAATCTCTAGGGTCACTGAAACGAAGCGCTGTCGACGGCGTGATAGACGTAGCGTCCACCGGTCATCCGCTTGATCTCTTCGAGGTAATTGGAATTCATCACAAACAGGTGGGCACCTTCAGGCAGCGCGTCCATCGCCTCTTGCGGCGAGGAAACCCGCGCGCCGCTCAACGGCAGATAACGCCCCTGCTTGGCCGGGTTGATATCCACCACGCGATCCACTGCGACACCTGCGCGTTGCAGGAATAGCGAATAGATCACGCCTTTGGACGAGGCGCCCCAGATCGCCGAACCCTGCTCGGGGGCGGACTGAATGATCTGCACCGCACGATCGAGGCTGGCGGTAAAACCGTCAGGCAGCGCCAGTCGCGGCACCGGTTGATCCGGGGTCAGGCGCAACGTCGACAGGTCGGCGACGATGTACAGGTATTGGCCACCGAACAGATGACCGGCCTCATGCACGGTGCCGAACATCCGCCGCAGGTCATCGAGGCGGAAATAATTGACGTGTTCGTAGAACAGGTCGAACCAGGCTTTGTGCTCGAGAATCCAGTCGAAGCACGGCACTTCGATGTAGATCTGCCCGCCCTGATTGGCATTGGCGATTTCGGCGAGGAAGCTCACCGGATCCTGAATATGCTCCAGCACATGGCGCAGCACGATGGCGTCTGCCGCGAGCCCCAGGCCGCGAGTGAACGGCGCCTTGATCACGTCGGCGTTTTCGCCTTCGTAAGCCGGATCGATGCCGGTGATCGAATAACCGAGGCCCTTGAGCAACTCCAGGAAATAGCCTTTGCCGCAGCCGACCTCGATCAGCTCCTGGCCCTTGAAGTGCTTGGCGATGATGCCTTCGACGTCGCTCAAGTGCTTCTGGAACTGGCCGGAATGCGCCTGCTCGTTCTGGTAATCGGCGTCGTAGCTGAGCTTGTCGGCATCGAACGCCGCATTGAAGATCAAACCGCTGCGCTCGTCCTGCACCAACAACATGTCGGCGCTGGCCGAGGCCTGCGCTGATGCGGCATCGGCAAAGGTGCGGTTCTGCAGCACCGGCAGGTCGGTGACCCGGTACAACTCGTGCGTCATTGCGGCTCTCCCAGTAACTGTTGCAAACGCTCGGTCACCGCCCAGAACGCCAGGGGTTCGTGGGTCGGATACGGGTAGTGGCCGAGGTTCAGATGCAGCGTCGCGCCGCGTTCGCGCAGGCGTTGTTCGACCAATGAGCGAACCGAAATCGGCTGGCCGCTGGCGCAATTGATCACGCCGTTGAAGTCGGTTTTTTGCAGGATCGCGGCGAGGTAACCGGCAGCGTTTTCAATCGGCAGAAAATCACGCAGTTGCTCGCCGGCGGACATGTTGAACGACGGCTCACCGGCATCGATCGCCCGGTCCAGTGCGGCCAACAGACTGTTGGGGTTCTGCCCTTCGCCATGCAGATAGAACAAGCGCGCCCACTGCAAGGTGAACGGTTGTTCCTGCTGCAGATTTTGCAAAAACAGCTGCAGCGTGTGCTTGGCCAGACCGTAAGGATTGCTCGGCTGCGGCTCGGTACTTTCGCTGAGCGGCCCGCTTTGCATGCCGTATTCGAAACAAGTGCCGGTGACCAGCACCTGCTGCACGCCCGCCTCGACCGCGCTTTTGATAAAGCGATAGTCGGCCATCAGGTTGTGTTCGAAATGGAACAGCGCCCGGTAGTTCGGCAAACCCGGCCAGGCCAGGTGCGCCAGTGCGTCGATGCCATCGGTCAACGCGTGGATATCGAGATCGGCGGCGTGAATATCCACTGCGATGAACTCGACGTTGTTGATCCACGGCATGCCTTGTGCGGTTTCTGCGTTACGCGCCACGGCGCGAACATCGCAGCCGCGTGCAAGCAACGCCGCGACCAGATGCCGACCGACAAACCCTGTGGCGCCAGTGACCAGAACCTTCACAGAACGCTCAACTCAGGCACGGCGATCACGAAGCGGCCATCCCACTGACGCACTTGCGCCAGTTGCTGGCTGACTTCGTGGAGCAGGTTCCACGGCAACACCAAAACGTAGTCCGGTTTGTCGATATCGATCTGCGCCGGCGCCACGATCGGAATGCGGCTGCCCGGCATAAACTTGCCCTGCTTGTGCGGATTGGCATCAGCCACCCAGGCCAGCAGGTCGGGTTTGACCCCGGCGTAATTGAGCAAGGTGTTGCCCTTGGCAGCCGCGCCATAACCGACCACGCGTTTGCCGTCGGCCTTGGCCTGCAACAGGAAGCGCAGCAAGTCATGCTTGATACGTTCGGCAGCAGGCGCGAGGGTCGCGTAGTACTCGGCGGTTTTTACCCCAGCATCCAGTTCGGCTTGCAATTGTTGCTGCACCGCAGGTTGAACCGCGCGGCGCTGGCCGTCCTTGCGCTGCACGAACACGCGCAACGAACCGCCGTGGGTGGTCAGTTGGCTGACGTCGAACACTTCCAGGCCATTGCGTTCGCACAGTGTCTGCACGGCGGTCAGCGACAGGTACGAATAGTGTTCGTGATACAGCGTGTCGAACTGCGCGCCAGCCATCAGCGTCAGCAGTTGCGGGAATTCGAAGGTGGCCACGCCGGTCGGCTTGAGCAGTGTCGCGAAGCCGCCGAGGAAATCGTTAATGTCCGGCACATGCGCGAGCACATTGTTGGCCGCCATCAGGTCAGCGCCCCAGCCTTCGCTGTGCAACTGCGCGGCGGTGTCGCGACCGAAGAACAGTTCGCGGATTTCCAGGCCCTTCTCGCGTGCTGCTTGTGCGGTGCTGCGGGTCGGCTCAACACCCAGGCAGGCAATGCCGCGACCAGCGACGTATTGCAGCAGGTAACCGTCGTTGGCGGCGACTTCCACTACGCGGCTGTCGGCGTTCAGACCGAAACGCTCGACCATCTCGGCGACATACCGTTCGGCATGGGCCAGCCACGTGCTGGAGAACGAACTGAAGTAGGCGTACTCGGCGTCGAACAGGCTGTCGGCTCGGGTGTAATCCTCGGTCTGTACCAGCCAGCATTGCTGACACACGGCGACCTTCAACGGCACCCACTGCTCGGCCTGCTCCAGGCGATCAGCGTGGACGTAGGCGTTGGACGGTGGCGAGGTGCCGAGGTCGATCAGCGGCAGGCTCAGCGGTGCGGCGCACCCACGGCAGTTCATAGACGCACTCCAGCAAAGTGTTGATCGAGCGCGGGATGGCTGGAATCACGCGCTGACAAATTATTGACAGGCAACGGCCAGGCAATCGCCAGCCGTGGATCGTTCACCGACAGCCCGCCCTCGTGCTCCGGCGCGTAATCGGCGCTGTGCAGGTAGAGCAATTCGGCGTCTTCGCTCAGCGTCTGGAAACCGTGGGCGAACCCGGCCGGGATCAACAGGCTGCGACCATCGCCGGCCTTCAGGTGTTCGGCGTGCCAGTGCAAAAAGGTTTCGGAATCCGGACGCAGATCCACCGCCACGTCCCACACTTCACCGCGCAGGCAGGTGATCAGTTTGGCTTCCGGCGCGTTAGCGTTCTGATAATGCAGACCGCGCACACTGCCCTTCTCGCGGGTGCAGGAATGGTTGATCTGGCGGATATGAAATTCGCTACCGAACGCACTCAGGCTGCCTTCGCAAAACAGCCGTGCGAAGTGCCCGCGCTGATCTTCGAAACGTTTGTGCTGGACGCTGAACAATCCGGCCAGCGGCAATGCCTTCAGGGAAAACTCGCTCACAGCGCGCCTCGGTACAGGTTCAGTTGACCGAGAGTGACGCTGCGCATGTCATCGCCGTTCTGCCAGGCCAAGTGCCAGTCGACGGTCTGGGTCAGGCAGGCCTGCAAGGTCCAGCGTGGCTGCCAGCCAAGCACTTGCCGCGCGCGACTGCTGTCCAGACGCAACAGACCGGCTTCGTGCAGTTCGCTTTTCTCGATGCGCAAACCGCGCGCCTGCGGCCAGCGGCTGGCGAGCAGTTCGACCACTTCGCCAACGCTGCACATGTCCGCCTCGCCCGGGCCGAAGTTCCACGCACCGGCGTATTCCGGCCCTTGTTCGTAGAGGCCGGCGGCCAGTTGCAGGTAACCGGCCAGCGGCTCCAGCGCGTGCTGCCACGGGCGCACGGCCTGCGGGTAGCGCAAGGTCACCGGCTCGTCGGCAGTCCACGCTTTGAGCACGTCGGGAATCAGTCGCTCAGGAGCAAAATCGCCGCCGCCGAGGACGTTGCCGGCACGCGCAGTGGCCAAGGCCAGACCGTGTTCGGCGTACTTGTCCGCCGGAAAAAACGACGCGGCATAGGATTGCGTGAGCAGTTCACAGCAGGCCTTGCTGCTGCTGTAAGGGTCGTGACCACCGAGGGCTTCGTCTTCGCGGTACGGCCACAGCCATTCCTTGTTGGCGTAGACCTTGTCAGTGGTGACCAGCACGCAAGCGCGCACGCAACCGACCTGACGAATCGCTTCGAGCAGGTTCAGCGTACCCATGACGTTGCTGGAGTAAGTGCCAAGCGGGTCGCGATAGCCTTCGCGCACCAACGGCTGCGCGGCCAGGTGCAGAACGATTTCCGGCTCGGTGTCGGCGATGATTTCCAGCAGAGCGCCAAGATCACGCAGATCACCGCGCTGATCGTTGATGCCTTCATGCACGCGCGCCAGTTCGAACAGGCTCGGTTCAGTCGACGGATCCAGAGAAAAGCCGCTGACTTGCGCGCCGAGGCTTTGCAGCCACAGGGTCAGCCAACTGCCTTTGAAACCGGTATGTCCGGTGACGAGAACGCGTTTGCCGCGCCAGAAATCCGCACTCAGGCCCATTGCTTCCATGGGGCCTCCCCGCTCTGCCACAGCGCTTCGAGATGGTTCTTGTCGCGCAGGGTGTCCATCGGATGCCAGAAACCTTCGTGTTCGAAGGCTTTCAGTTGTTCGTCCGCGGCCAGACGCGCCAAGGGTTCGGCTTCCCAAGTGGTCGCGTCATCGGCGATGTACGGCAGCACTTTGGGCGACAGTACGAAAAAGCCACCGTTGATCCAGCCACCGTCACCGCGAGGTTTTTCGGTAAAACCCAGCACTTGATCGCCTTGACGCTCAAGCGCGCCGTAACGACCCGGCGGTTGCACGGCAGTGACGGTCGCGAGACGGCCGTGGCCTTTATGGAAATCCACAAGTTGCGCAATGTTGATATCGGAAACGCCGTCGCCGTAGGTGAAGCAGAACGCCTCTTCATCCTTGAGGTAACGGCTGGCGCGCAGCAGACGGCCACCCGTCATGGTTTCTTCACCAGTGTCGATGAGGGTGACGCTCCACGGTTCGCTGTAGTTCTGGTGCACATCCATGCGGTTTTCGCGCATGTTGAAGGTGACGTCAGAGGTGTGCAGAAAGTAGTTGGCGAAGAAATCCTTGATCGCATAGCCCTTATAGCCAAGGCAGATCACGAAGTCGTGAATTCCGTGGGCGGAATACTGCTTCATGATGTGCCAGAGAATTGGCTTGCCACCGATCTCGATCATTGGCTTGGGCTTGAGGTGCGACTCTTCACTGATGCGCGTGCCGAGGCCACCCGCCAAAATAACTGCCTTCATCGTCTCCCCTCTTGTTCTTCAGCGGGCTGCGCATGGCTTTGTTGAGCGCTGCGGGCCGTCTGGCTAAACCTTTTGCCGCTCCGGGCGCCGCTGGAGTGACCGCGAGCGCTCGTTTTATGGCGATTTACAGGGGACTTGCAGGAAACGCGCCAGCTCCACAAGCCCCTCACCCTAACCCTCTCCCAAAGGGAGAGGGGACTGATCGAGGTGTCTGGGAGAGTTACGCCGACGTGCAATTCCGCGTTGAACTCAGATTCTGAAACAGATCAAAAGCCCCTCAACCTAGCCCTCCCGAAACGTCGGACCGCCCGTAAGGAGAGGGGACTGAACGAGGTGTTTGGGAAAACTACGCCGACGTGAAATATCGAGTCGAACTCAGATTCTGAAACAGATCAAAAGCCCCTCACCCTAACCCTCTCCCAAAGGGAGAGGGGACTGATCGAGGTGTCTGGGAGAGTTACGCCGACGTGCAATTCCGCGTTGAACTCAGATTTTGAAAGGCCCACAAATCGGCTCCCTCTCCCTCGGGAGAGGGCTGGGGTGAGGGGCAGCCCCACCGCAAAACCAAAGCGGAACACCCGCCCCTCACCACTCAACAGGATGAGCGTTAGCTCGGCTGCGGCTTTTGATCTGTAGGGCGACGTCGGAAGGCTGAGTGGAGGGATTGATCCGGGCGTGGGAGCGCAGCGACCGTTTGGCGAAGCCAAACACAGCGAGAGGAGGTGCAGCGAAGCAAACCGTAGGCGCTGCGCCCGGATCGATCCCGGAGCGAAGGAACCCCGAGCCCCAGCGAGCGGGCCGCACGCAGGAGCAAGCCTTTTTGGTTACTTTTTCGGCGTCTGGAAAAAGTGACCCGCCGTAAGGGCGGAACCCTAATCAGCAACACCCGCAGCAACGGATACACCCCCCAAAACCCCAAGAGCATGGTCGGCCCAAAGGCCGCCAAGCCCCAGACAACCCAGATCAACAATGCAAACGACTACCCAAACATGGCAAACTCATCACCACTCACCGGCACTTCAAACGCCTGACCATCGGCAGTCTGAAGGTGCTCGATGGTGTTGAACCCGGCATACCAATCCGCCAGTTTCACGCCGTTATCCGGCACACCACTGCTACCGTCATTGGCACTGTGCAGATAAGCATCGTTGCCAATACGGGTCACACTCAACTGACTGGCATTGGCGATCGTATTCAGGATCAGCGTGTCATTGATATCCAGCCCCTCATCCTTGATTGTCACCAGGCCAGACGTATTCACCACGTAGCTGTCATCGCCCTGCCCGCCATACGCACTGCCGCCGGAATTCGACTGACCGGCAAGGTTGAGAATCAACACATCATTGCCGCCATCGCCCTGCAGCATGTAGTCGCTGCCAGTGCCGGTCAGCACGTCATTACCCGCGCCGCCGAAAGCAAACCCTCGCCCCAGCGTGATGCTGTCATTGCCATCGTCACCACTGGCCCAGGTGAACAGATCATTGACCGCACCAACGATAACGTCATCACCAGCGCCACCCGACAGGCTATCGGACTGACCGCCGACATCGAGACCAGAGGCCAGCCCACCATAAATGTGATCGTTGCCATCGCCCCCCTGAATCTGGTCGTCGCCCGCGCTGCCTTCAAGAATGTTATCGCCCCAATCGCCTTCCATAACGTCATTGAACTGACTGCCGCGCAGGCCTTCGATATCGATGTAAACGTCGTGGAACGCAATACCACTCTGCACGCCCCATTTCAGTGAAGCGCTCAAGCCTTCGGTACTGTCGTCGTAGCTGACGATGTCGATACCGGCGCCACCCTCAAAGTTATCGGCACCCGCACCACCCAACAGCACATCATTGCCGGCACCCGAGACGATGGTGTTGTTCTCGTCATTGCCGTAACCGACGAAGTCAGCGCTGCCGGTATAGGTCAGGTTTTCAACGAGCGCGCTCAGTCTCAACTCGGACAGGCTGGTGAACACATGATCGGTACCGCCCCTGTAGCCTTCGATTTCCTCGATGGTCACGCCGGCGCTGTTGATCGTGTAGACATCGTCACCGCCACCGCCAGCGACGACCACACCACTGGTGTTCACGGTGAAGTGGTCGGCATCGGTGGAACCAATAACCTCTTCCACATTAATCAGTGTGTCGCCCGCAGCGTTGACGCCGCCGCCGATCAAAATGTTGACCGGATCGAAAGCGTAGCGATAACTCACGGTGTCATGGCCGTCAGCACCGTCGATGTTCATAAAGTCTTTATGACGATAAATCACATCATCAAAGCCCGAACCCTGCAGCGCTTCAATGCCGGTGAAGGTGTCACCGTAGGCAATGGTCAGGCCGTCGTAGTTGGCGAAGTCTGCGACTCTCACGCCCTCAAGGCTGTCGCTGTAGCTGACGGTATCGTAACCCTCGCCACCGACGAAATGATCGGCGCCATCGCCGCCCCACATCCAGTCATTGCCGTCGGTGCCCAACAGGACATCCGCTTCACTCGTTCCATTTACTACTGACATTTGCGTCTTCCTTGCGTTGTTGTTGAAAGCGGTCGGTCGGCAGAGAGAGAGAGACCGCTCAAGCGTGCAATCCCTGCCGGATGATGAGTAAACGAATAAAGAGCTATCGACTGCAAAGACGCGAAGCTTGAGCTTCGGCAAAAATTTGTATCGAAACTGATGCGAAGACGATTTTCAAAGGCAAAAAAAACAGGCGACTGTCAAAGTCGCCTGTTTTCTTTAGATCACGCCTGGCTCGATCAATCGGCCAACCAGCCGTATTCCCAGTAGCGCAGGTTATCGCCACGCAACACGTAATCGCGCAGCACCACCTCACGCAATTCATCGCCCATGCGATAACTGGCATCCGGATCCGCCAGGTGCATGCGGATCGCTTGCAGCCATTCATCCGTGGAGTTGGTCTTGATCCGGGTGCACGGCAAGTAACCGCGATAGGCCTCGGTGTCGGTGCAGATCACCGGGTAGCCGCAGGCGCCGTATTCCAGCAGCCGCAAGTTGCTCTTGCAGTCGTTGAAGATATGGAATTCCAGCGGCGCCAACGCCAGATCGAGGTTGAGGCTGGCCAGTTTCGCCGGGTACACGTCCAGGCCGATGACGCCATGGAACTCATGCATGTAGGGACGCAGGTCATCCGGGCACATGCCGAAGAACACCCAGTCGACTTCATTGGCCAGTTCACGAACGACCTCGGCGATCACCGCCAGATCACCGTGGTGACTGGTGCCGCCGCCCCAGCCGACCCGTGGTTTCTTCGAGGTCCGACGCTGGCTGCGCAGATGGCCCCACAAGTCCTTGGCCAGCATGTTCGGCACCACACGAATGTCGTGGTGCATGTCCGACAGCACGTTGGCCAGCGGCGCGGTGGATACGACCGCGCGATCGCACAGCCCGATCGCACGCCGCACCATGCGCTCCATGTCCTGCTTGCTCGGCATGTTGCGGATGTGCGCGTTGCGGTGAGGAACGTCGATGACATAGTCGTCGAGTTCGAAGATCCGCCGAGCATTGAAGTATTTCTTCAGCGGTGGAATTTCATCGATGGCGTGCTCCGAGTAGCGCCCTTGCAGGACGATCACGTCGGGTGACTGACGCTCGATATCGATGATCGACGGCAAGCCGTAGCAAATGCGCCCTTCTGCCCGGTTGGCCGCTTCCAGCTCGATCATCGGCTGGCTCATGCGGTAATGGCCGATGGCCGAAGCGTTGATCGGCACCACTAGCAGGTTGGGCAACTGTGCCTTGGAGAATGCACTCCAGCCAGTGCGCAGGCCCGGCTCCAGACTGAAGTTGGTGGCGCCCACGCCCTGCAACGTCAGGTTGACGTTGTAGGCCGGGTCGCGCGCCACCAGCGGCAGCCAGCGCTGGTAAAACGTGTCCCTCTCCTCAAGGTGCTGCGCTTCTTCCTCAGGCGTCGCCACGGCATTCGGCCGCGCCCCCACGGCCAGCACGGCATGGGGGTTCAACACCACCAGATAACCGTCGCGGCCAACACGCAGACACAGGTCCACGACATTGAGCGTTTGCTTGAAGTCCTGCTCGTCCAGCCCGCCGGCGGCTTCGAACACCGACTTGCGAATCATCAGGCAATCGCCGCCGACGGCACTCAGGTCATGCACCGCTTGCAGGCGGTGCATGTACCCTTCCGACTGCACCGGCTGGCCATAGAACGGCAACCCGACCGGCCCGTTCAAGCCAAGAATCAGCCCCGCGTGCAGCACGCCTCCGTCCGGGTTGAACAGCTTGGCGCCGACCACGCCGACCTCAGGACGCTGCGCATGATTGAGCAGTTCGTCGAGCCAATCGCTCTGGGTGATCACCGCAAAGGCATTGAGCATCAACACATACTCACCGCGCGCCTGGCTAACGGCAAAGTTGTGCACCGCTGCCGCGTTGCCCTTTTGCGGATAGCTCAGCACGCGAATCCGCTCGCTGCCCATTTGTGCCATACCGTCCAGCCACGCCAACGCTTCGGCGCTTTTGCAGCCGTTATCGACCAAGAGCAATTCGTACTCGGTGTAGGCGGTCTTCTCCAGCAGTGTCTCGACGCAGCGCTGCAACGCGGCAGTCTGGTCCTGCGTGACAATGACCACCGACACCAATGGGCGCCGGGCATGGTGATAGTCGACACGATTGAGCAGCCCGCTGTTACCGTCGCGGATTTCGTGAGCGATGCCGAGACGTTGCAGATGCGCTTCGAGAATGCGCGGGCTTTGCTGCGCAACGCCAGGATCAGTGAGCCATTGCGACAGGTCGAATTTCGACTCCAGCAACACTTCAGCAATGTGCCCGACCACTTGCAGGCCATCGCTTTCAACCATACGCCACAGCACATCGTGGGGCGCCAGTTCAGCGAACGTCGAGGCAAAACCGCCGAGCGCCAGAAACCGTTCGCGCTGGAACGCCAGGGCACGCCCGACGTAGGGGTAACTGCGCATAAGGTCGAGGTTGAAATCCGGCTTGAACGCAGGCTCGGCCGACTCGCCATCGCGTAGGCTGCCTTCGTCGCTGTACAGGCACGTCAGCGCACTTGAGTGCGCAATGCGATCGGCCATCACCAGCAGCGCCGCTGCCACCGGGCAATCACCCGACTGCAGCAGATAGAACCAGTCGGCGCCGTCCAGTTGCGGCAGCAACGTGTTGATCTGCTCCAGGCCGTCATCCTGCAACGGCATGTGGAACACCCGACCATCCAGCTGCGCTTCGGTGCACGCCGCAGACAAAACCAGCACCAGCTCCGGCGGATAATCCTGAGCGGCGAGTGCCTCAAGGGTGCGCTCCAGGCCATCGCGACTGCCTTGGGCATCAATGATGATCGGTACGATGCGCGGCTGATGCGGCCAGCCCGCGAGGGTTTCCGGCAGCCATTGGCGCTGCGCCTCGGTCAGCACGCGAACTGCCAGCCACTGCGCATAGAGTTCGCCGAAACTGAAGCTGTCGACACCGACCCCCAGCTCCTGACGGCTCTGCTTGGCGCCGAGGGTGCGGCTCAGCGGCAGCTCTTCCCAGACCCGAGGCGACTCGTCAGCCTTGGTCAACGGCACATAACGAACCCAGCCCGACGCCGGCGCCGACTCGCCGCTGCGGACCTTGAGCATTTGCGAGATCCACTCGCGCTCGATCTCCGCCGCGTCTTTCATCGGTTGCTGCGCGCTCAGACGCTCGGGGTAAAGACGCTCGGCACTCAGCACATTGTTGGAGACCACCAGGTTGCCGCGCCGCAGCAGGCAGACATACAAGGCAAAATCCAGGGTCGCGACGAAGCAGGCAGCGTCTTCGGTCAGGGCCGGCAACAGTCCGGCGACATCCGCGCGCCGGAACATTGCGCTGCTGAAACCGCCGAGCACGTTGACCGGAAACTTCTCAAAGATGCTCAGTACATCGTCGCCCTTGAGCAAGCCACTGGCCGGCGACAACGAGCTGTTTTCCAGACGTGCCGGCAGGATGATGTCGTTGGCATCCCACAGCAGCCGCTGCGCCACCACCAGACTGACTTCCTCACGGCGCATCTCATGGGCTTGCTGTTCGATACACGCCGAATAGAGCAAGTCATCGTCACACAGGAACTTGATGAACTCGCCCCGGGACTGCTCAAGGCAGACCTTCAGGTTACCGACCAGCCCCAACGTACGTGGATTGCGCACGTAACGCACCACCGCCCCCGTCTGCTCCATGACCGACTTGACGATGTCTTCGATCTCGTCGCCACGACTGTCATCGCACACAATGATGTCGAGATTGCCGTAGTTCTGGCTCACGGCACTGTTCAACGTCCGCTCGAAAAAGCGCGGATTGAAGGCGGGAATGGCAATGCTGACGAGGGGGAGTGAATTCACGGCGGGCTCACAGGCGGTACGAGCCTGCTCGGAAAAGCGAGCCCTGATACCGCTAAAAAACATTAACTGAGGGACAGGGCAAACGGGCGCTCACGCGCCCGCCAACCGTCAGATCTTGTTGAACAGACCCAACTGACTGATCTTGCTGAACGCCAGTTGCGCGGCCTGCAGCATGGTTTGCTGCAAGGTCAGGCGAGTCATGACTTCGGCCGGATCCGAATCACGGATCGAGCCTTGGGTCGTGGAGTTCGCCGTGCTCAGGCTCGAGTTGGTGATGGTCTGCATGTCCAGCGACTGGCCGCGCGCACCAATGGTGGTGACGGAAGTGCCAATCTGGTTGGCTGCGGCGTCGAGGTTGCCCAGGCCCGCCTCCATGGCGCCCTGCAGCTTCTGCTTGGCGACCGCATCACCATCGACTGGGGTGTTCAGCGCCGTGATCATCTGGCCCAGGGTGTCGAGCACGTTCTGGGTCTGGTGATTGTTCGGCTGGATCGAGAACTGATCGCCCGCCGCCGGCGTGCCGCCCAAGGCGAAGGTCACACCCGCTGCTGTCGCGTTACCACCGGCCACAGTGCCCGACGATACCGGCTTGCTGTCAGCCGTGACCGGCGCCGCGTACAGATCGAAAGCCGTCGCGCTGGTGAACTTGAGAACCGCGCCACCCTGCGGGAATGCTGCGGTGTAGGCCGCCTGGTTGGTGATGCTGGAACCGGTGATGACGGTCGTCGACGGGTTGCCCGGGTTGCGCGTGGTGGTGAACGAGTCCGGCGAAGTCGACAGCTGGAAGCTGTGCCCGGCAATCACGGCATCCGGGTTGGTGTCGCCGGCCTTCAGGTTGATGTTCAGCTTCATGTCGACGCCACGGAAGCTGACGGTCTGGTTGGCGCCGCTGCTGTTGCTGACCAAGCCGTTCTGGCTCGCCTCAGCGGTCACGTCGTTGCCTAGGGCATCGGTGATTTTCAGCTGGGTGCTGCTGACGAAAGCCACGGTGTAAGGCTGGCCGGCAGTAAACTTGGCATCGTAGGTTGCAGCGGTGCCAACGGTACCGTTGGACAGCACTACACGACCGTCATCCACCGCCGGAGCGGTCATCTGGGTGTTGGTGCGACCGGTGTTGATGGTTTGCTGGAACGCATCCCAACCGGTGGTATTGGTACCAACGGTCATCCCATCGCCGATGTCCAGATTGATCGTGGTCTGGTCACCGTTGTAAGAGAAGGTGCCGTCGGCATTCTTCGAGTACGGCGCGGTATCGGTTTTCGAACCGGAGAACAGGTAATTGCCGTTGGCATCCTTGGCGTTCATCAGGCCCAGCACTTGTTGCTGGATCTCGCCCAGTTCCGAGGCGTAAGCCTGGCGATCCTTGTCGGTGGCGGTGCCGTTGTTCGCGGCCAGGGCCAGCTCTTTGGCACGACCCAACGCTGTGGTGATGGCATCCAGCGTGGATTCCTGCACGTTCAACGCACTCTTGGCGCTGTTGACGTTAGTGCCGTACTGATCCAGCAGCGCGGCCTGCTGGCCCAGTTGCAGCAAACGACCGGCGCCGATCGGATCATCGGACGCATTGGTGATGCGCTGCAGGCTGCTCGCCTCACTGGCGGTGGCGACAGCCTTGTTGAAGTTACGCTGATAGTCCGACGCTTGCGTGCCGTAATACTGGGCGGTGGAAATGCGCATGAATTACGACTCCTTAAAGGCTGTTGATCAGCGTGGCGAAAGTTTCCTGCGCAGCTTTGATGATCTGCGAAGACGCTGTGTAGTACTGCTGATATTTGACCAGGTTGCCGGTTTCCTCATCCAGGTTGACCCCGGACAGCGAATCGCGCGCGCCTTTGGCGTTATCCAGAATCGCCGTGGTCGCGGCGCTGTCGGACTTGCCTTGAGCGGTCTTGGTACCGACGTTGGTCACCAGCTTGTTATAAGCGTCAGTCAGGCTGATGCCCTTGCTCGCCGAACCGGTATCGACGGTCTGCGCCGTTTGCAGGGCGACCAGCGATTGCGCGTTGCGGTTGTCCGAGGACGCCGCACCGGTCAGGTTCATGGTGAAGGTTTCGCCAGGCTTCGGCGTGCCGCCAACGGTGGTCTGCACGGAGAAGGTTTTCTGTACGTTCGGCGTAACACTGGTGTCCAGCACCGGGTTGCCGCTGGCATCGACGATGCCGACTTTAAGTTCCAGCGCGTTCGATTGACCGGGAACGATAGTGCCGCTGCTGATGAGGCCGCCCTTGGCATCCACGAAAGTGTAAGACTGGCTGCCCCCGGTAACCGCACCAAACACCAGTTTCACCGGCGTCGAATTCTTCAGCGCCGCCTGCATGTCAGCCTGGGCAGTCGGGTTGTAGATATCGATCTTGCTGGTCAGCGTCGGCTGGGTGAAAGTGCCCAGACCGTTGGCGCTGGCCACACCGGTCAACGGACCGGCCGCAGCGATTTTCTTCGGATCGGTAAGCACCGTCTGGATGCTCGCGGCCGCATTGCGGGTCGGGGTGATTTTGAAGCTGTCACCGGCGCTCAACGCACCACCCTTGAGTGCAAGGGTGAAACCGTCGATCACTGGCGGCGGATTGGTTGTGGTGCTGAAGGCGCCCAGGTCGGTGCCGTCGGAGCGCTTGACCGTGTAGTCAGTGGCGCTGGTGAACGTCACTTGATAATCGCTGGTGGTCAGCTTGCCGGTGTCCTTGATGGTGACATCGAGGTTACCCGAACCGGTGCTGTTGCCCGACTGCGCGATGCTGCGCGAACTGACCAGCGCGGCACTGTTGATGTTGTTGAAAATTGCCGCGCCGAAGTCACCGTTCTTGTCGATGCCCTGGGCTTGCTGACTGTTGACCTGATCAGCGATCACCAGTGCCACACGCCCCAGTTCGTTGAGCGACGGGTCGAGGACTTCTTTGCGATAGGTCAGCAGACCACCGATTTCGCCACCGCTCATCGCCGAGGTGATGTCGATGGTGCTCGAACCGCGATCCATCTGGATGGCCATGCGCGACGGATCGTCTTTGCTCGCGACCATGCTCAGCGTGTTGGTGGTGTTGCCGATCACCAGCGGCTGACCGCTGCCGACGTAGACGTCGAAACTGGTGCCACGCTCGACGACCTGTGCACCGGTCAGTTCGGAGAGCTGGCGTACCGCTTCGTTACGGCTGTCGAGCAGGTCGTTCGGCGCACCACCGCTGGTGGAGATCTCGCCGATCTTCTGGTTCAGGTTGGCAATCGCCGTGGCCAGCTTGTTCACCTGGGACGTCATGTCGCCGAGGCTGCCATTGATGGTGGTGTTCTGGTCGTTGAGCTGTTTGGCGATGGTATTGAAGCGACTGGTCAGCGCCTGCGCACCGGTCAGCACCGATTGACGGGAGGTGTCATCGGTCGCCGACGTCGAGACGCCCTGCATGGTGGTGAAGAATTTCTGCAGCACGCCGGTCAGGCCGGTATTGGTGTCCGACAGCATCGAGTCCAGCGGTGTGGCCTGCGCCAGATAAGCAGCCGATTCACTGTCGAGCGAAGTAGCGGTGTGCAGTTGGCTTTCCAGGTACGAGTTGTACACCCGGCGCACGTCAGCCAGGGTGGTGCCCGTACCGATGAACACGGTGCCGAACTGCTGCGAGGATTTGGTGCCCTGCACGGTTTGCTGACGTGAATAACCGGCGGTGTCGACGTTGGCAATGTTGTTGCCTGTCGTAGCCAAAGAGGACTGGCTGGCCGACAGTCCCGACATCCCGATATTGAGCAAACTCATGGTTCAGACCTTATACCTTGTGCCTTATAAAGGCGTGGTGGATACACCCGCCGCAGCGTAGTTTTGGAAACTGTTCATCTGCTTGGCTATCTGCGAAATCTTGCTTGCGTAGTTAGGGTCGGTGGCGTAACCGGCCTTTTGCAACTCGCGTACAAACTGTTCTGGGTTATCGGCAGACTTCAGCACATCTTGATAGCGATTATTGCTCTGCAGCAAAGTCACCAGATCGTGGAAGCTGTCCTTGTACGAGGCGTAGGAACGGAACTCGGCCGTCTCCTTGACCATCGCGCCATCGCGGAACTCGCTGGTGATCGCGCGGGCCGAATCGCCCTTCCAGTTGCTGCTCGCCTTGATGCCGAACAGGTTGTGGCTGCTACTGCCATCCTGGGCACGCATGACCGACTTGCCCCAACCGGTTTCCAGCGCCGCTTGCGCCACCAGATAACGCGGATCGACGCCGATACGGTCAGCCGCTTCCTTGGCCATCGGCAGCATGGTGTTGACGAATTCGTCGGCGGAACTGAAGGCTTTCTTGGCCGGCGCCAGCGGAATCTGCGCCATGGCACGACCGTAGACCTGCATCTGCCCGCCAGAGGCCTTTTCGCCCTCGGCGCGCGCCAGCCAGTCGCCGTTGTACAGCGGGCCGGCGCCGGTGGTGGCCGCTGTGGTCGCGCGCTGCGGCAATTGCGTGGCGGCTGCCGGCGTCGCCGACGGTACCAGCCCGGCGAGCAAACGATCGGCCAGTTTCGGTGGCAAGGCCAGACGACGCTGATTGATCAATTCCATGTCGTTGCGATGAGCCAGCTGCGTGTTCGGTGCGCTCACCGAACGCGATGCCCACAACGGACGCTCGCCATTGAGTCGCGACAACGGGCCGTTGGTGGCAACGGTGCCAGCGGCAACCGGTGTGACCACGGCCGCAGCTTTCGCCTTGGCCTCTTCCTGCTTGGCGGCGGACGCGGCCGCAGCCTCACCCGGTGCCAGCGGTTTGTTCTTCGACATCTGGCGCATCAGCACGTCGGCCAGACCGATACCACCACCCTCGCGGGACATGGAAACGGCCAATTGCTGGTCGTACATTTCCTGATACTGCTTGGCCGCTGGCGTGTTGAGCGGATTGTCTTCACCCAAGGCGTTGGTCGCCGAGCGCATCGACTTAAGCATTTCGCCGAGGAACAGCGATTCGAATTCCTGCGCCACTTTGCGCAGGTTCGCATCGCTGTTCTTGTCGCCGACCTTGAGCTGGTTCAGGCGATTAAGGTCCGAGTAGGAACCCGAATCGCTGCTGCTGACCAGACCGCTTTTGCGCATATCCATAAGGGTCGGCCTCAGATCACGATCAGGTCGGCTTGCAACGCGCCGGCCTGCTTCAAGGCTTCGAGGATCGCCATCAAGTCACCCGGTGCCGCGCCGACCTGATTCACCGCACGGACGATCTCGTCGAGAGTGGTGCCAGGGCCGAACTTGAACATCGGCTTGGCTTCCTGCTCGGCATTCACCCGCGAGCGCGGCACGACAGCGGTCTGGCCGTTGGACAACGGGCCCGGCTGGCTGACGATCGGGTCTTCGGTGATGGTCACGGTCAGGCTGCCGTGGGTCACGGCGGCTGGCGACACTTTCACGTTCTGGCCGATGACGATGGTGCCGGTACGCGAGTTGATGATGACTTTCGCAACTGCTTGACCCGGGTCGACTTCGAGGTTTTCCAGGATCGACAGGTAGTCGACGCGCTGGCTTGGATCGAGCGGTGCGGTGACGCGGATCGAACCACCGTCGATGGCTTGCGCAACGCCAGGGCCGAGCATGTCGTTGATCTTGTCGACGATACGTTTGGCGGTGGTGAAGTCGGAACGGTTGAGGTTCAGCGTCAGGCTGTTGCCCTGGTTGAAACCACTCGGTACTGAACGCTCCACCGAGGCACCGCCAGGGATGCGACCGGCCGACGGAACGTTGACGGTGATCTTCGATCCGTCACGGCCTTCGGCGTCGAAACCGCCAACCACCAGGTTGCCCTGAGCGACCGCGTAGACGTTGCCGTCGATACCCTTGAGCGGGGTCAGCAACAGCGTGCCGCCGCGCAGGCTCTTGGAGTTACCGATCGAGGACACCGTGATGTCGACCTGCTGACCTGGCTTGGCGAACGCCGGCAAGTCAGCACTGATCGACACTGCCGCGACGTTCTTCAACTGCACGTTGCCCGATCCCGGCGGCACCTTGATGCCGAACTGCGAGAGCATGTTGTTGAAGGTCTGCAGGGTGAACGGGGTCTGCGTCGTCTGGTCGCCGGTGCCGTTAAGCCCGACCACCAGGCCGTAACCGATCAACTGGTTGGAACGCACGCCGGAAATGCTGGCGATATCTTTCAGCCGCTCGGCGTGGGCAGCAAAGGCTGCGGACATCAGCGCCGCAGCCAGCATGAGGCTCTTGAAATTCAAAGTCGCCACCTAGAAAGGGAACAGCGGGCTGAGGAAGAAACGGTCGAACCAGCCTGGCTGACTCGTATCGGCAAATGCGCCGGTACCCGAGTAGGTGATGCGTGCATCGGCGACCCGGGTCGACGACACGGTGTTGTCCGTGGCGATGTCATCGGCACGCACCAGGCCGGCGATGCGCACCAGTTCGTCACCGGTATTGAGCGTCAGCCACTTCTCGCCACGCACGGCGATGATGCCGTTGGGCAGCACGTCAGCGACGGTCACGGTGATCGAACCGGTCAGGCTGTTGCTCTGCCCGGACTTGGCGTCGCCCTTGGTCGAGCGGTCGGCACTGTAGCCGGCGTTCAGACTCAGGTCGTTGCCCCCGATCGGGTTGTTGGTGGTCAGGCTGGAACCGAACAACGAGGTCAGACCGACCTTGTTGTCGCTGTTCTTGTCCATCTGCGAGTTGGCGTTCTTGCTCGCCTGCGTGCGCTCGTTCAGGGTGATGGTGATGATGTCACCGACCCGGAAAGCCTTGCGGTCGCTGTACAGGTTCTGCTCGAAACCGGCCTGATAGATCGAGCCGTTATTGGCCGCAGCCGGCAACGGCGTGCGCGGCAACACCGGGGCGTAATAAGGGTCATTGGGCTTGGGCGTCGGGGCGACGCAGCCCGCGAGCGAGACGACCCCACTCAATGCCAGAACAGATACAAAGCGATTCATGACCCTACCTCACGGTGTTGCAGGCGACCTCATGGCCGCCTCATAGACTTGATTACAGATTCTGCGTTACGAACGAGAGCATCTGGTCAGCGGTGGAGATCACCTTGGAGTTCATCTCGTAAGCGCGCTGAGTGGTGATCATGTTGACCATCTCTTCAACAGTGCTGACGTTGGAGGTTTCCAGGGTGTTCTGCAGGGTGGTACCGAAACCGGCCAGACCCGGGGTGCCGACTTGCGGCGCGCCGGAAGCGGCGGTTTCCAGGAACAGGTTGTTGCCCACGGCTTGCAGACCGGCCGGGTTGATGAAGTCGGCGGTTTGCAGATTGCCGATCACCTGAGACGCAGCATTGCCAGCAACCGTGATGGACACCGTGCCGTCACGGCCGACGGTGAAGGTCTGGGCATCGTTCGGAATGACGATCGCCGGTTCCAGAGCGAAACCGCTGGCGTTAACGATCTGGCCGTTGGAATCGAGGTGGAAGGTACCGTCACGGGTGTAGGACGTGGTGCCGTCCGGCTGCAGAATCTGGAAGAAACCGCGACCGTCGATGGCCATGTCCAGCGGCTGCTCGGTGGTTTGCAGGCTACCGGCGGTGAAGTTTTTCTGGGTGCCGACGATGCGCACACCGGTACCCAGTTGCAGACCCGACGGCAGTTCGCTGTCCTGGGTCGACTGGGCGCCTGGCTGGCGTTTGATCTGATAGAGCAAGTCCTGGAACTCGGCGCGATCACGTTTGAAACCCGTGGTCGACACGTTCGCCAGGTTGTTGGAAATGGTGGTCAGGTTGGTGTCCTGGGCGGACAGACCGGTTTTGGCAACCCATAGAGCCGGAAGCATTCGATTCTCCTCGTGCGCCTGTTTTTCGGCGCGACGTTCTGATAATTAGCTGATCTGCAAGACCCGAGCCATGGCCTGGTCGTCGTCTTTGGCGGTGTTCATCATCTTGACGTGCAACTCGAACTGCTTGGCCAAGGCCAGCACCGAGGTCATCTCTTCGACGGCGTTGACGTTGCTCGACTCAAGGAAACCCGACACCAGTTTGACGTTGGCATCGGCCTGCGCCGGCTGGCCGTCCTTGGTGTAGATCGAGCCGTCGAGGCCCTTGTTCATGTTCTTGATGTCCGGGTTGACCAGTTTGATCCGGTCAACTTCCGCCATGACGCGCGGGCCTTCGCCCATCGCACGAATACTGATGGTGCCGTCTTCACCGACTTCGATCTGCTGCTCGGGCGGCACGGCGATCGGGCCGCCATTGCCGATCACCGGCATGCCGTTGCCGGCACGCAGCACGCCGAGGGCGTCGACGTTGAGGCTGCCGGTACGCACGTAGCTTTCGCCACCGTTAGGGTTCTGCACGGCAATGAAACCGTTGCCGGTCACCGCGACGTCCAGGTCACGGCCGGTCTGTACCAGCGAACCCGGAGTGAAGTCGGTGGCGGGCCGTTCGCTCATGGCAAACGCACGCGCCGGAAAGCTGTCACCAAATACCGGCATCGAACGCGCCTGCTCCAGGTCGCGCTGAAAACCGTTGGTGGAGATGTTCGCCAGGTTGTTGGCATGAGCCTTCTGCGCCAGTGCGTTCTGGCTGGCGCCGGTCATTGCCACATAAAGGTACTTGTCCACACTCTTTCCTCTGCATGCCGGACGTTTGCCGCCCACCGCTGTACTGCTGAGCCATAAGCAATTTGCAGACCAACTTTTTTCTGGCGCACAAAGGCCCGGTAAACAAAGGACTTGAGGGATGGCGAGGGGAAATCTGAAATGTATCGAAGTCGAAAAACCGGCGGTGTTATGCCGCTTCGCGGCAAAGGCTCAAAAGATCGCAGCGTGCCGCAGCTCCTACATTTGAAATACGTACTCCTGTAGGAGCTGCCGAAGGCTGCGATCTTTTGCTCTTAAGCTTCAGGATCTTTGCCGACTTCGTATTCACGCAGTTTGTTGGCAATCGTCGTATGCGATACCCCCAGCCGCTTACCCAACTGCCGACTGCTCGGATGCTCGGAATACAACCGCTCCAGCACCGCTTTCTCAAAGCGCCCGACAATTTCGTCCAAGCCACCTTCCAGCGAGAAATCGCCAAGCGGCTGACGCACGCCGTAATCCGGCAGCCGAATATGCTCTGCCTTCACCGTGCCGCCATCGCACAGCGAAACCGCCTGGAACAGCACGTTCTCCAGTTGCCGCACGTTACCCGGCCAATGGTAATGACTGAGTCGATCCATCGCCGCTGGCGCCAGTTTTGGCAGTGAGCAACCGATCTGCCGACTGGCCTGATCGAGAAAGTGTTCGACCAGCGGGGTCAAGCCGTCGAGGCATTCGCGCAGCGGCGGGATGTGCAGGGAGAGCACGTTCAAGCGGTGATACAAATCCTGGCGAAACTCGCCGCGTGCGCACAGCTCGGACAAGTCCACCTGGGTGGCACAGATCACCCGCACATCCAGATAAACCTCCTCATCACTGCCGACCCGGCGGAAGCAACCGTCCTGTAGAAAGCGCAGTAACTTCACTTGAAGACGCGGACTCATTTCGCCGACGCCGTCGAGAAACAATGTGCCGCCCGCCGTCAATTCCAACAGACCGAGCTTGCCCTCAGCGCGCGCGCCTTCGAATGCACCCGGGCCATAACCGAACAGCTCGGTCTCGGCCATCGACTCAGGCAGGCCTGCGCAGTTGAGCGCCATCAACGGCGACTGCCCGCGCGGACTGGCGAGGTGGCAGGCACGCGCCAGCAACTCCTTACCGGTGCCGGTTTCGCCTTCAATCAATAGCGGCGCATCCAGCGGGGCCATACGCCGCGCTTCACGCACCACGGCGGCCATGACTTTCGAACTTTGGAAAATGCTGTCGAAGCCACGCAGCTCCTGCTTGCGCACGTTGTAGATGCGCTCGCCTACGCGGTCGGCGCGGTGCAAGGTCAGCACGGCGCCGGCCATGGCCTCGCTGTCGTCATGCTCTGATTGCAGTGGCGCGATGTCAGCCAGAAAGATGTCGCCCTTAACCTTGACCCGCATGCCGTTGATTCGCGATTTATTCGCGCGCACCAGTTCCGGCAAGTCGAAATCTTCGGCGTAACGCGACAGCGGAATACCCGGCACCTCATCGACGCGCACCCCGAGCAACTGAGCGGCCGCGCGGTTGGCAGCGACGATCGATCCGCCCATGTCGATCGACAGCACCGGAAACTCCAGCGCGCCGAGCAAGGCATTCAACTCCATGTGCCGTCGTTCGCTGGGCATCAGCCCTACCCGCTTGACGCCAAACACCCCGGCGATCGCCTCGAACTTTGGACGAAGCGCCTGGAACTGGATATTGATCAGGTTCGGGCAATGCAGATAGATCGCATTGCCGTGCTCGCCACCGACCTCACCGCGCGCGACGTTGATGCCGTAGGCCACCAGCAGGTTGAGAATGTCGCGCAGGATGCCGATGCGGTTCTGGCAGTGGACTTTGATGCGCATATAAATCGCCCGAATAAACGATGAAGAACCTGTAGGAGTGAGCCTGCTCGCGATGGCTTTGGGTCAGTTGATATTGATGCTGACTGATACACCGCTATCGCGAGCAGGCTCACTCCTACAGGGGGACCGCGCCAGACTTTTCTGTGGCGGCACGCAGATAGTTGTCAAGATTATGTGACAGCCAACCGCCTTTTCAAACCCATGAATCACTGCAAACGCGAGATATCCGCCAAACCGTAACGATAACTTTACGAATTAAAGAGAAATTTCCTACGCACAGGCCATTCAACCTGCTGCACATCAACCCGCTCTCAGGTAATTCTGAATCCATCGCTGGACATAACAAGAACGAATTCCCCTAGCAGGAGAGCAGTATGAAGCAGACGCAATACGTGGCCCGCGAGCCCGATGCGCAAGGTTTTATCGACTACCCCGCCGAAGAACACGCGGTGTGGAACACGCTGATCACTCGCCAGTTGAAAGTGATTGAAGGGCGTGCCTGCCAGGAGTATCTGGACGGTATCGAAAAACTCGGTCTGCCCCACGACCGCATTCCGCAACTCGGCGAGATCAACAAAGTGCTCGGCGAAACCACCGGTTGGCAGGTCGCCCGCGTTCCGGCACTGATCCCCTTCCAGACCTTTTTTGAACTGCTGGCCAGCAAGCAATTTCCGGTCGCGACCTTTATTCGTACCCGCGAAGAGCTGGACTACCTGCAAGAGCCGGACATTTTCCACGAGATCTTTGGTCACTGCCCGCTGCTGACCAATCCGTATTTCGCCGAATTCACCCACACCTACGGCAAGCTCGGCTTGCAGGCGACCAAGGAAGAACGCGTTTATCTGGCGCGTCTGTACTGGATGACCATCGAGTTTGGTCTGGTCGACACCCCACAAGGCAAACGCATCTACGGCGGCGGCATTCTGTCTTCACCGAAAGAAACCGTTTATTCGCTGTCGGACGAGCCTGAGCATCAGGCGTTCGATCCGCTCGAAGCCATGCGCACGCCGTATCGCATCGACATCCTGCAACCGCTGTACTTTGTCCTGCCGAACCTCAAGCGTCTGTTCGATGTGGCCCATGAAGACATCATGGCCATGGTTCGCCAAGGCATGCAGCTAGGTCTGCACGCACCGAAATTTCCGCCGAAACCGAAAGCCGCGTGAACCGCGACTTTTGCTGACAATTGAGCCTGTCAGTCGCCGCCACTTTGGTTTAGCGTGACGGCATTGACGGCTCCAACGCTTTAATAAAAAAAACACACTCGATTTCAGGAATACACCATGTCGACTTTGAACCAAGCCCACTGCGAAGCCTGCCGCGCCGATGCGCCACAAGTCAGCGACGAAGAACTGCCGATCCTGATCAAGCAGATCCCTGACTGGAACATCGAAGTACGCGACAGCATCATGCAACTGGAGAAGGTCTTCCTGTTCAAGAACTTCAAGCACGCGCTGGCGTTCACCAACGCTGTCGGTGAAATCTCCGAGGCCGAAGGTCATCACCCGGGCCTGCTGACCGAGTGGGGCAAAGTCACCGTGACCTGGTGGAGCCACTCGATCAAAGGCCTGCACCGCAACGACTTCATCATGGCCGCGCGCACTGACGAAGTGGCCAAGACTGCAGAAGGACGCAAGTAATGCATTTCGACGCCATCGGCCGGGTACCCGGCGACCCGATCCTCGGCTTGATGGAGGCGTATGCGCAGGACAGCAACCCGCGCAAATTCGACTTGGGCGTTGGCGTCTACAAGGACGCTCAGGGCCTGACACCGATCCCGGAAGCGGTGAAAATCGCTGAAGCGCGCCTCGTCGAAAGCCAGGACACCAAGACCTACATCGGTGGCCACGGCAACCCGCTGTTCGGCAAAGTCATCAACGAGCTGGTGCTTGGCGCCGACTCGAAGCTGATCGCCGGACAACGTGCCGGCGCCACCCAGACCCCGGGCGGCACCGGTGCCCTGCGTTTGGCGGCTGACTTCATCGCCCAGTGCCTGCCGGGCAAAGGCGTTTGGCTGAGCAACCCGACCTGGCCGATCCACGAAACCATTTTCGCCGCGGCCGGGGTCAAGGTCAGTCACTACCCATACGTGGGCAGTGACAACCGCCTCGACGTCGACGCCATGCTCGCGGTGCTCAACCAAGTGCCGAAAGGTGATGTGGTGCTGCTCCACGCGTGCTGCCACAACCCGACCGGTTTTGACTTGAGCCATGACGACTGGCAGCGCGTGCTCGATGTGGTGCGCGCGCGCAATCTGCTGCCGCTGATCGACTTTGCCTACCAGGGCTTTGGCGATGGTCTGGAACAGGATGCGTGGTCGACCCGCTTGTTCGCGGCAGAAGTGCCCGAGCTGCTGATCACCAGTTCCTGCTCGAAGAACTTCGGCCTGTACCGCGATCGAACCGGTGCGCTGATCGTCTGCGCGAAAACTGCCGACAAGCTCGTCGACATCCGCAGCCAACTGGCCAACATCGCCCGTAACCTGTGGTCGACGCCGCCGGATCACGGTGCGGCGGTGGTCGCGACCATCCTCGCCGATCCAGAACTGAAAGCCCGTTGGGCCGATGAAGTGGAAGCCATGCGTCTGCGGATTGCGCAACTGCGCAGCGGTCTGGTCGAAGCGCTGGAGCCGCACGGCCTGCGTGAACGCTTTGCGCACATTGGCGTGCAACGCGGGATGTTCTCTTACACCGGGCTGTCGCCGGAGCAAGTGAAACAACTGCGCGAGCATCACAGTGTGTACATGGTCAGCTCGGGCCGGGCTAACGTCGCCGGTATCGACGCCACCCGCCTCGCCCTGTTGGCCGAAGCCATCGCCAGCGTCTGCAAATAATCAAAACACCGCAGTACCCCTGTAGGAGCTGCCGAAGGCTGCGATCTTTTGATCTTGCTTCTAAAGCGGGATCAAAAGATCGCAGCCTTCGGCAGCTCCTACATTTGTTTTGTGGTGACCTTTCGTTTTTGCCCTCCCCTGCGGCCATCTGTCGCATTAATTTGAATTAAAAGTCTGATTGTCATTTTTCCTGCTGTATCCTGCGCAGGCTTTCAAGAAGCGCGGATCTACCAGATCTATCAACAGACTTAGCGAGGAGCGCAACCATGCACGAGATTCCTAATCTCCCCTTCCCAAGCCTGCACGTACCTGAGCAGACGACCACGCAACAAGCCGGCGCGGGGCAACCCGAGCCGAAAGAAGCCGTTGAGAGCCGCCCGGCCGACAACGAAGAGTAAGACCCGTCGTACAGACCGTGTGGAAAGCGCTAACATGCGCTTTCCACACTGCCTGAACCCCGAGCCCGCCATGACCGACGAATTCTCCGAAAGCCAAGCTGCCGTCCTGATCGGCGCCACCGAGAAAATGATCGAGATCTGGAACCGTCTCTCGCCCGAGAAACAAGCCGCCCTGCTCGCCCGTTTCGGCAGCGAAGAAAATGCCCTGGCGGCGCTGGTCACCACACAACTGGTTGCCCCGGCCAAATCCTGAAGTAGCCTCCCGGCAAATAGTTTTACTTTTCCCGCCCCAGATCCGTCCGCGCCGGTATCATAAGCAGCCTATCTAATCTGCCGTTCCCGTGGATCGTTACCCATGTCATCCTCTATGCCAGAACCCCAGCGCCCCCTGGCGGTCACGCTGCAAGTCGTCTCCATCGTCCTCTTCACCTTTATCGGTTACCTGAACATCGGCATTCCGCTCGCGGTGTTGCCGGGCTATGTGCACAGTGATCTAGGCTTTGGCGCGGTGATCGCCGGTCTGGTGATCAGCGTGCAATACCTCGCCACCCTGCTCAGCCGTCCGTACGCCGGCAAGATCATCGACAACCAGGGCAGCAAACGCGCGGTGATGATTGGCCTCGCCGGGTGTGGCCTGAGCGGTGTGTTCATGCTGATTTCGGCGTGGACACCGAACCTGCCGATGCTCAGTCTGATCAGTCTGTTGATCGGTCGTCTGGTGCTGGGCAGCGCTGAAAGCCTCGTGGGTTCCGGCTCGATTGGCTGGGGCATAGGCCGGGTTGGCGCAGCAAACACCGCCAAGGTGATTTCCTGGAACGGCATCGCCAGTTACGGCGCACTGGCGGTCGGCGCCCCGTTCGGCGTTTGGCTGGTCGGCCAATTGGGTCTGTGGAGCATGGGCGTCAGCATCATCCTGCTCGCCGCGCTGGGCCTGTTGCTCGCCTGGCCAAAAACCCCGGCACCGATTGTCGCCGGCGAACGCCTGCCGTTCATGCATGTGCTCGGTAAGGTGTTTCCCCATGGCTGCGGTCTGGCGCTGGGCTCGATCGGCTTCGGCACCATCGCCACCTTCATCACCCTGTATTACGCGACCCAGCATTGGGACAACGCCGTGCTGTGCCTGAGTTTGTTCGGTGCCAGCTTCATTGGTGCGCGCCTGCTGTTCGGCAACCTGATCAACCGCCTCGGCGGCTTTCGCGTGGCGATTGCCTGTCTGTCGGTGGAAACCCTTGGTCTGCTGCTGTTGTGGCTGGCGCCGGACGCACATTGGGCGCTGGCCGGTGCGGCGTTGAGCGGGTTTGGTTTCTCGCTGGTGTTCCCGGCGCTGGGTGTGGAAGCGGTGAATCTGGTGCCGGCCTCCAGTCGCGGCGCAGCCGTCGGTGCTTACTCGCTGTTCATCGACTTGTCGCTGGGGATCACCGGGCCATTGGCCGGGGCGATTGCGGCGGGATTCGGTTTTGCCTCGATTTTCCTCTTCGCCGCCCTCGCCTCGCTAAGCGGATTGGCACTGAGCGTGTATCTGTACAAGCACACCGCCAAGTATCGCGAAGACTAGAAATCCACCTTGCCGCGCCCGGCCTTGATACTGCCGCGCTTGGTTTTCGATTCGAGTCGGCGCTTCTTTGAGCCGAGGGTCGGCTTGGTCGGACGGCGTTTCTTTTCGACTTTGGTGGCGCTGAGAATCAGCTCGACCAGACGCTCCAGCGCATCGGCGCGGTTGGCTTCCTGCGTGCGGTATTGCTGGGCCTTGATGATCAACACGCCGTCGCTGGTGATGCGACTGTCACGCAGCGCCAGCAACCGCTCCTTATAGAACTCGGGCAACGACGAGGCCGGTATGTCGAAGCGCAAGTGCATGGCGCTGGAGACCTTGTTGACGTTCTGCCCACCGGCGCCTTGCGCGCGGATGGCGGTCAGTTCGATCTCGGCATCCGGCAGATGCACGTTGTTGGAAATCACCAGCATGGAAAAGCGTCCGTAATCAGAACGCGCAGGATACCGCGAAACAGACCTCGAACCTGCTGAAGATCCACTGCCGGCCTTCCCCTGTTCGCGATGAAGCCAAAGCAATCGCCATCGATTTGTCAGAAATCGATCAGCCGCCCAAGTGCGCAACTTCTTGCGCACCTGCCTTCGAAAAAGCGCCCGCCAATCGCCTGCAGCCAACGTCACACGGGCCCTGTAGCCGAGTGCGCAAGAAGTTGCACAGCACTGCGCAACTTCTTGCGCACTTTGACGCGGTTTCCCACAGCAAAAATCGATTTATCCCGCAGACACACGGCGCAAACCCTTGCCGCGTAATGGCCATATAGTGGCTGGCACGGATTTTGATATCAAATCGGCACTAACGCGTGCTGAACGCAGGCAGGAAAGACAGGGTTGCTCGCCGAGCCAGCCACCCTCGGTCAAAGGAATGACGCAATGAAAGACGCAATTCGCTTGGGCGACTCCACCACTCACGGTGGCAAAGTCCTCGAAGCCTTCTCCCGCACCGACCTCAACGGCAAGCCGATTGCCGGGGTCGGGCACAAGGTCAGCTGCCCGTTGTGCAAAGGGGTTTTCCCGATTGCCGAGGGCAGCAGCACCTACACCGTCGATGGCATACCCATCGCACTGGACGGCATGAAAACCGCCTGCGGCGCCGCACTGATCGCCAGTGGCCCGAAAGGCGCTGTCGTCAGCTAATCCCGTTTTTTCACTTTGATGCGTACCTCTGAGAGGCGGCTTTTTCTCGCCCGCTCATTGAGGTCTTCAATTTTTGCCCGCAAAGCCCGGACCTTGTCGCCGGGTGAGATGCCGTGATGACCACTGAAACTGCTGTCGCAAAACGTGAGCCCCAAGCCGCCATCGTTCCACTCAATGCCATCGACGTTCAGGACGTCGCCAGCAGTGCGGCGGCTTTCGATGCCTGGCTGCAATCCGCCACCGATGGTGTGGTTACGCTTGATCGGATCAAGAACTACGCCGGTTTCTTGCCGGTGGTCGGCAACATCATGGCGCTGGTCGATGCGCTGAGTGACATCGTCACCCTGTCGGACGCCAAGCAACGCGACTTGCTCACGTGGGCCAGCCTCGGCATCAATCTGATCGGCGTCTTGCCGTTGCCACCGTCGATGGCCGCAGCGCGCATGACCCTGCGGCCGACGCTGTTTCTGGTGCGTCAGGAGATGAGAGCCAGCAGCAAGTTGTTGCTCAGCACCTCCGTGATCGAGGTGCTGGTCGGTCACCTGAACGCCTCGATCATCGGCACCCTCGATGACTTTGTTGAGCAAGCCAAAGGCAAGTTGCCGGGCATTTTGGCGGACGCTGGCAAGCTCGGCGAACAAATCATCAACGAGATTGCCACCGGTATCGAAACAACGGCCCTTGGCCGGCTGGATGCCAAGGGTGATCTGGAGGAAGCCAGCGCGAGAGCCAGCGTCGGCCGCGGCCAACTGCTCAACGACCCCCTCGCGACGGCCGACAACTTTTTAGCGGCCGCCAACAGCGCCTTGAAAGCGGCAGGCAAGGGCTTGGCCAACAGCGTCGCGCAGAATCTGGTGTCGACCAAGCTCCAGACACAGATCACCACCGAGACCGGCAAACTGCGCGCGATCGGCCCGGAGCTGCGCACGCAGTTGAGCAAGCTCGACGATAAAAACGTGCAGAATTCCATCGGCTGGCTGCTGCAGATCCTCTCCAGCGCAGTGACCCTGTGGCGCAAGCGCAATGCCCATGGGCAGAACGCCGCGGTCCATACCGAGAAGACCGGCAAGGCCACCCACACGGCTGCGGAGGGCGAATTGGGTGTTAACAACAAGCAAGCCCCAGCGAAAAGCGCGCCCAATCCGGAGAAAGGTCCCTGTAAATGCGCCACTGAATTCAGCATCAACTTTGCCCTGGGTTCGGAAAGCCTCAGCCATACCGATTTCAGCCTGCCCGGCCCCTTCCCGATCGAATGGACGCGCACCTATAACTCGCGCCTCGACGCCTACGATCAGAGCGACCTCGGCGCTCGCTGGATCAGTGAATTCACCACACGTTTTGACTGCGTGGACGATGGCCTGACGTTCTACGGCGCTGACGGCCGCGACCACAGCTATCCACTGCCAAAGGTCGGCCTGTTCCACTACGACGCCATCGAAGACATCACCCTGGTCCGCAACAGCGAAGATCAACTGCTGCTGTGCCGTGGTTTCGAGCGCAAGGAAACCTACGTCCGCCGTGGCCAGCGCTATGTGCTGAGCAACATTTCGCTGCGCAACGGCGCCGGGATCATGCTGCATTACGAGCACCGTCACGGCGAACACTCGCTGCTCTCCGACCTGATCACCTATCAGGAAAACGACTTCACCAAAGTCCATTTGCACCTCGGCACGATGATCGACGAGCACGGCCGGTTTATCGGTCTCTGGCAGATCGTTGACGGCGCTCCACTGCGCCAGCTCTGTGCCTATCAGTACGATGCCTATGGCGACCTGATTCAGGCACAAGACGAGAACGGTGCAGTCTGGTCGTATCAGTTCGAGCATCACCTGATCACCCGCTACACCGACCGCACCGGCCGCGGCATGAACCTGCAGTGGGACGGTTCAAGCGCCAAGGCCAAAGCCGTGCGCGAATGGGCCGACGACGGCAGTTTCGACACGCGTCTGGAATGGGACGAAAACATTCGTCTGACCTACGTCACCGACGCGCTCGGCAACGAGACCTGGCACTACTACGACATCCTTGGCTACACCTACCGCATCCGTTACGCCGATGAACGTTCGGAATGGTTCTTCCGCGACGAGGCGAAGAACATCGTGCGCCGCGTCAATGCCGACGGCAGCACCGATCGCTACAGCTACGATGAACGCAGCAACCTGCTCGAACACATCCGCGCCGATCACACGGTGATGCATTACGCCTACGACGATCAGGACCTGCTGATCAAGATCAGCGATGCCGAGGGCGGTCAGTGGCAACGCGCCTATGACGACCAAGGCAATCTGGTCGAAGCGCTCGATCCGCTCGGCAACAAAACCGAATACGCCTACAACAAATCCGGCCAGCCCACCGCGATCAAGGACGCCAACGGCAACGAAAAAACGTTGGACTACAACGACGCCGGGCAACTGGTCGAGTACGTCGATTGCTCGGGCAAAACCAGCGCCTGGGACTACAACGAACTCGGGCAGATGATCTGCTTCACCGACGCCGCCGGAAACGCCACCGAGTACGAGTACAAGGCCGGCCAGCTAGTGCGGATCAAGCACCCGGACAAGACCGAAGAGCGCTTCGAGCGCGACGCCGAAGGTCGGTTGTTGGCGCACGTTGATGGACTTGATCGTTGCACCACGTGGAGCTACAGCGCCGCCGGTTTGATCGCTGAACGTGTCGACGCAGCCGAACAAACCCTGCGCTATCGCTGGGACCGTCTCGGACGGTTAACGGCTTTGGAAAACGAAAACGAACAACGAGCGCACTTCCACTACGACCCGGTCGGTCGTCTGCTCGAGGAACGCGGTTTCGACGGCCGCAGCACGCGCTATCAGTACGACCCACTCACCGGCCGCCTCGCGCAATCGATCAATGGCCAACGCGTCATCTCTTTGAGCTTCGACCCGATGGGCCGCTTGACCGAGCGTCGCGCCACTCTGGGCGACCAGTCGCAAAGCGAAACCTTTGCCTACGATGGCAACGGCAACCTGGTGCTGGCCGACAACGCCGACAGCCGTCTGCAATGGTTTCACGACCCGGCCGGCAATCTGCTGCGCGAACACCAGCATTATCTCGGCCTGGAAAAACCCACCGTCGCGATCTGGCAGCACGAGTACGACGTACTCAACCAACGAGTCGCCAGCGTGCGCCCCGACGGCCACCGCGTCAGTTGGCTGACTTACGGCAGCGGCCACCTGCTGGGCCTGCGCCTCGATGAACACGAACTGATCGGCTACGAGCGTGACGACCTGCACCGCGAAGTCGCCCGCCATCAAGGCAACCACCTGCTGCAAACCCAAAGCTGGGACCCGGCCGGCCGCTTGCAGGAACAGTTGCTGGGACGCAGCGACGACAAATCCACCCTGCTCAAACGCGAGTACAGCTACGACGCCGCCGGCCAACTGACCGACATCAACGACAGCCGCCGCGGGCCGCTCGCCTATCGCTACGATCCGGTCGGCCGACTGCTCAGCGCCACCACACGTCAAGGCGTGGAAACCTTCGCTTTCGACCCGGCCGGCAACCTGCTCGACGACAAGGCGACAGAGATTCGCCGCCCACTGGACCTGACCCCACCACGCAGCAAACTGGTCGACAACCTGCTGCGCGAATACGCCGGCACCCACTACGACTACGACGAACGCGGCAACCAGATCCAGCGCTGGCACAACGGCCAACGCAGCGATCTACAGTGGGATTTGTTTGATCGACTTGTGCATTTCGAAGACCCGCGCCTAAGCGTGGATTTCGCCTACGACGCACTGGGACGCCGCCTGCACAAAAAATCCCGCGCGCATTACAAACAACGTCCTGAAGCAGGTTCCCTCTGGAACAGAAACGAGCACGCGCGCAAACAACGCGAACTCGGCTGCGGCTTCACCTTGTACGGCTGGGATGGCGACAACCTCGCCTGGGAAAGCAGCCCAGCGCAAAGCGATGGTGAACCGGGTCGCACGGTGCACTACGTCTTCGAACCGGGCACTTTTGTCCCTGTGGCACAGGCTGTACGGCACGCGCCAATCGATCTGATTGGGCTGCCGGATTACAGCGGTGAATACAGCCTCGATGAAGACCCGGTGTGGAATCACAAGGCAACGGCTTTACCGTTTGATGCGTTGGCCTGGTATCAGTGTGATCACCTCGGCACACCGCAGGAATTGACGGACTCGCAAGGCAACCTTGCCTGGACCGCGCAATACAAGGCGTGGGGACAGGTGACGGAGCAGCGCTCGGAGTGGGCGCGGCAGCATGGCGTGATGAACCCGATACGGTTCCAGGGGCAGTATCACGATCATGAGACGGGGCTGCATTACAACCGGCATCGGTACTATGATCCGGGAGTTGGGCGGTTTATCAGTAAGGATCCAGTTAGCTACGTGGGCGGTTTGAATCTGTATGCCTACGCGCCCAATCCGCTTAGCTGGCTCGATCCACTTGGATTGACGAAGTCGCCAAATGGTGCGGGGCGAAAACCTAAGTCTGATAAACCAAATCAAAACTCCAAATGCCCGTGCAGGAAAAAATGGGAAGTTAATCGGTATGATCGAGTTTGTGAAGGGAACGTGGCTGGCGTTGGTTACGCGAAGTACCATCACGACACTAAAACCGATACATGGTGGTCAGAGGACAAAACGGGTCATGGTGAGAGTGCGTGGAAGGTCTACGACCAAAAAGGAGAATGGATTGCTGACGCTGACACCTACGGTGACTACATGAGCAAACATAAGAGTGAGACAGGGAAGAATATAAACTTTAAGTCTTTGAAGTGTAAGGATGCTAAATGATTACGTCTGCTGAAGAATTTGTCGCGCTGCGCGATAGTGAAATAAAAGTCGATTATGATCGAGCAGCAATGGAAGAGGCTCCTCTTTCAGTGTGGCGCGAAGTAATTGAAAGATTTCCTGAGCATAGAAGATGGGTGGCTCACAATAAAACAGTACCACTGGAAATTCTTGAAGAGCTATGTGCGTTCGATGCCAGTGTCCGACGTTTCGTTGCATCCAAGCGAAAATTATCACTTACATTGTTCGAGCGACTTTCCTTGGATCCCTGCTCCGTGGTGAGAGGTGCAATAGCTGCAAATAGAAAAACACCTATCGAAATTCTTGAAAAGCTGCTCAATGATGAAAGCGAGAACGTTGCAAGAGTGGCGGAGTGTAATTACAAAGAAAGAAAGCCTTGATTGTGTGGCCTTGAATTAGATCTTGCGGAGCATATAGGGGGGGGATCATATGGTCAAAAAACCAACATACACCGTCTACCCCTAACAAGATCGGCACCCTAACATCTGTTCTTGATCCGCGAGCCGTTCATCTTGAACCAAGTAAAGTGCCTCAGGGTTGATAATCCGTCTAAACTAACACTATATTAGATTACAAAAAGTCCTGACCCACATATGGTTTCTACTGATTTTCATCAGCTTGTTGAGTTGTTCATAGAGGGGTCGGGTAATCTTCAGCCAAGTATTTTTGGGGTTGGACAGCCTTTCCGAGTCGGATTTCATTAGCGCCGATTTTGAAATGATCGGCGATTCAAATGGTTTTCATTCTTTCGAGAAAGCATACGACGTTCCTTATTTTCGTAGAAAAATAACGGTAGTGTTCAAGCAGTATTTTTTTGCGCGTGGGAGTTTGGGGGGAGGACTTGGTATTGCAGGTGGGGTAAGGCTGACATCGCTTTTGAGAAAACAGCCATTTGCTACATCAATGGGGCATGTCGATACGAATCACGTGGTGTTCTTTTTCTTCGAGGACAAAAGTGATGGGGCACTGATTTTCGACGAAAAAATCGTCATAAGGTTTGACCAGTGGTCCAAGCGCAATTCTTATATGGTTTCAACGGTAGAGTGTGATTTTGATAATGTGCAGTTCAATGAAATAGCAAAGAAAGCGGTTCGCGAAACGTTTGAACCGTCCACTCACGATTCGATGATCAGAGATGCAAAGCAACGAGGCTGCTCACGTGCGTTTAATCGTTTGATTGAAAAGCTTTAGCTCGAAATGCACATGCGATAAACCAATGGAGACTCCAGGCCGGCCAGCGCTTGGGGTTGAGGAATGGAGACACCTCTCAGAATCGAGGTATCCCAGTACCACCAGAAGTCGACAAACGATTCAGCGCAATGAAAAAAGACTGCTATTGCAGGAGAGTGAAATGACTGACCCACATGTTAAGGTTGATGTATTTTTATCGGAAGATAAACGGTACATATTCACACGCTGCTGCTTTATTTTTGAGTCGATAACCATTGGCGACTTCGAACAAATCATCTTAGGGAAAAATCTGATTGGAGTTCTCGAAGATCTAATTTTTCGACTTGAAGAATATAGCTCAATTGATTGCGAGCCAGACAAACTGGAGGAAACACTTTCGTCACTTATCAACAATGATATTAGACACTCCTGCTTGCCTCTCGGAATTGAAGCATTCGATGGCGACACGGGTGCATTTTTTAGTGTAGCAGGTGATAGCTATATAGTTTTGAAGCCTTGGGAAAGAAACAATATTTTTACTGAAAAGATGAGCATCATCCATTATCTGGACATCATAACATTGAGCAAAAAGATATTAGCAAGCAAAATACACGATCTTCAAAACGAAATTAACGAACCGTTCGAATAATATAAAACTGTCGAGCCCCACAATTAAATCATGAAAAACCTAAAAAAACTCACTATTTATGGATCTTCTACTGGAAAACGCAAAAGCATCAAACTGGATGAAATTTCAATTCTCGCAGATCCTGCAACTATAAAACGCTTAGGGTTATTTTTGATCAATGCTGCGTACGAAATGGAGACCAACGAGTTAGAGCACATGCATCTACAAGACATGCTCGGAAACTTTTCGCACAAAAGACATGTTGACGTCATTGCGATCAATCAGAAATTTGTCAAGTCCTTGAAAAAATGAAAGCCGAGTATCCAGCCTCTGTTATTTGTTATCGGGCAAAATTCGATGATTTCAAAAAATCATCTAGCGGTCGCATTAGGAATCTCCCTGCGGAAATTAATGACGATTTCGCAGTGCTAGCCTCTGTTGGTCAAAAAGGCTCCATCGGGTTCGATAAATCTAAGGAAGGCGCTGCTGCGCTTAAATCTCTAATCAGCAATTGTTACTACATCGATATCGACGGAAAACTTCAGCCCCCCTCAAGCAAAGAACTTCATTACATGCCATTTTTTATATTTAGAGATAAAGATGGGGAGTTCGAGCGCGCAGTGAACGCGTATAGACGATACGAAGTGGACATCAAAAAATATGAAATACTATCAAGGCATCGAAGCGTGGAAAAACCTACGCCTCCCGCCTTAACTGTTTTCTTGCAGAGCAATGATTTCTCCATAAGCCAAGAGACATATAAGCTTTTCAAAAACTCCTGCCAATATGTCGCGATCGCAAAAACTTCAGGCGAGTATGGGCATGGCGCATTTGACGTTTTTTCCAGCGACTTAAATTGCTTTTTTGACGAATTTTACAGTATTGCAGGGGAGTCCGCGGAGTGGATCATGATTGATAATCCATCTCAACTCACAATACACTAGCTTACAAAAAGCCTTGGCCTACATATGATTTCAACTGATTTTCATAAGCTGATTGAGTTGATTATAGATGGCGTGGTTAATCTCCACGCAGTCTGGCCTGGCTTATTGAATTTCTTGAATATAGTCCACCCTTGAAAAAATTAAGATAAAGTTAAAGGCAATCAGTTTAACTCGATATGCTCTGGGGTTAGGATCTTGAAATTTGACGACGTCTGGTGCGTGGAAATTGATGGAAATTACGACATGGATGCCGACCCTACTTCACTTGCCCAGATACGCGAGGATGGAGAGCTTTACATAATTGGTCGACAGATAAAAATCCTCGAGATTGCAGACTGATTTTTATAGACTTGATTTCCAATCATATCATTTGACCAGCGAGCAGCCCGTCTGCTCGTGATTACTTTTCATTATGAAACTCTTTGCGGACGAATCACGTCCTTGAGAATTAATAAAGTATAGCTTTCGTCTAACAACCACCTACTGCCCGAGAGAGGGCAGCAAAAAAAAGGCTCTAAAGTGGATCAGGCCGCTCGCGGACTCACGCGCGCCTCTGGACTCTGCACCGAACTCCATCCCTATTTCGAGTATCATCTCCACCTTTGCCCTCAAGACCTCAATGCAGGAAGCATAACCATGACCAACAAAGCAGTTATCGTATTCAGCGGCGGGCAGGACTCCACCACGTGCTTGATCCACGCCCTGACCCACTACGATGAAGTCCACTGCATCACGTTCGACTATGGTCAGCGTCATCACGCGGAAATTGAAGTGGCGCAGCAGCTGTCGAAAAAGCTCGGCGTGACCGTGCATAAAACGCTGGATGTGTCCTTGCTCAATGAGCTGGCCATCAGCAGCCTGACACGCGATAACATTCCGGTCCCGACCGTTAACAGCTCCGGCGAGAGTCTGCCAAGCACCTTCGTTCCGGGACGGAACATTCTGTTTCTGACCCTTGCCTCTATCTATGCCTATCAAGTCCAGGCCAAAACGGTCATTACCGGTGTCTGTGAAACCGACTTCTCGGGCTATCCCGATTGCCGGGATGAATTCGTCAAGGCGCTGAATAAAGCCCTTGAATTAGGCATGGATTACAAGCTGCAACTGGATACGCCATTGATGTGGCTGAATAAGGCAGAAACCTGGGCCTTGGCTGATTACCACCATCAACTGGATCTGGTTCGCGAAGAAACACTGACTTGCTACAACGGCATCAAAGGCACTGGATGCTCCGATTGCGATGCCTGCAATCTTCGCGCAAAAGGCTTGAATGAGTTCCTGAACAATAAAGTACAGGTGACTCAACGCTTGAAAGAGAAACTAGGCTTAAAGTAATACTGCAACAACAAGCGCTCACTCAAGCATGCCGAGTGAGCGCCCTCCTCTCTTTATTGCGTTTGCGCACCCGTCAGGTACTTCTTGAACAATGATCTTGCACCGTAGGCCGGCAAGATATTAAAGAAAGCAAAACCTACCTTGATTGCGATCTGAACGTAGATCATGCCCAGTATCGCGCTATTTTCCATCGTTCCGTAAAACGCGATATAGCAGAACAGAAAACTGTCGATGATCACAGCAAACAATGTGCTTAAAAACACTCGCAAAAACAGAAACCTGGAATTTGTCAGCTCTTTAATCTTGCACAACAGGTACGAGTTTATGTTCTCGGAAACCAGAAACGATATAGAAGACGCTACCAGAACTGCTGATAACTGACTGATAACATCATTATAAGCGCCATCGAGTTTCCAACCCGGCAGACCCGGAAGATGGGTAGTGATGGCCAGCAGAATGATAATCGCGGCGTTGCTGATGAACGCGAACAGGATCGCTTTTCGCGCGAGCCTCAGGCCAAACGTTTCGTTAAGCAAGTCGACGATCAGGAATGTCAGCGGGTAGAGGAAGGTGCCCGGCGTTACGACAATATCGAAATACTCGAGGTAGATCGGTTTTGTCGCAGCAATACTGGTGAAAATGTAAAGCGTGAACAGCATCAGGTTCAGGATGATATAGATCATCCAGGAACTCTCATGGCGGTCATTTATTTCGTAAGCGGTGAGTGCTCCGCCCTGGGAGTAAAACTTCTTGTAGAGGTTTTTCACTTCGATCTTATTCAGATTATCCATAATCTCACTATTCAACACTTCACTTAGCTTTATTTTAATTATTTTGCCTGTCGCGATGACCATGATGACGGCCAGGCTTTTACCATTTTCGAACCCCAGCAACTTGTACTTGCTGTTTTCAACGTCAACACTGCAATCCATTAAATCGTTCCTCGATTACATCTCCTATCACGCATACACGATCCGTATCAAAGCTGCCTTCATGGCTTATAGATAACTTCGTTGTGATTTTGTCATACACCAGCTTTTCCCTGTCGCTGGTCGATGCTCCTTTCTGCACGATCAATAGATCGCCGGGTTCATTCATGCCACTGATTTCATTTTCCAGAAGTACGCCAATCAGGTTAAAGGACGCGCCAAAATAGTAAGTCAGGGGATAAATAGTGGCCAACTCGCCAATTCTTTTATCCAGACTTTGCAGCAGCATACTTTCCTTGATGACAGGCACCGCCGCCGGATTCATGTTCCCCTGTGGCGAAATACTGCTTTCGATGATTTCCTTCTCTTCAAAATCAATCGTCTCTATTTCTTCGTAAGACACCCCGAAGAAATCAGAAATCTTGCGCACAGTGGACTGCTGGACATTGACCACCTTGCCTTCAAGGATGTTGTAGATGGTCGTTCGGGTCAAACCACTGGAGTTGCACAAGGACAGTTGCGTCTCCCCGCGACTCTTTATCAGGTATTTGATGTTGTTCTTCAGATTCTCCGATCTTTCTCTTCTGTGCATCACATGCTTATCATCCATTTTTAACTGCAATCAATGTCACGCCCCGAATGATCATTCCGGACATACACAAGTGAGGTAGGAAATTGCAGTTATATCCCTGTCAGTGCCGCGCAGGATCATAGCATTCTCCCTCCCTGGGCTCGGTATAAAAAGTCAGCTTTCACAGGCTGCTTCCGCCAACATGCGGGGCTATTTCAGCCTCGCTAATGACTCGTCAGTTCCTGTCCACTTCCACCCATGGCCTGAAAATCGGCCCCGGGCAATGCCTGTTTTACACCCGACGCGACTACAAAAAGAATCATTTTCTTTGAAGAATGTTCATTTTTTTGATTAATTCTGTGGCGTTCCTCACTGAAAAATTTATGATGCGTCAATCCGGCGTCGCATTCTCAAGAGTGAAAGAACGAAAAACCGGGAGGCCTGTACAGAGTTTAGTTTTGCACGCACAGCGGTCAAAACACGGATTCGCCTGTACAGATCTGGCAAGCAAGGACATGCGCAAATCACGCAAAACCAGGGAAGGAATCAAGCAATGGCAGTCATTACTGAACCGCTCGAAAACCAGGCTGACTTGCTGCGACGCGGCCTGGCGGATCTTCGCGCAGAAGACGCCGAACTGGCGGCAATTCTCGACGCTGAAATCACGCGTCAACAGCACACGCTTTCACTGGTCTCCTCCTCCTGCGCAGTCCAGCCGCGAACCTTGGCGGCCTCCGCCTCTGTGCTTGTCAACGTGACCGCAGAAGGCATGTCCGGCAAGCGTCACAGCGCTGGGTGCGAAAATGTCGAGCTGGTCGAATCGCTGGCCATCCGCCGGGCGCGGCAACTGTTCGGCGCGCAATACGCCAACGTGCAGCCACACTCAGCGTCGAACGCCGTTTACCAAGTGCTCACGGCCTTGCTTGAGCCCGGCGACACCTTGCTGGGCATGGCGGTGGAACACGGCGGTCATCTCACGCATGGCAGCCTCGCCGCGTTTTCGGGCGCCTACTACAAGGCGATCCAGTACGGTACGACAGCAGACGGCCTGATCGATTACGACAAGGTGCGCCTGCTCGCACTCGCCCATCGCCCACGCGTCATCCTCTGCGGCGCCAGCGCTTATTCGCGCGAAGTGGACTTCAAGCGGTTTCGTGAAATTGCCGATGAAGCCGGGGCCATCCTGCTCGCCGACATTTCGCATATCGCCGGGCTGGTCGCCACCGGGCGCCATCCCAGTCCGATCGACGCTGCACACGTCACCGTCACGTGCACGCACAAGCAACTCGCCGGGCCTCGCGGCGGGGTGATTCTCAGCGGTGCTGATGCGAACACCAAGATTCCCGGTTTGCGGACCACCTTCAGTCGCCTGCTTGATCAAGCCGTTTACCCGCGAATGCAGGGCGCGCCTGCTGCCAACATGATCGCTGCGAAGGCTGCAGCGCTGGGTTATGCAATGTCCGCAGCATTCGACGCCTGCATGGCGCAGATCCGCAGCACGGCCGATGAAATGGCCAAAGCGTTTCAGGCCAAGGATTATGAAGTGGTTGGCGGCTGCAGTGAAAACCATACGGTGCTGATTCGCTTGCGGGGTGGCATCACGGGAGCTATCGCGGAGGCGGCGCTGGGGCACTGCGGGATCATCGTCAACAGACATCGCGTACCCGACGATCACCGTTCGGCACTTGTCACCAGCGGGCTTCGAATCGGCACGGCTGCTCTGGCGCAACGCCGGGTCGATGTCCACGGCAGCCGCCAGATCGTCGATTTGATCGTGCGGATTCTGAACACGGTGGCGCCGCTCGGCGAACAGGATTACACCCTGGAGCCCTTGCTCCTTGCGCAGTTTCGCTCAGAGGTCGAAACCCTGTGCAGGGACTATCCTTTCGCCGACTATCAATAGCGCTTCAACATTTGCATCCATAAAAAAACCCGGCACTCAGGCCGGGTTTTGTGTTTCTGCGTCAGCGCTTACTTGGCAGCACCTGCCGCGTGCACGGCCTGCTGCGCACCGCGCTTGTTCTTGATCACGTAGCAAACCCACATGAACACCACCCACAGCGGAATCGCATACACCGAGATCTGAATGCCCGGGATCAGCAGCATCACACCAAGGATGAACGCAACAAACGCCAGGCAGATGTAGTTGCCGTACGGGTACCACAGCGCCTTGAACAGCGGCGTCTGCTGGGTCTTGTTCATGTGCTGACGGAACTTGAAGTGCGAGAAGCTGATCATCGCCCAGTTGATCACCAGCGTTGCAACCACCAGCGACATCAGCAGTTCCAGCGCGTGTTGGGGGATCAGGTAGTTGAGCAGCACCGCAACCAGTGTCACAGCAGCCGAAGCCAGGATCGACCGCACCGGCACGCCACGCTTGTCGATCTTCGCCAGACCTTTCGGCGCATCGCCCTGCTCGGCCATGCCCAGCAGCATGCGGCTGTTGCAGTAGGTGCCACTGTTGTACACCGACAACGCAGCAGTCAGGACCACGAAGTTGAGGATGTGCGCGGCGGTGTTGCTGCCGAGCATCGAGAACACTTGCACGAACGGGCTGCCGCTGTACGAGTCGCCGGACGCGTTGAGGGTTTCCAGCAGACTGTCCCATGGCGTCAGCGACAGCAGGATCACCAGTGCACCGATGTAGAAAATCAGGATCCGGTAGATCACCTGGTTGATCGCTTTCGGGATCACGGTTTTCGGCTTGTCAGCTTCAGCAGCGGTGAACCCGAGCATTTCCAGACCGCCGAAGGAGAACATGATGATCGCCATGGCCATCACCAGACCGCTCACCCCGTTCGGGAAGAAACCACCGTGCGACCACAGGTTGCTTACCGAGGCCTGCGGGCCGCCATTACCGCTGACCAGCAAGTAGCTGCCGAGTGCAATCATGCCGACGATCGCCACGACCTTGATGATCGCGAACCAGAATTCGGCTTCACCGAAGACTTTGACGTTGGCCAGGTTGATCGCATTGATCAGCACGAAGAAGGCTGCCGCAGAAACCCAGGTCGGGATATCCGGCGCCCAGTAGTGAATGTATTTGCCGACCGCAGTCAGCTCCGACATGCCCACCAGAATGTACAGAATCCAGCAGTTCCAGCCCGACAGGAACCCGGCAAAGCCGCCCCAGTACTTGTGCGCGAAATGGCTGAAGGAACCGGCCACCGGCTCTTCAACGATCATCTCGCCGAGCTGGCGCATGATCATGAAGGCGATGAAGCCGCAGATGGCGTAGCCGAGGATCATCGACGGGCCGGCGGATTTCAATACCCCGGCCGAGCCGAGGAACAATCCGGTACCGATCGCGCCACCGAGGGCGATCAGTTGAATGTGGCGATTTTTCAGGCCGCGTTTCAGCTCGCCTGATTGCGAGGGTTGTCCACTCATGAAAAAGGTCTCACGCAAGGTTTGATGGTGTTCAGTAGACGTTGCTGCAAGGTTGCGATTTCAGGCAGCCCCGATCAAACCCCAGCGCAGGCACCAGGAGTTCAGCTTGTTTACAACGGTCATGCGTCACCTGTTTGTTTTTATCTGTGACGAAATCGAACCCGAAACGCTTGTGGCGCAACGGAGTGAACAAGGCGGATAGCCTTGAGATTTGCGCGATTACGCAGAGGGTCACAGTTAAAACGCGGCGCATTGTACACCGCTAACCCCCTGCTGCCAGACCCCGCTGGATCAGCGTGTCGGTTGCCGGGATTGCGTGTGTCCGCCTCGAGATACTCGAGCGGCTGCAAAAATTGAGTCAGGCCTTTGCAGGCCATCGGCATGGACGAGGAAAAAACCGTCCCACGGAGAGAGGTGGAGATCAGTCACGGCGTTCATTGCGCCTCCTTCTTGTTATGCACCTGCACGACAGGCATGGGGCGCATATCACCCTGCAAACGCCGCTGAAACAAGCGCGCCAGAGCCCTGCCCAGCCCGCGGCGGAGCAGGCTGCGGCAGGTTTTCCTTACAGCGGCCATGGCGGGTTGGATTCACTCAGGTTTACCGGGTTTTTCGTAAATATTTATTTACAATGCGTAACGCAAAGTTTCCATTTCAGAAATATCTGTCAGACGTCTGCAAATTGACGGTAGCTAGCTTGCTAATGAAACGCGCTATTTAGTTTTTTGTTTTCAAATAAGAAAACTTACGCTGAAAAACAGAATAAAAAGTCTATTTAAAAATTAAATGAATAATTTTTTGCATTACAAAAAACTCTGAACTAGGTTCTTCACGTCTTGCCGGCCACCTCGACCGGCCAGTCACAACCGTGAAAGTCATCTAGGAGATCGACCATGCAAGCACTGGAAAAAGACTTGGATACCGAACTGCAACTGGACGAATGGTTTGAAGCACCGACCCATGAGGCAGCAGTGGAAATGATGCAAGCCGATGCGGTAGTTCCGTTCGGCACGGCGATGTGGCCTCTGTAAGACATCCCCGGGCAGGCACGATCCGGCCGGTCGTGCCTGCCGCTTTCTTCACGGTCAGTCAGGGAGGACTCATGGATAAGCCCCGCGCGATCTCGCATTTCCTTTACTACCTCGAACATCACCCTGCCCTTGCCGGCCTCGACTCGGCGAAGGTATTGCTCGGCCACACAGCTGATTACCAAGCGCTGACCGGCGCCATCGCCGAACAGGCTGGCGATCATCCACGCTTCCAATTCAGTGCCCGACGCCTGGACCTGGAAAGCACCACAGCGCTGACCTCGGCTATCACCGACAGCGATCTGTACATTTTCTTCTACGACTCTTCCACCCTCCCCAACCCACGCCCCGACGGCCCGGAATTCGTCCGCGCGCTGCAAGGCGTGATGGCAGAAAACTGGAAAAAGTCGCTGCTGTTCAAGGATTACGGCGATTATTTCTACGACACCTTCAGCGTCACGCCGCAGCGGATTGCCGGCCTGAACAGCCACTTGATCCAGCGTATGTCCCAAGCGACCACGCTGAGCTTCAAGGACGATGAAGGCTCATGGTTTGAAACACCGCTGAGCAGCATCAAGAAGTGGACTGACCTCAACGGTGTCGGCAACTTTGACTTGGCGCCCGGTGAGATCGCTACTCACAGTGAGGAAATCAACGGCCATGTGAAGTTCAAGGGCACATTCCTCAGCACCATCCCGTTTGCGCGCAAATACGGCGTGCTGGAATCACCGCTGGAACTGTGGATCGAGAACTCGACCATCAGCCGCATCGCCACCGAGGTGCCGGGGCTGGAGCATGATTTCAACAAGTACTTGGATGCGAATCCGTCGAACCGGCGGATTGAGGAGTTGGGGATTGGTACCAATGAAGGTGTGAAGGATCTGTATGCGCGCAATGCCGGGTTTGAGGAACGGCATTGTGGTTTGCACCTTGGGTTGGGTGGTGGCGCCAAGGGTAGTCATCATCTGGATCTGATCTTTTCTGGCGGGGTATTGGCGCTGGATGACAAGCCGGTGTTTGATGGACGGTTTGTGTTCTGACTTTAAGCTTTGTGTTGATGCCACCGACGTCATCGCGAGCAGGCTCACTCCTACAGGGGAACGCATTTCAAATTGTAGGAGTGAGCCTGCTCGCGATAGCAATCTCTCAACCACTACAACTCTTTCGCCAGACGAAAAAAAACGCCAACCCTGAGATTGGCGTTTCTGCTTTGGCTTGAAGCTTGCCGGTAGAAGCTCACACCTGCCTTATTCCGGCTTTTTACGACCGAAACCCGGACGCTGACCGGAACCGGCCGGTGCGCCACGGCGCTTGCCCGACGGCTTGTCGCCGTCAACCAGCTTGATCCCCGGACGCTTCGGCGCAGGCTTGGCCGGGCGCTTGTTGGTGGTGTCCGCTGGACGATCCGCCACAGGCGTGCCACGACCGGCAGGTGCACCACGTTCGCCACGCTCGGTGCGACCGTTGGCCGGACGCGGAGCGCGCTCGCCGTCACGGGCGGCAACTGGCTTGCGACCTGGGCGCTCGCCTTCGATCTGCGGCTCACGGCTCGGGCGTGGGCCGGTCGGCGCGCCAGCGGCTGGACGCAGCGTACGTACGCGCTCGGTCTTGCCCATCGGACGCGACGATTTGCGCTGCATACGCTCAAGCTTGTCTTTGCTCTTGGCGTTCAGCTGCGGCATGGCAACCGGCGTCAAGCCGACTTCAGCACTGAGAATGTCGACTTCGTACTGGCTCATTTCGCGCCAGCGGCCCATCGGCAGGTCGGAGTTGAGGAACACCGGACCGAAACGCACACGCTTCAAGCGGCTGACCACCAGACCTTGCGATTCCCACAGACGACGGACCTCACGGTTACGGCCTTCCATCACCACGCAGTGATACCAGTGGTTGAAGCCTTCGCCACCCGGCGCCTGTTTGATGTCGGTGAATTTGGCCGGGCCGTCTTCCAGCACCACGCCAGCCTTCAGACGCTCGATCATTTCGTCGTCGACTTCACCGCGTACACGCACGGCGTATTCACGGTCCATCTCGTAGGACGGGTGCATCAGGCGGTTGGCCAGCTCACCGTCGGTGGTGAACATCAGCAGACCGGTGGTGTTGATGTCGAGACGACCGATGTTGATCCAGCGACCTTCTTTCGGACGCGGCAGCTTGTCGAACACGGTCGGACGGCCTTCCGGATCGTCACGGGTACAGATCTCGCCATCGGGTTTGTTGTACATGATCACGCGGCGTACCGATTCGGCCGCCTCTTCACGCTTGATGACCTTGCCATCAATGGTGATGGCGTCGTGCATGTCGACGCGCAGACCGAGGGTGGCGTCTTTGCCATTGACCTTGATCCGGCCCTGGCTGATCCAGGACTCCACGTCACGGCGCGAGCCGACGCCGATACGGGCGAGGACTTTCTGCAGTTTTTCGCCTGCGGGGCCGATTTCCTGGTCGTCTTTCTGAATGATGTCGCTCATCTGGGCACCTCCCGGTGTGGTCTGTTCAGGCGGCGCCTGAAGCATTGAAATCTGGGTTCTCGGCCGAAGGGATCGGCGAAGGGTCGCGAATCATACGCGGATGTGCGCCGTCGCGCATCAGAGACTAGCTGATCGATCGACAGTTATTTCTTTTTCCGCCGACCGGCGCCACCGAGTTTGATCAGGCGCAGCGCAGCTTCGGCCAGTACGCTGCGCTTGTCGTCCTTGTCGAGTTTCTTCCAGGCTTTGATTTCGCGCTTGCTGCGGCCGCAGCCGAGGCAGATGTCGTCGCTGAATTTGCAAACGCTGATGCACGGGTCTTTGGTGGAACTCATCGCAGTCTCCAGAAACACACAAATCCCTGTAGGAGTGAGCCTGCTCGCGATAGCGGTGTGTCAGTCGACATCTTCTTGGCAGATACACCGCTATCGCGAGCAGGCTCACTCCTACAGGGGATCGCGGTGGTTTTGAGGGCGGCTCAGTCTTCGAATTCGCGGCGTTCGGCTTCGATGGCTTCGGCCAGGGCGCGGGCTTCGGCTTCTTCTTCGCTTAGCTCCGGTTCAGGTTCTGGCGCCGGTTGCTCGAGGGCGGCGACGGCGGCCAACAGCTTTTCGCGGGCCTCAGCGACACCAAGAATGTCCTCGTCCGGTTCGGCTTCGGGCTCGGCTCCAAGTTCAACTTCGATGGTTGGCTGGGCGATCTGCGGCTCAGGCTCAGTCTCGATTTCTGCTTCAGGCGTCGGCGCCTCACCATCCGCCGCATCCCGCAGCAAGTCGTCGAAGTCGGTCTTGATCCCCTCCTCCATGCTGTCCAGCTCCAACAGCAAGGTGTGGAAACTGGTCTCTTCCTTCTCCTCCTCCGGCTCGGCGCTGGCGTCGGCAAGTTCCTGCAGGCCCTGCGGCACCGGGGCGTCGTCGAAATCGAGTACCGGGTCGGTTTCCATCTCGCGCAGTTCGGCCAGCGGCGGCAGGTCTTCGAGATTTTTCAGGTTGAAGTGATCAAGAAACATCTTGGTGGTGGCAAACATCGCCGGTTTGCCCGGCACGTCGCGGTAACCAACGACGCGAATCCACTCGCGCTCCAGCAAGGTTTTGACGATGTTGCTGTTCACCGCCACGCCACGCACGTCTTCGATCTCGCCCCGAGTAATCGGCTGGCGATAAGCGATCAGCGCAATGGTTTCCAGCAACGCACGGGAATAACGCTGCGGGCGTTCCTCCCAGAGTCGGCCAACCCATGGCGAAAACTTCTCGCGAATCTGCAAGCGATAGCCCGACGAGACTTCTTTGAGCTCGAACGCGCGGCCTTCGCAGGATTTGCCCAACAGGGTCAGGGCTTTCTTGAAAACCGCAGGCTCGGGCCGTTCGCCTTCTTCAAACAGTTCAAACAGGCGCTCAAGGGATTGCGGCTTTCCCGAGGCCAACAGAAAGGCTTCAAGCAGGGAGGCCAGCTCGCGGGGTTCAGTCAGGTTCATGTTTCGACTCGTTATTCGGCTCGGGCTCGCACGTGGATCGCGGCGAACGGCTCATTCTGCACCAGCTCGACCAAGGATTCCTTGACCAGTTCAAGGATTGCCATAAAGGTCACCACCACACCCAGCCTGCCCTCTTCGGCAGTGAACAACTCGACGAACGGCACAAAACCGCCGCCCTTGAGCCGTTCCAGCACATCGCTCATGCGCTCGCGGGTGGACAATGCCTCGCGGCTGACCTGGTGGCTTTCAAACATATCGCCACGGCGCAGCACTTCGGCCATGCACATCAAAATCTCTTCCAGCGCGACATCCGGCAACAGCTTGCGCGCGCGGGCTTCCGGGGCGTCGAGCTTGGGCACGATCACGTCACGACCGACCCGGCTCAAGCCGTCGATACCTTCGGCGGCCGCCTTGAAGCGCTCGTATTCCTGCAAGCGGCGGATCAGTTCGGCGCGCGGGTCGTCTTCTTCGTCTTCGACGGTTTCGGCGCGGGGCAGGAGCATGCGCGACTTGATCTCGGCGAGCATCGCGGCCATCACCAGATACTCGGCGGCCAGCTCCAGACGCACCGACTGCATCAACTCGACATAGCCCATGTACTGACGGGTGATTTCCGCCACCGGGATGTCGAGGATGTTGATGTTCTGTTTGCGGATCAGGTACAGCAGCAGGTCAAGCGGGCCTTCAAACGCTTCAAGAAAGACTTCCAGTGCATCCGGCGGGATGTACAGGTCGAGCGGCATTTCCATGACCGCCTGGCCATAGACCATGGCAAACGGCAGCTCTTGCTGAGCGCCGGCCTGGGGATCGACAACGGTTTCCACTGCGGACATTCAGGCCTCGACCATGAACGGCGTCGGATCGCCGCAACCGACGCGAACCACTTCCGGGTCGTCGCCAGTCAAGTCAATCACCGTGGAGGCCTTGATGCCGCCGAAGCCGCCATCGACGATCAAGTCCACTTGGTGCTCAAGCAACTGGCGCATTTCGTACGGATCGCTCAGCGGGTCTTCATCGCCAGGCATGATCAGGGTCACACTCATCAGCGGCTCGCCGAGTTCGGCCAGCAGCGCCAGCGCAATCGGATGGCTCGGCACACGCAGGCCGATGGTGCGCTTCTTCGGATGCAGCAAAAGACGCGGCACTTCGCGGGTGGCGTTGAGAATGAAGGTGTATGGCCCCGGCAAATGTGCTTTGAGAATGCGGAAGGTGCCGGTGTCGATCTTGGCGTAGTTGCCCAGTTGCGACAGGTCGCTGCAGATCAGCGCAAAGTTGTGCTTTTCATCGAGCTGACGCAGGCGACGAACACGCTCGATCGCGGTTTTATCGCCGATCTGGCAACCGATCGCGTAGGAAGAGTCCGTGGGATAAACCACCACCCCGCCCTTGCGGATGATCTCGACCGCCTGCTTTATCAGGCGCGCTTGCGGGTTTTCCGGATGAATCTGGAAAAATTGACTCACATTCTCTACCTGTTCAGACGGCGGCAATATCTGTGTCATGTTTGAACCGACACCACAGGGGTGGAAGGTCCTCGGGAACCGGCCGGTACTGGCCGATCTCGGACCAGCCGCCAGGGCCATGGAAGTCACTGCCGGCGCTGACCAGCAGACCGAACTCACGGGCAAGGATTGCCAGGCTGCCCACCTGTTCCGCAGGCTGATAGCCATTGACCACCTCGATCGCATGCCCGCCTGCTTGAATATAGTCGGCAATCAGCTTCCGGCGCTTGCTGCGGGTGAAATCGTAGTGCCACGGATGCGCCAGGCTGACCCAGGCCCCGGCGGCGCGCAGTGTGCCAACGGTGTCTTCCAGCGTCGGCCAGTGCAACTTGACGTCACCCAGCTTGCCGGCGCCGAGCCATTTGCGGAAGGCTTCGGCGCGATCCTTTACAAAACCTTCACGCACCATCCAGTCGGCGAAATGCGGACGGGCCGGGGCGTTGCCGCTGTCGCCCAGTTCCTGCTGAACCTGCCGGGCGCCTTCGAGGGCACCGGGCATGCCCTTGAGGGCGAGCTTGCGGCTTATTTCTTCCGACCGCAGCCAGCGGCCATCGTGCAATTTGGCAATCGCCTCGACCAACGGCGCGGCATTCACATCAAAACCGTAGCCCAACACATGAATGGTCGCGCCGCCCCACGTACAGGACAATTCGACGCCGTTGACCAGTTGCATGCCCAACTCATTGGCAGCCACGCGCGCTTCGGCTAGGCCTTCGAGGGTGTCGTGGTCGGTCAACGCCAGGACTCGCACGCCGTTCTCGAACGCACGCGCAACCAGAACCGCAGGCGCCAGGGCGCCATCGGAGGCCGTGCTATGGCAGTGCAAATCAACATTCACGGGGAGTTGTAACCTCAAATCAGCTGGCGCTATCGCGCGCCCATATGTTTGTTATTATGCCGCCACATCCAGCTTCTGGCTCTCACTGTGAAACAATTCATCGATTTCATCCCGCTTCTGCTGTTCTTCATCGTTTACAAACTTGATCCACGGGTCGTCGACATCGCTGGCCATGAAGTGACTGTAGGCGGTATTTACAGCGCCACGGCGATGCTGATCATCAGTTCCCTGGTGGTGTATGGCGCGTTGTTCATCAAACAGCGCAAGCTGGAAAAGAGCCAATGGCTGACCCTGATCGCCTGCCTGGTGTTCGGCAGCCTGACACTGGCTTTCCATAGCGAGACCTTCCTGAAATGGAAAGCGCCGGTGGTCAACTGGCTGTTCGCCGTCGCCTTCATCGGCAGTCACTTCATCGGTGACCGTCTGCTGATCAAACGCATCATGGGCCACGCGCTGACCCTGCCGGATCCGGTCTGGACCCGCCTGAACATCGCCTGGATCGCCTTTTTCCTGTTCTGCGGGGCTGCCAACCTGTTCGTCGCCTTCACCTTCCAGAGCTACTGGGTGGACTTCAAGGTGTTCGGCAGCCTGGGCATGACTCTGGTGTTCCTGGTCGCACAGGGCATTTACCTGTCGCGCCACCTGCACGATGCCGATACCACAACAACACCAAAAACCGAGGACTGACATGCTCTACGCAATCATTGCCACCGACGTCGCCAACTCGCTCGAAGCACGCCTGACCGCGCGTCCTGCGCATCTGGAACGCCTGCAAGCGCTCAAGGGCGAAGGCCGCATCGTATTGGCCGGCCCACACCCGGCCGTCGACAGCAATGATCCGGGCGAAGCGGGTTTCACCGGCAGCCTGATCGTCGCCGAATTCGATTCGCTGAGTGCAGCGCAAGCGTGGGCAGATGCCGATCCGTATATTGCCGCTGGCGTCTACGCCAATGTGCTCGTGAAACCGTTCAAACAAGTCCTGCCTTGAAAGTCCGGTGATGAGGGGATTTCTCCCCTCATCACCCGCGACATTGCCGCTGACACTGAACCTTCCTGGTTCTTGCTGCTCTCAATCGCTCATTATTCTCGTTTGCCTGCCGACAACCTGCCCAATATCCATTTGGAAACAGGTGTCGCGATGCGCAAGGGTCCGTTGTGTCTGATGTTGGTCACGTTGTCGATCATGGCACCCGCCCATGGTGAGGAAACCACCGAAGGCGGCAGCTCCACGCCATTGTCGTTAAGCGCCGGCAGCCAGATCACCGAGTTGCAACAGCGCCTCAAGGCCAGCGAGCAGCAACGGGAAGAATTGAGCAAACAACTGCAAAATGCCGACAACACCCGCGAAAGTGCCCAGCTTGCCCGGTTGCGCCAGGAGAACCAGCGTCTCAAGCTGCAACTCAAGGAAGCCCAGGCCAGCCCGCTGCCGCGTCTGCTGACCGATCAGCAGCAGTGGTTCGTCACGGGCGCCGGAGTAGCGCTATTGGCGCTGCTCTGCGGTATCTTTGCCAGTGGAGCAAGCCGAAAACGTCGGCAATGGCTAAATTGAGTGAGTCATGAGCGAGCTGTTACTGATTGATGATGACCAAGAGTTGTGCGAACTCCTGAGTAGCTGGCTAAGCCAGGAAGGCTTCCACGTGCGTGCCTGCCACGATGGCCAGAGCGCCCGCAAGGCACTGGCTGAAACGGCCCCGGCGGCGGTGGTGCTGGACGTGATGCTGCCCGACGGCAGCGGTCTGGAACTGCTCAAGCAACTGCGCAACGATCACGCTGATCTGCCGGTGCTGATGCTCTCGGCCCGCGGCGAGCCGCTGGATCGTATACTTGGCCTGGAACTGGGCGCCGACGATTATCTGGCCAAACCGTGCGATCCGCGCGAGTTGACCGCACGTCTGCGCGCTGTACTGCGCCGCAGCCATCCGGCGGCGGTGTCCACTCAGCTTGAGCTGGGCGATCTGAGTTTCAGCCCGGTGCGCGGCGTGGTCAGCATCGACGAGAAAGAACTGACCCTCACTGTTTCCGAAAGCCGTCTGCTCGAAGCGCTGCTAAAACAGCCGGGCGAGCCGCTGGACAAACAGGAACTGGCGCAGATCGCCCTCGGTCGCAAGCTGACCCTGTACGACCGCAGCCTCGACATGCACGTCAGCAATCTGCGCAAAAAGATCGGCCCGCACCCCGACGGCCGCCCGCGCATCGTCGCTCTGCGTAGCCGCGGTTACTTCTATAGCCTCTGAACCGCGCCCATTCCCACTGTAGGAGCTGCCGAAGGCTGCGATCTTTTGATCTGTCTTTTAAAAACAAGATCAAAAGATCGCAGCCTTCGGCAGCTCCTACACACGGCATGTGTAAGGTTGGACCCGAAGCGTCTTTACCGAAGCTTTACGCAGTGCTGACCGCCGCTGACCTTGATCTCCGTAATCTGTACTCATCCGGAACGTACCGGGAACGAGACAAGGAGATACACCATGCGCAAGACTCTTATCGCTCTGATGTTCGCTGCCGCTCTGCCAACCGTCGCCATGGCCATGCCGCAAGACGGCGGCCCGATGGGTGGCCCGCTTGACGGCCCACGCCACGGCGGTCAGATGCACGGCATGCACGGCAAAGGCCCGTACAGCCAACTCGACCTGTCTCGTGAACAGCGCGAGCAGATCCGCAAGATCATGGGCGAGCAGATGCACGAGCGTAAGCAAGTGGTCGACAAGTACCTGGAAAAACTCTCGCCGGCTGACCAGAAAGCCATGAAAGACGAGATGGCCGCCAACCACAAAAAAGCCGAGACCGATGTGCGCGCCGTGTTGAAACCGGATCAACAGAAGAAATTCGACGAGATCCAGAAGAAACAGGCCGAGCGTCGCGCCGAATGGGCCGAGTTCAAGGCGTGGAAAGCGCAACAGGCGCAAAAGGCGCAATAATGTTCTGACCCCGGACCCGACGGTTAACCCGTCGGGTCTTTTGCAACCCGGAACCTGTAGGAGCTGCCGAAGGCTGCGATCTTTTGATCTTGATCTTAAAAAACAAAGTCAAAAGATCGCAGCCTTCGGCAGTTCCTACAGGGATTTGTGTTTGATTGAGGAATCTCTGTGCGTTCATTGTTCTGGCGTATTCTCGCGAGCTTCTGGCTGGCCATCGCGCTGGTGGCCGGGTTGTCCATTCTGCTCGGGCACATGCTCAACCAGGACGCGTGGATCCTCAGCCGCCATCCGGGCCTCAACAGCCTCGCCAGCGAATGGACGCAAACCTACGAAGCCCAGGGCGAAGAAGCCGCCCAGGACATCCTCGAACAGCGCAAACGCCAATATCACATCGACGTCCAAGTGCTCAACGAAAGCGGCGATCCGCTGGTGCGTGGGACGTTCCCGCGCCGCGCCGCCGCCTTCGAAGCGCGGCAGAACAACGATGACCGCCGCCTGCCCTGGCGGCGCCTGACCGATGAGTTCACCAGTGAAAAAACCGGTGACACTTACCTCTTTATCTACCGTATCCCGCACCCGGAACTCGACGCCTGGCACCGCGAAAGCCTGCTATGGCCGCTGAGCGCACTGGGCATCGCGCTGGTGGTGCTGACCCTGTTCAGTTTGCTGGTGACCTTCTCCATCACCCGCCCGCTCAGCCGTTTGCGCGGCGCAGTGCATGATCTCGGGCAGACGACTTATCAGCAGAACAGCTTGGCGAAACTGGCTAACCGTCGCGATGAATTTGGTGTACTGGCTAATGACTTCAATCGCATGGGGGCGCGTCTGCAGAGCCTGATTGGCAGCCAACGGCAGCTGTTGCGCGACGTGTCTCACGAATTGCGCTCACCGTTGGCGCGGCTGCGCATTGCCTTGGCGCTGGCGGAACGGGCCAACCCCGAAGAACGCGAGAAACTCTGGCCACGACTGACCCGCGAGTGCGATCGGCTGGAAGCTTTGATCAGTGAAATTCTGGTGCTGGCGCGAGTCGATGCTGACAATGCCAGTGCTGAAGAGGTGGATCTGAATGCCTTGCTCGGCACGTTGCAGAAGGATGCGAAGCTTGCATCACCCGAGCAGATTGTCCGTCTCGATGCCGAACCACAGTTGAACCTGAAGGGCTGGCCGACGATGATCGAGCGTGCCGTCGATAACCTGCTGCGTAATGCTCAACGCTTCAACCCGGAGGGTCAGGTGATTGAGATGCAGGCTTCGCGTCAGGGCGAAAAAATTGTCGTGAGTGTGCGTGACCATGGGCCGGGGGTGCAGGCTGAACATTTGAGTCAGTTGGGCGAGCCATTTTATCGCGCGCCAGGGCAGACGGCGGCGGGACATGGTCTGGGCCTGGCGATTGCACGAAGGGCGGCGGAGCGCCATGGTGGGAGTTTGACGCTGGCCAATCATCCGCAGGGCGGGTTTATTGCCAGTCTGGAATTGCCATTGGTGCCTGGTGCCGTTGTCCAACCCTAAAAGCCACCCTCACCCCAGAAAAGCCCCTCACCCCAGCCCTCTCCCGGAGGGAGAGGGGGCAGACCGAGGTGTCTTGCGCCCTACATCGACCTGAAGAACCGAGTTGATTATGGGCCCGGAAGGCACGTGAATCGTCGCCGACTCTGGGTTCGAAATGCATCGGAACCGTTATCGACTCCGAGCTCGAAATGCATCGGAACCGTTATCGACTCTGGATTCAGCCGAGCACTTTCAGGTCGGCGTACCTCTACAGCATCCCCCAAATCAGTCCCCTCTCCCTCCGGGAGAGGGCTAGGGTGAGGGGCTTTTGATCTTCAGGCTTTACCAGGCCAGACACTAACGAACTCGGTCAGGTCGACCTTTTCAGCTACGCGAGGCTCCTTCTGCGGCGTGCCAAGGTAAAGAAACGCAATCACCTCTTCACCCTCCGCCAGCCCCAAGCCTTTAGCCACATGCTGCGAATAAGCCAAATCCCCCGTACGCCAAACCGCACCAATCCCCTGCGCATACGCCGCCAGCAAAATCCCGTGCGCCGCACACCCGGCCGCGAGCAACTGCTCGGCCTTAGGATATTTAACGTGTTCCTGCAATCTGGCGATCACTACCACCACCAGCGGTGCACGCAGCGGACCGTTACGGGCCTTGTCGATCATCGCTTCGGTGACCTCGCCTTCCTGCATTTGCGCCGCTTCGGCCAACAACTCGCCCATCTGCTCGCGCGCTGCGCCTTCGACGGTCAGAAAGCGATACGGCTGCAAATGCCCGTGATCCGGCGCGCGCAATGCGGCACCAAACAGAGCTTCGCGCTGCTCGGCAGTGGGGGCCGGTTCGACCAGTCGTGGAACGGAAACACGGTTGAGCAACGCGTCGAGAGCCTGCATCGGCCACCTCCTGAAAAATATGTGCGGCTATTCTAGCTTTATCTGCCAACAGGATGCCGGTTTACATGCCCTGCCCCACGGGTAGAATGGCGCCCTTCCCACATCAGCCCGAGCGGACTTCATGGCGTTGCCGACCTTACGGATCATTGGTTTCATCATCGGCATCTTCCTGATCACCCTGGCCGTGGCCATGGTCGTGCCGATGGCCACCCTGGTGATTTTTGAACGCACCAGCGACCTGCCGTCGTTCCTCTGGGCGAGCATGATCACCTTCGTCGCAGGCCTCGCGCTGGTGATTCCCGGCCGGCCCGAACACATTCATCTGCGCCCGCGCGACATGTACCTGCTGACGGTCAGCAGTTGGCTGGTGGTGTGCATTTTTGCCGCGCTGCCATTCTTGCTGACTCAGCACATCAGCTACACCGACTCGTTCTTCGAAAGTATGTCGGGCATTACCGCCACCGGCTCGACCGTGCTCAATCATCTCGACGACATGTCGCCGGGCATCCTGATGTGGCGCTCGTTGCTGCACTGGATCGGCGGCATCGGCTTTATCGGTATGGCGGTGGCAATTCTGCCGCTGCTGCGCATCGGTGGCATGCGCCTGTTCCAGACCGAATCCTCGGACCGCTCGGAAAAGGTCATGCCGCGTTCGCACATGGTGGCGCGGCTGATCGTCGCGGCGTATGTCGGCATCACCATTCTTGGCAGCCTGGCGTTCTGGTGGGCCGGGATGAGCCCGTTCGATGCGATCAACCACGCGATGTCGGCGATTTCCACCGGCGGGTTCTCGACCTCCGATCAGTCGCTGGCCAAGTGGACGCAACCGGCGGTGCACTGGGTTGCGGTGGTCATCATGATTCTCGGCAGCCTGCCGTTCACACTGTACGTGGCGACGCTGCGCGGCAACCGCAAGGCGTTGATCAAGGATCAGCAGGTGCAGGGTTTGCTCGGCATGTTGCTGGTGACCTGGCTGGTGCTCGGCACCTGGTACTGGTGGACGACCAATCTGCATTGGCTCGATGCGCTACGCCACGTCGCACTGAACGTGACCTCGGTAGTCACCACCACCGGTTTCGCCCTCGGCGACTACAGCCTGTGGGGCAACTTCTCGCTGATGCTGTTTTTCTATCTGGGCTTTGTCGGCGGCTGTTCCGGTTCGACAGCGGGCGGGATCAAGATTTTCCGTTTCCAGGTCGCCTACATCCTGCTCAAGGCCAACCTTAATCAGCTGATTCACCCGCGCGCGGTGATCAAGCAGAAGTACAACGGTCACCGCCTCGACGAAGAGATCGTCCGTTCGATTCTGACGTTTTCGTTCTTCTTCGCCATCACCATCTGCGTGATCGCCCTGCTGCTGTCGCTGCTCGGTGTCGACTGGATGACCGCACTGACCGGTGCCGCCAGCACCGTGTCCGGTGTCGGCCCGGGCCTGGGCGAAACCATCGGCCCGGCGGGCAACTTCGCCACCCTGCCCGATGCAGCCAAATGGATTCTGTCGTTCGGCATGCTGCTCGGTCGACTGGAGATCATTACGGTGTTTGTGCTGTGTATTCCGGCCTTTTGGCGTCACTGACCGCAGCCGGCGCCTGCAACAACCGCGTCCGGTAGTCACCGGGCGTGGTGTCGAACCAGCGGCGGAACGCGCGAAAGAAGTTGCTCGGATCGGCGAAGCCCAACAGATAAGCGATTTCCAGCAAGGTCATGCTCGGTTGCGCCAGATACTGCTCGGCGAGTTCGCGGCGGGTGTCGTCGAGCAACTGTTGAAAACTGGTGCCCTCCTCCTGCAAGCGCCGCTGCAAGGTACGCTGCGATAAATGCAGGGTTTGCGCCACGGTATCGCGCTTTGGCTCGCCTTGTGGCAGCAACCGGCACAGCACCTGTCGCGCCTTGTGGGTCACGCGGCTTTCGGAAAACCGTGCCAGATATTCTCCGGCAAAGCGGTCATGCAACAGCGCCATGGCTTCGTTGGCGGTGGGCAGCGGTGCTTCCATGTCGGCACGCTCGAAGATCAGCGCATCGTAGGGCGCGTTGAACATCAGCGGTGCGTGGAAAGCTTGTTTATAGGGTTCCAGGTCATCCGGCTCAGCGCCCTGCACCAAGACTTTGACCGGATGCAGGGTACGCCCGCTCAACCAGCCACACAGGCCCAGTGCACAGGCCAGCGAGGCTTCGGCACTTTGCCGGGTCGGCGGCAGATGATCGCCGTGCACCGTCAGAATCAGCGCATAACCTTCATCAAGTAACCGAAAACTCAGATCGGCGCTCTCGGCGATGATGCGCTGATAACGCACCAGTCGCTGGAAGCCTTCGGCCAGGGTATTGCTCGACATCAGTGCATAGCCGGCGACATGAAACGACGCCGGTCGCACCACCTTGCCCATGTTCAGGCCAATCGCCGGGTTGCCGGACAGCTCGACTGCCCGTTGCCAGAGGCGGGTCATGGAATCTTGCGGGAAGCGCGCATCCGGATCATCCAGAGCCGTGTAATCAAGCCCCAGCTGCTTGAACAGAACCCGGCAATCCAGGCCGTCCATCTCCAATGCTTTGACAATCCCCATCGCCCAGCTTGCAGAAGTCGTTCGTTCGCTCATGGCGTTTTTCTTTTACATGAGGGGCCGCATGTTACGGCCTGATTTGCGAAGGATACTAAAGTGGCGCCGATTGTCACTGGCCCACGCCAATGATCACTCTAGACTCAAATAAGCTACCCGCAGAACAACTCGTCGCCAGAACAATAACCACAGAGAACGCGGTCGTGGAAAACATCAAGCATTTCAACAGCTTCGCTGAGTTCTATCCGTATTATCTCAGCGAACACAGCAACAGCACCTGTCGGCGCCTGCATTTCATCGGCACGACACTGGTGATTTTCATACTGGCGATGACCATCGCCAAAGGCGCGTGGCTGCTGCTATTGGCGGTGCCGCTGGCCGGTTACAGTTTTGCCTGGGTCGGGCACTTCTTTTTTGAAAAGAACCGCCCGGCGACTTTCCAGCATCCGCTGTACAGCCTGCTCGGCGACTTCGTCATGTACCGCGACATGATTCTGGGTCGCGTGGCGTTCTGAATGAGGGTCAGCCAATGAATGCCAATGCCCGCTTCACCCATATGAAAGACGGCACCCAAGAAGACTGGGCGATCATCGCTGCGGATTTCAGTGCCTACGCCAAACAACTGCCTTCGCGAATCCTGACTCACCTGAAACTGCTGGAAGGCGATTTCGGCGGCTTTCCGGTGGATCGTCTGACCCACTCACTGCAAACCGCGACCCGCGCCTTTCGTGATGGCCGCGACGAAGAATATGTGGTTTGTGCACTGCTGCATGACATTGGCGACACACTGGGCTCGTATAACCATCCGGACATTGCTGCGGCGATTCTCAAGCCGTTCGTCAGTGCCGAAAATCTGTGGATGGTCGAGAAGCACGGGGTGTTTCAGGGGTATTACTTCTTTCATCATCTGGGCATGGATCGGCATCTGCGTGAGCAGTTCGCCGGTCATCCGCAGTTTCAGGCGACCGCCGAGTTCTGTGCCAAATACGATGCGGCGGCGTTTGATCCTGACTATGACACGCTGCCGTTGAGCTTCTTTGAGCCGATGATGGAACGGTTGTTTGCGCAGCCGAAGAACTCGATTTACAAAGCGGCGATGGAGGAACTCTCGCCAGCGTAATCATCCTCGGGAACCGCTGCGCGGTTCATCGCGAGCAGGCTCACTCCTACAGTTGAAATGCGTACCCCTGTAGGAGTGAGCCTGCTCGCGATGAGGCCCTCTCAATCACCAGAGCATTATGCGAGTTCAGCGACTTTGGCAGCCTTGAGCTCCGCCTCCCGCGCCTGCGCATCCGCCAGCCGATACAACTCGATCGTGCCATCCCAATGCTCGATCAACGCCGTGCACGACTCCACCCAATCGCCGCAATTGAGGTAATCCACCTCCCCCACCTTGCGGATCTCGGCGTGGTGAATGTGCCCGCACACCACGCCATGCAACTCGCGCTTCACGCACTCATGGGCAATGGCTTCTTCAAAGTCGCTGATGAAACTCACCGCCGTTTTCACCTTGTGCTTGAGGTACGCCGACAGCGACCAGTAACCGTAGCCATAGCGCGCCCGCCAGTGGTTGAGCCAGCGATTGAGGGTCAGGGTGAATTCGTAGGCGGAGTCGCCGAGGAAGGCCAGCCAGCGGTGATAGCGGGTGATCACATCGAACTGATCGCCGTGAATCACCAGCAGATGCCGACCGTCTGCGGTGACATGCACCGCCTCGTCGACCAGTTGGATATTGCCCAGAATCAGCTTCGAATAACGCCGCAGGAATTCGTCATGGTTGCCGGTGACGTAGATCACTTCGGTGCCGCGCTTGCTCATGGTCAGCAAGCGGCGGATCACGTTGGTGTGCGCTTGTGGCCAGTACATGCCGCCGCGCAGCTTCCAGCCGTCAATGATGTCGCCGACCAGGTAAATCTTGTCGGCATGGTAGCCCTTGAGAAATTGCGACAAGTGCTCGGCCTGGCAATCCCGTGTGCCCAGGTGCACGTCGGAGATCCACAGGGTTCGCACCCGTTGTTTGCGACTGGGTCTGGCGAGCTCGGCGCTGGTCATGGGCAACCCTCTGCGATGTTTTCGCCACTGTGCGCCTGCCCGGTTAATCGACCATGACAAGCGTGAGTCAGTCGTGTGACAACGCATTGCGCGTGCGTCGGTGTAGACTGGCGATCACTTCGGAGACAACCTGCCATGCGACCGATCCTCACCCTGCGTCAGTACACCCACGACCTGATCGTCCACAGCCACGACCACGCGCAATTGGTGTTCGGGCTGTCCGGTGCGCTGGATTTCGAGGTCGAGGGTTGCGGCAGCCAGGTGCGTCAGCAGAGTTTTGTGGTGATTCCGTCCGGTGCGCATCATGCCTGCGGCAGTCCCGACGGCAGCCGCTGTCTGGTGCTGGATATCCCGAATGGGCAGTGGGTGACGGACTCATTGGGCGAGCATGCCGATGCCAGTCATCGTTTGCTCGATCAGCCCGCGCGCCTGTCGCTGGATTCCGGGCAAAACCAGTTGGTCAGCTGGCTGGCGAACAGTCCGGTGAGCGATCCGTTGATCGCGCAACAAGGCGCAGTGTTGCTGCTGGCCAGTCTTAATCACTCGCAGCCTGCCGAAGTTGCCGCCCGCCGCCTGCCCTATGCCGCGCTGGATGCGCACATCGAACAACACGCCGCTTATCCGCTGCAAGTCGCCGATCTGGCACGGGTCGCCGGATTGTCCAATGCCCGCATGCATGCACGGTTCATGGCCGAATGCGGGCAGACGCCGATGGATTACATCCGCAGTCGACGCTTGCATCTGGCGGTGCAACTGCTGCGCGACACCGCACTGCCGATTGGCGAGATTGCCAGTCGCGTCGGCTACAGCTCGCAGAGTGCCTTCTCGGCTGCCGTCCTGCGCGAGTTCGGTTCGTCGCCCGGCCAGCTTCGCCGCGATTCCGGCGACAAAAGACGATAGCCTGCCGACAGACTTCTGGCTGTTACCCGGTTCAATATGTAGGAGCTGCCGGAGGCTGCTCCTACAGTTGAAATCGCGTTTGAGATAGAAGGATTGCAATGACTCCGCGTACCGCCCTCGGCGCTCTGCATATCGGTGCTTTGATGTTTGGCCTGACCGGTGTGTTCGGCAAACTCGCCGCTGCGTCCCCCGCCGTGATCGTCTTCGGTCGCGCGGCTTTCGCCGTGCTCGCCCTAGCGTTTTTCGCCCGTTTTGCCAGACAGCACGGCTGGCAGAAACTTCAGGCTATGGACTGGCGGCGCCTGGCCCTCAGCGGTGTGTTGCTGGCCGGGCACTGGGTGAGTTTCTTCCTGTCGGTGAAGATCGCCGGTGTCGCCATCGCAACCTTGGGCTTTGCCAGTTTCCCGGCGTTCACGGTGATTCTCGAAGGGCTGATTTTCCGCGAACGCATCCGTGCCAATGAAATTGTGCTGGTGGTGTTGGTCAGCATCGGCCTGATTCTGGTGACCCCGGCGTTCGACCTGGGCAGCGGCGCGACCATCGGTTTGCTTTGGTCGGTGCTGTCGGGACTGTTGTTCTCGCTGTTGTCACTAACTAACCGCGCCAGCTCCGGGCGGATTCCGGCGGTGCAAGCGGCGCTGTGCCAAAACGTCGTGGTGTCGCTGTGCCTACTCCCGGTTGCAGCGCCGCAACTGAGCGAAGTGCGCGCACTCGACTGGCTGTGGATTGCGCTGCTGGGGGTGTTCTGTACCGGCGTCGCGCACAGCCTGTTCGTTGCCAGTCTGGCGGTGATCAAGGCGCGCACGGCGGCGGTAGTGTTTGCGCTGGAGCCGGTCTACGGCATCACCGTCGCCTGGCTGTTGTTCAATGAAAACCCGACGTCGAAGATGTTGATCGGCGGTGCGTTGATCATTGTTGCCATCGTCGTGTCAGCGCGGATGTCCGGCCATGCCGACAAGAAAACCGTCGCCGCCGAGGCTGGGTCTCACTGAGTGCGGTCGTTGTGACCGAGGTCGCGGTCAGGATCGATCTGATCGCGAACCCGCTGCTTCAAGACCTTGGCCTCGGGAAAACCGCCGTCGGCCTTGCGTTCCCAGATCTGCACGCCGGCGCAGGTGATGTGAAATACCCCGCCGGTGCCTGGCACCAGCGAGACTTTGCCGAGGTCGTCGGCAAAGGTGCTGAGCAGCTCCTGCGCCAGCCACGCGGCGCGCAGCAGCCACTGGCATTGGGTGCAATAGGTGATGACAACTTCTGCTTTTGCGACAGTCATGTTCGCTGGAACTCCTGAGACAGAGGGCGCCGCTATAATAGCCGGCTTTAACGCTTGCCCCGAGACTCACAATGCGCCGTCTGCTGTTCTGCCTGATGCTTGGTTTCCTTCCCCTGCTTGTCCATGCCAGTGAGGCGTCACGACCGAAAGTCGGCCTGGTGCTGTCCGGCGGTGCCGCGCGCGGGCTGGCGCATATCGGTGTGCTCAAGGCGCTGGAAGAGCAAGGCATCAAGATCGATGCGATCGCCGGCACCAGCATGGGCGCGGTGGTCGGTGGTCTGTACGCCTCAGGTTACAAGATCGATGAGCTGGAGAAACTCGCGCTGAACATCGACTGGCAAGCCGCGCTGTCCGACGCCCCGCCGCGTGAAGACGTACCGTTTCGACGCAAACAGGATGACCGCGACTTTCTGGTGAAACAGAAACTCAGCTTCCGTGACGACGGCAGTCTTGGTCTGCCACTGGGTGTGATTCAGGGGCAGAACCTCTCGTTGTTGCTGGAAAGCCTGCTGGCTCACACCAGCGACACCCGGGATTTCGACAAACTGCCGATCCCGTTCCGCGCCGTCGCCACCGATATTTCCAATGGCGAAAAAGTGGTGTTTCGCAAAGGTCACTTGCCCCAGGTGATCCGCGCCAGCATGTCGATCCCGGCGGTGTTCGCCCCGGTCGAGCTCGACGGCCGACTGTTGGTAGACGGCGGTATGACTGACAATATCCCGCTGGATGTCGCGCGAGAAATGGGCGTCGACGTGGCCATCGTTGTCGATATCGGCACACCACTGCGCAACCGCAAGCAACTGACCACCGTGGTCGATGTGTTGAACCAGTCGATCACCCTGATGACCCGCAGTAACTCTGAAGAACAACTGGCCGCGCTGAAATCCTCCGACGTGCTGATTCAGCCCGCGCTGGCGGCGTTCGGTGTCACCGATTTCGGCAAGGCACAGGAGATGATCGACGCCGGTTACCGCGCCACCCGCATCCTCGATGCGCGTCTCGCCGTCCTCAAACCCAAAGAATCCCAGGACGCCGAACTCAACGCCGCGCGTTCGCCGGGTCAGCGCACGCCGATCATCACCGCGATCCGCGTCGAGAACGACTCAAAAGTCGACGACGATGTGATCCGCTACTACATACGCCAGCACATTGGCGAGCCACTGGATCTGGCTCGATTGCACTCGGACATGGGCACCTTGTATGGCCTCGACTACTTCGAGCAGGTGCAATACCGCGTGGTGCACAAAGGCCAGGATCACACACTGGTGATCAGTGCCCGGGGCAAACGCAGCGGCACCGATTACTTGCGGGTCGGCCTCAATCTGTCGGACGACATGCGCGGCGACAGCGCCTTCAACCTTGGCGCCAGTTATCGCATCAATGGCATCAACCGCCTCGGTGCGGAATGGCTGACTCGGGCGCAAATCGGTGACAAACAAGAGTTGTACAGCGAGTTCTATCAACCGCTGGACGTCGGCTCGCGCTACTTCGTCGCGCCGTACGCCTCGTTCGAAGCGCAGAACGTTGAAGCGGTACTCGACAACGACCCGATCGCGCAGTATCGCGTCGAGCGCTACGGTTTCGGCCTCAACTTCGGCCGACAGATCGGCAACAACGGCGAAGTGCGTTTCGGTGTTGGCGAGGCCTGGGGCAAGGCAGATGTGCGGATTGGCGATCAGGACCTGCCGAGTGAAAACTTCAACGAAGGCTTCTACGCGCTGAAGTATTCGTACGACTCGCTGGATAACGTGTATTTCCCTCACGAAGGCAAGGACGTCAGCCTGACGCTGACGCAGTTTGAACCGGGCCTGGGGTCGGACACGCGCTATCGACAGTGGGACTTTAAAGTCGATAAGGCCATGAGCCATGGCCCGGATACGCTGATACTCGGCGGGCGCTACGGGCGTACGCTGGATGATGCCAACGTGGTGACCTCAAGCTTCCTGCTCGGCGGTGCGCGGCAGTTGTCGGGCTTCCGTGAAGACGCGATTTCCGGGCAGAACATCAGCCTGATGCGCGCGGTGTATTACCGCCGTCTGACGCCGCGCTCGTACCTGCCGCTGGATTTTCCGCTGTACGCCGGTGCCTCGCTGGAGCGTGGACGGGCGTGGAACAACGACAATGAGTTCGACAGTGGCTACATCAACGCCGCCAGCGTGTTTATCGGTTTTGACACACCGCTGGGGCCGTTGAATTTCAGTTATGGGTTGAATGATGCGAATGAGCAGGCGGTTTATCTGAATCTGGGGCAGACCTTCTGATCCAGATTCGGAATTGATATTGACTGAAGGTCAGTCTTCGCGAGCAGGCTCGCTCCCACAGGGGAACGCATTCCAATGTGGGAGCGAGCCTGCTCGCGAAGGCGGTATCGGATCCACCGCAAATCGATCAGGGGTTCAGCGAATCCCCGCCAACAACGTCCTCGCCGTTTGCTTCAACGGCTCATCCCCTTCCTTGAGCAATTCATTGAGCAACGCAACCGCACTGTCGATATCGCCGTCATCAATGCACGTCTGCGCCTGTTCGAGCTTTCCGGAATTTTCGTCATGTACCGGCTCTGGTGTCTGCAGATCCAGCGGTTGCAACGCCAGTGACGGCTTGGCATCAGCAAACTCATTGAGAAAATCTTCATCCAGCGGCTCGGCATCCGATTCAGGGATCCACTCCAACTCGGCCTCTTCGCTGGACTCGGGCTCGGGCAATTCGAGATCCTGAGGCAGGACTTGCAGCCCGGAGCCGAGCGCCGAGGTGTCTGCCTGCGGCTCATCGGAAGTCGGGCGAGTGTCTTCCAGGTCCCAGCTGGAATCCATCGACAGCTCGCCCAGATTCAGCTCGAAATCATCTTCAGGTGCCGGTTGGGCAGCGACAAGCGGGGCTGCTGCAATAATCGGCGGCACCGCGACCAACGGTGCCGCAACCGCCAGTTTCGGGTGCCGCGCGCGAACATCCTGCAACGCCTGGGCATCCACGCCCAGCTCACGCAAATGACTTTCTTGTTGTTCATACGCGGCGCTGTCACCCTGGCGGCCCAGAACTTCAAGCAACTGCAAACCGATATCGCTGCGCGCAGGCTCCTTGTGCAAGGCATCGCGCAGCAAACCCGCCGCTTCGCCCAGTCGGCCATAGGCCAGATAGATCCCCACCGCCTCCAGCACATCGCCAGCCGCCGGCTCTTCCCGGTGTTCGGCTGAAGCGTGGGATCTGACGGGATCGGCGTTCTCTGCCTCAGCGACGTCTACCTCATTGCCTTGCGGCAACTGGGGCAGCGGCTCGGCAACTTGCTGTTGCTGTTGCTGTTGCTGTTGCTGCCGTCGACGGTGCACCAACAACCCGGCCAACACCCCCAACAACAGCAACAGGCCGCCGAGCAATGGCCAGTTCAAACCGTCATTGCTGGATTCCGCTGACGCCACAGCCGGCGCAGGAGTCGGTGCCGGAGTCTGCACGATCGGTGGCGGCGTTTTCTGCAGCTCGACCAAGCGTGTTTGCAGGTCACTGATCTGCTTTTTGCCGTCGGCAATCTGCACATCCTGTGTCTGCAGTTTTGCGCTCAGTTCATCAATGGTCTTCTGCTGTTGCTGATTGAGCAGAACACTGACCGCCAATTGTTCGGCCAGTGCATCGTTGGCGGGCGAAGTTGCCTGCGTGGGTGCTGGCACGGTATCGCGCTTGGCCTGAGGCGCCTGTAGCGCCGCCACGACAGGCTCGACAGTGGGAAACGCGGAGGATTGCGCACGCGGATCCGGCTCATCGGTGGCCGGCACGATACCCGGTGAACCCGGCGGATCGATCAACACCGTGTACTCACGCAGCAAACGGCCATTGGGCTGATCGAGCTGCACGAGGAAATTCAGGAAGGGTTCGTTGACCGGTTTGCTGGAGGTCACCCGGATCATCTGGCGATTGCCATGCAGGATCGGGATGAACTTGAGGTCGTTGAGAAAGAACACCCGCTCGACCCCGGCCTCGGCGAATTCATCCGCCGTGGCCAGACGCACCGCCAGATCGTTTTGCGTCAGCCCGCCGACATCGACCAACGCAATGTCGGCCTTGAGCGGCTGATTGAGGCCTGAATGAACAGTGATATCACCCAGCCCCAAGGCCATCGACCAGGCCGAATAGCTGAAAACACCGGCGACCAGCAACCATTTGGCGCCACCGCGCAGTACCACGTGCCGACTTGCGAGCATGAGCATCCCTTAAATAAGCAAAACCGACTTCTATGCGTTCGCACATCCGGTACGAACACGATATTGCCCAGTAGTTCTTATAGTCGGCTCAGCGCGATCTCTCAAAGATCCGGCACGTGGATGTGCCTCAAGATTTTTCCAGGTTGGCCAGAATATGCCCGTGAACCCGCATGCACACCTTCAAATCCGCTTCGTCGACGCCTTCGAACAACTCATGACGCAGCTGTGTGGCGATGGTTTCGATTTGTTCGATCAACGGCAGGGCTGGTGCGCAGAGGACGATCTTTTTCGCCCGGCGGTCTTCCATCACGGACTGGCGTTGCACCAGGCCCTGGCTTTCCAGACTATCGAGCAAGCGCGCAAGGGTCGGACCTTCGACGCCGACGCTCTGCGCCAGCTCACGCTGGGTCGGCGCGTCTTCAAAACGCGCCAGATGCAGCAGCACCAGCCAGCGCGCCTGGGACAACCCCAGCCCGGCCAGTCGGCGATCCAGTTCGGCACGCCAGCCACGGGACATCTGGGCCAGTTGCATGCCAAAGCGGTGTTGATCGGTTAACGGCATAAAACACTCACGGTTAGACTGAAAATAAAGAATTTCTAATTATTAGCCAGCTAAGCATGAGCTGCAGTTATAGGCAAGTGGCGGTCTGTACTGAATCGTTACATCTTGAGGCCCCTCACCCTAGCCCTCTCCCGGAGGGAGAGGGGACTGAATGGGGGATATTCGGGAATTACGCCGACGTGGCAGATCGGCGCTGAACCCATAATCGACTCGGGTTCTCAGGTCGATGTATAGCGCAAGACATCTCGGTCGGCCCCCTCTCCCTCCGAGAGAGGGTTGGGGTGAGGGGCGACGGCCAAATTACATCTCGAATTCCGATTGCAATGCAGCCCGCACGCAATACAGCACGCCCTCCGGAACACGCCCGGCAAACAGCTCGGCCACTTCGGCAACGGACGGCAGCTCACCTTCACCATCGAGGAACGCATCCTGCACTTCACCCATCAGCTCTTCCGGCAAATCCAGCGCCTGTTCCAGCGACAACTGCTGCTTGCCGATCGCCTCGGCGAGCATGGTGTAGACGTTCTTTTCCGAGCACTGCAACTGACCGGCGATCTGCAGCGGTGTCATGCCCGCACGGGCCAAAGTGATCAACTCGTGGCGCACGTCGGCCACCGCTTTCGGCGCCTCGACCTCGCCGCCGAGCACTTCGAGGAAGGCATCGCCATAGCGTTCCAGCTTGCGCGCGCCAACGCCGCTGACCCGGGCCATTTCCGCCAGCGAAGTCGGTTGGCTGCGGAGCATTTCCAGCAACGTCGAATCGGGGAAGATGACGTACGGCGGCACGCCATGTTCTTCGGCCAGTTTGCGGCGCAGCGCGCGCAGGGCTTCCCACTGTTCGCGCTCTTCGCCGCGCACCAGTTGGCTGGCCGGGCTCTTGCTCGCAGTTTTGGCGGTGACCTGCGGTTTGAGGTCGCGGCGCAGTTCCAGCGTGACTTCGCCCTTGAGCAATGGCCGGCAACTGTCATTCAGACGCAGACCGCCATAGCCTTCGTGGTCGACATCCGCCAGACCGCGCGCGACCAATTGTCGGAACAGCGAGCGCCATTCGCTTTCGCTCAATGCCTTGCCGACGCCGTACACCGACAGGTGTTGATGGCCAAAACTGCGGACTTTTTCGTTTTCCTTGCCCAGCAGCACGTCAACCAGATGACCAACGCCATAACGCTGACCCGTGCGGAAAATCGCCGATAACGCCTGACGCGCTGGCTCGGTGGCATCCCAGGTCTGCACGCCGTCGACACAGTTATCACAATGGCCGCACGGTTCGGGCATGTCTTCATCGAAGTACGCAAGCAGGGTCTGACGGCGGCAACGGGTTTCTTCGCACAGCGACAGCATCGCGTCGAGCTTGTGTTGCTCCAGGCGCTTGTGCCGCTCGTCGCCTTCGGAGTTCTGCAGCATCTGCTTGAGCATCACCACATCTTGCAGACCGTAGGCCATCCACGCATCCGCCGGCAGGCCGTCACGGCCGCCGCGCCCGGTTTCCTGGTAATACGCCTCAAGGGATTTCGGTAGATCGAGGTGGGCGACAAAGCGCACGTTGGGCTTGTCGATGCCCATGCCGAACGCCACAGTGGCGACCATGATCAGACCTTCCTCGTTGAGAAAGCGCTTCTGGTTGAAGGCACGTAGCTCATTGGGCAAACCGGCGTGATACGGCAGCGCCGGGAAGCCCTGCTCGCTCAGAAACGTTGCGACTTCTTCGACTTTCTTGCGCGACAGGCAATAGACGATGCCGGCATCGCTGCGTCGCTCGGCCAAAAACGCCAGCAACTGCTTGCGCGGCTGCTCCTTGGGAACGATGCGGTAAAAGATATTCGGACGGTCGAAGCTCGACAGGAAGCGCTCGGCATTTTGCAGGTGCAGGCGGGTGACGATTTCTTCACGGGTGCGCTTGTCGGCGGTGGCGGTCAGGGCGATGCGCGGCACGTCGGGAAACATCTCGGCCAACTGGCCCAGTTGCAGGTATTCCGGACGGAAATCGTGACCCCATTGCGATACGCAGTGCGCTTCGTCGATGGCGAACAACGCAATGTTCAAGCCTTGCAGGAACGACAGCATGCGCGGCTGCACGAGGCGCTCGGGCGCCAGATACAACATCTTCACTTCACCGCGCTTGATTCGCGCCGCCAGATCACGCTGCTGCTCGGCGCTCAAGGTGGAGTTCAGCGCGGCAGCGGCCACACCCAGCTCTTCGAGGGTGGCGACCTGATCGTCCATCAGTGCGATCAGCGGCGACACCACCACCGCCAGGCCATCGCGCAACAGCGCCGGCACCTGAAAGCACAGGGACTTGCCGCCACCGGTAGGCATCAGCACCAGCGCATCACCGCCACTGGCCACGCGCTCAATGATTGCACCCTGACGGCCACGGAAACTGTCGTAGCCGAAGATGTCCTTGAGGACGCGTTGAGCCTGTTCGAGCATAAAAACTCCAAAAATCTACCGATACATCCCTGCGCAGGCTGGTTCAGAACAGCCAGGGCTGCTTAAACAAAACGTAAGAGCGCATTACGTGACACGCGTAATGCGGGCAGGGATCGCAAAACGCGGCAGTATACCCGAGGCCTCCCCTGCGCAGGGCGACACCCGTCGATACAATCGCTGATACCTGTGTAGGAGCTGCCGAAGGCTGCGATCTTTTGATCTTGTCTTTATTAAAAGCAAATCAAAAGATCGCAGCCTTCGGCAGCTCCTACAGGGTGTATGCAGGGTATGGCAGGTCAAATCTGCCATGCGGCTGGCTTGAGCGCGCAAGAAGGCCTAGAATTCCCGCATTGTTTATTCCCCAAGGTAGCCCCGTAATGTCCTTCGCTGAGCAACTGACCCGCCTGCAAGTTTTCCTCGACGCCGACGAGCTGCATGACGAGGCGCTGGATTACGTGGCCGCTCACGGCTACCTCACCGCGCTGTCGATCTGCGCTGAAGACGTACCGGAGCGTGAGTGGATCGACGCCCTGTTCGCCGAAGAGCCGCATTACAGCAGCGACGCCCAGCGCGAAGAGATCGAAGCCACCCTGATCGGCCTCAAGGCCCACATCGCCCGTCAACTGGCCTCGGATGAAGAGTTCGAACTGCCATGCGAACTGGATCTGGGCGACGAGCCGGACGATTCCGAATTGCGCGGCTGGTGCATTGGTTTCATGGAAGGCGTGTTCCTGCGTGAGGCCGCCTGGTTCGAAACCGCCGAAGAAGAAGTCAGCGAAATGTTGCTGCCGATCATGGTCGGTTCGGGCCTGTTCGACGAACAGCCAGAATTCGAAGACATCGCCAAGGACGCCAACCTGATGGACGACATGATCGTACAGATCCCGGAAGCCCTGACCGCGCTGTACCTGCTATGCCAGGCGCCCGACGAAAAACCGGCGATCCTCAAGCCACGTCACCACTAAGATCCGGCCTATGGACAACCCCATAGGCAACCGCCCCCTGATGTTGCGCTACTTCTTGCTGGCCGTCGGCTGGCTCAGCGTGGCATTGGGGGTGATCGGGATTTTCCTGCCCGTCCTGCCCACCACCCCTTTCCTTCTGCTCGCCGCGGCCTGTTTCGCGCGCAGCTCTCCGCGTTTCTATCAATGGCTGGTCGAGCATCCCCGGCTGGGGCCATGGATCCGCGATTACCTCGATGGCAACGGCATACCGCTCAAGGGCAAGGTCTACGCGATCGGGCTGATGTGGGCGAGCATTCTGTTCTCGTGCTACCTGGTGCCACTGCCGTGGGCGCGGGGGTTCATGTTGACCAGTGCGGTGCTGGTGACGGTTTACATCCTGCGCCAGAAAACCTTGCACAAATCCTGATGCACTCAAGTCGACCATTCATCTGAAAACAAGGCTCACCTGTCAGATATGACAGTAGGCAACACCCCCCGGCAGGTGTGTGATAGCCCAACACCTACTTGCCGGCCGGTCATGGCCAGGAGCGCGCCATGGATTCTCAATCCGCTATAGACATCCAGTCTGACGAACTTATTGAAACCCTCAAACTGTTTCCGGCTTTCATACCTGGCTTGGTAACGCCGGTGGAGCCTTCTGATCTCGCCCACGGAGGCGTTGGCAGACATCTTTTTGTCGGCGAACCAAAACGCCTGCCGTGTGTGGTGGATCCATGGTCTGCACTGCAACGCCGGAAAGCCCAGCCCATGGCCGCGTTCGATACGGTGAAGTTGTATGTCAACAGGACGTTTGTCGACAGTTCCACTGTCCTTGAGGGTGACGAAAGCAAACGAGTCCTACTCTTCGCACGCCAAGGATCGTTTGTAGATGGCGTCAACGAAATCCAGTACGAGGTGGAACGACTCAGTGGTAACACGGAGTCATCGGATATTTTGCGTGTGCTCTATCACCAGCGCCCCCATGCCAACCTTGAGCTGGTGATTCCGCCTGAGGTGATTGCCAAGGGCGTGACCCCTGAACTGGCTGCGCAAGGAATCAAGTTCGAGTGCAGATATGTACCGGTGGAGCTTCATGATGCCTTGTCTCTGAAAATCGCCGACAAAAGGTTCCCCATACCCGTAACCGACCCCACCAAGCCGCTGACGATAACGCTGTACACCGCTGACCTCATCGACATCATCGACGGCACCGTTCAGGCCTGGTTTACGGTCGAAGATCAGTTGAACAATTTCGCGGAGTCTGCAATCCAGACGCTCGAGATTCGTCTCGCCCAGAAGGACCTGATCAGCACTCTCGTGTTAGTGCCGTCTGAGAATCCGATCGCTGTGCCGATCGATCCGAATGGAGTCATCACTCGATTTGAAGCTAAAGCGGCAAATGTGGGTGATGTTGTCGAACTACAGATGCTCAACCCATTACCTGGCACTCCACCGGCTGCTCCACTTAAATTGAACAAGAACCTGCGCGCGAACTTCAACCTTAGCCAAGCGTTACTAACGGCACATCAAGGCAGAGTTCTCAGACTTCAGTGTGTACTGAACAACAATGGCGCGGAGCACACCTCTCCCATTTTACGCGTGAGGATACCTGCACCGCTGCTGGACCTGAATTTCAGGGATGCACCCTATTCAGCGGTAACGGATGGCCTGCTCACGGACATCAGTCTCGAACTGTTGAAGAATGGCAGTCCTCAGCCTGGGCAAAACGTGGTGATCACCCTTCCCGTCGGCTTTGCCTACGGCGATGGCGGAACCGGCTCACGCACATTCACCACTGATAGCCTGGGCATCGTCACTGTCGGGGACGTGCGGACACCGAGCGTGATAGACAGCTACACGTTGACTGCCAGCAGCGAAGGGCAAACGGCTACGGCGACGGTAGAGGTGGAACATCCGGGCGTGGTTGACTGGATAGAGATGAACAGCGCGCCAGTTAATATCGTGATAACACCCGACGGCAAGCACCTTTACGCACCTCTTGCGTCCATCAGTACTGTCGCTGTCATTGATACACAGAAACTTCAAGTCATCAGAAACATACCCGTAGAGATTGGGCCGCAGACTATTTCTATCAGTCCCGATGGAACACGCGCCTACACCACGAACCGAAACAACAACGTTTATGAAATCGATATAGGTCAGCAAGCAGTCACCCGCAGACTCTCGGTTGGCAGCGAACTCGCCTTTGTCTCGGCGGTGAGCCGTGATAGCTCAAAAACGTACATCAGCACATGGGAATACGAAAAACTTCATGTTTGCGACGCGAAGACAGGGGCGAAAATCAAGGAAACCAATCTGCACAATAGGCCTTCATGGTTGCACTTCAGCAACGATGGCAGACGCCTATATGTCGCACTCAACGGCACCCCTGACAGACTGGACATCCTCGATGCTGTCAGTCTCAGTGTGATCAGACAAATCGGCCTGCCTTCAGGATCAAACCCCATTCACGTGGCTTCCAGCAACGATGAGCGTTTTGTATATGTCGTGCTCTACTCCAAAAATGAGGTTGCCGTTATCGACACGGCATCGATGAGTGTTTTGAAATACATCCCGGTTGGAAGCTTCCCCTACGCGATCGTAACTAACAGTCAAGGGACGCTTGCCTACGTCACGAACTTTTTACCCGGCTCGGTCTCGGTGATCGACCTTTCACGTCAAGAAGTGGTTGGCACCCTGCCATTGGGCGGAGGAACCGCGTACGGCATCGCTTTGAGCCCTGACGGGCGCAGAGCATATGTGTGCAACACCTCCAACAGCCGGATTGCTGTGCTGAGAATCGGCTGACGGACCGGGGGTGCTGAATAATCTGGAGTAGCCGGTTGACGCGGGCACGGGGAAAAGCGCTGGTTGATGCCGTGACAATTCTGGCCCCTTCGCGAGCAAGCTCGCTCCCACAGGGAAACGCATTCCAAATGTGGGAGCGAGCTTGCTCGCGAAGAGGTCACTGAAGTCAGCGCAAATCGCCTTTTAAACTCAGGCGTTTAAAAGACACCTTCAGACACGCCTTTCAGGCTACAAATTCTTGCGCCATTGCCTACAGCTACGCCAGAATCCGCCGGCTTGTGCGCCTTGGGCTCGGGTTCTATTGTGGGTCGGTCGCTGACGAATCAGCGATCGGGTTTAGCGATCCGATACCCTACAGACGCTCAATCCCCAGTCTCAATTGCAGCTTTGTCTATCTGCACTTGGCGTCATGGTGGCTGTGCGTGGGAGACCTTCGGGTCTACCCGGGGTTTCTGTGACCCGGATCGCTAACCTGCGTACAGCCGCCACCTTTACTTGTTTAGCGATGAGCCGTGGCGGCCAAATCAACCACGGAGTCTCACCATGATCAAACCAACACCCAACCCACCCGAAACCGACCTCGCCTCCCCCTACGAATCCCTCGATTCAAAAAAGCTCAACGACGCCGCCGAGCGCGCCCTCGACCACTATCTCTGCCCACCCGGCTCCATCCCACCGCCCCGAAAAACCCGCCGGATGTACGCCGTGACCGCAGACTTCAAAAACGAAGAACTGCTGGCCGATGCCAGCGAAACTCTCGCCTCAGCCAGAACCATCGCTCATGACTTCGCCCACCTCATACCGGCGTCGCAGCGCAGGACGCTATTAGGGATCGCGCAATTGATCATGCTCGGGGAGCTGGCGGTGAATCGGGTGATGGATAATCTGGAGTTGCCGGGTGACGCAGGCGTGATCAACCGCTGAGTTATTCGGCGTCAGATCTGGCGCATTCGCGAGCAGGCTCGCTCCCACAGTGACCGCGTTCCAATGTGGGAGCGAGCCTGCTCGCGAAGGGGCCAGAATGAGCAATGCCATACCATCAGACAGAAAAAACCCGCCGCCCCATCAACCGGGGCGGCGGGTTTTGTCGTTTCCGGCGTCGCTTACACCGTGTCCACCTTCAACGAATGATCATTCAACATCCCGCTGATGATCGTTGCCGTGTCATGCCCCCCGGCAACCACCCCGCCCGCCCCCGGCGTCACGCCGTAATGGCTGGCGAGGTTGACGCCGGCCAGGTCAATGGTCTGGTTCGGTGTGGCACCGGCCATGGCGCTGACGTCGATGCTGGTGAGCACCGAGGCGCCGCTGCCACTGACGGTGAAGTGCAGGTAGTCGTCCAGCGAAGCGGTGGTGCCGTTTTCACCCTGCAGCAGTTGCGACAAGTCGAGTTTGTCGGTGCCGGGGGTGAAGTCGGTGATCAGGTCATGACCGCTGTTGCCTTTGAGCCACTGGAAGGTGTCGGCCCCTGCGCCACCGGTCATGGTGTTGTTGCCCATGCCGCCAATCAGCAGGTCATCACCGCCGCCTCCGTTGAGGATGTCGTTGCCCAGACCGCCGTTGATCACGTTGTTATTGTTATCGCCGGTCAGGGTGTCGTTGAAGTTCGAGCCGACGAGGTTTTCGATGCCGGTCAGGGTGTCCGTCCCCGCGCCGATCGTGTTTTGCGCACCGAGCAGGCCGAGGTTGACCGTCACCCCGGCGGTGGCGTGGGCATAGCTGGCGGTGTCGCTGCCAGTGCCGCCGTCGAGCAGATCGTTGCCCGGGCCGCTGTAGAGCAAGTCGTTGCCGGCGCCGCCGTGCAGTTCGTTGTTGCCTGAACCTGCGCTGAGCACATCATTGCCATCGCCAGCGTTGATGATGTTGTCGCCGGTGCCGGCCACCAGCACGTCATCCCCCGAGGTACCGGTGAGGGTGTGGCCGTCCTGATAGCTGATGGACACGTTGGCGGTGTCGCTGCCGCCATGGTTGTCGTTGGCGGTGTAAGTGCCGTGGAAGTCCGGGGTGATGTCATGCGCCCCGGCGTAGTTGAGGGTCATGGTCAGTTGATAGTTTTCCGCCGCGTTGGGGTTACCGCCGCCGCTGGGATTGGTGATGTTGGTGATGTGGATCTGGTAGACCCCGTCCGACGTCGCGGTGAGGGTTTGCCCGTCAGCCAGGGTTGTGTAGGCGCCACCGTTGATCGAGTACTCCATGCTGACGTGACCGGCCGCCAGGTTGTGATCGAGGTTGAGTGTTTCGCCCTGGCGCAGGTTGACGGTGATGCGGTCTTCATCGTTGGCGTTGCTGTTGGTCACCGCACCGAGATAGCCACTGACCACCAGCACGGCAGTCATTGTCGCGGCGTTGGCACTGAACGAATTACGCACGTTGGCCAGGTTCTGGTTGGCGGCGGTGTTGACGTTGGTGCCGGTGAAGTTGATCGCACCGGTGCCGGTGAAATCCGCCGCTTTCGAGATCCAGCCGGTGTTGAAACTGGTCGGCGTGGCGTTGAGCGTATCGCCGTTGGGGTCGGTGTCATTGGCCAGCAACAGCTCGCCCGGCACGACGATATTGCCCGACAGCACGTTGGTGATGACGTGGTCATCGACCGCCACGGGCGGCGCATTAGGGATCACTTTCACGGTCAGCGTCGAGCTGGCGAGATCGCCGTCATTGTCGCTGACGGTGAAGCCGATGTTTTCGGTGATGACCACCGCCGTGGTTTTCTGCGAGGTGTAGGTGTAGTCGCCGCTGTCGAGGTTGATCAGCAGTGTGCCGCCATTATTGGTGGCGATGCTCAGCGTGTTGTTGGCGGTGTTGAAGGTGCCGTGATTGATGCCGCCACTTGGGGTCAACGAGCCTTGGCCGCTGAGGGCTTTCGGATCGTAGGTGTAAGTGGTGCCGTCAACCACGATGGACTTGATGAAACCGCCATCGGCGCCAAAGGTGCCGCCCTCGCCCAGCAACGAACCGGTGACCGGCGCACCCTGTACGGTGCCGGACAGCACCGAGTTGAGTTGATTGAGATCGGTGACCACCACCGCGTTGGTGTTGGTGTGGCTGATGCCGTCATACGCCAGCGGGTCGAGGTTGGCGTTGCTCACGCCGCTGCCGAGGCCGATCGCGTAGTTCTTGATGTTGTTGGCATCGAGGAAGTTTTTCAGCGCGGCTTCATCAGCGGCGTTGATGTCGCCTTCGTTGGGTTTGCCGTCCGAGAAGAAGTAACCGACGTTCTGCGCCCCGGTGAGTTTGCCCGAGGTGTTGAAGGCGGTTTGCATCACCGCCACCGCGGCGTCGTAGTTGGTGCCGCCACCCGCCGTCAGGCCGGCGAGAATCGTCTTGGCGGTCGCCACATCGACCCACACCGAGGTTCGGTCAGTGGCGTTGCTGCTGAACGTGACGAGCTGGACTTTGACATCCCCGAGGTCGTCGTACTTGTCGAGCAAGGCGCTGATTGCCTGCTTGGCCAGCGCCAGCCGCGACAGACCCGGCACACCGGAGGCGTCGGCCATACTGCCGGAGATGTCGAGCACGATAAGCAGGTTGGAATCGATCTCCACTGCCGCCACCGAGCGATCGGAGGGCAGCGCTTTTGGTACGTCATCGACGATGTTCACCACAAGGGTGCTGGTGGTGCTGTTGCCCAGTGCATCAGTGGCTTTGTAGGTGAAGCTTTCGCTGAGGGTGTTCGCCCCGTCGTTGGCGCTCGGCGAGGTTTTCGGCGCCGAAGTCAGCGTGTAAGTGTAGGTGCCGTCGGCATTGAGCTGGATCTGCCCGTAGGTGCCCGTGGCGCTGCCGACCAGGGTGTAGGTGATCGCGCCAGTGCCGCCAGTGACCGCACCAACCAGCGTGCCGGTCGCGGTTTCACCGGTGTTGCTCGGGTCGCTGCCGGTGACCGTACCGGGGGCCAGATCCGCGCCGTCCTTGCTCAGGTCGAGGGCTTTTTCATAGACCGTCACGTCCTGATCGACCGAGGCCACCAGTTTGCTGTCGGCGACGTTGATGGTGATGGTCGTGGTGCTTTCATCACCGTCGCTGTCGCGGATCGTATAGGTGAAAGTGTCGGTGGCGCCCGGTGGGCTCACCGAGTTCGGGTTGCTGTGATAGACAGCGTTGCCCGCCGCGTCGAGGGTCAGGTAACCGAAGTTGCCATTGATGTTGCTATTGAGGCCGCCGATGGCCGAAGTGCCGGTGTTGCTGCCGGCGCGCACGCCGACCACAGTGGCGGCGCCATCGGCACCGCTGATGTCATTGCCGAGCACACTGACATTGACCGTTCCGCCCTCGGCCACCGAACCGGTGTCGGGTTTGGCGGTCGGCAGATCATCGATGATGTTGACGTTGATCTGACCATTGGCAGTGCTGCCATCGGTGTCGGTCGCCACCACGTTGAAGTTCTCGGTGAGGCTGTTGGCACCGTTGGCGTTCGGGTGGGTTTCGTTGTCGACCAAGGTGTAGCTGTAACTGACGACACCGGTCGCCGGGTTGTAACCGGTGACGGTGAAGGTGCTGCCCAGCGGCGAGACGACCGACTGTGGGAAGCCTGCGGCGACACCGTTGGTGACCACGGTGATGCCGCCCACAGTAAGGGTTTGCAAGCCATCGAGCGCGGTGACGGTAAAGGTGCCGCTTTGGGTCAGCGCCGGGTTGTTGGGACTGGTGCCATCAACGAGGTTTTTCTCGTAGACGGTGAGTTCGCCGCCATTGACGTCGAGGCCGTTGAGCACCACCGGATCGTCATTGTTGTGGATGTTCAGCACCAGATTGGCGGTGCTGGTATCGCCGTCGGCATCGGTCAGGGTGTAGGTGAACGTCTCGGTGCCGTTACCGCCGCCGTGCAGGTTTTTGAAGTCGGCATCGTTGGGGTTCAGCGTGTAGGTGTAAGTGCCGTTGGCATTCAGCACCAGCGTGCCGTAAGTACCAGTGAACGTGCCGGCGGTGATCGGCCCGGCATTCGGTCCGGTCGCGACCACGTCGGCGCCTTGTACATCATTGCTCAGCACATTGCCGGTCAGGGTCAGTTGCGTTTCCGAGGCCGTGTTGGCGTTGCTGTCGTTCACGGCTTTCGGCACGTCATCGACGATGCTGACAACAATGGTGCTGGTGACGATGTTGCCCAGTGAATCGGTGGCCTGATAGGAGAAGGTTTCGGTCAGGGTGTTGGCGCCATTGTCGGCATGTGGCGTGGTGCTCGCCGGCGAGGTCAGCGTGTAGGTATATGTGCCGTTGGGGTTGAGGACGATCTGCCCGTAGTTGCCGGTGGCGCTGCCGACCAGCGCGTAACTGATGGCGCCGACCGCACCGGTGACCGAGCCGACCAAGGTGCCGGACGCGGTTTCGCCGGTGCTGGTCGGGTCACTGCCGGTGACCGTACCAGCGGCCAGATCCGCGCCGTCCTTGGTCAGGTCGAGGGCTTTCTCGAAGACCGTGACGTCGGTGTCGCTGGTCGCGCACAGCTTGCTGTTGGCGACATCGATGGTGATGGTGGTGGTGCTTTCATCACCGTCGGAATCGCGCACGGTGTAGGTGAACACATCCACTGCGCCCGGGCCGTTCACGACGTTGGGATTGCTGTGGTAGACGGCGTTGCCGTTGGCGTCCAGGGTCAGGTAGCCGTAGGTGCCATTGATGTTGCTGTTGAGGCCGCCGATGGCCGAGGTCGAGGTATCGGAGCCGGCGCGCACGCCGACCACGGCACCGGTCACGGCCGGGCCATCGGCGCCGCCGATGTCGTTGTTCAGCACGTTGCCGCTGACCGTGCCGCCCTCCGCCACCGATGCGGCGTCAGGGTGGGCGCTGGGCAAATCATCGACGATGTTGACGTTGATCTGGCCGCTGGCCGTGCTGCCATCGGTGTCGCTGGCAACGACATTGAAGTTCTCGGTGATGCTGTTGGCGCCGTTGGCGTTCGGGTGAGTTTCGTTGTCGACCAGGGTGTAGCTGTAACTGACCACGCCGGTGACTGGGTTGTAACCGGTGATGGTCAACGTGCTGCCGAGCGGCGTGACGATCGATTGCGGGAAGCCTGCGGCCACGCCACCGGTCACCACGCTAATACCGCCTACGGTCAGGGTTTGCAGGCCGTCGAGGGCGGTGACCGTGAAGGTGCCGCTTTGGGTCAGCGCCGGGGCGTTGGGGCTGGTGCCGTCACTGAGGTTTTTCTCGTAGACCGTCAGCTCGCCGCCGTTGACGTCAAGGCCATTGAGGTAGACCTGATCGTCGTTGTTGTGAATGTTCAGCACCAGGTTGGCGGTGCTGGTATCACCGTCCGAATCGGTGATGGTGTAGGCGAAGTTTTCCGTGCCGTTGCCACCGCCGTGGAGGTTTTTGAAGTCAGCGTCGTTGGTGTTCAGCGTGTAGGTGTAGGTGCCGTTGGCGTTGAGGACCAAGGTGCCGTAAGTGCCGGTGAATGTGCCCGGGGTTACCGGTCCGCTCGGTACGCGATCGGCGCCTTGCACGTCATTGGTCAGGACATTACCGGTCAGGGTCAGCAAGGTTTCCGATGCGGTGCCGGTGTTGGAATCGTTCACGGCTTTTGGCAGGTCGTCGACGATGTTCACATCGAGGGTCGCGTTGGCGGTGGTGCCGTTGTCATCGACCACGGTGACGGCGAACTGCTCAGGCAGGTTATTCGTGCCATTGGCATTTGGATGCGCTTCGTTGTCGACCAGGGTGTAGCTGTAACTGACCACGCCGGTGGCGGCGTTGAAACCGGTGATGGTCAGTGTGCTGCCCAATGGCGTGGTGACCGATTGCGGGAAACCTGCGGCTACACCGTTGGTGACCACGGCGATGCCGCCGACAGTCAGCGTGGTGACACCATCCAGTGCGGTGATGGTGAAGGTGCCGCTTTGGGTCAGCGCGGTGGAATCCGGCGCGCTGCCGTCAGTGAGATTTTTCTCGTAGACGGTGAGCTCGCCGCCATTCACGTCGAGGCCGTTGATGATCACCGGATCGTCGTTGTTGTGGATCTGCAGGACGAGGTTGGCGGTGCTGGTATCGCCGTCGGAATCGGTGATCGTGTAGGCGAAGGTTTCCGTGCCGTTGCCGCCGCCGTGCAGGTTTTTGAAGTCGGCGTCGTTGGTGTTTAGCGTGTAGGTGTAGGTGCCGTTGGCGTTCAGGACCAAGGTGCCGTAAGTCCCGGTGAAAGTGCCCGGGGTTACCGGTCCGCTCGGTACGCGATCAGCGCCTTGCACATCATTGGTCAGGACATTACCGGTCAGGGTCAGCAGGGTTTCCGATGCGGTGCCGGTGTTGCTGTCATCCACAGCTTTGGGCAGGTCGTCGACGATGTTCACGTCGAGCGTGCCGTTAGCGGTGGTACCGTTATCATCGACCACGGTGACGGCGAACTGCTCGGGCAGATTGTTCGCGCCGTTGGCGGTTGGATGCGCTTCGTTGTCGACCAGGGTGTAGCTGTAGCTGACGACGCCGGTGGTGGCATTGAAACCGGTGATGGTCAGTGTGCTGCCCAATGGCGTGGTGACCGATTGTGGAAAACCTGCTGCTACACCGTTGGTGACGACGGCGATGCCGCCGACAGTCAGGGTCGTCACGCCATCGAGTGCGGTGATGGTAAACGTGCCGCTCTGAGTCAGCGCGGTGGAATCCGGCGCGCTGCCTTCAGGGAGATTTTTCTCGTAGACGGTGAGTTCGCCGCCATTCACGTCGAGGCCGTTGACGATCACCGGATCGTCGTTGTTGTGGATCTGCAGCACGAGGTTGGCAGTGCTGGTATCGCCGTCTGAATCGGTGATGGTGTAGGCGAAAGTTTCCGTGCCGTTGCCGCCTCCATGGAGGTTTTTGAAGTCGGCGTCGTTGGTGTTCAGCGTGTAGGTGTACGTGCCATTGGCGTTGAGCACCAGGGTGCCGTAAGTCCCGGTGAATGTACCGGCGGTGATCGGCCCGGCACTTTCGTTGGTCACCACGCGGTCGGCGCCCTGCACATCGTTGGTCAGCACGTTGCCGGTCAGTGTCAGTTGCGTTTCAGACGCCGTGCCATTGCTGTCATCAAAGGCTTTCGGCACGTCGTCGGTGATGTTCACGTCGAGCGTGCCGTTGGCAGTGCTGCCGTTGTCATCGACCACGGTGACGGCGAATTGCTCAGGCAGATTGTTCGCACCGTTGGCGGTTGGATGCGCTTCATTGTCGACCAGGGTGTAGCTGTAGCTGACCACGCCGGTGGTAGCGTTGAAACCGGTGATGGTCAGTGTGCTGCCCAAGGGTGTGGTGATTGATTGCGGGAATCCTGCGGCCACGCCGTTGGTGACGACGGCGATGCCACCGACGGTGAGCGTCGTTACACCATCGAGTGCAGTGATGGTGAACGTGCCGCTCTGGGTCAGCGCGGTAGCATCCGGTGTGCTGCCGTCGCTGAGGTTTTTCTCGTAGACCGTCAGCTCGCCGCCTTCGACGTTCAGGCCATTGATGACCACTGGATCGTCGTTGTTGTGGATCTGCAGCACCAGATTCGCCGTGCTGGTATCACCGTCCGAATCGGTGATGGTGTAGGCGAAGGTTTCCGTGCCGTTACCGCCACCGTGCAGATTTTTGAAGTCGGCGTCGTTGGTGTTCAGCGTGTAGGTGTATGTGCCGTTGGCATTCAGCACCAAGGTGCCGTAAGTACCGGTAAAAGTACCGGCAGTGACCGGGCCGGTTGGCACGCGATCAGAACCTTGCACGTCATTGGTCAACACGTTGCCAGTGAGTGTCAGCTGCGTTTCAGACGCCGTGCCATTGTTGTCATCAAAGGCTTTTGGCACATCGTCGGTGATGTTGACGTCGAGCGTGCCGGTCGCGGTGTCGCCATTGCTGTCGCCGGCAATCACCGTGAACTGTTCGCTGAGATTGTTCGCGCCGTCACCGGCCGCGTGGCTTTCGTTGCCGTTGAGGGTGTAGCTGTAGCTGACAACGCCAGTCGCCGGGTTGTAACCGGTGATGGTCAGTGTGTTGCCCAGTTGCGAGGTGATCGATTGCGGAAAGCCGATCGGCACGCCACCAACGATGACGTTGATGCCACCGATGCTCAGGCTGGTCAGACCGTCCGGCGCCGACACGGTAAAGCTGCCGCTTTGCGTGAGTGCGCCAGGATTGGCCGCCGAGCCGGCAGGCAGATTGGCTTCATTGAGATTGAGTTCGCCACCAGCCACGTTCAGGCCTGTGAGGGTCACCGGATTGTTGACCGGTGGCGGCACCACGACAGCCGGGGTGTCATCACCGTTGTCGATCACCGCGTTGTGGCGTTCTTCAGGGAATTCGGGAATACCGCCGAACCCGGCGGTGGGGAAACCGATGATCGGGTCGACCCGGCCACCGACCTCCGTCAGCAAGACGAAACTATGCCCACCACCCAACTCACCCGGCGCACCACCGGGTGCATTCGGGCCGGCGGCAGTAGCTTCAGCATTTTTAGTTGGGTCATCACCGGCGGCGATGGCTTTCTGGATCTGCTCAACGTCGGTCAATTGCGCGTCGCTCGGGGTCACTGCCTCAGCGGCATTTACATGCGCCGCCTGACCCGCCAGCAGTTCACCGGTCATGGTCATGCTGCTGCCGCGTCCGAGGGTCAGTTCCTGGCCATTTTGCAGATGAACGGCGACGGCGCCTTCTGCGCCGGTGATCAGTTGATCGCCGGCAAACAGGTGATCCCCCTCAACCAGTGCGCGCTTAGTGCCGTCGGCTGACTGGGCGAAAACCTGGCCAATGACTTTAGTGACTGTACCGATGAGCGTTGCCATGTGAAATCCTCCGCTGCCGACCACCGTCGGCACTGGTAAGCGAAGCAGCCCATGGCTCAATCGGGTTGTTGGAGGCAACGCGCGCACCTTCAACAGTTCGTTTCGCAGGCGGCTTTACTCGGAAACATCAGTGCTATCAAGCACTTCCGCATCCTGATCAAAGCAATACGCCCACTAACGCTACGTAACGGTGGTGAATCACCCGAGTGACAAAAATCTGTCGCTCATCAACCGCTACGCGTCCCTCCCCTTCAGCAGTACTTCGCCGTATGTCGCAAAGTGAGTGGAACTTTCCTCAAGCCTTCCTGCGCTCCCTAAAGCGCATAAAACAAAGGCTTTCATGCTGAACAATGTGCCGGTTTTTACAAAGCGCATAAGTTTTTTTCGGCATAAGCCTTATGAAAATTTTTTCTTAGCTACGCTTCAGGATGTTCTTAGCTCTGTTGTTACAAGAGTGAAACGCTTACACCTAAAAATATCGTCAAATATTTGGCGACAGTAACACACCATCAGGACTCAGGGAGATGCACCCATGCGCGTTCTAACCCCCCTCTGCAGCGCGGTTTTGCTGGCCATGGCTTGCACTTCCCAAGCCCAGGCCATGAACCTCACCGAAGCCATTCAAAGCACCATCGCCACTCACCCGGAACTGGCCTCGCGGGTGGACGCTCGCCTGTCGGCTGATGAACAAGTCAAAGTCGCCAAGGGCGGCTTCTATCCGTCCGTCGATTTGAACGCCGCGTATGGCCGTGGCTACAGCGACAACACCAACACCCGGGCCTTCGGTAATCACCACACCGAAATTCTCAATTACACGCAGTCCGAGCTGCGCCTGCGGCAGATGCTGTTCGATGGCTTCAATACCGCCAACGAAGTCGAGCGCACCAAAGGCGTGTCCAATTCGCGCGCTTACTACGCGCAAGGCACCGCCCAGGATCTGGCCTTGCGCACCATCGAGGTCTACCTCGAAGTGCTCAAGCGTCGCGAACTGGTGACCCTTGCCCGCAACAACTTGCAGGCACACTTGCGCGTCAACGATCAGATCGGTTTGCGCACCGAACGCGGTGTTGGCAGCACCGCCGACTCCGATCAATCGGTCGCCCGTAAAGCGCTGGCGCAGAACAACCTCGACACTGCTGAAGTCGATCTGTCTGACGCCGAAGCCAACTTCTACAGCGTGGTCGGGCGCATGCCCGATGAGCTGGAAACCCCGGCCTCGACCCGCGGCGAACTGCCAACCGAATTGCGTGAAGCCCAGCAGAGCATGGTCGACAACAACCCGTACCTGAAGTCCGCCCAGGCTGACGTGCAATCGGCCGAGAGCCAGTACGAAGTCGCCAAGTCGCCGTTCTATCCACGCTTCGACGCGGAAGCGGCCGTCGGCGCGAACAACAACGTGCAGGGCGATGAAGGCCACGACAACGAATGGCGCGTGGGTGTGGTGATGAACTACAACCTGTTCCGAGGCGGCAGCGACAAGGCGCGCCTGGCCTCCGATGCGCACCAGATCAACCAGGCGATGGACATCCGTAATAACGCCCTGCGTCAGCTCAACGAGAACATTCGTCTGGCCTGGAACGCTATGGTCAACGCGAAGAAACAAACCCCGACCGCCCGCGAATATGCCGAAACCACCAAACGCGTACGCGCCGCGTATCAGGATCAGTTCGGCCTCGGCCAACGCACCCTGCTCGACTTGCTCGACAGTGAAAACGAGCTCTACAACGCCAACCGTCGCTACACCGAAATCCGCTACACCGAGGAATATTCGATGTACCGCGTGCTGGCAAACATGGGCCAGTTGCTGAGCAAACAGCGGGTGGTGCTGCCAGCCGATGCGATCGCTGCGACCGAAGTGAAAAACGAAGCGCGCCTGCCCGAGCTGAAGTAACCAACGCAGGAGTTAGCTTTGCCCTGATCGTTCACACGCTCCGCGTGGGAACGATCAATGAAGCGGTAACAGGGGAGCGATCAATATGACCAGCATGGAACCCGGCCACACCGGGATCGATCCGCGGCTGAGCTTCGATGATCCGTTACTCGACGGTCTGTTGATCCTCTGCAAACTGCATGGCGCGACGGTCAGTCGCGCCAGCCTGAGCGCCGGGCTGCCGCTGAACAAACAACGCCTGAGCCTCGACCTGCTGCCGCGCGCAGCGGCCCGGGCCGGGTTGCAGGCGCGTATTCTGCGCCGTGAGCTGAAAGACATCTCGCCACTCAACCTGCCGATTCTGCTGCTGCTCAACGATGGTCGCACTGCTGTTTTACGGCGCTTCGGCGACGACGGCAAAGCACTGATCCTGCCCAGCGAAGCCGATGGCGGCGAGCAATGGATCAGCCGCGACGAACTCACTGAACACTACAGCGGCCAGGCCTTGTTCGCCCGTCCGCGCCATGAACTCGAAGACCTGCGATCACCGCTGGTGCCACGGGTGCATGCGTGGTTTCGCGACACCCTGAAGCTGTCGAAATGGTTGTATAGCGATGCGATTCTCGCCAGTTTCCTGATCAACCTGTTAGGCCTGATGGTGCCGCTGTTCGTCATGCAGACCTACGACCGCGTGGTGCCGAATCAGGCCACCTCGACCCTGTGGGTGTTGTCGATCGGTTTGCTGATCGGCACCGGATTTGAATTGGTGCTGCGGGTGGTGCGCGCGCACCTGCTCGACACCGCCGGCAAGAAAACCGATGTGATCCTTTCCGCGACTTTGTTCGAGCGCATCACCGGTATGTCGATGAAGGCACGGCCGGCGACCATCGGCGGTTTCGCGCAGAGCATTCATGACTTTCAGGGCCTGCGTGAATTTCTCACGGCGGTGACGTTGACCAGCCTGATCGACCTGCCCTTCGTGGTGCTGATGCTGGTGGTGATCGGCCTGCTCGGCGGCTGGCTGGTGGTGATTCCGCTGCTGGCGTTTCCGATCACCATCATCTTCGCAATGATCATTCAGGTGCGCCTGCGTGACACCGTGCAAAAGAGCCTGAGCCTCGGTGCCGAACGCCAGGCGGTGTTGATCGAAACCCTCGGCGGCCTGGAAACCCTCAAGGCCTGCAGCGCCGAAAGCGAGCGCCAGCACAAATGGGAAAGCACTCACGGCGCCCTCACCCGCCTCGACAGCCACGCACGCAATCTCTCGGCGCTGGCCACCAACGGCACCCTGTTCATTCAGCAGTTCTCGGGTATGGCGACGATTGTCGCCGGGGTTTACAGCATCATCGCCGGCAACCTCAGCGTCGGTGCGCTGGTCGCCAGTTATATGCTCGGCAGCCGCGTGCTCGCGCCGCTGGGGCAGATTGCCGGGCTGATCACCCGCTATCAGCAAGCGCAACTGACCATGAAAAGCACCGATGCGCTGATGGCTCTGCCGCAGGAACGCGACGGCAAACAACGGCCGCTGGAACGCACGCAACTGCAAGGCGCGCTGGACGTCAGCGGCGTGACCTTTCATTACAACGGCCAGAATGCGCCGGCGCTGAGCAATGTCAGCTTCAGCCTGAAACCCGGTGAGCGGGTCGGCATCATCGGTCGCAGCGGGTCGGGCAAAAGCACGTTAGCGCGATTGGTCATGGGCTTTTATGAACCCGAGGAAGGCCAGCTATTGCTCGACGGCCTCGACCTGCGCCAACTCGACGTCGCCGACCTGCGCCAACAGATCGGTTACGTCGCCCACGATCTGCCGCTGCTGGCCGGCAGTTTGCGCGACAACCTCACCCTTGGCGCACGCTACATCAGCGATTCACGCATGCTCGAAGTGGCCGAACTGACCGGCGTTACCGAACTCGCTCGCCAGCACCCGCAAGGCTTCGATCGTCCGGTGGGCGAGCGCGGGCAATTGCTCTCCGGCGGCCAACGTCAGGCCGTGTTGCTGGCGCGATCCTTGTTGCTCGATCCACCGATCATGCTGCTCGACGAACCCACCAGTGCCATGGACAACAGCAGCGAAGACCAACTGCGGCAGAAGCTGCACGGCTGGGTGCAAGGCAAGACACTGCTGCTGGTCACCCACCGCACTTCAATGCTGAGTCTGGTGGACCGCTTGCTGGTGCTGGACAACGGCCGGGTCGTCGCCGACGGTCCGAAAGAAGCGGTCATCGATGCACTGCGCAAGGGCCGTGTCGGCTCGGCGGCAGTCTAGGAGTTGCCCCATGTCTGCTTCCACCGATAGCAAAGATCGCGGCTACTTCGACAGTTTCGGCAAAAGCGCCGAAGCCGAGTTCATGCCGGAAACCGCCGGCGCATCCTTGCAGGATTCGCCGCGCTGGTCGCGGATCACCGTGTGGCTGGCGGCGGCGCTGCTGATCAGCGCGGTGGTCTGGGCCAAGTTCGCTGTGCTCGAAGAAGTGACCATGGGCGAAGGCAAGGCGATTCCTTCGAGCAAGATTCAGGTGATCCAGAACCTTGAGGGCGGCATCGTCACCGAGATTTTCTTTCGTGAAGGGCAGATGGTGAACAAGGGCGACACCTTACTGCGTCTGGATGACACACGCTTTCGCTCGAACAAGGGCGAGAGCGAGGCCGATCGCTATGCGTTGACCGCGCAGGTCGAACGGCTGTCGGCGGAGGCCGAGGGCCGGCCGTTCAAGCTCTCCGATGAAGTCATCGCCAAAGCCCCGCAAGTCGCCGAAGACGAGCGCTCGCTGTACGAACAACGTCAGCGCCGGCTGGCCAGCGAGCAGCGCACGCTCAGCGAACAACTGCGGCAGAAGACTCAGGAACTCGCCGAGTTTCGCTCCAAGCAGGGTCAGTTCAGCTCAAGTCTGGCGTTGCTGCAGCAAGAAATGAACATGTCCGAGCCGCTGGTGAAAACCGGTGCGGTATCACCGGTGGAAATCCTCCGACTCAAACGCAGCGCCGTAGAAATCCGCGGCTCATTGAACGCGACAACGCTGGCTATCCCCCGCGCCGAATCGGCAATTGCCGAGATCCGCAGCAAGATCGACGAGTCGGAACAAACCTTCCGCTCCGAAGCTGCCAAAGAGCTGAATGAGAAACGCACCGACCTGTCGAAAATCACCGCCACCAGCATCGCCATTGACGACCGCGTCACCCGCACAACGGTGACCTCACCGGTGCATGGGGTGATCAAGCAATTGAAGGTCAACACCATCGGCGGCGTGGTTCAACCGGGCAGCGACATGGTTGAAATCGTACCGCTGGAAGACAACCTGTTGATCGAGGCCAAAGTGCGGCCGCAGGACGTCGCGTTCCTGCATCCGGGCCAGAAAGCCATGGTCAAGTTCAGTGCCTACGACTACACGATTTACGGTGGGCTGAGCGCCAAGCTTGAGTTGATCGGTGCCGACACGATCACCGATGACAAGGGCAACAGCTTCTATCTGATTCAGGTGCGTACCGATAAAAACCACTTGGGCGGGGATGTGAAACCGCTGCTGATTATTCCGGGGATGGTGGCGACGGTGGACATTATTACCGGGGAGAAAAGTGTTCTGGATTACCTGCTCAAACCGGTACTGAAAGCGCGGACCGAGGCGATGCGCGAACGGTAAATTTCGCCATAACCTGTGTTGACTGAACAATTGCTATCGCGAGCAGGCTCACTCCTACCTTTGGAATGCATTCCCCTGTAGGAGTGAGCCTGCTCGCGATGGCGCCAGTCCAAACAAAACTTATCTATCGCCATGATTACGCTGAAACGTCTCCTCCCCCATCGCCGCAATCTGCCCCTCGATCAAGGCCTCGAACGGCTTGAGCAACGGCTCGAATGACGTCGGTGCTTCCAGCGTCTGCAACGCCTGCACAATAGCCTCGATGGTCGACAACGCCCCCGGCCCCGGTGCCTTGCGCAAGCGATAGCGCGACACCCCACCTTCGGCCAGCGTCACCCGTGGCAACGCCGCCAGCAGCGGATTGAGGTGCAACATCTTGCGCGCCTTGCGCCACGTGCCATCCGGAACGACCAGCAACAGGGGTTCATCGGACTCGCCGTAAGCCTGCATCGGCTGCGCATCATCAGCGGGAAACAACAACCGCGCCCGATAGCCCGGACGGTTCAGCAGCGCCGGCAAATCCTCGAACACTTCGCCAACAATCAACTCGGCATTGCTCAACCCCAGAGCCGCCAACCGCGCAGTATTCAACGCATGATTGACCTCGCTCGGATGCTGCAACAGCAATACCCGCGTGCGGCTGTCGAGGCTCGGGATCAACGGGCACAGGCAATGGGTTTGGGGGCGCAGGCAGCGCGGGCATTGAATTCTGGACATCGGTCTTAAGCCTGATTGAGCTGTGCTTTGAGCAGATCACGGAAGGTCTGGATCAGCGGTTCGCGGCTACGGCCGCGACGCATGATCATCGAAAACGGCGCCTGATAACCGAAGGTCGCCGGCAGCAGCACGCGCAGGTCACCCTTGTCGGCCCAGGCCTGAGCGTAGTGTTCTGGCAAGTAACCAATGTAGGCGCCGGACAGCACCAGAATCAGCTGCGCCTCCATACTTTCCACCGTCGCCGCGCTGTGTTTGAAGCCGTGTCGCGCCAGTTCGGCCTGACTCCAGTAACCACGTCCGACCATGCGTTGCTGGGTGATGACTTGCTCGGGAATGCGCCGCTCGTTGAACAACGGATGGCGGCTGCTGCAGTACAGCCAATGCTGCTCGCGGTACAGCGGCATGTAGATCAGACCGCTCATGCGCGTGGAAAACGCACCGATGGCCAGATCGAGACGGTTGTCCTGCACGCCGAGTTGCAGTTCGTACGGGCTCATCACCGACAGATGCAAATGCACCGCCGGGTGTTCCTGGCTGTAGGCGCCGATGGCTTCGGCGAACGGCAAGGCCTTGTCACTGACGGTGGAGTCGATCACGCCGAGGTTGAGCGTGCCACGCAGTTCGCCCTTGAGCGCGGCGGCGTATTGCTCGAAACCTTCGAGCTCGGCGAGCAGGCGCAGGGTTTCCTGATGGAACAGCTCGCCCTTGCTGGTCAGGCTGAACCCGCCGCGCCCGCGATGACACAGCACCAGGCCGAGCGCGGCTTCGAGCTGGCTCATGTAGGTGCTGATCGCCGAGGTCGACAGGTTGAGTTCCTGTTGGGCGTTGGCGAAACCCTGATGACGCACGACGCTGACGAAGATGCGCAACAGTTTCAGGTCGGGTAAAGCGTTGGCCATGTCTGCTCCGGGCTTTGCAACTGTGTGTCTGTGGGAAAAGCCCCTCACCCCAGCCCTCTCCCCGAGGGAGAGGGAGCTGATCTCCATGGCTTTCAAATCCTGAGTTCGACTCGATTTTCCAGGTCGATGCAGATTCCGCCAACAACTCGGTCGGCCCCCTCTACCTCTGGGCGTGAGGGAGAGGGGGCTGATCTCTATGGCTTTCAAATCCTGAGTTCGACTTGATTTTTCAGGTCGATGCAGATTCCGCCAACAACTCGATCGGCCCCCTCTACCTCTGGGCGTGAGGGAGAGGGGGCTGATCTCTATGGCTTTCAAATCCTGAGTTCGACTTGATTTTTCAGGTCGATGCAGATTCCGCCAACAACTCGGTCGGCCCCCTCTACCTCTGGGAGAGGGCTGGGGTGAGGGCAACGATTCCCTGTCGATCACACGACCCGAACCCGACAAAGTCTAATCGCCCCTCGCCCATTAGTTTAGAAAAATCTGAACTAAGTTTTTGCCCGTAGCGATTCTTTCCCCTCACTACATTTCGCATCATCGGCCCCACAGCGGCGCCCGAACCTGTGCTCAACGGCGCGCCGACATAAATAAAACAAAGACGATGAGGCCTTACCCGTGGACAAGATTCTTCACCAACCACTGGGCGGCAACGAAATGCCGCGCTTCGGCGGCATCGCCACCATGCTCCGACTCCCCCATGTACCGACCGCTGCCGGCCTGGACGCTGCCTTTGTTGGCGTGCCACTGGACATCGGTACTTCCCTGCGCCCCGGTACCCGCTTCGGGCCACGCGACATCCGCACCGAATCAGTCATGATCCGCCCGTACAACATGGCTACCGGCGCTGCGCCGTTCGACTCGCTGTCGGTCGCCGACATCGGTGACGTGGCGATCAACACCTTCAATCTGCTCGACGCCGTGCGCATCATCGAAGAAGCCTACGACAACATCCTCGAGCACAACGTGATCCCGATGACCCTGGGTGGTGACCACACCATCACCCTGCCGATCCTGCGGGCGATTCACAAGAAGCACGGCAAGGTCGGTCTGGTGCACATCGATGCCCACGCTGACGTAAACGATCACATGTTTGGCGAGAAGATCGCCCACGGCACCACCTTCCGTCGCGCCGTCGAAGAAGGTCTGCTGGACTGCGACCGCGTCGTACAGATCGGTCTGCGCGCTCAGGGTTACACCGCTGATGACTTCAACTGGAGCCGCGATCAGGGTTTCCGCGTGGTTCAGGCTGAAGAGTGCTGGCACAAGTCGCTGGCGCCGCTGATGGCCGAAGTGCGCGAGAAAGTCGGCGGTGGTCCGGTGTATCTGAGCTTCGACATCGACGGCATCGACCCGGCCTGGGCACCGGGCACCGGCACCCCGGAAATCGGTGGTCTGACGACCATTCAGGCGATTGAAATCGTCCGTGGCTGCCAAGGCCTCGACCTGATCGGTTGCGATCTGGTAGAAGTCTCGCCCGCTTATGACACCACCGGCAACACCTCGCTGCTGGCCGCCAACCTGCTGTACGAAATGCTCTGCGTACTGCCTGGCGTGGTCCATCGCTGAGGATCGGGTCATGAACGAACGTGATCAGGTTTTGCAAGCGGCCGCCGATCTGGTGTCCGCCTTCGCCCGTAATGATCGCGAGGCTTATTTCGGCGCCTTCAGCGCCGATGCAAGTTTCGTTTTCTACACCCTCGAACAGCCATTGCTGTCGCGCGATGCCTATCAGGCCTTGTGGGACAGCTGGCGCGCCGAGGATGGCTTCGAGGTGCTTGCGTGCACCTCGAGCAACGCCTTCGTCAGCCTGCAGGGTGACGTGGCGATTTTCATCCATGACGTGGCCACCGAGCTGCGCATGCAAGGGGAGCAACACTTCAGCCAGGAGCGCGAGACGATTGTTTTCAGGAAACAAGCGTCGAGTCTAGAACAACAAGGCCATTGGCTGGCCTGCCACGAACATTTGTCCGCAATGCCGGAAGGGCTGCCATCCCCTTAGCCAAACAGGTGACGCCTCACGCACGATGAGGCGCGCCTTTATGATCGGAGCAGATCATGAATAACAACAACAACGACCAAAGCCTTACGCAGATTGAAACCCACGGGGTCGAACAGATCCCGGACCACGAACGCAGCGCAGGCCCGACGGATTTGTTCCGGATGATCTTCGGCGGTTCGAATACCTTTGCCACCGCCGTGCTCGGCAGTTTCCCGGTGCTGTTCGGCCTGTCTTTTCAGGCCGGCGTCTGGGCGATTGTGCTGGGCGTACTGCTCGGCTCGCTGATCCTCGCACCGATGGGCCTGTTCGGTCCGCTCAACGGCACCAACAATGCCGTGTCGTCCGGTGCGCACTTCGGCGTGCACGGGCGGATCGTCGGTTCGTTCCTGTCGCTGTTGACCGCTATCGCGTTTTTCTCGCTCTCGGTGTGGAGTTCGGGGGATGCGCTGATCGGCGGTGCAAAACGCCTGATCGGTCTGCCGGAAACCGACCTGACCCTGGGCCTGGCCTACGGTCTGTTCGCGATTCTGGTGCTGACCGTGTGCATCTACGGCTTCCGCTTTTTGCTGTGGGTGAACAAGATCGCGGTGTGGAGCGCCAGCCTGTTATTCCTGCTGGGCATCTTCGCCTTCGCCGGTCCTTTCGACGCGCATTACGCCGGCACCGTCAGCTTCGGCCAGCCGGGCTTCTGGGCGGCGTTCATCGGTGCCGCGCTGGTGGCGATGAGCAACCCGATTTCCTTCGGCGCGTTCCTCGGCGACTGGTCGCGCTACATCCCGCGTGAAACTTCCAAGCAACGGATCATGGCGGCGGTGGTGCTGTCGCAGATCGCCACGTTCATCCCGTTCCTGTTCGGCCTGACCACAGCGACCATCGTCGCGATCAAGGCGCCGGACTACATCGCGGCGAACAACTATGTGGGCGGTTTGCTGGCGGTGTCGCCGAGCTGGTTCTTCCTGCCGGTGTGCCTGATTGCGGTGATCGGCGGCATGTCCACCGGCACCACCTCGCTGTATGGCACCGGGCTGGACATGTCCAGCGTGTTTCCGCGCGTGCTGTCGCGGGTCAAGGCGACGCTGCTGATCGGCGTGCTGTCGATTGCCTTCATCTTCATCGGGCGCTTTGCGGCGAACCTGGTGCAGAGCGTGTCGACCTTCGCCGTGCTGATCATCACCTGCACCACGCCATGGATGGTGATCATGATCATCGGCCTGTTGGTGCGTCGCGGCTTCTACTGCCCGGATGACCTGCAAGTGTTCACGCGCGGCGAACAGGGCGGACGCTACTGGTTCAGCCACGGCTGGAACTGGCGTGGTCTGGGCGCCTGGGTCCCGAGCGCGGCGGTTGGCCTGTGCTTCGTGAACTTGCCGGGGCAATTCGTCGGCCCGCTGGGTGAAATGGCCGGCGGCATCGACATCAGTTTGCCGGTGACCCTGGGCCTGGCTTCGGTGGTGTATCTGACGCTGCTGAGCCTGTTCCCGGAACCGCGCGAAGTGTTCGGCCCGAAGGATGCCCGCAGCCAAATCGTGGGAAAACCTGAACTGCGCCAGGCCGCCTGACGCCGATCCCTGTAGGAGTGAGCCTGCTCGCGATGACTTCAGCACATCCAATAAAGATGTGACTGACAGACCGCTATCGCGAGCAGGCTCACTTCTACAAGGAAAATGATTTTGGCCTCAACATAAAAAAGACAATCGGAGACACGCCATCATGGCTTTGGATTTATTCGTCGTCCTCATCTACGCCGCCGGCATGCTCTTGCTCGGCTACTTCGGCATGCGCAAGGCCAAGACCAACGAGGACTTTCTCGTTGCCGGTCGAAACCTGGGCCCCAGCCTGTACATGGGCACCATGGCCGCGACCGTACTCGGTGGCGCGTCCACCGTCGGCACCGTGCGTCTGGGCTACGTGCATGGCATTTCCGGTTTCTGGCTGTGCGCGGCACTGGGTTGCGGCATCGTCGCGCTGAACCTGTTCCTCGCCAAACCACTGCTGAAACTGAAGATCTACACCGTTACCCAGGTCCTGGAAAAACGCTACAACCCGATGGCCCGTTCGGCGAGCGCGGCAATCATGCTGGCCTACGCACTGATGATCGGCGTGACCTCGATCCTGGCGATTGGCACCGTCCTGCAAGTACTGTTTGACCTGCCATTCTGGGTTTCGGTACTCGTCGGTGGTGGCGTCGTGGTGATCTACTCGGCGATCGGCGGCATGTGGTCGCTGACCCTTACCGACATCGTCCAGTTCATCATCAAGACCGTGGGCCTGATGTTCATCCTGTTGCCGATCTGCCTGTACCGCGTGGGCGGTTGGGACGAACTGGTGCTGAAACTGCCGGCGACTGCCTTCAGCTTCACCACCATCGGCTGGGACACGATCATCACTTACTTCATGATCTACTTCTTCGGCATCCTGATCGGTCAGGACATCTGGCAACGGGTGTTCACCGTCAAAACCGCGAAAGTCGCGCAATACGCCGGCAGCATCGCCGGCATCTACTGCATCGTCTACGGCCTGGCCTGCGCGCTGATCGGCATGGCTGCGCATGTGCTGATCCCGGATCTGGACAACGTCAACAACGCCTTCGCCGCCATCGTCAAACTGTCGCTTCCGGACGGCATCCGTGGTCTGGTGATCGCTGCGGCACTCGCCGCGATGATGTCCACTGCCAGCGCCGGCCTGCTCGCTGCGGCGACCACGTTGACTGAAGACCTGCTGCCGAAACTGCGTGGCGGCAAACAGTCGAGCCTGGGCATCAACCGCCTGTTCACCCTGCTCACCGGCATCGTCGTGCTGGGTATCGCGCTGGTGGTGAACGATGTGATCAGTGCGCTGACTCTCGCTTACAACCTGTTGGTGGGCGGCATGCTGATCCCGCTGATGGGTGCGATCTTCTGGAAACGCGCGACCACTGCCGGCGCCATCGCCAGCATGGGCCTGGGTTTCGCCACCGCACTGCTGTTCATGTTCAAGGACGGTCTGGACGCGAACACGCCGATCTACTACAGCCTGGCCGTGGGTCTGGTGAGTTTTGTGGTGGTCAGCCTGCTCTCCCCTCGCCCGGCGACGGTGGCGAGTGCGATCTAAGCTCTGATGTAACAACTTGATGCTTTCTTCGACGGGTGTGGCGTCGGTTGCCACACCCGTTTTTTTACGTCTGGAGAAAATGGCTGATGAAGATCGTATCGCGTGATCATTGGTTTGAAGTGCAGAGTTTGAGCGATGGCATTCGGCTGATTCACGAGCCGTATATTCGACCGTTCTACCGCTGCAACCTGTGGCACATTCAGGGGCGCGACAAAGACCTGTTGCTGGACAGCGGTTCGGGGCTGGTGAGCCTGCGCGAGCAGTTGCCCTGGATCACCGAGCGGCCATTGGTGGCGGTGGCCAGTCATTGTCACTTCGACCACATCGCCGGGCATCATGAATTTGCTGAACGGCTGGTGCATCGCGCCGAAGCGGACATCCTTGCAGCGCCGGATGGCGAAAACGATTTGAGCCGCGCCTTCGTCGGCGACGACATGTTTGAAGCGCATCCGGACTGCCCGTTGTGCTACGCCGAATACCGGGTCAAAGCCGCGCCGGCCACCGGATTTGTCGAGGACGGCGATGTGCTCGATCTGGGCAATCGCACGCTGCAAGTGCTGCACACACCGGGGCATTCGCCGGGCGGCATCAGCCTGTATGAGGCGGCGACTGAGACGCTGTTCAGCGGCGACATCATCTACGACGGGCCGCTGATCGAAGACGCCTACCACTCCAATCTTGAGGATTACGCCGCCAGTCTGCGGCGTTTGCAGGCGTTGCCGATCCGCACGGTGCATGGCGGGCACTTTGGCAGTTTTTCCGGGGAGCATTTGCGCTCGATGATTGACCAGTGGTTGCGCGGCCACGCCTGAGGCCTGCTTCACTCAAGCACAACAACCATCAGAAAAATCTGCCATGAGAAGAGCTGCCGTACGTGCCGCCGTGCACCGGTATATCCGGCGTCTGCTGGAAACCCGCGAATTCAACGACAACACCAGCCTGGTGCAATTGGGCTTGGAAAAAGCGGATATCGAGGATCTGATCTTTCATCTGGAAGATGAATTCGGGCTGACGGCGTTCACCGCCGAGGAAGACCGCATGCTCAAGACCGCGAAGACGGCGAATGACTTGAGCCGGTTTTTGCTCGAGATCGGGCGGCACTGAAAGCAAAAGATCGCAGCCTGCGGCAGCTCCTACACTGTTTTATGCAGGAGTTGCCGAAGGCTGCGATCTCTTGATCTTGAATCCTTTGATCTCGGATCGGGGGCGTTACCGGCGCCGTTGTTGACGGCGGCGCTGCTCGTCATCGGTGCGGATCGGTACAGGTTGCAGAGGCGGTTCGATCAAACCGAGGGCAACACCCAAATCGTGCAGCCAGTTTTGAATTTTCTCTTTCATCGTCATGCCCCCTTCAGGGTGGTGCTGAGCGGCCGGAATTCTGAGGTCGCTTCGCACTGATAATAGTCCGAAGTCCTACGTAATGCTCGGCCAAATCCGCAATGATCTGTTACTGAATTGAACAGAATATGCCGCCATTGGTTCAGGCTGTTTCCCGGGTTTCGATCTGAGCCGCAGGATAGACGGCCTGCTGAACCTCGATCCAGGCATTGAGGTTGGCGCCGAGCATGCCCTTGCGCCACATGAGCCATGTTGTCGCACCCGCGAATGGCTCGGCCAACGGGTGCGCGGCGACGCTATCGCGCCCCGGCAGACTGGCGAGCATCGACTCTGACATCAATGCCACACCGCTTCCGGCAATCACGCAGGCGAGCATGCCCTGATAGGACTCGATCTCCATCGCCCGACCCATCGTCGCGTGGTAGTGTGAAAACCACGCTTCAAGACGCATGCGGTAGGAACAACCCCGCCTAAAAGTGAAAACTGAACGCCCCTCGACATCCCGGGCACTGCGTACCGGCGGATGATCGATTTCCGTGATCAGCACCAACCGCTCCTCGCACAACGGCACGCCGTCGAGCCCGGCCAGTTCCAGCGGACCATCGACCAACGCGGCATCCAGACGTCCGGTGAGCAAACCTTCCAGTAACTCCCCACTGGGCGCCGACTGCACTTGCAGATTCACCGCCGGATACTGCTTGTGATACTGCGCCAGCAGCGCCGGCAAATGGATCGCCGCCGTGCTGTACATGGTGCCCAGAGCGAAGTCGCCGGCCGGTTTGCCGCCCATGACCGCCGCACTGGCCTGATCGCGCAGGGCGAAGAGTTTGCCGGTGTAGTCCAGCAGGACTTTTCCCGCAGGCGACAGCTGCAAACGCTGACGCTCACGGACGAAAAGCTCGACACCCAGTTGCTCTTCAAGCTGTTTAAGCCGCGTCGACAGGTTCGACGGCACCCGGTGCAGGCGTTCGGCGGCGCGGGTGATCGACCCTTCTTCGGCCACGGCCTGAAAAATCCGCAGTTGGCTGAACTCCACAACCTTTCTCCAGAACAGAACAAGTTACTCACTATTATTCAATTTTAAAGAAAGTCAATCAGTCTTAGCCTGACGGTCATTGATCCTTCCAAGGAATTCCGACCATGTCGCCCTTGATTCGCTTATCCGCCTGTTTCGTTGCCCTGATGATGGCCATGGGCATCGGGCGTTTCGCCCTCACCCCGCAAATGCCACACCTGCTCAGCGAAGGGCAGATCGACCTGACGGCCGCCGGTCTGATTGCGGCGGCCAACTACCTCGGCTACTTGCTCGGTGCGGTGGATGCTATGTTCGCCCATCGCCCGCAGCAGGTTCAGCGGCGCCTGCATGGCGGACTGTGGTTGTGCGTGCTGCTGACGCTGGCGTCGTTCTGGGCCAATGGATTCTGGTCGCACTTGGTGCTGCGCTTCGGCACCGGGGTGGCGAGTGCCTGGGTGCTGGTGATGATCACTTCGTTGAGTCAACCGTTGGCGGCAGCAGCAGGTCGTCCGAGATTGGGAGCACTGGTGTTTGCCGGACCGGGGTTGGGGATTTTTCTGACAGGGTTGCTGGCGCTGGTCTCACATCTGCTGAATCAGACGTCCGCAACGTTGTGGCTGATTTATGCAGCGGCTGCGCTGGTGATGATGCTGGGGGTCTGGCGACTGCTGCCAACGCCTGTCGCAACGGCACCGGTGGTTACGGCGCCAGTCAGCCGATCAAATCGGGGCATCGGACGGCTGGCCTTGATTTATGCGCTTTACGGCGTCGGCTACATCATTCCGGCGACCTTCCTCTCGCAAATGGCCAATGCGCAGTTCCACGGGGAATGGCAGGCGGATCTGTTCTGGCCTTGCTTTGGTCTGGCTGCGGCGCTTGGCGTGTTGCTGGTGAGCCTGCGGCGTCACGATCCCGCCACCACCCGGCACTGGTTGATGGCGACGCTGTGGCTTCAAGCGGCCGGCGTATTCGCCTGCCTGCTCGGCAGCGGCATCGGCCTAGCACTGGGGGTGATCCTCTGCGGCACGCCATTCCTCGCCTGCATGCAACTGGTCATGCAACGCTCGCGGGAACTGGCGCCGCACGCCACCCAGCGCAATGCCGGGATGCTTACCGCCTGCTTCGCCGTCGGCCAACTCAGCGGCCCTCTATTGGCAGCGCTGAGCAGCCATTTCAGCGGTGGCCTGCAGCCGGCGCTGATCATCGCCGGCAGCGGCTTGCTGATTGCCGGCGGCCTGGCGATGCAATCGACTAACGCTGACCCAGCGCTTTGCGCAAACGCCGACGCAGCCACTGCTCGGCGCTGACAAAAGTGATGCCGAGCAGCACCAGTACGGCGCCGACTACGAAGTTAACCGTCAACTGTTCGTCGAGCAGCAACACGCCAAAGGTCACGCCGAACAGCGGCGTCATAAACGAAAACACCGCAAGGTTGGCCGCCAGATAACGACGCAGCAGCCAGAACCAGATCAGGTAACTGAAGAACGACACCACCAGTCCCTGGAACAGCACGCTGGCGACTGCCACGGGGGTCAGGCTGACGTGAGTGATCTGGCCGCTGAACAGCGCGATCAGCAGCAGGCCGAGGAAGCCGACGATCAACTGATAGAACAAGGTCAGCGTCACCGGTGCTTCCGACAGCCGCGAGGCGCGCACCACCACCGTGGTCGCGCCCCAACAGGCGCCAGCCAGTACGCCAAAAGCATCACCCAGCAGCATGCGCCGGTCGAGGTTGTCCCACGACACGCCCCCGGCGAAGGCAATCGCGATGCCGATAAACGCAAGGAGAATGCCCAGCCATTGCAAAGGTCGCAGGCGCTCACTGGCTAACAGGAAATGCACCCCCAAAGCGGTGAAAATCGGCGCGGTGTAGAGGAACACCGACATGTGCGCAGCGGTGGTCAGTTGCAGACCTTCAGCGATGAAAAGGAATTCCAGACCGAACAGCGCACCGGCCAGCAAGCCGCCGCGCCAGGTCGTACCGACCTGATCCCAGCCGCCCTTCCAGCAGATCAGCAACCCCACCAGTAACGCAGAGATCCCCGAGCGCGCGGCCGCTTGCATGACAGGCGCGATGTCCGGCGCCGCCCATTTGATCATCACTTGCTGCACGCCCCAGATCAGGCAGAGGCCGATCATCACCTGCAAGGCAAAACTGTCGGCATTGCGCCGCTCGACACTCACCGCAACACCTCGAACACACACAACATGGCAGGCCATCCAATGGTCAGAAAATAGTGCTGGGGATTATCAATCAGTCGGGCGGAAAAAAGGCGTCTGGAAAAGACATTTAGTGCTTCAGTGGCGGCAGTGGTGAATGGCTGTCGGCTGCGCCGCCATTCGCGAGCAGGCTCGCTCCCACTTTGGATTGCGTTCCCTGCTCGCGAAGAGGCCCGCATGGCTTACCTGCATTTCGGATCAGACCTTGCCAAACCGCCTCGCCAACAAAAACCCAACGCTACAAGCCACAGCAGTGGCAAGCGTCCCCCACGCCCAATCCATCAGCGTCACCTGCACCGACCACCCGCGCAACGTCGCCCAATTGGTCAGGTCATACGTGCCGTAAGCTATCAGCCCTAACAACGCGCCCCGCTTCGCCGCCCATTGCCACGTCACGGCCGGCAGCACCACAAATATCACGCAGCCAAAAACATACAGGCAATAAAAAACCGCTGCCGGAACCAGCAGCGGTTTTTCGAGCATCAGCGGACCGAGTAGCTCGCGGTAGGTCGGTGCCATCAGCAGGCCGAGCCAGATGCCGTCGAGCAGCAGAAACGTCAGCAGCGTTGCAACATAGCCAATCAGCGCTTTTTTCATCGACCCGACCTCATGTGTGCCCATGCAGGATGGGCCACGCAAGGCTCAGGTTAGTTCAATGCGATCAGCGTGAATGACGATCTTGCCTTCCTTGTACAGCGAACCGATCGCCTTCTTGAAGTTGCCCTTGCTGACGCCGAACAGGCTGCTGATCAACGCCGGATCGCTCTTGTCGCTGACCGGCAATGTACCGCTGTTGTCGCGTAACTTGGCGAGGATCTTCGAGTTCAGGCTGCTGGCCGCTTCCTGACCAACCGGTTGCAGGCTCAGGGCGATCTTGCCGTCGGCACGGATTTCCTTGATGTAGCCCTTCTCGGTCATGCCGGCGCGCATGAACTTGAAGATTTCGTTCTTGTGAATCAAACCCCAGTGCTTGTTGTTGATGATCGCCTTGAAGCCCATGTCGGTGGCTTCGGCAACCAGCAGATCAACTTCCTGGCCCTGGCTGTAGTTGGCCGGGGTCTTGTCGAGGTAGCGATCCAGACGCGCAGTTGCGGTGATGCGGCGGGTGTGCTTGTCGAGGTAGACATGCACCACGCAGTATTCGCCGGCGGTCATCTGGCGCTTTTCTTCGGAATACGGCAGCAACAGATCCTTCGGCAGCCCCCAATCGAGGAACACACCGATGCTGTTGACTTCAACGACTTTCAGACTGGCAAATTCGCCGACCTGAACTTTTGGTTTTTCCGTGGTAGCGAGAAGTTTGTCTTCACTGTCCAGATAAACAAATACGTTGAGCCAATCTTCATCTTCGGTCGGAATATCTTTCGGGATATAACGATTAGGCAAAAGAATCTCGCCGTCGGCACCGCCATCCAGATATAAACCGAAGTTAGTGTGTTTAACCACTTGCAAACTGTTGTAACGCCCGACTAAAGCCATTTCCAGAACCCTCATTGCGTGGGCGGCATTCTACCCGTTTTTGGCGTGGCCGTCGGGCGGCAGATCCGCACGCGTCGTAAATCTGCGCAATGCCTTGATTTTCCTTGTGCGTGGCTGGGCTGAGGTGCCGCTCGTCAGGCAGGTACCACCGCTCGCGGTTGAATATTTCAACGCCTCCAAACCTGAATGTTCTTATTTAAAACAGCAGGTTAGCCGGATATATCGCATATTCAATCGCGAATAATGCAGTGCAGTGCTGGGTTATTCCGGGGGATATTTACCAAGCAATTGTCAAGTTATTCCTGTACGATGCCTGGCCGAGTTACTTTTCTACAGGTTAATGGCCGCCATGCGTGTAAAAGCATCCACCAGCAAAGCAAAGCCAGCTCCAGCCGTTGAAACCAGCGAATCGATCAACGATCAGATCGCAGCGTTCCTCAAGTCTGGCGGCGAGATCCAGCAAATTGCCAAAGGCGTCAGTGGCCAGACGTTCGGCCCGTCCAAGCAGATCAGCCTGGGCAAGAAGTAACACCCGGTTTTACACCCGTCCAGAGGCGCTTTGAGCTTCGAAGCGCCTGGACTGGCACCGCGCAACATCCCTCCCTTGTTAAACAAAAATCCTTGTAAATCGACGAACGGCCTTCAACGCCGATCATTCGCCGGTATCCTTGCACGCGTCTAGATCAAGCGTTTCAGCAGGCCCGCTGCCCTGCCCTCGCTGTTCATGGAGTGACGCATGCGCAAAACACCCTGTTTATTACTCGTAAGCCTTCTGGCCAGTGCAACCGCGCACGCGCAGATTTTCCAGCGTGAACTGGGCGACTTCGATCTCAAACTCGGCACCACGCCCACGCGCAGCATGGCTCAAGGCCTGGTCAAGCCGGCGGCAATCGGTTCCTTCCACGGCGGCCTCGACCTGAGCCACGACAGTGGCCTCTACGTTGGCCAATACGCGCCGAGTATGGGCATCTCCCCGGGCAAGAATCTCGAGATCGATTCCTACGTCGGTTTTAAACAACCTTTCGATCAGACCCTTGGCTACGAAGTCGGGATGATCCACTACAGCTATCCCAAGGTAGATACCCTCGACAGCCAGGAGCTGTTCGGTGGCCTGACCTTGCTCGGCAGTCGTTTCGGCGTGGCCTTCAGCAACGACCCGGATAAACAGAACAACACCTTGTTTGCCGATCTTGGCGGCAACCAGCCATTCGGTATCGGCGTCAGCATGAAATACACCACCCACCAACTGAACACGCCCGTCGCCGTGGACGGTGGTTATGTCAGCAGTTTTACCGACTGGTCGGTGAAATTATCCCGGCCGTTCATGGGCGTCGACCTCGACCTGATCTACAGCAACTCCAGCCTCAGCGGCAGCGATTGCTCAGCCTATTCCGGGCACAACAGCGAGTGCGACGGCCTCGTCACCCTCAAGGCTGCCCGCGCGTTCTATTGATCGGCTGAACTGCCGGGTTCATTCTGCGTTCACATAGGAATCAGTCCCTCGAAGCCAGGCTCACGCAAGGATTCGCCCATGTCTCGCTGGTTCACGCACATCACCGCACTACTGATTTTCACCCTCGCCCTCGGCGCTTGCAGTCGCGTCGGTCTGGCCTATCGCAATCTCGACGTCATTATTCCGTGGACGCTCGGTGATTACCTGGACATGAACGGCGAGCAGAAAGACTGGTTCAACGAACGCCTCAAGGACCACCTGAGCTGGCATTGCACCACGCAATTGCCGGGTTATCTGGACTGGCTTGATCGCCTGCAGAGCATGGTCGAAACCAATCAGGTCACCGATGCTGCGTTACAGGCGCGCACTACGGAAGCCAAGCAGGCGATTGCCGAAACAGCGAAGGAAATCACGCCTTCGGCCATTGAGTTGTTGCAAGGTCTGGATGACAGGCAAGTGGCCGAGATGAATGACGCGTTTGCCAAGGATCTGCGCAAGCGTCAGCAGGAATACCTGAAACCACCGCTTGATCAACAAATTGCCGAGCGTGGCGCACGAATGGTTAAACGCTTGAATGACTGGCTCGGCCCCTTGAGCGCCACCCAGGAACAGCGAGTCATGGCGTGGTCGACCGCGCTGGGCGATCAGTACACCCAATGGATTGCCAACCGCGCCCATTGGCAGAAGCAGTTCAGTGCAGCAGTGGCGCAACGTAAAAGCCCCGAATTCCCACAGAGAATCGAGACGCTTCTGGTCAATCGCGAGAGCTTATGGACAGCGGATTACCGCAAGGCCTTCGCCGAAACTGAAGCGCAGGGACGTTCACTGGCGGTTGACCTGATGGCCGAAAGTACGCCGCAACAGCGTCAGCGGTTATTGAAGAAGATCGAGGGTGTGCGTAAAGACTTCAACGACCTCAAATGCCTCAAGGCCGCGCAAAAAACCTGAACATACCCGAATCCAATGTAGGAGTGAGCCTGCTCGCGATAGCGGACTTCCAGTGACATCAATGTTGACTGGAAGAACGCAATCGCGAGCAGGCTCACTCCTACAGGGGGATCCGCGTGAACTCAGGCGATCTGGGCTTTTGAAGCCACTTCATCAAACGTCGCCTCAGCCAGCGCATCGTCCTGTTCATCCAGCACCTGACGCGGGTGATCATTGCCGGGAATACTGCTGTCGATCAGGCTCAGCAGGCTTGAGCCGCGCGGGGTCAGGACAAAATTGTTTCCGGTGCTGCCCTCCTCATCCGGGCGCGGTGCGATATAGCCGCGCAGGAGCAACAACCTTTCATAGTCGCAAGCCAGCGTTTTCAGGTGATCAAGGTTCTCGATCGGCTCGCCGGCGCTGGCTTTCTCGGCCGCATAGTCTTCGGCATAAGCCCGTGGGGCAAAGCTGTGGCCTGCGCTGTTTTGCACTTCGTGCAGCAAGCGTTCAATCAAATCCCAGTTATAAGTCGTCATCCTGATACAACCTCCGGTGCGCATGATTTATGGCGCGTTCATAGGTTGTGACCGGAGCCGTTCTCAGCCGTTCAGCCGCATTTCCCGAGCCGACCGACCGGCGGTCTGTCGATTTCCCGCTGGGTTAAACGACTAGTCTGAAAGTGCCGCCTTCAACCCCGCAGGAGAAATCATCATGAACGTTGAGAATCATCCGGTGGTATCGCGCGAAGAATGGCTCGCCGCCCGTAAGCAACACCTCTCTCACGAAAAAGCCTTCACCAGGGAACGCGATCGCCTCAGCGCTGAACGTCGCGCCTTGCCTTGGGTGAAGGTCGACAAGGACTACCACTTTCAGGGGCCCAACGGCGAATTGAAGCTGGCCGACCTGTTCGGCAAACACAGCCAATTGGTGGTTTACCACTTCATGTTTGCCAAGGATTGGGAGGAAGGTTGCCAGGGTTGCTCGTTCCTCAGCGACCACATTGATGGCGCCAACCTGCATCTGGCGCATCACGATATTGCGGTGGTTGCTGTGTCTCATGCGCCGTTCAACGAGTTTCAGGCATTTAAACAGCGGATGGGCTGGAAGTTTGACTGGGTGTCTTCAGAAGGCTGCGACTTCAACTATGACTTCGGAGTTTGCGCACGGGCTGAAGATGTCGCGGCGGGAAAGGCTACGTACAATTACGAAAAGACTGACAGCGCCGAGGAAGAAATGCCCGGCCTGAGCGTGTTTTATCGTGATGCAAAGGGCGACATATTCCACACCTACTCAACCTATGCCCGCGGTCTTGACATGCTGGTTGGCGCCTACAACTACCTCGATCTCACGCCCAAAGGCAGGAATGAGGACGAGATCATGGAGTGGGTTCGGCATCATGATCGCTATGCGTTAGCGACAAAATCCAGTTGCTGCCACGGAAACTGAAAGCCCTTTGTGGGAGCGAGCAAGCTCGCTCCCACAGAGTGTGAACTTTTCGCCAGTTTCGCCGCTCAACCGGTTAACCGCCTTAACCGGAACTGAGGCCTGCCCCGATGAAAACCCTGATCAAGCTTACCCTCGCCGCCACCCTCGCCTGCGCCCTGCCCGTCTGGGCCTGCACGCCGGAAGAAGCCACCGCCAAACGCGAACAATTAGCCAAGGAAGTCTCGAAGCTGACCGAGCAGAATCCGGCAAAGGCCAAAGAGATCAATGCCGAATTGCAGAAGATGGATCTGGGTACGGCCAGTGCGGATCTACCGGATAAATGCCAGTTGATTGATCAGCGCTTGAGAGAACTGAATTCTGCCGAGAAGAAGACCGAGGGCTAACAGCAAGATCAAAAGATCGCAGCCTTCGGCAGCTCCTACACAAAACCCTGTAGAGCTGCCGAAGGCTGCGATCTTTTGCCACTAAAAATGCATTAATGCATTTATTTATTTGCATTAATGCATATCCCTGACTAGGGTTACCTCGAGCAAGGAGATCGGAACCGGCCACAGAAGATGGCAACCGTTAAGCACCGATCGCTCGGCAACACTGCTACATCCACACAAGCTGGACGCTTGTTTTCACTCATGGAGGATTGAAGAATGTTAACCACCGCAGCAACACAATTCACCGGCGAATCACTGCCAAGGTGCCTGGCCGGTCACCTGCTCGACCCGCAACTCACCGAAGTCGAAGCCGCTGAACAAATCAGCCCCCTCGCCGCCGGCAGCCTCAACTTCAACATGCAGAAACAGACCCAGACCAACTGGTGCTGGGCCGCCGTTTCCGCCTCGGTCGGCAACTATTACGGCACCGGCAACTGGACTCAGTGTGGTGTCGCCAGCACCCAGCTCGATCGCAATTGCTGCAATCAGCCGGGGCCGTGCAACGTTTACGGCTATCTGGATTCGGCCCTGCAAACCACCCGCAGCTACAACGGCATGAATCAGGGTTCGCTACAGATGTCGGCCATTCAGAACCAGATCAGCATGGGCCGTCCTGTCGGCTTGCGCTGCGGCTGGTACGGCGGTGGGGCGCATTTCCTGACGATTTACGGCACCAACGGCGATTACCTGTTGGTCGCGGACTCGATCTACGGCTATTCGACCCGTGCGCTGAACGCGTTCCCCCGCGCCTACAACGGCGGCGGCAATTGGACTCACACTTACTTCACCGTGAAAAACTAGGAGGGCGACATCATGCAACTGACTTATCCAAAGGCGCCTTCCAACGGCGTTCAGACTTTGCGCCCGGCGCTGCAAGCCGCGCTGCAAACCCAGGGCTTTGGCGCCAATCGCCAGTTCGCCAACACGGCACCTGCAAAAATCAGTCTCAGCGAAGCCTATCGCGGCTACTCGTTGAACCTGGAGGACCTGAGCCACGGCAAAGGCCTGAAGGAGGCTCGCCTCGGCGACTGGCATTACCTGGTATTTGCCGACGGCGTGACGATTGCCGATGCGCAATTGGCTGAAGTGCGCGGTCACGTCGAGTTCGCCTCGTTGAACCACGGCGATCACGCCGCCGCGACAGTGGGAGCGTTGAAACTGGCAGAGCAAGCGCCGCAACTTCAGGGCAAGACCGTTGAGTTGCGCGTGCTGTTTGTCTCGGCCCTGCACGTTGTCGCGATCTGGCTGCATGCCGACGGTGAAGACGTGCTGATCCCGATCGAGCCGACACCCAAGGAATTGGCGGTTACCGGGTTGTACAGCGAAGCAACACTGCTCGGCGCATTGAAACCGGCAGCGAATCAAGCCAAGCGGCGCTTTGACGCCGACACCAGTGGCCAACTCGGCAACTGATGGACGAAAAAAAACCGGACACTGTCCGGTTTTTTTTTACACGTCTGAAACGCTTTACTCAGCCGCAGGCTCTGCTGGCTTGCGGCGTTTCAGCGGCGCCATGCCGTCACTGCTCACCAACGAGTCCGGCTTCGGACGGTTGGCGCTCTTGCGCTTGGTCGGCGTCTTGGCGGCAGTTTTCTTCTTGTCGCCTTTGGCGTCAGTCTTTTTCTTCTTCACGCCAACGGCTTTGCCCGAGGCCTTGACCTTCTTCGGACCGCCATAGACGCCTTTGACTTCCTTGATGGTGCGACGCTCGAAGCTCTGCTTGAGGTAGCGCTCGATGCTCGACATCAGATTCCAGTCGCCGTGGCAGATCAGCGAGATCGCCAGACCGTCGTTACCGGCACGGCCAGTACGACCGATGCGGTGCACGTATTCGTCGCCGCTGCGTGGCATGTCGAAGTTGATCACCAGATCCAGGCCATCAACGTCCAGACCACGGGCCGCGACGTCGGTCGCCACCAGAATCTTCACGCCGCCCTGCTTCAGACGGTCGATCGCCAGTTTGCGATCCTTCTGGTCTTTCTCGCCGTGCAGCACGAACGCTTTGTATTCCTGAGCCACGAGGCGGCCGTAGATGCGGTCGGCCATGGCGCGGGTGTTGGTGAAGACGATGGCCTTCTGATAGGTCTCGTTGGCCAGCAGCCAGTTCACAATCTGCTCTTTGTGCTGATTGTGGTCGGCGGTGATGATTTGCTGACGGGTGGTCGAGTTCAGCTGGCTGACCGCGTTGAGCTGCAAGTGCTCAGGGTTGTTCAGCACCTTGGCGATCATCTCGCGCAGGCCGGAACCACCGGTGGTGGCGGAGAACAGCATGGTCTGCTGACGGTTCGGGCATTCGTCGACCAGACGCTGCACGTCTTCAGCGAAACCCATGTCGAGCATGCGGTCGGCTTCGTCGAGCACCAGCACTTCGACTTCTTTGAGGTCGAGGTTGCCGGCGTTGAGTTGCTCGATCATCCGGCCCGGGGTGCCGATGAGGATGTCCGGCACTTTGCGCAGCATCGCGGCCTGGACCTTGAAGTCTTCACCGCCGGTGATCAGGCCGGACTTGATGAAAGTGAACTGCGAAAAGCGCTCAACTTCCTTCAGCGTCTGCTGGGCCAGCTCGCGGGTCGGCAGCAGGATCAGCGTCTTGATGCTGACGCGAACCTTGGCCGGGCCGATCAGGCGATTGAGGATTGGCAGAACGAAAGCGGCGGTTTTGCCGCTACCGGTTTGCGCCGTCACCCGCAGATCACGCCCTTGGAGCGCCAGCGGAATGGCCGCGGCTTGCACAGGCGTTGGCTCGACAAATTTCAGCTCGGCCACAGCTTTAAGCAGGCGTTCGTGCAGGGCGAATTGGGAAAACACGGGTGCTACCTCGAAGATATGCAAAAAAACAGCTGCATAGGTTACCGGTTTCGAGCGCTCAGGCCGAGTTTCTTTATGCAAACGGACGCAATCAGTGGCTTTTTTGTTGCTCGATTTGTCTCCAACGGTAATACACGGCGTCTTAAATGCTCTAATCGCCCATCGCGTCTTAATAGAAGAATCGTTACTCATATGGATTTCAAACAGCTCTGGCTCAACGCCCAGGACCTCTGGGGCACCCTCGAACAGCATCCACTTTTGCAGGCCGGCCTCGCCCTGACGCTGCTGCTGGTGATCGCGCTGGTGCTCGGACGAGTGGCGCGTTACCTGATCCTGCACGCCAGCCGCATGCTCGGCCGCCAACCGGCGCTGCACTGGATCAACGACTTCCGGCACAACAAGGTGTTTCAGCGCCTGGCGCAGATGACGCCGTCACTGGTGATCCAGTTCGGCCTGCACCTGGTGCCGGAACTGAGCAAAACCGCCATGACCTTCCTTGGCAATGTGGCGCTGTCGTTCACCATTCTGTTCCTGCTGCTGTCGATCAGCGCCCTGCTCAATGCCCTGCTCGACATCTATGCACGCACCGAACACGCGCGCACACGTTCGATCAAAGGCTACGTACAACTGGCAAAAATGGTTTTGTACGTATTTGGCGCGATCATCATTGTCGCGACGTTGATCGACCGTTCACCGTTGTTGCTGCTCTCGGGTCTGGGTGCGATGTCGGCGGTGATCCTGTTGGTTTACAAGGACACCCTGTTGTCGTTCGTTGCCAGCGTGCAGTTGACCAGCAACGACATGCTGCGGGTCGGCGACTGGATCGAGATGCCGCAGGTCGGCGCCGATGGCGATGTGGTCGACATCACCCTGCACACGGTCAAGGTGCAGAATTTTGACAAGACCATCGTCTCGATCCCGACCTGGCGGCTGATGTCGGAGTCGTTCAAGAACTGGCGCGGCATGCAGCAATCGGGCGGACGGCGGATCAAGCGCAGCCTGTTCATCGATGCCAGCGGTGTGCGTTTCATTCGTGATGACGAAGAAGAAAAGCTCTCGCAGGTGCACTTGCTGACCGATTACATGAGCCGCAAGAAAGCCGAGCTCAAGGCGTGGAACGAGGCGCAGGGCAATGTCGCGGCTATGTCGGCCAATCGCCGACGCATGACCAATATCGGCACGTTTCGCGCGTATGCACTGGCGTATCTGAAGAGTCATCCGGAGATTCAGCCGAACATGACCTGCATGGTCCGGCAGATGCAGACCACCGCGCAGGGCATTCCGCTGGAAATCTACTGCTTCACCCGCACCACGGTGTGGGCCGATTACGAGCGGATTCAGGGGGATATTTTTGATTATCTGCTGGCGGTGCTGCCGGAGTTTGGCTTGAGCCTGTATCAGCAGCCGAGTGGTGGGGATTTGCGTTCCGGGTTGCTGCCGACGGTGCTTGGCGCGGCCAGCATTCCCGAGCCGCAGAAACACCTCCTGTAAAACACAATTCCCCTGTAGGAGCTGCCGAAGGCTGCGATCTTTAGACTTTAAAGATCAAAAGATCGCAGCCTTCGGCAGCTCCTACACCGGATCATGCGGTGCGGCGAATGCCCAACCGGCTGATCCAGACCGCTGCCAGGATGACGCTGCCACCGAGGAACAATCTTCCAAGTTCCTCATGCTGGTTCCAGATCAGCAGATTCAGCAGCAACCCCACGGGCACATGCAGGTTATTCATCACCGCCAGCGTGCCGCCGTTGACCATGCACGCGCCCTTGTTCCACCAATACATGCCCAGCGCGGTCGAGACCAGACCGAGGAACAGCAAAACGCCCCACTGCAGCGGTGCTTCCGGGAGGAAGTTCGCTTTGCCGAACATCAGGAATGCAGGCAGCACCACCGCCAGCGCGCCGAGGTAGAAGAAGCCGAAACGCCGGTAATGCGGCAGATCGCTTGGGTGTTTCGCCACCAGATGCTTGTACATCACCTGCCCTGCCGCGTAGGTGAAGTTGGCCAGTTGCAGGAGCAGGAAGCCCATGAAGAAGTCCGGGCTGATGCTGTCGAAACGAATCACCGCCGCCCCGCCCACCGCCACCAGCGCCGCAATCAGCGCCCATGGATTGAAGCGGCGGTTCAGTGCATCTTCGATCAGCGTCACGTGCAGCGGCGTGAGAATGGTGAACAGCAACACCTCCGGCACCGTCAGCACGCGGAAGCTCAAGTACAGACAGACGTAAGTCACGCCGAACTGCAACGCGCCGATCACTAGCATGCCGCGCATGAACGAAGGTTCGACCGAGCGCCAGCGAGTCAGCGGGATAAACACCAGCCCGGCCAGCACCACACGCACCAGTACCGCGAAGTAACTGTCGACATGACCGGCCAGGTATTCGCCGATCAGACTGAAGGAAAACGCTTGGATCAGCGTGACAAAAAGTAGATAGCCCATGCTCGCCTCGAAATCGAATGGCGGCGACGATAGCGGTTTTCTGGTCTCACTGCGAATAGCCGGAAACACAAAATCCCCCTGTGGGAGCGAGCCTGCTCGCGAAGGCAGAGTGTCAGACGGCAAATACTTGTCTGATACACCGCTTTCGCGAGCAGGCTCGCTCCCACAAGGAGTTTTGCGTCGTTCAAAAAACACAGGCAAAAAAAAGCCCGATCTCGCTAATGCGTTCAATCGGGCTACAGCACTCAGGAGCAACAAGTGCAAAGGGAGGTTCGATGCGCGTAGAGCCTTGAAGGGGTTGCGCCAGGTCACTAGACCATCCAGCGATTATCTGGCGATTAACATATCAAGCGACCTGGGACAGCTTGGCGTTGGCCTGATTCAGACCTTTCTCCTGGAAGTCGCCACCGAGGTTCATGCCCTCGGCGTGAATGAACGTCACGTCGTTGATGCCGATGAAACCCATGACCTGACGCAGGTACGGTTCCTGATGATCCGCCGGGCCGCCGGCGTAGATGCCGCCACGAGCGGTGAGCACGTAGGCACGTTTGCCGCTGAGCAGGCCTTGCGGGCCGGTTTCGGTGTACTTGAAGGTCACACCGGCACGCAGCACGTGGTCGAGCCAGGCCTTGAGGGTGCTCGGGATCGCAAAGTTGTACATCGGCGCGGCCATCACCAGCACGTCGGCGGCGAGCAACTCATCGGTCAATTCGTTGGAACGGTCCAGCGACGATTGCTCGTTGGCGTTGCGCTGCTCGGCGGGCTTCATCCAGCCACCCAGCAGGTTGCTGTCCAGGTGTGGTACCGGGTTCGCGGCGAGGTCACGTACGGTGATCTGATCGTTGGGATGCGCAGCTTTCCACTGACTGATGAAGGTCTGGGTCAGTTGACGGGATACCGAGTCTTGCTGGCGGGCGCTGCTTTCGATGATCAGAACGCGGGACATGGTGTGTAGCCTCCATCCGAGAATGTTGTAGGTCGATGGAGTGAAGGTTAAACAGAGTTGAATCGATGAAAAAGCGCAAATAATTGCTGCAAAGCATCGAATAATTCGTTTAGATGCTGAACCATGCTCCTGTAGGAGTGAGCCTGCTCGCGATAGCGGTGTGTCAGCTACATCTGTGTTAACTGAAACTCCGCTATCGCGAGCAGGCTCACTCCTACAGGGATCGGTGTTATTTCGGGACGCAGGTCAGTTTGATGCGCAGCTTGATGATCTCGCGGGTGAACTTGGCCGTGGCGTTTTTATGTTTGCCGGCCGGTACATCGATTGTGCGGGTGCGCGGCGCTTCCGGGCCATTGCTGAACACCGCTTTGCAGGTCGCGTCGACATCACCGTAGTTGGCCACCCGAATCGAGCCGATGTCGTTATCGGTGTCGAAGGTCTCGTAGTCGATCTTCATGCCGTTGAGTTCTTTCTGCACATCGATCGGGTACGCAAAAGCCGTCAGCGGTAGCAGCGCCAGCAGCACACAACAGAATTTTTTCATTCGGCAGTCTCCATGAGGGACGGCCAGCTTAGGACAAGAGGAGCTATTGATGAAAGCGCCCCGCGTGACCCTTGATCAATGGCGAACATTGCAGGCCGTGGTCGACCACGGCGGATTCGCCCAGGCCGCCGAGGCCTTGCACCGTTCGCAATCGTCGGTGAGCTACACCGTCGCCCGCATGCAGGACCAGCTCGGCGTGCCGTTGCTGCGCATCGATGGGCGTAAAGCCGTGCTCACCGAGGCCGGCGGCGTGCTGCTACGTCGCTCGCGGCAACTGGTGAAACAGGCCAGTCAACTGGAAGACCTCGCCCATCACATGGAACAAGGTTGGGAAGCCGAGGTGCGGCTGGTAGTCGATGCGGCCTACCCGAGCGCGCGCATCGTCCGCGCATTGACCGCGTTCATGCCGCAGAGTCGCGGCTGCCGCGTGCGTCTGCGTGAGGAAGTGTTGTCGGGTGTCGAGGAAGTGCTGCTCGAAGGCGTGGCCGATCTGGCCATCACTGGCCTGAGCATTCCCGGTTACCTTGGTGCGGAGTTGAGCGACGTCGAGTTTGTCGCTGTCGCCCACCCCGATCACCCGCTGCATCGGCTCAATCGCGAGCTGAGCTTTCAGGATCTGGAAACCCAGATGCAAGTGGTGATTCGCGACTCCGGCCGCCAGCAACCGCGGGACGTCGGCTGGCTCGGCGCCGAGCAGCGCTGGACCGTCGGCAGCCTCGCCACGGCGGCCACATTCGTCAGCAGCGGCCTCGGTTTTGCCTGGCTGCCCCGGCACATGATCGAGCGGGAACTAAAAGATGGTTCGCTCAAGCTGCTACCGTTGGACAGGGGCGGCAACCGCAATTCCAGCTTCTATCTGTATTCGAACAAGGACAAACCCCTGGGCCCGGCCACGCAAATCCTCATCGAACTGCTGCGTACCTTCGACACCTTGCCGCTGGACGCCCCGTTCGCCGCCCCTGAACAAGCCTGACACGGAGTTCACCGATGGCGTATTTCGAGCACGATGGTTGCAACCTGCACTACGAGGAATATGGCCACGGCACGCCGTTGCTGCTGGTTCACGGGCTCGGTTCGAGCACGCTGGACTGGGAAATGCAGATCCCGGCTCTGGCCGCGCATTTTCGGGTGGTCGTCCCCGATATTCGCGGCCACGGGCGCTCGGACAAACCGCGCGAGCGCTACAGCATTGCCGGTTTCAGCGCCGACCTGCTGGCGCTGATCGAGCACTTGAACCTTGGCCCGGTGCATTACGTCGGGCTATCGATGGGCGGCATGATCGGCTTCCAGTTCGGCGTCGATCATCCGCAAATGCTCAAGAGCCTGTCCATCGTCAACAGCGCGCCCGAAGTCAAAATCCGCAGCCGCGATGACTACTGGCAGTGGTTCAAACGCTGGAGCCTGATGCGCGTGCTGAGTCTCGCGGCCATTGGCAAAGCGCTGGGCGGCAAACTTTTTCCGAAACCCGAACAAGCCGATCTGCGGCAGAAAATGGCCGAACGCTGGGCAAAAAACGACAAACGTGCTTATCTCGCCAGCTTCGATGCGATTGTTGGCTGGGGCGTTCAGGAACGACTTTCCCGGGTGACCTGTCCAACGCTCGTCATCAGCGCCGACCGTGACTACACACCGGTTGCGCTGAAAGAAACCTATGTAAAACTGCTGCCGAATGCGCGGCTGGTGGTAATCGCCGATTCGCGCCACGCCACTCCGCTCGATCAACCCGAACGCTTCAATCAAACGCTGCTGGAGTTTCTCGCCGCAGCCGATATTCAATCTCAGGATCACTGACCCATGCTGAAAAAACTCGCCCTCGCCGCTGGTACTGTGCTGTTTGCCGCCAACCTGATGGCTGCCACGCCGGCCAAAGCACCGCACGTGCTGCTGGACACCACCAACGGCCAGATCGAAATCGAACTGGACCCGGTCAAGGCGCCGATCAGTACCAAGAACTTTCTCGATTACGTCAACAGCGGCTTCTACACCAACACCATTTTCCACCGTGTGATCCCGGGCTTTATGGTTCAGGGCGGCGGTTTCACTCAACAGATGCAGCAAAAAGAAACCAAGGCGCCGATCAAGAACGAACACAAAAACGGTCTGGCTAACGTTCGTGGCACCTTGTCCATGGCTCGCACCTCCGTACCTGATTCGGCGACCAGCCAGTTCTTCATCAACGTCAAGGACAACGACTTCCTCGACCAAGGCGACGGCTACGCTGTATTCGGCAAAGTGGTCAAGGGCATGGACGTGGTCGACATCATCGTCAACTCGCAAACCACCACCAAAAGCGGCATGCAAAACGTGCCTGTCGACCCTGTGATCATCAAGTCGGCCAAAGTCATCGACTAAGCTGCACAGGGCGTATCGAGCGGCGTGAATTCAACCTCACGCCGCTCACACCGATAAAAGGAGAGCCCGTACTCCGGGCGGTTATCTGATGCTCTATCGCCGTTTCGAACAACTGATCGACATATTCCGTGAAGCCCCGACGGCGTCTCCGCCGGACCGCGTTCTCCCCTTCTATACCTATTACCTCAAGCAGGTCTGGCCAAGTTTTGCCGCCCTGCTCGTCGTTGGCCTGTTCGCCGCGCTGATCGAAGTGGCGCTGTTCAGTTACCTGAGCCGCATCATCGACCTGGCCCAAGGCACACCCAACCCGAATTTCTTCAGCGACCACGCCCTCGAACTGACGTGGATGCTGGTGGTTGCCCTGGTGCTGCGGCCGATCTTCTTCGGCCTGCATGACTTGCTGGTGCATCAGACCTTGAGTCCCGGCATGACCAGCATGATTCGCTGGCAGAACCACAACTACGTGCTCAAACAGAGCCTGAATTTCTTCCAGAACGACTTCGCCGGGCGCATCGCCCAACGCATCATGCAGACCGGCAACTCGCTACGTGACTCAGCGGTGCAGGCGGTGGATGCGCTGTGGCACGTGGTGATCTACGCAATCAGTTCGCTGGTGTTGTTCGCCGAGGCCGACTGGCGCCTGATGATCCCGCTGCTGACGTGGATCGTCGCCTACATCGGCGCGCTCTACTACTTCGTACCGCGGGTGAAAGATCGCTCGGTGGAGGCTTCTGACGCGCGTTCGAAACTGATGGGCCGCATCGTCGATGGCTACACCAACATCGCCACGCTGAAGCTGTTCGCCCACACCAATTTCGAACAGCATTACGCCAAGGAAGCCATCGAAGAACAGACTGTCAAAGCGCAGATGGCCGGCCGCGTCGTCACCAGCATGGACGTGGTGATCACCGCCATGAACGGCTTGTTGATCGTCGGCACCACGGCGTTGGCCCTGTGGTTGTGGACGCAGTCGCTGATCACTGTCGGGGCGATCGCCTTGGCCACTGGCCTGGTGATTCGCATCGTCAACATGTCCGGCTGGATCATGTGGGTGGTCACCGGCATTTTCGAAAACATCGGCATGGTCCAGGACGGTCTGCGCACCATTTCGCAACCGGTCAGCGTCACCGATCACGAGCAGGCCAAACCGCTGGAGGTGGCTCGCGGCGAAGTGCGTTTCGAGCACGTGGATTTTCACTACGGCAAGAAGCGCGGGATCATCGGCGACCTCAATCTGAACATCAAACCGGGCGAGAAAATCGGCTTGATCGGGCCGTCCGGCGCCGGCAAATCAACGCTGGTCAACCTGCTGCTGCGCCTGTACGACGTCGAAGGCGGACGGATTATGATCGACGGCCAGAACATTGCCGAAGTCGGTCAGGAAAGCCTGCGCGCGCGGATCGGCATGATCACCCAGGACACCTCGCTGCTGCACCGCTCGATCCGCGACAACTTGTTGTACGGCAAACCGGACGCGACTGATGCCGAGCTGTGGGATGCGGTGCACAAGGCCCGCGCCGATGAGTTCATTCCGCTGCTGTCGGACGCTGAGGGCCGCACCGGATTCGATGCGCATGTCGGTGAGCGTGGAGTGAAATTGTCCGGTGGTCAGCGTCAGCGCATTGCGATTGCGCGAGTGCTGCTCAAGGACGCGCCGATTTTGATCATGGACGAAGCGACCTCGGCACTGGATTCGGAAGTCGAAGCGGCGATTCAGGAAAGCCTGGAAACCCTGATGCAGGGTAAAACCGTGATCGCGATTGCGCACCGACTCTCGACCATCGCGCGCATGGATCGGCTGGTGGTGCTGGAGAACGGGAAGATTGCCGAGAGCGGCACCCATGCTGAACTGTTGGCTCATCGCGGGTTGTATGCACGGCTTTGGGCGCATCAGACCGGGGGGTTTGTCGGCATCGACTGACCCGTCCAGTCACCACAGCCCCCTGTAGGAGTGAGCCTGCTCGCGATAGCGGTGTGTCAGTCCCGTTAATGTCGGCTGACACACCGCTATCGCGAGCAGGCTCACTCCTACAGGTGCCATCGGCACAGGATAAAACCGCCACAGCCCTTTAACCACGGGCACTGGCGGTTTTTTTTGCATCTGGTGGAAATCCGTTAAGCCTGCTGTACTCAGCCGAGGTTCCGGAACGGAACCTGTAGTAAGTCTGCAAGGACGCACAACTCGATGCAGTCTCGATAGCAGGGCTATCAAGGACGCCTCTCATGTCTCTGTTCAAACGTTCAGTCACTGAGTTGTTGGGTACGTTCTGGTTGGTATTGGGTGGTTGTGGCAGCGCGGTGATTGCCGCGTCTTCACCGCTGGGAATCGGGGTGCTGGGGGTGGCCCTGGCGTTTGGTCTGACGGTGCTGACTATGGCGTTTGCCATTGGCCACATCAGCGGATGTCACCTCAACCCGGCCGTCTCGGTCGGTCTGTTCGTCGGCGGTCGGTTTCCGGCCAAGGAATTACCCGCTTACATCATTGCCCAAGTGCTCGGCGCGATTCTCGCGGCGGCGCTGATCGCCCACATCGCCAGCGGCAAGGAGGGCTTCGACATCGCCGCCGGCCTGGCGTCCAACGGTTATGGCGAACACTCGCCGGGCAAGTATTCGATGGCGGCAGGGTTTGTCACTGAGCTCGTGATGACCGCGGTGTTTGTGATCATCATCCTCGGCGCCACCGATAAACGCGCACCGCCGGGGCTGGCACCAATCGCCATCGGCCTGGGCCTGACGTTGATCCACCTGATCTCGATTCCGGTCACCAACACCTCGGTCAACCCGGCCCGAAGCACGGGACCGGCACTGATGGTCGGCGGCTGGGCGATTGCGCAGTTGTGGATGTTCTGGGTCGCCCCGTTGATGGGTGCGGTGGTCGGTGGTGGGATTTATCGGTGGTTGGGCAAAGAAGAAACCTGAGGGGTGCCTGAGATCCCCTGGTAGGAGTGAGCCTGCTCGCGATAGCGGTGTGTCAGTCAACATCAATGGCTCTGACAGATCGCTATCGCGAGCAGGCTCACTCCTACAAAGGATCTATGTCTGGCGATAAGGCAAGGCTGTTTTCGCTTCTTCGGCATACGCAAGGATGCCGGCACGTTCCTGTTGCAGGAAATCCTTCACCGCTGCTTTCAGACCCGGATGCAGCAGGTAATGCCACGAATGCGTGATCACCGGTTCGAACCCGCGAATCAACTTGTGCTCGCCCTGAGCGCCAGCATCGAAACGCTGATAACCCTGCGCAATTGCATAATCCATCCCCTGATAAAAACAGGTCTCGAAGTGCAGTCGATCAAACTCCGCCAGGCACCCCCAATAGCGCCCGTAGAAACTGTCGCCACCGACCAGACTGAAGGCCATTGCTACCGGCCGTGAGCCCTGTTTAGCCAGCACCACGCGGATTGCCTCGGGCATGCGCTCGGCCAACAGACTGAAAAATTCCCGCGTCAGATACGGGGTCTGACGGCGCACCGCGTAGGTATTGGCGTAACAGGCGTAGACGAAATCCCACTGCACCTCGTCCAGCTCGCGCCCCTCCAGCCACTCAAATTCAAAACCCTGCCCCGCCACCTGCTCGCGTTCCTTGCGCATCTGTTTGCGCTTGCGCGAACTGAGCACGTCGAGAAAGTCCTGGAAGTCGCGGTAGCCGCGATTCTGCCAGTGATATTGACAGCCGATGCGCTGCAGCCAGCCTGGCTGTTCGGCCATCGCAGCATCGGTGAAAGCGTCGGTGAAATTGATGTGCACGCTGGAAAGCCCTTCGATCTCCAGATAGCCCGGCAGGCTCTTGAGCAGTTCGAACCCGTCTTCGACATTGGCCGCCAACAGGCGCGGGCCGCTCACCGGACTGAACGGCACAGCGGTCAACAGTTTGGGGTAGTAATCGATGCCGGCACGGGCACAGGCGTCGGCCCAGCCGTGATCGAACACGTACTCGCCGTAGGAATGCCACTTGCGGTAACTGGGTAACGCGGCAATCAGACGATCGTCTTCGATGTGCAGCAAATGCTCAGGTTGCCAGCCGGTGTGGGGGCCGACGCTACCACTGTCTTCCAGCGCACTGAGAAAGGCGTGGCGCAGAAATGGCTGGCTTTCAGGCACTAGTGCATCCCAGCTTGCCGAGGCGATTTGCGACAGGTTTTGCAGGCGTTGCAACGGCATCAACGAGCTCTCCACGACAGGACTTCAGCGCCCGGCGAGTATCGCCGATTGCGCGGCATTGCACACCCGCAATCGGCCGGCAGCGCTCTAGATCAATAGTTCAGGGCGAATCGATATCGTCATCAACCTGCCATCACTGTGCCACTGCTCTGTCATAAACCACCGCGATACTGGCGCCTGTTTTTAGAGCGCCGGGTTCTACCCGGACACTGTTTTCCGACGTGCAAACCGTCGGTTGTGCCCCGGATGGTTCAGCCATCCCCTCTCATCTTCGGAGATTGCTATGCGTCTTGCTTCCACGAAAACTGCGGCGGCCCTGTGCGGTGGCTTGTTGCTGGCCATGAGTGTTCCGGCCAGTGCTGCAGTCGACGCCAAACTGCTCGACATGCTCAAGGCTAACGGTTCCATTTCCCAGGCGCAGTACATCGAACTGCAAACTGAACTGGCCAAGGATCAGAAGGCTCAGCAAATCGCGCAGCAGGCGCAGCAAGAGACCAACGAACAAGTCGCCGCCGTTGCGAAGAAAACCAACGAGCAAAGCGTCTTCGACCAGAAACTGGCCTGGGCGGCCAAGACCCAGTTCAAGGGCGACGTGCGTATCCGTCAGGAAACCATCAAGATCGACGGCGAGCCGAACAACGGCGGCCGCGACAAGGATCGTCAGCGCATCCGTGCGCGTCTGGGCGCCTACACCGAGATCAACCCACAGGTCGACACCGGCATCCGTATCGCCACCGGCGGCGGCGACGATGCCCGTTCGACCAACCAGGATCAGGACAACTACTTCGACAAGAAGCAGATCTGGCTCGACCTGGGTTACATCGACTACCACCCGGATCAGATCAAGAACCTGCACATCATCGGCGGCAAGATGCTTCAGCCGTGGGTCAGCATGGGCGACGTGATCTGGGACAGCGACATCAACCCGGAAGGTCTGGCCGTTACCTACAAATACCCGTTGGGCAGCAGCGCCGAACTGTTCGGCAGCCTGGGTAACTACAACCTCAAGGACAACGTTGACGGCGATGGCGTGCAATTCCGTCACGACCTGCGTCTGACCGCTGGCCAGTTGGGTAGCCGCTTCAACATCAGCGACAACCTGAAAGTGACCGTGGGCGGCAGCGTCTACGCCTACCAGAACGACGAAGACAGCCGCTGCACCGGCACTTCCACACCGTGCGCACTGGCGGTCAACGGCAACTCGGCCAACAACGAATTCCGTCTGTATGAAGGGTTCAGCCAGGTCGACATCGGCGGTCTGCCGATGCCATTGTCGTTCTACGGTCAGTACGTGAAGAACAACGACGCCGTGACCGATCAGGACACCGCATGGCTGTTGGGTGCCAAGTCGAAAGTCTTCGGCCTGAACCTCGATTACAACTATCGTGACGTGCAGCGCAACGCCGTGGTCGGCGCCTTCACCGACTCCGACTTCGCCAACGGCACTACCGGTTCCCGTGGTCACAAGTTCAAGGTCGGTTACGACATCGACAAGAACTTCGCCATTGGCGCTACGTACTTCCTGACCAAGGCCGACTTCGCCAGCCGTACCCAGCGTGATGCTGACGCCAACACCCTGCAGCTGGACGCGGAAGCCAAGTTCTAAGAAAACAGCGACAAGCTTCGAGCAACAAACTGCAAGTCACCGCTCCCCTTGCGACTTGTCGATCGAAGCTGATTTTCCTGCAGCCCGGTGCAGTTACAGCGATCCCCATCATCCGTTCGCTGACGCTGCACCGGGCTGTGTTTTTTACGGGCTATCGTCCCGCCGCTGCGCCGCCAGGCGTTCCGCCAAGGCATCCACGCCCTCTTCCGGTTGCTCCGGCAGCGCCTTCAAGGTGGCTTGCATCAAACGCATCTGACGAATGAAACGCCGGCAGTTCGGGCAAAACATCAGGTGATGACGCACCATCCACTTTTCACGAAAGCTCAACTGGCCATCGAGATAATCGCTGGATCGTGCCACTTGCTCCTTGCAGGTCAACATTCTCCTGTCTCCTCAAAATGCTCCACGGTCGCGAAGACTTTCAGCCGCGCACGATGCAGCAGCACACGGACATTGGAGAGCGAGATCTCCAGAAGATTACAGATCTCCTCCAACTCCAGCCCCTGCCGTTCTCGCAACAGCAAAACGCTGCTTTGCAGTTCCGACAGATTCAACAGGGTGTGCTCCAGACATTCGCGCAATTCGCTCTCGGTCAGCAGCGCTTCCGGTGTGTCCTGGTGCCAGGCGAACGGGGCGACCAGCCAATGGCCGTCACCGGAAGAAAAGCGGTCGTCATCAATGGTGCCGTGGGGCGATGGCAAATCATCCATCAACACTTCGCGGCGATTCAGTTTATAACGGCTTTTGGCTGAGTTGGCCGTGATGGTCAACAGCCAGGTCTTGAGACTGGAGCGACCTTCGAAGCTGCCGATATGGCGCACGACGGAAAGCCAGGCGTCCTGCACCACTTCTTCGACATGACGCTGGCCGACAATCGCATATGCCACGGCGCGCATGGCGCTCTGATAGGTCGTCACCAGTTCCTTGAAAGCCTGTTGTTCACCTGCCAGCAGGCGCACAAGCAGTTGGGTCTCGTCAGCCGCCATCCATCAATCCCCTTGTTCCGATTTCGAAAATGACGGCGGCAGGTCTTCACCTGCCGCCATTTCCGAAAAATTACAGCGTTTGAGCCGATTCGGATGTAGGAAAAGTCGGCGCGATTAAGAGGAAATTAAACCAATTTTCAACGCTTGCGCAGAATCACGCTGCCAATCGAATAGCCGGCACCGAACGAACTCAGCACCGCCAGCGAACCGCTCGCCAGATCATCCTGATATTTGTGGAAAGCAATGACCGAACCCGCCGAACTGGTGTTGGCGTAAGTATCGAGAATCACCGGCGCTTCTTCTTCGGTGGCTTCGCGACCAAGCAACTTGCGCACGATCAGATGGTTCATGCTCAGGTTGGCCTGGTGCAGCCAGAAGCGCTTCACGTCGCCGACGTTAAGCTGGTTCTCTTGCAGATGCTCGCCAATAAGTTCGGCAACCATCGGGCAAACGTCCTTGAACACCTTGCGGCCTTCCTGCACGAACAGCTTGTCGCGGGCACCGATGCCCTCTTCCGCCGCACGGTTGAGGAAGCCGAAGTTGTTGCGGATGTTGTTGGAGAACTTGGTCAGCAGTTTGGTGCTGACCACGTCGAACTGGTACTTGGAGGTCGCTGTATCAGCGCGCTCGATGACCACGGCAGTGGCGGCGTCGCCGAAGATGAAGTGGCTGTCGCGGTCACGGAAGTTCAGGTGCCCGGTGCAGACTTCCGGGTTGACCATCAGGATCGCCCGGGCCTGGCCCAGTTGCACGCTGTTGGCCGCAGCCTGGATTCCGAAGGTGGCCGAGGAGCAGGCCACGTTCATGTCGAAACCGAAGCCCTGAATGCCCAAGGCTTCCTGGACTTCGATGGCGATGGCCGGGTAGGCGCGCTGCAGGTTGGAGCAGGCGACGATCACGCCGTCGATATCAGCGGCAGTTTTGCCGGCGCGTTGCAGGGCCTGTTCGGCAGCGCCGATGGCCATCTGGCAGAGCACCGACCATTCGTCGTTGGAGCGCTCCGGCAGACACGGAGCCATGCGTTGTGGATCGAGGATGCCGTCCTTGTCCATGACAAAACGGCTCTTGATGCCGGAAGCCTTTTCGATAAACGCAGCGCTGGATTCGGTCAGGGCCTGGACTTCGCCGCTGGCGATCGCGTCGGCGTTGTCGGCGTTGAACCGGGCGACGTAGGTATTGAAAGACTGCACCAGCTCTTCGTTGGAGATGCTGTTGGCCGGGGTGTACAGGCCGGTGCCGCTGATGACGACGTTATGCATGGTCGTTTCTCTAATCTGTTCAGGCAGAAAGTGCTGGAACCGTCGTACCAACACACAAAGGGTCTATTCCCATCCGGGGGACGCAAACCTGGCATCGCTTTATTCCGTCTCGCACCCCGGCCGAAGGCTCTGGGTCGCGAAACCGGCGTTTATGGTCGCGAAGTTTGCCATAAACGTGGGCTTTTGGCGCCTTTCTCCTTCTAAACGCGATCCCCCTGTAGGAGTGAGCCTGCTCGCGATAGCGGTCTGTCTGCCAGTGATAATGTGACTGACACACCGCAATCGCGAGCAGGCTCACTCCTACAGGGGATTGCGTACGGCTCAAGGTCAGGGTTCGACCTGAGTCCACTGCTTGTTCAGGCGTTTGTCTGAAATCGGCGTTTTCGTGCCCAACTGCTGGGCGAACAGCGAGACCCGGTATTCCTCCAGCCACCAGCGATACAACTCAAGCTGCGGATCGCGTTTGCCTTCCTGCGCATGTTTCGCTGCGCGGGTCTGGTATTGCGTCCAGAGGCCGGCGAGTTCGCCGCTCCAGACGCGATCCTTCTGCACCTGCGCACCGAGCTTTTCGAAACGCTGCTCGACCGCCTTCAAGTAACGCGGCAACTCTTTGAGCCACTGCATCGGCGTCTCGCGGACAAAACCCGGATACACCAGATTGTTGATTTGCTGCTTGATGTCATTCAGCGCCACGGCTTGCGCCAGGTCGATCTTGCCTTTGAAGCGTTTTTGCAGACCGTGCCAGAGCTTGAGAATCTCCAGCGTCAACCGCGCCACGCGCTCGGCGTGCTCGGTCCAACTGCCGCGTTTGCGCTCGGCCAACGCCGCCAACCCGGCACCGTCACGGGGCAACGGGTCTTCGCCTTCGAGAATGCAGCTGTCGAGGCTAGCCAGCAGAATGTCTTCAACCAGCGCATCAACGCGGCCCAGCTCGCGATAGAGCAAGCCCAGTTCGGTCTGCCCCGGCAACTTGCCGCGCAGGAATTTGGCCGGCTCCGCCAGTTGCTGCATCAACAACCGCTGCAACGCGCGGCGATGCTGGAACTCGGCCTCGGCCGGGGTCGAAAAGCGCCCTTCCTTGACCGTACCGCCCTCTTCGACCAGCGCCGGATACACCGTCATCGACAACCCGGCGATCTTCTGTTGAGTCTTTTCTGCCACCGGCGCGAAGACTTTCGCCTCTACCGGTTGCTGGCTTTTCGCACTTTGCGGCACGGCCAACGCGGCCTGACTGGCTTCGGCAAACCGTGCGGTCAGCTCAGCCAGATCGCGGCCTTCGCCGAGGAACTTGCCCTGGCCGTCGACGATTTCCAGGTTCATCCGCAGATGCCCCTCGACGCCTAGCTCGGCTTCTGCCCACGCCTCATCGCTGACCCGCGCGCCGGTCATGCGCAGCAATTCACGGCCCAGCGCTTGCGGCAACGAACCTTCGGCAAAGGTCATACGTTGCAAGGCAGCCTTGATGAAGTCCGGCACAGGCACAAAATTCTTGCGCAGCGCTTTCGGCAAGTTGCGTACGAGGGCGATGCACTTGGCCTCGATCAGCCCCGGCACCAGCCACTCCAGGCGTTCCGGCGGCAGCATCGGCAGCAGCGGCGCGGGCACGCGCAGGGTCACGCCGTCACGCGGGTGATTGGGTTCGAAGTGGTAGGTCAGCGCCAGTTCCAGATCACCGATGTGCAGGGTGTCCGGGTAATCACGCGCGGTGACTTCACTGGCCTCGCGGGCCAGCACGTCTTCTTCGCGCATGATCAGCAGCTGCGGGTCTTTCTGACTGTTGATGCGATACCAACTGTCGAAGGTCGCGGTCTGGTGAATCTCCGCCGGCAAACGCGCATCGTAGAACGCGTACAGGGTTTCTTCGTCGGCAAGAATGTCGCGGCGACGGGCCTTGGCTTCCAGTTCGTCGAGCTGTTCCAGCAGTTGTTTGTTGGCGCTCAGACACTTGGCTTTCGACTGAATCTCGCCACGCACCAGACCTTCACGGATAAACAGCTCACGCGAAACCACTGGATCGACCGGACCGTAATGCACCGGGCGGCGGCCGACCACGATCAGCCCGAACAGGGTGATCTGTTCAAACGCGACGACCTGGCCGCGCTTCTTCTCCCAATGCGGTTCGAAGTGGTTTTTCTTGATCAGGTGCCCGGCCAGCGGCTCGATCCAGTCGGCGTCGATCTTGGCGACCATGCGCGCGTAGAGCTTGGTGGTTTCCACCAGTTCGGCGGTCATCAGCCATTGCGGGCGCTTCTTGCCGATGCCCGACGACGGGTGAATCCAGAAACGCCGCTGACGCGCACCAAGATAATCGCCGTCCTCGGTTTTCTGACCGATCTGGCTGAGCAAACCGACCAGTACCGCTTTGTGCAGTTTCGGATAATCCGCCGGCTCTTTGTTAAGGCTGAGCTGCATGTCACGGCAGATCAGGCTCAACTGGCGGTGGGAATCGCGCCATTCGCGCAAGCGTAGATAGTTGAGGAAATTCTTGCGGCACCAGTTGCGTAGCGGACTCGCGGTCAACGCCTGGCGCTGCTCTTCAAAGCCACGCCACAGATTCACCAAACCGGCGAAGTCCGAATCGATGTCTTTCCATTGCGCGTGGGCCTGATCGGCGGCTTGCTGACGCTCCGGCGGCCGCTCGCGCGGGTCTTGAATCGACATCGCACTGGCGACGATCAGCACTTCCTGCAGGCTGCCGAGCTTGGCCGCTTCGAGCAGCATGCGGCCCATGCGCGGGTCGACCGGCAAGCGCGCCAACTGCCGACCCAGCGGCGTCAACTGACTGTTGCGATCGACTGCAGAGAGTTCTTGCAGAAGGTTGAAACCGTCACTGATCGCCTTGCCATCCGGCGGTTCAATGAACGGAAACGCGGTGATCTCGCCGAGGCGCAGATGCAGCATCTGCAGGATAACTGCCGCGAGGTTAGTGCGCAGAATCTCCGGATCGGTGAATTCCGGGCGCCCGTTAAAATCTTCTTCGCTGTACAACCGAATGCAAATGCCCGGCTCGACCCGACCGCAACGGCCTTTACGCTGATTGGCGCTGGCCTGGGAAATCGCTTCGATCGGCAAGCGCTGGACCTTGGCACGATAGCTATAGCGGCTGATGCGCGCAGTGCCGCTGTCGATCACGTAACGGATGCCCGGCACGGTCAGCGAGGTCTCGGCGACGTTGGTCGCCAGCACCACGCGACGGCCCGGGTGCGACTGGAAAATCCGCTGCTGCTCGGCCGGCGACAGGCGCGCGTACAGCGGCAGGATTTCAGTGTGTTTGATTTGTGCCTTGCGCAGCATGTCGGCAGCGTCGCGAATCTCACGCTCGCCGGGCAGGAACACCAGCACGTCACCGGGACTGCGACGCTCGCTGCGTTCGTAAGCGGCAATTTCATCGAGAGTAGCGAGGATCGCCTGATCGACGGTCAGGTCATCCTCGACGCGGTTGCCCTCTTCGTCCTGCTCCAGGGTCAACGGGCGATACCAGGTGTCCACCGGGAAGGTACGACCGGACACTTCAACAATCGGCGCATCATCGAAATGTTTGGAGAAGCGCTCCAGATCGATGGTCGCCGAAGTAATGATGACTTTCAGATCCGGGCGGCGCGGCAACAGGGTTTTCAGGTAACCGAGCAGGAAGTCGATGTTGAGGCTGCGCTCGTGGGCTTCATCGACGATGATCGTGTCGTAGCGTTCGAGGTAGCGATCGTTCTGGGTTTCCGCGAGCAGGATGCCGTCGGTCATCAGCTTGATCAGGGTGTTGGAATCGCTTTGATCCTCGAAACGTACCTGATAGCCGACCAGCGAACCGAGCGGCGTGCCGAGTTCCTCGGCAACGCGGCTGGCGACGCTGCGTGCGGCGATTCGGCGCGGTTGCGTGTGGCCAATCAGACCGTGCTGGCCGCGACCGATTTCCAGACAGATTTTCGGCAACTGGGTGGTTTTACCCGAACCGGTTTCGCCGGCGATGATCAGAACCTGATGCTGCTCCAGCGCCTTCTTGATTTCGTCACGCTTGGCGGCGATCGGCAAACTGTCGTCGTAACGAATCACCGGCAGGCTCGCCTTGCGCGCCAGCACCTGATCACAGGACGCCTGCATGCGCGTCACCCACTGGGCCAGCTTGGCCTCGTCGGGTTTCTTGCGCAGCTCAAGCAACTGCCGCCGCAGCCGGTGACGGTCGGCGAGCATGGCGTGATCGAGGTTTTTCAGCAGTTTGTCGATGGAGGGCGATTCGTCGGTCATCGGGTAGGCAATTCGGTCGTCTATTTATGCAGGGGGCGGATTGTCGCAGATTTGGCGGATTTGTGGCGTGTCTGGGGGATTGCTGCCCTCACCCTAGCCCTCTCCCGGAGGGAGAGGGGACCGACCGAGTCAACTTTGCCAGCTTCGCCGACCTGAACGTGCATCACCGAATCCATAATCGCCAAAATCTTTCAGGTCGGCGTTTGCTCCAAGACACCTCGGTCGGCCCCCTCTCCCCTTGGGAGAGGGCTGGGGTGAGGGTTTCAGGGCTTACTCGTTATCCAAGCCTCTGCGCCGATACGGAAAGACATCAATGACCTTCCCCGCCCGAATCGCCTCCTGCAGGCTCTTCCAGTAATCGGCGTTATACAACTCGCCATGCAACTGATCGAACAACTTGCGCTGCCCGGAATCGGCAAACAGGAACGGCGGAAACTCCTCGGGAAACACATCCAGCGGCCCGATCGAATACCACGGTTCGGAGGCCATTTCGTCCTCCGGCGTGCGCGGCGCTGGGATGTGGCGGAAGTTGGCTTCGGTCAGAAAGCAGATCTCGTCGTAGTCATAAAACACCACCCGCCCATGCCGGGTAACGCCGAAGTTCTTCAGCAGCATGTCGCCGGGAAAGATGTTCGCCGCTGCCAGTTGCTTGATCGCCAGGCCGTAATCCTCCAGCGACTCGCGCACCTGCGCGTCGTTGGCGTTTTCCAGATACAGATTGAGCGGGGTCATTCGCCGCTCGGTCCAGCAGTGGCGGATCAGCACTGTGTCGCCTTCGACCGACACCGTCGACGGTGCGACTTCCAGCAACTCCTCAAGACACGCCGGATCAAATTTGCTCAGCGGAAAACGGAAGTCGGCAAACTCCTGGGTATCGGCCATGCGCCCTACCCGGTCGACACTTTTTACCAGCCGGTACTTCTCGATCACCGTGGCACGGTCGACGTTTTTCGACGGCGAGAAACGGTCCTTGATGATTTTGAATACGGTGTTGAAGCCCGGCAGGGTGAACACGCTCATGACCATGCCGCGTACGCCCGGGGCCATGATGAACTGGTCGTCGGTGTTGGCCAGATGATTGATCAGTGCACGGTAGAACTCGGATTTTCCGTGCTTGTAGAAGCCGATCGAGGTGTACAGCTCGGCGATGTGCTTACCCGGCAGAATGCGCCGCAGGAAACCGATGAATTCCGCCGGCACCGGCACATCGACCATGAAGTACGAACGGGTGAACGAGAAAATGATCGACACATCGGCTTCGTCGGTGATCAGCGCATCGATCTGGATCCCGCGTCCTTCGCGGTGCAGCAGCGGAATCACCAGCGGCCACTGCTCGTCGCGGGTGTAAATACGCCCGACCAGATACGCGCCTTTGTTGCGGTAGAGCACCGAGGAAAACAGCTCGACGCTGAGTTCCGGGTCCTTGCACACCCAGTCCGGCAGATTCTCGCGCAGTTGTGCTTCGAGGCGAAGCAAATCGCCGGGCAGATCGGCGTAGTCCTCGCTGAAACGATAGTCGGCAAAAATGCTCGCGAGCATCCCCGACAGCTGTCCCTGTGGTTTGTACGTACGGGTTTGCGCGGCACGGGCGCGGCGCAGGCTCGGACGCGTGGTGTGGATGAACATGCAGCCGTCGCTGATCAGGTCATGGCTGAACAGACCGCAGAAAATCGAGTTGTACCAGGTCTCGGACAGCTCATCGTCGAAGCGCAGGTCGATGACGCTGATGTAGGCGCTTTTCACCAGCGGCCAGCAACTGACATTCGTCAGCGTTTCGTCATCGAAGTATTCACGCAGGCGGGCGATGGTTTCGCTGACCTTTTCTTCATAGAGATTGATCCGCGCCGCCGACGCCGTTTGCGTCTCCTGCCAGCGCGCCTGCTCGAAGCGCTCCCGGGCGCCGTCGGTGATCCGCCGGAAATGCTCGCGGTAATCGTCAAAGCCATCGAGGATCATGCGGGCGATGTCGGTGGCTGGCCATTGCTGCGGCATAAATAAGACCTCGGCGTGCATTTGGAAATCTGTGCCTGAGCTTAGCTACGGATGCGCACACAGGTGAAGTGCAATTTCTGCCAAATCTGCGCCGGGGTTGACGCCAAAAGCATTTTTTGCAAAGTTTTTTTAATCGACCGTTCGGTCAGCTAATCGCCTGAGCAATCCTTCTTGCCGCTCCGCGCCAGCCCGCGAATTCTCTGGGCTTCGGATCCAATACAAAGCAGACGCGTCTAGGCCGTGGTTTTGCTGCAAATTCACGCCCCCTCAACGACGCCCCCAGATTGGTCTTACCAAAATAGTGGCACTTTGATATATAGCCCGCCATCACCCGCCTCATAACAAGATCCTCGCTGACGAGGACGACCTCCCCCCTCAAAGATCAAGGAGCACACTGATGTCTATCCGGAATCTGCGCATAGGTTTGCGCGCCAGTTTGAGCTTCGCCGTTTTGGCCAGTCTGCTGGTGGTGGTCGGCCTGTTCGGTCTGGGCCAGATGAAAACCCTGCGCGAAAGTGCTGCGGTGATCGAAGAATCATGGATGCCGAGCATCGAGAGCATTCATGACGCGGCGGCGAACATCGCCAGCATCCGTCTCGAATCGTTGCGTCTGATCACCAACTCCCAGCCTGCTGTGCGCGACCGAAGCAACGGCATCCTCAAGGCGCAACGTGAGGAGTTGCTCAAACGCCTCAACGATCATAAAGCCTTGATCGCCAGTGATCAGGAACAGGCGATGCTCGACGGCTTGAACGCGGCCGTCGGCAAATACCTGAGCATTCTCGATCAGATTGTCAGCCAGATTGACGCGGGGCAGAACGAGCAGGCTGCCACGCGTTTGAGCAACGAACTGGCACCGCAGGGCACTGTGCTCGACAAGACGCTGGAGCAGATGATCAGCCTCAACCAACAAGGCGCGGATGCCGCCGCCAAAGCCGCTGCGCAGATGTATCAGCAGGCATTATGGATCGTCGCAACGATCATCGTGGTCGCCCTGATTGCCACATTGCTATTGGCCTGGTTGCTGACCCGCAGCATCACCACGCCGATCAATCAGGCACTGAATGTGGCGCGGCGCATTGCTGCCGGCAATCTCAATGGCGAAATTATCAGTAGCGGCAAAGATGAGGCGTCGCAGTTGCTCGACGCCTTGGCCGAGATGCAGGGCAATCTGCGCTCGACCATCCGCGGTATTAGCGAATCGGCACAGCAACTGGCTTCCGCTGCCGAGGAAATGAGTTCGGTGATGGAGCAAAGTACTCGCGGCCTGCAGCAGCAGAACGATCAAATCGAACAAGCCGCCACGGCGGTCACCGAGATGAGCACAGCAGTGGATGAAGTCGCCGCCAACGCTGTGTCCAGCGCCGAAGCGTCCGCTGCCTCCAACGAAGACAGCAAGCACGGCCATGTACAGGTCAGCGAAACCATCAGCTCGATTCAGCAACTGGTCGATGCGGTACTCGGTGCTTCCGGACAAGCCGAGGGTCTGGCCACGCAGGCGCAGAACATCAGCAAAGTGCTGGAGGTGATTCGCGGGATTGCCGGGCAGACCAACCTGTTGGCGCTCAATGCGGCGATCGAAGCGGCTCGGGCCGGTGAGGCCGGCCGCGGCTTCGCCGTGGTCGCCGATGAAGTGCGTTCGCTGGCCCAACGCACGCAAAATTCCACCGAAGAAATCGAGCTGATGATCAGCAGCATCCAGCAAGGCACCGGGGCAACCGTTGGCGCGTTGCAGAGCAGTGCCGAACAGGCGGGTCAGACGCTGCGCCGCGCCAACAGTGCCGGTCAGGCACTGGAAAAAATCACCGCGTCGATCTCGCAGATCAACCAACGCAACCTGGTGATCGCCAGCGCGGCCGAGCAGCAGGCATTGGTGGCGCGTGAGGTCGATCAGAATCTGGTGACCATCCGTGACCTCTCAACGCAGACCGCCGCCGGCGCCACTCAGACCTCGGCCGCGAGCCAGGAACTGTCGCGTCTGGCCGTCGATCTCAACGGCCTGGTGACACGCTTTGTGATCTGATCGGAAAGTTGCATGCCCGAATAGCGGTTGCCTTCGTCAGGGCGCTCGGCAACACTCTCGTCCCGATCAAGGAAGGAGACCCGCCGTGAGCCCTGTCGATATTTTCCGTATGTTGTCGCTGGCGGCCATATGGGGCGCGAGCTTTCTGTTCATGCGCATTATTGCGCCGGTGATCGGCACGATTCCGACCGGGTTCTTTCGCGTGTCGATTGCGGCTGCAGGGCTGCTGGTAATCCTCGGGCTGATGCGCGTGCGCTGGGATTTCAAAGGCAAACTGAAAACCGTGATGCTGCTGGGCGTCATCAACTCAGGGATTCCGGCGACGCTGTATTCGGTTGCGGCCCAGGTACTGCCGGCCGGCTACTCGGCGATTTTCAATGCCACCACGCCGCTGATGGGCGTACTGATTGGCGGGTTGTTCTTCAGTGAAAAACTCTCCGCAGCCAAGTTGGGTGGGGTGTTTCTCGGGCTATTCGGTGTTGGCGTGCTGACCCGTGCCGGCCCCGTGGCGTTCGACTTGCAGCTGTTGATGGGCGCCGTTGCCTGTCTGCTCGCAACCACTTGTTATGGTTTTGCCGGATTCCTCGCGCGGCGCTGGCTGGATCAGGCCGGTGGACTGGACAGTCGTCTGTCGGCGCTGGGCAGCATGCTCGGTGCGACGTTGTTCCTGTTGCCGTTGTTCATTTATAGCGTGATCAGCGCTCCACCCGTCAGTTGGGGCGGCTGGAATGTCTGGCTGTCGCTGCTGGGCCTGGGTCTGGGCTGCACGGCGTTTGCCTACATCATTTATTTCCGCCTGCTCAGTTCGATCGGCCCGGTGAAGTCGATGACCGTGACCTTCATGATTCCGCCGTTTGGCGTGCTGTGGGGGGCGTTGTTGCTGGATGAGCCGTTATCGATGGCGCATGTCTACGGCGGGGTGTTGATTGCGGCGGCGTTGTGGTTGGTGTTGAAGCCGGCGGTGGTGAAGTCGGCTGAGGTGCCGGCCCGATAAATTTGTGCTGTTGCCGAAAAGGCCATCGCGAGCAGGCTCACTCCTACAATTGGAATGCGTTCCCCTGTAGGAGTGAGCGTGCTCGCGATCGGCGGCCTAAAAGCCGCCACCTGACGATCTGTTAGCTGGTTTTACGGAACACAAACGCTAGACCGACAATGATCAACAGCATCCCCAGCACACTCAACACTGCCAGGCGATTGTCGAAAATCAGATAATCCATCACCGCCGTCACCGCCGGTACCAGATAGAACAAACTGGTGACATTCACCAGATTGCCCCGCGCGATCAGCCGATACAGCAACAGCGTCGCCAGCACCGAGACCACCAGCCCCATCCACAACACCGGCACGATAAAACCGGTGCTGTGTTCAAAATGGAACGGCTGAAACGGCACGAAGATCCCGCACAACAATAGCCCGGCCAGATATTGCACCGGCAGTGTGCCGAGGGGATTGTCGGTGATGCGTTTCTGCATGATCGAGCCCAGCGTCATGCTCGCCAGCGCCAACAGACCAAACAGCATTCCCGCCCAGGACATCCCGGCCAGACTGATGCCCTGGTACACCACCATGATCAGCCCCGCCAGCCCCAGCGCCAGACCGAACAGGCGGCTGGCCGAGCGCTGCCGCTCCATCAAGACGACGGTGAGAATCGGCTGCACGCCCATGATGGTCGCCATCACACCGGGGGTGACTTTGGTGTTGAGCGCCAGCAGATAGAAAATCTGATAAGCGCCCAACAACACCACACCCGTGGCGATCGCAAACAGCATCGGCCGCCCCCCCTTGGGCAACTTCAGTTTGAGCAGCGGCGCCAACAGCAGAAGCCCACACAGGGCAATCACAAAGCGAATCAGCAGAAAGGCAAACGGCGAAGCGTGCGCCAGGCCCCATTTGGAGAAGATCGCCCCGCTGCTCCACAGCAGAACGAACAGGCTCGTGGACGCAGCCGCGAGCGCGGATTTTTTCGAAAGGACAAACATGAATACCACCTGTAGTCAGGCAAGGAGCCAACTCAGCCGAAGCTGAAATTCAGTAGGTTTTTCTGGCGGGCGCAGGGGTCAGCAGAAACTGCCGATCAGCCCGAAACGCCAACGCCCGGCGGTGATACGACTGCGCACACCGGCGTGCTACTGACAGGTGGAGGGTAATGACTGATCTGCTTGGGCTGCTGATTCCCGCACGGCACGACGCCAGCGTTGACCGCTGAATCGACTACCGCGTTGATGAGGGATGCAGGCATTGGCGCAGATCTTTTTTGAGAGGGTGGAAGGTGAGGCATACGACTCACGAGCGCCGACTATAACCAGCGTGGGACATGGATTGCAATGATTTGGACAAAGGGCCAGCAGGGACAGTTGGCCGCAAGGTGAATAGGCTGGATTGCAATCGCGACACCAAACCATGGGGGACAAGGGCTAATTGACTAAGACTAGTATCGGACAACTGCTCATTTAATGATCAACGCCGGAGACACCATGAAGGCTGCCGTTGAAAAAAAAGCGCCAGGCGCCAGATCGATAAAAGCTGATAGAAAACGCTCTTCCGGAAAGTTGTCTGAACGGGAGTTGCACCGAATCAGAGAAGCATTGGTGAATCCAGCCGCGGAAGAGCCAGGAGGCGTCCTCGCTGGCGCTTCGTTCACCTTCTCTTCATAAAAAAACCGCTCTCAAGGAGCGGTTTTTTATTGCCTGCGATTCAGCCTCAACCAAACAGCCAATACCCCAACAACGTCAACACCACCACTGCCAACACCGGCCGCATCACGCGGTAAGCCTTCGGATGACGGCGCTTCCACTGTTTGACCACGCCACTGAACTTGTCGCTGAAGTTCTTGCTCCAGGCATAGGCCTGGTTGATCCCGCCGACGCGTTCATCATCAAGGTTCTGCGGTGCGGTCGCACGGCCGAGCCAAGCGCTGATCGAGCGATTGATGCGGGTCATGAAGCGGTTGCTCAGCGGACGCTCGACGTCGCAGAACAGAATCACGCGGGTTTGGTCGGTTTCGTTCTTGACCCAGTGCACGTAGGTTTCGTCGAACATCACGTCTTCGCCGTCACGCCAGGCGTAGACCTGGCCATCGACGAAGATCCGGCAATCGTCGGAGTTCGGCGTCGACAGGCCGAGGTGATAGCGCAGCGAGCCGGCAAACGGGTCACGATGCGGGTTCAGGTGACTGCCCCCCGGCAGCAACGCAAACATCGCCCCTTTGACGTTGGGAATCGCGCTGACCAGCGCCACGGTTTTCGGGCACAGGGTTTCGGCAGATGGTAGAGGTTTGTCATACCACTTGAGGTAGAAACGCTTCCAGCCCTTCTTGAAGAACGAGCCGAAACCGGCGTCGTTGTTCTTTTCCGCCGCGCGAATATAGCCCTCATCGAACAAATGCATGGCTTCGTCGCGAATGGTTTCCCAGTTGTCGCGCAGCACATCCAGTTCCGGGAACTTGCTGCGATCCAGGTACGGCTTGGACGGGACGCCGGAGAACAGGTACATCAAGGCGTTGTACGGGGCGAACAGTGCCGAGTGGTTGACGAACTGGCGCAGAACCGGCAAACGCGCCTTGCCGCGCAAATGCACATACAGGATGCTGCCCACAAACAGCAGCAGCACCAATACCTTGGCGGCTAACGAAAAGGTCATCAACGACTCCTTGAATAAAGACAACGCTGCGCAATGCCCTTTACCCGGCATGGCAGCCGGCCATGATAAACACTACCGGCGCCGGGCAAAACCCGCCTTACACAAGATTCAGTGTTAAGAATTGCGCAACAAAGCATTTATTAGCATAACGATCCTGAACCCTGGCTGACCTGAATCAACTCGGTTACTGCTGCGTCTCCTGTTCGGTAAACAGATCACTGAACAACATGCTCGACAGATAACGCTCGCCGGAGTCCGGCAGAATCACCACGATAGTCTTGCCCTGCATTTCCGGAGTCTCAGCCAGACGCACTGCTACCGCCATCGCTGCACCGCAGGAGATGCCGCACAAAATCCCTTCTTCCTGCATCAAGCGCAGCGCCATGGCCTTGGATTCGTCGTCGGTGACCTGCTCGACTCGGTCCACCATCGACAGATCAAGGTTTTTCGGCACAAAACCGGCACCGATCCCCTGAATCTTGTGCGGGCTCGGTTTGATCTCTTCACCGGCCAGCGCTTGGGTGATTACTGGCGATGACATCGGCTCCACCGCTACCGACAGGATCGGTTTGCCCTGGGTATTCTTGATATACCGCGAAACACCGGTGATGGTTCCGCCGGTGCCGACGCCCGCGACCAGTACATCGACGGCGCCATCGGTGTCGTTCCAGATTTCCGGACCCGTGGTTTTTTCGTGAATCGCCGGGTTGGCCGGGTTGTCGAACTGCGCCGGCATGAAGTATTTATCGGCATCGCTGGCAACGATCTCGGCGGCCTTTTCGATGGCGCCTTTCATGCCCTTGGCCGGCTCGGTCAACACCAGTTCGGCGCCCAAAGCCTTGAGAACCTTGCGACGCTCGATACTCATCGAGGCCGGCATGGTCAGCATCAATTTGTAACCACGGGCAGCAGCCACAAATGCCAGGCCAATGCCTGTATTACCCGACGTAGGCTCGACAATGGTCATGCCCGGCTTGAGTTTGCCGCTGCTTTCGGCGTCCCAGATCATGTTGGCGCCGATCCGGCACTTGACCGAATAACCGGGGTTGCGCCCTTCGATCTTGGCCAGAATAGTCACGCCACGCGGCGCGATACGGTTGATCTGCACCAGCGGCGTATTACCGATGGAATGGGCGTTGTCAGCAAAAATACGGCTCATGGCTGGGTCCTTATGCAGCATTGAATTCAGCCTTCAAAGGTATGCCTGTTGCCTGGCGCAGTCCAGTCGGGTCGAACGACTGCGCCAGGCAATAGTCAATCGCTTACATCGTCAGGGAATTGCCGTCATGAAGCGTCGCTACAGTTGGCCACTAGGGATTTTTGTCGTCGTCGTTGTGCTGCTGATCGCGCTGCATATTGCGCTGCCTTACATGGTGCGCGACTACCTGAACGGCAAACTCGCGGATATGGGTGATTATCGGGGCCAGATCACTGATGTCGATCTGGCCCTATGGCGCGGCGCCTACAAGATCAACGGGCTGAAAATCGTCAAGGTCGACGGCAAGGTACCGGTACCATTCGTTAACGCACCGCTGATCGATCTGGCGGTCAGCTGGCATTCGCTGTGGTACGACCATGCTGTGGTGGCGCAAGTGAAATTCGTCAATCCCGAGATCAATTTCGTCGATGGCGGGGCCAACAAGCAGAACTCCCAGACCGGTCAAGGAACCGACTGGCGCGCGCAACTGGGTAAATTGCTGCCGATCACCCTCGACGAAGTACAGATTCAAGACGGCAAGATCAGCTTCCGCAATTTCAACTCCAAGCCACCGGTCAACATGAACGCGACCAATGTCGACGCGAGCATCTACAACCTGACCAACGTAGTCGACAAACAGGGCAAACGCGACGCCCGCTTTGAAGGCAAAGCCCTGCTGCTGGGGCATGCACCGCTGGAAACCACCGCCACGTTCGACCCGCTGAGCAACTTCGAGGACTTCGAATTCCGTCTGCGCGCCAAAGACATCGAACTTAAACGAATGAACGACTTCGCCTCGGCCTACGGCAAGTTCGACTTCAACGCCGGCCACGGTGACGTGGTGATCGAAGCCCAGGCAAAAAAGGCCCAGGTCAACGGCTACATCAAACCGCTGCTGCGCGATGTCGAAGTGTTCAACTGGCAGCAGGACGTGGAAAACAAGAACAAGAGCATTTTCCGCTCAGTCTGGGAGGCGCTGGTGGGCGGCACGGAAACCGTGCTGAAGAACCAGGCGAAAAACCAGTTCGCCACCAAAGTTGAGCTCAGAGGCAACGTACATCAGCAAAATATCAGCGCGTTCGAAGCGTTTTTGCAGATTTTGCGTAATGGTTTCGTACAGGCATTCAATGCGCGGTATGAGCGGCCGAAGCCGGATGCGGGTTAGGGTTCATTTCTGGAAAAGCATCCAGATATAGAGTATCGGCGCCAATCTGAATATCCGGGGCCGGCCATTCAACGGTCCAACCTTTATCGCCCAAGATGGCAGTCGCAAAGACTTGGGGATCAAGCAAGGGCTGCAACTGCTTACACGTTTGAATATCTCGACTCAAATCGAGTGTCAGCGCTCGACCATCAACAAAGTCCAGTGCAAGCCGGCAATCAGAGAGTGCAGTAACTGCCGCCAAGCGTGGTCGTTTCATGGATAGCATCAATTCAGCGCCTCCAGGTACATGGGGACTGCTTCGCAGCCCAGCGGGAGCAAGCTCCCTCGCCACAGATTCAGTGGACATCCTGAAGGCTATCGTCAAATCAACGAGGCCTGAATACCGGCCATCGGCCGAGACTGAGTCAACATGTGACGCCCCATTCAGAGACTGAATAAGCCGTCTGCGTTCACAGTCGACCGGCCTGCGCGTTATAGTCGGGCATCCGATTATTTCGCCCCCGCCCTGCCCGTCAGGTCGGCGTTACCGTTCGAGGATTAGCAGATGAAGTTCGAAGGCACCCAGGCCTACGTCGCCACCGATGACCTGAAGCTGGCGGTCAACGCCGCCATCACTCTGGAGCGGCCGCTGCTGGTCAAGGGCGAGCCGGGCACCGGCAAGACCATGCTCGCCGAGCAACTGGCCGAATCGTTCGGCGCCAAGTTGATCACTTGGCACATCAAATCCACCACCAAAGCCCATCAGGGCCTGTACGAGTACGATGCGGTCAGCCGCCTGCGCGACTCGCAATTGGGCAATGAAAAAGTCCACGACGTGCGCAACTACTTGAAGAAAGGCAAGCTCTGGGAGGCGTTCGAGTCCGAAGAGCGGGTCATTCTGCTGATCGATGAAATCGACAAGGCTGACATCGAGTTCCCTAACGACTTGCTGCAAGAACTCGACAAGATGGAGTTCTACGTTTACGAGATCGACGAGACCATCAAGGCCAAGAAGCGCCCGATCATCATCATTACCTCTAACAATGAAAAAGAGCTGCCGGATGCCTTCCTGCGCCGCTGCTTCTTCCACTACATCGCCTTCCCCGACCGCACCACCCTGCAGAAAATCGTTGACGTGCACTACCCGGACATCAAGAAGGATCTGGTCAGCGAAGCGCTGGACGTGTTCTTCGATGTGCGCAAGGTGCCGGGCCTGAAGAAGAAGCCGTCGACCTCGGAACTGGTCGACTGGCTCAAGCTGCTGATGGCCGACAACATCGGCGAAGCGGTGCTGCGCGAACGTGATCCGACTAAAGCCATCCCGCCGCTGGCCGGTGCGCTGGTGAAGAACGAACAGGACGTGCAACTGCTTGAGCGCCTGGCGTTCATGAGCCGTCGCGGCACCCGCTAAGAGGCTGATGCCATGTTGCTCAACCTGTTCAATGAAATGCGTGCCGCCAAGGTGCCCGTGTCCGTGCGCGAGTTGCTCGACCTGATCAACGCGCTGAAACAGCGCGTGACCTTCGCCGACATGGACGAGTTCTACTACTTGTCGCGGGCGATTCTGGTCAAGGACGAACGCCATTTCGACAAGTTCGACCGCGCGTTCGGCGCCTACTTCAATGGTCTCGAAAAGCTCGATGATCACTTGCAGGCGCTGATTCCCGAAGACTGGCTGCGCAAGGAGTTCGAGCGCTCGCTGAGCGACGAGGAACGCGCGCAGATCCAGTCCCTCGGCGGTCTGGACAAGCTGATCGAAGAGTTCAAGAAACGTCTGGAAGAACAGAAGGAACGCCACGCCGGCGGCAATAAATGGATTGGCACTGGCGGCACCAGCCCGTTCGGCTCCGGTGGCTTCAACCCGGAAGGCATTCGCGTTGGCGATGCCGGCAAACGCCAAGGCAAAGCGGTGAAAGTCTGGGATCAGCGCGAATACAAGAACCTCGATGATTCGGTGGAACTGGGCACGCGCAATATCAAAGTCGCCCTGCGCCGACTGCGCAAATTCGCCCGCCAAGGCGCGGCAGAAGAGCTGGACATCGACGGCACCATCGACCACACCGCCAAGGACGCCGGTCTGCTGAATATCCAGATGCGCCCCGAGCGACGCAACACCGTGAAGCTGTTGCTGCTGTTCGACATCGGCGGTTCGATGGACGCGCATGTGAAGATTTGCGAAGAGCTGTTCTCGGCCTGCAAGACCGAGTTCAAGCATCTGGAGTATTTCTACTTCCACAACTTCGTTTACGAATCGGTGTGGAAGAACAACATGCGCCGCACCTCCGAGCGCACCTCGACCCAGGATCTGTTGCACAAGTACGGCGCCGACTACAAAGTGATCTTCATCGGTGACGCAGCCATGGCGCCTTATGAAATCACCCAGGCCGGCGGCAGTGTCGAGCACTGGAACGAAGAGCCGGGCTACGTGTGGATGCAGCGCTTCATGGAGAAGTACAAGAAGCTCATCTGGATCAACCCGTATCCGAAAGATACCTGGGGCTATACCTCATCGACCAATATCGTGCGGGATCTGATCGAGGATCAGATGTATCCGTTGACGTTGCGCGGGCTTGAGGAAGGGATGCGGTTTCTTTCCAAATAACCTGCTTTGTCTGTACGGACGCTATCGCGAGCAGGCTCACTCCTACATTTGGAATGCGTTCCCCTGTAGGAGTGAGCCTGCTCGCGATGCTTCTAGCTATCTTTGAAGCGCTGCAGATATTTGGTGTGCTCACGGTGCGCAACCTCCTGCACCACCGGCCGCAACCGCACCTGCGCCCCCGGCAGACACTGCGCCAACCGCGCCAACGCCATCGGCGTCAACGCGCCCAATCGCGGATAACCGCCAATCGTCTGCCGATCATTGAGCAACACAATCGGCTGCCCGTCCGGTGGCACTTGAACGGCGCCTAACGGAATACCCTCGGAAATCATCGGCTGGCCTTGGTATTGCAACGCTTTGCCGAGCAAGCGAATGCCCATGCGATCGGCGCGACTGTCCAGCCTCCAGGCACTGTTGAATGCATCGAACAGACTCTGCCCGCTGAAATGGCCAATCTGCGCACCGAGCACCAGATCCAGTGGTGCATTCGACTTCAGATCCGGCCGCAACGCCAACGGCACTTCCCGTACCCACAGCGATTCCCCGCGATAACTCAGCGTTGATTCCGCGGCCAACGGCAAACCCATGCCATCCAGACCACCGAGTTCTTCACGTACAACCGTGGCGCTACTGCCCAGCACCTTCGGTGCATCAAAACCACCGGGCGCCGCCAGATAGGCCCGAGCCCCAAGCAACGGCTGCGTGAACAGCAACTTCTGTCCTTTACCCAACTTGAAACTGCGCCACGGCGCCAGCGGTTGACCCTCAATCTGCGCGCCAAGATCAGCTCCAGCCAGCGCCAGCAAGCAGTCCTCCTCCGCGATGACGGCAAGGCCGCCGAGGGTGATTTCGATCACCGGCACATCCAGTCCGTTGCCCAGCAACCAGTTGGCCCAGCTCATTGAGCACCAGTCCGCTGCGCCGCCCTGGGTGACGCCCAGATGGCGCACGCCGAAACGTCCTGCGTCCTGCAACAGGCACAGCGGCGTACTCGCTTCAATCGTCAGTCGGCTCATGCCTGCACCTCCAGTGGCGTGTCATCGCCGCCCAGATTGACGAACTCGGCATGACTGACCGCTTCGAATCGCACCGTGTCGCCCGGTTGCATCAGACTGTAGCCCTCGCGGTTGCGGTCGAACAATTTGGCCGGGGTGCGGCCGATCAGATTCCAGCCGCCGGGAGAGACCACGGGGTAAGCCGCCGTCTGCCGTTCGGCAATGCCGACGCTACCGGCAGCGACTTTTTTGCGTGGCGTGTTCAGGCGAGGCGCGGCAAGCACTTCTTCGACCAACCCCATAAACGCGAATCCCGGCGCAAAGCCAAGCGCAAACACCTGATATTCGCGACCACTGTGGCGACGTATCACCTCCTCCACTGCCAGCCCACTGCGCTCGGCCAGCAGGACCAATTCCGGGCCGACGCTCAAGTCATACCAGACCGGCAACACATGACATTGACCGCCAGTTCGCACATTCGGCGACAGGTCGATCAACGCCTCGGCGATCAACTCCCGCGCCTGACTCGGGCTCAGAGCCGTCAGATCGTAATGCACCATCAACGTCGTATAGGACGGCACCAGATCAATCAGTTGCTCGCCGAATACCGCACGCAAACGCTCACTGGCAGCGAGCATCCAAGGCATGTTGGCTTCGACGATTTCATCGAACAGCCGCAGCATCAGGCAATCCAGTGCCACCACTTCAATCCTTGGGTTCATGGCGCACTCTGCTGATTCAAGGCCTCGCGAATGCGCTGCACGGCGGCGACCGAACTGGCGTTGTCGCCGTGAACGCAGAGGGTATTGGCGTGCAGCAGCAAGGCGCTGCCGTCGCTGGCGATGAGGTTGTCGCCACGGGCGATGGTCAGGGCTTGTTCGATAATGGTTTCGGCATCGTGATGCACCGCGCCCGGCAATTGCCGTGAAACCAGTTTGCCGGCGCTGTCGTAGGCGCGGTCAGCGAAGGCTTCGAACCACAGGGTCACTCCGTACTCATCACCGATCTGCTGCGCGGCGCAGTTGTCGCGAGTAGCCATGAGCATCACCGGCAGACTGCGGTCGTAAGCAGCCACCGCCTGGATCACTGCACGCAATTGCGCGGGGTTGGCCATCATGTCGTTGTACATCGCGCCATGGGGTTTGACGTAACTGACGCGCCCGCCCTGGGCTTGGCAGATGCCGTCGAGGGCACCGATCTGGTAATGCAGAATGTCTTGCAGTTCTTGCGCCGAGTACGCCATGGAACGTCGACCGAATCCGACCAGGTCCTGATAGGCCGGGTGTGCGCCGATCTGCACGCCGTGGCTCAACGCCAGGCTGACGGTCTTGCGCATGATGCTCGGATCACCCGCGTGGAAACCACAGGCCACGTTGGCGCAATCGATGAAGGGCATGACCTCGGCATCCAGACCCATGGTCCAACTGCCGAAGCTCTCGCCAATGTCGCAATTCAATAGCAGGCGGCTCACGGTGAACACTCCTGTAGGTGCTTGTCTTTTTATCTGTAGGACTGTGCTGCGCAGGTTATCAGTTACTGCGCATCGAGTTGCTTGCCTCGGGTTTCCGGCAGACTCAACGCCGCGATAATCACCACGCCGTAAGACACTGCGGCAAAGGCACCAATGCCTACGCTCAACGGTACTTTCTGGCTAAGCAGACCAATCAGCAGCGGAAACAATGCCGCCAGCGCCCGACCGATGTTGTAGCAAAAGCCCTGCCCCGAACCGCGAATTCGCGTGGGAAACAGCTCGGTCAGAAACGCGCCCATGCCGCTGAAAATCCCCGAGGCGAAGAAGCCCAGCGGGAAGCCCAGCCACAGCATCACGCCGTTGCTCACCGGCAACTGCGTGTAGAGCAGAACGATGGTGAACGAGCCGACTGCGAAGAGGATGAAGTTCTTTTTCCGCCCCAGCAGGTCAGTCAGATAAGCGCTGATCACGTAACCGACGTAAGAGCCGACAATCACCATCGCCAGATAACCGCCCGTGCCGAGTACGCTCAAGCCGCGTTCGTTTTTCAGAAAGGTCGGAAGCCACGAAGTGATCGCGTAGTAACCACCCAGCGCGCCGGTGGTCAGCAGCGAAGCGCGAAACGTGGTGAAGAGCATGCCGGGGGCGAAGATCTCATAGAACTTCGATTGGTTTTCTGGCGTTTGCTGCGCCTTGGCTTCGCGGTAGATCTCCGGATCCTTCACCAGACGGCGGACAAAAATCACAAAAATCGCCGGCACGATGCCGAGGATGAACAGCGCCCGCCAGGCATCTTCCGGCGGCAATACCGAGAACAGCAACGCATACAGAATCGCCGTCAGTCCCCAGCCCAACGCCCACCCGGATTGCACCATGCCCACCGCTTTGCCGCGATCCTTGGCGCGGATGACCTCGCCGATCAGCACCGCCCCGGCGGTCCATTCGCCGCCGAAACCGAAGCCCATCAAGGTCCGGGCGATCAGCAGTTGTTCGTAGTTTTGCGCGAAGCCGCAGAGGAAGGTAAAGAAGGCGAACCACAGCACGGTCAGTTGCAGGGTGCGCACACGACCGATGCGGTCGGAGAGAATTCCGGCGACCCAGCCGCCGATGGCCGAAGCGATCAAGGTGCTGGTGTGAATCAGCCCGGCCTCACCGGTGGTAATGCCCCACATCGCGATCAGCGTCGGCACGACGAAGCTGAGCATCTGCGTGTCCATGCCGTCCAGACCGTAGCCGATCTTGCAGCTCCAGAACGTGCGGCGCTCCTGTTGGTTGATGTTGCGATACCAGTCGAAAGGCCCGGGACGCGCCGTTGCCTTGGGTACTTCTAGGGTGTCGGGAGCACGCATGGCTTATCTCCGCAGGTTTTTTATTGGTCTTGTTCGTAGCCCCGACGACGCCTATCGTGGGGACCGGATGCGTCGATTTTTCGTCGCGCGGCCCTGCTGCGTCCAACGAATAAAAACCCGCCTTAGCCATAAGAAAAATTTGTCACCCGAGCCTTGCCCATGAACCTGAAGTTTCTCGAGACCTTTGTCTGGGTCGCCCGCCTGAAGAGTTTTCGCCTGACCGCCGACAAGCTGTTCACCACCCAGGCGTCGATTTCCAGCCGCATCGCGGTGTTGGAGGGTGAGCTGGGGGTGAAGCTGTTTTTGCGCGATTCACGTGGTGTCAGCCTGACGCCCGAAGGGTTGAAAGTGCTGGAGTATGCCGAGCAGATGCTGGACACCATGTCAGCACTGAAACAGTCGATCGAGACCCGGTCGAGCAAGGTCGGCCGTGTACGTATCGGCGTGATGGACACGGTGATTCACACCTGGCTCAGCCCGTTGGTGGCGCAAATGACCGACCTGTATCCACGGGTGGAAATCGAGCTGGTGGCGGATACTTCGCTGAACCTCTGCGATCAATTGCAAAAAGGCTTTCTCGACATCGTTCTGCAAACTGACCTGATCCGCCATGAAAGCGTGCGCAGTCTGGAGCTGGCCAGCCATCCGCTGGGCTGGATTGTCGCCAGTAATTCGATCTACAACCGCGACTACGCCGACCTCACCGAACTGGCGCAGGAGCGGATCATCACCTACTCGAAAAACTCCCGGCCGCATCAGGACCTGCTGGCGTTGATGCAGGCGAGCGGCGTGATAGCGCCGCGCTTGAATTGCGTGAATTCGGTGTCGGCGATCACGCGGTTGTTGCGTGATGGGTTTGGTATTGGTGTGCTGCCGCCGGTGCTGGTGGCTGAGGAACTGGCGCGGGGCGAATTGACCTTGTTGGCGATTGATCAACGGCCGCCGGACTTGCAGGTGGTGGTGTCGTGGCGGGTGGGGGTTGAGTGGGTCGAGGAGATTGTGACGTTGTGTCAGCAGGTGCTGGTGGGGTATGCGCAGAAGGTCGGTGATGGGTATGTGGTTTTGACCCCTTAACAGCAAAAGATCGTCCGATCGCGGCCCGAACCTTCGGCAGCTCCTACATTGATCTCTGTAGATACTCTGTTCACGGTCAAGCTTTTGCGAGATCTTTTGCGCAAAAAAGCTTGGCCGTATTGAAATCTTCGCCGGCTCGCATGCAGGCCCACAAGCCGGTCAGGTATTTGCGCATGACGGCGACGATAGCCTGCATCTTTCTCTTCCCTCGCCCGATCAACGCTTCGTAAAAGGCTTTCACGTTGCTGTCGCAACGTATGGCAGTCAGCGCTGGCATGTACATCGCTGAACGTAGGTAGGTGTTTCCGCCCTTACTTATCCGCCCAGGTTTATCGATGCTGGTACCTGATTGCGTAAGCCGCACATCGAGTCCTGCATGTCGGCTGACCTGCGCGGACTTAAGTGTCACTGGCAAGGTCGTCAATTCAGCCAGTGCCGCAAATACTGAAATTTCGCCCATGCCCGGCGCTGCGATCATGTGCCCAAACTGGGCGCTTAGCGTCGGGCAGTTGTCGATCAGCGCCCGACCTGCGAGCCTGAAACGCTCGATTCGCTTGTCAAAAGCTTCAATGGCTTCTTCTTCGTCTTCAATCAGCATTTTCACGGTTGTTTGAGTAGCTTTCAGCGCATGCAGCTCGTTCTTGGCTCGGGTGCGATGACACGTCAAACGATTGATATGCCTTCCGATAGCCCGCAGTTCCAACTGTATGGTCGTGGGCGGCGTCCACAATTTTGGGCTCATGCGTTCGCCGTATTCGGCTAGCAACTGGGCATCGATCGCATCGGTTTTGCTGTTTTTCAGCATCAGCTTGGCAAAGTTATGAAAGCTCTTCGGGTTGATAACCGAAACGGGCAAACCCGCCGCGGTGAGCTCCATGGCCAAATCCAGGTAATAGATGCCGGTGGCCTCCATCACTACGGATAAAGGCTTGAGCTCGAGCAACCTGTTGACCGCTGCTTTGCGCCCGGCGGGTGTTTGGTCGATGTTGCAGGCCCCTGCAAAACGGCCGTCGTTGCGCCAGCCCATGGCGGTCGTGCGAGACCCCACATCCAAACCGACATGCATGCTCATGCTTTCAACTCCGAGTGAACTGGGTTAGAAATGCATCCTGGTTCCCCTGACCTCGAACTTCATGCCACTGCAACCTTGTAATGCGAAGTCCGACTTGTCGGCTTCTCGATACTCTTCGTGGTGGGCAATGAGGCGGGGGGACCTCTCTACAGACAAGGTCAGGAGCAAGTCCTGCCTTTAGGAGCGATCGGTCTCCCCCAGAAACACATCTTCGTATGTCCGCACCAGCGAGCTTAGATCTCAATTGACTGGTGTGAGGGCAACATACAAGGAGCTGCCGAAGGTTCGGGCCGCGATCGGACGATCTTTTGATCTTGAGCTGTTACAACCCACGCACGTCGCGGTCTTCGATCGGCCGGCTCTGACGCAGGCGCCGGCCACCGAGCACGACCCAATCGATCAAGCGGAACAGGCACTCAACCCCGAACGACAGCAGCAACGCGCCGCTCATGCCCCAGATCATCGCTTCCGGGGTCAGCAGGATCTGGTAGCTGTAGCCGTTCCAGGTTTCCTTGCGGATATCCGGATCAGCGGCCAGCACCACTTGAAGAAAGCGGATGTACCACGGGCCTTGCATCGCCTGGAACTGCTTGTCCAGCGCGATCTGACGGCTGAGCAACGTGCTCAGGCTGTCGGCATCGCTGCGAAACACTGGGTCTTCACTGGCGCGATAATGCGCGACCAGCGCCTGCATATCGCCTTTGAAAAACTGCTCGGCAGTGCCCTGAAAACCGCGCAGACCGGTCTGCGCCTCGATCAGATGCGCCTCGACGCGTTTCGCGTAGTCGTTGATGAATCCCGGCACCTGGACACCGATCAACAGGCCCGCCGCAAACAACACCAGCCGTACATAACTGAGCAACATGGGGTGCAATCCTTATTCGGTCTTGCCTTGACTGACGCATTCGCCGCGTCGCCACAGGCTCCATTGGCCCGGTTCGTAGCGGGTCCAGGTTTCGTTTTCGGTCAAAGGTTCGGTGGCGATCACCGTGACCACGTCGTTGGGCGTGGTTTCCGCCTGAAAATCGACGATCACGTCGACATCCTTCAGACGCGCCGGGCCGAACGGTGCGCGACGGGTGATCTGTGCGAGTTTGGTCGAGCAATAGCAGAACAGCCAGTCGCCATCGCTGAGCAGGCAATTGAACACGCCTTTGCTGCGGTATTCGGCGCACGCGGCGACCAGATCCGCCAGCAGTTCTTCTATATCGACCGGCTCCGGGAATGCTGCACGCACGCGGTTGAGCAAATCGCAGAATGCCGCTTCGCTGTCGGTATCGCCGACCGGGCGGTAGAAGCTTTTGATCGGGGTGAAATCGGCGAGCTGGCCGTTGTGCGCGAAGCACCAGTTGCGTCCCCACAGTTCGCGGACGAACGGGTGGGTGTTGGACAGGCAGACTTTGCCGACGTTGGCCTGGCGGATGTGGCCGATGACCACTTCACTCTTGATCGGATAACGCTGCACCAGATTGGCGACTTCCGACTCGCAACTCGCGGCCGGGTCCTGAAACAGGCGCAAGCCACGGCCTTCATAGAAGGCAATGCCCCAGCCATCGCGGTGCGGGCCGGTGCGGCCGCCGCGCTGCATCAAGCCGGTGAAGCTGAACACGATATCGGTCGGCACGTTGGCACTCATGCCCAGTAATTCACACATGTGCGGACTCTCGGGTTACAGGCGCGGCTCGACCCGCATGCGCTGCGGATTATTCGGCAGAGGTGGACGGCCATAACGGTCATCACCGGCGCCGCCAAACGGTTGATCGTCATCGCGATCATCGGCGCGGGCGGCGGCTTTGGCGGCTTCTGCCTGTTCACGACGCGCACGCGAAGCACGTTCGATCGGGAAGCGGATCGCCACGAAAATCAAGTAGATGCCGAAAGCGATCATGCTGTACATGAACAGATCGGAGATCGCCCGCCAGGCGTTGTTGCCGACCTTGAAGGCCAGGTCCAGCGCGGTGATGGCAATGGACGGCGCAACCTTGGCTTTCACCGGATCAATGATGGTCGGGCTGAACAGCAACACCGCCATCAGCACGCGCAGCGGCTCGCGCAACCAGCGCCACATCCAGGTAGTCAGGCGCATCCATACCAACAGGCAGCCCACAGCGGCAAAGGCGTAGAGGCCCCAGGCGATCAGATAGTCGTTCTCGGTCATGGTGTCCATGGCAAGGCAGGCAAGTCGGGTAGAGACAGACCATTACTGGTCTGCCTCCCCCTAAGAACCGTACGTGCGCCTTTCAACGCATACGGCTCAAGTCTTTAGTAAGCCCCGTTTGGAGCCGGCTTGTTTACTGTCAATCCACGGCTGTGTAGCTGCTGATGACAAACTGGGTGTAATAGTACTCGGTTATCCAAGGTGTCTCCACCGCCTTGGGAGCGGTGAATTATGTGGTGGTCATGCCAACCGCTATCCTTGGTGATCGGCTGTTTGCACAGTGGACATAGACCTTTTTGGGTTTGGAAAAGCCTCACAATCTGTTTACGGTATTTCAGCTTTTTGAGCATTCGTACCATTCGCAGTTTCTCTCCCATTTCCTCCATGGAAGGATCAAAGGGGTTGTAGCCCCCACTCACCTTTCTATGCCGCTCGATCGCGGTACTCGCAATTGAGTACAGAGGTGCTATTGCTTTCGATCCGTCAACCTTCATTGCCGTGGTGGCAAATACCCAATTTCTGCCTTCGTGAGCCTGAAAATAGTTTCTCCTGACCCACTCCAACGATTTGTTTGGGTGTCGCCTCTTCGCCCAGTACCAGAGAGCATGGAAAACAGAGTTATCCATTCGGCTAAACGCCTTCTTGGCCACAACCGGCTGGTGATAAACCGCCCAACCTCGCAGTATCGGGTTAAGCAATCGAATCAGATCCTCTTGCCGGGCCGTTTTATTAGCGCTGATGACTGTCTTCACTTTGCGATAGAACGCTTTCACGTTTTTCTTGCTCGGTTTGATCAGGAGTTTCCCGTCGTACTTGCGGAAATTCCATCCCAGAAAGTCGAAGCCTTCGTCTATGTGAACCACGCGGGTTTTCTCGAGTGACAACTGCAGCCCCCTTGCAGCGAGAAACTGCTCCACCCAAGGTCTGATTTCGCTTTCCAGCACCTCTTTCGAGTCTCCGGTAATCACAAAGTCATCCGCGTAACGCACCACGTTGATTTTCAGCTTCTTGGCCTGTGTCACGCCCAGATGTTGCTTGAGCTGTGATTCCAGGCCATCCAGCACCATATTTGCCAAGGTGGGCGAGATAATCCCGCTCTGCGGCGTCCCAGCATTCGTTGCCTGCAGTTGGCCTTTATGAATTACCCCGGCTTTCAACCACTTCCGAAGGATCTCGTTGTCTGTAGGGACATTGGCGATCAGCCAGTCATGATTGATGTGGTCAAAGCAGCCTTTGATGTCCGCCTCCAGTACCCATTGGGCCGAAACCTTTTTGGACAGGCAGACGAACAGCTGTCCCATTGCATCCGCCGTCGAACGTTCGATCCTGAAGCCATAGCTATTTGGATCACCGGTGGTTTCCGCGATGGGCGCCAGAGCTAACAAATACAAGGCTTGCATAGCTCTGTCTGTCATGGTCGGAATGCCCAGAGGGCGCTCCTTTCCATTCGACTTCGGAATAAAAACTCGCCGTAATGGCCGAGGTTTGTATCCGTGGCGCTTCAACCCATTTGCCGCTTTCCATTTGGCATCGGGTGTATCCCAGAGCACGCGGTCGACTCCCGCCGTGCGCTTGCCCTGGTTTTCAGTGACTCGCCGAACGGCCAAGTATCTGGCCGATCGAGAGCGGGTCAGCATCCGTTGCAAGGATTTAACCTTGCGCCAGTCGCCTTCCCGACAAGCCTTCGCGATCCGCACCTGCATTGCCCGAACGTTCCGTTGGACACGACGCCAATCGATGTCATGCCATTGCTGCGGAGCGCTGGAGGGCGCAGACACGGCCTTAGGGCTATGTACTAGCATGCTGCCTTCCTCTCAAATTGCCTGAGCTGAAGACGTACGCATCCCCTGACGGGAATGGACGTCCCGTCAGGGCTGGATTAATGGGAAACCTAAACACAGGTTTCTGAAATTATTGAGACAGGCTCAGTCAGAGTTCATGCGACAAAAGACCACGCAGAAGTCTGCCCGGTTTCCCGTGGGGTGATGTTCCAACCCCTATTCGATTCATTACAAATCGACTTTCGCTTTCTCTGCGATCCCATACCCGCACGGCCAACAGATCCCCTTGCGGTTCACCTGCCCGAAGGCAGCCATACGGACTTACCACGTTCCCTGCCTGTCACACGATTGGGTTAGGGCCTGCCTTTCCGCCGGTGATCCTGATGACGACGTACCCCCAGCCTCTACGGAGGTATCCGATCACTTTGCCTGTTGGCTCAAGCCTGACAGCAGTTTTGGCTTGTTTATAATTACGACGTTTATCAGCAGTTCACATATGTTGCCCATTCCGATCAGCCTAGCGTCTCAACCCGGTTCTGCTCCGAGCATCCCCGCATCCCCTCGCGGAAAATGCAGGCCCTTACGGGGACTACGTTGTCAGAAAAGCTTCACACCTCATCGTTGCCAATGACGCATGTTTTCCTAGGCTATCGTTGGTCGCACAACGAGTCCGCTGCTAACTTGCAAGCAAATTAGATGGACAATGACAGACAGAGCTTTCGCTCGCGTCTTCAGATGGATAGGAGCGGGGACTGCTTAAGCAGCATGCTCTAAGGTTTGTTTCCTCCTGTTTCAGAAGCAGGAGAAAACCCCTGCGGGGATTCTTTCCCGCGTGGGTTAGGTTCTGAGAAGAACCGATGATTTGAGATGCATTCCAGAAAGAAAAACGCTTTCTGAGGGCGAGTTTTGAATGCTGTATCGACCCTTTTGCATACCCCGCCGCAGCGGCAAGCCCTTGAAGGTACTGGACTTCTGGGACAGATTTGTTTCCTAGGAGGCGATACCTAGGCTTCGACTCCACTCAAGGAGCCCCTCAAGATGATCTGACACCTCGAGGTCTTGAAGACACGCTACGCGTGTCGCACAGAGGCGCTTATAGTAACGACTTTTCGCCCGTGCGGCTTGTCCCAATAGACACACGACCTGTGGGAGCGAGCCTGCTCGCGAATACGGACTGTCAGTTGAAACTTTGTTGTCTGACCCACCGCATTCGCGAGCAGGCTCGCTCCCACAGGGGACTGCGGCGGTTTCACGATCCGCGAAAACCTTTATTCCGAACATTGTCCGAGAGCCTTCCATGCCCCAATCCGCCAACGTCATCAGTGCCCCGATCGCCCACAAGGCTGCCGGTGCCGACCCGTATGCCTGGCTGCAGGAGCGCGACACCGACGCGGTGCTCGATTACCTCAAGGCCGAAAACGCCTATCAGGAAGCGCAAACCGCCGATCAAGCTGAACTGCGCGAAGCCCTGTTCGAGGAGATCAAGGGCCGGATTCTGGAAACCGACCTGTCCCTGCCCTCGCCGTGGGGCCCGTATCTGTATTACACCCGCACCACGGCGGGCGACGAATACGCCCGGCATTACCGCTGCCCGCGTCCGGCAGACGATAGCCTGAGCCTCGACGAAAGCCGCGAACAACTGCTGCTCGACCCGAATGTGCTGGCCAATGGCGGTTTTTTCTCACTGGGTGCGTTCAGCATCAGCCCGGATCACCAGCGTCTGGCCTACAGCGTCGACGCCTCGGGCGATGAAATCTACACGTTGTTCGTCAAGGAACTGGCCAACGACAAAGTCAGCGAACTGGAATTCGCAGACTGCGACGGCAGCATGACCTGGGCCAACGACAGCCTGACCCTGTTTTTCGGCGTACTCGACGACACCCATCGTCCACACAAACTGTTCCGTTATCGCCTCGACGGCACCGCTGCCGAAGAAGTTTTCCACGAGCCGGACGGGCGTTTCTTCCTGCACTGCTACCGTTCCAGTTCCGAGCAGCAATTGCTGCTGTCGCTGGGTAGCAAGACCACCAGCGAAGTCTGGGCGCTCGACGCCAATCAGCCGCACCAGCCCTTCACTTGCCTGGCGCCACGGGTCGAAGATCATGAATACGATGTCGATCACGGTCTGCTCGATGGCGTGTGGACATGGTTTATCCGCACCAACCGCGACGGCATCAACTACGCCCTGTACCAGGCGCCGGACAGCGGCACCGCGCCGACCGAAGCCGACTGGCAAAACCTGATCCCCCACAGCGACACAGTGATGCTCGATGGCGTCAGCCTCAACACCGACGCCATGACCCTGAGCCTGCGCGAGGGTGGCCTGCCGATCATCGAAGTTCACCCACACGGTCTGACGCCTTATCGCGTGCAATTGCCGGACGCGGCCTACAGCCTCTATGTGCAAAACAGCCTGGAGTTCGAGAGCGACCGCATTCGTCTGCGCTACGAGGCGCTAAACCGCCCGGCACAGGTTCGCCAACTGCTCCTCGCCAGTGGCGAACAAACCGTTTTGAAAGAAACCCCGGTACTCGGCCCGTTCGACGCCGACGCGTACGTCAGCCAGCGTTTGTGGGCGACCGCGCCGGACGGTACGCAAGTGCCGATCAGCCTGGTGATGAAGCGCGAAATGGTCGGCCAAGCGGTGCCGCTGTATCTCTACGGTTACGGCGCTTACGGTTCGAGCCTTGATCCGTGGTTCTCCCACGCCCGTCTGAGCCTCTTGGATCGCGGCATGGCATTCGCCATCGCCCATGTGCGCGGCGGCGGTGAACTGGGCGAAGCCTGGTATCGCGCCGGCAAGCAGGAACACAAACACAACACCTTCACCGACTTCATTGCCTGCGCCGAGTTCTTGATCCTTAACGGCATCACCACAGCTGAAAAACTGGCGATCAGTGGCGGCAGCGCGGGTGGTTTGCTCATCGGTGCCGTGCTCAACCAGCGTCCCGATCTGTTCGGTGTGGCGATTGCTGAGGTGCCGTTCGTCGACGTGCTCAATACCATGCTCGATCCGGATCTGCCGCTGACCGTTACCGAGTACGACGAGTGGGGCAATCCAGAAGAGCCGCAGGTTTACGAGCGAATCAAGGCGTATGCGCCGTACGAAAACGTCAGCGCGCAGGACTATCCGGCGACGCTGGTAATCGCCGGCTATAACGACAGCCGCGTGCAGTACTGGGAAGCGGCGAAGTGGGTGGCGAAATTGCGCGCGACCAAGACCGACAACAATGTGCTGCTGCTCAAGACCGAATTGGGCGCCGGGCATGGCGGGATGAGCGGGCGTTATCAGGGATTACGTGACGTAGCGCTCGAATATGCATTTGTTTTCAAGGTTTTGGGCCTGGCCTGAGGAACTCCGTCGGTCACTTGGGTCTTAATTGCAGACCCAAGAGGCCGATACCACACAGATCCCCTGTAGGAGTGAGCCTGCTCGCGATAGCGGTATGTCAGTTAAAGATGATTTGAATGACCGACCGCTATCGCGAGCAGGCTCACTCCTACAAGGGATCGTCTGAAGCCTGAAACAGTGAAAACAAAAAGACCGTGACGACATGTCAGAACCGACCTTACTGAACAACGAAATCCGCGACTGGCTGATGGACTGCGGCCTGTTCGATCAATTGCAACTGGCCGACTTTGCGGCCGCTTCCGGCTACTTCAGCATCAGCACTGTGGCTGAGGGCGAGGCGATTTTCCGCGAGGGCGATGCCGGCAGTTTCATGTGCATCCTCCACACCGGCCAGGTCGCCGTGCAGAAAACCGGGCCCGATGGTCAGGTGATCACTATGGCCACCCTGCGCAGCGGTCGGGCGTTCGGTGAAATGGCCGTTCTGGACGGTGAACGCCGCTCGGCCACCTGCGTCGCCGCGACTAATTGCCAGCTACTGAACCTCGGTAAGGATTCGCTGGAAAAAATGCTCAACGACGCGCCGAAGATCGCCGCGAAGATCATCCGCGCCCTCGCCGTATCCCTGTCGAAACGCCTGCGCATGGCCGACGGTCAACTGGCGGCGCAACAGGTTTAACCGCCGGGGGTTTTCGCTTTGGTGCCGCTCGGTTCAATGCCCGGCACAGGTTGATCCTTGCTCGGCGGGCTGGGCATTTCAATCGGCACCAGCGGCGGGCTGCCACTGCCGGCACCCGACTTGGGAATGTTGATCGGCGTGATCTGCGGATACGGCGTCGGCGTCGCGGTGCCGGGCGCGCCGGGTTGCGGCGCCGGGCTGACCGGTATTGTCTGTTGCGCCTGCACTGCAGTAATCGAGAGCGCGGCCAGGGCAATGACCGTTAGAATGGTGCGCTTCATCAAGGGCTCCGTTTGGCCTCTAGTCTGCGCTCAGGCTACTCCCAACGGGCCTGCTTGCCTTCCCCCTTGTAGAGATTTCCATGAAACGTTTCGTTCTGCTCGACACCACCCCGATCCCTGAAAGCGGCGGTGCCCTGTGCCTGTTCGAATATGGCGAGGATTTTGTCATCAAGATCCAGGGCGGCGACGGCGGGCAATTGATGAACACGCGCATGCACGGCTCCGAAGATGCTCTGGCCGAAATTCCTTGCCGTAAAGTGGCCGGGCGGCCGGACTCACGGGTGCTGATCGGCGGTCTGGGCATGGGCTTTACCCTCGCCTCGGCGCTCAAGCATCTGGGCAAAACCGCTGAAGTGGTGGTCGCGGAACTGGTGCCCGGCGTGGTCGAGTGGAACCGTGGCCCGCTCGGCGAGAAGTCCGGCCGGCCGCTGCTCGATCCGCGCACGGTGATCCGTCAGGAAGACGTGGCCAAGGTGCTGCAAAGCGAACCGAACGGCTTCGACGCGATCATGCTCGACGTCGACAACGGCCCCGAAGGCCTGACCCAGAAGGCCAATAGCTGGCTGTACTCCGCCGCTGGTCTGAATGCCTGCGCCAAGGCCCTGCGCCCGAAAGGCGTGCTGGCGGTGTGGTCGGCCAGCGCCGATCGGCTGTTTTCCGACAAATTGAAGAAGGCCGGTTTCAAGGCCGAAGAAGTTCAGGTCTTCGCCCATGGCAACAAGGGCACGCGCCACACGATCTGGATTGCCGAGAAGCTCAAAGGCTGAGCTAAACTCTGCGCATAACCGTCATTAGTCTTTTACAAAGGTGAACCCATGAGTTCGTCCACCCCAACCAATACGTCGAAGCTGGATCGTATCCTCGCCGACAACCAGCGCGACAAGGAAATGGGCTACCGTGACAAGGCCCTGAAGATGTACCCGCACGTCTGTGGCCGCTGCACCCGTGAGTTTTCCGGCAAGCGCCTGAGCGAACTGACCGTGCACCACCGCGACCACAACCACGACAATAACCCGCAGGACGGCTCTAACTGGGAATTGTTGTGCCTGTATTGCCACGACAACGAACACTCGCGCTATACCGACCAGCAGTATTTCAGCGAAGGCTCGCTGAGCACGCCGAAGATTGCCAAGGCGACGCATAACCCGTTTGCCGCGTTGGCCGGGTTGATGAAGAAAGAAGATTAAAAAGCAAAAGATCGCAGCCTTCGGCAGCTCCTACAGGGTGTACACCATCCAAATGTAGGAGCTGCCGAAGGCTGCGATCTTTTGATCTTATCCCCGTATAATCGCGCTCTTTTTCCCGAAGGCACCCCGCTCGTGGCAGACAAACGGTACAGCTGCATTGGTTTGTATAACCCCAAATCACCGGAGAACGTCGGTTCGGTGATGCGCGCCGCAGGCTGTTATGGCGTGGCGTCGGTGTTCTACACCGGCAAGCGTTATGAACGCGCCGCCGACTTCGTCACCGACACCAAACGCGTGCACTACGACATCCCGCTGATCGGCATCGACGATCTGAAAAAGATCCTCCCGCTCAACTGCGTGCCGGTCGCCGTGGAACTGGTCGAGGGCGCCCGCCCGCTGCCGGAATACACCCACCCGGATCGCGCCCTGTACATCTTCGGCCCCGAAGACGGCTCGCTGGATAAAGAGATCCGCGACTGGTGCGAAGACGTAGTGTACATCCCGACCACCGGCTGCATGAACCTCGCCGCCACGGTCAATGTCGTGCTCTACGACCGCATGGCCAAGGGCTTGAACACCCGCTCCGGGCCAAAATTCCGCTGAAGCGTCGCACATCCGATGGAACGAGCTGACTGCTCTGGCAGTCAGCTTGTTTATCGATTATTCATTGCCTGGAGAAAGATCATGACCGAGCTCAAACGTGTCGAACGTATCGAATCCACCCCGTTCCAGAGCCATCCCGAGCAGAACGTCGAAGGCTGGGAGCGCATCGGCTCATTGGCCGGTGGCGTGATCATGGTCGGCAAGGGCCTGCGCCGTGGCGGTGTGTTCGGCTTGATTCAGGTGGCGATTGGCGGCGTGGCGATGGCGCGCGGGATTACCGGGCACAGTTCGGTGAAAAGCCTGATCGAGAAGAGTCGTCAGGACATGAATAACGTGCGGGCGAAGATCGAGCGGGCCGGCGAAGAGCTGAGCAAGCTCAAGGCCAATGCCGAAGCGGCGACCAGCACTGCCACCGTGACCGGCAATGATTCGGTGAAGTCGCCGAAAACCGGGGTTTGATCCGAGATTTGCGGTGGGGTTGAGGGCCCCATCGCGAGCAGGCTCACTCCTACATTTGGAATGCGTTCCCTTGTAGGAGTGAGCCTGCTCGCGATAGCGGTGTCACTGAAGCAATACGGTATCAAGGACTTTGGATGACTCGCCAAGAACGCTCTCGGCCAGTTGCACAAACTCCTTGGTACTCACTGTCCCCAGATGCATCGCCCCACGCAACACATCATCCAGCGAACGCTTGTTGCGCGTCTTCAAGCGAATCTCGCGATCCAGTTCCTGCAACAAAATCACTGCTTTTGACACCTGCGCCAGGCTGATCTGCGCGCCGCGCAAGGTCGTGACTTTCTGGCTGTCCCTGGCCAGTTTCGCCTGCAAACTCTGATAACGCTCATCGCTCATGCCACCGGCACGGCGCACCAGTTCGATCGCGTAATACTCGGCAAAACCTTCGCTGATCCAGTCACTGCGCTGCTCGTCGTTGATCCGCCCGAACACCTGTGCCAGCTCCCGCACCAGCGCGCTGCTACCGCTCTCGCTGACCAGCGGCAATCGCGTATTCACGTAAATGGATTCATGCGCACCGAGGCTGCCGCGCCACATCGGGTCGTTGGCACCGACAATCAACAGTTTGGCCGGATGGCGTGGATAAACCGCCTGCACCTGCGGCCAGACGAATGTCAGCAACGTCAGCACGTCCATGCGACGCATGCCCTGCCCTTGCGGCGAGGCCACGGTGACTTCGGTTTCGCCCAGGCGTGTGCGGCGACTGCCGAGGTGACCGGCCAGCATCCAGCCGGTCGGGCGGTCGAACAGGCGTGACGGGTTATCGATGCGGAATTTGTTTTTGCCGATGCGTGGCCACGCGGTTTCAACGCTTTTCCAACCATCAGGCAATTCGAATTGCAGACGCGCGACCAGTTCGGTGCCGTCCTGCTGATCGAGTTTGGCCGGCGGTACCAGTTCGTCGCCACGCATCAACGCCCAAGTCGGGGTCATGCGCGTGTCGAAACTGCCGTTCTTGCGGCCGTGGCTGATGCGCACGCGGTAGGTCAGGCTGGACTTTTCGCTGGCGGGGCGCCACACCCCGCGCGCCTGTTTGCCCGGGCTCAGCAGCCACTGGCCGTCAGCCTTGAAGTCGCTGTAATGGCTGCCGTCGCCAAGATCGAAATCGAGACTGCGCACCGCTTCACCCTTGGCCAGGGTCAGGCGTACTTCGGCCTGATCGCTCTGTGGCAACAGGCGCACGTGATAATCCAGATCGACTTTCTTCGCCGCCCAGACCGGCGCGCTCAACGCCAGCAGCGCAACCATCAACGCTTGCGGCAATCCGACAGCCATACGCACTCCTTGGTAAAGCTTGGAACAGCAGGTGTTTAACCTGCGCGGAAAATCAGGTGATCTTCCCAGTCATCTTCCGGCACGCTGCCTTCGGCAAGCATGCGCCCTGACTGGGAAATACGCTCATGGTGCACCGCGTCGCGATCGCCACACACCAGGTGGTGCCACAACGGCAGATCCTTGCCTTCGCTGACCAGTCGATAGCCGCAGGTCGGCGGCAGCCATTTGAATTCTTCAGCCTGACCCGGGGTGAGCTGGATGCAGTCCGGGACAAACTTGATGCGATTCGGGTAGTCGCTGCACTGGCAGGTTTTCAGGTCCAGCAGTTTGCAGGCGATGCGCGTGTAATAAACGCTGTTGTCTTCTTCATCCTCGAGTTTCTGCAGGCAGCACAGACCACAGCCGTCGCACAGCGATTCCCATTCCTGGTGATCCAGTTGATCGAGGGGTTTGCGTATCCAGAACGGTTCGACTTTGGCGGCCATGGCTCAAGCATCAACATCAGGTGGTGAAAAGGCCGCCAGTCTAGTGCTCAAGGCCTTGCGGGCCAAGCGTTGGCGACTGTCGGTAAATCGCGCTTGTCAGCCTAACCGCCTCCACGTAGGGTTTTGCCTCGAATTCATGACTCAAACGTAGCAAGGAATCTCTCGATGAGTGCCAACCCTCGCGTTGCCGATTACGCCATTCACCCGCAATTCACCGACCGCTGGTCGCCGCGTGCCTTCACCGGCGAAGCGATCCCGGAAGAAACCCTGCTGAGCTTCTTCGAAGCCGCGCGCTGGGCGCCTTCGGCGTATAACTCGCAGCCGTGGCGTTTCCTCTATGCGCGTCGCGATACGCCGAACTGGGAGCGTTATCTGGGTCTGCTCAATGAATTCAACCGTAGCTGGGCGCAGCATGCGTCGGCGCTGGTGATCGTGATTTCGAAAACCACTTTCACTGCACCGGGTGCCACCGAGGAAACTCCAGCGTTGTGGCACACGTTTGACACGGGTTCAGCGTGGGGCCATCTGGCGCTGCAAGCGAGCATCAGTGGCTGGCACACCCACGGCATGGCGGGTTTCGATCAGGAGCTGACGCGCAAGGAGCTGAATATTCCGGAAGGTTACGCGCTGCACGCGGCTGTGGCGGTCGGCAAACTAGGGGACAAGGCAACGCTGGCTGAATACCTGCAGGCTCGCGAAGAGCCGAGCCCGCGCCGACCGCTGAATGAACTGGCGGCGGAAGGCGACTTCACCCTCTAAGCCACACCGTAAAACAACTGTAGGAGTGAGCCTGCTCGCGATAGCGGTGTGTCGGTCGACATTAATGCTGTCTGACACACCGCTATCGCGAGCAGGCTCACTCCTACATTGATTGCGGTGTATCAATACCCGCGATTGAAATCCACTTCCCCGCGCAACGCTTCGCTCGCCTGATACGCCTTCAGGTTCTCGACAAACAACTGCACCATCAACGCCGGTGACGTCGGTGCCGAGCTGTGCCCGGTGAGCAGCAAACCCCACGCGGTCCAGAACGGATGGCGCTGTGGCAGTGGCTCCTGACGGCAAACGTCGATCACCGCCCCCGCCAGATGACCTTCCTTCAACGCGTCCACCAGATCGGCATCAACCACCGCGACACCGCGTCCGGCGTTGATAAACAACCCGGTCGGCTTGAATTGCTTGAACAGCGCCGCGTCGTAGATATCGTGGGTGTGCTCGGTGTTCGGCAGCAGGTTGACCACGTAATCCACCTCGCCCACCAGACGTGGCAGGTCGGCCATCGAACCGACCTCGACAAACGGCGCCTGCTCGCGAGCCGTACTGGCGATGCCGTACAACTCAATGCCGAATGGCAGCAGGAACTGCGCCACGCTCTGACCGATGTCGCCGGTGCCGACGATCAGCACCTTGCGTCCAACCAGGCTCTGGCCGCTGCGGTTGTCCCACTTGCGTTCGACCTGGCTGACCAGTCGCGCGAGCACTTCGCGCTCATGGCCGAGGATGTAGGTCAGCACGTATTCGGCCATCACCTGACCGAAAATCCCCACCGCGCGGGTCAAACGGTAATCACGGCGCAAACCGTCCGCGAGCAACGGTGTAATACCGGCCCAGGTCGACTGCAGCCATTGTGGCTGGTGGCCCTGGCGCAACAGGGTCGCGAGCAGGTCTGGCTGCCCCAGCCACACCGGGCAATCGGCGGCCTGACGGGCCAACTCGGCGGAGTCGCCGCTGGTCAGTACTTCAACCTCGGGCGCTGCCTGACGCAGCAGCCGGGCGTATATCGCGTGGTCGTGTTCAGCAATCAGAACGCGCATCTTCAAACCTTTCGCAAACCGTGCAGACGGCCGCCGGATTCGGACGGCCATCGCGGTAAAAACAGTTCCAGGGTAAACCGAGACTCAGAACAGAGCCGCGCAGATCAGACCGGGTCGTTACGTCGCAGCAACTCTTCGGGCAAATGCTCGATGTACTCGTCCTCAGCCGGCGGCATTTGCAGGTGGTAGCCCTGCTTATCGAGGTTTTCCAACACCACAACGATGTCTTCGCTGGCCAGTTTGCGCTCGGGCGACAGCACCAGATCGAAGGAATGCTTCGGCTTGCCGAAGGCCAGCATCAGCGCTTCCGGAACGCGCTCCAGCGCATCACTTTTGAGCACATAAAGGTACATGCCGCTGCGCTTCGAGCTTTGGTAAATGGAACAAATACGTTTCAAGGCTGTTCTCCGGCGGTGGCCAGGCTGTCGAGCAGCTTCTGACCCATGAGTTCGCGGCGCCAGCCACGCAACGACTCAGGCAATTGGTAAGGACCCTCGGGATAACCGCTTTTGACCAGAGCTTCGAGGGTTTTCTTGCGCAGCATCAGTTCCGGGGCGATGCCCAGGCGCTCGGCCTCAGCCTGACCCAATGCGCGCAGTTGTTTGATCAACGCAGCCGCTTCGATCGGCAATGGCTCGGCTACGGCGGGCGGCCATTGATCAGGGCCCACACTGCCAGAGCGCTTGATCAGATCAAGCAGAAACTGGCCGTCCTGACGCACGGTACGCGGATGCATGTCTTCGATCTTGCCCAACGCGGCGAGGTTATCCGGCTGCGTACGAGCCAACGGCCACAGCGAATGCTCGCGGACGATGCGGTTGCGCGGCAGATCGCGGGCGCGGGCCTCTTTTTCACGCCAGGCGCACAACTCACGCAATACCGCCAGTTGCGCCCGCGAGAGTTTCCACGCCAGTTTGGCCTCGCGATAGACCTCGTAAGGGTCGGTTTCGCGGCGCAGGTTGGCGACCAGTTCAGCACCGTCCTCCAGCACCCAGGCGAATTTGTCGTCAGACAGTTTCGGCCGCAGTTGTACGAAAACCTCAGCCAGATGCACGGCATCTTCGGCGGCGTAGCTGATTTGTGTGTCGGACAACGGGCGTTGCAACCAGTCGGAACGGGTCTCGCCCTTCGGCAGTTCGATGCCGAGCACTTCCTGCACCAGTCGCGAATAGCCCATCGAGAACCCGAGATTCAGGTAAGCGGCGGCCAGTTGCGTGTCGAACATCGGTGCCGGCAGGCTGCCGGTCAGACGCAACAGCACTTCGAGGTCTTCGCTGCAGGCGTGCAAGACTTTCAGCACCGCCGGGTTTTCCAGCAGTGCGGCCAGCGGTTGCCAGGCATTGATGGTCAGCGGATCGATCAGATAGGCGCGTTTGCCGTCGCCAATCTGCAACAGGCCGGCAATCGGGTAGAAGGTGTCGACCCGCATGAATTCGGTGTCGAGGGCAACGAACGGCAGCTGCTGCCACTCGGCGCAAAACTGCGCGAGGCTTTCGTTGTCGCGAATCCAGTGAATATCGATGGCCACACGGCTCTCCCTTGAAGAATGGCGCGCAGTATATATCGCCACCGGCGATTTACGCGCCTGCGAAGGGCAAGAGCTGTAACGAAATGTCCTGCCAAAGAGCAAGAATAGTCTGACAGAGGAAACAGACAGGCCCGTCACGTCAGAACGACGGAGCCGATTGGCCTCATTCCTTCGCGAGCACGCCGTCGATCACCGCGCCACGGCAACCGGCAAACATGTCCAGACCCGGCTGATAGACCTTGCTCTTGACCTCAAGCAGGCCAAGCATCGAGTGGAACAGGTTATCCTGGCTCAGAGGTTTATCGCGGCTCATCTGCAGGCAATGGGTGTCGACCGAATAAGCCTTCTGATAGTTGTCGGAAAACCACGCCAGCATCGCTACATGCTTTTGTTGCTCTGGCGCCAGCATGTAAGGCGTACCGTGCAGGAACAAGTTGTATTCGCCCAGCGACTCACCGTGGTCCGACAGGTACAACATGGCGGTATCGACTTTGTCCTGATTGCTGCGCAATACATCGATCAGACTCGACAGCACATGGTCGGTATACACCAGCGTGTTGTCGTAACCGTTGACGATACTTTCGCGACTGCAATTGTTAAGCGCGTTACTTTCACAAACAGGCGTGAAGTGCTGGTATTCCTTTGGATAGCGCTTGAAGTATTCCGGGCCATGGCTGCCCATCTGGTGCAGGACCAGAACGGTGTCCTTGTCCAGGTGGTCGATAAAACCTTGCAGGCCTTGCAGGAGGATTTCGTCGCGGCACTCGCTGTTGGCGCACAGCGCCGGGTCCTTCAGGTTGCTGACATCCTGCAGGGTGACTCGATCACAGGTGCCTTTGCAGCCAGACTGGTTGTCACGCCAGATCACGTCGATCCCGGCACGCTTGAGCACATCGAGTAAACCTTCTTCATTCTTCGCCTTGCTGGCGTCGTAATCCTTGCGACCCATGTTGGAGAACATGCACGGCACAGAAACAGCCGTTTCCGTGCCGCAGGAATGTACATCGGTAAAGGCGATCAGCCCGGCTTCCTTGTCCAGTTTCGGTGTGGTGTCGCGGTCATAACCGAGGATGCCGAAATTCTCCGCCCGGGCGCTTTCGCCCACCACTAACACGGTCAGGGATTTACGCGGCTGAAGCTTCACATCCGGATTGCGCTCAGCGTCTTCACCGATCTTGACGAACGGTTGCTGCGCCGAAACCACTTGTTCACGCAGGTAACCAGCCGAAGCACCAATGTAGTTGCTCGGCACTAGCATCAGGCGAATTTCGTGATGGTTGCGAAACAGTGAAGACAAGCCCTGATAGTTGGCCAGGGCCACGCCGCCAATTACCGCTGCCGAGGCGACACTGACAATAACTTTACTAAGCAACTCACGGTGCCAGCGACGATAATTAATCGGCAACTTCCACAACAAAAATGATGGCAAGACACCAAGCAACAGAATATAAGCAAACAACTTCAACGAGAGCAGATCACGCACTTCCGTTGCATTGGTTTCGGCAAAGTTGCGCAACATGCCGGCATCGATCATTACGCCATATTGACTCATAAAGTAAGCCACGCCGGCGCTGATCAGGAATATCAGGGTCAACAGCGGTTTGAGCAGCGGACGGAAAGCCAGAACCGTCAGCACAATGTTGAATGCCGCCAGGATCATTACCCCAAACGCCACGCGCATGGCGATGCCCTTGCCATCTGCGGTGGTGATCTCGAACAGGTGCTGCCAGAGGACAACATTGCAGCCGATTAAAAGAAAGGCGCTGGCGATCAACGTCACCCATTCCGGGCGCACGGCTTTTAACTTCAACATAGAAAGGGCGATTCCTGAAAAGAAGAGCCTCAGTCCATGAAAGAAATTTCAGTTGTGAAAATTTCATTAACCAAGGCATGACAAACTTTAAGCAGGCAACCATCAATTTTTTGTGAAAAAGACGCCAACGATTAGTTGGACTTTGGTGACGTGATGAAACTTGTGAAGTATTTGAGAATGGTTCAGCTTTTATTCAGTAAACAATGCGTCCCCTGTAGGAGCTGCCGCAGGCTGCGATCTTTTGATCTTGATCTTTAAAGCCAGATCAAAAGATCGCAGCCTCGTTGCACTCGACAGCTCCTACAGGGATCGGTATTTGATTTTTAAAAAGGGCTGTGGATTTTCTGGTTTGCCCAGCACAAGCGGTTCCGCGCCTAATCATCCGCCCTGTCCAAAGGTCTGACGATGGAAAACCTCCGCGCCACCGCTCGCCCCGCCGTCTTGTTGATGCTCGCCATCATTCTCGTCGCGCTCAATCTGCGTCCGTCGATGGCGGCGGTCGGTCCGTTACTGTCGGCCATTCGCGGCGACATCCCGCTGAGCTTCACTGTCGCTTCACTGCTGACCATGCTGCCGGTGATGGCCATGGGGCTGGCGATGTTTTTCGGCATTGGCATCAGTCAACGGCTGGGTGAGCAACGGACGGTATTGCTGTCCTTGCTGATCATCGGCCTGGCAACATTGTCACGACTGTTTATCGACTCTGCTGCCCAATTTATTGCAAGCGCCGTGCTGGCCGGCATCGGCATAGCACTTATTCAGGCGTTGATGCCGGCGCTGATCAAATCGCGCTTCGCTGACAACGTCGCGCTGTGCATGGGTCTATACGTCACGTCGATCATGGCTGGCGCCGCGCTTGCCGCCTCGCTCGCGCCGCTGGTGCTGATGCAAACCGGGAGCTGGCGCAGTGGTCTGGCCTTCTGGGCGATGCTGGCTTTACTCGCGTTTGTGTTCTGGTGGTTCCAACGCCGCCAGCAACCCTCCACGGAGATGGCGGTAGCCAGAAAAGACTCGTTCCTCGCCAATTCCCGCGCCTGGTTACTGGCGATCTTCTTTGGTTTGGGGACAGCGTCCTACACCTGCGTGCTGGCCTGGCTCGCGCCGTATTACGTGGAAAAAGGCTGGAGTGAACAAAACGCTGGGCTGTTGTTGGGTCTTCTGACGGCCATGGAGGTGATTTCCGGCTTGGTGGTGCCGGCGATCGCCAATCGCAGCCGGGATCGACGCGTGATTCTGATGGCGTTACTGATGCTGATCATCAGCGGATTTTGCGGCCTGATCCTCAGCCCACAACAGCTCAGCCTGCTGTGGCCGTGCCTGTTGGGTTTGGGTATTGGCGGTTTGTTTCCGATGAGCCTGATCGTCTCGCTCGATCACCTCGACAACCCGCAACGCGCCGGTGGGCTGACCGCGTTCGTGCAGGGCATCGGTTACTTGATCGCCGGCCTTTCGCCGCTGCTGGCCGGAATGATCCGCGATTGGCTTGGAAGTTTCGAATGGGCCTGGTGGGCGCTGACCGCTGTGATGGGAGTGATGCTGTTAATGGTGTGGCGCTTCGATCCCAGGCATTACGCCCGACACTTTCCCGCGTCGAGATAAAGGCTTCTGGCCACATTTCGGTGGTTTTGTCGGCGACGTCGTGTTCGTAAAACTTTCTGTCCCACAACTGACTGTGAAACGTCCTACAGGGCTTTGTCCTGGCACCATCGTTCCGCTACGATCGTTCGCACACGTTTGCGCGGATTCAGCGCAAGAAGCACAGCGAGACAGTACGGATGCTGAACAGTAACTTGCTTCGAAAGCTCGACATGCAGGATCTAATGGTGTTTATCGCCGTTTATGAGCAAAGCAGCGTCACCGATGTGTCAGAAACCCTGTTCGTCAGCCAGTCCACCGTCAGTTACTGTTTGAAAAAACTGCGCACCAGTTTCGAAGACGAACTGTTCATCAACACCCGCACCGGCATGCGTCCGACCTACAAGGCCAGCACCATGTACGGCCATGTGCAGAAGATTCTGGAAAGTATCAACCTGTGCCACGCCGGCGCCCCCACGTTCGACCCGACCCGGCAAGCCGTCACCTTCAACATCTGCGCCCCGGAATACTTCGAGCAACTGATTCTGCCGCGCCTGTTGAAGCGTTTCGACTTCGACGATTTGCCGGTGATGGTCAACATGCACAAGTTCGAGACCGATGTGCCGGCGGATGAGCTGCGCGACGGCAGCCTCGATCTGGTGATCAGCTTCGGCCCCAACTTCCACCGCCATCACACCGACCTGAAATCGCGGATGCTGCTGGAAGATGATCTGGTCTGCGTCTTCGACAAACGCGCCACGCCACTGGAGCCGCGCCTGAGCCTGCAGGCCTTTACCGAACGCCGGCATGTGTTCCCTACACCGTGGACGTCGACCACCAACATGGTCGATGGCTGGCTGGCGCGGCAGGCGCAGAAGCGCCAGATCGTCGCGCGCTCGAACAGCTACAGCGCGGCATTGAAAATGATCACCGGGACCGACTTCATCCTCACCCTGCCCCGCCGCATCCAGCGCTTGCTGACCAACGAAGCTGTGTTCAATCACTGTGAGGCGCCGAACGGCTTGCCGGGCTTTACCCTCGACATGCAGTGGAGCCAGAGCGTTGATCAGGACAGCGCCAACCTGTGGTTGCGCGAGCAGGTGGTCAAGGTGTGCAGCGAACTCGAAGCGGCCTGAGTCCTACACACCAATCGCGGTTTTGCTGTAGGACTCGCGATCCATATCGACCAGTTCGACACACAGCTGCACTTCGACGCCGGCCGGCCATTCGCACAGGTCCTGCAAGACCGCCAACAGGCTCTCTGACAACTGCTTCTTGATCTGCGGCGAACGCCCGCTGAGCAGCGCCAGCTTCACATAAACGAAGGCGCGCTCGGCCATGGCGGTACCGACCTTGAAGGTCTCGACTTTAATCGCACGACTTTTGATATCGAACTCCGCCGCGAACTGACCGGAGCCCACCAGCGTGTTGTTGAGGCGGATCAACGCAACGTCGGCGTTCAACTGCGGCAGGTTGGCGGTGTATTCCATGTGCAGGTGTGGCATTGCAGGTCCCCGGTCAGTTGGCAGAAAGGTCGTACATATAGCACATGCGGCTCATCACCAATCCCTGTAGGAGCTGTCGAGTGAAACGAGGCTGCGATCTTTTGATCGTGAGATTTGAAGATCAAAAGATCGCAGCGTGCCGCAGCTCCTACACGGTGTCATGGCTCAGGCTGCGGTCAATGGCCGTTCGCTCATGAATTGCTCCAGCCGCGAACGCAACCAGCGCTCCGCCGGATCGCTGTCGACGTGACTGAGCCAGACCATCGACAAATCCAGCGTCGGCGTCTTGAACGGGAACGGCTCCTTGAACAGTAACCCCGAAGTGGCCATGGCCGCCGCCGTGTAATCCGGCAGACTGGCAATCAGGTCGGTGCCGGCCAGCAATGCCGGCAATGCACTGTATTGCGGCACCGACAGCACCACCTGACGGGTGCGCCCGAGTTCCGCGAGCCACTCATCGGCAAATCCACTGACATTGGCCGTGTGCGAAACCAGCACGTGCGGGCGTGCGCAATATTCATCCAGCGTCAGCGGTGTATCGCTGGCGTCGGCGCGCAGGATGCTCGGCTGAATGTGCCGCAGCAGTTTGCGCTTGGCATTGGCCGGCAAGCCACGCGTCTGGCTGATACCGACCGTGATATCACCCGCTGCGAGCAGATCGGGGATGCGCCAGTAATCGACATGTTGCACCACGAACACCACGTTCGGCGCTTCCTGGCGCAGCGCACGCAACAGCGGCGGCAACAGGCCGAACTCGACGTCATCGGACAGACCGATGCGGAAAGTCATGGTGCTGACGGCCGGATCAAAATCGCGGGTCAGGCTCAGCGCCACTGACAACGAGTCCAGCGCAGGCTTGAGATGGCGAAAAATATCTTCGGCGCGGGCGGTCGGTTCCATGCGGTGGCCGACGCGGATAAACAGCGGATCGTTGAGCATCGTGCGCAAGCGATTGAGCGCCGAACTGATGGTCGGCTGGCCGAGAAACAGCTTCTCGGCCGCGCGGGTCACGTTGCGCTCGAGCATCAAGGTCTCGAACACCACCATCAGGTTGATGTCGGCCTTGCGAAGTTCATTGCGGTTCATCCATTGCCCCCTGCCCCCCGGAATACCGGCAGTGTAGAAAGGCCGGGGCCCCGGCGTCCATCGCCACGGTGCGTCAGTTCACCGTCAAGCGCTTCAAGCCCAGCCCCATGACCCGTGAATCATCATTGATGCCCAATTGTTCAGGGCTGATGGCGTCGGGCAATTGCAGCTCGATCGTCAGGCGATCATCGCCCGCCAGGCGCTGCCGGATGCTCTGGGTGATCGGTATTTCCAGATGATTATCCTGATGTTGCACCATGCGCGTAGTCAGCACCTGCTCGCCATTCAAACTGACGATCACTCGCTGCGCCGGGTGTTGCGGCATAACGAATGCCATGACATCCAGCGCAATCGAGCGCGCCTCGGGTGACACCCGCAAGTCGATCTGTGCCTGCTGCCCCGTCGACCATGTTCCCCAGTTTTCCGGGGTCGACCAGCCGTTGGCCAGTGGCCGGGCGGAGTAGTTGAAGATCAGCGTCTGACCGGGGCGCATCAATGCCAGTAGTGACATCCGCCGTCCTTCATCCGGCATGCTCAGGCACTGCGAACAACGCTTCCAGCCCGGCGCCAGCACCACCAGGCCATCCACGCGGGTCAGCAGGTCCGTTTCACTGTTGATGCTTTTGGCAGCATCGGCCAGCACGGAGTCGTCGAGGATGTACAAGGAGTCGGCATCGTATTGCCCTGACTCAAGCATGTGCCGGGATTTTTGTCGGGCCTGCTCCAACGCTTTGGAACTCATGCGCCCCAGATAAACGGCGTCGGTTTTCAGGCCATGGGTCGCGGCGAAATCGGCAATCACTTGCCAGCGCTCAGACTGATTCTGCGGCATCAGACTGCGGATGTTCGGGTAATGCGCCGCCGCACTCACCCAAAACGGATCACGCATCGGCGTTGGCCATTCTGCGGACGGCGTCATGATCTTGCCATTGCGCAAGCCCATCCAGCCGTTGCGCGTATCGACGACCTGTATCGTCAACGCGATCGCCAGCAATGCGACGACGATGCGTGGCCGGTAACCGCGCACCAGCAGAAACATCACCAGCAGAATTAGCGCGTACAACACCGGCCAGAACATCCGCCCCGAGGCGCGAAAAACATTCGCCAGTTTGATGGCGATTTTCGGTAGCGGGTAGCTGAAGGTGTGTGCGCCGACACCAATCTGGTTCGATAGCGCAAACAACGATAAACCGATCAGCGCCAGCATTAGCCAAGGGCGAAGGCGAAGCTCATCCTTCAGCGGCTGGCGATTTCTCAGAAAGGCAATCAGCGCCAACGGCACCAGCAACAGCACACCCAGACCCGGATAATTGAAGCCTTCGTAATCGCCGCTGGCTTTTGGCAGGTCCGGCAAAATCAACGACCAGCCGGCCGGATCCAGTGGCGACAGCAGGTTCATCCGGTACAAACCGAAACCGCCGGATTGCGCGCCATCGGCAATAGCGAAGTAACCGACCTGCCAGCAACACACACTCACCACGGCAAACAGCGAAACGCCTTCGAGCAGGCCCTGACGTCGCGTCAATTGTTGGCTGAAGGTCTTGCCGAGCAGATCCGCCACCCAGATCAGCGCCACCATCGCCAACAGGTAGGCATGCACCATCGCCGTCACCGCCAGCAGCGCGCCCCAGGCCAGACGACGTCGATACAGGTTCGGTAATAACGCCAGGTACAGTGCCGCCAGAATAAGGAAATGCCCGGACAGGGAAAGGTGCCCGCCCATGCGCAGGAACATCGGCGGCGAAATGACCAGCAATCCAGTGCCCAGCAGGCGGATCAACGGATTGCCCGTCATCAACCCCAGCAGTTTCCAGCCGAACCAGGCTTGCAGAACGAAACACGCCAGCAGCCACAGACCGAAATACTGGAAGGTCGCCGGTAACCACGCATTGAACGGCTTGAACAACAGCGCCAGCAGCGGGTTGGAGTCGGAGAAAATGATCGAATTGCCCAATTCCAGACCATAGGACGGGTTAAGGCCCAGCGGAAAGGTCCAGGGTGAATGGCGGAAATATGCCCAGCCCAGATAATGCGTGGCCGGATCGCCCTGCTCCAGCCAGGCAATGTTTTGCGGATCGAGCGCTTGCGGCCCGATCACGCAGAAAAATGCCACAACGCCGAGCAGTAAAGGCAACAGGCCCAGCGCCGGATGGTGTCGTGAAGCCTTCATCGATAGGTCCAGAAATTGTGCAAGACAAAGGTGAACACCGGAATCGTCAGCGCCACCGCGACGATGCCCAGCAGATAGTGCAGCCCGGCAATCTGTGCGGCCCAGGCAACCAACATCGCCAGAAAAAAGCCACCTACGGACACCAGCAGGAAACGCAGCAGCGTTCGCCCGTGCAAACGGGCAGAAAAACTCCAGGTGGTGTTGATCACGTAGGACACCACGGTCGCTACGGCAAACGCCACGCCGTTAGCCAGCGGCGGCTGCGCGGCAATGAAATTGATGAACAGCACCGCCACCAACGCATGCAACGCGGTGACGAACAGGCCGGTCACGGCAAAGCGCACACCACGCTGGATCAATGCGTTTTTTTCCGCCGAGGTCACGGTTTGCGCGCCAGCACGAACACACTCAACCCGGCCAGACGGTTGATGCCCAGCAATGGCAACTCGAGACTGCACAAGGTCTTGAGAACGCCGTTGACCAGTGGGTGATGGCGTTTAAGCTGCGAGCGCGGCGGTTGCGCTTGCGCGCCTTGCGGCAACAAGCGCAACGCCGCCGCAATCGGGAACACCGCGCCGAAATAATAAGCACCGCGCTGCACCGTCAAACCCGCGTCACGCGCCAGTGTTTCGAACTGCGCCAGCGTGTAGCGGCGCTTGTGTTCGAGAAAGTCGTCGTGACCGCTCCACAGAAACTGAAATGCCGGCACTGTCATCAGGAAACGACTACCGGACGGCACTTTATCGACGTACATTTTGAGCAGGCCGAGGTCGTCATCGACATGCTCCAGTACGTCCATCAGCAACACCAGATCGGCATCGATGGTCTCGATCCCGCGACGGTAGTGCACCGGTTTGCCGGCGGTGGTAGTGCTGGAGTCGGCGGTATAGCTGATATCCACGCACCACGCTTCGCGCGCATCGGTGTGGGTCAGCAAATGGTGGGAGAAAAAACCCGAACCGGCGCCCACATCGAGGATTCGGCTGATGGGTGCATTGCCCAGTAAACGCTTTGTCGCCGCAGCTTTTGAACAGTAATACCAATGCTCGTTGATGCTGTCGCCGAGGATGTCGGTTTCCTTGAGATCCATGTATCAGTCCTTGGGGTCGTAGACGCGACGCACCAGAAAAACCGGCCGGCGTTTGGATTCGATATACGTGCGGCCCAGGTACTCACCGAGTACGCCGATGCCGATCAATTGCAGGCCACCGAGAAAGGTCACGGCCACCATCAGCGAGGCATAACCGGGCATGTCGACACCGTGAATCAACGTACGCACGACGATGAACATGGCGAAGGCGAAAGACACCAGCGACACCAATGCGCCGACATACGTCCAGATCCGCAATGGCTCGGTACTGAAACTGGTGATGCCTTCCAGCGCGAAATTCCACAGGCGCCAACCATTGAACTTGCTCTGCCCCGCCACGCGCTCCGGGCGCTCGTAATCGACGTGGGTAGTGCGAAAGCCGACCCAGGCGAACAGGCCCTTCATGAAGCGCCGGGATTCGGGCAAGGTCAGCAAGGCATCCACCACGCAGCGATCCATCAGGCGAAAATCGCCGACGTTCTCGGGTAAAGGCTGTTCGGCAATTTTGTTGTGCAGGCGGTAAAACCAGTGAGCCGAGGTCTGTTTCGCCCAAGTGTCGCTGCGACGGCTGATGCGGTGACCGAGCACCACTTCAAAGCCATCACGCCAGCGCTCGATCATCTGCAGAATGACTTCCGGGGGATCCTGCAAGTCAGCATCGATTGGCACAACGATCTGCCCGGTCGCGATCTGCAAACCGGCAGACAACGCCGCTTCTTTGCCGAAGTTGCGGCTCAGGTCGACGATACGCAGGCGCACATCCTGGCGCTGATGTTCAAGCAGGCGATCAAGGGTCGCGTCTGTGCTGCCGTCGTTGACGAACACCAGCTCCAGATCGACCAACGCCTGTGCCTGAAAGACTTCATTGATGCGCCGCAAAAAGGTGTCGAGGCTGTCCTCCTCGTTAAAAACGGGGACCACCAGCGATAACGTCACCTGCCCGGCCTGTTGCGTTCCGTGCTCAGTCAAAGGAGTGCTCTTCTTATAGTGTTTGTCGGTCGCCGAACGATATTCGACGCCATGAGCCGTCCCGTATTAAGCAGGAGCGTCGACGGCGTTGCAAGGCGCAGACGGCGTCATATTGGCCAATCCAGAGGCCTATCCACACGCTCTAGCCCGCGCCCTTCAGAAACATCCGCGAACGATTGGAAACAAATGTCCGATAGCCAAAAAAACCGTCTGCGCTAGGCTTGCGAGCATGCGCCACACAGGCTGTCGCACAATGAATCGCATGGAGCGAACTGAATGTATTTCGAGATTTACAGGCAATCCAGAGGCACCCCGAGCACCGGCAAAGGACAATGGCGCTGGAGACTGAGGGCGGGTAACCACGAGACCATCGCCAGTGGCGAGTCGTATGTGAACAAGGCGGATTGCTTGCATGTGATCGGGCTGATCAAGGCTGTGCAGGGGGAGACGCCGGTCAAGGTGATTTAGCCGCTCTGCACGACCCTGCGGAAATGGAAAAGCCCCACAGTTTGAAGACTGTGAGGCTTTTTTTCGGGCTCGAACAAGCTTGGGCGCTTTGCGCGACTATGGGAAAGACCTGACAGAGACCCGCGCGCAATGCAGGCCTCTTGTTCAGTCCGCCAGCCAGGCGTCTCGCCACGCCAACAGATGCTCGTCCTTGAGCATCCACTGATCAAGTACAACGCTGCGCAGGGCCTGCCCAGCCCTGGCGCTGGCATCGGGTTCGGCAAGATGTTCGCGAATAGCGGCAATCCAGTCTTGCGAACGGTTCCTGACCCTCGTCACCGGGAAATCCCCCTGATAACAAACGATGTCCGAGCAGATCACGGGGAACCCACAGGCGCCATATTCCAACAAGCGCAAATTGCTTTTGCAGGCGTTGAAAAAGTTGTCTTTCAGCGGTGCCAAAGCCAGGTCCAGGTTCAGGCCGGCCAGTCTTTGCGGGTATTTTTCAATACTCACCCCTCTATGAAACTCATGGACATAGGGACGCAGCGCTGGTGGGCACATTCCCATGAACACCCATTCAACTTCCCCTTCCAGCGCACGAACCACTTCGGCGATGACTTGCAGGTCGGCGCTGTGACTCGAGCCGCCGGCCCAGCCAACCCGAGGCTTGCGGCCTTGCTGGCGCCAACTGGTCAGGTCGCTCCACCAGTGGCTCGGCAGACGGTTTTCCATCACCCGGATGTCGGTATTGAAGCCCTTCAGCGCATTGGCCAGCGGTTCGGTCGACACCACCAAGCGATCGCACAGCCCTACCGCTTTCTTCAAGCGTTTGGTGATGTCTTTGGGCAGCAATTCGTGGTTCAAGTTGCCTGCGGGCACGTCAAGAATATAGTCATCCAGCTCGTAAACCTTGAACGCCCTGGAGAATGCCTTAGTGTCCTGCATGTACTCAAGATGAGGCGTTGTGTGCTGCCCCTGGAAAATGATCGTGTCCGGCGCAATGCGCTCCAGTTCTGTCGGTTGCAGTCCCTCGTCGCTTACCGTTCCGCCGATCAGCTGCGCGGCTTTCAGGGCAGCGAAAGGCTGACGCACGCGGTAGTGTCCGCTGCCGAAAGAGTCGAGGGGGTGACACAGCACGTGAGGCAACTCACGACTGGCAAACGGGTGCCAGTCCGTATCGGTGCGGTATTTGGAGGAGAAGCCACTGCCTTCCAGGGTCAGGTTGCGGTTGTAGGCCGGATCGTTGGCGATTTGCGCAAGCCAACGCTGGTACATCACCGATTGTTCGCCCTTGAACCGTTTGCGCTTGGCTTCTTCCTTGGTCGTGTCGACGTTGTTCTGGCTCACACTGGCTTCGTGAACGAGCAGCGCATAGGGCGTCCAGACGATCAGCCGTCCAGCCTGGCCGACTTTCAGACACAGATCCACATCGTTAAAGGAAACGGCCAGGCCAACCTCGTCCATTCCATCCACTTGCTGGTACAGCTCGGTGCTGATCATCAGGCAGGCGGCGGTGACAGCGCTGTAGTTCTGATCAAGATGCAAGCGGTGAAGGTAGCCGTTGGACTGCATTGAATCGCCGATAAACGGGTGGTCTGCAACGCCACGCAACCCGAGTACCACACCTGCATGCTGAACAGTCCCGTCGAGGAACAACAGTTTGGCGCCCACTATCCCCACTTCTGGCCGCTGGGCGTGATGCAGCAGCGCACCAAGCCAGTCGCCATCAATGATCGCCGTGTCATTGTTGAGCAGCACCAGGTAATCGCCGTGGGCATGGCTGGCGGCAAAATTATTGATCGCCGAATAGTTGAACGGGTGCGGATAACGCAGGATGCGCACCTTGGGATTGTTCAACAGCTCCATACCGTTGAACCAGTCCCGGGCTTCGGCGGTTTCGCTGTTGTTGTCGACGATGATCAGTTCGTAATTCGTATAGCTGGTTTTCTCCATGATGCTTTCGATGCAGCGCAGCAGCATCGGCAGGCAGTCCTTGGTGGGAATAAGGATCGAGACCAGCGGCTGCTCCGCATGGCGGTAGACCACACGATTAGCCATTGGCAAAGGTCCGGCCTGCAGCTCATGAGCCACGCCCAGCCGCTGCAAGTGCGCCCCGACGATGGCTGCCGAGTTTGCGATGACTTGGGGTTCACTGAGCCACTGGGGGAAATTGATGGCCTGATGCACCAGCACATCCGCGAGGTGCCCGACAGTCCCCAGGCCGTGTGTTTCAATCAGCCGAAAAAGCAAATCGTGGGGCGCCAGTTCGCTGAAGGCGGGATCAAAGCCGCCAGCAGACAACGCGGCCTCGCGACTGAAGGACAGTGCGCGGCCGACATACGGATAACTGCGCAACATATCCAGATTCAAATCCGGCTTGAATACCGGACCCTGGCAGCCTTCAGCGGTCAGTGAGTCTTCATCGCTGTAGCAAGCGCTGACGCCGGGATTCAGCGCGATGCCTTCAGCGAGCAAAAGCAGCGCGTGAGGATCCAGTTCGTCTCCGCCCCGTAACAGGTACCACCAGTCGACGTCGATGTCCTGCAACAGCTGATTGAGCTGGCTCGGCCAGGATTCGGCCAACGGCAGCCAGACCAGATTGTCGGCCGGCGTAACGCCTACAGGTTCGGCATCGGAGAGCACCACGATGGCCGCCGCCTGATAAAGCTGGCGATCGATGCTTGCCAGGCTGGAACGCAACAGTTCGATGTCACCCACGGTGTCGGTCAACACCAACAACACGTCCGGTTGCCGCGGCCAGCTCGCCAGTCGCGCGGGTAAACCTTCGACCTCGACGGCAGCCAGTTGCCGACTCGCCAACCAGCGCTGATAAAGGTCGATATTGCGCTGCTGGCGACCAACATTCGCCAGAACGCCGAAAAATCGCTCCAGAGTGTGTGCGAGGGTGCCGTCGAGCTGGCCGCTTTCCGCTTCGAAATCGTTGCTCGTGAGCTGCATCCGCTCCAGTGGGGCAAACACTTCAGTGCGCGCAAAGAACATGGTGCCGGCAAAATAATCCGCTTCGTTGATGCCTTGCGGATCAACGCCGCCACGCTCGGCCAGGGTGACAAGCAAGGCGCGATTGCTTTCGCTGAGGAATCGGGTGACTGGCAGCAGGTATCGCTGGGGACCCAGCATTGGAACGTGCAGCGGGTCGGCAAGGTGTTCCAGCGCTCGACTGAATCGTACCGGGCCCAACAGGTCATCGAACAGTTCAACGCCCCAATCGTTGTCCCCGCCCAAGTGCAGCGAACGCTTGGTGTGCAGCTTGACCAGCGTGCGGATATTATCGGCACGCAAGAACGGCAGCACCCGCAGAAACGGCAAAACGTCCCTGCCGTGGTTCGGCACCCGGTATAGCGAAAAACTCAATGTACTGGCCGTCAGCTGAGCACGGACCTCATCGTCACGACCGGCTACGCAGGTTACGTAAAGATGCAGGCGTTCAGGCAGTTTGATCAAACGGCGCAGGATATCCTGCAACACTTCGGGGTAATACGCATGGATAACCACGCCGACTGGCGGCTCGCCATCCTCGAATACCGGCGGCTGCGCAACCAGTACTTCGCACCCGTCGACGTGAGGAGCGGCGCTGCTGCCTGACTTGACGGACTGACGTTCAGAAACGCGGTGAGCACCTTGGGTTGATGGTGGAATCATCATATTCAAACCAATTCAAATAGGGAGCGAGGCTGGAACTCGCTGGATGCGCCTTTCACGGCCGAGGTGAGCAAGTCTCCACTTTAGTGAAAGCGCTGGCCTCATGGCTGGACAGAGGATAAACGACGACGAGTTTGATCTGGCGGCCGATCGCTGGCCAATAATGAAAGCCCCCTACTCTGCGAACGCGGCTTTAAATGGGTCGGCGAGTCCTGTGAGCGTCGTATCTCTAATGTCGGCAGAGGCTCTATTTACTTAAATTGCCTCTCTGCCGATGACCTCAGCGTGCAAAACGCGCTTCAGCACCCTCGCTACAGCCACGAATACTGGATTCGCAGAAACGAAAAAGCCCCGTAGATTTTCATCTGCGGGGCTTTTCCTATGTAATGGCGGAGAGATAGGGATTCGAACCCTAGGTACCGGTGAAGGTACAACGGATTTCGAATCCGTCCCATTCGGCCACTCTGGCATCTCTCCAACGGCGCGCATCATAACAACACTTTTACCGAAAGCAAACCCTCTTTCGAAAATTTCTCCGTGCTATCAGATGCTTGCGTCGATTAAAGCGGTACGCCCAGACGATTGGCGACTTCTTCGTAGGCTTCGATGACGTCACCGAGGCCCTGACGGAAGCGGTCTTTATCCATCTTCTTCTTGGTGTCCTTGTCCCACAGACGGCAGCCGTCCGGGCTGAACTCGTCGCCGAGGACGATCGAGCCGTCGCTGAACACGCCGAATTCAAGCTTGAAGTCGACCAGCAACAGGCCGGCGTCGTCGAACAGCTTGGTCAGGACTTCGTTGACCTTGAGCGACAGTTCTTTCATGCGAACCAGTTGCTCGGCGGTGCCCCAGCCGAATGCCACGACGTGGGATTCGTTGATGAACGGGTCGCCCTTGGCGTCGTCCTTGAGGAACAGTTCGAAGGTGTAAGGGTTGAGCTTCAGGCCTTCTTCCACGCCCAGACGCTTGACCAGGCTACCGGCGGCGTAGTTACGCACGACGCACTCGACCGGGATCATGTCGAGCTTCTTCACCAGCACTTCGTTGTCGGCCAGCAGTTTGTCGAATTGGGTCGGTACGCCGGCCGCTTCGAGTTTCTGCATGATGAAGGCGTTGAACTTGTTGTTGACCATGCCTTTGCGGTCTAGCTGCTCGATGCGCTTGCCGTCGAACGCCGAGGTGTCGTTGCGAAACAGCAGGATCAAGCGGTCAGCGTCGTCGGTCTTGTAAACCGATTTGGCTTTGCCGCGGTAGAGTTCTTCACGTTTTTCCATGATGGGCTCCGCTTGCTAAGTAGTTGGGCTAGGCGATGTGGCGCCAGTCGAGCCCTGAATCTTGATCGGCCAGTTGCAGCCAGTCCGGGTCGCACCCGAGGGTGTCGACAAAACATTGCCGGGCCAGCTGCGGCAGGTTGTTCTTGCTGCTCAGGTGGGCCAGGACCAGATGTTGCAAGCCCTGCCAGCCCAACTCCGACACCAGGAATGCCGCCTGATGGTTGTTCAAATGTCCCAGCTCGCCGCCCACCCGCTGCTTGAGAAAGTACGGGTAATGACCACGGGCCAGCATGTCGCGACAATGGTTGGATTCGATCATCAACGCATCGAGATCCCGATAACCGTCCAGCACCCGCTCGCAGTAGGACCCCAGGTCGGTCAGCAGGCCGAAACGCCGCTGCTCGTGATCACTGAAGACATACTGGGTCGGTTCCTGCGCATCGTGGGCCACGGCAATGACCCCAATGTTCAGTGCGCCGATCTGCAGTTGCTCGCCGCCGGCCAGAAAGCCTGCGGGTTCAACCGGTTTGCGCATCCCGCGCAGTGTGCCGCGACTGAGGTAGACCGGTAGATTGTAGCGCCGAGACAGCAAACCCACGCCATGCACGTGGTCGGCATGTTCGTGGGTTACGAGTATCGCACTCAGTTGCGCCGGGTTCACACCCAGGCGCAACAGGCGTTTTTCGGTTTCCCGCAGGGAAAAACCACAATCCACCAGCACATACGTATCAGCACTGGCGATCAGCGTGCCGTTCCCTTGGCTACCGCTGCCGAGAACGGCAAAACGCATGGTTGATCAGCCCAGGTTGTCCTGAATCACGCTCAACACTTTACGTGCCACTTCAGCCGGCGCGACGGTGTTGATGTTTTTCTCGACGGTCACCTGAATGTTCTCGCCAACCTTGCTCAGGCGAACCTGATAACGCTCGGCGCGGGCTTCAACTTCTTCCTTGCTCGGCGCACTGCCGAACAGGCTGCTGAAGAAACCAGGCTTGTCGTCTTTCTTCTCGGCTTTTTCGGCCAGGTTGATGTAGTACAGGCCGAGGCTGCGGTTGATGTCTTCAACGCGCCACTCGCCTTGTTCCAGCGCACGGCCAACACTCGACCAGGCACGGTCCAGATCGGTACCGACGTTCAACACCGGGTTACCGCTGCCGTCTTCGCTGAGGCTGACACGGCTCGGCGTATCGAAATCACGCGAGGCCAGCATCGACACCGAACCGCCCTTCTCGGAGATCCGGCTCATGCTCGCGAGCATGTCGTCGACCAGCGCTGCGTCCAGGCCAGAGTTGACCGAACGGTTGGTGAAGGCTACGTCGGCCGTGCTGCCGGCAGGACGCTCGGCGCTGACCACATAGATTTCACTGGTGTTGCGCTGCACGCCCGGCTCGATACGAACACGGACACGGGTTTCGCTGTCGCTGGCAATACCGGCTGCGCTCAGGCGCTTGGCCATGGACGCGGACAGTTCATCGGAATGCTGCCAGGTCGTGGTGAATTCGCCGGTTTGCGGGCGCTGTTCGTCCAGACGGAAACCGTTGTCCTGGAAGAATTGTACCGCCACTGGCCAGACTTCGGCCGGTGGGTGCTGGGCCACAACCCAACGCGAGTCACCGCTTTTCTGCAGAGAGTAATCGCTGGCATCGGCAACAGCCGACAGCGGCTGAGGCCGCGGCACAATGTATTCGCCCTTGGCGGTGTCATCAGCGACGTTACGCGGGATCGGCAGCAGCGGATCCAGACGCTTGGAAGTGCTGACTTCCGGCGGCAGTTGCATCGGTGCAGTCTGTTGCGCTTCCAGGTAGTCGCTACCACGGTCACGGAAATAACCTTCCGGGCCCCAGACCCATCCGCAGCCGCTGGTGCTGGAGATAATCAAGGCAAGTGCGGAAAGTCCGGCCATTCGCTTCATGCGTTGTACTTCCTCAATTAAACCAGGACGCTGCACTGGCGCAGGGCCGAGCGAAGCGTTTCGTGACAAGGTGTGCTCAGCCAGGTCAGTGGCAGGCGGATGCCTTCGTGCATCAGGCCCATTTCAACCAAAGCCCACTTCACCGGAATCGGGTTGGCTTCGATGAACAGGTCTTTGTGCAGCGGCATCAGTTTTTCGTTGATTGCCCGTGCGGTGTCGGCGTCGCCTTTCAGCGCAGCCTCGCACAGATCGGCCATTTCGCGCGGAGCGACGTTGGCTGTCACCGAGATGTTGCCTTTGCCGCCCAGGAGGATCAGTTCAACGGCGGTCGGATCATCGCCGGACAGCACGATGAAATCCTTGCTCACACCATCAATGATCGCTTTGGCGCGTTTCAGGTCGCCGGTGGCTTCCTTGATACCGATGATGTTCGGCACGGTGGACAGGCGAATCACGGTCTCGGCCTGCATGTCGCAAGAGGTGCGGCCAGGAACGTTATAGAGAATCTGCGGAATGTCGACCGCTTCAGCAATGTACTTGAAGTGCTGGTACAGGCCTTCCTGAGTCGGCTTGTTGTAGTACGGCACGACCAGCAGGCAGGCATCGGCGCCGGCTTCTTTGGCGTTGCGGGTCAGCTCGACGGCTTCGCGGGTCGAGTTGGCGCCAGTGCCGGCGATGACCGGGATGCGCCCGGCAACCTGTTTGACCACGGCTTTGATGACGGCGATGTGTTCTTCTACATCAAGGGTTGCCGACTCGCCGGTAGTACCGACCGCGACAATGGCATGGGTGCCGTTCTTGAGATGGAAGTCCACGAGTTTGCTGAGGCTGTCCCAGTCAAGACGCCCTTGTGCATCCATGGGAGTGACCAGTGCCACCATACTGCCCGCAATCATGAAACCGCTCCTGCCGGAAAAAGAGAGCGGTAATGGTACTGGCGCCAAGATGCTTGCACAAGCGAAGTACTGCGCTGCCGCCATTCCCCTTGGCGCCGCTTTTCGCTACCCTTCAGACTTTGATCGGTACTGATCAGCTTGTACGCCGGGTTCCAGCCTTCCTTTTCGGCCTCCCAGACCCCGTTCCTGCGTCGCATCGGCGCGCTCCCACTATAGTGGGGCGAGCCGCGAGCTTGCCGGGCCTCTTTGTACGGACCGCCAGAACAGGCACTCCCCGGCAGCCAACGCCCGATAACCTACCGACCGCTCATCGCTTTAGGAATGCTGCATGTCCACCCCCACAGTTCGCGAACAATTCCTTGTCATCAGTGCCCTCGGCGCCAACCCCATGGAGCTGACTAACGTCCTGTGCCGCGCCAGCCATGAAAATCGCTGCGCCGTGGTTACTTCGCGCCTGACTCGCCACGGCGAGTGCAGTGCGCTGATCCTTGAGGTCTCCGGTAGTTGGGACGCCCTCGCTCGCCTGGAAGGCAGTCTGTCGGGCCTGTCCAAGAAACACGCTTTCACCGTCAACGTCGTGCGCAGCGCACCGCTGGAAAATCGTCCGCAGGCGCTGCCGTACGTGGCCTATGTCAGCTCGGCGTATCGTCCGGACATCATCAATGAGCTGTGCCAGTTCTTCATGGATCACAACGTCGAGCTGGAAAACCTGACCTGCGACACGTATCAGGCGCCGCAAACCGGCGGCACCATGCTCAACGCCACATTCACCGTGACCCTGCCGGCCGGCACCCAGATCAGTTGGTTGCGCGACCAGTTCCTCGATTTCTCTGACGCGATGAACCTCGACGCACTGATTGAGCCTTGGCGCCCACAGAACCCAATGTAAGGAAGCTTTCATGGCCATTGTCATCGATCAACCGGTTGCCGATTTCGAAGCACCTGCCACCAGCGGACAGACCGTTAGCTTGTCAGCCCTGAAGGGCAAGCAAGTGGTGATCTACTTTTACCCGAAGGACAGCACGCCGGGCTGCACCACTGAGGGGCAGGGCTTTCGTGATCAGTACGCCGCGTTCAAGGCTGCCAACACGGAAATCTTCGGTGTTTCGCGCGACAGCCTGAAGTCTCACGAGAACTTCAAGTGCAAGCAGGAGTTTCCGTTCGAGCTGATCAGCGACAAGGACGAAGCCGTCTGCCAATTGTTCGACGTAATCAAGTTGAAGAAGCTGTATGGCAAAGAATACCTGGGCGTTGATCGCAGCACGTTCCTGATTGACAAGGAAGGTGTGCTGCATCAGGAATGGCGCGGTGTGAAGGTGCCGGGGCATGTGGATGCAGTTTTGGCTGCTGCTCAGGTTCTGAATAAAGCCTGATGTTTTTGCGTCGCCCTCATTGACGCCTTCGCGAGCAAGCTCGCTCCCACATTAAACCGTGCTCGCATGGGCGAATCGATCAATGTGGGAGCGAGCCTGCTCGCGAATAGCCCTCCTGCAAAATCTGGATCAATCGCTACAGCAGCGGCGCCACCGCCGGCTCTTGGCGCGGCCACGCATCCAGCACAGCCTTGAACAGGGTCGCCAGCGGGATCGCAAAGAACACGCCCCAGAATCCCCACAACCCGCCAAACAACAGCACCGCGCAGATAATTGCGACCGGGTGCAGGTTGACCGCCTCCGAGAACAGCAACGGCACCAGCACGTTGCCATCCAGGGTCTGGATGATTCCGTAGACAGCCATCAAATAGATGAACTGATCACTCCAGCCCCACTGAAACAACGCAATCAGCAATACCGGCACGGTCACCACCACCGCGCCAACGTATGGCACCACCACCGACACACCGACCAGCAACGCCAGCAGCGCCGCATAGTTGAGCCCAAGAGCGACAAAAGCAATGTAGGTCACACCACCGCAAATCACGATTTCAATGACCTTGCCGCGAATGTAGTTGGCGATCTGCCGGTTCATTTCCTGCGCAACCCGAGTGATCAGCGCGCGCTCACGTGGCAGATAACCACGCACCCACTCACCGATCATCGCCCGGTCCTTGAGGAAGAAGAACACCAGAATCGGCACCAGCACCAGATAGATCATGATGTTCACCAGCAGCGGCAGACTCGACAGCGAGAATGTCAGCGCCCACTGGCCGAACTTGCCGATCTCGCCACGCGCCGCCTCGATCGCCTGCAACACCTGCTCATCGGATACAAGATGCGGATAACGCTCCGGCAGCAATAACAGCAGCGATTGCCATTTGGCGAGCATCCCGGGCAGCTCATTGAACAGCGTGATCAACTGATGCCAGAGCAACGGCAGCACCACGACGATAAACAGCATCAGCACGCCCATGAACAGCGCGAACACCAACCCTACTGCCACACCACCCGGCACGCGCAGACGCTCGAGCGTAACCACCAGGCCCTGCATCAGATACGCCAACACCATTCCCGCCAGCACCGGCGCAAGCATGCCGCCAAGCGTGAGCACCGCCGTGAAGGCGAGAAACAGCAGCACCGCCAGCACCACCGCTTCTTCATCGGAGAAATAGCGCTGAATCCAGTCGCGTAACACTTTGAACATCAATAATCCTTAGGTCTTTTACGCTTTGGGTTCAGGCCTTTTTCAACCAGTAACGGTAAACGCCCGCTTCGTCTTCTTCGCGCAGCAGCGTATGACCGGCCAGTCTGGCAAAGGTGCGGAAGTCGCGCTGCGAGCCAGCATCCGTGGCGATGACCTTGAGCACAGCGCCACTCGGGAGCTTGTTGAGTTCCATTTTTGCCTTGAGCAGCGGCAACGGACAATTCAGGCCACTGGCGTCCAGTTCCACGTCATGGGCTACAGCGTCAGTCATTGCGTCACTCCGGTTCGGGTCGTCGAGCTGCCTAGAATATCTGGTCGCAGCTCCGGTGTCCGGCTACAGTAAGGTCTTTGTCTTCTAAGGCTTTGTGCATGACTTTTCTGCGCCCTACCCTGCTGACGCTCGCTTGCCTGCTCGCCTCACCAGGCTTTGCCGACGATCTGCCGTCACTCGGCGACGCCAGTTCTGCCATTGTCTCGCCGCAACAGGAATATCAGCTCGGCCGCGCCTGGCTGGCCATGTTGCGTAGCCAGGTTTCACAGCTCAACGATCCGCAGCTCAAAGACTACGTCGAATCCAGCGTTTATAAACTGGTAGAGACCAGCCAGGTCACTGACCGTCGCCTCGAATTCATCCTGATCAACAGCCCGCAACTCAACGCCTTCGCAGCGCCGGGCGGTGTGGTCGGGGTCAACGGCGGTCTGTTTCTCAATGCGCAGACCGAAGGCGAATACGCGTCGGTACTGGCGCACGAACTGGCTCACTTGTCGCAACGCCACTTTGCTCGTGGCGTCGAAGCTTCGCAGCGGATGCAAGTACCGATGATGGCTGCGCTGCTGGCCGGGATCGTCATCGCAGCGGCCGGTGGCGGTGACGCAGGCATCGCCACAATTGCCGGTACGCAGGCCGCGGCGATTCAATCTCAACGCACCTTCTCCCGGCAGAACGAACAGGAAGCCGACCGCATCGGCATCCTCAATCTGGAAAAGGCCGGGTATGACCCGCGCTCGATGCCGACCATGTTCGAGCGCTTGATGCGCCAGTACCGTTTCGACGCCAAGCCACCGGAATTCCTGTTGACTCACCCCGTGACAGAATCGCGTATTGCCGACACCCGCAACCGTGCCGAACAGGCCAAACCAGGCGGTATCGAAGATTCCAAGCGCTATCAACTGATCCGCGCCCGCGTGCAGTTGATCTACGAAGAAACCCCTGGCCTGGGTGCCAAGCGTTTCCGTGCACAACTGGACGAGAACCCGAAAAACGATGTGGCGCGCTACGGTCTGGCGATTGCGCAGATCAAGGGCGGCCAGCTGAATGAGGCGCGCGAGAATCTCAAGCAATTGCTGGCAACGTCGCCAAACGAAATCATCTATAACCTCGCCCAAGTCGATCTGGACATTACCAATAATCGTTTGCCGGATGCGCAATCACGGGTTGACCGGATGCTCACGCAATATCCGGGCAACTATCCACTGAATCAGGTTCGCGTGGATCTGCTGCTGAAACAGAATCGCGCGCCGGATGCCGAAAAGGCCCTGGAAGCATTACTCAAATCCCGCCCGGATGATCCGGACGTCTGGTATCAGGTCGCCGAAACCCGTGGCTTGTCCGGCAACATCATTGGCCTGCATCAGGCGCGCGCCGAGTACTTCGCACTGGTTGGCGATTATCGTCAGGCGATCCAGCAGCTGGACTTTGCCAAGCGCAAGGCTGGCAGCAACTTCCCGCTGTCCTCGCGAATCGATGCCCGCCAGCGTGAACTGATGGAGCAGGAGCGGATGGTCAAGGACATGATGGGCTGATCGTTACCCGCCGGGACAAAAGCTTCAGGCATAAAAAAAACCGCCTCTTCCGAGGCGGTTTCTTTTTTACCTTAGCGCTGGATTATTCAGCCAGCTTGAAGGTGATGAAGCTCGCGCGACCTTGACGCAGAACGCGCATCGACACCGAACGATTCTTCGGCAGCGCTTTGGCGATCTCGCCAAACTCCTTGGTGGAACCGATAGCCTGGTTGTTCAGGTGAGTAATCACGTCACCTGGCTGCAGACCGATCAGGGCCGCAGGACCGTCCTGCACTTCCTTGATTACTACACCACCTTTGAGGTCATAGGTTTTCTTCTGCTCGGCAGTCAGTTCGCCCACCGAAACACCGAGGCGATTACTGGTGCTTTCAGTGCCGGACTTCGGCAGCGCATCCAGTTCTTTGTCTTCGTCAGGAATCGCACCAACTGTCAGTTCGACGTTCTTGCGCTTGCCTTCACGAATCACTTCCAGATTGGCTTTGGCGCCAGCTTTCAGTGCACCGACCAGATGCGGCAGGTCAGCAGACATGACGATCGGCTGGCCGTTCATGCTCAGGATCACGTCGCCGACTTGCAAACCACCTTTGGCTGCCGGGCCGTCATCCTGAATCTGAGCAACCAGTGCACCGGCCGGCTTATCCAGACCGAACGACTCGGCGAGATCCTTGTTCACTTCCTGGATAACCACGCCCAACCAGCCACGGCTGACCTTGCCGCCGCTCTTCAGCTGATTGGAAACGTCCATCGCCACATCGATCGGGATCGCGAACGACACGCCCATGAAGCCGCCCGAACGCGTGTAGATCTGCGAGTTGATGCCGACCACTTCACCGTTCAGGTTGAACAGCGGACCACCGGAGTTGCCCGGGTTGATCGGCACGTCAGTCTGAATGAACGGCACGTAGTTTTCGTTAGGCAGACTACGACCGACGGCACTGACGATGCCTTGGGTCACGGTGTGGTCGAAGCCGAACGGCGAACCGATTGCCACGACCCACTGGCCGGCTTTCAGGTCCTGAGACTTGCCAAGCTTCAATACCGGCAGATCCTTGCCTTCGATTTTCAGCAATGCCACGTCGGAACGCGGGTCGGTGCCGATCAGCTTGGCTTTCATTTCGCTGCGATCAGCCAGACGCACGAGGATCTCGTCAGCATCAGCGATCACATGGTTGTTGGTCAGGATGTAGCCATCAGGAGAGATGATGAAGCCCGAGCCCAGCGACTGCGCTTCACGCTGACGACCACCACCGCCCGGCGAACGCTGTTGAGGCGGCATGCCACGTTCGAAGAACTCGCGCAGCATCGGCGGCAGGCCTTCCAGATCAGGCATCTGCTGGTTCACTTTGCGATCCGGCAGTTTCTGCGTTGTACTGATGTTCACCACGGCTGGCGACGCCTGTTCGACCAATTGGGTGAAGTCAGGCAGATCCGCCGCTTGTGCCGCAGGGACTACCTGACCGAGCAGCAGCACGGTGGCGAAAATGGAGAGATAAGATTTCAAACTTGGTATCGACATACAGCTCCCGTTACGACGAGCAGGGTTAAGCGATATGGAGCAAGGAACACCGGAAACCACCGACCGGCATTTTTGTTCCGGCAAAAACAAACAAGGCCAGAGCCGTGAGGCTCTGACCTATAAAAAATTTCCGGGGTATTTGCAAATGAAAATGCTCAGCAAACATTTCATCCACGTCTCGACGAAGAAGTGCTAACGACTGAAATCAGCTCATTGCTTACTGGTTGCAGTGCCATCTGTATTTCGCATCGACAGAGCAATTCGTTCGGCGGTGCCAATCGGGATCTCGCCCACGACCGTCACCATCATTTCGCCTTCGGGCGTGGTCAGGCGACGGGAAACGGCAACGGTCGGGCCCAGTTGAGTCCGCGTGTCAGTCACAGTCGCGCCATTCAACGGCTCGAGGAAAACCGAAAAACGCGCCAGACCGTCGTCATACAGCAAGCTGTTGACCTGGGTCTTGGTTTCCGGATCTTTGTGCGAGGTGCTGCTAGTCAGCTCGAAACCCGGCGGCAGCCATTCAGAATGCCAGACTTGAGCTGTCTTCACCGCCGAAGCCTTGTCACTGTCCAACGTAACTGCCTTGCAGTCAGCGTCGGCCTGCAAGTCTTTATCCGACGGGACTTCGTCAGTATCAAGACTGGTGAACTGGAAGCGCTCGAGCAACTGCCCTTTGTCGTTCAGCAACAACGACTTCAGCGGTAAGCCGGTTTTCTTGTCCAAATGCAATTCAAAGCCGTAACGATGCTGATCGCGAGGCGTCAGCGATACGATCACTGCGTCCCGCCCAGCCACGCGCGATTTGCCGATGACGGCAAGTTCATACCAATTTTTCAGCTTTTGCGGATCAAGAGGACGAGCGGCTGAGTTGGGAGAATCCCCCAGCCCGGCAATCAGGGTGCCGCTGACGCATTGAGTGTGTCCATCAATGCGCACGACTTCCTGCGCCGAACCGTCGAGCTGGAGTAAACGCTCGCGGACTTGGCCATTCTGGACGCGATGCCAGATGTTATGGGTAGAAAAGCTACCGTTACGCTCGTAAACGAATGTGCCGTGAAAGCTTTGCTGCTGCTCGGCCTGGCCCAGACGGGTCAACCAGTCCTGGGCCTCATCAGCGTGGGCTGGAACAATGAACCAGCCACTCAGCAGAAGCGAAAGTAGAGGTATGGCGCGCATGATCCTCCTTAACGGTTTTCCAGACTTGCTGCACGTGCGTATGGCAACGCGCTTTCAGTGCCTTTCAGTGCAGCCTGTTGAGCGTGCTGGCGCAAGTAACCTGGCAGACGCTGATCGTGCCAGCCTGGCTGACCTTGCAGTACGCCGTTGGCCATAGGACCAGTGGCTTCCGAACTCTCACTATAGCCTGCCAGAACAGCCGGACCTTTGACCTGCGGGGTCGCCAGGGTTGTCTGACTGGATTGCTGAGCCAGTTCGACACCAGCGATTTCATCCTGGTTGTACAGGCGAACACCGGCCAGAACGGCAACAGTTACCGAGGCTGCAACAGCCAGACGGCCGAGGTTGCGCCATGGGCTGCGAGATACTTTGGCCGGAGCCGTTTCGTCTTCCAGTGCAGCAGACACTGCCGCAGCGATATCCAGACGTGGAAGCAGCAGATCCTTGTGCATGGCTGCCCGAGCGATCTGGTAACGAGCCCAGGTCTCACGGGTATCAACATCATCCAGTGCATTGAGCACTCGACGCAATTCCAGTTCGTCCGCTTCGTTATCCATCACTGCGGACAGCGATTCCTGCAGGGCTTCACGACTCATGGCGTTCCTCTCTTGGCTGTCGCCGCTGTCTCAGTTTTCCTGCAACAACGGCTGCAGGGCTTTATCGATGGCCTCCCGGGCGCGGAAAATCCGGGAGCGCACGGTACCCACCGGACATTGCATGACGCTCGCAATGTCCTCGTAACTCAGACCATCGAATTCACGTAAAGTTAAAGCCGTACGCAAATCCTCTGGCAGTTGCTGAATGGTTCGATGGACGGTGCCTTCGATCTCATCCCGCAGCAGTGCCCGTTCTGGTGACTCGAGATCCTTGAGGCCGTGATCGCCATCGTAGAACTCTGCATCCTCGGAACTTACATCACTATCCGGCGGCCGACGGCCGCGTGAAACGAGGTAGTTCTTCGCCGTGTTAATGGCAATACGGTACAGCCACGTATAAAACGCACTGTCGCCGCGAAAGTTTCCAAGTGCTCGATACGCCTTGATAAAGGCTTCCTGAGCCACGTCCTGGGCTTCATGGGTGTCGTGCACAAAACGCACGATCAACCCGAGAATCTTGTGCTGATACTTCAGCACCAACAGATCGAAAGCTCGCTTGTCGCCGCGTTGAACGCGCTCGACCAGCTGCTGATCCTCTTCCTGGGTTAGCATGAACACTCCTCGATAAGCCCGGAGGAGACTTGCATAACTAAACGACCAGACTTGCAAACATAGACTCGGGCTTTTCGCAAAAGTTCTCCCCCTCAAGGCAAGTTTCCTGCGGGCTCTGATTTGGCACGCACGAAAAACGCAGCTCGGGATAAACCGGCTGCGCAAATAATCTAGTCATCGGTTTCGCCGGCAGGAATCCAACCACAGATTCCGCACTGAAGCCGACACTGTCCCTTATCTCTGGCACCGACTATTGATCTTGGGCCTTTGGCAAAAGTTCCAATTATTTATAGCCGTCGCCACCCGACATTGGGCAACCGTGTGCAGAAAAAGCCTGTTTCAGCAGCGATACAGTCGCCTTTTACCCAAACGGCGGAAAAAATCTTCCGACGAAGCACACGGTTTTTTCCGTCACAGTAGTTTCACAATGCCATATCGGCCCGGCTATTGTGCCGCCCCACCCCTCTATATACTAGTGGGCTGTGTGGCTGTCTTGACTCGCCGATCCAGCTGTCTTGCGCCACCCCCGACCCGGGTCGCTTTGAGCGGAATCCTGTAATGAGCCAACAATTCCAACATGATGTTCTGGTCATAGGCAGCGGTGCTGCCGGTTTGAGTCTCGCGCTGACCCTGCCGGGTCATTTGCGCATTGCCGTATTGAGTAAAGGCGATCTGGCCAACGGTTCCACGTTCTGGGCCCAGGGTGGCGTCGCCGCCGTGCTCGACGACACCGATACTGTCGAATCCCATGTTGATGACACCCTGAACGCCGGCGGTGGTCTGTGCCACGAAGACGCCGTGCGTTTCACCGTGGAGCACAGCCGCGAAGCCATCCAGTGGCTGATCGACCAAGGCGTGCCCTTCACCCGCGACGATCAATCCGGCACTGAGGATGGTGGATTCGAATTCCACCTGACCCGCGAGGGCGGCCACAGCCACCGCCGCATCATCCATGCTGCCGATGCGACCGGCGCGGCGATTTTCAAAACTCTGCTGGCTCAGGCCAAAGAGCGCTCAAACGTCGAACTGCTGGAGCAGCGGGTTGCCGTTGATCTGATCACCGAACGACGCTTGGGCATGGACGGCGAACGCTGCCTCGGAGCTTACGTACTCAACCGTAAAACCGGCGAAGTCGACACATACGGCGCACGCTTTGTGATTCTCGCCTCGGGCGGCGCGGCCAAGGTCTACCTCTATACCAGCAATCCCGACGGCGCCTGCGGTGATGGCATTGCCATGGCCTGGCGCTCGGGTTGCCGGGTGGCGAACCTGGAATTCAACCAGTTTCACCCGACCTGCCTGTATCACCCACAGGCCAAGAGCTTTCTGATTACCGAAGCCCTGCGCGGCGAAGGCGCCCATTTGAAGCTGCCGAACGGCGAACGCTTCATGTATCGCTTCGACAAGCGCGCCGAACTGGCACCGCGCGACATCGTCGCTCGGGCCATCGACCATGAAATGAAGCGCCTGGGTGTCGACTGCGTTTATCTCGATATCAGCCACAAGCCCGAAGACTTCATCAAGACGCACTTCCCCACTGTTTATGAGCGCTGTCTCGGTTTCGGTATAGACATCACCAAACAGCCCATCCCGGTCGTGCCTGCCGCGCATTACACCTGCGGCGGCGTGATGGTCGATCAGAACGGTCGCACCGATGTGCCGGGCTTGTATGCCATCGGCGAAACCAGCTTCACCGGCCTGCACGGCGCCAACCGCATGGCCAGCAACTCGCTGCTGGAATGCTTTGTCTATGCCCGCTCAGCGGCGGCCGACATCCTCGCGCAACTGGACGATGTCACCGCGCCAAACGCCTTACCCGCGTGGGACGCCAGCCAGGTGACCGATTCCGACGAAGACGTGATCATCGCGCACAACTGGGATGAACTGCGGCGCTTCATGTGGGACTACGTCGGCATCGTGCGCACCAACAAGCGCCTGCAGCGGGCACAGCACCGCGTGCGCCTGCTGCTGGACGAGATCGACGAGTTCTACAGCAACTATAAGGTCAGCCGCGATCTGATCGAATTGCGCAATCTGGCGCAGGTGGCCGAACTGATGATCTGCTCAGCCATGGAACGCAAGGAAAGTCGCGGCCTGCATTACACCCTCGACTATCCCGACCTGCTGCCCGAGGCTCTCGACACTATTCTGGTGCCGCCCACCTACGTCGGCTGAACTTGAGCCGCACTCGCAGGCGTCGATGCAAGTCCGCCGCCTGCGAGTCCCGCGGCACACAGACCGATCTGACCCGCCATTCCCCGCGCAGACGAAAACGCAACACCACGATCAACGGCAGCGCGAGGCTGTCCGGCCTCAATTGCACGGCTTGCCAGCCATCCGCCTGATTCCACAACTGCCAGCCATCGGCGTCCCGCCGCAATCCGCGAAACGCCCGACGGTGACTTAGCAGAATCTGCCGAGGCAACACCCAAAACCCGTGAAGCAGACAGCCAAAGACCCCGAGCAAGCTGGCCCAGAGTGGAATAGAAAGCAGAAACAACGAACCCAGAGCGAACGCCTGGGCCAACAGATAAGCCGCCAGCAACTGCCGTGAGGCATGCCAGCGGCATTCGAACGTGTTACTTGGGCTGGACACGGTCCAGGATCATGCGAACCATGCGCTGCAGTTCCGGATCCTCAGACTCGCTGCGCTCCATGAACCAGCCGAACATGTCCTGATCCTCGCACGTCAGCAGGCGCACATACAGATCGCGATCCACCTGGTTCAACGTCGCGTAAACCTCCTGCACGAACGGCACCAGCAACACGTCAAGCTCGAGCATGCCGCGACGGCTGTGCCAAAACAGGCGATTCAGTTCAACTTGTTCGACCATGGAGCCCTCCTCAAATTTGGCGGCAAGTATACAGCCCCGAGGCGGCCCGCACAGTCGGCTTTGGTCGGGCACCACCGATCCTTTATCAACTACCCATTTCACCGACGCACCCTTATGATGTGCCCCAGTCTATTTACCCTGCGATGACCCATGGCCGATTCTGCTTTTTTCTGCACCCTGTCTCATGAAGGCGTTCTCGCGGTTCGCGGCGCGGATGCCGGAAAATTCCTGCAAGGCCAGTTGACCTGCAACCTCAATTACCTGAGCGACAACCGCGCCAGCCTCGGCGCCCGCTGCACGCAGAAAGGCCGGATGCAGTCGAGCTTCCGCATTCTGCTCGAAGGTGACGGCGTAGTCCTGGCAATGGCCAGCGAGCTGCTGGAGCCGCAACTGGCGGACCTGAAAAAGTACGCGGTGTTCTCCAAATCGAAACTGACCGACGAAAGCGCCGCCTGGGTGCGCTTCGGTCTGACGCACGGCGAAAGTGCCTTGACCAGCCTCGGTCTGGACCTGCCGGCGGAAACCGACAGCCTCGTGCGCAACGAAGGCCTGCTCGCGATTCGCGTCTCGCCCGATCGCGCCGAACTCTGGGCACCGGCCGATCAGGCTGACGCGATCAAAACCAAATTGTCCGCCGCCCTGCCTGAGGCTGAGCTCAATCAATGGCTGCTGGGCCAGATCCGCGCCGGTATCGGCCAGGTCATGCCGAGCACCCGCGAGCTGTTTATCCCGCAGATGCTCAACCTGCAAGCCGTCGGCGGCGTGAGTTTCAAGAAAGGCTGCTACACCGGCCAGGAAATCGTTGCGCGCATGCAGTACCTGGGCAAACTCAAGCGGCGCCTGTATCGCCTGAGCCTGGACACTGCTGATTTGCCGGAGCCTGGCACACAACTGTTTGCGCCAAGCCACAACAGCTCCATCGGTGAAGTGGTGCTGGCCGCCAAGGCCGGGCAAAACATTGAACTCCTGGCGGTGCTGCAGGCCGAAGCTGCCGAAGCCGGTGATTTGCATCTGGGCACCCTCGAAGGTCCCGCGCTGCATCTGCTCGACCTGCCTTACGAACTGGATCGCGACCGCGAAATCCAGCGCTGATCGCAGCATTTGTTGCAACACCCTAGAGAGTTTAAATGAGCGAACTGGCGGAAAAAGTCCAACAGGATTTGGTTGAGGCCATCGATAACGATGACCTGGTTCTGCCCACGTTGCCGGAGGTGGCCCTGCAGATTCGCAAGGCCGCTGAAGACCCGGAAATCAGCGTCAGCGACCTGAGCAAAGTGATCGGCCGGGACACGGCGCTGTCGGCGCGCCTGATCAAAGTGGTCAACAGCCCGCTGCTGCGCGCCGCACAGGAAGTCACCGACCTGCACACGGCCATCACCCGGCTGGGCATCAACTACAGCAGCAACCTGGCGATCGGTCTGGTGATGGAGCAGATTTTCCACGCCCGCTCCGAAGTGGTCGAACAGAAGATGCGCGAAGTCTGGCGCAAGAGCCTGGAAATTGCTGGCGTCAGTTATGCGTTGTGCCGCCGCTACACACAACTCAAACCCGATCAGGCAGCGCTCGGCGGACTGGTGCATCAGATCGGTGTGTTGCCGATTCTGACCTACGCCGAAGACCACTACGAACTGCTGTCAGACCCGGTCAGCCTCAACCATGTGATCGATCACATACATCCGTTGCTGGGCGACAAGTTGTTGCGCGTCTGGGAGTTCCCGGAGCGACTGGTGGAATTGCCGGGGCGCTATCAGGACTTCAAGCGCGATTCGACGGCCATTGATTACGTCGATCTGGTGCAGGTGGCGAGCCTGTATTGCCACAAGGACACGGATCATCCGTTTGCGCGGATTGATCCAATGACCGTTCCGGCGTTCAGAAAGCTTGGGATTGATCCGGAGAACAAAGCGCTGTGTGAAGATCTGGAAGAATCGCGGACGATGTTTTACTGATCCGAAACTTTATTGTGGCCATCGCGAGCAGGCTCACTCCTACAGGAGAACGCGTTCCAGTGTAGGAGTGAGCCTGCTCGCGATGAGGCCAACAAAAACACTGCAAGTCACCCGGCGATAAAACTGACCCGCACCTTCAACCCCGCCTGCTCACCATCATGCAGACTGATCTGCGCCAGATGCGCCCGGCAGATCTCGCCGACAATCGCCAAGCCCAAGCCAGAACCCGCGACCTGTTGATTGCGCCGGTAGAATCGCTCGAACACCCGGTCGCGCTCTTCCAGCGGAATCCCCGGCCCGTCATCTTCAACCTCAAGCACCGCTGGCGCCGTCACCCGCAATATCACGTTACCGCCCGGTGGCGTATGCGCCAATGCGTTGTCCACCAGATTGCTCAGTAATTCGTTCAGCAGCGTCGGCTCACCGCGCAACCACACCGGTTCGTCCGCCTCCAGCGCCAGCGCTACCCCGCGCTTGTGCGCCAGAGGCGCCATGGCCATGCCCAATTCCCGGGCCAACTGACTCAGATCGAGCAACTGCGCGCCGCCCTCGGCAATCGCCCGGGCGCCGTTTTCGACGCGCGCCAGCGACAGCAACTGATTGGCCAGATGGGTCAGGCGATCGGTGCTTTGCGCCGAGGATTCCAATGTCGTGCGCCACGTCTCGGGCTCGTTCGAACGCAAGCCCAATTCAAGCCGCGCTTTCAGTGCCGCCAATGGCGTGCGCAACTCATGGGCCGCATCGGCGATGAACTGCGCCTGCCGTTCGAACTGACCACGCAAGCGCTCGGTGAAATGATTGAGCCCACGCACCAACGGCCACAGCTCATGCTGCACTTCGACCAATGGCAGCGGCCGCAAGTCGTCGGGCTGCCGCTCTTCCACCGCTGTGCGCAAGCGCTCCAACGGGCGCAATGCAGCACTGACCGCAAACCACACCAGCAGCAACGCTCCGATCGCCAACATGCCCAGGCGCAGCAAGGTATCGGCCGCCAGACTGCGCGCCATGCTCACCCGTGCTTCATCGGTTTCGGCAACGCGGATTTCCGCCATGCCGTTCATGTTCGGCTCGGTCACTGCTTTCAGCAGGCTGACCACGCGCACGTTCTGCCCTTTGTAGGTGGCGTTGTAGAAACGCGCCAACGCTGGATAACTGTCCGTGCGCGGCGTCCCCGGCGGCGGCCCGGGCAGATTCTCATAGCCGGAAATCAGCTTTTGGTGGATGTCATTGACCTGATAGTAAATCCGCCCGGCGCTGTCATAAGCGAAGGTGTCGAGTGCGACGTAAGGCACATCGGCACTCAGTGTGCCGTCACGTTGCGACAAGCCCGCAGCGATGGTCCGCGCCGAGGCCAGCAGCGTGCGGTCATACGCGGTGTCGGCGGCTTCGCGACCGTTCCAGTACGCGCTCAAGCCGCTAGCGAGCATCAACACCACCAGCAGCAATGCGAGGTTCCACAGCAAGCGCCAGCGCAGGCTGCTGGGCTTATGCATCGCGGCTTTCCAGCAGATAACCGAGGCCACGGAAAGTCACGATCGCCACCGGTTGGCCATCGAGTTTCTTGCGCAAGCGATGCACGTAGATTTCGATCGCGTCGGGGCTGGCTTCTTCGTCGAGGCCGAACACCTGGGACGCCAGTTGCTCCTTGCTCATCACCCGCCCCGGCCGGGCGATCAGCGCTTCCAGCACCGCTTGTTCGCGAGAGGTCAACGTCAGCAATTCTTCGCCAAGGGTGAAACGTCGGGTGTCGAGGTCGTAGGCCAGCACGCCGCAGCGCTGCTGGCGTTCACCACCCAACACACTGCGGCGCAACAAGGCTTTGACCCGTGCTTCCAGCTCAGTCAGCTCAAAAGGCTTGGCGAGGTAGTCGTCGGCACCAAGATTGAGACCATGGACACGATCCTTCACATCACTGCGTGCGGTGAGCATCAGCACCGGCAGATTCTTTCCGCGTGCACGCAAACGCGCGAGCACCTCGAAACCGTCCATGCGCGGCAGGCCGACATCGAGGATCGCCACGGCGTATTCCTCACTGCCCAGCGCCAGATCGGCGGCCACGCCATCGTGCAACACATCCACGGTCAGACCGGTGCTCTTGAGCGCCTGAGCGACACTTTCGGCCAGTTGCAGATGGTCTTCGACGAGCAGAACACGCATGGATTTTTACCTCGTTCAGGGATGGCCGGCGCCACGCTTTGCCGCGGAGTTTACAGCCGCAACCGCCGCTGTGAAGCCCGAAAACCTTGAAAGTCTACTGAAAGGTTAGCGAAAGGTTAGCTCGTTACAGTTGGCCCACGGACAGTTCCGACTGCCGTCGCTGATGCCACACAGCGCAAAGAAAAACGCCTCGAAGCGTTTTCGACCAATAAGAACAATAAACGGAGTACACCCGCATGCCGTCCATGCAGCCTCAGGCGTCCACGTCTGTTCGCCCTTCCCGTTTCAGCCACACCGCCCTCGTCAGTGCCGCCGCCCTTGCCGGTTTTTCGCCGTTGAGTTTTGCCGACTTCATTGAAGACAGCAGCGCCACCTTCGAAACCCGCAACATGTATTTCAACCGCGACTTTCGCGATGGCACCAGCGCCCAGCAATCCAAGCGTGACGAATGGGCCCAGGGCTTCATGCTCAATCTGCAATCGGGTTACACCGACGGCACCGTGGGGTTCGGTGTTGATGCGTTGGGCATGCTTGGGGTGAAACTCGATTCGAGTCCGGACCGCACCGGCACCGGCCTGCTTCCAACCCACGACGACGGGCGCGCGGCAGACGAGTACTCGAAAGTCGGCCTGACCGGCAAAGTGAAAATCTCTGCCACCGAACTTAAAATCGGCAGCCTGATTCCCGAACTGCCGATCCTCAAACCCAACGACGGGCGCATCCTGCCGCAGACCTTTGAAGGCGGCTTGCTGACCTCCAAAGAGATCAAGAACCTGACCTTCACCGGTGGCCGTCTGGAGAAAGCCAAGGATCGCGACAGCACCGATTTCGAAGACATCGCCCTCAACAACAAGAACAGCCGTTTTGCCGGCACCGCCGCTGGCAAGCACTTTGATTTTGGCGGCGTGGACTACAAGTTCACCGACAAGATCACCGGCAGTTACCACTTCGCCCAACTCGACGAAGTCTACAACCAGCACTTCTTCGGCCTGGTTGCTTCACGGCCGATGGGCCCGGGCACGTTTGCCACTGACCTGCGTTTCGCCGTCAGTGATGATCAGGGCGCGGCCCGCGGCGGCGAAATCGACAACCGCTCGCTCAACGGCCTGGTCAGCTATGCGCTGAGCGGCCACAAGTTCAGCGCCGGTTACCAGCACATGTCTGGCGACAGTGCCTTCCCTTATGTCGATGGCAGCGACCCGTACCTGGTCAACTTCGTGCAGATCAACGATTTCGCCGGTGCTGAAGAACGCTCCTGGCAGGCTCGCTACGACTTTGACTTCGCCAAGCTCGGCATTCCTGGCCTGAGCTTCATGAGCCGCTACTTGAGCGGTGACAACATCAAGCTCAAGAACGGTGAAGAAGGCAAAGAGTGGGAACGCAACACCGAAATCAAATATGTAGTACAAAGCGGCGCCTTGAAGGATGTCGCCGTGCGTTTGCGTAATGCCACTTACCGCTCCAACTACTCGGCTCGCGATGCAGACGAAGTGCGTTTGCTGGTGAGCTACAGCGTTGCGCTGTGGTAATGGCCAGTTGAAGAAAAACACGTCGAATAACAACAATGCCCGTGGAGAATCGAATGAACCTGTCACTGCGTAAAGTTGCACTGGCCGCCAGTTGCATCCTGTTTGCCGGCCAACTGATGGCCGAACCGAAACGTCCGGAATGTATCGCCCCGGCCTCCCCCGGCGGCGGTTTCGACCTGACCTGCAAACTGGTGCAGAGCGCACTGGTCAACCAGAAACTGCTGAGCAAACCGATGCGTGTGACCTACATGCCCGGTGGTGTCGGCGCGGTGGCCTATAACGCCGTAGTCGCTCAGCGTCCTGCCGATGCCGGCACGCTGGTCGCGTGGTCGAGCGGTTCGCTGTTGAACCTGGCCCAAGGCAAGTTCGGTCGCTTCGATGAAACCAACGTGCGCTGGTTGGCAGCGGTCGGCACCAGCTACGGCGCCATCGCAGTGAAAAGCGATTCGCCCTACAAGACCCTCGACGATCTCGTTCAGGCATTGAAGAAAGATCCAAGCTCGGTGGTGATCGGCTCCGGCGGTACCGTCGGCAGCCAGGACTGGATGCAAACCGCACTGATCGCCAAGGCTGCCGGGATCAACCCGCGTGACCTGCGTTACGTCGCCCTCGAAGGTGGCGGCGAAATCGCCACCGCCCTGCTCGGTGGCCACATCCAGGTCGGCAGTACCGACATCTCCGACTCCATGCCGCACATCCAGAGCGGCGACATGCGTCTGCTCGCGGTGTTTGCCGACAAGCGTCTCGACGAGCCGGAGATGAAAGACATCCCGACCGCTCGCGAGCAGGGCTACGACATCGTCTGGCCGGTGGTGCGCGGCTTCTACCTGGGGCCAAAAGTCAGCGATGAAGACTACGCCTGGTGGAAAGACTCGTTCGACAAACTGCTGGCCTCCGATGAGTTCGCCAAGCTGCGCGATCAGCGCGAACTGTTCCCGTTCGCCATGACCGGCCCGGAACTCGACACCTACGTGAAGAAGCAGGTGGCGGACTACAAAGTGCTGGCCAAAGAGTTCGGCCTGATTCAGTGATCGCCTCTGTCTAGCGGCTGCGTTCCCGGTTGCGGGGACGCAGCACAGGAGCTCCCATGCTTATTCAACGCATTTTCGCCTCCGTGCTTTTGCTGGTTTGCGCCGGTCTGGCACTGATGGCGTGGCCGTACCAAGCGGCTTTTTCCTACGAACCGGTCGGCCCGCGCGCCTTTCCTTTGCTGATGCTCGGCCTGATGGGCGCGGCGCTGCTGTACATGGTGTTTCGCCCGGCGCCGATCAAACACAGTGAAGACGAGCCGCCACTGGATCGCGAAACCCTGACCAAGATCGCCATCTGCGTCGCACTGCTACTGGTGTTCGCCGGTCTGTTCGAACCGCTGGGGTTCATCCTCAGCAGCATCCTTATCGGCATTCCGATGGCGCGTTTGTATGGCGGTCGCTGGATGCCGAGCATCGTGGTGACCACGCTGATGGCCATCGGTCTGTACCTGCTGTTCGACCGGGTGATGGACGTTCCGCTACCCCTTGGCCTGCTCGACGTGCTGGAGAACTGATATGGATACCCTCGGTTATTTGGGTCAAGGCTTCGGCGTCGCGCTGAGCCCGTATAATCTGGTCACGGCCCTGACCGGCACACTGATCGGCACCGTCGTCGGCTTGCTCCCGGGTCTAGGCCCGATCAACGGTGTGGCACTGCTGATCCCGATTGCTTTCGCTCTCGGCCTGCCGCCGGAATCGGCGTTGATTCTGCTCGCAGCGGTGTATCTGGGCTGCGAATACGGCGGGCGGATCAGCTCGATTCTGCTGAACATTCCGGGTGAAGCATCGACCGTGATGACCACCCTCGACGGTTACCCGATGGCCCGCAAAGGTCTGGCCGGTGTTGCGCTGTCGCTGTCGGCGTGGAGTTCGTTTATCGGCGCGTTTATCGCCACTTGCGGCATGGTCCTGTTCGCGCCGTTGTTGGCGAAATGGGCGATTGCCTTCGGCCCGGCGGAATACTTCGTGCTGATGGTGTTTGCGATTGTCTGTCTCGGCGGTATGGCCGGGGATCGACCGTTGAAAACCTTTATCGCGGCATTGATCGGCCTGTTCCTGTCGAGCGTCGGCATCGACGCCAACAGCGGTGTTTACCGCTTTACCGGCGACAACATTCACCTGACTGACGGCATTCAGTTCGTCGTGCTGGTGCTGGGCCTGTTCTCGGTCAGTGAGATTCTGTTGCTGCTGGAGAAAACCCATCGCGGTCAGGAAGCGGTGAAAGCCACCGGCCGGATGATGTTCAACTTCAAGGAAGCCTCGTCGGTGTTCGTGGTGAACATCCGTTGCGGCCTGCTCGGTTTCATCATGGGCGTGTTGCCGGGTGCCGGCGCAACACTGGCCAGCGCTGTGGCTTACATGACTGAAAAACGCATCGCCGGAGCCAGTGGCAAATTCGGTCAGGGTGATGCTCGCGGTCTCGCCGCGCCGGAAACTGCCATCGGTGCTTCCGCGTGTGGTGCTTTGGTGCCGATGCTGACGCTGGGCGTTCCAGGTTCGGGCACCACGGCGGTGATGATCGGCGCGCTGTCGCTGTACAACATCACTCCCGGCCCGCTGCTGTTCCAACAGCAACCGGACATCGTCTGGGGCCTGATCGCCTCGTTGTTCATCGCCAACATCATGCTGGTGATCCTCAACATTCCGATGATCCGCATCTTCACCCGCATCCTCGCCGTGCCGAACTGGGCACTGGTACCAGTGATCGCGATCATCACCGGGATCGGCGTCTACGCGGTACACGCCACCACGTTCGACCTGTTCCTGATGGTCGGCATCGGCATTTTCGGTTACATCCTGCGCAAGCTCGACTTCCCGTTGTCGCCGGTGTTGCTGGGCTTCATTCTCGGCGGCTTGATGGAGCAGAACCTGCGTCGGGCGCTGTCGATTTCCAACGGTGCACTGGAGATCCTCTGGTCGAGCCCGATCACCTTCGGTGTCTGGGTACTGACCGCAATCATGCTGCTGATGCCGCTGCTACGTATCTGGCGCAAACGTTCGGTCGCGCGTCGCGCCATCGCCGATGTTTGATCGCGCCTCACTGAGATCCTGGTGGGGAACCCCGCTGGTCGGTCTGCTTGGCGGTTACCTCGCCAGCCAGATCGGCTGGCCACTGCCGTGGATGGTCGGCTCGTTGCTGGCGATCATCCTCGTGCGCTGCCTGACCCCGTGGCAACTCACGGAAATCCCTGGCGGCCGCAAGTGCGGCCAGTGGATTGTCGGCATCGGCATCGGCCTGCACTTCACCCCGGTGGTGATGGAGCAGGTGCTCAGTCATTTCGGTTTGATCTTCTTTGGGGCACTGGTCACCAGTGTCTCGGCGGTGGTCGGCGTTTGGTTGATGCGCCGCACCGGTGAGGATCGCGCCACGGCGTTTTTCTCGAGCATGCCCGGCGGTTCCGGGGAGATGGTCAACCTCGGCGCGCGTAACGGCGCGATGCTTAGCCACGTTGCGGCGGGGCAGAGTCTGCGCGTTCTGGTGGTGGTGTTGTGTGTGCCGGCGGCGTTCAAGTATTTGCTCGGCGACGGCAATCCGATTTCTCACGCTGGCAGCGTCGATTGGCGCTGGCTGGCGATACTGTTTCCGGCGGGTGGTTTGCTTGCGTGGCTCTGGCAGCGTTTGCGCCAACCCAATCCGTGGCTGTTCGGACCGTTGCTGGTGAGTGCGGCAGTAAGCATTGGTTGGGACTTGCACATCGGTTTGCCCAATGGCGGCAGTCAGATTGGCCAGTGGTTGATTGGCAGTGGCTTGGGCTGTCACTTCAACCGGCAGTTCTTCCGCCGCGCGCCTTCATTCATGGGACGGACGTTGATTGGCACGGCGTTGACCATGTTGATCGCAACGTTGGCGGCGTTGGGCTTGAGTGCGCTGACCCATCTGGATCTGCGCTCGCTGACCTTGGGCATGATGCCCGGCGGGATTGCCGAGATGAGCCTGACGGCGGAGACGCTGCAATTGTCGGTGCCGCTGGTGACGGCGATGCAGGTAATGCGGCTGTTGTTTGTGCTGTTTCTGGCGGAGCCGTTGTTCAAGTACTGGAATCGTAATCCCGAGTAAGCCTGCAAGACCGAGTTGCCTTCTTCGCGAGCAAGCTCGCTCCCACATTGGTCAGGTGAACGCCGCAAAACCAATGTGGGAGCGAGCCTGCTCGCGAAGGGGCCGGCTCAGTCAGCCCATCAAATCGGCGGCAGACGCCACTCGATCGGCGTTTCGCCATTCTGCTCAAGAAACTTGTTGGTCCGGCTGAAATGCCCGCAACCCAAGAACCCGCGATACGCCGACAACGGCGACGGATGCACCGACGTCAGCACCAGATGCTTGGTCGCGTCGATCAGCTTCTGCTTGCTCTGCGCATGCGCGCCCCAGAGCATGAACACCAGATGCGGCTGGCGCTCGCTAACCAGTTCAATGATCCGGTCAGTGAAAAACTGCCAACCCTTGTCCTTGTGCGCATTGGCGTTGGCGCGTTCGACGGTCATGGTGGTGTTGATCATCAACACGCCCTGATCGGCCCAGCTCTGCAGGTAGCCGTGATTGGGAATATCGATGTTCAGGTCGCGCTTCAACTCTTTATAGATGTTGACCAGCGACGGCGGCGCCGGCACACCCGGTTGCACCGAGAAGCACAGGCCATGGGCCTGGCCCGGGCCGTGATAAGGGTCCTGGCCGAGGATCACCACCTTCACTTTATCCAGCGGCGTCGAGTTCAAGGCATTGAAAATCATCGGCCCCGGCGGATAGATTTCCTTGCCGGCTGCCCGCTCCTGCTGCAGAAACTGGCGCAACTCTGCCATGTAAGGCTGGTCGAACTCAGCACGCAGTGCCTCCTTCCAGCTCGGTTCGAGTTTGATACGGTCGTCAGCAGTCATGGTCATACCCGGCAAAAACAATGGGGCGAACCCTAGGAAAGCCGACCACGCTTGTCAATTGATCTGATGCAGATCCGGCACTTTCCCACACAACGATCATACTGATCGTTCAAATTCCCGATCGAGGTCACGATGAATCTGCACTTCGAAGAACTCACCGGCACCGACGGCGCCCGCATCGGTATCGCCAGCCTGGATGCCGAAAAATCGCTGAATGCGCTGTCGCTGCCGATGATCAACGCCCTCAGCGATAAGTTGAACGCCTGGGCCAAAGATCCGCAAATCGTCTGCGTGCTGCTGCGCGGCAATGGCGCCAAGGCCTTCTGCGCCGGCGGCGAGGTGCGCAGCCTGGTTGAGGCTTGTCGCGCCCACCCTGGCGAAGTACCACCGCTGGCCGCGCAGTTTTTCAGCGCGGAATATCGTCTGGATTACAGCTTGCACACGTATCCAAAACCGCTGATCTGCTGGGGCCATGGTTATGTGCTTGGCGGCGGTATGGGTTTGCTGCAAGGCGCCAGCACACGAATCGTCACGCCGAGCAGCCGCTTGGCGATGCCGGAAATCACCATCGGTCTGTATCCCGACGTCGGCGCCAGTTGGTTTCTCGCGCGATTGCCGGGCAAGCTCGGTTTGTTCCTCGGACTGACCGGCGCGCACATGAACGCTCGTGATGCAATCGATCTGGATTTGGCCGATCGTTTCCTGCTCGACGAGCAGCAGCCGCAATTGATCGAAGGCCTGCTGCAGCTCAATTGGCAGGAACAGACCGACGTGCAACTCAACAGTCTGCTCAAGGCCTTGCAACAGGAAGCCGTGGCGCAGATGCCCGAGGCGCAGTGGCTGCCGCGTCGCCAGCAGATCGACGAATTGCTCGATGTCAGCGACATCGCCTGCGCCTGGAAAGCCATTAGCCTGCAACGCGACAGCAGCGACCCGTTGATCTCCCGCGCGGCGAAAACCATGAGCGAAGGCTCGCCGCTGACCGCGCATCTGGTCTGGGAACAGATCATCCGTGCCCGACACATGTCACTGGCCGAAGTCTTTCAGATGGAATACACCCTGAGCCTCAATTGCTGCCGGCATCCGGAGTTCAGCGAAGGGGTTCGCGCACGGTTGATCGACAAGGATCAGAAGCCGCACTGGCATTGGCCAGACATTAACAATGTGCCGGATGCGGTGGTTGAAGCGCACTTTCACAAGGTCTGGGAGGGGCGGCATCCGTTGGCGGATTTGACGCAGTATTGAGATTGATTGCCCGCGATGATCACCTCTGGGTCCCATCGCGGTCCCCTCAATCTGAAGTTATCGCGGTCACATGTTCAGTTCGTAGAACTGAATTATTTCGGCCAATGCGAGTTGCGACTCTTCATTTTCCTTTACAAGAATATCCTCTACATCACGCAGTGGTGGAAGAGGATGCAGTCGTTCGGCAATTTGCATTGCGGTGTAGTCTTGAACTGTCTTTCCTTCACCGCTAACCCTTATGAACCCAATCGCGCTTTCGCCTCCAGAAAAATGATTAGCCACTCGAATCTTGGGCCCCACGCCATAACTGACCACTATGACAAGATCATCCTGATCGCGATGAAACCTTAATTGTTCAATAGATAGATCCACACCAGAAAAATCGATTCCATCGATCCCACCCCCGGTGTTGTTAATCAAGTCTCTTCCAAGACCATCGTATTTATAGAGATCGTTGCCAGCACCACCAGACAATGTGTCATTACCGGGACCGCCGAGCAGCACATCATCGTCGACACTCCCCAACAGCACATCATGTCCCTGCATACCTCTGATTTCACCTGCGCCGCTTAGAGTGTCATTACCGTGACTTCCCACCAGTGGCAGCGCTTGACCATCTCTCATAGATTTGCCACTGGCCGCATTATCGACCAAGAGACCATTGTGATAAGTATCCGGGGCAGGACCCAGCTGACGGGAGCCAAACAGCTCTTTGAGAGTAACGCTTGAGCCATCTGCAAATTTTATAATCTCAATGCCGGAACCCTCGACATCTCCGACATTGGGTAGAACAATGCGAACTTTCTGCGACCCACCCCATTTAATATCGAGTGTCGAATAGAGCATTTTCGCCCGCGGCGGATGTCGATAGGCATCACGACGTGGATCAGGTGCCAACTCAACATTTACCGTTTCAATGAGTGTTGCGCCCCAACTGAGCTGCAAATTCTCCTGCGTCGCGTCCTCTGGAAGCACGACAGTATCTTGATCGACCAATCCATACTCGTCCTTCCATCCGGCAACACCTACTTCAGGTCGAAGAAAAACCGGATTCTGCACATCCGCGATAATGGTCGTTGCGCCAGCATGCGCCTGCACGATGTAAGTATCGGCACCGTTTTCACCGTACAGGTAATCATCCCCTGCGCCGCTTACTAGATAATCAGCGCCTTCAGAACCGAGCAGGGTATCGTTGCCTGCCCCGGCGGACAGAAAGGCACCCGGTATCCTGTCATTAACAGAGCCATAATCAAGTTGAAAACCGGAATAGGCGACGATCAGGTCATCGCCTGCACCACCCTGGAAAAGATTGCCGACTTCGACATTAACTCGCCCACCGGCATCGTCGCCGTGGACAACTTTATGTTTGACCGTTTCAGTTGTGACATCCCGCCGAAATTCCCTGCGGACAGTTTCGTCCGCCGCGAAACTTTCAGCGGGATAGACGTACCACCCTTCAATAGCGCCTGAATCTTTTCTATCCGCGATAATTACGTCGCCGATTTTGAATGAAAAACCGCTGGCAGTGCCAGATCGAAAATAATGCGGTTTCAGCGATGACGGCGCCGTAATGCCCTCTTTCTTTACCTCTCGAAAACTGGATTGGGATGTAGAGTTTGTCTGTCTTTCGCTAAATACCGCGTCACCAGTGGCAGGCCCCATCCATTGAGGTGTTTCAGACAATGTACCCGTTTCGGTGCTTTCATTTACCACGTCAGTGTGGGTGATATATCCCGTATCGCTGGTGGCTATATAGCTCCGAATCCAAACACCTGGTTTGCTCAAGGTAAAGCCTGTTAAATGCCTGCTTGCGGAGCGCTTTGCATTGAGCTCCGCCAGGAACCTGTCGGTCCAGCCAACATTATGATCAATGGCATTACTTCGTTCCTCACCAGGAACAACGATCCCTGATTGGTCCGGAACAGCAACCGGGGCTTCGTCTGCAATGATGTCTTTATCTTCTTCTTTGGCCAGCACATCCCCTGCCGGCGGCTCGCTGACTTCTACAGCTGGCAGCGTTTTTTTCATGACTTCTTGATAGCCGAGAATGACACCATCGCTAAATGTGAACGTTGAATTCTTCCACTCTTCATAATTCCGGATAAGGATGGCGTCACCCTCGCCATTGAACACCCGCAATACCCGGCCTACGGAAACATCAATGATGTCGGCTTTTAGACTTTGCGCAGAAAACCCCGCCCCGAATTTGATGATATTGCTGCCACCTGAATCGGTGATAACGTCAAGACCATCACCCACCCCGAAATAGTAAACATCAGCGCCGTCATGGCCCTCCATCACATCGTTACCGGCCCCGCCATCAAAAACGTTATTGCCGGAATCGCCGCGAAGGTGGTCTACACCCTCCCCGCCCAACAACGTGTCGTTGCCACCACCGCCCAGCAAGGTATCGTTGCCTGAACCACCGTCCAGATAATCTGCGCCATGTTCGGCTTCGGCTGTCTGCTCGTAGTCGCCGGATAAAATGTCATCATCTGCGCCGCCATAAAGCGTGTCGGCGCCCAAGCCTCCCAGAAGGGTATCGTTTCCTTCATCGCCTTGAAGGTAATCATTGTTGATTCCACCTGACTGCAGGTTGGACACATCGCCATCCAGCGCGTCAGCTCCTGCCCCACCGATCAGGGTATCGGAGCCACCCATTCCCTGAAGTGTGTCATCGCCCGCTCCACCATCAAGTAAATCATTGCCGTGGTACCGTATTGGATGCTCCGCATAATCCCCGGCCAGCGCGTCGTTACCTTCACCTCCGAACAGCAGATCATTCGCCCCGCCGCCCAAAAGTTTGTCGTCTCCCGCACCACCGTCCAGCAGGTCATTTGCAAAAAAGTGGGCGGCGTCACCGGCAACGCCGTTCAGTACATCGTCATCCCCGTGGAGAGTGTCATTGCCTGAGCCACCATAAATCGCATCGGCTCCACCGTTACCAGCGAGCCAATCATCGCCACTGCCACCGTCCAATACATCGTTGCCATGGTGTTTGCTTTGCAGGCCACCGCCCCAATCGAGGTTGTCTCCCATTAATGTGTCGTTACCACTTCCTCCGGCCAGGGTGTCATTCCCGCCATCCCCTCCAAGAAGATCATCTTCAGTTCCGCCATCAAGCAGATCGTCGCCCCATCCACCATTGAGAACATCGCGGCCGCCCTGGCCGTAGAGAACATCGTTATCGCCCTGCGTCGAACTATTAAAGGAGGCCTTTGAAAAGACAGTTCGGTGACTGGTGACACCACCGTCTATAAGCACTTCGACGCGTTTGAATCCCCATTTCTGCTCTAGCGCGCCGGTCGTTTCATCGCCTGATAAGATGTCATCTCCCGCACCTCCAATCAGCGTATCCCGATCGTTACCGCCCAGAAGCACGTCCTGGGATGCCGTACCGATGAGCAAATCGTGACCAGCACCGCCATCAAGCCAATCGCCTCGAGCTGTTTTCCCTTTAGAGTCGCCAGCGGCCATGGCCTTTTCGAGCGTCATCTGTTTATCGCCAAACAACTGATCGTTTCCGTCCTTGCCGAATAATCGGTCTGCTCCACCAAGTCCGAGAATGACGTTGTCTTTTGCAGAGCCGTAAAGCACATCGGCTTTGTTTCTCTGTTTTACGTTGGGCAATAGCAAGGCGTTGCCCAACTCATCGTATGAGAACTGATCACCGGGAACATTGGGCTCGATATCTTTCGCTTTCCAATCGCCCTGGAGAACCAGATCGGGAGCAGAGACCGTATGGCCTTGGTATTCGGGAAGTCGGATGCCAAGCATCCCGGGGCGGAAGTTCTTGATAACGACGAGATCGTTCAGGCCATATTTGATATTGAGCGTGGGTTCGCTGAGTTCTTCGATGAGGGTCAGGGTGATGGCCTGATCCTCGGTCCACCAGATATTGCTCAAAGGGGCGCGACGTTTGAGTGAAGGAATCGGCGCGCCGTTGATCCACAGCTGCCCATTGGCGTTGGCGTCGAAGATCTCATCGATGCCATCACCGCTGGAAAACTCATAGCGGTCGCTGCCTTCGCCACCGATCAAAGAGTCGTTACCCTTTCCTCCGCGCAAAACATCATCACCGGCCATTCCGTACAGCGCATCATTGCCGTCGCCTCCGCCAAGCAAATCGTTGCCGCCCCCACCCTCGATGACATCGTGACCTGCCAGCCCGTTGATCGTGTCATTGCCCGCGCCGCCATACAGATGATCAGTGTTCGTACCGCCCGCGAAAGACCGCGAGCCGTCATCGCCGAACATGACCAGCGGGTTCAACACACCGGTCGTCATTGGCACCTGTTTGGCTGAGGCGAGATCGACGTAGGAAAACTTCTGCAGCGAGTGTTCTCCAAACGAGCCCTGAGTTCGAGCAATCAACCGGGCCAACATCTGCGCACGATCGGCAAGCCATTGCGCGGTGATGAAACCTTCGCCGGTCAGCGGATCGTAGAGTTCCAGTTCGCGTCCGGGGTAACCGTCAGCTCGCTCAATGACGATTTCACTGAGTTGCTTCAGGGAATTGCGCAACGAAAGGCCGATGGGTGTCGACTCGCCAGCCAGTTTTGCCCATGAATTGGCGTTTCCGTATTCGCCTATCGAACGGGTGACGATGCTTTGGGACTGCTCTGGTGAAAATGCCGAGAAGAATGCGTAAGCGTTGGTGGCGAAGGTTTCATCGGTGGTAGCTGGCGCTGCTGAATCGCGGTCGTAGGTGCGCTTGAACATGTCCAGGAATTCATTCTGGCCATAGCGCAATATCAGGTCGACTACGGCGGAAACAGACGTGCCTTGAACGACATGCTGAATCAGCGGATTGAGGCTGCCACTGGCGAGCGCGATATTGATTTGCTCTGGCACGACGGAAAGCAGGCTTTGCAATGGGTTGACGCCGAAATTGCTGATCGCCGCTCGCAATCCGACGCTGTAGGAATCGATGGCGAACAGGATATTTTTATAGTCATCGAGCCTGTTGGCTTTTGCTTGAGTCGGCGTGCCGCCATCTTCCCCTTGCGAATCACCAGCGGAGATCAATCTCCAGGTTTCATAGGGCGGCGCTCCACCCAACAGGCTGAATCCGACTGTCCCTGACCAGCCGGCGTTATGGCTCACGGCTGTATCCTTCTCTCCGCAAGCCTCACTAAACAGTGCCTTGCCGATCGCACTGGCATCAATCTCTGCAATCTGGCTGATGGATGGAACCGTCCAGGGTGCCAGCCGACCCGCGAGGGATCCGTCGATCAAGGTATTGATGAAATTGACGGCGACCTGATTGGATGACAGCTGCATCAGGTTTTCACTGAAAATTTTATTCAATCTCAGTTCACCTTGCCGCGAGGTGTAGCCGCGAATCAGGGCGGAGTAGGCACCGTTTCCACCGTTTCCACCGTTGGCATCAATGGCCACGGCAAGCCAGAGCCTGGCGCTTTTCAGAATTTTTCCAGCCTCTTTATCGACAGCGGTAACGTCGGAAACTCTTCCGCCAATAATCTCGAATAGTTTTTGATACAGGGGAGCGCAGCTAGCCCCCGCCATTCCCAGTGCCTCGTACTCAATTTTTTTTGAGAGAAGCCTCATACCTTTGCAAATATTGGCTGCGTTAAAGATCGCTGTTTTTTCCATATCGCTAAAAACATAACTCATCGTTACTTCCTTGTAATAACTGAGCGTGAAAGATAATCACTGAGAAACTTGAGCATCTCAGGTGCTTCGCGTAATGACGATAGACCGAGGTCTACGCTGCCGTGCCCCCCAGCAAAGTCAAAGCTATCCAGATTGACAGTGCAGAAAAAGTTCAACTTGCCAAAATCCAGATTTTCCAATTCTGCTCTGCTGAGCCTTGCCAATTTCTCGTCAGTCAGTTGTTCTTCGGAAGCCGGGCGAATCAAACCGTCACAGCCTATCAACCGAGGGATGCCATCACGCCGCGGCCAGCCAGTAATGACAAACGTTCTGACGGAATCCACATTCTTGAAATGCGGCGGCGGAGCATCCAGCCAAATCTCTAACCCCGGATAATTTTTCAACTTCACAATCAACTCATCCGGCCAGTTGACGTGCCGATAGCCCCGTTCATGGGGCTCGCTAGTCTCTTTTCTTGTATAAAGCCCGGCGGTCAATTTATAAAGACGCCAACTTTCAGGAATCGACTTCAGGCTCTGATCCTGGTACCGGTGCAAACCCGTCCCGGTCCACCAGAAATGCCCCTTGAGCGTATTGGCCAGACACGCTTTCTTATTCGCCAGTTCAGGCATGCCCACATAAAACTCCGGCACCAGAGTCTTATCCACATAGCTGCCGCCCAGTATGGGCACCTGCTTCATGCTCGCCAGCTTCTTTTGACAGGCCTCCTGATCCGCGTAATAGACTGCCATCGCCTCGGCGACTTGTTCTTCACGGATATAAAAATCCACCACGCAATAACAGACACAAACAAACAAGCCATACTTCAACAACTTCTTAAACCATTTAACCCATTGCTTACGCGACATCCGGAGCATTTCAAATCTCCCTGTCAAACTGAGGAGCAGGCTGTTTCTTCAGATGCCCGGACGTCGCGCTTTCAAATACCTCAAAGTATTGTGTCGTGCCGTACTCCACATCAAATCTGCTCGCCGTCAACTTCGCGGCGCTGCGCAGGCTGTCGTACTCATCAACAGAATCAAGAACCTTGGTAATACGTTTGGCGATACCGTGATGATCGAAGAAATCCACCAGCATTCCATTGTGACCATCGACGATCACCTCCCTTACCGGAGCCGTATCCGACGCTACTACCACGCACCCAGCCGACATCGCCTCCAGTAACGACCACGACATAACAAACGGATACGTCAAATAAACATGAGCCTTTGAACAGTCCAGAACTGCCCGGTAAGTCTGGTAAGGAAGCTTCCCTGTAAAATGGACGGTGGAATGATCGAAACTTACCTCTGCCTCCATCCTGCTGCGCCAATTTGCATAGCCAACCGGCTTACACCCATAACTGACGTCATCACCGCCCACTACGATTATCTGCGCATGGGGACACTCAGCCTGAATATGCGGGATCGCTCGCATAAAACTGTGAAACCCGCGATAAGGCTCAAGATTCCTCGCGACATAAGTAACGATCGGCTGCCCGGCTCTCAGCTCGACGCCATTGGGCAACCTGACGGCCCCAACTTTCGCCAAGCAAGAACTTTGAATGACGCCCTCGTGAATAACCCGAATGGTCGACTGATAAGCGGCCGGAAACAGATTGCGCTGCCACCGCGTAGGCGCAATGGCAATGTCACATTGTTCGAGATTCAAAAGATGCAGCGAATTGAGCACTCGCAGCCTTGATGACTCTCTTGTGGCTCGCGGGAATTCAGGGTCGAACCCAGAGTCCGCGCCCTGCGCTCGATAGTAATATTCGCAATAGTGAATAAGCGGCGTGTCAGGATAGACATCCTTGACGAAGAGCGTTTCCCCCCATCCGGGATGAGCGAGAATCACGTCCGGCCGATAACCCGAATGTTTCAGTCGGCTCAGAATTTCAAAAACCTTCTGTCCATCAGTCACCGCTTGTTCGTAACGGGCCAGATAGGGGTGAATATCGCCCGCGGCTCTGCTGGCAGCGCGGTATCGATATATTTTCACCTCTGCGATACCCGGCGCCGTATCCCGACCTATCGCCAAAACCTCATAACGCCTGTCAATCGCCGCCAGCACCAGGTGACGGAACTGGCCCGGAAAGTTTTGGTGAATCACAAGAAGCTTCATAGCGGCATCGTCCTTTTATTCGCCGCTATTGAACTGAGTTTTGCTCACCTCGATCGGCAGGAACAAACGCTAACAAATGCAAGGAAATGAAACTGTAGGAAGCGTCTGGGAATGCCCTAGGAGATGGCTAACGGGACGACTTTTTCGACGGGCATAAAAAAACGGCGCTAATAGCGCCGCTTTCATTTGCGTGGATTTACCAGCGGTTGCCACGTCCATTGTGGTCGCCACGTCCGCTGTGTCGGTCATAGTTGCCACGACCGCGGTGATCGTTATCCCAACCGCCGCGACGATGACCATCCCAACGCCCGCGATCATTGCCGTGCCAGCGACGGCTTTCGTAATAACGTGGAGCCGGTTGATAGTAACGCGGCGCCGATTGGTAATAGCGCGGTTGCTGGTAGTACCGCGGGGCTGGCTGGTAGTAGCGTGGCTGCGCGTAATACCTGCTGCCACCGTTGTAATACGTGCCACCCGTGTTGTAATAGGCCGGTGCAGGTGATGTGTAGACCTCTGAGCTGTAATACGAGTCCGCGTAGGAGTACGGGACGCAACCGGCAACGGAAAACATCAACGCAGCAAGTAGAAGAATTCGTCTATACATGGCGGCCTCCTGGACCGCGGGTTGGCCACACCAGCGACGCTGGCAGGCGACAGTCATTTAATCGGTGACTGTCGAAAAATCAGACAGCGCTTTTGGCATCTGGTGCGTTCCCGTAACAAGTTGAAACAAGTGATTGATGAAACCTTGTTCATCCGCAAAAACGCTGTCATTCAGCCGCTGATTAATGGTGGCCACCGTGATATCCGCCGCCGTGATAACCCCGTCCGTAACCGCCTCGATACCCGTAGCCACCGTAGTAATAACGCGCGCCGCCGTAGTAGCGCGGGCCGTAATAACTGCCGTAGGAATAAGGTGAGTAATAGCCGGGAGAGTAGTAAGTAGCGGGGTAACCGCCGTAGGGTCCGGCGTAGTAATAACAACCGGACAGACCCAAACCGAGCACCGCTCCCAGCAGCGCTCGTCGCAACGTTTTCTGAATAAGCATGGCGGCCTCCTGAAAGACCCGCGACAGCAGTCGGCACAGACCGGCTGACATCTGTTTTGACTGGCAAAGCCATGCCGAGTGCCAACAACCCAAAACCATCGGATCAGCGGCTGATACGCTGCATCACGGTGCAGCCGCGCACCAACACAAAGCGCCACATCGCCCTCACCTGCAAATCGATGCCACCCACGCGCCCGTGCCAGAGCGCCTGACGCCACTTGGCACGCCTCTCGCTTTAGCAAACCCGTGCAGGAGTCATCACAGGTTCGCGGCACCACAATTTGCAATGGCTGACTAGGGTTCCGGCTCGCAATCGCGAGTGGCTGGTCCGAGAGTTGGCGACCTCCAGTTGAGGTTACACGGCGGGACAAAAGCCCGGGAGACAAGCCACCGTTCGCGGTGCCGCGTTGCCTTCCTGTCCGCCCTTGATCAACTGGAGAAGCCACCATGACCCGACTACGTTTGCCCGCCCTGCTCGCCGCCGCCTTCGCCGCGCTCATCAGTACCCAATCCCCCGCCGCCCAGAAAGACCACTTCAGCGTCTGCTGGACGATTTACGCCGGCTGGATGCCATGGGAATACGCCGGCAGCCAGGGCATCGTCGACAAATGGGCGAAGAAGTACGGGATCAAGATCGACGTCGTGCAGCTCAACGACTACGTCGAATCGATCAACCAGTACACCGCCGGCCAGTTCGACGGCTGCACCATGACCAACATGGACGCGCTGACCATTCCGGCGGCGGGCGGCGTCGACAGCACCGCGCTGATCGTCAGCGACTTCTCCAACGGCAACGACGGCATCGTCCTCAAGGGCGACGGCAAGAAAGTCGCCGATCTCAAGGGCATGGACGTCAACCTGGTCGAACTGTCGGTCTCGCACTACCTGCTGGCCCGCGCGCTGGACTCGGTCGACCTGACCGAGAAAGACCTGAAAGTGATCAACACTTCCGACGCCGATATCTCCGCCGCTTTCAACACCGAACAGGTCAACGCCGTCACTACTTGGAACCCGATGCTCTCGGACATCAAGGCCAAACCGGGTGTGACCGAGGTGTTCAATTCCAGCCAGATTCCCGGCGAGATCATGGACATGATGGTGGTCAACAGCGCCACCCTCAAAGACAACCCGGCGCTGGGCAAAGCGCTGACCGGCGCGTGGTTCGAAGTGGTCGAACTGATGAACGCCAAAACCGCCGCGAGCAAGGCTGCGCTGGAGCATATGGCCAAAGCTTCGGGCACCGACCTCGCTGGATTCCAGGCACAACTCGACACCACCAAACTGTTCGCCACGCCAAGCGAAGCGCTGAACTTCGCCACCAGCAAACAGCTACCGGAAACCATGCGCAAGGTCGCCGAGTTCTCCTTCCAGCACGGCTTGCTGGGTGAAGGCGCGAAAGACACCAGCGCGGTCGGCATGGCCTTCGCCAACGGCGTGACCAGTGGCGATACCGGCAACCTCAAGCTGCGTTTCGATCCGACCTACGTGCAGATGGCCGCCGACGCCAAGCTGTAAGCCACGGAGGATTTGGCCATGCGCCTGATCAATCGCCACCCGGATCGCCCCAGTCGCCTGCTGTTGGTGATCCTGCCGTTCGCTTTGCTGCTGTTCGCCTACTTCATGGGCTCGGCCGAGCGCCTCGCGGACAACCCCAACGACAAACTGCTGCCCAGCGCCGTGCAGATGAGCGACGCGGTAAAACGCCTGGCTTTGAATGCCGACAGCCGCACCGGTGACTACCTGTTGTGGCAGGACACCGCGTCGAGTCTGCGGCGTCTGGCCATCGGCCTCGGCATCGCCGCTCTGGCCGGGCTGTGCCTGGGCATCGCCGCCGGCACGCTGCCGCTGTTCGGCGCGCCTTTGTCGCCGCTGCTGACGGTGCTGTCGATGGTGCCACCGCTGGCGATCCTGCCGATTCTGTTCATTGTTTTCGGTCTGGGCGAGTTGTCGAAGGTGATGCTGATCGTCATCGGCATCACCCCGGCGCTCGCTCGCGATCTGGAACAACGCGCCCGGGAAATACCGGTCGAACTGCTGATCAAGGCGCAGACCCTCGGCGCCTCGACCTGGACGCTGATGCTGCGTGTGGTGCTGCCGCAACTGCTGCCACGCTTGCTGATCTCGTTGCGGTTGATGCTCGGTTCGGCGTGGCTGTTCCTGATTGCCGCCGAAGCGATCGCCTCCACCGACGGCCTCGGCTACCGGATTTTTCTGGTCCGGCGTTATCTGGCGATGGACGTGATTCTGCCGTATGTGGTGTGGATCACCCTCCTCGCCTGGCTGATGGATTGGGGCCTGAAATACCTGACTCGTCGCGCCTTCCCTTGGTATGAGGGGGCGGCCAAATGAGCTTCATCACGGTAAAAAACGTCTGGCAGCAATACGCCGATCAAGTGGTGCTGGAAGGCTTGAACCTGAACGTCAACGAAGGTGAGTTTTGCACCTTGGTCGGCGCATCCGGTTGCGGCAAATCGACGTTTCTGCGCCTGCTGCTCGGCCAGGAAACGGCGAGTCGCGGCGAGATTCTGCTCGACGGTCAAGCGCTGGCCAGCGAGCCGGATGCCAGCCGTGGCGTGGTGTTCCAGCGCTACTCGGTATTCCCGCATTTGAGCGTTCTGGACAACGTCGCCCTCGGCCTTGAATTGCCGCGTGCGCCGTTGCTGGGGCGGTTGTTCGGCAGCGCCAAACGTGAGGCGCGCGAACAGGCGGCGGCGCTACTGCACAAAGTCGGCCTCGGTCATGCGCTGGACAAGTACCCGGCACAGTTGTCCGGCGGTATGCAGCAACGGCTGGCGATTGCCCAGGCGCTGATTATGAAACCACGGGTGTTGCTGCTCGACGAACCGTTCGGCGCGCTCGATCCGGGCATCCGCAAAGACATGCACGCGTTGCTGCTGGAGCTGTGGCGCGAGACCAAACTGACCGTGTTCATGGTCACCCATGACCTGTCCGAAGGCTTCAGCCTCGGCACGCGTCTGCTGGTGTTCGACAAGGTTCGCCTCGACCCGCACGCCCCCGGCGCCTATGGCGCGCGCATCACCTACGACATCCCTTTGAACAGCGACCGCCGCGCCCAACGCGCCGCCGTCGACGCCCTGCCGTTGCCACTTGCAGGCGCCCTTCGCACCGCTTGAGAGGACTTCTTCAATGAATAAGCCGATGACCGATTCGACTCAACTGTTCCCACCGTTTGCCGAAGAAATGCTCCCCGGCGGCGGCCACCGTTCCTTCGTGTTGAAGCGCGGCCAATTGCTGCGCCTGACCGATCTGCGCGGCGGCGCCAACGTCAGCCTGACCTTGCTCAACGCCAATGAAAAAACCGAGCGGCTGAACCTGCCCGACAGCCTCAAATGCCAACACACCGCCAAGCTCACCAGTGGCCATTGCCTGTACTCGGACATGGGCCGCGTGCTGGCTGCAATCACTGCTGACACCTGCGGCTGGAGCGACAGCCTCGGCGGTGTGCTCTGCGCCGAAGAAGTCGCGCAGAAGTACGGTCAGGGCCGCTATCAGGAACTGCGCAACGGCTTCTTCCGCAACGGCACCGACAACCTGCTGGTGGAGCTCGGCAAGTGGGGGCTGGGCCTGTCGGATCTGCTGATGACGCTCAATCTGTTCAGCCGTGTGAACGTCGATGAGGCCGGGTGTTTCCACTTCGTCGAGGGCAACTCCAAGGCTGGCGACTACATCGAATTGTACGCGCCGATGGACACGCTGGTGGTGCTCACCGCGCTGCAACATCCAATGGACCCGTCGCCGGAATACGCACCGAAACCACTGAAGCTGAGCTGGATGAACGCCGACGCCAGCGTCGCCGAACACTGCCGCAACTCGCGCCCGGAAAATGAGCGCGGCTTTATCAACACCGACCGTTTGTTCGCCTGAGGATCGCTGTCATGTCAGTTGCTATCGCCACTTCGCAAAACCAACCCGACACAGCGGTGTACCGCGCCACGATCCCGGCCGGGGAACCCTGGCTGATGGAGGTCAAGGCTGGGCAGACGCTGCGCATTCTCGACCTGGAAGGCAATCAAGCGGTCGATACCTTGTTCTACAGCCTCGCCAATCCCAAGGAACGCTACGACGTGCAGCGCACTTTGCGCCGGCAGAACAGCGTCTACCTGAGCACCGGCAGCGTGCTGTATTCCAACCTCGGCCACGCAATGCTGACCATCGTCGCCGACACCTGCGGGCGCCACGACACCCTCGGCGGTGCCTGCGCGCAGGAGAGCAACACCGTGCGTTACGCCTTGGAGAAACGCTACATGCACAGCTGCCGCGACAACTACCTGCGCGCCTGCGCCCATGACGGCCGACTGGGCAAAGGCGACATCGGGCCGAACATCAATTTCTTCATGAATGTGCCGGTCACGGCGGACGGCGGACTGACGTTCGAGGACGGGATTTCGGCGCCGGGCAAGTACGTCGACTTGCGTGCGGAGATGGATGTAATCGTGCTGATTTCCAACTGCCCGCAGTTGAACAACCCGTGCAACGCCTACAACCCGACACCTGCGGAGCTGCTGGTATGGAACTGAAAATCAGCCGGTTGCGCCGTTGGCTTTTCGCCCTGTGCCAGGCGCGCTCCGGGCAGTGCTTGAAAAAGTGAAACCACCACAGATCAAACTGTAGGAGTGAGCCTGCTCGCGATAGCGGTGTGTCAGGTACATGAGTTTTGACCGATCCGACGCTATCGCGAACAGGCTCACTCCTACAGGGGATCGGTGGTGTTCTGAAGTGTGTTTTTCATCCGGGACGGCCCGGATGTCTGTCGAAAAACAGCGGGACGGCCCGCTCCCCCTTCAGGGGTTATGCCATGTTCGAAAAAGTCCTCATCGCCAACCGTGGCGCCATCGCCTGCCGCATCCTGCGCACCCTTGAATCTTTGCAGGTGAAAGGCGTGGCCGTGTATTCCGAATCCGACGTCGCCAGCCTGCACATCCTGCACGCCGATGAAGCCCACAGCCTCGGTGAAGGCGCCGCCGCCGGCACTTATCTGGCCGTCGAAAAGATCCTCGCCATTGCCAAACAAAGCGGCGCCACGGCGATCCATCCCGGCTACGGTTTTCTGTCAGAGAACGCCGCGTTCGCCGAAGCCTGCGAAACGCACAACATCGCCTTCATCGGTCCAACGCCCGAACAACTGCGCGTGTTCGGCCTCAAGCACACCGCCCGCGCCCTCGCCAAACAACACGGCGTACCGATGCTCGAAGGCACCGAACTGCTCGACAGCCTCGACGCCGCGCTGATTGCCGGCGAACAGGTCGGCTACCCGGTCATGCTGAAAAGCACCGCCGGCGGTGGCGGCATCGGCATGCGTGTATGCCGATGCGCCATTGAATTAAGCGAATCGTTTGAAGCGGTAAAACGTCTCGGCCAGAACAACTTCAGCGACGCCGGTGTGTTTATCGAGAAGTACATCCAGCGCGCCCGGCACCTGGAAGTGCAGGTGTTCGGTGACGGTCGCGGTGAGGTCATCGCCCTCGGCGTGCGCGACTGCTCGGTGCAGCGGCGCAATCAGAAAGTCCTCGAAGAAACCCCGGCGCCGAACCTGCCGGACGGCATGGCCGATGAGCTGTGCGCGGCAGCGATCAAACTGGCGAAAGCGGTGAATTATCGCAGCGCCGGCACAGTGGAATTCGTTTTCGACAGCGAGGCGCAACGCTTCTATTTTCTCGAAATGAACACGCGCTTGCAGGTGGAGCATGGCGTCACCGAACAGGTCTGGAGCGTCGATCTGGTGCGCTGGATGGTTGAGCTGGCGGCGGGAGATTTGCCGCCGCTGAGCGACTTGTATCGTGAGCTGAACCCCGAGGGCCATGCGATTCAGGCGCGGTTGTACGCGGAGGATCCAGGGCGCGATTTTCAGCCCAGCCCGGGCTTGCTGACGGCAGTGGAATTTCCACCGGCCAACGGCATTCAACTGCGCATCGATACCTGGGTCGAGGCCGGCTGCGAGATCCCGCCGTATTTCGATCCGATGATCGCCAAGGTCATCACCTGGGCGCCGACTCGCGAACAGGCGCGTGCCGAGTTGCATCAAGCGCTGCGCGAGAGTCTGTTGTATGGCGTGGAAACCAACCGCGATTACCTGCGGCAGATTCTCCTCGACACGCCGTTCGCCAGCGGTGAACCGTGGACCCGTTGCCTGGAAAGTCTGGTTTATCGCGCCAACACTTTCGAAGTGCTCAGCGCCGGCACACAAACCAGCGTGCAGGACTATCCCGGCCGCCTCGGTTATTGGGCCGTTGGTGTGCCGCCGTCGGGGCCGATGGACAGTCGCGCGCTGCGCCTGGGCAATCGCTTGCTTGGCAATGCTGAAGGTGCGGCGGCGCTGGAAATCACCATGAGCGGACCTTTGTTGCGCTTCAATTGTGAAGCGGTGGTCGCGGTGACCGGCGCGCCGATTGCCCTGACGCTTGAAGGTGCAAGCGTGCCGATGAATACCGCCCTGCTGATCCCGGCGGGTGCGACGTTGCATCTGGGCAGCATCAGCGGCGCCGGGGCACGCAGTTATCTGTGCCTGCGCGGCGGTTTGCAGGTGCCGGATTATCTGGGCAGCAAAAGCACTTTCACCCTCGGCCAGTTTGGTGGGCATGGTGGTCGGGCGTTGCGTGCCGGGGATGTGTTGCATGTGCCTGCGCTGGCCGACCGTAGCAGCGGTCAACAACTGGCACTCCAGCACATTTTCAAGTTGCCGGCGGTGCGGCAGATTCGGGTGATTTACGGCCCGCACGCTGCGCCGGAATATTTCACCGAAAATTACATCGGCACTTTTTTTGAAACCCAGTGGGAAGTGCATTTCAATTCCAGCCGCACCGGTGTACGGCTGATTGGGCCGAAGCCGGAATGGGTGCGGGCCGACGGTGGCGAGGCCGGGTTGCATCCGTCGAATATTCACGACAATCCGTATGCCATCGGCGCGGTGGATTTTACCGGTGACATGCCGGTGATCCTCGGGCAGGACGGCCCGAGCCTTGGCGGGTTCGTGTGCCCGGTGACGGTGATTGAAGCGGATCTGTGGCAACTGGGGCAGCTCAAGGCCGGCGATAAAATCCAATTCATCCCCGTCGACCTCAAGACCGCACGCGATCTCGCCCTGAAATGGGATCTCCCCTGTGGGAGCGAGCCTGCTCGCGAAGGCGATATTTCAGACACATCAGAATTGATTGATCCACCGCATTCGCGAGCAGGCTCGCTCCCACAGGGTTTGATGTCACCTGTAGTGCTGGATTTGGGTCAGGGGGATCGGCGGCTTGTTGCGCGGGTTTCTGGCGACACCCATTTACTCCTGGAAATCGGCGAGCCTGAACTCAATCTTGTTCTGCGCTTCCGCGCCCACGCCCTCATGCAAGCGCTGGAACACAAATCCCTGCACGGCGTGATCGACCTCCCCCCCGGCATTCGCTCATTGCAAATCCACTACCAGCCGGAGCAACTGCCACTCGCCGATCTGCTCGGCATAATCGCCGGTGAATGGGACGCGGTGTGCGCCGCCAACGACCTGAAAGTACCGTCACGCATCGTGCATTTGCCGTTGTCGTGGGACGACCCGGCCTGCCAGTTGGCCATCGAGAAATACATGACCACCGTGCGCAAGGACGCGCCGTGGTGCCCGAGCAATCTGGAGTTCATCCGTCGCATTAACGACCTGCCCAATCTCGACGAAGTGCAGCGCACGGTGTTCGATGCCAGCTATCTGGTGATGGGCCTTGGCGACGTGTACCTCGGTGCGCCAGTGGCCACGCCGCTGGATCCGCGCCATCGTCTGGTCACGACCAAATACAACCCGGCGCGCACCTGGACCGCTGAAAACTCGGTAGGCATCGGCGGCGCCTACATGTGCGTGTACGGCATGGAAGGCCCCGGCGGTTATCAGTTTGTCGGGCGCACTTTGCAGATGTGGAATCGCTACCGCGAAGTCGCCGCGTTCGATGGTAAACCGTGGCTGCTGCGCTTCTTCGATCAGATTCGTTTCTACCCGGTCAGCGCTGAAGAACTGCTGCGCATCCGCCGCGATTTCCCGCTGGGCCGCTTCGATCTCAACATCGAACACAGCCAGCTCAACCTCGCCGAGTATCAGACGTTTCTCAATCGTGAAGCCGAGAGCATCAGCGCGTTTCGTGCTCAGCAACAAGGCGCATTCAATGCCGAGCGCGAACGCTGGATCGCCAGCGGTCAGGCGCATTTCGACAGCGAAGAAGCCGTGGCGGAATTGACTGAGGATGCGTCGCTGGCCGACGGTGAACACAGCGTCGACAGCCACATTGCCGGCAATCTCTGGCAGGTGCAGGTCGAGGCCGGCAGTCGCGTCGCAGCAGGCGATGTGCTGGTGATTCTCGAGTCGATGAAGATGGAAATCCCGGTGCTCGCGCCGATGGCCGGGGTGGTGCGCGAGATCCGCGTGCAGCCCGGTTCGGCGGTGCGTGCCGGACAACGGGTCGTGGTGCTGGCACTCGACTGAAGCCAATTGGATAAGGATCAACTCATGAATCTGCAACTCGATGTTCTGCGCCAGGCCTATCGCAATGGCGACACCACACCACGTCAACTGCTGCCGAAACTGCGCGAGAAAGCCGCCGCGCTGAACCCGGATTACCACCTGTTCATCCACCTGCTCAGCGTCGCAGAACTGGAGCCCTATCTCGCCGCTCTCGACGGTCGCGAGCTCGACAGTCTGCCGCTGTATGGCGTGCCGTTTGCGATCAAGGACAACATTGATCTGGCGGGCATTCCCACCACCGCCGCGTGCCCGGACTTTGCTTATGTGCCGGAGCGCTCGGCGACTATCGTCGAGCAGTTGATCGCCTTGGGGGCGATTCCGCTGGGCAAGACCAATCTCGATCAATTTGCCACGGGACTCAATGGCAGTCGCTCGCCGTATGGCGCTTGTCCGAACAGCGTGCTGACGGAATATCCGTCCGGTGGCTCCAGCGCCGGTTCGTCGCTGGCGGTGGCATTGGGCGTGGCGAGTTTTGCCTTGGGCACCGACACCGCAGGCTCCGGTCGAGTGCCGGCGGCGCTGAACAATCTGGTCGGATTGAAGGCGAGCAAAGGTCTGATCTCCTCCGCCGGTGTGCTGCCGGCGTGTCGTACGCTGGATTGCGTGACCACGTTTACCGCGACGGCGCGTGAGGCCAGTCAGTTGCTGGCATTGACGGCAAAAGCTGATCCGCGCGATGAGTACAGCCGTCGCAATCCATCGTGGAATGACGGCTCGGCGTTTGGTGCGCCACGGGCGTTTCGTTTCGGCGTGCCGCGCGCACAGGATCTGGAGTTTTTCGGTTGCGTCGAAGGGCCACTGCTGTTCGGCGATGCCATTGACCGGCTCAAGGCCTTGGGTGGCGAAGCGGTTGAGCTGGATCTTTCGCCGTTCCTCGAAGCTGCGCGTTTGCTCTATGAAGGGCCGTGGGTGGCCGAGCGTTACAGCGTTGCCGGCGAACTGCTGGAACACAATCCCGAAGCGGTGCTGCCGGTGATTCGTGCCGTGCTGGCCAAGGCACCGGCGGTGACCGGCATGCAAACCTTCCGCGCGCAGTATCGGCTGCAAGCCTTGAAAGCGCTGTGCGATCAAGCACTCGAAGGCCTCGACTGTGTGCTCACGCCAACCATTGGCCGCCCGGTGACACTCGCCGAACTGCACGCCGACCCCGTATTGCGCAACTCGGAACTGGGTTACTACACCAACTTCATGAACCTGCTCGACTACGCCGCCGTCGCCGTGCCGAGCGGGTTTATGGCCAATGAATTGCCGTGGGGCGTGACGCTGTTTGGCCGGGCGTTTACCGATCAATATCTGTTGAGTCTCGCGGATGCGATGCAGCGCCAGCAGGACCCGACCCTGCCGACACCCACGAACGTTGCACGCCATGATCGTGCACGCATCGTGGTGTGTGGCGCGCATCTGCAAGGGTTGGCGTTGAACTGGCAACTGACCCAACGAGGTGGGCGGTTGCTGGAATCGACGTTGAGCTCACCGGACTATCAACTGCACGCGTTGGCCGGCGGTCCGCCATTACGGCCGGGGATGGTGCGGGTCAAGGATGGCGGTGTGGCGATTGCGGTGGAGGTGTGGGAATTGCCGAGCAGTGAGTTGGGCTCGTTCCTCACCGGGATTCCGGCGCCGCTTGGATTGGGCAAGGTGCAACTGGCGGATGGGCGTTGGGAGAGCGGGTTTATTTGTGAGCCGTATGGTCTGGAAGATGCGCGGGACATCAGCCATTTGGGGGGCTGGCGGGCGTATCTTAAAACTCGGAGCTGATCCGGAAACCAGCCCTCACCCTAGCCCTCTCCCGGAGGGAGAGGGGACTGACCGAGGTGTTTGTCAGGTGGTTGTCATTCGGTGAAACCGAGGCGAACTCAGGTTTTGAAATCACCACAATCTAGCTCCCTCTCCCTCCGGGAGAGGGCTGGGTTGAGGGAGCGATCCTTCTGACATTCCCTCAACGTCATATCCCCCGCCATTTCAGGCATGAATCCCGCAGTCTTTTCCCGGCCATCCCACTAGAATGCATGCCATCGGGCCACTGCCAACGGAACCGCCATGCCGCTTCGTTCTCCCCTGTACTCGCAACGCTCACTGGTTCTGACGCTGATCGCCCTGCTCGGCGCCGGTTTCCTTGCCACGTCGTTGCTCAGCTACTACGCCTCCCGCGCGTCGATCCGCGACAACATCGTCAACACCGAACTGCCGCTGACCTCCGACACGGTCTACTCGGAAATTCAGAAAGACCTCGTCAGGCCGATCCTGATTTCCTCGATGATGTCCCGGGACACCTTTATGCGCGACTGGGTGGTCAACGGCGAGCAGAATCCCGAGCAGATGACTCGTTACCTCGACGAGGTCATGACCCACTACGGCGCCTACACCGCGTTTTTCGTCTCCAACGCCAGCCACACTTACTACCACGCCAAAGGCGTGCTCAAGCAGGTCAAGGTCGATGAACCGCGCGACGCCTGGTACTTCCGTGTGCGCGACATGAAGGATCCGTACGAGATCAACGTCGACCCGGATCTGGCCAACAAGGACAACCTGACCTTCTTCATCAACTACAAGGTTTACGACTACCACAACCGCTTCATCGGTGCGGCGGGTGTCGGTCTGACCGTGGACGCCGTGATCAAGCTGATCGACAAGTATCAACAGCGCTATCAACGCAGCGTGTACTTCGTCGACACCTTTGGCCGACTGGTGTTGACCGGCGCCGAAGGCGGTCCGGAAGGCGCGCACATTGGCCAGAGCCTGAGTGAACTGGAAAGCATGAAGAGTCTGGTCAGCCAGTTGCCGAAACCGCACAGCGGCAGCTACGAATATTCCGCCCACGGCCAGGGCCATTTCCTCAATGTGAGGTTTATCCCGGAGCTGAACTGGTATCTATTCGTCGATAAACGCGAAGACGGCGCGTTGAGTGAAATCCGTCAGTCGCTGTACCTGAATCTGCTGATCTGCCTGCTGGTGACGCTGATTGTCCTGGCGTTGCTCAATCGCGTGATCAAGCGCTATCAAAGCAAAATCCAGGCGCAGGCCATTCTCGACAGTCTTACCGAACTGCCCAATCGCCGTGGCTTCGACATTCTTGCCGCACAAGCCCTGCACGAAGCGCAACGCGAGACCAAACCGCTAACGGCATTGCTGCTCGACCTCGATCATTTCAAGGTATTGAACGACACCTACGGGCACATGGCCGGCGATCAGGTGTTGATCGGTTTTGCCCGCGACCTGCAAAGTTGCCTGCGCCACGCCGACATTGTCTGCCGCTGGGGCGGTGAGGAATTTATCGTGTTGCTGAAGGACACCGACGGCGACACCGGTCAGAAAATTGCCGAGAAGATCCGCCAACATGTCGAACAGCACGAATATGCCTACGACGGCCACCGCCTCCATCTGACGGTGAGCATCGGCGCCACCACCCTGCAACGCGATGACACCTTGCACAGCCTGCTGTCGCGGGCCGATCATGCGATGTACCGAGCCAAACAAACCGGCCGCAACCGCACCTGCGTGGAAATGCCTCACTCGACTTATGCCTGATTCCGACGTTAAACCCGACCACTGCCCGGCCTGCGGCGCCCGCAACGATTGTAGCCTTGCCGACCCGCGCACCGCCGACCGCGAATGCTGGTGCTATGGCGTCAGCATCGACCCGGCCGTGCTTGAAGCACTGCCGCCAGAACTGCGCAACCAATCCTGCCTGTGCCCGCGTTGCGCGCAGGTCGAGGCGCAACTGCAAGCGGCCAAGCGGCCGATCCCGTAAGATGCGCGCCCCTTCATTCATCGAACACTGAACATGCGCGTCGACCGTTTCCTCAGCAACCTGCCCCGCTACAACCGTCAGCAGGTTCGCCTGTTGCTGGTGGAAAAACGCGTGCGGATTGACGGAAAAGTCGTCAGCGACCCGCACAGCGAAGTGCTGGAATTCAGCCGTGTCGAAGTCGATGACGAAGTCCTGCAAAGCGGCAAACCGGCGCGCTACTTCATGCTGCACAAGCCGCCGGGCTGCGTCAGCGCCACCCGCGATCCGCAACACCCGACCGTGCTCGACCTGATCGATGAACCGGACAAGGACGATCTGCACATCGCCGGGCGCCTGGACTTCAACACCACCGGTCTGATGCTGATCACCAACGACGGCGCGTGGTCGCGACGCCTGACCCAACCTAAGACCAAACTGCCGAAGGTCTACTACGTCGAGACCGAGCAGGAGATTGGCGCGCAATATGCGAGCACTTTTGCCGAGGGCATCTACTTCGCCTTCGAAGACCTGACCACGCAGCCAGCGCAACTGGAGCTGCTCGGTCCACGCTCGGCGCGGTTGAGCATCGTCGAGGGTCGCTACCATCAGGTGAAGCGGATGTTTGGTTTCTTCAACAACAAAGTCCTGCGCCTGCACCGCGAATCGATGGGCCCGCTGCTGCTCGATAACGCGCTAAAACCGGGCGAGTACCGCGCTTTGCGCACCGAAGAGATCCATTTGTTCTAAGCCGGCGACCGCTCAGCAGAAGTTGTCGAACAATTTACCAACGGCACTTGCGTGATCCCGACTCCCCTGCTTGAATCAGGACGTCGGCCAGATTGTGACCGACGAGTCACAACATACTTCTAAGAAACTTTTTGCCGGTCGTAAGCCCCAAGGGCTTCGCCTCAGCCGACAAACTGCCCGCCAATAACAATACCCGTCGACCGCAGTCATGGATCGACATGGGCCAAGTAAATTCCAGGCGTATGCCTACCTGTCACAAAGCTCGTGCAATCTCTATTTGCGCGCATACCCGCTTGCTTGCCAGGAGTCTTATGACATGAGGCCAGAAATCGCTGTGCTGGATATACAGGGTCAGTATCGGGTTTACACGGAGTTCTATCGCGCAGACGCCGCAGAAAAGACCATCATTCTGGTCAACGGCTCGATGGCCACGACTGCGTCGTTTGCACAGACTGTGAAAAACCTGCACCCGCAATTCAACGTGGTTTGTTACGACCAGCCCTACGCGGGTCGGTCAAAAGCCCACAACCGCCACGAGAAACATCTGACGAAGGACGTCGAAGGGCAGATTCTGCTCGAGCTGATCGACCACTTCGCCGCCGAACACGTGCTGTCGTTTTCCTGGGGCGGCGCCGCGACCCTGGTCGCCCTCGCCCACCAGCCACGGCGCATCGAACGGGCGGTGATCAGTTCGTTCTCGCCAGTGATCAACGCACACATGCTCGATTACCTCGAACGCGGCGTCGACTACCTCGGCCAGCGTGACGGCGACCGCGTCGGCCATCTGGTCAACAACACCATCGGCAAACACCTGCCGTCACTGTTCAAACGCTTCAACTACCGTCACGTCAGCAGCCTCGCCGAGCACGAATACGGGCAGATGCACTTCCACATCAGCGACGTGCTGCACAGCGATCGGCAGTGCTATCTGAATGCAGCGAAAAAGATCAACGTGCCGGTGCTGTTTCTAAACGGCGAATGGGACGAATACACCGCTGCCGAAGATGCACGCCTGTTCGGCAACCACGTGGCGCAGAGCACGTTCACCACGCTGCAAGCCACCGGGCATTTTCTCGACATGGAACACAAGGCCGCGTGCCGCGATAGCCAGAACGCCTTGCTCGGCTTTCTGAAACCGGCGCAGCAGACCAGCCGAACGCGTTACTCGTTTGTTCAGGATCAACATGCATTGGCTATTTGAAAGGGTGTCGTCGCGAGCGAGGCTGCCGGGCTGGGATTTTGCTTTTCTCACCGCAGTGCTCGCCCGCGATTGACCGTTTTCAGTGATTCAAAGCGTTCATGAGTAAAAGAAAAACTTCAAATCCGTGGCCGAGTCTGGTACAAAGTCAGCCGCTCTGAGCGGGTATAGTTTAATGGTAGAACAGTAGCTTCCCAAGCTTCCGACGAGGGTTCGATTCCCTCTACCCGCTCCACTCGAATATTGGTCTCACGTTGGTTTTTTTGACGGGGGATGCAGGGATAGAAAAAACCGGCCTATAGGGCCGGTTTTTTTGTGGCTGGGATTTGAGGTTGGCCAATTGGGCAGTTCGGAACCTTTCAGAAACACTCCGCTAGTTGAAGATGCGCTCTCCCCCTGTACGCTTTTGTTCTCTCTAACGACAATCCTTGAGAAGCGTGCGAGGCACGAAATGGTGCCCATGCTCGGGATCTATGACGGGGCAATTCCATGACAATCGGATTCAAAGGGGAGTACGCAAGCCCATTCGCAGACTTCATCCGTAATGCGAAATCCCATGAAAAAAAGCGTGTTTACCGTGAAGTGCTGACCGCAGCTACCAAGAAGCAGAATGAGGTGATGCTGGCTGCATGTAACAAGCATTCGGCGGTTGGTGCAGTTTCAATGCGCAGGCTGAGCGACGTGATGACTTCAGGGGATTTCTCCCGTTGTGATCAGATTCAAGAATTGCTCTGAGTTGATGATGAAAGCTCCAGCCTCAAGTGCCTTGGAAACTTTGGTTGGCCCCGCATTTTCACCATAACAAAGAAACGTCAGCGTCTTGCCTGCCGTACTCATGACCTTCAACCCATATTCCAGTGCCTTTTGCTCAAGCTCAGCCCGTTGTGCAGCTGCGAACCCAGTGAAAAGAATTTGATTGATCCTACCCGGTGACATTTTCGGATCAGGCGTTTGCGAAGCGGCTTCTGAAGCAACGAGCGCCGGTGGCTTTCGATCGTGCTGAAGCCTCGGAGAAGGAGGAGCGGCCTCCTTTAAGAGCAGCTCAGCCCCAAGCAATACTTCGATGATGCGATCCTTGCGATAGGTTTTAGGAAAGGTATCGCTGGCCGATCGTCCTTGAATGTAAACCGAATTCTCTGACCATTGAATCAACTCCCGCTGACTTAAATCGCCCTTTGCATCTCTATAGCTGAATTTTAGAGTCGACATCCGTTTCACTCCCTTCTGACGATCACATGGGCAAATTCCATGCATAACTACGCTGGCTATATCGAGAGGTGATTTCCTTTCAACAGGCTCGTTGAGGGTCATGACCTTCGCCCATTAGAGTTCAACGTTAGCAGCCCGAGCAGTGACGTCAGAAAAAGATGTGTTCCATTATTTTGCAGCGGAAGATCGCCACATGAACATAAGCAAAACCCGGTAACACACCCACCTCACCATCGCTTCTGCCTTACCTAGACTGCGCTAAGCGACCCCGCCCGTCAGAGGACCACTACCGACCGGTGGTTATAGTGTTGATCATATTAATCCAGTGGGCATAGTACCCACCAAGCACACCACAGGGAGGTGTTGTGAATAGCCGTTTTTTTAATCGGCCAACTCGTCGCAGACGGTTGGTATCTGGTAAGGATCAAAGGAAGTCACCATCACTTCAAGCATCCGAGCAAACCAGGACTGGTCACCGTGCCACATCCAAAAAAGGATCTGCTGAAGAAAACGGCCATCAGTATTTTGCAGCAGGCGCTGCTTTGACTCTCTGAGTCAGTTGCGCCATGGAGGACAACGAATATGCTCTACCCGATTGCGATTTCAATTGGCGATGACCATCACGCCTGGGGTGTAGAAGTCCCGGACATTCCTGGATGCTTTTCCGCCGGAGAGGATCTGGACGATGCCGTCGCCATGGCTCGCGAAGCCATCGAAGGTCATTTCGAGATTCTGGCGGACGACGACGCCCCCATTCCAGCGGCCAGCAAACTGAGCCTGCACGTGGCCAACCCGAAATACGCCGGTTGTGCATGGGCCGTGGTGGATATCGATGTGCTCAAGTATTTGGGCAAAGCCCAGAAACTCAACATCACTTTGCCGGGGCATTTGCTTAACCGCATTGACGAATATGTGTTGCACCACCCGGAAGAAAAAAGCCGCTCCGGCTTTTTGGCGTCGGCGGCTTTGAAAGTTTTGCAGCAGGGTTGAAACTTGTCGCGTCAACCTGTGCTGAGCTCATCCTACGCATTAAACCTAATTACATTTTCCTGTGAGTTAAATGATATTTTTAGGTTTAATCCACAGTATATTGTGTACTGAGAATCAAAACTGAACGCCGACGGTACACACGACATGCTGGATTTAAGCCTCACCACCGCAAGCGAGATCGTCAAACGGATTTGCCAACGCCTGCGCACAGAACGATTGGCTTTGGAGATGACACAGGCAGACGTGGCCGCTCGCGCGGGCATTGCGACGAATACGGTGTCAAACCTTGAAGCCGGTCGTAATGTGAGTTTCGACAACATGGTGCGAGTGGCGATGGTTCTCGGGCGCGAAAAGGAACTCGAAGGGTTGTTTCTGCCAAGGCTCGAAACTCTGGACGATATCATTCGCTACGAAAAAACGGCCAAGCGTCATCGCATCAAAAGGAAAGCCGACAATGCTTGAACAAGTTGACGTCTACTACGCGGGCTGGGGTGAACGTTGGCGGTGGGGCACACTTGCTACGACGAAAGCCCTGACCGGTCGCCCGCAGGTCATGTTTGAGTACAGCGATGAGGCAAAAAACAGAGGGCTGGAACTCTCGTCCTTGAGGCTTCCATTACAGGGGGCCAGGTTAAACCGGGATTTCCCGTCACATCAGTTGGGACTGCCTGGGCCGGTTTATGACTCGCTGCCAGATGGCTGGGGCATGTTGCTGATGGACCGATTGTTCAAACGTCGAGGCCTCAACCCAGCGCGCATAGGCCCCTTGGAGCGGCTAGCCTACATTGGCAACAATGCCATGGGGGCCATGTCGTTTGAACCTGTTGCACCCGAGGCGCTGGAACCGCAACTGCATGTTCCCATCGAGTTGCTCGCGTCCGAAGTGCAGGAAGTACTCAAAGGTAAAGGTGGAGAGCTTCTCCAGAAGCTACTACTGATCGGAGGTTCTCCACAGGGCGCCCGACCAAAAGCGCTGGTATATCGCGATCCGCACACTGATGCCTTTACTACGGCTGCCACTCCCGGTTTCGAAGCCTGGTTGGTGAAATTTCCGGCTCAGCAAGAACATCCCGAGGTGTGCGCCATCGAAATGGTCTATGCCGAATGTTTACGCTTGTGCGGTATCCAGACTCCTGACACTCGTTATTTCAGCCTGTCTGAGGGAATGGCCGCTTTTGCCACCAAACGCTTTGACCGACAAAACGACTTGCGGGTGCCCATGCAGAGTCTTGCAGCCTTTACCGGTGCGGATTTCAGATCCCCCGGGGCGCTGGACTACGTCAACTTCCTGCGTGCGACTCATAAGTGCAGCAATGACGTACGAGAGAAAGCCGCAGCGTTTGAGCGGGTCGTCTTCAATGTCGCATTCAACAACCGAGACGACCATCCGAAGAACTTTGCTTACATCATGTCGCCTGGCGGAGACTGGAAATTAGCGCCGGCCTATGACGTCACGTTCTGCGAGGGGCCGGGAGGCTATCACCAGATGGACGTGATGGGTGAAGCCTTGGAAATTGGAAGAGAAAACCTGCTCAACCTTGCAGTAGAGGCTGAAGTAAATGCCGCTACGGCCGCCGACATCATTGACAGATTTTGCGTGGTAGCTAGCCGATTCTCAACCATGGCTGAAAGTCTGTATCCGGGTGTGATCACCCAGGAAACCTTGCGCACCATTCAACAACGCATCGACCAAAACATCGGGCTACTTGCCTGAGTTCGTGCTGCCAGTTAGCAGTCTCGAGAAACCGGCGCTAATTGGCCGGTTTCTTTGGCTTCTTAAAGCGTTAGGGTTAATCCGCCGGCACAACCTTATCCAGTGCCTGATTCACCGCCAATTCGCCCAACATGACAACCTGCGCGATGCCGAGTGCGGTCTTGCGGTGTGAGGTGTCCAGCAGCGCGGCGAAGTTGTTGAGCATGGTGGTGGCCGAGCCGAGTGTTTCGCTGGCGTTGGCCAGCAGAGACTCGGTGTCGTAGGCAGGGTTGGCGAGGTACATCGGTTCGGGTTCGTGGGTGGAACCCATGATTCTGGCCGTGGGGCTGAGATAGTGGTCGAGGGCGCGTTCGGCGGCTTCGTGGAATTTCTTTGAGTTGGGTGATTCGTAGGGGGATGCCGGATCGGTTTCCGGCGGATTGGGCGTTACTTTGAACATTTGGTGTATTCCAAAATAGGCCTACGACCATTCCGCTGCTACACGAAAGGGTGGCGGCTGTACGCAAGTTAGCAGACCGGGCGAATCCACCAAAATCCCGGCGCACCCAAGGGTGCCATGCGCACAGCCACCATTAAGCACAGGAGAACCTGGCTAAATGACGCTTGTACGATTTGGTGGAAACGCGTGGCTGCTAAACCCGATCACTGGAAATCAGTGATGCGAACCAAGTTACCGACCGCCTTCCAAGCGCACAAGCCGGCGGATTCTGGCGTAGCGGTAGGCAACGGCGCAAGGATTTGTAGGCATCAGGACGTAACACCGAGCGCTTATAAACACTGGCCACCGAGTGCGTTTAAGCAGCCAAAAACCTTGCAGAATTTTCTGACATTACAGATCCACAACACTCCATCGATTTTCACCTTCCTCTCGACCGACTAGCATTTCCCTTTCAGCCACCACCCTCCCCCTGCGCGGCCATCGACGAATACGCGCCATCACTTTCGAGGGATTCCAATCGCGGCCACTTTGCCGCTGACGATAGAACTCAAAAGAGCCTTCACCATGACGCAAAACATTTACGACGATCCCGCGTTTTTTCAGGGTTACAGCCAGATGAACCGTTCAATCGGCGGCCTCGACGCGGCGCCGGAGTGGCCTGCGCTCAAGACGCTGTTGCCATCCATGCACGGTTTGAATGTGGTGGATCTGGGCTGCGGTTATGGCTGGTTCAGCCGTTGGGCCATTGAGAGTGGCGCGGGGAGTGTGTTGGGGCTGGATGTCTCAGAGAAGATGCTGGAGCGGGCTCGGGCTACCACGACGGCGGCGAATATTCGTTATGAGCGCGCCGATCTGGAACAGCTCGATCTGTCCGCCTGTAGTTTTGATTTGGCCTACAGCTCACTGGCGCTGCATTACATCAAAGATTTGCCGGGGCTGTTTGCGCACCTGTACGCGGCGCTGAAACCGGGTTCGCACTTTGTGTTTTCCATTGAGCATCCAATCTTCATGGCGCCGCGTAATCCGGGCTGGTTGATTGACGGTGAAGGGAACAAGCGTTGGCCGCTGGACAGCTATCAGTTGGAGGGTGAGCGGGTTACGAACTGGTTGGCCGAGGGCGTGATCAAGCAGCATCGTACGGTCGGGACATTGCTCAATTCGCTGATCGATGCGGGGTTTACCATTCGTCATGTCAATGAATGGGGGCCGAGCGATGCTGAAGTAGCGGCGCAACCGGCACTGGCGGAAGAGCGGGAACGGCCGATGATGATGTTGGTGGCTGTGCAGAAGCCCTCACCCTAACCCTCTCCCAGAGGGAGAGGGGACTGACCGAGTTGTTCTCTAGGGTTACGCCGACCTGAAATATCGAGCCGAACTCCGGTTTCGAATACAACACCGGTCGGCTCCCTCTCCCTCGGGAGAGGGCTGGGGTGAGGGGCCCGTCCGAAAACGCACCCGAAATCTCCAGCCGAACAACACGTCCGGCTCATTTCAGCGAGTCGCGACAATGAATAACCGTGGAAATGGCAACAGCACCGAACCATCCGCCAATGCCGGATAAGCCTTCTCAACCTCCGCCAGATACTGCTCCAGGTACTGCGCCTTTTCCGCCTCGGTCAGCGGACTCAAAAACGGAATCAACCCGCTGCCCTTGAACCACTCCACCACCCCCGCCGCTCCGCCAGTTAGCTGATGGTGATAGGTAGTGCGCCACACATCGACCCGCGCACAGTGGGGCCGCAGCATCGAGAAATAATCGCCGGCGCTCGCCATGTCGGTACGCTGGCCCGCTGCACCCGCGAGTTTGCTGGCCCAAGGGCCATTCGCGGCGACTTCACGCATCAAGCGGTGGGAGGGTTCATTGAGGTTGTCCGGCATCTGGATCGCCAGACTGCCACCGGCCGACAACTTGCTGGCCAACGCCGGCAACAACGTCGCGTGATCCGGCACCCACTGCAACACGGCATTGGCGAAGATCACATCGAAGGGGCCTTCATCCGCCCATTGATCAATCTCCGCCACATCGAACTGCAACTGCGGCAAGCGCTTGCGTGCTGCATCGATCATGTCCGCCGAACTGTCCAGCCCGCTGACTTTCGCCCCGGGAAAACGCTGCACCAGCAGCTCCGTCGAGTTACCGGGACCACAACCGATATCGACCACAGTTCGCGCGTCAGACGTGGGAATCGCTGCCAGCAGATCGCGGGCCGGGCGGGTGCGTTCATCTTCGAAAGCGACGTATTGTTTGGCGGACCAACTCATTGCGTTCTCCTGTCGGGGACATTTCAGCGGTTCGTCACGATACAGGGTGCGCAGCGAGCAGTTCCACAGCGGCTCGATTGCAAACGGTGTCAGACCGTCCTGCCTGCTTATAGCCAATAGGTCGGACCTTATGGATTCGACGACCGTCCGTCGAGCCAGACAAAAGCGATTTTGACAGCTAAAAAATCGTACCTATAGTCAAGGAGCGGCAATCGGAAGGAACCCGAATCAGTCGATTTCGTGCAAGGAGCATGGCCTGTTCATTTCTCGTGATCAGTGGGTTCCCCCAGTAGTGTGCTGGCAAAAGCCATACGGCAAGCAAGCGTCGTCGTGCCTGGATTGCAGTCCGACGTTCACTATGAAAAAGGAGCATCACCATGTCTCGAGTGACGGATATTCTGGTTTCCATCGACACCGAAACCATTTTGAAAAAGTATCCAAACATCAGCAAGGATCCGAAGAATCCCACGCTGATCGATTGGAAACATGTGTACATGGTCACCAATCAGGACAACGTCGTCAGTGGCCAGGCCGGTGGCGAACTGGATCTCAAGGCTCAGGTCGGCGATCTGATCCGCTGGCGTGAAACCAGCCTGTCGCAGAGCTTCGAACAGGCGGTGATTTTCTACAAATTCGTCCCCAACGCCGGAGAGAACCTGATCTCGCCGCCCTCCCCGCGCAAGGCCACAGCGTGCGTTGCTGTGCCCAACACGAGCAATCCATCCGTACCTAGCTGCCAGAAAGTCGACAACCACTATTGGTCATCCGAAACCCTCGACTGTGGTCGCGTGACCTATCACTTCCACTTCCTGATCGTCGACCGTAACTGCCAGATCATCGGCTGCTGCTCGTGGGATCCGTTCATCTCCATCCATAACTGATGATGTGTCGAGCCCTTTGGGTAACAAGGGGCTCGACCGATCCGCTGCCGCTGCGCCCGGAACAGGATGTCTTGCCTTGACCGAAGCGGCTGTCGTCTTGTGCCAACATCATGAAAGGAATCCATGATGACCAGCGAACCGATCCCTTCACCCTCATCCGCCGTCACCGACGCACACAATGTGTTGCTGATCGTCGATGCCGAATCAGTGCTGACGCGTTATCCGAACCCAAGTCTGGACGCTGCCGCGCCAACGAGCATTACCGATGGATTTATCTTTTTCGCCATAGGTAATAACTCGAAAGAAATAGCCATAAATGACAGCACAACAACAATCCCGGTCGAAATTGGCCGCGACCTGCACGTTCGCGGACGCTCCGTCAGCCTGATCGCCGAACACAGTGTGGTTGTGTACCGCATGACGGTGGCTGACAGCGGTGTGCTTTCCGAACCGAACCTGCAAATTCATACCAACCTGACGGTGCCCGCGCCCAACCCGGACGACCCGACAACACCGGGCAGCCGACAGGCTGATGACCATTTCTGGACCTGCACGCCGAAGAAACCCGGCGACGTGCAATGCGAACTGAGTTTCATGCTGGTCAATCAGCAGTGCGAGGTGGTGGGTTATTTCCACTGGACCGTCGACATTGAGATCAAGCTATAGAGTACCAATGCCAAAACCGGTCGGGAGGCCGGTTTTTCAGGGACATCTCGCACATCAGTAGAATTTTCATATCTCCCCCAATGTCTGAATTTCAAGCACTCCCCCAATAAGGAACACCGCTATGAAATTCGCAAAAATCTCCCAGAAGCTCGCGATGGTGGCCGGAAGTCCGAAGACCTTCATGGGAGCATTGATCCTGATCGGGTTGTGGGGGTTGAGCGGGCCGATTTTTCATTACAACGACACCTGGCAACTGATCATCAACACCTCGACCACGATCATCACGTTCCTGATGGTGTTCCTGATCCAGAACACGCAGAACCGCGACACCGACATTCTGCATTTGAAGATCGATGAATTGCTGTTAGTGACCAAAGAGGCGCAGAACGCGATGCTTGGGCTGGAGGCGCTGGATCTTAAACAACTGGAAGCGCTGCGCAGGCACTACCGTTCGTTGGGTGAAGGCGAAGTGTTCAATCTTGAGGGGCTGGGCGAGAAGAGCAAGTCCAAGCAGGATTTGAATGAGTGCTGATAGTTAGATAAAAAGCAAAAGATCGCAGCCTTCGGCAGCTCCTACAAAATCCTGTAGGAGTTGCCGAAGGCTACGATCTTTTGATCCTGGTTAGCGGCTAGCCTGCAGCGCGCGAGCCATTTCCAGATGACTTTGCAGCTTCGGCAAGGTCTCGTCGGCAAACGCCTTGATCTCCGGCACGTCGGTGGTCTGCGCTTCCTGCTGAATCTGCTCGATGGCCTCTTCGGTAGCTTTAACCTGACTGGCAGCGTAGGCCTGATCGAAGGATGCGCCTTCGGTCACTTGCGGCATCAATTCTTTGGCCTTGCCGGCCAGTTCCTCACGCGGCGCGACCGGCAAGTCGAGCTTCTTGGCGATTTTCGCCAGGTGCTGGTTGGCCGTGGTGCGGTCGTTGATGACGACGATGGTGTAGTCCTTGACCTCTTTCGATTCGGCTTTGCTGTGGGCCAGACGACTGGCCTCGATGTCGGCCATGCCTTTGGCCGAGGCATCATTGATGAAATCGGCGGGCGACTGGGCAAAAGCGCTGCTGGCACACAAGCCCAACAGCGATGCAAAACTCATGTTGCGTATACGGGTGGCCATCCGGCTCATGGTCGCGCCCTCCTCACTTGCGAAATTCAAGCGGGAGCTTACGCCCCCGCCTCTCAATCAAAACTACCTTTACCGACTACTTCGATTTCTGAGCGGGCTTGCGGCCCATATCTGGTTTTGGCTCTTTGTCGACGGTCGTTGTGGTGGTTTTCCCACCTTTGCGACCTGCTTCAGAGGCCTTCGTTCGATCGTTGGCGAAGTTTCCCGAGTTCGAGTTTCTTGAGTTAGGCATGATTCTCTACCTCTTGGTAATGATCGTGGCGAGCAGGTGCCCGCCTAGATTGAGAATTTTCTGGGCGGCAAAGGTTTAGAAAAGTTGCAGTCGCTGCGACGAACGGCGCCGCTTTACCTACCCTGCCTGAGCGCTTGATTGCGCATCCCTGCACACACCCTCAAGCCTTGTTCGGCATCAGTCCCGGCAGCGCATGCAGCAACGCGTTGATGGCAAAACCGATGAACATCACGCCGCACAAACGAGTGATAAGCAGCTCATGACGCTGATACAGCGTGCGAACCCGCTGCGCGCCAACCACGCCTATCAGAATAGCGTAGGCCAGCAAGCCACCGAGGAAACTCAGGGCAATCAGCGCCGGCAACATCGACCAGTTGAGCAGTTCGGCGCGGCTCGACAACAGCGCGGTGAAGGTCGCGACCGCCACCGGGTAGGCCTTGGGATTGGTCAGCCCGAACAGAATGCCGTGCCAGAACGGTTTGCGCGCCGCGCCCTGGGGTTCGTCGCCGTTGCGGCGCTCGGCGCGCACCGCGCGCCAGCCGAGCCAGAACAGATAGAGGCCACTGAGCACACCGAGCACATCAAACGCGGTGCTGCCGATTTCGCGGGCGCCGACAATCGCAATCAGCGCCGTGCTGCACCAGACCACATCGCCGAGCAGATGCCCACATAGAAACCCCGCCCCGGCCCGCCGCCCATGGGCAGCGCCGATGCCGAACACCGCCAGTACTCCCGGCCCGGGCGTAATGCCATAAATGAAACCCGAGGCCAGCACGGCCATTAGCAACGATGGAGTCATGGAAAACCTGCAAGCGCCAGAACACGTGGCCGCCAGTCTATAACAGACAAATGTGTCTGATCATGACTCGTCGTAAAAACGCATGCCGGCGTACGGTTTTTGCCGACACGCTGCCAGTCGGGAAGCGAGATCGCCGACATGAGCTTCGAGCTTGTGCCCGTCGGGATCGAGGAAGTAGAACGACGCGCCTTCGCTGCGGTTGTCACGCCACTCCAGTACGTTCGCGGCTTTTAGCTTGTGCACGAAAGCTGAGAAGTCGGCAGCATTGAGGCTGAAGGCGTAATGGGTGTAATCGGCGCAGGATTCACTCGAACGCAGCGGATCAAACGACAAACATAACCAAAGCCCCGGCAGCGAAAGGTAGGCACCGGCGTCCCACGTGGCTTCTACGCGCAACTGCAGCACATCGCGGTAGAACGCCAGGCTGCGGTGCAAATCGTTGACTGCGAGGGTCAGGTGGTTGAGGCCGGTGAGCATCGTGTCAGTAACCTCTGAGGTCTTCAGGGACGATGTATTGTTGGCCGTCGTAAGTCAGGGTGATCTGTTTCTGCTTCAGGCGGGTGGTATTGGAAACGCACTCTTTACCCGACTGGGTGTTTTTCATTTTGCTGCCGCTGGTGGTGACGATCAAATCGGCCAGACCATGATGACTGGAAGGGCCGATCTCGACCGTTCGGCGAATCGTCTTTGTGTAGCCTTCGCAATCATTCATGAACTCACCGTTGCTCTTGGCGACCACCAAGCCCTCCAGCACCGCACGCAACTCATTGCCTTCGCGAATGTACAGCGCCAGATCGGTTTTCTCGTAGGGAATGGCGTGGGAACTGTGCGCGAACTTTGAACGCAGACCGAAAGCCCGAACTTCCGGCGCCAGTCGATAACGGGCCGTGTCGATGCGCAGATCCTCAAAGCGCACGGCATCGGAGTTGTAGGCGCCCGGTTTACGGTAAGTGGCGATGGGGTTGTAAGTGCTGGCGTTGACGATCGAAAGATCCAGATCGAACACCCCGGCATCATCGTCGCCGGCGTCGGCAAGGTAGGTGGATTTGACTGCGATCGCCTGATTCTGCACGGCGGGCCAGACTTTGCAGCGCGACAGGGATTTGCCGTCGAAGTCTTTGGTCTGGCAGGCAGCCTGGGCTTGAGCGGCCATCGTCAAAAGGCCCATCGCGATGAAAGAGCCCAGCAATGTAATACGCGAGAACATTATTCTTCCTTGAGTAAAAGACATCGGTCTTAGAGGCCTTTGAAATCTTCAGGCATTACGTAGTTTTTGCCGTCATAGCGAAGTGTCGTCAAGACCGGTTTTTGCGTGACGGTATTGGATACACACGCCTCGCCTTCGCCCTCGCCAACAGTCGAGCTACGGATCGTTTTGATAATCAGGTCGGCATAGCCATGGCTGCTGGTCTTGGCCAGAGCCACGGTTCGCGTAGTCTCGTAGCGCTCTCCCGCACAATTGCCATCCCACTCCCCGCCATATTCATAAACCACCAGCCGATTCATGACAGGACGCAGTGCGTTGTCGTCTTTCACATAGAGCGACAACCAGGTTTCATCCACAGGATTCACGCGCGAAGAGCCTTTGAACCGTACTCGCACGCCAAAGGCCTGCAATTGCGGCGCGAGCTTATAGCGGGCGGTATCGAATTTCAGATCATCAAGCGCGATGGCATCAACAGAAAATGCCGAGGGCTGATAAAAGCTCGCTAACGGCTTTGAATCTCCGCTCGCCACCAAGGACAAACGCAGATCGTAAAGCCCTACAGTCCCTGACTCGCCATACACCGGATCGGGCGAGAAATTGGCAGCAGCGGTGAGCGTCAGCCCGGGATACGCCGGCCAATCCCTGCAGAGGGAAAAATCCATCTCATGCGCCGTGGGTGCCGGTGTGCAATCGGCAAATGCCTGCCCCGCCAGCAACCACCCGCACAATACCGCACACCCGATCCAGCCAGACTTCACTGTCACTTCCCGCTCCTTGAGCACTTTTCAGCCGCGCACTATCCCCTGCTGTATCGACCCTTTCAACCGAATCATCAGTAAACCAAAGTGCATTTCCCGCTTGGTAGCGAGAAATCGTTGACGGCGTTGCGGGCGTTGGGGCGATGTTGGCGATTGCCAGGGTGGTGTTGATTCGTGTGTTTGAGAAAAATGGGGTGGCTGTTAACTGATGGAGTCAATCCGTGATTTATCAGTGTCTGGAAGTCAGTCTTCGCGAGCAGGCTCGCTCCCACAGGTGCCGAATTCCAACTGGAGAAATGCGATCACATGTGGGAGCGAGCTTGCTCGCGAAGGCGTCATTGCAGACACCGCAGATCTCAGAACTTGTCGAGCGTGCGCAATTTCTGCGGCAAGCCCCACAGCAACAGTGCCGCAGCGATCAATGCCGCCACGCCAATGACATACAGCGCCGGCGTGGTGCTGCCCGTCAGATCCTTGATCCGCCCCACCATCACCGGGCTGACGATCCCGCCGAATTGCCCGAGTGTATTGATCACCGCGATCCCGCCGGCCGCACCAGCGCCAGCACCGGCCAACAACTTCGGTGGCAGCGTCCAGAAGCTAGGAATCGAAGCAATGATCCCGGCACCCAGCAAGCCGAGGGCTACGATCAGGAACGTCGTGTCGCTGGCGAAAATTCCCGCACTGAAAAAGCCGATGGCGCCGACGACCACCAGCCCGGCGACAAACTTGCGCCGCTCACCGGTGGCATCCGACAAACGCCCGATCACCACCATGCTGATCGCCCCGCAAATGTACGGAATGGCCGTCAGCAGACCGATCATCACCGGACTCTCGGTGCCGGCGCTGCGGATCAATTGCGGCGCCCAGAAATTCAAACCGTAGGACGCGACCTGAATCAGAAAGTAGATCAGACCCAAGGTCAGAAAACCGGGAATCTTCAACGCCGCGAGCAACGAACCACCACTCTTGTGCGGCTCATGCCGGGCGATGCGGCTGGACAGCAGTTTCTTCTCGTCAGCGCTCAGCCAGTGCGCATCCTCGATGCGATCCTTGAGCAGCATCAGCACCAGAAAACCGAGACCGATGCACGGCACGCCGCCGAGCAAAAACAACCAGTGCCAGCCGCGCATTTGCAGCACACCGTCGAGGTGTTCCAGCACCAGACCGGAGAACGGCGCGCCGACCAGCCCGGCGAACGCCGACGCGAGAAACAACATTGAGGTGATGCGGCCACGGAAATGCTGCGGGAACCACAGCGTCAGGTAATACAGCACGCCCGGGGCAAAACCGGCTTCCATCGCGCCGATCACAAAGCGCAGCGCGTAGAACTGCCATTCGCTGTTGACGAACACCATCGCCGCCGTCGCCACGCCCCACGACATCATGATCCGCGCGATCCAGCGCCGTGCGCCAACCTTGTACAGCATCATGTTGCTCGGCACTTCGAACAGCACGTAACCGACCACGAACAACCCGGCGCCGAGGCCGTACGCGGTGTCGCTCAGGCTCAGATCGGTCTGTAGCTGGAACTTGGCGAAGCTGATGTTGATGCGGTCGAAAAAGGCGAACAGGTAGCAGACCATGATCAGCGGCATCAGACGCCAGGCGACTTTGCTGACCAGGGCTTTTTCGGCATCGTGATCGACGGACGGACGCGCGCCCGCCTCCATTACATTGAGGCTCATAGCTTTCTCCAGGCGGACTGCCGGTGGGCGTCCGATTGTTTTTGTTGTCTGGTATGCGTTTTTAAATGTGGGAGCGAGCCTGCTCGCGATAGCGGTGTATCAATCACCGCAAATGTTGCCTGACACACCGCTATCGCGAGCAGGCTCACTCCTACAGGGAGATTGGGGTTGTCAGGTGGGGATCGGGTGCAGGTCGCAGTTGCGCCCGGCCTTGGCCAGTTGGCCGGGCACTTCGTGGCCCAGCAGATCCGGCAAGCCGCGCGAGAGTTTCAACAGCAGCGGCAAATCGATGCCGGTGTGGATGCCGATCTCATCGCACAGGTTCACCAGATCTTCAGTGCAGATATTGCCCGACGCACCCGGCGCAAACGGGCAGCCACCGAGACCACCGAGCGCCGCATCGAAACGCCGCGCCCCCGCCTCGTAGGCCGCCAGCACATTGCACAAACCCAGACCACGGGTGTTGTGGAAATGCAGGGTCAGATCAGCCGGCGAAACCCGCTGCAACACCCGCCGCACCAAACGATCCACCTGGCGCGGATTGGCCATGCCAGTGGTGTCGGCCAGGGTGATGCCCGCAATGCCGAGTTCCTGGTAAGCATCGACGATTTGCAGTACGCGATCCTCATCGATCTGACCTTCGAACGGACAACCGAACGTCGTCGCGATGCTGCCGTTGAGGCGCACGCCAGAACCGCTGGCAAACGCGACAATCTCTGCAAACGCCGCCAGCGAATCTTCACAACGCATGCGCATGTTGGCCATGTTGTGCGTCTGGCTGGCGGACATCACCAGATTCAGTTCATCGGCACCCGCCGCCAACGCGCGCTGTGCACCTTTGAGGTTGGGAATCAGCGCGACGTAAATCACCCCCGGCTGTCGTTGAATGCCGGTGAAGACCTGTTCGCCATCACGCAGCGCCGGAATGGCTTTCGGCGACACGAACGAACCGGCCTCGATGCGACTGAAACCGGCCAGCGACAGTTGATCGATCAACGCGATCTTGTCAGCGGTTTCCACCCACGTCGGCTCGATCTGCAAGCCATCGCGAGGCGAGACTTCCTGGACGATCAGGGTTTGCGAAATGTCCGTGATCATTGCACCACCCCTTGACTTTTCAGGCGTTCGATGTCGAGTTCAGTCAGGCCGAGGCCGGCAAGAATACCGTCGGTGTGCTGGCCGAGTTTCGGCCCCGACCAGTTCACGCCGCCGGGGGTTTCCGAGAGTTTGGGGACGATGCCGGGCATCTTCACTGTTGCACCGCCGGGCAACTCGGCATTGAGCAGCATGTCCCGTGCCAGATAGTGCGGGTCGGCAACGATGTCGGCCACCGAATAAATTCGCCCGGCCGGCACTTCAGCGGCTTCCAGTGCCGCGAGGACATCGTCGATCGGCAGGCTGCTGGTCCAGTGGGTGATCGCGGCGTCGAGCAAACCGCTCTTGGCGGCACGACCATCGTTGTGAGCGAATTCCGCTGCTTCAGCCAGGTCATCACGGCCAATGGTTTGCATCAGACGTTTGTAGATCGGGTCGCTGTTGCCGGCGATCACCACGTAAGCGCCATCCGCCGTGAGGTAAGTGTTCGACGGTGCGATGCCCGGCAAGGCGCCGCCACTGCGCTCACGGACATGGCCAAGCATGTCGTATTCCGGCACCAGGCTTTCCATGACGTTGAACACACTTTCGGCCAGCGACACATCGACCACTTGCCCGCCGCCCTGCCCGGTCTTGACCCGCAGCAGCGACATCAGCGCGCCGATCACCGCGTGCAGCGAAGCCAGCGAATCGCCGAGGCTGACGCCGACCCGCGCCGGCGGTGAACCGGGGGTGCCGGTGGTGTAGCGAATGCCGCCCATGGCCTCGCCGATCGCGCCGAAACCCGGACGATCGCGGTACGGGCCGGTTTGGCCGTAGCCGGAAATGCGCACGAGGGTAAGATTGGGGTTCAGCGCGTGGAGTACGTCCCAACCGAGGCCGAGTTTTTCCAATGCGCCGGGGCGCAGGTTTTCGATGATGACGTCGGCATCGCTGGCCAGTTGCTTGACCAGTTCAATGCCTTCGGCAGATTTCAGATTGAGTGCCAGGGATTTCTTGTTGCGTGATTGCAGGTACCACCACAGCGACGTGCCTTCGTGCAGCTTGCGCCATTTGCGCAGCGGGTCGCCCTGACCCATGGCTTCGATCTTGATCACCTCGGCGCCAAACTCGGCGAGCATGCGCGCTGCAAACGGCGCGGCGATCAGGGTGCCGATCTCGATCACTTTGATCGCACTCAAAGGGGCAGTCATCGCGGGGTACCTCTTGTTCTTGGAGTAGGTGGCCAAGGCTAGAGGAACGCCAAGCGCAAAATCCAATCTTCTCTCGGCAATGAGCGTTCGCGAAATGCGAACGCTTGGGTGAGATTTCGTTGAGCTCAGGTCAGCCTTCCGCCTGTTGGGCTCGCCGATCGGGGTTGGTCCAGTGACGGCAGGATTGCCCGACTTTCGCCCAAGTCAGAAAGGTGATTACTCGACAGACTTTCGTCGCTTCGCCCTACAAACAAAACTCCGTCGCCTCTCAGGATTCACGGAAACAGCCGATTTTTGCCGAACTTTTCGCTCTGTAAAGTCTGGCAACACACACAAATTGCAACACCCCATGGATCGCTTCGCTCAAGGAATGTCGCCTGTGAATCTTCCGTTGCACACGCCCAATCTGTATTCCAACTTCCGCAAAATCATCGCCTTGGCCGACCACGATTGGGACATCGCCGAACAGGGCAAAGTCGCCGGCCTCAATGTCGAAGTGAAGAGCCCCAACCACCTGCTTGATCAGTATGGACGTGAATTCCATCATTTCTGTACGACCTCATACCTTGGCCTCGACCACCACCCTGCCTTGCTCGAAGGCGCCATCACCGCGTTGCGCGAAACCGGCAGCCTGCGCGTCGCCAACTCGAAAAACCGTTGCAAACTGGCGATTCTCGAGCAATACGAGAGCGAATTGTCGCAACTGTTCGACGCCGTCTGCCTGAGCACCTTGTCTTGCAGCGCCGCCAGCGCTGGAATCCTGCCATTGCTGGCCAGCGGCATCTTTACCGAAGGCCGGCCACCGGTAATGGTGTTTGATCGTCACGCGCATTATTCGATGAATCATTTGAAGGCCGCATGTGCCGATGAAACCCTCGTGGTGACTGCGCCGCACAACGACATGGATTTCCTCGAACGCGTCTGCCAGCGACACGGCCGCGTGGCGTATGTCGCTGACGGCGCGTACAGCATGGGCGGCGTTGCCAACATGGAAGGTCTGCTGTACTTGAAGGATCGCTACGGGTTGTTTCTTTATCTGGATGATTCCCACGCGTTGTCCGCTGTCGGTCAGCAGGGCGCCGGCCTCGTTCGGCCACGGGTGGCGGCGCTGGAGGAGGACTGCCTGATCGTCGCGTCACTGGCCAAGTCGTTTGGCGCCAGCGGCGGGTTGGTGATGCTGGGCAACGGGAGACAGAAGACGCTTGTGCAACGCTACGGCGGGCCAAGCAACTGGTCGCAGAGTCTCAACTGCGCGGCGATCGGTGCCGGCAGAGCGTCGATCCGCCTGCATCGCAGCGCCGAGTTTGTCACGCTGCAAAGCGATCTTGAGGCTAACATCTGCCTCTTCGACAGCCTGATCAGCACCGATCAGTGCCACAGCAACATGGCCATTCGGTTGATCAAGTGCGGTCAGGCTGCTGTGGCCAATCGTATTGCCTGTGAATTGGCCGAACAGGGATTTTTCACCAGCGCGGTATTTTTCCCGGTGGTCGCTCAAGGCAAGGCAGCCATACGTATTACGCTGCGCGCGGACATGCAGCCGGCGCTTGTTCGAAGCTTCTGTGAAAGGGTCACCGGGCTGTTGCGCACCCACCATTGCGATCTCGACGACTGAAAACAGGGACGAGTCATGAACGCCAGCGTCACCCTCCTGATCACCTGCAGCACGGTTTTTCTCGCCCAATTGGGCATGAGTATTTATTTGCCGGCGTTGCCGGAGATCGCCCTATACCTGGGTGCGGAACCCGCACAGGTGTCGTGGGGGTTGTCGCTGTACCTGATCGGCATGGCGTTGCCGATGTTGTTCTGGGGCAGTCTGGCCCAGCGCATCGGACGCAAACCGGTGTTACTGGCGGCGTTGGTCATTTACGGGTTGGCCAATCTGGCGTTGCCGCCGGGTTCGACGCTTGAATCGTTTTTGCTGCTGCGACTGATGCAAGGTATCGGTGCCAGCGGAATTTCGGTGATGGCGCGGGTGCTGATCCGTGACAGCTTTCACGGCAATCTGCTGGCCAAAGCGTTGTCGTGGATTTCCATTTCATTCGTGGTGGCGCTGGGCATCGGCCAATATGTGGGCTCGCTGATCGAGGCGACGCTGGGCTGGCAGGCGATCTTCTACCTGCTCGGAGTGACGTGCCTGTTGATGGCGCTGATGGTGTCGCGCGTCACTTTCCCTGCGAGGGCTGAGGAACCGGGCAGCGCCTCATCATGGTCGGCATATCGGCAAATTCTGTCGCACCGGGCGTTTCTGCTGCCGGCTCTGGCCGGTGGCTTGGGCTACGGCGTGATCATCGCATTCAACACTGCGGCGCCACTGATTTTGCAGGGAACATTCGCTTGGTCGTCGGTGGATTACGGACTGCTCGGCTGGCCAATCAGCACTTCATATTTTCTCGGCGCGCTGGCGGTCAATCACTTCGTGCTGCGCACCGGTCAGGCATGGTTGATGACTGTCGGCGCAAGTTTGGTATTGGCGGGTAGCAGCGTGATGTTGCTGGGCAGTCTGACGGCCAGCTCCATCGCATTACTGTTTTGGCTGCCGTATTGCGTGGCCGTGTTCGGCCAATCGTTGAACTACCCGATCAGCCTGTCCCGTGCCAACGATGGCGCGCCGATTGCCGGAGCTTATGCGATGGCACTGAGCGGGTTCATTCATCAATTGATGGCGGCGATCATTGGCGCGATGGCCAGTCTGATCGCTAGTCCACAAGCCTGGCGCTTGTCGCTGCTGTGTACGTTGCTCGCTGTCGGCGCGATGCTCTGTGTGCGGTTCGCGCCGATGAGTGACAAGCGCTAGAAAGCATTGCGCAAAATATCCTCAATCAGACCGCGGAGAATCTCAGGAGCCCAGCCCACGCAAATGCTCAAACAGCATCCGACTCACCGGCGACAATCCCGCCTCATCGCGCACCACCACAATCAACGCGCGATCCGACCAGTCATCCGTCAACGGCACCGCGTGCAACCCCAGCGCCTGACCAAACAGCTCATAAGCACGTTGCGGCAAAATGCCGATGCCCATGTTGGCCTGGACCATCCGGCACACCGCATCGAACCCCGGCACATGAATGCGAATACGCAGGACTTTGCCAGCCTGGCGCGCCGCCGCATGGGTGCGCATATTGATTGAACTGGCCGCGTGCAAACCGACGTAATCAGAGTCCAGGGTTTCATCGAACGCCACCGACTCACGGGTGGCCAACGGGTGCTCCGGCAGCATCACCACTACCAGTTTGTCCTCGCGGTACAACACGCTGTGCAGGCCTTTGATGTCGCTGTCGTTGGAGCAGATACCCAGATCCGCCACACCATCGAGCACACCTTGAATCACCCCGGCACTGGGTCGCTCTTCGAGGTCAGTCTTGACCTGCGGGTGCTGCGCGGAGAAGTCGCGAAGGTCTTCGGGAAGAAACTGAATGATCGCCGACAGGTTCGCCAGCATGCGCACATAGCCGCGTACACCGTGGCTGTGTTCGCCGAGTTCCAGGCCCATTTTCTCGACGTTGAACAGCATCTGCCGCGCATGGTGCAGCAGCGTTTCACCAGCCGGCGTCAGCGTCATGCCCTTGGCCTGACGCACAAACAGGCTGATCCCGAGCGCCTCTTCCAGCTCCATCAGGCGCTTGCTGGCCGCCGACACCGCGATGGCTTCGCGCGAGGCGGCACGGGTCAGCGTGCCCTCCTCGTGGACGGCGACAAACAGTTGCAGGGTGATCAGGTCGAGGCGGCGGATCAGGCTTTTTTGCAACATGCGAGACTCGGCAGTGGCGGCGCGGAAGAGCGCTGAGCATAACGCCACTAGCCGCCGCTGTACCCGTTTCAGAACGCGTTGCGAAAGATCTCCTCGATCTGGCGTTGATCCGCCGCTCGAGGATTGGTCAGGCCGCAGGCGTCTTTCAGTGCGTTGGTGGCAAGTACCGGGATGTCGCTGAGCTTGGCACCGAGTTCGCGCAGGCCACCGGGGATCTCGACATCTTTGGCCAGGCAACGGATCGCAGTGATCGCCGCTTGCGCGCCCTCCTCCGGGCTGAAACCGCGGATATCAGCGCCCATGGCGTGAGCCACATCGGTCAGCCGATCGGCGCAAACCAACGCGTTGAACGTCTGCACATGGGGCAACAGCACGGCGTTGCACACGCCGTGGGGCAAGTCGTAGAACCCGCCCAACTGATGCGCCATCGCATGCACGTAACCGAGCGAGGCGTTGTTGAACGCCATGCCGGCGAGGAACTGCGCGTACGCCATGTTTTCCCGCGCGGCGAGGTCGCTGCCGTCGCGTACGGCCAGGCGCAGGTTGTTGCTGATCAGGGTCATGGCTTTCAACGCGCAGGCATCGGTGATCGGGTTGGCAGCGGTCGAGACATAGGCTTCGATGGCGTGGGTCAGCGCGTCCATGCCGGTGGCGGCGGTCAGGCCTTTGGGCATGGCGACCATCAGTTCCGGATCGTTGACCGACAATAACGGCGTGACGTTGCGGTCGACGATGGCCATTTTCACGTGGCGCGATTCGTCGGTGATGATGCAAAAACGGGTCATCTCGCTGGCGGTACCGGCGGTGGTGTTGATCGCGATCAGCGGCAGTTGCGGCTTGCTCGATTGATCGACGCCTTCGTAATCGCGAATCTCCCCACCGTTGGTCGCACACAAGGCAATACCCTTGGCGCAGTCGTGCGGCGAACCGCCGCCCAGCGACACGACGAAATCGCAGCGACTTTCCTTGAGCAGCCCCAGGCCCGACTCAACGTTGGCGATGCTCGGGTTCGGTTTGGCGCCATCGAAAATCACCGAATCGATGTCCTGCATCGCCAGCTTCTCGGCGACCATCGTCGCCACGCCCGCCTTGGCCAGTCCCGCGTCGGTGACGATCAGCGCTTTGCGAAAACCGTAGTTGCGGATCGCGACCATGGCTTCGTCGAGGCAACCGTTGCCCATGATGTTTACCGCTGGAATGAAAAAGGTGCTGGTCATGCGCGCGTCTCCTGACAGGGGCCGAATCGACTGCTCCGATTCAGCGGATAAGCACAGCATCGACCGATCGGTCAGCGTCGATGTTGATCTGGCTCAATGCCCGCTCGTGATAAAGTCGCCGCCCATCAGCCCTTTGTTTTGAGACTTCCTACGCAATGACCGATTTTCTCGATGTCGACGCCAGCCTTGAAGACTGGAACACCCTGCGCGCCGCGACCGAGTTCAACGGTTTGCTGGTGGGCAATGGCGCCAGCCGCGCGGTGTGGGACGATTTCGGCTATGACTCGCTGTTCGAAAACGCCCGAACCGTCGAGGAGAAACCGCTGAGCCCTTCGGAACTGGCGGTGTTCGACGCCATGCAGACGCGCAGCTTCGAGCAGGTACTCGGCGCGCTGAAAACCACCAGCCGGGTCAACAAAGCGTTGGCCGTCAGCTCAGCGGCGCCGCGCAATCGTTACTACGCGATCAAGGAAGCGTTGATCAACACCGTGCACGCCGTGCACATTCCGTGGCGTCTGGTGAAGCCTTCGACGCTGGCGACGTTGAACGAAGAACTTTCGCGCTATCGCACGGTGTTCACCACCAATTACGACTTGCTTAATTACTGGGCGCTGCAACATCAAAGCGACGCCATCGATGATCTGTTCAACGGTGCCAACGCGAGTTTTGATCTGAGCGAAACTGCCACCGACAAACCGCGCTTGTTGTACCTGCACGGTGGCCTGCATCTGGTGCGCAATCAGGACGGCACGGCGCGCAAGCTGACCTCGACCGAAGGCACGCTGCTCGGCAGCTTCGCGATCAACAATACGATCAAGACGCTGGATGACGTACCGCTGTTCGTCACCGAAGGGCCGAGTGCGGACAAGCTCAAGACCATTCGCAGTTCGGATTATCTGTCGTTCTGTTACGAGCAGTTGCTCGGGCATGGCGGCAGTTTGTGCATTTTTGGTCATGCGTTGGGCGAGCAGGATGCGCACATCGTGCGGGCTCTGCGTTTGGCGAAACCTGCGACGGTGGCGATCTCGATTTATCCGCGCAGTGCAGCGTTTGTTCAGCATCAGAAGCGGCATTACGCGCAGGTGTTTGAGGGGACGGGGGTTGAGTTGCGGTTTTTTGATGCCAAGACGCATGCGCTGGGCAGTCCGAAATTGTCGGTGCCGGTCGAGATTTAGTGGTAAGGCTACCGACGCTATCGCGAGCAGGCTCACTCCTACAGGGGATCGCATTTCAACTGTAGGAGTGAGCCTGCTCGCGATAGCTTTAGCCCAATCAACTCATTCATCGGCGCTGTGCACCACCACCAGCAACTGCGCCTGCACATCCCCGACCGATCTGATCCGGTGCGGTTTCTGTGCATTGAAGTGCAACGCATCACCGCGCTCCAGCAGCACCTTTTCGTTCATGAAATCCACTTCGACCTGCCCTTCGTGGACGAACAGAAACTCCTCGCCCAAATGCTCCTTGAAGGTCTTGTCGCTGAACTCATTTGGCGGGTAGATGATGAACGGAAGTAGGTTGCGCTCGCTGACCTGATGCGCCAGCACCGCATACCCCGGGCTCTGGTCATTCGCGGCGAGTGACTGCCGTTCGTGACTGCGCACCAGGCTGTAGCTGTCGAGGCTGACGTTGTCTTCGGAGAACAATTCCTCGACTTTGACGTTCAGCGCTTTCGCCAGTTTCAACGCGGCGGCAATCGACGGAGTGTTCAGTCCGCGCTCGACTTTCGACAGATAACTCTTGGTCATGCCGGATTTTTCGGCCAGTGCCTCAAGGGTTACGCCAAGTTTTTTTCTCAATAATTTCAAACGGATAGACATGCGCAGCGGTTATTCCAGCAAGGAAGCGACGATTTGTGCTTGCTAATGACACTCTGTGTCATATAGCCTCTTTCGTGTCATTTGCACTCACCCAAAGGACACAGACATGGCTAAGACATTAGCACTACCCAAAGACCAACTGGTCAAGCAAGCGCTGACCCAGATGCAAAAAAGCCTCGCGGATAATACGTGGACCGACCGGCAAAAGCTGGCCCTGACCTGCCGGATTCTCTTCGAAAACGGTCACGACTCAGGCCTGGCCGGGCAAATCACCGCTCGTGGGCCGCAGCCCGGCACCTATTACACTCAGCAATTGGGCCTGGGTTTCGACGAAATCACCGCGAGCAATCTGCTGCTGGTCAACGAGGATCTGGAGGTCCTCGAAGGTAACGGCATGGCCAACCCGGCCAACCGTTTCCACAGCTGGGTGTACCGGGCTCGTCCGGATGTGAACTGCATCATCCACACTCACCCGACCCACGTGGCGGCGCTGTCGATGCTGGAAGTGCCACTGCAGATTTCCCACATGGATCTGTGCCCGCTGTACGACGACTGCGCATTTCTCGAAGGCTGGCCGGGGGTGCCGGTCGGTAACGAAGAGGGCGAGTTGATTGCCGGTGCACTGGGCGACAAACGCGCGATCCTGCTTTCGCACCACGGTCAGCTGTCGACCGGCACAACGATTGAAGAGGCGTGTGTCATCGCCCAATTGATCGAACGCGCGGCCAAGCTGCAACTGCTGGCGATGGCGGCGGGCACGATCAAACCGATCATTCCCGAGCTGGGCCGCGAAGCTCATGACTGGATCGCCAAGCCGAAACGCCACGCCGCGGCCTTCAACTACTACGCCCGGCAGAACCTGCGTCAACACGCCGATTGCCTGAACTGAACCCTGTTACGGAGAGATTCCCATGTCCACTATTCACGGCATCATCGGCTACACCATCACCCCGTTCGGCGCCAACGGCGAAGGGCTGGACCTGCCAGCGCTCGGCCAATCGATCGATCGCTTGATCGACAGCGGCGTCCACGCCATCGCGCCATTGGGCAGCACCGGCGAAGGCGCTTACCTGAGCGATGCGGAGTGGGATCAGGTCGCCGAGTTCAGCATCAAGCACGTGGGCAGACGTGTGCCGACGATCGTCAGCGTGTCTGACCTGACCACCGCCAAAGCCGTACGCCGCGCGCGTTTCGCTGAAGCCCACGGCGCCGATGTGGTGATGGTGCTGCCGGCCTCGTACTGGAAGCTCACCGAAGCGGAAATCCTCGCCCACTACCGCGCCATCGGCGAAAGCATCGGCGTGCCGATCATGCTCTACAACAACCCGGCCACCAGCGGCACCGACATGTCGGTGGATTTGATTTTGCGCATCGTCAATGGCGTGGAAAACGTGACAATGGTCAAGGAGAGCACCGGCGATATTCAACGCATGCACAAGCTGCAACTGCTCGGCGAAGGTCAGGTGCCGTTCTACAACGGCTGCAATCCGCTGGCGCTGGAAGCGTTTGCCGCCGGGGCGAAAGGCTGGTGCACAGCGGCGCCGAACCTGATTCCGCAGTTGAACCTGGATCTTTATGACGCGGCCATGGCCGGCGATCTGGATCGCGCGCGGGATTTGTTCTATCGCCAGCTGCCGCTGCTGGATTTCATTCTCAAGGGTGGCTTGCCGGCGACGATCAAGGCCGGGTTGCGGCAGACAGGGCTTGAATCGGGCGATCCGCGTTTGCCGGTGTTTCCATTGAGTGAGGCAGGTCAAACGCAGCTGAAAACGATCCTGAAGACCCTGCGCTGATCTCCCTGACACAAAGCAAATTTAATGTGGGAGCGAGCCTGCTCGCGAAGACAATGTATCAGTCGATGATGATGTTGACTGATACACCGCTTTCGCGAGCAGGCTCGCGCCCACAGGGGATTTTGGTGGATTTGAAAGTGAGGTCAGAGCACCGGCAAAGTCTTGTCCTTGATCACTTTGCTCGGCCCGTTCACCTTGACGCTGGCAATGCCTTTATCGCACGACGCATCCGATGAATACGCCTCGCTGCTGCCGATGACCTGATGATTGGCCGCTTTCAGGTTGAAGTACGGATGGCCATCCTTCGTCGACTTCTTCTCATAGCGCTCATCCAGCGGGCTATTGGTTTGCACCGAAGCAATACCGCCGTCGGCCGCAGCGCGAGTGGTGTACAGCTCGCTGGTCAGAATCGTTTCGGCATTCGCCGCTTTCAGCACGAATCTGAACTGGCCGTTGCTGCTTTTACTGATTTCGTACCATCCGGACATGCTCGTTGCTCCTTGGCGATTGAGAGATTTCGCGCTTCAGAGTAAAGACCAGTCCTCACTATCTGTCGCTTGTACCGGCCTGCTCGCGAATGAGGCAACTCGGTGCCGGCTATTTCACCACCGCCCGCACCACCGACAACTCCGGCGCACTCACCCGCCGCTGACTCAAATAGCGCGTACAACTCACCCGCAGGAACGAGGCAAAATTCACCACCTCCCCGCGATAATCCATCACCTCCTCATACAGCTTGGCGATCAATTGGTTGGTGGTCATGCCGTCGACCTCGGCGATTTCGCTGAGGATGTCCCAGAACTGATTCTCCAGACGCAACGTGGTCACCACGCCGCAGATGCGCAGCGAGCGCGAGCGTGATTCATAGAGAATCGGGTCAGCCTTGACGTAGAGCTCGCACATCGGCGATTCCTCGTTACAGGGTGATTTTAGTGCCGAGCAAGCCAAGGAAACCGGCCAGCCAGTTCGGATGCGCCGGCCATGCCGGGGCTGTGGCCAGATTGCCTTGAACGTGGCCGTCCGTCACGGGGATGTCGATGTACGTACCGCCCGCCAGGCGCACTTCCGGCGCGCAGGCCGGATAGGCGCTGCATTCGCGGCCTTCAAGCACGCCCGCCGCCGCGAGCAATTGCGCACCGTGGCAGACCGCGGCAATCGGTTTGCCGGCCTTGTCGAAGGCGCGCACCAGGTCGAGGACTTTTTCGTTGAGGCGCAGGTATTCCGGGGCACGACCGCCGGGGATCAACAGCGCGTCGTAATCGGCTTCGCTGACCTTGGCGAAGTCGAAGTTGAGGGCGAACAGGTGACCGGGCTTTTCGCTGTAGGTCTGATCGCCTTCAAAGTCATGAATCGCGGTGCGCACGGTTTTGCCGGCAGCCTTGTCCGGGCAAACAGCGTGGACGGTGTGACCGACCATTTGCAGAGCCTGGAACGGCACCATCACTTCGTAATCTTCGACGTAATCGCCGACCAGCATCAGGATCTTTTTCGCGGCCATGGGGAGGACTCCTCTGGAAATTACCTGGAAGTGTTCAAGGTAGACCTATTCGAGAGTGACGGGTAACAACGGGCTACTACTGTAGGAGCTGCCGAAGGCTCGGGCCGCGATCGGACGATCTTTTGATCTTGCCCGTAAAATCAAAAGATCGCAGCCTTCGGCAGCTCCTACGTTGCGGGGATTACCCGCAACTGTACGGATAAGTCCGTGCCTAGCTGTAACAGCCAGAAAGTCATGGTTTATGGCTTTATAAAGGCCATTCCCTGCCACCTTCAATTCTGGTCCACCATCATGTCCTCGCGCGAAAACACCGGCATGGCCCTCGGCCTGCTCGGCGTGGTGATTTTCAGCCTCACCCTGCCCTTCACCCGCATCGTGGTGCAGGAACTGCATCCGCTGCTCAACGGTTTGGGCCGCGCATTGTTCGCGGCGATTCCGGCAGCGCTGCTGTTGTTGTGGCACCGCGAGAAATGGCCGACGTGGCAGCAAGTCAAAGGCCTGAGCCTGGTAATCGCCGGGGTGATTCTCGGTTTCCCGGTGTTGTCGGCGTGGGCCATGCAAACCTTGCCGGCATCCCACGGTGCGCTGGTCAACGGCCTGCAACCGCTGTGCGTGGCGCTGTATGCCGCGTGGTTGTCACACGAACGCCCGTCAAAAGCCTTCTGGGCCTGCGCGGCGCTGGGCAGTGCGTTGGTGCTTGGTTATGCGCTGTATACCGGAGCGGGCAGCATTCAGGCGGGTGATCTGTTGATGCTCGGCGCGATTGCCGTCGGGGGGCTGGGCTATGCAGAAGGCGGCCGATTGGCCAAGGAGATGGGCGGCTGGCAGGTGATCTGCTGGGCGCTGGTGCTGTCGACGCCGCTGTTGATCGGGCCGGTGCTGTATCTGGCGCTGCAACATCAGGGCGCGGTGTCGGCCAAGACCTGGTGGGCGTTTGGTTATGTGGCGCTGTTTTCGCAGTTTCTCGGCTTCTTTGCCTGGTACGCCGGGCTGGCCATGGGCGGGATTGCCCGGGTCAGTCAGATCCAGTTGTTGCAGATTTTCTTCACCATCGCGTTCTCGGCGCTGGTCTTTGGTGAACATGTCGAGCCGATTACCTGGGTGTTTGCGTGTGGTGTGATTGCCACTGTCATTCTCGGCCGCAAGACTGCGGTGAAATCAAATGTGGGAGCGAGCCTGCTCGCGAAGGGTCCGTAACAGCCAACATCATCGTTGACTGTCAGTCCGCTTTCGCGAGCAGGCTCGCTCCCACAGGGTTTTGTGTCAGGCGAGGTAGCCGTCAGCGCGCAGCAAGGTTTCCAGGCAGTGCTCGCTGATGTTGTAGAAGTCTTTCAACTCCTGAATCTTCACCAACAACTGCGCCGGATCCACCGGCTCGGCGCGCTTCACTGCCAGAATCATCTTGTTCTTGTTGGTGTGATCCAGCGAGATGAATTCGAAGACCTTGGTCTCGTATCCGCAGGCCTCAAGGAACAGCGCGCGCAAGCTGTCAGTGACCATTTCTGCCTGCTGCCCCAGATGCAAACCATATTGCAGCATCGGTTTGAGCAACGCCGGGCTCTGGATCTGCAGGCGGATCTGTTTGTGGCAGCACGGCGAGCACATGATGATCGACGCGCCCGAGCGGATGCCGGTGTGGATCGCGTAGTCAGTGGCGATGTCGCAGGCATGCAGGGCGATCATCACGTCCAGTTCACTCGGCGCCACGCTGCGTACGTCACCGCACTTGAACACCAGCCCCGGATGATCGAGTTTTGCCGCCGCGGCGTTGCACAGGTTGACCATTTCCTCACGCAACTCAACGCCAGTGACCTCGCCCTCGGCCTTCAAGGTGTTGCGCAGGTAATCGTGAATCGCAAACGTCAGGTAACCCTTGCCCGAACCGAAATCCGCCACCCGCACCGGTTGGTCCAGCGCCAGCGGCGACGAGGTCAAGGCGTGGCTGAACACTTCGATGAACTTGTTGATCTGCTTCCACTTGCGCGACATCGCCGGGATCAGCTCATGTTGCGCATTGGTCACGCCGAGGTCCTTGAGGAACGGCCGGCTCAATTCGAGAAAGCGGTTTTTCTCGCGGTTGTGCTCGGCGGACGGTGCTTCGCGCAATTGCTGAGGTTTGCTCTTGAACAGCGAACTCTTGCCCTTTTTGCTGTATTCGAGCTGGGCTTCGTCAGTCACCGCGAGTAAATGTGCATTTTTGAACGAGGCCGGCAACAACCCGGCAATCGCCGCCACACCTTCGACCAAGGGCAGGTTTTTGGTGATGTCGCGGGTTTTGTAGCGATAGACGAACGACAGGTTAGGCTGCGCTTTGACGGTCACCGGCTTGATGATAACCCGCTGCAGATCCGCCTCTTCACCGACGTATTTGGCCAGTACCAGTTTGATGAAGCCGTTCTGTTCGAGACTGGTTTGCAGCAGCTCGATGAACTGGGCGTGGTGATCGGGCGCAGGCTTGGTGGCTGGAGCAGTAACGGGCATGGAGAAGCGGCCTCGGACGGGCGAAATCGGGAATGGCGGGTATTTTAGGGGGGATGGGGGTTGGGGACACGCTCTTATTTACCCAACGGTTGTTTGAAGCGCCCTCACCCTAGCCCTCTCCCAGAGGTAGAGGGGACCGACCGAGGTGTTTTCACGAGTTACGCCGACCTGAAATACCGAGCCGAACTCAAGTTTGAAAGGCCCCCGATCTGCTCCCTTTCCCCCTCTCCCATTGGTAGAGGGCTGGGGTGAGGGGCTGGATCTCAGCGTCGACGAATAATCCAGGTCTTACCCCAGCACAATCAACCGATTCGGCAACTCATTCCTCACCTGCGTCACCGGCACATGCACTTTCAGCAACTCCCCACACGCCTCGATACACGTGACAAACCCCTCCAATGTGCGCCCCCGCCTGACCTGCTCAGTAAACGCCGCCACAATCGCATCCCAACTCTTGTTATCGAGCCGTTTGGAAATCCCCTCATCCACCAGAATCTCCACATACCGCTCCGCCTCACAGACAAAAATCAGCATGCCGGTGCTGCCCACCGTGTGATGCAGGTTCTGCTCGAGAAACTGCCGCCGCGCCAGGTTCGACGCGCGCCAATGCCGCACGCGGCGCGGAATCAGATGAGTAGTGACTTTCGGCAGACGAAACAGCAGGCACAGCACGATAAACGCCCCCCACTGCACCAGCAGCAAGCTGTGCATGGTCAACCACCCGGTCAGGTAGTGCACGACTCCGGGCACCACCAGCGCCAAAAGGCTCGCCCACAACAGCGGGATGTACGCGTAGTCATCAGCGCGCGCCGCGAGCACCGTCACCAGTTCGGCGTCGGTGTCGCGCTCGACCCGGGCGATCGCCTCGGCGACTTTGCGTTGTTCGTGTTCGGTCAGTAGTGCCATGTTGAAAAGTGCCTGCTCATTATTCTTCTGATATCACCAGCCGCCGGACGAACCACCGCCGCCGAAACTGCCCCCGCCGCCGCTGAAGCCTCCGCCTCCACCGCCGCCGCCAAATCCGCCACCACCGCCGAAGCCACCCCCTCCTCCGGAGCCACCCCGGCCGGCAGGCAGGATACCGAGCATCTGGCAGACAAACACCGTCAGGATGAACAACATCACCAAAAACACGAACAATGCCGGGTGCCGCGAGATGAAATCATCAGACGGATCACCGCTGGATTCATACACCGTCGACGGCTCATCCAGCGGATTACCGCCGAGCACCACCAGCATCGCCGCCACGCCGTCGCTGATGCCTTTGCTGAAATTGCCGGCCTTGAAGGCGGGCGTAATGACTTGATGGATGATCACTGAAGTCTGCGCGTCGGTCAGCCGATCCTCCAGGCCATAACCGACTTCGATGCGCAGTTTGCGCTCGTCACGAGCAACGATCAGTAGCGCGCCGTTGTTCTTGTCCTTTTGCCCGATGGCCCAGTGTCGCCCGAGCTGAACGCCAAAATCCTCAATGGTCGTGCCTTGCAGATCCGGTAGCGTGACCACGACCAGTTGCTCGCCGGTCGCCTGCTCGTGGGCCTGCAATTGCTGGCTCAGTTGCGCGCGCACCGACGGCTCGAGCATCTGCGCTTCGTCCACCACCCGCCCGCTCAGCGCCGGGAACGTCAACTCGGCCCGGGCGCTGACGGCGAACAACCACAGCACCAGCACCAGGCCCATTTTCAACACGCGCATGGACAACCTCGAATCAGAATTTCACTTGCGGGGCTTTTTCCGCGCCGGGCGTGGTGGCTTCGAAGGTTTCGCGGATCGGCAGATCGCTGTACATCACGCTGTGCCAGAGGCGACCGGGAAAGGTGCGAATCTCGGTGTTGTATTTCTGCACCGCCAGAATGAAATCGCGGCGCGCCACGGCGATGCGGTTTTCCGTGCCTTCCAACTGCGATTGCAGGGCGAGGAAGTTCTGGTTGGCCTTCAGATCCGGATAGCGCTCGGAGACCACCATCAAGCGGCTCAACGCACCGGTCAATTGATCCTGCGCCTGCTGGAACTGCTTGAGTTTTTCCGGGTTGTCGAGGGTGCTGGCGTCGACCTGAATCGACGTGGCTTTCGCCCGCGCCTCGATCACTGCGGTCAGGGTTTCCTCTTCATGCTTGGCGTAACCCTTCACCGTTTCCACCAGATTGGGGATCAGGTCGGCGCGGCGCTGGTACTGGTTCTGTACCTGCCCCCACGCGGCTTTGGCCTGTTCGTCGAGGGTCGGGATATTGTTGATGCCGCACGCGGTCAGCAGCGTGGCCAGCACCAGCAGTGTGGCGACCTGCAAACGCGAGCGATTGGTTGGGCTTACATTCATCGCAGTGATGCTCCTTGGCACATATCATTATAAAAACCGAGCGCGAAACATTCTCAGCGGGCTCTTGGGGCATAATCGGCCGCGTCGCTGGATTACGACGGGGCAATGGGCTAAAAAGTGCCCTGCGTGATCATGCTGGCAAGTGTCGGCTGCCGTTTTTGGCTCTGTTTCTTTGAGCCCGTACCCGAACAACAATAGTCGCTCCCTAAATTTTGGCTGGCCGGCGTTGCATTGCCGCTTGGGCCCTTGAGAAAAATATTCATGAAGAAGCTGTGTTTGCTGGGTCTGTTCGTCAGCCTGGCCAGTCATCAAGTATTGGCCGCCACGACCCCGGTACCCCTGGAAAACAAGGATGCGTTCATCAGCAACCTGATGAACCAGATGACCCTCGATGAAAAGATCGGCCAGTTGCGCCTGATCAGCATCGGCCCGGAAATGCCTCGCGAGTTGATCCGCAAAGAGATCGCCGCCGGCAATATCGGCGGTACGTTCAACTCGATCACCCGTCCGGAAAACCGTCCGATGCAGGACGCTGCCATGCGCAGTCGCCTGAAGATTCCGATGTTTTTTGCGTACGACGTGATCCACGGTCACCGTACGATTTTCCCGATTCCGCTGGCCCTCGCCTCGAGCTGGGACATGGACGCCATCGGCCAGTCCGGGCGCGTTGCCGCCAAGGAAGCCGCCGCCGACAGCCTCGACATCACCTTCGCGCCGATGGTCGACATCTCCCGCGACCCGCGCTGGGGCCGCAGTTCCGAAGGTTTCGGTGAGGACACCTACCTGACCTCGCGCATTGCCGGCGTCATGGTTCGTGCCTATCAGGGCGCCACCCCGAGCGCGGCCGACAGCATCATGGCCAGCGTCAAGCACTTCGCCCTGTACGGCGCGGTCGAGGGCGGTCGCGACTACAACACCGTCGACATGAGCCCGGTAAAGATGTACCAGGATTACCTGCCGCCGTACCGCGCCGCGATTGATGCCGGCGCCGGTGGTGTGATGGTCGCGTTGAACTCGATCAACGGCATTCCGGCCACCGCCAACACCTGGCTGATGAACGATCTGCTGCGCCGCGACTGGGGCTTCAAAGGCCTGGCGGTCAGCGACCACGGTGCAATTTTTGAGCTGATCAAGCACGGTGTTGCCCGCGACGGTCGTGAAGCGGCGAAATTGGCGATCAAGGCCGGCATCGACATGAGCATGAACGACACCCTGTACGGCAAAGAGCTGCCGGGGCTGCTCAAGTCCGGCGAGATCGACCAGAAAGATATCGACAACGCAGTGCGCGAAGTGCTCGCCGCCAAGTACGACATGGGCCTGTTCAAGGACCCGTACCTGCGCATCGGCAAGGCTGAAGATGATCCGGCCGACACCTACGCCGAGAGCCGTCTGCACCGCGCCGAGGCTCGTGAAGTCGCGCGTCGCAGCCTGGTATTGCTGAAGAACCAGAACGAAACCCTGCCGCTGAAGAAAGACGCAAAAATCGCACTGGTTGGCCCATTGGCCAAAGCACCGATCGACATGATGGGCAGTTGGGCCGCCGCCGGGCGCCCTGCGCAATCGGTGACGCTGTTCGATGGCATGAGCTCGGTGATCGGCAACAAGTCGAACCTGATCTACGCCCGTGGCGCCAACATCACCAGCGACAAGAAGGTGCTGGATTACCTGAACTTCCTCAACTTCGATGCGCCGGAAGTGGTCGATGACCCGCGCCCGGCCAACGTGCTGATCGACGAAGCCGTGAAAGCCGCCAAGGACGCTGACGTGATCGTCGCCGCCGTGGGCGAGTCCCGTGGCATGTCCCACGAATCCTCCAGCCGCACCGACCTGAACATCCCGGAAAGCCAGCGCGAGCTGATCCGTGCGCTGAAAGCTACCGGCAAACCGTTGGTATTGGTGTTGATGAACGGCCGCCCACTGACGATTCTCGAAGAGAACCAGTCGGCTGACGCGATTCTGGAAACCTGGTTCAGCGGCACCGAGGGCGGCAACGCCATCGCCGACGTGCTGTTCGGCGACTACAACCCGTCGGGCAAACTACCGGTGACCTTCCCGCGCTCCGTGGGCCAGATCCCGACCTACTACAACCACCTGAGCATTGGCCGGCCATTCACGCCGGGCAAACCGGGCAACTACACCTCGCAGTATTTCGATGACACCACCGGGCCGCTGTTCCCGTTCGGGTATGGCCTGAGCTACACCCAATTCGCCTTGAGCGACATGGCGCTGTCGTCGACCACCCTGAATGCCACCGGCAAACTCGACGCCAGCGTCATGGTGAAGAACACCGGCAAGCGTGACGGCGAAACCGTGGTGCAGTTGTACATTCAGGATGTCACCGGCTCGATGATCCGCCCGGTGAAAGAACTGAAGAACTTCCAGAAAATCATGCTCAAGGCCGGCGAACAGAAAGTCGTGCACTTCACCATCACTGAGGATGACCTGAAGTTCTACAACGCCCTGCTCAAGTACGCGGCGGAGCCTGGCAAGTTCAACGTGCAGATCGGCCTGGATTCGCAGGACGTGACGCAGCAGAGCTTTGAACTGCTATAACCGCCGCAAAACCCTGTGGGAGCGAGCCTGCTCGCGAAAGCGGTCATTCAGCTAAACAATTGCTGACTGACACACCGCTTTCGCGAGCAGGCTCGCTCCCACATTGGATTTAGGGTGTATTCAGAATCGGTTTTAGCCGCGGCGGTCGAGAATATTGACCACCACTCGATCCACCCAGCCCCAAACCCGCTGCTTGACCCGCCGCCACAACGGTCGGCGCTGCCACTCCTCCAGACTCACCTGCTGACTCAGCCCGAAGTCCTTCACAAAACTCGCCTCCACCGCTGCCGTCAACGACGGGTCCAGCGCCTCCAGATTCGCCTCCAGATTGAAGCGCAGGTTCCAGTGATCGAAGTTGCACGAACCAATGCTCACCCAATCGTCGACCAGCACCATTTTCAAATGCAGAAAGCACGGCTGGTATTCGAAGATCTGCACGCCGGCCTTGAGCAATCGCGGGTAGTAGCGATGCCCGGCGTAACGCACCGACGGGTGATCGGTACGCGGCCCGGTCAGCAGCAGGCGCACGTCGACACCGCGCGCCGCCGCCTTGCGCAGGGAGCGGCGGATTTTCCACGTTGGCAGGAAGTACGGTGTGGCCATCCAGATGCGTTTTTGCCCGCTGTTCAAAGCGCGAAACAGCGATTGCAGAATGTCGCGGTGCTGACGGGCGTCGGCATACGCCACGCGGCCCATGCCCTCGCCCTTGTCCGGCACGCGCGGCAACCGTGGCAGACCAAAATGCGCGGCCGGACGCCAGGCGCGGCGATAGCGGTTGGCGATCCACTGGCGATCAAACAGCAATTGCCAGTCGATCACCAACGGGTCGCTGATCTCGACCATCACTTCGTGCCACTCGCTGGTGTCCTGGCCCGGCGTCCAGAACTCGTCAGTGACGCCAGTACCGCCGACCACCGCCAGACGCTGATCGACCATCAACAATTTGCGGTGATCACGATAGAAATTACCGACCCAGCGCCGCCAGTTCAGCCGATTGTAGAAACGCAGTTCAACCCCGGCATGCGTCAGGCGCTGACGCAGATTGAGGGTAAACGCCAGGCTGCCGTAATCATCAAACAGGCACCGCACACGCACACCACGCTCGGCCGCCAGCACCAGCGCCTGCACGATGGTTTCAGCACAGGCGCCCGCCTCGACCAGATACAACTCCAGTTCGATCTGCTCCTGCGCGCCAGCGATCTGCTCGAGCATGCGCGGAAAGAATTGCGGGCCGTCGATCAACAGTTCGAACCGGTTGCCGTCCCGCCACGGAAACACCGCGCCGCGCATGTCAGCGCGCCGTGAAGATCAGCACCGCACCCACCGGCACCGACAGACTGATCGCCGACAGATCTGCGAGTTTGCGCAGACTTTCCAGCCCAGGCGCGAGATCGAAATCCTCGGCATTGATCACCAGCGGCTCTAGCGTGACCACCTGAAAACGACGATCATCGAGACGCGTCGCCAGCAGTTCGGCGGGGTATTCGTGTTGCTTGCCGTGCAGGTTGACGGTCAGTGGCAGGCGCAATTCCAGCTGCGCACCGGGGGCCAGATCGTTGATCGGGCGCAGGTCGATCTGGGTGGTGATGGTCGCTTCGGGGAATTGCTCGATCTGGAACAGCTCCTTGCGCATGCGCTCATCGCGCAGCGGGATACCGCTGTTGATCGAGTCCATCTCGACCTCGACTTCGGCGCGACCACTGGGATCGACCTTACCGTGCAGCACCAGAAAGCGCTGCACTTCGGAGACATTGGCGTTTTTCGTACTGACGAACGACAGCCGCGACGACTCGCCGTCCAGATACCAATTGGCCTGCGCCGGCAGCGCGACGGCGGCGAGCAGCAGGCTGGACAGGGTTGCACACAGGGAGCGGTTGAACATTGAACACTCGTGGGGCCGATAAACCTGCACGAACCTTAACCGCCCCCAAAGTTATTGCAACATCAAGATCAAAAGATCGCAGCCTTCGGCAGCTCCTACAGGGTGGACCCGGTCATGTAGGATCTGCCGAAGGCTGCGATCTTTTATGGCTGTAAACGACAGCCTTGGCGTTCGCTCAACCACTGGGCGCGATTGCTGCGACCCATGCCGCTGACGGTGATGGTTTTGCTGGCGCTGTCATCGGTGAACTGGCTGGTCGGCAGCCATTGTTTTACATAGCCACGGCAATACTCGGCATCGTTGTTCATCACATACCGGCAGGAGCAGTATTCCTTGGCGGTGTAGGCGCTGATGATGTCGGGGAAGGCCCACAGATTTTCGCGCTCGTAGACGACCCAGCCGAGCAGCAAAACAAGCAGCAACAGCAAAAAGCGCTTCATGGGCGCACCGCCTTCAGCACACGTTTAAGCAACTCGTTGTGATGGTAGCCACCGTCACGATCATCGCCATATCGCACGATCACCAGTTTCTCGCTGGGGATCACATAAAGCGCCTGGCCCCAGTGGCCGAGGGCAGCGAAGGTGTCAGGCGGTGCATCAGGCCACGGTGATGCGGCGCCATCGACGGGACGATTGAGCCACCAGTGGCCGCCGGGCACGGCCTCATCCTCGTGGGCCTTATAGCCAGCGAAGGGTTTGAGATTGAACGCGAGCCAGTCCTTGGGCAGCACTTGCCGCGCCTCCCAGCGGCCGTCGCGGGCCATCAGCAACCCGACTCGCGCCAGATCCCGCGCGGTGAGATAAGCATAAGAAGACGCGACAAACGTGCCGCTGGCATCGGTTTCCCACACGGCGTGACGGATGCCCAACGGCTCGAACAATGCCGTCCACGGATAATCCGCATAACGCTGCGGGCCGACGATCGTTTTCAACGCTGCCGCCAAGAGATTGCTGTCGCCACTGGAATAGTGGAAGGCCTGCCCCGGTTCGGCGTAGGCATCGTGATCGGCGGTAAACGCAGCCATGTCGCGATGACCACGGGTATAGAGCATCGCCACCACCGAGGATTTCAGCGGGGCGTACTCGTAGTCTTCCTGCCAGTCGATACCGGATGCCCAGTGCAGCAGATCGGCGATTTTTATCGCCGGGTGTTTGCTCAGTGGCGGGTAAAATTTCGCGGCCGGATCGTTTAGTTTGAACAGGCCCTCGCCGTAGGCCACACCGAGCACGCTGGCCATCAGGCTTTTGCTGATTGACCAGGTCAGGTGCGGGGTTTGTGCTGTGGTCGGGCCGGCGTAGCGTTCGTAGAGGATCTGGCCGTCGCGAATGATCAGCAGCGCATCGGTGCGGATGCCTTGGCGGGTTGCGTCGTCGCGGGGTGGGAAGGCGTAATTCTCCAGCGCTCCTGTATCGGTGATCGTCGTGCCAGTTGGCCATTGTTCGCCGGGCCATTGTTCGGCTTGAACGGTGAAGCTGATCAGCAGCAGAAACAGCGACAGGCCTTTGCACATGGGGAGGGCTCTTGGAGAGAACCTGCTGAGACTAGTCAGGGTTTATGACAGATGTGTGGTGTTCTTGGGATTGCTATCGCGAGCAGGCTCACTCCTACAGGGGATCGCATTTCAACTGACGAAACTCGATCAACTGTAGGAGTGAGCCTGCTCGCGATGAGGCCCTTCAGCCCGCCGCCAAAGCCTTGGCCAACCGCTTGGCCCGAGCCCCCGCCGCCAACTGCATCACCCCCTGATCGCGCTGCCACATCTGCGCCCATTCTGCCGGCCCGTCAGCCAACGCCTGACTCACCTCACCCTCCAGCGCTTCAAACTGCGCAAACAGCCCACCCAGCAACACATGCCCGGCCGGATTGTTCGGCGGTTGCCGGCTCGCCTCGGCACACCCGGCCAACAGCGCCAGCAAGCGCAATTGCAGCGCCTGCGGCCAGTCGCTGTCCTGTCCGACGCCATACAGCCACGCGGTCATTGCGCTCAGTACATAGACATCCTCAAGGGTGCGAAACGGTTTGACGTAAGCATCCCAGCCATCCCCCGCCAACAATTCGCACAACGCGCCATCCAGCTGCAACCGGCCATGACTGATGTCCGGCATCAACGGCAGCGCCGGCAGTTTTTCCACGATCACGCCGGGCTCGCCGGGATACACCACCGCCAAGCTCAGGCGCGGCGCTTCACCAGGCTCTTCACTGCGCGCAGCAATCAACAGCCAGTCCGCCGCATCGCCCGCCGTGACGAAGTCCTTGCGCCCGCTCAGGCGTAAATCGGTGAGCCGCGTCTGCATGTCCGCCGGACGCAAACTGCGCTGTTCGGTCGCACACAAAGCGCCCAGGCTCAGCGGCGCACTCGGCCACAACATGCGCAAAGCCGCTTGATAACCGACCAGAAACGCCAGCCCCGGCGTCGCCATCCGCCGCCCGCCCGCGACCGCCAATTCGAACGGTGTGACGTTGCCCAGTTGCTGCAACAACGTCGCAAAACCCTCGGCCAGGTCAGCAACGGCGGGCAATCGTTCACGGCTGTGCAGCAGATCTGGCCAGGGCATAGGAGGCTCCTTGTGGGCTGTCATATAAGCATCACCGAACGTTCATGGCGATGACACCGGGGCTACATAGCCTGACTTTGCACAACACGGCTGCATAAAGAAAGTCGATCGGCTGCAACCCACGACGGGTTAAAGGCCCGTACGGAGATTCACATGACTCAGATCGCCCGCATCAGCGACACCGGCAATGAACGCCGCCTGCAAGCCGAACGCCTGATCGGCGCCGAGGCTCTGCAGCAAGCCCAGGCCTTGCGCTTCAACGTCTTCAGCGGCGAGTTCAACGCCAAGCTGAAAGGCGCGGAACTGGGTCTGGACATGGATGATTATGATGTTCACTGCAGCCACATCGGCGTGCGTGACTTGAACACCGGCCGCTTGGTGGCGACCACGCGTTTGCTTGATCACACGGCCGCGAGCAGCCTCGGCAAGTTCTACAGCGAAGAAGAATTCAGCCTGCATGGCCTGACGCATCTGCAAGGCCCGATCCTCGAAATCGGACGTACTTGCGTCGACCCGGCGTACCGCAACGGTGGCACCATCGCGGTGCTGTGGGGCGAGTTGGCCGAAGTGCTGAATCAGGGTGGCTACAGTTATCTGATGGGTTGCGCGAGCATCCCGATGCAGGACGGCGGCATTCAGGCCCACGCGATCATGCAGCGCCTGCGCGAACGTTATCTGTGCACCGAAAACCTGCGCGCCGAGCCGAAAAATCCGCTGCCGACGCTGGATATTCCATCGAACGTGATCGCGGAAATGCCGCCACTGCTCAAGGCTTATATGCGCCTGGGCGCGAAGATCTGCGGCGAGCCATGCTGGGACGAGGACTTCCAGGTCGCCGACGTGTTCATCCTGCTCAAGCGCGACGAACTCTGCCCGCGCTACGCCAAACACTTCAAGGCGGCCGTGTGATGAGCCGGTTGCGGGTGTACGCGCGGATCGCGCGGGTGCTGCTGGTGGTGTCGCTGGGCTTGACCATGGCCAGCGTCTTCGGCGTATTTGAACGGATTGGTCTGGCGCATTCGATGGAGCGGCGTCAGCGCTGGTCGCGCTTTTTCATGGCGCGCTTGAGCAACGCCCTGCCCTTTCGCGTGACGGTTCACGGTGAGCTGCCAAAACAGCCGATGCTGTGGGTCAGCAATCATGTGTCGTGGACGGATATTCCGCTGCTCGGCATGCTCACACCGCTGTCCTTTCTGTCCAAAGCCGAAGTGCGCACCTGGCCAGTGGCTGGTTGGCTGGCGGCGAAGGCTGGCAGCCTGTTCATCCGTCGCGGTTCGGGCGACAGCCAGTTGATCCGCAAGCAGATGACCCGTCACCTGCAAACCGAGCATGCATTACTGATGTTTCCCGAAGGCACCACCACCGATGGCCGTTCTTTGCGCACCTTTCACGGTCGCTTGCTGGCGGCGGCGATTGATTCCGAGGTGATGCTGCAACCGGTGGCGATTCGTTATCTGCGTGATGGCGAAATCGACGCGCTGGCACCGTTCATTGGTGACGACGATCTGCTCTCGCACCTGATGCGCCTGTTCAGCAATGATTGCGGCGATGTCGAAGTGCACCTGCTCAAGCCGCTCGCCTGTCAGGGGCGTGAGCGTGCGGCGTTGGCGTTTGAAGCGCAGCAGGCGGTGCAAAAAGCGTTGTTTGGCGAGGTGGCGAAACCGGCCGAACCGCGTCGTGCCGGCGATTTGATTGCCGCTTGAAAACACAAATCCCCTGTAGGAGTGAGCCTGCTCGCGATAGCGCTGTGTCAGTCAATACTAATGTCGACTGACACACCGCTATCGCGAGCAGGCTCACTCCTACATTAGATTTTCTGTGTCTGGGGGTTTTGGGCGAAGTCCTGGAGTTGTGGGTAGAACAAGCGGAAGTCGTCACTCAGCGGCTCATACAACCGCCGCAATTCCTCCATCGCCCCCGCCAACTCTTCCGGCCGGCTCAGCCGCCGCGAAATCCCGCGCAACACCTGCTCCAGCACTTCAAACTGTTGATACGAACCCAACCAGTCATTGGCAACCATGTGCGGGGCAATCCTCGCCAGTCGCTCGGGCAGTTGCCGTTCGTGAGTCAGCACCCGATACACATCAGCGGTGAAAACCTCCAGCGGCTGATCGGCATACAGCGTCCAGTCCCGCGCCAGGCAATGATCGAAAAACACATCCAGGACGATCCCGGCATAACGCCGCCGCGTGTCGGAAAACCGCCCCAGGGCGATATCCACCAGCGGATGGCGATCCGTGAACACGTCAATCCGTCGATGCAGTTGAATGGCCGCTTCCACCTCCGGCGCAAACTGCCCTTGCAGCCGACCTTTGACGAAATCGCCATACAGACTGCCGAGCAGTTGCCCGGGGCGCTGGCCACCGAGGTGTAAATGTGCGAGATAGTTCATGGGCGCAGCTTAGCACTGCGGCCCATAAGCCATACACCCATGTATCGTTATAACGCGATATACCAATTTATGCTGGCGTCAGATCAAAATCATATTGGTGTATCGCGATCTAACGATTTATATTTCGCCACATCGCGATATAGCGTTGTACACATTGTGAGCACCTGCCATGAACCTCGACCTCGACGAAATAATAAAAGCCCTGGCACACCCAGTACGGCGAGACATCCTCAACTGGCTGAAACACCCGAAGAACGAATTTCCGGAACAGTTGCACAACCACGAGTACGGCATCTGCGCCGGGCAGATCGATCAACGCTGCGGCCTGTCGCAGTCGACCGTTTCGGCACACCTCGCGACGTTGCAACGCGCCGGTCTGATCAGCAGCCAGAAGGCCGGACAATGGCACTTTTTCAAACGTAACGAGGACGTGATCCAGGCGTTCCTCAGCACCCTCAGTAAAGAGCTCTGACCCTTAACGTCAGTCAGCCGACAAGGAAACCTGCATGCCCCTCTCGCTACTCATCCTCGCCTTGAGCGCCTTCGCCATCGGCACCACCGAATTCGTCATCATGGGCTTGCTGCCCAATGTGGCGGCCGACCTCGGTGTGTCGATCCCCGGCGCCGGTTGGCTGGTGACCGGCTACGCCCTCGGCGTGGCGGTCGGTGCGCCGTTCATGGCAATGGCCACCGCCAGACTGCCGCGCAAGGCTGCACTGGTGGCGTTGATGGGCATCTTTATTGTCGGCAACCTGCTCTGTGCGATTGCCAGTGACTACAACGTGCTGATGTTTGCCCGTGTGATCACCGCGCTGTGCCACGGTGCGTTCTTCGGCATCGGTTCGGTGGTGGCGGCCAATCTGGTGCCGGCCAACAAGCGTGCTTCGGCAGTGGCGTTGATGTTCACCGGTTTGACCTTGGCCAACGTCCTCGGTGTGCCGCTGGGCACTGCGCTGGGTCAGCAATACGGCTGGCGCTCGACTTTCTGGGCGGTGACTGTCATCGGCGTGATCGCACTGATCGGCTTGATCCGCTTCTTGCCGGCCAAGCGCGACGAAGAAAAACTCGACATGCGCGCCGAACTCGCCGCCCTTAAAGGTGCCGGGATCTGGCTGTCGCTAAGCATGACCGCGCTGTTCGCCGCGTCCGTCTTCACCCTGTTCACCTACGTTGCCCCGCTGCTCGGCGAAGTCACCGGTGTGTCACCGCGTGGCGTGACCTGGACGCTGATGCTGATCGGCCTGGGCCTGACCGTCGGCAACATCATCGGCGGCAAACTCGCCGACAAGGGCATGGCCGCCACGCTGATCGGCGTGTTCATCGCCATGGCCGTGGTCTCCACCGTGCTGACCTGGACCAGCGTCGCGCTGATCCCGACTGAAATCACCTTGTTCCTCTGGGCCACCGCGTGTTTTGCCGCCGTACCGGCGCTGCAAGTCAACGTGGTGACCTTCGGCAAAGCCGCACCGAATCTGGTGTCGACCCTGAACATCGGCGCGTTCAACGTCGGCAACGCTCTCGGCGCCTGGGTTGGCGGCAGCGTCATCGCCCACGGCTACGGCCTGACCAGCGTGCCACTCGCGGCGGCTGCTCTGGCCGTGCTCGCCCTGCTGGTAACCCTGATTACTTTCCGTCAGAACGGCAATGCCGATCTGGCCCCTGCAACTAACTGATTACTTTCCACTTACGAGGGTTGTAGACATGGCAACTATTTTTGATCCGATCAAACTCGGCGACGTCGAGCTGGCCAACCGCATCATCATGGCCCCGCTGACCCGCTGCCGCGCCGACGAAGGTCGCGTGCCGAACGCGCTGATGGCTGAATACTATGTACAGCGCGCTTCCGCTGGCCTGATCCTCAGCGAAGCCACTTCGGTTACGCCAATGGGCGTTGGCTACCCGGACACCCCGGGCATCTGGTCCAACGACCAAGTGCGCGGCTGGGCCAATGTGACCAAAGCGATTCACGGCGCGGGCGGCAAGATCTTCCTGCAACTGTGGCACGTCGGCCGGGTTTCCCACCCTTCGTACCTCAACGGTGAAGCGCCGGTGGCACCGAGCGCGATCCAGCCAAAGGGCCACGTCAGCCTGGTTCGCCCACTGGCCGACTACCCGACCCCACGCGCCCTGGAAACCGCTGAAATCGCCGACATCGTCGACGCTTACCGCACCGGTGCCGAAAACGCCAAGGCCGCCGGTTTCGACGGTGTGGAAATCCACGGCGCCAACGGTTACCTGCTCGACCAGTTCCTGCAAAGCAGCACCAACCAGCGCACTGACAACTACGGCGGCTCGCTGGAAAACCGTGCGCGCCTGCTGCTGGAAGTGACTGACGCCGCGATCGAAGTCTGGGGCGCTGGCCGTGTCGGTGTGCACCTGGCACCGCGCGCCGACTCCCATGACATGGGCGACGACAACCTGGCAGAAACCTTCACCTACGTCGCACGTGAACTGGGCAAACGCGGCATCGCGTTCATCTGCTCCCGTGAGAAAGAAGGCGCCGACAGCCTCGGCCCGCAACTGAAAGAAGCGTTTGGCGGCCCGTACATTGCCAACGAACGTTTCACCAAGGACAGCGCCAACGAGTGGCTGGCGAGTGGCAAGGCTGACGCGGTGGCGTTTGGTGTGCCGTTTATTGCCAACCCGGATCTGCCGGCTCGTTTGAAGGCTGATGCGCCGCTTAATGATGCGCACCCGGAAACCTTCTACGGCAAAGGCCCGGTCGGTTATATCGACTATCCAGCGCTGTAAGAAGCAGAAACACAAAGCCCCCGACTTGTGGTGAGTCGGGGGCTTTTTTGTGTTCGCCTGGAGAGCGATTGCGCGGCTGAGTACGTAGCCCCTCATCGGAACGCCGCCCGCCCAGCCCTCTCCCAGGGGAGAGGGAGCGGATTTGTGTGCGTTTCAAATCTGGAGTTCGACCTGATATCTCAGGTCGGCGGATCTCGAAAGAACACCTCGATCAGTCCCCTCTCCCTCTGGGAGAGGGTCAGGGTGAGGGCAAGCGGCTCACACTCATTCACACAGAAGACACAAATTCCCTACAAAATGCCTAGCTCGCTACGTATAAACTCCCCGCCGCAACCGTATATAAAAGCAGGCCAATTGACATAAGCTGTGCCAATTACGCATTTTGTTTCATTTGCGCAGGCTGGGGCTCAGGCGCAGCATATCCAACCCTGTATCGACCCAACGCTCGGCCTCGGCATGCAGCTCAAAGCTGTCCGGCGCCAGAAGCCATCCATACAGAAGGCCATCGATATAGCTGTGAATGCTGATGGCCGCGCGGGCAGTGTCGAGATCTTCCGGCAATTGGCCGCGATTGACCGCATTACGCAACGTCAGAGCGATACGCTCGTTGCAATCGAGACTGACGTCCCGGCGCTGCTGGCGCAGATCGCACATTTCATCGGTGAACTCGCACTTATGAAACAGAATTTCGTTGATACGCCGGGTTTTTGGGTCCAGCGCAACTTGATGAAACAAATGAATCAGCAGTTGGCGCATGCAGCCCAGCGGATCGAGCTCATCTTCACTTTCGCTGGCCTTGGCCAATTCATCCAGCGGCTCACGCAGCGAATCCAGCATGGCCTGGACCAGATCCGCCTTGTTGCTGAAATGCCAGTAGATGGCACCGCGCGTAACACCGGCCATTGTCGCAATATCGGCCAGCGTCGTACGGGCGACGCCCCTTTCATAAAAGGCTTTCTCCGCCGCTTCCAGAATCTGGCTACGGGTTTCTTGAGCTTCCTCTTTGGTACGACGGACCATGACAGTAAAACCTCAAACAGGATGTTTCAGGGATGGCTGAATATCCGCTGAATAAAGAGGGGGCGATCTCTCGCGGATCGGCTCCCCGGCCTACAATTTCAAACCTTGCAACGACTTTTGTAACGGGTCGGGTACGCGGCAAAGGTATTTACAAACAACCATGAACGTAAGTATATTCCTTAGCAAGCTACTTATCCACCCGGTATCCTTTTTTTACCCTTACACACTTCTTGTGCGCTCTTTGCGCGCCTGACCCGAGGATCTTCATGCAATTCAAGCCAGCTGTTACCGCTCTGGTCACTGCCGTCGCCCTGGCATCGCTGCTCAGCGGATGTAAAAAGGAAGAAGCGGCACCGGCCGCTCCACCGCCTCAGGTCGGCGTAGTCACCCTGCAACCACAAGCCTTTACCCTCACCTCCGAGCTACCGGGCCGCACCAGTGCGTTCCGCATCGCTGAAGTTCGCCCGCAGGTCAACGGCATCATTCTCAAGCGTCTGTTCAAGGAAGGCGGCGATGTCAAAGCCGGCCAGCAGCTGTATCAGATCGATCCGTCGGTCTATGAAGCGACCCTGAAAAGCGCCGAAGCCAACTTGCGTTCGACCAAGTCGATCTCCGACCGCTACAAGCAACTGGTCGACGAGCAGGCCGTCAGCCGTCAGGAATACGACACCGCCGTGGCCAACCGCATGGAATCGGAAGCGTCGTTGCAGACCGCGCAGATCAACGTGCGTTACACCAAGGTTTACGCGCCGATCTCCGGCCGCATCGGCCGCTCTTCGGTCACCGAAGGCGCACTGGTCAGCAATGGCCAGACCGACGCGATGGCGACGATCCAGCAACTGGACCCGATCTACGTCGACGTCACCCAGTCTTCGGTTGAGCTGTTGGAACTGCGCCGCGAGCTGGAAAGCGGTCGCCTGCAGAAGTCCGGGGATACCGCCGCAGCGGTCAAACTGACCCTGGAAGACGGCAGCCAATACAAGCTCGACGGTAAGCTGGAATTCTCCGAAGTCACGGTCGACCCGACTACCGGTTCCGTGACCTTGCGCGCCGTGTTCCCGAACCCGGATCACACCCTGCTGCCGGGCATGTTCGTCCGCGCCCAGTTGCAGGCCGGCGTCAACGCTGCGGCCATTCTGGCGCCGCAACAAGGCGTGACTCGCGACCTCAAAGGCACCCCGACCGCCCTGGTCGTCGGCGCCGACAACAAGGTCGAACTGCGTCAGCTCAAGGCCAGCCGTACCGTCGGCAGCCAGTGGCTGATCGAAGACGGCTTGAAAGCGGGCGATCGTCTGATCACCGAAGGGCTGCAGTACGTGCGCCCGGGTGTTCAGGTCAACCCGTCCGAAGCCACCAATGTCGGCAACAAGAACCCGGCCCCCGCTCAGGCAGCTGACAAAGCCGCCGGCGGCAAAGGGGAGTAATCCATGTCAAAATTCTTCATCGACCGTCCGATTTTCGCCTGGGTAATTGCCCTGGTGATCATGCTGGTCGGGGCACTTTCGATCCTGAAATTGCCGATCAACCAATACCCAAGCATTGCGCCGCCGGCCATTGCGATCTCCGTGACCTACCCGGGCGCTTCGGCGCAAACCGTGCAGGACACCGTGGTCCAGGTGATCGAGCAGCAGCTCAACGGTATCGACAATCTGCGTTATGTATCCTCGGAAAGTAACTCCGACGGCAGCATGACCATCACCGCGACCTTCGAGCAGGGCACCAACTCCGACACCGCGCAGGTACAGGTTCAGAACAAGCTGAACCTGGCCACCCCGCTGTTGCCACAGGAAGTGCAGCAACAAGGTATCCGCGTGACCAAGGCAGTGAAAAACTTCCTCTTGGTCATCGGCGTGGTATCGCGTGACGGCAGCATGACCAAGGACGACCTGTCCAACTACATCGTGTCGAACATGCAGGACCCGATCTCGCGGACCGCCGGTGTCGGTGACTTCCAGGTCTTCGGTGCCCAGTACGCGATGCGCATCTGGCTCGACCCGGCCAAGTTGAACAAGTACAACCTGACCCCGGGCGATGTCAGCACCGCGATCTCGGCACAGAACGTCCAGGTGTCTTCCGGTCAGCTCGGCGGCTTGCCGGCGTTGCCGGGCCAGCAGCTGAACGCGACGATCATCGGCAAGACCCGTCTGCAGACTGCCGAGCAGTTCAAGGCGATTCTGCTGAAGGTTAACCAGGACGGCTCGCAAGTGCGTGTCGGCGACGTCGCTGACGTCGGTCTGGGCGGTGAAAACTCGAGCATTTCCGCACAGTTCAACGGCAGCCCGGCTTCTGGTCTGGCGGTAAAACTGGCCAACGGTGCCAACGCCCTCGACACCGCCAAGGCGCTGCGCAAGACGATTGACGACCTCAAGCCGTTCTTCCCGCAAGGCATGGAAGTGGTGTTCCCGTACGACACCACCCCGGTGGTGACCGAGTCGATCAAAGGCGTGGTTGAAACCCTGGTCGAAGCGATCGTGCTGGTGTTCCTGGTGATGTTCCTGTTCCTGCAGAACTTCCGCGCTACCGTCATCACCACGATGACCGTGCCGGTGGTATTGCTCGGTACATTCGGCATCCTCGCGGCGTTCGGTTTCAGCATCAACACCCTGACCATGTTCGGTATGGTGCTGGCCATCGGTTTGCTGGTGGACGATGCCATCGTCGTGGTGGAAAACGTCGAGCGGGTGATGAGCGAAGAAGGCTTGTCACCGAAGGAGGCGACCAAGAAATCCATGGGCCAGATCCAGGGCGCACTGGTCGGTATTGCCCTGGTGCTGTCGGCGGTATTGCTGCCGATGGCGTTCTTCAGCGGTTCCACCGGTGTGATCTACAAACAGTTCTCGATCACCATCGTTTCGGCCATGGCCCTGTCGGTTCTGGTTGCACTGATTTTCACCCCGGCGCTTTGCGCGACCATGCTCAAGGCGATTCCGAAAGGCGAGCATGGCACGCCGAAGAAGGGTTTCTTTGGCTGGTTCAACCGCAATTTCGACCGTGGTGTGCAGAGCTATGAGCGCGGTGTCGGCAACATGCTGTCGCGTAAAGCGCCGTACCTGCTGGCCTATCTGCTGATCGTGGTCGGCATGATCTGGCTGTTCACGCGCATTCCGACCGCGTTCCTGCCGGAAGAAGACCAAGGCGTCCTGTTCGCCCAGGTGCAGACCCCGGCCGGTTCGAGTGCCGAGCGTACTCAAGTGGTGATCGACGAAATGCGCAGCTACCTGCTGGATAAAGAAGCAGGCGCAGTGTCCTCGGTGTTTACCGTGAACGGCTTCAACTTCGCCGGTCGCGGTCAGAGCTCGGGTCTGGCGTTCATCATGCTCAAGCCGTGGGACGAGCGTAACTCGGACAACAGCGTGTTTGCCCTGGCCCAACGTGCCCAGCAACACTTCTTCACTTTCCGCGATGCCATGGTGTTCGCTTTCGCCCCGCCCGCGGTACTGGAGTTGGGTAATGCCACCGGTTTCGACGTGTTCCTGCAAGACCGCGCCGGTATCGGTCACGACAAGCTGATGGAAGCGCGTAACCAGTTCCTCGGCCTCGCCGCTCAGAGCAAGGTGCTCTATCAGGTACGTCCGAACGGCCTGAACGATGAACCGCAATACCACCTGGAAATCGACGACGAGAAAGCCCAAGCCCTTGGCTTGAGCCTCACCGATATCAACAGCACGCTGTCGATCTCCTTCGGTAGTAGCTACGTCAACGACTTCATCGACCGTGGTCGCGTGAAGAAGGTTTACGTGCAAGGTCAGGCCGGTGCTCGCATGAGCCCTGAAGACTTGAAGAAATGGTACGTGCGCAACAACGCCGGGACCATGGTGCCGTTCTCCGCGTTCGCCAAAGGCGAGTGGATCTACGGCTCGCCGAAGCTGGCCCGTTACAACGGCGTGGAAGCGATGGAGGTGCTCGGTTCGCCAGCGCCGGGTTATTCCACCGGTGAAGCGATGGCCGAAGTCGAAGCGATTGCCAAGAAGCTGCCGGCCGGTGTCGGTATCTCCTGGACCGGTCTGTCCTACGAGGAACGTCTGTCGGGTTCGCAAGCGCCGGCGCTGTACGCCCTGTCGCTGCTGATGGTGTTCCTGTGTCTGGCGGCGCTGTACGAGAGCTGGTCGATTCCGATCGCGGTTATGCTCGTGGTACCGCTGGGGATCATTGGTGCGCTGCTCGCTACCAGCCTGCGCGGTCTGTCCAACGACGTGTACTTCCAGGTGGGGCTGTTGACGACCATCGGTCTGGCGGCTAAAAACGCCATTCTGATCGTCGAATTCGCCAAGGAACTGCATGAACAGGGGCGCAGCCTGCGTGACGCGGCGATCGAAGCCTGCCGCATGCGTCTGCGACCGATCATCATGACCTCGCTGGCCTTCGTCCTCGGTGTTGTACCGTTGGCGATCTCCACTGGCGCCGGCTCGGGCAGTCAACATGCGATCGGTACGGGTGTGATTGGCGGTATGCTCACAGCCACGATCCTGGCGATCTTCTGGGTCCCACTGTTCTTCGTTACAGTTTCGTCCATCGGCCAGCGTAAGATCGCTGACGAGGATGAAGCTACTGAAACTCCTAAAGAGGCTGGCCAATGAGCAAGTCGCTACTCTCCATCGCAGTCGCCGCCTTCGTGCTGAGCGGTTGCTCGCTGATACCTGACTATCAGCAGCCTGAGGCTCCGGTCGCAGGTCAGTACCCACAGGGGCCGGCGTACTCGCCGGCCCAGGCACCGGCGCAGGCCGCTGCCGAGCAAGGCTGGAAGCAGTTTTTCCATGACCCGGCGCTGCAACAGCTGATCCAGGTTTCGCTGGAAAACAACCGCGACCTGCGTGTCGCGGCGCTGAACATCGATGCCTATGCGGCTCAATACCGCATCCAGCGCGCTGATCTGTTCCCGGCAGTTTCGGCCAATGCCAGCGGCAGCCGTCAGCGGATTCCGGCCCGTGCCTCACAGACCGGTGATTCGAGCATCACCAGTTCGTACTCGGCCACCGTCGGCATCAGCGCTTACGAACTCGACCTGTTCGGTCGGGTTCGCAGCCTGAGCGAGCAAGCGTTGCAACAATACTTCGCTACTGAAGAAGCACGTCGCAGCACCCAGATCAGTCTGGTCGCCAGCGTCGCCAACGCTTACCTGACCTGGCAAGCGGACAAGGAACTGCTCAAGCTGACGCAAGACACCCTCGGTGCCTTCGAAGAAAGCTACAAGCTGACCAGCCGCAGCAACGAAGTCGGTGTCGCTTCGGCACTGGACCTGGCGCAGTCGCGTACCTCGGTGGAAAACGCCCGGGCACAACTGGCGCGTTACACCCGCCAGGTCGCGCAGGACGAAAACAGCCTGACCCTGCTGCTCGGCACCGGTATCCCGGCCAATCTGCAAGCGGCCAAACCGCTGTCGGATGACCTGCTCAGCGACGTTCCGCCGGGCCTGCCTTCGGATCTGCTGCAACGTCGTCCGGACATTCTGCAAGCCGAGTACAACCTGAAAGCGGCCAACGCCAACATCGGCGCGGCCCGTGCGGCGTTCTTCCCGAGCATCAGCCTGACCGCCAACGCGGGCAGCCTGAGCCCGGATCTGTCCGGTCTGTTCAAGGGTGGTTCGGGAACGTGGCTGTTCCAGCCGCAGATCAACCTGCCGATCTTCAACGCCGGCAGCCTGCGCGCCAGCCTCGACGCCGCCAAGATCCAGAAGGACATTGGCGTGGCGAACTACGAGAAGTCTATTCAAACGGCCTTCCAGGAAGTCGCCGACGGCCTGGCCGCCCGCCAGACCTACACCGAGCAGTTGCAAGCGCAACGTGACTTCGTTCAGGCCAACCAGGATTACTACCGTTTGGCCGAACGTCGCTACCGCATCGGCGTCGACAGCAACCTGACCTTCCTCGATGCCCAGCGTCAGCTGTTCAGCGCGCAACAAGCGCTGATCACCGACCGCCTCGCGCAGTTGACCAGTGCGGTCAACCTGTACAAGGCCCTGGGTGGCGGCTGGAATGCGCAAACCGCGCAGAACGAACCGCTGAAAGAAGAAGCACCGAAGATGAAGCTGTTCTGATCATCATCAGGTGAACACAAGGAGCCCACCGATTGGTGGGCTTTTTGTTGCCTGAACATCAAAAGATCGCAGCCTTCGGCAGCTCCTACATTTGAAATGCGTTCCTCTGTAGGAGCTGCCGAAGGCTGCGATCTTTTGACCCTCAATGCTGTTCGATAATCGCCCAAAACCCGCTTTTACCAATTGAATCAAAACATCCGCGCCCCGCACCATTCGCTCCACAAAACCAATAACAACAGGTTCGACACCATGCTCCCGCGCCCTGCCCCGTCCGGCTGATTGCCGTCGTTTCACCTCTGAAAACTTTTCATGTCTGCACCCCGAAAACCGGTGGCAGCGCCCCCGTTCGCCTTAAAAAAACAAGAGAGACCCGAGCCCATGACAACGTCCCCGGCGCCCTACGCATTTCCCGGTCTGATCGCCCTGGCCCTGGCCGGCGCAGCCCTGCCCGCTGCGGCTGAAGAAGCCGGTTTCATCGAAGGGGCCAAGGTCAACCTGAACCTGCGCAACTTCTATATCAACCGCAACTTCACCAACCCGACCAAAGCTCAGGGCAAGGCCGAGGAGTGGACGCAGAGCTTCATTCTCGACGCCAAATCCGGTTTTACCCAAGGCACCGTCGGCTTCGGCATGGATGTGCTCGGCCTGTATTCGGTGAAGCTCGATGGCGGCAAAGGCACCGGCGGCACGGCATTGCTGCCGCTGGATCACGACGGCCGTCCGGCGGACAACTTCGGCCGCACCAACGTCGCCTTCAAAGCCAAACTCTCGCAGACCGAAGTGAAGGTCGGCGAGTGGATGCCAGTGCTGCCGATCCTGCGTTCGGACGATGGCCGCTCGCTGCCGCAAACCTTCCGTGGCGGCCAGATCACTTCTAAGGAAATCGACGGCCTGACCCTCTACGGCGGCCAGTTCCGCGCCAACAGCCCGCGCGACGACAGCAGCATGAGTGACATGTCGATGACCGGCAAAGCCGCGTTCACCTCTGATCGCTTCAACTTTCAGGGCGGTGAATACGTTTTCAACGAAAAACGCACGCAGATCGGTTTGTGGAACGCCGAACTCAAGGACATCTACAGCCAGCAGTACGTCAATTTGATCCACAGCCAGCCGCTCGGCGACTGGACGCTGGGCGCCAACCTCGGCTTCTTCTACGGCAAGGATGACGGCAGCGCCCGCGCCGGCGATCTCGACAACAAGACCTGGTCGGGCATGTTCTCGGCCAAATACGGCGGCAACACCTTCTACGTCGGCCTGCAGAAACTCACCGGCGACAGCGCGTGGATGCGGGTCAACGGCACCAGCGGCGGCACGCTGGCCAACGACAGCTACAACGCCAGCTACGACAATGCGCAGGAACGTTCCTGGCAGTTGCGCCACGACTACAACTTCGCTGCCATGGGCATCCCCGGCCTGACACTGATGAACCGCTATATCAGCGGCGACAACGTACACACCGGGACGATCACCGATGGCAAGGAATGGGGTCGCGAATCGGAACTGGGCTACACGGTGCAGAGCGGCGCGCTGAAGGATCTGAACGTCAGATGGCGCAACTCGACCATGCGCCGGGACTTCAGCAATAACGAGTTCGACGAAAACCGCCTCATCGTCAGCTACCCGATCAGCCTCCTCTAAACACCGCATAAAATTGTAGGAGTGAGCCTGCTCGCGATAGCGGTTAATCAGTGACATTTAAAGTGACTGACACACCGCTATCGCGAGCAGGCTCACTCCTACAGGGGTTTTGTGCCATTGGTCAGGAGAAGTGGCACTTCGCCGGTCGGCAGGTAAAGTGACAAAACCTGAAGGACTCAGGTGCTTCACCTTTGCGCTTCCGTCGTCGTAGTCGGTCCTCAAGCTGGGAGCCAGGTTGTCATCGGAAGACACCAACGATCACCGGAGGACCACCTCAATGATCTCTCGTCTCGCAACACCCGACTGGGACGCCAAGGCGTACCAGCAGTTTTCCCGTCTCAGGCAACGCCCGGTCAATGAACTGCTCGACCGTGTGGACCTGCCGAACCCGCAACGCATTTACGACCTTGGCTGCGGCACCGGCATTGCTACGCAATTGTTGGCCAAACGCTGGCCGCGCGCGCAGTTGCAGGGGATCGACAGCTCCGCGCAGATGCTCGCCGAAGCGCGCTGTTTGCCGGTCAAAGCGTTGTGGAAACATTGCGATCTGCTCGACTGGCAACCGGAGCAGCCGGCGGATCTGCTGTTCGCTGCCGCCGTACTGCATTTTATCGATGGCCATGAGACCTTGCTGCCGCGCCTGCTCGGCCATATCAACCCCGGCGGTTGTCTGGCGGCGCACATGCCAGACTGGCGCGATGCGTTGTGGTATCGGCTGGTGCTCGACACCCTTGAAGACGGTGGCCTTGGCGGCACGCCATTGGGCACACCTGAACTGCGCCAGCGCATGGCCGCGCGGCCGTTGTTGGCGCTGGAGGACTACTACCGGTTGCTCGCGCCAATGACCTCGTCGCTGGATATCTGGGAGACCGAGCAGTTGCAGGTGGTTGACGGCAAATCGCCGGTGTATGACTGGGTGAAGGTCTCGGCGCTGCGGCCGGTGATGCAGGCGCTGGATTCAGAGGAACAGGCGCGGTTTATCTATCGCTATCTGATGCGGGTGCATGAGCATTATCCGCAGGAGGCGAATGGGCACACGTTGTTTGCGTTCAAGCGGATATTTATTGTGGCCACCGTCTGATTTGTCGCGGCCACTATCGCTATCGCGAGCAGGCTCACTCCTACAGGAGAACGCATTCCAAATGTAGGAGTGAGCCTGCTCGCGATGGCGTCAGCCCGGCCAACGACTATTCCCGGGATTCGACTCCTAGCTCATCCCACACCGATTCAGCCAGATGAAACGTCGCATTCGCCGCCGGGATCCCGCAATAAATCGCACTCTGCATGATCACTTCCTTGATCTCGCCCCGGCTCACGCCATTATTGGCCGCCGCACGCAGATGCAGTTTCAACTCACCTTCGCGGTTCATGCCGATCAGCATGGCGATGGTGATCAGGCTGCGGGTATGCCGAGGCAAGCCCGGACGCGTCCAGATATCCCCCCAGGCGTGGCGGGTGATCATCTCCTGGAACTCCGAGTTGAACTCGGTCAGCGTGGTCAGGCTGCGATCGACATGCGCATCACCCAGCACTGCGCGGCGCACTTGCATGCCGTCGTCGTAACGTTGTTTCTCGTCCACAAAAACTTCCTCACTTAGCCTGCAAAAACGCCAAGACACGATCACTGAAATCTGCGCCAGCCTGCACGTTGGACAAATGCGCCGCATAAAACTCGGCGTATTCGGCACCGCGTACATGCTCCTGAATAAAGTGCCCACCAGACGGCGGTGTCACCGCGTCTTCGGTGCCGGCAATCACCAACAACGGCACGTTGATCGACGCCAGTTGCTCGCGGAAATCGGCATCACGCACCGCTGCGCAGTTGGCCGCATAACCCTCAGGCGAAGTGGCCGCGAGCATGTCGGTTATCTGCTTGGCCGCTGCCGGATGCGCCGCCGAAAAGTCCGGAGTAAACCAACGGGCAATCGATGCGTCACGCAGGGCAACCATCGCCGCAGCGCCGTCGCGCAGCACGGTTTCGATGCGTGGATTCCACACCGACGGATCGCCGATTTTAGCTGCGGTGTTGCAGACGATCAGCTTGTTCAGACGATGCCCGGCGTTGATCCCCAGCCACTGGCCGATCAGGCCGCCCATCGACAGTCCGCAAAAATGCGCACGCTCGATATGCAGTGCATCCAGCAGACCGAGCACGTCGTGACCGAGTTGCTCGATGCTGTACGGGCCCGCCGTCACCAGCGATTTGCCGTGACCACGGGTGTCGAAGCGCAGCACGCGAAAGTGCTCGGTGAACGCTGGCATCTGCGCGTTCCACATGCGCAGATCAGTGCCCAACGAGTTGGACAACACCAGCACCGGCGCATCGACCGGGCCCTCGATTTGATAGTGCAGTTCGCCATCGGCGAGTTGAACGAAAGCCACAGCCCTCTCCTTTCAGTCAGACAATGCGTTGTGTTCGGCCACCGCGCGCTCGACCCAGGTTTTCGCCTGACCGAGATAATGGGCGGGGTTCAAAAGATGATCGAGTTCAGCATTGCTCAGCTCGGCGGTGACCTTCGGTTCATCACCGAGAACGGCGCGCAAATGGCGCTGCTCGGCCACTGCGCGTTTGCAGCATTGTTCGAGCAAGTGATGCGCGGTGTCGCGGCCGACCCGCTGGGCGAGGACGATGCTGACGGCTTCGGCGAGCACCAGCCCCTGAGTCAAATCAAGGTTTCGGCCCATGCGCTCGGCATCGACTTCCAAGCCGTCAGCCAGCAAGCGTGCCTGTTGCAGCGAACCGGAAACGAGGCAGCAGATTTCCGGCAGGGTTTCCCATTCGGCATGCCACAAACCGAGGCTGCGCTCGTGTTCCTGCGGCATGGCGCTGAACAGCGTCGAGACCAGACCCGGCACGCGCGTCGCTGCGCCGATCAACACCGCCGCGCCGACCGGATTACGTTTGTGCGGCATGGTCGACGAGCCGCCCTTGCCCGGCGCCGAGGGTTCGAAAACCTCGGCGGCTTCGGTCTGCATCAACAGGCTGATGTCGCGGCCGAATTTGCCGAGGCTGCCGGCGATCAAACCGAGCACCGCGCCGAACTCCACCACGCGATCACGCTGGGTGTGCCACGGTTGCTCGGGCAAGCTCAGTTGCAGTTCTTCGGCCAAGGTTTCTGCGACCGGCAACGCCTGTTCGCCCAACGCGGCGAGGGTCCCGGACGCGCCACCGAATTGCAGCACCAGCAAGCGCGGTTTGAGTTCACGCAAGCGCTGACGGCTGCGAGTCACTGCACCCAGCCATCCGGCGATTTTCATGCCCAGGGTCACAGGCGTCGCGTGTTGCAGCCAAGTGCGCCCGGCCAGTGGCGTGGCCGCATGGCGTTGCGCTTGAGCGGCGAGCGAATCGGCCAGTTGCGCGAGATCGCTTTCGATCTGTTCCAGCGCCTGCCGCAATTGCAGCACCAGCCCGGAATCCATCACGTCCTGACTGGTCGCGCCCAAATGCACATAACGTTCGGCTTCAGCATCACTGGCAGCAATCTGCTTGCCCAACGCCTTGACCAACGGAATCGCCGAGTTGCCGGCCGTGGCAATCGCCTCGCCCAGCGCCGCAAAGTCATACAACCCCGCGTTACACGCCGCAGCAATCGGTGCGACAGCCGAAGAAGGAATCAGACCGACCCGCGCCTCAGCCCGGGCCAGCGCCGCTTCGAAGTCGAGCATCGCCTGCACGCGGCCCTGATCGCAGAACACTTCGCGCATATCGCGGGCAGTGAAATAGGCATCGAACAATTGATTGCCCGGTCGCTGAGTCATAAACAGTCCTTGCCGGCGCGGGCCATCACGGCCCGCGCGCTTCGGGTTAAAGATCGTGGTGCAAATACGCCGCTTGTTTCGGCAAGCGCAGACTGAACAGGAAGGCGATCGCCATCATCGCCGTCACGTACCAGTAGAAGGAGTTTTCCATGCCGATGTTCTTCAGGCTCAGCGCGACGAATTCCGCCGAGCCGCCGAAGATCGCATTCGCCACCGCATAGGCCAGACCAACGCCAAGTGCGCGGACTTCCGGCGGGAACATTTCGGCTTTCACCAGGCCACTGATCGAGGTGTAGAAACTGACGATCGCCAGCGCCACGGTGATCAGCACAAAGGCGAGGAACGGGCTGCTGACGCTTTTCAGGCTCAGCAGAATTGGCACGGTGAACAGCGTACCAAGCGCGCCGAACCAAAGCATCGAGTTACGTCGGCCGATCTTGTCGGCGAGCATGCCGAACAGCGGCTGCATGCACATATACAGGAACAGCGCGCCGGTCATGATGTAGCTGGCGGTCTTGGCGTGCATGCCGGCGGTGTTCACCAGGTACTTCTGCATGTACGTGGTGAAGGTGTAGAAAATCAGCGAGCCACCGGCGGTGTAACCGAGCACAGTAATGAACGCGGCTTTGTGATCGCGGAACAGTGCGCTGATGCTGCCGGCGTCTTTGTGTGCGCGGGTTTCCTTGTTGGTGGTTTCTTTCAGGCTGCGACGCAGGAACAGCGAAATCAGCGCCGCCACCGCACCGACCACAAACGGAATCCGCCAGCCGTAGGCACGCAGGTCTTCTTCGGTGAGGAATTGCTGCAGCACTACTACCAGCGACACGGCCAGCAGTTGCCCGCCGATCAGCGTCACGTACTGGAACGAGGCGAAAAATCCGCGCTGGCCCTTGAGGGCGACTTCGCTCATATAAGTCGCGGTGGTGCCGTACTCGCCGCCGACCGACAGGCCCTGCAGCAAGCGTGCGAACAACAGCAGGACCGGCGCCCAGACGCCAATGTCCTTATAGGTCGGCAGGCAGGCGATCAGCAACGAGCCGAAGCACATCATCAGAATCGAGATGAGCATCGAATTCTTGCGCCCGTGCTTGTCGGCCACGCGACCGAAAATCCAGCCACCAATCGGGCGCATCAGGAAGCCGGCGGCGAACACGCCAGCGGTGTTGACCAGTTGCACCGTCGGGTTGTCGGAGGGGAAAAACGCCGGGGCGAAATAGATCGCGCAGAAGGCGTAGACGTAGAAGTCGAACCATTCGACGAGGTTGCCGGACGAGGCACCGACAATGGCAAAGATGCGCTTGCTGCGCTCTTCACCGGTGTAATGGGAGGTGGTGGTTGTCATTGTTTTTCACTCGATAGGGACAGTGAGAGTCTAGACATACTTTGCAACAGTCCCGTTCCACAGTTCCATCTGCAACACAGTTCTCACCTGTGGGAGCGAGCCTGCTCGCGAAGAGGGAGTGTCAGTCGACATTGATGTTGGCTGACCCACCGCTTTCGCGAGCAGGCTCGCTCCCACAGGGGATGGTGGTGATCTATTAATAATCGAAGAACACTGTCTCGGCATCAGTGCCCTGCAGAATCACATTCCACTGGTAAACACCCGAGGCGTCCTGCTTGGCCAGTAACGTACTACGACGCTCGGCCGGCACACATTCGAGCAACGGATCATCGACGTTGGCCGGCTCGCCCTCAAAGTAGATCCGCGTCAGCAAGTGCTTGACCAAGCCACGGGCAAAAACCAATACCACCAAGTGCGGCGCCTGGGTCGAGCCTTTCAGCCCTTCAACCGTGCCCGGTTTGATCGTGGTGAAACGAAAGCGCCCTTCCGCATCCACCGGCACCCGGCCGAAACCTTCAAAGTGCGGATCGAGCGGTTTGTCCTGCTCGTCTTCCGGATGGTCATACTTGCCGGCGGCATTCGCCTGCCAGACTTCGAGCATGGCGTCGTTGACGACATCGCCGTTGCCATCCACCACCTGCCCGGTGATCGCCACGCGCTCGCCGAGGGTTTGCTCGACGGTGAGGTTTTCGCGGTTCAGCCAGGTCAGGCCGATGTGGTAATACGGCCCGACGGTGTGGGACGTGGTCGCAGTCAGCGTCATCTTATTTCTCCATCGGCGTGGCTTCACGCCCGCGCAGCACGATGTCCCAACGATAACCGAGGGCGTAGGACGGAATGGTTTTTTCCAGATCGAAACTGGCGATCAGGCGTTCCTTGGCCGAAGTGTCCGGCACGCAGTTGTAGATCGGGTCGTAGGCCAGCAGCGGATCGCCCGGGAAATACATTTGCGTGACCAAGCGGGTGAGAATGCTTGGCCCGAACAGCGAAAAGTGAATGTGCGCCGGACGCCAGGCGTTGTGGTGGTTGCCCCACGGGTAGGCGCCGGGCTTGATAGTCTGGAACTGATACCAGCCGTCAGCATCGGTGACGGTGCGGCCGGTGCCGGTGAAGTTCGGATCCAGCGGCGCGTCGTGCAGATCACGCTTGTGGTTGTAGCGGCCAGCGGCGTTGGCCTGCCAGATCTCCACAAGAATCCCCGGCACCGGCAGACCGTTTTCGTCGAGTACACGGCCGTGAATGATGATGCGTTCGCCCTGCGGCTCGCCTTCATGCTGGGCGGTCAGGTCGTTATCGGTGTCGCCCACACGCTCGGCGCCGATGGTCGGCCCGGTGATTTCCGACAGCGAGTGCGGCAGAAGCACCAACGGCTTCGACGGCGAGCGCAGGTTGGTGGATTGATACGTCGGGTGCAGGTACTCAGGCTGAGTGCCTTCCTTCGGACGACGGTAACCAGGCTTGTCAGACATGTCGCTTTCCTCTGTTCTTTTTCGTCACGGCTTGCGTCAAACGCGTTCGATGGCCAGGGCCAGGCCTTGGCCGACACCGACGCACATGGTCGCCAGACCTTTCTTGCCACCGGTCTTTTCCAACTGATGCAGGGCGGTCAGCACCAGACGCGCACCGCTCATGCCCAACGGGTGGCCGAGGGCGATCGCGCCACCGTTCGGGTTAACCTGCGCGGCGTCATCGGCCAGACCCAGTTCACGCAGCACCGCCAGGCCTTGGCTGGCAAACGCTTCGTTGAGTTCGATCACGTCAAAATCGCTGACCGCCACGCCGAGACGCTCGATCAGTTTGCGCACCGCCGGTACCGGGCCGATGCCCATCACCCGAGGTGCGACACCGGCGCTGGCCATGCCGAGCACTTTGGCGCGGGCGGTCAGGCCATGCTTTTTCACGGCCTCAGCGGAGGCGAGAATCAGTGCGGCAGCACCGTCGTTGACGCCGGAAGCGTTGCCGGCGGTGACGGTTTTGTCAGGGCCGTTGACCGGTTTGAGTTTGGTCAGTGCTTCAATCGTGGTATCGGCGCGCGGATGTTCGTCCTGGCTGACCACGGTTTCGCCCTTCTTGTGGGCAATCCGTACTTCAACAATTTCTTCGGCGAAGTAACCGGCAGCCTGCGCGGCGGCGGTACGTTGCTGACTGCGTAGAGCGAAGGCGTCCTGATCGGCGCGCGAGACTTTATAGTCGTCGGCAACGTTGTCGGCGGTCTGCGGCATCGCGTCGACGCCGTACTGCGCCTTCATCAACGGGTTGATGAAACGCCAGCCGATGGTGGTGTCTTCAAGCTTCATGTTGCGCGAGAACGCCGCGTCAGCCTTGCCCATCACAAACGGTGCGCGGGACATCGATTCGACGCCGCCAGCAATCGCCAGCTCCATCTCGCCACTGGCAATCGCACGGAATGCGGTGCCTATGGCGTCCATGCCCGAGGCGCAAAGACGATTGAGGGTCACGCCCGGCACGCTTTCCGGCAGACCGGCCAAAAGCAGCGCCATACGCGCAACGTTGCGGTTGTCTTCACCGGCCTGGTTGGCGCAGCCGAGGAACACTTCGTCGATGGCGTTCCAGTCCACCGAGGGATTGCGTTCCATCAGGGCCTTGATCGGCACGGCGGCCAGGTCATCAGCGCGAACGGCGGACAGTCCGCCGCCGAAACGGCCGATCGGCGTGCGAATCGCGTCGCAGATATAAACGTCACGCATCATGCTTCTCCCGGTGCCTGACCGTGGGCGGCGGCGGTGCGCGCTTCGAGATCGCGCAGCGCGGTCAGTTCGACGTCGGTCGGTTCAGCGGTGGTTTCAACGCTGTCAGCAAAACGAATCGCCCAACCGGTGGCCGCGACCACTTGCTCGCGGGTTACGCCTGGATGCAGCGCAGTGACCACGAATTCGTGGGTGCCCTCTTCCGGCTCCATGATGCACAGGTCGGTGATGATCCCGACGGGCCCGGCGCCCGGCAGGCCCAGACGCTTGCGAGAATCGCCGCCCTCGCCGTGACCGACCGAGGTGATGAAATCAAGCTTGTCGACAAACGAGCGCGCCGACTGTTTAAGGATGATCAATACGCTTTTCGCCGAACCGGCAATCTCCGGCGCGCCACCGGCACCCGGCAGGCGCACTTTCGGCGAGAAATAATCGCCGACCACGGTGGTGTTGATGTTGCCGAAACGGTCGACCTGCGCAGCGCCGAGAAAACCGACGTCGATGCGCCCGCCCTGCAGCCAATAGCGAAAAATCTCACCGGTCGGTACGACAGTGTCAGCGGTTTCCGCCAATTCGCCGTCACCGATGGACAGCGGCAGCACGCTTGGCTTGGCGCCAATCGGGCCCGATTCATAGATCAGTACCACATCTGGCGAGGAGGTCAGGCGCGCGAGGTTGGCGGCTTTCGACGGCAGGCCGATGCCGACGAAGCACACGGAGCCGTTCTTCAGGCGACGGGCTGCGGCGACGGTCATCATTTCATTGGTGGTGTAAGTCATTACTTGGCCTCCGAAGCAGCGGCCAACTTGGCCTGGAACGCGCTGAAGTCAGCGCAGCCATGGATGTATTCGTTGATCCACGCGGTGAACGTCTCACGGTCGCGAGCGATCGGATCCCACGCTTGATAGAAACGATTGTCGCGCTCGTTGTAACCGTGGGCGTAGGACGGATGTGCGCCGCCGGGTACGTGGCAAACCGCGCTCAAGGCCCAGGTCGGCAACACGCAAGAGTTCATCGGCGCGTTGAGGTTGTCGACGATTTCTTCCACGGTGACGATGCAACGTTTGGCAGCCAGTGCGGCTTCTTTCTGCACGCCGAGAATGCCCCACAGCAGCACGTTGCCCTGGCGGTCGGCTTTCTGTGCGTGGATCACGGTCACGTCCGGGCGCACCGACGGCACGGCCGCCAACACTTCACCGGTGAACGGGCAAGTCACAGTCTTGATCAGCGGATTGACCTTCGGCAGGTCGGAACCAGCGTAGGCACGCAGCACCGCGAACGGTAGGCCGGATGCACCGGCGACGTAGGCATTGGCCAGGTCGGCGTGGCTGTGTTCTTCGATTTCCAGCGGCTGCGGCCATTGTTTCTCGACCGCGTCGCGCAGACGGTGCAGCGAGCCCACGCCCGGGTTACCGCCCCAGGAGAAAATCAGTTTGCGCGCGCAACCGGCGCCGATCAGTTGGTCGTAGATCAGGTCAGGCGTCATCCGCACCAGCGTCAGATCTTTCTTGCCCTGACGAATGATTTCATGACCTGCGGCCGTAGGGATCAGGTGAGTGAAGCCTTCGAGTGCGACGGTGTCACCGTCGTTGACGAATTGCTTCACCGCGTCGTGCAGCGAAAGGATCTCAGCCATGGAGCGGGCTCCTGTTTTTGTAATGAATCGCCAGTGATAAAAAGGCGCGAGGTTCCGCGCCGGAGTCACTGCAGATTAAGCCTGGGGAAATGACCAAACAATCCGATAATCGACTGAGTGTTCGTTTATCGAACAGATTGTTGTCAGCCTATCGGTTCGTGTTTCCTGCAAAAGATCGCAGCCTTCGGCAGCTCCTACATGGGAATGCGTAACCCTGAGCTGCTGCAGGCTGCGATCTTTTCGCTTCACACCGCGATATCAGGTGGCATCCGCATGGCTGACCATGCCTTTGACCAACACTGCCGCCGTCGCCAGACCCGCAGGAATCACCAACGCCGTCAGCACCTGCTCGAAATTCCAGCCAAGGCCCAACAACGTCGCGCCCATCCACGCCCCGAGAATCGCGCCAAAGCGGCCAATCCCCAGCATCCACGACACCCCGGTCGCCCGCCCCTGAGTCGGATAAAAACGCGCGGCCAGCGACGGCATCGCCGATTGCGCACCGTTCACGCACATCCCCGCCACCAGTACCAAAGTCGCCAGCAAGGTGATGTTGCCCAGGCTCTGCCCGACCGCGTAGGCAAACACCCCGGCCAGCAGGTAGAAAATGCCGATGACCTTGTGCGGATTGAAGCGGTCCATCGCCCATCCCACAGCGACCGCGCTCAATACCCCGCCAAACTGGAACAATGCACCGATGAACGCGGCTTGCTCCATGCTCGCGCCGCTGTCACGCATCAGCGTCGGCAGCCAACTGGTCAGCAGATAAACGATCACCAGGCCCATGAAATAGGTCAGCCACAGCAGCAAGGTGCCGGTGCTGTAAGTACCGGAGAAAATCACCGCAAACACATTGCGCGCCTTGACGGTCTTCTGTTCAGGCACGCTGAAACTGGAGGCTTGAGCGACGGTAACCGGATCGATCGGTGCCAGGGTCTTGCGCACTTTGTCAGTGCCGCGGTTACGCACAACAAGGTAACGCGCCGATTCCGGCAGCCAGAACAGCAGCACCACGGCGAGGATCAGCGGCAGGATCCCGCCAATCAGCAGCAGGCTGTGCCAGCCGAACGCCGGGATCAGCTTGGCGGAAATGAACCCGCCACCGGCCATGCCGAGGTTGAAACCGCAGAACATGCTGGTCACCAGCAGCGACTTCTTGCGCTCCGGGGTGTATTCCGAGAGCAGTGTGGTGGCGTTCGGCATCCCCGCGCCCAAGCCGAGACCGGTCAGGAAGCGCAGCACCAGCAGTTGTTCAACGTTAGTGCTGTATGCCGAAGCAAGGCTGAAGGCGCCGAACAGAACCACAGCGCCCACCAGTACGACTTTTCGTCCAAAGCGGTCAGCCAACGGGCCGGAACCCAATGCACCGAAAACCATGCCGATCAACGCAGCACTCATCACCGGGCCAAGGCTGGCGCGGTCGATGCCCCAGTCCTGCGACAGCGCCGGGGCAATGAAGCCCATCGCCGCCGTGTCGAGGCCATCGAGAAAGACAATCAGGAAACACAGAATCACCACGCGCCACTGATAGCGCGAGATCGGTTGGGCATTGATGAAGGTCTGCACGTCGAGGCAGTTACCTACAGCGGACTGAGGCTGGTTCATTATTTTTATTCCACGCAAAAAACGCAGTCGAACAGCGGCCGGCCAAAGAGCGGCACGGTCACAAGAATAGAAGGTGTGGATCAGGCGTTGCGGGAAACCCGGCAACAGCGGGTGGAGCGGAGACAGTCGGAGAGCGTGCGCATGGTGAGTTGCCTCTTGTCATTATTATGGGAGTCGACAATCCGGCGGGCTCATTCACATCAGCGCCGGATGACGCTGCCGCGACATTAATGATCCGAAGGTTTTAGCGTCAATTCGATAAACGCAACACTGTGCGTTTATCGAACAGCTTCATCAGGCGAATAACTGCGCGCTGAGGTCGCGACTGGCACTGAGCAGGCCCGGCAGGAAGCGCTGCTCAAGCTCGGTACGGCTGACGCGACCAGCGTGGGTGCTGACGTTGAGCGCCGCCACCACTTGGCCAGACGCGTCGTAGACCGGCACGGCAATTGAGCGCAGGCCCTGTTCAAGTTCCTGATCGACGATGCACCAGCCTTGCTGCCGCACTTCCTGCAGGCATTCGAGCAACGCATCTGGTGTATGGATCGTGCGGCTGGTCTTGGCGACCAGTTCGGCGTGATCGAGGTATTCACGCAGCGATGTGTCATCGAGTGCTGCCAGCAGAATTCGCCCCATCGACGTGCAATACGCCGGCAAGCGCCCACCCACTGACAGGTCCACCGAAATCAGCCGCTGAGTGGTCGCCGAACGCGCGATGTAGAGAATGTCGTCGCCTTCCAGCGTGGCCATGTTGCAGGCTTCGTGCAGTTGCTCGCTCATGCGGTCGAGATACGGCTGAGCGGACACTGCCAATGGCGTCGACGACAGATAGGCGTGGCCGAGGGTCAGCACTTTGGGCAGCAATGAGTAGGTGCGACCGTCCGTGGTGGCGTAGCCAAGTTTGATCAAGGTATGCAGGCAACGACGCACGGCGGCGCGGGGAATTTCCGTGCGATGACTGATTTGGGCGATGGTCAGATGGCGCTTGCGCTCTTGAAACGCCTGCACCACCGCCAAGCCCCGGGCCAGCGAGGTCATGAAGTCCGGATCACCGGTCAGCGCCTGGATGCGTTTGGCCGGCGAGGCGACGATCGGCGGCGCCACGGAGGTGAAGGAGTTGCGCATTTGATCGTTCATTTCTTGTCCTTTTATCCGGCACGGATCAATGGGCTATACAAGCGGCTTGCCGACAAATGCACAAGCAGCGGACCTGCAACATTGGGCGATTATCGAACCGCCGACCGATAATCGCAATCAACCGTTGCGGCCGTTTCATGCGCCTTTCTGGGTTTACTCAACTTCTCTCGTTATCCGAATCACGGCCTTAGTTGTTCGACTTAATGGCGCCAAAAACCGATCACTCGCCCAATAAAGGCCACCACGCACTTCAACTAGCGACAAAAGTTGCGGGTCACAAAACAATCACACATCCAGAACCGTTTTTAACTTGGCAAAGATAGTCATTCCTGAATCGACCGCTATAATGCACCTCAGTGGCACCTCGTTTTCAAACGCCGAGATCGTCACCCGCTGTGGCGATGTCCATCGCCGACAGCCCGGCCAGCGCCTGACGCGCATTACTCATGCAACGCCTGCGCTCGCTGAAACAGGAAACTGATGCTGCGTCAGTTTTTATCTGGTGCCGTAGCCGCCTGTAACACGGAAGTCTTGATCGCCCCATCGATAAAACCAATGCCTGTCTGGGCATTGAACTCTCGGTGGCTTCGTTCAATAGATTCGTTGCAGTGCGTTTCACCAGACACTTAACTCAACTCATACAGGTAGCACTGTGACGAAAGACGAACTGCGCGCGGAACTTGAGCGCCAGGAACAACGTTACAAGGAAGTTTACGGCGGGGAAGTCACCACCTACGCCGCTCAGCCAGAACCGGAACGCAAAGCGTGGCGTAAACGCCCGACCGTTCAGGATCAGGTCTTCAAGCAAGAAATCGAAAAGATCGAAAAGGAACTCAAAGCCGAAGAGCCTTGAACCGCGGTTTTTGGATCGTTGAAGGTTTTACGTCGATACCGGTTACAAGCGCGGTGAAACGACGATGCCTTGCGCGCCCGCTACCCGCGGGCAGCGGCCATCATCCGGTCTGGCAGATTGAGGACGGGCGTCCTACAGGTTTCACAGATATTTCAGACAAGCGTTCGAGACCTCTCCGCGACGTTGAAATCGCCTGCGAAATCAGTCTTTTACGAATAAAATCAATGACTTGAAAAACCATGCGTTGTGCTGGGTTTTCATGCGCTGCAACAAATTAAATCGAAGAAGTGTGTAACCGATGAGCAGGTAGGGGATCGATTTCCAGTCTTTTCTGGCATAATCGCGCCCCCTTACGACCGGGTCAGAAAACCTTCATGATCGATTTATTCAGCGGACTGGATGCTTGGGTGCTTGTGAGCCTCTTGCTCGCCCTGACGTTTGTCCTCGCCTTCGAGTTCATCAATGGATTTCATGACACCGCTAACGCGGTAGCCACTGTTATCTACACCAAAGCCATGCCGCCCCACTTGGCGGTGTTCTTTTCCGGTGTGTTCAATTTCCTCGGCGTGCTGCTGGGTGGCGTTGGCGTGGCGTATGCCATTGTCCATTTGCTCCCGGTTGAGCTGCTGATCAATGTGAACACCGGCCATGGTCTGGCAATGGTGTTCTCGTTGCTCGCCGCGGCAATCGCCTGGAACCTGGGCACCTGGTACTTCGGTATCCCGGCGTCCAGCTCGCACACTTTGATCGGCTCGATCCTCGGTGTCGGCCTGGCCAACGCCCTGATCAACGATATTCCGTTGGCCGACGGCGTGAACTGGCAGAAAGCGATCGACATCGGCGCCTCGCTGGTGTTCTCGCCAATGGCCGGTTTCCTGATCGCCGCGCTGATCCTGATCGGCCTGAAGTGGTGGCGTCCGCTGTCGAAGATGCACAAGACACCGGAACAGCGCCGCAAGATCGACGACAAGAAGCACCCACCGTTCTGGAACCGCTTGGTCCTGGTGATCTCGGCCATGGCCGTGAGCTTCGTGCACGGCTCCAACGATGGCCAGAAAGGCATCGGCCTGATCATGCTGGTGTTGATCGGTATCGTGCCTGCACAGTTCGTTCTCGACCTGAACAGCACCACGTATCAGATCGAACGTACCCGCGATGCGACCCTGCACCTGAGTCAGTTCTACCAGCGCAACGCCGATTCGCTGGGTGAATTCCTGGCCCTGGGCAAGAGCGTGGAAGGCGATCTGCCGGAGAAATTCCGCTGCAACCCGCAGCAGACCGAACCGACCATCAGCGCCCTGCTGCACACCCTCAAAGGTGTTGCGGACTACCACTCGCTGTCGTCGGAAAGTCGTATCGAAGTGCGTCGTTACCTGCTGTGCCTGGACGACACCGCGAAGAAGGTTGGCAAGCTGCCTGGTCTGGAACCGCGTGAAAAGGCTGACCTCGATAAGCTGCGCAAAGACCTGACCACCACCACCGAATACGCGCCTTTCTGGGTGATTCTGGCGGTTGCACTGGCTCTGGGCCTGGGCACCATGGTTGGCTGGAAGCGCGTGGTACTGACCATCGGCGAGAAGATCGGCAAGCAGGGCATGACCTATTCCCAGGGCATGTCGGCGCAGATCACTACTGCCAGTCTGATCGGTATGGCCAACATTTTCAGCCTGCCGGTGTCGACCACTCACGTTCTGTCTTCGGGCGTGGCGGGCACCATGGTTGCTAACAAGAGCGGCCTGCAGGGTGGCACGGTTCGCACCATTCTGTTGGCTTGGGTGTTGACTCTGCCGGCGACGGTTGCGCTGTCGGCTGGGTTGTTCTGGCTGGCGTCGAAGGCGTTGGGTAGTTGATAGATAGCGGGACATGAGAAAGGCGCGATTCGAGAGGATCGCGCCTTTTTTTGTGTTTGGGGTTTTGGGATTGGGGGCATATCCGTTGTTGCGGGTGTTGCTGGTCAGGGTTCCGCCCTTACGGCAGTCACTTTTTCCAGACGCCGAAAAAGTAACCAAAAAGGCTTGCCCCGGCGTACGGCACTTCGCTGAGGCTCAGTGTTCCCTCGCTACGGTGGGGCAAAAGATTAAAAGCCAGAGCCAAAGCCAAAACAAGATCAAAAGCCAGATCAAAGGCCCCTCACCCTAACCCTCTCCCGGAGGGAGAGGGGACTGACCGAGGTGTTTGGGCGAGTTATGCCGACGTGAAATACCGAGTCGAACTCAGATTGTGAAACAGATCAAAAGCCCCCTCACCCTAGCCCTCTCCCAGAGGGAGAGGGCTAGGGTGAGGGGGGAGGTACGCCGACATGCGATATCGCATTGAACTCAGATTCTGAAAGGTCAAAAAATCGGCTCCCTCTCCCTCGGGAGAGGGCTGGGGTGAGGGGCGAATCCAACACCGAACCAAAGCCGAACACCCGCTCTTCACCACTCAACAGGATGAGCGTTAGCTCGGCTGCGGCTTTTGATCTGTAAGGCGACGTCGGAAGGCTGAGTGGAGGGATTGATCCGGGCGTGGGAGCGCAGCGACCGTTTGGCGCAGCCAAACACAGCGAGAGGAGGTGCAGCGAAGCAAACCGTAGGCGCTGCGCCCGGATCGACCCCGCAGCGAAGGAACCCCGAGCCCCAGCGAGCGGGCCGCACGCAGGAGCAAGCGTTTTTTGCTTACTTTTTTAGGCGCTTGTAAAAAAGTGAGTCGCCGTAAGGGCGAAACCCTAACCCGCCGTTACCGAAAAAACGGATATACACACCAAACACCCACAACATGGTCGGCCCAAAGGCCGCCAAGACACAAAAAAAAGGGGCAACCGAAGTCGCCCCAAAATGCCTTGCGTGCTCATCAATCCAGAAGAATCACTTCTTGCGCTTATTCGCATCCTTCCAGATAAAAAATCCAAACCCTGCAAAAAACAGAACCATCAGCCCTACAGTCAGGACCCCGGCAAACACCACGTTATCGAAAAACATGACTGGCCTCCTGGCCCCTGCTCTGCTGCGATGGAACTAAGTTACCAAACACACAGGCGCACAAATTGACCGGGATCAATACCAGCAAGGAAGGGAGATAAAGGAGGGGAATTAAATGACCTGCATCAACGGATGCAGGGGCAGATCAACGCTTTTTCGGCTTGTTTTTCGACTTTTTCTTGGTTTTCCCCAACGGCATCGCCTGCTCGAACGCCTGGCGCACTTCGTTCAGGCGCTTCTCTTTAATATCGTGCACGCGCTTGGCGCGCTCAGTGCCGAGGTCAATCAGTTTGTCGTCTTGGCTCATGGCGTCAGTACATCACTTGAAAGAATCACAACTGCCACATCACCGGCAGGACTGCGCCAATAATGCAACGTCACACCAGCGCTGACCAGCCGAAGATCAGATCTCGATATCGACCCACAAGCCCTGACGCGGCTGATCTTCCATCAGCGGCACCACCGGCACGGTGTTGTCGGCGTTGAGTTCGGTGCCCGGCACGGCCAGATGCTCTTCCGGGTCTTCGTCAGCCTCGCGGCGGCGGCGATCACGCTCCTGCTGGCGGCGCTGTTCTTCGCGCGCCAGCAATCGATCCTCTTCGGGATCGCGCTTTTGCAGATCGATTGTGCTTTCGTTGGAGCTTTCCTGCACCGGCACCACCGGAGGAATGTCCGGCCGCTGGCGGATCGGATCCTGCTGGGAAGTGATCGGCACAGCGCTCAGGGGGAGCATCGGTGGCAACATATATGGGGTCTCCTGTCAGCAGGCTATCGGCTGCGGCAAAGGCGCCTTGAGCCATCCGTCGCAAATCTGTGACGCACTTGGCACGTGTAGGAGCTGCCGAAGGCTGCGATCTTTATCAGACAGCTCAAACCTCAAGGGTTCTCAAAGATCAAAAGATCGCAGCCTTCGGCAGCTGCTACCCAGTAATCTTTGGCCCTGAAGCCCTCATTCCGTTAAGATAGCCCGCTTTTTCAAGGTGGGAGTCAGGCAGCATGGCGCAGCAGTATCAACCGGGGCAACGCTGGATCAGTGACAGCGAAGCAGAGCTTGGTTTAGGCACCGTTCTGGCACAGGACGGCCGCTTGTTGACCGTGCTTTACCCGGCCACTGGCGAAACCCGCCAGTACGCGCTACGGAATGCGCCCCTGACCCGCGTGCGGTTTTCGCCGGGCGACAGCATCACCCACTTCGAAGGCTGGAAGATGACCGTGCAGCAAGTCGACGACGTCGACGGGCTGATGGTCTATCACGGTCTCAACGGGCAGAACGAAGCCGTCACCCTGCCGGAAACCCAGCTGTCGAACTTCATCCAGTTCCGTCTGGCCAGCGACCGTCTGTTCGCCGGGCAGATCGACCCGCTGGCGTGGTTCTCGCTGCGTTACAACACCCTCGAACACACCAGTCGCCAGTTGCAATCCTCGCTCTGGGGCCTGGGTGGCGTGCGTGCGCAACCGATCGCGCACCAATTGCACATCGCCCGTGAAGTTGCCGACCGCATTGCGCCGCGCGTATTGCTGGCGGACGAAGTGGGTCTGGGTAAAACCATCGAAGCCGGTCTGGTGATCCATCGCCAACTGCTCTCGGGCCGCGCCAACCGCGTGCTGATCCTCGTCCCGGAAAACCTTCAGCACCAGTGGCTGGTGGAGATGCGCCGCCGCTTCAACCTGCAGGTCGCGCTGTTCGACGAAGAACGCTTCATCGAAAGCGATGCCGCCAACCCGTTCGAAGACACCCAGCTTGCACTGGTGGCCCTGGAATGGCTGGTCGACGACGAGAAGGCGCAAGACGCACTGTTCGCCGCCGGCTGGGATCTGCTGGTGGTCGACGAGGCGCACCACCTGGTCTGGCACGAAGAAAAAGCCAGCGCCGAATACTCGCTGGTCGAGCAACTCGCCGAAGTCATCCCGGGCGTGCTGCTGCTTACCGCCACCCCGGAACAACTCGGCCAGGACAGCCACTTCGCCCGTCTGCGCCTGCTCGACCCGAACCGATTCCACGACCTGGCGGCGTTCCGCGCCGAGAGCGACAACTATCGCCCGGTGGCCGAAGCCGTTCAGGAACTGCTCGACAAGGGCCGTCTCTCGGCCAAAGCGCACAAAACCATTCAGGGTTTCCTCGGCAACGAAGGCGAAGCCTTGCTGACCGCGGTCAACGACGGCGACACCGAAGCCAGCGCGCGCCTCGTGCGTGAACTGCTTGACCGCCATGGCACTGGCCGCGTGCTGTTCCGTAACACCCGCGCCGCCGTGCAGGGTTTCCCAGAGCGCAAACTGCACCCGTACCCGCTGCCGTGCCCGGACGAATACCTCGAGCTGCCGCTGGGCGAACACGCCGAGTTGTACCCGGAAGTCAGCTTCCAGGCGCAGCCAGACGCCAGCGAAGAAGAGCGCTGGTGGAAATTCGACCCGCGTGTCGAATGGCTGATCGATCAGCTGAAAATGCTCAAGCGCACCAAAGTACTGGTGATCTGCGCCCACGCCGAAACCGCGATGGATCTGGAAGACGCCTTGCGCGTGCGTTCCGGCATCCCGGCCACAGTGTTCCACGAAGGCATGAACATCCTTGAGCGTGACCGCGCTGCTGCGTACTTCGCTGATGAAGAGTTTGGCGCGCAAGTGCTGATCTGCTCGGAAATCGGCAGTGAAGGTCGCAACTTCCAGTTCGCTCACCACCTGGTGCTGTTCGATCTGCCGTCGCACCCGGACCTGCTCGAGCAGCGTATCGGTCGTCTCGACCGGATCGGCCAGAAACACATCATCGAACTGCACGTGCCGTACCTGGAAACCAGCCCGCAAGAGCGCCTGTTCCAGTGGTATCACGAAGCGCTGAACGCGTTCCTCAACACCTGCCCGACCGGCAACGCCTTGCAGCATCAGTTCGGCCCGCGCCTGCTGCCGTTGCTCGAAGAAGCCGACGACAGCGAGTGGCAAGCGCTGATCGACGAAGCGCGCAGCGAGCGTGAGCGTCTGGAAGCCGAACTGCACACCGGTCGCGACCGTCTGCTGGAGCTCAACTCCGGTGGTGCTGGCGAAGGTGAAGCGCTGGTCGAGGACATCCTTGAGCAAGACGATCAGTTCGCCCTGCCGATCTACATGGAAACCCTGTTCGACGCGTTCGGCATCGACAGCGAAGACCATTCGGAAAACGCCCTGATCCTCAAGCCGAGCGAGAAGATGCTCGATGCCAGTTTCCCGCTGGGCGACGACGAAGGCGTGACCATCACCTACGACCGCAACCAGGCGCTATCGCGCGAGGACATGCAGTTCATCACCTGGGAACACCCGATGGTGCAGGGCGGTATGGACCTGGTGCTGTCCGGTTCGATGGGCAACACCGCCGTCGCGCTGATCAAGAACAAGGCGTTGAAGCCGGGCACTGTGCTGCTGGAACTGCTGTATGTCAGCGAAGTGGTAGCGCCGCGTTCGCTGCAACTGGGCCGATACCTGCCGCCGGCCGCGCTGCGCTGCCTGCTCGATGCCAACGGCAACGACCTGTCGGCTCGCGTCTCGTTTGAAACGCTGAACGATCAGCTGGAAAGCGTGCCACGCGCCAGCGCCAACAAGTTCATCCAGGCCCAGCGCGATCAGTTGACGCCACGGATCAACGCCGGTGAAGACAAGATCGCCCCACGTCACGCCGAGCGCGTGGCCGAGGCCCGTCGCCGTCTGGCGGCCGACACCGACGAAGAACTGGCGCGCCTGACCGCGTTGCAAGCGGTCAACCCGACTGTGCGCGACAGCGAACTGGTGGCGTTGCGTGAACAGCGTGAGCAGGGTCTGGCGATGCTGGATAAAGCGGCGTTGCGTCTGGAAGCGATTCGGGTATTGGTGGCGGGCTAGACCGCCCCGCTCCAGCGCTGAAAACAACAAGGCCCGCAGTGATGCGGGCCTTTTGTTTGCCTGTTATTTATCCAGTGATGCTAATGGCCCTTTCGCGAGCAGGCTCGCTCCCACAGGGATTGTGTTCACGCTGGAGATCCACTGTGGGAGTGAGCCTGCTCGCGATAGCGGTTATGCAGTCGCCGCCACAACCTCTGGCTCAACCACCGCAACCAACCCCTCCTTCATCCGCTGCGCATCCCGGACAAAACACCGCGCGGCCAGAAACAGAAACACCATGGTCAAAAACAGCGCCACCGGAATCAGGTACATCGCATCATGCAGACCGACTGCCTTGAACGCCTCGGTCATCTGCTCAGCCCCCGCCGCCGCCATCGCGGTATGCGCAAAATGATCGGACAAGCCCCCCACCACCACCGGCCCCAAACCACCGCCGAGCAGATACAACCCGGCAAAGAACAACGCCATCGCCGTCGCCCGCAAACGCGGTTCGACCACGTCCTGAATCGCCGTATAAACACAGGTGTAGAAGTTGTAGGCAAACAGCCAGCCGACACTGAATACCGCGACAAACACACCAATCTCGATGCGCCCGGCATGCAGCGCCCAGGCCGTGCACAACGTCGAAATAATCAGACTGAACGCGGCGAACAACAACCGACCATTGGCCACACGCTGGTGAATCTTGTCGGCAATCCAGCCGCCCAGCGTCAACCCGACCAGCCCGGTGACGCCGACGATCATCCCGGTAGCCACCGCCGCCTCCTGCAACGGCATGAGGAAATAGCGTTGCAGCATCGGCACCAGAAACGAGTTGCAGGCATACGTTGCGAAGTTGAAGCACAACCCGGCCAGCACCAGCCAGAGAAAAGTCGGTACCGCGAGAATCCGCCGGATCGGCCTGTCGACCTTCTCTTGCGAAACCTGCACGGTCTCCGCTGCGCCGCGCTTGGGCTCTTTAATAAAGAACATGAAGATCGCGAGGATCAGCCCCGGCACTGCCGCAATAAAGAACGGCGCACGCCAGCTGTCAAACGCCTTCACCATCCAGCCAATGGTGAAGAACGCCAGCAACAAGCCCAACGGCAGACCGAGCATGAAAATGCCCATGGCCCGCGCCCGACGATGGGCCGGAAACAGATCGCCAATCAGCGAATTGGCCGCCGGCGCATAACTGGCCTCGCCGATGCCGATGCCCATGCGCACGATCAGAAAACTCCAGAAACTGCCGACCAGACCGTTGACCGCCGTCAGCGCACTCCACGTCGCCAGGCCCCAGCCCATCAGTTTGCTGCGCGAGCCGGTGTCAGCCATCCGCCCCAGCGGCAGGCCGGCAATCGCGTAAACAATGGTGAAGGCGGTGCCGACGATCCCCAGTTGGAAGTCGCTGAGGTGCCATTCCATGCGGATCGGCTCGATGATGATCGCCGGAATGGTGCGGTCGAAGAAGTTGAACAGGTTGGCGAGGAACAGCAGGAACAGAATGCGCCAGGCATTCGCCGCTTGGGTCGAGTTCTGCATGGGTCCGTCTCTTTATTGTTATAGGGCTTCACTGCCAACGCATCCGAGCCCGGAACCTGCAATCTAGTCAGCCAGGACGGGGCTGTCTGTGATCATTCGTCTGCCTGATATCGGACCATGGCACTGTAACGAAACGTAAGCCCTTGATAAGCCTGCAATCCCCCGAAAACCGGGGCTTTTGCGGCAAAACCTTGCCACAAAAAAATAGTTTCGCGCCCCCCTTCCCAAGTCTGCGGCAAAGCCTAGAATGGCCGCCGGATCCGTCCGGATCTCCCGATCAATCCCTTTGATACCCTCGCCCATGTCTGAAGTCAGTCCGTGTCTGAATTGCGGTGCCTGCTGTTCCCATTTTCGCGTGTCTTTCTTTTGGGGTGAGTGTTCATCTTCCGGCGGCACGGTGCCCGATGAACTGGTCACACAGATCAGTCCCAGCCGGGTGGCAATGAATGGCACCGACTGCAAATCGCCGCGCTGCACGGCGTTGGTCGGCGAAGTCGGCAGCGAGGTGAAGTGCTCGATTTATGAATTGCGCTCCAGCCCCTGCCGCGAATTCGAATCGTCATGGGAAAACGGCGAACAGAATGTCGACTGCGACAAGGCCCGAGCGCGTTTCGGTTTGCCACCGCTGCAACCGGACTGGGCGCAAATCCCTTTCGAACAGATCGCTTGAGCCTTTAGCGCCAATCGCTATGACGCTAATGCCGAAATCATTAGCGCCAATGTGCCACTACCCCTTCCAGGCCAAAAACCGCCTCTATACTCCTGTCATTCGCCTGCGTTCACCGCGCAGTCAGGACGACTTCAGAGACGGGGCATGCTATGGAGTGGCTTGGTTTGCAGTTTGTTACCGAGCTGCCGGAGAGCGGGCAGGTCATCCTCGATTGCAGTCACAACCCTCTCCTGGTGATGGTTGCGTATCTGGTCGCCTGCGCAGCCAGTTTCGCTACTCTGGATATGGCTGAGCGCGTTGTAAATGCCGAAGATCCGGGGTCGCGGCGGATCTGGCGCTGGATCGGCGCGACCTGCCTGGCCGGCGGCATCTGGGCCATGCATTTCATCGGCATGCTGGCTTTCCAGACACCCATCGACATTCAGTACGACCTTGGCATCACCCTTTTCTCGTTGCTGATCGCCCTGCTCGCCTCTTGGCTGGCCATGCAAACCCTTAGCGAAGCGCAGCCGAGTGCATTGCATTGCTTGAAAACCGCGTTTGTCATCGGCCTGGGCATCGCCGGCATGCATTACGTTGGCATGGCGGCGATGAAGTCGAGCGCCACCGCCTACTATCAGCCAGTACTGTTCGCGCTGTCTGTGGCGATCGCCATCGGCGCCAGTTTCGCCGCGCTGTGGGTGGCCCGCTATCTGAGCGAAGGCAGCGGCGTGGCGCATCAGTTGCTCAAGTACAGCGCTGCACTGATTCTCGGCGCCGGCATCATCAGCATGCATTTCACCGGCATGGCTGCGCTGGATCTGGTTCTTCCCGAAGGAGACCTGACAGCGAGCGGCGGCGATAACGGGCATCTGCAACTGGGCCTGACCGTGGCGCTGATCATCCTGCTGATCCTTGGCAGTGCGATCAGTGCAGGGCTGGCCGACAAGAAACTGCAAAACAAAGAAGAGGATCTGCGCCGGCTCAACGCCTTGCTCAGTCAACTCGATCAGGCGCGCATGTCACTGCAACAAGTGGCCAACTACGACGCCCTGACCAACCTGATCAACCGTCGTGGTTTCAACCAGATCTTCGCCGAGAAACTCAGCCAGAAAACCAGCGAAGGCGGCATGCTCGCGGTGATGTTTCTCGACATCGACCACTTCAAGCGGATCAACGACAGCCTCGGCCATGATGCCGGTGACGAGTTGCTCAAGGTCATCGCCCAGCACATCAAAGGCTCGGTGCGCAGCCATGAAGACGTGGTCGCGCGCTTCGGCGGCGACGAATTCTGCATCCTCATTAACCTGCGTGAGCGCGAAGAAGCCCGCAATATGGCGCAGCGCATCATGCTCAAGATGAAAGAGCCGATCGAGTTGGCCGGACGTCGCATGGTGATGACCACCAGCATCGGCATCAGTCTGTTTCCGGAAGATGGCAGCACCTGCGAAGAACTGCTCAAGCACGCCGATCTGGCGTTGTATCAATCCAAAGGCGCGGGACGTAATGGCCTGCACTTTTTCAGTTCCAACCTTAAGACCCGCGCCAGCTTCGAGCTGCAACTGGAAGAAGAACTGCGCCACGCCCTGCGCGAGGAAAACGGTCTGACGCTCTATTACCAACCGATCTTCGAACTGAAAACCGGCCGTGTCACCAAACTCGAAGCGCTGATCCGCTGGCAACATCCTCTGCACGGTTTGCTGACCCCGGATCGCTTTATCACCATCGCCGAAAACAATGGCCTGATCGCCGAACTGGACAACTGGGTGCTGCGCCGCGCATGCAAGGATCTCGGTGAATTGTCGCGGCATGGCTGCGAAGAACTGAAAATTGCCTGGAACTGCTCGCCGCTCAATCTCGCACGGGAAGAACTGGCCACGGAAATCGAAAGTGCCTTGCGCACTGCCGGGGTCGCACCGGAACGCCTGGAACTGGAAGTCACCGAAAACGCGTTGATGGGCAACATCGCCAACACCCTGGTGCTGCTACGGCAGATCCGTGCGCTCGGGGTGTCGTTGTCGATCGACGACTTCGGCACCGGCTATTCCTCACTGGCCTACCTCAAGCGCCTGCCGCTCAACACCTTGAAGATCGACCGCTCGTTCATCCTCGACATTCCCACGGCCACGGCCGACATGGAGATTGTCCAGGCGATCATCGTCATGGCGCACACCCTGCATTTGCAAGTGGTGACCGAAGGCGTGGAAAGCCTGGAGCAGTACGAATTCCTTGAACGCTCGGGCTGCGACTTTATTCAGGGTTACCTGCTCAGCCGCCCGGTACCGCTGGACGAGCTGCGCCCGGTGCTGGAAGAAATCAATCAGCGCGAGCATTCACACGCGGTCAATCCGTTGATTCTGGCGCGCGGTACATTTGCACCAGTGTCGCTGGATCCTGCGCCAAATAGCCTTGCGCCCCATGCAGGCGCATCAGTTGTGCGGCCAATCCGCTGATCGGCGTCGCCGAGCCTTGTTCGCGGGAAAACTTCACTGCCGTATCGAGATCCTTGAGCAAGGTGCGCACGTGCCACTTGATCGGTTCGAAACGGCTTTCGGCCATTTGCGGCGCAAGAATTTGCAACGGTTTTGAATCGGCGAAACCGCCGGCCAGGGCTTCGGCGATCAGGCTGGCATCGACGCCAGCCTGTTCGGCCAGTGCCACCACTTCGGCAATCACCAGCGCATTGCAGGCAACGATCATCTGGTTGCAGGCCTTGGTCACCTGGCCCGCGCCTATGCCACCCATGTGCGTGACCCGTTGACCGAGGTTGAGCAGCACCGGGCGCACGCGTTCAAGATCTGCCGCTTCACCACCGACCATGATCGCCAGGCTACCGGCTTCGGCGCCGACCACGCCGCCCGACACGGGTGAGTCCAGCCAGCTCATCCCGGTTTTATCCGCCAGCGCCGCCGCCATCTCGCGAGTGGCTGTTGGTTCAAGGCTGGAAAAATCCACCAGCAACTGGCCGCTTTTCGCCCCTTCGGCGATACCGCCAGCGCCAAACACCACCTCACGAACCACTGTCGTATCGGCCAGACACAACATCACCACGTCGGCGTATTCGCACAATTCAGCAGCGGTCGCCACCTGCCGGGCACCGGCCTCGACCAGTGGCGCGCACTTGGCCGGGTTGCGATTCCACACGGTCAGCGGGTAACCCGCAGCCAACAAACGGCGGCACATGGGCAGGCCCATCAGACCGATTCCGGCGAACCCCAACGAAGGTAGCGTTGACATCATTTTGCCTCTTTTCGATTAAAGATCGCCGAATAATGGCCGATTCATCAACGATCAGGAAAGGATTCCCCCCAGCGACAGTCAGGCCAAAACCCTGATGCTCGGGCTCAATTCGCGCAATTAAAAGACGCGAGATCTTATTCCGTGAGGTTCGCAGGCAACTGGCCCGCGAGCCAACCCAGTCCAGGTATATGGCGCACAATGAATTCTAAAAACAATCCCGCCACTGCGGTAGCCGATCTGACTTTGAGCCCTGCCGCCAACAGCCCGTCATCGTCGAAGCCATTGGTCCCGTCGCGCCCGCTGTCGACTCAGCAATACCTGTACTTCACCGAAACCAATACCGACCGCATCCTCGACAACCTCGACGGCCTGCGTGATCTGGTGTTCCCGCGTCCGCCGCACTTGGAAGGCGACAACGAACAGCACAACGACCAGGAATTCCCTTCGGTGTGCCTGATCGGCCTCGGTCGCTGCGGCTCGAACATCGCCCTCGACGTCGCGGAGCTGGTGTACAACGCGCGCAAGTTCTACCTCAACGAATTCAATAACGAAGATCGCGCGGCGGATCGCCGCCTGGCCGACAAGGGCTACAGCCCGGCGCAGTGGATCAAGAACAACCTGCGCATCGGCCCAAACAAATCGACCAAACCGGTGTTTCTGGTCGAACCACTGGTGATGCTCGGCGACCTCGACAAGGACATCGCCGGGCGCATCCGTTTCTCGCGCAAAGGCGAGAAAAGCGGCTTCCTGCGCGACTACAGCAAAATGAAGATCATGGACTTGTCCGAAGTCCACGCCGGTGGCGCCGGTAACGCGCCGATCCTCGGCCAGTACCTGGCGAAGATCATCCTCAACAAGGACACTCAGCGCTTCTCCAGCCCAGACTGGAAAATGATCCACTCGTACCTGATCGACAGCTGCGGCATCAAGGCCAACCAGTCGCGCCTGTATTTCTCGATCTTCAGTGCTGGCGGCGGTACCGGTTCCGGCATGGCCTCGGAGTTCGGCCTGGCCCAGCAGCACTCGTACATGAACAAGACGTTCGACACCAAGCCGATGGACGAGCATGACGGCAAGAGCGGGCATTCGTTCGTGTTCGAACCGATCTTCACCAGCGGCATCTGCGTGCTGCCGAACATCTCCGATCACCGCAGCGAAATGTCCGAGGCGCTGCACATCAACGCCGGTCGCCTGCTGTGCAAATATCTTTCGGAAGAATGGGATTTCTCCTACAACTTCGCCAACGAAGACAGCAGCGAAGCCAGCGTCATGGGCCGTATCCGCCCTTGGAACGCGATGATGTTGATCTCCAACGACATCATGCGTTACGCCGAAGAAAGCGACGACGGCAACATCCAGAACATTGATGTCAATGCCATGGAAAAGCACGCCAACCAGTACATCTCGCAGCAGATCTTCAACATTCTGACGGCGCAGGCTGTCACCACGGACTACGACCAGAACTACTTCCGCCGTGCCGGTATCGACATTGGCGAAACCATTCGCCTCGACGCCAACGACCTGTTCATGAGCCTGGCCGGCCCGGTGGCGATTGCCTACGCCGAATCGGTGGTGCCGGAAACGCCGCCGCCGAGCAGCGACAAATTCAAGGTGTTCGACAAAGAGCCGCAGCGCCTGAACATCGACGACCTGTTCTTCCGTTCGATCGACCTGCCGCACTTCAACAAAGTGACCCAGGCGATTGAAGGCATCAGCCTGTTGCCAATCGAGTCCAAGCGTTATCGCGCGTCGCTTGAGCAGTACAAGAATTCCGGCTACGACGCTGCGGCGCTGCACGACCTGCACTTCTTCAAGAACTGCTCATCGGTGGTCTCGATCGTCTCGCTGCCGAAAGACTACAAGCTGTCGTACATGGACCTGAACCGGTTGAAGACTCACCTGAACAGCCTGTTCCCGAATACCACGCTCAAGCGTTACGCACTGGTAATCGGCGCCTCGGCCAACCTGTCGCTGACCACATTGATCGCGAAGAGCCCGTGCCTCTCGGATGACTTCCTGACCCTGATCGTCGCGTTCATCAAACGCTGCTTCGCGAAGAACCCGTACCGTTTCGACGAGACCCTGGACAACTCGATCCTCGATTTCATCATTAATGAAGAGTTCGACGAAGACCGCATCGACGACCTGCTCAACGAGTTCGAAAACCCGGCGAAGATCCTCGATACCAACTGGTACGCGATCAAACCGATGTACGAGAAGAAGTACCGCGAGCTGATCAACGACAAAGAGAAGTTTGTCTCGATCAATGACATTCGTTTGTCGCGCGATTGCGTGAAGAAGTCGATCAAATACCTGCGCGAGATTTACCGTCACCGGATTGGCAAGACCAAGGTTATTTCGCTGAATAACCATACCGGCAAGTCGTTCTCGGTCTGATCCAGGATCGAGTCGCGGCAATCGCGAGCAGGCTCACTCCTACAATTGGAATGCGTTCCCCTGTAGGAGTGAGCCTGCTCGCGATGGCCTTTTCAGACGAAAGAAATCTCGAATCCAACATCCAGAAACAATTAAGCAGCCGTTAGGCTGCTTACTAAACTGTTCCCGTTACGTTTACGTCACCGTGAGCCCACCCGCGCTTGTGGTGTTTCTCTACGGCAACGTGCCATCACGCTACTCCGCTACACACTTTTCGCCGATGACCGGACGCACCATCAAGGTGCGACGCCAGTAGCGACCGCCCTTTCCTGGACCAGAATCCACGGCCGAACTACCACTGCCCACATCTCGGGATCGCGCTCGAAAAGATCCAGCGCCCGCGTTTCAGACAGCTTGGCGACCCTGTCTTCAGCCAGCCAGGCAGCCACTTTCTCGCCATCATCCGACGCCACGGCCTCAGCGGCAGCGATCAAATCCAGCGCTGGGTCGACCCACAATAGGGCACCCTTAGCGAAGAACGGCTCCAACTCTTTCCAGGTAATAGATGCGGTTTCACCAAGCAGCTTGGCATAGAGGGTGCTAGGTTCTTGATTCATGGGTGCTGTCCGGAAAAGAAATCGACGCGAATAATAACGTTGGTGGTCCGCCAGCAAAACCCGGTTGCAAATGGCTGCACCGAACGAAAAGAGCAGGAACGCCAGGGAATGCTGCTGATTGGGCTATATGCCCACGAACGCCCCGCCGCAATTCTGTCTTTTTCATTCAAAAATGCGACACCCCCAAGTTTTGCCCCTCGGCGCCCGCTTCCCAGGCTGACAACCGGCGCTCTACACTGTACCGGTACAGTTGCCGGGGGCATTTCCGGAGGGTATCGCAAAGATATCTGACCCGGTTCTGCTGCTACGGCGCCAGAACTCAAAAAAATTACAACAGTAAGAGTGGAGCACTATGACTAAGGCTACTAAGCAGATTTCCAAACTGTTTGCCGCTATGGTTCTGGCCGGGGTTGCCAGCCATTCGTTCGCAGCTGACACCATCAAAATCGGTATCGCCGGCCCTAAAACCGGTCCAGTAGCCCAGTACGGCGACATGCAGTTCAGTGGCGCGAAAATGGCCATCGAGCAAATCAACGCCAAGGGCGGCGTCGACGGCAAGAAACTCGAAGCCGTTGAATACGACGATGCCTGCGATCCAAAACAAGCGGTAGCGGTCGCGAACAAGGTCGTCAACGACGGCGTCAAGTTCGTCGTCGGTCACCTGTGCTCCAGCTCCACTCAACCGGCTTCGGACATCTACGAAGACGAAGGCGTGATCATGATCACCCCGGCTGCCACCAGCCCGGACATCACCGCCCGTGGTTACAAAATGGTCTTCCGTACCATCGGTCTGGACAGCGCCCAGGGCCCTGCCGCCGGTAACTACATTGCCGATCACGTCAAACCGAAAATCGTCGGCGTGCTGCACGACAAACAGCAGTACGGTGAAGGCATCGCCACCGCGGTGAAATCGACTCTCGAGAAGAAAGGCACCAAGGTTGCCGTGTTCGAAGGCGTCAACGCCGGCGACAAAGACTTCTCGGCGATCATCGCCAAACTCAAACAAGCCAACGTCGACTTCGTTTACTACGGCGGCTACCACCCGGAGCTGGGTCTGATCCTGCGTCAAGCACAGGAAAAAGGCCTGAAAGCCAAGTTCATGGGTCCGGAAGGCGTGGGTAACGATTCCATCACCCAGATCGCCAAGGATGCGTCCGAAGGTCTGCTGGTGACCCTGCCAAAATCCTTCGACCAGGATCCGGCCAACGTTGCTCTGGCTGATGCATTCAAAGCCAAGAAGGAAGATCCGAGCGGTCCGTTCGTGTTCCCTTCCTACTCGGCGGTGACTGTAATTGCCGAAGGCATCAAGGCAGCCAAGTCCGAAGACGCGACCAAAGTGGCTGAAGCCATCCACGCCGGGACCTTCAAGACCCCGACTGGCGACCTGAGCTTCGACGCCAAGGGCGACCTCAAAGACTTCAAATTCGTGGTCTACGAGTGGCACAACGGCAAACCTAAAACTGAAGTATCGCCTCAGTAAGGCGCTGCCTGACTGACTGCCAATAAAGCCCACGGCGTGCCGTGGGCTTTGTTTTACGAATGTATTGGGCCGCGCTGGCGTGATCCGCCAGTCTCCCCACCTGAAAATCTCAAAACCGTCATCAGCGGTTCGCTGGCAAAACCCGGATTCGAAGTGGATAAAGATCCACGGGGCCGGGCGGGAAAATGACTCCACCAGTGAAATGCGTATCAGGTTTTTAGGAGCGCTGTAATGCCTGACATCTATCACTTCTTCCAACAGCTGGTTAACGGCCTGAACGTTGGCAGCATGTATGCCTTGATCGCCATCGGCTACACGATGGTCTACGGCATCATTGGAATGATCAACTTCGCCCACGGCGAGGTGTACATGATCGGCTCTTACGTGGCGTTCATCGCCATCGCCGGGTTGACCATGATGGGACTCGACAGTGTCCCGCTGTTGATGACGGCGGCGTTCATCGCCAGCATCGTCGTCACCAGTTCCTACGGTTACAGCATCGAACGCATTGCCTACCGCCCCCTGCGCGGCAGCAACCGTCTGATCCCGCTGATTTCCGCGATCGGTATGTCGATCTTCCTGCAGAACACGGTTCTGCTGGCGCAAGACTCCAAGGACAAAGCTATCCCCAACCTGATTCCGGGCAACATTGCCTTCGGCCCAGGTGGCGCACAAGAAGTGCTGATTTCCTACATGCAAATCGTGGTGTTCGTGGTGACCCTGATCGCCATGCTCGGCCTGACGCTGTTCATCTCCCGCTCTCGCTTGGGTCGCGCCTGCCGCGCCTGCGCCGAAGACATCAAGATGGCCAACCTGCTCGGCATCAACACCAACAACATCATCGCCCTGACCTTCGTCATTGGTGCCGCGCTGGCAGCCGTTGCGGCTGTGCTGCTGAGCATGCAATACGGGGTGATCAACCCGAACGCCGGTTTCCTCGTCGGCCTCAAAGCCTTCACCGCAGCGGTACTTGGCGGTATCGGCAGCATCCCCGGCGCCATGCTCGGCGGGTTGGTGCTGGGGGTGGCGGAAGCGTTTGGCGCCGATATCTTCGGTGACCAATACAAGGACGTCGTGGCTTTCGGCTTGTTGGTTCTGGTGTTGTTGTTCCGTCCGACCGGCATTCTGGGCCGTCCGGAGGTTGAGAAAGTATGACTAGGAATCTTAAACAGGCGCTGTTCAGCGCTTTGCTGGTGTGGGCCGTGGCCTACCCGGTACTCGGTCTGAAACTGACCATCGTCGGCATCAACCTGGAAGTGCACAACACCAGCCCGACCGTGCTGGCGACCATCGCCATCTGTTCGGTGCTGATGTTCCTGCGCGTGCTGTTCAACCAGCAGATCAGCAAGGCCTGGCGCTCATCGCCGGGCCTGCCGCTAATTCCGGCCAAGGCGAGTAACTTCCTCACTCTGCCAACCACCCAGCGCTATTTCATCATTGCGCTGATCCTGCTGGCACTGGTGTGGCCGTTCTTCGGCTCGCGTGGGGCGGTGGATATCGCAACGCTGATCCTGATCTACGTGATGCTTGGCCTCGGCCTGAACATCGTCGTCGGTCTGGCCGGTCTGCTCGACCTCGGTTACGTCGGCTTCTATGCCGTCGGCGCCTACAGCTACGCGCTGCTGTCGCACTACTACGGCCTGAGCTTCTGGATCTGCCTGCCGATTGCCGGCCTGATGGCCGCGACGTTCGGCTTCCTGCTGGGCTTCCCGGTGCTGCGTTTGCGCGGCGACTATCTGGCGATCGTGACCCTCGGCTTCGGCGAGATCATCCGTCTGTTCCTGCGTAACCTGACCGACATCACTGGCGGTCCGAACGGCATCAGCAACATCGAGAAACCGACGTTCTTCGGTCTGACCTTCGAACGTAAAGCCGCGGAAGGCATGCAAACCTTCCACGAGTATTTCGGCCTGCAATACAACTCGATCAACAAGGTGATCTTCCTCTACCTCGTTGCCCTGGTGCTGGCGCTGGCGGCGCTGTTCGTCATCAACCGTTTGCTGCGCATGCCGATCGGCCGTGCGTGGGAAGCGTTGCGTGAAGACGAAATTGCCTGCCGTGCGCTGGGTCTGAATCCAACGATCATCAAGTTGTCCGCGTTCACCCTCGGCGCTGCATTCGCCGGTTTCGCCGGTAGCTTCTTCGCCGCCCGTCAGGGTCTGGTGACCCCGGAATCGTTCACCTTCATCGAGTCGGCAATCATCCTCGCCATTGTGGTGCTGGGCGGTATGGGCTCGCAGTTGGGTGTGATCCTGGCTGCCGTGGTGATGATTCTGTTGCCGGAAATGATGCGTGAGTTCAGCGAGTACCGGATGTTGATGTTCGGTGCGCTGATGGTGCTGATGATGATCTGGCGTCCACAAGGTCTGCTGCCGATGCAACGCCCACACATGGAGTTGCGAAAATGAGCCGCGAGATCCTTAAAGTCGAAAACCTGAGCATGCGCTTCGGCGGTTTGCTCGCGGTCAACGGTGTGGCCCTGACCGTCAAAGAGAAACAGGTGGTTGCACTGATCGGGCCCAACGGCGCCGGCAAGACCACCGTGTTCAACTGCCTGACCGGTTTCTATCAGCCAACCGGCGGTAGCATCCTTTTGGACGGCGAGCCGATTCAAGGCCTGCCGGGCCACAAGATCGCCCTCAAAGGCGTGGTGCGCACGTTCCAGAACGTGCGCCTGTTCAAGGACATGACGGCGGTCGAGAACCTGTTGATCGCCCAGCACCGTCACCTGAACACCAACTTCCTGGCCGGCCTGTTCAAGACCCCGGCGTTCCGCAAAAGCGAGCGCGAGGCCATGGAGTTTGCCGAGTACTGGCTGGAAAAGGTCAACCTGAAGGAGTTCGCCAACCGTACCGCCGGCACCCTGGCTTACGGTCAGCAACGGCGTCTGGAAATCGCTCGCTGCATGATGACCCGTCCGCGGATCCTCATGCTCGACGAACCGGCTGCCGGTCTGAACCCGAAGGAAACCGAAGACCTCAAGGCGCTGATCAGCGTGCTGCGTGAAGAGCACAACGTCACCGTGCTGCTGATCGAACACGACATGAAACTGGTCATGAGCATTTCCGACCACATCGTCGTGATCAACCAGGGCACGCCTCTGGCCGACGGTACGCCAGAACAGATCCGCGACAATCCTGAAGTGATCAAAGCCTACCTGGGGGAAGCGTAAATGCTGCAGTTCGAAAACGTTTCCACCTTCTACGGCAAGATCCAGGCCCTGCACAGCGTCAACGTCGAAGTCCGTCAGGGCGAGATCGTGACCCTGATCGGCGCCAACGGTGCCGGCAAGTCGACGCTGCTGATGACACTTTGCGGTTCGCCGCAGGCGCACAGCGGCAGCATCCGCTACATGGGTGAGGAGCTGGTCGGCCAGGACTCGTCGCAGATCATGCGCAAAAGCATCGCGGTGGTGCCGGAAGGTCGTCGGGTGTTTGCCCGTCTGACCGTTGAAGAAAACCTGTCCATGGGCGGCTTCTTCACCGACAAAGGCGACTATCAGGAACAGATGGACAAGGTTCTCGGACTTTTCCCACGCCTGAAAGAACGCTTCAACCAGCGCGGCGGCACCATGTCCGGCGGCGAACAGCAAATGCTCGCCATCGGCCGTGCGTTGATGAGCAAGCCCAAGCTGTTGCTGCTCGACGAGCCGTCGCTGGGCCTGGCACCGATCATCATCCAGCAGATTTTCGACATCATCGAAATGCTGCGCAAGGACGGTGTGACGGTGTTCCTGGTCGAGCAGAACGCCAACCAGGCGCTGAAAATTGCTGACCGGGCGTACGTTCTGGAGAACGGCCGTGTGGTCATGCAAGGCACCGGTGAAGCGCTGCTGACCGACCCGAAAGTACGGGAGGCGTACCTCGGCGGTTGATGTGTTTCGCTAAACAAAAAACGGCCTTCGGGCCGTTTTTTTTGTGCCTGCACGATTTTCAGATTCTCCAAAAAGCCCTTGTAGGAGTGAGCCTGCTCGCGATGGCGTTGTGTCATTCAACATCACCAGTATCTGACATGACGCCATCGCGAGCAGGCTCACTCCTACAGGGTTTTGCGTTTTTCCAAAAAGATTTTGAGCGGGCTGTAACGCAACGCCACCTCGTTTCTCTAGAGGGACAAGCAAGCGCAAACGCGCTTGTAAAAACCCTGAACAAGACTGGAGAAACATCATGACTGCTACCACCCGCACCCTGTCCGCCACCGCCCTGGTTCTGGCCCTCGGTTCTGCCCTGAGCATGGCCGCTGTATCGACCGTCCATGCTGCCGACGCCGACATGGAAAAATGCTTCGGCGTGGCCATGAAAGGTCACAACGATTGCGCAGCAGGCGCGGGCACCACCTGTGCCGGCACGTCGAAAATGGACTATCAGGCCAATGCCTGGAAGCTCGTACCGAAAGGCACCTGCGCCACCACTGAAAGCAAAACCTCGCCGACCGGTTTCGGTCAGATGGAAGCCTTCAAAGCCAAGTCCTGATCGTTGGCCTGCCTGAGTGACGATCATGCTCACAATCAATGACCATGCCCCCTCCTGCACTCAGGCAGCCCTTCTCGGGCTCCCGCCCCGTGCCGGGCTGGGGCTCAAGACCGGGCACTTTCGTGACGTGCTCGGCTCACTACCGGACATTGGCTTCTTCGAAGTCCACGCCGAAAACTACATGGTGGCCGGCGGTCCGTTTCATCATTTTCTCGGTTTGATCCGCGAGCAGTATCCGCTGTCGCTGCACGGTGTCGGCTTGTCCATCGGCGCTGAAGGACCGTTGGATAAACAGCATCTCAAACGCCTCGCCGAACTGATTCAGCGTTATCAACCGCAATCCTTTTCCGAACACCTGGCCTGGTCAAGCCATGGCCCGGTGTTTCTCAATGACCTGTTGCCGCTGGCCTATGACATGCCGACATTGAACCGCGTCTGCGAGCATATCGATCAGGTGCAGAGCACGCTCAAACGGCCCATGTTGCTGGAGAATCCGGCGACCTATCTGGGTTTTCAGCGTTCGACCATCGATGAAGCGGAGTTCATCGCCGAGGTCATCCGCCGCAGCGGCTGCGGCTTGTTGCTAGACGTCAACAATGTCTATGTTTCTTGCGTCAACCATCAGCGGGATCCGCTGGCGTATCTCGATGCGCTGCCATTACACGCGGTGGGTGAAATTCATCTGGCGGGGTTTGCCGAGGATAGCGACAGCCTTGGCGATCGCTTGCTGATCGACGATCACGGTGCCCCGATCGATCAAGCCGTCTGGCGTTTGTACCGGAAAGTGCTGCAACGAATCGGTCCGGTGGCGACATTGATCGAGCGCGACAATCAAGTGCCGGCGTTCGAGGTGCTACTGGCGGAGGCGCAACAAGCTGAGGCGTTTTTAATGGATGCCGGAGCACGCTCATGAGCGTTCAACGTGATTTCGCTGCCGCGCTCATCGACACGCGGGCACCCTGCCCCGAAGGTCTGTGCTGCGCCAACGGTGCCGATCCGGCGAGCCGTTTCGCGGTGTACCGCAATAACGTGCAGGGTTCGCTGATCAATGCGTTGAGCGACAGTTATCCGGTGGTTGCGCAATTGGTCGGCGAGGATTTCTTCCGCGCCATGGCGGCCATTTTCGTACAACAGCAGCCGCCGCAAAGTCCGCTGATGAATCGCTATGGCGAAGCGTTTGCAGCCTTCATCCAGACATTCGAATCCGCCTCGAGCGTGCCCTATCTGGCCGATGTCGCGCGGCTCGAGCATTTGCGCACGCGGGCCTATCACGCCGCCGACGCCGAGCCGGTGCGGCACGAACAAATCACTGCGGCGTTAGCCTCCCCACAAGCCTTGAGTGAATTGTGCCTGGTGTTTCATCCGTCCCTGCACTTGCTCGATTGCGCCTATGCCGTGGTTGCGATCTGGGCGGCACATCAGCAGGACGCTGTGCTCGAGGGCATCGAGATCGATCGTCGGCAACATGCCCTGATTCTGCGCAATGGCCTGGACGTCGAAGTGTTTGCCCTCGAACCCGGGGCCAGCGTGTTTATCCGTCATCTGATCGATGGCCAACCACTTCTGGCAGCGGTTGAAAACAGCCCTGAATTCGATCTCGGCCAAACCCTCGGCCTGCTGATCGCACACAACGCGATCACCCACTTGAACAACAAGGAATCGCCATGAGCCTCCTCCTCATCACCCGCGCCATCGCGCTGCTGGAAAAAATCCCTCACAGCCTGATCGCCTTCATTGCCCGTTTCTCGATAGCCGCGGTGTTCTGGAAGTCAGGGCAAACCAAGGTTGAAGGTTTGGCCATCGACCTGATCGACGGGACCTTTCAACTCGGTTGGCCGCGGCTGGCCGACTCGACCATTCCGTTGTTCAAGAGCGAATACCACGTGCCGCTGCTGTCGCCGGAACTCGCCGCGCACCTGGCGGCGTTCGCCGAACACTTTTTTCCGGTGCTGATACTGATCGGCTTCGCCACACGGTTTTCGGCATTGGCGTTGTTGGGCATGACGCTGACCATTCAGCTGTTTGTGTACCCCGATGCCTATCCGACTCACGGCACTTGGGCGGCGGTGTTGCTGTATCTGATGGCGACCGGCCCGGGCAAGGTGTCGATCGATCACCTGATCGCCCGCCGTTTCGCCAACTGAACGCCGACCTGTAGGAGCTGCCGAAGGCTGCGATCTTTTGATCTTGCTTTGAAAAAAACAAAATCAAAAGATCGCAGCCTTCGGCAGCTCCTACATGGGGTTTATGTTCATATGATCAGCGCTGAAGTCGATCCAACGCCTCGCCGCTGCGCTTGAACCAGCCGATCAAATAGTCTGCGAGCACCTGCGTGCGCTTCGGCAATCCGCCCTGATACGGATGCACCAGGTACATCGGCATGCGTCGGGTCTGAAAATCTCGCAGCAGCCAGCGCAATCTGCCGTCAGCCAATTCCGCTTGCAGCAAGTAGGAAGGCAATCGTGCGACACCGGCGCCGCTGAGCGCGGCTTTCTTCAGCAAGTTGTAATGATTGCTGGCGAACGGTCCTGACACCCGCACTCGTAACAATTCATGCTGCTGGTGATACAGCCATTCCTCACGCCCGCTGTAGTGGCTGTTGAGCAAACAGCGATGTTCGGTCAATGCTTGCGGCGTCAGCGGTTCACCGAAACGCTCGAGATATGCCGGGCTGGCGCAGGTCATTTCCTGCCAGGCCAGTAACGGTTTGGCAACCAGTCGTTCGTCATTGGCCACTTCGCTACGGATCGCCAGATCAAAGCCGTCCCGCGACAAATCGCGATAACTGTTGTTCAACTCCAGCTCGATCTGCACTTCGGGGTATTTGTGCGAAAACTCCAACAGCAAACCATCAAAAAAGGTTTCCCCCAGAGACACCGGCACCGTCATTCGCACCGGTCCGGCCATATCGTCTTTTAGCCGCGCCAAGGCCTGACGCGCTTTTTCGACCTGGACGACCAACGCTTGCGCCTGCGGCAACAATGCCGCGCCCGCCGCGGTCAGGCTCAAGCGCCGGGTCGTGCGTTGCAGCAACACCACGGAGAACTGCGCCTCGAGCTGGCTGATGCGCTTGGACAACTGCCCCTTGCTACAGCCCAACTGCTGCGCTGCCAAGGTGAAACTGCCCGCTTCGATCAACACCGCGAACGCCGCCAGATCATCCATTTCGCTCATGGATTGTTTCCATCTGAAAACCAAAGGTTGCCCATTAGTGCGCTTATCCGCAGAAAAAACCACTCTAGACTGAAACCTCGTTCAATCACTTGAGGTACAGCTCGATGAAGATTCTGTTGATAGGCGCTGGCGGCACCATTGGTTCGGCGGTGGACAAAGAGCTGTCGCAACGCCACGAAGTCATTCGTATCGGCCGCACCAGCGGTGATTTGCAAGTGGATATCAGCGACAGCGCGTCGATCCGCAAACTGTTCGAAAAGACCGGCAAGTTCGATGCGCTGGTCTGCGCTGCGGGCAACGTGACCTTCGCACCGCTGGGCGAGATGACGGAAGACAGCTTCGCTCTCGGCCTCAAAGACAAACTGATGGGTCAGGTCAATCTGCTGCTGATTGGTCGCGAATTCGCCAATGACGACGCCTCGTTCACCTTCACCACCGGCGTGCTCAGCCACGATCCGATTCGCAGCGGCGCCTGCGCAGCGCTGGTTAACGGTGCTCTGGACAGTTTCGTCCGCGCCGCCGCCATCGAACTGCCACGCGGCCTGAGAGTGAACTCGATCAGTCCGACCGTACTGCTCGAAGCGATGGGCAGTTACGCCCCGTATTTCCGTGGTTACAAGCCGGTTCCTGCAGCGGATGTGGCATTGGCCTACGCGAAAAGTGTCGAAGGCTTGCAGACAGGTCAGACATTTCACGTGGGCTAAACCCTTGTGATGAACGGTCAGGCTGCGTAACGTGGCGGCACTTGTCTGGAGAGTCGAAGATGCGTGTTGCCCGTTCGTTAGTCGTTGTTGCCCTGCTGCCGTTGTTTGCCGCTTGCCAGTTGTTCCACGGCCAGCGAGAAAGTGCCTCGCACGTCGGGCAGACGCGGATGCAGGGGCAACTGACCGCCGCTGACGGCAAACTGGTGTTCCAGCCATGCCAGGATCAGCGCCAACTCATCGTCAATGACATCGGCGGCACCAGCGTTCTGCAGGAAGCAGCAACACTTGCTGATGAACAAGGCAAACTGTTTGCCGATGTCCGCGGCAAAGTCGCCGGTGACCGCCTCGACCTGACTCAGTTGTATCGCGTCGAGCGCTCCGGCACGGCCTGCGATGATCCGAATTTCAAACTGCTGATCCTCCGCGCCGCCGGCCATGGCCCGGAATGGAACGTCAAAGTCAGCGGCAGAGGCATGGTCATCGACCGCGAAGGCCAGCCGCCGCTTGCCGTGCCGTATGTTGAAGAACAACTGGGCGACGGCCGCTTCAACCTCAGCAGTGAAGCCAACAATCAGCGCATCGAATTGTGGGTCGCGCCACAACGCTGCGTCGACAGCAGCACCGGTAGCGTGCAGCACATGAGCGCCGAGTTGCGCATCGACGGTCAGGTGCAGCGCGGGTGCGGGTATTTCGGCGGATCGCGCAACGACTAAGCGTTTTAGCCTCACCGGATCCGGCCTTTGCGGCTTATAATCGCGGCCTTCAAACGCCCTGGCGCAGTTGTGCGCCCCGCGAACCCGGATCCTCGCCATGTTACGAATCACTGAACTCAAGCTGCCAATCGACCATCCCGAAGAAGACCTGCGCCCTGCCATCGTGCAGCGCCTGGGCATCGCCAGCGATGATCTGCTCGATTTCACCTTGTTCAAGCGCAGCTACGATGCGCGCAAAAAGTCCTCCGAACTGTGCTTCATCTACACCATCGACCTCGAAGTGCGCGACGAGGCCAAGGTGTTGGGCAAGTTCGCCGACGACCGTAACGTCAACGTGGCGCCGGATGTCAGCTACAAATTCGTAGGTGAAGCGCCGAGCGACCTGAGCCAGCGTCCGATAGTCGTCGGTTTCGGCCCGTGCGGGATCTTCGCCGGTCTGTTGCTGGCGCAAATGGGCTTCAAGCCGATCGTCCTCGAGCGAGGCACCGAAGTCCGTCAACGCACCAAAGACACTTGGGGCCTGTGGCGTAAAAGCGTGCTCAACCCCGAGTCCAACGTGCAGTTCGGCGAAGGCGGCGCGGGCACGTTCTCCGACGGCAAGCTGTACAGCCAGATCAAGGATCCTAAGTTCCTCGGCCGCAAAGTCCTGCACGAGTTCGTCAAGGCTGGCGCGCCGGAAGAAATCCTCTACGTCAGCAAGCCGCACATCGGTACGTTCCGTCTGACCGGCATGGTTGAAAACATGCGCGAGCAGATCCGCGAACTGGGCGGTGAAGTGCGCTTCCAGGAACGCGTCACCGACGTGCTGATCGAAGACGGCCAACTGGTCGGCGTCGAACTGGCCAGCGGCGAAACCCTGCATTCGAAACACGTGGTTCTGGCCCTCGGCCACAGCGCCCGCGACACTTTCCGCATGCTCCACAGCCGTGGCGTATTCATGGAAGCCAAACCGTTCTCGGTGGGTTTCCGCATCGAACACCCGCAATCACTGATCGACCGTGCGCGTCTGGGCAAGTACGCCGGCCACCCGAAACTGGGCGCCGCCGACTACAAACTGGTGCACCACGCCAAAAATGGCCGTTCGGTCTACAGCTTCTGCATGTGCCCGGGCGGCACGGTGGTCGCGGCGACTTCCGAGCCGAACCGCGTGGTCACCAACGGCATGAGCCAGTACTCGCGTAACGAGCGCAACGCCAACTCCGGCATCGTCGTCGGCATCACCCCGGAAGTCGATTATCCGGGCGGCCCGCTGGCCGGGATCGAGTTGCAGGAGCGTCTGGAGTCCCACGCCTTCATCCTTGGCGGCAGCGATTACAAGGCACCGGCGCAACTGGTTGGCGACTTCATCAACGACATTCCTTCGACCGAGCTGGGCGAAGTCGAGCCGTCGTACAAACCGGGCGTGGCACTGGGCGATCTGGCCCTGGCCTTGCCGGACTTTGCCATTGAGGCGATTCGTGAAGCCTTGCCAGCGTTCGAGAAGCAGATTCGCGGTTACTCGCTGCACGATGCGGTGTTGACCGGGATCGAGACGCGCACGTCGTCGCCGTTGCGCATTACCCGTAACGAAACCCTGCAGAGCATGAACGTGAAGGGCTTGTTCCCTGCTGGTGAGGGCGCGGGTTATGCGGGCGGGATTCTGTCGGCGGGTGTGGACGGGATTCGCATTGCCGAGGCCGTGGCACGCGACATTCTCGGCCTGACTGACTAATCATCTGAAGCAATACAAAGCCCTGTGGGAGCGAGCCTGCTCGCGAAAGCGGCATTTCAGACAACAATGATGTTGAATGAGATGCCCCCTTCGCGAGCAGGTCGAATCGTCGCACCGTCGCCCCCATATTTGGTTTTTGCGTTTCTTCAGATATTGGCGCGCAGGACTGAAGTCGGCAGCGGCTCACCGCGCTCGGCACTCGCCGCCACCGCCTCGATCAACCCCGCCAACTCATACCCTTGCGCTTGCAGCCAATCCTGATCGTAGTAAGTGTCGGCATACCGCTCGCCGCCATCGCACAGAATCGCCACGATCGACCCCGACTCCCCCGCCGCTTTCATCTGCTGCGCCGCCATCAAGGCGCCGATCAGATTGGTCCCGCTCGACCCGCCAACATGCCGTCCCAGACGCTGCGCCAGATAATGCATGGCCGCCAGCGACAAGGCGTCCGGCACCTTGACCATCGCATCGATCACCTTCGGCAGAAACGACGCCTCAACGCGCGGCCGACCAATGCCTTCAATCCGCGAACCGCAATCCAGACGCAAACTCGCATCGCCGGTCTGGTAGTAATCAAAGAACACCGAACGCTCGGCATCGGCGCACAACACCCGGGTGCAGTGCTGGCGATAGCGCACGTAGCGGCCAAGGGTTGCGGTGGTGCCGCCGGTGCCGGGGCTGGAAATCAGCCAGCTCGGTTCCGGGTGTTTTTCGTAACGCATCTGCTGGAAAATCGACTCGGCGATATTGTTGTTTGCGCGCCAGTCGGTGGCGCGTTCGGCGTAGGTGAACTGATCGATGAAGTGGCCGCCATGCTCGCGGGCCAGACGCTCGGATTCAGCGTAAATCTGCGTGGGATCTTTCACCAGATGACTTTGGCCCCCGTAGAAGGCGATCTGCGCAATCTTCTCTTTGGAGGTGGTCGCCGGCATCACCGCAATAAACGGCAAACCGAGCATCCGCGCGAAGTACGCCTCGGAAATCGCCGTCGAACCGCTGGACGCCTCGATCACCGGCGCGCCGGGCTTCAACCAGCCGTTACACAACGCATAGAGAAACAGCGAACGGGCCAGGCGATGTTTGAGGCTGCCGGTCGGATGACTGGACTCATCCTTGAAGTACAACTCGATGCCCGCAAAACCCGGCAGCGGCAAAGGGATCAGGTGGGTGTCGGCGCTGCGCTGAAAATCCGCCTCGATGATGCGGATGGCTTCGCGGGCCCACTGTCGGTTGTCGCTCATGGTGATGGTTCTCGTTGAATCGGGCAGGAGATGAATGCGTCCAAAAGGCTCACTCATCAGCTTAGGAAAAATCCTATAGCGCGCACAGATACAGCTGAGTCTCAATATGTCAGACAACTGCTAGGCTCAGCGTGGCTTGAGCCAGACACCTTGTAACGCCATATAACAAAAAAGAATATAACTTTTGTTTTAACAACTAACAGTACGGGTTAGGGTGTCCCACCTTTTTGACGATTCGATGGAGAGCGACCTTGCCTCTGCGTAGCACTTTCACGCGTTTCTTTCAGTTGGAAGCTGCCAGCGGTCTGTTATTGATCGCTGCGGCCATCCTTGCTCTGATTATCAACAACTCGCCACTGTCGTGGCTGTACACCGGCCTGCTCGACACCCCGGTGGTGGCGCAGATCGGTGCGTTGAAAATCGCTAAACCCTTGCTGCTATGGATCAACGACGGTCTGATGGCGATGTTCTTCCTGCTCATCGGCCTGGAAGTGAAGCGCGAGGTTCTCGACGGCCAACTGTCGAAGCCTTCACAGATCGTCCTGCCCGGTGCGGCCGCGATCGGCGGCATGCTGGTGCCGGCGCTGATCTACTGGTTCCTCAACCGTGACAATCCGGCAGCCCTCGACGGCTGGGCAATCCCGACCGCTACCGACATCGCCTTCGCCCTCGGCGTGCTGGCATTGCTCGGCAAGCGCGTGCCGGTGTCGCTGAAGCTGTTCCTGATGACCCTGGCAATCATCGATGACCTCGGCGCCATCGTGATCATTGCGATCTTCTACTCCGGCGAACTGTCGACTCTGTCGCTGGGTCTGGCGGCAGCGTGCATCGCGGCGCTGGTGGCGATGAACCGGCTCGGGGTGGTCAAGCTTGGGCCGTACATGATCATCGGTTTGATCCTCTGGGTCTGCGTATTGAAGAGTGGCGTTCACGCGACACTGGCCGGTGTGACGTTGGCGTTCTGCATCCCGTTGCGCACGAAAAACGCCGAGCCGTCGCCGCTGCTGACCCTCGAACATGCGCTGCACCCGTGGGTGGCTTACGGCATTCTGCCGCTGTTCGCCTTCGCCAACGCTGGCCTGTCGCTCAGCGGTGTTACCGTCGAAAGCTTCACCCATCATGTGCCGATGGGCATCGCGGTAGGCCTGCTGTTGGGCAAGACCGTCGGCGTGTTCGGCCTCACCTGGCTGGCCGTGAAGATCGGCATCGCCACCCTGCCCCAAGGCGCCAACTGGGGCCAGGTCATGGGCGTAGCTATTCTTTGCGGTATCGGCTTCACCATGAGCCTGTTCGTCGGTTCGCTGGCGTTTGAGCCGGGTGTGAGCGATTACGCAGGAATGGACCGGATGGGCATTTTGACTGGGTCGATTCTGGCGGCGTTGATTGGTTATGCGGTGACGGCGGCGGCGAGTCGCAAGAACTCCCAAGCGATATAACCTCTTTGGCGAGGGAGCAAGCTCCCTCGCCACAAGTTTCCTGCGTTCCTGTTACACAGCGAACAATCCCACGTCTTTAGAGACGCGTCCTACAGCCACCATTTTCCTGCTTCGTTAACGTCGCGCAGCCCTTTGCGAAGGGCTGTCGATGGATGAACGAAAGGACGATCAGTGGCTGGCAACAAGGACATTCCCCGGGTTTCTAACCCACCGCAAGGCGACGGGCACCACGTCACTTACCGCTACATGACAGCCAGTGAACTGGCCGAGCGCGATGCCAGACAAAACGCTTACGACGCCATGCTGGCGCGACAAGAAGCGTTCGAGCGCAGCCGTGAAGTGGCGGTCAAAAAAGCCGAGCCCGTTCGTGCCGGCTGCGTATTCGCCAAATCCTGCAAATTGCCGGATGCGATTATCGATTACTCCAATCCTGCGGGGATGGTGCCGACCGACAGCCTGAAGGATTACGGCGACCTGATCCTGCTAGGCGCGCGTGAGGCCGATGAAAGCGGCGTAGTTCCTCTCAAGAAAATCGGTGCAACTGCTATTCCAGTTGGATTTGGCAGTCTGGCTCTGGCGGGATCGGTGTTTGAAGCACTGCCCGCTGCTGTATCTAGTGCGGCTGTTGCGCCTTTGGTTGGTTTGGTTGCGCTGTTCATGCCATCGAGCCTTGGCGACAGCGCGCTCTATACCGACGAGCAACTGCGTGGACTTGATCAGGCGCGAACGCGTGTTCGGCTGAGGGTCGAACAACAGGCCGACGGCAGCCTGAAGGGCTACGGCTTCTACACCGGCAAGAATCGCGATTGGGAAATGGTTGATGTCGTGCAGTTCAAGTTGCGTGGAAGCCAGTTCATTGCTGACTTTGGCGAAGGTGTAGAACTGATCTGGACGCCTGCTGTAGATGGCTCGGACATCCTCGGTATTCCGGCGCTGGAAGCCGCACCGCAAGCGCCGCATATTTGGGTTTATCCGCCGACAACAGCGGCGGATGGGATTCTGGTGAATCCGGCTTATCCGCCGGAGTACCGGGATTTTATTCTGGTGTTTCCCCCGAACTCCGGGGTTCGGCCGGTTTATATTGTTCTAAATGTTCGACGCCACGGTACCGCCGAAGCTGGACATACCTACCATCCTGCTCCCGAAACAAGCGATATCACTGCATTTCCCGGTTTGAGAAGAGCAAAAAAGAAAACCCCATACGCGGGTGGTCTCCGAGATCGCTGGACGGATGCGAAAGGCAGAACAATATATGAATGGGATTTTCTACATGGAGAACTTGAGACGTACCGGGCAAGTGATGGCACTCACTTGGGATCGTTCGACCACAAAACCGGCAAGCAGTTAGATCCGCCAAAAAAGAAGAAACGCAGCATTAAGAAATATCTATGAGGGGTCTATGGGATTAAGAGCCAGGCTTGAATGGTATGACAAGAAAACTGAACTGGGCGAAGGAGAAGAATTATCGAAAGACTTCGGTGATGACGGTTCAATTATCGAATCACTTGGAATGCCAATCGAAAATAATGTGAACAACGGAGGATTCGATGTGCCCTCGCAATGGGTAAATATCCTGCAACCCCATTTTAGACAAACCATTGATTTATCTTCTTTCGACTTTCAGGTCGCTTTCGTCTACCGCGACCATTGGTAAGCAACCAACAAAAAACCCCGACCAGTCACCTGATCGGGGTTTTCTTTACCCTGAATTCCGCTTAGTGCGAAACGCGGCTGGTCCCGCCGACGGTGGAGATGCGCACGCGTTCGCCAACGCGGAACACTTCATTCTCCTGAACCTGCTGCACATAGGCACGCATGCTGCCATCGTCTTCACGCACGGTGATTTCCACACCTTGAGTACGGGTCAGACCTTCTTCGGTCGCCGAACCGATCAGACCACCCGCCACCGCACCGATGACCGCAGCAACGATGCTGCCCTTGCCGCCGCCGATGGCGCTGCCGCCGACGCCGCCGACCGCTGCACCAGCGAGGCCGCCGATAGGGGTTTTGGTGCCTTCGATTTTCACCGGACGCAGGGATTCGATGGTGCCCATGCGAATCGTCTGCACGCGACGCGCTTCGTCACGGGAGTAGGAGTCACCGGTCAGGCTCGATTGGCAGCCGGTAAGCAACATCGCCATCGTGGAAAAGGAAGCAACCAGCAGAACAGACTTACGCATAGCATCAACTCCAAAAAAACATATAGTCATTAAACTCCGCTGCTTGACGCCTGTCACGACGCAGCCCGGATAAATTGGCTTTCATTCAGGCGCGGTACAGACGCCTGCACGCTTTCCCTGACATAGCCCCTACAGTAGCGCCAAATTGCCGAATCTGCGCCACCGACACCAAGGATTTTCATGGATTACTTCATCATCGTCGTCACCACTGCCGCCGGTTTGTACTTCCATTGGTGGTTGTACGTGCGGATCAAGCGCTGGATGGATCGCGATCTGGCGCTGTCATTGGCCGGCAAGAACGAGGGCAAACGTGCCTTCATGCTCGAACAGCTGGCTCGCGCTCAGGCGCAGAAGATCAAGCGCCGGGATCTGCCGAAGTGGCTGGAGGCCGCTGCGGCAGGCTATCCCGCTCGGTAGACTGCTCAGGGTGCCAGACGTTCAAGAATCCAGTCGGCGCCCTGCACACGGTAGTTGAGGCGATCGTGCAGACGGCTCGAACGGCCCTGCCAGAACTCGATGCGCTCAGGCAACAAACGGTAACCACCCCAGTGTTGCGGGCAGTCGGGTTGCGTGTCGGAGAAACGCTGCTCGGTGGCCTTGAGCAAATCTTCCAGCTCACCGCGCCCGTTGATCACCCGGCTCTGCGGGGATGCCCAGGCACCGAGACGGCTGCCCAGCGGACGCACCTGATAATACGCATCCGACTCCGCGGGCGTAACCTTCACTACCCGCCCTTCGATGCGCACTTGGCGCTCGAGGGTGGGCCAGAAGAAGGTCATGGCGGCGAACGGGTTGGCCGCCAGATGCTGGCCCTTAGCGCTGTCATAGTTGGTGAAGAAGGTGAAGCCCTGCTCGTCCAGGCCCTTGAGCAGCAGAATGCGGCAGTGCGGTCGCCCATCCTGGTCGACCGTGGCCAGGGTCATGGCGTTGGCTTCCACTGGCGCCTGTTCGGTTTTCACCGCGTCGGCGAACCACTGGTGGAACAACGCAAACGGCTCGGCCGGAGCTTGCGCCTCGGTCAGACCATCCCGGGTGTAATCACGACGCATATCTGCCAGAGCCTGGGTCATGGCGCATTCCTTTCGTTAGCGGATCACTTCTTGGTGGCATCGGTCGCGGCGACTTTCTTGTCGGTCGCGGCGGCTTTGGCTGGAGCAGTCTTTTTAGCTGGGGCCTTGGCCGGGGCCTTTTTAGCCGGCGCCTTGGCGGCAGCTTTTTTCACCGGAGCCTTTTTGGTCGCTGGCACAGCAGCTTTCTTCGCGGCTGGGGCCGGGGTGACCGGCTTGGCGGCAGGCTTGACGTCTTGCGCCGCGACCATGGTCACCGGCTTCGGCGCGGGCATGTTGTACTTGCTCAGCAGCGCAACCATGGTGTTCTGCGGGGTCACCAGCAGTTCGACACGACGGTTCAGGGCACGACCTTCAACGCTGTCGTTGGCGGCGCGCGGTGCTTCGGAACCCATGCCGCGCAGCATCAGGCGATCACGCTGCAAGCCGCTGAGACGGAAGATCGCCGCAATGGACTGGGCACGTTCCTGGCTCAGTTTGATGTTGGCGGGCGCGGCACCACTGGAATCGCTGTGGCCAAGGACCAGCACGGCAGTTTTCGGGTCGGCTTCGAGGATTTTCGCCACACGGGTGAACGGGCCGAGGGTGATCGGCAGCAGCATGGCAGGACGATCCGGGTTGAACGAGCCTTCGACCGGTGCCGTCACGACCAGCACGTTTTCACGGCGTTCGAGTTGCAGATTGCTGTCCTTGACCGCTTCACGCAGGCGCGGCTCGTAGTCGTCAAGCCAGGCCTGGGTGACTTTCGGATCCGGCATCGGCACAGCCTTCGTGGTTGGCTGATCCTTGCCGCCAAACGGCCACCACCATTTGCCACCTGCGTCTGCTTCAGCTTTGGCCACGGTCGCCGGTTTTTTCGCTTCCGGGGCGACTTCTGCCTTCATATCCGCTTTGACCGTTTCATCATCGGAACCGAACGGCCAGTACCACGGGCTGCTGCTTTCAGTTTTGGCCACAGGTGCGGTGGCTGCAGGTTTCAGAGGGGCTGGAGCCGGTACTGGCTCCTTGGCCGCCACTTTGTCGGAAGAGCCGAACGGCCACCAACTGCCGCCGTCCGCATCATTTTTCGGGGTCTGTGCACAACCGGTGATCGCTACACACAGGGCCAGGGCGAGGGTCTTTTTAGATGACATTGAAAATCCACAAAATGAAGTAATGAAAAATCAGAGCACTTTCGCCCGGATAAACAGCCGTTTTGAAACGAAAAACCGCTTGAGGTTCCGACCCTGGGACCTCGGATGAAACTTTACAGACAAGTGGCAAGCACCCGCGCGAGCTTCTGCGCGCGCGGATCCATCAAGACATACGGCCCAAGGGTATTTGTCACAAAACCGAAGGCGACATCATGCTCAGGATCAGCGAAACCGATGGAGCCGCCCGCGCCCGGATGGCCAAACGCCTTGGGGCCGAGGCCATAAGTGGCATTAGGCACGTCCGGCTGATCAAGCATGCAGCCGAGGCCAAAACGAGTCCGGGTCAGCAAAGTCTTGTCTTCGCCGAGGCTGTGTTCGCGGGTCAGCTCTTCAAGCATGTCGCTTTCAAGCAGACTGCCGTCGAGCAGGCCCGCGTAGAAACCGGCCAGACTGCGTGCATTGCCGTGGCCATTGGCCGCCGGTTGCTGCATGCGCCGCCATTCCGGTTTATTGGTGCTGGTGAGCACTGAAGGTGGGTTGGTAAAAGCGCGGGTGGTCATGGCCGTTGGCTCGCGCATGGTCACCTGCAGCAGGCGTTGCGCGGCGGCGTCACCGGCATTGCCCTTGCCGCGAGCGATGTGTGCCACGCGATGGAATTCTTCGTCAGCCAGACCGACGTGGAAATCCAGCCCTAGAGGCTTGGCCACCCGAGCGACGATGGATTCGCCCGGCCCACGACCGTCAGCGCGGCGCAGTAACTCACCGATCAGCCAACCGTAAGTGATCGCGGCATAACCGTGGCCAGTGCCCGGCGTCCACCACGGAGCTTCGGCGGCGAGGGCATCGACCATGGTTTGCCAGTCATACAACGCTTCCGGCGCAAGCAATTCACGCAGTGCCGGCAGACCGGCCTGGTGGCAGAGCAATTGGCGCAGGGTGATGGATTCTTTGCCGGCGGCGGCGAATTCCGGCCAGTAGCGGGCGACCGGGGCGTCCAGTTGCAGCTTGCCTTCACCGACCAGTTGCAGCGCGGTGACGGCGGTGAAGGTTTTGGTGCAAGAGAACAGGTTGGCGATGGTGTCGCTGTGCCAGGCTTCAGCGCCGTCCTTGTCGGCAGTGCCGGACCAGAGATCAAGGACGGTTTCTCCACCGACCTTGATGCACAGGGCTGCGCCGCGTTCCTGGGGATCGTCGAACAGTGCGGCAAAGGCTTCGCGCACCGCTTCGAATTGAAGCTCGTAATGTCCCTGAATCTGCACCCGCAACTCCCCCGCGAAAACGCTCTACAAAGTGGCCCGCATTGTTCCAGCCCTAGAGGGATTTGGGAACAGCTGCGGGCCGGACGGTTAAAAGCCAAGTCAAAAGATCGCAGCCTGCGGCAGCTCCTACAGAGAAATGCGTTCCCATGTAGGAGCTGCCGCAGGCTGCGATCTTTTTAGAGCATCAAAGGTCAGTGACCATTGCCGGAATGACCACCGGCATGTCCAGCCCCCGGCCCTTTACCGGCCTCGCCTTTGCGCCCGCCTTCAGCCTCATGCCCCGCCGCGGCGGCCGCTTTCTCTGCCTCTTTGCCAAGCTGATCAATTGCCTGCAAATTGCTCTTGCGCACGGTTTCGACAAAGCCCTGATACGGCAGATCCGTCACGCCCACCAGGCCAAAGTGACCATTCTCGCCATCAAGCAGACGCCCGGTCACCGGTTGATCCAGATACTGGAACCAATGCACGCCGACAATCGATGGTTCGTTCAAGGCCTGTTTAAGGAAATTGGCATACGCCGGGCCGCGATCTTCTTCCCTGGCCACTGGCGTGACGCCGCCCCAGAACGGGCCACGATCCGCTGAGCCGAAGTTGAATTCGGTGATCAGTACCGGTTTGTCCAAAGCGCCCAGCGCGGTAAAGTCATAGCCGTCCTGCGGTTTCAGCGTGTACATGTTGAAGCTCAGTACATCGCAATACTGCGCGCAAGAGGCCACGGCTTCCGGGGTACTGATGGCAAAACGGCCGCCAAGCAGCAACTGGTTGGGTGCGTGCCATTTCAGCGAGTCGGAAATGGTTTTGAAGTAAGTGTCGGCGAAAACCTTCTGGAAATATTTGAAGTCCGCCTCGATTTCCGGATGCTCGGGATTCGGCAGCGGTGGCACGAAACCCGGATCCTCCATCAACTCCCACGCCGGCAGATCGATGCCCCAGGCCTTCGACAGCCCCGCCTGATTGCGATACTTGTCGCGCAACTGCTTGAGGAACGCACGCTTGGCCGGTACGTCGGTGGTCATTTTCAACGTTCCATAGGCCAGCGCGTAGCGGGATTTCGGATCATCGCCAGGTCCCGCCCAGGCCAGTTCGTTGTCGGCGTAATAGCCAATCAGCCACGGATCGTCGCGGTGATCGCGGGCGGCGATGGCGACAGCGCGCTCGGTGGCCATGGCGAAACGCGGATCAAACGGATCCGGCATACCACCCCACCAGTCGCTGCCGGTGCTGATGCTGGTGTAGTCGCCGACGATCGACAGCGGCAAGGTGTACGGCACGCGCTCGGCTTCAGTCAGCGAATCGGCACTCCAGTTGCCGACCGTGTTGAAGCCCCAGGCTTGCAGACGATCAAACGTGTGGCTGGCCCACTGTTGCTCATCGACAGTGGCCTTGCACGGCTCGGCAGCCTTTTCTGTCGTTGCTTGTACGGTTTCAGTCTTGGCTGCTTCAGCGACACCGGACTTCGGCTCCGCAGGTACAGACACAGGCTCTGCCGCTTTCACGGCTGCCGTTTCGGCAGCGGCAGACTTGGCTGCTTCTGCTACCCCTGATTTGTTATCACTGTCGGCTTTGCACGGTTCACCGTAGACGCGCTGCAGGTTGGCGCCGTAGAAGTCGTACCAGCGCCCGTTGCCATAACCCCGGCCCTGATCGACACCATTTCCGCCACGGTTGTCACCTTCGCCAAAGTGACTGGCCAAGGGCTCATCCGCTTTGGGCAAGGATTCGAACATGTACTCACGACCGGCCACGTAAGTCTGGTTGACCTGCGGGCTGACGGTGTTCACACCCAACGAGTAAAACGGGTGCCCTTCAGGTGTGACCAGATACCAGCGGCCATCACGCTTTTCAGTTCGGAAGAAACCGCTGGCCTTGAACACCGGGCCTTTGTTCCAGCCGCCAAACTTGTCCAGCGAGGACTTTTCACGCTCGGCCAACCAGGTTTTCAGTTGTTGCTGTTCCTTGGCGGCGGCGGATTTCAGTTGCTCGTCGTTGCTGATCTTTTCCGGCCACTTGCTGCGGGTCGACTGCCCGTACGCATCGACCAGATTGCCGTACACCGCCTGGGTGACCGACTCGCCATCCTGCACACCGAAGCGTTCGAGCAGCAAGCTCTGCGCGACTTTCGGCTGATCCAAAGACAAGCTAACCGAAACCACTTGGCTGCGATCAATCTCACCGCTGCTGCTGGCCAGCAGGATCCGCTGACCATCGACCGTCATTGGCATGGGTGGCCCGGCTTTCATGCCAAGACTCAACGGTGACGATGCGACCAGCGGCACCAACAGGGTTTGCGCAGGACCTGCCGGCAGATCGACGCGGCTGACCAGTGTGCGACCGTCGTTGCTCTGGATTTGCACGTAGACCGTCACAGCCCAGTCCATTGCGCTCTGCAACCGCAGGGTCATCATCCCGGACTGCGACCAGTCCCACGCGCCGGTCTGCGGCGTCAGACGCAAGGTCGGACGGGCCACCGGGTTGAATGTCACCCGCCGCAGCACTTCGCCCTCAGCCGTTTGCTCCGCGTTGGCTTGCGGCAGATCAGCGTTTTCGGTGGCGATTTTCACCACGTCGGCAGGACGGACAAAGTTGAACAGGGTCTGCTGACCCGCAGGCGCCGCGAACAGCGGCGTGGCGAAGATCAAGGCAAATACGGCAGGCAACGAACGGCGGATCATAAGAACGGAGTTCTCCCTAACGACCAACAATGGCCAATGGAAAAGCGATGGCAGAGAGATAGACAACACGGTGGGCAAAACTGCCCACCGTTGTCTCAGGATATTTCACGACGGAAAGGAGGCAACGCATTGAGGATCGCCTTGCCGTAGCGCTGGGTGACCAGGCGCCGATCCAGCAAAGTGATGGTGCCGCGATCTTCTTCGGTACGCAGCAGACGCCCGCAGGCCTGAACCAGCTTCAGCGAAGCATCGGGCACGGAGATTTCCATGAACGGATTGCCACCACGGGCTTCGATCCATTCCGACAGTGCCGCTTCGACCGGATCGTCGGGCACCGAGAACGGGATCTTGGCGATCACCACGTGCTCGCAGTAGGCCCCCGGCAAGTCGACGCCTTCGGCGAAACTGGCGAGACCGAACAGCACACTGGAATCACCGCCATCGACTCGCGCCTTGTGCTTGTTCAGGGTTTCCTGTTTCGACAGGTTGCCTTGAATGAACACCTGCTTGCGCCAGTCGCGGTCAAGACCGTCGAACACGTCCTGCATCTGTTTGCGCGAGGAGAACAGCACCAGCGTACCGCGCGAGCCTTCGACCAGGTCCGGCAACTCACGGATGATCGCCGCCGTGTGTGCGGCGGCATCGCGCGGGTCGGCTTTCAGATCCGGCACGCGCAGCACGCCGGCATCGGCGTGATGGAACGGGCTCGGCACCACAGCGGTGACGGCTTTTTTCGGCAGACCGGCGCGCATGCGGAAACGGTCAAAGGTGCCCAGCGCGGTCAGCGTCGCCGACGTTACGAGGCAACCATACGCGACGTTCCACAGACTACGACGCAAGGTTTCCGCCGCCAGAATCGGGCTGGCATTGACCTCAATGTCGAACAGCGAACCGCTTTCGGCGAGGGTCAGCCAGCGCGCCATCGGCGGGCTGTCTTCCGGGTCTTCGGCGGTGAATGCCGTCCACAGTTCCCAGTTGCCCGAAGCGCGGGACAACAGGCTGCCAAACAGCGGATACCACTCTTCGGCCTGATTGCTGGCGATGCCGATGTTGACCTCACCGTCCATACCTTCCTTGAGCAGGTCGGTCAGACGGGTGAACAGATCGTTGAGGCGCGAAAAGCCCTTCTTCAGCTCGATGCCCATTTCGCGCATGTGCTCGGGAATCACCCCGGCGACAAAACGATGCCGCGGACGCTCACGGCCCTCGACGTCTTCGCCGGGTTTGAAGTCGGCGACCTGCTCGCAGGCGCTGAACATGAACTGTTGCTGTGCCTTGATCTCGCGCGCCAGCTCCGGCACTTGCTCGATCAACTTGCCAAGGTCGCCCGGCAGCGGATGCTGGGCCAGCAGCTTGGTCAGGTTTTTCGCCGTGGTTTCCAGCCAGTCGGCGGTGGAGCGCAAGCGCGTGTAGTGGGCAAAGTGGCCGATCGCCTTGTCCGGCAGGTGGTGACCTTCGTCGAACACGTAAATAGTGTCACGCGGGTCCGGCAGCACAGCGCCGCCGCCCAAGGCCAAGTCAGCCAGGACCATGTCGTGGTTGGTGACGATCACGTCAACCTTGCCCATGCCTTCGCGGGCCTTGTAGAAGGCGCACTGGCCGAAGTTCGGGCAATGACGATTGGTGCACTGGCTGTGATCGGTGGTCAGTCGCGCCCAGTCGGCGTCTTCCAGCGCATTCGGCCAGCTGTCGCGGTCGCCGTCCCATTTATTGCCGGCAAGCTTTTCGATCATGCTGGTGAACAGCTTCTGACTGGCCTCATCGACCTCGATCTTGAAGCCTTCTTCTTCGAACAGCTGGGCGGTGGCGGTCTGCGCGTGGCCTTCCTGCAGCAACATGTCGAGCTTGGACAGGCACATGTAGCGGCCACGGCCCTTGGCCAGGGCAAAGCTGAAGTTCAGCCCACTGTTGCGCATCAGGTCGGGCAAATCCTTGTAGACGATCTGCTCTTGCAGGGCGACGGTCGCGGTGGCGATGACCAAGCGTTTGCCGGCGGCTTTGGCCGTGGGGATCGCCGCCATGCTGTAGGCCACTGTCTTGCCGGTACCGGTGCCGGCTTCCACCGCGACAATCGCGGGGTCGCCACTGCGCCGGCCTTCGTCGTCGGTGTCGATATCCCCGAGGACTTTCGCGATTTCAGCGATCATCAGGCGCTGGCCATAACGCGGCTTGAGGCTCTTGGCCTCTAGAAAACGCGAATAGGCGCCCTGGATCGTGGTTTTGAGTTCAGTGCTGATCATGGATTGTCGGGCGCAAAAAACGCTGGATAAATTTTCAGTGGTTTCGGATGGCGGCTATCATACCCCGCTAATTAATCCCGCGCAGAACGGAGTGCCCCAATGACACCTTTTAGCCTCGTTTATCCCCTGCATGTCCTGTCCGCCCTGGTCTGGGTCGGCGGCATGTTTTTCGCCTGGATGGTCCTGCGCCCGGCGGCTGTGAAGGCCCTCGACGGCCCTGCCCGACTGACTTTGTGGGTGGAAGTGTTTCAAGGTTTTTTTCGCTGGGTCTGGGTCGCGGTGATCCTGTTGCCGATCAGCGGCGTGGGCATGTTGCATCTGCAGCAGGTCGGCTTTGAGACCGCGCCGAAGTATGTGCAGGTGATGATGGGCTTGTATGTGGTGATGACGGCGTTGTTTATCCGGATTCAGGGGCTGATGCTGCCGGAGCTGCGTAAAGCGGTGGACGCGAAGGACTGGCCGGCGGGTGCGGCGGTGCTGGGGCGGATTCGCCGGGTGGTGGGGCTTAATCTGATTGTCGGGTTGCTGCTGGTGGCGGTTGCGGCGGCGAGGCCGATGATCTGAAGATGGGGTAAAGATCAAAAGCCCCTCACCCTAGCCCTCTCCCGGAGGAAGAGGGGACTGAATGGGGGATATTAAAGAGTTACGCCGACCTGAAGGATTAGCTTTGAATCCATAATCGACACGGTCGGCCCCCTCTCCCTCAGAGAGAGGGTTAGGGTGAGGGTCTGCCTTTACAGGCGCTGCACAGTCACAGCACCCGCCGCCCCCACCGGCCCAGGCTGGCCATCCGCCCCGGCCTTACCATTCTTGCCGCCATCGGCGCGATACACCAGGCAGCCCTTGGACTGGCCGCCCTTCCCGGCCTTGCCGCCAACACCCGCCGGGCCACCGTTGCCGCCCGCCACATTGACCTTGATCAGCTCGACCGGAAACTCGCGCGGCACTTCAAGTCGCACCAGCGCCCCCGGTGCGCCCGGTTGGCCGTCGCTGCCGTTACTGCCATCAAAACCATGTCCGGCCGCACCATAGGTGCAGCCCGGGTCTTCACCGTTGCCGCCATCCAGGCCAACAAAACCCGGTGCGCCGGTGCCGCCACGGGCATCGACCAACAGTTGCGGCGCGTTCAACGCCTTGAATTGCAGATTCAGATTGCGCCCCGCACGGGCGGCTTTTTCATAAGTCCCCGGCGCCCCGCGCGCGGTGATCTGGCTGCCTTCACTGAGTTCGGCGCGGGCCACTTTCAATTCCAGCGCCTGTTCAGCCGGAACGATCGCAATGCGAGCTTCATGGCCAAGACGCAATTCGCCCACGGTCAATTCGGTCACGTTGGCCGGAATCAGCAAGGTGCCGTAATCGGCGACGTCGAGACGTTCGAGCTGCAAGGTGCTGGTGGTATTGGGCAAGCGCATCAGCGAATTGGTTTCGACACTGACCACCTGGGCACAGGCCAACGGACTGATAAATGCAGCGAGCAAGCAGAGTTTACGCATGGGAAGAAGCCTCCGGAGCGGCCGGGGCCGGGATGGTTTGCAGGTGGAAAACGCCAAACAACAGGATGCGACCACGGTCACGCCAAGGGTGCTCACGCCCCTTGAGGCTGCGATTGCACAGCAGCACTTCGAACACATGGATCAGCAACAACAGACCGCCGGCCAGATTGACCAGCAGATGCAGCGGATGTACGAAAGGCACCAGTTGGTTGGCCAGCACCACGCAGCAGAACAGCAGGGTCAACAACCGCCCCAGCCCCCAGAACACTTTCATACGCTCCCCCGTGTTGCGAATTATTCTTTGGGCGCACAGTAACGGCTTCTGCGGGGGATAAGCCAGAGGGATAAATGAAAAAAACCCGATCGCCTGCCAAATGGCTGCCGGGACGACGATAATTATCGCCCGGCAGCTCTAGCCTGCGCCCTACAGACGCGTCCTAACGATTTATATGCAATTCCACACGACGGTTCTGCGCGCGGCCTTCATCGGTGGCGTTATCGGCAACCGGCTCACTCTCGCCACGTCCTTCACTGGTGAGTTTGTTCGGCGCCAGGCCCTGGCTCAGCAGATAAGCGGCGACACTGCTCGCACGCCGTTCCGACAATGCCTGGTTATACGCATCCGATCCTTTGCTGTCGGTGTGACCGATAACCTTGATGCTCACCACGTCGGCATTGCGCAACTTGTCCATCAGCGTATCGAGCTGGGCTTTCGCCGCCGGGGTCAGATCGGACTTGTCGAAATCGAACAACACGTTGCCGGCATCGCTGAGGGTGATGACTTCAGTTTGCGGTGCGGGCTCCGGCACTTTTTCTGTGACCGGGTACTGCGGCAGCGGGCAACCACGGTGATCGACCGGGGTATTTTCCGGGGTGTCCGGGCAACGGTCGCGGCGGTCGAACACGCCGTCGTCGTCTTCATCGCCGTCCTGGGCATAACAGATCAGTCCGCCGGTAAGAATCCCCAGCGCTGCGCCGCCACCGGCCCAGCCAGCGCTTTCGATAGCGCCGAGGCCGCCACCGACCAGTCCGCCGATAACGCTGCAGATCGGCCATGTTCGTTGATTGAGGGGTGCAGTGCCATCGCTGTGGGTGGCGCAACCGGTGAGCAAACTGCCTAGCAGCAGCACCGGCAAGACGGACCTTGAGAAAACAGTCATTGTGAAAGCTCCTGTGTCACCGGCCCATACCGGTTACACAGGAGTAAAGACCCGCATCCGCGACTGCACAAGGCGCGGATGCGAGAGGGGCTTAACGCTGGATTTTGATTTCGGTACGACGGTTTTGCGCGCGACCGTCCGCTGTTTTGTTGTCGGCCACTGGCTGGCTTTCACCCAGACCGGACACCGAAACGAAGCTGGCGCGTGGCACACCTTGCTGGATCAGGTAGTCCACCACCGAGTGCGCACGACGATCCGACAGTTTTTTGTTGTAGGCATCGCTGCCCACACTATCGGTATGACCGGTCACAGTCAGTTGCGCCGTCGAGGATTCCTGTTTCAGGCGGGTGGCGACCTTGTCGAGCACTTGCTTGTCAGGGCCGGTCAGCGTGGCTTTGTCGAACTGGAAGTGCACATCACGGATAACAATGGTTTCTTCCTTGACCACTACAGCTTCTTCTACCACGGGTGCAGGCGTTGGTGGAGGGCAACCGTCAGCGTCGACCTGTACGCCTTTAGGCGTGCCCGGGCACTTGTCGCGACTGTCCGGCACACCATCGCCGTCTTCGTCGCCATCACCGTGAACCCAGCAATAGGCCGCTGCCGTGCCACCGATCAGCAACGCACCGTAGCCGGCCCATGCCGAACTTTCGGTTGCGCCGAGACCGGCACCGACGACACCACCGACCGCCGCACAGGTCGGCCAGTCGGTTTTCTGCAAACCTGCGCAACCAGTCAACACACTGGTTAGCAGAATCAAAGGTAATGCTGTCCGAACTATGCTCATCTGGTTTTCTCCTGAGGGATCGGCTTAAAACCGATTCAGGGAGTAAAGACCGGAGTTTTAATCTCCGCCAGCAATAGGCCATGCCTGTTTGCGACCGTGTTCACAGGACTTTGGCGCAATCGCCGGTAACTGGCGGAACCGGGCACTTTGCCGACATCGTCAGGCAGGCTAGTCTTGGCGGTCTGATTGAGGAGCTTTGATGAACGTCGCCATTTCTTCCCGCACGCCGCAACAGGCGTTGGCCGCTTTGCTGGATCGCTACGCCCCGGCGCGTCTGCTGCTGATTGGCGCCAGCGAATTTCCAGCCCTGAGCGCCTTTAAAGAGGCACATCCAGACACCGTCGTGGCCCATGCCGCGCCGGGCGCACTGCCTGCCGAACTGGCGGCACAGCGTTTCGATCTGGCGCTGGTGGTCGATTGTCTGGAACATTTGCCCAAGCGCGACGGCCTGAACCTGTTGGGAGGGATTCGCAATCTCAACGCCAGCCGCATCGCTGTGCTGGCAGACCTGTCGGCCAGCGGCTGGCAGGAAACCGACTTCTATTCACTGGCGTTGCAAGCCAGTGAACGTTTTCAACGCGACGATCAAGTGCTGACCCTGTTCACCTACGATCTGCTTGACTACAAACAAGTCCCCGACTGGCTCAATTCACGGTTCTGGGCCAATCCGGAAAACTTCGGGAAATACTGGTGGTAATGCAATGAGTACAGCCATTTGTCCTTGCGGCAGCGGCAATCTGCTGGAGGCCTGCTGCGGCCATTATTACGACGGCCATCCGGCGCCGTGCGCCGAAGCCTTGATGCGTTCGCGCTACAGCGCGTATGTGCTGGGTTTGATCGATTACCTTGTGGCGACCACCCTGCCCGCTCAGCAAACGGGGCTGGATCGCCAGTCGATCAGCAACTGGAGCGCGCAGAGCACCTGGCTCGGCCTTGAGGTGGAGAGTTCGGAAGTCTTTGGCGGTCAGCCGGAGCACGCCTTCGTCACCTTTACTGCGCGCTGGCACGACGATCAGGGTGAACACAGCCATCGCGAACGCTCATCGTTTGTGCAGAATGCCGGGCGTTGGTACTTCATTGATCCGACGGTGCAATTGAAATTGGGGCGCAATGACAGCTGCCCGTGCGCCAGCGGGCAGAAGTTCAAGAAGTGCTGTGCAGGGTATTTCGGCGCCTGATGTTGAAGATCAAAAGATCGCAGCCTGCGGCAGCTCCTACACAGGATTTGCGTTTCCCCTGTAGATACTCTGTTCACGGTCAAGCTTTTGCGAGATCTTTTGCGCTAAAAAGCTTGGCCGTATTGAAATCTTCGCCGGCTCGCATGCAGGCCCACAAGCCGGTCAGGTATTTGCGCATGACGGCGACGATAGCCTGCATCTTTCTCTTCCCTCGCCCGATCAACGCTTCGTAAAAGGCTTTCACGTTGCTGTCGCAACGTATGGCAGTCAGCGCTGGCATGTACATCGCTGAACGTAGGTAGGCGTTTCCGCCCTTACTTATCCGCCCAGGTTTATCGATGCTGGTACCTGATTGCGTAAGCCGCACATCGAGTCCTGCATGTCGGCTGACCTGCGCGGACTTAAGTGTCACTGGCAAGGTCGTCAATTCAGCCAGTGCCGCAAATACTGAAATTTCGCCCATGCCCGGCGCTGCGATCATGTGCCCAAACTGGGCGCTTAGCGTCGGGCAGTTGTCGATCAGCGCCCGACCTGCGAGCCTGAAACGCTCGATTCGCTTGTCAAAAGCTTCAATGGCTTCTTCTTCGTCTTCAATCAGCATTTTCACGGTTGTTTGAGTAGCTTTCAGCGCATGCAGCTCGTTCTTGGCTCGGGTGCGATGACACGTCAAACGATTGATATGCCTTCCGATAGCCCGCAGTTCCAACTGTATGGTCGTGGGCGGCGTCCACAATTTTGGGCTCATGCGTTCGCCGTATTCGGCTAGCAACTGGGCATCGATCGCATCGGTTTTGCTGTTTTTCAGCATCAGCTTGGCAAAGTTATGAAAGCTCTTCGGGTTGATAACCGAAACGGGCAAACCCGCCGCGGTGAGCTCCATGGCCAAATCCAGGTAATAGATGCCGGTGGCCTCCATCACTACGGATAAAGGCTTGAGCTTGAGCAACCTGTTGACCGCTGCTTTGCGCCCGGCGGGTGTTTGGTCGATGTTGCAGGCCCCTGCAAAACGGCCGTCGTTGCGCCAGCCCATGGCGGTCGTGCGAGACCCCACATCCAAACCGACATGCATGCTCATGCTTTCAACTCCGAGTGAACTGGGTTAGAAATGCATCCTGGTTCCCCTGACCTCGAACTTCATGCCACTGCAACCTTGTAATGCGAAGTCCGACTTGTCGGCTTCTCGATACTCTTCGTGGTGGGCAATGAGGCGGGGGGACCTCTCTACAGACAAGGTCAGGAGCAAGTCCTGCCTTTAGGAGCGATCGGTCTCCCCCAGAAACACATCTTCGTATGTCCGCACCAGCGAGCTTAGATCTCAATTGACTGGTGTGAGGGCAACATACAAGGAGCTGCCGAAGGCTGCGATCTTTTAGCGTCTAGACTGGCAGCAAAGGGAGTTAAACCATGCTAGGTCGTCGACGCACCTGCCAATGCTTCATTCTGATGCTGGTCCTCAACCTCGGCGGTTGCGCGTCGTGGTTCAGCGATGACAGCGTCGACCCCGCCGTGCATCTGGTGAAAGTCGAAGTGGTGCGCGCCAAACTGCTCGAACAGAAATTCATCCTGCACTTTCGCATCGACAACCCCAACGACAGCGACCTGACCGTGCGCGGGCTGGAATATCGCATTCATCTGGCGGACATATTGCTGGCTGAGGGCGAGCATGAACACTGGTTCACCGTCGGGCCCAAGCGCAGCGCCTATTTCAAAGTGCCGATCCGCACCAACCTCTGGCCGAAGGTAAAAGACGTGGTGAAAATGCTGAAAAATCCGAACCAGCAGATTCCCTATCGTTTGCAGGGCGAAATGGAAACCGGTTTATTCATCGCCCACTACGTGCACCTTGAGCGCAATGGCGTGATAATCCCCGCCGATTTAATTCCGGAGCAACACCGATGACCCAGCAACCTCATGTCCATGGCCCTGACTGCAACCACGATCATGACCATCATCACGACCATGACCACGGCCATGTTCACGGCCCGAACTGCGGCCACGCCCACCAGGAACCGGTGCGCAACGCCCTGAAAGACGTCGGCCGCAACGACCCTTGCCCATGCGGCAACGGCAAGAAATTCAAGAAGTGCCACGGCGCGTGATGCCTGGGGCGAAGACCCTCTTCGCCTGACCCACCGCCTTCGCGAGCAGGCTCGCTCCCACAGTCAATCGAGTTCCTTCAGTTGCAATGCAATCCCTGTAGGAGTGAGCCTGCTCGCGAAAGGGCCGGCACATGCAACATCGTTGGCGTCTGACAGACTGCTATCGCGAGCAGGCTCACTCCTACATTTGATCTGCGCCGGTCACAGGTTTTGTGCCCACCGCGGTCCTTGTGGGAGCGAGCCTGCTCGCGAAGGGGCCGGTGTATACGGCGAAGTTATTTCAGCCGGCCACCAGAATCTGTGCAGCACTGACCACCGTCGCATACTCCCCGTGTAAATTCCCCAGCGACATCCCGTGCACCTCTTCAGCCGTTCGCAACGTGCCGAAATAGTCGGCCTTGTCGAAGGTAAAGCACGCATCCTCCGCCACCCAAGCCGCAAACTCCAGATTCCCCGCCGTGCGCGCTGTCGACTCAACCGAGTTATTGGTCGCCACGCCGACGATGACCAACTGCCCGATGCCCGCCTCACGCAACCGCGCCTCTAATCCGGTGGCACAAAATGCATCAGGCACCTGCTTCTGAATCAGCCATTCGCCGTCCTGCGGCAAAAACCTCTCCTGAAACTCCACCCCTTCCTGCTCCGGCCAAAACACCGAATCCGGTTCACGCGACAGATGTTGCACATGAATCACCGGCCTTGTGCTACGCCGCCACAGCCCCAGCAGATCAAGAATTCGCTCCTCCGCCTGCGGATTATTCCTTCGGCCCAAACGCGGCTCGAGGATGCCTTTTTGCTGGTCGATGATGATCAGTGCAGCGTTGGCCCGAAGCTCCATGGCGATTTTTCTCACGCGGGGTCATTGAATTCTGCGCAGTTCAGCATCACATCTTCCTGTTAAGCAAGCTATCGAACGCACACGGGACGACCTGACGCCGGCGTTTGCTGTCCGCACGCAAGTCCATTTCAGCTTTGGAGTTTTCCATGATCGACCTGTATTACTGGACCACCCCCAACGGCCACAAGATCTCCCTGTTCCTCGAAGAAGCCGGCCTGCCGTACAACGTCCATCCGATCAATATCAGCCAGGGTGAGCAGTTCCAGCCACACTTTCTGAAAATCGCCCCGAACAACCGTATCCCGGCCATCGTCGACCACACGCCTGCCGATGGTGGTGAGCCGCTGTCGCTGTTCGAATCCGGGGCAATCCTGCTGTATCTGGCGGAGAAGACCGGGAAGTTTCTGCCCAAAGACCTGCGCGGTCGGCAAACGGCGTTGCAATGGCTGTTCTGGCAAATGGGTGGCCTCGGGCCGATGGCCGGGCAGAATCACCACTTCAGCCAGTTCGCGCCGGAGAAAATCCCCTACGCGATCAAGCGCTACATCGACGAGACCGCACGGTTGTACGGCGTGTTGAACAAGCAGTTGGCCGAGAACGAATTCGTTGCGGGCAACGAGTACAGCATTGCCGACATGGCGATTTATCCGTGGATCGTCTCGCACAAATGGCAGAGCCAGAATCTCGAAGACTTCCCGCATGTGCAGCGCTGGTTCAACCACATCAAGGATCGCCCGGCGACAGTGAAGGCCTACGCGTTGGTGCAGAAAATCAATCCACCGAAGGCTTGATTGAACGGCAAAAGATCGCCGCCCTCGGCAGCTCCTACAGGGGAATGCATGCTTATGCAGGAGCTGCCGCAGGCTGCGATCTTTTCCATTCGACAGAAATACGCAAATAACCCCCGCCCCCGCTTGCGCGGCCACCTCCTGCTCACTAACGTAGCGCCTTTACTGACGCTACCCCCCGCAGGAGCTTTGCCATGGCCTCGCCAGCCCTTACTCATTTTCTTCCCCGGTTCGGCGTTGCCGCAGCAGTGGCCGGTGTTTTGGGCCTGTCCGGTTGCCAGACCTGGAACGCTCAGGACACCCTCCCGCCGACCTCCGGCGTGCAACCGCTCAAGGGCCTGGCGCAGAACGTGTCGGTACGACGCAATGCCATGGGCATGCCGTTGATCGAAAGTCATACTTTCCACGACGCGCTGTTCAGCCTCGGCTATGTGCACGCCAGCGACCGCATCAACCAGATGGTCACCCTGCGCCTGCTCGCTCAGGGCCGTCTGGCGGAAATGTCCGGCGCGTCGATGCTCGATGCCGACCGCTACATGCGCGCGGTCAATCTGAAGAAAAGCGCCGACGAGCTGTATAAAGCCTCGTCGCCACGCCTCAAGCGCTTCTTCGAAGTCTATGCGCGGGGCGTCAACGCCTACCTGTTCCGCTACGCCGACAAGTTGCCGGGCGACCTCGCCTCCAGCGGCTACAAGCCTGAGTACTGGAAACCGGAAGACTCGGCGCTGATTTTCGCCCTTCTGAATTTCAGCCAGTCGGCCAACCTGCCGGAAGAGATTTCCTCGCTGGTGCTCGCGCAAACCGTCACCAGCGACAAACTCGCCTGGCTGACGCCGTCCGCCCCCGACGAGAACCTGCCACTGGCCGAGGCCGACAAGCTGCAAGGCCTCAAGCTCAACGGGCAGATCCCGGGGCTGACCGAGCTGAGCAGCGCCAGCCAGCAACTGTCGGCGCTGAACCTGCTCGGCACCTCGTCTTCAAACAACTGGGCGATCGCCCCGCAACGCAGCCGCAGCGGCAAGAGCCTGCTGGCCAGCGACGCCCATGGCCCGCTCGCCGCGCCGTCGCTGTGGAGTTTTGTGCAGATCCGCGCACCGAAATATCAGGCCGCCGGCGTTACCGTGGCCGGTTTGCCGATGGTCCTCGGTGGTTTCAACGGCAAAGTGGCGTGGAGCATGACCAGCGTGCTCGGCGACAACCAGGATCTGTTCCTGGAAAAAATCCGCCGTCAGGGCAGCAGTTTGACCTATGAGGTCAACGGCAAATGGCAACCGCTGGGCGTGCGCAACGAAACCTACTTCGTCAAAGGTCAGCGACCGGTACGCGAAGCGGTCTATGAAACCCGCCACGGCGCGTTGCTCAACAGTGCCCAGGCAGCGGCGCAAGGCAGCGGTTTCGGTCTGGCCCTGCAAACGCCGAGCTTCACCGACGACAAGTCGCTGGATGCGTTTTTTGACCTGACCCGTGCGCAAACAGTTGAACGTGCCTCGGATGCCAGCCGGGAAATCCGCGCCATCGCCCTGAATCTGGTGTTCGCTGATGCGAGCAATATTGGCTGGCAAGTCACCGGGCGCTTCCCCAACCGTCGAGAAGGCGAAGGTTTGCTGCCGTCGCCGGGCTGGGAAGGTCGTTATGACTGGGACGGTTACGCCGACCCGATGCTGCACCCGTACGATCAGGACCCGGCGCAAGGCTGGCTCGGCACCGCCAACCAGCGCGTGATCCCGCACGGTTACGGCATGCAGTTGTCGAACTCGTGGGCCGCACCGGAGCGTGGCGAACGTCTGGCGGAGCTGGCTGGCAGCGGCAAACACGACAGCCGCAGCGTGATCGCCATGCAATACGACCAGACCACCACCTTCGCCGCCAAGTTGAAGAAAGTCTTCGACGCGCCAGGCATGAAGCAGCCGCTGAAACAGGCGATCGATGCCTTGCCGGAAGCGGATCGCAGCAAGGCGCGCGAAGCGTTCACGCGGTTGATGGCATTCGATGGCAAGCTCAGCCCGACCTCGGCGGATGCGGCGATCTATGAGTTGTTCCTGCAGGAAAGCATGAAGCAGATCTTCCTCGATGAGCTTGGCCCGGAATCGAGCCCGGCGTGGAAAGCGTTTATCGCCAATGGTGATTTGTCTTACGCGGCGCAGGCCGATCATCTGTTGGAGCGTGAAGACAGCCCGTTCTGGGACGACATCCGCACGCCGCAGAAAGAAGACAAAGCGGTGATTCTTGCCCGCAGCTTTGCCGCAGCGATCAACGCTGGCGACAGTCAGTTGGGCGGCGATCACCGCGCCTGGCAGTGGGGCAAGTTGCACAGTTATACGTGGAAAAACAGCAATGGCCAGACCGTGCGCGGGCCGCTGGCGGCCGGTGGCGATCACACGACGTTGAACACTGCAGCGTTCCCTTGGGGTCAGGACTTCACAACCTCGCGCGCGCCGTCGATGCGCTTTATCGTCGACTTCGGCCAGGCTGAGCCACTGATGGGGCAGAACGGTACGGGGCAATCGGGGAACCCGGTGAGTCCGCATTACCTCAATGGCATTGATGCGTGGTTGAAGGGGCAGTACATCGGTTTGCCGATGCAGCCGCAGAATTTTGACCGGGTCTACGGCAAAACTCGTTTGACCCTTACTCCTGGCAAATAAGCTGAACGTCAAAAGCCCCCCTAACCCTCTCCCTGAGGGAGAGGGGACTGATTGGGGGTTGCTGCAGGTCTACGCCGACCTGAAGGAGTTGTACCGAATCCGGAGTTAACTCGGTTCGCGCGTTGCCGAATCCATAATCGGCGCGGTTTTTCAGGTCGATGTCACTCGCCAGACGCCTCGGTCGGCCCCCTCTCCCTCTGGGAGAGGGCTGGGGTGAGGGTTGCTCTTCAAAGTCGATAGAACTTCCGGACACGCGCCAGCCTCATAGCTAACAAGCCCCCCATTCCTGGTAACGACATGGACCTTGTTATCGCCCGCCCCGAAGGTCTCTATTGCCCCGCCGGGGATTTCTATATTGACCCCTGGCGCCCCGTCGAGCGCTCGGTGATCACCCATGCCCACGGCGATCACGCCCGCACCGGCAACCAGCATTACCTGTCCAGCAGCGCCAGCGAAGGGATTCTGCGCGCGCGACTCGGGCAAGACATCAATCTGCAAACCCTCGCCTACGGCCAACGCCTGACCCATCACGGCGTCACCTTGAGTTTTCATCCCGCCGGTCACGTGCTCGGTTCGGCGCAAGTGCGTTTGGAATACGGCGGCGAAGTCTGGGTCGCGTCAGGGGATTACAAGATCGAACCCGACGGCACCTGCGCCCCGTTCGAACCGGTGCGCTGCCACACGTTCATTACCGAATCGACCTTCGGCCTGCCGATCTATCGCTGGCAGCCGCAGGCGCAGGTGTTCGGCGAGATCAATCAATGGTGGGCAGCGAACATCGCGGCCGGCAAGGCCAGCGTGTTGTTCTGCTACTCGTTCGGCAAGGCTCAGCGGATTCTCCACGGCATCGACGAAAGCCTCGGCCCGATCCTCAGCCACGGCGCGGTCGAGCCGCTCAACCGGGTCTACCGCGAGGCCGGCGTGTATTTGCCGCCGACGATCTACGCCGGCGACGTGAAAAAAAGCGACCCGATCATGCGCCAAGCCTTGGTCATCGCCCCTCCTTCAGCCGGAGGCAGCACCTGGATGCGCCGTTTTGGCGAGTTCAGCGACGCATTCGCCAGCGGCTGGATGCGTTTGCGTGGCACGCGCCGGCGGCGCGGTGTCGATCGTGGTTTCGTGCTCTCCGATCACGCCGATTGGCCCGGTCTGTTGTGGGCCATCGAGCAGACCGGCGCGGAACGGGTGATGGTCACCCATGGTGCGATCGGCGTGCTCGTGCGGCATCTGCGTGAAAAAGGCCTGGATGCCCAGGGTTTCAATACCGAATACGGCGATGACGAAGAAGAAAACATCGCCACCGAACCGACCATCGCCGAGCTGCCAGCATGAAAGCATTCGCCGAGTTGTACGCCGAACTCGACGCGACCACGTCAAGCAACGCCAAACTGGCGGCGATGCAGACTTACTTCGCCCAGGCTGAACCGCATGACGCCGCGTGGGCGGTGTACTTTCTCTCCGGTGGCCGCCCCCGGCAACTGGTGCCGGTGAGAATCCTGCGCGAACTGGCTGTCGAGATTTCAGGCCTGGAGCCGTGGTTGTTCGAGGAAAGCTATCAAGCAGTCGGCGACCTCGCGGAAACCATTTCGCTGGTGCTCGCGGAAAACCGGTACAGCTCTGACGCCGGTCTCGCCGAATGGATCGAAGAAAAACTGCTGCCGCTGCGTGGTGAAACTCCGGAGTTCTTAAGCCGACAACTGCCGGCCCTGTGGGCGCAACTGGATCGATCAAGCCTGATGCTGTGCATCAAACTGATCACCGGCAGTTTCCGCGTTGGCGTCTCGAAACTGCTGGTCACCCGTGCCTTGGCGTCGATGGCCGGGCTGGACAGCAAACGCGTGGCGCAGCGTTTGGTGGGTTACACCGATCTGTCGAACCGACCGAGCGCCGCCAGCTACCTGAAACTGATCGCCCCGGAATCCAGCGATGAACATGCCCAGCGCGGCGGTCAACCGTACCCGTTCTTCCTCGCCCATGCCTTGTCGCAACCGGTGGAAGAATTCGAAGCCCTGATTGGTTCGGCCAGCGACTGGCAGATTGAATGGAAATGGGATGGCATCCGCGCACAAGTGGTCAAGCGTGAAGGCCGGCTGTGGATCTGGTCGCGGGGCGAAGAACTGGTGACCGAGCGTTTTCCCGAATTGGATGTGCTGGTACACGGCTTGCCCGACGGTACGGTGATCGACGGCGAAATCGTTGTGTGGAAAAGCACGCATCCGCGCACTGAAGACGCATTCGATCCGCAATCGACCGAGCCGCCGGCCGTGCAGCCCTTCGCTCTGCTGCAACAACGCATTGGCCGCAAGACTCTCGACAAGAAAATCCTCGAAGAGGTGCCGGTGGTGGTACTCGCCTACGACTTGCTCGAATGGCAGGGCGAAGACTGGCGCAACCAGCCGCAAGCGAAACGTCGGGCGCAACTGGAAGCGGTCATTGCGCGCTGCAACAGCCCGGTGCTGCTGGCCTCACCGGTGCTGACCGGCACTGATTGGTTCGACCTCGCCCGCCAACGCGAGTCTTCGCGGCGACTGGGTGTCGAGGGAATGATGCTCAAGGCGCGGGATTCGCTGTATGGCGTGGGGCGAACCAAGGACATGGGCGTTTGGTGGAAGTGGAAAGTCGATCCGTTCAGCGTCGATGCGGTGCTGATTTACGCCCAGCGCGGGCATGGCCGGCGGGCCAGTCTGTACAGCGATTACACCTTTGCCGTGTGGGACGGCCCGCCCGATTCGAGTCAGCGCGCGCTGGTGCCGTTTGCCAAGGCGTATTCGGGGCTGACCGATGAGGAAATGCGTCAGGTCGACAGCATTGTGCGCAAGACCACGGTGGAGAAATTTGGCCCGGTCAGCAGTGTGAAGCCGAGTCTGGTGTTTGAACTGGGCTTCGAAGGTATTGCCCTGTCACGCCGACACAAGAGCGGGATTGCCGTGCGGTTTCCGCGAATGCTGCGCTGGCGACAGGACAAGACCGTGGATGAAGCGGATAGCTTGGCCACTTTGCAGGACCTGCTGGCCTGACCCCTTTTCCCGGCACAACACATGACGCGGCCACAAATCGGTGCACGCTTTGTGCAATGCCCATTTCCGTGCACTCAGTTCCCCTCGCCCCTCCCCGCCCAACCTTTTAAAACACTTGTTCGGGACTCTGGTTCGGAAATTGCTACTTTCTATAGGTCGTACGCGTTCCAGTAACAATAATTCTGCGCCACAAGCGCTCATATTGGTTCTTAGGGATTGAATAATGAAAAAAGCATTGCTGACCCTTTCTGCACTGGCGTTGTGCATGGCCGCTGGCTCCGCGCTGGCCAAGGAATACAAAGAGCTGCGCTTTGGCGTTGACCCTTCGTACGCACCGTTTGAGTCGAAAGCGGCCGACGGCAGCCTGGTGGGCTTCGACATCGACCTGGGCAACGCGATCTGCGCCGAACTGAAGGTCAAGTGCAAGTGGGTCGAAAGTGACTTCGACGGCATGATTCCGGGCCTCAAGGCCAACAAATTCGACGGTGTGATCTCGTCGATGACCGTGACCCCGGCCCGCGAAAAGGTCATCGACTTCTCCAGCGAACTGTTCTCCGGCCCGACCGCTTATGTGTTCAAGAAAGGTTCCGGCATCACCGCAGACGTCGCGTCCCTCAAGGGCAAAACCGTCGGCTACGAGCAAGGCACCATTCAGGAAGCCTACGCCAAAGCCGTGCTGGACAAGGCCGGTGTGAAAACCCAGGCCTATCAGAACCAGGATCAGGTGTACTCCGACCTGACTTCCGGCCGTCTCGACGCGGGCATCCAGGACATGCTGCAAGCCGAACTGGGCTTTTTGAAGTCGCCACAGGGCGCCGACTATGACGTCAGCAAGCCAGTCGACAACGAATTGCTGCCGGCCAAAACCGCTGTCGGTATTAAGAAAGGTAACACTGAGCTGAAAGCGCTTTTAGATAAAGGTATCAAAGCGTTACACGATGACGGCAAATACGCCGAGATTCAAAAGAAACACTTTGGCGATCTGAATCTGTACAGCGGCAAATAATGCCCCGGCGCCCATCCTCGATGGGCGCCTTTTCCATCCGCTCAGGTTGCTGATTTATGTTCGAAAACCTCTTACAAAATCTGGGGCTCTCTGCCTTCAGCCTCAAGGGTTTTGGCCCTTTGCTGTTGGAAGGCACCTGGATGACCATCAAATTATCGGCGTTGTCGCTGTTGGTGGCCGTGTTGCTCGGCCTGCTCGGCGCCAGTGCCAAACTGTCAAAAGTCAAACTGGTGCGCCTGCCCGCTCAGCTCTACACCACGCTGATTCGCGGGGTGCCGGATCTGGTGCTGATGCTGCTGATTTTCTACAGCCTGCAAACCTGGCTGACGTCCCTGACTGACTACATGGAATGGGAATACATCGAGATCAACCCATTCAGCGCCGGGGTGCTGACGCTGGGCTTCATCTATGGCGCGTATTTCACCGAAACTTTCCGTGGCGCGATCCTCGCGGTGCCGCGCGGTCAGGTTGAAGCTGCCACCGCTTACGGCCTCAAACGCGGCCAGCGCTTTCGCTACGTGGTGTTTCCGCAAATGATGCGTTTTGCCCTGCCGGGCATTGGTAACAACTGGATGGTGATGCTCAAGGCCACCGCGCTGGTGTCGATCATCGGCCTGGCCGACCTGGTCAAAGCCGCGCAGGACGCCGGTAAAAGCACCTATCAACTGTTTTACTTCCTGGTTCTCGCCGCGTTGATCTATCTGCTGATCACCAGTGCCTCTAATTTCATCCTGCGCTGGCTTGAACGCCGCTACGCCGCCGGTGCCCGGGAGGCCGTAAGATGATCGAACTTCTGCAGGAATACTGGCGCGCCTTCCTTTATACCGACGGCCAGAACATCACCGGGCTGGCAATGACGATGTGGTTGCTCAGCGCTTCAATCTTCATCGGTTTTCTGGTGTCGATTCCGCTGTCGATCGCGCGGGTCTCGCCACACTTTTACATTCGCTGGCCGGTGCAGTTCTACACCTACCTGTTCCGTGGCACGCCGCTGTATATCCAGTTGCTGATCTGCTACACCGGCATTTACAGCCTCGCCGCCGTGCGCGCGCAGCCGTTGCTCGACAGTTTCTTTCGCGATGCGATGAACTGCACGATCCTCGCCTTCGCCCTCAACACCTGTGCCTACACCACGGAGATTTTCGCCGGGGCGATCCGCAGCATGAACCATGGCGAAGTCGAAGCGGCCAAGGCTTACGGGCTGACCGGCTGGAAGCTGTATGCCTACGTGATCATGCCCTCGGCCCTGCGCCGTTCGTTGCCTTACTACAGCAACGAAGTGATCCTTATGCTGCACTCGACCACGGTGGCCTTCACCGCGACCATCCCCGATATTCTGAAAGTCGCCCGGGATGCCAACTCGGCAACCTTCCTGACCTTTCAGTCGTTCGGCATCGCCGCGCTGATCTACCTGACCATTACCTTTGCGCTGGTCGGCCTGTTCCGCCTTGCCGAACGCCGATGGCTGGCCTTCCTCGGCCCGACTCACTAGGACAACCCTGCAAATGCGCCACCTGATCCATGACTTGCTGGCCCCGCTGCCGGGGACCGCACGACAGATTCACAGCTTCCACTTCGGCCCGGAGCAGGCCAAGGGCAAGGTTTACATTCAGTCTTCGCTGCACGCCGACGAACTGCCCGGCATGCTCGTCGCCTGGCACCTCAAGCAACGTCTGGCCGAGCTGGAAGCGGCCGGGCGACTGCGCAGCGAGATCGTGCTGGTGCCGGTGGCCAACCCGGTCGGCCTCGAACAAGTGCTGATGGATGTGCCGCTGGGCCGCTACGAACTGGAGAGCGGGCAGAACTTCAACCGCTGGTTCGTCGACCTCAGCGAGGAAATCGGCAATGCCATCGAGGGCAAGCTGAATGACGATCCGCAGCACAACCTCGAACTGATTCGCACGCATCTGCGCAACGCCCTCGCCCGCCAGACCGCCAGCACGCAACTGCAATCCCAGCGCCTGATCCTGCAACGGCTGGCCTGCGATGCGGATATGGTGCTGGATTTGCACTGCGATTTCGAATCGGTGGTGCACCTCTACACCACGCCCGAAGCGTGGCCGCAGGTCGAACCGCTGGCGCGCTACATCGAAGCTCAGGCGAGCCTGCTGGCCACCGATTCCGGCGGCCAGTCGTTCGACGAATGCTTCACTTTGCTGTGGTGGCAATTGAAGGAGCGCTTCGGCGAACATTTCGAGATCCCGCTCGGCAGTTTCTCGGTGACCGTCGAGTTGCGCGGTCAGGGTGACGTCACCCATCCGCTGGCCAGCCGCGACTGCCAGGCGCTGATCGACTACCTGATCCAGTCCGATGCGATCGTCGGCGAGACCAAACCGCAGCCGCCATTGCCGTTCCCGGCCACGCCTCTCGCGGGAGTCGAGCCGGTGACCACGCCGGTCGGCGGCCTGCTGGTGTACACCGCCACGGCGGGGCAAGTCCTGGAAGCCGGGCAGCAGATCGCTGAAATCATCGACCCGATCAACGACCGGATCACCCCCATTCATTGCACCAGCGCCGGCGTGATGTACGCCCGCTCGCTGCGCCGCATGGCCACGGCCGGCATGGTCATCGCCCATGTTGCGGGCGCTGAAGCCTACCGCAGCGGCTACCTACTTTCGCCTTGAGGATGCTCGTCCCATGTACAAACTGACCGTTGAAGGCCTGCATAAAAGCTATGGCGACCATCAGGTGCTCAAAGGCGTTTCGCTCAAGGCCAAAACCGGCGACGTGATCAGCCTGATCGGCGCCAGTGGCTCGGGCAAAAGCACCTTCTTGCGCTGCATCAACTTTCTCGAACAACCCAACGATGGCGCCATGAGCCTCGATGGCCAGGCGATCCGCATGGTCACCGACCGCCACGGCATGCACGTCGCCGACGCCGATGAACTGCAACGCCTGCGCACGCGTTTGGCGATGGTGTTTCAGCATTTCAACCTGTGGAGCCACATGACCGTGCTGGAAAACATCACCATGGCTCCGCGCCGGGTGCTGGGTTGCAGCAAACAGGAAGCCGACGATCGCGCCCGGCGTTACCTGGACAAAGTCGGTTTGCCGGCGCGGGTGGCGGATCAATACCCGGCGTTTCTTTCTGGCGGGCAGCAACAGCGCGTGGCGATTGCCCGGGCATTGGCGATGGAGCCGGAGGTGATGCTGTTCGATGAGCCGACCTCGGCGCTCGATCCGGAGCTGGTGGGGGAAGTGTTGAAGGTGATTCAAGGGCTGGCGGAAGAAGGCCGGACCATGATCATGGTGACCCACGAAATGAGTTTCGCCCGCAAAGTCTCCAGCCAGGTGTTGTTCCTGCACCAAGGTCTGGTGGAAGAAGAAGGTGCGCCCGAAGAGGTGCTGGGCAACCCTAAAAGCGAACGCCTGAAGCAATTCCTCAGCGGCAACCTCAAATAGCCACCCTCCCCTGTAGGAGCTGCCGAAGGCTGCGATCTTTTGATCTTGTTTTATAAAGATCAAGATCAAAAGATCGCAGCCTTCGGCAGCTCCTACACAGTCACCCTGATTAAACCTTTCGCCAACTGATGTGGTCACTGGAAGAACACCTCCAGAGCGCGCGCAGCCCGCATGGCGAAATCTCCCGACCACGCAAAAATCTGGTTCAGCGCCCGCGACTGGAAGCCGTTCGCCTTTCAGAAACAGGTGTGGGCGGCGATCAAAAATGGCGAGTCCGGCCTGCTCCATGCCAGCACCGGCGCCGGTAAAACCTACGCAGTGTGGTTTGCCGCGCTCAATCGCTTCGCTCGCTCGCAGCCTGCCGTCGAAATACCGCGCAAACGCAAAGCCCCCGCCGAACCACTGACAGTCCTGTGGATCACCCCCATGCGCGCCCTCGCCGCCGACACCGCGCGCGCCTTGCAGGTACCGGTCGATGATTTGCAGATCCCGTGGAGCATCGGGCTGCGCACCGGCGACACCAGCAGCAGCGAGCGCGCCCGGCAGAGCCGACGCCTGCCGACCACACTGATCACCACCCCGGAAAGCCTGACCCTGCTGCTCGCTCGTGCCGATGCGCAGGTGGCGCTGGCGAGTCTGCGCATGATCGTCGTCGATGAATGGCACGAACTGCTGGGCAACAAGCGCGGCGTGCAACTGCAACTGGCCCTCGCCCGGCTGCGGCATTGGCAACCTGAGCTGATCGTCTGGGGCGTGTCCGCCACCCTCGGCAACCAATCCCACGCCGAACAAGTGCTGATCCCACAGGGCGGTGGCGTCAGCATTCAAGGACAAAGCGAAAAATCGCTGAAGGTCGACACCCTTCTCCCACCGGCCATCGAGCGTTTTCCCTGGGCCGGGCACATCGGTCTGAAGATGTTGCCGCAAGTGGTCGCCGAACTGGAGGCCTGCGCCAGCACCCTGGTCTTCACCAATACTCGGGCGCAATCGGAAATCTGGTATCAAGCGCTGCTGGAGGCGCGGCCGGACTGGGCCGGATTGATTGCCCTGCATCACAGCTCACTGTCTCGCGACACTCGCGATTGGGTCGAGCAGGCCTTGAAGAACGGGCTGTTGAAAGCCGTGGTCTGCACCTCAAGCCTGGACTTGGGCGTGGATTTCCTGCCGGTCGAGCGCGTGCTGCAAATCGGCTCGGCCAAAGGTGTTGCCCGCCTGATGCAGCGTGCCGGTCGCTCTGGCCACGCACCAGGACGCACGTCGCGGGTGACGCTGGTGCCGACGCACAGCCTTGAACTGATCGAAGCGGCCGCCGCCCGCGATGCCGTCGAACAACGGCGTATCGAACCACGCCTGTCACCGCACAAACCGCTGGATGTGCTGGTGCAGCATTTGGTCAGCATGGCCCTCGGTGGCGGATTTTTACCCGATGAGTTGTACGAAGAAGTCCGTGGCGCCTGGGCTTATCGTGACCTGTCACCCGCCGATTGGGCCTGGGCGCTGGCTTTCGTACGCCATGGCGGGATGTCTCTGACAGCCTATCCGGATTACCGCCGGGTCGAGCCCGACGAGCACGGCGTCTGGCGCGTACCGGATGCACGATTGGCACGACGTCATCGCATGAGCATCGGCACCATCGTCAGCGACGCGAGCATCCATTTGAAATTCTGGAGCAAGGGTGGCGGTGGCAAGCAGCTGGGCAGTGTCGAGGAAGGCTTTATCGCGCGGCTCAAACCCGGTGATGGTTTTCTCTTCGCCGGGCGTTTGCTGGAGTTGGTGCGAGTGGAAAACATGACCGCTTACGTCAAACGCAGCACCGCGAAAAAAGCCGCCGTACCGCGCTGGAATGGTGGGCGGATGCCACTTTCCAACGAATTGGCCGAAGCCGTGGTCAGGCGTTTCAGCGAGGCCGCGCAAGGCGAGTTTGTCGGCCCGGAAATGCGGGCGTTACGACCGTTGCTGGAAACCCAGATGCGCTGGTCGGGTTTGCCCACGACAGAAAACCTGTTGGCCGAAGTATTGAAGTCTCGTGAAGGCTGGCACCTTTTCCTTTATCCGTTTGCCGGGCGCCAAGTGCATCTGGGCCTGGCGAGCCTGTTGGCATGGCGCGTCAGTCAACGGCAGCCCGTGACGTTTTCCATCGCGGTGAACGATTACGGCCTGGAATTGCTCAGCGCTACGCCGATCGACTGGGCCGAGTATTTGAATACCGATCTCTTCAATGCTGATGATTTGTTAGCGGACGTTCTGGCCAGCCTGAATGCCGGCGAACTGGCGCTGCGGCGCTTTCGCGAGATCGCACGGATTGCCGGACTGGTCTTCGCCGGCTACCCCGGCGCACCGAAAAGTACCCGGCAGGTGCAGGCATCCAGCGGACTGTTCTTCGAAGTGTTCAAACAATACGATGCAGATAATCTGTTGCTGGCGCAGGCCGGGGAAGAAGTCCTACGGGAAGAACTGGATATTCGTCGCTTGGAACAGACACTGGAGCGGATCAACCAGATGAAACTGGACGTGCATCAGGTTAAACGTCCTACACCGCTAGGGTTTCCGCTGCTGGTGGAACGCATGCGCGAAAGCATGAGTTCGGAAAAACTCGCTGATCGCATCAGGCGAATGGTCGGTGATCTGGAGAATAGCGCCGACAAGGATAAATCCCGATGAATGCGCCCTACCCGGTGCGTCTGGCCGGCGAAGAACTTTGGCTCTTGCCGGAAAAAGCCCTGTACTGGCCGGCGCAGCAGGCATTGCTGATTGCCGATGTGCATTTCGGCAAAGCGGCGGCGTATCGCAGTCTTGGTCAACCGGTCCCGCATGGCACCACGGCGAGCAATATCGAAGTGATTGATCGGTTGTTGGCGAAGCTGCCCTGCCGGTTGTTGATCTTTCTCGGGGATTTCCTCCACGGACCTGGTTCACATGCGCCGGGCACGCTGGACGCATTGGCGCAATGGCGTGCGCGCCACGTTGATCTACCGATGACGCTGATCCGCGGCAATCACGACAAACGCGCCGGTGATCCGCCTGAATCGTTGAATATCCGGGTGGTGCCGGAACCGCTGCTGCTCGGGCCATTCGCCTTGCAACATGAACCGGACCCGCATCCTGAAAGACACGTGCTGGCCGGTCACGTACACCCGGTCTACCGGCTGCACGGCAAGGGTCGGCAGAGCTTGCGTCTGGCGTGTTTCAGGCTAAGCGAACGCGTCAGCCTGCTGCCGGCCTTTGGCGCTTTTACCGGAGGGTATCCGGTCGAGAAGGATGAAAGCTGCAGAATCTTCGTCATCGGTGATAACGAAATATGGCCAGTCAGTTGAAGTCTTTGCAGACCTCATCTGACTGGCCATTTTCACGGTTTATCAGGCGACAGGCGCCGGTGGCGGCTCGTCCGGAAGGGTCGGTTCGCCCGGCTCGGTCGGTTGTTCGTTAGGGGTATCTGGGTCGGGTTGACCGGGAATTCCGCCGGCCATGTTCAGTGGCGGATGCGCCAACAAGGACCAGGCCAATACGCCAATCTGATTGGGCTCGAGCCTTGCCAGTTCGGCAGTGATTTGCGGATCGATCTTCATAGGGCACTCCTCGGCGAAGGCCCGTTTTGCCGAAAGCAAAAACGGGCAGTACACCCCATAGAGTGTCTGCCCGCCAAAGAATTCCCGCGATCTGTCGGATGGACCGATCAGGTGCGCGGCAGGGTCACGCCACGCTGGCCCTGGTACTTGCCCCCGCGATCCTTGTAAGAGACTTCACATTCCTCGTCGGATTCAAGGAAGAGCATCTGCGCCACGCCTTCGTTGGCGTAGATTTTCGCCGGCAGGTTGGTGGTGTTGGAGAACTCCAGCGTCACGTGGCCTTCCCACTCAGGCTCGAGCGGCGTGACGTTAACGATGATGCCGCAACGCGCGTAGGTGCTTTTACCCAGGCAGATGGTCAACACATTGCGCGGAATGCGGAAGTATTCGACGGTGCTGGCCAGGGCGAAAGAGTTCGGCGGGATGATGCAGACGTCGCTGTGGACGTCGACGAAGCTGCCCGGGTCGAAATTTTTCGGGTCGACGATGGACGAGTTGATGTTGGTGAACACTTTGAAGTGGTTGGTGCAACGTACATCGTAGCCATAGCTCGATACACCGTAGGAGATCACACGGCTGTCGTCGCTGCCGCGCATCTGGCGCTCGACGAACGGTTCGATCATGCCGTGTTCCTGCGCCATGCGGCGAATCCACTTGTCCGATTTGATGCTCATGGCGGGGTGTCCTGAATAGCGAGGTGGAAAAATTCTGTCCGGCATCTTACCGGGCGCGCCGCCGGGTTCAAAGTGCGCGGTGCAATTCTCGCCGAACACCCATGAAATACGGGCTTTGGCGACGAACCGTCACACCGCCGATCCCGAAAACAGAGAAACCTTCGCAAGAAGCATTGGCACTTCTCGGAAACTGGGTTAAGGTGGCGTCACTGTGTTGCTTGTGTCACTGAGAATCTCTACACGATATGTTGAATTTCGATCCAACCATCTACAAGAATTTTTCCTGCTCTTTGCACTCAGTCTCGGCCAGGGTTCTTCCTGAGTCGCAGTTATCTTTGTTCAAGGAGTTACACCATGTCTAATCGCCAAACCGGTACCGTTAAGTGGTTCAACGATGAAAAAGGCTTCGGCTTCATCACTCCACAATCCGGTGACGACCTGTTCGTTCACTTCAAAGCTATCCAATCCGACGGCTTCAAAAGCCTGAAAGAAGGCCAACAGGTTTCTTTCATCGCTACCCGCGGTCAGAAAGGCATGCAAGCTGAAGAAGTACAAGTTATCTAACTTGTAGCTTCTTTAGAAAAGAGCCCCGCCCTTAAAAGCGGGGCTTTTTTGTGGGCGCCTGTTTTTCAGCTCGCAAAAAAAGATCGCAGCCTTCGGCAGCTCCTTGGATGTACATCAATCCTCTGTAGGAGCTGCCGAAGGCTGCGATCTTTTGCTTGTGCCTTACCAGGCTACGCCAAACCCTGCGGTGTAGCGGGTCTTGTTCAAGTCTGCATCGTTGGTGCCGCTGATGATGTCGCGCTCGGCCTTGAGGTTGAGCGAGGCCCAGTCGGTGACCTTGTAGCGCAGCCCCAATTCAGCATCCAGCGCGTAATCGGCAACACCGGACAGCGGCTTGCCCACTTCACCGTTGGTGAAGAACTCGACCTTCTTGCCGATCAGGTAGCGGTTGTAATCCCACTTCATGGCGACAGAATAGAAGTTGTCCTTGCTGCCATCGCGATACTCGTAATCGGTACGGTTGAGCAGCGAACCCAGCGAGAAAGCCCCCAACTCGTCATCCCAGAACTGATAGCCGGGACCGGTACCGACCACGCGCTGACGAGCCAGCTCTTCGATGTGATCGCGCTTGTAGTTCAGACGACCCTGCCAGAACCATTGATCGGTGAGGAAGCGGTCCAGTGCATATTCGGCGCGCCAATTGTCGGTAGTGGTCTCGTCGTCCTGCACTTCGCGGTTGTACTCGCCTTCGGCAGTATGGCGCCAGCGACCATGACGCGCGGTGGTCTTGAAGCCGACATCGTAGTCATCGGTGTCTTTCTCGGCGCGCTGATAGTCCAGCGCCAGGTCGACATTGCCCTTCCACACCAGATCCTCGACCACCGGTTTTGGCCTGAGAATCTGCTGAATGCTCGCCAGTTCCACAGTTTTCGGCGCCTCACCGTTGGCCAGGGTGACTTTGCCATCTTCGGCGGCCGTCAGCGACTTGGACACTTCACCGGTGTAGGCGTCCTGCTTGACCAGCAAGTGCTGATCGCTGTCCAGGGTTTTGACCTCTTTCCAGTCAATCGTAACCGCACCGGCGTACTTGGTCTGGATCAACAGCTTGCCACCGTCGAACACGGTGATAGTGCCGCTCAACTTGTCACCGTTCTTCAACCAGACGGTGTCGGCAAGCAGGGGCGTGGACGCACTGAAAACAGCAAGGCACAACAAGGATCTGGACAACATAAGCGAATCTAAGGCTCAAGTTTGCGAAAAAGGTCGGCATTATCCGTAGGAATAAGACCCTGACAAGGACTGACCGGACTATTTCTGATGAGTTCATTTCTCAACTGGCTGATCACCGATTACTCTGAAAGCCATCAAACTGTTCATGCTCAGGAACCGCGTACGTGAAAGACCCGCTCGACAGCGTAGAAAACGATGCGCAAATCCGACGCACGGCGCTCTACTCGACGCTCGCCCAAGTGCCAGAAGGCAAAGTCGTCAGTTATGGCCAGCTAGCTGAACTGGCCGGGTTGGGGCGCGCCGCGCGCTGGGTCGGCCGCACCCTGAGTCAGTTGCCAGGCGATACCAAACTGCCCTGGCACCGCGTGCTGGGCGCCGGCGGTCGGATCAGCTTGCCGGTGGGCAGCCCGTCGGGCGATGAACAACGGGCCCGATTGCGCATGGAAGGCATCACCGTCCAGAACAATCGTGTGGATATTCAGCGCCATGGCTGGCGTCCGGTAGAGCACAGCGGTTAGAGTGCGCGCTTTGTTTTCGCAATCTTGAGGCAGACTTCAGCCCATGCCCCGTAAAACCTGGCGCGCCGCGCTAGCCGCTTATGCCAGTCCTTCGACGCTCGTGCTGTTGTTGCTCGGTTTCGCCGCCGGCCTGCCGTACATGCTGGTGTTCTCTACGCTTTCCGTCTGGCTGCGTGAAGCCGGTGTCGCCCGTGAAACCATCGGCTATGCCAGCCTGATCGGTCTGGCCTATGCGTTCAAATGGGTCTGGTCACCTTTGCTCGACCAATGGCGCCTGCCGTTGCTGGGCAAGCTTGGCCGTCGCCGTTCGTGGCTGGTGCTTTCGCAGGCGCTGGTGATCCTCGGCCTGATCGGCATGGGTTTCTGCGATCCGCAGAAGCATCTGTCCTGGCTGATCGCCATTGCAGTCGTCGTCGCTTTCGCCTCCGCCACTCAAGATATCGCGGTGGATGCCTATCGCCTGGAAATCGCCGAAGACAATCGCCAGGCCGCCCTCGCCGCCAGTTACATGTCGGGTTATCGCGTGGCTGCACTGCTGGCGACTGCCGGCGCGTTGTTCTTCGCCGAAGGCTTTGGCTCCACGGGCTTCAACTATCAGCACTCTGCCTGGGCCGGCACTTACGCGCTGTTCGGCGCGCTGATGATTCCCGCGCTGCTGACCACGCTGTTCATGCGCGAGCCACCGGTACCGCTGCGCACACAGTTGCAGGCCGGGCGCTACACCTTCATGCATCAACTGATGTCGGTGTTTGTGCTGATCGTCTTGCTGGTCTCGGTACCGGCGATGTTCACCCAGCTCTACAACACTGATTTCGCCAGCGTGCTGTTCGGTGACATGAGTCCGCTTGACCTGCTGCTGGAAGACCGCGCCTTCCTGCGCGCGATTCTCTATACGCTGCTCACCGGCCTGTGTCTGTCGACCATGGGCCGTCGCGGCCTCGCACCGGTGCTGACACCGGTCAATGACTTCATTCTGCGTTATCGCTGGCAGGCGCTGCTGCTGCTCGGCCTGATCGCCACCTATCGGATGTCGGACACGGTGATGGGCGTCATGGCCAACGTGTTCTACATCGACCAAGGCTTTACCAAGGATCAGATTGCCAGCGTCAGCAAGATTTTCGGCCTGATCATGACACTGGTCGGCGCCGGCATGGGCGGCCTGCTGATCGTGCGTTTTGGCATTCTGCCGATTTTGTTTATTGGCGGCATCGCTTCCGCAGCCACCAACCTGCTTTTCGTCATGCTCGCCGACATGGGCCCGAACCTGCAGATGCTGGTGGTGACCATTTCCCTCGACAACTTCAGCTCGGGCCTGGCGACGTCGGCGTTCGTAGCCTATCTGTCGAGCCTGACCAATCTGAAATTCTCGGCCACGCAATACGCACTGCTCAGCTCGATCATGTTGCTGTTGCCGCGCCTGATGGGCGGCTATTCCGGGGTCCTGGTCGAGAAGTTCGGTTACCACAGCTTCTTCCTGATCACCGCCCTGCTCGGCGTGCCGACGTTGATTCTGATCGCCCTGCACTGGTTTCAGGAAAGCCGCCGCGAAGGCCCGACGCCAACGCCCGAGCCTGTGCCGACGCCGGTCACAGAAGAATCGTAAGACGTTTCGGCAACGGCGGGAGGAATCCCGCCGTCGTGCCTCCCCACTGACCTCACGCCTGTACGTCGGCAAAACTCGCCGGTACACTGCGGAGTCATTTCCAGTCATAGCAACCGACAACGGCCAACCATGCGCACCAGTCAATTTTTGCTCGCCACACAGAAAGAAACACCTTCCGATGCGGTCGTGATCAGCCACCAGCTGATGTTGCGCGCCGGCATGATCCGCAAGCTCGCCTCCGGCCTGTACACCTGGCTGCCCATGGGTCTGCGGGTTATGCGCAAGGTTGAAGCCATCGTTCGCGAAGAGATGAACGCCGCCGGCTCTCTGGAAGTGTTGATGCCGAGCACCCAACCGGCCGAGCTGTGGCAGGAATCGGGGCGCTGGGAAGAATACGGCCCTGAGCTGCTGCGCATCAAAGACCGCCACGGTCGCGACTTCTGCGCGGGCCCGACCCACGAAGAAGTGATCACCGATCTGATGCGCAACGAGTTGAGCAGCTACAAACAGCTGCCGATCAACCTGTATCAGATCCAGACCAAGTTCCGTGACGAAATCCGCCCACGCTTCGGTTTGATGCGCGGCCGCGAATTCATCATGAAGGACGCGTACTCGTTCCACGCTGATCAAGCCTCGCTGCAGGTCACCTACGACCGCATGCACCAGGCCTACTGCAACGTGTTCACCCGCCTGGGCCTGAAATTCCGTCCGGTTGAAGCCGACAACGGTTCGATCGGTGGCGCTGGCTCGCACGAATTCCACGTGCTGGCCGAGTCCGGCGAAGACGATATCGTCTTCAGCAACGGTTCCGACTACGCAGCGAATATCGAAAAAGCCGAAGCCGTGCCACGCGAAACTTCGCGCGCCGCTGCGACCGAAGAGCTGCGTCTGGTCGACACCCCAGACACCAAAACCATCGCGGCGCTGGTGGAGAAATTCAATCTGCCGATTGAGAAGACCATCAAGACCCTGATCGTGCGTGCCGAAGAAGAAGGCAAGCTGATCGCACTGGTCATCCGTGGCGACCACGAACTCAACGAAATCAAGGCTGCCCAGCAACCTGGCGTCGCCAGCCCGCTGGTCATGGCCACCGATGCCGAACTGCGTGACGCCATCGGCGCCGGCGCCGGTTCCCTGGGCCCGCTGAACCTGCCGCTGCCAATCATCATCGACCGCTCGGTCGAGCTGATGAGCGACTTCGGTATCGGCGCGAACATCGACGACAAGCACTACTTCGGCGTGAACTGGGAGCGTGATCTGCCAGTTCCGACCGTGGCTGACCTGCGCAACGTGGTTGCCGGCGATCCAAGCCCGGACGGCAAAGGCACGCTGGAAATCAAACGCGGTATCGAAGTCGGCCACATCTTCCAGCTGGGAAACAAGTACAGCAAGGCGATGAAGTGCGAAGTGCTGGGCGAGAACGGCAAGCCAGTGACCCTGGAAATGGGTTGCTACGGCATCGGCGTTTCCCGCGTGGTGGCAGCTGCCATCGAACAGAACAACGACGAAAACGGCATCATCTGGAGTGACACCCTGGCGCCGTTCCAGATTGCTCTGGTACCGCTGCGCTATGAAACCGAGCAGGTGCGCGAAGCCACCGACAAGCTGTACGCCGAACTGACGGCGGCCGGCTTCGAAGTGCTGCTGGATGATCGCGACAAGAAAACCAGCCCGGGCATCAAATTCGCGGACATGGAGCTGATCGGCATTCCTCACCGGATCGTGGTCAGCGACCGAGGCCTCGCCGAAGGCAACCTGGAATACAAGAGCCGTACCGAAGGCGAAGCGCAAGCATTGCCGGTGGCCGACGTATTGTCCTTCCTGCAGGCCCGTATCCGCCGCTGAAACCAGATAGAGACGTCATGTTCAAGCGAAACACCTTAGGCCTCGGTGGCACCGCCCTGTGCGGTGCCCTGCTGGTCAGCGGCTGTGCCAATCACATGTCACAACGCAGCGAGCACGAAGAGCGGGTCGAGCGAAAGTTGCTCGACCATAGCTTGCAGATTGATGTCGGCGAGCCTAAGGAGCTTGAGCTGCCGCAGCGACGCGTGAAGATCAACGAACAGAAGACTTTTGAAGTCACCGAGTTCGAAGTGACACGTCGCTACGATCGCTACACGCCTTACCAGCCTTGGCGGGAGGTCTACGAGATTCCGCTGGGTGCGGTGGCCGTAGTCGGTGGCGTCGGCGCCAACGTGGTCAATGTGTTCGCCCTCGGCAACCTGCCGGACAGCATCACCAAGGACTGGCTGAGCTACGGTTTTGCCGGGCTCAACCCGTTCATGAACGTACAGTCCAACGGTCGTGCACAACAGAACCTCGCCGGCATCGATGAAGTCCAGCGCGACAAGCGTACGGAGTATTCGAGCCTGCCGTGGAGCGAGCGGCCAGTGCAGGTCAAGGCTGGCAAGCAGACCTTTGACATGACCACCGATCGTAATGGTGTGCTGCGTCTGAACCTGCTCGACAGCCCGTTTGCCGAAAATGACCTCAACCATGTCGGCAAATTGCAGATCAGTGTCGAAGACGCCAAGGATGACGTGCACTCTGATTCGTCGCTGATGATCAGCAGTCATCTGCGCGGCAAGTTACTGGAAGCGCACGGGCTGATTTACGACGACCTGGAAGACGACGAAGTGAGCCAGTGGGTGCACCGGGTCAAACGCCTGTCGGAACTGGGCCTGGAAGAAGAAGCCAGCGAGCTGGAACAAAGCCTGATCGAACTGACGCGCAACGATCCTGAGTTACAGACTGAGTTTCTCAAGTCGCTGACCAAGGATGCCGGGCGTCTGGTGGCGGATCCCGGGCCGAATTAAGGCCTATTAAAAGATCGCAGCCTTCGGCAGCTCCTACATTGGAACGCGTTTTCCTGTAGGAGCTGCCGAAGGCTCGGGCCGCGTTCGGACGATCTTTTGACTTTAACGTTCGAACAACTCCATCTGCTCAAACCCGCCGCGCAAATCCTCCAGCCGCACCCCAACCCCCAACAACCGCACCGGTTTCCCGCCGCGATTGAACGCCTGCGTCAGCATCAACTGATAACTGCCAAGATCCCGCCCTGCCCCGGCCTGCTCGAGCGTCGTCTGGGTAAAGTCATGAAACTTCACTTTGACGAACGGCTTGCCCGGCCGATAACTGCTGTCGATCCGCGCCATACGGTTTTTCAGGGTTTCCAGCAGCTCTGGCAGTTTGTCGAGGCAACTGCGCAGATCCGGCAGATCAACGTCGTAGGTGTTTTCCACGCTGATTGACTGACGCCGACTGTCGTTGTGCACCAACCGGTCATCGATCCCACGGGCGAGACTCCACAGTCGCTCGCCAAAACTGCCAAATTCGCGCACCAGCGCCAATTTGTCCCACTCGCGCAACTGCGAGCAGTCAACGATGCCGAGCTTGCCCAGCTTATCGGCCGTGACCTTGCCGACGCCGTGCAACTTGCTCACCGGCAAACCGCTGACGAAATCCTCCACCTGATCCGGGGTAATAACGAACAGCCCGTTGGGCTTTTTCCAGTCGCTGGCGATTTTCGCCAGAAACTTGTTCGGCGCCACACCCGCAGACACGGTGATGTGCAATTGATTGGAGACGCGCCGACGGATGTCCTGAGCGATGCGCGTGGCACTGCCGCCAAAATGCGCGCTATCGGATACGTCGAGATAAGCCTCATCCAGCGACAACGGCTCGATCAGGTCGGTGTAATCGGCAAAAATCGTATGAATCTCTCTCGAAGCCTCGCGATACGCCTCCATACGCGGCTTGACGATGGTCAGGTCCGGGCACAGTTTCAAGGCATGCCCCGACGCCATCGCCGAACGCACGCCATAGGCCCGCGCTTCATAGTTGCAGGTGGCAATCACCCCGCGTCGGTCCGCCGAACCACCCACCGCCAACGGCTTACCGGCCAGGCGCGGGTCATCGCGCATCTCTATGGCGGCGTAAAAGCAATCGCAGTCAATGTGGATGATTTTTCGCTGAGTCATGTCAGAAAAGGAAACGTGGCGAACCGGATCGGCAGTATCTCACTGACACCTGTATATAGCACCAGTGGTATGAATGTTCTTTCCAGGCGGTAGGAAATGTCCGTTGAATTTATTTTATCAATCGACGAGAGGCCTCCAATAGAGCTGAAAGCCTTGCTCCACCTGCCCTGCAGCGCGAAAAACACCCGAGAAAAAGCGCTAACCGATTGAACCTCAACAGATTTTATCCAGATTGCGGGTTGACACCCCGGCGTTCCTCTGTAGAATGCCGACACACAGACGCGGGATGGAGCAGTCTGGTAGCTCGTCGGGCTCATAACCCGAAGGTCGTCGGTTCAAATCCGGCTCCCGCAACCAAACATCAAAAAAGGCTACTCGAAAGAGTGGCCTTTTTTGTGCGCGTCTGTTTTGTCGATTTCCTCCTCTTATAGAGAAGCAATCGCCAAACAGGAATTCTTTGCATTTCCGAAGCTTAACGCGCTACCTGCGACCGTTTGACGCTATTTCACACTTATTTGACCCTTTCCGGGATTAGCGGTTGACACCCCGTCGTTCGTCTGTAGAATGCCGCCACACAGACGCGGGATGGAGCAGTCTGGTAGCTCGTCGGGCTCATAACCCGAAGGTCGTCGGTTCAAATCCGGCTCCCGCAACCAAACATCAAAAAAGGCTACTCGAAAGAGTGGCCTTTTTTGTATCTGTTGAAAAAGTCCTTTCGCAACAATGATCTGTCACTGTGCAGTGAACGCTTGGGATCTTCAGAAGTACTCACTTGCGACTATGCTTGAGTCGCAGGCAAGACGTCTGCAATCCAGGAACTGCCCTCGCCGATACCCGGTGAGAGGCGTAGTATTTTGTGATTATTTTTTTCTACAGGGATTGGTAACTTGGCTGGATACCTCCATCCTGTCGCGCACAATCCAAGAGGTGATTGATGCGCGCCAACTCGTCTGATCCACAAGACACCGTCACAGCGGAACATCCGATCAAACCCGAGCGTTTGCGCTTGCTGGATCGGTTGAGCAAATACCGACAACCGATTGGTCTGGCGGTGACTTTGCTGTTGTTCGCCATTGCGCTGATTGCCTGTCGTCATCTGCTCGCCGAACTCGATCTCGATGCACTGCACGACTCGATTCTCGACGTGCCGAAACCCGCCCTGCTCGGTGCGTTCGGCGCGACCGTGGTCGGCTTCATTATTCTCTTGGGCTACGAATGGTCGGCCAGCCGCTATGCCGGCGTGACCCTGCCACCGCGCACATTGGCGCTGGGCGGATTCACCGCGTTTGCGATTGGCAATGCGATCGGTCTGTCGTTGCTGTCCGGTGGCTCGGTTCGCTACCGCTTATATGCACGACTGGGTCTGGGGGCGTCGGAAGTCGCGCACATGACCTTGTTCGCCAGTCTGTCGCTGGGCTGCGCCTTGCCGCCGCTGGCGGCACTGGCAACGCTGAGCGACCTGCCTGCTGCCTCGCAGGCGCTGGGATTATCCGAAGGTCTGCTCGGCACAGTTGCCGCTGTAGTGCTGGCGCTGGGCGCAGTACTGGCTATTGGCATCTACCGTCGGCGCCTGCCGGAACAACCGTTGCGCGACAACCTGCTGGTCAGGGTTGGTCGCCGCACGCTGCGTTTGCCTGGGCGACGCCTGACGTTCCTGCAACTGATCATTACCGCCCTCGACGTTGCGGCTGCCGCCACCGTTCTCTATCTATTGCTGCCGGAAGCGCCACCGTTTGGTGCGTTCCTGCTGGTGTACCTGTTGGCATTGGCGGCTGGCGTGCTCAGCCATGTACCCGGTGGCGTCGGTGTGTTCGAAGCGATTCTGCTGGCCGCCTTCGCCGACAAACTCGGTGCCGCACCACTGGCCGCGGCGCTGCTGCTGTATCGCCTGATCTACGTAGTGCTGCCACTGCTGGTCGCCTGCGTATTCCTGCTGATCAACGAAGGTCAGCGCCTGTTTCAAACCCAGACCATGCGCGCAGCGTCTGGTCTGGCCGCGCCGATTCTGGCGGTGCTGGTGTTCCTGTCCGGTGTGGTGCTGCTGTTTTCCGGCGCTACTCCCGAGATCGACACGCGTCTGGAGCACATCGGCTTTCTGATCCCGCATCGTCTGGTCGACGCTTCGCACTTCGGCGCCAGCCTGATCGGCGTGCTCTGCCTGATGCTCGCTCAAGGCCTGCGTCGTCGCCTGTCGGCGGCGTGGATGCTGACCACCATTCTGCTGCTGGTCGGCGCCCTGCTCTCGCTGCTTAAAGGCTTCGACTGGGAAGAAGCGACGCTGATGACCCTGACGGCTGCGCTGCTCGGCGTGTTCCGCCGTTCGTTCTATCGCCCGAGTCGTCTGACCGAACTGCCCTTCTCGCCTTTGTATCTGGTGGCCAGCCTGTGCGTCCTCGGTGCATCGACGTGGCTGCTACTGTTCGCCTATCAAGACGTGCCCTACAGCCACCAACTGTGGTGGCAGTTCACCCTTGATGCTGACGCACCGCGTGGCCTGCGTTCGCTGCTCGGCGCTGCTGTGCTGTTGCTGGTGATCGCGCTGACCTGGCTGCTGCGCACCGCACGCCCGGTCATTCATTTGCCGACGCCCGACGAACTCGATCGCGCGGCAAAGATCCTGATGGCCTCGTCACAACCCGACGGTGGCCTCGCGCTGACCGGTGACAAGGCGTTGCTGTTTCACCAGAACGACGAAGCGTTCCTGATGTACGCACGCCGTGGCCGCAGCCTCGTGGCGCTGTATGACCCGATCGGCCCCGGCCAGCAACGCGCCGAGATGATCTGGCAGTTCCGCGACCTCTGCGATATTCACCATGCCCGCCCAGTGTTCTATCAGGTGCGCGCGGAGAACCTGCCGTACTACATGGACATCGGCCTGACCGCGATCAAATTGGGCGAAGAAGCCCGGGTCGATCTGCATCGCTTTGACCTGGAAGCCAAGGGTAAAGAGATGAAGGATCTGCGTTACACCTGGAACCGTGGCACCCGCGATGGCTTGTCGCTGGAAATCCACGAGCCCGGTCAGGCGCCGATGGATGAGCTGAAAGTTATTTCCGATGCGTGGCTGACCGGCAAGAACGTGCGCGAGAAAGGTTTCTCCCTCGGCCGTTTCAGCGACGATTACCTGAAGCATTTCCGCATCGCGGTGATTCGCTTCGAAGGTCGCCCGGTGGCGTTCGCCAACCTGCTCGAAACTTATAGCCATGACCTGGCCAGTCTCGACCTGATGCGCGCGCACCCGGATGCGCCGAAGCTGACCATGGAATTCATGATGGTCGGCCTGATTCAACACTATAAGAGTCACGGATACGCGCGTTTCAGCCTGGGCATGGTGCCGTTGTCGGGGTTGCAACCCCGCCGTGGTGCACCGCTGACCCAGCGTCTGGGCTCGATGGTTTTCCGCCGTGGTGAGCAGCTGTACAACTTCCAAGGCTTGCGCCGCTTCAAAGACAAGTTCCAGCCTGACTGGGAACCCCGTTATATGGCCGTGCCCGCCGGACTCGATCCGTTGGTGGCGCTGGCCGACACTGCTGCCCTGATCGCGGGCGGCTTGACTGGATTGGTGAAACGCTGATGATTCAACGCTCCCTGAAGTACATCCTGGCCGCACTGATCGTGCTGGCCGTGATTGCCGGCGGCGGTTTCTGGTACCTCAAACGTCCGGCACCGGAACCGACCGTAGAACAGCTGACCCCGGCCGATGGCGCCGCCATGACCCGCGTCATCCCGGGCACCAAGCCCAAGGCGCAGGTGCTGGTCGCGGTCAACGACGACCAGAAACTCAGTGAAAAACAACTGACCACCCTGAGCCGCAGCGCCTCGGCGCAGATCGTTCAAGTGATTCTGCCCAAGGACTGCCTGCTGCAAAGCCGCGCCCTGCAATCGGGCCTGCGTGAACTGAATGGCCCGGCCACTTTGGTCAGCGGTATCGGCCCGGGTGCTGTGCTCGCATGGCGCTGGTTGGCGGAACAGAAAGACGACAAGGCCCAAGCCATCTCCGTCGACCTCGCTCTGGAAAAAGGTGGCTGCACGCACCTGCTGCCGAAATCCGCCGCCCACGGCCACTGGCTGGCAGCGTGGAACGACAACCCGGACGACGCCAGCGCAGGTTTCGTGCGCGATCAACCGAACGCCGAAACCAGCATCAGCGACTACGACATCAACCTGCCGCAAGTGCTGAACAACGAGCTGCGCAAGATCCTCGTCGGCGGCGACAAGGCCAACGGCGGTCTGGCGATCCCGGTGGTTGAAGTGCCGGCCGGTCAAGCCAAAGACACCGTGACCCTGTTCCTCTCCGGTGACGGCGGCTGGCGCGACCTTGACCGCGACGTGGCCGGTGAAATGGCCAAGATCGGTTATCCGGTCGTCGGCATCGACACCCTGCGCTACTACTGGCAGCACAAGAGCCCGGAGCAAAGCGCGCTGGACCTGACCGAGCTGATGCAACACTACCGGCAGAAATGGGGCACCAAACGCTTCATCCTCACCGGCTACTCGTTCGGTGCTGACGTATTGCCAGCGATCTACAACCGCTTGCCAGAAACCGAGCAGCAACGCGTCGACGCCATCATCCTGCTGGCCTTCGCCCGCACCGGCAGCTTCGAAATCGAAGTCGAAGGCTGGCTGGGTAACGCCGGCAAAGAAGCCGCCACCGGCCCGGAGATGGCCAAGCTGCCAGCGGCCAAGGTTGTGTGCATCTACGGTGAAGAAGAGACCGATGAAAGTGGCTGCACGGACAAGACTGCAGTCGGCGAAGCAGTGAAACTGCCTGGCGGCCACCACTTCGACGAGAACTACCCAGCGCTGGCCAAGCGTTTGGTGGACTTGATCGAGAAGCGCCAGAGCAAGGACTCGGTCGCCGAAGAGTGATCTGAGCCCCCACAAAAAGCCCTCGCAACTTCACGGTTGCGGGGGCTTTTTACATTTCAGCAGCCACCAGAATCCCCTGTGGGAGCGAGCCTGCTCGCGAAAGCGGTGGGTCAGTTTACAGATTCGCCGACTGACACTACGCCTTCGCGAGCAGGCTCACTCCTACAAGGGATGGCGCTGGATTCAGACAACGCGTCAGTCTCGCCGGCCAAGCTGAACATCTATCCACGTGACATCATCGTCGCCAACGCTAATGTCGCTATCCGGCGCCGCCAACAAACTGCTTTGCTGCACTTGGGTCAAGTCCGCCCAAAAGCCATCCGTGACAAATACCAAGCGCTCAACAGCGTCCAGTGCACAACAAACAAAGTCAGGGTTCGGGCCCCGATTGATCTTCAAGCATCGCGTTACTGAATGTCGAGCTGGATCTTGCGCCAACTCACAGTGCGAACGGTCGCGCCGCCAATTGGCCTTGCAGTGAGGTGGCGTAATCCACTCGATGGCACCCGCCAGCGTCACAATCCCGCATGAACAGTCTCCCTCGTATGCAATGGTGAGTCGGCCATGAGCGACCAAGCCAATCAGGTAACAGATGGCTCCCGTCTGATCAGCAGGCAACGACGCATGAAAATCCGACAGTATTGAAACCAATAGGCGCTCAACAGCTGCGGGTTCTGCAGGATAGCTCCCCTGCTCCATCTGTGTGGAATGAGCCGCCAACATGCCGCTTACGAAGCTTTCAGCCAACTGTCCACTGCCGCGCCTCGAAGTGCCATCCGCGACAACAAAAAACCCACTGCCACCCTCACAGGTCGCTCCGGCATAGTCATTATTTCCTCTGCTGGCTTGCCCAGTGATTGATCGGGAGTGGTATCTCATGCGTTGACCAGCGCTTTCATACGCCTGTGAATAATCTGCCCTCTGCCTGGATTCGCCTGCACCGAGCCTGAACTTTCGATCACGTAGCCAACCCCATCGAGCGCCATCAGCTTCTGGACTCCCTCTGTGATGAACGCCTTGAGGTCCTTGTCAGCTTGGCCCACCTCCTCCAACAGCTCAGGCCGACCATCGATCAAGATGATCATGTCCTCGACATCCTTGTGATAAGGATCGCCATTTCCCCGACCGGCGAAAGCTTCCAGTTTCGTCGCGAGAAAATAAGTGGGCTGGAATATCTGGATGACAGTGCCGCTGGGCAGGGTGAATTTATCCGCCCTCGCCAGCCCCTCGACGAACCAGCGGTTGGCATAGCCGAGCACTGCAGGGTCGGAAGGCATGACATCCACGACAACGTCATTGAAGCGAAAACGACAATTGACCTCGTCCTCACCCGTGATCTTGAATCCCTTGGCCGCCAGCCGTTCGGTGAGATGGTTCCAGGCGCTGATACCGGCCAGCTCGATCACTAGATCAACGTCATCAGTGAAACGAATGTCGTCCAGCACTGCTGTATCTGTAACCAGCATGGCGGTTGTGCAACCGCCAACAAAAGCAACTTCGGCGAGAAACGCCTCCCCCAAGCCTTCAGCCACGAACTCAATGAGTTCGTAGTTGTGATCCGCGTTTGACGACATGTTATTTCAGCCCCATCCCTGCCTTCAGAATACTGACTGCCACACCACACTCACGCGGTCCACCCAGACGGATTGCATCAGCGAGCGCCAGATAGTGGTAAAGGATCCGGTCTTTTTTCACCGCTTCCGGCACTGTTTTGTAAAGCGGCTCTATCGCTTGGCCTCGCTCGGTTCCATGCGCATCCGGCCAGACCGGAATCAAACCACCCGCACTCTTGATGCTTTTGGACAGCGCAGGCGCCGCAAAGCCTGTGGGTATCCCACGAACCATCGCGCCAGGCTTGACCGGGAAGAAGTACTTCAGCGCGTGCTCGGTAATTTTCAGCAGTTCCCGGCGGTGCACTTTGGCAAGCCCGGTGTCGTAATCATGAATGAGCAATCCAGATTCCCGGCACCGGGCGAGAGCATTTGAGACTTCGCTTTTGCTCAGCCCGAGAGAGGCAGACAGCGCACGCAGAGAGTAGCGGTCGCTCCAACTTGTCAGTGGTGGATCAGATGCTGGTTCCGCCCATCCCTCCCAGCCTGACCCATCAGCGAAAGGCGAATCGAATTCGCGGCGCTGGAAGAGTGTGTCTTCCCCATCAGTGGAATAGGTGACCAATGGCTTCCCCACACTCTCCCCTGCGGTCATTCGGCTGACGACATAAGGCCTGAGCAGCTCTTCGACCCTGTCCGAATTCGATTCCGCCTCCATCTCCCCCAAGAGATTCTCTTCCTGAGCATGGAGACTGGCCATCTTGAACAAAAGCAAAATGTCTTGACTCTTCATCTAGCTCCAAACCTCAAGTGTCCACATTCCACAAAACGTGGACACTTGTCTCACTACCCAGGGAGAGTCGTCAAGCCCTTGGGTGGATCACTTATTGCGGCATACCTTGCCCGCATATCGTCATGGCTGATTGCTTGGGCCAGATCAAAGATGAGCAATCGTTCACTGGCCTTCTTTTCGATCCGAAGGCACCTCGGTTCATCCTGTGCTTCTTTTTGCGCTGATGCTGTCATACGTACCTGAATGCTTTGTACACGTCGGTTCGTGCGTGACGTTTAGTATCGTTTACTTCCAGTCTCGCAATATCAGATGACGCCCACAGACCTTGTAGGCAAACTCCGAAACTCTTGTTGGGGCGCTGTGCCGCTCTATTGCGCTCTTTTTCGACGGGATACTCTCCGGACGTCGCTGACCCATTCAGCGATCGGGTGTGGTAACCCGGCTAGGCAAAGTGCAACAGTGCCTCCATCACGAATCAGGTGTTTTTTACCCCTGTGATTTACTGTTATGGCAGTTGTACGTGGGAGACCTTCGGGTCTGCCGGTTTCTTTGCTCTCCCGGTTTACCACCCTGCGTACAGCTGCCACCCATTCGTGTGGTAACGAATGCGGCAGCTCCTCGTTTTAGGGAGCAAAACAATGAGCAAAGAAAGTCCGTCAACGCCATCAGATCTTAAAACCATCGGCTTCACCCCTTTCCTCTACAACTCGGATCAAGCGTTCTTCAACGTGCGCGCCGGCATCCCGATCATCGATGCCTTGTCCCAATCCTCCGACCTGCTATCCCTCGCCAAATCCTTCGCCGAGGATGCTGCTTTCATCAGAGACACCGACCGCCATGCCTGGGCTGCGCATTATCTGACGGTGATGGGCAAGGCCTTGATTGATGATGTGATCCAAGCGCTGATCCCACGACCTGCGCGGACGAAGACCGAGTCTGAAGCAGAGATACCTGAAGGCTTGTAAAGGTTTGAAGATCAAAAGATCGCAGCCTTCGGCAGCTCCTACATGGAATGCGAAACCTGTAGGAGCTGCCGAAGGCTGCGATCTTTTGATCTGAAGTTGCCGCCCACAAAAAAGCCCCCGCCAACCACAAGGCTGACGGGGGCTTTTCAGTTGAGGCCTGGCTTACATTTCTACCTGCGTGCCGAGCTCAATCACCCGGTTCAGCGGCAGATTGAAGAAGCGCAAGTTGCCGTTGGCATTCTTCAACATGAACGCAAACAGCGCTTCACGCCAACGCGCCATCCCCTCAAGTTTCGAGGCAATCACCGTTTCGCGGCTGAGGAAGTAGGTTGTGCGCATCGGGCTGAAGTCCAGATCATCCAGATGACACAGCTTCAGCGCCTGCGGCACGTCGGGCTCGTCGGTGAAGCCGAAGTGCAGGATCACCCGGAAGAAGCCTTCGCCGTGGGCCTCGACTTCGAAGCGACGCGATGGCGGTACGCGCGGAATGTCTTCGTAGACCACCGTCAGCAACACCACTTGCTCGTGCAACACTTGGTTATGCAGCAGGTTGTGCAACAGCGCGTGCGGCACGGCGTCGGAGCGCGCGGTGAGGAACACGGCGGTGCCCTGCACACGATGCGGCGGTTGCACGCGGATGCTGCTGATGAAGATCGGCAGCGGCAGCGCGCCTTCGTCGAGGCGATCGACGAGCAGTTGTTTGCCGCGCTTCCAGGTGGTCATCAGCACAAACAGCGCGATACCGGCGATCACCGGGAAGGCACCGCCCTGCACGATCTTCGGCACGTTGGCGGCGAAATACAAACCGTCCACCAACAAGAAGCCCAGCAGCACGGGCACCGCGAGAATCGGCGGCCATTTCCACAGCAGCAACATAACCGCCGACACCAGAATGGTGGTCATCAGCATGGTGCCGGTCACCGCCACGCCGTAGGCCGAGGCCAGTGCGCCGGAGGATTCGAAGCCGAGCACCAGCAAGACGACGCCAACCATCAGCGCCCAGTTCACCGCGCCAATGTAGATCTGGCCCTGCTCGTCGCTTGAGGTGTGCTGGATGTACATGCGCGGGATGTAGCCGAGCTGAATCGCCTGACGAGTCAGGGAGAACGCGCCGGAGATCACCGCTTGCGAGGCAATCACCGTGGCCAGGGTCGACAGGCCGACCAGCGGAATCAACGCCCAGCTCGGCGCCAGCAGATAGAACGGGTTACGCGCCGCCTCGGGATTTTCCAGCAACAAAGCGCCCTGTCCGAAGTAATTGAGCACCAGCGCCGGCAACACCAGGATGAACCACGCCCGGGCAATCGGCTTGCGGCCAAAGTGGCCCATGTCGGCGTACAGCGCTTCGGCACCGGTCAGCGCCAGCACCACGGCGCCGAGGATCGCCACGCCCATGCCTGGATGAACGACGAAGAAATTCACCGCCCATATCGGATTCATCGCATGCAGCACTTCTGGCGTGTGGCTGATGCCGTACACACCGAGGGCGCCGAGGACGAGGAACCAGGTGACCATGATCGGCCCGAACAAAATGCCAATCCGCGCCGTACCGTGTTTCTGAATCAGAAACAGCGCCACCAGCACCACCAGCGACAGCGGCACCACCCAATGGTCGATGCCATCGAATGCCAGTCCCAGACCTTCAATCGCCGACAGTACGGAAATCGCCGGGGTGATCATGCTGTCGCCATAAAACAGCGCCGCGCCGATCAGTCCGCACACCACCAGCAACGAACGCAATTTCTTGCGATGCCCCGCCGCGCGACGAGCCAGTGCGGTGAGCGCCATGATGCCGCCCTCGCCCTGGTTGTCGGCGCGCAGCACGAACATCATGTATTTGATCGACACGACCCAGATCAGCGACCAGAAGATCAACGACAGAATGCCCAGCACGCCGTCATGGTTGACCGATACGCCGTAAGCGCCGGAAAACACTTCTTTGAGGGTGTACAGCGGGCTCGTGCCGATGTCGCCGTAAACTACCCCGACCGCCGCGACCAGCATGCTCAGCGGCTTGGTTGCCGAACCCTCGGCGCCTGCCGCATGACTACTTGCCTGACCCATCCAACACTCCTACTTCTCAGAACCGGCTTCTTTGAATGAAGCACTATGCTTTGTGGTGCAGCATGCGCTGTTTTACCTGTTGTTACAGACGTTTTGTTGACTGTAAAAAATTGGTAAAGCTCAACGGCGCGAAGCATAGCGCAGCACTCGTCGTATTTCCCTGCATAAAGCTGGTCAAGTGCGTTGCTCGCCGCTAGAATTGCGCACTTTTTGATCAGAGGCGCGCCCTAAGCGCCCGTCCGTCGGCTTTCGCATCAAGAAAGCGATGTCACAAAATACCGAGGTTAGACATGTCCACCACTCCTGCGCCGGCCAATCCAAAGGTTGGCTTTGTATCTCTGGGTTGCCCGAAAGCACTGGTCGACTCCGAGCGCATCCTGACCCAGTTGCGCATGGAAGGCTATGACGTGGTGTCTACCTATCAGGACGCCGACGTTGTAGTCGTCAACACCTGCGGTTTCATCGATTCGGCCAAGGCTGAGTCGCTGGAAGTGATCGGCGAAGCGATCAAGGAAAACGGCAAGGTGATCGTCACCGGTTGCATGGGCGTGGAAGAAGGCAACATCCGCAACGTGCACCCGAGCGTGCTGGCCGTGACCGGTCCGCAGCAATACGAGCAAGTGGTCAACGCTGTGCACGAAGTGGTGCCACCGCGCAAAGATCACAACCCGCTGATCGATCTGGTGCCGCCGCAAGGCATCAAGCTGACCCCGCGCCACTACGCCTACCTGAAGATTTCCGAAGGCTGCAACCACAGCTGCTCGTTCTGCATCATCCCGTCGATGCGCGGCAAACTGGTCAGCCGTCCGGTCGGTGATGTGCTCGACGAAGCTCAGCGTCTGGTCAAATCCGGCGTCAAAGAGCTGTTGGTGATCTCGCAAGACACCAGCGCCTACGGCGTTGACGTGAAATACCGCACCGGTTTCTGGAACGGCGCGCCGGTGAAAACCCGCATGACCGAACTGTGTGAAGCGCTGAGCACCCTCGGCGTCTGGGTCCGTCTGCACTACGTTTACCCGTATCCGCACGTTGACGAGCTGATCCCGTTGATGGCCGCCGGCAAGATCCTGCCGTACCTGGACATCCCGTTCCAGCACGCCAGCCCGAAAGTGTTGAAGTCGATGAAACGCCCGGCGTTCGAAGACAAGACCTTGGCGCGGATCAAGAACTGGCGCGAAATCTGCCCGGATCTGATCATCCGTTCGACCTTCATCGTCGGCTTCCCGGGCGAAACCGAAGAAGACTTCCAGTACCTGTTGAACTGGCTGACCGAAGCCCAGCTCGACCGCGTCGGCTGTTTCCAGTACTCGCCGGTTGAAGGCGCTCCGGCCAATGATCTGGACCTGGAGATCGTACCGGACGAGGTCAAGCAGGATCGTTGGGATCGCTTTATGGCGCACCAGCAAGCGATCAGCTCGGCGCGCCTGCAAATGCGCATCGGCCGTGAAATCGAAGTGCTGGTCGACGAAGTTGATGAGCAAGGCGCTGTTGGCCGCTGCTTCTTCGATGCCCCGGAAATCGATGGCAACGTGTTTATTGATAACGGCAGCAATTTGAAGCCGGGCGACAAGGTCTGGTGCAAGGTGACTGACGCTGACGAATATGATCTGTGGGCTGAGCAGATCTAAGGTCAAAAGCCCCTCACCCCAGCCCTCCCGAAACGTCGGACCGCCCGTAGGGAGAGGGAGCTGACCGTGTTGTTCTTTCGAATTACACCGACCTGAACGTTCGAGTCGGGCTCAGGTTTTGAACAGCACAAAGATCAGCTCCCTTCCCCCTCGCCCCCTTGGGGGAGAGGGTTGGGGTGAGGGGGAGAGATCTTGCTGGCGACAGAAGTATCCAGCCAGACACCGCAACAAATACAGAAAGCCCCACTCTTTTTACAAGATGCGGGGCTTTTTTACGGCTATCGTTTAGCGGGGGACGGACTCCCTTGAAACGGACAAGAGGCAGACGGGCATGCGTCACCACTCGGTTATCCATACGCCGAAACTCAGCGATTATCAGGAACTGACCCGGGTCTGGGAGGCCTCGGTCCGCGCCACCCATGATTTTCTGCCGGACAGCTATATCGAGCTGCTGCGCAATCTGGTGCTCACGCGCTATCTGGATGCGGTGATGCTGATCTGCACCAAGGACGCCGACCAGCGCATCACCGGGTTTGCCGGGGTCGCGGCGGGGAAGATTGAAATGCTGTTCATCGATCCAGATTATAGGGGTCAGGGCTTGGGCAAGAAGCTGCTGAACTACGCCTTGCAGCATCTGAATGCCGATGAACTCGACGTCAACGAACAGAACCCACAGGCCTTGGGCTTTTACTTCAAGCAGGGCTTCGAGGTCATCGGCCGCTCGGAGGTGGATGGCATGGGCCAGCCGTATCCGTTGCTGCATATGCGCCTGCGCCAAAACCAGCAACGCTCCAGTAACGGCTGACACAACCCAAAACAATGTAGGAGTGAGCCTGCTCGCGATAGCGCCAGATCAGCCACCATCAATGTCGAATGTCAGATGGCTATCGCGAGCAGGCTCACTCCTACAAAAAGCATTACCGAAATGGAACCGGGCTTAACCGGCGCCACACAGGTACAATGCCCACCCCTTTTTTGTTACGGCCCTGTCATGACTGACCCGATTCGCCTCTCCAAACGCCTCATCGAACTGGTCGGTTGCTCCCGCCGGGAGGCCGAGCTGTTCATTGAGGGCGGCTGGGTCACCGTGGACGGCGAAGTGATTGACGAGCCGCAATTCAAGGTCGGCGACCAGAAGGTCGAGCTCGACAAGGACGCCAAGGCCACCGCGCCGGAGCCGGTGACCATCCTGCTCAACGCTCCAGCCGGCATGGACGTCGACACCGCCATGCAATCGCTGAGCGCCGAAACCCTTAGCGAAGAACACCGCTTCAGCAAACGCCCTCTGCGCGGGCACTTCCTGCGCCTGACCGCCAGCGCCGACCTGCAAGCCAAGGCCAGCGGTCTGCTGGTGTTCACCCAGGACTGGAAGATCCTGCGCAAGCTCACTGCCGACGCCGCGAAGATCGAGCAGGAATACATCGTAGAAGTCGAAGGTGACATGGTCGCCCACGGCCTCAATCGCCTGCAGCACGGCCTGACGCACAAGGGCAAGGAACTGCCGCCGGTCAAGGCCAGCTGGCAGAACGAAAACCGTCTGCGCTTCGCCATGAAGAACCCGCAGCCCGGCATCATCGCCCAGTTCTGCGAAGCCGTCGGCCTGAAAGTCATCGGCATCCGCCGCATCCGCATCGGCGGCGTCTCGATCGGCAAGGTCCCGGTCGGGCAATGGCGCTACCTGTCCGGCAAAGAGAAGTTCTAAGACTTCCACTGCCGCCGCACATTCCGGCAGCGCGCCCGCGTGCTGCCCACAACGCTTATCAGGATTACTCACATGATTCATAACGACGTATTGCGCAGCGTGCGCTACATGCTCGACATCAGCGATAAGAAGGTTGTCGAGATCATCAAACTCGGCGGCATGGAAGTAGCGCTCGCCGACGTAGTGACCTGGCTCGACAAGAAAGAAGAAGACGAAGAAGGTTTCGTGCGCTGCCCGGACGAAGTCATCGCACACTTCCTCGACGGTCTGGTGATCTTCAAGCGCGGCAAGGACGAAAGCCGTCCGCCGCAGCCGATCGAAGTGCCGGTGACCAACAACATCATCCTGAAAAAGCTGCGTGTGGCCTTCGAACTGAAAGAAGACGACATGCACGCGATCCTCAAGGCTGCCGAGTTCCCGGTGTCCAAGCCTGAGCTGAGCGCGCTGTTCCGCAAGGTCGGCCACACCAACTACCGCCCGTGCGGCGACCAGTTGCTGCGCAACTTCCTCAAAGGGCTCACGCTGCGCGTGAGAGCTTAAAAGCAGCTACAAGCTACAAGCTGCAAGTTGCCACACCGCGTTAACTTGTAGCTTGCAGCTTGCCACTCGAAGCTGGCCGCATGGCCCCCCATTCCTTTCGAAAATAGTGGCTCCGCTTTTTGCGGCTGACGACTAGGGTGTACTGATCCCTAATCCTCAGGACTCGCCATGCACTCGTATTTCTCCCTGCAAGGCCGCACCGCTCTGGTGACCGGCGGCACCCGTGGTATCGGCAAAATGATCGCCAAGGCCTTTGTCGAGGCTGGCGCCCGCGTCTATGTCTGCTCGCGCGACGCCGAAGCCTGCCATCAAACGGCTGAAGAACTCAGCGCCTTGGGCAAGTGTCATGGCGTGGCGGCGAACCTGGCGACCGAAGAAGGTGTGCAGGAACTGGCCGCGCGCTTGGGCGAGCAGATCACGCATCTGGATATTCTGGTGAATAACGCCGGCACCACGTGGGGCGCGCCGCTGGAGAGCTATCCGGTCAAGGGCTGGGAAAAGGTCATGCAGCTCAACGTGACCTCGGTGTTCACCTGCATCCAGCAGTTTCTGCCGCTGTTGCGCAAGGGTGGTTCGGCGGCGAATCCGGCGCGGATTATCAATATCGGTTCGGTGGCGGGGATTTCTTCCTTCGGCGAGCAGGCGTATGCCTACGGGCCGAGCAAGGCTGCCCTGCATCAGTTGTCGCGGATTTTGGCGCGGGAGCTGGTGAGCCAGCACATCAACGTCAACGTGATCGCGCCGGGGCGGTTTCCGAGCAAGATGACGCAGCATATTGGTAATGATCAGCAGGCATTGGCTGAGGACACGGCGCTGATTCCGATGAAGCGTTGGGGACGGGAGGAGGAGATGGCGGCGTTGGCGATCAGTCTGGCGAGTACGGCTGGGGCTTATATGACGGGGAATATTATTCCGCTGGATGGTGGATTCAGTTTGTAGATCGGCGGTGCGGCCTTCGCGAGCAGGCTCGCTCCCACATTGGATCTGTGTCATGCACACAACCCCTGTGGGAGCGAGCCTGCTCGCGAAGAGGCCAGGCCTACCAGCACCAGACTTGAGGCCCGCCGGGTTATCATGCCCACCCCTGCCCTGCTTCGAATGCAAACCATGACTTACAGCGTCTCCCCCATCGGCTTCGTGCGCTCCTGCTTCAAGGAGAAATTCGCCATCCCCCGCCAGCCACAACTGGCTCCCGCCGCCCGTGGTGTGCTGGAACTGGTGGCGCCGTTCGATCAGGGTGACGCGGTGCAAGGCCTGGAACAGGTCAGTCATGTCTGGCTACTGTTTCTGTTCCATCAGGCACTGGAAGAAAAACCGCGCCTGAAAGTCCGCCCACCACGCCTGGGCGGCAACAAATCCATGGGCGTGTTCGCCACCCGCGCGACTCACCGCCCTAACGGCATCGGCCAGTCGGTGGTGAAACTGGACAAGGTCGAAGCCAATCGGCTGTTCATTTCCGGCATTGATCTGCTGGACGGCACGCCGATTCTCGACATCAAGCCCTACGTGCCTTACGCCGACATCATTCCCGACGCCGCCAACAACATCGCCAGCGCTGCGCCACATTTGATCGACGTGCAGTGGACGGACTCAGCCCTGAAACAAGCGCACACACACGCCCAGCGCCTCGACGAGCCGCTGGTTGAGCTGATTGAACAGTGTCTGGCGCAGGATCCACGCCCGGCGTATCAAACCCCGGCACCGGAACGCGAATACGGTGCGCAGTTCTGGGATCTGGATGTGCGCTGGCATTACCCGACGCCTGAGCAGATCCGCGTGCTCGAAGTCATTCCTGCCAAGGCGTAACCCCGAAAACGAAAAAGCCCGCGCTGCCTTCTCAGGCAACGCGGGCTTTTTGCTTTTCTGTAGGAGTGAGCCTGCTCGCGATAGGGCTGTGTCAGTCGACATCCATCTTGACTGATCCATCGCTATCGCGAGCAGGCTCACTCCTACAGTTTTGGGGCTTACTTCTCGACGAACGCACGCTCGATCAGGTAATCACCCGGCTCGCGCATCCGCGCCGAGATCTTCAGGCCAAAGCTGTCGAGCACTTCGCTGGTCTCGTCGAGCATGCTCGGGCTGCCGCAGATCATCGCGCGATCGTCCTGAGGGTTGATCGGTGGCAGGCCGATGTCGCTGAACAGCTTGCCGCTGCGCATCAGATCGGTCAGGCGGCCCTGATTCTCGAAAGGCTCGCGGGTCACGGTCGGGTAGTAGATCAGCTTGTCACGCAGCGCTTCGCCGAAGAACTCGTTTTGCGGCAGGTGCTCGGTGATGAATTCGCGGTAGGCGACTTCGTTGACGTAACGCACACCGTGAACCAGGATCACTTTTTCAAAGCGCTCGTAGGTTTCCGGGTCCTGAATCACGCTCATGAACGGCGCCAGGCCAGTGCCGGTGCTCAGCAGGTACAAGTGTTTGCCCGGGTTCAGGTCGTCCAGAACCAGGGTACCGGTAGGCTTCTTCGAGATGATGATCTCGTCGCCTTCCTTCAAATGCTGCAGCTGCGAGGTCAGCGGGCCGTCCTGCACCTTGATGCTGAAGAACTCCAGATGCTCTTCCCAGTTCGGGCTGGCGATCGAGTAAGCGCGCATAAGCGGGCGGCCGTTAGGCTGTTGCAGGCCGATCATCACGAACTGACCGTTCTCGAAGCGCAGGCCCGGATCGCGGGTGCACTTGAAGCTGAACAGAGTGTCGTTCCAGTGATGAACACTGAGGACACGCTCGTGGTTCATGTTGCTCATGTACGTTTGACTCCTGGAGATTGGGTCTGCGCTGGCTTTGAAAGGCGACGGTGCGCAATTGCATCGCATTCTAATAGCGACGACAATATCTGTTAACTGGATTATTAAGATAAGGGTTATCGGTTATATCGATATGCGATTTACTCTCCGTCAACTGCAAGTCTTCGTCGCCGTCGCCCAGCAGGAAAGCGTATCCCGTGCTGCGGGTCTGCTCAACCTCTCGCAGTCGGCTGCCAGCACCTCGATCACCGAGCTCGAGCGCCAGTCCAGTTGCCAGTTGTTCGACCGCGCCGGCAAACGGCTGAGCCTCAACGCCCTCGGCAAACAGCTGTTGCCGCAAGCGGTGGCGCTGCTCGATCAGGCCAAGGAAATCGAAGATCTGCTCAACGGCAAATCCGGTTTCGGCTCGCTGTCAGTCGGCGCCACGCTGACCATCGGCAATTACTTGGCGACGCTGCTGATCGGCAGTTTCATGCAGCGCCACCCGGAAAGTCAGGTAAAGCTGCACGTGCAGAACACTGCCAATATCGTGCAACAAGTCGCCCACTACGAAATTGATCTGGGTCTAATCGAAGGCGATTGCAGCCACCCGGACATCGAGGTGCAGAGCTGGGTCGAGGATGAACTGGTGGTGTTCTGCGCGCCGCAGCATCCATTGGCCCAACGCGGCAGCGCGAGCATGGAAGAGTTGACTCACGAAGCGTGGATTCTGCGTGAACAGGGTTCCGGCACGCGGCTGACCTTTGATCAAGCCATGCGCCACCATCGCAGCTCGCTGAATATCCGTCTCGAGCTGGAACACACCGAAGCGATCAAACGCGCGGTGGAGTCGGGGCTGGGGATTGGCTGTATCTCGCGGCTGGCGCTGCGTGACGCGTTCCGCCGTGGCAGTCTGGTGCCGGTGGAAACGCCGGATCTGGATCTGGCCCGGCAGTTCTACTTCATCTGGCACAAGCAGAAGTACCAGACTTCGGCGATGCGCGAGTTTCTCGAGCTGTGCCGCGCTTTCACCGCCGGGGTGCAGCGCAGCGACGAGATCGTTTTGCCGACGATCGCTTAAAGCAGAATCACCGCCCACACCAACGCGATCATGCTCAGTGCTACGAATTGTGCGGCGCTGCCCATGTCCTTGGCGTTCTTCGACAGCGGGTGCAGTTCCAGCGAGATGCGGTCGATGGCCGCTTCCACGGCCGAGTTCAGCAACTCGACGATCAGCGCCAACAGGCACACGGCAATCAGCAAGGCCTGTTCGACACGGCTGACATTAAGGAAGAACGTCAGCGGAACCAGTACCACGTTCAGCAGTACCAATTGGCGAAACGCTGCTTCACCGGTGAAGGCCGCGCGCAGGCCGTCCAGCGAATAACCAGAGGCGTTGAGAATACGTTTCAGGCCAGTCTGGCCCTTGAAAGGTGACATAAAGTAGAAACCAACCAAAAAGGAGTGGGAAAACTAGATCAACAAAAGTCAAAAAAGCGTGAAGACGCCAGCCATTATTGGCTCGGAATTGACTCAAGTTGTTGCAGCAGTAAAGCCGCTTGCGTGCGGGTGCGCACATTCAGCTTGCGAAAGATCGCCGTGACATGGGCCTTGATGGTCGCTTCCGACACACTCAGCTCATAAGCAATCTGCTTGTTCAGCAGGCCTTCGCAGACCATGGTCAACACGCGGAACTGCTGCGGCGTCAGGCTAGCCAGACCATCGCTGGCAGCCTTGGCTTCGTCGGAAACGGCAACGGCTTCGAACGCCTGTGGCGGCCAGAACACGTCGCCATCAAGCACTTTGCGCACCGCTTGCTGAATCACGCTGAGGTCGCTGGATTTTGGAATAAAGCCACTGGCGCCGAACTCGCGGGATTTGACCATCACCGAAGCTTCTTCCTGCGCCGAAACCATCACCACCGGAATCTGCGGGTACTGGCCGCGCAGCATGACCAACCCGGAAAACCCGAAAGCGCCGGGCATGTTCAGGTCCAGCAGGACCAGATCCCAGTCGGCTTTTTCGGTCAGGCGGGTTTCCAGTTCGGCGATGCTTGCGACTTCGACCAAGCGTACATCCGGCCCGAGGCCCAGCGTCACCGCTTGATGCAGGGCGCTACGAAACAGAGGGTGATCATCGGCAATCAGGATGTCGTATGTGGCCATTTTTCAAATGATCCTGTTTTTGATGGCAGACCCGGTGCATTCCGGTCTGGCCAAAGCAACTCAAGATGCCGCTTTCGAGCGATATCCACAGGGGCACGTTCAACGCCAATCAACAGCAAACACGGCGTTTCAAACCTTGGCCGCACCCTAATCGGCGCCAAGCATGCCCAGCGAAGACGGGGTGGTCAAGCAGCACGGCCGCTGGCTTGTACAGTATGGGCCACTATTGGGCCAACTCCGGCTGCGGCTTTCGTATATAGGGCAGCAACTCAGCGTGGGCTGGCGTCGACTCATTCATGTCCAACTGCTGTTTAGCGCCGAGGTAATGCTGGCTGAACACGTCGAAATAGGCGTCCAGCGCAGAAGCCGCGTCGCTGTCACCGGCCAGTTCCAGGCACAGCGCCGCGACTTCGGCAGTGCACAGGTGCTCGCTGCGGGTCGAACGGCGCAAGCGGTAGCGTGAGAGTTTGTCGGGCAGCAGGCTGAGGATCGGCAGACGGTCAAAGTACGGGCTCTTGCGGAAGATCTTCCGTGCTTCGGTCCACGTCGCATCGAGCAGAATGAACAGCGGGCGCTTGCTGCTATCGGGAGCGACCGTATTGGTCACCCGTGACGGCTCGACGTATTCGCCGGGAAACACCAGATACGGTTGCCATTGCGGGTCGTTGAGCAGCGCCAGCATCTGTGGATCGGGCTCGGTACGCGACCAGATAAACGCATGGTTATCGCGCACCACGTCGGCAATCAGCCAACCGGTGTTGCTCGGTTTGAACACTTCCTTGCCGGTCATGATCAGGCACACGCCCGACCGCGTCTCGACACTAGGTCGCCAGGCGCACAGGCAATGGCTGATGATCACCCGGCAGTCGCGGCAACGCTCGGAGCGAAAGCCACGGGCCTGAATCGGCTTGATGCCTTCATCTTCGCGCTGATCGCGCAAACGGGCGACGGCGTTGGGGGCATGGTTCATCGCAGGCAGCGCCGGCAGACAGGGAAACTCGACACGAACAACACTCGTCAGGGCAATAAAGGCCGGCAGTTTACCAGAGCGACGGGCGCAAGCCTGTACCCTCCCGACCGGCTCCCCTATAATTCGCCGCCACTGAACGCACAGTCACGTGGCTGGTCGAACCACCAGTCACTGAACCAGGAGAGTTTCATGCTGCGCCTTATCGTTCCCACCGCTGCCATTCTGCTGGCGTCGTCCTTCACCGCTCAGGCTGCCTCCCTGAGTGAGCAGAATCTGAACCGCGAGCTGCGCAACGTCGCCGCCCAAAGCAGCGTCGGCACGCCACGCGCCATCAGTGAAGACATTCTTGATCAGGGCTTCACCGTTGAAGGCACGCAGTTGATCAACCACCTGAGCGTGCAGAAAAGCCACGCCGACAAGATGCGCGCTGACCCTAAAGCCGTGTATTTCCAGTTGGGCGCTTCGGTGTGCAACAACCCGTCGTTCCGCAAGCTGATGGCCAAGGGCGCGATCATGCGTTACGACTTCACCGAAGTGAAAACCAACAAAGCGATCGGCTCCGCCAGCTACCAGGAATCGGATTGCCCGAAAGCCGGTCCGGCGAAAAAGAAGTAATCATCGCGAATTGGCGCGCCGCTGTTCATCCTCGGCGCGCAGTTCGGCCAGCAAGGCCTGTAAATAGTGTGAGCGGCGCTCGCCGCCGGCCAAGCGCCGGCAGCACTCTTCTTCGAGACTGAGATGATTGGTCTCGGCTGATGCCTTCAACATTCGATACAACTGCGTATCGATCTCCAGAATCACTCTGGCCATGTGTCCCGCCTCCTTGCCACCCGCAAATCCTTGAATCGCGTGCACCGTGACGCAAAGCTGTCGTACGACGCCTGTAAGTTAGTTAATCAGAGGGATTGCCGCTCGGCGCAGGTTCGGACGAGCGGTGAAGGAACCGGCGAACAATCAATAAACAGTTGCCAGGCAAAACGTTGCGGCGCAATGATCAAGTCAGCGCAAATGCGCGCAAGGGTCTAGATTCAGAGTATTCCCGATCATTTTTCAACGGCAGGAAAGGAACTGCTGATCGTGTGTTTTTTGCAGCGCGGTACTGACGCCGCTCGTCAGGGCCATCCGCTCTGTGCAGAAGGAGACGTTGAATGCCTTACCAACCGAATGACCTCTTGAGCCGTCATTTTCAGGAAAGCGGCCCCGACCTCATCTGTAAGGTCGAAGAACAACTCAGCCGTGTTTCCCCCAACAGCCCGAACATTCCCATCTACCGCGACATGATCCTGACCGTGCTGCGCATGGCCCAGGAAGACCACAACCGCTGGAACGCCAAGATCACCCTGCAGGCTCTGCGCGAACTGGAGCAGGCGTTCCGGGTGCTGGAGCAATTCAAGGGCCGACGCAAAGTCACGGTGTTCGGCTCGGCGCGTACACCAGTCGAACATCCTCTATATGCCATGGCCCGAGAACTCGGCGCGGCGTTGACCCGCTCGGGGATGATGGTCATTACCGGTGCGGGCGGCGGCATCATGGCCGCAGCCCATGAAGGTGCCGGCCGTGATCACAGTCTCGGTTTCAACATCACCCTGCCCTTCGAACAACATGCCAACCCCACTGTCGATGGCACCGGTAATCTGCTGCCGTTCCACTTCTTCTTCACGCGAAAACTGTTTTTCGTCAAAGAAGCCGACGCGCTGGTTTTATGCCCGGGCGGTTTCGGCACGCTGGATGAAGCACTGGAAGTACTGACGTTGATCCAGACCGGTAAAAGTCCATTGGTGCCGGTGGTGCTGCTGGATGCACCCGGCGGCACATTCTGGCAAGGCGCGATGGACTTCATTCGCCAGCAACTGGAGGCCAACCGCTACATCCTGCCTACCGACATGAAACTGATGCGGCTGGTTTACACCGTTGAGGAAGCGGTGGAACAGATCAACCAGTTCTACAGCAACTTCCACTCCAGCCGTTGGCTCAAGCGTCAGTTCGTGATTCGTATGCATCACAAGCTCAGCGATCAGGCGCTGGCGCACATACAGGAAGCGTTCGCCGATCTGTGCCTGAGTGACCAGTTTCATCAACACGACTACAGCGGTGAGGAACACGATGAAGCGCAGTTCAGCCATCTGGCGCGGCTGGCCTTCGCCTTCAATGCCCGCACTCACGGGCGCCTGAGGGAGTTGATCGACTACATCAACCTGCCGGAAAACTGGGCTCAGTCAAAACCGCAAACAGCACAACGTTCGCGCGAACCCTCCAAGGTAATTTGAGGGCAAAAAAAAAGGCCCGCTATTTTCATAGCGGGCCGTTTTTATTGAAGCAGTTTAATCGTCCATCCCTCGACCGCTGAACAAGCGGTTGATCATCTCCATCGAAAAACCCCGATAGGCCAGGAACCGACCTTGCTTGGCCCGTTCCTTCGCATCAATCGGTAAATGCCCGGAGAACTTCCGGCGCCAGGTGTCCTGAAGTTGTTCCTGCCAACTGATACCGCTTTCGCGCAGGGCGAGTTCGATATCGGCGCGCTGTAAACCGCGCTGGCCCAGCTCTTCGCGAATTCGCAGAGGGCCGTAGCCGGAACGGGCACGATAGGAAACAAAGCTTTCAAGGTAACGGGCTTCGGAAAGCAGTCCCTCTTCCGTCAAACGGTCGAGGGCTGTTTCGATCATCTCCGCCTCGGCGCCGCGCTGACGCAATTTGCGCGTCAACTCGACTCGACCATGCTCGCGGCGTGCAAGCAGGTCCATGGCGGTTCGTCGCACCGCGACGAGGGTATCGAGTACGGCGGTGGTCATCGCTGCAATCAGATGTCAGCGTCGGCCAGGTCGTCTTCAGTCTCTTTGACTGCAGAGGCCTTGGAGTCGATCACTGCTGGAGTAAGCAGCTTGTCACGAAGTTGCTTCTCAAGCTTCGCGGCGATTTCCGGATTGTCTGCCAGGAACTTGGCCGAGTTAGCCTTGCCCTGACCGATCTTGGTGCCTTCGTAGGCATACCATGCGCCGGACTTCTCGACGAAACCGTGCAGCACACCCAGGTCGATCATCTCGCCATTGAGGTAGATGCCTTTGCCGTAAAGAATCTGGAACTCAGCCTGACGGAACGGCGAAGCGACCTTGTTCTTCACAACCTTGACGCGGGTTTCGCTGCCGACCACTTCGTCGCCTTCTTTCACCGCGCCGGTACGGCGGATGTCGAGACGAACCGAGGCGTAGAACTTCAGCGCGTTACCACCGGTGGTGGTTTCCGGGCTACCGAACATCACACCGATCTTCATACGGATCTGGTTGATGAAGATCACCAGGCAGTTGGCGTTCTTGATGTTACCGGTGATTTTACGCAGCGCCTGGGACATCAGACGGGCTTGCAGGCCCACGTGCATGTCACCCATTTCGCCTTCGATTTCAGCCTTCGGCACCAGTGCAGCTACGGAGTCGACGATGATCACGTCAACGGCGTTGGAACGCACCAGCATGTCGGTGATTTCCAGCGCCTGTTCACCGGTGTCCGGCTGGGACACCAGCAGGTCGTCGACGTTAACGCCCAACTTGCCGGCGTACTCAGGATCGAGGGCGTGTTCGGCGTCGACGAATGCGCAGGTCGCGCCGGCTTTTTGCGCCTGGGCGATCACCGACAGTGTCAGTGTGGTTTTACCGGAGGATTCAGGACCGTAGATTTCAACGATACGGCCTTTTGGCAGTCCGCCAATGCCGAGCGCGATGTCCAGACCCAGAGAGCCAGTGGAGATAGCCGGGATCGCCTGACGGTCCTGATCGCCCATACGCATCACGGCACCCTTGCCGAATTGACGTTCGATCTGACCCAGGGCCGCAGCCAAGGCTTTCTTCTTGTTGTCGTCCATTAAAGTCCTCACGTAATCAATAAGGCCTGACGGCCAACACCTGTATAAGTAGCCAGTATTATTCCACAGCGTTCGCGGATCGCCTACCCCTGATTTTCGATTTCTCGTGCCGCTAGTCGCAGGAGCCCCTCTAGCGCGGCCTTCACCGTTTGTCGGCGGACATCATCGCGGTTGCCGGGGAAGTGCTGAACCTCACTGGTGACCGTTTCGCCAACGCCCCACGCCAGCCACACCGTGCCGACCGGTTTGTTCGGCGAGCCGCCGTCCGGCCCGGCCACACCACTGACTGCTACGGCAAATCGCGCCAGGCTTTTGTCCTGGGCACCACGCACCATCGCCTCAACGACCTCGCGACTGACTGCCCCCACCGACTCGAACAATTCACCCGGCACATTCAGTTGCTGGGTTTTCTGCCGGTTGGAGTACGTCACATAACCCGCCTCGAACCACGCCGAACTGCCGGGAATCCGTGTGATGGCTTCGGCAATCCCGCCACCGGTACAGGACTCGGCGGTGGTGACGTGGGCATTGAGCAGTTGCAGACGTCGGCCAAGGTCGGCGGCCAGTTGAGTGATCTCTTTCACGGCGTGCTCCGGATCGTGTGGAATGCCTCCACCGTACACGAGCCGGTTGCGCTTTCAATACACAGACTCATTCAAAATGTTCGGGCGCCAGCGCTCTGACATAGGCCTGACAGGCCTGCAAGGCAATCATTCCACGGTCGCCGGTGTCGGTGATGGCGATAATTCGTTGAGCATGCGCCGGGTCAAGTCGGGCGCGTACGGTTGCATGATCCACGCTGCCGGCGCCGGCGGTGGCTGGCACGTTGCAGCCTGGGGCAACGTCGCTGGCGTCGAGAAGGACTGACAGGCGCACATCAGCAGTGGCAAGGCGATCGCGCAGGCGATCCTGATCACGTTGGGCATCGCTCAGCGCTCGGTAGTGGGTTTTTTCACTGGCCGCGAGCCGTTGCTCCAACGCCAGACGTTTATCCTGCTCAGCCTGTTGCACGGTGGCGGCGGTCTGGGTCAGTTGATTGAGGGTTTCGCCGTTTAACCGCGCCTGCTCGGCCAGTTGCCGCCCGTAACGCCACTCCTGCAACTGCCAGGCCGCTGCAAATCCACCCGCAGCCAGCAACAGGACGCCGATCATTCGCCAGGGGATTGGCATAGCACCGCCCTCGCCCGCGCCCAGATTTCCAGACGATCCTGCAAGCCGTTCAACCCGCCGTTGATGCGACGGGTAATGGTGTTGAACTCGTCGCGGTCGGCCAGTGCGTTCAAACCTTTCTGCTCCCAGAACCATGCCGCGGATTCGGCCGCCCATTGCGGCTGTTCGAGCAATTCGGGCAGAGACAGCAGGCGCTCATCGCCGAACAGGCCAAGGCTGCACTGGCGGTAATTCGAACGGCCGGTAATCTGGATCAACCCGCGCCCTCGGTATTTTTGCCCGTCGCCGTCGGCTTCAGGTGTGTTGCCCAGACGCAAGGCCAACGTACCCGTGTCGTACTTGCTCAGGTATTGGTTGTTGCCCAGCTCGCGCACATAACGCAATTGCCCCGACTCATGGCCGACCTGCGCAAGAAACGCAGCAATACGTTTAGGCGTGTCGATGCGCCGCCGAGTCATGGCAGTGTTGAGTGCAGAAACAAAAACGCCCGCTTGGGAGCGGGCGTTGGGCATGATGTCGATAAGGTTGTTTTCAGTTAATTGCATAATGCTTGATCCTCCCTGGATATTGCCCCGATTGAATCACGGTTGAAGGCCAATGCCGCTCAGCCATTTTTTTGCCAGAGTTTTCAGGGTGCTGTCCGGCGTCAGTTCTTCGGGGGATGCAAACACCCAACCGAGGGTGCCGAAGTTGGCGGCCCAGCCGATTTGCGGTGCCGGAGCGATTTCAGTGATGTCGATCCAGAGCAGATCCGGATGAAACATCTCGGCCATATTTCCATCGGTGGAGAAGAGTTCGACCACGGTGTTCTGGGTGATGCGTGCGTAGGTTTTCATCAGGCGTACTCGTAGATGATCACGGCACCGGGAGCGCCTGCTGCGCCCGGTCTACCCGGCTGATTGGTTGTGTTAGCGATCCCGCCCGCGCCTGAACCATAACCGGAACCGGGGGCAGCCACACTCAATGCGACGCTGCTCGCATACCCACCACTGCCGAGCGGTGAGTTTGCGCCGTGCCCGGCAAGTGTTGATCCGGTGAGGCACATCCCTGGGTTGCCGGCCGCACCTGCCGAATTGACAATGTTGCCGCCACTTGAGGTTTGGCTGGGAAAACCACCCACATACAAGCCGAATCCAGGAAGCGTAAGCGGAGAACTCGAGGGAGACCCGCCGCCACCGGTGGCCGTAACCAATGAACCCAGCGAACTTGTACCGCCACTTCCTCCGCCTGTGCCGACAACCCCCGCCGCGCCCCCAGCCCCCACGGTAATGATTTGGCTCTGCCCGATCGCGGCAGAGGATAACCAGGCTTGTGCGTAGCTACCGGAAGCGCCACCGCCTGTAAGGGAAACCTGGGTAGAGTTCGTCGCACCGATTCCCGAGCTGCCACCACCTCCGCCGACGATGGTGACCCATACGTTCTTCATTCCCACTGCTGGCACATAGATGCCGGACGCAGTAAATGTCCTGATCCCCAAGAGCCGGCCACTTGCAGCATTGCCACCACTCGCATACACCAGCACCCAACTATCCAGTGCTGCGCTGTACACCACCGAACACACACTACCGCCGACAATCTCGGCAGGGCGCAATGCACTCGCTGCGAGACTGACCAGCGGCTTGGGCATCAGCCCGTTCGGTGCAAACGTACTCGCCCCGGTATTGGCATTACCGGCAGTAAAGCGCAGCGCCAAGCCGTCCTTCAATACAGTGACGGCAGGCACATAATTGGCCATATAGAGATTGGCCGCGCCGATGTCAGTGGCATGTTTGTCTTCACCTGCCTGACTGAGTTTTTTCACCGCTTGCAACAACTGGGTTGCATCGGCTTCGCTCGGCTCAAGGCCGGCGGATTTGACGACGTTCAACAACTCATCGGTGACGCTGTTGCCCCAGGTCGCCGGGATCAACGATCCGGGCAATCCCGCGACGACGTCTTCATTGACGAATTTGCCATTCACCAGCCCGACGCTGGGAACACTTTTTGGATAGTCCACGTTAGTTCCTCAACTGTCTGTCTGAAGCAGGCCTTCCAGCCAGTCAGGCTCAACTGGTCGGGAAAGCACATTGGGAAAGTCCGGATCATTCGGCCAATCGCGCAGTGCCTGCCGATACACCAATAGTTGTTTGAATTCCTCGGAGCGCAACGTCGTGCCCTCGCCCACTTCCAGTTCTTCGGCATCACGAAACACCAGCCACTGGGTGTTTTGCAGAACGTGGTTGCGCCATGCGCGCTCGTGGCTGGCAAGCGTTGCAGGAGAAACGACGGGGTCGGTCAAAACGGGCTGACCACTGGCGCTGGCGCTGATGACTTTGCCGCTCGCCTGCCCGGCAAACAGTTCGGTGTATTGCGCCTGGGTGATTTCCACCGCCCCTGCAGGCAGTTCGGGAAGTGCGCTGTCGACCAGATCAAAGCCCAAGCTTTGTGCATAAAAGAAAATCGTCATGGTCAGTACCCCCAAACCAGAATGCGGCCCGAAATGCCCGGATCAGCCTTTACACTTGAAGCCAGGACGCTTCGGACCCGAGCGACCACCGTCGTTGTCGTGGAGCTCCCGCCGTCAAATGCCCAAACGGTAACGTTGGAGGCACTCCATCCTGCCGGGTTACCTTCATTGGCAATACCTCCGAGGACAGCATTGGGAAACCTGATTGGCAGCGACACCGTCATGTTGCCATTCGCATCGGAGCCCCCCGTTACCCACTGCACGATCAAACCGCTGGGAAACTTTTGATATCCCGATGTGGCGAACTGTGCGGCGTAATTGGTTGAGTACTTCAGCGCAGCGGTGCCATAGACCACCCACACTCCAGACTCCCTGACGAAGTTCGCACTCTCACCATTGTTCATCACGATCGACGCCAGATAAGCCCCTTGAGGACTGATCTGCGCACCGGTTTTACTGGTCACCGTGACGGGCGCACTGTTACGGCAATGCAGGCTGATCGTCGCGCCGCTCGGCACCGCAGCAGCATCCGGAAGCGTCACGGTATACGTCGCGTTGCCGCCCAGGCCGATAGAACAGCCGACATCGACCGGGGTCAGTTGCGTGGCCGCATATATACCGCGAGCACTGGCATAACTGCCTAGCGCCCGCTGCACAAACTCGGATGTTGCTGCCGAGCGTCCACCATCAAACTGCGGCGCCGTCATGAACAATGCCGGACTGCGCAATGCCGCCAACAACTGATTGTTCGACGACTCGTTCGGCGTCAGACCAGCCGCCTGAACAACGTTAAGAATCTCTTGCGTGACGCTGTTGCCCCACGTCGCCGGGATCAGCGAGCCGGGTTTACCGGCGATCGGGTCTTCGTCGACAAACTGGCCATTGACCAGGCCGACACTGGGCACACTCTTGGGGTAGTCCAAGGTTTATCTCCTTAATCTGAAAATACATTGGGCGCAGGCCTCAGCCGCTTGAAGCGGCTAACCACACCGAGGCCGAAGACCGGGAGACGGTCAAAGGAACAAACGTTTCCTTGTGCAGGTATCAGTCGTTCACGACAACGCCGGGAACTGCCGGCCAGGCGACGGCATCGGGAAAACCGCTCTGCTTTTCAATACGGTTCAGCTCCACGCTGTAGAGCTTCCATTCGATCAGCAGTAGTTGTTCGTCATGGTTGGCATCGCCGATATCTTCGGCGTACTGCAGGGGGGCGATGCGCAGCACGGCATCGCGTAGCAGTGCGTCGCGCTTAGCGAGGACGACGCGTTTGCGATCCGCCAGCTGCGCAACCTCATCAACCTGCCAGGCGTTGCCCACCCAGACGTGAAAGCCACCCGGAAAAGGCAACCGGGTGAAGCCCTCCGGCAATTCGCCAAGCGCGTTCCAGGTTTCCCGAATGCCTGTGTCAGTGCGGTAGACATCGCCACGACAATCGATCTGCTGTTGCAAAGAACCCTTGTCATAGGCCCAGGCAAAACCCTCAGGCGCAGGGGAGAGTTCGATGCTTAGCGTCACCGCATTGCTTGGCAGTTGCAGACCGATTCCCGGCACGAGCGGGAACTCGACAGGGCCAACCAAGGCACCGCTGTCATCTATCAGATAATTGAACATGGGCACCTCAGATCAGTTTGATTCGCGCGGGATAGGCGATGTTTCGCGGTCGGGTTTCAGCGGCGAAATTGCCGATACTGCCGATGTAGGCATCATTGTCGAATGCAGGGTTGGGATAGGTCGTTGCCACCGTTGCTGAAGTCGGTAAAAAATTGACGTTGGTGGTAACGTCCCAGGCGATATCCGGAATCGCTGGAGCAGGCTTGAATGTCGCCCCGGTTCCAGTCGGCAGATAATGGTTGTGGCTTTGCAAGGCGTGCATTTGCAGGCTGCCTATTACACGTCCAGCATCAACGCTTCTGTTCTCACTCAAAACCCGCAAAAACTCGCCCCGAATCTCGGGAATTCGAAAGTTCGAAGCGCCATCGCCACTGGTCCAGCCGCCTTCTCTGCCAGTTCGCGCAGCTTCTGTGGTCAGCGCTCCGGATAGCTGGGCGAAATCCCACAGCCACGGCCATTCGGCGCGCTTGAACAGATCACCGTTGGGAACGCCATAACCTCCTGGGTTAAGCGTTGTGGTGGTCTCGAAAAACGGGCGTCCCAAGGCGGTATTGTCGAAGCGTCCTATCGGCCACCAGCTCCCCGTTCCGTCACTGCGCAGATGCCACCAGTCACCTCCCCCCATCAGCACCAGAAACGGATAGCCGCTGGCCGACAAGTTGGTGTGAAAGCGAATCCTGTCGGTGCCGGATGCTTGAACAACGAGGCGATTGCCGCTGTTGTCGACACGACGAAGAATCACATCGCGTACACCCAGAGAAACATCCGCCGGAGGTAAAGTCAGGGTCACGGGAGCGGGACTGCCATCGATCAAAACGAGACCGAGTTCCTGCTCAGCCAGTGACTTGGAAGCTGCAAGCCGGGTAATCACCGAACGCACCGGACTAGCGCTGCCAACAATCGATTGAATCGCCTTGAATAGTTGGCTGGTATCCGCCTCGGAAGCCACCAGCCCGCCACCGCTGATCACACTCAGAATTTCCTGAGTCACACTGTTGCCCCACACCGCCGGAATCAAAGAGCCCGGCGTACCCGCCACCGGGTTTTCATCGACGAAGCGACCATCGACCAGGCCGACGCTTGGGACGCTTTTTGGATAATCCATAGGTTGTTCGTTCCTTTGAAATGACAAATGACCGGCGTCGGCACAGCGTCTTCTGCGTGCCTGTCCACGGTCCGTTTTCTGAAAATAAAAAGCCCACAACGAAGTGGGCTTGGCTGACGCAGTACGCAGAATTTTCGGTTTAGCTGGAAAGGCCGCTGGCCAATTCGCGAATGGCGACCAAAGCTTCGTCACCAGCGCTGCGCGCCAGATCCATGTTGCCTTTGGCAGCCTGCGTGCGAATTTGCGCTTTGGCCTTCAGGCGCAGCGTACGCAGCGCCAGCAGATGGTCGGTCAGTTGATCGGCCTTGCTCAGAATCTGCTCGGCGGCTTGTTTGGCAGTGCGTCCTTTGACCACCCACGCAGCGACCGACAGCGGCACTTCCTTTTTCGGGTAACCGGCGTCCTGATAGGCCTGAGCATCGGCGGCGGCCTGGGCGTATTCCATGGCCTTGAGCGGGTCGCCGGCCAATGCGATGCGAGTGCTGTCGGCAGCGGCGTCAACTTTGACGCAAATCTGTTCAACTTCCTGCGCATTCAATTCAGTCTGTTTGTCTGCGTTCAGAACCCATGCCACACCGTCCCAGTCATGGGCGGCAGAAGGTTGAGGAAGGCGCATTTCGCCGTCGAACTGATGAAGCTCCTGAATAACGATCATCGAATAAGCTCCCAGGAAAACTGGACGTTAACGGCATCGGAAAAATTGACCGCGATACCGACGCTGTAATCAGTGACGGGATGGCTCTTGATGCCCATGCTCAGTAGCAGTTCATCACTCTCCGCGTTCGACTGGCCAAGGTTGTGCTCTGCCTGATAGCACTGCCACAGCGAGCGCAAATTGGCATGATCGAAACTGGCGGCCAGCGTTGAAACCGTCACGTCGTTGACGATGTTGTTAGTGAACAACACACAAGGAGTAACCGTTGCGGGGTTCCAGCCACCTGCGTTATTGGAGCTGCCAGCAATCATGGGCGACAGGAAACAATAATTGCCCCCCGCCCAGCCGGTTGATGGAAAACCAACAGCCGTCACTGCGGTTGAGGACGGCGTTGGATTGCCGGCAACCAATCGGGCAGAACGTGCGTGCGGATCCAGTGGCAGGAAAATTGCGCCCGTGCCGTTGACCGTCTGAGTCCAGGTCAAGCGCGCACGGTTGTAGATGGTTCGAACCGTGGGCACCGAGCCCGGTGCGCCGGTCACGATCCAGGCCAGGCACATGTCCAGTGCCGTCGACTGGAAGCCGCCACCGGCGGCACCGTTGACCGTTCCTTTCAACGACTCGGGCGTCACGTCATGGATGTTGCCACGCTGCACGTAGAACGTCAGCGCACCGCCAGAGACCTGAGCGCGTAAAAAGTAATGGCTGCTGGGCAACAGATCCGCACTGCTCCAGGCCGACGTCACAAACGTGCGCGAACGACCCAACTGGCCATTCACGACTTCCTGACCGAGGCTGATATAGGTGCCTGCCGCAATGGAAACCCTGCCACCACTGGTGGATGCCGCAGCCGGGCTGACCGTCAACCGACCATCGGCGGTGGCTACCGTCGGCAGCGGCAATGCCACCAGCGGCAACGCCAGATCCTGATTCCAGCCCTTGGCCGTCACCGACTGAATCGCTTGCAGCAACTGATCGTATTTTTTCTCGTCCGGCGTCAGACCCGCCGCATTGATCACACTGAGAATTTCCTGGGTAACTCCGTTACCCCAATCCGCCGGGATCAGCGATCCCGGGGTTCCGGTCATTGGGTTCTCATCGACAAACTTCCCATTCACCAAGCCGGCGCTGGGCACACTGTTCGGATAATCCATGGCTTATTCCTCCCTAGTCATAATTGATGTGCACCTTGGTATGCGCCGGTGCACTGCGGTGAATCAGGCATTCCAGCGCCGACCCCGGATTGACGCCGAAGCGCTCGCCCCAGTAGCTCGCGCCGAAACGCCGACCGAGCAGCAAGCGCCCGCCGGTGTTGAGGGTCCACATGAACTGCGCTTCCCACGTGCCCCAGTGCGCCGAGCCGAAACGCGAACGGCCCATGCGAGGGGCTTCGAGTTCGGTGATGGTCGCGTTGGGGTAACCCTGGCTTTTGGCGATGTCGATGTAGTAACCGACAGCCTGGCTCCCCACCGCGAGCAAGCGCCGGCGTACGGCGAGGCGGCGGTCGTCGAACAGCGGTGTGGCGCCCAGGCACGGGTCGGGCAGGTTCATCACCTGTTCCCAGTCCGGCACCAGTTCGCTGACGCCGGCCGGGTCCATTTCGTTGAGCAGGTCGGCGGCGCGCGCATCGAGGCGCGCCAGTTCGACGGCGACGCCTTGCAGCACTTCCTCCAGTTCCGGCACCCGTTCCGGATCCCACGCCGGGCCAGTGGGCAGCAAGGCTCGCAGTTGCGCCTGATATTGCGCGGCGGTTCTTATGCCCCCCATACGCAACCTCCGAAGGTCAGCAGTTCGCTTTGCCCGGCAGGCACGTCAGCAGCCGGCGCGGTCAGCGTGTGATCGTACTCACCGCCGGCGCTGCTGATGGCTTCGCGGATATGGCTGATCAGCAACGGCACACCCAGATCGGCTTCGCGGTTGTGCAGGTCGCGCAACTGCGCCTCAACGGCGGCGCGCACAGCGGTGGTGTCCGGATTAACGCTCTTGAAGCGATACACCACCGGCACTTGAATCGGCCGCTGCACGTGCACTTCCGCCGTCACTGGACGCAGCGGTTCGATGTAGTCCTGAACTTCCGCCAATTGCTCATCGTTCGGCACCGGTTGCGGGTCTTCGTCACGCATGATGAATACCGTCACCGTGCCCGGCCCGAGCAAGCCGCCACGACACCAGGCGCGGGTCACGCCCGGCACTTCCAGTGCCCAGGTCTCGTAGTCGCTGGCCGAACCGCCATGGGGAATCACGCGGTAGGAACGGATCACCCGCGAGCGCAACGACTCCAGGCTTTCCCGCGCCACACCGCCGCTGAGTCCCGGCGCCAGCACGACAAAACTGTTGCCGACCACACCGGCAATCGGCTGCACCGGCGTCAGCGCCAGCCCGGCGTCGGCATTGCCGAGGCTGCCGGCATCGAGTGCGGCGATGGTGGTGGTGTTGCTGCCATTGACCGTGGTGCGCGCGGCGGTGACTTTGTAGGTGCGGCCGTCATTGGTTTGCAGCAGCGTATCGGCGTCGAGCACCGCGCCGGCAGTCGCGGTAAAACTGACGCTGCCGGTGGCGACTTGCGCGGGTTTACGTGGCTGGTTCAGGCGCAGTGCGGCAATCCGCTCCAGGGTGGATTCATCGGCCTTGTCCGGCAGAATCTGCTCGGCAATCCAGTCGAGATAACCGTACAGGCCAAAAGCGGCGCCACCGAGGGTACGGGCCAGCACTTGCGCATCGGACTGGCGCAGCGAATCGCCGGCCAGGTCGCTTTGGGTGCGCTTGATCAGCACCGGCAGCGAAGGGGTTTCAAACGGCATAGATCACCTGCCAACTGTTATCGGGGTTGATGTCCAGACGTTCGCCGTCGGCCAGGGTCAGGACCGTGCGCAGGTTCAGGCGCTGAGCGTCGAGGCGTTCGCTGATGATGTCGATGGCGCTGCAGTGGCCGTCGTCGATCAGCCATTGCAAGGCTTCGCGGGCATAGAACTCGGCGTCCATCTGCGTTTGTCGGGTCAGCTTGACCCGGCGCAACAGCCACAGCCGCGAGCCGATACGGTCATCGGCGACGGTAGGAAAGCTGTCGCCCCACCAGCCGAAACGCTCTTCGTCGTCGAGGGCGTCGTCATCGGCGGCGCGACGCCAGGTGAACAGGCTGATGAGCACGGCGCGGGTCAGCGCGGCGTGGAGATTTTGGCTGATCAGCATCACTTGCCTCCTGCCGGCGCGCCGGTCTGGCCGCTGCCGGCCTGTACGCCGACGTGCACGTGTTTGATCTGGCTGATGCCACCGGCGAGTTGATCGCCGGTGGACACGATCTTGCCGGTCTGATTGATCACCGGCGTATCGAAGTTCACCGCGCTGCTGGCGCGGATGTTCAGCGTGGCGGTTTCGATGTCGATGATCCGCCCACGCTTGAAGTGAATCTTGTCGCCCTCGTCGGTGTAGATCGCCACTTCACCAGCGGCCAACGCTTGCAGGCGATAGCGGCGGTCAGCGATGACCAGAGCGATGGCGTGGGAACGGTCGCCGCCGATGAACGTGACGACACCTTCGGCACCGGCCAGCGGATGGCTGGTGAAACCGTAAGGTTCGAAGTGCTCCATATCGTCGTTCACTTCGCCGGCGGTGAGGCGCATTTGCAGCGATTGCAGCTTGGATGCCGAGTTGGCGAGCACGACAGTGCCGCGCGCCAGCAGGCGTGTCAGTAGGCTCATGAATTGTCCTCAAAGGTAGGCATCACGCGATCCACTGTGGGAGCGAGCCTGCTCGCGAATGCGCTGGGTCAGGCAGTGTGATGTTGAAGCTGCCAGCGCTTTCGCGAGCAGGCTCGCTCCCACAGGGTTCGGAGTCAGGCTCAGGTTTTTTTCGGGGGCGTTGGATCAGGATCGAAGGTATGCGGCGGCGCCACTTGCAGCGTGGTCACCGAGCCTTGCGCCGACAGCGAATACGTGACCTTGGAGATCAGCATGTCGCCATCGAACCCAAGCACCGGATCCGTGACTTTGACCAGCGTGTTGTGCCGCCAAAGATCACCGTTAGCCTGGCGCCAGCCCTGCACCTGATACGTGGTGGTCTGCGCCCGCCCCATACGGGTGGCGCACTCCCACTGGGCGCGTTGCTGGGCCAGTTCGAACGTCAGCGCGGTGCCTTCGTTGATGATGGTGGTGCGTCGACGTTTGAAGCTCAGATCGGTCGCGCTGGATTCAACCTCGCTGACTGCCGCCCCGCTCTTCTTGTCCGAACCTTTCTGCTGGCCGATCACCCGGTATTCGGAGAACACCTGGCTCTGATCCATCGGCGCATTGGCCGACAGGATATTCTTGCCCAGCTCCAGCGCATCACTGGCCCGTCCACCGCTGCCAGGCTTGGCCAGCACCAGCCGGCCCTGCGCGTCATCGGTGGAAAACACCCGGAACAGCGAGAGTAACCGGTCGATCGACTGGAACACTGTTTCGCCCGGCACGATAGTGTGTTTGGCGAGCCGCGCGGTCTCGGGAATTTCATTGACCACCATCAGCCCGTACTCCATCGCCAGCGCCTGAACGATGTTCAACAGCGGTTGCTCCTGCCACTGGTTCGGCTGGTTTCTGGCGGCGCAATCGACCAGGTCCTGGGTCTTGGAACTGCCCTCGATGCTCAGGCTGATCTGGCGCCCGTCATAGCTGATCGGCGCCTTGAACACATAGCCGGTGAGCACCAGGTCCTGGCCGATTTTCACTTCGCAGGGGTCACCCGGCTTGATCCGCTGGTCCACCGTCTGCCCCGGCCACTGCCAGGTGATGTCAAGTTTGAAAGTGCGGAACTGGCGCTCCAGATCGGCCGTGATTTCCACGCTTTTCCATCCGCCGTATTCCATGTTGTTGACGGTCAATGTGACGCGGTTATCCATCTCGCTCATGGCTCACTCCCTGGACACTTTCACGTCGTTGGGGGAAAAGCCCGGATGGTTCATCGCGTTGCTCTGAGTCACTTGGGTCACCCGTGTGGCATCGGCAAATTGCTTGTAGGCCACAACCAGCGCCGGCAAGCTTTCCTGGAACGATTTGGTGACCTGTCGCACACCGGATGACGCAACTGCCTTGAGATGCGCCAGCAGCGCTTCCTTGACATCGTTGATTGCCTGGTGGTGCTTGGGATCGGCCTTGTCCAGCATCGGATCAATGGCCACCCCGACAGCCTTCTGCAGCGCTTTCATTTCATCGGTCACCGGTACTTCCGGACGGGTCACCGGTTGATCCGCCTGATGCGCCACCGAAGGTGTCGACGAGAGTTTCACTGCGGGGGTCGCCACTGGCATCGACGCCACCCACTGCGCCACTTTGACCAGCATCGTGTCCTGCACCAGATCGGCCATGGCTTGCGCTGCGGCGTTGGTGTCCTTGCCGGTGGTGATCTTCGGCGCATCAGCCTTGCGGATGGCTTCGAGTTGCTGGGAGACGTCAGCAATCACGCCACGGTAGCCCTCCTTCGCAAACTCCTTGAGCTCCTTGATATCGCCGAGCAAACCCTTGAATTCCGCTGCCACTTCCTTGGGCAGCTCCTTCACGGCTTTAACCAGTTCAGTGATCTGTTTGTACTGCTCGATCAGCGGTTTGAGCTGCTCCTTGATCACCTCATAAACCCCGGTCAGGCTGTTGCGCAGATTGGCGATGCCGATCCGCGCAGCCTTGATCAGCGTCATAGCCTGCTCGAAGCGCGCCACCGCCGAACCCAGCAGTGTGTCGGCTTTGGCCAGCAGCACTTTCTGCGTGCTGACGCTGGCAGTCGGAAACGGCAACGGCTGATCGGGATAGAACTTCAGGGTAAAGGTCACCAACCCGCCGTCCTGGCGGGTGTGGGTCATGTCGCATTCACCGACCTTGACTTGCAGGCGCCCGAGCCACGGATGCACCAGTTCACCACTGCCCGCCTCCAATGCCTTGAGCAGCTTGTCGCGCTGCTCCAGGCAATCGGCGCCGATGATGAACGCCGTGACGTCGTGAATCCTGGCCTGCTGGCCAAGATCTTCGAAATACGGCAGGTCGCGCTGCGGATACTCGTGCAACTGACCTTTGCGACCGACCGGGGTTTTCGCCTGATCGATCCAGAAGCCGACACCACGAAAGGATGCCGGCAACAAACGGTCACGCCAGTTCATTGGAACCTCCTGCCGACAACGAGCGGTAGCCAATGCGCGAAGACAGCGCCAGGCCCGGTTGATTGCTTTGCGGTTGATCGGTGCGCATCCCCGGCGGTGCATTGACGAAGCTCACCGTCAGGCCACCTTCGAGTTGCGTGCGGTTGTTGGCCGCGCTTTGCTGGATCAGTGCGCCGGAAGTTTGTGGCAGCGTGCTGCTCATTCCTTGCGCCCCGGCAGGCGCCGCAGCGCTGGTGCCGGTGATCGTGGCGAAGAACCCGGAGAAATTGCCACCGAGCAGTTCTTTGACTTGTCCGAAAATACCTTGGAGTTTTGTCCACATATCACTGAACCAGTCGAGAACGGGCTGCCACTTCTGCTGGATAGATTCCAACGGCGACTGACTGAACAGATCACCCAAGGTTGCTTTCACCGATTGCGCGTCTGTGTTCAGCGTTGCCCACAAACCGGAGAAATATTCAGTAACGCCATTCCACTTCGCCATGACCGCTTCCACGGGAGCGTTGCCGAACAAGTTCTGAAACTCGCTTTTCAATGGCTGGGCACCCGCCCGGAGAACGTCCCACAGCGCTGAAAAAACCGGTGCCAAGGGTTGCCAGGCGCTTTCGACCATAGCGGTCGGAGACCAGGAGAACGTCGATTTGAGTTGCTCCCAACCGCTCGCCGCAATGCTGTGCATGCTGCCAACCGCATCGAAAACCGTATTTTGCGCAGAACCCCAGACCGTCGACATGTTGGTTGCCAGCGTGCCGTCGAACAGCGATGTAATGCTCGACCAACCGGTTGCAACTCTGTTGCCCATATCGTCGATGGCCGTGAAGACCGCGCTTTGTGCGGAATCCCATACGCCTGACATTCTGGCTGTCAGTGTGCCGTCGAACGTTGACTTGACCGACTCCCATCCGGCCTGTGTCGCCGCATAGGTACGATTCCAGTACCCGCTGACGACTTCATCGGCGGAGTTCCACAACGCCGTCATTTTTTCCAGTGGCGAGGTGTACAACCGGGTCTTGAGGCTTTGCAATCCAGCCGCAGTGCTGACAGCTGCACTGTCCCAGTAAGCGCCGACGGAGGTGCGAGCCGAATCCCAGGTTTGTTCGATGAAAGCGCCGAATGCATGCAGACCTTCGGACGCACCCGCCGCAAGACGGCTGGCACCGGTAATGGCATCAGCGCGCATTTCCTGCCACTTCAGCGAAGCCGTGGCACTCATCGAGTCGAACCGTTGCCTTGCGTCCGCGACCATCTCATCCCAGCCCTTGCTTACGTCGTCGATGCCGCGACGGGTCGCATCGCTGATCGACTGCCAGTTCCGGCTGAAAAAGCCCGAGATCGCCCCCCAGTTGTTGGTAATCAAGCGCGCGCCGATGACGATGACCGCCACCGCCGCCGCAATCGCGGCGGCAATCAAACCGATCGGTGAGGTCAGAATACCCAACACACCCACCAGCCCCATCGCACCCACAGTGACCACCGTGAATGCGACAGCCGCCGCCGCCAGCCCTTCAACAAGAGAAGGATTGTTCGCTACAAACTGGCCAATCGAAGTAATCACTGGGGTGATTGCGGTGACGATGCCGTTCACCGCTGGCAACAACGCGTTGCCAATATTCAGCGAGATCTTGTCCAGCGCTTCGTTGAACTTTGCCAGGTTGGCCGAAGTTTCCCCCTGCACCACTTTGGGCAGTTTCAGGCCCTTGTTCGCCATGACCTTTTTTGCCAGCGCATCCTGCGCCTCGATGGCTTTCTTGATGCCGTCCTGAAACGGCTTGAGCAAGCCACCTTCGGAAATGAACCCGGCGACGTCCAACGGCTCGAGGCCGCTGTCCTCCATGCTTTTCTTGAATGCTGCGACCTTGCCGCGCAGCCCTTTCATTTCGGCTTCCATCTTCTCGGCGCCCTTGAGCACCACAAGCATGTTGACCGTGACAGGAAAGGTCTGCGGAATCAGGCTCAAATTTGTATTCGCCATCACTGCACCTGCTGCATCGCATTGATCCGTTGCGCGTGCTCCAGCGATTCGCGGAGCACATCCAGTGGCCTGGCCATCATCTGTTCGGGGTCAACCTTCCAGAACCAGGCCAGGTCATAGGCGACGGCAATCAGGTCGGTGATGGCGCCGACGCCGCACTCATGAAAAAACTCGCAACGGCCCAGCTCAACGCGTTGAGGTCAGCCAGATCCAACTGGTTGACCGACGACGGCGGAATGCCGGCGCACACGGCGATGTATTTGGCCGCCACGTCCATGTCGAGGCTGACTTCTTCGCTCTTGTCGATCTTGTACGGCAGCGCCTTGATCGCTCGCACCTCCTGCACCGTCGGACGGCGCAGGACGAGTTCGGTCAGGGGCTCGCCGTGAGCTTCGATCGCAACCTGAAGCTTCACGGCGCCGCTCATTGCCAGGTCCCCTTGATGCCTTCGAATTTCAGTTCGATGGTGGCGTCATCGCCTTTGGAGACTGGCTCTTCGACCAGGTACGCGCCGGCCAGCACGTAGACTTTGCCGTTGCTGAATTCGCAGGTGACAGTGATGTCGGTGCCTTCGATCAGCTTCTTCAGCGGGAAGTCGGCGGTGTGCAGCGCGGTCACTTTGAACGACGGCGCGATGTCGGTTTCCTTGTAGAAACCCGGTACGACGGTTTCGCGTTTGACCGCCATCAGCGGGGCTTCGCAGCCGCCATTGATGGTCAGTTGTGCGCCGTCGACTTTGACGTAGCAGGTGCCTGCAATCAGTTGACCCATGGTGTTACTCCCTTGCAAAAAAAAGCCCACGCGCGGTGGGCTGAAAACTTGCCGTCAAACGCGCGGATCAAGCCGCGTCGTCGTACTGCAGACGGAATTGGTTGAGCAGCGCGAACACGCGCAGACCGTTGATGTAATCCGGCGGGAACAGCACGTTCACGCGGCTCGGGTCCTGCACGTCGCGTTCGACGATCAGGTGCTCGGCGAACAGCTCGGCGTTCTCCACGTGGCCTTCCAGTTCGAGCTTGGCGTACTGGGCGATCAGCTCACCGCGAATAGTCGCCGGGGTGACGATTGGCTGGCCGGCACCGAAACGAGTACCGTCGGAGGCCAGTTTGTGCCGGCCGTATTTGCTGGTGATCACGCTTTGCAGACGGCGCACGATGAACGCCGACTGGTGCATGGTTTCGCTGTCCAGGTAGGAGTTGTCGGCCTGGCCGTAAGCGTTCTTCTGGTAGGTGGTGATCGAACGCTGGATGCGCACGTAACCGCCTTCGTAATACGCGGTGGCGATGCCGTAGTTGAGCAGCGACTGACGCTCGGTCAGGGTGAAGCGTTCGCTGGCCGGTGCCGGATCAACGCCCGGCAGGCTGCCGCTTTGCGTCGGACGGCTGGCGTCGGCGGAGATGAACACGGCGGTCCGTGCAGCCAGTGCGGCAGCCTGTACCCAGAACGGTTGCGGAACGCCCGGTTCCAGCGCCTGAATGGTCATGTGCTGATCGTTGCGTGCCTGGCCGGCAGCAACCAGAGTGCCGACAGTTCCGCGTTTGGCGCTGTAGACGTGACCGAACAGTTGCTTGGCCCAGGACCAGCGACCGGTGCTGTCATCCATCACTGCTTGCCAGGTGTTGAGGGTCGACAGATCGGACCATGGCAGTGCGATGAACTCGAACGGCTCGTCACCCAACGCGGCAATCGCCGCCACCTGATCCGGCACGCCGGCGCCGCCGGTCATGGCGGTGATCGCAGTGGTCAGGCCGGCCGGGGTGTCTTCGCCGTTGCTCTTGCCCAGACGATTGAATTGCAGGCTGATGTCGTTACCGCTGTCGCCCGTCCATTTGGCGTTCAGGGTCACCACACCTTCGGCAGCCGCAGCGCTCACCGGCAGGTCGGCGGTAGCGTTGATTTTCTGCGCCAGGGCGGTGGCCGCTTGCGCAGCGGTGGCACCGTTGACCACAGTGGCTTGCACACGCACGCCGCCGACATACAGATTCAACACGCCAGCCTGAGTGGCGGTGCCAGTCAGGGTCAGCACGCCTTTGGCGATCGCGCCTTCGGCGTTGTGCAGCGGCAGGCACCAGATCTCACCGATCGGGTCAGCCTTGCGAAAGGTCTCGTACATCGAGGCGAGCATCGAGCCCTGACCACCGATGCTCTTGGCCAGCGCAACGCTGGAGACCAAAACCAGTTTGCCGACTTCGGTCGGGGCAATGTTGTCGTTGACCTGAGCGACGATCAAACGACGCAGGGTCGAACTCGCGCTATTGGCGGCCGAGTTGTCCATTTCGGCATAGAACAGCGGTACACGAATGTCCGCGGGGATGTTGCTGAATCCGATCGCCATTATTTGGCTCCCTTTTGTTTGGCTGGTGCGGTTTTGAGGGTGATATCGCCGTCGGCCAGACGTCGGCGCCACCAGGCGCTGTCCAGCACTTCACGGCCTTCGGCCGGCAGCAGATCGCCCGCCTCCGGGTCAGGTACAACACGGCCGGCGGCCGGCAGTACGGTGATGCGATTGCTCATGGGGTTACGTCTCCAGAGAAAGTCATTTCCAAGCGCCCATCGGGGCCCGGGCGTTTCAGGTTGGGGTCGGCCGGGTCGATCGCATCGACCCGCACGGTGGCCCCGGTAAAGGACGACAAACCGTCCAGTTCGCGTTCGTGCCAACTCTCCGCAGGCTGACTTGGCAGATTGCGGCCGAGCTGGAACTCGGCAAAAAAACGCAGCCGGTAGAAGGCGCGGCTGCTGTTGATCGAGACCAGTTCACCGCCGTCGTAAACGATGGCGCTGTAGTCTTTGTCGGGCTTGAACCCCACCACCGCGCGCCACAGTTCGGCACGCAAGTCGTGCAACAGATCCAGCGCTTTTGTAGCGTCGGTGGCGTCAAGCACGAGGACGATTTCGAAGCGGTCGCGAATCGGTTGGGTGGCGAGGTTTTGTGTGGTGCTTTCACTCGCCAAGTCGGCCAGTGGCAGCACATGGGCCGAGGGTGTCGGCAGATCGGCATTGCCTTGCAGCAACGCCAGATCGACACCCACCGAAATGTGATTGGCAAGGCCAGGGCATTGCCCACGCAACTGCGTGAGGATCGGGGTGATCTTCATGGGGGTGTTCCAGAATGATGAGAATTGCGCAGGACCCAATGTGGGAGCGAGCCTGCTCGCGAAAGCGGTGTCTCAGTCGCTTTCAATGTTGGATGTTCCGGCCTCTTCGCGAGCAGGCTCGCTCCCACATGGAGATGTGTCGTCAGTCTTTGGATTCAGCCTTTGGATCGAGGCCGCTGGCATCGATCAGGCAGCGATAGCTGTTCTCGCGATTGCCACTGGCGGTGACCTTGTCGATCGACCAGCGCCCGCGCATGAAGTCCGGCCAGGTGTCATCGAGCAGCACCAGGCCTTCAGCCGCCAGCCGTGGGTCGCCGGGGCAGGTGATCTTCACCTTGAACTTTTGTCGGAGCATTTTGCGCACTTCGCCCTCGCCGACGGCGATGGCATCCGCTTCGTTGGGTTGCTTCTGGCGGATGGTCTTGAACGGCGCAAGCCCGGTTTCGACCCAGCGCAACACGCCTGTCGCCGCATCGACAAAACAGGTCTTGCAGCCCTTGGCCTGTTCGCGGGCGGCCTCTTCCAGCGTGGCGCTGATGAAGGCGTGATCGCCGGGACGATTGTTGTGGGTGACCGACAACGTCACTTCCTGCAGTTTCTGGCCCGAGATTGATTTGATCTGCCCGGGCCGCGCCAGCACATACGCATCGCCATAAGGTTTGGCGACCAGGTTGTACTTCTTTGCCAGCCGCGTCAGAAAGCCCATATCGGTTTCATTGGATTGGTCGACGTGGGCGATCTTGATCATCGACACGTCCGCAGCGACACGCGATGAAAAACCGTGCTGCGACACCAGTTTGCTAAACAATTGACCGAGCGTCGTCGGTCCATGACTGGCGGTGCGGCGCTGCTTGAAACCGGTCTCGTCGTCCTTGCTGAAAGGTGCTGCAGTGGCCACCAGGGTCAGGCGAAACGGAAACAGCGTCGGTGTCAGGCGAGTGACTTTGAACTGGCCCTTGTCGACCATCTCTTCCATTTCCAGGTAACCCACCAGCAGGCCGATTTTCCCGCCCAGATTTGGCAGCCCTTCGAGGCCTTCCAGATCAATGGTCAGGGTCAGTTGATCCGACTCGATACCGGCGGCATCAATGTGTTCCCAACTGATCAGACGCTGGTTGAGCAGATCCGCGTTTGCGCCATAAATCTGCACGACCGGGGTAAAACCCAATGCCATACAACCTCCTTAATCCCAAGCCGTGAGCGCTTTGATCGCGGCGGGTTTGCTGTCGAGTTCAGGCAGCACGACCCAGATACCAGCGGGCAGAACCGGGCCGTGTTCAGCCAGGGTCGGGTTGAGTTTCCACAGGGCTTCTTCAGCGGCATCATCGCTGCGCCCGGTTTCGCGGTAGAGCAGAAGATTCACCGAATCACCGGCCACGCTTCGAACCTTACGCATTGTTGAACTCCGCCAATTCGATGACCCAATCGACCACCATCGCCGTACCGTCATCGATGATCTGGCTTTGGGTTTCCTGAACGTTGTTGATCCGCCACAGACCCCAGTTGCGACCGATGCCGTCAATCAATGGCAGCGGTATGCGCAGTGCCTGCAAGGCGCGCAATTCATCGAGCCGATCCATGGCCACGGCGTACATCGATTTGCCGGTGATGGTCAGGGTTTCCGACTTCTGGCCGGTCTGGCTGGATTTCGGTTTGCTGGTGAGAATCTGTATTTCGCTCCAGCCGCCATCGGACTTGCGCAACAACGTGTGGTACGCAAATTGGCGCGACAGGCCGAAGATGAAGCTGCCTAATGCCATTTGTTGTTTCATTAGGCGACTCCATCGGTCAGGGCTGCGTCACGGCGGGTGGCGAGGAGATTGGTTGGCATGATTTGACCCAACTGCCCCATGGTTGTTTGTACCACCAGATTGGCGAGCGCCTGGGCGCTGGCCAGATCCTGGCCATTGATCTGAATCGTTGAGTTGAACGTGACAGGCTGGCTGGCGGCTGTGGTGGCCGGGATCGCGGAGGTCGCCGAGGTCGCGATCAGGTCCTTGCTGACCTGAGCTGGCGCGTCAAGACGATCGACTTGGGTCCCCAGCTTGTCGCCCAGCGACTCACCGATGGCTCCCCCCGCCATGCTTCCGAGCCACCCGCCAATTGCAGTACCCACGCCAGGCAGAATCAGCGTGCCAAGCGCGGCACCGACAGCGGCGCCCGCTGAAGACCCGGCCAACGAAGCACCGGATGACACCACTGAACGCGTGTCCCCGTGCATCACACCATTGACCAGTTCATATCCCGCGCTGAGCAGGCGCAGCGGCGGCGCTTTTTTGGCCAGCAGCGCGCCGGCCTTGGCGTAGGAGTCGGACAGCGGCGCGGCGTGCATTGGGCTGGCGCCCGATGAGCCGGCGAATGCCGTCATGCTTGCGGGCCACGCTGAGGGCTGACGAATGAGAGGATTGCGAGCTGCAGAGCTGCCGGAACCAATCAGTGGTTGATGGCTCTTTCGCTGGGTCAAAGAACCGAGGCTCACCCTGCGTGGTTTCAGGCCTCCACCCTTTCTCTGGGTGGGCTTTTTTGGGTTTGGCTCATCAAATGGCGAGTTTTCAACGGGCTTACCGCTATCGCCGGCAACATCGATATCCGCAATCCATTTGCCAAGTCCCTTCGGCAGTTTCGTTGCGATACCCTTCACAAGCTTGCCAACGAAATTGTCGGCGGCCTTTGCCAGCAACGCCCCCACAAACGCCGTAAGCCCCGCCGCCGCAATAGTCAGAGACGTAGCGACTTTCGGGTTTGCCTCGGCCTTCTCCGCCGCCCAGTTCAATGTATTGGTGAGGGAGTCCAGCGTTTGCGCATCCGGAGCGACCGCTGTCGCCAAACGGTTTCTACTGGCGTCGTAAGCGTTCCAGCTTTGCTGAGGACTGCCGCCAGCCGGATCGGCTGATCTCTGCACCGCACCTTTGTATTGCGGCTCGGTACTTTGGGTCGGTCCCTGAAGGGGAACCGGCGAGAACGTCGCTTCAGCAGGTTCCGCCATCAATTGATGCAAACCGTCGCTGCCGGTCGATAGCCTCTTCAGCAACTCGGTCTGTGGATCGAGCGGTTTTCTCGCGGTCAGCAACGCAAATGTCTTGTCGACATCCTGGGGTTTATCCAGCAGTTTGCTGACGCCTTCATCACCGTTGAACAACGTCTTGATCAGTGCCGATTGTTGGCTCGCCGGCTTTTGTTTAAGAGCCTCGAGTGCCTTGAAAACGGTTTGCGGCACATCCTCGTTGAGCTTGTCCGGCTGGAGTCCAAGTGTTGCCCAGGCTGCACGCTCGGCGACCGAGCCTTTGGCACCTTTGGCCAGCGCAGCGCTGATGCTTTTCACCGATGTAGCGGCGCCAGACGTGTCCACATCTGCGTTGAGCAAAGCGGCCGCAAGAGCAGCCAGTTGCTCAGGTGCAATACCCGCCGCGACTCCTGTTTCGCCAGAACTCTGTACCACCGAGCCGATGTCGGCTGCGGTCGCTTTCAGCGAATTCTTCCCGAGATGAATACTGGCGTCGGCCAAGCTTTGAGCCTGCGCGCGATCAAGCTTGAGCGAGGTTCTCCAGACCGTCAGCATTTCTCCAGCGGCCTTCAGTTCAATGCCAAACGCTGTCGCGTTCGTGGCGGCATCACGGCCGAAATCCAGCAGTTCCTGTTCCTTTGTGTCGCCAGTGAGATTGGCGCCTACCCCGGATTTGCCCGCGGCATATTCGACCTCGGCCAGGCTAACCGCGGTCGCACCACTGCCTGCCACCGTTTTTTCACCGGCCATTGCCAGGTTGGCGATCTCCATGCTCTTGAGATCGCCGTCCATGCCCGGCACTTGTTTTAGCCTGGCCATGGCCGTTTGAAGCGCCATGGTCGACTGCAGAAACGCGGGAGGCTGACGCTGTTCGATCTCGGTCGTGAGTTTCGACTTCGGCGCACTTACTGGCGCCGACGTTGGCGAACTGGCCTTCGACAGCGATTGCAGCGCGACCATGACTTCCCGAAGCTTGATCTGCTCCTTGATCAATAACCGGATGTCCTGACTGGCGGTCACGACCGCGAGCTTCAACTCCGCCAGTGGATTGGCAATAACGTCAAATGCAGACCTCTCACCTGCCAAGCCAGCGTTGCTGAACCCGACGCTGCTGTTCGCGCTGGCCAGCATTGGCGAATACCTTGTTTCTGCCATGCCGCTCTACTCCTGTTTCACGCCTAGGCGAGTGATCGCTATGTCGTAGCGGCGCAACGCCTTTTCGGCGTCCCATTCCAGAATCTCCGCTTCACTTACCGGGTAAATGAGCGGGACGATATCGAGGATTACTTCGATGTCGCGTTCCGAAAGTAGGCCGCCGGCTGGTTTAAAAAATCGTCGATACGCACCTGCAATTGCGTCCAGTCCGGGACGCTCAAGTGGGCCAGATCAGGGATCATCAGACCGGTGCAGTGGGCGGTGATGAACTCGGCGCGTTCCTTGGCCGTTTTCAGTTTCTTCATCACTTTGGTGGCGCGCAGCACAGGCATTTCCAGGCTCAGCGAGGTCACGGTGCGGCCGGTTACGGCGAGCGGTTGCAGCAGTTGCACCTGATCGGGATCGTCGGACTTTTGCGCGTCTTCGACCTGGTCGAGAAAGTACGACGCAGGGCGTGTCGACATCTCGTGCACGTACTGGGCGATGCTCACGTAGTCCGGGCGCTTGAGCTGGTCGAGTTCTTTGACCGACAGGCCAGTGGCGAGCAGCGCCAGCTCGAAGAACTGATCGTCTTCGTCATCGCCGGCGCGTTCCAGCGCTTCTTTCTGTGCGGCGTAGAACAGTGGCTTGAGCTGGATCTGGTTGATCTGCGAACCATCGTCGCCGGTGATCGGCGACAGCAGGTCATGCTGGGGTGGCATCCACGACATGTATGAATTCCTTGGTGATTCTTGGGGGTTACTCAATTTCTGCCAGTCACACTGGCCCACTGTGGTAGTGAGCCTGCTCGCGAAAGCGGTCGTTCAGTCACATTGATGTTGAATGTGCCAAAGGCTTCGCGAGCAGGCTCGCTCTCACAGGTTTTGCGGTGTAACGGGTTACGGCATCAGCACCGCACGACGCGCATCACCGAGGATGTCGACGCCGTTGAGGACGAACTTCTGGGTACGCACGTCGATGTCGATCACCGGAATGCCGTTTTCCAGGCGGTTGTAGGTGCGGCAGGAGAAGTCCAGCGTCGTCAGAGCCTTGCCGCCCATTTTGATTGCGTCTTCGCCCATGGTTTTGAGCTTGCCGCCGATGGTGTGGTAGGTGAACCAGGTATTGCCGTCCTGATCCTGACCGGCTTCACGCACGTTCAGCAGGATGTCGTCGCCCAGTTTCACGCCCATCGCCAGCAACACTTCAGCACCGGTGCCTTGCAATTTGATCTGCGCATTGAGCGGCTTTGCACTCTTGGCCATCTCCTCGACGATGAAACGCCCGCCCGTCATGCTTTCCATGTCGAAATCAATTTTCGGCGGGGTGAATTCTTCAACAGTCGCCGACAACGGCAGGCCTTGGAGGGTGGCCGCGATGGCCTGTCTTACGCGGTTGGTAAACATTAGAGAACGTCCTCCAGGAACTGCTCGATGATTTCATCGCGGGCGTTGAGTTGATAAACCATGTGTTCGTTTGGCGCGTAGCGGCCGTAGTCGATGACCACATACCAGGTGCCGTTCTTGTACTTCTCGACGCTGTTCAGTTCCGGGTGCAGATACACGCTGCCGCCAGGGATGGTTTCGTCGGCGACCAGGGTTTGCAGCCAGTCGTTGATGCGCTTGACCTCTTGATCCATGAAGGACTTAGTGAGGTTCTTGGCCATGGCTTTCTGGCCGGCCTTGACCAGCTTGCGGCTGATCGCATCTTCGAGGCCGACGTAGCTGATGAACTTGCCGGTGATCGAGCGGTTGCCCAGCAGCGAGAAGCCGCCGAGCACGGTGCGGGCGTAGTAGCTGACGCCGTAGCGGTTGAGCAGATCGCCTTCGGTGGAGGTGTCGAGAATGTTGTACTCAACGACCCGCGAAACGTCTTCGGCGTAGGTCACCTGGTTGCCCGGGCTCTCCCACTGCTTGACCTTGGCCAGTGCGGCAATCGCCAGGCTGGAAGGCGACAGGAAGACGTTTTTCTTCGCCGCTTTCGAGTACACGGCCGGCATGTTGTGCACCACCAGGCAACGGTCGAAACCGAGGTCGGCGCCGCCGAGTTCCTGGCTGTACAACACTTGATCGGCAACCGAGGCGTCCTTGCCATCCAGCACCACACGGGCCTTGATGCGCTTGCCGAACGAGGCGAACTCGCTGGCCACAGCTTTGGTGCCGGTGAAGCCCGGCGCGCCGATGATGGTCAGGTCTTCCGGGACACTGCCCAGCGCGGCCAGACCGAGCTTGCGGCCGGTCAGTGGATCGACGCCGCCGATCACGTTGTTGACGGTGTCGGCCGGGGTCGCACCCGCCTCGACGATGACCACGTAAACCGGCACCTTGACCACTTTGAGGATCTGGTAAACCGCGTGGTACAGGGTGCCCTCTTCCGAACCGGTCGGATCGAGCAGCGCGTGGGTGGTGAAACTGTTGATGCGGAACGGTGCGTTACGCGGAATCAGCGGATCGGCTTTCGGCGCGGTGCCGACCAGGCCGATGACGTTGTCACCCAGGCCACCCATGGCCTCGGGGGATTCGGTGGCATTGACGGTAATGCCGTTGTGCTCGAAGTTCAGAACCTCAGCCATAGTCAGTCAGCCTTCTTGGCAGCGGCCTTTTTGGCCTGGGTGGTTGGGGTTTTCAGTTCCAGTCGACCGGCGAAGTGCAAGGCACTGGCCTCGACGTCGAGCAGATCAAGGTCTTGACCGATGCTCGACCAGTGCCCACCGCCGGTGGGGAATGGGACGAGCACGGTGTAGGTTTGGCGGGTTGCCATTTTTCGTTTCTCCATAAACGGGAAAGCCCCTCTTGGGGAGGGGCTTGGCGGGTGTTGAGTGCGTTTGGGTTTGGAAAAAAACACCCCGGATTCAGGGCATTTATTGGAGCGCTGCGGTATCTAGGGAGGCCCGTGAATAGACCACCAGGAGTTCATGGTTAACCTATTGCGGGTCTAACGTCGGCCGCCGCTGCTTGAATCGCAATGATTGCTTCATCAGCAATTTGCTTAGCCTCCATAGTGGACCCCGTTGCGATCTTCTGTTTGATCTGCTCCTTCGCCTGCAGGCGATTCTCGCGGATAAGGTTTAACACCTGCACATATTGGCTGGCCTCAGCCAGCATACTGTCGGCGGCTTCACGTGGCGTTCGACCCGTGATCGCCCAAGCAGCAACCGTACGCGGCACTGCATCACCCGGATAGCCATCATCCTTGAACTGCTGAGCCTCAGCAGTAGCACGTTCATACTCAACAGCACGCAATGGGTCGCCGGCAACGAGCCGCCGAATTTCGTCAGCATAGGTGTCTATCCGCAAACAAATCTCGTCGGCGGTCGGCACTGGCTCTCCGTCCTGCACCCACATGCCAGTCCATTCCCCAGTTTCCTTGTCTCGTGCTCCGGTAAATCGTGGGTTCCAGCAAGGCTGGGGAAGTGGAATGAGCGTCCAGTCAGAGTAATTTTTATTACTGGCGTCGGAGTAGAGAAATCCGCCTTTTGAATCCAAGATGTAATACATGGCTTGCCTTCACGCTAGTTGAGTGCAGAGGTGAATTTGAGCTTGGTAGGCGCTAGCTCCAGCCGACGCCCCCACTGACAGGTCGATGCTGAGGTTCCCGTTGGTTTCAAGTGACCAGGAGAGGTAACCAAACGCCAAAGGTGACGACGTAACCCAATCCCCGGTACCACAACATCTGAATCGAGGCCTCGCTCCGGGCGGTAAAACACACAAAAGAGTTGATTGACCACCAATCGCGGTTCCACGGGCAAAGTCGATTGAGACATACAAGTTGCCGTTAGCCGTCCAATAGCGCGAAGTGTTCGCGTCGTAGAACCCGTTCAGAAAGGCCGGAGCGGCCAGGTTTTTAGTTGTCGAGAAGTCGGCAATGGCCTGATTGACGACGCCCTGGGTACCCGCTGTGGTGTAGGCATCGGTTATCCCGTAACCCGCGAGAGTAGCCGGCTTGCCGGAGCCGATTTTCGACCAGTCAAGGAACGGGATGTCTGTCGCGGAAAGTGCTGATCCCCCTGTCACCAAACCTTTAGTGTTAACGGTAACCTTTGTGTAAGTACCGGCAGCAGCGCCTGAGTCGGCAAACGCTATGGATATGTTGGCATTTGCCGATCCATCAAATGACGCGCTACCGCTCGCCGCGCCGGAGACGGAAATACTCCGAGGTGTTTCAAGCTTTCGAGACGCGACTGCCGTTGCGTTGATTCCAAGGGCATCAGTGATCCCGAACCCGGCCAACGTATTGGGGTTGGCGCCGGCAGTCGCCCGACCATATTCATCAACCGTCAAACTCTTGTAAGTCCCGGCAGCAATCCCGGTGCGACCGGCCAGCATCTTGAACGTCAGCGCAGTCGTGCCGAGGGTAATCGGCGCATTGGTGGTGAGGTGCCACAGCGAATCACCGCTCGCCGTGCCCTCCTCCACCATCACTGTCAGCCCCGGTGTGACCTTGGCGCTGCTATTGGCATCCGTTGCCCTCACCCAGTCGCCATTGCCGACGATCCACAGGCCGTTGTCCTTGGCCAGCGTCTGGTTCGCAACAAGCACGCGGTCGCCAGCAATCACTGCGACGCCGTCAATTTGCTGCGCACCGTTCAACACGATGTTGGTGGATGCCGCAACACGCACCGACTGCTTACCATCCAGCTTGCCGAGTTCTTCGGCGAGATAACTCATGACCCAGGCACGCGTGGCCTTAACAACGGTGTCATCAATCAACAACGTCACCAAGGACGCATTGCTGGTCTCGAAAATCGAGCGGATATAAAACTCTTTACCCGAACCCGACGTCGCCAGCACCGGCTTGAACGACTCCGGATATTTGACGATGGCGTAGAGAATCCCGGTATCAGTCCACAGCCCCGCTTCCCGCACATACCAGCCGCCAACATCCGGCGGAATGGTCACTTCGGCGAGCAGCCAGCTCGGGTTCTTCTCGTCCTGGAACAGCGCATTGAGCGGCCCGCGCCAGACTTCGCGTTTCAGCGCGGTGGCGGTCGCGGCCGGATTGTAGACCGAGCCGCCGCCATCGCCGACGGAAATCTGTGTCAGCTTGATCGGCGTGCCCGCAGCCTTGCACGCTGTTTCGTAGGCAATCCCTGCGTTGGTAAGCAGGGTGTAATAGTCAGCCATTCAGGCCCCCTGAGGATAAATTGTGGATGTTTCGACGGTGTACATGCCGGCAGCCATGAACGCCTCTCCCGAGGTTTCGAGCCCTTCGATGAACACTGGATAAACCGTGGTCAGCTCGCCACAGAACGTCGCGGCGCCGATGACGTGATTGCCGAAAGCGCTCAAGCCAACCGAGACCGTCAGCACATCCCGTTCGCTCTTGGCATCGGCCAGACGTCGGTCGAGACGGGCGTCGATTTCTTCGCTGTAGGGTTGGTCGCTGAAGGCTCGTACGGAAAAGCTGTAAGGCGCACCGGGCGGCGTCTGTTCGTACCAGGCGCGGATTTCCGGGCGCAATTGCAAACCCTTGGCGGCGTTTTCCAGCGCCTTGCGAGTGCCGGCCTGACGCGCGGTAGGCCAGGCCAGTTCAACGGTCAGGCGTTTTTCCGCTTCCGGTGCGGCGGTGCTCCATTCGGCGACACCGCGATCCGCTGCCAGATAAGGCAAGAATGCGACCGGTGTTTCGCTCGGGTTCATCAGTTCGGGGAACGGCGGCGCGATGCGATCAAGCAGTGCGCCAAAGCCCAGATCCAGGCCTCGTTCGAGTGCCGAGCTGTTGGCCGGCAGCAGCGTCGGACGCTGAGTTTTCTCACTCATAGCGTCAGCACCTCAACCTCGACCGCCGTGCAATACGGCGCTTGAAACGCCGTAGTCACGATCGGCGCCAGCGGTTCGAGAATCTGCAATTGCACGGCGCCGGCACTGTGCAGCGTGTAGTCGATCCAGCTCGGATCAACCCGACCTTCGAGACGATGGCAACTGTCAGCGTAAGCCTGCAATTGTTGTTGCGCGGCGACTTTGGTCAGGCCCGAATCGGGGCCGGAATTGATCTTGGCGACCACGCGAATCTTGTAGCGCTGAATATCGGCTGCCTTGACCATGACAAGGTCGGTTTCCGGTCGTACATCAGGCCGTGCGAAGTGCTGACGAACGCCGTCAAGCAATGCCTGGGAAGGCGTGCCATCGTCGTCGCGGGACAGCACTGTGACCTGCACCTCGCCCGGCGCGGTACGCCGAGCATTGCCATCCTTGACCTGCGCAGCGAGACCGTCCGGGTCGAAGGTGTAAGTGACGTTCACCACACCTGCCTCGGTGGATTCGACCTGCACCGTGGGACGCTCGCCAAGGGTGAAAACTTCGCGGCGATACTGCATCCGCGAGCCCGCCGCCGGGGCGTGTGGCGCCAGGTAATAACGCAGGCGGGCGTCGTCGTCACTTTCGTAGATCGCTGGCACCGGCGGAAATGCTGCGGGGTCGCCGGGATCAAGCAACTGCCGCTCAAGGCCCATGTCCGCCAGCCGCGCATCAAGGTTGCTGCCAGTCGCCCACCACGCCAGCATCTGTTTGATGCGAGCGTTGTATTTGCGCTCGTGGGTTTGCAGCCGCACACAGAAAGCTTCAAGCGCCAAGGTCAGCAGTTCGCTTTCGTTGTCCAGGCTGGTCGTGAGTTTCGCGGCACTGTCCGGCGAGCGCGCGCCGACGTATTCAATGACAAAAGCCTTGAATTCGGCGAGCAGGTCTTCGAAGGCTTCAACGGTGATCAGCGCGGGTTCGGCCAATTGGTTCTGGCCGGGGATCAACATGCTCATGTCACGACCTCGAAGGTTTGTTGACGGTTTTTCCAGGTACCGGCGAACCGCAACAACAGGCCGGCACCCTGACGACTGGCGACGATCACTTGCGGCTGAAAATCGTCAATGCCGTTTTGCTTGTTGTAGAAGGCTTGCGCCGCGTAGCTCTGGGCTAGAAGCAGAACGTCGTCACCGAGGTTCTGCCCCAGCAGCGTGGGGATCAACGAGCCATACAGGGGCCTTTTTTGCCGGGTGCCCAGCGGCGTAGTCAGGGCCCGGGTCGCGCGCTGCACAAACTGCAGCCAGTCGTCGACCGTGGCCCCGCTGTCTCTATCGATTCCGATCATGGGAGGCTCTTGAATCAGGGGCTGATGACGCGGCCCTGGTGATCGACCAATGGGCCGCTGAAGTGCACGCCCGAAGCGTCAATGGTCAGGCCGACTGCACCGAGTTGCAGGGTGATCAGTTGTGGTGTCATCGCTAACCGGGCCGGGCCGATGCTCAGCTCCAGCGATTCGCGCGAACCGCTGAAGGCTGCCGGGCCGTTTTGCCAGTGCAGAGTGTGCGAGGCGTCGTCGTAACCGCTTTCGCTGCCATCGACATGCACTCGGCGGGTCAGCGTCGGTACGGTGGCGGTGGGTGGAAAACGATCACTGTTCAGACCGAACAGCGCCACAGATTGCGCGCCGCTTTCGCCGCTGCCGTAGTTGAACAACAGACACTGTTCACCCACTGTTGGAATCCGCGACTCGCTTTGTGCGCCGGCGCTGGGGTTGAAAAACTTGATGGCCGGCGTCAGCAAACCACCGTGACTGACCTGACAGGTGTTGCTCGCAGCGTCGACGCTCTGGCAAATGCCGATGCGGCAGAAGCTTTCAGCACGGCGGTGCAGGTCGTCGATTTCCGCTTCCATTTCGGCCAGGCGTTCGATGATCGGACCCAGCTGCATACGCAGTAATGCGTCGAACATCGGTCAGGCCTCCAGCGTGGTGTATTGGTCGGGGTCGTCGATGTTGCTGACTTCCCAGGTGCGGGCGAATTTCGGGATGCCCAGCGGATCGTCGAGCAAGGTCGGGCCGAGGTAAAGAGTCTGGCTGAACGTCAGCGTCCAGGCTTTGTATTGCTGATCGGCGCGAATGAGTAATGACGGCAAGCCATCGATATTCACTGGCAGATCGCATTGATCACCGGGCAAGTTCCAGCCGTTGTCGGTGATCAGGTTTTTCAGCACAGCGGTCAGATCGCATGCTGCAAATGCGCTGGCAGAAAGGGCCGGAATGACTTGCAGGGACAACGTCATGGCATGCGCAATTCGTCCGTCAGCGGCGCGCACTCCAGTCCCATTCCGGTCGAAGTCGATCAACACCCAGGCCTGATCGCCCGGCGCAGTGAAATCATCGTGATTGCCGACGTTGAGGTTGAGTCCGGCAGTGTTGCGCAGCGTCGTCGCGATGGCTGTGAACAGTTGCGACGGCTGCTGGATCGGTGTGGGCATACATGACCTCCTTTTCGATCGTCCACGCGCAGTCCTGCCGCCCAAAGGGCGGCATGGACAAACAGTCAGGGTTAAGGTTGGTCGCGCGGCGGGACGTCGCAGACGCCGATGCGCTTGGCGGCCCAGCGTTCGTACAACCCGATGGCGACGTCGGCGCCAGCCATCGCTGTCAGGCAACCGAACGCGCCAGCCGCCCAGATCGACATGCCGGCGGCATACAGCAACATGATCGCCGACACGCCGCAGATCATGCAGGCGCCGGAGCGCAGGGCCAGACGGCGCAGCAGCGGCCAGCCACGTGCGCCCTCCTTGTCGGCGCGCCACATTTCGCCGGACACCCCGCCGACGACGGCAAGAAGGATGACCAGCCAGATCGGCATGTCCGCCAACGCTTGTTGCTCGTTTGTCATGTCACGCCTCCTGGTGTGATGGATGAAGGGTATGTGTTGGGTTCAATCGGTTTCTCTCAGGCAGGCATTCCAAAAAGCCCGGCGCTGTGGCCCGGGCTTTTCAGTAATGCGCTCCCGCAGACAGGTTTTGAAAATGGCGATCAGAAGGGCGCGGCCGGCCAGTTGATGATTGGAAATGTGTTCTGGTTTTTCACTTCGCCGACAGCGATGAAGTACTGCTTGTAGGCTACCAATGTGGCTTCATCAGCCGCAGTGGCGATACCGAGGTCCAACTTGTATTGCAAAGGGTTGAATTTCAGCCAGCGTGTTGCGTCGTCCAACCGGAGTTCTATGCGACCGCTCGTAAACAACTGCTGCTCCGGAACCGTCGTTTCAACAAATTCATTTCCAGAAGGCCCCCACACCAGTTTCATTCCCGCTTGAACGGTTTCGTTACCGGTGACATCGCGCCATGAAGCACTTGGTTCACCTACCGGTACGGCTGGCGCCTCGCCATCAATGTCCACTACTTGTAGAACCACGGTGTAACCCATGGCCGTAATTGTGAGTGCATAACGATTCATTCAAATTTCCTTTTTGGCTAATTCTTGAGCGAAATGGCTTGGTGTGTTTGTCAGTACGGCGCTACCGGCCAGACGATGTTTGCCGGATAACCCGGCTGCTTATCGATGTCGCTGACGTCAATGCAATACTGCTTGTGAGTCAGCAATCGAGCCTGGTCTTGCGTTGTGGCGATACCGAGATCAACTTTGAACTGAAGCGAGTTGAGCAGCAGCCAGTTGGCGCCCGTATTCAGCAGTTGCCATTTCTGTTGTTCCGCTTCGTTACGCAAGTCTTCATCCGTGGGCGGCGAGAATAACCAGATGCCATTGAACGTCGCCCCCCAACCCACGCGCATGTCTGTACTACCGGTTACATCGACCCATACCGACGTTGGCGAAGCAGGTGCATCAGGACGGACTTCGCTTTCCTTCAATTGGACAACTTTGTTGTATTCAACCAATGCGTAGAGATTCATCGGGTATTCCTCAATGTGTGGTCATTTCAGGTGAGTGGCGTGAAAACTTCCGGTAGGCATTCCAAAAAGCCCGGCGGCGATGCACCGGGCTTTTCAGTAATGCGCTCCTTCGCCTTCCTTCAAATCCTGTGTCCAAGAAGGAAGTTGACTGTTCGGCGCTACTGGCGCGGTACGAGTCCATTCAAATTGTTTTTCCGACCGCGGTCCCTGCCCGCCGGATAACTGCTTCTGGTGCTTTACGCTGCACACCCGGGTCAGTTGCCAACCCTCTGAACCGTTGAGGCCGGTTCATCGCTGCCTGTTCTTGTGGAACTAAAGAGCTTTCTTGCCAGCCGCTTTGTCGAGCGGCTTGGTGGCAAGGATATGCATGTATGCATATCCAGTCAATGCGCAAATGCATTTATTTATGCATTTGAAATGCACAGATGCATGGGAGCCCCGCAACTCAAGGGTTTGGCGGTTTCATCAAGGCGAAAAAAAACCCGCCGATTGGCGGGCTTATCTGAAGTCGGTGTGGTTAGCGGGCGTACATGCCCCACCAGAAGACGTGACCGAGGATGACGATCTGCTCTTCCTGGATTTCCTGGAAGCTGTAGTCTTCGTCCGGATGCTCATCGCGATTGAAGCTGCGCAGACGAATGCCGGTCGGCAGGCGATAGAGTTGCTTCACGCGCAACTGGCCGTTGTGATTGATCGCGTACAGGTCGCCATCAATGATGTCGCCGATCCCGCACTTGCCCGCATTCACACCAACGGTGGCGCCATCACGCAACACCGGTAGCATACTGTTGCCGCGCACTGTCACGCATTTGGCCTGATCGAACTGCACGCCGTTATGGCGCAGGCTACGCTTGCCGAAGCGCAGGCTAGAGCGCTCGCTCTCTTCGATGACGAATCTTCCTGATCCTGCTGCCAATTCAACCTCGCGAAGGAACGGCACCGATACTTCGTCATCATCGACCGGCGTATCGTCGTCCCACAGCATTATGTCCTTGAGTTCCGCGTGTACGTCATCACGCGCGGCTCCGGCCGACGGCGCGACATCTGCGCGCCCGCGCAATTGATCGGTGCTCACGGCGAAGTACTCGGCGATCTTCGAGATGTGTTTATCCGAGGGATCGACGATCTTCCCGCTGAGGATCCGCGAGAGAGTGGATTGAGGCACGCCGGTGCGACGGTGGAGCTCCGTGGGGGAGATCCCGTGCTGGTCGAGCAGTGCTCTTAAGACGGAGGCTACGTTGCGTTTTTGCATAACGCGCATAGTGCTTGAAGTTTTTAATGAAGACAAATGCTGATTTGCATAAATCGTGCATAAATACACCTTTCGGTGAAGAAAACCGTCACCCGGCTGCGATGCCTGCGTCCGGCAGACCGCCCATGGTAACCTTGCGCCCATCGCGCGAAAGCCTGGCTGATGCCCCCGCTTTTGCCCTACATCTTTTAACGAGTTGCCTGACAATCCGATGAATAAAGCCGTCTCCGACCTGTCCTCCCACACTCCGATGATGCAGCAGTACTGGCGCCTGAAGAATCAGCACCCGGATCAGCTGATGTTCTACCGCATGGGCGACTTCTACGAGATCTTCTACGAAGACGCGAAGAAGGCGGCCAAGTTGCTCGACATCACGCTGACCGCGCGCGGGCAGTCGGCGGGGCAGGCGATTCCGATGTGTGGCATTCCTTACCACGCGGCTGAAGGCTATCTGGCGAAGCTGGTGAAGCTTGGCGAGTCGGTGGTGATCTGCGAGCAGGTCGGCGACCCGGCAACCAGCAAAGGCCCGGTGGAACGTCAGGTAGTGCGCATCCTCACCCCTGGGACGGTCAGTGATGAGGCGCTGCTCGATGAGCGCCGCGACAACCTGATTGCCGCCCTGCTGGGTGACGAGCGCCTGTTCGGTCTGGCCGTGCTGGACATCACCAGCGGCAGTTTCAGCGTGTCGGAAATCAAAGGCTGGGAGAACCTGCTCGCGGAACTGGAGCGGATCAATCCGGTTGAGTTGCTGATCCCGGATGACTGGCCGAGGGACCTGCCAGCGGAAAAACGCCGTGGCGTCAGTCGTCGTGCGCCGTGGGATTTCGAGCGTGACTCAGCACTGAAAAGCCTTTGCCAGCAGTTCTCCACCCAAGACCTGAAGGGCTTTGGCTGCGAGAACCTGACCCTGGCCATCGGCGCTGCCGGTTGCCTGTTGGCCTACGCCAAGGAAACCCAGCGCACCGCCCTGCCCCATCTGCGCAGCCTGCGCCACGAACGCCTGGATGACACCGTGGTGCTGGACGGTGCGAGCCGCCGCAATCTTGAACTCGACACCAACCTCGCCGGTGGCCGCGACAATACCCTGCAATCGGTGGTCGATCGCTGCCAGACCGCCATGGGCAGCCGCTTGCTGACCCGTTGGTTGAATCGCCCGTTGCGCGATCTGACGGTATTGCTGGCGCGCCAGACCTCGATCACTTGCCTGCTTGATCGCTACCGTTTCGAAAAGCTGCAACCACAGCTCAAGGAAATCGGCGACATCGAGCGAATTCTCGCGCGAATCGGCCTGCGCAACGCGCGTCCTCGTGACCTTGCCCGGCTGCGCGACGCCCTTGGCGCACTGCCTGAACTGCAAGTGGCGATGACCGATCTGGAAGCGCCGCACCTGCAAGGTCTGGCGACCACCACCAGCACTTACCCGGAACTGGCGGCGCTGCTGGAGAAAGCCATCATCGATAACCCGCCGGCGGTAATCCGTGACGGCGGCGTGTTGAAAACCGGTTACGACAGCGAACTCGATGAACTGCAATCGCTGAGCGAAAACGCCGGTCAGTTCCTCATCGATCTCGAAGCCCGCGAGAAAGCCCGCACCGGCCTGAGCCATCTGAAAGTCGGCTACAACCGCATTCACGGCTACTTCATCGAACTGCCGAGCAAGCAGGCCGAATCCGCCCCGGCGGATTACATCCGTCGCCAGACGCTGAAAGGTGCCGAACGCTTCATAACGCCTGAGCTGAAAGAATTCGAAGACAAGGCGCTGTCGGCCAAGAGCCGCGCCCTCGCCCGCGAGAAGATGCTGTACGAAGCGCTGCTGGAGGACCTGATCAGCCAGTTGCCACCGCTGCAGGACACCGCCGGTGCGCTGGCCGAACTCGACGTGTTGAGCAACCTTGCCGAGCGTGCGCTGAACCTCGACCTGAACTGCCCGCGCTTCGTCAGCGAGCCGTGCATGCGCATCTCCCAGGGTCGTCACCCGGTGGTCGAGCAAGTGCTGACCACGCCGTTCGTGGCCAACGACCTGAGCCTCGATGACAACACGCGCATGCTGGTGATCACCGGCCCGAACATGGGCGGTAAATCCACCTACATGCGCCAAACCGCACTGATCGTGCTGCTGGCGCATATCGGCAGCTTCGTACCGGCAGCCAGTTGCGAACTGTCGCTGGTCGACCGCATCTTCACCCGTATCGGCTCCAGCGATGACCTCGCGGGTGGCCGTTCGACCTTCATGGTCGAAATGAGCGAAACCGCCAACATCCTGCACAACGCCACCGAGCGCAGCCTGGTGCTGATGGACGAAGTCGGTCGCGGCACCAGCACTTTTGACGGCCTGTCGCTGGCCTGGGCTGCAGCCGAGCGCCTGGCTCATTTGCGCGCCTATACGCTGTTCGCTACGCACTACTTCGAACTGACCGTGTTGCCGGAAGCTGAGCCACTGGTGGCCAACGTCCACCTCAACGCCACCGAGCACAACGAACGCATCGTGTTCCTGCACCACGTGCTGCCCGGCCCTGCCAGTCAGAGTTACGGTCTGGCAGTAGCGCAACTGGCCGGTGTGCCGAGCGAAGTGATCGTGCGTGCCCGCGAGCACCTGAGCCGACTGGAAGAAACCGCTTTGCCGCATGAAGCGCCGAAACCCGCCGCCAAGGGCAAACCGGCGACGCCACAACAAAGCGACATGTTCGCCAGCCTGCCGCACCCCGTGCTTGATGAGCTGGCTAAACTGGATCTGGATGACCTGACCCCGCGTCGTGCGCTCGAAATGCTCTATGCACTGAAGAACCGGATATAAGCACTGAAGAAGCGGATATAACGCAAACGGCTTCAAGCTGTTAGAATCTCGCGCGGTTTGGGATGCTGCTGGCTAATAGCCTGGCCAGCAGATATCGCTCCCGAACCTGGCGACCCCAACCGTGAAGGGGCAACGCTGCCGCCGCCTGAGGAGAAAATTAGAAATGACCTTCGTCGTCACCGACAACTGCATCAAGTGCAAGTACACCGACTGCGTAGAAGTCTGTCCGGTGGACTGCTTTTACGAAGGCCCGAACTTCCTGGTGATTCACCCGGATGAGTGCATCGACTGCGCCCTGTGCGAACCGGAATGCCCGGCTGTAGCTATCTTCTCCGAGGACGAAGTTCCGGAAGAGATGCAGGAGTTCATTCAACTGAACGTTGATCTGGCTGAAATCTGGCCGAACATCACCGAGAAGAAAGAATCGCTGCCGGATGCCGAAGAGTGGGATGGCGTCAAAGGCAAGATCAAAGACCTCGAACGCTGATCTGCCACGCGCTCGAATGAAAAGGCCCCTTGCGGGCCTTTTTGCTTTCCGCATTTTGCTTTTCTGCGGGCAAAAAAAAGGGGCGGTATGACCCGCCCACATTTTTTCCCTATTCCCTGTATTCCTTTTCATCGTCCTGATGAATCGCGTCCTGCGATGTCCATTCCCCTCTTCCTTGAAGGGCGTGTCTGTCCGTCGACACAACCCAGATACTAGAGAATTCCCCGGCCAGAGCAATCGGCACGGAGACCGCAGAAGCGCTGTAATAAGCACTTCACATTAAAAAATAAATATATAAATCAATAAGTTAAATAAGAACACCGAAGCTAATCGACGTCTGCCGTCTTGTAAAAATAGTGAACACTTACGAAAGAGTAAGCCAAGGCTTACAGCGCGAGACTACAAACGATGGAATTGCCGACCGTACGTCCGGCAGTTAACAGGGATGCAAGAGATAGCCAACAAATCCAGGCCAACAAAAAGCCCCGAACCAGTCGGGGCTTTTTGCGGGCGGACGTGTGAGGCGCTTACTGAAACAGCGACTCGCTCGACAGGCCATTCTTCTCGAGGATTTCACGAAGGCGCTTGAGGCCCTCCACCTGGATCTGCCGTACCCGTTCCCGGGTCAGGCCGATCTCCAGGCCTACATCTTCCAGCGTACTGCTCTCATGACCGCGCAGGCCGAAGCGGCGTACAACCACTTCGCGCTGCTTGTCGGTCAGCTCCGACAGCCATTGATCGATGCTCTGCGACAGGTCGTCATCCTGCAGCAGTTCACAAGGATCAGTCGGGCGATCATCGGTGAGGGTGTCCAGCAGGGTTTTATCCGAATCCGGACCCAGCGAGACGTCGACCGAAGAAACCCGCTCGTTCAGGCCCAGCATGCGCTTGACCTCCCCCACCGGTTTTTCCAGCAGGTTGGCGATTTCTTCGGGTGAAGGTTCGTGGTCGAGTTTTTGCGTCAGCTCCCGTGCAGCCCGCAGGTACACGTTGAGCTCCTTGACCACATGGATCGGCAACCGAATGGTCCGGGTCTGATTCATGATCGCGCGCTCGATGGTCTGACGAATCCACCAGGTCGCGTAGGTCGAGAAGCGGAAGCCGCGCTCGGGATCGAACTTTTCCACCGCCCGGATCAGCCCGAGGTTGCCCTCTTCGATCAGATCCAGCAGCGACAGCCCCCGATTGACGTAACGCCGGGCGATTTTTACCACCAGCCGCAGGTTACTTTCAATCATGCGCTTGCGCCCGGCCGGATCGCCACTTTGCGACAAGCGCGCAAAATGAACTTCTTCCTCCGGGGAGAGCAATGGGGAAAAACCGATTTCGTTGAGATACAACTGCGTGGCATCAAGTGCACGCGTGTAATCGATGTACTTATGTTGTTTAAGTGAAGCGGAGTGTTTGGATTTGGAACGAACGGAAGGTGGAGCAGCCCCTTCATCATTCGACATCGAAGATTCCGAATCGATGCCGGCCTCCATAAGGAGAACCTCATCGTCGATGTCAAACTCCGGCACTTCTTTACTGAGAGCCATTGTTATAGTCCTTTGGTGAGTTCGACCCCAAGCTCAAGCGACGCCTTTATCCTTGGCAGCGCTGGAGCCTGTCCCCTCTACGCGACGGAACAGGCTGGCTTACAAATCAACGTCTTGGCAGGAACTGCAACGGATCCACAGGTTTACCTTGGCGGCGAATCTCAAAATGCAGTTTCACCCGGTCTGTACCCGTTGACCCCATTTCGGCAATTGTCTGTCCGACCTTGACCTGCTGTCCCTCCCGAACCAACAGCCTGCGGTTATGGCCGTAGGCACTGACGTAGGTTTCGCTGTGTTTGATGATGACTAATTCGCCGTAGCCCCTTAAGCCACTCCCGGCGTATACCACCGTCCCATCAGACGCAGCTAAAACAGGCTGTCCCAAATCTCCGGCGATATCAATTCCTTTATTCAAACTACCGTTTGAAGAGAATTTTCCAATCAGAATGCCATTAGATGGCCATCCCCAGCCGGTCGGGGCCGGGCCTGCAGGAGGCAGTGGAGCAGGTGCCTGCTTGTTGGCGACGGACGGTGCAACGCCCGCAGAACTGCCAGCAGAACCCGTGGTTGTGGTGGTCGTCGTGCCATTTGCCTGACGCCGGATTACCGTGGTTTTGCTCGACGAAGAAGGCGAAGAACTGCTGTTGCTCACCACCGCCGTCGGCGTTGAACCGGTACGGCCATCGAAGCGAATTGTCTGACCCGGATGGATCGTATACGGCGTAGGAATATTGTTCCGGGCAGCGAGGGCTTTGTAGTCCCAGCCGTAGCGAAATGCGATCGAAAACATCGTATCTCCGGGACGGACTACATACTGCCCGGTCGTCACCGTAGGACGCTGGGCCACCGCGCTGTTGCGATCGACCACCCGGACATTGCTCGATTTGGTGCTGGAGCAACCGACCAGCAAGGTGCTCAAGACAAGGCCAGTCACCAGGCGCTGAAAGCTCGTGTTACCCATACGCTGCGCAATGACTGTGAGACTCACCCGCCGCTCCCTTTGTGGTGGCTGAAAAATGTGAAATGCCGGATGCCGGCATCAGGTGTCGCAAGTATAACGGGCCGAATCGGCTTTACCTTTAATGAAGCGAAATCGCGTCGCGCACACGTTTGCAAGTGGACAGTCTGCTGCGTTTAAACCATCGCTGCCGGAGTAAGACACAGGCGAACGAAAGGAATTCAGCGCGCGTAAACAAATGCTCAGGCCAGCGGCCCATTGAGCAACGGAACGAAACGAACAGCCCCCAGAACATGCCGCGAAAAGCCGTTTTCCTCACGCACGATCAGCAACAATTGCTGCACTTCTCCCGAGCCCACCGGAATCACCATACGCCCGCCCGGAGCCAATTGATCGAGCAAGGCTTGCGGTACATCCGTGGCCACGGCGGTGACGATGATGCCGTTATACGGCGCCAGCGCCGGCCAGCCTTCCCAGCCATCGCCCCAACGGAACACCACGTTGCGCAGGTTCAGTTCGACCAAACGTTCCTTGGCACGATCTTGCAGCACCTTGATGCGCTCGACCGAGAACACTCGCTCAACCAGTTGCGACAACACGGCGGTCTGGTAACCGGAACCAGTGCCGATCTCCAGCACTTTATCCAGCGGCCCCGCCTCCAGCAGCAGCTCGCTCATGCGCGCCACCATATAAGGCTGGGAAATGGTCTGGTTATTGCCGATCGGCAGCGCCGTGTCCTCGTAAGCGCGATGTGCCAGCGCTTCATCGACGAACAGATGACGCGGCGTACGCCGAATCACTTCCAGTACCTTGGCGTTGGACACGCCTTCTTCGTACAGGCGCTGGATCAGACGCTCACGGGTACGCTGCGAGGTCATGCCGATGCCGCTGCGCAGCCTGTCTTCGTGTTCACGGGCCATCAGCGCAGTCCCTCCAGCCAGCCGTCGAGACTTCTGAAGGCGTCATTGAAGGTGCGATCGAGCTGCAACGGCGTGATGGAAACGTAGCCCTGCATCACCGCATGAAAGTCCGTACCCGGACCGCCATCTTCGGCATCGCCGGCAGCGGCAATCCAGTAACCGGCCTTGCCACGCGGATCGACCACTTTCATCGGCGCCGCCGCGCGGGCGCGATGACCGAGTCGAGTCAGCTGGATACCACGAATGTGATCGATGGGCAGATTGGGAATGTTCACGTTGAGTACCGTGCGCGGCGGCAGATCGAGCCCGGCATGGGCCTCGACCAGTTTGCGCGCAAAGTACGCCGCCGTCGGCAGATTATCCACCTGCCGCGAGACCAGCGAAAAGGCAAATGACGGACGCTCGAGGAAGCGCCCTTCGAGCGCTGCCGCGACGGTGCCGGAATACAACACGTCATCACCCAGGTTGGCGCCGAGGTTGATCCCGGAGACCACCATGTCCGCCTCGCGCTCCAGCAAGCCATTAAGGCCCAGGTGCACGCAGTCGGTCGGTGTGCCATTAAGGCTGATAAAGCCGTTGGCCAGATATTGCGGGTGCAGCGGACGGTCGAGCGTCAGCGAACTGCTGGCGCCGCTTTTGTCCTGCTCCGGGGCGATAACCACGCACTCGGTGTAATCCGCCAGCGCAGCATAAAGCGCGGCAAGACCGGGTGCGGTTACCCCATCGTCGTTAGAAATCAGAATACGCATGGGCTGTCCGTCTGCCCCACCGGCACCAGATCAACGAGTTCGCGCACCAATACGGTAGCGAAGCATCCGGCCGGGAGGACGAATTCCAGTTGCAGAATGTCAGGCTGGGGATAATGCCACGTCAACCCGCCAATGGGCAGCCGCAGGATGCGACGTTCGTGACTCATACCGGCGTTAATCAACCAATCGCGCAGCTCTGCTTCATCGGCGGCAATCGCCTGCTCCAGATCATGGACAACGCCCGCGGTCGGCGAGTCACCTTCGCCCCACTGCGGACCGGTCGGGTGCAGATCGAGAATCGCCAGACGCGGGTCGCTGCATTCAGCTTCACCGGCCGGAAAAAAACTACGGCTGTCGGTGAACGCCAGCAAATCGCCGACCTGAGCTTTTTGCCAAGTACCATCGGCAACACGCGCCGCCAGTACTTTGTTGAACAGGAAGCTGCGCGCGGTAGAGAGCAGGCGCGAACGCACATTGCGCTGCTCCGGCAAGGCTTTGCGCGCCGCCCACGCACGCGCATCAACGACGTTGCCGCCGTCATGGCCGAAACGCTGGGCGCCGAAATAATTGGGGATGCCTTGCTTGGCGATCAGTTGCAGACGCTGTTCAATCGCGTCTCTGTCGCCAGTGAACTGAGTCAGGCGCAAGGTGAAACCATTGGCCGAATGCGCGCCGCGTTGCAGCTTGCGCTTGTGGCGAGTGGTCTTGAGGATTTTCAGCGTGTCGTTTTCCGCCGCCGACAGGTCCGGATCGGCCTTGCCCGGCAATTGCACGCTGAACCATTGGCGGGTCAGCGCCTGACGATCCTTGAGGCCGGCATAGCTGACGGTGCGCAATGGCACGCCGGCGGCCTTGGCGATACGCCGTGCGGCTTCTTCAGTGTTGAGGCCGCGTTTCTCGACCCAGATCCACAGGTGTTCACCGTCGCCGCTAAACGGGATATCGAGGACTTCATCGACCTGAAAATCTTCAGCGATGGCTTTCAGTACCGCACTGCCGAGGGGTTCGCCATAGGCCCGTGGGCCGAGCAATTGCAGTTCATTCATGCGCGCAGCAACAAGGCAACGGAGTGCACGGCAATGCCTTCTTCGCGACCGACAAAGCCAAGCTTTTCGGTGGTGGTAGCTTTCACGTTCACTTGATCCAACTCAACTTGAAGATCCGCCGCGATCAGCGCGCGCATCGATTCGATATGCGGGGCCATTTTCGGCGCCTGGGCAACGATGGTGTTGTCGACGTTGCCGACTTTCCAGCCTTTGGCGTGGATCAGTGCGACCACATGCCGCAGCAGCGCACGGCTGTCGGCGCCCTTGAATTGCGGGTCGGTGTCCGGGAAGTGTTTGCCGATATCACCCAGCGCCGCAGCGCCGAGCAAGGCATCGCTCAAGGCGTGCAGCAGGACGTCACCGTCGGAATGAGCGAGCAGCCCGAAGCTGTGTGCAATGCGCACGCCGCCCAGAGTGATGAAATCGCCTTCAGCGAAACGGTGCACATCATAGCCGTGGCCAATACGCATAAAAAAAACGCCCCGATTTTTGTCAGGGCGTGATTCTACCTGCATTAACCGCGCAGGGCGCGTGCGTGATGCTGCAAGTGGTCGTCTATGAAGCTTGAGATGAAGAAATAGCTGTGGTCGTAGCCCGGTTGCAGGCGCAATGTCAGCGGATGGCCCGCTTGTTTTGCCGCTTGTTGCAAGGCTTCAGGTTTGAGCTGAGTGGCGAGGAAGTCGTCGCGATCGCCTTGATCGACCAGCAGCGGCAGTTTTTCGTCCACTTCGGCGATCAGCGCACAGGCATCCCACTCTTTCCACTTCGAACGATCTTCGCCCAGGTAACGCGAGAACGCTTTTTGACCCCATGGGCAATCCATCGGGTTGTTGATCGGCGAGAACGCCGACACCGATTGATAGCGCCCTGGATTTCGCAATGCGCAGACCAACGCTCCGTGGCCGCCCATCGAGTGGCCGCTGATGCTGCGTTTATCAGAAGCTGGGAAATGCGCTTCAACCAGCGAAGGCAATTCCTGCACGACATAGTCATGCATCCGATAGTGGCGCGACCAAGGTTCCTGCGTGGCATTCAGATAGAACCCGGCGCCGAGGCCGAAATCCCACGCGCCATCCGGATCGCCCGGCACATCAGGACCGCGCGGACTGGTGTCCGGCGCAACGATGATCAAACCCAGTTCGGCAGCCATGCGCATCGCGCCGGCCTTCTGCATGAAGTTCTCATCGGTGCAGGTCAGGCCCGACAACCAGTACAACACCGGCAGCTTGCTGCCCTGCTCCGCTTGCGGTGGCAGGTAGACGGCGAACACCATGTCGCAACCGAGCACGTCGGAGCGATGGCGATAACGCTTGTGCCAACCGCCGAAACTTTTCTGACAGGAGATGTTTTCCAGACTCATGGGGATTCTCCCAGCTGCAAGTGGCAAGCTTCGAGCTTCAAGAAAAGGCAAAAGCGCCTTTGCTTGCAGCTTGAAGCTTGTAACTTGGGGCTGCTTTTAGAAATGAATGACGGTACGGATGCTCTTGCCTTCGTGCATCAGGTCGAAGGCCTTGTTGATGTCTTCCAGACCCATGGTGTGGGTGATGAAAGTATCCAGCGGAATCTCGCCGCTCTGAGCCATGTCGACGTAGCTCGGCAACTCGGTACGGCCGCGCACGCCGCCGAACGCCGAACCGCGCCAGACGCGACCGGTGACCAACTGGAACGGACGGGTAGAGATTTCCTGACCGGCACCGGCGACACCGATGATGACCGACTCACCCCAACCTTTGTGGCAGCACTCAAGGGCGGCGCGCATCAGTTGCACGTTGCCGATGCACTCAAAGGAGAAGTCGACGCCGCCATCGGTCATGTCGACGATCACTTCCTGGATCGGACGATCGAAGTCCTTCGGGTTCACGCAGTCGGTGGCGCCGAGTTGCTTGGCGATCTCGAACTTGGCCGGGTTGATGTCGATGGCGATGATGCGCGCAGCCTTGGCTTTAACAGCGCCGATCACCGCTGACAGACCGATGCCGCCCAGACCGAAGATGGCCACGGTGTCACCCGGTTTGACCTTGGCGGTGTTGAGCACGGCACCGATACCGGTGGTGACGCCGCAGCCGAGCAGGCAGACCTTTTCCAGCGGTGCATCCTTGGAAATCTTGGCCACGGAGATTTCCGGCAACACGGTGTACTCCGAAAAGGTCGACGTGCCCATGTAGTGGAAAATCGTTTCGCCCTTGTAGGAAAAACGCGAAGTACCGTCCGGCATCAAGCCTTTGCCTTGAGTCGCGCGAATCGCCTGACACAGGTTGGTCTTGCCCGACTTGCAGAATTTGCACTGTCCGCATTCCGGGGTGTACAGCGGAATAACGTGATCGCCTACGGCAACCGAAGTCACGCCCTCGCCGATGGCTTCAACGATGGCGCCGCCTTCGTGGCCGAGGATCGACGGGAAGATGCCTTCCGGATCTGCACCGGACAGGGTGTAAGCGTCAGTGTGGCAAACACCGGAAGCGACTACGCGCAGCAAAACTTCACCGGCCTTGGGCATGGCGACATCGACTTCTACGATTTCCAGCGGCTTCTTGGCCTCGAAGGCAACGGCGGCGCGCGACTTGATCATGCTGACTCTCCAGTGAATCCAATGAATAAAAAACCAGACAAGGAGTGTAATACATAGCTTTACGATGAATAATCCGGACAAAAGCAAAACATTATTGCCACACAGGGATAATCCCGATGTCCGAAAATCGCTGGGAAGGCATCGACGAGTTCGTCGCCGTTGCTGAATGCAGCCAGTTCACTGCCGCCGCCGAACGTCTCGGGGTTTCGTCCTCGCACATCAGTCGACAAATCGTACGGCTGGAAGAACGCTTACAGACGCGCCTGCTCTATCGCAGTACCCGTCGGGTGACGCTGACCGAGGCCGGGCAGACCTTTCTGCAACATTGCCAACGCTTGCAGGACGGTCGCGAGGAAGCATTGCGCGCCGTCGGCGATCTGACCAGCGAACCGAAAGGCATGCTGCGCATGACCTGCGCCGTCGCGTATGGCGAACGCTTTATCGTGCCGCTGGTGACGCGATTCATGGGCCTGTATCCGCAGCTGCGCATCGATATCGAACTGAGCAACCGCCAGCTCGATCTGGTACATGAGGGGTTGGATCTGGCGATTCGCTTGGGGCGGCTTCAGGATTCGCGCTTGGTCGCGACGCGCTTGGCGCCTCGCCGCATGTTTCTCTGTGCTTCACCGTCCTACGTTGAGCGGTATGGGCGCCCACATAGTTTGTCGGAATTGAGTCGGCACAATTGCCTGATCGGCAGCTCGGACATCTGGCAGCTTGAGCAAAACGGGCGGGAATTTTCCCAGCGGGTGCAGGGCAACTGGCGCTGCAACAGTGGGCAAGCGGTGCTGGATGCGGCGCTTCAAGGCGTGGGGTTATGTCAGTTGCCTGACTATTACGTGCTGGAACATTTGCACAGTGGCGCGTTGATTTCGCTGCTGGAGGCGCATCAGCCGCCGAATACGGCGGTGTGGGCGCTTTACCCGCAGCAGCGGCATTTGTCGCCGAAGGTGCGCAAGTTGGTGGATTTTCTTAAGGAAGGGTTGGCTGAGCGGCCCGAATATCGAAGCTGAGTGATGGGTTGCCTGAACTATCGCTTTCGCGAGCAGGCTCGCTCCCACAGGGGATCGGCGGTGAATGCAAATTTGGGGTCAGGCGCAAATCAAATGTGGGAGCGAGCCTGCTCACGAATGCAATCAGAAAAGCGCCACTGCACTCAGCGGCGATTCGCCCAACGCTGGCGCAACCACTCCAGATCTTCAGGCCGGGTCACCTTGAGGTTATCCGCCCGCCCTTCAATCAGACGCGGCTTGAGACCTGCCCACTCCATAGCCGAAGCCTCATCGGTAATCACAGCATCAGCAACCAGACTGTCCGCCAGCGCCCGATGCAACGCACCCAGGCGGAACATCTGCGGCGTATACGCCTGCCAGATCACGCTGCGATCCACTGTCTCAACAACCCGACCGTGCTTGTCGACCCGCTTCAACGTGTCGCGCGCCGGCACCGCGAGCAAACCGCCCACCGGATCATCCGCCAGCTCATCCAGTAACTTGTCGAGATCTTCACGACTCAGATTCGGCCGTGCCGCATCGTGCACCAGCACCCAATCCTCATCATCGGCACCCTGCGCATGCAAATGCAGCAAGGCATTGAGTACCGAGCCGGAGCGCTCGGCCCCGCCTTCAACGCGTTGAATTCGCGGATCGCTGACGCAGGCCAGGTTCGGCCAGTAAGGATCATCAACCGCAAGACTGACCACCAGCCCTTTAAGGCTTGGGTGATCGAGGAAACAGCCGAGGCTGTGTTCGAGAATTGTGCGCCCGCCCAGTTGCAGGTATTGCTTGGGACGGTCCGCGGCCATTCGGGCACCGATGCCCGCGGCAGGAATCACGGCCCAGAAGGCCGGCAGGGAATTGATCATTGGGCCAACTGGTAAAGGGTTTCGCCGTCCTTGACCATGCCCAGTTCGTGACGAGCCCGCTCTTCAACGGTCTCCATGCCCTTTTTCAACTCGCTGACTTCAGCGTCCATCACTCGGTTGCGCTCCAGCAAACCTTCGTTCTCGGCGTGTTGATCAGCAATCTGCTGATTCAGCTCGGCGACTTGCGCCAGACTGCCATTGCCCACCCACAGGCGGTACTGCAGACCGGCCAGTAGCAAGAGCAAAACGAGAAACAACCAGTAAGGACTGCGCATCGAATATCAGGTATCCAGTGAAAAAAGACAGCCACGCCAAAACTTTGAAGCATCTGATAGCACGAAGCCTGGAAGACCCAGGCTTGTGCTGTTAAGGCATCAGATTAGTGGCAAATCCATCGCTGTCACGACTTTTTCGACACAATCCGGTGTCCTTCCATCGATTTGTACTTAGCCGCGGAATTCGCTGCGACCGTTGTACTTGGCCTTGCCATTCAACTGCTCTTCGATACGCAGCAGTTGGTTGTACTTGGAAACGCGGTCGGAACGGCACAGCGAACCGGTCTTGATCTGGCCAGCCGAGGTGCCCACGGCCAGGTCGGCAATGGTCGAATCTTCGGTTTCGCCCGAACGGTGCGAGATCACTGCAGTGTAACCGGCAGCCTTGGCCATCTGGATGGCTTCCAGGGTTTCGGTCAGGGTGCCGATCTGGTTGAACTTGATCAGGATCGAGTTGGCGATGTTTTTATCGATGCCCTCTTTCAGGATCTTGGTGTTGGTCACGAACAGGTCGTCGCCGACCAGTTGAACCTTCTCGCCGATCTTGTCGGTGAGGATCTTCCAGCCAGCCCAGTCGGACTCGTCCAGACCGTCTTCGATCGAGATGATCGGATAACGTTCGGTCAGGCCTTTGAGGTAGTCAGCGAAACCTTCAGCGGTGAACACCTGGCCTTCGCCGGACAGGTTGTACTTGCCGTCTTCGTAGAATTCGCTGGCCGCGCAGTCCAGCGCCAGGGTCACGTCGGTGCCCAGCTTGTAACCGGCGTTGGCAACGGCTTCGGAGATCACTTTCAACGCGTCTTCGTTGGACGCCAGGTTCGGTGCGAAACCGCCTTCGTCGCCAACGGCAGTGCTCAGGCCACGAGCCTTCAGTACAGCTTTCAAGTGATGGAAAATCTCGGTGCCCATGCGCAGACCTTCCGAGAACGACTTGGCGCCAACCGGCTGCACCATGAATTCCTGGATGTCGACGTTGTTATCGGCGTGCTCGCCACCGTTGATGATGTTCATCATCGGCACCGGCATCGAGTACACACCCGGGGTGCCGTTGAGGTTGGCGATGTGTGCGTACAGCGGCAGGTCCTGATCCTGCGCAGCCGCCTTGGCCGCAGCCAGGGACACGGCGAGGATGGCGTTGGCGCCCAGAGTTGCCTTGTTTTCGGTACCGTCGAGCTTGATCATCGCGTGATCCAAGGCTTTCTGGTCGCTTGGGTCGGTGCCCAGCAGCAGATCGCGGATCGGACCGTTGATGTTGGCTACCGCTTTGAGCACGCCCTTGCCCAGGTAACGGCTCTTGTCGCCATCACGCAGCTCGAGCGCTTCACGCGAGCCAGTGGATGCACCGGACGGCGCGCAAGCGCTGCCGATGATGCCGTTGTCGAGAAGCACGTCCGCTTCCACGGTGGGATTGCCACGGGAGTCGAGAACTTCACGACCTTTGATGTCGACGATTTTTGCCATTGTTGTAAACACTCCAAAGTTGACGAAAACGACGCAGCTAGAGGAAATCTTTTTACCGTCGGCAAGGGGTGTGCAGCGGGCAGACTTGCAGACGATAACGCTCATGCCCGAGGGCATGAGCGACAAATCGTGCGGTACTTTACCGGAGAATTGAGTGTTACGCGGTTTCTACCGTCGGAAAACTCTTAACCAGTTCGTCCAACGCTTTGAGCTGGACCAGGAATGGCTCCAGTTTGTCCAGACGCAAGGCGCAAGGGCCATCGCATTTGGCGTTGTCCGGATCCGGGTGCGCTTCGAGGAACAGACCTGCCAACGACTGGCTCATGCCCGCCTTGGCCAGATCCAGAACCTGTGCGCGGCGACCGCCGGCGGAGTCGGCACGACCACCCGGCATTTGCAGCGCGTGGGTCACGTCGAAGAATACCGGGTACTCGAACTGCTTCATGATGCCGAAGCCGAGCATGTCGACCACGAGGTTGTTGTAGCCGAAGCTCGAACCACGTTCGCAGAGGATCAGTTGATCGTTACCCGCTTCGACGCACTTGTTCAGGATGTGTTTCATTTCCTGAGGCGCGAGGAACTGGGCTTTCTTGATGTTGATCACTGCATTGGTCTTGGCCATCGCGACGACCAGATCGGTCTGGCGCGACAGGAAGGCCGGCAGTTGAATGATGTCGCAGACCTCAGCGACGACCGCGGCCTGATCAGGCTCATGGACGTCGGTGATGATCGGCACGCCGAAGGCTTGTTTGATGTCCTGGAAGATGCGCATGCCCTCTTCCAGGCCAGGACCACGATAAGAGGCCACAGAAGAACGGTTGGCCTTGTCGAAGCTGGCCTTGAACACGTAAGGGATGCCGAGTTTTTCGGTAACCTTCACGTACTCTTCGCAAACCTGCATGGCCATGTCGCGGCTTTCCAGCACGTTCATGCCGCCGAACAGCACCATGGGTTTGTCGTTGGCAATCTCGATGTCGCCGACGCGGATGATCTTCTGTGCCATCGGGGTTACGCCTTCTTCTGGTGTTGAGCCAACGCAGCTTTGACAAAACCACTGAACAGCGGATGGCCATCGCGTGGTGTCGAGGTGAACTCAGGGTGGAACTGGCAAGCGACGAACCATGGGTGATCGGCCGCTTCCACCACTTCAACCAGCGCAGCATCAGCGGAGCGACCGGAGATTTTCAGGCCGGCTTCGATCAGTTGTGGCAGCAGGTTGTTGTTCACTTCGTAACGGTGACGGTGACGCTCGACAATCACGTCCTTGCCGTAGCAGTCGTGCACCTTGGAGCCGGCTTCGAGCAGGCAGTCCTGAGCGCCGAGACGCATGGTGCCGCCCAGGTCGGACGATTCGGTACGCACTTCAACGGCACCGGTCGCGTCTTCCCACTCGGTGATCAGACCGACAACCGGATGGCCACTGGCGCGATCGAACTCGGTGGAGTTGGCGTCTTTCCAGCCCATCACGTTACGGGCGAACTCAATGACCGCCACTTGCATGCCGAGGCAGATACCCAGGTACGGAACCTTGTGTTCGCGAGCGTACTGAACCGCAGTGATCTTGCCTTCCACTCCGCGCAGACCGAAGCCGCCCGGCACGAGGATCGCATCAACACCTTCGAGCAGCGCAGTGCCCTGGTTTTCGATGTCTTCGGAATCGATGTAACGCAGATTGACCTTGGTGCGGTTGCTGATGCCGGCGTGACTCATCGCTTCGATCAGCGACTTGTAGGCGTCCAGCAGCTCCATGTACTTGCCGACCATGGCGATGGTCACTTCGTGCTCCGGGTTCAGCTTGGCGTCAACCACCGCTTCCCACTCGGACAGATCAGCGCTGCCGCATTGCAGACCGAAACGCTCAACGACGAAATCGTCCAGACCTTGCGAGTGCAGGATGCCCGGGATCTTGTAGATGGTGTCGGCGTCTTCCAGCGCAATTACCGCACGCTCTTCAACGTTGGTGAACTGGGCGATCTTGCGACGCGACGAGATGTCGATCGGGTGATCGGAACGGCACACCAGCACGTCTGGCTGCAGACCGATCGAACGCAGCTCTTTTACCGAGTGCTGGGTTGGTTTGGTCTTGGTTTCGCCAGCGGTGGCGATGTACGGCACCAGAGTCAGGTGCATCAGCATCGCGCGCTTGGCGCCGACTTCGAAACGCAGTTGACGAATGGCTTCGAGGAACGGTTGCGACTCGATGTCACCGACGGTGCCACCGATTTCAACCATCGCCACGTCAGCGTCACCGGCACCCTTGATGATGCGGCGCTTGATTTCGTCGGTGATGTGCGGAATCACCTGGATGGTTGCACCCAGGTAGTCACCACGGCGCTCTTTGCGCAGCACGTGCTCGTAGACACGGCCAGTGGTGAAGTTGTTGTTCTGGGTCATGGTCGTGCGGATGAACCGCTCGTAGTGGCCCAGGTCCAGGTCGGTTTCGGCGCCGTCGTGGGTGACGAACACTTCACCGTGCTGGAACGGGCTCATCGTGCCCGGGTCGACGTTGATGTACGGGTCCAGCTTCAGCATGGTGACCTTAAGTCCCCGCGCCTCCAGGATGGCCGCCAATGAAGCCGATGCAATGCCTTTCCCCAATGAAGAAACAACACCGCCCGTGACGAATATGTAGCGCGTCATGAAAAACCCTAGAAGTCTGCGTTAAAGCGGTACGAGCCGCCGGGGAAAGCGAAGGAAGGCCGAAGCCCCCGATCACCTGCATTAATCACAGTGCACCTTTCAAAAAAACCGCCGCGTTGGGACAGACCGGTAGGTGAAACACCGGTACGTTGCTCGCTACACATTTTTTGGAATCGCCCAGCAAAGACTGCTTGGTAATCGGCAACTCCTGCAATTCAGGCGAATCCACAGAAGTTGTATCAAGAAGGGAGCGTAGTCTACCGGAATGCTCCTTTCAGCTCAAACCTTGATCTTCGTCTGTTGGCAGCCAATGCAATTTCCAGCCGTCCTGCGCAGGGCCATCAAGTCCCGGCAGGTTCGCCACCGCGAGCAATTCATCGTCACGAAACAGCAGCGGCAATCTGCCACGCACGAAGCCCGGCACCGCGCGCTCATTGAGCAGGCGCTTGAGATCACGGTGACCGCGATCCGCCAGATGCATGACTTCGCCGCCCTGACGATAGGCAATGCGCAACGGCCCGACAGGGCTCTGCCCGCTGAACGCGACACGACCATTATCGGCCAAGCGTAGCGCTGACGCCGGCGTCTGCCAGTCGCCGCCGATCATCGGCGTGCGCAGCCAGTAGCCGCTGAGCCACCAGAGGCGTCCGGCGCTGCGGTGTAACTCGCCGTCGGCCAGACGCCAGACCGGTACCGCATCAGCAGCGGCATCACACAGATTTGTCCAACCCGACCAATGGTCGGTGTCGGGTAAGCGAGTCATTGGTTCCAGCCAGTGACTGAGGGCGTTGCGTTGGCGGGCGGCAGACAGCACAGCCAGCGGCGCCAGTTCCAGCGACGGCAGCCCCAGCCATTCGAAACCATGCGCGGTGGCGGCGGTTGCCAGATCGATCTGCGCCAACTCATCGAGCAGACCCTGTGCCTCACGCAGATGCGCGGCACTGCGAGCCATGCTTGTCTGCGCTTGCGGCCAGCGCTCGCTCAGCAACGGCATGACCTGATGCCGCAGGTAATTGCGCGAGAACTGCCGATCCTGATTCGATGGGTCTTCGATCCAGTTCAAGTGATGAGCCTGCGCATACGCTTCCAGCTCGGAACGAGAGACATCCAGTAACGGACGAATCAGTGTGCCCTGCCCGACTGGTCGCTGCTTGGGCATCCCCGCCAATCCGCGCACACCCGCACCACGCATGAATCGAAACAACAGCGTTTCCGCTTGATCATCACGATGCTGGCCAGTGAGCAACACGTCATTGGCTTGCGTCAGCGCACTGAACACGGCGTATCGCGCATTCCGCGCCGCCCGCTCCAGACTCGCGCCCGGTTGCACCCTCACCCGCTCAATCAGCAACGGCACCCCCAACGCATCGCAGACAGACTGGCAGTGTTGTGGCCACGCATCAGCCGCAGCCTGAAGGCCGTGATGGATATGGATGGCGCTTAGCGCAGGGAGGGATTCAGATTTTGCCAGAGAGGCAAGCAGATGCAGCAGGACGGTGGAATCAAGACCACCGGAAAACGCGATGCGCCAATGAGCGGCATTGCGCCAAGGCTCAAGGTTAAGCAACAGCCGGGAAGGCAAATCAATCATGGACTGACCCATATTTAACTCTTTGCCCCAAAACAAATGTAGGAGTGAGCCTGCTCGCGATAGCGGTGTGACAGCCAACACATTGGTTGAATGTTACACCCTCATCGCGAGCAGGCTCACTCCTACAGGGGTATTGCGCGTCGACTTAGAGACCGTAGCTCATCAGCCGATCATAACGGCGCTTCAACAGCGCTTCGTTATCGAACTTCTTCAGCATCGCCAGTTGCGAGCTCAGCTCGGCACGGATCGATGCAGCGGCGGCAGCCGGATCACGGTGCGCGCCGCCCAGAGGCTCGCCAATCACCTTGTCGACAATGCCCAGGCCTTTCAGGCGCTCGGCGGTGATACCCATCGCCTCAGCAGCATCCGGCGCCTTTTCGGCGGTTTTCCACAGAATCGAAGCGCAACCTTCTGGCGAGATCACCGCGTAGGTCGAGTATTGCAGCATGTTCAGCTGATCGCAGACGCCGATCGCCAGTGCACCACCGGAACCACCTTCACCAATTACGGTGGCGATGATCGGAGTCTTCAGACGCGACATCACGCGCAGGTTCCAGGCAATCGCTTCACTCTGGTTACGCTCTTCAGCGTCGATGCCTGGGTATGCACCCGGGGTGTCGATGAAGGTCAGGATCGGCATTTTGAAACGTTCGGCCATCTCCATCAGGCGGCAAGCCTTGCGGTAGCCTTCCGGACGTGGCATGCCGAAGTTGCGGCGCACCTTCTCGCGCACTTCGCGGCCTTTCTGGTGACCGATGATCATCACCGGCTGATCTTCCAGACGGGCGATGCCGCCAACGATAGCGGCGTCGTCAGAGAAGTGACGGTCGCCGTGCAGTTCGTCGAACTCGGTGAAGATGTGCTGGATGTAGTCCAGGGTGTACGGGCGTTTCGGGTGACGCGCCAGGCGTGCGATCTGCCAGCTGGTCAGCTTGCCGAAGATGTCTTCGGTCAGCGTCTTGCTCTTGTCCTGCAGGCGGGAGATCTCATCGCCGATATTCAGCGAATTGTCATTACCGACCAAGCGCAACTCTTCGATCTTGGCTTGCAGGTCGGCGATCGGCTGTTCGAAATCTAGAAAATTCGGGTTCATAGGCGTCCGTCTTGGGTCGTGTCCCAAATGAGCTTGGGTCGGCCGGTTGTCTATTCGCGCCCTACCTTAAGGGAGAGGCGCGCTGAGGTCGAGATTAAAAATTCAGGTGGCGGGCGAGCGCAATGATGGCACTCGCCGGTCAACGGTATTGGAGGAAGACGTTGTCTCGCCCGAACTGGTCACGCAGTGCTTGAATCAACGCATCTGCCGGGTCGATCCGCCAGGTCTCGCCAAACTGCAGCAAGGTCTTCGCATCCGGGCTGGTGTACTCCATGGTCACCGGGCACGCGCCGCGATGACGCTTGAGCAAATCACCCAACCAGCGTAGCTGATCGCCTTTCAGGTCCTGGGTTTGCAGCTTCAGGCGCAGGCTTTCGGCGAGGTTGGTCCGGGCGTCTTCCATGCTCATCACGCGCTTGACCCGCAGCTTCAGGCCGCCGGAGAAGTCGTCATTGCTGACCTCGCCTTCGACGACCACCATCGCGTCAGTCTGCAACAACGACTGCGCCGCATGGAACGACTCGGAAAACAGCGAGGCCTCGATGCGTCCAGAGCGGTCATCCAGGGTGATGAACCCCATCTTGTCGCCCTTCTTGTTCTTCATGACCCGCAGCGCAATGATCATGCCTGCGACGGTCTGGGTATCTCGCGCCGGTTTCAGATCAATGATGCGCTGGCGGGCGAAACGACGGATTTCACCTTCGTATTCATCAATCGGGTGACCGGTCAGGTACAGGCCCAGGGTGTCTTTCTCCCCTTTGAGCCGCTCCTTGAGCGTCAACTCCTTGGCCTTGCGATGGTTGGCGTAAACGTCAGCGTCTTCTTCGACGAACAGTCCACCGAACAGGTCTGAGTGCCCGCTGTCCTGAGTGCGTGCAGTTTGTTCGGCGGCCTTGATCGCCTCTTCCATGGCCGTCAGCAGCACCGCGCGGTTGCGGTCGATGTTGGCTTGGTAGGCTTTTTGCTCATCGTGGAAGTACGGGCCAAGGCGATCCAGAGCGCCGCTGCGGATCAAGCCGTCGAGCGTGCGTTTGTTGATGCGCTTGAGGTCGACCCGGGCGCAGAAATCGAACAGATCCTTGAACGGCCCCGCCAGACGCGCCTCAGTGATCGCCTCAACCGGCCCCTCGCCTACGCCTTTGATCGCGCCCAGGCCATAGATGATCCGGCCCTCATCATTCACCGTGAACTTGAATTCCGAAGTATTCACATCCGGCGCGTCGAGGCGCAGCTTCATGGTGCGAATTTCTTCGATCAAGGTCACGACCTTGTCGGTATTGTGCATGTCCGCCGACAGTACCGCGGCCATGAACGGCGCCGGGTAATGGGTTTTCAGCCAAGCGGTCTGGTACGACACCAGACCGTAAGCAGCGGAGTGAGACTTGTTGAAGCCGTAACCGGCGAATTTTTCCACCAGGTCGAAAATGTTACCGGCGAGGTCGGCGTCGATATTGTTGGTCTTGCAACCCTCAATGAAACCGCCGCGTTGCTTGGCCATTTCTTCGGGTTTTTTCTTACCCATCGCCCGACGCAGCATGTCTGCACCGCCGAGGGTGTAACCGGCCATGACCTGAGCAATCTGCATCACCTGTTCCTGATACAGGATGATGCCGTAAGTCGGCGCCAGAACAGGCTTGAGGCCTTCGTACTGGTAGTCCGAGTGCGGGTACGCCAGTTCGGCGCGACCGTGCTTACGGTTGATGAAGTCATCCACCATGCCGGACTGCAGCGGGCCCGGACGGAACAGGGCCACCAGTGCGATCAAGTCTTCGAGGCAGTCGGGCTTGAGCTTTTTGATCAGCTCTTTCATGCCGCGCGATTCAAGCTGGAACACCGCGGTGGTTTCAGCTTTCTGCAACAACGAGTACGTCGGTTTGTCGTCCAGCGGGATAAACGCAATATCCAGCGGCGGTTCGTTGACCTTGGCGCGGTCGCGGTTGATGGTCTTCAGCGCCCAGTCGATCACCGTCAGCGTACGCAGACCGAGGAAGTCGAACTTCACCAGACCGGCCGCTTCAACGTCGTCCTTGTCGAACTGGGTTACCAGACCGTCGCCGGCCTCATCGCAATAGATCGGCGAGAAGTCGGTCAGCTTGGTCGGCGCGATCACCACACCACCAGCGTGTTTACCGACGTTACGCACGACGCCCTCGAGCTTGCGCGCCATCTCCCAGATTTCCGCAGCCTCTTCATCGACCTTGATGAAGTCACGGAGGATTTCTTCCTGCTCGTAGGCTTTTTCCAGGGTCATACCGACTTCGAACGGAATCATCTTCGACAGACGATCCGCCAGGCCATAGGACTTGCCCTGCACCCGCGCCACGTCACGCACCACCGCTTTTGCGGCCATGGAACCGAAGGTGATGATCTGGCTTACCGCGTTGCGGCCGTATTTCTCGGCCACGTAGTCGATTACGCGGTCACGACCGTCCATGCAGAAGTCGACGTCGAAGTCGGGCATCGATACCCGTTCCGGGTTAAGGAAACGTTCGAACAGCAGGTCGTATTCCAGCGGGTCGAGGTCGGTGATCTTCTGCACGTAGGCCACCAGCGACCCGGCACCCGACCCACGGCCCGGACCTACCGGTACGCCGTTGTTCTTGGCCCACTGGATAAAGTCCATAACGATCAGGAAGTAGCCGGGGAAGCCCATCTGGATGATGATATCCAGCTCGAAATTCAAGCGGTCGACGTAGACCTGACGCTTGGCTTCGTAGTCTTCGGTGGTGTCTTTGGGTAGCAGCACCGACAAGCGTTCTTCGAGACCGTCGAAGGAGACTTTACGGAAGTATTCGTCGATGGTCATACCATCAGGAATCGGGAAGTTGGGCAAAAAGTGCGTGCCCAGTTTGACTTCGATATTGCAGCGCTTGGCGATCTCGACGGTGTTTTCAATCGCGTCAGGAATATCGCTGAACAGCTCGATCATTTCCTCGGCGCTTTTCAGGTATTGCTGATCGCTGTAATTCTTCGAACGCCGCGGATCGTCGAGGGCGCGGCCCTCACCGATGCATACGCGGGTTTCGTGGGCGGCGAAGTCTTCCTGCTTGATGAAACGTACATCGTTGGTCGCCACCAGAGGCGCGCCAAGTTTGTCGGCAAGTGCGACGGCACCGTGCAGTTGTTCTTCATCGTTAGGACGATTGGTGCGCTGGATTTCCAGATAGAAGCGATCCGGGAACACCGCCATCCATTCCCGCGCCAGCACTTCGGCTTCTGCCGGGTTGCCGCCAATCATGGCCATGCCGATCTCGCCTTCTTTGGCGGCGGACAGCATGATCAAGCCTTCGTTGGCTTCAGCAACCCATTCACGCTCGACAATGATCATGCCGTTGCGCTGGCCTTCGATGAATCCGCGCGAGATCAGCTCGGTGAGGTTGCGATAGCCCTTGGCGTTCATCACCAACAGGCTGAGCCGGCTCAGCGGTGCGTCCGGATCCTTGTTCGACAGCCACAGGTCGGCGCCGCAGATCGGCTTGATGCCTGCGCCCATGGTGTTTTTATAGAATTTGACCAGAGAACACATGTTGTTCTGGTCGGTGACCGCGACCGCCGGCATGTTCATGGCCGTCAGCGCCTTGACCAGTGGCTTGATCCGCACCAGCCCATCGACCAGGGAGTATTCAGTGTGCAGGCGTAGATGAACGAATGAAGCCGGCATAGTGATCCTGTCCAGTTACATAGAGACAACAAGGCCCGGATTGTACCGGGCCTCGAACAAAACATCAGCCTTGCGACTAAACCTGTGTCAGGCCTTCGAGCGCTTCATAAGCCTGACGCACCGGGGCGAACGAGCGCCGGTGAATCGGCGTCGGGCCAAGACGCACCAACGCTTCCAGATGAACGGGCGTCGGGTAGCCTTTATGGCCACCGATGCCGTAACCCGGGTAGATCAATTCGAAGGCGGCCATTTCGCGATCGCGGCTGACTTTGGCCAGAATCGATGCGGCAGCGATGGCTGGAACCTTGCCGTCGCCCTGCACGACCGCTTCGGCGCGCATCGGCAATTGCGGGCAGCGGTTGCCGTCGATCATCGCCAGCTTCGGCTGAATGTGCAGGCCGGCCACTGCACGCTGCATGGCCAGCATGGTCGCGTGGAGAATGTTGAGCTCGTCGATTTCTTCGACTTCGGCGCGAGCGATGCACCAGCTCAGGGATTTCTCGATGATCTCGTCGTAGAGCTTTTCACGCTTGGCTTCAGTGAGTTTTTTCGAGTCGTTGAGGCCCAGGATCGGCCGATTCGGATCGAGGATCACCGCCGCCGTGACCACGGCACCGCACAACGGACCACGACCGACTTCATCGACACCGGCGACCAGTTCTTCGACTTCGGCGACCAGAGTGAAATCCAGGCCCATCTGCATGCTTGTCTTGCTCATCGTGTCTGACCGATCAGGTTAAGGACGGCGTCCGCCGCCTGATTGGAGGCATCCAGCCGCAGCGTGCGGTGAATCTCATCAAAGCCGCGCGTCTGTTCTTCGCCGCCTTCGATCAATGGCGACAGGGTCTGTGCCAGCGCCTCGACTGTTGCATCATCCTGCAATAATTCTGGAACCAGCAGTCGCTGGGCCAGCAGATTCGGCAAGGACACGTACGGGCTCTTGACCATCCGCTTCAGAATCCAGAACGTCAGCGGTGCCAAACGGTACGCCACGACCATCGGCCGCTTGTACAACAGTGCTTCAAGGGTGGCGGTGCCGGAGGCGATCAACACGGCGTTGCACGCAGCCAGAGCCAGATGCGATTTGCCATCGAGCAGGGTCACCGGCAGATCCCGGCCTGCGAGCAGCTCTTCAAGCTGCGCGCGGCGTTCGGCATTGGCGCACGGAATGACAAAGCGCAAACCCGGGCGCATCGCACGCAGACGTTCGGCAGTATCAAGGAACAGCGCACCCAGTCGAGACACTTCGCCGCCACGGCTGCCGGGCATCAACGCCACCAGCGGGCCGTCAGGCAAGCCCAGCTCGGCACGCGCCGCAGCACGATCGGCCTCCAGCGGAATGGTGTCGGCCAGTGTGTGGCCAACGAACCGCACCGGCACGCCTTTCTCTTCGTAGAATTTTGCTTCGAACGGCAGCAGCGTCAACATCAGATCGCAGCCTTCGCGAATCTTCAGCACCCGTTTCTGCCGCCATGCCCATACCGAAGGGCTGACGTAATGCACGGTCTTGATCCCGGCCTGACGCAGCTTGAGTTCGATATTGAGGTTGAAATCCGGCGCATCGATACCGATGAACACATCCGGCTTCTCGGCGATCAGCGTGGCGATCAGGTCCTTGCGGCGCTTAAGCAGCTCGCGCAACCGACCGAGGACTTCCACCAGCCCCATGACCGACAAGCGCTCCATGGGAAAGTAGGACGTCAGGCCTTCGGCCTGCATCAACGGGCCGCCGACGCCGATGAACTCGACGGCTGGATGCTGCACCTTGAGCGCGCGCATGAGACCGGCGCCGAGAATGTCACCGGAAGCTTCACCTGCCACCAGCGCAATACGCAGATTGGCCATGATCAGCGAGTGATGCCGCGAGTCGACGACTGAATGGAGTCACGGAATATCGCGACTTCCGGGAACTGCGCAGCAGGTTCGACCAGTTCGGCCAGTGCCTGCTCGACCGTGAGGCCTTGGCGATAGACGGTTTTGTAAGCGCGACGCAGGGTGTGGATCGCGTCCTCGCTGAAACCGCGACGGCGCATGCCTTCGAAGTTCATGCTGCGCGCTTCGGCAGGGTTGCCGAACACGGTGACGAACGCCGGAACGTCCTTGCCGATGGCGGTGCCCATGCCGGAAAAGCTGTGGGCGCCAATGTGGCAATACTGGTGAACAAGGGTGAACCCGGAGAGGATCGCCCAGTCATCCACATGCACATGGCCGGCCAACGCCGTGTTGTTGACCAGAATGCAGTGGTTACCGATGACACTGTCATGCCCGATGTGAGCGTAAGCCATGATCAGGTTGTGATCGCCCAGCGTGGTTTCCGAACGGTCCTGAACGGTGCCACGGTGGATCGTCACGCCTTCACGGATGACATTGTGGTCACCGATCACCAGACGGGTTTCTTCGCCTTTGTACTTCAGATCGGGCGTGTCTTCGCCTACCGAGGAAAACTGGTAGATGCGATTGTGCTTGCCGATGCGGGTCGGGCCTTTGAGGATGACATGCGGCCCGATCACGGTACCCTCGCCGATTTCCACACCTGCGCCGATGATCGACCACGGGCCGACCTCGACGCCATCAGCCAGAACGGCCGACGGATCGATGATTGCGCGAGGGTCAATCAAACTCATAGCTTGCGTTCCGCGCAGATGATTTCAGCGGAGCAGACTGGCTTGCCGTCGACCGAAGCCTGGCATTCGAACTTCCAGATCTGACGCTTGCAGCTGATGAACTTGGCTTCAAGGATCAACTGATCGCCCGGCAACACCGGCTGACGGAAGCGCAGCTTGTCGGAGCCGACGAAGTAGTAAAGCGTGCCGTCGGCAGGCTTCACATCAAGCATTTTGAAACCGAGGATCCCGGCAGCCTGAGCCATCGCTTCGATGATCAGCACGCCCGGCATGATTGGATGCGCAGGGAAGTGACCATTGAAGAACGGTTCATTGATGCTGACATTCTTGTAGGCGCGAATGCGCTTGCCTTCAGTGTCCAGTTCCACCACCCGATCCACCAGCAGGAACGGGTAACGGTGAGGCAGGTATTCGCGAATCTCGTTGATGTCCATCATTTCGGGGGGAAGCCTATGTAAAGATTGGGAGCGCGACTGACGCGCACTCCTCTAGCAAATCAAGGAGGCAGTCTAGAGGCTGTGCACACTTGATATGGAAATGGTATCAGCCATCTGATGAAGCATTGCCGTCAGGGGTCACTTCCCCTACGCGCTTTTCCAGCTGTTTCAAACGTCGCGCGATGTCATCGAGCTGACGAATGCGGGCCGCGCTTTTGCGCCATTCGGCCGCCGGTTGCATGGCTGTACCGGAAGAATAGGCACCCGGCTCGGTAATCGAGTGGGTCACCATGGTCATCCCGGTCAGGAAAACGTTGTCGCAAATATCAATGTGGCCGACCAGACCGACACCACCGGCCAGCATGCAATGCTTGCCGATTTTGGTGCTACCGGAAATGCCAACACACGCGGCCATGGCGGTGTGATCACCGACCTGAACGTTGTGGGCGATCTGGATCTGGTTGTCGAGCTTAACGCCATTGCCGATCACGGTATCGGCCAACGCACCGCGGTCGATGGCGGTGTTCACGCCAATCTCGACATCGTCGCCGATGGTCACGCCACCGATCTGGGCGATTTTCTGCCAGATGCCTTTTTCGTTGGCGAAACCGAAACCTTCGCCGCCGAGCACGGCACCGGACTGGATAACCACGCGCTTGCCGATCCGCACGTCGTGATACAGCGTTACGCGGGGCGCTAGCCAACCGCCTTCGCCGATTTCACTGCGCGCGCCGATGAAGCAATGCGCGCCCAATGCCACGTTTGCCGCGATCCGCGCACCGGCCTCGATCACCACGAATGGGCCGATGCTGGCGGTTGGATCAACCACTGCGTCAGGCGCAATGACCGCCGACGGATGGATACCCGCAGCGGCTTTTGGCTTGGGATCGAACAGATGCGAGATTCGCGCGTAAGCCAGGTAAGGATCCGGCACCACCAACGCATTACCGGCAAAACCTTCGGCATCGGCCTCTTTGAGCAGCAATGCAGCGGCCTGCGAGCCGGGGAGGTATTTGCGATATTGAGGGTTTGCCAGAAAGCTCAACTGAGCTGGGCCAGCCTCTTGCAAAGTGGCTAGCCCAGTAATTTTCGTCTCAGGGTCGCCACGCAGGGTGGCGCCGAGGAACTCGGCCAACTGGCCGAGCTTGATAGTCACGGTCATGGGTTACTTCAGCTGATTCATGCGCTCGATAACCTGGCGCGTGATGTCGTACTGAGGTTTGACATCGATCACTGCACCACGCTCGAACACCAGATCAAAACCACCTTTCTTGATGACTTCTTCCACTGCGCTATCCAGTTTCGGCTTCAGTTGCTTGAGCATTTCTCGGTCGGCAACAGCTTTGGCTTCGTTCAGCTCCTTGGACTGGAACTGGAAGTCACGGGCCTTTTGCTTGAATTCCAGCTCCAGACGCTCACGTTCACCTTGCTGCATTTTGTCGCCACCGGCCATCAGACGATCCTGAATACCCTTGGCGCTGCTTTCCAGGGTTTTCAGCTTGGTCAGTTGCGGACCGAACTTCTTCTCGGCATCCACGGCGTACTTTTTCGCAGCGTCGGATTCCAGCAAGGCCATCTGATAGTTCAGAACGGCAATTTTCATGTCGGCAAATGCCGGGCCTGCCACCATCAAGGAGGCCAGGAGAACCAATTGAGTCAACTTACGCACGATGCACTCCTACAAAATCCATTGTCGTTATCTTGGGTCAGACGCTTAGAACGTCTGGCCGAGGGAGAATTGGAACACTTGAGTTTCAGCCTCATCCGGCTTCTTGATCGGCATGGCCAACGCGAAGCTCAGAGGACCCAGTGCGGTGACCCAGGTCACACCCACACCCACGGAACTGGCCATGTTGCTCAGGCTGATGTCGTTGCACTTGGTGTTCGACGACGAGCCGTTGGCATTGGTAGTGTCCTTGCACTGCGAGTCAAATACGTTACCCACATCCCAGAATACCGAAGTCCGCAGGGAGCGCTGATCTTTCACGAATGGCAGCGGGAACAGAACCTCGACACCACCCTGGATCAGAACGTTACCACCGAACGGCAGCGGATCCTGATCCGGGTCAAGACGCGTACCCGGGTTTGTGCCACGGCTTGGCGTACTGCGTGGACCGAGTGTGCTGTCCTTGAAGCCACGAACCGAGTTGAAACCACCAGCATAGTAGTTTTCATAGAACGGCAAGCCGTCAGTCCCGCCGTAACCGTCGCCATAACCCAATTCGGTGTGCAGACGCAGGGTGTAGTTCTCGCTGATCGGCTGGAACAGCTGGCCGCGGTAATCAAGTTTGTAGAACGAAAGGTCGCTGCCCGGCACGGTGGTTTCCAGGGTCAGGCTCTGGGAACGGCCGCGGGTCGGCAGTACGCCTTTGTTCAGTGTCGATTCGGACCAGCCGGCTGACGCCTTGAAGTTCAGGTACTTGTCGCCTTCCTTGTTAACGAAGTCGAAAATCTCGTCAACGGTGTAGGTACCGGTCTTGATCTCGTCCTGTTGAACCGAGAGGCCAAAGGTCAGACGCGAAGTTTCGCTGATCGGGTAGCCAACGTTGACGCCGGCACCCAGGCTGTCTACCGCATAGCTTGCTACATCGACGTCGAGGTCTTTGTAGTCAGTGGTGCGATAGAACGCGTTGTAACCCAGGCTCACGCCATCGGCGGTCCAGTAGGGGTCAACGTAGCCGAAGTTGTAGCGGCTTTGATATTCGCTACGGGTCAGGCCGATGCTGACGCGGTTACCAGTACCGAGGAAGTTGTTCTGGGTGATCGAACCACCGAGGATCAGACCGGCACTCTGGGCGAAACCGACACTGGCGGTAATCGAACCGGAAGCCTGTTCTTCAACTGCATAGTTCACGTCAACCTGGTCGTCGACACCTGGCACAGCCGGGGTTTCAACGTTGACCTCTTTAAAGAAGCCCAGACGCTCAAGACGAGTCTTGGATTGGTCGATCAGGTAGGTCGAAGCCCAGCCACCTTCCATCTGACGCATTTCACGACGCAGCACTTCGTCCTCGGACTTGGTGTTGCCACGGAAGTTGATGCGGTTGACGTAGGCACGCTTGCCCGGATCAACAGCAAACAGGATATCGACGGTGTGGTCATCATCATGCGGCTGAGGTACGCCGTTGACGTTGGCGAAGGTGTAGCCCTCGTTACCCAGACGACGTGTGATCAGCTCGGACGTGGTGGTCATCAGCTTGCGCGAGAACACTTGGCCTTTCTGCACCAGCAGCAGGGACTTGACCTGATCTTCAGGAACCTTCAGGTCACCGCTGAGTTTGACGTCACGAACGGTGTATTTCTCGCCTTCGGTGACGTTGACAGTGATGTAGACGTGCTTCTTGTCCGGGGTGATGGAAACCTGGGTCGAAGCGATATCCATGTTGATATAGCCACGGTCCAGATAGTAGGAACGCAGACGCTCCAGGTCACCGGAAAGCTTTTCACGGGCGTACTTGTCGTCGTTCTTGAAGAACGACAACCAGTTGGTGGTTTTCAGCTCGAACAGGTCGGTCAGGTCTTCCTCGGGGAAAACCGTGTTGCCCACCACGTTGATGTGCTGAATGGCCGCAACGGTACCTTCGTTGATCTTCACTTTCAGACCAACACGGTTACGCGGCTGCGACACCACTTCGGTATCAACGGTAGCCGAGTAGCGGCCTTGCGCGACGTACTGACGTTGCAGCTCGTTACGCACACCTTCGAGGGTGGCGCGCTGGAAGATCTCGCCCTCAGCCAGACCAGACTGTTTGAGACCTTTCATCAAGTCTTCAGTGGAGATCGCTTTGTTGCCTTCGATCTCGATACTGGCGACCGACGGGCGTTCAACGACCGTGATTACCAGAACGTTGCCTTCGCGGCCCAGCTGGATATCTTGAAAGAAACCGGTTTTGAACAACGCACGAGTGGATTCCACCAGGCGACGATCATCCGCCTGCTCACCGACGTTCAACGGCAAGGCACCAAAGACGCTACCCGCGGAGACCCGCTGGAGGCCATTGACGCGAATATCAGAGATAGTGAAGGACTCGGCGTGAACTTCGGCGATCATCAATACGGTGAGAACCGCAGTTAGCAGCAGACGTTTCATGAAGTCCTTTCTTATTCCAACTGGCAATAAACAAACTGCCGCAAAATGCGGCAGATTCGCAATTCAGCGAAGCGTTACAGTCGACCCAGATCGTTGACCAGAGCTAGCAACATCACCCCGACCACCAAACTGATACCGATCTGTATCCCCCAACCTTGCACCCGATCCGACAAGGGACGACCACGCGCCCACTCGATCAGATAAAACAACAAATGCCCCCCATCCAGTACAGGAATGGGCAGCAAATTCAGAACGCCCAGGCTAATACTCAGATAAGCAAGGAAATTCAGGAAATCAGCGACGCCCGACTGGGCAGAAGCGCCCGCCACTTTAGCAATGGTTATCGGTCCACTCAAGTTTTTTACCGAGAGCTCGCCGAACAGCATTTTCTTTAGCGAATCGAGCGTCAGAATGCTCATGGTCCAAGTGCGACGGGCACCCTCGCCAATGGCAGCCAGAGGCCCGTAACTGACCTCACGAATCATCTCCGGCGGCCAGTCGATCGCTTTTACACCTGCACCCAGATATCCGCTTGGCGATTTGCTTTCACCGCGCGCCGCCAGAGTAACAGGGACGTCGATTTGAGCACTGTCGCGCTCGATGCGCAGCATGATTTTGGTATCAGGACGCGTACGAACCGTATCGACCACCTGCTGCCAGTCATTCAGCGCCTGGCCGTCGAGTGCCAACAGGCGATCACCGGTCTTCAGACCAGCAGCCTGGGCCGGACCTTTCGGATCAAGTTCGGCAAGCACCGGTGGCAAAGCCGGGCGCCACGGACGAATACCCAAAGAGCGGATCGGGTCTGGCTCATCAGCACCTTTAAGCCAGTTATCCAGCTTCAGTTCACGCGGCGAATCCGCTGTCGAACCCTGCTCACGCACCAGCAACTGCAGAGAACCGCTTTCGCCCAGGCGCCGGACCAACTGCAGATTGACGGCCGCCCAACCGGTAGTCGGCTCTCCATCGATAGCGACGATTTCCTCACCCGCGTTCAAACCGGCTCTGGCGGCGATACTGCCGGATTCAACCGCACCGATGACCGGACGCACCTGCTCGCTGCCGAGCATCGCCAACACCCAGAAGAACACCAGCGCCAAGAGAAAATTGGCAATGGGGCCGGCCGCAACAATGGCGATACGCTGACGCACGGATTTGCGGTTGAACGATTGATCAAGCTGATCGACCGGGACTTCGCCCTCACGCTCATCGAGCATTTTGACGTAGCCACCCAGCGGAATCGCGGCAACCACAAACTCGGTGCCCTGCTTGTCGTGCCAGCGCAACAACGGCATGCCAAAGCCCACGGAGAAACGTAGAACCTTGACGCCACAGCGACGCGCGACCCAGAAGTGGCCGAATTCGTGAAAGGTGACCAGCACACCCAAGGCGATCAGGGTGCCGGCAATCATATAGAGCGCGCTCATCTACTTTCTCCGCAATCCTGTTCAGTGCCGCGTGTAGCCATTGTGTAGCAAATTCTATCGATCGTGGCGCTTCAACCACTGTTCGGCCAGAACTCGCGCCTTGGCGTCTGCCGTAAATACGGCATCGAGATCCGCCAATGCTACGACCGGCTCGAGGCTCAAGACTTCTTCGATGATACTCGCGATTTCCAGGTAACGAACCCGTCCGTCGAGAAACGCCGCCACCGCCACTTCGTTGGCTGCGTTCAGCATCGCCGGAGCACTGTCACCCGCCTCGGCAGCTTGCCGTGCCAAACGCAGACAAGGGAAACGCTCTTCATCGGGCGCTTCGAAGTCCAGACGCGCCACAGCAAACAAATCCAGCGGTGCCACGCCGGAATCAATGCGCTGCGGCCAGGCCAGGGCATTGGCGATCGGCGTGCGCATGTCGGGATTACCCAACTGCGCCAGCACCGAGCCATCGACATAATCGACCAGCGAGTGAATCACGCTCTGCGGGTGAATCACCACCTCGACCTGCGAAGGCTTGGCATCAAACAACCAACAGGCCTCGATCAGCTCGAGACCTTTATTCATCATGCTGGCCGAATCGACCGAAATCTTGCGCCCCATGGACCAGTTCGGGTGAGCACACGCCTGCTCAGGTGAAACATGCGCCAGCTCACTCATCGGCGTCTGTCGGAACGGACCACCAGAGGCTGTGAGTAAAATCCGACGGACACCGACCGAACTCAATCCACGGGCAAAATCCTGTGGCATGCACTGAAAAATCGCGTTGTGCTCGCTATCGATCGGCAGCAGCACCGAACCACTCTTGCGCACTGCCTGCATGAACAGAGCGCCGGACATCACCAGCGCCTCTTTATTGGCCAGAAGAATCTTCTTGCCCGCTTCGACAGCCGCCAGGGTGGGACGCAGCCCTGCCGCACCAACGATCGCCGCCATCACTGCATCGACTTCCGGAGCAGCAGCGACCTGACACAGGCCCTCCTCCCCCACCAGCACACGGGTCGGTAAACCGGCGGCACGCAAATCATCTTGCAAACCGCGCGCGGCGGAAGCTTCCGGCACCACGGCAAATTGCGGCACGTGACGCACGCACAGGGCGAAAAGCTCAGTCAGGCGCGTGAAGCCACTCAGCGCGAACACCTGATAACGCTCAGGATGGCGGGCAATGACATCCAGCGTACTCAGACCGATCGAGCCGGTCGCACCCAGAACGGTGATCTGTTGAGGACGACTCACGGCGCAGCCATCCACAGCAGCACGGCAAACACCGGGATGGCCGCTGTCAGGCTGTCGATACGATCAAGTACGCCGCCATGACCAGGCAGCAGGTTACTGCTGTCCTTGATGCCGGACTGACGCTTGAACATGCTTTCGGTCAGGTCGCCAACCACGGAGATAAAGACGATCAGCGCAGCGCCAATCAAGCCTTTAAGCAACTCGGCGACGGTCCAGTCGCGGACAAACGCGACAATGGCGGTAATCACCAGACTCAACGCCAGGCCACCGTATACGCCTTCCCAGCTTTTGCCCGGACTGACTTGCGGGGCCAGCTTGCGCTTGCCGAATTTGCGACCAGAGAAATAAGCCCCGATATCGGCACCCCAGACCAGCACCATCACAGCCATGATCAGCCAGTTACCCAGCGGGTACTGCTTGATCTGCACCAGGCCTTGCCAGGCCGGTAGCAGAATCAACAGACCGATGACCAGCTTGGTAGCGGCGCTAGACCAATGCACGCTGGAATGTGGATAGGTCAGCACCAGCCATGTTGCCACCGCCCACCACAGCACAGAAGCACCCAGCACCCACGGGGCAAGCCCGGGCAGGATGTACATGATAAACAGCATGAACGCGACCACGGCGGCAAAACCCACGCGGAACGCTTGCCCGGTGAAGCCTGCCAGACGCGCCCATTCCCACGCCCCCAAAGTCACGACCAGACCGATAAACAAGGCAAAACCGGAGCCTTCCAGCAGGAAAAACCCGCACAAGGCAATCGGCAGCAGGATCAGTGCAGTGATGATTCGTTGTTTAAGCATTAAACCCGGGCTCCAGCTTCAACCTGCTCGCTCGTTTTACCGAAGCGACGCTGGCGTGAAGCGAAATCGGCCAGCGCATTGCGCATGGCATCGTGTTTGAAGTCCGGCCAGAACAGGTCGGAGAAGTACAACTCGGCGTAAGCCAGTTGCCACAGCAGGAAGTTGCTGATGCGGTGTTCGCCACCGGTACGGATGCACAGGTCCGGCAATGGCAGATCGCCGGTCGCCAGACAGGTTTGCAGCAGATCCGGGGTAATGTCTTCCGGGCGCAGGTGCCCGGCCTGGACTTCACGCGCCAGACGCTGGGCAGCCTGTGCAATATCCCACTGACCGCCGTAATTGGCAGCGATCTGCAGGATGAACCGGTTCGCACCCGCCGTCATCGCTTCGGCTTCACGCATTGCTGCCTGAAGCTCCGGATGAAAGCGCGAACGATCGCCGATGATACGCAGGCTGATGTTGTTGTCGTTGAGGCGCTTGGCTTCACGACGCAAGGCCTTGAAGAACAGATCCATCAAGGCACTGACTTCATCGGCCGGACGCTGCCAGTTCTCACTGGAAAACGCGAACAGGGTGAGCACTTCGACCTTGGCCTCGGCACACACCTCGATCACGGCCCGCACAGCATCCACACCCGCTTTATGCCCGGCGACACCCGGCATAAAGCGTTTTTTCGCCCAGCGATTGTTGCCATCCATGATGATCGCGACATGGCGCGGCACCGCGGACGGCGCAGTCTGCTTGGTCTTGTCCATTTAAAGCTCGACCCTTATACGGCCATCAGGTCTTTTTCTTTCTCGTCCGTGGCCTTGGTGATCTGGGCCTCGGATTCTTTGGTCAGCTTATCGATATCAGCGATGGCACGACGCTCTTCGTCTTCGCTGATTTCCTTGTCCTTGACCAGTTTCTTGAGCTCGCCCAAGGCATCACGACGAATATTGCGCACGGCAACACGCGCGTCTTCAGCAGCGCTACGCGCCTGCTTGGTGAAACCTTTACGCGTTTCCTCGGTGAGGGCCGGCATAGGGATCAACAGCAACTCACCCAGGTTGGTCGGGTTGAGGTTCAGACCGGCGCTCTGGATTGCCTTGTCGACGGCTGCGAGCATGTTGCGCTCGAACGCCACGACCTGCAGGGTGCGCGAGTCTTTCACGGTGACGTTGGCAACGCCGCTCAGCGGGGTGTCAGTGCCGTAGTAAGGCACCATCACACTGCCGAGGATGCTCGGGTGAGCCTTACCGGTACGAATCTGGCCGAACGCGTGGTTCAGAGACTCCAGGGATTTCTGCATACGCGCTTGGGCGTCTTTCTTGATTTCGTTGATCATTGTTGGCCTTCCTCGATCAAAGTCCCTTCAGCGCCGCCGTGCACAATGTTCAGCAGGGCACCGGGCTTGTTCATGTTGAATACGCGTAGCGGCATCTTGTGGTCGCGGCACAGGCAGATAGCGGTCAGATCCATTACGCCCAGCTTGCGATCCAGTACTTCATCATAAGTCAGATGATCGAACTTCTCGGCATGCGGGTCTTTGAACGGGTCCGCGGTGTAAACGCCATCGACCTTGGTCGCTTTGAGCACGACGTCGGCATCGATTTCGATTGCACGCAGGCAGGCTGCCGAATCCGTGGTGAAGAACGGGTTGCCGGTACCGGCTGCGAAGATCACGACGTCTTTGGAGTTCAGATGACGCATGGCTTTGCGGCGATCGTAGTGATCGGTCACGCCAACCATGGAAATGGCCGACATAACGATGGCCGAGATATTGGCACGCTCCAGCGCATCGCGCATGGCCAAGGCATTCATCACAGTGGCCAGCATGCCCATGTGGTCGCCTGTGACCCGATCCATACCGGCTTTGCTCAAGGCTTCGCCACGGAACAGGTTGCCGCCGCCGATCACCAGACCGACCTGTACGCCGATACCGACCAGCTGGCCGACTTCCAGCGCCATGCGATCCAGTACTTTTGGATCGATCCCGAACTCTTCCGAGCCCATCAGGGCCTCGCCGCTAAGCTTGAGTAGAATGCGTTTATAGCGAGCCTGATAACCACTGCCCTGCTGAGCCATTGCGAATCTCTCCTGCGGCGTATTTAAAATTCTTTGCGAGCTGTTTACAGCTGGCGTTCACTCTAGCTTGGCACTGCTTCAGCGCCATCGGAACATGGCTTTGTAAGTCAGTTCCAAGTGGAAACCAATTAAAAACTGGCTCCCCCATCTGAAAAGAGGCTGCGCGCGTAAGCGGGCAGCCTCTTTCGGGCGACAGTTGAAAAACCGTCTTACTGCTTGGCGGCAGCCAGCTGGGCAGCAACTTCTTCAGCGAAGTTGTCGACCGGCTTCTCGATGCCTTCGCCTACTTTGAAGTAGGTGAAGGAAACGATTTCAGCACCGGCTTTCTTTGCCAGTTCGCCAACCTTGATTTCAGGGTTCTTGACGAACGCCTGCTCAACCAGGCTTGCTTCAGCCAGGAACTTGCTGATACGGCCCTTGACCATATTTTCAACAATGTTTTCTGGCTTGCCTTTGATTTTTTCTTCGTTCAACTGCAGGAACACAGCTTTTTCGCGTTCGATAGCTTCAGCCGAAACTTCCGATGGCAGCAGGAACTCAGGGTTGCTGGCCGCTACATGCATAGCGATGTCTTTGGCCAGTTCAACGTTACCGCCTTTCAGAACAACTGCAACACCGATCTTGTTGCCGTGCAGGTAGCCACCAACAACGTCGCCTTCTACGCGAACCAGACGACGGATGTTGACGTTTTCGCCAACCTTGCCGACCAGCACCAGGCGAGCAGCTTCTTGAGCTTCGATCAGCGGAGCAACATCAGTCAGCTTGTCAGCGAAGGCTTTTTCGATGCTTTCAGCAACGAATGCCTTGAAGTCGTCCTGCAGAGCCAGGAAGTCGGTCTGCGAGTTCACTTCCAGCAGAACAGCAGATTTGCCGTCTTCTTTCAGAGCGATGGCGCCTTCAGCGGCAACGTTGCCAGCTTTTTTGGCAGCCTTGATTGCGCCCGAAGCACGCATGTCATCAATGGCTTTTTCGATGTCGCCGTCAGCCTTTTCCAGGGCTTTCTTGCAATCCATCATGCCTTCGCCGGTACGCTCGCGCAGTTCTTTAACCAACGCTGCAGTAATTGCTGCCATTTTCAAATTCCTCTTGGATAGGTTTTCAACCATTCCACCCGATCGAACGGGCGTTCAATTCGTCCCGAACCCGTTTGTAGCCGCTGCACGTTACAAATACAGGGCGGGCGCTGCCACAAGTGGGCGCCAACAATTGGTTTTCGAGGTGGCAAAAAGGGGGCCAAGCCCCCTTTTTGCTTACTGAGTCAACGCCAGGGCGTTAATTACTCAGCTGCAGCCTGAGTTTCTTCAGCTGCGAATTCTACAGTGCCGCCAGCAACATTGTTGCGACCACGGATCACTGCGTCAGCCATCGAACCCATGTACAACTGGATAGCGCGGATTGCGTCATCGTTGCCTGGGATGATGTAGTCAACGCCTTCCGGGCTGCTGTTGGTGTCGACAACGCCGATTACCGGGATGCCCAGCTTGTTGGCTTCGGTGATCGCGATGCGCTCGTGGTCAACGTCGATCACGAACAGTGCGTCTGGCAGACCGCCCATGTCCTTGATGCCGCCCAGCGAACGATCCAGCTTCTCAAGATCACGGGAGCGCATCAGCGCTTCTTTCTTGGTCAGCTTGGCGAAAGTACCGTCTTCGGCTTGAACTTCAAGGTCACGCAGACGCTTGATGGAAGCACGAATGGTTTTGAAGTTGGTCAGCATGCCGCCCAACCAGCGGTGATCGACGTACGGCGAACCGCAACGTGCTGCTTCTTCAGCAACGATCTTGCCAGCGGAACGCTTGGTGCCGACGAACAGAATCTTGTTTTTGCCCTGGGCCAGACGCTCTACGAAAGTCAGAGCTTCGTTGAACATTGGCAGGGTTTTTTCAAGGTTGATGATGTGAATCTTGTTACGCGCGCCGAAAATGTACTTACCCATTTTCGGATTCCAGTAACGGGTTTGGTGACCGAAGTGCACACCGGCCTTCAGCATATCGCGCATATTGACTTGGGACATGATAGTTCCTTAATAAGTCGGGTTTGGCCTCCACGTATCCCAATGACCAACCAGTGGCATAAAGCCAAAAGCACCCAGGTCATCGTGTCGACACGTGTGTGGATTTAAGCTTTTCGGGGTATCCCCGGAAAGCGGCGCATTTTATACCACAGGGTGCGCAGAAACGGAACCCGGAATCTGTATCCGCACCAAGGACATGGGCGCAGCCCCCTTGGAATCGGCCCCGAACGCACCATTGTATAGAGAGAAGCGATGCATGCGGGCGCTGAATTGCGCCGTGCGTCTGTTAGAATCGCGTTTTTCAGGGTCGCAAAACGCACACCTGCCACCCTATTCGTATCAGCAAGCGCCGCCGAGCGCAGAGAGAGCCTGTATGACCGTCAACCTCAAAACCCCCGAGGACATCGCTGGCATGCGCGTCGCCGGCAAACTGGCCGCCGATGTGCTGGAAATGATTGCCGAACATGTCAAACCGGGCGTCACCACCGATGAGCTGAACCAGATCTGCCACGACTACATCGTCAATGTGCAGCAAGCCATCCCTGCCCCGCTCAACTACAAAGGCTACCCGAAGTCGATCTGCACCTCGATCAACCACGTGGTCTGCCATGGCATCCCGAACGACAAGCCGCTGAAAAACGGCGACACCCTGAACATCGACGTCACCGTGATCAAAGACGGCTACCACGGTGACACCAGCCGCATGTTCCACGTCGGCGAAGTGCCGGTCTGGGCCGAGCGCCTGTCGCAGATCACTCAGGAATGCATGTACAAGGCGATCGAAATCGTCAAACCTGGCTGCCGCCTCGGCGACATCGGCGAAGTGATCCAGAAGCACGCCGAGAAGAACGGTTTCTCGGTGGTTCGCGAGTTCTGCGGTCACGGTATCGGCAAGGTCTTCCACGAAGAGCCGCAGATTCTCCACTACGGCCGCGCCGGCACCGGCATGGAACTGAAGGCCGGCATGACCTTCACCATCGAGCCGATGATCAACCAGGGCAAGGCCGACACCAAAGTGCTGGGCGACGGCTGGACCGCGATCACCAAAGACCGCAAGCTCTCGGCGCAGTGGGAACACACCCTGCTGGTCACCGACACCGGTTACGAGATCTTCACCCTGCGCGCGGATGACACCATTCCGCGCATCTCGGCCTGATCCAGACAACGCTCCCAGCCTTATAGAAGGAAAGCCAATCGATGCCGCAGGTGGATCCCGAACTCTTCGACCGCGGCCAGTTCCAGGCTGAACTGGCCCTTAAAGCGAGTCCTATCGCGGCGTTCAAGAAGGCGATCCGCCAGGCTCGCGAGGTCCTCGACACACGTTTTCGCCAGGGTCGCGACATTCGCCGCCTGATCGAAGACCGTGCCTGGTTCGTCGACAACATCCTGCAAAAGGCCTGGGAGCAGTTCAACTGGAGCGAAGACGCCGACATCGCGCTGGTCGCGGTTGGCGGCTACGGCCGCGGTGAGCTGCACCCGTATTCCGACATCGACCTGCTGATCCTGCTGGACAGCGCCGATCACGAAGTTTTCCGCGACTCCATCGAGCGTTTTCTGACGCTGCTGTGGGACATCGGCCTGGAAGTCGGCCAGAGCGTACGCTCGGTCGATGAATGCGCCGAAGAGGCCCGCGCCGACCTGACCATCGTCACCAACCTGATGGAAAGCCGCACGATCTGCGGTCCCGAACGCCTGCGCCAGCGTATGCTCGACGTCACCAGCACCGCACACATGTGGCCGGCCAAGGAGTTCTTCCTGGCCAAGCGCGCCGAGCAGAAGGCCCGCCACCATAAATACAACGACACCGAATACAACCTGGAACCCAACGTCAAAGGCTCGCCCGGCGGACTGCGGGATATTCAGACGATTCTGTGGGTAGCCCGACGTCAGTACGGCACCCTGAACCTGCGCGCCCTCGCTGGCGAAGGATTCCTGGTCGAGAGTGAAAACGCGTTGCTCGCCTCCTCTCAGGAATTCCTCTGGAAAGTGCGCTACGCCCTGCACATGCTCGCCGGTCGCTCCGAAGACCGTTTGCTGTTCGATCATCAGCGCACCATTGCCGGGCTGCTCGGTTTTGAGGGTGACGACGCCAAACAGGCGGTCGAAAACTTCATGCAGCAGTATTTCCGCGTGGTCATGAGCATCGCCCAGCTCAGCGACCTGATCATCCAGCATTTCGAGGAAGTCATCCTCGCCCCGGAGGACGAAGCGCCGCCGCAGCCGATCAACTCGCGCTTCCAACTCCACGACGGCTATATCGAGGCACGCAACGACAACGTGTTCCGCCGCACCCCTTTCGCCATGCTCGAGATTTTCGTGCTGATGGCCCAGCAGCCGGAAATCAAAGGCGTACGCGCCGATACCATTCGCCTGCTGCGCGAGCACCGTCACCTGATCGACGACAACTTCCGCAACGATATTCGTAACACCAGCCTGTTCATCGAGCTGTTCAAGTGCAAGATCGGCATCCACCGCAACCTGCGGCGGATGAACCGTTACGGCATTCTCGGGCGTTATCTGCCGGAATTCGGTTTCATCGTCGGGCAGATGCAGCACGACCTGTTCCATATCTATACGGTCGATGCGCACACGCTGAACCTGATCAAGCATCTGCGCAAATTGCAGTACACCCAGGTCTCGGAGAAATTTCCGCTGGCCGCCAAGCTGATGGCCAAGCTGCCCAAACCCGAACTGATCTACATGGCCGGTCTGTACCACGATATCGGCAAGGGCCGGCACGGCGATCACTCGGAGATCGGCGCGGTCGATGCCGAGGCGTTCTGCCAGCGTCATCAGTTGCCGGTGTGGGACAGCCGCCTGATCGTCTGGCTGGTGCAGAACCACCTGGTGATGTCGACCACCGCCCAGCGCAAGGATTTGTCCGACCCACAGGTGATTCACGATTTCGCTCAGGCGGTCGGCGATGAAACCCGTCTCGACTATCTGTACGTGCTGACCGTGGCCGACATCAACGCGACCAACCCGACGCTGTGGAATTCGTGGCGCGCCAGCCTGTTGCGCCAGCTCTACACCGAGACCAAGCGCGCCTTGCGTCGCGGCCTGGAAAACCCGGTCGATCGCGAAGAGCAGATCCGCCAGACCCAGAGTGCTGCGCTGGACATTCTGGTGCGCGGCGGCACCGACCCGGACGACGTGGAGCAATTGTGGGCGCAGTTGGGCGATGACTATTTCCTGCGCCACACCGCCGGCGACGTGGCCTGGCACAGCGATGCGATCCTGCAGCAACCGGTCGATGGCGGGCCATTGGTGCTGATCAAGGAAACCACCCAGCGCGAATTCGAAGGCGGCACGCAGATCTTCATTTATGCACCGGATCAGCACGACTTCTTCGCGGTGACCGTGGCGGCGATGGATCAGCTCAACCTGAACATTCATGACGCCCGGGTTATCACCTCGAGCAGCCAGTTCACCCTCGACACCTACATCGTGCTCGACAACGAAGGCGAGTCCATCGGCGACAACCCGACGCGGGTCAAACAGATCCGCGAAGGCCTGACCGAAGCGCTGCGCAACCCGGATGACTACCCGACGATCATCCAGCGCCGGGTGCCGCGCCAGCTCAAGCATTTCGCCTTTGCGCCGCAGGTCACGATTCACAACGATGCGCAGCGTCCGGTGACCGTGCTGGAATTGACCGCACCCGATCGCCCGGGGTTGCTGGCAAGGATCGGCGGGATTTTTCTCGAATTCGACCTGTCGCTGCAGAACGCCAAGATTGCGACCCTCGGCGAGCGGGTGGAAGACGTGTTTTTCATGACCGACGCCCACAACCAACCGTTGTCCGACCCGTTGCTGTGCAGCCGTTTGCAGGATGCGATCGTTGAGCAACTGAGCGTTAATCAGGAACCCGATATCAAATTGTCGCGCATCAGTATCTGATGGCGCCCCGGATTCAAATGGCTTTGCGAGAGACCCAGCCCCAATGAACAACGCTCTGAACCAGCTCCAGCCGTACCCGTTCGAAAAGCTCCGCGCTCTGCTCGGCAGCGTGACGCCGAACCCGGACAAACGCCCGATCGCCCTGTCGATCGGCGAGCCGAAACACCGTTCGCCAAGCTTTGTCGCCGAAGCGCTGGCCAACAGCCTGGATCAGATGGCGGTGTATCCGACCACCCTCGGCATCCCCGCCCTGCGTGAAGCCATTGGCGGCTGGTGCGAGCGTCGTTTCGGCGTGCCAAGCGGCTGGATCGATCCGGCGCGCAACGTGTTGCCGGTCAATGGCACTCGTGAAGCGTTGTTCGCATTCACCCAGACCGTGGTCAATCGTGGCGATGACGCACTGGTGGTCAGCCCGAACCCGTTCTACCAGATCTACGAAGGCGCCGCATTCCTTGCCGGGGCAAAACCGCACTACCTGCCGTGCCTCGACGAGAACGGTTTCAACCCGGATTTCGATGCCGTTTCGCCAGACATCTGGAAACGCTGCCAGATCCTGTTCCTCTGCTCGCCGGGCAACCCGACGGGCGCATTGATCCCGGTCGACACTCTGAAAAAGCTGATCGCTTTGGCCGACGAGTACGACTTCGTGATCGCCGCCGACGAGTGCTACAGCGAACTGTACTTCGATGAACAAACCCCGCCGCCGGGTCTGCTGACGGCCTGCGTCGAACTGGGCCGCAAGGACTTCAAGCGTTGCGTGGTATTCCACAGCCTGTCCAAGCGCTCCAACCTGCCAGGCCTGCGCTCGGGTTTTGTCGCCGGTGATGCCGACATTCTCAAAGGCTTCCTGCTGTATCGCACCTACCACGGCTGTGCGATGCCGGTACAAACGCAACTGGCCAGCGTGGCGGCGTGGAATGACGAAGTGCATGTGCGCGCCAACCGTGCGCTGTATCGCGAGAAGTTCGATGCGGTGCTGGAGATCCTCAGCCCGGTGATGGACGTGCAGCGTCCGGATGGCAGCTTTTATCTTTGGCCGAACGTGCAAGGCGACGACGCCGCGTTCTGCCGCGATCTGTTCGAGCAGGAGCACGTGACCGTGGTGCCGGGTTCTTATCTCTCCCGCGACGTCGACGGCGTCAATCCTGGTGCCGGTCGCGTGCGCATGGCGCTGGTTGCGCCGCTGGCAGAGTGCGTCGAAGCCGCCGAACGGATTCGCGCCTTCATTACTCGCCAAGAGTAACTTTCAAATATCCGCACCAGGCAATCTGGTGCGGACTTCCATATTACAGAAACCCCAACTTACAACGCATCGCTTTACTCATCTACACGCAAACAAATAACTTACCCTCCGCAACAACGATAACGTATCAAACAAGACAAGTTCACGACCTATTGAACTTGTAGACACCCTCGAGAAAAACAAACACCCTATAAAAACTCATTAAATCTCAAAAGGAATTGATTATGTATAAAACCAAGCCGTGTCTGAAACTTGAAATAGATGACCCCATCGCCAGCTTTCGAGCAGCCATCAATGAAAATCCTAAAAACATTTCGTATACCTCCGGCTCAGGCCTGTCCTCACGAACAATGGCCATCAACGCAAAGTGCTGGCAACCGAACCGTCACCTGACCATTTCGTTCCTGGACAATCCCCCCGCCGCGCTGAAAGACGCGATAAAAAAACATATATGGGAATGGGCTGATTATGTCAGTCTCACCTTTAGTTTCATTGACCGCAAAGACGGCATAATCCGAATAAAAACCAACACCACTGAAAATGCATCTCAAATTGGAACTGATGCACTAACAGTCGCTGCGGGAGAGCCAACCATGTTCATATCCGCGCGACCGGCAGATTCCGATTTCCGCACAGTGGTATTGCACGAATTTGGTCATGTTCTCGGATTACATCACGAGCACTTGCACCCGGATGCAAACATCCCCTGGAACAAACCAAAGGTCTATAAGGAATACGCAGAAAAATGGGGAATGGATAAGGAGAAAGTGGACCTGAACATCTTCACACCGATAACCGAGCAGACCACCGTCACCGGGTACGATCCAACATCCATCATGCATTACCCTGTCGAAAAGGAACTGACCGATGGAAAATTCGAAGTACCGATGAACACCGAAATCAGTTGGGAAGACAAACGCATAGCCGCGCATTTCTACCCGATCGAAATCCCTGACGACGGCTCCTGCGAGCGACCATGAAGCGCCATCAGGGACGGTCTTTCACTACGACTTGACCTGCCCCAGATTGGCTTCACTCAAGTCCAGATCGGCCAACACTTCTCTGAGCACGTCATCACCTATCTGGTGATGACGACTGAGGCTATACAGTTCCAGACGCTGCGCCCTTAGCGCCTTCAAGCGCAGGCGGCGCTCAAGCAGATCCATCTGGAAAGCCAAGGCCTGGGCTTCGGCGGAATCATTGAAAACATCGAGCTGATGGCGATACTCGGACATGATCCGCGCCTTCAACTCGGCCGACAGAGCGGCTTGAGCAGCATCCTGCGGAGTCGTTTCTTCTGTTTCGAGCGCATGAATCGCCGCTTCCGCGGTTTTGCGCCAGGCATCGCGCACTTCCTGACGCCGCTTGTCATCCGGGCTCTTTTCGATACCGCGCAACAGCAGAGGCAGTGCGATGCACGCCGAAATCAGCGACAACAGAATCACCCCGGCAGCGATGAAGATCAGCAGGTCGCGCTCCGGGAAGGCGTCGGCACCCAGCAACATCGGCACCGACATCACGCCCGCCAGCGTCACCGCGCCGCGCACGCCGCCGACGGTCAGCAACCAACAGGAGCGCGCGGTCGGTACTTGTGTCAGCTCACCCTTGCCGCGCAAACGTCGCAGCAACACCGACAAGCGCCAGATGCTCTGCACCCAGAAAAACCGCAGCAATACCAACGTGAGGAAAATCGCCACGACATCCAGGCAGCGATAAAACAACGTCGGCCACAAGGTCGGCTCGTGGCTGACCACGGCTTTGATGATGTCGGGCAATTGCAGGCCCAGCAGCAAGAAAATCAGACCGTTGAAGGCGAACTCCAACAGTGACCAGACGCTGCGATTGAGCAAGCGGGTGCTGGTCTGGCGGGGCAGCAGATCGAGCCAGCTCTGCATCATCCCCGCCGCCACAGCCGAAAGGATGCCCGACACACCAAGCCGCTCCGCCAGCACATAGGCAGCGAACGGCAGCAGCAACATGAACACCACATGGGTAGCCGGGTCATCCCAGCCACGAGCGATCATCCACGCCCGCAAGCGCCCTACCAGCCAGCTCAAGGCCACACCGACCGCCAATCCGCCGAGCGCCACCACGACAAAGGTCAGACTGGCATTGGTCAGCGAGAACACGCCCGTGATGGCCGCTGCCAGTGCGAACTTGAAGGTCACCAGACCCGAGGCATCATTCATCAGCGCCTCGCCCTGCAATATATGCATCAGCGGGGTCGGCAGGCGGTTTTGCGAAATGGCCGACACCGCCACGGCGTCCGTCGGCGACAACACCGCCGCCAGGGCGAAAGCCACCGGCAGTGGAATGGACGGCAACAACCAATGAATGAAGTACCCGGCGCCGACCACGGTGAACAGCACCAACCCCACCGCCAGCGTGAGGATCGGCCCGCGCAGGTTCCAGAACTCACGCTTGGGCATGCGCCAGCCATCGGAAAACAGCAGGGGCGGCAGGAACAGAAACAGGAATAATTCGGGATCGAGCGCCACATGCAGACCCAAGGTCGGCCAGGCGAGCAATGCGCCAGCGGCGATTTGTACCAGCGGCAGTGGCAACGGGATGACCCGTCCGACCAGCCGCGAGACACTGACCAGCATCAGCAGGATCAGGACGGTGTAAGCAGTTTGCATAAAGCGGAAATCTCAGACAATCGACAGCGTTGAACTGCCATATTAGCCGCTTAGGATGCGTCTGACCGTTGCACCTATGTCGCAGCTGCCGGATTGCAGGCCCTTGTGGGAGCGAGCCTGCTCGCGAATGCGGTGGATCATTCAATATCGATGTCGCCTGATATGGCCCCTTCGCGAGCAGGCTCGCTCCCACAGGTTTTGCGTATTCACCGAAGGGTCATGGCATAATCCGACACCATTTTTCTCCAGCACCTGTAAAGGGGGCAATTCCTTGACCGTTTCAAGTAAAACGTTGCACCTTTTCGGCATCAAAGCCTGCGACACCATGAAAAAGGCGCGCACCTGGCTTGATGAGCACGCTGTCAGCTACGACTTTCACGATTACAAAACCGCCGGTATCGACCGTGAACACCTGACCCAATGGTGTGACGAGCATGGCTGGCAAACGGTGTTGAACCGCGCAGGCACGACCTTTCGCAAACTCGACGACGAACGCAAAGCCGATCTCGACCAGTCGAAAGCCATCGAACTGATGCTCGCTCAACCCTCGATGATCAAGCGCCCGGTGCTCGATCTCGGTGACCGAACCCTGATTGGCTTCAAGCCAGATATCTACGCGGCCGCTCTGAAGTAAGCAGCCCGTCACTCTTTGTAGAGGTGTATTTACATGTCCAATTCCCTGTTCAGCATCGCCTTTGGTGTCGGCACTCAGAACCGTCAAGGCGCGTGGCTGGAAGTGTTCTACGCACAGCCACTGCTCAACCCTTCGGCCGAACTGGTCGCGGCAGTTGCGCCGATCCTCGGTTACACCGAAGGCAACCAGGCCATCACCTTCACTACCGCTCAGGCTGCGCAACTGGCCGAAGCCGTGAAAGGCATCGATGCCGTGCAAGGCAAGCTGCTGACCCGTCTGGCTGAAAGCCACAAGCCGCTGGTCGCCACCCTGCTGGCTGAAGATGCACAGCTGACCTCGACGCCTGAGGCCTACCTCAAGCTGCACCTGCTGTCGCACCGTCTGGTCAAGCCACACGGCGTGAGCCTGGCCGGGATCTTCCCGCTGCTGCCGAATGTAGCGTGGACCAGCCAGGGCGCCATCGACCTGAGCGAACTGGCGGAAATGCAACTGGAAGCCCGTCTGCGTGGCGACCTGCTGGAAGTGTTCTCGGTGGACAAGTTCCCGAAAATGACCGACTACGTGGTACCGGCTGGCGTGCGTATCGCTGACGCGGCACGTCTGCGTCTGGGCGCCTATGTCGGTGAAGGCACCACCGTCATGCACGAAGGCTTCATCAATTTCAACGCCGGCACCGAAGGCCCGGGCATGATCGAAGGCCGCGTTTCTGCTGGCGTATTCGTCGGCAAGGGTTCCGACCTGGGCGGCGGTTGCTCGACCATGGGCACCCTGTCGGGCGGCGGCAACATCATCATCAAGGTCGGCGAAGGCTGCCTGATCGGCGCGAACGCCGGTATCGGTATTCCGTTGGGCGACCGCAACACCGTTGAGTCGGGCCTGTACGTGACCGCCGGTACCAAGGTTGCGCTGCTGGACGAAAACAACAACCTGGTTAAAGTCGTGAAGGCGCGTGAGCTGGCCGGTCAGACTGACCTGCTGTTCCGTCGCAATTCGGAAACCGGTGCGGTGGAATGCAAAACCCACAAATCGGCGATCGAACTGAACGAAGCGCTGCACGCTCACAACTAAGTGCTTGGATAATCCATTGTAGGAGTGAGCCTGCTCGCGATGCTTTTAGCGCCCTCACGGACGCCATCGCGAGCAGGCTCACTCCTACAGGATTTGGCGTACATCCCGCCCCTCTTCACCAGGGCTAAAGACCGTGATGATTCCCTCCCCCTGGCGTGCCGATTTCCCGGCCATCGCCGCTCTGCAACGGCAAGACCAGACCTATCTGGACAACGCCGCCACCACGCAAAAACCCCAAGCCCTGCTCGACGCACTGACGCATTACTACGCCAACGGCGCAGCCAATGTGCACCGTGCGCAACACCTGCCCGGGGCTCACGCGACGCAGGCGTTCGAGGACAGTCGGCTCAAGGTTGCCCAGTGGCTGAATGCCGGTGACAGCGGGCAGATCATCTTTACCCACGGTGCCACCAGTGCGCTGAATCTTTTGGCCTATGGCCTGGAACATCTTTTCCACCCGGGCGATGAAATTGTCATCAGCGCCCTGGAGCATCACGCCAACCTGCTGCCGTGGCAGCAACTGGCGCAACGGCGCAACCTGAAGCTGGTTATTCTGCCGCTGGACGCTGACGGCCTGATCGACCTCGCTGCCGCTGTGCATTTGATCGGCCCGCGCACGCGGTTGCTGGCGGTCAGTCAGTTGTCCAACGTGCTCGGTGCGTGGCAGCCATTGCCGGCATTGCTGGGCATGGCCAAGGCGCAAAACGCACTGACCGTGGTCGATGGCGCGCAAGGCGTGGTTCACGGCCGGCATGATGTGCAGGCGCTGGGTTGCGACTTTTATGTGTTTTCCAGCCACAAGCTCTATGGGCCTGATGGTCTCGGCGTGCTGTTCGGGCGCAACGCTGCGCTTGAGCAATTGAAGCCTTGGCAGTTTGGCGGCGAAATGGTGCTGGAAGCCAACTATCACGACTCGCGTTTCCGCCCTGCTCCGCTGGGTTTCGAGGCGGGTACACCGCCGATTGCCAGTGTGATCGGCTTGGGCGCGACGCTCGATTATCTGGCCGGGCTGGATCAGGACGCGGTGTCGGCCCATGAAGCGGCGTTGCATGACTATTTGCTGCGCGGCCTCGCAGCGCGTAACGGCATTCGATTGCTCGGCAAGCCGCAATTGGCGTTGGCGAGTTTTGTCGTCGAGGGTGTGCATAACGCTGATCTGGCGCACTTGCTGACCGAGCAAGGGATTGCCGTGCGCGCCGGCCATCACTGCGCGATGCCGCTGTTGAAAAGCTTCGAGTTGGCCGGAGCGATTCGGGTGTCGCTGGCGCTGTACAACGATTCGGAAGATTTGGAGCGCTTTTTTGAAGCACTGGATCAGGCGCTGGAGTTGTTGCGATGAGTTTGCCGGTCGAAGCGGCAGAGGCGTTGCAGACTTTTCAGAGCGCGGCGGGCTGGGAACAGCGGGCGCGATTGTTGATGCAGTTTGGTGACCGCTCGCCGCCACTAAGTGACGCCGACAAGTGCGAGGCTAACCGGGTGCATGGCTGTGAGAGTCAGGTGTGGCTGGTGGGTTCGTTGCGCGACGGTCATTGGCAGTTCGCGGCGAGTAGCGATGCGCGGATGATTCGCGGGTTGGTGGCGTTGTTGCTTTTGCGGGTCAACGGCTTGTCGGGCGCTGAATTGCAGCAGGTTGATTTGCCGGACTGGTTTAATCAGCTAGGGCTTTCGCGACAACTATCGCCATCGCGCAGTAATGGCCTTAATGCCGTGCTCCAGCGGATGAATGAGTTGGCCGGTTAATCGCTTTCGCGAGCAGGCTCGCTCCCACAGGGGAATGCATTTCAATGTGGGAGCGAGCCTGCTCGCGAAGAGGCAATCAGCCTCACCGATCAAACCTCAGGCTTAATGCGATCCGCCGGGCGCCGAACACCGGCGACAATCTTGTCCACAGCCTTGGTCGCCGCGACCATCCCAAACGTCGCCGTAACCATCATCACCGCACCAAACCCACCCGCGCAGTCCAGTTTCACACCGTCACCGACAAAACTCTTCTGCAAACAAATGCTGCCATCCGGCTTCGGATAGCGCAGTTGCTCGGTGGAAAACACACACGGCACGCTGTAATGACGGGTCACGGTGCGCGAAAAACCATAATCACGACGCAACGTCGAACGCACTTTCGACGCCAATGGGTCGTTGAACGTGCGGTTGAGATCGCACACCTGAATCAACGTCGGATCAATTTGCCCGCCCGCACCGCCCGTGGTGATGATCTGGATCTTGCGGCGCTTGCACCAGGCGATCAGCGCAGCCTTGGCGTTGACCGCGTCGATGCAGTCGATTACGCAGTCGATGTTCGCCGTGATGTATTCGGCCATGGTCTCGCGGGTGACGAAATCCGCCACCGCGTGCACCGTGCAATCCGGGTTGATCCCGCGCAGACGCTCGGCCATCACCTCGACCTTGGGTTTGCCGACGGTGCTGTCGAGCGCATGCAACTGGCGGTTGGCGTTGCTGACGCAGACGTCATCGAGATCGAACAGCGAAATCTCGCCGACGCCACAACGGGCCACAGCTTCCGCCGCCCAGGAACCGACGCCACCGACGCCGACGATCGCCACATGGGCCGCGCGCAGGCGTTCCAGACCTTCAATGCCATACAAACGGGCGATGCCTGCAAACCGCGGATCTTCTGTACTCATGACCATTACCCCAAAAACCGGCGCGCATTATAGGGCTACGCGGCGACAAGTTCTAAACATCAGCTACAAGTGTAAGAACTTAAGTCAAAGTCGGCTGCCCAATGTCGGGCATTTCCCTGTCTGATGTACGACTTGCGAACTGCCGGTGTAGGATGCGCGCCCCTCGGGCGTCTAGCCGACCGATCCTTCGTTCCACAGCCTTTGGAACCCGAAATAGCTATGTCATCGCGTAAATTTGGACTCAACCTGGTGGTGGTTCTGGCAATCGCCGCCCTGTTCACCGGTTTCTGGGCGCTGATCAATCGCCCGGTTTCCGCGCCGAACTGGCCGGAGCAGATCTCCGGTTTCTCCTATTCGCCGTTCCAGCAGGGACAATATCCGCAAAAGGATCAGTACCCGACTGACGACGAGATGCGCCGCGACCTGGAGATCATGAGCAAGTTGACGGACAACATCCGCATCTACTCGGTCGACGGTTCGCTGCAAGACATCCCGAAACTGGCCGAAGAATTCGGCCTGCGTGTGACGCTGGGGATCTGGATCAGCCCCGATCAGGAGCGCAACGAACGGGAAATCCAGCGCGCCATCGAACTGGCCAATACCTCGCGCAGTGTGGTGCGCGTGGTGGTCGGTAACGAAGCGATCTTCCGCAAGGAAATCACCGCCGAACAACTCAGCGTGCTGCTCGATCGCGTGCGCGCAGCGGTGAAGGTACCGGTGACCACGTCGGAGCAATGGCACGTCTGGGAAGAACATCCAGAGCTGGCCAAGCACGTCGATCTGATCGCTGCGCACGTTCTGCCGTACTGGGAGTTCATTCCGGTCGACAAGGCTGGCCAGTTCGTTTTCGACCGTGCTCGCGATCTGAAAAAAATGTTCCCGAAAAAGCCGCTGCTGCTCTCCGAGGTCGGCTGGCCGAGCAACGGCCGCATGCGCGGTGGCGCCGATGCGTCGCCGGCGGATCAGGCGATCTACCTGCGCACACTGGTCAACAAGCTCAACCGCCAAGGCTTCAACTACTTCGTGATCGAGGCGTTTGACCAGCCGTGGAAGGCCAGCGACGAAGGCTCGGTCGGCGCGTACTGGGGCGTGTTCAACGCTGCGCGTCAGCAGAAATTCAACTTTGAAGGCCCGGTGGTCGCGATCCCGCAATGGCGCGTACTGGCGATCGGTTCGGTGGTGCTGGCGCTGTTGTCGCTGACCCTGCTGATGATCGACGGCTCGGCGCTGCGTCAGCGTGGGCGGATCTTCCTGACCTTTATCGCCTTCCTTTGCGGTTCGGTGCTGGTGTGGATCGGTTACGACTACAGCCTGCAATACAGCACGTGGTTCAGTTTGACGGTGGGCTTCCTCTTGGCGCTGGGTGCGCTTGGGGTGTTTATCGTCTTGCTGACGGAGGCGCATGAGCTGGCCGAAGCGGTGTGGATTCACAAGCGTCGGCGCGAGTTCCTGCCGGTCGAGGGCGACTCCAGCTATCGCCCGAAAGTCTCGATTCACGTGCCGTGCTACAACGAGCCGCCGGAGATGGTCAAACAGACCCTCGACGCACTGGCAGCGCTGGATTATCCGGACTACGAAGTCCTGATCATCGACAACAACACCAAGGATCCGGCGGTATGGGAGCCGGTACGCGACTACTGCGAAACCCTCGGTCCGCGCTTCAAGTTCTTCCACGTCTCGCCGCTGGCCGGTTTCAAGGGCGGTGCGCTGAACTACCTGATTCCGCACACCGCCAAGGATGCCGAAGTGATCGCCGTGATCGACTCCGATTACTGCGTGCACCCGAACTGGCTCAAGCACATGGTGCCGCACTTCGCCGATCCGAAAATCGCTGTGGTGCAATCGCCGCAGGATTATCGCGATCAGAACGAAAGCACCTTCAAAAAGCTCTGCTACGCCGAATACAAAGGCTTCTTCCACATCGGCATGGTCACTCGTAACGACCGTGACGCGATCATCCAGCACGGCACCATGACCATGACCCGTCGCTCGGTGCTGGAAGAGTTGGGTTGGGCTGACTGGTGCATCTGCGAAGACGCCGAACTCGGTCTGCGCGTGTTCGAAAAAGGCCTGTCGGCGGCGTATTACCACGACAGCTACGGCAAGGGCCTGATGCCGGATACGTTTATCGACTTCAAGAAACAGCGTTTCCGCTGGGCTTACGGTGCAATTCAGATCATCAAACGCCACACCGGCAGCCTGTTGCGCGGCAAGGACACCGAGCTGACCCGTGGCCAGCGCTATCACTTCCTCGCGGGCTGGTTGCCGTGGGTCGCGGACGGCATGAACATCTTCTTCACCGTCGGCGCGCTGTTGTGGTCGGCGGCGATGATTATCGTGCCGCAACGGGTCGATCCGCCGCTGCTGATCTTCGCAATTCCGCCGTTGGCGTTGTTCGTGTTCAAGGTCGGCAAGATCATCTTCCTCTACCGTCGCGCCGTCGGCGTGAACCTGAAAGATGCCTTCTGCGCGGCGCTGGCCGGGCTGGCGTTGTCGCACACCATCGCCAAAGCGGTGCTGTACGGCTTCTTCACCAGCAGCATTCCGTTCTTCCGTACGCCAAAAAACGCTGACAACCACGGCTTCTGGGTGGCGATTTCCGAAGCGCGGGAAGAGCTGTTCATCATGCTGCTGTTGTGGGGCGCGGCGCTGGGGATCTTTCTGGTCAACGGCATGCCGAGCAACGACATGCGTTTCTGGGTGGTGATGTTGCTGGTGCAGTCGCTGCCGTATCTGGCGGCGCTGATCATGGCGTTCCTGTCGTCGTTGCCGAAACCTGCGGCCAAGCCTGAGCCGGCGCCGGTCGTCTAAATCCTCATCGATGCACTAAACGGCGGCCAATGGTCGCCGTTTTGCTTTAAGATAACCGCCATTTTGCGGGGCTTGGCGGCGTTCGGCTCATTGGCCGAACCCAATTCCTGTAGGAGTGAGCCTGCTCGCGATAGCGGTGTAACAATCAATAGTTACGTTGACTGACACACCGCTATCGCGAGCAGGCTCACTCCTACAGTTAATCCGCGCCCACATTCATGATCTTCGGAGTTTTCCATGACGGCCCACGCCGACCTTTCGCCGACCCTCCAACTCGCCATCGACCTGATCCGCCGTCCTTCCGTGACGCCGGTCGACGCCGATTGCCAGAAGCAGATGATGCAGCGCCTGGGCGATGCCGGTTTCAGCCTCGAGCCGATGCGCATCGAAGATGTGGATAACTTCTGGGCGACCCACGGCGACAACGACGGCCCGGTGCTGTGCTTCGCCGGCCACACCGACGTGGTCCCGACCGGCCCGGTCACCGCGTGGCAGATCGACCCGTTCAACGCGCTGATCGATGAACACGGCATGCTCTGCGGCCGTGGCGCGGCGGACATGAAAGGCAGCCTGGCGTCGATGACCGTCGCCGCCGAGCGTTTCGTCACCGATTACCCGAACCACAAAGGCAAGGTCGCGTTCCTGATCACCAGCGACGAAGAAGGCCCGGCGCACCATGGCACCAAAGCAGTGGTCGAGCGTTTGGCCGCGCGTAATGAGCGTCTGGACTGGTGCATCGTCGGCGAACCGTCGAGCACCACCCTGGTTGGCGACGTGGTGAAAAACGGCCGTCGTGGCTCGCTGGGCGCCAAGCTCACGGTCAAAGGCATTCAGGGTCACGTCGCTTACCCGCATCTGGCGAAGAACCCGATCCACCTCGCCGCTCCGGCGCTGGCCGAACTGGCCGCCGAGCACTGGGATCACGGTAACGATTTCTTCCCGCCGACCAGTTTCCAGATTTCCAACGTCAACTCCGGCACCGGCGCGACCAACGTGATTCCGGGTGATCTGGTGGCGGTGTTCAACTTCCGTTTCTCCACCGAATCGACCGTCGAAGGCCTGCAGAAACGCGTGGCCGACATTCTCGACAAGCACGATCTGGACTGGCACATCGACTGGGCGCTGTCCGGCCTGCCGTTCCTCACCGAACCGGGCGCGCTGCTCGACGCGGTGTCGGCGAGCATCAAGGACATCACCGGTCGCGAGACCAAAGCGTCGACCAGCGGCGGCACCTCCGATGGCCGTTTCATCGCGACCATGGGCACGCAGGTTGTTGAACTGGGCCCGGTCAACGCGACCATTCACCAGGTCAACGAGCGCGTGCTGGCGGCGGATCTCGACGTACTGACCGAGATCTACTACCAGACAATGATCAAGTTGCTCGCCTGATGCTGGCTTGCCCCATTTGCAGTGAACCGCTGAACACAGTGGACAACGGCGTGGTCTGCCCGGCAGGCCATCGCTTCGACCGTGCGCGGCAGGGTTATCTGAACCTGCTGCCGGTGCAGCACAAGAACAGCCGCGACCCTGGCGACAACCAAGCCATGGTCGAGGCGCGTCGCGACTTCTTGAACGCTGGCCATTACGCGCCAGTAGCCAAGCGACTGGCCGAACTGGCGGCAAGTTATGCGCCGGATCGCTGGGTCGACATCGGTTGTGGCGAGGGTTATTACACCGCGCAGATCGCCGAGGCCTTGCCGAACGCCGATGGCTACGCGCTGGACATTTCCCGCGAGGCGGTCAAACGCGCGTGCAAACGTAACCCGGCGATTAGCTGGTTGATCGCCAGCATGGCCCGTGTGCCGTTGGCGTCGGGCAGTTGCCAGTTCCTCGCCAGCGTTTTCAGTCCTTTGGATTGGGAAGAAGCCAAGCGCCTTCTCAGTGTGGGCGGTGGCCTGATGAAAGTCGGTCCGACCAGCGGCCACTTGATGGAACTGCGCGAACGCCTGTACGACGAAGTGCGCGAATACACCGACGACAAGCACCTGGCCCTGGTGCCGGAAGGCATGGCGCTGGCGCACAGTGAAACCCTGGAATTCAAGCTGACCCTGACCAAGCCCGAGGATCGCGCCAACCTGTTGGCGATGACGCCCCACGGCTGGCGCGCCAGTGCCGAGCGTCGTGCGGCGGTGATCGAGCAGGCCGAGCCGTTCGAGACCACCGTGTCGATGCGCTACGATTATTTCGTTCTTCAATAACTTTTGGTCTCGGGCAAATGCCCGGGGCCGGCTAAATCCGCGAATGGATTTTTCAGACCCGCAGTGAGGACATCCATGCGCCAACCGGACATCGAGATTTACCTGAAAGACGCCGACGTCGACCACAAGGCCATTTCGGCCTGGCTGGGCGCCGCGTTGGGCCCGTGCAGCGACTGGGTACAGAAAGGCCAGACTTACAAGTGCAAGGCCGGCAACGTGCCGGTGACCTGGCTGCCGAAAGCCGTGGGCAAGTGGAACAGCCTGTACCTGGAAAGCGACCAGACCCCATGGGACGACGACATCGCCTGCGCGCGTGCAGCGTTTGCCGCGCTGAACGTGGAAGTGCGTTGCGCCCCGGGCACGTGGGTTGAAGAGGAAGGTGAGGAGACGGCGGATCGCTGGATGCGCATCAGCGAAGACGGTGAAGAAGAAATCACCTGGAAAACCGCTTAACAACAGGCAACGCAGATCCCATGTGGGAGCGAGCCTGCTCGCGAATGCGGTGTATCAGTCACCATTCATATCGACTGACACTACGCATTCGCGAGCAGGCTCGCTCCCACAGTGGTTTTCAGCGACTTACAGGCCTACAACGTCTTCCGCCTGCAAACCCTTCTCGCCAGTAATCACTGCGTATTCAACCTGCTGGCCTTCGGTCAGCGACCGATGCCCTTCGCCGCGAATCGCGCGGTAGTGCACGAACACGTCCACCCCGTCTTCGCGCTGGATAAAGCCGTAGCCTTTGGCGTCGTTGAACCACTTCACGTTGCCGGTTTCACGTGTTGCCATCTGTTCATACTCCTTTTTTATTATTGGACAGGCTTTTCGCAGGAAAGCCTTTGCGGAACGTCAGCCTGCGTCCGACGTCCATAAAAGGGCCTCGGCGACAGACCGCCGAGTATATGACAGGCGCAAAAAGACTCAACAGGAGATTACTTCGCCGCTTTTTTGCCGATTTTCAGCGAATCCGGCACACTATCGACCGCCCGAGCATCTGCTCGGTTTTATTCACTCACGCAGAAGCCGTATGACCCGTTCCCCGTTTCGCCGTCTTGTGTTTGGCACCTTGCGCCGACTGTTGTACCTCTGGGTTCGCTCGGAGACGATCAACCAGTCGTCGTTCACCCTCAACCTCGACCGCAGTCGTCCGGTGTTCTACGTCCTGCAAAACCCTTCGCTGACCGATCTGGCCGTGCTCGACACCGAGTGCACCAAGGCCGGTCTGCCGCGTCCGGTACTGCCGGTGTCGGTGGGTTCGCTGATCGAACCGGCGGCGTTCTTCTACCTGACGCCGGATCCGGACTGGCTCGGTCGCCAGGACAAACGCGGCGCACCGCCGACCTTGACCCGACTGGTCAGCGCCCTCACCCAGAACGCTGCCGAAGACGCTCAGATCATTCCTGTCAGCGTGTTCTGGGGCCAATCGCCGGACAGCGAAAACAGTCCGTGGAAGCTATTGTTCGCCGACAGCTGGGCCGTCACCGGGCGCCTGCGTCGGCTGCTGAGCATCATCGTGCTCGGGCGTAAAACCCGTGTGCAGTTCTCCGCGCCGATCCACCTGCGTGAACTGATCGAGCACAACAAGGGTCACGAACGCACCGTGCGCATGGCCCAGCGCATCCTCCGCGTGCACTTCCGCAATCTGAAAGCAGCGGTCATTGGCCCGGACATTTCCCACCGCCGAAATCTGGTCAAAGGCTTGCTCAACCAGCCATTGGTCAAACAAGCGATCCTCGACGAAGCCGAGCGCGAAAACATCTCCCCGGAGAAGGCCAAGGCTCAGGCCTTGCGCTACGGCAACGAGATCGCCTCGGACTACACCTACACCGCGATCCGCTTTCTGGAAGTGGTGCTGAGCTGGTTCTGGAACAAGATCTACGACGGCATCAAGGTCAACCACATCGAAGGCGTGCAGAAGGTCGCCCAGGGTCACGAAGTGATCTACGTGCCGTGCCACCGCAGCCACATCGACTACCTGCTGCTCTCGTATTTGCTGTTCCGCAACGGCCTGACCCCGCCGCACATCGCCGCCGGGATCAACCTGAACATGCCGGTGATCGGCAGCCTGCTGCGCCGTGGCGGCGCGTTCTTCATGCGCCGCACGTTCAAGGGCAACCCGCTATACACCTCGGTGTTCAACGAATACCTGCACACCCTGTTCACCAAAGGTTTCCCGGTCGAGTACTTCGTCGAGGGCGGCCGTTCGCGCACCGGGCGCATGCTGCAACCGAAAACCGGCATGCTCGCCATTACGATGCGCAGCTTCCTGCGTTCGTCGCGGATGCCGATCGTGTTTGTGCCGGTGTACATCGGTTACGAACGCGTGCTGGAAGGTCGTACCTATCTTGGCGAGTTGCGCGGGGCGAGCAAGAAGAAAGAATCGATCTTTGATATTTTCAAAGTCATCGGCGCGCTCAAGCAGCGTTTCGGTCAGGTCGCAGTGAACTTCGGTGAGCCAATCAAACTGGCCGAATTCCTCGACGCCGAGCAACCGGACTGGCGCCAGCAGGAACTCGGCCCGCAGTACAAACCGGCGTGGCTCAACGAAACCACCAATCGTCTCGGCGAGAAAGTCGCGCAGCATCTGAACGAAGCGGCGGCGATCAACCCGGTCAACCTGGTGGCGCTGGCGCTGCTCTCGACCACGCGTCTGGCGCTGGATGATCGCGCCATGGCACGGGTGCTGGATCTGTACCTGGCGCTGCTGCGCAAGGTTCCCTATTCGCCGCACACCACGCTGCCAGAAGGCGACGGCCGCGCGCTGATCGAGCATGTGAAGGACATGGACCTGCTCGCCGAGCAGAACGATGCGCTGGGCAAGATTCTCTATCTGGACGAGCAGAACGCCGTCCTGATGACCTACTACCGCAACAATGTGCTGCACATCTTCGCCCTGCCGGCGCTGCTGGCGAGCTTCTTCCAGAGCGCTTCGCGCATGAGCCGCGAACAGATCCTGCGCTACACCCGCGCGCTGTATCCGTACCTGCAATCGGAACTGTTCATTCGCTGGACGCTGGACGAACTGGACGGTGTGGTTGATCAGTGGCTCGAAGCATTCGTCGAGCAAGGCCTGCTGCGTTTCGAGAAGGATGTTTATCTGCGTCCAGCGCCAAGTTCGCGGCATTTCGTCCTGCTGACGCTGCTGTCGAAGAGCATCGCCCAGACCTTGCAGCGTTTCTACATGACCGTGTCCTTGCTGCTCAACAGCGGCCAGAACAGCATCAGCGCCGAAGAACTGGAAGACCTCTGCACCGTCATGGCTCAACGCCTGTCGATCCTCCACGGTCTGAATGCGCCGGAGTTCTTCGACAAGAGCCTGTTCCGCCACTTCATCCAGACGATGCTCGACCTCGACGTGCTGCGCCGCGACGAGGCCGGCAAACTGAGTTATCACGAGCTGCTCGGCGAACTCGCCGAAGGTGCAGCCAAACGCGTATTGCCGGCGGAGATTCGCCTGTCGATCCGCCAGGTTGCGCTGCATCGCAGTGAAGATGCTGCCGATCAGGTCGTCGCTCAACCCGAGACCTGATGCAAACCGGGTGGGAGCGAGCTTGTTCGCGAAGGTAGAGTGTCAGTCGACATCTCAGTGACTGAAATACCGCTTTCGCGAGCAGGTCGAATCGTCGCACCGTCGCTCCCATATTCAAAGGAGATGCACCATGAAAAAACTACTAACCCTCGCCGCCGCCACACTGTTGAGCGCCTGCCAATCGACCAGTCCCGCCGGCAAGGTCGGCCTCGACGGTGAAGTGTTCTACCTGCAGCGCATCGCCCTGCCACCTAGTGCGACCCTCAGCGTCAGCCTGCAAGACGTCTCGCAGGCCGATGCGCCGGCCGTCGTGCTGGACGAGCAAAAAGGCCCGATCAAAGGCCAGGTGCCGCTGCCCTTCCACTTGAGCTACGATCCGGCCCAAGTCAAACCGGGCCACCGTTACTCGGTCAGCGCGCGCATTGAAGTTAACGGCGAACTGATGTTCATCACCACCGAAAACCACGCCGTGCAACTCGACGGCAACGACCCGCAGCCGCTGAAAATCCGCGTCGACGCCGTTCGTTAATTCATTTTCCGCAGCCCTTTTCCGCAACAAGGAAGCCGCCATGTTCCGCCCTACCCTTCGCTTCGCCGGCCTGTGCGCAGGCCTGATGATCTCCGCCAGCGCCATGGCTCTGTCGCTCAGTGACCTGTCGCAAAAAGACGCCACCGGCGGCCTCAAGGATGCCCTGACCCAAGGCGCGCAAATCGCCGTCAAACAACTCGGCACACCCGGCGGTTTCAGCAACAACCCTGAGGTGAAGATCGAACTGCCGGGCAAACTCGGCAAAGCCGCGAGCAAGATGAAAGCCTTCGGCATGGGCGCTCAGGTTGAAGAACTGGAAACCGCGATGAACAAGGCTGCGGAAAGCGCCGTGACCCAGGCCCAGCCAATCCTCGTCGACGCCGTGAAAAAAATGAGCGTGGAAGACGCCAAAGGCATCCTCAGCGGCGGCAAGGATTCGGCCACGCAATACCTCGACAAATCCAGCCGCGAACAGATCCGCGCCAAGTTCCTGCCGATCGTCAAACAGGCGACCGACAAGGTTGGCGTAGCGCAGAAGTACAACTCGTTCGCGGGCCAGGCCGCTGCGTTTGGCGTTGTCGATGCGAAGAGCGCCAACGTTGAAAACTACGTCACCGAGCAAGCGCTGAATGGCCTGTTCGAGATGATCGGCAAACAGGAAGAAACCATCCGCCAGAACCCGGCCGCTGCGGCGACCAGTCTGGCGAAGAAGGTGTTCGGCACGCTTTAAGCAGTCGTAACACGGGGGCGATTCGATTCGCTCCCGTGCTTCCCTCCACGTACAGAACTACGTAAAAAAAATACCCACTCGCGCCCCATCTTCCTTCTCTCAAAAAGCTGCAACTGGTCCAGCCCCTCCAGAGCCGAAGTCGCCTCGCTGTACGAGCAACCAAAATTTTCCGCCACATTATTCGCTGTGAACTCCTTCGCCTCCCCGCTTTTTGCCGCCTGATACACCGCGCGCTGTTTTTCCGTCATCTGATCGAAGTAGCCAGAATTCGTCAGCCAGCGCTCGAACTCTTCGGTGTAGGCCACGCTCTTGCGGTAAACATCGGCAAACCCGAGCACCGCTCGCTGGATCACCGAACACTGGAATTCGATGAAGTACGTCAGATCCAGTTCATCCGCCTCGGTGTGCAGGTATGAACGTCCATATTTCACTGGCGCATTACGCAGTAACAAACTGATCGCTATGTAGCGAAACGCCGCAAATTCATTCTTGAACATGAACCAGTAAAACAACGCCCTGGCGACTCGCCCATTGCCGTCGCGAAAGGGATGTTCGTAGCCCAAGGCAAAATGCAGTGTGATCGCCTTGATCAGTGGATGCAGGTAGCTCGTCTCTTGCGGTGAGCCTTCGGGCAGGTTGATCCAGTGCGACAGCCTCTCCAGCCGCGTGGCCAATCCTGTCGCAGGTGGTGGCCGGTGCACGGTGTTGCCCGCCCCATCCTGAACGACCACTTCGTCGTTGGTTCTGAACACCCCGGGTGAATACTGCTCGTCATCGATGCCCTCGACCCCCACCCGATGAATCGCTGCGATCAAATCCACGCTCATGGGTTCGAAACGTCTCTCCCAGGCAAAATTCATCATCCGGTAATTACCCATCACCATGCGCTCATCCGGAGTACGGGGCTGGCGCCGCTGCTTGAGCATGTCCTTGGCCACACGCGTAGTCGTCGCAGCGCCTTCCAGCTGACTGCTGGCGATGGCTTCATCTTCGATCAAATCGTTAAGCAGATAACTGAAATGTGCCCGTTCGCCGATCTGGCTGGTCATGTATTCCAGCGCCGCCGTACTGGCCTGCCGATCCACAATTGAGATGGTTTTCTGTGCCAGCGGCGTCAACAGATACTTCCCCCACTGCACAGGCTCGCCCAGTGGCAGAAGGTTGATGTATTGGGCCGCCCGCGCCTTCTTGACCAACGCCCAGCACAGTCTGGCATCCAGCCCCGCCGCCCAGCGATAACGCAACGCTTCAAATGGCAGATAACGACCTTGATCATCGAGCGGCTTGAGCAGCGCAAGATAGTCCGCCAGACGATGCTTGTGGGGCGGGTGCACCAACAAATCAAACACCGGGTCGGATCGGCCCTTCAAGGGTGGAGGCTTTTTCATCAAGGCGGGCTCAAGGACTCTGGAAAAGCAGAGGCTTGAGTACAGCACTCGCGGCACCCAGGTTCAATATCGGAGGTTTCTGAAAAAAATGTAGGAAGTGGCGGAGGCAGAGCGGGGTTTGGATAGTCAGCTAGAGACTGGTCGGCTGTCAGGCCGCCTTCGCGAGCAGGCTCGCTCCCACAGAAGAGCCAGAGCAAATCGCTTCTGCTCCTCACCACTCAACACAATGAGCGTTAGCTCGCGTACAGCTTTTGATCTGAAGGCCCGTCGGCAGGCTGAGTGGAGGGATTGATCCGGGGGTGGGAGCGCAGCGACCGTTCGACGAAGTCGAACACATCGAAAGGAGGTGCAGCGAAGCAAACCGTAGGCGATGCCCCCGGATCGATCCCGGAGCGAAGGAACCCCGAGCCCCAGCGAGTGGGCCGAACGTCAGGGCGCAGACCTTTGGTTCCTTTGGGGCGTTTGGAAAAGGTGACTCGCCGTAAGGGCGAAACCGCCAGCCGCAGCACCCGCGGAAACGGATATGCACCCAAAACCCCAAGAACATGGTCGGCCCGAAGGCCGCCACGTCACAAAACAATCAAGCGTCCCTACGCACCCGGAACCAAGCCGCATACAACGCCGGCAAAAACAACAGCGTCAACGCAGTCGCAACAATCAACCCACCCATGATCGCCACCGCCATCGGCCCAAAAAACACACTGCGCGACAACGGAATCATCGCCAGCACCGCCGCCAAAGCCGTCAACACAATCGGCCTGAAGCGTCGAACCGTAGCCTCGATAATCGCCTGCCAAGGCTTAAGCCCCGAAGCAATATCCTGTTCAATCTGATCCACCAGAATCACCGAATTACGCATGATCATCCCTGACAGCGCAATCGTGCCCAACATCGCCACAAACCCGAACGGCTGACGGAACACCATCAAGAACAACGTCACCCCGATCAACCCCAAAGGCGCCGTCAAAAACACCATCGCCGTACGCGAAAAACTGCGCAACTGCACCATCAGCAACGTCAGCACCACGACGATGAACATCGGCACCCCGGCATTCACCGACTTCTGCCCACGCTCGGAATCCTCCACCGTGCCGCCAACATCCAACAGATAACCATCCGGCAACTCGGCCCGAATCGAATCCAGCGTCGGCATGATCTGCTTGACCAACGTCGCCGGCTGCTCCTTGCCATAAATATCGGCGCGCACGGTCACGTTCGGCAGCCGATTGCGATGCCAGATAATCCCCTCCTCAAAGCCGTATTCCAGCGTGGCAATCTGCGACAACGCCACACTGCGGCCGTTATCCGTCGGCACCGCCAGACTCGGCAACAACGACAACTCAGTGCGCTCATGCACCGTGCCGCGCAGCAGAATCTCGATCAACTCATTGTCTTCGCGGTACTGACTGACACTCGACCCGGTCAACGAACTCTGCAGGAATTTCGCCAGATTGGCTGTGCTCACACCCAGCGCCCGAGCACGATCCTGATCGATATTCAGATAAACAACCTTGCTCGGTTCTTCCCAATCCAGATGCACGTTGACCACATGCGGATTCTCGCGAACCTTGGCCGCCACTTTGCGCGCCAACGCGCGGACCTCTTCGATGTGTTCGCCGGTGACGCGGAACTGCACCGGATAGCCAACCGGCGGACCGTTTTCCAGACGTGTGACCCGCGAACGCAATGTCGGAAACTGCTCGTTAAGCGTTTCAATCAACCACGTGCGCAGCGCTTCCCGCTCCTCGATGGTTTTCGCCAAGACCACAAACTGCGCGAAGCTGGCCGCCGGCAATTGCTGATCCAGCGGCAGATAGAAACGCGGCGAACCGGTGCCAACGTACGCCACGTAATTATCGATGCCGGCGTGATCCTTGAGCATCGCCTCCAGTCGTTTCACCTCACCAGTGGTATTAGCCAGCGACGCGCCTTCAGCCAGTTTCAGATCAACCATCAACTCCAGCCGATTGGAGGCCGGGAAAAACTGCTGCGGGACGAAACGGAACAACATCACCGAGGCAATAAACAGCCCCACCGTCAGCACGATCACGGTCTTGCGATGCGCCACGCACCACTCCACCAAGCGCCGAACCCGCTGATAAAACGGCGTGCCATACGGATCCGGCTGACCGTCACCCGTGCCATGTTTGGCTGCATGAATTTTCGCCAGATCCGGCAGGAGTTTTTCCCCCAGATACGGCACGAACACCACCGCCGCCACCCAGGACGCGAGCAACGCAATGGTCACCACTTGAAAGATCGAGCGGGTGTACTCGCCGGTACCGGACTGCGCGGTGGCAATCGGCAGAAACCCGGCGGCGGTGATCAACGTACCGGTGAGCATCGGGAACGCGGTGCTGGTCCAGGCGTAGCTCGCTGCACGGATGCGATCGAAGCCCTGCTCCATTTTAATCGCCATCATTTCCACGGCGATGATCGCGTCGTCCACCAACAAGCCCAGCGCCAACACCAATGCGCCAAGGGAGATCTTGTGCAGGCCGATGCCGAGGTAATACATGCAGGCGAAGGTCATCGCCAGCACCAATGGAATGGTCAGTGCCACGACCATGCCGGTGCGCACGCCGAGGGAGAAGAAGCTCACCAGCAAGACAATCGCCAGCGCCTCGACCAGCACCTGGACGAACTCGCCGACCCCGGTTTTCACCGCCGCCGGCTGGTCAGAAACCTTGCGCAATTGCATGCCGGCCGGAAGGTTTTTCTGGATGCGCGAGAACTCGCCTTCCAGCGCTTTACCGAGCACCAGAATGTCGCCGCCATCCTTCATCGCCACCGCGAGACCAATCGCATCTTCGCCCATGAAACGCATGCGCGGCGCCGGTGGGTCGTTGAAACCGCGACGCACATCGGCGACATCGGAGATGCGGAACGTACGATCGCCGACGCGGATCGGGAAGTTTTTTATCTCATCGACTGTCTGAAAATTCCCCGAGACCCGTAGCTGCAAGCGCTCGCTACCGGTTTCAAAGAACCCGGCGGTGGACACCGCGTTCTGCTCTTGCAGCGCTTGTTGTACCGCCGACAGCGGCAGGCCGAGGGTCGCCAATTTGACGTTGGACAGTTCGACCCAGATTTTCTCGTCCTGCAAACCGAGCAGGTCGACCTTGCCGACATCCTTGACCCGCTGTAGCTGGATCTGGATACGGTCGGCGTAATCCTTGAGCACCGCGTAATCGAAACCGTCACCGGTCAGCGCATAGATATTGCCGAACGTGGTGCCGAATTCATCATTGAAGAACGGCCCCTGTATATCCGGTGGCAAGGTCTGGCGAATATCGCTGACCTTCTTGCGCACCTGATACCAGAGGTCGGGAATTTCCTTGGAGTGCATCGAGTCGCGGGCAATGAACGTCACTTGCGATTCACCGGGGCGCGAGAACGACACGATGCGTTCGTACTCGCCGGTTTCCATCAGTTTCTTTTCAATGCGTTCGGTGACCTGACGCGAGACTTCCTGCGCGGTCGCCCCCGGCCATCGGGTCTGGATGACCATGGCTTTAAAGGTAAACGGCGGGTCCTCACTCTGGCCAAGTTTGGTGTAGGACAGCGCACCGACGATGGCCAGTAAAAGCATCAGGAACAGTACGATCTGGCGATTACGCAGCGCCCATTCGGAAAGGTTGAAGCGCATCGGGGCTTACTCCTTGTCCGCCAGATTGACCACACGGTTGGAGCGATCCACCGGACGCACCTGCTGACCTTCGAGCAGCACATGCACACCGGCAGCGACCACCCAGTCGCTGGCGTTCAGGCCTTCGAGCACCGGCACGCTTTTCTCGCCGAACGGGCCAACGCGCACCGGGGTTTTCTTCAAGGTGTTGTTGCCGTTGACGACCCAGACGTAGGTAGCGCCGTTTTCGGCGGTGAGTGCCGAGAGCGGCACCGACAGGGAAACGCTGTCGGCCGATTGCACAAATACACGGGCGCTCTGGCCCAGTTCAGCCGGGACTTTGCCGCCGGTGAAGGAAATACGTGCAGCAAAGGTGCGTGAGCGTGGATCGGCGGCGGGCGACAGTTCGCGGATCTGTCCGGCGAAGCGCTGGTTCTGTTGCGTCCACAGCTCGACTGTCACTGGCTGACCGACCTTGAAGCGGCCGAAGCTCTGCTCCGGCAGGCTGATCAGCACTTCGCGTTCGCCATCGGTGGCGAGGGTAAACACGGTTTGCCCGGCGGCGACGACCTGCCCCACCTCGACCGAACGCTTGGCCACCACGCCATCCTGCGGCGCACGCAGCACCGCGTAACTGGCCTGATTGGTCGAAACGTTGAATTCAGCTTTGATTTGTTTGAGACGGGCTTCACCGGAGCGGTAAAGGTTCTCCGCATTGTCGTAAGCCGAGCGGCTGACCATCTGCCGGTCCATCAGGGTCTTGTAGCGATCACGCTCGGCGCGCACCAGATTGAGATTGGCTTCGGCGGCGGCGACTTGGGCGCGGGTGGCTTCCAGTTGCAGGCGTACATCTTGCGGATCGAGTTCGGCGAGTGGCTGATCGGCCTTCACGCGCTGACCTTCATCGACCAGTCGTCGGCTGACTTTGCCGCCAATGCGAAAGGCCAGATCGGGTTCATAGCGGGCGCGCACCTCGCCCGGATAACTTTCCATGGCCTGCGCCGAAGGCTCTGGCTGCACCACCATGGCCGGTCGCACGGTGACTTGCGTCGCCTCTTCCTGACCACACGCTGACAAAAGGAACGCCAGACTCACTGGCAACGCGAGGGACAACGCATGGCGGAACATGGTGACGGACCTTTCGCTAATGGTGCTTGGAATAATTATACTGGCGGGCATGTTATTAATAGCAAACTCACCAGTCCAGTAATAAAAGCGAAGAATGTCGAACAATCTTTCAGCTCCAAACGGTCCGGGCCGCCCGAAGGATCTGGCCAAGCGCCAAGCCATCCTCGACGCGGCGAAAATTCTGTTTCTGAGTCATGGCTATGCCAACACCAGCATGGACGCGGTCGCCAGCGAGGCGGGCGTGTCGAAGCTGACGGTCTACAGCCATTTCAACGACAAGGAGACGCTGTTCTCCGCCGCCGTCGTGGCCAAGTGCGAGGAGCAATTACCGCCGCTGTTCTTCGAATTGCCCGAAGGCATCGCTGTGGAAAATGTGTTGCTGAACATTGCGCGAGGCTTTCATCACCTGATCAACAGTGATGAGTCGGTGAACTTGCACCGCTTGATCATGGCGCTGGGCAGTCAGGACCCGAAGCTGTCGCTGATCTTCTTCGAGGCGGGTCCGCAGCGCATGGTGCAGGGCATGGAGCGGTTGTTGACGCGCATTCACGAGACAGGCGCGCTGAGCATCGATCTGCCGCGCAATGCGGCTGAGCATTTCTTCTGCCTGATCAAGGGCGCGGGGAATTTTCGATTGTTGTATGGCTGTGGGGAGCCGTTGAGCGAAGAGGCTGCAGAGAGCCATATTCAGGAAGTGGTGGCTTTGTTTATGCGGGCGTACAAACCTTAGCTTCTGCGCTGTTTGGGCTGGCCCTATCGCGAGCAGGCTCACTCCTACAGTGGATTTGTGTGCACCACAGATCAATTGTAGGAGTGAGCCTGCTCGCGATAGGAGCGACTCTGTTTTAAGGCTTGAGCGCTTTCTTCGGATAAATGTCATAGCGGCTCGATTTTCCATCCAGCGCATGACTCGGCTTCGGCCCCTCAATGCACGGCGCCTTGCGCGGCCGCTTGACCACCACCCGGTGCGTCGCCAACGCCAACGCGGCTTCGAGCAACGCCGGGGCATCCGGATCATCCCCCACCAACGGCCGGAACAGGCGCATTTCCTTCTTCACCAGCGCGGTCTTCTCACGGTGCGGAAACATCGGATCGAGATAAATCACCTGTGGCGGCTCGCCTTCCCAGTTCTGCATGACCTCGATGGAGTTGCCCTTGAGCAATTTCATCCGCGCCACGATCGGTGCCACGTCGAAATCCTCCGCCGCCCGTGCCAGACCATCTTCCAGCAGCGCGCCAATCAGCGGCTGGCGCTCGATCAGGCTCATTTCGCAACCGAGACTGGCCAGCACGAACGCGTCCTTGCCCAGCCCCGCCGTCGCATCCAGCACGCGCGGGCGCACGCCTTGGGCGATACCGACAGCCTTGGCAATCATCTGCCCGCTGCCGCCGCCATATAGGCGCCGATGCGCCGCGCCGCCCTCAACGAAGTCGACGCGCACCGGTCCCGGCGCATCCGGGCCGAGCTGTTGCAACTGCAAACCCTGCTCGCCGACCTGCAAGGCAAACTCGCCGTCCGCCACTGCAAGCGGCAGACCGAGGCGCTCGGCCCACTGCTCGGCTTGCGCTTCATACGTCGCGCCAAGGGCTTCGACATGGATGCGGCAGGCCGCGGGTTGTTCGATCATGGAAAACACGCTCAAAAATTCAAGGATCGGCAAAAACCGCCGATAATTCATTCAACGCGCATTTTGCCAGAGCTGAGCGTCAACCGAAAAAAATGTCAGGCATTCTTCCCACATCGATTGGCTACATCTCGCCCCATGGCGACTTTAGCCGTCACAACACTCAAGCACTGAGCGGCGTCAGTCACCTGTGGCAGGATTTCTTTGCCCAGGCGATGGCCGAACAGACGAGTGAAGTGGTGCCTGCCTGCGGTACATTTCCGCCGGTTGACCTGAACAGCCCGGAAGAGCCGACCATCGGCAGCGAGCTGCACGCGCACATCATCAGCCAGCGCGAGTGCGACGTGGTCGAAACCGAAGTGCGTCCGCCAGAGCCGCTGTTCCTGCCGATCGCCGAGTTCGAAATGGACTTGCTTGACAAGCCATTCCCACCGTTCCCGCCTGAAGAACTCAAGGCTCAGCAAGAGCAACAGGATTTCGACAGCAGTTGGGTGCGTCCGGTGGTGATCAACAATGGTCAGCCCGTTCCAGAGCCTGGCCCGGCACCGCAGAAGAAACCGCTGTACCTGCCGATTGCCGAATTCGATCTGGACCTGCTGCAAAAGCCTTACCCGCCGTTCCCGCCGGAAGAAATCATCGAGCAACAGAAAGCGCTGGACTTCGATAACGGCTGGGCGCGCCCGATCGTTCTGCAGAACCTGCGCCTCGCCGCTTAAGCCTCAGCGACACACGCTCCAGCGCCCGACATCGACATGAAAGTGATTGCGGTGGGCGGCGTTGTAATCCGGGCTCAACACCACATTGAACGCCTCGCAGGCGCCGTCGCGCACCTGACGCAGAAACTGCGCATCCTGATTTTGCTTCGGCCAGTCCTTGAGTACGCTGATGCTGCGGCCGTCGGCCAGCCGAAAACCGGCAATGTCCAGCGCATCAGCGCTGGCATGACGGCTGAGCGCCCCGCTTTCGCGGTTGTAGACATTGCGGCAGGCGAAGCTGCCAAGGTGATCGAGGCGCGCGACTTTCTGACCGTAAACCGACTGTGCGGCGGGTTGCAGCGAATGGTGCTCGAACATCGCGTAGGCCACCGCCAGCGGACAACTGGCGAGGAAGCTGCTGCTCAGCGCCGCCTCGCCGCTCTGTACGCGCAGGGCGCCGATCAGCGGGCATTCGGCGCCCAGGCTGTCGGCTTGACGTGTGACGCGCAGATCGGAACTGCTTAACGCCTGGGCGCAGAGCTGAGGATCACTGCGCAAACGCATCAACTTGTAGCCGGTCAGCCAATTGGGCGCGGCTTTCACGTCCAGCGGTGCCCACGGATTCCATGGCGGTGGCACGTCCAGCCAGCCGCGCCAGACACTGATCATGGCGCCGCCGATGATCAGCAGGACAGTAAGCGCAATCCATCGCCCCATGCTTAGCCCTTGAAGAACTGATTGGCCTTGGCGTACGGCATCGACTGCGAAGTAAAGCCGAAGGTGCCGGATTGCTGGATCTCTTCAGCGGCGCGAAAGAATTCGCCGAACGCTGCCAAGGCCAGTGCCGAACCGGTGCTGATCCGGCGCACGCCCATGTCCTGCAGTTCCTGCACGGTCAGTTTCAAACCGCCAGACATCAGTACATTGACCGGTTTCGGCGCCACTGCGCGCACCACTGCCAGCACTTCTTCGGCGTTGCGCAAACCCGGTGCGTAAAGCACATCGGCGCCCGCTTCGGCGAAGGCCTGCAAGCGGCGAATGGTGTCGTTGATATCGGGGTTGCCGTGCAGATAATTTTCCGCGCGGGCAGTCAGGATGAAGGGGAATGGCAGTGTGCGCACGGCGGCGACGGCGGCTTCGATACGTGCCACCGCGTGTTCGAAGCAATAGATCGGCGCAACCGCGCGGCCGGTCGCGTCTTCGATCGAACCACCGACCGCACCCGCCTCTGCTGCGCGAAGCAGGCTTTTTGCAGCCTCGGCCGGGTCATCGGCAAAGCCGTTTTCCAGATCCACCGCCACCGGCAAATCAGTGGCCGCGACAATCGCGCGGACATTGGCCAGGGTCTCGTCGAGACTCAACGCACCATCGGCCTTGCCCTGGGAAAACGCATAACCGGCGCTGGTCGTTGCCAAGGCCTGATAGCCGAGACTGGCGAGCATTTTCGCCGACCCCGCATCCCACGGATTGGGAATGACGAAAATCCCCGGACGTTCATGCAGGGCTTTGAAGGCGTGTGCTTTAAGGGCTTGGGCATCCATCGGCAGGCTCCAGGGCAGGAAAAAATCCGCCTCAGAGCAGGCCAAGTTGCTCCGCAGCGGGTTCTCTGTATAGCTCAGGCAGGGCCGGCAGGCCAGGCAAACGTTGCATCAGTTGTGCGTGAAAACGTTGCGCCAGTTTTGCCGCCAACAGGTTGTCGGCGGTGTGCAGGAAGATATACGGCGTACGACCCTCTTCGATCCACTCGGCGATTTTCGCTACCCACGGCACCAGGAACGCATCGTTGGCTTCAAGCTCGGGATGGCCAATGAAGCGCACTTGCGGGAACTGGGTGAACGCCGCCGGACGCGTCGGCACGCGCGGTTTTTTCGATTGCGCGTGGATCACCGAGGATTCGGTCGACAGGCAGCTGAACAGCGCACGCGGGTCGAGGCAGATGCGTTCCACGCCACGGTCCAGCAGCAGCCGATTGAGCAAGCGTTCGCTCTCGCCCTTGGCGAAGAACTGTTCATGCCGCACTTCCACTGCCAGCGGGCAATCCAGCGCATCGATGAACGCCGCCAGTTCCGGCAGCCGTTGCGGTGTGAAGCTTTTCGACAATTGCAGCCACGACGGCGAGACACGCTGGCCGAGTGGCGAGAGTAATTGCAGAAAGGTTTCGGCTGCCGTCAGTTGCTCGCGCAGGTCACCGCTGTGGCTGATGTCGCCGGGGAATTTGGCGGTGAAGCGAAAGTGCTCGGGCATGACCTCGGCCCAACGCTGCACCGTGGCGGGCGACGGGCTGGCGTAGAAGGTCGTGTTGCCTTCAACGGCGTTGAACACTTGGGAATAGAGACCGAGGAAATCGGAGGTTTTGGCGTCTACCGGGTACAGATACTCGCGCCAGGCGTTTTCGCTCCAGGACGGACAACCGAGGTAGTAAGGCAGATCCATCAGATGTACAGATCGAGGCCCAGCACGTCTGCATCCCAATCGACAAAACCGGCAGTGCTCAGATAGCTGGCCAAGGCCATCGCTACGCTTTTTTTCATCGCACGGTGGTAGATCATGTCTTGTTGGCGGGCGGGCAGATTGCTCAGGCGTTGCGCGGCAGCTTTGGCGGCAGCACGGGCAGCCAGTTGCTCTTCAGTCGGAAATTCGATCTCACCGTCGATATCGTCGACTGACTCATCCACAGTCACATGGCCTTTGCGAGGCTTGCGCTTGATGGGGTAGGACTGAGAGGAAAGGCCGTCTATACGCATAATTTCATGCTCGGTATCGATGATGGCAATTTAGCGGCACTTGACCGACTTAGCAAACTGCCGAGTGATAACTAGAACACATAAAGCGCAAAAGGTTTAAAGCGAGGGGTTACAAACTGACGATTGGCGACAGTAGATCAAAAGATCGCAGCCTTCGGCAGCTCCTACAGTTGGAATGCAATCTCTGTCGGAGCTGCCGAAGGCTGCGATCTTTTTAAAGGCTCAACGAGCCTTGGGGGTGGCGACTTTATCGCGCAGGTAAACCGGTTGTGCATCATCCGCCGGGATCGACTCGCCGCGCTCCCAGGCAAAACGCGCCAGGGTCAGCAGGTCTTCGGCGTGGGGCAGCATGCCTGCATCCGAGCCGCTCAGATCGACCGCAATACGCTCGCCATACCCCCAACCGGTGCCAGCACCGAACCAGTCACCACTGGCATCGGCCGGCAGCGCCGCGACTTCCGGCGGCAACACCGCTTCGGCACCGACCAGTCGCATCTCCCCCGCCGTCTCGCGGTAGCAGCCCCAATACACCTCATCCATCCGCGCATCGATGGCCGCCGCGACCTGGCTCACGCCATGTTCGCGATAGGCACGCTGCGCCAGCACCGCGAGGTTGGACACCGGCAACACCGGGCGATCCAGCGCAAACGCCAGCCCTTGCACCACACCAATGGCGATCCGCACGCCGGTAAATGCACCCGGCCCGCGACCGAAAGCAATCGCATCGACCGCTTGCAACGTGGTGCCGGCGTCGGCCAGCAATTGCTGGATCATCGGCAACAGCTTCTGCGCGTGCAGGCGCGGGATCACCTCGTAATGGCTCGTGACCTTGCCGTCATGCAGCAAGGCAACGGAGCAAGCTTCAGTCGCGGTGTCCAGGGCCAGCAAGGTGCTCATCGATGTTTCCAAAACAGGGGTGGGAAAAAGTGCGTCAGTATAAACAACTACGGCCCGCAAGCGGGCCGTGGATGGTGCTGCGGTTCAGACTTTTCAGCTCAGCGCGGCCAGCACCTTGGCGGTGATCGCATCAACCGAACCAACGCCCGGGATGTGGCTGTACTTCGGCTTGCCAGCATTTTTAGTCGACAGGCTCTGATAGAACTCCACCAAAGGCTTGGTCTGCGAGTGGTAGACCGACAGGCGATGACGCACGGTTTCTTCGGTGTCGTCCTTGCGCTGTACCAGCTCTTCGCCAGTGATGTCGTCTTTGCCGGCGATTTTCGGCGGGTTGTAGACGATGTGGTAAACGCGGCCGCTGGCTTCGTGAACACGACGGCCGGCGATGCGTTGCACGATTTCTTCGTCTTCAACAGCGATTTCAACCACTGCATCCAGCTCAACGCCGGCAGTGACCAGTGCTTCAGCCTGCGGAATGGTGCGCGGGAAGCCGTCGAACAGGAAACCGTTGGCGCAGTCTGGCTGAGCGATGCGGTCCTGAACCAGTGCGATGATCAGGTCATCCGACACCAGGCCGCCGGCATCCATGATGCTCTTGGCTTGAACGCCCAGTGGAGTACCGGCCTTGACCGCTGCACGCAGCATGTCGCCGGTGGAAATTTGTGGAATGCCGAATTTTTCGGTGATGAACTTAGCCTGAGTACCTTTACCGGCCCCGGGAGCTCCCAGCAGAATGACGCGCATTAGATGTGCTCCTCAATTTTTTTATAAAAAGCTTTTACAAAACAAAGGATTCGCCTCTTGGGACGAATCCTGAAAATACGGGTCGTGGCCGCACAAACGGCCAAAGGCTGATCAAGATACACAGCAGGCTGCGCCCACACAAGACGCCAAAAGTCGGAGAAACCGACGCCCCCTGCGACCTTGCGACGCGGTAACCCAAGTCGCAACCCCATCACTAACTGTCGCCTGGCGGCACTTTGCGCCGTCAGGCAAAGCGGCCTCCGTTACGTGTTCCGGAGGCCGCGTGCCCAGACAAAAACATTAGCCGGTATTTCGCAAACCGGCGGCAATCCCCGCCACAGACACCAGCAACGCCTGTTCCACCGGGCTGCCCTGCTCGACATCCTGCTGCCGCGAGCGGGCCAGCAATTCGGCCTGCAATAGATGCAGCGGGTCGAGATAGGTGTTGCGCAGACGGATGAATTCAAGGGTGTCAGGGCTATGTGCCAGCAGCTGCGACTGGCCAGTCAGGCCGAGCACCACTGCGCACGCCTGCGACAATAGGTCGCGTAACTGCGCGCCCAACGGCAGCAGATCAGGCTCGACCAGGCGCTGATCGTAGGACAGCGCAATATCCGCGTCAGCCTTGGCCAGCACCATTTCGAGCATGTCGATACGCGTACGGAAGAACGGCCATTGTTCGCGCATTTGCCCAAGCAACTCGCCTTCGCCGCGTTCCAGCGCCTTGCTCAGTGCCGACTCCCAACCCAGCCACGCCGGCAGCATCAGCCGCGTTTGTGTCCAGCCAAAGATCCACGGGATCGCCCGCAGGCTTTCGATACCGCCCGCGCGACGTTTGGCTGGACGACTGCCGAGGGGCAAACGGCCCAATTCCTGTTCGGGCGTGGACTGACGGAAGTACTCGACGAATTGCGGATTTTCCCGCACGACCTGGCGATAAGCGCTGACGCCATCGGCGGCCAATTCGTCCATCAAGTGACGCCACTCTGGTGTCGGCGGCGGCGGTGGCAGTAGCGTTGCTTCAAGCACCGCCGCCAGATACAGATTGAGGTTTTGCTCGGCGATGTCCGGCAGGCCGAATTTGAATCGAATCATTTCCCCCTGCTCGGTGGTGCGGAAACGCCCCGCCACCGAACCCGGTGGCTGCGACAGAATCGCCGCATGCGCCGGGCCACCGCCCCGGCCCACGGTGCCGCCGCGACCGTGGAACAACAGCAGTTCGACTTGCTGCTCGCGGCAGATTTCCACCAAGCGTTCCTGCGCGCGATATTGCGCCCAGGCCGCCGCCGTGGTGCCGGCGTCCTTGGCTGAGTCTGAATAGCCGATCATCACTTCCTGCGGGCCGTGCAGCCGTGCGCGGTAACCCGGCAACAGCAACAGCCGCTCCATCACCGGCCCGGCGTTGTCGAGGTCGGCGAGGGTTTCGAACAGCGGCACCACACGCATCGGCCGCAACACGCCGGACTCTTTGAGCAGCAGTTGCACGGCGAGCACATCGGAAGCGGCGCCAGCCATGGAGATCACGTAGGAACCCAGCGAAGCGCCCGGTGCCGCAGCGACTTCCTTGCAGGTGTTGAGTACTTCGGCGGTGTCGGCCGACGGTTTGAAATGCGCCGGCAGCAGTGGCCGACGATTGCTCAGTTCACGGGTCAGGAAGCTGATGCGCTGCTCTTCGTCCCAGTCTTCATAGCGACCGAGACCAAGATAATCGGTGATTTCAGTCATCGCCGAGCTGTGTCGCGACGAATCCTGGCGTACATCGAGACGCACGAGGAACAAGCCGAAGGTCACCGCCCGACGCAGGCAATCAAGCAGCGGGCCATCGGCGATCACGCCCATGCCGCACTCGTGCAGCGAGTTGAAGCACAGCTCCAGCGGATCGAGCAGATCGCGGTTGTTGTGCAGCACGTCTGCCGGCGCTGGCGTCGGTGCAGTCAGCGCGGCATGTGCCCAGTTGCGCGTCGCGCGCAGGCGTTCGCGCAATTGTTTGAGCACCGCACGATACGGTTCGGCGCTGTCGCCGGCCTTGGCTTTGAGGGCATCGCTGGCCTGCTGCATCGACAGTTCAGCCGCCAGATGGTCGACATCGCGCAGGTACAAATCGGCGGCCATCCAGCGCGCCAGCAGCAACACTTCGCGAGTCACGGCGGCGGTGACGTTGGGGTTGCCGTCACGGTCGCCGCCCATCCACGAGGCGAAGCGAATCGGCGCCGCTTCCAGTGGCAGACGCAGGCCGGTCGCTTCGTACAAGGCCTTGTCGGCCTTGCGCATATGGTTGGGGATCGCTTGCCACAGCGAATGCTCGATCACTGCGAAACCCCACTTGGCCTCATCAACCGGCGTTGGGCGCGTGCGGCGGATTTCTTCGGTGTGCCAGGCTTCGGCGATCAGCCGTTGCAGGGTGTTTTGAATCTGCTCGCGTTCGGCGCTGGTCAGGTCGCGATGATCCTGCGCGGCGAGTTGCCCGGCGATCGCGTCGTATTTCTGGATCAGCGTGCGCCGCGCCACTTCGGTCGGGTGCGCGGTCAGCACCAGTTCGATTTCCAGTCGCGCCAGTTGCCGGGCCAGCGACTCGGCGCTGTGGCCTTCGTTGCGTAAACGGGCGAGCAACTCAGGCAGTACGCGGGATTCGAACGGCGCCGGCTGCGACTCTTCGCGGCGATGGATCAGTTGATACTGCTCGGCGATGTTCGCCAGATTGAGAAACTGGTTGAACGCCCGCGCCACCGGGAGCAATTCGTCCTCGCTCAATTGATTGAGGCTGGCACTCAGCTCAGCGTCCATCGAGCCGCGGCGATCAGCCTTGGCGCCCTTGCGAATCTGCTCGATCTTGTCGAGAAAGGCTTCGCCGTACTGGTCTCGAATGGTGTTGCCCAACAGCTCTCCGAGCAGGTGAACGTCTTCGCGCAAGCGTGCATCAATATCGGTCATCAGCAATTCCCCAGCAGTAATCCGGACGGCTTAGAAACGAGTGCATGACCTAGAGAGTGCCGCTCTACGACGCTTCTTACAAGCAGCCGACCAAGGGACTTTAAACCTTGCGGACAAAAGCTAGTCTCAACAGTAAGCCGTACAACGGCTTGCCGCCGGCGCTGCCGGACACTCACCCAGGCCTGCCATGAGCAGGCGCGAAATGAGGTCATCATGAAAATTCGTGAACTCGCCCAGCATTGGGAAGAAAACGCCAAAGGTCGCCTGACCGACACTGGCTACACGATTCATCTGGACGTTGAAGCTGCTGCGCGTCTGGCTGCGATTGCCGAGATGTACCCCAAACGGCATGCCGAAGAACTGCTCGGCGAACTGATTGGCGCAGCGCTCGAGGAGTTTGAAGCGAGCCTGCCGTATGTGAAAGGTTCGACGGTGGTGGCGACGGATGAGGAAGGTGATCCGTTGTATGAGGATGTCGGGCCGACGCCGCGATTTCTAGCCCTTTCGCGCCGACATTTGCATGACCTCTCGGCCGCTGCCGGCAAGCCAAAACACTGACACAACCTAGATCAAACTGTAGGAGTGAGCCTGCTCGCGATAGCGGTTTTTCATTCAACATTTTTGTTGTCTGATACGACGCCATCGCGAGCAGGCTCACTCCTACAGGGATGGTATTTCAAGCTGAAAATCGATGTGTTTTCGGCGTCTTAAAACCCCGCGTGTACCACTCTCTGCCGCCAAAGTTCCCGCTCTAGAGCCTTGTCCATTCGGTCAAAATTTTTTTTGGCGATAGGCCATCTTTTCTGAACTTTTGAAAAACGCCTCCGGTCGGAACCTGTAACCACGCCTGGAACGAGCGTTTCAAAAACGCGCTTTCACACGTCGCTTGCGGCTCCTCGGCCAGGATGGATTCAGATGTTTTCAGGAGATGCCTAATGGAGTTGAAGACCATGAAAAACCAAACCTCGTTTACCCACCTGCGCGGTCTGAAACTGGCGGCTCTGGCCATCGGCACCAGCTTCGTACTGGCCGGTTGCGCTGGTAATCCACCGACCGAGCAATACGCCGTGACCCAATCGGCCGTGAACAGCGCCGTCAGTGCCGGCGGTACCGAATTCGCTGCCGTTGAGATGAAGCAAGCGCAGGACAAGCTGAAACAAGCCGAAATCGCCATGCACGACAAGAAGTATGACGAAGCGCGCACCCTGTCCGAGCAAGCCGAATGGGACGCTCGTGTAGCAGAACGCAAGGCTCAGGCCGCGAAAGCCGAACAGGCTGTGAAGGATTCCCAGAAAGGTGTTCAGGAACTGCGTCAGGAAAGTCAGCGCACCGTGCAGTAAGCGCGCATCCCGACCGCAAAGCTGAATCTCTTATCGATAGAAAGGACGAAAATTATGCGTAAGCAACTGATGATCCCAGCTCTTCTGGCCGCAAGCGTTGCTCTGGCTGCCTGCTCGACCCCGCCTAACCCGAATCTGGAAAACGCGCGCACCAACTACGCCGGCCTGCAGGCCAACCCGCAGGCCAGCAAAGTCGCGGCGCTGGAAACCAAGGACGCCAGTGATTACCTGGACAAGGCCGACAAGGCTTATCTGGACAAGCAAGACGCCGCCAAAGTCGACCAACTGGCCTACCTGACCAACCAGCGTGTGGAGGTGGCCAAGCAGACCATCGCCCTGCGCACCGCTGAAAACAATCTGAAGAACGCTGCTGCCCAACGTGCTCAAGCGCGTCTGGATGCTCGCGATCAGCAGATCAAACAGCTGCAGGACAGCCTGAATGCCAAGCAGACCGATCGCGGTACGCTGGTGACTTTCGGTGACGTGCTGTTCGCCACCGACCGTGCTGACCTGAAATCCAGCGGTCTGGTCAACATCAACAAACTGGCGCAATTCCTTCAGGAAAACCCTGATCGCAAGGTGATCGTCGAGGGTTACACCGATAGCACCGGTACTGCGAGCCACAACCAGACTCTGTCCGAGCGTCGCGCCAATTCCGTACGTACCGCTCTGGTGAAAATGGGCGTTGATCCAGCGCGCATCGTGGCTCAGGGCTACGGCAAGGAATACCCGGTTGCCGAGAACGGCAGCGTCTCCGGCCGTGCGATGAACCGTCGTGTGGAAGTAACCATTTCCAACGACAACCAGCCAGTGATGCCACGTTCGGCGGTTAGCTCGAACTAAGCGCCCTGCTGTAACGCAAAAGCCCCGCTTGAGTGATCAGGCGGGGCTTTTTTTGTGGCGCTGAAATCGCGGCCCCTCACCCCAGCCCTCTCCCGAGGGAGAGGGAGCCGATTTGTGGTGCTTTCAGAATTTGTGTTCTACACGATGGATCAGGTCGGCGTAACTCGAAAGACACCTCGGTCAGTCCCCTCTCCCTCTGGGCGGTCCGACGTTTCGGGAGGGTTAGGGTGAGGGCTGAACCTGCAGAATCACTCTTGCAGCTTCTGCGGGGTTTCTTCGCCCATGCAACGCACCGCTTTCTTCTGCGCGTTGATCAGTACACCGGTCAAACCTTTCTGTTCGGTATCGAACAACACCAGTACGCCATCAATGCACTGCGCCACTTGCGGCGCCGGGTCCAGCGAGACTTTGTAATCCTCACCCGGCACGGTCTTGAGCATGGTGAACTCGTTAAGCAGCAACGCATCCTCGGGTTTGGCGAAATGCAGGTAGCCGTAGTACCACAGCGCCCCGACAGTGCCGAGAATGCTGCAGATACCGGTGATGATCAGCGGGATGGCGTTACGTTCTTCAGTCATTGCGGACTCTCATCTTCAGAATTCGGGGGCTGCGGGTAATTGGGGATTTCGCCGAGACGGCGCAAGCCGTTGAAATGTTCGGGGTCGTCGAGGTAGCGCAGCATGACCTGACGCCACACCGGATCGCCGAAGGTCTGCACATGGCCGCCGCGAGTCAGTTGCAGCACGCGCGGTGGCGGCGCAGCTTGATACAGACGGATGCCGTTGGAAAGTGGCACCAGCGGATCGTCGATGCTGTGGAAGATCAGCTTCGGCACGCCGTTGAGCTGCGGCATCGAGTTGATTGCGCTGTCACCGTCCGGCACCAGCCACGACAGCGGCACCTGAAATGGCCAGGTCAGCCACGCTGTGCTCAGCGCGTATTGCCCCACGCTGCGATAGCTGGCGGGCACGCCGTCGAGCACCAAAGCCTTGAGCTGTTTTTGTCTTTCAGGATGTTGTACCAGCCAATGTACCGCCATCGAACCACCGAGGCTCTGGCCGAGTAAAACCAGCGGTTTGCCGTTCACCTCCGGCGCCTTGTCGAGCCAGGCGAATGCGGCGTCGATATCCTGATAGATCGCCGGCAAACTCGGCTCGCCCTCGGACAAGCCATAACCGCGATAGTCGACCAGCAACACTTGATAGCCGTTTTTCGGCAACCACCAACTGCCGCCGAGATGCATCGGCAGATTGCCGCCGTTGCCGTGCAAGTGCAGGACAGTGCCTTTGACTTCGACGCCGGATTTGGCCGGCAGCCACCAGGCGTTGAGCTTCAAGCCATCAGCGGTAACCAGAGTTACCGTCCGGTATTCGAGCTTGGCTTTTTCCGGCGTGAAGATCTGGCCGGGTTCGGGGTAGAACAACAAAGAGCTGCAACCGCCGAGGGTCAGGAGCAGGCAGAAGATGCCGAGGATTCTCATCCGGTGAAACCTCGCAAAAAATTCGGGTTGGAATACAGAACAAACCTGTAGGAGTGAGCCTGCTCGCGATAGCGGTGCATCAGTCGATATTAATGTTGATTGACACAGCGCTATCGCGAGCAGGCTCACTCCTACAGGGGATTTTTTGTGGGTCAAAGGATGTTGGAGTAGTCCGCTTCGATCCGGTCCAGGCTCAAGTGGTTGAGGAAGTTGGAGAAGCACATCCACGCCGACAACGCATTCAAATCGCGGAACTGATCCGGCAGATACTTGGGCGGTACCACCAATCCTTCATCCACCAGCTGACGCAAGGTACGCATGTCTTCCAGCGTGGTCTTGCCGCAGAACAACAGCGGTATCTGTTCAAGCTTGCCTTTACGCACGGCCAACTGAATGTAGTTGTAAACCATGATAAAGCCCTTGAGGTAGGACAAGTCTTTGGTAAATGGCAGCCCCGTCGGCGTCGATCCACGGAAAACGCGACTGGCGTTGCCGTAGCTGTCCGCCATCTCAAAACCCTGTTCGCGGAAAAACTCGAAGATCTGCAAGAAGTCCGCGCCCTCCTCGACCATGTGAATGGCGCGGGTGCGGTTGGTCAGTTTGCGCAGGCGACTCGGGTAGGAGGCGAAGGTGATGATTTCCATCAGAATCGCCAGGCCTTCCTGGGTCACCGTCGACGACGGTGGGCCTTTGGACAGGAAGGTGCAGATCGGCTGGTTCAAACCGTTTAGCGTAGTGCCGACGTGCACCAGGCCTTCGTGAACCTCCAGCGCGCGCACGTCGCGGTCGTTGAACATTGCGTCGGTGCGGATCTTGATGTAATCGGCGCCCGCCGCCGCGTCGGCAACGATGCCGTCGGACTCGAACACGCGGATGGTTTCCTCGGCCTCGCCGAACACCTTGTTCAGACGGGTCTGCAGCAAGAGCACGGCGTCCTTGGCGGTGAGGACTTTCGGCTCGTCCTTGAGGTCGCCACGGCCATCGATGTTGTTCAGGTAGTCGGACATCATCAGACCGAGGTCGGCCAGCGTCGGGTCACCGGCGTGGAACGCATCGGACGCTGCGCCATACAGTTCTTGCGAGATCAACCCGAAATCCTCGGTGCCGCGCGCTTCGAGCATGCGTACCACCATGCGGTATTCCTTGCACATGCGCCGCATGATCTGCCCGACCGGGTTGAACTGACCGAGCTGGCGGGTGATGTCGCGCTCGATGTTCTGGAATTCCAGTTTGACCTTGCTCGAATCGAAACTCAGCGGCCGGTTGAGGTAGTAGTCGCGATCCACCGCCGGCATTTCCTTGCCTTTGGCCTTGAGGAAGCCCTTGCGTATGTTCTCGTCCCACTTGACCGCATCGAGTACGCGGATCGGCGTCTGCGCCAGCACAATGCGGTCGGACAACATGCGTATCGTCTGCTGGTAATCGTCCACCCGAAACTCCTGTAGAACACCTGACGTATGAATTATTTGGCGCGGGCCTGGCGCTGGTAGCGCACGGCTTCAACGAAGACATCGGAATTGGCCGGATCGTCGAGGTAAGCAAAGACCTTGTCGAGGTTGCTGTCGACTTGCACACCGTCGCCATCGTCGGTCTGGAAGGCCTGACCGTCGAGGGCTTTCTGTTTGATCGCTTGATTGATCTGCTCGAGATCGAGGTTGTAGACCACCAATTCGTGTTTTTCGGTGAGTTCGAAACCGGCGATGGTGAAGTGGCCGCCGTACTGCGCCGGGACTTTCGCCGACAGATACCAGCGGTTGCCGTGGCGCGACACGGTGAAGGGATAGGCTTCGCGTTCGTGGGGTTTGGCCTTGAAGTACGTGACGGCCTGGTAACGATCGCTGCCCAATCGCGTCAGCTCAAGGTTCATCGGCTCGCCCCAGGCATTGGTGCTCGACCACTTGCCGAGCAAGCCCTTGGGCGCGGGATCACTGGCGGCCAGCGGCTCCTTGAAGGTCACCAGACAGCCACTGAGCAGCAGGAACGACAAGGCGATCAGCACACCACGCCAGGCTTTCATTCAACACTCCCTATGAACATGCGCCGCCCTGAATATCACGGCAGTCCCCTGTGGGAGCGAGCCTGCTCGCGAAAGCGGTGTGTCAGGCAACAAAGATGTTGAATGTCAGACCGCATTCGCGAGCAGGCTCGCTCCCACAGGGTGAAGCAACAGCGGATTACACCGACGCGAGCACCAGGTGCATGTAGCGCGTCAGAATCCCGAGCATGTCCTCTTCGGCCAAAGGCTCGGCGTCGTTGAGCAGGCCCTGATATTCCATCCGTCCGATAATCGCCGTCAACACCTTGGCATCCTGCTGTGGCTCACGCGAGCCCAGTACCTGAAACAACTGGCAGGTGCCCTGCAACAGAATCTGCTGATGCGAGCGCACCAGAATCGCCAGGCGCGGGTTGAGCAGCGCCTCCTGACGGAATGCCTGTTCGGCCATCAAATGCTCACGGCGATTAATCAATTGCCGGTGCACGTAATCGGCCATCAACCGTGCAATGTCATCGGCCAGTTGCGAGCGCGACTCCGGGCTGCCGTCACCGCTGACCACCATTTCACGCAGCAAGCCTTCGTTGTTGATCCACAACTTGGCCATGTACGCTGCACTGCGCTCCACATACTGGGCGAAGGTATCGGTGAGCAAGTCGTCGATGTCTTTGAAGTAATAGGTGGTCGCCGACAACGGCACACCGGCCTCGGCAGCCACGGCGCGGTGGCGCACGGCACGCACGCCGTCGCGCACGACAATGCGCATCGCCGCGTCGAGAATGTCCTGTCGACGCTGCTCACTGCCCTGTCGGCTGGCCTTGCGACCCTGGTACTGAACACTTTCAGCGACCGCAGTGGCGATACCCGCTGCACCCTCTTGAGCTATTGCACCCATCACGACAGAACTTCCTCTGCTATTGCAAAATTAACCAATTGATACATTTGTACCAGACAGGCAATAAAAAGCCGCCTGTTTTAGGCGGCTTTTCAACTGAAACGTTTACGCTTGCGGTCGCATGTGCGGGAACAGGATCACATCGCGAATCGACGGCGAGTTGGTCAACAACATCACCAGACGATCGATGCCGATGCCTTCACCCGCCGTTGGCGGCATGCCGTACTCCAGCGCACGCACGAAGTCGGCGTCGTAGTGCATGGCTTCGTCGTCGCCGGCGTCCTTGTCGGCCACCTGCGCCATGAAGCGCTCGGCCTGGTCTTCGGCGTCGTTCAACTCGGAGTAGGCGTTGGCGATTTCGCGGCCGCCGATGAACAGCTCGAAACGGTCGGTGACGTTCGGGTTGTCGTCGTTACGACGGGCCAGCGGCGACACTTCAAACGGGTACTGAGTGATGAAGTGCGGCTGTTCCAGCTTGTGCTCGACCAGTTCTTCGAAAATCATCACCTGCAGCTTGCCCAGACCTTCGAAGCCCAGCACCTTGGCGCCGGCTTTCTTGGCAATGGCGCGGGCCTTGTCGATGTCGTTCAGATCATCGGCGGTCAGCTCAGGGTTGTACTTGAGGATCGAGTCGAACACCGACAGACGTACGAACGGCTCGCCGAAGTGGAACACCTTGTCGCCGTACGGCACGTCGGTGCTGCCCAGAACCAGCTGCGCCAGTTCACGGAACAATTCTTCGGTCAGGTCCATGTTGTCTTCGTAATCGGCGTAAGCCTGATAGAACTCCAACATGGTGAATTCAGGGTTGTGACGAGTCGAAACGCCTTCGTTACGGAAGTTGCGGTTGATCTCGAAAACCTTTTCAAAGCCACCGACCACCAGACGCTTCAGATACAGCTCTGGGGCGATACGCAGGAACATTTCCATGTCCAGCGCGTTGTGGTGGGTTTCGAACGGCTTGGCTGCGGCGCCGCCAGGAATGGTCTGCAGCATCGGCGTTTCGACTTCGAGGAAGTCGCGCTTCATCAGGAAGCTGCGGATGTGCGCGATCACTTGCGAACGCACGCGGAAGGTCTGGCGCACTTCTTCATTGACGATCAGGTCAACGTAACGCTGACGGTAGCGCTGTTCGGTGTCGGTCAGGCCGTGGTGCTTGTCCGGCAGCGGACGCAGCGATTTGGTCAGCAGACGCACGCTGGTCATTTCAACGTACAGGTCACCCTTGCCGGAACGCGCCAGGGTGCCTTCGGCGGCAATGATGTCGCCCATGTCCCAGGTTTTCACCGCGGCCAGGGTGTCTTCCGACAGGGTCTTGCGGTTGACGTAGACCTGGATGCGACCGGTCATGTCCTGGATCACCATGAACGAGCCACGGTTGAGCATGATGCGACCGGCAACCTTGACCGGGATTGCAGCCTCTGCCAGCTCTTCCTTGGTCTTGTCCGCGTATTTCTTCTGCAGATCTTCGCAGTAGTTTTCGCGGCGGAAGTCGTTCGGGAAGGCGTTGCCCTTGGCGCGCTCGGCAGCCAGCTTTTCCTTGCGCAGGGCGATCAGGGAGTTTTCTTCCTGTTGCAGGGCTTGCGGGTCGAGTTGTTGGTCGCTCATGTCTTTAGATATTCCATCAGGTTCGTTGCCCCCGGGCCTTGCGGCCCGGAGATCGCCAGCTGGGCTGGCTCCTACAGGGATCGGCTTGAATCAGCCGATGCTGTATTGCGTCTTTTACAGGCCCGATTTCAGGCTGGCATACAGATATTCGTCGATGTCGCCGTCGAGTACCTTGTCGCAGTCGCTGCGTTCGATGTTGGTGCGCAGATCCTTGATCCGCGACGCATCGAGCACGTACGAGCGGATCTGGTGCCCCCAGCCGATGTCCGACTTGGTGTCTTCCAGCGCTTGCGACGCGGCGTTGCGTTTCTGCATTTCCTGCTCGTACAACTTGGCCCGCAGCATTTTCATGGCGGTGTCCTTGTTGGCGTGCTGGGAACGTTCGTTCTGGCAGCTGACCACGGTGTTGGTCGGTACGTGAGTGATACGTACGGCCGAGTCGGTGGTGTTTACGTGCTGACCACCGGCACCGGAGGAACGATAGGTGTCGATCCGCAGGTCTGCCGGGTTGATTTCGATTTCGACCTTGTCATCGATCTCTGGCGAAACGAAAACCGCGGAGAACGAGGTGTGGCGACGGTTGCCGGAGTCGAACGGGCTCTTGCGCACCAGACGGTGTACGCCGATCTCGGTACGCAACCAGCCAAAGGCGTATTCGCCCTTGATGTGCACGGTCGCACCTTTGATACCGGCGACTTCACCGGCCGACAGTTCCATGATGGTCGCATCGAAACCGCGCTTATCCGCCCAGCGCAGGTACATGCGCAGGAGGATGTTGGCCCAGTCCTGGGCTTCGGTGCCGCCGGAACCGGCCTGGATGTCCAGGTAGGCGTTGTTCGGGTCCATTTCATGGCTGAACATGCGACGGAATTCCAGCTTGGCCAGATTTTCCTCGAGACGGGCCAGCTCGGCGACGACATCGCCCACTGCGCCTTCGTCGTTTTCTTCGACGGCCATGTCCAGCAGATCGCGGCAATCGGCCAGGCCGGCGTTCAGTTCATCGAGGGTATCGACGATCTGCGCCAGCGCCGAACGCTCGCGGCCCAACTCCTGGGCATATTCAGGTTTGTTCCAGACACTCGGATCTTCAAGCTCGCGATTGACCTCAGTCAGACGCTCATGCTTTTGATCGTAGTCAAAGATACCCCCGAATAGTTTCGGAGCGCTCGGACAGGTCCTTGATGGTGTTCAGGATCGGGTTGATTTCCATGACGGGCAGCACTCGTTGGCGAACTTTTGAAAGCCGGCGAGTATAACGTAAACAGGCTGTAACGGCAGCCCGTCTGGCGGCTCCGGGGGTGAATGGCTTGAGGTTTCTGTCTGAGTCAAGATTGCCAGCCCTCACCCTAGCCCTCTCCCAGAGGGAGAGGGGACCGATCGGGGGATGTTCGGGAGGTACGCCGACGTGAAAGGGCTTAGCTGAATTCGGAACTGCCAAGCTTGAAGATCCATAATCGACTCGGTCGATCAGGTCGATGTACAGCGCCAGACACCTCGGTCGGCCCCCTCTCCCTCCGGGAGAGGGCTGGGCGGGCGGCGTTCCGATGAGGGTTAGCCGTTACTCGATCCCGACCTGGTTACGCCCGTTGTTTTTAGCCAGGTAAAGGCCACGATCCGCCGCCGAGATCAGCAACCGACAATCGCTACCCGCCTGCGGCACCATCGTCGCCAGACCAATACTGATCGTAAGACTCGCCCCTTCCGCCGGAGTGTTGTGCGGAATCTTCAGCGAAACCACAGTCTGCCGCAGCTTTTCCGCCACCAGTCGCGCGCCGCCCGGCGAGGTGTTCGGCAGCACCAGCACAAATTCCTCACCGCCATAACGCGCCGGCAGGTCCGACGGTCGCGCACTGGCATCACGAATCGCCGTGGCGACCTTGCGCAACGCCTCATCACCTTCAACGTGGCCAAAACTGTCGTTGTAGTGCTTGAAGTAATCAACGTCGATCATCAGCAACGACAACTGGCTCTGATCCCGCAGCGAACGGCGCCACTCCAGTTCCAGGTATTCGTCGAAGTGCCGGCGATTGGACAGCCCGGTAAGGCCGTCGGAGTTCATCAGGCGTTGCAGCACCAGATTGGTGTCGAGCAATTGCTGCTGGCTGACCCGTAGCGCGCGGTACGCGGCATCACGTTGCAACAAGGTCATGTACGAGCGCGAGTGATAGCGGATGCGCGCCACCAGTTCGATAGTGTCCGGCAGTTTCACCAGGTAATCATTGGCCCCGGCCGAGAACGCCGCGCTTTTGATCAGCGGGTCTTCCTTGGTCGACAGGACAATGATCGGAATGTCCTTGGTCGCAGGGTGATTGCGGTACTCACGCACCAGGCTCAGGCCATCGAGACCGGGCATCACCAAATCCTGCAAAATCACTGTCGGCTTGATCCGCACCGCTTGCGCAATGGCCTGATGCGGGTCCGAACAGAAGTGAAAGTCTATGTTCTCTTCATTCGACAGCCCACGGCGTACGGCTTCGCCGATCATCGCCTGATCGTCCACCAACAACACCATGGCGGCGTTTTCGTCGGTTTTAATGTCGTCGATCTGTAAGTCATTCATGGGCGGTCACCTGAGTACTGCGGAGGCCAGGATTGCGGATTGACCTGATCATTTGGGGAAAACCTCCTGCAATCGCGGCGCTATTCTTTCCAGCGGACGTATTTCTACGGCGGCATCAATGGCCGCAGCGGCTTTGGGCATGCCGTACACCGCACTGCTTTGCTGATCCTGCGCGATGGTCAAGTAGCCCTGTTGGCGCATGAGCTTAAGCCCTTGCGCGCCGTCGCGTCCCATCCCGGTCAATAAAACCCCGACAGCGTCGCCAGTCCAATAACTGGCGACACTTTCGAAAAACACGTCGATCGAGGGACGGTAGATCTCGTTGACCGGCTCGGCGGTGTAGGCCAGCGTACCGTTTTTCAACAAGCGAATATGGTGGTTGGTGCCGGCCAGCAGTACGGCGCCAGCCTGCGGCGGTTCGCCTTCACGGGCCAGTCGTACATCGAGGCCGCTGGCGCTGGCCAGCCATTCTGCCATGCCGGCGGCGAATACCTGATCGACGTGCTGCACCAGCACAATCGCCGCCGAGAAATCCTTCGGCAAGCCTTTGAGCAACACCTCCAGCGCCGCCGGCCCACCTGCCGATGAGCCGATCGCCACCAATCGCTGGCGCGAACCCGAACTGCGCGGAGGCGTCGGCGCGGGACGTGAGCGCGGCGCTTTGTCGCCAATCAGCCAGCCGATGTTGAGGATCTTGCGCAACAGTGGCGCGGCGGCGTCCCGAGCGTCGCCAGCACCGAGTGCCGGTGTATCGACCACATCCAGCGCGCCGTGGCCCATGGCTTCGAAGACCCGGTGCACGTTCTGCTGGCGGTCGACGGTCACAATGACAATGGCACACGGGGTTTCGGCCATGATCCGGCGGGTGGCTTCGACGCCGTCCATCACCGGCATGATCAGATCCATGAGGATCAGATCCGGGGTGTTTTCGGCGCACAGTTGCACCGCCTCGGCGCCGTTGCGGGCGACCCAGACCACCTGATGCGCCGGCTCGAAGGCCAACGCCCGGCGCAGTGCCTCCACCGCCATGGGCATGTCGTTGACGATTGCGATCTTCATGCCCGCGCTCCTCCGATCAGCTCGACCACTGCGTCGAGCAGGGCGTCGTCATGAAAACTGGCTTTGGCTAAATAATAGTCCGCCCCGGCGTCCAGGCCACGGCGGCGATCCTCTTCACGATCCTTGTACGACACGACCATTACCGGCAGCGACTGCAGACGGTTGTCGCGACGCAGCAACGTGACCAGTTCAATGCCGTCCATGCGCGGCATGTCGATGTCGGTGATCAGCAAATCGAAGTCCTCCGAACGCAGCGCGTTCCAACCGTCCATGCCGTCCACCGCCACCGCGACGTCGTAGCCGCGATTGAGCAGCAGCTTGCGTTGCAGCTCGCGCACCGTCAGCGAGTCGTCGACCACCAACACCCGTTTACGCGCTGCCTCAGCAGCCTGATTGCCGTGGCGGGCGATGCGTTCCAAGCGTCCGGTATTGAGCAGTTTATCCACCGACCGCAGCATGTCTTCGACATCGACGATCAGCACCACCGAGCCGTCGTCGAGCAAAGCTCCGGCGGAGATGTCTTGCACTTTGCCCAGCCGCTCATCGAGTGGCAACACCACCAGGGTGCGCTCGCCAATGAAGCGCTCCACGGCAACGCCATAAATCGCATCGCGCTCACGGATCACCACAACTTTGAGGGTTTCGCCGCTGCTCTGACTGGCCGGACGGTTAAGCAACTGACTGGCAGCAACCAACCCGACGTGCTGGTCTTCATGCCAGAAATGCTGACGGCCCTCGACCTGCACGATGTCTTCCGGGGCCAGATCGCACATGCGCTCGATGTGCGCCAGTGGGAACGCGTAGGCCTCTTCGCCGACTTCCACGACGAGGCTGCGCACCACCGACAAGGTCAGCGGCACTTCCAGATGGAAGCGACTGCCCTCGCCCGCTGCCTGCTCCAGCACCACGGCACCGCGCAACTGGCGAACCATGTGTTGAACAGCATCGAGGCCGACGCCGCGCCCAGACACTTCAGTGACGGTGTCGCGCAGGCTGAAGCCGGGCAGGAACAGGAAGGTCAGCAGTTCCTCTTCGCTCAACTGCGCGGCGGTTTCCGCTGGGGATAACTGCCGTTCGATGATGCTGCGACGAACCTTTTCCAGATCGACGCCGTTGCCGTCATCGCTCAATTCCAGAACCAGCAGTCCGGCCTGATGTGAAGCCCGCAGGCGGATCAGGCCTTCTTCGGGTTTGCCCTTGAGCAAACGTTGCTCCGGGGTTTCGATGCCGTGATCGACGGCATTGCGCAGCAAATGCGTCAGCGGCGCTTCGAGCTTTTCCAGCACATCACGGTCGACCTGGGTTTTTTCGCCCTCGATCTCCAGCCGTACCTGTTTGCCAAGGCTGCGGCCCAGATCACGGACCATGCGCACTTGACCGGTGAGGACGTCGGCGAAGGGCCGCATACGACAGGCCAACGCCGTGTCGTAGAGCACTTGCGCGCGCTGGCTGGCCTGCCAGGCGAATTCGTCGAGTTCGGCGTTTTTCTCGCTCAGCAGTTGCTGGGATTCGGCGAGCAAACGCCGCGCGTCTTCCAACGCTTCCAGCGCTTCAAGGCTCAGCGCGTGTTCTTTGAGATGGACGTTGAGGTTTTCCAGCGCTCGCAGACCGTTGTTCTGCATACGCTTGAGGCGTTGCATGGTCGCCAGATGCGGTTTGAGGCGCTGGGTTTCCACCAGCGATTTGCTCGACAGATCGAGCAGGCTGTTCAGGCGCTCGGCGGTTACGCGCAAGACGCGTTCGCCACCTTCGGTGGTGCGTTTGTTTTTGCGTGGCGCCGGTTCCGAGGTTTCGACTGGGGCTTCCATGATCGGAGCCAGCGCAGGTTCAAACACCGGCGGCGCGTCAAGTTGCAACTCGGCCATCGACGGTGCAATCAGCGTTGCCGGCGGTGTCGACGGATCGAGCAAACTCGCCATCAACGCCACGTAAGCGTCGATATCACTCGGCTGCGGCGCATTCGTCGGCGTCGCAATGCGCATGAGCAAATCGGTACCCTGTAACAACGCATCGATATGCTCGGGCCGCAGCAACAAGCGTCCTTCCTGTGCGCTGACCAGGCAATCCTCCATGACGTGAGCGACGCTGACGCCGCTGTCGATGCCGACAATCCGCGCCGCCCCTTTAAGCGAGTGCGCGGCGCGCATGCACGATTCCAGTTGATCGGCCTGGGTCGGGTTGCGCTCGAGTGTCAGCAGCCCGGCGCTGAGTACTTGGGTCTGCGCTTCGGCTTCGAGACTGAACAATTCAAGCAGCGAGGCGTCGCGCATTTGCTCGGGGGTCATGTGAGGCTCCGGGTCACGGCGGACAGCAGCTGTTCTTCATCCAGCCAACGCAGGCTGCGCCCCCGATATTGCAGAACACCACGGGTGTATTTGGCGCTGGCCTGCGCCCCGGATTGCGACGCTGCATCGAGGATGCGCTCGTCGATGGCATGAATCCCGTCAACTTCATCCACCGGCACCACCACCGGCCCGCCATGGGCGGCGATGATCAACATGCGCGGCATGATTCGCACTCCTGTGGCCGGCACGGCATTGCCATCCAGATCGAGCAGCTCGACCAGCGAAAGGCACGCCACCAGCGCGCCGCGCACATTGGCCACGCCGAGCAAGGCCCGCGAACGCTGGTGAGGCAGCGAGTGAATCGCTTGCAGCGGCGCCACTTCAACGAGACTGCGCGTCGCCAGCCCCAGCCATTCTTCGCCGAGACGGAACATCAGCAACGAGCGGGTTTTCACATCGCTTTCTACGGCAGTCGCCACCGGGTCGCGCTCATCCTGCTGCAACGCATAACGATCAAGCAGGCGCGTGGCGGCGGCGGAATACACCGAGCAATTGCGGCAATGAATGTGGTCTTCAAGCAGCGGACAGGACTTGTCGCCATGAATGCCGATGCGGTTCCAGCAATCGTCGATGGCCCGGGCGTCTTCGTGGGTGACGTTCAAGGTGTCGGACGGGATCATCGTTTACGCTCACTTTCGGCGGTGCGGCCACTGCGGGCGGCGCGCTCCTGCAATCGTCTGGCACCCACCGTGTCGCCGTGGGCCTGCAGCAGCGCAGCCAGGTGCATCAACGCTTCGGGATGTTGCGGTTCGAGGTACAACGCTTTGCGATAGCAGCCTTGGGCTTCGAGGGTCAGGCCGGCGACATCGCTGAGCAGACCGAGCCAGTAAAATACCTGAGCCACCGGTTCGTGGCTGCGCAAATACTGTTCGCACGCGGCGCGGGCTTCGGCACTTTTGCCTTCGTTGGCCAGCGCGGCGATGTTGGCCAGCAGGGTCGCCGCGTCCGGGTTGGCGCTTTTGCTGGCGGTCGGCAGTGGCGTCACGGCGGCAAACGGTCGCTGACGCAGCACCGGTGGCGGCATGCTGCGTGGCGGTTGACTGACAGGCACCGCCACGGGTTTAGGTGTCGGCAACGGCTCGGGGTGCGGATCGCTGTGGCGACTGAACGCGAAGGATTGCGGGATACCGATCGAACGCATGCCCAAACGCCCGAGCAAACTGCCTTCTGCCGGGCCGATAAACAGCACGCCATCGAAATGGGTCAGGCGCTTGAGCACCTCGAACACCTGCTTCTGCGTCGGCTGATCGAAATAGATCAGCAGGTTGCGGCAGAACACGAAATCGAACGCCGGCTCGCTGGCCAGCAGCGTCGGATCGAGCACATTGCCGACCTGCAAACGCACTTGCTCACGCACATCGTCATTGACTCGATGGCCTTCCTGCTCAGCCGTGAAATGCCGGTCGCGAAAGTCCAGATCCTGACCGCGAAACGAATTCTTGCCGTACAGCGCGCGCCGCGCCTTCTCCACCGACAGCGGACTGACGTCCATGCCATCGACCTTGAACTGATGCGGCTTGAGCCCGGCATCGAGCAAGGCCATGGCAATCGAATAGGGTTCTTCGCCCGTGGAACACGGCAAACTGAGGATGCGCAGCGCACGCATATTGTTCAGTTCGCCAAGACGTTTACGCGCCAGTTTGCCCAGCGTCGCGAAGGATTCCGGATAGCGGAAAAACCAGGTTTCCGGGACGATCACCGCCTCGATCAGCGCTTGCTGTTCTTCCCGCGAGCCTTGCAGCAACAGCCAATACTCATCGGCATGCGCCGCTTGCGAAAGTGTCGTGCGCTGGCGCACTGCGCGCTCAATGATCGCCGGCCCCACCGAGGTCACATCGAGGCCGATGCGTTCCTTGAGAAAGTCGAAAAAGCGCTGATCGCTGCTCATGCCGGCGCCTCAAGCTGCGCCGGACTCAGCGGCGGATCGGGGAATAGCAAGGCGCGCACCGCGTCATCGAGCAAGTCATTGACCCGCACCCATTGCACCAATCCCTGGGCATCTTCGCGAACCGGGCCGAGGTAAGGCGCCTCGCGGTTGTCGAGGCCGTAAGGCTGAAACTCGTGCGGATGGCAACGCAGGGTGTCGGTGGCTTGTTCGAGAATCAGTCCGAGCCATTGCGCGGGTTGCGTTTCATCCGGCCGATAATTGACCAATACCAGACGGGTGCTGGTGCGCGCCTCGGCAGGATGGCCAAAGGTCAATGCGCTGAGATCGATCACCGGCACCACAGCACCGCGATAGGCAAACACCCCGGCGACCCATTGCGGTGCCCGCGCGATCGGCTTGAGCGGCAGGCGCGGCAACACTTCCGCGACTTCGGTGGCGCGCAGGGCGTAACGCTCGCTGCCGATACGAAACAGCAGGAACAATGCCGGCTTCGCCACCTGCGCGGCGCCGCGTTTGGCGATGATTTCGCTCATCAGACTTTGAATCGCGAAACGCCGCTGCGCAGCCCGACGGCCACCTGGCTCAGTTCGTCGATGGCGAAACTGGCCTGACGCAGCGACTCGACGGTCTGGCTGCTGGCATCGCCCAACTGCACCAGCGCGTGGTTGATCTGCTCGGCGCCGGTGGCCTGCGCCTGCATGCCTTCGTTGACCATCAACACCCGCGGCGCCAGTGCCTGCACCTGATGGATGATCTGCGACAGTTGCTCGCCGACCTGCTGCACTTCGGACATGCCACGGCGCACTTCTTCGGAGAACTTGTCCATGCCCATCACACCTGCCGACACCGCCGACTGGATCTCGCGAACCATTTGCTCGATATCGTAAGTGGCGACAGCGGTCTGATCCGCCAGACGTCGCACCTCGGTGGCGACCACGGCAAAACCGCGGCCGTATTCACCGGCCTTCTCGGCTTCGATTGCCGCGTTGAGCGACAGCAGGTTGGTCTGGTCGGCAACCTTGACGATGGTCACCACCACTTGGTTGATGTTGCCGGCCTTCTCGTTAAGGATCGCCAGTTTGGCATTGACCAGATCGGCCGCGCCCATTACCGAGTGCATGGTGTCTTCCATCCGCGCCAAGCCTTGCTGGCCTGAGCCGGCCAGCACCGAGGCCTGATCGGCAGCGGTGGAGACTTCGGTCATGGTGCGCACCAGATCGCGCGACGTGGCGGCGATCTCACGGGACGTTGCGCCGATTTCGGTGGTGGTCGCTGCGGTTTCGGTAGCGGTGGCTTGCTGTTGCTTGGAGGTGGCGGCAATTTCAGTCACCGAGGTGGTCACCTGCACCGAGGAGCGCTGGGCTTGTGAAACCAGTGCAGTCAGCTCGGTCATCATGTCGTTGAAGCCGGTTTCGACGGCGCCGAACTCGTCCTTGCGCTCAAGGTTCAGGCGCGAACTGAGGTCACCGGTGCGCATGGTGTCGAGGATCTGCACAATGCGGTTCATCGGCGCCATGATTGCGCGCATCAACAACAGACCGCACAGGCCGGCGGCCAGGACGGCGACCAACAGGGAAATGAACATGCTGACTTTGGCTGCGGCCACGGCATCGTCGATATTGTTCATGGCCTGGTCGGCGACTCTCTTGTTTTCGCCGATGATGTCGTTGAGTTTCATGCGCCCGGAATACCAGGCGGGTGTGAGCTTTTCGTGGAACATCTTCACCGCATCCGCTTCCAGATTGCGCTTGTGCAAGTCCAGCACGGCATCCTGAATCTGGAGGTAGGCGTCGTGATATTTCTCGAAGGCGGCGAACTCGAGACGATCCTCGTCGGTCGCCATGGTCTTGCGATAGTTCTCCATCTGCTCTTGCAAACGCGCCTCGAACGCCTTGTAGTCCGCCGCGTCCTCGCTGGAGATCCCCTCGCCGCCCTTGAGCCCGAGCAATTCTTGCGTCTGCAGATAGCTGTCGACCCAGGCGCCACGGATCATCGAGCTGTAATAGACGCCGGGAATCGCGTCATCACGCACGCTGTTTTCACTGGTTTCAATCTTCAACAGTCGCGAATAAGAGACGACGACCATCAGCAACATGATGGCGATAATCACCGCAAAGCTCGCCAAAATGCGTTGGCGCAACGTCCAGTTCTTCACAGTGATTCCTCGTGCCTGATCGAAATGCGGGGAGTATAGCCGAGGGCGGTGTTTCATTTATAAGACGCTTTGTAACCTTCGGGCCTGTACGCGTTGGTCGGCGGGAGGGCTCTGGGGTGGGACTGTCCGACAATTGCGGGTGGGCGTGGCACTGGGGTAATCGCAAAAAGGGGCGATGGATCGGCCATTGCCGCCGGTGTGCGGCGGAAAATGCCTCGCGAGCAAGCTCGCTTGTATGGTAGGACTTGAAGGGAGGAGGAGGGACAAGGCTCGATTCTGACTGTTAGCGCAGTACAGACCGTGGGAGATTTCACCCTCCTCCTTTCACCCAAGCGCCGATAAAGAATGCATCTGGCCTAGACCGACGATAGGAACAAGCCTGCGCCTCTGGGTGAACCCTTCAAGTGTTCAAACCTTAGCCCGGAGGATTTCTCATGGCAATGCCCGTCGCTACTACTCAGTCGATCATCGGGGTTGATGTCGCCAAGGATGAACTGGTGATTTATTGCGCCGAATCAGATCATCTCGAGACAATCTCTAACACCAAAGCAGCAATCAAAAAATGGCTCAAAACTGTAGCCAAGCCAGTGGCAATCGCCATCGAAGCCACCAATATCTATCACCAGGAATTTGCTGATCTGGCGCATGCCGATGGGTGCGTGATCTATATGGTTGGCGGTTATGAGCTCAGCCATTACCGCAAAGGCGTGAACGTTCGCGCGAAGACTGATGCGCTGGATGCCCGATTACTGGCCCGTTATCTCACAAACGAAGGGGACCACTTACGCCCTTGGACACCGCCGTCGCCCTTGTATTGCCGGCTCATCAGTCTTTTCCGGCGCCGTGCGGCTCTGGTCCAGGCTCGTGTCAGCCTCAAGCAGAGCTGGGAGAATGAGCCGTTGCTCAAAACCGCTTTCAAAAATCAGATAAACGCCATGCAAAGACTGGAAATCCTGCTGGAGAAAACGATCCTGACGCAGATAGACGAAGCCGATTTAGGTGCTCAGCTCAAGCGTTGCATGAAGGTAGAAGGCATCGGTACGTTGACCGGTGCCCGCTTGCTCGCATCCTTTCAGCGTGGGGACTTCAAGAATGCCGACGCTTTCATCGCCTTTCTAGGCCTGGATCTGCGCATATCTGACTCAGGCAAAAAGAAAGGCCGTCGCTGCCTGACCAAACGAGGCGACTCAGAGGCGCGTCGGTTGCTGCACAACGCTGCAATGGCGGCGAGCCGAACCTCGGCGTGGAAAGGATTTTATGAGGCTTTGAGAGAGCGCGGACTGAGCACTACCCAAGCACTGGTTGCACTAGCCCGCAAGCTTGCGCGGGTGGTATTTGCTCTGTTGAAAAACCAGAGCGAATACTCACCTAAAGCCGTTTAGGGGCTAGGCATGAACCATAGAATCTCCCACATTGGAACGCAATACCCTGTGGGAGCGAGCTTGCTCGCGAAGGGGGTCAGCCGGGTTTACGCCGATGCGATGCGCACCTGCTTCTCCAACTCCACCTTCAACCCCGGCTCCAGCTTCAACTGCCGCGCCAGTTCATCCAGATAGCTTTTCTCCATGAAGTTCTCCTCATCCACCAACATCACACTGGCGATGTACATCTCCGCTGCCATCTCCGGCGTGCTCGCGGCCCGGGCGACGTCGGTCGGGTCGAGGGGTTTGTTGAGTTCGGCGTGCAGCCAGTGCTGCAGCTCCTGATCGTTGTCGAGCTTGGTGAATTCGCCCTCGATCAGTTGACGTTCGCGGTCATCGATATGGCCGTCAGCTTTGGCGGCAGCGACCAAGGCTTTGAGGATGGCCTGACTGTGTTGCTCGGCTTGCGCCGGTGGCAAGCGGTCGAGGGTTTGCGGTTCGGTTTGCGGTGCGGTGCCTTTCTGGGCGTTGTAGTTGCCGTAGGCTTTGTAGGCCAGTACGCCAAGCGCTGCGAGCCCGCCGTAGATCGCAACTTTGCCGCCGACCTTGCGCACTTTCTTGTTACCAAGCAGCAGTCCCATCGCGCCAGCCGCCAATGCACCGCCACCCGCACCTGACAGCAGACTGCCGAGGCCACCGGAGCCAGACGCGCCGCCGAGCAAACCGCCCAAGCCACCGCCAGCCGTTTTGTTCTGCGCTCCGCCAGCCTTGTTCTGCAAAAGATCCTGGCCCGATTTGAGTAGCTGATCGAGCAATCCACGGGTGTTCATGTCACGCCTCCAAACTAGGGGTATCCGGCTCTATAAGGCCTTCAGCCTAGTTCGAAAGTGCCCACGACCTGCCAGTGAGTGTGCTTCCAGATATTGCTGCTTTTCCTCGCGCACCATAAATTGAAAAAGCCCACCCACTGTGTTCAGTCATTAAGGCGTCAGTACAAAATCGTCAAACACCCAGGCAACGTTACCTCGTGCGACAAGCTCCAATCTCTTGATATTCAACCCTGAGAATTCAATAACTCTGTATGGCCTATCGAGTCTGACTTGTCCGAGAGAGCGGCCGTCGTTGTCATAAAAGTGAATATCGGCATAAGTATTCAGTGGTTGATTTGCAAGGAATTTGAAGCTCACCTTTTGGCATGGACGAATGAATGTAATCTCTGCTCTCTCTTGCCCCACGACATACCAGTGAAGCTGTTGGTCCGGCACACCACTGCCTATTTGACCAAATGTATAGAAAGCCGGATTAGCCGGCCAAACCGCAGTCGACAACAGTTTGAAGGTAAGAACCGGCGTCACCAGGATCTCACCGGGGCGGTTGATCGTCCGCGAAAGCTCATTATCAAAATTCTCGGTCAACAATGTCTTGACCGTATAGATCCTCTTCGGAAACTTCACGATCTGCTTGCCATCGGGGCTGCCCGAATAATTCACGCTAATACCAATGCTCAACTGGCTTGCGTCACCCAGCGTGAAAAGCCAATCCAACGGTATTGAACGGCTCAGCCCTGAAGTTGGAGCGAGAATCCCCGCGTCCTCGAAACTCGTCGCTTTACCCTCTCGGTCTGTACCGCTGTAGATAAACGAAACCAGTTGGTTTTTGACCTGATGGGGCCACTGGCTGACCTCCAGAAGCGTTTGCATGTGCAGTTGCGTGACGTCCAGATCGCCGCCATGCGCATCACCGATGATCGGGGTCGGCAGGTCAGGATGGTAGTCCGTAATAGGCCCGATAGTGGCCGACAGAATTGGCGAAGTCTGTATCGGCTTGTCACCGCGCAGGTGTACAAAACTGAGCTCCACCCGCTTGCCGAGATTCGCCGCAATGAATGCGCTATCGAGTTGAAAGTTGGCCCGACTGTAGGAGTTCAGCGGCTTGGGCTCAAAGGTTGGAGATCCCGCTCCCGCGGCGCCATTAACGATGAGGAGGAATTTTTCGTCCCGGCGCGGAAGATAACCGACGATTTCGACCCGACCCGTAGCACCTTGCAGATTGGCAGAGTCCAGTGGGTCGAGAACTCGTTTGACCGATTTGAGCAGCTGCGGTGCAAGCAACGCTGGCAACCCCTCGCCCTTTACTTTGGCAGTGGTGACTGCCGAGTTGCCGACCGAGGCGCCCTCTCTGATAAGTGTGTAGGTCACCGACACGTCACTACCAGCGATAACGCTCTTGTTCTCGATCTTTAAAATGCTCGGTTGCTTCTGCCCGAACTGGTCTTTGCCGACGGTGCCCGTGGCCGTAACGATAACGTCCGGGTTGCCTGTGACTCTTGCGGTGAAGGTGGCAAAGATCAAATCGCCAAACAGGAAACGCGGATCACTGGTGAGTACAACGATCAGCAAATCATTTGCACCGAGCTTCTCAAGTTCGATATCCGGGTCATCGTCGGGACCATCAAGGATTTCGCGCAACAAAGCCTTGGGCAATCGACTACCCGCCAAATCCACATCAATGGTTTGCACAGCCGACCAGAGTGAGTCCGGATCGGGATTGTTACCCAACTGATCGGTAACCGTATAAGAGATGTTGAATTTCGGGTGATCCCCGGCCTTATCCAAGTCTGCGCGGGTGACGCTGAAACAGACCTTGACGGGATCACTGGACCACGGATCTGGCACCTCTTCCTCTGTGACATCGTGGTAAACATCATGGCCGTTGAGGTTCAATCGAATGCGGTCAAAAGCACGGCAATACGGGTATGACACGCAGACTTGGGCACCGGCGGCAGGAAAGTCCGGGCCAACGCCGTTGCGCCAGGCGTCGGACAGAATCAATTCAAGTTCCGAATGTGCTCCGTCTCCCGGAGTGGTGTCTTGATTACCGGGACGGACCTTGTTGTATAGCACCTCCAGCGGTGGCTCGGAGGTGCCCTTGTTTTCACTGCCCCGCTTCACGGTACAGGTGATCCGGTTAACCACATCGGGAAGCAGTAACTTATGAGGAATGTGCAGTGTTACAGCATCGTCTTCGGCGAGCGTCTGCACACTGTCGATGCCGGGTTGACCATTCAGATTCAAAAACACCGTATCGCCCCGTCGCTGGTTCAGATACGGATCGAAGACGACTTTTGCGCCTTCCGGCGCCAAATCATAGATGCGCAATGGAACACCCAAATGCGCGCCTTTGACCGGTCGTGTGGCTTCTGGCAGATCAGGTGGACTCAACGCCAGCACCTGATTGTCCACCTCCATGACACCTGACATCAGCTCATCACTTTGTGGCAAACAAGTCGGAGCTACCGGTTCTGAGCTATCAGACTGCCCGGTGGGGACCGTGTCCATGTGAATCTCCTTATCGCAAATTGAACGCCAGAAATCTCTGCAATCAGTGAGCGCGATAAGGGCCAGATGGACAACTGTCAGAAATTACAGGTCGAGACCCTTTCCCGACGAATGGCAAGAGCAAACCGGCGAGTCATTTTCGGAAATCGATCCATCGACTAAAAAGATATACAGTCCGAGCCATCGATTAAATCGCCCATCGGGTATTCCCGTCATGATGACCCTGCGCCAGATCCGTCATTTCATTGCCGTGGCCGAAACCGGCTCGATCTCCGCCGCCGCGCAAACTGCATTCATTTCCCAATCAACTCTGACGTTGGCGATCCAGCAACTGGAAGAGGAAATCGGCGTCAGTCTGTTCAGCCGTCACGCCAAAGGCATGACCCTTACGCACCAAGGTCATCAATTCCTACGCCAGGCGCACCTGATTCTGGCGACCGTGGACAATGCCAAACGCAGCCTTCAGCAGAGCACTGATCAGGTTGCCGGGCAGTTGATCGTCGGCGTGACCAGTCTGGTGGCCGGTTATTACCTGGCAGATTTGCTTACCCGGTTTCAACGTGCCTACCCCAACGTCGAAATCCGCGTGATGGAAGATGAGCGCCCTTACATCGAGCATCTGCTGGTCAGTGGCGAGATCGATGTCGGCGTGTTGATCCTCTCCAACCTCGAAGATCGCCACGCTTTGCAGACCGAAGTGCTGACCCATTCGCCGCACCGCTTGTGGCTCCCTGCTCAGCATCCACTGCTGGAGCACGACAGCATCAATCTCGCCGACGTCGCCCGCGAACCGTTGATCCAACTCAACGTCGATGAAATGGATCGCAACGCCCAGCGTTTCTGGCGCGGTTCCGGGCTGCAACCGAAGATCACTCTGAGAACCGCGTCCACCGAGGCCGTGCGAAGTCTGGTCGCCGCCGGATTGGGCGTATCGATCCAACCCGACATGACTTACCGCCCATGGTCGCTGGAGGGCGACATCATCGAAGCACGGCCCATCGCCGACCTCAACCAGACGCTCGACGTCGGTCTGGCCTGGCGCCGTGGCACTGCGCGCCCCGCTCTCGTCGACCCATTCCTGACCGTAGCCCGTGAGCAACCTCACGGCGGACGCAAGCCATCTATTTAATCGAACGCTGCCTTCAGTATTTAGAATTTGTCGACCTCGGAGCCGCGCACTAGTCTTGCTGCATCTATAAGACGGCCGGCTCCCGATATCAGGGAGCAACAATGGCCACACAAGAAAAGAGATCGCGGAAAATGGCTGGCGCGCAGACCCCGATGTGTACCGCGTTGTTGATCGATGGCGAATTGGTCGCTGGGGAAGGTTTTGTCGAACCGATCCTCAACCCGGCCACCGGTGAAATCCTCACGCACATCGCCGAGGCCAGCACCGAGCAGGTCGAAACCGCCATCCTCGCCGCCCATCGCGCCTTCGCCGAGTGGTCGCGCACCACGCCGCAGCAACGCTCGAATCTGTTGCTCGACATCGCCAACGCCGTGGAAAAACACGCCGACCACCTCGCCCGCCTCGAATCGCTGAACTGCGGCAAGCCGTTGCACTTGGCGCGTCAGGACGATTTGACCGCGACCGTCGATGTGTTCCGTTTCTTCGCGGGTGCCGTGCGTTGCCAGACCGGTCAGCTCAGCGGCGAATACCTGCCGGGCTACACCAGCATGGTCCGTCGTGATCCGATTGGCGTGGTCGCCTCGATTGCGCCGTGGAATTACCCGATCATGATGGCCGCGTGGAAAATCGCCCCGGCCCTCGCCGCCGGCAACACGCTGGTGTTCAAACCGTCCGAACACACGCCGCTGTCGATCCTCGCCCTGGCGCCAGCACTGGCCGAGATCCTCCCGCGCGGGGTGATCAACATTATCTGTGGTGGTGGCGAAGGTGTTGGCAGCCATTTGGTCGGCCACGCCAAAGTACGCATGGTCTCGCTGACCGGCGATATCGTCACCGGACAGAAAATCCTTCAAGCCGCTGCGAAAACCCTGAAACGCACGCACCTCGAACTCGGCGGCAAAGCCCCGGTGATCGTCTGCAACGACGCCGACATTCAAGCCGTAGTCGAAGGCGTGCGCACTTACGGTTACTACAACGCCGGGCAGGACTGCACCGCCGCCTGCCGGATCTACGCGCAGGCCGGGATTCACGACAAATTGGTCGCTGAACTCGGCGCCGCCGTCAGCAGCCTGCGCTTCGCCGGCAAGCGTGACGCCGACAACGAGATCGGCCCGCTGATCAGCACCCGCCAGCGCGACCGCGTGGCCAGTTTCGTCGAACGCGCCCTCGGTCAGCCGCACATCGAACGCGTGACCGGTGCAGCAGTGCACTCCGGCGCCGGTTTCTACTATCAACCGACGCTGCTCGCCGGTTGCAAACAGAGCGACGAAATCGTCCAGCGCGAAGTGTTCGGCCCGGTGGTCACCGTGACCCGTTTTGACGAACTCGCACAAGCCGTCGACTGGGCCAACGACTCCGAATACGGCCTCGCCTCGTCGGTCTGGACACAGAATCTGGACAAGGCGATGCAGGTCGCCGCGCGCTTGCAGTACGGCTGCACGTGGATCAACAGCCATTTCATGCTGGTCAGCGAAATGCCCCACGGCGGGCTGAAACGCTCCGGTTACGGCAAAGACTTATCCAGTGATTCGCTGCAGGACTACAGCGTGGTGCGGCACATCATGACCCGCCACGGCCAGCATCTCTGACTACGCTAATAACAAGCCGCCAACGGCATGCTTCACCGCGTTCAAAACTGCCCCGACCATAATTTAAAGAAGAGGGTTCAACCATGTTCGTGCACAAGACCGCATTGCTCAGTGCAATCACCACGGCCCTGCTGGCCAGCGCCAGCCTGCAAGCTGCCGAGCCGCTTAAGGCTGTCGGCGCTGGCGAAGGTCAGCTGGATATCGTTGCGTGGCCGGGTTACATCGAACGTGGCGAGAGCGACAAGGCTTACGACTGGGTCACCGGTTTCGAAAAGGAAACCGGTTGCAAGGTCAATGTGAAGACCGCCGCCACCTCGGACGAAATGGTCAGCTTGATGGCCAAGGGCGGTTACGACCTGGTCACCGCGTCCGGCGATGCCTCGCTGCGGTTGATCGTCGGCAAGCGTGTGCAACCGATCAACACCGCGTTGATCCCGAACTGGAACACCCTCGACCCGCGCCTCAAAGACGCGCCGTGGTACGTGGTCAACCAGCAGACTTACGGCACCCCGTACCAGTGGGGCCCGAACGTGCTGATGTACAACACCAACGTGTTCAAGACCGCGCCGAGCAGTTGGAACGTGGTGTTCGCCGCTCAGGATCTGCCCGACGGCAAGCCGAACAAGGGCCGCGTGCAGGCGTATGACGGCCCGATTTATATCGCCGACGCGGCGCTCTATCTGAAATCGACCAAGCCTGAACTGGGCATCAAGGATCCGTATCAACTGACCGAAGATCAGTACAAAGCCGTGCTCGACCTGTTGCGCGCGCAGCAGCCGCTGATCCACCGCTACTGGCATGACACCACGGTGCAGATGAGCGACTTCAAAAACGAAGGCGTGGTGGCGTCGAGCGCGTGGCCGTATCAGGTCAACGGTTTGATGAACGAGAAGCAGCCGATTGCTTCGACCATTCCGAAAGAAGGTGCTACGGGTTGGGCTGATACCACGATGTTGCACGCCGAGGCCAAGCACCCGAATTGCGCTTACAAGTGGATGGACTGGTCGCTGAAACCGAAAGTCCAGGGTGATGTAGCGGCGTGGTTTGGTTCGTTGCCAGCGGTGCCAGCGGCGTGCAAGGAGAGCGAATTGCTCGGCGCTGAAGGTTGCAAGACCAACGGCTTCGACCAGTTCAACAAGATCGCCTTCTGGAAAACTCCGCAGGCTGAAGGTGGCAAATTTGTGCCGTATAGCCGCTGGACGCAGGACTACATCGCGATCATGGGCGGCCGCTAGCTCTCAATAACGACGCGGTCTGCTCCCTTTCCCCCTCGACCCCTTGGGGGAGAGGGCCGGGGTGAGGGGGTAGCTTTTGACCTTGCTCTTGATCTCAGAGCAACGGCCAATAAAGCCACCCTCACCCCCCGCCCTCTCCCGGAGGGAGAGGGAGCTAAAAGCAATCTCAGCGCCCTGCACACCTACTGTAGGAGCTGCCGCAGGCTGCGATCTTTTCGACGCCACACACGACTTTTTTGAAAGCCCGTTTTACCGGAGCACCGCACCATGACGCTTGCAGTCCAGTTCACCAACGTTTCCCGGCAGTTCGGCGAGGTGAAGGCCGTTGACCGGGTTTCCATCGATATCGAGGACGGCGAGTTCTTTTCCATGCTCGGCCCTTCCGGCTCGGGCAAAACCACCTGCCTGCGCCTGATCGCCGGATTCGAACAACCGAGCGCCGGCTCGATCCGTATCCACGGCGCCGAAGCGGCCGGGTTGCCGCCGTATCAACGTGACGTCAACACGGTGTTTCAGGATTACGCGCTGTTCCCGCACATGAACGTGCTCGACAATGTCGCCTACGGTTTGAAGGTCAAAGGCGTCGGCAAAACCGAACGGCATAAACGCGCCGAAGAAGCCTTGGACATGGTCGCCCTCGGCGGTTACGGCGCACGAAAACCGGTGCAGTTGTCCGGCGGTCAGCGCCAGCGTGTCGCCCTCGCCCGCGCCTTGGTCAATCGTCCGCGCGTGCTGTTGCTCGATGAGCCTTTGGGTGCGCTCGATCTGAAACTTCGCGAGCAAATGCAAAGCGAACTGAAGAAGCTGCAACGCCAACTCGGCATCACCTTCATCTTCGTCACTCACGATCAAACCGAAGCGCTGTCGATGTCCGATCGCGTCGCCGTGTTCAACAAGGGCCGCATCGAACAGGTCGACACACCGCGCAATCTGTACATGAAACCGACCACCACATTTGTCGCTGAATTCGTCGGCACCTCAAACGTGATTCGCGGCGATCTGGCCCGCGAAATCAGCGGTCATCCGCAACCGTTTTCGATTCGCCCGGAACACGTGCGTTTCGCCGAAGGCCCGCTGGCCAGCCACGAAATCGAAGTCAGCGGATTACTCCACGACATTCAGTATCAGGGCAGCGCCACGCGTTATGAATTGAAGCTGGAAAACGGTCAGACCCTGAGCATCAGCCACGCCAACAATCAGTGGATCGACAGCAGCGCCCAGCACCAGACCGGCCAGCGTCTGAGCGCGCGTTGGGCGCGGGAAGCGATGATTGCGCTGCACGACACCGTAGCGAGCGGGGTGTGACATGAGCACGCTCGCGATGACTGCATCGCCGCCATTGCGCAGGTTTTCCAACCTGCTCTACCGCAAGCCGAACCTGTATCTGTCGATGCTGCTGGTGCCGCCACTGCTGTGGTTCGGCGCGATTTATCTCGGCTCGCTGCTGGTGCTGTTGTGGCAGGGTTTCTACACCTTCGACGACTTCACCATGGCGGTCACCCCTGACCTGACGCTGGCCAATTTCGCCGCGCTGTTTCAGCCGTCGAACTTCGACATCATCCTGCGCACGCTGAGCATGGCCATCGTCGTGTCGATCGCCAGCGCCATCGTCGCGTTCCCGATCGCCTACTACATGGCGCGCTACACCACGGGCAAGACCAAGGCGTTTTTCTACATCGCGGTGATGATGCCGATGTGGGCCAGTTACATCGTCAAGGCCTATGCGTGGACGTTGCTGCTGGCCAAGGGCGGCGTGGCGCAGTGGTTCGTGCAGCACCTGGGGCTGGAGCCGGTGTTGCAGTTCATTCTGGGGATTCCCGGGGTGGGTGGCAGCACTTTGTCGACCTCGCATCTGGGGCGATTCATGGTGTTTGTTTATATCTGGCTGCCGTTCATGATTCTGCCGATTCAGGCGTCGCTGGAACGTCTGCCGCCGTCGCTGTTGCAGGCCTCCGCTGACCTTGGTGCGAAGCCGCGTCAGACCTTTATGCAGGTGATTTTGCCGCTGTCGATTCCGGGCATCGCCGCCGGTTCGATCTTCACGTTTTCGCTGACCTTGGGCGACTTCATCGTGCCGCAACTGGTCGGGCCGCCGGGCTACTTTGTCGGCAGCATGGTGTACGCGCAGCAAGGTGCGATTGGCAATATGCCGATGGCGGCGGCGTTCACGCTGGTGCCGATTGTGTTGATTGCGGTTTACCTGTCCATCGTCAAACGCCTGGGGGCTTTCGATGCGCTCTGAAAGGGCTTCAATTGGGTTGAAAATCGCAGCCTGGGGCGGGTTGGTGTTTCTGCACTTTCCGATCCTGATCATCTTCTTGTACGCCTTCAACACCGAGGAAGCCGCGTTCAGCTTTCCGCCGAAGGGCTTCACCTTGCACTGGTTCAGCGTGGCGTTTTCGCGGCCGGATGTTCTGGAGGCGATCAAGCTTTCCTTGCAGATCGCGGCCATCGCCACGTTGATTGCGATGGTGCTTGGCACGCTGGCTTCGGCAGCGCTATACCGCCGCGATTTCTTCGGCAAGCAGGGCATTTCGCTGATGCTGATTCTGCCGATTGCGCTGCCGGGAATCATCACCGGGATCGCACTGCTGGCGACGTTCAAGACGCTGGGGATCGAACCGGGGATGTTCACCATCATCGTCGGCCACGCGACCTTCTGCGTGGTGATCGTCTACAACAATGTTATCGCCCGCCTGCGCCGTACTTCACACAGCTTGATCGAGGCCTCGATGGACCTCGGCGCCGATGGCTGGCAGACCTTTCGCTACATCATCCTGCCCAACCTCGGCTCGGCGTTGCTGGCCGGCGGCATGTTGGCGTTTGCGCTGTCGTTCGACGAAATCATCGTCACCACGTTTACCGCCGGGCATGAGCGCACGTTGCCGTTGTGGCTGCTCAATCAACTGAGCCGGCCACGGGATGTGCCGGTGACCAACGTCGTCGCCATGCTGGTGATGATGGTGACCATGTTGCCGATTCTCGGCGCGTATTACCTGACGCGTGGTGGCGAGAGCGTCGCTGGTAGCGGCGGTAAATAACCGAATAACTGAAAAAACCGAATCCCGTGTAGGAGCTGCCGAAGGCTGCGATCTTTTGATCTTGATCTTCAAAGCAACATCAAAAGATCGCAGCCTTCGGCAGCTCCTACATGGGTTCGGTTTCGGCAGAACAATAAAAGCGTTAGTGAGGACAACAGACATGCAAACCAAACTCTTGATCAACGGCCAACTGGTCAACGGCGAAGGCCCGGCGCAACCGGTGCTTAACCCGGCGCGCGGCGAAGTCCTGGTAGAAATCAACGAAGCCAGCGAAGCCCAAGTCGACGCCGCCGTGCGCGCCGCCGATAACGCCTTCGCCGATTGGTCGCAAACCGCACCGAAAGACCGTTCGCTGCTGCTACTCAAACTCGCCGACGCCATCGAGGTCCACGGCGAAGAACTGGCCAAACTGGAATCCGCCAATTGCGGCAAACCCTACAGCGCCGCGCTCAACGACGAGATTCCGGCGATTGCCGACGTGTTCCGTTTCTTCGCCGGCGCCAGCCGTTGCATGAGCGGTTCGGCCGCCGGCGAATACTTGTCCGGCCACACCTCAATGATCCGCCGCGACCCGGTCGGCGTGATTGCCTCCATCGCGCCGTGGAACTACCCGCTGATGATGGTCGCCTGGAAAATCGCCCCGGCGCTGGCCGCGGGTAATACCGTGGTGCTCAAGCCGTCGGAACAAACGCCGCTGACCGCGTTGCGTCTGGTCGAACTGGCGTCGGAAATCTTCCCGGCTGGTGTACTCAATCTGGTATTTGGTCGCGGTCCTACCGTTGGCAGTCCGTTGGTTACCCATCCGAAAGTGCGCATGGTTTCGCTGACCGGCTCCATCGCCACGGGTGCCAACATCATTTCCAGCACCGCCGACAGCATCAAACGTATGCACATGGAGTTGGGCGGCAAGGCGCCGGTGATCATCTTCGACGACGCCGATATCGATGCGGCGGTGGAAGGTATTCGTACCTTCGGTTTCTACAACGCCGGGCAGGATTGCACTGCCGCGTGCCGGATCTATGCGCAGCAAGGCATCTACGACAAGTTTGTCGAGAAGCTCGGCGCGGCGGTGAGCACAATCAAATACGGCTTGCAGGATGATCCGTCGACCGAGCTGGGGCCTTTGATCACCGCGCAACATCGTGACCGTGTTGCCGGGTTTGTCGAGCGTGCTGTGGCGCAGTCACACATTCGTTTGATCACTGGTGGCAAGGCTGTTGACGGTAACGGCTTCTTCTTTGAACCGACCGTGCTGGCCGATGCCCAGCAGGACGACGAGATCGTCCGCCGCGAAGTGTTTGGGCCGGTGGTTTCCGTGACCAAGTTCACCGATGAAGCGCAGGCACTGGAATGGGCCAACGATTCGGACTACGGACTCGCGTCCTCGGTGTGGACAGCGGATGTAGGACGCGCGCATCGCATGTCGGCGCGTTTGCAGTACGGCTGCACGTGGGTGAACACGCACTTCATGCTCGTCAGCGAAATGCCCCATGGCGGTCAGAAATTGTCCGGTTACGGGAAAGACATGTCCATGTATGGGCTGGAGGACTACACCACGGTTCGGCATGTGATGTTCAAGCACTAAGTCTTTAAAAGCTTCGCGAGCAGGCTCGCTCCCACATTGAAATGCAATCCCCTGTGGGAGCGAGCCTGCTCGCGAAGGAGTCACCCCGGTTTCAGAAAGGAAACCGGGATTACGCACCACCAGGATCCCAAAACAATAACTACCGAACCGGGCGGCGCCCGCAAAGCCCCGCCACGGCCTCGGCCATCCGAAATCTGCCGATTTCACGGAGCAATCACACATGAGTTCCTCACCCGATCTCGCCACAGCCGTTGCCGACAGCGATGCCGAACAACTGCGCCAACTGGGCTACACCTCGAACTTCAACCGCAGCATGAGCCTGTGGGAAAACTTCGCTTTGGGCTTCACTTATCTGTCACCGGTCGTAGGCGTTTATACCCTCTTCGGCCTGTGCCTCACCGCCGGCGGGCCACCGATGTTCTGGGCCTACTTGCTGGTCGCTTGCGGCCAGTTGCTGGTTTGCCTGATCTTCGGCGAAGTGGTTTCGCAGTTCCCGATTTCCGGCGGTGTTTACCCTTGGGCACGCCGATTGGTCGGTAAAAAATGGGCATGGATGGTCGGCTGGATCTACTCCATCGCCCTCTGCGTCACCATCGCTGCCGTTGCCGTCGGCGCTGGCCCGTACCTGGCTGCCATGCTCGGTTTCGAGCCAAGCAACAACACCAACATCGTCATCGCCCTGGTGCTGACCCTGTTCGCCACACTGGTCAACCTCAGCGGCACCAAAGTGCTGGCGCGCATCGCCATGTTCGGCTTCCTCTGCGAACTGGTTGGCGCAGTGATCGTCGGCGTTTACCTGCTGGTGTTCGAACGCCATCAACCGCTGAGCGTGCTGTTCAACACCTTCGACATCAGCGTCGATGGCTCTTACCTGCCGGCGTTCCTCACCGCATCGCTGGCGGGGATGTTCCTCTACTACGGCTTCGAGGCCTGCGGCGACGTCGCCGAAGAAACCCCGAACCCGAGCGCGAAAATCCCGGTGGCCATGCGCATGACCATCTACATCGGCGGCATCGCGGCGATGTTCGCCTGCCTGGCGCTGATCCTCGCCGTGCCGGACATGCAAGCCGTGATCAACGGCACCGACAAAGACCCGGTCACCACCATCCTCAACAATGCCTTCGGCCCGGTCGGTTCGAAAGTGGTGATGGGCGTGGTGATGATTTCCTTCATCTCCTGCGTCATCAGCCTACAGGCCGCGGCTAGTCGTCTGCTGTACTCCTACGCTCGGGACGAAATGGTCATCGGCAGCCGACTGCTGAAAAAGATTTCTCCTACCACCCAAGTACCGGTTGCCGCACTGTTCGTGTCTGGCGTCCTGCCGGCACTGATCATCGCCCTTGGCTTCTTCCTGCAAGACGCCGTGGCCACCATCGTCAGCTTCGCCGCCATCGGCATCTACCTCGCGTTCCAGATGATCGTCCTGGCCGCGCTGTACGCCCGTAGCAAAGGCTGGAAACCCAGCGGCAAATTCACCCTCGGCGCCTGGGGCTGGCCGGTGAACATCGGCGCGCTGGTGTATGGCGTTGGCGCAATCATCAACATGGCCTGGCCACGTACGCCGGATGCGGCGTGGTACGTGAACTATGCGATGGTATTGAGCACGGCCATCGTGATTGGTTTGGGGCTGGTTTATATGTGGATTGGCAAGCCGTATGACCATGGGAAGGCGCCGGCTGGGGATGCTTGGAAGGTGAGTCGCTAAGAAGAATCACCCCGGAATCGAGATTTGATTCCGGGGTCTCCTCGAAGCACTGTCATCAATTCATCAGTACGCCATTTGATATCGGCTTTACCTCTAACAGCTTCGAAGCGATCCAGATCGATCACCTTTCTCTTTTTACCCTTCGCTTCATCTTTGCTCACAGAATTGCTTCTCCCTTTTCCCGATTGCTAACTCATAAAGGAAAATCTTCGGTGCAGGGATGGTTTAGCAGCGGAATCTAAAAAAACAGGAATTTCCTACAGACACAACCTGCCTGAAAAAGCCCCATTTCCTACGATGTGTGGCGAAAGGGTAGACTTGTCGCCGCAAGCGCCTGACCGATAGGCTTTATCCCGTCGCTGTTAATTCAGCGATCCGGGGTCGAAGCCGGAAACTGTCAAAACGGTGCTTGCATGCCCTCCATTGAACTGCGGCTTTTTCACAACTTCAGTTCTGCTTTATGGCGGGCCGTGTGGCGCGGGCCTTCCGGCTTTACCGTTTCGACAGGAAGTAACCCGACTTCGAACGCCACTCGGCTCGCCACCCAATTTTTCGAAGAATTGGTGGCGACTTTCCAACTCGAAACGGAAGTCACTACATGTCTACGCAAATCCAGAATCCACCTTCAACGCACTTCACCCCCACCGCCTTCACCCGCCACAACCGCTTCCTCCACGCCTTCATGCAAGACCACGAAGCCTGGTTCTGCGTGCAAGATCTCGGTCGCTTGATGGGTTACCCCCTGAACGAACGCCTCACCCTGAAACTCGATCCCGATCAGCGTCGCCATGTCCTTCTGCGTCGGGACGGCGAAATCATCGATTGCGCGATGGTCAGCGAGTCTGGCCTGTTCGCCCTGCTCGTCCATCACTTCGTCCCGGAAAACCGACACCTGCGACAATGGCTGAGCCATGAAGTCATCCCGATGCTGCGCGAAACCCAATCAAGCCCTGTGGAAAACCACCCGAGCTTGAGCTCAATGCATTGGGCAGGCGTTACCGTGCCGCTGCTGCACTGGCAACAGCAGGCGTGGGTCAAATGGCGGGATGTGCCGGAGTTGATGCGCGGCCAGCGGCCGTCTCCGGTTCTGAGCACTTGCAGCTAAGGCTCATAAACAAAAAACCTGTGGCGAGGAAGCTAGCTCCCTCGCCACAGGTTTAGCGCGTCCCCTCTAGCGAGTTGATTCAGATGAGTAGAACTTTTCTCAAACCTCCTCAGATTGAGGAAGTCATTCCCTGTGATGAAAGCTTTGCGATCTCTTACCTGAAACTAAACGACAATGCCGAGCTTCAGAAAGCCATTCACGTCGGCATCACCGATGCCGACGCGGGCAATTTGATTGACCTGGCCACCGTAAAAGCCAAATGGCTTTCACGGTGCCCACCCCAGCGTTAAAACCGCGAAACACTCCGCATCGCATCCACCAGATACCGCATCGCAATCCGGTCGTTCTCCGAAAGCTCCCGATATCGCTCCACCAGTTTTACTTCGTCAGAGCTGAGCCGACGCCTTTTGCGGCCGCTGCCGAGGCAGGGAAAGATGCCCAACATGTCGGTGATCCCTTGTATTTTTGCCATGGACGATGTCCTTCAATACTTCAAAGAATTGCTAAACCACCACATCGCCCTGCCCCTTACAGCAGCGCCGTGTGCCCTACCGGTCAGCACCGGTCATGCCCATAGAATAGAAATTAAATCGGCGCTGAAAAGCGGTTTTTAGAGTAATTAGTCGAAAAAAGCAGATATGCCGTGTAAATCAGAATGCCCTGTCAGATATTTAACCGACATGTCTTGTTTCATTGACACACTGGCGCGGTGAATCAACGAATTTTGCATTGCGAGCGAACCGTTTAAGCTAGCGGGCATCTGTTAATAGTCCGTTGCGTTTGGCCGAAGGCTTGTCCGAACCGTTATTTCTGATCCAGCACGTGCCAGGAACGGCGCGGGATTGCTCACGACAGGTTGTATTTATGCACCGCAGGAATTTGCTCAAAGCGTCCATGGCCATTGCGGCTTACACCGGTCTTTCGGCCACTGGCCTGCTGGCCAGCCGCGCGTGGGCGGCCAATGGCGGCGCCGCCGATGGCGAGGCTCAGGCCTTCGACTTCGAAGCGCTGAAGCGCCAGGCCAAGCAACTGGCTGGCAGCGCCTATCAGGACACCAAACAGGTGCTGCCGCCGACCCTGGCGACCATGACCCCGCAGAACTTCAATGCGATCCGTTACGACGGCGAGCATTCGCTGTGGAAGGAGAACAAGGGCCAACTCGACGTGCAGTTCTTCCACGTCGGCATGGGCTTCCGTCAGCCGGTGCGCATGTACAGCGTCGACGCCAAGACGCGCACTGCCCGCGAAGTGCATTTCCGCCCGGCACTGTTCAACTATGAAAACACTTCAGTCGACACCCAGCAGCTCAAGGGTGACCTCGGTTTTGCCGGCTTCAAGCTGTTCAAAGCGCCGGAGCTGGATCGTCACGATGTGTTGTCGTTCCTCGGCGCCAGCTATTTCCGTGCGGTAGACGCCACTGGCCAATATGGCCTCTCGGCGCGCGGCCTGGCGATCGACACGTACGCGAAAAAACGCGAAGAATTCCCTGACTTCACCAAGTTCTGGTTCGAGACACCGGACAAGAACGCCACCCGATTTGTGGTGTATGCCCTGCTCGACTCGCCGAGTGCCACTGGCGCCTATCGCTTCGACATTGATTGCCAGGCCGAGCGCGTGGTGATGGAAGTCGATGCGCACATCAATGCGCGCACGGCAATCGAGCAATTGGGCATTTCGCCGATGACCAGTATGTTCAGTTGCGGCACCCACGAGCGCCGCATGTGCGACACCATCCACCCGCAGATCCACGACTCGGATCGTCTGGCGATGTGGCGCGGCAACGGCGAGTGGATCTGCCGTCCGCTGAACAACCCGGCGACCTTGCAATTCAATGCGTTTGCCGACACCGATCCAAAAGGTTTCGGGCTGGTGCAGACCGATCATGAATTCGCCAACTATCAGGACACCGTCGACTGGTACAGCAAGCGTCCGAGCCTGTGGGTCGAACCGACCACGGCGTGGGGCGAAGGCTCTATCGATCTGTTGGAAATTCCTACAACCGGGGAAACCCTCGACAACATCGTCGCGTTCTGGACACCGAAAAAACCGGTGGCTGCCGGCGATTCGCTGAACTATGGCTACAAGCTTTACTGGAGCGCATTGCCGCCAGTGGGTACGCCGTTGGCACGGGTGCACGCGACCCGTTCCGGCATGGGCGGTTTCACCGAAGGTTGGGCCCCGGGCGAGCATTATCCGCCGGTTTGGGCCCGTCGCTTCGCCGTGGACTTCACCGGCGGTGGTCTGGATCGCCTGCCGCAGGGCACCGGGATCGAGCCGGTGGTGACCTGCTCGAACGGCAAGGTGCAGGACTTCAGCGTGCTGGTGCTGGATGACATCAAGGGTTACCGGATCCTGTTTGACTGGTACCCGACCAGTGACAGCGTTGAGCCGGTGGAGCTGCGTTTGTTCATTCGCACCAATGACCGCACGTTGAGCGAGACCTGGTTGTACCAGTACTTCCCGCCGGCGCCGGACAAGCGTAAATACCCTTGAGGGTTCTCTAGCGTCTGATTGAGCCTCATCGCGAGCAGGCTCACTCCTACAGGGGAGATATGTCGTTCACAAAATCAGTGTTCGACGCAGATCAACTGTAGGAGTGAGCCTGCTCGCGATAGCATCCGCCTAGTCAGCACAAAAACACCTTCCAAAAACAAAGCCCCGGCCATCACTGACCGGGGCTTTTTGCTTTATTGCGACTGACTCAATCGCGCAAATCAGACTCATGAATCGGCTGATCACGATGAGTCGCGCGCTGATACTGCGCCGGCCACACCGCTTTGCGCCCGCCCAGATCATCGTCGGCATGCAGCGGCCAGTACGGATCACGCAGCAACTCGCGGGCGAGGAAGATGATGTCGGCCTGACAGGTGCGCAGAATGTGTTCGGCCTGCGCCGGCTCGGTAATCATTCCCACGGTGCCTGTGGCGATGCCTGACTCCTTACGCACACGTTCGGCGAAACGCGTCTGATAACCCGGCCCAACCGGAATTTCCGCGTTGGCCGCTGTCCCGCCCGACGACACATCGATCAGGTCCGCGCCCAACGTGTGCAGGCGTCGCGCCAGCTCTACGGTTTCGTCCGGGTTCCAGCCGTCCTCCACCCAGTCGGTGGCGGATACGCGGACAAACACCGGCAACTCCTCAGGCCAGACCGCCCTCACCGCCTCGGTAACCTGCAGCACCAGCCGAATACGGTTTTCAAAAGAGCCACCATATTGATCGCGGCGCTGATTGCTCAACGGCGAAAGAAACTGATGCAGCAGATAACCATGCGCCGCGTGCACCTCAACCACACTGAAACCCGCCTTCAACGCACGTTTGGCGGCATCGACAAAGGCCTGAATAACGTCGGCGATCTGCCCTTCATCCAGCTGTTTCGGTTGCGTGTGTTGTGGGTCAAAGGCAATCGGTGACGGCCCTACCGGGGTCCAGCCACCATCATCGGGTTTGACGCTGCCATGCTTGCCAATCCACGGCCGATGGGTGCTGGCCTTGCGCCCGGCGTGGGCTAGTTGAATGCCGGCAACCGCGCCCTGAGACGTGATGAAGCGGGTGATGCGTTGCAGCGGTTCGATCTGTTCGTCGTTCCACAGGCCGAGGTCTTCGGCGGTGATTCGCCCATCGGCGGTGACCGCCGTGGCTTCAGTGAATACCAGGCCGGCGCCACCCACCGCGCGGCTGCCGAGGTGCACCAGATGCCAGTCGTTGGCCAGACCGTCGACGCTGGAGTACTGGCACATCGGTGATACAGCGATGCGGTTGGGCAGGGTCAGTTGACGAAGAGTGAAGGGTTCAAGCAGCAGACTCATGGGGCACCTCTCAAATCAGTGGGCAGGCTCCAGGGTTCTGTTTGAATAGTCGACGAGTGACAGGAAAAAGGTGCAGCACCCGCCCCCGCGGGCAAAAAATTCGACAAGACGTCACAAGGCCAATCAAGCAGTGCTTAGAGCCTAGTCGACAACGGGGGATCGGGGGAAATTCAAGAAAAGATCGCAGCCTGCGGCAGCTCCTACAGAGCGCACTTCTATGTAGGAGCTGCCGAAGGCTGCGATCTTTTGATCTTCAGCGCGGTTCGATATGAGCAATCATCAACTGAACGGTCTCATTACCCCGAAACTCGTTAACGTCGAGCTTATAGGCGAGCTCAACCCACTTGATCGTCGGATTCGGCCAGATATCCCGGTCAATCCCAAACGCAATACCGTCCAGTTTCACCGAGCCACACTCGCTCTTCAGCACCACTTTCAAATGCCGTTCACCGACCACCCGCTGTTCGACCAACTGAAACACGCCATGAAACAGCGGCTCCGGGAAGTGCTGCCCCCAAGGCCCGGCGTGACGCAGCGCGCGGGCCAGTTCGAGGTGGAACTCTTCAACCGCCAGCGTGCCATCGGTCAGCATGCGCCCGGTCAGGTCGTCTTCGCGAAGTTGCCTACGCACTTCAGCGTCAAAGGCCTCGGCGAAAAGCGGAAAATTCTCCTGCGGCAAGGTCAGACCGGCCGCCATTGCGTGGCCGCCGTACTTGGCGATCAGGTTTGGATGCTGCGCCGCCACCACGCTCAACGCGTCACGAATGTGGAAGCCCTGCACCGAACGGCCCGAGCCTTTGAGCAAACCATCACCGGCATCAGCAAAGGCAATGGTCGGACGGAAGTAACGCTCTTTCATCCGCGACGCGAGAATACCGATCACGCCCTGGTGCCATTCCGGATCGAACAGGCACAGACCAAACGGCATCGACTCCACCGGCAAGTCCTTGAGCTGCGCCAGCGCTTCACGCTGCATGCCCTGCTCGATGGATTTACGATCCTGGTTCATGCCGTCGAGTTGCGCGGCCATTTCCCGGGCCAGATTGGCGTCGCCGGTCAGCAGGCACTCGATGCCCAGACTCATGTCATCCAGCCGTCCGGCGGCATTCAGCCGCGGGCCGACGATGAAACCGAGATCGGTGGAGGTAATGCGTGCAGCGTCACGCTTGGCGACTTCAAGTATCGCTTTGATGCCCGGCCGTGCGCGACCGGCGCGAATTCGTTCGAGGCCCTGATGCACCAGAATCCGGTTATTGGCGTCCAGCGGCACCACGTCAGCGACGCTGCCCAGCGCCACCAGATCAAGCAGTTCGCCAATGTTCGGCTGCGGCTTGTTCTCGTACCAGCCGAGGCTGCGCAAACGCGCGCGCAACGCCATCAGCACATAAAAAATCACCCCGACGCCGGCCAGCGCCTTGCTCGGGAACTCGCAACCGGGCTGGTTCGGGTTGACCAGCGCATCAGCCAGTGGCAGTTCATCGCCGGGCAAGTGGTGATCGGTGATCAGCACTTTCAGGCCATGGCGTTTGGCGGCAGCCACGCCTTCGACGCTGGAGATGCCGTTGTCCACGGTGACCAGCAAATGCGGCTCGCGGGTCATCGCAACTTCGACGATTTCCGGAGTCAGGCCATAGCCATATTCAAAGCGGTTCGGTACCAGATAATCGACATGTGCTGCACCGAGCAGACGCAAGCCAAGCATGCCAACAGTGCTGGCCGTCGCACCGTCCGCATCGAAGTCACCGACGATGAGGATGCGCTGGCGCTGTTCCAGCGCCGTCACCAGCAGGTCCACCGCTGCGTCGATGCCCTTGAGTTGCTGGAACGGGATCAACCGCGCCAGACTCTTGTCCAGCTCTGCCTCGGATTGCACGCCCCGCGCCGCATACAGGCGGGTCAGCAGCGGCGGAATATCACCGAGAAAAGGCAGAGTTTCGGGCAGTTGACGAGGTTCGATACGCATGGGGTGACGGAGACTTCTCTTTAATACGGGGGATTAATCAGTTGAGGGCGCAGGATCAGCCGCGCTCACCTTGCAGCCATTGCAACTGGACTTCGTGCTGACCACGGTCGTCGGTGACGAAGATCGTCCCTTCGCTGATCATCACGTCCCACTTGATGACGCGGGGCATGTCCTTGGCCAGGATTTCCAGCACTTCTTGCGGGACTGCTGCGATGTTGACGTTCTTCAGGTTCTTGATCGCCGGGATCACTTTGGTTTCCCAAACGCGCAGGCTGCCGTAGGCCAGCAGGCTGGTACGTTCGGTACGACGCGAGCACCAGGTCAGACGGTCGGCGTCTGGCTGGCCGACTTCGATCCAGTGCAGAACACGGTCGTCCAGGCTCTTTTCCCACAGCGCAGGTTCATCCACGTCTGACAGACCACGGCCGAATGACAACTGCTCGTTGTACCAGAGGGCGTAGGCCAGCAGGCGCACGGTCATGCGCTCTTCGGTTTCCGAAGGGTGACGGGCGATGGTCTGCTTGACGCTCTCGTAGACACTGCGGTCGAGGTCGGTGAGGTTCAGTTCAAATTTGTAGGTAGTGGACGGCTGGGCCATGAACGGGCTTCTTGATACGAGGAAAGTCGGCAAGTCTAACCGATGCGGTAGGCAATCATCGAATTGATGGCGATCAAGCTGCGGCGTCTGACAGCCGGCTATGTTAAAACGCTGTATCCGTTCCGCCTTGTCCTACAGGATTTCGCATGCCGTTCACCAGCAAACCGCTCTCGGGTCTGAAAGTCATTGAATTGGGTACATTGATTGCCGGGCCGTTTGCCTCGCGCATTTGCGGCGAGTTCGGCGCCGAAGTGATCAAGATCGAGTCGCCAGACGGCGGTGATCCCTTGCGCAAATGGCGAAAACTGTACGAAGGCACGTCGCTGTGGTGGTTCGTTCAGGCGCGCAATAAAAAGTCGCTGACGCTGAACCTCAAACACCCTGACGGCTTGGCGATCCTGAAAAAACTGCTCAGCGAAGCCGACATCCTCATCGAGAACTTCCGCCCCGGCGTGCTGGAAAAGCTTGCCCTGAGCTGGGAAACCCTGCACGCCTTGAACCCGAAACTGGTGATGGTGCGCCTTTCCGGTTTCGGCCAGACCGGGCCGATGAAGGATCAGCCGGGCTTCGGTGCGGTGGGCGAGTCCATGGGCGGTTTGCGCTACATCACTGGTTTCGAGGACCGTCCGCCGGTGCGCACCGGCATTTCCATCGGCGATTCGATAGCTGCGCTGTGGGGCGTGATCGGTGCGCTGATGGCGCTGCGTCATCGCGAGGTCAACGGTGGCCTCGGCCAAGTCGTCGATGTGGCGCTGTATGAAGCGATTTTCGCAATGATGGAAAGCATGGTGCCGGAGTTCGACGTGTTCGGTTTTATCCGCGAGCGCACCGGCAACATCATGCCCGGGATTACGCCCTCTTCGATTCACACCAGCGCTGACGGCAAGCATGTGCAGATCGGCGCCAACGGTGATGCGATCTTCAAACGCTTCATGCTGATCATCGGTCGCGAAGACCTCGCCAACGATCCGACACTGGCCAGCAACGACGGGCGCGATAATCGCCGCGACGAACTGTATGGCGTGATTGATCGCTGGGTCAATTCGCTGCCGCTGCAAAGCGTGCTCGACCTGCTCAATCAGGCCGAGGTACCGGCCAGCAGGATCTTCAGTGCCGAGGACATGTTCAACGATCCGCAGTACCTGGCCCGAGAGATGTTCCTGCACGCCAAACTGCCCGACGGCAAAGATTTCAAGATGCCGGGCATTGTGCCGAAACTCTCTGAGACACCGGGCAGTTCAGAATGGGTCGGACCGCAACTGGGTGAACACAATGCGCAGGTACTTCACGACCTTGGCTACGACGAGAGACAGATCGCCAAGCTGCGTGAAGACGGAGCCATCTAAGCTGAAGCGCCGGCAGACATCGCACGCCAACCGCGCCCACCATTGGTGGACATGGCGCCTGTTCGGCCTATTGTTTTTACTCGCCCTGTCGACCGGAGCGCAGGCGAAACCGACGCTGATCTGGCTGCTGCGAGACTTGCCGCCGCTGACCATTTTCGAAGGCCCGAAAAAGGGCCAGGGTGTGATCGACCAACTGATGCCGTTGCTGATCGCCGGCATGCCGCAGTACGAACACACGCTGATGCGGGTCAATCGCGCCCGTGGTCTGCAGATGCTCCACGAAAACCCGTTTGCCTGTGACCCCGCGCTGCTGTGGAACAAGGAGCGCGCGCAGTGGGTCGCGTATTCGATCCCGGCAATTCGCGCCGTGAGCAACGGCCTGGTGGTGCGCCAGCAAGATCGCTCGGTGCTCGAACCGTATCTGGTCGACGATGAAGTGGATCTGTCGGCGCTGCTGGCCGATACGGAACGCAAAGTCGGTGTGGTGGCGGAACGCAGCTACGGTGAGTTCATCGACACCCTTTTGCATCAAGCGCCCAGCAGTGCGCTGACGGCGCATTACGGCAACGATGCGCTGACCAATCTGCTGTCGATGCAGCGTCTCGGGCGGTTGCAGGTGGTGTTGGGCTATTGGCCGGAGATTCGCTATCAGGCGAAACAGGCACAGATCAATGAAGATGAACTGGAGTTCTATCCGATTCGGGGCAACGGCAAGTATCTGTCAGGCTACGTCGCCTGTTCCGACACCACGCAGGGCCGCCAGGCCATCAGCGAGATCAATCAGCTGCTGCGCACCCTGCCGCATGAACACCTGAACCAGCTCTACGCCGCATGGCTGGACCCTGACAGACGTGAGGATTATCTGGAACAGGCCCGCACATTCTTCGAACGCCAAGCCGCGCAGTAGGCAAATCGCAGACAAAAGAAACCCCGAGAAGTGGGGAGACGACTCGGGGTTAAACGTGGCCTACATAAAGACCCGTAGCAGCAAGCGACAAGCACCGGAGCACAATGCTTGATCCTGCTGTTACGTGGTCTGACTGACAGGGATGCAGGAAGGTTCCCACAAAAAATATTTCATCTTTACAGCGCCGCACGTTTGTCCAGTGCTGCGTTGCGCAAGGCCGCGATCACACAAGGCTCCAGCCGTCCTTCAGCGATCAGAACGTCGCGGTGCAAGCCGTCAACGACATCGGTCAACTGACGCTTGTCGGTCAGTTGTGCCTGATTGAATTCGCGTTCCACCACGATGGCGCCATGACTGTTCTTCAAGGTCACCAGGCATTCGCCATGGGAACCGCTTGGAGACAACGAAACCTGATACGGGCTCAGAGCCTCACCGAGCAATAGACTGATACTTTCCATCTCGATCTCCACTCAATAGTCCGAAAACTGTGTGCCTGGGGCGTGTTCACAATAAATGACCACCGGCCCGAGAAGAAAGTTCTGCATACCGACTGCCCCGTTCCTGGAGTGTCACCGGTCTGTCAGAGCATGCACGCCGAAGATGACAGAAAAATAACCGTCCCCGTCAAACCCGCACGGGTGGCGAAGCGGCGATCACGTAGCTGTCGAGCAAACCGCGCATCAGTACCGCCGACACTGGGGTTTGCAGGCGACCCAACAGCCGCATTCTATGCTCGCTCAGCAAGGGTTCGAGATCGTTCAGCAGGCTTGGCGCGACCGTTCCCAGCAGGATCAGCGCGCGTGCCTCCTGCTGAACCGCCAGATGATGGATCAGCGCCAGGCCATCGCCGCCCTTGAGCTGCGGATCGCAAATGGCGATATCGACCACGCCGCGATGGCCCAGTGAAGACAGGGCCGAGGCCAGCGACGGCGCCGTCAGTACGTCATAGATACCAATGGCATTGAGCATTTGATGCAATGCCATCAGTTGGAACGGATTGGGTTCAAGTATCAGGACTTTAAGCGAGCGCATAAGCGGCCTCTGAAGCGACAATCGCGGACTCTCACCGCAGTGGTTGTCACTCTAGGGCAGCAGTCCTAAGCCTCCCATCGGAAAAGTAGCCGCGTCATATAGGACATTTCCCATCTTCAATGCGGACATCGGCACCCACTCTCTGTCCGACGCTGGGTGATGTCTGTCCAACCGCCCAAAAGCCCACGCAATTTGCCATCAGCACTGTAAAACGGCACCGTCCATTGATAGACCTCACGGGTGCCATTCTTGAACTGCAATCGCCGTTTGCTGAAACGCGACTTGCGCGTGCGCAACTGCACCATGAACTCATCGTGCAACATCAGCGCCGTGGCTTCAGGCAACGCGTTGACTTCAATCAGCAGCCGCCCCAGCACCTGATCCAGTCGAACCGAGAGCGCTTCCTCATAGCTACGATTGCACATGATCAGCCGCCCTTGCAGATCACGGACAAACACCGGATCAGGCATGGAGTCGATCAATGCATGCTGAAATGCCAGTTGATCGCCCAGATCTTTTTCCGCCGTGCGCCGCAGCTTGATCACGGCGGTCAGACGCCGATTCCATATCAGCGACAGCAGGCCGAACACGCCAAGCCCACCCATGCCCCAGCAACCCCATTCAAGCATCTGCTGCCAGACTGACGGCACGGGCGCCGGTGCAATACCTTCCAGCCATTTCAGGCGGATGGCCCGCAATTCGGCTGCGGGAAACGCCTCAAGGGCCTTGTTGAGAATACTCAGGAGCACAGGCATGCCTTTGCGCACGGCCAGGTTATCCGCTTCCCATTTGCCCTCAACCAGACCTCCGACCTTGAGCAAACCCAGCGGGTAAAGCTGCGCGCCGATTTCGTTTTCGATGGTGGCGTAGGCTTCACCGCTTTCAACCAGCGCCCGCGCCTCGGCGTAGGTCTTGACCGAGCGAATCTCGATCAAGGGGAAGTCACGCCTGATCATGTCTTCCAGCGCATGCCGGGCCGGTAGCACCAGCACCCGTTTGCTCAACTGCTCGAAGGCATCCAGCCGAGGTGCGTCAGCGCGTCCAACAAACACCCAGCCCGCGCCACCGAACGCGTGGCTGTAATCCAGGAATGCCTTGCGCTCCTCGCTCATCGCCAGGGTCGTACTGATATCGGCCGCGCCGCTCTCCAGTCGTTCGAGCATGTGATCGGTGGAAAACGATTCCTGATGCACAAACCGCAACCCGGTCATCGCCGTCACACGCTTGAGTACATCGTTGTTCAAGCCGCTCCACTGCCCGTGCTCATCCTGGAACAGATACAACGGGTACTGCACCGACGTGACCGTCACCTCGGGGTTGTCGCGAATCCATTGACGCTCGTGTGCGGCCAGTTCGATGGGCTGGACTTTGCCGGCCACGGCCTCGTCATGCAGCGCCAGTTGCGCCGCCTCACTGCTGCGCATCAAGGCCAGTAATGCGAACAAGAACAGCCCAGCCAGTGCCGGTTTCAAACCTCTATAAAACAGCATTGCCACTTCCTTCGTGATCGACTCACCCGTCCTTCGTGGGTGAAAACCCGAGCAGTGTGGCAGCAGAAACAAAAAAGCCCGTCAGGAGACGGGCTTCAAAATGTGACAGCTTTTACTGGCTTAAAGCGGCTTGCCGCGGTTGCCATGCTGGCTGACAAAGGCTTGCACGGCTTTCAGCTCGTTTGGCAGAACGGTGCAACGCTCGTTTCGCTCAAACAAATCAGAAAGATGTGCAGGTAGTTCGAGCGCTTTTCCTACACCGGCCTTCTCTACCGCATCCGGGAATTTCACCGGGTGTGCGGTGCCGAGAATTACCATCGGGATATCGAGGCTACGACGGCATTCGCGTGCAGCCTTGACGCCGATGGCGGTGTGCGGATCCAGCACTTCGCCAGTCTGCTCGTAGACTTCGGCAATGGTTTCGCAAGTCTGCGCGTCATCCACGGCCAGCGAGTCGAACAGTTTGCGCGCTTCGGTCCAGCGTTCTTGTTCGACGCTGAAACCGCCGCCCTGCTTGAACGAATCCATCAGACCGGCGATTGCCGCGCCGTTGCGACCGTGCAGGTCGAACAGCAGGCGCTCGAAGTTCGACGAGACCATGATGTCCATCGACGGCGACAGCGTGGCGTGCAGGGTTTCCTTGACGTACTGATTGCCGCTCATGAAGCGGTGCAGGATGTCGTTGCGGTTGGTGGCGACGATCAACTGGTTGATCGGCAGGCCCATGTTGCGGGCCAGGTAGCCGGCGAAGATGTCGCCGAAGTTGCCGGTTGGTACCGAGAACGACACCGAACGCGCCGGGCCGCCCAGTTGCAGCGATGCGTGGAAGTAGTAAACGATCTGGGCCATGATCCGCGCCCAGTTGATCGAGTTCACCGCCACCAGGCGCGTGCCTTTGAGGAAGCTCTGGTCGGCGAAGCTCGCCTTGACCATTTCCTGGCAGTCATCGAAATTACCTTCGATGGCAATGTTGTGGATATTCTCGCCGAAAATCGTGGTCATCTGTCGGCGCTGCACTTCGGACACACGGTTGTGCGGGTGCAGGATGAAGATGTCGACGTTTTCGCAGTGCTTGCAGCCTTCGATGGCGGCCGAACCGGTATCACCGGAAGTGGCGCCGACGATCACTACGCGCTCGCCGCGCTTTTCCAGCACGTAGTCGAGCAGACGACCGAGCAGTTGCAGGGCGAAGTCCTTGAACGCCAGGGTCGGGCCATGGAACAGCTCCAGCACCCATTCGTTGCCGTTCAGCTGACGCAGCGGCGCCACGGCGCTGTGCGAGAACACGCCGTAGGTTTCTTCGAGAATCTTTTTGAAATCGGCGTCCGGAATGCTGCCGGTGACGAACGGGCGCATCACCCGGAAGGCCAGCTCGTGATACGGCAGGCCGGCCCAGGAAGCGATCTCTTCCTGGGTGAAACGTGGCAGGTTTTCCGGAACGTACAGACCGCCGTCGGTCGCCAGACCGGCCAGCAGGACCTCTTCGAAATTCAGGGCCGGTGCCTGGCCGCGGGTACTGATATAACGCATAAGGGCAAACCTTCGGTTTGAGCTACAAGCTGCAAGCTGCAAGCTACAAGTGAAAAGCGGCTCTGCTTTTACTTGCAGCTTGAAGCTGGAAACTTGCCGCTGCTGTTAATTCAAGTGTTCGACGCGGATCCGTACAACCGGACCATTCACGCCGGCCAGCGCTTCGAGGGCGGCGATGGCATCGTTGATGCGCTGTTCCACGACACGGTGGGTCAGCAGGATCATCGGCACCAGACCGTCGTGTTCCTCGACTTCCTTCTGCATGATCGACTCGATGTTGATGCCGCGCTCCGAGAGGATGCTCGCCACCTGAGCGAGTACGCCCGGATGGTCCTTGGCCTGAATGCGCAGGTAATAAGCGCTTTCGCAGGCTTCGATCGGCAGGATCGGATGGGCCGACAGCGAGTCTGGCTGGAAGGCCAGGTGCGGCACGCGGTTTTCCGGATCGGAAGTCATGGCGCGAACCACGTCGACCAGATCGGCGATCACCGACGAAGCAGTTGGCTCCATGCCAGCGCCAGCGCCGTAGAACAGCGTCGAGCCGGCAGCGTCACCGTTGACCATTACCGCGTTCATCACGCCGTTGACGTTGGCGATCAGGCGATCAGCCGGGATCAACGTCGGGTGCACGCGCAACTCGATGCCGGCGGCAGTGCTGCGCGCCACACCGAGGTGCTTGATGCGATAGCCCAGCGCTTCGGCGTAGTTGACGTCAGCGGTGGTCAGCTTGGTGATGCCTTCGGTGTAAGCCTTGTCGAATTGCAGTGGAATGCCGAAGGCGATGGAGGCCAGAATCGTCAGCTTGTGCGCGGCGTCGATGCCTTCAACGTCGAAGGTCGGATCGGCTTCGGCGTAACCCAGTGCCTGAGCTTCGGCCAACACGTCTTCGAAGGTACGGCCCTTCTCGCGCATTTCGGTAAGGATGAAGTTACCGGTGCCGTTGATGATCCCGGCGACCCAGTTGATGCGGTTGGCGGACAGGCCTTCACGGATCGCCTTGATCACCGGAATGCCACCGGCCACGGCCGCTTCGAACGCCACGATCACGCCTTTCTCGCGAGCCTTGGCGAAAATTTCATTACCGTGAACGGCAATCAGAGCCTTGTTCGCGGTGACCACATGCTTGCCATTCTCGATGGCCTTGAGTACCAGCTCGCGGGCAACGGTGTAGCCGCCCATCAGCTCTATAACGATGTCGATCTCAGGGTTTGTGGCCACTTCGAAGACATCGTTGGTAATCGCAATACCGGTCGTCTGGAACTGAGGCTTTGGCGTGCGCATGGCAATTTGTGCCACTTCGATCCCACGCCCGGCACGACGAGCAATTTCCTCGGCGTTGCGCTGAAGTACGTTGAAGGTACCGCCACCGACGGTCCCTAACCCACAGATGCCTACTTTGACCGGATTCACTGTGAACTCCCCATAAAACGGCCGACGCGGGGTCGGCCGGAAAACAACCGCGTGCTCGCGGCTCTCTATTGATGGCCCGGCGATGTCGCTGCCGGGCCATGATCGTCACGGCTGACCGTGACGATGCGAATTTACTTCGCGCCCAGCGCCAGTTTGGCGACTTGTGGCGCAGGCTGGTAGCCCGGAATCACTTGTCCGTCAGCCAAAACGATGGCCGGTGTACCGTTCACGCCGATCGACTGACCGAGGGCGAACTGTTTGGAAACCGGGTTATCGCATTTGGCGGCCTTGATTTCCTTGCCATCGACCATTTTGTCCATGGCGGCTTTCTTGTCTTTCGAGCACCAAACGGCTTGCAGTTGCTCATCACCCGGCGAGTTCAGACCCTGGCGCGGGAAAGCGACATAGCGCACTTCGATGCCGCGCTTGTTCAGCTCAGGCACTTCGGCGTGCAGCTTGTGGCAGTAAGGGCAAGTGGTGTCGGTGAACACGGTAATGTGCGATTTGGTTTCGCCCACGGCCGGGTACACCACGGTTTCGGCAACCGGAATGGCGTTGATCAGTTTGGAGATGCCCAGGCGTTCGGTCTTCTCGGTCAGGTTGACCGGTTTGCCGTCCTTGAGCTGGAACAGGTAGCCCTGAACGATGTATTGGCCGTCGGCGCTGGCGTAGAGCACGCGGCTGCCCTTGAGTTTGACTTCGTACATGCCCGGCAACGGACTGGCGCTGATGCTTTCGACCGGAACCTCGAGTTCGAGTTTTTCCAGGCTTTGACGAATGGCTTTGTCGGCCGCGTCATCGGCGACGGCAAAGGTGCTGACCAACGCAATGGCTGCGGCGGCGAAAATCTGGGTCAGACGCATGAGAACTCCTGAAGGCGGACAAATGGAACGATCAGAACGCCCGTGCCGGAACACCGGGTCATAACCGTCCATCGTGCAAACCGGCAAAGCCTAACACATAAGGCCACGGTGGCCGAATGCGCCTGTCGCCATAGATCACACCGCTTTATGTAGGAGTTGCCGAAGGCTGCGATCTTTTGATTTTGTTTTTAAGATCAAAAGATCGCAGCCTTCGGCAGCTCCTACAGGGGGAGGTATGGAGTTAACCTCTCGGGTGGTGTTTGGCGTGCAGGTCCTGCAAGCGGGCGCGGGCAACGTGGGTGTAGATCTGCGTGGTGGAGAGGTCGCTGTGCCCGAGCAGCATCTGCACCACGCGTAAATCCGCGCCGTGGTTGAGCAGGTGCGTGGCAAACGCGTGACGCAAAGTGTGCGGCGACAGCGACTTGCCAATCCCCGCGACCTTGGCCTGATGCTTGATCCGGTGCCAGAAGGTCTGGCGAGTCATCTGCTCACCGCGCTGGCTGGGGAACAACACATCGCTGGGCCGGCCGCCGAGCAGTTCGCGGCGACCATCGCGCATGTAGCGCTCAATCCAGACTATCGCTTCCTCGCCCATTGGCACCAGCCGCTCCTTGCTGCCCTTGCCCATCACCCGCAACACACCCTGACGCAGGTTGACCTGTTCCAGCGTCAGACTGACCAGTTCGGTCACGCGCAGGCCACAGGCGTACAGAACTTCAAGCATGGCGCGGTCGCGCTGGCCGATGGCTTCGCTCAGATCCGGCGCTTTAAGCAGCGCCTCGACGTCAGCTTCCGACAGGGACTTAGGCAACGGCCTACCGAGTTGGGGCATATCGACGCGCAACGTCGGGTCGACGCTGATCATCTTTTCCCGCAACAGATAGCGATAAAAGCCACGCACACCGGAGAGAAATCTCGCCGTGGAACGCGGTTTGTAGTTCTGCTCCAGACGCCAGGCCAGATGATCAAGGATCAGCTCGCGGCCTGCATTGATCAGCTCGAGATTTTTCTCCTGCAGCCAGCCATTGAACAGCGCCAGATCGCTGCGATAGGCGCCGCGGGTGTTCTCGGACAGGCCCTTCTCCAGCCATAAAGCGTCGAGGAATTGGTCAATCAGCGGATGGTCGATGGCAGGCATGGGCGCTCAAGACACACAGCCTCAGGGACTGTGCGCAAATGTAGAGTGAACTGTAGGAATGGGCGCTAGTCTTTCATAGCCCGCTATTTCAAGGAACAGGGAGCATCAATGAACGAGCAGCAAATTCTACTGGCATTTGGCGGGATTGGTGCGGCGGCGCTGGGTTGCCAATGGCTGGCCTGGCGCCTGAAGCTGCCAGCGATTCTGTTCCTGTTGCTGACCGGTATTCTGGTCGGCCCGGTGTTGGGCTGGCTCGATCCGCAGGAAATGTTCGGCCCACTGTTGATGCCGCTGGTGTCACTGGCGGTGGCGTTGATTCTGTTCGAGGGCAGCCTGACTCTGCACCTCTCTGAGTGGAAGGAGATCGGCAGCGTCGTCCATCGTCTGGTGACCCTTGGTGCGATTTCGACCTGGATCGTTATCGCGGTGGCTACGCACTTTCTGCTCGGCTTCGACTGGATGCTGGCCATCCTGTTCGGCAGCCTGACTCTGGTCACCGGCCCGACGGTGATCGTGCCGATGTTGCGGGTGGTACGACCGAAAGCCTCGATTGCCAACATTCTGCGCTGGGAAGGCATTGTCATCGACCCGATCGGCGCCCTCCTCGCCGTGGTGGTTTACAGTTTCATTATTGCCAGCGCTGAAGGCCATGGCCTCAAGCAGAGCCTGTTCACTTTTGGCGGCGTGATTGTCTGTGGCGCAGTGTTCGGGATTGTCGGCGGCTGGTTGCTCGGCACAGTGATCCGCCGGCAGTGGCTGCCGGAGTATCTGCATAACCTCGCTTCGCTGGCGGCGGTGCTGGGGATTTTCATTGCCTCCAACGAAGTAATGCATGAATCCGGCCTGCTGGCCGTGACGCTGATGGGCATGTGGCTGGCCAACATGAAGGGCGTGGATGTGCGGCACATCCTGCATTTCAAGGAAAACCTCAGCGTGCTGCTGATTTCCGGGTTGTTCATTTTGCTGGCGGCGCGTCTGGATTTGTACGCGCTGATCGGGCTGGGGCCGCTGGTGTTGATTCTGCTGCTGGTGATTCAGTTGATCGCTCGGCCGCTGAACGTACTGCTCAGCACCGCTGGTTCGAGCCTGAGCTGGCGTGAGCGCGCTCTGCTGTGCTGGATCGCGCCACGCGGGATCGTCGCAGCCGCGGTGTCGGCGATTTTTGCGATTCGTCTGCACGAGGCCGGGCATGAAGGGGCGCTGCTGCTGGTGCCGCTGACGTTCGCGGTGATCATCGGCACGGTGGTGCTGCAGAGTGCGACGGCGCGTCCGTTGGCGCGCTTGCTTAAGGTGGCCGAACCGGCGCCTAGCGGCTTCCTGATCGTCGGCGCCAACGGCCCGGCTCGCGAGTTGGGCAAGTCGTTGCAGCAATTGGGCAGTCGCGTGTTGCTGACTGATTCGAGCTGGGAAAACATTCGTGCGGCGCGCATGGAAGGTCTGCCGACGTACTTCGGCAACCCGGCTTCACAGCATGCCGATGCGCATCTGGATTTGGTCGGGTTGGGGCATTTGCTGGCGCTGTCACCGTCGGGTGAGCTGAATACGTTAGCGGCGATGCGTTTTCGTCATGACTTTGGGCATCAACGTTTGTTCGGGTTGGCCAGTGGGCATGAGAGTCGGCGCAGCGATAAACATCGGGCGAGTCTGGAACACCGGGGTAATCAATTGGGCAGCGAGGCGTTTACCTACGCGAAACTGGCCAGCCAGATGGGCCAGGGTGCCGAGTTGTACAGCACGACGCTGACGGATGGTTTTGGTTGGGAGGATTACCAGGCGCTGCATGGGAGTCGTGCGACCTTGCTGTTCATGCGCGATGACAGTGGCTGGGTGCATGTGGTGACGCCGGAGACTACGGTGAGGCCTGGGGCGGGATGGACGCTTCTGGCGCTGATTCAGCCGGAGACTTCCATCGCCTGAACTGACGCCTTCGCGAGCAGGCTCGCTCCCACAGGTTCTGTGCCGGACACAAAAGTTGTGTTCACCCGATCACTGTGGGAGCGAGCTTGCTCGCGAATGGCGCGACTCGATATCAGATCAGGCCGCAAAACCTGGCAGCACCGGCACTGGCCGCTTGTCGTCGTCGATGGCGACAAAGCTGAACTGCCCATGAATCGCCTTCTCGCGGCCATCACAGCTCATGCTCTCGACAAACACTTCCACCTCGACCTTGAGGCTGGTGTTGCCGACCTTGATCACCTTCCCGACCAATTCGACGATGGACCCCGCCGGGATCGCGTGATTGAAGTCAATGCGGTCGGTGGACACGGTCACCAGTGGCAAGCGGCAGAAGCGTGTGGCGGTGATGAACGACACTTCGTCCATCCATGCCAGCGCGGTGCCGCCGAACAGAGTGTTGTGGTGGTTTGTGGTCGGCGGGAAGACGGCTTTGGTCACGCGGGTCACCGAGAGTTCGGTGCGGCGTTGGATTTCCTGGTCGCGGGGCTTCATGGCGGTTACTGCTCGTGTGTTTGTCCGCCGGTAAAAGCAAGATCAAAAGATCGCAGCCTTCGGCAGCTCTTACAGGGGAGGAATTTCGGACAACAAAAAAGCAGCCCGTAGGCTGCTTTTTTCTGCATCGGAAGCTGGACTTAAGCCAGTTTTTCCTTGATGCGAGCTGCTTTACCCGACAGGTCGCGCAGGTAGTACAGCTTGGCTTTACGTACGTCACCGCGACGTTTAACAGCCATGCTGTCGATCTGCGGGGAGTAGGTCTGGAAAGTACGTTCTACGCCAACACCGTTGGAGATTTTACGAACGGTGAACGCACTGTTCACGCCGCGGTTACGCTTGGCGATTACAACGCCTTCGAACGCTTGCAGACGGGAACGATCGCCTTCCTTCACTTTCACCTGAACGACAATGGTGTCGCCTGGGGCGAAGGTAGGGATTTCTTTGGTCATCTGCTCTGCTTCGAGTGCAAGGATGATTTTGTTGGTCATGCTGTGCTCCTAAGGTAAATCGTTCGATCTACCATCGATACGTTGTTAACTATCGTCCCGCTCGCGGATGTATTCCTCGAGCAGCTTCTTCTCTTCTCCAGAAAGCGAGCGGCTTTCCAGAAGATCGGCGCGTCGTTCAAAGGTCCTACCAAGGGACTGCTGTAAACGCCAACGCCGGATATGCGCGTGATTGCCACTCAGCAACACGTCGGGAACACGCTGATCCGCATACACCTCAGGTCGGGTGTAGTGCGGGCAATCCAGCAGACCATCCGTAAAGGAATCTTCCTCGGCGGAATCCGCATGCCCTAAAGCTCCAGGCAGCAGTCGTGTAACCGCATCGATCAGGACCATCGCCGGCAGCTCGCCGCCAGACAGTACATAGTCGCCAATCGACCACTCTTCATCGACATGAGCTTCAATAAAACGCTCGTCAATGCCTTCATAGCGGCCGGCAATCAGGATCAATGCATCCGATTGTGCCAACTCGCGTACCGCCGACTGAGTCAGTTGACGGCCTTGGGGGGACAGGTAAATCACCTTCGCCGCCTCCCCGGCTGCTGCCTTGGCCTGAACCAGAGCATCTTCCAGGGGCTTGATCTTCATCACCATGCCCGGACCACCGCCAAACGGGCGATCGTCCACAGTGTGATGCCGATCCGTCGTGTAATCCCGCGGGTTCCAACAGGTCAGCTGCAAGAGCCCCTGTTTGACCGCTCGACTGGTGATGCCGTAGTCGCCGATGGCGGAAAACATCTCGGGAAACAAACTGATCACTTCTACGCGCAAGTTAGCCACGCTTAGAAGTCCGCGTCCCAATCCACCTTCATCTCGCCCGCGGCCAGATCGACTGCCAACACACATTGCGCCGTATAGGGCAACAAGCGTTCGCGATCATCCAGGCTGCCAGCGCAAGGCTTGACGACCATTACATCATTGGCGCCGGTTTCCAGAAGATGATCGACTTTCCCGAGCAATTGCCCCAGTTGATCGATGACCTTCAGACCTTCCAGCTGGTACCAGTAGTACTCGCCGTCGGTCAATTCAGGGAACAGGTTGCGCGGCACGCAGATCTCATAACCGGCCAGAAGACGAGCTTCTTCACGATCATCAAGACCCTTGAGCTTGGCGACCAGGAACTTATCGCTCCCGCGTCCACTGACCAGCTCGACCTGTTTGACATTGCCTTCGCGCTTGAGCGTCCAGGTTTTGTACTGCAACAGGTTTTCAGTCGGATCAGTAAAGGAATAAACCTTCACTTCGCCGCGAACGCCATGAACAGAATAAATTTTGCCAATAACGATCAAATCATCGGCAACAGCAGGCGTCGCGTTCATATTGCTCAGGCCGCAGCCTTTGCAGATTCCTTCAGCAACTGAGCAACACGCTCAGAAGGCTGTGCACCAACGCTCAGCCAGTAGGCTACGCGCTCTTGGTTCACGGACAGACGGATTTCCTGACCACGTGCAACAGGGTTGAAGAAACCAACCTGTTCTTTGTGGGAGCCGTCACGCGGGTTACGCGAGTCGGTTACGGTCAGGTGATAAAACGGGCGCTTTTTGGAGCCGCCAAGGGCAAGACGGATTGTTAGCATGTGAACATCGTTCCTGTAGTCGGTGCTGCAAATCTAAATGCACAGCGGGCATGGGTGCCCGAAAGGCCGCATATTCTAAGGAATATCCGGACTTTTGCAAATGACTTTTTCCGGCGCCTATGGCATGCCGTGCAGATCTGCATATAGAGCCGTCGATGAAAACGGCCAGTCAGCTCCCGCCGAGTGCGGGTTTGCTGTTGATCCTGCGTCCTTGCAGGGTCTGCGCCGGTGCGACGACCGGCGAAGTCTTAGTGTCCTGTCTCACCCATTTCGCTCACTTTTGGTGAGCAGAATGGGTGGGACGGGGCACCTCACATCTTTGGCATGCCGCCGCCGGGCAACATTCCGCCCATGCCGCGCATCATTTTCGCCATTCCGCCCTTGGCGGTGAATTTCTTCATCATCTTCTGCATCTGCTTGTGCTGCTTGATCAAGCGGCCGATGTCCTGCACCTGAGTACCGGAACCCATGGCGATACGGCGTTTGCGCGAACCGCTGATCAGCTCAGGGTCGCGGCGCTCGGCCGGGGTCATGGAGTTGATGATGGCTTCCATCTGCTTGAATTGCTTCTCTGCGGCGTTCTGGGCATTGCCCATTTGCGACAGGTTGACGCCGCCGATACTCGGCAGTTTGTCCATGAGGCCGCCGAGGCCGCCCATGTTCTTCATCTGTTGCAGCTGATCGCGGAAGTCTTCGAGGTCGAAGCCCTTACCCTTCTTCAGCTTCTTGGCCAGCTTGTCGGCCTTGTCTTTGTCGAGGGTCGCTTCAGCCTGTTCGATCAGGCTGAGCACGTCGCCCATGCCGAGAATCCGCGAGGCGATACGCTCAGGGTGGAACGGATCGAGCGCTTCGCTCTTCTCGCCCATACCGATGAACTTGATCGGCTTGCCGGTGATGGCGCGCACCGACAGGGCGGCACCGCCACGGGCGTCGCCGTCGACCTTGGTCAGGATCACACCGGTCAGCGGCAGCGCATCACCGAAGGCCTTGGCCGTGTTAGCGGCATCCTGACCGGTCATGGCGTCGACCACGAACAGAGTCTCGACCGGGTTGATCGCGGCGTGCAGCGCCTTGATCTCGCCCATCATCTCTTCGTCGATGTGCAGACGACCGGCGGTGTCGACGATGACTACGTCGATGAATTTCAGTTTGGCTTCTTTAATAGCTGCGGTGGCGATGTCGACCGGCTTCTGGCTCAGGTCGGACGGGAAGAACGTCACGCCGATGTCGTTGGCCAGGGTTTCCAGCTGTTTAATAGCAGCAGGACGGTAAACGTCCGCCGACACGACCATGACCGACTTCTTCTTGCGCTCTTTAAGGAAGCGCGCCAGTTTACCAGCGGTAGTGGTTTTACCGGCGCCCTGCAGACCGGCCATCAGAATGACGGCGGGCGGCACGGCGCTCAGGTTCAAATCTTCGTTGGCCGCGCCCATCAGGCTTTCGAGTTCGGCCTGGACGATCTTCACGAACGCCTGGCCCGGCGTCAGACTGCGCGACACCTCGGTGCCGACAGCGCGTTCCTTGACCGAATTGACGAAGTCCTTGACCACCGGCAGGGCGACGTCGGCTTCGAGCAACGCCATGCGCACTTCACGCAGGGTGTCTTTGATGTTGTCCTCGGTCAGCTTCGCCTTGCCGGTGACATGGCGCAGCGTCTGCGAGAGACGGTCGGTTAAGTTTTCAAACATTGCGCGATCCTTTCAGGCCCTGTGTAGACCGGGATAATGGCGGCCCAGACCGGAATCAACATGTGCTCGGCGAGCCTGCGGCGTGGGCAGGTCGCGGATTATAGCGAAGACTGCGGCTGGCGGACACCTCGCTGTCAGCTTCCTGAGTCTTTCGTGCCATGGCGGTTCTATGCCAAACTCAGCCCCTTTCGGGCCTGCCTAACAGGATTTATGCTCCCCTTGTCACCCAGTTTATTGACCACCCTCGCCGCCGCCCTTCTGTATGCCGCTGCGACCCTTTATCAGAGCACTCGTCTGGCCACTGGCGCCAAGGCGAACAAACGCCTGCTGGTTAGCCTCGGCGCTTTCGCCGTGGTGGCCCACGCCGCCAGCCTGCTCACCCACTTGCTGACACCAATCGGTCTGGGCCTAGACTTCTTCAGCGCCTCCAGCCTGATCGCGGCGGCGGTGATCGCCCTGACGCTGATCGCCTGCTCGCGTATTCCGGTGGAAAACCTGCTGGTGCTGCTGTTCCCGCTGGGCGCAATTACCGTGCTGCTGGCGCAGTTCGCGCCGACCGGCACGGTGCAGATCATCGATGAAGAGCCAGGCATCCTCGCGCATATTCTGTTGTCGATCCTCGCCTACGGCATGTTCACCATTGCGGTGTTCCAGGCCTTGTTGCTGCTGGTGCAAGACCACCAGCTCAAGCACAAGCACCCGTCCGGGCTGATCAAGAACTTCCCGCCACTGCAAACCATGGAAAGCCTGTTGTTCGGTTTCCTGTGGGCCGGCTGGACGCTGCTGTCGCTGTCGCTGATTTCCGGCTGGCTGTTCGTCGAGAACCTGTTCGCCCAGCATCTGGTGCACAAGACCCTGCTGGCGTGCCTGGCCTGGATCGTCTTCAGCGTGTTGTTGTGGGGCCGCAACCGTCTCGGCTGGCGCGGTCACAAGGCGATTCGCTGGACCCTCGCCGGTTTCTGCCTGCTGATGTTGGCGTATTTCGGCAGCAAACTGGTTCGTGAATACATCCTGCACATCTGACGGGCGGCATAAATGGACGGTTTGCCCATAGGGCCGATGCTCGCGGTATTTGTCCTGCTGATTTTATGGTCAGGGCTGTTTACCGCCGTCGAAATCGCGCAGCAGCACCTGCTCGCGCAACGCACCGCCTCGCGCGCCAGCGATAAACCGCTGGCGAAGCTGAGCTTCCCGCTCGACAGCCTGATTCTCTGTAACACCTTGTGCCGTGCGCTCGCCATGGTGATTGCGACGCTGCTGGCGATTTTTCTCTGCGAAGAAAACGGCCCGTGGGCAGCGTGCCTCGGTGCTGGCGCAATCCTGCTGGTGTTTGCCGATTACTTTCCACGTACCGTCGCCCAACGCTATCCCGATGCGGTGCTGGCGTTCGGCAATACCTTGCTGGCGGTGCCGCTGAAGATTGTTTATCCGTTTGCCTGGTTGTTCAGCCGCATCAGTGGTCTGCTGATGCGGCCGTTTGTGCGCAAGGCTCAAGTCGTACAGCAAAGTGAGGATGACTCACCTGCTGACCGTTACGACGATCCGGAGCACCCGGTTCACGCACACCCGGTTTCGGGGATTCATGCGCTGGACAACATTACGGTCAATGACATTCTGGTGCCGCGCAGTGACGTCGACGGTATCAACCTCGACGATTCGATCGACGAGATCATCGAACAGCTTCGCCACAACAAGCGCACCCGCCTGCCGGTGTTCCACAGCGATATCAACCAAGTTGAAGCAGTGCTCAACACCCGGCAGATCCGACATTTGCTGAACAATGGCGATCTGACCCGCGAGGCGCTGCTGGCGGCCAGTTACGAGCCTTACTTCGTGCCGGAAAGCACACCGCTGCAACTGCAACTGCTGAATTTCCACAAGCAGCAGCGGCGCCTCGGCATGGTGGTCGACGAATACGGCGAAGTCCTCGGTGTCGTCACGCTGGAGGATATTCTCGAAGAAATTGTCGGCGAGTTCGAAAGCGAGCACAGCATCGATAATCCGCACATTCATCCGCAGTCTGATGGCCGCATGGTGATTGACGGTGCCGCTTCGATCCGCGAGTTGAACAAGTGCCTGGGCTGGCATTTGCCGAGCGATGGTCCGAAAACGCTGAATGGTCTGGTGACCGAGGCGTTGGAGACTATTCCGGAAAGTGCGGTTTGCTTGAAGATCGGGCGTTATCGCCTGGAGATTCTTGAGACTGAAGAGAACCGGGTTAGCAAAGTGCTGATTTGGCATACCTCTTCTGTGCCTGCTTTGGTGCCTGCCAGGTAAAAGATCAAAAGATCGCAGCCTTCGGCAGCTCCTACCCTGCGATCTTTGCTCTTGTTTGATTGTTAGCCCCCTTCCTATAATCGAGGCGCTTACCCAAGCGCCGCCGAGCCTCGTGCTTACCCCGCACCCAACAGGTTTCGGCCATTTCCGCTGTACTCCGGCGACTGTTTCTACCTGAAACAGCGACCGCGCCTCATCCCACATCCCTGGGTGTTCGACCATAATAATTCGCTCCAATGGAGCTCATGACTGTCAGGGATCACCGCATGACGACCAGTACCGCTTTCAGCGACACCGCGCCTGCCCAACCGACCAACTCCGCTACCCGCGTGGCCACGGCGAGTTTTATCGGCACCGCGATCGAGTTCTACGACTTCTATGTTTACGCCACGGCTGCTGCGCTGGTGATCGGTCCGGTGTTCTTTCCGCAGACCTCCGGCACCGCACAGATGCTTTCGGCGTTTCTGACCTTTGGCATTGCCTTCCTCGCCCGACCGCTGGGCTCGGCGTTGTTCGGCCATTTTGGTGACCGTATCGGGCGCAAATCGACACTGGTCGCATCCTTGCTGTTGATGGGCGTGTGTACGACGCTGATCGGCGTGCTGCCGGGTTACGCCACGATTGGTGCGTGGGCACCGATTCTGCTGTGCGTGCTGCGCTTCGGGCAGGGGCTGGGATTGGGCGGTGAATGGGGTGGCGCTGCCCTCCTCGCCACGGAAAATGCGCCAAAGGGCAAACGCGCGTGGTTCGGCATGTTCCCGCAGCTTGGACCTTCGATTGGTTTTCTCGCGGCCAACGGTTTGTTCCTGACCTTGGCCATGACCCTCGATGACGAGCAATTCCGTAGTTGGGGCTGGCGCATTCCGTTCCTGCTCAGCGCGGTGCTGGTGATGGTCGGCCTCTATGTGCGCCTGAAACTCCACGAAACGCCAGTTTTCGCCAACGCCATCGCCCGTCAGGAGCGGGTAAAAATCCCGCTGGTCGAGCTGTTCAGCCAGTATTGGGCACCAACGTTGCTGGGCGCGGCAGCGATGGTGGTGTGCTATGCGCTGTTCTATATCTCGACGGTGTTCTCCCTGAGTTACGGGGTTTCCACACTCGGCTATAGCCGTGAAACGTTCCTTGGGTTGCTGTGTTTCGCCGTGCTGTTCATGGCCGCCGCTACGCCACTGTCCGCGTGGGCCAGCGACCGTTACGGGCGCAAACCGGTGCTGATCATCGGTGGCGTGCTGGCAATTCTGTCCGGATTTCTGATGGAGCCGCTGCTGACTCAGGGCTCCACCTGGGGCGTGGCACTGTTTCTGTGCATCGAGCTGTTCTTGATGGGCGTGACGTTTGCGCCGATGGGGGCACTGTTGCCTGAGCTGTTTCCGACCCATGTGCGTTATACCGGCGCTTCGGCGGCGTATAACCTGGGCGGCATTGTCGGGGCCTCGGCGGCGCCGTTCTTTGCGCAGAAACTGGTGGCGATGGGTGGTCTGAGTTATGTCGGCGGGTATGTGTCGGGGGCGGCGGTGCTGAGCTTGATTGCGGTGCTGTGTCTGAAAGAGACGAGGGATAACGATCTGAATCGGGTTGCCTGACAGAAGATCAAAAGCTTCGCGAGCAGGCTCGCTCCCACATTAGGTCTGTGACATACACAGAAACCTGTGGGAGCGAGCCTGCTCGCGAATGTCGCAACTTTACAGTTCTACGACAACAGCCTGAGCAGCGCGGGTCGCCTTGGCACGAGCAGCCTCGATCGACTCATCCCGCGCCAGCGCCACGCCCATGCGACGCTGACCATTCACCTCTGGCTTACCAAACAGACGCAACGCCGTGTCCGGCTCGCTCAACGCAGCGCCGAGGTTGGCGAATGCGGTCTGGGTCGATTGCCCTTCCACCAGAATCACCGCCGAAGCCGATGGCCCGAACTGACGAATCAACGGCACTGGCAGACCCAGAATCGCGCGGGCGTGCAAAGCGAACTGCGACAGATCCTGGGAAATCAGCGTCACCAGACCGGTGTCGTGCGGACGCGGCGACACTTCGCTGAACCATACCTGATCACCTTTGATGAACAGCTCCACGCCGAACAGACCACGGCCGCCCAGTGCCTCGGTTACCGCTTTGGCAACACGCTCGGATTCAGCCAGGGCAATCGGGCTCATGGCTTGTGGCTGCCACGACTCCTGATAGTCGCCCTTCTCCTGACGGTGACCGACCGGTGCGCAGAACGTAGTGCCGCCGATGTGGCGCACGGTCAGCAGGGTGATTTCGTAGTCGAAATCGATAAAGCCTTCGATGATTACCCGACCTTTGCCGGCGCGACCGCCCTCCTGCGCGTAATCCCAGGCCTTCTGCACGTCATCGACGCTGCGCAGCAGACTCTGGCCTTTGCCCGACGAGCTCATCACCGGTTTGACGACGCATGGGAAACCCAGGTCTTCGACGGCTTTGCTGTAGTCCTCGAAGGTGTCGGCAAAGTGGTAAGGCGAGGTCGGCAGGTCCAGCTCTTCAGCGGCCAGACGACGGATGCCTTCGCGGTTCATGGTCAGTTGCGCAGCGCGCGCGGTCGGGATCACGGTGAAGCCTTCGGCTTCCAGCTCAACCAGGGTGGCGGTGGCGATGGCTTCGATTTCCGGCACGATGAAGTGCGGCTTCTCGGCTTCGATCACCGCGCGCAAAGCGGCGCCGTCGAGCATGTTGATCACGTGGCTGCGATGGGCAACTTGCATGGCCGGCGCGTTGGCGTAACGGTCAACGGCGATCACTTCAACGCCCAGGCGTTGCAGCTCGATCACCACTTCCTTGCCCAACTCACCACAGCCACACAGCAATACGCGGGTCGCGGTCGGCGACAATGGAGTTCCGATACGGGTCATCTCAGGTCCTCAAAGAAGCGGATCATCGAGGAAAGCAACGCCTGACGCGCTTTCCATGGGGAGAAAGCGCGGCATTTTACATGAACCTGAGGCTTTGGCTTCAGCCGGCGACGGCCTGTTTGCGCTCACGCCAGGCCATGATCAGCCAGACGGCGGTGACACCGGCGAATTTCGACAGCAGAGCAGTAATGATCACCGGCGGCGTCAGCAGGTCGATCATACCGAAGAAGATGAACGTATCGATGGGAATGCTCAGCGCCGAACTGATCCACAAGCGGTCGCGCAATGGGCGCTTGGTGATGCTGAATACCAGCCAGTCGATGCACTCGGAGACCGCGAACGCTGTGGCGCTGGCAAGGGCAATGGAAGGATCGGAGGTGACGTAAGACAGTACCAGCGCCGCCAGCATCGCCACGATCGCGCCGTGACCGAAGCGAGTTTGCACCATGTCGCGCAGCACGAACACCAGACCACCCCAGGCCGACCAGATGATGTCCAGGTGCGGCGCGGTGGAAAAGGCGAAGTTGATCAGCACGACGCTGCTGATGTAGGCGATGAGGAAAATCATGGCGGGCGACCTGGCAGATTGGCGCACAGGTTACTTGACCGGCAAATCAAGAGCTACCCCCTCACCCCAGCCCTCTCCCCAAGGGGCGAGGGGGAAAGGGAGCAGATCGGGGGCTTTTCAAATCCTGAGTCCGACTCGGTATGCCAAGTCGGCGTATAGCGTAAGACACCTCGGTCAGTCCCCTCTCCCCCTGGGAGAGGGCTAGGGTGAGGGCCGTCCCAAGCCGATCACGACTTCGAAGGGATCATCCACACCAACCCACTCGCCTTCGCCCGCTCATGACACAACCCCAACACCACGCGGCGCTCGTCATTGGTCATCCGGCCCCAGCGGGTGATTTCCTCGACCGTACGCTGACAGCCGGTACAGATGTCAGCCTCATCCAGCGCACAAATATTCACGCACGGCGAGGCGACGGGTCTTTCTGGCGTGTTCATTCTTCCTGCTCAACCAGATCGCGGGCATAACGCTGCGAGTTATGCACATAGTGGGCGGCGCTGGCCTCAAGCATCTTCTTCTGCGGCTCGGTCAGCTCTCGCACGACCTTGCCCGGCGAGCCCATCACCAGCGAACCATCGGGAATTTCCTTGCCTTCACCAATCAGCGAATTGGCGCCGATGATGCAGTTCTTGCCGATCTTCGCGCCGTTGAGAATCACCGCGTTAATGCCGATCAGGCTGTAATCGCCGACGGTGCAGCCATGCAGCATCGCATTGTGGCCGATGGTCACGCCGGTGCCGATGGTCAGCGGATAGCCCATGTCGGTGTGCATCACGGTGCCGTCCTGGACGTTGCTGTTCTTGCCGATCAGGATCAGTTCGTTGTCGCCGCGCAGCACGGCGTTGAACCAGACGTTGGCGCCCTCTTCCAGTTTGACCTTGCCCACCAGCACGGCATTGGGGGCGACCCAGCTCTGTGGATGGGTCTCGACACGGGCGTCGCCCAAGCGGTATTTCATCTTGTTTTCCTCAGGGCTCACGGTGAGTGGCCGTTCGAACGACGGCTTCAGGTGTTGATAAAGCTTTTCGGCGGTTGGTGCAGGCTGATCTTGGCGTCATAGAGCAGATTGATCAACTCGACGATCATGATCGCCGTCAGGCCCCAGATCTTGAAATCGCCGTAGCGATAGCTCGGCACGTACCAACTGCGGCCCTGATAGTCGATGCGGTGCGTGTGTTCACGAGGGTCTTTACGGAAGAATTCCAGCGGCACGCTGAAAACGGCAGCGATTTCGGCGTCGTTGGCGCGGTATTCAACAAAGTCGGGAATAACGCCGACATAAGGCGTGACCTTGATGCCGTGCAGGGAAATCAGCGGGCTGAGCGGGCCGATGACTTCGACCAGTCCGGGCGGCAGACCGATTTCTTCCTCGGCCTCTCGCAGCGCGGTAAAAATCAGATCCGGATCTTCCGGATCGCGGCGACCACCAGGGAAGGCGACTTCGCCGCCGTGGGTCGAGAGCCCGCTGGCGCGCAAGGTCAGCAGCAGTTCCGGCTCGTCACTGCGAGTAATCGGCACCAGAACGGCGGCCTCGGGGAAACGTGTATCAGTCTCCAGCGTGCGCGGTGTGTGGTTGCTAACCCTATGCAGTAGCTCGTCCAGCATGAGTGTTCTCGATCAGTGCCTTACCCTGCATCATGCACCAATCATTGCGAGCGCCCAAGCCCCCGAAACCCGTCGTGTCGCGAAACGACAACTTGCCGACCGGCACCGCTGCACGCCAAGATAGGCGCAGCATTCAGGAAGCCCAGCATGAAATTTTGCAGCCACTGCGGTAACCCGGTCACCCAGCGCATTCCCGAAGGCGATTCGCGGCTGCGATTTGTCTGTGACAGCTGTCAGACCATTCACTATCAGAACCCCAATATTGTCGCCGGCTGCGTGCCGACCTGGGGCACCAAAGTGTTGCTCTGCCGTCGCGCCATCGAACCGCGCCTCGGTTACTGGACGTTGCCCGCCGGCTTCATGGAAAACGGCGAGACCATCGAGCAGGCCGCCGTGCGCGAGACTGCCGAAGAAGCCTGCGCCCGGGTGCGCAACCTGAGCATCTATACGCTGATCGACGTACCGCACATCAGTCAGGTGCATGTATTCTTTCGTGCCGAGCTGGTCGATCTGGACTTTGCCGCCGGCCCCGAGAGCCTCGAAGTACAACTATTTGACGAAGCCGACATCCCGTGGGACGAGCTGGCTTTCCGCACGGTGGGGCGTACCTTAGAATGCTTCTTTGCTGATCGGCGTGTTGAGGTGTATCCGGTTCGTTCGGAATCGATTCCGCCGCTTGCTCAGCCTGCCATTACTTGATTTCGTCGCCGGCCAGCCGATAACCCGAGCACGTCTGCACAACACCTATAAATCATGTATCTGCGTCATTCCTGGGGAATCGTTTCAATGCGCTGGTTGCTTGCCCTGTTCTGCCTGTCGTTCGTTACCGTCTCCCAAGCGTCATTCGTGACCACCGTGACGCCTGCGAATACCCCGCTCATCGAGAAAGTCCTGGTGCTCAAATCGGCGCATCAACTGCAGTTGATCGCCGACGGCAAGCCACTGAAAACCTATCGCATTTCCTTGGGCAAAGGTGCGAAGAAAGGTCCGAAACTGATTGAAGGCGACAAGCGTACGCCGGAAGGTTTCTATTGGATCGACTGGCGCAAGACCAGCGACAAATTCAATCTGTCGATGCACATTTCCTACCCGAACATCAGCGACTCGGCCCGCGCCCGGCGTGAAGGCGTCGAACCCGGCGGGATGATCATGATCCACGGCACGCCGGATTCGGAAGAAACCCCGGAAGACCTGTTCCATACCCTGGACTGGACTGACGGCTGCGTCGCCATGCGCAACGTCGATATGCGCGAAGTGTGGAGCCTGGTGCCGGACGGCACGATGGTCGAAATCCGCCCTTAATCCCTGACCATTGGTCACCCGCAAAAAAATAAATCAAAAGATCGCAGCCTGCGGCAGCGCCTACAAGGGTGATACCACTCTCAACTGTAGGAGCTGCCGCAGGCTGCGATCTTTTGCTTTTTACAGCCCACCTTTAATACCACTTCAAACCACCCCCTCTAAAACCCGCCATTTCATTGGATTAACTGCCCATTGCCTGCGTTGACATGGTATTCAAGTGGTATTAATTTCCGCCCCACAAGCGAGCCACAACAATCCTATACTCGCGACGGAAATGCCCTACATGAACGACCTCCATACCCTACGCCCGGACGACTCCCAGCCGACGCCGCTGTACCTGCAACTGGCGCGCAATCTGGAAGCTGCGATTCATGCCGGGCAGTGGAAGTCCGAGCAGGCGATGCCCTCGGAACGCAACCTCAGCGAGCAACTGGGCATCTCCCGAGTGACTGCGCGCAAGGCGCTGGAAGTCCTCCTCGATCAAGGCCTGATCCGCCGCTTGCAAGGCTCCGGCACCTTCATTACCCCACGCCTCGAACAACCGCTGTCGCGCCTTTCGGGCTTCAGCGAAATGCTTCGTCTCAAGGGCTTCGTACCCAGCTCACACTGGCTGGAACGTGAAATCACCCTGCCGACTCACGAAGAACTGATCCGCCTCAGCCTGTCGCCGAACGACAAGGTCGCGCGCATGAAGCGTCTGCGCAAAGCCGATGACACGGTCATGGCCATCGAGATGAGCACCCTGCCCGCCTCGATCATGCCCAAGCCGCAACGGGTCGGCGATTCGCTCTACGAGTACCTCGACGGCATCGGCAAACCGATCGTCCGCGCCCTGCAACACATTCAGGCAATCAACGCCTCGGACGAGTTCGCCGCGCTGGTCGGCATCGCCCCCGGCACCGCCATGTTGCTGATGACCCGGGTCGGCTACCTCGAAGACAACACGCCGATCGAAGTCACCGACACCTATTGCCGCAACGACTACTACGACTTTGTTGCAGAGCTTCGTAGATAAAGAGCTGCGCCGCTAAAACGGCCCAAAGCGAGAACCGAAATGTCCGAAGACAACATCCTCACCGCCAGCGGCTGGATTCGCGGCCGGCTGATCCACGAACACGGCAAAGTCGTGTCGATCGAAGGCGTGCCCTGCGATCCGGCGAGCAATGACCTGCCGTATCTGCTGCCGGGCTTCATCGACCTGCACGTTCACGGCGGTGGTGGCAAAGACATCATGGAAGGCGCCAGCGCTTTCGAAACCATCACCAGAACCCACGTGCGTTTCGGCACCACCTCGCTGCTGGCCACCACCATGACCGCGCCGAGCACCGAGATCTCCAGCGTCCTGAAGGAAGTAGGAGAGTTCTGCGAACAGCGTCCGAAAGGTGCCGCGCGGGTCCTCGGCGTACACCTCGAAGGTCCGTACATCAATCCGGGAAAACTCGGCGCGCAACCGAACTTCGCCCACACCGCGTTGATGGCCGAAGTCGAAGAGTATCTGGCATTGGCGCCGATTCGGGTGATCACGATTGCCCCGGAAATCGCCGGCCACGACGGTTTGATTCGTGAGCTGAGCAGCCGTGGCGTGCGCATGCAGATCGGCCACACCCTCGGCAGTTACGAGGAAGGCGTCGCCGCACTGGATGCCGGCGCGACCAGTTTCACTCACCTTTACAACGCCATGAGCCCGCTGCATCACCGCGAGCCGGGCATCGTCGGCGCTGCGCTGGCTCACGCCAAATTCGCCGAGCTGATTCCGGATTTGCTGCACGTGCACCCCGGCGCCATCCGCGTGGCCCTGCGCTCGATCCCGTGCCTGTATTGCGTCACCGATTCGACCGCGGCCGCCGGCATGCCCGACGGTGAATACAAGCTTGGCAGCCACACCGTGACCAAATGCCTGGGCGGCGTGCGGCTGCCCGACGGCACCTTGGCCGGCAGCACGCTGACCATGGATCAGGCCCTGCGCAATCTGGTGAAGATCGGGTTGCCGATCGCCGAAGCCTCGCAGCGCCTGTCGCAATTCCCCGCCGACTACCTCGGCATCACCGAACGCGGGCGCCTTGCACCAGGCGCCTGGGCCGACTGCGTGCGGCTGGATCGCTCACTCACACTGACCGCCGTCATGGTCGAAGGAGAAGACATTGACTTCAAAAATGCTTGAGGAGGCGCTGTCCTCGTTCGCGGCCGTGCAAGCCCAACTGCAACAGCTCGACGCGCCAATGATCGAGATCGCCGGGCGCCTGCGCCGTCAGCCACCGCAAGTGGCGATGACCGTTGCGCGCGGCAGCTCCGACCACGCGGCGAGCTACTTCGCCTACCTGACCATGCAGCAACTGGGTGTGCCGGTGGCGTCGTTGCCGATGTCGGTGGTGACCATGCAACAGGCGCCGTTGAAGGTCAGCGGTCAGGTCGCGTTCGCGTTTTCGCAATCGGGGCAGAGCCCGGATCTGGTCAACAGCCTGCGTCTGCTGCGCAAGCGTGGCGCGCTGAGTGTGTCGATGGTCAACGCCGCCGATTCGCCGCTGGAAGCTGCCTGTGAATTCAGCGTGCCGCTGCTCGCCGGGACTGAAAGCAGCGTCGCCGCGACCAAAAGCTTTATCGCCACCCTCAGCGCCAGCGCCCGTTTGATCGCGCACTGGAAAGAGGACAGCGAATTGCTCGAGGCCGGTAACGCCCTGCCTGAAGGCCTGCGCGAAGCGGCGAAACAGGACTGGAGCGTGGCCATCGAAACGCTGCGCGATTGCGAGCGGCTGATGGTCATCGGCCGTGGCGCCGGTTTCGCCATTGCTCAGGAGGCGGCGCTGAAATTCAAGGAAACCTCGGCGATTCAGGCCGAAGCGTTCAGCAGCGCCGAAGTGCGTCACGGCCCGATGGCGCTGATCGACGAACACTATCCGTTGCTGGTCTTCGCGCCACGCGGCGCCGAGCAGGCTGGCCTGCTGAGTCTTGCGGCGGAGATGCGTCAACGCGGCGCCCGCGTCTTGCTGGCCGCGCCGGACGACGTGAGCGAACGCGATCTGACGCTGACCCGCGCCGAGCACCCGGCCCTCGATCCGATTCTGGCAATTCAGAGTTTCTATGTGATGGCTGCCGGTCTGGCCGTGGCCCGTGGCATGGACCCGGATCAGCCGCGCCACCTGAGCAAAGTGACCCGCACGCACTAAGTCCGAATGACTGCACACCTGATGAGACCGAGCCATGCACAACAACAATAAAGAGCTGACCCTCAGCGCCCCGCTCAGCGGCCCGGTGCTCACGCTCGCCAAAGTCCCGGACGCGGTGTTCGCCAGCGGCGCGATGGGCGACGGCATTGCCATCGACCCGATCAACGACACCCTGTACTCGCCGTGCGCCGGGGTGATCATTCACGTCGCGCGCACCGGCCACGCGCTCACTTTGCGGGCCGACAACGGCGCGGAAATCCTCCTGCACCTGGGGCTCGACACCGTTGAGTTGAACGGCGAAGGCTTCTCGATGCTGGTCAAGGATGGCACCCGCGTCAGTAAGGGCCAGCCGTTGTTGCGCTATGACCTGGACAAGGTCGGCCAGCAATGCAAAAGCCTCGTCAGCTTGTTGATCCTGACCAACAGCCAGGATTTTCAGGTACGGCCGATCACGCTCAAAGCCGTGAAAGTCGGCGAGCCGCTGCTGCACATTGTGGCGCGTAACGGCTCTGCCTCGAGCGCAGACGTCGTCGGCGGGCCGGAGGTTCATGCTCATGTGCTGGTGGCGCATCGCGGCGGTTTGCATGCGCGCCCTGCGGCGCTGATTCGACAGACTGCGCAGGGTTTCAAGAGTCAGTCGCGACTGCACTTCGCCGGTAAATCGGCGCCGTGCAACAGCCTGATCGGTTTGATGGGCCTGGCGGTTGGCGAGCAGGATGAAGTGCAAGTCAGCTGTCAGGGCCCGGATGCCGAAGCGGCGTTGCAAGCGTTGCTCACGGCGCTGGCCACCGCGTTGCCGGATGATCATCACGCGGCGGCACCGGTCGATGTTGCCGCTATTAAACGCCCGGCCGAGGCAGGTGTTTTGCACGGTGTCTGCGCCGCGCCAGGTTTAGTTGGCGGGCCACTGTTCCGTTTGAACACGATCAGCTTGCCGGCGGATCCGGGCAATCATGACCCGCTGCAACAGCAGCAGATTTTTGAAGCCGCGCTGACACAAGTGCGCAACGAAATCGACGGCACTCTCGCTCAAGCGAAAAAACACAAGAGTGCCGACGAAGAAGCGATCTTCGCCGCGCATCTGGCACTGCTCGAAGACCCGGCGCTGCTCGACGCTGCACAGCGATCCATAGAACAAGGTTGTGCGGCAACTCACGCCTGGAGTCAGTCGATCGACGTGCAGTGCGAAATGCTGCAGCACACCGGCAGCGCGCTGCTGGCCGAACGCGCCAACGATCTGCGCGACCTCAAGCAACGCGTGCTACGTGCGTTGCTCGGTGAGGCGTGGAATTACGACGTGCCGGCAGGCGCCATTGTTGCCGCACATGAACTGACGCCCTCGGATTTGCTGCAACTCAGCGCGCAAGGTGTCGCCGGGTTATGCATGGCCGCGGGTGGCGCGACTTCGCATGTGGCGATTCTGGCGCGCGGCAAAGGGCTGCCGTGCATGGTGGCGCTGGGTTCGGCATTGCTTGATCAGCCGCAAGGTCATTCGGTGGTGCTCGATGCTGACGGTGGACGTCTCGAACTGACACCGAATGCCGATCGTCTGGCTGAAGTTCAACAGATGCAAATTGATCGCCAGCAACGTCGCGACGCGCAGCAGGCCAAAGCTCACCTGCCAGCCGAAACGCGAAATGGCGTGCACATCGAAGTCGTCGCCAATGTCGCCTCCAGCGGTGAAGCGGCAGATGCCTTTGCCAACGGTGCCGATGGTGTTGGTTTGCTGCGCACTGAGTTTTTGTTCGTTGATCGCCAGACCGCTCCAGACGTCGAAGAGCAGCGCAGTGCATACCAGGCTGTGATCGATGCGATGGGCGACAAGTCAGTAATCATCCGCACCATCGACGTCGGCGGCGACAAGCACCTCGACTATCTACCGCTGCCGGCGGAAGCCAACCCGGTGCTCGGCCTGCGCGGCATTCGTCTGGCTCAGGCCCGCCCGGAAGTTCTCGATCAGCAACTGCGCGCGCTGCTGCAAGTCAGCCCGCTGCACCGTTGCCGGATCCTGTTGCCGATGGTCACCGAAGTCGATGAGCTGCTGCACATTCGCCAGCGCGTCGATGCCCTGTGCATCGAACTCGGTATCAGCCAACGCCCGGAAATCGGCGTGATGATCGAAGTCCCCGCCGCCGCGCTGCAAGCCGAACAACTCGCCGAACATGCCGACTTCCTCTCGATCGGCACCAACGATTTGTCGCAATACACATTGGCCATGGATCGCGATCACGCAGGTCTGGCCGCCCGCGTCGATGCCCTGCACCCGGCGCTGCTGCGCCTGATCGCCATGACCTGCGCAGGCGCGGCAGTGCACAAACGCTGGGTCGGTGTCTGCGGGGCCCTCGCCTCCGATCCGCTGGCCACACCGGTGTTGATCGGTCTGGGCGTCACCGAATTGTCGGTCAGCCCGGTGCAGATCGGTGAAATCAAGGATCGCGTGCGCCAACTGCATGAAGCCGAATGCCAACGCCTCGCCCGTGACCTGCTCAAGCTGAGCAGTGCGGCTGCGGTGCGTCACGCCTGTCATCAACATTGGCCTCTGCGCTAACAAAAACAACAAGGACAAACGCCATGTACCAACTCTTCATCGAAGGCCTGCAACGCCTCGGCCGTGCGCTGATGCTGCCGATCGCGATCCTGCCGATTGCCGGCCTGCTGCTGCGCCTGGGTGACACCGACCTGCTGAACATCGCAATCATTCACGATGCCGGCCAAGTGATCTTCGCCAACCTGGCGATGATCTTCGCCATCGGCATCGCCGTCGGTTTCGCCAAGGACAACAACGGCACCGCCGGCCTCGCCGGGGTGATCGGTTATCTGGTGATGATCTCCACGCTCAAGGTGCTCGACGCGAGTATCAACATGGGCATGCTCGCCGGGATCGTCAGCGGTCTGATGGCCGGCGCGCTGTACAACCGCTTCAAGGACATCAAGCTGCCGGAGTACCTGGCGTTCTTCGGCGGGCGGCGGTTTGTGCCGATTGTCACCGGGTTTGCGGCGGTCGGTCTGGGCGTGGTCTTCGGCTATATCTGGCCGCCGATCCAGCACGGCATCAACGCTTTTGGTGCGCTGATGATGGAAAGCGGCAGCCTCGGCGCGTTTGTGTTTGGCGTGTTCAACCGTCTGCTGATCGTCACCGGCCTGCACCACATCCTCAACAACATGGCGTGGTTCGTGTTCGGCAATTTCACCGACCCGACTACCGGTGCTCTGGTGACGGGTGACCTGTCGCGCTACTTCGCCGGTGATCCGAAGGGCGGGCAGTTCATGACCGGCATGTTCCCGATGATGATCTTCGGCCTGCCCGCCGCTTGCCTGGCGATGTATCGCAATGCCCTGCCGGAACGGCGCAAGGTGATGGGCGGGATTTTTCTGTCGATGGCCTTGACGTCGTTTTTGACTGGGGTGACCGAGCCGATTGAATTTGCCTTCATGTTTTTGGCGCCGTTGTTGTATCTGCTGCATGCGCTGCTGACCGGGTTGTCGATGGCGATCACCAATGCGTTGAACATTCACCTCGGTTTCACCTTCTCCGGCGGATTCATCGACATGGTGTTGGGTTGGGGCCGATCCACCAATGGCTGGTTAGTGATTCCTGTCGGGCTGGCGTATGCCGTGGTGTATTACGCGGTGTTTGATTTCTGTATTCGTCGCTTCAATCTGAAGACGCCGGGGCGCGAGGATGTGGCTGCTGCTGAGAAAGCGGTCCTCACTGAAAACGAACGCGCCAGTGCTTACATCAAGGCATTGGGTGGGGCGGAGAATTTGGTCACCGTTGGCGCCTGCACTACGCGGTTGCGACTGGAGATGGTCGATCGCAACAAGGCGTCGGATGCTGAGCTGAAAGTGCTGGGGGCGATGGCGGTTGTGCGTCCGGGCAAGGGTGGAAGTTTGCAGGTGGTTGTCGGTCCAATGGCGGACAGTATTGCTGATGAGATTCGTCTGGCGATGCCTTCTCTGGGACGTGCCGTTCTGGTTGAGACATCTGTTGTTGCTGATGAGTCGAAAGCCGCTGTGATTGCCGGCTCCGAAGCGCAGCAATGGCTGACCGCACTGGGCGGTGGCGACAACGTGCTGCAACTGGATTGCATTGCCATGAGCCGGATTCGCTTGCTGTTGGCGGATGGCAAGGCGTTGTCCGAGGCGCAGTTGAAAGAGCTGGGTTGTCAGGGTGTCAGCCAGTTGGAGGGTGGGGTTTGGCATTTGCTGGTGGGGGATAAGGCTGCGAGTTTGAGTGGAGCGCTTGAAGCGTTGGTCAATCGCAGCGAGGTCAGCGCCAAGGTTTAGAGGTCTGGTGTTTGGACAGGCCTCATCGCTAGCAGGCTAGCTCCCACAGTTTGGAGTGTGTGCGTTCTGCCAGACTTGGGTTGTCTGGATCGGCGTCATCGCTGGCAAGCCAGGCCCCACAAGGGAATGCGTTTCAACTGTGGGAGCCAGCCTGCTGGCGATGAACGATGACGCGATCGTCAGGTTTGTGGATCGACTCGATCCAGCGCCCGGTTTACCGCGAGTTCGGCGAGCATGACGATTTGCTGGATACCTAATACGGTGCTGCGCTGAGAACCGTTTAGCTCATTGGCGAAGTTGCTGGCGGCGGTACTTGCCGAGGCTAATGACTCGCAGGCGTGAGCGAGCAGGCTTTCGGTGTCGACCTCTGGGCAGACCATGAACATGGTGCTCGGTCGGCGGGGCTTTGCGGGTTCGGGGCTCAGGTAGAAGTCGAGGGCGCGTTTGATGGCTTCGCGGTTTCGGGCCTGGTCTTCGGCGCGGAGAGCTTCTTCGAGTGGGGTTTTGGTTTCGGGTGGATCGGGTACGGGCTTAGTCATTGCAATGATCTCTAATCAATGATTGAGCCATCACTGGTCGTTTCTCACGCGACGAAGAGGTGGCAGCTATGTGCGGAGTGAGAAACCGGTAAGAGATCAACCCGGCCGAACCGAAGTCCGCCCGCACACAGCCGCCATAGAACATCACCGGCAGCAAATGAGCTGGCGGCGATTATGGTGCTACTGACGTTTGATTAAAACCTCTTACCGGGTTCTCACACCCGATCACCGATTTGCGGTGATAGCCAAAGACTAGAGACCCGACGTCCGACGGACAACCTGAAAACCTTGTGGGAAGGTTCTGGCTATTCGACACATCATTAAACAGCCAAAAGCAAACCCTCACCCTAGCCCTCTCCCAGAGGGAGAGGGGACTGACCGAGGTGTTTGGTGGATGTACGCCGACGTGAAATACCGAGTCGAATTCAGATTCTTGAAACAGATCAAAAGCCCCTCACCCTAGCCCTCTCCCAGAGGGAGAGGGAACTGACCGAGGTGTTTGGTAGAAGTACGCCGACGTGAAAGACTGAGTCGAATTCAGATTCTGAAATAGATCAAAAGCCCCTCACCCTAGCCCTCTCCCACAGGGAGAGGGGACTGACCGGGGTGTTTGGTGGATGTTCGCCGACGTGAAATACCGAGCCGAATTCAGATTCTGAAACAGACCAAAGCCCCTCACCCTAGCCCTCTCCCACAGGGAGAGGGGACTGACCGGGGTGTTTGGTGGATGTTCGCCGACGTGAAATACCGAGTCGAACTCATATCCTGAAAAGCCCAAAAATCGGCCCCCTCTCCCTCGGGAGAGGGCTGGGGTGAGGGGAAGCTCCAACACAAATCAAAAGCCGAACACCCCGTGCTCTTCACCACTCAACAGGATGAGCGTTAGCTCGGCTGCAGCTCTTGATCTTGATCCACCGGCCCCGTCGGCAGGCTGAGTGGAGGGATTTATCCGGGGGTGGGAGCGCAGCGACCGTTTGGCGCAGCCAAACACAGCGAGAGGAGGTGCAGCGAAGCAAACCGTAGGCGATGCGCCCGGATGAATTCCGGAGCGAAGGAACCCCGAGCTTTAGCGAGTGGGCCGAACGTTGGGGCAAGCGTTTTCGGTTACCTTTTCGGCGTTTGGAAAAGGTGACCCGCCGTAAGGGCGGAACCCTAAGCAGCCGTTACCGCAGCAACGGATATGTACCCGATCAGTCAGAACATAATTGCCTGAGCCAGCGCCTTCGCGAGCAGGCTCGCTCCCACATTAAACAAACGCCATCACCCAAAAAATCGGGGGCAACAAAAAACCCGCAGACAATCACTCATCTGCGGGTTTCCCGTTTCAGCAGCAAGAAAGATCAGAAATCTTCCAGCCGCCACACTTCATAAGCCGGTGTCTCATACGGATGGCTCAACTTGAGCGCCGCCACAACAGCAACAATCAACTCATCCGCCACCACAAGCTCAACCTTCCATTCCTCAACCCGCTCAACCTGCCCCGCCTCGCCAATAAACGGCTGACTGCCGTCCAAAGGTCGAAACTGGCCCAGACCGAGCACCTGCCAGGCACAGTGGTCATAGTCACCGATTCGCCCACCACCGGCAGCGAACACAGCCCCTTTGACCACCTCGACATGACTGTCAGGAACAAAAAAAGCGAGCTTGTACACAGGCCTTAGTTCACCCAGACGCGCGCGTTACGGAACATACGCATCCACGGTGCATCTTCGTTCCAGTCTTCCGAACGCCACGAGTTCTGCACGGCACGGAACACACGCTCCGGGTGCGGCATCATGATCGTCACACGGCCATCACGGCTGGTGAGACCGGTAATCCCGCGCGGCGAACCGTTCGGGTTGGCCGGGTAACGCTCGGTAACCTTGCCGTGGTTGTCGACGAAACGCATCGCCACGCAACCGGACAGATCGGCTTCCAGCAGGGCTTCTTCGCTGGAGAACTCGGCGTGACCTTCACCGTGAGCAATGGCGATCGGCATACGCGAACCGGCCATGCCTTGCAGGAAGATCGAGTTCGATTCCTGGATCTGCACCATCGCCACGCGCGCTTCGAACTGCTCGGAGCGGTTGCGCACGAAGTGCGGCCAGAACTCGCTGCCCGGAATCAGCTCGTGCAGGTTGGACATCATCTGGCAACCGTTGCACACGCCGAGAGTGAAGCTGTCGTTACGCTCGAAGAAACCCTGGAACGCATCGCGGGCGCGGCTGTTGAACAGCGCCGACTTGGCCCAGCCTTCACCGGCGCCGAGGACGTCGCCGTAGGAGAAACCACCGCAGGCCACCAGACCTTTGAACTCGTTCAGGTCGACACGGCCGGCGAGAATGTCGCTCATGTGCACGTCGATTGCGTTGAAACCGGCGCGGTCGAACGCAGCGGCCATTTCCACCTGACCGTTGACGCCCTGCTCACGCAGCACGGCAACCTGTGGGCGGATGCCTTTCTTGATGTAAGGCGCGGCGATGTCCTGGTTGACGTCGTAGCTGAGCTTGACGCTCAAACCCGGATTGTCTTCTTCCAGCAGCACGTCGAACTCTTGCTCGGCGCAGTCGGCGTTGTCGCGCAGACGCTGGATCTGGTAGCTGGTCTCGGCCCACTGACGTTGCAGCAGACGGCGCTGGCCTTCGAACACGGTGTCACCGTTGAAGGTGATGTTGATCTGACCATTGTTGATCGGCTGACCGATCACCGACACGCAGTCGCCCAGACCGGCCGCGCTGAATTGCGCGAGGATGTCCGGCGTGGCGTCCTGACGAACCTGGATCACCGCACCCAGTTCTTCGTTGAACAGGATCGCAGCGATTTCCGCCGAGGACTCGGCAACGCTGTCGAGGTTCAGGCTCAGACCGCAGTGGCCGGCGAAGGCCATTTCGACCACGGAGGTCAGCAGACCACCGTCGGAACGGTCGTGGTAAGCCAGCAGGTGACCGTCGGCGTTGAGGCCCTGGATCACTGCAAAGAAGGCTTTCAGGTCTTCGGCGTCATCGACGTCCGGCGCGTGTTTGCCGAGCTTGCCGTGAACCTGTGCAAGGATCGAAGCACCCATGCGGTTCTGACCACGACCGAGGTCGATCAGGATCAGGTCGGTGGTGCCCTTGTCCATGCGCAGTTCCGGGGTCAGGGTCTGACGGATGTCAGCCACTGGCGCGAAACCGGTCACGATCAGCGACATCGGCGAGGTCACGGTTTTTTCTTCGCCGTTGTCGCTCCAACGGGTGGCCATGGACATCGAGTCCTTGCCCACCGGAATGGTGATGCCCAGCTCAGGGCACAGTTCCATACCGACCGCTTTCACGGTGTCGTACAGACGCGCGTCTTCGCCCGGGTGGCCGGCAGCGGACATCCAGTTCGCCGACAATTTGATGTCGGAGATCTTGTTGATGCGCGACGCGGCAATGTTGGTCAGGGTTTCGCCGATGGCCATGCGGCCCGACGCCGGAGCGTCCAGCAGTGCCAGCGGAGTACGCTCGCCCATCGCCATCGCTTCACCGGTGTAGACGTCGAAACTGGTGGCGGTGACGGCAACGTCGGCCACCGGAACCTGCCACGGGCCGACCATTTGGTCACGGGCCACGAGGCCGGTGATGGTGCGGTCGCCGATGGTGATCAGGAAGCTTTTGCTCGCCACGGCCGGGTGATGCAGAACGCGTTCGATGGATTCGCTGATGTCGAGGTTCGACGGATCGAAGTCATCGCCCAGCTCGGCTTCACGAACCACCGAACGGTGCATGCGCGGGGCTTTGCCCAGCAACACTTCCAGTGGCATGTCCACCGGGTTGTTGCCGAAGTGGCTGTCGGTCACGGTCAGTTGCGGCTCGGCAGTCGCCTCGCCCACTACGGCAAACGGGCAACGCTCACGTTCGCAGATCGCCTGGAAGCGCTCGAAGTCTTCAGGGCCGACGGCCAGAACGTAACGTTCCTGGGATTCGTTGGACCAGATTTCGTGCGGGGCCATGCCCGGCTCGTCGTTGGGAATGTTGCGCAGTTCGAAACGGCCACCGCGGTCGCCGTCGTTGACCAGTTCCGGGAAGGCGTTGGACAGACCGCCCGCGCCGACGTCGTGGATGAAGCTGATCGGGTTTTTGTCACCCAGTTGCCAGCAACGGTCGATGACTTCCTGGCAGCGACGTTCCATTTCAGGGTTTTCACGCTGCACGGAAGCGAAGTCGAGATCCGCCGAGCTGGTTCCGGTGGCCATCGAGGAAGCGGCGCCGCCGCCCAGACCAATCAACATCGCCGGGCCGCCGAGGACGATCAGCTTGGAGCCAACGACGATCTCGCCTTTCTTGACGTGTTCTTCACGGATGTTGCCCATGCCGCCAGCCAGCATGATCGGCTTGTGGTAACCGCGAACCTCGTCACCGTGCGGGGTGCTGATCGACTGTTCGAAGGTACGGAAGTAGCCAGTCAGGGCCGGACGGCCGAATTCGTTGTTGAACGCGGCGCCGCCGAGCGGGCCTTCGATCATGATGTCCAGCGCGGTGACGATGCGCTCAGGCTTGCCGTAAGGCACTTCCCACGGCTGTTCGAAGCCCGGGATCTGCAGGTTGGATACGGTGAAACCGGTCAGGCCAGCCTTTGGCTTGGCGCCACGGCCGGTGGCACCTTCGTCACGGATCTCGCCGCCGGAACCGGTCGACGCGCCCGGGAACGGAGCGATCGCGGTCGGGTGGTTGTGGGTTTCAACCTTCATCAGGATGTGCACCGGCTCCTGCACCGCGCCGTACTGGCGGGTCTCAGGGTTCGGGAAAAAACGGCCGGCGACGTTGCCGACGATCACCGAGGCGTTGTCCTTATAAGCCGACAGAACGCCTTCGCTGTGCATCACGTAGGTGTTCTTGATCATGCCGAACAGGCTTTTTTCCTGGTTCTCACCATCAATATCCCAACTGGCGTTGAAGATCTTGTGGCGGCAGTGCTCGGAGTTGGCCTGGGCGAACATCATCAGTTCGATGTCGTGCGGGTTGCGCTTCAAGCCGTTGAAGGCGTCGACCAAATAGTCGATCTCGTCTTCGGCCAGAGCCAGGCCCAGCTCGGTGTTGGCTTTTTCCAGCGCGGCGCGACCGCCACCAAGGATGTCGATGGCCGTCAGCGGCTTCGGCTCGGCGTGGCTGAACAGACCGGCGGCCTGTTCGAGGTTGGCCAGCACGATCTGGGTCATGCGGTCATGCAGCACGTCGGCAATCTGCTGGGCTTCGGCTTCGCTGAACTGACCGGCCACGTAGAAGGCGATACCGCGCTCCAGACGCTGGATCTTGCTCAAGCCGCAGTTGCGGGCGATGTCGCTGGCCTTGCTCGACCATGGCGAGATGGTGCCGAAACGCGGCAACACCAGAAACAGACGACCGGTCGGCTCTTGTACCGGAACGCTTGGGCCGTACTTCAGAAGGCGCGCTAGCACCTGCTGTTCGTCGCCGGTCAGGACGCCGGTGACTTCGGCGAAGTGAGCGAATTCAGCATACAGGCCACTGACAGCTGGAACCTTCTGGCTCAGTTGCTCAAGGAGTTTGCTGTGGCGAAAGGCAGAAAGGGCAGGAGCGCCGCGCAGGATCAACATCTTCGGGACAGCCTCGGGAAGGGGTGTGCTTTGAGGCCGTGCATTCTAGCCTAAACCGCCTTCAACATCACCCGAAACGCTACGCACGGTTGCACCCGGGTATCAATCTGTGTTTCCGACTTCAGAGTCAGGTAAATCGGCTATTCTGAGGCCGCTTATTTTTACTGTAACAAAAAGCCGTAAAGGCCCGTTTCTGCGGGGTTCAGCTCGGTTTTGTGATCGCTAGCAGACTCGCCCTGCACTGTCGAGATATGGCGCCCGCGGCCGTTTGCGTATACTGCGCAGATGTTTTTCCCAACGGCTTTGCGTCCGCGGTACGCCAAATGGCTGATCGCAACCGGACTCTTCCTGATGCTCGGTGGCTGTGTTGATAAACCCAACACACTCGAGCGCGTAAAGGAGGATGGTGTGCTGCGGGTGATTACCCGTAACAGCCCCGCCACCTACTTTCAGGATCGCAGCGGTGAAACCGGCTTCGAATACGAGCTGGTGAAGCGCTTCGCCGACGATTTGGGTGTCGAACTGAAGATCGAGACCGCCGACAATCTCGATGACCTGTTCGATCAGATCGGCAAGCCGAACGGCCCGGTGCTGGCCGCCGCTGGTCTGGTCAGCAGCGATCAGCGCAAGCAGCAGGTGCGGTTCTCGCACTCCTACCTTGAAGTCACCCCGCAGATCATCTATCGCAATGGTCAGTCGCGGCCGACCGATCCCGGTGATCTGGTCGGCAAGAAGATCATGGTGCTCAAGGGCAGCACCCACGCTGAGCAATTGGCCGAGCTGAAAAAGAAATTTCCCGGTATCGAATACGAAGAGTCCGACGCGGTTGAAGTGGTCGACCTGCTACGCATGGTCGATGAAGGCCAGATTGACCTGACCCTGGTCGATTCCAACGAAGTGGCGATGAATCAGGTGTACTTCACCAACATCCGCGTGGCTTTCGACCTTGGCGATGCGCGCAGCCAGAGCTGGGCGGTCGGCCCGGGCGAGGACAACAGCCTGCTCAACGAGATCAATGCGTATCTGGACAAGGTGCAGAAGAACGGCACCCTGCAACGCTTGAAGGATCGTTATTACGGCCACGTCGATGTCCTCGGCTACATGGGCGCCACGACCTTCGCCCAGCACCTGCAGCAGCGCCTGCCAAAGTACGAACAGCACTTCAAGAACTACGCGAAGAAAGAGAAAGTCGACTGGCGCCTGCTGGCGGCCATCGGTTATCAGGAATCGCTGTGGCAGCCGACCGTCACCTCGAAAACCGGCGTGCGCGGGTTGATGATGCTGACCCAGAACACCGCGCAGGCGATGGGCGTGTCCAACCGCCTCGACCCGAAGCAAAGCATTATGGGCGGGGCGAAATACCTGGCTTATATGAAGGATCAGCTCGACGATTCGATCAAGGAACCGGATCGCACCTGGTTTGCCCTGGCGGCGTACAACGTCGGCAGCGGCCATCTGGATGACGCGCGCAAGCTGACGGCCAAGGAAGGGCTGAATCCGGACAAGTGGCTGGATGTGAAGAAGATCCTGCCGCGCCTGTCGCAAAAGCAGTGGTACAGCAAGACGCGTTATGGCTACGCCAGAGGCGGCGAGCCGGTGCATTTTGTGGCGAACATTCGTCGCTACTACGACATTCTGACGTGGGTAACGCAGCCGCAGCTTGAAGGTGATCAAGTGGCTGAGGGCAATCTGCATGTGCCCGGTATCGACAAATCAAAGCCCACTCAAGAACCTGCCCCGCTCTAACCAACCCCCCAAATCAAATGTGGGAGCGAGCCTGCTCGCGATATCGGTGGGTCAGTCAATTAATTTTGTCTGACACACCGATATCGCGAGCAGGCTCACTCCTACAGGGGGTTTGTGTTGTTGATCAGGACTTGGCAGCCGCCAGGATCAGCGCTTTCATTTCCGATACGGCAGACTTGAAGCCAACGAACAACGCATGCGCCACCAGCGCATGGCCAATGTTCAGCTCGTTGATGCCCTTGATCGCCGCGACGGCTTCAACGTTATGGTAGTGCAAGCCGTGACCTGCGTTGACGATCAGGCCTTGGGCCAGACCAAACGCCACGCCGTCCGCCACACGCTTAAGCTCTTCAGCGACTTCAGTCGGGGTTTCAGCATCAGCATAACGACCGGTGTGCAACTCGATGGCAGGCGCACCGACGCGCTTCGACGCCGCAATCTGCCGCTCGTCCGCATCGATGAACAGCGACACTTCGCTGCCGATCTTCGACAGACGCTCGACCGCTGCTTTGATCCGCTCTTCCTGCCCCGCGACATCCAGGCCGCCTTCGGTAGTCAGCTCCTGACGGGTTTCCGGAACCAGACAGATGTGTGCCGGGCGAATACGCTCGGCGAACGCCATCATTTCTTCGGTGACGCCCATTTCGAAGTTCATGCGGGTTTGCAGCACGTCCTTGAGCAACAGAACATCGCGCTCCTGAATGTGCCGGCGGTCTTCACGCAAATGCACGGTGATGCCATCGGCGCCCGCCTCTTCCGCGTCCAGCGCCGCCTTGACCGGATCCGGATAGCGCGTGCCACGGGCCTGACGCAGGGTGGCGACGTGGTCGATGTTCACGCCAAGAAGAATGCGATTGCTGGTGGTCACGGATGCGCTCCTGAATTGAGAGATTCGGCGCACAGCATACGGGGTGATCAGGGCTTGCGAAACAGTTCGCGACTGACGAGGGGGCGACCGCCCAGGTGAACGGCCAATGCCTGACGCATCAGGCGCTTGGCAGCGGACAGCGCGCCGGGGGCGGTCCAGTCGGCTTCAGCCATGGCCAGTAGTTCAACGCCGTTGAACAGGCCCGGTTGCAACAGGAAAACCCTCTCAAGCCCCGCATCCACTTGCAGGCGATAGAGACCATCCGGCGCGACGGGCTCACCGTGAACGTCAGTGTTCAGTGAAAAGCCGTAACCGAGGTCGTCCAGCAGACGCCATTCGAAAGAACGCAGCAACGGTTCCAGTGGCCGACCTTCGGCCAGTGCCAGCAAGGTTGCAGCGTAGTGATCGAACACCGCTGGATGCGGATCTTCGGCAGGCAGCAAGCGGATCAGCAATTCATTGAGATAGAGACCGCTGAACAGCGCCTCGCCGTTGAGCCACGCCGAAGTGCCAGAACTCTCCATGCGCCCGACATTCTTCAACTCACCCTTGCCACGGAACTCGACTTCCAGCGACACAAACGGCCGCGCCAATGTCCCGGCCTTGCCCCGCGCACTGCGCAACACCGCCCGCAGCCGACCTTGCGGCGTGAGGAAATCCACCAACGCACTGGTTTCGCGGTAGGCGCGACTGTGCAGGACATAGGCGGGTTGGGCGGGAGGCGGGTTTTGCGACATTGAGTTCTCGATGAAGAAACGCAGATTTACACACGACCCAAAACCACTGTGGGAGCGAGCCTGCTCGCGAAAGCGGAGTGACAGTCAACATCAATGCTGAATGTTACATCCCTTCGCGAGCAGGCTCGCTCCCACAGTGGGTATCGGTGTTCTCTGGAACGGTGATTACAGGTCGCCGTAACCCAGCGAACGCAGCGCCCGCTCGTCATCGGACCAGCCGCCCTTCACCTTGACCCACAGGTTGAGCATGATCTTGGAGTCGAACAGCAGCTCCATGTCCTTGCGCGCTTCGGTGCCGATGCGCTTGATACGCTCGCCCTTGTCGCCAATGATGATCTTCTTCTGGCCGTCACGTTCAACGAGGATCAAAGCGTGGATGTGCAGGGTCTTGCCCTGCTGCTTGAACTCTTCGATTTCGACGGTGATCTGGTACGGTAGCTCGGCGCCCATCTGGCGCATGATTTTCTCGCGCACCAGTTCAGCGGCGAGGAAACGGCTGCTGCGGTCGGTGATCTGGTCTTCCGGGAAGAAGTGATCGTTCTCCGGCAGATGATCAGCGATAACCTTTTCCAGCGCTTCGAGGTTATGCCCGTGCTGCGCGGAAATCGGAATGATCTGCGCGTTCGGCAGTTGTTCCTGCAACCAGCTCAAGTGCGGCATCAGCTCGGCTTTGTCTTCGATGCGGTCGGTCTTGTTCAGCGCGACGATCAGCGGGCCAGTCACGTACTGAACGCGCTCGAGAACCATCTGGTCTTCGTCGGTCCACTTGGTGCGATCGACGACGAAGATCACCACGTCGACGTCTTTCAACGCCGCCGAAGCAGTTTTGTTCATGTAACGGTTCAGGGCCTTTTCGCCACCCTTGTGCATGCCGGGGGTGTCGACGTAGATCGCTTGCACGTCACCTTCGGTTTTGATCCCGAGCATATTGTGGCGAGTGGTCTGCGGCTTGCGCGAGGTGATCGCGAGTTTCTGGCCGAGGATGTGATTCAGCAGCGTCGACTTACCGACGTTGGGACGGCCGACGATGGCAACATAGCCACAGCGAGTTGCGTTTGTATCAGTCATTGCCATTCTCCACGCCCAGGGCAATCAGTGCTGCAGCGGCCGCTACCTGTTCGGCAATACGACGGCTCACACCCTGACCTCGGCTTTTTTCATTCAGTAAGACAACTTCGCACTCGACGAAGAAGGTTCGGCAGTGCGGCTCGCCCTGGATGTCCACCACTTCATAGCGTGGCAGATCGCAACCGCGCGATTGCAGATGTTCCTGCAGGCGGGTTTTCGGATCCTTGTTGGTGTCGACCAGCGTCAGGCCTTCGAACTCGCCAGCCAGCCAGGCCAGCACGCGCTCACGCGCCATGTCCATGCCAGCGTCGAGGTAGATCGCACCGATCAAGGCTTCGAGGGCATCGGCCAGAATCGATTCGCGACGGAAACCACCGCTTTTCAACTCGCCGGAACCCAGCCGCAAGTAATCGCCAAGGTCAAAACCGCGCGCCAGTACGGCCAGCGTCTCACCTTTTACCAAACGTGCGCGCAAACGCGACAACTGGCCTTCGCGGGCCAGCGGGAAGCGATCGAACAGCGCCTCGCCGGCAACGAAGTTGAGGATGGCATCACCGAGGAATTCCAGGCGTTCGTTGTTGCGCCCGGCAAAACTGCGGTGCGTCAGAGCCAGCAGCATCAGCTCCTGGTCCTTGAAGGTGTAGCCGAGCTGACGCTCGAGACGGCTTAGAGAAACGCTCACGGTTTACCCACGCTGAGTTCGTGGCTGGATTCCACTGCCATCGCCGGGATACGGCGCAGGCCTGGGACAATTAACGCTGTGTTCAAAAATTAAATCCTGGCGATTGCGAAGCCGATTGTGCCGGCTCCAGAAATGCATTCGGCGCTGTGGTCAACAGCGCCGTGTGTGATTACTTGATCAGGCCAACCCGCGAGAAATTCGGCAGGTGACTGAGTTTCGGTTCTGGCCAGCTCATCCAGACCGCGAAGGCCTTGCCGACGATATTCTGGTCGGGAACCATGCCCAGCAGATCCTTGGGAATGTTCGGATCATCCCAGTAGCGACTGTCATTCGAGTTGTCGCGGTTGTCGCCCATCATGAAGTAGTGCCCGGCAGGCACTGTCCACGAGCGATCCGGCGTGGCGCGGTAGCGACTCATTTCCTTGCGGATCAGATGCTCGGCGGCGCCCAGTTTCTCTTTATACAGTTCGGCGCTGCCCAGCGTGCCCGGTTCGGCGCCGACCATCTGCTCGGCAATCGACTCGCCATTCACGAACAGACGCTTGTCGGCGGTGTAACGCACCGTGTCACCCGGCAGACCGACCACGCGCTTGATGTAGTTGACGTTCGGATCGCTCGGGTAGCGGAACACCATTACATCGCCGCGCTGCGGATCACCGACTTCGATGATTTTCCTGTCGACCACCGGCAGGCGGATCCCGTAAGAAAACTTGTTCACCAGAATGAAGTCGCCGACATCCAGGGTTGGCTTCATCGAACCCGAAGGGATCTGGAACGGCTCCACGAGGAACGAGCGCAGTACCAGCACGATGAACAACACCGGAAAGAACGACTTGCCGTATTCGACCAGCAGCGGCTCTTTATTCAGTTTTTCAACGACCACCCCGTCAGGCTGGCTGACACTGCCTTGATAAGAGGCAATGGCAGCACGCCGACGCGGCGCCAGGATCAACAGATCAAGCAACGCCAACAGGCCGCAGACAAACACGGCGATGACCAGCAACAGCGGGAAATTTAGCGACATAGGACCTAACTATCCAACCTGAGCACGGCAAGGAAGGCTTCTTGTGGAATTTCCACGTTGCCGACCTGCTTCATGCGTTTCTTACCGGCCTTTTGCTTCTCGAGCAGTTTCTTCTTACGGCTGACGTCACCACCGTAGCATTTGGCCAATACGTTCTTTCTGAGCGCCTTGACGGTTGTCCGGGCAACGATCTGACCGCCGATGGCGGCCTGAATGGCTACGTCGAACATCTGACGAGGAATCAGTTCTTTCATCTTCTCGGTCAACTGGCGACCTTTGTAGTGCGAGTTGTCACGGTGCACGATCAATGCGAGGGCATCGACCTTGTCGCCGTTGATCAGCACATCCAGTTTCACCAGATTAGCCGATTGGTAGCGATCGAAATGGTAATCCAGCGAAGCATAGCCACGGCTGGTGGATTTGAGGCGGTCGAAGAAGTCCAGCACCACTTCGTTCATCGGCAGGTCATAAGTGACTTGCACCTGATTGCCGAGGAACAGCATGTCGACTTGAACGCCACGCTTCTCGATGCACAGGGTGATGACGTTACCCAAGTGCTCTTGCGGCACGAGGATATTGGCGCGCACGATCGGCTCGCGCATGTCTTCGATCGACGACACATCCGGAAGCTTGGATGGGTTGTCGACGTAAATCGTTTCACCGGTTTTCAGCACCAGCTCGAAAATTACCGTTGGCGCGGTGGTGATCAGGTCCAGGTCGTACTCGCGCTCGAGGCGCTCCTGGATGATTTCCATGTGCAGCATACCGAGGAAGCCGCAACGGAAGCCGAAGCCCAGTGCGTCGGAGCTTTCCGGGGTGTACTGCAGCGACGAGTCGTTGAGGGTCAGCTTCTGCAGCGCTTCGCGGAAATCTTCGAAGTCGTCGGAACTGACCGGGAACAGACCGGCGTAAACCTGTGGCTGGATGCGTTTGAAGCCGGGCAGCACTTCAACGTCCGGGGTCGAGCTCAGGGTCAGGGTGTCACCGACTGGCGCACCGTGAATGTCCTTGATGCTGGCGATGATGAAGCCCACTTCGCCAGCCTTCAGGTCAGCGGTAGCGGTGTGCTTCGGGTTGAACACGCCCACGCTGTCGACCAGATGGATCTTGCCGGTGGACTTGACGAGGATCTTGTCGCCCTTCTTCACGCGGCCATGACGCACGCGCACCAGGGAGACAACGCCCAGGTAGTTGTCGAACCAGGAATCGATGATCAACGCTTGCAGCGGATCCTCGATGTTGCCGGTTGGCGCAGGGATGGTGTGCACCAGACGTTCGAGCACTTCGTCGACACCCAGGCCGGTCTTGGCGCTGCAGGTGACGGCGTCGGTGGCGTCGATGCCGATGATCTTCTCGATCTCGTCCTTGACGCGGTCAGGATCGGCCTGCGGCAGGTCGATCTTGTTCAGCACCGGCATGACCTCGAGGCCCTGCTCGATGGCGGTGTAGCAGTTGGCCACGGACTGGGCTTCAACGCCTTGACCGGCATCGACCACCAACAGTGCACCTTCACACGCTGCCAGGGAACGGCTGACTTCGTAGGTGAAGTCGACGTGACCCGGGGTGTCGATGAAGTTCAGCTGGTACTTGATGCCGTCTTTGGCGGTGTAATAAAGGGTGACGCTGTGGGCCTTGATGGTGATCCCGCGTTCACGCTCCAGATCCATGGAATCCAGTACCTGGGCTTCCATTTCACGCTCGGCCAGGCCGCCGCACATCTGGATGAAGCGATCGGCCAGCGTCGACTTGCCATGGTCAATGTGGGCGATGATGGAGAAATTGCGGATATGACTCAAATCACTCACGGATCAACACTCAAAAAGGCTGCAGGCATAGCCCGCCGAAAAATAGCCGGGAATTGTACCTGATACACGGCGCAAGCGTCACGTTCGCCTGTCACCCGGATTGCATGCAAAAACGCCCCGATCTGTCGACCGAGGCGTTTTCAAGTTTAAAGCGCAGGTCAAAGTGCGCGCATCAACCGGCTCGTCGCAGCAACCAGACACCCGCCAGCGCACAGACGCCGGCCGGTACCAGCACCGCGAACAGCGGCGAGAAACCGAACACCAGGCTCGACGGGCCGAGCAAATCCTGGACGATACGGAAGGTGAAGCCCACCAGTACGCCGGTGAACACACGCTGACCGAGGGTTACCGAGCGCAGCGGACCGAAAATGAAGGAGATCGCCATCAGCACCAGTGCTGCGGTCACCAGCGGCTGCAACACCTTGACCCAAAATGCCAGCCAATAGCGGCCGTTGCTCAGGCCCTGTTCGGACAGATAGTGGATGTAGCCCCACAAACCACTGATCGACAGCGATTCCGGTGCCATGACCACGGTGCTCAGCAATTGCGGGCTCAGGGACACGTCCCAGCGCTCGGTAGGCGTATTCACGACTTCAGTGCTGCGCTCATGAAACTTGGTGGTCGCCACATCCGTGAGCTGCCAGTGATTGCCATCGAACTCAGCCTTTTTGGCGAAGCTCGAACTGAGCAGATGGCGCTCCTTGTCGAAGTGATAACGAGTCACCCCGTACAGCAAGCCGTTCGGTTGCACGGCGTTGATGTGGATGAACTCTTCACCCTGGCGGTGCCACATACCGTGCTTGGCGCTTTGCGCGTCGCCGCTGCCCTGCGCCAGCGAGCGATTGGCCTGGGCCATGCTTTCGGTCGCCGGAGCGACGTACTCGCCGATCAGCACACCGGCCAGCATCAGCACCAGCATTGGCTTCATGACGGCCCAGACGATCCGGCCGATGGACACGCCTGCAGCGCGCATGACCGTCAGCTCACTGCTGCTGGCCAGACTGCCGAGACCGATCAGGCAGCCGATCAATGCGGCCATTGGCAACATTTCGTAGAGACGGCGCGGCGCGGTCAGCAATACAAAGCTCAGAACATCGACCAGCGTGTAGGTATCGCTGACGTCGCCCATCTCATCGATAAAGGCAAACAAGGTCGCCAGACCGAGAATGATGGCCAGCACGGCGATAATCGCCATGAACACGCTGCTGCCGATGTAGCGGTCGAGTTTAACCACGGGCCACCTCCAGCGCTGCAGAGCGACGGCTGGCCATCTTCAGGCGCAGCGGCTCCCAGTAGAGCAGGCCGAGACCGATGATCAGGAAGATCGCATGCACCCACCACAGGCCGAGGGCCGGCGGGATCTTGCCCTTCTCGAGGGCGCCGCGGGCGGCAATAAGGATGGTCAGGTAAGCCATATAAAGAAGAATCGCCGGCAGCAGCTTGAGGAAACGCCCTTGGCGCGGATTGACTCGCGACAGCGGCACCGCCATCAGGGTCACGATAAATACCAGCAGCGGCAGGGACAAACGCCATTGCAGTTCGGTTTTCGAGCGGATGTCATCGCTGCCCAGCAGAGACGAGGTCGGCATGGCGTCACGGTCGGTGACTTCTTCGCTGACGTCTGGCTTGGGCAACAGCACACCGTAGGTTTCGTAATGAATGGCGCGGTAATCGGCCTGCCCCGGGCTGCCGTCGTAGCGATAGCCGTTATCGAGGATCAGATAGCGATTGCCATCGGGGCGCACTTCCTGACGACCGCCTTCGGCCACCAGCACGGAAATCCCGCGATCCTTTTGATCAGCTCCGAGGTTTTTCTGCGAAATGAATACGCTACCCAGATTGACGCGATCGTCGCTCAACGTCTCGGTGTAGGTCACCCGCGTACCGTCACGCAGGGCCTGGAAACGTCCCGGTTCGAGGGTGTCGAATTCGGTCAGCGCGTCCTGCTTGTTCAGCAGCAACTGGAACTGGTTGGCGCCTTGCGGGGCCAGGCCAAGGCTCAGCCATGCCACGACCAGTGCAACCAGGGTTGCCGGGAACAGGGTCATGCGAAACAGCTTCTGCTGGCTCATGCCGGTGGCCGAGAGCACGGTCATCTCGCTTTCCAGGTACAGGCGACCGTACGCCAGCAGGATGCCGAGGAACAGGCCCAGCGGCAGAATCAGTTGCAGGAAACCCGGCAGACGAAAGCCCATGATCAGGAACAAAGAGCCCGGATCGAGCTGGCCGGCAGCGGCCTGCGCCAGATATTTGATGAAGCGACCGCTCATGATGATGACCAGCAGCACGGCACTCACGGCGCTGAGGGTCAACAGGACTTCGCGGGACAGATAACGGAAGACGATCAAACCAGACACTCCAGGGTTGTCAGGCTAAGGCGGCCAAACACGCAAACACATCGACCGGCCCGCAACGCAGAGCCGTCGAAAAAAGATGCGGCATTATCCTGTGATTGGGGGCGCCTGTCACTGCGCACACTCATCCATGTCTGTAATCCTTTGCAGATCGTACAACCTAGGGGGCGTTCTCAATTAGTTTTCACACCGCGCCGGGTCTGCTGTTGTGCAGGGCAAGGCGCGAGAAGCGTGGTTTGGTCATTCCAAATAAGCTTCGAGCAACGCAGCCCTGCACAACAGCAGGCCCGGCCCTTCGGGTTGTGCCTTAAAGCCGGCCAGTCTGCGTTGCAGGCCTTGGAAAGGGAACAACCATTCCCAGCGGCCTGCGCCTTGCCTGGCTGGCTTTAAGGCGACAACGCGGTGTGAAAACTAATTGAGAACGCCCCCTAGGGTTGTCAGGCGCGGGGAGCGAGGTTCAAACTGCGGCCCTTGTCGCAGGCTTTGGCCTGCGCCTCTTCTATCTATAAGCAGGCGACTGCGGACACCGTCGAACGCCTGCGTGTTGACCATTCATTCAGGGATCCGGACATGGAACTGGTTGTAAAAAGCGTTAGCCCAGAAACGTTGAAAACCGCCACCCTGGTGGTTGCTGTCGGCGAAGGCCGCAAACTCGGCGTCGCCGCCAAACAAGTCGACGAACTGAGCGGTGGTGCAATCAGCGCCGTCCTCAAGCGTGGCGATCTGTCCGGCAAAGTCGGTCAAAGCCTGCTGCTGCACAGCCTGCCGAACCTCAAAGCCGAGCGCGTGCTGCTGGTCGGCGTGGGCAAGGAAGAAGAGCTGGGCGACCGTCCGTTCCGCAAAATCGTTGCCGGCATTCTCAATACCCTGAAAAGCCTGAACGGCAGTGACGCCGTGCTGGCGCTGGATGAAGTTATTGTTAAAAACCGCGATAGCTACGGCAAAACCCGCCTGCTGGCGGAAACCCTGGTGGACGGCGAATACACCTTCGACCAGTTCAAGAGCCAGAAAGCCGAACCGCGCGCCCTGAAAAAAATCACCCTGCTGACCATCAAGGCTGCCCAAGCTGAAGTGCAGCGCGCCGTGAACCACGCTACTGCGATCGCCAACGGCATGGCCTTCACCCGCGATCTGGGCAACCTGCCCCCGAACATCTGCCACCCGACCTTCCTCGGCGAACAAGCCAAGAATCTGGGCAAAGAGTTCAAGGATCTGAAAGTCGAAGTCCTCGACGAAAAGAAAATCAAATCCCTCGGTATGGGTTCGTTCTACGCCGTCGGCCAGGGCAGCGAGCAACCGCCGCGCCTGATCGTCATGCAATACAACGGCGGCAAGAAATCCGAGAAGCCGTACGCACTGGTCGGTAAAGGCATCACCTTCGACACGGGTGGTATCAGCCTGAAACCAGGCGCCGGCATGGACGAAATGAAGTACGACATGGGCGGCGCGGCCTCCGTGTTCGGTACCCTGCGTGCCGTGCTTGAACTGAAACTGCCGATCAACCTGGTGTGCATCCTCGCCTGCGCCGAGAACATGCCTAGCGGCAACGCGACCCGTCCGGGCGATATCGTCACCACCATGAGCGGCCAGACCGTGGAAATCCTCAACACTGACGCCGAAGGCCGTCTGGTGCTGTGCGATGCGCTGACCTACTCCGAGCGCTTCAAGCCACAAGCAGTGATCGACATCGCCACCCTGACCGGCGCTTGCGTCGTTGCCTTGGGCGCTCACACCTCGGGCCTGCTGGGTAACAACGACGAACTGATCGACCAGTTGCTCAGCGCCGGTAAAGCCGCTGATGACCGTGCCTGGCAATTGCCGCTGTTCGACGAATACCAGGAGCAACTGGACAGCCCGTTCGCCGACATCGCCAACATTGGCGGGCCGAAAGCCGGCACCATCACGGCTGCATGCTTCCTGTCGCGCTTCACCAAGAACCTCAACTGGGCGCACCTGGACATCGCGGGCACCGCATGGACCAGCGGCGGCAAGGACAAGGGCGCCACTGGCCGTCCAGTACCGTTGCTGACCCAGTACCTGCTGGATCGTGCCAAAGCCTGAACCCGCTGATGGGCGGCGTCACTTTCGGGTGACGCCGCCTGCTGCTCTGGAACCGCAATGACCAAAGTCGACTTCTATATCCTGCCCAGCGCCGATCCGTCGGCTCGCCTGGACTTTGCCTGCAAGCTCACCGAGAAAGCCTGGCGCATGGGGCACCGCATCTACCTGCATTGCAGCGATGCAGCTCAGCGCGACGATCTCGATGCGCGCCTGTGGGCATTCAAGGGCGAAACGTTCGTGCCGCATGGCCCTGCCGACAGTGAGCCGGACGGTTGGATCGTTTTGGGCCTGGGTGACGACTGCGGTCAGCATCAGGATTTACTGGTCAATCTCGACCTGAAAGTCCCGGCCTTCGCCAGCAAATTCGCCCGGGTGGCGGAAGTGGTGGTGGAGGATCCGACGATTCGGGCGGCCGCGCGGGAGAGTTTCCGTTTCTACCGCGAACAGGGCTATCCTCTGCAAGATCACCGTTTACAGCGACTCTGAGCATTCCAATGGACACTCCGAAACCGCAGCAAAAGTCCGCACACCTGCTGGACGATCTCGAATCGATCCGCCAGCTGCTCGGCGATGACAACCTGCAACCGCCACTGTTGACCGATACGGTCGACGACGGTGAGCAGGAACAGATTCCGATGTTGTTTGATTCGGTAGGCAACGAGCCGGCCGCTGTCGAACCACCCCCCGCGCCAGCCCCGACACCTGCCGCGCAACCAGCGGCACCTGTGAATAAAGGTCCGGACGCTCTGCTCCACCTCGACAGCGAACTGCGCGCCGCCGCGCAATTGATCATGCAAGACGTGATCGACGACTTCGCTCCGCACATCGAAACCGAAATCAAACGCCGCCTCGATGCACGCATGGAACGCCTACTCGCCGCAGCTACGAGCGGCAAGCTTTAAGCTGCAAGCCAGAGCTAAAACAAACCTGCCACTCTCTTCTTGCAGCTTGTGGCTTGTAGCTTGCAGCTGTCCCCGCGGCTATACTCGTCGGCTTTTCCTGAATTAATGCCAATAGGGTCCCGCCGCGCATGGATAAGACCTACCAGCCGCACGCCATTGAAACTTCCTGGTACAACACCTGGGAGTCCGAGAACTACTTCGCCCCGCAAGGCGCGGGCGACTCCTACACCATCATGATCCCGCCGCCGAACGTCACCGGCAGCCTGCACATGGGTCACGGTTTCAACAACGCGATCATGGACGCCCTGATCCGTTTCCGCCGCATGCAGGGTCGCAACACCCTGTGGCAGCCGGGTACCGACCACGCCGGTATCGCCACGCAGATGCTGGTGGAGCGTCAACTCGAGGCCCAAGGCCAGAATCGCCATGATCTGGGCCGCGAAAAATTCCTCGAGAAAGTCTGGGAATGGAAGGATCAGTCCGGCGGCAACATCAGCCGTCAGATCCGCCGCCTCGGCTCGTCCGTTGACTGGAGCCGCGAACGCTTCACCATGGACGACGGCCTCTCGGAAGCGGTTAAAGAAGCCTTCGTGCGCCTGCACGAAGACGGTCTGATCTATCGCGGCAAGCGTCTGGTCAACTGGGATACCAAACTGCACACGGCGATTTCCGACCTCGAAGTGGAAAACCACGACGAGAAGGGTTTCCTGTGGAACCTGAAATACCCGCTGGCCGACGGCGCGAAAACCGCTGAAGGCAACGACTTCCTGATCGTCGCGACCACCCGTCCGGAAACCATGCTCGGCGACTCCGCCGTTGCGGTGAACCCGAACGATGAGCGCTACCAAGCCCTGATCGGCAAATTCGTCGAGCTGCCACTGGTTGGCCGCCGCATCCCGATCATCGCCGACGATTACTGCGATCCTGAATTCGGCACCGGCTGCGTGAAAATCACCCCGGCCCACGATTTCAACGACTACGAAGTCGGCAAGCGTCACAACCTGCCGTTGCTGAACATCTTCGACAAGAACGCCAACGTGCTGCCGGCAGCGCAGGTGTTCAACCTCGACGGTACGCTGAACGACAGCATCGACGGCAAGATCCCGGCTGAATACGCCGGCCTCGAGCGTTTCGAAGCGCGCAAGCAGATCGTTGCCGCATTCGATGCCGCCGGCCTGTTGGTCAGCGTCAACGACCACGGCCTGAAAGTGCCGAAGGGCGACCGCTCCGGCACCATCATCGAGCCATGGCTGACCGACCAGTGGTACGTGTCGACCAAACCGCTGGCCGAGCCGGCGATTGCTGCCGTTGAAGACGGTCGCATTCAGTTTGTGCCGAAGCAGTACGAAAACATGTACTTCTCGTGGATGCGCGACATCCAGGACTGGTGCATCAGCCGTCAGCTGTGGTGGGGTCACCGGATTCCGGCCTGGTACGACGAGTCGGGCAAAGTCTACGTCGGTCGCGACGAAGCCGAAGTGCGTGCCAAGCACAACCTCGGCCCCGACGTTGCGCTGCAACAGGACAACGACGTACTCGACACCTGGTTCAGTTCCGGCCTGTGGACGTTCTCCACCCTGGGCTGGCCTGAGCAGACCGAGTTCCTGAAGAAATTCCACTCCACCGACGTACTGGTGACGGGCTTCGACATCATTTTCTTCTGGGTTGCCCGGATGATCATGCTGACCATGCACCTGATCAAGAACGAGGACGGCACCCCGCAGGTGCCGTTCAAGACCGTTTATGTGCACGGTCTGGTGCGCGATGGCCAGGGCCAGAAGATGTCCAAGTCCAAGGGCAACGTCCTTGACCCGCTGGACATCATCGACGGTATCGAGCTGGAAGAACTGGTGCAGAAACGCACCTCGGGTCTGATGCAGCCGAAACTGGCGAAGAAGATCGAGAAGCAGACCCGCGACGAGTTCGCCGACGGCATCGCCAGCTACGGCACCGACGCCCTGCGCTTCACCTTCTGCTCGCTGGCTTCGACCGGGCGCGACATCAAGTTCGACATGGGCCGCGTTGAAGGCTATCGAAACTTCTGCAACAAGATCTGGAACGCCGCGCGTTACGTTCTGGACAAGGGCGAAGACTGCGGCCAGAACGGCGAAGCCTACGAGCTGTCGCTGGCGGACCGCTGGATCATCTCGCAGTTGCAACGCACCGAAGCCGAAGTGACCCGTCAATTGGATCAATTCCGTTTCGACCTCGCTGCACAAGCGCTGTACGAGTTCATCTGGAACCAATACTGCGACTGGTATCTGGAACTGTCCAAGCCTGTGCTGTGGGACGAGAACGCGCCGGTTGAACGTCAGCGCGGTACTCGCCGTACGCTGGTTCGCGTACTGGAAGTGGCGTTGCGTCTGGCGCATCCGTTCATGCCGTTCATCACTGAAGAAATCTGGCAGCGCATTGCGCCGCTGGCCGGCATTCAGGGCAAGACGATCATGCTGCAAGCGTGGCCAGTGGCCAACGAAGAGCGCATTGATCCGGCCGCCGAAGACGATATCGAATGGCTCAAGGAACTGATGCTCGGCACGCGTAACATCCGTGGCGAAATGAACATCGGCCCGGGCAAGCCACTGCCGATCTACCTGAAGAACGTCAGCGCTGAAGACCAGCGCCGTCTGACCGAAAACGAAGCGCTGCTGAAGAAGCTGGCGCGTCTGGAATCGATCACCGTTCTGGCGGCTGGCGAAGAAGCACCGTTGTCCGCTACCGCGCTGGTTGGCGAGATGGAAGTGCTGGTGCCGATGGCCGGCCTGATCGACAAGGGCGCTGAGCTCGCGCGTCTGGACAAGGAAATCCTGCGTCTGCAGGGTGAAGTCCAGCGCGTTGGTGGCAAACTGTCCAACGCCGGTTTCGTTGACAAGGCCCCGGCTGAAGTCATCGAAAAGGAACGCGCCAAACTGGCCGAGGCTGAACAAGCCTTGGGCAAACTGGCCGAGCAGCACGCGCGGATTGCCAGCCTGTAACGGCAAAACGCAATGAAAAAGGGAGGCCCAGGTGGTCTCCCTTTTTTATTCCTGATCACCACGAATCCCCTGTGGGAGCGAGCCTGCTCGCGAAAGCGGTGGGTCAGTCGACAAATCTGCCGGATGTGAAACCGCCTTCGCGAGCAGGCTCGCTCCCACAGTTTGAACGGTGTTGCCTTGAGATGTGGGACAATACCCGCCACTTTCAGCCATACCCGAATCGACCACGCCCATGAACGCCCCCCGCACACCCAAACCTGCGCGCAAAAAGCCTGACTCCGCGACCCCGGCCAAAGCCGTTGAGCCGCGTGAAAAGGCCAGCCTGCACCCGCGCAATCGCCATCAGGGTCGTTACGACTTCCCGGCGCTGATCAAGACCACGCCGGAACTGGCGAAGTTCGTGATCACCAACCCGTACGGCAAGGAAAGCATCGACTTCGCCAGCCCCGATGCGGTGCGCGTGTTCAACCGGGCGCTGCTCAAGTCGTTTTATGGCATCCAGCATTGGGACATCCCGGCGGATTACCTCTGTCCACCGGTGCCGGGCCGTGCCGATTACGTGCACTTCCTCGCGGATTTGCTGGCGAGCATGAACGACGGCAAGGTCCCGCGCGGCGCGATCGTCAACGTATTGGATATCGGCATGGGCGCCAACTGCGTGTATCCGCTGATCGGTAACAGCGAATACCGCTGGCACTTCCTCGGTTCGGAGATCGACCCGACGGCCGTAGCTGCCGCCAAAGCCATCGTTCAGTCAAACGACCTGAACAAGGTGATCCAGCTGCGCCAGCAGGAAAACCGCAAGCACATCCTGATCGGTCTGCTGGAACCGGGTGAGCGCTTTGACCTGACCATGTGCAACCCCCCGTTCCACGCTTCGATGGATGAAGCGACCAAGGGCAGCGAGCGCAAATGGCGCGCACTGGGCAAGGCCGACCCGAAACGCAAACTGCCAGTGCTGAACTTCGGTGGCCAGTCGGCTGAGCTGTGGTGTGAAGGTGGCGAGGCACGTTTCGTGACGCAACTGATCGCCGAGAGCGCGAACTTCCAGCATAAAGTGCTGTGGTTCAGCACATTAGTGTCGAAAGCTTCGAACCTGCCAGCCATCGAAACCGCGCTGAAAAAAGCCGGCGTGCTGGAAAGCCAGGTCGTCGAGATGTCTCAGGGCCAGAAGCAGAGCCGCTTTGTGGCCTGGACTTTCCAGACCAAGTCCGAGCAGCAGATCTGGCGCCGCGAGCGCTGGGTACGCTAACGCACCACAGATTCACCTGTGGGAGCGAGCCTGCTCGCGAAAGCGGTATGTCAGTCGGTATTGAAGGTGACTGATCCAACGCTTCGCGAGCAGGTTCGCTCCCACATTGGTTTCAATGTGCAGCGCCAAATCGCAGACACAAAAAAACCGTGCCCGGATCGCTCCGGTGCACGGTTTTTTATTACTGCGTCTTACTTGTTCACAGCGTCGGTCAGGCCTTTGGCCACAACCAGCTTGATCACTTTCTTTGCAGGGATTTCGATGGCAGCGCCAGTCGAAGGGTTACGGCCAGTGCGGGCAGGACGCTCGGTCACTTTCAGCTTGCCGATACCTGGCAAGGTGATTTCGCCGCCGTTTTCCAGCTGATCGGCAACGATTTGGCCCAGTTGGTCCAGAGCGTTACGCGCGGTGGTTTTCGGCGCGTCGATAGCTTCAGCGATGTCGGCGATCAGTTGGTCTTTAGTAAGAGCCATGTAGTGTTCCTTCCCTATCAAATTCATATGGATTGCAGAGTGCAGTGTCAGCCATCGAGCCCGATCTTCTGGATCTGGCACCCTCGGCGATAACCACGACGAGTCGGGTTATAGATACCGAAATCAGGGTTTGGTTCGACCTGACAAATGCTGATTGCACGCTTAACGCAGTGACTTCGCGTAAGACCGGGCAAAACTAGCACAGAGCCGGGGAAATATCCGCCTCTAGCTACCCATTTGGTCAGCTTTATTGCGCTAAATCGGTAAAAAACTGCATAAGCGCCAGTGCGCGCCCCGGTTTTGCCCTACAACCCGCGCCAAAACCAGTGGTTGCGGTACACTGGGCGCTTTTTCGGGGGAGCCTGCCCTCCTCCCTTCCAACAGCCGAGAAGCCCATGCCGATCCGTCATTGCATCGTCCACCTGATCGACAAAAAACCCGACGGCACGCCCGCAGTTCTGCACGCCCGTGACACGGAACTGGCCGAGTCTGCAGCCATCGAAAACATGCTCGCCGACCTCAACGAGAGCTATAACGCCAAACAGGGCAAAGCCTGGGGCCTGTTTCATCCGGAATCCGGTGCGTTCCCGTTCAGCGGCTGGCTGAAGGAATACATGGAAGGCGGCAAGGACTTCACCGCGTTCAGCAAGGTCGCGGTCGAGCACCTGCAGAAGCTGATGGAAGAATCGAACCTGTCGGTCGGCGGCCATGTGCTGTTCGCCCACTATCAGCAAGGCATGACCGACTACCTGGCCATCGCCCTGCTGCACCACAGCGAAGGCGTGGCGGTGACCGATGAGCTGGACGTGACCCCATCGCGCCACCTCGACCTCGGCCAACTGCACCTGGCGGCGCGTATCAACGTCTCCGAGTGGCAGAACAACAAGCAGTCCAAGCAGTACATCTCGTTCATCAAGGGCAAGAACGGCAAGAAGGTTTCGGAATACTTCCGCGACTTCATCGGCTGCCAGGAAGGCGTCGACGGCCCGGGCGAGACGCGCACGCTGCTCAAGGCGTTCAGTGACTTCGTCGAGAGCGAAGACCTGCCCGAAGAGTCCGCTCGCGAGAAGACCAAAACCCTGGTCGATTACGCCAGCAGCCAGGCCAAACTCGGCGAACCGATGGGCCTCGAAGAGTTGTCGGAGCTGATCGACGAAGAACGCCCGAAAGCCTTTTACGATCACATTCGCAACAAGGACTACGGCCTGTCGCCAGAGATTCCGGCGGACAAACGCACCCTGAATCAATTCCGCCGCTTCACCGGCCGCGCCGAAGGCCTGTCGATCAGCTTTGAAGCGCACCTGCTGGGCTCGAAGATCGAATACGACGAAGAGGCTGGCACCCTGGTGATCAAAGGCCTGCCAACGTCGCTCACCGATCAGCTGAAGCGGCGTAACTGATGCTCGGCAACGTGCTGAAGAAGGTCGCGCTGGTTTTGCTGGTGGTCGTGGTTTATCAGAACTGGGGCAAGATCGAGCGGGTGTTCAACCCCTCACAGATGGTTGCAGAGCAGACGCGCGCGCAGGCTAACGTCGTGCTCTACGCCACCGACTGGTGCGGCTACTGCAAGCAGACCAAACGCTTTCTCGACAGCAAGGGGATTCCCTTCAAGGAATTCGATATCGAGAAGGATGCCGAGGCACGCAAGGCGTATGAGGCATTGGGGGGGCGCGGGATTCCGCTGATCGACGTTAACGGCACGTTGATTCGCGGGTTTGACCCGGACGAGATTCTCGCCGCTCTGAAATAACAGCAAGATCAAAAGATCGCAGCCTGCGGCAGCTCCTACATAAGATTTGTGTAGGAGCTGCCGCAGGCTGCGATCTTTTGCTTTTACCTGGCCTCGATGCGGAAACCGAAACGCGGGAAGTGCACATGCACCACGCCGCCACGCTCGTCTTCGCGACGAATGATCAACTCTTCGCGACCGGCAAACAGCAACTCACCCACCACCGGATCAACCCCGTAATCCGTCGCGGCGATCGCCACCTGCTGCCCGGCCTTGAACCCATTCGGATCCACGAACTGCTCATCCGGCAATGCCGCCGGTGTCGCGTTGCGTGCAATCTCAAGCGCCTCTTCCGACGTCATCGCACTGGCTGCGCCATGGCCAAAGCCCAGCACTCGTCCCAACCAGGCCGAAACTGCCGGATACTCATCCACCAGTGGAGCCGTGACATGCGTAGCCTTGAGGAACCACAGCGGATGCGCCAGCGCGAAGTCGGCAATCGACGGTTCGCCGAACAGGAAGTCGCCCTGCTCGCGCTGCAACTGCTGCTCCAGACGCGCCATGATCGTCGGCCATTGATGCTTGGCCTGTTCGGCAGACAAACGCGTGGCGCTGCCACCACTGAACAGACCGGCACGGTCGGCAATAAAAGCCTTGATCGCTTCCGGCGGCAGCTTGGCGAAACGCACCGCCACCGATTCCGGCTGAAACACCAGGCTCACCGCATGTTGAAACACCACCGAGTCAGCCCACGTGGCAAAACTGGCGGCGGTGAATTCCTGGCCCTCGGGAAAGAACGCCGGCAACGCCTTTTCCTGCTCCAGGCGCCGCGCGATTAACGATGTGTCGCAATAGATGTCAGCACCGATCTGCAATACAGGTGTCTTGCGGTAGCCACCCGTCAGCGCGGTGAGATCCGGTTTCGGCATCACCGGCGAGATGTGCACCGAGCGCCACGACAAGCCTTTGAAGCCCAGCAGCAGGCGGGCCTTCTCGGCAAATGGGGAGGTCGGGTAATGATGCAGAATCAACTCGGACATGCTCGGCTCCGCCGCTCAGATAGTGAGCTGGCAGCTTAGCGTGCATTTGCTTAGCAGCCTACAGATCTGCCTGATGGGAACCAATCAGTCAGATTGATAAGACGCAACCAGACATTCCTTGGCGCTCTTCCTGAGTTTTTTGATCAAGCGTTCCTGACGCAGCGCATCGCTTTTGTCGCGGCACAGCTCGGTGTAGACCAGCGCCATCGCAGGGCTGGAGAGGAAGAACCGCGCGCCTTTGCCGCTTTGATGCTTGGCGAAACGGCGCACCGGATCATCGCTGATCCCGCAGTACAACGAACCATTGGCGGCGCGAACGAGGTAGACGAACCAGGACTTGCTCACCGGTTCGGCGACATCGACAGATTTTTCGCTAAGACTGGTCACTTCGGGATCAAGACGTGTAGGAAACAGGCGGCGATCTTATCAGCGACCGGCCTGAAATGCCTTCAGTCCCTTCAATGCCTGTGCACGCACGGCGTTGCGCACCAACGGCGTCCAGCCCAGCAGCAGGCCCTTGAAACCCAGCGCCTGACGCGACCAGCGCCACAGGTCGAAGTGATCGTGGTGCTCGCAGATCTTGCCGTCACGGAACACGAAGCGGGCCTGGATATCGTTGACCACGACGTTGCCGGTCTGGCTGAACAGGTAGGTCGCGACCCAATGCGCGCCGCCGCTGCGCTCATCGGCGCGGACATTGTCGAAGGTCAGCGAGAAATCCTTGGCGCGGGTGGTGAGCATGCGCCACATGTCGCCGGCATCGCGCCCGCGCAGTTCGCCGAAGGCCGGGTCGCTGAACACTACGTCATCGGTGTAGCAGGCGGCCATGGCTTCGGCGTCCAGGCGCTGGAAGGCCTGGTAGAAGCGGGTGATCAACGCGGCGTGGGCTTCGCTCATGGGCAATCTCCAAGATAGGTACAGATTGCCAGCACGATAATCTGCAATGCGCAGAAACACTATCGGCATTCGCACACCGAATACCTGCAGCACGCAAAACCCATGTGGGAGCGAGCCTGCTCGCGAAAGCGGCGTGTCAGTCGACACAGATATTGAATGTAAAATCGCCTTCGCGAGCAGGCTCGCTCCCGCATTTAAAATCAGTGCATTCAGATCTTCTCGCTTTGCACTTGCACGTACAGCGCGCGCCCGGCACCGAGGCCAGCAATGATCGCACCTGTGCCAATAATCCCGAAGATCCAGCCCACGGCATTCCAGCCGCCGGTCCAGTCATGCACCACGCCGACTGCGAACGGCCCCATCGACGCCAGCGTGTAACCGAAACCCTGGGACATGCTCGACAGGTTCGCCGCGACATGGGAATCGCGCGAGCGCAGCACAATCAACGTCAACGCCAGACTGAACGTACCGCCCTGCCCCAGACCCAGCAAAATCGCCCAGCCCCACAGGCCTTCGATCGGCGCGTACAGGCAGCCGAACAGACCGCCAAGGGTCAGCGCCATGACCACGACAATTGCCAGACGCTGATCCTTGCCACGGGTCGCCAGCCAAGGCGCGGCCAACGAGCTGGCAAGTTGAATGATCACCGAACCGGACAACACCAGACCGGCCTGAGTTGGCGTCAGGCCGCGACCAATCAGGATCGACGGCAACCAGCCGAAGACGATGTAGGCCAGCGACGATTGCAGGCCCATGTACAAGGTCACCTGCCAGGCCAGCGGATCACGCAGCAGGCCGCGCACGCGATAGGCGACGTTGTGCGCGCCATGTTTCTGCCCGACTTGCGGCAGCCAGAACACCGCTGCAACCAACGCCGGAATCACCCAGAAGCCCAGGCCCATCGCCCAGCTGTGACCGAAGTGTTCACTCAACGGCACGCTGGAACCGGCCGCCATCGCTGCGCCCAGACACAGCGCCATGGTGTAGACGCCGGTCATGGTGCCGGCGTGTTTGGCGAAGTCGCGCTTGACGATCCCCGGCAGCAGCACGCCGATGATGCCGATGCTCGCACCGCCCAATACGCTGCCGGCGAACAGGCCGATTTCACCGAAGTTGCTGCGCAGAATAATCCCGCCGGCGAGCGCCAGCAGAATCCCCAGCACCACCCGTTCAGCGCCAAAACGCCGCGCCAGAATCGGTGCCAGCGGCGCAAACAAACCGAGGCACAACACCGGCAACGTGGTCAGCAAACCGGCCTGAGCCGCCGATAAACCGAGACTTTTCGACACGTCGCTGAGCAGCGGCGCCATGCTCGATAGCGCTGGACGCAAATTCAGCGCCACCAGAATCAGCCCCAGCAACAACAGCCACGGGCGCTTCACCAGCGGATGGCTTTGTTGCACCTGCTCGTCGTCAGCCTCGGCGTCGATCAGCAGCTCTTCAAGTTCTGCCGTACGTTTCGGGGTTGTGGATATCTCACTGCGGGACATGGTTTTCTCGGTTTCAAGGTTCATTGATCAACTGCCTCGACAAGGCTTTGGCCCGTTCCGGGTCGCGTTGCTCGACCGCATCAAGCAACTCGATGTGCAGGTCGAACACTTCCTGACGGCGCGGGACGATGTTCAGGGTCTGGCGCAATTGCGCGCCGACGATGCTGGAGAAATAGCGATACAACTCGCTGAGGGTCGGGTTGTGCGCGGCGTCGACCAGACGGCGGTGGAACACCAGATCGCAGGCGATGTAGGTGTCGAGATCGCCGTGGTAGTGGCTGCCGCTGGTGCCAAGAGCTTCGCGCAATGCGACGAGGTCTTCGTCGGTACGACGTAACGCCGCAAGGCCGATGGCCTCGACTTCGAGGATGTGGCGGGTTTCCCGCGCCTGTTCCAGCGAGCATTGCGACAGCGCTTTCAGGGTATCCATCGGATCGATCACTGCGCGCAGGTAACTGCCGTCGCCCTGACGAATCTCGATCAGCCCGGAAAACGCCAGCACGCGCATGGCCTCGCGCACGGTATTGCGGCTGATGCCCAGTTCGGCGCACAGCTCGGGTTCGGTCGGCAAACGCTCGCCGACCTGCCAGGCGCCGCTGTTGATGCGCTGACGAAGTTGATCCAAGGCCTGATCGACCAAAGATCGCTTAATGAGTGGAGAAATGTCTGACATAGGATTCGCCCTTTCATCCAATCATAGGATGAATTTTCTGACATGTTAGTCAGACCCGTGTAGGACGGCAACTACCTAGGGTCAATCGGAGACACATGAAGCGGTATTTTCGATTAGTCAAAATTACCCTTTAAGGGTAATTTCAGGGACAGGGTTTTGGTTTCTTATGGAAAAGAACACACCCCATTACGACTTGGCGGTGATCAAGGCGGATGTCAGGCGACTTGGCTGGAGGGCTTTCGCGCACACGGCAAGAAAAACCGGCACTGCACTCAAACTCACTCTCGAAGAGATGCAAGAAATCGTTCTCAAACTGCAGCGCAGCATGTTGTACAAATCGATGACGACTTTTGACGATCACCGTATGTGGCAAGACGTCTATCACATCCAATCACATGGTTTGGAGATTTACATCAAGGTGTCATATCACTACGACAGGCGCCCACCCGTGATCTCTTTCAAGGAGAACCATTCATGAATACGCAGCAGTGTGTCAGTTGCGGCGCTCCGGAAGGCATGGTGCATTTCAAGGGTCGAGGCGAAACCCTGAGCGCCAAGGGAATGGAGCGTCGGATCGACGATTTGTCGGGCTGGGAGTGCCAGAAGTGCGGTGAGGTCGAATTGGACGATGAGTGCGGGCAGCGGTATTCCGACGCATGCGATGAACTCGTTATCGCCTGTAGAAAAATGGTCGGTGACGAAATGAAAAAGATCCGTCGCAAACTGCACCTGACGCAAAAGGAAACGGTGCAATTGCTTTCAGGGGGCGGGCACAACGCATTTTCACGATACGAACGCGGCGAGATACTTCCGCCGAAAGCATTGATGCTGCTCATGCGTCTGCTGGATCGCTATCCACACTTGCTTGCCGACGCGAGAGTCTTGGCCGAAGGGGCTGATTTAAGAGGCGCTTTCAAGTTCACTGAGCACAAAGAACAAGAACCTCTCACCGCCTCCTGACCCACAAAAAATCAAACCCGGCACAAGGCCGGGTTTGATTCACACACAAACCATCAATGCAAAATCTGACTCAAGAACAACTTTGTCCGCTCGTTCTGCGGATTATCGAAGAAGTCATTCGGCGCCGCCTGCTCAACGATCTCACCCTTGTCCATGAAGATCACGCGATTGGCCACGGTACGGGCAAAGCCCATTTCGTGGGTCACGCAAAGCATGGTCATGCCGTCTTCAGCCAGACCGATCATGGTGTCGAGTACTTCCTTCACCATCTCCGGATCGAGCGCTGAAGTCGGTTCGTCGAACAGCATGATTTTCGGTTTCATGCACAGGGCGCGAGCAATCGCCACACGCTGCTGCTGACCACCGGACAGTTGTCCCGGGAATTTGTGCGCCTGCTCCGGAATGCGTACGCGTTCCAGATAATGCATGGCGATTTCCTCGGCCTTGCGCTTGGGCATCTTGCGTACCCACATTGGTGCCAGGGTGCAGTTCTGCAAAATGGTCAGGTGCGGGAACAGGTTGAAGTGCTGGAACACCATGCCGACTTCACGGCGGATCGCTTCGATCTGCTTGAGGTCGTTGGTCAGTTCCACGCCATCAACGACGATGCGGCCCTGCTGATGTTCTTCCAGACGATTGAGGCAACGAATCGTCGTCGATTTACCGGAACCCGACGGGCCGCACAGGACGATACGCTCGCCCTGTTTGACGTTGAGGTTGATGTCTTTCAGCACGTGGAACTGGCCGTACCACTTGTTGACGCCCTGCATCTGAATAATGCCTTCAGGACCTGCAGGCTTTTTGATTGCTTCGCTCATTTACAGAGAACTCCTAACGCTTGTGGCCAGTGTCGAGCTTGCGTTCCAGATGCATGGAATAGCGCGACATACCAAAACAGAAAATCCAGAACACCAGGGCGGCGAACACGTAGCCTTCGGTGGCCATGCCCAGCCATTTCGGATCGGCAGCGGCTTGCTTGACGCTGTTGAGCAGGTCAAACAGGCCGATGATGATCACAAGGCTGGTGTCCTTGAACAGCGCAATGAAGGTGTTGACGATGCCGGGAATGACCAGCTTCAGGGCTTGCGGCAGGATCACCAGGCCCATCGAGCGCCAGTAACCGAGGCCCATCGCTGCAGCTGCTTCGTACTGACCTTTGGGGATCGCTTGCAGACCACCGCGCACCACTTCGGCGACATAGGCCGACTGGAACAGGATCACGCCGATCAGTGCCCGCAGCAGTTTGTCGAAGTTCATGCCTTCCGGCAGGAACAGCGGCAGCATCACCGAAGACATGAACAGCACCGTGATCAACGGCACGCCGCGCCAGAATTCGATAAAGGTCACGCAGACCACACGAATCGCCGGCATGTTCGAACGTCGACCCAGCGCCAGCACAATCCCCAGCGGCAACGCACCGGCAATACCGACTGTGGCGATCACCAGAGTCAGCATCAGGCCGCCCCACTGGCTGGTCGCCACGTTGGTCAGGCCGAAACCGCCGTGCAACAGGGTGAAAGCAATGATCGGGTAAAGCACCAGGAAGCTCAGCCCGTAGATCGCTTTACGCGGCACACGCGAGATGAACAATGGCGCTGCACCGATCACCGCCAGCCACACGGTCAGGTCGACACGCCAGCGCAGTTCCGTCGGGTAGTAGCCGTACATGAACTGGCCGAAACGCTGCTGAATGAACACCCAGCAGGCGCCTTCCTTGGTGCAGTCGGCGCGGGTGGTGCCGACCCAGTTGGCATCGACAATCGCCCAGCTGAGGATCGGCGGCACCACGAGGTAGATCAGGTAGAACGCAAACAGCGTCAGCAGGGTGTTGAGCCAGCTGGAGAACATGTTCGCGCGCATCCACGCCACCACGCCGATGCTGCTGTTCGGTGGGGGCATGTCAGGTTTGAAAGTATGAGTACTCATGCGCTTTTCCTTACCGCTCGATCAGCGCAATGCGCTTGTTGTACCAGTTCATCAGCAGGGAAATGCTGATACTGATCGCCAGGTACACGCTCATGGTGATGGCAATCACCTCGATCGCCTGGCCGGTCTGGTTAAGCACCGTGCCCGCGAACAGCGACACCATTTCCGGATAACCGATACCGGCCGCCAGCGAAGAGTTTTTCGCCAGGTTCAGGTATTGGCTGGTCAGCGGCGGAATGATCACGCGCAGGGCTTGCGGAATGATCACCTTGCGCAGGGTCGGACCGTTGCGCAGGCCGAGGGAACGCGCCGCCTCAGTCTGGCCATGGCTGACCGACTTGATCCCCGAACGCACGATCTCGGCGATGAACGCCGCGGTGTACACGGTCAGGGCCAGGGTCAAGGCAAGCAGTTCCGGGATCAGCACCCAGCCGCCAACAAAGTTGAAGCCTTTGAGCTCGGGCATTTCCCAATGCAGCGGTGCGCCGAAGATCAATGCGCACAACGCCGGGATCACCAGCAGAATCGCCAGCCCCACCCAGAACTTGTGAAACGGTACGCCGGTTTCTTCAAAGCGCTTGTTGGCCCAGCGCGTCATCAGCACGATGCCGACAATGGCCACCACGATGCTGAGCACGAACGCCCAGAAACCATCAGCCGCCAGCGCGGCTGGCATGTTCAGGCCACGGCTGCTGACGAAGAAGGTGTCGCCGAAATTATGGCTGTTGCGCGGCCCCGGCATGGTCAGGAATACCGCGAAGTACCAGAACAGAATCTGCAGCAGCGGCGGAATGTTGCGGAACACTTCCACATACACCGTCGCCAGTTTGCTGATGATCCAGTTCTGCGACAGCCGCGCTACACCGATGATGAAACCGAGAATCGTCGCCAGAATCACGCCGATCACCGTCACCAACAGGGTATTGAGAAGACCGATGACAAAGACGCGGGCATAGCTGTCCGCTTCGGTGTAGTCGATCAGGTGTTGAGCGATGCCGAAACCGGCACTGCGCTCCAGAAAGCCAAAACCGGAGGTAATGCCCCGGTGCTGAAGGTTGGTTTGCGTATTGTCGAACAAGTACCAGCCCAGCGAGACCACCGCCACAACGGTGATGATCTGGAATAGCCACGCACGCACTCGTGGATCGCTGAGGCTGAGCCTCTGCTTTGGTGCGCCGATTGAATTTTGCATGAAGTGCCCCGGAAGAAATGGAACAAGAACATCACCCGGCGGTTGGCCCGCCGGGTGATAGAACCATTAGCGCACTGGTGGTGCGTACTGAATGCCGCCGTTGTTCCACAGGGCGTTCAAGCCGCGGTCGATTTCCAGCGGAGTGCTCTTGCCGAGGTTTTTCTCGAAGATTTCACCGTAGTTGCCGACTTGTTTGACGATCTGCACAACCCAGTCTTTCGGCAGTTTCAGGTCTTTGCCGTACTCGCCGTCAGCGCCGAGCATACGGGCGACGTCCGGGTTCTTGGTCGACTTGGCTTCAGCTTCGACGTTCTTCGAAGTGATGCCGGCTTCTTCGGTGTTGAGCAGCGCGTAGCCAACCCAACGCACGATCGCCAGCCACTCGTCGTCGCCGTTACGTACGACCGGGCCCAGCGGTTCTTTGGAAATGGTTTCCGGCAGAACCACGTAGTCCTTCGGCGAGGCCAGCTTGGAGCGCTGGGCGAACAGCTGGGACTTGTCGGAGGTCAGCACGTCGCAACGACCGGATTCCAGCGATTTGGCGCTTTCATCGGAGGTGTCGAAAGTGATCGGGGTGTATTTCAGACCGTTGCCACGGAAGTAGTCGGAAACGTTCAGCTCGGTGGTGGTACCGGCCTGGATGCAGATAGTTGCACCGTCCAGCTCTTTGGCACTCTTCACGCCCAGCTTGTTGTTCACCAGGAAGCCGATGCCGTCGTAGTAGGTAATGAAGCCCGGGAATTTCAGGCCCATGCCCGCGTCACGCGAACTGGTCATGGTGGTGTTACGCGACAGGATGTCGATCTCGCCCGATTGCAGCGCGGTGAAGCGCTCCTTGGCGTTCAACTGACTGAATTTGACCTTGGTCGCGTCGCCGAATACGGCAGCGGCCACAGCGCGGCAGACGTCAGCATCAATCCCGAGGATCTTGCCGGTCGCGTCCGGAACCGAGAAGCCCGGCAGACCGTCGCTCACGCCACACTGCACGAAACCTTTCTTTTGCACTGCATCCAGGGTTGCACCCGCCTGAGCGAACCCGCTGACACCGAGTACTGTTGCTGCAGTCACGATGGCCAGGGTGGATTTCAACATCTTCATTCAAACCTCCAGTTTTGCTCTTGTTGTGTCGGAGCTTGAGTCCAGTCGCACCCTTTTGAGGCGTTGTTGACCCGTGTTGGCTTTTTTTGGGGTCAACCGACGTAAGACCTTCGCTATGAGTCTAGTAGGAGAAAATCCACATAATGGACAACTCACTTCTCACCAATCGGCCGAACGGGCTGTAGCCCTTTCACGTTCGCTGCGCCCGTAGCGGCCATTGGCGAACATCCATCACCGGATTCTTTGCCATCCCGTCGCGGGTCGTACACTGATAGTGTTACCGCCACGCGTAGGACGTTTCGTACAAAACCTTCCATAGCAAAGCCCGTACCACACCTGTCGCGGAATCGATTCGGCGACAGGTCAAGAGCAAAACTTGTACCCTTGCGACATCTTCTTAACGGATCAACCGGGCGCGCACTCGAATCACGCACTTAATGAGAGCGCCCGCACATATTTGGAGCAGACATGACCGAGCCCTTGATTCTTCAGCCTGTTAAGCCCGCAGACGCCTGCGTGATCTGGCTGCACGGCCTCGGCGCCGACCGCTACGATTTCCTGCCGGTGGCGGAAGCGTTGCAGGAAAGCCTGTTGAGCACGCGCTTCGTGCTGCCGCAGGCGCCGACTCGTCCGGTGACGATAAATGGCGGATATGCCATGCCGAGCTGGTACGACATTAAAGCCATGAGCCCGGCGCGGGCGATCGATCGTGATGAGCTGGAAGCGTCGGCGGATCGCATCATCGAATTGATCGAAAACGAGCGCGCCAGCGGAATAGACGCCTCGCGGATTTTCCTCGCCGGTTTTTCCCAGGGTGGCGCCGTGGTTTTGCACACTGTTTTCTTGAAATGGCAGGGGCCGTTGGGTGGTGTGCTGGCGTTGTCGACGTATGCGCCGACTTTCAATGATGAGATGGAGCTTTCAGCCAGTCAGCAGCGGATTCCCGCGCTATGCCTGCACGGCCAGTTCGATGGCGTGGTGCAGAACTCGATGGGCCGCAGTGCCTATGAGCATTTGGTGAAGCATGGTGTCACCGTGACATGGCAGGAATACCCAATGGAGCACGAAGTGTTACCCGAGGAAATTCGCGACATTGGCGTTTGGTTGAGCGAACGTCTGCGCTGATCACGCCAGCAATGCCTGCCCTTTGATCATCACACTACGCCGCGCCCGTTTCTTGCATTACACTGGCCGGCGTACATTCCTTAACCAATTGATGAGATGACCGTGCTCGAAGCACTCAAGAAAATGTTCGGTAAAAGCGAGGCTGAGCAGCTCGCGCCAGTTCCCAGTGCGCCGTCGCACGCCCCCGGTCATCGCCACGATGCGCCCCAGGCCGACCGCCCCGCTGCCGTAGCAGCACCGAAGCAAGACCCGCAACCCGCTCCGGCCGCGCCCATCGCCGCCGAGCCTGCGCGCAGTGACGAGCCGAAACCGGCCAGACCGCGTCGCGAACCGAAGCCCAAGGCATCGGTCATTCCGTGGAAACTCGAAGATTTCGTCGTCGAGCCACAAGAAGGCAAAACCCGCTTTCACGATTTCAAACTCGCTCCAGAACTGATGCACGCCATTCAGGATCTGGGCTTCCCGTATTGCACGCCGATCCAGGCGCAGGTGCTGGGCTTCACCCTCGCCGGCAAAGACGCCATTGGTCGCGCGCAGACCGGTACCGGCAAAACCGCCGCGTTCCTGATCTCGATCATTACTCAACTGCTGCAAACGCCGCCGCCGAAAGAACGCTACATGGGCGAACCTCGTGCGCTGATCATCGCGCCGACCCGTGAGCTGGTGGTGCAGATCGCCAAGGACGCCGCCGACCTGACCAAGTACACCGGCCTCAACGTCATGACCTTCGTTGGCGGTATGGATTTCGACAAGCAGCTCAAACACCTCGAAGCGCGTCACTGCGACATTCTCGTCGCCACCCCGGGCCGCCTGCTCGACTTCAACCAGCGCGGCGACGTGCATCTGGACATGGTCGAAGTGATGGTGCTGGACGAAGCCGACCGCATGCTCGACATGGGTTTCATCCCGCAAGTGCGCCAGATCATTCGCCAGACGCCGCCGAAAAGCGAACGCCAGACCCTGCTGTTCTCCGCGACCTTCACCGAAGATGTGATGAACCTCGCCAAGCAGTGGACGACCGATCCGTCGATCGTCGAAATCGAAATCACCAACGTCGCCAACGAAAACGTCGAGCAACACATCTACGCCGTGGCCGGTGCCGACAAGTACAAATTGCTCTACAACCTGGTCAACGATAATGGCTGGGAGCGGGTGATGGTCTTCGCCAACCGCAAGGACGAAGTCCGCCGTATCGAAGAGCGTCTGGTGCGCGACGGTGTGAACGCTGCGCAGTTGTCCGGCGACGTGCCGCAGCACAAGCGCATCAAGACTCTGGAAGGTTTCCGCGAAGGCAAGATTCGCGTACTGGTCGCCACCGATGTAGCCGGTCGCGGCATCCACATCGACGGCATCAGCCACGTGATCAACTTCACCCTGCCGGAAGTCCCGGACGACTACGTGCACCGCATCGGCCGGACCGGTCGTGCTGGCGCCGATGGCGTGTCGATCAGCTTCGCCGGTGAGGACGACTCCTACCAGTTGCCGTCCATCGAAGAGAAGCTCGGTCGCAAGATCAGCTGCGAAACGCCACCGACGCACCTGCTGCGTGCGGTTGAGCGCAAGCGTCCGCAGTAAGCGATACGAATAAAAGAAGCGCAGCCGGCAACGGACTGCGCTTTTTTTTCGCCCGGTGTTTGATCAGGTGCTTGCGAGAGAAAACTAAATGTCCATAATGGACAAATTAGTTTAAATACAGACTCCGGAGCCTGACATGTCCAGTACGCCCTACGTGATCGACCAGCATCAGGCCCGCGAGCTTCTGATGCGCATCGACGTGCCGCAGATTCTGCGCAAACTGTTTCGCGATCTTGCGGCGGGTAATGCCGTGCAACCGGCGCAACAACTGGTGGAGTTTCCTCAAGGTGCAGGTGACTTCATCAACTACCTGGGCGTGCTGGCTGAAGACGGCGTTTACGGCGTAAAGACCTCGCCCTACATCGTTCGCGAGCAAGGCCCGTTGGTGACGGCGTGGACGCTGCTGATGTCGATGAAAACCGGCCAACCGCTGCTGCTCTGCGATGCCGGTGAACTGACCACCGCGCGCACCGCCGCGACCACGGCCGTGGCGGTCGACACCCTCGCTCCGGTCAATGCCACGCGACTGGCAATCATTGGTAGCGGCAAGGTTGCCCAGGCGCATTTGCACTACGTGAAATCGCTGCGTGACTGGCAGAGCATCAGCCTGTATTCGCCAAGCCTGTCCGCCGACGCGCAAACCCAGGCACTGTTGAAAGCCATCACGCCCAATCTGAAAATTGCCGATAGCCGTGAAGCGGCCATTGCCGAGGCTGATGTGATCATGCTGTGTACCTCGTCCCCCGGCCCGGTGATCGATCCTGCCGCGCTGAGCAAACCGGCCCTGATCACCTCGATCAGCACCAACGCCCCACGTGCCCACGAAGTGCCGCCGCAGAGCCTCAACGACATGCAGGTGTTCTGTGACTATCGTCTGACCACTCCGGGGTCGGCGGGTGAGATGCTGATTGCCAGTGAACAGCATGGCTGGAGCAAGGATTTGATTGTCGGCGATCTCGCCGACTTGCTCAGCGAGAAAGTCCAGCGCCCCGATTACGATCGTCACGTGTTTTTCCGTTCAATCGGCCTTGGCTTGGAAGACATCGCCCTGGCCAATGCGGTTTATCACTTAACCCACTAACACCACAAATCCCCTGTAGGAGCGAGCCTGCTCGCGAATGCGGTCTTACATTCAGCATTATTGTTGCCTGATACACCGCTATCGCGAGCAGGCTCACTCCTACAGGGGATAGCGAACTATTGGATATTGCTTACTCACTGGAGAACCTCATGAGCCAGGCAGATTTCATCATCATCGGCGGCGGAATTGCCGGCGCTTCCAGCGGTTTCTGGTTGTCGCCGCACGGCAAAGTGATCGTGCTCGAACGTGAATCGCACCCGGCCTATCACTCCACCGGGCGCTCCGCCGCGCTGTTCACTGCAGCCTATGGCACACCGCAGGTACGTGCACTGACCCAGGCCAGCCGCGAGTTTTTCGATCATCCGCCGGCCGGCTTCTGCGAACACCCGCTGCTGACCCCGCGCGGCGAAATGACCGTGGATTTCACCGGCGACTCTGCCGAACTCAACAACCAATACCTCAGCGCCAAAGCCACCGTGCCGGAGATGCAATTGCTCAGCGCCGACGAAGCCTGCGCACGCCTGCCGATCCTGCGCCGGGAAAAAGTCCATGGTGCGATCTACGACCCGAGCGCCAGCGACATCGACACCGATGCCCTGCATCAGGGCTACCTGCGCGGCATCCGTCGCAACAACGGCGAAGTGCATACCGACTGCGAAGTACTCGGCCTGAACCGCGACGCCGACGGCCTCTGGCACGTACAAACAAACGGCCAGACCTTCAGCGCACCGGTAATCATCAACGCCGCCGGCGCCTGGGCCGACAAGATCGGTGCACTGGCCGGCGCCAAGCCCTTGGGCTTGCAACCGAAACGCCGCGCCGCATTCATCTTCGCCGGCCCCGAAGGCGTCGACATTCATCACTGGCCGATGCTGGTGAGCCTCGACGAGTCCTTCTATATGAAACCCGACGCTGGCATGTTCCTCGGCTCGCCGGCCAACGCCGACCCGGTCGAACCCCACGATGTGCAGCCGGAAGAACTGGATATCGCCATGGGCATTTACCAGATCGAAGAAGCCACCACGCTGACCATCCGCCGCCCGACCCGCACCTGGGCCGGGCTGCGCAGTTTCGTCGGCGACGGTGATCTGCTCAGCGGTTTCGATCCGCAGGTGCCGGGGCTGTTCTGGGTCGCGGCGCAAGGTGGTTATGGCATCCAGACTTCGCCAGCGATGGGCCAGGCCAGCGCGGAGTTGGTGCGTGGTCAGCCACTGCCCGAGCACTTGCGTAACTTCGGTCTGAGCAGCGCCATGCTCTCGCCTGCCCGCCTCGCCTGATCGTCCATCCGGATGACGCGCCCAACGGATTGCGGCACACTCGCAGCGCCTCCTGATCACGGGGGCGTTGACGCTGCCTGGAGCTCCACTGTCATGACCGCCCCTGAATTCGACCCGGCGCTGGATAACTTCCGCGCCATCGCCGATGCCATCGCCACACTGTTCTTTCCGCACGCCGAAGTGGTGCTGCACGACCTGCGCACACAGAAGGTCGATTACATCGCCAACAACCTGTCCAAGCGTGAGATCGGTGACGACTCGTCACTGGAAGACATGCTCAGCGAGGATGTCAGCGACCGCAATATCGGCCCGTACGAAAAGCTCAATTGGGATGGCCAGAAGATCCGCAGCCTGAGCAGCGTCCTGCGCGACAGTGAAGGCCTGCCGCTGGCGGTGCTGTGCATCAATCTGAATATTTCGCTGTTCGAGAACGCCAAGGCGGCGCTGGACCTGTTTCTGTCGCCGAGCAAACTGATCCCGCAACCGGACTCACTGTTTCGTGATGACTGGCAGGAGCGCATCAACACCTTCCTCCACGCTTGGCTGCGCGAGCGGCAATTGAGCCTGAATGTGCTGACCCGCGATCACAAACGTGAGCTGGTGCTGGCGCTGCACGCCGAAGGCGCGTTCAAGGGCAAGAGCGCCTCGAACTATGTGGCCAATGTGCTGAATATGGGGCGGGCGACGGTGTACAAGCATTTGAAGGAAATGAAGGGCTAGAGATTTGCGGTGATTTCTCTGACGCCATCGCGAGCAGGCTCACTCCTACAGGGGGAACGCATTCCAAATGTAGGAGTGAGCCTGCTCGCGATAGCGGACTATCAGTCGCCGTAGATATCGGACTTGAAATACTTCTCGGAAATCTTCTGGTACTCGCCACTCGCACGAATGCCATCAATCGCGCCATTCAACTGGCTGACCAGTTCGGCATTACCCTTGCGCACCGCAATCCCCGCGCCCTCGCCCACGTACTTCGGATCCTTCAACTCAGGCCCGACAAACGCATAACCCTTGCCCCGCGGCATCGACAGAAAGTCATTGAGCGGAATAGTGTCGGCAAAAATCGCATCCAGCCGCCCCGCCGCCAGATCCATGTAGATCTCTTCGTTGTTGCTGTAGCGCTTGACGTTGATGCCCTTCGGCTCGAACACCTCGGTGGCATAACGGTCAGTAGTCGTTGCGCGCTGCACGCCGACGTTCTTGCCCTTGAGGCTGGCGTACTGGTCATCGACCGTTGCGCCTTCCTTCATCACCAGTCGCGACGAAGTGAAGTAGTACTTGTGGGTGAAATCCACCGACTTCTTGCGGTCTTCGTTGATGGTCATCGATGACAGCGCCATGTCGATTTTCTTCACTTTCAGCGAAGGGATCAGACCATCAAACTCACCTTCAACCCACACGCACTTGACCTTCATCTGCGCGCACAGGGCGTTGCCGATGTCGTAGTCGAAACCGACGATTTCGCCTTTATCGGTTTTCGACGCAAATGGCGGGTAAGCGGCTTCGATGCCGATGCGCAGGGTTTGTTCGGCGGCGAACGCGCTGGCTGAGGCTAACAGGCTGAGGGCCAGACCGGTGATGAGGGGGAGTTTCTTCATGTTCGTTCTCTCGCAGGTTGTTGTTGGTTTGGCAAGACAGAAGAAAGAGCTGAAAAACAGATGGGATTTTTTGTACTTGGAAATCCATACTGGACTTATATGTACATGCCGTCAATCGGGCCAGGCAGGAGGATTTTGGTGATGCAGATGACGCTTTCGCGAGCAGGCTCGCTCCCACAGGGGATCTGTAGCGAACACAATATCTGCGTTCATGAAGATCCAATGTGGGAGCGAGCTTGCTCGCGAAGGCTTACTGAAGGGCGCTACAAGACTTACTTTTTCCAGCGATCCGCCGCGGCATGATCACTGTCCCGCCCTTCAACCCAACGCGGGCCATCGCTGGTGTTTTCTTTCTTCCAGAACGGTGCACGGGTTTTCAGGTAGTCCATGACGAAAGCGCAGGCATCGAATGCGGCCTGGCGATGGGCACTGGCGGCGCCGACAAACACGATCGGCTCACCCGGTTCCAGTGCACCGATGCGATGCAGCACTTCCAGCTTCAGCAGCGGCCAGCGCTGTTCGGCTTCGATGGCGATCTTGCCGAGGGCTTTTTCGGTCATGCCCGGATAGTGTTCGAGGAACATCCCCGCCACATCCAGTCCGTCATTGAAGTCGCGCACATAGCCGACGAAACTCACCACCGCGCCGACGCCGACATTGGCCGCGTGCATCGCGTTGACTTCAGCGCCCGGATCGAACGGTGTGGCTTGCACGCGAATCGCCATGGCTCAGCCTCCCGTCACGGTGGGGAAAAACGCCACTTCGTCGCCATCAACCACAGGCTCGTCGAGCTGGCAGAGGTCTTCGTTGCGTGCACACATCAGGTTCTGCTCGCTCAGCACCTCGGCGCCATCGCGTTGTGCCAACAATGCCCGCACGTCGTCGACGGTGGCGAAATCGCCCTCAACCTTTACCGAATCCACGCCCAGCGCTTCACGGTAACGGGCAAAAAACTTCACGGTCAGGTTCATGGCTGCTCCGCTTGAAAGTGCCCGCTCTTGCCGCCGACTTTCTCCAGCAGGCGCACGCTTTCGATGGTCATGCCACGATCGACGGCTTTGCACATGTCATAAATGGTCAGGGCGGCAACGCTGGCGGCGGTCAATGCTTCCATTTCCACACCGGTCTGCCCGGACAATTTGCAGCGGGTAACGATGCGCACGGTGTCTTCGCCTTCAGCACTGAGTTCGACTTTGACGCCGGTCAGCATCAGCGGGTGGCAAAGGGGAATCAGATCGCTGGTTTTCTTCGCAGCTTGAATGCCGGCAATGCGCGCCACGGCGAACACGTCACCCTTGGGATGACCGCCGCTGACGATCATCTGCAGCGTTGCGGGGAGCATGCGCACCAGCGCTTGGGCCGTCGCTTCACGGAACGTCACGGCTTTTTCGGTGACGTCGACCATGTTGGCGCGACCTTGGGAATCGAGATGAGTCAGCACGGGGGCCTCCTTGAGGCAGCTGCGAGCGGCAAGCTACAAGCGGCAAGTGAAAAGCGCAGTAGTTTGCAGGTATGGAATGGCAGCATTTAAGCAGTTGCAAGCATTAAGCGGCAAGCTACAAGGGCATGAGAGAAACACTCTCTACGCTTGTATCTTGCCGCTTGCAGCTTGAATCTTGCAGCTGTTTTACAGGTGGGTTTCGGCGTATTCGGCCAGAATCGAGCGAGGCACCCCTTGCAGGGTGATGTGCACACCGTTGGGGAAATCCTTGAAGCGTTCGGTCAGGTAGGTCAGCCCGGAGCTGGTCGCGGACAGGTAAGGGGTGTCGATCTGTGCGAGGTTGCCCAGGCACACCACTTTGGAACCTGCGCCGGCACGGGTGATGATGGTTTTCATCTGGTGCGGCGTGAGGTTCTGGCATTCGTCGATCAGGATCAGGCTCTGCTGGAAGCTGCGACCGCGAATGTAGTTGAGCGATTTGAACTGCAACGGCACTTTGCTGAGGATGTAGTCGACGCTGCCATGGGTGTTTTCGTCATCCATGTGCAAGGCTTCGAGGTTGTCGGTGATGGCGCCCAGCCAAGGCTCCATTTTTTCCGCTTCGGTGCCGGGCAGGAAACCGATCTCCTGATCCAGGCCCTGCACGCTGCGGGTGGCAATGATGCGGCGATAACGTTTGCTGACCATGGTCTGCTCGATCGCAGCGGCCAGCGCCAGAATGGTTTTACCGGAGCCTGCCGCGCCCGACAGGTTGACCAGATGAATGTCCGGATCGAGCAGCGCGTACAGCGCCAGACTTTGATAGATGTCGCGCGGTTTCAGCCCCCACGCTTCCTGGTGCAGCAACGGTTCCTGATGCAGGTCGAGGATCAGCAGCTTGGCCTCGTCGATCTCCTTGATCCAGCCGACAAAGCCCTGTTCATCAATGATGAACTCGTTGATATGCACTGCCGGCAGATTATCGATCAGTTGCACTTGATGCCAGGTGCGGCCGTGATCCTGACGGGTGTCGACCTTGCTCACGCGGTCCCAGAAGGAGCCGGTCATGTTGTGGTAGCCGTTGGGCAACAGGGACACGTCATCGACCAGTTGGTCGGTGCTGTAATCCTCGGCATCGATGCCGCAGGCGCGCGCCTTGAGGCGCATGTTGATGTCTTTGGTGACCAGCACCACCGGTTTTTTCGGGTCGCGGGTGTGTAGATCGATCAGTTGGTTGATGATTTTGTTGTCGTTCAGGTGCTCGGGCAGAATCAGATTCGATTCGGCCTGTTTGCTCATCAGTATTGACAGTAAGCCCTTCGGCCCGCCCTTGCCGCGCTGGATCGGCACACCCAGCTCGACATCTTCCGGGGACGCATCGCCCAGGGTCTTGTCGATCAGCCGGATGGCCTGACGGCATTCAGCGGCCACGCTGTGATGCCCGCTCTTGAGCTTGTCCAGCTCTTCAAGCACGGTCATCGGGATTGCGACGTGGTGTTCTTCGAAATTCAGCAGGGCGTTTGGATCGTGAATCAATACGTTGGTATCGAGTACATACAGGATTGGCTGGTTGGAGGAAGGGCTACGTCCGTGATCATCCATACTCGGTCACCTTTGTCAGAGCCAGTAGACGCAATACCTGGGCGGTGCTGCGCCTCGAAGTGACTGCCGAAATCTCACCTGCGGAGATTCAAGTGACTGCAAACAAACGGGTCTTGGAAGACGCCACCTGTGTTGCAGGTTTCGGCGGTCTGTCTTCGTAATACTCCAAAACCGATGACATAAAAAAGTACTTTGACGGTTTTTTTAAGTTTATTTTGCAGAGTGACGAAAAGCCCTTGGCGGACTGCCAAGACCCCGCTAAAGTCGGAAGTCCGCATGCACCGAATCCTGCAAAAAAATCGCCCCAAGCCCAATGTTTCCGGGCTTTCTTCGTTTCTCAGCGAAAAGCGTTCTGACAGTCTTCCCAACCGATACCGCTCTGCGCGGTTTGCGTGATCAGCCACGGCAACGAGGTCTTCACCGCGTCCTGTTTCATGTTGAAATTGATCACCCCGTGACGCCACAACAGCATCAGGGTCAGTACTCGTTGCGCGCTCGCTGAGCCCTTGAGTTTGCCGGCGCCGTCCTGGGCATCGATGTCCCACAGTGCCACTTGCAGGCCCTGGGTGTTGAAGAAACCTTGCGCATCACTGCGGCGTTGCCCTTCTGGCGGACGGAACAGCGGCACATAGTTTTCCGGCAATTTATTCCTGACCAGATCAGCACTGCGCCGCACCGAATCCTGCCAGTCCTGCCAATGGCTGTGGGAGCGGAACTCCCAACCTTGAACGCCGACGCACTGTTTCGAGAAGCCCGCCTGCAGACTGCTCACCGAACGATCGGCCAGCCGCGCCTGAATATCCTTGCCCAATACAAAGAACGTGCCGCTCAGGTTTGCCTTGCGCAGGTATTCGGTGAGCCAACCGGTGTTATCCGGTTGCACGTTGGCGGCGCTGTCGAAAGTCAGCAGAAACAGGCGGTCGTGCATGTCGTCGCCGTTGCGCTCGTAGTCTCCGAAACGATCGAATTCATTGCTGGTTTGCGGTGACAACGCAGCCTTGCGCATCAACTCATCCAGATACTGCAAATGGAAGATCCGGCTCGGTTCGGCCCACTTGGTGTAATAGCTGTCGTCACTGACCACGAACTTGGCGGCTTGCTCACGCAGGGTCGGCAGGTCTTCGACGAGGAAACAGAACGAGGCGTCCTGATCGCAGCTTTGCTGGGCGTAGTTGTAGTTCGCCAACAAGCGCTGCCAGAGGCGCTGACGCAGGCTGTTGACCGCATCGATATTGACTGTGCGCAGGCCCAGGCGCTGAGCCAACGCGGCCTCGTCCATCGATTCAGTGCCGAGCAGGCCACGGGCGAACATGAGGATTTCCGCCCGTGAAGCCACATCAAACAGCGTCGGATTGCTGAGCTGCTCTGGCCAGGTGCTGCGATCCAGCGTCGCCACATCGCCCGGCGCCGCGATGGCACCGACGCTTAACAGCCACGCGGTCAATAAAAGAACAATGCGCAAAAGGGATGTCTCCATAACAAAACCCGCGCGGCACTATAGCTGATGTGCAACGCTCACGGACGCTGCCCTCACCCCAGCCCTCTCCCGGAGGGAGAGGGAGCCGATCTTCATTGATTTCAAAATTTGAGTTCAACTCGATAGATCATGTCGGCGTAAATCGACAGTACAACTCGGTCAGCCCCCTCTCCCTCTGGGAGAGGGCTGGGGTGAGGGAAAAATCCACCAACCGTCGCAAATGCCCAAGCTTCCCCACACCTATTGCCCCTATAGCTGGAGTCAACACCGACAACCCCCTAGAATCGCCTCCACAATTAAAGGAGACGACTTCATGCTGATGGTGATTTCCCCCGCCAAGACCCTCGATTACGAAACACCGCCGGCGACCCAGCGCTTTACTCAGCCGCAATACCTCGACCACTCCCAGGAACTGATCCAGCAACTGCGCGACCTGACGCCTGCGCAAATCAGCGAACTGATGCACGTGTCGGACAAGATCGGCGGGCTAAATGCCGCGCGTTTCGGCAGCTGGACACCCGCGTTCACTCCGGAAAACGCCAAGCAGGCGCTGCTCGCGTTCAAGGGTGACGTTTATACCGGTCTCGACGCGCAATCCTTCAGCGAAGCCGATTTCGACTACGCGCAAAAACACCTGCGCATGTTGTCAGGCCTGTATGGCTTGCTGCGCCCGCTCGACCTGATGCAACCGTATCGCCTGGAAATGGGCACCAAACTGGCCAACGCCCGGGGCAAGGACTTGTATGCCTTCTGGGGCACGCGCATCAGCGAATGGCTGAACGAAGCGTTGGCCGATCAAGGCGACGACGTTCTGCTCAACCTGGCCTCCAACGAGTACTTCTCGGCGGTCAAACGAACGGCATTGAACGCACGGATCATCAACACCGAGTTCAAGGATCAGAAGAACGGTCAGTACAAGATCATTAGCTTCTACGCGAAGAAGGCTCGCGGTCTGATGAGCCGTTTCGTGATCCAGGAAAAAATCAACGATCCGACCCTGCTCAAGCAATTCGATGTGCAGGGATATCGCTACAGCGTCGAACAGTCGAAACCGGACAATCTGGTATTTTTGCGCGACCACGCCCCCGAATAAAGCATGCCCAATGCACGACTCTTTCTATATAGAGTCGTGCAGCTCGCACGATGTCAAAAAAACCCCGCTGCTTTTCGCCATTTTTATGGCGCCAGAAAATCCTCCCTGTCTTTTCTAAGATTAGTTTCACTCGACACTGATCATTTTTTTCAGTAGTGGCACCTAAATTTTTTCAGCGTAGTGGCACAAAACTATCTAACGTGATTATTCGCCTGTTAATAAAGGTCGGAAACGAAAGTGCTATCAAATTGAGATTAGTGCCATCTCTGACAATATTTCAAGAAATTTCAGATTTCGCGATGAGCGGACAGGAACTTCGTCCGAATGCATAGCTCATACCACCGGTAACGATTCTCGCTGAGTTTGTACGAGATAACTTACGCAGAGCAGATGGCCATGTAACCAAGTTGTCACAGCAACTTGCCTAGATGACTAACTAGTCTGATTACGAAACGATGGACAGGAGATACGCACCATTTATATCCCCTACAAAGGCCATGGCCGCGCCCCTATAAACGTGCTCGCCTGAGCACCAAACCGCTTGATTTACAGGACTTTAATCCTGCTTTCGAGCGCGCAAGACGATTGCACAAGAGTCTTCCACAAGGAAGATCGGCTGCATAACAGGGCAAGTCATACAACAAGGCCTGGTTGCGCACATCTTGAGTGCACTTATTTAGACACTCGAAACTTAGTATGCCTGCACACGGCATTGTGGCGCCTGTAAGCCGCACTTTCGAGTGCACTAATGAACGCTGAACACCATTAACTCCGGCCCTCTAAGGCCTGATATATACAGAGGTAATTGCGATGCGCATCAGCATATTTGGTTTGGGTTACGTTGGCGCAGTATGTGCCGGTTGCCTGTCTGCTCGGGGCCATGACGTGGTTGGCGTCGATGTTGCCAAAGACAAGATCGACATGATCAACGCCGGCAAGTCGCCGATTGTTGAACCGGGTCTTGGTGAACTTCTGCAACAGGGTATCCAGACCGGTCGTCTGCGTGGCACGACCAACTTCGCCGAGGCGATTCGTGACACTGACCTGTCGATGATCTGCGTCGGGACGCCGAGCAAGAAGAACGGCGATCTGGAACTGAACTACATCGAAGCGGTGTGCCGCGAGATCGGTTTTGTCCTGCGTGAAAAGACCACCCGCCACACCATCGTCGTACGCAGCACCGTACTGCCAGGCACTGTTGCCAACGTGGTGATCCCGATTCTCGAAGATTGCTCGGGCAAGAAGGCCGGCGTCGACTTCGGCGTTGCGGTCAACCCTGAGTTCCTGCGTGAATCCACCGCTATCGCCGACTACGACCTGCCACCGATGACCGTCATCGGCGAGTTCGACAAGGCCTCGGGCGACGTTCTGCAGTCGCTTTACGAAGAACTCGACGCACCGATCATCCGCAAGGACATCGCCGTTGCCGAGATGATCAAGTACACCTGCAACGTCTGGCACGCGACCAAAGTGACCTTCGCCAACGAGATCGGCAACATCGCCAAAGCGGTCGGCGTAGATGGCCGTGAAGTGATGGAAGTGGTCTGCCAGGACAAGACCCTCAACCTCTCCCAGTACTACATGCGCCCGGGCTTCGCCTTCGGCGGTTCGTGCCTGCCGAAAGACGTGCGCGCTCTGACCTACCGCGCCGGCTCGCTGGACGTCGAAGCGCCGCTGCTCAACTCGCTGATGCGCAGCAACGAATCGCAAGTGCAGAACGCCTTCGACATCGTTGAAAGCCACGACAAACGCAAAGTCGCCCTGCTCGGCCTGAGCTTCAAGGCCGGCACCGACGACCTGCGCGAAAGCCCGCTGGTGGAACTGGCCGAGATGCTGATCGGCAAGGGTTACGACCTGAGCATCTACGACAGCAACGTCGAGTACGCCCGTGTTCACGGCGCGAACAAGGACTACATCGAGTCGAAAATCCCGCACGTGTCGTCGCTGCTCAACGCGGACTTCGATTCGGTGATCGACAACTCCGACGTGATCATCCTCGGCAACCGCGACGAGAAATTCCGCGCACTGGCCCAGCAAGCACCGCACGGCAAACAGGTCATCGACCTGGTCGGCTTCATGGCCAAAGCCACCGACGCCGGTACGCGCACCGAGGGTATCTGCTGGTAATGCAGACCTAAGCGACAAGCTCCGAGCTGCATTACTTGCAGCTCGAAGCTTGCAGCTTGAAGCCTCCCTTACCTTCGGATGACGCTGATGAGCAAGCTCAAACATTTTTTTCTGCAATCAGCCGGCTGGCTTTTTTATCTCAGTCTGCTGATGGGCCTGGCCTTGATGCTGCCCACGTCCACATTCGACTCCGAGTCGAAGGACTTCATTTTCCTGATTGGCGCCGTGGGTATCTGGCGCTACTCGATGGGTGCAACGCACTTTGTGCGCGGCATGATTTTCCTCTACATCGTTTACCCGCACCTGCGCCGCAAAGTGCGCAAGCTGGGCAAGGCGGCGGACCCGTCGCATGTGTTCCTGATGGTCACCAGTTTCCGTATCGACGCGCTGACCACGGCGCAGGTCTACAGCTCGGTGATCCGTGAAGCCATCGACTGCGAACTGCCGACCACCGTGGTCTGCTCGATCGTCGAAATGTCCGATGAGCTGCTGGTCAAGGCACTGTGGGCACGGATGAATCCGCCCGACCGCGTCAAGCTCGACTTCGTGCGCATTCCCGGCACCGGCAAACGCGATGGCCTCGCCTACGGTTTCCGCGCGATCTCCCGTCACCTGCCGGACGACCGCGCCGTGGTGGCCGTGATCGATGGCGACACCGTGCTCGGCGAAGGCACCGTGCGCAAGACCGTGCCGTGGTTCCAGCTGTTCGGCAACGTCGGCGGCCTGACCACCAACGAGTTCTGCGAAGTACGCGGCGGCTACATCATGAGCGAATGGCACAAGCTGCGTTTCGCCCAGCGCCACATCAACATGTGCTCGATGGCCCTGTCCAAACGCGTGCTGACCATGACCGGTCGTATGTCGGTGTTCCGCGCCACCGTGGTGACCAACCCGGAATTCATTGCCGACGTCGAAAGCGACTCGCTGCAACACTGGCGTCTGGGCCGCTTCAAGTTTTTGACCGGCGACGACAAGTCGAGCTGGTTCAGCCTCATGCGCCTGGGTTACGACACCTTCTACGTGCCTGACGCGGCGATCAACACCGTTGAGCATCCGCCGGAAAAGAGCTTTATCAAGGCCAGCCGCAAACTGATGTTCCGCTGGTACGGCAACAACCTGCGCCAGAACTCGCGAGCGCTGGGCCTGGGTGTGAAACGCCTCGGCGCCTTCACCTCGGTGGTGCTGTTCGATCAACGCGTATCGATGTGGACCTCCTTGCTCGGCCTGACCGTGGCGATGATCGCCAGCTTCAAATATGGCACCGCGTTCATCCTCGTTTACCTGCTGTGGATCGGCATCACCCGCCTGATCCTGACCCTGCTGTTGTCGTGCTCCGGTCACCGCATCGGCCCGGCTTACCCAGCGATTCTGTATTACAACCAGATCGTTGGCGCGCTGGTGAAGATCTACGTGTTCTTCCGCCTCGACCAACAATCCTGGACGCGCCAACCCACATCCCTGACCCGTGATCTCGCCAGCTTTCAACGTTGGTTCAACACCTGGTCGTCTCGGACCATGACCTTCTCCGCCGGCAGCATTTTTGTCGCCGTGCTGCTGATGATGGTCTGACCCGCCCCTATTGAATTAACAAGGAAATCGCCCCTATGAATACCGCCGTCAACGCCAACGTAGTGCATGAATCCGAAGCCCAGCGCCAACACGCCCGCGTGAAAATCCCGGCCAAACTGCGCTTCTTCGGTCCCGACCGGACGCCGGTCGAAGCGCGGGTCCTGGACCTCTCGGCCGGTGGTCTGGCGTTCAACGCCGGGCAACTGCCGCTGACCATCGGCGAGGTGTACAAGGCGCGTCTGCAATTCGTCATCGACAACCTCGGCATCGCCATGGACGTTGAACTGCAAGTACGTTCCTTCGACCGCCAGACCGGCCGCGCCGGTTGCCAGTTCCAGAATCTGGAGCCGCAGGATATTTCCACCCTGCGCCACTTGATCACCTCGCACCTGGCCGGCGACATCGTCAGCATCGGCGAAGTGCTGGCGACCCTGCAGCGCGACAACTTCACCAAGGCACGCAAGGTCAAGGACGGCGGCTCCGGCATGACACCGTTCGGGCGCCTGAAAGCAGTGACCTTCAGCGCCGGTATTTTCGCGGTCGGTCTGGTCGCGGCGGGGTTCATTTTCAAATCGGTATACGGCATGTACTTCGTCAGCCACGCGCAGGCCGGTCTGGTCAGCGTGCCGGGGATGAACATCACCATGCCGCGCGACGGCACCGTGCAGAGTCTGGTCAAGTCCGACGGCGTTGCAGCGAAAGGCGCGCCACTGGCGACCTTCAGCACCAGCATGCTCGATGTGCTCAAGGGCCATCTGGAAGAGGATCAACTGTCGCCGGCCAAGGTTGAAGAACTGTTCGGCAAGCAAATGACCGGCACCCTGACTTCGCCGTGCGATTGCACCGTGGCCCAGCAACTGGTGGCTGACGGTCAATACGCGAGCAAGGGCGACGTGATCTTCCAACTGGTACCGCGCAACACCCAGGCCACCGTCGATGCGCGCTTCTCCTATCGCCAGTTCGGCGACGTGCGTCCGGGCACCCCAGTGAGCTTCCAGATTGCCGGCGAAGACAAGACCCGCACCGGCAAGATCGTCAGCAGCACCAGCCTGAAGAGCGCCGACCTGTCCTCCGACATCCGCGTGCAGATCCAGCCTGACGAGCCGCTCGACAGCAGCCTCGCAGGTCGCCCGGTGGAAGTGAACAGCGACCGTGGCCCGAACCTGAACTGGCTGATCGACAAAGCCATGGCTGCCGGTCTTTAAGTCGAGGACATGCCTGTGACTACTCCACCCATCCTGAAAACACCGCGATCCCTGTGGGAGCTGGCCTGCCAGCGATTGGATCAGCGCGGTGTGTCTGATGTACCGCGCCGCCTGAATCGCGAGCAGGCTCACTCCTACATGGGAACAGTGTGTGCCTTGGCATTGGCGGTCAGTCTGGCCGGTTGCGCCGGCCTGCCCGATCAGCGTCTGGCCAACGAAGCGCTGAAGCGGGGCGATACCGCCACCGCCGCGCAGAATTATCAGCAACTGGCCGATCTGGGTTACAGCGAAGCGCAAGTCGGTCTTGCCGATATCCAGGTCGACAGCCGCGACCCGGCGCAAATGAAACAGGCCGAGGCGACTTACCGCGCCGCTGCCAGTGTTTCGCCGCGTGCACAGGCGCGTCTCGGCCGTTTGCTGGTGGCCAAGCCGGGCTCCACCGAAGCCGAGCACCACGAAGCCGAAACCCTGCTGAAAAAAGCCGCCGCCAATGGCGAAGGCAACACGTTGATCCCGCTGGCGATGCTCTACCTGCAATACCCGCACAGTTTCCCGAATATCAACGCGCAGCGGCAGATCGATCAATGGCGCAAATCCGGCTACCCGGAAGCCGGTCTGGCGCAGGTGCTGCTGTATCGCACCCAAGGCACCTACGATCAGCACCTGGATGACGTGGAAAAGATCTGCAAAGCCGCGCTCAACACCACCGACATCTGCTACGTCGAACTGGCCACCGTTTACCAGAAACGCGCCCAGCCTGAGCAACAAGCCGAGCTGATCAAGCAAATGCAGGCCGGTTACAGCCGTGGCACCGTCACCGCGCAGCGCGTCGATTCCGTGGCCCGTGTACTGGCCGATTCGACCCTCGGCAAGCCCGACGAGAAAACCGCGCAGTCGCTGCTCGAGCCGATCGCTCCGGGCTACCCGGCGTCGTGGGTCACCCTCGCGCAACTGCTCTACGACTACCCGGAACTGGGCGACGTCGACCAGATGATGAAATACCTCGACAACGGCCGCGCCGCCGACCAGCCGCGCGCCGAACTGTTGCTGGGCAAGCTCTACTACGAAGGCAAAATGGTCCCGGCCGACGCCAAAGTCGCCGAAGAACATTTCCAGAAAGCCGTTGGCCGCGAAGTCGCCGCCGACTACTACCTCGGCCAGATCTATCGCCGTGGCTACCTCGGCAAGGTCTATCCGCAAAAGGCTCTCGACCACTTGCTGACCGCTGCGCGCAACGGCCAGAACAGCGCCGACTTCGCCATCGCGCAACTGTTCTCCCAAGGCAAGGGCACTAAACCCGATCCGCTCAACGCCTACGTGTTCAGCCAATTGGCCAAGGCACAAAACACCCCGCAAGCCGATGAGCTGGCGACCACCCTCGCCGCGCAATTGCCGCCCGAGCGACTGGCCGAAGCGCAACGTCTGCTGCAACAAGAGCAAGCCAGCCGTGGCGCTCTGAACCCGAACACGCTGCAACTGCACGCCCTGCAAGAAGAAGACGGCGAGGAAAAATTATGAAGTTGAATCCATTCGTGAAGGCCGGCATTGGCCTTTCGTTCGCGCTGATCTGGTCTTGCCCGACACTGGCCGCGATGACTGAAACCAAGAACTTCGGCCTCGAAGTGAAAGTCACCGGCCAGTCCGAAGATGACCGTGACCTCGGCACCGCCAGCGGCGGCGACGTCAACGGCGTCGGCCTCGACCTGCGTCCGTGGATCTATGGCGAAAGCGGCGCGTGGAGCGCCTACGCCATGGGCCAGGCCGTGACCTCGACCGACATCATCGAAACCGACACCCTGCAACAATCCGACGGTGAACAAGCCACCGACAACGGTGATCGCAAAACCAAGAAAAACTACCTGGCGATGCGCGAGTTCTGGGTCGGTTACAGCGGCCTCACCCCGTACCCGGGCGAGATGCTCAAGTTCGGTCGCCAGCGTCTGCGTAATGACGACGGCCAATGGCGCGACACCAATATCGAAGCGCTGAACTGGACCTTCGACACCACCCTGCTGCGTGCCAACGCCGGTGTCGCCGAACGCTTCAGCGAATACCGCACCGACTTGAAAGAGCTGGCGCCGAAAGACAAGGATCGCCTGCACGCCTACGCCGACGCCGCTTACCAGTGGACGCCGGGCAACTGGGTCGGCATTCGCGGTCACCACACCCACGATGACGGCAAACTCGATTACGCCGAACCGGGCGTACCGCGCGACTCGCTGGACAAGACCGAGAACGGCGACATCAGCTGGATCGGCCTGACCGCCGACAGTGACGCCTACAACTGGCGCAACACCAACACCGTCAACTATTGGGGCAGCATCACCGGCATGAGCGGCGACCGCGACACGGTCAACGCGCTGAACGCCGATGGTTCGCGCCCGGCGCAAGCCAAGCGCAGCGATGACGTCAACGGCTGGGCCACCGACATCGGTGTGCGTCTGCGCCTCGATCCGCAATGGCAAGTCGGCGGTGCCTATGCCCGCGCCAGCGCCGATTACGAGCAGACCGGTCTGGAAAGCAACCGCTCCAACTACACCGGTACGCGCTCGCGGGTTCACCGTTTCGGCGAAGCCTTCCGTGGCGAAATGAACAACATGCAGACCGCGACCCTGTTCGGTTCGTGGATGGTCAACGACGAGTACGACGCCAGCCTGATCTACCACAAATTCTGGCGTGTCGATGGCAACAAGCCGGTGGGCAGCAACGGCATCAACGCCGTGGAAAACAACACCGACGACGCCACCGGCGCGATCCTCTCCAGCACCTCGCTGCCGCTTGAAGACGGCAACAAGGATCTGGGTCAGGAGATGGACCTGGTCGTCACCAAGTACTTCAAGCAAGGCCTGTTGCCGGCGGCGCTGAGCCAGTCGATCGACGAGCCTTCAGCCCTCGTGCGCTTCCGTGGCGGTGTGTTCAAGCCGGGCGATGCCTACGGCAAGCAGGTTGATTCGTACATGCACCGCGCGTTCATCGACGTGATCTGGCGCTTCTGATGCAAACCGCCAAGGGAGTGCCCGACATGATCAGCACCAGGATAGGCTCACTCAGCCTGCTGGCCGGCGCGATGCTGCTGGCCAGCGCTGGCGCCTTTGCCAACGTGGAGCCGGCAAAGCCTGCGACCACGGCCAAGGAGCTGCAACAAGCCAAGACCTACACCGTCAGCAGCGCACCCACCGAGGCGCTGAATCTGGCCGCGCCGAAACTGCCGGACATTTCCGGCTACACCGCCGAAGCCGCCGCGGCGAAAATCGTCCGCAGCAAACCGGGCAAGATCAGCGTGCGCCGGATGATGCAGGAAGACGCGCTGAAGGACTTCATCGGCGGCGACAACAAAATGGCCGAATGGGTGGTGCGTCAGCACGGCATCCCGCAGGCAATCTTTGTCGACGACGGTTACATGAACCTCAAGGATCTGGCGAAGAAGCTGCCCAAGCAGTACTTCAGCGAGACCGCGCCGGGCGTGTACCTGTCGAAGCTGCCGATCGTCGTGGGCCGTAAAGGCATCCTCGAAATCGACGGCCAGACCCAGGAACTGCGCCTGTCGCAAGAGGCCGGTGCGTTCATGGTCAACGACGGCCAACTGTTCGTGCGCGACACCAAAGTCACCGGCTGGCGCGAAAAGGAAAACGGTCCGGCGACCTTCCGTTCGCCGAAGGAATTCCGTCCGTTCCTGCTCGCCTGGGGCGGCACCGAGACCTACATCGTCAACAGCAAGATGGCCAGCTTCGGCTACGCCAACAGTAAGTCGTACGGGGTGAGTATTTCCCAGTACACGCCGAACATGGCCAAGGTCCTCAAGCGCCCTGAACCGACTGGCTGGATCGTCGGCTCCGAGTTCTCCGACATGTGGTACGGCTTCTACTGCTACGAGACCCGCGACTTCGTGGTCAAGGGCAACACCTACAAAGACAACATCGTTTACGGCATCGACCCGCACGACCGTTCCCACGGCCTGATCATTGCCGAGAACACTGTTTACGGCACGAAGAAGAAGCACGGGATCATTATTTCCCGTGAAGTGAACGACAGCTTCATCTTCAACAACAAAAGCTACGACAACAAACTCTCGGGCCTGGTGATCGACCGGAATAGCGTCAACAACATCATTGCCTACAACGAGATCTACAAGAACCACACCGACGGCATCACCCTCTACGAGTCCGCCGACAATCTGCTGTGGGGCAACAAGGTCATCAGCAACAAGCGCCACGGCATTCGCATTCGTAACAGCGTGAACATCCGCCTCTACGAAAACGTCGCCATGGCCAACGGTTTGACCGGCGTCTACGGCCACATCAAGGACCTCACCGACACCGACCGTGACATCAAGCTCGACCCGTTCGATGCGCAGGTGTCGCTGATTGTCGTTGGCGGTGAGTTGGCGGCCAATGGCAGCGGCCCGCTGTCGATCGATTCGCCTTTGAGTGTCGAGCTGTATCGCGTGTCGATGCTGGCGCCGACCAAATCCAGCGGCATCAGCTTCAACGGCATCCTCGGCGAGCGCCAGGATGAAATTCTCGACCTGCTGGTGCGCCAGCAGAAAGCCGTGCTGATCGACCCTGTCGAACGCCAGACCGAAATGCGGGACTGAGGATAATTTTATGCACCCACACTTGATCAGATTACTCAGCCTGTCGGCCCTGACCGTGGGCATTCTCGCGGCCAGCAACGGCGCGCGCGCCGATGAAGGCGCCGCTGCCACGCCGCCAAAATTCAGCGCCGAACCGTGCTGCAACCTGTGCCCGGCCGCCCATGACGCGAAGAACTACACCACGCGTTACCAGCAGAACTTCACCACGTTGGTGCAGGCGCAAGGCGATTGGCTGTTCCGGACTCAGGAAGACCTGCGCACCGAGTTCAACACCACCCCGGCCGGCTACAAACGCCTGCAACAACTGCACGATGCGTTCAAGGCCAAAGGCGTCGAGCTGGTGATCGTTTACCAGCCGACCCGTGGTCTGGTGAACCGCAACAAGCTCAATCCGCAGGAAAAAGCCGCGTTCGATTACGAGAAAGCGCTGGGCAACTACAAGACCATGCTCGGCCGCTTCGCCAAGATGGGTTACGTGGTGCCGGACCTGTCGCCGCTGACCAACGAATCGCTGCCGGACACCCTGCCCGCCCACGATTTCTACTTCCGCGGCGACCAGCACTGGACACCATACGGCGCGCAGCGCACGGCGAAAATCGTCGCCGAGAAGGTCAAGCAGATCCCGGCCTTCGCCGACGTGCCCAAGCGTGAATTCGAAACCAAGCGCTCCGGGCGCATGGGCAAGACCGGTACCCTGCACAACATGGCCGGGCAATTGTGCGGCACCAGTTACGCGATCCAGTACATGGATCAATTCACCACCGAGCCTAAGGGCGAGGCCGGTGACGGCGACCTGTTCGGTGATTCCGGCAACCCGCAAATCACCCTCGTCGGTACTTCGCACAGCGGTAAGAACTACAACTTCGCCGGCTTCCTTGAAGAGGCCATCGGCGCCGACATTCTCAACGTCGCCTTCCCCGGCGGTGGTCTGGAAGGCTCGATGTTGCAGTACCTCGGCAGCGACGAATTCCAGAAGACGCCACCGAAGATTCTTATCTGGGAATTCTCGCCGCTGTACCGCCTCGATCAGGAAACCATCTATCGCCAGATGATGTCCCTTCTCGACAATGGCTGCGAAGGCAAAGACGCGCAAATGTCGGCGAGCACCACGCTCAAGCCGGGCAGCAAACAAGAACTGCTGGTCAACAGCAAGAACCTGAACCTGCAGAACAGCAGCCATCAGGTCGACATCCGCTTCGCCGACCCTTCGGTGAAAACCCTGCAAGCCACCCTCTGGTACATGAACGGTCGCCACGAGGACATCAAGATCGAGAAACCGGAAACCTCCGACACCGACGGTCGTTTCGCCTTTGAGCTGCGCACGGACGAAGACTGGGCCTCGCAAAACCTGCTGGCGGTCGAAGTCCAGGGCCCGGAAGCGGGCACCGCGCCACAAAAAGTCGAAGCGAAAATCTGCAAACGCAACGTATTCCCGGGCGCTGGGCAACAAACCGCTCAGGTCGGGCAATGAGGTCTGCTATGCGAAACTCGAAACTGAAAACTCTTTTAGCGCCGACGCTGCTTGGGCTGGCGATTTTCGCCGGCACCGCGCAGGCCGCCGCGCCACTGCGTCCACCTCAGGGCTATTTTGCGCCTGTGGATAAATTCAAGACCGGTGACAAAAGCGAAGGCTGCGATGCGATGCCGACGCCGTACACCGGGCCGTTGCAATTTCGCAGCAAATACGAAGGTTCGGACAAGGCCCGCGCGACGCTGAACGTGCAGTCGGAAAAAGCCTTTCGCGACACCACCAAAGACATCACCACGCTGGAACGCGGCACCGCCAAACGCGTGATGCAATTCATGCGCGACGGTCGCCCGGAACAGCTCGATTGCACGCTGAACTGGCTGACCGCGTGGGCCAAGGCCGATGCGTTGATGTCGAAAGACTTCAACCACACCGGCAAGTCGATGCGCAAATGGGCGCTGGGCAGCATGGCCTCTTCGTACATTCGTCTGAAGTTCTCCGACTCGCATCCGCTGGCGCAGCATCAGCAGGAAGCGCAGTTGATCGAGGCGTGGTTCAGCAAAATGGCCGATCAGGTGGTCAGCGACTGGGACAACCTGCCGCTGGAAAAAACCAACAACCACTCGTACTGGGCTGCATGGTCGGTGATGGCGACCTCGGTCGCGACCAACCGCCGCGACCTGTTTGACTGGGCGGTGAAGGAATACAAGGTTGGCGTCAATCAAGTCGATGCCGACGGCTTCCTGCCGAACGAACTCAAGCGCCAGCAACGCGCCCTCGCCTATCACAACTACGCCCTGCCGCCGCTGGCGATGATCGCCAGTTTCGCTCAGGTCAACGGGGTTGATTTGCGCCAGGAAAACAACGGTGCGCTGAAGCGTCTCGGTGATCGGGTGTTGGCGGGGGTGAAAGACCCGGATGAATTCGAGAAGAAGAACGGCAAAGAGCAGGACATGACCGACTTGAAAGAGGACATGAAATTCGCCTGGCTCGAACCGTTCTGCACGCTCTACACCTGCCCGCCTGATGTGATCGAGAAGAAGCACGGCATGCAGCCGTTCAAGACCTTCCGCCTCGGCGGCGACCTGACCAAGGTCTACGACCCGTCGCATGAAAAGGGCAACAAGGGCTCATGAAGCAAAAGCCCCTCACCCTAACCCTCTCCCGGAGGGAGAGGGGACTGACCGAGGTGGCTGCGCGAGTTACGCCGAAATGAAATACCGAGCCGATCTCAGGTGTTGAAAAACAACCGAGATCAGGTTGCAAGGAAATACCGAGTCGATCTCCATTTTTGAAAACCATGGAGATCAGGCTCCCTCTCCCTCCGGGAGAGGGCGGGGGGTGAGGGGCGCGGTCTGACGGCCAGCTCCGACCTCAAGCAAGCACTGTGTCACCCCTCCACTACCACGGGGGGTTTGGGGGGGCTTTGGCCCTTGACTGTTGGTTCAAACATGGAGAGATCGGGATGGTATTTTCATCCAACGTGTTCCTGTTTCTGTTCTTGCCGATCTTTCTCGGCTTGTACTACTTGAGCGGGCAACGCTATCGCAACCTGCTGCTGCTGATCGCCAGCTACGTGTTCTACGCCTGGTGGCGTGTGGACTTCCTCGCGCTGTTCGCCGCCGTCACGCTGTGGAACTACTGGATCGGCCTCAAAGTCGGTGCCGCCGGCGTACGGACCAAACCGGCGCAGCGCTGGCTGTTGCTCGGCGTCGCGGTGGACCTGTGCATCCTCGGCTACTTCAAGTACGCCAACTTCGGCGTCGACAGCATCAACGCGATGATGACGTCGGTGGGTCTGTCGCCGTTCATCCTCACCCACGTGCTGCTGCCGATCGGTATCTCGTTCTACATCTTCGAGTCGATCAGCTACATCATCGACGTGTATCGCGGCGATACCCCGGCGACGCGCAACCTGATCGACTTCGCGGCATTCGTGGCGATCTTCCCGCACTTGATCGCCGGCCCGGTTCTGCGTTTCCGCGACCTCGCCGACCAGTTCAACAACCGCACGCATACCCTCGACAAATTCTCCGAGGGCTGCACGCGGTTCATGCAGGGTTTCATTAAAAAGGTCTTCATTGCCGACACCCTCGCGGTGGTCGCCGACCATTGTTTCGCCCTGCAAAACCCGACTACCGGCGATGCCTGGCTTGGCGCGCTGGCGTACACCGCGCAGCTGTATTTCGACTTCTCCGGTTACAGCGACATGGCCATCGGTCTGGGCTTGATGATGGGTTTCCGCTTCATGGAAAACTTCAAACAGCCGTACATAAGCCAGTCGATCACCGAGTTCTGGCGTCGCTGGCACATCAGCCTGTCGACGTGGCTGCGTGACTATCTGTACATCACCCTCGGCGGTAACCGTAAAGGCACGCTGATGACGTATCGCAACCTGTTCCTGACCATGCTCCTCGGCGGTCTATGGCACGGCGCGAACATCACCTACATCGTCTGGGGCGCCTGGCACGGCATGTGGCTGGCGATTGAAAAAGCGCTGGGCCTGAACACCTCTCCGCGCAGCCTCAACCCGATTCGCTGGGCGCTGACCTTCCTGCTCGTGGTCATGGGCTGGGTGATCTTCCGTGCCGAAAACCTGCACGTTGCCGGGCGCATGTACGGCGCGATGTTCAGCTTCGGCGACTGGTCGCTGTCGGAACTCAATCAGGCCAGCCTCACCGGCCTGCAAGTGGCGACTCTGGTAGTGGCGTACGTGACGCTGGCCTTCTTCGGCCTGCGCGATCTGTACACCAACCAGCCGCCGGCCAAAACCAAACCTGAAGTCAACGTCGAGGCCAACGGCCCTGCCACCGCGACCCCGGGAATGATCAAAGCGGCCCCCGGCGAAAATCCGGCAAGCATCCACGAGCCTGGCTACACCGTCGGCGTCGAAGCCCAGGTGCAACCGGCCTACTGGAGCGCGGACTGGTCACGCTACGTGATGCGCGGCCTGATCCTGCTGCTGTTCATCGCCTCGATTCTCAAACTTTCGGCGCAAAGCTTCTCGCCGTTCCTTTACTTCCAGTTCTGAGGGATCTGACATGACCCGCTCATTACGCATCTTCTACATCGCCCTGTTCCTGGTGACCCTGTTGGTCTTGGGTCTGTGGTCGGTTCGCAGCTTCTTCGGCTTCAGCACCAACGCCGACGCAACGGTGCTTAACGGCCGCTGGACCAAGGCTGTGGAAACTCATTACGACGAAGAATTCCCGATCAAGCGTCTGGGCACCAACCTCTGGGCCGCGCTGGATTTCAAACTGTTCAACGAAGGTCGTCCGGGCGTGGTGCTCGGTCGCGATCAGTGGTTGTACAGCGATGAGGAATTCAACCCGATCGTCAACGAAGAGCTGAACCTGCAAGGCAACTACGCGCTGGTCGAAGGCGTGCGCCAGACCCTGAAAGCTAAAGGCGTGAAACTGGTGATGGCGATCGTGCCGGCCAAGGTTCGTCTGTACCCGGAGCATCTGGGTGAAGTGAAACCAGCGAGCATCCACGAAAATCTCTATCAGGATTTCCATGCTCGTGTAGCCGCCGACAAGATCCTCGCCCCGGACCTGCTCAAGCCTTTCCAACAGGCCAAGCAGAACGGTCAGCAAGTGTTCCTGCGCACCGACACCCACTGGACGCCGGAAGGTGCCGAAATTGCCGCGAACACCCTGGCAAAAACCATCGCCGACAAGTTCCCGCTCAGCGGCGAGCCTCAGCGCTTCGTCACTACGCCAGCGGAAAAAGTCACGCACAAGGGTGATCTGCGCTTGTTCCTGCCGCTCGATCCGCTGTTCGAAAACCTGATGCCGGCGCAAGAACCACTGCAAAAGCGCAACACCGTCGCGGCCGGCGATCAGCCTGCCAGTGACGACGCGCTGTTTGCCAGCAATGAAGTGCCGGTCGCACTGGTCGGCACCAGCTACAGCGCCAACCCCAACTGGAACTTCGTCGGTGCACTGAAACAAGCGCTGCACAGCGACGTGGTGAGCTACGCCGAAGACGGCCACGGCCCGATCCTGCCGATGCTCAGCTACCTGAAAAGCGATGACTTCAAGAACAGCCCGCCACAGGTGCTGATCTGGGAGTTTCCTGAACGATATCTGCCTGTGAACAACGAAATCGGCGACGCCGACCCGCAGTGGGTCGCAGAGCTTAAACAAGCCGGCGCGCGCCAACAAAACGTAGCAATCAACACTAAATCCGAGACGCCCGATCGGGCGCAAAACTGAAAGAGAGGTACACCATGACTTTCACTACTACTCCTCGTCGTCTCGCTAAAAGCTTCGCTCTGGTTGCTGGCCTCAGCGTGCTTTCCGTGTCTGCCTTCGCCGGTGGCGACGCCGCACTGTACGGCCCGACCGCACCGAAAGGCTCGACCTTTGTGCGTGTCTATAACGCCAGCAACGCTGAAGTCAGCGCGACTGTCGGCAGCACCAACCTGAGCGACGTTGCGCCACTGGCCAGCAGCGATTTCAGCTTCATGCCGGGCGGTGATTACAGCGCCAAGGTCGGCAGCCAGACCCTGCCGGTGAAACTCGCCGGGGACCACTACTACACCTTGGTCAACAACGCTTCCGGCGCGCCGCAACTGATCGAAGAGCCGCCGTTCAAGAACAAGCAGAAATCCCTGGTGCGCGTGCAGAACCTCAGCGACAAGCCGCTGACCCTGAAGACTGCCGACGGCAAGACCGACGTGGTGCCGAACGTGGCCGCCAAGGGCCGTGGCGAACGTGAAATCAACCCGGTGAAAGTCAGCCTGGCGCTGTACGAAGGTGACAAGAAAGTCGGCGACGTCAAACCGGTCGCCCTGGAACGTGGTGAAGCCGCAGTGCTGTACGTCACCGGCAGCGGCAGCAGCCTGTCGCCAGTCTGGGTAAAGCGCCCGGTATCGACCCGCTAACCCATTTTCCGAACTGACGCAGTCCCCTTTGTAGGAGTGAGCCTGCTCGCGATATCGGTTTCACATTCAAAGAATGTGTTGATTGATCCAACGCAATCGCGAGCAGGCTCACTCCTACAGGGGATCGGGTTGTCAGTTCGGACACGAAACAAAAACAAGAGTGAAACGACACAGCGTTCGTGCCTCTAACCAATCGATTTTATGGAGTAAACAATATGATTCCGGTGATCTTGTCAGGTGGTAGCGGTTCGCGTCTCTGGCCGCTTTCGCGTAAGCAGTTCCCTAAGCAATTCCTCGCCCTGACCGGCGAACACACCCTTTTCCAGCAGACCCTCGAGCGCCTGGTGTTCGAAGGCATGGACACCCCGATCGTGGTCTGCAACAAGGATCACCGTTTCATCGTCAACGAGCAGTTGAGCAACCGCAATCTGGAATGCCAGCGCATCCTGATGGAACCGTTCGGCCGCAACACCGCACCGGCCGTGGCGCTGACCGCGATGATGCTGGTCAATGAAGGCCGTGACGAATTGATGCTGGTGCTGCCGGCCGACCACGTGCTGGAAGATCAGAAAGCCCTGCAACGCGCACTGGCCTTGGCCACCGTCGCCGCCGAAAATGGCGAAATGGTCCTGTTCGGCGTGCCGGCGACCAAACCGGAAACCGGTTATGGCTACATCAAATCCACCGGCGATTCGCTGCTGCCCGAAGGCGTCAGCCGCGTTTCGCACTTCGTCGAAAAACCTGACGTCAAACGTGCCACCGAGTACGTCGAATCCGGCGGTTACTACTGGAACAGCGGCATGTTCCTGTTCCGCGCCAGCCGCTTCCTTGAAGAACTGAAAAAGCATGATCCGGACATCTACGACACCTGCCTGCTGACCCTCGAACGCAGCCAGCAAGACGCCGACACCATCACCTTCGACGAAGCGACCTTCGCCTGCTGCCCGGACAATTCCATCGACTACTCCGTCATGGAAAAAACCCAGCGCGCCTGCGTGGTACCGCTGACCGCTGGCTGGAGCGATGTCGGTTGCTGGTCGTCGCTGTGGGAAGTCAACGAGAAAGACGCCAACGGTAACGTCACCAAGGGCGATGTGGTGATTCAGGACAGCAAGAACTGCATGATCCACGGCAACGGCAAACTGGTGTCGGTGATCGGTCTGGAAAACATTGTGGTGGTCGAAACCAAAGACGCCATGATGATCGCCCACAAAGACAAGGTTCAGGGCGTCAAGCAGATGGTCAACACCCTCAACGAGCAAGGCCGCAGCGAAACCCAGAACCACTGCGAAGTCTATCGTCCGTGGGGTTCCTACGACTCGGTGGACATGGGCGGGCGTTTCCAGGTCAAGCACATCTCGGTGAAACCGGGCGCGTGCCTGTCGCTGCAGATGCACCATCACCGCGCCGAACACTGGATCGTGGTCAGCGGCACCGCCGAAGTGACCTGCGATGAAAACGTGTTCCTGCTCTGCGAAAACCAGTCGACCTACATCCCGATCGCCTCGGTGCATCGCCTGCGCAACCCGGGCAAGATCCCGCTGGAAATCATCGAAGTTCAGTCGGGTTCGTACCTGGGCGAAGACGACATCGAACGCTTCGAAGATATCTACGGCCGTTCCACCCCGATCGAACGCGGCGTGTCGGTGAAGACCATCGCGCAATAACGTTCAGTAGAACAAGAAGCCCCCGTCCAGCCCGCTGCGTCCCCTATCCGCAGTGGGTTGGGCGGGGGCTTTTTTACTTAACCGTAATGTGAGCCTCGACGCGGACGATCAAGATATTCGTCATCGTTTACTGAATCATCGTTCGCATGAACGATCTGTAGCGGTGGCGGCTTAAAGGCGACGGCCAATAACTGTTGTGCCCATTCACTTGGCGCCGCCGACGCCTCTGAAAACAGCGATTGCTGAGGCAAAGTGAATGTTTGCTGGAATGATTGAAAAGATATCTGCGCATTATCCCCCGGGACGTTCATCGCCACATTGGCCGGCGTATTCAACATCCTGTACTGCACACGCGTCTGCGCTTCCGAGATTTCCATGACGTTACCCATCGCGGTACTGGCTGCACCGAGTAATTGGGCCGCGGGATGGGCTGCATGCATCAACAGTTGTCCACCGGTCTTGAAGGTCTTCGCCACAGCATCGCGCCTGCCGGCAAGAACCTGCGGGTCTTCGGTCGGACTGTTGAAGGCAACCGACATCGGGCCCATTATCCGACTGGTGTTCTGCTCCCCGATAATCTTGCTCATGCCCGCAGAGAGCAGCTCACCGGAGTGATAAAGAATGGGCCCTGATGGCGATGCGGTCTGTGTTCTGACCGCCGCCCTCACATGGGCTTCATGGGTATTGAGCAGAGAGTCGCTTTTGGCTCCCAGCTTTGCCAATTCATCGGGAATGGCCTTACGGTAGGCCTGTACTTTGGGATCATTGCTGGCTTCAAAATAGTTGCGCACCGGCTGCATTCCGGCAGCTTGCAGCGGATTGACCAGTTTTTGCTCGGCAAGCTCATGATAAACCCGATCACCGTTTTTGTTGCCTGGCTTGCGCCCGTCCCCGTCGGTATACACGATGGGGTTGTTGCGCATTGCCCGATAACGGTTATGCCCGTCTATGGCACCGGCAGGATCAGGATTCAACCAGCGTTGCAACCACGGCATGTAATAACGGAAACCATAGTAGTACAGACCCGTTGCATCGCACTCCTTGCCCGAGTAACGCAGGGTTTTGTAACTGACCTCGCTTTCCTCACTCCACGCAGTCGCACCAAACGGGTAGAAATGCTCCCGGCTGATCAAGCGTGAATCTGCATCCAGTTCAAGACTGATCGATCCCAGATGATCGCTGAAACCGTAGCGATATTGATCGTTGACGCCTGTCGGCGGCACGCTCTCCCAATGCAGGACGCGAATGCTGTTCAGGCCAGTCTGCACCGTGATGACCTGTAATGCCTCACCGGTGCCGCTGTCCGTGCGCAATTCCAGCGCCGGCAGATAACGCACCTGCGAGACCACACTGCGAGCATGGGTCTGCAACGTACGCATCTTGCTCACGCGCTCGCCGTGACCGTTGTAGAAAAATACTTCGCCATCATCCGCGCGCGCATCGCGTCGCACTGCCGTTACCGATTGCAGCTGATTGCGCAGATTCCACTGCAACCGCCGCCCTTGATCCAGCAGCAGTAAATTGCCGCGAGCGTCGAATGCAGCGCCAATCTCTACCTCATCGGGCGGCACGCCATTACGCCACGGCAGGCAACGATTACTGGAGCGGGCAGCCTGCAGATCATGACCTGGGCTTTGTGCCCCCACGTGGATCAACTTGAGCAAATTGCCGCCAGCGTCATAACGGTAACGTTGCGAGTAATTGGCGATCGCTGTCGGGCCACCATCGCCCGCCCCCGCCTCCCAGCCGCTGGCCTCGCTCAACTGGTAGAGGCTGTCGTAGATGAAGCAGCTGATCGGTTCGATGCGCTGGTTGGCGAAGTAGCGCACGGGCAGCGCCCGGTCTTCGATGCTCAGCACATTGCCTGTCCGGTCGTATTGGTACAGCAGATGCTGCAAGACCACGCCCTGACTGTTTTTGGCGTGACGCTCTATCAGACGCCCATCCTCTTGACGGTAGGTCAGCGTTGTCAGTACGCCATTGCCCGCCCGCTCCTGCGTGACCCGCCTTTCTGCGTCGTAGTGAATATCGCAAACCACCGCCAGCCACTCAGTCTGATGCTTCAACTGCAAATGGCACGCCCGCAAACCGCCATCAAGCGTCCATTCGTTGCCATGCCGATTGCCCCGTGCATCGACTTGTTCCAGCAACGCACCGAGTGGCCCGAAACGCCAACGCGTGATTGCCCCCTCACCGGGTTCCAGCAAACGCTGGCGCTCATCAATCGGTTCGGGCCAATCGGCAGAGACGGGTTCAAGGGTGAAATGCCGGGTGTTTTCGACGTTTTCTCCACTGATGGCGAAGGCATCGAACAACACACTTCCCGCCGGATCATCGTGACGAAGCAGCTGGCCAAGTTGATTACGGGTTGCATCGGCAACACCCGGCCGACCATAAACAAAGCGCTCGGCGCAACGGCGTGGCTGCAATCCGCCTTCTTCGAACACCGCTGTCGGCCGCAATAGCGCGTCATGCTCACGGTCCCGGCGGGTACCTCGGCTGTCCCAATACGTCAGTGTTTCTGAACCCAGACCCAGCAGGCTGATTTGCATTCCGGCGTCGACACTGTTCGAGCGCAGAACGTGCCCGTTCATCGAGTACACGGTGTCCAGATTGGCCGGTGCCAGCGGATCATCGCTTTGCAGTGCCCACAATCGCGGGTCCCACTGCTTCACCGGGTGGCCGGCCGCGTCACGCGCTGTGCGATGAAGACGGGTTTCAGGCACCTGGCTGGCATCGCAGCGCCAATAATCGACCCTGCAGATGGCCAAACCACGCGGATCGGTCACGGCCAGCACCGGTGTTTTGCTGTGAATGTCCATATCGCTCGCCTGCATTTTCTGCGCCTGCAAACATCTGAGCAGACGTGTCGCGAAGTGCCTACTGTCAGAAATCACAGTTCCGACCAACGGTTAAATCACCTGCGCAACAAATGTCCATTCCAGCGGGCCTTCGGTAGGATGGTGCTCACGACCTATTGGAGCGTTCCAACATGTTCATCGGCATTCTGCTGGTCATCACCTGGTTGATCCTCCTGCTGCGCTACCCGGCCAAGGCCCTGCCGGTCTCGGTGGCGGCGGCGATTGGCCTGGGTTTCGTGGCCATGTGGGTGGTGTGGCTGGACAACCGCGAGATCAAGCAACTGGCGCGCCTTGAGATGCGCATCAGCTATGCCCCGCAGCAATGCCCGGCCGATCGTCCGCTGCAACTGAAAATGAAAAACAGCAACGATGTGCCCCTGACCGAACTGCGCTGGCGCATCGCCGCCTACGCGCCGGGTGACACGGTCAATCTGGCCGACAACCAATACACCGCTCCGCGCTATCGCGGCCCCGGCGAACTGCAGGCCGGCGGCGAGTGGGAAGACTGCCTGCCCATGCCGCCGCTACGCCCCGGTTATCGCCCGCAAACCCTGGAGTTTCGCGCCGAGCGATTGCAGGGTAGTTTCTCCGATTGATCCTCCCTTCCCCACTCTTTTGCACAAGGAATGCGCCATGCCCGTTGCGTTGATTACCGGTTGTTCCAGCGGCATCGGCCGCGCCCTCGCCGATGCGTTCAAAGCCGCCGGTTACGAAGTCTGGGCCAGTGCGCGCAAGGCTGAAGACGTGGCGTTGCTGGCGTCTACCGGGTTCACCGCCGTGCAACTCGACGTCAATGACAGCGCCGCGCTGGAGCAACTTGGCGAGCGGATCAACCAGCAACACGGCGGCCTCGATGTGCTGATCAACAACGCGGGTTACGGCGCCATGGGGCCGCTGCTCGATGGCGGTGTCGCGGCGATGCAGCGCCAGTTCGAAACCAATGTGTTCTCGATTGTAGGTGTCACCCGTGCGCTGTTCCCGGTGCTGCGCCGGGCCAAAGGGCTGGTGGTAAACATCGGCAGTGTTTCCGGGGTATTGGTCACACCGTTTGCCGGTGCATACTGCGCCTCGAAAGCAGCGGTGCATGCGTTGAGCGATGCACTGCGCATGGAGCTGGCACCGTTCGGGATTCGCGTGATGGAGGTGCAGCCGGGGGCGATCCAGTCGAGTTTTGCCAAGAACGCCGGGCATGAAGCCGAGCAACTGATCAATGAACATTCGCCGTGGTTTCCGCTGCGTGAGGGCATTCGCGCGCGGGCCAAGGCGTCACAGGACAAGCCGACGCCGGCCAATGAATTTGCGGCTGAACTGTTGAAAGCTGTGCAGCAGAGCAAACCGCCACGCTTGATCCGCATCGGCAACGGCAGCCGCGCGTTGCCGTTGTTGGCGGCGTTGTTGCCCAAGGGTTTGCTGGAGTCGACGTTGATGAAGCGCTTCGGTTTGCGCGGGCGGCTCTGAGGCAGCGCCGACGCCATCGCGAGCAGGCTCGCTCCTACAGGGGATCTTCGGTGTCACACAGATCCAGTGTAGGAGTGAGCCTGCTCGCGATGCAGACGAGCCGGTCCATCAGTTATCCACAGCGCTCTGACTCACCACAACCGTACAAGTAATCCCCGCCGCCAACAAAACACCCTCTGGCACCTCATCAATGTGAATCCTTACCGGCACTCGCTGGGCCAGCCGCACCCAGTTGAACGTTGGGTTCACATCGGCAATCAGCTCCCGGCTTTCCGGGTTGTCGCGGTCGTAGATGCCACGGGAAATGCTTTCCACGTGGCCCTTGAGCACTTCGCCGCTCATCAATTGCATGTCGGCTTTATCACCGACTTTCACGTGGGGCAATTTGGTCTCTTCGAAGAAGCCGTAAACCCAGAACGAGTTCATGTCGACCACGGCCATTTTCGCCTCGCCGATGCGCGCGTAGTCACCGCGATGCACGTTGAGGTTGGTCACATAACCGTCGACCGCCGCGCGCACTGCGGTGCGTTTGAGGTTGAGCTCGGCCGCTTCCAGTTGCGCCTGCGCATGTTGGTAATCGGCAAGCGCGGCGTCAGCGATGTTGCTGGCGTCGTCGCGGTTTTCCTTGGAGATCACCAGGTTGTCGAGGTCGGCGCGGCGATGGGCATTGACCTTGCGCATCTCCCAGGTCGACTTGCGCGAGGCGACCAGCGACTGCGCCTGTTTGACCGCAATGCGGTAATGCTCGGGGTCGATCTGCATCAGCAGATCGCCCTTCTTCACCAATTGGTTGTCACGCACCGGCACGTCGATTACCTCACCGGTAACGTCGGCGGCGACGTTGATGATGTCGGCGCGAACCCGACCATCACGGGTCCAGGGCGTGTTCATGTAGTGCTCCCACAACGTGCGGCCGATCCACAGCGCCAGGGCCAGCACCAGCAGGGTCGCGAGCAGGCTGAAAAACTTTTTCATCGTGACGTTCTCAACGGTAGACAGTCAGCGCCATGGCGCCGAACAGACAGGTAAACAGACTCAGACGCAGCAGCGCCGGGTGCCAGAAAAAACGGTATAGGTCGAACCCCGACAAGAAGCGGTCCACCGCCCAGGCCAGTGCCGCAGCAATGAAAAACATCAAAGTCATGGTCGGCATGTACACGCCGTGGAAAGCGATTTCACGAGGCATGGGCAAGTCCTTCGGGCTTGGCGATGGCGTAAGCAGCGAGCGGTGATTGCGGGTCGAGCAACGAGGTACGGATGAAGTGCAGATAACTCTTCACCCGACGCAATGCTGAGGTATCGAAGTGCGGCGCGAATGGCTCATCGGTCGCCGCGACGCGGCTGATCGCATGATCGACCGCGACCAGTGCGCGTTCGAGATTGCTGGAGTTCGGCTGCAGAAACAGCCTCACCAGCGCGCGGCCCATCACGCGGATCGCCTGGCGCCACGGCTGCGATTCGGCATAGGCCGGGTGCACCGGCAGGATCGCCTGTTCCTTGCGCAGCTCAATGATCGCGTGGCCGACTTCCAGCACCACAAACATCCAGCGCAGCAGATTCTTTTGCACCTTCGGCTCCCCAGCCGCCAGACCGTAAGCCTGATGCAGCAGATCGCGGGTACGGCTCTCGAAGCTCGACGCCAGGCCTTTAAGTTTGCCGCTGATTGCATAGACCACCTGGCCGCGCAGATCCTGCTCCAGACGTTTCCATAACCAGCGGCTGTTCGGCGGCAGAATAATTGCCCCCGCAGCGGCGCAGACCAACATGCCCATGACCATGGCGATGTAGTCGTTGATGAAGGTGTACGGGTTGTAAATGGTCAGGTTGTCCGGCACCGAACCGGTACTGAAGAAGATCAGCAGCCCGAGGCCGACACCGGCGTACTGCGGGCGCGAGGTGAGGAACGAGCCAAGCACGATCACCGGCGCGAGCATCACACACAGCAGCGGAAAACCATCGATCCACGGGAAGATGAAAAACATCTCGACGAAGCCGATCAGCGCACCGAGGAAGGTGCCGCAGGCCATTTGAAATGCCATGCGTTTCGGGTTCGGCGTAGCGGCGGACAGGCCCACGGTCGCAGCGGCAATCAACGTCATCGTCGCGCCACTTGGCCATGCGGTAGCAACCCAATAACTACCGAGCACTACCAGAATGAACGAGGCACGGATGCCCGACGCAGCGGCCGCCCACCAGTTGGTTTGCGGGGTGAATGGCTCGTCCCAGCGCTCGCGTTCGTGGCGGTGGTCGGCGAGCGAAGCGTGGGTCTGTGCATAACTGTGCAGATCGTCGACGAAGCGGTAGAGCAATTCGTAGGCGGTGTGGAAATCCAGTTGTTCGGCTTCGCTCGGATCGGTGTCCTGAAAGATGCCCCGCAGGGTTCGTACACGTGCTGGCAAGCCTTCCTTGTAGGTGGCCAGCGCTGTCGCCAAGCGTGCTGCGTCGGGACTGGTCAGGGCGCGACCGCTGAAGCCGTCGAGCACTTCGGCGAGATCCTGCAGGCCCGGTCTGATCGCTGCGACAACGTGTTCTTCGCCGTTGCCGCGCAGACGTTCAAGCAACTGATGCAAGGCGTTGAAGCGTGTGGTGATGCCCATGAACTCGCTGTTCAAACGACTCAATCGGCCGTTGCGCCGACGCATGTGCGGGTCTTCGAATACGGTCACGCTGCGCAGCCCTTCCAGCCCCACGGCTTCGGCGATAAAGCGCACGTTGCTCGCCTCGAAAGACTCGGCTTTGCTGCGTCCGCGCAGGCCATCGGTGACGAATAGCGCGAACACACCGAAACGCTGATACAAGGCGTTGCGCATGGCGGCGCTGGCGGTTTGCGGCAGGATCGCGGCGCTGATCACGGTCGAGCAAAGAATCCCCAGCGAGATCTCCAGCACTCGCCATACGGCAGCCATGAACGCGCCGTCCGGGTGCGCCAGCGCAGGCAAGCCGACCATCGCGGCGGTGTAGCCGGCAAGGACAAAACCGTAGGCGCGGAAGTTGCGGCAACGTGCGGCACCGGCCGAGCAGATGCCGACCCAGATCGCCAGCGAGCCAAGAAACAGCTCGGTGTTTTGCGCGAACAAGGCGATCAACGTGACCATCATCGCCGACCCGGCCAGCGTGCCGAGGAAGCGATAGAAACTCTTGGCGAACACCTGGCCGCTCTGCGGCTGCATGACGATAAACACGGTAATCATCGCCGTGCGTGGTTGTGGCAATTCCAGGCGCATGGCCAGCCACAGGGTGAGAAACGCGGCGAGCAACACCTTGAAGATGTAGACCCAGGTCACGCCATCGCTGCGCGCCCAGTCGAAGAAACCCCGGCGCCATTCCAGGGAGTAGAGCCAGCGCAGAGGTGCGGGCAAGGGAGTCATTCAATGTACTCAAGAATATTCAGGTAAAACGCGGTCCCTGTAGGAGTGAGCCTGCTCGCGATAGCCATTTCACATTCAACATTTCTGTCGACTGAAACACCGCTATCGCGAGCAGGCTCACTCCTACAATGGGTTGTGTGTTCAACGCAGGAGTGCCGGGGTTTTCGGCGCTTGGGTTTTCTCGGCAGTCGGCACATCGTTGCCAGCCCCGAGGCCACCGCCTAACGCAGTCACCAGCTCGGCATGCGCACTCAACCGCGCCGCCTGCACTTGCTGCTGAACTTGCTGTTGCTTGAACAACAACGTCTGCGCATTGAGCACATTGAGGTAATCGGTGAGGCCGCGTTGATAAGCGATCATCGCGATGTCGTAGGTCTTCTGCGCCGTGGCCACCGACTCGGCGGCAAAACCTTGCTGCTTGTCCATCGACTCGCGGCGGATCAACTGATCGGAAATGTTCTTCAGCGCATTCACCAGCGTCTGGTTGTAATGCGCCACGGCAATGTCATAACCGGCGGAAGCCTCGCCCAATTCGGAGCGCAAACGCCCGCCGTCAAAGATCGGCAGCGAGATCGCCGGGCCGACGTTGTAGTTGAGTTTCTTGCCGGTCAAAAACTCCAGCGCGCCACCGCCGGTGGCCATGTAACCGAGGCTGCCGACCAGATCGACGTTGGGATAAAACCCGGCGTGCGCCACATCGATTCCACGAGCCTGCGCCGCCACTTGCCAGCGACTGGCAACCACATCCGGACGCTGGCCGAGCAGTTCGGCGGGCAAGACAGACGGCAGTTTCAGCGCAGCACCGAGCGACAGGGTCGGGCGCTGCAACTGCGCGCCCGCCCCCGGACCTTTGCCGGCGAGCGCGGCGATCTGGTTGCGACTCAGGGCGATTTCTTCGTCCAGCGCATCGAGCTGACGATGAGTTTCCGGCAGTGGCGTTTCGGCTTGGCTGACTTCGAAGTGGGTGCCGATCCCGCCGTTCAAGCGCTTCTGCGCCAGATCGAGAATCTGTTGCTGCTGCTTGAGCGTCGCGCCGACGATGTCGCGCTGGGCGTAATGCAGCGACAGCTCGATATAGGCGCGGACGATGTTGTTCTGCAATTCCAGCTGCGCCAGCCGCGCCTCGGCCGCGCTCATGTGCGCAAGATCCACCGCCCGCTCACTGGCATTGCTTTCACGGCCCCAGAGGTCGAGGGCGTAGCTGAAACCCAGTGCGGCGTTGTTGTCCCAAGTGGTGGTGTTGGCCAACTCGCCCGGCCCGTAGAACTGATCTGTCGGCCAGTTGTGGCGCTTGAGGGTCGACTCGCCATTGATCTGCAACGACTCGGCGGCTTCGGCGACACCGGCCATGGCTTTGGCCTGCCGCACTCGCGCGGCGGCCATGGCCATGGTCGGGCTGCCCTGCACGGCGAGGTTGATCCAGCGATTGAGTTGCGGGTCGCCGTAGGCTTGCCACCATTGCGCGGTGGGCCAATTGGCGTCACGGGTGGCGTGGGCGATGGCGTCATCGGTATCCAGTGAATTGGCCTCCAACGCCTTCCCTTGCGGGGCAATTCCTTCGGTTGAGATGCAGCCGCTGAGACCCAGGGTAAAAGCCAGAACACTGAGCGGCAAAAGCGCTCTGTTGATGCGACGCGGCACAGCTGCGAATTCCTGAGAAGAGGATGAGGCGGGGCTTGCTCTCGGTAGGAGCTGCCGCAGGCTGCGATCTTTTGACCTTGATTCCCTTAAACCAAAATCAAAAGATCGCAGCCTTCGGCAGCTCCTACAGGGATCGGCGCAATTCTAGGGGGCACCCTCAATGGCGATAAGCTGGGATTTCTGTGAATCTTTGTTACGGTTAACGAGATAATCCCTTGGTCGGGGGTCTCGCCCCTGAAACTTCGTGTCACAATTTGCCATCTCCCTTGAGAGCACCCCATGGACACTTTGCAAAACATGCGCGCCTTCAGTTGTGTCGCCGAAGCCGGCAGCTTCACCGCCGCTGCCGTGCAACTCGACACCACCACCGCCAACGTCTCGCGCGCGGTCTCCAATCTGGAAGCCCACCTGCAAACCCGCTTGCTCAACCGCACCACCCGGCGCATTGCCCTCACCGAAGCGGGCAAACGCTACCTGCTGCGCTGCGAGCAGATTCTGGCCTACGTCGAAGAAGCCGAAGCCGAGGCCAGCGACGCCCACGCGCGCCCGGCCGGGCAATTGAAAGTGCACACCATGACCGGCATCGGCCAGCACTTCGTCATCGACGCCATCGCCCGCTACCGCAAGACTCACCCCGACGTGACCTTCGACCTGACCCTGGCCAACCGCGTGCCAGACCTGCTCGACGAGGGCTACGACGTGTCCATCGTGCTCGCCAGCGAACTACCGGATTCGGGTTTTGTTTCGCAACGTCTGGGCATCACCTACAGCATCGTCTGCGCATCACCCGCCTACGTAAAAGCCAACGGCGCCGCGCAAAAACCCAGCGACCTGCTCAACCATGCCTGCCTGCGTCTGGTCAGCCCGGTAATCCCCCTGGAAAAATGGGCCTTCGACGGCCCGGAAGGCCAGGAAATGGTCACCATCAACAGCTCGCCATTTTTGGTGAACTCCGCCGACGCGATGAAAACCGCGATCACCAGTGGCATGGGCGTGGGCGTGTTGCCGGTGTATGCGGCGATCGAAGGCTTGCGCAACGGCACGCTGGTGCGGGTCATGCCGAACTACCGCTCGCAAGAGCTGAACCTGTATGCGATCTACCCGTCGCGGCAATATCTGGATGCGAAGATCAAGACGTGGGTTGAGTATCTGCGTGGATCGTTGCCAGAGATTCTCGCCGCCCACCAGGCCGAATTGGCCGCCTATGAACTGAGCGGCAGCCTCGCCGGCGTGCGTGTCGCCAACTGATTTTTAAACACAATGCGTCTTCTGTAGGAGCTGCCGCAGGCTGCGATCTTTTGATCTTGATGTTTAAAAATCAAAAGATCGCAGCCTACGGCAGCTCCTACAGAATGGGGATTTCGCGGATGTTTCCGACAGGTTTTGACGGTTGTCCGTCGGAAGTGCGGTGGCTAGGATTTGGGTGTCGCTGACGCATCAGCGACCGGGTCTGGAAAACCCGATTTCAACTACCAAAGCTCATGGCATACTGCGGCGCTTTTTAGCTCGCAATGTTATGGCGGCTGTGCGCGGGAGGCCCTTGGGCCTGCCGGTTTTGGTGAGTTGACCGGTTTTTCCAGTCCGCGCACAGCTGCCACCCTTTCGCCTGGAAAACGAAACGTGGCAGCTTCAACTCAACTTGCCACGAGTATGTTTCCTATGTTCAAACCAACGCCTAATCCACCTGAAACCGACGACACCACCCCCTACGAATTCCCCGGTTCCAAGAAATTCCACGAAGCCGCCGAGCGCGCCCTCGACCACTACCTCAAACCCAACGCCCTCACCCTGCGCTTCCACAAACCCAGCACCATGTTCCAGGTCGCCCCGGAACAGGACAGCGAAAGCCTGCTGGTCCACGCCTGCGAATCACTGGCACAGGCCAGCCTGATGACCAGCGACATCGCCGCCTACATCGACCTGCCGCGACGGCGCACGATTCTGGCGATTCAGCAGATCATCATGCTCGCTGAACTGGCGGTGAACCGCGTGCTGGATAACCACGAAATCTCCCAATCTCCGGGACACAGCTAAAAGCCCCTCACCCTAACCCTCTCCCGGAGGGAGAGGGGACTGACCGTGGGGTTTGGGAGAGTTACGCCGACGTGAAATACCGAGTCGAGCTCCGGTTTTGAAAGGCCCACAAATCGGCTCCCTCTACCTTGAATGATGCCGGATGAGGGCCTTAAGCATCGTCCAATGGCCGCAAACCTGAAGTGGGCAATCAAGTCTCAAAAAACATCTTCCGAAAAACCTTAATAGCCAATCGATATAGTAAACCTGTCAGATCTGACAGTAGCGCTTTAATCCCTTCAGCCGAACAATGAATGTCGTCAACCCGACATAAGCTTGAAGGAGCAAGACATGCCCATTAAAGATCTGAAGCTCGAAAACCTTGATAAATCAGGTGAAGGCACTGTAACTGCCAAACTAAACAAAGACTACATCACCGACAAGTTCGAAGGAAAACCCGACCATTTTGTCACCGACAATAATGTAGTCGCGCTAAAAGCAACTTACCAAAAAACCGACACCACTTCATTCACCATCAACCTCAAATTTGACATAGACATTAAACATGGAAGACATGAATTCAGCGCGGCGCTCTTTCCCTCTCCATTCAGATTCTCATATACGTCAGGTTTACACACAAAAGGCTATACAAGCGCTAAAAATGCAGGGTTTATTTTTATAGAAGAATTTAATATTGCCAAGGGAACTTTCAAGGCAGCCTTCAACTTTAGTTTTGTAAATTTCGACACAGATGAGCTGCATCAAGTTCATCATGGTCAGATTGATGTCCAAGGCCTTGAGTTTATCAAGAAGACAGGTCGTAAAGTCTGAACCAAGTGCAGGCGCAAATAGGCCGAGTGTCAGCTCGCCTGCTCTTGATCTTGATCCACGGGCGACGTCGGAAGGCTGAGTGGAGGGATTGATCCGGGGGTGGGAGCGCAGCGACCGTTTGGCGCAGCCAAACACAGCGAGAGGAGGTGCAGCGAAGCAAACCGTAGGCGCTGCGCCCGGATCGATCCCGCAGCGAAGGAACCCCGAGCCCCAGCGAGCGGGCCGCACGTAGGAGCAAGCCTTTTTGGTTACTTTTTCGGCGTCTGGAAAAAGTGACCCGCCGTAAGGGCGGAACCCTAATCAGCAACACCCGCAGCAACGGATATACACCCAACCCCCCAAGAACATGGTCGGCCCAGAGGCCGCCAAGACAACCCCAAGCCAGAAATGTTAGCGTGCTTGGTATCAAGCCCGAACAAGAGCCAAAAACGATGAAAAAGACTGTCCTGGCCTTCAGCCGCATCACCCCACCCATGATCGAACGCCTGCAACAAGAGTTCGACGTCATCGTCCCCAACCCAAAAGCCGGCGACATCAACGCCCAATTCAACGAAGCCCTGCCCCACGCCCACGGCCTCATCGGCGTCGGCCGCAAACTCGGCCAGGCCCAACTCGAAACCGCAACAAAACTCGAAGTGGTCTCAAGCGTCTCCGTCGGCTACGACAACTACGACCTCGACTACTTCAACGAACGCGGGATCATGCTCACCAACACCCCCGACGTGCTCACCGAAAGCACCGCCGACCTCGCCTTCGCCCTGATCATGAGCAGCGCCCGCCGCGTCGCCGAACTCGACGCGTGGACCAAGGCCGGCCAATGGCAAGCCAGCGTCGGCGCGCCGCTGTTCGGCTGTGACGTGCACGGCAAAACCCTCGGCATCGTCGGCATGGGCAACATCGGCGCCGCCGTCGCTCGCCGTGGCCGCTTCGGCTTCAACATGCCAATCATCTACAGCGGCAACAGCCGCAAGACTGAACTGGAGCAAGAACTCGGCGCGCAATTTCGCAGCCTCGATCAACTGCTCGGCGAAGCCGACTTCGTCTGCCTGGTGGTGCCGCTCAGTGAAAAAACCCGCCACCTCATCAGCCATCGCGAACTGGCGCTGATGAAACCCGATGCCATCCTGGTGAACATATCGCGTGGTCCGGTCGTCGATGAACCGGCCCTGATCGAAGCCCTGCAAAACAAGCGCATTCGTGGCGCCGGCCTCGACGTCTACGAAAAAGAACCACTGGCCGAGTCGCCGCTGTTCCAGTTGAGTAACGCCGTGACCCTGCCGCACATTGGCTCGGCGACGAATGAAACCCGTGAAGCCATGGCCAATCGTGCACTGGCCAACCTGCGCAGCGCCCTGCTCGGCGAACGCCCGCAGGATCTGGTCAACCCGCAAGTCTGGCGCGGATAAAAAAACACGGGCAAGTGCGCTATCGCAGTTGCCCGTTAGTTACGCCAATACACAACTTGAAATCGAACAACAAACAAAATCAAACAACAGCATTATAAGCTCTGCCTGGCCATCGAATTATCGACAAGCGCTATGGAGAGCAAAAACCTTGAACGCCCTGACCACTGACAAACTTATCCGTTACAGCAAAGTTATTTTGATGGCTTACATCAGTTTCTTTGGCCTGCTGGTGATGATCCACAACTTTACTGACTACAACTCAAACTACACCTACGTGGCTCATATCCTCAGTATGGACACCACCACCGCCAGTGAATCCATCAAGTATCGGGCCATTGAATCACCGATGATTCATCACCGGATCTACTGGTTCATCATCACGCTGGAAGTCACGTATACCTTGCTGTGCCTGATAGGCACCTATCAGCTATATCGCCACATAAATGCGACCGCAGAAGTATTCCACGAGGCGAAGAAGTTCTCGATCATGGGCATACTGACGGCGATTTTCATTTATTACGTCTGCCTGCAGACAGTTGGAGTGGAATGGTTTGACATGGACACTTCGCAATCCTGGAATGCCAAGGACTGGGCACGGCATATCGTTGACTTCATATTCCCGGTAATGATTTACATCACCTTGAAAGTCGAGCGTTGAGGTTCAGCGCTGGTTTATTTCAGGCCAACTTTCCCTGCACCGGCGTCGACACCACTTTCGGTTTACGAAACACCAGAACATTACCCAGCATCACTAGCACCAGCCCGACCAGCGCCGGCGCTGTCCATTGATAACCTTCGGCAAAAGCCGAGACGTTCAGCGCCACCACCGGGAACAATACCGTGCAGTAAGCCGCCCGCTCCGGCCCCATGCGCCCGACCAGCGTCAGATACGCAGTGAAGCCGATCACCGAACCAGGGATTACCAAATACAGCAACGCACCGACATAACGCGGGCTCCAATCCATGTCGAACGGAATACCTTTGAACAGGCACCACACCGACAGCATCGCTGCGCCGTAGGCCATGCCCCAGGCGTTGGTGGTCAGCGGTTTGAGGCCGGCCTTCTGCTGCAGACTCGAAAGCATGTTGCCCGCCGAAAAACACAAGGTGCCGCACAACGCCAGGCCGAGACCGAGCAAGGTTTGCGGGCTGGCGTGATGCCCGGCCAGTTCCGGCCAGAACAACATGCCCAGGCCGAACAACCCAAGTGCACCGCCCATCAGCACATTGCGCGCAATGCGCTGGCCAAAGAACACCCGCGCATTCAGCGCGTTCCACAACGTCGCGGTTGAGAACACCACCGCGACCAGACCGCTCGGGATCCACTGACTGGCGGTCAGAAAGCACATGAAATTGACGCAGAACAAACACAACCCTTGAGCCACGCAGATCAAATGCCCACGGCGGTTCATCGGTTGCAGACGGCGGCTGAGCAGCAACAGCGCAAACAGCACCAGCGCGGCAAGGCCGAAGCGATAGACGATCGACACCGGAATCGCCACCACGCCCAGTTGCCATTTCAGGGCAATCCAGGTAGTGCCCCAGATCAGCACGGTCAGCAAGTACAACGACAGGTTCATGGCACACACTCCTCGGTAGGGCTTGAGTGTCTGCCCGAGCGTGCATTGCGCGCTTGCAGATTCTTGCGCTTTTGTCGGGCAGCAGGCTGGCAGCGCGGCGTCTACGGAGTAGGATGCAAGGCGTTGAAGAGAACCGCTCATGGCCGCCATCGATACCCTGCAAGTCTTTCAAGCGTTGAACAGTTCGCCGAATGCACGCCTTGTGCACAGCGCCGAGCTTGGAGATGGCTTGTCTGCCGCTTTGTGGACCAACCACCATGATGCGCAGGAGTATGCAGCGCCGAGCCATCACACCCTCTCTTGCTACATTGCCGGTGGCACAGGCACGTTTCGTCGCGGCCAACCGGGCCACAAGGGCGGGCCGGACAAGCTGTGCATCCTGCCGGCAGATCATGAGTCAGGCTGGGTGATCAATGGCGATATCTGCCTGGCGCATCTGTATTTTAACGCCGAACAATTTGCCCTTGGTTGCGTCACCTTGCTCGATCGCGAACCGCGAGAGATGCAATTGCGCGAGCAGACCTTTCTCGACGACCCGCAGCAGGCACAACGCTTTCGGCAGTTGCTGACGCTGAATTGGGACGAACCCGCCGAACGTTTGCTGACCAGCAGCCTCGCCCATGAACTGATCAGCCACACCCTGCTCAGTCAGGTCGGCGCGCGTCAGGGTCTGCGTTTGAGGGGCGGACTGGCGCCACACCAGCGTCGGCAACTGGTGGAGTTCATCGACACTCAGCTGGCCGAGCCGATCAGCCTCGGACAATTGGCCGGGTTGTGCGCGCTGTCGGAATACCACTTTGCGCGGATGTTTCGCACGAGTTTCGGCCTGCCGCCGCATCAGTATGTGCTGGCGCGGCGCTTGAGCCGGGCACGGGAATTGTTGCGCGGGACGGGGTTGCCGTTGGGCGAGATTGCGCTGGCGTGCGGGTTTGCCAGCGCGAGTCATTTCACTAATCGGTTCAAGCAGGTGTTGGGTGGGACGCCCGGTGAGTATCGGCAGGCGTTTTTGCGTTGAGCCCTTCTCTTCTCCCCTCACCCCAGCCCTCTCCCGGAGGGAGAGGGAGCCGAACGAGGTGTCTGGCGTTATACGTCGACCTGAAACACCGAATCGATTATGGATTCAAAGCATTACTTTCAGGTCGATGTATCTCTGGAATATCCCCCGGTCAGTCCCCTCTCCCCCCGGGAGAGGGTTAGGGTGAGGGGCTTTTGATCTTGCCTTAAAACTCCAAAGTGCTGGACAGCGAAACCTGCCGCGCATCCCCCATCGACACAAAGAACCGGCTCGCCGCCGAGGTGTAGTACGTGCGATCAAACAGGTTCTTCACATTGAGCTGAAACTTGACCTTCTGCCCTTCAACCTTGGTGTCGTAAGTGGCAAACGCATCGGCCACGGTATAGCTCGGCAGATCAAAATCATTCACCGCGTTACCCGCACGCTCCCCGACATAACGCGCTCCAGCCCCTACGCGCAATTGATCGCCGCCGATCACGCTGCCGAAGTCATACACTGCCGACAACGAGCCGGAATTCTTTGCCACGTTCTGCAAGCGCTTGCCTTTGTAGTCCGGGTCTTCAGTCACTTCGGCATCGGTGTAGGCGTAGCTGCCGATCATGCTCCAGTGGTCGCTCAACTGACCCGTCAGGTCCATTTCCAGGCCTCGCGAACGCACCTCACCGGCCGCACTGTAAATGGTCGTTGGGCCTTCGGAATTGGCCACCAGCACGTTGCGTTTCTTGATATCGAACAACGCGATGTTGCCGGTGACACGCCCCGGCATGTCCAGCCGCGCCCCCAGCTCCCACGACTTGGCTTCTTCCGGCGCGATACTGCCGTCGAGCACGGTGCTGCTGCCGCTCAGCGGGGCGATGGTTGAGTTGGGTTTGAACGATTCGGTGTAGCTGCCGTAGAACGACAAGGCGTCGGTGTAGCGATACACCAGACCGGCGCGCGGGACGAACTTCTGGCCGTTGCTGTCGGTGTTGGCCTTGAACGGCACGCCTTTGCCGGCGTACTGGTCGTACTCCTGAAAGCGTCCGCCAGCGACCAGAATCCACTGGTCGTTGAGGTGAATCGAGTCCTGCATGAACACCGAATCACTGCGCAGCTCATCGGTCTGCGCGCTGTCGGGAGCGCTGACAGTCGTGCCGGCGACTTCGCGGCCATACACCGGATTGAGGTAGCTGAAGGTGGTCAGGCTTTTCTGCCGGATCAGGTCGGCGCGGTAGATCTTGCGGTACTCGTCATCGACGCCAAATACCAGATCATGCTGCATACCCAGCACGTTGACCTTGCCTTCAAGGCTGGCGGTGGTGAAACGGTCGGTGCTGATCGCATTCTGGGTGCCGTCCATGCTGCGGGTCAGCGTGCCTTTTTTGGTGTCGATGGCGGTAACACGGACTTGGCTGGCGTCGTAGGTTTCGCGGTTCCAGCTGTAACCGAAGTGGGCTTTCCAATCGTCGTTGAGGTCATGGTCGGCTTCAAAGTGATACAGATCCGAACGGCCTTCCATGTTGTTGAACGGCTCGTCGAGGCGTTGTTTGCGCGAGATGTCCAGTGGGTGATTGGTGCGCGGATCGATCAGCGTGCCACGATCGAACGGCGTGAGAAATTCGCGGTGCTCGTAGGCGAACAACAGCTTGGTGCTTTCGCCGAACCAGGCCAGCGACGGCGCAATCAGGGTTTCACGGTGGGTGCCGAAGTTGCGCCAGTAATCTTCGTCTTCGTGATCGAGCACCATACGGTAGGCAAGCCCGGAATCGCCCAGCGGGCCAGTGCTGTCGAGAGTGCCGCCGCTGCCGTTCTTGCCCTCGCCATAGGTCGAGCCGCGCAAGGTCAGCGCATTGTATTGCGTCAGCTCAGGCTTTTTACTGACCAGGTTGACCACGCCACCGGGATCTTGAATGCCGTACAGCAATGAGGCCGGGCCTTTGAGCACTTCAACACGGTCGACGGTAGCGTTCATGCCGCGCCCCTGCACGATCGGCATGCCGTCGCGCATGATCGAGCCGTTGCGGTTGTCGCCGAAACCACGGGTCATCACCGAATCCTGAGTGCTGCCCAAGGTGTTGCCTTGGGTGATACCGCTGACATTGGCCAGGGCGTCATCCAGATTGCGTGGCGCCTGATCACGGATAACTTGCGCCGGGATGACGTTGACGGTCTGCGGGATTTCCTGAAGCGAAGCTGAGGAACGCATCACCGAACTGGTTTCCGGCGGCTGATAACTCATCGATTCGTCGCGGATCGAGGTGATGGTCGTAGCACCGAGATTCAACGCGCCTTCGGTAGGCTTCGGCTCCAGCGCCAGCGTGCGGCTATCGGTGCGGCGGAAGTTGAGGCCAGAACCACTGAGCAAGCGTTGCAGTGCCTGCTCGGCACTCATCTGGCCATTGACCGCCGGCGCGGTGAGGCCGTACGGCGCTTCGTCGGTGTAGACCACGCTCTGCCCGGTGACGCGGCTGAAGTCGCTCAAGGCTTGCGGCAGCGGTTTGGCGGCCAGGGAAAAATTGAACTGCTTTTGCGCCTGGCTGCTGACGGTTTCAGCGGCCAGAGACACGCTTATCGGCAGCAATGCCAATGCCGAAAAACTCAATGCCGACACGCTTAACCACTGTTTGACCGAACCCGATTTTGCCCTTGACTTCATGACTCAATGACCTGTGTAGAACCGCAACGGATGCGAATGACTCGCAGTTTCAGTCACTACACGGATGGGGCTCGGGTTTACCTCACCACAAATCTGAAAATATTTTTGCAGATCAAAAGATCGCAGCCTTCGGCAGCTCCTACAGGAGATCGCATTCCAATGTAGGAGCTGCCGAAGGCTGCGATCTTTTGACTTTTCCTTCAGCGCAAAATAATCAGATGACCCAACACCTGATGCTGCTCAAACCCCATCACCCCCTGCAGGGAACTGAGCACGGCCTGCGGATCCTTGCTCGGAAAACTGCCACTGACCTTGCGCGCCGCCAGCTCATCGTTGAGCAACACGATCCGCCCGGGGTAATAACGGCGCAAATCCTCCACCACATCAGCCAGTGTCGACTTGTAATAAGTCAACCAGCCCTGACGCCAGGCCAGTTGCGCCTCAGCGTCCGCCACATGCAGTTTTTCTGCCGTGCCTCCAGCGTAAGCAACCTGCTGGCCGGCGATGAGAATCTGCTGCACGGCGCCACGCTCTGCCGTGACACCGACGCGACCGGACAATACCGTCACCTGCGCGCCCTGCGGTTGCAGACGCACTTCGAATTGCGTGCCAAGCACCCGCGCCTCGCCCTTCTCGGCCGCGACCACAAACGGATCGCCGGTGTGGGTGACGCTGAAAAATCCGGCGCCGCGGCGCAATTGCACATGCCGTTCGCCCTGAGTGAAATCCACGGCGATCGCGCTGTCGGCATCCAGTGTCACTTGCGATTGATCGGCGAGTGTCACCGTGCGGATTTCACCAGGCGCAGAAACGTAATCGGCGCCCAGATCATCGATCCAGCGCTGCGGCTGCCAACCGCTGCCGAGGCTGACCATCAGCAGCAGACAGGCCGCCATTGCCAGCGCCCCCGACCAACGCAAAAGCTGCGGACGGCGCGGGCGATCCATCGCATCGAGATACCCCTGCAACGCCAAAGCCTCTTCATCGGCCAGCGTTCGCGCCGGGCTTTCGCTCAGTTCCCAGAGCACCTGCGCCTGCGCGTAAGCCTCGGCATGCGCCGGATCAGCCCGTAGCCATTGGCTGAATGTCAATTGATCGCCGGTGCTCGGCCGATCATGCAACAGGCTCAGCCAGGCAAACGCGGCCTGCTCTTGCGCGGGCGTCGGAATAATGGAGTCGGATGGCTTCACGGTGCTTTCCCTGGCAGGCGTGGCGCGGGTTCGCGCAGGCTGGCCTTGCAGGCCTCGAGGGCGCGCATCATATGTTTTTCCACGGCACTTTGGGACAAGCCCATGGCTTTGGCGATTTCCGCGTACTTGCGGCCGTGAATGCGATTGAGCAAAAAGATCTGCCGGGTGCGCTCGGGCAAGGCGCGCAACGCCGCTTCGACATGTTTCAAATCATTGCCCGCTTCCAGCGCTGCTTGTGGTTCGCTGCCGTGGCTGTCCGGTTCGTCCGGTTGCCAGCCTTCGTTGACGCGCGTGCGTGTGCCTTCGCTGCGCAGATGGTCGATGGCGATGTTGCCGGCGCAGCGCAAAAGATAGGTGCTGAGTTCTTCGACCTGCACCAGCGGTCGCCGCCAGAAACGCAGAAACAGGTCCTGCACCAGGTCCGCCGCCGTCGCCCGACAACCGACGCGACGGTTCACCAGCGCCTCCATTTGCGAACGCTGGGACAGGAACACCTGCAGAAAATGCGCACGCGCCCCGCGCGGCTCGTCGTCGCGGGATTCCGGCGGCAGGCCGATCAGCACTTCAGCACTGCGCCCATGCGGCGACCGGGCTGGCCAGCAGACTGACACCGGCCAGCGCCAAGGCCAGACGTGGGCGATACGGCAGCAGCAATACCAACGCCAGGGCGCTGAGCATCAGTACGGCGAACCAGTCAACCAGGCCGAAACTCCAGCCGTTGGCCTTCACCGCCGCCCAAAGCGACAAACACAGCAATAACCATCCGCCGACTTTCAGGCCCTGACGGCGACGCGTGGACGGTTTGTGACCGAGCAATTCATCGTGGTGCCGAGGCATCGACAGGCACAACGCGGTGAATCCGGCGTAGGTGAGCAACAGGGCCAGCAGCATCAGTTAACCCCTTGCTCAAGAGTGATCGGCCGTGGCGTTTCGCGACGTGGCTTTTTTACGCTAACCGTGTTGCCGGCGCGCTGCATTTTCCATGCAGCCCAGGCGAGGAAAAAACCTGTGGCGAGGCAAGTCAAATCAAAACCGGCCAACGCCCAGTCACCCTGCATCAACGCGACGCCGAGATTCCAAGGGGTGGTCAGCGCATTGATCAGCGGCACCGCGACAAACAGCGCCGCCCCCAACACCAACTGTTCGACCCAGGCTTTGCGCCCCGGTCGTAACATCGCGTGCAGCACGCTCAGGCCCCAGGCCATGAAGAACGCGTTCACCTCCCAATCTGCGCGCCCGGCGAGGCTCACCGGCAATAGACGATTGGCCAGAAAGAACACCGCCACCGCCGACACCAGCCCGGCCATGCTGGCGATGTTCAGTACTTCCACCAGCCGCAGTTCGAACGGCATCACCCCGCTCCTGGCATGTTTGAGCTGACGCTTGCCGAGCCAGATCACCAGCCCGGTGCCGATCATCGCCGTGCCGGCCAGCCCGCAGATGAAGTACAGCCAGCGCAACACCGGCCCGGCAAAGTGGCCCATGTGCAAACCATAGAACGCGCCGCCCACCGCCATCGCCATTGGCTGCTCCGGTGTGCTGCCGAGCATCAGCCCGGTCACCCCGTTGAACGTCACGGCGCGGCCAAAATCATGCACCACGCGATCGCCGGCACGCGACAGCACCACCGTGGCATTGGCATCACCCGGATTACTCACCGACAGACGCGCCGTGTGGCCGCCCGCCCATTGCTCGCTGGCCTTGCTCAACAGCGGCGCCATGGACATCAACGGCGCCGCGATATCGGCGCGCTCCGGGGTCTTCGACGCCGGGAAAACTTCGTCATAAAACGTGCGCACGTCACTGCCGTAAGACGCGACGATGCTCGCTGGCATGACCATCGACATGAAAATCACCAGGCTGCTGTAGGTGATCATCAAGTGAAACGGCAGCACCAGCACACCCACCGCGTTATGCCCGTCGAGCCAGGAGCGCTGGCCCTTGCGCGGGCGGAAGGTAAAAAAGTCTTTGAAGATTTTCTTGTGAGTGATGATCCCGGTGATCAGCGCGACGAACATCACCATGGCAGCGATGGTCGATAGCCAACGGCCCCACGGATAAGGCATTTGCAGCTGGAAGTGGAAGCGGTAAAAGAACTCGCCGCCCATGCTGTCGCGGCCCTGCACTTCAGCGCCGGTTTGCGCGTCGAGGGTTTTCGATTCAAAGCGTCCGCGCTCACCGGGCTTCGCCGGCGCTGGCTGCCAGCGCACGGTCAGGCCGGGATCTCGGGCATCAGGCAAATCGATCAGCCAGCGTGAAGCGCCCGCCGCGTGTTGTTGCAGATAATCCTGGGCCAGCGTCAGGCTGGTCTCGGCACTCACCGATCGAGCAGGGATTTCCGGCTGCATCCAGTGGCTGATTTCATCCTTGAAATAGGCCAGCGTCCCGGTCAGGAAAATCGCGAACAGCAACCAGCCGAACAGCAGTCCGGCCCAGGTGTGCAGCCAGGCCATCGCCTGACGAAAGCCCTCTTTCATGCCAGTCCCAATCCACGTGCTGCGCCGGAAATGGTTGCCAGAATCACGCTTGGCACCAGCAAGCCAACCCATGCCGACCACGCCGTACGACAGGCAAAGCACCACAGCACCGCTACCAGATAGACCAGAAAGGAAATGGTCATGCCGGTCACCACTGCTTCGGCTCGGTTCAACGGCAGCCACAGCGTCAGGGTGACACTGGCCAGTGCCGCGACGAGATAGCCGCCAAATACCGCGGCCAGCACCCGTGAGGTGACGGCCAGACGATAGGACATGGGAAGTGTGGCGAGTTTGCCTTTCATGTTTCGACCCTGAAACGAAAAACGTCCGGCCGGTGAGCCGAACCTACAGGCGAGCAATATTAATGATAAATATTCTCATACGCAAAAGCATCTGATTGCCGGCTGATGTCCTGCCCGCCTACAATGCGAACAGTTCTTGTTCTCTAACGCACACTCTACCGCGTCACGAAAGCGCCCGGAGTCCACCGTTGTCGTCTGCCCATCCCGTCGAATCGCTCTATCAGGCCCACCACAGCTGGCTCACCGGCTGGCTGCGGCGCAGACTCGGCTGCCCGGACAGCGCGGCGGACCTCGCGCAAGACACCTTCATCAAGGTGCTGACCGCTCGTGAGCCACCGCTGATCATCGAGCCGCGCGCCTTTCTGACGACGTTGGCCAAGCGTGTTCTGTTCAATCATTACCGCCGTCAGGACCTGGAACGCGCTTACCTCGAAACCCTCGCGCAGATGCCGGAAATGGCCGCGCCGTCGGAGGAAGACAAGGCAATCATCCTGCAAACCCTGATGGAGCTGGATGAGTTGCTCGACGGTTTGCCGCGTCAGGTCAAACGCGCCTTTTTGCTGGCGCAGGTCGATGGCCTGACCTATCCACAGATTGCCATCGAACTCGGCATTTCCGTGGCCACGGTCAAACGTCATCTGAACAAGGCAGCCATGCGCTGCTACTTCGCCCTATGAACCGCGCGCCGGATTTCTCCTCCCAAGTGGCTGAGCAGGCCGTGCATTGGTTGATGGAAATGCAGCAAGGCACGCTCACTCCGCGCCAGCAACAGGCCTGGCAACAATGGCTGGAGGCGCACAGCGAACACCGGCGGGCGTGGGAGCATATTCAGCGGGTCAATCAGCGTTTGCGCGGTGTGTCTTCTCCACTGGCGCACGCGGCGTTGAACGGGGCGAAGTCCGGCAGTCGTCGTCAGATGCTGAAGCTGTTGCTGATTCTCGGTGCCGGTTCGGCCGTCACCTGGGGCATGCGTGAGCACAATCCGCTGCCGTCGCTGTTCGCTGATTACCGCAGCCCGATCGGACAACGACGCAAGGTGGCGCTCGGTGCTGGCGATCAGTTGCAACTCAACACCGCCAGCGCCGCGGATATCGACGCTTCGGCGCGACTGATCCGTTTGCTCGAAGGCGAAATCCTCCTGACGGCTGCGCAATCGTTCGAAGTGCGCACGGCTCAGGGCCTGTTGAAAACTCACGGCGCGCGCCTCAATGTGCGCCAGTTTGCCGATCGCACCCAAGTCGCGCTGTTTGAAGGCCGAGTCGAACTGAGTGCCAATGGACGGGCGCCGATCTGGCTGCCGGTCGCGCGGCAACTGAACTTCACCGCTACATCTGTCAGCGAAGCCAAACCGCTGGATGCCAACAGCGGCGCCTGGGCCGACGGCATGCTGGTGGCCGCGCACATGCGCCTCGGCGACTTCCTCGACGAGCTCAGCCGCTACCGTCGCGGCCAGCTCAATTGCGCCAATAACGTCGCCGATCTGTTGATCTCCGGGACGTATCCACTGGACGACAGCGAGCGGATTCTCGACCTGCTGGAAATCAGTTTGCCGGTGAAGGTGAAGCGCTTTACCCGCTACTGGGTGAGCGTCGAAGCGCGGGTTTGAAAAAACTCAAAAATTAATGAGCCGTTTTTCAGATCTGGCGTGACAGAGAAGGAAAGCCCCCTTGATTCAACCTTCTCAGGATCATCCACATGCACCCCACCCGCCTCACGCCACTGGCCCGCAGCCTGCGCAATCTTGTCCTCGGCGCCAGCCTGAGTTTCAGTGCCCTGCCCGCTGCGATGGCCGCCGATGCCAAGGCCTATCACATCGCGCCGTCGTCACTGGAAAACGCCCTCAACCAGTTTGGCCGTGAAGCGGGCGTGTTGATTTCTTTCGGATCGCAAGTTACCGGCGGCGTGCAAAGTCGAGGCCTGGAGGGCAGCTACACGCCTGAGCAAGGTCTGAATGCGCTGCTCGAAGGCACCGGTCTGCAAGCACGCGCCGAGGGCAACAATGCGTTCAGTCTGCAACCGGTGGCGGATGCCGCGCTGGAACTGGACACGTCGAAAGTCGTCGGCGACTGGCTGGGTGACGCCGCGCAAATCAACGTGTTTGAACATCCCGGTGCTCGCGACGTGATCCGCCGCGAGGAGTTCGAACGTCAAGGCGCAACGCAGGCGCGCGATGTGCTCAACCGCATCCCCGGCGTCAACGCCCCGGAAAACAACGGCACCGGCAGCCACGATATGGCGCTGAATTTCGGTATCCGTGGCTTGAATCCACGCCTGGCCGCACGCTCGACGGTGTTGATGGACGGCATTCCGGTGCCGTTCGCGCCTTACGGTCAGCCACAACTGTCGTTCGCGCCGATCAGCATGGGCAACATGGATGCCGTGGACGTGGTACGTGGCGGCGGTGCTGTGCGCTACGGCCCGCAGAACGTCGGCGGCGTGGTCAACTTCGTGACCCGGGCGATTCCCGACGAGCCGACGGTCAAGGGCGGCTTCCAGACGGAAACCAGCCCTTCGTCGAGCCATGATGGCTTCAAGACCAGCGCCAATCTGCTGGCCGGCGGCACCAATGCCAATGGCCTCGGCGGTGCGTTGCTCTACTCCGGCACCCGTGGCGGTGACTGGCGCGAACACAGCGACACCGAGATCGACGACCTGATCCTCAAGGGCAAATACCAGCTCGACGAGGCCAACAGTTTCAACGCCATGGCCCAGTACTACGAAGGCAAGGCTGATATGCCCGGCGGTTTGAACGTCGCCGATTACGACGCCGACCCGTACCAATCGACCCGACCGAAAGATCAGTTCTGGGGCCGTCGGACGATGTTCAATTTTGGCTATCGCTATCAGGAAGATCGCCGCGAATTCACCGCCAACACCTTCTTCACCAAGACCTTGCGCAGCGGTTATCTCGATCAAGGCACGTTCCTTTCCCTGTCGCCGCGCGAGTATTGGGTGCGCGGTCTGGAAACCCGTTTCGCCCAAGGCTTCGACCTCGGCCCGACCAGTCATGAAGTCGGCGTCGGCTATCGCTACATCAACGAGGCCGGCCACGAACTGCGCTATCGCACGCCGATCACCAGCAACGAATATCCGACCACTGCCAGCCGCAACGACCGCGATACCCGTGGCGGCACCGAGGCCAATGCGTTCTTCGTCGACGATCGCATCGACATCGGCAAATGGACCATCACTCCGGGCGTGCGCTACGAGATGATCGAGTCGCAGCAGACCAACAACCTGACCAACGTCAAATACAAGGGCGACTACAACACCGCGTTGCCGGCGTTGAACGTGCTCTATCACCTGACCGACAGCTGGAATCTGTACGCCAACACCGAAGGCTCGTTCGGCAGCGTGCAATACAGCCAGATGCCCAACCGTGTGACCAGCGGCGAAGTGAAACCGGAAAAGGCGCGCACCTGGGAACTCGGCACGCGCTATGACAATGGCGCATTGCGCGCGGAGATCGGCGCGTTCCTGATCAACTTCGACAATCAGTACGAAAGTAATCAGACCAACGATTCGGTGATTGCCCGTGGCGAAACCCGTCATCAAGGTATCGAGACCAGCGTCAATTACGCGCTGGATGATTTGAGTCCGGCGCTGGCCGGTTTCGATGTGTACGCCAGCTACGCCTATGTTGACGCAACCATTCGCGAAGACGGGCCGAACAAAGGCAATCGCGTGCCGTTCTCCTCGAAACACAAAGGCACGATTGGCGTCGGTTACACCGAGGGGCCATGGAAGCTGAATCTGGATAGCAGCTTCCAGAGCGACCAGTTCGCTGACAACGCCAACACCTCGAAGGAAAGTGCTGATGGCAGCACCGGCAAGATCCCGGGTTACATGCTGTTCAGCAGCCGCGCCGGATATGACTTCGGCCCGCAGTTGTCGGATTTGAACGTGGCGGTAGGGGTGAAGAACATCTTCAACACGCAGTACTTCACGCGCTCGTTTGATGACAATAACAAGGGCAAGTATGTGGGTGAGCCGCGGACAGTTTATGTGCAGACTTCTGTGGCGTTCTGAGGGTTGAAAAGCCCCTCACCCTAACCCTCTCCCTGAGGGAGAGGGGACTGATTGGGGGATGCTTGCGAGGTACGCCGACCTGAAAGTGCTGTGCCGAATCCATAATCGACTCGACCTGAAACCGTTTTGCCGAATCCATAATCGACTCGGTCTTTCAGGTCGATGTACAACACCAGACACCTCGGTCGGCCCCCTCTCCCTCTGGGAGAGGGCTGGGGTGAGGGTCAGCGGGTCAGCTGGGTCAGCTGGGTCATGGTCTACAGTAAAACTTCAAACCAACTTCACAAGGATCGTGAAGCATGCAAACCCGCCCCACCCTCGCCCAATTCGCCCGCCAGTTACGTGTCAACCAAACCGATTGCGAACAGCTGCTCTGGCAAAAACTCCGCTCCCGCCAAATCGCCAATCTGAAATTTCGCCGGCAGTTTCCCTGTCCGCCCTATGTGCTGGACTTTTACTGTGCCGAACTGAAATTGGCGATTGAACTGGACGGTGGTCAGCACTATGAAACGTCGGGACTGATTCATGACCAACGCCGGACGCACTATCTGAATCAAAAGGGCATTGAAGTCGCGCGTTTCAGTAACCTCGAGGTGATCCAGCAGATGGACAATGTGCTAGAGCAGATCATAAGAATTGCGGCGAATCGAAAAATGCCCTCACCCTAACCCTCTCCCAGAGGGAGAGGGGACTGACCGGGGGATGCTTGCGAGCTACGCCGACCTGATTCTGCTTTGCCGAATCCATAATCGACCCGGTCTTTCAGGTCGAAGTACCTCTTCAGACACCTCGGTCGGCCCCCTCCCGGAGAGAGGGGGACTGATTACGGGATGCTTCAGAAATACATCGACCTGAAACCGCTTTGCCGAATCCATAATCGACCCGGTCTTTCAGGTCGAAGTACCTCTTCAGACACCTCGGTCGGCCCCCTCTCCCGGAGGGAGAGGGCTGGGGTGAGGGGCCGCTTTCTTATGCCCTGCGCAAAAACCGCCACAAACAAAAACGGGCCTGCATTCGCAGGCCCGTTCTCATTGGGTGGCTTATGAAATCAGCGCATCAACTGTTGATCGCTGCCTGTTCGTTCTCAAGAAATTCTTCCTCCAGCAGAGCGTCATTCGCCTTGCTAAATGGCACCACAGCCGCGCGTGGCTTACCTCGCAGCTTGCCGAAAAGGTGCTCCAGGGCGTGCTCGAGTTTTTCGGCAGCGCCGTCGATCGCTTGTTCCAGCGAATCGGCCTTATGGGTCACGGAAATCGGTTGATGGCCTTTTGGCCGCGCTTCCAGTTGGCAGCGCATGTCATGGGGACCTGGTTTGTCACCGTTCTCGTCGGCCAGATGGACTTCGACGCGGGTCAGGTCTTCTTCATAACGTTCGAGCGTGCTCTCAATGGTTGTACGTACCCACTCCTCCAGTCGTTGACTACTTTGAATATGGTTATCGCTGTTGACTTGGATTTGCATAGTTCATCCCTTATTTCAGCTAGCTCGTCAGAGGCCTTGAGTTGAATTTCCTGACCTCCTGGTTACAACAATCGGCCCGACCGGCGAACATTTCAACCCCTGAAAAAAGATAAATATTCATTCGCAAAAAAAGCCGGACAACCGAGCAAAGCGCTGGTAAGGTCGGGAGTTGGGTTGACTCGCAACCCGGCAAAATTTGCTCACAATTGCCCGTCATTCAACGGATGCAAACTGCGAAAAATCCCCGCTTCCTCGACCAACCAATCATGCACAGCCCGTACGCCCGGATGGCTCAACGCCCCCGGCGCATACAGCAACACGTAGCGTTTGTGATTGGGCACCGACAGGCCAAACGGCACAATCAATGTCCCCCGCTCCAGCTCATCGTTAAGCAACGTGCGTCTGGCAATCGCCACGCCCATGCCGGCAATCGCCGCTTCGATGGTCAGGTGATTGCGATTGAACGTATGCCCGCGCCTCACGTCGGCGCCCTCGAAGCCGATCGCGTTCAAATAGAATTCCCACTCTGCGTATTCATAACTGCCACGCCAGGCAGTGATGTCATGCAGCAACGGGAAATGCACCAGATCCGCCGGCCCGTGCAACGGTGGACGCCCACGCAACAGGCTCGGTGCACATACGGGGAAAATCTGCTCGTCGAGCAAGGCTGTGGATAACAATCCCGGGTAACTGCCGTCGTTAAGATCTATCGCCAGATCAAAGTCGCCCTCGTGCAACGGCACGCTGCTGTCCTCGGCGACGAGCCGTAGCTGAATGTCCGGGTAACGCTGTTGCAGGCGCGGCAAACGGGGCGTCAGCCACTTGCTGAGGAATGACGGAATCGAGCGCAGGCGCAGAATCCCGCTGATCATTCCGGCATCCAGTCGCCGCAATTCCGCATCGATGCTGCCATACGCCTCATTGACGGTAATGGCCAACCGCTGCCCTTCTGCACTCAATTCCACACCGCGCGCGCGCCGATGAAACAGACGAAAGCCCAGACGCTCCTCCAGTTGTCGAATCTGTTGGCTGACCGCCCCCGGGGTGATGTGCAGTTCTTCGGCACAACGGGTGAACGACAGGTGCCGCGCGGCACAGGAAAACACCTGCAGCCAGACATAGGTCTGGGCATGCAATTGACGACTCATCGTTTAGTCCTGCTAAAGGCTTACTTAGGAAGTTTCGTTAGTCACGTAGGACCGAGGTAGGCAGTATCGCCGACATTGCGCTTGTCCTACAAAAAATGGCAGCGATTCGTACTCCATTGCTTGTAAGGGTTTAGCATGGCTATCAGTGTTTTCGATCTATTCAAAGTCGGCATCGGCCCGTCCAGCTCCCACACCGTCGGCCCGATGCGGGCGGCAGCGACCTTCGCTCAGGCGCTGATTGATCAGCATTTGTTGAACGATGTGCGTCGTGTGGAAATCCGTTTATATGGCTCGCTGTCAGCCACCGGCGTCGGTCACGCCACCGACCGCGCCACAGTCATGGGTCTGATGGGCGAATGGCCGGACAGCATTGATCCGGCGACCATCGATCCGCGCATTCAGCAACTGCGCGAGACAGGCCAACTGTCCCTCGCCGGGCAAAGAGAAATCGCCTTCGACTGGCAGCGTGATCTCCTGCTGCTCGACGAGAGTCTGCCCTACCATCCCAACGCCATGTCCCTGACAGCCTTTGGCGAAACGGCCGAGCTGTTCGAGCAGACGTACTACTCGGTCGGTGGCGGTTTCATTATCGAAGCGGAAGAAGCTGAGTCCGGTGTCGCACCGGCCGGTGACGTGGCGTTGCCGTACGATTTTTCCAGCGCCGCCGAACTGCTGTCACTATGCAAACAGCACAATCTGCGCGTGTCCGAACTGATGATGGCCAACGAGCGCGCCTGGCGTACCGACGCCGAAATCCGCCAAGGCCTGCTGCACATCTGGTCGGTAATGCGCGAGTGCGTCGAACAAGGCCTGCGCCACGAAGGCATCCTGCCCGGTGGTCTGAATGTGCCGCGCCGGGCGGCGAAACTGCATCGCAGCCTGTTGGAAATCGGCAAGCCGAACGTGATCAGCTCAACGCTGTCGGCGATGGAGTGGGTCAACCTGTTCGCCCTCGCCGTCAACGAAGAAAACGCGGCCGGCGGGCGCATGGTCACCGCGCCGACCAACGGCGCAGCCGGGATCATCCCGGCAGTTCTGCACTACTACATGAAATTCAACCCGGATGCGTCTGACGATGACGTGGTCGCTTTCTTTCTCGGTGCGGCCGCCGTCGGCATTCTCTGTAAGAAAAATGCCTCGATCTCGGGCGCCGAAGTCGGCTGTCAGGGTGAAGTCGGTTCGGCCTGCGCGATGGCGGCTGCCGGTCTGGCCGACGTGCTCGGCGCCACCCCGGAGCAACTGGAAAACGCCGCCGAAATCGGCCTGGAACACAACCTCGGCCTGACCTGCGACCCGGTCGGCGGCCTGGTGCAGGTGCCGTGTATTGAACGCAATGCGATCGCCGCCGTGAAGGCGATCAACGCCACGCAAATGGCTCTGCGCGGCGACGGCAACCACTTCATTTCCCTCGACCGGGTGATCCGCACCATGCGCGATACCGGCGCCGACATGCATGACAAATACAAAGAGACTTCACGGGGTGGCCTGGCTGTGAACTGGGTGGAGTGCTGAGGCGCATTCCCTGACTGCCCCGGCAGACCGCATTCGACGGTCTGCCAACCGTGAGCCCGAGCAAAAATAATAACGAGGCGATACCGATGACCGATGTACGTACACCTGCTGCCGAAAATCCCGCTGTAGACCGCACAAGCAACACAGAAACGGCCCACACGGGCTGGAGCAAATTCGACACCACCTGGATGCTTGGCCTGTACGGCACGGCTATCGGTGCAGGGACTTTGTTTCTGCCGATCAACGCTGGTGTCGGCGGTTTCTGGCCGTTGCTGATTCTCGCTGTTCTGGCCTTCCCGATGACGTTTTTTGCTCACCGTGGCCTGACCCGTTTTGTCTTGTCCGGGCGCTCCGGGGATATCACCGAAGTGGTCGAAGAACACTTCGGCATCGGTGCCGGCAAGCTGATCACGCTGCTGTATTTCTTTGCGATCTTCCCGATCCTGCTGGTTTACAGCGTGGCGCTGACCAACACCCTGAGCAGCTTCCTCGAACACCAATTGCACATCGCCCCACCGCCTCGGGCGATCCTTTCGCTGGCGCTGATCCTCGGTTTGATGGCGATCGTGCGTTGCGGCCAAAGCGTCATCGTCAAAGCCATGAGCGTGCTGGTTTACCCGTTTGTTGCCGCCCTGCTGCTGCTCGCGCTCAGCCTGATTCCGAACTGGAACGGCGCGTTTTTCGCCAGCGCCCAGGAAGCCATGCCAATGTCCGCTTTCTTCAAGACAATGTGGCTGGCGATCCCGGTGATGGTATTTTCGTTCAACCATTCGCCAATCATTTCTGCGTTCGCGGTTGAGCAGAAACAACGCTACGGCGAACAGGCTGAACGCAAAAGCAGCGGCATTCTCGCCATGGCCCACGGCATGATGGTGGTGACGGTGATGTTCTTCTGCTTCAGCTGCGTGCTGGCGTTGTCGCCGGCAGATCTGGCTGCCGCCAAGGCGCAGAACATTTCGATCCTGTCGTACCTGGCCAACCACTTCCAGACGCCAGTGATCGCTTACGCCGCGCCGCTGATTGCGCTGGTGGCGATCACCAAATCCTTCCTCGGCCACTACATCGGCGCCAGCGAAGGCTTTCAAGGCATGATTGTGAAAAGCCTGCGCAGCCGTGGCCGGGTGATGTCGGCGAGCTGGCTGAACCGCGCGACCGCCGTATTCATGATCCTTAGCTGCTGGGCCGTGGCGACCTTCAACCCGAGCATCCTCGGCATGATCGAAACCCTCGGCGGGCCGGTGATTGCCTGTCTGTTGTTCCTGATGCCGATGTACGCCATCCGCCGCGTGCCAGCCTTGCGCCAGTATTCGGGCCAGGTATCCAACGTGTTTGTGGTGTTGATCGGCCTGATTGCACTGTCAGCGATCATCTACTCGGTTCTGCCCTGAAAACGCGCCATTAAAAAAGGCGAGCCGCGTGGCTCGCCTTTTTTATGCCCGTGTTCATTGTTCGACAATTTTCCCGGCACAGCCCTTGCTAAGTCCCTGCAGGAGCTGCCGCAGGCTGCGAACTTTTGCTCTTCATGACCGAAATCAAAACACTGAAGAGCAAAAGATCGCAGCCTCGTTTCACTCGACAGCTCCTACATGAAGCAGCAAATACAGGCCACGGAATGGCCGATGATCCGGTTTGGCGAACCAACCCGATCACGGCCGGTCAACAACTGCACGTTCAATCAGGCGGTGACGCATCATGGACAATCCTTTTCAGATCATTACCGATGCCTTCGCGCCGGACTATCAGATCAACCTGAGCATTCAGGGCCTGGACGGCAGCATCATGCTGACCCTGTCCAACAGCGGTCGGATCGTGGCCAAACGCATGATCAGCGCCGAACAGCGCAACGATCCCGCGCGCCTCAAACGCTTGGTGCAAAGCATTCAATTCGGCATCGCCATCGAACAGGGCCACAGCGCCATGGCGATCCTCGAAGCGATGACCAGCGGCGCCGGGCTGACCCCGCCACCGCCACGCGTCATCGGCCGGCCACGACCTGCGGCCGGGCTTTAGAGTTCGCCTTTCTCGACTTCCGGATGCTCGCTGGAGCCGGCGCCAAGTTTGCGCTGTGGTTTCTCGATCTTCACCGAAGGAAATTGTGACGAGGCGTAACGCACCACCAGAATCGAGAACGCCAGCAGCAGAATCCCGCCGCACAGGTAGATGATGCCCATGTCCGGCGGGTTGTGGTGCGAGACGTTGGAAATCAGCAAACGGGTCAGCGCGGTGATCGCCACGTAGATCAGGAAGCGCACCGGCATGTGGTTGGTCTTGAAATAGATTCCGACCATCGCCCCCAGTTCGAGATAGATGAACAGCAGCAGAATGTCATCGATCTTGATGTGGCCTTCCTCGAGCATCCCGAGAAACTCCATCACCGCCGCCCACGCCGTCACCGCACCAATGGCAAACAGCGCCAGATAATGGAAGGTCTCGACGAACAGGTTACCCAGGGACTCGGCCAGTTGATGCACGTTTTGCCGCAGTTTCTCGGCCCAGTTTATTTTCACGATGATGTTCCTTAGCTCGAATGCGAGCGGATGATGCGTGTTGGACGTGACGGTTTTCTGCACGTAACGGTTTTCATGCAGAAAAGAGGCCACGCCATCATGGCGAGACGCCGCCAAACCCGCGCCGTGGCGTTTGGTCGCACCGCTGTGCTTTTGTGGGAGCGAGCCTGCTCGCGAATGCAGCGACACGGTCTCCCTGACAAACCCGAAATCCGGTCTACATTGAAAAGCCACTACCCATAGCGCAGGGATTCGCTTATCCTTTTCGCTGTATATGGATACAGTAGTCGTCAAGACAACTTAATGTGAAGGCATGTGAGGTGGTGAATGGCCGTCGAAGTGGTATACCGCAGCAGCCGAGATCTGGAGCGCTTGTTCATGGATAAAGCCGAAGCTGACCGTCATGACAAAATGCTCGAACTGGCCGAATATCTGGCCGATGTGCTGCAAAAAGCCGTTCCGTCCCTGACTGAACAACAAGTGGAAGAAGCCGGGATCTACATGGCGAAGAATCGCGATGTGTTCGCCCGGGCGTTCAAGAGCCAGCCGGATGCGCTGTCCGAGCTGCTCAATGCACCGGCCGAACCGGTCGATAATGCCGAAGCTGCAGAACCTGCTGAAACGCCGGCCAAACCTGCCAAAGCGGCAAAAGCCGCGAAGTAATCAGCGCCACATCAAAAGATCGTCCGAAGGCTCGGGCCGCGATCGGACGATCTTTTGCGTTTCAGCGATACAAAACTTTCTCGGCCAACTCGTCGGCCACCCGCGCCGGCGAACGTTTTTCCGCCTGTGCATGGGCAAATACTTCGGTGAGTCGAGAGCTGATCTTCGACAGGTGCGCGGTAATGGTGGTCAATTCTTCGCCGCGATGCTTGAGCGAGACGTAGATCAAACCACCGGCATTGATCACATAATCCGGCGCATACAGAATCCCGCGCCGTTCCAGTTGATCAGCGACATCCAGATGCGTCAGTTGATTGTTCGCCGAACCCGCCACCGCCGAGCAACGCAGTTGAGTGACGCTGTGGCTGTTCAGCACGCCACCCAGACCGCACGGCGCAAGGATGTCGCACGGCGTGCTGAGCAATGCATCGTTGGCGATCGGATGGGCGTTGAGTTGTTCCATCGCCAGTTGCACTTTGCCGTGGTCAATATCGCTGACCAGCAATTCCGCCCCGGCAGCGTGCAGTTGCTCGGCCAATGCGTAACCGACATTGCCCAGCCCCTGAATCGCAATGCGCAAGCCTTCGAGGTTATCGCTGCCCAGCCGGGCCATCGCCGTTGCGCGAATGCCGGCAAACACGCCCATGGCAGCATGCGGTGCCGGGTCGCCGGCTGACGTGGTGCTGGTGACATGCTGGGTCTGTTGGGCGATGCAATCCATGTCCGCAACCGAGGTGCCGCTGTCGATGGCGGTGATGTAGCGGCCATCGAGCTGATCGATGCAGCGGCCAAAGGCTTCGAACAGCGCGCCACGACTTTCCACATGAACCGGACGCACGATCACCGCGACGCCACCACCCTGAGCCAACCCTGCCAGCGCGGCTTTGTAGCTCATGCCCTGAGCCAGGCGAATGGCATCTTCAACGGCGGATTCGTCATTGGGATAGGCAAGATAACGACATCCGCCCAAGGCTGGCCCGAGGCGACTGTTATGGATGGCAATGACCGCCTTCAACCCGGAGACCGGGTCAACGCTAAGGTGCAGCGATTCCAGGCGAGTGCTTTGCATGAGCGCAAACATCGTTGGGCTCCCGAATCACTTCTTGTAGAACGCCAGTATAGGCCTGCGCCTGAAAATTGCTGGAGCACACCGGAATAAGCGCCCGCGTCGACAACGGCTTTGCGGCATAACCCGACACCGGTGTCGCGAGGCACTGGACGAATGACACGGACCGGGCTAAAACGAGGCATTCCCCGGAGATTTCGATGAGTGCGCGTCAACGTTTTTTCGAATGCCTGCACCGTTCACCGCCCGCGCTGTTCGAAGCCGCGCTGTGGATGGCGGCCGAGCACGAAAAAGCGATCGACCCAGAAGCGTTGCTGCAGGACCTCAAGGACTTGCAACAGCGGGTCAGCTACGGCTTGCCAATGCTGCCGGTAAGTGAACTGGCGCAACCCTTGTTACGCCGCATGACCGACCTGGGCTTTGCACAGGACGATTTTCTGCCACTGCGTCCGCAGGCTGCGCTGTTGCACAAAGTGTTGCAGACCCGTCGCGGCCAGCCATTGGCGTTGGCGCTGATTGCCTTGGAGCTGGCGCGTGGCCTGGAGATTCCTCTGGTCGGGGTCAACTTCCCCGGACACTTCCTGTTGCGGGTGCCCGGCGCTGATCACTTGCTGGATCCGTGCGGCGGCCGGCGCTTGTACCCCAATGACTGTCGTGAACTGTTGCAGCGCCAGTACGGGCCGAACATGAAACTCAATGCCGAGCATCTACTGACCGCCTCCCCCCAGCAGATGCTTCAACGCCTGTCGCGCAACCTGCGGCAGTTACACCTGACGCATGATGACTTCATTGCCGCTCTGATTGATGCCGAACGTGTGCTCGAACTGGGTGACGCCGGAGCTGCTGATTACCTGGCCCGAGCCAGTCTTTATCAGCGGCTCGACTGTCCGAATGCCGAGCGCTTTGATCTGGAACACGCGCTGATGCTCAGCGACGACCCGATTCAACGCCTGCGCCTGACCGAACGCCTCGGGCACCTGCCGCCCAACTCGGTCGTCCATTAAAAGCAAAAGATCGCAGCCTTCGGCAGCTCCTACATTGGGATTATGTATTTCCCTGTAGGAGCTGCCGAAGGCTGCGATCTTTTGCTCTTCAGGATTTGACAGACATCCCCACTCCAGCTGCTGAACTGCCTTCGGAGGGCGAACGTACTTGAATAATCAGCAGCGCGGCAATCACCGCCGGGATCGCGCAGAAGAAGAAAATCTGCGCCACCGGAATGTGCATCGCCAGCAGCAGGCTGCCGAACAGTGGTCCGAGAATCGAACCGAAGCGCCCCACGCCCAATGCCCAACCGGTACCCGTCGCACGCACATGCGCCGGGTAGAAATTGCTGGCAAACGCATTCAGCGTCAGTTGCCCGCCGATGATGCAGAACCCGGCGGCGAAGACGCAGGCCACCAGATAACGCGGATTGTCATGATTGAGTCCCAGCAGAATCGTGCACAGCGCAGCCCCTGCCAACACCGCTGACAACAGACGCACCTTGCGCTTCAAGCGATCGGCGAACCACGCCATGCTAATCGCGCCCAAAGTACCGGCGAAGAGGAACATCGACGTCACCAGATTGGCTTCGTTGAGTTTCAAGCCACTTTCCAGCAACAGCGTCGGCAACCAACTGATCATGAAATACAGCAAAATCAGGCTGACAAAAAACGTCGCCCAGATCAGCAAGGTAGGCCGCGCGTAGCCATTGCGGAACAACTCGACCACGGTCAGTTTGCTGCCCTGCTCGCGCTCGTTCTGCTCCAGGGTTGCGGCAGGTGCTTGCCAGTCCGGCAACATCCGCGCGGTGACTTTGCGCAGTCGCGCGTATGGCGGCGCATCACGCAGCAGGCGTGGCAGCGACTCCGGCAGCATCCACCACAGAAACGGAAACAGCAGCAACGGCGTGACACCACCGGCGAGGAACACCGCTTGCCAGCCGAACTGGTCGATGAACCCGGCGGCAACAAAACCACCCGCCGCCCCACCAAACGAAAAGCCACACGCCGCCAGCGTCACCATCAAAGTGCGCAAACGCGGTGGTGAGTATTCCGACATCAACGCCATGGCACTGGGCATCGCCCCGCCCATGCCGATGCCACAGATGAAGCGCGCGATCATCAGCGTGTTGAGCGAGTCGGCGAAGACCATCAGCACCGTCAGTGTGGCGTAGATCAATACGCAAGCGAGCAGGATCCGGCGCACGCCAAAGCGGTCAGCCAGCGGCGTGACCGCCAGTGAACCAAGAGTGAGACCGAGCAGATTGGCGCTGAACACAGGCCCGAACGCAGATTTTTCCAGGCCCCAGTCCTGGGCCAGCGCGGGCACCACGTAACCGAGCACCTGGGCGTCATAGCCGTCGGTGACCAGCAACAGCGCGAGCAGGATCAACAGTAACCACTGATAGCGGGACACAGGACGGGCGTCGAGTGCCGCGCGGAAGCTGGCAATCTGGTTGTGCATCGCAAGGTACCTTTTTTGTTTTTATGATTATGTGAACGGCGATATTCCCTTGTAGGAGTGAGCCTGCTCGCGATAGCGGTGGGTCAGTCAGAACATGAGTGACTGACACTCCCTCATCGCGAGCAGGCTCACTCCTACAGGGTTATGGGGTGTCTGGTTGATTGGCAGGATGGGCCTTGATGAATGCTGAATGTTCAGCCGCCAGTGCGGCGACCCGACGAATTTTCGGATACGCCTCAAGGCTGACGTTGAACCGCTCTGCCGCATACAACTGCGGAATCAGATAAACATCCGCCACGCACGGCCACTCACCAAAACAGAATCCCTCGTCGCCAATCAACTGCTCCACCGTCGCCAGCCCTTGGCTGATCCAGTGAGTGATCCACTCGACCACCTGAGGCTCGTCCTGCCCCGACTGACGCAAGCGATTGAGCACGCTGACGTTGTGCAGCGGATGCACATCGCAACCGATCACCGCCGCCACACCGCGCACTTGTGCACGGGCGAGCAGATCTTCAGGCAGCAACGGCACCTGTGGATAACGTTCTTCCAGGTACTCGATGATCGCCGGCGATTGAATCAGCAAACCGCCCTCATCAGTGCGCAAGGCCGGTACCCGGCCCTGTGGATTGATCGCCAGATACGCCGCTTGCCGATGCTCGCCACCCGGCGGTGCGATCAGGTTGACCGGCAGCGCCTGGTAGTCCAAACCTTTGAGCGCCAGCGCGATCCGCACCCGGTACGACGAAGTGGAACGGTAATAGGTATAGAGATCCATGAGCCGCTCCTGTCAGCGCGCCGCCAGCACTTTGCCACGGCACTCGCCGAATCCGATCGAAGCAAAACCATCACGGGCACAACGTGCGCGCAGAATGATTTCGTCACCGTCCTCGAGGAATTTACGCACCTCGCCAGTGGCCAGTTCGATCGGTTTTTTACCGCCCTCGGTGATTTCCAGCAGGCTGCCGAACTGGCCGTTTTCCGGGCCGGACAAAGTGCCCGAACCGAACAGGTCACCGGCCTGCAACTGGCAACCGTTGACGCTGTGGTGCGCGACCATTTGCGCGACGGTCCAGTACATGTAGCGGGTGTTGCTCAGGGTCAGGCGATGGGCGGGCAGGTTCTGCTCGCGCATGGCTTCGGTCAGCAGCAGCACTTCCAGTTCGATGTCGAAGGCACCGCCGTCCTGATCGCGTTTGTCGAACAGGTACGGCAGCGGCTGCGGATCACCTTCAGGACGCTTCGGTTGCGCGGTACGGAATGGCTCCAGCGCTTCGGCAGTGACGACCCACGGCGACACGCTGGTGATGAAACTCTTCGACAGGAACGGCCCCAGCGGCTGGTATTCCCAAGCCTGGATATCGCGTGCCGACCAATCGTTGAGCAGGCAGAAACCGGCGATATGATCAGCGGCGTCACCGATGGCGATCGAATCGCCCATCTCGTTGCCTTGGCCGATCCAGATGCCCAGTTCCAGCTCATAGTCCAGACGTGCGCACGGGCCAAACGTCGGCTCGGTCTGACCGGCCGGCAGCGTCTGGCCTTTCGGGCGACGCACATCGGTACCCGAGGCACGCACAGTGGAGGCGCGACCGTGATAACCGATTGGCACGTGCTTGTAGTTCGGCAGCAGCGGGTTATCCGGACGGAACAGTTTGCCGACATTCTGCGCGTGCTCGATGCCGACGTAGAAGTCGGTGTAATCGCTGATGCGTGCCGGCAGATGCAGTTGGCAATCGGCGGCCAGTGGCAGCAGTTTCGCGCCTTGGGCTTCGATGTTGCCACGGTGAGTGCTGCCTTCGCTGAACAGTTCCAGCAGACGCTCTCGCAAAGCAACGCGTGCCTCGCGGCCCAGTTCGAAGAACGCGTTCAACTGGCCGCCATGCATGGCCTCCACGGCACTGCGCGCGACACCGTCGAACAGCCCGGCTTCCAGCGCAACTTGCAGATCGAAGATGTGTTCGCCAATCGCCACGCCAGCGCGCGGTGCCGAATCGGCGATGCTGAATACGCCGAGCGGCAGGTTCTGCAACGGGAAATCAGCGTGGCCGTTGGCCGAGGCGACCCAACTGCGGGTGATGGAATTCTGCGTCATGGGTTATCTCCGGGTCGGGTCGAACGTGGCGGGCAGCGTGGCCCAGCAAGCGTCGTAAGTGGATTGCAGTTGCGGGCAGTCGAGGGCGAAGCGGCTTGGGCGCAGCACTTGGCTGGTCTCGAACATGAAGGCCATGGTGTTGTCGATCTTCGCCGGCTTGAGCTCGGCATTGATCGCTTTGGTGCAGGTTTCGCCGTCCGGGCCGTGGGCGCTCATACAGCTGTGCAGCGAGGCACCGCCGGGCACAAAACCTTCAGCCTTGGCGTCGTATTCGCCCTGGATCAGGCCCATGAATTCGTTCATCAGGTTGCGGTGGAACCATGGTGGCCTGAAGGTGTTTTCGGCGACCATCCAGCGCGGCGGGAAGATCACGAAATCGAGGTTGGCCAGACCGTGGACGCTGGTCGGCGAGGTCAATACGGTGAAAATCGACGGGTCCGGGTGATCGAAGCTGACCGTGCCGATGGTGTTGAAACGGCGCAGATCATATTTGTACGGCACGTTGTTGCCGTGCCAGGCGACTACGTTCAACGGCGAGTGATTGAGCTCGGTGGCCCACAACTGACCGAGGAATTTCTGCACCAGTGTGGTCGGTTGCTGCAGGTTTTCGTAAGCGGCGACCGGGCTCAGGAAATCGCGCGGATTGGCCAGACCGTTGCTGCCGATCGGTCCCAGATCCGGCAGACGCAGTGGCGCGCCATGGTTTTCGGCGACGTAACCGCGCGCTTGCGGGTCGAGCAGTTCAACGCGAAATTTCAGCCCGCGTGGCAGTACGACGATTTCCAGCGGTGCGACTTCCAGCACACCCAGTTCGGTGGCGATACGCAGACGGCCAAGTTGCGGCACCAGCAGCAGTTCGCCGTCGGCATTGAAGAACACGCGCTCCATCGAACGGTTGGCGGCGTAGTTGTAGATGCTGATGCCGGCCGGTTTTTCCGCGCCAGCGTTGGCGGCCATGCTCACCAGTCCGTCGATGAAATCGGTTGGTTCGGCCGGGATCTCCAGTGGATTCCAGCGCAGGCGATTGGGCGTCACTTCACCCAACGGGCCACCGGCCAGTTGTCGCTCCAGTTTGACGAAGGCCGGGTGATTGGCCGACGGCTGAATGCGGTACATCCAGGTGCGCCGCGCTTCACTGCGGGTCATGGTGAACGCGGTGCCGGAAAACAACTCGGTGTAAAGGCCGTACGGGGCTTTTTGCGGGGAGTTCTGGCCGACGGGCAGCGCGCCGGGCAACGCTTCAGAGCTGAATTCGTTGCCGAAACCGGACTGATACGCCAGCGCCTGAGCGGTTGAATCGAGGTTCATGGAGCCTCCTGAACAGGGAGTCGGCAGTGGCCCATCGCTCTGGCTCAGAGGTTTCGGCACGCCGGGGTTGTTATTATCGTAATTCGATTACGCATAACGTAATTTGCTCGCTATCCAGCGTCAAGCTATAAAGACGCCCATTCGTTTCGGAACCCGGCCGCACCATGGAAAAAACCAGCGACAGCAACGGCAAACAGAAAGTCCGCTCCGCCGAAGTCGGCACCGACATCCTCAAGGCCTTGGCCGAGTTGTCGCCATCGACCTCGTTGTCGCGACTGGCCGAACATGTGCAGATGCCGGCGAGCAAGGTTCACCGCTATCTGCAGGCACTGATCGCCTCGGGGTTTGCCGAGCAGAACGCCGCCACCAACCACTACGGTCTCGGCCGCGAAGCGCTGCGTGTAGGCCTGGCTGCACTCAACAGTATGGACGTGCTGAAAGTCGCTGCCCTGCCGCTGGCCGAACTGCGCGACGAACTCAACGAAACCTGCTTTTTGGCGGTGTGGGGCAATCAGGGCGCAACGGTGGTGCACATCGAACCGGCAGTGCGCGCGGTGACAGTGGTGACGCAATTGGGTTCAGTGCTGCCGCTGCTCAGTTCATCGACCGGACTGGTATTCAGTGCCTATCTGCCACATCGCGAAACCGATGATTTGCGCGTGCGAGAGATTGCCGCTGCCGATCATCCGCTGAAGGACGAGAAGACTTACCTAACGCTGTGTGAACAGATCCGCGAACGCGGTCTGCATCATGTGCATGGTCTGCTGATGCCGGGTGTGGATGCGTTGTCCGCTCCGGTGTTCAACGCCGTTGGACAAGTCGCCGCCGTGCTGACCATCGTCGGTCCGACCTCGTTGTTCCACGCCGACGAAAACGGCCCGGCGGCGCAGCGGTTGTTGGCTGCGACACGGGCCGTGAGTTGGCGGATGGGTTATGAGCCTCTGCTGGCCTGAACTGCGCCAATCGAGCGAGTAACGAGGTCCGTTACTCGCGCGGTTTCACCTGTCAGTTGAGCAGGCGAGTGGTGCTGTTCACGACCGCAGGAGGTGCCGTGACTGCGGTCACGTAGCTAATGCTGACTTCAACGCCGGTGACGCCTTTCACCACGTCAGCAAAGTCCCTGACGCTCGATAGGAGTGCAATCGGGTTAACGGGCGCGCCGATCGCCGCCACTTTGCCAACGTACAACAGAATCGCCCCTCTCCACGCCGATGCAAAGTGTGCGTTCGCAGCCTCATCGGAGCCCTGACTGGAAGCCACAATGCCCAGCACAACCGACTCAGTAATGCGCAATACGGTCAGTGCGAGGCCAAGTGGCGCAATGAACATTGAAGCCACATCCAGGGCAAATTCGGCCAGCACCCTCACATCTTTCCACAGCGCTTCCAGATAACTGGTCGTCTGAAAGTCCACATCGGCGACGAGCTGCCCGATTTTAGCCAGGTACTCCTGTTTGAAAGCCAGTACTGGATAACTGTTGGTCAATTCCGGAGTGCCGGTCGCTACGGGGATCGAGTCCCAGTAAGTGTCCAGGAGATTTTTCACTTCCTGCTGATGTTCCAGACGAGCGAGGCTCAAGACCTTTTTGTTGAAGGTCACGCTTTTCAACCGACCAGCAAGTTCCTGCACAGGGAAGAAATCCTTGCCATCAGGCGTATCGGGAATATAGACAAAAAACTCATCACGCCCACTGACTCTGCGCCCAAAAACGTAAGCTCCGACAAGGGCGCGTCCCCTAAGGGTGAACTCGTAAACACCAATGCCCGGCTTACTAGCCGTGGTGACGGTGTCCTGACGAGGCAGATCCCGATCAAATCCGTTAATGAGTGCCTGCAACCAGTTGTATTGGTCGACCGACAGCTCGCCTTTGATTTTCTGTATCAATGCAGACCGAAGCATTTCGTTTTGTTTTGTTTTTCGATACAGGCTTGCCTTCAGGTCAATATCGGATGCATTGAGGAATTTGTCCTTTAGATATTGAAGATATTTTTCACCCGGCCTCAGATCAATGAGGTCATTGATGATTTTGGCATCCAGTTGGTCAATGCGCTGACCGGTAAACGTCCAGAAAGTGGCTTTTCTGAGCTGCTCTCTCAATTCACCAAGTCCGGCCAATAGAGGGTTCACCCAAGTGAAAAATTTCTCAAACGCGCTTACGTCACTGCGCCACGTATGCCACTGAATAAACAGATCGGTGAGGCTGATTTTCGAATCGGCGTGAAAGTTGACCCAGACCTCATCAGGGTTAATGTCCACAGATGCACCTGTCCGCGCAAAATATTGCTTCAGCTCCTGCTTCACCAGTTGGCTGGCAAATTGTTTGAACGGCTCGACCGCCAGTGTCTCCCGGGAATGATGATGAATAGCCTTGAAATCATGACTCAGACGATTTAGTAGTTGCTGATCGCTCGAATTAGCCTTTCTGTACCATTGGGGGGTAGCGACTTCGGTTTGATCGATATTCCACGTGATGTGATTTTTAACGGCGCCGAACAAAGGCCCCTTCTCGGCTAAATCGACCAACTTGATCTTCGACCACCACCATTCGTTCAGTATCTCAAATGGTTTTTTGCTTAGATAATCACGTTGCATCTCGGCACTGTCGCTGGCGTGTGCCTGACTCAACATGTACGCCCAGATTTCAGGTTTGGTCGCCCATTGCGCCAGCTTGTGCTGCAGGCTTTTCAGGTCAGCGAACTCGAACCAGTCCTGCCCGACTGGCGAACCCGGCATATGAAGGACATGAGCGCTATGATCGGCTGCCACACCTTTCCTGCGATAAACCAGCAAACCATTGAAGGGCTTGAACCAATTTTTGAGTGCCACGCCCAGCGTTTCAATCGATACGTCGCCGAAGTTGTAACGCGTCACCAGATCCTGCGCAGCCGGACTCACGTGCTTCTGCAGGATCGCCGAGAACATGGATAGCGCAGTTCGGCGACCAAAGACCTCTCGAAGAGATTCGGAAAACTCTTCTGTAGAATATAGAAGACGTTGCGCCGAAGTATAAGCAACACGAACATTCAACGTCTGGATAGCACGGAGGATGCTGGAAGGGCTCAGTTTTGGAAGACTGCTGGGGACTTCCGGAACGATCTGATATTGCCCTGCCAAATCATGAGTACCGTGCATAAAGGCCTGAGTCAGTGTTTTGCGCTCGATGAGCTCCACTTTCTTGCCGTCCGCCAGAGGCACGGTATGAGTTACTTTCACGAACAAGGTATCCGGATCGATTCGTTCATCTTTACCCGGTGATATGAAGTCCTCTACGACTAATCGCGCATAGTCTTTCAGGGAAGAAACACCGTGAGTGACATCGTGATGTTTGACCTCGGTTTCCAGCAACTGCGTTTGCAGAGAAACATAGACTTCCTGATTGGCTTCGGAGGTACTCTTCAACCACTGAGGCCAAGCATTGCGCTCTATATGCTTAAGCAGTTGTACTTGGCGCTGCTTTGCCTGGCTAATAATAGCTGGCAAGGATTGTGCAGCTTCAACAGCGACAACAATTTTATCAAGGTCAGTACTAGGCATACCGACGGTTTGAAGATACCCAGCGACGTCGCTGTACATCGTCTGAAGCCGTTTTTCCGCGAAACGCTCAAACAAATTCGCACGAACTTTCAAAAAGCGAATAGCGTGAACATAGGCAAATCCCGCTCGCTCACTAAGCGGCAGCGCTTGCAGAAATTCCTCCTGAGCCTCCGGAGCGCCCAGTCGTTTTAGTAGCGTCTGTTCGAGTATCGATGTGGAGGAAAACACCTCAAGACCACGACTTGCGCTATACAGCACAACAGCACCCTGCACACCTGGAACCAACTGTTCGTAAACAGGTTCTTTAAGGGGTAATACAAACATCGCGTTCTGTTCGATGTATTTGCCATTCTGCCCTTCAATAAATACACCGTAACCAGTGCCTGTCAGACCAGGTTGCACTGTTGTACTGACTAACGCCCTTTCTTGCGCAGTCAGGAGGCCCTGAATCGCCAACGCCTCCAGTTCACGAGTGAAAAGGTTAGCCTCGAGAACGCCTAGAGCAGACTTCCGCGATAACTGGGGATAAGCCCCACCGGCCTTTTGAACAGTCGGGTTTTCCCAGTACTGCCGTACAGCCGCCGTGTAATCAACTGCAAGCTTCTTCAGCAAATCTGCTAGCAGTTTTTCAACTGCCGAGATCGGCACTTGCGCAAGCAAGTCTTCACGACTGGTAAAACTCGGGTGATCGAAAACGCCATAATCATTGACATCATAGTTTGGCGCCCGACCACTTCGCAGGCACTCAAGCGCGACATCCAGCAAACGTCCGACCGGCTGTTTATTTGTCGGTTTGGCGCCCGCTACAACATTGACGAACAGGCTGCTTAGCCGCACACCTTCGGAGACTTTCCATAACGCTTCACGCAAAGTGTCCTGCAGTACCACCGAGAATGACGGAACACGCATCAATTCTTGCGAGATACTTTCCAGGGCTTCCCCCACTTCGCGCAGACTTTGGCTTTCGGCTTCTTTATTAATTTTCACAATAGATTCTCTATCAGCTTGATGATGGCAAGTAATCAATAGAACTTGCCTCGCCAAATCAAACTAATTCAGATCAAGAGCAGAAAGATACCCACTACACTGTTTCCAACAATGTGGAATCACGACAACAACAAACTTCGACGTTACAACTACAAATATCTAACAAGCTCACCCCAACATCAAACCCAATGTTCTGGCCTTCGCCACCGCATGAGTTCTACGCATCACCCCCAACTTTATATAAATTCTTCGGACATGTGTTTTTACGGTATGCAATGAAAGGAAAAGCTTTTCTGCGATTTGTTGATTGGAATCTCCTGTCGCAATCAAGGCCAACACTTGCAACTCGCGCTGACTCAGTGAACTTTCGGTTTCAGTTACATTTATAACTTTCTGCTTTTCGTCCGACACAATGGTCGGATCAAATATTTTCGGTGAGCGCAGAGTGACCTGCCGTATCAGCAATTGCGACCCCGAGCGCCGAACGATCCTTAATGCGCAATCCACATGCTCAACTACTCGTAACGAATCGTTGTGCAGCAATGCCACTTCGGCCAAGGCAAAATGCAACTCCGCTTCAAGTGTCTGCGCCCCACACTTACGTGCTTTATCCAGCAACAACTGAAGTTGCTTTGGCTGGTCACTGGCCCGTTGCAAATATGCCGTGGCCAATATCAACAAGTATTGGATACGCGCAATCAATTGAACTGTCGCCGGAGGCGCCTGTAATGCGTTCGGTGGTTGATAGTGACGCAGCACCCGGCTCAGCGCCTCATGCGCCAATTGCGCCCGCCCCTGCTGCAGCCAGATCTGGCTACTGACCTGTAACAACACACCACGGTAAACCGTGTCTGGAATCCTGCGCTGCTGCATCAACCGCTCGGCCTCGTGCAAGCGCTCGAATGCTTGCGTGTATTCACAGTGGTTGGCCGCTATCTGCGCCAGCCCCAGATAGCCGAACAACACCCGTTTATCGTGACTGCGCAGACAATCCTCCAGGCCACGTTTGAACAGAACGGCGGCTTGCTCCTCCAGCCCCATGGCCAATGCCAATCGACCACGACGCAGGGCGATGCGACCGAGCAGCGGTGATGGCCGCTCGGCGCGCTGGCCAAGCAATTGCTCGACGCTCAGCAGCAGGTTGTCAGCGCGGGCGGGAGTTCCACGCTGCTCAAGCAACTGCGCGTGATCAAGTTCGAGCAAGCCTTCAAACAGCAAGGAGCCTTGTGCCCGCGCCAGACGCAATGCTTCACGGCTGATGGCATGCGCTTGTTCGAGTTCATCGCATAACAAGGCCTGTTGAGTCAGCCCTGACAGGCACAGCAGCCTTGCGGCCCAGGCATCGCCATCGAGCGCTTCCAGAGCTTGTTGAAAGAGTTCGTGCGCAGGCGTCATACATCCCTGCAAATGCATCAGCCAACCTTGTTGCGCTTGCCAGCGTGCAATCAGTTGTCGTTCCAGTGCCGCCGAAGGTTGCGGCATGAACCTCGCCAGATGCGAGATGCACTGCGTCGCCTGTTCAAACCGCCCGGCAAACAGCAGAGCTGCGGTAATCAGCCCGACCAACTGCGGTGATCCCAAGGTCAATCCTTCGCCCTGAGATTCATGCAAGCGCAACAACAGCACCACCGTTTGCTCTTCAAACAGATGCTCAAAGTTGAAGTGCTGCAACAGACTGATTGCCGTTTCGAATTCCTCGGCAAACAACGCCTGCTCGAAAGCCGAGCGCCAGTCCCCGGCACCGGCGAACCATTGGCATGCTCGACGATGCCATGAACGGGCCGCAGGCCAGCGCTCATCACGCATTACTTGAGCCAACGGTGCAAATATCTGCAACCACTGGGACGAGTCATTCCATGGTTCGATGAAGCAACCCAGCGTTTGCAGGGTTCGCAGGTAGTCCGCGCCCTCTCCGGCACCGAACAAGTACTCACACAACTCAGCGTTGAAGCGCGGCAGATTCGCCAGCACCCGCCAGACTTCCGCCAACTCCGGCGTCAGACTGCTGAACAATTCGTGTTGCAGGTAATCAAGCAACGTTTCCACCCGTTGCTGCGGTTGGGTACTTTGCGCCCAGTCGCATTTTTGCAGCAGCGCCATGCGCACGCCGGCGCACCAGCCACCGGTTCGATGAACGATCCGTGCGGCCACACTGGCGGCCTGCTCAGCTGACAAGTGTTTCAAGGCCAAGGCGATTTCGTCTTGTGTCAGCGCCAGCGTCGTGCTTTCGCACTCATACAACTCGTCGTCCAGTAGCAACCGAGGCCAATTGCATTGCGGCCGTCGTCGCGTGCCGATCCACCAGGTCAATGCCGGGCTGCTGAGCGCCAGCAGGCGGTCAAGAAGCGCATCAAGTGCCGGGGCGGGCAACCGACAGTAATCGTCGAGAAACAACCAGGTGGGCGTCGACCAGCGTGCCAGAGCTACCGCCAACTGCGCTTCAGCCATCTCGGCCAGCCCCAGCGCCAGGCTCAGCCGCTGACAGAATTCGTCAGCACTCAAGGACATGCCCATCAATGGCAGCCAGTGCACCGGACAACGCGCCGGTGCCTGTGACAGGCACTCAGAGAGCAAAGCGCTTTTACCACTGCCCGCCGGCGCGCAGATCAGCCTGATTCGTGCGACCGATGTCAGCAGAGGCTCACTCAATCGAGGGCGAAGTTGATGATGAGAAGAAAGTCTGGGCAGAAATCCGGGGCGATCCAGACAGGCAGTCATGGCGGTCATCGGGTGAGCCTTTTTATCGTTGTGCAGTCACCCTAGTCCTCTCCTCTGTACTTGTTGACGAGTATTCAGCGCGCTGATTGGCGCCCATAAAAAAGGCGACCGAGCGGTCGCCTTTTGTCCACTGATGTATCAGAACCGTTACCGCACACCCTCTGCACGCAAGGCCGCTGGCGTGTAGTCGGCAGCCTTGGCTTCAAAGCCGAATTCGTAACTGTGCTTCTCCTCGTTCTTCATCCCCAAGGCAATGTAGCGGCCGGCAATGATGTCGTAGAGCGCTTCGAGTGTGTATGCCTGTGCCTGATGCTCGTAGTGATATTCAGAGTGCCCTTCGGCTACGCGCCAGAGTTGACCGCGACCGTCATAGTGGTCGGCCAGTGCAACCTGCCAACTGTCCTCGTCGATATACATGTGGCGTTTGGCGTAGATATGCCGCTCATTCGGTTTGACGGTGCCGATCACTTCCCAGACCCGGTGCAACTCATAGCGCGTCAGGTCCTGATTGATGTGCCCGGCCTTGACGATGTCGTCGTACTTGAGCTTCGGCGAATCGAGTTTGTAGCTGTTGTACGGGATGTACATTTCCTTCTTGCCGACCAGTTTCCAGTCGTAGCGATCCGGTGCACCGGAGAACATGTCGAAGTTGTCCGAGGTACGCAGGCCATCGGCGGCGGTGCCCGGGCCGTCATAGGCTACTTGCGGTGCACGACGCACACGACGCTGACCGGCGTTGTAGATCCACGCCAGCCGCGGCTCCTTCACCTGATCGAGGGTCTCGTGTACCAGCAACACGTTACCGGCCAGACGCGCTGGCGCAGTCACCGACTGCTTGAAGAAGGTCAGCACGTTGGCGGCCTTTTCCGGGTCGATATCCTTGATCAGTTGCGGCACGGCGATCTCTTCTTCGAAGCGGATCGGCGTGTAGCTGCCGTTGGTCTGCGGGGTCACCTGAGTAATGATGCGTTTGACGTTGCCGCCGTGGTAACGGGTGATGTGGTTCCACAACACCTCGACGCCGTTCTTCGGTATCGGAAAGGCGTAATAGCGATTGCCGGTGAAATTGGCCAGGCCGTTACCATCGTTGATGGTGGTCACGTTGAGCGCACTGCGCTTGGCCGATTCGTAGATTTCCGCCGGTGCGGCGACGGTTCGGTGGGTCGGATAGACCGGGATCTTGTAAGTCTCCGGGTAACGTTTGAACATCGCCACCTGGCCGTCGGAGAGCTTGTCCTTGTACTTGTCGACGTTGGCCGCGGTGATGGTGAACAACGGCTTTTCATTGGCGAACGGGTCAGCAAGAAAGCCTTTGCTGTCCACCGCAGCAGCATTTTTCGGGATGCCGCCGGTCCATGCCGGAATAGAGCCATCGGCGTTACCGGCTTTCTCGGCGCCGAGCGGGGTCAGGCTGGTACCGAGTTTATTGGCTTCGTCCGGCGACACCGCCGCCATCACATTGGCCGCCAGCAGACTCAGGGCCAGCACACCACATTGCAGAATCATTTTGCGCATTGCAGTCATCCTTCTCGGGCAGATCAGAAGTTCACGCCGAAGCTCAGTGCGACGAAGTCACGGTCTTCGAGGACGTTGTAGTCACCACCGAAAAAGTCGGTGTAACTGAGGCTCGCGGTGTAGGTGTTGCGGTAGTCGGCATCGACGCCGACGCTGATCGCTTTCGCGCCTTCGTTGAACAGCCCGTTGGGGCCATAACCGGCGACGTCATGCGACCACGACAGGTTGGGTTTGAGGTTGATCCCGCCGATCACGTTGGCGTAATCGAGGATCGCCCGAGCGCGGTAGCCCCACGAGGTCGAGGTGACGAAACCGTCGGTGTCGCCGCCGAAACCGTATTGGCCATATACCGAGTCGCGGCCATAACGCAGCTTGTCGCGCGACTCCAGGCCGCCGACCCTAACCACGGCGGCTTCACCGACCAGGGTCAAACGTTGAGCGCCCCAGACCTGATCGAAAAAGTGCGTGAGTGTGCTCTGGATTTGCGTGACTTCTTTGCGCCGATAGCCTTTGTTGTCCGCTCCCGGTGACGTCGAAAGTGGCGACGCCGTGCCACCGGCAATCGGGTTGAGCAGCGCCAGTGTCAGGTCGTTGGTGCTGACCTGCACCGGAGCGTTGGGCCGGTAGCTGATCTCGCCAGTCCACGCAGTGCCGGTGGGTAGCGTTGTGGAGAAACTCGCGCCGTACAGACGGATGTCTTCCGGGTATTCGAGGTAGTACTGGCCGCGTCCGAGCATCACACTCTGGGCCAAACCGGAGCCGCTGCCGGGGGCCAGACCATTGGCGATGCCGACCATGCCCGGCAATGCTGCCAATGTCGAAAGACCGGCCGTGGTCGTGCCAACCGTAGGCGTACGGCTGTGGTAGTTCATGAAGTAGAGACCGTACTCGGTGTCGTCGCCGAGCCAGCGCAACGCCGTCCCCCACTGCCCGGAATCCCGCGCGTCACGGTCACCACCACGAGGGATCACCACGCCTTCGCGAGTCACCTGAATGCCTTGCCCGAACGCGGTGGTCAACGGCACCAGCGGCGCGATCGCCGGGTTGCCAACGGTGTAGCCGTTGTTGCAACCGTCCGCCGCCACATCGACGCCGAAGAAGGTGCCGCAGTTGTCGAGAACGGTCTGGTCCCATTCCAGTTGATAGAAACCTTCGACGGTCAGTTGATCAGTCAGGCCTTGCGAGCCGAACAACATGTTGACCGGAATCAGACCTTCCTTGATCTCCGCACCGGGGCGACGAAACGCTGAAACGTCGATCGGGTTGATGCTGTTGATCGAGTTGCCGATGAAGGTACTTTCGCCCCAGCTCACCACCTGTTTACCGGCGCGCACGGTGCCCGGCAGATCGGCGATGGAGTAGTTGTGATAGATGAACGCATCAAGGATTTGTGCGCCGGAAGATTTCGCGCCTTCCTTGCGGCCGCTGTCGCTGATCGGCTTGAACTCGCGGTCCTCGTCCTTCAGCTCGAAGTCATACCAGTACTTGCCACGCACGAAGACACCGGTGTCGCCGTACTTGAGTTCGAGGTCGTGAATACCTTTGAAGATTTTCGAGAAGGTCTCGCCCTTCTTGAAATTCAAACGCCCGTCATCACCGGTCGAGGATTGCCCGGAACCACCATTGACCGTGCCGACCAGCGACTTGTCGGCATCGCGCATACCCCAACTCGCACCAATCGACAGCGACGAATCGAACGTGCCCTCGATCTCGCCAATGTTGAACGCAACCGCTTGCGCCTGGGCGCAGCAACCCAGAGCCACCGCGGCTGCCAGCGCCTGCGGTGTGAAGATGGCGCGCATTGTTTTTGTTGTCATGCGTCTTCCCCGGTGAGTGACAGAAGGCCCCACCCTACTGCCGGGCAACCGCGTCGATAAGCGCACCAAGGAGGTATTCGTGTTGTCGCTCGAAAGGATGAATGGCCTTGCACGACGGGACTTTGCGCCGCTCATGGATCGGCTGGATGGAGGATCATCAGTGCAGCGCATGGTGCATATCGGATCACGAGACTGTTGCATGCCCCGCAACAGTGCATGTCCGGAATCGGTATTTTTCCCACGCGATCAAGACCTTATTCTGAACGCGCTTTCACGGGACTCGCCGCAAAGTACGAAGCACTGGCCTTTGAGCGACTCATGCCATTGCCGACAGATTTCAGATAAATCGAAGACTTCGGTTTATCGCCCCGGTGTTCACTGACGTTGATTTGTAGCTCCTTGATCCAACGTCTTACCTTGGCCGCTGCGTTTGCAGCGGCCTTTTTTATGGGCAATGAATTTTGTACAGAAGAGGTTTTCAGAGGGATGACAGGACCCAGATGAATCCTGTCGAGTGATGCGTAGGGATCAGAGTGAATACTTCTGCAAATTCGCCATCATTTCCTTCAGCGCCTCAATATTATCCTTCGGATGCGCCGCCCCTTCGAAATCACAAATCTGCTGCCAGTGCGCCGCGACATCTTCCGGCGAGAAACCAACGCGCGGATCAAACCCGGCACCGAGGCTGCGCTCCCAACGCACTTTGCCCATCCAGCCACCGCCGACCTCGAACAACCCGGAAGTCTCCTGGCATTGCTCACTGGCCAGATACACCACCAACGGGCTGACCAGCTCCGGCTTCAATTGCTCGAACACTTGCGGCGGGATCAGGCCTTCGGTCATGCGCGTGCCGCCGGTTGGCGCGATGGCGTTGACGAGGATGTTGTTCTTGCGGCCTTCGATGGCCAGGGTGCGGGTCAGGCCGTAGAGGCCCAGTTTGGCCATGCCGTAGTTGGACTGGCCGAAGTTGCCGTAGATGCCCGAGGTGGAGGCGGTGAAGATCACCCGGCCATAGTTTTGCTCGCGCAGGTGCGGCCACGCGGCGCGGGTGACTTTGTAGGCGCCTTCGACATGGACGCGGTAAACCAGATCCCAGTCGGCGTCGTCCATTTTGTGGAAGGTCTTGTCGCGCAGGATGCCGGCGTTGTTGACGACGACGTCGACGCGGCCGAAGACATCAAGGGCGTTTTGCACCAGTTTGTCGCCGTCGGTGACCGAGTCATGGTTGGCTTCGGCGATACCGCCGGCTTCGCGGATTTCCGCAACCACGCGATCAGCCGCGGATGCATTAGCGCCTTCACCCTGGGTCGAGCCGCCGAGATCATTGACCAGCACCTTGGCGCCCTGTCTGGCAAACAACAATGCGTGGGCGCGTCCGAGGCCACCACCGGCTCCGGTGACGATGACGACTTTATCTTCGAAACGCACAGACTCATTCATCGCAGCAACTCCAGCAGGCCAGTATTGAGCCAGAGTGTCAGGCACACAGCTTTTGGTCACAATGAATACGGCTGAGGCTGAATGGTGTGCAATAAGGTTGGGGGATAGTGAAGATCAAAAGATCGCAGCCTGCGGCAGCTCCAGGGGATCGGTGTAGGAGCTGCCGCAGGCCGCGATCTTTTGATCTTCAGGAGCAGGCAACTTTGCGCGGCGGCAACACCTGACGTTCGCGAAACTCCAAATAGTGCTTGAGCACCTGCACCGGCGCTTCGGTCTGTGGATAGTGACCAATGCCCGGCAGCAGCACAGCGTCGGCATCAGGAATCAACTCGCAATAACGCTGCACCATGTGTGCACCAGAGATCGGGTCGACTTCGCCATCAATCACCCGCAACGGGATCTCACCGTGCTGCATCGCCGCAACCCAACGATCACGCTGCACCCGACGCTCCGGAATGTAGCTGATCAGTTTGTGCATGATCCGTGGCCCACGATTGGTATCGACCAGGCTCCAGAAATCATCCAGTTCGCTCTCTGTCGGCCGGGTGTTTGGCCCAAAGATCTGCCGAAAACTTTTCACCAGGGCATCGCGGGTAAACGCGCGACCGATCATCCAGCCCAGTGGACTCAGCAGCAGTTTTTGCATCAGCACCGGACGATGGGTTTCCGGAAACAGGCCACCGTTGAGGAACACGCAACTGGCGATTTCGAGGCGATCCTCGTAATGCCGGGCCAGCAATTCTTGCGCAACGCTGTCACCGTAATCGTGCGCCAGCACATGCACCGGTTGTTCGACCTGCAAATGCGCGAGCAAGGCCTGTTGCAGGTCAGCCTGCTCCAGCAGGCTGTAGGTGTGATTGATCGGCTTGGCCGAATCGCCAAACCCGAGCATGTCACAGGCGATCACCCGATAACGCGCGGCCAGTGGCTGCCACAGGTAATGCCAGTCCCAACTGGCGGTCGGGAAGCCGTGGATCAGCAACAGCGGCTCACCCTGCCCCGCCGTCCAGTAGCGAATCGGCTGGCCACGAAAGACAAACGTCTGGCTGCGTTTACGCCAGACACACAGAGGAATCTCGGCAAGAGGCATTAGAGTTTATATCCGGGGTCTTGTTTATCGAGTTTGCGCAGCAACGCTGGCCAGGCCAGCGCGCCACCCATGCCTTGAGCACTTTTGGTGACACCGGCGATCATCGCTTTGGCGCCTGCCAGGATTTGCGGTTCGATGGCGATGAGTTCAGCGCCACCGGTTTGCGCCATGACCTGAATGTCGCAGGCGCGCTGGAAGGTGAACATCATCAGAAAAGTGTCGGCGATGGTGCCGCCACAGGTCAGCAGACCGTGGTTGTGCAGCATCAGGAAATTGTTCTCGCCGAGGTCGGCCTGCAAGCGCGCTTTCTCTTCGTGGTTCAGCGCCACACCTTCATAGGCGTGATAAGCCAGGCTGGACAGCACAAACAGCGACTGCTGGCTGATCGGCAACACGCCCTGCTTTTGCGCCGACACCGCGACACCGGAAGCGGTGTGGGTATGCAGCACGCAAACCACGTCGTGCCGCACTTCGTGCACAGCGCTGTGGATGGTGTAGCCGGCGGGGTTGATTTCGTAAGGGCTGTCCATGAGTTTGTTGCCGGCCTGATCGACTTTCACCAGGCTCGATGCGGTGATCTCATGGAACATCAGACCGAACGGGTTGATCAGGAAGTCTTCGGTACCCGGCACCTTGGCGGAAATATGCGTGAAGATCAGATCGTCCCAGCCATGCAGTGCAACCAGACGATAACAAGCGGCGAGATCGACTCGGGTCTGCCATTCCGCAGCACTGACCTGGTCTTTGACATTAAGGGACGATTGGACGGGGGCTACGCTCACTGTATGCACCTCTGCGTTCTTATTGTTCTGCACGTGTCAGCAGTCTAGTCAGGCGCAGAGCATTGCGTAGTTGCATTGCCAGCCAGCTTGATGACTGAGCGGGTCAGCCAGGCAAACTCCTTGGATCCATGTCAAAGCCACGACGCCAACAAAGGCGCGGCAAACAGATTGAGCAGACCGGTCAATACCATCACCAGCCCGGCGACAGAGCCTTCTTCGCCCCCTACTTCATGGGCGCGGCTGACGCCAGCACCGTGCGCGCCAACCCCGAACAGCGCACCGCGCGCCAAGGCACTGCGCAACGGCAACCACTTCAAGAGCACGCCGCCGAGCATCGCACCGAACACGCCGGTGAACATTACAAAGACCGCCGTCAGTTCCGGCACGCCACCCAGGTTCTGTGCCAGCGGCATAGCGAACGGTGTGGTGATCGAGCGCGGCACCAGCGACATCGTCACCGAACTGTCCAGCGCCAACGCCTTGGCCAATCCGAATGAAGTACCAATTGAAGCCGCACTGCCGGCAACCATGCCCAGCATCAATGCCGACCAGTGCCGCATCAACAATCGGCGTTGCTGCCAGATCGGCACGGCGAACGCGACGGTCACCGGGCCCAGCACCAGCATCAGCCAGTGGGTGTTGCTCGAATACTCGGCATACGCGGTGTGCAGCGGCACGGCGAGCGCCAGCAACAGCGCCGGGACCAGAATCAGCGGTGAAAAGACGTAGCGGCCGGTGCGCCGATAAATCCAGCGGCTGAACAGATACGCCGACAGGGTGAACGCCAGCCAGAACATCGGCATCCATTCAATCTTCATGGGAGCGCCTCACGCGTACGGCCAGTTCCACGGTGAACGCAGTGACCAGCATCACCATCAAGGTGCTGGCGGCGATCACCAGCAAAATCCGCCAGCCGTCATTGCGCAGCAACGCGCCGTAATCGAGCAGACTCATCAACGCCGGGATAAAGAACAACAGCATCTCGGCCATCAGCAATCCTGCGCCCAATTGCAGGGCTGCCGGTTTGACCCAGCCAAAGGCAAACGCCAGCAGCAACAGCGCCATGCCGATCACGCCGCCGGGAATCGGCCAGGCTAGCCATGCGGCGAGTTGGCAGCCGAGCAGGTAGAGACCGAGTAACACGGCGAGTTCGACGAAGAGACGGGAAAGTTGTTTGAAGCGGGCGGCGTTCATGAGGTTGGCTCCTTACAGAAGCCTATTTTACGAAGTGACCTGCCATCCCCGAAGCGAATTGTTAGACTCAAACTCATTCCATAATGGAATCAGGCCATGGAATTCAAACAGCTGCGCAGTTTTGTCGAAGTCATGCATCAGGGCGGTTTCACCCAAGCGGCGAAAACCCTGCACATCAGCCAGTCAGCCGTCAGCAAACAGATCGCGCAACTGGAGCAGAGCCTCGGCACCCCCTTGCTCGAACGGCTCGGCTCGCAATTGCGTCTGACCGCCGCGGGCAGCGTGGTACTGCAACGGGCCGAGGGCATGCTGCGTTTGCGCAACGAACTGCTCGCGGAGCTGGACGACCTCAGTCATATGGCACGTGGAGAGCTGCGCCTCGGCCTGCCATTACTCGGCAGCGACGCGCTATTCGCCAAACTGTTTGCTGAATACCGGCGGCGCTATCCGAATATCAGCATCCAGTTGCTCGAGGGCGGTAGCCGCAATATCGAGCAGGCTGTGCTGAGCGGGGAACTGGAATTGGGCGGCAGTCTGTTGCCCAAGAATCCACAGTTCGACTGTCAGCCATTTTGCGATGAGCAACTTGACGCCCTGCTGCCAGTGGATCATCCGCTGGCCGATCGCGGCGAGATTGGTCTGGAGGAATTGGCCGAGACGCCGTTTCTGCTCTATCAGCGCAGTTTCGTGCTCAACGACCGCTTGCTGCAGGCATGCCAGCAATTGGGTTTCACGCCGAAGGAAGGCGGACGCAGCGGTCAGGCGGATTTTCTCGCGGCGTTGGTGGCCGCCGGGCAAGGCGTGGTGCTGTTGCCCAGCGTGGTCGCACGCGGGCTGGTGCGGCCAGGCGTGGTACGCCTGGCCTTGCGCGCGCCGGATTATCTGCGCTGGGATATCGCTTTCATCTGGCGTCGCGGCGCCTATCTGTCAAAAGCCGCACAGGCATGGCTAAGCTTGCTGCGCGAGCGGGCGATCAGCCCTTGAGCGTGTCGACCAACTGCGCCAGCCACGGTTCGGCGTCGGTTTCCGGAGTGACACTTTCACTGGCGTCGATGCGCAGCATGTCCTGCACTTCGCGCACGCCCAGTTCGCTGAACAGTTCACGCATTTGCTCGCCACCGCCGCAGAAGGTGTCGCCGTAACTGGCGTCGCCCAAGGCAATCAGTGCGCCCGGCAAGCCACGCCACGCCGCCGGCAACTGGTCGCGAATCGCCGAATACAGCGGCATCAGGTTGTCGGGCAATTCACCCATGCCGGTGGTCGACGTCACTGCGAGAAACGCCTCAGGGCCGAACGCTTGAATGTCTGCCAGGCTGGCGCGCGAATTGTAAAAGGTTTCAAAGCCAGCGGCTTTCAACAGGTTCTCGGCGTGACGGGCGACTTCTTCGGCGGTGCCGTAGACCGAACCGGAGAGGATGGCGACTTTCATCAATCTGATCCTGAAACTGGAAAAAAAGAGCGGCGATAGTAACAGCCTCAAACGCAATGCTGCGACTGGATCTCAATTGACGGTAATGGCCAGTAGACAGCGCCTGCGGTTCTTCTAGAATGCGAGCCACTGACAACTCTGAAAGAATTCAAAGATGATCAACGCCAGCCTGCTGCAAATGGTGATCAATGCGTCGAACGACGGGATCGTGGTCGCAGAGAAGGAAGGTGAGCAGGACAATATCCTGATTTATGTGAACCCGGCTTTTGAACGACTGACCGGCTACACCAGCGAAGAGATCCTCTACCAGGATTGCCGCTTTCTGCAGGCCGGAGACCGTGACCAGGAGAGCCTGGAGCTGATTCGCAATGTATTGCGCAACAACGGATCGTGCCGGGAAATCCTGCGCAACTACCGCAAGGATGGCACGCCGTTCTGGAATGAACTGTCGCTTTCAACGGTAAAAAACGCCGATGACGGGCTGACTTATTTTGTGGGTGTGCAGAAGGACGTGACTGTTCAGGTCAAGGCCCAGCAGCGCGTGGCGCTGTTGGAAGCAAAGGTCGCGGCCCTTGAAGCGGAACTGGCGTTGTTGAAAGCGACAAACGGTTAAAACAAAACAGCGAACTAATTGTCATTAACTACAATCACCAATGACTTTGTATCTATATCTTTCGAGTTAGCCATGCAGCGCGACGCCCTCCTCACTCAGGATGAGCTGGATTTCATCCAGACCATGCAGCACAACCCGCAACTGAACGTGCGGGATGCGACGTCGAGTCTGCTGGTTAACGGCGGTTCGCAGATCCGTGATTTGCTCACACGCCTGGCCGCTCACGAGCAAGTGACCATTCAGGCCAACTTCGAAAATCAGCAAATGACATTCCCGTTGCATCTGGTGGAGGACGAGTTTCACGCGCTGCATCTGCGCCTTGGCGTACCAAGCATTTATGAAGACGGCCCGATGGTGCGGCCATGGCGGTTGACGCTCGAAGAGCCAGTAGCCCTGGAAAACGCCAAAGGTCAGCCGGGCACGTTGTGGGTCCACGAGGTTTCGCACAAAGGTGTGCTACTGGAAGTGCGCAACAAGACCAAACCGCCCAAGCATTTTGCTCTGTGGTTCAGCCCATCGGGTTACGAGCGGATTTCATTGCGCGGCAATTTCGAACGGGAAACCGAAAGTGGTTTCTACGCCTACGAACTGAGCCAGACCGACACCGACGAAACCGAACGCCTGCGCCAGTTCATCCTGCAGCAACATCGCCTGACGCATCCTGCCCTTCACACCTGAGTTTCAGGTATCCAGATTGCCGGCGAGAAACTGCAACATACGCTGACGCATGTTTGCCCCCTCATTCCCCAGACACGCTACCGAGGATCCTGCCAGGCTATCCTGCGCCAGATCCGAAGCATCGCCCGCCAGCATCAACTGACAATCGAGGCTTAACGCCAGCCGGTTCAGACGCCGAGGTAATTCGGCGCTGGGCGCGTGATTGGAAAACAGCACGAGCGCATCAGGTTTGATCTTTTCGCACACCAGCGTCAGCTCATCGAACGGCTGACCTGTCGTCAGCACTCGAACACCGGCATTGCTGTCGCTGAGAAACAACGCCGCCACCAGCAATTCCAGCTCCCGACACTGCCCGGCCAGCGCACTGACGACCACCCGGCGCGGTTGCGTGCCGCGCAGCATGACAATCCGCTGCAATACGCGCGCGCGCAGGAATCCATCGAAGAACAGCCACTCGCTGGTTTGCCCGAAAGCCTCCTGGCGCTGCAACAATTGCAGCCACAACGGCATGAGGATGTCCTGAAACACCACCGGCAACGCGTAAGAAGAAAATATCTGCCCATAGACGCGATCCAGTTGCTGGTCGTCGAACGCACTGACCGCCTGCTGGATCTGCTCCTGCCATTGCAGGTAATCGGCCTGCACCAGATCATCCGGGATGATGTGCGCGAGCACTTTCATCGGTTCGGTCTTGGCGAGGATCTTGCCGACCTTGCTCACGGCAACACCGCGATCAATCCAGTCGACGATGCTGCGCACGCGCTCGATATCGGTCATCGAATAGAGTCGATGTCCACTTTCAGTGCGTGTCGGCTGAATCAAACCATAGCGTCGCTCCCAGGCGCGCAAGGTCACCGGGTTGACGCCTGTCAGACGTGCGACCTCACGGATCGGGAACAGATCAGCGCGTTCGAGCGCAACAGAGGCCTGCGTAGCGGGGTTTGCGTCCGTGATGACAGGCATATGGCGTTCAACTTCCATGTCGGTTCAATTGGATCCCATTCTAACGCTTATGCCCCGATGGGGTTCAAGTGATGAAATGCGACGAAAGTCGCTGGTTTAATCGTGAAAAACCGGAATAATCCTTGCTTGTTGAAAAACGCAGGCCTCTACCCCGGCCCTGCGTCAGGCGAAATTCCTACCCGGAGTGACGCACTCGAAATACGGAGATACAAAATGTCTACTTCCCCCGTCACGCTGATGGTTGCCCGTCGCGTCGCCGACGGCCGTTATCAGGATTTGATCGCCTGGCTGCGCGAAGGCGAACAACTGGCCACTGACTTCCCCGGTTACCTCGGCTCTGGCGTGCTCGCTCCGCCGCCCGGTGATAACGAGTTTCAAATCATTTTCCGTTTCGTCGATGAACAGACGCTGCATGCGTGGGAATACTCGGCATCGCGCACCGCGTGGCTGAGCCGTGGCAGCGATCTCTTCGCCCATCCGAAAGAGCATCGGGTCAGCGGTATCGAAGGCTGGTTCGGCGCGGCCGGTCAGCGTCCACCGCGCTGGAAGCAGGCTGTCGCGATCTGGCTGGCGTTCTTTCCGGTGTCGCTGCTGTTCAACTTTGTCCTCGGCCCGTTGCTCGCTGACATGAGTTTGTTGCCGCGTGTGTTGATCAGCACGGCGTGCCTGACACCGTTGATGGTTTACTTCTTTATTCCGCTGTCGACGCGCTTGCTGGCGAATTGGCTGAACAGCACCCCGGTGCGCCTGCCTGTTTCGGCGACACCTCAAAAACATTAAAGATCGCAGCCTCGTTGCACTCGACAGCTCCTACAGGACTGAATACAGACCGGGGTAGGAGCTGCCGCAGGCTGCGATCTTTTCAGGCTCGTCGCTGTTATAGTTTTTGCTCCCACCGCGATGCGAGCCGTTCATGCCAAATTCCGCAGCCCCGATCCTCATCACCGGTGCCGGCCAGCGTGTCGGTCTGCATTGCGCGCAGCGGTTACTCGAAGAAGGCTATCGCGTCATCTTCACCTACCGCAGCGAACGCCCCGGCGTGCAGACACTGCGCGATCTGGGCGCCATCGGCCTGTTCGCCGATTTTTCCAGCGAAACCGGGATTCTCGCCTTCATCGAAACACTGAAAAACCACAGCGAAAGCCTGCGCGCCATCGTGCACAACGCCTCCGAATGGCTGGCCGAAACCCCGGACAGCGAGGCCGAAGCCTTCACGCGCATGTTCAATCTGCACATGCTCGCGCCGTACCTGATCAACCTGCACTGCGGTGAATTGCTAAAGCGCTCGACACCCGCCGACATCATCCACATCAGCGACGATGTCACCCGCAAAGGCAGCAGCAAGCACATCGGCTATTGCGCGACCAAGGCCGGACTCGACAGCCTGACCCTGTCCTTCGCAGCACGCTATGCGCCGGCAATCAAGGTCAACGGCATCGCCCCGGCCCTGCTATTGTTCAATGCCGACGACGACGCAGCCTACCGCGCCAAGGCCCTGGCCAAATCCGCGCTGGGCATCGAACCGGGCAGCGAAGTGATCTATCAGAGCCTGCGCTACCTGCTCGAAAATCCTTATGTCACCGGGACAACCCTGACCGTCAACGGCGGAAGGCACGTCAAATAACGCCTGCCTGCGAGGAAGTCCATGACCCGCTCACTGCCCGAAAATTACCGCGAAATCCTTATCGGTCTCGGTGAAAATCCCGACCGTGAAGGATTGCTCGATACGCCAGTGCGTGCAGCCAAGGCCATGCAATACCTGTGTCACGGCTATGAGCAAAGCGTCGACGAGATCGTCAATGGCGCGCTGTTTGCCTCGGACAGCGACGAGATGATCATCGTCGCCGACATCGAACTGTACTCATTGTGCGAACATCACCTGTTGCCCTTCATCGGCAAGGCCCATGTGGCTTATATTCCGACAGGCAAGGTACTGGGCCTGTCGAAAATCGCGCGACTGGTGGACATGTTCGCGCGGCGCCTGCAGATTCAGGAAAACCTCACCCGGCAAATTGCCGATGCGGTGCAACAGGTCACCGATGCTGCCGGCGTCGCCGTCGTCATCGAGGCCAGACACATGTGCATGATGATGCGCGGTGTCGAAAAACAGAATTCGACCATGAACACCTCGGTCATGCTCGGCGCGTTCCGCGAGTCGAGTAACACCCGCCAGGAGTTCCTGCAATTGATTGGACGGAGCAAGTAAATGCCACAACTTCAGCCGGGAATGGCGCGCATCCGGGTCAAGGATCTGCGCTTGCGCACCTTTATCGGGATCAACGAGGACGAAATCCTCAACAAGCAGGATGTGCTGATCAACCTGACCATTCTGTACGCCGCGCAGGAAGCGGTGCGTGACAACGACATTGATCACGCACTGAACTACCGCACGATCACCAAAGCGATCATCGCCCACGTCGAAGGCAACCGCTTTGCCCTGCTAGAACGCCTGACGCAGGAATTGCTCGATCTGGTGATGAGCAACGGTTCGGTACTGTACGCCGAAGTCGAAGTCGACAAGCCACATGCGCTGAGGTTTGCCGAGTCGGTGTCGATCACGCTCGCGGCTAGCCGCTGAGCTTCAAGCTTCGAGCTGCAAGCGGTAAGCTAACGGCCGACCCCGATCCAATCTTGCAGCTTGAAGCTTGCCGCTCAAAGCTGTCTCGCAGAGACCCCCATGACTGATCAACAACGCCTCGAACTCGAAGCCGCCGCTTTCCGCCGGCTGGTCGCCCACCTGGACAGCCGCAAGGACGTACAGAACATCGACCTGATGAACCTCGCCGGGTTCTGCCGCAACTGCCTGTCGAAGTGGTACAAGGCCGAAGCCGACGAGCGCCAGATCGAGGTCAGCCTCGATGACGCCCGCGAGGTGATTTACGGCATGCCGTACGCCGAGTGGAAAGCCCAATTTCAGCAAGAAGCCAACGCCGAGCAACAAGCCGCGTTCGCCAAAGGAAAAACCCATGAGTGACCTGAACACCCTGCGCGCCAGCCTCAACAGCGGCGACCACGCTTTCGCCGACACCCTGGCCTTCATCGCCGCCGGTTACGACTACCAGCCGCAGGCTTTCAGCAACGGTGGCGTGGAAAACGCCGCCGGGCAGAACGAAGGTTCGTGCAAGACCTTGGGTCTGGCGCTGCTGGAAGGTCTGAGCGATGAAGAAGCGCTGTTGGCGTTTGGTGAGCATTACCGCTCGGTGGTCGCAACGCCAGAGGGCAGCGATCACGGCAACATCCGTGCGTTGATCCAGCACGGTCTGGCCGGCGTCAAATTCACCGCCCAACCCCTGACCCGCCGCTGATCCCAGCTGCAACGCCCCCCCTGTAGGAGTGAGCCTGCTCGCGATAGCGGTGTATCAGTCGACTCATATGTTGACCAGTACACCGCTATCGCGAGCAGGCTCACTCCTACAATGAATTGCGTTGGAGCAGGAATAACGGGCACAAAAAAACCGGCCGAAGCCGGTTTTTTTATGCCTGCGATCTTAGAACGAAGCGTTCTGCAGACCGTCCAGGTAACGTTCGGTGTCCAGTGCCGCCATGCAGCCGGCGCCGGCCGAGGTGATGGCCTGACGGTAAACGTGGTCAGCCACGTCACCGGCGGCGAAGATACCTTCAACGCTGGTCGCAGTGGCATTGCCTTCACGGCCGCCGTGCACCACCAGGTAACCGTCTTTCAGGGTCAGTTGGCCTTCGAACAGCGAAGTGTTCGGGGTGTGGCCGATAGCGATGAACACGCCGTCGACGGTGATTTCGTCGAAGCTGCCGTCGTTGTTCTTCAGACGCGCGCCGGTCACGCCCATGTTGTCGCCCAGGACTTCGTCGAGGTTGGCGTTCAACTTAAGGATGATCTTGCCTTCGGCCACACGAGCGTTGAGCTTGTCGATCAGGATCTTCTCGGCGCGGAAGGTTTCGCGACGGTGGATCAGGGTCACGGTGCTGGCGATGTTGGCCAGGTACAGCGCTTCTTCAACGGCAGTGTTGCCGCCGCCGACCACTGCAACAGGCTTGTTGCGATAGAAGAAACCGTCACAGGTCGCGCAGGCCGAAACGCCTTTGCCCATGAACGCTTCTTCCGACGGCAGGCCCAGATAGCGCGCGCTGGCGCCGGTGGCGATGATCAGGGCGTCGCAGGTGTAAGTCGCGCTGTCACCGGTCAGGGTGTAAGGCTTGGCGGCGAAGTCGACGGCGTTGATGTGATCGAAAACGATCTCGGTTTCAAAACGCTCGGCGTGCTCGCGCATACGCTCCATCAGTGCAGGGCCGGTCAGACCGTGGACGTCGCCCGGCCAGTTGTCGACTTCGGTGGTGGTGGTCAGTTGACCGCCAGCCTGCATGCCGGTGATCAGCAGTGGCTTGAGGTTGGCACGGGCCGCGTATACCGCGGCGCTGTAACCGGCAGGGCCGGAACCGAGAATAATCACTCGCGAATGACGGACTTCAGACATGACCTGCTCCTGTTGACCGGGCCGAAAAACAGGCCCGGATCGCCGGACTGCCGGCGGGAATAAAAAAGGACTGTGGATAACCTTGGGGAAGGCTTGAGCTCGACAGTCCTGTAAAAAGTTGGGTGCAGCGTATCGAGGGGGGCAAGATTAAGGAAATACGGTTTAACAATCCAGCTCATAGGTGGTCTCTATGCCGACACACTGACGAGATGGACGTCTTTGTTACAGTGAATGTCGATCGCTCTGCCGCGCTTTCGCCGCCGTGGCAAAGCCGGTAAGGTCGGCGCGATTTCCCTTGCTCGGAGCACCTTATGCCCGCCCCCGTTCTGTCCGGCCCGCAATACCTGCGCGAAGGCCTGAAACTGGTCCTCAGCCCCGGCCTGCGCCTGTTCGTATTGCTGCCGCTGGCGATCAACCTGGTGCTGTTCGTCGGATTGATCTATCTGGCCGGCCACCAGTTCAGCCTGTGGGTCGATACGCTGATGCCGTCGCTGCCCGAATGGCTGAGTTTCCTCAGCTACATCCTCTGGCCCTTATTCGTCGTGCTGGTGGCGTTGATGGTGTTCTTCACCTTCACCATGCTCGCCAACGTGATCGCCGCGCCGTTCAACGGTTTTCTCGCGGAAAAAGTCGAAGTGGTGGTGCGTGGCACTGATGACTTCCCGGCCTTCAGCTGGGGCGAACTGATCGCCATGGTCCCGCGCACCCTCGCCCGGGAAATGCGCAAGCTCGGCTACTTCCTGCCCCGCGCGATCGGTCTGTTCATCCTATCGTTCATCCCGGTGGTGAACATCATTGCTGCACCGCTTTGGTTGTTGTTCGGCGTGTGGATGATGGCGATCCAGTACATCGACTACCCGGCGGACAACCACAAACTCGGATGGAACGAGATGCTCGCCTGGCTGCGCGAGAAGCGCTGGCAGAGCATGAGTTTTGGCGCAATCGTCTATCTGGTGCTGCTGATTCCGGTGGTCAACATCCTGATGATGCCGGCGGCGGTGGCCGGGGCGACGTTGTTCTGGGTGCGCGAGCGTGGTGCAGAGAATCTGGTGACTCAGCGCTGAGCCCCCAGCCATAGCGCGTCACAAATCCATCATCCGAACGTCACAAGCACGACATGGCCTCAGCCGACACTGAGGTCATGACGACAGCTCTACATATCACCCTGATCAGCGAAACCTTCCCACCGGAAATCAACGGCGTGGCCAATACGCTTGGCCGCTTGTGCGATGGACTGCGCGCGCGTGGGCATCAGGTTGAACTGGTACGCCCGCGTCAGGCCGGCGATCCGCAGCGCAGCGAAGATGACGCGTTGCTGTTGTGTCGGGGCTGGCCGCTGCCGGGGTACCCGGGGCTGCAATGGGGTCAGTCGTCGATGCACAAACTGCTGCGGCGCTGGAAGCATCAGCGTCCCGATGTGCTGTATATCGCCACGGAAGGACCGCTCGGGTTATCAGCCCTGCGTGCGGCGCGGCGTCTGGGCATTTCGGTGGTCAGCGGGTTTCACACCAACTTTCAGCAATACACCAGTCAGTACGGCCTCGGTCTGCTGACGCGGATGCTCACGCATTATCTGCGCTGGTTTCACAATCGCTCGGCGCTGACGTTGGTGCCCAGTGTCAGCCAGCGCCTGGAACTGGAGCGGCGGCATTTCGAACGATTGGCGCTGTTGTCGCGCGGTGTCGACAGCCAGTTGTTTCATCCGAGCAAACGGCTGAATGCCTTGCGTGAGCAGTGGGGCGTGTCCGAGCAGGACATTGCGGTTATTCACGTAGGACGACTCGCGCCGGAGAAGAACCTTGGCCTGCTCAAACGCTGCTTCGAAAATCTGCGTGACACTTATCCACAGCGTAATCTGAAACTGATCGTGGTCGGCGACGGACCGCAACGGCTGGCACTGGAAAAGGATTTGCCCGGGGCGGTTTTCTGCGGTGCGCAGCGCGGTGAAGCGTTAGCGGCGCACTATGCATCCGGGGATCTGTTTCTGTTTCCGAGCCTGACGGAAACCTTCGGCAACGTGGTGCTCGAAGCATTGGCTTCGGGATTGGGCGTGGTGGCTTACGATCAGGCTGCGGCGGCGCAGCATATTCGCCATGGCTACAACGGCGTGCTGGCGATGCCTGGTGATGAGCAGGCGTTTTGCGAGGCGGCGGCGTGGTTGCTGGAAGAGGACGAGACGTTGCGTTGCGTGCGTTTGAATGCGCGGCAGCATGCGAGTCGCCAGGGCTGGCCGGCGGTTATCGAGCAGTTTGAAAAGCATTTGCGCGGGGCTTGTGTGGGTGAGCAAATGGTGCCGAATGCGCAGACATTGCCTTGAATCCAAACGACTTGGAGACCGCTATCGCGAGCAGGCTCACTCCTACAGGTGGAATGCATTCCAATTGTAGGAGTGAGCCTGCTCGCGATGGCGTCAGTACAACCGCTGATTAAACCAGCGTCATCAACGCCTCACGGCTGAACGGCAAGATATCCTGCTCACGCCCTTCGCGGACTTTCTGTGCCCAGTCCGGATCGACCAGCAGTGCACGGCCCACCGCCACCAGATCGAATTCCTCCTTGTTCAGGCGCTCCAGCAGGTTCTCCAGACTGGCCGGTTGCGCGACCTTGTCGGTGTTGACCATGAACTGCAGGAACTCGCCATCGAGACCCACGCTGCCGACGGTGATGGTCGGCTTGCCGGTGAGTTTGCGCGTCCAGCCCGCGAGGTTCAGCTCGGAGCCGTCAAACTCAGGCTCCCAGAAACGCCGCGTCGAGCAATGGAAAATATCCACGCCAGCGTCGGACAACGGCTTGAGGAATTCGCCCAGCGCTTCTGGGGTTTGCACCAGACGAGCGGTGTAATCCTGCTGTTTCCACTGCGAGAAACGGAAGATGATCGGGAAGCCTTCACCGACCGCTGCACGTACTGCTTGAATCAGTTCGATGGCAAAGCGCGAACGGTTGGCCAGGCTGCCGCCGTATTCATCGGTGCGCTGGTTGCTGCCTTCCCAGAAGAACTGGTCGATCAGGTAACCGTGCGCGCCGTGGATTTCCACGCCGTCCATGCCGATGCTATGTGCATCCTTGGCGGCTTGGGCGAATGCGGCGATTACATCCTTGATGTCCTGTTGGGTCATGCCGTGCACCACGACCTGACCGTCCTTGAGTTTTTCCGACGGGCCGTAAGCCGGCACGCTGGCGTCCGGCTCGGTGCCGATGCGGCGCACGCTGCCGACATGCCAGAGTTGCGGAACGATCTTGCCGCCTTCAGCGTGAACAGCGTCGACGACTTTCTTCCAGCCGGCCAACGGTGCTTCACCAAAGAATTGCGGCACGTTCGGGTAACCGTTGGAGGCAACGTGACCGACGGTGGTGCCTTCGGTGATGATCAGGCCAACCCCGGCTGCTGCGCGACGGCGGTAGTACTCGATGACTTTCGAATTCGGCACGCCACCCGGGGAAAACGAACGGGTCATTGGCGCCATGACCACACGGGTCGGCAGTTCGAGGGCACCGAGGTGGAACGGTTTGAACAAGGCTTGAACGGGCATCGAAGGGCTCCACAGAGAAGGCTTTATGACGGCGATAATATGGAGGCGCGAACCCTTTGAACAGCACTATTGATTTGGGTGATTAAGGATTAAAAGACGCAAAGCAAAAGATCGCAGCCTTCGGCAGCTCCTACATGGGGTTTTGAGGTCACCTGTAGGAGCTGCCGAAGGCTGCGATCTTTTGATCTTGCTGTTTCAGCTCAGCGCTTTTTCAATCGCATGAACAATGCTCGGATCATCCGGCGCCGTGCGCGGCGAGAACCGCGCCAGCACCCGACCATCCTTGCCGAGCAGGAATTTCTCGAAATTCCAGGTGATGTCACCGGGAAACTCCGCGCCCTCGCCCGCCAGCAAGCGGTAGAGCTGATGCCGTTCGTGGCCGTTGACTTCGAGCTTGCTCGACAACGGAAACGTCACACCATAGTTAAGGCTGCAGAACTCCTGAATTTCCTTTTCAGAGCCAGGTTCCTGGCCGGCAAACTGGTTGCACGGCAGGCCCAGCACACTGAAGCCTTTGCCTTTGAATTGCTGATGGAGGATTTCCAGCGCCGCGTACTGTGTGGTCAAGCCGCACTTGGAGGCGACGTTGACCACCAGCACGACTTGGCCCTTGAACGGCGCCAGCGGTAGCTCCTGACCATCCAGGGCTGTCAACTTAAGGTCGTGAAAAGCACTCATGACGAACTCCAGGATTCCGATGTTCTACTCGAAACAGCCACTTGGCGAGGCCACCAAGGACAGCCGCGGACTAAAAAGGCGCCCGCAGGCGCCTCTCCAGTACTCGAAGCTTAGCGCAGAAAATCAGTGGTGATGGCCACCTTCGCCATGGACGTGACCATGAGCGATTTCTTCCTGGCTGGCTTCACGGATATCAACGATCTTCACTTTGAAGTTCAGGCGCTGACCGGCCAGTGGGTGGTTGCCGTCGACTGTCACGTCGTCGCCGTCGAGGTCACGGATGGTGACGATTTGCATTTGGCCGTCCGGCGCCGAAGCGTGGAACTGCATGCCGACTTCCAGCTCGTCAACGCCTTCGAACATGCTGCGGCTCAGGGTGCTGACCAGCTCAGCGGCGTATTCGCCGTAAGCGTCTTCCGGCTCAACGGAAACTTCCAGCTCGTCACCAACAGCTTTGCCTTCCAGAGCTTTTTCCAGGCCCGGGATGATGTTGCCTGCGCCTTGCAGGTAGACCAGCGGAGCGCCGCCGGCGGAGCTGTCGATGACCTCACCAGCGTCGTTGGTCAGGGTATAGTCGATGGAGACAGCCTTATTGGCGGCGATCAGCATGGGGCGAGACCTTTTGCAGAAGAATATAGAAAGGCCAAGTTTAGCGAAGCAAACGCGCGAAAGCGAACACAACCCGGACAAACGGGTTTCGACGATCGCAGGCTTCCATCAAGACGAGGAAGGCCATTGGGTGGCCGAGCTTTCCTGTGGTCACACCCAGCACCTGCGCCACCAGCCGCCATGGCAATCGCGCGCCTGGGTGCTGGACCCAGCGCAACGTATTGAAAAAATAGGCCAACCCTTTGCCTGCGGTTGGTGCGCACAAGGCTCGGTTAGCGCTAACCTTGGCGACTGAATTTCGGCAGATTGTCAGAGATAGATGATCGCCATTGCCATGCAACTTTAGAGAATTCGCATGCAAACTTTTTTTATCGCCCCCACCGATTTTGGCGTGGGTCTGACCTCCATCAGCCTCGGGCTGGTACGCACGCTTGAGCGCGCCGGGCTGAAAGTCGGCTTCTTCAAGCCGATCGCGCAGCCGCATCCGGGCGACACCGGCCCTGAGCGTTCCACCGAACTGGTGTCGCGCACTCACGGCTTGAAACCGCCACAACCGTTGGGTCTGGCCCACGTCGAGCGGATGCTCGGCGACGGTCAGCTCGATGAGCTGCTCGAAGAAATCATCGCCCTCTATCAGCAAGCCGCCATCGGCAAAGACGTGCTGGTTGTCGAAGGCATGGTGCCGACTCGCAGCGCCAGCTACGCCGCGCGGGTCAACCTGCACCTGGCCAAGAGCCTCGATGCCGAGGTGATTCTGGTCTCGGCGCCGGAAAACGAAGTGCTCGCCGAGCTGTCTGGCCGCGTCGAGTTGCAGGCGCAATTGTTCGGCGGGCCGAAAGACCCGAAAGTCCTCGGCGTGATCCTCAACAAGGTCAAGACCGACGAGAGCATGGACGCCTTCGCCACGCGTCTGAAAGAGCATTCGCCGTTGCTGCGCAGCGGTGATTTCCGCTTGCTCGGTTGCATCCCGTTCCAACCCGAACTCAACGCACCACGCACCCGCGACGTCGCCGACCTGATGGGCGCGCAAGTGCTCAATGCCGGTGACTACGAAACCCGGCGCATGACCAAAATCATCATTTGCGCACGGACCATGCGCAACACCGTCGAGCTGCTCAAACCCGGCGTGCTGGTGGTGACGCCGGGTGATCGCGACGACATCATCCTCGCCGTCAGCCTCGCCGCGATCAACGGCGTGCCGCTGGCCGGTCTGTTGCTGACCAGCGACACGCTGCCCGATCCGCGCATCATGGATCTGTGCCGGGGCGCCTTACAGGCCGGTTTGCCAGTGTTGTCGGTGAGCACTGGCTCTTACGACACCGCCAACCTGCTGAACGGTCTGAACAAGGAAATCCCCATCGATGACCGCGAGCGAGCGGAGATCATCACCGATTTCGTCGCCAGCCATCTCGATGCCAAGTGGCTGCACCAGCGCTGCGGCACGCCACGGGAGATGCGCCTGTCGCCGGCGGTGTTCCGCTATCAATTGATTCAGCGCGCCCAAGCCGCCAACAAGCGCATCGTCCTGCCCGAAGGCAGCGAACCGTTCACTGTGCAAGCGGCGGCGATCTGTCAGGAACGCGGGATCGCCCGTTGCGTATTGCTGGCCAAACCGGAAGACGTCGAAGCGGTCGCTCGCGCCCAAGGCATCGTGTTGCCGCCGGGCCTGGAGATTCTTGATCCGGATCTGATCCGCGAGCGCTACGTGGAGCCGATGGTCGCCCTGCGCAAGACCAAAAGCCTCAATGCACCGATGGCCGAGCAGCAACTGGAAGACACCGTGGTGATCGGCACCATGATGCTTGCGCTGGATGAAGTCGACGGGTTGGTCTCGGGTGTGATCAACACCACCGCCAACACTATCCGTCCAGCCCTGCAACTGATCAAGACCGCGCCGGGCTGTACGCTGGTGTCGTCGGTGTTCTTCATGCTGTTCCCGGAAGAAGTGCTGGTCTATGGCGACTGCGTGATGAACCCGCATCCGAGTGCCACCGAACTTGCCGAAATCGCGCTGCAAAGCGCCGACTCGGCCGCCGCGTTCGGTATCACTCCGCGCGTAGCGATGATCAGTTATTCCAGCGGCGAATCTGCCACCGGTGAAGAAGTCGAAAAAGTCCGCGAGGCCACCCTCCTCGCCCACGAACAACAGCATTCGCTGCTGATCGACGGCCCGCTGCAATACGACGCCGCTGCCAACGCAGACGTCGCCCGACAACTGGCGCCAAACAGTCAGGTCGCCGGTCGCGCCACCGTGTTCGTGTTCCCGGATCTGAACACCGGCAACACCACGCACAAAGCCGTGCAGCGCAGCGCCGATTGCGTCAGCCTCGGGCCAATGCTGCAAGGCCTGCGCAAACCGGTCAATGACTTGCCGCGCGGCGCGCAAGTCGATGACATCGTCTACACCATCGCCCTCACCGCGATTCAAGCCGCCAACCGACCTATGGATGTGTAAATGCTGGATTTTCTACCTGCACCCGTGCGCGGCGTGATCGCCTCGCTGCTGTTGGCCCTCAACACCATTCTGCTGTGCTCGTTCCTGTTCTGCGTGGCGCTGATCAAAGCGTTGCCGTTCGACCTCGCCCGGCGTGCCTCACTGTGGCTGATGAGCCACACCCATGAAGCGTGGATCAGCAACAACAAGGGCTGGATGAACCTGGTTCGGCGCACGCGCTGGCACATCAGCGGTCTGCAAGGGCTCGACTACAAGCACTCGTACCTGATCACCAGCAACCACCAGAGCTGGGTTGATATTCTGGTGCTGCAATACGTGCTTAACCGCCGGATTCAGCCGCTGAAATTCTTCCTCAAGCAGGAGCTGATCTGGGTCCCGATAATCGGTCTGGCCTGGTGGGCGCTGGGCTTTCCGTTCATGAAGCGTTACTCCAAGGCGTACCTCGCCAAGCACCCGGAGAAGAAAGGCAAAGACCTCGAAACCACGCGCAAAACCTGCGCGAAGTTTCGTAATAACCCGGTGGGGATTTTCAACTTCGTCGAGGGCACGCGGTTTACCGAAGGCAAACATGCGCAGCAGCAATCGCCGTTCAAATATCTGCTCAAGCCCAAGGCTGGCGGGATTGCGTTTGTTCTGGATGCGATGGGCGAGCAACTGGAGTCGATCGTCAACGTGACGATCCACTACCCGGCCGGGCGTCCGGGGTTCTGGGATTTGCTCTGCGGTAATGTGCGCGATGTGGTGGTGCATTTTGAAGAGCTGAAGATTCCGCAGCAATTCATTGGCAAGAACTACGATCAGGACGGCGAGTATCGTTTGCAGTTTCAGGGCTGGATCAACCAGCTGTGGCTGGACAAGGATGCGCTGCTCGAACAGATGCACCGCGAGTATCCAGCCAAACACTAACCCCCTGTAGGAGTGAGCCTGCTCGCGATAGCGGTGGATCAGCCACCAACAATGTTGAATGACACACCGCTATCGCGAGCAGGCTCACTCCTACAATTGACCGAGTTGGCCCCAATAAAAAAGCCCGCCGATGATCACTCATCGGCGGGCTTTTTATTTGGCAGCTAATGCTTAAATCGCGCCACGCTGACGCAGCAGATCCAGCACTTGCTTGACGCTTTCTTCCAGACTCAGCGTCTGCGTGTCGATCACCAGATCGGCATTCAGCGGCACATCGTACGGGAAGGATTCGCCCGGGATGTTGTCGCCAGCGGCGGCATACAGACCTTGCGGATCACGCTCGGCGCACACGGCCGGCGAGGCCTGAACGTAGACCGTCAGCAGACGATCCTTGCCGATCAGATCCTTCGCCTGCTCACGCCCTTCAGCGCTTGGCGCGACGAACGAGGCCAGGGTCAGCAGACCTGCTTCGTTGAACTGACGCGCGACGTGCGCGGCACGACGCCAATTCTCGGTGCGACCGGCGCGATCCTGTGGCAGGCCTTTGTTCAGGTCCTGACGCAAGTTCTGGCCATCCAGCACAAACACCGCACGCCCCATGTCGAACAGCTTGCGCTCGACCGCATAAGCCAGTGTACTTTTGCCCGCGCCCGACAGGCCGCTGAACAGCACGGTCGCCGGTTGCTGGCCGAAGCGCTGAGCACGCTCTTCAGTCGCCACGTGCGCCAGTTTGCCGTGGTGCGTGGCAGTGCCATGCGTCACTGGCTGCGCGACGATCATGCCGGCGCCAACGGTGCCGTTGGTCAAGCGGTCGATGATGATGAACGCGCCGGTGGTGCGATTGCTTTCGTAACCGTCGAGGGCGATTGGCGCATCAAGTGCAATCTTCACCTTGCCGATTTCGTTGAGCTGCAACGCGCTCGCCGGGCCTTCTTCCAACGTGTTCACGTCGACCTTGTTAACGATGCTGGCAATCGAGCCCGGCACGTAACTGGTGGCGCGTTTGATGTCGTATTTCTTGCCCGGCAGCATCGGCTCTTCAGCCATCCACACCAGCATCGCTTCGAAGCTGTCGGTGACCGGCGGCACGTTGTCGGCATGCACCAGCAAGTCACCACGGGAGATGTCGATTTCGTCTTCCATGGTCAGCGTTACGGCCTGACCTGGACCGGCGTGTTCCAGCTCACCTTCGAAAGTGACGATGGATTTCACCCGGCTGCTTTTGCCCGACGGCAGCACCACGACTTCGTCACCCTTGTGCACGATGCCGCTGGCCAGCGTGCCGGCGAAACCACGGAAGTTCAGGTTCGGACGGTTGACGTACTGCACCGGGAAACGCAGATCGGTGAAGTTGCGATCGCCCGCGACCTCCACGGTCTCGAGGATTTCCATCAACGACTGGCCTTTGTACCAAGGCGAGCGCTCGGACTTGTTCACCACGTTGTCGCCTTTTAGGGCAGACATCGGCACGAAGTGCATGCTGGTCGGCTTCATCTTCAAGCCTTCGGCGAACTTCAGGTAGTCAGCCTTGATCGACTCGAACACACCTTCATCGAAGCCCTTCAAGTCCATCTTGTTGATGGCGACGACGATGTGTTTGATCCCCAACAGGGAGGCGATGAAGCTGTGGCGACGGGTCTGGGTCTGCACGCCGTAACGCGCGTCGACCAGAATGATCGCCAGGTCACAGGTGGACGCTCCGGTGGCCATGTTGCGGGTGTACTGCTCATGGCCGGGCGTGTCAGCGATGATGAATTTGCGCTTGGCGGTGGAGAAATAGCGGTAGGCGACATCGATGGTGATGCCCTGCTCCCGCTCGGCCTGCAGACCGTCGACCAGTAATGCCAGATCGATATCGTCACCGGTGGTGCCGACTTTCTTCGAGTCGCGGGTGATCGCTTCAAGGTGATCTTCGTAGATCATCTTCGAGTCGTGCAGCAAGCGCCCGATCAGGGTGCTCTTGCCGTCATCGACGTTACCGCAGGTCAAAAAGCGCAGCAGTTCCTTACGTTCGTGCTGGCCCAGGTAGGCGAGGATGTCCTCGCTGATCAAATCAGAAACATGCGACATGACAGCCCCTTAGAAATAGCCTTGACGTTTTTTATCTTCCATCGAGCCTGCGCCATCGTGGTCGATGACTCGGCCCTGGCGCTCGGAAGTTCGCGTCAGGAGCATTTCCTGGATGATGTCCGTCAGGCTTTCGGCCTCGGACTCCACGGCCCCCGTCAACGGGTAGCAGCCAAGGGTGCGGAAACGCACTTTCTTTTTGACGATGCGCGCTTTGTCTTCGTCGGACAGGTGCTCAAGGATGCGCTCGTCGTCGATCATGATCAGCGTGCCGTTCTTCTCGATCACTTCGCGTTCGGCGGCGAAGTACAACGGCACAATCGGGATGCCTTCGAGGTAGATGTACTGCCAGATGTCCAGTTCGGTCCAGTTTGACAAAGGGAATACGCGAATGGATTCGCCCTTGTTGACCTTGCCGTTGTAGACGTTCCACAGTTCTGGACGCTGGTTTTTCGGGTCCCAGCGGTGCTTGCTGTCGCGGAACGAGTACACGCGCTCTTTGGCACGGGATTTCTCTTCATCGCGACGGGCGCCGCCGAACGCTGCGTCGAAACCATGCTTGTCGAGTGCCTGCTTCAGGCCTTCGGTTTTCATGATGTCGGTGTGCTTGGCGCTGCCGTGGGTGAACGGGTTGATGTTCTGCGCCACGCCATCGGGGTTGATGTGGGTGATCAGGTCCAGGCCCAGTTCTTCGACCATCTTGTCGCGGAACTTGTACATTTCCTGGAATTTCCAGCGGGTGTCGACGTGCATCACCGGAAACGGCAGTTTGCCCGGGAAGAACGCCTTGCGTGCCAGGTGCAGCATCACGGCGGAGTCTTTACCGATGGAGTACAGCATCACCGGGTTATCGAACTCGGCGGCCACCTCGCGGATGATGTGGATGCTTTCCGCCTCCAGCTGTTTCAGATGCGTCAGTTTGTCGACCATGGCTACTCACGAAAACTTTCTTATGAACGGCCAGCGGGCCGTGTTCGAGCGGGGAATCCTAGCACAGCGACCTCTTCTAATCAGGACGCCAACTAGATCGAAAGGGCATATGAATATGCCCACTCGTTTGGGCGATGACGGTCCTGTAGGAGCTGCCGAAGGCTGCGATCCTTTGATCTGGTCTTTTAAAAAACAAGATCAAAGGATCGCAGCCTTCGGCAGCTCCTACACAGGTGAGTGGCGTTCGTCAGATCGGGTTGGGGCAGTCGATGAAGATGTGTTCGACGGCAAAGCGTTTCGCCAGGTAGTCGCCCAGCGCCTGTACGCCGTAGCGCTCGGTCGCGTGGTGGCCGGCGGCGATGAAGCTGATGTCGTTTTCGCGGGCGCTGTGGAAGGTCTGCTCGGAGGCTTCACCGCTGAGATACAGATCGACGCCCGCCGCGACGGCCTGATCGATATAGCCCTGACCACCGCCGGTGCACCAGCCAACCCGGCGAATCATCGGATTGCCTTCAATCAGCAAAGGTTCTCGACCCATCACTTCTTGCACCTTGCGGGCGAAATCGCGAGCGGTCAGCGGTTCTTTCAAAGACCCGACCAGACCAACGATTTTGAGATTGTCCGGGTCCAGCGGGCCTTCCACAGTGATGTCCAGTTGACGCGCCAGTTGCACGTTATTGCCGACATCGGGATGCAAATCCAGCGGCAAGTGGTAAGCGAGCAGACTGATATCGTGCTTGAGCAACGTCTTCAGTCGACGCTGCTTCATGCCAGTGACGCAAGGGTTCTCGCCCTTCCAGAAATAACCGTGATGCACCAGCACCAGATCGGCCCCGGTCTCGACGGCAGCGTCCAGCAACGCCTGGCTGGCCGTGACGCCACTGACGATACGCATCACCTGAGGACGGCCCTCGACCTGCAATCCGTTCGGGCAATAATCGGCAATTTTCGCACTGCCGAGGTAACGGTCGGCTTCTTCGACGAGGGTGCTGAGGGCAACGGCCATGAAAGACTCCTAAATATCCCGTTCAGAGGCACGCGCGGCCTCGTATAATGCGCGACATTATGGGCGGTCTGACCCCGCCTGCAACTCTTCCAGGACGTGCTTAATGTTCAAGGCGCTGCGTTTTATGGGCTGGCCGTTGTTGGCCGGTGTGCTTATCGCTCTGTTGATTATTCAGCGTTACCCGCAGTGGGTCGGGCTGCCGAGCCTCGACGTCAACCTGCAACAGGCCCCGCAAACCACCAGCGTGCAGCAGGGGCCTGTGTCCTATGCGGATGCGGTGACCATCGCCGCGCCATCAGTGGTCAACCTCTACACCACCAAAGTCATCAACAAACCGGCGCATCCACTGTTTGAAGATCCGCAGTTCCGGCGTTTCTTCGGTGATAACTCGCCGAAGCAGAAACGCATGGAATCGAGCCTCGGTTCCGGCGTGATCATGAGCCCGGAAGGCTACATTCTCACCAACAACCACGTGACCAGCGGTGCCGACCAAATCGTCGTGGCGCTGAAGGATGGCCGCGAAACCCTCGCCCGCGTCATCGGCAGCGATCCGGAAACCGACCTCGCGGTGTTGAAGATCGATCTGAAAACCCTGCCGGCCATCACCGTCGGCCGCTCGGACAACATTCGTATCGGCGACGTCGCGCTGGCCATCGGCAACCCGTTCGGCGTTGGCCAGACCGTGACCATGGGCATCATCAGCGCCACCGGGCGTAATCAGCTGGGCCTGAACAACTACGAAGACTTCATCCAGACTGACGCGGCGATCAACCCGGGTAACTCCGGCGGCGCGCTGGTCGATGCCAACGGCAACCTCACCGGCATCAACACGGCGATTTTCTCCAAGTCCGGCGGTTCGCAGGGCATTGGCTTTGCGATCCCGGTGAAACTGGCGATGGAGGTGATGAAGTCGATCATTGAGCACGGTCAGGTGATTCGTGGCTGGCTGGGCATTGAAGTGCAACCGCTGACCCAGGAACTGGCCGAGTCGTTCGGTTTGTCCGGGCGTCCGGGGATTGTCGTCGCGGGGATCTTCCGCGATGGCCCGGCACAGAAGGCCGGCCTGCAATTGGGCGATGTGATTCTGAGCATCGATGGCGAGCCAGCCGGTGATGGCCGTCGTTCGATGAACCAGGTCGCGCGGATCAAACCGACTGACAAAGTGACGATTCAGGTGATGCGCAACGGCAAAGAGCTCAAGCTCACCGCTGAAATCGGCCTGCGTCCGCCACCGGCGCCGGTGAAAGAAAAAGAAGAATAAAATTTTCTTCGCGCTAAGCACGCGAATAAAAGACATTCTCAACAGGCATGTTATATTGTTTCAATTCTAAGAATTGGAACAACATAACATGTCGTCTCGAACAAAGGCCTCACTGCTCGGCCTGAGCCTTGGTCTGCTGGTCGACCCAGCCTTCGCCGAAGAATCCAAACCCCTCGAACTGGACGCCATCAGCGTCATCTCCGACTACGAATCGCCGACCGGCCCGGTCAAGGGCTATCGCGCCACACGTTCATCCAGTGCAACCAAAACCGACACCGCGATCCGTGATATCCCGCAGGCGATCAGCGTAGTGCCCGCCAGCGTGCTCAAAGATCTGGGCAGCACCAGTGTCGAGCGCGCGCTGGATTTTGCCGGTGGCGTATCGAAGCAGAACAACTTCGGCGGCCTGACGCTGTACGAATACAGCGTGCGCGGCTTCACCACCTCGGAGTTCTACAAGGACGGCTTCAGCGCCAATCGCGGCTATCCGAGCACACCGGATGCGGCCAACATCGAGCGCATCGAAGTGCTCAAAGGGCCCGCCGCCAGTTTGTATGGCCGAGGCGATCCCGGCGGCACGGTAAACATCGTCACCAAGAAACCGCAGCCCGAAGCGTTCACCACCCTACAGACCAGCGCCGGCAGTTGGGACCGCTATCGCACCGCGCTGGACGTCAACACGCCACTTGATGAACAAGGTGATGTGCTTTCGCGGATCAACCTCGCAGTCGAAGATAACAACAGCTTTCGCGATCACGTCGACAGCAAGCGTGTGTTCGTCGCGCCTTCGATCAGTTGGCAATTGAACCCGGACACGTCGCTGTTGGTGGAAAGCGAGATCGTCCGTCACAGCTCCACCTTCGATCGCGGCATCGTCGCGCCGAACAACAAATGGAGCGGCGTGTCGCGCTCGACCTTCCTCGGCGAGCCCAACGACGGCAACATCGATAACCACAACAATCTGCTTCAAGCGACTCTGGAACATCACCTCAACGACAGTTGGAAACTGCGCCTGGCCAGCCACTACAAGGAAGGCAAACTCTGGGGCGACGCCTCGGAACAACGGGCGCTGAACGCCGACGGCCACACGGTCAACCGTCGCTTGCGCGAACGCGATACAAGTTGGCACGACAGCATCACCCAACTGGAATTGCGCGGTCTGTTCGACCTCGGTCCTTGGCAGCATGAACTGCTGATCGGCACCGAGTATGAAAACTTCCGCAAGAACGAGCGCGTCACCACGATTGCTGGCGGCCCGTACGCCATCGACATCTATAAGCCGATCTACGGCAAGCCAAAACCCAACGGCGCACGCTCGGGCAGCGATTTTTTCGAACACGTCGAAAGTCATGCACTGAACCTGCAGGATCAGATCATCTTCACCGACAAATTGCGCGGAATGATCGGCGCACGTTTCGAACATTTCGACCAGCGCATCGACGATCACAGCCGTAACGCCAAGAGCAGTCAGCACCATGACGCCCTCACCCAGCGCGCCGGCCTGCTCTACCAACTGACGCCGAACACCGGCCTGTTCGCCAATGCCTCGACCTCTTTCAAACCGAACAACGGCCTCGACGCCTCCGGAAAATCCTTCGACCCGGAAGAAGGCGTCGGCTACGAAGTCGGGATCAAGAACGAGTTGTTTGACGAACGCCTGAGTAGCACCCTCGCCTTCTTCCACATCGACAAGGAAAACGTCCTCGCCCTTGATCCTGGCACCGACACCAGCCGCGCCATGGGCAAGGCGCGCAGTCGTGGTTTCGATCTGCAAGTCACCGGACAGGTCACCGACGCTGTACGAGTCATTGGTGCCTTTGCCTACATTGACGCAGAAGTGACCAAGGGCGACGCGGCAATTCCCACCGGCAGTCGCATCCTCGGCGTGGCCAAACGCAGCGGCAGTCTGCTCGGGGTTTATGAGTTCCAGGATGGCCATTTGCGCGGCTCGGACGTCGGCGCAGCGTTCACTTATGTCGGCGACCGCTCCGGAGAATCCGGCAGCGACTTCGAATTGCCGGCCTACCAGACCGTCGACCTGCTCGCGCATTACAAGGCCAGCGACAACGTCACTGTCGGCCTGAACCTGAACAACCTCTTCGACGAGAAGTATTACGAGCGCTCCTACAGCAACTACTGGGTCAACCCCGGCGAACCGCGCAACTTCACCGTCAGCCTGACACTCAACCTGTAAAAGGACGTCACCATGCAATTCGGCAAAACTTTTGTGCTGATCGCCGCGCTGTTCGTAGGCGAAGTCTCGGCCCATGGCCTGTGGACCGAACAACGGCGCGGCAATATCGAAGTGGTTTATGGCCATGGCGCCGAAGACAACGCGTTCAAGGCACAAAAGATCAGCGGCGCCTGGGCTTATGACGCGGGCGGCAAGATGATTCCGGTGAGCGTCGAGCGCCTGACGGATCACGCACGACTGAAACCACTGAAAGCTCCGGCAGTCCTGGCCGTAGCGCTGAACAACGGCATGTGGTCGCAGACAGCTGACAAGAAGTGGATCAACCAAGGTCGCAGCAAAGTGCCTGGAGCTATCGAGGCGACGGAGACGTTCAAATACAGCCTGGCGATTTATCAGCCGGGGGCGAAGTTGCCGAAGCTGGATCAGATCAAATTGTTGATTCTGCCGGAGGTTGATCCGCTGACGGTTGGGCCGGGCAAGTCATTGCCGGTGCGGGTGTTGCTCGATGGCAAACCGGCGGCTGGGGTGAAGTTGATTGGCGACTATCGCAGTGCGCCGAACACGTTGAGCACCGAGACTGACAAGGAGGGTCGGGCGCAGGTGCTGGTGAGGAATGAAGGGTTGAATGTGATTGCGGCGCAGGTTGAGGTGCCGGTGAAGGGCAGCGCGGATGTGGATAGTCGTGGGCTGTTTACCTCACTGACTTTCCTTGGCGAGCCGCATCACGAATAAGAGCACACCCTCATCGGAAACGCCGCCCGCCCAGCCCTCTCCCGGAGGGAGAGGGAGCCGACCGAGTTGTCTTGCGAAGTACGTCGACCTGAAAGACCGAGTCGATTATGGATTCGGTACAGCACTTTCACGTCGACGAAGCTCTGCAATATCCCCCAATCAGTCCCCTCTCCCTTTGGGAGAGGGTTAGGGTGAGGGGCTCTTGCTTTTAGAGATCGCCAAGTCCATCGACCAGCGCCTGATTCTGCTCCGGCGTGCCAATCGAAATCCGCAGGAACTGCGCAATCCGCTCCTGCTTGAAGTGCCGCACGATTACGCCCTGCTCGCGCAATTTAGCCGCCAGCCGCGCCGCATCATGCTGCGGATGCCTCGCGAAAATGAAGTTCGCCGCCGAAGGCAATACTTCAAAACCCTTGGTCTGCAATTGCGCAATCACCCACTCACGGCTCTCGATCACCAGTCGGCAGGTCTTGTCGAAATGCTCGCGATCCTCGAACGCCGCCGCCGCGCCGACAATCGCCAGACGATCCAGCGGATATGAGTTGAAGCTGTTCTTGATCCGCTCCAGTGCCTCGATCAGGTCCGGATGCCCCACCGCAAAGCCCACACGCAGGCCCGCCAGCGAGCGCGACTTGGACAGGGTCTGCGTCACCAGCAGGTTCGGATAACGATCCACCAGACTGATCGCCGTTTCGCCACCGAAGTCGATGTACGCCTCGTCTACCACCACCACCGAATCCGGGCTGGCCTTGAGGATCTGCTCAACCGCGTCCAGCGCCAGCAGGCAACCGGTGGGTGCGTTCGGATTCGGGAAAATGATCCCGCCATTCGGCTTGGCGTAGTCTGCCGGGTCGATCTGGAACTGCGCATCCAGCGGGACCGCATCAAACTCGATGCCGTACAAACCGCAATACACCGGATAGAAGCTGTAGCTGATGTCCGGGAACAACAGCGGCTTATCGTGTTGCAGCAAGCCGTGAAAAATGTGCGCAAGCACTTCATCCGAACCGTTGCCGAGGAACACCTGATTGCTCTGCACACCGTAGTATTTGGCGACGGCAGTTTTCAGCAGGTCGCTGTTCGGGTCCGGGTACAGACGCAGGTTGTCATTCAGTTCAACCTGCATCGCTGCCAAGGCTTTTGGCGACGGGCCGTACGGGTTTTCGTTGGTGTTGAGCTTGACCAGTTTGGTCAGCTTCGGCTGTTCGCCCGGCACGTACGGCACCAGATCCTTGACGAACGGGCTCCAGAATTTACTCATCGCTCAGTTCCCCTGCCCTTGTAGAAAGTCTTCGTCTTTGATGCGGTATTCGGCGCTGCGTGCATGGGCGCTCAGCGATTCGCCACGGGCCAGCACCGATGCCGTTTTGCCCAGCTCGGAAGCACCAGCCTCGGAGCAGAAGATGATCGACGAACGTTTCTGGAAGTCGTACACGCCCAGCGGCGAAGAGAAGCGCGCGGTGCCGGAGGTCGGCAGCACGTGGTTCGGGCCTGCGCAGTAGTCGCCCAGCGCTTCGGAGGTGTGACGGCCCATGAAGATCGCACCGGCGTGGCGGATCAGCGGCAGCCAGGCTTGCGGGTCAGCGACCGATAACTCCAGGTGTTCCGGGGCGATGCGGTTGGCGACTTCGATGGCTTGGGCCATGTCCTTCACGTGAATCAGTGCGCCACGGCCATTGATCGAGGTTTCGATGATGGTCGCACGGTCCATGGTCGGCAGCAGTTTGTCGATGCTCGCGGCGACCTTGTCGAGGAACTCGGCGTCCGGGCTGACCAGAATCGCCTGCGCATCTTCGTCGTGCTCGGCTTGCGAGAACAGGTCCATGGCGATCCAGTCCGGATCGGTCTGGCCGTCGCACACCACGAGGATTTCCGAAGGGCCGGCGATCATGTCGATGCCGACCTGACCGAATACGTGGCGCTTGGCGGTGGCGACGTAGATGTTGCCCGGGCCAACCACCTTGTCTACTTTCGGCACGCTTTCGGTGCCGTAGGCCAACGCGGCAACGGCTTGCGCGCCGCCGATGGTGAACACGCGGTCAACGCCAGCGATGCACGCCGCCGCCAGCACAAGCTCGTTGATCTCACCACGCGGGGTCGGCACGACCATGACCACTTCGGTCACGCCAGCGACCTTGGCCGGAATCGCGTTCATCAACACCGACGACGGATACGACGCCTTGCCGCCCGGCACGTACAGGCCGGCACGATCCAGCGGTGTGACCTTTTGGCCGAGTACCGTGCCGTCGGCTTCGGTGTAGCTCCAGGAATCCTGTTTCTGTTTTTCGTGGTAGCTGCGCACGCGGGCCGCCGCTTTTTCCAGTGCTTCGCGCTGCTGCACAGTGATGCGCGTCAGCGCCAGTTCCAGACGCTCGCGCGGCAGGATCAGGTCAGCCATCGACGCGACTTCGAGGCCGTCGAACTTCTGGGTGAACTCGACCAGCGCCGCGTCACCACGTTCGCGCACAGCCTTGATGATGTCCAGCACACGCTGATTGACCGAGTCGTCAGACACACTTTCCCAGCTCAGCAGATGATCCAGATGATGCGCGAAATCCGGGTCAGCAGCGTTGAGTCGGCGAATTGCAGTCGTTGCGGTCATAGCGAGAGCCTCATAGGAATGGCAAAAAACTCAGGCGCCCGAAACTATCATTCGATCCGCTTAGGCACCTGAGAATTCTGGCTATGAGGCGGATAGACGGCGCGACCTGGGGTCGCGCAGGTAAATCAGCCGCGGTGTCGCGATTCCACTGCGTTGCGCAGGGTATCGATCAACGCCTGGATTCGGGCGTGTTGCATTTTCATCGAAGCCTTGTTGACCACCAGGCGCGAGCTGATCGTGGCGATCAGTTCCTGAGGTTCCAGGCCGTTGGCGCGCAGGGTGTTGCCGGTGTCGACCACGTCGATGATCTTGTCAGCGAGACCGATCAGCGGCGCCAGTTCCATCGAACCGTAGAGCTTGATGATGTCGACCTGACGGCCCTGCTCGGCGTAGTAACGCTTGGCAACGTTGACAAATTTGGTCGCCACACGCAGACGGCCCTTGGGCTCAGGCGCGCCGATCTTGCCGGCAGTCATCAACTTGCACTGAGCGATCTGCAGATCCAGTGGCTCGTACAGACCCTGACCGGTGTATTCCATCAACACGTCTTTACCGGCAACGCCGAGGTCAGCCGCGCCATGTTCGACATAAGTCGGCACATCAGTGGCGCGCACGATCAGCAGACGAACGTCGTCCTGCGTCGTGGGGATGATCAGCTTGCGGCTCTTGTCCGGATTCTCGGTCGGCACGATGCCCGCTTCGGCAAGAAGCGGCAGAGTGTCGTCAAGGATGCGGCCCTTGGACAGTGCGATGGTCAACATGGGAAACGTCAGTCCTTATCAAGGTACTCATGTCCGGTCGCAATCGGCGCCGGACACACATCGAGCCGGAAACCGGCTCGACTCTTAAAATCAGTGGACACGTCCCTGTGTCCCAATGCAGCAATCAGCCCGGAACGCGACGGATCTTGGCGCCCAGCATCTGCAGTTTTTCTTCGATGCACTCGTAACCACGGTCGATGTGGTAGATGCGGTCGATCAGCGTATCGCCTTCGGCAACCAGAGCCGAGATCACCAGGCTGGCCGAAGCACGCAAGTCGGTGGCCATGACTGGCGCACCTTTGAGGACTTCAGTACCGGTAACGATGGCAGTGTTGCCTTCGACCTGAATCTTGGCGCCCATACGGTGCAGTTCGTACACGTGCATGAAACGGTTTTCGAAGATCGTCTCGATCACCGCACCCGTGCCTTCGGCAATGGCGTTGAGCGAGATGAACTGCGCTTGCATGTCAGTCGGGAAAGCAGGGTACGGTGCAGTGCGCACGTTGACCGCTTTCGGGCGCTTGCCGTGCATGTTCAGCTCGATCCAGTCTTCACCACAGGTGATTTCTGCGCCGGCTTCACGGAGTTTTTCCAGAACGGCTTCGAGGATGGTCGGATCGGTGTCCTTGACCTTGACGCGACCACCGGTCACGGCAGCGGCAACGAGGTAGGTGCCGGTTTCGATACGGTCAGGCATGACCTTATAGAAAGCCGAACCCAGACGCTCGACGCCATCGATGGTGATGGTGTCGGTGCCAGCGCCGGAAACCTTGGCGCCCATGGCGTTGAGGAAGTTCGCCAGGTCAACCACTTCAGGTTCGCGAGCGGCGTTCTGCAACACGCTGCGGCCCTTGGCCAGAGCAGCGGCCATCATGATGTTCTCGGTACCGGTCACGCTGACGGTGTCGAAGAAGAAGTGCGCACCACGCAGGCCACCTTCAGGCGCTTTGGCCTTGATGTAGCCGCCTTCAACGTCGATCACCGCGCCCATGGCTTCGAGGCCACGGATGTGCAGGTCAACCGGACGCGAACCGATGGCGCAACCGCCAGGCAGGGCGACTTCGGCTTCACCGAAACGGGCAACCATCGGACCCAGAACCAGGATCGACGCACGCATGGTTTTCACCAGTTCGTACGGCGCGATCAGGGTCTTGATGGTGCGTGGATCGATTTCGACGCTGAGCTTCTCGTCGATCACCGGCTCAATGCCCATGCGACCGAACAGCTCGATCATGGTGGTGATGTCGTGCAGGTGCGGCAGGTTGCCAACGGTCACCGGGCCATCGCACAGCAGGGTGGCGGCCAGGATCGGCAGGGCGGAGTTTTTTGCGCCGGAAATGCGGATCTCGCCATCAAGACGAGCGCCACCGGTAATAATCAATTTATCCATAAGAATCTCGACGCCCTTAGGCTCAGGTGCGCTCGGCCCAGGCCGCGCTGCTGAAAAATTTCATAGTGACCGCATGGATGCTGCCATCGGTGATCCATGGGTTCAAATGGGCATAGACCTGCTGCTGACGCTTCACCGGGCTCAACGCCGCCAGTTCATCGCTAATCACGTTCAGCTGGAAATTGCAGCCTTCGCCCTCAACTTCTACCAACGTTCCGGGCAGCTTTCCTTCAAGGAAGCTCTTCACTTCTACGGCCTGCATGCTCAACCTCAATCGGCGCCCTGTGCGCACGGGTCGGACATCATACAAAAAAGCCCCGCGCCTGCGAACCCCGCATGGCAGGACTCTGACGGGGGGCTTCTTTATAGATGTGGGTTCAGGGGTGCGCCAACAGTTCGGTCAGTTCACTGACCTGAGCAATTTCGCGCATGTCTTCGGGCATCGCACGGATGCTGACAGCCTTGCCGGCCGCATTCGCATCGCGCATGAAGCACAGCAGCAACGACAAGCCGACGCTGCTGGACTTCTTCACCGCCGAGCAATCGATCACCAGCGAAGCAGCCTTGCTGGACTTGATCAGCGTCTGGCCTTGCTTGCGCAGGTCGGCACCGGTGCGATAGTCCAGCACTCCGCTGAGCAGAAGCTCGTCGACATCACTCATACGAACTGCGGCCTCACTCATTGCGCGGGTTTCTCGGTGGCTTCTTTGGCCTTGGCCACTTCACCGGCCCAACCATTGATGGTCTTGTCCAGATCGTTGCCATTGCGCTGCATCGCGTCGGCGAACTGATCACGGAACAGTTTGCCGATATTGATGCCGTTGATGATGACGTTGCGCAGTTTCCACTCGCCGTTGATCTTCTCCAGCGTGTACTGCACAGGATAGATTGCGCCGCTGCTGCCCTTGACGGTCATGTTGACGCTGGTGCGGTCACCCGATTCGTCCTTGGCAGGGTCAACGGTAATGCCCTGGTTGTTGTACTCAAGCAGAGCGTTGCCGTAGAACTGGAACAGGCCTTTCTTGAAGTTTTCCTGGAAGGTCTGCATCTGCGCCGGCGTGGCCTTGCGCGAATACTTGACCGTCATGATGCTCTTGGAAATGCCTTCGGCGTCCACCACTGGCCCGACGATGCTGTTGAGCGCCGCGTAGAAATCAGTCGGATCCTGCTTGTATTTCTCTTTGTTGGCAGCCAGGTCGGCCAGCAGTCGGGTGGTAGTGTCCTGCACCAGTTCATGCGCGGATTGCCCAGGCGCAGCGTTAGCCATCAGTGGCAATGCCGCGAGCAACACCAACAGGCCACGTCGCAAGGTAGAAATCATTCAAAAGCTCCTCATTTGGCGTCTTTGCTAACGGTATTGAGCAGGAATTTACCGATAAGATCTTCCAGTACCAGTGACGACTGCGTGTCATGGATGGTTCCACCATCCTTTAACGGTTTGTCTTCCCCGCCGACGCTGATACCGATGTACTTCTCGCCCAGCAGACCAGCGGTCAGGATAGACGCTGTGGAGTCGGTCGGAAGATTGTCGACCTTTTTATCCACTTGCAGAGTGACCCGACCGGTGAAGCTGTCGCGATCCAGATCGATCGCCGTGACCTTGCCGATAGTTACACCGGCCATGGTCACTTTGGCTCTGACCGTCAAACCGGCAATATTGTCAAAGTAGGCATAAAGTTTATAGGTGTCGGTGGTCGAAGTCGGAGACAGACCACTGACCCGCAAAGCAAGCAACAACAAAGCCAGGATCCCTGCCAGCAGGAACAGGCCGACACCGATTTCCAGGGTGCGGTTTTGCATCAGAAATCTCCAAACATCAAAGCGGTCAGAATAAAGTCCAGGCCGAGCACTGCCAGAGAGGCAAACACCACGGTCTTGGTAGTGGCACGGCTGATTCCCTCGGAAGTGGGCTCACAGTCGTAGCCTTGGAATACGGCGATCCAGGTCACTACAAAGGCAAAAACGATACTTTTAATCACGCCATTGAGCACGTCACTGGTGAAATTCACGCTGTTCTGCATGTTCGCCCAATAAGAGCCTTCATACACACCCAGCCAGTCGACAGCCACCCACGAACCGCCCCAAATCCCGACCACGCTGAAAATCATCGCCAGCACCGGCAGGGAAATGAAACCGGCCCAGAGGCGCGGGGCAATGATGTACTTGAGCGGATCGACGCCGATCATTTCCAGACTGGAAAGCTGTTCGGTGGATTTCATGTTGCCGATCTCGGCGGTCAGCGCCGAACCGGCACGACCGGCGAACAACAGTGCCGTCACCACCGGACCCAGTTCACGCAACAGGGTCAGTGCGACCATCTGCCCTACCGCCTGTTCCGAACCGTAGCTCGACAGAATGCTGAAGCCCTGCAGCGCCAGCACCATGCCGATGAATATCCCGGAGACGACGATGATCACCAGCGACATCACGCCGACCGAATGCAGTTGCTTGACCAGCAGGCCGAAGCCACCGCTGATCCCGCCACGCCCCAGCAGGGCATGAAACAGAAACAGCGTCGCACGACCGAACACCGCAACGGCGTCGATCGCCGCCTCGCCGAACCGGCGCACGCGCTCTATTAATGAAATTCTGCGCATCAGCGCTTCCCCAGAAGATCTGCGCGGTAATCCGTCGCTGGAAAATGGTACGGCACCGGGCCATCGGGATCGCCGGTCATGAACTGACGGATACGCGGCTCGTCCGAATTCATCAACTCGTCCGGCGTACCCTGCCCAAGCACCTGACCATCACCAACAACATAGATGTAGTCGGCGATGCTCGCGGTTTCAGCCAGATCGTGGGACACCACGATACTGGTGATCCCCAGCGCATCGTTGAGCAGACGGATCAGACGGACCAGCACGCCCATGGCGATCGGGTCCTGGCCGACGAACGGTTCGTCGTACATGAGGATCTGCGGATCGAGCGCAATCGCCCGCGCCAGTGCGACACGGCGCTTCATGCCACCGGACAGCTCATCCGGCATCAACTCGATGGCACCGCGCAGACCGACCGCCTGCAATTTGAGCAGGACGATGTCGCGGATCATTTCTTCCGGCAAATCGGTATGAACACGCAGAGGGAAAGCCACGTTCTCGAACACGTCGAGATCGGTGAACAGCGCGCCGCTTTGAAACAGCACACCCATGTGCTTTCGCGCATCGAACAGATCGCTGCGCGAAAGCGCAGGCAGGTTCTGGCCGTTGACCCAGACTTCGCCGCTGGCAGGACGCAATTGTGCGCCCATCAATCGCAGCAGCGTGGTCTTGCCACACCCGGAAGGTCCCATGATGCCGGTGACCTTGCCGCGCGGGATGCGAATATCGACGTTATTGAAAATGCTGCGCGCACCGCGCTTGAAGGAGACTCCCTTCAGCTCGACCGCGTAGGCGTTATCGGCACTCATCTAAACTCCTTGCGATGCAGCCTCTCACTCGGACGCCTGTCTTTACTTAAAAAGTACGTACATCCCGGGCAGGCCGAACTGGCGGCGAACTATATCACTGCAAAGGCTGCGCGCCCAAGGCTTGTACCGCCCTGTGTTCGGCGATATGACAGGCTTGGAGGCTGTTTTGCCGGGTTTTGGTAACGAGGAATGACAAAGCACGACGAACTTGCGTGAGGCTTTGCAACATAACCGCTATAATCGCCGCCTTTTCATCGGGCTATACGATTTCTGACATGAGCCAATCCAGCGACCTGATTCAATCGGCACAACGCACCATCCAACTCGAAGTGGAAGCCGTACAAGGCTTGTTGCCCCATATCGACGCCGATTTCGTACGCGCTTGCGAGATGATTCTGGCCAGTAAAGGCCGTGTAGTCGTGGTCGGCATGGGAAAATCCGGGCACATCGGCAACAAGATTGCCGCGACCCTGGCCAGCACCGGCACCCCGGCATTTTTCGTGCACCCGGCCGAGGCCAGCCATGGCGACATGGGCATGATCACCCGCGACGACGTGATCCTGGCCCTGTCGAACTCCGGCTCGACCAATGAAATCGTTACCCTGCTGCCGCTGATCAAACGCCTGGGCATCCAGCTCATCAGCGTCACCGGCAACCCGCAATCGCCGCTGGCCAAGGCTGCCGAGGTCAATCTCAACGTTCACGTCGAGCATGAAGCCTGTCCGCTTAACCTGGCCCCGACCTCCTCGACCACCGCAGCGCTGGTCATGGGTGACGCGCTGGCTGTAGCACTGCTGGAAGCACGCGGTTTCACCGCCGAAGATTTCGCGTTCTCACACCCGGGTGGTGCTCTTGGTCGTCGCCTGTTGCTGAAGGTGGAAAACGTCATGCACGCCGGGCAGGAATTGCCGCAAGTACAACGCGGCACGTTGCTCAAAGACGCATTGATGGAAATGACTCGTAAAGGTCTGGGCATGACCGTCATCCTTGAAACTGACGGTAAACTGGCTGGAATCTTCACTGACGGCGACTTGCGCCGCACGCTGGATCGCAGTATCGACATTCGCAGCGCCACCATCGACCAGGTAATGACGGCCCACGGCAAGACTGCACGGCCAGAGATGCTGGCCGCCGAAGCCCTGAAAATCATGGAAGATCACCGAATCAACGCACTGGTTGTTGTGGACGAAGAGGATCGCCCGGTCGGCGCCTTCAACCTCTCCGATCTGCTGCGCGCAGGAGTCATGTAATGAGTAACGATCTGCTGCAACGCGGCAAAGCGATCAAACTGGCGGTTTTCGACGTCGACGGCGTCCTCACCGACGGGCGCCTGTATTTCCTTGAAGACGGCAGCGAATTCAAGACCTTCAATACCCTCGACGGACAAGGCATCAAAATGCTGATGAACGCTGGCGTGCAGACCGCTATCATCAGCGGCCGCAAGACCCCGGTGGTCGAGCGTCGAGCGAAAAATCTGGGGATTCCCCACCTGTTTCAGGGCCGTGAAGACAAATTGGTTGTTCTCGACGGTCTTCTTGAGCAACTGGGCCTAAGCTACGAAGAGGTCGCCTATCTGGGCGATGACCTGCCCGACCTGCCGGTGATCCGCCGCGTTGGCCTGGGCATGGCGGTGGCCAACGCTGCCGATTTCGTCCGCGAACACGCCCATGGTGTAACCCGAGCCCGTGGTGGCGAAGGTGCCGCCCGCGAATTCTGCGAATTGATCCTGCGCGCCCAGGGCCGCCTTGATGCGGCCAATGCCGCGTACCTGTGAGCCAAACCATGTTCAGCAAAAAATTTCGCAACTTCCTGCTGTTCGGCTGCATCGCGGCGATATTCGCCGCGGTTGGCTACTGGAACATCAGCCCGGAACGCTTCCTCGACAAGCCACCGGTCACCTCGGTCGAAACACCTATCGACTGGTATGCAACCAACACGCATACCCTGCAATATTTGCCGGACGGCAAAGTGCAGTACGAAATGACTTCCGACAAGGCCGAGCACGTCAAGGCTACCGATGTCACCCTGGTCACAAAGCCGGACCTGAACATGTATCGCGGCACCGACTTCCCTTGGCACGTGACCAGCGAACGCGGCGAAGTGAACTCGGGCGGTACCGAAGTTGAACTGATCGATTCGGTACGCGTACAGCGCACCGATGAGAAAAAACGCGGCACTCTGATCACCAGCACCCGCATGACCGTGTTCCCGCAGCAAGAATATGCGCAGACCGAGCAACCCGTTAGAATCGAGGGTGCTGGCGGTGTATCGACTGGCGTCGGAATGAAAGCGTACCTGAAGGAAAGCAGGATACACCTGCAATCGAACGTAAGAGGACAGTATGAGGCTCGTTAAAACCCTCCCTATTTTGCTCAGTCTGGGCGCAGCACTGGGAAGCGTGAGCGCCTGGGCTCTGCCGAACGATCAGCAGCAACCTATCCGCATTCAGGCCGACGACGCCCAACTGGATGACAAGAACGGCATCGCCACCTATAAAGGTGATGTGATCATTACCCAGGGTTCGATGATCGTTAAAGGCAACACGGTGACCATCACCCGTACGCCGGCTGGCGATATCGACGTCGTGACGTCGGTGGGCAACCTCGCCTACTTCGAACAGCTGCAGACTCAAGGTGATGCCAAGCCTGTACAGGGCTGGGGCGTAACGATCCAGTACCACGCTGCGCAAAACCGCGTCGTGCTGATCGACAAGGCCAAGGTGGTCGACAAGGACAACAACACGACGCAAGGCGAGAAAATCGTCTATGACACCGTGAAGAAACTGGCCAGCGCCGGTCGCGCTACCGGCAGCAAGGTCACCGAAGCGCGTCCGCGCATCGATATGGTGATCCAGCCGAAGAAGAAAACCGACGAGAAAACCCAGTAATGGCAACTCTGAAAGCTCAGCACCTGGCCAAGGCCTATAAAAGCCGCCAGGTCGTGCGTGATGTCAGCCTGTCGATCGACAGCGGCCAGATCGTCGGCCTGCTCGGCCCGAACGGCGCCGGCAAGACGACCTGCTTCTACATGATCGTCGGCCTGGTACAGGCCGATCAGGGCCGCGTGCTGATCGATGACCTGGACGTCAGCCACCAGCCGATGCACGGTCGTGCCAAGGCCGGGATCGGCTATCTGCCGCAAGAAGCGTCGATCTTCCGCAAACTGTCGGTGGCCGACAACATCATGGCCATACTCGAGACCCGCCAGGAGCTCGACAAGGCCGGCCGTCGCAAAGAGCTGGAAAGCCTGCTGCAGGAATTCCACATCAGTCACATCCGCGACAACCTCGGCATGAGCCTGTCCGGTGGTGAACGCCGCCGGGTGGAGATCGCTCGCGCGCTGGCAACGGCACCGAAATTCATCCTGCTCGACGAACCGTTCGCCGGTGTCGATCCGATCTCGGTCGGCGATATCAAGCAGATCATCCACCACCTCAAGGCCAAGGGCATCGGTGTACTGATCACCGACCACAACGTCCGTGAGACGCTGGACATCTGCGAAACCGCTTACATCGTCAACGACGGTCAGTTGATTGCCGAGGGCGATGCAGAAACCATCCTGGCCAACGATCTGGTCAAGGAAGTGTATCTGGGCCACGAGTTTCGCCTGTAAGCGCAACAGTGCCCGGTGCGCCGCCCGGGCGCTGTATCGATTCAAGCAGGATTTAATACGCTTTAATTGTTACAGCGCTCTAGGCAAACACTTCAGTTTCAGGCATATAATTTGCTTAAGTTTGGCGCTCCGGCGCCCTGTAGTGGATGGCGCATAGCGCCGGCGAATAAGGTGTTAAGCCCCTGCCATGAAACCATCGCTAGTCTTGAGAATGGGCCAGCAGCTGACGATGACACCGCAGCTGCAACAGGCCATCCGTCTGCTCCAATTGTCGACCCTGGATCTGCAACAGGAAATCCAGGAGGCGCTGGAATCCAATCCGATGCTCGAACGCCAGGAAGAAGGCGAAGACTTCGACAATTCCGACCCCATGGCCGACAACGCCGAACAGAAGCCCAACACCGAGATTCAGGAACCCTCCTATCAGGAAACCGCCCCGACGGTCGACAATCTCGAGGATGGCGAATGGAACGAGCGTATTCCCAACGAACTTCCGGTCGACACCGCCTGGGAGGACGTCTACCAGACCAGCGCCAGCAGCCTGCCCAGCAGCGATGATGACGAGTGGGACTTCACCACCCGCACTTCCGCCGGCGAGAGCTTGCAAAGCCACCTGCTGTGGCAACTGAACCTTGCACCGATGTCCGACACCGATCGCCTGATCGCGGTCACCCTGATCGACTGCATCAACAATCAGGGCTACCTCGACGAAACTCTCGAAGAGATCCTCGAGGCGTTCGACCCGGAACTGGACATCGAACTGGACGAAATCGAAGCCGTCCTGCACCGCATTCAACAATTTGAACCAGCCGGTATCGGCGCCCGCAACCTCGGCGAATGCCTGCTGCTGCAATTGCGCCAGTTGCCTGCCAAGACCCCGTGGCTGGCGGAAGCGAAACGTCTGGTCACCGACTACATTGACCTGCTCGGTGGCCGCGACTACAGCCAGTTGATGCGCCGCATGAAGCTCAAGGAAGACGAGCTGCGCCAGGTCATCGAGTTGGTGCAGAGCCTTAATCCACGCCCGGGTTCGCAAATCGAATCCACCGAAGCCGAGTACGTCGTCCCTGACGTTATCGTACGCAAGGATAACGAACGCTGGCTGGTCGAGCTCAATCAGGAGTCGGTGCCACGCCTGCGCGTCAACGCGCAGTACGCCGGTTTCGTCCGTCGTGCCGACACCAGCGCCGACAACACCTTCATGCGCAATCAGTTGCAGGAAGCTCGCTGGTTCATCAAGAGCCTGCAGAGCCGCAACGAAACCCTGATGAAAGTAGCCACCCAGATCGTCGAGCATCAGCGCGGTTTTCTGGAGTACGGCGACGAAGCCATGAAGCCGTTGGTCCTGCACGATATCGCTGAGGCGGTCGGCATGCACGAATCGACAATTTCCCGGGTGACCACGCAAAAATTCATGCATACCCCACGCGGTATTTATGAACTGAAATACTTTTTCTCCAGCCACGTCAGCACCTCCGAAGGCGGCGAATGCTCGTCCACGGCGATCCGCGCGATCATCAAAAAACTGGTTGCCGCGGAAAATCAGAAAAAGCCGTTGAGTGACAGCAAGATCGCTGGTTTACTGGAGGCACAAGGCATTCAGGTGGCTCGCCGCACCGTCGCCAAGTACCGCGAATCCCTCGGGATCGCGCCTTCGAGCGAACGCAAGCGGTTGATGTAAGCCACGTTACAGCGTTCCAGTGGCAGGCTATCCAGCCTGCCGCTTTATGCACTGGCAACGAAGGAGAAGCTGTATGCAAGTCAACATCAGTGGACACCAACTGGAAGTGACCGAACCTCTGCGCACCTACATCAACGAAAAACTCGACCGATTAGAGCGCCATTTCGACAAGATCACCAACGTGCAAGTCACGATGTGCGTCGAAAAGCTGAAGCAGAAAATCGAAGCCACCTTGCATATTCCCGGCGGAGAAGTGGTTGCCAATGCCGAGCATGACGACATGTATGCCGCCATTGACCTACTGACCGACAAGCTGGATCGCCAACTCAAAAAGCATAAGGAAAAGACCCAAAGCCTCCTCCAGGGCGCGACAGGTCGATAACCCCCCATTCCATGATCCGACTTGAAAGTATCCTGACCCCCGGCCGTTCCCTCGTGAACGTGCCGGGCGGCAGTAAAAAGAAAGCCCTCGAACAAATTGCCAACCTGATCGCCCGCGAAGTGCCGGCTCTGGAGATGCAAGATGTCTTCGAGGCGTTGATTGCCCGTGAAAAACTCGGTTCCACCGGTTTTGGCAACGGCATCGCCATTCCTCACTGCCGCCTCAAGGGTTGCCAGTCGCCTATCAGCGCCTTGATGCATCTTGAAGCGCCTATTGATTTCGACGCCATCGACGGTGCGCCGGTTGACCTGCTGTTCGTATTGCTGGTCCCGGAAGCCGCCACCGATGCGCATCTGGAGTTGCTACGTCAGATCGCCAGCATGCTGGATCGTAAGGAAGTGCGCGAAAAGCTGCGTAGCGCACCGAGTAGCGAAGCCTTGTATCAGGTCGTCCTGAGCGAGCAGAACGGGCATTAATCATGCGTTTGATCATCGTCAGCGGCCGCTCCGGCTCGGGTAAAAGTACGGCTCTGGATGTCCTTGAGGACAACGGCTATTACTGCATCGACAACCTGCCCGCAGGCTTGCTGCCGGAACTGGCCGAACGTGCGCTGATTCATACTGAGCTGGCGCAACCGCTGGTGGCCGTGTCGATCGATGCGCGTAACCTGCCGAGTCATCTGACGCGCTTTCCCGAGCTGCTCGAAGATGTCCGCGCCAAGCACATCCAGTGCGATGTCCTGTATCTGGACGCCGACGAAGAAACCCTGCTCAAGCGTTTCTCCGAAACCCGCCGTCGCCACCCGCTGAGCAACGCCAATCGCTCGCTGGCCGAGGCGATCCAGGATGAAACCGCCCTGCTCGGCCCGATTGCCGACCTCGCGGACCTGAAGATCAACACCACCAATCTGAACCTGTATCAGCTGCGCGACTCGATCAAGCTGCGCCTGCTGAACCAGCCGGAGCCGGGCACGGCGTTTCTGGTGGAGTCATTCGGCTTCAAACGCGGCATGCCGGTAGACGCGGATCTGGTATTCGATGTGCGCTGCCTGCCCAATCCGTACTGGAAGCCGGAGCTGCGTGCGCAATCGGGTCTCGATGCGCCGGTGGCGGAATATCTGGCGGCGCAGCCGGAGGTCGAAGAAATGTTCCAGGACATTTTCGCCTACCTGCACAAGTGGCTGCCGCGCTTCGCTGCGAGCAACCGCGCCTACGTCACCATTGCCATTGGCTGCACCGGCGGACATCACCGCTCCGTCTACCTGACTGAACGACTGGGTCAGGCCCTGCAGAAAACCCTGAAGAACGTCCAGGTTCGCCACCGCGACCTCACTTAAAGGATTCACACCGCGATGCCTGCTCTGGAAATCGAAATCATCAACAAGCTGGGCCTGCATGCCCGCGCATCGGCCAAGTTCGTCGGGGTGGCTGGGCAGTATCCGGATTGCACGATCAGGGTGGGCCGCACGCCAGAGACTACGGTCGATGGCAAAAGCATCATGGCGATGATGATGCTGGCGGCTGGCAAGGGCACAAAGATTTATTTGAGTACTGAAGGGCATCAGGAACAGGAAGCGCTGGATGCGCTGGTGGCGTTGATCAACAACTACTTCGATGAAGGCGGCTGACAGCCAAAATCAAAAGATCGCAGCCTTCGGCAGCTCCTATGTGAACGCATTCCAATGTAGGAGCTGCCGAAGGCTGCGATCTTTTGATCTTCAACCTAATGAGGTATCCATCACCATCATCAAACAAAACCCGATCAACAAGCCAAGACTGGCCAGTTTGTCATGACCATGGCGTCGTGATTCCGGAATGACCTCGTGGGTCACCACCAGCAACATCGCCCCCGCCGCCAGTGCCAGACCTAATGGCAACAATACCTGCGCCAGCCCGACCAGCCACGCACACAACAACGCAAACACCGGCTCGACCAGACCTGACGCCGCACCGATCAGGAACGCCTTGACCCGCGACATCCCTGCCCCGGCCAATACCAGCGCAATCACCAGACCTTCCGGCACATCCTGCAGGGCAATGCCCATGGCCAGGCTGTCCGCATCCGGCATGCCGCCGCCAGCAGACACGCCGACAGCCATGCCTTCCGGGATGTTATGGGCAATGATGGCGAACACGAACAACCAGATCCGTGGCGGAATCACCGGATGCTCGACGGTGCCGACGAGCATTTCCGGGGATGCGCCCGACACCTTGCGATCAACCAGATACAAACCAAACGCACCGGACATGATGCCGAAGCAGATCAGGCCACTGGCCCCCCACGGAGTGAGGCCCAGGCTTTCAGCGGCGGCAATGCCCGGCACAATCAGCGAAAACGCCGTAGCGGCCAGCATCACACCCGCGCCAAAACCCAGCAAGGTATCGCTGAGTGCCTGTGGCATGCGCCGAATCACCAGCACCGGCACCGCGCCAAGCGCCGTGCCGAGGGCGCAGATCGCACCGCCCTGCAATGCCCGCGACAGCCTCGGTTGCAGATTCAGCCATTCCAGCCCGTGAGCGACCAGCAAGGTCATGCCCGCCAACAGCAACAGCGATCCCACTGCGTAGCGAAACATACGCCCACTTCCGATCGCCAGTGTTTCAGTGCCCATAGTCAGCCTTGGATTGTTTTTATAGAAGACTTAAACCAGTGCGGCCTGATAGCGCGCAGCCACTTCAGGCCAATTGATCACGTTGTAGAACGCATTGATGTATTCCGGGCGACGGTTCTGATAGCGCAGGTAATAGGCGTGTTCCCAGACGTCGAGACCGAGGATCGGCGTGTTGCCATTCATCAACGGGCTGTCCTGATTGCCGCTGCTTTCCACCACCAGTTTCTTTTCCGGGGTGACGCTGAGCCAGGCCCAGCCGCTGCCGAAACGGGTCAGCGCGGCTTTGGTGAAGGCTTCTTTGAAACTGTCGAGACCACCCAGTTGTTCATCAATCGCCTTGGCCAGTACGCCGTCCGGCTTGCCGCCACCGCTCGGCACCATGACTTCCCAGAACAGCGAATGGTTGGCATGACCGCCGCCCTGATTGATCACTGCCGCGCGGAGTTTTTCCGGCAGATCCTTAACGCTGGCGACCAGTTTTTCCACCGGCCATTCTGCGTATTCAGTGCCTTCTACCGCCGCGTTGAGGTTGTTTATGTAGGTCTGGTGATGCTTGGTGTAGTGAATCTCCATGGTCTGCGCGTCAATGTGCGGTTCGAGCGCGTCGTAGGCGTAAGGCAAGGCAGGCAAGGTAAAAGCCATTTCAATGGACTCCATGGTGATGAGGGGCAGGCGCGCGGCGCGCATTGCCGGTATCCGGGTGCAGCAGGCGCTGGGTGCGCGGGTATTCGCCGTGTTCACTGATGAAATTCAGCAGCTCGACGTAGGTCTTGCTGCTCTGGCGCAGCGCCGCTTCACGCAATGCCGGGCGCAGGCGCTCGTCCTGCATGGTCTGCAACAGTCGTTGATGGATCGCGCAGAGGTATTCGGCGCTCTCCTCCGGCTGGTTCAGGCGCAAGTGCAGATCCGCCAGGTTGTGATGGGAGATGACGCAGGCCGCCACCGCTTCGTCGGCATCCGCCCAGCGTTCGAACAACACTTGCGCCAAGGCCAGGGCTTGCAGGTAAGCCTCACGGGCGTCGATCAATTCGCCCAGCATGAAGCAGCGATTGGCCCGTTCGATCGTGCGTTTCCAGTGCTCCATGGTGAGCCTCCAAAGCGGTTGCGGTGCTTACACGCCGCCGGCGGTGAGTTTCTCGGGATTGAGCAACTCTTCCAGTTGGCTGCGCGACAGGTCGGTGTGTTCCAGAGCGACATCGATCACCGCGCGACCTTCCTTGTAGGCCTGCTTGGCGATTTCAGCGGCTTTCTGGTAACCGATGATCGGGTTGAGTGCGGTGACCAGAATCGGGTTGCGTGACAACGCTTCTTTCAGGCGCGACTCGTTGACCTTGAAGCTGGCGATGGCTTTGTCGCCGAGCAGGCGGCTGGAGTTGGCCAGCAGTTCGATGCTGCTCAACAAGTTTTGCGCGATGATCGGCAACATCACGTTGAGTTCGAAGTTGCCCGACTGGCCGGCAATGGTGATCACCGAATCGTTGCCGATCACTTGCGCGGCGACCATGGCGGTGGCTTCCGCGATCACCGGATTGACCTTGCCCGGCATGATCGACGAGCCCGGTTGCAGGGCTTCGAGTTCGATTTCGCCGAGGCCTGCGAGCGGGCCGGAGTTCATCCAGCGCAGGTCGTTGGCGATTTTCATCAACGACACAGCGATGGCTTTTAGCTGACCGGAGACGGCGACGGCGGTGTCCTGCGAGCCGATCAGCGCGAACAGATCCTTGCCCGGGGTGAATTCCACGTCGGTCAATTGACTCAACTGGCGGCTGAAACGTGCGGCGAACTCAGGATGCGCGTTGATCCCGGTGCCGACCGCCGTGCCGCCCTGCGCCAGCGATTGCAGGCTCGGCAGCAAATCCTGCAGGTGGCCGATGTTGGCCTTGAGCTGCTGCGCCCAGCCATTGAGCACCTGGCTCATGCGCACCGGCATCGCGTCCATCAAATGCGTGCGGCCGGTTTTGACATGGTGATGTACTTGCGCGGCTTTGTGCTCGATCACTTGCACCAGGTGCAGCAGCGCCGGCAGCAGTTGTTCGTGCAGGGCCAGCGCGGCGCTGACGTGGATGGTGGTCGGGATGATGTCGTTACTGCTCTGGCCGCAGTTGACGTGATCATTGGCGTTGACCGGCTCGCCGAGCAAACGGCTAGCCAGGGTGGCGATCACTTCATTGGCGTTCATGTTGGAACTGGTGCCGGAACCGGTCTGGAAGATGTCCACCGGGAAATGCTGCATGAAGTCGCCTTCGAGCAGACCTTGCGCGGCGTCGCTGATGGCTTTGCCCTGGGCGGCGCTGATCTGGTTGAGTTCAACGTTGGCGCGGGCGGCGGCGGCTTTGGCGAGGATCAGCGCGCGGATGAATTGCGTCGGCATCGGTTTGCCGCTAATCGGGAAGTTATCCACCGCGCGCTGGGTTTGCGCGCCGTAGAGAGCGTCCACCGGCACCTGCAGTTCGCCCATGCTGTCGCGCTCAATACGTGTCTTGGTCATCTGAAAATCCTTGCACCAGTTCAATAAGAGGAATCGAGGGCAGCAGTTCGCAGGTGGCGAGCTGCCAGGTGTAGCGTTGCCAACGTTGGAGCCGGCATTTGCACAGGGACAGGCGCTCCATTTCACGCAGCGGACGCCAAGCTTGATCGAGACAGAAGCTGCGCCAGTGCCACGGCAAGGCGATATCGATGGCCGTGTCGAGCAGCAGACGGAAGGAAGTTTCAGCGATGGTCCAGGGAGAAGTCGCCGTACAACAGGCCAGATACCGACCCTCGGCCAGATAGTGTTCGATCAGGCGCGGTTCGTCGGGATCCATCGCGCAACGGATCTGGCGACTCATCCAGCGCCAGCTTTCGAGGTACGGCTGCTCGTGCAAGGCAGAACTCATGATCCGGGGCTCATCCGATAATGAGATTTATTATTAGATGATAATGAGAACCAAAACAAGAGCGCCGAGCTATGCAGATTTCAGGGTGGGAGCGAGCCTGCTCGCGAAGGCGTCGTGCCGGTCACCACTGCGGTCGGCCGTGAAATCGCTTTCGCGAGCAGGCTCGCTACCACATTGGTTTTGTATGGAGCCAATAAAAAAGGCGCGCCACCCGATGAGGTGGCGCGCCTTTTGTGTGTGACGGCCGGGGTTTAGCTGCCCGCCACCGTCATCCGCTCGATCAACACCGAGCCGGTGCGAATGTTGCTTCGCAACTCCAGATCATTACCCACGGCAACAATCTGCTTGAACATGTCGCGCATGTTGCCGGCGATAGTCACTTCCTGCACGGCGAACTGGATTTCTCCATTCTCGACCCAGAAACCCGCCGCCCCGCGCGAATAGTCGCCAGTGACCATGTTCAAGCCATGGCCCATCAGTTCTGTGACCAACAAGCCACGGCCCATGCGCTTCAACAACGCCGCCTGGTCTTCGTCTCCATGGGTGACGAACAGGTTGTGTACGCCGCCAGCGTTGGCAGTGCTCGGCATGCCGAGTTTGCGCCCGGAGTAAGTGCCGAGGATGTACGACACCAACTCGCCTTTTTCGACGAACGGTTTGGCGTAAGTGGCCAGACCATCACCGTCGTACGAAGCGCTACCCATGGCGCGCATCAGGTGCGGGCGCTCATCGATGGTCAGCCATTCCGGGAACAGCTTCTGCCCCAGAGTGCCTTCAAGGAACGACGACTTGCGATACAGACTGCCGCCAGACACCGCCGAGAGGAAACTGCCGAACAAACCGCCCGCCAGCTCTGCGGAAAACAGCACCGGCACCTCGCAGGTCGGTACCGGACGCGCGCCCAGACGGCTCGCCGCCCGTTGCGCAGCACGCTGACCGATGCTCACCGGATCGGCCAGCAAACTGCCCTGACGGCTCACGTCGTACCAGTAATCGCGCTGCATCTGGCCATCTGCTTCGGCGATCATTACGCAACTCAGGCTATGTCGGGTGGAGGCGTAGCCACCAATGAACCCGTGGCTGTTACCGTACACGCGGCAACCCTGATGAGTGCTCAGAGTGGTGCCGTCAGCGTTCTTGATCCGCGCATCTGCGTCGAATGCCGCTGCTTCACAGAGCAAGGCCTTCTCAATGGCTTGCTCCGGCGTGATGTCCCACTCGTGGAACAGGTCGAAATCGTGCTGTTCCTTGGCCATCAACGCCGCGTCGGCCAGGCCCGAGGCCTCGTCTTCGGAAGTATGTTTGGCGATGGCCAGTGCAGCCGCGACGGTCTCACGAATCGCATCCGGACCAGTGGCAGATGTGCTGGCCGAGCCTTTGCGCTGGCCAACGTACAGCGTGATGCCAAAGCCCTGATCACGGTTGAATTCGACCGTTTCGACTTCGCGCTGACGCACCGAGGTCGACAGCCCCTGCTCCAGCGACACGGCTACTTCGCAGGCGCTGGCGCCCTGACGCTTGGCTTCGGCGATGATCTGCTCGACTTGTTCCTGCAGTGCCGGCAATGCCTGCGGGCCGACGCTTTCAACTGCACTCATGCTCATCTCCACTCAAATTCTGCTTTCGGCTAGGGTCATCGAGCGACCGGGCCGGACAAGCGGCCCCCGACTGGTTATCATGGCGGCGTTTCTTTGCGGACTGCCACCATGGTTGATTCTTACGACGACTCCCTCGATACGGGAGAAAAAAGCAAATCTCAGGTCAAACGCGAGCTGCATGCTCTGGTTGACCTCGGCGAGCGCCTGACCACACTCAAGCCTGACTTGATCGCAAAACTGCCGCTGACCGACGCCATGCGCCGGGCTTTGGCCGATGCGCCCAAGCACACCGCGAACATCGCGCGTAAACGGCACCTGCAGTTCATCGGCAAACTGATGCGCGATCAGGACACTGACGCGATTCTGACCTTGCTCGATCAACTTGATGCCTCCACTCGCCAATACAACGAGCGTTTCCACAATCTCGAACGCTGGCGTGATCGCCTGATCGCGGGCGACGATGCCGTGCTGGAAAAATTCGTCGTCGAGTACCCGGACGCCGATCGCCAGCAACTGCGCTCCCTGATCCGTCAGGCTCAGCATGAGGTTGCGCAAAACAAACCTCCTGCTTCCAGCCGCAAGATCTTCAAGTACATCCGTGAGCTGGACGAGACTCAACGCGGCCTGCGTTGATATCTCGCCACTTGTAGGAGCTGCCGCAGGCTGCGATCTTTTGACTTTGATGTTAAGCAAGATCAAAAGATCGTCCGATCGCGGCCCGAGCCTTCGGCAGCTCCTACACACGTTTATTTATGCGCCCGTGCCACCCACGGTGATCGCATCGATCTTCAACGTCGGCTGACCGACGCCTACCGGCACCGACTGCCCATCCTTGCCGCACATGCCCACACCGCTGTCCAGCGCCAGATCATTACCGACCATCGACACCCGGCTCATCGCCTCAGGGCCGTTGCCAATCAACGTCGCGCCCTTGACCGGCGCAGTGATCTTGCCGTCTTCGATCAGGTACGCCTCGCTGGTGGAGAACACGAACTTGCCGCTGGTGATATCGACCTGACCGCCGCCGAGGTTGGCGCAGTAGATACCTTTCTTCACCGAAGCAATGATTTCCGCCGGATCGCTTTCGCCACCGAGCATGTAGGTGTTGGTCATTCGCGGCATCGGCAGATGCGCATAGGACTCACGACGACCGTTACCGGTGCGGGCCACGCCCATCAGACGCGCATTGAGCTTGTCCTGCATGTAACCCTTTAGCACGCCGTTTTCGATCAGCGTGGTGCACTCGGTCGGCGTGCCTTCGTCGTCGACACTCAGCGATCCGCGACGGCCGCTCAAGGTGCCGTCATCGACAATGGTGCAGAGCTTCGAGGCAACCATTTCGCCCATGCGTCCGCTGTAGGCGGAACTGCCCTTGCGGTTGAAATCGCCTTCCAGACCGTGGCCGACCGCTTCGTGCAACAGCACGCCAGACCAGCCAGAACCCAACACCACCGGAAAAGTTCCGGCCGGCGCAGGAATCGCTTCCAGATTCACCAGCGCCTGACGCAGCGCTTCACGGGCATAGCCCATGGCGCGGTCTTCAGCGAGGAAATAACGGTAGTCGGTACGCCCGCCGCCGCCATGTCCGCCGCGCTCGCGACGACCATTCTGCTCCACGATCACACTGACGTTGAAGCGCACCAGCGGGCGCACATCCGCCGCCAGGCCGCCGTCGGTGGACGCCACCAGAATGCGCTCCCAGACGCCAGCCATGCTGACACTGACCTGCTGAATACGCGGGTCGAGCGCGCGGGTAGCCACATCGATGCGCTTGAGCAGTTCAACCTTCTCGGCGCGGCTCAGCACTTCCAGCGGGTTGTCCGGCGCGTACAGTTGCGCGACATCCTGCGTGGTGAACGCCTGCACCGTGCCGTTCTGCCCGGCACGAGAGATCGAACGCGCCGCGCGGGCGGCTGCGCCGAGGGCTTCGAGGGTGATCGCGTTGCTGTAGGCAAAACCGGTTTTCTCACCGGACTGAGCGCGCACCCCCACGCCCTGGTCGAGGTTGAAGCTGCCTTCCTTGACGATGCCGTCTTCCAGTGCCCAGGACTCGGAGATCTGGCCCTGGAAATACAGATCGGCAGCGTCGATGCCGGGGCCGGCCAGATCGCCGAACACGCCTTGCAGACTCTCGATCGTCACGCCGCCCGGCGCCAACAGGTGATCACTGACTGAGGACAACAACTCGCTCATAGGTTTACGCCTTAAATTCGTGTTCTGAAGCAGGCCGCTGCGCGCCCTGCGAGAAAAACCGCCGATGACTCACCACCGGCATTCGCGCCCTGATGGACGCTTGTTCAATACTGTCGCGTTCGGCCAACAACACCGCTTCGCCTTGATCCTGACTCGCCAGCACACGGCCCCACGGGTCGATAATCGCCGCATGGCCGAAAGTTTCCCGCGGTCCCGGGTGGGTCCCGCCCTGCGCTGCGGCGAGCACATAACACTGGGTCTCGATGGCCCGCGCGCGAATCAGCACATCCCAATGCGCTGCGCCGGTCACCGCAGTAAAGGCTGACGGTGCAGTGATCAACTCGGCACCGGCGGCACGCAATTCGCTATACAGCTCGGGAAAGCGCAGGTCATAACACACGGTCAGACCGAGCTTGCCTACCGGCGTATCGGCAACCACCACGCCACTGCCATAAGCATAGTCATCGGATTCGCGATAACTGCCGCGATTGTCCGCCACATCGACATCGAACAGATGCAACTTGTCATAGCGTGCAACGATTTCGCCATGCTCATCGACCAGCAACGAGCAGGCATTGGCCTTGGCCGTCGGCTGATCCACCGGCGGCAACGGCAAGGTGCCGGCCACTATCCATAACTTGAGGTCGCGGGCGGTCTGTTTCAACCATGGCAGGATCGGTCCTTCGCCCAATGCTTCGGCGCGGCCGATATCAGCGATGTCGCGACGGCCCATGGCGGCGAAGTTTTCCGGCAGCACCGCCAGCTTGGCGCCAGCGGCCGCAGCCTGTTCGAGCAGGCGCCGGGCCTGAGCCAGATTGGCCAGCACGTCGCTCTGGCTGACCATTTGAATCACCGCTAAAGACATGGCTACTCCTCGGAATCTGCGCATAACTGTGTAGGAGCTGCCGCAGGCTGCGATCTTTTGATCTGGCGCTTAAAAACAAAATCAAAAGATCGCAGCCTTCGGCAGCTCCTACCAGGGGTAGTGTCTGCTAGTTAAAAAGGCTTGTCGAAGGTGATTTTCGGCTCTTTCCATGGGCCTTTGACGGTGTATTTCACACTGGCAAAGCGCGCCACACGGTCACCGATCAACTTGTCGATAAGGAACAACGCACCGCCAACCGCCGGTGCGCCGACGAGCAGCGCAGCGATCGGCAGGTTGTTGGTCACCGGCAAGGTCACCAGCAACTTGGCGTCAACCTTGTCGCCGACCAGATCCAGCGTACCGTCCAGCTCAAGGTTGCTCGAAGGGCCGGTCAGGCGAATCGGCTCGCGGGTGACATACACACCATTGTTCGCCACCAGCAGACCTTTGACCCGGTCGTAGCTCAAGCCTTTACCGAACAGATCAGAGAAGTCCAGACGCAAACGGCGGCCGATAGAGTTGAAGTTGAGCAGACCGAACACCCGTAACGCCTGTGCACCGCCCTCCACTTCAACAAACTGACCTTTGTTCAGCGACGCATCAAGGGTGCCGGAGAAGCGTTTGGTCGCCAGCCACGCCGGCGAGCCCGGCCAACGGCCATCGACGTCCATGTGAAACTCTTCACTGGTCACGCTCGGAGCAAAGCCCCAGCCCTTGAGGACGTCGGCAAGATTCTTGCCGCCAATCCGGCCTTTGAACCAACTGTTGGTCGCTCCCGGCGTGCCCTCCCAGCCGCCATTACCCTGCAACAGGATGCCTTTGAGGCCCATGTCGAGGTTGTTCAGAGCGATGCCTTTGGCGGTCGGGCGCACCTTCAGCGACCAGCCGCCAACCAGATCCGGGCCGAGGAACAGTTGATTGATGGTGATATCCAACGCCGGAATCTTCGTCGGATCGACCGATACCAATGGATCCGGCGAATTCTCGTCAGCCTGCACCGTCGGGTCCGGCGCCGGCAGTTTCACGTATTGCAGATTGACCGCAATCGGCACGCCCTTGGCGTCTGGCAGGCTTGCCGAGCCTTTGGCCTGCTGGCTGTCGAGGGCCAGATTCCACGCGCCCGGCTTGCGATTGACCTGAACCGACGCCTGATCCAGCGTAGTTCCGAATGCGGTGAGCTTGCCGACCTTGAAATCAGCACTGTTGAGCAATTGCTTGGCGCTGCCGCCCGGATCCTGCCCAGCGTATTTGCTGACAAGGTCCTGCCACGGCGCGACGTCCAGCTCCGAAAGCACCCCGCGAATCCGCAAGCCTTTGGCGCCCGGCAGCACCGCTTCGCCGGCACCAAGAAACAATTCGCCACGGCCCTCGGCAAAATTGCTCGGCGGTGCCGCGAAGGTGAAATTGGCCAGTTGGTCGTAATTAACCCAATAACGCCGCTCCTGCCCCTGCAAGGTCATGCGGAACACAGTATCGCGCCCTACATCAGCCGCCATGCCGAACGGTACCGGCAAATCCACCACCACACCTTTCATGCTGGAGCTGACCATCAACTGGCTGTCGGCGCCGTCCAGATTCAATTGCAACTGATAAGGAATGGTTCCGGAAACCGGCAATGGTTGTGTCACGCCCAGCCAGTCGGTGAGCTTCTTCACTTCGACCTGACCGGATGCGGCGACCCGGGTCTTGAGCTTGCCGGGGCTGCCATCGGCGAAGATCTGCGCAGTTACCGGTTTGTCGAACGCCCGCGCGGCGATGTTCTGCCCGCTAAGCCCCTTGGCGCTGTCAAAGCGCAAATCGCCTTTGAGTTGAGTCAGCTCCAGCTTCGGCTCAGCCAGTTTCAGCCGCGCGTTGGCGGTTTTGAAATCGACGAGGATTTTCGGCTGGTCGCCGCCCTTGTCCAACGGGATATCGAGCTTGAGCTTGCCTTGCAGATCGCCCGCGCCTTCCCAACCGGCAAAGGTTTCACCCGTGCCGATCGGGGCGTCCTGGAGAATTTTCAGACCATCACCGAGACCGCCGGCAAAGCCGCCATCAAGATACATGTGCGTGTGTTGCCCGGACGGTACGTGGGGAATATTGACGAAGACATCGCTGACCTGAGTGTCGAGCAATTGGCCCTTGTCGGCCCAGATCCGCACGCCACTGTCCTCGATGAACACGTCGCCACTGACCTTGCTCACGTGCGGCCAGCCTGGCTGGAAGGCCAGTTCAGCGTCGCGCACCTTAAAGAACAGACTGATGCTGCGATCGGCCTCCCCGGCATTCTTGCTAAGCGAGCCCTGATACTGGAAGAAACCCTGATCGACCGCGCCTTTGAGGATTGCCGTACGCAGCCACTCGTCGAGCGCCGGACTGAGCACTTCGGGCAGGTATTTGGCCGTATAGCGACCATCACCATCGACCAGACCGACCCGCAGGTCCATGTAGTCTTCCTGGCTATGATCGAAATGCAGGCGAATCAGGAAATCGCCGGCAATCTTGCCCTCTTCGCCGAGCACCTTCAGGTACGGGGCGATCAGGGTGAAGCCGTCTTTATCGAGCTTCCAGGTCAGGCGTGCGTTGGCCTGAAGGTACTGCCATGGCTTGGCAAAAATCGGGTCGAGGTGGAGGACAAAATCCTTGCTGTCCATGCGCAACTCGCCACCGTCTAGGTTACCGCTGAGGCTGCCACTGACGTTTCGTGCTGCCGGAGCGCCGTGATAGGCGTCGAAACCGACATTGTCCAGATTGGTGGCGAAACTGAATTTGTTGCCATCGGTGGCGTTGGGGCGAAAATCCAGCAGCACGTTACGCAGACCACCGGTGACTTTCAAATGATCAACGGCTTTGGCAAAACCTTGCGGCAACGGCCCCAACGCATTGAGCAACGGGGTGATCGGAGTCAGATCGAGACGATCCGCTTGCAAGTGCCAGAGCTCGTCCACCTTGTCGGTCGCGCGCGTCTGCTTCAGCTGTACATGCGACTCCCAACGGTTTTCACCGAAACTCATCGCCAGCGAATCGAGGGTAACGGTCGCGCCTTCGGCACTGTTCTCGTAGTAGGCGTTAAGCGCCAGATTATTGATCTGGATCGGCTTGCGATCGGCGTAAGCGCCGGTCAGTTGCGGCGCGTTCAAACGGAGCGCCGCACTTTGCAGCGTGCCCTTGGCCCAATTGACCCAGAGCTCGCCGCCGGCTTTGATCTCGGAAAAATTCCATTGTTGGGTAAGACGCTCCGGCAGCCACTTCGACCAGTCGCTTTGCGGCAGGCTGGCGTAACCGTCCACCACACTGTCCTTCAATTGCTCGGGGCGAATTCGCGTGCGCAGGCTCAATGCAACAGGCTGGCCATCCGGCAAGGTCAAACGCGCATCGAGCCGCTGACGGCTGGCACCGGTTTTCAGATTGAGGCCGACATAGGTGAGGGTCAGTGGCGCGTGATCCAGCGGTTGCAAGGTCACCTGACTGTCGAGTACCGACAGTTGCTGAATCATTTGCGAGCGATTGAACAGTTGCTGCGGATCGAGCGGCTGATCGTTCTGCACCGGCAGACCTTCCAGCGCCCAACTGCCGTCTTCGGCTTCCTTGAGGCTGATTTTCAGACCGTTGAGTTCAAGGTGGGCAATGCGCACTTCGCGCGCCAACAGGCTGGCCCACAGATCCGGTACCGCTCGCACGCGGTCCAGACGCAGCGCATTGGCACCTGAGCCGACCATCACATCATGGGCCAACAGGATCGGCGCAAAACCGCTCCAGTTACCTTCCAGCTCGCCGATCTGCAACGGCATACCCAGGGCGGCGCTGGCCTTGTCTTCGATGTCGGCGCGATACTCGGCCACCAACGGGGTCAGCTCACGGCCGAGACTGACGTACAACGCCATCAACACCAGAACCAACGCGCACAGGCCCAGCCCCCAACGGGTGAGTGCGGCCAGAATGCGTGTCAGACGCTCCATGTCAGATGGCTCCCATGGCAAAAATACTGCGAAAAGCTGAGGCCAGCCGCGGTGAAATAAAAGTGGCGCAGGGGATCAGAGCAACACCACGTCATATTGTTCCTGGGAATACATGGTTTCCACCTGGAAGCGTATGGTGCGCCCGATAAACCCTTCAAGCTCGGCAACGTTACCGGATTCTTCGTCGAGCAAACGGTCGACGACTTTCTGGTTCGCCAGCACCCGATAACCCTCGGCCTGATAAGCCCGCGCCTCACGGAGGATCTCGCGGAAGATCTCGTAACAGATGGTTTCCGCGGTTTTCAGTTTGCCGCGGCCCTGGCAACTGCTGCACGGTTCGCACAGCACTTGCTCGAGACTTTCACGGGTGCGCTTGCGGGTCATCTGCACCAGGCCCAACTCGGTGATGCCGATGATGTTGGTCTTGGCGTGATCGCGTTCCAGTTGTTTTTCCAAAGTGCGCAGCACCTGGCGCTGGTGCTCTTCATCTTCCATGTCGATGAAGTCGATGATGATGATCCCGCCCAGATTGCGCAGGCGCATCTGCCGCGCAATCGCGGTGGCCGCTTCGAGATTGGTCTTGAAGATGGTTTCTTCGAGGTTGCGATGGCCAACGAACGCGCCAGTATTCACATCGATCGTGGTCATGGCTTCCGCCGGATCGACCACCAGATAACCGCCGGATTTCAGCGGCACCTTGCGTTCGAGGGCTTTCTGGATTTCGTCTTCGACGCCGTACAGGTCAAAAATCGGCCGTTCACCCGGGTAATGCTCCAGACGATCAGCGATTTCCGGCATCAGTTCGGCGACGAACTGCGTGGTTTTCTGGAAGGTTTCCCGGGAATCGATGCGAATCTTCTCGATTTTCGGATTGACCAGGTCACGCAACGTACGCAACGCCAGACCGAGGTCTTCGTAAATCACACTCGGCGCGCCGATGGTTTTGATCTGCTCGTTGATCTGATCCCACAGGCGCCGCAGGTAACGGATGTCCATGAGGATTTCATCGGCGCCAGCGCCTTCGGCGGCGGTGCGCAGAATAAAACCGCCGGCCTCCTTGATCCCTTCTTTGGCCACGCAATCGCTGACCACCTGTTTGAGGCGTTCGCGCTCGGCTTCGTCTTCGATTTTCAAAGAGATGCCGACGTGGGCGGTGCGCGGCATGTACACCAGGTAGCGCGACGGGATCGACAGCTGCGTAGTCAACCGCGCGCCTTTCGAGCCAATCGGGTCCTTGGTGACTTGCACCACCAGACTCTGGCCTTCGTGCACCAGCGCGCTGATGCTTTCCACCGCTGGGCCTTCACGCAGAGAAATTTCCGCAGCATGAATGAATGCCGCGCGATCCAGGCCGATGTCGACGAATGCTGCCTGCATACCCGGCAGTACCCGAACAATCTTGCCTTTATAGATGTTGCCGACGATCCCGCGTTTTTGCGTGCGCTCAACGTGGACTTCTTGCAGCACACCGTTTTCGACCACCGCCACGCGCGACTCCATCGGCGTGATGTTGATCAGAATCTCTTCACTCATGGCAGGATCTCGTTCAGGTGTGTTCACGATAATGGCCGCATCTGGATTCGTACGACGCTTATTGCGCGTTCAGGTTTTGCCAACAGGGTATGCCGAAATGGCCTAACAGTTCTGCGGTTTCGCAAACCGGCAACCCGACCACTGCCGAGTAACTGCCGTTGAGCCCCGCGACAAACACCGCACCGAGCCCCTGAATGCCATAACCGCCGGCCTTGTCCCGGGGCTCGCCACTGGCCCAATAGGCGGCGGCTTCTTCACTGCTGATCGGGCGAAACCGCACCAGACTGCGCACCACCCGCGACTCGCAGCGCTCGTCTTCCAGCACAGCGATGGCGGTCAGCACTTCATGCTCCTTGCCGGACAACATCATCAGCATGGCGCATGCATCGGCTTCGTCCACCGGTTTGCCAAGAATTTTGCCGTTCAGCACCACGGCGGTGTCGGCACCCAGCACGCAGAATGGCTGAGCGGACACGACTGTGCGACGCCCGGCCTCGGCCTTGCCGCACGCCAGACGCTCGACATAGGCCGACGGCGATTCTTCGGGTAATGGAGTTTCGTCGATATCTGCACTGATGGCGGAGAATGGAACGCCGATCTGCGTGAGCAATTCACGGCGACGCGGCGATCCGGAGGCGAGGTAAAGCGGCTTCATCAAAACATCTCCCTGTTCAGTGCCCAGCTTCACCGGCTCAATTGATTTTGTAGCGTCGGCGCAATCCGCGTAGGGCAAAGCTGACCCAAGGCCAGAGCAAGGCACTGACCAGCGCCGGTAGCACCAGCGCCAGGGTTGGTTGACGGTTACCGGTCAAGGCACTGAGCCACAACTGCACCAGTTGCGCGAGACCGAAGATCACCAGGATCACCAGGCATTGCTGCCACATCGGAAACATCCGCAGGCGTTGTTGCAATGACAGCACGAGGAAGGTGATCAGCGTCAGGATCAACGCGTTCTGCCCCAGCAGCGTGCCGTAGAGCACATCTTCAGCCAGGCCGAGACAGAACGCCGTGACCATGCCGACCGTTTGCGGCATGTACAGCGCCCAAAAAGTCAGGAGCAGCGCCAGCCACAGCGGGCGCAGAATTTCCATGAATTGCGGCAACGGCGAGACACTGAGCAACATGCCAATGAGAAACGTCAGCCAGACGATCCAGCCGTTTCGCGATGCAGTAGCCCCGACCATTATTCTTGTCTCCCGGTTGTCGCCGGTGCACTGACGGGCGGTTTGGCCGCAGGTCGTGCAGCGGGCTGGGCAGCTGGAGGTTTGCTGGCCGCCGGCGTCGCTGCCGGTGGTTTGGCAGCCGCTGGCGGTTTGCTTGCTGCGGGTTTGACCGGTGTGGTGCTGGTGGCAGCGGCCGGTGCGGCAGGCGTCGCTGGCGTCGTCGCAGCAGCTGCAGGCGGTGTCACGGTTTTCGGCACAGTGGCCGGAACAATCGGGCCGCCGCCAAAGGCATCAAGATTTTCCTGTGCTTGCGCGACATCGTTGGCGCGTTCTTCGGCGGTGCGGTTGTCGCTGAATACCAACAGCAGGTAACGGCTGCGGTTGAGTGCGGCGGTCGGCACGGCGCGGACAATCGCGAACGGCTGACCGGAATCGTGGATGACTTCTTTCACCGTGGCGACCGGATAACCGGCCGGGAAACGCTGCCCAAGGCCGGAGCTGACCAGCAGATCGCCCTCTTTGATATCGGCGGTGTCAGCGACGTGACGCAATTCCAGACGCTCCGGGTTGCCGGTGCCACTGGCAATCGCGCGCAAACCGTTACGGTTCACCTGCACAGGAATGCTGTGAGTGGTGTCGGTCAGCAGCAGTACACGGGAGGTGTACGGCATCAACTCGACCACTTGCCCCATCAGACCGCGTGCATCGAGCACCGGCTGCCCCAGTACCACGCCATCGCGCTCACCCTTATTGATGATGATGCGATGAGTGAAGGGGTTGGGGTCCATGCCGATCAACTCGGCCACTTCGACCTTTTCATTGACCAGCGCAGAGGAATTGAGCAACTCGCGCAGCCGGACGTTCTGCTCGGTCAGTGCAGCAAGCTTTTGCATGCGGCCCTGATACAGCAGATTTTCGGTCTTGAGTTTTTCGTTTTCGGCGACCAGTTCGGTGCGACTGCCGAACTGGCTGGCAATCCCTTCCCACAGCCGTCCGGGCAGGTCAGTGATCCAGTAGGCGTCCATCAACACCAGCGACGCTTGTTTGCGCGCAGGCTTGAGCAGGTCGAAGCGGGCATCGACCACCATCAGTGCGACCGACAGCACGGCCAGCACCAACAGGCGCACACCCAACGAAGGGCCTTTGGCGAAAAGCGGTTTAATAAGCCGCTCCTCCCAGGCAAATGTTCTGTTTATTCATACGGCATCAAACCGGCCTGGATGAAGACTGACAGAAGATAAACGCCAACAGGCAGCACTGCAAAGTGCTGCCTGCGCGCTCACCCACGTATTGCACCCGGCGACTTATTCGCTCGAGAGCAGATCCATGGTGTGCTTATCCATCATTTCCAATGCACGGCCACCGCCGCGAGCAACACAGGTCAGCGGATCTTCGGCAACGATGACTGGCAGACCGGTTTCCTGGGCCAGCAACTTGTCGAGATCACGCAGCAACGCGCCACCACCGGTCAGCACCAGGCCGCGCTCGGCGATGTCGGAAGCCAGTTCCGGTGGCGATTGCTCAAGGGCGCTTTTCACGGCCTGAACGATGGTCGCCAGAGACTCTTGCAGAGCTTCCAGCACTTCGTTGGAGTTCAGGGTGAATGCGCGTGGAACGCCTTCGGCCAGGTTGCGACCGCGAACGTCGACTTCGCGAACTTCGCCGCCCGGGTAGGCCGTGCCGATTTCCTGCTTGATGCGCTCAGCGGTGGATTCACCGATCAGGCTGCCGTAGTTACGACGCACGTAGGTGATGATCGCTTCGTCGAAGCGGTCGCCGCCAACGCGGACGGATTCGGCATAGACCACACCGTTCAGGGAGATCAGCGCGATTTCAGTGGTACCACCACCGATATCCACGACCATCGAACCGCGTGCTTCTTCTACCGGCAGGCCGGCACCGATCGCAGCAGCCATTGGCTCTTCGATCAGGAACACTTCACGGGCACCGGCACCGAGGGCCGATTCACGGATGGCACGACGCTCAACCTGAGTGGATTTGCATGGAACGCAGATCAGCACACGAGGGCTAGGCTGCAGAAAGCTGTTTTCGTGAACCTTGTTAATAAAGTATTGCAGCATCTTTTCGCAGACGCTGAAGTCGGCGATCACGCCGTCCTTCATCGGACGAATGGCAGCAATGTTGCCCGGCGTACGGCCGAGCATGCGCTTGGCCTCGGTGCCGACAGCAACGACACTTTTCTGATTACCGTGTGTCCGAATGGCCACAACCGATGGCTCATTCAGGACGATACCGCGCTCGCGCACGTAAATAAGGGTGTTGGCAGTGCCCAGGTCAATGGAAAGATCGCTGGAAAACATGCCACGCAGTTTCTTGAACATGGGAAAGGGACCCTAGGCAACGCGTGGGTAAAAAAGTGCGGCAAACTCTAACAACGACAGGGATTTTGGGCAAGGCGCCAATATGTTAAATTGGCCGCTTTTCTGTGCACCAAGCCCCACAATCGCGGCCTTATGACCGTAGAAGTGCGGTAGTGTTCCGACAATCTAACACACGGACGCCGTCCGTTCTGTTTTCCACAGGAGAATCCCGATGGCGCTAGAACGCTCCGACGTGGAAAAAATCGCTCATCTGGCCTGCCTTGGCCTCAATGATGCCGATCTTCCACACATTACTTCCGCTCTCAACAGCATTCTCGGTCTGGTCGACGAAATGCAGGCTGTTAATACCGACGGAATCGAGCCTCTGGCCCACCCGCTGGAAGCCAGTCAGCGCCTGCGCGCCGACGTCGTGACCGAGAGCAATCACCGCGAGGCCTACCAGTCCATCGCACCAGCGGTCGAAAACGGCCTGTATCTGGTTCCGAAAGTCATCGACTAAAGGGAAAGAGCCTGCAATGCATCAAATGACTCTGGCCGAGATCGCCCGCGGTCTCGCCGATAAAAAGTTTTCCTCCGAAGAGCTGACCAAAGTCCTGCTGGCGCGCATCACCCAGCTCGATCCGCAGCTCAACAGTTTCATCAGCCTCACCGAAGAGCTGGCCATCGAGCAGGCGAAAGCCGCCGATGCCCGCCGCGCCAACGGTGAGAGCGGCGCCCTGCTCGGCGCGCCGATCGCTCACAAAGACCTGTTCTGCACCCAGGGCATTCGTACCAGCTGCGGCTCGAAGATGCTCGACAACTTCAAAGCCCCGTACGACGCCACCGTGGTCGCGAAACTGGCCGCGGCCGGTGCCGTGACCCTGGGCAAGACCAACATGGACGAATTCGCCATGGGTTCGGCCAACGAGTCGAGCTGGTATGGCGCGGTGAAAAACCCGTGGAACCTGGAACACGTTCCGGGTGGCTCGTCCGGTGGCTCGGCGGCGGCCGTTGCCGCGCGTCTGTTGCCCGCGGCAACGGCCACCGACACTGGCGGTTCGATTCGTCAGCCGGCGGCATTCACCAACCTCACCGGCTTGAAACCGACCTATGGTCGCGTTTCACGCTGGGGCATGATCGCTTACGCCTCCAGCCTCGATCAGGGCGGTCCGTTGGCGCGCACGGCCGAAGACTGCGCAATTTTGTTGCAAGGTATGGCTGGCTTCGATCAGAACGATTCCACCAGCATCGATGAGCCGGTGCCGGATTACTCCGCAAGCCTGGGCGATTCGCTGCAAGGCCTGCGCATCGGCGTGCCGAAGGAATACTTCAGCGCCGGTCTCGACCCGCGTATCGCCGAGCTGATCCAGAACAGCATCAAAGAGCTGCAGAAGCTCGGTGCCGTGATCAAGGAAATCAGCCTGCCGAACATGCAGCACGCGATTCCTGCGTACTACGTGATCGCGCCAGCAGAGGCCTCGTCGAACCTGTCGCGTTTCGACGGCGTGCGTTTCGGCCATCGCTGCGAGCAACCGAAAGACCTGATCGACCTGTACAAGCGCTCCCGTGGCGAAGGCTTCGGCCCGGAAGTGCAGCGCCGGATCATGGTCGGTGCCTACGCGCTGTCCGCCGGTTACTACGACGCCTACTACCTGAAAGCGCAGAAGATCCGTCGTCTGGTGAAGAACGACTTCATGGCTGCCTTTAATGAAGTCGACATCATCCTCGGCCCAACCACGCCGAACCCGGCCTGGAAGCTTGGCGCCAAGAACAGCGACCCGGTCGCTGCCTATCTGGAAGACGTCTACACCATTACCGCCAACCTCGCGGGCCTGCCGGGCCTGTCGATGCCAGCCGGTTTTGTCGACGGCTTGCCGGTGGGCGTGCAGTTGCTCGCGCCATATTTCCAGGAAGGCCGTTTGCTCAACGTTGCGCACCAGTATCAGTTGAACACTGACTGGCACACCCGCACCCCAACCGGCTTCTGAGGAGACACACATGCAATGGGAAGTCGTGATCGGGCTGGAGATTCACACTCAGCTCACTACCCGGTCGAAAATCTTTTCCGGTAGTTCCACCACATTCGGTTCCGAGCCGAACACCCAGGCCAGCCTGATTGACCTGGGCATGCCCGGGGTGTTGCCGGTGCTGAACCAGGAAGCGGTGCGTATGGCGGTGATGTTCGGTCTGGCGATTGACGCCGAGATCGGTCAGCACAACGTGTTCGCCCGTAAAAACTACTTCTACCCAGACCTGCCGAAGGGCTACCAGATCAGCCAGATGGAATTGCCGATTGTTGGCAAAGGCCATCTGGATATCGCGCTGGAAGACGGCACGGTCAAACGTGTCGGCATCACCCGCGCGCACCTGGAAGAAGACGCCGGCAAGAGCCTGCACGAAGAATTCAACGGTGCCACCGGCATCGACCTGAACCGTGCCGGCACGCCGCTGCTGGAAATCGTGTCCGAGCCGGACATGCGCAGCGCCAAGGAAGCCGTGGCTTACGTCAAGGCGATCCACGCACTGGTGCGTTATCTGGGCATCTGCGACGGCAACATGGCCGAAGGCTCGCTGCGTTGCGACTGCAACGTGTCGATCCGTCCGAAAGGCCAGGTTGAGTTCGGCACGCGTTGCGAGATCAAGAACGTCAACTCGTTCCGTTTCATCGAGAAGGCGATCAACTCCGAGATCCAGCGTCAGATCGAGCTGATCGAAGACGGCGGTAAAGTGATCCAGCAGACCCGTTTGTACGATCCGAACAAGGACGAAACCCGTCCGATGCGTTCGAAAGAGGAAGCCAACGACTACCGTTACTTCCCCGATCCGGACCTGCTGCCGGTGGTTATCGAGGAATCGTTCCTCGGCGAGGTGCGTGCCACCCTGCCGGAACTGCCTCCGCAAAAGCGCGAGCGCTTCCAGGAGCAATTCGGTCTGTCGGTCTATGACGCCAGCGTGCTGGCCACCAGCCGCGAGCAAGCCGACTACTTCGAGAAAGTCGCGAGCATCGGCGGTGACGCCAAACTGGCGGCGAACTGGGTGATGGTCGAGTTGGGCAGCCTGCTCAACAAGCAAGGCCTGGACATCGACGAGTCGCCGGTTTCGGCTGAACTGTTGGGCGGCATGCTGCAGCGCATCAAGGACAACACCATCTCCGGCAAGATTGCCAAGGTTGTGTTCGAAGCGATGGCCAACGGTGAAGGCAGCGCAGACGAGATCATCGAAAAACGCGGCCTGAAGCAAGTGACCGACAGCGGCGCAATCTCGGCCGTGCTCGACGAAATGCTCGCGGCCAACGCCGAGCAGGTTGAACAGTATCGTGCAGCGGATGAAGCCAAACGCGGCAAGATGTTCGGCTTCTTCGTCGGCCAGGCGATGAAAGCGTCGAAAGGCAAAGCCAACCCGCAGCAAGTGAACGAACTGCTGAAAAGCAAGCTCGAAGGCTGATGAAAATGGAGCCAGACAAACAGCCTGGCTCCATCCCCTGTAGGAGTGAGCCTGCTCGCGATAGCGATTTGACAGTCACTTTTCCGGTGTCTGACATTGCGCGATCGCGAGCAGGCTCACTCCTACATTTGTTTTCGGGAAACCTTGAATGAAGCGTCTGCTCAGCCTTTTTGCCCTGCTTTCTTTGCTGGCCGGTTGCGCCAGCACCGGCACCATCGACCCGCACGGTTACGACCAGACCGGCGTCGCTTCCTATTACGGTGCCAAGCACCACGGTAAACGCACCGCCAGTGGCGAGCCGTTCAACCAGAATTCCCTGACCGCCGCCCACCGCCAGCTGCCCTTTGGCACACGGGTGAAGGTCACCAACCTGAAAAACGATGAATCCGTCGTGGTCCGCATCAACGACCGCGGCCCGCACACCCGTGGGCGCCTGATCGACGTATCCCGCGAGGCCGCCGAACAGCTCGGCATGCTGCGCAGCGGCACCGCACGGGTTCGCGTGCAAGCCCTCGACGACTGATGGAGCGCCGACCATTTTCGGACTAGCCGACTTACCTCTCATCAGCGTGATCGAACTGCTCGCCGGCCTGTGCCTGCTGATCTTCGGCGCCGAACTGATGGTGCGCGCAGCGGTGCGTCTGGCGGCGCGCCTGCATGTGCGGCCGCTGATCATCGGCCTGACCATCGTCGCCCTTGGCAGCAGCGCGCCGCAAATGGCCGTCAGCCTGCAGGCAGCGTTAGCGCACAACCCGGACATCGCCGTCGGCAGCGTGGTCGGCAGCAGTATCTTCAATATCCTCGTCACCCTCGGCCTGTCGGCGCTGATCATTCCGCTGCGCGTCTCGCGGCAACTGGTGCGGCTCGATATTCCGCTGATGATCGGTGCCACCCTGCTGGTGTTCGTCCTGGCCTGGAATGAAGAGATCGGTCGCTTCGACGGCCTCCTGCTGCTGGGCGCACTGGCGTTGTACCTCGGCTTGCTGCTGCGTCAATCGCGGCACTCGACCCGGCCGCATTCGGAACATGCCGAAGCAGTGCAAGCCTCGTGGATCAGCAGCTTGCTGATGATCGTTATCGGTCTGGCAATGCTGGTATTCGCCGGGCATCTGCTGCTGGGCGCTGCCGTCGTGGTGGCCACGGATCTGGGATTCTCCGAGCGAGTGATCGGCCTGACCGTGGTCGCCGTCGGCACTTCGCTGCCGGAACTGGCAACCTCGCTGATCGCGGCATTGCGCGGGCAACGCGACATCGCCGTGGGCAACGTGATCGGTGCCAACCTGTTCAATCTGCTCGGGGTACTCGGCCTGACCGCATTGATCGCACCGACGCCGCTGTCGGTATCGCCGAACGCACTGGATTTCGACCTGCCGGTGATGCTCGGCGTCGCCGCGCTGTGCCTGCCGGTGTTCTATTCCGGCTACCGCGTGACCCGCGCCGAAGGTTTGTTGCTGCTCGGTTTGTATCTGGTTTACGGGCTGCACGTGGTGTCGTTCACCACCGGCATGCCGCTGGCCGGCAGGCTGGAGCGGCTGATGCTGTTTTATGTCTTGCCGACGCTGTTGACGTTTTTGCTGTTCACGTCGATCCGCGCCTGGCGCCGCCAACACCACAAGAGTGAAAAACCATGACCGAATCGAAGAAGTCCGGGGTTGAAGTCCGCCGCCAGGTAATGGGCGATGCGTTTGTTGATCGCGCCTTGGGCAACGCCACCGAGTTCACCCAGCCGCTGCAGGATTTCGTCAATGAGCATGCCTGGGGTGGCGTGTGGAATCGTGAAGGTTTGCCGCTGAAAACCCGCAGTTTGATCACCCTCGCCGCGCTGACCGCATTGAAGTGCCCGCAAGAGTTGAAAGGCCATGTGCGCGGCGCGCTGAATAACGGCTGCACGGTGGACGAGATTCGCGAAGCGCTGCTGCATTGCGCGGTGTATGCCGGCGTACCGGCGGCGATTGATGCGTTTCGCGCGGCGCAGGAAGTGATCGACAGTTACGAGAAAAGCTAAAAAATCGCAGCCTTCGGCAGCTCCTACATGGAAATGCGGTCTCCTGTAGGAGCTGACACAGGCTGCGATCTTTTGATCTTGCCTTTATATCCACCCACCCCACTGCAAAACAAAGATCCCGATATTGGTAGTGATCGCCGCCATCAACGTGGTCATCACGATAATCGCTGCCGCCAGTTCATGATTGCCCTGCGCCGCCCGGGCCATGACAAAACTCGCCGCCGCCGTCGGGCTGCCGAAATACAAAAACAGAATTCCCAGTTCCGCCCCGCGAAATCCCCACAACCACGCGCCGAGCGTCGCCAGCACCGGCAAACCGATCATCTTCACCAGGCTGGAACTGAGCGCCATGCTACCGCTCTTGCGCAACGCCGCCAGCGACAGTGTGCCGCCAATGCAGATCAACGCCAGCGGCAAGGTGGTCTGCGCCAGATATTGACCTGAGGTCTCCAGCCAGCCCGGCAAACCGATCTTGAAATAGGCAAACGGCGCCGCCGCAATCACGCTGATGATCAACGGATTGCTGAACACGCTTTTGCAGATGCTCCACGGATCGGACTTGATCACCGGGCTATACACCGCCAGTACGATGGTCGACAGCGTGTTGTAGAACAGGATCACCAGCGCCGCGAGAATCGCCCCGAGGGAAATCCCGTAATCGCCGTACATGCTCGCCGCCAGTGCCAGACCAATCACGCCGTTGTTGCCGCGAAACGCGCCCTGGGTGTAGATGCCGCGATCTTCACGCGGGCATTTGAAAATCGCCCAGCCCCAGGCCAGGGCAAAGCTCACCAGCGTGGCGAGGGAGAAGTAGATCAGCAGGGACGGTTGCAATGCTGCGTGCAGGTCGGCATGCAGAATGCCGAGAAACAGCAGCGCCGGCATGGTCACGTTGAACACCAGCGACGAGGCGGTGTGGATGAAGTTGTCGTTGATCCAGTCGATGCGCTTGAGCAGCACACCGAGAAACAGCATGGCAAACACCGGCGCGGTGATGTTCAGGGTTTCGAGGAAAATTGCCAGCATGCCGGGGAGCCTTGGGTGAGCGTCGTTGGATGCCAATGATAAAGCAAAAGCCCCTCACCCTAGCCCTCTCCCCGAGGGAGAGGGGACCGATCGGGGGATATTCTAAAAATCCACCGACCTGAAATGACATCGCTGAATCCATAATCGACCCGATTTTTCAGGTCGATGTACAGCGCAAGACAACTCGGTCGGCCCCCTCTCCCTCCGGGAGAGGGCTGGGGTGAGGGCAAGCCGATCACACATCAGGTAATCGGCGCCGGATTGAACAACGTAATGTCGTTATGCAGCTTGTGCTTCTCCGCCCACGTCTGCTGTTTGCCGCTCGCAACATCCAGGTAATAGTGAAACAACTCCCAACCCAATTCCTCGATCGTCGCGCGCCCGGTCGCGATCCGCCCGGCATCAATGTCGATCAGATCCGGCCAACGTTGCGCCAACTCTGTCCGCGTCGAGACTTTCACCACCGGCGCCATCGCCAAACCATACGGCGTGCCACGCCCGGTAGTGAACACATGCAGGTTCATTCCCGCCGCCAACTGCAACGTGCCGCAGACAAAATCACTCGCCGGGGTCGCACAGAAAATCAAACCCTTCTGCTTGAAGCGCTCGCCAGGGCCAAGCACGCCATTGATCGCGCTGCTGCCGGATTTGACGATCGAGCCCAGCGACTTCTCGACAATGTTCGACAGCCCGCCCTTCTTGTTGCCCGGCGTGGTGTTGGCGCTGCGATCCGCCTCGCCCTTGGCCAGGTAACGGTCGTACCAGTCCATCTCGCGCACCAGTTCCTCGGCAACGGTTTTGCTTTCGGCGCGTGAAGTCAGCAGGTAAATCGCATCGCGCACTTCGGTGACTTCGGAAAACATCACCGTCGCCCCCGCTCGCAGCAGCAAGTCCGAGGCATAACCCAGCGCCGGGTTGGCGGTGATGCCGGAAAACGCATCACTGCCACCGCACTGCATGCCGAGGATCAACTCGGACGCCGGCACGGTTTCGCGGCGGCGCTGGTCGAGCTTCTTCAAACGGACTTCAGCCAGTTCCATGATCTGCTCGATCATCTCGGTGAAACCGTGACTGGAATCCTGCAAGCGATACAGCCAAGGATCGCTGAGATCCACCGACGCATCGTCTTCGTGCATGACCTGAGCGGCCTGCAATTTCTCGCAGCCCAGACTGATCACCAACGCCTCGCCACCGAGGTTCGGGTTGCGCGCCAGATTGCGCACGGTGCGAATCGGGATGTAGGCGTCGGTGGCGGTAATTGCCACGCCGCAACCGTAACTATGAGTCAGCGCCACCACGTCATCGACGTGCGGATACTTCGGCAGCAGCTCTTCCTTGATGCGTTTTACCGCGTGATCAAGCACGCCGGTAACGCACTGTACGGTCGTAGTGATGCCGAGAATATTGCGCGTGCCGACGGTGCCGTCAGCGTTGCGATAGCCCTCGAACGTGAAGCCCTCCAGCGGTGCCTGCGCGACCGGCACCTCGGTGGACAGCGGCAAGCTGTCCAGCGGCGGCGCAGTCGGCATGCGCAGTTGATCTTCCTTGACCCAACTGCCACGGCGAATCGGCTGCAACGCGTAGCCAATCACCTGACCGTAGCGAATCACCTGGCCGCCCTCGGGAATGTCTTCGAGGGTGACCTTGTGGCTCTGCGGCACAAATTCCAGCGTCACCAGGCCATCGGCAAATTCAGTGCCGGCCGGGGCGCCCTGGTCGTTGACCACTACCACCACATTGTCCCGCTCGTGCAGGCGGATGTGGCGCGGCGAGTCGGAATGTTCAATCAACTGCATGACGCCGCTCCTCAGGAATGCGCTTGGGACAATTTGCCGGTGGCTTCAGTACCGCCATTGGTTGGCGGCTCTTTGAGTACCACACGTTTGATCGGGCCAACGATGACCAGATAGCTGAACACCGCGACCAGTGCGTTGGCACCGACGAACACCAGCGCCCATTTGAACGAACCGGTGGAGCTGATGATGTAGCCAATCACGATCGGCGTGGTAATCGAAGCGATGTTGCCGAAAGTGTTGAACAGGCCACCGCTCAGACCGGCGATCTGTTTTGGCGAGGTGTCGGAAACCACCGCCCAGCCCAGTGCGCCAACGCCTTTGCCAAAGAAGGCCAGGGCCATGAAGCCAACGACCATCCATTCCACTTCAACATAGTTGCAGGCAACGATGCTGCTGGAAACCAGCAGGCCGGCAATGATCGGCGCTTTGCGGGCGAAGGTCAGCGAGTGGCCCTTGCGCAGCAGGTAGTCGGAAATCACCCCGCCGAGTACGCCGCCGATAAAGCCGCAGATTGCCGGCAACGAGGCGATGAAACCCGCCTTGAGAATGGTCATGCCACGCTCTTGCACCAGATACACCGGGAACCAGGTCAGGAAGAAGTAAGTGATGCCGTTGATGCAGTACTGGCCCAGATACACGCCGAGCATCATGCGATTGGTCAGCAGCTGACGGATGTAATCCCACTTCGGACCGTCGGACTTTTTGCCCTTCTGGTCCATGTCGACCATGCCGCCGTTTTCAGCGATGTGTTTGAACTCGGCTTCGTTGATACGCGGGTGCTCACGCGGGCTGTAGATCACTTTCAGCCAGACCAGCGAGAAGATGATCCCGAGGATGCCCATGACGATAAACACGTGCTCCCAGCCAAAGGAGTAAACGATCCAGCCCATCAGCGGTGCGAACAACACGGTGGCAAAGTATTGCGCCGAGTTGAAGATCGCCGAAGCGGTGCCGCGTTCAGCGGTCGGGAACCAAGCGGCGACGATGCGCGCGTTGCCGGGGAAGGATGGCGCTTCAGCCAGACCGACCAGGAAGCGCAGCATGAACAGCGCAACGATGGCGGTGGACATGCCGAACTCACCGACAAAGCCTTGCAGCACGGTGAACAGCGACCAGGTGAAAATGCTCAGGGCATAGACTTTTTTCGAGCCGAAGCGATCGAGCAGCCAGCCACCGGGAATTTGCCCGGCCACATAGGCCCAACCGAATGCGGAGAAGATGTAACCGAGGGTGACCGCGTCGATACCGAGGTCTTTTTGCAGGCTGGAACCGGCGATGGCGATAGTCGCACGGTCGGCGTAGTTGATCGTGGTCACCAGAAACAGCATGAGCAGGATCAAATAGCGGACGTGAGTCGGCTTGGACGATTGCATGTAGATGTACTCCCACTGATTATTTTTATGCGCGGGTGAATCTTCTTTGGTCTTGCATCTATTCCCTGTAGGAGCAGCCTTCGGCAGCTCCTACAGGGGTATTGCGTGTATCAGGAGCCGATGTAACTGGTCTTCACGACCGTGTAAAACTCTTGCGCATAGCGGCCTTGCTCACGTGATCCATAGGATGAACCTTTACGGCCACCGAACGGAACGTGGTAATCGACGCCAGCGGTCGGCAGATTGACCATGACCATCCCGGCCTGCGAATGGCGCTTGAAGTGGTTGGCGTACTTCAGCGAGGTGGTTGCAATACCCGCCGAGAGACCAAATTCGGTGTCGTTGGCCATCGCCAGCGCCGCGTCGTAGTCAGCTACGCGAACGATATTGGCCACCGGGCCGAAGATCTCTTCGCGGCTGATGCGCATCGACGCTTCACTGTCGGCAAACAGCGTTGGCGCGAGGAAGTAACCCTCGGTGTCGCAAGTTACCAGACCGCCGCCGCTGACCAGACGCGCACCTTCGGACTGGCCTATATCGATGTACTTCATGTCCTGTTCCAGCTGCGCTTGCGAAACAACTGGACCAATATCGGTGCCGGATTTCAGTGCGTGGCCGACCTTGATCGACTTCATGCGCTCGGCCATGGCTTCAACAAACTTGTCGTGAATCCCGGCGGTGACGATCAAACGGCTCGACGCGGTGCAACGCTGACCGGTGGAGTAGAACGCGCTCTGCACCGACAGCTCGACCGCTTGTTTGAGGTCGGCGTCGTCGAGAATGATCTGCGGGTTCTTGCCGCCCATTTCCAGCTGAACCTTGGCCTGACGCGAGACACAGTTGACCGCGATCTGACGACCCACGCCCACCGAACCGGTGAAGCTGATGCCGTCGACTTTCGGGCTCTGCACCAGCGCATCGCCAACCACACGACCGCTGCCCATCACCAGGTTGAACACGCCGGCCGGGAAGCCTGCGCGGGAGATGATTTCCGCCAGTGCCCACGCACAACCCGGTACCAGATCGGCCGGTTTCAACACCACGCAGTTGCCGTAGGCCAAGGCTGGCGCGATTTTCCATGCAGGAATGGCGATCGGGAAGTTCCACGGAGTGATCAGACCAACCACGCCCAGTGCTTCGCGAGTCACTTCAACATTGACGCCCGGACGCACCGACGGCACGTAGTCGCCTGACAGGCGCAGACATTCACCGGCGAAGAATTTGAAGATGTTACCGGCGCGGGTCACTTCACCGATGGCTTCAGGCAGGGTCTTGCCCTCTTCCCGGGCCAGCAGGGTGCCGAGCTCTTCACGACGGGCGAGGATTTCCGTGCCGACTTTATCCAGCGAATCGTGACGGGCCTGAATACCCGAAGTCGAATACGCCGGGAATGCCGCGCGGGCAGCGTCGATGGCGGCGTGAACCTGAGTCAGATCAGCCTTGGCGTAATCGCCGATGGTGTCGCTCAGTTCGGACGGGTTGATGTTGGCCGAGTAGTCGGCACCGGCAACCCATTCGCCGTTGATGTAGTTGTCGTAGCGTTTTGCAGTTGTCACAGGGGCAGCCCTCACATCTCAAAGCCTTCACGCAAAAAGCCGCTGATTGCTCAGCGGCCTCGCTTTTATCGGGTGTTACTGCGCACCTTGCTTGTCGATCAGCGCGGCGAGCATTTCGTACTCTTCACCGGTCAGATCGGTCAGCGGCGCCCGCACCGGGCCTGCGTCATAGCCGGCGATTTTCGCGCCTGCCTTGACGATGCTCACGGCATAACCGGCCTTGCGGTTACGGATATCCAGGTACGGCAGGAAGAAGTCGTCGATGATCTTGCCGACGGTGGTGTGATCTTCACGGGCGATCGCGTGGTAGAAGTCCATCGCGGTTTTCGGGATGAAGTTGAACACCGCCGAAGAGTAAACCGGTACGCCCAGCGCCTTGTAGGCGGCGGCATAGACTTCGGCGGTCGGCAGGCCACCCAGATAGCTGAAGCGATCACCGAGGCGGCGACGGATCGACACCATCAACTCGATATCGCCCAGACCGTCCTTGTACCCGATCAGATTCGGGCAGCGCTCGGCCAGACGTTCCAGCAGCGGCGCGGTCAGGCGGCAAACGTTGCGGTTGTAAACGACTACGCCGATGTTGACCGATTTGCACACGGCTTCAACGTGAGCGGCAACACCGTCCTGGCTCGCTTCGGTCAGGTAGTGCGGCAGCAGCAACAGACCTTTGGCGCCCAGACGCTCGGCTTCCTGAGCGTATTCGATGGCCTGACGGGTCGAACCACCGACACCGGCGAGGATCGGCACGCTGGTTTCACAGGTGTCGACGGCAGTCTTGATGATTTCCGAGTACTCGCTGGCAGCCAGGGAGAAGAACTCACCGGTGCCGCCGGCGGCGAACAAGGCTGAAGCGCCATACGGAGCCAGCCACTCCAGACGTTTGATGTAGCCGGCGCGGTTGAAATCGCCCTGCGCGTTGAAATCGGTCACCGGGAAAGACAGCAGGCCGGCAGAGAGGATGGACTTCAGTTCTTGTGGATTCATTATTCGAACACCCTGGTAGCAACGTTTTTTGTGATTGGTCCGTTCAGCCTTCGCTGAAGTTGTAGGTCATCGTACAACTTAAATAATAACCGTCAACTGCATTTCATCGTTGTGGGTGTTTTTTTGTCGGACAAAGCTGTTTAAGGCTTGGCAGAAATCGTCGCAAAAGCCCGTGTTTAAAGGGTTCTAGCGCGGAAATGTCTGGTCAAGATTCGTTTACTGAGCGTTGGAGAAACGCCGGGTAAGGTGCGACGACTGCCACGAAGGATCGTGGCGGACCTTCGAAGGAAACCGAAATGTTTGTGAATTATGCTGCACCGACCCTCGCGCAAATCGCCTCTTCTGCCTCTGCCCCCCTCACCCTTCAGCTATCCGCGCTACCCGATGTATTGATCGTACAAGTCCCGGACTCCAGCGATTTTCCGGCGAACTGGAGCGTCTACCCGATTCTCGGTGAAGACCCGGAAGAGCCGGAATGGGCAGGCGAGGAAGTGGACACTGGCACCTGGGACGATGCCGAGGACGAGATGGAAAAACTGACGGGGATCGAGTTGCAGTTGCCTAAAGAGGTGCTACGTCCGTACCTGAACAGAGAGGTTGAATTGCGCTACAAGTTTTGCGATGAGTCGAGTATGGAGCCGTTTTCGCAGGTGTTGAGGTTGCGGATCGAGGGCTGAACGAGGTCGTGCGGGAGCGATTACCGTTCGTCGGAACTGGTATTTCTTACAGGTGCCAGGCGATCACGGATTTGGCGTTAATGACGCAGGAGCTAACGAACCGGCTCCGACAGCGCATGCCGTCGCTTGCGCCCCTAAAACGGTTAGAAGAGATAACGAAAAGGAATTTACTCATGAATGCACAAGTAAAAGCTCGCAGCACCAGTACTCCGAGAAGCAGTTAAAGGAGTTCTTTATGTCGGGAAGTTGGAGGGAAAAGCTCACGGCGAAGTGACCTACGACAACTCAGCTGTCGGAGACGTAGTTACGCTGCACGTAGAAACTACTACCGGCAACAACTTCAAAGACCAAACCACATTGACTGCAGCGACGGTAGGAAAGCTACTGCTCTTCGCCATTCCCAAAGATGTTTTTTGAGAAAAAACTCGTTCCAGGTGCAACCGCCAGCCTTCGCTACAGCGTTACCCGCGCCAGTAATATTTCGGAGTCGCCAGTGCTGACAGTTCAACTCGAGCTTTAATTACCCGTCACCCCTGCGCCTGCGCCTCTTCATGTGCCTGGCGCAGTCTTTCGCGGCTGTTGGTCAGGTGCAGACGCATCGCCGCACGCGCCGCATCGGAATCCTGACAGATTTCTTCGTGTTCACGGCTCAGGCGCCCCATGTAGTGCTGTTGATCATCATGGGCCAGCCGCGCCGAGTTCAGCCGCGTACGCGGAATGATGCTGGTGCCCAGGTGGGTCATGATGTCGGTGAAATAGCGGTTGCCGGTGGACAGCGCGATTTCCAGGTGAAAAGCAAAGTCCGACGCCACAGCATCGCTGGCGTGGGCTGCACTTTCGTTGAGCGCATCGAGCGCGGCGCGCATGGTCGCCAGTTGCTCGGGGCTGCGACGTTGCGCGGCAAGGCCGGCAGATTCCACTTCGAGGCTGATACGTAACTCGAGAATGGCCAGCACATCACGCAGGGTGACGACAGTGGCCGGGTCGATACGAAAACCACTCGGGCTCGGCGTGTCGAGTACGAAGGTGCCGATGCCGTGGCGGGTTTCCACCTGGCCAGCAGCCTGCAAACGGGAAATCGCCTCGCGCACCACGGTGCGGCTGACGCCATGGGCTTCCATGATTGCCGACTCGGTAGGCAGTTTGTCACCGCGTTTGAGCAGGCCATCGCGGATCTGCTCGCTCAGCACCGTCACCAGTTCCTGGGCCAGGCTGCGGCGCTTGCGTGGGAGACGCGGGGTGTCGATCAGGTTTTCCATGGTGTGCATCTTGTCTCGAAAATTCGGCTTGTGGGCATCATAGCTCAAGCGGGTTGTACGATCACTTTCCGGTTTACATCGCTTTATGTAGGAGTGAGCCTGCTCGCGATGACGTCCGCACATTCAGCATCAATGTGACTGACCCAACGCTATCGCGAGCAGGCTCACTCCTGCAGGGGTTTAGCGGTGATCAGGCAGTCACGGTTTGCTCAACCAAATGCCCGCTGTCGATCCGCACGTGCCGTGGATGGAAACGTTTCAAGCTGCTGCGATGGCCGACACTGACAATGCTCAGCCCCGGCAACTGGTCAATCAGCGCCTGATACAGCGTCGCTTCATCTTCCTCATCCATCGCCGACGTCGCTTCATCCATGTACAGCCACTGCGGTGCGTAAAGCAGCGCACGGGCGAAGGCCAAACGTTGCTGCTCGCCCGGCGAGAGCATGCGTTGCCAGTGATTGGCCTCGTCCAGCCGCGCGACCAGATGCGGCAGACGGCAGGTTTCCAGCACTTGTGCATAACGTTCCGGCGCGTAGGTGTCGCCCGGTTGTGGATAACTCAACGCCTCGCGCAGCGTGCCGATCGGCAGATACGGCTTTTGCGGCAAGAACAGATACCGCGCTGCCGGCAAACGAATGTTGCCGTGGCCCGCAGGCCACAAATGGCCCATCGCCCGCAGCAAGGTCGACTTGCCGCTGCCAGATCGCCCGCTGAGCATCACCCGCTCACCCGGTTCGACGGTCATGTCTGCGCTGGTCAGCAGATGACGGCCATCGGCCAGATCCAGCCCCAGTTTGTGCACCTTCAATTCACTGCCCTGATTCTGCACATCGATGGCCGGCACGCGTTGCTCGTTGTCGGTCATGGCCTGGCGGAAACTCAGCAGACGATCACAGGTAGCGCGCCACGCAGCAAGGCTCTGATAAGCACTGATAAACCAGCTGAAACTCTCTTGAACGTTGCCGAATGCCGAGCTGATCTGCATCAGTTCGCCGAGTTCGATCTTGCCGGCAAGGTAACGCGGCGAAGCCACGATGAACGGGAAGATGATCGCTGCCTGGCTGTAACCGGCGGTGAAGAACGTCAGGCGCTTGGACACTTTCATGATGTCCCAGAAGTTGTGCCAGACATTGCCGAAGCGGGCGCTCAGACGACGATTTTCGTTCGGCTCTCCGTTGTACAACGCGATGCTTTCGGCATTCTCGCGAATCCGCACCATGGAAAAACGCAGGTCAGCTTCGAAACGTTGTTGTTGGTTGTTCAGTCCGATCAAGCGACGACCAATCAAATGCGTCAGCCAGCTGCCCACCACCGCATACACCAGCACACACCAGAACATGTAGCCGGGAATGGTGACGCCATAGATTTCGATGCTACCCGACACGCCCCACAAAATGATCGAGAACGACACCAGACTGACGATATTGCGCAGCAGGCCGATACCCAGTTCGAGGGTGTTGGAGGTGAAGTTGTTGAGGTCCTCGGAAATACGCTGGTCCGGGTTATCGGTGTAACCGCCCTGCTCCAACTGGTAGTAATTCTTGTCGGCAAGCCAACGCGAGAAATGCTTTTCAGTGAGCCAGGCCCGCCAGCGAATCGTCAGCATCTGCGTCAGATAGAGCCTGTACACCGCACCGATAATCGCCACGGCCGCAATGCCGCAAAAATACAGAATCAAGCGCCAGAACGCCGCTTCGTCCTTCTTTTGCAGGGCGTTGTAGAAATCCTTGTACCAGGTGTTGAACCACACCGAGATGCCCACACTGAGCAACGACAGGGCGATCACCGCAATCAGCAGCGTCCAGGCCTTGCCCTTCTCTTCACTGCGCCAGTACGGCGTGATGATCGCCCACACCTTGCGAAAAAACTGTCCGCGCACAGCATCGTTGACCGCGGAATATTCAGCGTTCTGATTCATGGATAAGGCTCAATATAGAAAAGAACAGACACGCACCGATCATAGATGATCGGTGCGTTTTATCGCGAGGGCTGGCGATAGTCGTTCAGCGCAGGTTCAGCGACGAACCGGGCGCTTCTGCAGTTTGCGCTGCAGGGTGCGGCGGTGCATGCCCAAGGCACGGGCAGTGGCGGAGATGTTGCCTTCGTGCTCGGTCAGCACACGCTGAATGTGCTCCCACTGCAAGCGGTCAACCGACATCGGGTTTTCCGGCACCAGACTGTCGAGGTCGGCGTGCTCGGACAACAACGCGGCCAGCACGTCGTCGGCATCGGCCGGTTTGCACAGGTAATTGCAGGCGCCGCGCTTGATCGCTTCGACCGCGGTGGCAATGCTCGAATAACCGGTAAGGATCACCACGCGCATTTCCGGGTCCAGCTCCAGCAGCTTGGGCAGCAGCACCAGACCGGAGTCGCCGTCCATTTTCAGGTCGAGCGCAGCGTAATCAGGCAGATCGGCCTGGGCAATGGTCAGGCCTTCTTCGGCCGAGCCGGCAGTACTGACGCGAAAGCCACGACGAGCCATCGCGCGGGCCATCACTCGGGTAAACGTTGCGTCGTCGTCGACCAGCAGCAAATGCGGCAGTTCTTCGCCTTCGACTTGGATTTCGTCACTCATGTTGGTCTCCTCGGGCGCCGTGGGGCAGGCGCAGCTCGGTGAGCGTGCCGCCTTCCTCATGACTATAGAGTTTCACTGAGCCGCCGGCGCGTGTCACGCTGGCCTTGCTCAAAAACAGGCCCAGGCCGAAACCTTTGCCCTTGGTGGTAAAAAACGGTTTGCCGATCTGTTCGGCGATGGCCAGCGGCACACCGGCGCCGTGGTCACGAATGCTGATGGTCAGGTTCTCGACGTCCCAGTCCAGAGTCACTTTGAGATTTTCCGGGCAGGCATCGGCGGCGTTGTTGAGCAGATTCAACAGCGCCTGAGTCAGATCCGGCGGCGGCGCCATGCGCGGCACGGTGCCCTGGCCGAGGCGGTGGAAGCGATAACTGGCCTCCGGACGCATCAGGTGCCAGCGGTTCAGCGCTTCGTCGAGCCAGTCGGTGACGTCCTGCATCTCGACGGCCAAGCGACGATTGGCTTCGGCGGCACGCACCAGTTGTTGCAAGGTTTCCTTGCAGAGTTTGACCTGATCCTGCAGCACCTTCAGATCATCCTGCAGCATGGGGTCGGGATGATCCTGCTGCATCTCCTTGAGCAACACGCTCATGGTCGCCAGCGGTGTGCCAAGTTCATGGGCGGCGCCAGCGGCCTGGGTGGCGACGGCGAGCAATTGCTGATCGCGCAGGCCTTCTTCACGGCGGATCGCACGCAATTCTTCCTGACGGCGCAGCTCTTCAGCCATGCGTGCCGCGAAAAACGTAATCACCGCCGCTGCGAGCGCGAAGCTCAGCCACATGCCGTAGATCTGCAAGTTCTCGCGGGCTACTGGCAGGGTTTCCAGCGGATAGAAACGCGTCAGCATCACGGTGTACAGCGCCAGCGCGATGCCGGAGAGAATCACCGAATAGCGCCATGGCAGCGTCACCGCAGCGATGGTCAGCGGCACCAGATAATAGGAAACAAAGGGGTTGGTCGAACCACCGGAGAAGTACAGCAGCGCACTGTGGATCACCAGATCACAGGCCAGTTGCAGCGCATATTCAAGCTCGGTGACCGGCCACGAAGTACGCAGACGCACGGCGGTGAACACGCAAAGCAGCGTCGAGCAGCCGAGGGTCATCGCCAGTTGCACCCACGGCAACGGCAACAATTGCAGCCAGTAGGCCAGGCCTACGGAGCCAGCCTGCGCGGCGAGCACCAGGGTGCGGATGAAAGTCAGCCGCCAGAGGTTCTGGCGAGTGGCGGAAGTCAGTTGTACGGGGGCGAGCATGAGCTCTCCTGATGAGCGCTCCAGGCGGATCGCACGGAGTATAACCAACGCGCGGCCTTGAGAGGCGAAAGTGCGGCAAACGACCACATGGCGAAAACATCTTCGGCGGCTATAAGGGCCTCTTCGCGAGCAGGCTCGCTCCCACCTTTGAAATGCATTCCCCTGTGGGAGGGAGCCTGCTCGCGATTGGCTGCGCAGCAGCCCCGGCCATCTGTATAGAAGTTGTAACTGGGCGAACCGGATCATAAAAGCTAGAGTCTGATGGTTTCACGCAGGCCCCCGAACCATCACCTGCGCCCTCATCAAGGAGCTTTCATGCACACATTTCGCCGCAGCGCCGCCCTTCTCGCCCTGACCGTCGGCAGCGTCGCCAGCCTTCCGGCCCTGGCCGCCGATGAGCTGCACTACAACCAGATTTCCCTGCGCGCCGAAGTCAGCACGGAAGTCGCCCGCGACCTGATGATCGTCACCCTCTACACCGAAGAGCAAAACACCGACCCGGCGAAACTCGCCGCAGACGTCAGCACCACCATGAACAAGGCCTTGGCCCAGGCCAAGCAAGTCAAAGACATCACTCTGCGCCAAGGCAGCCGCAACAGCTACCCGATCTACGACACCAAAGGCCAGAAGATCACCGGCTGGCGTGAACGCGCCGAACTGCGCCTGGAAAGCGCCGACTTCGCCGCCCTGTCCAAACTCACCGGCGAACTGCTGGGCGACCTGAAAATGGGCGGCATGGACTTCGCCATCGCCGACCCGACCCGCAAATCCAGTGAAGACCAGTTGCTCAAAGAAGCAGTGACCGCCTTCAAGGCCCGCGCCCAACTGGCCACCGACGCACTGGGCGGCAAGGGCTACAAAATCGTCAACCTGAACCTCAACAGCAACGGTTATCCGCAGCCGTACCTGCGCGCACCGATGATGATGAAAGCGGCGGCCATGGATTCCGCGCCGGTTACGCCGGAAGTTGAAGCGGGTACGAGCCAAGTCAGCATGACCGCTGATGGTTCGATTGAAGTGTTGATGCAGTGATTTGATGTGGGCTGAATAAAAAGCCGCCGATCGGTGAATGATTGGCGGTTTTTTTGTGCCCACAAATTTTGTGTTGAATGTTCCGTCGCCATCGCGAGCAGGCTCACTCCTACAATTTGGAATGCATTCCCCTGTAGGAGTGAGCCTGCTCGCGATGAACGATAACGCGGTCTCAGGTCTGCGGATCAACCCGATCCAGCGCCCGATTCACCGCCAACTCGGCCAGCATAATGATCTGCTGAATCGCCAACGCCGTATTACGCTCGGGCCGGCCCAACTGATCGGCAAAGTTACCGATAAGGGTGTTCGCCGACGCCAGTGATTCACAGGCATGCGCCAGCAGGCTTTCGGTGTCGATGTTTGGCTGGATCAGGAACATCGTGCTGGGTTGGCGAGGCTTGATAGGTTCGGGGCTGAGGTAGAAATCCAGGGCGCGTTTGATGGCTTCGCGGGTTTTGATCTGGTCGTCGGCGCGGATGGCGTCTTCGAGTGGGGATGTGGATTCGAGTGGTGGATCGGGGACAATTTTATCTTTCATGAAAATCTGCTCGTCATTCGAGCCACCCTCAGCCATTTCTCACGTGGCAAAGGGTGGCAGCTATGTGCGGAGTGAGAAACCGGTGAGCAGAAAACCGGCCAGACCGAAGTCTGCCCGCACACAGCCGCCATAAGGCATTGCGACAGCAAATAAGCCGGCCGCAATTATGGTCTTACTGGTGCTAGTTTCAAGCTCGGCGGGTTCTCACACCCGATCACTGAACATTCAGCGACACCCAGAGCCTAGAGAGCCGACGTCCGACGGACAACCTGAAAACCTGAAAACCTTGTGGGAAGGTTCTGGTTATCTGACACAGATTTAAACAGCCAAAAGCCAACCCTCACCCTAGCCCTCTCCCAGAGGGAGAGGGGACTGACCGTGGTGTTTGGGACAGATACGCCGACTTGAAATACCGAGTCGAATCCAGATTCTGAAACAGATCAAAAGCCCCTCACCCTAGCCCTCTCCCAGAGGGAGAGGGGACTGACCGTGGTGTTTGGAAGAGTTACGCCGACGTGCAATACCGCGTTGAACTCAGATTTTGAAAAGCCCACAAATCGGCTCCCTCTCCTTAGGGAGAGGGCTGGGGTGAGGGGCGAATCCACCAAAAAACCAAAGCCGACCACCCGCTCTTCACCACTCAATAGGCCGAGTGTCAGCTCGCCTGCTCTTGATCTTGATCCACGGGCGACGTCGGAAGGCTGAGTGGAGGGATTGATCCGGGCGTGGGAGCGCAGCGACCGTTTGGCGCAGCCAAACACAGCGGGAGTAGGTGCAGCGAAGCAAACCGGAGACGCTGCGCCCGGATCGATCCCGCAGCGAAGGAACCCCGAGCCCCAGCGAGCGGGCCGCACGCAGGAGCAAGCCTTTTTGGTTACTTTTTCGGCGTCTGGAAAAAGTGACCCGCCGTAAGGGCGGAACCCTAAGCAGCCCTAACCGCAGCAACGGATATGTACCCAATAAAAAAACGCCCAGATATACCGAGATAGACACTCCCCCGAGAAAAACGATATTTCCGATACCCCGCTATTCCCCGCTAACCTCAACCAACAACCACCTCCAATCTCCCCGGGGACTCCATGCCAAGATTCACCCTAAAACCGCTCTTGATCTCCCTGGCCCTGGCCACAACCGCCCCACTGGCAAACGCCGCCACAACCCTGGTCTACTGCTCCGAAGCCAGCCCGGCAGGCTTCGACCCCAGCCAATACACCAGCGGCACCGACTTCGACGCCTCCGCCGAAACCGTCTTCAACCGCCTGACCCAATTCAAACGCGGCGGCACCGACATCGAACCCGGCCTGGCAACAAAATGGGACATATCCAACGATGGCCTGCAATACACCTTCCACCTGCGCCAAAACGTAAAATTCCACACCACCGACTACTTCAAACCGACCCGCGACTTCAACGCCGACGACGTGCTGTTCACCTTCCAGCGCCTCCTCGACCCGGACAACGCCTTCCGCAAGGCCTACCCCGCCGAGTCCCCCCACTTCACCGACATGGGCCTGAACACCACAATCAAATCGGTAGAAAAACTCGACGACCAGACCGTGCGCTTCAACCTCAACAACGTCGACGCCGCGTTCGTGCAAAACCTCGCCATGAGCTTCGCCTCGGTGCAATCAGCTGAATACGCCGCGCAACTGTTGAAGGAAGGCAAAGCCGCCGACCTCAACCAGAAGCCGATCGGCACCGGCCCGTTCGTGTTCAAGCGCTACCAAAAGGATTCGCAAATCCGCTACGCCGCCAACACGGCCTACTGGAAACCCGAAGACGTGCAGATCGATAACCTGATTTTCTCGATCACTCCCGACGCCGCCGTGCGCCTGCAGAAGCTCAAGGCCGGCGAATGCCAGGTCAGCGGCTACCCGCGCCCGGCCGACATCGAAGTGATGGAAAAAGACCCGAACCTGCGTGTGCTCAAGCAGGCCGGTTTCAACCTCGGTTTCCTCGCCTACAACACCACCCACGCCCCTCTCGACCAGCTCAAGGTTCGACAGGCGCTGGACATGGCCATCGACAAACCGGCAATCATCAAAGCCGTTTACCAAAGCGCCGGCCAGTTGGCCCAAAACGCTTTGCCGCCAGCGCAATGGTCGTATGACACGAACATCAAGGACGCCCCCTACGACCCGATAAAAGCGCGGGTGCTACTGAAAGAAGCAGGGGTTGCGCCGGGTACAACCATCAACCTCTGGGCAATGACAGTGCAACGCGCCTCAAACCCGAATGCGCGGATGTCGGCACAGATGATCCAGCAGGATTGGGAGAAAATCGGCATCAAGGCCAACATCGTCAGCTATGAATGGGGCGAGTACATCAAACGCGCGAAAAATGGCGAACACGACGCCATGATTTATGGTTGGACAGGTGACAACGGTGACCCGGACAACTGGCTGGGCGTGCTCTACAGCTGCGCGGCGGTAAAAGGCAGCAACTACGCCAAATGGTGCGATCCGGCCTACGACAACCTGGTGCAACAGGCCAAGTTGGCCACCGACAAAGATCAACGGGTAAAACTCTATCAACAGGCGCAACTGATCCTTAAACAGCAAGTGCCGATCACGCCGATTGCCAACTCCACGGTGTTCCAACCGCTGCGCAAGGAAGTCACTGACTTCCGGATCAGCCCGTTCGGTCTAACCCCCTTCTATGGCGTGGGTATAAATAAGTAACACCAAGCCCCAAGGCGGCGCGCACAACGTGACCAACGCACCGTTTTGGGGCTTCATTTGCACCGTAAAAACCGCCCGCAAACGGTCAAATGCGTCAGAAGTTATACAGATGCGACATTAAGGTACGTTCGTGCCACGCTTTGAGGCCGGCAGTCACTCTGGATCTTGCAATGGGTATGGCCCCTGCATAAGTATCCGCAGGCACGACTCACGAGGTCGTACCTCACAACTAAAAAATGACAACAAATCATGAGGCCAACATGCTTAAACACGCGGTCATTCCGTTTTTAGTCGGCGCAGGCTTGTTAGCCTCCGCACCTTTCGCATCCGCTGCGACTAACCTGGTGTTCTGCTCCGAAGGCAGCCCGGCCGGTTTCGACCCAGGCCAGTACACCACCGGAACCGACTTCGACGCCTCAGCCGAAACCATGTTCAACCGTCTGACCCAGTTCGAGCGCGGCGGCACCGCTGTGATTCCTGGTCTGGCGACCAAGTGGGACATTTCCGATGACGGCCTGACGTACACCTTCCACCTGCGCGAAGGCGTCAAATTCCACACCACCCCGTATTTCAAGCCGACTCGTGAGTTCAACGCCGACGACGTGCTGTTCACCTTCAATCGCATGATTAACAAGGATGACCCGTTCCGTAAGGCGTACCCGACCGAATTCCCGTACTTCACCGACATGGGGATGGACACCAACATCACCAAGATCGATAAAGTCGACGACCACACCGTCAAGTTCACTCTGAAAGAAGTTGATGCCGCGTTCATCCAGAACATGGCGATGAGCTTCGCCTCGGTACAGTCCGCCGAGTACGCTGCCCAGCTGCTCAAGGAAGGCAAGGCTGCCGACATCAACCAGAAGCCGATCGGCACTGGTCCGTTCGTGTTCAAGAGCTACCAGAAAGATTCCAACATCCGTTACACCGGCAACAAGGACTACTGGAAGCCTGAAGACGTGAAGATCGACAACCTGATCTTCGCGATCACCACCGACCCGTCGGTGCGTATTCAGAAGCTGAAAAAGAACGAGTGCCAGGTCACCCTGTTCCCGCGTCCGGCCGACCTGAAAGCGCTGAAAGAAGACAAGACCCTGAAGATGCCTGACCAGGCTGGTTTCAACCTGGGTTACATCGCCTACAACGTGATGGACAAGGTCAAGGGCAGCAACGAGGCCAACCCGCTGGCAGACCTGCGCGTACGTCAGGCGCTGGACATGGCAGTGAACAAGCCGCAGATCATCGATTCGGTTTACCAGGGCGCAGGCCAACTGGCGGTCAACGCCATGCCGCCGACCCAATGGTCTTACGACACCACCATCAAAGATGCCAAGTACGATCCTGAGAAAGCCAAACAGCTGCTCAAGGAAGCCGGCGTCAAGGAAGGGACCGAGATCGTGCTGTGGGCGATGCCGGTGCAGCGTCCGTACAACCCCAACGCCAAACTGATGGCCGAAATGCTCCAGTCCGACTGGGCCAAGATCGGCTTGAAAGTGAAGATCACCAGCTACGAGTGGGGCGAGTACATCAAGCGCTCCAAAGGTGGCGAGAACCAGGCCATGATCATTGGCTGGAGCGGTGACAATGGTGATCCGGACAACTGGCTGAACGTGCTGTTCGGTTGCGACTCGCTCAGCGGCAACAACTTCTCCAAGTGGTGCGACAAGAAGTTCGACGGCCTCGTCAAAGAAGCCAAGCGCACGACCGATCAGGGCAAGCGCACCGAACTGTACAAACAGGCGCAACACGTCCTCAAAGATGCAGTTCCAATGACACCTATCGCTCACTCGACGGTGTACCAACCCATGCGCGCCAACGTGCAGGACTTCAAGATCAGCCCATTCGGCTTGAACTCCTTCTACGGCGTCAGCGTCAGCAAATAAGGCACTGCAACGGCGACGTTTTTGACGTCGCCGTTGTTTTACCTGCCGGGAAGTTAGGAAATTGCCTACAGCCAATTCCGCTGCGGATTACCACAGTGGTATAGGACGCGTCGCCTTTTCCTACGAGCTTTAAGGCATTTACGCATTTACTGCCAGGACCGCGGCCCCTACCGTCGGGTACTGACCAGTTTCTGCGTGGGCCACCGGTTTGCCGTACGTACTGGTTTGAGCTCGATGCAGCCAAACGTCTCAGGATGGGACGGCGGCGCATTGAACAACACTAAAAAAGAGGGAGCGTCATGCGCCATACCTTGATTTTTTCCGCATTGCTGGGCGCCGGCCTGATGGCCGCCGCGTCCACCAGTTTCGCCGCCAGCAAAAGTCTGGTGTTCTGCTCTGAAGGCAGCCCGGCGGGTTTCGATACCGCGCAGTACACGACAGCGACCGATAACGACGCCGCCGAACCGATCTACAACCGTCTGGTCGAGTTCGAAAAAGGCGCGACCAATGTCGTCCCGGGCCTGGCAACCACGTGGGATATTTCCGAGGATGGCCTGAAATACACCTTTCACTTACGTGAAGGTGTGAAGTTTCATACAACGCCGTACTTCAAACCGACCCGCGACTTTAACGCCGATGACGTGTTGTTCACGTTTAATCGCATGCTGGATGCACAGCAGCCCTTCCGTAAGGCTTATCCAACCGAGTTCCCGTACTTCAACGGGATGAGCCTGAACAAGAACATCGCCAAGGTCGAAAAGACCGGGCCGCTGACCGTGGAGTTCACGCTCAACAGCGTCGACGCCGCGTTCATTCAGAACATCGCCATGAGCTTCGCCGCCATCCTGTCCGCCGAATACGCCGACAAACTGCTGGCCGAAGGCAAGCCGAGCGACATCAACCAGAAACCGATCGGCACCGGGCCGTTCGTGTTCAAGAGTTATCAGAAAGACTCGAACATTCGTTACACCGGTAATAAACATTACTGGGATCCGAGCCGGGTCAAACTCGACAACCTGATCTTCGCGATCAACACCGACGCCTCGGTGCGCGTGCAGAAGCTCAAGGCCGGCGAATGCCAGATCACCCTGCATCCGCGCCCTGCCGATGTTGAAGCGCTGAAGGCCGACCCGAAACTGCAACTGATCTCCAAGCCGGGTTTCAACCTCGGCTACATCGCCTATAACGTGCGCCACAAACCCTTCGACCAGCTCGAAGTGCGTCAGGCGCTGGACATGGCGGTAAATAAACAAGGGATTCTCAACGCTGTTTATCAAGGCGCCGGTCAACTGGCCGTCAACGCCATGCCACCGACCCAATGGTCCTACGACGACAGCATCAAAGACGCCGCCTACAACCCGGAAAAAGCCAAAGAGCTGCTCAAGGCTGCCGGTGTCAAAGAAGGCACCGAAATCACCCTGTGGGCGATGCCGGTGCAGCGTCCGTACAACCCCAACGCCAAACTGATGGCCGAAATGCTCCAGGCTGACTGGGCCAAGATCGGTCTGAAAGTAAAAATCGTCAGCTACGAATGGGGCGAGTACATCAAGCGCACCAAGAACGGCGAGCACGACATCAGTCTGATCGGCTGGACCGGTGACAACGGCGATCCGGACAACTGGCTCGGCACGCTGTACAGCTGCGATGCCATCGGCGGCAACAACTACTCCATGTGGTGCGATCCGGCTTACGACAAGCTGATCAAACAGGCCAAGGTCGTCACTGACCGCGACCAGCGCACCGTGCTCTACAAACAGGCTCAGCAATTGCTTAAACAACAAGTGCCGATCACGCCTGTCGCCCACTCGACGGTCAACCAACCGTTAAGCGCCAGGATCGAAGGGTTCAAAGTCAGCCCGTTCGGTCGCAACGTGTTCTCGGGTGTCGGTATCGATTAAACCAGACGAATAGCCGCAACGCTGGGGGGCGCTGTCTAGCCCCTCACGCAAGCGCTTTGCCGAAATTCGCCAATCCGGCCTTTTGCAAACGTTTGCGATGTGTGAATGAGTTCTAAACCAATAACCGGCATACCAAAAAAAGCCGGCATAAAAAGAAAGTAAAGGAGCTTCACCCATGAAACTGAGCAGCACCGCGATACTGGCCTTGGCCATCAGCAGCATCACCGCCACGGCTTATGCGGAAACCCAAAGCCAGGCGTTCACTCCGGTGTCCGTCAACGAGAAAAGTGCCCAGGCCGAAGCCACTGGCTTCCTCGAAGGTCAATCGATCAGCGGTTCGACCCGTAACTGGTACGCCAACGAGCAACTCAAGCGCGGCGGCAAGTTCGCCTATCGCAAGAACGGCCAATCGACCGAAACCGACCGCCGTATCAACTGGGTGCAAGGCACGATCATCAAGTACAACTCGGGCTTCACCGAAGGTACTGTCGGTTTCAGCACCGAAGTGGCTGCGTACAACGCCATTGCGCTGGAGCGTGATCGCGAGAACCTCGCTTCCAACAACGGCGGCGCACCGGGCACCCGTCCAGGCGCGGGCAACAACCGTACCCTGACCCGTGAAGGCGGTGACGCCGTCGGTCAATGGAGCAAACTGGGCCTGGCCAACGTCAAGGCGCGCATATCCAACACCACTCTGACCGCCGGCCGCATGAACTTCAGCAGCCCGCAGGTCGATGTGATCGGCAACCGTCCGCTGCCATCGAGCTTCGAAGGTATCGCGATCCACAGCGAAGAACTGAACAACCTGTCCTTCGACCTGGCCACCTTCGACCGCGTTTCGCCACGTACCGAAGAAAGCCTCAGCAAGTTCCGCTCCGAATACGGCAGCATCGACGCTGAAGCCGACCACGTGAACACCGCCGGTATCTCGTACCAGCCGTTCGCCAGTCTGACCACCAGCCTGTGGGGCACTCAGGCTGAAGACCTGTGGAACCAGTACTACTTCGGCGCTACCCACGTACTGGGTGACAGCTCCGTACTGAGCCTGACCACCGGCCTGAACTACTACAAGACTGTCGACGAAGGCAAAAAGCTGCTGGGCGACATCGACAACGACACCTACTCTCTGTCGTTCGGCCTGACTCACCTGGCGCACACCCTGACCTTCTCGTATCAGGAAGTGAACGGTAACGAGTACTTCGACTACCTGCACGAAACCAACGGTATCTACCTGGCCAACTCCCTGCTCTCGGACTTCAACGGCCCGAACGAGAAATCCTTCCAGATTTCCTACGGCATCAACATGGCCGAATACGGCGTACCGGGCCTGAAGTTCAACATCTACCAGGCACGCGGCTGGGGCATCGACGGCACTCACTACAAGGGTGGCGGCTACGATGGCGTGCAGGCGATGGACGGCGAGCACCACTATGAATACGGCGTCGGCGCGACCTATGCCGTACAGAGCGGGCCACTCAAAGCCACCACGATTCGCGGCACCTACACCGCTCACCGCGCCAGCGAAAACCAGGCTGACGGCAGCATCAACGAGTTCCGTCTCGTGACCACGATTCCATTCAACATCCTGTAAAAAACGCCAGCCGACGGCTGACTCATGATGAGTCGGCCGTTCGGTTTTTGTCTTCAACCGATTGCAGAGGGTTATCGATGAAAATGCTTCCCCTACGTGCGGCCATCGCGGCTGCGTTGTTGAGCGCCGCCATCGGCGTCTCGGCCAAACCCTTGGTGGTCTGCACCGAAGCCAGTCCGGAAGGCTTCGATATGGTCCAGTACACAACTGCAGTCACGGCGGACGCTGTGGCCGAAACCATCTTCAACCGCCTGGTGGACTTCAAGCCCGGCACCACGGAAATCGTTCCGGCCCTGGCAGACACCTGGGAAATCAGTGAAGACGGCCTGACCTACACGTTCCACCTGCGCCAAGGTGTCAAGTTTCACACCACCGAATACTTCAAGCCGACCCGCGACATGAACGCCGACGACGTGGTCTGGAGCTTCCAGCGTCAGCTGGACCCGAATCACCCGTGGCACAAGCTGTCGAGCGTGGGCTTCCCGTACTTTGAAAGCATGGGCTTCAAAGAACTGCTCAAAAGCGTCGAAAAAATCGACGACCACACGGTCAAGTTCACCCTGACCCGCCGCGAAGCGCCATTCCTGGCCGACGTCGCGATGCCGTTCACCGCCATCTACTCCGCCGAATACGCTGATCAGTTGCTCAAGGCCAACAAGACCGGCGACCTGAACAACAAACCGGTCGGCACCGGCCCGTTCATCTTCCAGCGCTATGCCAAAGACGCCCAGGTACGCTTCAAGGCCAACCCGGAATATTTCCGTGGCAAGCCGCCGGCCGATGCGCTGATCCTGGCGATCGCCACCGACAACAACGTGCGCCTGCAGAAGCTCAAGGCCAACGAGTGCCAGATCGCGCTGTATCCGAAACCGGACGACATCCCGAGCATCAAGAAAGACGACAAGCTCAAGGTCGAAGAGCTGAACGCGATGACCGTCTCGTACATCGCCATGAACACTCAGCACAAATACATGAGCGACGTGCGCGTGCGTAAGGCGATCGATATCGCCTTCGACAAAGCGGCTTACGTCAACGCGCTGTTTGGCCCGGGCAATGCGACCGTTGCGGTCAACCCGTACCCGGACACGCTGCTGGGCTACAACCACGACCTGAAGAACCCTCCACGTGACCTCGACAAGGCTCGCGCCCTGCTCAAGGAAGCCGGGGTTCCGGACGGCACCGTGTTTACCCTGTTTACCCGCAACGGCGGCGGCCCGACCAACCCCAACCCGATGCTCGGCGCGCAAATGATGCAGGCTGACCTGGCGAAAGTCGGGATCAAGATCGACATCCGCGTGATGGAATGGGGCGAAATGCTCAAACGCGCCAAGGCCGGCGAGCACGACATGGTCTCGGCCGGATGGGCGGGCGACAACGGCGACCCGGATAACTTCCTGACGCCTATGCTCAGTTGCGAAGCTGCCAAGAACGGCGAAAACTACGCACGCTGGTGCAACGAGAAATTCCAGGCACTGCTCGACGAAGCACGGGCTAAAGTAGATCCGGCCGAACGCGCGAAACTCTATGAGCAGGCTCAGGTCCTGTTTAATCAGGATCAACCGTGGATCAGCATGGCCCACACCCGGATGTTTACCGCAATGCGTAACAACGTAGAGGGCTATCACATCAGCCCTCTCACCACTAATAACTTCGCCACCACCCAGGTGAAGTAGATAAGAAACTCCCGGCGTCCCTGACCCCAGGGACGCCGGGCACGCCTAACCGGCTGATGAGGTACCACACACGATGTTTAGTTTTATTGCCCGCCGACTGGGGTTGTTGATCCCCACGTTTTTCGGCATCACCTTGCTGACTTTCGCGTTGATTCGCATGATTCCGGGCGACCCCGTGGAAGTGATGATGGGCGAACGTCGGGTCGACCCCGAAATGCACGCTCAGGCAATGGAACGCCTAGGTCTGAACAAGCCGCTGTATGCCCAGTATCTGGACTACATCGGCAAACTGGCTCAAGGCGATCTCGGCGAATCCCTGCGTACCCGTGAGAGCGTATGGACCGAGTTCACCTCCCTCTTCCCGGCGACCCTGGAACTGTCCATGGCCGCCCTGCTGTTCGCCGGCATTCTGGGCCTCTTGGCCGGGGTGATCGCGGCACTCAAGCGAGGATCATTGTTCGACCACGGGGTGATGGGCATCTCCCTCGCGGGTTATTCGATGCCGATCTTCTGGTGGGGTCTGATCCTGATCATGTTCTTCTCGGTGAGCCTCGGCTGGACGCCGGTTTCCGGGCGGATCGACCTGCTCTACGACATCGAGCCGCGCACCGGTTTCATGCTGATCGATACGCTGCTGGCCGATGACGTAGGGGCGTTCTTCGATGCCCTGCATCACCTGATCCTGCCGGCCATCGTCCTCGGCACCATTCCGCTGGCGGTGATCGCGCGGATGACCCGTTCGTCGATGCTCGAAGTACTGCGCGAAGACTACATCCGCACCGCCAAGGCCAAAGGCCTGTCGCCATCGCGCGTGGTGTTCGTCCACGGTCTGCGTAACGCACTGATTCCGGTACTGACCGTGGTCGGCCTGCAAGTCGGCACCCTGCTGGCCGGTGCCGTACTGACTGAAACCATCTTCTCCTGGCCCGGCATCGGTAAATGGCTGATCGAAGCCATCGGCGCCCGGGACTACCCGGTTGTGCAAAACGGCATCCTGTTAATCGCCTGCCTGGTGATTCTGGTCAACTTCGTAGTGGACATCCTCTACGGCTTTGCCAACCCACGCATCCGTCATCAGCGCTGAGGTCCATACCATGAGCACTCCAACATCCTCAGTAGCCACATCCGCCGCAAACGCGGATCAAAGCCTGCTGTACCCGTCGCCGTACAAAGAATTCTGGCAAGCCTTCTCCAAGAACAAAGGCGCGGTTGCCGGCTTGCTGTTCATGTCGCTGGTGATTTTCTGCGCACTCTTCGCGCCGTGGGTCGCCCCGCACAACCCGAGCGAGCAATACCGCGACTTCCTGCTGACGCCGCCGGCGTGGCTGGAAGGCGGGCAGATGCAATTCCTGCTCGGCACCGATGAACTGGGTCGTGACCTGCTGTCGCGTCTGATCCAGGGCTCGCGCCTGTCGCTGCTGATTGGCTTGTCGTCGGTCGTCATGTCGCTGATTCCGGGGATCCTCCTCGGTCTGTTCGCCGGGTTCTTCCCGAAGATGATCGGCCCGACCATCATGCGTCTGATGGACATCATGCTGGCCCTGCCATCGCTGCTGCTGGCTGTGGCGATTGTCGCCATCCTCGGCCCTGGCCTGATCAACACCGTGATCGCCATTGCTGTGGTGTCTTTGCCGTCCTACGTGCGTCTGACCCGAGCCGCCGTGATGGGCGAACTGAACCGCGACTACGTGACCGCCGCGCGCCTGGCCGGTGCCGGTCTGCCACGCTTGATGTTCATTACCGTGCTGCCGAACTGCATGGCGCCGCTGATCGTGCAGGCGACTCTGAGCTTCTCGTCGGCAATTCTCGACGCCGCCGCACTGGGCTTCCTCGGCCTAGGCGTACAACCGCCAACCCCTGAGTGGGGCACCATGCTGGCCTCGGCCCGCGACTACATCGAACGCGCCTGGTGGGTAGTCAGTCTGCCTGGTTTGACCATTTTGCTCAGCGTGCTGGCAATCAACTTGATGGGCGACGGCCTGCGCGATGCGCTCGACCCGAAACTCAAGAACGCCGCCTGAGGAGATTCCCATGTCACTGCTAGAAATCAAGAATCTCAACGTTCGCTTCGGCGACAAGACCGCGACGCCGGTGGTCGACGGCCTCGACCTCAAAGTCGACAAGGGCGAAGTGCTGGCCATCGTTGGCGAGTCGGGTTCGGGTAAATCCGTGACCATGATGGCGCTGATGGGCCTGATCGAGCATCCCGGCATCGTCACCGCTGACTCGCTCAGCTTCGACGGCAAAGACATGCTCAAGCTGAGCAACCGTCAACGTCGGCAGATCGTCGGCAAAGACCTGTCGATGGTCTTTCAGGACCCGATGACCGCACTGAACCCGAGCTACACCGTCGGTTTCCAGATCGAAGAAGTACTGCGTCTGCACCTGAAAATGTCCGGCAAGCAAGCGCGCAAACGTGCGATCGAGCTGCTGGAAAAAGTTGAAATCCCGGGCGCCGCCAGCCGTATGGACGCCTACCCGCACCAACTGTCCGGCGGTATGAGCCAGCGTGTTGCGATCGCCATGGCGATTGCCGGCGAGCCGAAACTGCTGATCGCCGACGAACCGACCACTGCCCTCGACGTGACGATTCAGGCACAGATCATGGATTTGCTGCTGGCGTTGCAGAAAGAACAGAACATGGGCCTGGTGCTCATCACTCACGACCTCGCGGTCGTGGCTGAAACTGCCCAGCGCGTCTGTGTGATGTACGCAGGGCAAGCCGTTGAAGTCGGTCAGGTGCCGCAACTGTTCGACATCCCGGCGCACCCGTACAGCGAAGCACTGCTCAAGGCGATCCCCGAGCACAGCCTCGGCGCTACACGTCTGGCCACCCTGCCGGGCATCGTCCCGGGTCGTTACGACCGTCCGCAGGGTTGCCTGCTGTCGCCGCGCTGCCCGTACGTGCAGGACAGCTGCCGCGCGCAGCGTCCAGGCCTTGATCCGAAAGCCCACAGCCTCGCCCGCTGCTTCTACCCGCTGAACCAGGAGGTGGCGTAATGGCCGTCGTACTTACCGCCCGCGACCTGACCCGTCACTATGAAGTCTCCCGTGGCCTGTTCAAGGGCCACGCGACCGTGCGCGCACTCAATGGCGTGTCGTTCGAACTGGAAGCCGGCAAGACCCTCGCGGTCGTAGGCGAGTCGGGCTGCGGCAAATCCACCCTCGCCCGCGCGTTGACGCTGATTGAAGATCCGTCGTCCGGCTCCTTGAAAATCGCCGGCCAGGAAGTCGCCGGCGCCGACAAGGCCCAGCGCAAGCAACTGCGCAAAGACGTGCAGATGGTGTTTCAGAGCCCGTACGCGTCGTTGAACCCACGGCAGAAAGTCGGCGACCAGCTCGGCGAACCGCTGCTGATCAACACCAACCTCTCCGCCGCCGAGCGTCGCGAGAAAGTCCAGGCGATGATGAAGCAGGTCGGCTTGCGTCCTGAGCATTACCAACGCTATCCGCACATGTTCTCCGGCGGTCAGCGCCAGCGTATCGCACTCGCCCGGGCGATGATGTTGCAACCGAAAGTGCTGGTGGCGGATGAACCGACCTCGGCATTGGACGTGTCGATTCAGGCACAGGTGCTCAACCTGTTCATGGATCTGCAGCAGGAGTTCAACACCGCCTACGTGTTCATCTCGCACAACCTCGCAGTGGTGCAGCACGTGGCCGATGACGTGATGGTGATGTACCTCGGGCGCCCGGTGGAAATGGGCCCGAAGAACGACATCTACGAGCGTCCATTGCACCCGTACACCCAGGCGCTGCTGTCGGCGACCCCGACCATTCACCCGGACCCGAACAAGCCGAAAATCAAGATCGTCGGCGAACTGCCTAACCCGCTGAACCCGCCACCGGGCTGCGCTTTCCACAAGCGCTGCCCGTATGCGACCGAGCGTTGCAGCACGGAAGAGCCGGCGTTGCGCCAGCTCGACAGCCGGCAGGTGGCTTGCCACTACGCCGAGCAGTTCCTCGACGGCGCGGCCTAAAAACCGCCCTGAAACAATGTGGGAGCGAGCCTGCTCGCGAAAGCGGTGAATCAGTCACCATTAATGTTGACTGAGATGACGCCTTCGCGAGCAGGCTCGCTCCCACAGGGGATGTGAGTTATCCCTGAGTTGAGCAAACCCCTTCCGCCTCGATTGCGCATCAGTCGAGGCTGAAGGGGTTTTCTTTTGCCTGCGATTTACGTCTGGCTGTCGCCTTCGTCGTCCGGATCATCAGAGTCCGGCTCGTCAGTGGTCGAGTCGTCATCATCGGCGCTGCCACCCTGCCCCTGATCACCCGGCTCGGATTCGGATTTGGCCAGCATCAAGCCGCTGTGCCCGACCTGGCCGTTGAATGCCTGAGAATCGTGATCCTCGCACTCGGCCCAGGCCGTCGCGGTGCCGAGGGACAGCATGACCATCACTTTCAACAGCAATAAAACCCGTAGCAACCTGCTTTTCATAGCCGACTCCATCCATTTTCAGGTGAGACATTCGTGCCTGACTGGCGCTGTGTGAAATCTAGTTCCGATCCATCGGGTTCACCAGATAGGACGCCAACGGGCAGGCAGAAATGCCCTTCGCCGACAGACGGGTTTCGAATAACGTCTATCGCCGGATCAGCTAAGCGGGCGAGTGGCTTGCCACGTCAAGGGAATCGACATCAGCACCAACACCGTGCTGGCCAGCCAGACACTATGGCCGCCAAACTGACCATACAACTGACCGCTGAGCACCGGCGACAACAATGCACTGGCACTCCAGCTCATAAAGAACAGGCCAAAGTACTGACCGCTTTTGCCACTCTGCGCAAACTGCATCGCCAGCACATTCAGCGGCGGCATGAACAACGCCTCACCCAAGGTCCAGATCAGCGTCGACAGGCAGACGTAAAACAGCCCGGCACCGAACGGCAGCATGCCCAACCCGCAAGCCAGTAACACACTGCCGAGCAGCATTTGCCGGCGCATACCCCAGCGCTCGCCCCAATGCGACAGCGGAATCTGCAGGGCAATCACCAACAACGCATTGAGGCCGAACTGCCAACCGATCGCCTCGGTGCTCAACTGATAGTAATCACGCAGATAGTTACCCAGTGTGCTGTAGACCGTATCAAACGCGATGCCAAGCACGGCCGTCGCCGCCAGCAACCAGAGGAACGGTTTGTCGCGATACGGCACCCCGGAACCTGAGTCATCCGTGGACTTTTCGTCATTGATCAGCACCGGTCGTTGCCACGTGGTGCGAACAAACCAGAGCAGCGCCAACAACGTCATCGCCGCGCTGCCGAAAAACACCCAGCGAAAATCGGTCTGCGCCAACACCCCGCCCGCGACACCGGCGGCGGCCATCCCAAGGTTGCGCGCAACCCGGCTCAAAGCCTGCGCGCGCGAGCGCTGCGCCACCTCGCAATATTCCATGATCAGCCGCTGATGCAGCGTGCGAATAGCCCCATCGATGGTACCGCTGAGCAACAGCAAAGCCGCCAGCAACGGCACTTGCGTGACCAGCCCCAACAGCATCAGCACCCACACCGAAATAAAGAACAGCGCCGCCGTCAGCCGCGCCGTGCGCACATGATCACTGAGCCAGCCACCGAGCATCGAACCGACCAGCAACCCCGCGCCGTACGCCGACAACAGCCAGCCAACCGTCTCAATCGCCAGCCCCAGCTCGTGACGCAGGTAGAGCGCCATGAACAGCTTGACCATGCTGCTCAAGCGATTGATGAACAACAGCGCCGCGAGCACCCAGGCCATTGCGCCGAAATAGCCGTTCAGCCGTAGCAAGTGAGTCAGGCGACTCGTCATTCCATTGACCTCTCAAAGCGACTTGCGTGGAGCTGGAACACTAACGGTCAGTTGGCAGGTTGTCGCGTTCAAGTGCATCGAGATCACGAAAAACCGAGTCGTCCTACAGCCATTGCGCGCGTTAAAACCGTGCCGAAGATCAAAAGCCCCTCACCCTAGCCCTCTCCCAGAGGGAGAGGGGACTGACCGCAGTGATTACAAGAGCTACGCCGACGTGAAATACCGAGTCGAACTCAGATCTTGAAAAGCCCACAAATCGGCTCCCTCTCCCTTGGGAGAGGGCTGGGGTGAGGGGAAAATCCACCACAAATCCAAAGCCGACCACGCCGTGCTCTTCACCACTCGACAGGATGAGCGTTAGCTCGGCTGCAGCTCTTGATCTGTAGGGCGAAGTCGGAAGGCTGAGTGGAGGGATTGATCCGGGCATGGGAGCGCAGCGACCGTTTGGCGAAGCCAAACACAGCGAAAGGAGGTGCAGCGAAGCAAACCGTAGACGCTGCGCCCGGATCGATCCCGCAGCGAAGGAACCCCGAGCCCCAGCGAGCGGGCCGTACGTAGGAGCAAGCGTTTTTGGTTACTTTTTAGGCGTTTGTAAAAAGTGACCCGCCGTAAGGGCGGAACCCTAAGCCGCCATCACCCAAAAACGGATATACCCCCAAAACCAAAGCAAAAAAAAGCCCCCTAGGCATACACCTAGAGGGCTTCGGACAAACCAATTCAGAACTTAATGATGCTCACGCGTCGCCCGGAATTTCACATCCGGCCAACGCTCTTCCATCAACGCCAGATTAACCCGCGTAGGCGCCAGGTAAGTCAGGTGACCACCGCCATCAACGGCAAGGTTCTCCACAGCCTTGTTGGAAAACTCCTCAAGCTTCTTCTTGTCGCTGCACTCAATCCAGCGCGCGGAATACACAGTGATCGGCTCATACGAGCACTCAACCTTGTACTCCTCCTTCAAACGACTCGCGACCACATCGAACTGCAGCACACCGACGGCGCCCAGAATGATGTCGTTGCTGCGCTCCGGGAAAAACACCTGCGTCGCGCCCTCTTCAGCCAACTGCTGCAGACCCTGACGCAACTGCTTGGACTTCAGCGGATCACGCAGACGCACACGACGGAACAGCTCCGGCGCAAAGTGCGGGATACCGGTAAACCCGAGGGTTTCACCTTCACTGAAGGTGTCGCCGATCTGGATCGTACCGTGGTTGTGCAGACCAATGATGTCGCCGGCAAAGGCTTCTTCAAGCTGCTCGCGCTCGGAGGAGAAGAACGTCAAGGCGTCGCCGATGCGCACGTCCTTGCCGGTGCGCACGTGGCGCATCTTCATGCCTTTTTCGTACTTGCCGGAGCAAATGCGCATGAAGGCAATGCGGTCGCGGTGTTTCGGGTCCATGTTCGCCTGGATCTTGAAGATGAAGCCCGAGAACTTCTCTTCCACTGGCTCAACGGTACGCTCGTTGGCCACACGGGCCAGCGGACGCGGCGCCCAATCAACAACAGCATCGAGAACGTGGTCAACACCGAAGTTGCCCAGTGCAGTACCGAAGAACACCGGAGTCAGCTGACCGTCGAGAAATTCCTGCTGGTTGAATTCGTGGCAGGCGCCCTGAACCAGTTCCAACTGTTCGATGAAACGCTCGTACTCGTCGCCCAAATGCGCGCGGGCTTCGTCGGAGTCGAGCTTCTCGATGATCTTGGTTTCGGTGCGTTCGTGACCGTGACCGGCGGTGTAGACAATGATGTAGTCGTCGGCCAGGTGGTACACGCCCTTGAAGTCGCGGTAGCAACCGATCGGCCAGGTGATCGGTGCGGCCTTGATCTTAAGAACGGCTTCGATTTCATCGAGCAGTTCGATCGGGTCGCGGATATCACGGTCGAGTTTGTTGATGAAGCTGACGATCGGCGTGTCACGCAGACGGCAGACGTCCATCAGCGCAATGGTCCGTGGCTCGACACCTTTACCGCCGTCGAGGACCATCAATGCCGAGTCCACCGCCGTCAGGGTACGGTAGGTATCTTCGGAGAAGTCTTCGTGGCCCGGGGTATCGAGCAGGTTGATCATGTGTTCGCGATACGGGAACTGCATGACCGACGTGGTAATGGAAATACCCCGCTGCTTCTCCATCTCCATCCAGTCGGATGTCGCATGGCGATCGGATTTACGGGATTTCACCGTACCGGCCACTGCAATCGCCTTGCCCATCAACAGGAGCTTTTCGGTGATCGTGGTTTTACCGGCATCGGGGTGGGAAATAATGGCGAAAGTGCGGCGTTTCGCGACTTCGGCGGCCTGGTTGGTCATGGGAAATCGCCTGGCGGTGATTCAAAAAAGGGCCGCGATTATAGCCCAACTCGATGCAATAACCGAACCGTTGAGCACATTAAGGGTGGCCAAATGCTGCCGCAGATGGGAACCTTTTAAAGCACGGAGACGTCCATCCCCTGTTACGAATTTTCGTCAGGGGCTGAAAAATCAGCAAGTTAGCCTGACGAGGCTGCGCTCATGGCTCGCTTTCAGCCCCCTTTTGCGGCGCTGAAAAACGGCTACTTTTCGCGAACGACTCTCCCGGCAGCCATGTACGGCTTGCCACACGGGACTGCGCTCGCCGACTACAAAAAAAGGAGTCCGCCTGTGGCTATCCGCTATGGCAAAGGGCTGATTGGAGGTGCGGTGGTGATCGCGCTCCTGGCCCTGCTGGTCCACTGGATCGGCATCAACACGATCGAACACTACCGCGACGATTTGTTGTTTTACCTGCAAGCTCATCTGATTCTCGTCCTCGCTTCAATGCTGGCCGCCCTGGTCGTGGGCATCCCCGCCGGTATCTTTCTCAGTCGCCCGACCATGGTCGGCCGCGCTGAACGCTTCATGCAGATCTTCAATATCGGTAACACCGTGCCTCCGCTGGCCGTGCTCGCGATTGCCTTGGGCGTCCTCGGCATTGGCAGTGGCCCAGCGATCTTCGCTTTGTTCCTCGCCTCCCTGTTGCCGATTGTGCGCAACACCTACGAAGGCCTGAAAAACGTCCAGGGCTCGCTGAAAGAAGCGGCCGTCGGCATCGGCATGACCCCGCGCCAGGTACTGTGGAAAGTCGAATTGCCCAACGCCGTGCCGATCATCGTCGGTGGCGTGCGCGTGGCTTTGGCGATCAACGTCGGCACCGCGCCGCTGGCGTTCCTGATCGGTGCCAACAGCCTCGGCAGCCTGATCTTCCCTGGCATCGCCCTGAACAATCAGCCGCAACTGCTGCTCGGCGCCGCGTGCACCGCACTGCTGGCCTTGCTGCTTGATGGCGTCGTCACCCTCGCCAGCCGTATCTGGCTGGAACGCGGTTTGCGCCCGTCTTAAGGCTTTTGCGAAGGAATACCTATGAAACGATTTAGTTTGATTCTGGGCTGCATCCTGCTGTTCGCAGGCGTCGCCCAAGCCGTTGAAAAACCGGTGATCCGCCTCGGCGCCCGAGTGTTTACCGAGCAGACCCTGCTCGCGGAAATCACCGCGCAATACCTGCGCAGCAAAGGCTACGACGCGCAGATCACCGGTGGCCTGGGCAGCAACCTCGCCCGCAGCGCCCACGAAAGCGGGCAGCTGGACATGCTCTGGGAATACACCGGCGTGTCGCTGGTGGCCTACAACCATGTCACCGAAAAACTCGACAGCGCCCAGTCCTACGCCAAGGTAAAAGAACTCGACGCGAAAAAAGGCCTGGTCTGGCTGACGCCGTCGAAATTCAGCAACACCTACGCCCTCGCGCTGCCGAAAAAAGTGGCTGAGGAATATCCGCAGATCACCAACATCAGTCAGTTGAACGAGGTGCTGCGCGCTGAAGCCAAGACCAATCATCTGGTGGCGCTGGATACCGAGTTCGCCAATCGCTCCGACGGCCTGATCGGCATGGTCGATCTCTACGGCATGAACCTGAGCCGCAAGAACATCCGGCAGATGGACGCGGGCCTGGTCTACACCGCGCTGCGCAACGGTCAGGTGTTTGCCGGCCTGGTTTACACCACCGACGGTCGCCTCAATGCCTTCGGCCTGAAACTGCTGGAAGACGACAAGCACTACTTCCCCGACTACACCGCCGCACCGGTGGTGCGTCAGGCCTACCTCGACGCGCACCCGCAACTGGCCGAGCAACTCAAGCCGCTGGCCGAACTGTTCGATGACGAAACCATGCGCCAGCTCAATGCGCGGGTCGATGTCGATCACGAAAGCCCTTCGAAAGTCGCTGCCGATTTCCTGCGCCAGCACCCACTCAACTAAGGAGGAAAAGTCATGGAATTTCTGAACGCCTTTTCCCACCTCGACTGGCAGCAGGTGATGCACCTGACCTGGCAGCACATCACCCTGGTCGGCATCGCCGTGACACTGGCGATTGTCGTTGGCGTGCCGTTGGGCATTCTGATGACGCGGTTTCCGACCCTCGCCGGTCCCTTGCAAGCCAGCGCCACCGTGCTGCTGACCGTGCCGTCGATTGCCCTGTTCGGTCTGCTGCTGCCGTTCTACTCCAAGTTCGGTCAGGGCCTCGGCCCGATGCCGGCGATCACCGCGGTGTTCCTTTATTCACTGCTGCCGATCATGCGCAACACCTACCTCGCCCTCACTGGCGTGGAACCAGGCATCCGTGAAGCCGCACGCGGTATCGGCATGACCTTTGGCCAGCGCCTGCGCATGGTCGAGTTGCCGATCGCCGTGCCGGTGATCCTCGCCGGCGTGCGCACCGCCGTGGTGATGAACATCGGCGTGATGACCATCGCCGCGACCATCGGCGCCGGCGGCCTCGGTGTGTTGATCCTCGCCTCCATCAGCCGCAGTGACATGTCGATGCTGATCGTCGGCGCGCTGCTGGTCAGTCTTCTGGCCATTTTCGCTGACCTGTTTCTCCAATGGCTGCAACGCTCGTTGACTCCAAAAGGACTGCTCAAATGATCGAACTTCAAAACCTCAGCAAAACTTTCCAAAGCAACGGCAAAGACGTCAAAGCCGTGGACTCGGTAAGCCTGACCGTCAATGAAGGCGAAATCTGTGTGTTCCTCGGGCCATCGGGTTGCGGCAAAAGCACCACGCTGAAGATGATCAACCGCCTGATCAAACCGACCTCGGGCAAGATCCTCATCAACGGCGAAGACACCACCGACCTCGACGAAGTGACCCTGCGCCGCAACATCGGCTACGTGATCCAGCAGATCGGCCTGTTCCCGAACATGACCATCGAAGAGAACATCGTCGTCGTGCCGAAACTGCTCGGCTGGGACAAACAGAAATGCCACGACCGCGCCCGCGAGTTGATGAGCATGATCAAGCTCGAACCCAAGCAGTATCTGCATCGTTATCCGCGTGAACTGTCCGGTGGTCAGCAACAGCGCATTGGCGTGATCCGCGCACTGGCGGCCGATGCGCCGCTGCTGCTGATGGACGAACCATTCGGCGCGGTCGACCCGATCAACCGCGAGATGATCCAGAACGAATTCTTCGAAATGCAGCGCGCGCTGAACAAGACCGTGATCATGGTCAGCCACGACATCGACGAAGCGATCAAACTCGGCGACAAGATCGCTATCTTCCGTGCCGGCAAACTGCTGCAAATCGATCATCCGGACACGCTGCTCGCGCACCCGGCAGACGACTTTGTCAGCAACTTCGTCGGCCAGGACAGCACGCTCAAGCGTCTGTTGTTGGTGAAGGCAGAAGATGCGGCGGACAACGCACCATCGGTGAGCCCGGAGACGCCGGTGGCTGATGCGCTGGAATTGATGGACGAGCATGACCGTCGCTACGTGGTGGTCACCTGTGCCGAGAACAAGGCGCTGGGTTATGTGCGTCGTCGTGATCTGCATCGCCAGACCGGCACCTGCGCGCAATTCCTGCGCGAGTTCAATGCCACAGCGGCGTACGACGAGCATTTGCGCATCCTGCTGTCGCGCATGTACGAGTTCAACCGTTCGTGGCTGCCGGTGATGGACGCCGAGCGGGTGTTCCTCGGTGAGGTCACGCAGGAGTCGATTGCGGCGTATCTGAGTTCGGGTCGTTCGCGCGGGATGAAGACCAGCATCGTCTCGCCGGCGGAGGCAGTGGCGTAACCACTTGAAATGGGGCTGCCACAGCAGCCCCTGATCATCTGCAATGAGTTGAATTGATCGGAACACATACAAGCCGATAGCATCGTGGTTTGCGGATAATGACGTCCGCGCGAACCGATCAAGGACCCTTGCATGATCGATCAAATTGCAGCCCTGAACTCGCTACGTAAAGATCTGCCAGATGCCATTGGCTGGACAACGATGGGGCCTTATCTGTATCACGCTCCAGCAGAGATGGTGAGTGGGGAAACTCGTTACACCTGCACGCAAATCGCACTTTATAACGAGTCGGATTCAACCCTGGCTGACGTCAAATTGCTGTACCGGGGAAACTTCGAATTCGTCCCGCTTATCACGTACTCTCGACACGAAGCAGCCGTGAAATGGGAACACAATGCGGCGGACAAAGAACTGGTGCTCAAACAGGTTCCGCCCAATGAAGAAGTCGATATCTCGATTTACAACCCACGGGATTTCGAGGTTGTGCAGGTTCTGGTGAATGGAAGGAAAATCACCGATTTCATGACTCGCAGAGCCTTGGCCAAGGCGTATCCCACTCCACTGCGCTGGCGGATCGCATTCCCCGTGCTAGGCATTCTTGTCCTCGGCGCGCTGTCGTACACCAGTTGGCGGACCTACTCGATGGTCAAGAGCAACATGGATTACGAGCGTGATTATTCGCTTCTCTCTACGGTACCCAACGGCTTTTCCGGTTGCCATCCCTATGTTTTTGACAACCCCCCAAACGATTCCAGTGAGAAACAACTCGAGCGTCTCTTGAAACAGCAAAACCAGTGGATGGATTTCATTCTGGCGATGAACAAAGTTTCATTACCTGAGGAGTTACACCTTAAGGATCGAGTGGTGCTGTGCAAGTCGATCGAGAAATCCTGAATCAAATGGGCTGGTCACCGGTTTGTCGTGATAGGTGCGGCAAGTTTGCAGCGATGGTCTGCGATACCCCATGCGGGACTTAACGTTCGCAAGCTTGCACCGTAAATTTTCATCGCTTCACGTCTGGAAAGAAAAATGAACACCAGCGCTGGGCACCGGCTGGCTGATGCCCCCCTTAAGACAACTCAAATTACGCCATTGAGACTGTCTTTGCGGGGAACGTCGGGGATGTCGAGCCTATTGAAGATAACTGGCATTTAGCGGAGAACGGCAGCGAACGTGCAGGCATTTTTAACACTGAAAAAATCGACGGGAACATCTGCCCGTCATCTCGGTCGGCTACAAGGAGAGATGAATGCGACGTACGTCAGAAGCGTGCAAAAACGCGACATTTTTAGTTGATCTCAGGCCCCTCACGCCCTAAAGTTCGCGCCGAACGTCCATGCTGGAAACGATCCATCCGGCTCAAGTACTGACGACGAGACAGCAAGGCCAAGGGAAAGCTGCACATCCCATGGCCTTTTTGCTTTCGGCGACATGCCTTGGGAAGTAGGCGAACCAAAGTGGGGATACGGAGGGCGTTCATTTGCACCCATTGATTTTTCGAGTTTGCCCATAGGAGCTCCCAGATGTCGATCCAGGTCGAAGACTATTTCGCGCGCGCTACATTCGACAAAATGAAGGCGTTTGCCGACAAACAGGAAACCCCGTTCGTGGTGATCGACACCGCGATGATCAGCCAGGCCTACGATGACCTGCGCGCCGGTTTCGAATTCGCCAAGGTCTACTACGCGGTCAAGGCCAACCCGGCCGTCGAGATCATCGACCTGCTCAAAGAGAAAGGTTCGAGCTTCGACATCGCCTCCATCTATGAGCTGGACAAAGTGATGGATCGCGGCGTCAGCGCCGACCGTATCAGCTACGGCAACACCATCAAGAAATCCAAGGACATCCGCTACTTCTACGAGAAGGGCGTGCGTCTGTTCTCCACCGACTCCGAAGCCGACCTGCGCAACATCGCCAAGGCTGCACCGGGTTCGAAAGTCTATGTGCGCATCCTCACCGAAGGCTCGACCACGGCTGACTGGCCGCTGTCGCGCAAATTCGGCTGCCAGACCGACATGGCCATGGACCTGCTGATCCTCGCCCGCGACCTCGGTCTGGTGCCTTACGGCATCTCGTTCCACGTTGGCTCGCAGCAACGCGACATCAGCGTCTGGGACGCAGCGATCGCCAAGGTCAAAGTAATCTTCGAGCGTCTGAAAGAAGAAGACGGCATCCACCTGAAGCTGATCAACATGGGCGGTGGCTTCCCGGCCAACTACATCACCCGCACCAACAGCCTGGAAACCTACGCCGAAGAAATCATCCGCTTCCTGAAAGAAGACTTCGGAGATGACTTGCCGGAAATCATTCTCGAGCCGGGCCGTTCGTTGATCGCCAACGCCGGCATTCTGGTCAGCGAAGTGGTATTGGTTGCACGCAAGTCGCGCACTGCCGTTGAACGTTGGGTTTACACCGATGTGGGCAAGTTTTCCGGCCTGATCGAAACCATGGACGAAGCGATCAAGTTCCCGATCTGGACCGAGAAGAAAGGCGAGATGGAGGAAGTCGTGATCGCCGGCCCTACCTGCGACAGCGCCGACATCATGTACGAGAACTACAAGTACGGTCTGCCGCTGAACCTGGCGATTGGTGATCGTCTTTACTGGTTGTCGACCGGTGCGTACACCACCAGTTACAGCGCGGTTGAGTTCAATGGCTTCCCGCCGTTGAAGTCGTTTTACGTGTAAGAGCAGCTGCGAGTTTCAAGCTGCTAGCTGCAAGTGAAAAGCCCATGACGTGTCATGGGCTTTTTTTGTGTCTGTGCTTTGAGATTTGTGGTGTGCTTTCGATCTATCCCCCTCACCCCAGCCCTCTCCCCCAAGGGGGCGAGGGGGAAAGGGAGCAGATCGGGGGCTTTTCAAAACCTGAGGTCGACTGGATATCTCAGGTCGGTGTACCTGGAACATCCAACTCGGTCAGTCCCCTCTCCCTCTGGGAGAGGGTTAGGGTGAGGGCTATTGGCACCGAAGCGCGAACCGAGCAGCCATCCCCTGAATCCTGGGATCTGTCGCACCTGACAGCGTCTGACTCGCCACCCGCAGAAAATTCAGATTGCCGCCGGCCAAAGCTTTCTCAAGCCAATCCACCGCCTGATCAATCCGCCCCTCATCCGCTAAAACTGCAGCGAAACTGAACTGCCCGCGAAAATCCCCGCCCTCAGCCGAACGCCGATACCAGTCGCGCGCTGCTGATAGATCCGCCGGGCACACCTGCCCTTCCTCCAGATACCGCCCCAGCAGATTCATCGATTTCGCATGGCCCAATTCAGCCGCACGCCGATACAACGCCAGCGCCTGCAGATGATCCACTGCAACACCCCGCCCGGTCGCCAGCAGATTGGCGAGGTTGTACATCGCCCAATCCAACCCGGCCTCCGCTGCAATCCGGTAGTGCTGCGCGGCAATCGCCGCATCTGCCGAACAACCCCAGCCGTGCTCGTGGCAGCGCCCGAGCATGTTGCGCGCCATCAAATGCCCGCGCCCGGCGGCGATACCGAACCAGCGCAGCGCCAACGGTTGATCCTGTGCGATGCCCTGGCCGTCCAGAAGAATTTGCCCAAGCAAGGCCTGCGCTTCAGCCTCGCCCTCACCCGCCGCAAGCAAAATTGCCTGCGCCGCGCGTGCCGGGCTTTCTACAAGCATAGCGCTGAGTTGTTCGCCGCTGAGGACTTCCTCGCGACGCAATCGGAAACTCATACCTCAACCCAGCGCCGCAGCAGGTTGTGATACGTACCGGTGAGGCGAATCAGCGAAGGATGATCAGGCATGTCGCTGGTGAGCTGCTGAATCGCACCATCCATCTCGAACAGCAACGCGCGCTGGCTGTCTTCGCGTACCAGACTTTGCGTCCAGAAGAACGACGCATAACGCGCACCGCGAGTGACCGCGTTAACCTTGTGCAGGCTGGTGCCGGGGTACAAAACCATATCACCGGCCGGCAGTTTCACCTGTTGCGTGCCGAAGGTGTCCTGGATCTCCAGCTCGCCGCCGTCGTAATCCTCAGGTTCGCTGAAGAACAGCGTCGCCGAAAGATCGGTGCGCACCCGTTCGATGCTGCCCTTGGGTTGGCGCACGGCGTTGTCGATGTGGAAATCGAAACTGCCACCGGCGGTGTAACAGTTCACTAACGGCGGGAAGACTTTGTGCGGCAGCGCGGCGGACATGAACAGCGGATTTTTCCACAGCCGTTCAAGCATCGCTGCACCGATTTCCTTCGCCAGCGGATGGCCTTCGGGCAGTTGCAGATTGTGCTTGGCCTTGGCTGATTGAAACCCCGCTGTGATCTTGCCATCGGCCCAATCGGCCTGCTCCAACGCCTGGCGAATGCGCTGCACTTCGTCTTTCGCGAACAGTGCGGGGATATGCAGCAGCATGGCGATGTCACCTGATGGCAAAGAGGCGGCAATGGTATTGATTCTTATTGGCCGTGTAAAACCCGATAGACGAATGAACTGGCAAAAACCGTAAGGTTAAATTGTAAAGAATGTAAATTCAGTGCGAATAACAATGTTTCGCAATTGATACGAATACCTGTTTACCCTATATTCCGCCGCCTCAAATCCTTGGGGAGGGGAATAAAAATGGCACGTCAATACGCACAATTACCGGTCAGTTCACCACGTCTGCTCGCCTCTGCAATCGGTGTGGCAATCACCGCCGGCTCCGCTGGCCAGATGGTCTTCGCTGCGGAAAAAACCGACAGCAAAGCCGCCGGCAATGCCATCGCCCTGGACGCCACCGCCATCACCGGCGAAGCGCAGGACTCGACGTCCTACCAGGTCGAAAAAGCCTCCTCGCCCAAGTACACCGCGCCGCTGGTCGACACGCCGCGCTCGGTCACCGTTATTCCGCAACAAGTTCTGAAAGATACCGGCGCGCTGAACATGCAGGACGCGCTGCGCACCGTGCCGGGCATCACCTTCGGCGCCGGTGAAGGCGGTAACCCACAGGGCGACCGTCCGTTCATCCGTGGCTTCGACGCCCAGGGCGACACCTACCTCGACGGCGTGCGCGACACTGGTTCGCAGAGCCGCGAGATCTTCGCCGTGGAAAACATTGAAGTCAGCAAGGGCCCGAACTCCGCCATTGGCGGTCGCGGCGCGGCAGGCGGCAGCATCAACCTGGTGAGCAAGAAAGCGCACCTGGGCAACTCGTTCGACGGCGGCTTCACCTACGGCTCCGACCAGACTCAGCGCTACACCCTCGATGGCAACTACCAGTTCAGCGACACCGCCGCCGGCCGTCTGAACCTGATGAGCCACGAGAGCAACGTCGCCGGTCGCGACAAAGTCGATTACGACCGCTGGGGTATCGCACCGTCCTTGGCGTTTGGCCTGGGCACCGACACCCGCGTCAACCTCGATTACTACCATCTCGAAAGCAACGACACCCCGGATTCGGGCGTGCCGTACACCATTCCGGCCGGTGGCTCCGCTGCACGCACCAAGTCCAATCCGGACAAGCCCTACGCCGGCGGTGACCACAGCAATTTCTACGGTCTGGATCGCGATTTCCGCAAGGGCCGCACCGACACCGCGACCTTCGCCATCGAGCATGACCTGAGCGACTCGCTGACGATCAAGAACACCCTGCGTCACGGCACCAGCATGCAGGATTACATCCTGACCCAGCCGGACGACAGCAAGGGCAACGTCAACAATGGCAGCGTCTGGCGTCGGGCGAATACTCGGGTGAGCAACACCGAAACCACCACCAACCAGACTGACCTGTTCGGCAATTTCTACGTCGCGGGCTTCAAAAACAGCTTCTCCACTGGCGTTGAATACACCAGTGAGGAAAGCCAGAAGTCTTCGTACAACGTCAATACCGACACCACGCCGCGCACCAGCGCAGCGACCACTAACTGCAACCCGGGTCTGATCGGCGCAGCCAGCGGCTACAACTGCACCTCGCTGTCGAACCCGAACCCGAACGATCCGTGGAACGGCGCCATTTCGCGCAACTACGCCGGCACCGACACCCAGGCCAACACCTACGCGCTGTATGTGTTCGACACCCTGGAGCTGTCCGAGCAGTGGCTGGTGAACATGGGTCTGCGTTACGACCACTTCGATACCGACTACAAAACCTACAACGCCGCTGGCCGCACCACGTCCAAGGGCGATGACACCAGCGAATTCGTCACCGGTCAGTTTGGCGTCGTCTACAAGCCTGCGGAAAACGGCAGCATCTACGCGTCCTATGCCACCTCGGCCACACCACCGGGCAACACCCTGGGCGAAGGTCAGGAAGGCAACCCGCTGGGCGGCACCCCGGATCGCAGCGGCAACCTGCTGAGCAGCGACATGGAGCCGGAAACCACCAAGAACTATGAAATCGGCACCAAGTGGGATCTGCTCAACGATCGCCTGTCGCTGACCGCTGACATCTTCCGCACCGAGAAAGAAAACGCTCGCGTGCAAGTCGATACTTCGTCGTACGAAAACGCCGGCAAGACCCGCGTGCAAGGTGTCGAACTGTCGGCCAGCGGCAAGATCACCGACAAGTGGCAAGTGTTCGCCGGTTACGCGTTCATGGACAGCGAACAAGTCGACGGCGGCCCGCTGGGCAAGGCCAACGATGGCAACGAATTGCCTAACACGCCGAAGAACAGCGCCAGCCTGTGGACCACTTACCAGGTCACGCCGAAGCTGACCATCGGTGGCGGTGCGTTCTACGTCGACGATGTGTACGGCAGCGTGGCCAACACCACCATGGTCGATTCGTATGTTCGCTACGACGCGATGGCGGCGTACAAGCTGACCAAGAACGTCGACCTGCAACTCAACGTGCAGAACCTGACCAACGAAACCTACTACGACAAAGCCTTCTCGACCCACTTCGCCAACCAGGCGGCGGGCCGTACGGCACTGTTGAGCACCAACTTCCACTTCTGATCCTGTAGGAGCTGCGGCACGCTGCGATCTGTTGATCTTGCTTTTGATTCTGAAAAAAAATCAAAAGATCGCAGCCTTCGGCAACTCCTACAAAAAACAGTGGGCCCCGTTCATTCAATTGAACGGGGCTTTTGTGCGTAAGAAAGAACGCTTCTCGATAACCCACGGCATAATGCGCGCCGTGAAGACAATTTCCGAACGGACGGCGAGTGACGTGTTGAAGAAAACCCTGTTCCAGTTGCACTGGTTTTTTGGCATCACCGCAGGCTTGGTGCTGGCGTTGATGGGCATCACCGGCGCGGCCTATTCGTTCCAGGACGAAATCCTGCGGGCCATGAATCCCTCCGTTCTGCAGGTGGAAAAACAAGTCGCCGGCGTCCTGCCGCCCGTCGAACTGGTCGAGCGCATCGAAGCCACGTCCGGCAAAAAGGTCTCGATGCTTTGGGTCGAAACCGACAGCGGCAACGCCGCGAAAGTGTTCTTCACCCCGCCCAAGGGTGAACGTCGCGGTGAGATGCGCTACTTCGATCCGTACACCGCTGAGTTCATGGGCGACGCGGTCGGCCAGGATTTCTTCGGCCTGATGCTGCAACTGCACCGCTTCCTCGCCATGGGCGACACCGGGCGCAATATCACCGGCGCCTGCACATTGATCCTGTTGTTTTTCTGCCTCTCCGGTTTGTATCTGCGCTGGCCACGTCAGTGGAACAGCTGGCGCGTGTGGCTGACGCTGGACTGGAAGAAAAAGGGCCGCGCCTTCAATTGGGATCTGCATTCGGTGGCGGGCACCTGGTGCCTGTTGGTCTATCTGCTGCTGGCGCTGACCGGGTTATCGTGGTCGTACGAGTGGTACAACAAAGGCCTGACCAAGCTGCTTTCTGATGCGCCACAAAACGAGCGCGTGCGCGGTGGTCGCGGCCCGGCGCCGGAAGGTCCGGCACCAACCGCCGATTACGCAGCAATGTGGAGCAGTATCTACAGCGCGGCCGGCCCGGGACTGGCCGCGTACAACATCCGCATGCCGGCCGTCACAGGCCAACCGGCGACCGTGTTCTACCTGCTCGACAGCTCGCCGCATGATCGCGCACTGAACCAGATCACCCTCGACCCGGCCACCGGCATCGTCAAACGTGTCGATCGTTACGCCGACAAGAGCTTCAAGGCGCAATTGCTGACCAGCATTTATGCGCTGCACGTCGGCAGCTATTTCGGCCTGGTCGGGCGGATCATCATCACCATTGCGGCGGTGTGCATGCCGTTGTTCTTTATCACCGGCTGGCTGCTGTACCTCGATCGTCGGCGCAAGAAAAAGCAGATCAAGGATGCGCGCAAAGGATTCGATCAACCGGCCGCAGATGCTTCTGCGTGGCTGATCGGCTTCGCCAGCCAGAGCGGGTTTGCCGAGCAACTGGCGTGGCAGACCGCCGGGCAATTGCAGGCCGCCGGATTGCCAGTGAAAGTGCAGCCGCTGGCGAATGTCAGCGAACAGGATCTGCGTGAATCGAACAACGCGCTGTTTGTCGTCAGCACCTTCGGCGACGGCGAAGCCCCCGACAGCGCTCGCGGTTTTGAGCGCAAGGTGTTGAGCAAAGCAGCAACCTTCGACAGTCTGAATTACTCGGTGCTCGGCCTCGGTGATCGTCAATATCAGCACTTCTGCGGTTTCGCCAAACGCCTGCACCAATGGTTGGCTGAGCACGGCGGCAAGACATTGTTCGCCCCAGTGGAAGTCGACAGCGGTGATCCGTATGCCCTGCGTCACTGGCAAACCCAACTCGGCCTGCTCACCGGGCAAGCACCGGTCGACACCTGGCAAGCCCCGAGCTACGACAACTGGACGCTGGTCCGCCGCGAACTGATGAACCCGGACAGCAGCGGCGCACCGGTTTATCTGTTGGGCTTAAGCGCACCGAACACCAGCAGTTGGCTGGCCGGTGATCTGGTCGAAATACTGCCGCGCAACTGCCCGTGGGCCATCGAGCATTTCCTTGACGGTCTCGGCATTCGCGGCGAGACCACGGTGAAAATCAACGGCCTCGACGAGCCGCTGGAAGTGGCACTGGCCTCGCGCCAATTGCCTGAGCATCGCGCCCATCTGGTCGGTTTGCATGCGCAATCGCTGGTCGATGCGATGGTGCCGCTGGCCATGCGCGAATACTCGATCGCCTCGATTGCCGCCGACGGCGTGCTGGAGTTGATCGTGCGTCAGGAACAGCATGCCGATGGCACGCTGGGCATCGGTTCTGGCTGGCTGACCGAACACGCGCCGGTGGGCGGCAGCATCAGTTTGCGGGTGCGGCGCAACAGTGGCTTCCACCTGCCGAACGAACCGCTGCCGATGATTCTGCTGGGTAACGGTACCGGTCTGGCCGGGCTGCGCAGTTTGCTCAAGGCGCGGATTGCCGATGGTCAACAGCGCCAGTGGTTGCTGTTTGGCGAGCGCAATCGTGAACACGATTTCCTCTGCCGCGCCGAGCTGGAAGAGTGGTTGATCAATGGTGATCTGGAACGGCTGGATCTGGCGTTTTCGCGGGATCAGGCCGAGAAGGTTTATGTGCAGGATCGCTTGCGTGAGTCGGCTGACGAGTTGAAGAAATGGCTGGCGGACGGGGCGGTGATTTACATTTGTGGCAGTTTGCAGGGGATGGCTTCGGGGGTTGATCAGGTGCTTAACGACATTCTCGGGGCAGCCGAAGTGGAGCGGTTGATTGAGCAGGGTCGATATCGGCGTGATGTCTATTAAAAGCCCCTCACCCTAGCCCTCTCCCAAAGGGAGAGGGGACTGATTGGGGGAGATTCACGCAATACGCCGACCTGAACGTGCTTCACCGAATCCAGAATCGAGAGAGGGTTTTGTACCTGATCTCATAATCAACTCGGTCTTTCAGGTCGATGTACCTCTTCAGACACCTCGGTCGGCCCCCTCTCCCTCCGGGAGAGGGCTGGGGTGAGGGTCAGCCTTTGATCTTCATACCGGCTGCAACTTTTTCTCAAAAACCGCCACCCCATTCAAATCCCGCAACACCACACTCATCTCCCCACTCCCCCCTTCAATATTCACCTCGCCAAAAAACTGAAACCCGGCAAACGGCGAAGTGTTCTGCGCCGGCGGCGCTTTCTCGAAAACCACCTCCGGGCCAAAGGTTTTATCCAGCGGATTAGGCCCAAAGCTCCCGGCATTCAGCGGCCCCGCGACAAACTCCCAGAACGGTTCAAAATCCTGAAACGCCGCGCGATCGGGGTGATAGTGATGCGCCGCGCAGTAATGCACATCCGCCGTGAGGAAGACGAAATTGCGCACATGCTGCGCACGCAAGAATCCGAGCAACTCGGCGATTTCCACCTCGCGCCCCTGCGCCGGTCCCGGGTCACCGTTAGCCACCGCCTCCCAACGCGCGACACCCGGGCTGACCTCGCCATCCGGCACGCCAAGACCAATCGGCATGTCGGCGGCGATGACCTTCCACTGGGCTTTGGATTTCTTCAAACCGCGCTTGAGCCAGTCCAGTTGCTCACGCCCCAGAAACGGTTTCGCCGCGCCGAGGTTGTCGTCATTGGCGCCGCGATAACTGCGCATGTCGAGCACGAACACATCGAGCATCGGCCCATAGCTCAACTTGCGATAAATCCGCCCGCCGCCGTCGGCAGTCTGTAAGCGCATCGGTGAATATTCCAGCCACGCCTTGCGTGCGCGCCCGACCAGGGTGTGGATATCTTTCTCCTGATAACGCTCGTCGAGCTGCTTGCCCGGCGACCAGTTGTTGACCACTTCATGGTCGTCCCACTGCCAGATCTGCGGCACCTCGGCATTGAACCGACGGATGTTTTCGTCCATCAGGTTGTAGCGGTAGTTGCCGCGATAGTCGTCGAGGGTCTGCGCGACTTTGCTCTTAGCTTCAGTGGTGAGGTTGCGCCACACCCGACCGTTTTCGGTGGTCAGTTGAGCAGGCACCGGGCCGTCGGCGTAGATGGTGTCGCCGCTGTGGATAAAGAAGTCCGGCAGGCGCAGACGCATGGCTTCGTAGATGCGCATGCCGCCGATGTCCGGGTTGATGCCGAAACCCTGCCCGACGGTGTCACCGCTCCAGACGAAGCGAATATTGCGCCGCGCCGTCGGAGCGCTGCGCAGATGACCCAGCCACGGTTCACTGGCGACGCCGGATTGCGCGTCCTTGAAATACACCCGATAAAAAATCGCCTGACCGGCCGGCAGCCCAGTGAGCTCGACCCGAGCGGTGAAATCTGTGCGCGCATCGGCCAGCGCCGAGATCACCCGGCGCGGATGGCGAAACTGGCTGCGAGTGTCCCACTCGACCACCATATGCGCCGGGCGATCGCTGCGGCTCCAGATCATCGCGCGGTCGCCTTGCAGGTCGCCGGATTGCACGCCATCGGTCAACTGCGGGCGGTCCTTGACCGAGGCAATCACCGCCGGCGCCAGGCTTGGCATCAGCAGACCGGCGCCGACGACTTGCATGACACGCCGGCGACCGGGGTTGAAATCGCTCATGGTGTTCTCCCTGAAAAAAGGAAAACTTAAGCACGCCTATATGAACTCGCCATGACACCACTAACCATTGTGGGAGCGAGCCTGCTCGCGAAAGCGGTGTGCCAGTCAACCTACATGTCGCTGGCAGATTGCATTCGCGAGCAGGCTCGCTCCCACAGGGGATTTGTGTTGTCGGTCAGGCCTTCGCCGGTTCCAGCGCCAGCTCGACGGCCTCGGGGCGTTTGACCGTCGCATAGACCACAGCGGTCAACAAACTCCCCGCGACAATCGCCAGCAAATACAACAACGCATGATTGATCGCATTCGGAATCGCCAGCACAAACAAGCCACCGTGCGGCGCCATCAGTTTGCAGCCGAAATACATCGACAACGCACCGGTCAACGCACCACCGGCAATGCTCGCCGGAATCACCCGCAACGGGTCTTTCGCGGCAAACGGAATCGCGCCTTCGGAGATAAAGCACAGCCCCAGCACCAGCGCCGCTTTCCCGGCCTCGCGCTCGGTCTGAGCAAACTTGCGCCGCGCAATAAACGTGGCGATGCCCAGGCCAATCGGCGGCACCATCCCGGCGGCCATGGTCGCGGCCATCGGCGCATAACTCTGCGACGCCAGCAGCCCCACCGAGAACGCGTAAGCGGCTTTGTTGATCGGCCCGCCGAGGTCGACGCACATCATGCTGCCGAGCAACACGCCGAGCAGAATCGCGTTGGTGGTGCCCATGCTGTCGAGAAAATGCGTGAGCGCCCCGAGCATGCCAGCAACCGGTTTGCCGACCACGTAAATCATCACCAGCCCGGTAAACAGACTGGCGAACAACGGGATGATCAGAATCGGTTTCAGCGCCTCAAGACTTTGCGGCAAGGCGACATAACGACTGATCGCCTTCGCCGCGTAACCGGCGATAAACCCGGCGACGATGCCGCCGATAAACCCGGCGCCCAAGGTACTGGCAAGCAATCCACCAATCATCCCCGGCGCCAGGCCCGGACGGTCAGCAATCGAATAGGCGATGTAGCCGGCCAGCAACGGCACCATCAATTTGAACGCGGTCTCGCCGCCGATCTGCATTAGCGCAGCGGCCAGCGTGCCTTCCTCCTTGAACGCGGTGATGCCGAACACGAACGACAGCGCAATCATCAAACCACCTGCCACGACCATCGGCAGCATGAAAGACACACCGGTCAGCAGGTGTTTATAGATGCCGGTTTTTTCTTGCTTGGCCGGTGCCTTGCCGTCACTCGCGGCGCTTTCCACAGCACCTTCGGCCAAGGCTTTTTTCAGTGTGGCTTCGGATTGTTTCAACGCAATGCCAGTGCCGCAACGATAGATTTTCTTGCCGGCGAAACGCTCGGTGGCGACTTCGATATCCGCCGCCAGTAACACCACGTCAGCTTCAGCAATCGCCGCTGCGCTCAACGGGGTTTTCGCGCCCACCGAGCCTTGGGTTTCGACTTGCAAGTCATAGCCCAGACGCTTGGCGGTCTGCTGCAGGGCTTCGGCGGCCATGAAGGTGTGGGCGACACCGGTTGGGCACGCGGTAATCGCGACGATGCGTGGCGCACGCGGCGCATCAGCAACCGGTTCAGCCGCGCTGGCGACGTAAACCTCAGCCTCTTCAGCGCCACGACGCAGCACCGCTTCAACATCCTGCAACGCCTGCGCCGGGGCAATCTGGAAAACACGTTTACCGACAAAACGCGTCATGTCGATCGCGCCTGTGGCGACCAGCAAAACCCACTCGGCCGCTGCAATGGTCGCCGCCGACAACTCGCGTTCCGGGTGCGCCGCATCGACCACTTCAACGCTGGTGCTCCAGCCCTGACGCTGCGCCGCCGCATCGAGCAAACGCGCGCACAGCACACTGGTGACCATGCCGTTCGGGCAAGCCGTAACAATGGCTAATTTCATGACAAACCCTCTTATTGTTCTGTCAGGGGACGCACGCGCACGCCCTGTTCGAGCTGCGCCACTTGCGCCACATCGTTGATGCCGAAACCGATCTGGGTCACCGCCATCGCCGCAATCGCGGTGGCGGTGCGCAGGGTTTGCTCAGGCGTGTCGGCGCTGAGCAAACCGTGAAGCATGCCGGCCAGCAACGAATCACCAGCACCGACCGTGCTGGCGACGCTGACCTTCGGTGGCGTGGCGTGCAGTGCCGAGCCGACGCTGAACCAGTTCACGCCGTCAGCACCGTGAGAAATCACCACGTGCTCGACGCCTTGCGCGTGCAAACGCGCCGCTGCTTGCGCTTCCGCCGCGTGCGAAACCACGTCACAACCGAGTGCATCGGCGAGTTCTTCGGTGTTCGGTTTGATCAGCCATGGACTGGCTTTCAAGGCTTCGCGCAATGCTGCGCCGCTGGAGTCGAGAGCGACTTTCAAGCCAAGCTGATTGAGCCGTTCGATCAGTTCACGCAACCACTGCGCCGTGACGCCACGCGGCAAACTGCCGGCGACCACTACGGCATCGTGACCCGGGGCAATCTGCTCCAGACGATCGAGCAACGCCTGCTGTGCAGCCGCATCGACCACTGGCCCCGGGCCGTTGATGTCGGTGATGCGGCCATCCTGTTCGGCGACTTTGATATTGCTGCGCGTCTCGCCCGGCACGCGGATGAATGTGTCGACAAAACCACGCTTGGCGAACAGGGTTTCGAACGCTTGCAGATTGTCTTCGCCGAGAAAGCCGCTGACCGTCAGTTGATGACCAAGGTCGGCCAGCACTTGCGCGACGTTCACCCCTTTGCCGGCAGCGTGGGTGTGCATCTCGTCGCTGCGATTGACCTGACCGGCCTCCAGCCGTGGCAGCTCGACGGTGAGGTCGAGCGCGGGGTTGAGGGTCAGGGTAAGAATCTTGGCCATTACAGGGCCTCCACTAATGCGCGAACTTCGTTGGCGCTGCCCACGGTCAAGGCCTGTTGAGCAAGGGTTTGCGCCTGGGTCAGGCTGAGTTCGCGGATGCGCGCTTTCACTTCAGCAATGCTGCGCCCGGAGACGCTGAGTTCATCGACACCGAGGCCAACCAGTACCGGAACTGCCAACGGATCAGCTGCGAGTTCGCCGCACACGCCGACCCATTTGCCATGGGCATGGGCCGCGCGCACGGTGATGTCGATCAGTTGCAGCACCGCCGGATGCAAACCGTCAGCCTGCGCCGACAGGGTCGGGTGACCACGGTCGATGGCCAGAGTGTATTGGGTGAGGTCGTTGGTGCCGACGCTGAAGAAGTCGACTTCCTTGGCCAGCACCGGCGCGAGCAGAGCGGCGGACGGCACTTCGATCATGATCCCTAGTTGCAGATCGGCGACCGGGATTTCCAGACGCAGACGTTCGGTCATGTCGCGGGCCTGACGCCATTCTTCGACGCTGCCGACCATTGGGAACATGATCCGCAACGGACGGTTGTCCGCCGAACGCAGCAAGGCGCGCAATTGCGCTTCCATGATCTGTGGGCGCTGCAAGGTCAGGCGAATGCCGCGCACACCGAGGAACGGGTTTTCCTCTTTGGCGATCGGCCAATACGGCAGCGGTTTGTCGCCGCCGACATCCAGCGTGCGCACCACCAACGGGCGACCGGCGAGACCGTCAAGCACACGGCGGTATTCGGCTTCTTGCGTGGCCTCATCCGGCGCTTGCGGATGGGCCATGAAAATCAGTTCGGTGCGCAGCAGACCGATGCCTTCGGCGCCCTGCTCCACCGCACTGATCACGCCCGCGCTTTCGCCGATGTTGGCGAACACTTCGACGGCGTGACCGTCAGTGGTGTGTGCCGGTTGGTGGCGTTGTTCGGCGGCAATCTTCAGGCGTTGCTCACGGGTGTCGCGTTCTTCGGCAGCGCGTTGCAGGGTCGCCGCATCGGCGTCGACGTGCAGGCGACCGCGTTGGCCGTCGAGCAGCAACGGCGTGCCCGGCGCCAGCAACAACACCGCGGCGCCAGCGCCAACCAGTGCCGGAATCCCGAGGGCTCGCGCAACGATGGCACTGTGCGCGGTGGCGCCGCCGCGTGCGGTGAGAATCCCCGCGACACGCGCCGGGTCCAGACGCGCGACGTCGGACGGGCCGACCTCGTCCATCACCAGAATGTACGGTTGCTCAGGCTCGCTCGGGGTTTGCACACCACACAGTTGCGCCAGCACGCGCCGGCCGACGTCACGCAGGTCCGCCGCACGCTCGGCGAGCAACGCATCCTGTAGCGATTCCTGTTGTTTGGCCGCCGCTTCGATCACCGCCATCCACGCCGCTTCAGCGCTTTCGCCCTGCTTGAGGCGGGTGTCGACTTCGTCGGTGAGTTCCGGGTCGTCGAGCATCTCCTGATGAGTGATGAAGATTTCGCGGATGGCTTTGGCTTTGCTGCGTTCGATCAAGCCCTGAATGTCGCTGCGCACATCGCTGAGCGCTTGCTTGAGACGTTCGCGCTCAACGGCGGCGGACTCGCCGCGCAGCGGGTAATCGATGGTTTGCTGCACCTGAATATGCGCAGGCCCAATAGCAATGCCCGGTGCTGCCGGGATCGCCTGCAACTGAGCGCCGGACGCCGGAGCGATCAGCACTTCGGCGATGTCGGCGATGACTTCGCGCTGCTGGCTTACGGCTGGCAGCGGCTCCACTTCTTCGCCAAGGCCTTCTTCGATAGCGGCCAAGAGTGCCGGCAAGGCGTCAGCGGCGATGGTCGGTTCAGCGATCAACTCCAGCACCTGACCGCGACGGGCGCCGAGGCTGAGCAGTTTGCTCAAGCTCTTCACCGACACGGCGCTGTCCTGACCATCGACAATGCGCACGCGAATTTCGCCATCAAAACTCTTCGCCAGTTGCGCGAGGATCTTCGCCGGGCGCGCGTGCAAGCCATGGGCGTTAGCCAGGGCAATGCGTGCGCTTGGCCAATCGGCGGGCAACTCACCACCAAGCACTTCGAGAACTTTGCGGCTGCTGGTGGCGCGGCCCAATTCATGGCCGCGACCTTCGATCAGCAACGCACACAAACGTTCGAGCAGCGCTTGGTGCGCTTCGCCAAGACTGGCCAGGCAGAACAGACCACTGAGCGGTTGGCCGAGGTAGCGCATCGGTTTGTCCGGCGTGACGAACGCCAGGCCCGGACGCTTCACGGTTTGCTCGCTGTGCAACCACCACAAACCATCGCCCAACGGCAGCGCTTCGACCTGTTGCAGCACCGCCGAGAAACCGTTGCTCACACAATCGGCCTGACGCAACAGACGTGCGCCACGCCAGACGAGTTCTTCGAAATCATCGGCGGAGACGCCGAGGCCGATCATCTGTGCATCCAGCGCCAGTTCCTGCGGCGCGCCTTGCAGCAGTTTCAGCAGCGCTTCGGGGGAGCTGGCACGACGCAGGGCCTGGCCCAGATCGGTCTCGCCGAGGGCGCGGGTCAGCAGTTGCAGCAGGCGCAGGTGTTCGTCGGATTTGGCGGCGATGCCAATCGCCAGATAAACGGTCTGGCCATCGCCCCAATCCACGCCTTCCGGGAACTGCATCAAGCGCACGCCAGTGGCGAACACCTGATCGCGGGTTTCCGGGGTTCCGTGGGGAATGGCAATACCTTGACCGAGAAAGGTCGAGCCCTGGGCTTCCCGGGCCTGCAATCCGGCGAGGTAGCCGTCGGCGACCAGACCATCGGCCACCAGGTGATTGGCCAGCAGTTGCAGGGCAGCGGGTTTATCCACAGCCGATTGGCCCATGGATATCTGCTCTATAGTGAGCTCGAGCATGCGATCTCCTTTTTGGCGCTATATGAGTGCCAGGTATTGTTTTGGATGGTTTGCAGCTTAGGCGCTTTACCGCTTTGCTTTTCAGCGGCAGTTTTGGCGGTTTCACGGCAGCACCGGCCAAAGACGTCTAAAACGTAGAAAATACGCTTGCTGAATCGTTTAATCTAGATTGATCGGCACGTTACTCGATAATGTCCCATCCTTGAAGTCCAACTTGTCGGATGCGCTGCGACAATAGTCGCCTGCCCTAATCGGGTAGGATTGGCAAAAATGTGGCGGCAAGCTCGAATAAACAAGGAAATCCCGGGTTGAAACTCAGTGATATCGCGCGGTTGGCCGGAGTGTCCGTGACCACCGCCAGCTACGTCATCAACGGCAAGGCCGAACAGCAACGCATCAGCACCGCCACCGTCGAGCGGGTGCGGGCGGTGGTCGATCTGCACGGCTTCACGCCAAACCCTCAAGCGGCCGGGCTGCGCAGTCGGCACACGCGCACGCTGGGCTTTATTCTGCCGGATCTGGAAAACCCCAGTTACGCGCGGATCGCCAAGCTGCTCGAGCAAGGTGCGCGGGCGCGCGGCTATCAATTGCTGATCGCCAGCTCCGACGATGCGCCAGACAGCGAGCGGCAGTTGCTGCAACTATTCAAGGCGCGCCGCTGCGATGCGCTGATCGTCGCCAGTTGCCTGCCGGCCGGTGATGACAGTTACCGACAGCTACAGGCCAAAGGGCTGCCGATCATCGCCATCGACCGGGTCATGGAACCGGAGCATTTCTGTTCGGTGATCAGTGACGACCGCGAGGCCAGCCTGCACCTGACCCAGAGCCTGCTCGATCCGCAGCCGAAGCAGATCGTTCTGCTCGGTGCGCGCCCGGAACTGAGCATCAGCCAGGAACGTGCCGCCGGTTTCAAGCAAGCCTTGGTCGACTTCAAAGGTGAAGTGCTGGTCGAGCACGCTGAATCTTTCAGCCGTGAGTGCGGCAAGCAATTGATGGAGGAACTCCTGCAACGTCTGGGGCATTTGCCCGACGCGTTGGTGACGACTTCGTACGTACTGCTGCAAGGCGTGTTCGACGCGCTGCATGACTTCCCGCTGAAATCGCGACCGCTGCGCCTCGGCACCTTCGGCGATACGCAATTGCTGGATTTCCTGCCGCTGCCGGTCAACGCCATGGCCCAGCAACACCAGTTGATCGCCGACAAGGCGCTGGAACTGGCGCTGGCCGCTGTCGAGCAGTCGGAATACAAGCCTGGCGTGCAGGCCATCGCGCGGACCTTCAAGCAGCGTATTCACCAGGACTGAGCCGTGGAGCTGATCGACAGCCACACCCACCTCGACTTCCCCGACTTCGATGCCGACCGCTCGGCGTTGCTCGCCGAAAGCCGTGCCCTCGGGGTGCGGCGGATGGTGGTATTGGGGGTTTATGAGGGTAACTGGCAACGGGTGTGGGATCTGGTGCAGAGCGATGCGGATTTGTATGCGGCATTCGGTCTGCATCCGGTGTATCTCGATCAGCATCGTCCTGAGGATTTGTTGGCTCTGGGTGATTGGCTGACGCGGCTGCGTGGTCATCGGCAGTTGTGTGCGGTGGGCGAAATCGGTCTGGATTACTTCGTCGAAAACCTCGACCGCGAGCGGCAACAGGCGCTGTTCGAGGCGCAGCTGCAATTGGCCGCTGACTTTCATTTGCCAGCGCTGATCCATGTACGCCGCAGCCATGCGGCGGTTATTGCGACGCTCAAACGCTTCAAGCTCAAACGCGCAGGGATCATCCACGCCTTTGCCGGTAGCCGTGAAGAAGCGCGGGAATACATCAAACTGGGTTTCAAACTGGGCCTCGGCGGCGCACCGACCTGGCCGCAGGCGTTGCGCATGCATCGAGTGATTGCGGAACTGCCGCTGGAGTCGATCGTGCTGGAAACCGATTCGCCGGACATGGCGCCTGCGATGTTTCCCGGTCAGCGCAACAGCCCGGCGCACTTGCCGGCGATTTGTGAGGCGTTGGCGGAGTTGATGAATATATCCCCGCAACAACTCGCCAGCGCCAGCACCGCCAACAGCTGCGAAGTGTTCGGCTGGTAACACATCTCCCCTGTAGGAGTTGTCGAGTGAAACGAGGCCGCGATCTTTTGATCTTTGAAATCAAGATCAAAAGATCGCAGCGTGCCGCAGCTCCTACAGGGGATTTGTGTATTGCTTAGACGCGGAAGGCGCTGATCAGTTGTTTAAGCTCAACAACTTGGGCAGACAACGCGCGGCTGGCATCTTCGGTCTGGTGCGCACCTTGCGCTGTGCGCTCGCCGGCGCGGTTGATCTCGACGATGTTCTGGTCGATGTCATGGGCCACCGCCGTTTGCTGCTCAACTGCAGCGGCAATCTGCTGGTTCTGATCGACGATCATGCCGACCGCGCCGAGGATGTTTTCCAGCGCCTGCTGAACCTTTTCCGACTGGCCGACTGTGCCGTTGGCCATCTGATGGCTGACGCCCATGGCTTTCACCGCCGCGCCGACACCGCCGTGCAGTTTGGCGATCATCTGTTCGATTTCTTCGGTCGATTGTTGAGTGCGTTTGGCCAAGGTGCGCACTTCGTCTGCGACTACAGCAAAACCACGTCCCTGCTCGCCGGCACGCGCCGCTTCGATCGCGGCATTCAGCGCCAGCAAGTTGGTCTGTTCGGCGATGCTCTTGATCACTTCCAGTACACGGCTGATCGACTGACTGTCGCTGGCCAACTGGTTGATCACCAGCACTGACTGGTCAATCTCGCTGGCCAGCGCGGCAATGCTGCCCTGCTGTGACTCGACCAGGCCACGACCACTGATAGTCTCGTCATTGACGCTTTGGGCACTGCTCACTGCCGCGGCGGCACTGCGCGCCACCTCCAGTGAGGTCGCCGACATCTGGTTCATCGCCGTTGCCACTTGCTCGATCTGCGTACGTTGCCCGGCGACCGCCTGATTGCTCTGCGCTGAGACGTTTTCAACCTGCCCGGCCTGACGCTCGACCTCGGCGACGGTCTGGCCCACCCGCTCGATCAAGTCGTGAATCTTCCTCACCGTGCCGTTGAACACCTCGCCCAACTCACCTAACTCATCGCGACTGCTGGCCTTGAAGTTGACCGTCATGTCCCCCGCCGCGACCTTGTCCATCATTGCTCCAAGGCGTTTCAGCGTGGTGCGGGTCGAGGCGTAGAAGCCACCGTAGAGATAGAAAATCAGCACGAACACCACCGACAGCGCCACCGCCTGCAGGACCATGTGTGTGCGGTTCTGCGCCAGACGCTGCTGCAATTGGGTATCGAGGAATTTCAACGTGGCTTCGTTGAGCTCATAGGTCTTGCCGATCAGCCCAGTGACCTGATCGTAAAAAGCCTGCCACGGCGCATCGAGGGTGTCGGCCATCACCACCTGCTCTTCGAACAGTTCGCTGGCCTGTTTCAGCGAAGCCTTGCTGCTGTCGGCCGCCGCGCTGAGGTTGTCCCCCGCGGCTTTGCTGGAGCCGAGGGCGTCCTGCAATTTCAGACCATACTCGGCCTGGAGTTTTTCGATCTGCACCAGCAACTCATCAAAACGCGTACTCGATGAACTGTTGAGAAAACCCTGACCCAATGAATACGAACCCATGGCCCGGCCTTCGCCGAGAGTTTGCGTGACGCTCGGCGTGATCAGGGTGACCAGTTCGCTGAGCTGACGGATATCGCTCTGGTTATCACGGCTCAGCCCGGCCTGACTGGTGATGATCTGGCTGAAAATCTGCGCACTGGCCAGTAGTTTGCCGATTAACGCGCTTTTGCTCTGCAGCGAGTTCTCCACTTGCTGGGCCTTGAACGCGGCGATCATTTCATCGCGTTTGCCGTCGAATACCTGGATCTGCTCGGGATCGTCGGTCATCGCCGTCAGCCCTTGCAGGCGTGCCAGAACCGCTTGTTCGAGCGTGGTGATCTGCGCCTCGACATTCCCGGCCTTGCCGGACTGGCCGAGGGTGACGTTGATCTGCACCAGATTGTTGAGGGTTTCCAGATCCCGGCGCAGAGCCAGGCTGCTGCCCAGCAGATCAAGGCTTTGCAGCTCGACGCGGGTGCCCTGGAATTCGCGATAGGAATCGCGCACCAGATAGAAATTGGTCACCAGCATCGGCACCAGGAACAGCACGCTGATCAGGCTGAACTTCATGCCGAAGCTCAGACGGTTCATCAGCGAGACAGCGGGATAGAGCAAGCTCTTCACTGGAAGTCTCCCTTGGTTTTTCTTGTTTTTATTGGCGGGCGCGGGGCGACAGCAGATAGCCACTATCGGGCGCCATCTCTGTATAGCTCAAATCGAAGGGAGGTTTTGTAACTTAAGGTTAACGACAAAAAGATCGCAGCCTGCGGCAGCTCCCACAGGAAACACACAATCCCTGTGTAGGAGCTGCCGCAGGCTGCGATCTTTTGATCCTTCTTTAAATCAGTGAAATCAGTGGATCAGAACTGTCCACAAAGCAAACCCGGCATACCACAGCACTGCCGCGCGCAGCAGCAGTTCCCACAGGCAATCGAGGGTGTTGATGCCTTCCGGCCCGACCACCGGAGGTGGAATCTCGCCCGCCGCCAAACCGACCCGATTGATCAGTTGCGCCGCGCTGATGTTCCAGTTGAGCAGTTCATGCAGCATCACCCGGCTGACCGCAACAAAGTTGCCGACCAGTGCCAGGCTCGCAGCCAGCAAGCGTACCGGCAGCCAGTCAAATGCATGCCGCAGTTGCGCGGCGCGCTCGACCAGCGCCGGGTTCTGACCGTGCTCCTGCGCCAGCGCCAACAGGCGATACGCCAATGCCGCTACCGGGCCGAGCACGAAATACCAGAAGATCACCGCAAAAAAGCTCTGGTAGGCCTGCCACAGCAGATGCGCCTGCACACGTTCGAGCAACTGCTCGCCGCTGTCGGCGCAGATGTTCAGATCGCGCTTGGCCACGTGCGCTGCGGCTTGCAAATCCTCACGGCGCCAGGCATCACGGAACGGCCCGAGGCCGCCGAGCAAGTCGCCGCGCCCCAGGCTGTAAATCACCACCAGTAAATGCACCGGCAACGCCAGCAAGCCGTAAGCCACCGGCTCCAGCACCACCAGCAACAGCGCCAGCAAGGCCACCGGAAACAGCACCAGAATGCTCAGCACCAGCCAAGGCTGTTTGGCCAGCCGCTCGCTGCTTTCGAGTTTGTTCAGTTCGCGGATCCATCCGCCATCGCGTTGAACCCGATGACGCAGGGCCGAAAACTTCTCGATCCACAGCGCCAGCAGTAACACCAGAAAACTCATTGTCCTTCCTCTTGTGCCAGGGCTGCGCGGTAACGCGCCCAGTCGAATGCCGGGCCAGGATCGGTCTTACGCCCGGGTGCTATGTCGCTGTGCCCACAAATGCGGGCGCCGGTGATGGCCGGAAATGCTGTCTGCAACTGGCGGGTCAACGCCGTCAACGCCTGATACTGCGCGTCGGTGAACGGTAGATCATCGGTGCCTTCGAGCTCGATGCCCACGGAAAAATCATTACAGGTTTCGCGCCCTTCGAACATCGATACACCCGCATGCCACGCCCGCTCAAGACAGGAGACAAACTGGGTGACCTTGCCGTCACGTTCGATCAGAAAATGCGCCGAGACGCGTAGGTCGGCGATACCTGCAAAGTAGGGATGTTCGGTGACATCCAGACGATTCTGGAAAAACTCCTGCACCTTGCCCGTGGCGAACTGCGCTGGCGGCAGGCTGATGTTGTGGATGACCAACAGGGAAATTTCGCCCGCAGGGCGTTCATTGAAGTTGGGCGATGGGCAAACCTGCACCCCGTGACACCACCCGCTAGCGGGATCCAACTGCATACCGATTCCTTCAACGCCGACTCTGTTGGCGCCCAGTATGCCGTGATCGGCCCCCGGCGCGCGATCACTTGCCGCGATTGAGTCGCCGCAGATTGCCCAGCACCGATTCGAGTGCGCGGTCGAACAGCAAGGTATCGTCCAGCGCACGCACCGTGCCACGCTGGAATTCCACGGCCAGCGCGATGCGGCTGCGCTCCAGCACCTTCATCCCGGTTCGATCGACAAATACATACTTGCCGGTGGCTTCGATGATGGCTGCGAGCTTGCAGCGCAGGCTGTTTTCATCGTCCTCACGAAAAGCGACCCAACTGCCCAGGCGCAGTTGCTCGACCTGACGCAGACCGGCGGCGTCGTGGGGCAAGCGTACCGATGTCATCGCCATTGCGCTTTCATCGGCGGTGTGCAGCACGATCTGTTGCGACACTTCGATCATGGGGGTGGCCTGATCCGATTCGACGGAACGCTCCAGCACACGTACATGCAGGGCTTCCAGCTCACTGAAAAACTCGCTGGTGGCGAACGGATCGAACGCTGAACTGCTCAGGCCATCACGCAGCGATTTGAGCAACCCCGGCACCAGTGCCAGCAAGCGCAGGCTGGATTCGGTGTCTTCATGACGCTGCACACTCCAGATCAATTGCTCCATGGTTTGCACATCGGCCTGCCATTCGGCTGACTGATCGCCATGCTTGAGGCAGGTCAGCAGCAATACTTTGCTCCAGGCGTCCTGGACGAACGTGACCACGGACGGCGGCAGCGTCTTACCCAGCAGCGCTTGATTCAGCGCCCGCTCGACCCGGCGCCGGGCCAGTTCGGTTTTTGCCCGCCCTTCTTCGGCGTCACGCAGACGCTGTTCAAGTAGCTCACTGCGGCGGCGCTCATCGCTGGTGAACGCAAGGAAATCGGCAAGCAACTCAGAGAAAATCGCCGGGTCATCAACAAAGTCAGTCAGCAGGCGCTGCACCACTTGTTCGATACGCAGGTACAAGCTGTCGCGCGCGTCACTGTCGCAGTCGCCCCAACCCATCGCCGCCTCGGCGATTTCGTTGAGCAGGCGCCGCGCCGGATGGGTGCTGCGACTGAAGAAACTCTTGTCGAGCACCGCGACCTTGAGCATCGGGATCTGCAACCGCGCGATCAGAGCCTTGAGCGAATCCGGCACATTGCGGTCTTCAAGAATGCAGTCGAAGACCATGGCGATCAGGTTGATCACGTCTTCATCCGCATCGCCGACGATCCGCGATTTGCCACTTCTGACGCTGACGCGAGTCAGCAGTTGTTCGAGCTGATTGCGCAGATCGAAGTCATCCTGTGCCGCCAGGGCCGGCACGTATTGTTGCAAGTGCGAGAGCAGACGGAGCAGGTCGCGGGTGGAAATCGGTTGCGCCGCAACGCTGGGTTCCAGCGTCGGGGCAACACTGCCACGCACGTGCGCGAGCAATTGCTGCAGCGCGGCGAAGACCTCCTGCACGCCTTCATCGACGGGCGGCGTGTCGTCGCTTTCATCGTTGCTCACACTGGCGATCGCACGATCAATGGCGCGCCGCGCCGGGGCGGCCTTCAACTCGGGCAACACACCGGTGGCAAGCAGCAATTGATTGGCTTCGGCGTAGAGCTGTTCGGTGTCGGCCAAGACATAGCGCTCGAAGAGTTTGAGCAGGATCAGCTTGACCTTGATTTCCACACCCAGGTTACGCCCGGCCTGGAGGAAAAACTCGCAGAGCAGCGCCGGGCCGAGCGGGTTGTGTTGATCGTCGAGGGTGTTGCCGAGTAGCGCGTTAAGCCGCGCGGTCAGTTGATCGAGGGCTAAGCCGTCACGCTTGAGTACGCGACCGACCATGGTCTCGACCGCCACGCTGCGTTCCATGTCGTCGCTGCGTGGCGCCAACTCGTCATATATCAGGGCATGGGGCAGCGTGTTGTGCGTGGGGTCGTATTGCGTCAGGCCAACGAAAGCTTCAAAGAATTGCTCAAGAAAACCACGCTCGATGTTTTTGCGCTTGAGGCGCAGGTCGCGCATGGCTTCGAAAAAGATGTTCTGTTCGACGTCGTTGCGCGCCCGGTCGGCCATTTCGAACAGCGTGTCGTCGGCGTTATCGAACAGCTCCTGCAAACCGTGGCGCAGTTGCTGGGCAGCCTTGTCGCGAACCTGAAGCAGAATCACAGGCAGGCGGGCGAGCGGCGAATGATTCGCCTGATCGGCAGTGCCTTTGTGCAAAGGCACCACTTTCCCGTCGTTGTGCATCCAAGCCTCCTGAAACGGTGATTCGTTCGGTCAAGCCAACCCGGATCCCTGTGGGAGCGAGCCTGCTCGCGATGGCGGTGTATCAGCCGCAGCAATGTCACTGAGAGCATGCATTCCCGAGCAGGCTCGCTCGCACAAGCTCAATCCGGACGTCAAAGCTATGACGTCAAATGCAAGGCGGATTATCTTTCATAACTTGTGCCCGACGCCATAGTCGTCAGGGTTTCCCCTATGCCCTTTCAGTGACCATGTCCCGGCACGGTTTGCTCAAAGAAAATCGACAAGATGCAGGCAAGCACGCGCGTCTCGCCTTGGGTTGGCTCGCGCCATGCCCCTATAATCAAACCACTTTGTTTGTGGAGCCCGTTATGCCGAATCTACGTCTCGCCGATTTGACCGCCGAAATCGAAGCCAACGTGCGCCGTGCGTTGCTCGAAGACATCGGCAGCGGCGACATCACCGCGCAACTGATCCCGGCCGAACGCCTGGCCAAAGCCACCATCATCACTCGCGACGCGGCTGTCATCTGCGGCACCGCTTGGGTCGATGCGGTGTTTCGTCAGCTTGATCCGCGGGTCGCGGTGCATTGGCAAGTGGTCGATGGCGAGCGGGTCAAGCCCAATCAGCCGTTGTTTCATCTGGAAGGGCCGGCCCGTTCGCTGCTGACCGGTGAACGCAGTGCGCTGAACTTCCTGCAGTTGCTCTCCGGCGTAGCCACCCGCGCGCAGTACCTGGCCGATTTCGTGGGTACCACTCAGGTCAAACTGCTCGACACCCGCAAGACCTTGCCGGGCCTGCGTCTGGCGCAGAAATACGCGGTGACCTGCGGTGGCTGCCACAACCATCGCATCGGTCTGTACGACGCCTTCCTGATCAAGGAAAACCACATCGCCGCCAGCGGTGGCATTCCACAAGCCATTGCCGCCGCGCACAAGATTGCGCCGGGCAAACCGGTGGAAGTCGAAGTGGAAAGTCTGGATGAACTGAAGGAAGCACTGGCCGCCGGCGCCGACATCATCATGCTCGACGAACTGAGTCTGGACGACATGCGCGAAGCCGTGCGCCTGAATGGCGGCAAGGCGAAACTGGAGGCCAGCGGCGGTATCAACGAAAGCACGCTGCTGCCGATCGCCGAAACCGGGGTGGACTACATCTCGATCGGTGCGATGACCAAGGATGTCAAAGCGGTGGATCTGTCGATGCGCCTCAGCCTTTAAACAGCAGCGGCAAGTTCCAAGCTACAAGCTGCAAGCCACAGCGCTTTTGCGTTGACTTGCAGCTTGCCGCTTAAAGCTCGTAGCTGCTGTTATACGACGAGATTGTTCATCTCGCAGTAGTCATCCCACTCGACACCCAGCACTTCAGCCGCCTCTTTGTGTAGCACAAGGCGCTGCGCCTCGAACTCCTCCGGCGTGCTCGTGTACTTGAGTGTCAGCTCCCACGGCTGCAAGCCCTGGGCTTCGGCTTCGTCTTCAAAGGCCCACTGGATCTGATCCTTTTGATCATCAGGACTCAGGTCCTTGATCTCTTCTTTCAGGTCCGGAACGTCCAGAATGTACTTTTCCAGCGCTTGTTGATGACGTTGCTCTTGAGTTAATTCGGTCATGGCGTTCTCGCTGATCGTAAGAATGGAGGATGGATCTGGATCATCAAGGATCTCTCTGACGCGGATTTTTCCGGCCTTCGGAACCATTCGGGATCATCTGAAAACTGCTGGGCGATGCTCATGCAGGCAACGAATATAGGACGTTTGCATGACGAATTACACGGCTCTTTACATCTCTCCCACAAAAAGCTGACCTGCGGAACATAAATCCGCATGGCAATGAGCGGGAGTGAGGAAAACGGTGGTGCCCGAGACAGGAATCGAACCTGCGACCTTCGCGTTACGAGTGCGCTGCTCTACCGGCTGAGCTACACGGGCGGTGGGCTAAACCTAGCACCGGTTTTCACAAAAGCAAAGATCACAGCCTGCGGCAGCTCCTGCATGATCGGGTTATCACACCGCTTTGTAGGAGCTGCCGCAGGCTGTGATCTTTTGATCTTTATGCCAGACAAAAAAATGCCCCGCCGTTTTCACGGCGGGGCATTTTCATTGCGCTAACGCTTTGGGCTGATTAAACGCCCGAAGCCTTGGCAGCTGCCACGTCTTTGATGGACAGCTTGATACGGCCGCGGTTGTCCACGTCCAGTACCAGCACTTCCACTTCCTGGCCTTCTTTCAGAATGTCGGTCACTTTCTCTACGCGAGCGTCGCTCAGCATCGAGATGTGAACCAGACCGTCCTTGCCTGGCAGGATGTTGACGAATGCGCCGAAGTCGACGATGCGCTCAACCTTGCCCACGTAGATCTTGCCGATCTCGGCTTCAGCGGTGATGCCCAGAACGCGCTGACGTGCAGCTTCAGCAGCTTCCTTGGTTTCGCCGAAGATCTTGATCGAACCGTCGTCTTCGATGTCGATCGAAGCCTTGGTTTCTTCGCAGATCGCACGGATGGTCGCGCCACCTTTACCGATAACGTCACGGATCTTGTCGGTGTCGATTTTCATCGCGATCATGGTCGGAGCGTTGGCCGACAGTTCGGTACGCGACTGGCCGATGATCTGGTTCATCTGACCGAGAATGTTCAGGCGCGCTTCCAGGGCTTGGCCCAGAGCGATTTCCATGATCTCTTCGGTGATGCCCTTGATCTTGATGTCCATCTGCAGCGCGGTAACACCTTTGGCGGTACCGGCTACTTTGAAGTCCATGTCGCCCAGGTGGTCTTCGTCACCAAGGATGTCGGTCAGGACGGCGAACTTCTCGCCTTCTTTAACCAGACCCATGGCGATACCGGCAACCGGCGCCTTCATCGGCACACCAGCATCCATCAGGGCCAGGGAAGCGCCGCAAACGGAAGCCATCGAGCTCGAACCGTTGGATTCGGTGATTTCCGAAACCACACGGATGGTGTACGGGAACACGTCAGCGGCTGGCAGCATGGCCGAAACCGAACGACGGGCCAGACGGCCGTGACCGATTTCACGACGACCAGCGCCACCCATGCGACCACATTCGCCTACCGAGAACGGAGGGAAGTTGTAGTGCAGCATGAACGGGTCTTTTTTCTCGCCTTCCAGGGTGTCCAGCAGCTGTGCGTCACGGGCTGTGCCCAGAGTCGCGACTACCAGAGCCTGGGTTTCACCACGGGTGAACAGGGCCGAACCGTGGGTTTTCGGCAGAACGCCGACTTCGATGTTCAGCGGACGTACGGTTTTGGTGTCGCGACCGTCGATACGTGGCTTGCCGTTTACGATGTTTTCGCGAACGGTGCGGTATTCGATTTCGCCGAAAGCCGCTTTGACTTCGCTGGACGAAGGTTGGCCTTCTTCACCGGACAGCTTGGCAACAACCTGATCCTTCAGCTCACCCAGACGCGCATAACGGTCGGCCTTGACGGTGATGGTGTAAGCCTGGGAGATCGCCTCGCCGAACTCGGCACGGATAGCGCCCAGCAGTTCGGTGGCTTCTGGCGCCGGAGCCCAGGTCCAGGTTGGCTTGGCAGCTTCGGCAGCCAGTTCTTTAACCGCGTTGATCACAACCTGGAACTCGTCGTGAGCAAACAGTACCGCGCCCAGCATCTGGTCTTCGGTCAGCTCTTTGGCTTCCGATTCAACCATCAGTACGGCGTCGGAAGTACCGGCAACGACCATGTCCAGGCTCGAAGCTGCTTGCTGCTCGTAAGTCGGGTTCAGCAGGTAGCCGGTGCTTTCGTGGAAAGCTACGCGAGCGGCGCCGATCGGGCCGTCGAACGGAATGCCCGAGATGGCCAGGGCAGCCGAGGTACCGATCATCGCAGCGATGTCCGGATCGGTCTTTTTGCTGGTGGAAACGACGGTGCAGACAACCTGCACTTCGTTCATGAAGCCTTCTGGGAACAGCGGACGGATCGGACGGTCGATCAGTCGGGAAGTCAGGGTTTCTTTCTCGGAAGGACGGCCTTCACGCTTGAAGAAACCGCCAGGGATCTTACCGGCAGCGTAAGTCTTTTCCTGGTAGTGAACCGACAGAGGGAAGAAGCCCTTGCCTGGATCGGCTTGTTTTGCACCGACTACAGTCACCAATACGCTGACGTCGTCGTCAACGGTGACCAATACTGCGCCGGAGGCCTGACGGGCGATACGGCCAGTCTCGAGGGTAACGGTCGATTGACCGAACTGGAATTTTTTGATTACCGGGTTCACGGTGTCCTACCTTCTTTGTGGCTCTTGGGGGAACTGGTTTCTTGCGAATTCTTGGGCAATGTCGGGAATCGGCCCAACGCCTGTCCAGGGTAAAACGTGTATCCAGATAAAACTTGAGGCTGGGAGCCTGCAAGCCGTCGGCGGTAAACCGCAGACGTCCGACAGACAACCAACCTCATAGCGCAATCGCTGATTAGCGACGCAGACCCAGGCGACCGATCAGAGTCTGATAACGACCCAGATCCTTGCCTTTCAGGTAGTCCAGCAGCTTGCGACGCTGGTTTACCATGCGGATCAGACCACGACGGGAGTGGTGATCTTTACCGTTGGCCTTGAAGTGACCTTGCAGCTTGTTGATGTTGTGGGTCAGCAGTGCAACTTGCACTTCTGGCGAACCAGTGTCACCAACAGCTTGCTGGTAGTCAGCAACGATTTGAGCTTTTTCTTGAACGTCGAGAGCCATGAGGCAATCCTTTTATCAGGAAGCTGTTTCAAAGAAACAACTTCAACAGGCCAGGGACAAATCCCTGTATCTATAAATGAGTAGTGACCGTGCCTGTTAACAGCCACCCTCGCCAGCCTGCTTTGACACAGACCGGTTTCGGTCATTCCGACCGAATCAGTCGACGTGGCGCAATGCGCCCGTCTTCGCTCACTTCACCGATACCGATGAAGCGACCATTGTGATCCTGTACCCGCACCATGCCGAACTTCGGAGCATCCGGGGCACGCACCGGCTGGCCGTTGAGCCAGTAGAACGCGCTCGCTTCCGAGAAGTGCAGCAGCGGCCAATCCTGCAGGCCGCTGTCCGATGGCATCAGGAAGCGATCAACCGCTTCGTTGCCGCCTTCGGCATGAACCGCTTCAAGCTCTTCGAGGGTCACGGTCTGCGCCAGGGTGAAAGGCCCGGCCTGGGTACGGCGCAATTCAGCGACGTACGCACCACAACCGAGTTGCTCACCGATATCCTCCACCAGGGTGCGAATATAGGTGCCCTTGCTGCAATCCACCGCAAGACGCGCAGTATCGCCTTCGAAGGCCAGTAATTCCAAGCGCGCAATAGTAACAGAACGCGGTTCGCGCTCCACTACTTCGCCTGCACGCGCCAACTTGTACAGCGGCTGGCCATCACGCTTGAGCGCCGAGTACATCGGCGGTATCTGACTGATTTGCCCACGAAATTTCGGCAATGCCGCTTCGACATCGGCGCGACCAACGGTCACCGGGCGCTCCTGCAAAACCTCACCTTCAGCATCTGCCGTGGTGGTGGTCTTGCCCAGTTGCGCCAGGGTTTCATAAGCCTTGTCGGAATCGAGCAGGTATTGCGAGAACTTGGTGGCCTCACCGAAGCACAATGGCAAGACGCCGGTGGCCAGCGGATCGAGGCTACCGGTGTGCCCGGCTTTTTCGGCGTTGAGCAACCAGCGAACCTTCTGCAACGCGGCGTTGGAGGTGAATCCCAACGGTTTGTCGAGCAGGATGATGCCGCTGACGTTACGACGGATACGTTTGACCTGAGCCACCGAATTACTCCTTGGTGTCTTCAGGTTCAGCAGCGACCGGATGCTGATTGTCTTCAGCCACGGCACGCTCGATCAGGGCCGACAGGTGCGCACCACGGACAACGGATTCGTCGTAGTGGAAGTGCAATTGCGGCACGCTGCGCAGTTTCATTTCACGGGCCAGTTGCATACGCAGGAAACCTGCGGCGGCATTCAGCACCTTGATGCTTTGTGCGATATCTTCGGCGTTGTCCTGGCCCATCACGGTGATGAAGATCTTCGCGTGACCGACGTCACGGCTGACTTCTACTGCGGTAATGGTGACCAGGCCGACGCGCGGGTCTTTGACTTCGCGACGGATCAGTTGAGCCAGCTCGCGCTGCATCTGATCGCCGATACGTTGGGTACGGCTGTATTCTTTTGCCATGATTTTGTTACCTGTTACTGCCCCGCGGCGAAACCCGCAAGGTCTGAAAGCGGCAAACGCCCGGCCTGACAAAAGCCAGACCGGGCGTTGCGTTTAGAGTCCGGGTGATGCGCCACACTGTTGAGTGCGGCCGACCATCACGGCTCCTGAAGTGCGCGAGTTAGAGGCTGCGAGCAACCTGAACCTTCTCGAAGACTTCGATCTTGTCGCCGACTTTGACGTCGTTGTAGCTCTTCACGCCGATACCGCATTCCATGCCGGCACGTACTTCGGAAGCGTCATCCTTGAAGCGGCGCAGGGATTCCAGCTCGCCTTCGAAGATAACGATGTCTTCACGCAGTACACGGATCGGACGGTTACGGTGCACAACACCTTCGATCACCATGCAACCAGCGATCGCGCCAAACTTCGGCGAACGGAACACGTCACGCACTTCCGCCACACCCAGGATGTTCTCGCGAACATCGCTGCCGAGCATGCCGGTCAGGGCTTTCTTGACGTCTTCGATGATGTCGTAGATCACGTTGTAGTAACGCATGTCCAGACCTTCCTGCTCGACGATCTTCCGTGCGCCAGCATCGGCACGCACGTTGAAGCCGAACAGTACAGCGTTCGAAGCCAGTGCCAGGTTAGCGTCGGATTCGGTGATACCACCAACGCCGCCGCCAACTACGCGCACTTGTACTTCGTCGTTGCCCAGGCCATTCAAGGCACCGTTCAACGCTTCCAGCGAACCACGGACGTCGGATTTGAGGACGATGTTGAGCGTCTTCTTCTCGGCCTGACCCATGTTTTCGAAGATGTTTTCCAGCTTGCCGGCGTGAGCACGAGCCAGTTTGACTTCGCGGAACTTGCCTTGACGGAACAGAGCCACTTCACGGGCTTTCTTCTCGTCGGCAACCACGCTCATCTCGTCGCCAGCGTCCGGGGTACCGTCCAGGCCGAGGATTTCGACAGGGATGGATGGACCGGCTTCTTTGATTGGCTTGCCGTTCTCGTCGAGCATGGCACGCACGCGGCCATAGTTCGAACCGACCAGGACCATGTCGCCTTGGCGCAGGGTACCGTCTTGAACCAGAACGGTTGCCACCGGGCCACGACCTTTGTCGAGACGCGATTCAACCACAACGCCGCGGCCAGGAGCCGACGGAGTTGCTTTCAGTTCGAGAACTTCAGCTTGCAGCAGAACGGCTTCAAGCAGCTCGTCCACGCCAGTACCGACTTTCGCCGAAACCGGAACGAACGGCGTATCACCGCCCCACTCTTCGGAAGTCACGCCGTGAACCGACAATTCGCTACGGATGCGATCAAGATCAGCGCCCGGCTTGTCGATTTTGTTCACTGCTACAACCAGTGGAACGCCAGCCGCTACTGCGTGCTGAACAGCTTCAATGGTCTGCGGCATTACGCCGTCGTCGGCTGCAACCACCAGGATCACGATGTCGGTCGCCTTGGCACCACGAGCACGCATTGCGGTAAACGCGGCGTGACCCGGGGTATCGAGGAAGGTGACCATGCCGCGTTCGGTTTCAACGTGGTATGCACCGATGTGCTGGGTGATACCACCGGCTTCGCCAGCAGCTACCTTGGCACGACGGATGTAGTCGAGCAGCGACGTTTTACCGTGGTCAACGTGGCCCATTACGGTCACGACTGGCGCACGGGAGAACGACTCACCTTCAAACTTCAGGGACTCGGCCAGGGAATCTTCCAGGGCGGTGTCGCTGACCAGGGTCACTTTGTGGCCCAGCTCTTCGGCTACCAGTTGAGCAGTTTCCTGATCAAGCACCTGGTTGATGGTCGCTGGAGTACCCAGTTTGAACATGAACTTGATGATTTCAGCAGCCTTGACCGACATCTGATTGGCGAGATCGCCAACAGTGATGGTCTCGCCGATCTGCACATCACGCACGACAGGGCCGGTTGGGCTCTGGAAACCGTGGGCGTTGCGCTTTTTCAGCTTGGCCTTGCCGCGACCACCGCGACGGAAGCCATCGCTTTCTTCGTCGGTAGTGCGTGGCGCCACACGTGGAGCCGGCGCTTTTTCTTTGACCGATGCGCGATGCGGAGCGTTTTTGCGCTCGCCATCACCACCACCGCTACGACGATTGTTGTCGTCGGCACGTGGCTTGTCCGGACGGCGCTGTTCGTTCTGCTTGTTGCGAACGTCAGCAGACGGAGCTGGAGCAGCGGCAACCACCGGCGCGCTTTCACGAACAGGTTCGGCAGCGGCAACCGGCGCAGCAGCAGCGGCGCTGTTAGCATCCTGCGCAGCAGCAGGCTGGTTACGCGCTTCTACTTCGGCGCGTTGCTTGGCTTCTTCTTCAGCTTTCTGACGGGCAGCATTTTCTACTGCGCGACGCTCATCCAGTTCACGCTTGCGCTCGGCTTCGATTTCTTCCGGGCTGCGCTGTACGAAAACTTTCTTTTTGCGAACTTCTACGCTGATGCTCTTGCTACCAGCCACACGCAGGGTGCTGGTGGTTTTACGCTGCAGCGTGATCTTGCGTGGTTCTTCCACTTTCGCCTTGTGGCTGCTTTTCAAGTGAGTCAGCAGGGACTGCTTCTCACTGTCAGTCACATTTTCTTCGGCGGCGGTGTGCGGCAGACCTGCCTCACGCATCTGCTGCAACAGGCGCTCTACCGGTGTTTTGACCTCATCGGCCAGTTGTTTCACCGTGACTTGCGTCATGCACTTCTCTCCTCAGGCCGCGCCTAATTACTCGAACCAGTGGGCTCGGGCGGCCATGATCAACTTGCCGGCACGATCATCGTCAATGCCGTCGATGTCGAGCAGGTCGTCAATAGACTGCTCGGCCAGGTCTTCGCGGGTAATTACGCCGCGCACCGCCAGTTCCATCGCCAAATCCTTGTCCATACCCTCAAGCGAGAGCAGGTCTTCGGCCGGATGGGCGTCTGCCAGCTTTTCCTCAGTAGCGATGGCTTTGGTCAACAAACGATCCTTGGCACGAGCGCGAAGCTCGTTGACGGTATCTTCGTCAAAGCCGTCGATGTTGAGCATTTCTTCCAACGGTACGTAGGCAATCTCTTCCAGGCTGGTGAAGCCTTCATCTACCAGCACCTGTGCCAGATCTTCGTCGACTTCCAGCTCGTCGATGAAGTTGCGCAGGATGTCGCCGGTTTCTGCTTGCTGCTTAGCCTGGATGTCCGATTCGGTCATCACGTTCAGGGTCCAGCCAGTCAACTGGCTGGCCAGACGCACGTTCTGACCACCGCGACCGATGGCCTGAGCCAGATTGTCTGCGCCAACGGCGATGTCCATTGCATGGGCATCTTCGTCAACGATAATTGCCGCAACCTCAGCCGGGGACATGGCGTTGATCACGAACTGAGCCGGGTTGTCGTCCCACAGGACGATATCAACACGCTCACCGCCCAACTCACCCGACACTGCCTGGACGCGCGAACCGCGCATACCGATGCAAGCGCCCTGCGGGTCGATGCGTTTGTCCTTCGAGCGGACGGCGATCTTGGCACGCGAACCCGGATCACGGGACGCAGCCATTACTTCGATCAGGCCTTCAGCGATTTCCGGCACTTCGATACGGAACAGCTCGATGAGCATTTCCGGCGCGGTACGCGACAGGATCAGTTGCGGGCCGCGGTTCTCGGTGCGGATTTCCTTGAGCAGCGCACGCAAACGCACGCCGACACGGAAAGTTTCGCGAGAAATGATGTCTTCACGGGCCAGCAACGCTTCAGCGTTGTTACCCAGATCGACGATCACGTTGTCGCGAGTGACCTTTTTCACGGTGCCGGAGATAATTTCCCCAAGGCGCTCGCGATAAGCGTCAACCACTTGAGCGCGCTCGGCTTCACGCACTTTCTGCACGATGACTTGCTTGGCAGTCTGTGCAGCAATGCGGCCGAACTCGATGGATTCGATCTTTTCTTCAACGACGTCGCCAACGTTGGCACCCGGATGCGTTTCGGCAACCTTGCTCGGCCAGGTTTCGATGGCCGGATCGTCGAGATCATTCTCTTCGACGACCGTCCAGCGACGGAAAGTTTCGTATGCCCCGGTGTGGCGGTTAATTTCCACACGCAGGTCAACTTCGTCTTCAAAACGCTTTTTGGTAGCAGTGGCCAAAGCCAGCTCCAGCGCTTCAAAAATTACGCTTGCCGGTACGCCCTTTTCATTGGATACCGACTCAACAACCAGCAGTACTTCTTTGCTCATCGTACGCCTCGCCTTTCGCAAGCCATTGGATCCGCGGGATCCGCGTCTCAGTCAAAACTGGGAATAATGTTGGCCTTGTCGATCATATCGATCGGCAACAGGAACTCATGGTCTTCTACCTGCACCACGACATCCTGTTCTTCTACACCGCGCAGAAGGCCCTGAAAGTTGCGTCGACCTTCAAAAGGCGAGCGCAGCTTGATCTTCACTTGTTCACCGGCAAATTTTGCAAACTGCTCAAGAGTGAACAGTGGGCGCTCCATGCCAGGCGAGGAAACTTCAAGGGTGTATTCAACGGCGATTGGATCTTCAACATCCAGCACACCACTGATCTGACGGCTGACAATGGCGCAATCGTCCACCAGCACGCCACCCTCTTTATCGATATAAACGCGCAACATCGAGTGACGACCCTGAGCCGAAAACTCGATACCCCAGCATTCATAGCCCAGGGCCACGACCACCGGGGCCAGCAAGGCCTGCAACTCTTCTAGCTTGCTCGACACCTGAACCCCCTAGTGCATGATATGTGCATGCTTTGCAAAATAAAAAAATGGGCGAAACGCCCATCCTTGAAACGCCGTCGAACAGCGGCGTTGAAAGTGTCCAGCTAACAAAAAGCCCCTTAAAAGGGGCTCCTTAAACTGGTTGCGGGGGCCGGATTTGAACCGACGACCTTCGGGTTATGAGCCCGACGAGCTACCAGACTGCTCCACCCCGCGACAAAGCTGGGGCGGAAGTATACGACCGATCCCTTATAGGGTCAATGTAACCTTCCACCTGCAAGAAAGCCCGCAACAGCGGGCTCTCCTGACTAATTGGTACCGAGAAGGGGACTCGAACCCCTACACCCTATGGGCACAACCACCTCAAGGTTGCGTGTCTACCAATTCCACCACCTCGGCAAAACTACGTTGAAACTCTTCTTACTTCTGCTCTTGAGCTGGAGGTACGTCAGTCGCTGGAGTAGCCGACTTTTGCTCTTGAAGCACCGGGACATCATCAGAAGCCGGTTGTTGTTGCTTAGGTACTTCCAACACTGCTGGATTTGGGAGACCCGCCTGAGTTAGCTGATGAGCCTTCTCTTTAGCAAAGTAACCTAACCCCAAGCTGGTTATGAAGAAACCGGCGGCAAGTATAGCAGTAAACTTACTAAGAAAGGTAGAGGAACCTTGGCTTCCGAACACAGTATTTGAAGCACCTGCTCCGAAAGACGCGCCAGCGTCCGCACCCTTACCCTGCTGCAGCAAAACCAGAGCAACTACGCCCAATGCACCCAGCAGATGAAAAACGACTACGACTGTTTCCAGCATTTTTTCAGTTTCCCGCGGCGCGACAAATCGCACCGAACTCATCTGCATTCAGGGAAGCCCCACCAATGAGCCCCCCATCGATATCCGGCATGCCGAACAGTTCGACCGCATTGGCCGCCTTCACGCTGCCGCCGTATAGAAGCCGCACACCTCGTGCGACTTCAGAATTCTCTGCCGCCAGCTGCTCGCGAATGGCTTTATGCACATCCTGAGCTTGCTGTGGCGTCGCAGTCAGTCCGGTACCAATAGCCCAGACCGGCTCGTAAGCAATAACTGCCTTGGCAAAAGCACCGACACCCAGCTCCTCGATGATGCTGCCCAGCTGACGCCCGACAACTTCAAGAGTTTTCCCGGCTTCGCGCTGCTCAAGGGTTTCCCCTATACACAACACCGGAATCAAGCCACATGCCTGCGCAGCTGCAAACTTGCGATTCAGCATACCGTCCCGCTCGCCCATTATCTGGCGGCGCTCGGAGTGCCCGACAAGCACAAGAGAACAACCTGCATCTACCAACTGACTCGGAGCAATTTCACCGGTCAATGCACCTTGCATGGATTCCACCGCAGAATTCTGCGCGCCGACCGAAATCGACTTGCCTTTCAAGCCATCAATCACTTGATTGATATACAAGCAAGGCGGGAATACCGCGACATCAACACCGCTTGGCAAGGCCAGATGACGAAGGCCGTTGATCAGCTCAGCGACGCTGGCGCGGGTACCGTGCATCTTCCAGTTACCAGCTACCATAGGGCGACGCATGCTGTACCTCGTCGGTCAAAGTGGGCGCAGATGTTACCCAACACAATCATGGCTTGCAAGCCGTATCAGGCAGAAACTTCAGTTACCAGTTTTGCCAGCTCTTCGGCATAGTTGCGAACCTGAGTTTCGTCCTCACCTTCGACCATGACGCGCACCAACGGCTCTGTCCCGGACTTGCGCAAAAGCACGCGACCACGCCCGGCCATTGCCTGGGTTACACGTGCACTTGCTTCCTTGACAGCCGGGTGCTCCAGCGGACTCTCGCCACCACCGAAACGTACATTGATCAGCACCTGAGGACACTTGCGCAAAGCCTGGCGTGTTTGCGCAAGTCCTTCATTACGGGTCTTAAGCGCCATCAGCACTTGCAAAGCCGCGATGATCGCATCACCGGTGGTTGTGTGATTGAAGCAAACGATATGTCCCGAATTCTCGCCACCGACCAGCCAATTGCGCTCAAGCAGTTCGGCGATCACGTAGCGGTCGCCGACATTGGCGCGAATGAACGGAATCGAAAGATCCGCCAGCGCGAGTTCCAACCCCAGATTACTCATCAGGGTGCCGACGACACCGCCCTGCAATTTGCCACGCTCGTGCAGATCACGGGCGATGATGAACAACAATTCATCGCCATCAACGATGGCGCCAGTGTGATCGACCATCAACACCCGATCGCCGTCGCCATCAAAAGCGATACCCAGATCGGCGTGCTCTGCAAGCACCGCCGCCTGCAACTGCCCCATATGAGTCGAGCCGCAATTCTCGTTGATGTTCAGACCATTGGGCTGGGCCGACAATACGACGACTTCTGCACCCAGTTCCCGGAAGACACTCGGAGCAACTTTATAGGTCGCGCCATGCGCACAGTCGATGACGATTTTAAGGCCGGAAAAACTGGTGCCGGTTGGCACACTGCTCTTGCAGAACTCAATGTAGCGACCTGACGCATCATTGATTCGCGACACTTTGCCGATCTTGCTCGATTCAACCACCGTCATGGGGGTATCGAGCAACTCTTCGATCATCAACTCCAGCTCATCCGGCAGCTTTGTGCCCTTACCGGAGAAGAATTTGATGCCGTTATCGTCATGCGGGTTGTGCGAAGCACTGATCACGATACCGGCCTCAGCCTGGAACGTGCGTGACAGATAAGCGATAGCCGGCGTTGGCATAGGACCCAGCAGCATGACATCGGCTCCCGCCGATGTCAGACCAGCCTCAAGTGCCGATTCGAACATATAACCGGAAATCCGCGTGTCCTTGCCGACAAGTACCTTACAGGCACCCATCTTGCGAAAGGCCATGCCGGCCGCCCAGCCGAGCTTGAGCATGAAGTCAGGAGTAATCGGGTATTCACCGACTCGACCACGAATGCCGTCAGTACCAAAGTATTTCTTGCTCATAAGTGCTCCATCATTCTTATTCGGCTGATTCCACGGCCGCGATCATCCGCACCACGTCTACCGTTTCTGCAACATCATGGACACGCAATATGCGCGCACCTTTTACCGACGCCAGTGCCGCCAGCGCCAGGCCACCATGCAGCCGCTCGCCGACAGGACGATTCAAAGCCTGTCCGATCATGCTCTTTCGAGAAACTCCGACAAGCAAGGGCCTGCCCAATGCATGCAGGGCTTCCATGTGCTTGAACAAGCTTAGATTGTGCTGCAGGGTTTTGGCGAAACCGAAACCCGGATCGAGAATGATCCGCTCGGCAGGAATACCTGCCGCCGCACATTGCGCCATACGCTCAGCGAGAAACTCGCCGACTTCGCGCGTGACATCCCGATACTGCGGATTGTCCTGCATATCCCCGGGCTCACCGAGCATATGCATGAGACACACAGGCAAACCGGTAGCCGCCGCTGCATCCAGCGCACCATCGCGCTGTAGCGAGCGCACGTCGTTGATCAACCCGGCACCCAACCGCGCAGTTTCGCGCATGACGGCAGGTGTAGACGTATCCACCGAGATGATCACATCAAGCTCGCGATTGATCAGCTCGACGACCGGTGCGACGCGCTCAAGCTCTTCAAGCGGAGAGACTGCTCGCGCGCCAGGACGCGTGGATTCGCCACCGACATCAATCAGCGTCGCACCGGCTGCAACCATGGCTTCGGCGTGACGCAACGCCGCATCCAGCTGACTGTATTGGCCGCCGTCGGAGAAAGAATCAGGGGTGACATTGAGGATACCCATGACATGCGTCTGGGCCAAATCAAGAACCCGGTTGCCGCAAGGCAACCGGGTCAGGGACTGTACAGAAGTCATTTCAAACCTTAAACGTCAGCAGCCGGGCCGCCAATCGGTGTTTCCGGACGCTCGTCTCGAACCACAGGTGGCGGCGTACCGGTGCCACCTGACCAGTCACGAGGCTCGCGAGGTGTACGACCAGCCATGATGTCGTCGATCTGTTCAGCATCGATCGTTTCGTACTTCATCAGTGCATCAGCCATGGCATCGAGCTTGTCACGGTTGTCCGTGAGGATCTGCTTGGCCGTGCCATAGCACTGGTCAATGATGCTGCGCACTTCGGAGTCGATCAGCTTGGCTGTCTCGCCGGAGAAGCTGGCAGCCTGACCGCCACCACCGCGACCGAGGAATACTTCACCCTCTTCTTCGGCGTACATCAACGGACCGAGCTTTTCCGACAGACCCCACTTGGTCACCATGTTCCGTGCGATCTGGCTGGCACGCATGATGTCGTTAGAGGCGCCTGTAGTTACACCGTCGAAGCCCAGAGTCATTTCTTCTGCAATACGGCCGCCGTACAGCGAGCAGATCTGACTGATCAATGCGCGCTTGGACAGGCTGTAGCGATCTTCTTCCGGCAGGAACATGGTCACACCCAGCGCACGGCCGCGCGGAATGATCGACACCTTGTACACCGGATCATGCTCAGGCACGACGCGACCCACGATGGCGTGGCCAGCTTCGTGATAAGCGGTGTTCTGCTTCTCTTTTTCGGACATGACCATCGACTTGCGCTCGGCGCCCATCATGATCTTGTCTTTGGCCAGTTCGAACTCTTTCATTTCGACGATGCGCTTGCCACTACGTGCAGCGAACAAAGACGCTTCGTTGACCAGGTTAGCCAGGTCAGCACCCGAGAAGCCCGGAGTACCACGCGCGATAACGGCCGGAGCGACGTCGTCACCCATTGGCACTTTGCGCATGTGTACTTTGAGGATTTGTTCGCGACCACGGATATCCGGCAAACCAACCACGACCTGACGGTCGAAACGGCCCGGACGCAGCAGCGCAGGGTCGAGTACGTCTGGACGGTTGGTTGCAGCGATAACAATGATGCCATCGTTCATTTCGAAGCCGTCCATCTCAACCAGCAACTGGTTAAGAGTCTGCTCGCGCTCGTCGTGACCGCCACCCATGCCGGCGCCACGATGGCGACCGACGGCGTCGATTTCATCGATAAAGATGATGCAAGGCGCGTGCTTCTTCGCCTGCTCGAACATGTCACGTACACGACTGGCACCGACACCGACGAACATTTCGACGAAATCGGAACCGGAGATGGTGAAGAACGGAACCTTGGCTTCGCCGGCAATCGCCTTGGCCAGCAAGGTTTTACCGGTACCCGGAGGACCGACCATCAGCACACCGCGAGGAATACGGCCGCCCAGGCGCTGGAACTTGCCCGGATCACGGAGGAATTCAACCAGCTCACCGACTTCTTCCTTGGCTTCGTCGCAACCGGCGACGTCAGCCAATGTGGTTTTTACCTGGTCTTCGGAGAGCAGGCGCGCCTTGCTCTTGCCGAAGCTCATCGGTCCGCCCTTGCCGCCAGCACCGCCCTGCATCTGGCGCATGAAGAACATGAACACCGCGATGATCACCAGGATCGGGAAGCTGGCCACCAGAAGCTGGGTCCAGATGCTTTGCTGTTCAGGCTGCTTGCCTTCAACCACAACGTGGTTGTCGACCAGATCGCCGATCAGGCCATTGTCCTGGATTGCCGGACGAATGGTCTTGAAGCTGTCGCCATCATTGCGTTTGCCGGTGATTACATAGCCATCAACCGCTACGCGCTCGACCTTGCCATCCTTGACCTGCTGGATGAAGTCGGAATAGTTGAGGGTCTGCGGCTCGTTAGGGCTGGAGAAGTTGTTCATCACCGTCACCAGGACAGCCGCGATGATCAACCACAGGATCAGATTCTTTGCCATATCGTTCAATTAACTACCCTCTGAAGCAAGCTCCGCTACTGGCGCGCGCTTCGCATGATATTCACCGGCCTAACTTACTACATTACCTACGACTCTGGCAGGCGCCGTCTGTAACCCTTTGTGAAACACTTTCTACACAATATTCGTTAATGCTAGCCGGGCGAAATACTAAAAACCTATCACCCCGCACAAAAACCTCGTTTTACTCACTACGCCCGCGATAACCCCAAGCCAGCATGTATTGCTCGCGAGAGGTGCCACGAGAGGAGTCCGGCTTGATCATCTGGATCTTGTCGAACTTCTTGCGAGCGTCCTTCAGGTAAACATCAAATCCTTCACCCTGAAAAATCTTGATCACAAAATTGCCACCTGGCTTGAGGATCCGCTCCGCCAGATCAAGTGCCAGCTCGCACAGGAACATGGCCTTCGGCATATCCACTTCAGGCGTACCACTCATATTGGGGGCCATATCGGAAATCACAAGGTCCACCTGCGAATTACCCACAGCCTCAAGGATTCGCCCGAGCACTTCGTCCTCGGTGAAGTCTCCGTGAATGAAGGTCACGTCAGGAATACTGTCCATTTCCAGAATGTCCGATGCGATCAAACGGCCCTGACCGCCGATCAGGCGGCTGGTGACCTGCGACCAGCCCCCGGGCGCTGCACCTAGATCGACAACGCTCATGCCAGGGCGGATCAGCTTGTATTTCTCCTGGATTTCCAGAAGTTTGTAACTCGCACGCGAGCGGTAGCCATCCTTCTGCGCTTGTTTCACATAAGGATCGTTGACATGTCTTTTCAGCCAACCAAGGCTTGTCTTGGAACGCGCCATTGGGCACCTCGTTGATAAGGGTCGTGATTAATTGGGCGGATCCACGAGCCCTCGGGTAAAATGGCCGCCATTTTACAGAATCCAGACGAAAGGGTCAGATTATGCCGCTCACTCCAGAGCAGAAGAAACAGTACAAATCCATTGGCCACCACCTCAAACCAGTTTTGACGGTAGCTGACAACGGTTTGACTGAAGGTGTTTTAGCCGAACTTGAACGCGCTTTGGCGGATCACGAGCTGATCAAAATCAAGCTCAATATCCTCGATCGCGAATCGCGCCTCGCGCACATCGCAGAGCTGTGCAAGGTTGGCAAAGCGGACCTGGTGCAGGTCATCGGCAAGATGGCACTGATTTACCGCAAGAACTTCAGCGTCAACAAGCAACTGTCGAACGTTCATCGCTTCAAGTGATGACAAGGGTCAAGGGTGTGCTTCGCGCACCCTGCCACTCCATCCTGGCACCGGCTGCATTACCAGCACCAGCCCGGAAAACCCCAGAACCAGATAACTGAACACCTGCCAGCGCTGCGCATCCGGCCAGCCGACACGCACTGCGACAAACATCGCACACGCATACAAAGCCATCAACAGCACCTGCCCACGAAAATCTCGCCATAGACTGGCAAGGCCCTCGGCCTGTACCAGCACCAAAGCCTGAAAAATAACGCATGCTGCGGCAAAACCTACCACCAGCACTTCAAATGCACTGGCGACTTCATCGATCAGCAACGGTGCCAGGCCAATCTGGCCCAGAGCCGGCTGCAAACCGAGATGTATCAGCCATAGACCGCCGACCCAAAGCATCTGGGCCAGCTGCCAAAGCATGGCGCCCGCATGCAGCGGGCGCCCTTTTTCAGATGTGACGGACTTCGACAATCTCGTACTCGATCACGCCGCTCGGCGTTTTCACGGCGACCACATCGCCCTCTTCCTTGCCAATCAAGGCACGGGCCAAAGGCGAGCCAACCGAAATCTTGCCGAGTTTGAAGTCAGCCTCATCCTCACCCACGATGTGGTAAGTGACGCTTTCATCGGTCTCGACGTTGGCGATTTCGACGGTAGTACCGAAAATCACTTTGCCGGTGTGCGGAATCGACGTGACGTCAATGATGACCTGATTCTGAATCCGGCCTTCGATATCACGAATCCGCGCTTCGACCATGCCCTGCTGTTCGCGTGCGGCATGGTATTCAGCGTTTTCTTTCAAGTCACCCAACTCGCGGGCCGTACCGATGTCCTGGCTGAGCTTCGGACGAACGACCTTGGTCAGGTGAGCGTGTTCTTCTTCCAGGGCTTTAGCGCCCTGGACAGTCATTGGGTATTTGATCATGCCTTCAATCCTGCGTGTAGATCCTGCAAGCGACGCACGGTCTTTTCCGGACCGAACTTCAGCGCTTCACAGATAGCTTCGCCAGCAGCAATAGTGGTGGTGCAGTAAATCTTGTGCTGCAAGGCATTACGACGAATGGAGTACGAATCAGCGATCGACTGACGACCTTCGGTGGTGTTGATGATCAGGGTGACTTCGTCATTCTTGATCATGTCGACCACGTGCGGACGACCCTCGGTCACCTTGTTCACACGGCGCACTTTCAGGCCTGCGGCTTCGATTAGCTTGGCAGTACCGGCAGTGGCAACCACTTCGAAACCCAAGTTGATCAGATCGCGGGCCACGCCTGCAACCAGAGGCTTGTCATCGTCGCGAACGCTGATGAACGCAGTACCGCCGGTCGGCAGCACTTCGCTGGCGCCCATCTGGGCTTTGGCGAATGCTTCACCGAAGGTGTCGCCGACGCCCATCACTTCACCGGTCGACTTCATCTCTGGGCCGAGGATCGGGTCAACGCCAGGGAATTTGGCGAACGGGAACACCGCCTCTTTCACGCTGTAGAAGTTCGGGATGATTTCCTTGGTGAAGCCAATTTCTTTCAGGGTCTTACCAGCCATCACGCGGGCAGCGATCATGGCCAGGGAGACACCGATGCACTTCGACACGAACGGTACGGTACGCGAAGCGCGCGGGTTGACTTCGATGACGTAGATGTCTTCGCCCTGCAAAGCCAACTGCACGTTCATCAGGCCGACAACGCCCAGTTCCAGAGCCATTTTCTTGACCTGTTCGCGCATCTCGTCCTGGATGTGCGCCGGCAGCGAGTACGGCGGCAGCGAGCAAGCGGAGTCACCGGAGTGAACGCCAGCCTGTTCGATGTGCTGCATGATCGCGCCGATCACCACGTCTTTGCCGTCGCAGACCGCATCCACGTCCATCTCGATGGCGCAGTTGAGGAAGTGGTCGAGCAGCACCGGGCTGTCGTTGGACACTTTCACCGCGTCACGCAGGTAGCGCTTGAGCTCTTCTTCTTCGTAAACGATTTCCATCGCGCGACCACCCAGGACATAGGATGGGCGCACTACCAGCGGGTAGCCGATCTTGCTGGCGGCACGAATCGCTTCGTCTTCGCTGCGCACGGTGGCATTTGGCGGCTGACGCAGGTTCAGGCGCTCAACCATTTGCTGGAAGCGCTCACGGTCTTCGGCACGGTCGATAGCGTCAGGGCTGGTGCCGATGATTGGCACGCCAGCCGCTTCCAGGGCACGCGCCAGTTTCAGCGGAGTCTGACCACCGTACTGGACGATCACGCCTTTCGGCTTCTCGACGCGGCAGATTTCCAGCACGTCTTCGAGGGTTACCGATTCGAAGTACAGACGGTCGGAAGTGTCGTAGTCAGTGGAAACGGTTTCCGGGTTGCAGTTGACCATGATGGTTTCGTAGCCGTCTTCGCGCAGAGCGAGGGCGGCGTGCACGCAGCAGTAGTCGAACTCGATGCCCTGGCCGATACGGTTCGGACCGCCACCCAGAATCATGATCTTGTCGCGACCCGAAGGCGCGGCTTCGCACTCTTCCTCGTAAGTCGAGTAGAGGTATGCGGTGTCGGTGGCGAACTCGGCGGCGCAGGTGTCAACGCGCTTGTAAACCGGGAACACTTCCAGCTTGTGACGGTGCGTGCGCAGGTTCTTTTCGGTCACACCCAGCAGCTTGGCCAGACGCTGATCGGAGAAGCCTTTGCGCTTGAGCTTGTACATCAGGTCGCGGTCGATCGCGGACAGACCGAGGGTCTTGACCTTCTCTTCGTCCTTGATCAGATCTTCGATCTGTACCAGGAACCAAGGGTCGATCATGTTCATGGCGAAGATTTCTTCGACGGTCATGCCGGCGCGGAAAGCGTCCGCCACGTACCAGATACGCTCGGCGCCCGGCACGGTCAGTTCGCGCTTGAGCACGCTCATGCTTTCCGGGTTGCTCAGGTCGAGCTTCTCGTCCAGACCGCAAACGCCGACTTCCAGACCGCGCAGAGCTTTCTGCAGGGATTCCTGGAAGGTACGGCCGATGGCCATGACTTCACCAACCGACTTCATCTGAGTGGTCAGTCGCGCGTCAGCCTTGGCGAATTTCTCGAAGGCAAAGCGCGGCAGCTTGGTCACAACGTAGTCGATCGACGGCTCGAAGGACGCCGGAGTCTTGCCGCCGGTGATGTCGTTCGACAGTTCGTCGAGGGTGTAGCCCACAGCCAGTTTGGCCGCGACTTTTGCAATCGGGAAACCGGTGGCTTTCGAAGCCAGGGCCGAGGAACGCGATACGCGCGGGTTCATCTCGATCACGACCATGCGGCCAGTGTTCGGGCAGATACCGAATTGAACGTTGGAGCCGCCAGTCTCGACGCCGATCTCGCGCAGTACCGCCAGGGAGGCGTTACGCAGGATCTGGTATTCCTTGTCGGTCAGGGTTTGCGCTGGAGCAACGGTGATCGAGTCACCGGTGTGCACGCCCATCGGGTCGAAGTTTTCGATCGAGCAGACGATGATGCAGTTGTCCTTTTTGTCGCGGACAACTTCCATTTCATATTCTTTCCAGCCGATCAGCGATTCGTCGATCAGCAGCTCTTTGGTCGGCGACAGGTCCAGACCACGGGCGCAGATTTCTTCGAACTCTTCACGGTTGTAAGCGATACCGCCACCGGTGCCGCCCATGGTGAAGGACGGACGAATGATGCACGGGAAGCCGAGGGTTTCGAGAACCGCGTTGGCCTCTTCCATGCTGTGGGCGATACCGGAACGCGGGCACGCCAGGCCGATGGATTTCATCGCCTTGTCGAAACGCGAACGGTCTTCAGCCTTGTCGATGGTGTCAGCGTTGGCGCCGATCATTTCTACGCCGAACTTTTCCAGAACGCCTTCGCGTTCGAGGTCCAGGGCGCAGTTCAGAGCGGTCTGGCCGCCCATGGTTGGCAGCACCGCGTCCGGACGTTCTTTTTCGATGATCTTGGCAACGGTCTGCCACTTGATCGGTTCGATGTAGGTGGCGTCGGCCATGTCCGGGTCGGTCATGATGGTGGCCGGGTTGGAGTTCACCAGGATGACGCGGTAACCCTCTTCGCGCAGGGCTTTGCAGGCCTGGGCGCCGGAGTAGTCGAATTCGCAGGCCTGGCCGATAACGATCGGGCCAGCGCCGAGAATCAGGATGCTTTTAATGTCTGTACGTTTTGGCATGGGTTTGTCACTCAAATCCGCAGGTCAGTCGGCAAGCCGTCTTGATCGATTTCTGAAGTCTCGAGGGGGCCACCGGTGTCGGGGCCGCCCTCGAGGGGCTTCTCTCTACAGTCTCAAGGCGAACGCTTAGCGTCGCTTGGCCATCTCGTTGATGAAGCGGTCGAACAGTGGCGCGACATCGTTCGGGCCGGGGCTCGCTTCAGGGTGGCCCTGGAAGCTGAACGCGCTCTTGTCGGTGCGCTCGATGCCTTGCAGGGTGCCGTCGAACAGCGATTTGTGGATCGCACGCACATTGGCTGGCAGGGTTTCTTCGTCGACCGCGAAGCCGTGGTTCTGGCTGGTGATCATCACCACGCCAGTGTCCAGATCCTGCACCGGGTGGTTGGCACCGTGGTGGCCATGGCCCATTTTCAGGGTCTTGGCGCCGGAGGCCAGAGCCAGCAGTTGGTGACCGAGGCAGATGCCGAATACCGGAATTTCGGTTTCCAGCACTTCCTTGATCGCCTTGATCGCGTAGTCGCATGGCTCCGGGTCACCCGGGCCGTTGGACAGGAACACGCCGTCCGGCTTCAGTGCCAGCACATCAGCGGCCGGGGTCTGAGCCGGCACCACGGTGACGCGGCAGCCGCGCTCGACCAGCATGCGCAGGATGTTGACCTTGACGCCGTAGTCGTAAGCAACCACGTGGTAAGGCAGCTCGGAAGCGTCGATGGTCGCGTGGCTGTCGGTCTTCAGATCCCAGACAGTCGAGCGCCATTCGTATTGGGTCTTGGTGCTGACGACTTTCGCCAGGTCCATGCCTTTCAGGCCCGGGAAGCCTTGCGCAGCGGCGATGGCCGCTTCTTCGGAGATGTTGTCGCCGGCCATGATGCAGCCGTTCTGAGCGCCTTTTTCACGCAGGATACGGGTCAGGCGACGGGTGTCGATACCGGCGATGGCCACAACGTTGTTGGCTTTCAGGTAGTCGGACAGGGACATCGTGTTACGCCAGTTGCTCGCTACCAGCGGCAGGTCACGGATGACCAGGCCAGCGGACCAGACGCGGTCGGACTCGGCATCTTCCGGAGTGGTGCCGGTGTTGCCGATGTGCGGGTAAGTCAGGGTAACGATCTGTTGGGCGTAGGAAGGATCGGTAAGGATTTCCTGATAGCCGGTCATTGCGGTGTTGAACACCACCTCACCAACGGTTTGACCGTCGGCACCAATGGCTTCGCCGCGAAAAATGCTGCCATCAGCAAGGGCAAGTATGGCTGGCTTAGTCAAGAAGACCTCCCGTAAATAACGCATGAAAGGGCGATCGCAGGTTGTAAAAAAGCGGAGTGACGTATGGACACGTCACCCCGCTTCTTCACTGAATTATTCTGCGCGCTTTTAGTGGACACACTAAAGCTGTAGCTTACAGAAAAAGGCTTTTTTGGTCCACCGCTAAAGAGCCTAAAAGGCCGGAGAATGCGACAGGTCGTCGCCAAGCGGAGAAAAACCAGCGCAAACAGGGCGTTTGCGCCGGGTTCAGCAGTGTATCAACGCAGGTCGAGCACGTCTTGCATGTCATACAGACCCGGCTCACGACCATCCAGCCACAACGCAGCACGTACCGCGCCCTTGGCAAAAGTCATGCGACTCGAAGCCTTGTGCGTGATCTCCAGACGCTCACCTTCACAGGCGAACAGCACGGTGTGATCACCGACCACATCACCACCACGCACAGTGGCGAAGCCGATGGTTTCACGCTCACGAGCGCCGGTGTGACCTTCTCGACCGTAAACAGCAACCTTCTGCAGATCACGATCCAGCGCACTGGCAATCACTTCACCCATGCGCAACGCCGTACCCGACGGCGCATCGATCTTGTGACGGTGATGAGCTTCGATAATTTCGATGTCCGCTTCATCACCCAGCACGCGCGCCGCCATATCGAGCAATTTCAGCGACAGATTGACGCCGACACTGAAGTTGGCCGCGAACACGATCGGAATATCCTTGCCCGCCTCGGCCAGCAACTGTTTCTGCCCAGCGTCGAGGCCAGTGGTACCGATAACCATCGCTTTGCCTGCCTTGCGGCAGAACGCGAGGTTTTTCAGCATAACTTCCGGCAGGGTGAAGTCGATCAATACATCGAACTCTTCAGCCACAGCTTCGATATGCCCGGACAGCGGCACGCCGATACGACCCAGCGAGGCCAGCTCACCGGCATCAACGCCGATCAGCGTACTGCCCGGACGAACCACGGCAGCGGTCAACCCGGTCAGCGGCGCGCGCTGCTGCACGGCTTCGACCAGAATCTTGCCCATGCGCCCAGCAGCGCCCATCACAGCTATACGTCGCATGCGGACTCCTTACAGATCGCCGAAGAAGCGCTTCACACCGTCGAACCAGCCAGTGGTTTTCGGCGAGTGGCTGTTGTCGTCCGCCAGCGAGCTGCGGAACTCTTCCAGCAGTTCGCGCTGACGACGATTCAGATTGACCGGCGTCTCGACTGCCACACGGCACATCAAGTCGCCCGCACCGCCGCCACGTACCGGCGCCACGCCTTTACCGCGCACGCGGAACTGCTTGCCGGTCTGAGTGCCTTCGGGAATTTTCAGTTTGACGCGACCGTCGAGGGTCGGAATTTCCAACTCGCCGCCCAACGCCGCATCGACGAAGCTGATCGGCACTTCGCAGAACAGATGTTTGCCATCACGCTGGAAGATGTCGTGCTCGCGCACGTTGATGACTACATACAGGTCGCCAGTCGGCCCGCCCTGCGAACCCGCCTCGCCTTCGCCGGACAGACGAATGCGGTCGCCGGTGTCGACGCCGGCCGGCACTTTGACCGACAGGGTTTTGTACTCTTCAACGCGACCGTCACCGTGGCAGGAGTCGCACGGATCGGAAATGATCTTGCCCTGGCCATGGCAACGCGGGCAGGTTTGCTGCACCGAGAAGAAGCCCTGCTGCATGCGCACCTGACCGATGCCACCACAGGTCGGGCACGTCGATGGCGAGGAGCCCTTCTTGGCACCCGAACCGTCGCACGGCTTGCAATTGACCAGTGTCGGAACGCGGATATTCACCGACGTACCGCGCACCGCTTCTTCCAGATTCAGCTCCAGGGTGTAGCGCAAGTCGCTGCCACGCTGAGCGCCGCCACGGGAACCGCCGCGACCGCCACCGAAGAAATCACTGAAGACATCACCAAAGATGTCCGAGAAGTTCTGACCGCCGAAACCGGCACCGCCGCCACCCATGCTCGGGTCGACACCGGCATGACCGTACTGGTCGTACGCCGCACGCTTGCTGGAGTCGGACAGCACTTCGTAGGCCTCGTTGGCCTCTTTGAACATTTCTTCCGACGCTTTGTCATCGGGATTACGGTCCGGGTGGTGCTTCATCGCCAGACGACGGTAAGCCTTTTTCAGGTCCGCATCGCTTGAGCCGCGCTCAACACCCAACACTTCGTAATAGTCACGCTTTGCCATAAGTCTTCTGCACTCTTGAGGACGTTCGGCAAACCCCTCCTGAGGATCGCCAAACTCGTTGAGCCCCAATACAGGCCCGGACCCAACTCACGTCAATTCAACGATCCTGGTCTTTGTTTCTTGCGGTACTTTCGGCACGAAAAGCAGGAGCATTCCCGGCCATACCACCAACATCCGAACCTTGTCGCATGCTGTAAAAATTCGCGTATTCCAGATACGCCAACGCGGGAGCTAGCTCCCGCGCGGCGACATCCTACCAGTCACTGCCTAAAGGCAGTCAACCGGCCGACCAACAACTTACTTGTGGTCTTTGACTTCTTCGAACTCTGCATCGACAACGTCGTCAGCCTTCTCAGCCGATTCGCCTTGCGGGGCTGCACCATCAGCTGGCTGCGCCTGTTCGGCGTACATCTTCTGAGCAACCGGAGCGGAGACTTTCGACAGCTCTTCAACCTTGGCTTCGATAGCAGCCTTGTCGTCGCCTTTGACAGCGGCTTCCAGAGCAACCACAGCGGCTTCGATCGCAGTCTTCTCTTCGGCGGTGACTTTGTCGCCCGCGTCAGCAATCATTTTGCGCGTCGAGTGAACCAGTGCATCACCCTGGTTACGGGCAGCGGCCAGCTCTTCGAACTTGCGGTCTTCCTCAGCGTTGGCTTCGGCGTCACGCACCATGCGCTCGATTTCTTCGTCGGACAGACCGGAGTTGGCCTTGATCACGATCGACTGAGTCTTGCCGGTCGCCTTGTCTTTCGCACCAACGTGCAGGATGCCGTTAGCGTCGATGTCGAAGGTCACTTCGATCTGCGGCACGCCACGTGGAGCAGGTGGAATGTCGGCCAGGTCGAACTTGCCCAGGGACTTGTTCTGAGTGGCTTGCTTACGCTCGCCCTGCAGCACGTGAATGGTCACAGCGCCCTGGTTGTCGTCGGCAGTCGAGAACACTTGCGATTTCTTGGTAGGAATCGTGGTGTTTTTCTCGATCAGCGCGGTCATCACGCCACCCATGGTTTCGATACCCAGGGTCAGCGGGCTGACGTCGAGCAGCAGAACGTCTTTCACGTCACCGGCCAGAACGGCGCCCTGAATCGCTGCACCCATGGCAACAGCTTCGTCCGGGTTAACGTCTTTACGCGCTTCTTTACCGAAGAAATCAGTAACCAGCTTCTGCACCAGCGGCATACGGGTCTGACCACCGACCAGAATCACGTCGTTGATCGCGCCAACGTCCAGACCAGCGTCTTTCATGGCGATGCGGCAAGGTTCGATGGTGCGCTGAACCAGGTCTTCAACCAGTGCTTCGAGCTTGGCACGCGAGATCTTCACGTTCAGGTGCTTAGGACCGGTCGCGTCTGCAGTGATGTACGGCAGGTTGACGTCGGTCGACTGAGCGGACGACAGCTCGATCTTGGCTTTCTCAGCGGCTTCTTTCAGGCGCTGCATGGCCAGCGGGTCACCTTTGAGGTTCATGCCGCTTTCTTTCTTGAATTCGTCAACGAGGTAGTCGATCAGACGAATGTCAAAGTCTTCACCACCGAGGAACGTGTCACCGTTGGTGGCCAGAACTTCGAACTGGTGCTCGCCATCAACTTCAGCGATCTCGATCACGGAAACGTCGAAGGTACCGCCACCCAGGTCATAAACGATCACGGTGTGATCGCCCTTGGCCTTGTCCATACCGTAAGCCAGAGCAGCTGCGGTCGGTTCGTTGATGATGCGTTTTACGTCCAGACCGGCGATGCGGCCGGCGTCTTTGGTCGCCTGACGCTGGCTGTCGTTGAAGTAGGCCGGAACGGTGATCACCGCTTCGGTCACGGTCTCGCCGAGGTAGTCTTCGGCGGTCTTCTTCATCTTTTTCAGAATTTCAGCCGAGATTTGTGGCGGTGCCATTTTCTGGCCGTTCACTTCAACCCAGGCGTCGTTGTTGTCAGCCTTGACGATCTTGTAAGGGACCATCTGGATGTCTTTCTGCACAACTTCTTCGTCGAAACGACGACCGATCAGACGCTTTACTGCGTACAGGGTGTTGTGCGGGTTGGTCACAGCCTGACGCTTGGCCGACTGACCTACCAGAATTTCGCCATCGTTGGCGTAAGCGATGATCGACGGCGTGGTACGCGCGCCTTCAGCGTTTTCAATAACTTTTGCTTTGCCGTTTTCCAGCACGGAGACGCAGGAGTTGGTAGTCCCCAGGTCGATACCGATAATTTTGCCCATGTTAACTCTCCCGAAACTTTGGATTTTTTTGCCGCAGCAGTGGTGGCTGACTGCGGTAATACTTAAACGCTTGACTTCTAAATGGGGGCCTTGCGGCTAATTTCAAGCCTTCTCGTCAATCGAAGGCGAAATTGGCGCAGGCGCCTTGCTGACCACAACCATGGCCGGACGCAGCAGGCGACCGTTGAGCTGGTAGCCCTTCTGGAACACCTTCAGAACGCTGTTCGGTTCTACGTCGGCGCTTTCTTGCATGGCCATCGCTTGATGCTGAACGGCGTTGAACGGTTCGCCGTGCGGATCGATCGCTTCCAGCTGATAACGCTTGAGGGTGTCGTGGAACATTTTCAGCGTCAGCTCAATGCCTTCGCGCATCGGACGAATGCTTTCGTCGTCCGGGTTCGACAGCTCGAGGCCGCGCTCCAGGCTGTCGACGATCGGCAACAGGTCGCCGGCAAATTTTTCCAGGGCAAACTTGTGCGCCTTCTCGACGTCCTGCTCGGCACGGCGACGGACGTTCTGCAGATCAGCAGCAACACGCAGAGATTGATCCTGCGCGGCGGCCAATTGCTCTTCGAGCACTTGTACACGGGTCGCCAGGTCATCACCCGAACCTTCGGGCGCCTGATTGGCTTCTGGGTTTTGCGTATCTACTGTCTGTTCGTCAGCCATAGAATTCTCCTTTCAATTTCGTCCGCGAGCCTGACTCGCGCTTCTGCCCCGATATATGGGGCCGCAAAATCAGGCTTCAAGGGCCTGCAAACATTAACCCTACAAAAAAGTGTCGAATCTTCATTCCTCGATGAGCTAAGCAAATCTGCGGTTCAAGCAAATCGAGCTAAGGGAGGGCATTGTCAGCGCGAAACGAAACACTGTATAAATAACCAGACCTTTAGCTTGGGAGCGGCCTTTATGCTGGTGCACCTGTCCGTACATAACTACGCCATCGTTGAACATCTCGATCTCGAACTCGATCGCGGGATGAGCGTGATCACGGGCGAAACCGGCGCCGGCAAGTCGATCATGCTCGACGCACTGGGCCTGACCTTGGGTGATCGCGCCGACAGCGGCGTGGTCCGTCCCGGCGCTGACAAGGCAGATATCCTCGCAACCTTTGATTTGGCGGACATTCCTGAAGCCAGCGCGTGGCTGGCCGAGCGCGATCTGGATACTGATGGCCCGTGCATTCTGCGCCGGGTAATCACCTCGGAAGGTCGTTCACGCGGATACATCAATGGCACGCCCTGCCCACTCGGCGACCTCAAGTCATTGGGCGAGTTGTTGATCGATATCCACAGCCAGCACGAACACCAATCCCTGCTGAAAACCGATACTCATCGCCGCTTGCTGGACGAATATGCCGGCGCCAACGATCTTGCCCGCCAGGTTCAACTCGCCGCCCAGCGCTGGCGCCAGACTCGCCAGGAGCTGGAACGTCTCTCCAATTCCGGTGACGAACAACGCGCCCGCCATCAATTACTCAGCTATCAACTGGAAGAGCTGGAAAATCTCGGCTTGGGCGATAACGAACTGGAGCAACTGGAGCAGGAACACAAAAACCTGACCAACGCTGAAACCCTGCTAGGCATCTGTCGGCAAGTGGTCGAGCAATGCAGCGAAAGCGATTCCGGCAATGTGCTGAATGCGCTGACCGCCAGCCTCAATCGCCTGTCGAGCGTGAACAATTCCGTTGGCGCACTGGGCGAAGCCAGCAGTTTGCTGACCAGCGCGCAGATCCAGGTCGAAGAGGCCGTAGGCGAACTCAATCGTTTCCTCGACAACTTCGATGCCGATCCGGCGCGCCTGCAATATCTGGAAGAACGTCTCGACGCGATCTACACCTTGGCGCGCAAGCATCGAATTCAACCCACCGAAGTCGGTGAAATGCAGCAGAAACTGCTGGATGAAATCGAAACCCTCAACGCCAATGACGAATCCATCGAGCGCCTGGGTGAAGAGCTGGCCTCATACGCCCGCCACTATCAAGAGAAGGCGCGGGAACTGAGCGATTTGCGGCATCAGGCTGCCGGCAGTCTCGCCAGCGCGGTTGAGCAGGAGATTCAGCGACTGGGTATGCCGGGTGGTCGATTCACCATCGAATTGAAGGCCAACAGCAGTGATGAGTTATTGCCCAACGGGCTGGAACAGGTTGAGCTGCTGGTCAGCGCCAACCCGGGCCAACCGCTAAAGGCGCTGGCAAAAGTCGCTTCCGGCGGCGAACTGTCACGGATCAGCCTGGCGATTCAGGTGATCACCGCGCAGACATCCCGCGTACCAACGCTGGTGTTCGACGAAGTCGATGTGGGTATTGGTGGCCCGACAGCGGAGATTGTCGGTCAGTTGCTACGTCGCTTGGGTGAGCGCGGCCAGGTTTTGACGGTGACGCACCTGCCGCAAGTCGCGGCGCAGGGTCATCAACACTTGTTCGTGCACAAGGTGCGCGGCGATCAGGCAACGCATACCGCCGTATCCAAGCTCAGCAAAAATGATCGTATAGAAGAAGTGGCACGGATGCTCGGCGGCATCGACCTGACCAAGGAATCCCTGGCTCACGCGAAAAAAATGGTCGTCACCGCGAAAGTTTAAGATTTGGAAACAATAGAAAGCACGAAGGCGACCCTTGGGTCGCCTTCGTTCGTTTCGCGAATGTGAAATTCGCGCGACATGCTTACTTTTTCTTGCGCACGTACAGCACCAGGTTGTGATCCACCAACTCGACACCGTGCTCCTCGGCAATTGCCTTCTGAAGCTTTTCGATTTCAATGCTGACGAATTCGACGACTTCACCGGTTTCCACGTTGACCATATGGTCGTGGTGGCCACCGTCAGCCAGTTCAAATACCGCGTGGCCGCCGTCGAAGTTGTGACGGACCACGAGGCCAGCCGCTTCGAACTGGGTCAGAACACGGTAAACCGTGGCCAGACCGACGTCCTCGCCAGCTTCCATCAACGCCTTGTAGACGTCCTCGGCACTCATGTGACGCTGCTCGGTGGAGTCGAGCATTTGCAGGATCTTGACCCGTGGCAGGGTCACTTTAAGGCCGGCTTTGCGTAGTTCGCTATTTTCAACCATGGTCAGCTTTCTCGCGATGCTGCTTCGCAGCTTCTCTTAATGCGGGTATGATCGGCGTTTACGTTGTCCCAGCCAAGATAGTGGAAGTCGCCCACCGATGCAAAACACCAAGCTCTTGCTAACCAGTTTCACCTTTGTGGGACTGCTCGCACTCGCCGGTTGTTCATTCCCCGGGGTTTACAAAATCGACATCCAGCAGGGCAATGTCGTCACGCAGGACATGATAGACCAGTTACGCCCGGGAATGACCCGGCCGCAAGTACGGTTTATCATGGGTAACCCTCTGCTTGTCGACACGTTCCATGCCGATCGCTGGGATTATCTGTACAGCCTGCAACCGGGTGGCGGTGAACGCCAACAGGAACGCGTCAGCGTTATTTTCAACTCAAACGACCAGCTTGTCAGCCTGTCCGGTGACTTTATGCCGGGCGTAAGCCGTGACGAAGCCATTCTCGGCAAGGACAGTGGCACGACCGTGTCGACTCCTGCTGAAAACGCCGAGAAGCCAGAACCGGAAAAACCGGTCAAGCCAGGTTCCTTGCTGGATCAGATCCAGAAGGACGTCGATGGTGTGGAAACCGTTCCGGTTCCGACACCAGAGCCGCTGGACACCTCGCCGCAATAATTTGCGAGGCAATAAAAAACCCGGAAATACCGGGTTTTTTATTGCCTGTGATTTGGCTTTTACGCGTTTCGAGCCTTGGCTTCGGCAGCCTTGGCCGCCCGCAAGCGCCGTACCTCTTTAGGATCGGCAAGCAACGGGCGATAAATCTCGATGCGATCTCCCGCCTGAATCACCCGCGAATCCGGGTCAGCAACTACTTTTCCAAAGATGCCCAGCGCGCACTCCGCCAGATTCAGCTCAGGAAACTCGCTACCAATACCCGATGCAAGCACCGCAGCCCGCACCGTGGCGCCCTCATTTACGCTGACAGCGCGTAAAACCTGACGATCCACGGCCGCGTACACCACTTCTATCTCGATCACCGGTTCAACCATGTATCTGCTTGGCGCGCTGACAGAACGCATCCACCAGCGTATTGGCCGCCTGATTGAACAGCGGACCCAACGTGGCGCGCACCAGCGGCCCGGCATAGTCGAACGACAGATCCAGACTGATCTTGCAGGCCTTCTCGTTCAACGCCTTGAACACCCAAACGCCGTGCAGTTGATTGAACGGCCCTTCTTCAAGGTTCATCTCGATCGACTGTCCCGGCACCAATGTATTGCGCGTGACAAAATGCTGGCTAAGGCCGCCCTTGGCCACGCCAACGCTGGCGCGCATATGCTCCGGCGAGCTTTCCAGCACTTCGGCAGCCGAGCACCACGGCAGAAATTCCGGGTAACGGGCCACGTCGTTGACCAGGTCGTAGAGAAATTGCGCCGGGTACGGCAGCAACGCCGATCGTTGAATATGTGTCGTCATGTAAGCGTTACTTCCAGAGCTGAGCGGCAAACACTACAACAATGCCGATAGGCGCCACGTAGCGCATCAAAAACAAAGACAGGGCGAACAGTGCCGGATTGCGGATCGACAACTCGTCGCGTACCGCTTCACGCCCCATCACCCATCCGGCAAACAGCACGAAACACAGACCACCGAGCGGCAACATGATCCGCGAGGTGAAGAAATCTATCACGCCAAAGAAGTCCAGACCGCTCTGCGCGCCCCATTGGTAGAGGTGGAACATCCCGCCTTCGTTCACGAAAAATTTGGCCTCCTTCCAGATATTGAAGGAGAACACTGTGCCCAGACCAACGAACCAGCAGATGAACGCCAGCCAGAAAGTCACCCACGCGCGACTGACTTTCGTGCGCTCAACCAGATAGGCAACCATCGGTTCCAGAAGCGAGATCGCCGAACTCCAGGCAGCAATCGCCACCAGCACAAAGAACACCACGCCCATCAACTGACCGAACGCCACATTACCAAAGGCAAACGGCAGACTGACGAACATCAGCCCCGGCCCTTCACTAGGGTTCAGGCCGCCGGCAAATACAATCGGGAACAAGGCCAGGCCGGCGATCAGCGAAACAAAGGTATCGAGCAATGCCACGCCGACAACGGTGCCCGACAACGACGAACTCTTCGGCATATAAGCGCCATAGATCATGATCGAGCCGACACCGACACTCAGCGAGAAGAACGCATGCCCCATCGCCGGCAACAAGCCGTCGAGGACTTTTTCCGGGTGGAAGTCGAACATGAAATGCACGCCTTCCATGAAATGCCCGGTGGTCATGCTGTAACCCAGCAGTACCAGGATCATCACGAACAGCAGCGGCATCATGATACGCAGGCTGCGCTCAAGCCCGGCGACCACGCCTTTGGCGATGACGAAGGCCGACAGCAGCATAAAAATCGTATGCCAAAGTGTCAGACGCCATGGATTGGAAATGACATTGCCGAAATACGCACCGACCTGATCGGCCGTGGCGCCCTGGAAGTCGCCGCGGCCCATATCGACGATGTAGTCCAGCGACCAGCCGCCCACCACACTATAGAAAGACAGGATCAGCAATGCCGTGATCATCCCGGCAAAGGCCCCCCACGACCACTTGCCCGAGTGCCCGGCTTCCAGCGCCAGCACCTTCAAGGCGTTCGCCGGACTTTGCCGGGCGCGCCGGCCGATCAGGGTTTCCGCGAGCATGACAGGGATACCGATCAGCGCGATGCACGCCAGAAACATCAGCACGAACGCACCGCCGCCGTAGACCCCGACCATGTAGGGGAACTTCCAGATACTACCCAGTCCCACGGCCGAACCGGTCGCGGCGAGTATGAATACCCAGCGGCTAGCCCAACTGCCGTGGACAGAAACCTTGTCTGTCGACATCGTTTATCACGCCCAAGCGTTAGAAAAAGAGGCCGCATTGTCCGGGATTCACTCAACCTGCTCAAGCACGCAGCATCACCGTAGCCGACAGCGGTTTATCTCCATATAATGCCGCCCCTATGGCTAAACAGAAGAAACACCCAACAGGGACCATCGCGCAGAACAAAAAGGCGCGACACGATTACTTCATCGAGCATAAGTTCGAGGCTGGTCTGGTCCTGGCCGGCTGGGAAGTAAAAAGTCTGCGGGCAAGCAAGCTACAGCTGGTCGACAGCTATGTCCTGCTCAAGGATGGCGAAGCGTGGTTGCTTGGCAGCCACATCACGCCTCTGATGACCGCAAGCACCCACGTCATCGCTGACCCGGTGCGCACACGCAAATTGCTGCTCAACCGCCGCGAGCTGGAAAAGCTTGCAGCGATGGTGCAGCAAAAGGGTTACGCCTGCGTCTGCCTGTCCTGGTACTGGAGCAAGCACATGGTCAAGTGCGAGATCGCTCTGGGCAAGGGCAAGAAGGAATACGACAAGCGTGACACCGAGCGCGAACGCGACGCCGGTCGTGAACTGCAGCGTGCGGTGCGCAACAAGGGCAAGGAAGACTAGTCTTCCCCCCCGAAAGCAAAGATCGTCCGATCGCGGCCCGAGCCTGCGGCATCTCCTACAGGGAAATACATATTCCTGTGTAGGAGCTGCCGCAGGCTGCGATCTTTTGCTTTAAAAAATCACATCCCCTTGCGTCGCTCCGCCCGGGCCATGCGCTGAACCTCTTGCCGCACCTCTTCCAGTACTTCCTGCACATACAAGATATGTCGGCTGGAGACTTCCCGTGCCTGCTCCGCACGACCTTCAATAATCGCCAGGTACAATTCCCGATGCTGGGTAATCAGCATGTCGCGAGTTTCCGTGCGCTGCTTATACATGCCTCCGATGTTGGTCACCACGTTGCGCTTGAGCAGATCGAACAGCCCGCGAATGGTGTGCAGCAACACCGCGTTATGACTGGCTTCAGCAATCGCCAGATGGAATTTCGCATCCGCCGCGCCCTCCTCTGCCCGACTGACTTCATCGTGACGCGAATAGCAGTCCTGCAACTCTTCAAACGCGGCGGTCAGCCGCTCACGATCGACATCGGTGGCGCGCAATGCGGCGTAATAGGCGCACGATGCCTCCAAAGTATGCCGAAACTCCAGTAGATCGCGCTGTGCTTCAGGATTGCTTTCGAGCAACTGCAGCAGCGGATCACTGAACGTCGAGCCGAGGCTTTCCACGACATAGTTGCCGCCGCCCTGACGACTGACGAGCAGACCTTTGGCCGCCAGTTTCTGAATCGCCTCACGCAATGATGGCCGTGATACGCCAAATTGTTCGGCCAGCGTGCGCTCAGCCGGAAGCCGTTCACCGGACTTCAGCGTGCCCTCGAGGATCATCCCCTCGAGTCGCTCGACAATATCGTCAGACAAACGGCGCTGACGTATCTGATCAAACCCCATAACTCATTTCTCCACGATCCCGACCGCTCGCCGGGCTCTCTATTCTGGCCTATCGGCGCCTTGCCGACACCTACCAGACGCCACTTGCCCAAACCAGATCAGATGCGCTCTGCACCGCTTGTTCGACAAAAGTTTCAGGGCGACAAATTGACACACCGCCATCAAGGCTTTTACCCTAGCCAACAGCGATTGTAAATTGGTATTACCAATTACCCAAGAACGCTGACAGTGCCTGACCAACAACAATTAGGGGCCACCCCATATGCAAACCTGGCAACAGCTCTACAGCCCGCTCGGCAGTCTCGGCGTGTCCGCACTCGCGGCCGTCATCCCCATCGTGTTCTTTTTCCTCGCATTGGCGGTGTTCCGCCTCAAAGGCCATGTGGCCGGGAGCATCACCCTCGCGCTGTCGATTGCCGTGGCAATCTTCGCGTTCCAGATGCCGGTCGACATGGCCTTCGCCGCAGCTGGTTATGGCTTCGCCTACGGTCTGTGGCCGATTGCCTGGATCATTGTCGCGGCGGTATTCCTCTACAAACTGACGGTCAAAAGTGGTCAGTTCGAGGTCATTCGCAGCTCGGTGTTATCGATTACTGACGACCAGCGCCTGCAAGTGCTACTGATCGGTTTCTGCTTCGGAGCGTTCCTGGAAGGTGCCGCCGGTTTCGGCGCACCCGTGGCGATTACTGCCGCGTTGCTGGTCGGACTGGGCTTCAACCCCCTGTACGCCGCTGGCCTGTGCCTGATCGCCAACACCGCACCGGTAGCGTTCGGTGCACTGGGGATCCCGATCATCGTCGCCGGCCAAGTCACCGGTATCGACGCGTTCAAGATCGGCGCCATGACCGGTCGCCAACTGCCGCTGCTGTCGCTGTTCGTGCCGTTCTGGCTGGTGTTCATGATGGACGGCCTGCGCGGCGTACGTGAAACCTGGCCAGCGGCGTTGGTTGCGGGCCTGAGCTTCGCCATCACCCAATACTTCACCTCGAACTTCATTGGGCCAGAACTGCCGGACATCACCTCGGCGCTGGCCAGCCTGATATCGCTGACCCTGTTCCTGAAAATCTGGCAGCCAAAACGCACCGCAGGCGCGCAAATCGCCGGCGCCACGTCGAGCGCAGCGATCACCGCCAGCCTCGGCGGTTTCGGCCAGAAGCGCACCACCGTGGCGTCGCCTTACAGCCTCGGGGAAATTTTCAAAGCCTGGTCACCGTTCCTGATCCTCACCGTGCTGGTAACGATCTGGACGCTGAAGCCTTTCAAGGCGATGTTCGCCGCTGGCGGTTCAATGTACAGCTGGGTGTTCAACTTCGCGATCCCACACCTTGATCAATTAGTGATCAAAACCGCACCGATCGTAGCCGTCCCGACTGCCATTCCAGCGGTGTTCAAACTCGATCCGATTTCCGCGACCGGCACCGCTATTTTCTTCTCCGCGCTGATTTCGATGTTAGTGCTGAAGATCAATTTCAAAACTGGTCTGACCACTTTGAAAGAGACCTTCTACGAACTGCGCTGGCCAATCCTGTCGATCGGCATGGTGCTGGCGTTCGCCTTCGTCACCAACTACTCCGGCATGTCTTCGACCATGGCGCTGGTGCTGGCCGGTACGGGCGCAGCGTTCCCGTTCTTCTCGCCATTCCTCGGCTGGCTGGGCGTATTCCTCACCGGTTCGGATACTTCGTCCAACGCCCTGTTCAGTTCGTTGCAAGCAACCACTGCGCACCAGATCGGCGTCAACGACACCTTGCTCGTGGCGGCGAACACCAGTGGCGGCGTGACCGGCAAGATGATCTCGCCACAATCGATCGCCGTGGCTTGCGCCGCGACCGGACTGGTGGGCAAGGAATCAGATCTGTTCCGCTTCACCCTCAAGCACAGCCTATTCTTTGCAACGATTGTCGGCTTGATCACCCTGGCTCAGGCCTACTGGTTCACCGGCATGCTGGTCCACTAAACCTACAAGAAGCATGGAAAAAACCGACGCCGATCCGTGATTTCGGCGTCAGCAATTCACAACCCGGTCTGTAAGGCTGCTGAAAGCAATGCTCTTTATATTCAGCAGCCGCCACAGACGGATAACCGGGCCCACCCGGAGACACGCCTGATGAGCGAGCTTTTTTACAACGCCGTGCTAAACGCGACCCGTGTGGCACCGCCACTGCCCGAACCTCGGCAATACCCCAGCGAGAAACCCTCGCGGGTCTACCTGTTCGGCACGTGCGTGGTCGACCTGTTCTACCCCGAAGCCGGGATGGACGCGATCCGCTTGCTGGAGCGCGAAGGGATCCGGGTCGAGTATCCGCAAGGGCAGAGTTGCTGCGGCCAACCGGCCTACACCTCGGGTTACACCGAGCAGGCGCGGACGGTAGCGCGCTCGCAACTGGCGCTGTTTGCCGGGGATTATCCGGTGGTGGTGCCGTCGGGTTCCTGCGCGGGCATGCTGCGCGAGCATTACGCCGACTTGTTCAAGGACGAGCCGGAGACGTTGAAACAGGTTCAGGCCCTTGCGGCCCGCACCTATGAACTGGCCGAGTTCCTGTTGTTTGTCTGCAAGGTGCAGCTCAAGGACAGTGGCGCACCGGTTAAAGTCGCGCTGCACACTTCGTGTTCGGCACGTCGCGAAATGAACACCCACCTGCACGGTCGCGAGTTGTTGGCGCAGTTGAGCAATGTGGAACGGGTCAATCACGACCATGAAAGCGAATGCTGTGGCTTCGGCGGAACATTCAGCGTCCGTATGCCAGACATTTCCGGCGCAATGGTGGCTGACAAGACCAAAGCGTTGAAGGATTCCGGCGCGCATAAGGTGTTGAGCGCCGACTGTGGCTGTTTGATGAACATCAACGGCGCATTGGAGAAACAAAAAGAAACGCTACGCGGGCAACATCTGGCCAGCTTCTTGTGGCAACGAACCGGGGGTGCGCAATGAGCACTTCCGCGATTATTCCTACGGTCGCCGTAGAAGAAGATTTCCGCACCCGGGCACACAACGCCTTGGGTGATCAGCAGTTGCGGAACAACTTCCGCACTGCCATGGACTCACTGATGGTCAAGCGGGCAGCCGCTTTCAGTGATGCCCACGAAAGAGAACATTTGCGCGCACTGGGCAATTCGATCAAGGCCCGCGCGCTGTCCAAGCTGCCCGACCTGCTCGAGCAACTGGAACAGAACCTGACCCGCAACGGTGTGACAGTGCACTGGGCGGAAACGGTGGACGAGGCCAATGGCATCGTCTTATCGATCATCCGCGCTCACGAGGCGCGGCAAGTGATCAAGGGCAAATCGATGGTCAGCGAAGAGATGGAGATGAACCATTTCCTCGAGGCTCGGGACATTGAATGTCTGGAGTCCGATATGGGGGAATACATCGTCCAGCTCGACCACGAGAAGCCTTCACACATCATTATGCCGGCGATCCACAAGAATGCCGGTCAGGTCGCGTCCTTGTTCCACGACAAACTTGGCGTGGAATACACCAAGGACGTTGACCAACTCATTCAGATCGGTCGCAGGGTCCTGCGGCAGAAATTCTTCGAAGCGGACATCGGCGTCTCCGGTGTCAACTTCGCCGTGGCCGAAACCGGCACCCTGCTGCTGGTGGAAAACGAAGGCAACGGCCGCATGACCACCACCGTGCCACCGGTGCACATCGCCGTCACCGGCATCGAAAAAGTCGTGGAAAACCTGCGTGACGTGGTGCCGCTGCTGTCACTGCTGACGCGCTCGGCGCTGGGCATTCCGATCACCACTTACGTCAACATGATTTCCGGCCCGCGCAAGGAACACGAACTCGACGGCCCGCAGGAAGTCCATCTAGTCCTGCTCGACAACGGTCGCACCCAGGCGTTTGCCGACAGTGAACTGCGCCAGACCTTGAACTGCATCCGCTGCGGCGCCTGCATGAACCATTGCCCGGTCTACACCCGCGTCGGTGGCCACACCTATGGCGAGGTGTACCCGGGACCGATCGGCAAAATCATCACCCCGCACATGGTCGGTCTGGCCAAAGTACCCGATCACCCGAGCGCTTCGTCGCTGTGCGGTGCCTGCGGTGAAGTGTGCCCGGTAAAAATTCCGATCCCGGCGATCCTGCGGCGCCTGCGCGAAGAAAACGTCAAAGCCCCGGACAGCCCGAATCAAGTGATGCGCGGTCAGGGCAGCAAGTATTCGCGCAAGGAACGTTTTATCTGGAACGCCTGGGCCAGGCTCAACAGCTCTCCGACTTTGTATCGATTGTTCGGTTTCTTCGCCACGCGCCTGCGTGCCCTGACTCCGAGTAACGTCGGCCCGTGGACGCAAAACCACAGCGCGCCGAAACCCGCCGCCCGTTCACTGCACGACATGGCCCGCGAGCATCTGGCCAAACAGGGGGACCGCTGATGAGCGCCAAGCAAAATATCCTCGGCAAACTGCGGAAAAGTCTGACCGGCACCACGCCGATTGCCGACAACTTCGATGTCGATCTGGTGACGCAGCCTTACACCTACACTGCTGAACAGCGCATCCCGCAGCTGCGCAAATTGATGGAAGCAGTGCACACCGAGATTCACATGACCTCGGGCGAAGGTTGGCCGGCACTGCTCGCGCAACTGCTGCGCGATCGTCAGTTGCCGAGCCTGTTGATCGCGCCGACGACAGCGCACGGGCAGAAAATCACACAGCACTGGGCGAACAATCCTGATCTGCCAGCGCTGAAGTCCTACGACCGGCCGATGGAAGAGTGGAAAGCCGAACTGTTCAATGACACCCCGGCCAGCCTCACCGGCACCCTCGGCGCGATCGCCGCCACCGGCAGCCTCATCATGTGGCCGACCCGCGAAGAACCGCGTTTGATGAGCCTGGTGCCACCGGTGCATTTCGCCCTGCTCAAGGCCAGTGAAATCCGCGACAACTTCTATCAGGTGCAACAGGAATTCGAATGGGCGCAAGGCATGCCGACCAACGCGTTGCTGGTGTCCGGCCCGTCGAAAACTGCTGACATCGAGCAAGTGCTGGCATACGGCGCCCACGGCCCGAAAGATCTGGTGGTGCTGATTCTGGAGGACCAATGACGCTTCCAGTGAATTTCCTGCGTGATGCGCAACAACTGATTCCGGCCGAGCGCCGCTTTGATGATCCGTTATCGACGCTGGCCTTCGGCACTGATGCAAGTTTTTATCGGCTGATTCCGAAACTGGTAATCCGCGTCGAGTCCGAAGATGAAGTTGTGGCTCTGCTGAAACTGGCTCAGCGCGACCATGTTCCGGTGACCTTCCGTGCGGCCGGCACTAGCCTGTCCGGCCAAGCGATCAGCGATTCCGTTTTGATCGTGCTTGGGGATAACTGGAACGCGCGCGAGATTCGCGGCCAAGGCATGCAAATCCGCCTGCAACCCGGGGTGATCGGCGCGCAGGCCAACGCGTGGCTGGCGCCGTTCGGGCGCAAGATCGGCCCGGATCCAGCATCGATCAACGCCTGCAAGATCGGCGGCATCGTCGCTAACAATGCCAGCGGCATGTGCTGCGGCACCGCGCAAAACACCTACCACACGCTGGCCGGGATTCGCCTGGTGCTGGCCGATGGCACACGTCTGGATACCGAAGACGCTACAAGTGTCGCGGCATTCCGCGTGAGCCACGGCGATCTGCTCGAACGCTTGGCGACATTGGGCCGCGAGACCCGCGCCAACGCCGAACTGGCTGCACGAATCCGCCACAAATATCGTCTGAAAAATACCACCGGCCTGTCGCTCAACGCCTTGGTGGATTTCGATGAGCCTGTGGATATCTTGAGCCATTTGCTGGTCGGCTCCGAAGGCACCCTCGGTTTTATAAGCGCGGTGACTTACGACACGGTGATCGATCACCCGAACAAAGCCTCGGCGCTGATCGTGTTTCCGGATGTGGAAACCTGCTGCAACGCGGTCACCGTGCTGAAAAGCCAACCGGTGTCAGCCGTAGAACTGCTCGATCGGCGCAGCCTGCGGTCGGTGCAGGACAAACCGGGCATGCCCGCTTTCGTACAACAGCTGTCGAACAATGCCTGCGCGTTACTCATCGAATCCCGCGCCGCGTCTTCTACTTTGTTGCAGGAACAACTGGCGCAAATCATGGCGTCGCTCAGCGGTTTCCCGGTGGAAAAGCAGGTCGACTTCACCGAAGACCCTGCCGAGAACGCCAAGCTCTGGGCCATCCGCAAAGACACCTTCCCCGCCGTCGGCGCCGTGCGCAAAACCGGCACCACGGTGATCATCGAAGACGTGACCTTCCCGGTCGAACAACTGGCCATCGGCGTCAATCGCCTGATCGAGCTGTTCGACAAACATGCCTACGACGAAGCGATCCTTTTCGGACACGCGCTGGAAGGCAATCTGCACTTTGTCTTCACCCAAGGCTTCAACAACCCAGAAGAAGTCGCACGCTATCAAGCGTTCATGGACGACGTCGCGCAACTGGTCGCGGTGGAATTCGGTGGTTCGCTGAAAGCCGAACACGGCACCGGCCGCAACATGGCGCCATTCGTGGAACTGGAATGGGGCAGCGACGCCTATCAGTTGATGTGGCAGCTCAAACGTCTGCTCGATCCGAACGGCATTCTCAACCCGGACGTGGTGCTCAGCGAAGATCCGCAGATCCACCTCAAACACCTGAAACCGCTGCCGGCGGCCGACGAGATTGTCGATAAGTGCATCGAGTGCGGCTTCTGCGAGCCTGTCTGCCCTTCGAAAGGCCTGACCCTGAGCCCGCGCCAGCGCATCGTCATCTGGCGCGATATTCAGGCGAAAAAACGTGCGGGCATCGACACCCGCGAACTGGAAGAAGCCTACGAGTACCAAGGCATCGACACCTGCGCCGCAACGGGTCTGTGCGCGCAACGTTGCCCGGTAGGCATCAATACCGGTGAGCTGGTGAAAAAGCTCCGTGGCCGACACGCGACGCATCAGAAAACCGCCGACTGGATCGAAGGAAATTTCGCCAAGACCCTGCAAGGCGCACGCTTCACTCTGCACGTGGCCAACGGTGCGCGGATGATGCTCGGCGCACCGCGTCTGGCGAAGCTTTCAGCAGCCATTACGCGCCTGTCCAAAGGCCAGGTGCCGTTGTGGACAAACGCGATGCCGCAACCGGAAAAAGCGATTCGCTTCAGCCCCAGCGTCTCGGATGAACGTCCGCGTGTGGTCTATCTAGCCGCGTGCGTATCGAGAGTCATGGGCCCGGCGGCGGGCGATAAAGAGCAGATGTCTCTGTACGACAAAACCCGTGGCTTGCTGGAAAAGGCCGGTTACCAAGTGGTCTTTCCGGACAATCAGGACAACCTCTGCTGCGGTCAGCCCTTCGCCTCGAAAGGCTACGCCGAGCAGGCAGAACACAAGCGTCAGGAGCTGATCAGCGCATTGCTCCACGCCAGTCGCGGCGGGCTCGATCCGATCTATTGCGACACCAGTCCTTGCACGCTGCGGCTGGTGCAGGACGTAGGAGAAACCCGTCTGGATCTGTACGACCCGGTGCGCTTCATCCGTACGCACCTTCTTGATCGACTGGACTTCACCCCACAAGACGCACCGATTGCCGTACACGTGACCTGCAGCACACAACATCTGGGCGAAAGCCAGGCGTTGATCGATCTGGCGCGCAGGTGCAGCAACAACGTGGTGATTCCGGAAGGCATTCATTGCTGCGGGTTTGCCGGCGACAAAGGCTTCACCACACCGGAGCTGAACAGCCACTCGCTGCGCACGCTCAAGGATGCGGTGCAACATTGCAGCGAGGGAATATCCACCAGCCGCACCTGTGAGATCGGTCTGACGCAACACGGCGGAATCGACTACCACGGGCTGGTCTATCTGGTGGATCGCGTGACCCGGGCGAAGGCCTGCTGAAGAAAAATAGAACCCTTGAGTTCGACTGTAGTCCACAGATTAACCCCGACTGATCGGGGTTTTTCTTCCATACGGTTGCCCGTCCTGACGGCCAGCGAAGTCTGGACCCACTCGGTTCAAGGAGATACACATGAAACGTTCTGTACTGTTAGGTCTGTTCGTTACTGCATCGATGATGGCGTCCACTTCGTTTGCCGCTGACAAGCCTGCGGACCTGTGTGATGCCAATATTCAGACGATTAACAATTCCAAAGGGCAGCTGTCGGCTAACCCTGAACTGAGTCAACGTGCTGAAACCAGTGTAGCCAGAGCTCAGTCGCTCAAGGCCGAGGGCAAGATTGATGACTGTGTTGCGGAAACCTCGCAAACCATCGTGGAATTGCGCAAAGCTACCGGCACCAACAACTGATCAGCGTCCCGGCCAACCTTCGGGTTGGCCTTGTGGGCCGATTGGCGTACACTGCACACGCTTGTTGCTCAAACAGATGTACTGAGCAATGAGTTCGGGGCCGTTTAGGATTCGACGCCGGTTGCGAAACTTTAGGTGCATGCCGACTTGGTAACAGAAGTCGTAAATCCACTGTTGCAACTACTTATAGTTGCCAATGACGACCAATACGGTGTTGCTCTCGCTGCTTAATTGCAGCTGACAATGCTCCTGGTACCTTCGGGTCCAGCAATCATCAGGGGATGTCTGTAAACCCAAAATGATTGTCATATAGAACAGAATCGCCGTGCAGTACGTTGTGGACGAAGCGGCTAAAACTTACACAACTCGCCCAAAGCACCCTGCCCTTCGGGTCGCTGAGGGTTAACTTAATAGAAACGGCTACGCATGTAGTACCGACAGCGGAGTACTGGCGGACGGGGGTTCAAATCCCCCCGGCTCCACCATTTCATCATCTAAAGACGTCCACGGACGTCTTTTTTTGTGCCTGAAATCCAGTGAATACGGGGATTTCAGGGCTATTGGGCTCCACAGCGTTTCATGCAGATCCATTTTGAAATGTATTCCAAGGCGTATTCCAAGCCCCTGACTGGTAAATTTTGGAATACACAAACAGCGTTGGAGTACCCATGGGAGCCCGAGCCACACGCCTTTCAGACCTAAAAATCAAAGCCGCCAAGCCCAAGGACAAAGACTACACATTGACCGACGGCGACGGCCTTCAGTTACGAGTCCGAACCAACGGTTCGAGGCTTTGGAATTTCAACTACATCCATCCCGTGACCAAGAAACGGATCAACATGGGACTGGGGACGTTCCCAGAACTCAGCCTGGCTCATGCGCGAAAACGCACGGTTGAAGCCAGGGAGCTGGTTGCCCAAGGACTGGACCCGAAAGAGCAGCGCGATGCAGATCGCCAAGCGAAAAAAGCCGCGACAGAGCACACCTTTCAAAACGTCGCGACAGCCTGGTTTGAGCTCAAGAAAGACTCCGTGACAACCGCCTACGCTGAAGACATCTGGCGCTCGCTCACGCTGCACATCTTTCCGGATCTACACGCAACCCCGATTTCTGAAATCAGCGCGCCTCAGGTCATCAAGTTGCTTAGGCCACTTGAAACCAAAGGCAGCTTGGAAACGGTCAAGCGCCTGAGCCAACGCCTCAACGAAATCATGACTTACGGGGTGAACTACGGACTCATTCATGCCAACCCCCTGAGCGGAATTCGATCGGTCTTCAAAAAACCAAAGAAGAAAAACATGGCAGCATTGCCCCCCGATGAGCTCAATGAACTCATGGTGGCAATTGCCAACGCCAGCATCAAAAGAACCACCCGATGCCTCATCGAGTGGCAGCTCCACACGATGACTCGGCCAGCAGAAGCTGCGACCACCCGATGGGCTGACATCGACGTCGAGAGGAAGATCTGGACGATCCCAGCGGAGCGCATGAAGAAACGCCGCACACACATCATCCCGCTCACGGAGCAAGCTTTGGCGCTTCTGGAAGCCATCAAGCCCTACAGCGGACACAGGGAGTACGTGTTTCCTGCCGACCGTAATCCCCGCACTCATTGCAACAGCCAGACCGCCAACATGGCGCTGAAACGGATGGGGTTTGAGGGGCGACTTGTAAGCCACGGAATGCGCTCCATGGCGAGCACCATCTTGAATGAACACGGGTGGGATGCGGAGCTGATCGAGGTCGCGCTTGCGCATGTGGACAAAGACGAAGTCCGTAGCGCCTACAACCGGGCGGACTACATAGAGCGAAGACGCCCGATGATGGCTTGGTGGAGTGAACACATCCAGCAAGCGGCAACCGGGAGCTTGTCCGTTTCAGCCGTTCAGAGCGCCAGGGGACTTAACGTAGTCTCGGTGAGATAGACGCAATAACGCTCGTCTGGTATTCACTACTGAGGCATTCGCCTGCCAGATCACCCAAGATCATTAACACAGCGTTCTAGATCACTCCCCAGATACCAATCATCACAAAGGCCAAACAATGTGTCCGTAGCAGAGATCGCATTGTTGGCTGACATACGGAACAGTCCTAGATGAGATGTCGGGTAACAGGCCAACGTGGCCCAGACCTCGGAGACACCTCATGACCAACCGACACACCTCCCATACCTTGCAGGCTCAAGACGCTCCGCGCTCTGCGGTCCTATCGCTTATGGTCGATAACCGCCTGACACCTCTGGATCGCAATTGCTGGCACGTGATGCACTCGCTACGGTCGGCTGGAGGTCTGTACACCTTGGCAGGAATGGGTCAATTGCGTTCATATCTCGCGTGCGCCCCGTTGGCAAAACGAGCTTCTTACGAAACCGCCTCGCGAGCGCTAACAGTTCTGCGCCTAACTGGTTGGATAAGCTTGGCCGGCCAGAATAGCGACCTCATTACGGGCAACGTTCTGAACGAGCTCTATCAGATCAACGAGAGTGCCCTGAACTTCCGCGAAGCCTGCGCTTTAGACGCCACCCTTCCAGCGCTTCTCGAGAACTGCATCGGCCATAAGCACACCCATCTCGATTGCATCGCGAAGCACATCGAAGCTACGCGGGAGCAAACGTCCAAAGACAATGCCGCACTCACGCCGGCACAACGTGACGAGGACGATGAGCCGCCCCCCTCAGGAGAACGCCCGCTCTCCCCCAGAAAACCTGTACCGAGTCATCCCGCAACAAGAACCTCCGTCACGCAGCAGACCGACCAGAAACACCTCAGCACCGGCGACAGTACGTATAAAAACAAATATAAAAAAATACGTACGTACCGCGCACGCGCACGTGCGGAACGCCATTTGACACAAGGGCCAGTGACACTGCCGCAATGCCTGGCAAACGCCAAAGCGGATCAGCAACAAGACGTGCTGGCAGCCCTGACTCGACTGCCACTCCAACATCGCCAGCAAGTGCTGGACGAACTCCAGGCGCGCAGTCAACGTGGGTCGGTGCGTAACGTCGTCGCCTACTTCTTCGGGTTGATAAATCGAGCATTAGCCGGCGAATTTCGACCGTGGGCAGGCCGTAAAAAAGAGCAGAAAGCTGTCGCCCCCATTACGCCCCATCCAGTGGCCTCGGCTGCCGCTGAGGTCAAACAAAAGCCCGCCACAAGATCGAAGACAATTCAGCAGGGCCTGCCGCACGTTGCCGAGATGCGCAAGATCATGAAGGGGCCAAGGATTGCAGACGATCTGGCTGCACAGATCATGAAAAGCTTGGCCTGCCAGCCGCTTCCTGCCTAGAGCATGCGTCAGTAATCCCTGCGCAACTGGTTATCAAGCAGTCGGGGAACATTAGGAAATTCCGAATAACCGTTTTCGGATTTACAGCGAACACCGCAGGGAGCAACTTCACATCTCGTCTCGCTGATGTGATCAGCACCCAAAAGCCGCCAGGATCTGCAAGACGGCGCTGCGGTTTCCCGCAGGATCCTCCCGAATGACCGCATCGCTTCCTGCAGCGCGGACAGTCGACATCAATGTCGATGGAAGCATGTTATTCCCCCCACCCACGACGGGCCTTTCCCGTCCGGGCAAGGCCTTTCTTGTTTATTCGGAGGCCTTAATGAACATTCGACTGGCAATGTATCAAGCACTGAAAGCGATCGACGTGCCTGAGCCAAAAATCGATGCTGTAATCCAAGCCATGGAGACTGCGTTGCAGTCACCTCCTACCGTTAAATCCGATCCAGACGTAGAACACTTTCGGACAGAGCTATCTCGCGTCGCATCTGATCTCACCCTCAACATTGGCACGATGATGTTCCCGGTGGTGGCAGCGGTCTTCGTCTTTATGGCGATGATTGATTAACGATCTACTTTTTCGGCAGTACCGAGAACCACCCACCCTATGGCAGGTGGTTTTTTCTTGTGAACCAGAAAGCTAAGCGTGTAATGCTACGCGAGCGAGCGACAGCACTCGCCTTTGCCTTTATCCAAAGGCAGAAGGACACCTGGTTAAAATCGGGTACATCTAAATTAATCGTTCATGACATCTGCGCTGATTTGATGGGCTTGCTGACTGGTGGCCACTCGAAGGGATTGGCTATGTCCATGAGAGGGACTTGCGCTGCCCCCTCTAATCGTGGTGTTCACGACACAGCTCACCATTATCAGCGCCCTATACCGATGCTGGCCATGGTTGGTTTCTACGGGTTACGACGGGCAGAAGTCGGCCAGAAGCGGACGTTGGCAGGCGATCGCTACCGGCCAAAATCGGTCCTGTGGGGGCTCAAATCGTACCTACTTCGAAAGCCCGTTTGCGCCGTCGTCGACCTCCCACAAAATTCTCTCGAGCTCAGGCCGCGTCCACCTCTTCCAAGGAAATACGTCCCGGTCGTCGTCGCTGTGCCAATACTCGCATGCATCAAATGCCTGGTAGATAGAGAATGCCGGCTGGGGCATATCCGCATGCATGGACAAGCCGACGATATCGCTGACGACAGTATTCATCACCTCATCACAGTGATGAAAATCGCGGGGGCCTGTAAAAAACAGTCTTGCTACTGAGATCGCCAACTGATTCAAAAGATCGCGATTGTCGATCTGTAGTTGCTCACACATCACACCTAACTCAGTGTTTGGGGCACTTTCAATAACCGCAAGTACGTAATTAAGGTTGGCATCACTCAGACCTTTGTCCATGAGATGACAGTACTCTTCAATTCAGTTACTCGATGGATTCAGCGCAACCCTGTTAGAAAACATATTGCCAGTTGTGCTGCCGAGCATCCGCCTTTCGTAATCCCCTTTTGTACGATCACCTAGCGATGTCACGTGGTATGGAGGGGCATTTGAATTGCATTTTCACCCCAGCACACCGCCGAACCGAGGCCTGCTCCAATCCCTGTCATGGGTGATATCTGTTTGATATCATAGGTTGTCCGTCAATCCGGGGGCCGCTATCGCGGTTACCGCCGGTATGCGGATGATCTTTTATCATTCATTTGTTGGCAGGAGAAAGACGTTGAGTGAAGGAAATGGGAGCGGAAAGGCGCCATTGTCGAAGGGAATCATCATCACTCGGTCATCGGTTTGGGCTACGTATGAGGTGCTTCTGACGTTGATGCCTGTGCTTATTTGGCTTTTCATCATCTATTTTTCGAAGCCCGAGTTTGAGATTTCCCTGCAGTTTCCGGCGTTCTCTTTTTTCTGTGTTTCTATCTGGGCGGCTTGCATTAGGGAAATTCCGAGAACACTCGTCGGGGGGGATCCGGTTCAAGACAAATTTGAACGGGAGTGCTCGTTGGCCATTGCGATTCTAGGATTCGTGATTTCGCTTTTGTGTCTCGTCTTCGCTGCGCTCAGGAGCACCGGCAGTATTCCTAATATTTGGGGGGCTTTTTCCGTGGTTGTGGCAACTGCCGGAGGGCTCGGTATCCTCATGCTTTTCGTGATGATCTCGATAAAAATCCAGCGAGTGGAATATGGGCGCTACAACATCCGTCCTGCGATCAAAGAAAAAGGGACTGATTTAGTTTCTGAGAAATAAATCAGTCCCTTTTTTTCCAAAGCTCGTGTTTATGCAAGTTGCTGTGCGGCAAAGGCATTTTTTTCCGTTTTAAGTGTTGCTTGCAGCACAATTTGAATTTTTAGAACCTCTGGAGGGATGCAGTGGTTACTTATACACAGAGTGTAAAAGAAAAAAGCAGAGTAGAAATATGGACCAGGGCTGTTAGAAAACTGACTACTGACAGGGAAAAACATAGGATTTTAAAGCCGAATTATATAAGACGCCTTTGGGATTACGCTTTTGACGAAGTTCTACAAGATGAAAGCCCTAACGAGGATTTTATTGAGTCCTGGACTAGATTTTCAAACAATCTTTACGAGACCAAGCAACCGCAAAACTTGAAAATTGCATACTTTTGCGGGCCGGAGCCTGAAAATGATTTGCGAATTATAGTGGCGCTAGGTGTTCAGATTGAGAATGTTTGGGCTATTGAGTCAGATAGAAAAATGTACTCTTCGGCACTGATTAAGGCACAAAAAAAATATCCAACCTTAAAGATATTCAATGGCGCAATATCTGAGCTCATGCGAGTCACTTCTTTTAAGTTTGATATAATTTACCTTGATTTCACTGGCCCTCTTTTTAGTCAGCAGTCAAAGCCGCTTCTAACTATAAACGCTGTTTTTGAAAACAGCTCTCTGAGTGATTTGGGGATTCTGGTAATAAATAGCTCTCTCCCCGAAAAAACCGAAGAAAATATTGAGTTCTTGTCTTCTTATTTTCGTAGTCATCCATTTCTAGAGAACTGTATCCGTTCAGGTGACACTAAAGATACTGGCTTTTGGGAAGGGGTCGATTGCTATGGGTTTGTTGACAAGGCCTACCAAGAGGAGCTTGAGGCCCTCGGCGAGCCTTGCGAGGAACGTTTGTTTGAGGACTTGATAAGCTCGCACTTCGACTCTGCATACAGTGCATTCTCAACGCATTATCCAACAATCTTTGCTAGCTACATAAGTCCGATGCTTAAGGTTGGTAGTAGCCCAGCCTTAAAACGCATGTTTTTGAAAATGGATGAAGCTCAAATAAAATCCATTATTAAAAAAATGTCCACCCCCCAAAACTATGATTTCGAAGATGGACAGGTTGATGAGGCCACCCTCAAAGATTTGGATTTGTCAGGAGGTGAAATTTTCGAGCCGCCCGAAGACTTTCCAATTTGGAATTTCTTGCTAAGGTTGAAGGAATCTAAAAGTAAGCTGGGGCAGTACTGGTACGAGCAGTTTTCAAAAAAGAATGGGGCTCTGTCATATCTAGATAGCGTGCAACTTTATGATTTGCTTAGATACGCACAGTACTCATATAAAAGCACTCTGTCGGAAAGCTTGTCTCGATCGATAAAAGAAATAATTAAATCTCTTCCTGATCCGTGCGGAGGCGTTTTTTGTGATGTACCGATGCCGCATTTATGGATAGAGCTTGCTTTAAATCACCTTGGGAATACGCACCACATAAACACGGACGCGCATTGGCGAGCTAGGTATAAAGCAAAAGAACGGGAAATGTATCTTGATATGTTTGTTTTTGATAACTGCAGATCCCTGTATGACTGGCTTCCGATGGTGGATCTTTATGGAAAAGACACTGCGACCATAGAGAGGCAGATAATTATTCGTGCTTGTATGGATGCTATCACTAAGCAGAACCATTATTCGTCATTTTTTAGCTACTATGGCGCCAATCTAATTGGAGTCAATACAAAGAGATGGTCAGATTTTGGTGAGCTGAAAGAGCGATTTGATTTGAATGACTAGTGTTGAAGATAAGCATCAGAAAAATTATTTGCTATGCGGGCGTTCCATCATGAGCACCTAAATTTCCCGAGGCTGACTGATTTGAATGCCTGTTGAGCTCCTTGATGATTCCACTGACGCTTTTGGCCGGTAGCGGTCGGCTCCCAATGTCCGCTTCTGGCCGTTTTCTGCCCGTCGCGAAACGGTAGAAAAAAGCCCCTAACTACCCCATTGTGACTGCTAGTTATCATCCGCCCCAGACCTTCGGCCGAAAGCTCTCGGTCAACCTGTATAACAATGTTGTCAACTTGCACGCCCTTGCGATTCACGGCGTCGATCGGTAAGGCAGCTCCGTGCTTCGCCTTTCCCATAGCTCCCTGCGCAGGGGTGGCTTGGGGACCATGCCACCCCTGCGGCAGGGAGCCGACAAGGCCGAAGGCCGCGTCAGCACCACAGGCAATCGATGCATATGCACCTATCACCCCGGCTGCCCCTGCCCAATGAAGCGCAACTCATGAGATGGGCCGTCACTGCAAACCGCAGTGACGGCCCCGCGGACGCCTCAACATCACGGGCAAATACTGAATCCTAAAACGTGCGGCATACATGATGATGCCCCCGATACACTGGCCCAGCAAAAACCTAAGTCGACAGGTTCGAGAGTCGTCGTCCCAACAGCGCAAGACTCCTGCAAGCGCTGATCCAGCAGGATGGAGCTAGCCAAGTATGCAAGGTTCCAGAAGCATACCGACCCATACCCATGGGACGGAGCCGCCTTTGTCTGTAGACCTATTCCCTAATATGCCGCTACTACGCTGTCCTAAATAGCGGACCTTTTCGCAATGGCAACTGCTTCCACTTAACAATCCCATCCATTTCCTTGGAGTACTCATCAACATTAAAAACTAACTCATCCCGCTCCATCTCCGTCCGACCTTCCAGCAGGAAGGAAGACGGACGTCTCAGCCGAGACACCGGTGTTTCCTGAACACCATGCCCCTGCCCTTCGGGGATCTCGCCTAGCGAGTTGGCACCAACACTTACCAATGATTTTCAGGACAGGACAACAGCACAAAACAAAGCCAGTGAGTGGATGGGATATGGACGATTTGACCTACACCCTGCGGCAACTTTGCCGGCGCAATCGCGATGGCAGTCACAACACTCAGGCCGACCGTATCCGCTCATTGGGGCTGATCGCTCGCCAGCTGCGGGAGGTTGGTTTCCGCCAGATGAAAGCCCCCTCGCTCAAGGGCAAACACGTACTGGCACTGCTGGATCGCTGGCAAGGCGAAGGCCTGTCAGTTGGCACCATCAAAAATCGGCTTGCGCACCTTCGATGGTGGGCTGAAAAGATCGGCAAGGCTGGCATTCTCCCCGCGGACAACACGCAACTGGGTGTGGCCGAACGGCGCTTCGTCACTAACGTCAGCAAAGCTCAGGAACTGGGTACAGACCTTGGCAAGATCACCGATGCCCATGTACGCATAAGTCTCCAGCTTCAGTCCACGTTTGGATTACGCCGTGAGGAAGCGATCAAATTTCAGCCCAAATATGCGGATCAAGGAGATCACATTCTCCTCAAGGGCTCATGGACGAAGGGTGGGCGTGATCGCTCTGTTCCGATCACTACTTCGCAACAGCGCGAGGTTCTGAACGCGGCACATCAGTTAGCGGGAGCCGGCTCATTAATCCCGGCTCACAAAACGTACATCCAGCAGAGAAACACCTACGATGGTCAGTGCAAGGCAGCAGGCCTGAGCCACATGCATGGACTGCGTCATCATTATGCACAAAGCCGTTACGTAGCTTTGACAGGATGGAAGGCTCCGGCTGCAGGAGGTATATCGTCCAAGGAATTGACCCCAATGCAGCGTTCTCAAGACCGTACCGCTCGACAAATTATCAGCCGTGAACTCGGGCATGAGAGAACACAAATTACCGCTACGTACCTCGGCCGATAATTCTGGCCGCTCGACGTCGATCCTCAACAACCCGAGTCCGAAGGTGGTGGTGAGCGCAGGCAGGAAGGAGCCTCATACAACATTAGGAAACAGTCGGAAACCGATTACCGGATTGACAGCCGAAGTCCTCAGGGGCACTTTTGCTATGCATCTAGCTGATTCGTTCAGCACCCCAAGCCGCCAGGATCTTCAAGACGGCGCTGCGGTTCTCCGTAGGATCCACCAAATGACCGCATAGCTTCCGGCAGCGCGGACAGTCGACTTGAATGTCGATGGAAGTATGACTTTCCCACCCACGACGGGCCTTTCCCGTCGTGGGGAAGGCCTTTTTTTGTTTTAGGAGGCCTTAATGAAAATGGAACTGGCGATGTATCAAGCACTGCGCGCAATCGACGTGCCTGAGCTCAAAGCCGAAGCGGTTATCCAAGCATTGGAATCTGACATGCTCACACTACTCGCTACGAAAAGTGATCTCACAAACCTTGACCAGCGGTTGACAGCCGAGATCGCTAGAACAACTGCTGAAATTGGCAAGGCGACTGCTGAGATCGCTAATACAAATCATCGGCTGACTGCAGAGATAGCTAAATCTGATCTCAAGTTGTCCATTCGCATGGCTTCCATGCTAGCCGTGACGATCGGCATCTTGATCGGGGCGATGAAAGTCTTCTTATAGTTCTCTCAGCGATTCTGAACACGAAAATCACCTGTCCTTCGACAGGTGATTTTTTTGCGATTTTTGGCAACGGGCAAGACAGTGCGTTCGATCAATCACTACTTCGATTGGATACTAGAAACGCTCAAGCAACTCGGAGGTAACAGAAGATACGTATTCCCTCAGATAGAATCTCCGCATCCACGCCAATCACCTGGGAATGCACCCAACCGCAGGCCCAAGAATTCCACCCAGTGCCTGCACCGGATAAGGCTGAGCCACGGAATTCGACTCAATCAACGGTCGAGGTGGCTGTGATGGTTCAAGCCTCAGATCTAACTGCTGCATGAACCCTCTCCTCATCATTGCCGGTTGTCCTTACGTAGTCCCGCCACGGCTGTTAAGTGTTATCAGAGATCAAGGCCCCTGCGGCCTGTGAGGTGTTCACTTACGCGGAACGAACTGCTCCTTACAACCGGGAGCAAGGGTATGAATCCATGAACCTGACCTCCTTGGCGCATCCGAAGATGCGGGCGAGTGGATGCTGTGCCGGCTGACGAGTTCGGTGCTTGGAGATCATGGGTGGGAGAAGGCAAAGACCTAGACACCTGGGGCATGCCTGACTGTCAGTCAGGCGCAGCCTTTCCATTGGCTGCGGCACCGGTGGCTGTGTCGTTGCGAATGGAGACGAATCGGATTTGTCAGGCCGATTGTCAGGATGAGAGTTGCGGCAATGCCCTGTACGACGTCTCTTGCAGCAGCGCTACGAGCGTCCGTCTCTTTCCAGGAGAAAGAGACGAACGCAGTCTGGCGCAGCGAAGTGTGCAGAGAGGTGAGGCTGCTGCAGAGCAGCGAAGTAGGTCCATTGTCTGCCGCAGTGGGCAGATTGGTAGAATAGGCATCCATCACTGATGGGGAGTGACCGTGCGAGCCACCGAACGCTAATCGCACTTCGGGAAGAACCACCACACAAGTGGTGTAGCCTTGGAGGTTCTGGCTACCTGGGCTGGAGCTGTCAACGACAGCGGTCCTTGCGCCAATTGTTATACTCACTCGAAAAGGCGGTCAAACGTCACCGCCAAAGCGCTCAGAATGTAGCGACTGTCGCCACTTTTGTCGCCATGCTCCAGCCTATGTTCTACGCCGGTTTTCGCCGCTGTCGCCGCTGTCGCCACACCTATATCCATGCCCAACGAAAATATCCGTCTTGACACTGAACCGGCTCTGCGCCCGATACAGATCACGAGCAATTAATGACGGGTAAAAGAAGGCTGCGCTAATCATATTTGAAATGAATGGGGGAAAACGCGGTGGCCGCAAGGAAAAGCGAGTGAACCCTCTGATCGGCGCGATCAAAGATCGCTTGATCAGAGGGTTTGGCGGGAAAAGCAAAGTCTCAAACGTTAACTATAAACTCAGGCATCGAAGCTGGTTGATAGGGAAGTGTCTGCCTCACGTCGCATGATTAGCGTCTGCTGCAAGCGCAGCAGAAAGCCTGCTTCAAATGCTTCTTGGGGATCACCCGGATGATGATGCTTTCCGTTTTGCGCCAGAACCCACCACAGCGGCAATGATGAACCATCGAGCCAGGTCTCACCGCATCGAACGCCTTCCTCAATCATCGGGCGGAATTCATCGTTCCACAGTGTTCGGATACCGGCACAGCCTTCAGCTGAAGGGACAGAAACGTACTCCCCAATCTGTTGATGAACGCGCTGGGCAGGGATACCCGACAGATACCGGAATGCCTTGTCGAACAACTCTGCCGCGTCATCCAACAGCACTACCGCTAGCTCAACGTCTTGCGGAAAATGAGGCAGAATACTCTGCGCTCTATTGAGCCGAAGCGTGGCAGCCTGGCGAAGTTTAATCGTGGCATCTTCAGTTGTAAGCGATGCGGGATCAATGCTGTTCGGTTTAGGGAGACCAATGAGAAGCGAGAGCTCAAACATCGCGGAATCCTCCGAGATAGTTTGCAGCTTGAATCCAATGGCTAGGGCGGCGCACGAGCTTAAAACTGTACGGGGGCAGAAACCGTCGTCCGAGGGAACCGGCCAGGCCGAAGCCTGCCCCGCACGGACCGCCATAGAAAAGCAGCAGCTAAGCCTCAGTAAGCACTTAATTACTAGCTATGGCGCTATGCGCCTCGAACAATTCAGGTTCTGACAGCCGGCCACGGGATTGACCGCGACGGAGCAAAGCATAAATATGAAGCCGGAAAAAAACAAAAGTACGGCACCAATAAGCTCAGAAACCGAATGAAATCTGATACCAAGAAGCTAACGTTTGCTGGCGGATGGCAGTTCTACCGCATCAGGTCTAAAGTAGCGACTACAAATTCCGTCCACGCTGACAGAGCCGACTTAGCTGGTGGCGAACGATATAAAGCTGCACCTATGCGCTGCGTCCAAAAAGCAACAGATTATTTTCCAGATAAAATTGGCAGGCTGAGATCCAGATCGATGTTAGATACCAGTGACAAAATAAGCGAAAAATATAGTTTCTTTGAGTTTTTCGCAGGCGGAGGAATGGCTCGTTCGGGTCTTGGTGACGAGTGGGAGTGCATGTTTGCCAACGACATGGATCGGATCAAAGCTGCAACATATAAAAAAAACTGGGGAGATAGTCATTTTGATAATCGTGATATTCACGAAGTTAAAATTGAGGATTTACAAGTCCACGCCGACTTAGCTTGGGCATCATTTCCTTGTCAAGATTTATCTGTAGCTGGAAATGGTTTAGGCATTGGAAATACTAGTAGCGAGGGAGTTACAAGATCTGGTGCCTTATGGCCCTTTCTTGAGTTGATTGATGGGCTCCGCCAAGAGTCACGTCAACCCCGACTATTAGTATTAGAAAATGTCGTAGGCTTGCTGTCTCTTGAGGGTGGGCGTGACTTTGCAGCGATTTGCTCACGCCTTGGTGAAATTGGATACCGCTACGGCGCCGTAGTTATTGATACCAGGCACTTTTTGCCCCAGTCTCGCCCTCGGGTGTTCATTATTGCTGTCCTACGCAACATTGACACACCGCACCACCTTTATCGTGAAATGGCAACGGAGTCTTGGCATACGCCGACGTTGATGCGTGCATACGGATCATTATCTCCGCAGATACATGCAGACTGGGTTTGGTGGGATTTGGGATTAGTGCCAACTTTAAAGAAAAATGCTCTACAGAGCATTGTTAAACTTGAAGGGATTGACTGGCATACACCTGAGGAAACTACAAAAATAATAAGTAGGATGACTCCCATTCATATAGCACGTCTTGAGAAAGCTATGGCTGCTGAAAATATCAGCGTTGGTAGCCTTTATTATCGAATGCGAAGAGAGGGAGGCATCAATAAGCAGCGCGCGGAGATAACTTTCTCTGATGTCTTGGGTTGCCTAAGAACGCCGAGAGGTGGTGGCTCACGTTCAAGGCTAATTGTGGCAGGAAATGGTCAAGTTAGAACTCGCCTGCTTTCAATTCGGGAGGCCGCAGCGTTGATGGGACTAGAAGATACCTACGTATTGCCTGAAGCTTATCAACATGCTTTTAAAGTTATAGGGGATGGTGTCGCTGTCCCCCCCGTGCGTTTTCTCGCTGATCGACTTCTTGAGCCTCTAATTCTGGCCGCTCGGGAGGACATTGGGCGGGGTTTTGAAGGAGCCACAAAGCAGACTGCCGCATTCGCCTGACTGATTCAATGGGATCATTGAAATTAGGGGGATCATAAATCCGGTAAGATCCTCTTCTCGTTGCCGCAATATTCAGTTACTTATGCTCAAAATGAGCAGATGGAGTTTTTTTAAATCATGGCAGATGGCGTACAATTTGTACTGTCCTAATATGTTCCGATGACAGCCATCGAACGTCGCAGCAATTCGTGTTACAAAAGAATCTGGCAGACTTATGTTCTCAATTAAGCTGGGGTTTATATTTCGACAAGGATGAAATCAAGTGGATTTGCCAGGTACTTTTGACGCTTGGGAGAAGCGTCTCGTCGACTATTTTCTGGCAATTGGCCCAGATGGCGATGCTAGCCCAATCCGAGCCTTTGAAGTCACCTCGAGCACGTTGACCCTTGCTTGCGGTGCCGAGCGCGGAAACGAAGCAACGGTTGAAGAGCTCTTTCGCAAAATGCTATCGCGTGATCCTCTATTGATGGATTCGCTTCGCGACGGTGCTCAGCGGTTTGAAAATAACAATGTGCCCAACTGCTTTTCCTACCTCGCATTCACGTTGCTGATCGACAATCTGCTAGAGGGCAATGCACCGCAGAGCGGTGAATATCGTCATAAGCTTGTGAAATGGCTGGGGGCTAACACTACTGTCTCCAACCTGCGTGGCATTGCTCTGATGTGGGAGGGCTTGGAGCGATGGCTGGACAAGCGCATTCAAGCAGGCGAACCGTTTCGTCGCCTAGTCTTGCCAGACCCCGGCAATTGGACACATATAGGTTATACACGCCGTCTGTCCTTTCCGAGCAAGGCAGATCTGAAGCTTGTAACCAACTTCTGTCAGGGTCATCCAGGAGCAAATAGAGATCTGCACATCAGCATCGCAGCGTTTCCGAGAGAACTGGTGGATGATCGTGCCTCTTGGGGGCTTCGCAATGCGTTTGAAGAGTTTCGAGGCGCTTACTACTTGCAACGCCGCGCCTTGGGCGACCTTCGCTTCTGGCGACTCCTGGAGCGTGCTTCCACCCTTATTGGTCGTCCGTCACGCAGTAGTGTCACGATCGAGATGCTTTTTGACGCAGATAAGTGCGCGCTTTTTTTTGCTTATCGTGATGAGCATGGCGAGGCTGCGCCTTTCACTACTCTAAATAGTGCGCTGGTTGCAGTCGGCGCTGAAAATAGCGAGAACTTGTCGACAGCCGCCTCACTGGGGATAGTGTTCTTCCGCTTGATCGGTACTGGCCGTTGGCGAGCAGAGCCCGAGGCACGCGATTCAGCGTTCGGGTTGCATATCGCTGTTGCTGATAGACATAAACGAAAAATAGGTGATCGACTGGGGCCCCTTGCAACTAGCGGTGATTGGGCGATCACAACTAATCCTCTGAGCGTTGAAGTGCTCAAGGATGCGCTTAATGAAGCAAAATTGCTTCCTTCCAAGAAGGAGTTGATCGTACGACCGTGTCTTTCTGGCGGCATTCGTAGCGGTGGTATTTGGCTGGGCCGTCCGCGTTTCTTCCCAAGCCTCGATTCCGATACCTGTGACTATGTAATACGGGATGCACTGCCACGAGGATCGGGCTGTTTGCTGAAAATTGAGAAGGGGCAGCTCATGGCCCCTAAATCAATTGATGGCGCCTTCTTCATTCATCCTGTAAAGCTTCGCGGTGAAGATCAAGCCCCATGGAATATTCGCCTGCAGTTCGTCCGCAATGCTTTTGTACACCCGATGCTCGACGGCGCACGCTACAGACTGTCACCATTAAAGGACTGGATTGCGGATCAGAGCCTTCCTGTCGATGTTAGTACTCAGGACATATTGGGCTGGGAGTTGGGTGAGCCCGCCTGTGTAGATCTTCTTGAGGCGGTTTACGCAAGCGGACAAAGCGGATGGGAGGAGGCGCAGATTATTGCGCTCCTCAAATGTGCCGACGATGTTATGAGTCCTTGGCTGCTTTTGCGTAGTCTCAGAGATGCGGGCATTGTTGAGCCGCGCCTACGCAGCGGCTGGAAAGGACGAGTTTGGACATTAAGGGAACCAGTGATCATCGAGGTTTATCTCGATGGGCAGACTTTAGTGCTGGTGGAAGGTGCACTTTGCACGCGAATGGTTGAAGACTTCAAGCTAGCAGCTGAAGGACTGGGCGGGATTCCCTTCCGACGTTTAGGAGTTACAGATTGGGCCGTGCCTCTATTCGGTGCGCAGAACGTTCAAGGTCAAGCCATTGCCGAATGTCTTGGCTGGCGCTTCGAGAGCGCGTTTTTATCGCCATCTGAGAAACCGCTAGCGTTTGTGGAAACACCGCATCAGGCCCTGCACTACGAACAGACTAGAGCCTGGTCTTGGACGAAAGGTCGTTTTGTATCTATTGACGAAACTCAAGAGAGCGTTCGTCTAGTGCGCCTGACCCATACCGGCGAGCGTGACCACGATGTCTACAGCGTCGAACAAAATGGGCTCATACGTCACTATTTCTCGCATACAGCAGCCATCGTCTCGGCCTATGCTTTGGCCCGAAAGCCATTGTTTAAATGGAGTTCCGAAAAAAACCTAATCGTCCTTACAACGCTTGAGGGCGGACTTCCCGACGCACTAGCTGCAGCAATGCGCCGGCGAATGCTACGCAATGGGGGGCCTTCTAGCTGGGAATATATATATCCCGCGAATCGCGAGATGGTGTGCTGGCTAGATAGGGTACTACCCGGTTGCATTGGCGGGTCATTCCATGGCCCGCAGCAGGCTAAGCTGAGCCTTATTGGGGTCACTCGTCGCTCCTCTGGTCGTTTGCGCCTACAGTGGCGTAACGGCTCAACCACAATTTAGTATTTATTTGGAATCAGGTTCACCATGGCGGCAAACTTGGCGTGGTATATCGGGCAATGCGTAAAACGGCATGATGTCAATATGACTGTGAAAGTGGTTGCCATTCGATCAGAAGAAGGATGGTCGCTTCTCGATAATCCCCAAAAGCTTTTTCCAAAAATGGGCGAAGTGGAAGTTCGCTTAAAGAACATCTCAGAACACCATATAAACGATTGGATTATCTTTCAGGTAGCTCAAAGAGAGCCACGTGGGAAATGGAAGGCTTCGACCTACCGCCACCTGATACCCTTTTTTGATCTCCAGGATATTGGCAGTCTTGAAGTATTGCGTAGTCGTTTGACTGTGGATGGCTTAGATGGACCAAGTCATAGCGGCAATTGGGTGATTCGCTATACAGGAGATCGCATCCTCATGCTCGGCCTCATGCGCTCATCAGACAATCGGTACCGTATGGCGACTGGCGGCTGTTTCAATGTCTATGCCTACGAACCCGAGTATTTGCATAGCGTGCCGTCAGATGGTGCTGATGTTGGTCTCTACGAGCTAAAAAGAGGCGGAGAATGCATTGAGGAATTAGATTGGGCATCTGACGAGGATTACATTAAGCGAATTGTGCGTGCTATGGCAGCTGTGCACGACTCACGTGCTGACACAGTCATAGATTGGTTGAAGCGCCATGCTGACGAGGCAACCGGCCAAGTAGGAACCAGTCTGGTAGATTGCCTTGCAGCCCAACAAAACGCGAGATCAGGTGAGTTAGCTAAGCGCTTATTGGCTGACAAAGAACTACTTGGGGAACTGACTGAAGCGCTTTTAGCTGATCCACGGCTGCGTTCTCGTCTCGAAAGCGAAACTCAATTGATCGCCGAGCAGGAGCGAGGATCCATCCTTGCCTCCCTCTCGACCGAGCTAGAGAGGGAGATTAACGCACTGCGCGAACAGCGTTTTTTGGCAGTTGATTCTGAGTTGAAGTTGCTTGAGGCGGAGAAGCGCGAATCACTGAATATTCAACTCAATCAAGATATGACTTCCAATTTGCTGGCAATGAGCGACGAGATTGCCGCTCGCCAAGCGGTAATGGAGGGCGAACTTGAGACGCAGCGCGGTAACCTGCAGCAAGGCTTGGACTTCCTTGCGGCGCAACGCGAGACAATACTCGGCGAACTGAGAACACTAAGCACCCAAATAGAGGACAGCCAAACGACCCTGTCGGACCTTCGATTGCTTGAGTCTAAAGCAGTCCTGGAGATTACTACGCTCCAAGAGCAGGCTGCCTCTATCCACGTGCCGAAGAGTGTCAAGCTTGAGTCTGTACTGCGCTTCGATCCGCCACAGACCGTTCCGATCCTCAGCGTTGGGGACATGCAACAAGCCATCACGAGCTGCATGCTACTTACGACTGTAGGTAAAGAGCGAATGTCCCAGTTTCTTGCATTGATACTGGCCGGTGAAGTGCCGGTAATTCATGGATTGGAAGCGCAGGATTTTCTTCTTACTGCTGAGACGTTACTTTCTTCCGGACGATCGATGCGCCTGGAGGCCGACCCAACTGTAATTACCTTTGAAGACCTTTGGCTTCGAGCAGGCACACAGCTCCCGACAAGCCTAACTCATGGACTAGAACTCACCTGCGGACAGTCACCTACAACCGTACTTGCCATTATCGAACATGCTGAGCGATCTGGGGCCCGTTTCTGGCTACCAGCGCTCTCGGACCGGTGCCGCCGGGGTGAATTGCCAAGGCGCTTTCTTGTTTGCACAACGGTTGAAGACGAAGAGTGTGAGGAGGCTCAGGCAATTCGGAGCCAAGCTCCCTGGATCGACACCAGTGGGGCGATTACTCCTTCGGGGGCGGCCTTGGCGCTCGTTGTTTTCGCACCCAGCAATATTCGACAGCTTGATCCGGGAGCGCGTAGCAGGGATGTCTCTCCAGCGATGGTGACGGTTGCGCGGTTTGCAAACCAGCTCACACTGGCGAATTCATTGCGATTAGCCCGAGCGGCAACGGAGTGGATCCGTTTGAACCCAGGAAATCAATACGAGCAAATTCCATTAGCTCTTGCCGAGTTTTTCATTAATCAGTCTGGCCAGTCTGGGCGCATGAAATCAAAGTCATAAGGAGATGAGTCTGTGTTAGACCCAATTGGTGGTTTCCGTCGAATCCAAGATTTTGTCATCAACTATGTTGAGACAAGTTTCCGCATTTCTAATAAAGCGGCAGCGGAGGCGCGTCGGAATCTTCTGATGACGGTCGACGTATTGGCTACCGATCCATTTATCGAGCCGGTACTGCGCTATCAGTCGCACTCAAAGAATCTTGAACAGCTTGCACAGTTGGATGATGGTCCGCTCGCGCCGATCAGTAAAGACGGCAGGCAAGCCTTCGTCGAGCTAGCGCTTTCCGGGCTATTCCAAGGTGCGCGTTGCGAGGGCGAGATTAGACGAAAATCCTTATTTGCGCCTTACGACCATCAGGTCGAAATGCTAAGGCGCGGATTGCTGCCGGGCAAGCCGGGTATCGTAACATCTCGTACCGGCAGCGGAAAAACAGAAAGCTTCATGTTGCCGGTACTAGCTGCAATTACTAATGAGGCAGTGTCTTGGGTTGCCCCTGGCAGCGAGTATCTAAAGAAAAATTGGTGGCTTGAAGATAAAGGGCAGTGGTCCGCCCGGAGGCATGGTGAAAATCGTCCAAGTGCGGTCAGAGCTTTGGTGATCTACCCGATGAACGCCTTGGTCGAGGACCAAATGCAACGCCTCCGAAAAACACTAGACTCTGACGATGCAAGAGAGGTGATGCAAGAGCGCTTCAAAGGCAATCGACTTTACTTCGGTCAGTACACCAGCTCCACGCCTGTTACCGGCTTTGAGTGTCATCCGCGCATTGCCGACAATAAAGAGGAAAAACAGCGTCGCACCCGGCGCGTTACGCGGCTGCGAGATGCTATGCAGGGTTTCAAACGTGATCAGGATGCTGCGCTCGCTTTTGACTGCCAGGCAGAGTTAACTACCGAGGAGGGGAAAAAGGCTTCCGATGAGACTCGTTACATCTTCCCTTCCGTAGACGGTGGTGAAATGCTTTCGCGTTGGGACATGCAGGCAGATCCACCAGATATTCTGGTTACGAACGCATCCATGCTCGGCACAATGCTCTCGCGAGAAGTAGAAGAATCTGTGTTCACTAAGACACGAGACTGGCTGCTGAGTAATGATGACTCTTACTTTTATCTTGTATTCGATGAGTTGCACTTAATTCGCGGCTCAGCAGGTACCGAGACAGCATTTTTAGTTAAGACGCTTATTCAACGACTGGGGCTCGATCAACCAGCTCATCGATACAAATTGCGCTTACTCGCCTCCTCCGCTTCTATGCCAATAGACGGGAGTCTTGAAGCACAGTCGCTTGTTTATCTGCGCGATCTATTCGCTCCATATGGTACGAGCCAAAACGCAAATGATCTGGGAGCCATTGATCCTGAGTTCTGGCGAGACTGTATTGTCGTGGGTACTCCACACCTACCGGAGTTTTCTGGAGGGTTGATAAAAGCTCAGCCCTTTGTTGATTTATTCGAAACCGCGTTAAGAGGCAAAGACGGATTCGTCGCTAGAATTTCTAATGCTGAAGCTCTCAACCCCGCTGTGGAGCACGCAGCTAGAGCTTTGGGGAGTACCTCAGGCGGAGCTGTCGACCGAGTCAAAGCATTAGCCGAGTTAGCTGCCGCTGTATTGACGCAAGCCTGCCGTGAAGGAAGCGACGTTCGCGCTACGTCAGCGAAAGATTTGGTCAGTCGTATCTTCCTCCCCGATTCCGGTGATGAGGACAAGGCATTACGAGGACTACTATTGGCTCGCGCGCTCCCGGAATCAGGCGCGTGGGATTCGAGTGTTTCTCCGACCACTACAGCCTTTCGCGTACACACGTTTATCCGAAATATTGAAGGACTTTTCGCTTCAGTCACGCTTGACGGTATTACCCCAGTGTTCGAGGATTTTACCGTGGAGCGTGGCGTAACCCACGCGAAGCCTCGAATAGACGGTGGGCGAGGCCGCCGATTGTTTGAGTTGCTGTACTGTGAGGCCTGTGGGGATCTTTTGATCGGCGGCCAACGAGGTCAAAAAGTCGCAGACGGTATAGAGACAGAGCTTCTCCCTTCTGCGGCAGACTTAGACAATATGCCTGAGAAGGTAGGTTCTGAATACTACGACAAAATGACACTTGATGAGTTTGCCGTATTTTGGCCTCGCAGGGTGCAGTGGGCGGCCTCGGATCGAGATTATGATGACTGGGAGGCTGCAAGTTTAAATCCAGAAACAGGACTGGTGTCTATTAAAGCAAATGTCCCCTCCGGACACATTGGAGGTTATTTATATCGTCAGCAAGAGACAGCAGTGAAAGGTCGTAACGGTAAAATCACGGGGCCTCTAATGGCCCAGCCGTTCTGCTGTCCGAAATGTGGCACCGATTACTCCAACCGCCCGATTTTCAGCCGCTCCCGTTCGCCAATTCGAGCATTCAGAACAGGTGTGACTAAAACCTCCCAATTGGTTGCTACCGAGCTTTTCGAATTATTGCACGCGATTGGGGCTGAACCAAAAGGTATTGTTTTTTCTGACAGTCGACAGGATGCAGCTAATCAGGCGTTAGAGATCGAGACTCTGCATCTGCGAGATCTGCGGCGTGAAGTCTTAGTAAATGCAGCGAGAGAAATGGTTAAGAAGTCGAAAGAAGAATGGATCGATCCACTCGAATTTGGGCAGCTTATGCAGTCGCTTGTTACGAAGCAGTCGGAAATGGAATTGCTTGCCGAAAAGTTCACCAAACAAATAACCTCAGGAACGCAGAAAAACAGCGACAGGGTTTCCCTTAGCAAACTCCTTCAGTGCAGCTCTGACTCTAGTCTTGGCGCCCTTACATCAGACTTTGTCTCTCTCGGTGTCCATCCATTTGATCGTTTAGGAAAGAAACATTTCCAAGGGAAAATTTGGCACGATTTGTTTGTTCAACACGAAGGGAAATCAGCTTACTCCCATAAGTTAAATGACGTTCAAAAAGCTGATCTCAACGCTGACATACTAAAAGGTCAATATGAACTTATCGACGACGTAATTTTTGCAAACACTTTCTTTGCATTGGAAGAAACCGGATTGGCATATCCGTCCATCATGGATGGGAATGATGAAAAAGCAGACCGACTCGATGCGTGGTTACGGGTTTTTGCTGGGGCCTATCGTGTTTTGGATAATAAATTTGTTAAAGGCGATGACGTAGTAGAGTGGCTTTCAGGCACGGACATAAAAAATAAACGAGTGCATCGATTTGCCCAGGTTGTATTTCCAGAAGGTTCAATCGATGGCCTTAGCAGTATTCTCAATGAGCTCTCAACTTTAGGCTATCCAAGCGGCATAATCCATGTCGGAAAGTTATTTCTGAAAATAGCGAAGGAAGATGATCCTTATTGGCGCTGCAACAATTGCGAGCGAGTACATCTTCACCGTGGACCGGGAAGGTGTACTCGCTGTGGAGAAGGACTTGCCGAGCAGGCGACGGGGCAAGCAGGAGAGTTGTGGCGTAATAACTTTCTAGGTCGCCGGATCGTTCGAGGGCAAGAAGAAAAAGTTGCCCGATTCCGTCTGCGTGTGGAAGAGCTGACGGGGCAAACGGATGACTTTTCGGATCGCCTACGCAAGTTCAAAGGGATCTTTGTTGATGGCGAAAGTGAAATACAAAAGCGAGCTCAAGAGATCGATATGCTATCTGTCACAACCACTATGGAGGTTGGAATCGACATAGGAGCCTTGCAGAGTGTATATCAGGCTAACATGCCTCCGCAGAGATTCAATTATCAACAGCGAGTTGGTCGTGCTGGCCGCCGAGGTCAAGCATTCTCACTGGTCATTACCTTCTGTCGCGGTCGAAGTCATGACGCGTATTATTTCGCGCACCCACGTGCAATTACTGGCGACCCACCGCCTCCTCCTTTCCTTGCTACTGGTCACGACCCCATTCCTCTGCGTTTAGTACGCAAGAACTGGTTGCGTGCCGCATTCAAATACTTACGTGATGAGTGTGCAAGAGTTGGCGATCTATATCCAGGCGACCTAGTAATGCCACCTGATGTTCACGGTGAATACGTATCAACTCAAGATTATTTTCATAATACCGCGGCGAACTGGCCTCGGCGCCTGCATGATGCACTTACCACAACCATCACTGAACGTGATAATTTTATTACAGCAGCATCCTTTGACCCCGAACAGCAAAATCGCCTTAAAAATAAATCTGATGTCAATATTTTGATTAAAGAAATCGACGACCTTAAAGCATACGCACCAAATTCGGAGATGGGACTTGCACGCTTCTTGGCTGAGTGGGGATTATTACCTATGTATGGTATGCCTACGCGTGTTCGTAACCTATACCTGGGCCTTCGTTCTGTAAAAGTAGGCGCTACAGATGATTACGAGTGGTCCACTATGGATCGTGACCTTGATCTTGCTGTGTTCGAGTATGCACCAGGTGCGGTGCTAGTCAAAGATAAGCAGAAACATCGTGTTGTCGGCTTTACCGGGAGTCTATCTACTCCTCAGGGTTTCAAAAAAAATGATCTATCGATAAGGGCGCTGTCCCGTTGGTATGAGACTGAAACTTGGGTAGCTGTTTGTAAAGACTGCGGCTCAGCAACTAGGAGAGATTTGATACCACAAGCATCGCTGAGGTGTGATGACTGCCAAGCGGAAATTCTTCCTGAAGAACTGAAACGATATGTAACTCCCTCTGGATTTCGCACTGACTTTAATCCAAAAGACGGCGAAGAAGACGTTGGGCGAATGTCCGTTCGCAGCATGGCTACCTTGGTGAGTCCAGGTGATCGACTGGAACATGGGAACATAACTGTAATGCACGGTGCCGGCATAACGATCATGCAAATGAACGACGGGGTCGCAAATATTGATGGAGAGGGGGAAGGCTTCCTTGTTCAGGAAGCTTCAGACCTGAGGGTCACTATACCGTCGGGCAGCACAAAGCCCCCTAAAATTGATGGTGAGCTCCAAGCTTATGAGGCAGGCTGGCTCGGAAATGCTCGCAGCACAAGTGGGGGGCTGGCTCGCTGGGGAAATATCGGAAATCCATTACCTCGATTTGGATTGATCTCATGCAAACAGACAGAATCTGTTCAGCTTGAATTGGGGAGGTTTGATTTTCGGCTTGATCTGGCACATGTAGCGCGACGAGGTAAATATGATCGTCTTTCAATCCGAGCTGCTGCGATTAGTGCGACGCAAATACTAGTCCAAAAGGCTGCTCTAGAACTAGACGTTTCTGCCGATGAGTTTGAGGCGCTGGAACCGCGCGTGCGTTCGGGAAAACCTCTCCTACAGATCGCCGACGCGCTAATCAATGGATCTGGCCTCTGCCGCCGTTTAGGTGAAACAGTTCCTGGCGGCTCGCGACCGAAAATTCTAGATATCCTTCACGATGCCTTGGAAAAACACGATCAATGGCCGCTTCTAGATTTTCTTAGTATGTCGGCAGATGGGGATCACTCAGCTCAATGCCATACGTCTTGCTACCGTTGTATTCAGCGGTTTGGTAACCGTCGATATCATGGTCTTCTTGATTGGCGCTTGGGATTATCCTATCTACGTTCAATGGTCACGCCGGATTACTCATGTGGCATAGACGTGCGGGATGCGGCCTATCCAGAGATCATGGGCTGGCGTGAACGAGCGGAATGGTTAGCAGAAAACATTGCTCAGATGCGCCCCGGGGTCTTAACTCCCGGAAAACTTAGCCATTCGGGGCTACCTTTCCTGCTGGAACGTAAAGGCAGCGGTGAAACCCGATACGTGATTGTTCACCCACTTTGGAGTTTAGAGACTAGCGCGCTATCTGACCTACTGGGAAATGACTGGTCGCCAGAGTTACGCTTCGTTGATACTTTCAACTTGGAGCGACGCCCTCTCAAAGCCATGGCCAGTTGGATGAAAGCTCGCTGAGATATTTTGGCCCTTTCCATTGGGAAAGCGCGAAAAGCAGGTGTGACATGACACCATGTCTGCACCCATCATAAAAATAGCCGCTTCAGTAGTGACCGGAAGCGGCTGTATTTTCTAAGAATATGGGAGGCAACCACCATCTCGTATCCAGTTCATTGCTCTGTAACATGCTGGCGCAGACACTCGAAAAGACATCTCAATCCCCGCCCAATAGCGAACTGGGACGTCGAAGTGATGGTCTGATTCATCTTCTTGAATTTGAGCGGGCCCACTCCTAGAAATCCTCAGACGTTGCTAACCGCAGGCACACTTCTCGTGTCTACAGTCAGCGGACACTGCCTACCACAGAAGCTCGCTGCACGGATGCTATTCAACCGTGTAGATCAATGACGTCTATTTCTGATGTTTTCAGTTGCTATTCGATTTAAAGCAAAGAGAATATTTATGATCGAAGGTGTGCAGATAGCCGTCATCGACCCCATCACATGCCTGAAGTTCCGCTTGTTCAAGCTATTCGCGTACTGGCAGGATCGACCGCACCGGGAATCATTGCGGTTCAAGATTGCACTTCGCTCTGCGAAACACTACCTACGCGACTTGCTCGCCCATGACGGATACCGGTGCATACCAGAACATATCCGTCGAATTAAGGCCTTAGCCCTGACGCAGCTCGGCAAACGTGTTTATGTAGAATATGGAATCGACACGCTGGACGTCATCTCGGACGATCCGGTGCTGTTTCCAGCTGTCTATCTGAATCGGGAACGATCCGAACATGATTCGTCAAATTGGTGATATACGCCGACGCAAGTTAATTCAGTACCAACGATTCGCTTGTGGCCCTATTCATCTTAGCCATAATCAGCCCGCACTTCGACGCGCCCCAACAACTAAATTTTGACACCCCCCTCAAGAATTCGAGCGGCAAGACCGTCTTTAAAATGAAAATAGCTAGCCATTAAAAATAAAACCAGTTGCCCCCATCCGAGATATATTGTGGGCTGCGCCACCATCCCAAAGTAAAACAGCAAAGACATTGCAACCAAGAAAAATCGCTTCGCCGAATACAGCCCAAACTGCGTATCATCCGCAGTGCGATACTTAATTGCAGATCGAGACATTCTCACCGCGATCTGGCCAAAGATAATACAGGACACTAACGACCAATCAGGCGCTAGTAAAATATCTTTCCAAGACGATGTATAAAGTTTAATTGCCACAAGAAAGACAAAAGGTGTGACTATGAAGATGTACTCGGAAAAAAGCTCCGCCCACATCGTGTTTCGTTTTTTAGAAGAGAGGCTTTGTTTCATGCTGTAATCCGACATCGCGGTGAATTTGCAAAACTCTTACGACTTTCGCACCCGAAATGAAGGGTTTACCTTTCCCCGGAGGCGGAGAGTAAATTTCAATTGAAACCTCAGCCTCCATAACGTCTCTGGGACCAATAGGTGCTATAGAGCCATCTTGGTACTGCTCAAGCCACGGGAAGTCAGTGATCTTGGCATTGTAGCGATTGTTCGTACTGGCGCTGAGCATAGCCCAAGCTCCTTTACCGATGTTGACTGGCGCTCTGACGTAAAGTTTATCCACGCAGCCTTTAGTTTCAGTCGTCCCTTGAAACATCTCTTTGGGATTCGCGTTAAAACGCCAGTGAGTATTGATAGCTGTAACATTTTCCGATTCAACGATGCTAGCAGAAGCGCTCTCCTCAGGAAGCAGCCTCTTATTTGCTTCTGACAATTTATTCAATGCGTGTGCAAAAGCTTTTCGATCAATTTTTGGGGCAAACATCTGTTCATCATTAAACTTAGCTAGTTCAGCTTCAACTCCTGACGCTAGCTGATCAACCTCTTCTTCAGTAGTGGTACTTTCGAGACCCGCTAGGTCTTCCGCTAATTTCATGCTTGATTCGAAAACAGCAGTCTCGAACCATCCCTTCAGGCGTCCAGGAACGGCCTTGAGCACACTAGCAACTGAACCAGTCTCGACATCTTCAAGCCGAAGAGCGAATTCTCCCTGCGCACCGAGGCTCCCGACCATGACTTGGCCTATCGCTTCGTAGGCCTCAATATAACTACTCATAGCCTGAAAAATTTCAGCTGGCCGTTGACGCTCCTTCAAAAAGTCAATTTTTATTCTCAGCGTCTCGTGCATTCCTAACTACTTCCTTGAAGATGAGCAAACGTCTACCAAATAGGCAGTACGGTCATGCGGGTCAGGCAGGATAACCTCTACCGCCGATAGTGGCAAAATGTCCCCACCAGCGTCAGGGAAGCTCAAATCTCGCATCACCCTTGCCGGCTGCCCCAAGCCTAGGCACAACGAGTCGTCAAAAAATGAAACACTGTACATATAAACAGTATCCATTATTTCAACCTCATCCGCAATGCGTGTCAGCCGGCGGGCTCCGAATGCGCTATGCAGAAACTACTAGAAAACATTAATGTGCGGGCTCGAGGCAGATGAGTCCCCTAAGAATGAGAGCGTTGATTAGACGGAGCTGCACCTCTTTCCGTATAGGCGGTATTCCAATTGGTATTCCAGAACGAAAAAAAATACATTTTATATTAATAATTTCAATAAGTTGAAATAACAGTTCAACTTACCCCGGCCCACCAACTCTCAACGACAAAGCCCGCCAAGTGCGGGCTTTGTCGCATCTCGCCGTCCCATCCAGCCCCCACCGCAAAAAACCAATCCCTCCCCACACACCTCAATGCTCATGCCGATGATGCACATCCGGAAAATGCGCATGGCTATGCCGCATCGGCGTATGCACATGCGGATGACTGTGCGGCTCCGTTCCATCCCAGTCAGCCCCATGCGTATGCTGGTGATGCTCATCATGTGTGTGGCGATGATCATGCTCGAGCCGTTCGTGCTGATGCTCATGAATATGGTTTTCCATCAAGTGAATCCATACCCCCACGGCCATTAACGCCGCAGCGAGCAGGAACATCAGCGATACCGACTCGCCCAGCAGCAGAATCGAGATACCTGCGCCCAGAAACGGTGCGGTGGAAAAGTACGCGCCGGTGCGCGCACTGCCCAGCCCGCGCAGGGCGAGGACGAACATCACTAGGCTGACGCCGTAACCGAGAAACCCGACCAGCAGGATGGGCACCAGCGTGGTGGCCGCAGGCATTTGCGTGCCGATGAGCAAGGCCAGGCCGCAGTTGACCAGACCGGCGACTAGGCCTTTGCTGCCGGCGATGAACAGTGCGTCCGAGGCAGAGACTTTCCGCGTGAGGTTATTGTCGATGGCCCAGCAAAAGCAGGCGAAGGCGACGGCCAGCGGGCCTGTGCAATCTTGCGCCGACACGGCCTCTTGCGGCCAGGACAACACGACACCGCCGGCCACGATGGCGAGCATGCCGATCACGATTCGCCGATCGGCGTTTTCCTTGAACACGACCCACGCCAGCAGCGCCGTGAGCACTGATTCCAGATTGAGCATCAGTGACGCGCTCGCGCCGGAGGTTCTGGTCAAACCGAACATCAATGCCACCGGCGCCAGCACGCCGCCGAAGCCGATGGCTCCGACCAGCCACGGCCATTCGCCGGTGCCGAGTCCGGAACGCTGCCAACCTCGATCGCGGGCAAAGCGCAGGACGGTCAAACCCAGACCGCTGCCCAGATAGAGCAATCCGGCCAATAGAATCGGTGAAATCTGTACGCCCAGCAGCTTGGCGAGTGGCGTACTGGCGCCAAACAACGCTGCCGCAACCAACGCGTAGAGCACGCTCACATTCATGACGGGATCACTCGCTCGGGCCGATGAAATATTGGCAACGATCATGGCAAAACTCAGGTGAGAATTATGTGAACGGTTTCGCCAGCTGACCACATGCCTTGAAATGACCTTCCGTGATCATCACGACTGCTGTTTGGTTTTATCGCCACGCCCTCCTTCCCACACCGAACGTCCTAGGAAAATTCCCGCAACACGCGTCGACTTTGGTGAACTGGTGGACAGTTCCTCAGGACGTTACGCTCCACGACCACTGCCATCCAACGGACGGTTTGGCAGCCGCAACTGCAGTGAATGTTCACTCCACGGAGCTACGTCATGAAAAAGACCCCACAACTTTCGCTGGTTGGCTCGGCACCTTCCGACGCGCCCGCTTCCAGCCCCCAACCTCAGTCGAACACCACCGCACGCGCCGAGGCGACCCGTCGGCGGCGTAGCGTCCCGCTCAATCAACTCATCAGGGTGCGCGACGATGTCGACACACTGACCCTGCTCACCCACGCCAGCGAGATTCTCGACTCCCTCGTCGCCATCAGCGCAAACCTTACCGATGAGTTCGACGGCTCGAAACGCCATGTGGCGGTGGCCATGAAGCAACTGAGCGCACTGGCCGAGATCCTGGTCTGCCGGGCGCGGGACAATCTTGACCCGCAGGGACCGCAAACCAGCGGGCCTGAAACCCGCCATTGACGGGTGAAACTGTAGAGTCGCACCGTCGCTCGGGTGAGCATCGGACAACGCCGAGCCGCCCATCGAGATGAATTTTTCTTCACTGCAGCTGCGCGGCCAAGCCTTGTACAGTCCGCTCGCTCATTCAAGAAACTACGGTTCGCCCGCGCTCCTGCGGGCTTTTTTTTGCCTCGGATTTACCGCGTCAGCCTGTGAGGGCTTGCTCTCCCACAGGTGAGTGCGCCAACCTGCCGGAAGATCCGCCACTCCGGAGTATCCGATGCCGCTGTTGACCCTGCCCTGCCAACGCCTGACGCTCGCAATATTCGCTCCGGATCAGGCCGAACTTGAAAGCGAGTTCTACCAGCGCAACCGGCGCCACCTCGCGCCATGGTCGCCGATCCGCACCACCGAATATTTTTCCACCGAGCAGATTCGCCGACGCCTTGAAATACAGGCCAGCGCATTCGAGGCCGGGCTGGCCATGCACTTCGCGCTGTTGACCCCGGACGGCCAGCAAATGATCGGCGCCTGCAACTTCAGCGGCATTATTCGCGGGGCCTTTCAGGCGTGTTATCTGGGCTATCACATTGATGAAGCCCAACAGGGACAGGGCTTGATGCATGAAGCGCTGGAGGCTGGTATCGACTACATGTTCGATATCCAGAACCTGCATCGGATCATGGCTAACTACATTCCCGGCAATGAGCGCAGTGAGCGCTTGCTTGAGCGTCTGGGCTTCGAACGTGAGGGTTACGCCAAGGCGTATCTGAACATTGCCGGGCGCTGGCAGGATCATGTGCTGACGGCCCTGGTCAATCCGCTGTTCGAAACGCCGGAGAAGCGTTGGTCACGACAACTGGCCTAGCTTCACAATTTATTCAGGATTGCCGCCGTATGCTCAGGCTCCCGCCCCTTCCGGTTGCCTGAAAGCCATGTCGCGTGCCGCCACTTCGCTGTTTCTGCTTGCCGCCCTGCTGTTTTTCTTCGGCTTGGGCGGCCACCAATTGCAAGGCTCCACCGAGGCCCGCGTCGCCGGGATCGCCATGGAGATGCACCTTGATAACGATTGGGTGACGCCTCGCCTGTTCGGCGAACCGTTTCTGGAAAAACCACCACTGAGTCTGTGGCTGGATGCTGGCGCCATGCGTGTGTTCGGTGTTTCACCGTGGGCCGTGCGGCTGGCGTCGGCGGTGGCTGGCTTGCTCAGCGTGATGCTGCTGTACGGCATGTTGCGCCGCTTTGAACGGCCGAAAATGATTGCCTGGACGGCGGGCATTCTGCTCGCGACTATGGCCAGTTACTGGAGCAATGTGCGCGGGGTCGGTGAGGATGCTTTGCTCGCCCTCGGAGTGACCATGGCGCTGCTGGCCTTTTTCCAGGCGCAACGGGCGTCGACCGCGAGCAACTTGCTGTTGTTTGTCGTCGGGATCGCCATCGCTACATTGAGCAAAGGTGTGCTGGGGCTGGCCATGCCGGGAGTGGTGATTTTCGCCTATCTGCTGGCCGACAACCTGATGGACAAGCGCCTGAAAATCACCGATTGGCTGCGGCCGGGCTTACTGACCCTGGTCGGCTTGATTCCGCTGCTGATCTGGCTCGTCATCCTCTTCCAGCACGGCGGCGCACAAGCCGTCAGAGAAGTGCTGTTGACCAACAGCGTCGGACGCTTCAGCGGATCGTTCGTCGAGGCCGGGCACTATGAGCCGTTCTATTACTACCTCGCCAAACTGCCGGAAGCCTTTCTGCCCTGGAACATTCTGGTGTACCTGGGGCTCTGGCATTTCCGCAAACAATTGAAGGCCAACCGCTACTTGCTGTTTTTCAGCCTGTGGATCGTTGCGCAGTTCGTGATGCTGACGTTGGCGTCGAGCAAGCGCACGGTGTACCTGATGTCGATGACGCCAGCCGCAGCGGTGATCGCGGCAGAATATGCAGGCGTGTTGTTCGAACGATTGAAGCTGTACGAATCCGCCAATCAGTTCATAGGCCGAATCGCCCGTCACCGTCAGACATTGGCAGTGACTGTGCTCACGCTGGTGATCGGCAGTTATCTCGCCGCCGCGCAATGGGCACTGCCCCACGCCGACAAAAAGCTATCGTTCCTGCCATTGAGTGCAGAGATTCAGACGCTGCAAACCGCCGGACATCAGGTCGCACTGTTTCAGGCCAATGAGCGGGTCGGTGGCGCTACGGTCTTCTATACCCAGCAAGTACTCAAAGGGCTGGATACCGAAGCGCAGTTGCGAGATTTCCTCACGGCCTCGCCCTCGCATGTCGTGGTGATGGCTGGTGACAGTGAACCCACGCCGCCACTGAAAGTACTCAAGACCATGATGGTCGGGCGTCAGGCGTATTACTTCGTCGGCTATTGAGGCCTGCGCAGCCACATAAAAAAACCCGCCGGTGATTGGCGGGTTTTTCATTTCATCCGAACGGGTTCAGAGAGAAATCTCAGGCTGAGTACTGAACGCTTTCTGTGTGCGCTTGCTCAGCACCGGCACATCCAGCCGTGCCCGCCCGTAAAAGGCCAGCGCCGTCAGCAAACACGCCAGCCAGACGAAGATCCCGGCCCAGAAGGTGTGGGACATGTAGTGCCAGCCTTGCAGGACGCGAGTAGTGCCATAAACGAATCCCAGCAACAGCGAGCCCCACAAGATTGCACTGGAAAAACGCCATTGATAGCGCCGCGCCACGAAATACAGCGCCAGCATGGTGAAGCCGCCCGACGCATGACCACCCGGCCAGCACCGGCCACTACCGGCTTCATGGAACAGTTGAAAGTTGCTGTACCACTCAATGTGAGCCATTTTCCCGCCGTACAGCGTGGTTTCGATCGGGCAGTAAACGCTGGTGTGGGATTTAAGGAAGTGAATCACTCCCGTGCAGACCGCAAATGCGAACACTACAAACAGAAAATCCCTACGGTGATCAGCGGCAAATCGCAGCACCGGCGCGACTTTGCTGCGCTCCAGCATTGCACCGAGTCGCGGACGTTTGTGCGGATTGACCAACGGCCAGACCACCGATAGCAGCGCGCCGATCAGAGCGATTTCCGCCGTCCAGTTGGGAATGATCCGCGCCCATTTATGCGTGAGCTTTTCAAAGAAGTGGATTTTGTCGAGCGGGAAGGACTGCGTCAGCGGATCGAACAACAGGTTGCTGAAGGCGATGTCGATTTTGGTCATGTCGAACATCAGGAACACCAGCGCCGCGCAGGCTAGCGGAATGCCGAAGTTATAAAGGTAGAAACGAGATTTCATCGGGTGGTCACCGTGCGCCAGTCGGAGGCTTCAATGAAGCCGAGCATCTTGGGAGCCGCCGGGCTGGCAGCGGAAACAAACAATGACGAGCCGTAACCCATGTCCGAAGTCGGCACTTTGAGGTCTTTCTCGATCTGCGCCATGCATTCGCTGTGGGTCACCAGTACCAGATTGCGACCGGGAACCTTGTGGGCCAAGGCGTCCTGCAACATGCGGCCCCGGCAGTTGATCAACCAGTCGTCACCGCGGGCGGCATGGTTGAACATGTAACCGGCGGTCTGCACCGTGCGCATCGACGGGCTGTTATAGATGTCGACGTTGTTCAGGCCCAGTTGTTCGAACCTTGCACCGACCGCCACCGCGACACTGCGCGAGCGATCGGTGATGCCGTCGTTGCCACTCAGGCACGCGGCTTTCGAGTGATCGCAGCGCTCGACGTGACGCACCAGCACGATCATCTCGCCCTTGGCCCAACCGGCTGTCAGCGCCTGCGCACCGGCGACATTGCCGTGGGCCAGATCCGGCACCGCCGCCGGCGCCAGCAACCACAGGGTCAGCGGGATCACCAATACCGATGCCGCCAACACCACCCAAGTGTTGCGAAAACGCGCCAAAAAGCTCAGATCGATCGAGCGTTTGACGCCGAACAGACTCAGTCTCAATTCCACAAAAACCGCCTCGCCACTGTGCATCACGGGTTCATTCGATGCGGCGAAGGTACAGAGGCGCGCGTGGGCAGCCAGTGAAACCCATGTGAAAAAAGTCTTGGGATCCGATGTTACAAATTCCGTAGGACAAAATCCTTTCAGCTCTGGGAAATGCGGCCGATACAAACCTGCTAACACCCTTGCTGGCTCAAAAAAACAACAATCTTCCAGCCTAACCGACGACAAGAAACCCAACGTTTCTGGAGGATTTTTGATGAATAGCTGGTTCGGCAACATCAGCGTGAACATGAAACTGGGCCTGGGCTTCGGCCTCGTGCTGGCCCTGACCTGCGTGCTGGCCCTGACAGGCTGGACCAGCCTCGGTGGCCTGATCGACCGCAGCAACTGGATGAGCGACATCACCCAGCTCAATGCCGGTCTGACCAAACTGCGCGTGGTGCGCCTGCAATACATGCTGACCAATGGCGATGAAACCGCCGCACAGAATGTGCAGACCACCCTTGAAAGCTTCGCCGCGCAACAACAGAAGCTGATCAACAGCTTCAAGAGCCCGGAAAACGTCAAACTGCTCAAGGAGCAGGCCGCGACCATCGCTGAATACCAGACGTCGCTGAACAAAATGCGCAACGCCTATCGCACCGGCAACAGTGCCCGCGACAGCATGAGCGTGAGTGCCGAGACCGCGTACAACCAGATCGAATCGATCAGCAAACGCGTGCAGCAGATGGACATGAGCGAGCAGCGTTTCGATCAGTTCCAGGCGATCACCGCCGCCAAGGAAGCGTTCATCCTCGCGCGCTACGAAGTGCGCGGTTACACCGCTACCACCAATGCCGAAACCGAGCAGAAAGCCGTTGGCCAACTGGATGTGGCGATCGCCAGCCTCAAGCAACTGAACGTGCATTTCGCCGACTCTCAGCAAGACGCCCTGCGTCAGCTGGAAACCGCACTGGTTAACTATCGCAGCGCATTGATGGCGTATAAAAACGCCAACACCGACGCCGTGCAGGCCCGCAAGGAAATGACCGATCAAGGTACCGCGATCGTCAACACCAGCGAGCAGCTGTACCAGATCCAACTCGACCGTCGTGACATCGAAAGCGCCCAGGCGCGTACCTTCCAGTTGATCAGCACCCTGCTGGCACTGTTGGTTGGCGTGATTGCTGCGGTGATCATCACCCGTCAGATCACCCGTCCGCTGCAAGAAACCCTGGCCGTGGTCGAGCGCATCGCCAGCGGCGACCTGACCCAGAACGTCACCGTCACCCGCCGCGACGAACTCGGTGTGCTGCAACAAGGCATCGCGCGCATGGGCGTAACCTTGCGCGACTTGATCAGCGGCATCCGCGACGGCGTCACCCAGATCGCCAGCGCTGCCGAAGAACTCTCGGCCGTGACCGAGCAGACCAGCGCCGGCGTGAACAGCCAGAAAGTCGAGACCGATCAGGTCGCCACCGCCATGCACGAGATGACCGCCACCGTGCAGGAAGTCGCGCGCAACGCCGAAGAAGCCTCGCAAGCGGCTGCCGCCGCTGACGGCGAAGCCCGCGAAGGCGACAAAGTGGTCAACGAAGCCATCGCCCAGATCGAACGTCTGGCCAGCGAAGTGGTGCGTTCGACCGAAGCCATGAGCGTGCTGCAACAGGAAAGCGACAAGATCGGCAGCGTCATGGACGTGATCAAGGCTGTGGCTGAACAGACCAACCTGCTGGCGCTCAACGCTGCGATCGAAGCCGCCCGTGCCGGTGAAGCCGGTCGTGGTTTTGCCGTGGTTGCCGATGAAGTTCGTGGCCTGGCTCAGCGCACGCAGAAATCCACCGAAGAAATCGAAGGCCTGGTCGCCGGTCTGCAGAACGGCACCCAGCAAGTCTCGGCCGTAATGAGCAACAGCCGCGCCCTGACCGACAGCAGCGTCGCCCTGACCCGCAAGGCCGGCGCATCGCTGGAAAACATCACCCGTACAGTGTCGAACATCCAGTCGATGAACCAGCAGATCGCCGCCGCTGCAGAACAGCAGAGCGCCGTGGCCGAAGAGATCAGCCGCAGCATCATCAACGTACGCGACGTGTCGGAACAGACCGCAGCGGCGAGTGATGAGACGGCAGCGTCGAGTGTTGAACTGGCGCGTCTGGGTGGGCAGTTGCAGCAGATGGTCAGCCACTTCCGCGTTTGATCCTGATTTCGCGCTGAAGCTACAACCGAATCGCGAGCAGGCGAAGGCCTACAGGTAACGCGTCGATCACAGATTATGTGGGCGACGCCAATTCCCCTGTAGGAGTGAGCCTGCTCGCGATTGCGTTATGGCTTGCCCTACTGATGCGTGGTCATACCGTGAAACTGCGTGCCCCGCTTTCAACGCGAAGGCAAATCCAGCTCAACTCCGCCAACGCTTCTAAAGCGCTCTTGGATCCGACTCCCCAAGCCGCCAGTGGATTGAGTCTGTTCCAGAGCATTCTTCAAAATCAGACACGCTTGCTCTTCCATCGATCGACCATTGAGGTCGGCCGCTACCCTCAGCGCTTCATAGAGCTGAGGGTCAAGATTGTCGATGATCAAACTTGCCACAATGCTCTCCGTCATTACTGAAATCGCAGCAGCGGAGGCTACCATGAAGCTTTTGCTGCGACGGTTTCAGGTTGTAACGCCAGAAAAGCATAGACAGGTCTGCTATCTCACCGAGTGCCACGCTGCCGCAACGCCGACGGCATGAAGTACGCATCCTCCGGCACCGGCTGCGCGAAATCGACAGTCTCCGCCTCTTCGTTATCAAGGTTCTGCACGTAGTAACGACGCGCCTGCAAATCGTGGAAAACATCCAGCGCACTCCACGTCGTCGGCAGGTCGTAGAAGTTTTTCAGGTAGGCCATCGACACCCGCCACAACTCCCCTCGCCCATCGTATTGATCGACCAGCGCGGCGCCCCAGCTGTCTTCATCGAGAAACAGCACACGCTTGGAATAGATGTGCCGCGAGCCCGGTTTCAGGTTGCCTTCCACCACCCAAACCCGGTGCAGTTCGTAGCGGGTGTATTGCGGGTTGAGGTGGCCGGGGGTGAGCAACTGCGCGTATTTCACCTCGGGGCTGGCGACTTTGTAGTTGTTGTAGGGGATGTAGATTTCCTGTTTGCCCTTGAGCTTCCACTCGTAGCGATCAGGCGAGCCGTTGAACAGATCGGTGTCGTCGGCAGTGCGCAGTCCATCGGAGGATGCGATCGGCGTGTCGTAGGCGAGGTTCGGCGCGCGACGCACGCGGCGTTGGCCGGCGTCGTAGATCCAGGCCTGGCGTGCGTCCTTGAGCTGATCGAGGGTTTCGTGCACGAGGGCGGCACCGCCGGCCAGTCGCGCCGGGCTTTTCACGAAGGCGAGGTAGTAGAACAGGATGTTTTTCAGGTCGGCGAACTGGCCGTTCGGGCGGTAGTAGTTGAACAGCGCTTCCTGCTGCGAGGTCACCAGCGCGAAGCTGCCATTGCGTTGCACTGGCGCTTCGGAGGCGCGGCGCACGACGTAGATGCCGCGATAGCGGGTGATGTGGTTCCACAACACTTCAACGCCGTCCTTGGGCACCGGGAATGGCACGCCGCCGTAAGCATCGGAGAAGCCGCTGCCGCCTTCGAGCAATTTGGCCGAGGTGGCGTTTTTCAGGGTGTTGTCGTACAGCCATTGCGGCGCTGAGCCGGAGCGGCGGGATGGGTAGATCGGCATCTGGAAGGTGTCGGGGTAGCTGTTGAACAGGGCGATCTGGCCGGGGCTGAGGTGGGCTTTGTATTGGTCGAGATTGGCTTTGGTGATGGTGAACAGCGGTTTGTCCGCCGCGTATGGATCGGGGTGATGCTGACCGGGTTTGTAGCCGGCGGGCGCCTGGGTGATGCCGCCGGTCCAGGAGGGAATCGTGCCGGCAGCGTTGCCCGCGCGCTCGGCGCCCATGGGGGTCAGGGTGGTTTTCAGTTGTTCGGCTTGTTTTGGGGTGATGGCGGCCAGAGCGGCGCTGGCAGCCAGGCCCAACACAAGCCCTAGCGAAGCTTTGGTCAATCTTGAAGTGTGAAACATAATCGATCTCCGAAACGGGAGTGAGGTCTGCAAATCACCGTAGATCCCCTGTAGGAGTGAGCCTGCTCGCGATAGCGGTGTGTCAGACAACATCTACAGCGACTGAAAATCCGCTATCGCGAGCAGGCTCACTCCTACAGGGGGTGCGCCTGTGTTCTGGATATCAAAGGAAATACTTGAGGTTGAACCCGACGTTATCGCGGTCGCGAATGCCGTTGTTCTGCCCGCCGCCGTAGAACTCGGTGTACTGCAACTCGGCTTCAAGCTTGTTCTGGTAGTTGGCCTTGATCCCCAGCGTGTAGGCCTTGCGCCCTTCGATGGTGTTGCCGGCCTGATAGCTGTTGCCCTCGAAATCATCCTTGTAAACGATGTACGGCGAGACGTTGACCCCGGCGTACACGTCGTTCCAGGTGCCGTTGAGCATCGCCGTGTAGCTGTAGGAATTGCGGTTGACCTGATCGTCGCGATCACCGCCCGACACATAGGAATAGTTACCGGTGCCTGCGTAGTAGCGACGGCTGCCGTCATACCCGGTGTATTGCAGGCTGCTGCCGCGCAGGTGCTCGGAGGCCAGTTCGAAGATGCCGAACAGCGAGTCGAACGAAGCGGTCGGGCCGAAGTTGTAAATGGTCCCCAGCGAGGTGTTGAACGCTTCGACACGTTCGGCGTTATTGATCTCGCTGTTGAGATTGACCATCTGCCCGCCGACGTTGATCGACCGACCCGTCACCGCCACAGCTGCACCGTTGGCCAGGTCGCCAATCAAATCGTTAGTGGCCGCAACGCCAATCGGCAGATTCGGCCGGTAAGCAATTTCACCGAACACCGAGGCCTCGCCCAGCGTAGTGTTGAAGCTGAAGCCATACATCCGGATGTCTTCGGCATAACGCCGATGCGCCTGGATGTTGCCCATCACATCAGCCGTGGCCAGACCATTGGCCAGCGCCCCGGCCTGACTGCCCGCAACGCCGGACAACAGGTTGGTCAGGGCATCCATGTCGATGCCTTTGTAGCCGCCGAGATCGGCAGCGATGGTCGGCTCCTTGGCGTGATAATTGACCATGTACAAACCAAACTCGGTGCTATTGAGCTGTTCGGCGATGTAGCGAAAGGCAAAACCGAACTGCCCGTCGTTGCGCGCGTTGTAGTCCTTGCCGATGCTCGCCACTTTCAGCGTGTTGCCATAGGCCGGCGTCACGCCATTGGCGTACAGCCCGGTGCTTTGCAGGGCGGAGTTGAGCAACGGGTTGTTGCCCAGCGCGCTGTACAAACCGATGACGTTGCCAAACCCCGGAACCGGCGTGTCGAGCGCGGTGCCGCTGAAGTTGTTGTAACCGGTGTTGCCGCCGTCGGCGAACAGGTCGGTCTGCGAGTAGAAGGTGCCGACCGGGTCGATGCGGGTTTCCTTCCAGTTGGTCTGGTAGAAACTCTCCATGGTCAGCGAATCGGTCAGGCCGACGTTGAAGCTCAGCGCCTCCACTGGCACCAACACTTCCTTCACTTCGGCGCCGGGCAAACGGTACTTGGCAGCGTCCACCGGGTTGGTGGTGTTGATCCCGCCGCGATAGAAAATCCCCTCGCCCCAGTTGAACACCTGACGACCGACGCGCGCCGTCACTGGCATCTGCAAGACGTCCCAACTGCCATGCACATAGGCATCGAGCATCTCGATGCGGCTGCCGGCGATGTCGCGGGTCTGGCTGGTGAAATGGTTATCCTGCGGGTAGCTCTGGCTCGGTTGCGAGGGGCTGTTGTTGTCGTAGTAGTCGTTGCGCTTGTCCATCAGTTGCGTGTCGTAAAACGCGGTGCCGCGCACGAACACGCCATAGTTCTGATAGCTGGCTTCAAGCTCGGAGGTGATCTTGTACACCTCGGAAACCAGCCCGGTGTCGAAGTTGCGATTGCCGTCGTTGGTGTTGACGTCATCGTTAGTCTTGTCGCGGCCCTGCACCCGCCACAAACGGCCGTAAGACAAGGTCGTGTCGACAGAGCCGGTGACCTGTTTGTCCATCAGGCTGAACTCCACCGCGTGCGCCGCATCGACTGCGCACAACTGCAGCAGCCCTGCCAGGCCGACACCGGGGAGCGCGGCGCCCGTCAGGCGCAATCGAGTGTTGATCATCTGTTCCTCCTTCCCTGTTTTTTATTGTTGTGGTGTGCGTTGCGGCGCACTACGGCGCCAAACCCGTGCTGACGTAAATTCGGCTGTGAGCGCCGAAATGTCCGAGCAACCTGAACAACTGCTGGTTGAGTGCCGGGTGGTCGAAGTCTTCTCGTTGCAGCTGATTGCCGCTGCTGAAATCACTGCTGACGGGCGCCGTTTCCAGCCACTGGCCGATGGCTTCGTCGAAGGCGGCGGAGTCGTTGACGGCTTCGGCGCTGACCACTTCGCGCAGGTAGTCGACCGAGTACGGCGGGTAGCTTTTGTCCTGAGCCACATCGGCGTAAGCCGCGAGCATCGGATGCGGCTGACCGGCATGCAGCACGCGGCGCAGCCAGGTCGACTGATATTTCTCCACTTCCATGTGCCGGGTCGCGACGCGCTCGATGGAGGCTTGTTTGTCGGCGGCGAAACCGGCGATTGCCTTGCCTTCCAGCAGAAGAAGATTGGCAAGGTTGACGCCCGGCAATGGTTTGGCGTGATACGGCTGGGTCAGGTCCTGAATGTGGTGCAGGCCCCAGCCAAGAAAGCGATACCCCCAATACCGATGACCGCTGGCAAACGCCAGTCGCGCCAGGCCCATGTACTGATACGCGCGCCAGTCCGGCCAGCTGCGTTCGAGGAAACCGGCAGCCGCATACACCACCGCGCTTTCGTGGAAGAAGCCCATATGAAACGGCGCCTGCGAGCTGTACTGGAAACGCGCATCGCCGAACGGTTGCGGGCCGAAGCCGTAGAGCGCGCCGACGTCGCCAGGGTTGTCGCTGAACAGATTGATGTCGTGGCCGTAATCCGGCTCATCAGCAGCGCTGGCGAGCACGGCCAGCGGGGCAACTTTTTCGTGATTGGCAATGACGATGAAACGCTGACGATTCCACGGTGACAGGGTTTGCTCGACCATGACTTGATTGGCCTGCAAATGTTCACGTTCGGGGAGGTCTTTACCGGGTAATGGCTGGATAACCATCGCCAGATTAATCTCGGGGTTGATGCGCAGTGCCGTGAGAAAGTCGTGGCGCAGATTGTCACTTGGGACTGCGGGCAATTTCAGATTGTCGGGGCGTGGCGGGTACTGAGCGAAGTGCTCGCGGGCGAAGCTTTCCTGTTGTTCCAACAGTGCCAGCACGGCCGGGTATTGCTCGCTGAGAAACCGCTCCAGTGGCTCGACTTCGACCGCAGGCGCATCGCGCAACGCCGGCAATTCCTGCAACGCCAGATAGCTTCCCACCGTATGGTTCGACCAGCCCCAAGCGCTCGGGGCCGTTGCACAAAGCAGCAACAGGAGGAAGGTCAGTTTCATTGCTTCTGGTTCTTATTGGCGGTGCCGTGGGGGATGAGCCTAACAACCGCCCCCGCCGCTGACACTGTCCGATCTCACCAGAAAAAGTCTCCGATGGCGCCACATCGAATCGCAATACGGTCCCTGTAGGAGCTGCCGAAGGCTGCGATCTTTTGACTTTGATCTTGAAAAACAAGATCAAAAGATCGCAGCCTTCGGCAGCTCCTACAGGGGATTTGTGGTGGTCAGCTAAGCGGGGTAACCGGTGATTTTGCGGATGCTCTGATACAGCGGTTTGAGTTGGCGATACATGCGCAGGTAGACCTCTTTGTACAGTTGCTCGTAGATTTTTTGCGCATCGGGTTGTGGGGTGAAGACAGCCCCTACTCTGGTCATTGAAGCGATCGCCGTAGGGAAATCCGCATGCAGCCCCAACCCCACCGCACAACAAATCGCCGCGCCCAGACCGGACGCCTCATACACATGCGGACGCTCCGCCGGCAAGCCGAAAATATTCGCCGTGAGCTGCATCGCCGCATCACTCTGCGAGCCGCCACCGGCCACGCGCAACCGCTTGATCGACACCTTCGAACGCCGCTCGATGTTCTCCATGCCCTGACGCAAGGCATACGCCAGTCCCTCAAGAATCGCCCGGTAAATATGCGCCCGGGTGTGCACATCGCCGAAGCCGATCATCGCGCCTTTCGCCTCGACACCCGGCTCGCGAATCCCCGGCGACCAGTACGGTTGCAACATCAGGCCCATCGACCCCGGCGGCACCGCCTCAACCAGTGCATCGAACAACTGCTCAGGCTCGATACCCTGCTCTTTGGCCTGCTGCATCTCGCGCAAACCGAACTCGTTCTTGAACCAACTGACCATCCAGTAACCGCGATAAATCATCACCTCGCAGTTGTACTGATCGGGCACCGCAGACGGGTACGGCGGGATCAACGGGACGATTTCCAGATAGCGCGAGCGGGTGCTGGTAATCGTCGCCGTGGTGCCGTAGGACAGGCACACCGTGCTCGCATCGACCACGCCGGAACCGACCACTTCGCAGGCCTTGTCGGCGCCTGCAGCAATCAGCGGCAAACCTTCGGGAATACCGGTGTGGCGAGCGGCTTCAGCGGTGATGTAGCCAAGGGTTTCACCGGGTTTGTGCAGGCTCGGCAATTGCTCGGGGCGCACCGCCAGCGCCTGCCATTTCCAGTCACTCGGCGCGGCCCATTTCAGCCGTTTGAAGTCGAACGGCAGATAGCCGACGCAGCAGCCTACGGAGTCGACAAAACGCCCGCACAGGCGATGGGTGAGAAAACCGGACAGCAGCAAAAACTTGTCTGTTGCCGCCCAGACTTCCGGCTGATGCTGAGCGATCCAGTTCGCCTCAGCCTGAGCACGAAAATAATCCACAGTCGCCTGGGCGCCGACCAGTTTGAACAGCCAGCCCCACGGCCCTTTGATCCCGCCTTCGACTTCGCTCTGGCGTTGATCAAGCCAGAGAATCGCCGGGCGCAATGGCTTGCCCTCGGCATCGACGTTAATCACCGTACCGCGCTGCGTGGTCAGGGAAACGCCGGCAATCTGCGAACGGTCGATGCCGGTCTGCGCCCAGACTTGCTGGCACGCCTCCCCCAATTTCGCCCAGTAATATTCCGGATCCTGCTCGGCCCAACCCGGTTGCGTCGAGTAATACGCCTGCAACTCGACCTTGCCTTTGCCGAGCAGATTGCCCTGCAAATCGAAGAGCAGCGCACGCACGCTCTGGGTGCCGTTGTCGATGGCCAGCAGGTAACGCTTGTTCGGGTGGTTGTCCATGGAGCTCTCTTCAAGGGGCATCAACGCGTGGCATCCGGCAAACCGTGATGGCGTTGCCACAACGCCTGATAACGCTGTTCTTCCTGCTGCCAGTGTTCGTCGCTCCAGGCCAGTCGCGGCTGGCAGAGATGGCGGATGGCAGCAAAATACGCTTCGCCACCGCGCTGCAACAGCAGACCGATACGCGTGCGGCGCAGGAGCAGATCGTCGAGGTGCAGAACCATTTCCGACTCACAGGCGAAAGCCAGTTCGGCCCACAGCGTATCTGTAGCGCCGACCGTGTCATGGCCGATCTCCCTGAGCAGTTGCGCCAGCCTTGGCAAGTCGCGCCCATGTCGCCCGGCGAGACGTCGCCATTGATGGCTGCTCAACTCTGGAATCGCCAGCGCAGGGACAGCGGCAAACACCGGCGCGGCGTCATCGACCAACGGACGTTCGAGCATGGCCGCGCAGGCCTTTAGCACTTCGATGGCTTGTGGACGAAACGTGGTCAGCTTGCCGCCGGCCAGGGTCACGCAACCGGGCTCCTGCCACAGCACATGTTCACGGGTTTCGTTCGAGGGTTTGTCTTGATGATTACCCGCTGCACTGCCGACCACCGGACGCACGCCGGACCATGTCGACAGCACATCCGAAGCACTCACTTGCGCGCCGGGAAATTGTTGCGTGCAGGCGGCCAGCAGGTAGTCGAGCTCTTCGTTAGAGATGCTCGCGCTCTGATCCAGATCCTCACGGTGATCAAGGTCCGTGGTGCCCACCACCGTGGCGCCCTCCCAAGGGAAAACAAACACCGGTCGCCGATCACGCTCATGCAGAAACGTGAACGCCTGCGCCACCGGCAAACGCCAACCCGGCAGCAATAAATGACTGCCGCGTAACGGCCGTAATTGCCGTGGTGCCTCCATCGGCCGCAAGCGCTCGGCCCATGCGCCGGTGGCCACAGCAAGTACGCCGCAGCGCAACTGCAGGGTCGCGCCCGCCTCGCAGTCTTCGATCTGAACGCCGCACACTCGCCCGTTTTCTCGCAGCAAATGCTCGACGCGAACGCCATTGACCACGACCGCGCCATCCGCTCGCGCCTCGCTCAACACGCGCATCACCAGCCTTGCATCGTCGGTCAGTGCATCGACAAAACAGGTGCCACCGAGCAAGTCGTTTTCCTTCACGCCCGGCGCCAGATATCGAAGCTGTTGCACATCATGAAAACGATGGCTGCGCCGCCCCGCCAAGGCGTCGTAAACGCTCAGCAAGCCACCCAACACCCGAGGCCCGGGAAAGCCGCCGCGATAGTGCGGCATCATGAAACTCATCGGCTCGACCAGCCCCGGCGCTTCGTCGAGCAAGCGCTGACGTTCGCGCACCGAATCACGGGTAAGGCGCCACTGGCCTTTGGCGATGTAACGCAAGCCGCCATGAACCATTTTCGAAGAACGGCTGGAGGTGCCCCAGGCAAAATCGCGCTGCTCCAGCAGCAGGCAACGCCAACCTCGACGCGCGGCTTCCCGCAGGATGCCGGCGCCGCTGATACCGCCGCCGATGACGATCAGATCCCAGGTTTCCTCGGCCAGCGTCGGCAGAATCTGCTGGCGCCACGCGGTGTTCCAGTCCTGACTCATGGCCGTCACTCCGGCAGCAGCGTGCCGGGGTTGAGGCGCCCGGCCGGATCGAAGTGCTTGCTCAGCGCCTGCAAGGTGTCCATCGCCAATGCGCCCTTCTCGCGCAGCAGGTACGGCGCGTGATCCTTGCCGACACCGTGCTGGTGACTGATGGTGCCGTGGTTGTCGACGATGGTCTGGCTGGCCACGTGTTTCAGCGCTTTCCAGCGCGCAAGCGTCGCGGGGTAATCCGCCGCCGGGCGAAACACGTAGGTGGTGTAGATGCTCGAGCCTTCGCCGTAGACGTGGGACAGGTGGGTGAATACATGCACGCGTTCGCCTTCGGCAGCCAAGGCGTCGCGCAGGCTGCTTTCGATGAGGTTGAGCAGGTTGTCGACATTGCTCCAGTCGGTGGCGGTTTCGAGGGTGTCGACCACGTAACCGGCGTTCCACAGGTTCTCGCGCAGGTAAGGGAAACGGAAGCGGTTCTGCGCCCATTTCTTGCCGAGCAGGGTGCCGGTGAAGACGCCGCCGAAGGCCTTCAGATGTTGCCGCGCCTGCGTCAGCGACAATGCGTTTTGTCGGCGATTGCCGGTGACGCCGAAGGTCAGCAGGCATTTGCCCTCTGCTGCCCCCCTTAGCTTCAGATACTTTTCCAGCCAGGCGATCTGTTGCGGATGACCGGCCAGCGCCAGTTGCGTTTCGGTTTCCACGGCGTTGGATAAACGCAGCATCGACAGCGGTACGCGTGCCTGAGCCAATTGGCGAATGGCCCTGAGCGCCTGCGGCCAATCGGGTAGAAACACACCGTAGAAACGCTCATCAGCAGGCAATGCGCTGACCCGCACCTTGACCTCGGAAATGATCCCGAAACGGCCCTCGCAACCGAGCACTACTTCGCGCAGATCAGGACCCGCCGCTGAGGCCGGGAACGTTGGAATTTCCAAAGGCCCGGCAAAGGTTTCCAAGGTTCCGCCCGCAAACAATTGTTCGATCCGGCCATAGCGCAACGACTGCTGACCGCTGGAACGGCTGGCGACCCAACCGCCCAGCGTCGACAGCTCCCACGACTGCGGGAAATGCCCCAGGGTGTAGCCCCGCGCACGCAACTGACTTTCCACCTGCGGCCCACTCGCACCGGGACCGAACGTCGCCAGCAGGCTCTGTTCGTCGAGATCGATCAGGCGATTCATCCGCGCCATCGATACTGTCACCACTGGCCTCGCAGAATCCGGCGGATTGATGTGCCCGGCCACCGACGTACCGCCGCCATAAGGGATCAGGCACAAGTCCTGTTCATGGGCGAGCGCCAGCAACTGGCGAATATGTTCAGCCGTTTCGGGAAACGCCACCGCATCGGGATAATTGCCCAGTGCACCTTCGCGCAATGCCAGCCAGTCCGGCAGGCTCTGGCCCCGCGCATGCAGCAAGCGGTCATGGGCATCGACGCTGTATAAGGCGTTTGCTTGCAACCGCGACGTTGGCACACGCGCCAATGCCGCTTCAAGCGAAGCATCGGGCAGCGCGCGCCCCTCGCCAAGGCGCTCATGAAGAAACTCCGCGCCCTGGGCCGGCAGTTCGACCACCGTAGTTGCATCTCCCCAGCCGTTCCAGCGTCGCATGCGTGTGTCCTTTTTTGCCGTCAGATCAGTGTTATTTCAGGCCTCCATACTAGCCAGCGGCCGCAAAGTGTCACGGTCGCATCCGGCCAGTTCGTGTAGCCAATTGAGTCAAACGTCGCGCAAGCGTCAGCCATTTACTTTAGCCGGGGTTTCAAATTACCTTTCAGGCTATTCGTCCGCCTCCGCTGCCGTTGATCAAAGGAATGGGTTCATGCAATCGCTCGGCTTCACCTCGGTTCCGCCGCTGCTCAAGTACCTGCGCCATGCTGAACAACTGGGCATGGCGATTGAACCTGCGTTGGCGGCGGCGGGTTTGCAGGCGCAGCAGTTGAGCGACAACACCCTGCGTTTGCCCGGTGAGGCGCATGAACGGCTGTTGGATTATTTCTGCGAGCACTCGGGCGATCCATTGTTCGGGCTCAACGCGGCGAACTTCGTCCTGCCCAATTCGTGGAGCGTGCTCGGTTACATCACCATGAACTGTGCGACGCTCGGTGATGCGATGAGCCGGATCATGCCGTTCGAGAAACTGGTGGGGGACATGGGCGTCAGCCGCGCCGAGGTGCAGGACGGCCACGTGCACCTGATCTGGACTTGCCGTTATCAGCGCCCGCGAATCCGCCGGCATCTGGTGGAAAACGTCCTCGGCTCATGGCTGCACTATGCACGCTGGATCGCCGACACGCAGATGTCGCCGGCCGGGGTCTGGCTCGAACATTCGTGCCCGGCCGAGGTGACGCCAGCGCAGTACGAAGCGTTTTTCGATTGCCCGGTGCTGTTTGATCAGCCGTATTCGGCGCTGGTCGTGCCGCTGGCGTATTTGCAGCTGCCGTTGCGTCAGGCCGATGCGCAGTTGCTGCGCACGCTGGAAGAACATGCGTTGGGATTGATGGCGACGCTGGAGGATGCGTCGCTGGAGCAGCAGGTGAAGAACATCCTGCGGCAGTTGCTCAAGGAAGGTCTGCCGCGCAAGGAGCAGGTCGCCGAACAGCTCGCTGTTTCAGTGCGTACGCTGCAGCGGCAATTGCATCAGGCGGGGACGTCGTATCAGCAGATTCTCGATGATTTGCGCCAGGAGCTGGCTGAGCATTATTTGCTCAACAGCGCGCTGCCGATTCAGGACATTGCGCAGTATCTGGGGTTTACCGAACCGCGCTCGTTTCATCGTACGTTCAAGAGCCGACGCGGGATGCCGCCGGGGGAGTTTCGGCAGATGCATCGCGGGTGATTGCACGGGCCTCATCGCGAGCAGGCTCACTCCTACAATTGATCTCCAGTGAACGCAGATTCCGTGTCCGGCACAATCCCTTGTAGGAGTGAGCCTGCTCGCGATGAGGCCAGCCGCCACAACACAATAAACACTTTTATCTATAGGTGTTTAAAGACACTCAGCGTTACGCGAAACAGCCCACAAATCCTTGCGCCGTAACCTACGCCTAAGCCAGAATCCGCCGGCTTGTGCGCCCTGAGCATGCTGCGTAACTTGATTGCGTCACTGATTCCCAGTGATCGGGTTTAGTAGCCCGGCGGTAACTCTGCTGGTCGTACACTCATCACAGGTGCTCCCGCACCTGAGCTATATGGTGGCTGTACGCAGGGCGCTTCGGCGCGCCGGCTTAGCTGAGTTCCCCGGTCTACTAACCTGCGTACAGCTGCCACCCTTTCGTTTAGTAGCCAAAGGGTTGCCGCTCAACAAAGGGAACACAGCTATGTTCAAGATAACGCCAAACCCGCCGGTCACTGACCCGGCCTCCCCCTACGAATCCGCTGATTCGAAGAAATTCCACGAAGCCGCCGAACGCGCCCTCGATCACTACCTCGGTCCGACGAACGCCGACCTCATGGCAACGCCCTACTCGCCCAACACGCTGTACATGGCCAACCCCGAGGCAGGCACCGAATCCCTGCTGGCCGACGCCAGCGAAACTCTTGGCTCGGCGACCGTCATGCTCAACAACCATGCCGCGCAGGTTGAAGGCACTCACCGCAAAACCCTGCAGGGCATCGCGCAAGTGGTGATGGTGGCGGAAATGGCCGTCAATCGCGTGTTGGACAGGTTAGTGCCGACCGAGTAACGAAAAAGCCCGCTGCCCGACTGTGATGGTCAGGTGGCGGGCTTCTTTTTGCGGTGTGCCATTTTCCCCTCACCCCAGCCCTCTCCCGAGGGAGAGGGGGCCGACCGGGGGATGTTCACTAGATACACCGACCTGAGAGTGCTGCTGTGAATCCATAATCGACTCGGTCTTTCAGGTCGATGTACAGCGCCAGACAACTCGTTCAGTCCCCTCTCCCTCCGGGAGAGGGCTAGGGTGAGGGGCTTTTCAGCTCAGAGACAAATCGCGTTGGTAAACACCAGCCGATTACCAAACGGATCAACAATCGTCATGTCCTGACTCCCCCACGGCATCGCCTGAATACCCGGGTGCGAAAACTTGTAATCCTTGGCCACCAACTGCTGCTGAAACGCCTCCAGCTCATCCGTCTCGATACGCAGCGCCGAACCCGGGCACGCATCGCCATGATGCTCGGACAAATGCAACACACATTCGCCACGCGACACCTGCAGATACAACGGAAAATTCGCCTCGAAGCGATGCTGCCAGTCGATCTTGAAACCGAGGAAGTCGACGTAAAACTCGACAGCTTTGGCTTCATCGAAGATCCGCAGGATCGGGGTGGTTTTGCCGAAGCTCATGGGGTGCTCCCTGACTGATTGGCCCCACAGTGTAGACGGGGTGGATGTCAGCAATTCGGCCTGTTGATGACTTTCTTTAGTCGCAATGTGCCATCACTGTGATCCAGTCCGCGAAACCTCAGTGAAAGTTGTCGCGCAGATCACCCTGTCGAGCGAGAAACCGCCCTTCCCTGCGACCATTCGCCTGTCCATCGCGGTAACTCAACACGCCATTGATCCAAACCACATCAATCCCCTGCGCAGCCCGTTGTGGATCATTGAAATCCGCGACATCACGCACCGTCGCCGGATCGAACAACACCAGATCCGCCCAATAACCTTCACGAATCTCACCGCGCTCTTTCAGCCCGAATCGCGCCGCCGACAAACCGGTCATCTTGTGTACGGCGGTGTGCAGCGGAAACAGCCCGACATCACGACTGAAATGTCCCAACACCCGTGGGAAAGCGCCCCACAGGCGTGGGTGCGGGAACGGGTCTTCCGGCAGTCCGTCAGAACCCACCATCGACAACGGATGGGCGAGGATTCTTCGTACATCCGCCTCGTCCATGCCGTAATACACCGCGCCTGCCGGTTGTAGGCGTTTCGCGGCATCGAGCAGCTTCAGATTCCATTCGGCAGCGATGTCGATCAGATCGCGACCGCTGACTTCCGGGTGCGGCGTCGACCAGGTGATGGTGATGCGATGAGCATCGGTGACTTGCTTCAAATCCAGCGTCGAAGAACTCGCCGCATACGGGTAGCAATCGCAGCCGACCGGGTGAGTTTTCGCTGCCTCTTCCAACGACGCGAGCAACTGCGGACTGCGCCCCCAGTTACCGACGCCGGCACATTTGAGGTGGGAAATAATCACTGGCGATTTCGCATGTCGACCGATCTGAAACGCCTCGTCCATCGCTTCCAGAACCGGGGCAAATTCGCTGCGCAAATGGGTGGTGTACACCGCGCCAAAGGCCGTGAGTTCTTCAGTCAGTTGCATCACCTCATCGGTGGAGGCGTTGTAGGCGCTCGCATACGCCAGACCTGTGGATAAACCCAATGCACCGGCCTCAAGGCTTTCGCGTAACTGCTCGCGCATCGCGGCGATTTCTTCTGGCGTCGCGGTACGGAACAAATCATCCAGATGATTGCTGCGCAGCGCCGTGTGGCCGATCAGTGCCGCCACGTTCAGCGTGGTATTGGCCGCTTCCACCGCCGCGCGGTAATCGCTGAAGCGCGGATAAACGAATGCCGCCGCTGTACCGAGCAGGTTCATCGGGTCGGGCGGATTGCCCTTCAATGTCACGGGCGAAGCGCTGATCCCGCAGTTGCCGACAATCACCGTGGTCACGCCCTGGCTGAGCTTGGGCAGCATCTCTGGCTGACGAATCACCACCGTGTCGTCGTGGGTGTGCACGTCGATGAAACCCGGCGCCAGCACGCGGCCGGCGGCGTCGACTTCTTCGGTTGCCGTGGCGTCGTGCAAGGCACCGATACGCTCGATGCGGCCCTCACGAATCGCCACGTCGGCGCGGTAACCGGGCATGTTGCTGCCATCGATGATCAGGGCGTTGCGAATCAGCGTGTCGTACAGCATGTCAGTCTCCCAGCGGCAGGTGATCGTCGCCGCCACGGTATTCGTCGAGGGCGAGTTTGATCCGCCGCAGACGTTCTTGATTGTCTTCAGGACTGGCCAGCGCCAGCTCGGTCGCCAGCACATCGATGGCGAGCAGCATGCCGTAGCGGGCCGCCGTCGGTTTGTAGATGAACGAGGTTTCTGCGCCTTGCAGCGGCAGGACGATGTCGGCCAGTTCTGCCAGTGGCGAGTCGGCGCGGGTGATCGCCAGAATGCGTGCGCCGTAGTTGCGCGCCAGCTCGACAGTCTCGAGCAATTCCGGGGTGATGCCGGTCAGCGAGCAGACGATGAGCACTTGCTCGGCGTTCAGGCTGGCGGCGGTGACGCGCATCATCACCGCGTCATGGCACACCGCGATCGGATAGCCGAGGCGCACCAGGCGAACCTGCAATTCATCGCTGCACAGGGTCGAGCAACCGCCCAAGCCGAAGGCGTGAATCATTCGTGCCTGGCCGAGCATTTTCACCGCATCGGCAAAGCGCGATTCGTCGAATCCGGCCAGATGCTGGCGCAGCGTGGTTTCGATATCGCCGACGATCTGCCCGTAGAACGCCGACTGTTCAGGCGTGCCCGCCGGGTCGAGAAACCGGCTGCCAACGCCGCTGGCCTGAGCCAGTTGCAGGCGCAGATCGCGCAGGTCGCGGCAACCGACCGTACGGGCAAAACGCGACAGCGTGGCGGTACTGACTTCGGCGCGTTGCGCGAGGTCTTCGAGGCTGGCACTCGCGGCGAAACCGACGTCGTCGAGCATCAGCCGGGCGATACGGCCTTCGCCCGCGCTGAAGGAATCCTGACGGGCGCGGATCTGGTAGAGGATGTCCATGGGCGGCGGGCTCCGGTTACAGCAGATAAGAAAGGCCGACAGTCAGCCCGAACGCGACCAGCGAGATCAACGTCTCGAGCACGGTCCAGGTCTTGAACGTCTGCGCGACCGTCATGTTGAAGTATTCCTTGATCAACCAGAAGCCGCCGTCGTTGACGTGGGAAAAGATAACCGAGCCAGCGCCGGTCGCCAGCACCAACAGTTCAGGGTGTGGATAACCCAGACCAATGGCCACCGGCGCGACCACGCCGGACGCGGTGGTCATGGCCACGGTCGCCGAACCGGTGGCGATACGCATCAGCGCGGCGAACAGCCAGCCCATGATCAGCGGCGACAGGTGAAACTCATGAGCGAGGCCGACGATCTGATCGGTGACGCCCGCGTCGACCAGAATGCGGTTCAAGCCACCGCCAGCACCCACCAGCAGGGTGATACTGGCGGTGGGTGCCAGGCATTCGTTGGTGAATTTCAGAATCGATTCGCGGTTGAAACCCTGGGCGATACCCAGCGTCCAGAAGCTCAACAAGGTCGCCAGCAGCAGCGCAATCACCGAGTTACCGATGAACAACAGAAACTGGTTGAAGCTGCTGCCCGGGGTGGAAATCAGGTTGGCCCAGCCGCCGATCAGCATCAACACCACCGGCAACAGAATGGTCGCCATGGTGATGCCGAAACCCGGTAGTTTGTCGCGCGGTTCGCGGTCGAGAAATTGCTTTTCCAGCGGGTTATCGGCCGGCAAGTGAATGCGCGGCACGATGAATCTGGCGTACAGCGGGCCGGCAATGATTGCCGTTGGAATGCCGATGGCAATCGCGTACAGCAAGGTCTGCCCGACTGAAGCCTGATAAGCCTGCACCGCCAGCATCGCCGCCGGGTGCGGCGGCACCAGCGCATGCACCACCGACAGGCCGGCGACCATCGGCAGACCGACCATCAGAATCGACACGCCGACGCGGCGCGCCACGGTAAAGGCAATCGGCACCAGCAAGACAAAACCGACCTCGAAGAACAGCGGCAGCCCGACCAGGAAGGCGATGCAGACCATCGCCCAGTGCGCGTTCTTCTCGCCAAACTTGTCGATCAGCGTGCGCGCCATCTGCTCGGCGCCGCCGGACTCGGCCATCATCTTGCCGAGCATCGTCCCCAGCGCGACCACCAGCGCAATATGCCCCAGCGTCTTGCCCACCCCGGCCTCATACGCCCCCACCACGCCTGACGGCGGCATGCCCGCGACCAGCGGAAGACCAATGGAAATCAGGGTGATGACAATGAACGGGTTGAGCCGGTAACGGGCGATCAACACGATCAGCGCGATGATGGCGACGGCGGCATAGACCAGCAGCCAATAGCCGAAGGAAGGCGTCATGCGGTACTCCTCGAAAGGGTCACGTTCGAATGGGTTGTGAAACTCATAAATCATTTCGAGATCGAGATTTCAAACCACATGAAAGTAATTTTCGTGGAGAGGCAAGGCGTGTCGCAGATGGATATGTCTTGTCGTGATTAATGAAAATCACGGGGCGGGATTTACATGGCTTTTCGGTGAACGAGAAATCAATGTGGGAGCGAGCCTGCTCGCGAAGGCGGCATCACATTCAACATCTCTGCCGACTGATCCAGCGCTTTCGCGAGCAGGCTCGCTCCCACAGTTTTGATCGCATTCCTCCAGACAGAATGCGCAAAACCTGTGGGAGCTGGTGGACGACTCACACCATTTCGTTACGAATCCATTCAACCACCGACGTGCGCTTCGGTGCCCAGCCATGGACATGTTTTTCAAATCCAGCCAAGCGCTATACTCGCCTGACAACCTCCGCGGAGTCCCTGCCATGAGCCCCACGCCTCGCACCAAAAAAAAACTGACAACCGAAACGTTGATCCGCGCAGTTGCCAGTTCGACAGCCATCGAGACAGGTCAATGCGTCGAGACCATTGAGCGCAAACTCAAACTCAGGTCCAGTAAGTTCCTGCACTTGTCCCTGGCCAAGTAGTCCCGCCTCAAGTCCATAATGCTTGTCGGACCCAATACTCCATGGGTTCGTAGTTGCAGTTCAGCCCTTGGTTGATGGCTGCAAAATAAGCCTCTTTGTTTCGCTCCCAACTGCTGTAGTCCAGCGGCACGTAGCCCGCCTGCACGGCCATGACATCCGCCAGTAATCGCGACAAGCGTCCGTTACCTTCGCGAAAGGGATGAATAAGGATGAACTCGACGTGCGTTACAGCAATGGCGCGAATCAGGTTCTCGTCCAGATCGGGCCGGCATGGCATGTATTTGGCAAGACAGTCCCTTTCAAATACGTCGAGCAACCGAGGAATCTGCGGCGCAGCGGCGCAGCGGCGAAGAAAAATCCATCCTTGCCCAAATTTACCGCACGGACATCGCCCGCCCATGGATAGATGTTCCCGAGCCAGTGTCGATGCCAATCCTTCAGATCCTGAACAGTGAGTGACCGATCAGGCAAATGCTCGATGAGTACAGATTGGTAGAGCTTTTCCAACAAAACCAGCTCTGCATCATCCATGTCTTCGGGTTCGATAATTCCCAGTTTATTGCTCAGCACTTGATCCTTAGAGCCAGGCTGAAAGCGGCTCTGTGCACCTTCTGCGTCATAACGGTTAATCATCCTTGTACCTGCTGAACTGGCAATGTTCAGAGCACCATAGGTCTGGCGTGACACAAGCGCAAAGCCCGAAACGAAAACGGCTGCCCAATGGCAGCCGTTCTAAAGGGTGATAACAAAGCCCGGCGGGGCTCAAACAGCAATCACACCATTTCGTTACGAATCCATTCAACCACCGACGTGCGCTTCGGTGCCCAGCCCAGCAGTTCGCGGGCGTGTTTGCCGCGCACTCGGCTGTTGGAGCCGAGGCCGTAGTTGGCCATTTCGTAGCCCCACTCGGCTTCAGCGTCTTTCAACGGCCAGTCTTGCGGTTGGCCCAGGTTCAGCGCTTCAGCCATGGCGGTGGTCATGTCGATGAACGACGCTTCGCCGCTTTCGACGAAGTAGAAAGTACCCGGTACGTTTTTGGTCAGCGCCAGCAGATACAGGGCAACGACGTCTTCGATATGCACGTTGGACCAGATGTTCTGGCCAGTGCCGACGTGGCGCACTACCCCGCTTTTGCGTGCTTGTTTGAGCAGTCGCGGCAATTGCACACTGTCGCGGTTGACGCCCAGGCTGTGGCCATAGATCAGCGTGTTGCAGATCACTGCCGAATTCACGCCGTCCTTCGCCGCCGCGAGGATCAGGTTGTCGATGGCCACGCGGGCGGCCTTGTCGACGGTCGGCTCCGGCAGGTTGTCCTCGTAGTAGATGACGTCGCTGGATTTACCGCCCGAGGCATCACCGACGATGCTCGAACCGCTGGTGTGCAGGAACACTTTGTTGGAACCGCGCAAGGCATCGAGCAACGCTTCAACTGCACCGCGATGATCGCTGCTGGCGGCGTTGATCACCGCGTCGGCAGCGCGGGCCTGTTCGGCGAGCAGTGTTTTGTCGTCGAGAGTGCCGATGACCGGGATGATCCCGATGGCTTTCAGCTCTTCAGCCTGTTCGGCGCTGCGCACCAAACCGGTGACTTTATGACCGGCCTGAGCCAGACCGGTAGCAATCGAGCCGCCGATAAATCCGGCAGCGCCGGTGACAAATACGTTCATGGAGAAACTCCCTGCGTGAGTAAGTGATGAGACGAGTATCGGCCCGTGAGCCGCAGGGAAAAACCCGCCGCCGCCCAATTCACTCTTGCGCAGAGGTCACGAATCAGCCCTTAAAGTCGGCGCTGGCGTAAGCGGCGAGTTTGCTCTGGATAAAGTCGAGGAAGCACTGAATGCGCAGCGCCAGTTGCGAGTTACGGTAGTACACGGCGTTGATCGGCTGGCGATAACCGCTGTTGAATTCGCCGAGCAGGACTTTCAGGCGCCCGGCACGGATGTCATCGATGGTCATGAAGTGCGACAGACAGGCGATGCCCTGCCCTTCCAGCGCCAGGTGGCGCACGGTCTCGCCGCTGGAGGCGCTGATCGCCGGGGTGATTGGCCAGCGGTCGCCGTGCACATAGCGCAGCGGCCATTGGTTGAGGCCTTCGTTCTGGGTGAAGCCGAGCAAGTTGTGTTCGCTCAGATCGGCGACTTGCTGCGGCGCGCCATGTTTTTCCAGGTAGGCAGGGCTGGCGACGATCAGCAGCGGACTGCAACCGAGCGAGCGCGCGTGCAGCGTCGAGTCAGCCAGGGTGCCGATACGGATGGCGATGTCGGTGCTTTGTTCCAGCAGGTCAATGATCAGGTCATTGCTGTTGAGTTCGAGCTGGATGTCCGGATAGAGGCGGCGGAATTCGTCGATGTACGGGACGACCGCGTGGAGCATGAACGGTGACGCGGCATTAATGCGCAAGCGCCCGGACGGGGTTTGCTGACGTGAAGACAGACGCTCTTCGAGTTGCTCCATCTGATCGAGAATCAGCTTGGCCTGCTCGAAGAAATACTTGCCCTCTTCGGTCAGGTCCATGCGCCGCGTGGTGCGATTGATCAGCGTGGTGTCGAGCTTGGCTTCCAGCCGCGACAACGTGCGGCTGACCGCCGACGGCGTTTGCCCGACCTGCTCAGCGGCGGCAGAAATCGAACCGCATTCGATTACGCAGACGAAAATCTGCAACTCATCGGATCTGGCTTTCACGGGTGTCCTCTTTGAGATCGCCAAGATCGCAGATGACTGCAGCTCCCTGTAGGAGCTGCCGCAGGCTGCGATCTTTTGCTGTTACCACCGATAGTAGCCCGAAACCATTCAGGCCTTGAGACCAAACACCTCGGTCAGATGCCGCTCGTAACGCGCCACATCAGCCTCGATATTCGGCCGCTTCATCACGTCCACACAAAGGAACGTCGGCAACCCGGTCATGCCCAGAAACTCGTTGGCCTTGTGAAACGGGAAGTACACCGCGTCGACGCCTTTGGCTTCGAAGAAATCAGTCGGATCATCGAAGGCCTGCTGCGGTGCGTTCCAGGTCAGCGACAGCATGTACTGCTTGCCCTGAATCAGGCCACCGCTGCCGTACTTCTGCGATGCATCGGAACGGGTGCGGCCGTCGCTGGCGTAGAGGCTGCCGTGGCCTTCGGTAAAAACTTCGTCGAGGTACTTTTTCACCGTCCATGGCGCGCCCATCCACCAGCCCGGCATCTGATAAATGATCACGTCGGCCCAGAGGAATTTGGCCACTTCTTCGGCGACGTCGTAGCCCTCGTCGATGAAGGTGGTTTTCACATCGAAGCCGCCGCGATCCAGCACGCTCAACGCGGCTTCATGCAGGGTGGCGTTGTAGCGACCGTCAGAGTGGGCGAATTTTTTACCGCCATTGAGCAACAGCACTTTTTTCATGAGAAAGCCTCGGTGCAACCATTGGGCTGGATGGAGAAGGGAAACTGGAATGGCGGCAGATTAACGATCCGCCTCGCGCGGAATAAGCCGTGGTTGCGCAAAATACATTTGATCAAAAGGCACGAATCTAAAGCAGATTGTTGCAATAACATCCGCGGCGTTCTGAATTTGAGGAGTCGTTGTGATGAGTGAACGCTTGGGGTTTATCCTGCACGCCAAGACCAGCCCGGAACAAGCCGAGGCTTTCGAAGCGCTGTTTCGCGCCTATGTCGAGCCGAGTCGCGCTGAGCCGGGTTGTATCGAGTACCACATGCTGCGCGACAAGGAAGATCCGACGCTGTTTATCTTCTACGAGATCTGGGCATCGCAAGCGCACCTGGATGTGCACTTGAACCTGCCGCACATGAAGGCATTCTTTGAGCGGCGCATGGATTATCTGGAACGTGATTTCGATATCCGCCAGATCGAAATGCTCAGCGAAGCCTCGGCTAACCGCTGATCAACAAGTGGGCGCCGAGCGCGCCCATACCGACAAAGAACACCCGTTTGAACAACACGGCGCTGATCCGTTCGCGCAGCCATTGGCCCAGCAACATACCGAGAATGGCCGGGATCAGCGCCAGTAGCGAAGCACTCAGTTCGCCGCCACCGAGGGCGCCACGCCAGAGCAATCCTGCGGCCAATGCCAGCGTCGAAACGGTGAATGACAGGCCCAGTGCCTGCACCAGTTGATCGCGATTCAAGCCCAGCGCTTGCAGGTACGGCACCGCCGGAATCACGAAGACGCCGGTGGCCGAGGTGATGACACCGGTGATCAAACCGCACGCCGGACCCAGCCAGCCTTCATGGCGGGGATTGACGCTCAGCGTTGGCAGAAACAAACCGCTCAACGCATAAAGCAACAGCGCCGCGCCCAACCCGCGCACCACCCAATGCCCGCCTGCCATGCCGATCGACAACGTGCCGATTCCGGTGCCGAGGAAGATCATCAGCAGCATTGGCCAGAGGCGTTTAACCAGTCCTTTCAAGTGCCCGCCGAATGCCAGTTGCCAGACATTGGTCAGGGTTGCCGGGATGATCAGCAACGCGGCTGCCTGCGACGGCGCCATAGCCAGACCGAGTAAGCCCATGGCGACGGTGGGCAGGCCGAGGCCGATCACGCCTTTGATCATGCCGGCGAGGATGAAGGTCATGATGACCAGCAAGGACAGGGCCAGACCGAGGTTTTGGTAGAAATCTGTGAGTGTGTGCATGGCGCTACTTTGCGCCAGTCGGGGTTGGCTGAAAATCTGCCATATACTGAGGGTGCCTCCGCCCTAACAAGAGGCTGATATATTTTTGAGGCTTCTGGCCTCATCCCGAGCAGGCTCACTCCTACAGGTTTTGCGTTCGCCACAGATCCCATGTAGGAGTGAGCCTGCTCGCGATGAGGCCAGCCCAGACACCAGAACTTTCAGAGGCTGCCCATGCACTTCGACCTCACCGACCTGCGCCTCTATCTGCACATCCTCGACACCGGCAACATCACCGCCGGCGCTGCCCGCAGCCATTTATCCCTGGCCGCCGCCAGCGCCAGAATCCGCGCAATGGAAGCCTCGCTCGGCATCGATTTCCTCGAACGCGGCCGTCGTGGCGTCACCCCGACGCCGGCCGGTAAAGCGTTGGCCCAGCACGCGCGCATCCTCCTGCAACAGGCCGAACGCCTGCAGCAGGATCTGGCCAACTATGCCCAAGGCGTCAAAGGTCAGGTGCGTTTGCTGTGCAACACCACGGCGATCACCGAATACCTGCCGGAAGTGCTCGCGGACTTCCTGCGCGATCATCCCAATCTCGACATCGACTTGCAGGAGTTGCCCAGCGCGCGCATCACCCATGCCTTGCGCCAAGGCGCGGCGGACCTCGGGATCGTCTCCGATGCGGTCGACACCCACGGCCTGCAGACCCGGCCTTTTCGCGACGATCCATTGGTGCTGATCCTGCCCCCTGAGCATGTTTTGGCGAGTCAGGCGTCGCTGACGTTTGGTGAAACCCTGGCGCACGACTATGTAGCGCTAGGCAATCACAGCGCGCTGGCGATTCACTTGGAGGAACAAGCGCTGCACATCGGCCAGCGCATGTCGATCCGGATCCGTGCCGATGGCTTCGAGGGCGTCATGCGCATGGTGGCGCGAGGTGCGGGGCTGGCCATCGTGCCCAAGGTGGCCATCGAGCGCTGGGCGGCGGTGCACTCGATAACGTGCCGGCCGCTGGACGAAGTCTGGGCCCATCGCACTCTGCAACTGTGCGCGCGGGACTTCGACCACCTGCCCGGTTACGCCCGGGCCTTGTTTGATGCGCTGGTGCCTTGACTCTACCGCTAGGGGCAGACTCTATCCTGTGCGCTTCATTTCAGGAGTACACACAATGAGCAAACGAATGCTCGTGATACTGGGTCACCCCTCCACCGACAGCTTTTGCGGGGCATTGAGTGAGACTTACGTTCAGGCCGCCAAGGACGCCGGGCATGAGGTGCGGCTGTTGCGTCTGGATGCGCTGGAGTTCGACCCGGTCCTGCACGAAGGCTACAACAAGGTGCAGCCACTGGAGCCCGATCTGCTGCAAGCCCAGGCCGATATCACCTGGGCCGAGCACCTGACATTCGTCTATCCGATCTGGTGGGGCGGGATTCCGGCGCTGTTGAAAGGCTTTGTCGACCGGATTTTCCTGCCGGGTTTCGCCTTCAAATATCGTGAAGGCAAAGCCTTCCCGGACAAGCTGCTCAAGGGCCGCACCGCGCATTTGCTGGTGACCATGGACACGCCGTACTGGTACTACAAATGGATCTACGGCATGCCCGGGCTGAATCAGATGCGCAAGACCACGCTGGAATTCTGCGGCATCAAGCCACTGAAGACGCTGACCTTCGGGCCGATCCTTGGCTCCAAGCCAAACCAGCGCGATGCCTGGCTGGAACAGGCGCGCGTGACCGCCGCCGTCTAAGGTTTTCCAGCCGCCTCAACTGACGGCGCACCCGCCGCCGTCAGTGCCTCTTCGGGTTCCCTTCATGAGCCCGTCCGTCGCCTGTGTACGTCATTTACGCGCAGTTGCAATTTTCCGATGGTATTGGACATATAATCGCCGCCGATCCGGCATGACGCCTGATCGCGCTACGCTATGTTTGATCATCGAGACGGACCTTATGTATATCGGCAAAGCCGCCCAGCTGTCGGGCACCACAGTCAAAAGCATTCGCCATTACGAAGAAATCGGCCTGTTGCCCGAGCCCAAGCGTGAAGGCAAATACCGCATCTACAGCCAGCAAAGTGTCGAAGTGTTGACGTTCATCAAGTGCGCCCAGCAATTGGGCTTCAAGCTCAAAGAGCTGCAGGTGATCCTCAACAACTACCGCGGCGACGAATTCCCGTGGGACATGGCGCAACGAGCCATCGCCGAAAAAAAAGCCGAACTGGTAACCCAGATCGGCGATTTGCAGCAGTTGCACGACGGCCTCGAAGCGTTCGAAAACAACCTCAACGATGCGCGACAGGAATGTCAGTTCGAGCGCATTGCCCGTTATGGCGAAAAAAACCCGGGCACTACCCTGAACTGAAAGCCCTGCTGCGCCGCATGACCGGGCTCGCCTGTCGTCTCAGGGCAGGCGTGCCCGGTCGTTGGCGAATCAGCCCGGTACCGCCTCCCCTTCTGTGCGCAGTGCTTGAACCGGCGCATGCACCGGCACAATCGCCGCAAAGAACCACGGCGATACCAGCGTCACCAGGACAATGGTCATGACCCCGCTGGAAAACAGCGCCATCGCCACCAGTGCGCCGAGATCGACAATCGGCTTGAAGTCGGAAAACAGCAATGCCATGAAGCCTACGGAGAAGATCACCACGTTGATCACCGTCGAGCGGCCGACGCTGTGCATCGCCTGCAAAATAGCCGCGTCGATCTCAATGCCCTGCTGCACCAGCAACTTGATCCGCGACAGCAGGTGCACCGCGTAATCGACCACCCCGACCACGAGGAACGTCACCAGCGTCGTACCGATGTTCAGCTCGATGCCGAACAGGAACATGAAGCCGTAGACCGTCACCGACGTGGTCAGCAAGGTCAGCATGCCGAGCACACCGAGGCGCACCGATTTGAGCCAGTACATCATCATCAGCGTGACGACCAGCAAGGCCAGGGAAAAACTCAGCACCTGGCCTTGAGTGATTTCCTGCAACACCCCGGTCCAGATCAACGGCGTGCCCGCGTGGGTCACCTCCAGGTTGGCCGGTTTGTTGACCAGCAACCAGGCATCGAGGCGGTCGAGCATGCCCTGATAGTCGCTGGCGACCGACGAGGTCATGGTGTACAGGGTCAAGGCCTTGGAGAAATCGGCGTTGAGCACGTTGTTCAGGTCCGAACCTCCACCGTTTTCGAACAGCATCACGTGTTGCTCGATCAGCGAATTGCCCGGCACTTCAAACTGCTCGACCTGCCCGTCGTCATTGACCGACGAGACCTTCTCAACGGCATTCGGCACCCGCAGATACTCCGGGTTCATGTCGTTGAGCACCAGGTTCATGCGCTTGACGTAAGTGGCCAGCGAGTAGCCGTAACTGACGTTCGGTTGCTGTTTGATGAAGTGGTCGAGCTTGTCGATGAACTGCACCACTTCGGTGGTCAGCACGCCGCGTGGTTCTTTGCTGTCGATGGCGATCCAGCCCGGCGCCGTGCCCGCTACTTTGGCGTGGTTGATGAACTGATCGGACACGCGGATGTGGCTTTCCGGCTTGAAGTAAGCGATGCCGGAGTCTTCGATATCGACGCGGAAGGTGAACACGGTGGCCAGCGCCAACAGCGGCAGCATGACCATCAGGATCGGTTTGCGAAAGCGGATCATCCAGGCACAGAACGCCACCAGATACCGCGAGATGATCGAGTCCTGGTGCACCACTGCCTTGGCCTGCTGCGGCTGATCCTTGCCCCAGATGGAAATCCACGCCGGAATCAGCAACAGCGAAATGATCAGCGCCGCGGTCAGACCGATCGACATGAACACACCGAAATTACGGATGCTGACAATGTTGTTGGTGGTGGAAATCATGAACGTGGCGATGGTCGTCACGGTCGTCAACACCACCGGCACCACCATCAAGCGCTGGGTTTCGCGGTTGGCCTCGCGATTGCTCTTGCCAGCGTTTTTCTGCTCGTAATATTCAGCCATCACGTGGATCGCATCCGAGCAACAGATGGTGAACAGGAACACCGGCAGCACACTGGTCAACAGGTCAAACGGCACCCGCAACAGCGCCATCAGGCCCAAGGTCCAGATGGTGCAGAACAGAATATTGAACAGCGGCAGCAGCACGCCCAGCGGTTTGCGGAAGAAGAAGATCAGCAGCAAGGTAATCAACAGAAACACGATCGGAAACAGCACGGCCAGGTCGTGATCGATGATCTCCTGTTGCGCGGCGATGAAGATCGGCATGCCGGCAATGAAGATTTCGTCCTTGTACTCCGGGTGCTCGGCCTGATATTGCGCGACGATGCCGCGCACGATCTGATAAGCCCGCAGTTGCGCCTGAGCGTCGTCCTGCTTGGTGCCGAGCTCAGCCACCAGCATCGCGACCTTTTTGTCCTTGGACACCACCCCGTCGACCATCAACTCGTTGCCCATGATCTGCGACTCGACCAGCGCCGGGTCCATGTCATAGGCATTCAGGGTTTTGTGGATCAACAGCTCGCCGTCGTCGGTCAGGACGATGTTTTCCAGGTCGCCCATCGAGGCCATTTCGCGGATCGGGTTGATCCGTTCGGCGAGAAAGGTCAGGAACAACTGATCATGGGAATCCCAGTTTTGACTCTGGGCATGATCACGCAAGGCCTTGGCGTTGGCGTAATCGTTCTGCGAAAAACCACCCTCGAGAATGTCCCGGGTCAACAACTGCGCACGGCTGTCGTCCGGGTGCCGGGCGACGATTTGCGCCAACTGATCCTTGTCGGCATCGTTGGCCAGGATCATCTTGCGCACCGACTGCGACATCGAAAACAGCGCGTTGAGCGTGTTTTTGTTGAACACCGTTTGCGGGTTGTTCAGCGCCACCATGACCGAGTCGAACGTGCCGGTGAATTCACCCTGCAAATCGATGATGGTCTTGCGCGCCGGGTGGCTTTCCTTGAGCAGATAAGGGTTGGTGTCGGACACCAGCGCGCCCAGCGTATAAGTGAAATACGCGGTAATCGCCACCAGCAGGAAAACAATCGCCCGCGCATAGCGCTCAACGAAATTCAGATATCTTTCCATGATCATGCGTTTCCAGGTCGTCGGGGTCGGCGCTTAGCGGGCAGACACGGCAAATTCCGGCAGGTCACCGGTTTTCAGCCCGCGCTTGATGGCGGTCTGGGTGAACAGGCGATCTTCCAGCGAGACGTTGTACTGCAACTGGTTGAAGCGCATTTCCGAGCGGGTCCCGTCGATGAAGTGCTCGGTTTCACTGAGCACGATGCTGTCGATCGAGTCGATGGTCGCGACTTTCTGCGTGCGCATCTGCTTGATCAGCACACCTTTGACGTCGAAGAAATCCTGACGCATGACCAGGAAATTCTGCTTGTCGATCCACACCTTCAGCTTGTTGTAACCGGTCTTCGCCAGCACTTCGGGGGACGCCGGTTCGCGCTCGATCACGTAGCAGTCGCGGCCCTTGATCTGTTCTTCGCCGACGAGTTTCTGCGAGTAGTCCTTGACGCGGATCTTGTCCAGATCGGCGTACGAGTACTCACTGCCCATGAACGAGCCACGCTTGTCGGTGGTGGAGATGCGGCGGGTCTGACGGCTGACTGGCAGGTACATCCACTGGCTGTCTTCCAGGCCGAGGGGCTCGTGCGGGTTTTCGATATGGAAGGCAACGTCACGCACGTCAGTCGGCGCGGAAAAGTACATGCTGAACTTGTCGCTGTCCGGGTAATCCTTTTGCAGGTAGGTGAACTCGCGAACCCGGGTATTGCCTTTCTTGTCATGCAGGATCAGCGAAACCTGGGACATGAAGCTGTTCCCGTCATTGCGATCGCGCACCTGACGGATGATCTCATCGGCATTGCCGGCCTCGGCGGCACTGGCGCAGGCGCTGCCGAGGATCAGTGCGGCGGTGGTCAGACTTTTCAAAAACGGCAACATGACAACTTCCTTTTCGTTGGATGAATGCACCTGCGCGCGAGAGCGGCAGGCGTGATGGGTCAGAACAGATAACCGGCCGACAGCCGCACTTGATCGCGCTTGCTGTACTCGCCAAAAGTCTTCTCGGGCTTGCCGAAGAACACGTCGACTTCAAGGCCGAGCTTGATGTAGTCGACCGGCTTGTAGGTGAAGATGCCTTGCAGCAAGGCGTCGTCCTGAAACGGCGGTGATCCAGCGACCACCAGACGACTCTTGAGGCGGTCCTGCCAATGGGTGCCTTCGGCCGACAGGGTGAACAGCGGTTCGTATTTGTCCTGCAACATGCCGTCCTGCCAGTCGAGTAACACCTGCTCCTGCCACTGCGCGGAGATCAGCCAGTCGCGCAACAGGTAGTCGACACCCAGCAGCGACTTGACCATCGGCGTGCTGTCCGCACCGTAGACGCGGGTCGGATTGGTCACCCGCCAATTGTCGAAATACGCCACCTCGCTGCGCACCACGATGCTGTGCCCGGCGTCGATCGCCAGCCCGGCACCGCCCATGGTGTAACGGGGAAATTGCCGCTCCAGCCGCGTGCGACCGTCATCGGCGAGGCCTTCGACGGCGTACACCGGGTCTTGCTGACGGGCGCTCAAGGCAACAAAACTGGTGTCCACCGCGCCGATCCGGCCGTTGGCGCTCAGGCCATAGGAATAGCCCTTGTCGCCGTCATAGCCGGGCTTGGAGTCGAGCAGGAAATACTGCGGGTCCGGCGTAGCAAACAGTGGCGCGGCAAATTCACTGCCCTCAACCGGCGCCCGGTTTTTCACGAAGTCAGTGATCCACAACGCCTCCAGTTCCCACTCGCCCACCGGTTGCGCAAAACGCACCATGGGCACGGCGATGCGGCTGTCTTCGAGCAGCGGCGTCAGACCATCGCGATAGTCCAGCGGGTTGATCTGATCGAGCACGCGCAATTCATCCGCGCGACCCCAGACCACCTGCTGCCAGCCCACCGTCACTTCGCCGTCACCCAACGAATGGCCGACGTAGAGGTGCCGCCAATCGGCGTCGAAACGGTACTTGTCCCGCGCCCGCTCGCTGTACGGATTGTTGCCGTCATAGCGCGCGTCATAACGCACGCGGCCCTTGGCCTTGTAGTAACCGCCCTCCCAGTTGTCTTCCAGGTTGGCCTTGAAATACACGGCTTTTTGCGTGACCTGATCGTCGCCGTGCAGACGCATGGCCGTGGCCACGCCGACTTCACCGTCGGCGTAATCGGGCTTGAGATCATCGACAGTAAATTCGGCCATCGCGGCGGGCGCAGCCATGCACGCCCACACCGCACCCACGATGTGACTGTTGTGAAATCGAGGCATCGCTACATTCCCAACCCGACACCGCCATCGATCACCAGACTCTGCGCGGTCACCCCGCCAGCCTCGGGGCTGGCCAGGTAACGCACCATCGCCGCGACTTCTTCGCTCTGGATGAAACGGCGCATTGGCAGTTTCTTCTTCGCGTTGCGCACGATCTGTTCCTGGGTCAGCCCGGCAATTGCCGCTTGCGTCGCCAGTTCCCCCTGCAACATCGGCGTATCGATCCACGCTGGCAGAATCGCGTTGACGGTGATCTGCCGCGAAGCGAGATCCAGCGCCAGTGCCTTGGTCATGCCGACGATGCCGTGCTTGGACGCGCAGTACGCGGTGTTGCGCACCTTGCCGGCACGGCCGAGGATCGACGACATGTTGATGATTCGCCCTCGGTCGGGCATCAGTGCCAGACACAACGAGGTCACATAGAACGTACCGTTGAGATTGACCGAAATCACCTTGTGCCAGTTATGCAGATCCTCCGGCTCGTTCTCGTTGCAGATACCTGCACTGTTGACCAGCACATCGACGTATTCGACTTGCGAACCAAGGGTTTTGAAGAACGCCTCCATGGCCGGCAGGTCGGCAATGTTTGCTGCATGGGTTTCGACCCGCGCCTTGATCTGCTCCTGCTGCTCGTCGACCCAGCGCTGCAGTTCGGCCAGATCGAGATCCAGCAGAATCAGCCGATTGCCAGCCTCGGCGGCAAAATTCTCGGCGACTGCACGGCCGATGCCTTTCGCCGCACCGGTGATCAGAATGGTCCGGCTCATGGCATTTTCAACCCGCCGTTAACCGACAGGACCTCCCCGGTCAGGTACAAACCGCGATCGGCGAGGTACAGCACCGCTTCGGCAATTTCTTCCGGTTCCGCGTAGCGCTTGATCAGCAGACGCGACTGAATTTCCTCCTCCTGACTGCCGATCAGCGCCGTACTCATCTCGGTCTTGACGATGCCCGGTGCGACCGCGTTGACGCGAATGTTGCGCGGCGCCAGCTCCACCGCCAAGGCACGGGTCAACGATTCGACCCCGCCCTTGGCGGCCGCATAGTTGCTCTGCCCTTTACCGGGCTTCTGCGCCGCCACCGAACTGATGTTGACGATGCAACCGCTGCGCTGGCGCAACATGCCCGGCACCACCTGCTGGCAGCACAGCATCGTGCCGATCAGGTTGGTCTGGATCACCTCGACCAGGTCGCGCGCCGACATCGTCGCGAGCAAACCATCGCGGGTGATGCCGGCGTTGTTGACCAACAGATCGATACGCTGAAAATGCTGATCGACCCGCTCGAAAAACGCCTTGATGCTGTCGCCGCTGCTGACATCGCACTGCAACGCCAGGCAATCGATCCCCGACGCCTGAACCTCATCGCGCAAGGTCATTGCCGCGACTTCATCGCGCACGTAACTGAACGCGATCTGATAACCCGCCCCGGCCAGAGCCAGGACAATCGCCCGACCGATGCCACGACTGCCACCGGTCACCACTGCTACTTTATTCGGCATGACCGTTCCTTAGAGCGAGTTGTCGGTTTTGAACTGCGCGAGGCTGAAGCCATGAGTCGCCGCCAGTGCACGAATCTGCTGCACTTGCTCGCGGCTGATGTCGCCATAGGAGTAATGCTGTTTCATCCCGGACAGGCCCATCAGCACCGACTCGGCCATGCACGCGTACAACTGACCTTGCTTGAGATAGGCGCGAACGTTTTTCACTAGGCCATCGCCCAGCGGCGTCTGTACGATGCCACCGTGCATGTAGAGCACGTCGGAGCGTTGGCTAGCGAGGTTCTGGTCAACGTTCAGCGGCACGGCGATGTCGCAGATCACGCTGTTTTCGGCGAAGTGTTCGGCAAAGAGAAACGGCTGCGGTGCGTTCGCCGCGCAGAGCACGATGCGTGCCTGTTTCAGCACATCAAGATCGTTGCTGACGGTGATGAAGGCGTTCGCGCCCAAGCGTTCTTCGACCAGTTTCGCTACGCGCAGCCCCAGATCGGCACTGCTGCCGTGGGCCTGCAAGAGTCCATCGATTCCATCAATTTGCTGCAGGCGACGGGCGAGGCGATCGTGTTCGGCGACACCCTTGAGAATCGCGCGGGCGGCTTCGGCGTAAATCTGTTGCGCGGTTTTTTCCAGACGACGCAGGGAACCGTCGCGGCCGCTACCGATGAGGATCAGGTGCTCGACACTGGTCGACAGCAGCGAGGCGTAGGTCGAGGCAATATTGCCGGCGGCACCGACCACTGCAGCGGTCTGCTCGCCCAGCTCAAGGCCTTGCTGCTTGCAGCCCTGTTCGATGGCTTCCAGGCCCATGCCGATGGTCAGCGCATTGCCGGAAGTCAGCGCCATGTCGGGGATCTGCAGCGCTTGGCAGTTGTTGGTGACGATCGAGGTGTACATGCCCAGCCCGGCGACAGTGTAGCCATCTGCGCGGGCATCCTTGATGCGGTTGCCAACTTCTTCGCGGATGGTTTGCAGATCGCCGCTGGCGATGTACGCCGCCATGGCATCGGAATCCATGCACAGCGGGTACAGGGTGAATTCCACGGCGGTGCCGAGTTTCGAGCGAATCTGTACCGGGCCGATTGGCGCGGCACGGCGCTCGGGGGCCATGCGTTTGATGAACTCGCGTTTCTGTTCAGCGCTCAGGGTCGACAGTGAAGGATCGACGTCGCTGAGCATGTCCGAATCAATCAGATGGTTGATGAACGCGACGCGCGCCACCACGCGCACGTTCTCGTCAGACTTTGGGCGGGTTTCAGTCTCCTTGAAGCTGATTTCGCGGGCCGGCACTTGCGCGATGCTGTCGGCGCACACACCAGCGGCCAGCGGGAAGGCGTCGCGGCGGCGCAGCGTGTCGCAGACTTTCTGCAGGGAGCCGATCAAGCCATCGATTTCTTCGAAGGTGATGCACACCGGCGGTTCCAGACGAATCACATTGGCGTTGCTGCCCGACGGCGCCACGCGCAGCGATTCGAATTGCAGCAGGTAGCCGGCAATGATGTAGCCCAACGCATCGTTGTACTGCGCCGAAGCCTGAACCAGTGAGCTGGTGCCGGTCAGATCGTGCAGTTCGAAGCCCAGCAGCAAGCCGCGCCCACGCACGTCGGCGATCACGTCCGGGTACGCTGCTTTGAGTTCCAGCAGCGAAGCCTTGAGGTACTCGCCCTTCTTGTTCACGTCCTTGAGCATCGCGCTGTCGTTCTCGAACAGACGGCGCAAGGCCGACAGGGCGATATGGCAGGACGCATCATCTTCGGCAAAGGTCGAACTGTGGATGTAGCTGAAATCGTTTTCGTAGTGGCTGGCGCGGATCACCGTCGCGGCAATCTTCATCAGGCCACCGCCGAGCGCTTTCGACAGGCAGTAGTAATCGCCCTGCAAGTTGAAATGGCTGGCGCCGAGCAAAGTGCCGGTGCGGCCGAAACCTGATTGCACTTCGTCGATGATCAGCGGGCATTGCTGCTCGTTGCACAGACGCCGCAGGCCGAGATAGAACTCATTGGCGAACTCATTGATGCCGCCCTCGCCCTGAATCGGCTCAAGCAATACCGCCGTGATCGCGCTGAATGCTTCGCGGCGCACTTGCAGGGTTTCGCCGCGCCATTCCAGGCTCAGCCAGTGACGAATATGACGGGCCGGCAGCTCTTGCAATTGCTGGGGTTGCTGCGGGTCGATGAACTCGACGTTGAGACCGAAACGGGCGAACGGCTTGCGGTACTGCTTGCCATAGGTCAACTGAACGGTGTTCACCAGTTTGCCGTGGAAGCTGCCGCGCACCGCCAGGAACACCGGCTCGACATGCAACTGCGCCAGGTTGTGCTGACGCACCGCTTCGGCCACTTGGCGTACGGTGACGCAGGACAGATTCTGCGGCAGCAGACCGGCTGGCAAATCGAGATCGTCGATGTCCAGTTCGACGTAAGCCTTGTCGCTGGCAACCAGACTGGCGAGGGCGAAATCACGCTCGTCGAATTGCTTCTGCAGGTTATTCTGACGACGGTATTCGGCGTGCTTGACGGCGATTTCCACCGACTCGGCGCCACTGTTGGAGAAGGTCGAGATGTAGCGTTCGCTGTTGTTCAGTTCACGATTGAACGCTTCACTGAGTTCACGCCCCAACTGCCCCGCCGCACCGCGCACCGACATCTGCGCGTTGAACGGCACATCGGCACGCAGCAGGTCGACGAGTTGATCGACAAATTGCGGATCGTTGTGGCCATACAGCGCGGCGCCGTAACCACCGAGGAAGTCAGTGACAGTCACCTCTTCGCCCTGGCGGTCGCGGTAAAACAGTTTGCTGCCCAGCGCTCTGTGGAATTGGCATTCGAGGCCCAGGGCCTGCATCAATTCTACGAATTTCGGCCGTACGTAATCGCGGTAATCCATGACAGTTCTATCCCTTAAGTAAAAAATCAGCTGCGTTTCGTTGCGTGCCGACGGTCAGTCGGCCGCGTGAAATTCGAGTTGGTAACCGGCACTGAAACCGTTGTCGTCGCGGTTGATCACCAGGCAATCGTGCAGCACGGCATCGCGCGGCCCACCGATCACAAACGGCAGATGCGCATCCAGCGGTTGCTGCAGACCGCTGACCGGCGGGATGCTTTGCGCCTGCAAGGCCTGCCGGGCAAAGATCAGGTCAACCAGACTCGGTGCACCACTCAGAATGCCGGTCAGCGGTGTGCTGCTGGTGATGTGCGCCGCGCCGGTTCGCGCCAGCGTGCGGGCCAGATCGGCATCCTTGTGCGGATCGCCCGTGGCGCTGCTGATCAGCAGATCCACCTGTTTGTCCGGCAGGTTCAGCGAATCCAGACGCGGGTGTGCGAACAGAGCGGTCAGACAGGTTTGCGGCCCGGCCGGCAGATCATCGGCGCGGCGCAACACCAGTGCCGCCGCACCTTCGCCGGCAATACCACCACTGCCCTGGCGATCGAAGGCGCGCAGGCTTTGCGAAGCATCGGTGCTGATTACGCCAGCCTCGGCCAGTGCGGCCAGCGCCAGCGGATCCAGTTCACTGCCCGCGCCCACCACAATGGCTGCGTCGATCCGACCGCTCTGCAACGCCGCGCAGGCTTCGCGCAACGCCGCCAGATTGCCGGCCACGCCTTGCATGTAGGCGTTGCATTCGCACTCAAGCTTCAAGGCCAGACTGACGACGCCGAGCAAACCGTTGCTGAGGCTTTTGAGGACTAGAAACGGATCGAGCGCGCGCTCCTGCAACACGCGTTTGGCCAGACGCTGCATGTCGGCACCGGTCTCGGTCTGACACTCGTGCAACAGTTCGCCGTAAGACGCGAGCGACGGATGGGTGTAACCGCCCTGGCAGCAATAGAGACCAAAACGCACGTTGTCGCGGCCCGGTTCAAGCCCGGCCTCGGCCAGCGCCTGGCGCACCGCACTGACGCCCCAGATCACCGCCGGCGGGCAGTAACGCTGGAGGTTTTGCGCAATGTCCTGACGGCTACGTTGATGATCTCGATCAGCGATGTGTCCGAATGCAGTGACCCGCTCGCTGTGGAACAACGACGAGTTCAGGGGCGAGATCGCGCTACGCCCTTCGCGGGCCGCCGAGCAGAAACCCTCAACGCCCCAGCCGGTGGGCAACACACAACCGCTGCCGGTGATGGCGATACGTGCAGAGGCATTGCTCATTGTCCGTGCTCCCGATATTTGCCAAGGGCCAGCGAGGTGTTGAGGCCGCCAAAACCGAAGGAATTGCTCAGTGCGTAATCCACTCGACGACTGACGGCCTGACCGGCGCAGTAATCCAGATCACACTGTTCGTCGGCGTCGTGCAGGTTCACCGTGGGTGTGACCAGATCGTTCAGGCAGGCCAATGCGGTGACGATGCATTCGGGTGCGCCGGCCGCTGCGATCAGGTGACCGAACTGTGATTTGTTGGCGCTGACAGCCAAGGCTTGATAATGCTTGTGTTCGGCGAACACACTTTTGATCGCGAGGGTTTCAGCAACGTCGTTGAGCGGTGTCGAGGTGCCGTGGGCGTTGATCAGATCGATCTGCTGCGGGCGTAGCCCGGCGTCGTCGAGCGCGGCCTGCATCGCCAGTGCCGCGCCACGTCCCTCGGGTTGCGGTGCAGTGACTTTATAAGCGTCCAGGCTGCTGCCGAAACCGAGCACTTCGGCATAGGGTGTCGCGCCACGAGCCAAGGCATGTTCGAGGCTTTCCAGCACGACGAAACCACCGCCCTCGCCGGCAATCAGACCGCTGCGATCACGATCGAACGGGCGACACAGATCCGCGCCCCAGCGCTGCTCGCCGGACGCAGCACCGAGTAGATACAACGCAGCCATGGTGTCGAGATTGAGCACCGAGTCGGCGCCCCCCGCCAGCGCTACGCTGACTTCGCCGCGACGAATCATCTGAAAGGCATTGCCAATGGCTTGCGAAGCGCCGGCACAGGCACTGCTGATGTTGATCACCGGCCCTTCACAGCCCAGGTCGTCGGCGATTACCCGCGCCAGACGATCGTTGCTCTGACGCAGCGAGCCGTCGGCATTCACTTGCCCGGCCCGCGGCATCAGGTATGACCAGCTCGGGGTGCCGCCATTCGGGGCTTCGCTCAGCAGCATGTCGGCGAGCATATGCTGCGGTGCTCCCGAGGCACACAGCACCGCCGCGCCACGCAACTGTTCTGGCTGCAAGCCGCTGTCACCGACGGCCTGCGTGGCAGCCACCCAGCCAAACCGGCTGCGCTTTTCCAGCGGCATCGTCCAGGCCGGATGGCTTTGCAGTTTTTCCGGCAACAGGCGCATGTCGACAGGCGCGGCATAACGCACCGCGAACGACGCCTCTTGCAAGTCGTCCGGCTGCCATGGCCGCACGCAATGTTCGGCGCCGAGCATTTTTTCCCAGAGGGTCTGCCATTCGAAACCGAAACCGGTGACGGCGCCCATGCCGGTGATCACAATCCGTGTCGCACTCATGCGTGCTTCTCCATGGTTTCACTGGCCAACAGCAATGCGCCCCAGTGACCGGCGCGAGTGTGGCTGACAAGCAACGTGTAGCCCGGCGTCGCCGCGACTTCACGACTGAGGTGCAAGGTCAGTGCGATCTCTGTCAGCAAACCGCTGGCGCCCAGTTCACCGGTCATGGCGCGAGTGCTGCGAATCTCGCGCGGGAAAGCTTCGAGCAACTTCATCACTTGCCCGTCAGCGCAATTGCCGACGATATGCTCGACGTCGCCGACCCGCAGTTTCTCGACGCTCAGGACCTGGTCGATGACGCGCCGCCCCACCGCCACAGACCGCTGTGGATCGGTGCTGTAACCACGGGCAAACCCGGCAATGCGCACGACGTGTGCCGCACCCGGCGGTGGTGTCGACGCCAGCAACAGCGCGGCGGCGCCCTCACCGAAAATCGCTTCGCTCGTCTGATCGGGCTCGCGCAGGTACAGGGCCGGGGTCAGATTCGGGCTGCTGCTGACCACCAACGCGGCGTCGGCATGTCGCTCGCCAATCTGCTGGCAAGCTTCGATCAGCGCATCCAGCCCGGCGTTGTCCTGGGAACAAAATCCGCCCATCGGCCCGTGACAATTGAGCGCTTCAGCCACATACGCCATCACGCTGCTGTTGAGCAGGGTCAGCGCATGCAGGGGCGGTGTGTTGGCCAACAATTGGCTGAGTTGTTTGTGCGGCTGTTCGATGATCGCCTGCACCGCATCCCAGCAAGGACTCGGCGCATCGACTTCGGGAATGGCCGCTGTCAGGGCAATGCGTGGCGCGGGCAATTGCAGCGCCGCCAGTGCTGGCGCCAACCGTGCGGCGCAATGCAACAGGCGCAAGCCCTGCGGTTCGACGCTGCGCTGGATCTTGCGATCAAACAGGTCACTGGCCAGTCGCGGTGTCGGCAATGCAAATGCCTGACGCTGAGCATCAAATGCCAGCGGTTGCGCCGCGCAGGGCGTGCCGAGCAAGTCAGCGCATTCACTGCCCGCCACATTCAGCACCGCAGCGGCATTGAGATAGATAGCTCGGTTCATGTCATGCCCTCCCCAGAACCAGCGAGCTGTTGATGCCGCCGAAGCCGAACGAGTTGGACATCACCACGCTGATCGGCTGTCGCACCGGCTCACTCAAGAACTTCAGCGAAGGGTATTCGGCACGCTCGGGGTCGTAATTCAGGGTGGGCAACAGCACACCGTCACGCAGGCTCATCAGCGACAGCACCGCTTCGATCGCGCCACTGCCTGCCAGTGAATGACCGATGGCGGACTTGTTGGCGGTGAAGGTCATGAAGTCCTGGCAGCCGCCGAACAGACGCTGCAGCGCCAACGCTTCACAACTGTCATTGGCCTGCGTGGAGGTGCCGTGGGTGTTGACGTGTTGCACGGCGCTGCGCAGCAGCCCGGCGTCTTCGATTGCGGCTTCCATGCATTCCTCGTATTTACTGCCGTCGCGACTGCTGGAGGTCATTTTCTGCGCCTCGCAGACATTCGCGTAACCCAACACCCGGCCCAGTGGCGCAGCCTTGCGCCGCTGCGCGTGTTCAGCGGATTCGAGAATCACCATCGCCGAGCCTTCGCTGAGGACAAAACCGCTACGGTCAGGCATAAACGGGCGGCTTTGTTCGCTCGCCGGCAAGTCGGCCTGGCAGAGCGCGCCGAGGCTGTTGAACATGTAGTAGGGCAATTCGTTGGCCATCAACTCGACGGCACCACAAATGGCCAGATCGATCTCACCGCGCTCGATGGCCCGGTAAGCACTGCCGATGGCCATGGTGCCGGCGGCACAGGCATCGGAATGGGTCGAGATGTGATCGCGGATGCCGAGCCGATCAGCCAGATGCTGCGTCTGTTGATCGACCCGCCGGATGAAGGTCGCACTGGACGCTGCCGGACTGTCCAGCAGACGGTCGAGGTCGACCCGTCCGGCCTCATCCATGCAACGGCTGAGCCGCTGCAGATCGTGGCTGTCGGCACAGTACTTGTTGGCGCCCAGAAACAGACCGCTGCGACTGTGGGCAAAGTCTGCCGGCGTCAGGCCGGCGTGCTCCAGCGCCTGCCGGGCGACGTACTCGGCCAGCACACTTTGCCGTGGGTGCAGCGCCGCGTTGCCGCCGAAACCGGCCGCGATGCGCTGCCACTGCGTATCGTCGATAAATCCGGCGGCGCTGTTGTTGAATCCCAGCGCCTTGAACCGAGGATGTTCGCGGACACAGGATTGCTTCCGGCAAATCCGCTCGAACAACGTGGCAGCGTCCAGCGCCATCGGCGCCACCAGACCGAACCCGCTCACATAGACTTCTCGTGCCCGCATGAGAACTCCTACACCGCTTCTTTGGCGTGAGTGGTAACAAACTGCTCAACCAATTGACGGGACACTTCATCGCCATCCGCCGGCACCAGACGCGCACTGCACGCGCCGCAGACCACTTGTTGGCGCTCGTTCAGAACCGCCTGGTGAGCGTTGCAATCCGGGCAGGTCGCCGGCAGGTAGTTGAAAAGATTGCGGCACTGGTTGGCCCAGTTGCGCACGGTGGTCGCGGCGAACACTTGAGCCGGTTGCATGCCCGCCTTCAGTTGATCCGGGGTGTAGGCGCTCAGGCTTTGCTCAAGCAGGGCTTTGCCGCTTTCGGTAATGCGACCGCTGGCGAGAAACTCGCTGGCATCACCGCAAACCGCCACCGCATGATCCAGCACGCTGGTTTTCGGCAGTGTGCAGCCATATTGACGGCCCAGCTGGAAGCTCAGGTCGACGATGTCCAGGGAATCGGCACCGAGGTCTTCGACAATGCTGCTGTTTTCTTCGATGTCATTCGCATCCATCACCAACAGCTGTGCGAGGATTTCGCGAGTGCTGGCAACGACATGTTCCAAGTCCAATGGATTATTCATTTCTATCTCCCTATATGTCGTGACTACTTCATGAATTCGACTTATGAAAAGTAACTTTTCCCACAGCAACTTCTCACGCGGCGGAAATCTAAACTCTGCCCTTAAGGGGAGAGTCAACGAACTATTCAAGGTTTTTTTACAACTCGAAAAAAGTCTGCAAAACCCTACTGACACCGCACCTCCTTGGTGCGATGAACGACTTATTTACTTAACAAAGACGGGGTAAGGTGGGGCGCCCGCGGTATCAGGCAGGCCGACTATCGAAAGCAACTAAGGACGCAACGGAACAGACGTACTAAAAGTAAAAACCAGACAAGTAAAATAGTTATAACTTCATAACCTTTGTTTTAGATCAGTACTGCCGTTAATTGATTTTGCTGGAAGGTTTACGTCTCCATCCGTAGACGCTGGCAGCGTTTCTGGATATCTGCATGTCGAGCACAGACATCTGGGCAAAAGCACGGCGCTATAGGGTGCAGCTTCCGTTTGATCGCCTTGTCTGGAGCCGACACATGACTGCCCCTATCACCGTTCTACGCGACACCCATCCGCTGCCGGTACTCGACGCCTGCAAATGGGAAAAACTCGAAGGCGACCCGCACACCGTCAACCTCAACGCCTACACCAGCGAAGACGGCAGCAAGATCATGGGCACATGGATCTGCACACCGGGCAAGTGGCGCGTCGATTATGTGAAGTGGGAGTACTGCCATTTCCAGGAAGGCTATTGCGTGATCACCCCGGACGGCATGGAGCCGATTCACCTGCGTGCCGGCGACATCTTCGTGGTTGAGCCGGGCATGAAAGGCACGTGGGAAGTGGTTGAGACCGTGCGCAAATATTTCGTGTTTGCCTGATGCAAAAAAGCCGGGAGATCACCCGACGTGATGTCCCGGCAAACAATGTCTGTTACACAAAAGTCCCCTGTGGCAGCTAGCCTGTTCGCGAAAGCGGACGGTCAGTCACCTCCGCGTTGAAGCGACCGCCGTCATCGCGAGCAGGCTCGCTCCCACAGTTTGTTCAGCGCTGTCCGTCTATTGCAGGCTTGCGATAGCTGTTGATGATCGCCGAGAAGTCTTTCCCGCCATCCCCACGCTGACTCATCGCTTGATACAACTGCTGCGCCACTGCGCCCAGAACCACCGGCTGATGCGCCTGACGCGCCGCTTCGGTCGCCAGCCCCAAATCCTTGAGCATCAGTTCCGCACCGAATCCACCGGTATATCCACGCGAGGCCGGCGCGGTTTCAACAATTCCCGGCCACGGGTTGTACATCTCCGAACTCCAGCAACGCCCGGTCGAACTGTTGATGATCCCGGCCAGCACCGAGGTGTCGATGCCCAGCGCATCGCCCAGCGCCATCGCCTCGCTGACGCCGACCATCGAAATCGCCAGCAGCAGGTTGTTGCAGATCTTGGCGATCTGCCCGGTGCCAACTTCACCGCAATGCACGATGTTGCGGCCCATCTGTGCCAGCACCGGTTGCAGCGTGGCGAACAGTTCTGGCGTGGCGCCAACCATGAAGGTCAACGTGCCGGCGGTCGCACCGCCGGTGCCACCGGACACTGGCGCGTCGGCCATGGCCACACCCTGTTTTGCCGCAGCGGCCGCTACGTCACGGGCAGTCTGCGGATCGATGGTGCTGCAATCCACCGCTGGCACACCTTGGCGAATGCCAGCCAGCACACCGTCATCACCGAGCCAGACACTGCGCACATGCACCGCCGCCGGTAGCATGGTGATGACCAGTTCAGCGTCCTCAGCGGCTTCGCGGGCCGAGGCACGAATGCTGCCGCCCAGTTGCTCCAGTTCCGCCAGCACGGTTTTGTTCAGGTCGACCAGACTCAGCGAGTGGCCGGCCTTGATCAGGTTACGCGCCATTGGTGCGCCCATGTTGCCAAGACCGATAAATGCGATTTTCATGGTCGATTCCTCAGCGCAGGTTGATGGTGGTGTTCACGCCGTCGTTGACGCTGTCGTCATCGAACCAGCGCGCGGTGACCGTTTTGGTCTGCGTGTAGAACTGCACCACTTGCTTGCCGTACGGGCCGAGGTCGCCGAGTTTCGAACCGCGCGAACCGGTGAAACTGAAGAACGGTACCGGCACTGGAATCGGGATGTTGATGCCGACCTGGCCGACGTCGATTTCAGTCTGGAATTTACGCGCCGCCGCACCGCTCTGGGTGAACAGGCCCGTGCCGTTGCCGAACGGGTTGGCGTTGACCAGCGCAATCGCCTGATCAAGGGTGTCGACTTCCAGCACCACCAGCACCGGGCCGAAGATTTCCTGGGTGTAGATCTGCATGTCGGTGGTCACGCCCGAGAACAGGGTCGGGCCGACAAAGTTGCCTTGCTCGTAACCCGGCACCTTGATGTCGCGACCGTCCAGTTCCAGCTTGGCGCCTTCCTTGATACCGCTTTCGATCAGATCGAGAATTCGTGCTTTGGCTTTCTTCGAGATCACCGGGCCGACATCGGTGCCCGGCTCATTGCCGGCGTTGACGGTGAGTTTCTGCGCCAGCGCTTTCAGATCCGGCAGCCATTGCTTCGCCGCGCCGACCAGCACTACCACGGAGGTGGCCATGCAACGTTGCCCGGCCGCACCGAAACCGGCGCCGACCAAGGCATTCAGCGCTTGCTCGCGGTTGGCATCGGCCAGCACCACGGCGTGGTTCTTCGCGCCCATCATCGATTGCACGCGCTTGCCGTGCTTGCCCGCCAGGTCGTAAACGTGAGTGCCGACAGCGGTCGAACCGACGAAGGACACGGCTTTGATGTCTTTGTGCGTGCACAGGCCATCGACCACGTCTTTACCGCCGTGGACCACGTTCAACACACCGGACGGAACGCCGGCCTCGATTGCCAACTCGACCAGCAACATGGTCGACAGCGGATCCTGTTCCGAAGGCTTCAAGACGAAGGTGTTGCCGCAGGCGATGGCCATCGGGAACATCCACAGCGGAATCATCGCCGGGAAGTTGAACGGCGTGATGCCAGCGCACACGCCGATCGGCTGACGCAGCGTGTAAGTATCAACACCGCCGGCGACGTTCTCGGCGAACTCGCCCATTTGCAGGCTGCCGATGGAGCAGGCGTGCTCGACCACTTCCAGGCCACGGAAAATATCGCCCTCGGCGTCGGCAATGGTTTTGCCTTGCTCGGCGCTCAGGACGACAGCGATGCGTTTGGAGTGTTCGCGAATCAGCGCTTGCAGCTTGAGCATGATGCGCATGCGCGCGCCGATCGGGGTCAGTTTCCAGGTCTGGAAGGCGCGCTGAGCGGCGCTTACGGCGGCATCGACTTCAGCTGCGGTGGCAAACGGCACTTTGGCCAGCACTTGCTGGGTCGCCGGGTTGACGATGTCGTGCCATTCGGTGGTCTGCGACTCGACCCATTCGCCATTGATCAGCAGTTTGACCTTCTGGACGGTGGTTTCGTTGGGCGTAAGCGATGCGTTCATGCTGGTCTCCGAAACTTGTTTTTATCGTAGGAGCCAAGGCGAAAGGTTCGCCTTGAGATGAGGCGTGTGTCACGAATTGGTTGTCGGACTGTTTTTGGAGTATAGATGTGCAAACTTCTAATAAGAACGCACATATAAGCCCGTCCATCATGCAAAAAAACATCACCTCTCTAGGCTCGCTGAACTGGGACGACCTCAAGTTTTTCCTCGAAGTCGCCCGCACCCGCAAGGCCAGCACTGCTGCCAAACGGCTGGCTGTCGACTACACCACGGTGTCGCGGCGGATCAGTTCGTTGGAGGCGGCATTGGGGACTTTGCTGTTCGAGAAGTCGCGGACCAGCGGCTTCGTCCTGACCACCGAAGGTCAGCGTTTGCTCGGTTATGCCGAGTCGATTGAGAGCACATTGCACATGGCTTGCGAGCAGGTGTCAGGCTCCGGCGTGGCGTTGTCCGGGCATGTGCGCATGGGTTGCACGGAAGGCTTCGGCAGTTTTTTCATCACGCCGCAGCTGAGCCATTTCGTCGACGCCTACCCGGCCATCTCGGTGGACATCCTGCCGCTGCCACACTTCATCAGCCTGTCCAAGCGCGAGGCCGACATCGTCATTGCGCTGGAACGCCCGGAGCATGGGCCGTACGTGTGCTGCAAACTCTGCGACTACCGCTTGCAGCTCTACGCGACCCAGGACTATCTGGACCAACACCCACCGATCCGCCGCCCGGCAGACTTGAGCAAGCATCAATTCATCAGTTATGTGGATGATCTGGCGTTCAGCTCGGAGCTGCTGTACCTGGCGAACGTGTTGCCCGGCGCCAGCGCCAACTTGCGCAGCACCAGCGTGATCGCGCAGTTCGTTGCAGCGCAGCAAGGGCGCTCGCTGGCGATTCTGCCGTGCTTCCTCGCCGCACAGGACCCGCGCCTGCTGCCGGTGTTACCGGAGGAAATCGATATTACCCGGCAGTTCTGGATGTACTGCCGGGAGGATCTGAGGAAGTTGAAACGGATCACTTTGTTGTGGGATTACATCAGGGAGGTGACTGAGCGTAATCAGGGTCTGTTGATGGGGCAGACCCGTGAAATGCAGTTCGCTGACTAGTCAGAATTTCAAGGAATCAGGTGGCCGAATCGTAACGACGCAAGGCACTAGATTGCAATTGCTTGTGTCACGAGTTGTGACAGCACTTGTTACACCGCCGGATGAACTATCTTTTCAAAGGCAGTGTGAATCACCAATTTGATTGGCTGTGTTCTGCTCGAAGGTCACTGGGCGCGACCTTCTAGAAACTCAGCTCCGAGTCGAGGCGTCGCTAGCGGGGTTACCACCTATCCATTAAGCACTTGCTTGGGAGCTCAATTTCCTCCTGCCCCCCCTTCCGTTTCGACTCATTGCATCTGAGCTATAGTGGCTATTTGATTTTGGTGGCCATTGAGTTAAAAATCATCAATGAAAATGGTAGATCAGCCCCCAAGGAGCTTTTTTGGAAGCTGAGTGCACAGAGCACGACGGTAGAGCTGCATTGAGATTCCTCTTCAGCCCTGACACAAGGAGGCAAAGTATTCATGGGCGATTCAAATCCCCTGCTGGCTACCCAGCGTGAAACCTCGGGAGCTAGTACTTTTGAAAAGTATGATTACCAATACCACTGGGCGCTATTTCGCGCTCTAGATGAATATAGTAAAGACCGCGAATTTGTCGTATTTGTAGAACTACATGAGGATGTAGTTATTGGAAGTTCCTTGAGCTCCGAACATGCAATGTTTGAGTTCAACCAGGTTAAAAATATTTCTGGCAGCGCATACACATTAAAAAAAATGGTCTATCGACCAAAAGGGGCCAAAGACTCTAAAAAGAACTCAATAATTGGAAAAATGCTTCATGGTGTCGAAGGAAAGACATTTAAAGAAAAAATCAATCAATTAAATTTGGTTGCAACGTGTGGATTCTCACTAAAGCTAAAAGATGAAAGCTTAAACCTAAGTCTCTTACGGGTTGGTGATTTGCATGATAAGTGCATAACGGAAATCGAAGCCGCGCTGAACCAGGAGTTCGGAAAGAAGACTGAGCTTCCTACAATTCTAAATTTCGTTAGACCCCAACTGCCCTCCTCTGGATTTAATCATTATGTGATTAGTAAAATCGCTGACGTGGTTGACAGTAAGCATAGCGGAGCTTTATGTAGTCCGCAAACCATATATCGGAGCCTAATGGACGACCTTAGAAGAAAAGGAATTGTCGTCCATGATTTTAGAGAGTGGGATGCGCTCCTGAAAAATAAGGGATTGACCAGTCTAGATGTTGACAAGGTCACGATGGCAAATATTCAAAAAGGTTTGCCTGATCTGCACGAACAGCTATTTAGCGATATCTGTTCGGATTTAGGTGTACATGCTGGTCAAAAGGCCGCTCTTAGGCGCGCAGTAGGGAGCTACGAAAATAATAAGAGATTTCAAAAGTCGACAGTTCAAGTCGCTATATCTGATTGTCTTCAGAGTTTGGCGGGAGAGTGCTCTTCAATATTCGATAACGAAGGCGGAAAGGCGGCAGTCGAAGCAATTGAGGAGATGGTGCCATCTGAAATCAAAAATAAATTTCTTGAAGGTGCCGGTCTGAGGGGGGCTATTATCTACGAGTTAATATTGAGGGCGACCATATGAGTGGGGATGCTACAGAAAACTTTAAAGTACTCATTAGGAATTTGAGAAATAAACAGCATGGAAAACTTATATATAAAACGCCTTACACTGGTTTCGGATACCGACAAATCTGCAAATCAATTCGAGTTCTCGAACAGATACAATCTAATAACCGCGAATGACAATAGTTTTGGGAAGAGCACGCTTGCTAAAATGATTGTGTGGGCGTTTGGTTGCTCGCCATCGCTTGATCACGTGTGGCTTGATCTAAATTGTAAGGTTCTCCTTGAGTTCGAAATTGGAGCTAAAAAGCACAAGGTGGCAAGATTTGGAAATTTCATGTACCTGTCTTTGGATGGTGGTGACTTTTTAAAGTACCCAAAAATCACTGGGGAGTATTCGAAAGTTATTCAAAATCTATTTGGCTTTGAAGTTTTACTCCCCAACAAAGAAAACAAAAACAAACTCGAAGCCCCACCTCCCTCTTATTATTTCCTACCATTTTATGTTGACCAACGAAGAAGCTGGGTTAAGCTGTGGGATGGGTTTGAAAATCTTCATCAGTATAGTGCTTGGCATAATGTAGTTATCAAATTTCATACCGGATATTTGACATCTCAGCATTTTGTCTATGAGAAAAAAATTGCAGAAAAAAGAATCGAGAAGCTTCCTATCGCTGAGGAGGTTAACCGAATTGACTCAGCAGTAGAGACTATTGCTCAGTACGCTCCTAAGGAATATCTTGACTTTGCTACTGATGAGGATGAGTTCCTCAAAATGACGCAGGAGGTGGAGGTCGAGTTGTCTGATTTGCAGAAGTCTCAGGAGGTCAATTTGCGAGTTATGGCGGAGCTCCAGGTGGAGAGGCAATATCTGGAAAGCCAGCTTCAGCTGGTGATAGGGGCCAGCAAAGAGCTTGAATTAGATTATACATTCTCAGTAGAACGGATTGATGGCGAGTCAATTTCGTGCCCACTTTGTGGCACAGTGCATGATAATTCTCTAGCCAGTAGAACGTCTATCTTAAATGATAAAGATGAAGCTATAAGGCAGGGAGAAACAATCTCAGGAAAGCTCAAGAAAATTTATAAAAAAATTGACAGCTTAAGATCTGACTCTGAAGGAATTACAGCTAAAATTGGCGAGTTAAACAATAAATATTCTGCAAGGGAGAATACTGGCCATATTTCAGTGCTACACGCTATTGCGGCCAAATCGGTTGAAAAAATAATTAGTTTCTCTAGAGGGGAAAAAATTGTAAAAATTGAGGCTTTGGAGGGCGATGAGAGACAACTTAAAAAAGATCAAAGGGAATTGATTCAGAAGGAATTTAAAATCGCACTGGATGATTCGTTTGTCAATTTGCTGAGCAAATATGTTATTAAACTCAATGCAGTAGGCGTTAATCTTTCAAGTGTGAAGTCGCCTCTTGATTATAATAAAATTCTAGGTGGTGGAGCTGCTGAGGCAGCGAGGGGTGGGCTTGCATATCAAGTGGCATTGATCAATCACATTTACAAACACGGGCTTGCTGTTAAGGCGCCATTTATTATTGATACGCCAAACCAGCAAGAGCAAACGCATGTAAATTATGATCGAATCATTAATATCTTGATGGAAGAAACGCCAAAAGACGCACAAATATTTCTTGGCGCAATGGACTCTAGTCTTCTTTCCTCATATAAAGCCAAAGCTAAAGTTATTGAGCTCGACAAGAACAAAGTTCTCATCAAAGACAAATTCCCTATGCTTGCTGATGCTTTTGAATTTATGACCAGCTGCGAGGACGCAGCATCTTCCTGATTTTTTTATGTTGGCGTGAGGCGTTGAATGAGTGAGAACTATCCTAATTATTTTTATAAATATCGTAACATTTCAAATTTTGACGACTTTTCTAAGGACTGGGCGATTGATGCGCTACTAAATAATCAGGCGATCTTTTCTAGCAGAACAAATTTCAACGACCTTTTTGATTCTAAGATAGAATTAATTCGGCCGACACCAAAAGAATTCAAAGAGCTTAAATCCCTTGTTGGAAAAGATGGTAAAAAACTTATTTCCGATTGCATACACAAAGGTAAATTCACTGCGCGAGGACTTGAAATAATCAAGGGTGTAGAAGACTCCTTCAATGAAACAATTGATAGTTATGCGTTTATGTCTGTTTCGAAGAACCCCACTAGCAATCTAATGTGGTCTCATTACGCCAACTCCCACAAGGGATTCTGCATTGAGTTCAAATCAGAATTCATGAAAGCCGAGAAAGTCACTTATCAAAAACACATTCCAAAACTCAACACGATAGATTTACACCGGCTTTATCACCAGACATATGACGGCGAGGAGTTAGGCCATCAAATTTGGCGTGCCCTTAGGACAAAGCTTGATGAATGGGAGTATGAGTCGGAGTATAGATTTCAAGCCAATAACGCAATGGGCCGCATCCCGAAGGGTAAGAATTTTATTAAAATTGCTTATGAAGCCGATTTTGTAGAGTCTGTTATTTTTGGTTGCCGCATGCGTGATGATGCAAAGAAATTTATCATCAATAACATGCCAAAAATGATTAAATTCAAACAGGCTATAGCAAGGACAAGCACATTGGAAATCATCAACATTTAATTTTTCCGTGATGCAAGAATTTCTAGCTGATTATCTTATACACATTATAAAAATGTTTATGAGTTGGGTTATTAAGTTAGCTCACTCTAAAAGGAGCCTACTGATGGAGAAGTGGCTGTAGGCCATCATTCTCTAGGTCATACTTAAACGGTTATGCTTCGCCGCCCAGTAATGACACGGAACACAGGAAATTCAGCTTGGCTTTTGGGATTTGTCCTAAAGCCAGTGCGTGAGCTTCCGGGTAACGTCATTCTGCCCCAGCCTCACGCTGGAATTCCCCAAGGACGAAAGGACGCTGCATGTCTGGCTATGTACCCAACCCACCAAAGGGCTACCGCAATAGCGGTGTTGAGCCTGTCGATATCCATGCTAAACGATGGGCGGAATACAAAGACCTCGCACCGAAGCCAGAAGACAAGCCCAGCACAATGGGGTGCGTGTTTGCCAAAAGCTGCAACCTACCTGACGGTGTGATTGATCACAAATCCCCCTCTGGATTTGTTCCGGTTGAGAAGCTAGCCGATTACGGGCTTTGGGCTGTTTTGGCTACTGGGTCTGCAATCACAGCGGAAGGCACCTCTCTCCAATTGGTGGGTGGGTCTGCCGCTGGTGGCACTATTGCCAAACGTCTGGGCGGATCATTGGCTCTTGAATTGCTAAAAGCATCACGCGTTGTTGCTGCTGGCGGTGTAGTCGGTACTATCGCATTGCTGATGCCAAACACGAGCATTTCACCTGACAGCGCTTTCTATAAGGATGATCAGTACGCATCGCTCAAGACAGGTCGCACGCGAGTACGTGTCAATGTGAAGACTTTGCCGGATGGCTCAGTGGACGCCTATGGCTTCTACACGGGAGGCAAGACTGATTGGGAAAATGTCCCGGTCATCGAGGCCAAGAAGGACGGTGAAAAGTTTGTCGCAGATATTGGCAACGGTATCGGCCTAACTTGGACGCCAGCGGAAAGTGGTGACGGTGTAATGGGCATCCCAGCACTAGAAGGCTCGCCACAGTTGCCACCTGTTTGGGTGTACCCACCCACCGAGCAATCCAACAAGGTATTGGTGAACCCTGAGCATCCGCCCGAGTACCAGGATGCAATTATCTGGTTCCCAAGTACCGATATTCAACCAATCTACATCATGCTCAGTGCCCGCTATGATGCAGGCGGCGTCACTGGCAAGGGGCAGCCCGTATCGGGCATATGGCTTGCAGGTGCTGGCGTAGGAGAAGGCTCGCCAATCCCTTCGCAGATTGCCGATGCATTAAGAGGGCGGACCTTCAACGACTTTGACGACTTCAGGAGAGCGTTCTGGCTTGAGGTTTCAAAAGACCCGGTGTTACGGGGACAGTTCTGCGCAGATAACCAAAGAAAAATATCAGAAGGCAAGGCACCGATTGCAATCGAATCTGAGCATGCGGGAGAGCGGATGCGTTTTGAGATTCACCATATTGTCTACATCAAGAACGGTGGTGAGGTTTATAACGTTGATAACCTTGCAGTCATGACCCCCAAACGACATGTTGAAACTCACAGAGAGAATAAGTGAATGGACTTGAAGAGCAAGCTATCCGATTACACAGAAGCTGAATTCATCGAATTCATTAACGAGATAAAATTTGGCTCCAACGATGAAGCTACGGAAGACAAACTCATCTTTCATTTCAAAAAGATTATCGGTCATCCCGCTGGCTCAGATTTGATTTTTTATCCTGAAAACAAAGATGAGAATACAGCAGAAGAAATCACGGAAATACTGAAGAACTGGCGGGCTGACAATGGTCTGCCGGGTTTCAAAAGCTGACAAGGACGCCCACCCACACCAAGGACTGTCATCCTGCACGCGGTAATAATCTCAAATTGTGTGTCCGCGAGGTGACCGAGCGCAATCAGGGTCTGTTGATGGGACAGACCCGTGAGATGCAGTTCGCCGATTAGTCGGCGCTGACCACAATCGACACCCGGCGGTTTTCCGTTCGGCCCGCAGCGGTGTCATTGGACGCCACAGGTTCGCTGCTGCCCAGGCCCTGCAGCTGGATGTTCTCTTGCTTCATGCCGACTGTGCCCAGCACGTTGGCGACACTTTTCGCACGACGCAGCGATAGTTGCTGATTGTAGGTTTCCTTGCCCGATGCGTCGGTATGACCATCGACCCGCACGCGCTCGATGCCAACAGCCAGCAGGGCCTTGCCGATGCGTTCGACGATCTCGGTGCTTTGCGGGTTCAGGCTTTCCACGTCGCTACCGAACAGTACTTTGCCAGACAGGCCAAACTCCCAACCCTCGTCGGTCAGTTCAAAACCCTGTTGTTTGAGTACCGCGACTTGCGCCGGGGTCAGGCCTTTTTGCGGTGCGGTCTGGCAACCGGTCAGAGCCAGTACGGCCATCAACAGCGCCGCGTAAAAAGATCGAATGGACAGTGTGAACACGACAGTCAGCTCCTGGTTTGAACGGAATCGACCGGGTGTTCCGCCCCGGCCGTGAATTGGGCGCCGCGCGACAGACGCTTGGCTTGATACATCGCCGCATCGGCGGCGTCGAGCAAGGCCCCGGGCGTGGCACCATGATCAGGGAAAACCGCAATGCCAATACTGAGCGAGGTCACCACACTGGTGTCGCCCGGCAGCGCGATGGGCATGTCCATGCTGGCGAGGATCTTGTCGGCAATGGTCTCGGCATCTTCGACCTTGTGCAGCGGCGTGAGCAGAACGGCGAACTCGTCACCGCCCAGCCGCGCCACCAGATCCTCTTCACGCAACTGCGCAAGAACGCGATTGGCCACCGCCACCAGCACCGCATCACCCGCAGCGTGGCCGAAGTTGTCGTTGATGCCTTTGAAGCGGTCGCTGTCGAGAAACAACACGGCAACGCGCTCATCGTGTTTGCCGGCATTACGCAACGCGCGGATCAAGCGTCCTTCGAAAAAAGCACGATTCGGCAGACCGGTAAGGCTGTCGTGGCTGGCCTGGTGAGCGAGGGTTTCGTTTTCGTTCTGTAGATGGGTTTGCCAGGACTCCAGCTCATCGAGCAAGGCGTTGAAGTCATTGCCGAGATTGTCGAGTTCGGCGATCTGTGCCGGCGGCACGCGGCGGTCCAGCGCTCGTTCGCTGCGTGCGGCGTGAGCCACATTGGCCAGACTGCGCAGAGGACCGGTGATCGCGCGTAACTGGCGGCGCGCCAGATGAAGCGCAACCCAGGCGCTGATCGCGGTACAGAGGATGATCCCCGCCAGACCGCTGAGCAGAAAGCGCATCAGGCTGCCACCATGTCCGGTGAGCAGTACACGACCGATTTCACGGTCCTGATGCTCAATCGGCAGGCTGATGGGTTTTTCCAGGATGGCGCGGGTGATCTGCATTTCCAGCTCAGAGAACAAACCGTTTTCCGGACGTTGCCAATGCGCGAGCAGTTGTCCCTGACTGTCCAGCACCTGGGCTTCAGCGACCTCTTCGGTGGAAGCAATCAGCGCCAGCGATTCGTTGGCGGCGGTCTTGTCGTTGAACACCACCGCGGCTTCCACGGTGTAGCTGATCGAACGGGCGATCAAGTGCAGGTTGTGATCGGCGTACACCCGTAAAGCCAGTACGCCGAGCAACGTCAGCGAAACGCTGGCCATCGCCACGCCCACCAGCGCGACCGTCAAATGCCCTCGGCCAATGACCGAGCCCAGCGTTGGGCGGCTATTCGATCTGAACAGGTTCATGGCGCCGCCGGTTTACGACGCGACAATTGCAGCACGCTGGGGTGAATGCGCACGCCACTGCGGGCAACGGAGTCGAGATTGACCTCGAAGGACACCTGATCATCGCCAACGCGCAGACAGAACAGGCTGCCGACGGTGCATTGATCGCCACCTTCGCTGATGCTCAGCACCGGGTGACCGATCAGCGAAGCGAACAAGCGAGTGCGTTCATCCGCGGTGAGTTTGCCGATGTACACCGCATCGCATTCGCTGACGATCGCCGGGTTGTCGGCCAGCAGGCGACGTACGGTGACAGGCCGGCCGGTGGCTTGCGTGGTGCCTTTGACCAGATCGTCGGTGTATTCGGTCGGACCAACGATGCACAGGCGCAATTGCGCCGGTTCCACCGGCCAGCGCGCGTAACTGAGAATACCAAGAACAACCTGCGTGACAGATTTGGCCCGTTGCTCGGCCATGCCCGTCGGCGCCTGCGGCTGCGCGACAGCCGCGCCCGTCAACATCCAGAGCAGAGCAACAAGCAACGCGTGCTTGCAGACAACTACGCGCCCTGTCGCCCAGACAGACACCTTCATGCAGGGATTCTCTTGGATCGTAGCGAAATGATGCCGCAACGATAGCACAGCGCTGAAACGCCAGCGAGACAGCGACCTCTGACCGGTTGGTCAGTAATCGCCGCCAATCGCAGGGATTTTCACCCCCGAGGCACGGCGCCCTCCTCCAGTTCCAGCATCAACCCGCTCAGGCGTTTGACCCTGCGCTGCACCGCCTCCTCGAACACCCCCGGGCGCGATTCGATCAGCGTGAACCAATGCTTGGCGCGGGTGATTCCGGTGTAGATCAATTCTTTGGTCAGCACCGGATTCAAGGCATCGGGCAGAATCAGCGCCGTGTGGGCAAATTCCGAGCCCTGGGACTTGTGCACCGTCATGGCGTAGACGGTTTCGACGTCATTGAGCCGGCTCGGCAATACGAAGCGCACGCCGCCCTGACCATCGTTACGCGGGAACGCCACGCGCAACACCGGTTTGCCGGCGTCGGGTCCTTCGCGCTCGGGCAGTTTGAGGGCGATGCCGATGTCGCCGTTCATCAAGCCCAGACCATAATCATTGCGAGTCATCAGCACTGGCCGTCCTTCGTACCATTGCTGATCGTTTTCGATCAGACGTGCTTTGAGCAGCGCGGCGGTGATCCGTTGATTCAGACCTTCGACGCCCCACGGCCCTTTGCGCACGGCACACAGCAACTGGAAGGTGTCGAACGCCTGCAAGACTTCGCGGGCCCAAATGACCCAGTCCGGATGTTCGAGTGGCCGACCCAAGGGTGGACGCTGATCACGCAGCACGCTCAGATAATGGCGATAGCCTTGTGGGCCGTCGCCATGTCCCTCAAGCAACAGGCGCTCGAGCTTGTGATCGTGTTCGCCCTTGAGCGGCAGCGAATACACATCGTCATAGTGCCCAGCCGTGAGCAACTGGCGCGCTTCATCCGGCAACTGTTGGTTGACCCGACGCGCGAGCTGACCAATCCCACTGCCCTCACCGAAGCGCCGGGAGTGGCGCAGCATCACCACTTGCTGGGCCAGCGGGTGGGTGCCATCGACATCTTCATGCAAGCCACTGTCCTGCAGCGACTCACCGCTGACCGACTCCAGCCACTGTCGGGTCTGCGGGTTGTACCAGCCACTCTCGGCGTCTCGGCACAAATCCCCCAGCACCGCGCCGGCCTCCACAGAGGCCAATTGATCCTTGTCGCCCAGCAAGACCAGCCGTGCATGGGGAGGCAAGGCATCGAGCAGATTGGCCATCATTTCCAGGTCGATCATCGAGGCTTCGTCGACCACCAGCACATCCAGGGGCAGGCGGTTGCCGGCATGGTGACGGAAGTGCCGGGTGCCAGGACGACTGCCCAGCAGACGGTGCACGGTGGTGACGTCGCAAGGAATCTTCGCCCGCACCTCTTCGCTGACTTCGAGCGACTGCACTTGCTGACTGATGGACTCGGTCAACCGCGCCGCAGCCTTGCCCGTCGGTGCCGCCAGGCGAATCCGCAGCGGTTGGTCTGCGGCGACTGCGGGCGCTTGAAGCAAGGCCAGCAAACGCACCACGGTGGTGGTTTTGCCGGTGCCCGGACCGCCGGTGACGATGCTGAAGGCACCACGAGTAGCAAGGGCGCAGGCGAGTTTCTGCCAGTCGATCACTTCACCCGTTTTCGCTGATCCGAACAGCTCGTTCAAGCGCTGCGGCAGATCGTCCGGCGTCGGCTCCACTTGCTGCAGACGCTGACGCAACGCGGTATCGATGCGCCGTTCGTAAGCCCAGTAGCGTCGCAGATACAGGCGTTTTCCCGAGATTACCAACGGACGTTGTTGTGCTGAATCGCTGCTATCCGCGGCCAGTGCGACCAGAGAGCTGCCCGCTAGAACCTTGCACCAGTGAGCACCATCGAGCGCCTCGAGCAATTGCGAAGGCAGCAACAAGACACCACCTTGCACGTCTCCTTCGGGGGGTAGCGACAGCGCGAAGTCGGGCGCTTTCAGGGTTTCATAAAGATCAAGACAGACATGACCGTGGCCAAGTTGATGACTGGTCAGAGCAGCAGCGAGCAGCACCAGCGGATCCGTATCGCGATCAAGTTCGTGAAGGAACGCGACGAATGCTTTGTCCAGCGCACGCAGCCAGCCGCGCTCGACCCACCGGGTCAACAAGATCAACAGGTCATCGGCACTGGTAAGGGGCGATAACTTCGACAGACTGTCAGCAGCCAGCGGTGTAGGGAGCAGATCGGCAAAGGTGCGGCTCATAGCAGGACTCCCTGTTCCCAGGCGGGTTCGGTCTTGGGTTCGGGTTTGCCTTGGAACATCCGGTCGAGGCGCTCGATAAGCTCACGGGGCGGACGTACAAAATAGACACCGCGACTGTCGGCGCGAGTACCGCGCAGAAACAGATACAACGCCCCGCCGACATGCCGGTCGTAATCGTAATCAGGCAGCCGGGCCTTGAGTTGGCGGTGCAACGCCAGCAGGTACAACACGTATTGCAGGTCATAACGGTTGTCGAGGATCGACAGTTCCATGGCCTGCTCGGTGTAGGCCAGATCATCCACGCCGAGCCAGTTGGATTTGTAGTCGGCCACGTAGTAACGGCCATTGTGTTCAAAGGTCAGGTCGATAAAGCCTTTGAACATGCCGTTGAGTTGCACCGGTTCTGCCGCCACGCGGGCCACGCCGCTGTGAGTGTGCTGACGCACCAGTTCGTCGAGTTTGAGGACATCGACTTTATGGCTGGCGAACCAGAACTCCATCTCGACCCGATATTGCTTCAGTTGTTCTAGAACAACAGGCGGCTGACCACCTGCAACTGGCAGTGGCGACTTGAGCAGATGCTGCAGCCAGTCACTCAGGGTGGTGATCCAGCCTTCCCAGCCACGCAAGTTACAGCGACGGGCAATCGCATCTTCCAGCGCCTCGCGGGTAACCGCAAAGCCGTCATCACCGGCCCACTCCAGCAAACCGTGAAGAAACGTTCCTGGATTTGGGCCACGAGGAAAGCGGTGGATATCGGCGCCGCCGGCAATGATTTCTCGCGGGGCGTCGGGGTCCAGGCGTTCGTCATCAAACAGCTTTTGCGCTTGCGGGCTGTCCGGCGCTTCATCGCTGCCGACACTCAATACGTCGCTGATGCGCAATGCGCTGTAGGAAGCGATCCACCAGTTTTCACTGGCCTTGCGCTTGGGCAACAGCGTGGCACTCAGCACGGCGTCATTGCGTGGCGGCTGGTAATGCTCGTCGGTGGGTTGTGGCATTTCATCGATGTGGATGGACGGGCAGTCTTGTTGCAGGTCTTGCAGCCAGCGTTTCAGTTCGCTGGACTCGCCCAGCGATGTGCCACCGCCGAGCAGATAACCCAGTGCCGAAAGGTGCAGCACCGAACTGTTGTTATTGCCTCGCTTGAGGTCCGTCACGCCCAACCAGCAGGCGTGCTGCGCGCGGGTGAGGGCAACGTAGAGCAAGCGCAGGTCTTCGGCCAGGCGTTCGTCGTCCGCTTGCGCAATCAGCTCAGCGGTTGGTTTCAGACTCACCTGGGCCTTGCCCTCGGCATCGTGGTAATGCAGTGGCAAGCGACTGCCATCTACCGGTTTCGCCGAGCAAATGAACGGCAGGAACACCAAGGGATATTCCAGGCCTTTGGACTTGTGGATGGTCACGACTTTGACCAGTTGCTCGTCACTTTCCAGGCGCAGAATCTGCTCTTCGCCAGCCTGACCGGACACAGCCAGCAGTTCAGCCAGATGACGAATCAGCGCTTGTTCACCGTCCAGCTCCGCAGCCGCTTGCTGCATCAATTCCGACAGGTGCAAAAGGTTGGTCAGTACCCGCTCGCCATCCGTGCGTGTCATCAAGGTTTGCGGCAGATGGAAGTCATGCAGCAGGCGGCGCAACATCGGCAGTACACCTTGTTTGCGCCATAGCTCGCGATAGCCACGGAACTGCATGACCCGGGTTTCCCATACCAGTTCGTCCTGGTTCAGACGTTCCAGCTCTGCCAGTGGCAGGTTCAGGGTGATACAGGCCAGCGCGGCTTTCAGGGAACGTTCGACATCCGGTTCGGCACAGGCCTTGAGCCAGGACAACAGGTCGTGAGCCTCTTGCGCCGCGAACACCGAATCCTTGTCCGACAGATAAACACTGCGCACGCCGCGGGCGGCGAGTTCACTGCGGACGGCCTGGGCTTCTTTGCCGTCGCGCACGAGAATCGCAATGTCGGACGGCCTCAGACCTCTGAAGTCTTTGCCATCCTGCACGAACCCCGCGTTAGCGCTTTGCCCGCCATTGAGCAGCGCGGTGATTTCGCTGGCGCACGCGGCTGCCAATTGCTGGCGATAGACAACGCCGGACAGTGGCTGATCGCTGGACAAGTGCCAGACATTCAGCGCCGCGACTTCCTGACCGGCAACCTGCAGCCGTTCGTTGCGGCCCTGAGATTCCACGGGCAGGAACGGCACCGGGTTCTCGCCGTTTTTCTCGCGGAACAAAAACGCGCCGCGTCCCTGCTCTCGGGACTCGGCACGTGCGAATACATGATTGACCGCGTTGACCATGCCGTGGCTGGAACGGAAGTTGGTGCCCAGCGTATGCAGCCGACCAGTAGTGGCCTGACGTGCGCGCAGGTAGGTGTAGATGTCTGCACCGCGAAAAGCGTAGATCGCCTGCTTCGGATCACCGATCAGAAACAGCCCGGTGTCAGGACTGTTTTCCTCAATGCGATAGATGCTTTCAAAGATTCGGTACTGCACCGGGTCAGTGTCCTGAAACTCGTCGATCAGCGCGACCGGGAACTGTTCGCGAATCAACGTCGCAAGACGCTCGCCCCCGTCGGATTGCAAAGCTGCATCAAGGCGCAACAACATGTCGTCGAAGCCCATCTCGGCGCGACGCCGCTTCTCTTCTTCAAAGCGTGCGCCTACCCATTTGGCGGCATGTTGCAGTACAGCGGCATCGGGGGTCGGCAATGCATCGAGGCTCGATTTGAGTTTCGGCATGGCGTCCAGGCCCGGGTGGCTCGGGGCCTGACCTTTCCACGCTTCGGCCATGCCGTCGGGGGTCAGTCGGGTGAAACCGGTGCCGATATCCAGTTGCTCCAGGGACTCGTCTTCGGCCCATGCCTTGAGCTTTTCAAACCAGGGCTCGAAGTAACGCGCCTGCATTTTGCGCCCGTCGACGGATTTGCTCGCAACACCTTGATGGCAGATGGCGAGCAATTCGTCTGCCCACTGACGCCATGGCATTTTCAGTTCGATCAGCGCTGCACGGCGTTCTTGCAGGCATTCATCGATCAGCTCTGCGGGAGCCTTTCCTTCGTCGCTGTCACGCTCACTGGCGAACAGCCCGCGCACGCGAGGCAACAAGGCCGCCGGCCCGCCCCAGTTGCTGCGAACCCAATTCAACGCATCGTCCTGCATCGGGTAACAGAACAGCCGCCAGTAATCGCGCAACACTTCGCCGAGCAAGTCGCTGTGATCGGTTTCCAGGGATTGAGTGAACAAGCTGCCGCTGTCGAACGCGTGCTCACGCAGCATGCGCTGACACCAACTGTGGATGGTCGAAACGGCGGCCTCGTCCATCCATTGCGCAGCGACATCGAGGCGGTTGGCACAACCGGGCCACTGTTGAGCGTCGAACTGATCACGTAATTCGGCGATCAGTCCATCGGGTGCAGGCGTTTCGTCGCGAAAAAATCGAGCGGCTTCAGCCAGGCGCGTGCGTATGCGCTCACGCAGTTCCTTGGTCGCGGCATCGGTGAAGGTCACCACGAGAATCTGCGGCGGCAACAATTCGCGGCCGAATCCGCTCGCCTCGTCACCATGCCCCAAAATAAGCCGCAGGTAGAGCGCAGAAATCGTGAAGGTTTTACCGGTACCGGCACTGGCTTCGATCAACTGGCTGCCCCGTAACGGAAAGGCCAGGGCAAGGGGTGTCTTGGTACTCATGTTCGAGCCCCTTCAGTGGACAGTGAACGCCACGGTGCTTCAAGCAGGGGGCGATACAACGCGTTGCACCAGCCGGAGAAGGTTTCGTCCTCAAGCAATGCATCGAAGTCGGAATATTGCCGGGACAACGCAGGGCTCTCGCGGCGCTCACCTTCGCTGGTCTGCCCGTCACCTTCATAGGCTTTACGCGCTGCCGCTTCGGCCTTCAGCGGGTCAGTCTGGGAAAGCCACGAAAAAGCGGTTTTTACTGCGATCGGCAGTGGCTGTCGCATGCCTGCCTGCCAGGCGAGGAGCAAATCGCCAAGGAAACCTATCGCTCGTTCTCGCGCCATGGGTTCAAGCAACAACGTGTCGTCGCTGGCTACCAACGCAGTGCTCAAGGAAAGCCCGCTGGCGCAGGCCACCAGATGATTGACCCACGGTTTGGTCAGGCGATGCCATTTGCGGCTTTTGATCGAGCCAATGCTGTTGGGAATAGTGGTGACCGACAACAGCCCCCCATCGGCACGCTGATGCAAACCCGCAAGCCATCCTTCCAGACGCAAACCCTGCAATTCAAGGTTGACCGGCATCGCGCTGCTCAAAGGGACGGGCCAAAGCGTCAGCAGTTGTTGATAACGCTGTAGCAAATCCGGCAAAGGTTCGATCAGCTCACGTTGCAGGCACTCGCCGAACCCGGCCATTGGTAGCAGACCGCTATTCTGCAGACGTCGGGCTTGGGCAGTCAGCGCCTGATCGACATTGTCCGGCTGCCTGAGTGCGGCTTCGAGCAGACTGTCGCTGAGTGTGTAGCGCTGCAATGCGTCCAGTACGAAGGGTTCCTCATCGGCTAGCGGTGCTTCGGCGGCCTCGAAATACACTTTGAGGCGTTGGGTGAAAAAATGCCGAACCGGGTTGCGCAAAAAGTCCTGCAACAACGCGAGGCTCAACGGTTCCTCTTGCACATAAGGGCTGAGTAACTGTGCTTCGTTTTGAGATTCGTGCTGTTGATGCAGAACCTGCCATTCGCTGGCATAGCTGAAGAGTTGATCGCCTTCATGAAAATAGCGCGCACTGAACGGCTGCAGCGGGTGCTCTTGCGTCATGGCACTAAGCAGATCGCGGTTTTCATCGAGCAATCGCCAACCGCTGGCGAGGTGATCGCGCAACTGGCCGATCAACACGGAGGCCGGTCGCTCACTGTTATCGCGGATGCTGCGGCCGACCCAACTGATATAGAGCTGATGACGTGCAGACAACAGCGCCTCGAGCAAAAGATAACGGTCGTCTTCACGCCGCGAGCGATCTCCCGGACGGTAATCGCTGCCCATGAGATCGAAATCCAGCGGCGGCTGTGCACGGGGATAGTCGCCGTCATTCATCCCCAGCAGGCAGACCAGTTTGAATGGAATGGCGCGCATGGGCATCAGCGTACAAAAGTTCACGGCACCGGCCAGGAAGCGCTGAGACAGACGCCCCTGATCAAGGCCGGCGAGCCAGGCTTCGCGAACGACTGTCAGTGGTAACTCATCCGTCAGACCTACAGCCTCACATGTTTCCAGCCAGGTTTCGCGAAGCTCTTCCAGCTGGGTCAACAAGTAGTCGTCATGCTCGTTGCTGGCTTTGAAGAACAGTTGCATCAGCGCTTGCAATCGATAGCCCCACTCCTTGGGTTGAGCGGGCTGGGTGAGCTGCTGATGGGCAAGTTCCAAGGCATCGAGCAGGGCCACCAACGGCCCGATCAGTGCGGCGTCGAGTCCACCAATTTCATCATAAGGTTCAATCCCTTCACACGCATTGGCGCTGCCTACGGCGTAGCCCAGAAGCATGCGGCGCAGACCGAAATGCCAGCTGTTTTGCTCGAGCTCGTCGGGTAAACCCAGGCCCGCGCGTTGCTCGGCATTCATGCCCCAGCGTACACCTGCGCCTTCTATCCAGCGGTGCAGTGTTGGCAAGTCGCGCTCCTCAACACCAAAGCGCGCGCGAAGTGCAGGCACGTCGAGCAGGTCGAGGATTTCACTGACCGGAAAGCGACTGTCGGGAAGCTTGAGCAGGTGTTCGACTGCGATCAGCAGTGGATCACGACCTCGCTGTCCCTGATCCGCCAATGTGAATGGAATGAACCGGGCATCGTGGCGATCAAGCTGACCAAACACCGCGCGGATATGCGGTGCGTAGCTATCAATGTCAGGCACCATCACGATCACATCGCGAGGACGCAGATCTGGATTGGCGCTGAAGCGCGACAGGAGTTGGTCGTGCAGTATTTCGACTTCACGCTGAGCGCTGTGGGCAATGTGAAAACGGATCGACTCGTCATGTACCAGATCAACAGCGGGCCAGTGTTCGCGGGTTTCATTGAGTGGGCGCAACTCCAGGATGTCGTCCTGTAATTGATTGAGCAGGTTGTGCGGCTGAGTGTCGCTGAACAGGTCTATGCGGCCATCGCGAAAAGCCGCCCGATAGCTGTTGGGGTCGTCATAACTGTCGAGCAGGTTGATGTAATCCCGGCCTTGTTTACCCCATGCGGCCAATAGCGGATGAGCGTGTTGATGCAGTGCATCAGGGTCCAGCACTGTGGGCATTCCAGTCTTGCGCGATTGCCGCTTGTATTGATGCCGCAGCAGATCCTTGTCGGCGACAATATCGGCCCAGTGGTGTCGGCACGGGTTGTGAACACACAGCAGGACCTGACTGAAACGCGCAAGCCCGGCCAGTGCTTCAAGCACCTGGGCTGGCAGCGAAGAAATACCGAAAACGATTACCCGCGAAGGCAATCCCGCGGGAGCTTCGGCAAGATTGTTGATGCGTTCGATGAACCGTTGGTGAACGCCGGCACGACTCTGTGCCATACCCTGTTCCCCCACGTCATCCAGCAGCGCACGCCACAACTCTGCCTGCCAGCAACTGGTCGGAGTCAGCGCTTTTACTTCTCCCCTGACGCTACGCAACTGATGCCGACCTTCGGCCCAGTCCTCCAGCCAGTCGGCCCGATAAACCTGATACTGATCGAACAGATCCGCCAAGCGTTCGGACAATTGATAACGCTTGCGCAGGTCGGTGTCATGGGAGAGGAAGCGTTGCAACGGCTCGAAATGTGGGCGATCAATAACCTGGGGGAGCAGGCGCATGAGGCGCCAGGTCAGCGGGGCTTTATCGAGCAGGGATTTGGGAGGAATTTCATCTCGGCCCAGTACCATGCGGTACAGCTGCCACATGAAACTGCCCGGCAGTTGCACATCAATCGCTGCCGCGATACCGCAACCGCCGAGATCATCTTCCTCAGGGTCTTCAGCCAAGGCCAATTTGAGCCATTGGGCGATACCATTGCTCTGTACCAGCGCTATTTCGTTTTCCAGGGGAGCCAGTGGGTAACGTCGCATTATGCTGATCACAAGGCTGCGCAGTTCGTCCAGGCTATTACTCTGAACCACCATGAATGCAGCGTTGAGGGACTGAGCGTCCGGCATAAAGGTTTCCTTGGAAAAGTACAAAAGCCAGGGCAGAACCTTAGCATTCTCGGCAGATTGTGAAAGCCGGACAGCGCCTGTGAATGCTGTAAGAACTTTCCTGCGGACAAAACAAAACCCCAACTGCTTTCGCAATTGGGGTTTCGGAATTTAATCTTGACGATGACCTACTCTCACATGGGGAAACCCCACACTACCATCGGCGATGCATCGTTTCACTGCTGAGTTCGGGATGGGATCAGGTGGTTCCAACGCTCTATGGTCGTCAAGAAATTCGGGTACTGAGTCGTGACCAGATGGCCTCGCTTCAGCAAATTGGGTATGTGACAGCTGGTGTTTTGTGAACATCGAACTTTCGGTTCGTTTCGTCTTCACACACCGCAATCTGGTCTCTCTCGAGTTCGCAAATTGCTTGGGTGTTATATGGTCAAGCCTCACGGGCAATTAGTATTGGTTAGCTCAACGCCTCACAGCGCTTACACACCCAACCTATCAACGTCGTAGTCTTCGACGGCCCTTCAGGGAACTCAAGGTTCCAGTGAGATCTCATCTTGAGGCAAGTTTCCCGCTTAGATGCTTTCAGCGGTTATCTTTCCCGAACATAGCTACCCGGCAATGCCACTGGCGTGACAACCGGAACACCAGAGGTTCGTCCACTCCGGTCCTCTCGTACTAGGAGCAGCCCCTCTCAAATCTCAAACGTCCACGGCAGATAGGGACCGAACTGTCTCACGACGTTCTAAACCCAGCTCGCGTACCACTTTAAATGGCGAACAGCCATACCCTTGGGACCGGCTTCAGCCCCAGGATGTGATGAGCCGACATCGAGGTGCCAAACACCGCCGTCGATATGAACTCTTGGGCGGTATCAGCCTGTTATCCCCGGAGTACCTTTTATCCGTTGAGCGATGGCCCTTCCATACAGAACCACCGGATCACTAAGACCTACTTTCGTACCTGCTCGACGTGTCTGTCTCGCAGTCAAGCGCGCTTTTGCCTTTATACTCTACGACCGATTTCCGACCGGTCTGAGCGCACCTTCGTACTCCTCCGTTACTCTTTAGGAGGAGACCGCCCCAGTCAAACTACCCACCATACACTGTCCTCGATCCGGATAACGGACCTGAGTTAGAACCTCAAAGTTGCCAGGGTGGTATTTCAAGGATGGCTCCACGCGAACTGGCGTCCACGCTTCAAAGCCTCCCACCTATCCTACACAAGCAAATTCAAAGTCCAGTGCAAAGCTATAGTAAAGGTTCACGGGGTCTTTCCGTCTAGCCGCGGATACACTGCATCTTCACAGCGATTTCAATTTCACTGAGTCTCGGGTGGAGACAGCGCCGCCATCGTTACGCCATTCGTGCAGGTCGGAACTTACCCGACAAGGAATTTCGCTACCTTAGGACCGTTATAGTTACGGCCGCCGTTTACCGGGGCTTCGATCAAGAGCTTCGCGTTAGCTAACCCCATCAATTAACCTTCCGGCACCGGGCAGGCGTCACACCCTATACGTCCACTTTCGTGTTTGCAGAGTGCTGTGTTTTTAATAAACAGTCGCAGCGGCCTGGTATCTTCGACCGGCATGAGCTTACGGAGCAAGTCCTTCACCCTCACCGGCGCACCTTCTCCCGAAGTTACGGTGCCATTTTGCCTAGTTCCTTCACCCGAGTTCTCTCAAGCGCCTTGGTATTCTCTACCCAACCACCTGTGTCGGTTTGGGGTACGGTTCCTGGTTACCTGAAGCTTAGAAGCTTTTCTTGGAAGCATGGCATCAACCACTTCGTGTTCTAAAAGAACACTCGTCATCAGCTCTCGGCCTTAAGATCCCGGATTTACCTAAGATCTCAGCCTACCACCTTAAACTTGGACAACCAACGCCAAGCTGGCCTAGCCTTCTCCGTCCCTCCATCGCAATAACCAGAAGTACAGGAATATTAACCTGTTTTCCATCGACTACGCTTTTCAGCCTCGCCTTAGGGACCGACTAACCCTGCGTCGATTAACGTTGCGCAGGAAACCTTGGTCTTTCGGCGTGGGTGTTTTTCACACCCATTGTCGTTACTCATGTCAGCATTCGCACTTCTGATACCTCCAGCAAGCTTCTCAACTCACCTTCACAGGCTTACAGAACGCTCCTCTACCGCATCATCCGAAGATGATACCCGTAGCTTCGGTGTATGGTTTGAGCCCCGTTACATCTTCCGCGCAGGCCGACTCGACTAGTGAGCTATTACGCTTTCTTTAAAGGGTGGCTGCTTCTAAGCCAACCTCCTAGCTGTCTAAGCCTTCCCACATCGTTTCCCACTTAACCATAACTTTGGGACCTTAGCTGACGGTCTGGGTTGTTTCCCTTTTCACGACGGACGTTAGCACCCGCCGTGTGTCTCCCATGCTCGGCACTTGTAGGTATTCGGAGTTTGCATCGGTTTGGTAAGTCGGGATGACCCCCTAGCCGAAACAGTGCTCTACCCCCTACAGTGATACATGAGGCGCTACCTAAATAGCTTTCGAGGAGAACCAGCTATCTCCGAGCTTGATTAGCCTTTCACTCCGATCCACAGGTCATCCGCTAACTTTTCAACGGTAGTCGGTTCGGTCCTCCAGTTAGTGTTACCCAACCTTCAACCTGCCCATGGATAGATCGCCCGGTTTCGGGTCTATTCCCAGCGACTAGACGCCCTATTAAGACTCGCTTTCGCTACGCCTCCCCTATTCGGTTAAGCTCGCCACTGAAAATAAGTCGCTGACCCATTATACAAAAGGTACGCAGTCACCCAACAAAGTGGGCTCCCACTGCTTGTACGCATACGGTTTCAGGATCTATTTCACTCCCCTCTCCGGGGTTCTTTTCGCCTTTCCCTCACGGTACTAGTTCACTATCGGTCAGTCAGTAGTATTTAGCCTTGGAGGATGGTCCCCCCATATTCAGACAAAGTTTCTCGTGCTCCGTCCTACTCGATTTCATGACTAAGAGATTTTCGCGTACAGGGCTATCACCCACTATGGCCGCACTTTCCAGAGCGTTCCGCTAATCTCAAAGCCACTTAAGGGCTAGTCCCCGTTCGCTCGCCACTACTAAGGGAATCTCGGTTGATTTCTTTTCCTCAGGGTACTTAGATGTTTCAGTTCCCCTGGTTCGCCTCTTGCACCTATGTATTCAGTACAAGATAACCATCTTATGATGGCTGGGTTCCCCCATTCAGACATCTCCGGATCAAAGTCTGTTTGCCGACTCCCCGAAGCTTTTCGCAGGCTACCACGTCTTTCATCGCCTCTGACTGCCAAGGCATCCACCGTATGCGCTTCTTCACTTGACCATATAACCCCAAGCAATCTGGTTATACTGTGAAGACGACATTCGCCGAAAATTCGAATTTCTCAACTAAGAGAACTCACAAATTTTACCTTAGCCTGATCCGTTACCAGTGAAAGTAACGTTCAGTCTATCTTTCTATCACATACCCAAATTTTTAAAGAACGAACTAGTCAAAGACTAGAAATCAACATTCATCATCACAACGATGGAATGCTCATTTCTAAGCTTTCAAACTTTAGAAGCAGTAGTGGTGGAGCCAAACGGGATCGAACCGTTGACCTCCTGCGTGCAAGGCAGGCGCTCTCCCAGCTGAGCTATGGCCCCGTATTTCTACAGGCGTTTCCCACACAAAATTGGTGGGTCTGGGCAGATTCGAACTGCCGACCTCACCCTTATCAGGGGTGCGCTCTAACCAACTGAGCTACAGACCCAATTTCGGGCTGCTTCTTTCGTCTTCTTCAATGAATCAAGCAATTCGTGTGGGAACTTATGGAGCAGCTGATGTCGTCGATTAAGGAGGTGATCCAGCCGCAGGTTCCCCTACGGCTACCTTGTTACGACTTCACCCCAGTCATGAATCACACCGTGGTAACCGTCCTCCCGAAGGTTAGACTAGCTACTTCTGGTGCAACCCACTCCCATGGTGTGACGGGCGGTGTGTACAAGGCCCGGGAACGTATTCACCGTGACATTCTGATTCACGATTACTAGCGATT